>LVKA01000027.1 GCA_001709035.1 Candidatus Thiodiazotropha endoloripes | reverse complement strand
ATGCGAAAGTTTATTACTATGTTGAATGCCATGGTAAGAGATCAAGTTACTTGGGCTTATTGATCTTTTTATTAGTCAGGTTGACACCACAGTCGCTTGTTAGGCATTTTCTTTTGCCTGCAACACGTTGTCTACGATACGTTTTTCGACCGACCGAGCCATGAGAACGCCCTGAAAAACATTGCTTTCATCCAAAACTACAAGCTGCTGGATTTTGTGACGGCGCATGATTTTCAAGGCTTCAATTAACCCTGTATCTTCGGTGATATGCGTAGTAATTACTGACCTGGAATAACGCTGCAATATTTGAGCTTGCTCCAAGGTATGAATAAATTCACCTAGAAGATTATTATTGATTTCAGTGCCGTGCTTGAACTCACTAATTGGAATGAGGGCGATAAATTGGCCTTCTTGGTTTCTGATTTCGATGTACTTCAGGCCCCTCAATTCATGAAGATATGTATCAAGAGCATAAGGCCGATAATAGTCAACGCGACCCTGAACCAGAACTAAGCGTGAAATATTCCTTCGGTCTTTTGGACTGAGGCCATGAAGATAATCAATACTTCTCTTTTCATCGCCGATAATCTCATCCATTGCCTCAGTAGCTGATAGTTCTATGTTGGTTACGGGTTTACTCAAGCTTGCCTCTAACCTAACTCAACACCAAAGCCTTTAAAGCTCTTGATATAACCACCGACTATCAATGCAGCCAATAAAGGTACGCCAGCTACCAACAACCAACGTGACTCCAGCTTCAAAACGTTTGATTCGTTGTATTGGAAAAGGAGAAATGTGGCCAACAGAACAATCGAGACAATAGCACCTATGACTAGCGCTGTATGGTGTGACCAGAATTTGAGCAAAGTTTTCTTCATGCGATGTTCTTCTTATGCCTAACGTTCAGCAGCACCGGCAAAATGCGAGCTTGCGAGCATTTTGTCCGCGTGGCTGCGCTTGTTAGCACATTTAGGTGTCATTAATAACCACCTGTATTTTTTGCCATATTTCTTCACCTACAGATGATTCGTAGATTGACGCGAGAGCCATACGCAACCTAGGGTTTGTTCTTGCTTCGCCAAGTATTTCGCCTAAGAATCTTTCGCTATTTAGCACAATGATATTTTCGACTGGGCCAAGGGCTACTGCATTATCTAAAAAAGACCTCCATTCTTTGCCCTCTACTTTTACCTGCAAGATTCTTTTTGATAATTCCCATGCTTTTTCGGGATCGGTTGACGAAATATTAATCATTTCATCTACTGCCCAGCAGTCATCATTCTGACCATATCGGTAGTACCGTACAAAGGATTTGATTAAGTTCTCGTTTTCCATTTTAGTGCTAACAGTGGATTATGTGGACGGCTCATAAAATGTATTATGTGGACGGCTCATATAACGTATTATGACGCCTTTAGTACAACTAACGATTATCCCAAGGTATCTTGCCATTTAATCCGCCTAAACACACAATTATGCGGGCAACCTGCCTTGTTTCCTGCCACATTCGCGGAATAACAGGACACATGCAACACAACGTTCGGGCTGGTTGGCCTTATATCTATTTTTGGGAAGTTGAGGTTTCTTAAGAACAACCTCCCTGTCTATTGGATTATTTCCCTTTTCACTCAATCAGTTGAGAATTTTCTTGAGTATATGTCCAAATATAATACTAAACACTGATTGAGACAAATCGCGTAATTCTTCTGTTTATTGGCTCTTATCCCGTATCGTTCTTTTCATGTGTGGAGTTAATATGTTCACCTGTTAATCAGGAGATGTTGGGGGGAGATTTTTGTTTCTGTGTAGTTTGGGAGATGGTTGCGGGTAACTCCCGAAGCCTGTATCCGCCTGGAGGAAGGGTGTGGATTGTTGAGTTGGAATAACAGATGGTGAAAATTGGTAAGCCGGCTTTACTAACGACCTTTAATAAACCCCCGCTCCATCAACAGCGCTTCGGTCACACCAGCAGTATTCATCTCAGCCGCCGCCTCCCCCATCATCAACCTCTCCAGATAACGGGCAATCAGATCCACCTCAAGGTTCACCCGAGTCCCCGCCTGATAAACATCCATAATGGTCTCCTGCAAAGTATGGGGCACCAGATTGAGTTCAAACTGAGATCCGTTTACACCGTTGACGGTAAGACTCACCCCATCAACACAGATCGATCCCTTATGGGCGATATACTTAGCCAATTCATTAGGCGCGGACACGCTGAAACGGATCGAACGAGCATCATCACTACGCGACACAATCTCCCCTACCCCATCCACATGACCACTCACCAGATGCCCACCAAGCCGGGTATTGAGGGTCAGCGCCTTCTCCAGATTGACCGGGCTTCCCGCTTTGAGTTTGTGCAGGGTGGTCAGATTGATCGTCTCCCGCGAGACATCGGCTTTGAATCCCTGCCCAGTGAGATCAATGACGGTCAGGCAGATGCCATTGGTGGCAATACTGTCACCCAGCGCCACATCATCCAGCTCAAGATTGCCGCTGTCGATGGTCAGGCGCAAATCCCCTCCCCGGCTCTCCAGTGACTGCACATGGCCAATGGCCTGGATGATTCCGGTAAACATCTTAAATCCTAGAATCCGTAGTTGAACGTGGATTTGTAGGAAATCTCAGCGTACCCGGCAAGGCGTCGTTCGCCGTTAATGGCGATTCCCTTAACAAGAACGACAACGCAGCAGGGTGCGCTGAGATTTTTCACAAATCCATGTAGCGTGAGTGGCTTCACCTGATGGGTGATGATGAAATTCATAAATAAATATAGCAAATCATTACCTTACGTCAGATTTTAGCGGTCAACTGCGGAATCTAGGTTTATCCTCGTTGATCCGGGGGGTGGCGGTGATGCGGATATCCGGGCCGATCTGTCGCACATCGGTGATGTTGAGCGACAGCCGCTGGGACATCTGCTGAATCCCGGGCAGCCTGAAGAGTCCCCGGGCCGAGTCCCCCATCAGGTGGGGAGCCTGGTAGATGATCAGCTCGTCGACCAGCCCCTGTTCGAGCATGGCGCCAGCCAGGGTCGCCCCCGACTCCAGGAGGATTTCGTTGATCTCCTGGTCAGCCAGAAATTGGAGCACTTCGTGTAGATCCAGACCCTGCTCCACGGCCGGTACGGTAACCACCTGAGCCCCGGCCGCCTCCAGGGCGATGCCATGGGTCGGATTGTCATCACTGCAGACCACCAGTGTTTGTCCGGGCAGGTTCAGCATCCTGGCGCTGGCCGGGGTTTGCAGCTGCGGGTCGAGTACCACCCGCACCGGGCCGGGGATCTGCAGATCCTCATCGATGCCCAGTTCACTGTGGCTGATGCGCACATTCATCGAGGGGTCATCCGCGAGCAGGGTACCGACGCCGGTAAGGATGGCGTTGCTGGCGGCTCGCAGCTTGTGTACATCGACCCGCGACTCGGCGGAGGTGATCCACTGGCTCTCACCATTGGCCATGGCGGTTCGGCCATCCAGGCTCATGCCCATTTTGCAGCGGACATAGGGCAGCCCCTGTCGCATGCGTTTGATGAAACCGGGATTGAGGGCGGCGGCCTGGGCTTCCAGGACACCGCTGACGACCTCGATTCCGGCCTGTTGCAGTTGCTCGAATCCTTTGCCGGCCACTTTGGGGTTGGGATCGGTCATGGCGGCCACCACCCATTTGACCCCCGCCTCGATCAGGCCTTCAGTACAGGGTGGAGTGCGACCCTGGTGACAACAGGGTTCCAGGGTGACATAGGCGGTGGCGCCCCGGGCCGCCTCACCGGCATCCGCCAGGGCGTTGCGCTCCGCATGGAGTTCTCCGGCCCGGCGATGGTAGCCCTCACCGACGATCTCCCCATCCTTGACCAGCACACAACCCACTCTGGGATTGGGCTGAGTGGTGTACCAGCCCCGCTTCGCCAGTTGGATGGCGCGCCCCATATAGCGATGGTCGAGATCACTGCTCAAGACTTTTTTTCCTCATCAGGCAACAGATCCATCTGGCGACGCCGGGTCTCCGGGCTGGGTTGCTGTTCGAGGCGCTCGATCTCTTCGCGGAAGGCGTTGACATCCTCGAACTTGCGGTAGACCGAGGCGAAGCGCACATAGGCCACCTGGTCGAGCTGCTTCAGCTCCTCCATCACCAGTTCACCGATCGCCAGGGAGTTGATCTCCCGCTCCCCGCCCGCCATCAGCTTGCGGGTGATGTGGTTGATCGCCGCATCGACCTGATCGGCACTGACGGCCCGCTTCTCCAGGGCCCGATCCATACCAGCGCGGAGTTTGCGCCCATCGAAATGGACCCGGCTGCCATCCTGCTTGACGACCCAGGGGAGATTGAGTTCAGCGGTTTCGTAGGTGGTGAAGCGCTCTTTGCAGACCGTGCACTCCCGGCGCCGACGGATTTGATCACCCTCTCCCGCCAGGCGGGAGTCGATCACCTTGGTATCCTGGGCACCACAGAATGGACAGCGCATCGCTCTTTATCGGTTGCGGCAACCCGGGCGCCTGTTCAGCACCCGGGTACCAGTAGGTTCATTGTCAGTCGGCATAGACCGGATGCTTGGCGCAGATGTCCAGCACTTTGGCCTTGACCGCTTCGATCACCGCTTCATCGCCACGGCCATCGATCACGTCGCACATCCAACCGGCCAGCTCCACACACTCGGACTTGTTGAAGCCACGGGTAGTGACCGCCGGGGTGCCGACCCGAATACCGGAGGTGACAAAGGGTGACTGGGGATCGTTGGGCACCGCATTTTTATTCACGGTGATGTTGGACGCGCCAAGCCAGGCATCCACATCCTTACCGGTCAGGCCCGCTTCGATGAAGCTGACCAGAAACAGATGATCATCGGTACCCTTGGAGACCACATCGTAACCCCGGTCGAGGAAGACCTGAGCCATGGCGCGGGCGTTGTCGATGACCTGTCGCTGATAGGTTTTGTATTCCGGCTCCATGGCCTCTTTGAAGGCCACTGCCTTGGCGGCGATCACATGCATCAGCGGACCACCCTGAATGCCGGGGAAGACCAGCGAGTTGAGTTTCTTCTCAATCTCGGGATTGGACTTGGCCAGGATCAGACCACCGCGGGGACCGCGCAGGGTTTTATGGGTGGTTGTGGTGGTGACATCGGCGATCTGCACCGGGCTGGGGTAGTGCCCTGCCGCGATCAGACCGGCCACATGGGCCATGTCGACAAACAGGTAGGCGCCGACTTCATCGGCAATATCGCGGAACCGTTTCCAGTCGACGACCCGGGAGTAGGCGGAGAAACCGGCCACGATCATCTTAGGCTTGTGCTCTCTGGCGAGACGATCCACTTCATCGTAATCGATCTCTCCGGTCTCCGGGTTCAGGCCGTACTGCACAGCGTTGTAGAGCTTTCCGGAAAAGTTGGGCTTGGCGCCGTGGGTCAGATGGCCACCGTGGGCCAGACTCATACCGAGGATGGTATCCCCCGGCTGACAAAGCGCCATATAGACCGCCGCATTGGCCTGGGAGCCGGAGTGGGGCTGCACGTTGGCATAGTCGGCTTCGAACAGGGCTTTGGCCCGGTCGATCGCCAGCTGCTCGGCCACATCCACATTTTCACAGCCACCATAGTAGCGTTTGGCGGGATAACCTTCGGCGTATTTGTTGGTCATCACACCGCCTTGTGCCTGCATCACCCGAGGGCTGGTGTAGTTCTCAGACGCTATCAGCTCGATGTGCTCTTCCTGACGACGCTCTTCGGCCTCAATGGCGGCCCAAAGATCATCATCGTAACCTTGAATCTGCATACTCTTATTGAACATATCGCCCTCTTCTACTGCGCACTGGAGTAATCCAGGCGGAAAACCTTATGTTAATGGTGTTATCTTTTTGTGTCGCGTCCTACCAGCGGGAATCCGTAATCAGGGCGCTTTCAGCAGCTGAAACAGACATTGACAGCGCTTCGATCACAGAGCTCCGGATCGTTCCTGCTGACCCGTGGAGCAAAGGCGGAATATATCAAAGATTGGGTTCTGAGTCCTGCCTCTGGGCACTCCGGAAATCCCCGTTTTAATCAAGGAATGGCAGGGCGATCCTTTTACCGCTTGCTCGCTGGAAACCGGCGCCCAATCCACCACCCGCTAGGGCGCTGAATTGAACGCCTGGGGACCTCGATTAATTGCCAATCAGTCCTCTCTGCTGGAGGATCAGCAGAATATCGTCCCGCAAGCCGAATATATAGACGGCAACAATGCCGATGAATAGTAAAATCAACAGGACGAACACGGTTATGAAGCCACTGATCGCCACTCGCCGCTTGGTCTTCACTTCCTCGGTCATGACTCTTGAGACCTGACCGACCACAGGAAACTCAAGCTCGGTGCCGAGGGTCCGCATATCGAAGTAGACCGGCTTCAACTGAGACAATAAGAACGCCAGAGCACCGCCGATACCGAGTGCGGCGATCAGCACACCAATGGTCAACAGCAGCCGCTTTGGGCCGACCGGCAGCAAGGGCACTTTCGGTGGCTCGACCACACGGAACTTCAGATTGTCGCCAGCCTCATCGGCCCGGTCGGAGATCTTTGCCGATTCGAGTCGTTGAACCAGCTCCTGATAGTTATCTTTGTTGATATCGTAGTCACGGTTCAGACGGGTCAGCTCCGCTTCCACTTGAGGCAGGGTATCGAGTTTCTCCCGAATCTCCTCGACACGATCCTGATACTCATCATTACGCAAGCGTATCGCCCTTAAGTCGACTTCGGACTGGCGATAGGCGAGCTTCAGCTCTTCCAACGCGGAAGATCCACCAGCGGAAGAGCTGGAAACCGGCATTGTCGCTGTATCGGGTTGACTGGCCGCCTGTTTTCTCAGCTCTGCAATTTTAGATTGCAGCTCCTGTACATTCGGATGCTGATCCGTATAGCGAAGCAGCAGTTCATCCAGGCGGGTCTGCATCGCCAGCAGGCGCTGTCCCATGGGGGAGCTGGAAGCCGCTGAGAGTCCCAGGCTCTCCTGACGGCGCTGCTCCTCCTCCAGGGTGGTGTTGTATTGGTTCTTCAGTTCATCCCGACGGATCTCGGCTTCTTTGTATTGCAACTGAACCGTTTCCAGATCGAGCTGGGCAGCCTCCAACCGAGAGAAGATGCCGCCACTCTCTCTGGGCAGGGTGTCGACGTTTTTACGTTTGAATTCGGTCAGTTTGTTTTCCGCTTCAACCAGGCGGGATTCATACTCCACGATCTGCTTTTGCAGAAACTGCTGGGCGGCATCGGATTCAATCCGGGTGTCACCCAGAGCGCTTTCAACGAATATATCCAGCAATACCTTCACGACCCGTTGCGCCATGAACCGGTCGCCGTACTCGAAGGAAATGGTGTAGAAGTTCTCTGTCTCCCGGGTGCCGGGAATGGTGCGGCGATTGACATCGACCACGATGGTTCTTCTCAACCAGTCGATCAGCCTCTCCTCCTCTTCCCGGGAGGCGGCCTTGTGATCCAGGTCGGTCAGCATCAGCAATTTTTTCAGATTCTCATGACTCAGCAGGGTGCGAGTCATCAGATGCAGACGCTGATTCATATCGTTCTGCACAGCCAATCCCTGCAGCAGCGGACGCAGTACGCTCTCCGTATCCACATAGACCTTGGCTTCCGACTCATATTTTGAGGGCATTGAAAAGACCACGGACCAGCCGACCAGTGCCACAATCCAGGAAATGGCAATCGCCTGCCAACGGAAACGCCAGGCTGAGCGGATATAGTTCTTAATTTTGTAAATAATTTCGTTCATCTAACCCTGCTACTACAGTTTGTCCTGATAATGTTACTGCAGAAAATGAGCGCTCCATTTCATGCTGATTTCGGATCAAATATGACTGTCTGACTGAAGCTAACCATTCTAAAGGAGATCCATTCAGTAAAGTAGCCTAATATTCACTTGGCAAACAATTCGCGATGAGTTTTTTGACCTTGAGCAGTCAGGGAAGTGCAGCCAACCCGATCATGCACATGCCACCAGCCGCGATGTCGATCTTATAAAAGCAAAAACTTAACTATAAATCATACAGTTATCAAGTTCACCTCAGAAACGATTTAAATCTCAGATTACAGCAGGGTTTGGTGAAAGATGTCTGCGGCCAGCCGTTTGGCCTGCCCCAGCCCTGACTCAGTCGGCTGAATCTGCCCTAACTCTCTCTCAATACTGAAGATTTTCACTACACCTTAACTAACTGGAATTTCCTTCTATCCTTTCATTAGAAGTGACAACGATTGCCATAGTCTTAACTTCAATCGAGGTCTGTTACGTATGACCATGATTAGTCAGGCAAAATATGTCGATGGATTATTCTATCCCGAGTGTCATCCCGGCTGGGGTGGCTGTGCGGAGGAGCTGTTTCACTATACCTCCCGCTATAGCGCCTATACGCAAGCCCTGTTGCGCAACCTCTCCGACCAGCGTCAATTCAATATGTCGGGCTACCAGGCCGCCAATCTGAGCCATGAACAGCGACGCTTGATGGCGGCGATCCTGACCCATAAACCCTGCTGTCGCACAGCTCGGGATATCACCCAGATCATCCGCGGTGTGATCAACGGCGAGTCCCATGCCAGCGAAGCGTTGATAACCCAATATGAGGATCAGTTGAAGGTGATTCCCAAGGATGTGGAGCTGGTCTACAGCGGTAAAGCCCACCACCATGAAATGCCGGATGTGGCGCCACTGGATCCCTTCCTGAATATGGCTTCAAGGCTGCAATTGCCTGTCGCGGTGCGTGGCAGTCATGTGGAGATCCCGTTGAAAGAGCTGGCGCAACACCTGGACTCGAGCAACTCATCACTGCGTAACAGCCTTCAGGAAGCGATTCTGCAACTCCATTTTGCAGGCTATCAGCTTAAAAACCACCCGGGTCTGACCCACAGAGAGGTTCGGAAGCTGAGTATGAAACGCCCCTGCGAACCACACTCGGCATACCATTCATCCGCCACGGACCCGCGGCGTCACTGAGCATTTTCACCCTGGATCAAACCGCCCCGGGGGATTCATCCTCCAGGTAGGTATAGCCCTGCAGCCCCTCCTGATAGCAGCGTAGAAAACGATTCGCCTCTCGGGCCGAGATGCGCCCCTGCAGGCGAGCCTCCTGGAGTTGACGGCGCATTCGGTCGAGCAGCACTTTTTCATGGAACTGAACATAGTCGAGCACTTCCGCCACCGACTCTCCCGCTACCACCTGCTCCAGCTCATAGTGGTCCCCATCCATGCGGACATGTACCGCATGGGTGTCGCCGAACAGGTTGTGCAGATCGCCCAGGATCTCCTGGTAGGCGCCGGTGAGGAAGATCCCCAGCAGATACGACTCGCCCGACCGCTCGGTGTGTAGCGGCAAGGTTGGGGATATGCCGTTCTGCAGCGGAAAATCCTCAATCTTGCCATCGGAATCACAGGTGATGTCCACCAGTATGGCCTGGCGGTCGGGCTCTTCGTTGAGCCGGTGGATCGGCATCACCGGAAACACCTGGTTGATTGCCCAGCTGTCCGGCAGGGATTGAAACACGGAGAAATTGCAGAAATAGCGATCGGCCATCTTCGAGTTCAATCCGGGTTCCAGTTGACTCAGCTCCGACTCATCCATCGCTGTCATAATTTTGCTGATGATGCGCCAATAAAGATCGTCCGCATGGGCCCGATCCGAGAGCGTGGCATGGCCCAGGACGAACAGCTTGTTGATGTCTTCCCGATAGGCGGTCACATCGTGCAGCGCCTCCCGCGCCTGCAGCGCATCGAATTCGGACAGGGTATCCCACAGCTGACGGAGCTGAACCGGGCTATCTGCATCAGGCTCTTTCGGCGCCGTGTCGTTGATGCGCCGGGTGATGTCGACCACGTCAACAATCATCACCGCATGATGGGCCACCAGGGCACGCCCCGACTCGGAGATGATATGGGGATGGGGCAGCCCTGACTCATCACAGACGTTTTTCAGCGCCATCACCACATCGTTGGCATACTCCTGCAGGCTGTAGTCAACCGAGGAGTTACTGCCGGAGATGTTGCCATCATAGTTGACGCCCAATCCACCCCCCACGTCCATGAACTCGATGTGCGCGCCTAACTGGTGCACTTCGACAAAGTAGCGGGCCGCCTCCTGCATCGCCTCCTTGATGTAGCGGATCTGCGGCACCTGGCTGCCGATATGGAAGTGCAGCAGCCGCAGGGAGTCGAGTTGATCGAGCTGTTTGAGTCGGCTGACCGCCTCCAGCAGCTCCCTTGGCGAGAGACCGAACTTGGAGTGGTCGCCACCGGAGTCGTGCCACAAGCCGTTGCTGGCTGTCGCCATCCGGCAACGCAGTCCGATCAACGGCTCCACCTCGAAGCGGGCTGCCGCATCGAGAATCAGCTCAAGCTCATTGGGCTTCTCCACCACCACAAACACCCGCTTGCCCATCTTCAGGCCGATCATCGCCAGATCGACAAACTCCTGATCCTTGTAGCCGTTGCAGATGATCAGCCCTTCCACATCCTCGAGCATCGCCAGAGTGGCGTGCAGTTCCGGTTTGGAGCCGGCTTCCAGCCCCCAGTGGTAGTCCGCGCCGAACTCGACAACCTCCTCCACAACCTGTCGCTGCTGATTCACCTTGATGGGATAGACCCCATAGTATCGCCCGCTATACTCCGCCTGGTTGATGGCGAGTTTGAAACGATTACTGATCTGATCCATACGCCGTTTCAACATATCCGAAAAGCGTAACAGCAACGGCGGCCTGAGCTGCTGTTCCGCCAGCTCTTCACAGAGTTTTTTCAGATCGATCCGGCGAACACCGTCGGTGATCGCCTCCGCATGGCCCTGATCGTTGATACTGAAAAAGCCATTCCCCCACTGGTTGAGCTGATAGAGCGCTTCCGCCTGTTGTTGATGCCAATGGTTACTACTCATCGACCACTCCAATCTGAGATCCCGTTTCAGGGTGTTGATTGAATCCTCTGGACATGCCCCAGAAGGAGATGCCTTTCTGCAGCAGTTTGGCCGCCAGCATATCCGAGACCCGGTTCGCTTCAGGCACCAGCTCGACGATATCCATGCCGGCCAGTTCAGCTGACTGGTTACTCAACAAGGTTTGCAGAATGGTCACCCCCTGGTGCCATCCCACCCCCCCTGGCTGTGGCGTACCGACTCCGGAGATCAGCCCCGGATCGAACCCATCCAGGTCGATGGTTAGCCAGACCGGGCCTTGTAGCGAAGCCAGTCGATTGAGCAGCGCCTGCCAGACCTCCGGCCGCAACAGCTGTCTGTCGAAATAGCTTGTGATCCGGCTCTCTCTGTCGATCAGCTCCGCTTCCCTCTCATGCAGCGAACGGAGTCCGATCTGCAACAGTGAGTAGCCCTTCTGCCAGAGCCGGTACATGGGACAGGCGTGGTTATAGACCGAGCCATGGTAACTGGGCCTCAGGTCCGCATGGGCGTCAATCTGAACGATGGTGCCCCCCTCAGGCATACGGGCATAGACCATCTCAGGTGTAATCGAATGCTCCCCCCCGAGTGCAATCAAGAGATTCTCCCGGGGCAGTGCCTGCACCGTTTGAAACAACTGTTGATGGAACTCTGTTTCCGTTGCCGCAACCAAAGATACCGATGGCAGCACCGTGGACTTGAGATGGCGGCTTGGACACCAGCCCGCATCCTCTTCATAAAACTCCAGTTGGCTGCTGGCATCGAGGATCGCTGCGGGTCCCTGGCCTGTACCTCCCTGATAGGTGACAGTCCGCTCGTAGGGAACCGGCAGAATAAGAATGTCGGCTGATTCAACAGGAGCGTTTGGCAGATCAAGATATTTCATGGCGCAGAGTGTGCCAGAAACAACGGGGCAGTGAATAGATCTTTACCGGGCAAGGGAGATAACCCGATAAGATCAGAGTATCAATAGAGGCTGAAAAGGCCTCACCCTGCCTAGGCAAATTCACTCGGTACTGAATTCCCAAGCAACCTCCGGTGATCTCTTTTTCTGTCACCCTGGCGCAGGCCGGGATCGAAGAAAAACGTCCTGATGGAATGAGGCGTTCGTGGGAATCAAAGACCGGCCTGAGGTTTCCGGCTCTTTAATGGATCATGCTGGCTCTCTGACAACAAGTGATGCACTGACAAGCTGACGGCACATGCACCGCTAGCGAGATACCGATCATCGCAGCAAAGGGCATGCAATCAGGGTCTACGCCTTGAGTCGGCACAAATTGTTCGACAACCTGTTGGTCTCAGACTGATTCAGAGTTTCCTTAAAGAATAGTGGTTGTATCCCGGGTTTTTTCGGTAAGATATAGAGATTCCGGGGACAGTTGCCGCAGGCAATCCTCCGACAATCACTGTTTTTTGCTAAATTCACTGGATAGACAAATAGATGGAAAGTGCATCACCTACCGAACTCGAAGTTGCTCAGCTGATTGTTGAGACCCTCAATCTGGAAGACGTCACTGCTGAAGAAATTGAATCTGACGCACCCCTGTTTAGAGACGGCCTCGGACTCGACTCGATTGACGCACTGGAGCTTTCATTAGGTATCAAACAGAAATTCGGCATTCAATTAAAAGCTGACGACGAGAATCTCACCGAGATCTTCTCTTCCCTATCCAAATTGACTCAGTACATCGTGGATAATCGCTGACTGTGTGGCGCGAAACAGCAGACCCCTTTGCCAAAGATCATCCCTGTCTGGCTGGCCATTTCCCAGACAATCCCATCGTACCGGGAACTTTGATCCTGGACCGGGTGATCGAGCTGCTTGAACACCATTTACCCGAGATCAGCATCAATGAAATCATCACCGCCAAATTCATGCAGCCGCTGCTGCCTGAACAGGGCTTTGAGCTACGCGCTGAAATGAAACCCGGCCAGATCAGCTTCGAGTGTGCAGTCGATGATCAAATCATAACAGCCGGCAAGCTGGCCTATATTGAGAGTGGATCAAATCCTTGAGCAGACGATGGCAGGGGCAGGTTGAACGGGGTACCACAGGTGCGCTCCATCTGATTCTCTGGATTGCCTTGAATCTTGGGAGATTCACCGCTCGCCTGATACTCTACCCGATCACCCTCTACTTCCTGATCACCGGATCCAACCAGCGGCGTGCCTCGACCGATTATCTCAATCTTACCCTCGACCGCCCCGCCAACCTGCTCGATAACGCCAAACACATACACACCTTCTCGGCCACCATCCTCGACCGGGTATTCCTGATGGCGGATCGCTATGACTACTTCGATCTGGAGATCCACAACCATAAGCTGATCGCCCAACATCTCGATGCCAATCAGGGCTGCATTCTGCTCGGTTCCCATCTGGGCAGTTTTGAGATTCTTCGCGCCACGGCGATCACAAAACGGGAACTGCCGCTGAAGATCCTCATGTATCCTCAACACAACGAGATGATGATGCAGGTCTTCTCCGAGCTGAACCCATCGCTCGTCGACAGCATCATCGAGCTGGGCCGACCAGACACCCTGATTAAAGCCCAGGAGGTGGTCGATCAGGGCGGCATCCTCGGTCTGCTGGGTGACCGCGTCACCGATACCAACAAAACCGTGCAGTGCCAGTTTCTCGGCCGGGACACCACCTTTCCCCAGGGCCCGATGCTGCTTGCCTCGATCATGAAGTGCCCGGTATTTCTCTTCTTCGGACTCTACCTGGGGGGAAACCGCTATCAGATCCGTATGGAGCATTTTACCGATCGGGTGGAGCTTGAGCGGGGACGTCGGGAGGAGATGTTGCAAACCTGGACCCAGCGCTATGCGGACAGGTTGGAGTTCCATGCCCGTCACGCGCCCTACAACTGGTTTAATTTCTACGACTTCTGGGGGCGCGACGATGCCTCTGAATAGGTCAGGGATCACCTTTCTGTCACTCGTTCTGCTGTTGTTCAGTCTGAGCTTACCGGCAGCGGCCGAAGAACCGCACTGGTCATTGGACTATCTGATGACTCAGTGGCAGGCGTCTGGCGAGCGGCAGGCCCGTTTCACCGAAACACGCCAACTGGCCCTGCTCGATCAACCGATCGAACAACAGGGCACCCTGCTGTTCCAGCCACCCGATCGATTGGTCAGAACCCTCGCACCACCGAGCCGCACCAAATATGAGATCGAGGGGAATCGGCTGACCCTGTGGCGGAATCAACAGCAACAGGTTGTGCTGCTGGACAACATCCCGGAACTGCTGGCTTTCAGCGCCTCCTTCCGCTCGGTATTGAGTGGTGATCGGGAGACACTCGAACGCTATTTCAACCCCGAACTGACTGGCAGCCGGGATGCCTGGCGCCTGAATCTGATCCCCAGAGCGGGGGCACTGGGCAACAAGATCACCCGTATCGAGATCACAGGAACAGACCTGCAGATCGAACGCTACCTGGTGATCGAGAGCAACGGTGATCAGATCATCACCCAGTTGATGCCCATCGGGGAATGAGTGTCGACTGGTCCTCTGCAAGCCCCACCGATAGCATGAACCGACAATGACCATCCGAATACACACCCTGCTGGCCTGGCTTGCCGCACTGGCACTCTGCAGTTGGTGGGTGTTCAGTCAGGTCTCCTTGCGTACCGATATGAGCCTGTTTCTGCCGGAGGGCACAGCCCCGGACCAGCAGATACTGCTGAATGAAATCAATCAGGGCCCGGCCAACCGACTGCTATTGCTGGCGATCACTCAAGGCGATGCGATATCCCGCGCCGATCTCAGTCAACAATTGACAGCCCGTCTACGCACCAGCCCCCTGCTCAGCCGGGTTGAAAACGGCGCTCCCGGGGCGTTGCAGATCGATCCGCTGCTTTTCAAATACCGCTACCTGATCTCACCCGGGGTCGGGGCTTCAGCATTCAGCGCGGAGCGTCTCAATACAGCGCTGAAGCAGCGTCTGGAGGAGTTGAAAGCCCCCTTCCCCTCCCCATTCAAGGATCTTCTGGCAGCCGATCCCATGGGCAGTTACCAGGCCATGCTGCGCAGTTGGCTGGCCGAACAGAGCATCCACCGGGAACAGGGTGTGTGGCAGTCGAAGCAGGGGGAGATGGCCCTGCTGCTGGTACAGACCCGGGCCGGAGGACTCGAACTCGATGAGCAGCAGGCGGTTCTCACCTATCTGCGGGATGAGTTTGCCCGTCTCGATCAAGATGCCAAACATCACTTGATCATCAGCGGCCCTGGCGTTTTCGGCGTGCAATCCAGGGCTGTCATCCACTATGAGACCCAGACGCTCAGCATGGTCGCCTCGGCACTGATCGCTCTGCTGTTGTTCAGTGCCTACCGGTTTCTCCCCTATCTGCTGTTTGCCGCCCTGCCACTACTGAGTGCCCTGCTGGCCGGCGCCATCGTCTGTCAGCTTGCGTTTGGTGAGTTGCATGGCATCACCCTGGCATTCGGCATCACCTTGCTCGGGGTGACACTGGACTACCCGATCCATCTGTTCAGCCATCTTCGTCACTCCGAGCCGGTAGACAGCACCATGCTGTCGATCTGGCGAACCCTGCGCCTGGGGGTCATCACCACCTGCATCGCCTATCTGGTGCTGTTGACCACCGATTTCGTTGGGCTGCGTCAACTGGGCCTGTTTACCCTGACCGGTCTGCTGACGGCCGCATTGACCAGCCGCCTGCTGCTGCCGAGAGTCTTTCCCCAACCCTTCTCACCGCCTCAGCCAAGAGGCATGACGCTGCTCAGTGTGATGCTCAAAAGGAAGATCTGGCCCTCACTGGTGATGCTTGCATTGGCGGTGATCAGCCTGACCACTCTGCTGCTCTCCTCGAAGCCGCTCTGGCAGGATGATATTGCCACCTTCTCCCCGCTGCCCAAGGCATTGCTGGAGCAGGATCGGCAGCTTCGCCAACATTTCAGCACCAGCGATCCCAGCCACCTGTTGCTGATCCAAGCGGAGGATCCACAACAGCTGCTGCAGCACAGTGAAGCGCTACGCCAGCATCTGCAACAGGATCCGGCAGGCGCTTCGTTGATCGACATCTCACTCCCCAGTGATTATCTCCCCAGTGAACAGCAACAGAGTGCCAGGCAACAATCATTGCCCGATCGGCAGGGGCTCTCGGACAATCTGCAACAGGCCATGCAGGGACTGCCGTTTCGCGAGGCTGCTTTTGATCCGTTTATCGCAGCGATCGAACAGAGCCGCAGCCTGCCTCCCCTCAGCTATGCGGAGGCCATGTCGAGCGAGTTGAAAACCCGCCTGGAGAGCATGATCCGCGAGGGTCAATCGGCCTGGTTCGCTCTGATCCCCCTGCAAACTGTTGCCGATCCCGAGCAGATTAAGATCTATGTTGAGGCAAACCTTCCTGAGGTGAGTTATCTGAACCTGAAGCAGGAGGTGAGTGGCCTGGTGGGGGATTTCAGACTGCAGATCCTGCAGCGGGTGGCCCTCGGCAGTGGTCTGATGCTGATCCTGTTGTGGATTGGCCTGGGCTCGTTGAAACGGGCGCTGACCACCCTGATACCCATCGGCCTGGCTATTCTGGCCAGTGTGGGTGTGTTACATTTGATGGGTGAAGCCCTGAACCTGTTTCATCTGATCTCACTGATGCTGGTACTGGGCATCGGTCTGGATTACAGCCTGTTTTTCGGCCGTCGCGAACAGCAGCAGGGTGATGCACTGCTAACCCTGCATGCCCTGAGCGTTTGCGCCCTGAGTACCGCAGGTGTGTTTGCGATCCTTGCCAGTTCTTCGATTCCCGTGTTACACGCAATCGGCCTGACAGTCGCCATCGGCGTTGTAATGAGCTATCTTGCCACTTACGCCTTGTCCCGAATGAATTCATAGAGTTAAAGGACCAAGCTCAGGTTTTGACTAAATCGTGTCATAGACCTGGTGCTGAGCTACGAAATAATAATGAACGGAGTCCAACACGAAGTTAACGACCCACTGCGGCGACTTGCTCACATCGGCTTGCTGCTGCTCGCCCTCGCCTATCCTCTGGTGCTCCATTTCGGCGTCGTCAGTGACAGCCTGACCGCACCCAGCCTGATCCTGATGTTGCTGCTAGCGAACTGGGGTGGACTTGAGCTGATCAAAGGCCGGCTGATCGGCTGGCTGATCATTGCCATCGCCCTGTTTGGCATTGCCTGGTTGATCTTCATGAAGCCGGATACGATTCAGCTTTTGAAATTGCCGCCGATAGCAATCAACGGTAGCCTGTTTACACTGTTTACCATGACCCTGCTGCCTGGACAGACGCCATTGATCACCCGCTTTGCGGAGCTGATGCACAAAGATGAGCGGGATTTGAACGATTACGAACGCCTCTACACCCGGCGGGTCACCCTGTTCTGGTCGTGCATGTTTGCGTTTTTGACGATTGAGAGCGCCCTTCTGGCACATTATGCTGACACAGAAACCTGGTCAC
Organism: Candidatus Thiodiazotropha endoloripes; assembly: GCA_001709035.1. Classification (GTDB taxonomy): domain Bacteria; phylum Pseudomonadota; class Gammaproteobacteria; order Chromatiales; family Chromatiaceae; genus Thiodiazotropha; species Thiodiazotropha lotti. The sequence goes on along the minus strand of LVKA01000027.1, from coordinate 120,660 downwards.
TTTTCACGAACTTTGTAAACTATCTAATTGTTATTGCGGGATTACTCATCGAATATCGTATCAGGGAGCGCAAACTGCCCCATCTTGAGCATCCCGGTTTTCTGAATTTCGTTCGACTGGTCCGGAGAATTGAATGGCGCAGCCTGCTTTAAACAGCCCAATTCACTGCAGTATGCTGGTGCACCATCCACAGCAGCTCGCCGCCTGGCACCGTGGCGCCGGTATCTCGGCCGCCCAGTTTTATCAGGATGTGGCCAAGCTGGCAGCCCAGCTACCTGAAGCCGGACAGGTGGTAAATCTGTGTGAAGACCGCTATCACTTCGCCGTCAGCTTTGCCGCCGCGATTGTGCGCCAGCAGGTTACTCTGATGCCCTCCAACAATACGCCGGGCGCGGTGAACAGTCTGTTGAACAAGAGCCGTGACGGTTATTGCCTGACCGATCAGTTGCAGCAGGGAATCCAAGCCCGGCAGCTACTCTACACAGAACTGCTGGATGCCGAGAACAGCGATTCAATAGCGCTGCCGGAACAGATCGAAGCGGATCGTCAGGTTGCCATCCTCTATACCTCAGGCTCCACCGGTACACCCAAACCCAACCCCAAGAGCTGGGGAGAGCTGAAGGCGGAAGCCGAAAGTGCATTGCAGCGTTTTCCGTTCCTCTCCCGTTCCGTCTCATCACTGGTGGCAACGGTACCTGCCCAACACATGTATGGACTGGCCACATCGATATTTTTCCCCTGGCAAGGGGGTATCGCGGTACATACCGGACGACCGCTGTTTCCGGCGGACATCGCGGCCGATCTGGCACTCACTTCAGCGCCGAGGGTTCTGATCAGCACACCACTCCATCTGCGGGCCTGCCTGGACGCCGGTATCAGCTGGCCGGAGATCTCCTTCATCATCTCAGCCACGGCGCCACTCAGCAGAGAGCTTGCCGCCGAGGCGGAGCAGCAACTGCAAACCGAGCTCTATGAGATCTACGGTTCCACCGAAACCGGCTCGATTGCCAGCCGGCGCACCGCCAAGGAAGAGTCCTGGACTCTCTATGATGGTATCGAGATGACCCAGCAGGGCAACCAGACCTACGCCAGCGGCGGGCATCTCCCTCACCCGGTACTGCTCAACGATAATATCGAGATCCTCAACGGTGGTCGCTTCAGACTGCTGGGGCGCAATAACGATATGCTTAAGATCGCCGGCAAACGGGCCTCGATCGGCGACCTGAACCAGAAACTGCTGGCCATACCCGGAGTGATCGATGGGATCTTTGTCCCCCCTGAGGATCCGAACAATGAGAAACAGCGGCTGACCGCGCTGGTGGTGGCCCCGTCACTCAGCAAACAGGAGATACTCCATCAGCTTGCTCAATCGATCGATGCGGCATTTCTCCCCAGACCACTCCATTTCGTGACGTCACTGCCGAGAAACTCCACCGGAAAACTGCCGCGAGAACAATTGATCGATTTCCTGAAAGCGATCAAATAAATCTTTAAACTGGGTACCTGTTTCTATAACTTCATTTAACAACTGGCTCTAAGACTACGAATTACAAGGCTATATTTGTTAGTTACAGGATGTATATAACATTGTCATATTTTGCCACGGCTCGCATAATAGCCAGCTTCGACTTAAGGCATCAGAACAAAGTAATATGAAAGTACCGATTCAGCCTATTCCGGTGGAGCCTGGTGTGCCCGATAATGGGCCATAGGCGGTTTGAGGAGGACAGCTTGGTCGACGTGGAAAAATCACAATGCATAATGGATCTGCAGCTGCTGATGTTTCAGATTTGGCCATACGCTGGAACATTTCAATGGCGTCGGTTTGCAGGCGAACAGACGACAAAGATAAACGAAAAAGATAGATTACAGGCTCTATAATGACCCCCTTATCGATAACCCACTATACCCTGACCAATGCACTCGGGTGTGGCAAACCGGCCTCCCTGGAGGCACTGCGCACGGGCAAGAGCGGTCTGCAGCCCTGCAACCTGGAGAATGTGGACCTCTCCACCTGGATCGGACGGGTCTCCGGACTGGAGGATATGCCACTGCAGGATAGCGTGTCGGACTACGATTGCCGCAACAATCGTCTGGCGCAGCTGGCCCTGCAGCAGGACGACTTCCTGCCGGCGGTCAAACAGGCGGTGGAGCGCTACGGCGCGGATCGTATCGGCGTCTTCATAGGCACCAGCACCTCTGGCATCGCCACCACTGAAACGGCCTATCGGACACGTGTCAATGACGCTTTACCGGCAGAGTACACACCTCAATATACCCATAACATCGCCTCATCGAGCCACTTCATACGTGACTACCTGGGCCTGAATGGCGCGGCGATCACCATCTCCACAGCCTGCTCTTCCAGCGCCAAGGTGTTTGCTGCTGCCTACCGCTATATCACTGCCGGAGTCTGTGATGCGGCGATTGTCGGCGGTGTCGATTCCCTCTGCCTGACCACCCTCTACGGCTTCAATGCACTCGATCTGGTCTCGGCCGAACCTTGCCGCCCCTGGGATGGGCAGCGTAATGGCATCAACATCGGTGAGGGTGCGGGTTTCGCTCTTCTGGAAAAACCACAGGATGACGATTCATGCCCGTCTCTGATCGGCTATGGTGAAAGTTCGGATGCTCATCACATGTCAACGCCCCATCCGCAAGGTGCCGGGGCGCGCCACGCCATGCAACAGGCCCTCGAACGGGCCGGCCTCGAAATCGGCGATATCGACTACATCAATCTGCACGGTACCGCGACCCGAAGTAACGATGCTTCGGAGGATAGCGCCGTCTGCGGACTGTTCGGTAATCAGACCCCCTGCAGCTCCACCAAGGGGTTCACCGGCCATACCCTGGGGGCAGCTGGAATCACCGAGTCTATTTTCGCTCTGCTCTGTCTGCAGGATGGTCTGTTGCCCCAGAGTCTGCAAACCAGACAACAGGACGAAACCCTGGGGGCGAACATTCTGCTCAATTCGGAGCAGCGTCAGTTACGCCATGTTCTGAGCAACTCATTTGGTTTCGGTGGCAATAACTGCAGCTTGATTTTCGGAGCGGCTACATGATTTCCGTAACCATCAAGAAGATTGGCGTTGTAGCCCAGGGCATCGGCAACTGGCAGGAGGCAACTGCGCTGCTGCAGAGTGAGGCAGACTATCAGGGTGGCGAACTGCCCCCGCTGAAACCCTCGATGCTGAAACCCAACGAGCGTCGCCGTACCACGCGAACCATCAAGATCGCCCTGCAGGCGGCTGAAGAGGCCCTACAGGATCTCACCGACACAGAGACGCTGGCTTCGGTTTTCAGCTCTTCAGAGGGTGACCTGGATATCATCGATCAGATCTGTCTTGCCCTGACTGAGGAGGGACGTCCGGTATCTCCGACCCAGTTTCACAACTCGGTGCATAATGCACCGGCGGGTTACTGGTCGATCGGCGCGGGCTCCCGACAGGGATCGTCGAGTCTTGGCGGTTTGAACGGCAGCTTTGCGGCCGGTCTGATGGAGGCCGCTGTACAAGCTGTGGTAGAGGGGGTGCCGGTATTGCTGGTCTGTTACGATCAACCACCGCCGGAACTGCTGCAACCCTTCATGCCCATCGGCGAACCCTTTGCCGTCGCCATGCTGCTGACGACAGAGAGCGACAGCGGTATTGCCAGACTCAACCTGAGCACGGTGCCGGATGGCACAGAGAGCAGGTTATCGAAACCGGCATTGGAAAAACTCCGACTTTCAGCTCCGTCAGCCCGCAGTCTGCCGATCCTGGAAGCGATTGCCCAGAGTCAGTCTGCAAAGTTCAGCCTCCCCTACCTGCCAGGCTTGAATCTGCAATCGGAACTGCTGCCATGCTAGCGCGATCGCTTGAGGGCGAAGAACTCTACAACCTGCTTCCCCATGCGGGGGATATGCGGCTGATCGACAAGGTGGTCGATTGGGACGAAACCCGGATCCAATGCCAAACCTCAAGCCATCGCAACAGCAACCATCCCTTGCGCAGCAACGGGCAGCTGTCAGCGGTGCATGCCGCCGAGTATGGTGCTCAAACAATGGCCCTGCATGGCGGGCTGCTGGCCAGACAATCGGGAGAACAACAACCTGGTGGCTATCTGGTCAGTCTGCGTGGTGTGAAACTGCATATCCGCTATCTGGATGAGCTCGATGCCCCACTCCAGATCCAGGCTACACAGCTGCTGGCCGACAGCGGCAACATGCTCTATGATTTCGTCCTCAAAACTGAATCCGTCCTGGTAGCAGAGGGAAGAGCCGCGGTGATCGTACATTCGGAGGAAAATCAGTGAAGCGAGCCTTGGTCACAGGGGGCAGCGGGGATATCGGTTCGGCAATCTGCCGACAGTTGAGTTCGCCTGAAACTCATGTCATCGTACATGCCAACAGCAATCCCGACCGAGCCGAGGCGGTGGTTGAATCGATTCGTCAATCCGGCGGCAGCGCGGAGACCTGCGTCTTCGATATCCGGGACGGCGAGACGGCCCGCCAAACCCTGGAGAAGCTGCTCGAATCCGGCCCCATACAGACGCTCATTCACAATGCGGGGATTCATGACGACGCTCCCCTGGCAGGCATGCAGGCTGAACAGTGGCAACGGGTAATCGATGTCTCCCTCAGCGGTTTCTACAATGTCGCCCAACCCCTGTTATTGCCAATGCTGGCAACCCGCTGGGGAAGAGTGATTGCACTCTCCTCGATTGCCGGTGTGATGGGCAACCGGGGACAGGCAAACTATGCAGCCGCCAAGGCGGGACTGCATGGTGCGATCAAATCCCTGGCTTTGGAGTTGGCCTCTCGCGGAGTCACAGCTAATGCGGTTGCCCCGGGAATCATTGAAGGCAGCATGACATCATCCGCCTTCAATGCGGATGCCATCAAACAGATCGTTCCGATGAAACGGGCCGGCACCCCCGATGAGGTTGCAGCCCTGGTGGGCTTTCTGGCCTCTGATGAGGCGGCCTATATTTCTGGCCAGGTGATCTCAATCAATGGGGCAATGGCCTGACCAGGGCCTATCAAGATGCAAATCGCAGTCGTTATTCCAGTCTACAATGAATCCGCAACCATCCGGGATGTGGCCACGGCAGCCCTGCAGCAGACGGAAAATGTGATCATTGTCGATGACGGCTCTTCCGATGACAGCCAGAGTCAGCTCGAGGGTCTCAAGGTCCATCTGTTGAGGCATGAACAGAATCAGGGCAAAGCGACTGCGCTGCAGAGCGGCTTCGACCACGCAATCAAACTCAATGCGGAGATGATCATCACACTGGACGGGGATGGTCAACACAATCCGGCCGAGATTCCCCAGCTGATCAGTGCCGCCCAGGCCAATCCAAACAGCATTATCATTGCCGCTCGCTTGAAACAGCGCCACAATGCCCCGAAGCTGCGTCTGTTCGCCAACCGTTTTGCCGATTTCTGGGTCTCCTGGGCAGCCGGTTATCCGGTGACCGATTCCCAGTCGGGATTTCGTCTCTATCCCTTTGACTTGCTTAGGGATGTACGCCTAAACACCTCAAAAGAAAAAGGCTTTGTTTTTGAAAGTGAAATTGTCATTGAAGCGGCAAGCCACAACTTTTATAGTGTATCGGTACCAGTCGAGTCGATCTATCATGTAGGTAGACGCCAAAGTCACTACAGACCCTGGACAGATACCTGGCGTATTGTACGAATGATTGCCTGGCGGTTGATCAAAAGAGGGTTATACCTCCAAGGGCTATTTCGCAGTCTCGGCATACTGGCTGATCCACGCAAACATGCAGCGCAGTAGAACGCATGGATTACAGCCCTAAAACAACCTGAACCCATGAATTCAGGTAGAGAACAGACACAAAGATTTTCTACTAACTTTTGCAATAAACCACTGTCGTAAGGGAGTCCCGATATGAAAAAAGTCTCTATAAAAAACCTGTTGTTCATTTCTCTGCTGGTATTCACCCTCGGTTTGATGGGCTGTCGAACCGAACCGATCTACAACGTAGAGGAATCTCCGGTCAACACCATTGGTAAAACCACTACCACCAATATCAAAAAGGCCATTATGTCTGCCGGCGCCGGTCTCGGATGGCGCATGAAAGAGGTGAAACCAGGTCATATCGTTGCTTCCATCATGAAGCGTGGCACGACAGCCACCGTCGATATTCCCTACAGCAAGAAGACCTACAGCATCGTCTACAAAACCAGTAACGGTCTGAAGTATGACGGTAGCAAAATCAACAAACAGTACAACAAATGGATCGTCAATCTGGATAACGCCATTCAACAACGCTTGATTGCGATGTAAGTTATCCCCTATCCCCGTGCAGCCTTCTGCACGGGGATGGATCCACATCCAAATAACACTTCACCCTCGGGCCTGTTAAAACGAATCCAATAGGCCCTGTTGTGCCTGAAAAAGCGCCAATCAAGGCGCGAGGAGCGTAGTTTGGTGTTCCAAATGAGTGACGAGCAACGCCGAGTGGCGCATTTTCAGGCGCAACCCGAAGGGCTTAGGCTGTTTTTGCGCCCAGCGGCGTTATCATTCGCTCATGTAGCCGAGCTACACCACGCTCATTCTGCCTTGCTGGACACAAAAACAGTCCCAGCAGGGCCTATTGGATTCGTGTTAACAGGCCCTAGCCATGCAATTCGACCCTGAACGGGGCGCAATCGATTGGGATGGACTCTGGACCTTCGGCCTCTCCCTGATACTACTGATCGTCGGCATCGGTATCCCGTTACTGATCAGCCTGATCTATGTCTACCGCACCGCAAAATCTGCCCCCAATGAGTGCCATTGTGACAGCCTCCTGGTCTTCGGTAAGCGATTGACCAAACAGGGCATAGACCAGGATTACCACCTGCGACTGGAAAAAACTGCCGAACTGATGCTGAACAATCCATCTTCGACCCTGCTGTTGGTGGGAGGTGCCGCACCGGGAGAAGATGTCACTGAAGCCCAGGCTGGCCGCGACTATCTGATCGGCAAAGGTATCGAGGAATCACGCCTGCGTTTGGAGCAACAGTCCCAGAACACCCTGGAAAATCTGCAGCATGCCAGAACCATGCTGTCGCAGCAGGATGCCTATCCGGTGGCCTTGATCAGCAATCGCTATCATCTGGCCCGTATCAGTACCATCGCCACCAGCCTCAGCCTGAATCATCAACTCTGTGCCAGCGAAGCGGAACTCAGGTTCAGCCCGCTGCTACTACCCCGCATGATCATCGAAGGTTGGTATATTCTCTGGTTCAATACCGGCAAAAGCTGGTCCAGACTGATTCGTAGCGAGCGCATGCTCAACCGCGTCACATAACACCAGGAAGCCATTTCAAAAGTTGTGGCAGAAGATGCCATATCGCGGCTCGACCCGGGGGAACACCGTGTCGATTCGTGTCGTGTTTGTTGGATTTGTGCCCGGTATGCCGAGCGGCATACCGGGTGACTGAGTTCAGCCGTATTGGGCACAGGCCTTGGCGATCACCGTGACGGTTCGCTGATGATCCCGCACACAGGGATTGTCGTTATCCCAGACATATCCGGCGAGTACCGAACAGATCTGATCCTGCAGCTCGTCCGGTTTGACGGCACTGTAGAAGATGGTCGGTAGACGATCGTCATACCAGGCGGTAACAAAGGTCCTGAAGGTATTCACTCCCATCATCAGGTGATCCGCATAGTCTGTCTGCCAATCCACACGCTCGCCCTGGAGCTGACGGATCAGCGTCTTTGCCGCCCGGTTGGAGGATTCAAGTGCCAGGGTGACGCCGGATGAAAAGACCGGATCGAGGAATTCTGTGGCATTGCCCATTAATGCAAAGCCATTGCCGAATAGCTTTTTGGCGGATATGGAATAGCCGTTGATGCGCCGCACCGGAAAGGTAAACTCGGCATTTTTCAGGCGCTCTCTGGTGTTCTTGTTGTCATCGATGATGGCCCGCAGCTTCTCGTCCGGATCTTCGGGATAACGGGCCAGAAAGTCCGGCTTGGCGACCACGCCAACTGAGGTCTTGCCGTTTGAAAATGGGATGATCCACATCCAGGCATTGTCCGGATCGTCCAGGGAACAGATCCAGATCCGGCCCTCCCCTTCCCCTTCAGGGCGAAGGTCGCCGGTGACATGGGTAAAGTAGGACTCACGCAGCGGTAGCATGGAGTTCTCATCGAGATCCAGCAGACGGGGCAGTACCCGGCCATAGCCGCTGCCATCCAGAATAAACCGGGCCGTTAAACTGGCCTGTTCACCCTGCTCATCCTCCAGCATCGTGGTGGAGCTGCCATCATCAGAAAAGTTCACGTCGGTGACACCGTGGCCCCAGAGCACCGGAACACCACGGGCTTCGACACTTTCGGCCAACACCTTATCAAAATCCTCACGAGGTACCTGATAGGTATACTTCCAGCCTTGGGTGAACTGTTGTGAGAACTGGAAGGTACAGGTCTCATCACCGCGTTTGAAAACCGCGCCATCCTTAACCATGAATTTCTGATCCTGAACAACTCCAAGCAGGTCAGCCTCTTCGAGCAGATCCATGCAGCGAGGCAAAAGGCTCTCACCGATCACAAACCGTGGAAACCGCTGCTTCTCAACCATCATGCAGTTGAATCCGGCTTTGTGAATCAGCGCGGCAGCCGTGGCACCGGCTGGCCCGGCGCCAATAATCAGTACATCTGTATCGTATGTCTTCATGATGTTCCTTCAGAGTGTTGACTCGATAAGTTTAGATAAGGTCGATGACGTCGATCAAATCAGCGCTTATCTCAAGCTGTAACGACCACATCCCAATAATCCTGCGATGTCATCCTTGATGGCTTGTTTTTAATTTCTTCCGGCTCAGTGCAGTGGCATCGAGCGATGTTACTTTACTTTGTTTATGAACAGCTTACCAGCATCTCGGGAGCGCATTACAGACTCTATTGATTTAGCTCATTTTGAACAAAGCGGTGGTTACTGAACAGCTTCAAAATATAGGACTACTTTGCCGGCCAGAGCACAATCAACAAGTAGATTTTTGCTGATATTTCAGCAACCTGCTGAGTTGAAATAACAAAGACCTAGTGATTGTCAGTGGCCCAAGCCGCCCAACCGCTGATCACTCCACCCAGCGGCGGGCGTTTCGGAACAGGCGCAGCCAGGGCGCATCCTCTCCCCACCCATCCGGATGCCAGGAGTGCTGAACCGTTCGGGTTACCCGCTCCGGGTGGGGCATCATGATGGTGACCCGACCGTCCCGGCTGCAAAAACCGGTCATGCCTTCAGGGGATCCATTCGGATTGGCCGGATATCGGCTCGCCACCTCGCCACTGTTCTCCAGATAGCGCAGGGCCATCAGCTCACGGGCCTGTGACAACTGTTCCTGACTGCGGAACTCGGCCCGCCCCTCACCATGCGCCACCGCGATCGGCAGACGGGAGCCCTGCATGCCGGCCAACAGGATGGAGGGTGATTCAGTCACTTCAACGGTGACAAATCTGGCTTCAAACTGTTCGGATCGATTTCGCACGAAGTGGGGCCAATGCTCGGTACCCGGAATCAGCTGATGCAGATTGGATAGCATCTGGCAGCCGTTACAGACCCCCAGTGCAAAGCTGTCGGAACGGTTGAAGAAATCCGCGAAGGTCTCTCTCGCCCGCTCGTTGAACAGTACCGATTTGGCCCAACCCTCACCGGCGCCGAGCACATCACCGTAGGAGAATCCACCACAGGCTACCAGACCTTTGAACTGATCGAGTCGGCTTCGACCCTCGATGATATCGGACATATGCACATCCACACAGTCAAAACCTGCGCGGTGAAAAGCGGCCGCCATCTCCAGTTGACCATTGACCCCCTGCTCCCGCAGGATGGCCATTGCCGGTCTGACTCCGGTGGCGATCATCGGTGCGGCCACATCCTCTTCCGGATCAAAGCTGAGGCTGACCTGGATACCGGGATCCGCCTCATCAAGTCGTTGATACTCCTCATCCGCACACTCGGGGTTATCTCGCAATGCCTGCATCCGGCGACTGGTCTCAGACCAGGCCTGCTGAAAGACATTGCGCTGATCCGCCACGACCGGACTGCCCGATCGATTGAATTCAATCCGGTCATCGCTGTTCAAGGTACCGATCACATGGCTGCAGCGCCCCAGTCCCGCATCGTTGAGCATTTTCAGAACATCATCGGTATCGTTGTGGCGGACCTGGATGACCGCACCAAGCTCCTCGTTGAACAGAACCGCACAATCATCCTCTCCCAGGTCGTCGACATCGATGCTCACCCCGCAATGGCCGGCAAACGCCATTTCACAGACCAGGGCAAACAGACCGCCATCGGAGCGATCATGGTAGGCCAGTAGCAGGTCATTCTGGTTCAGTTCCTGAATCATATTGAAAAAACGCTGCATGGCGGCAGGATCATCCAGGTCCGCACCATGATGGCCCATCTGACGATAGACCTGTGCCAGTGCCGAGGCACCCAACCGATTCATCCCCTTACCCAGATCGATCAGAATCAGATCGGTATCACCAAGATCACGGCGTAACTGGGGCGTGAGGGTGCGACGCACATCGGTAACCGGGGAAAAGGCTGAAATGATCAATGAGATCGGTGCCGTTACGGCCCGCTCCTCACCCTGCTCCTGCCAGACGGTTTTCATCGACATGGAGTCCTTACCGACCGGTATGGCAATGCCCAATGCGGGACAGAGCTCCATGCCAACTGCCTTGACCGTGTCATACAACTTCGCATCCTCACCGGGATGGCCGGCGGGCGCCATCCAATTGGCTGAGAGCTTGATGTCGGACAGCTGAGCGATGCTGGATGCGGCGATGTTGGTGATCGCCTCGCCGATGGCCATACGTCCGGATGCCGGAGCATCCAGCAGCGCCAAGGGGGTTCGCTCGCCCATCGCCATCGCTTCGCCGGTGTACCCCATCAGACCGGAGGCGGTGACGGCCACATCCGCTACCGGCACCTGCCAGGGCCCCACCATCTGATCGCGAGTCACCATACCGGTGATCGAACGATCGCCGATGCTGATCAGAAAAGTCTTGTTGGCGACGGTCGGTAGTTGCAGTACCCGCAAAGCCGCCTCCTTCAGATCGATATCGTCAAAATCAAGTTCCGGTTTTTGAAACGTCTTGCGACGAACATCCTTGAGCATCCGCGGTGGTTTACCGAACAGCAGATTCATCGGGATATCGATGGGATTGTTGTCGAAATGGGCATCGCCGAGGATCAGCTGCTGCTCATCAACCGCCTCTCCCACCACGGCATAGGGGCAACGCTCCCGTTCACAGATCGCCTTGAACCCTTCCAGCTTGTTGACATCGACCGCCATCACATAGCGCTCCTGGGATTCGTTACACCAGATCTCCATTGGTGACATGCCCAGGTCGTCGTTGGGTACGGCGCGCAGCTCGAACTGTCCGCCCAGCCCAGCATCATGGACCAGCTCAGGCAAGGCGTTGGAGAGCCCCCCGGCACCCACATCATGAATAAACAGGATCGGATTCTCCTCACCCCGGGCCCAACAGGCATCGATCACTTCCTGACAGCGACGCTCCATCTCCGGATTCGAACGCTGTACCGAAGCAAAATCGAGATCCTCGGCCGAGGTGCCGCTGGCCATACTGGAGGCGGCACCGCCACCCAATCCGATCAGCATCGCCGGTCCACCCAGCACAATCAGTGGAGAACCGCTGGGGAATGAGTGTTTTTCAATATGCTCCTTACGGATGTTGCCCAATCCGCCTGCCAGCATGATCGGTTTGTGATAACCGCGAACTTCTACGCCATCAGGACCTGGTACTTCAGCCTCGTAGGTTCGAAAATAGCCGCACAGGTTGGGACGCCCGAATTCATTATTGAATGACGCGGCACCGATTGGTCCCTCCAGCATGATATCCAGCGCCGAGACGATACGTCCTGGCTTGCCGTATTCCACCTCCCAGGGCCTCTCGGCATCGGGAAGTTTCAGATTGGAGACGGAGAAACCACACAAACCGGCTTTGGGTTTGGAACCCTTACCCGTTGCACCTTCATCACGGATCTCACCGCCAGAACCGGTTGCCGCACCTGGATCCGGTGAGATGGCAGTCGGGTGGTTATGGGTCTCAACTTTCATCAGAATGTTGATCTCCTCCTGCCCGTAACCGTAGTTGAGCGTTTCCGGGTCGAGTACGAAACGCTCCGCATCCGGCCCCTGTATTACCGCTGCATTGTCCTTATAGGCCGAGAGCACATCCTTGGGGGAGACCTGAGTGGTATTGCGAATCATCTTGAACAGGGAGTGCGGCTGGGACTCGCCGTCGATCACCCAGTCAGCATTGAAAATTTTGTGACGACAGTGCTCTGAATTCGCCTGGGCAAACATCATCAGCTCGACATCCGTCGGATTGCGCTGCAGCGATTGAAAACTCTCCACCAGATACTCAATCTCATCCTCTGACAGGGCCAGGCCAAGGCTCTGATTGGCGCGCTTCAGGGCATCCAGTCCGCCTTTGATGACATCCACCTGTTTGTACTCAGCTGGTTCTGCCTGCTGGAACAGGCAGCTGGCATCCTCCGCATCCGAAAGCACAGTCTCGGTCATTCGGTCATGCAGCAGCGCAGCCGCCTGCATAAACTGTTCACTGTTGAGCGGCTCCCCTTCGATGCTCAAATAGTGACCAATACCGCGCTCGAGCCTTCGAACCTTCTCCAGGCCACAATGGTGAGCGATATCGGTTGCCTTGGATGACCAGGGAGAGAGGGTGCCCGGCCGGGGTACGACCAGTAACAGGGTGCCGCTCGACGTTCTGGCAGGCCGTGACGGACCATAGCGGAGAATTGTCTCCAAAACCGCCTTCTCTTCGTCCTCCAGGGACTGCTCCACATTGGCAAAATGGAGATATTCAGACACCAGATCCACCGCAACACCAAGTTGCTCCGAAAGTCGTTTGGTCAGTTTTTGCAGGCGAAAATCGGAAAGTGCGGGGGCGCCACGGAGAATCAACATCGTCAAGCCTATGTCTTAGATTAGGAATGGGGTAATGATACTCGAAAAAGCCCCTCACCCACAGACTTCATACCAGGACTGGCACTGGCGGATGTGGATATGCCAGGCAAAAAAAAGGTAGTCCATCACCTCTCAAGCGAAACAATGGACTACCATGATTCGGCAACTGCCGAAAGTTCTCCTCCATAGAGATCTGTACACGGGGGCTATCTCAACCGCACTTGTTGCCTGAAACAGTACTGATAAACGCATTGAGAACACCACGCGCTAGTCCTTTAAACAGCACCACGCTTCGAAAGGCTCGAACAGGTGACTGCCAATAGATTCGTCTCGTGAGACGGTCATATCAATCGGGCCGAAACGTTGACCGACAAACTCTCTTGAGTCGTTTTTTGAAATCGTATGAAAGGGAGTGCGACGGACTGCTGTGAAGAGCGGCCCAATAGTGATCGCAGATAGAATTCCCTCTCTGACTAAATCCGTTTTATCCTTGTCATCATCACTATGACTGCCAATAGGCTACCCCAGATTCACTGAGGATCAAAGGCGCTAACTTGCTCATCATACGGGAAAAATGCAGACTCAGCTAAATATTGAGAACTGGATCACGCTGAAGGTGATATTTCCTCGATATTGATTTTTCTCAATGAAAGCCAGCTGCAGCAATGTTGAAATAAGCTCAAGTCAGCCAGAACACGTTTTCTGGTGGCTTATCTCCTCCATCCTCCTTTGGTATAGCCGCTTCGACGAAATGACGAAGCGGTTTTTTTTGCCTGCACTGACCGGCCTGAGGTCTGAAGCCTAAGCGCTCAATACGTTTAGCAATTAGCGGCCGTACATCTTTACCCGATGCATTAAACGGGATTCCGTTTCCGGCTTGACCATCTCCCAATCGAAACGCCAATCCCAGTTGCCTTCGGTTGTACCCGGGGTGTTCATACGATGGCTACCGTCGAGACCCAGTATATCCTGCAGCGGGATGATCGCCAGATTTGCCCGGGATGCCAGAGCTGAGCGGATCATCGGCCAGGGCATGATCTCCCGTGGTTTACCCAGATACTCGTCGACAAATTCACGGGATTGATCATCCAGGCCGGTATACCAGCCCAAGGTGGTATCGTTATCATGGGTTCCGGTATAGACCACCGCATCCTTGGTATGGTGGAAAGGCAGATAGGGATTGTCCGCGCCACCGGAGAAGGCGAACTGCAGAATCTTCATGCCGGGTAGATCACAGGCCTTGCGCAAGGCCTCAACCTCCGGGGTGATGACACCCAGGTCTTCAGCCACCAGCTCCAGGTCGGGCAACTCCCGGTAGAGCACCCCGAACAGCTCCTCTCCCGGCGCCTCCACCCAATGACCGTTCACCGCAGTCTCTTCCTCGGCGGGTATTTCCCAATAGGCTTCAAAGCCCCGAAAATGGTCAATCCGCAGCAGATCAAACAGTGTGGATTGGGCTTTGAGTCGATTCACCCAGAAACTGAAATTGTCTTCAGATAGCTTATCCCAGCAATAGAGAGGATTGCCCCAGCGCTGTCCAGTCTCAGAGAAATAGTCCGGAGGTACACCGGCAACAACCCGCGGATGCCCATCCTCCAACAGATCAAAAATTTCTCGATGGGCCCAAACCTCGGCGCTGTCGTGTGCAACGAAGATCGGTACATCACCAAACAGCAGAACCCCCCGCTCGTTGGCGTACTGTTTGAGGCACATCCACTGGGTGTAGAACAGATACTGTTCGAAACAGATCGTCTGGATCACCGACTTGAGTCTGGCTCTGGCCATCGCCAGTGCCTGTGGCTTCCGATCCCGCAGGGTCACATGCCAATCCCACCAGCAAGCGTTCTCTTCCTGCTTTAAAGCCTGGAACAGTGCGTAATCTTCAAGCCAGTGTTTCTGTTCGGCGATGAAGCGCTGATATTCATGGCGCTCCTCATCACTGGCGGACTCTTGAAATCGTTTACTGGCGTTATGTATCGAGTTGGATTTCACCTCGTCGGAGATCGGTGCTTCCGGCATCTCATCCAACCAGCCCCGCTCAAGCAGCATCTCCAGGCTGATCAAGCGAGGATTCCCCGCATAGACTGAACTGCTCTGATAGGGTGAGTTGTCGTGCATGGTTGGACCAATTGGCAGTATCTGCCAAACAGTCATTCCGGAGGCCACCAGGAAATCGACAAAGCGATAGGCGTTGCTGCCCAGATCCCCGACTGTCGCAGGCCCTGGCAGTGAGGTGATATGGAGCAGCACACCGGCACGGCGACGTTTCAACAGGCTGTGAACAGGTTGAAGCTGCGGGTCGGCCGCTTCATTCATAAGACATTCCCGGCAATGGACAGCGAGCTGTTGTGCAATCGCGTGTTGGTGTTAATCATTCTTTTTCATCACTCCGCCCTGCACCGGTGCTCCGCTGCCTACAGCAAAAACTTCGGAAAGATAGTCCGGTACGGGTTCACCCAGCAACTCGAACAGATGGGAAAGTTGGCTGCGAAACAGCTGTTCAAAATCGCTTACGGTGGACTCAGGATTGTAGTCACCGAACCACCAAAACCAATCGGAACCTTCACAAATTGCCAACTGCTTTTCAATTTCCCTTAGCTGATCATCGGAAAAATTCTTGTTTGCCAGGACCTGGTCATAAACCTTCTTGGCCTCACCCAACATATCCCAGGCGCGATTCTTATCGCGATCGCCAATCCAGGTGGTGAAGGTGCCATAGACCCAGCTGCCGGCTACCAGCTTGGAGAGTCTTGGCGAGAGTTTCTTCTGCCGATCCAACACCTCTGAAAAGGTGGTCAGACGCAGACGGGGGTGCTCCGCCAATCTTTCGTACATGGCGTTGAGAAAGTAGCTGCCGTTGTAGGGGTAGTATTCCCAGGCATTTTCACCATCCATGATGATCGACACCACGGCATCCGGATCCCCTTCACAGGCATCGGCGATATTGACCAGGTGATTGATCAGATCCCCGACCGCATCATCGGCATGCCACTCGCCATAGGTGAAGCCAATCAGGTCTGACAGGCCATCATCGCGGAAGAACATGTTCAGATGCCCCTCCTGTACATGGTACGCAGAGTGGACCCAGTTCTCGGGCAGCTGGGAGTCTCCGCCTCCGGCCATCAGGCTGTTGCTCAGCACCTGCTGTCCGGTGGCCGCCCAGTTGAACCCCTCTTCTTCCAACATTTTCAGGGTGGCTTCGCTGACCCCGCCCTCTGACGGCCAACACCCTTTGGGTCGAAAGTCGAAATGTTTTTCAAACACCTCCAACCCCTTGCGAATATGCCATCTCGCACGGGACTCGCCACCCGGGTACTTCTCAAGCTCGGGCATATGAATCGAAGGCAAGGCATCCTTGGCAGAATCCATATCGATCATCAACGGTACAATCGGGTGGGCATAGGGGGTCACCGAGAGTTCCACCTGGCCCGATTTTGCCAATTTAGCATAGCGGCCGGGCAACTCCTGCAGCACTTCTCCGATCAGTTCCATCAGTCTTCGACGATCATCGGAATTGAATCCCCGGCCCTTGGCCTGCAGCGACCTGACCCGCAGATCGTTGACCCGCTGACACTCCCCCACCCAGGCCAGGTGATACCAGACCAGCAGATCGACCAGACACTGATCGTTGAGATAACCGACCATGCGGTCGTTTTCCAGGATGTGCTTGACCAGGTCGGCCAGCTCATTGAAGTGCTTGAAGCGGCTGATCAGACGATGTTCATTGGCCCGCAGACAGGCACTGATCAATGCTTTGCGGGAGACCTCATCCACCGGCAGTCCAGGACCGGCCAAGGCGGCCAGCAGAGGATCCTTGATCAACTGCCCCGTTTTCAACCAGGCGGCAATCTGCTCGCTGTAGTCATCGATCTGCTCAAGCAGCACGGGGGCGAAATTCACCACCGCCTTGGCATCCGGCACATGTTCAAGATGTGCCACCATATCAGCGTAGTCCTTCAAGCCATGCAGATAGACCCAGGGCAGCAAATAGTCACTACCCTCCGGCCCTTTGTAGTAGGGCTGGTGCATGTGCCAGCAGAAAACCACCTGCAAGCGGTTATCTTGATGTTCACTATCTGACATGGTGTAGAACCTGACCCAGCATTTCCGGCGTCACCAGCACAACGCCCTTTTCACTGACATAGAATCGCTCCGCATCCGCAGCGGGGTCTTCGCCGATAATCGTACCTTCCGGGATATCACAACCCCGATCGATCACCGCTTTGTTGATTTTGCAGTTACGTCCGATATTAACGTCAGGCAGCACCACGGTCTGATTCACACTCGTGTATGAGTTGACCCGCACATTGGAAAACAGCAGGGAATTGGTCACCTTGGCGCCGGAGATCACACACCCCCCCGAGACCATGGAATCCACCGCCATGCCGCGCCGCTCTTCATCATCAAACACGAACTTGGCGGGAGGCAGTTGCTCCTGATAGGTCCAGATGGGCCAGCTGCGATCGTAGAGATTGAGTGGTGGGGTGACACCGATCAGCTCCAGATTGGCGGTCCAGAAGGCATCAATGGTGCCCACATCACGCCAGTAGGCCTGTTTGCCGCTGCTGGAGTCGGTGAACGGATAGGCCAGCACCCGGTATTTTTCGATCACCTGGGGAATGATGTCCTTGCCGAAATCGTGTGATGATTGGGGCGTATCCGCATCCCGGATCAGCTGCTCGAAGAGAAACTTACGGTTGAATACGTAGATCCCCATTGAGGCCAGAGCCAAATTATCATGTCCCGGAATCGGTTTCGGGTCGGCCGGTTTTTCGCTGAACTCACTGACCCAGTTTTCAGAATCGACGGTCATCACGCCAAACTCCTTGGCGCTTTCCAGATCCACCGTCAGGCAACCTACGGTCATATCGGCACCGGATTCAACATGTTCGGCGATCATGGTGCCATAGTCCATTTTATAGATATGATCACCGGCCAGAATCAGCACATAATCCGGGTTGTGGCTGCGCAGGATATCCAGATTCTGGTAGACCGCATCTGCCGTACCCTCATACCAGCTGCTCTCAATCCGCTGTTGCGCCGGCAGTAACTCGACAAACTCACCAAACTCCCCACGCAGGAAGTTCCAACCGCGCTGGATGTGCAGCAGCAGGGAGTGTGCTTTGTATTGGGTCAGTACACCAACTCGGCGTATTCCCGAGTTGATGCAGTTGGATAGAGGAAAATCGACAATCCGAAACTTCCCACCAAAGGGAACCGCAGGCTTGGAGCGCCACTTGGTCAGATGCTTGAGTCTGGAACCGCGTCCACCTGCTAGGATCAGCGCAAGGGTATTTCTTGTCAACCGACTGACAAAGCGCTGGCTCTGGTCTATCATCGAGTGTTCCTCCATAGCCGTTAGGCCAACAATTACTGCCGTTTTTTGTCTACACCTGGTTCAATTGTTTACCAGCCAGGATCTCGTGCAATGTCTCATAGTAACGCACACTCATAATGGTGCAACGCAGAATTGGAGCCACAGTGGAGCTGCCTCCAGGTGGGATCCCAACTCATCGTCCGCACAATCTAAAGTGACTTGAAAAGGGTGTGCCGTTCCCTGCGTCACCTGCACGGCGTCCATTGACTTGGCGTCACGCTATTTAAGGCGCATTAGTATGAGACACTACTCCAGACTATGGTAACATCATGTTCCCTTCAAGGCGTACTCCAAGAAGCAGGTTTTCTTAACTATGACAAGCCAAAAGACAAACACAATCAGCGATGGCATGCAACGCATCATCGATGCATGCCATCATGATCCATTTGAGGTATTGGGGCGCCATGTGAATGCAGGTGTTTGTCAGATCAACCTGTTTTTACCCCATGCGGAAAAGGTCAGCCTGGCTGAGACAGGACAACAGATCCCTCGGCTCAGCGGCACAGATTTTTTCACCCTGTCATTGCCGGCCGACCAGGTCAGTGAACACTACCTGCTCGATTGGCAGGATAAATTCGGCCAGAGCCACAGTAGTCACGACCCCTACAGCTTTTCCACCCAGCTGCCGGAATTCGATCTGCATCTGTTCAATGAAGGCAAACATCGCCATGTCTACCGCTTTTTCGGCTCTCATAACCATCAGGCGGAGGGAATCGACGGAGTACTGTTTGCGGTATGGGCGCCGAATGCAACCCGGGTTTCGGTGGTCGGGGATTTCAATCAGTGGGACGGCCGTATCCATCCAATGCGCTCCCGGGGCGGTTCCGGGGTATGGGAGCTGTTCATCCCCGAACTCAACCCCGGCACGCTCTACAAGTTCGAAGTCCGCACCCAGGAGGGTCATGTTTCACTGAGAACCGACCCCTATGGAAACTTTTTTCAGCGTCGGCCGGAAACGGCCGCCGTGGTCATCGCCGATGATCACTACAGCTGGCAGGATGAAGGTTGGATCAACGACCGAGCCACCACAAATTGGCAACAACAGCCCATGTCGGTTTATGAAGTCCATCTCGGCTCATGGCGCCGGGATGAGCAGGGCGAATTTCTCAACTACCGGGATCTTGCCCATCAGCTGTGTGATCATGTCAAGGCTGTCGGCTTTACCCATATCGAGCTGTTACCCATAACCGAGCACCCCTTTGATGGCTCCTGGGGGTATCAGACAACCGGCTATTTCGCCCCGACAAGCCGCTTCGGCACACCGGATGATTTTCGATATTTCATCGATCATCTGCATCAGAACGGGATCGGTGTTCTGCTTGACTGGGTGCCGGCCCACTTTCCCAAAGATCGACATGCATTGGCGGAGTTTGATGGCACCGCACTCTACGAACACGAAGATCCACGCAAGGGCGAGCACCGTGACTGGGGCACCCTGATCTTCAATTTCGGACGCAACGAAGTCAGAAACTTTCTCATCTCCAGCGCCATCTACTGGCTTGAGGAGTTTCATATCGACGGTCTGCGGGTCGATGCAGTCGCCTCGATGCTCTACCTGGACTACTCCAGAGAGCCGGGGGACTGGGTACCCAATCAGTATGGTGGCCGGGAGAATCTGGAAGCGGTCGATTTCCTGCGGGAACTGAACAGCGTTACACACGATCTTCACCCAGGCACCATGATGATCGCGGAAGAGTCCACCGCCTGGCCTCAGGTCTCACGACCCACCTGGCTGGGGGGATTGGGATTCAGCATGAAATGGAACATGGGCTGGATGCATGACAGCCTCTCCTACATGTCACAGGATCCGATCTATCGCCATTATCACCACGACCTGCTGACCTTTGGCTTGCTCTACGCCTTCACTGAGAATTTTGTCTTGCCCTTCTCCCATGACGAGGTGGTTCACGGCAAGGGCTCGATGATCGACAAAATGCCGGGGGATGACTGGCAAAGGTTTGCCAATCTGCGGCTGCTCTACACCTACATGTTTACCTATCCCGGTAAAAAGCTGCTCTTCATGGGCAGCGAATTTGCCCAGGGGCGGGAGTGGAATGATGATGACACCCTCGATTGGTATCTGCAGGAGTATCCTCACCACCGGGGAATCACAACCCTGCTGACCGATCTGAACGGGTTATACCGGGAGTCCCCCAGCCTGCATCAGAATGAGTTTGAATTCTCCGGTTTTGAGTGGATCGACTGTCACGACAGTTCCCAATCGATTCTCAGTTACGCGCGCAAGGACCGGAACGGCAATGAGTTACTGATCGTACTCAACTTCACACCGGTGCCCAGGGACAACTATCGAATCGGTGTCAATCGGCCTGGGCAGTACCAGGAGATCATGAACTCCGATTCCGAGTTTTACGGTGGTTCCAACATGGGGAATGGCATGCCGTTGGTTACCGAGGAGGTCTCCTGGATGGGTAGGGATCATTCGATCACCCTCACCCTGCCCCCATTGGGCGCAATCATCCTCAAAGGAAGTCACTAGGGCCTGTTAACACCAATCCAACAGGCCCTTAAATTGACCTATTTGGTCACCGGGTTGGCAACCGATGCCGGTGGAAATAGTTGATCAATCCATTGGTTGAGCTGTCATGTTTCAGCTCGGCCTGCTCTTCCAGCAGCTCCGGCAGGATGACACCCGCCAGCTGTTTACCCAGCTCAACCCCCCATTGATCGAATGAGTTGACCTGCCAGATCATGCCCTGCACAAAAATCTTGTGCTCATACAGGGCGATCAACGAGCCCAAACGAGATGGGGTGATCTTGTCGATCAGCAGCGTGTTGCTGGGGCGATTGCCTGGAAAAATCTTGTGTGGCAGCAGATCGACAATCTGCTCCGGTGACATCCCCGCCTGCTCCATCTCCTCACGAGCCTCGGTACGGTTCTTACCTTTCATCAAGGCCTCTGTTTGAGCCAGGCAGTTGGCAAACAGCTTCTGATGATGGTCGGAGGATTCATTCTGGCTATTCACCGGAATGATGAAATCGCAGGGGATGACCTGGGTGCCCTGGTGAATCAGCTGATAGAAGGCGTGCTGACCATCGGTACCGGCAGCCCCCCAGATAACCGGTCCGGTCGCGTATTCCACCGGCCTGCCAAAACGGGTCACCCGTTTACCGTTGCTCTCCATATCCGCCTGCTGGAGATAGTCCGGCAGATACCTCATGAACTGATCGTAGGGGAGTATGGCGTGACTGTGAAAGCCGGCAAAGTTGACATACCAGATACCCAGCAGGGCCATGATGACCGGCATGTTCTGAGACAGATCCGCATGCAGAAAGTGCTGGTCCATCTCATGGGCGCCCTCCAGCAGCTCATAGAAGCGTGGCATGCCAATGGCGATGGCGATCGGCAGTCCAATCGCGGACCAAAGGGAATAGCGTCCCCCCACCCAATCCCAGAATTCGAACATGTTCTGAGTATCGATGCCGAACTCAGCGACCTGTTCGGCGTTGGTGGAGACCGCAACAAAGTGACGGGCTACTGCCGCCTGATCCTTGAGACTTGCCAATACCCATGCCCTGGCCGTGGCCGCATTGGTCAGGGTCTCCTGTGTGGTGAAGGTCTTGGAAGCCACCACAAACAGGGTGGTCTCTGGGTTCAGCCCGTTGAGGGTATCGTGAATATGGCTGGCGTCCACATTGGAAACAAAATGCAGACGCAGGTCATCCCGCTGATAGGGCTTCAACGCCTCACAGACCATCAACGGCCCGAGATTGGAGCCACCGATGCCGATATTGACCACATCGGTAATGGACTTGCCACTGTAGCCTTTCCACTCTCCGGAACGTATTTGCTCGGTGAATGAAGCCATCTTCTCCAGGATGGCATTGACGCCGGGCATCACATCCTCGGCATCGAACCAGATCGGTTGATTACTGCGATTCCGCAGAGCGACATGCAGCACCGCCCTGTCTTCCGTGATATTGATGCGCTCTCCGGAAAACATCCGGCGGCGCCAGCCGTCCAGATCGATACTGTTGGCCAACGCCAGTAACAGCTTCATGGTCTGGCTGTTAATGCGGTTTTTCGAATAATCGAGCAGTATGCCGCACTGCCTGATCGACAGCTGCTCAGAGCGTTCAGGCCCCTGCTGAAACAGCTCACGCATCTGCACCGATTCCATATCCTGCCAATGCGACTCTAGTGCGCGCCACTCATCCGTCTGATGTATCTCTGTCATGATCGCTCTTTTCTTATCTTTTGGTTGGCCTTCAGATATGAGGCACGGATTCTGCGAGATAGTAAGAAGATACCCGCATCAGTGCAAGGAGGGCGCAACGAATGCACCCTATCTGATCGACACTTTGACTATTCTATCCGAGCTGACTGCACTAGCCCAAACGCCCCGGTCCGGA
This sequence comes from Candidatus Thiodiazotropha endoloripes, assembly GCA_001709035.1. Lineage (GTDB taxonomy): Bacteria > Pseudomonadota > Gammaproteobacteria > Chromatiales > Chromatiaceae > Thiodiazotropha > Thiodiazotropha lotti. Next base: position 97,951 of record LVKA01000027.1, on the reverse strand, counting down.
GGTGCGGAATCTATCTAAAACAGATTAATGGTTGCGCTGAGAATTAAAAAGATGCTTACATTGCTCTTTTTAATCGAAAACAGAGTGGAATAGCAACTGACGATGAAGATCCTCTATGCCAGCAGCGAAGTGGCGCCTCTTATCAAGACTGGTGGCTTGGCGGACGTAGCCGGCAGTCTGCCTGCTGCGCTGAACCATATTGGCATGGACTGCCGCCTGATCGTTCCAGGCTATCCCCAGGTACTCGCCAAAGCGGACAATCTACAAAAGGTTGCGGAGCTGCAACTCGATGGCAGTAAAGCCACGCTGCTCCAGGGGGAATGTGGCCCCCATCAGGTACCGATGTATGTGGTCGATGCACCCAGATGGTTCGATCGTCCCGGCAATCCCTATCTCACACCGGAGGGCTATAACTGGCCCGACAATGCTGACCGTTTCATGCTCTTTTGTCAGGCTGCCGTCTCGGTAGCGCTGGACGGGGCCGGTCTCGACTGGCAGCCGGAAGTTGTTCATGCCAATGATTGGCAGACCGGCTTGATCGCCCCCCTGCTGCAGCCCGAGGAGAAACGCCCGGCCACCCTGTTCACCATACACAACCTGGCCTATCAGGGCCTGTTTGACTGGGCGACCTTTCTTCGATTAGGGCTCGATAAATCGCTCTGGACCCATCACGCCCTGGAGTTCCATGACCAACTCTCATTCATCAAAGGCGGGATTGCCCTCTCCGACCGGGTCAATACGGTCAGCCCCACCTATGCGGAAGAGATCAAAACCGCTGAGTTCGGTTATGGTCTGGAGGGCTTGCTGCAACACCGCGCCAACCATTTCAGCGGCATCCTCAACGGCATCGACTATCACCAGTGGGATCCACTCAACGATCCCCACATCGACACCCCCTACTCGATCGACAATTTCCCGGCAAAGCGCAATAACAAACTGGCGTTGCAACGGGAGTTCGGACTGCCTGAGGATGAGTACATTCCTTTGCTCGGATATGTCGGTCGGCTGGTGGATCAGAAGGGTGTCGACCTGATCCTGCAGGTTCTACCGGGTATCATGGACTCAGGGGCTCAACTGGTGATGCTGGGATCCGGAGACCATAGCCTGCAAAGTGCACTGGAAAAGATCAGTAACCGATACCATAGCCGGGTGGGCATCACCATCGGCTATGATGAGGGACTCTCCCACCGCATTGAAGCCGGCAGCGACTGTTTTCTCATGCCGTCCAGATTCGAACCCTGTGGTTTGAACCAGATGTACAGCCTGAGATACGGCACTGTGCCGATTGTCCGGCGTACGGGTGGGTTGGCGGACAGCGTCGTCGACGTCACACCACACACACTGACCAACGGTACCGCTACGGGGTTTGTCTTTGATAACGCCGATGGCAACAGCCTGTGGGGCGCGATCGAACACGCCATCAATTTCTACCGGCGCTCCGGCAGTGACTGGGATATTCTTGCCATGACCGGCATGCAGCAGGATTTGAGCTGGGAGGCCAGTGCGCAGCACTACCTCGAACTCTACCAGACAGCGATCGACGACCCTGGCCTCTGAATAGTGACGGTATGATCAAGGGCGTTCTTGGAGCCCTGGACATGGCCTATTAAGGCGCCAGATTAATATTGGGTGGCTGGATTAGGGGATTCCGCTCAGGCTGCCTGAATCGGGATGGCATCGCCGGTACGAAGCACCTGGTTCTCTTCGTTCAGATAGACCAGGCTTGGTTTGAATCCTTTCATCTCATCCGCATCCAGACCGGCATAGGCACAAATAATCACACGATCGCCCGGATTGGCTTTATGTGCCGCAGCACCATTGACGGAAATCACCCGGGAACCCGCCTCGGCCAGAATGGCGTAGGTGGTGAATCTTTCACCGTTTGTCACGTTATAGATTTGGATCTGTTCATACTCATGGATACCGGCCAGCTGCATCAGCTCGGCATCAATGGCACATGAGCCTTCGTAGTCCAATTCTGAGTGGGTGACACATGCCCTGTGTAGCTTGCACTTGAGTACTGTCAGCTGCATGGATTCATGACCTTTGTGGTGAAATTTTTAAAATCTAACCAACCCAAACCGGGTATAAATCCTCAGTTTAGACTGTAATTGGCCGGTAATTATCCGTGATTATGACTCAGCTATCAATAATAAATGCTGCTATGCAGCATTTTATTCCCTTATGGGTGATACCAGCCCTGAAAAATCCTCCTCTCAGCGGCTTTGGAGACAATAAACATTTCCCCTTCAACTACTTACCGCAAGCTGACCAAGTAATAATCAAAACGATTATGATTACGATTTTATTATAATTTCCAGAAAGTTAAAACAATCCGTTCGAATTTGACCCAATTCGATGCTAATCAACCAACAGATTATCGATCAGTCTGGTTGTTCCCAGGTGAGCGGCGGCGAGTATCACCAGCCGTGGGTCAGCTTCAGCGGGTAGAGCCAGATCATCCGCATTACGAATCACGTAGTAATCTGGCTGGAACCCGGCAGAGCGGAGCTTCTCCTGGGCCTCGGCCTCGACACGGGCAAAATCCCGCTCCCCCCCGGCCAGGGCCTGGGCTGTCTGCTGCATTATGCGGAAAAGCTGTGGTGCTATCTGCCGCTGCTCCTCGTTGAGATAGCCATTACGGGAACTCTTTGCCAGGCCATCCTCCTCACGTACCGTTTTCAGACCGAGGATATCGACCGGAACGGAGAGATCCGCCACCATCCGCCGAATCACCATCAACTGCTGGAAATCCTTCTCTCCGAACACGGCAAGATCCGGTTGTACCATATTGAAGAGTTTGCACACCACGGTGGCGACACCCACAAAATGGCCAGGACGACTGGCGCCGCACAGCACATCGGAGATTTCCGGCACTTCGACACGGGTCTGCTGTGCCTGCCCTGCCGGGTAGACGACCTCCGGTGTCGGTGCAAACAGCAGATCGACGCCCGCCTCGAGCAACTGCTGCTTATCCGCTTCCAGGGTACGGGGATAATCCTCGAAATCCTCTCCGGCGCCAAACTGCAGGGGGTTGACGAAAATACTGACCACCACTCTCTGGGCACGCCTTTTTGCTTCAGTCACCAGGGCCAGATGCCCCGTATGAAGATTGCCCATGGTGGGTACAAAACCGATCTTCTCGCCATGTGATCGCCAGCTATGAACCATCTGGCGCAAGGGGGCGACCTGGTCGTAGGTCAGCAGTGAACCACTCATGAAAAACTGTGCTCCTTGGTGGGGAAATCACCTTGCTTGACGGCCGTGGAATAGGCCTTGATCGCCTCTTCTATGGTTCTGCCGGAGTGGAGAAAATTCTCCACGAACCTGGGTGGATGAGGATTGATTCCCAACATGTCGTAGAGCACCAACACCTGTCCATCACAATCCACTCCCGCCCCAATGCCAATCACCGGAGTGGTTAATTTCCGACTGATCCTGGTCGCCAGTTGATCCGGAACACACTCCAGAACCAGCAGATCGATTCCCGCCTCTTCGAGGGCAACCGCGTCCTCCAGGATCTGTTCTGCATCCCGCTCACCTCGACCCTGTACCCGGTAGCCACCCAGCTTATGAACCGACTGGGGCAGCAAACCCAGATGACCGCATACCGGGATGCCTTGCCCGGACAGCTGACGAATGGTCTGCAAATGAATCGCACCACCCTCCAGTTTCACCATCTGCGCGCCCCCCTCCTTCATCAACCGGCCGGCCGATTCCAGTGCCAGTTCAGGGGAGCGGTAACTCATGAAAGGCATGTCGGCGACCAGCAGGGCATGGCTTCTGGCACGGGCCACATTGCGGGTGTGGTAGATCATCTCATCGAGGGTTACCGGCAGTGTGCTCTCCTGCCCCTGAATCACCATACCCAGGGAGTCCCCCACCAGGATCACATCGACACCTGCCGACTCGATCAGCTGGGTGAAACTGGCGTCATAGCTGGTCAACACGGAGATTTTCTCACCCGCCGCTTTCATTTCCACCAGGCTTCTGATTGTAATGTTCTTTCTGCTCATATGACTCGACTCATTCAGAGTGACAGGGTCGGATTGAGATAACGCCGGTCAGGGCCTTCGCTGCTGATATGCTCAATCAACAGATCAAAATCCCGCTGCCGTTCCAATGGATTGATCTCCGCCGCATTGATGATCAGTAGAGGCGATCGATCATAATAGTAAAAAAAGTCGGTATAGGCATCACAGAGTTTTTTCAGGTAGTCCGCCTCGATAGTCTTCTCCTGTGGACGGGCACGCTTTTTAATCCGCTTCATAAGTGTATCCACCGGTGCTTGTAGATAGACCACTAAATCGGGGGGAGGTGCCTGCAGGATCAACTGTTGATAGACCTGCTCATAGAGCGCCAACTCATCCTTATCGAGGTTGATCTGGGCAAACAGACGATCCTTCTCAAGCATAAAATCGGCAATCAGCTGTTGACGAAACAGATCATCCTGGACGAGCCCGTTCCACTGTCTGCTGCGCTGAAACAGAAAAAACAGCTGGGCCGGTAGTGCCGCCTCTCTGGGATTCTCATAAAAGCGCTGTAAAAACGGATTCTCCTCCGCGCCTTCCAGCAACATCTCACTCTGGAAGTGGTTGGCCAGACGCCGCACAAGGCTGGTCTTACCCACACCGATCGGCCCCTCCACAACCAGAAACCGGGGCATCTCAGGCAAGTCGTTCAATATCACGCCTCTCTATGCCAGTGACCAACGTCTGCAGTGAGCCCAGACCGGGAATCCTCAGATCAGCAGGGGCAATTTCATTCAGCGGCAATAGTACAAAACTCCGCTTGGCGATCTCTGGGTGAGGGACCGTCAAGCGTGGCGTATCGATTGTCTGATTACCATACAGCAGCAGATCCAGATCGAGGCTACGGGGCCCCCATCGACGCTCCCGCAAACGATGGTGTTGCTGTTCAAGTTGCTGTAAGGCGTCGAGCAGGGAATCGGCTGCCAGTGACGTGGTGAGATGGGCAACCGCATTAATGAAATCGGCTTGATCCTGTGGCCCGAGCGGGCGACTCCGATAGAGGGATGAGTGGCTCACCATCCTGGTTTCAGGCAACTGCGCAAGCTCTACCAGTGCGCTCTCCACTTGCCATTTCGGATTTTGAAGATTACTGCCCAGGCCAATGTAGACAGCGACTGGCGCTGAATCATTCATCAACGGTTTGGGTCTTTTTACGGCGCCTTCTGCGACGTCTGCCCCGACCGCGCCTTGCCTGCTCGGTCATCGACACCTTCTCCTCGCCATTGGCATGCTGATAGACCGTCCACCAATCGGCCAACTCCTGATCGACCTCACCCGACTCAGCGCGTAACAACAGAAAATCGTAGGCGGCCCTGAATTTGGGATGGCTCGCCAGACGTTGTGGACGCTTGCCCTGTCGCTGGGTAAAACGTGCCTGCAGTTGCCAGATGTCACGCATCGGGTAACTGAAACGTTTTGGTATCGAAACATGCCTGGACTGCTCGCGCAATACATCAGCCGCCGCATTCTGCAGTGCCTCAAGGGGTTGCACACCCTCCGCTTCAAGCGTCTCAGCGCGCAATCTGACCGGCTCCCACAATAGAACCGCAAACAGGAAAGCCGGTGTCACTGACTTCCCCTGGCTCAGACGATCATCGGTATTCGCCATGCCCCGATTGACAAACGTGATGGGGAATTCGTGATCCTCATGGGAGAGCGCCTCTTCGGTGGCGGGAAACAGCTGTCCGAACAGCTCATAGTGGCGCAGCTTTTCAAAACTCTCCAACGCCGCCCCACCAAGAAACAGCTTCAACACCTCTTCATAGAGCCGTGCTGATGGAACATCCTCCAGCAGCGTGGCAAGCCTGGCAATTGGCGCTTCAGTGACAGGCTCAATCACAAACCCGAGTTTTGCGGCAAACCGGATCGCCCGCAGCAGGCGTACCGGATCCTCCCGGAAGCGACTCTCCACATCGCCCAGCAGCCGTATCACGCCCTGCTGCAGATCCGCCATGCCGTTGGCGAAATCGACCACCGAAAAATCATCGATATTGTAGTAGAGGGCATTGATGGTGAAATCCCGCCGCTGAGCATCCTCTTCCAGGGTGCCGTAGACGTTATCCCTGAGAATCATGCCGTTTTCCACCTGGCGACCCCCTGCTTCAGTGGCCTTGTGGTTACTGCGAAAGGTGGCTACCTCGATGATTTCACGGCCAAAATGGACATGGGCCAGGCGGAAACGCCGGCCGATCAGGCGACAGTTGTTGAAGACTTGCTTGACCTCTTCCGGCCGAGCATTGGTGGCCACATCAAAATCTTTCGGTTCACGGCCGAGCAGCAGATCACGCACACCACCACCCACCAGGTAGGCCTCATAGCCCGATTTATTCAGTCGGCTAAGCACCTTGATGGCGTTGTTACTGATGTTGGCGCGGGAAATATTGTGTTCGTTTCTCGGTATCTGTATGGCAGACACAGCATCGCCACTGTCCAGTCCAGTTGTCTGGATCTGACCATTTACCAATCTGGTAAACTTTTTTTTGAGCCAATTGGCAGCTTGTTTCAAGAGTTAAATCACCAAAGAATTTTCGCCAGGTCATTGAGCCTGGCAACCAAGTCAGTATAATACCGGCTTTCGCAAGAAGCTGCTCCCTTCGTCTAGTGGTTAGGACGCTGGCCTCTCACGCCGGTAACAGGGGTTCGAGTCCCCTAGGGAGTACCAATCCAATACGGCCGCATTAATGCGGCCGTATCTCGTTTGGGTATTCCGTTTTCTCTAGAGCTTTTCAGCCATTTCCTTGAGATAATCCTTAAAGCTGTCCCCCAGCTCCTGATGGGCCAGGCCCAGTTCGACGGTAGCCTCCAGATAACCGAGCTTGCTACCACAATCGTAACGTTTACCCTTGACACGATAGGCCCTGACTTTTTCATATTTGAGCAGCTCGGCAATCGCATCGGTCAGCTGGATCTCGCCACCGGCGCCACGGCCGGTCTCCTTGATCAGGGAGAAGATTCTGGGAGTCAGAATATAGCGGCCCACCACACCCAGATTGGAGGGGGCATCTTCCGGTTTGGGTTTTTCCACGATTGAGGTGATGGTGGCCGTTTCCCCATCATCCTCCTCAACCTCAACGATACCGTATTTACCGGTCTCCTCATGAGGTACTTCTTCGACCAGTATCACACTGCACTGATAGCGCTCATAGATCTGTGCCATCTGTTCCAGTGCACCGACGCCCTCATCTCCACGAATAAGATCATCCGCCAGGATAACCGCAAACGGCTCATCGGCAACCACCGGTTCGGCACACAGTACGGCATGACCCAGCCCCAAGGCTTCAGACTGACGCAGATAGATGCAGCTGACATCCTCTGGCAGAACATTCTGCACCTTTTCAAGTAATGCGGTTTTACCCGCCTCCTTGAGCTCGCTCTCCAGTTCATAAGCCTTATCGAAATGATCCGGAATCGAGCGTTTGTTACGGCCGGTCACAAACACCAGAGAGCTGACTCCGGCTTCCTCTGCCTCCTCTGCAGCATATTGTATCAACGGTTTGTCCACAACAGGCAGCATCTCCTTGGGATTAGCTTTCGTTGCCGGAAGAAAGCGTGTTCCCATACCGGCAACCGGGAATACCGCCTTGCGAATCTTCTTAACCATCATATCTCCTTACATACAACCTAAATCGCAGTAACTTGACCTGCCAGGGCCTGTTAGCACGCACTAAAGCCACAAGCCTATGGGGACAGGTTTGGACTGTCAATGAACTATTTGGCTATCGACAAAAAATGCCGAACGGGCGCTCACCTCAGAGACTCCGACACCTCAGCGTTAATTGCCTGCAGTGCCTGAATCGGATCATCAGCAGCCGTGATCGGCCTGCCTACCACCAGATAACTCGACCCGGCGCCAATTGCGTCAGCAGGAGTCATCACTCTGCGCTGATCGTCCTTGGTGGCGCTACTGGGCCTGACTCCCGGAGTCACAAGCAGAAAGTCCTGGCCCAGTTGTTGGCGTATGTCACTCGCCTCTCTTGGTGAGCAGACCACCCCGTCCAGTCCCGACTCATTGGTCAGTTTTGCCAGCCTCAAGACATTCTCAGCCGGTTCACCTTGATAACCAACCTCGGCAATATCCTCAACACCCAGGCTGGTAAGAATAGTGACTGCGACCAGCAATGGGCGCTCACTGCGTTGCTCCAGGCGCTCCCTAGCCGCCACCATCATTCGCCGCCCACCGGAGGCGTGCAGATTCATCATCCATACCCCCAAATCAGCGGCAGCATCACAGGCCGCCGCGACGGTATTGGGTATGTCGTGAAATTTCAGATCCAAAAATATGTCGTACCCCCGACGGCTCAACTGCTCAACAAATTGCGGACCCAGGCGGGTGAACATCTCTTTCCCTACCTTCAATCGACAGAGTGACGGATCGAGGCGTTCAACCAGATCCAAGGCCTGTTGCTGTTGCGGAAAATCTAAAGCGACAATGACCTTAGAGTCGGTCCCATTCATATTGCTTGCTCCTTATCAGGATTGGTGTTGATGGTGAGGAATTTCAGGGCCTGTGATTAACCCTTGATGTTTCTGCCAAGACCCTGGATCGGCTTGATTGCCCCCCAGGTTTTACAACTCGGGCAGTGCCAATGGATTTTCTTGGCTGTGAAACCACAATGTTCGCATTGATAGGCCGGTTCCTTATCGAGTAGTTTTGTAACGGAACTCAAGAGTACTTCCAGGGTCTCCCTGGGGCTCTCTTCACTACGTTGCAGATTCAATCGGACCAGACGTTCCAGACCTTTCAGATCCGGCGTATCGGAGAGGTGTTTGAGTATCGCCTCAACGGCGGCCCCTTCACCCTGGCTATCGGCTATCATATCCGCCAGGATCAACATGGCTTCGGTGCAGTGGTGGCGCTGATAGAGTTGCTCCAAGTATTCATAGAGCTCCTGATGCTGGCCGAGCTTGCGATAACACTCGATGGTACGCGGCAGGGTCTCTGACAGATAGGCAGGATCACTCCCTTCGACCTGGCGTAACAGTCGTATCACTGAACGGCAATCACCCCGGGTATATTCGATTTCAGCCTGCAGGATCAATACCCGGACATTACTGCGCTTCATCTGCTGGGCGCGCTTCAGAAAACTCTCTGCGGCCGCCGTGTTCTGCTGACGCAACTGCTGTTCCGCCAGTTCACAATAGAAGTGGGCAATTGAGTTGTGCAGCGCTGGATAGTGGGAGACCGTAATCCGGTCCGCCACCTCCAGACAGCGTTTCCAATCCTTCTCCTGCTGGTAGATTTCCAGCAGATAGATGTTGGCCTGTTCGTTATGCAGCTTTAGCTCTGTCAATTCGATAAACAGATTTTCCGCTCGATCGAACAGCCCGGCCCGCATATAGTCCTGCCCCAGTTCGAGCAGTGCCTGAGCCCGCTGCTCCCGACTCAGACTCGGTCGGGCAATCAGATTCTGGTGAATGCGAATCGCCCGCTCCACCTCGCCACGCCGCCTGAACAGATTGCCCAGCGCCAAATGGGTCTCCACCGTATCGCTGTCCACATCCAACAGCTTGATGAACAGATCGATTGCCTTATCGGGCTGTTCGTTCAACAGGTAGTTGAGACCCTTGAAATAGACCGGAGAGATCTCTTGCGGCTGTTTCTGGCTCTTTACCGCCACACCCCGCCTTGCCGCGAACCAACCGGAGGCCGCCGCGACAGGAAGCAACAACAGCAGTGCCTCATACATCGGCACGACCCTCGCTGCAGGGTGACGCAAGACCGGCGGTCAGCAACAGCTGGCGTTTCGGCTTGCCTGGGATTGAACAGATCTGCATAACGTTGAACACAAGTTACTCTTTCAATGGCAGTGCACGGAGATTGTTCACCTCTTTGCTTACCATGTCGCTACGCCTTTTCAGCGTCTGGATCTCTCTTTTCAGTCCGACGATACGTCCCATGCCGGAAAACAGACCCAACAGAACACCGACGCCAAGCACCAGAGTCAATACCAGGGAGAGTGGTAGATCCCGGCGGCCGAAGTAGTAGTTCACGGGCACCGAATCAGAGTTGAGTACCGCAAATACAGCACCGAACATCATCACCAAGATCAAAAAAAGGAGTTTTATGAATCGCATCAGCCATTCCACATGTCTATCGCACACTGCATTTTCGCTTACTGGGCAGGATATTTCATCCAAATGGTTTAAATATTTGACAACAGTTTATATTTTTACTGTCCGTATAGGGACTCAAAAAATAATCCCATTCCCATTGAGCTACAAAAATTCACTGTTTAAGGATAAAGAATCTGTTGCTTGCCAGTAAGTTAGGGCCTGATAAAGCCTAAGGTACGGCTTGCACCCTATTTGCTCAGTTCACAGAGTGCGGCAGATTTTGAAATGGACAAGGTGAGGCTTAACAACCGCTCGGCAGAAGTGTGCATGGGTCTTAGGCTGAGACCCATGCTGTGTTGGCATCGATTGAAGGCTAATCCCGGCCCTGCAACAGGGCCGATTGGATGAGTATAAACAGGCCTAGCCGATGTCAGGCATAGGTATCCAACAATCCATCTCCCGAACGGATCCGAACGCTCCCAGAGTCTGCCGACCAGCCTTGTGATGAATCCGCCTCGGATGAACCACCACGGCCCTGACTTTCAGCAGCACCTTCACGACCAGGCTCACCAGCCTGTTGATGCCCCACATCCACATTCGCCAGATTCAGATTGATTTCTCCAAACATCTCCCGCAGGCGGGGAATGGATGATTCCAGAGCTTCACGGGTTGGCGCCTGAGCAGCAATAAAAGTGACATTGGTTTGATCGTTCTGCAGCGATATCTTGATCTCCAAAGGCCCCAGATTTGGAGGTGTCAATTTAATCTCAGCCTGCTGGATATTCTGATTCACCATCCACTGGATCCGCTCACCGACCGCCTGATCCCAGCCTGGTTGTCCGACCGGGGTATTCAGAGGCAATACGATCGAGGCGCGATTACCGAGCGCCGACGTGGCTGACTGGTTGAGCGCATTGAGCGAGAACTGGTTGCCCGAATCCGCTGGTCGCGACACCTCGGATAGGGCTCTGTCACCCCCCATATCCGTGTTGATCAGAGACATCATTTCAACCGGCCTATCGGTGGTCACCAGACTGGTCAGTTTCGGCAGGGCTACTTCCGTCTGAACCTTTTGCGGCAGAGTCAAAGTGAGTGCCGGCGTCAACTCCCCACTCTTCGCTGCCAACGGCTGCTGCGACAACTCACTGAGCTGCGGCAAAGTCTGGCCGTTCAACTGGGGGGTCAGCGGCAACAGCTTGCCGTCCTGCGTCAGCATCGGATTCGACATCGGCTGAGCTTCAGTATCCATCGGAATCTGCAGGCTGAACAGCTGTAAAGCCTCTTCACTATGCTCTGAGGCGAGCAGCTCCTGTAGCGCCAGATCAAACGGAATACCGGTAGACAAGCTCTCTGCAGAGAGACTGATCAGCCCTAAGTCAGCTTCACCGGTTTTTGTTGAAGTTGTGTTGCCCCCTGTCATTTGGGGCATAAAAGGTATCTGAGCCATGGCATTACCTGTCAGTGTGGTCTCCTGTCGACAGATAACTAGCAGGTTCCGGGCCAAACTCAATGCATAAAGTCCTGGGGTGTTGCCCGGCGCCAATCCGCTTCGGACACCAGCCAATCGTCATCCTGCTGCAGAAAGGTCAATTCAAGACGCAGCAGATCCCCGCGCCACTGGCTTAGCGATCTCTCACGATCCTGAGGCGATCCCGCCAAACCGGCATAGATAAGCACCTGGGCATAACCATCCTCGCGCACCTCGATGTTGTCTATGGTGGTGAGAATATGGATCGATTTATGGCGTAAAAAATAGCCGGCCAGCATAGCTCTCAACTGGCGTAGATCGAAGCCGTAATTGTCGCGGTAATCCGCATCCACAAATTCCAGGGTTGCCGACAGATCGCGGGCCTGAATAGTGGATTCAGCTTCACGGATGGTGCCGCGCAGTTGCTCTTCGGCAGACAGAGGATCATCGCTGCATCCCAAGATTCCATGGGCCAGCAGCAGGATGAAAAAGAGTGAGAAGGCTCTCTGCATTTCAATCACCCCAGGTAGACTGGGTACGGAATCACCGCACCGGAACACCATTATGTATCAGATACCAACCAGGCCAATCGCATTAACACTTATGGTCTGATTGGGAATCATGCAAATACAATGCACGAAATCCGCTGCGTTAATTCAAACGACCGTAGCAGGAAGCTAACGCAGACTCAGTACATCCTGCATATCGAACAAACCAGTCGATTTACTGCCGATCCATTTCGAGGCCCGTACAGCACCTCTGGCGAAATTCATCCGGCTTGAGGCTTTGTGGGCGATCTCCACACGCTCTCCCTCCATGGCAAACCAGACGCTGTGTTCACCAACCACATCCCCCGCACGAATCGTCTCGAAACCGATGGTTTTGCTATCCCTTGGTCCGGTATTGCCTTCCCGGCCATAGACTGCACAGCTCTTCAGATCCCGGCCCAGGGTTTCTGCAACCACTTCACCCATGCGCAGTGCTGTACCGGACGGGGCATCGACTTTATGCCGGTGGTGGGCTTCGATGATCTCAATGTCAGCCTCATCTCCCATCACTTTGGCCGCCACTTCCAGCAGTTTGAAACAGAGATTGACCCCAACACTCATATTCGGTGCGAAGACGATGCCAATCTTTTCACCGGCCTTTGCCAAAGCGGCTTTGTCACCATCCGAGAGACCGGTGGTACCGATTACCATCTGTTTACCGGCCTCGATACAGATCTGCAGATGTTTCAGGGTGGCGGCCGGCGTGGTGAAATCGATCACCACATCGAAGTCATCCACCACCTGGGCAAGATCATCCACCAGGGCCAGATCAAAGCTGCCGAGTCCGGCCAGCTCACCGGCATCCCGGCCAACCAGGCCCGATTCAGCCCTTTCGGTAGCCGCCCCCAGGGTCAGACCATCTGTTTCATGCACAGCCTGGACCAGTGTTTTTCCCATCCGGCCGGCAGCGCCAACCACTGCAATTCTTGTCATCTGTTTCCCCTAAGGAGCTTGATTGTCACGCTAGTGGGCACACCAGGGCCCAATGTGATTGAGCAAAAACGTCTTAGAAACCCATATTCTCAAAGAACTTCTTCACCCCATCCACCCAGCTGGTGGAGTGTGGACTGTGTTTCGCCCCGCCGCGTTTCATGGTTTCATCAAAGCGCTGTAGCAGCTCTTCCTGCTCATTGGTCAGTTTCACCGGTGTTTCCACCAGCACCCGACACATCAGGTCACCAACCGGACCACCACGTACCGGCTTGACCCCTTTACCGCGCATGCGGAACAGACGCCCGGTCTGGGTACCGGCAGGTATTTTCAGCATCACTTTGCCGTCCAGTGTCGGTACTTCCAACTCGCCACCCAGGGCGGCAATCACAAAACTGATCGGCACCTCGCAGAACAGGTGGTTGTCTTCGCGACTGAAGATGGAGTGAGGTTTGACGGCGACCTGCACATAGAGATCCCCTGGAGGTCCACCGCTCTCGCCCGCCTCGCCTTCTCCGGCCAGGCGAATCCGATCCCCGGAATCAACACCTGGCGGTACCTTCACAGAGAGGGTTTTATGCTCTTGAATCCGACCTTGACCCTGACACTTGGGACAGGGATCGTCGATTACGCTGCCTTTGCCGTGACAGCGTGGGCAGGTCTGTTGAACCGAGAAGAATCCCTGCTGCATTCTGACCTGGCCATGACCGGCGCAAGTTTCACAGGTCTTGGGGCTGGAGCCTTTCTTAGCACCGCTGCCGCCACAGGTGTCGCACTTCACCAGGGTAGGCACACGAATCTTGACGGTGGTTCCGGCAACCGCATCTTCCAGGGAGAGCTGCAGGTTGTAGCGCAGATCGGCGCCACGGTGAACTCGGGAACCGCCACCGCCACGGGCACCACCGAAGATATCGCCGAACACATCACCAAAGATATCGGAAAAGTTGGCATCACCACCACCGAATCCACCGCCCATGGTCTGATCGACGCCCGCATGACCAAACTGGTCATAGGCCGCTCGCTTCTGTGCATCGGACAGGATCTCATAGGCCTCTTTGGCCTCTTTGAAGCTCTTCTCGGCAGTGGCTGCCGCATCACCGGTATTGCGATCCGGATGATGTTTCATAGCCAACCGGCGATAGGCCTTTTTGATTTCGGCCTCACTGGCGTTCTTGTTAACGCCCAATACTTCGTAATAATCTTTTTTCGCCATGGCTGGTTCTATCTGCAAACTATCTGTGTTCTGTTATTAGAGATCACTTCAAACTGTTGTTTTACCGCAATCCCACCCTTTTTTTACGCTTCGGTATAACGCCAAAAACCGTACACCGGACGAGCCGATGTACGGTTCAATGGCAACAAAGACAGACTAATTCTTGTTGTCTTTGACCTCTTCGAACTCGGCATCGACCACATCGTCATCCGCCGCTCCAGCCGCGCCTTCCGGCTCCGCTTCCGCACCAGGTGCTGAGCCTTCTCCGGCCTCAGCACCCTTCTGAGCGTAGAGGCGTTCTGCCATTTTACCTGAGGCCTCGGCCAAAGCCTTGGTTTTCTCTTCGATGACCTCTTTGTCATCGCCGCTCAGCACCGCCTCAAGATCCTTGATGGCACTTTCGATAGCCTCTTTTTCACCGGCTTCCAGCTTATCCTCACCCAGCTCTTCCATCGACTTCTTGGTGGCGTGGATCATGGAATCGGCCTGATTGCGCGCCGCGACCAGTTCATGGAACTTGCGATCCTCATCGGCATGGGCTTCCGCATCGTTGACCATCCGATCGATCTCATCGTCACTCAGACCGGAAGAGGCCTTGATCACGATCGACTGCTCCTTGCCGGTGGCCTTGTCTTTGGCGGAGACATTCAGGATACCGTTGGCATCGATGTCGAAGCTGACCTCGATCTGAGGTACGCCGCGAGGTGCCGGCGGGATGTCGCTGAGGTCGAAACGACCCAGGGATTTGTTGGCCCCGGCCTGTTCACGCTCACCCTGCAGTACATGTACTGTCACCGCCGTCTGACTGTCATCCGCGGTGGAGAAGACCTGCGAAGCCGTCGTCGGGATCGTGGTGTTCTTCTCGATCAGCTTGGTCATCACCCCGCCGAGGGTCTCGATACCCAGGGAGAGTGGCGTGACATCCAGCAACAGAACATCTTTAACCTCACCACCCAGGACACCGCCCTGAATTGCCGCACCGATCGCCACGGCCTCATCGGGATTGACATCCTTACGGGGCTCTTTACCGAAGAACGCTTTAACCGCTTCCTGTACTTTGGGCATACGGCTCTGACCACCCACCAGGATGATCTCATCGATCTTGGAGGCATCCACACCCGCATCCTTCAGCGCCACTTTACAGGGCTCGATGGTGCGACTGACCAGGTCGTCGACCAGGGATTCCAGCTTGGAGCGGGTCAGTTTCAGATTCAGATGTTTCGGACCACTGGCATCTGCGGTGATATAGGGCAGATTGATGTCGGTCTGCTGACTGGATGAGAGCTCGATTTTCGCCTTCTCGGCCCCCTCTTTCAGACGTTGCAGCGCCAACGGATCATTACGCAGGTCGAAACCCTGATCCTTTTTGAACTCATCCACCAGGTGGTCGATGATGCGCAGATCAAAGTCTTCACCACCGAGGAAGGTGTCGCCGTTGGTTGAGAGCACTTCAAACTGGTGCTCGCCATCGATCTCGGCGATTTCGATGATCGAGATATCGAAGGTACCACCACCCAGGTCGTATACCGCCAGAGTCTGATCACCGCGCTTTTTGTCCATACCGTAGGCCAAAGCGGCTGCGGTCGGTTCATTGATGATCCGCTTTACCTCGAGACCGGCGATGCGTCCGGCATCCTTGGTGGCCTGACGCTGGGAGTCGTTGAAGTAAGCCGGAACCGTGATCACAGCCTCGCTGACCGTCTCACCCAGATAGTCTTCCGCCGTCTTTTTCATCTTCTGCAGGATCTTCGCTGAGATCTCCGGCGGCGCCATCTTTTTGCCATTCACTTCAACCCAGGCATCACCATTGTCCGCCTGGACGATTTTGTATGGCACCATGTCGGCATCCCGCTGAACCACTTTGTCTTTGAACATGCGGCCGATCAGACGTTTGATGGCGAACAGGGTGTTCTGAGGGTTGGTGACGGCCTGGCGTTTGGCCGACTGGCCAACCAGAATCTCACCGTCGTTGCTATAGGCGACAATCGATGGGGTCGTACGATCGCCCTCACTGTTTTCAATGACCTTGGTAGCACTCCCTTCCATGACCGCAACACAGGAATTGGTGGTTCCCAGATCGATACCGATGATCTTGCCCATGATGTTTAACTCTCCGAAAACTTTATAAATAAGTGATATTTCTTGATGACTGTCCCTAATGTGGGGTCATCTGTGTGGGTTTCAAGCCTGCTCGTCGATCGAGGCGCCTGATGAGGCCTTGGAGACCATCACCATCGCCGGTCTCAGCAGCCGTCCATTGAGCAGATAGCCCTTTTGTACAACCGCCACGACGGTGTTGGGTTCCACATCATCACGCTCCTGCATCGACATCGCCTGATGGAACTCAGGATTGAAGGCCTCACCCTCAGGATCCACCTGTTCGATCCCGTGGCGATTCATCACATCCATCAGCAGTTTCAGGGTCAGCTCGGTCCCTTCACGGATCTTGTCGATATCCGCACTATCGTCCAGGGAGGCCTGATAGCCAAGCTCCAGGCTGTCCCACACCTGCAGCATATCTTGTGAGATCTTCTCCAAGGCGAATTTATGGGCATTTTCCAGATCCCGCTGGCCGCGTTTGCGCAGATTGTCCATTTCAGCCCGCATCCGCATTACCTGATCCCAGTGCTCATCCGCCTTTGAGCGGGCATCTTCGAGCAACTTGGTCAGCTCCTGATGATCCTGATCAGATGCAGCCGCCTCCTCAATCACCTCATTCTCGGCAACTGGCTCTTCCACCTGAGCCTGTGGTTCTTCCACATTCTCTGCCGAATCTTGTGGTTGATCCTTATCTATCACTTGGTTTGACCTCAACTAAATTTGAACGACAAATACAATGCCCCGTTTTTCGGGGCAATCTTATGTCAGATTGGGACGATTAATTTTTTTTCAAGGCTGCACTGAGAATTTTTGCGGTGATGTCGACCACCGGTATGACCCGCTCATAGTTCATACGGGTTGGGCCGATCACGCCCAACATACCGACCATCTCTTCATTCACCTGATAGGGGGCGGTGACGATGGAGCAGCCGTTGAGCAGCTGATAGCCGGACTCCTCACCGATGAAGATCTGTACCCCATCGGCGTTCTGAAACTGATCCAGCAGATGCAGAATCTCACGTTTCTCAGTAAAGGCATCGAATAGCTTGCGCAGCTGGTCCAGCCCGGAAAGTTCAGCAAATTCCATTAAATTGGTCTGTCCTGCGATCATGCAGTCCTCTTCCGACTCACTGGCATTGACCACCTCGCCCGCCATGCTGAGGGCCTGGGTCATCATCTGATCGAAGTGATCCCGGGCATCATTCAGCTCCTGCAGCAGACGCTGGCGCACCAGATCCATATCGCGCCCGGCAAAGGAGTTGGTGAGGAAATTGGCCGCCTGTTCCAGCTCGATCCGCTCGAAATCCCGGTGGGTATGCAGAATCCGGTTGTGCACCTCGCCTGCATCGGTCACCAGAATGCCCAGAACCCGATGCTCGGAGAGGGGCAGAAACTCGATCTGACGGAAGGTGGTCTTCTCCCGCCTCGGCAGGGTCACCACGCCCGCCATGTGGGTCACCCCGGAGAGTAGACGGGAGGCCGATGCGAGTAGTACTTTGCTCTCCTCGCCCCCCATGATCAGTTCAGAGCGGATCTTCTCCACTTCCGCCTTTTTCAGATCCTGCACGGTCAGCAGGGAATCGATGAACATCCGGTAACCGGTGATGGTGGGCACCCGGCCGGCCGAGGTATGAGGGGAAGAGACCAGTCCCAGGTCCTCCAGGTCGGCCAGCACATTCCGCACCGTGGCCGGACTGAGATCCAGACCGGTGTCTTTCGCCAGGGTACGGGAACCCACAGGCTGTCCTTCTTTGATATAGCGTTCAATCAGCGCTTTCAGGAAATGCTGCGCGCGCTCACTGACCGCGGTTTCATTGACCGATTTGTTCTCTGACAAGGGAGTCTCCGGGGTGATGATTAGCACTCATTCCAGTCGAGTGCCAATGTATCAAAAGCTAGCAATTCAGATGCACCTAGTCAAGCATTCCGCTTCCCAGCCACTCCCGACTTGGATTGCCCATGGCACCATGCTAACGTTGAGGAATGGCGCTTTTTCAAGCATTAGATCTTAGACCTTAGCCACGAGCCTAGCACCAGGTATGCATAAGCGGTTTCAGCAAATCGGACTGATTGGAAAACATGGTGACCCGATAGTCAAACAGACTCTCCTGCGACTCTACGACTACCTGATTGAACATCAGCACGAGGTAGTCATTGAGGAGGAGACCTGCCGGATGCTCAATAACAAACCGGTCTCCAGCGTCCCTGAGATCGACCTGCCCAAACACAGTGACCTGGTAATCGTGGTTGGCGGCGACGGCACCCTGTTGCATGCGGCACGGGTACTCTCCCAGCAGAATATTCCCTTATTGGGTATAAATCTCGGTCGATTGGGTTTTCTGGTGGATATCTCACCAGAAGAGATGACCCAGCAGCTAACGGAGATCCTCAACGGAAAATATGAACAGGAGTGCCGCTTTCTGCTCGAGGTCAGCATGGGGGATGAATCTTCGGAAAACCAGAACATCCTGGCATTCAATGATGTGGTACTGCACAAATGGAATATCGCCCGAATGATTGAGTTCGAAACCTATGTGGACGAGCAGCTGGTCAACGACCAACGATCCGACGGATTGATCGTCTCCACGCCCACCGGTTCGACCGCTTATGCACTCTCTGGCGGTGGCCCGCTGCTCCACCCCTCGTTGAATGCCATCGCGCTGGTACCGATCTGCCCCCATACCCTGAGTAATCGCCCGATTGTGGTGGATGGCGACAGTTTGATCGAGATCCGGCTCCACCCCGATCATACTGAGGATGTTCAGATCACCTGTGATGGACAGGCCACCATTCCCGCGATGCCGGGAGAGGTAATCCGGATTCGCAAGGCAGAACCTCAGGTCCGACTGATCCACCCCACCGGATACGACTACTACAGCATACTCAGGGCCAAGCTCGGGTGGGCGGAAAACCCTAAAAAGAACCGATGCTAGTCCAACTGCAGATCCATAATCTTGCCGTAGTCTCCGGTATGGCACTGGAACTGCTCGGAGGTTTGACGGCTTTGACCGGTGAAACCGGTGCGGGCAAATCAATCCTCATCGACGCGCTTGGGTTGGCACTGGGTGAACGGGCCGACAACGGCCTGATTCGTTCCGGTGCAGACCGGGCAGAGGTTACAGCACAGTTCGATATCAGCAAGACCCCCGAGGCCGGCCACTGGCTACGCCAACAGGATCTGGACGAGGGGGATGAATGCATCCTGCGGCGCAGCCTCAACCGGGAGGGTCGCTCCCGCTGCTACATCAATGGTCGCAGCGTCCCCATGCAACAACTCCAGGACCTGGGGGATCTGTTGGTGGAGATACACGGGCAACACGCACACCAGTCCCTGCTCAAGGCCAATCACCAGAGGCGGCTACTGGATGCCTATGCCGGCCATACACAACTCAGCCATCAACTTGCACAGCAGTATAAAAGCTACCAGAAGGACCTGAAGCGCCTGCAACTCCTCACAGCCGAAACAGAAGAGCGGGCATCACGGCTGGACCTGCTCCGTTATCAGGCTGAGGAGCTTGCCGCACTTGATGTTTCAGTAGAAGAGCTCGCCTCAATCGAGAAGGAGCATTCACGTCTCAGCCACCTGGAGCAGATCAGAACCAGCTGCAACGAGATTCTCTCCGGATTGGATGGGGAGCAGCACTCCCTGCGCAGCCAGCTCTCCCGTTCACTTGAGCTGGTCAGCGAGATGGAACATCTGGACAGCAGCCTGAAGGATCCCAGAGAGATGATCGACAGTGCGCTGATCCAAGTCGATGAAGCGCTGGCCTTTCTGCGCAACTACCTGACCGACATTGCACTCGATCCCAGTGGCCTGCAGCAGCTGGAAGAGCGTCTTGGCCTATTGCATGACGCCTCCAGGAAATATCGGGTAAAACCCCGGCAGTTGCCTGAAAAACTGCAACAAATCCAGTCAGAAATCGACACACTTGAAGGGGCGGATGAGACCCTGTCGGAACTTACCAACCAGGTTGAGGCGAGGCGTACCGCCTATTTGAAACTGGGCGAACAACTCTCCAAAAAGCGCCGTACTTCAGCCAAACAGTTGGGACGGGTAATCACTGAAGCAATGCAGACCCTGGGCATGCCTGGTGGCAAGTTCAATGTTCTACTCACACCCCTTGATGCAGAAGATGCCGGTGCAAATGGCCTGGAGCAGGTCGATTTTCAGGTCTCGGCCAACCCTGGCCTGCCCCTCGATCTGCTCAGCAGAGTGGCTTCTGGCGGTGAACTTTCCCGCATCAGTCTGGCCATCCAGGTGGCAACCATCGAGTGCGGCACCACACCGACTCTGGTTTTCGATGAGGTTGATGTGGGGATCGGCGGCGGTGTTGCCGAAATTGTCGGTCAGATGCTGCGTAAGCTCTCCTCAAGCCGACAGATTTTGTGTGTTACCCACCTGCCCCAGGTTGCGGCCCAGGCAATGCACCATTTCCAAGTCCAGAAGACCACTCAACAGAAGAGCACCAGCACCGATATCGCCAGGCTGGATGATGAACAGCGGATTCAGGAGATTGCCCGTATGCTGGGCGGCATTAAAATCACCGAACAGACGCTCGCCCATGCAGAGGAGATGGTGACATTGGCTGCTGATGCTTAGGGCTGTTTGGGTGAGTTAGGGTCTGTAGACACGATAGCGTCAGTTCACAGTGCACTTCGGATTGCCGCAGTGACCATAGATAATCAGTGAGTGATCCACAATCTCAAAACCATGTTCTTTGGCGATCTCCTTTTGCCGGTTTTCGATCGTGCTGTCGACAAACTCCTCCACCTTGCCACAAACCACGCAGACAAGATGATCATGGTGGTTGCCACGTTCAAGCTCGAATACCGCATGTCCACCCTCGAAATTGTGCCGTGTCACCAGACCTGCAGACTCAAACTGGGTGAGCACACGATAGACGGTTGCCAGGCCAATCTCTTCGCCCTTTTCCAGCAGCATCTTATAGACATCTTCAGCACTGACATGACGCTGGGCACTACTCTCCAATAACTCAAGTATCTTCACCCTGGGCAGGGTAACTTTGAGTCCGGCTTTTCGAATATCCTGGTTATCCATCCAGATATATCTCCAACGAGTGTTTCTTGGATTTGGAATGCGCTATTATGATGGCAGCTAATGAATTGTACTTGTAATGAAAAAGAAACTCATCCTCATTTTGTTAATCATTCCCCTTCTCAATGCCTGTTCCTCATGGGAAGAGCTCTCATTGGTCCATTCACCTGATATTGAGCAGGGTAATATCATCACTCCGGAAATGGTTGCTCTGCTGCAGCCCGGTATGACCCAGAGACAGGTCCGTTTTGCCCTGGGCTCGCCGATGTTGATCGATGTCTTTCACGGTACCCGCTGGGACTATCTGCTATCGATCAAACGTCGCAACCAAGCTGTTGAAATTAAGCGATTTCGTGTCTTTTTTGAGAATGATCTTCTGAGCCACTACCAGGGAGATATCAAAGCGGCAGAAAATGTGGAAACCAAACAGGAGAAACGCGAACTGGTAGCCAGCGTACCCGACTACGATGGAGATTTCGGTATTCTGGAAAGGCTTTGGTACTCATTGGGCCTGGGAGAGCCGGAGTAACTCCAAGCACTCAACCGCCCTTTTTCATCGGCTTGCCTTCTGCGGCACGCTTTTTTCTGGCCTCTTTGGGATCGGCAATCAGCGGCCGGTAGATCTCCACCCGGTCGCCCTCATTGAGCATGGCGTCCAATTTGGCCGCTTTGCCAAAGATGCCCGTTTTATTGACTTTCAGATCAATCTCCGGAAAACGCTGCAGAATGTCAGACTGCTCGATGGCCTGCTCTACCGTGAGCGGCTCCCTGGACTCCACGATCAACAGAACCTGCCCATCCAACGTCCCATAAGCTACTTCAAATTTCATCCACTGGCCTTCCTGTATACTACATCCGCCCGTTTACAAAATGCATCGACCAGGGTATTCGCGATCTGACTGAACACCCGCCCGAACGCCGCATCGATCAAGCGACCGGCAAACTCAAACTCAAGCACCAACTCAACTTTACAAGCATCCTCCTTCAATGGGATGAAATGCCAGCTGCCTTGTAACTTCTGAAACGGTCCATCCCGCAGCTGGATATCCATTCTCTCGTCTGTTACCAACTTGTTGCAGGTGGAAAACCGCTGCCTGATCCCAACCCGTGACACTTCCAGTTCACCGCAGATCTCTTCAGGCGTACGGGAGATCAGGCGACTGTCACTGCACCAGGGCAGAAACTCGGGGTAGGCTTCAAATGCACAAACCAATTGAAACATCTCATGCGCTGAATGCGCTACCAGCGCGCTCTTTTTGACAACCGGCACAGTTAAAATAATCCAATTGCGTGTAAGAAAACCACCACGACAGCTAACGGCGAAACATAGCGAATCAGGGTCCACCAAAGATTATATCGAACCCCACTTATGGCGAACTCATCCTGGCTTGAGGCTTTTTTCATCAGCCAGCCACTGAAGATCGCAATCAACAAACCACCAAGCGGCAACATGATATTGGCCGTCAGGTAGTCGAGCAGATCAAAAAAGGTCATATCGAACAGTTTGACATCGGACCAGATGTTGAACGAAAAGACCGTACCCAGACCGATGACCCAGGTAGTCAGCCCGATCCAGATCGACGCCCGCACCCGGGTCATCTCGCGGTTTTCCACCAACCAGGCCACCGCCGGCTCGATCAGCGAGATCGCGGAACTCCAGGCGGCAAAGACCAGCAAGACAAAGAACAGCGTACCGAACAGATGTCCCCCCGGCATAGCGCCAAAGGCGATCGGCAGGGTTTGAAAGATCAATCCGGGACCAGCCCCAGGCTCAAGCCCGTTGGCAAATACAATCGGGAATATCGCCATGCCTGCCAGCAGAGCGACCAACGTATCGAGCAGTGCAATCAGCACCGCCGATCCTGCGATCGAAGACTTTTTCGGCATATAGGAGCCGTAGACCATGATCGCCCCCATCCCCAGACTCAGGGTGAAAAAAGCATGCCCCATCGCAACCAGTAACGGCCCGCCACTGATATCACACTGCTCAACCCCGTCGACCACCTGACAGGTGTATATCAACTTACTGAAATCCGGTGAAAAGAGAAATTCAAGCCCCTGCACGAAAAAGCCTGTGTTCATGGCATAGCCAACCAACAGCAGTAACAGCAGGAACAGGGCCGGCATCAGATAGGTCACGGCCTTTTCCAGGCCTGATTTCACCCCTTTGGCAACCACAAACATACTCATCAGCATGAACAGGGTATGCCAGGCCAGCAGACGTTCCGGACTGCCCACCAGGCCATTGAACATGCTCTCCACCCCGGCCGCATCGAGCCCGCTGAACAGACCGGCTCCGGCACGAGCCACATAGGCCAGAGCCCAACCGGCAATCACACTGTAATAGGAGAGGATGAAGAAACCGGCCAACACACCGCTCCAGCCGATCAGAGACCAGGCTTTGTTGGCCCCCTCCTCGCGACTCAGTTCAGCCATGGTGTTGATCGGGCTCTGCCGGCCCCGGCGGCCAAGCATGATCTCAGCCATCATGATCGGCACACCGACCAGGGCAATGCACACAAGATAGACGATAACAAAGGCGCCACCACCATTTTCGCCGGTGATGTAGGGAAACTTCCAGACATTACCCAATCCGACCGCAGACCCGGTAGCTGCCAGGATGAACACCAGCCGCGACGACCACTGGCCATGTATGGATTGTCTTTCAGCCATTACTTTTGATCCTTATTCAGCTCTCAAAATCTAAACGAATCAGCTTACAGCGTTGTCAGTTGGGCCATATTTGCCCAGAAGACAGAGGGTAAACCAACTGATCGCCGGGTTGTCATTCATCTAAAGGTTGTTGATTCTCCTGAAAATTGGACCATTTCTCAAGCCGCCTCTGGTGAGTTGCCTTTTCCGGCATTAGAATAGGCCGATGGCAAGTAAAGCAAAGAAAAAAGTCCAGGGGCGCCCCACCATCGCGCTGAATAAAAAGGCGAATCACGACTATTTCATCGAAGATCGATACGAAGCCGGCCTCTCCCTGCAGGGTTGGGAAGTGAAAAGTCTGCGTGAAGGAAAGGTTCAGATCAAAGAGAGTTACGTCACTATCAAGGAGGGCGAGGCGTTCCTGTTCGGCGCCCATATCGTGCCTCTCAGCACCGCCTCCACCCACATCCGCACGGATCCTATACGTACCCGCAAGCTGCTGCTGCATCGAAGTGAGCTGAATAAACTGATCGGCCTGGTCGAGCGCAAGGGCTATACCCTGGTGCCCACGGCGCTGTATTGGAAGAAAGGCATGGCCAAACTGGAGATCGGCGTCGCCAAAGGCAAGAAACTCCATGACAAACGGGCAAGCGACAAGGACCGGGACTGGAAGCGGGAAAAAGAGCGGCTGTTCAAGCACGGCTAGCGCGACACCAATCTCGAGTGCAGTTTTTCCGTGACCTGGAACCAAACCCTGGCATATAATGTCTGACTCATAACCGTCATGGGGGCGACGTAGGCTTCGACGGGGGTTGCAAAACCTGAAGTGCATGCCGAGGTGCAGAGTACCTCGCTAAACCATCTGCAAACTTATAGTTGCCAACGACGACAACTACGCACTCGCTGCTTAATACCCAGTAGGGTGCCGTCTGACTGGAGCCGTGCTTGTGCGTCCAGCTTTTCAGGCGTCATATCTCACAAGATCGCGTTGAAGCTCATCCGGGGTGGAAACGTTAAAACCTATCCGGAATCGCCTATTACACGCCCTGTCCGTCGGGTGGTAATCGGTTAAATATAATAGGCAGGACTAAGCATGTAGAACTTTTGGCAGAGGACTCGCGGACGGCGGTTCGAATCCGCCCGCCTCCACCATCCATACTATCTCAGACTGTTGTAAATTGATTTAAAGGACTCATTAAAGCCAGGTAATACCATACCTGGCTTTAACGTTGACGCATTCCTCCAATTACACCCATCACTCGAACTTAATGTAAATCTATATCTATATCTGGGTCATAAACCTCAATATTCTTTATTAGTCCATCATTACCCATTTCCAAAGACTCACCATCGGAAGTTAGCCCTGGCTGGTAATTTGAAGAAGTATTGGTCATAGATAAAATATCATTTTCAGAGGACTGCTTTCGACTGCCACATGTGAGCCCAACTCTTACGGATCCACCATTGGTACAAGTATAACAGCAGGTTGAACAACCTTGATTACCAAACAACCCCACTCCCCAATACAATCCTGACCCATCTGGTGTTAGTGACCCTCCGTAACAAATTCTTGCCCCCGTCCTACAGGCCAATGAGTGTGTATTGTCACGATTCAATCCTTGAGTAGAAAAATGTGTTGTTGCTGTAGGCCACACGAGATCATTGTCGACATCATATAATTTATACCGAATCAAATAGCCATCATTACAGGAATCAATAATCGTGTAACTCATAGTTGAAGTTGTTGATGGCGGCGGCGGTGGTGGCGGTGTATTAGTATTTGAACTTAACGCTATATTTAAATCATATGAAATAGTCATACCCGATGTTTGATAGGCCATAACAGATATAAAGTAAGTAGCACCCGCACTAGCAGTGAATACTATGCGTTCTTGAGTGTTTACTGACTCACTTGAATCTATTACTACGCCAGATGAAGACCTGAGAAACAAGTCAAAATCATTAGCTCCAAAGCCACTTAATGTAACCGTCACTGTCCCTGATTGACTGGGTGTGTACTCAAAGTAGTCATGAACATCATTAGAGCTGTTTCCATGTCCTGTAATGCTTGGATTATTACCAGTTAATGGATCTGCACACTCTACTGTGTCATTATCCTGACATGTTGCTGGCGGTGGTGTTGTTACTTCATTCGGTGGAGGTGTAACTTCTGTTGAAGATCCCGAACTGTCTCCACCTCCACTTCCACCACCGCATGAAGCACACATTAATAATATCAAAAGATAAATTAACGCTTGAGTATTAGATAGGCGACATATCGTATTTTTCGAGTTCATTTTCTCACTTCCTGTAGTACCTACTAATATAAAATCCAAACTAGATAAAAAATGACTTAGCAGTCGATCTAGTTTCCAATAGTGATTTAATTGAAATGATGAAATCACACTAATTAACTCGAGGTTTTCGTGATTTCTTATTTGAACTTCTTTTAAAAGTGAGATTATGAAAGGCGGCCTATTTTTACATCCCCCATGTGGGGGATAAATAGATTATTTTGCCAAATACTCCAACATGAAAGCGCAATTATATTAGAATATTAAAGAATAAAATTGTTACATAGGATTTTATGACTAGGGTTTGCACGTATTTACTCTATTTTTCTCTCTCAATAGAAATGTAAATCCACACAAGAGTACTAGCTATAAGTGTAACTATTTTCTCTACAATCCAATTTAAGTTCTATCTATAGGTAGATTGACAGAGAGTGCTCTACGTATGAGCTCGGAACGGTTAGCAGTATTTGTCTTCCGGAATAGTGACTGAATCTGAGTTTTTATTGTTTCTGACGAAACATTTCTTATATCAGCTATCTGTTGATTACTGCACCCTTCTACTACTGATTTACAAACCTCAATTTCAGATGTTGTTAATTTATAAAGCTCTTGCATACCACATGTAGATACTTTACCCGGCTCGACTGGATCTATAAGAAATACGATCGCACCCTTGAACCCAGTTCCAAATGCATCCGCATCACAACTAAGAGGGGCCACTTCCAAAAGAAATGAATCCCTCCCAGATGTTCGTGTAATGGACATAACTCTACCGTCATCAAGTCCATTTGCACTCGCAGTCTGAGTTACACACCGTACAGCATATCGTAAACGCTTATCCTCAAGATCATTTGTAACTCTTAATAGATTTCCATAATTTAGTGAAATTCCATCTTTCATCTCGAGGATTTTTAAAGCCATTTTGTTTTTGAGTAATCAGTAGTTTTTTTCTGTTAGAATTAGCACACCCACATGAAAGTGATCCAAGGCTTCGAGGACACGATTGAACCTCTGCTCAAGCACCGTCATAGGACGTGAAATCTCAAGAGACTTGGCAATGTGTGGTAAGAGAATTTTTAAATTTTTCATCTCCTCCGTTCTTACAGGACCATGTTTTCCGTCAAATTGGAATGTTACATAGTCAAACCATGCACCTGTCTCAGTAAGACGCGCCACCATCATAGCTTCAAGACCAAAAATCTCTTTCATTTTTTGGCCATAATCAATGATACTTTGCCTTTCCTCTGTTGTCAGAACATCATCTGTGACAATATCTCGAGGCTCTCGATTTCTAAGGATTCTTGCTGAAGGCTCATCATCAGCTACATTATTTTGATATTCATTTAAGTTACCTTGCTTACGCCAGAAATCACTTAAACAAGTTATTTTTGGATTAATTTCTGGATTTTGATTATCTGAATAGAATAAAGCAGACCCGCTGGCATTAAAGTAATCAGTCAAATCATCAATAATGGCTGGCCAATTACCAGAAGATAATCCTCCATCATAGATTCGACTTATTATACGCAGAGTATATTCATTCACCCCATTCATATGTGTTTCCTTTAATCTACACTACCCTCCTTGTAAATATTGATCCCAAATAACATTATCCTGAATTAGTGTATAAATTTAGACTAATAATTGAAGTAAGCAAAGAGCTTATACATTTAAAAAGCTCTTAATACTCACTTATTTAGAATAGGCTTATTTTATAATTTTAATAATGATTTAGTAAATGCAGAAGGCTGGTGGATTACTCGTAGGTTCTCTGACTAGATACAAAAAAACCTAGGCTAGAAGGGATAAGTTAAGGAATCACAATTCACTTGAACAGACACGAAACGCTTGAACAAATCATTGGTATCAATCCATATAACTTTGATTATAAGAGCGTTAGGGTCTGTTAACACTAATCCAATAGGCCCTAATTCAATACCTCAAGAATGGGACTAATGATCAGCCAAGTCAAACAGTCTTACGTATAGACTTCGGTTCAGTTTCAGGCACATGACGACCATAGTCGTCAGAAAACCGCTCGATATCATCCTCTCCCAGATAACTGCCAGTCTGAACCTCAACAATCTCAAGAGGTATGAGGCCTGGATTCTCCAGACGATGCAGAGTACCGATCGGAATATAAGTGGATTGGTCCTCTGTCAACAGTTTCTCTTCCTTGCCATTGATAATCCTGGCCGTACCTTTGACCACAACCCAATGCTCGGCGCGGTGGTTGTGTTTTTGTAATGAGAGACTGGCACCAGGATTGACTACAATACGTTTGACCTTGAACCGGGCACACTCATCGACAGTCTCATACCTACCCCAGGGTCGGTAAACTCTGACATGGGTGAAAGGCTCATAACGGCCGGAAACCTTGAGTTGATCTACGATCTCTTTGACATCCTGGGATCTGGACTTATCAGCAACCAGAACCGCGTCCGCCGTTTCGATAACCACCAATCCATCTAGTCCAATGCCAGCTATCATTCGATTTTCACTGCGTAAATAGCTGTTTGTCACGTCCTTGGCCAGAACATCCCCCAATAAGACATTGTCATCTTCACTATCGG
The DNA here is from genome assembly GCA_001709035.1 of Candidatus Thiodiazotropha endoloripes. Lineage (GTDB taxonomy): Bacteria > Pseudomonadota > Gammaproteobacteria > Chromatiales > Chromatiaceae > Thiodiazotropha > Thiodiazotropha lotti. The sequence goes on along the minus strand of LVKA01000027.1, from coordinate 69,032 downwards.
TTCCAGCAGCATCAGAGAGCGCAGACCAGGAACCAATGTCGCTCCATCCGGCATCCAGTGGTACCACCATCGATTTCTCAGTCTTCTCCATCACCGCATAATCAATGGATTCCGAAGGACAGGCGAGAAAGGCTTCCTTATCGAGGCGGATAAAATCCAGGTCAACACTCTGTTTTTCAAATGCGCTGGTTACTGCTTTAACCATTTCAGGCTCGAATTTTGTAAGCTCTTGCAGATAGCGTTGTGCCTGGAAAACAAACATCCCGCTATTCCAAAGATATTCACCTGAATCGAGATAGTTGACGGCAGTCTGCAGATCCGGCTTCTCAACAAACTCAGCAACCCGGTATGCCCCAAGTTGCTGACGACCCTCATCCTTGCGGATGTAACCATAGCCTGTCTCGGGTTTGTCGGGCACCACACCAAAGGTGACCAAGCCACCGTTTTTTGCAGCCTCTATCCCCTTCTCCATCGATTCTGAAAACCGTGTTTGATCACTGATAATATGATCTGAAGGGGTCACCATGATCAATGCGTTCTGATCCTGCTTCAAGGCATGCAAGGCAGCGCACGCTATGGCAGGCGCTGTGTTTCTCCCTACAGGTTCGAGTATGATTCCGGAACACTTTTTAGCAAGTTTTCTAACCTGTTCAGCAACCATGAAGCGATGTTCTTCATTGCATACTACCAGGGCGTCTGTGCTATCAGGTAACTCTGAAACTCGTTCCAGGGTGGCCTGAAAGAGGGAGGTTTCATCCATCAGTGGTATAAATTGTTTAGGATAGGCACTTCTGGAGAGTGGCCACAAACGCGTTCCTGACCCACCTGACAATATAACTGGTACTATCAATGTACTCTCCATTCTTCCAATAAATTTAGACAAATCCGGTTCATCTCCCGAACCCACTGTTCAGAGTCCGCTTCCGTGTAGCAGCGTAGTTCCGGAGCATTACCTGATGGGCGTAAGTGAATAATATCCTCACCCTTGAAGGTTATGCGCACGCCATCCGTTAAGTCTATTGATTTGACTTCACCGAACTGATTTCCAAATACCTGCTCGATAGCTCTACTGTCTCGTTCGAAGTTCCCGCTTGTGAAAGCAGCAAGCCGTTCCTGACTCAGGTCAATGGGGAAAGCCTTCAAACGATTACTTGATGTAAATCGTGCTGGTGCTGAAGCACAGAGTTCAGATACCTTCAAGGCACCATTTTGAGTACGATTTAGAATGCCGACTATGACGATAAGTGCATCGCGGGTTGGCAATGGCTCAAGCATTTTGTCACCATATACAAGTGTATCCGCATTGAGAAAGCCACCATTAGCCTCATAACCAACAACGCCTTCTCTACCCTCGTCAAGTAGCGTGGACATGGCAGAAATCACATAAGGTGATCCTATACGGGTACGACTCACTCCAGTAAACCAGCCTGATCGCTCAACGGCACTACTACTACTAACCGGTGTAGCCACCCATTCTGCATTAAGGAAATACGCACATAGCATGCCTGCCATATCACCCCGCAGCCATTCTCCTTTTTCATCGCTGACCAATGGCCGATCCCCGTCTCCATCTGTCGAGACGATACTATCCAAATCATGGATATTCGCCCAATCTTTGGCTAATGCAATGTCTTCAGGTCTGATAGCCTCTGTATCCACTGGAACAAACTGATCGGAATAGCCCAATCGAATAACCTCTGCCCCCAAGGCTTCAAGAACTTCAGCAGCTGACTCTCTGGCAACACTGGAGTGTTCATAGAGACCGATTCTCAATCCTTCGAGACACATTGGACTAAAAAAGTTGGTATAGCGTCTTACATAATTCTCGTAAGCCGTTCTATTGACGGACGGAAGATCTTGTTTCTGAGCAAAGTATCCCTGTTGATCAAACAGTTGCTCAGGAATCTCTATGACCTGATCGCGGATTGCCTGTTCATCCTCTTTTAGGATTTCACCATCCAGACGGTTAAACTTGATTCCATTACGATCGTCTGGAATGTGACTTCCGGTAATCATAATGGATGGAATACCCTGTTGCAGGCCATAGAGCGCAATCGCTGGCGAAGGAATATATCCACAGTTGATTACCTGAAGACCACGATCGATAGCTGCTTTGCAGACCGCAGCCATGATTCTGGGTGTACTGGGACGGAAATCACCGGCTATGGCAACACGTCTATTTGTTTTTAGCTGTCCGGATATTTCAAGATGCTGTAAAAAAGCATAGGTGTATGAGTAAGCGACCTGGTCGGTTATTGCACTCACCAAACCCCGTGCACCACTGGTTCCAAACCTCACCCCGGAATTCAACATCAAATCCGATATTGAATAACTTCCAGTTTCCATATCAATCAGTCCTGATTAACTTTCCTATAATAGGATGTATTTCAATACTTAAGATTTACACTCAGAAAATATACTTAGCCTATGAAAATCATGAGTCATGGTAATATTTTTTGAACAGCAACTTTGCCGCATCCCGATTAAACTCAGTCAGTTTTTTGTTTGATTCATTGGGATCGCCACGCTGGTCATCGGACTGGAATTGCTCGATATTGTTCTGACGGTCTCCCAATACTACCGGCTTGAGATGGCCAGCAGGATTTTGAGCATTGTTCACATGCGCCCTTCGCGCTTTCGCTTTATCCCTTAAGACACTGGTTATCACTCTGCTATCCAGTATGGTCTTCTGATCCGCAAAGCCATACACCAATGCGGCATCACAGATGGTATTGATCACCCTTGGAATACCCTGACTGGCTCGATAGATAAGCTGTGAGGCACCCTTGGTAAATAGCGGTTTGGTACGACCGGCAGAGCGCGTTCTGTGGAAAATATAGGCCTTTGTTTCCTTCTCATCGAGCGCCGACAGGTGATAATCGATCGAAACCCGCTGTTGAAACTGTAGGAAATCCTCGTGCGATAGCATGCTGCGCAGTTGGGGCTGCCCAACCAGAATGATCTGCAGGACCTGATGTTTGTCGGCGTTGATATTGGAGAGCAATCTCAGCTCTTCCAGAACCTGCGCATCCAGGTTCTGCGCCTCATCCACAATCAATACGGTGCGTTTGTTCTGAGCATATTGATCGATCAGAAACTGGGTAAAGAGATCATGTAGAACCACCCGCTCCTTCTCCCGATATTCCAACCCGAAAGAGAGCAATACCCACTGCAGCAATTCACCCATGTCACGGTGACTGGTGTTTACCAGCCCAACAGTCACATCATCCTCCAACTGGTTGAGCAGGTGGCGCACCAGGGTAGTTTTACCGCTGCCCACTTCTCCGGTAATCACTGTGAACCCGGCCTGGCTGAGCATCCCGTATTCCAACATGGAATAGGCAGTACTGTGCTTTTTCCCAAGAAACAGGAACGACGGGTCAGGTAACAAGGTGAATGGTTTTTCGGCAAAACCGTAGAAAGTCTCATACATCCGCTGTATTGCCCCGTAATGAGGTAGCTTCCTCAAATGCTGTAGATCAGAATCTCCATTATCTCACGCTATATCGCTGTACAGCAATATTCAAGTCGACACTTTCAGTCTGTAGTCAATAAAGATGGTTTTTAGATTTGTAATCAGATTGAGAATGTGTCAGTCAGCAATAAGAATTTGATCTGACATCGGCATGTTCTCATGAAGTAGGCCTTTCATCTTCCATGCAACGCTTAAGTGCGCTGGACCAGTTCGGCATAGACAGTCTAAACATTTGACTTAACTTACTATTATCCAGAACCGAGTACGCTGGCCGACGTGCAGGTGTTGGATATTTGTGGGTAGCAATCGGCAAAAGGGAACAAGATTCACCGGACAGTTCCAGAATCTGTCTGGCGAAACCATACCAACTGGTCTCCCCACTACTTGTCAGATGATAGATGCCCTTAAGCTCATCAGCATGCTTTACGCCAGAATGCAGCTGGCCGATGACCTGAGCCGTCACCTCTGCAATCATCCGACTCCAGGTAGGCGCCCCAATCTGGTCATCCACCACCTTCAACTCATCCTTTTCATGAAACAACCTGAGCATGGTTTTCATGAAATTATGGCCATGATTGCCATATACCCAACTGGTGCGAAAAACCATCGCAGTTGCCTCTGTTGCCAGGATACGCTGCTCACCCTCCAGCTTGGTTTGTCCGTAGACACCCAGGGGGGCTGTTGGATCCTCCTCTCGATAGGGCCTTTCACTCTGACCGTCGAAAACGAAGTCTGTCGAATAGTGAATGAATACGGCATCGTGCTCAGCTGCCAGTCTCGCCAATTGCGCCGGCGCCTCGGCATTAAGCTGTTTTGACAGCTCTACTTCCGACTCAGCCTTGTCAACGGCCGTATGGGCAGCAGCATTGACAATATAGTCAGGCTCTGTCTCAGCAACCGCTTTATTTATGGCGTCAGAATCCAATAAATCCAATGCATAGCCGTAACTGCCACAAAGCGAGGTAGCCGTCACGTCGGCCAGCACGGCCAGACTCCGTTGCAGCTCCCATCCAACCTGGCCATCACAACCGATCAACAAAATCTTCGGGTGTTTTGTCGACATACTATGCCCCTTTCTCACCCGTATAGAGAGGAAGCGTCTCTTCTGGGATGTCACTGAGAAGGGGTGCGTCTCGATCCTTCTCTGCCAGCAGCGGTTTCAGTCCACCAGGCCATTCAATACCGATTTCCGGATCATCCCAACGTACGGAAAACTGGGTTTCAGGATGGTAATGGTCGGTACATTTGTAGGCAAAAATCGCCTCTTCACTCAGTACCAGATAGCCATGGGCGAAACCCACAGGCACATAAAACTGATGGCGGTTCGATTCAGAAAGATGTACACCAACCCATTGACCAAACCAGGGGGATCCTTTGCGCACATCGACAGCCACATCGAAGACCTCACCTTTGATGGCTTGCACCAGCTTTCCCTGACCGTAGGGATTCTGAATATGCAGACCTCGCAACACACCTTGTTCAGAATAGGCCAAATTGTCCTGTACAAAATGCTCAGGAATACCCAGCGAGGCATAGCGTTCGTTCTGCCAGCTCTCCATAAACCAACCGCGCTGGTCGCCGAACACTTTGGGTTTGAGCAGCAGAACTCCTGGAATTTTCGTCTCCACCACTTCCATTGCTACATTCTCCGCTCACAGAGCCCCAGCAGATACTGCCCATAACCGTTCTTACTCAGTGCTGCCGCCATCGATTTCAGATCTTCCAGGCTGATCCAGTTCTGAGAGAACGCAATCTCTTCCGGGCAGGCGATCTTCAGCCCCTGGCGAAGCTCGATGGTCTCAATGAAGTTACTTGCCTGTATCAGGCTCTCGTGGGTACCAGTATCCAACCAGGCAATACCACGCCCCATCTTTTCCAGGCTCAGTTTACCCATCTCAAGATAGCGTTTGTTCAGATCGGTAATCTCCAACTCACCCCTCGCCGAAGGCTTCAGCGAGAGCGCCAGATCAGTAACCTGTTCATCATAAAAGTAGAGGCCGGTAACCGCATAATTGGATTTTGGTTTTACGGGCTTTTCTTCAATATCATTCACCTGCCCCTGCTCATCGAAATCCACCACGCCATAGCGTTCCGGGTCTGTTACCCAGTATCCGAATACCGTCGCGCCATCGGAAGTTTGGGCGGCTCGCTTGAGTGAGTCAACGAGCCCATGGCCATAGTAGATATTGTCCCCCAGAATCAGGCAGCAGGGATCACCCGCAATAAACTCCTGACCGATGATAAAGGCCTGCGCCAGGCCACCCGGATCGGGCTGAACAGCATAGGTGATCTCTATTCCCCATTGATGGCCATCTCCCAGCAGCCCTTTGAACAACTGGGCATCCTGGGGTGTGGTGATAATAAGAATATCCCGGATCCCAGCCAGCATCAGGGTGGAGAGTGGATAGTAGATCATCGGCTTGTCGTAGACAGGCAGAAGCTGCTTGGAGATCGTGAGGGTCAGCGGATGCAGACGGGTTCCCGAGCCACCCGCCAGAATAATGCCTTTTTTAACTGTCTTAGCCATGCTCAGCCCTGCCCCAGTCGTTCGCCACGATAGCTCCCATCCAGCACCCGCTGGCACCAGAGGTTGTTCTCCAGATACCACTGGACCGTTTTCCTTAACCCGGTCTCAAAGGTTTCCAATGGTGTCCAGCCCAGCTCCCGCTCAAGTTTGCTCGCATCGATGGCGTAGCGTTGGTCATGACCAGGCCGATCATTAACAAAGATTTTTAATTGATTGTGGGGTTTGAACTCTGAATCCGGTGCAAGCTCATCCAGCAAGGCGCAGAGTGTCTCCACAACCTCCAGGTTGGACATCTCATTATTCCCGCCCACATTGTAGACCTCACCCGGTGTACCCGCCTTGAGCACTTGCCAGATCGCCCGGCAGTGGTCCTCCACATAGAGCCAATCCCGTACATTACTGCCATCGCCATAGATCGGCAGCTGTTCACCCCTCAATGCCTTCTGAATAAAGAGCGGAATGAGTTTTTCCGGAAACTGGTAGGGACCGTAGTTATTTGAACAGTTTGTGGTCAAAACCGGCAGCCCGTAGGTGTGATGCCAGGCACGCACCAAGTGGTCCGAGGCCGCTTTTGAGGCCGAATAGGGAGAGTTCGGAGCATAGGCAGTGGTCTCGGTGAACAGACCCTCCGCCCCTAATGAGCCATACACCTCATCGGTGGAGACATGCAGAAAACGGAATGATTCGGCCTCGGTCTCAGGCAGTGACTGCCAGTGCACCCTGGCGCACTCCAGCAGGTTGAAGCTCCCGCCAATATTGGTGTCGATAAACTCGGCCGGACCATCAATGGAGCGATCTACATGGCTCTCTGCGGCGAAATTGACCACAGCATCCGGCTTGTAGCGCTCAAATAGGCCAGATACCAATTCCCGGTCCTGAATTTTCCCTTGAACGAAGTGGTGATTCGGGTGATCTTCCAGCGATTTCAGGGTATCCAGATTGCCTGCGTAGGTGAGAGCATCCAGGTTAATTACCTTCAGGGAATCCTGTTGTGAAAGTAGAAAGTGGATAAAATTTCCACCGATAAATCCGGCACCACCGGTCACGAGAATCGTCTTCATTATTTATAATGCCATTTATTTCAATATGTTACGACATCACCAGTTGGTAATGCAATGCAGCATTATACAGAGTTGAGACCCTATCAACTACGTGGTGATTGAATTTGTAACTTTTTGGCCTGAGATTGCGAGTTCAGAGCTTGAGAACCATGCCTGTTAGCAACGATTCAGGAGCATGCCAAAGCCCACAAATAATCTTGACGCAGGTCGGAGTATTTGGTGGCAAGACCCGAGAATGTCGAGACGGGCCGATCCGACTAATCCTCTAATCAGTTTTGTGAACTACACGAGTAACAGGCTTCGCGGACTGGTACAGGGTGCCGTAAAATAGCACCCTGTTGGGATGTCTTTTAGCCTAGTGGCACCCGGTTTCAAATCGAACTATTGGAGCCGAGCTTGAAGGGATTTTGCCTCGCTAATACCCTCAAATGGCTTTCCCGATGACAATGCCGCATCCAGGTGTGTCTTTGCAGCATCCATGTTACCAATCTGTTTGTAGGCCAGAGCGAGATGATAGTCGATTTCCGGGATATTTGAGTTCTTCCTAAGAGCCCGCCTGAGTACCGATATGGCTTTATCCGTCTCTCCCCGCTTGTAATGGGTCCACCCTAGAGTATCAAGCACAATGGGATTTTCAGAGGTTGAAAAACCTTCCACCAACTTCAGCGCCTGATCCTGTTTAGTCTGATCAGGTTTTCCTCTCAGTAGAATCATCGCTAGGTTATTGGCTGCCAGCACATTATCCGGATTTTTGTCGAGAATCTGCTGGTAAATCTGTATCGATTCATCAACCTGCCCCAGTTTATCCTGAGTATTTGCCAATTCAATGCCCAGAGCAGGATCCAGAGAATTCTGATAACCTCTACGCAACATAGCAACTGCATCAGCCTGTTTACCCTCCATCAGCTTGACTTTGACCAGGTTCCGATAGGGAACCGGCCACTTCTCATTGATGCTCAGGCTGCGCTCAAATGCTTTATCTGCTTCCTTCAAGCGCTTCTGGGAAAGGTGTATCTCCCCCAACAGATTGTAAGCCAGATAGTGATTAGGATCCGTAGTAACAGCCTGGTTGACCTGTTTCAGGGCTTCATCTGCCAGTTTCAATCCAAAATAGCTTTTCGCCAGGGCTACCAGTACATCAATCGCCCCTGGTTTGAGTTCTAGTGATCGGGTCAGAGATATGACGCTCTGTTCCAATCTGTCATTATTCTGGTCAACCAAGCCCTGATAGTAATAACCTATTGGCTCAGCTTCATATTCAGATTGGAGGGTCTTAGCTATTTTTAGTAATTCACCCCATTTCTTTTGTTTGAGATAGACAATTCCAAGTCCTCGAAGCACTGAAATCTCTTTGGGAGCAAATTTCAGCATTTTTTGCAGCACAACTTCTGCATCATCGAGTTCACCGGTTTGAATCAAGAGCTGTACCAGCTCAAAATTGGTTGTGGTTTCCTGAGGCTGGGCTTTCACTGCATCTTCAAGACTTTGACGGGCCAGCTCAACTTCACCCTTTTTTAAATGAGATCTTGCTTTCAGGCGATGAGCTTTGACATGACCAGGATCCTCCCTCAGTAGGGTTCTAAGGTCTGCAATACCTCGATCTGGATCTTCACTAACGAGTGCTATGCCGGCTCGGACCAAGAGTGCATCCTTGTACTTGGGATCAGCTTCCAATACCTCTTCTATCAATTGACTGGCTTGTTGAACTGAACCCTCTTTGACTAGAATACTGGCTTTGAGTGTTCGAGCAATCAGACCATCCGTTGATAAATCGGCCTGATTGATCACATCTGAAAGCATTTGTATTGCTTCAGCCTTTCGGTTGAGACTGATGTGATGTTTAGCCAGTTCGAGCTTAAAGGTATGATTGTCCCGATTCTGTACAACATACGTGCTCAATAGAGACTCAGCGCCGATGATATCCTTGTTACTCTTTAAGTAACTGACCAAAGCCAGTTTTGCGTCTGCACTGCGAGGCAGATCATTTACTGCCTGTCGTAGCACAGCTTCCGCCAGCTCTTTATCACCTTTTTCTTCGTAGTAACTTACAAGATGAAGCCGGTGTTGCAGTTCATTTGGATTAGACTGTATTAAGTCGGTAAGCACTTGAATAACAGACTTTTCTTCATTTGCCTTGGCATAAAGCCTGGCCAGAAGCAGATAGGAGGCAACTCTTTCCTTATGTTGCGTTAATGAATCTCTAGCAATTTGAATAGCCCTATCCAATTCACCTCTATCTGCGTAGAGAGCTGAAAGTAGCGATGCTGCTTCCACATTACCGGGATCTGATGAAAAAGCATTTAATACGTCTTCGATAGCCGCCTCATTTTCACCGGATTTCGCCAGTGCGAAGCCTCTAAGTACGAGTGCCTCAGAGTGGTCCGGAGTTGTCTTGAGAACGGTTTCTGCAGCTTCTAATGCTTTTTCTGTATCCCCGGCTAATACATAGATTGTACCGAGGTGAACCTGGGCATTCTGATGTTCAGGTTTGAGTTCAACTGCCCTGAAAAACAGCGAAAAAGCTTTGCGCCAGTTTTCCTCTTTTTCTTCAATTAAGCCGAACATGTAGTATGCATCAGCATCCTGAGGATCTATCTGTAAGACATTCTTGAATTCTAGTCTTGCTTTTGTATAGTTACCTTGATTGTACAGTTCGATGCCCCGATCAAAATAGTGTTGTTTTCTATTTTCCTTACTTGTACAGGCAGTACCTAGCATAAGGAATGAAAATATAAGAAAACTGAACAAAATATTTTTTGATTTTACAAATTCCATGGCCGCCTTCATAGACAATTCCTACAACGAGCTTTCCTTAATAATTCATTCGGTCTATCGTTGATTTATAAAAAATAATCAAAATATGCATTCACTCTTTAAAATTATACTTTGATTCCATTCTTAAATACTTAAATATTATGAGAAAAGAAAACTGATATTGTGATTTAGATTGAACTCTATATAAAGTTAAGTATTGCGAGTTAGTTGGGAATATAGTCCACAAGAATTGGTGCTACCTTCCCTGCAAACTCAACCAAACGTTTATCACCATCTATCCAATCCTCTCCATCTCTAATCGTAGTCGTCAGCCTAACAAGTGCTCCATCAGTACGATGCATTGTGAAGCCATCTAGAAAAAGGTACCATTTTACTAGCCATTCATTTGTAATCACACGGCCACGTTGTTGAAACCAGTAATAGACCAATTGTTTCACGTCCCCTTTCATGATAACCAATCGATTTACTGTCAACGGTGTATGGTTAATATCCAGGCCGGTAATAGAGACCTCTGTCACAGCATCAATCTTCCATCCGCCACCAGGAATGCACGAGCGAGGACTGTGAGCAGCTGATCCTGCCTGTTGCGATGCGTAGTAAGCGATGTAAAAATTAACAAGAGAACCCAGCTGATTGGTATAATCACCAATAATATAATCATCTAATTTCAGAGACTTTAGATACTTTTCTTCCAACAAGTCTTCATCACCTTGCCAATTTCCTATTTGTGAGGGAAAAGAGCTGAAATTCTCTCGATCAGGTAGGATCTGTTGTTGATTTTTTACATACAGTGAGCTGGTAGCGATCATTGAAACGGTAATAAGAATCGCATAGTGGACGGAGGATATTGGTCTGATATGATAAGTAATTCCTTCTGGTAAAGGTTTTGGCATTTCCAACCCAAAAACATCCTTCAGTTTTCTATTCGGCGAACCAATCTTGGCTAGCAATGTCATCTCTATCAGCAGAATTAAAAGACATGACATAAAAACGACCCAACCTTCAAAATAGTGCAAAAATCCATCTGCGTGCTCTTGTCCCCAGTTATCAACAAGTATACCGATAACACCAATACGGAAGCTATTCATCAATACTGTTATTGGTATACTGGATAGAAAAACTACTACCCTTTTCCACAGTTCGACCCGGTAGAGATAAGCTGCAAGAAAAGCAAGGGTAGCTAGAGGAAAGAGATAACGTAATCCATTACAAGCCTCCACTACCTGAAGTTTATAATTACCTAAATCAATGACATTACCTTCTAAATAAACACTAATACCAAACATACGAATTACGTATACACCTAATTTTGATGATATAAGTTGTAATTCACCTGAAAGGGAATTGTAAATAAATGGAGGTAAAGGAATAATAAAGAAAAGCAGCAGTAATGGCCCAAGTATTGTTTTTATTGCTTGCGTGCCTAGATATGCGTATACAAACCCAATTATTGTTAATATTAGTGCGTATTGGACAAGTGTAAAAGTTGTTGCAATTGTTCCGACAAAAAATAACAGGCCACCGGAAACAATAATCGCCACACCAATCCAGGATGAGTTAAACTCAATTAGCGTAAGTGTATTGCTTCTTTGCCATATTAAATAAGCTGTTATGAATGGAATGAAATAGGCATACCCATATTCTTCCTTCCTAGCCCATAAATGGACCATATCTGTAATACCATCCCAAAATCCGTATAATACAATGATTGATGTTGTGAATATAAGAACTATTGTTAATAATGAATACCGCCAGGCCATAACAGTAATATTCCTTTTCTTTAACCGCTCTTCCTTTTAATTGATTATCTATATTTTAGACATCGTTTATATTTTACTTGTTAAGAGTAATAACTTAGAGAACTTTATCACACTGCACGTAATATAATTATGTGATTGTTGAACAGATGGTCAAATATGCATGTTTTGTGACTTCTAGTGTTGAATCTTGTTAAATTATTGCTTATGAATCACAAGGATGTAGCACTTTATTCTTGTAACAATCATTCGCTTTATGCCTGTATATTTTCTAGTCGATAAATTACATTAAAATAACCAAAGTATAACACCTAACTATTCCATTTATCAGGTAACAATCTTTGACCAATTCATAGTGAATTATTCATTTAAATATTCTGATAGATGTTTTTTTGTGAGTGTTTTTCTCGTATCAACAAGTTTAATCAAGGAGGACCTTACATTAATTAAACATGTAACTTTGTTTTGGTTAATTGCCTACCCTACTTTAAACTAAAGATGTTAGATACTTCTATTGTTTATTATCAAAGTAGCAATCTATTGCTCTCTGAACAGTTTCACTCATTTCATTTCTAAACCTTTCTTCAGAAAATTTATCTGCGTGCTTTCTAATATAATTACTGTCAAAGTTTTTATAGTTTAATTCAAACATTTGTATTGATTGTATTAAGGAGTCTTCTGTTTGCTGGGAGAAAAACATGCCTGTTTTTCCTTCCTCGACTGAATCTAAAACGCCTCCTTTTCCATAGGCTATTACTGGAATACCACATGCCTGAGCTTCAACAGGCACGATTCCAAAATCCTCTTGTGCAGCAAATATAAATGCTTTCGCAGTACTCATATACTCTTCAACAATAGATGAACTTTGAAACCCAAGTAATTTTATATTAGGTGTAAGGTTCTTATTTATTTTTCCAAATTCTGGACCATCACCTATTACAATAAGTTCTTTATCTGGCATTTTTTTAAACGCGTTTACTATTAAGTCGATGCGTTTATATGGCACCATTCTTGAAACGGTAAAATAGTGTTCTTTTTTTACTTCCGTTGGTTTAAAACGATTTGTATTTACTGGTGGATGAATAACTTTCGATTTGCATCGATAAACCTTTCTGATTCTTTTTTTGATAAATGTTGAATTTGCAATCCATTCATCTACACCACTCGATGTTCTATGATCCCATATTCTTATTTTATGCAAAAACCATCTTACTAGGATTGATTTTAATCCTTTATCGAAACCACTTGTGTGTAGATATTCGTGTTGAAGATCCCATGCATACCTAATAGGTGAATGCACATAACTAATGTGTAATTGGTTTGGCCCAGTGAGCACACCCTTTGCTACAGCATAACTACTGGAAATGACCAGGTCATATTGACTTAAGTCGAACTGCTCAATCGCCAATGGCATCAAAGGCAAATACGAGCGGTAATGTTTTTTTGAAAAGGGTAATTTTTGTACAAACGATGTAGTAATATTGTTATTGTTTAAAAATGACCGATCTTTGTCATCTAAATAATCTACAATCGTGTATATATCCGCTTGTTTAAATAATTTCAATAATTGCTCTAATACTCTTTCCGCTCCACCAAATACAGTCAACCAATCGTGTACTATTGCTACTTTGTACTGTCCAAAGGTATTACCAGAACTTTCCATATTGCCATTCATTTTATAAGTTAATGAAGTTAGTTTATTAAATATATTTTCTATCTTTTATAATATTTAATATTATATAAAGTGTATCTAAACTATTAGTAATCACACTATTTGATAACTAAAGTAAACATAAACATTTAATTACTTTTACTTAGTATATTTTTTTATACTAAATGTTCAGTTGTAATTAATTGGATTATCATCCAATGATGATATAACTACTGTGCCACCATTATTCCTCAAAATTGATATCCCTCTTCTACACTGTGTATACATCCGTAAATCTACCCCACGACCATGGAGACTTATTTCCCGGCTTAATTAGTACTTCGCTCGTTTTATTAAATATTTGCACACCATTACGCCACAAACCGTATTTCTGCTCTCCTATGTTCGAGGAGGTACGCCAATGCGAGACACCAGAGGAGGCATGAAAAACAACTGGATCATTTTGACCACTTTTTACAACAATAACCCCGGGTTCTTTTAGGATCGAGGTGATGTATAGAGTATCATCTTCTTTATCGGGTTGATAATCTTTGTAAGGAAAAGGTGGAGTCCCATCCTTTGCAAGTTGTGTTAAATGAAAAATGGCTACAGTATCACTGTTTATGATTGGTGGCGTGCCAGTTTTCCACCATTTTAGATAGTATTTAACAATCACAGAATAACCAATATGACACCACACTGGGTGTGTACTTCCAACCGGGACAGCCCCCCACGGGGGGTGTGGAGAAATATGGTGATCTTCACCATAATCATTCCATGTAGATATATTTAAGATGTTACAGTCACCAAATTCTCCATTTATAAGTGGCATCATTTGTTCTGTAATTGCTTCTCCTGCGTGCTTGTTTACAAAGACAGGTCTCTTGTTTATTGCCAGATAGCTATATCCATGTCCTGCCATTAGCGTTTTATCGAAACTCTTGCATAAACTACTTGCGATTTTATTGAATAGAACAACATTCTTAGATGTTTGCCCAGCGACCCATGTATAAAAACCATCAACTACTGGCCAATCTTTAAATAGTTTGAGCATTACTGAGTACTTAGGCCTACTAGCTACATAGGGAATAAACGCTATTGGCATGCCTTTGTTAGCAAGAATTTCTTTGATTTTTATAAAATAGTCATTACCTACGTCACGTCCTTGCCATACAGTTAGCAATGGTAACCCATTTAGTCGAAAGTGATTTGGGTGATTGTAATAAGTTGCAAACCAGTCGATGATATGATTTACATTTGGCACTTTTCCATGATTACAATCAAATGATGGAAAAAAATTAAAATCATTCGAACCAATATTCAATTGCTCTAAAGCAAGTATAAAGTTGCTGACATTTTTCTTGAACATACCCTCATAAAAACCAAAATTAAACTGCCATCCATCAATCTCATACTCTATAGCATCTTCTATATCTTGCTTCCAGTCATCCACAGACTGTTTTCTTTTTCGCGTACATAAGCCAGTCATATAATGTGCAAACGCGAAATTTTTTGCTGCTTTAATCGGACGATTACTGATTTTATTTTTTTGTGCAGAACTTGTACTTGCTGTATAGGCACCTAATATTGTTGCTATCAAATTTTTTATAAAACTGCGGCGTGTTTTATTACCATAAGTCATCATATATCAATCTCATCTATCAACTGTTGCGACGATAATGGTTTTTAACGTAAAAGTTTAAGATTTACTCTAGTACTAAAGTAAAATAATCTATATGTTATTTATATTGCATTGATACATTTATTAGTTATATATGTTTTTTTCTGGCTGTACGACTTAGAATTATTGCTAATAAAACCACTGGAATAACATTAAGAAATATTTTTTGGACGAAACCCGTACTGACTCCACCGTCAAAAATAAAAAATGCAATTGGTGGTACAGCCCCTGCCTGCCAATAGGAGTCTTTAAGATGTCGGTTAATTGTGTCGAATATTGCTGCTATAATTCCTGATATTAAAGCGCCTAACAAAATACCTAGCATACCGAAGTTAACATACCAATTACCTATTATTGTAATTGGCCAGCCGTTAATTTTTTCTGGCTGATATACCCTTCTAAACCAACCTCCTACTGCGTATGTTTCTTTATTAGGATATAGTTTTCTTGGAATAAACGCTAATAGACCATTTTTAAAATCTTTACCATTTCTGTATGGAAATATTTTTCCCGCATCTCTGTAAGCCAACATAAATGCATCAAATTGACTCATATGTAATGATAACGAGACATCTGTCCAAAAGGGTTGCGTTGATTTAATTTCGACAAATAATACTTCGCCAAAATTTTCTGAGCGTAAATTCTTTAACGTTTGTAGCATTGTTGCCGCAACGAGAATCAAAATAGCTGCTTTTAATACGTTGATTTTATGTATGTAAAAATGCCATCCAATTCCAAAAGCACCAAGTAGCATTGCTATATTGTAACGGTTTCCCCAAAAATAATTAAAAGCAAGGTTAGTCACATAAAGTATTACGCAAAGCCAGACAACTTTACGTGAACGTCTATTCTTTTTTGACAATCTGTATTTTTTTTCGAAATATAATAGAGAAATTCCACTAAATATCGCACCAGTAATCGATATCTCTCTAATCACGTAGTACCCTGCAAAGGTTTTACCAACCTTTACTTGGTACATAAAGCTACCGATGGAGCCCACACTTTCTATCAAATATCCTGTTGAAGATACTCCTATTAATGTCGTAATAAGAGCAACAAAAAACAATATTACACCTACATTACTGTCAGGTATTTTAGGTAAAAGTCTGTGTATAGATATTGTTTTCTGATAAAATATTGAGTAAGTTAAGAAAAAAATAACAAGCCATGCTAAAAGCGCTATCAAGCTTTGAGCTATTAAATCCCACGCATCTTTGTTAAACAAATAAGCTGGATAGGGATCATCCAAGCCTGTAAGAAACATTAAAGACCTAGGTAAATACTGCCACGCCAACACTAAAGCAATTGCTACAACAGCGACTCTTGTATTTACAATAGACCACTTTAGTAGGAGTACTACTAAGATTAAAGAGGCTATCCATGTAATTGCAGCAATGGCCATTTCGTAGTTGAATAAGGCTTTCTGATTTTATTACTTCTGTTTAGTTCCTACATTACAACCATAACATATAATAATACACACTTAATATTTCTTTGGTTTTTTATGTACAGAACTTCTCATAACTTAAATTATTCTATTACTATGTGAATCTATTCAACAGATAATAATTTAATGAAACCAATATAAACAAACTAACCACTTACCTCTCTGTCAGATTGACACAAATCGCGTACTGTTTATTAACTAATATAAGACTCAAGAATAATAGAACAGTTTCTTTACTCTTCTGTCATTGAATAGTGTCGGATTCTTTATCATTCTACTTATATATCATTCACCTCATTCCACGATCTTCTATTAATCAACTCAAATAATTTTTCACTATCTGACTTAAAGTACTTATTGTATAACTGTACAATCTTTTCTTCTTGTAATTTCATACTTGATTTTTCTAGTAAATATTTGTTCTTTATAAATACACGAAATGATTTTGGTAAGGCTTTTTGGATTATATAACGCAGCGAATTGGTACCTAGCATTAATCTAGATAGTTTGTTTTTTGGTAGTGCGGCAGCATTACTTTTTTCATTTTTTATCTCGAGCTCCGAATAATTAATGCTTATAAATTCTGTAACTTCTTTAATTAATTGCTCCTTGGAATTCAACAAATCTGAAAAGGTAAGAACTAGAACATTATTACCAAATAAATCATAATAGTTTTTAACTTGCCCAAAGTACTCTCCCATCTTAATCAAACAATGTGAATCATTCATACTACAACCATTGTAGTAATCAACATCAATGATTTTTTCAAAGTCATCGACCAAAACACCCTCCCTCAAAAGCATTTGGTAATGAGAAAATGCACGTCTCACTGGGTGCCTTAACAATATTAATATTTTACCATCAGGATTATATTCATATATTCTTTGTGCGGTGTTTTTCTCATATAAGTAACTTGCACTCCCATCCATTCGATATCTATGACTATCTCCTGACTGGTAAAGTGCTAAATATTCATTATAATCATTTACATGCTTAATATGAGGTCTTATTTGTTTTATTCTAGAAAAGTAATGTGGTTCTTTAAGCATTGGTGCATATATGTCAGGTGATGTTGATAGCACGTCATACAACCACGTTGTTCCACCTTTTATACAACCAACAATAAATAAATCTACTTTACTTTTCATCTAAATTATTCTTATAGCCAGAACTGGTATCAAAATTTATTAAATTACCAAAGAAATCAACATCTTTACTTTTGTATAGGCCTCCTAATGGAAAAAACGTTAGTTCACCTATGTTTATTTTTTCTCCTATGCAATACATATCGACACGTACATACTTGAATTCGCTTGCTAACATTTCTGCAAGAGAGATCATCTTTTGAAAAAGTTTGAAATCTACAGCTAACTTTCCACAAAATCTTTTCATATCTGCATCAAGTACCTGATCTAATTTATTACCTTCCAGGTCGTAAATGCCTTCTTTAGTATCGATACCACGGTCAGTAATATATTGTAACCATTTTACTTCACCATTAGCGCAATGAAATTTGTAATCATCTGGAATTCTTCCACCGTAGTTTAGGTACTCCTCATACACTACTTTTCCGTTTAGCATTAGGTATGGCCATTCATAATTTATAAAACCATAACGTTTTTTGAGCCTTGATGTTACATCCTTTTCTATTTCCTCGATATTTTCGTCACCTGTACAGAAGTAAACCCCACCTTGATCGTGTGTAGTTTTAATCACAAATGGATGGTTAATAGTTTTAGCTAGTTGTCGATCAAAATCGTGGCCTACATAGTAATTATCTGGTAAGAATCCTTCTCCGACTTTGTTTACTATGTATTTTCTTGCATCATATTTATCACAACACTCGACTTTTAACATATTGTGGTCAAAAAGTTTTAACCACGTTATTTTTTCGTTGTAGTCTTGGGGTCTAATTAGATTAGGCATACGAAAAAAGCGCAGGAAATAGCGGCTTGTTACTCTTATATAGGCATCCAAACTACAAACTTTTCCTTCTCTTATTATTCTTAACCATTGAAGAAACAGATAGGGTGAAAGTAATGTACCTGTTAGATAAACTGCAACAACTTTTAGATATCCTTTCATACTATATACTCTTACTAACGTTTATCTTATTCATTACATCCTTGTTCCTTTCTCTGATTACAATGTAATATTTAAGAGATTATAAAATATATTCTCCATTAAATTTGATACCGATGTACAATATTTTCATTATTACACTGTAATATTTACTAGGATATTATCTAAGTACTTTTTTTGACTTTTGTGCTCTCTTATTTCATTTTAATGTTGAAATATATTAGTTAGTTATAGTTAGTATTAACAATGACATCTTGGAATTTCTTAACAGTGTTTTTTTATGCAAATTAGCGCCATATAAAATGGTATATGTAATCATAGGTGGACATAAGAATGAAGACATAAACCCTTTTTAATATCATACTATTGTTTACTCTATCCTTCCCTTTAGTTAAATGATTTCTTTCAATGTTTGGTAGTAAGCAATCACATTGTTCACACATTAAGTTTAACTATCTAACTTATTCAGTTGCTATATTATATAATCATCTATCTGGTAATGACTTCTGAATTGACTAAATCAGTATTTTTCACAAGCAGTCGATCTTAATACTATTTCATTTTAAAGAGCAAGAGAGATGATTTTTACTAAATTTGTCGATTGTGTTTTACATCTTATACCTTATTAACCTATAGGGATGAATCCAAGCCGTTTTTTAACCATGATTAACGCAGCAATATTTTGGATTCCTACACTAATAGCAGTTGCAATGGCGGCCCCCATCAATCCGAGCTCGGTGATAAATAAAATAGAAATAATGATTGAAATAGGACCCGTCATTAATGTTACTTTACGAAAGTCTTCTTCATGTCCACTCATATTTAATAAATAACCTACCGAACCAGTCGAGACATTTATAAACTGACCTATTGTCATTATAATTAATAATATACCTGCCGCCTCATAACCAACCCCAAATAAACTCATAAGTTGTTCTGAAAATAAAAAGATTATAATTACAACTGGTATTACCATCGTAACCATACCACGTGTTGAATATTTTGCTAAACGCTCTATGCCTGGTAAATTACTCTCTTTCCACATTTTTGCATATCTGGGAGCAACTACCATATTCACTACCATAAGCACAAAACTAGTTAACATTGCAGTACGCTGAGCCGCACTCAGTAATGCTACGTCTTCAGCTGTAAGAATTACTCCTGCTATTAACAAACCAGACCATTCAACAGCTAAACCCATACAACTGGCGACCCATAGATTTAGACTTGCGCTTTTAAGTTCATGATCAGAAAAGCTTGTCAGTGACAGTTTAGTTCCTGATTGTCGATACCAGGTTACTATTGCTGCGACACATATAATTATGGCAGCAACTGTGTAGATCTTAGCGCTATTGACAGCACTTATCGAGCTCGGCATATTAAACAATAGGTACCCAAAACCTATTATAAATAGCGAAGATATTCCTAGTTTTTGGAATATTGCCGTGGTAATTACTCTATGTTGTGATTGAAAAGCAAAAGATAATAGAAAAAATATAGCCATTGCTGGTAATGCTGGTAACAGCCAAAATAATACATCACCAAATTCTGGTTTTTGAAAGATATATATTGCTATATATTTACTATTGATAATGCCAAACAGAGCAGCCGGGATAGACAAAGTCACTATCCACTGAAGACCACGATTTAATTTATCTTGTGCAAAACTATTATTACTATGCGCAGATAAAAACCTCAGAATAACATTGTCCAGACCTAAACGAAAAATAACTGACATTACGCCAAGTAACGAGATACCAAGGAGAAACAAACCTGCTTCCTCTCCTGGCATATTTCGCGTTACCAGTGCCGTAAGAATAAATAGAATAAAAGCTGAAGTAACCTTTGCTGTAGCAGCATAAGTAATTTTCACAAAAGTAGCTTTTCTACCTGTTGCTAAAGTGTGAGCCATGTAATATTAAATTAGATTGACCATTATTGAATTACAAATATTTATTAATTTGTATTAAATGTAATATTAATCTCATTTTATTTACTTTTAGGGCTGAAGTTTTTTACACCCTCATATATCCTGCAATATTTATCAATGATGTTACTTTCAGAAAATAAAATCGAATGGTCAATTAGGATATTTGGTTTGAAATCGTTTGATTCAACAAATGAAACTGCCTTTTGAAACGTTGAAGTCATTAATTCAAAGTTATTACTTTCATACAGATAGCGATATGCTTTAGGTAATTCATCCATAACTGAAGGGTTCCCACCATTCTTTGTAGCTACAACCAAGACTCCTCGGGAATAAGCCTCATAGATAACGCGTGGTAACGGTTCATGCCACTTACTTGGGACAATCAAGATATCTATAGAATCTAGAAACTCTTTCGGATCAACACGGCCCATCCATTTTAGATTGTGCAATAGATTGTTATCTTGCAACTTTGATGCATATAGGCTCGTATTATCACCGCCAATTAAGAATTCAATACTATTATTGATATATGCTAGATTAATAAAATCATTTACGCCTTTTGTTTTGACTATTTGTCCTAAGTATCCAACGCGATTCACACTCTTTGTAGGCACTCTATTTGAAAGCCTAAAGGAATCTGGTAACCCGCCACTTACTACATCTGTACGAGCATTCTTGAAGTAACCT
The DNA here is from genome assembly GCA_001709035.1 of Candidatus Thiodiazotropha endoloripes. Taxonomy (GTDB): domain Bacteria; phylum Pseudomonadota; class Gammaproteobacteria; order Chromatiales; family Chromatiaceae; genus Thiodiazotropha; species Thiodiazotropha lotti. Next base: position 47,959 of record LVKA01000027.1, on the reverse strand, counting down.
TCTCTAAGGTGTGACTGAAGAATATGTTCAGAATTTCCCACTACCACATTTACATGTGATGAGCGTATACGCCTGACTACAGTTGTAATAAGACACATTTTACATTGCCTTGAACAATTACAGCTTTTATTCGGGTTATACATAGTTTGCTTAATGCATAAGTGATAATAATCTCTAAGAGTATGAACAATTGGCACTTTTAAATTTGACACTATTGACCAAACACAACTTCCAATTCCAGCAAGATTATTTGTATGAACCACATCAGGCATAAATGAATGTATAATACGTCTAATATTTGTAGAAGCGTGTATTTTTATAAAATCTCCGACATATTGAAAAGCAAGTCTGGAAATAATATTTCTATTTTCTACTACTGGCCACAGTTTTTCCATATATGGGTATGTAATGAAACTAACATCTTTCGGTGTATCTTGTTCAAATTTAACGTTACCAAGTGCAATAACTAAAACCTGATATCCTTGCTTTTTAAGCCCTTCAGCTAGTACCTGAACGGATACCTCTGCACCTCCTATTCTGTATGGGTAGTAGATATTATTTATTATTAATACTTTCATAAAACAACTACAAAGAATTTATCCTGTAATTCACAGCTAGTGAAAAATTATTGGTTATAATAAACTTTTTATTAGCTCCATAGTTTTGCGTATTTTCACTCAGTTTTGCTTTTTAAATTAAAATTGGATTTTATTCGACTAATCTAGTTCTTTTGAGTACTATCTTATTTTCTAGTAAAACCTATATAATCTAAATATTACATAATATCTCGAAATACATATTATGATTGTTTGATTGCAATTATTGATTAGGTAACTTTTTTATATAGGAAGAAGTTTTAAGATTGGACTATCGTCAGTCTAGTATATATATATTACTAAAATATCTAATCTTTCTGGAAAACATCGTCAATTGCAGTTAATGCTTTACATTATCGTCTAGATACCTTACTAGTAATAACTACTATTACTACATTCTTCGTTTGATTTATTCAGAACTGTACCAATTATATTTCTCGTTGATAAAAGCTCATAAGACCGAACTAGATCTTTTTTAAGTGTCTCTCCCTCACTCACGACTAACATTAGCGCATCAATATATGGCGAAAAAGCTATTACATCATCACACGACAAAAGAGGAGGCAAGTCAAAAATAACGATACGATTTGGATATCGTTTCTTAAGTTCAGTTACCAAGTCAACCATCTTAGGTGAAGAGAGCATTTCAGAAGAATTTTCTATCGATTTATTACCCGGTAATACAACCATTCTATCCAGGCCTGGGTTAAACAATATCTCATTTAAATCCTTTTCATTTTGTAAATATTCACTTATTCCAGGAAGCCTCTCATCTACAAAATAATCTTGCACACTAGGTCTACGCAAATCCATATCAACAAGAAGAACAGAATGATTGACTTCACGAGCCATACTTATTGCTAGATTGATAGCAGTGAGTGTTTTACCACAACCCTCATTTGGACTTGTGATTGCTATTGAATTCCAATTGTTTGACTTTAAACATTGTAAAACATGCGTTCTAAGTACCTTGTACTGACTTGATATATTGCTATTCTCATTACCAGAAAACACCCTTTTTTTTCTTAGTAATTCTTTTGATACTTCAATTTTTTTGGTCTTTGTATATGATATTTTTGTGAGATCTACTTTCTCCATCGGGTTAATGCGCATATGTGAATGATACTGATCCGAACTATCGATAAGTTCTGAACTACGTTTCTCTCTAGCCCTCTCGAGAGCTTTCTTAATTTTCTCCATACCGCATCACCGCTTCGAGTTAGAATAATGAACTTTTCATTTATTTAGCTAATCATGTAATAGTTAAATACATTTTTAATAAACTACAAACTCTATCCAAATAGCCTTAATACCGTAAACAATACAACATCTAATGGTTTCAACCAGTTATGTATCACAATAAGAGTTAGTAAAAACGCGCTACTAAGAGAGAACAACAACACTAACCTTTTTCTTTTATGGTTATCGATATCATCACTAGTCTCTATATATGGAATGACTACTAACGGCGGCGACTTAGTTGCTACTGAAACATCTTTGATGCTATATATGGACTCATCCATACTTTCTTTGATAAAGACACTTCCCATACTACCTACAAAGCTAAAAACCACGCCTAAAACAAGAATAATTATACGATTTGGTTTGTAAGGCTCTTCTGGCAATTGAGGCGGTTCAATGAGTGAAAACCTTTCACCTTTCCGTTCTCGTTCCAAAGATTCTGACAATTGTGCTTCTAATTGCTTTGATTTTACTTCCTGGTATTTAGCTAAAGCATTTTCATAGTCACGTGTTAAGTTTCTATATTCACGCTCCACCTGCGGGCTTTGAACCAATCTATCTTCAAAACCCTTAATTTTTTCTTTAATATCTTCTCTCACAATAACAAGTGAGGCTAGTTCACTATCTGCAGCTTGGAGCTGTGTTTCAAGCGCAAGATAAGCAGGATTGTCGGAATGAGTTTTATTTTTAACACTCGTATTAGCACCAAGCTCCGCTTCAAGCACCTCCATTTCTTCGCTCATTTTAACTAGCGTTGGATGACTGTCCGTGTAGCGCGTTGATAATGCCAGGTATTCTGCTTTCAGTGCCCTGAGTCGGTCTTCTGTCCCCATAACTCGATTTCCACTGGAATTATAGATATCAGTGGTAGGATTAACTTGGGCTAGCTCTGATTGTAGGTAGATTTTCCGTTCTTCCAGATTTCTAATCTGTTGAATTGTCGTAGACAACTCCCTTTCATTACGCTCCATCAGTTGAATATTGAGCTGTTGAAGCTCCGGTAGATTATGTACATGCTTTTCTTTAAACTCAGCCAGTGATGCTTCCAGCTTGATTATCTCCTGATTTAGCCGATTTACCTCAGTGCTGAGAAAGCTCGAGGTTTCCAATGCAGATTGAGTACGCTGGCGGAGATTCTCGTCGAGATAGAGGGATACAAGTTCGTTTGTGACCTTCTGTGCAACCCTCGGTTGTTTATTACTGAATGCGAGTGTAAATGCAATTGTCGCACTGGTAGGTCGGCCGCTTCGTGGATCGATCACGTCAGCACTGATCATATCCAATTCAATATCTTCACGTAGTTCGTCAACAAGCAATGAAATACTGGTGTCTTCACGCTCATCTTTATAAAGACCATAATTGTCAATGATTTTACCCAGATTTTCAGTCGTCATTACTCGCTGACTGATCACCTGAATTCGCTCACCTGCATATGAGGTTACAGTTGATCGGACGAGCTCACTGGGGATTTCTTGTTGTTCGATTAAGATGGTAGCTTCAGATCGATAGATAGACGGCAGTCCCACTGCCAAGCCAATGCTTAAAAGGAGGATGATTACTGCCGGGATAACTAACTGTTTTCTCCTCCGTTTGAGAATGGCCAGGTAATCAGCAATTCCGAGTAGCTCTTCTTCTTCCATTGTTCCTGCCATATCCTTTTATCGACCCGAGGATTGTATCATATAACAGGAGCTTTAAAAGAAGTATCTAAGGCTTCAAAAGCATTACACGAGATTCTTTAACTTAATACGTGAAGCACTTAATAGATATTTTTCTAAATATTTCATAATTCTAAATCTAACAACTCATCAGCACCAAGATGACGCGTTAGTTTTCGAGGAAAGTAGAGTATTACTAACAAGATAAATCAGTCTTTAACTAGGTTGCAATAATCTCGTTTCTATTAAACTTGATATAAGCAATACCCTGCAGCAGGGCCAATCACTGAGATAAAGAGTTTGCATGATTATCGAATGAATAAAATTGACACAAGTCGAGATCATAATCAGTAGATGTTGAAACACCCAGCAGATCTACTACAGAAGTTAACTCTCTATTACAAATTGTCGTTCTGACAAATCGAGAACATGTCAGTTCACAATCGCCTGTATCGGTGTAAGATTGAGAGCAATCTAACAATTCAATGTTTTACGTAATTGAAAGCATGTCTTTATTCTAGAAAATGTTCAATATTGTGGCCCATAGCTGACGAATCAATTGCCAACTCAACCAGACAAATCAGGCTTAATACTGATTTTAATATCCCTTTAGATAACATTATGTCACTGTGTTTAAAGCTAGTACATTCCATTCTACTGAGGCTATTATCATACTCTCTAATCGGCATAGTCTAACCGATTCAACAGAGAGGTTGATCACAATTTTTACATTATAAATCCGTGATCACCAGACTTCCAGTCTATTTCAATGCCTGAGCTCAATCGCTTTAAAGTATCTCATTGTTTTTATAGAAGATAGTATTTTATTAAATACCTTTCAATAACGATTAAGCTTGAGTCTGTACCAGTTAGTGAAATTATTTCGACATCGTTTAGCAAAACAACTCCTACACCATGTGTTTTGTAAAGCCATACAAAATCACATTTCTAATATATGAAGTGAAACCATACGTTGAAATACTGGCCCTGAAGCACTGAATAAATAAGTATCTGTAACTCATATTTATGCCAAGCAATTTAAGCGCTGCTTAATTTTTATTATCGAACAACCTCTATGTCATATACTAACCAGATACATTCTGAATCCTCAAGATTCTGGTAACCGTATCAACTATTTATTAAACTCTGTTTTAATGATAATGACGAGATACTTATCTGTGGATAATACAATCAATCCCTATACAGATACCACTAAATCATCTGTATCAGTAAGCACGACTCAATCTGATTGTTCCAGATGCATCAATCAGTACTGCATCACAAACTCTTGAAAGTTCACACAACTACCGTACAAACTGGTTTTTATACTCAAACTTGCAAATCTCGCTTGTTATTTTTATACAATTTGGATCATAATTTCAGGCTAGACATTCTACATGGATTCAGAAGCTCAGGAGGAAATGGATTTGCTCGATGTCAAGCAAACAGATCGGTCTTTATTACAACGCCGTAACAGTCTGACAACATCTTTTCAGGCACTGCTTGATGGCCTTTCTGTTGTTGTTGTTCTACTCGCTCTCCTGTTTTTCCTGCACGGGGAGCTGACCACTCACTATGTAATATTAGCCATGGCTCTGTTGGGCAGCATGTCTGTCATTTATGACCGGATGAATATCTATCGTCACCATGGAACCATGACAAAGAAAGCCTTCAAACTATTCAAGGCTTGGAGTACCGCTTTCGCCTTTCTTCTCCTGCTTGCCTTTGCTACCAAACATTCTGATACTTATTCACGAACTGTTATTGGACTGCTGTTTCTCTTCGGGTACTTTACTCAAGTAATTCTCCATTTCGGCTTTCGCCTGCTACAGCGTCATATGATTACGCACGAGGCCAATACAAATGCTCTGGTTATTGGTAATGGTGCATTAGCCAAACACTTGCATCACAGGATCAATAACAATCCTTGGATGCCGGAGGAAATCATTGGTGCTGTATTGACCTCCGACTGCGAGGAGACAACTGAATCCTATGCTAAAGCTGATTTACAAGTACTTGGCAAGTTGGAAGATATCAAAACATTGATAAAGCGCCATCAGATTCAAACCATTTACATAGCTGTCTCACTTGATAGCTCACCAATGATTCAGCAGATCTACTTTGATTTACTGAATGAAAACGTAAACATTCATTGGGCACCTAATATCTTCGCCCTAAATCTGATCAATCATAGTGTGAAAGAGTTGGCAGGGATACCAATTTTGACTCTCTCTGAGACACCCTTGATCGGCACACACCTGCTGATAAAAACCGTCGAAGATCGGATATTGTCTCTACTCATACTAATCATGGTAAGCCCCATCATGCTCGTTACTGCGATCCTAATTAAAACCGAATCTTCAGGACCGGTTTTTTTCAGACAAGAGCGAACCGGCTGGGATGGTAAAACCTTCAGGATCTGGAAATTCCGTAGCATGAAACTGCATACAGAAGAAAATGGAGAAGTAAAACAGGCAACCAGAGAGGACCCACGCATTACCCGGATCGGTCGATTTATACGGCGTACCAGTATCGATGAATTGCCTCAATTATTTAATGTTTTAACAGGCCAGATGTCACTTGTAGGACCACGTCCCCATGCACTGCAACACAATGTTGAATACTCAAAACAGATTGAAGCCTATCTTGCCCGTCATCGGATTAAACCTGGCATTACAGGGCTCGCTCAGATTCGTGGTTATCGTGGGGAAACCAAAGAGTTAGAGCAGATGGAAAAACGGGTCAAGTATGATTTAGAGTACATTAACAACTGGTCTCTTTGGTTAGATATTTCAATCTTGGCGAGAACACCCTTCTCGCTTAGAAGTGGCAATGTCTACTAAGCATTCAGCTAATTGCATAGAAAACTATCAGGTACACATACATGGACGATAACATTGTTTGGCACCAAGCCACTGTAACCCGCGATCGACGGGAGAAGATGAACTTACACCGAGCCAAACTCCTCTGGTTTACTGGTCTCTCCGGCTCCGGTAAATCCACACTTGCCCACGCACTCGAAGAACGCCTCCACCAGAGAGGGTGTAGAACTTATGTTTTTGATGGAGACAATGTCAGGCACGGCCTTTGCAACGACCTTGGTTTTAGCATTGATGACCGAACTGAAAATATTCGACGTATTGGCGAAATGTCCAAACTGTTCGTGGATGCGGGCGTGATCGCATTGACTGCGTTCATTTCACCCATACGTGAAGACAGGAACAAGGCCCGCGAACTTTTTGCCGAGGGTGATTTCATTGAGGTCTATATTAGGGCCTCGATTGAAACCTGCGAGTCCAGAGATGTAAAAGGGCTCTACAAAAAGGCTCGCGACGGAATAATAAAGAACTTTACCGGGATCAGTTCTCCTTACGATGAGCCTGAGAATCCTGAAATTGTTGTGGATACGGAAAACCGGGAGGTTGACGAGTGTGTCGACTCATTGCTGGCCGCACTGGAGCAGCAAGGGGTGATTCCCAATGTTGTGGTTTAAGCCACATCGTAGTGGCATTGTCATTTAGACATATTAGGGTGTTGATTAATACTCCCCCTCTCCCCCGGCTCCTCTCATGCAAGGGGAGAGGGGAGCTACTCTCTTTATCTGTTTAACACAATCATCATTGGTGCGTTTTCTAACCTTCATCTTCTGCTTGGTTATCTCTTTTTCATGTCACAAATCCCGATAGGCTGGAGAAACCAACTGTAATTGACCCGTTAGTATCATATCGATCAAAGTTAAGGGAACAGCAGTGTCCAAGGTTGGAATTTTACAAACAGATTTGATGGTCTACCTGAAGTAGTTAGGATCTCCTGATTAGCTTTGCTCTCGCTCTGATGTGTGGCTAGTATTCCCATTGTGGAAATAGGATGGATACGGTATTCGCCGGAATCGAGAAGTGAGCAATGGGTTCTTAGGGCCTGTTAACACTTATCCAATAGGCCCTAGTACAACCCTTCCTGCAGAAGTAATTCCACTCGCCTGCTGCTAAGGTGTTTCTCAAGCACCTCTTTGGCTCGGTTTGCCTCGTAGATGGTTGGACTGTGGCCCTCGATTTTGATTCTCGTCTGATCTATCCCCCGGTCGATGAAATAGAGTGATACTTTCTGTGCCCTCTCCAGTGAGAGCCGCATATTTTGCAATGGATCATCGCTGGGGTCGGTGTATCCACGAATCTTCAGATTCGCCTGGCTGTTCAGTGACAGGACGATATAGAGATCATTCAGCATCTCTTCAAATTCAGTTGGTATCTCCGCATTGTTGTCTTCGAAGAAAATTTGAAATTTTCTTTCTGATACACGGCTTGGGATCGGTGGTGGTTGTTTATCCGGGACCTCTATCTGCTGATACCTGGTCTGGGTGGCAATATAGTCCTCACCGGCCTCTTTGGTTTCAGAGGTCGCTGTATCATCACTTGTCTCTGTCACAGGCTCCACATTAACAGCTGAAGTGTCCGGAGTATCTGATGCAGCGCTCGGTGGTTGATCTGCTTGCGTCTGCTCTACTGAGTCAGGGCGATTACCCACAGCTGTGGCGATGCTCTCGTTGGTCTTGGGTTCAGTTCTGTTTTTATAGGGTTGAGACTTGGGTGTCAGAAAAGATTGAATTGTGTGGTTTGCTTCGCTCAAAAAGCCATTGATCTGTTCCGGTGTCCATACGATGTAGGCAATCAATGGAAATCCAACCAATACGATCAATGCAACATTACGAATCGACTTTAGTAATCCTCCGGAAACCAGCTCTTCTTTGTCCGCATTGTCATCAGTAACGATAAAACCACCGGATGCTTCGATTTCATGCCGATACCGCTCGGCCTTCATCGTAGGCGTATTGAGGATCTCTTCCGGATTCAGAGCAACGGCCTCAGTACTCTCATCATCTGTTTTCGCGCGCCTGACGGTATCGTCCAAGTCGCTTTCCGCTGGCGTACCGTCAGACTGCGCTTCGATTGCAAGATCATCCGCAACCGAGCGGTTCTCATCGACAATCTTCTCGGTTAATGTCCTGACCTCATCTGAATCAATAAATATTTCAGACTGAGGGGGCAGCTGACCCGTATCTTCCTCTTTATAGCCAGTTGGCTCAGCCGTTTCACCTTGCTGTTCGGCAGATAGACCGGCATCCTCTTCCACCAACATCGGCTGATCAAGGTCGGGCTCAAAGGTGTCATTCTCAATACTTAACGAAATCCCTTCGTTGCTTTCAGCATGAATGCTCTCCTCTTCGGAGGATTGATCCAGGGTTTGTTCGGAAACACTACCATCCAGATCAGATATATGCTCTTCATACTCAACCGAATAGGCGGCCTTGAACTCTTCGAAGGTCTCACCTGACTTGAGTGCCAACCGTTCTTCACCAAACAGCTCTTCGGCTACGATCCAGATATCCTCATCGGTGAACTTATGCTTCTCTTCCAGCGCACCATAGAGTAGTAACCGACTGGCGACATGATTGACCTTTCTGGGGATGCCTTTGGTTATATAGTGGATCAGTGGAAAGATCGTACTTTCGAGTTCCGGATCTCCGTGCCATCCCACGATGCCCAGTCGATGCTCGATATACCCCTCTGTTTGAGAGACAGACATGGGCTCGATCTGGCAGGTGGCGATCAATCGTTGCCTGACATGCTCCATCTGCGGACTGAGTACGACCCCTCTCAGTTCATCCTGTCCAACCAGAAAAATCTGAAACAGAGGGTGACTGCCTGACTGCAGATTGGATAGGAGCCGAAGCTCCTCAAGACCATTCAAGGTGAGATTCTGAGCTTCATCGATGACGATGATTGCACGCCGGCCTTTCTGATACTCCTTTTCCACAAAATCCTGAATGTGGGTGAGCAACGTGGCCTTATTGTAACTTTCAGCGGGTAATCCGTATTCCAAGGCAACCTTGCGTAACAGCTCTTCAGCCTGCAGCTGGTTGGTTACCAGGTTGATTGCCAGGGTCTTCTCTTTATCGAGTTGAGCCAGGATATCCCGAATCAGCGTGGTCTTCCCGCATCCGGGTTGCCCCGTAATCATCACAAAGCCTTCCCCCTGCTCCAAGGCATAGCTCAGATAGGACCAGGCTTTAAGGTAGTTCTTGTGAGCAAAACGAAAGCTTTCGTCTGCACTCAGACGAAAGGGGTTGTCGTTCAGCTCGTAGTAGGATTCAAACATGACCTATATTAGTGATTTGCGGGTTCTATTGGAGATCGTATATTAGACAGTCACAGATATACAGTCACTTTGAATATTCACTCGCCTCTGATACCTGTCAGACATCTCCCCGCCTTAGTAAAGGTGGCCAATGGCGAATAACCGAGATAATTTCTTGGTTAAAAAGCTCTCACCGGCCCTCAAGCCAGCAGACTGACTCGACAGGTGAAATGAGAGTGAAGCAAGAACGGCCGATCAACACCCCTGACCCATAATCTAATTAAATTCTTCCATAAATAATAATTATCTTCTGGGTTATTACCAAGTGGTCTGTTACAGGGATTTCAGTTCAACAGCTGAAGTTTGAATTCCTGGTTTGCGGCACACCAGATAGGCTTTGCAACGTTCCAGATAGGCAGTGGTACTCTTCGGCATCGATACTCTTGCCCGTGCCATATGGGTAATCAGATCAGTACCATCCTTTATCAGGCGTTGCCCCTCATCCACCTCCCAGCAGGCCAGACAGGAGTTGTTGGTCTTTTCACTGGGGGCCAGGGCAAGCAGTTTTTCGCCAGCAACCGCAAATTTCGGCCAAACGTTGAATATGACCGGATCGGTACGCAGGGTCTCACATTTGAGCTTGGCGGTGTCACCTAGTTGTTTGATCAGATGTTCCGTGTTTCGAAAAAATGTGCTTCCGCTGAAAGCCTCGGTCATCGCTAAGGAGATGCGATCGATGTCATACATCGTCTGGGCGATTTTTATGTATCGAGTTTCGTAAAACGACTCAATCGGTACAGTGAATGCCCGAAAAGGCTCACCCCAAAGTTCATCGATACCTTCATCGCCGCTGCGGTGCTTTACCAGCTTGCCAAGCTCCAGGGCCTCCAGCAGATACTGGCCACACTCATGAAGCATCTCTCTTCCCTTACCTCTCTTTATGCTTTCATCATCCTGCTTCACCAGTTCACGGAATATTTGTGTGCCCCGGTTAAACAGCGCGCCGGCTAACATGGCTCCTTTTACCCGTTTCAGATCTTCATCCTGCTCATCCGTATAGGCTTCACGGGCCTCGTCCAGGCGGTCTCCAGGAATATTGATGCCATGCTCCACATGATTGAACAGACGCCGAGTCAATGCATCGATTAGATACTTCTTGGTTTCCAAGCTATCTTCCATGGGCTTGTAGTACTTAATCCAATAACCATCGTAATAAATAGAGGCTTTTCCATCTATTTTCTGGATGGTTCCATTGGCAATCGTTTTTGAGCTCTGCATATTAACAACCCGACATCGGCTATACGCGAGATTTGACCTTATCTGCTTCAATTTGTCACATAGATTATGGCTTTCGGGCAATAAAAAAAGCTTCGCCACAAACCCATAATCTGTCAGCTGGCTTGTTCCTCATCCCTGAGACCAATGTATGAAGAATAGGCTATTTCTTGCCTTATTTCCTTCACAAATATGTAATATCGGCAATCTTCTCGCCGATGAATCTTATAAGCAAATCTTAAGGAACCTCTGAATAAGTCTGAGCCGAACAGATTGTCGATCAAAAGTTGCCGAACCAAGGCGCAGATCGCACGATATAGCCCGCTATTGCGAAGATCTGCAACGCAGAAGCGGCGCATTTTGGCGACAAGATGTCGGTTAATGACTTGTTCAGTGGTCCTTAACCTGATTGATCAACAGCTGGTATGGGCAAAACCATTGGATTCCACAGGAATGAAGCTGGCGTGTTTGTCATGAAGGTTGATCGATCTGTTACTCTCCATTGAGTTGACCATATAATCTACGGGTGTGTTCCCGATACGGTCATAATCCGGGTCTGATGGGGATTCGTCCGCTAGCCTGTTACCGGAAACCGATCCGGCAAAACTCGAAAACTCAGAGGATAATTCATGCCAAATCAATCAGTTGCTGTCGTTACAGGGGCAAATCGCGGGTTAGGTTTTGAAACCAGTCGACAACTGGCTCAACTGGATCGACATGTGGTGCTTACTGCCAGAGATGAGGCACAGGGCCTGGCAGCCACCGAACAACTACTTGATGAGGGGCTGAATGTGGAGTTTTTCCCGCTCGATGTGAGCAACAGTGGGTCGATAACAGCATTAGCATCTTATCTGTCTGAAAAATTTAAAGATATCGATGTACTGGTCAACAATGCCGGAATCTTTCCCGATCCACCACCGTCTGACGACCGAAGCAGCATACTCAATGCTGATCCGGAATTGGTACGACAGGGATTCATGGTCAACACCCTTGCTCCCCTTCGCCTCTGCCAGGCCCTGATCCCACTTATGCACGGTGAAGGCAGAATCGTCAATGTCTCATCGGGGATGGGGCAATTAAGTGATATGAATGGTTGTTGCCCGGCCTACCGACTCTCCAAGACCGCACTCAATGCGGTCACCCGGATTCTTGCCGATGAACTCAAACAGACCCGGATTAAGATCAACTCAGTCTGCCCAGGCTGGGTAAGGACCCGAATGGGGGGTGATGAGGCCAGTCTATCTGTGGAAGAGGGGGTCAAGGGTATCGTGTGGGCTGCCACACTTTTGAATGATGGCCCCAGCGGTGGATTTTTCCGTCGTGGTGAGGAGATCCCCTGGTAAGTCGACCCCTGCCCGATTAATGGCTTGCGGGGAACAGGCCAACACCCACGCTTTTTGGTTAAAGCGGGACTCACTCCTGTTCGGTAAGCAGATCAAGTCGTGCCTTGATACTATCCAGCTCATGCCTTAAAGACTCGACCTCTTTTTCAAGTTGAACCAAACGATTCTCATCAGATGTCTGTGTAAGCTCAGCTGCCTCAGCATGCTCCTGACGCTCTAGACCGCTGACCTCCCCACAGAAAAGATGGGCATATCTTGACTCCCTTTTACCGGGTTCACGTCCCAGTCGAACTACAAATGGCCCGTCCTCCCTCTGCATCAATTGATCGAGTACTGCTTCCGTCTGGTGTACATCCTCAAATTCACAAAGCCGGTTTGTACGGCTACGCAATTCGCCCGGTGTTTGCGCTCCCCTGAGGAGCAGAACACAGACAACCGCACGTTCCTGGCCGCTCAACTCCAGAGAACCAAAACCCACATTGCAAAACCGATGCTGATATTTGGCCACCCTGCTGCCAAAACCCGTGCGGTCGCTGACCAGATGTTTCTTCTTCAACTCATCAAGACCGTTCTGAACCTCGGACTCACTGAGCTGGAGTACAGGCTCCCGGCTGCTTTTCTGATTGCAGGCATTGGTCAATGAACTGAGTGACAAGGGGTATTGATCCGGAGTGATAATCTCTTTTTCCAGCAGACAACCAATGATTCTCGCCTGCAGAGGTGTCAATTCAATAAGCATCTACTCTTTCTAGCTCCTACTGATCGGGGGGATAGTGCCGGAATCTACAACCGGATACTGCCTGGCCATCCAAGCATTCATGATGACTAGTATAGCTTGCCATAAAATACGTCAGCTCTTTCTGATGCCATATCTGATGCTTCCCCTGAACTCGGTCATGCGCCGGGTTTATCCGTTGGTCCAGTGCAAGTTTCATCTCAATTGGCACCTCACCCCTACCCACCCACTTCATAGCATCGATCCATCCTGATTTTTAGATTCGTGACTACATGCCCCGGTTTAAAAATCCCACTGAGGCCTACTGGAATCAGCTGAATTTCTGTAAACTTTTTCATATCCAGTAATCACAGGCCAATCCGGATGGAATCCATAATCGCCCGGCTCAAACCTTTGCTTGACCATGATGACCGGTATCAGATCATCAGTTGGCTGTTCCTGCGATTGCTTGCATTGATCTACCTGAGCGCTTTCGCCTCACTGGCTTCTCAGATTACCGGCCTGGTGGGGAGTCAAGGCATCCTACCGCTGGATAACCATTTCACCCTGGCTCAGCAACACCTTGGGGATCAGGCCTGGCTGCGCTTTCCATCAATCTTCTGGTTGATTGGGACAGAGGACGGACGGCTTCAGAGTGCGGCTCTGCTGGGAGTCCTGCTCTCATTGATGCTACTGATCGGGCGTTGGCAGCGATCCGTTCTGATCCTGTTATTCCTGCTCTATCTGTCGCTCTATCATGCAGGACAGGTATTCATGAATTTTCAATGGGATACGCTGCTACTCGAAGCCGGGTTTCTCGCCATATTCCTGGTTGGCGGCGCCAACCCGCTGCTGATATTTTTGTTCGACTGGCTGCTGTTTCGTCTGCGATTCATGTCAGGGCTGTTCAAACTGTTCAGCAATGATCCCTCCTGGTCTGGTTTCACCGCCCTCAACACCTATTTTGAGACCCAACCACTACCCCATATCGGCGCCTGGTATGCCCATCAGTTGCCCGATCTGTTGCTGAAAGCCGGGGTGGGACTGACCCTGTTCAGCGAACTGATCGTGCCATTCTTCATTTTCCTGCCGAGGAAATTCCGCATGGCCGCTGCAGGGATCACCATCCTGATGCAGTTGCTGATCATCGCCACCAGCAACCATAACTTCATCAACTTTCTGACCATCGCACTCTGTCTGTTTCTCTTGGATGACAAACTGATCAAGTCAATCATGCCAGCCAGACTGGTTACCAATATCAAAAGCACCCACAACTCTGTAGGCTCAATTCGTAGCTTTATGATTATCTTATGTTTTATTGCGATACCCACATCCAGCCTGATCAGCTTCTCGGCGAAACTCTGGGATCATTCAGTGATAAAACAATCACTACCCTTAGCTGAAACCGTGCAGCATTTCGGGATTGGACACCTGTATCATATTTTTCCGACCATGCAGACCGAGCGACATGAACTGATCATTCAGGGATCAAACGATGGCCGGGCATGGCGCAGCTATCAATTCAACTACAAGCCGGATGACACAACGGATCGACTCCGATTCAACCTGCCCCATCAACCCCGACTCGACTGGATGCTCTGGTTCGTACCGACCCAGCATCCGGTGCAGATCTATTGGTTTGATCAGTTCATGCGACAAGTCAAGGCAGGGTCGCCCAGTGTGACAAGCTTACTGGCACACAATCCCTATCCGGAAACCCCACCAAAATACCTTCGGGTATTGGTATACCGTTACTCATTCACCAACAGTGAAGAGAAGGCTGACACAGGCCACTGGTGGAAGACAGAATTTCTTGGGGAGTTTCCCCATCTATCGCCAAGAAGCCCTTGAATTACGGCTCTGGGAAGTCGATACACAAGGCGTGAATGGCAGAAAAATCGGGGGCGTCGAGTGATGCTTCCCATAGCAACCACCTACCCGGAACAAGGTGATGCCAGGTAACTCTAACCAATTGATTCTAAAGAGACCGATCAGAGCATCTCACACAACTGGATGGGTGATTGATTAACGATTGAGGGATGAGCCCTGCCTACAGTGGCAATATGACGGCTCAGTTATGGAACATTGGTCCACATCCCGATAACGCTGATCAAAGGCGGGATAGAAACTCTTCAGCCTTACTGACCATATTACGTATGTCGTGGATGGTTGCCTCAATCGGAAAATGCTTGATTCCGTAAATGCAGTTACCCTTGTATTCAGCCTTGAAACCGTTCTGGTGAGTAATCAAGTGCTGGTCAGCATTCACTTGCCAACCTTCGTCTTCATTAAACTTAAACATCGAAAATCCTTTTTGGTAACCCTTGCAACTTTGGTGGCGGGAATTGTATCACCAGTCACGACGAGATTTACCCTGAAAAGGGCACAAAAGGAACAGACGGTAGCAAATCAGGGATAAACAAATTCAAATAGGAATCTGCTTCGAGACCTTTCCGCTGAGACGTCGCTTACTGGTGGCCTGAACAACCGATTATTGGCTGACTATAGAATGGGCCACCATTGATGCAAGTAGCAGACTTGAGAACAATTCATACCTAACACATTGAATTTATTAAAAAACAATTCGTTACATCATCACATACATCCATACTGCATAAAAGTGACGGTTGCTTAGAACTTGTCTGCACCAGACTCAGCATGTGGTTGATAAGATCACCATTAGTTAACTTGCCGACGGTTTTCTTAACAGTCACTATAGAGGCAATTAGATCCTCAAGTGGTAAAAAAATGGTCAAAATGTACGGCATCCCCAATTGCGACACGATAAAAAAAGCCCGTCGGTGGCTTGACGACCACGGCGTGGCATATGAGTTTCACGACTATAAAAAAGCGGGGGTTGATGAAGCCATGCTCACTGCCTGGACCAGTCAATTGGGCTGGGAGAATTTACTCAACAAGCGCAGTACCACCTGGCGCCAGTTGGACGAAGCTGCAAAGGCAAATCTGGACGAGAAACAAGCGATTCAAATCATGCTGACTCATCCATCGATCATCAAACGTCCATTGCTGGATGATGGAAAACAGCTCCACCTTGGTTTCAAAGCGGATCAATATGCACAGCTCTTCTGATGAGATCAGCGGCCGATCAATCTGAACAGAACAGGGGATTCGCCGGCTGAGCTGGATGCCGGTGCGATAAAACACCTCGATTATTGACCTTTTGAATCAACAAAGAATCGAGAATAGCGCTTGATACTCTATGTAATTCAATATGTTAGATAGAATCTCCACCACTCGCTCTGATCACGACCCGGCTAGCGACGATTGGCTGGAAACACTCCTACTCAGCCTCAATCCCTGTATAATGGCCCGTTTTTCGGTTTCCTGAGGTGCAGCATGATCAAAATCAATGAGAACTATAAGAAACTCCAGGCTTCCTACCTGTTCTCAGACATCGCAAAACGGGTCTCGTCCTTTCAGGAGGCCAACCCGGATAAAGATATCATTCGTTTGGGTATAGGTGACGTAACCCGTGCACTGCCGGAAGCTTGCGTCAAGGCATTTCATGCTGCCGTGGACGAAATGGCCACAGACGCCACTTTTCACGGTTATGGCCCTGAGCAGGGCTACGATTTTCTGCGTAAGGCGATTGCTGAAGGCGATTATCAGAGCCGCGGCTGCAATATCGCAACTGACGAAGTCTTTGTCAGTGACGGGGCAAAATGTGATTCAGGTAATTTCCAGGAGATCTTTGCCGATGATGTGAGGGTTGCCATTCCCGACCCGGTCTACCCGGTCTATGTGGACACCAATGTCATGGCTGGTCGTACAGGTGCGGCTGAAAACGGTCGATACACCGGGCTGACCTATCTGGATGGCACCAAAGCCAACGGCTTCATCCCAGAACTTCCCACTGAGCCTGTGGATCTGATCTACCTCTGCTTTCCCAACAATCCCACCGGAGCGACAGCAACCAAAGCGCAGCTCAAACAGTGGGTCGACTATGCGAAACAGAACAAGGCATTGATTCTCTTCGATGCCGCCTATGAAGCCTTTGTACAGGATCCGGATTTGCCCCGCTCCATCTTCGAAATCGAGGGAGCACGGGAAGTTGCTGTCGAGTTCCGCAGTTTTTCAAAGAATGCCGGTTTCACCGGTACCCGTTGTGCGTACACGGTGGTGCCCAAAGACTGCACGGCTTACACCGAAGCCGGTGAGCCTGTCTCCATCCATGAACTGTGGAATCGCAGACATACCACCAAGTTCAACAGTGTCTCCTATCCGGTGCAGAAGGCGGCCGCCGCTGTCTATACAGCTGAAGGCCAGGCGCAGGTTGCCGAACTGGTTACCTATTACATGAAAAACGCCAAGTATATCCGCGAACAAATTGAGAGTCTGGGTTATGACTGCATTGGCGGTGAAAACTCTCCCTATATCTGGATTGACGCCAAAGGGGATTCCTGGGACTTCTTTGACACCCTGCTGAATAATGCCGGTGTGGTATGCACACCTGGCGCCGGTTTCGGTAAATGCGGTGAAGGCTATATCAGAATCAGCGCCTTCAACAGCTTTGAAAACGTGCAGCAAGCCATGGAGAGGGTTAAAGCGTCACTTTGAACTTGAATACGGCCTGGCCCACGAATGGCGGATAACTCACCACCATCCGTGGCCAGTTCATCGAACATAAGCACTATGAAGTATTAAGAGGTACACAAGTGCCAGTATCAAAAGATTATTCTGAACGTCTTGCTCAGAACCTTGAAAGAATTGTCGAACACTACGGCACCCCATTTCATCTGTATGACGAAAAAGGGATCCGTGAAACCGGACAACAATTGATCAAGGCATTCAGTGGCGTCGATTTCTTTCGTGAATACTTCGCAGTGAAAGCCTTACCGAACCCAACCATCCTGAAACTGATGCAGGATATCGGCTTTGGCTTCGATTGCAGCTCCATTGCTGAGCTGGTGATGAGTCGACAGATCGGTGCCCGGGGTGAAGAGATCATGTTCACCTCCAATAACACCAGTGGCAACGAGTTCAATGTCGCCGAGGCGGATGGCAGTTGTATCCTCAACCTTGATGACATCTCCCTGCTCGACAAGGTGCCAGAGGTTCCAGAGTTGATCTGTTTTCGCTACAACCCGGGTGAACGCAGAACCGGTAACAGTATCATCGGCAATCCTTTGGAGGCCAAATACGGCGTTGCCCACGATCAGTTGATCGATGCCTATCGCAAGGCTAAATCACTCGGTGTAAAACGATTTGGATTGCACACCATGCTGGCCTCGAATGAGTTGAATCACGCCTACATGGTTGAGACCGCGCGCATGCTTCTCGACCGAATTGACTGGATTTCCAATGAACTTGGCATCAAGTTCGATTTCATCAATATCGGCGGCGGTCTGGGCATACCCTATAGACCCGAAGAGAAGCCGCTGGATATCGTCAGCATGGGCAGAGAAATTTCAGAGCTGTTCAAGGTCTTTAAAAACAGCCATGGTTATACCCCTAAGCTCTACCTGGAAAGCGGTCGTTACATTACCGGTCCTCATGGGGTACTGGTAACCACAGCGATCAACCGTAAAGAGATCTACAGAACCTATGTCGGTGTCGATTCATGCATGTCCGCCCTGATGCGTCCTGGTATGTATGGCGCCTACCATCATGTCTCGGTACTCAACAAGGATGGTGAGGATGAGATCGTGGACGTAGTTGGCTCGCTGTGCGAGAACAATGATAAGTTTGCAATCCAGCGCCCTCTGCCGAAGATTGAAGACGGCGACATCATCTGCATACATGACACCGGCGCACATGGGCAGGCAATGGGTTTCAACTACAACGGCAAAGTCAGGCCGAAAGAGCTACTGCTCCGCGAAGATGGCACGGTTGAGCTGATACGTCGTGAAGAGACCCTGGATGATCTGTTTGCAACCCTGGATTTCGAAGCAGACAACTTGACCATGTAATCTTGCTAAACCGGCTCCTCAGTATGCCTTGCTCAGGATCAGTAACATGGTCATCCCGGTGGATGCCGATACGCGAAGCCAGCTACCACCGGTGATAAAACCCTTTAAAGATCCAAACCGGGGCCATTGCCACCATCGGCAAGTTGCGGCCGCTGGTAACGTTCATCGCTATAGATCTCCCTGAGAGATGCAAACTCTTCAATATTTTCCAGCAGCAGATCTGTGAGCTGCGGATCGAATTGCTGACCGCGCTGTAGCTTGAAATAGTCAACGATCCGCTCCAATGACCAGGCCTCTTTGTAGACACGAGCATTACCCAATGCATCAAACACATCGGCAATGGCGACAATACGGCCATACAGATGTATCTCGTCACCCTTCAAGCCTTGAGGATACCCTGTGCCATCCCACCGTTCATGGTGCTGATGAGCAATGATAGCTGCCAGTTTGAGTAACGGGCGTTTTGCTCTGCTGAGTAATGAGTGTCCATATCGGCAATGATCATGCATGATTCGCCACTCTTCATCGGAAAGCGGACCGGGCTTCTCAAGTAACTCAGAGGGGATGGCAATTTTTCCGATATCATGCATCGCTGCGGCAAGTTGCAGCAATTCGCAGTTGTCGCTGTCAAAGCCCAGTTTTTGTCCCATCAGACCTGTCAGTTTACTCACTCTGGCCACATGCCGGCTGACCTCTTGAGAGCGGCATTCTGCGAATTCACCCAATGTGTAAAGCACTTCCTTCTGGGTCAGTTCAACCTCTTGAGTTAAAAACAAATTGCCCAGTGCAATTGCTGCATTACTGATAAATATCTCAACCAGATTGTGATCGACGTCATCGAGCTGTGGAAGTTTTCCTTCGATATACAGTAGCCCGTCACGCCCTTCGGCATTACACAACTCGATCAGGCAGGCATCAGAATAGAAGAAACTCCCACTGTCGGATAGGGCCTTTTTGATTCGCTCCATAACCTGCTCATCAACAACGTCTATGAGACTCTGATTGGTGGACGAAGCGTAGTTCCCCGTACCAGCAATGATGCGTTGCTGTTCAATGCTTGTGTCACTGTCATCTTTCAAAACTCCGAAAGCATGACTGTAAAAAGTATGTTCGCCTAAATTCAGCAGAGCTTCCAACTGTGTCAGCACACCGCATATGAAGTTTTCAAGCGAGTCGATGTTATATAAAGAACCTGAAGAGCGTATGATCTTCTCCAGACCGATTTTGTTCTTTTCGATAACCATCAGGTCACGATAGTTACGCAGAGCAGATACAACCGATGAGAAGAGCTTCAGTGAGGTAAGATCAGTCTTTTCCCGATAGTCATTGATGTCATAGTGAAGAATCACCTCTCTTTCCGGCGCCTGGCCCGGTTGCCCGGTACGTAAGATGATCCTCACCAGGTCATTGTGGAGTTCATTTCGTATGAGATCGACCAGTTCCAACCCGGCCTGGTCACTTTCCATAACCACATCGAGTAAGATCAAAGCCGTATCCGGATATCGTTTCAGATAGTCCCTTGCCTCATTTGCTGTATAGGCATGTCCAAACTCGATACCCTGTTCGGCAAAGACCAGATCCTCCAGAGCTAACTCGGTTACAGCATGTACATCAGGTTCATCGTCTACGATGAGAATCCGCCAGCCTGATTTGGGTGGCTTTGAATCATCACGCTCCTGAGCGTAGAGAATATTTTGAGACTTACTGATCATCCTTGCCCTCATGATGGCTGAAAACTCTGGGAAACTCGATTGTGAATCGCACCCCGGCGTGAGGCTTGGATTCAAGCTGTATTCTGCCACCCAAATGAGTCGTTACTGAATTATAGACCAAATGCAATCCCAATCCCGAGCCCCCGACTTCCCTGTTGGTGGTATAAAATGGCTCGAATATCCTATCGATATGGTGTTCCGCGATTCCGACTCCATCATCCGTGTAGACTAGCCTGACATTGGAATCGCCCACAGATGTTACCTCAATGCGCATCAATCCCGGTTGATCGGGATCATCTCCAAACCCATGGATTATGGAATTCAAAACCAGATTGGTGATGACCTGAGACAACACCCCTGGACAGGTATTGAGCTCAATTGGTGACAGGCATTCAATCTCTAGCTGATATCGTGAATATTTGAGTCTGGGCTGAAGACTCTGTTTGATTTCTTGAAGGTATTCACACATATCGAATAGCCGACGCTTCAAACTACTCTGATCGACCGCAACCTGCTTGAAACTCTTTACAAGGTCACCGGATCTTTGCAGATTTGACAATAGAATATCGCAGGCCTTCTCCGAACTATTGAAGAAACCATCCAGATCGGTTCGCGTCATCTCATCCCGCTCGAAGTGTTGTCGGATTTTCACAACTCTGTCTTTAAGATGGGAAGCCGCCGTTATACTGGTGCCGACGGGAGTATTAATCTCATGAGCCACACCAGTAACCAATCCTGCCAGCGAAGCCATTTTCTCAGATTCTATCAATTGCTTCTGAGTTGCTTTCAATTCATGCAGAGAATGGATTAATGCCGTATTTCGATGCGCCAGTTTCGTATTGCTTTCAGATAGCTGGCCCGTCTGAAATTTCACCTCACTCTCAAGCTGTTGAGTCACCCTACGCATTCCGAGATAGAGAATCAGCTCAAGTAACACAAATACGGCCACAGCAAACAGTATGTTGTTACTAAAACTTTTATTGAAATTTGCTATGAGAGTGGATGCATCACGCCACATCAGGAGTTGCCCAATATGTTCTCTATCGGGATTCTTCCAACCCTGGTAGTCATAAAAAGGCAATGCAATCATTGCCAATGGCTCAGCCCCATCCTGAATATAAATTTTACTTTCATCGAACAGGGTTCGATGCAACACTCGATCAGACAACAATTGAGCTGACTTTTTATCATCACTACTAGCTTCGATATAGTAACCGGACACCGGAGGACGTCCAGCATAAAGCTGCTTCAGGGATTCAGACCAGACACGATTCTGTAATTCCTGCTGTTTGATTAACACCGCATAGTTGACGTGCGTATGACGTATCAGCAGATCCAGAATTTGTGAAAACGACATACCCGCTTCAACGGCACCTATATGAATTCGCACGCCATCAACAGTAGCATACACAGGACTCACGCCGCGTATACCCGCATAGGGTCGACCGATTTCAAAACCTCTTGTCGTACGCTGCAATTGATTGGCGTCCACCACCGTATGACGAATATCATCCAAACGATCGCCATACTTTTCCCGCTGATGCACTCTTAAAAAAGAGCGCGCGCCAGGCGCCAGGTGAAAATGCAACTGTCGCAAATTGAACTGCTTTCTCATCTCGCTCCAACCGGGCTCAAGCAGTTCGTACAGCTGTTGACGAATCCGATCGGACTCTGAGCCACCTGCGCCACCACCTTCTGATTCAACGGCCAGCTTGCCAGCAAGAAACAAGTCCTGCACCCGTTTATCACTGGCAACAAACAGGGCGGTCTGTTGCAGCATATCCATATTGCTATCCAATGAAATATTAAACGCACTGCCAGCCTCGGACAGCTCATCCTGCAGGCTTTCGTACATAGCATCCCGTGATGAGATATAGTTCAACCAGACAAAGAAACTGTCAGTGACTAATATGAAAAGGGAGATCAAAAGAAACAGACGACTCGACCTGGTTAGCATCGCTTAAAATTCCATTACCAAATTCATCATACAATCCTTCATCAACTCTCCCTGACAGTCTCAATACTATAGTCTGCCTTTACTCATATTAGGGCCTGTCTCACCAGCTAGCTAATACACCAGTTTATACAACCAAAGCCTCAAACTTGATGCGGCTCACATTTTCAACAAGACAAAGCCAAAAAAAGCTCAAGAATCTGAATAATCATTTTGTTCACCTATTGACAAACACTATACATTGTGTGTGTTAGTTCTCACAATAGCGCCAGCCGATCTGCTTATACTCAACTCTCAATAATCAATAACCTCGGGAGTTTACCCATGGAGATAGCTAGCTTATTTGCCGTAATGATGATTGGCGCCCTACTGTTAATGTTTAAAAAGACCCAATCCAAAGCTAATGCTAAACAGAATCAAGTTGATGAACTTCAAGAACAGATTGAAACCGCTTTAAGTCTACCGGGTGAGTCTGATGAAGCCTGGCAGAATGAACCGGCAACTGAAGTCATGCTCAACGAATTGGCAGAGAAGGATATCCGCTTGAAGCGGGAACTCACCAAGGGTCAGGCGATGAACATTCTTGGTCTGTTCTCCCCTCCCGATGGCCGACAGGTCGACATTTTAAAGCACTTCAACATTCCCTACTCATTCAAAATGAACCAGACCATGGCTCACTATGTGATACGTGAAATCTTCAGTGATCCGGTAAAAGTAGAGGAGTGGAACAACCGCCCACCCACCACAACGGTACGTCAGGGACTGCTGTTCATGGAAAGCAAACTGGTCTCAGGGCTGACTCATCAGGAGTGCCAGTTACGACTCAATAAACTGGGTATGGAACACCCGGATCGTTATCAGGAATGGAAACAGATTGACCGCCTTTTCCTGGAAACCAACAACCCGGAAATTCGCGCTAAACTCCAGGTAAGAAAGATAACCTGGAAGCGTTTTTTCGAGAGTTACGAAGTATTGAAGGATAGCGGTATCAATCCTCGTGCGATGCGGGGTGAACACATCATCGAGCACTTGATCCGCAGTGATGACAAGATACTGGCCCACGATAAGATCCGTGAGACTATTCAACCGGCGACAACTTGATCTCTGATAGGGCTTAACCAGGTGACAGGGATGTCCTGGTTAGGCATAAACATCGATGCCCAGCACCTCACTCACATAATCCCGTTCCTGACCCGACTGTACTGACTGATAGCTCGATACCGCCTTCTGATGCTGCGGATCATCTCTCATCCGAGTGAGTTGCTGCTCCGACTGACGGCGTTGCAGTAACTGTTCTGCCTGCTTGATACTCTCCACACTGCGCAGGGTGGCGTCACTCCCGCCAACCTGTGATGCCAACGGCAAGGCTTGAACCAGCTGCGTAGCAGCGTTTC
Source organism: Candidatus Thiodiazotropha endoloripes (assembly GCA_001709035.1). Taxonomy (GTDB): domain Bacteria; phylum Pseudomonadota; class Gammaproteobacteria; order Chromatiales; family Chromatiaceae; genus Thiodiazotropha; species Thiodiazotropha lotti. The sequence continues at coordinate 24,005 of LVKA01000027.1, read as the reverse complement.
TCTGCTGTTCCAGAGAGACCGCAAGGTTAGGCAGGGCAAGTGGTGAGTTGGTGACTTGCATCAGAGCATCCCAAAGACCTTAAGAATCGGACTCTGCAGCATAGCCGGCATCAACGACAGCCTGGACCAGGGTTGCTGCCTGTGCGGAGCCACTCACAACCGCAGTAGCCTCTTCCAAGGCAACTTCAGCACGATCCACACCGGGTACTTCCAACAACGCTTTCTGCACATTATTGACACAGTGGGGACAGGTCATACCGGTAACTCTCAGGGTTGTTGTCATAGGACCATAAAATCTCAATCGATTGGCATTTATCACCACCGTAACTGACGACATTGCCATTGCCACACTGGCGAACATAGGTGGAAGCAGCCAGCCCGTAACAGGGTAGAGCAGCCCGGCTGCCATAGGTATACCAATCATATTATAGACAAAAGCACCGAAAAGATTCTGCTTGATATTCCTTATGGTTGCTCTAGAAATACCGATTGCAGTACTGACATTCAGCAGTGAGTCCCCAACCAAGGTGATATCCGCATGCTCGATCGCCACATCAGTGCCACTACCGATGGCAAATCCGGTATCGGCCTGTGCCAAGGCTGGTGCGTCGTTCACCCCATCCCCAACCATGCCGACACGATTTCCCTGCTGCTGCAGAGACTTCACAACCTCCAGTTTCTGTTCGGGCAGCAGCTCACTGTGAGCCTGCTTTATGCCAAGACTCGCAGCAACCGCTTCCACAGCACGGTCATTGTCACCACTACAGATAATCACCTCAACACCTTGATCTTGAAGTGATTTTACAGCAGCAGCCGAGTCGCTTCGCAAGGGATCCCTAAGTACCAGCAAACCACTCAGCTGTCCCTCCACAACCACCCAGACCAGACTTCCCGCCTCGGCAGATTGTTGATTCGCCACATTCAGAAACGGCTCTGAAGGGGTGATCTTCAACTGTTTCAGATATTGACTACCACCCAATTGAACCAATTTCCCTGCAACCCGCCCCTCAACGCCCAGACCCTCGTGGTTGTGGAAATCGATCACCTCAGGCATCACGATACCCTGCTGCCTGAGGTGATCGAGAATCGCTTCCGCTAGCGGGTGGGATGAGACTGCCTCAACAGCTCCTGCCAGGGCCAGCATCTCCGCTTCCGGCAGGTTTTCAGCATGGAGATCGGTGACCTTCGGGGCTCCCTGAGTGAGGGTACCGGTTTTATCCACCACCAGATGGGTCAGTCTGCTGGCGGATTGCAGACCGTCACTGTTTCGAATCAGCACATTCATCTGGGCGGCCCGGCTGGTTCCCACCATAATGGCGATGGGGGTAGCCAGACCCAAGGCACATGGACAGGCAATCACGAGGACAGCGATACCGGCGGTCAGTGCATAGGAGAGGGGTGGGGTTGGGCCCACCAACAGCCAGACGAGAAAAGCCGCAACGGCGATCAGCACCACAACAGGAACAAAGACCGCTGAGACCCTGTCCACCAGGCGGCCGATCTCGGGTTTGCTCATCTGCGCCTGACGAACCATGGCGATGATATGGGCCAGGGTAGTCTCCTCTCCCAAGCGGGTGACTTTGAAACGCAGCTGGCCGGAACGGTTGACACTTCCACCGATCAGCGGATCCCCTGGTTGTTTCTTCTGCGGTAGTGACTCACCGGTCAGCATCGCCTCATCGACGCTTGAAATCCCCTCGACCACCTCACCGTCAATCGGAATTTTATCTCCCGGGCGTACCTGGATCAGGTCACCGATTGACAATAGGGATACCGGAATGGTCGCCGAACCCTGATCACGCACCACTTCAGCCTGCTTCGGCGCCAGTCCAACCAGACTGCCTACAGCTTCACTGGTCGTGCGTTTGGCCCGAGTCTCCAAACCATGCCCCAGCTGCAGGAAAGCCAGTATCAGTACCGAGGCATCGAAGTAGAGTTTCTCCCCTTGCAGGACCATACCTTCAGGCTGCAATACGATAACCAGCGAAGAGAGCCAGGCACTGCCTGTTCCCAATGCGATCAGGGTATCCATGTTGGCGCTGCGGTGTTTCAGCTGCTTCAGAGCGCCAAGATAGTAGTGTCCGCCACTGAAACGCATCACCAGGAAACAGATGATGGCAACCGCCAGCCAGTAGCTCTGCCCGCCGGGCGCCGTCACCTGGGGCGTATTGCCTGTCATTTCGGCCACCATAAGACCGATACCGACAACCCCGGCCAGCGCGGCTCTCTGCCAGGAACGTCTGATCTCTTTCGCAGCAGCCGAAGCCTCCTCGGCATAGGGATCGTCATAGGTCTCTTTAAAGCTGGCCTGGTAACCCTGTTGCTCAAGCTCGATCAGCAGATCAGCAGGGTGCAGTGAGGTTTGCAGATGCCACAGAGCATCTTTGAATTCAAAGCTTGCCTGTGGATCCAGCCGGGTAAACAGTTGCTCAAGCGCCACTTGTTGAGTGACCTGATCCAGCGCCTGAAAGCCCAGTTGCAGTTGATTGCTGTCAGTCTGAGACTCCAGCAGATAGGCGCCATAGCCCTGATCAATCACCGCCTGAGCCACTGCCTGGGGTGAGCCTCCGACAACCTGCGCCCTCTTCTCCACCAGATTGACAGCAGCCTCAGTGACACCGGGCACGGCATGGATCGCCCGCTCAACCGCCGCTACGCAGCTGGCACAAGTCATATCCTGCACAGCCAGTTGATAACCACCCTCGATCTTTTCAACAGGACGCTGTGCGGCTGGAACAGGTTGCAGCACTGGCAGGGAGACCGGGCTCGAAGGAACATCTTCGCTGATCAGTTCCGCGTCGTACCCCGCCTGCCTGACCGCTGATACGGCTTCATCCGCATTCCCACCAGTAATCGCAGCAGAAGCCCCTTGCAGATCGACAACCACCCGACTCACCCCGGGCAAGGCGGTGACTGCCTTCTCCACAGACGCCACACAGCGTTGGCATGACATACCGTCAATCGACAGCCGGTAACTGGATTCAAGCTTGGTATTCACTGGATTCGTAACAGGCTCAGGCCAGGCGGATCAACCCGGTGGCCAGTTCATGCGCCGCCCGCCCAGCAGGTGCAGGTGGATATGAAAAACGGTCTGACCGGCCTGTTCGTTGCAGTTCATCACGGTGCGATATCCCGCTTCATCGATACCCTCCTGCTTGGCCACTTTGGCCGCCGCCAGATAGAGTTTTCCCACCAATTCGGCATCTTGCTCTGTCAGGTCATTCAGCGTGGAAATATGCTTTTTCGGTATGATCAGCACATGACAAGGGGCCTGTGGATTGATATCCCTGAAGGCCAGTACATCATCGTCCTCATAGACGGTCTGGGGGGATATTTCACCACTGACAAATTTGCAGAATAAGCAGTCACTCATAATATCTCCTCAAAATTCCGATCGCCCTCGAATGGCGTGGGCCAGGGTTGCGCCATCAACATATTCCAGCTCGCCCCCCATGGGTACGCCCTGAGCGATACGGGTTGTGCGAATGCCGAACTGTTGGGCCATGTCATGGATGTATTGTGCTGTTGCCTCTCCCTCGACCGTGGGATTGGTTGCCAGAATAACCTCTTTGACACCACCACTGGAAAATCGCTCTTGCAACAGATCCAGACCGATCTCTTTGGGACCGATCCCATCCAGAGGCGAGAGGTGGCCACCGAGGACAAAATAACCACCTTGATAGTCTGCAGCCTGTTCGATGATCGCCTGATCGGCGGGATTCTCGACGATACAGAGCTGACTCTGATCCCGCCTGGGGTTAGCGCAGAGCTGGCAAAGCTCCTGTTCGCTCAGAGTTCTGCATTGGCTGCAGTGACCAATCCTCTCCATTGCCTCAACCAGCACCCGGGAGAGTACCCTGCCCCCTTCCCGGTCCCGCTCCAGCAGATGGTAGGCCATGCGCTGGGCACTTTTAGCCCCAACTCCCGGCAAACAACGTAGTGCGGTCATCAGTTGGTCGAGCAGCGCTGTATTAGGCATCGGCAGGCCTGCAGCAGAGAGTTGAGCCCGTTAGAGAGAGCCGACAGCGATTGATCAGCATGGATGATTGAATCAGAAAGGCAGTTTCATACCAGGAGGCAGACCCAGTCCGGCAGTCAGACCGGACATACTCTCCTGCATCTTGTGACTGACCCGCTGAGCTGCATCATTCACTGCCGCAGCCACCAGGTCCTCAAGCATCTCTTTATCATCACCCATCAGACTCTCATCGATCTCGACACGGCGCACCTCATGTTTACCGTTCATGGTCACTTTGACCAGCCCACCCCCGGACTCGCCAGTCACCTCTTCCTGCGCCAGCTTCTCTTGTGCCTGCTGCATTTCAGCCTGCATCTTTTGCGCCTGCTTCATTAAATTACCAATACCGCCTTTCATGTCGAACACCTCATATTCATGGCCAACCCCAGACGCCTGAGCTTCTGATGGCACCTGAAATCAATTTAACAAATCACTTTAAAACAACATTCATATAACTATAAAACAGATAGTTATAAAACATAACTCTGACGGAGCATAAGCTGCATCAACTGGCAGAATCATCCACAGGACGAATCGACTCCGGCATCAATTTTGCACCAAACCGCTCCTCCATCTCTTTCACCATCGGGTCTACCGCCATGCTCGTTTCCGCTTCAGCCTGCCGCTCTTCGAGCTCACGCTTCTCGCGCATGGCCGGCGTCTCCTGCTGCGGGACCGCTTCGGTAATCGACAGCTGTACCGACTCGCCGAGCTGTTTCCTTATCCCTTCCAGCAGGCGCATTTCAGACTGCCCAACCCGAAGCTGGCGCCTCGACGTATCGAGGGTCAGATTCAGTGTCTTACCGTCCCAGCTGCCAAATGTGCAGTTCTGCGCCAACTGACGCGTGATCCCTCCCAATTGCAGGGCGGCGCAAAAGGCCTCCCAATCGGATGGGTCGGTCACTTTGGCCACCGGCTTGGCCAGTTCTGCTGGAGCAGCGGCCTGTGCCGGTTTTGCTACGGCTGACGGTGCGCTCTTGTTTGGCACTTGCGGTTTTGTTCTTGGTGCAGACTGACGTGAGGCCCGATTGCCACTACCGCTTGGTTGTGTGACGCTGCCACCACCCTGCTCCGGACGAAAAGCGAGCATTCTCAATAATACCATTTCGAAACCACTGCGAGGGTCGGGGGCAAGACTCAACTCCTGCTGCCCCATCAAGCCAACCTGATAGTAGAGCTGTACATCTTCCGCCGCCAGGGCTTCGGAAAAATCTTTCAATCGCTCCATGTCATAGCCATCGTCGGGCTGATAACCCGAGACCAACTGCAGCAACGCGATCTGGTGCAGCATGGCCAGCAGCTCCTGCAGGGCCTGGCTGAAGTCCACCGCCATCTCAGCCATCTCCGACACTCGGTCGAGCAGACCGGCGCCTTCACCAGCCACCAAAGCCTCAACCAATCCGTAGATACGATCGGATCCGATCACGCCGATCATCGATTTGACCGCTTCACCCCGCACTTCACCACCACCAAAGGCGATGGCCTGGTCCAGCAGACTGAGGCCGTCACGCATACTGCCATCTGCCCCTCTGGCCAACAGGCTGAGTGATTCCTCGTCAAACGGAACCTTCTCTTCCCCGAGGATGTGGCGCAGTTGACCTTCAATCTGTTCCCGACTGAGGCGTTTCAGATTGAACTGCAGGCAACGGGAGAGCACGGTAACCGGCACCTTCTGTGGATCAGTGGTTGCCAGTATGAATTTCACATGCGGAGGCGGCTCTTCAAGAGTTTTCAATAAGGCATTGAAACTACTGGCCGAAAACATATGAACTTCATCGATCAGGTAAACTTTGTAGCGCCCCCTTACCGGGGCATAAGGCACATTTTCCAGCAGCTCCCTGGTCTGATCGACCTTGGTCCGGGAGGCCGCATCCACCTCCAGCAGGTCTACAAACCGCCCCTCATCGATCTCTCGACAGGCATCGCAGACACCGCAGGGCACTGCACTGATCCCTTTTTCACAATTCAGCGACTTGGCAAAAATCCTGGCCAGGGTCGTCTTCCCCACTCCCCGGGTACCGGTGAACAGATAAGCATGATGCAAACGCTCGCGCTCCAGGGCGTTGTTCAACGCAGTCACCACATGCTGCTGACCGACCAACTGGCCGAACAACTGCGGTCTCCATTTGCGGGCGAGTACCTGATATGACATAACCTATCGCTCTGTAACCAACCGATTAAAGGGGGAAGTTTAACCCGAATCCGGGGTGGATTCACGGTCCGTCAGTATCAACTGCCGGAGAAACACTGATTCACCCCGGAGATAAAATCCGACAGCTCCTCTGTCTGGGTAATGATTCGGGGTTGGCACACTGGAGCCACTTGGTTTCAGGGCCGTATTATTAATCCAGTCCTGTAGGACCTGGCTCCAATTATCGATTTACAGGAGATATTTTGTTGTTTTCAAAAAGTGAGTTTTGCTGCCATGTAAAATCCACACACAGCTTTTGCATGCTGGTTGCTCTCGTCATTGCCGTCTTGTTCACCCTGCTGCTTCTACCACTGTTTATGCAAGCGGTCACTGCTCCAGAGGGAGATACGGCAATACGCTCTTGGAGTTTTATCACCCTTTTTGCGCTAACCTATCTGGTCATGTACCTGGGGTATGGCTACCGGATCTGCATCGAATCCGATCTCCAACAGCCGGAAAACAGAACGCTCATGGTGCAAAGCGTCGGCCATTCCGTGGCCACCTCGATCCCCATGGAGGCCATCGTCAAAGTAACCCCGATCAAATACCGGGACCTGCCCGATGACATGTATGCCGTTCAACAGTACGGCTATCAGGGTGAGGGGGTGTTGCTCCACTACAGGCTCTCGGCAAGGCACGGGGATGGTAGCGGTAAACAGCATCGCATCTGGTTTCCACTCTGCAAGGATCAACAGCTGCTGCATTGGCTCAAGTTGCCGGACTCAATCCTGTAAACCGCCTTTTTAAGGAATGTGAAGACTAAAGAGATTGCCCCCCTGAACGATAGCTTTCAAGAGAGAGGAAGGGAAAACTGAGCCACTGATTTAATAAACAGTGATCAGCTAAAGTGAGACCTAACACCTCGGATGCCGGGTATGTTGTCGATGCGTTGAACCGGTTACCGCATCGTTACCTGTAGACCTATTCAACACGGAACGGCAATGGCATGGACCAGCTGAACGGACAACACGATCAAACCAATTCGTATCATCATTCGCCTGCGGATAAGGCACTCTCTTTGCCCTCAGTTCGCTCTCCGATTAACGATCAGGCCACCTCCACCCACCCAACTGCCTCTGTAGGACAGCTGCAGCACGAATCAAACACATCGACCAATCCAGTCCATAGGGAACTGTCATGAGTGATCCGCAAGTCTCCCCGATAAGAGTAGCGGCAATCGGCATGGATCAACGCCAGCGTAACGCCTTGGTGATGCTGTTCGGCAACCATTGTCGCAACCGATATATCCTGGTGGAAGAGGACTCTTCGGAAATCTGTATTATCGACCTGGATCTGTTTGGTGGCGAACGCCTTTGGCAGGAGTTCCGTCAACGTCACCCAGACCGCCCGTTGATTCTGGCATCGCTGAAACCCAGGCAAGTGGAGAACGGACACACACTGTTCGTAAAAAAGCCGATCCCGGTCATCCAACTGATGAGCGCAATCGACCAGTTAAGCCAGATACTCAACAACAGAGCTGCGGAGCAAAAAATCGAAGCTGCGCAGAATGCCGAAACAACACCATCAGAACCTCAACATCCCCGACACTCAGTAAGCCCGGTAACCCAAAAAGTGGCCTCATTGATGACAGAAGCCCAGGAGAAGGTGTTCATCGGTACCTCACCGGACATCGATCCAGACAATCAGGCGCAGCTGGCAAAGATCTATTACGACCCTCAACACTATCTGCAAGGACACGTACAACAAGCATTGAATCAGGCAACCCGGTACAACAAAAATGTCACCATTGAAGGCCCATGGCCGGCGATTGATATGATCATCGCCAAACAGCAGATCATGGTCGACGCGAGAGAGAAACATCTGCGCCCTTTCTGCACGGTTCCTGATGCAACCCGTGAAGTTGAATTGCAGTTTCATGAACAACACAAATCAGCCACTGGCCGGCGGGAATACTCTATCTACGCCTTTATCTGGCAGTTGGCGCTCTGGGCATCACGAGGCCGGTTACCCTCGGGCACCAACCTCACTCAACCGATCTATCTGCGACGTTGGCCAAATTTCAGCCGCCTTGTGGTGACGCCACATGCGCTGGCCATCGCAGCTCTCTGGACCAGACAGCCACGCTCCCTGATCGATACAGCAAAAAGTCTCGGTATTCCGCAACGTTATGTTTTTGCCTTCTACAGCGCAGCGAATGCGGTTCAACTGGCTGGCGAAACAAGACGGGCCGTGGATACCCTACTTGAGCCTCCTGCGATAAAGCAGGCTGAAAACAGAGGGCTGTTCAGCAAACTACTGAGCCGACTGAGAGGGTAAAAGGATTCATCATGAGTGACTACAAGATCATCTTCAGCGGTCCCGTCGGTGCGGGCAAAACCACAGCCATCCAGTCGATCAGCGATATCCTGCCTGTGACAACGGATGAACAGGCCAGTGACATGACCCGTAAAATGAAAAACGGCACCACGGTGGCGATGGACTACGGTCTGATCAAGTTACCGGGCACAGAACGCATCCACCTCTATGGTACCCCTGGCCAGGAGCGTTTCGACTTCATGTGGGAGATCCTGACCAATGGCGGGATCGGTCTGGTGTTGTTGATCAACAACCAGAGACCCGACCCCTTTGGTGATCTGCATTTTTTTCTGAACGCCTTCCAGGCGTTCATTAAACAGGGAAAAGTGGTGATTGGGGTCACCCAAATGGATCAGGCCGATACACCGAGAATTGAAGACTATCACCTGCAACTGGAAAACAGTGGTGTGAAGATTCCGGTATTCGATATCGATGCACGGATTAAAAAAGATGTCTCGATACTTCTCGAAGCCCTGCTCTATTCATTGGATCCAGGATTGGAGGAGTAAAAGTCACAGAACATGAATTGAGTAGTTGAGGTTGCACAGGAGATAGCGAGAAAGACGATTAGCCCCATAAATTTTAATCTTTCCTGATGTCAGAATCAGGATTACATCGGGAAATCAGGCCTACAGCATCTATTGGTCAAAGCATCTGACCAGAGGCAGGGAACGATGAACGAAAGTGCATTTTTTTTAAGGCGCATGAATGATCATGTGCAATATCTGGGTAAAATCAAAGCCACATTGGAAGATAAAGGGGATTTCCAGGGAACTGACCACCATAGTTGTAAACTGGGTCTCTGGCTGGATCGTGACGGGCCCATAGAATCATCCGCGATCAGTACGCAGGCCCGTGAAACCTTTGATCAACTACTCGATCCACATGAGTGCTTTCATCTTGCCAGCAAACAGGCATTGGCGTGTAAGGTTGCGGGTGACCGAGCCGGTATGGAAAATGCCATGACTGAGATGTTCAAACTCTCCAACACCCTGGTGAACATCCTGATGAAACTCGACGGCATGGATCGGTAGAGAGCTTGAACCTCTCGGTGAATCGTAGCCGCAAACCGTTGCTGGGGCCCAGAGCGGTAAAAATCAGGCGGGACTGTTGCTACTCGCCCACTGGAAATCAGGCGACAGAAGTTGCCCGGATTGAGGCGACCAATTCAGCAAACTCCTCATCATCAGGCTTTTCACCACCGACACACCAGGCATGAATGATCGGATCGGGAAACTCCAGCAGCTGAATGAAATGCCGTTGCATACGTGTCGGCAACTCTGAATAGTGCTGCTCAAGAAAAGCTTCCAGCAACACATCCAACTCCAGCATGCCACGCCGGCACTGCCAGCGTAAGCGATCCAGATTTTTCAACTCACCTTCGTCAATCACATTGCACCATTGAAACTCAAATCGCGTCTTTCAACATGATCGCTTTGATGTGGCCAATCGCTTTGGTGGGATTGAGATTTTTTGGACAGGACTCGACACAGTTCATGATGGTGTGACAACGGAACAGTTTGTACGGCCCTTCGAGATTATCCAAGCGCTCCTCTTTGGCCTGATCCCGACTGTCCGCCAGAAAACGGCAGGCGCTCAACAGTGCCTGAGGGCCAAGGAATTTATCCGGGTTCCACCAGAACGAAGGACATGAGGTGGAGCAGCAACCGCACATGATGCATTCGTAGAGCCCATCCAGTTTATCCCGGTCTTCCGGAGATTGCAGAATTTCCTGTTCCGGCATTGGCTCTTTGCGGATCAACCAGGGGTCGACCTGTTTGTATTGAGCATAGAACTGACTCATATCCACAACCAGGTCGCGGATCACCGGACGACCGGGAAAAGGCCTGACCTCGACCGGCTCCTTCAATTCACTCATGGGTGTGATACAGGCCAGCTTATTACTGCCATTGACGTTCACCCCATCAGAGCCACACACACCTTCACCGCAGGAGTGCCTGAAGGTAAAGGACTCATCCTGGTCCTGAACCGCCAACAGGGCATCGCGCAACATCATGCCTTGACGGGGTTCAATTTCGAACTCCTGCATGTAGGGTTCGTTGTCAGTTTCAGGATTGTAGCGATATACGCTGACTTTCATATTCAAACCTCATCTCTTGTTTGCGTTCTGATTTGGCTGCTGCGGATTGAACCGCACGCAACACTGTTGTCAAAACGAACTCAATCAGTAGACACGCTCTTTCGGTGGAAAACTCTCCACGGTCAGCGGTTGAGATCGCACACCCTTGTACTCCAGCTTATCGCCCTCTTTCCAGTACAAAGTGTGCTTCATCCATTCACCATCTTCCCGTTTCGGAAAATCGGGTCTGGAGTGGGCACCCCGACTCTCTTTGCGGTGCAGTGCGGAGACTGCAATCGACAATCCCACATCGATCAGGTTCTCCAACTCAAGCGCCTCGGTTCGGTTGGTATTGAAGGTGGCGGAGTGGTCTGTCAGGCGCACATCCTTGAGCTTGTCCCGAATCGCTTTCACCTTCTCGACACCATCAGCCATCATATCCTCAACCCTGAATACACCAGCATGATCCTCCATGGTCTTGCGGAACTCCTTACGCAGTTCACTGACGGTGATACCCTCGCCTTTGACGTCCCATCTTTCCAGTCTGTCTACGCTTTGAGCAACACTGTCATCAGACAGTGGGCGATGTGCACTGTTCTGCTTTACATATTCAATGATGTTGTGTCCCGCCAGACGACCGAATACCAGAATATCGAGCAGTGAATTGCCACCCAGACGGTTGGCGCCATGCACGGAAGCACAGGCACATTCACCGGCAGCGTATAAGCCGGGCAGCGGATCGCCATCATCACTGGCGGTTGGCATCACCCGACCGAAACGGTCGGTGGGTATGCCGCCCATCACATAGTGCGCGGTTGGAAAGACCGGAATTGGATCCTGTACCGGATCGACACCGGCAAAGATCTTGGAGCTTTCGCGTATACCGGGCAGACGTTTGGCGATTACATCTTCGCCAAGGTGATCCACCTTGAGCATGACATGATCACCGTCCGGACCACAGCCACGGCCTTCTCTCACTTCGGTAACGATGGAACGCGCGACCACGTCACGACTGGCCAGATCTTTCGCATTCGGGGCGTATTTCTCCATGAAGCGCTCCCCATCCTTATTGATCAGATAGCCGCCCTCACCGCGAACACCCTCCGTGATCAACATCCCCTTGCCGGCAATGCCGGTTGGGTGAAATTGGAAGAACTCCATATCCATCAGTGGCAACCCGGCACGCAGTGCCATCGCCATGCCATCACCTGTGTTAATGTGTGCGTTACTGGTAGTGCGAAAAACCTGTCCGCAGCCACCGGTGGCAAGCAGGGTTGTCTTCGACTCGATCAGCAGCGGTTCACCGGTGGCAATATTCAACACCAGTGCACCCAGCACGACCCCCTCTTCATCCTTGATCAGATCGACTGCGAAGTATTCATCATAGAAGTGGGTTTTAGCGCGAATGTTCTGTTGGTAGAGGGTATGCAGTATGGCATGACCAGTACGGTCGGCAGCAGCACAGGTTCGCGCCGCCTGATCCCCACCGAAGTTCTGACTCTGCCCGCCAAACGCCCGTTGATAGATCTTGCCATTGGGCAGCCTGGAGAATGGCACACCGTTGTGTTCGAGTTCATACACAGTGGGTATCGCTTCACGGCACATGTACTCAATGGCGTCCTGATCCCCCAGGTAGTCCGACCCCTTCACAGTATCGAACATATGCCAGTGCCAGTTGTCCGGCAATACATTGGCCAAAGCGGCATTTACACCACCTTGGGCAGCCACCGTATGGGAACGGGTAGGAAAGACCTTGGATACAACGGCCACCTTCAGATTTGCATTGGCCAATTGAAGCGCTGCATTCAGACCAGCGCCACCGGCGCCCAGAATGAGTGTATCGAATCGTTGTTTATCAAGTGCCATGTATGAGTAACCCTTTCTGTTCAGGCGACGTGCGCGAGAATGATGACCTGCAGCACCCAAAGTGCGCAGCCGATAAGTACAAAGCCGATCGCGGTCAGTACTGAGACACGAATCGCTGTTGGATGAACGTAGTCGATCACCACATCACGTATCCCGACCCAGGCATGAAGTAATAGTGAGGCAAAGAACAGCAGCAGTCCGAATCCCACCAGGGGCTGAGCCACCCAGCTCTGCCAGGCCGCATGATCCGCTGGCGCATCGGCAATGAAATGAAGCAGCATATAGAGGAAAAACAGTATCAGATAGATGGCACTGGCACGCTGTAGAAACCAGGCTTTCAATCCGCTTGCTCGACGACTCATAGCAGACCTCCCAGCAGAATCAGCGCCACTACCGGAGCAGCCACCGTGACCGCCAGGGCAGTCTGACGAAACAGCGGCTTTTCAACACCGATATCGATGTCGATCAAAAGGTAACGGATACCTGCCAACAGATGGTGCATCAATGCCCACAACATCAGAAACAGAATCAATTTGACCAGTCCCACGCCGAGTATGGCTTTCACCGCTGCAAACCCATCCGCCCCCGAAAGGGAGAGATCAAACAGATAGATCAACAAGGGAATGCAGAGCACCATGACCACACCGGTTGCCCGGTGAATGATTGACATGATGCCTGCCATAGGCAGACGTATTTTAAAAAGATTAAGAAACACAGGTCTTGGTTTCGTGTCTAGCATAGTGTCGTATTCCAAATAAAATTCAAAATAAACGATGGGGGACTAGGTTCTGTTAACAATTCATTGTAATCCGATTACCAACCAGCAAACCTGCAACTGGTTTAGATCAACATCCATAGTCAATCACGCTTCATCATGCAACTGGCTCGCACAGCCGCCAGGGCGGTCATATTCAGAAGTCCGCGAACGCTGATACTCGGCGTTACAATGTGAGCTGACTTGGCCGTGCCGATCAGGATCGGGCCGATGGCGATTCCTTCACCCAAAACTTTCAACATATTGAAGGCGATATTCGCCGCATCCTGATTCGGCATCACCAACAGATTTGCACTGTCTTTCAAACGCGAATTGGGAAAGCGGCTGCTGCGCAACTCTTCCGAGAGTGCCAGATCAGCATGCATCTCACCTTCGATTTCAAGATCAGGCATACGCTGTCGGACCAGCTCAAGCACACGTTGCATTTTTCCGGCAGAAGGTGAGTCGTGACTGCCGAAATTTGAATGTGAGACCAGTGCTACTTTGGGCTGTACACCGAACCATAGCACCTCTTCTGCACACAGAGATACAATCTCTGCCAGATCCTCCGCAGAGGGATCTTCCTGCACGTAGGTATCCGCCATGAACAGAGTGCCTGAATGCAAAACCAGAGCATTCATGGAAGATAGCTTATTTACGCCAGTTTCGGTACCAATGATTTCTGTGACATTTCGAAGATGCTTGCGATAACGACCAACCGTACCACAAATCATTGCGTCAACTTCACCTATAGATAGCATTATCGCAGCCAATACTGTCGGATTTCGATTCAGATATTTCCTTGCCTCTTTCGGTGAAAACCCTCGCCTTTGAACCATATCGAAGAAGGTTTTGGCATGCAGCTCAAAGTTTGGATTATCGAGTTGATCGACTATTTCAAAATCACTGTTCTCAGTCAGGCGCAGGCCCAACTGCTCAATCCGTTGCAGTATCACTTTGCGACGTCCAATCAGTACCGGCCTGGCGATACCCTGGTCGACCGCCTGCTGCGCCACCTCCAGCACCCGCTCTTCTTCGCCCTCCGCGTAAACAATACGCCGGATATCCGCCCGAGCACGCTCAAACAGAGGACGCATGGTCAGACTGGTGCGAAACACCCGATGTTGTAAACGGGCACGATAGCTATCCAGATCTTCGATCGGTCTCAGTGCCACACCGGACTCCATAGCCGCCGTGGCAACGGCACATGGAACAGAGACCATCAGCCGTTGATCAAAGGGTTTGGGAATCAGATACTCCGGACCGAACTGCAAGGATTGTCCACCATAGGCCGATCGAACCACATCCGAGGATTCGGCCTGGGCCATCTCGGCAATCGCCTTTACACAAGCCATCTTCATGGCGCTGTTGATCTCTGTTGCCCCCACATCCAGCGCCCCTCTGAAGAGAAAGGGAAAACAGAGGACATTGTTCACCTGATTCGGGTAGTCGGTCCGCCCAGTCGCCAAAATTGCATCGGGTCGAACCCGTTTCGCTTCTTCAGGCAATATTTCAGGTGTGGGATTGGCCAGCGCCATGATCAAAGGATTGGGCGCCATCTTCGGCAACCAGTCGGCTTTCAAGACCCCTGCCGCAGAGAGACCGAGAAACAGATCGGCACCATCCAGAGCCTGCTCCAGGGTGCGGAGCTCGGTATCGACGGCATACTCCGACTTATAGGGGTCCATCTCCTCACTGCGGCCCTGATAGACTACACCGGCAATATCGGTAACGATGATGTTTTCCTTTTTCAGACCCAGTTCCACCAGCAGTCCCAGGCAAGCCAAAGCGGCCGCACCGGCACCGGCGGTAACCAGTCTGATATCACCGATATCCTTACCGACCACCTTCAGGCCGTTCAGAATGGCAGCACAGACAACGATGGCGGTACCATGTTGATCATCATGAAAGACAGGGATATTCATCCGCTCCTTGAGTGCCTTTTCAATGATGAAACACTCCGGCGCTTTGATATCTTCCAAATTGATGCCGCCAAAGCTGGGTTCAAGGCGGGCAACAGTCTCGATAAACTGATGGGGATCCAGCTCATCGACCTCAATGTCGAATACGTCAATGTCGGCGAACTGTTTGAACAGTACCGCCTTACCCTCCATCACCGGCTTCGATGCCAGACTGCCGATTGCCCCCAGGCCCAATACAGCCGTGCCATTGGTGATTACCGCAACCAGATTGCCTCTGGCAGTATAGTCAGCGGCACGATTGGGATCCTCAGCAATCTCTTCACAGGCAGCAGCAACACCAGGTGAATAGGCCAAGGCCAGATCATGCTGATTGGCCATTGGTTTGGTTGATTTGATTTCAAGCTTGCCGGGTTTGGGGGATCGATGATAATCGAGCGCCGCCTTTCTCAACTCTTCAGACATACAAAAAATGATTCCAATTTTATCGGTTACAGTTTGGCGCCACCATTACCGGGAGGTGGCTGACTTGGGTGACATGACGAACTATGGATCCTAACAAACCAGTTCGAATAAATCCTTTACTGCAGCTACCAATCAAAATGGTGTCCGCATCATGTTTTCAGCCTACTGAGGAATGCGGTCGGCCGGATGACCGGTGATGACCAATATAGGTTTAACTATGGAACTTATCTCTTCGCTGAGATGCATCTCATCATGACAGAAAGTCTGCAGACGCTCCTTCATCTTCTCAAGGACTTTTTCATTCCTTCGTTTCCAACAATTTTCGATCTTTTTCCCGGCAGATAGGTTAGGGCCTGTTAACACTAATCCAATTGGCCCTAAGAGCACCGCTTCACAGCGGCGACCCAATCGCTCCAGGACATGCAACGTCCAAAGGGTTCTTTAGTGAATCCAAAAATTGCGGATTGGATCTCAGGCAGCAAAAAAGGGGCCAAAACCGGCCCTGTTCAATGAAAACCGCTTGCCAGTGGGACTGAGTCAGTTTGAGAGGATGTCAGAAGCGCAAAAATCGGCGGATTACCACCAATTTCGCGGGATATGACAGGGGGATTTCCACCCATTCATCCAAACAAAAACCTTAGTAAATCAGCGGTTATAAATCCCACATGTGACGACTTGAGGTGTTGCTGCTGAGCTGAAAATCAGGATATGAACACAAAGTGTTTATCTGCCTGAATCCACAGCTACTGATCAACCGTGTCTTTCCAGGATACATCCCAGGGACTGTTAAGCCAGCGACTGGCCCGTTCTGAAAAACCGGTTTCATCAGCCGGCTCCGCTACCCCGGTTATCTCGATGGTCTCTTCGACCTCGACATCCTGTACATCCACGATCTCTTCAGCCTCTGCGACAAAACTGAGCTTACAGAGGGAGGCACCGGCATTCAGTAGCTTTTTATCCTTTTCCAGATTCGATACGACCCCTTTGAGAATCTCCTTCATACCGTCCGGGTAGTCGGGATTGTCCAGCATACCCTGGACATCCGCTTGCATCTCATCGATCTTCTCTTCAGCCTGATTCCTCTGCTGTTTCTCCTGGTTATCCAGATCGACCAACTGCCTCTTAATCACCTCGGGAGAGACCGGAATCGTTGCGCCGGGGGTGGATACGCCCCGTTTGCGCAGGAGTACCCGCATCGATACGGCTGTCTGAGCCGTACGCTTAAACTCATCCAGCAGTTCGAGCGGGCTTGCCGTGGCTTCCTCTTCGTCACTGGAGAGGGAGATGAATTCGATGTTCTCATCCTTGGAGTAGTCCAGCCCGGAATATTGCATTATCTTTTCCAGCTGGCGCTTGATCAGGGTCTCCAGGTTACTGTAGTAGAGCTGGACCTGTTTGATCGGCAGGTTGCGCAGACTGTCACTCAAGGAGCTATAGAGATTCAGGGCATCGTCGGGGAGATCCTTGGAAGCAACGCCCAATACCAATACCGCATTCAGACTCTCCTGCATACTCTCTAAAGCATTCGTGATTTCAACAATCTGCTGAAGGATTTTGCGCTTGCCCTCTATCTTGGCAATATCATTCTGCATGCTTTGGTTGAATGGATCGTTTGAAGACATCTCGGCTCCTTTCCCAATACGATTGTTGACTGCAAAACCCTTATCCGAACAAGGCCTTATGTGCTTTACCACCACATAAAAAACTTCTTCCGGATTCATTCTGTTGGTTCTGCAAGTTGCCTCTCTCTGCTTGGATCTGTTAACGGTGGTCCCATGGGTTCTGATGCCTCTTTATCGCGCTACATGGGCAGCAGAAACTGATGGATTGTTTTTTTAACTGGTCCATAGAGTGTAGCGGCAAAATAACCAGCCGCTTAAATGAAGTAGGTTCCCAAACGACCTTTAAAAAAGTGTTGAAAAATCAATTGTCGAGTCTTGCCAAAGCTGGTTGAGGGGGCCACTCAGTGATACCAGCCGAACATGCGAGGTGATCGGCGCGGATAGGCGGATATCCACCAGACTATTCGGTGTGGTTGAAGTGTGTACTGGTTCGGCCAGTTGATATGTGAATAGCCGCACTCCCGGTGGCCGTTGCTGCCTGTGGCTTCAGCACCAGCGAAGTCGACCACCTGATTCTGGCCATCGGTTTCGATCAGCAACCGGTTGTACTGATTGCGCTGAAAGTTATTCAGATTACTGTTGTCGTTCTATCGCAACAGTTTTACGACTGCACTTTTAAATTGCCCTGACATATCAGCTTTCCCTGGATAACAATCAATCATTCCGCTGAAAAACGCAATCTTCTCCTTGCTTTGTCTGGATCCACGAATGGAACCTTAGGATTAAAGCGATCTGTCTATGGTGGAGATGACCACTGTTAGCAGACCCTAAAGCTGTTCATAAGCTTCCCGTAACAACTGTTCAGTCGTCAGCCAATCGATACAAGCATCAGTCACAGATACTCCGTACTGCAAGTCAGAAAGATCCTCAGGGATATCCTGACGACCGGCATTCAGGTGACTCTCAAGCATCGCCCCCAGAATCATCGACTGCCCTGCCCCCTTCTCTCTGGCCTGAACAATCTGTTTGATCAAGTCACCCCAGACCACCACCTGGCGCATATGATCTTTTCGGCTGTTGGCATGTGAACAGTCCACCATCAATCTGGGAGTCAATCCACTATCCTGCAACGCTGAAGCGACACGCACCACCTCGGACTCATCGTAGTTCTCCCCCTGGCTACCACCACGCAGAATCAGGTGGGTATCCTGATTGCCGGTGGTGGCAATGATGGAGGTCTCTCCCGACTCATTGATACCGAGGAAGGTATGAGGATTTGCCGCCGATAGCATGGCATCGATCGCCACCCGTGTATTACCGTCGGTGGAGTTCTTGAATCCGACCGGCGTGGAGAGTCCGGAGGCCATTTGCCGATGGGTCTGGCTCTCGGTTGTACGGGCACCGATTGCCACCCAGGCCAGAAGGTCTCCGATATACTGGGGCGTAAAGGGCTCCAGAATTTCACTCGCCGTGGCCAATCCCAGCTGATTGATGTCCAGCAACAGCTGTCTTGCCAACCGTAAACCTTCTGCCATATCAAATGATCCGTTCATCTCCGGATCGTTGATCAGCCCTTTCCAGCCAATGGTGGTGCGGGGTTTCTCGAAATAGACCCGCATCACGATCATCATCCGATCACTGAGACTTTCAGCAACGGGTTTCAATCGATGTGCATACGCCATTGCCGCATCGGGATCATGAATTGAGCAGGGACCGACGATTACCAGAGGCCGCTGATCCTCCCCAGTCAGGATCTGATGTATTGCCTGCCTCGCTGTGATCACATGATCATATACCTGAGCATTGACAGGCATCGCTTTGAGTAGCTCCGATGGTCGTATCAGTGGCTGAACACTGGAGACTCTCAGATCCGATACCCGTTGCATTTCATCCGTTTGTTGTTCGTTCATATCGATTTGTCCACGCTTGTTAACTGATCAGATCAACAATATCGAGTGATTAATCCGGTGACTCGGAATGTCATGTTCATCACGCCTCATCAGTCGATGGCCAACGCTATCGTTCCCCTATCCCATGGCCCGTTGATCGGCGTCTCTGCCCTTCTATGAAGATAGACCTTAATTTCGGTATAGCCATTGGCCATCAGCTGATTGGCTGAATCACGATCTGGATCCAGACTCTTTTGCTGTTCCCATTGATCCGACATACCGTCTCCATTCCGATCATCACGCTTATTCTGTTTGAGCATTCCCGAGAGAAACCAATCATCATCAGGTTCGGCCGGTCCGCTTCTACGCTACTGTCGGCGCCTGTGATCACTCCGCAAACATTGGTCGGGTGACTCTGTCCCGGGAAAATGACCCGGCCAGGGCGAGCACTTTCAGATAGGCCATTACCGTATCTTCAGTTTGGACAGTTGCCACCGGAAATTCGTTCTCCTGTGGGCCACCTTGACGACTGACTCCGATCTGAAACGAGGAAACAAACCCGCTGCTGGATCGTCTTACATGGGGTGTTCGGTAAGCTAAATTCATTTTGTGATCGTCGCCATCGTTGCATCCAACAGGTTCGCCAGATCGCTAGGACTCAACTCAATTTCAAGCCCCCGCTTGCCCGCACTGACATAGATCGTGGCGGATTGTGCCGCTGAACCATCGATGACTGTGGGCAGTTTTCGTTTCTGCCCGAGGGGACTGACCCCACCCAGGACATAACCACTGCTGCGCTCCACCGCACGGGGTTCAGCCATGGCCAGCTTCTTCACCTTCAGGACTTTGGCCAGTGCCTTCAGATCAAGCATTGCTGAAACCGGCAATACACCAACCGCAAGCCCACCACCATCGATTGAGACCACCAGGGTTTTGAAGACCCGCTCTGCCGGCAGTCCAAGTTTCTCCACGGCTTCCATCCCATAGGAGTCGTGCTGCGGATCATGCTGGTAGCTGTGGGTCTGGTAGGTTATGCCGGCCAGTTTGGCCATTTTTACAGCGGGTGTCATTGTTGGCCTCTCTCGAAATGGACAACGACCTGATGGGTGATATACATAATCAGTAGCACAGCAGCGCCAAACAGATAGAGACCACTGTGTATCTCCACCTCGGCCACCACACCCAGCTTCACGGTGACAATCATCACCGCTACCACCATCACATCGAGCATCGCCCAGCGGCCAAAATCGTGCATCCATTTCAGCCAGCGCTGAAAATGGGCTGAACCAATCTGTCGACTGCGTAACAGCAGAAACAGAAACACCAGTTTGAACAGGGGCAACAGGACACTGAACAAGCCGACCGCAACAAATAGAAACCACTGATCCCGTTTGTACAGCTCCACCACTCCGGAGATCACCGAAAAGGAGTTGGCGATCAACAGAAACTTGGTGAGGGTTAGCATCGGCAGCCATAGACCGGCGATCAGCAATCCGCTGCTCACCAGCAACAGCAGCATCAACCGACGGGCTGCCGCCAAAGGAATTTCCACTGCTTGTGGTTCTGTTTCAACCTGCATTGTTATTAATCCGGGCCTGTTATCGCCCCTTCGATGGCACTATTGATAAGTTCGACCCTGATGTTTAATCCAGCCTCCTTCATGTTGCCCCTGAGGATCGTGATGGGTCCAGTGCACCACACCCCCCTTCTCATTCCATTCATACACACCATGAATCTGCACACGATCTCCCGCCTTGAGGTTCTTCACTCGTGGCGCAAGATCGATGTTGTGGGCCACCAACAGGGTACGCCCGGACTCGACGTTGATGATAAAACGCTGATGTCGGCTCCCCTCCCGATCGTCAGACAACACCCGCTTCACCCGCCCCTCAAGGGTCAGCTGTAGATCGGTGGCCCGATTGCGAAAAGCCTGCTCAATCCGATCCTGAGATTCGCCCCGCTTCGACTCGACGGGTGCCGTTGTGCCATGTTCACCGGGTGACCACAAACCAAAATAGGCGGCGACCAGCAGCAGTAACAGTACAACAAGTTTCTTCAGTTGAGACACAACGGATATCCAGTTTCGAGTGGATTTGATCGGGATTGAAAGCGGGTTGTCAGGAAGCTTTAGTTCATGGGTTCGCCGCTGACGTAGCGACCGCCTACGAACGCGGTAAAAAAAGCGTTCAGCTGGGGATGTTCAATCGGTTCCATTTCCAGGTCATGGGTCAGATTACGCTCCGCCACGTAGGTCTCATCACTGGAGTTGTGCACCAGCACCCGATACCAAGGCTGATCTTTCGGAGGTCTCGATTTGGCCACCTGTTCATACCATTCGTCAGAGAGCATGAAGACAGGATCGATATCCACCACCACACCCCGGTAGCTGAAGAGACGATGATGCACCAGATCCCCCACACCGAATTTTGCCTGACCGGTCTGAATTTCAGATTTTGACAAGAGTGGCTCCCATAATTGTGCTCGTGCATCCAAATCGATGCCGTTTCACTTCATATTACCTAGAAATCCAACCCTCGGCCATCACTGGCCTACCGGTGGATTGTTACAATTGTGTTATGATCGCCCACAATTTTGTTTTAGGGCATTGTTAGACCATGATTTTGGCCGATTATTTTACAAACGAAGGCGATAAAGTCGCTTTCTCCCGCCAGCAGGCAAGTCGATTCGCAAAAGAAATAGCCAATGATTTCAACCCATTGCATAACATTGATGCAAAAATGTTCTGTGTACCCGGAGACCTGTTGTTTGCGGTGGCTCTGGATCGCTTCGGCTTGAGCCAGCAGATGTGTTTCCATTTTGCCGGCATGGTTACTGACAGTCAGCTGGTTTTTTCCGATACGGCCGGGGAGAAGATCGATATCACTGACGATGAGGGTAAAAAATATCTCTCCGTCCAACGCCAGGGCCCGCTCAGCAAAGATCACCAGCTGATCAGCAATCTGACTCAGAGCTACGTCTCTTTTTCCGGCAGAACTTTTCCCCACCTGCTGGTTCCGCTGATGGCAGAACAGAAGGTGATGATCAATCCGGGGCGCCCGCTGGTGATGTATGAGAGCATGGAGATCAGCCTCAATACGCTCGACATCCAACAGCCTATTCTGGAATCCACCGGCTCCAGTCTTGAGGTTCAGGGTAAAAAGGCGATGGCGGAACTTAAATTCCATATCATGGAGAATGGCCGAGAAGTGGGGCACGGAGCCAAGCACATGGCCTTACGCGGTTTGCGTGCCTATCAGGAAGAGGATATGCAGAAAGTGGTCGACGAGTACAATCAATATAAAGCCGCCTATAGCGTTTAGGATTTAAGCGGATTTTCTCTGCATCGATTGATCGTTAGCTAATTTCGACTCAATAAGCAGGTGCCATTAACCTATTCAAATTGTCGCATCGTTTTCGCCCTGCGGAATCAATAACCAGTCAGACGACCTAGCAAGATGGGTGGACTGGGTGGCGCCAAGCCACCTGTCCCAGATGATTCTGTCGCACCAATATCCATGCTGTCGTTGTTTCTCAGATTCCCCAAATAGTCGCAGCGCATATCCACGCCATACAGATTACTGAAATGCTGATAAGCAGCAGATTCTGTCTGCACGGCATCAATCGCCGGGCTACCGTCAGCCAAGGTAAAAATCTGTTGATCTGGATTGGTAAGCCGCGGATCCTCGTTGGATGAATCACCGACAATATTATTCGACCAGGATGCCCAGCCGGTTGTTGGGGTAGCTGTGGCATTACCGTACATTAAGTTATTTGATACATGCATACGGTTGTCAGCATCGTTTTCACGCAACCCTGAACCGCCGTTTGAAGCAAAGACCGAGTGAATCAGATTATGGAACAGGTTCCCCTCCATGTATGAGTCGTAACTGCGTTGCTGTCGCGCCCTGAGATAGCCATAGCCGCAATTGTGAATTGTATTATTCACCCAATAAACAGTTTCATGATTGACGCGATTGCTATCCTGCTCCACCAGTGCCCCATCGGTAATACCGTAAAGCACATTACCAATCACGTAACAAACTTCGCCATCCTGATCGGATGAGTCTCTGATCCCGTTCTGGCAATCGTAGATTTTTGATCCGATGATCCAATGATAGCCTGTCCAGGGGCCTTCATCGTTGTTGCTCAGAATTACTGCAGTACCACCATCTGCATTATATTCAGGCTTGAAATCATGAAATTCGCATTCACTGATCACCACATGATATGAGTTCTTGTTATCAACGGCATTTTCACCGCAATTATGACAATGATTACCAGCAAAGTAGACAAAGTGTGGTGATTCCGCCTGAGGATTTCTGTTAGCACTGTTGCCTACCTGCATGGCGTCACCGCTGACCGAGTGAATATGGCAATCCACAAACCAGACATAGCGAGCCCCATAGAGCGGTCTTACACCGTGACGATCAGACCCGTTGTGACTACCATCGCTATAACCGGTATAGGCAACTTCATTGTTATAGTACATAACGAATTGTGAATTACTGACATCAAACAATCCGTTTTTATTAATTCCATATTGTGCAGAGTTTCGAAAGGTAATGTATTGGCATGCATCCAGATCAAAAGAGGAGCCATAAAAAACAGAAGTGTCGAATACAATGCCGTCAACGATCAAGTGGGTGGAGTTTTCGATTGTAGTCTCGTTGCATTCAATCCTTGGTTCGTCGATACCGATGATCCAACATGGGTTCGAGCGACTGCCATTGAAAGTCCAGTCAACGCCCGCCCAGTCATTGTAGTCGACCTTTCTGTTGCTGTTGTATGCTGTAGGGCGCGGTGTCCCATCACCATAAACAAACACCTTGGTTCCGGCGGCAGCCGGCATGATGGAAGGGAGACTTACCCTAGTGGGCCATGCGGTTAATTGTGTAACGCATTCTTGGCTCGGCCCACAGCAGCAATAATGTTGGCTGCAGGTTTG
>LVKA01000026.1 GCA_001709035.1 Candidatus Thiodiazotropha endoloripes | reverse complement strand
AAAAAGTGCCGAGAAAATAATTGCTTCAGTAAATCGCGCTAAAAATGCGTCGTCGAATTAACCGCATGGCCCACTAGGGGCCGTTAACACTAATCCAATATACCCGGTTGTGCCTTGCTGGACACAACAACAGTCCCAGCAGGACCTATTGGATTAGTGTTAACAGGCCCTAGTAGGTTAACGAACGCGTTAACTGCATCTTTGCACTCTATCAACAGTCGCATCGATACTCATCTCTATAGTGCCAGGTCTCTTATCAACGACTATCGACGACAAAAACCATCCAAGCAGTTGTGCAAATCACTGACTTGTTAAAGCCAGCAAAAATCAGGTCATATCACCCGCTCTAGGTCTTATGACTTATATCTCAACTCAATTGAATTACATTTAATTTTTATATTTCAACAACTTATTTCCTGGCCTTGAAATTGCTTTTCATCGAATGTCCACCATGGAAAAGCAGTCAGCCGGATTTCGATTCGGACTCGGGAACAGAGATAAAAGTTCGATAACTTTATAACTTTATTCTGTGACTACTTTGGAGCAACGATGTGATTGATCATCCGGATGATGATCATTACCAACCTTTTAACATGTACAGCAGAATCTAATTTATGAAGTCTTTACCTAAAAACAGTATCAACTTTGCACTCATATCTTGTCTGACCATTACCACCCAACCTCTCGCCTTCGCAGATGAAGCAGAAGACAGCACATCGGATGAGGAGTTTGACGTCATCAGTGTTACCGCCTCAAGGATCGAGCGAAAAACCAAAGAGGTTGCCGGATCGATCGATGTCATCGACTCGGAACGTATCGAAAGTGAAAAAATGTTCAATATCAAGGATGCGATTCAAGGGAGCCCCGGCGTTCTGATCAATTCCAAGAATTCTGCCTACGACAGCCGCCTGATTATTCGTGGCGCCGGACAGAAAGCCAACTACGGGGTGCGGGAGATCATGGTCATCCGGGATGGGGTGCCAATGACAGATCCCGACAGCTTTTCCCGAACTGATTTCATCGATACCCAGGATATCGAACGCATCGAGATAACAAAAGGGCCTGGCTCACTGTTTGGTGCTGGCTCTGCAGGCGGCACAATCCAGATCATCTCCAAATCAGTATTCGACACGGACAGTAACCGAGTCAAACTGGGCGCTGGTGAATTTGGACAACAAAATCTGCATGGCCGCCTGGCTGGTGATATCAATGACAATAACGCCGCATCGATCACTGCATCCTATCGTAAAACAGACAACGACTGGCGGGACTGGAACGAATTCGAATCCAAACAATTGGCTTTGAAACACGGCTATCTGTTGGACAACGGTGGCACCCTGGAGTCAGAACTGAGTTACCATGAAGCGGATCTGCAACTACCCGGCTCCATGGATGATGAAGAGTTTGAGCGCTACCTTGATACCGGCGAACAGAAAGATACCACCAGCAGCCCCTGGCAGCACAGTGGGCGCTATTCCACAATCTGGTTTTTCAATTCCCGCTATGAACAGGAGATGGACAATCTCACACTCAAGCCACGTGTCTACGCCAATCAGTGGGATCACTACCACCCGGTAACCGGCGCCATCAATGACAATCCGGGTACAACTGTTCTCGGCACCGATCTCGAGATCGCATACAAACATCAGCTTTGGGGAGAAAGCACTCTGGTCACGGGTGTGACAGCTCGCCGGGATAACACCGAAGGTGCGAAGAAATACACCTATGCCGATGTTGAGACAGCACCACCACCGGCCTGGAATCCAACCGGACCAGCAACCATTCTACACACCAATTCCGATCGAGCCGGCGAACTGCTTGAAGAGGAGGATGCCACCAATACCCTGTATGGCTTTTATATCCAGGAGACCATGCAACCGACTGAAAAAGTTAACCTCGAGTTCGGCTTTCGTTATGACCGCAACAACTTTGACATCGATAGTACCGCTTTTGGTGAATACAGCTATGGCAGTGGGACCTATACCTTCTTTGACACACCGGAACAGACAAAGACCGATAAAACCTTCAATCTTTTCTCACCCAAACTGGGTTTGACCTATGCGCTCGATCAGCGCGTCAATGTCTATGGCCTGGTTGCTCAATCCGGACAGGTGCCTTCCGAGTCAGAGATTCAGAGCAATCCGAAACTGGATGCGGCCACCGCACAAAACGTAGAAGTGGGCTTAAAAGGGCGTGAGCAGGCGTGGTCATTCGACCTGGCAATCTATCGCACCACAGTCAGTGACGAGATTGTTTCAACCCTCAATGAGGATCTCACCACAGAGTTTCAAAACGCCGGTGAAACCTTAAAGAAAGGTGTTGAACTCAGTGGACGTTACGATGTTGCGAACAACATCTGGTTAGAAGGCAGTTTTGCTTACAGTGATTATACCTTCACAGATTTTGATGAACTGGTACGCAATGGACGCAGCCAAACACCTGTCGATCGTTCGGGCAATCAGCTCCCCTATATTCCACGTCAGCAATATGGTCTGGGATTGGGTTACCACCATCCACTTGGCATAAAAGCGGTTATCCGCAGCAACAGCTGGGGCAGCTATTACGTCGATAATGCCAATACTGAAAAGTACGACGGCTACAACTTCCTGACCAATCTGATGCTCAGCTATCAGACGGGCTCCCATACGCTCGCGCTGAACGTGGAAAACCTGTTTGACAAACGTTACGCCACGGAAGTGAAGAAAAGTACCAGTGGCAATAAAACCTATTCGGCTGGCGCACCTCGAAATGCCATGCTCACTTATACCTATCTGTTCTGAGGATGAACATTCATGAAACCATCTAATTTGGCGATCATGCTGGCTGCTTTGATGTTACCCCCGAGCGGGGTAGTTGCAGCGGATGAGGAACAGAACCTCAAAAACAGCAAGCCTGCAGTCTCACATGGCCACCGGGGAGCCAAAACCTTTCATATTGATAATCTGGATGGCGCCACGATTACCTATATAAAACCCGATCTCTCAAGCCAATCCATAACTCCGGTAATGGGTAAGATCACCATGCCGGTGAGTGGTGTGGACAACTATCATGCTCTGGTTGTAGAGAAGGATTGGGGTGATCATAAAGAGGTGATTATCCGATATCAATATATGTTCGGTCGTCCCAGTAAGCAGAATCCTGTCCGCTTGACCGCTGCTGAAAAAAGCCAGTTTGAGATTGTCCCGCATCCATTGCCTAGAGAACATTACCGATACCACAGTCAACAAGCTTGGCAGTTTCTGGCCCGATACCAGGGCGAGTTTGTCGCGAATCAGCCTTTGACACTGAGTACCTCAAATGGCAGTGAACAGACTCTGAATACCGATCAACACGGCCGGGTCACTTTTCTTATTCCAGATGATTTCCCTGGCTTGATCGAAGGCGAGAGAAACAAACAGTCAGCACAATTCACCATCAGCGGTGAATACCAGGAAGGTGATACCACCTACTCCACCCAACTCGTTGCCGATTACCGGGTTAACCCCAGCCACTGGCAATCCACAGAGTGGGGAGTGCTGGTACTGGGTATCGGCTTCCTCGCTGGAGGCTATCTGGGAAAAAACCTGAAGAAGCGGGATAAAAAAGCATGAGCATCTTGAATCTCTCGGTGATACGCAAACTGGTGCAGATCAGTGCCTTTGTCTTTTTTGTTTATGGTGGTTTGATTACCGGTTACTACCTGGAAGAAAAGATCAGTGGCGCCCTTCCTGCCCTCAGTTGTGCCTACGATTTCCAGGGTTCGGATCTCTGCACCCTGATTCCCATCCAACACCAAATGGATCACCGGCTTGGTGAGACCATTGCCAAAGGGGGAAATCTGTTGATGGGTGTGATGCCCACATTGATTACCCTGGGCACCTTTCTTGTACTGTTTGTGTTACTCAACAAGGCTTTCTGCGGTTGGCTCTGCCCTCTGGGCACATTCCAGGAGCTACTGCAGATGATCGGTCAGAAAATCGGCTTGCAGCGTCAGGACTCACTCTCCAAATCCCTGGTTGGTAAGATCCGCCCTGTAAAGTGGTTCATTCTGGTGGTGCTGGTCTTCGGCTTCCCTTTGCTGACCGGTATGGGGATGCTGAACCATGACCTGGGAGACCCATTCTGTAAAATATGCCCCAGCCGAATCCTCACAACTCTGGCTACCGGCAGTACCGAGCAGCTGCATGTCGATACGGCAAATGCCACCACCATCACCCTGACCTTATTCGCTGACTTTCTGTTCGGACTTATGATCGCGTTGGGATTGACACTCCGCCAACCCTTCTGCCGGATCTGTCCGATGCTGGCGCTACACGCCGTGTTTCGTAAAATGGGCTTGTTACGGTTGATCAAAAATGCATCCCCACGATGTGATCGCTGCGGACTTTGCGCCAAGGCGTGTCCAATGGATATTCATGAAATCCATACTGACATGACCAGTCGGAATGTCACTTTTGAAGACTGCACACTTTGCGGACGTTGCGTTGAGTTCTGTCCTGATAAGGATGTTCTGCAACTAAAATATGCATTCATACCGGTCTTCAGAGCTGACCCCCAGTATTTCAAAAAGCGAAAAAAGGCGCAGACCAATTGGGAAAAACAGAATCTGATCACCTGGTTTGGCAACAAAGGAAACAAAAGCCGGGCTGAATCCTCATGATCCCAATCGAACCTGTCAGCCTGAGCTTTGGCTCTGCTCTGTTGCTGGGCCTCAGTTTCGGATCGGGCCCCTGCACCATTGCCTGTCTTCCCTATCTGGGACCGGTATTTACCGGTAGTGACCAACGTGACTGGGGCGCATGGCGTACCTTGTTGCCCTTCTCTCTCGGGCGTATTTCCGGATACACCCTACTGGCAGCCGCCGCTGGATGGGCTGGACTCTGGGTGGAAGACATGATCGCGGAACCCTGGGTACGCTGGTTCCTCGGTGGTGCGACCATATTGGTCGCGCTTTCGATCATTTTTCGTCGCCAGCCTAATGCCTGCAAATCTTCCTGCCAATCCGTCCATTCGATAAAGCCTGATGCGTTGACCGCAAGTCTGAAGTCCACGCCTCTGGCACACAAGAGTCTGCCTGGCGGTCTCTATATGATGGGCTTCGGCATGGCTCTCAATCCCTGCGCTCCCCTGACTACCCTGATACTCGCCGCGGCTACCAGCGCCAGCTTGCTCAACGGTGCAGTTTTAGGCGCCGGGTTTGCAATGGGTGCCGTATTTCTGCCAACCCTGGTATTTGCAACGGGTCTTGCCCATTTCAGCCAGCAAATCAGGCTCCATTTGAATCGTCACCGACTGGCCCTCGAAAACACCAGCGTCGGGCTGCTCATCCTGATCGGATGTGCCACAGCCCTGGGATGGATTACACCATGAACATTGAAGAACTGATCGCAAAAGGAGGCCCTGTAATATGGATACTCCTCGCTTACTCCTCGATAGGCCTGGCCATTGTACTTGAGCGTTACTTCCTTTTTATGCGCCTTCATCGCCTACCCAAAATATGGCTGTCGAATCTCGGTCAACTGCTTGTGCGAAAGGATCGTCAAACACTAATCGCAGAGCTGAAGGGACCGGAAGCCCGTATCATTCAAGCCATGGTGCAGGCCGATAGCGAAGGCGCCAAAGATCTGCAAGGGGTTGGCAGTCGGGTGCGCGATGAAGAGGTACAACGGATGACATTTGGTCTGCGAACCCTCTCTATCCTTGGCAATACCGCCCCCCTACTCGGCCTGCTGGGTACAATCACCGGTATGATAAAAGCCTTTATGGTGATCGAGCAGGCTGGTGGCAAGGTGGATGCACAAGCCCTCGCCGGAGGCATCTGGGAAGCCATGATCACAACAGGTGTCGGTCTTGCCGTGGCAATACCACTGCTGTTATTGCTTCACTTTCTGGAGGGTAGTGTGGAGAGACGGGCACTATCGATGACTCGCTGTATCGCACTGCTATTGGAACGTCGCTCCTCAACTTTCAACCAACAGGAGGAGCCTCAAACGCCACATTGGGAGAATATTACCGATGGCGTATGAGTATCGCAGACACTCCAATCATGTGCTCAATCTGACGCCTCTGATCGACATCGTCTTTCTGCTACTGGTTTTTTTCATGCTGACGGCCCATTTTATCGAGGATGAGGCAATCGACATACAACTGCCCGAAGCATTCAGCAGTCAGTCAAGCCAGGAAGATCAGCCTTTAGTGATCAGTCTGCTACCCTCTGGAGAAATTTTACTGGATGGTGAGTCAATACCACTGGCGCAGCTTGAGAAGACCCTGAGTGCCATGGTTCATGCAAACAGCAAACGGGCGGTCCAACTCAAGGGGGATCGGACGGCCCAGTTTGGTCTGGCGATCAAGATCATCGATGCCGCCCGGAGCGCCGGTGCAGAATCGCTGGATATCCTGACCGACAAACCATGATTGACGGCAAACTCTTAAGATACATAGCTGCCATTTGCCTTTCGCTCGGTCTGCATATGGTGATTATGATCAACTGGTCTGATGAGCGGATTGACCATGCAAAGCTCGTCAAACCCAAAGCTGATCCTCTGTTGATTCAATTGAGCTTTACACAACCTACTCCGAAAACAGTTCAACACAAACCGGTTGAGAAGAAAGTTGTCAAGCAGATACCCAAACCTAAGACAAAACCCAAACCCAAAAAGAGTCTCAGGAAAAAAATTGTCAAGGCCAAAAAACCACCGCAGAAGAAAACACCAGTAAAAGAAACTGAAACCACTCAAGCGGATACCGTGGAGAAAATCGCACAACCCACCCCACCGAAAACACAACCCATAGCAGAACTGTTGGAGATCTATCTTGCAGATATTCTTTCCAGCATCGAGCAGAAGAAGCGCTACCCAAGCCTCGCACGCCGTAAAAACATCGAGGGAAAGGTAAGCGTCAGATTCAAGTTATCATGTGATGGTGATATTACCGATCTGAAGATTCAGGGGGCACATGGCCTGTTACGCAAAGCCGCCAACAAAGCCATCAAGGCAGCTCAGCCTTTCCCTAAAATTCCACAAGCGTTGAAATGCCCCCTGCCGGTAACCTATGCCATGGCTTATTCCCTGAAACAGTAATCGATCGACCTGGCCATAACGATCCATAGACTCGATAAGGTCTCGGCTGATGAACTGTTCAGGGGTTGCTACAGAATCAACAGACAAAAAAAACCCGCGTGAGGGGAAACACGCGGGTAAGGGTAAACTACCTGATTCTCAATCGTGGTTTATTTCATTCTCATGGCATTCAACGCAGCCAACCATGTAGCCTTTCTCGAAAGTGGCGCTATTTCCGTCGGGGCAGAATGCAGTGCTGGAATCACACTCCAGATTGCGGGTAACTGCCATTCTTGAGAGTACGGTACCCAGTCCGTCCGGACCATGACATGCCTTACACTCGCCAGAGTTATTCTCTGCCATATCACCATGCCCACCATCAGCAAATCGGGTGTTGCCGACAGGGTGCATACCATGAGGACCACCGAGGGTATTACCTAAATCACCTTCATGACAAGTACTGCACTCGATTATGGTGCCTTTATGGCCCTGCAGTTGATTGGCGGCCACGTTATCATTGGCAGCATCATGCTTGTTCGGCCAAATACCGTGTGTTGCGCCATGACAGGCTTCACAGAAGATCCCTTCATGCCCCACGCTGACACGATAGAGCATGGGATTACCGATGCGTGGATCCTCGGGGCCGGTTACCGCCGGGTTATCCACCTCGATACTGTTTTCAGCAAAGCGCTTGTTACTCGGAACGATCGGAGTGGCTTTATCGTCATCTGAGCGATAGGCTTTGAAGAGCCGGATGTTGTCCGGATTGCTATCGGTATCGGCGGGGTTCACCACCGTACCAGGCATACCAGCCATATTATCCATCGCATCACCGGTATGGCAGGAACCACAGCCAGGCTCATTGGCCCAGGGCACCCGGGGTTGTTGCGGGACGGCGGTTATATCGTAGAAATCGCCACCCAGATCAAAGTCACCAGGATTATCCGGGGTAACATTATCGGTAAAATCACTACCGACCTGCATCATATCGCCATGACAGTCCTGACAGAGCATACCGCCATTGGACATGGCGCCACGCAGACAATCGGTACGTCGACCAGGGTGACACTGGTAGCAGGTCTCCTGCAGTATTTCGCGGCGCTCCTGATGATTTGAGACAACACCAAACTCATCCTTGATGGCATCCGGCATATCCGGAAAGATCGGCTCTCCACCCGCATCAGTGAGGCTGCCATGGTGGCTATGCATGACATTGGACATACTCTTCACGGAAATCTGATTCCGACCATTGGCAAAACCGCCATAGGGATCGAACTCCGGTCCCAACGGACCGAGTTGCGCCAGATCGAGTGCCGGTGTGTAGTGACACTGCTGACAGACCACCGGGGTTTGATTCTCCAGATCAGTGCCATGCTTCTGATCATGCAGACGGACCAGATTAAGATCCGTTGCATACTCCTTACTGACTTCGTCCGGCACCATTTCATACATTGGATCATCCAGGGATGATGCCACATTGGTTAAAGCTGCCGTTGCCAGGCCATTACCACCATCCACATCCGCCCCGTGACAGGCGCCGCAATTGGCTTCTCCGGAGATTGGCACGACCGTATCCACTGAGGCCAGAATGGTCTCACCCTGCTTGGCCTGGACGCGATAGAGAGGCCATGGATTTTCCAGGCCGAAATCATCAAATGCACTGATCGGTATACCAGGCGCTTCAAACCAGTTCACGTTCTCCACCACATAACCGAACTGGAAGTTCCTATCCAGTCCCAGGGCAGGAAACATATCGATAAAGAAGGGCTGATCCGTCACAAAAGCCTCGAACTTCTCAAGCGCATTTTCCACATAGGGACCATGACGACCAGGCATTGCCTGTTGCTCAGCTGAGAGAGCGAAATCCCCCAGATAGAGTTGCTCAACGTTAGGCATGGGCAGACCCAGATCGAGAATACCCTCTACCGGACCGGCCGGATAGAAAGCCGGAAGGATACCCGGTGGATAGAAAGGATCGTAGGCGTCCCGGGCCACATCCCAGAAGTTGGTCTTGAAGACCTCGCCGGTGTTTACATTTCTGCTCGAATAAACCGGACCGGATTGTGCTGAATTCTGACCAGTCGTAATGATCGGGTCCTGTGGGTTTGAAGCCGCTGAATAGTAAACATCCACATCATTTGGGCCCAGGATCTGCGGTTCGAGACCGCGCTTGATCACTGTCGCATGGAGCACATTGAATGGTGGCAGGATGCTTGAAATACGGGTATCGAAATCACCGCAGTGCATGCCCAGATCATTGACTGCAAATACACGATAACCGTCGGTATTGATTAGTGGCTGCTCTGGAACCGGGTCACCCGGTATGCCGTTCTGGCTGGTTGAATTGATCGATACGGCAGTTGGTTGACCACCCTCCAGAATCGATGCAACAGTCATTACTTCGGTAACGGCACCCTCGCTATCTTTCACAGTAAGCATCACCTGAAAGATACCTATTTCGCTAAAAACATGAGATGGGTTGGGTTCATTACTGGTATTGCCGTCACCAAAATCCCACAGATAAACCAGATCACCCATTTCCGGGTCACTGGAACCCTCACTTGAAAAGTCAACCGCCTCATTCGGGCTGCCTGCATAGGGCCCATTGGCATTGGCTATCGGTGGCATGTTGCCATCGCCACCTCCCATATCACCTTTACAATGATCCGGTGCATCCTTTACGCGCATCTCCTCCACGGCTCCATCAGCACTACGTTTTGCACTGACTTTACAGGGGACATCTGTGTCGTCTTCTATCTTAATCTTGAAGCGCCAGTCATCGTCTTTGGAAACGACACTCTCCAGAACATCCTCGGTTGCCGCATTCATGAGAACAACTTCGAGGTCTTCCCCACCCTTGCCTTTTACAATCAACCGGTTCTCTTCATACTTCCATATCGCTTTCTTTATGGTGAAATACTCATCCTCACTTTCACTTTTACTATCACTTGCAGAGAGATTATTGGAAGCTAGTGCCAGAAACCCTAAAGGCATTAAGGAATAGAAGATTGCTCTTGTCCATTTGTTTGCTCTGTTCATAGACTTGATAACCTTGATAGTCGTTTGTTTACTAAGGTTTTACGCCTATATGCAATACATCTATAA
Source organism: Candidatus Thiodiazotropha endoloripes (assembly GCA_001709035.1). Taxonomy (GTDB): domain Bacteria; phylum Pseudomonadota; class Gammaproteobacteria; order Chromatiales; family Chromatiaceae; genus Thiodiazotropha; species Thiodiazotropha lotti. Next base: position 190,369 of record LVKA01000026.1, on the reverse strand, counting down.
AGTGAGATGTAGGCTCCATGCACGACATGCGTGGCGAAACAACTAAAGCAAAAATTAGCAGTCTATACTTAAGATTGTCTTAAGTGCGGGAGGAACAGGTTCACAATTAATCCGTGTTCGTCTTTACGGTCCTGTAAGGTGATAATTCCCTGATGCAATTCGCAAATTTCCTTAACAATAGAGAGGCCTAATCCACTCCCTGATTCTGTCTCTCCAGGGAGTCGGTTCAAGCGTTCGAATACCCATTTTTTCTTATCATCCGGAATACCCGGACCAGAGTCCTCTACAGCAAGCTCAACACCCTTATAGTGATTTTTTATGGAAACAGAAATCTTGTTACCACTGGGTGTAAACTTCATGGCATTGGTCACCAGGTTACTTAGCATAATCGCAAGCATTTCCCGATTGCCATTCAGCTTAATCTGATCATTGGCTATCAGCTCCATTTCAACTTGTTTACTGAGAGCCATTGGTGATATATCGGACAGGACCTCTTCTGCTACAGAGATCAAATCGAATACTTCAAACTGCTTTCTGATTTTTTCCGGTTCTATCGATGCAAGTATCAGTAGTTGTTTCACTACATGATTAAGATGGTTCAATCCTTTGTTTATTTGAGCCAATCCCTTTTCGCGCTCTTCATCGGTACGACCGGTAACGCTCGATTGCATCTGCACAAGCATACCGGCAATCGGGGTACGCAATTCATGCGCCACATCAGCGGTAAAACGATTATTCCGCTCAATCGAGACTTTAAGCCTTGCCAGCAGTGCATTCAATTCATCGACAAGATCTGCCACCTCTTCTGGAATATGCTCCGTTGTTACCGGATTAAGATAGTCGTAATCCCGTTCACCAATCAGTCGCGATACTGAGCGTAATGGTCTGAATCCCTGCTGAATTATGAACCAGAGCATGCCTGAAAGAGGGAGTACGATCAGCAGCGGTTTCACCACATCCTGAACGAATGAACTGACCAGTGCTTCACTGGCAGCATGACCTCGGGCGACATGAACCCGATAGTTGTATTCTGTAATATTAAGGGTATAAACCCGCCAACCTTCGCCATCGAATTCACTATCTGAGTAGCCGTCATCAACCGATGAAGTAAGCACATAACCTGGTGTCCCGGGCCCCTGAATAACCAGTTTATTATCATCGGACCATACCTGAAGCAACAGTGGAAAGTCGTAACCCGACTCACTCAAATTGATCTGGTAATCCTCAAGATCCAGCTCTTCCAGCTCATGCTCCGTAGCAACAGCCAACAGCTCTGCCACCAGTTTCAATTCCGCATCGTAGACCAGATTGATATCTCGGCTGGTTCGCCACCAGGTAAAGCCAAAGGTAGTGCCCCATAACAGCAGAATGGAGAGGGAAATCATCACCAGCAATCGCAAGCGAATTGAGCGGATAATCATTTCACCTCCCCTGGTTGAACAGTTTTACCCGATACCTTAATCAGCCATCCGGAAGATGCCGAGCATACTTTGATTCAGGTATGATACATCCACAATTACTCCCTTGGCGAATTGCACATCGAAGTCATAAAAGCTAGCTCGCACTTCTGATTATAAGCTGGTATGAAACTGATGCTATATCCCGTTTCTGTATTGAGATCGGTGAAATACTCAGCCAATGTTGTCTCACGTACGTGTGCAAGGAGCAACATAATCGAGATCGTAGTGGTCTGCCCAAACCACTTCACTGATACTACAATCCCATTTGGAGTTTTTGTTATCAGTAACGAGTTCAATCAGCTTGCTGATAATTCTTAATAGATTGTTGATAGTTATTAATTGTTCTTTATCGCTTAGCGAGCAGGCCAGGTTTCTCAATCACATATCCGACTCCTCTCACGGTACGAATCGGATGGTCGCCGAGCTTTTTTCGTAAATGATGGATATGCACTTCTATGGCGTTGCTCTCCACATCATCTTCCAGACAATAGACTTTCTCACTCAGCTTGCGACGTGACATGACTCTGCCCATGTTCTCCATCAAGCTATGGAGGATATCGAACTCTTTTGCGGAAAGTGATATAGCGCTATTTTGAATGGTTACAGTATGCGCAGAAGGATCCAATACCAAATCACCATGCCGAAGCATTTCCGGTTCCTGACCACTATGACGCCGATGAAGTGCACGAATCCGGGCACATAGTTCATCGATATCGAAAGGCTTGACTACATAATCGTCAGCCCCCCCATCGAGCGCCTTTACCCGATCAACCACCTCAGATCGAGCGGTCAATACAAGCACCGGAATCAGATTACCTTCAGATCGCAGTCTGGCCAGTACTTCAAGTCCAGACAGCCAGGGAATGTTCAGATCGAGTAACAGAACGTCGTAATGGACACTTTTCACCGATTTCATCGCGGACAGCCCATCGCGTACCCAATCGATACTCATGCCCCGGCGCTCCATCACCGTTTTAATGCCATCCCCCAGCATCTCATCGTCTTCAACCAATAACAGGTTCATATCGACTGACATACGTCCCCCGCGCAACAATATGTCACGGACCAGGCGAGAGGCTCCTTCCAGTACTCAATTCAAACAACATTTGAGTGCCCTACACCCGGTATTGAATTTATGCCGTCCATCCGATTACACGACAAACCTATGGCACCTATGGTGAAATGCCATGTAATAGCATAGCAAGCCAGCTGGACAGCAGGGTCATTATTGGGAATTATATACCAAAATTTTGTAAATTTATAATATTGGAAATGTGAAACAGGGCACGTTACGAACCCTATTCCTAACCCATCGCCACCAAAGCAATGCCCTGGCTAACAATAGACCATACCTATATTAAACAATATGAAGATTAGCAGGACCAATCAAACCAGCAGAAAGAAGGCCACCGCTGCCGCTGTAACCAGGCTGATCGTTGTGGGCAGGGTCACCAGCATGACACCACTACCCAGCATCAAATAGGCCGTCTCCACCACCAGAATTCCCATTGCGATCCCCAAGGCCCTCGGTGTCTGCATCCACTGCGTCACCCCAGCCAGGGAGATAAATGCCAATCCCAATAAGGCGGCCCCCATCATCCCAGCAAATGCCTGATTCACCGGCTCGTTGCTGAAAAAGCCGACAATCAGATACGGATCAACAATCAGAATCACTCCCCACAGAGTCAACATCACGATCGCAAGCACCAACGCCAGACGCTGCAAAACTCGGTTAGGCATAGTCCCTCCCAAATTATCTTTTAATTATCATGCAATTATAGAAAATTTCTCGACCGAATAACAGGGATAGTTAGCACCTGCTCTACCGCCCGACATTAATACGTGATATCAGAGGCTTGCACTGCCATCAGCCTCACACCATCATCCAGCTCGCCGGTCTTCTGAAACACCCGGCTGCCAACGGCCCGGCGTCACGCTGATCCACTCATTATTCAGCTAACGCCACGCCATTTCTTTTGTTCTCATAATGTTCTATACTTCAGGCACTGGAGATTAGAACTTTTAGAGAACAGTATATGCTCACAGCCACACAACATAAAACTCTGGCTTTTATCCGCCGCTACCTGAAACGGCGTGGATATGCCCCATCACTGATTGAAATCGCCGAGGGGATCGGCATTACCTCCAAAGGCACCGCTCACCGTCATGTACAGGCACTGGCCGAAGCCGGGCGCATCCGCCTGATTCCAGGCCGCAAACGGGGTATCGAACTGGTGGATGACGAAGAACAGTCCAAATACAGCCTGCCCCTGCTGGGCAGCATTGCCGCCGGTCAACCGATCGAAGCCATCGTTGGGCAGGAGCGCCTTGATCTGGCCGAATACCTGGCCGGTGCCAACCGCTACGCCCTCCAGGTCAAAGGCGACTCGATGATCGATATCGGCATCCTCGACGGTGACCTGGTGATTATCGAACGCCGTGACACCGCCGACGACAACGCCATTGTCGTGGCTTTGATCGACGACCAGGAGGCCACTTTGAAGCGACTCAGACGACTCAACAGCGGTCGTATCAAGCTGATTGCCGAGAATTCTGAGATCGCCCCCATGATCTACTCCGCAGACCGGGTAAGGATTCAAGGGGTACTGGTATGTCAACTCCGCCAGTATCACTAACCCTATCTTAGGGCCAGGGCCCGTTAACACGAATCCCATGCAACTTGACGACACACGCCCAGACGCCCACTGGTCCCGCGCTATCATCCTGGTGGACATGAATGCCTTCTTCTGTAGCGTGGAACAGATTGACCATCCCGAGCTGCAGGGTATTCCAATCGGCATCACCAATGGCGCCCAGGGAACCTGCATTATCACCAGTTCCTACGAGGCCAGAGCGTTTGGGGTACGTACCGGTATGCGTCTGAAAGAGGCGAAACGCCTCTGCCCCGGATTCAGGCAGGTTCCTGCCAATCCACAACGCTATGCACAGGTCTCATCCCGCATCATGACAGCGCTGGCAGAGATCACCCCCGATCTGGAGATCTTTTCCGTGGATGAGGCTTTTCTCGACGTCACCCACTGCCAACGCCTGCTCGGTACTCCCCGGCAAATCGCTCACCAGGTCAAACGGGCCGTATCCGAAGCATCCGGGGGCATGGTCTGCTCAGTCGGCGTGAGTGGTGATAGAACCACCGCCAAATACGCGGCAAAACGACAGAAACCCAACGGGCTGACCCTGATCCCCCCCAGCCTGGCCCGTGCCACACTGGCTGAACTTCCGGTCACCGAACTGTGCGGTATCACCCGGGGAATCGGCCGCTATCTGGCTGAGCGGGGCGTCTATACCTGCGCTGACATGCAGCGCCTGCCGATCGGCGAAATCGGCCGCCGCTTCGGTAACCCGGGGCGACGCATCTGGCTGATGGCCCAGGGGCTCGACCCCGAACCGGTCCATACCGATATCGACGCACCCAAATCCATCGGCCACGGCAAAGTCATGCCCCCCGATACCAGAGACAGGAAGATTATCGACACCTTTCTGTTACACATGACTGAAAAGGTAGCAGCGCGGCTGCGACTGCATCAGTTTCGCGCCAGCCACTTCTACATCGGCCTGCGGCTTGAGGGCGGTGTCCTGAGCCGCAAATACCATTGCGACCCACCTACGGATCACGGCCCGGATATTCTCGCCATGTGTGAGGATTTACTGAACAACCACTGGGCAGGAGAAGGCTGCTTTCAGGTGCAGGTCACAGCCCTGGACCCCAAACCTACCGGCTACCAGAGGGACTTCCTGAATCCTGGACAGCAGCAGCGGGAGCGTCTCGACCAGGCGATAGATGAGGTCAACCAACGCTACGGGGAGTTTACGCTGGCCCCCACCCGCCTGCTCGGCCGCTCCAAAATGCCGAATGTGATCGCACCTGCCTGGAAGCCGTTTGGCCACAGAGAGACGATTCTGATGAATCACTCTGAATCCTGAACCAGGATCCTGATCTGACAAGATGTGTACCGCTGTCTACTACACTTTTAACCATCAAGAGTTTCGTACGGCATTTGCCGATTCCCGTGCTTGCCTGCCGGTTCGAAAAAAACAGGGTGATATAGCACTCCTGCCCTGGGGCAGAAGAAAACAACAAGCTGGCAAGCTGCCGCTGGGCGGATGGGCCAGGCTCGATGCCATCTATGGTGGACATTGGGATCGCTGGCGTCCACTACCGGTAAAACTCGATATCCGCCAGTTCATGGAAATCGATTTCGAAGGAGCGCGACGCTGGTTCGACGTCACCTCCGGTAAATGGATCCAAGGGCTGATCGCTCATTGGCAGCATGAACGACGCGTCTATGTCGTCACCATCACGCCGGAACTGGAAGACTCAGAGTATGAGCGCTGGCCGAGAATACTCAGTGCCGGCACCCGCTCGAAGTCGTTCATCACAGGCCATTTTAATCAATAATCCTTTTGAAATCAGAAAGCTGGCCCGGTGGATCAATCGATTGATTCTATGGGTAGGGTTCTGACAACAGCTGATGAACCTGAGTGATTGACTCTTCACTATCCCACACGACAGGACCAATCGCCTTAAATCTCAAAAAGCCTTGTTTGTCGATCAGAAAGCTGCTGGGATAAACCTTGATCCGCCAATCCTTAGCCACCGATTTAGTAGCATCAAGCAGCACTGGAAAGTTGAATCCCAACTTACTGGCAATACGTGCAACCCGGTTTCTATTCTCATTGACATTAACTGCAAACACCTGCAGATCATCCGTTTTCAACTGTTCTACAAGCCTGATCAATGAAGGCATCTCCTCGATACAGGGTGGACACCAGCTCGCCCAAAAATTAATCAGCACCACCTTCCCTTTCGCTTCAGATAGTTTGTGCGGCACCTCATTAAGGTCATTCAATTCAATTTTTGCTGGTAAAGTGGGTAGCTTAACCGCTTCCAACCATCCCGCATTTCCCATTTGACAGAACAGAAACAGTAAAAACCCAAATATCACCCCAGAACCCTGTCTGATGATTGTTATACAGGTAAAAACTCGGGTTCCGACCATCTCATACTCATTTAATTCATAATACCAAGGCGTTCTATATTAGACCGTTTATTTTGTGGCAGCTCAGCGTTTCCAATGAGTTAGTCTTTACAGTAGCAGGTTTTACTCGGTTCAGTAGCATGAGTGAATTCTGTGAAATGTACTTCTTAACTTCTCAGTCATAAAATTCTTAAAGTTTTTACAGTCAACGTCGACTATTGATTATGAAAATGGAATCAAATAAAGAAACAGGGAGTCTCTGATACATTCAAACCGGTGCGACCAAAAGCAGCTCTCGTGAAACACCTCTGTTGATGAACATATCAGCGGTTCTTCAAGGAAATCTTCTGGATTCCAGACAAGTTGTAGCAATTTAATCATGCCTACAGGCGGCTTGTAGGGACTCAACAATTTTACCTGGCTAAATAACAAATATAACAGGTAAAAAATTGTTTTATAGGGTAATTCCAGGAGAACGACATGCAAGTTGTCTCTATATTTTCATCAATCAAGACAAAACTATGGCTTGGTTTCGGGCTGGTTCTTGCGCTCTTTTCAATCAGTACAGCAGTAACTCTTATTAGCCTAAAAGGGGTTAATAGTGATGTTGAGAAGGTAGTCACAGACAGTCAGCCCACCCTTTTATTAGCAAAAGATCTCACCTTCCATATTGAACAGGCTACCGCGTCACTTGGTTTCTTTATGGTAACCAAAGAACAGTACCATCTGCAGAATTACACAATAGCGATCAAAAACTTTAAAGCAATATTGCAGGAACTCAGACAGGCAACTGTACGAAATCCTGAGATTGACTTCAATCAGCCTTTAAATTCCCTTAGAGATAATATTGGTGCATTTGAAGCAACGACCAAGCTATTGAAACAAAAAACTTCTTCGTTCGAAAAAAATTTCCCAGGGATCGACTATGCGAATCAGCACATAAACCCGATCAATCGCACGGTGATGCAATTAGCATCTCAAATGATCCTGACTGAAGTGGATGAATATGCATCTGAAGAACGTAAACAGTTACTCGTTGATCTGAGCGAATTAAGATATAGCTGGAGTCAGGTTATTAACGGAACTAGGGGTTATCTCGCTTTTAGAAGTGACAACAATATTAATAACATTGACCTCTATCTTACACAGGCTGAATCACTGTTACAAAAGCTGCTAAAGATGGATGACCTTTTGACGCTGGATCAGCTCGATTCAATTACAGGGATTACAGACAGTGTAGTCACTTTTAAACACCACTATGCCAAACTGCTTGAGATCCATGGTGGAGACGAGTGGCGTAGTGATGCTGCACTGGTGCGTAACAACCTTAACGTCAACCTTCAGTCAATCCAAGGTAACCTGTCTAGCCTTGTCAGTCAGCTTCAATCTTCTATCAATCAAACAAGTTCCTCATTAAGAGAAAGTACACAATTTGTAATTGAACTAGTGATTGCTTTGTTCATCCTTGGATTAACCTTAGGTATTGCGATCAGTTGGTTTATTGCCAATTCCATATCCAAACCCATCATGAAAACGGCGAGTACCATGCAGAACATTGCAGATGGAGATGGTAATCTGATGATTACATTAGACCAGTCAGGTCGTGATGAGTTAGCCCAACTGGCTTCTTGTTTCAATGTTTTTGTCAGCAAAATTCGTGATTTAATCAAACAAACTGCTCACTCCACTGAATCTGTCATAGAGTCTGTAGCACAAACCTCCGACAATACCAATCAGATAATTAAAGGCATATTGAATCAAGAGGCACAAACTGAACAGGTTGCAACTGCAATGAGTCAAATGACTGCCTGTATCAGCGATGTAGCTAAAAATGCATCAATTGCAGAGCAATCCGCTTTGACTGCAAACAAGGAGGCGCACAGTGGGTGTACTATTGTTCGAAAAACATCTGTTGCTGTAAAGGAGCTTGCCGACGAGGTTAAACTGGCAGAAGACTCAATTCTTAATGTGGAACAGGAGAGTCTGCGAATCGGTGGCGTTCTTGATGTAATCAAAAGTATTGCTGAGCAGACCAATCTATTAGCATTGAATGCTGCAATCGAAGCTGCCCGTGCTGGCGAACAGGGCCGAGGATTCGCTGTGGTAGCCGATGAAGTAAGGAGCCTGGCTACCAGAACTCACGAGTCAACGGGCGAGATTGAGAATATGATTCAGTCGCTTCAGAACGGCACTCAGGAAGCGGTATCAGTCATGTCGGCTGGTCGGGAAAAAGTTAATATTAATGTTCAATTGACCGATGATGCACTGAAATCTCTGGCTACTATTAATCAGGCCGTTGAAACAATCAGTGAAATGAATACTCAAATTGCCACAGCTGCCGAGCAACAATGTACTGTAGCGGATGAGATCAACAAGAACATCTGTAGCATCAAGGACAGCAGTAAACTGAATGCTGATGAGGCCAATTCAACAGCCGCGACAGTCAATTCACTGGGCAATCTGGCCTCTACCTTACAGAGCGTAATACAACAATTTAAATTTTCAGGAGATAGCGGGCTTGATTTTAGTGCGGCTAAATCGGCTCATCTGGCTTGGAAAGCAAGGCTTCGTTCTTTTTTAGATGGTCTGTCATCCCTCTCTCACGAAGAGGCGGTTTCACATCATGACTGTGTATTGGGTAAGTGGTATTACAGCGATGGATTGGACCAATATGGCGACATTCCTGAAATGCGTTCAATAGAAAAACCGCATCAAGAGTTGCATCAATTAATCAAGAAGATTATCGAAAAAAAGGAGAGTGGTCAGAGTAATGAGGCTGAAGCACTTTATACTAAAATAGCCCCACTATCCTCTACGATTATAAACCTTCTTGAGCAGGTTGAAAGATCGATTGATAGAGATGATAAAGCAGCATGAGCTGTCTATGAGGGTGCTGTTTTACAATCTGTGTGGTTTTGCAGCCTCTCCGCTCGCTACAAAATTTGAGCAATGTTTCAGGATTTAACCATGACTCAACGGGCTCACCAAAGGACAGCGTAGCAATTCAGATAATGCTCATGTTAAAAGATAATCGATACAACTTTTAAGTTAACTGAAAAAGAGACTCGATCTCATCACCAGGATACCCAGTATCTCACTGTTATACTGGGTATTTAACAATTCTGTTCTGGTTTAATCTTATTGTTAATATGTACAATATGTATCCCATTTCACATGTCAACATATTCTGAGTTTAATTCTTGTTATTAACGCTTTCTTGACTTTTCTGGTAGGTCTTTCAAAGGATTTGTTACAGAATTAAACTTGAGTTAGACTGTAAGACTTCAAGTTTATTGAATTCGTATCGCCTTGTCCCAGCGATACTGACTGGATTGGCCCTTTCCCCCGCCTCCTGACGTTAAAGTTCTTCAACTGATTGTTATCTTGTTTGGCCGTTCAACTCGCCTTACATAAAGTGAAAATTGTCATATTGGATATGTCGATGGAATGTAATCAATTGTTTCGGATCTATACACTGCAGAATTTTGTGATGCGTACATTCAAATACTCTACGCTTATCTAACATTTTTATTTACAGTCAGCTAGATAGATAACACACTTAAAAAGTACCAGGTTTTTTTAAATCTCCATGGATGATTTCACCACCAAACAGATCATTGGTGCCCTCAAGGAAGGTATTTTTATAACGGACTTGAGACTGCGTATTGTGGAAGTTAATGCTGTTTTTACTGAAGTTACGGGTTACCGTCTGGATCAAGTGATTGGAAAAACACCAAAACTTTTTTCATCTGGTCGCCATAGTGCTGATTTCTATCAACGTATGTGGAAAACCTTAAAGTCAACCGGAAAATGGCAAGGTACGATCTGGAATCGTAGAAAAAATGGTGAAATTTACCCTCAATGGCAATATATAACGACGCTTAATGATCCTGATGGTAATGCAACTCATTATATTTCTGTTTTTTCAGATATAAGCCAACAAGAGAGTATCGAGAATCAAATACATCTGCTTGCCTACTACGATAATTTAACCGGCCTACCTAATAGAACTCTATTCACAGATCGACTTAACCTCTCCTTGACTCAAGCTATAAGAGACAAAGGAAAAGTAGCTCTTTTCTATCTTGACCTGGATCGTTTTAAACAGATTAATGATGCTTTAGGTCACTTTACTGGCGACAAACTACTGAGCGCTATTGGATACAGACTACGAAACAGTCTAAGAGAGTCAGATACGGTTGCTCGATTGAGTGGTGATGAATTTGCAGTCATTGTCTCATGTATAACCAGCATTGATCATGCTGAGACAGTGGCGCAAAAGATCCAATCTTGTTTTAAGTCACCCTATACTATTGACCATAGAGAGTTACAGATCTCTGTCAGTATTGGTATTTGCCTGTTTCCTGATCACGCAAGGGATAGTGAAGCCATGGTAAGACTAGCAGACTGTGCCATGTACCGTGCCAAGGAGATTGGAAGAAACTGCTATTCTTTCTACTCGGATGAGATCGCCCAACAACTTCAACAAAGACTCCTCATTGAAAATAATCTTAGACATGACATTTCAAAAGGTAATTTGGAACTGATTTATCAGCCCCAGTTTTGTATGAGTTCTGGGAAAATTGTTACATTGGAAACAAAATTAAGGTGGAAACACCCGAAATACGGTGAGATTTCACCATCCGTTTTCTTACCAATTGCTGAGGAGACAGGCTTATTGATACAACTCAGTTATTGGGCAATTAAAGCTGCGTGTCATGAAATTTCTGATTGGCGGAAAACGTATGGCGTCAATGTAAATATTGCAATTAACTTATTCAGCATACAGATAGAATCAGGAATACTAATTAAAACAATCGAAGAAATTATAAACGAAACAGACTTATCTGCTAATTCAATAGAACTTGAAATTACAGAAAAGGCAATTATGGAAATGACCCAAAATGATATTGAGACATTTGATGAACTGAATAGGATTGGTGTTCGTATTGTGATCGACAATTTTGGAATAGGATATTCATCACTTAACAGCATCAAACGAATTGGTGTCAAAAAGCTCAAAATTGACAGCTCCTTTACGTCGAAAATTGAAACTGATAGTGGCAATAACCAGATGATTGAAACAATTATTAATATGGCCCATAACTTAACCATGTCAATAACAGCTGAAGGTGTTGAAAGCGAGTCTCAACTTAAGTATTTATCAAGCCTTAAATGTGATTATGCACAAGGCTACCTGACTGGATCTCCTTGCAAAGTAGAGAATTTAATATCCATGTTTCCTGGTAACATCAACTATGTTAGTGACAAATCTGATAATTTCAGTCGCAGTAGCAACACTACCAATAGACAGAAACTTTAATTTCTGTATGACAACCAGTTTAATACTTTACCAGGTAAGCTATTCTGATTTTTTATGTCGTACATATTGCTCAACAGAAAGCACCATTCCTAATTCAATATGAATACAATAGCTAATTCATGAAAACACCTAGTTATGGATCATTCCGTACTTAGTGTATTTATGCTTCTACCAAATATATACGCTTGCGAATTTTTATACCTAAAGAACACTATGATGATTGAACCAACACATACAAGATATAATAGAAAAGATAAGACCACCTTGCTTGATAATTATGGTTTAATTTTAGAGCATGCAAAATGATCCAGAAAAAACTTCTTTTAGTCTCAAGCAATGAAAATAATATAGACAGACTTTATAATATTCTGGTCAGTGCTAATTGTGATGTACAAACTGCAAATTCTAAAGAGAAAGCACTATTAGTTATCAACAGTTTTAATCCCGATTTAGTCATACTTGACAACACCTATTATAATCATGAAGGATCTGAATTGACGCGAAGCCTATTTGAATCAGGAGTGCTTTTTCTATTCATTTGTCAGCATGAAATAGAAAAGGTATCAGTAACTTCAAGTAATCCTGAAAAGATACTAAATCTTTTACCAGACATAGATATCGCTTTGAAATGGGTAAGCGATATAAGACGCCTGAAGGAGACAGAAAAGAGATATAGCAAAGCAATTCAAACAGGGAGAGTGGTTGATGTCGTTATTGGTATTCTAATGGAACGCCATAATCTGCAACGAGAATCTGCTTTTGAATTGCTACGCCAAAAAGCCAGGTCTGAAAGGATTCAATTGCGTGTTCTTGCACAGGAAATTCTGGATGCTGAGGAAAAAATCAATACGATATCATCAAAATAGGCTTTTGAGTTTGAGAAACGATCTACTTTTTTTTCCACAGAGACAAGCCAAGTGTAACCAACCCTAGCGCGATTCCTGTTGAAAGAACCATTCTTGCAAGCCATTCTGGCCAGGCAGGATCTGGAGCAATTAAGGCAAAAATACCAATCACAGTAAGCCAAAATGCGATTTTTGTTAATAGAGCTGTTTTTAACACACCTACACCGGGTCCAATAGTTCGTGTACTCATCGTTAAACTCACGATTACTCTATCATATTTTTGAATTTACTGTTCGATTTCATCTCTAATTTCTATTATTTTCATTATGTTAAATGCTTGGTCTAATATCTCACTGTAGTTTTGCATCAATAAATTCAGACTATCGTTTAACTCTGTTCTTACGTACCAAAACTGGTGTCTACTTTCTATGAAAAATGCCTGGTAGTGTACGAGAATCGATTTCCCAAGTTGATTCGTAGATCGCCTCATTGTTGTTATTACCGACAATCCTTGTATCGCTGTCAGTTGTACATGGTATTGATCTTCGATACTGAATAGTCTTTTCTTGTCTTTATCCGTGAAAGCATAAAACAACTTTACTGCATCTTTCTCATCATTTACAGCGGTTAAAAATAGATTGACAGTGATAAATTCGCCTTTTGGTAATCCATATAACTTAAGAATGTGTACGCCATCGCTTTCCAATGTTAGCCAATTATTGTCTGTAGAATGCAAAGTTAAAGACAAAAATGACATTAAACTAAAAACGATGACTTTCTTCCTTGATATCATATCTGTTGTAACCACTCCCTGTTCTTTTGATATTCTGTTTAGTTATTATCTTAATATTTTATTTTATTAATATTATTAGGTTTTTACTAGTTAACGATCAGTGGAATATGGTCTATAACCAAAGTTCATCGATACACCGATAGCAGGTGTACTATAGTCATTTATGATACTACGTACTTTTTTAAGTTTCACTTATTACCATTTATTTAGACTACTTCCTAGCATAAGCCCTCTATACTAATGAGTTTAAATCAACATTTATACTATATACATGATCCCATGTGCAGTTGGTGCTGGGCATTTCGCCCTACACTCCATAGACTACTTAGTAAATTACCTTCTAAAATTACAACGAGTTACCTTTTAGGTGGCTTGGCGCCTGAATCTGACAAGCCAATGGAAGTTGATTTGCAAAACAAAATAATGGAAACATGGAAATTGATTCAATCGCAGCTACCCGATACTGAGTTTAACTACGAATTCTGGACAAAAAACATACCACGTCGCTCAACATATCCTGCATGTAGGTCTGTCATAGCAGCACGACAGATTGATCACACCAAAGAAGAAGATATGATCTACGCCATACAACAGGCCTATTATATCAAAGCAATGAACCCTTCTGATTATCATATACTGGAAGGTTTAGCCATTAATATTGGAATCAATGGTACCCTTTTTTCAAATGTTATTCACAGCAATGCTACCACCAAACAACTCATGTCTGAAATCGAACAATCCAGATCTATGGGTATTTACAGCTTTCCTTCACTTGTATTCAAAGTAGACAACCGATATAAGAAAATTCCAATAGAATATCAGGATGAAAATACTATATTGGAAACTCTTCTTAAGATCAGTAGTTAAAGTTAAATATACATAGCATCCTTAACTCCTCTGTTATAAACTCAACTACTGAGAGTTCAAACTTTTTTTCAACAGAGTCGTATGCAAGATAGCACCAAACTGGATAAACTTAGAAAAGATATCGTTTTTTCTGCCGACTTGGGGGGTGAGCAACTTATATTTCACTCTACTTGGGGTATATTTTCCCCTAAGGAAATTGATGCCGGAACACAACTCCTGGTTAATCATCTCGAGATTCAGACTGAGGACAATTGCCTCGATCTTGGTTGTGGATATGGACCTATTGGTTTGTATATGGCCAGTCGCGCCTATGATGGTAAAACTCTTTTAGTAGACAAGGATTTTATGGCCGTAGATTACGCCAATGCAAACGCAAAACGTAATAACCTAACAAATGCAAAAGCGATCTTGAGTAATGGCTTCGATCATATAGATCCTAACTCTAAGTTTGATGTAATCGCTTCGAACATTCCAGCTAAGGTAGGCAAAGAGATGTTAACGCTCATTCTCAATGACGCATATTCGAAACTCAACCCTGGAGGAAAACTATATGTAGTTACTATCAACGGTTTACGCCAATATATGAAACGTAACCTAACCGATGTTTTTGGCGACTATAAAAAACTAAAACAGGGAAAAACCTATACTGTCGCGCTTGCTCGCAAGATACCCCAATAGTTTATTTTGATTTAGATTTTTCAGCCAAAACACTCAGTACATGCGAGACTGCTACCAGCCCAAAGGTCGCGGTAACCGTCATTACAGAACCATAACCAGCACAATTTAGATCACTCTTAAATTCTTTATCACTGTCCAAACAGCTCAAGTCAGCAGGTGCTTTCTGTTGCTCAGTGGAATATACGCAAGGTACCCCAAATCGTCTTTTCAAATTAGCAGGAAACTTATAGTTTTGTCTAAGAAGCTTTCTGGTTTTTGATAATAGTGGATCTTGTTCACTACGACTCAAATCTATTTTACATATTTTTGTAGGATCAGTTTGTCCGCCAGCACCACCAACCGTAATTATCGGTAACTTATTAATTTTACAATAAGCGATTAATGCGGCTTTGGTTCGGTAGTTATCGATGCAGTCTATTACATAATCGAATTTTTTACCGATTAATTGTTGCAGGTTTTTTGCTTCAATGAACTCTTCAATTGCTTCAACTCTGCATTCTGAATTAATCTGCCCTACTCTTTGGGCCATAACTTTAACTTTAGCTTTACCCAATTCATGCTCTAGCGCTGGAAGCTGACGATTTATATTAGACTCAGCCACATGATCCAAATCATATAGGCTTATATTACCAATACCACTTCTGGCTAATCCTTCCACAGCCCAGGAACCTACCCCACCAACACCAATTACAGCCACATTAGAATCCCGTATAGATTCAAGGCCTTGCTTTCCATACAAGCGCGAAATCCCAGAAAATCGCCTAGCGTAATCCATTCACTTCCACCAACTCATAAGAAGATATGGTATATAAAACAGGCAGCATCAGTATCAAGCAAGTTAAAATGATCAACATAATAAAGGTTAAGCTATTTTTGACAGAAGTTTTTGTAATTGTTCGATAAATTGATCATGCAATGTAATAAGCTCTTTTACTCTTTGTATCGCACGCTCTTGATGACCACCGGTTGATAAATTATGTAACTCTTCCACTAAGGTGTGAATCTTTACATGGCGCTCTTGAAGATCGCTATATTGTTCTAAATTTCCATATTTGAAATAGCCTGCGCCATGAAACCAACGTCCGAAGGAGCAGCTATTACTGTCTGATAATTTTTGGTTGGAACTAGGTCCAGCATTGGTTATGGCTTCAATTGACTGAGCTATCCACTTTTGATGTGCGACAATCGCCGTCTTAACATCAGTAATACTGTCAATCTCCAACCTTTTATTTAAAGTTTGCCAAGCCGTGTTGTTACGCCACAACTCTATCCAATTCACAACATCTTCTGCAGGCATAGGTCTTGCAATACCATAGCCCTGACCTAACTGGCATCCAAGTCGTAACAAGGCAGCACCATGTTCAATACTTTCAACGCCTTCAGCGATGACTGGATGACGAAATGCAAGCGCCAACTTAACGACGCTCTCTACAATGGCCAAGTCTTGAGGGTCTTCTAACATATCACACACAAAACTTTTATCGATTTTTAAAGTATTAACAGGCAAACGGTGAAAATAAGTTAAGGAAGAATATCCTGTGCCGAAATCATCCAGTGTGATCTGTACACCCATCTCCTGACAATGCAACAAGGGTTGTATTATACGACTTAAATCCTCGATGGAAGTAGTCTCCAAAATCTCTAGTTCTAATTTATTAGCAGTTACAGTGTCATACTTTACGAGCGCCTTCTTCACATGATGTACAAAATCTGAATGTTGGAGATGATGTGGACCAATATTAACACTAACGGTTAAATCCATTCCAAGGGATTGCCAGAGTTGCAACTGTTTTAGTGCCCTATCTATTACCCATTTTCCCAAATCTATCTCTAGGTCTGTGTCAGTCAATATGTGCAAGAATGAACCAGGTGCAAGTATACCTTGTTCTGGATGCTCCCATCTCAGCAACGCCTCCATACCAATTACCTGACCATTGTACATGTTAACTTTTGGCTGGTAATAAAGAATAAGCTCATCTTCAGAAATTGCTTGTTGCAAACGATCATAGTTTTCACGATAGGCTTTTACTTGCCTATCCTGCTCTGGATCGAATAGATGGATGCAACTCTTACCTCGCCCCTTTGCCACATACATTGCTTGATCTGCATGTCTCAGCAGTAAATCTGCATCGGAATCATCTGATGGATAGAGTGTGTAGCCGATACTGGCAGATACTTCCAACTCGATATCTTGAAGAATTATTGGCTCTTCTATTACCTGCATGACACGTTGAAGAATGAGCTCGCATCCGTCCTGGCTTTCAATCTCTGTCACTATAATTACAAATTCATCTCCACCTATTCTGGAGACAGTATCACCACCTCTTACCGTTAGCTCTAATCGCTTGGCGACTTCAACAAGAACCAAATCACCTGTGTCATGCCCATATTTATCATTTATTGGTTTGAAGCCATCCAGGTCCAGATAACAAACGGCTACCAGGTTTCCCCGTCTTTTAGCTCTTACTATGGCCTGATTTAATCGATCTGATTTCAAAAGACGGTTTGGAAGCCCAGTCAAGGAGTCATAATGTGCTATTCTGTCTAACTCGGCTTCCGCCTTTTTTCTATCGGTGATATCGTGGATGATTGAGTAAAGTACTTGTTTACCTCCCCAGTCAATCGGCCCTGAATGTACCTCAACGTCTCTGATCTCTCCACTTGCCAATGCGTGTTGAAAATAGAAGTGATTACGTTCCTCACGCTTCGCCAAATCCATCTCATGAGAAATTTCTGCATCAGTCAATACGTTTATATCGCTGATATTCATGTCTAACAATTGCTCAACACGGTAGCCATAGTAGATTTCTGCAGCATGATTTGCAGCGAGAATTTTCCCAGTACCCGGATCAATAGTTATCATTATCGCTTTACTTTTTTCGAACAACATCCTGAAGCGCTCTTCACTATTTCTAAGCGCATCGGAAAGCCCTTTTTCTCTCTCTAGAGCTTCACTGAGTTCTTCATTACTCTCTTTCAGATCCTGATTGATATCAGCCAACTCCTGCGTTCGTATATCAATACGTTGCTCTAATTCACGGCCTGATTTCTTTAATTCTATAATTTGATTTTGTAGAATTGCACCCATTTCATGCAATGAATATGATAGCTTTCCAATCTCATCTTTACTGCGTATTGTTGATTTTGAATCAAATTTGCCATTTGCAATGGATTCGGCATATCCAGATAACTGTTTAACCGGATCAATGACAGAACGTCGTAAAAATAGATTAAGCAAAATTGCTATTACAAGGAATGTAACAAGAACATTGATTATAATTTGGGTAATTGCCTGTTCCACTTTTCGGTCAACAATAGATGATAGAAACCCAAGCCTTACAACACCGACATAGTTTTCATCATGATCAAATAAAGGTATTGATACATCATAGTATCTTTCACCATCAAACCGATCATAAATGTGCCAGACTGGTGACTTCTCGCTAAGAATTTTTTGTGCTACTAGGTCCGTAAAATGATGACCAATCAAACTGCTGTTACTATGGAAAAGCACAACTCCCAGCTCATCTGTTATACCGGCATATGCGATATGACTATTTTTTTCCACCACTTCCACCAGTTTATTATCCATACCTGATAGTGAATCAAGCGGTAGCCCTAGAGCAAGCAGTTCTGTTAACAGGCTTTCAATACTATATCCAATGCCAAAACTGCCTGTTAGCAATGCATCCGTATACTTACTTCGAAAGCTGACTACATTAAGCATGGAACTGACTAATAGTGATATAGCCAGTATTCCAATTGTAATTAAAAGAATTTTTCTACTTAGACCCATGGCGAGTGTCTTGACTATGCCTTATTAGATGCTTGTCATACAGATAGTCATCTGATGATATTTTTTCCTGCAAGTTGCAAAATACCTACCGGTACATTTATCCCAAATTGCTGCGTTTTATTTAAATCAACAGCATAACCAAAACGTGCAGGCCATCTGGGTTCAATAAATTCTATTGGCACACCCTCAAACAGCTCACTCACCATTTCTCCCAGTTGACGCCCTATACTCTTCAAGCATGGAAATACAACGGCTGTAGCACCCCACTCAGAAACCACATCATTCTTAACCAAGCCAATTAAAGGTTTTTTACCGTAAGTTTTCACTGCCTCCGCAAAATGCCGTCTCGCCCCGAGCTGATCATTGGGTTTTAAAAAAGCATCCACTTGATCATTCATCTGCTTGATGACAGGAATGGCCAAATTTGCCATCTGTTCATCTCCATCATCTCCTGTTATTAGCGGTAAAGGGTGAAATATGACTTCGATATTATTAAAGGCAGGATCATTTTCCAGAAGCTTTTTTATCCATTTATTGTAGCTTTGTGATTGAGGCATATCGGCATATATCAAGCCCACTTTCCGTACATTTGGTATTAATTGACGGAGGAACAAAAACCTTGACTTAACTGGGACAGGATAACTGACACCTGTAAAATTCACTTTAGGCGGTTGATCAAAGCTGTCAATAACACCAATACCGATAGGATCAGTAGGTGCACCAAAAATCACTGGCACATCACTTTCGAAGAGAGTGTTTTTGGCAGAAATAGTGGCGACTGTACCTCCAACATAGATCACATCATAATTCTCTTTTATTTCACGCTTTAGAATTTCCATCCCCAAAGAGGCACTATTGTCGATATAGTGATGAGTGATTACCAGGTTATCGCCTTGTCGATAACCTCTTTCCATCAATGTATCTATGAGAGAATTACGAACATCCTCATAGGGACTTCCAACTTGGGAATCCAGAATAAGCAATCGATAAACTTTTTCTATTTCTGATGAGGAGAGAGAAGAAATCGGGATAAGGCATCCGAAAAGTGCTAATAAGGTGACAAGAGTGAACTTTATTGTGCTCATCTACCTTCTACCAAGGTAGATATCAATGCGGTACAAGCACAGGTTGAACCTGGCAATCTTATGATGGATCATCACTATCTGCTCCAAGTATCTCTACCAATCACAGGTTCTTGCTGATAAGGATTCCCAATAATTTATCCTGTATATTCAGCAGGCTGGGTCAACCAGCAAGTCCCAGATACGAAAGCATTCCTGATCCAATGGATTGCCACTAAAAAGTTGAGTAATAATAACATGTTATACGCTTACTCATGAATTGAATTATACCTCAGCCTAATGACTTTTCACCTTGAATAGTCAGCTAAATGATTCAATTCTAAGCATTTAATACCTTAATTCTCTGATCAGTCCGTTCCTTGACACCTTAGGAAACAAACCCGCTTTTATAAATATATTTTATACTATATAAATGCTATTCATAGTTTAGAAATGAATTTATTTCCTACCTAAGGCTAGATCTTCCGTTACAACTTGTTACATCGGGTTACATCTCAGATAGGATCTTTAACATGCCTTAAACCAGAATATTGACTGTAGCTCATAACACCTATCTGGAGATTATCATGAGTAAAACAGCAATTATCATCGTCAGCCTGCTTGTACTTTTGCTGATCAGTGGAGTCGCTATTGCACGCTACAAGGGCTTTTGTAGCAATTCAGAGGCACGAATTGGCTGGATGGCAGAGAGACTGGATAAACATTTGGAACTCTCTGACAACCAGAGAGTTCACCTGGACAAATTTCGTACAGAAGTCATATCGATGACTGAAACTATACGCAGCGATCGGGAGATGTATGCTAAAGAGGCAGCCGACCTACTTAATCAAACAAGCCTCGACCGGGAACGAGCTCATACCCTTCTGATGCAAAAGCAGGCTCAACTGGCTAGCATCAGCAGTGATTTCATCGATGCATTCGCTGACTTTAGCGACAATCTTGAACAGCATCAACGGGATAAATTACAGACCATGATTCTGCACCATAAAGCTCACCGACATTGCGGACCGGGTTGTGATACCCCTGCAAACTCAAAGCAGGAATAGTTTGTGTGGATATACCCATGATCCAGCCGCCCTACTCTATTCCTTGGTAGGGCGGTTTGATCTGCTACAAAACTTATAATTTTCCCCGAAAACCAGTCTTGAACTTGGATAGTGTAGTTGGGTGGTCAATAGCAATTAAGTTATGCTAAACCTTTGAGTTACCAGGATCGCTTGATGCCTCAGATACTGCTTATTGATGATGACCAGGAGCTGGCAGCACCTCTCAGCGAGTATTTCTCCCGCTATGGGTTGAGCCTGAAATCAGCTATCACCCCATCCCAAGGCTTTGACTGCCTCCGAACTTCCAAACCTGATCTGATCGTACTTGACATCATGCTTCCTGAAATGGATGGCTTTGAGGTCTGTCGTCAGATTAGAAAAAGCAGTGATATTCCAATTCTCATGCTTACCGCCAGGGGGGAGGTAATGGATCGTGTTATTGGCCTGGAAATCGGTGCTGATGACTATCTGGCTAAACCCTTTGAGCCCAGGGAGCTGGTTGCCAGAATTCAGAATATTCTCAAACGCAGTCTGTCTCACTCTACTACTTCAGACATTCATGAACTCGGCGACATTCAGCTGAACCAAGTGCAGCAAAGCGCCTCGATTGACAACCGAAATATAAATCTGACACACCTGGAGTATCTACTGCTTGAGCTTTTTGTATTACATCCAGGCCAAGTATTCAGTAGAGATGAGATCTTAACTGCGATTAAGGGTGTCGAAGCTGATCTTTACACCAGGTCAATTGACATACTGGTCAGTCGTCTACGACAAAAAATCCAGCCACTGGACTATATCAAGACAGTTTGGGGTTCCGGTTACCGTATGGTAGAACCTACACAATGAAATTTCGGCATAGACTCAGTATCCGCTTGATAATACTGTTTATTATAATCAGTATTCTGATTATTTTCGTGCTCAACACTGGCTTCCGCTATGGTATGCGTGATGAGTTCAAGCGACTGGCGGAACCCCATCTGGTCGAGTATGTCGATCACCTGCAACAACAGATTGGAGCACCACCCGATATTCTTGCTGCTTCAGCACTGGCAGAAAGACTCAGCATCGATATACAGATTAATTCACCTGCTGACCGCTGGTCCAGTAGTGGTGTTTTCCTCAATGAACAAAGCCTGGATTTTCATCAACATCAGCTGTCAAGCGGGCGTGTTGTTGAAGTTAGTCATCAAGCCAGCCGTTTCATAATGCGGCTACAAGAAGGCGATGTCACTGCCTTGTATATCACCAAACAGAAGTTCAGTAGCTCTCAACTACCATTGATTGCCTCTATTACCATCGCTGTTGTACTACTATTGATTGCACTGACTTATCACTTTGTTCGACGTCTTTTCCTGCCAATCGAGACCATTCGTCAGGGTGTGGCCAATTTTGGTTCTGGAGACCTGAAATACCGCATCAAACTTCAACGTAAGGATGAGTTGGGAGAGCTAGCCCGTAGCGTCAACATCATGGCTGATGAAATACAGGGAATGCTGGAAGCAAAACGCCAACTTTTACTCGCTATCAGCCATGAGTTGAGGTCACCTCTAACCAGAGTAAGACTCAATGCTGAGCTTATTGAACATGGTGAGCCTAGGGAACGTATCATTCAGGACCTGAAACTGCTGGAGCAACAGTTAAACGAACTGTTGGAAACCGAACGGCTGGAATCCAATCATGCCAAACTCGATCTTCAGCTGGCTGATCCAGAGTATTTGATTAATTCGGTTACAAAGGAGCATTTTGCACAAAGCCAGTGGCAAAGTCACTTTGACAAGAATGGCGAGTTGATCCTATTGGACATTGCCCGTATCAAGCTTTTAATTAAAAACCTACTGGACAATGCCCTGCGCCATACGAACCTGCAGCATGGCGATGTGGAAATCCATAGCCAGCTGACCAAAGAGGGCTGGCATTTTCAAGTCACAGACTTTGGATCAGGCATTGCTGAAGAGCATCTGAAACACTTGACTGAACCATTTTATCGAGCTGATAAAGCCCGCCAAAGATCCACCGGGGGATATGGACTGGGGCTCTATTTATGCCGAGTCATCACTGAAGCCCATGGAGGAGAGTTGACGATTGAGAGTCAACTGGGCAAAGGTACTCAAGTCTCTGTAACCATACCCCATACTACGCCAACGGTTTAACAAAAAAAGCTTAACCAGGCAGAGAGATCCCAGTTACTTTTTTGTAGAGTGACACTGCATAAGAATCGGTCATCCCTGAGACAAAGTCTGTCAATCGTAACAACCTTGTATAGTCATCCTGCACCGGTATGGCGTCATCACCAATAAACTGCTCAGGTATCAACCGAATCATCATCTGACTTCTGGGAGTGGCGTCGGTACCATGTTCAGCGACATCATCGATAATTGGAATGAACCGTTCAAGCAGTTCACTGATGACTTGAAAACCGGCGGTCTCTATCTCGATGACCTCCGGTGCAATATAGATCTTCTCCCCAGCAACCTGAATCAGACGATCCATCTCCTTGCGATGGGGAATAGAGCTCATCAAAGGATCATCGAATTCACCTTTGAGAATTGCCGGCTCATGATCCAGAAAACAGCTTAGAATCTCACTGATCGCCTTGCTGATCACCTTTGCCCGTAAAAACTCAACCTTTTCCTTGTCGCCTCCTATGCGTTTCAGTCGCAATGTTTGAATCGAAGAGTCAGCTAAAATGTCACTGTAAAGATCAAGCGCCTGCTGATAACTGAGATGCCCGAGACGGAACCCATCCTCGATATCGATGACCCGATAACATATGTCATCCGCAGCTTCCACCAAATAGGAGAGCGGGTGACGATGCCAGATAGACAACACAGGATCTCTTCTGATCAAGCCAACCGCCTTGGCTACGGTTTCGAAATTCTCCTGATCCTGCGCTGTGAACCCTGGTTTCTTGGCACTGACCCCATCGAAACGTCCTTTACCGATGCAGGACTCTCTAGGATATTTGGTGAATGCCGCCAGGGTCGCGCAGGTCAATTGCAACCCTCCCGGGTTATCACGGTTCTGCAATCTGGTAATCACTCGAAAACCCTGAGCGTTACCTTCAAAATTGAGAAAATCCTCCCGTTGACTGCCATTCAGCACCGCAACGCGCTGCCTGCCGTAGTCAGCGGTTTCCGCCCAATGACGAATTGCATCTTCGCCTGAATGTCCGAATGGCGGATTCCCGATGTCATGCGCCAGGCAGGCTGCAGCACAAATATCACCAAAATCCGATGCCTCGTATCCTTTCAGCTTGTGCCTGGCGATGATCTGTTCACCGACCAAGGTACCCAGGGAACGACCAACGCTTGATGACTCAAGACTATGGGTTAGACGGGTCCGGACATAATCGATTTTGGAGAGGGGGAAGATCTGGGTCTTGTCCTGCATACGCCTGAAGGCGGATGAGAAGACAATACGATCGAAATCCCTTTGAAAATCCGTGCGTGAAGTTGTACTGGTCGGTTGATCTTTCGACCCAAGACGCTGACGGGATAAGAGTTGTGACCAATTCATCGACATGGGTCGATTCAATCCTTAACTATAATGCTGATTTGATTGTTGTTTGGCTGTGAATGATAGCGACAGCTTGCGACATAATCACCCCAGTATATGGGATTTCCACTGAAATAACCTGTTTCTGCGATCAAGCTGAACAAACAGTCAGGCAATCTCAAGGTCTCAGACGAAACACAGATTTTGACTCCGGGCATTCCTATCCGAAATCCGAAAACAAATCACCATTTCCCATTTATTCAATTACTTACCGCATCATTAGCCAATCTTCCATTGGTTTCCCTGCCACCCTTGAGTGCAATAATGCCAGCCAGTCCGATCAGGAATGCACCAAATATAAACTGCAGACTCAGGGTTTCTCCCCAGAACAAATAACCATAGGCGGCACCAAACAGAACAGAGGTATAGGTAAATGGGCTTACTCTGGCTGCGGTTGCTATGGCATAACCACGCGTCAATAGCAGTTGGCCTAATGTGCCGAATAATCCCAGCAGGGCAAATAACCACCACTCCGTGGCGGTGGGTTGCTGCCAATTCCAGCCCATCGGTATCGAAGAGATCAATGTACTCAACAGTGCAAAGTAGAATACCACCCTGACAGAAGGCTCGGATTTGCCTAATCTACGCAGGCTGACTTTAGCCAATGAGGCAAAAATACCCCCCAGAAGTCCGATCAGAGCGATTTGATTGAACTCTCCACCTGGATTCAGAACCAGAATGACACCGACAAAGCCGATTGCAATCGCCAGCAGGACTGTGCGATACATGGGCTCACTCAGCCAATACCAGGCAATCAACGGCATGAATAGGGGTGACGTCATCTTCAGCAGCATGCCATCAGCCAGAGGCAGATTGGCCAGTGCATAGAAAAAACAGTACATGGCGGAAACGCCAGCGACAGATCGCAGCAGATGAAGGTGAAATACCTGGGTTTTCAAGCGAACAAAGCCACCACCCCAGACCAGAGGCAGTAGCAGAGCGACTCCAAAGAGGTTCCTCATGAACACAGCCATTTCGCTTGGCAAGCTCTGTGTCAGTTGCTTTACGACAGCTCCCATAGAGGCAAACATAAATTCAGAGAGCAGGATAAACAGCGCCCCTAACAGTATATTTTGCTTATAAATCATGAACTTAACTAAGGCACAGTTTATTAACGGCTAGCCTGGCGGAGAATATTAAATTTGTTTAAATTCCTGTAAATGAGTACAAGTGGCATCGCTTCAATCGTATAGTGTGTGGCAGAATTGCCAATCTAACAGATTCCGAGAGGATAAGTTCACATGTTTGACCAAACTCGCAGCCCGTTTATCGTATTGCTACTGATTCTGCTCACCGGCTGTTCCAGTGTCTATTACGATACGATGGAGAGCGTCGGCTATCACAAACGGGATATACTGGTTAATCGGGTTGAAGCCGCTAAAGATGCCCAAAGTGATGCCCAGGAGCAATTCAAGTCAGCACTTGACCAGTTTGCCTCGGTTATCCGCCTTGAAGAGAGCGATTTAAAACGGGCCTATGACGATCTAAACCACGAATTTGAATCGAGTGAGAGTGCAGCTCAAGAGGTCACGGATCGAATTGACAAGGTCGAATCTGTTGCAGAGGATCTTTTTGAAGAGTGGCAGGAAGAGTTAGAACTCTACGAAAATCAAAAATTAAAAGCCGCCAGTAAACAACAACTGAGCAAAACCAAGAGCCGCTATCGGGGCATGCTCAAATCCATGCGTCAGGCAGAGCGGACCATGCAGCCCGTACTCAATAACTTCCGTGACAACGTACTCTATTTGAAACATAACCTGAATGCCCAGGCCATCGGTTCCCTACGAGGAGAGTTCGGTAATCTGAAAGCGGATATCACCAATCTGATCAATCGTATGAACCAATCGATAAAACGTTCTGACGAATTCATACGCGATATGCAGAGTGCAAACTAGGGCCTGTAAACACGAATCCAATCTGCTGCAACTGTTACAGCCCAGGCATTCTCTTGCAGCTCACACAACCTATCGATATTCCGCAATGAAAACACGCTTTTACTATTCCGACTAAGATGATGCAGTACTTTCGTGGCAACTCTATCCCACCCTATCATCCACTATACTATCTGCATCATCTGATTGCGGTTGTTTTTTTAGTTTCGATAGCCTTCTCTTCCCATCTTTTTTTCAACGGCTTGGGCGGACATGACCTAATTCTCATAACCGCCATAATTTGTGGCTATATGGCACTCAATATTGGGGCGAATGATGCCGGCAACAATATCGGTCCCTTGGTTGGCTCTGCAGTAATCACCCTTTCCGGCGCAATCGTGTTAGCGGCGATATTCGAATTTTTCGGAGCGTTTCTCGCAGGTAGTGAAGTTATCAGTACAATCAAGCATGGCATTGTAGAGCAGCAGCAACTCGGTGGCGCCAGAGAGATCGTACTGGTGATGATCAGTGCTCTGCTTGCCAGTGGCCTCTGGTTGAATATTGCAACCGCAACAGGAACCCCGGTATCCACTACCCATACCATTGTTGGCGGTGTTCTCGGTGCCGGCATTACAATTGGGGGTGCAGCAGTTGTTAACTGGCAAGCACTGGGTACAATCACTATCAGTTGGTTCCTCTCTCCCCTGTTGGGTAGCGTGATCGCTGCACTACTTCTCTATCTGATCAAGCGCAATATCACCTATCAGACGGAGATGTCTCGTGCTACTGAACGGCTGCTTCCTGTATTTGTAGGTTTAATGGCCTTCACGTTTACCACATATCTCCTTACCAAGGGGTTGAAAATTAGTTGGCGGACAGATTTAGCCACCGCACTGCTTTGTGGGTTGAGTGTTGGCACAGGTATTTTTTTAATTATCAAACCAATCATTAAACAACATGTAGCACTCTTACCCAATACAAAATCCGCTGTAAACCGTCTCTTCAACATTCCACTTCTTATCGCTGCAGGATTATTAAGCTTCGCCCATGGTTCCAATGATGTTGCCAACGCGATAGGCCCTGTCATTGCCATAAAAGAAGCATTGGTTTCCGACCAGAGTATTACTCATACGGCACTACCTACCTGGGTGCTATTGGTTGGAGCCATTGGAATTCCCCTGGGAATCGTGTTGTATGGAAAACGCATGATCAGAACCATTGGTAATGAAATTACTGAATTTGATCAAATCAGGGCATTCTGTGTTGTCACCTCAGTAACCATCACGGTTTTACTTGCCAGCCTCATGGGGATCCCCGTAAGTAGCACCCATACTACCGTTGGTGCTATTTTCGGAATCGGTTTTCTGCGAGAAAACCTGAAAAAAAGATACGCTGTATCCATGGAAATCCTAAGGCGCCAAACAACCAAACAAAATCGACAGAAGATTGACGAATTCATCCGTCAGTTTGATGAATCGTCATTTCACGAAAAGGGCAAGCTCCTGAAAAGGCTTAATGAAAGTGACATCACCTTAAAAATCACAGAGAAGGATAGAAAATCACTTAACAAACTCCATCGTAAAGAGCTGGTCAAGCGATCGGCATTTATACGCATCCTCATAGCATGGGTAATCACCCTTCCTGTTGCCGGCCTGCTTGCTTCTTTAATCTACACCCTATTGGCCTCAACCAATCTACTCAGCATCGGATAATCATCCCTATAACCAACTATTTTTATACGTAATTGACAGCTGGACTGATCGTCATGACTATTGCCAATATTTTTCCTCATGGCTGGCAAGGATTTCTACCAACCTTCTGTAGGAATTAAAGAAATTCCTAACGCAGTGGATTTCAATATCCCACCTTTCGTGCCATAATCTGATTGGAAGTCTG
Organism: Candidatus Thiodiazotropha endoloripes; assembly: GCA_001709035.1. Taxonomy (GTDB): domain Bacteria; phylum Pseudomonadota; class Gammaproteobacteria; order Chromatiales; family Chromatiaceae; genus Thiodiazotropha; species Thiodiazotropha lotti. Next base: position 162,157 of record LVKA01000026.1, on the reverse strand, counting down.
GTATTTACAGCACACCAATTTATAAACTGCGTTTATGCCTTTTCTGCTGCTATCAGCAGGACGTGGTTTGTTGGTCTCTGAAGGTTAGTTACCTGTTTAATGACTATTTCCTGCCCAAGCAATAAGACACAGTTTCAGTCAGTCTCTGCTCAATCGAATTCCACACATTCCCCACCCTCTCTACTCCTGTTATTCAGCACACTGCTTATAGTTTTCTGCAGTCAGGCGAGCAGCTCTGACTCCAGTGAAGAACAGGAGTTGCGTGATTTACTCTCCTTGCTGGATAGCCAAACAGAATTAGCCACCAAAAGCAGAATGAACACTGACTATATACCTGGATTGGCGAGCATTCTCTATGGCGACGAGCTTTTGGCTCGTGGTGCCAGAACCGTTTGGGAAGCTCTTGGACTGGTACCCGGTATAAGTTTAGGAATGGAATTCACTGGTGAGAAACAGATACTCAGCAGAGGGGTTGGACATGGGTATGCTTCGGGAAATGTAAAAATACTCGTCAATGGAGTATCGTTGAACTCCACCCTACTGGGAACAGCCAATCCAGCCCTCAATATACCGATTGAACAGATAGAGCGAATAGAGGTGATTCGTGGTGCTGGCGCATCCGTATACGGTGAGTACGCCTATGCCGGTGTTGTCAATATTATTACTAAACAAGTATCAACTGGTTTACATATTCATTATGAAGATGATTCTCACTCTGGTTTAGGTGGTTATTGGTACTGGCATGACAGTAATAACAATTTGACTGCCTCAATCAATATCTCGGGGCTTGAAGGGGATGGTCATGAAGTGGCGGTTGAAGAAGATGCCTGGTACCACGCTGGTCAGGCAGAACTCTCAAATGCACCTGGACCAACAAACGAAGCCAAAAAATATCTGGGACTGTTTTTTGATTTAAAATGGCAGGGTTGGTTTGCCTCAGTAAAACTACTTAATGATGCCTATGGTGATCACTTTGGTATTAACCACTTCCTTCCTCCTGCAGATGACCGTCTGGCATCCAGACAGACATACAGCTCTTATCGTTTCGGCAATCAACACAAACTAACAGATAAACTCCACACAGAAATCACCTTTGAGATTCTCGAACATGAACGGGACAGGGATCAACTCTATATCTATCCTGCAGGATTCATAACTCCCTACCCTATTTATCTTGATTCCCATTACAAAGAGAGAAAATATGAAATTACTACCGATATGTATTGGCGGCCTAACACTCAGCATGAAACACTTCTGACGGTTAAATCTACCGACACCTCGATAGAGGAAGCTGATTGGGAGTGGCCTGATCTCCCATTTGAGCTACCGCCGAACTGGATTGATACTGAGCGGGAAAGGCACATTTTCACTTTGATAGCACAGGATCAGTATCGTTACAGTGAAGCATTTACAGTAACGGCAACCTTACGCTATGACGACTACAGCGATCTAGACAACCCAACAAGCCCACGATTAGCCGGTGTCTGGCGGGTTTCTCCAGATAACATTATAAAACTTCAGTTTGCCAGAAGTTTCCGCCCCCCCACATTCTACGAGTTACAAAACCCGGGTAAAGGTAGACTTTCGCTAAGCGCCATCAACAGCACCGAAATAGCCTATATCATAAAACAAAATGACTGGCGCAGTAATTTTATCCTATTTCAATCCGACCTCATTGATCCAATACTGTTTGATGAACTCAACTTCGGTGGCTACATCAATGCTGAGAATGCTCGACTTAAAGGATTTGAGTTTGAGTATCAACAACGCTTCGGAAACAATTTAAAACTGGACGGCAATCTCTCCTATGTAGATGCCCACTTTAGAGAAAGCGGTGAAGACCTGCCAGGTGGAGCCGAGTGGCTGGCAAATATGGGAATAATCTGGAAACCTATAGAGAGCTGGTCTACCTCACTGCAAATATCCTATGTAGGTGAGCGCACTCGTGCGAATCTCGATACCCGCTCCAGCTTACCAGCCACCACACAATATGATCTAACCATAGGTCACTATGGATCCACACCTGGATTAAAGTTCCTTTTTGGCATTAAAAACCTGACTGATGAGACGATCCGATATCCCCAACAGCTGACAACCAACTTTGAAGGAGATGCATTTTTACCCTATCCGGATGACTACCATCGCCCTGGACGACGCTGGTGGCTATCCTTGAACTACGACATACAATAACAACGGGACTTTTAATACTGTTGTCTTACGCCCAGTTGCTTATGACAAATTGCCTATCAAGGCACAAGGAGAGAGATTTGATTATTCCACAGGTTCGAAGAGCAGCACCAGATGGCCTGTTTTCGTTTGCAACCTACCAGGATGAGAACGATATTGCAGTCAACCTGATAATTTGGACTGGGGTTAACGAACCCTGAACTACCCCATTGATTGCCTATCATGGAGATTAAAGCAATCCGCAGAAAAAAGAGTCACTCCCTCTGGAGAGGTTTTCTTTTACTTATACTGTTGCTTTCCCGGACTTGTTTTGCAGATATTCTCTGGTCTGAAGACAAGCAACGACTTAACGTCGCTATAAATCTTTTACCTGCATGCCTGGGGGCAGATCTAGCTCTGGCCAATAAACTGTCACCAAGCGGCAAACTGCGCATTCTGATTCTTCACGATAATCAGAAAAAAGTCGCTCTAGCGGTATCTGCAGGATTGCTGGCACTAAAAACAATTGCCGGCTTTCCTCTGGATGTCGAGATCATCTCTACCTCTGACATACAGAAACCGGTTCTTACTCCAATCACTGCACTCTTTGTGGCTACTCCCGGTATTAAATCTGAGATTTTCAATAATTGGGTTGAATATAAACAAACCACGGTATTCTCCCCCTTTTCCGGCGATGTTGAACGTGGCGCAGTAGCAGGCATTTATGTTACCGATCGAATCCTGCCTTATATCAATCTGACCCAGGCAAAAAAAGCCGGAGTGGTATACAAACCATTTTTTCTACGAATTGCAAAGCAATATGATGAATAGGAACAGGCAACACAAAGGACCTTCGATACTGGCTAAAAGTCATAGCCTAATACTGGTTTTTACAACCCTGGGTATTACTCTTGGTATATTAATCGGAACTTATTGGTATTTGACACTTGAACCCAGATTAGTAGCACATGCACAATCCCAAGCAAACACCTTGGCACAAGCTCAGGCAACACTTCTAAGCAAACCATTGAGTATCACAAATCAAGCTCTGCTTGAGTTGAAGTTGACGCGTGCTATGGACAGTATGTTACTGATCCGTGATCCATCAATCGAATCACCACTGATTCAAAGAATCGAAATTGAAATAGACTACACAATGGTCAATATACAACCAGACAGTTTCCCACTAAGCAGAGGAAAAGATGAGTGTTTAGACTGTTTTATTTCAGAAGTACCACTGTTTCATGAGTACTCCCGTTCACTGATCGGTATAGCACGGATATATACCGGACGTGATTTTATCGATAATTTAATTAGTAATGTCCAACAGAAGCTCTTATTCTCTAGCATAATCCTGATGCTGTTACTTACTCTTGCATGGGCCACAGCTGAATGGCTATTATCGAAGCTACGTCAAAGCCAGTCTAACTTACAGTTGATAATTGATGCTGTTGCCGATCCACTCTTTGTATACAGCACAGAAAGTGATCTACTTTTGAAAAACAAAGCAGCAGAATCACTAGCTATTTCAGAATTAAAGGTCAATGGAGACTATGATAAACCTGACTACTTACCACCCCGGGAAATGATATCCAGTGTGATTCAAAAAGGCCGATCGATAAAGTACATTCACACCGTTAAACGGTCACACGGCAAACCACAACGCATGGAACTGCAAGCCAGCCCACTTTCGATAGATGATACCATTGCTGTTGTCATCACTTACCGGGATATTACAGAACATCTCGAGATCGTGGACGAATTACAGATAAAGAAACAACAGCTTCAACAATTAGCTGAAAAGGACTCCCTGACACAATTACCCAATCGCTTTCTGTTCACCAAATTACTGAATCAGGCAATCTCACGAGCAGAACGTACCAATAGTTTATTGGCAATCCTGTTTCTCGACCTTGATCAATTCAAAGAGGTAAACGATAGCCTTGGACACGATGCGGGAGATGAACTGCTGATCACCACTGCCAATCGATTGCTCCATGCCATACGTTCTGGTGATGTGGTAGCCCGTCTGAGTGGTGATGAGTTTGTTATTTTACTGGAAAACACCAAGCGTACTGAAGATGCCACTTCTGTAGCCCGTCATATCATAAAAACCATCCGCCAACCGGTCACCCTGCAAGGCAAACGGTTACAGCCGGCTGTAAGTATCGGAATCAGTATATATCCTGAGGACGGCAAAAGCGGAGAGCGATTATTGCAGAATGCCGACACCGCAATGTACCGAGCGAAGCGTCAAGGTAGAAATACTTTCAGACTGTACAACTCGAGCATGACAGCATCTATTCAGGAACGTATCAATATCATCGGAGAACTTGAAACCGCTACCGAAGAGAATAATTTTGTTATGTTATACCAGCCACAGATTGACCTCTATTCGAAGAAGTTAATCGGTGTCGAGGCCCTGCTGCGCTGGAAAAGAACAGATGATGAACTGGTTTCACCTTATGATTTTCTTGAACTCGCGGAAGAGATGGGGCTAACACACCTGATCGGTCAATGGGTCTTATACAATGTCTGCATCCAGACAAAACAATGGCATACTGACAACCTGGCTCCTCCGAGAGTAGCCATCAACATCTCTGCGAGCGAACTCCTACATGATGATTTTCTGGCCAATGTGGAGAATGTCCTGCTCACAACCGGTTGTGCTGGTGAGTGGCTGGCCATGGAAGTGACTGAAAATCTCTTTATACAACGATTAGATGATGCAGCACATCGTCTACAGAAACTGAAAGAGATGGGAATTTCGATCGTTATCGATGATTTTGGTATTGGTTATTCCTCTTTGGCACGATTAAAAAAGCTACCGATCGATCTACTCAAGCTCGATAAAGTGTTTTTGGAGAATCTCAATAAAGATAGTGGTAATCTTGCAATCGTTCAGACTGTTATTGATATGGGGCAGCGGCTAGGAATCGAAGTTCTTGCGGAGGGGGTAGAGACAGCAGAGCAAGAAACTCTTTTAATCCTGTCAGACTATCGAATTGCCCAGGGATACCGCTACGGCAAACCCATATCCGCCGAGCATTTCCGCGATAAGCTGCTGCACTCATGATCTGCTTTCATTGCAGTGATGAATAGGTCAGATGAATTAATAGGCGGCAGCCCAAATTAGGACAGCTTCAGAATAACCACAATTTAAAGCTCGACTGACAGCGGCTATCAGTTCGCTATTAACTCTCAGCAACCGATGGTTTGGCATCCTGGATAGTCGGCAGGTCATCAGGAGGTGGCATACGTTTCACAAGATCATCAGGGACTTCACCTCGACCCGCTTGATATATGGATCCTGACTCAAGCACAAAACAGATCATCACAGTCAGCAGGGTCGGTACCACCGCAACCCGAGAGATCGCCACCATCATGATATCCCCTTTGGAGCTTCCGGATGTAGCCATCATGGCCATGCCGAGTATAACTGCACTGATCGTATAACCAACCATCAGTATCCGGGTGCGGTTGGCTGACAATCGCCAGTGTGCGGCCACAAACCAGGGATCCTGCTGCCGAGTCTGCCCGGCTTTGAACCAAATGAAGCTGATCACCAGCAGTGATAGCGCCAGAGGTATCAAAAACCCCATTAACCCCACATCGAGTACGATTGAAGCCGGTGCGGCAATCAGATGACAGCCCACTAAGTTCAACATCGATAGCTCATGAGGGGTTTTGGCAGGTTTGCGAATCGCTTCATCTACATCAAATTGCATGGTCTTAATCTCTACGGGTCCAACATAATCGAATGCTGAACGGATCATTATTGGTTTTAACTATTTGAATAATATAGTAATCCTGTGTTTTTTGGCTTAAATTCAATGCCTGATCACCATCACAGGATACCTAATAAATATGACACAGATCCCACCGCACTATCCTTGATATTACGCAACGGAGAGAAAGCCTCTCGACCTGGTTCAATTTAAAGATATTAGGTTAATTGCTGAAAATTATCTTTTGATGTATCGATAGATACTATTCCTACCGTCCTGGCTACATTAATTAAGCATCTCAGGAGCCACGAAGAGAGGACATTAGATTTCTCCAGATGAGGAATAAGCAACCCAGAGTGGTGCCATTTCAGTACAGAAATTAAAGCACCGCCATTTGGGTTTGAGACTATTTTAAAATCAACAACAGAATCAGCCCCAGGTGCCAAGAGAGAGCCCCCATTCATTCTGTATTGCTGAATGGAGAACTGACCCTGCCGGGTCGATTGGAATCGTGTTAACAGACCATTGTTAATGGTTTTCAACCCAAACTGACATCTTTTTTTAATTTTCGGTTGACCTGGGAGAAATTTCCCTTACACTATCGCGCTCTTGTCTTCGGAGCGGTAGTTCAGTTGGTTAGAATACCGGCCTGTCACGCCGGGGGTCGCGGGTTCGAGTCCCGTCCGCTCCGCCACTATCCCGCAGCCTCTTCCAGTCGTCAGCAATACCTATCCCAATAATCGCCTTTATCGCCCGACACTCATTTTGTAGAAATGGATCCTCTCTACTAACAAGTGAGCGAAGTGGTGGCTTACACCTGTACGAAAACCAGGCAATGATCGGCCGAGATTATGGCAGATTGCCGCATACATCGAGTCAAATTCCCTATTGGCATCTACCCTCAAGCAACACCTTCACAAAGCCTGCGTATATATAGAATCCCTAGTAGGCATTTACTTCCTTATTCTTTAGGATAGTTCGTTTGTTACCCATTTCGATCAGATTCTAAATCTGTCGCAGGCTCGAATATTTGTTGTAAGACCCTGCTCCTGTGAACTTCTTCATCATATTTTTTGATACAAACCACAGTATTGCGGGTGAGAACTACCTAACCTTCATTCCAATCACATAATCATCCTCGATCTGTCATCATGACATTAGGGACCAACACAGCAATATGGATGCGTTAAAAAAGATTTCACCCAATAATATCCTCTGCCTTCTTCTCTCTCTGTTGTTGAGTGGTTGTATAGAAGAGAATACCGCCCCTGAAGCAGAAAATGATAGTGCTACCCTGACACAGGGGGATAGCATTCTCATCAAAGTGTTGGACAACGATAGCGATGCCAACAGTGATCCCCTGGAGGTTACCAATCTCTCCTCACCGGAGAGAGGCAGGGTTACGCTTCAGGCTGATGGCTCGGTACTCTACCAGCATGATGGAAGCGAAACAGCCGAGGACCAATTTACCTATACCGCCTTTGACGGCGCTGTAGACTCTGCACCAGCAACAGTTGCTCTGACCATACAAAGCAGTGAAGCCAGTCCAGAGGAGAACGCAGAGGACACACCATCCCCAACCGCTGTCAATCAACGCCCCCTCGCCGTGAATGACCAGTTTCAAGTTGATTCGGGAGCGCAGATCCCGCTGAACCTGCTTCAGAATGATCAGGATCCTGATGGGGATCCACTGCAAATCACCCACCTGACCAATCCACAATATGGCTCCCTGCAACTCTCAGTCGATGGCACCATTGTGACCTATCGTCACAATGGCTCGGATGCTGAGCAAGATCAATTCAGTTACATTGTTTCAGATGGCAGTATCCAGTCCCAACCTGCTCAAGTTACCATCCGAATTAGCCCCTCAAACCAAGCCCCACAATTCACCCAGTCAGGCCAGAGTCGTTCGATCGCCATCGATGAACTCTATACATTGGTTTTTCAGGCTATGGATCCGGATGGTGACGACTTGACCTATCATGTGACGGGTCTCCCCTACTGGCTGATCTATACAACAGAGACAAGAACCATCTCAGGGTCCCCTTCCTGGGAGGAGCTGGGTAATCGATATCAGATCGTCATAACGGCTTCTGACGGCCTCAACGTCACTGAAAACCAGTTCATTCTGAACATAGAGCAGACACAATCCGTGACTGATGAAATGGCGCATCGCTTATTACTGCAGACTACCTTCGGCCCGATACAGAGTGAGATAGGGCGGGTAAAAAGCCTTGGCATCAGTGGTTGGATCGACCATCAACTGAATATGAACTCCGCCTATAGCAGCCCAACGGACGGTTGGAAAACCCACCTGGAACGGACCCAAGAGATTGCGTTGCAAGCTGAACCCGGCGTTGATTGGTATGAGAGCAATCAGATTTTCAATCAACAGCCTCACAGCAGCTCGGTCAAGGATTATCAGATGGCCGCCTGGTGGGAGAGCGCCTTGGGTGCTACAGCGCCAAACCGTCAACAAATCGGCACGGACCAACTAAGACAACGCATCGCTTATGCTTTAAGCCAGCTACTTGTTGTTTCCACCAGCAGCCCAACGATGATGAGTCGAGGTGAATCCCTGGCTGTCTATTATGATCTTCTGGCAAAACACGCTTTTGGTAATTATCGACAGCTGCTGAAAGAGATTTCCACCAACCCCGCGATGGGAGTCTATCTGTCCCACCAGGGCAATCGCAAAGCCGATCCGGATACGGGTTCACGCCCCGATGAAAACTTTGCAAGGGAGATCATTCAACTCTTTACCATTGGACTGTATGAGCTGAATCTGGACGGTTCACCAAACAGGGATGGCAATCATACAACCTATCCTGATCAGGGCAGCCATACCGTTGCCACTTACACACAGACCGATATTGAAGAACTGGCAAAGGTAATGACGGGATGGGATCTCGCTGATAACAATAATTTCGGTCAGCTCCGCTCCAGCAGTGGCAACTATACCGTACCGATGGTTTTCAATCCCTCGATGCACGAGGATGAGGCAGCGGAAGGTGGCGATGGCAGGATCACCCTGATGGGACAAACCCTGTCGCTCAATTCCGGTTCGGATCAAAGCGGTCTGGACAGTGCCCTGGACAGATTATTTGCCCATCCCAACATTGCCCCGTACGTGAGTAAACACCTGATCCAGAGATTGGTAACCTCCAATCCCTCGGCAAACTATGTGGCTCGTGTTGCCCGCATCTTCAACGATAACGGGCAGGGTTTAAAAGGAGACCTGAAGGCGGTCATACGTGGAATCCTGCTCGATCCGGAGGCACGCGATGAGAGTTATCAGTCAAATCCAGCCTATGGCAAAGCCAAAGAACCTCTATTGGCGATAACCCAGTTACTCCGCGCCGCTCATGTCACACCACTGAATGGCTGGTCGAGCAAGCAAAATGTTGCCATGAATCATGTCTATTGGTACCGGGAGCCTGAAAACCAGATCAACCAGGCTGCGATGCGTGCACCATCCGTCTTCAACTTTTACAGCCCCGGCCATGTACCGAGTGATCCCTACTTCACCAGCCATCAACTGGTTGGCCCGGAGTTTCAAATCCAGACTTCACAAATGCTTGTGGATTACAACAATCTCGTGGTTTTCCTGATATCAAATCTTGAAAAAAACAGGATCATTAAAAATAGTGGAAAATCTCTCAGTGAGTTTGCCAACTTGCGTAAATACTACAGCCTCTCACTGTTAACCAGCTTCGACACTGAACTCCGGCTGTTCGAACAAGCACTTGAGAATGACTCAAATGGTGATTTTTCAAACCTCAAAGATGACATTACGGACAATAATGGTGATACGCCAAAATCCAGAGGGATCAATGCGCTGATAGACCATTTGGATCTGCAACTGCTTGGCAGTCAGATGAGCGACGAATACCGTGATGCCCTAAAACACTACCTGATGACCAGCAACTATACCAATTCAGGTAATAATTTCGAAAGAGCCAGGCGAATCGTTCAGGAAGCTTTCATTTTCATCACCACCTCCAGCGCCTACATGATTCAAAAATAGGCACCCAGTAAGGAAGCATATTAATATGGCAATGCATCGTCGTGAATTTTTGAAATCACTGGCCAGTCTTGGTTGTATCAGCAGTATGGGTAGCCTGGCACTCCCCAGGCAGGCCATCGCCGCAGCACCGAATTTCAATGACTACAAAGCCTTGGTCTGTATCTTTCTGTATGGTGGCAATGATGCTTTCAATATGCTGATTCCCACCTCAACAGATGCTAACAAAGGATATGATCCGTATGCTGAGGTTCGGGGAAGCCTGGCAGTCAACAATTCTGATCTCGGTATTGCCCAGGTAACCACCAATAGTGGCAATCTGAATCACGGGGTGCTTGGGGCAGGACAACAGAATCCTTATAATCAGAATCTCAATCAGAGCACGGCCTATACTCGGGGCATCTACCCCTTGAGTGGCAAAGGTATTGACCTGGGTGTCAATGGCGTCATGCCGGAACTGGCTCAGTTGATCATCGACAACAGAACCTCAATTTTGGCAAACAGCGGCACCCTTGTCAGACCTGTCACCCGCGATGAAATTATTGATGATAGTGCAGAGCTCCCTGTCTATCTTTTCGCCCACAATCATCAGCAGCGCATTCTGCAAACCGGTCAGGCGAATAATCTGAATGATATCGGCTGGGCGGGAAAGATTGCCGATAAATGGCACAACATCAATCAGAACAGCCCTCTGGGCCTGAACATCTCCTACGCCGGAAATGATCGCATGTTAATTGGTAACAGCTCATCCCCTCTGGTTCTTAATCCAGGTAATGTTCCAAAAATCAACCACTTGAGTGAAGACAGCAACACCAACACCGATCGCCGGGCACTTTTTAATGCCCTGGCAGGTATCGAAGGCTCCACAACAAGACTTCAATTCGGAGCTGACAGGACGGATAGCGTAACAGACCCTTTCAGAACGCTCTATAACAACAAGGAGCTCGACGCTGTCGCAACCTTTGATCAATTGAAGCAGAGCTGGGACAGCTTGGATATCAACTATGCAACGACTGGCTCCTATGGTGAAGCTCTATTCGATATTCCTACCGCGGTACAACTTGGCTTTAGCCAGTCAATTCGTGGCAATCTGATCCGCCAACTGGAAGCGGTGGCCAAAATGATTCATCTTGGCGCATCAGGAAATTTGGGTGCTGAGTTCAATCGACAGATCTTTTTTGTTGAACTCGGTGGATTTGATACGCATGCCACCCAGGTATCACAACACCCTCTGCTTCTCAGGGAGTTGAGCCTTGGCTTATGGAAATTCCAGAAAGCGATGGAGGAACTCGGCTATGCTGATAGTGTCACCAGTTTCACCATGTCCGACTTTGGGCGCACGTTGAGTTTCAACGGCGATGGAACTGACCATGCCTGGGGGTCACATCAGCTGATTATGGGTGGATATGGCCGCGGTGATTCCGGAACACTCCATGGTGGACAGATGATCGGCGAATTACCAGAGATGTTATTGTCAGGCAATGATGACTACAGTAACAAAGGACGGATGATCCCTACCCTCTCCCAGGATCAGGTCAACGCACCACTCACACAATGGTTTGGTGTCGATCAGAGCCAGATTCCTGATCTGTTTCCTAACATCAGGAACTTCCAAACCGGGGCTGGTATCGAAACTGCCTTTGCACCAATCTTTGTGTAGAAAATGCAGGCTCATCAGCCATGCTTACTGCCCCTGACAGAAGACTTTGCATCAGGCCGAATCTGTTAGGGCTTGTTAACACTAACCAATACGTCCTGCTGGGACTTTTACAGTCCGAGGGGATTATCTGGATCGACACCATCCATAAATGGCTGATTTCGTAACCGATGAGTGACCTGGTAAACCAGACCTATCCAGTTGCCGATTACCGCTTCTGCCGTGTCATGCCAGGTATTATCCAGCCTCTCGATGACCAGTGACTCGGGAAACTCAGGTATCGCATTTCCCAGTTTTTTTGCCAGATTGATCCTCTCGTGATACTCATCGAAGATGGCCTGACTTCTCAGACTAAAGTAGTTTTCAGGGAACGGAGGATAGTCACTACGAACACCTGAAATATAGAGATTGACCTCACGCTTATACTCTTTGAGTAAACTGATTGTGTCATATTCGGGATGTCCCTGAAAATAGACCACACGAAACCCATCCCCACTGACCGCCAGGTGTACCCCAGCTTCTTCGCTCTCAACCAGCACCTTTAATCCCGCCTGATCAAATTGCTCTCTTGATATTTGGTTATAGCGTGAATGTGGTACATCGAATCGGGTATTGACGTCATTCACCAGAGGGTGCGATGCATCCTTGACCCGATGACTGAAAACACCCCAAAGCTTGTCGCCCATATGGGTGCGTTGCTTACCATGATGGGACTGCACCACAGCATGGGTCGCAAGACAGGAACATAGCACCGAGGTTACGTTCTCGTGGGCCCAGTCGACAACCTCGGTCAACGGTTTCCAGAAATCCTCTTGAGCCAGGTCCGGATGGGTAACATTGGCACCGGTAATGATCAAGGCATCCAGCCCACCCTTTTTGATCTGTTCAAAGGATTCATAGAATGCATCGATATGCGCTTTTGCTTTTTCACCACGGGGTAGCACATCCAGGGTAAAGGGATGAATAAAGAATTGGGCAATCGGATTCGCCTCACCAACCAGACGAAAAAACTGCCTCTCTGTGGCTTCAATCGCCGCATCGGGCATCATGTTCAACAGACCGATATGCAACTCCCTGATATGCTGATGAGTCGCCCTGTCAGGCGAGAGAACGTTCTGACCCTCCTCTCGCAGACGATCAAAAGTCGGTAATTTTGTATGTGCTACCAATGGCATTTCAGGACTCCCGCTCGATTACTTGTTCCAGAAGCGTGAGAAAATCGGCTTCGCTTTTAACTTGTGCAAGCTCATGGGTGGTTACTGTGTACCCATATTGTGCTGCAATCGATTCATAGCGTGGTATTCTGGCTCTGAACAGTTTTGGGAATACCCACCGGGTAAAGTCATTCGGTTCGATAAGGGAAACATAGTCCACATCTTTGCTTTCCATGTACTCAGTCAACTGCTGATCAAGAAAAGCCTCTCTGTAGTAGAGTGGCTTCGGATGGGATACTGATCGAGCGATCAATGACTGCTCATCCTCCTCACTGGCTCTTATATAGAGTATGAGTGAATGATCATCAATAAACTCTAACAGTCCCGGTTCATCCAGCTCGCAAAGACTGCCACCCACATCGTTTATGAAGTGGTTATAGCCATAAATCAGTTTTGCCTTACGCATAAATGCAGGCACATCATACATGGCAGCAATCTCTGCTTGTCTGTGCAGGTTCTGTCGCCGTTTGAATTCGGTCAAAGACAACCCACCAAGTTCAGGATCACCCAACATACCAAGAAAGGTAGAGACCGGATTCAGATTATGAAACGTGACATTGCTGCGGATAAAGATCGAATCTGAGTGGAGTAGGTCTCTAAGCAAAGGCACACTCATCGCCTGCTCTTTGATGGTATCCAGAATGGCCTCACCAAGATAGCGGGTACCGATTCGATAGTCTCCGGAGTAGTGAAACCAATCATTGCGCCGCAGTAGATTTGAAAGCCGTGTCTTCCCCACACCAGACATGCCCATCAGGGTGACACATTTTCTATCCCAATTACGGAATTGTTCCGGGCTCAATCTCACTGCCAATTTCTCCTATCGCAAGAGGCGCACATTCTACGGAGAAGCCAGGTTGGATGAAAGTCATACAGTCAAAATTAAAGTAATGATAATCATTATCAACCGTTTCTCAATTATTTTGTCTGTTGGGTCTTATCTGAACATGCTCCGCTTAGAGATTTGCTGAAGAAAGTCATCCAGAATCATCCGCACCGCCAAACACCACAACAAGCTATTTTCATAGACTTTTCATAATGTTAATAGGTATTAATAGATTGCCGCAATAACCCAGGGGTGGCTCGCACCCGGTTTTGACAATTGCCCCTGTTACGATAGGCTCTTCTGACTGGCAAAAAGGATTCAGAACTTAGATGGATGCGTCGTTACGCGGCCGATTCAGTCTGTGAAATCAAAATAAGCTGGCATTGATCTGAATGGCTTCAGGCCGAGTTCGTTACGATCACCCTTCAGTACCCCTGGCCGACTCATCCTGAGTTGAGCTATACCCATAGTCCATCACACTTCGACCGCCTCAGAGCTTTCTCTGAATTAAGCCGGTATCCGGTGTAATATTTACATGAGACATCTCTGTCAACCAACTGTTTTTTCAGAATATCAGCATAGATCAAGACAGCTCCAAGATGGCAGTCCGGAACTGGCCATTGTAAGCATCATCGGTTGTTATCTCTTCAGTGATGCAGATTGCTTCTGGTAGTGGAGTTACATCACCCTCTCTCCTTTAACAAGCGCAGGATCCTTGTTATTGAGCCAGGCCGAGTTCAAAGTGAGCGCTGAAACTTGAAGACATGATTAGATGGCCACGCTAGGGCAACTATTCCATTTCCACTCGACCGGCTAAACAGAGTTGATGCATAAGCCGGATCTCTATCACTGATCAAAGTCGCGTTAAATTGTAAAATAAGTTAACATTTCGGGAAGTTAATTCACTATCATTGTGAGGCACTTTAGTTCTATCTATCAGACCCAAAGATCATACCAGTCGGCAACAATGGAGAAAGGAGCACCAATTTCAACGGCTGTTGAGTTTCTGAATGAAATTCAGTAAATAATCAAGCATTGAGACTGTTAGCCGTTATTGAAACAGACAGGGACAAGCAAGCACAGAATCCACCTATAGACTGCAAACACCGATCACTATGCCCCATGTACTTATCATTGATGACCAATCAATAACCCGTATGATTCTTCAAGAATTGGTCGGTTCAATTGATGCTGATGTCTCGTCTACCTGTTTCGCTGATCCCACTGAAGCGCTGGATTGGGCCAAAACCCATGAAATAGACCTCGTGATCACCGATTACAAAATGCCTCAGATGGATGGTATAAAGTTTATTAAGTGGTTAAGGCGCATACCGGGTTGCAGCGACGTACCCGTTATGATTGTAACCTGCGTGGAGGACCAGTCGGTTCGCTACTCTGCCCTAGAATCCGGCGCCAACGACTTCATCACCAAACCCATCGATCATACTGAGTGCAAAGCCCGCTGCAACAACATGTTGACCATGAGTCATCAGCGGAAAATGATCAAAGATCGAGCGCTTCTACTGGAACAGGAGATACGCAAAACCACCCAGGAGCTTCACGACCGGGAACAAGAAACCCTGATGCGTCTGGCAAAGGCTGGCGAATACCGGGATGAAGATACCGGTAATCATATTTTAAGAATCTCCAGGTACTCTCTGCTTATCGCCAAAAAACTCGGATTATCTCAAGAACGCTGCGATTTGATTGCGCAGTCGGCTCCTATGCATGATATAGGCAAAATTGGTATACCCGACGCTATCCTGCTCAAACCCGGTAAATTGACCGCGGAAGAGTTCAAAATCATGCAACGACACACGCTACTTGGATACGAAATACTCAAAGACAGCTTATCGAAGTATATTCAAACTGGAGCGATCATTGCTCTGAACCATCATGAAAAGTACGACGGAAAGGGCTACCCAAATAATTTGAACGGTGATGAAATACCTCTGGAAGCCAGAATTGTGGCAGTTGCTGATGTTTTTGATGCCTTGGTCTCAGATAGACCCTATAAAAAAAGCTGGTCAATAGAAAAGGCCATTGACTATATTAGCCAAGAGAGAGGATCCCATTTTGATCCAGACTGCGCAGATGCATTTCTCAGTGAAATGCAGGAAGTGGAGGCCATCCACTATGCCCTGCGTGGAAACCTCGAAGGAATGCATTCTTGAACGAGCAAACAGTCACGACACGGAGACCTGAGACCGCCTCACATGAAAGTGATCAGGTCTATTACAGCCTGAGCTCATTTGTCAGCTTTGTCGCATTTGTTGGCTTGACTTTGACCTATCTGTGGTCCACATCGACGCTGGTTAGCCTCACTACGCTGGTATTGGCCTGTCAATTCCTGCTGCTCCGTTTTATAGAGCACTATAAATGTCTCTATTCCTCCAGCCCAATCAAACGCAATTTATCAATTACGCTCGATCAGCTTTTTCTTGGGCTGATCACCTTTGCTGGCGGTTCAGCGCTGCTCCTGTTACCTCTCAGCAGTGTTTTGATTTTTGCATCACGCTTTTTTGGCAGACCCTACCTTTGGGTAGGAATTGGAACAGCGTTTACTATGCTGTCCACTACACTGCATCTCGCACTGCAATTGGAGTTGCTACAAGCATTACTACTAAGTGTCCTTGCGCTAATACCCCCTGCCCTTGTCTCCATACGCAGATATGGCGCTTCGAAAGAGGACAAACAGGACCAAAAAGAGCTGCCCACATTACCTCAACTGCAAGAGGAGCCCGCGGAACAGACTGAATCAACTGCAGAACTACAGCAATTTACCGGACAGCCTGTGAAACGCAATATTC
Source organism: Candidatus Thiodiazotropha endoloripes (assembly GCA_001709035.1). Classification (GTDB taxonomy): domain Bacteria; phylum Pseudomonadota; class Gammaproteobacteria; order Chromatiales; family Chromatiaceae; genus Thiodiazotropha; species Thiodiazotropha lotti. Next base: position 145,732 of record LVKA01000026.1, on the reverse strand, counting down.
AACGTATATTGATATTGTCCCGTAACAAAAGCAGCATAACCCTGCTCTCCCGCCAACTATTCGATTGGGGACATGAAACGACAACCTGCAGTAACAGCCTGCAGGCATTCAAACACATGCTCTCTCGCAGTCAGGGAGAGGTTTTCACCCCCTACTCTTTTCTCATAGTTGATGGAGAAAATCTGGATATTGAGCCACTCTCATTGGCTCGCTTGATCAAGAATGAACCACTACTTGATGATGTTCGACTGATCTGTATTCAAACATCTTTTTACAATGAGAAGTATGCGCACAGATTATTGCGTGCAGGCTACCATACCCTACTCGAATCCCCATGGACCAAAGAGCAACTTTTCAGCATCATCAGTTACGACAACAAGACGTACACCTCCTGTGATAATGTTGTAAGTTTGGTTAAACACCGTACCACCAAACAGGCTTACACCCGCCAAAAAGAGATTTTACTGGCAGATTCACCTTCACATGAGCGGGATTCGTTAAGCCACGCCTTGACTCAGGCGGGGTATAACATTCATTTGGTTGATAATGGTGACCAGGCTCTGGATGCACTTGAAGAACACTTTTTTGATTTAGCCATCATCAATCTTCAACTACCCATCATGAGCGGCACTCAGGTAGTCAAGCTTCATCGATTTACCACCCCTTACAAACAATGGGTTCCGTTTATCTTTATGGAAGATGAAGAGAATCCAGAAACGCTCAATCTCTGTCATAGTATCGGGGTTGATATCTGTCTGTTTAAACCGATCACACCACAAGAGGTACTCCTCTCAATTCTTGCCGCACTCGATAAGGGTGATCTGCAGAATTTGACCTATGTCTCACGTAAAACAGATCCGATACAGTTTAAGAACAATAAAATTCAGGATGCCATGCTGCTTGATCACATGACCCTGTTGAGATTGGAGAAACTGGACAGCGGCATCTCATTCATCAATGAACTGTTCAAGATATTTGAATCCGAAGGCCGCTCTATTTTGCGTGAGATGGAGCGTGCTGTAGCCCAGCGTCAGCTCGGTAAATTTCTTGATCAGGCGCAAATACTCCTGGATAGTGCTGGTCAACTGGGGGCCATACTACTCTACGAGCTCAGTCAACAGGCTTCAAAACTCTCTGCCCGAGAATTTGAATACAAAGGATCAGATCTGCTGAGTGAATTGCAACAGACGTTCAATTTAACCTTGCATGCTTATACTCACTATCTATCTCAAAGAGCATCAGCCATTCAATCGGAACCAAACAGCAACCCCTCCAAATAGCAGTTCATCATCAGGCTGCTGCAAGCCTAGACGAGCCATCTACTGATGCGTGGATAGTAGTTGACAGGTTCCGGGGAATACGAATCAAGGGGGACTAGGGCCTGCTAGGGCCTGTTAACACTAATCCAATGCGCCCTAGTCAGAATTCTTGATATTCAGATAATGACGCAACGCCTGACAGGTTAAGCCATAGGTTGTAGAGATCTGGGTCATCTGCTTAACACCCTGATCATTCAACTCCGGCTGTTCAATACGGGAAGCTGAAGCACAAATCGTCATCAAAGAGTAGGCCCCGATACCTGAGGCGTTATCTGCTAATGCATGGGCACAATCCTTATATCTTCTTACGTCATGCAACTCGATTGCTTGATGCATTGAGGTCAGTAACGCTTCAGAATCATGTAGAAAACTATCCGCCAAGTGCGACATGAATTCTGGATCCTTACTCAACTTCTCGAGACCTTTCAGCGTAGTCACATCCAGAATTCTTCCACTCTTTTCCTGATTGGCTGCACGAACCGGAAAATCGATTATGGTATCGGTTATCACTTCAGTGGAGTCACCACCCAATATCTCTTTGACCACATCCAACAGATGCGCAGACCTGACAGGCTTGGTGAGATAGGCTTCGACACCAATAGCCTCGCACTCTTCTGCAGCCTCCCGAGTGGCATTTGCGGTAAGAATGATGAAGGGTATGGCAGGCCCTTGCTTTTCCATCAAGCGATAGGCCTTAATGATGTCAACCCCCCCAATATCCGGCATTTGCAGGTCAAGTATTGACAGGTCAAATGTTTCATTTTTCAATAATTCAATGGCATCCTGACCATGACTGACCACCTCAATCTGGTGCCCTTGTAACTCAAGGATCTTTTTCACTACCTTTTGATTGATCGGATTATCCTCTGCAAGAAGGATACGGGCATGTTTGGCAATGTTATGTTCGGCAGAGGTGAAAATCCTGGGTGGTAAATTGGTGCTGGTTTTGCGTTTTAAGGCATATTGCAGAACATGGCGTACCTTCTCCGGAGTAATCGGAGTGGTTACCACCGCACTGAAGCCTTCATGGCACAATCTGTTCTCATTCTGAAGATTTGGGGAGTAGTTGGTAACACAAACCAATCCAAGATCGTCCAGGCTTTGCTCTGCACGGATGGTATGAACCAACTCCTCATCAGCAAGATCGCTATGAGTCTCATCCAGTATTGCAATATCATAGGGTTCCTTAACCTTAACGGCATTGAGCAACTCGAGAAATCCCTCTGAAAGGTTAGTGTAGACGTTCACGTCCAACTCCCACTCCTGCAATCCATCCAGCAATTCCTGCTTTCCAGATAGGAGATCGGTGAACAATAACACCCTGGCATCTTGAAAGCGTTCTATGTCAATAGGATTGTCACTGGAAATAGCTGGTATCTGAAACCAGAAACGACTACCTTCCCCCAAACGGCTCTCCAAACCTATGGTTCCATCCAATAACTCGACCAATTGTTTGGTAATCGTTGTACCGAGGCCACTACCGGTATAGCGGCGGGTAGCGGAATCATCACCTTGTTCAAACCATTCGAAAATCCGTTTTTGTTGGGCCTCAGAAATACCGATACCCGTGTCTATGATTTCAAACATTAATCTAGGAACACTATCTTCACTCTCCGCTGATGTGTATGGCATTACCTTCAACACGATGCCGCCCTGGTCGGTGAATTTGATTGCGTTGTTCAACAGATTGATCAGAATCTGCCGAAGCAGCTTTGAGTCGGTTTTGATTACTGGAGAGATATCCAGGTCTATCCAGCAATTCAGCTCAATACCTTTGGTATCGGCTGTCGGTTTCATCATCGATATCACACTGTCTGTAAGCTCGGATAGATCCTGGTCAGCAAGCCTTACCTCAACCTTGCCAGCCTCAATCTTGGAAAAATCGAGAACCTCCTCGATAAGATTGAGTAGTGTCTCCGCGGATGCCTGGATGGTCGACATGATCTCTCGCTGTTCCAATCCCATTGGCGTTCTTGCAAGCAGATCGGTCATCCCGACCACACCATTCAGGGGAGTACGTATTTCGTGACTCATGTTGGCCAGGAAACGACTCTTTGCCTGACTCGATGCTTCAGCACGCTTTTTTTCACGCTCAATCCGCAACAGCAGTAGAGCAACATAGAGTGTTGTAACCAACAGCCCGAGTAACAGTCCAATACCCAGAACCTGTTGCTCTTTCCAAAAGTCGCTGATCAATATCACGGAAGCAAATCCAAGTGTGGATAGTGTGCTTGTGAAATAGAGAGATGGTGTGCCAAAACGAAATCCGTTTCCCAAACTGATCCAAAGATAGAATACATAGAGCATCGAGGTGGTTTCACCACCGATCCACATCGCCAGGGTAATCATACTGACATCGAATGACATGGTGATTGTACGACGGATAGTGAAGACCAGGGGCTTCCACGCAATCACCATGATGATAATCAAGCTGCAGAGAGTATAGAGCAGCGCCATCTGCACGAGTGTGGAACTACTTTCCGAGGGTATGAATAGGTAGACGTAGACAATATACAGGCACAATACCAAAGCGATTATCAATCTGACAATCGACTGCTCAGATTCCCGATCTGGCGCCTGATTGAACTGGCCTCTATATCTATTCCAAAATTTTGACCACATCTTGTGCTATTCCGAACTCGTATCCCATAAACCAAGCTTAGCTCGACATTCAACCACTACCGCCCGACTTGCGGGGCTTCGCCCTGTGAGTTGCTTCTGCAAGCAGAGGATTGTCTGGCCAATAATGCTTTGGATATCGACCTTTCAGCTCTTTTTTCACCTCAGCATAGGTTCTTTGCCAAAACCCGGCAAGATCATCAGTGATCTGTATCGGCCGATGTGCCGGAGAGAGTAGGTGCAACATTACCGGCACCCTGCCCTGACAGATCCTTGGCGTGTCATTCAGCCCAAACAGCTCTTGCAGCCTTACTGCTAACACCGGTGTTTCATCGGCGCTATATCGTAATGGGATTTTTGAACCACTGGGAACGGTAAGATGCGTTGGCACCAATGACCTCAGGGTTTGTTGCTGATCCCAGGAGAGCCGGGCCAGAAGAACGGCTTGCAGATCCAGGCGCTGTAACTGCTGTTTGCTCTGAATCGTTTCAAGCCAGGGTGTTAACCAGCTCTCTAGATTTTCATAGAGCCAATGATCCGATAGGTCCGGCCATTCCGGGTCATCCAGCCGGCCAACCAACCAATTGACTCTGAGTTGCCATTGTCGCACAGCCTTGGACCAGGGCAAGGCCTCGATCCCCATCGTCCGTACTCCTTCTATCATGGCGGCCTTAACGGCTTCAAGATCGGGATTGGTGAGTTTTTCCCGACTCAATACCAGTGCCCCAAGACAGATCTCGGATGAGGTTCTTACCCGCTCTTGCTTAGGATCCCAGCAAACAACCGATCTCTCTTCGAGTGTAATTTCGGGCAGTCCATGCAACGCCTTCAAACCGATGGATGCAGCCAGTCGGATACGCCCTTCATTTTGCCCGGCATCTAATTGAACTGCGACCAAATACTCTTCCCCGGCAAGTGGATCATCTTCTGCAAGCCGCACCGCCCGACCGGTGACCAATTTATAACGACCATGTGCGGATCGTTGTGCGATACGGTCGGGAAATGCCAGAGCCAGCAGCTCCCCTACCGATAACAGATCATCTGATCTGGTTCCCCCACTGGGCCGTAATCGCCTCATCCAATCCCTACTGATCCGGTCAAGATGACGACAGGCACTTCTATGCCGGGATTTTGTGAGGTTCCTTTCCCGCCACTGTTGCAGCAGAGTGAGTCTCAAGGCTAAATCACTACCATCCTCTCGGATCGATAAAGGATCCCGTTCAGTAATCAGAGCCACAAGATCACTGACCAATTGCAACTGATCTTCCGGAGCATGCATCAGCATATGCGCCAGACGCGGATGGGTCGGTAATTCAGCCATACGCCTGCCCAGTTTTGTGATCATTCCTTGCTGATCGACCGCACCGAGTCTCTGTAACAGAGTCACAGCCTGTGAGAAGGCTCCCTTTGGAGGCGGGTCAAGCCACTGCAACTGAGTTGGATCTGCAATACCCCAGCTGGCCAGTTGCAGTGCCACTGGCGCCAAGTCGGTCTGCAGAATTTCCGCTGGGTGATGAGGTAACGACTGGTTATGGACAGGTTCACTACAGATGCGATAACAGACCCCGGGACCCAAGCGACCAGCCCTACCGGCACGTTGATCTGCCGCGGCTTTTGAGACCGGAACTGTCTCCAACCGGGTTAAGCCGAGCGCCGGTAGAAAGCGAGGCATACGGGACCAGCCACCATCAACCACCACAGTGATACCCTCGATCGTCAGACTGGTTTCCGCAATTGAGGTGGTCAGTACAATACGGCGTCTGTTGTGTGCGTCGGGGAGTATGGCGCGATCCTGATCTTCCTTTGCGAGATCTCCATACAGAGGAGAGATGAGAACAGGCTGGGGCTGGTTTTTCATCTGTGCTTCGAGCAGCTTTTGAGTACTACGGATTTCACCGACACCAGGAAGAAATGCCAATATATCACCCTGCTCATCCTGCCAGGCCTTGATGATTGCCCTGACAACCTGCTCGGCAATTTTGCTTTTGTCTACTGCCTGATCAAGGTAATGATGTACTACCGGATACTGCCTTCCCTGTGCCTGAATAACGACAGCATCATGCAGTAACCTACTGACAGCTTGCTGATCGAGGGTGGCCGACATGACCAACAGACGCAGGTCTTCACGCAAGCCCTGCTGTGTATCCAAGGTCAGTGCGAGTGAGAGGTCGCTGTGTAGATTGCGTTCGTGAAATTCATCGAAGATCACCAGCCCTACCCCGGGCAGTTCCGGATCCTGTTGTAAACGGCGGGTCAAAATCCCCTCGGTCACCACCTCGATGCGCGTGTTGCGGGAAACTTTTCGCTCAAGACGTATTGAATAGCCGACTCGTTCACCGATCTGTTCACCCAGCAAACTGGCCATTCTGGCGGCAGCCGCCCGAGCGGCGAGACGCCTGGGTTCGAGTAACAGAATTCCGTTTCCATCCAGCCAGGGGCTGTTCAGCAGTTCGAGAGGTACCAGGGTGGTTTTACCGGAGCCGGGCGGCGCACTTAACACAGCCCGGCCCTGAGTCGCCAGGGTTTCAGAAAGTTCTGTGATGACCTGTTTTACTGGTAGCTCTATCACTCAACTCTATGCCACCGGCAGATGATCAGTATCCCGGTCGCATTGCACATGCAGATCAAATTTCAGATCATCGGCAAAATCCTGTGCCACGATCCAGATCTGATTGAGCTCTTCACTCAGAGTTGGCAGCACGGTAAGTGAACTGCGGGTTCGTTTCTCATCAAAGAAGGCAAAAGGCTCGTCGAGAAACAGAAACTGCCCCCCTTTGACGGCGCGGGCGACCAGTTCCTGGGAGAGTGCCAATCTTACTGCCAGCATGATCTGCCGCTGGGTTCCACTGGAAATCTCATCCAGATCCATGAAATCCCGTTTCTCGCTGGAGAAGGCTCGCACCGTCAGGTCATCATCAATCTGCAGATGCTCATATCGATTTTCCGTAAACAGCGGAAGTGTCTTACTGACCAATCCCCGCAGTTTGCGATTAAACTGGTGTGAGACTTCCCGGGTGGTTCCCCGAATCAACTCATCAGCCAGACTACAAGTCTGAATGTACTGCTGTCGCTCATCGATCTTCTCATTCAGGCTGGCCATCATCTCTTTGAGTCTTGCCGCCCTATCCAATCGCTCTTGTTCAATGCCAATCGACTGATTAAGATCATCGGCACGCAATCGGATTTGCTCCAAGACACTATTCAGCTGATCCAACTCACTGGCAACACTGTCCCGAACTTCCGCAACCGATGCTGACCAATCACTGATCCGGGAGACCAAACGGCTACGTGCGGCACGATCAACGATCGCGGGAGTCTCCTCAACAACAGCTGTATCGGTAGTGATTTCATCCGGATCGGCGTCAACAGCTGACAGTTGAGTATCCTGTGTCTCATCAGGCACAACTTCTGATGGCACTTCATCCAGCCGATTGAGAACGTCTGCCAGGTTTGAAGCGGTCTCTGAATAGGCTGCCACTCGACGCTTCAATACCCCCCGGCGGATCAAATAGATCAAAAACAGCAGACCAGCGCCAGCCGCTGCATATAACAACCAGGGCATTGTTGCCTCACCCCAGTCAGGAACCATCTGCACAAACCACTCATTCAAGCGGACTGACAACTCATGCTCCGGCATGTTGGTCAGCAGGTACCAGGCACCACCGGCAACGGCGGCGATCAAGAATAAGATCAGGCTGAGAAACCCTGCACTGCCAGCCTTGGAAGCTGATTTGGCGCGGATCGGCATGGCGTCCTGATAGGCCGTGGATGCCGTATCCAGCTCTTCCATCAGCTGTTGGGTATCATCAAGTTGTCGGGAAATCGTCTGACGTTCACTCTCGAGGCCTGGCATCAGTGACGGATCGATATCCAGCTCGACCATCTGTTGTTGTAATCCATCCAGCTCCTGCTGTCGTTGGCTCAACTCCTCTTCAGCATCATCCCGATCCTCCTGACAGGCCGCATCACAATACTCAAGGGTCACCAGTCCGGCCATGGTCTTAACCGCATAACTGTGAGGATGGGGGGTTGTGATCTCCCGCTGAGCCAGATAGAAGGATTCTACAAATTCTTCATATTCGAAACCGATAAGCTGATAGATCCGATCTGCCACCTGCTCAACCCCACGCACCACCTGATCATCATCGTTCGCACCAGCAGGGGCCAGGCGGGCGCTATGATTCCCGGTATCATCGAGGAAGCGCTCCAATCTGTAGCGCACGCCATCTCCACAGGTGAATTCAAGCTGTGCCTCGCAATGGGTTTCACCCCAGCGTATGACTTTGGTCAACTCTTCAGGACCCAACGAAAAGGTCCTGCCGAAGAGCGCAAAACAGACGGTCTCACCGATCGAGCTTTTGCCTGATTCATTGGCCCCGGAGATGGCGATCAATCCTTGCTCAGGGATCTCTGGTAACTTCAGACTGCTGTATTTCAGTACATTACTGGCATTAACTGAATGTATGATCATGACCAACCCTCGTCAGCCAGAACCCGAAGCTTGTTCAACACCATCTCAATGGCCTGATCAAAGGACTGCTCGTCAAATGACTCCCCTGAATTCAAGCGACGCTCCCGCTCAGCATTGCAATAGTCCATAAACTCTTTCGCAGATGGGCCAATTTGCATCATTTCATCCTGGGTTGCCTGTTCAGACGTCGACATACGATCCCCCTTTCTTGTTGTATACCGTCAGCCCCGCCACATCCTGATAGCAGCGGCCCTGCCAAGTATAGGGAGTTCTGGGCAAGAGGTCATCATTCAGGCGTTACAACTTGTTACACTGGGATACACCTCAGAAAAGATTTTTCGGGTTTGTGCCTCCATAATTCTCGCTAGATTGTGATTCGAGCCAGCAAACAACAGTACATTAGGTAGGTTTGACAAATTTGACCGGGACATACATACTGGTCGGTATGTTCCAGTTCAACGAGCTGTGAAAACCATGGCAGATGCCGATAAAACACGCCAAGCTCTACTCGAAGCGGCCTACGAAGAGATCTACCGAAATGGATTTCAGGCGGCCAGCCTGAACACCATACTGGAGAGAACCGGCGTGACCAAAGGCGCTCTCTACCACCACTTCAGCAGTAAACAGAAGCTGGGATATGCGGTAATCGATGAGATAATCAGCGAGAAGCTGGATCGGGAGTGGCTCACTCCCATACAGCAATCCGGACACCCAATCGACGTCATGATCGATGTGATTCAGCTGGCCGGGCAACAGATTACCAGTCAGCAGATCGACCAGGGATGCCCTCTCAACAATCTGGCACAGGAGATGTCACCGATCGACCCGGGATTTCGCCAGCGGATCGATCACCTCTATCGAAAATGGCAACAGAGTATCGAGAAACTACTCCGTGATGGCCAACAGGACGGTGAGGTAAAAGCGTCCATCAATCCTGCCGATGCCGCACTGTTCATTCTGGCATCACTTGAGGGTTGTCTGGGTATAGCAAAGAATGCACAAAGCATCGATGAGTTGAAACGGTGCGCACAGGGCCTGGTAGGCTATCTCGACAGCCTACGTTGCTGAAACCCGTTCAGCAGGACTCAGCAATGAAGCTTTAGAAAAAGTAAGCATGGATTGAACGTCATAATATCAACAATATTTCGTCGACAGGGTGTAGATCATGAGTGAGTCCTTTTTCAGGTTTGTCCTAAAGCACAAGATCCTAGTGATCCTATTGACTGTTGCAGTCAGTCTGATGATGGGCAGTGGTGTGCAGCACCTACGCTTCAATAACGACTACCGGATGTTTTTCAGTGAAGAGAATCCACAGCTGAAAGCGTTCGAAATGTTGCAGAATACCTACACCAAGAATGACAACGTGCTGTTTGTCATCGAACCACAGGATGGCGAGGTATTCACCCGTGAAACCCTGATTGCGGTATCGGAGTTAACCAAGGAAGCCTGGCAGGTACCCTACTCCATCCGAGTAGACTCGATCACCAATTTTCAACACACCTATGCCGAAGGGGATGACCTGATCGTAGAGGATCTGGTGCTCAACCCAGCCTCACTGAGTGACGAGGAGCTGGCCACCAAGCAACAAATCGCCACCAATGATCCTCTTCTGAGGAATCGATTGATCTCTCCATCTGCTCACACGACTGGCGTAAACGTCACCGTACAGCTACCGGGTAAGAAATTGACCGAAGTCCCGGAGGTAGCGGCGAAGGTTAAAGAGATGGCGAAAAACCTGGAGGCCAGCTACCCGGATATCAAGGTACACCTGACCGGCATGGTGGTCATGAACAATGCGTTTCCAACCGCTTCCCAGGATGACATGAAGAGTCTCTATCCGATCATGTTCGGAGCGGTTATCCTGGTACTGGTGCTGATGCTGAGGTCGATTCCGGGCACCATATCCACTCTCATCATCATTCTGCTGATGATTATCGCCACCATGGGACTGACCGGTTGGTTAGGTATCAAGATGTCTCCCCCGACAACCACGGTACCGATCGTCATCATGACCCTGGCAATCGCAGACTGTGTCCACATACTGGTCAACTTTCTCCATTTCATGCGAGAGGGTGAAGCTAAATATCAGGCCATGATGGAAAGTCTGCGTATAAACCTGCAACCGATTTTTCTCACTACCCTGACCACCGCCATCGGTTTCCTCAGTCTCAACTTCAGTGATGCACCACCATTTCGGGATCTGGGCAATATGGCGGCCATGGGGGTGGTATTGGCTTTCCTGTTATCAATCACCTTTCTCCCTGCCATGATGATGATGCTACCGGTAAAAGCGCTGAGTGGCGACACCATGGGCAGTCTGGCCATGGTGAGATTCGCTGAATTCGTGATCCGCAATAAAAAGCAGCTGCTGTGGGGGATGGGCATACTGATTCTGTTCCTGATCGCCCAGATACCCAACAATCGCCTGGATGACAGATTTGTCGAGTATTTCGATGAAACCATCGATTTTCGTCAGGATACCGATTTTGCCACCGACAATCTTACCGGAATCTATCTGATTGAGTATTCGCTGGAGAGCGGTGAAACCGGTGGTATCAGCGATCCCGATTTTCTGCGTAAAGTTGATGGATTTGCCCAGTGGTACCGGCAGCAGTCCCATGTCCTTCACGTCAACACGATCACCGACATCATGAAACGCCTCAATCGTAACATGCACGGTGACGATGACAGTTGGTACCGCCTGCCGGAGCAACGGGATCTCTCGGCGCAGTATCTGCTGCTCTATGAATTTTCCCTGCCATTCGGCCTGGACCTCAACAATCAGATCAATGTGAAGAAATCCGCGACCCGATTCACCGTCACTCTGGAGAGCATTTCAACCCAGCAACTGCTGCAGATTGAAGAGGACGCGCAGCAATGGCTGTTGGAAAACGCACCTGAGATGCGCATTGATGGCGCCAGTCCCTCTGTGATGTTTGCCCATATCGGTAGCCGTAACATCATTGCGATGCTCAAAGGTACCACCACCGCTCTGATCATCATCTCCCTGATTCTGGTGGTTGCCTTGCGCTCGTTGAGAATCGGCGGCATCAGTCTGATCCCGAACCTGGTGCCCATGGGCATGGCCTTTGGTCTTTGGGGATTGACCGTGGGTGAAGTTGGATTGGCGCTCTCTGTCGTCAGCGGCATGACACTTGGTATCGTTGTCGATGATACCGTCCATTTTCTCAGCAAATACCTAAGGGCCAGGCGCGAAAAAAATATGTCCGGGGAAGATGCGGTGCGTTATGCCTTCTCTACCGTGGGAACGGCACTCTGGGTAACCTCCCTGGTACTGATGGTCGGTTTCGGCATTCTCGCCTTCTCCCACTTCCAACTCAATGCCGGGATGGGATTGTTGACTGCAATCACTTTGGGCCTGGCTCTGGTTGCCGATTTTCTTTTTCTACCCCCGCTACTGATCTATTTCGGAGGAAAAAAACCATGAAGCTCAGCTTGATACTTGCAACGCTTTTGCTCACACCGGCAGTCACCCTGGCAATGACAGCCGAAGAGCGGGGTCTTCAGATCGCCAAAGAGGTGGATACCAGAGATACCGGTTTCCATGATTTCAAGGCCAGCATGACCATGCTGCTGAAAAACCGGCATGGTGAAGAGAGTCTGCGGGATATGCGCAATCAGACCCTGGAGGTGGAGAACGATGGAGACAAGACTCTGGTGGTCTTTGATGAACCCAGAGACGTCAAGGGTACTGCACTGCTGAGCTTCTCGCATAAGGCTGGCGATGATGATCAGTGGCTCTATCTTCCAGCACTCAAGCGGGTCAAACGAATCGCTTCCAGAAACAAGTCCGGTCCCTTCATGGGCAGCGAGTTCGCCTATGAAGATATCTCTTCCCAGGAGGTTGAAAAATACACCTATAAGTTCATCGAAGAGAGTACGCACGAAGGCATCGCCTCATTACTGCTGGAACGCTATCCGGTTGACCCCAATTCAGGCTATACACGCCAGCAGATGTGGGTTGACAAGGAGCGTTACATACCGATTAAGATCGACTACTACGATCGAAAAAACGTCCTGCTGAAGACCCTGGTGTTTCGTGGCTATCAACAATATCTGGATCAATACTGGCGCGCCGATGAGATGTACATGGAGAACCACCAGACAGGTAAAAGCACTCTGCTGACCTGGAAACAGTACGATTTCCGCAGCGGCCTCACCGATGCGGATTTCAATAAGAACAGCCTGAAGCGGGCCAGATAGGAGCGTATTAGCGTGAGATTATGGCGCTGGATTGTTTGCCTGATGCCTGGCTTGTTATCGGCCGGTGAGTGGAGTGGTTATGCTGAATTGCAAGGGCGTTACTTCCCTCAGGATGCCGCTTACGAGAAGCAATCGGATCATCTCATCTCATTGGCATTTCAGCCTGAATACTATCAACGCTGGGACAACGCTAATCAGAGTCTGCTGGTGGTACCCTTCTTTCGCTGGGACAGCGAAGACGAGGAGCGGACCCATGCTGACATCCGCGAGCTGATCTGGACCTATGCCGGAAACCGATGGGAGGCACAGGCCGGTGTCGGCAAAGTCTTTTGGGGAGTGACCGAAGCGCTGCATCTGGTGGACACCATCAACCAGACAGACCTGGTGGAGAATCCCGATGGTGAACAGAAGCTTGGCCAGCCCCTGATCAAGCTCTCACTGGAGCAGGATTGGGGTATCCTCGATTTCTACACTCTGATCGGTTTTCGTGAACGAACCTTTCCCGGGGAAGAGGGCCGTTTAAGATCCCACCCACCGGTCGATCAGGATCATGCAGAGTATGAATCGAACCGGGAAGAGAGACACCTGGACTTCGCTCTGCGCTGGTCACACTATATCGGTGACTGGGACATCGGCCTGGCACATTTTAACGGTACCAGTCGGGATCCCCTGTTGATACCCAGAATCAGTAACCGGGGTGAGATCAGCCTGATACCGTTTTATGAACAGATGCGTCAAACCAGTCTCGATCTGCAGGCCACCAAAGGGGATTGGTTGTGGAAACTGGAGGCGATTCATCGATCCATCGACAGTGGCAGTTACAATGCGGCAACCGGTGGATTCGAGTATACCCTGGTCGGCATTGCCGACACCGATATGGATCTTGGTCTACTGGGTGAATACCTCTATGACGACCGTGGGGATGATGCGACCACACCGTTTCAGAATGACATTTTTATCGGCTTTCGACTCACTGCAAATGACGTGGATGGCAGCGAATTACTGGCTGGTGTTATCAAGGATATGGATGAAGACAGTTGGATGTTCAATCTTGAAGCCAGCCGCCGCATCGGCAGTGATTGGAAAACCAGCGCGCAAATCCGCTTATGGTCGGATATCGCGGAACAGGACCCCCTCTACTCCTTACGCCGGGATGACTATGCGGAGCTCACCCTAACACGCTTTTTTTAGCCACTGTCAGAACGAATCCAATCAGTGGTCCTGCCCCTCGTAGATCCACATCGACTCCGTGTTACCTGCCCGACTGAATCCAAGCGCCTGATAGAAGCCAACTGCATTTTTATCCGAGGTCAGCATCTGTTGATGAAATCCCTGATAGATATTCATCATGGAGTTCATCATCTTACGTCCGATCCCCTGTCCATGATACGCCGGGTCAACCAGCATGTGTGGATAGTAGACCACCAGATGACCATCTGATATGGCATTACCGATACCCACCAACCTGCCATCAATACGGGCCGTTACCAGGTTATCAGAGTGCCTCAGTGCCGCCAACAGTTTGTCCGGTTTTTCCGCCGATGACCAGCCATTGGCACGATACACCGCTACCACTTCCTCTTTTCCAATATCCCCATTAATCTCTATCTTCAGCTTCATAACAGACTCTGAGTTTGTCCATCTGTAAACCACGGAAACGTTCAACTAACGACAATATACTGGCTTTATCGTTAAGGAAACTAATGATTATTTCAATTCTTCACCATTAAAGAAGTGTGATTGAATCATCAACACCATATTTTTACAGTTGTAAGAATCAGAACAGTCGTTAATACCTGCAAAAAGATAGCCCCATGTCCAGCCGAAAGTCTTTATCAAATCCCAACCTCGATAACATGGTAGCTGCTGCGCCCCTGGAAAAACTGCACAACCGTCGAGATTTTCTCAGTCTTATGGTCAATGGACTTGGCTATTCGGCACTGGCGATCACCCTGCCGGGTTGTGGCAGCAGTGAAGAGGAGGATGACGAACAGAGTGAGACAGATCCCGTAACAGTTGAAACAGAGATTCCGCAAGCCTCTGCAGGCTATACCATATTGAAGCGAACAAGTTTCGGTGTGCATCGGGATCAACTGGAGAGCATCAACAATCTGGGTATCGATCAATACCTCGAGCAACAACTGGACTATCTCAATATCGACGACGCCAGTTTGGAAAGTGAAATTCAAAACCGGTTTCCACTGATAGTTGAAACACCGGATAGACTCTATGCCGGATTTCCAGGCAATATTGAAACCGTCGTCCGGCAGATGATTGCAGCGACCCAGTATCGACAGATTTTCAGTCGTCGCCAACTCTATGAAGTGATGGTGGAGTTCTGGACCGACCATTTCAATATCCACCTGATCAATGGTCTTGAGCCCACCCTGAAACCGTCAGATGACCTGCAGGTGATACGCACCCATGCCTTGGGTAATTTTCGTGATCTGTTGCATGCCTCTGCCAAAAGCCCGGCCATGCTGTTCTACCTGGACAACTATAACAACCTCGCCAGTGCGCCAAATGAAAACTATGCCCGGGAACTGATGGAGTTACATACCCTTGGTGTTGATGGCGGCTACACGGAAACCGATATCAAAGAGGTGGCCAGGTGTTTCACCGGATGGACAATTGAGTTTCCAAACAACGGCACAGCTGAGTATGGCGTCTTCAGATACAACGATGCAATTCACGATCAGCAAAGTAAAGTCGTATTGAATCAGACAATTGCTGCTGGTGGTGGCCAGCAGGATGGTGAGCAGATTCTGGATCTACTGGCGACACACCCTTCAACTGCAGATTTCATCGCCACCAAGTTGTGCCGCAGATTTGTCAGTGACGATCCGGACCAGGCGACGATCGACCAGGTTGCGGAAGCTTTCCGCACCAGTCAAGGAGACATCAAGCAGACCCTTCGAGCCCTGTTTGCCAGCAATGCCATACAAGCGAATGCGGATCAAAAGTTAACCAGACCAAGCGAGTTTCTCGCCGGTTTGGTACGTGCACTGGCTCCGGATACCGGCTATCCGGCAGACGATGGGGAGTTGTACTTTTTTGCCCAAGCGATTCTTGGACAGCTTCCCTACTTCTGGTCCACACCGGATGGCTATCCGGACATTCAATCCTACTGGTCCAGTACCGGGGGGATATTGAATCGCTGGCGCCTCTCTTTTTTCAGTTTTGCCCCGATCTCCCTTTCCAATGACATCATCCGCATCGATTATCTACCGATGCTGAATGGTGCAGAGACCCTTGCCGAGATCACGGACGCCTTGACCGATGCCATCCTGATGCGACCAATCTCCTCGGCAGATCGTCGCCATATTATCGACTGGCTGACGACCGAATACCGCTATGATGAAGATGCCAATCTGCCGGATGACATACCTGAGCAGATTGCACCGTTGGTGGCCGCTGTATTGGTCAGTTCAGTCTATTTTCAGCTTCGTTAAGGGGTGACACCATGAGCGGATACAATGACTACGCCAATAGACTCCCTACTGACAAAGACCTGTTGGTCTGCCTGTTCCAGCGAGGCGCAGCCGATGGCCTGAACAGCCTGGTCCCCTACACCGATCCCGATTACTACGCTCAACGTGCCAACATCGCGGTAGCTGAACCGGGTGTACAGGGTGGCGCGATCGATCTGGATGGCCGCTTCGCACTGCATCCAGCCCTGGCACCACTCAAAACAATCTATGATTCAGGCCAATTGGCGCTCGTGCACGCCACAGGCATTCCCCACAATTCCCGCTCACACTTCGTCGCCCAGGATATCGTGGAGAGAGGCGTGTCAGCCAAGCCACTTCCGGGCAACGGTTGGCTTGGTCGTCATCTCAGCCTGGATAGCACCAACAACGGTTCTGCGTTTCGTATCGTATCCATTAGCGGCAATGTCCCGGTCTCACTGCACGGCGCCAATGAACCGCTTGCGATCAGCAACCTGAGCGAATTCGGCTTTAGCCAGGAAATTATTGACTCGGGTTATACCGATGTCTTAGGCAATCTGTTTCATGATCAGATACCCCTTGCAGCACCGGCTCAGGCAGCACTATCCGCTGTAACCGAACTGCAGGCCGCTGAGTTGCAGAGCATATTGCCAGAACATGGCGCACTCTACCCGGACACCGACCTGGGTAAAAAAATGCAGCAGACAGCTCAGTTGGTCAAATCGAATTTACCCGTCGAGGTCATCTGTATCGATGCGGGCGGTTGGGATCACCATGAGAATTTACCCGGCAACCTGCAGCAATCCCTCACTGATCTGGCTGATTCATTGAGCGCTTTCCATACGGATATGGCTGATTTAATGCAGCGAGTCAGCCTCTTCGTAATGACCGAATTCGGTCGACGCGTTGCGGAAAATGCCTCGGTGGGAACTGACCATGGCACTGGCGGAGTGGCCTATGCCATGGGTGGCGGTGTAAACGGCGGGCAGGTGATTACCGATTGGCCCGGTCTTTCTACAGCGGACCTTCACCTGGGTGAAGACCTGGCAATTACCACCGATTTACGCACCCTGCTTGCAGAGTTGTTGAATAAACGACTGGGTGGTACTGATCTATCGCAGGTTTTTCCCGGGTTTACAGGTCCGACGACTGCCAATCTGTTTTTGGACTGACCCGCTTTATTGCACCCATAGTCCGAATACATAGGCAAGCAGCCAACCCGCTTTACTCACCAAAAAAGTACTTTCAGGATACACTGACCGACTCTTGCAACATACTTGTGAAAGCCTCTGCAGTAATCGGTTTGTTGAATAGAAACCCCTGGGCAAGATCGCATTGCATCTTTTGCAATTGTTTCAGTTGATCCTCCGTCTCCACACCTTCGGCGACCACCTCCAATCCCATGCCATGGGCCATCAGCACAGACGCATTGACCAGCTCCCAGTCGGCCGCATCGATCATCAGGTCATTGATAAAGCTACGATCAATTTTCAACACATCAAAAGGATAATTGCGCAAATGGCTCAACGATGAGTAGCCTGTACCAAAATCATCCATCGCCAGCCCGATACCCTTACTATGCAGCCGGTCCAGGGCCGCAACGATCTCACGCTGGCCACTCATCAGGACACCTTCGGTAATCTCCAGAATCAGTGCTTCAGCCTTAAGTCCACTGTGCTGCAGTAGGTCCGATATAAACTCCACAAGCGTTGCATCCCTGAACTGTCTGGGAGATAGATTGATGGATATTCTGAATTCGTAATCGATCATCTCCTGCCACTGCAGTGCATTGATCACCGCCTGCTGCAAGACATACCGACCGATTTCGAGTATCACCCCGGTCTGCTCAGCGATCGGAATAAACTCGTCCGGCGAAACCATGCCAAGTGCGGGATTGTTCCAGCGTAGCAGAGCTTCTGCGCCAACCACCCGATTGCTCCGCATATCGATAACAGGCTGATAGAGCACCGAGAACTCCTGCCGCTTATGGGCGCCTTGGAGCTGCTCTTCGACTTCCAGACTTCGGGAGATGTTCAAATTCATCTCGCTGGTGAAAAAATTGAAAGTGTTTCGCCCCTGTTCCTTGGAGTGATACATGGCTGTGTCTGCGTTACGTAACAGTTCTGTAGGGGTAACACCGTCACTGGGGTAGATGGAAATGCCGATACTGGTGGTTACCACCAGCTCCCGATCATCCAGGGTGAATGGATCGCGAAACTGCGCAATCAGGTTGCCTGCCACAGCTTTGGCATCGGTCAGTTCCGATAAATTGCGTAGCAAGACGACAAATTCATCGCCGCCAAGACGACACACACTGTCCGCATCCCGGACCGCCGATTTGAGACGCTCCGCTGCCTGAACAAGCAACCGGTCACCGGTTTCGTGTCCCAGGGTATCGTTAACCCGTTTGAACCCATCAAGGTCGAGAAACAGCACGGCGATCATCTGATGATCCCGATCTGTCTCCTTTAGCAGCTGGGTCAATCGATCCATCGCCAGAAACCGGTTGGGCAGACCGGTCAGCCCATCGTAATGGGCCTGTTTGAGAATATGTGCTTCCTGCCTTTTCTTTTCTGAGATATCCACATGGGTTCCGACGGTGCGAATGGCGTTACCCTCGGCATCACGCACCAAAAAGGCCCGGGAGAGAATATCCACCCAATGACCATCCTTGTGCCGCATCTTAAATTCGATATGGAAATTATCCCTTTTTCCCTCAATATAGTCAGAAAGCATGACCCAGGATCGCTCCCGATCCTTCTCTTCAACCAGATTCTCCCAGGTTGAAAAATCGTTCGGCAACTCGTCGTTTTCATAACCGAGCATTTTTTTCCAGCGGGGTGAGTAGTAGATCTCGTTGGTCTTCAGATTCCAATCGTAAACCCCATCATTGGCGCCGCGCATGGCCAGTTCAAATCTTTCCTCACTTTTGCGCAGTGCCGATTCTGCCTGTTCCCGCTCATTGATCTCATTGCTCAATGCACTGTTTTTATCCTGCAGTTCGGAAGTGCGTAAACTAATGGTTGTTTCACGGCTTCTCACCTCTTCACTCAGTTCATCAATGAGTCGTCTGTTCTGCACCTCAAGGCCGATATTTTCGACTAAATTGCGATGCACATTGCGGGTAAACAAGGTGGTCATTACCAAGTATGCAAAGGTAGCGATGGCCAGGGTGTTGTGAGTGAAATCGCCATAAAACAGTAAAGTGCCGATCAGGGTGAGCAGCTGGGGATAGACATAGGCCACGAATGCCGGCAGATAGACTGACAGAACAACAACCGCGGATGCGACGATACCAAACAACAGCATGCACAAGCCGATTGCGACGGTGAGATTATCTGTCAAATAGATATGAGGTACGATCAAACTCCATGCCACCCCGACCATGAGACATCCAAACAGATAGGCTCGTTGCCACTGCTTTGTAGTCATTTTCCGGGGATCGCGTCTTCTCAACGCCCAGAGAACCAGCCGAAAAGTCGCTGTTGCAAACAGGGAGATCACCCAGATCTCCACAATCCCCGAATCGATATGAGGAATCAATATGAAGTAAAAAAGTGTGGCAACCGCATAGACCGTTGCATTTGAGATCGGCGCCTGCTGAAACAGAATCCTGGTCTGCTCTTCTGCAATGAGTGTTTTGATACGCTCTGATTGTTCGCTTTTTTTAGTTTTTGACATGGTCCATCTGGTCATGACGCTCATTTATGCAACAGCTGTTATGCCGCCTTGGAGCACTGAGAAATTTATCGATATATAACTTTCAGGAACAATCTCTTGTTGTTCGAACAAAACCTAAAGCACGAGCGGGAAAAGCCGTGTTCAAACCCCAGTATCAAAACCCCATGGCTCAATATGATTTTCTCAAGCCGTGGTAATCGCTTACCTGTTATCTAGTTCTTATAGCACACTCTAACAGGGTGCTTTGTGTAAATTCCCTATGATCCTGGAAAAGTCATTGTATAAATAAAAAACCAATGATTTATGGCAGTTTCTGCAGGATAAGCTATCAGACTGTCGATTGAGCTCAACCATAATTTCAGCAGGGTAATGAATGGGAATTAAAAGCCTCCAATGAAACTACAAATAAAATGGTGTTTTGCAGTTGTCTCAGCTTGTTTGCTATACCGAACCATGGTCAGTAGAGGCTAGAGCACCAATTGTATCTCTGCCAAATCACCCATGGTCTGTTGAATCTCGTCTATTGAGGGTGGTTGACTCGCCCACATATCGTCAAACGCTCCCCGGCAGGAGAGACGAAGAACTTCCGGCTGCTGGGTGGAATCGAGCCAAAAATGGTAACCCTGAGTAACCATCGGTGTACCCTGATCATCCAGGCCAACCGAAACAAACCTGTATTGCGGTAATCTATCGACCACTTCCACCATCAAGCCCTCCACCCGTTTGATGGTGAATGTTTGAGGTTGTATGGTCTGTACTCCATCCGTCAGCGAATTGAGCTCGAAGTTGCAATTCGCCTTGTATCGATCGAAATCTTCGAGCTGCATTGTCTCACCCAGCTGTAAAAACAAACGGGTACGATGCGCAGAGACCTCCAGTGCCTGCTTCAGAACGACCTTGGAACCGACCGGTATCTGTTGGTAGGGGCTTGCAGGATTGAAACTGGTTTGAAAGTTGGCGCCACAGCCAGAGAGGCAAAGTGCGATCACGATCCATCTCATAGTTAAAACACCTCAAGTTATTGAATCGAAACAACTCAGAACCTGACAGCGGCAACCAGCCACGAACAGATCCCCGTCTGTTTTCAGACAAGTCTGAAATAGCAGCTGAGATCCGGAATATCGATCTCCCTCGGTTTCAGTTTCACACTGTCATTCAGTGAGAATTCACCTCGGATCCGCAGCTTGGCTTCATAGGCGATGGATGGGATCAACACGGTTGCCCGTTCCCCCTCCTGTGCAACAATGACGCCCTCACCCTGCCACTCCGGACGGTCTCTCAAAAAGATCAGCCGCCAGTGGTTATTCGACACCCGTTCGGTCTTTCTGTTCGCCATACCACCCATTTCGGACTCTGCGATGCGCTGGGAAATCGCCGCCAGATCGAGTAAATCCTCACCTTTCAAATGGGCTCTCAGCTGCTGATGGGTCAGCAGGTCTGAGTAGCGGCGCAACGGACTGGTTACCCGGCTGTAGGCCGGCAGCCCCAATCCTGAATGGGGTTCAGCTTCGGTTTTGACCTGAGTCGGTTTGAACTGACGTCGGTACGCATACATAGCGGCAAGATCCTCTGGCTGCTGTGCATCATCCGGTGGCGCCTGGGTGGCAAAAGGTATCGGGATATCACGTTGCAAACAGTAGTTTGCGATACCCTCCCCGGCCATCAGCATCAAATCGGTCACCATTTCCCGGCTCTTAAGCTTCTCAAGCGGAATGATCTCTACCTGATCATTCTGCGCTTTGATTTTCACTTCAGGCAGTTGAATGGAGGCTGAGCCTGCTGCCTTGCGTCGGTTTCTGTAGCGTTGGCACTTTTCCAGCAGCGTGTTGAAAGGCGCCTGGTCCAGGCGACGTTCCGCCTCGCCATAGCTGATTCGTTCCACCTTCAGCCAACTGGGGTGGATCTCTACCTCACTGACTTCCCCCTGCTCCGATAGCTGAAAGGCGATTGAGAGTGAGGGGGAGCGCTGCTGTAGGCCCAAACCCAACAGATCGGTTACTCTGGGTGGCAGCATGGGAACGATCCGATCGGGCAGATAGAGATTGGCGCCCCGGCTTCTGGCATCGAGGTCCATCTCGCTATCCGGTTTCACCAACGCCGCCACATCGGCCACATGCACCCAGAGTCGATCCCCATCGATACTGATCGCATCGTCCGGGTCCTGATTATCCTCGTCGTCGATCGCAAAGGCTTGCAGATGGGTCAGATCCAGGCGCTCCTCTTCGATCAAATCCGCAACCGGGTAGTCGGGAATGGATTCGTCAATCCCCATTCGCCGGGGATAGGGGTTTTCGTTCAGCGTCCAATAGCCTGTTTTCACCAGTAACCGATGGGCACTGACTGGGTTTTCCTGTAGCTTCAATGCCTGCAGTATTCGGCTATTGTCCCTTTTCTGCAGTGCCAGCGCTTCCACCTCGCCGAGGGTTTTTCGATCTTCTTCTATGATCTCACCCTGTCGGACACGGGCCATGAAACTGTTCCAGGCCGCCTCTTCAGCCGCCTTTTTATTACGCGATTCGATTTCGCTTGCGACCGCTTCGGCGGATCTGGGGCGGATTGCCTCCGGCTCACCTTCAAAGTAGATCCCATCCGACACCAGCATCCAGGTTGCCCAGGCCATGGCCGGGGTATAGTCCCCGAAGACCAGGTCACTGAGCTCTTTGATGTCCGTTTCAGCCCCCTCCAGCAGTTCCCAGTTCTCCTCAACCTCTCCTGACATGGGCTGTAGGCTTTTCAGATCGTCGAGGGGGCCTGGATGCAGCAGAACCACATCCTTGTCCCGAACCCGTTTGCTTTTACTCCCTTCCAGCTCAATGGTGATCTTATCCGCCACTTCCATCACCTTGGCCGGACGGACCTTATAGAGCACCAGAGCCCCTGCCTTCAAATTACTCATCACTATTTCCGAATCGTTCAACTCGCTGATTGACATGCCAAGTGTTTAATAAAGCCATTGTATTGTGCAGACCTGTCTGCATTCCAATGGGTTCTCATAACAAACCTAAAAAACACATCACCAGGGGGATTTCGTACCCCGTGGGATCGGGTATGATACGCAGAGTTGATCCTCAAACCCAGGAGCTGTTCCTGATATGAACGAAGAATGGGCCAAATTTCTGGCATCAAGAACTGAAAATGACCAGCAGGGCGCAGATTTGAACTGCGCTCTAAACGACCTCTCCCATCTCGGTCTGATCCGGGTTTCCGGCGAGGATGCGGAGGCCTACCTGCAGGGCCAGCTGACCAACGATATTCGTGAAGTTACCAGGTCTCACAGCAACCTGGCGGGCTGGTGCAATGCCAAAGGACGCATGCTGGCCAACTTTCGCTGTTTTCGCCGTGAAGACGACTACTACCTGCAGACCCCGACGGAGAACATTCCCAGTGTGGTGCAGCGGTTGGGGATGTACATCCTGCGATCCAAAGTAACACTGAGCGATGTGAGTGACGAACTGATCAGGGTCGGCTTGACAGGAAACTGCTCAGAGGCCCTGTTAGAACCCTTTTTCGATGAAATACCTGAACAGCCCAATGATATACAGCAGCAGGATCAATTGACTCTGATCCGGCTTCCAGGCAAGAAGCCCAGATATGAGATTGTTGGACCGATCCAACAGCTGCAGGAGATCTGGCAGACGGCTGAAGGGCAGGCCCAGTCCGCCAGCGCTGATTTCTGGGCGCTGCAGGAGATCCAGGCAGGTATTCCCACGATCTACCAGGCAACCAAAGAGGCCTTTGTCCCACAAATGACCAACATGCAGTTGATCGACGGAGTCAGCTTCACCAAGGGCTGCTACACCGGTCAGGAGGTTGTCGCCCGCATGCAATACCTGGGCAAACTGAAACGCAGGATGTATCTGGCCCATGTGGAGACCAATACCACACCCCAGCCTGGCGATGAGCTGTTTGCCAGTCTCAGTACCTCAGGACAGGGTACGGGTAAGGTCGTCGAAGCACAGGCTAATGGTGATGGTTACGACCTCCTGGCCGTGATCGAAATCGCCAGTGCTGAAGAGGATCAGGTACTGCTCGGAGAGCAGGGGTCACCCCTGAACATCGTCAATCTGCCCTACCCTTTTGCTGAATCGTGATCTGGGGAGCACGCCCCATCTGCATTAAGTTATTGCGGATTCTACCGCTAACGGTGAAAGCCTCTGCAGTCCAGGACAAGACAGCAATATGATCGACGAAAAACAATTTTTAAACGACCTCAACGACGCTATCGACAGGAACAAACTCACTCTGCCAACACTCCCTGAAGTGGCGCTGAAAGTGCGTGATGCGGTGGAACAAGAGATGAGCAGCGCCAACGAAATTGCGGAAATCATCGCGTCGGATGCCGCTCTCTCAGCCCGTCTATTGCAAGTGGCCAACAGCCCGCTCTACCGGGGAAGAGTACCGATCGATAACCTGCAGATGGCGGTTGCCCGTCTGGGTGTTCGCCTGGTACGCAGCCTGGTGATCAGTCTGATCATGCAACAGATCTTTCAGGCTACCAACGACCTGCTGGATGCAAAATTCCACCAGATCTGGGAAGAGAGTGTGCAGATCGCCGCCATCAGCCGGGTACTCTCCTACAATCTGGATCATCTGGATAAGGAGCAGGCGATGCTGGCCGGTCTGATCCATAACATTGGAGCCTTGCCTGTGCTGGCGATGGCAGAGACACGGGACGAACTGGTTCAGGACGCGTCAGAACTCGATCGGGTGATCGATATACTGAGCCCCCAGATCGGACAACGGATTCTTGAAATGTGGGATTTTCCTGAAAGCCTGATCACGGTGCCGGCTAATTTTCTAAACCTTGAGTACGAGAGCGAAGGGGATGGGGATTACTCGGATATCGTGCTGGTCGCCCGTCTGCAGGCCAACCTGAACAGTGCTGCGGATTTCGAGATGCCAGATGTGCCCGCCATGAAGAAACTGGGGATGGAACCTGAAGTCAATATCATCGAAATCGAAGGTGTTGCCGAAGATATTCAGAATATTGAAGTCATGTTCCACAACTGATCCGTGGCGAGCGGCTGAATCGAGATGATTGAGGCACAAAACCTCTGTAAACACTATCCAGGCGTGAAAGCGGTCAACGGGGTGAGTTTTCATATACCCCGGGGAGTCTGTTTCGGCCTGCTTGGCCCCAACGGGGCGGGTAAAACCACGACGGTGGAGATGCTTGAAGGTATCATCACCCCCTCATCCGGAAACATCCTCTACAAAGGCGAACCCCTGGGGCAGAGATTCCGCAATGAGGCGGGGATCATGTTTCAGCACACCGCTCTGCAAGAGTTTATTCAGGTGGATGAAGCCCTGCGGATGTTTCAGAACTTCTACCCAAATCCCCGGCCGCTGGATGATCTGGTTGAAGCCTGCGCCCTGGAGGAATTTCTAACCCGGGATACACGCAAACTTTCCGGTGGCCAGAAGCAGCGATTGCTGCTGGCGATCGCGCTGATCAACAATCCTGAGGTGGTGTTTCTGGATGAGCCGACAACCGGACTCGACCCCCAATCCCGACGCAATCTGTGGAGCCAGGTACGTCGTATCAAGGCTGAAAACAAGACGCTGGTACTGACCACACACTACATGGAAGAGGCCTTCGAGCTGTGCGATGAGATCATCATCATGGACCATGGAGTGATTATCGCTCAGGGTAATCCCAAAGCCCTACTGGCGGACCACTTCGATAACTCTGTCATCACCCTTCCGCGTGACGCATTGCCAGATCAGTTGACCCTGAATGACGGGGCTTCAATACATCCACAGGGAGATATCGTGGAGATCCTGTCGAAAGATGTCGATAGCACAATCCGCCTGCTGACCGCTAATCAGATTCCGCTGCGACAGCTACAAGTGCGTACCCCTACCCTGGAAGACCTGTTTTTGGAGTTAACCGGACATCACCTGCGCAGTTAAGACCTGTAATGAATCCAGCAACACAGCATGTCGTGTTCAAAGTTTCAAGGCAGAGGTGAACTCATAGTTTTTCGATTTGTCGACAAAGGAGTGTAAGCGTAAGCCGTCACTTGAGGGTATAGTGGCGCTGTGTCGTGGGCCAGAGAATGCGGGAAGCCAAAGCCAATCGATCCTGCCTGGCCTATTCAAGCCATCATTCAGTTTGGGATCTTACCCAGAATATTATGTCAATACGCCGTTTCCTCGCCGCCCTGCAAGCACGCAATCTGGAGTTCCTGCGAGATCGCACCGCCCTGGGCTGGAATCTGATCATGCCGGTGCTGATCGTGATGGGATTCGCCTTTGCCTTCACTACCGGCCAGGAGGAGCTCTACAAGGTGGGACTGTTTGGAGAAACCGACACGGAGCAGCCGATCCAGGCCTTTCTGCAAACCCGCTATGTGGAGTTCATTGAGATCGAGGAACTGGACAAAACCATCGAAAAGGTGGATCGGCATCAGATCGACCTACTGCTCGATCTGAATAACCAGCGCTATTGGGTGAACAGCACCTCACCAAAGGGTTATCTGCTGGAAAAAGTCGTTGCCCCCTACCAGTTTGAACGGGTTGCCCTGTCCGGTTCGGAGATTCGCTATGTGGATTGGGTGGTACCCGGCGTACTCGGCATGAACATTATGTTCAGTGCCCTCTTCGGTGTTGGCTATGTGATCGTCCGATACCGTAAGAATGGGGTACTCAAACGGCTCAGAGCGACCCCATTGAGCGCATTTGAGTTTATCTCCGCGCAAATCGCCTCCCGCCTGCTGATGATTGTCACGGTCACCACCCTGGTCTATCTGGGCACGGATCTGCTGGTGGATTTCCGCATGACCGGTTCCTACTGGCTGCTGTTACTGATCTTGATTGTCGGCGCCCTGAGCATGATCAGTGTTGGCTTGCTGGTGGCAGCCAGAATAACCAGCGAAGAGGCTGCGAATGGCTTATTGAATCTGATCAGCTGGCCGATGATGCTGCTATCCGGCGTTTGGTTCTCACTGGAAGGCTCCCATCCATTGGTACAAAATCTGGCACTGGCACTGCCTTTGACTCATATGGTGGATGCCGCCCGGGCGGTGATGATTGAGGGTGCCGGCATCAAAGAGGTTGCCGCTCCCCTGTTGTCCCTCTGCCTTTTTACCCTATGCTTTGTCACAATAGGTTCTAAAAGCTTTCGCTGGGAGTAGGCAGGCAGTGGATCAGGATCAACGATTCATGGAACAGGCGCTTAAACAGGCACAGCAAGGCCTGGCGCTGGGACATGGTGGTCCATTTGGTGCTGTGATTGTGGTAGAGAATCGGATCATTGGAGCTGGCTGGAATCAGGTTGTACATCTCAATGATCCCACCGCCCATGCTGAGATGCAGGCAATCCGAAAGGCCTGCCAGCATCAGCAAAATTTCAATCTGGCCGGTGCGGTACTCTACACAACCTGTGAACCCTGCCCGATGTGTCTCAGTGCCACCTACTGGGCTAGAATAGAACGACTTGTGTATGCCGCCAATGCCGAAGATGCCGCAGCCAACGGCTTCGACGACAATCTAATCGCAACGGAAATGTGCAAACCACCAGAAAAACGTCTGATGCCCAGCCTACAGATCATGCGTGATGCAAGCCTGCTACTGTTCAAAGCCTGGAAATCCAGCGATCAACGCACCGATTACTGATTCAACAACAATCAGATACTGGATTTATCATGACACCCTATCGGCAACACCCCTAGGAGCATGTTAAAGTCCATGACGCAGGGCTGTAGGGAATCCTCAAACTATTGGCCTGTAACACCCGATTGATAAAGGACCGAAAAAGAAAACATGTGCGGTATAGCAGGTATTTTGAATCTTACTGACGGCGCATCCCCCTCCAGAGATGAATTGGAACGTATGATCCATGCAGTCCATCATCGCGGGCCTGACGGATATGGCTTCTTTTGCCATAACCGGGTTGGTTTGGCCCATGCGCGACTCAGCATCATCGACCTGGCCGGGGGTGATCAACCGATCCACAATGAGGATCAGACCATCCAGGTTGTATTCAACGGTGAAATCTTTAACTACCTGGAATTACGTGAGGAGCTGGAGAAGCTGGGTCACCAGTTCTATACCCATTCGGATACCGAGGTTATCGTCCACCTCTATGAGCAGTATGGCGACAAATTCGTCGACTCTCTCAATGGACAGTTCGCCATCGCACTTTGGGACAACAACAAACAACGATTGGTGATTGCCCGGGACCGGGCCGGCATCAGACCTCTGTTCTACACAGAAATTGCTGGCAGGCTCTATTTTGCCTCAGAGGTAAAATCCCTTTTCGCACATCCTGCGATCAGTAAAAGGATCAATCTCACCGCACTGCAGGAGGTTTTCACATTCTGGAGCGCCCTACCGCCAAACTCCCTGTTCGACAACATACAGGTGTTGCCACCCGGCTGCATGATGGTCATCGATCAGGGTGAGATCCACATCCATCGCTATTGGGACTGGGACTTCCCCAACGATCAGATTGATCACGACAAATCAGCCGATGAATGGGCTGAAGAGCTGCGCTCACTTATGATCGACTCGGTGAGGCTGCAACTGCGCTCCGATGTCCCGGTCGGCGCCTATCTGAGTGGCGGACTCGACTCTTCCGTTCTGACGTCACTGATCAAAAACTACACCGACACACCACTTAGAACCTTCTCCATCGGCTTTGAGGATGAGGAGTTCGATGAGAGTGGTTTCCAACAGGATCTGGTGAATTACCTGGGTACACACCACACCCATGTGTTGTGCAAACGCTCCGATATCGGTGAGGCTTTTCCCCGAGTCATACAACACGCTGAAACAGCGATTGTACGCACTGCGCCCACGCCACTGATGTTGCTCTCGGGTGCTGTGCGTGAAGCAGACTATAAGGTGGTTTTGACCGGTGAAGGAGCCGATGAGGTATTCGGCGGCTACGATATATTCAAGGAGGCTAAAGTCAGGCGCTTCTGGAGCCACGCCCCAGAATCCGAGTGGCGGCCGCTCATCCTGCAGCGTCTCTACCCCTATCTCAAGCACTCACCGACTGCCAGCGGGGCGTTTACCCAGCGTTTTTTTCAGCAGGGCCTGGAACACCTGAAAAAACCTTTCTTTGCCCATATTCCTCGTTGGGCGACGACCCAGCGCATCATGCAGTTCTTCTCCGATGAAGCCCGGGCAGGCGTACCTGCCGTGGATTATTCCAACATCGAAAGGATTCTGCCGGAAGGCATTGAACAGTGGAAACCGCTTAACCAGGATCAGTATATTGAAGCCCACACCCTACTGGCAGGCTACCTGCTCTGCTCCCAGGGTGACCGGGTCGCGATGGCCAACTCCATCGAAGGCCGTTTCCCGTTTCTCGATCACCGGGTGATTGAGTTTGCCGCGAAACTGCCCAGCCGCTACAAAATCATGGGATTGAACGAAAAATACATGCTGAAAAAGACCATGAAAGGCCTGATACCGGAGAGCATCAGGAGCCGCAGCAAGCAGCCCTATCGGGCGCCAGACAGCCAATCATTTTTCAAAGATGGCAGACCTCTGGACTATGTGGAAGAGCTATTCAGTGAGTCGCGCATCAAACAGGCGGGCTATTTCAATCCCAAAGCGACCAATATGCTGCTGAAAAAGTGCGCCAGGGGCAAGGCATTGGGATTCGGTGACAACATGGCGTTCGTTGGCATCCTCTCAACCATGCTGGTCGATGACCAGTTTATTCGGGGCAATGCGGAGTAGAGCTACCGGGGAGACTTCAGTTAGCGCGAGACTGTCCGATAAGGGCTTCTATAATCGTCAAACAAGATCAGACACCACACTAGGGCTTGTAATCACGATTCCAATACGCCCTGCAAGGGCTGTTTTTGTGCCCAGCAAGGCAGTAAAAGCGTGGTGTAGGTATTCTACATGAGCAAATGATAACGCCGCTGGGCGCAAAAACAGCCCCAGCCTCTCTTTTCATATCGATATGGGGGGTTGCGCCTGAAAAAGCGCCGCTCGGTGTTGCTTGTCACTCATTTGGAACAACCAAACTAGGCTCCTCGTGCCCTGATTGTCACTTTTTCAGGCACAACAGAGCGTATTGGAATCGTGTTAACTGGCCCTAGGTAACCGGCATACCCGTATTAGGACAGTGCACGAGTGATTATTTAACGTTTTTTTGAGCTTTTTAATAAAGTATCATTCCGACATCAAACTATTATCAGACCTTTAGGAATACCCATGTCAGCAGAAGCGCAGATCAGAAACTACATCCTGGAAAACTATTTGTTCACCGACGACCAATCAGCCCTGGATAGTGGGGATTCCTTCCTGGATAAGGGCATCCTCGACTCGACCGGTATTCTGGAAGTGATCTATTTTCTGGAAGATGAATTCAGCATCAAGGTCGAGGATACCGAGATGGTCCCGGAAAACCTTGATTCCGTAAACAACATCGTCGCTTTCATCGGACGCAAGAGCCAATAGAGTGACAGCTGCGGCGTTGCCATTGATCGATCGTTTCACAACGATCGCGGAAAGCTACCCGGACAAGCTCGCGATTGCGGATGCATCTGGGCAATACAGCTACCGTCAGCTTCAGGAGAGTATTGCTCAGGTTGCCGGTTATCTGACTGATTCCGGCTTAAACAAGGGTGACCGGGTGGCCATGGTGGTCACCAATTCGGCAAATTATGCAGCCGTATTCTACGGTATCTGGGCGGCTGGCGGCGTCACAGTGGCGCTCAATACCCAGGCCAAAGCCCGGGATATCCTCAATTGGACAGATCACTCCAATGCCAAATGGCTGTTTATCGATCAAGGGCATGGTGAATTAAGCGAGATCCTCCGCAGACTCGATCAGAGTGTTGAACTTGTCAGCGTTGGAGAGCCGAAACCGGATCAATCGACAGAAGGCCATACGCTCTGGACGACAATTACACAAGCCCGCAGCACCATGCCAAAGATGGCACTCTCACCGACTGATCTGGCCTCAATCATCTACACCTCCGGAACCACCGGCAGTCCCAAAGGGGTGACGCTCAGTCACGCCAATCTCAGCGCCAATATCGATTCCATTCAGAAATACCTGCAGTTGAGCAGCGAGGACAGTATTCTAAATGTATTGCCCTTCTACTACTCCTACGGCAACTCAGTGCTGCATACCCATCTTGCTGTGGGTGGTTCGCTGGTTCTGGAGAATAACCTGGTCTATCCACACCGGGTCGTGGATCGCATTGCAAATGAAGCGGTAAGCGGCTTTTCCGGAGTACCGTCCACCTTTGCCCTACTGCTGGGTCGGGTCAATCTGAGTGACTATGATCTGAGTAAACTGAGATACCTGACCCAGGCCGGAGGAGCCATGGCCCCGGCACTCACCGATAAACTACTGGCGGCGCTGCCCAAAACCGAAATCTTCATCATGTATGGTCAGACCGAGGCGAGTGCACGCCTTACTTACCTGCCGCCTGCACAGATCTGTGAAAAACGGGGGTCTATCGGCATAGCCATACCCGATACCAAGATCGAGGTGCGCGACAAACAGGGTAAGGTAACCCCTCCAGGAGCGACCGGCGAGATTTGTGCCTACGGTGAAAACATCATGCAGGGCTATTGGCGCGATACGGAAAAGAGCGCTCAGGTTTTAAAAGATGGCTGGCTCTATACCGGCGATCTGGCGCATACCGATGAGGATGGCTATCTCTACATCGACGGCCGATCATCCGACATGATCAAAAGTGGCGCCAACCGCATTAGCCCAAAAGAGATTGAAGAGGTGATTCAGGAGCTCGACTGTGTCATGGAAGTCGCCGTAGTTGGGATACCGGATGAGATGCTGGGTGAGATCATCAAGGCATTCATCGTTCCCAAGAGTGACCAGCAGACAGATAAAAAAGTGATTCAGAGACACTGCAAGCAGAATTTGGCTATCTATAAGATCCCAAAGAGTATTGAATTCATCTCAGAACTCCCGAAAACAGCCTCGGGAAAGATCCAGAAGTTTCAACTGCAATCTAAAGAGAAATCGTAAACAGGTTGCAGACATCCTGGAGTTTGGGCAACCGGTCATAGAGACCGACAACCAGCAAAATGAAAGTTTAAGCAATTGGAAATTAGCAAAACCTAACCTGTAGCGCAGTCAGTCGCATACCGGATGGGCAATAAACAGAATCAAGGGGAGAATCAGCATGCAATCCTTTTCAGAACGGTACGAAGCAGAAGTTCTCAATTTCGACCGTGAACAAGCCGCACAACACATCTGTGAAACCATGCGTGAACTGTTGCGCAGCAAACTCAGAAAACGTGGTTTGGTGGTTGCGGTTTCCGGTGGTATTGACAGCTCGGTCTCGGCGGCGCTTGCCGTACGAGCAATCGGTCCCAAGAAGTGTTTTTTCATGCAGCTCCCCGAAGTGGATTCAGCGGAAGACACCCAATCAAGAAGCAGCCAGTTGATCCAGCACCTCGGTGTTGAGAGCACCCAGCACAACATCGCTTCCACCCTTGAAGCAATCGGCTGTTACGATGCCCGTGATGAAGCGATCAAAAAGACCTTTCCGGAATATACCGATGGCTGGAAAAACAAGATTGTGATCAAAGGCGGGATCGATGGTCAGGTCAACCATTTCATGCTGGTGGTGCAGGATCCATCAGGCAATCTTCAGGAGAAGCGCCTGGATCTGCGCGAGTATCTGCAGATCGTCGCTGCCACCAACTACAAACAGCGTATTCGTAAAACCATCGAGTACTATCACGCAGACCGGTTGAACTATGCGGTGGTCGGCACCCCCAACCGACTCGAATACGATCAGGGCTTTTTCGTCAAGAACGGTGACGGCTCGGCCGATGTGAAACCGATCGCCCATCTCTACAAAACCCAGGTCTATGCACTGGCGAAACACCTTGGACTGCCAGACTCGATCTGCGACGCCATTCCTACCACCGACACCTACAGCCTGCCCCAGGGCCAGGATGAATTCTACTTCGCCCTGCCTTACCAGGAGATGGATAAAGCGTTGTGGGCCCATAACCATGGCGCCACAGCCCATGAGCTGGCCGAAATGCTGGGAATCAGTGAAGATCAGGCGAAATTCGTCAAGCAGGACATCGACAATAAACGTAAAACCACCCACTACCTGCATGCCAAGCCCTATTTGATCGATCCGATCACTGAGTTGGATCTGTAGTAGCCTTTAAGAAGGATGGGTATCGGCTTAATCGAGCCTGCCCATCCTTATTAACCCGACGACACGAACTACGACTAAGGGTTGTTATAGATCTTCTCAAACCCAGCTTCACTGAATCCATTCATTCGTCGTTTACCGACCAGAATAACCGGCACACCGGTTGCACCCATCTTCTTATACTGCCTTTTTCCCTTGCTACTCTTTTCAATATCGTATTCGGTATATTTGATCTTTTTCCGTTTGAAATAGCGTTTGGCCTTTTCACAATGGCCACACCAATCGGTGCTGTAGATCACTACCTTTTTACCGAAATTGAAAATTGACCGGTCAAAACTGACACTTTTGATGGTATTGATCTTAAGTTTGACTTCACTGGCTTCAGCATCGGCTGGTTGTTTGTCAGAGAAATGAACCTTTCCATGCTCATCGGTCCACTTGAATATCTCCGCCTCAGCGACAGCCGCTGACAACAGCAGAATGGGCAGCAAAACCCAGTATATCTTGCTTGAGTTCATATTCATGATGATCTGCTGAAATTAACCACTATCTTGGCTATTAAGCCGGTCACCAAATAGTTAGCGGCCATGAACTATTCGGCTTGAATCACCATAGATACATGGCGCGGCTAAACCGCACCATGTTTGACACTCACTCTGAACTGTTATGAGACCACAGAATCAGACACCAACCTCAAGCGTTGGTAACGAAGCAGTTGATACGTGTCAACAACTCACTCGGCGGTGTATCCTTTGGATCGTTGAGATACTCTTCAAAGGGTGGAAAGTCCACCGCCTCATAGCCACTTTGTGGCAGCCACTGACCAAACAACCAGTCATAGGGCTTCTCCAGCTCCGCATAAGAGCCTTTGAACAGTAGGCTCACACAGGTCCCGCCCGGAATCCGATTCGTTTCAGGCGCTTCACCAGCTTCCGGCAGATCCGTCTGATCCACTACAGAAATGGCGGCAAATGCCCTAAGCTTCTTAGACTCCACGGTCTTTGGATCATCAAAATAGAGACCGATTGAACGAGTCTTATCACTCAGCAAATTATGGCTGGAGGCATATACAAACAACTTTTCAAACGTTCTGCCTATCTCCATATAGTCACCCTGATGGGAATAGCCAATCAGATTGACCGGTTTGAAATCAACAATTTCAACATTGTACATGTCACGATACTCCTCTCTCGCAGTTGGTAGCATAGCCACAAAGGGTTCGTTCCTCTTACTGTTACGTCTTGCACTTCGGTATTCGGTGGGGGATTCACCGAACTGATGTGTGAACGCACGGGTAAAGGCTTCGGGGCTGCCATAGGTAGCCGAGGTGGCTATGCGTAGTATCGACTTGGTTGAACTGATTAATTCAACAGCCGCACGTTGGAGGCGTAGACGTCGGATGGTCGCATTCAGGGTCTCCCTGGCCAACTCCCGATAGATACGGTGAAAATGGTAGGGTGACATGAATGCGACATCCGCCAGCAGGTTGATGTTGAGATCATCATCCAGGTGGTCGTGGATATACTCGATCACCCGGATAACCCGTTGCCGGTAGTTCTCTGCTGTTGTCTTCTTCATACTGTTACCTCCTGTGATTCAGCGTAATCAATCCGGTCTGATAATGTTTGCGGTTTTTTGGATTGATGAGTGTGCACAGAAGGTACTCCTGTCGTGAAGTATCAATGTTTTAGCCAACCTCTCTGATAGCTGGCAAATCCACTTTGACCAAAACCAAAAGCCCCTCTCCCTCAAGGGGAGAGGGGAGCTCTTTGTTCTTGTTTGGCAATCTGATATTTGTTGTGGCCAATATTGCAAACGGTTTCGTTACCCTTTTTGATATATAAAACCTTTCTCGCGGGCAACCATATGTCACTTACAGCACTGAAAATGACTCGGAAATTGATCCACTTAATCTTGCTTTAGACTCTGGGTTGCCTGATAGATCTCCCCCGTCATCTCATTCGACCAGCCGATCAGGTGTGTTTTCAGTTGCGCCCTGTTTTGCTCATCCAGAAAAGCATGCAGTGGCTGAATCCCCTCGTCCAGATTGCGCCACATCACCACCAGTTTCTCAAGAACATCAAGATGGGCAATGCCCTCCACCTCCGCATCACAGGCATAGATATGTCCATGGGGCAGAATATGCTGACTCTCCGCATAGAGATACTCATGCACATTCTGCAGATTGATCTCTCCCCCCTGTCTGAGCAGCTCACTGATCGTCGGTAGGGTGGTCGGCAGTTGCGGGCAGCTGGATTCGATATTCTGTAACAGCGGTAAAAAAGCGCTCTTTCCCCGGACATCGCTGGCGTAGTCGAAGCCCAGCTCCTGTTGCAGGCGCAGCAGATGAGGGTTGGATTGCCAGCCGGCGGATGCCATGCAGCTGGGCCGATTACCAAACAGGTCAGTGTATCTGTCGACAGCCTTCAGCAATTCACTGCGAGTCCAGGCTTCATCGGCATGGGCTAATCCCTTCAGCCAACGGCCACGATCATGACAAAGGATGCCTGTCTCATGACCGGCAGCAGCGACTGCGCGCATCCTATCCCCAGCTTCGTCGACTATTTGTGGCGGCTTTAGCAGCACGCCGTAGAGGCGTGAGTTCAGGGGCAGATGAGGGTACCAGGGCTGTTGACTCTTATTAATCAGCCGGCCACTTTTATCCGGACCTGTGGCAAAGAAGAAACTGGCCTTGACCTGGTACTGATCAAAAAGCTTGAGCAGAGCGGGTACACCCTGAATCGCGCCAACCAGTGTGTTGACCGCAATCCTCAGCCCAAGCTTCATGTGGATTCAAGATATCGGCAGAGCAGCCCGTTGGTCACCGCTTCGGCCGGTAACTCGACCCGTACCTGATAACCCCCGCCAGGCGCTTCATGCATCTGATTGCCATGTCTGTCTTCCATTCTCTCAAGCACAAAATCCCGGTTTCCATCGGGTGTCATCAGCTCAAGCCGGTCACCGACTCGAATTTTGTTTTTAACATCCACTTCCACCAGGCCCCCCTCCGGATCGATGCCGGTTATCTCCCCGACAAACTGCTGGCGTTCTGTCTGGGAACTGCCGAATCGGTAGTTCTGCAGCTCATCAGACTCATGCCTCTGGTAGAAACCATCGGTGAATCCCCGATTGGCCAAGCTCTCCAGATCCGCCATCAATGTGGGCTGAAATGGGCGCCCCGCCACCGCATCATCGATTGCTTTACGATAGACCTGGGTGGTACGCGCCGTGTAGTAATGGGATTTGGTGCGACCCTCGATCTTCAGACAATCGACACCGATCTCCACCAGCCTGGCCACATGCTCAACAGCACGCAGATCCTTTGAATTCATGATATAGGTGCCATGCTCATCCTCGAACACCGGCATCTGTTCACCGGGACGCCCTCCCTCTTCCAGGTAGTAAACTTGATCAGCGGCGCTGTGTCTGGTCACGTCGGCCGGCCCGCTACTGAGTTCAGGTCCGGCGACCGGCTGGGAGAGCTTGTAATCCCAGCGGCAACTGTTGGTGCAGGTTCCCTGGTTGGCATCACGATGATTGAAGTAGCCCGACAGCAGACAACGTCCCGAATAGGCGATACAGAGGGCGCCGTGGATAAACACCTCCAGCTCCATGTCCGGACAGTGCTGGCGAACCTCAGCCACCTCATCCAGTGACAGCTCCCGGGAGAGTATCACCCGACTCACTCCCTGCTGCTGCCAAAACCGTACTGCTTCCCCATTCACTGTGTTCGCTTGTACCGAAAGGTGAATCGGCATCTCCGGCCAGCGCTCCCGGACCATCAGAATCAAGCCAGGATCGGACATGATCAGGGCATCCGGCCCCATCGCGATGATCGGTTCGAGATCTTTGATGAAGGTCTTCAGCTTGGCATTGTGAGGCATCACATTGCAGGCCAGATAGAATTGGCGTTGCAATGCATGCGCCTCGGCAATCCCGGTGGCCAGGTTTTGTTCCAGAAAATCGTTGTTTCTGACCCGTAGGCTGTAACGGGGTAAACCCGCATAGACCGCATCGGCACCATAGGCGAATGCATAGCGGGCGTTTTTAAGGGTGCCGGCGGGTGCCAGCAGTTCTGGTTGTTTAGCCATAGTTGGTTTGATCAGCTTAAGGGGGTTTGGAACAGACCCGGGACGAACAGAGTGACAATCAAAGTGCACCGACTGAAGAGGTGTTGGTGCAATGCGGCATCAATAGGTCGGCTCATAACCAGTTCAGCAGCTCCTCAGCGCAGTGTGACTTGATAGGTCTCGACAATGGTACCCAAAACCAGCCGCTCCCTTTTGACTGACAACTTGACGACTTCACCGACCTCCCGGTCCATCAGGGCAATGCGCAGATCTGCATAGCTCTCAATCGGTTGATCATCAACGGATACCAGAAGGTCTTTCTCTTTGATGCCGGCTTCCGCGGCACCGCTGTTCTCAACGAATCCATTGACACTGGGCGGTGAGCTCTCCACATCCAGGAATACCCCCAGTTTACCACTGGGTGGCAGCTTATGTTGATCGGCCAGGATCAGATAATCCGCCAGCTCAGGATTCAGCTCGGGGACTGAATTGA
The DNA here is from genome assembly GCA_001709035.1 of Candidatus Thiodiazotropha endoloripes. Lineage (GTDB taxonomy): Bacteria > Pseudomonadota > Gammaproteobacteria > Chromatiales > Chromatiaceae > Thiodiazotropha > Thiodiazotropha lotti. The sequence goes on along the minus strand of LVKA01000026.1, from coordinate 108,291 downwards.
CATTCAGTACAATCGCCTGACTCGCATCCACCCGACGTGACAGACGGCTTGGGATGCCATCCCCATAGATCAGATGACCAGCCCCGGCCAGAATCACCAGGTGGCCCTGGGGATTCTCCTCAATCCACTCAGCCGCACGCTCCGCCATCGATTCATCCCACAGCAACTGGACATCTAGAAAACGTTCGAAATCCCGCCCTTCCCGGTGGGGATGTGCCTCATAGATGGTTTGCAAACGTTCACGATAGCTCTCATTATCCCGGGCGATTTCAGCCGGCAGTCTGGCCTGCTGCTCCGGGCTGAGACTCTCGATCCCCTCCCGGCTCACCTGGTCTGTGATTTCACGCTCCAGATTGAGCGCGATCATGGGAATCCCATGCTCCCTGGCAAAGCTGAAGATCGGACGATAGAGCCGATAGTCGAAGCGCCAGCGATTGAAATAGTCACTGCCGCGGATCAGACCGGCTTCGTCAATCTCTCCGGCAATATATTGGTCAAGCACTTTCTGGTAGGGTTGAAAAAAGAACTCCAGACCGATAGCCAGGTCTGAATGCTTGGCATGCAGGCCCTTGATGATCGCCAGCTGGTTGAGATGGTGCTGATACTGGTCGTGGGTTTCACCCACATAAACCACGCGTTTATCCGAGACTTTTTCAACCAGTCCGGAGACATCGATCAAGGCGGACATATCGACAACAGAATCCTGGGTTTTCTCCTCAGCCATGGATCCAGTCAGCAGACCGGTAAGGAGAATGAAAAACAGATAGTTACGCAGCACGATGATCTCCGGCAGCAGAAGGCTGTTTAAATTGTTGTCTAACCACTTTTTTCAGTTGAACAATGTTGCGCCTCAGAGGATTCTATCCTACTGCTGCTCCAGTACAACCCGTGCCCGGTTCAGACGAATCGCCCAATCATAGCAAAGTAGTCGGGAAAATATGGGGGTTAAGACCAACAAATGAACAATACGTTTCATACCCCTTACCCGGCAATAGCCATCTCAGGGATTTTGACTCAGCTCTGATAGGCTTATGTAAGTTACACTCATTTATGGAAAAAAGTCAGTTTGTTATGGATAAACTTTTTAATACAAACAATTCAACATGGAAACTGGTCAGGTTTTTCCTGCTGCTCTCCCTATCACTCCCCGTTACGGCGGGAACACTCCCGATTGACCTTCCCAGACAGCGTCTCACATCAGAACAGTTGGCCGTGGTTGTCAATGATCAGGATCCTCTCAGCCAGCGCATCGGCAAATACTATATCAAGGCACGGGGCATCCCAGCTGCCAACCTGCTGCATGTCAGCTTCAAACCTGGGAAGAAAACTCTCCCACCACAGCAATTCCAACGGATCCGGCAAAAACTGCTGGAAATCACACCGTCGAGCATCCAGGCGTACGCCATCACCTGGGTTGCCCCCTTCCGGGTCGGCTGCATGTCGATCACCTCTGCGCTCACATTCGGCTATGACAAGGCCTGGTGCTCAGATCGCACCTGCGCCTCGACCCGCCGCAGCCCCTATTACGACTACCTAGGGGTCACCCCCTATAACGACCTCTCGATTCGACCCAGCATCAGTATTGCGGCAAACAGCTTCACCGAGGCCAAAGCCCTGATCGATCGAGGTATTGCTGCAGACGGCACGCTCCCGCAAGGGACTGCCTATCTGATGAGCACCCAGGATAAACAGCGCAATGTACGAGCAAAGGACTATCTGATGACCCGCCGTCTGATGCACAACTGGATCGATACCGAAGTGATAAGAGGCAACGCCCTGCGTGATCGCAAGGATGTGCTGTTCTACTTTACCGGCCGAAAACATATCGATGGGCTGGAGACCCTGAAGTTTCTCCCAGGCGCCATTGCCGACCATCTCACCTCCGCAGGTGGTGTGCTCAGCGGCAGTAAGCAGATGAGCGCCCTACGCTGGTTGGAAGCTGGTGCCACTGGCAGTTTTGGTACGGTGGTAGAGCCCTGCAATCATCTGGGAAAGTTTCCCAACCCCCGTCTGGTGATGGAGCACTACAGTCATGGTCAGACCCTGCTGGAAGCCTATTGGCGTAGCGTTCAACAACCCGGGGAAGGCCTTTTTATCGGCGAGCCCCTAGCTGCACCATACGATAAGGTTGTTTTCAAAAAGAGCGCAACAGGCACTCAACTGATCACCAGAAATCTCACTGCCGGGGATTATCGGCTGAGCCACTCAACCACACCGATCGGGCCGTTTCGGCAAATTCAGCACTTCCGGGTCAAGCCCCACCAGCAGCGGTTTGATCTGTCTGGGGGCCAGCCGGGCTACTACCGGATTGAGTCACTGTAACTCTGACCAATGACCGATCAACCGGTTCTTTAACCTTATTCCACCGGCGACGAAATAGTAACTCATCCAGAAACTGTGTTGGCAGAGGAATCGCTCGCCTGTTTTCTCAACCCCGAGCCAAACAGACCCAACCCCATGCCCTTCAGCACTGACTTGAGTTTTACTGATTTCTGCTGTTCAAACATTATGATCCTGAACAGATCCATCAATGCGGCCATGAAATCGAACAACACAAAGCCTGGAAAGCGAAATAGCTGTTCTCGCCAGATACGGGTGCGGTTGCGATAGATGGTAAAGCGGCGTCTGGCAGAGTGGTTCCAGGCAAAGAAATGACGGCCGAGGAAGTGGTGTTTGGTCTGTTCACCAAGATTGTGCCGCAATACAGCATCCCGCACGGCGACAATCCTGTACCCGGCCTCAATGGCTCTCAGACAGTAATCCACATCCAGATAGTCGATGTCGAAAGACTCCCGGATCATACCGATCTCTTCGAACAGCTCCGCCTTGATTAGGCTACCGGAACTGATGGCAATGAAGATATCCTGCAGTATAGGTTGGCCGGAAAAACCGACCTTGGCAAATCTGGGCCAATGGTATTTTCCACCAGGGGCCGTGACAAACAGGGCCTCCCTGTTGACACTCTGTTCCAGGTATTTGGGAACAACAATCCCGGTTCCAGGATGGGTTGGATAGATCTGTTTAGCTTGAACGAGTCGCTCAACCATTTGCGGATCGGCACTGCTGTCATCGTCCATCAGCAATACCCAGTCTGCATCCTCGTCAAGTGCGTGCCTTATTCCCAGATTCTGCGCTTTGGCCAGCCCCAGGTTGTCCCCATTCTGAATCAGAAAAATCTGCTCAGGGTGGGCTTGTGCAATCGCACTGACTCGGTTTTGTGCCTCCGTCTCGGTACTGTTATCGACAATTACCACCAAAGCGACCTGATGCAGGTAGCTCTGCAGTGACGCTTCGAAGCTATGATCGATATTGTAGGTGACCGTGACAGCGACTATTTTTGAAGCAGAAGATTCAGACATCGGACTATTATCGCTGATCTTGGTAAGCTGAGTCACATTGGAATTTCAGTCGCTATGATTTCACCCTGATACCAAACCAATGCTGGCCGATTTGCTCACCGCACTTATAAATAGATGAAGTTTAAAAATCCAATGCTGAAGCACTAGAGAGCGGCGATTATTACAACTATAATGCTAGTTTGAGACAATACCAGTTAAACCTAATTCATTGATAAACTTAGAATTCTGAGAGAGTGAAAATGCCTGAAAGCACAGACGATATGCATCTTGAAAACAGTTGTGATGCTGTCATCAAATCGACCGCCAGAATCAGCCCCGAGTCAGCGGACGAGGTCCGCCAACTGGTATTGCAGATTGACGACCCAACCTTTCGCTATGCAGCCGGTCAATCCATTGGGGTACTGGTACCCGGTCCTCACGTCTTCGGCAATGAATATCACCACCGCCGCTACTCGATCGCCAACCCGATCCAGACCGGCAACAACGAAGCCATCGAACTGGAAATCCTGGTGAGACGCTGTTTCTACCTGGATGAGATCTCCGGTGAGCGGTATCCGGGTATCGCCTCAAACTATCTTTGTGACGCCAAAATCGGTGACAAACTGAAGATTACTGGTCCGTTCCGCAGCCCCTTCAAAATCCCGGCGAACAAAAGCAGCAATCTGCTGATGATTGGTACCGGTACCGGTATTGCTCCTTTCCGAGCATTCGTACGTCAGATCTACGATCAGCACGGTAGCTGGGATGGCCAGGTACGCCTTTTCTATGGTGACAACGGTGGCATGAATCTGCTCTATATGAATGATGAGCAGAAAGATCTTGGTCAATATTATGACGACGAGACCTTCAAAGCATTCAGTGCTCTGACCGACAGGCCCATGATCGGTGTGGAATCAGGTCTGCAGGACAGCCTGGCCGCCAATGCGGAAGAGTGTAAAAAACTGATCACCGATCCCAATACCTATGTCTTTCTGGGAGGGCAGGAGAAAGCCGCAGAGGTTTTCAACAAGGTGATGGAGGAGAGCTTCGGATCGGCGGATGCCTGGAATCAGCAGAAGCAGTCCTTGATCGAGAAGGACCGTTGGGCGGAACTGCTCTATCACTGAGAGACCTGCCAGGCCGCTTTAGAAATGCGGTAGAGACAATGTTGTCGTAATTGATGCCCGGGGGGTATCGCCGGATGTTCAAACGTCTCGGTGCTATCCCCCATTCCCAATCGCTCCATGACCCGTCGTGATCGACGATTTCCCACTGCGGTAAAGGAGACCACTTCCTCTAAATTCAATTGATCGAAAGCCACCTGCAGAGCGGCCCTGCCCCCCTCTGTGGCATAGCCATTACCCCAGTGGGATTGGGCCAGTCGCCAACCGATTTCGACACAGGGGAAAAATGGCAGATCAGCTCTGGGTATGTGAAGTCCGAGAAAACCGATGAATGCACAGCTACTCTTGTGCTCGACCGCCCAGAATCCCCAGCCTCGCTGCTGAATCAGTTGCTGGCAGCGTTGGGCTAAATCATCGCTCTGCTTACGACTCAAGATTGCTGGAAAATAGGTCATGACTTCGGGATCAGCATTGAGCTGGGCAAAGGGTTCCAGGTCGGTGCTACGCCACTGCCTGAGTAACAGACGATCAGTGAAAATCTCGATTGGATTTACCATATTATTCCAAGACGCTTCCTCAGACTGCTATTGTAAACCTAGCCTAGAGCCTGCTAACACTCATCCTATGTTGACTACCACTCAATTATTTTGTTGATACTCTGATAGAGAGACAGAAGCAGCAATACATACCAGACTTCTTTACCTGAATTTTGAGGCATATTGTCCGGTATCTCTGAGGATAGTATCTTTTCTCTGTGTCGATAGCCCTGTATCCAGAGCACGATGGTTGGAACAACAGAAAATCCCATCAAATACATTAATGTGGTCAGGCCATAACATACAACCAGACTACCCTGAAATGTATTATTTATGATGGCAAAGGTACAACTGACCGCCAGGCTGAAAACAACAATCGAACCGAACAAGATAAAGACAAGAAAACGAAACGGATGGGTATGCCTTGCTGCATTATAGTAGTGTCGGATATATCCCAAATAGTGGTACCGACGGATACGTTCTGGATAGTTTATAATGGCCTGACTCATACTACATTCCAATAAGACTAATAATTGAACTGTCGTGATACCAGACGCTTGCTTTGACTCTCAATCGCTGATAACTATCAATCGATTATTATTCTTACAATCTGATAGATAGATAGAAAAAGTAGTATGTACCAAATCTCACTACCCGAATTCTGAGGAAGATTGTCCGGAATCTCTGAGGACAGTATTTTCTCCCGGTGTCGATAACCCTGTATCCAGAGCACGATGGTCGGAACAACTGCAAACCCTATCAGATACATGAATGCAGTCAGGCCATAAAAATAGATCGGATCACCCTCAAACGTATTATTCACGATGGCCAGGGTACTATAAATTGCCAGGCTGAAAACGACCAAGGATCCAAACAAAAGAAAAGCAAGGAAACGAAATGGATGGGGATGCCTTGCCGCATTATAGTAGTGCCTGAGATACCCTAAATAGTGGTATTTACGGAAGCGTTCAAAAACCTCTCTAACGATGTAACTCATACAACATTCCAATCACATTTGCACACAGGCTAATCTTAATCAACTGCTGCATTTTAAGGCCGTACGCTTCCATCATTTTCACCAAACAGATTATTATGATATCCGCTTGCTGTTTGTTGGATATCGTTTACCAGTTGTGAGCTGAATTCGACTGTTGAATCGACGATATCCAGACCTGCCTCGATCCCGGATTGCACAACAGGAGCGACAGAGTTATCGACAAAATCATCAAACTGCTTATCAGCGCCCGCCTTTTGATACATTTCATCTGCCACAAAACCAGCAGCTAATCCAGTGGCAACAGCTCCAGGACCAGTAACTGAAGTTAACCCACCTGCGACTGTACCAACCACACCACCAACGACTGCATTGTCTACGTTTTTCACGGCGCCAACTATGCCTGCAGTTATCTGCTCTGCAGTCGTTGCATTTTCATCCAGCTTGGCCACTTCCGATATAGAACCTATGACAGGCCCAGCAACTGTACCAACAATACCGGCCTTTTTAGCGACCGACTCTGCCATATCGATGGTCTTTGAGGCTTTGTTGAGATCGTTGGTCAGTTTGTTCCCGATGACTGATTTGTCACTCAGCACCTGATTTCTGGCAGCCAGGGTTTTATCCACATCATACTCAACTGCATCCGGGTGTAGCGCCCCCTTCAGGCCGCCAGGCCTGTTCGCTTCGCGCAGTGCCTCGGCTTGTGTCATTTGCGCCGGATCTTTGCTCGCCTCGAGGCGGCCGATCGCATGCTCCACAGGTTGCTGGATCGCATTTTGTTTTAGGCCGACGGCCACTGCAGTGACTGTGGAGGTGCTGACCGTTGTCACAGTACCGGCAATACTTGCTGCCGTATCAATCTTACTGTGGTCAACCTCTGCCGGCTTGGCTTGAGTTGGTGTTGCCTGGTGATCTGCTAGTGCTTCTGCGGTTGTCGGTGACCCGAGAGCCGAGCCCAGTGCGGTTTGCGAGCCCTTCAGGCCATCTTCTGTGGTCGGGCTGCCAGCAAGCTGTTCACCGGTCGTCATGGAGTCGGATAGGGAGGCACCGCCCGACAGGTCTCCACCCATTGATGAGTTGGAATCCGATCCGCCGATATCCGATCCACCACCCATAGAACCGGCTGAATCACCACCACCTACACTACCTGCTGAATCAGTCATAACCATTAACTCCCTTTACTGTCAGTCCCAAGGCATTGCTATCCTAGTCAGTTGTTTAAACTGTCAACTGCTCTGTGTTCTTAATATAGCAACTGCACATCACCATTTAACACTAGTGATTACCCTAGCGCCTGCGACCTCGATCAACAATTCTCATCCCTTGCGATCACTTCATCAAGGGATAAAAACTAAACATGGTTGATTTAATCTGGAGCGCCGGCATGGCTGATTCAAGTTCATCGAATGGATGCCTGCATCCTGTTGGAAGCGGATGAATAGATCGACCTCAGCGGAGCTGATAAAGGTCTCGCAATTTGTGTTGATACACGTTCTTTTGCGAAGTGATTGAAACCGCAATTCAGCTTTTGCAGTATCGTGTGGGATCGGCAATCCCCGCTTCCTCAAATCCCCGCGCTCTCAAGCGGCAGGAGTCGCAACTGCCACAAGCCTCTCCCTGCTCATTCGCCTGGTAGCAGGATACGGTCAGATTGTAGTCGAGCCCCAGCTTGATCCCCTGCTGAATGATCTCGCCTTTGGTCAGATCGATCAAAGGTGTGTGGATTTTAAAAGCTTTGCCTTCCACGCCAGCCTTGGTTGCCAGATTGGCCAACTGTTCGAAGGCGCGGATAAATTCAGGTCGGCAGTCGGGATAACCGGAATAGTCCACCGCATTGACGCCAATGAAGATCTCCTGGGCATCAAGCACTTCCGCCCAACCCAGGGCCAGTGAGAGGAAGACGGTATTTCTTGCCGGCACATAGGTAACCGGGATGCCATCAGCGAGTTGCTCTGGAACCTCGATCGAAGTATCGGTCAGTGCCGAACCACCGATTGAGTCGAGCCCGATGGACATGACCTTGTGATCGGCAGCACCGAGCGAGCTGGCAATATTGGCTGCGGCACTCAGTTCAGCGGCATGGCGTTGACCATAGGCCATGCTCAGTGCATAGCACTCATAACCCTGGCTTCGGGCGACCGCCAATACAGTGGCGGAGTCGAGACCACCTGAGAGTAAAACGACGGCTTTCTTATTCATCGCCCTGGTTGATCATTCCATAACAGTTTGTGGAGTTGCATTTGAAACCTGACATTCAATCTGTCCTGCAGAATCCACTCCGCCAGTTGGGTTGGATTCTGTTTACCATGTACGGGAGAGAAGAGGATTTCACACTCGCCTTCCAGAGCATAATCCTTCAGCATTGCCCTGCTCCACTCATAGTCATCCCTGCCACTGATGACAAATTTCAGCTGATCGCTCTCCCTCAAACAGTCCAGATTAGTCAGGCGGTTTTTGCTCACTTCACCGGAACCCGGCGTCTTAAGATCGATGACCCGCACCACTCTTGGATCAACCGCGCTGATATCCAGTGCACCACTGGTCTCCAGCGAGATCTCATATCCAGCATCACAAAGCCGCCTCAACAGTTCCGTGCATGCCGCCTGGGCCAGAGGCTCGCCACCGGTGACACAGACCCGATTGATCCGCAGCTCCGAGAGTTGTTGCAGGATCGACTCGATCGACATTTTTTCGCCTCCACTGAAAGCATACTCCGTATCACAGTAGACACAACGCAGTGGACAGCCGGTCAAACGGATGAAAACGGTCGGCAGACCGACCGTGTTTGACTCCCCCTGCAGGGAAACAAAGATCTCAGTGATGCGTATTTGTGACATTTCCGGGTTGAGCCAAATGAGTTCGAGAGATGATCGACCGGTGGGATGGATCGTTTTTTTTAACAGCTGATGGTGATAAATGCGAAAAGGGTGCGGAGAACCGCACCCTATGGATTGAACCACGCATCAATTCAACGATTCGCGAGCATAGGTTGAATCACTCAACCAGTTGATCTGTCTCAGCGCCCCTCTTTTGTGATCCGTTGGATCCGCTTTTCAGCAAGACGGGCCTCGGTGGTGGCAGGATAGTTCAACTGAAGTTCACGCAGTATCTTTTTCGCTTCATCCCACTGCTTTTTCTCGTAATGGATATATCCCATCTTCAGCATCGCACCGGGCACCTTCGGGCTCTGGGCAAACCTTTCCCTCACCTTGGTGAACTCCGCCAGGGCGGTATCGAAATCCCGGTTCACATAACTCGCTTCCGCCAGCCAGTACTGGGCATTGTCCTCATAACTGCCACCGGAGTAATCCTTGAGAAACGCACTAAAGGCGGTAATCGATTCCGGGTAGCGCCCCTGCTTCAACAGATTGAATGCCTCCTGGTAGACCATCTCCTCCTGTTGAGGATCCGGGGGTGTTACCGCGGAGCTGGTTGAGTCAATCGACGTGACTGGCGGCACACTACTCTGCTGGTTTGCAGGGGGTGCGGCAGATACAGGAGGTGGTGCGGAAACCGGCGGGGGTGAAGACGCCCCGCCGGATTGAAAGCGGGACAACCGCTGATCGATGTCCAGGTAGAGATCCCGCTGCCGGCGGCTCATGGCGTCCATGGTGTGTTTCTGCAACTCCACATCGCCACGCAACTGCTGTACCTCTCTCTGCAACTGCTGCAGTTGCAGCACCAGATCCGCCAGACTCTGATTTTGCAGCATCCGCTCAATCCGCTGCAGACGCTGTTCCATGTTTGGACCATTCTCTGCTGCCAGATTCGGAGTGCTAACCCCCAGCCCGATCGCCAGGCTGATAATCGCCAGTCTGAAGCGTGAGTTCATGAACCTCTCCCCAATCAGTAGACCAATTCAACACGTCGATTGAGCGCCATTGCCTCATCGGTGTTTTCGAAGGCAGATGGTCTCTCTTCACCATAACTGACGACCACCATCTGGTTATCCGCCACGCCCTGAGCCATCATCAGGCTGCGTACTGAGTTGGCCCGGTTTTCACCCAGACCAAGATTGTATTCACGGGTACCCCGCTCATCCGCATGACCTTCCAGACGGACAACGGCCTGTGGATTGGCGGCGAGATAGTCTGCGTGAGCCTGGATCACCTCCAGGTAGTCAGATCGCACCACACTCTGGTCGTAGTCAAAATAGATCACCCGGGTAGCCAGCAGGCTGTTGGGATTCTCAAGTGGATCGCCGTACCACTCTTCGCCTTGTGAGGCGGCAGAGGTGGACGCTTCACTGCCGGCTGCACCCATTTCGCTATCGGCGCCGGTGGATTGTTCAGATACCTCGGCCCCGCCTTCAGTGGTTGGGGTTGAGGAACAGCCGATCATCAACAGCAAAGAGAGTGTGATGGTGGCGGATAGTGACAGCACTTTTTTCATGGAAGTTCTCCTAATTCACTCGTGCATTATTTCTTAAAAGGTGACCAATCCGGTTCGCGTACATCCCCGGCCTGCAAGGCAAGACGCTGTCTGACCCGCCCATCGACCGAGACTGCAGCGAGTACGCCGCGGCGACCAGCCTTGGCGCCGTAGATAATCATACTGCCGTTGGGTGCAAAGCTGGGTGACTCATCCAGTCTCCCCTGACTCAAAACCTGCATCACGCCGGTTTTGAGATCCTGCACCGCAATTCGATAGTTACCCTCGTCCTGAGTGACAAAGGTCAGCAGTTTTCCATCGGGTGAGAATGAAGCCCGGGCATTGTAACTGTTTTCAAAGGTAACACGTTGCGCCTTGCCACCAAAAGCGGATACCCGGTAGATCTGGGGTCTGCCTCCGCGATCCGAGGTAAACACCAAACTCTTGCCGTCCGGAGACCAGGCTGGCTCGGTGTCGATCGAGTAGTGACGGGTGATCTGCTGCAGCTTGCGGCTGCGCATATCGTAGATATAGATATCCGGGTTTCCCCCCTTCGACAGGGTAAGTGCAAGCTTGCGGCCATCGGGGGACCAGGCTGGCGCCCCGTTGATACCTTTGAAGGAGGTGACTTTCTGACGTTTGCCGGTGTAGACACCCTGTACATAGACTGCTGACTGGCCACCTTCGAAAGAGACATAGGCGATCTTCATCCCGTCCGGGGACCAGGCCGGTGACATCAGAGGCTCGCTTGAGGTGACGATGGTCTCTGGGTTGTGACCATCCGCGTCGGCAACATTCAGACCGAGCCGGCTCTTGCCGTCAGCCAGCCGGGTTGAGGTGATGTAGGCGACCCGGGTGGAAAATGCACCGGGAATACCCAACAGATTCTCATAGATGATATCGGCAATCCGGTGGGCAGTGCTGCGCAGGTTGGATGCCGTGGTGGGGATGCTGTAACCGGTGAGTTGCTGCCCCCGGTAGACATCGAGCAGTTGAAACTGCACCTGATAGGTTCCCGCCCCGGTGGACTCCACCTGACCGACGACTAGGTTCTCCACACCCAGTGCCCGCCAGTCTTTGAATTCGACTTCACTATCGGAGGTGGGACGGGAGAGCATATCGGCCCGTGGGATGGTCTTGAAACGCCCACTACGCTGCAGATCCGCATTGATCACCTCAGCCAGATCCATCGCCGGCTGTCCTCTGCCCAGCCTGCCGAAAGGTACCACGGCTATTGGCAGCGCACCTTCAACGCCTTCGGTTATCTCGATGGTCAGTTCGGCTTTCACTACGGAATGACAAGCCAAAAACACCAGCAACATCAAAACTATTTTTTTCATATTAACAATTAGTTATTTATTCGGCTTAAAGTTTAATCTTAATGAGCGGAATGATTCAAACAGAGCGCCACTGGGCACCGGCAGCGGCGCTGCCTTGTAGACCGCGGCCTCAACCGAACGATCAAAAGCCGCATTACCACTGCTGCGGATAATACTGACTCCACCGGGAACCACATCCCCTCCGGGTATCAGCCTGACCTGCACCACACACGAGAGTCCTTCTGTGTTTTGAGCCGGTTTCAACCAGTTGCGCTCGATCTGTTGTTTGATAACCGCACCATAACGATCGATTTCACGACTGTTCTGCTCAGCGGCGATCTGCGCCTGGAGCGCCCTTTCCCGTTCAGCCTGAGCACGACGCTTCGCTTCCGCTTCCGCCTTGCGCTTGGCCTCGGCTTTTCGTTTCGCTTCGGCTTTGCGTTTCGCCTCAGCTTTACGTTTTGCTTCCGCTTCCGCCTTACGCTTGGCCTCTGCCTTGCGTTTGGCGTCCGCTTTTCGCTTGGCCTCTGCCTTGCGCTTGGCGTCCGCTTTTCGCTTGGCCTCGGCTTTCCGTTTGGCTTCCACCTCACGTTTCTGCTGAGCTTTCTGCTCAGCAACCCGTTTCTTTTCAAGCGCCTGCTGACGTTTTTTCTCTTCAGCCTGACGTTGCTTTTTCTCCTGCTGCTGTTTCTTCAGCTGCTGCGCCTTTTTCTCCTCGGCCTTTTTCTCATTGATCTTGTCCAGATCGATGGTGTGCGCCTGCACCACATTGGCCTGGGAGGCGATCGGTTTCGGTTTTTTCTCCCAATCGACGCCAAACACCAGAAAGAATACGATCAGAAAATGCAGCAACAGCGCCAGCATCACCGAAAATGGATTGCGTTTGAGCACCCCTAACACGACTACTTCTCCGGTGATTCAGTTACCAGACCGACACTTGGTGCGCCCCCTGCCTGAAGCAGCACCATCGCTTCCACGACTCGACCATAGGGTACGCCTCTGTCGCCGCGTACCATGATCGGGGTCTTGGGTTTGTATTTGAGTACCGCCCGCACCCGCTCGACCAGGGCATCCTCTTCCACCGGTTGATCCTTATCCTCACCAATGTCGATAAAAAGATCCCCTGCCTGATTTACCGTCACCACCAGGGGCTCGTCCACTTCACTGGAGAGGGGTTCCGCATCCGCCTGGGGCAGCTCAACCTGGACCCCTTGGGTCAGCAGCGGTGCCGTGATCATAAAAATAACCAGCAGCACCAGCATAACATCAATGTAGGGGACCACATTGATCTCAGACATCGGACGACGACGATTTTTGCTGCGACTCATCTGCTCACAAACCCGATCAGGATACAGCCTGACGCTGCAGGATGGTTGCAAACTCTTCCACGAAGTCGTCGTAACGGTTATTCAGACGTTCCACATCGTTGGAGTAGCGGTTATAGGCGATGACCGCAGGAATCGCGGCAAACAGACCGATCGCCGTGGCGATCAGGGCTTCGGCGATACCCGGGGCGACCAGCGCCAGGGTGGCCTGCTTGACGTTACCCAGAGCAGTAAATGAGTTCATGATTCCCCAAACAGTACCGAAGAGTCCCACATAGGGGCTGGTGGAACCGATGGTTGCCAAGGTTGAAAGATGACTCTCCAGACGATCAACCTCCCGGTTCAGAGAGACCCGCATCGAGCGTTGCGCCCCCTGCACCATAGCCATCGGGTCCTTGTGACCCTTGGTTCGGAGACGGGCAAACTCACGAAACCCGGCACGAAACACCGAGGCCATACCCGATTCATCATCCGTTTCACGTTCCAACTGGCGGTAGAGTTCCGCCAGGTCACCACCCGACCAAAAGCGGCTTTCGAAATCATCCGCATCTTTCATGGCACTCTTCAGCACCCGCATGCGATCAAAGATCATGCTCCAGGAGCTGAGTGAGGCAAACACCAGCAAGGCAATGACGAACTGCACGACCGGACTGGCGTTCAGAATCAGATGGGTAATGGAGAGGTCAGTCGACATCCGCAATCTCCAGCAATATATGTTTTGGAATAGGTGTTGGGCGCATGGTCTTCATATTCACACAAGCAATCTTGATCTCTCCCTGGCAAAGTATGCGTGTATCCTCGGCGCGCACCACCTCCTGGTAGAAACTCAGGCTGGCACGCCCCTTCCGTGACACGGCGGCAGACACCTCCAGCGCATCGTTAAAGCGGGCGGGATGATGGTATCCCACATCGACATGACGAACTGCGAAGATGATCCCGTCTTTCCGCAGCAACTCGTCCTGCTCGAAGCCTTTGCTCCGCAGCCATTCGGTGCGGGCACGCTCCATGAATTTCAGGTAGTTGGCGTAATAGACCACACCACCGGCATCGGTATCTTCGTAGTAGACCCTGACCGGCCAGATAAATCGATTATGACTGCTTTTCATACCCCAAGACCGTTATTCGACCGATTCCGCTGCCGAAACTAACCTACTATGATTGTGTGATGTTATCTGAGTTCCCTGATTAATCCGTATTCGCTATTAATGTTAACAGCCCCTAAAACAGTTCATCCTCAGATGGCATATGATCCCCGGATCTTGGGGTCAAGCCAAAATGCAGATAGGCTGCCTGTGTGGCGACTCTACCCCTTGGAGTTCGCATCATAAACCCCTGCTGTATCAGATAGGGCTCCAGCACATCCTCAATCGTGCCCTTCTCCTCGCCGATCGCCGCAGCCAGATTATCAACCCCTACCGGTCCGCCATCAAACTTCTCAATGACCGCCAGCAGCAGTCGACGATCCATGTTGTCGAATCCGTTACTGTCCACCTTGAGCATCTTCAATGCCTTGTCTGCAAGCTCTACCGATATATGACCGTCCCCTTTGACCTGGGCATAGTCGCGCACTCTTCTCAACAGTCGGTTGGCAATTCTGGGGGTTCCCCGCGAGCGTCGAGCCACTTCCCCGGAACCTGGAGCGTCGATACCGATATTCAGGATTCCGGCAGAACGGCTGACGATACGCGCCAGATCCGCAGCATCATAGAACTCCAGGCGTTGCACGATCCCAAAACGATCCCGCAGCGGTGAGGTCAGCAGTCCCGCCCTGGTGGTTGCACCGACCAGGGTGAAGGGGGGCAGATCGAGCTTGATGGAGCGGGCGGCAGGGCCTTCACCGATCATGATATCGAGCTGATAATCCTCCATCGCCGGATAGAGCACCTCTTCCACCACCGGGCTGAGGCGATGAATCTCATCGACAAACAGCACATCGTGGGGTTCCAGATTGGTCAACAAGGCAGCCAGGTCCCCGGGTTTTTCAAGTACCGGCCCGGATGTCTGTCGAAGGTTGACCCCCATTTCATTGGCGATGATATGCGCCAAGGTGGTCTTACCCAATCCCGGGGGGCCAAAAATCAAGACATGATCAAGGGCCTCCTCGCGTCCCCTTGCTGCGGTAATGAAGATCTCCATCTGCTCACACACAGCCGTCTGCCCCACATAGTCGGACAACTGTTTGGGTCGGATAGCCCGCTCCAGCAGATCATCATCTCCCGTAGCCGCACCATCGATCAATCTGGGTTCTTCGTTCACCGGTGATCCTGTCATTTTTTAGCCGCACCCTGCAGAGCGGCCCTGATAAGTGCTTCACTGTCCATGTCTTGCTGTTCCACGCTTTTCACCATCCGGCTGGCATCCTGGGATTTGTAACCAAGCGCCACCAGTGCTGCCACAGCATCCGCATTGGCCGAGACGGGGTGATCTGCTGCAATGGCTTGAGCCCCTGTGCCGGAGACACTGAAAGCGGACAGCTTCGCCAACCGGTCGCGCATTTCGATGATCAACCGCTCGGCGGTCTTTTTACCGATACCCGGCAGTTTGACCAGCGCCGCAACATCCTCGAACTCGACACAGCGAGCAAACTCCTCGGCACTCATACCGGAGAGAATCGTCAACGCCATTTTGGCACCTACGCCATTTACTTTCAAAAGGTTACGAAACAAAGTTCGTTCAGTTTCATTACTGAAGCCATACAGTACATGGGCATCTTCCCGGACGATCAAATGGGTCAGCAAAGTGACCTTCTGACCGATTTCCGGGAGTGAGAATATGGTCGAAAGCGGCGCTTCGATTTCATATCCGACGCCACCCACATCGACCAACAGATGGGGTGCCTGCTTCGCGGCGAGCTCGCCTCTAAGACGACCGATCACGGCTGAAAACCTCTCATACCATTGCTACGCTTTGCATATCCAATCCTACTGCTGTGGGCATGGCTCAATGCCACGGCCAAGGCATCGGCTGCGTCGGCCTGGGGCTTTTTCTGCAGCTTCAGCAACATCTGCACCATGTGCTGGACCTGGGTTTTTTCCGCCCGGCCGGTCCCCACAACAGCCTGCTTGATCCCTCTGGGGGAGTATTCCGCCACCGACAATCCCTGATTGACCGCAGCACAGATCGCCGCACCTCTGGCCTGCCCCAGCTTGAGTGCCGATGAAGGATTCTTCGAAACGAAGACCTGTTCAATCGCCATCACTTCAGGCTGGTACTGGTTGATCACTTCACTGATGCCGGTAAAAATCTGTCCCAGTCTGGGCGCCAGTGCTTCGCCCTCCAGACGTAACACGCCATGGAACAGATGGGTGGTGTGTACACCATCGGATTCGATCAATCCAAATCCGGTAATCCGAGAGCCCGGATCAATGCCGATTATCCTCAGCATTCAACCAACTGCATCGAGGATTTCGTCTGAAATCTCTGCATTGGTGTAGACATTCTGCACATCGTCGAGATCTTCAAGCATATCGATCATACGCAGCAATTTGTCCGCATCCCCCTCATCCAGCTCCGCCTGGGTCGAAGCCACATAGGTAACCTCATCATTTTCCGGCTCTAATCCCGCCTGAAACAGGGCATCCTTCACCTCGGAGAAGCTCTCCGGTGTGGCGATCACATCGATGGAGCCGTCATCATTGGTGAGCACATCCTCAGCGCCGGCCTCAAGTGCCGCATCCATAACCTGCTCTTCATCGGAGCCGGATGCAAAACTGATGATGCCCTGTTTGGTGAACAGATAGGCCACCGACCCATCGGTACCAAGGTTGCCGCCCAGCTTACTGAAGGCGTGACGGACTTCTGAGGCTGTGCGATTGCGGTTGTCGGTCATGCAATCCACCATCACGGCCGTGCCACCGGGCCCATAACCTTCATAGCGAATCTCATCGTAATTCTCACCATCGCTGCCGCCAGCACCCCGTTTGATCGCCCGTTCAATGGTATCTTTGGGCATGTTGGCGCCAAGTCCTTTGTCCATTGCCAGACGCAATCGGGGGTTGGCATTGGGATCACCACCCCCCATGCGGGCAGCGACTGTGATCTCACGGATCAATTTGGTCCAGATCTTGCCGCGCTTTTTATCATTTGCAGCCTTTTTATGCTTGATATTGGCCCACTTACTGTGTCCTGCCATACAAACCTCTCAATACCGAATATTCAAACCTGTTAGTTTAACACCCCCCCGTTCCCGCAGAAACCAAGTAATTTTCCCTACCGACCAACAGGCAGATTACCGGTTGCTGGACCAATCAGACCTTGCCAGCGCATCGCATAGGTTTTATCTTGGAGCGATAAACTAAAAAACCGATACTCTGGTAGCGTTTTATCAATAAACCCCGGGGTGTTTCTGAATGCAGAAAACCTCATCAACCATAATATTTGCAGGCTATGTCCCAAACCGTTGAAGCGTGGGTACGGCAGCTCTCGTCTGAGCCCCTTCCCGTCATGCAGCGCACCCTGACCCAGGTCAGGGACCTACTCAATAAATCCAGTGTTAACCATAACCGGCTTTCGGAAGTGATCTCCCGAGATCCGGGGTTCAGCCTGTATGTGATGCAAAAGCTCAGCCAGCTACCCACTCAACCCAAGGAGCCGATCACCCGAATCACACTGGCCATCCCGATGCTGGGGATGGAGTTGATCGAACAGGCGAGTAAAACCCTGCCTTCGCTCGAGGATAAACTGAAAGGTCCCCCAAGACGCGGTCTCTACAATGGCTACAGTCGGGCGGCTCATGCAGCACTTTATGTCCGCAGTTTGGCCAAGATGCGGAATCTGCCGGACACGGATGGACTCTATACCGGGGCCCTGCTGCACGATATCGGCGAGATGGCCCTGTGGTCTGTGGTTCCGGATGAGATGCAACGTGTGCAAAACAAAATTCTCGGTGGGGATGACCGGGAGAGTGTTGCCAAAGCCGAGTTGGGCTGTACATTCGAGACACTCAATATCCGCTTGAGCGAACGTTGGCAGCTACCGGATCTGATCATAGAGTCACAGGGCATCTCCAACAGTTTTCTGCCCAAACCCCTCTCTGTGATGCTCTCCTCAGCGATTGCCAGAGAAACCAGCCTGGGTTGGCGGCGGGAAAAGACCATCGGGAATCTGGAGCTGTTGGCCGAGTTCCTGGAAATCCCCCAGGAAAATGCCATCTCAGCACTACACCAGCTGGCTGCGGAAGCCGCACGGGATCTGCACACCCTTCCCCTGCCGCTACCGGGTTTCTATATCATCAGCGGTGATCCGAAGCCCACCACAAAGCCTGCCAGTAAAAAATCGGAGCAACCAGCCAAAAGTCCTCCCCCGCCGAAAAAGGCTGTAGCGGAAAAACCTCAACCGGCACCAGTTCAGAAGGCTGAGCCCAGCACCGGCAAGTCAGTGCCTGAAGCGGAAACGCCACCACCGAAACAGCAAAAGCCTGCCGCCGTCAGCAACACGCCTGCGCCACCGGCGCAAAAGAGCAACCCTTTGCAGGAGATGCTCAACAGCGCCTTGCAACAGATGCACGATGATCTCGGCCTGAGCCGCACCATGTTTGCCATGCTTACCCCCGATCACGCCATGATCAGGTCCCGCCTGGTCATAGAGTCGGAACAGCAACTGTCCCTGAAAGGATTTGCATTAGACACAAAAAAACCGAGTCTATTCAAGATATTATTAACCAAACCTCAAGCAATTATCCTGAATAAGGATAATGCTGAAAAATACCTTCCCATGATCCCCCAAGAGGCGAAAGAACAGATCAATACCAGTGGATTCGTCTCCATGTCGATCTTCATCCGTAACAAACCGGTGGGACTTTTTTATGCCGATAATGGCTTAAGCGGGCCAGGGGTTACACGCCAGCAGTTCGAGAACTTCAAGGTGATCTGCCAGAAAATGATGAAGACAATGGGTGGCGGTAAATAAGTAGTGCACGATTACTGCAGACCGCCTCTCTTGGAATCCAACAATCCCTCTGATCTAAATAAGTGTAAAAAACCGGTTGTACTATCCTTTTGTCTCAGTGATTGACTTGACCAAAGTCATTGTTTCGCTCAATTCAAACGCTAGGATAGCCTCTCTAAACTCACTCTATGAGAGCATCGTGCAACAGCAGATCAGCTACCAAATCGGCAACAATCTCTATCTCAGCATTACTGACCGCTGCACCCTTGAGTGTGCTTTCTGCCCAAAGACCCAGGGTGATATGACGGTACAGGGTTACGATCTGACCATTCACCACCGCCCCACGGCTGAAGAGGTGATCACATCCCTTGGCGATGTGTCCAAATATGATGAGGTTGTCTTTTGTGGCTATGGCGAACCCACGCTCAGGCTCAATGTACTGCTGGAGGTCGCCCGCCATGTCAAACAGCACGGCGGACGTGTGCGGGTCAATACGGATGGACTCTCCAACCTGGTGCACAAACAAGACACCCTGCCTGAGTTGGCGGAATGCGTCGATGCCCTATCGGTCTCGCTGAACGCGCAAAACAGTGAGATTTACGATCAGCACTGCCGTCCCAACCTGCCTGGCTCCTACCAGGCCATGCTGGCATTTCTTGATCGGGCAACAAAATATATCCCGGATGTGACTGCCACGGCGATCGATGGCCTGGATGGGGTCGATATTGAAGCCTGCGAAGGTATCGCAAGACAACTGAAAGTGAAATTTCGTCGCCGCGAACTCAATGTTGTGGGCTGATCCTCATGACCACCCTGGCTGAACAACTCCCCACATTCGGGCAGTATCTGCTCAATCGATATGGGGAGAGAGTGCATAAAATTGCGCTTGATACAGCGTTCACCTGCCCTAACAGAGACGGTACCAAAGGACTTGGCGGCTGCACTTTCTGCAACAACGTCTCGTTCAGCCCCAATGGTCGCCGCCCGAAACCGATCAACGAGCAGTTGCAAGCCGGCCGGGAGGTTATTCGAAAGCGTACCGGTGCAAAAAAATATCTTGCCTATTTTCAAGCATATACAAACACCTACGACTCACTTGAGCGGCTGACGGAACGCTATGATAAGGCACTTGCCGAGCAGGACGTCATCGGGCTCTCGATCGGCACCCGGCCTGACTGCGTTCCCGACGGGGTATTGGAATTACTCTCCGGTTATCAGGCACAAGGTTATGAGATCTGGCTGGAACTTGGCCTGCAATCCGCTTTTGATGAGACCCTGGAACAGGTCAATCGGGGACATGGGTTCGCCGAATACCAGGATGCGGTACTCAGAGCGAGAAGCCGAGGCATCAAGGTCTGCACCCATTTGATCGCCGGTCTACCTGGTGAAACTGCCCAGCATAACCGGGAGAGTCTACGGCGGGTTACAACGCTCGGTACAGACGGCCTCAAGCTGCACCCGCTGCATGTGGTCAAAGGAACCCAGCTGGCAAACAGTTGGCGAAACGGCGAATACACCCCTTTGACGATGAACGAATATATCCAGATCGCTGCCGATCTGGTGGAACAGGCCCCCGACAACATCGTCTGGCACAGACTAACCGGCACCGCTTCCGAAAAAATTCTTCTGACACCCGCCTGGTGCACACTGAAATGGCGGGTGTTAAATGGCATCACCCGGGAACTGCAGCGTCGCCGCCAGAGCTGCCGAAACGTCGCCTGAATTCATATGAACTATTTGCCGGATTATTAACTATGAGAAGCAATATGGAACTGGTCTGCCCGGCCGGCAATCTGCCCTCCCTCAAAGCAGCCGTCGATAACGGCGCGGACGCGGTCTACTTTGGGCTGCAAAACGATACCAACGCCCGCCATTTTCCCGGACTCAACTTTAATCTGAAACGGGCCAGAGAAGGGATCAGTTATGCTAAATCCCGCGGTAAACGGGTCTTCATGGCGATCAACACCTACCCTAGACCTGAGGGCTGGGAACGTTGGTGTCAGGCGGTGGATAGCGCTGCATCACTTGGTGTTGATGCCCTGATCTGCGCCGACATCGGTATCCTGGGGTATGCCCATAACAGCTATCCCGACCTGAACCTGCATCTGTCCGTTCAAGCCTCGAGCACCAACTATGAAGCACTGGCGTTTTATGCCGACTCATTTGACATTAAGCGGGCCGTGCTGCCACGGGTGTTATCACTCAGTCAGGTCAAGCAGGTGATCGAAAATACCCAGGTCGAGATAGAGATTTTCGGTTTCGGCAGCCTTTGTGTGATGGTTGAGGGACGTTGCATACTCTCCTCCTATGTTACCGGTGAATCACCCAACACCCACGGCGCCTGCTCCCCGGCACAATTTGTTGAATATCGGGAGACAAGTGAAGGGCTGGAATCCCGTCTCAACGGTATCCTGACCGACCGATATGGCCGGGAGGAACAGGCCGGTTATCCCACCATATGCAAAGGTCGTTTTGCCGTGGGAGACAACACTTACTATGCCATCGAAGAGCCCACCTCTCTGAATACACTGGAGCTTCTGCCCCAACTCTATGAGTCGGGGGTCAGGGCGATCAAAATCGAAGGTCGACAACGGGCGCCTGCGTATATCGCCCAAGTTACCAAAATTTGGCGTGCCGCCATCGACGCCTGTCAGCGCGACCCGCAAAGTTATCAGCCACAAGCCGCCTGGCAAAGTGCCCTCGACCAGGTTTCAGAAGGCAACTCAACCACCCTCGGCCCCTATTACAGACCCTGGCAGTAATTCATGAGCACCAATCCTAAGTTGTCACTCGGACCCATTCTGTTCTACTGGCCGAAAGAAGAGATCTACCAATTCTATGAGCAGGCGGCAGAAATGCCGGTAGACATCATCTATCTGGGTGAAACCGTCTGTTCCAAGCGTCGCAGCCTGAAGACTCAGGATTGGATCGACATCGCAACCAAACTGAATGAGCAGAGCGACAAACAGATCGTACTCTCCACGCTGGCACTGCTGGAGGCCGAATCCGAACTGAAGACTCTCAGAAAAATCTGTGAAAATGGCCGTTTTACCGTGGAGGCCAACGACATAGGCGCCGTACAGATCCTGCATGAAAGAAGTTTGCCTTTCACTACCGGGCCGAGCATAAACATCTACAATGCGGAAACCCTGAAACATCTTGCTGCGAAAGGGCTCACCCGTTGGGTGATGCCGCTTGAACTGGGCAGGGAGACTTTGCAGCAGATGCAACAGCAGCGACCGCAAGGCGTTGAGACGGAAGTTTTCTGTCACGGACGCATGCCACTGACACTCTCGGCACGCTGCTTCACCGCCCGCTCCCATAATCTGCCCAAGGATGACTGTCAGTACAAATGCATCGAATATCCTGAGGGGAGACTCCTCTCAACCCAGGATGGTGAGACTCTGCTGGCCTTAAATGGCATCCAAACCGTCTCGGCAAAAAGCTGCAATCTACTACCGGAACTGGCGGAGCTGAAACGACTCGAAGTCGATATTCTCCGCATCAGTCCGCAATACAGACACACTGAAAAAATCGTCACAGCCTATTCCCAGGCATTGGCGGGTGATCAACCTGAAGATTTGCAGCAATATATCCCGCTTGGCAGCTGCGATGGCTATTGGCATGGGAATAGCGGCAACCTGTAGCCCACCAATCTCGCCTGGCCTCATGAATCCCTAGAGCAAGCTCAACTCATACCGAGTGACCTTGTTGGAGTCTGTATAACTGTTTGGTCAGCGGATGACAGATCTCGAGTAGTATTTAGATTCCGACCAATTCCCTACCAATCACTGTAAAATTGTCTTAACCTCAGCACTGCTGTTGTGAATACTGCGGAAAACCCTATGGTTGTAGGAGATTCCGCTCTAAACCAATCGCTGAAAAGTGCTGCTGTAGTATATAAAAATATTTATGAATCAATGACATTGATTACAGACGACCATCTATTGGAGCAACTCGTTAATCATGGATGAAATTACCAATTAATTCCATTCAAGGCCTTCGTATGCTGAAAATCAAATACTACCCCCATTTCATACAAAACCTGTTATGTACTGGGGTACTGCTCTCCTCAACCAATCTCTATGCTGATAATCACCAGGATAACTTCTCAGAAGATTACTTCTACGATGATCTTCCCATTGTGCTCTCTGCCACCAGGTTGAGTCAGTCACAGGCAGATACTCCGACAGCCATGACCGTAATCGACCGAAAAATGATCCAGGCCAGCACCGCGCTGAACATACCTGATCTGCTCAGACTGGTACCTGGATTTACAATCGGTTTCTATGCAGGATCAAGAGCGACTGTCACCTATCATGGACATGCGGATGAGTATGCCAGGGATATGCAGGTACTGATCGACGGTCGATCAATCTATGATCCGGTCTATGGCGGCATACCCTGGTCTGAGATTGCACTGAGTCTGGATGAGATCCTGAGAATCGAGGTCATTCGGGGACCGAATGCTGCCGCCTATGGCTCCAACTCCTATGCCGGAGTGATCAACATTGTCACTGACCAAATCAAAGAGATGCCAAGTACCATGGCCTCGGCAACCGTCGGCTATGGATTAACCCGATATATCGACGCAGCACATTCCGCTGAACTGGGAGATTTCGCCTATCGACTTTCGGCCAGTTATAAAGAGGATGAAGGCTTTGACAATCGAGATGATGCCAGCCGTTCAAAGTGGCTGAAATTTACCAGTGATTACCAGCTTGATGAGCACAACTCATTGAATGCGGAGCTGGCTGTTGTGAGTGGTGATTATGATGAGGGACACCCTAATCTGCTGCAGGAAGAGCGAGAGATCGAATCCAAGTACAACTACCAGTCCATCGCCTGGAATCACTTTATATCCCCTGAAAACAAAGTAAATGTTCAGTTCTACCACAACTATTATGAAGTGGATGATACCTATTACACCCCAACATTATCTGAACAGATCAATGCAATCGACGATTTGCAGGGATTTGATGAATCCTTGCGGCCTGATCTGTTTGCAGCCTCCATTTCAGGCGGCAGATACGATTTTGAGTCTCTGCTGCAAGCGCTGAATATGACCGATTCACCATTTGTCTTCTCCTGGATTGGACTTAAATCACATCGTTATGATTTGGAGATTGAGAATACACTTGAACCGGTTGATGATCTTCGAATAGCTTGGGGTGTGGGTGCACGCCATGACCGAGGCGAGAGTCCCTGGCTTTTCCAACAGGATAAAGCAATCTCCAGAGACTTATACAGACTCTTTCTGAATAGTGAATGGTATGCCACCCCCAGCACGGTTATCAATGCCGGTGCCATGCTTGAAAAATTCGAAGGTAAGAAACAGGTTTTTTCTCCAAGACTTGGGCTTAATTATCATTTATCCCCAAGCAACACCTTCAGAATAAGTGGTTCAAGAGCCTATCGGATGCCGACCATCTATGAAGACAATGTAAATTTGTCTGTTTATCTGGGAGATCAGGATGACGCCCTGAACACCTGGGTGATCAGCACAGAGGAGCTGGACCCGCAGAGAATCGATCGATTCGAAGCCGGCTACTTCGGTAACATAACCGATTATGGATTGAACTTTGATATCTGTCTGTTTCACGAGGAATACAACGACATCATAGATCAGTATGGCAATTTCGACCTGCCTGATCCCGACAGAGGAATCACTGACCCTGTTGATCTGGAGATTCTCTATCAATTTAATAGGTTTTATCAGCGAGGTGCTTTCACCTATACCAACTTTGGTACGGTTGAGATCAATGGTATCGAGTTTGAAATGAATTTCCGCCCGACTAGCAGAGATATGGTATTTCTCGGATTCAGCTATCTGAATGTCAGTGGTAATGAGATAAAGCGACTCAAAGATGGTGTTTTCAGTTATCGGGAGAATGCCGATGAGAAAATTCCCCAGCGCACCTTCAGTCTATTGGCCAGCCATATGTTTGATGACGGTGTGTCCATGAGTTTAGGCTACTATTTTACTGATGAAATGGAGTGGCCTGGTGAGGGTGACGCAGTACCCAACTACAGCCGACTCGACCTCAAATTCAACAAGAGATTGAGCCTGGAAAAGGCAAAAATGGATATCGCCTTGATATTGCAGAATATTCATAAGGAGAATTTTGACTTTTACCATAGCGACAGGGTTGATGAACACAATATCTGGGAAAGAAGAGCTTATTTACAGGCCAAATTAAATTACTAATTCCACTTCATATGACCGGCACAGAGACACATTCTGCTCAGCGAGTCTACCCAGGTAGAGTGTGCCTCTGTGCTTTCAGACAATCGGTTAAAGCAAACAAAAACAAGCCCCTGTCCAGAACCTTCTCGATCCTGGCCATCTTGTTCAGTTTACTTAGTTTGCTCCCTGGAACCGCAAGATCTCAAAACGACTATAACAATATCCTGATCCTTCTCAGCGACAATAAGGATGTCTACCTCGATGTAGCCACCACCATAACCAACTCAACCATTAAATACTGTCGCGATCATGGGTTGAGTTGCCAAAACAGTAACTACGACATCGTTCATATCTCCTCCTACGATCAGCAAATACACAAGCGGTATAAAGCGATTATCACATTGGGCACTCATGCGGCGATTACTTCCGGAAAAAATATCCACAACATAACCATCATCTCCGCCCTAATCCCAAAAAATAATGTCATGATCCAGGAGAATCTCACAACCAATCCGAAGCAGCACTTTCTTTACCTCGACCAGCCTGCAGGCCATAGCCTGGCACTGATCAAGGCGCTGTCCAGTAGATTTGAAGATATTGGCATCGTTGTGGATAGCAAAGACCAAGGCACCGTGGAGTCGCTGCAGGACGCCGCGATGCGGCTGAAACTGAATCTGCTTATCGAGCAAATCTTTTCCAATGACCACGTCGGCACTGCAATCAATAATCTATTGGAAAGAATCGATATTTTTCTGACTACGCCGGACACAAACATACATAACAAATCCACTGTTTCGAATATATTGCTATCCACGTATCGAAAAAGAGTTCCTTTAATCGGCTTCTCCTCGGCCTATGTGAAAGCAGGAGCACTGGCCGCAGTCTACTCCTCACCGGAAGATATCGCTTACCAGGTCAGAGACAATATTATCGCCCACTTCAGCTCAGAACAGATCCCATTAGAGCAACAGATGGGTAAATATTTCTCAGTACTTTTCAATACCGATGTCGCCCGCTCTTTAGGTTTTCCTATCAAGTCTGAATCAAAACTGAAATCGCGAATGATGGATTATATACAACATGATTTTGACTAAACTCAGATCACTGAAATTTCAGGCTTTGATGATTGGCCTATTGCCGGCCTTTATTTTGGCTCTGATGCTGACGATTTACCTGATCAGCACCCAGCTGGAGCAGTTAAACGAACTATTCAATGAGCGCGGAGAATCGATCGCCAATCAATCAGCAGCAATCAGTGTATATGGCATATTTACCCGTGATAAAACCATTCTGGAGATGAGTCTACGACCGGTTTTTCTTCAGGATGACGTTTACAGTATCAAGGTCTTTGATGCCTCAGGTGCACTGCTCTCCCATATGAATAAGAAGGTGGTTGAAAAGAGTAGCAACTTAACCCAGTTCAGCGCACCAGCAATCTATATCATTGAAAATATTGAAATCACCGATTACCCAGACCAACTGCAGGAGACCAATACTGAAAATACCAAGAGTATGGGCAATGTGATTTTAACCCTAAGTAAAACCAGGCTTAATCAAAACAAAACCAGCATCATAAGAAATACCATTATCATGCTGGTAGTGGGTCTGGTTATAACCGCTTTTTTCTCACTTGCACTCAGTCGCTCGGTAATCAATCCGATTGCACGATTGACCCAGGCTGTTTCACGCATGCGTGACGGCGACCTGTCTGCGCGTGTACCTGAGATATCAAAAGGTGAAATCCGCAGCCTTGAGGAAGGCTTCAATGCGATGACCAGCCGGATTCTGCATTCTCACGAAACCATGCAGCAACAGATCAATCAGGCCACAGCAGAGCTTACTGAGACCATGGAGGCTATTGAGATACAGAATGTGGAACTGGATCTGGCAAAAAAACGCGCCCTATCCGCCAGCAAGGCAAAATCAGAATTCCTGGCAAACATGAGTCATGAAATCCGTACACCGATGAATGGCGTACTGGGTTTTACCAATCTTTTGTTGAAAACAGACTTATCTCAACAGCAACGTGACCTGGTCAGCACAATATCCAAATCCGCCATCAACCTGCTCGATATCATCAATGAAATCCTCGACTACTCAAAACTGGAATATGGCAAGCTTGAGCCGGAAACCGCTCCCTTCAATGTAAGAGAGTGCTTTGAGGATCCTACTGTTCTGCTATCACCATCGGCTCATGACAAAGGACTTGAACTGGTATTGTTAGTCTATTCGGACGTACCGAAAACACTGATTGGAGACGAGCCAAGAATACGGCAAATTCTGGTCAATCTGATCAGTAATGCCATTAAGTTCACTCATCAAGGTGAAGTTGTCATACGCGTAATGATTGATGCTGAAACCAACAGTCGATGTGTTTTGAAGTTTTCCATTACCGATACCGGTATAGGGATCGATAATAAAGCACAAAACATGCTGTTCGAATCATTCCAACAGGCTGACTCATCCACCAGTAGAATGTATGGAGGAACAGGACTTGGCCTGAGTATCTGTAAAAAACTGGCTCAATCAATGAATGGTGACATTGAACTATTCAGTAGTATTGGTAAAGGTGCCAACTTCATCGTCTCAATCCCCTTGCCAAAACCCGCCAACAGCAGCCTGAATAAGGAACAAGCATTTGGCTTTCATAAACGCGCCATACTGATCGACAACCATCGACTCTCTTATCTGGCCCTCAAACACACCTTGGAGTCCTATCAGATAGAGGTGATCGACGGGCAGTTTCCTATAGATTGCACGGCTGACATTCAATTGATTGTGCTTGGCTTCTCACATACGGAAATCACCTCAGGTATTGCAGAATTTGAAATTCAACGCCTGAAATCCCGCTGCAAGATACCGTTACTTACATTTCTCAGTGCTTCGGAACGAACCGTGATCGAACAGTTTCAGTCATTGAGTAATGACACCTACCTATCAAAACCCTTCAGCACCAGTAAACTTGAAGAGAACCTGAGGACCATTTTTGCCACCAAAGCGCAGCAACCGGACTTTCTCACTAAACAGAGTGCCGACACCGCTCAACCAAGCCTGGAAAACTATAATATTCTTGTAGTCGATGATAACGATATCAACCTTAAACTGATCAGTACATTAATGAGAGGCAAAGGCGCAATTGTTACAGAGGCCTATGATGGTTTAAGCGCCATTTCAAAAACACAAAACAACCGCTACGATTTGATACTGATGGATATTCATATGCCGAAGATGAAAGGCACAGAGGCCGCAGAGATCATTCGGCGAAATGAACAGGGCTCGAACCACACCCCGATCATTGCATTGACTGCAGACGCTGTACCGGCGACTCGAAATCAGATAGCGGAGTCCGGCATGGATGGTTATCTGCTGAAACCGATTGATGAACCCCAAATGTGGTCCGTAATCAATAATATATTTTCACAGGATTCCACAGATTCAATGATCGTATCTCAGCAGCAAATGTCTGAGTCTGTTATGTCGTTCGGTGAGCTGCCGGTCAGGGATATGGATAAACTGCTGGCAATAACCGGTGGTGATCAAAAACTTGCCGATGAGATGTTCAAGCAACTCTGCCTGGAACTGCCTCAACAGCTTTTAGCTATCAAAAAACTCATCGATCTATCTGACTGGAATAATCTCAAAGAGCTTTCCCATAAAATTCATGGTTCCACCTCTTCATGTGGCGTGCCGGCACTTGACTATAGAGTCAAAGCGTTTGAAAAGGTGTGTAAACAGGAGGACACCGATCAGCTCCTTGTCAGTTATATACAGTTGGAGCATGAGATTGAAAGGCTACTGAAATTTGAGGTTGGTGATGCCGTCTGAAGCAGCGATTGGGATTTTCGATTCAGGCATCGGCGGTTTATCAGTTCTGCAACATGTCCGCTCTCTGCTACCGAATGAGAATCTGGTCTATGTCTCAGATCGGGCTCACCTGCCCTATGGCGAGAAAGACAAGCACTACATTCTTCGACGAAGCCGGGTAATCACACAATTTCTGATTTCACAAAATGTTAAAGCGGTTGTTATCGCCTGCAATACCGCAACGGCTGCAGCCGTCAAGGATCTGCGTGAGACTTACAGGTTACCGATTATCGGCATGGAACCAGGCGTGAAACCGGCAATATCGCTGAGCCAAAGTGGGATGGTGGGTGTATTGGCCACCCATGGCACACTTAACAGCCATAAGTTTAAAGCCCTGCTGCAGCAGCATGCGGATGGTTCGGAAATCATCATCTGTCCCTGTCATGGCTGGGTAGAGGCCATTGAACGAAATGGGCATGATCACCAGACAACCCGGCGAATTGTCTCTCAACAGTTACAACCGATTCTCGAGCGTGGTGTTGATACCCTGGTGCTGGGCTGTACCCACTATCCATTTGTGAAACAGATGATTGCCGAAGAAGCCGGAGCCGGTATATCCATCATCGATACCGGACCTGCCGTAGCTAAACAACTCCAACGGCAACTGTCCACACACGATCTGTTGACTGAGGCAGCTGAGCCCGGTCGTGAGGAGTTCTGGTGCAGCGCGCCTCCCGAGCAGACTCAGAAACGGATCGAGCGCCTGCTAAAGGTTCCCGTTGACGTGCAATTACTGCCCGAACTGGACTAGGATCTCTCAATCCGGCCGCTGCAAGTGAATGACCCGCCCTTCAGGCCGGTTGCGTCGTTTCAAAGCACCCGTTCGTAGAGCCGCGATCCACGCTCCACAATCGTTCTGAATTCCCGGGGTATAGGCAGCTCTTCAGGCTCCACTGCCGCCAGCATATTCTTCAGATGAACACCCAAACCGGTATCCCCATCCATCACCAGATGGCGTTGAAAAAACAGTGTATCGGGATCCTCCCTGCCTGCGATCAACAACAGATAGTCGTAAACAGAGCCGGTAATCGTCAAATCGGCCGGCTGGCCTCCCGCTTCTGCGAGTCTGCCATTCCGCATGGTCAACGCATAATTCAGCGCTGCATCACTGACCTTGATCTGCACGACCTTTGCTTCGAGAAAATCAAGCTCACCCTCTGCGAGCTGTGCGCGGAATACCCGGTTGAGTAAGGTACTCAATATCAAACCATGGGCTTTAACGGGCAAAATCTTCAACGGCAGTGTCAAAGCTTTTGGCATCAATGGGCGTCTGGATACGGCATACATGGCAAAGAGCCTCATCAGTAAAAATTGATCTTTTCCTTAAACAGGCCAATGAGATTGGTATTAGCAGGCACGGCCTAACCGCAGTATCATATCAGCAGTTCATTGAATGTGCGAAAATCCGGACCATGCCAAGCCAAGCATTATCACCCTTTAATCCCGACAATTCAGACAGTTATGCAGCCTGGCGGGATGCAAAACTGAAGCACTATCCAAGCTCATTGGAGTCGTTGATCGTGGAGATCGGTGACCCACGGAATATCACCCAGGCGGAGCATGACAGACTCCAGCAGCTTTGCCGCAAGTCGAATATGGCAATCTGGGCAGGACTTTCCGGGCATGATGCGGACAAACAGATCATTCGGCAGCTGGGCAGTCGTTTCGGCCTGCAGCGACTGGATCACAATATGTGTGCCGACAATGACGCCATCACCTCATTGACCGTGCAGTCTGATGCCCTTCATAGAGGCTACATCCCCTACTCAGATCGACCGATCGCCTGGCACACTGATGGCTACTACAACGACCTGCAACACCAGATCCACGGACTGCTGCTGCATTGTGTAAATCCTGCCACAAAGGGCGGAGAGAACGACCTGCTGGATCATGAGATCGTGTTCATTCGTATCATGGATGAAAACCCGGACTACATCCGGGCATTGATGCATCCGCAGGCGATGACGATACCAGCCAATGTGGTTGATGATGAAGAGATCAGGCCAGCCCGCAGTGGCCCTGTCTTCGCCATCTATCCCGATGGTCATCTGCACATGCGCTATACGGATCGAAGTCGCAGTATCGCCTGGCGTGAGGATGCCTGTTTGAGTGAAGCGGTCAGCTTCCTGAAATCGATCCTGCACACCCCATCGGAGTGGCACTTCAGGGGTAAACTGATGGCGGGTCAGGGATTGATCTGTAATAACGTCTTACATACCAGAAGCGGGTTCGAAGATGGGGACGCTCCCCGGTTGATCTACCGGGCACGCTATTTCGACCGACTTCATGGCTGTGAACCCAGGCTGAGTAACAGCGCACAACCGAGTGTCACTGCCGGCTAAACCCATCAAGCGTGCAATATTGAAGGTAATTTGATCGGGACTCAGCTATCGTTGTGCAGATCGATGACACTTCTGTCCGCCATCTCACTCTGGGATTTGGCGCCATCGTTACGCAACAGTTCCAGCTGCTCCAGATAGGTGTCACTCACATCCCCGGTGACATAATCGCCACTGAATACCGACGTATCAAATCGATCGATATCGGTTTTGCCTTTCTTCATCACCGCATCGATCAGATCCTGTAGATCCTGATAAATCATGCGATCGGCGCCTATGATCTCCTGCACCTCTTCAATGGTACGGTTGTGTGCAACCAGTTCACTCGCAGAGGGCATATCGATGCCATATACATTGGGGTAGATCACCGGTGGTGCGGCAGAGGCAAAATAGACCTTTCTGGCCCCGGCGTCCCTTGCCATCTGCACAATCTGTTGAGAGGTGGTGCCACGCACCACGGAATCATCCACCAGCAGAACATTCTTACCTTTGAATTCCAGATCGATGGCATTCAGTTTCTGCCTGACCGACTTTTTACGCACAGTCTGACCAGGCATGATAAAGGTACGACCGATATAGCGGTTTTTGATGAAACCTTCCGTATAGCGCACCTTCAGCTCATTGGCCAGGGTCAATGCCGCCGTTCGGCTGGTATCGGGTATTGGAATCACCACATCCACATCGTGATCCGGCCACTCCCTGAGTATTTTCTTGGCCAATTTTTTGCCCATTCTGGAACGGGCTTTGTGTACAAACACATTGTCGATAATGGAGTCGGGACGGGCAAAGTAGACAAATTCAAAGATACAGGGGGATTTGACCGTATTGGCAGCACACTGCTGGGCGTAGAACTGCCCCTCTTTGCTGATGAAAATCGCCTCACCCGGCTCCAGATCCCGTACCCGTTCAAATCCCAAGGCATCCAGGGCAACGCTTTCAGAAGCGATCATGTACTCCGTACCCTGATCCGTTTCCCGCTTGCCATAGACAATCGGACGTATGGCGTAGGGATCACGAAAGCCGATCAAACCGACACCAGGGATCATCGCAACCGCCGCATAACCACCCCGACAGCGACGATGCACACCGGCAACCGCCTTGAAGATATCTTCAGGCGCGATACGCAGTTTGTTCTGCATCTGCAGTTCATGAGCGAAGATGTTGAGCAGGATCTCGGAATCTGACGAGGTATTGATATGACGCAGATCCTCGACGAACAGATCCCTTGTCAGTTCTTTGGCATTGGTGAGATTGCCATTGTGCGCCAGGGTAATGCCATAGGGTGAGTTGACGTAGAAGGGCTGGGCTTCTGCTGATGAACTACACCCGGCGGTGGGGTATCGGGCATGCCCAAGTCCCATATTGCCTTTCAGCCGCAGCATATGACGGGTATGAAACACGTCACGGGCGAGTCCATTTGCCTTGCGCAAATAGAGCTTGCCCTTATGGCAGGTCACGATACCTGCAGCATCCTGACCTCTATGTTGTAGCACCAATAATGCATCATAAAGGGATTGATTGACCGGTGTCTTACCGACAATACCCACGATACCGCACATGTTCAGTTCTCCAGGGTCTGCATGGGAGCCAACATTGGCCGGGACAGATTATTGAGTCCTTGGCCAGCGTAATTTCCCAAACCATTCATTTCGACCAATCCCTGTCACTCAATAGTGGAAGTTATCAGCAATGTCGCTGGGCAGAAAGCCTTTCAACCAAAGCGCCATCTCCTGAAAATAGGGAATCAGGCGCGATTCACTCCACCACGGATCATTCGGAAACGGTGTCAGACCGGCCAACAGGACCAGAATTGCCACCATGACCGCACCACGGGCCACTCCAAAGAAAATACCGATCATCCGATCGGTACCGCTCAATCCGGTAGAAGCAACCAATACTTTCATGAAGTGGTTGATAATCGCACCGAGGATCAGGATACCGATCAGAATAAGCCCGAAGGCCACACCAAGCCGTATCGAGGGCACATCGATCCAGGGAGTCAGTTCCACGGCGAGGGGACGAAAGAAGAGCCAGGCGATTGTGAATGCAGCGATCCAGGTGGCGAGAGACAACGCCTCCTGCACAAAACCTCTGATCAGGCTGATGATAGCCGAGAGCGCAATGATGGCGATAATCAGAATGTCGATCCAGAGCATACCGCTACCCCGTCGGGCAATCGAGTGATGACCTTGAGAGGCCAGCATAACCCTGAAAAAGATAGCCCGGAATAAATCCGGGCCAATCTTAATCAAATTTGGTGGAGCCAGGCGGGATCGAACCGCCGACCTCAACACTGCCAGTGTTGCGCTCTCCCAGCTGAGCTATGGCCCCAGAAAGGCGGGCATGTTAGGGGATAATCTCCCGCTTGTCCACTGATTTTTTTCACATCTTCAGCAGATTTTTCGATGCAAACCCCAGCCAATTAACTGACAGAGGTTTTTGCAGCTTCTCCCGCTGTGATCAGCCCCTTGGCACAGGGCAAAATCTCTCGACAAACCAATTTTAATCAGAACCTGCCTGAAGCCACAATTGTGAGCGATCTGGTCATACAACTATTTACCGCCGCCTTTCTCAATTTTTGCCCAGGAGTCCCGCAGGGTGATCACCCGGTTGAAGACCATCGGCTGGCGACCCGCTTCAACACTGTCGAGTATGAAATAGCCTTCCCGCTCAAACTGATAGGCCTGTTCAACCTCTGCATCGGCGAGCACAGGCTCGAAATAGCACTCAGTCAGGGTGCGCAATGAGTCCGGATTCAGGTTATCGGTAAAGCGGCCACCCTCTTCAACCTTATCGGCATTCGCCTGCTTGAAAAGTCTGTCGTAAAGTCGAACCTCACCCTTCACGCCATGCTTGGCGGAGACCCAGTGTATGACCCCGCGAACCTTACGCCCTTCGGGATTTTTCCCAAGAGTATCAGGATCATAGCTACAGCGAAGCTCAACAATGTCACCCTGATTGTTTTTTACCACCTCTTCGCATTTGATCACATAGGCATTTCTCAACCGCACCTCGCCGCCGGTTACCAGACGCTTGAACTTCTTGTTCGCCTGCTCACGGAAATCGGCCTGATCGATAATGATCTCCCGACTGAAGGGGATCTGGCGAACCCCCATCGACTCATCCTTGGGATGGTTGGCCGCTTCCAGCATCTCCTGCTGATCTTGCGGATAGTTCTCGATCACCAGTTTCAGTGGATGCATCACGGCCATACGCCTGGGCGCACGGGCATCCAGGTCCTCACGGATACAGGTCTCCAGCATGCCAATCTCGACCAGTCCGTCGGATTTGGTGATGCCGATGCGTCGACAGAACTCACGGACTGAGGCAGCGCTGTACCCTCGACGCTTCATCCCGGCAATTGTCGGCATGCGTGGGTCATCCCAGCCTTCCACAAAGCCCTCATCCACCAGCTGGGTCAGCTTTCGCTTACTCAATACCGTGTATTCAAGATTGAGTCGTGAGAACTCGATCTGCTGGGGATGAGATGGAATGGTGATGTTATCCAGCACCCAGTCATACAGGGGACGATGATCCTCAAATTCCAGGGTACAAAGGGAGTGGGTAATCCCCTCAAGGGCATCTGAAACCGGATGGGTGTAGTCATACATGGGATAGATGCACCAGGCTTCACCTGTCTGGTGATGAATCACCCCATGACGGATCCGGTAGAGGGTCGGATCCCGCATATTCATATTCGGCGAAGCCATGTCGATTTTAGCCCGCAGCACCCGCTCTCCATCAGCAAAATCACCGGCTTTCATGCGCGCAAACAGATCCAGGTTCTCCTCCACGGAGCGGCTCCGATAGGGACTCTCCTGGCCTGGCTCTTTCAAGGAGCCCCGGTAGGCGCGCATCTGCTCCCCGTCCAGGTCACAAACATAGGCCTTGCCAGCCTTGATCAGCTCTACCGCGAAATCGTAGAGTTGTTGAAAATAGTCTGAGGCATAGAAGAGACGGTCCTGCCAGTCGTATCCCAGCCAGCGTACATCCTGCTGAATACTTTCGACAAACTCCATATTCTCCTTATGCGGATTGGTGTCATCGAAGCGCAGATTGCAATGCCCCTGGTAATCCCTGGCAATGCCGAAATTGAGCACAATCGACTTGGCATGGCCGATGTGCAGATAGCCGTTGGGCTCCGGTGGAAAACGGGTGTGCACCCGACCATCGTGCTTGCCCTGCTCGATATCCTGGTCGATGATCTGTCGAATGAAGTTCGTCGGTGTGTTGTCGCTCTGATCCAGTTCGCTCATTACTTTGGCTTCTTGCAAGTGTTTTCTCTACGAAATATCGCTCTGGTAGTGCCTTTGCCTAACCGGCAGCCGCTTCACGCTGAGTGATATAGTCCAGGGCTTTATCGATGCGTCTCAGACAGGCCTCTTTGCCAACCAGGTAGAGGGTTGTGTCGATGCCTGGCGATGCCGCCCGGCCCACCACGGCCACCCGGAGTGGCTGGGCAACCTTCCCCATCTTCAATTCCAACGCCTCTGAGACCTGCTCCACGACCCCATGCAGCGCCGCTTCCTGCCAATCTTCCAACTCGGACAGGGCATCGCGCATCCGTTGCAGCGGCTCTCTGGCCACACCCCGCAGATGCTTTTTCGCAGCCTTCTCTTCGAACTCATCGTAATCCTGATAGCAGAATGCACTCATCTCCGCCATCTCTACCAGAGTACGGGCCCGCTCCTGGTGCGCCTCTGCGACCTTTGTCAGGTCAGGGCCCTGGGCGGGATCGATGCCCAGATCCCCCATATGGGGACTCAGTAGATGGGCGATGCGTTTCGCATCATCCTGCTTGATGTAGTGCTGATTCAACCACAGCAACTTTTCGGTATTGAAACTGGATGCCGCCTTGTTGACCCCATCGATATCAAACAACTCTATCATCTCGTCGATGGAAAAGATCTCCTGATCCCCATGGGACCACCCCAGGCGCACCAGATAATTGAGCAATGCCTCAGGCAGGTAACCATCCTCCCGATACTGCATCACGCTGACAGCGCCATGGCGTTTCGAGAGCCGCGCGCCGTCATCCCCCAATATCATCGGTACATGCCCATATTTGGGGGGCTCAGCATTCAGCGCCTTGAGGATATTGATCTGTCTGGGGGTATTGTTCAGGTGGTCGTCACCGCGGATCACATGGCTGATCTGCATATCGAGATCGTCAACCACTACCGTCAGATTGTAGGTGGGGGAGCCATCGGTTCGACGGATGATGAGATCGTCCAGCTCCTCATTGTTGAAACTGACCCGACCGCGTACCAGGTCATCAACCAACACCACACCACTATCCGGATTGCGGAAGCGGATTACATGGGGTTCATCGGGACTGACATCATGATTCCGGCAATGGCCATCGTATCTGGGTTTCTCCTTACGATTCATCGCCGCTTCCCGCAAATCATCGAGACGCTCACGGCTGCAGTTACAGCGATAGGCCAATCCCTTCGACAGCAGCTGTTCAATCACCTCATGATAGCGGTCGAACCGTTTGGTCTGATAAAAAGGGCCTTCGTCGTACTCCAGCCCCAGCCAGGTCATCCCTTCCAAAATGGCATTCACCGACTCGGCGGTGGAGCGCTCAAGGTCTGTGTCCTCAATACGCAGGACGAATTTACCCCCATGCTTACGTGCATAGAGCCAGGAAAACAGTGCGGTACGAGCACCGCCCACATGTAGATAGCCGGTTGGGCTGGGAGCAAAACGGGTACGAACAGTCATGATCCGGTGGTTTCATCCAGTTGCAGCAAATCGGAAATTCTAACAGACCAGGACTGAATCGTAAGCTTAAACCGTGGAGAATGCCGAATTTGTATAATTTTTGGACAATTGACGTCAAGTGGCTGTAGATCTAGAATGCGTCACCACGTCGGGCGCATAGCTCAGCTGGGAGAGCGCTGCAGTCACATTGCAGAGGTCACAGGTTCGATCCCTGTTGCGCCCACCAACTATTTCCAAAGTGAATTCAGCCTGGCTTACAGATACAACATCAGGCCAGTCGTGTGTTTATTCAGCAGACGCCTTCAATAATCGGCTGCAATTTCCTTCAAAATCTCAGCCGCACTCCAACGTACCCTTTCATCAGTATCATTCAGCTGGTTCTCAAGGTAGTGTATTGATGCTGTGTCACCAATTTCACCCAGTGCTGCCACGACGTTAATTCGAATCTCCGCACTGCTGTCAGACAACAGTGGCGCCAACAGATAAATACCTTGTTCATTTTCAACATCTGCGATGGCCCATACAGCCGTTATTCTCACATGATTGTCAGAATCATAGAGTGCAGGCTCCAGATAGCCAATCTCAGTGTCATGACTCAGCATCGCGAGTGACTCAACAGCGGCCACTCTGACGCGCGGGTCAGGATCATATAGGGCTTGCATAAGATCTGTGATGGCATCATGACTCTTATATTCGCCAATTGCATAAACTGAAGCAAGACGCCGGGTTGGATCACTATGGCTTAATAAGCGTTTTAACTCTTCAATCGTATTATCATCAGGTGTCTTTTCTTCTACCAGTATCTCTATCGATTCATAATCAACGCCAATCATTTCTTCTGTAGGATACCGGCTGACGATAGCCGATGAGTCAGATGCTTCAGGAGTGGAAGCAGTTTGCAATTGAGTTATTTCTGATAAAACAGTTTTCTCTACAGTGGTCTTAAAAATTTCTTGTTCTGTAGCCTGATCAGTCCCAACTTCTATTTTGTTACTCTGAGAATTGTAAAACCAAGAAGCAGCACCAAGTGAAAACAGTATCAATAGGAGAGTTTGAGTTACGTTCATTGTGGTTTTGTTCACCTAGCAACACCCTCCCTGACGGGAGGGGTTCGGGTTAATAATAACTATTCAACAATAAAGCAGCTTTCAACAGCGGATTTATTCCCACTCTCCGCCCTGACAAGAATCTCAAACTTATATTCACCCTCCTCTGACAGTGTGAAAAAATTCATATCGGATACGGTCCACTGTGTCAGATTACCAGGAATGATACTGGTTGATTTGTAATCGGTATCATCGATCTCGACAACAACCTCGTAGTAACGCACCTCAACATTACCACCCTTTCCCAGCCAGGCATGTGAATCAACTACAGGTGCCCAGGCGAGGGTTACAGGCGCAGTCACAACAGGTAGCAGCTCTACGTCACAATCCTCAGCCGCCGGCACACCATTAATGGTCACGTTATTTGGTGCAGCGGGAATGACATGTGACAGAAAGACCTCGTTTTCTCGTTCCTCCCCATCCAGAGTGACACCCTCTATCTCATAGATACCTTCCGGGAATCTTTTAAAGAAATTCGTAGGGTCCAACTCATCAAATGTCGGTTCAGCACTCTCGAAAAAGAGCTCTGTGATTCCCTGTCGTTTGAGGCGCCCGTTAGCCCGTACCGACATCATGCGACGATCATATGGATCCTCAATTTGAAGGCGTTTCCACTCATCACCGTCAACCTTGCCGTGAATACCCAAATCACCATCGGTGTCGTTTAGCTCGAAAAAAAGCTCAGCTTCATCAAATGGCACATCGTCACCGGCAATGGTGTGAGTTGACGCTAGAATAAAGCCTGCAGTAACAAGGTATAGGGGTAGTGTTACTTGCTTCATCTGATATTCTCCTCTGTTGTTAATTGATATTTTCATGCTCCATGCATAAGATATTTTCTACTCTCGATCTGAAGTTAGGCTGATGGAAAACTGAAATTTGACTGAATTTAATTAACTTTCGCTCCTCTGTTGTCGAAAACTTTTATTAGGAAGCCACATATGAAAATCACCCTCCTGCTCCTCATCGGACTTTCAATTTTTACAAGTCACGCTCTAGCAATCAGTAAAAGTGATGTAAGAAAGATCGTCGAGGGAGCCTATCCTGGTGCGAGAATTACTGAAGTTGAAAAAGAAACCTATAAGGGAGAGAAGGTCTATGAAGTCGACTTTGTGCACGAAGGGAAGAGACTTGAAGCCATCATTGAGCTTGATGGCACGATACTCAAAGTCGACATCGACGATTGAAAAGCTATTGAGCCGGCGACTATGCATGCCATTTCAATAATGATAGAGAATAGCTGGCCAAACCACTGATTAATGCGTCGATCAGCGGCACTTTTTGTTTTTATAAAAGATTGTTTTTGTTATGCTCTATCTATTCGAATAACACCCCCATACAATAAGAATCGGACAACTGCTGATCCAATACCAGCTAGAGACACAGGCCTACCAGCCACATAGTTCCTGGAGAGTTTATTTCATCTATCTGAAGATAACCTGAGGAATGAGCATTGCGGCGACTACTTCCGTACACGATTTTTACCTGCCTTTTCCATCTATCACCGGCTACTGCCGAAAATAGTGGCCAGCTTTACAGTGACATTGAAATTGGCATCGAATTCAACGTATTAGATGGATTAAGCCTTGGCACAGACGACCTGAACAATAAACTTTTAGAGCAGGACAGGGAAATCGAGTTTGACTTGGAATACCGCCATGATGATCAGTTCAGTCTATTCTTCACTGGCGCGCTGATTGATGAAAGCGAAATTATAAAAAACGCAGACATTAAAACCAACCACTCAGGATTGGAGTTCAGAGAGATCGGCATTGCCTACTTGTTCGGTGATGTCATTGATTCTGAATTAAAACTCGGTCGTGTCGAATATGAGAGTATCAGCCACTGGTGGTCCTGGTGGGATGACGAATTGGATCTCATCAGTCTCCAGATGTGGTATGAAGACCTCGAGGCATTTGTTGCCATAGCTGAGCAGCAGGTGGTGGAATCCACCGATGAAGATTTTATCGATCCTGAAATGGATGAGATTCAACGACTGGTCCTTAGTATGAGTTGGGAGCTCTTCGATGGACAGATTCTTAACTTTTATTACCTCAAACAGAATGATAACTCATCAACACCTCACATCGGTGACTCTGAGGAGTTTTCAAGAATTGATGAAGAGGACGCAGACCTGACCTGGCAGGGACTCAGTTATGTTGCAGATATCGAAATTGAGTTGATTGGAGAGATTGATTTAGAGCTGCACTACGCTGAGATACACGGCAGATCGACACTTTATGAGTTTGAAGAGCTCTCCGCAGATGTTATCGAGGTCAGCGAACTGAAGCGTGAAGATGTTGATGCATCCGCCAGCGGCTACTTGCTACGCTGGACGCCCTACGTATATGACCAGTTATCGTTGATCATTGCAGGCGCCCGAGGCTCTGGCGATGCAAACCTGGACGATCGAGACAACAAATCATACCGCCAGACAGGATTGCAAGGTGACTTTGAATCCTATGGTGAACTGTTTCAGCCGGAATTATCCAACCTTAAAGTTGACATGATCGGCCTACAATGGCGGTTTGCTGAGGATATGGCAGTAGATTTAATGCGATTTGACTACAAGCAGGAGGTGTTGTCCGATGAGATACGCAATGCCAGTATTGAAGTGGAGCCTTCCGGTAACAGTCGACATCTAGGTACAGAGCTGGATCTTATCCTCAGCATAGAGCATGAAGAAACCCTCGAACTGTTTTTCACTTACGCCAAATTCAAGCCTGGCAGAGCATTTGCCGAGTACCCTGAAAAACACCTTGATTTTATTGGCATCGACTTTGTCTATAAATTTCACTAATTACTGTCAATACGTTTATCTATCAGCTGCTGAAGTTTACCAGCGAGCCGTTATTCCACTACCAGCGGTACGCCAGAGATCGTAATCATAAAAATACTCTGGTTATCAAGATCCAGGCTAATATCAAGTTTCAGAATTCTGGCCAATGCATAGACCAATGTCAGCCCCAGGCCAGAATGACTGGTTTCACCTTGTGATTTATTCTTACGCCAGAAACGATCTTTCATGTGTACGATATCCTCTGGCCTCAAGTCTGTCGCCATATTCTTGACCTTGATAACCAAGTTCTCACTGTGAATTTCCACGCTCAATTCGATCTCCGCCTCTTCTGGACTGTAGCTGATCGCATTGACAAAAATATTGCTGAGTATCATCGAAAATTTTTCGCGATCTGTGGAGATGATCAGACCATCAGGAATATGTTTGACCAGCTTCTTGCCAAAACCATAATCATTAATCGCCATCTGCCAAACTGAGTCGCAAATGGCCGACAGTTTGATCTCTTCGGGATCACTATGTAATAGGCCAGCGTCCGATCTTGCCAATTCGAGCATTGTGATAACAACCTTCTCCATCTGGTTGGATATCTCTCCCACATCCTTGAAGAACTTGATGAGTTGCTGCCTGTCTTCCGGCATCATCTGTGCAACTTCTGAAAGAGTCCTCAGTTCAGAGAGTGGGGTACGTAACTCATGAGCAACATTGGATGAAAAACGCTTTTCCCGCTCAAAAGCAGATTGCAGTCTCTGCAGAAGATGATTTAACTGGTCAACAATTGGTGTAATCTCAAGACTCTGATTACCTGGTTGACGCAGTCGCGCACTCAAGCTCGATTCATCGATTTCACTCACCTGCCTGGCCAATGTCGAGAGTGGCAACAGCCCTCTACCTACCAGATGCCAAACCAGCAGTGCAGTTGCCAGAAGTACAATAACGACAATACTGAAAATGGTCACTCCAATTGCGAATAGTGTGTCGTCAAGTTTTTTTCGTTCACGGGCATAGACCATGGAGATCGGTTTCGGCTGCGGAATTTCAACAATTTCCTCTTCATCATCCATCTCGACACGAGGCACAAAATTGATCTCTATCAGACGGCCTGCACGGCCGTCCGGCAGAGTAAGATCAGCAAAATGGTGTTTTCCCAGGGCAATTCCTGTCAATGGCAGATCTGAGTCCATAAGCGACGGGGATTTAATCAATAAATCACGGCCAAGTTCCCAAAGCTGATAGTAGTGTGCATGCTCCCCCAGTTCGAACTCACTCATCACACCATCTTCGGAAAAATCGAATTCCAGACCCTCTTCATCGAGCTCGGTCAGGGAAATCAACGCATTGGCTTTGTCATACAAGGCACTGTCATAAACCTTGATCACATGTTGTGAGATACGAAAATAGAGAAATACCGCGGTTAGCGACAAAATCAACACCAAGGTGCTGATAATTGTAAGATTTAGCCTGCTGCGGATCGATTTCACGGGAATCTATTCAACCAAATAACCAAAACCGCGTCTTGTTTTCACAAGCCCTGGCGCACCGGATTCCTTCAGACGTTTTCGTAACGAACTGATATGGGCTTCAACAGCATTGCGTGTTACGTAGCTGGCCGCATCGTATAGCTGATCAATGAGTTGATCATGAGAAAATACACGCCCTCTCCTGTGGGCAAGATAGTCCAGTAATTTAAACTCATGCGGCGTAA
Source organism: Candidatus Thiodiazotropha endoloripes (assembly GCA_001709035.1). Lineage (GTDB taxonomy): Bacteria > Pseudomonadota > Gammaproteobacteria > Chromatiales > Chromatiaceae > Thiodiazotropha > Thiodiazotropha lotti. The sequence continues at coordinate 65,670 of LVKA01000026.1, read as the reverse complement.
GATTGACTACCTGTTCGTTGAAGCTTACCAGGCGCGACACTGTATCTATTTTAACACCTGATATATCAAGAACAGGATTCTTTATGCCGGAGTGACGCCTGTTCAATGCCCGAAGACGGGAAACCAGTTCATCGAATGAAAAAGGCTTAACCATATAGTCATCCGCACCAAGATCCAAACCGCGTATCCGATCTTCCGTTTGGTCATTAGCTGACAGGATCAGCACTTGGTCATTATTGCCCTCATTACGCAGGGTTGACAGCACATTCAAACCATCGATCTTAGGTAACACTAAATCGAGTAGAATCGTGTCATATCGATTATGTCTTATGTAGCTCAGCGCCTGTTCACCATCAAATGCCTGATCCACAGAAAATCCATGCCTTTTGAGGCCGGCAGATAGTGAACGCTGCAGACGTACGGAATCTTCTACCAATAGTATTTTCACAATCGTGATCTTGGGTCAGATTTATAACACTAGCTGCTTTTGACTCTGAATACTCAGATAGGTAAGCACCCTGTATCTGAGTCTAGCGTAACAAACTGATATTTTGCTGAATATTGCGGAGAATCGATGAAATGTCCAGATGGCCAGAATGAAATCCGGCTGAGTTCCGAGCTTAGTCGATTCTCATTACATCAGGACAGTTCTCAGTACAGTAACAGAGAAGTTCCTGTATGAGCTACAGACCAGACGATTTACTTCATCTGTTTCCAATGCGATAACTAAGATTGCAACTGGGCCAAGAAGAGCAAATCCAGGCCAGTAAGATCAACCTTTATGCATGAACTGCCCCACCAGATGGCTGAGCTGTTCAATGGTGCCCAGGGTCTCACGGGTCTTTTCATCAACCTGTTTTGCATCAACCGCCGTACTGTCGGCCACATGACTGATATTGAGCACATTCTTGTTCATCTCTTCAGCTACGGTGCTCTGCTCTTCCGAGGCGGTTTCAATCTGCGTGTTCATCTCGGTGATCGTATCGATTGCACCGGAGATCGCTTCCAGGGCCTCCCCCGCCTTGGCAGCCAGATCGACACTCGATTCCGCTTTCTCACGATTCTTGTCCATCGCGCCGACCGCCTCTTTACTGCCATTCTGCAACAGCTCAATCATCTCCTCGATCTCTCTGGCGGATTCCGTGGTGCGGCTCGCCAGGGTTCGGACCTCATCGGCCACAACAGCAAAGCCTCGACCATTCTCACCAGCTCTTGCAGCCTCGATGGCGGCATTCAGGGCAAGCAGATTGGTCTGTTCCGCAATACCCTTGATCACTTCCAGAATCTTGGCGATCTCTTCACTGTGGGTGGACAGTTTCTGGATCACTTCTGAGGTATGCTGAATATCCACTGCCAGGACATTGATGGCATTGATCGTCTTTTCCACAACCTCCTTGCCGCTACCCGCCTGTTTCTGCCCGATACGGGTTGAGTCGGCCGCCGCCGAGGCATTGGCAGCAATCTCCTGTACCGTGGCAGCCATCTCGGTCATGGCGGTCGCAACCTGAGTCAGCTCATTCTGTTGAGCATCCATCCCCTGCCGGGTTTGTTGTGAGGTTTGCACATTGATATCGGCCACAATATGCATTTTCTGGGTGGCATCGGTCATCCGCCCGACAATTGCATTGATCTGGGATTCATACATCTTCAATGCCAGTTCCACCTGAGCGGTCTGATCGTCCGATCCGGTGTAGATATGTCGCATCACCGGTTGATCAACAATCTCCTGGGATCGTTGCACCAGTTTCCTGAAGGCACCAAGCAAAGACCAGTTGATTGCAATCGAGAGCAATGCAGTAACCAGCAGCCCCAGTGGACTGAAGGCGCTCAAGCCCGGCACCAACATGGTCAACAGCACCGGAATCAATGCCAATAGATTTCCAGAAATCAGTTTGTTGGTCAAAGAAAGGCGGGAGAACAAACCCTGTTTAAAGGCTTTTCCATCGAGCAGTGCTTTGTAGATCGGTTTGGCCCGATTGATCCAATCGGATTTTGCCCGGTAACGCACCGACTGATACTCCACCACGGCACCATCCTTGAGAATTGGCATGACAAAGGCGTCGATCCAATAATGGTCCCCGTTCTTACAACGGTTCTTGACAATTCCCATCCACGGCTTGCCCGCTTTGATCTTTGTCCACAGCTCCTCGAATGCGGCGGGCGGCATGTCCGGATGCCGGATGATGTTGTGATTTTTACCAATCAGTTCATCATTCTGAAATCCACTGATATCAACAAAATCCTGATTGATATAGGTGATACTGCCCTTGAGATCCGTGGTCGATAAAATGATTTGATCATTACGGACATCAACGTTTCGATCGGTGACTGGAGTATTGATTTTCATGGCACGCTAGTTCTTGATGTTATGAATTAGAACCCAAATAAATCATTTCAGCTCTACTCATTAACATAACGGCGGAATTGATTGAAACTTAACCTCCAAAGAGCCTAAAAACATTAGATAAACCAGGGTCTATTAACACGAATCCAATACGCCCTGTTGTGCCTGAAAAAGTGCCAATCAAGGCGCGAGGAGTGTAGTTTGGTTATTCCAAATGAAAGACGAGCGGCGCTTTGTCAGGCGCAACCCGAAGGGCTGGGCCTGATGGATTAGTCTTAACAGGCCCTAGTGAAATAGCGTTCAGATATACGGCAATCTCCTACCGACCCAAGGCGCTGCAGCAAGGTAACTTTGCCAAAGGTCGATATCCGCAGGATTCTGCAACCCTACACCCTGCATCAAGGGAAACTTCATCCAGGGCGAGCGGCGCTGGCGGCATCAATGGTCAGTTTTTCAATACCACACTGAAACCACCAGACAAGCCCGGCGTCAGTACATGTGTTGCCCACCGTTTATCGACAATGTGGATCCGGTTATGAAGCCCGCCTCATCGGCAACCAAAAACAGTACTGAGCGGGCAATATCTTCCGGTTCACCCAGTCGGCCTACCGGGATGGTCTTGATGATCTTAGCCAGAACGTCTTCCGGCACCGCTCTGACCATATCGGTTGAGACGTAACCTGGCGCCACCGCATTGACGGTGATGCCTTTGGCGGCCCCCTCTTTAGCCAGTGCCTTGGTAAAACCATGAATGCCGGACTTGGCTGCAGCATAGTTCACCTGACCGTATTGTCCGGCCTGACCGTTCACCGAACCCACATTGACAATACGTCCGAAACCTCTTTCACGCATGCCATTGATCACCGCACGGCAGGTGTTGAAACAGGAGGCAAGATTGGTCTGAATCACCTTGTCCCAGTTTTCAAAGGACATTTTGTGCATGGTTGCATCACGGGTAATGCCCGCATTGTTGATCAGCACATCGACCGGCCCGAGGTCCTGTTCGATCTGTTGGATTCCCTTTTCTACCGCCTCAAAGTCACTGACATCAAACTTAAAGGCCTGAATACCGGTAGCTTGGGTGAAGGCCTCTGCCGCCTTATCATTACCCCCATAATTTGCAGCCACAGTATAACCAGCCTCTTTCAGTGCCAGGCTGATCGCCTCGCCAATACCCCGGGTACCACCAGTCACGAGCGCAACACGTGCCATAAGTCTGTCTCCTCAAGTTTTGTGATTATCGTTGTTCAGATATATAGGTCACCCTGCACATGGTGTGCCGGAAGCATCAATACTCCCCTCATCAGGTTATTAATTGTTTGAACAAGCCTGTTTGGGCCTGCTAAAACGAATCCATTTGACCCTGCCGCCCCTGAAAATGCGCAAGTCAAAGCGCGAGGATAAAAGTTTGGGTATGTAAGGTGGGCGGCAAGCATTGCTGAGCTGTGCTATTTCGGGCACAACCCTGAGGGCTGAATGGATTCGTATCAACTGACCCTAGCCATGATTCTAGTCAAGAAGCATGACCAAAGCTACGCAGTACCGATTTGGTTTGAATTAACCTGGAAAGAATCAAGGTTGAAGGATCAGACTCCTCTGATCACCTGTCACCACGGCTGAGACTGATTTTTGCACGCCTGTTGGCTGCCCTCGCCCGCTCACTCCGTTTTGGGATCGCCGGCCTGGATTCACCATAATGGCGCTTGCGGATAATAGCTGCATCGACACCTTTGGAGACCAGATAGTTGGAGACTGTTGCCGCTCTTCTGGCAGAGAGCTTCTTGTTGTAGCGACGACTCCCCTGATCATCCGCATGGCCAGCTACGGTGATACCCGCCAGTTTTTCGTCCGCCAGGATATAGTTAACCAAGCGATCCAGCCGCTGCTTTGCCTCTTTATCCAGATCGTGGACATCCAGGGCAAACAGTACAGTTGACTCCTTCAATGTCTCGAAGCCATCGGTTGAGAGTTGGCTGAGGCACTGTTTAAACTCACGATAAGGTTTCTGAAACTTCACTGGTGACAACCGCACATGCACCTGCCTGCGACTGTCGTCCCAATCGAGAAAGTCAAAACTGCCGACCTGCCCCTTGGAGAGTGAAGTCAACAACCAACCGGCCGGTTTGCGTCCCAATTGGATGGGTCGCATGCCAGTGTGGATCACCAGATGCTGTTGCAGATCATCCGGTAAGCGATGCTCCCAGGCGGGAGAGACTTCCCTTAAGGTCGCTTCCAGTTTTTCGGGAATCGGCTGGAAACTGTTGATTCGAAAAAACAGGTCATCACCGGCAATACGGCGGAAGATGGCCTGACCGAACTGAGGTACTTTGTGGCGCAGTTCACAGCTGATATCAGACCCGGCAAATACCCACTCTGATTCATGCAGTCCTGCCATATAGATCTGCGACTCCAATGACATGGCGCCAGACAGGGCCAAATCGGGCCTACCAAGCATCAGCAAGATACCTAGTAGAAAAAACCCCCGTCCTTTTGATTGTAGAGAAGCCAACATCGTCCGACCAACGTAGATATGGATTGAAATTTGCCGATCAAAAATAATCCGCTATTTGAGTTACCTATCGGCCAACCCGTCTGGATCCTTTACTGTGGAAAGCCACAACCCCGGCACTCTTCCTGATCAATCAGGTAGAATTAATCCAATCAGCCCTTTGGGTTTCCCCTATGGCATTGAAACGGAAGCTATGCCGGAGCTATTCGGCTGAAACCCTCCATTGGCTACTGATTCGGATTGCTACTCATCCTCATGGGCCTTCAGATAGTCGATCAGACTGCGAAAGCGATTGAAATCCTGCCGATGGAATACCGGATCTTCACCATGGGTGATCTCCGATTCCAGCTTTTGCCACTCTTTCTCATTCAGGGCCTGATCAATCAGAGGAAATACCTCCTCCTCTTCCAGGTCGATATGCTGACGTTGCAAGGCTACAAATTCCCGTCCCTGTGTCTCCACTTCATCACGAAGCAACACTTCACCTTGCATCGCCCCCTCCAGTGTGGTTCGGAAACGATTGGCCAGCCCCAGCAGGCTGACATGTTCACGACAGACCCGATCATAGAGAGCCGCATGGGACTGCATCGATTTTTTCTTGAAGGCGACTGCATTGATCTGATCTTCGGTAGGATGATGCGACTGTTCGGCATAATGCTCGATGTAATCCAACATCTCTATCTTCAGATCGAAATTCGATTCGTGACCAGCGGCCAATGCGTCCAGTTCTGCAGAGAGCAGGTCGAGTAGACGAGCGAGATTGATGTGGTCCCGATGCAGTTTTTCCAGTAGTTGACTCATGTCACCTCTCTTTTTTGCAGTCTACGCCAGATCCAGCCCTGTGGTCTGGTCTCACCCGTTAGAATATAGTTCAAGGCGTTTTCATTTTGCAGGGTCCATTCCATCCTGTGCTTAGCCGACACCCTACCACAGAAGAGTAAATGGTCATCTTTTTGTACAACCAGATCCTCATCTGGCAGCAAGGTAAAATCATTGTGCCTCAATAACATCAGAGGAATACAGGGTAATGGACTGGTTCGATCCCGGGGGTCGGTGGTCAGCTCTCCCAGGGTCAGGTTCCGTCCCTCCCGGACATACTGACATACTGCATGGGTATCCTGTTCAGTGAAAGCAACTTCCCAGACATCCGGGGCATGCTCGGTAACCAGTGCTGAGATACGACTGATCAGCTGACAGGCCCACTCGTCATCCTGGTGCATCGCCAACTTGACGAACTGATGCTGCATCGGGACACCCAGCAACACTCGGATTCTGTTGGCGATGATCTCACTCGGCAACATCACCATATCAGCTCCAACCGCCTGGATCACCGGATCGTTATATTTACGATTCTGCCGCAGGATCACAAACAGGTCCGGGTTCATCTCCCGGGCTGTCATGATAATCGACAAATTGTTGGCATCGTTGTCGGTGCCGGCCACCAGTCCTGCGGCACGCTCGATACTTGCTTCCATCAAGGTATCGGCCTCTGTTCCCCTGCCGACCACCAGTTGCGTCTGCGGGGTACCGGTCTGACTGGGTTCAGCCTCGATCACCACCACCTCGAGATCCTCTTTCACCAGTTTATCGTATACCGCTTTACCGAAACGACCATATCCGCAAATCACCCATAAGCCTTTTTTTGGTGGATGAATCGGATCACTGAGCAGGTCATTAAATCCCAACGAGAGCCAGTCCTGCATCAGGCTGAGACAGGGCGCCTGGATTGCTGTCGCCAGATAGAGGGCGAACGCATCGTAGGGATCGATGATGTAGTCGGTGCCGAATGAGGCCATATTCTTTTCGATATCGTGGGAGTCGGCCCGGCAGATCACCTCAATATCGGGATGCAGAAGTTTGGCGGTAATCGCGATCTTCAGATTGGTCTCATTAGAGTTGGTCAATGCCACCACACCCTCACACAGAGGGTGTTTCAGACCAGCCTCCAGCAGATGCGCCGGCAGACGCGCATCCGCACACAAACCGGGTACATACTCACGCAGGTTTTCCAGCTTCAGCAGATTCACTCTTTCCTGCAGAATATCGATGACGACCGCATGCTGACTACGATCGGTCAAGGCTTTAACCAGCGCCTCCCCGGTTTGCCCATAACCAGATACCAGATAAAAAGGCTCTCTCAATTTGCTGATTTTTCTGGCAAATCTGCGTTCTGTTAATGCCTTCTGGAAGGTTTCATCCTTGAGCAGAGCCAACACGGTACCGATGGAATAGAGCCAGACAACCACCGTGAAAAAGATCGACAGAGTGACCCACAAGCGCTGAGCTGCCGTAAATGGATAGGGCAATTCGCCAAATCCGATGGTACTGGACATATAACTGACAAAATAGAAGGCGTGCAGAAAATCCATGTAGTAGACATTGCCATCACCATCCCGGCCGGGAATCAGTACCAGGCCCAGCACCGCCACTGAATAAGCCAGTACCAGAGTCAGCAGTGGCGCCCGCATGCGCCGAAAGATCAGAAAGATGATGTTGTTCATCGTTTGCCGGCGTCAGCGTCGTAACATCACCGTTTCAATGATCAACAGAACCACTGAAACCACGTTAGCCAGCATGGCGCCACCGGAGAGGGAAACGATACTGGCCATGGTTACGGTTGTCAGTCCGGTTTCAGTGATATGCACGGCGACAGTCCACACCAAAGCCGCTGCGAAAAGCTGTAACAGCGCAACCAGGCTGGTGGCCAACAGCACGGCGCCCATCTGAGTGCGGTCGCCGAATTTGAGAACAGTGGCGACCAGGTTTACCACGACCACAGCAAACAGCTCATAGACATGGTGATGGTCCGGATTGTCCAAATCACCGACAAAAAAACCGAAATTGAGGGTCAGGGCAAGTACAATAAAAAAACCAAACAGTACCTTTTCCGGATTCACACGCATTCTCCTCTAAATAGCTGATTGCCGGTTTGCAATCGGGCCAGACCCTGGAATCATCAATGCATCTTGATCCCAAACCCGAAAAACAGCTGCATTCGCTGATCTTGGGGTAAAATATAGCCTTTTTCCAGTTATTTATCTTCAGTTATTAACCGAAATCATAAGAATTTTCCAAGCGGTCACATTGGAAATTGAGATTCTCTCATGCAGACACAACCCTGAGCTCACCAGGATTGGCCTGAGGAAGGAGCAGCGACTAAAGCTTTGGCCAAATCGACCGCTACAAACATCAGTCGGGAAGAGTCATTATGTCGTGCTCAAATTACCCACAATCCTGAAATGCGACAAAATTCTGAGTAACTAAAAATGTCCAATTTTATTAAATCTGTAGACGACCGCACACGACTTGCCGGTACCAATCGTTTAGAGGTTCTCCTTTTCAGCCTCGGAAAGGATGTCAGAACAGGTCGTGAAGAGACCTACGGTGTGAATGTTTTCAAGGTGCGTGAAGTGATGCTCGTGCCGGAGATTACCCACGCGCCGGACATGCCGGCTTCGGTAGAAGGCATGGTCAGTTTGCGCGGTAATATGATTCCAGTCATCAACCTGCCTGACTTCTGCGGAATACAGACTGAAGAGAAGCCGGGTATTCTGATCGTCACTGAATACAACAAAAATGTTCAGGGCTTTCTGGTGCATGCGGTGGATACCATCGAACGTCTGGCCTGGGAGGATGTTAAAGTTCCCCCACCAATGATGGCCCAGCAGCATGGTGGCCTGGTTACCGCAGTGACAGAACTGAAAGATAGTCGCCTGGTGATGATCATGGATGTGGAGATGGTGCTGAGCCAGACCTCAGGGTTTGGTCAGGGTTCGGATATCTTCGACGGCATCAAACAGGTCGAGGACAGCGATGTCACCCTGCTGTTTGCAGATGATTCAGCGGTGGCCCGGGATCAGATCATCCGTACCCTCGATCATATGGGTATGAAATACATCAGCACCTCAAATGGTGCTGAAGCCTGGAATAAGCTCAAGGAGATTGCCGAACGAGCCAGCGCAACGGATCACAGGCCGAGTGACTTTGTACAGATCATCCTCACCGATGTTGAAATGCCTGAAATGGACGGTTATGTACTGACCAAAAAAATCAAGGAGGATGCCCGCTTCAGCGACATTCCAATTATCATGCACTCCTCACTCTCAGCCGATGCCAATATGGCCTTGGGCAAAGGGGTTGGCGCCGATGCCTATGTGCCTAAATTTGAACCCACGGAGCTGTCTGCAAAACTCCACGAAATGGTCACTAACATCAACGGTCAAAAATAGTCCTACTCGGGGGACGCCTTGTGTGTGGCGTCCCTCTGTTTCCGCCTGAATCACCATTTAAGAGTCCCCCTGTGCAGAAGATAGTTGTTACCTTAAGTAACAACTGCTAGGCTTCTTTAATGTCTGAGACACCCCCGGACCGACAGATTGACAGAACCCTGGCGCTTGTTCTGCTGATCATTTTGCTTTTCTCCACTCCAGTAATGATGTGGTGGACCTCACCTGGTCGTCACTGGTACCTGCCCTACCTGCTCTGGCTGGCTGTCATTTTTTTCATCGCCTGGGTAAATCGACGACGCCATGAACCATGAACTCTGGCTACTGTTCGGCATCAGTGTTGTCTATCTGGCAATACTGTTTCTCATCGCGTTTGCCGCGGACAGTGGCAGAATACCTGAAAGGTTTATCAGGCACCCCAGCATCTACGTGCTTTCACTCGGTGTCTACGCGACGTCCTGGACCTACTATGGCAGCGTCAGTTTTGCAGAGACTCAGGGCTATCTGTTTTTAACCATCTATCTCGGCGTGACGCTGGCATTCGCCCTCACCCCGATTCTGTTTCAGCCGATTCTTCGTCTGACTCGAGAGTATCAGCTGACCTCGCTGGCGGATCTGTTCGCTTTCCGCTATCGCTCCCAACTCGCCGGTATACTGGTCACCCTGTTCATGCTGTTGGGCACCCTGCCCTACATCGCGCTGCAGATCCGTGCGGTCACCGATTCACTTCAGGTTGCCAGTCAGACCGTCGCGCCGCGAATTCTGGCTCTGATCTTCTGCAGTACACTGGTACTGTTCGCCATACTGTTCGGTGCAAGACACAGCACCAGCCGGGAGAAACATCGGGGACTTGTGCTGGCCATCGCCTTTGAATCGATGGTCAAATTGGTCGCCATGCTGGTGATTGGAGCGACCGCCCTGTTTGGCGTATTCGGCGGTTTTGGTGGATTGGAACAGTGGCTGGCCGACCATCCGGAAGCTCTGGAGAAACTCTATGCGCCGGTGAGAGAGGGTCCTTGGGCAACCCTCATACTGCTGGCATTCGCCGCAGCATTTCTGTTGCCGCGCCAATTTCATATGCTGTTCACCGAGAACCTTGAACCCAAAGCATTGCGCACAGCCAGCTGGGCATTCCCACTGTTTCTGCTGCTGATCAACCTGCCGATTCCGATCATTCTCTGGGCTGGAAAGGCGATTGAGCTACCGATCCATCCGGACTTTTTCGCCCTTGGCATCAGTCTGGAACAGGGACCAAGCTGGTTACCGGTACTGGCCTTCATCGGCGGGGTCTCATCGGCCAGTGCGATGATGATCATCACCACCCTGGCCCTCTCATCGATGACCCTGAATCACATTTTGTTGCCGACCAATTTCCCTGACCCGGCGGTCAATCTATACCGCTGGCTGCTGCTTGGCCGGCGCTTGTTGATCGCACTGATCATCATGGCCGGATACGGTTTTTATATCCTGCTGGAAAAACATCAAGGCCTGGTGCAACTCGGCCTGATCTCCTTTGTTGCGGTCGCCCAATTCCTGCCCGGTGTTGTGGGTCTACTCTACTGGCGCCGGGCTACCCGGATGGGTTTCATCCTTGGGTTGTTGGCCGGAATTGCTGTCTGGTCTGCCACCCTGCTTCTCCCCCTGCTGGAAAACTCCGGTTTCATACGTACCGAATTCGATATACCCGGATTGAGACTCGCATCGGGTATGGATCAATGGGAGTTTGCCACCTTCTGGTCTCTGGCCTTGAATACCCTGTTGTTCGTCTTCGGCTCTCTGCTCAGTAATCAGACACTCGGCGAGAAAGAGGCTGCCAACGCCTGCTGCAGTGAATCCCTGGTACCCATGGGTGGTATGGTAAGCGCCGGATCAACCGCCCAATTCACCAAGCAGCTTGCCCAGATGCTGGGACACGAAGCCGCCCAACGGGAGGTGGAGCAGGCCCTGCGCGATCTTAGTCTTACCCACGCGGAGACTCGCCCTTCCCAATTACGGCGCCTACGCGAGAGAATCGAACGAAACCTCTCCGGACTACTCGGTCCTCAGCTGGCACACATGATCATCAACCGCCGGTTGCAACTCGATATCCATACCCAAACCGCATTGGCAGATTCAATGCGTTTCATCGAGGATCAACTTGAGCACTCCCGCACCCGGCTTCGCGGTCTGAGTGCGGATCTGGATAACTTGCGCCGCTACCACAGACAGATCCTGCTCGATCTGCCCCTTGGGGTCTGCACCATCGACAGGCTGCGGACGGTCACCATCTGGAATCTGGCGATGGAAGTAATGACTGGAGTGAATGCCCGGGATGCAATCGGTGTCTCACTGCACCGTCTGCCTGAACCCTGGGGACATCTGCTGGGTGGATTCGCCTCAGCAGCGGATGAGCATATTCACCACCTGGAAGTGACCCATAGCAACAAGAGCCGCTGGTTCAATCTGCATAAAGCCGCCATCCCGGCGCCGCTACCGATGGACCATCCGGTAGAGGATGCTCGCACCAGCCAGGTCATGCTGATGGAGGATCTGACCGACCTTGAGACCCTGGAAGCGGAACTGGCACACAGTGAACGACTCGCCTCCATCGGCCGTCTGGCTGCCGGGGTGGCGCATGAGATCGGCAATCCGGTAACCGGTATCGCTTCATTGGCACAAAATCTTCGTCATGAAGATGATCCCAAGTTAATCAAAGAGAGTATCAACGAGATTCTCAACCAAACCCAACGAATTACCGACATCGTTAAAACCCTGATGAACTTCAGCCGCAGCGGTGGGCTTGGTGCGGACACTCAAAACTTCATTGTGCACGATGTTGTCGAGGAGGCGATCAGGCTGGTCAAACTCACTCATGATGGCCGTCAGATCCGCTTTATCAATAGTTGCGACTCAGCATGGTCAATCGAGGGGGACCGCCAGGCAATCTCCCAGGTATTGGTTAACCTGCTGACCAATGCCTGCCATGCCTCCAATCCAGGATCACCGGTGGAGATCAAAGCCGATGAGATTGGAGACCTGATCAGACTGCAGGTCGTCGATCAAGGTGAAGGCATATCGGAGCAGAATCTGGGCTATCTGTTCGAGCCCTTTTTTACCACCAAGGCGCCAGGTGAAGGAACCGGTCTCGGATTGGCGATCGCCTATAAAATCGTCTCTGATCATAAAGGTGCAATCACCATCGATTCAGAACAGGGAGAGGGTACCCGGGTGATTATGGACCTGCCCAGGAACTTTCATGACAAAGTGGTTTAGGGCCTGTTAACACGAATCCAATGCGCCCTGTTGCGGCTGAAAAAGTGCCAATCAAGGCGCGAGGAGTGTAGTTTGGTTATTCCAAATGAACGACGAGCAACGCTGAGTGGCGCTTTTTCAGGCGCAACCCGAAGGGCTGGGGCTGTTTTTGCGCCCAGCGGCGTTATCATTCGCTCATGTAGAATGACGACACGACGCTCATTCTGCCTTGCTGGGCACAAAAACAGACCCAGCAGGGCGTATTTAGCCCTAACACAACAGGCAGCAGAGCTCGGATGATCCCATGAACCAAATATTGATTGTTGAAGATGAATCCGTTATCCGCCGGGCCGTGAAACGCTTGCTGGAACGCAACGACTATGTGGTGGTCGAGGCCGGATCGGTAGAGGAAGCCAGTAAACTGCCACTGAAGAACTTTGACCTGATCATCAGCGATGTCCGCTTACCGGGTGCCCCCGGTACGGAAATCATCGATATCGCCACACCGACACCGGTATTGATCATGACCAGTTATGCCAGTATCCGCTCAGCGGTGGATGCCATGAAGCTGGGCGCCATCGACTATATCGCCAAACCTTTCGATCACGATGAACTGTTGATGGTGGTTGAGCGAGTGATCAAACAAGACCGCCAGCTTCGGCAACAGGAAGTACTCAAATCGGAAGTGGAGAAGAGCTATCCGGTTCGTGGGATGATCGGAGAGTGCTCGGCGATGGTCGATGTATTCCGACGCATAGACAAAGTGGCGCCAACCGACGCCACGGTATTGATTCTCGGTGAATCGGGAACCGGCAAGGAGCTGGTTGCCCGGGCACTGCACGAGCGCAGCCACCGCAGCCAATCTCCGTTTGTGGTATTCAACTGCGCCGCATTGCCGGAAAATCAGGTGGAGGCGGAGCTGTTCGGCCAGCAGGACGAGCGACACAACGGACGCGGTGGCCTGCTGGCAAAGGCCCAGGGCGGCACCCTGTTCATGGATCAGGTTGGCGAATTGTCGATGGCCGCTCAGGCCAGACTGTTAAGGGTACTTCAAGGAGATGAATACGCCCCCCGCCAGGAGAGCGACCAAAACAGTTCGGATATACGCATCATTGCCGCCACCCATCAGGATGTCAGGAAACTTGTGCAGCAACAGAGTTTTCGCAGTGATCTCTATTTTCGCCTGCGGGTAGTGGAGATGGCCCTACCCCCCCTTCGTGAACGGGGTAATGACATCAAGGCGCTGGCAAAATACCTGTTGAGTAAATCCTCCAAGCAGCTCAATCGCCCTGCCTTGAGCATGAGTCGCAGTGCCCTGGAAGCGATTCGACGCTATCACTGGCCCGGCAATGTCAGGGAACTGGCCAATACCATCGAAAGAGCCGTCATTCTCTGTGAAGGCGAGAGTATCACCCCGGAACTGCTGGCAATCGATCATCACATCACCAGTGGTCAGCATAAACTGGAGAACGTAAACGATAATCTCTCTCTCGAAGAGTACTTCAGACACTTCGTGCTGGATAACCAGGATCATATGACAGAGACGGAACTGGCGAAAAAACTGGGTATCAGCCGCAAAGCCCTGTGGGAAAGGCGTCAGCGTTTCGGTATACCCAGAGAGAAGAAAGGCAAGAAAAACTGAGTCGCCAGATAGCCGACCCATACGCTCTATGAGGTCAGGACTGGTTCTTGATCAACTTGATCCAGTTCGAGCTCTGCATCAGGTGTCGCTGTTTACTCTGCAGATTGATGCCATGATTTGCCTGCGCAAATCTCAGCAGCTCATCACTATCCTCCGCATCCTTGGGATATACGGAGGATCCGATGCTGAGCTGAGGTGACAGGTTGTGACCATTGACCACCAGGGATTTGCTAAGGCCTGCGCGAATCTTCTCAGAGATATGGATGGCAGATTTTTCCTGCTTGATATGTGAGAGCAGCACAACAAATTCACTGCCATCGACACGCGCCAGAATATCCCCTTTGCGAATCAGTTTTTTGAGTCTGGTTGCCATATTCTGCAGGTAGTTGTCCCCTACCGAGTGTCCATAGACCTCATTTACCTGTTTCAAGTCCACAACCACAATATTCAGCAGACAGAGCATACCTGCCTCCTGCTTGGCCTGTGTCAGTGCAAAACTGAGATAATCATCGAACAGTACCCGATTGGGTAATCCGGTCAGGTTGTCATGGAATTCCTGATACTTGTTCAGCTCTTCCAGCTTGTTGTACTGAGTGATATCCCTGGCAACCCCGTAGGTACCGAAAAAGACCTTTTTCTCACCGCTGCGCGAGTAGAGTCTTTTCGATTGCAGTGCCACCAGAATGCTCTTTGACTTGGCCTCACTCTGCCCGTCCGGATGGCCATAGCAACGCAATCTCAATTCAACCTCGGGAAAGCGATCGGGACTGCTGCGCCGCTCCTCGAACACATGGTGGATACGGTCCACCTGATCCGATTCCACCAGCGAACTCCAGTGTTGGCCTAGAATCTTCTCTTTTGGATAACCGGTAACCTTGGTGAAAACGCTGTTCACCATACGAAACTTACCCTTGGTGTCGAGCAGAAACTGTATATTCGGGGCAACATCGAACATCATCCGATGTAATGTGGACTGAATTTCAGCCTTCTTCTTCACCCGATTGAGCTTTTCGTCTTTAACCTGTTTGCGCAGACTCTCATCAATCGCCTTCAGCAGATCAACCGGAGTTACCGGTTTGCGGATGAAGTGATCGGCACCCTTTTTCAGGGAATTGATGGCGTCATCAAGGGAGGGGTCACCGGAAATGGTGATGATACGGGTATGCAGGCTACGCTTGCGGACAAACTCCATCACCCGAAAACCATCGGCAACCGGCATATGCAGATCGAGCAGAACCAGATCGAAGCGACGCGTCACCAGCAGTCCGGCCGCTTTGGCGCCGTCCGATGCCGTTGCGACCTCGTAGCCCCAGCTTTCAACCAAGGTGGCTAGGCTTTCGGCATGCCGTGCCTCATCATCGACAATCAACACACACCCTTTTTTGGTGGATGTCCCCTTTTGACCGCCGCTTTCACTCAGAGTAGACATAGCTTCGCATCTTCAGTGTGTTCTAATTTCATAAGGAATATACCATGAACTGGCGCGATTGATGGGAAAGGGAGTCACCAAACAGCCAGGAACTGAAGATAAAAAGCCCATCACCCAGATATCACCCGATGTTTTGCTGAAATAAAGTCTCTGTGTGAGACATGGATTAAATCGGCCAGACGCCGGATCACATGCTCCTCATAATGGTGCAGCTGCAGGTCGGCGAAAGCGACCCGCCATAAGCTCTCAATGACCTGGATCTTCTGTTCATAGCTGTAGTTTTTATTGATCAGGGTAGTGAATTGAAAATAGTCAGTTGAGTGACGATGCTCCTGTTCAGCGAGATCCATCAGAATCTGAGCCGCTTCAGACTCAAGCCCGAATTGAGTTTTGATGCTATTGAGAATGGCCGACTTCTCTTCCGGAGCCCGTTCAAAATCGGACTCGGCAATCTCAATCAGCAGAACCGCCACCGCCAATCTGAGCTGTGCCTGAGTCTCCTCGGCAGCGGCTTCCGCCTCCGGCAGCAGATGTAAATTAAAATATTCTAAAACACTTTTCAGCATCGACTTTCACCTGGGACTGCCTATCGACGCGGTTATGCAGGCAGTAGGGATTATTATCAGCAGGAACAATTAGATATCTCATCCATCTTGATTGTTTACCAGGACTTTTTCGAGACCGGAACTTAATTGGGCTGTGTAGCTTGCTACATGGCGCCGAAAAAACGCTAAAAAAAGCGGGTTATCCAGGCAAAAAAATATTTTTTCTTACCAATGGAAACGTAACACGATCCTATCGGTAACGCACACCCTCAACAATGCTACCTATGGTAACACTTGTGCTGCACTGCAGCACAGCTAAACAAGAGTTAACCTATTGTTTTGTTTGACTTAATAGGCACCAGCGCCACAAAATAGTGCAATGTGTAACCCTTTTTCTGCGGTAACACACAAGTGGGTGTCAATCCCACCGTCTCGCTTCAGATAGTTGGTTAAGCGTACAACGGTACGACAGGACGTCGAGTGGGATCACAGACACTTCATTAAATGACAAATACTTGATTAATTACGGCGGAGTGATCATGACATGAACAAAACTGCTGAACAGTATTGGAAAGCCAATATTCGCCTGGTATCCATATTATTGGTGATTTGGTTTGCCTGCTCGTTTCTTTTCGGCATCATTTTGGTTGAGCCTCTCAATACCATCAAAATCGGTGGTGTAGGGTTGGGTTTCTGGTTTGCCCAGAACGGCTCGATTTATACCTTCCTGGTGCTGATCTATGTCTATACAAAGCGTATGAACGCTCTGGATGTCGAATTCGACGTCCATGAGGATTAACGGGGGTAACTAATTCATGGATCTGCAAACATTAACTTATATCGTAGTGGGCTTTACCTTTGCCCTCTACATCGGCATCGCCTTCTGGGCACGTGCCGGAACAACCGGTGAATTCTATGCGGCTGGTCGTGGTGTACATCCCGTTGCCAACGGTATGGCCACCGCGGCTGACTGGATGTCCGCTGCGTCATTCATCTCCATGGCCGGCCTGATTGCTTTCAACGGCTATGGTGCCTCCGTCTTCCTTATGGGTTGGACAGGTGGTTACGTACTGCTGGCACTGCTGCTGGCACCCTACCTGCGTAAGTTTGGTAAGTTCACCGTGCCTGAGTTCATCGGTGATCGTTACTACTCACGTACTGCCCGAATCGTGGCGGTTATCTGCTTGATTCTGGCATCGGTAACCTACGTAATCGGTCAGATGAAGGGTATCGGTGTAGCCTTCTCCCGCTTTCTGGAGACTGATTACGACACCGGTCTGTTCATCGGCATGGGTATCGTATTCATCTATGCGGTAATGGGTGGTATGAAAGGTATCACCTACACTCAGATCGCACAGTACTGCGTACTGATCTTCGCCTACACTGTACCGGCCGTGTTCGTCTCTCTGAACATCACCGGCAACCCAATCCCTCAGATGGGTATTGGTAGCACCATGGCAGACGGCTCCGGCACCTTCATGCTGGATAAGCTGGATCAGGTGGTAACCGACCTAGGCTTTAAGGAGTACACGACCCAGGTAATGGGTAGCAAACTCAACATGTTTGTCTACACCCTCTCCCTGATGATCGGTACGGCTGGCCTGCCTCACGTTATCATCCGTTTCTTCACCGTACCCAAGGTTAAGGACGCTCGTTCTTCAGCCGGTTGGGCGCTGGTCTTCATCGCCATTCTCTACACCACTGCACCTGCAGTCGGTTCCATGGCTCGTCTGAACCTGATGAATACCATCCAGACTGGTGAGGTCGGTACCGTCGAAGGCAACATTGAAATCGCCAATGTTCCTCAGTGGATGCTGAACTGGGAGAAGACCGGTCTGTTGCAGTGGGAAGACAAGAACGGCGACGGCCGTATCCAGTACTACAACGACAAGAATGCCGAGTTTGTGGCCAAGGCTGAAGCCTGGGGCTGGAAAGGCAACGAGATGACCAAGGTTGACCGTGACATCATGGTACTGGCCAACCCGGAAATCGCGAAACTGCCTAACTGGGTTATCGCTCTGGTTGTTGCCGGTGGTCTGGCGGCTGCGCTCTCTACCGCTGCCGGTCTGCTGCTGGCGATCGCCTCCTCCATCTCTCATGACCTTCTGAAGGGTGTTTTCATGCCCGATATCTCAGAAAAGAACGAGCTGATGGCTGGACGTATCGCCATGGCAGGTGCCATCGGTCTGGCGGGTTACTTCGGTCTTCATCCACCGGATTTCGCAGCCGGCACCGTGGCCATCGCCTTCGGTCTCGCGGCCAGCTCCATCTTCCCTGTGCTGATGATGGGTATCTTCTATAAGAAGATGAACCGCGCAGGTGCGATCTGGGGCATGATCTCCGGTATCGGTGTCACCATGCTCTATGTGTTCCAGCACAAAGGCATCATGTTCGTACCAGGGACTTCCTTCCTGGGTGACATGGGCCCCAACTGGTTCCTGGGCATCTCCCCGAACGCCTTTGGTGCGGTAGGTGCTTTGGTCAACTTTGCGGTTGCCACCGTGGTATCCAAGGTCACTGCTCCCCCACCGGATCACATCCAGCATCTGGTTGAGGACATTCGTGTACCTAAAGGCGCAGGCGCCGCTTCTGATCACTAAGATCTAAAGCCAAGTCTGCAAATCGGCCCCGCTTCGGCGGGGCCTTTTCATCATCAAGGTAAAGAATCTCAACGTATTGGCTTCTGATTCTCTGCGGGCCTGTTAATATAGCCCCAATACGTTGATATTTTTTTAATGTAAACAAAACTATTTGAGTCAAAGCCATGGAAATCGAACTGATCGAGATACGTGACTTTCTGGCTGAACGCCCACCCTTCAATGCCCTCACCGAGGAACAGCTCGACCTGCTGCCAAAACAGCTCGAGATCCGCTACCTTCGCCGCAACAGCAGCTTTCCACCCGAAGGCACGACCAGCAACCATCTCTATATCCTGCGCAGCGGTGCGGTGGAACTGCACGATGAAGATGACAACCTGGTTGAGAAACTGGGTGAAGGCGGTATCTACACAACCCAGTGCCAGTTAATCGATATCAGCCGGGCCTCCCAGGGTGTTGCGACAGAGGATACCCTGCTCTACGTGATGACCTGCAAGACCTTGCAGGCACTGCGGGATGCCGAGCCATCCTTTAACGAACACTTCAGCGAATCGATGCGCGATCGCCTGAAACAGGCGGTCAACACCCTGAAGGTCAGTAACAACAACAATCCTCTGGAGATACTGACCGCTGAGATTCAGGGTCTGCTGAAAAAAGCGCCGGTCACTGCCGATGTGGAGAGCAGCATTCGTGAAATCGCTCTGGTGATGAGTGCAAAGAATATCTCCTCCATGATGCTGATGCAGGATGAACAGCTTGTTGGCATGATCACTGACCGGGATCTGCGTAAACGCTGTGTCGCCGCCGGCGTCTCCCCGGATGTCCCAGTCAGCGATATTATGACTACCGATCTTAAAACGGTTCAGGAAGACACCCTGATCATCCAGGCTCTGATGATCATGACCAAATTGCGAGTACACCATCTCCCCGTAATGCGCGGAGACAAGGTGGTGGGCATGGTGACCGCAACAGATCTGGCCAGACACCAGTCGACCAACTCGGCCTTCTTCGCAGCCGATATACGCAAGGCGGAATCCCTGGATAATCTGGCGAGCATCAGTGAACGTCTGCCGGAACTTCAGTACCAGTTGGCCTCCTCCAGCGCTACCGCCCTGCATATCGGTGATGCCATCTCCTCCCTGACCGATTCGATAACCAGCAGGTTGATTGAACTGGCGCAACTGGAACTCGGACCTGCACCCGTACCCTACGTCTGGCTAAGTGGCGGCTCTCAGGCCCGCAGGGAGCAGACGTCACACTCAGATCAGGACAACGCCCTGTTGATCTCCGATGAGATGAAACCGGAGCATGCAGACTATTTCGGACAATTGGCCAAGCGGGTATGCGATGGCTTGAACGCCTGCGGATATATCTACTGTCCGGGTGATGCCATGGCAATGAACCCGAAATGGCGTCAGACACTGCAGATCTGGAAGAAGTATTTCAATACCTGGATCAACAAACCTGAACCGATGGCACTGATGCTTTCAAGTATCTTCTTCGATCTCCGTCCGGTACATGGGGAATTCGAACTTTTTGAAGAGCTGCAGTCTGAGATATTGGGCAAAACCCGGGGTAACGGCATATTTACCGCCTATATGGCCGCGAATGCCTTGCAGCATCGTCCACCCCTTGGTTTTTTTCGTACTTTCGTATTGATCCATGGCGGCGATCACGATGACACCTTCGATATCAAACACAGGGGGATTGTCCCGATCACCGATATCGCCCGTGTGTTTGCCCTCGACCGGGGGCTGCCTCAGGTCAACACAACCAATCGGCTGCGGGCCGCAGCCGAAACCTCGATTCTCAGCCAGGAGATGGGTGAGAACCTGATTGATGCACTGGAGTTCATCGCCAGCATGCGAATCAATCATCAGGCGGAACAGATCGGCAATGGAATAACCGCTGACAACTACATGTCTCCGGACGAGCTTTCAGACCTGGAGCGCAGGCATCTCAAAGACGCCTTCCGGGTCATACAGGATATGCAGGAGACCCTGGAGAACCGCTACCAGGGGGGTCGATTCCGATAGTCATGTTAAGTCGATTCCTCAGCAAAGAGTCTCAACGCAAACGGGCCTTGAAGAAGGTCGAACAGGGCGTGTTGCATGACTATCTGTCAACACCGATGGTCAACAAGGATACGGTTTGTGAAGATCTGATTATCGTTTCACTCGATCTTGAAACCACAGGACTCGATCCGAAAAAGGATAAGATCCTCAGCTATGGATTTGTCGAAGTCAGCCACATGACCGTCAGGCTGGCCCACTCAAGCCATCAGCTGATCTCCATCGAAGAGGAGATTCCTGAAGAGTCGGCGGTGATACACCAGATTACCGATGACCAGGCAGCCACCGGCATCCCTCTGGAAGAGGCGATGCCAATCTTACTCCGTCAATTGGCGGGTAAGGTGATGCTGGTCCACTACGCCTCGATTGAACAGAATTTTCTCGATGCGGCCTGCCGTAAACTCTATGGCGCCCCATTCGTGATCCCGATCATTGACACACTTGTACTGGCACGACGCCTTTTTGAACGACGAAACCACACCTTTCAACCAGGCAACCTTCGTCTGTTCAACCTGAGGCCTCAGTACAATTTACCGAACTACAAGGCACACAATGCCTTAAGTGATGCTGTCGCCACCGCAGAGCTGTTTCTTGCGATGGCGACAGATATGTTTCCTAATCCCAGTCAATGCCAATTGAGACGTTTTATAACGCAATGACAAGGAATAGAATGAGGGGTTGAGCAAAAAGCAGTTAATAGGGTTTTTGACGATCTTTTGTGAATCCTAGCAGGCTTGATATAAAGCAATGCCGAGCAATCACATGCATTGGTTAAATAGCAAGCTGAAGCCCAACCCGGCAGTTGATAACGAAAAACCACCATTGAGGAGAATTCAATGTCTGAACACAAGGTCTACCCCGTCCCGGCTGATTTTGCAGCCCAGGCCAACGTTAACGATGCCCAGTATCAAGAGATGTACCAACGCTCCATCAGCGATCCGGAAGGGTTCTGGTCTGAACAGGCTGATCAATACATCAGCTGGTTCAAGAAGTGGGATAAAGCGCTGGACTGGAGCTTTGGCAAAGACGATTTGCATATTGAGTGGTTCAAAGGTGCAAAACTCAACGTCTCATACAACTGTCTAGATCGCCACCTGGAAAGCCGGGGGGACCAGGTTGCGATCATCTGGGAGGGCGACAACCCGGATGAGTCCCGCAACATCACCTACCGTGAGTTGCACCAGGAAGTTTGTAAGTTCGCCAACGTCCTGAAGTCGCGCGGCGTCAATAGGGGAGACCGGGTCTCTCTCTATCTGCCGATGATTCCGGAAGCGGCGGTAGCCATGCTGGCTTGTACCCGTATCGGTGCTGTGCACTCGATTGTCTTCGGTGGTTTCTCTCCCGATGCGCTGCGTGACCGGATCCTCGACTCCGACTGTAAGGTGGTGATCACTTCCGATCAATCCATGCGTGGCGGCAAAAAGGTGCCATTGAAGGCGAATGCAGATAAATCGATTGCCCAATGCCCCAATGTTCACACCAGTATCGTTGTACAGCGTGGTGGCGATCCGGTTGAATGGGATAGTGAGCGTGATGTCTGGTATCACGAGGCGATGGCGGATGCCTCGGATGACTGCCCGGCTGAAGAGATGGATGCTGATGACCCATTGTTCATCCTCTACACTTCAGGCTCCACCGGCAAGCCCAAAGGCGTGCTGCACACCACCGGTGGCTATCTGCTGCAGGCAGCGATGACCCACAAACTGGTTTTCGACTATAAAGATGGCGAGGTCTACTGGTGTACCGCCGATGTGGGCTGGGTTACCGGACATACCTACATCGTCTATGGTCCACTGACCAATGGCGCCATCACCCTGATGTTTGAAGGTATCCCGACCTATCCGGATATCTCACGCTTCTGGCAGGTTTGTGACAAACACAACGTATCCACCTTCTATACTGCACCGACCGCCATCCGCTCCCTGATGGGTGCCGGTGAAGAACCGGTAAAAAAGACCAGTCGCTCGAGCCTGCGTCTGCTCGGCACCGTTGGTGAGCCGATCAATCCTGAAGCCTGGGAGTGGTACTACCGGGTAGTCGGAGATGAGCGCTGTCCAATCGTCGACACCTGGTGGCAGACTGAAACCGGTGCCCATATGCTGACCCCCCTGCCCGGCGCAACACCGCTGAAACCAGGATCAGCCACACGTGCATTCTTTGGTGTCGATCCCGTATTGCTGGATGACCAGGGCAATGAAATCGATGGCAATCCTGCCGAGGGCAACCTGGCGATCAAGCAACCATGGCCTTCCATGATGCGCACCGTTTATGGTGACCACAAGCGTTTCTTCGAAACCTACTTCGCCATGTATCCGGGATACTACTTTACTGGTGACGGCGCCCGCCGTGATGAAGACGGCTACTACTGGATCACCGGGCGTGTGGATGATGTTCTCAACGTATCCGGCCACCGTTTGGGTACTGCAGAAATTGAATCTGCACTGGTATTGCATGATTCAGTCGCTGAAGCAGCGGTTGTCGGTTATCCCCATGACCTGACTGGCCAGGGCATCTATGCCTATGTCACCCTGATGGCTGGCATAGAGGGTACAGATGATCTGAAAACCGAGTTGGTGAAGCTGGTCCGCTCTGAAATCGGCCCGATCGCCAAGGTCAACCTGATTCAGTGGTCACCAGGTCTGCCGAAAACCCGCTCCGGTAAAATCATGCGTCGTATTCTGCGCAAGATTGCCGCCAATGAACTGGATACCCTGGGTGATACTTCAACCCTGGCCGATCCAAGTGTCGTCGATAATCTGATCGACAACCGAGAGAACCGATAGTCCAGCAACCCTGACTAAGGGCGGTGTTGATCACCGCCCTTTTCACTCATCACATATCAACGATCGCGGAAACAGCAATCAGATGAATTTTAAAGTGCCGACTCTTTATAAACGCCTGCTGGCATTCGTAGCAGTGATCGGACCGATTTTCTGGTTGGTTTTCACCGAAGACGGTCAACGCCGAACCGACACGGTGGTGTTGACCCTGTGGGGCGAGGATGAGATCAAACTGAATCTTCAGGCCCTCGATAACCAGGTCACTGAAGAGGAGTTCATGAAAGTCTTTCCCGACATCGAGTGGCAGTGTCAGGATCAGATAAGCCCATTTGGCAATCGCCTCTGTGCTTCAAAAATCGGTGTCTTCAACGGTATCCCGGCCCACTACGTGACTGTCTTCTTCCATGATAAATGGGTCAATGGCGTAAAAATCGGCTATCGCAAAAACTACCACACCCAGCTCAAGACCCAGCTCTGGCAACAGATGGGCAGCCCGATTGCGGAAGGTTCGGATCAACCACAAGTCAAAAGAGGGCCGGACAGCGTGCTGCACTGGTCGACCAATACGGGTCATGTGATCCTAAAAGAGGAGTTGGCAGAGAAAGAGGAACCATCGCTGATGTGGCTACCCTTCTCAATGCTACCCAACAGCTCTTGAGCGCTCTTATCGCTCGACTTCCTCCCGCACCGTTTACAAAACGTGAGCATTGTATTGGCCCCGACTGGACGCCAATTCGCGCAAAATCCTGCAAAATAAATCAGTCCACAAAGGAACGTGAATCTGCTGATTTGTTAGCGGGACCCGTGATTCATTCACCCAGGGAGTAGTGAGCCCATGCTGGGATGAAAATAGGGAATTTAACGCACCAGGTTGATCTGGATAACAACATACCATTAGCGTTTATTCGCGTTCCTTTGTGGATTGATTCATTTACACGGCTTGATCGAGCCATCAGCCTCCCGCAAACTCCAATGCGATTTGCCGTGCGGCACTGAAATCACTCTTACCACTGCCCAGCTTAGGTATCTGAACGACCTTGATCAGCTTTGCAGGCAGCATAAGCGGTTTGAGTCCCACCGAGTGAATAAGAGATTTCAGCTCGATGTTATCCATCTCACCGCTGAACAGTAAAACCACCTGCTCACCCTTCATGCTATCGGGCAGTGTGGTGGCCAAAACCTCCACATCGTCTGACAAGCGTTGTGAAATGGCACTCTCCACTGCACCCAGACTCACCATTTCGCCACCGATTTTGGCAAATCGTGAATAGCGATCCACAATGGTCAGAAAGCCATCTTTATCCAGGTGACCTTTGTCGCCAGTCTTATACCAGCGAATCCCATCCAGCTGGACAATGACCTCATCGGTCTTCGTCGGATCATTCAAATAACCAAGCATCACTTGCGAGCCACCGAACAGAATCAGCCCATCCTCTCCTGCCGGCAAAGGGCTCAGCGTGTCCGGGTCGACCACCCGAAAACTTCCTCCTGGAAGCGGCTGACCGACGGTACCGGGTTTATTCCCCACCTCCGCCTGAATGCTATTGGGATGGAGACGATTGGGAATATTGACACTCGCGACCGGTGTTGTCTCTGTCGCGCCATAACCTTCATAGATCGGTTTATTGAACTTAAGACTAAAGGCGTCGCGAATCTCCGGTTGGAGTTTTTCAGCACCGGCAACCACCACTCTTAACGACGCCAGCATCACACTGTCGATCTTTCGATTGCGATTGAACAGGCGCAGAAAGGTGGATGTGGCGCACATCACTGTCGCCTTATGCCTGGCCACGGCTTTGGCGATGTTGAGCACATCGGTTGGATCAGCATGGGTGATTGCCGGCAGACCTTCCACCAGTGGCATCAGTGCGGTGACCGTCAAACCGAAAGCGTGAAACAGGGGCAGACTGGCAACCACCCGATCCTCCAGACGGGTATCCAGCAGATCGGAGACCTGGCGACTGTTCGCCATGATATTACGATGGCTGAGCATGACCCCTTTGGGCAGGCCTTCGCTGCCGCTTGAAAACAGAATTGCCGCAGTGCTTTCAGCATCGATGCCTCGACTGAAGAGTCGACGAATCATCCAGGCGGGTAAAATCCTTACCGCGAACAGCGTCATCAGCTTATTCAGGCTGCTGATCTCATCTTTCAGATCTTCCAGATAGTAGACCTTGACCCGATCCAGTATCGGCTGCAGATCAATGCCTCGTTGTTCGAGTTTGCGTAAAAAACGGCGAGAGGTATAGATGCTGCGGAGCCCCGCCTGATCAACCGCACCATTGAGTGCGACCAGATTGGCTGTGTAGTTGAGGTTGACCAGAGTCTTACCCTGCAACAGCACAGCCATGTTGGTAATGATTCCTGCACTGCTGGTGGGCAAAAGCAAACCAATATTCTGCTCAGGACTGCGTTGCCCGATTAGACGGGAGAAAGCGATTGCTCCGGTCAGCGCCTTGTAGCCGCTCAATTCGGTATCCCCTACAGCATCTGCCAGGCAGAGCCGGCGACCCTGCCTCTTCACCCGATCGATCCAGGCATGATGGATGGGTTGCAGCTTTTCTGTATAGCGCTGCCAGGTGGTAATCGAGAGATCGAAGACCCGCTGCTTCACTTCATGGGCCTTGCTCTCTATTGGCATTGGCTTGCCAAAGGCAAGAATGATCTCACGACGAGCCCAGTGATTGTGCAACCGTTTCAGTCCCTCATTGGCCCGGGAAAAACGGCTGCCCCAGAGCCCACGCAGATAAAACGGCAGGATTGTCGCTTCCACACCTTCGACGGCTTTTTCAAATCCCCTCTTAAAGCGTCCCAACTGACCACTGCTGCTGATGGCCCCCTCTGGAAACAGACAGACCACCTCGCCCGCTGACAACAGTTGATTGATCTTCTGCAGAGCCTTGTGGCTGGAGGTTCCACCTGCAATCGGTATTACACCGGCCATGTCCATGAGTGGTTTCAGGTACCAGCGTTTATAGATGCCACGATGCATTACAAATCGAACCGGGCGCGGAGAGGCAATCTGGATAATCGCCCAGTCGAGCCAGCTGATGTGATTGCCGAGCATCAACACACCACCCTCCGCCGGCAGATGTTCGAAACCTTCGATCACGATCCGGTAACGTCCTGCGAACAGGCGCGCGATGGTAAAACGTACCAGTGAATGGGGCAATTGATAGACAGTGTAGAGAGTCCCGACAAGGGCAACAATGGTAAGCAGATGAAACAGCCCAACACTGTCACCTCCCTGCTGGGCGAACATAACGGTCAGAATCAGAAAGGCCAGCATCACCAGATTGTGTACCCAGTTATTGCCGGCGAGAATGGTTCCCAAACGCTGTTGTGGAGCATGAAACTGAATCAAGGCATTCAGCGGTACGATAAACAGTCCACCTGCGGTACCTATAAAAATGAAATCCAGGGCAAGAGCCAGATTCGTCTGCAACAGCGGGATCAGGGCCACACCGACGACCACACCTAATGCACCCAGAGGTATCAGGCCGGTTTCGATATGTCGGCGTGAAAGTCGGGCGGCAAGTATCGACCCCAAGGCGATACCGATACCGGAACAGGCCAGGATTCCCTGGATAATAACGGTATTATCCTGAGCCAATGCCTCTTTGGCATAGGCAGGAAACGCCGCCAGCAATACCTGTGAGATACCCCAAAAGGTAGCCAGACCAACGATCGAAAGGCGAATTCCCCGTTTCTCTGTCAGCGCCTTTAAGTTTTCCCTTAAATAACGCCCTTTGCCATACCGCTTCCAGTCGAACTCTGTCTCGACAGGCTTTGTTGTTGCCGGCAATCGAAAGGTCAGCCAAAGTTCAACCAGCGAACAGGCCACCAGCAGCCAGCCCAGCGGAGCGATCTGCTGCAGAATCTCACGGCCACCCTGATACTCTACCCCCTTCAAACCGGTCTCAAACAACCAGGAGAAGATAAACACACCCATCAAAATGGCTGCTATGGTTACGGCCTGAACCGCGCCATTGGCTGTGGCCAATTGAGACTTACCGGCCAACTCTTTGATATAGCCATATTTGGCTGGTGAATAGAAGGCACTCTGCACAGCCAGCAGGAAGGTCATGAAAAAGGCGACTTCGAACCAACCTGCATAGTAACTGGCCGTGATCACCAAGGTTAGTAATACTGCGGCCACTGCGCTCACCCTCATCACCTTGGGTTTCCGATAGCGATCGGATATAAATCCAGCCGGTGTAAAGAGCATCAGGGCCGGTAACAGAATGAGTCCATTCACGATTGCGGTCAAAATGATCTGAAGCTCTCCATCATAGATCTTGAACACACTGTTCTGAATGATGATCTTATGCCCCAGATCAACAAAAGCATTGATGAAAGCGACCAACAGATAGGGGATGAACCCGTTGATTCGACTGAGTTTGTCCATGTCATACTCCCTGGTATTAATTTTTTCCATAAATTAGCCATTTGTCTCTCAATAAGATACTCTTTAAACAATCGAAGCATTTTTTAGGCCTGGCAGTATCCTTTTTTAATACCCATCGAATCATGGCACAGACTCTACAACTCATTGACACCCTTAAGCGAATCCTCAAGGCTCACGGACTGACCTATGCGGATGTGGCTCAACATCTGGATCTATCCGAAGCGAACGTCAAAAGGCTATTTGCCAAACGCCGTTTCACCCTGGAGCGTCTGGATCAGGTCTGCCAACTGATGGAGTTGGAAATCTCCGATCTGGTGCAGGAGATGAATGAGCGGACAGGCGCTATGGCGATCTCGGAACTCAGCCTGGATCAGGAGGCGGAGATCGCGGGTAATCTGGAGTTGTTGCTGGTTACGGTTTGTGTGTTGAATCGTTGGACACTGGATGAAATCATTGCCCGATTTCACATCACAGAACACAGATGCATTCAGCATCTGGCCAAACTCGATCGCTTGAGGTTGATCGAGATGCTACCGAAAAACCGGGTGAAGCTGCTCATCGCACGGAATTTTAAATGGCAGGAAAACGGACCGATTCAACGCTTCTTCCAGGAGAAGATCGAAGCTGAGTTTTTTGCCTCCCGATTTGATCATGCCAATGAAAGACTGATCGTAATGAATGGCATGCTGGCCGAAAGCTCAAATCAGGTATTCCAGCGTAAAATGGAGCACTTGGCGAGAGAGTTCGATGAGCTAAATGATGACGATGCAAAGCTGCCGCTGGATGATCGGGATGGCACAACACTGGTGATTGCAATGCGTCCCTGGTCTTATGGACTCTTCGATGATTTACGCAAGGCGGAGGCAAAAAATCCAAGAAACAGGCGAAACAGCAGTTGACAGTTTCAGGCTGATACAACCCACGTCGTATCAACATTTGTCAGGCCAGTTAACAAACCTAAGGGCCTGTTAACACTAATTCAATGCGCTTGCCACCATATTTATGGACTGAGTCATGGGCACGAATGGTCACAGTTTTTACATCAACGGGAATAACAACCCCAGATAGAACCCGGGTAAACGGTTGTTCCTTAACATGGGGATGGTGCAGTGTCCTTGTGCCAATAACCCCGCCTTTCTCATCCAATACTTCCCATCTGTTTGCATAGTGATCCCAACCACTATCCTGATGTTGTACAGTCACTGAAAAATCATAGAGGTTAGAGCCCCGCTTACGTACCTCCGCATTGACTACATCCGCCTCTCCGGCATAGGCTGATGAAAATGCAAACATAAAAAGCATTAAAAGGAACAAGCTGTTCTTCATAGTAAGTACCATACTGTTTTCCAAGCTGCTTTCAAACTTAAGAACTCCCTGTACGATTCTCTATTCGCCATCCCGATGAATAGCAGATTGATCAGTTTAAATGAATCAGTTGTCGATGCTGAATAGTAACAAATTCTAGAAAATTCGCCCTGCACCAATCAATCGTTTGCTCCAATAGGTTTCATCAAGTTTAGCCGCTGCAACCCGCCTTTTGGAGGTGGAAGCGTGGATAAATCGTCCATTACCCGCATACAATCCGACATGTGACAGTTTCCTGGAGCTAATTTTGAAAAACAGCAGATCACCTGGTTGTAGATCCTCAGTGGCTATTCGTTTTGAGGCTCGGTATTGATCCTGTGTTGTTCTGGGAATCGATAGTCCGACTTGTTGAAAGACGTAGTGCATAAGACCGCTGCAATCGAACCCCTCAGGTGAGACACCGCCATAACGATAGGGTTTACCTTTGAGCTTCTCTGCGATAGCCACAACGGGGTGCCTCGATACAAACACTATCCGCTCTGTATCTACCATTGATTGTTGTCTGCGGCTTGATTCTGTCGCCGCTACCGTTGCACAACCAGTAAACAATAGCGCAATTGTCACCATCGAGAATAAGCGTGAACCCGACAAGTAGCCGATCTCAATGTAGCCGCTGAAGGAACAGTAAATCCGGGAAAACAGCACTCTATCCAAATCCACACACCTCGATTTATTTATCGATGATAGAAAACATAGGGTTAAATATAGCCAGATTTTATTCATCTACAGGAATACCCTTTAAACCTTAGCGCCATAAAACTGAACCTCAGCTTAAGACACGGTTTTAAGCTGTTACTTCCCTACCCTCTCCCACCGATACCAGGCAATGACCACCTATAGCTGTAGTGGACGCTGGATGGAATAGAAGGCGTTGAAGCGCGTACCCTTTTATCGATAAAGTGGCTGTTAGTCACGGATGGTATTAATTATTTATACTATTGGTTATATTTTTCTTATCTTTTCAAGTTTCATTAGATCAAAGTATCATTTTAATTAATCCTTGTAACACCAAAAACACTTTACAGGGAGAAAAACAATGAGTCTGTTTAAACGTCTTTCGCTCACGATTCGCTCACAATTGGATGATGCGGTTAGTCGAATCGAGAATCACGACGCCATTATCGATGCGGCGCTTCAGGAGAGCCGTGATGCGATCGCTCGGCTGAAGTTGCAACAGTCCCGTATGAACAGAAAACTGGATGGCATTGATAGCCAAATAGATACCTTACACAAGGATGAACAGCGCTGGGTAGAGCGGGCCAAATCATTGACCAAGCATGATGAAGCACAGGCCATTACCTGCCTTGAACAGCGGGACCGCTGCAGCGACAAGCTAAAGCAGTTGCAACAACAGCGTGATCAGTGCACTGAGATGACCTTTCGTCTGTCAAAAAACCTGCTCAAGCTGGAACAGAAACTCATCAATGATGAGCAGCGTTTGCAGGAGTTTCGCGGTCGGGATCTTACCACTAAGGCAGAAAGCGCCGTGCAGGATGTGATCTGTTCGGATGCCTCCAATCTTGAACAGACTTTTGATCGTTGGGAGCTCTCCATTACGCGCAACGAGATGAAACAGCAGGGTGCAGATCCCCTTATCAGCGAAACCGATGCCCTGGAGGAACGATTTCAACGGGAAGAGCGTTTAGCGGCGCACAAGGCTGAACTGAAGGCACTGATGGAGGGGGACTCGCAATGAGATCAGAACAGCTCACACCAACCAACAGTGACATGGATTCAGATGCAACTGAAGCCAGTGGTTGGCGTTCACAACTCATGCAAAAGTTCGAGATTTCCACCCTGATGCGTCTATTGGGTGGTGGAATTACCTTTGTGGCGATTGTCATGTTCCTCTTTCAACGCTGGGATGATGCAACTGACCTGCTTCGTTACAGCATGATCATGGGTGAAACCATACTCCTGACCATCCTGGGGCTTGCCACCAGCATCTGGCTCAAGGAGCAGAAGAGTGCTCGTGTGTTTCTTGGCTTGAGCCTGGTTTCAACCAGTGCGGTATTCACCATACTGGGGGCCATGATCTATTCTCAGATACAGTGGCTTCCGGTGGATGCCCATCTACCTGACTATGCACGCTGGGTAGCAGACTCCTCCCAATCTCTCTTTTGGCTACTCTCAGGCAGTCTGGTTATTCTTGTTGCCCAATCAATGTTCAGCTTCAGCGTACTGGCCAGACCCGCTGCCCGGCGTCTGACCCTACTGATGATGCTGAATGTTATCTTGTTGATACTGCCGACCCGCGAGATGTGGATTACCACCCTGCTGCTCTTGCCGGCACTCATGTTCGGTCATCGCTACCTGACGAAGCTTCGTGCATCGATGCCGGCGATGAGGACCACGGAAGGCGTCATGGCCAGCCTATTGGTAATGCTGCCGCTGATAATCATGATTGGACGAGGCGCCTACCTCTACGCCGCGGATGCGTTTACCTTTACGACACTGGCACTGCTTGGCTACCTGATATTGAGACAACTGGCTCTCTCTTTGAAGGTCATGATCCGTTTCAGACAGTCACTTGAGGTGTTGTCACTACTGCCTGCCCTGTTGGCGGCATTCAGTTTTACCTTTCTGCTCTATGACATTGCCCCAGAGACTGGTAACTGGCTGGTGGTTGCATTCGGCATGACCTTGAGTGGTTTTCTGTTTGATTTGAGCAAACGGGCCATATCGGGCCGCAACCACTATTTCACTTCAATCTTCTACAGTGGATTGATCATTGCAGTTATCGAAATCGCTTTCTGGCCGGGACTTTCAACCGCCCTGTTCGCAACCCTGTTGTCAGGTCTGATTTTATTGTACAGCTACAGTACAAAGGAGAATAACTTACTCCGTTTCTCGCTACTCACTTTAATTGGTAGTGTTATCCTGCTGGTCAATACACTTTTTGTCTCTTTTGACATGAGTATCTGGATCACCCTGGCACTGCTCGGTATGTCGATCATCGTTATGGCGGCTGTTGTAGAGCACTATGGGAATCAGATCATGACACTCATTCAGAGATTGAAAGCATAATCCCATGCAATCCCATCGGCAGGATAACTGCCGTTGGGATTGCTGTAAGATCGACACATCCCCTCGAATCCACTCAATTCCTACCACCCCCCCTATTCAGACGTTTGATGGTATCTCTGGTCAGCCAGATAAAAAAGCCGACGCAGACGACACTCAACATGGCATACAGCCAGAACTGAACCTCAAACCGATGATAGTGAGGCTCGAGTTGTTCAAAAGCTGTCTGCCAGGCATTGAAAAGGGATAACTGTGCAAAATAGATTCCCAGAGCCAGTGAGCCCATGGCCATGATGACCCTCAAAAAGAATCGGGGATGTTGAGCGGGCCCAGTTGACATACGGTTGTTACTTCATGGGCATTTGAGGATCGGTCCGGCAACGGTTGACCACACTGTAAGCATAACTCTGACAATTATTGTGTAAGCCGAAACCACCTTGTGATTTGTTAAGCTCGTCATCGAGAATTCCGTTCACACAGGATTCATTGACGTACAATTCTCTGGAGTATCCTGTGAGTGGTCGATCACATAGGTTTCTGTGGCGTAGGGACTCTCATAGGCTTCACCGGGCACCATATCGGGATTCCCCCAAGCCCCACATCCTTGGTTTCTGTCCGCACCCAACAGTGCTCCACCAGGCCCATGGCAATCTGAGCAGGACGACAACAGATCTGCACATTGTCCTGCTTCGGAGTCTGTTTAACAGAGCTACACACTTCCTCCGCCACCACCATAGTGTCTGAAGGTCGCCCGAGTGCGCGATCCAATTCGGTTGGGGTGGATTTCAAATGATCTTCGGTCGTCATACTATTGAGTGCTTGGGTAGATTGAGACGACTCTGAACTACGACTGTTTCCATCGCCTGACTGTCCGATTCCACCGCTGGAACCTGATACACCTTCCGTCATAATCGTTTACCTTTCCCTGATTTATGAATACTTACTGCACTCAATATCCCTGTCAATCAAAAAACTAACACTTACAAGACGATTTCGCTACTAGGGAAATTCCCAGTTTGTTGAGAATGGCTTTAGATGAATAATGCATTTCATGTTTTGATCATCAAATACAAAGGAGTGTAAGCATGTCGTCTTTACCACCAATGAATGGACTCGCCAGCGCCGGGCTAAGCGCACTATCGAACAAGCAGGGCTCTATGAACTTCTCTCTGCCCTCGTTATTTAAAATACGTTGCGGCAGAATCCCCTTGCCCAATCCCCATATGCCGCAACTGCCGGGTGGCATGCCAGGACCAAAGTTACCCTGCCCTCCCGGTGGACAACTGCCTTTTCCACCGATGCCTGGACCACCCATACCACCCTCTTTCATACCCTGCCCACCTGAGCCAGGTCCGGCACCCTGTCCACCCGAACCGGCCCCGCCGGAGCCAGGTCCAGCACCTTGTCCTATAGAGCCGGCCCCACCGGAACCTCCCTGTCCACCTGAGCCGGCTCCTCCAGAACCTGGTCCTGAGCCGTGTCCTCCTGAGCCATGTCCCGTCGACCAGGAGTGGACAGTGACCCAACAGTGTGACGGTAAGGCCACCATCGACCTTGGCGATCAATATGAGCTGGTACTGAATGAGAACAAATCACAGATCATTGTTCGCAACAAGGAGACCGGGGAAGAGACCAACATCTGGGGTGATCCCCATGTGGATTGGAATGGTGACGGCAAAACCGACGTGAATTTCTGGGAAAAGACCACCTTTCAACTGGAGGATGGCACCAAGATCACCATCGACACAGAGAAATTCAAAAACAATGAGATGTATGTTGCCAATGACATTACCATCACCAAAGGCGACAAAGTGATCCAGGTTACCGGCCTGAGTCAGAATGAAAAGGGTGATATGCAGATTCACCAGAGTGACCGGGGTGGGCAGTTGATGGACCTGTTAGTCACGGATGGTTTTGTGGTTCAAGAGAATGCCGACGGAGAAGGATGGATCAATCCGGAAACCGGCGAGATGGCCACTCAAGAGGATTTCAATGTCACCAAACCGGGGGCTGAGAAACCCTATGAGTTTTGCCAGGATTTTGGCCGTGCCCTGGGGCTGTTTCTGACCACTGGTCTTATAAACTGGAACTGGGATCGTTGATCTCTTGCAATCTGTAGACGTAATTTCCCCCTGCTACGGCAGGGGGGTGCAGAGAGTCTTCCACCGCTTAACCATCCAGAACCGATACTCACAATAGAGTTTTCAAAAACCTCCAGGGAGATTGTGATTTCAACACCGGCTTGTATGACATACATCGGTTGGAAGTTCCCCGCACCGGACTGATACGAGTGACTACAAGTCTACTCCTCATACCCCAACTTGCCATTGGCGGCGTTTGCTGTGATTGGCCGCCTTTATGGCCAATAGCACGCTGATCTGCAGAAACGATAAGGTGGAATTCCACGACAGCCGGGAAAGCTCAGGACATTAGGGCCAGTTATTCAGGGGTAGCTTAAACAAGATGTCTGGTGTCGAGAGAGTTTTCAAATCCGTTCAGCGATTCAGCTAGAAACAGTTTGAAATGTCTCATGATCTGTTTCGGTATACGTTGCTCTGCGGTTAATCTCAGATCATGCAGTTCCTGCACGATTCTGGTATCGCATTGGGTTCTGGCTCTGTCTATGGTGTTGTGCACGACCTGATCGAAGATCAAACCTGGGCGATCCTTGACCACGCCGTAAATTGCAATCAGCGTAATCTGCTCTTCCAAACCCAACTTGCTGTGATTATCAAGAATTGCCAGCATCTGCGCTGTGACACAATCGATCTGCAGCGGGTTCAGTGAGACATTCTCAACCCACAGTGCAGCTGGATGGGGGGCATCCAGGCCCGCAATAGCGTTCTTCGATAGCATAGTTTTACCCGTCTACCTAAAATCCTTTGTAATCTGCATCGAAACGCTCAGGCCCCAATCACTGTTCGGGGTCGATATGAGGTTTATGAGCCCATCAAACACAGTGCTTCCTTGTCCTGCAATTATCCTAAACTCACACGCTTTACGCAACTGCCAACCCGGTGATGAAACGTGAATTATTGTATTGCCGGGTTAATAACCGAACCGCTACTTATGACGAAGTACATTCAAATTGATCTCCTGCCATCCCTGTTTTTTATAGAAATCGAGGGCTAATCGATTATCCCGGTCAGCAACCAGTTGAACTCTTTTTATCCCTCGGTTCTCCAGCCACCGTTTGATATGGGATAACAGTAACGCTCCAACACCCTGACCACGATGGTCGGCGTCGACGACAACATCCTCCATCCAGGCAACCAACCCTCCCTCTGCAGTGGATACGACCAACTGCAGGGTAGCCATCGCGACAATCTCCTGGCCATCACTCCTGACAACAAAGATCTCTGCTGTTTCAGACGCCTGAAGCAGTTCCAAACCCCGTCTTTGTTTATCCGGATCCACATTGAAATCCGCTTCAATTGAAAACAGTTGTCTCAGTAGATCGACCATTTTGTCAAAGTCACTCCTCTCTACGGAAGAGATGGTAAAACGGCTGTTACTGCTCATATGTCACGCCCCTTTGCTCAGCTGTTTGTATTGAAAGCTATTCCTGATATCAGATACAACGTGACTTGATCAATCCGTCACTCCGAACAATCTCAATCCATTCATCTCTCATCGCTGGATTGGTCAACAGAACTGGAAGATCATAAAGAGAATTCATCAGAGCTTCTGTACTCCTATTGACAGTAGACCAATAGTCACAATTGGGCATTCATCAATGCGAGCTTACAAGCCAGGCTGGGATCGCCCTGACTCTTGAAGAAGAATCCATTTATTTCCGGTTAAAAATGGATAATCTGCGGGAAAAGCAGAAGCGGTGTAAGTAATCGGTAGCGGGGAGTGAAAACCATCAAGCATTTATCGACCCGGTAAAAGAGAGATTACCGGGTCGATAAGCTGTCAGCTTGATGTCAGCATCAATGGCTGTTTGATAAGTTCAGTTTATCGCGCTAAGGCAGATCCAGGCTGTGTTTCAGATTACCCTCTTCATCAACCACGGCCAGACGAGTGTAATCACCTTTGGCGATTTTCAGGTAGAGACATGGAAAGGTGATCATCTGCACCTGAGCCATACCAGGCTCCGGCTTACTCCACTGCAGTGCCAAAGTCGCCGTCTGCTCCTCAATGGCCAACTTGTCTGAGAGCAGTTTCAATCCATAGCCCCCACTCGGCTGCTGCCCCATGTCGACTCGGACCAGCCAACTATCATCCGTGTCAGATTTGCCTGCCTCGCCGGCTTTGAGGGACTTGTCACTCATTACCACGCCGCCACCAACGTTTTTGATGACGCCCTTTTTGACCAGATGCATGCCGGCTGCCTGGTTATTGGAACAGGCAACACCGTCTTTGACGACAGAAACTGAATTATCCTGGACATTACAAGCGGTCATAGTGATACACAGGGCTGACAGCCCCAGCCATTTCAATGTGTTAAATACTTTCATCTGTTATCCCCTCAGTCCTGACGTGGGTAGACCATCAGCTCTTGAACGCTCTCTTCCGCAGAGAGTGCATTGGAAGTCGGAGTCTGATACTCGTAGGTTGCTGAAAAATCCAGCCCATTGACTGCGCCAGACCCAACCGTTATGACATTGGGCTGAGAGAGGGTGGGATAGGCGCCACAGGACTCGCCGTTATCGCAGATCAGGTTATCCATGTCCATGTCTGAACCGGCAACAACGTAGTAGTCGCCTGAGCTGACATTACTGAAACTGTAACTGCCGCTACCGGAATTGGTATTTACCTCATCCTGTTGTACAGGCTGACTGGTTGCATTGTCGACCAGCAGTACATAGTGACGACCGGCATCACCGGAAATCGAACTATC
This sequence comes from Candidatus Thiodiazotropha endoloripes, assembly GCA_001709035.1. Classification (GTDB taxonomy): domain Bacteria; phylum Pseudomonadota; class Gammaproteobacteria; order Chromatiales; family Chromatiaceae; genus Thiodiazotropha; species Thiodiazotropha lotti. The sequence goes on along the minus strand of LVKA01000026.1, from coordinate 28,652 downwards.
CAGCACCTGCATAATCACATTCACATCGACACTGGAGGTTCCTGCACTCACCTGAATGGTACCTGTATAGGTTGCCGGTGAAAGTCCACTACGGTCGACACTGACGGTGTAACTGCCGATACCCGAGCCATTCACCTGATTTGCCGCAACCGACAACCAGGAGATGTTTTCACTGATCTGAACGGTACCGACAGATCCGCCGATCTCTTCCACAAACAGCGAGGTGGACTGCAGTGAATTCGAGAAGTTGAGGCTCTGCGGATTGACACTCAATGAGGGATCAGTTGGTGTGTTACCACCACCCCGCTGTTGTGCGGCCACCACGGCTTTGTAGGCATCGATCAGACCGTGCCCGTAGAGGTCGTCCCGGCCACTGTTACCGATGTCGTTGGTCAGCTCCCCGGAGGAGAGCATGCTGTCGAACTCGGCCGGCGTCAGACCAGCGTAGACAGATTTCATCAATGCAGCCACACCCGCCACATGAGGCGCCGCCATCGAGGTGCCCTGGTAGAAGTTATAGGTAAAGCTGGTACCGCCCTGAGAGTCATCACCCAGGGTACTGAGTACACCGTCAGCTCGACCGTCACCGTCCACGTCGGCCTGAGTGTTACCGCCAGGTGCAGCCACATCGATCTCGGTACCATAATTCGAATAGGGTGCCCTGGTACGGCTTTGATCGACCGAACTTACCGAGACCACACCGGTATAGGATGCGGGATAGGCAAGTTGTGAGGTGTTTTCATTACCCGCTGCGGCAATCACGATAACCCCGGCGTTACGCGCTGCGGTGATCGCATCAAAACTGGCCTGGTCGGGAGAAGCACCACCCAGACTCATGTTGATGACATCCGCTCTCTGTGCAGGCGTGGTACCGGATGCGTTGGACAAACCAGCCGAGAAGAGAATGCCGTCGATGATGTCGCTACTGAAACCACCCTGCTTGCCGAGTACACGGATCGGCATGATCCGTACATTCCAGGCCACACCGGCAACACCTGTGGAGTTGTTACTGCTGGCGGCTACGGTTCCGGCTACATGGGTACCGTGAAAACTGGAGACTCCGTTCTGAATCTCATCACCGGCATCGTCCGGATTGGCATCGATGCCGTCCCCGTCGTTTGCATTGCCGGCATCGGAGATAAAGTCATAACCGTTCACCAGCTGACCGCTCAGGTCAGGATGGTTCAACAGCACACCGGTATCGATTACCGATACGATGACACTGGTATCACCGGTGGTGATATCCCAGGCCTGAGGCAGATTGATCTGATTGTAGTGCCATTGCAGATTGTAATACTCGTCATTCGGAATTGCAGAGGCTTGATAAATATAGTTGGGTTGAGCATAGACCACGTCACTGCGCTGGTTGAGCTCTTTGATCGCCATGATGGTATCCAGCTTCAGCTGGGCCTCGCTGTCCATTTGCGCATAGATCCCTGGGCGAGCGGCGGCATTGCTGACGAACTGATCATTCAGAGTCAGCCGTTGAACACCGATTTCATTCTCTGGAGAACCACTGAAGCTATAGTGGCTTAGTCCGGTATTCAGGGATTTGGCTTGGCTTGAATCAGTATCAAATTTGACCAGCACCTCACCTGGCACAAAGTCATCATTGACACTCATACCGCCTTGTGGAACCAGAGAGGAAGCAGTCAAACCAATGGAAAGAAGGTAGTTTGAAGCACCACTGTAGGCATGCACGATGACATAATATTGACCATCGGATGGCACCACGATGGTCTCGAATTTTGATGTACCGATCGAACTGGCGACCGGATTGCTCAGATTGTTCACATCAAACAGGTAGAGATCCAGATCGACACCACCCACATCGATGTCACCGATATTCAGCACCAGGGTCTGCCCCGATGTCAGATTGACCAGGTAGTAATCATCCGGATCACCGGAAGCCCTCAGATTACCGGCAGCGCCTGTCCCGGCCACATTGACATAACCACCGATATTGACAGGGTTGGGTACGGACTGTGCATTGTTCGCCGGTTGATTGGCGACCGGTGTGGTTTGATCATCATTGACGTCACTGTCAGTAACCACATAGCCAGGAACTGATATCAGACCGCTGATACTGCCGCTGGTACTACCACCATCGCCACTATCACCTCCGTCGTCATCATCCGAACCACCGCCACCACCGCCACCACACGCTGCGATGATCCCGGAAACCAGAAGGGTAAGAAGTATTTTTGACAGTTTTTCTGAAAGTTTTATCTTTGCCACGCCAAATGTCCCCTTTTTTATAAATCCGATATGATTAGTATCTGCCTGATTTTAGAGTATTCAAACATCATTTCAATGGTGAATATGTCACCTTGATCCCATGTAATGGTGATTGTGCAATACTAGTATTTGTTAACAGCATTCCAAGTAAGGATGATTGGTTCCGTATTAACAGGCCCTGAATGGAGTTAATTTAAAGAATTGGATTCTTATACTTAAGCCAGTAACAAATTCTTAACAGTCACCCGCTCATTTAAACACGCCATGGGAAGATACAGACCGCCTGCGCCACCGAAATCACCCTATATCACACTACAGGGATATGAAAGCCTGAAAACTGAGCAGCAGGGATTGTGGCTGCGACGACGGGATGTAACCAAAGCCTTGGCGGCGGCTGCAGCCGAAGGTGACCGGTCAGAAAACGCAGAATACATCTACCGTAAGAAGGAGCTTCGTGAGATCGACCGCAGAATCCGCTACCTGCAAAAACGCCTGCCCAGTCTAAAAGTTGTCAATCAGCCCCCGGCCAATTCAGAGCAGGTCTTCTTTGCCGCCTGGGTTCTGCTCGAATCAGAAGGTGGTGATGAGCAGGAGTACCGGATCGTCGGACCGGATGAAATCGATAGTCACCCCAGTTACATCAGTCTCGACTCGCCGCTGGCACAAGCGCTTTTGAAACGCAATCTTGACGATCAGGTCATTGTAGAGACACCAGCTGGGGTAACCAAATACTGGATCACCGATGTACGATATGAGACGCCTGACTAGGACCTGATAGCACGCCTTGGGGCCTGGGTTCTCCGGGATATAGAGAAGGGTCTTAATAAACCTACACAAATGCTGAGGATCGTGCCGGGTAGGAAACTTCATGCGATTCAAGCATGCTGTACCGGCCGCATTGAAGCAGAAAATTTGAGCGGCACTCAATATCCAGACTGTAATGATTCGATGAGTTCAATCAAAGCCGGCTGGTCCCATTCACGTTCACCAACCACCTGGTAGATGATCAGTCCCCGTTTGTTCAGCACCAATGTGGTGGGCAGAGCTTTGACTCGCCATCGCTGACTAATGCGCCCCCGTTCGTCCATCAGCACTTCAAAATCGATGGGATAGTCGCGCAGGAATGCGCTGACGGCCTCCCTGTTCTCCCCCAGATTGATTGCCAGCATCGCCATGCCACTGGATTTTAAACGATCCCAGGCCCGGTTCATGGAGGGCAGCTCGGCCCGGCATGGGGTACACCAGCTGGCCCAGAAGTTGACCAGCACCACCTGGCCCCGGTAGTCCCGGAGCTGTTTATACTCACCATCAAGGTTCGGTAGCCTGAACGGTAGCGCCGGTATTGGCGCTACCGGTGCAAGCCGATATTCAGCGGCCTCCACGCGAGTCTGGGAGGATGAGATCAGCAGTAATAAAAACAGGATCAACCAGGTTAAAGCGGATAGAGCGCTGCTGTGGAGATGTACCGGATTCATCGGGTAGATCCAGTGTTTAAAAAACGCTCAACCTGACTGGTCGAATTTTCAGAGAAAATGGAACAAATATTCATTTTTTTAAGTCGCGGGGATACAGCATCTTGATCAACCATCCACCGACAACATGCCCCGCACCACATCCACGATGTGTTCAACCGGCATACCGTAGGGAATTACCACGACCAATTCACCCATCTGATCAATCAGATAGAGATTGGCTGAGTGATCGATACTGTACCCTCCCCCAGCCTTGTCATTGCGCTGATACTTTACCCGGTATTGTCGCGCCACCTGATCAACCGCCTTTTCACTGCCGGTCAAACCAACAATTTCACTGTTGAAATAACCCACATAATCACTCAGAACAGCCGGGGTATCGCGATCCGGATCCAGAGAGACGAAAAGTCCCTGAAGATCATCCGATTCGCCCTTCAGCGTATCGAATACCACGGCTAATTTGGCCAATTCTGTGGGGCAGATATCAGGACAATAGGTATAGCCGAAAGAGAGCAGTACCAGTTTGCCCTGCAGCTGACTCAGTCGAAAGGTGTCGTTGTTGTGATCGGTGAGCGTGAAATCCCCACCGATCTCTTCCGTACCGGCAGATGCCATGGTCACAGACAGAATGGTGAACAGCAGCACCAGCCAGAGCTTTTTGTCGGCCCGTGTCATTCAGCGTACCTCCACTTCGCTGCCATGCACCCAGCTGGGATCCCCTTCCCCCACATCCCCTATGGGAGCGTTAAAGGCATCCGCAACCAGGGTGTCCACATTGCTGCCGGTCAGGGATCGCATAAAATCAACCAGATCCGATCTCTCCTGCGACGAAAGACCGAGCGGTCGGATCAGCGGATCGAGTAGCTCATTAGGCACCCCACCCTGATCATAGAAATCGACTACCTCGTGCAGAGTGCTAAGTGAACCGTTATGCATATAGGGTGCGGTGAGATCCACGTTGCGTAGACTGGGGGTCTTGTATTTCCAGCGATCATGAGGATTCTGAGTCACCTCATAACGACCTACATCTGTGGGCGGTTTCTCGCCCACCTGATCGATAATTGCACGATCGATTTCGATGCTAATCCCTGGGGCAACTGTCACCGGCTGCTTGTCCGGAGAAAACCCCATCGACTCCCGGTAACCGATTCCTGTGTTGTGCAGTTGATCATCCATGAACAGGGCACTCCGTTCTCCGATTGAGTGACAAGCAACACATCCTGCCTTACCGGTAAAGATCTCAAACCCCCGCTTTGCCGATTCGGAGAGTGCTGTCTCATCACCGGCATACCGCCAACGGTCAAATGGGGAGTCAGCTGAAACCAGAGCACGCTGGTAACTGGCCAGCGCCATGCCCAGTGTCTCCATCGATACGCTTCTACCATCGAAAGCCGCTTCAAACAGACCACGGTAGTCATCGATCTGGCGGATTTTGTTGAGCACATAGCCGATCGATGGATTGGCCATTTCGTTGTTTGCCAGCAAAGGCCCCCAGGCCTGCTGTTCCAGATTCTCCTCCCGGCCATCATGGAACAGCAGCTTACTGTAGGCTGAGTTGTAGACTGAGGGGGAGTTGCGTCGTACCGAACGCCCTTCGATGCCCACTGCCATAGCCAGTTCATTACTGGTAAATCCCTGGTCCGGCACATGGCACATGGCGCAGGAGAAAGTATCGTTGAGCGAAAGTCTGCGATCGTAAAACAGCTTTCGGCCCAACTCGATCTTCTCCCGGGACAACGGATTGTCAACAGGCACCGGGATCGCCGGCAATCCCAATGGGGGGTTGTTGGCAATTGACAGCAGGTCCGCCTTCTCACCCTTTCTCAACTCCAAATCCTGCGAATCGGTGACGTAATCGCTGAGTTCATATCCCAGTTTATTATCCCCCGGTTTCGAAAGCCGGGATGTTTGCTGTGATGCCGTTGCCAGCTTGATGGTCTCACCGCTTCTCTGCGCTTGTTGAAGAATTGTTTTCAGATCATTGATGATCAGATCTTGATGCAGGAAATCGACACTGTATATATTACGAATGTTCTTTTCCGGATCGATGAGGAATACTCTGAGCACATGACTGTATCCCACATGGGTCCTGCCACTGCTATCGGTCTCACGTAAGATCACCTGATTGTAGGACTTCAGAATCGGATCCAGGCTCTGCTGCGAGGCGGTGGTGACGAACTGCCACTCACCAGCACTCCCTGCGTAGCGAAAGTTATTGCCATACAGCCCCATTACCGAAGGGGTGTCGACTTCCGGATCGAAACTGAGACTGATCAATTTCAGCCTGCTGGCCAGCACTTGATCCCGTTGCATTGCCGATTTGATTTTGTAAAAGACATGAGAAGTCAGTGGACAGCCGTTAACATCGCTGCAAGTGCTGTAGATAAATGCCAGCAACACATACTTGCCATTGAAAAGCTCATACAATGTTCGCTGTTCACCCTCGGCAATCAGAACCTCACCATTCGATGCCTCACCCAAGGGTGGCAACTGGTAACTGCCGATCTCAGGCAGCTTGTAAGCCAATTCACCATAACCAGGCGCCGAGATGACCGAAGGGTTGATCGAATTGGCATCAACCGTTGTTACGAATATTGCCGCAATCAGAAATGGTTGGAAAAATCGAAAAACCATAAATGCTCCCAGGTGCTGACAAACCCGGCTCCCAGAGACCCAGCCGGGATTGTCATTTGCGGATCCCAGTCAGAGATCCGCATCGGATAGACACTACTTGCCTGTGGTATCCAGACCGGCTATGGAGGTCTGCCGATCCTCAGGTCTGACCTGACCATACAGGGAGTAAGCACCAAACCGCATCTGATGTGCCCGACCAAGTTTGAGCGCCTTGAAATCGATGGCAAACTTCTCAACCAGTTGCTCTCCATTCCAGACGTAACTCTTGAAGTACTGCTCATTGTCCTCACCCTTCTTGTCCCAGTTGGCCAGCAGTGAAGAGGTGTAGTAGATACGGGTGCTGTCCCAGCTGGATGAGGCCATGTTGACCTGTCGGCCGATCACCTTCTCATAGACCTGTTTCGGTTTATGCGGATTGGTCATATCGAACAGCCGGGTCTTACCATCCATAAATGTATTGACCCAGAGGCGACTGTCATCAGAACTGATGGAGATATCCACCGGCAGAGGCACTTTCGAGGCATCACCGACATCGGCAACCGCTTCAGCCTGCCATTCCCCCTGTTGATCTTCATAGATCAGCCAGATCTTGGAGGTCAAAGCTGTCGTGGTAACACACCAGTTGTGGTCGGGCTGCCAGGCACAGCGGATCTCCAGAGGTGCGCCGGGCACATCAAAAACCTTTGTAGGCTTTTTACTGTGCAGATCCCAAAGCACCACGGTATTGCCGAAGCGCTTCATCGCCTGCTTATCCTGTAACATTTTGCCGAAATCCATCATGTAGTTGGACCAGCCGGTAAAGGAGGAAGTAAGCATGATGTTACGGCGAGGCAAAACCCGAACATCGTAGCTGTAGCCATCGGCATACTTACCGGTTTTCTCCGCACCGCGCAGATTCTGGTCGGTGGGCATCCAATGGGTGGCGATATACTCGCCTTCATTGGTGTACTCAACCAACGCAGTACGACCACCATGATCCTTATTGTTTGAAAGACCTGTGATCATGATACGACCAGGCAATGCATAGGTCGTGTGGGGTCCGACCACACCACCACTCTTCTCGACAAAGTCGGTGACGACTTTATGCAGCGTGGGTTTCGCCGGATCGCTGTGTACATCGAAGATGAAAAGTTTGTTGGTATCGAGACCGCCAGCCCAGAGGTAGCGACGATCGTCGGTAAAACCTGAATGGTGCGCTTCATTACGCCCACCAATGGAAAGTGAATCGACCACTTTACCGTAGTTTGCCGATTTGGGATTGACATCGACGGTCACTAGTTTGTCCTGGCCGTCTCCCATGCCTTCAATACCCAGCGTCCAGACATAGACAAAATCTTCCTGGCCGACAATCTTGGCCATGTAGGGTGACTGGCAGGTCTCATCGGCCTGCAGGGAAAGTGTGGCACCGAACAGGGTGGCGCCAATGGCCAGGGCGGATGCCAGGGCAATGGATTTGGCAGGCTTTTTTTTGAATAGCCTCATGATTAAAACCTCCTAGTGGTAAATTTTTTACTGCTATTCAGCCTTACCTCAGCCCTGCCAATGCAGATGGCCAAACCCGGAATGACTGAAAATCCAATCCGGGTGGGTACAACTCATCATGCTTGATTGCCAAAGATCCCTAGGCACAGGAGCCGTTCGACCCTCCATAGTCCTGCTGCGATACAGCTGGCAGTGAGGTAAGCGGCTATAATGAAATTAGAACGAATATTCATTCTAGTCAAATTTTTTTACTATGCTAGGGTGGTGTACGGATGAACATGGACGCTTGCCGCTTGGCCGCTAACCCGGGGAAACACACGGGGTATAAGGCTTGGCCAGAAAGGAACGGAATTCCTATTTCGGGTATCGCACCATTGCAGTCGAGGCCCAATTGTGGTGACCGGAGGTAGGCTCAGACCCAGCCAATCCGGGGCGATATCGCTGGTTAATGGCCGGCGCAGCATGACCGGACACCTCGGAGCAATCTATTCGAGACCCTACGATGAGTAGATTTATACGTTAGGCAACACTGTATATAATTGATCACAATATAGAAATTGACAGGATCAGAGAAGACGACTCCAATTTGGCCTGTTAAGAATAGAAAACGCCAATCAAGGTGTGAGGAGAGAAGTTTGGCTGTACTGTATGAACGACGAGCGATCCGGTCTGGTACTTTTTCAGGTGGCTCTCCGCTACCTTCAGGGGATGGGAAAGTTCAATGCCGCAGTCTCGCTACCGTTCGCTCAGTTTTTGTCACGACACTTCGCTCACTCCACCTTGCTGAAGAAAACCATCGTTTCATCAGGGCTGATTGGATTCACGTTAATCGGCCGTACCAGGTATTCACATGCTCCATTTGAAAAAAACCGCGACGGAAGATCTACCGGTCTACGACCGCATCCTCAGTACAGCCCTCGACCTGTTTGTCGAACGCGGATATCACAACGTATCGATTCATGACATCCAGAAGCTGGCGAATGTCAGTATCGGCTCGATCTACAACCATTTCGGGGGAAAGGAAGGGGTCGCGAAAGCCCTCTACTACCACTTAATCAGAGAGATGGAAGAGCTGGTTGCGGATGTGATTGACGAAAATCTGAGTTTTCGTGAGAGCTGTAACCGGATTATCTCACTGCTGTTTGAGTATACCGAGAGCAAGCGCAATATCGTCGCCTATGTACTACATGCCAAACACCAGGAGTTTCTGCCGGATGAGCCGCCGATTTGTAGCTCCACCCCGTTTAAGACCATGCGCAAACTTGTACAACGGGGAATGGAATCCGGCGAGATCCGCATGGGTGACCCCTGGGTAGTCGCCTCAGGTGTCTTTGGCGGTGCCATTCGCTTGATTCATCTTCGGCTGGACGGGGTGCTGAATATCCCTCTGCCTGATCTTTACGATGAGTTGATCGATTGTATGTGGCATGGCATGGAGCCCATATCCATACAAGAAAGCGTGGCTTGAGTCAGCGATCAATCGACTCGACGGTCAAATCCGGAAAATGCCGACCGGCACCTGCTCTGTTGCCCTGTCAGCTGTAGACGAGTGGCGGTTCATCCATTTTCGCAAGTTGTTCTCGAAGCGTGAGGATATGGTCTTCCCAGAATCTCACTGAATCAAACCAGGGAAAGGCCGCCGGAAATGCCGGATCGTCCCAGCGTTTGCCAAGCCAGCCTGCATAGTGGACAAGCCTCAGGCTGCGTAACGCCTCCAACAGATGGAGCTCGGCTGGATTGAAATCATAGAACTGGGTGTAACCGTCCAGTAAATCGGCCAGACGCTCGGTCATATAGCGCCGATCTCCAGAGAGAAACATCCACAAATCCTGCATGGCGGGCCCAGTCCTGGCGTCATCAAAATCGACGATCTGCGGTCCATCATCCCGCCAGAGGATATTTCCGGGATGACAATCCCCATGCAGTCGTATCGTGTTGAAGGCGCCTGCCCGGCCATAGCAGGTTTCGATTCGCTGTTGCAGATCATCGACAATCGTCTGGTAGGCACTCAGCAGGTGTTGCGGCAGAAAATCGTGCTCCAGCAGATAGTGACTGGGTCGCAACAGATAGTGCTCGATGTCGAGCTCGGGGCGATGGCTGAATGACTCAGTTGCGCCCAGACTATGAATCCTGCCGATGAAACGCCCCAGTTGTTCGAGGTGTGACGGGTCATCCAGTTCCGGTGGGCGTCCCCCTCGACAGGGATAGAGGGTGAATCTGAGCCCTTGATGGTGGTGAAGCGACTCCCCGCTTTCATCAACTGCCGGTGCGATGACTGGAATCTCCTGATCAGCCAGCGCCAGGGTGAATCCATGCTCTTCAAGGATGGCCTCATCACTCCAGCGATTGGGGCGATAGAACTTCGCTACCAGCGCTGGCCCCTCTTCCATACCGACCTGATAAACCCGATTTTCATAACTGTTCAGTGCTAAAAATTGTCCACTACAGACAACCCCGGTCGACTCGATGGCATCGAGCATGGTATCCGGCGTCAAGGAGGCAAACGCGTGTTGAAATTCGGGCTCACTCATCTACTTGGAGATCAGCCTGATAGACCATGGTCGCAAAATGCCCTCAGGGTGAGTTATCACTGACCAATCAACCCTGTTGTTAGCGTTTACGCGCCAGAATATAGCGAATCGGCATGCCAACCTCATCCAGCTCCAAGTCAAAACCATGTTTGTCGAACAGCCCCTGTAAATCACAATTGTGCCAGGTGTTGAGAAAAGGTTCGTGAATCGATTTGGCAAACCAGCTGAAATAGAGCCCTTTCAGACCAAAGCGGCGGATCATCTCCCAATATCCGCTATAGGCCTGGACCGGCGATGGCTCTCCGATGGCCAGCAGACTGCCCGGCTCGAGTATCCGGTTAATCTCCTTCAGACTCAGCTCGAAGTACTTGATCGGCATTTCATGGAACAGAAACCCCGCGGTAGCCCCCTCAAAGCGTCGGTCAGGAAATCCCGTCTCTTCAATTATGCCCTGAACAAACTTGATGTTGGGGTACTCATCAGCGCCATGTTTGAGCAGATAGGGTGAAGGGTCTATGCCCCAGACATCTTCAACACCCAGAGCTTCCAACTCAGCCGCGACACCGCCACCGGAACAGCCGATATCGAGAACCCGACTGGCACCGTTGAATTCCGCAGCCAGACGTTTTCTGAGTTTTTTGATTTCACCCAACATGAAACGGTCGAAATTATTGATATACCGCCGTGTCATCGCCTTCGAGTAGTTGCCGTTGGGAAAATTGTGGAATTCCCGCAGCACATACTTGGGTATCATTTCCCGTCCGGGCATACCTTCAGGAAGTTCAACCGTGGGACGCTTTTTAGCGGCGATCAGCTTGAGCAGGGACCAGAACCCCCCCAAACTACTGAAATTAGATAGATCAGGCCAGGCATCCGGTATCTCCATGCTCCGCCAATCCGGAACTACTGGATCCTGATTGCCCCCGGGGCCCAAGTCACCAAATGATTTATCAACAGTCATGCCCATCTTCAAAGATCTCCCTATCTCTATTCTCCGCAACCCTGTGGCTTTCACATCGTGTGAGCCAAACCCTAAAAACTCACAGCATTATACCAAGCTGGATCGATTTCATGCAATTTCCCTGGCTATTTTTTTATCAAAAAAGGTAAATCAGATAACAAGTTAGCATACTCTGACCCCGGTTTTGCGGAATCTGTCAGATTGATTGTGCTTGCCAACTTGTGCAAACAAAAACATACTCCCAGGCAAGCAAGGTGACGATCAGCAGGACGATAGATGAGCAAATCCACCACTGAACTCAGAGCGCCCAACGAGAACTGGCTGCAACGCTGGGAAGATAACAATATCGGTTGGCACCATGTGGAGTTCAATCAACATCTACTGAATTACTGGCACACGCTCTATCTCCCCGCAGGCTCCCTGGTGCTGGCACCGCTCTGCGGCAAGAGCAGAGATATGTTCTGGCTGGCTGAACAGGGTTACCGCATTCGTGGGATTGAGCTAAGCCGATTGGCGATAAGCCAATTCTTCGATGAACACAATCTTCAGCCTACTGTAGAGAAGAGTGACAATTTTGAGCAGTGGCGCCAGGGACCGTTTGAGCTTTTATGTGGTGATATCTTCGACCTGGCGCAGCATGATACTTCGGATGTTGATGCGGTCTACGACAGGGCCTCATTAATTGCACTCAACCCTCAACAACGACAACAGTTTGCTCGCCTGATCATTGAACTGCTACCCAGTCATGCAAAAATCCTCCTGGTCACCCTGGAGTACCCCCAGGACGAGATGGCCGGTCCACCCTACAGTGTGGGCGAAGCGGAGATCCGGGAGCTGTTCGAACAACACTTCACCATCAACCTGCTGCATCGCCTTGATCTACTGCAGAACACAGACCGCTACCAACACCACGGGGTCAGCCAGATGGTGGAAAAGATCTATCTGTTGAAGCCTGCAGGGAACCCCGGTTAACCAACACCCCTCTTCTTCTCGCAATCTCCTACTGCCACTGTTGCAGCTCGATCAGCAAAGTCATTTGATCGTTACCAAGCCAGAGCTGGCCCTCCTGTATGGTAGAGTGCAGCTGCATATTTCGCGCAACGAGATTATCCAGCTGATCCATATCCTCAAGAATTAGATTGATCACACTCAAATTCGCGAAGCGACTGACTGTCTGCTGCATCTGTTCCCACCAGATCGAAGCACTACGCTCAGCATATGGATAGACCAGCACACGCTTGGACCTGCCGCAGGCCCGCCTCAAACGCTTTTCATCCGGCTGACCCAACTCAATCCAGAGCTCAATCTCATCACTCAAACTCTTCAGCCAAAGATCCGGTTCGTCATCGGTGCTAATCCCCTTGGTAAAGCTGAGTTGCTGATTCGCATTCAAAGCGAAAACCGCCAGACGCAACATCATACGTTGATTGGTTTCCGATGGGTGTCTCGCCAGTGTCAGGCTATAGGTTTCATAGTGCTGTTCATCCATATTCGATACTTGCAGTTCCGTTTTATAGACTGTTGATTTAAGTGCCACTTTGACCGCCGTGCTATCTCTGGAGAGGTTGTTTTCTGTTAAAGCCGCAACAATCTGCAATGTTACCAGCTCTGGAGACAAACTTTTGAATTGAAACAGTGATATTGCTGATTTGACAGACTAGGGCCTGTCAACACGAATCCAATGCATCCTGCTGGGGCTGTTTTGAGCTCAGCAAGGCAGAGAGGGATTGATTCTTAATCCGTCACCTTTCGTCGCAACGCCTTCTGCTTGCCACGCTTGTTTTTAGCATCCAAGCGACGTCGTACTGACGCCTTTGTTGGCCGGGTTTTGAAGCGTTTTTTTGGCGAAACCATCGCACTGCTGATCATAGCGTGCAGCCGTTGCAGAGCATCCCGACGGTTCTTCTCCTGATCCCGGTAACGTTGAGCCTTGATCACCACTACCCCATCGCGATTGATCCGGCTATCGGCGCGGGCCAGCAGACGCTGCTTTATCCGTAGAGGCAGGGAAGAGGCTTTGATATCGAAACGCAGATGGATTGCAGAGGCGACTTTATTGACATTCTGACCACCCGATCCCTGGGCATGGATCGCACTCCACTGAATCTCAGTGTGCGGAATTTCTATCTTGTCGCTGACTGAAAATGCCATTGAATTATCAAGCTAATGGTTGATGGTTACTGTATAACCATCTTAAATCTATTTCATGGGATCCACAATTTTGCGCTATCGACGACTCAACAGATGATTGGCAAACCCATGTTTGGATTGAATCGGTGCTATTTACACACGATCGATCCGCACAGCTCCACACATAATAAAAAACAGGCACTAAACTAAATCAAATAAGCAGACTCGAAGTTAATACCCGACAACGATGGTACTCAAGGCAAGGTCTGATATTAGGCCATTACACCAGAACCCGGGATTGATTTGCTGAATCCTGGTATACCCCGGGCCGATGAAAATAGGATTATTCATAAGTATTTAAGGTGCATCATATGAACGTTGCAATGGTAGGCTCAATCTCTATTCTGTTATTCGCTTGTACGGCTCAGCCCCTTTTCGCAAACAGGCCCATCGAGACAGAAAAACAGGCCATTGGCTATGAGATCGTGACAGACCAACTATCCCACCCCTGGGCGATGGTGTTCCTGCCGGATGGTGCCATGCTGATCACAGAGAAAAACGGCAAACTGCGTTACCTGGATGCAGCAGGCAACCTCGACCCCATGCCAATTCAGGGACTCCCTGATATCCGTTCCCATGGCCAGGGAGGATTGCTGGATGTAACCCTTCACCCGGAATTCGAAAGCAATCGCTATATCTACATATCTTACGCCGAGCGTACCGGCAACCGGTACGGCACCACCGTGATGCGGGGAAAGCTGAAAAACCACGCGTTAGAAGAGTCAGAAGTGATTTTTAGATTGTCAAGGAAAACCAAATCCCGCCAGCACTTCGGCTCCCGGCTGGTGTTCGACAAGCAGGGTTTTCTGTTCATCACGCTAGGCGATCGGGGGGACAGCTCACGAGCACAAGATCTGGCCGATCATGCAGGATCCCTGATCAGGCTGCATGATGATGGCCGTATCCCCAAGGATAATCCATTTCTCGTTAACGCTAAGGCGAAACCCGAGATCTACAGTTATGGACATAGAAATATCCAAGGCGCTGCATTGCACCCTGTTAGCGGATCGCTTTGGACACACGAGCATGGACCCCAGGGTGGGGATGAGATCAACATCCCTGCAGCTGGCCGCAACTATGGATGGCCGATCATCACTTATGGTGTCAACTATGTGATCGGCACAAAAATTGGTGAAGGCACTCATAAGGCCGGCATGGAACAGCCGCTGCACACCTGGATCCCATCCATCGCCCCGTCAGGCATGACCTTCTACACCGGTGAACAGTTTCCGCAGTGGAAAGGTAATCTGTTTGTTGGTTCTTTGAAATTCCAGCAGCTGGTGAGATTAGAGATCGACAACAACAAAATCACTCATGAAGAGCGTCTGTTGTCCAATAAGCTGGGCAGAATAAGAGATGTACGCCAGGGACCGGACGGTATGCTCTATCTGCTGACAGATGAACGAAATGGAAAACTGGTGAGAATCTTGCCCAAGGGCGAACCTAATCCTGTTACCCGATAGTTCTGATTTAGAGCCGAAATTCTGTCTCTACAACTCGATTTTATCCGAGTCAACCCATGTTTCTGTAAAACCATGCTACAGACCCTGATAAAGAGTAACCTAATGACAGAAAAGCCAATATCTGTTCATCAGATTTCACAATAAGAAGTTAATTCCCTTCGCGGTCAGTTAACATAAGGGTAAACTCTCGATAACGAACGAAATTTCTAAGTTAACAGAGCATTTCCACAAAAATACTCTGAATGCGGCATAATTTAAAATTTAAACTGAAATAATGACGATCTGCCATGACTTTTATACAGTCATCTACAGAATACCCCAAGCCTAATAACGGACTAAAGCATCTAACTGAAAATGAGTGAAAAGCCTGAGGCCTATCGCCCGAATCAACCTAAGCCACAGCGTGAAGCGGGATCAGACGATATAATCCGTCATGAGTTTCACCAGGGGCTTGTTCGCCTGTTGTTTATCAGTCTCTTCACTTCCTACATGTTTGCGGTAGATTTCTACAACCCGGAGAGTGGCAAAGTAATTCAACTCCACCTCTACATGGGCCTGGGTTATACACTCTTCTCCCTACTCCATCTGCTGAGCTTGCGGATCAAAACAAAACCCTCCGCGATGCGCAGAGGCATAACGCTGCTCGGAGATAATGGGATCGTTTTTTACGGTCTGCTGACTATGGGAGAGTACAGCCCGCCACTGTTTGCCATCATGCTCTTGATAACCATTGGCTATGGTGTACGATTTGGCCTCAGATACCTCTATGCCGCGACGATTCTTTCCAATATCGGATTTCTGCTTGCTATCCAGACTGCCGATTACTGGTCAGCCGCTCCCCTGTTGAGTTACAGCTTGCTGATTACCAACATCTTAATACCGGTTTTTGTATCCTATCTGCTGAAGCACTTGACAACTGCCAAACTGGAGGCTCAATCAGCCAATGAGGCCAAATCGAGATTTTTGGCCAACATGAGTCACGAGATACGAACGCCATTAACCGGCATTATTGGCTTGAGCGATCTGATGCTGAGAGAGGAACATAGTGCAACCACGCATAAGAATATCAATGCAATTCACAGTGCTTCCAACCACCTTTTGTCGATAGTGAACGATGTTTTGGATTTCTCCAAAATTGAAGCTGGTTTTTTGAACATTGATAGAAAAGCCTTTGACCTGCATGCCCTGATCAATCAGGTCAGTAACCACTATCGGCCTTCTGCCATGGGAAAAGGTCTGGATTTCCGTATCGACCTCTCTCCCAGCGTTCCCTTCTATCTACTCGGTGATGAAACCAGGCTACGTCAGGTTCTGATGAATCTCTTGAGTAATGCGGTGAAATTCACCGATCAGGGTGAGATTGCGCTGCAGATTAGTCTGGAGAAGCGAAAACAGAACAGTGTCAGTATCCTGTTTGAAGTCTTGGATACGGGAATCGGCATCACTCCGGACAAGCAGAAACAGGTCTTTAACCGCTTCTCCCAACTCGATAACTCGGATGCCAGAAATGTCAGTGGAACCGGCCTGGGAACGACCATTGCCTATGACCTGGTCAAGCTGATGGGAGGCGAGCTCGCGTTTTACAGCATGCCTGATAAGGGCAGTCGGTTCTTTTTCAAACTTCAGCATGAGGTGATGCCCTATTCAGACCAAGAGCAGTTCAAAGAGCGTGAGGTTATCTCCATCACTCAAAGCAGTGAAATACCAAAGCTGGTGGAAGAGATTTTGTTTGATTGGAATATCTCCCACCGCCTGATTGACGAGAAACCGGATATCATTCATGTGCTTTACCACAAACCGGTAAAGTATCAACCGCTGCTGGTTATTCTGGACGAGAGCTGTCTTCTTCACCGTGGTCAGGATTTCTATCAGCAGTTACTCTCTGACCCGGGAATCTGCAGTAATACCATCGTCATTCGTACAAAAGCACATCAGGCAGACGAAATCATCAGGCAGAATCCTGTCGGCGCAGTTATCGATACCCCTTTTGATTCCGACGCACTACGCAATACAATTCACTACATGTTGACCAGGTCAAACTACATCAATGTTGGTGGTACATTAACCATTCCCTATCAGGATGCGGGTAAAAACAAACACATTTTGATTGGTGAAGACACGTCCATTAACAGATATCTGCTTGAAGAAATATTGGTACGTAGTGGATATAGGGTAACCATGTGTGAAACCGGCGAATATGCATTGCGTCAGTTACGCCAAAATCCTTTTGACCTGGCGATACTCGACATGCAAATGCCATCAGTCACCGGGGTGGATATCATACAATATATTCGCAATGAAAATGGACAGAACCAAGCCATTCCCATCATGATTCTCACGGCCAACGCAACAGATGAAGCAAGGCAGCAATGCCTTGAAGCCGGTGCCGATCTGTTTATGACCAAACCTTTCGAAACCTTGGAACTGTTGAGAAACGTTGAGATGTATCTGGCGCCACCATCCAATGAAATCAACCGTGAAGCGAGTGACTACATCCAGGAGATGGAAAATCCAGCAGCCAACTAGTTAACACCAGCACTCAATCATCGCACTAGGGTGATAGGGTTAGCGATCAAAGGTCGGTCCAGCACTGATTAATTGTAAACGCGAAGCAAAATGTATCACTCACTTCGCTGCCACTTCCCCGTGCTGTTCTGATACCAATACCCCTTTGGAGCCTCTTCAATCCACACACGAGCAAAAATATCACGAATGCTCTGCTCCCACTCCGGATGACCATTGGCACGGGCAATCTCTGCATAGAGTGAATTCCGATCCCCGTTTTCATCTGCCGTCAGCTTCTTCACCCGGTTTCTATCCTTCAAGGGAATCTTTTTCAAATCTCGTATTTTAATCAAACCTTTATTGGTAAAACCCAAAGCACCGGATCGATAAAAACCGGTCAGTCTGGCCTGCCGTTTTGACATGGAAGCACGCAACTTGCGGATCGAGGGAGATGAGATATCGATGTTGGGTTGTTCCGCATGAGCAGGTGGTATGACAAAATTCACAATCGCTTCTGCCGCAGATGTCAGTTTTGTGCTGTTGAACTGATAGAAGGATTGGTCATCATCCTGTTTCGTTTCGGGTTGGCTCTCCTGAGGTTGATCAGGATTGGCTTCATCACCCAAGACATCCCGAACAATTACCCTGGCGGCCTCTTCAGCCGCTGCGGCTGGAAAATAGATATTGATGGTTACACAGGCTGCCAGGCTCAATGCGATCAATACATAGCCAAAAAAAGATCGCAACATAATTGTTCGCTTTATCATAAGTCTGTAGTTCCTCATCACATAGTTTATTCTGATTATTCAGACATTCCGGTACCTGTCGAAACTGGTCTGCTGGCGTTCCTGTATTCTGACATTTGATGGCGCGACGAAAAGTGACTCAATCAGGGATTGCTTGAGGCAAAAAGCAGGTTACTGCACCTTCATCCCTTCGACACGGATATTTTTCAGACGTTCCACCAGGGTCTTCCAGGCTACACGCCGATTGCGCGCTATCACATCGATTCTTGGTAAACCGGCCCCTTTCACCAGATAGTAGCCCCCGTTAGGATGGTCGATACCACCCAACTCGGCAAGGTCCCCATCAAGACTGGCTTGCAACTCTATTCGATTGTAGCGAAACTCTTTGAAAATACCCAAGAAGGTATTCTGTAAACTGCCGCCCATTCCATTCCCAATGGATGTAAGATTATCCACGGCTCGTTGACTGATCCGATGTGGCAGATCGTCATCCTCTGGCGAGTTGAACTGAGCCTGAAACGCCACAGGCTCCCAACTCAACAGATGTAACCCGTTAATCCACCCCTCCAGGCCTCCCTCGATATGACCAAACGAGAAGGTACGGGTTATCTGTTCCAGATCCAGTCCAGTCATCTCAGCTGACGCAAAAAGTTCCGGAACCCGACCCAAAGGCTGTTTGATTTTCAATTGTTCAACCTTGATCTGACCGCCAAACACATCCACTTGTAACGCACCATCAAAATCAAGGGATTCATCAAGATAGTGCATCCTGGGCAGTTTACCATTCAGCTCACCACTCAGGCTTGGCCAATCGAAAGCTGTAGAGAGATCCTGCAACGAGAGATTGATAACTTCAGCGCCAGTCTCCCATTCGGGGCTACCGTGAAACAAATTCTTCGCCTCCAGTCGATCTATGATGATATGGCCACCGAGCAGTTGGATATCGAGAGGTTTCTGTAAACTGATACCATTCGGCAAAGCTTGCAGATTGACACTAAGTGGGCCATGGGGAATCTGGTACAGATGTCCCGTTTTTACATGGAATTGGCTGATTTGTGCGTTTTCACGATTTGACCAGGCCAAGAAACCTTGCAGATCATTCAGGGCAAACACACCCCGTAAATCGTCCACATCGATCGACTTAAGCTGAGATCTGAATTGCGCCACCTCACCATCGACAAGTTCAATCTCTCCTTGTATTCCACCAGTAATCTCCAGCTCATCGGCCATACTGCCGATCACCATCGGTTGGATGATGGTTTGATAGAGCTGATCCAGATGGTCGGTTCCAAACTGGATGTTTGCGTGCTGGACAGCCAAATCTGTCAGGTCAATCTGAGCACTCCCCTTCAAATCGACAGTAGGCAGCCATTGTAAATCGGCTTGCTTCAATTGCAGATGGTTCAGCGCTGTTGTCCAATCCCCCTTGAGGTTCAGATGAAGGGGAGCATCAGTTAGGTCAATATAGAAAGGATCAGAGTAATACTGACCCTGATCGAGCAGCAATCGGGCGGATCCAGCCCATCCCCTATCACGCTTCTCGGCTTGAATATGCAGTTTTCCTGAGCCTTCCTCCGCCACTTGAAGGCCTTCCTCATCCGCATAATTGAGTTTTTTGATTTCAGCACTGACATCAGCCTGTTTTAGTACCGATGTGGAACCGGATAATTTAGCCTTGATCGATATACTGGCTGAAACATCCCACGACGGCGGGACTATTTCCCTTGGGAGTAGCGCCCTGAGCTTATCAACATTCAATTCCGACCCATTCAGATTCAACTGCCAGTTGGGTTTTGTCATCTTCAGATCAAAACTCACCCCTCCTTGCGCAACAGTCAATCCATCCAGTTTGATCTCAACATGCTCTGAGTCGATATAGTTCAATTCCACATTCGCCTGTTGACCACCATAAGGGGATTCGGCAATCGATAAACTTCCTTGTGGGCAGAAATAACTGTGATTAACCTGAAGCACTTCTGCACAACGCAAATCAATCCCCTTGATCGATCCAGCCAGTGCCTGATGATTGAACTCAGAGAGAGTCAACTGTAAACCAAGCCCCTCTGCAGTCTGATACAGATTAAGATGTATCCCCTCTGCGGACCATTCATCGGATCTTAAATTATCAGTCTGTATAGAAAAATCACTCAATGAAACAGCTGTCCGGGAGATGCACAGCAGATTCAACCAAAACACCAGATAGGCCAGATTTTTTAAGGTATATAAACCTGCCTGCCGAGATGACCGACGGCTGATACTGAGCCTCACTTTATGAAACTGGAATTTACCCACAGGTTGTATCCTGTATTTATCAGAGGTTCCTTTATAATACGCGATATGTTTACCCCAAAATCTGTCTCGATCCTATTGATACTGTTATTCATTGTTGGGATTGCCTCTTGGTCAAAACTCAGATTTGTCGACCCGGAAGATCACCAGGAACAGCGCTGGCGTGTCGACCAGTATCCTGGCTTCAAGAAAAGCCAAACCCATAATCCTGGGCCTCATTCTCGAATGTTAGGAATCAATCGGGGATAACGCTCCCGCAATCTGTTTCGACCTCTCAAAATTACAAAATAATATTTCCTTTATTAACAATATGTTAGTATTTTTTTTATGGTCTAATGGGAAGCTATAAAGAAAACTAATTATATTTGTATATTACTATTTGCTAATTTTGTCGCCTTAGGGGATTCTTATTCTTATAAAATGCGCTAGTACGCCCCACGCGCATCGCAATTCGAGGGCTAAACCATGTCCAAATCAAAACACGCTATTGAATCATCTAACGTGGCTGACGATTCACCGGACACGACTTCCCAGAAAAAACTCATACCGCTGGAATCCGGTAACAATACCGCATCACTTCCCAATGAACTCAACCAAAAAATCGGCAGGATAGATGCCGATCTCGATGATCTAAGAAGTGAATTGAGCAGTGCCAATAAAGGCGTGAAATCGAAACTTCTTGATCTGAGTGAAAAAGGCAGTGATCTGACGAGCAAAGTGTCGGAAGCCTATCAACAGCTCGGCGAACTGGATGATGCCTACAAGTCACTCTCCGGCAAGTCGACCCAAATCAGTCGAGAGATCAGATCGGTTACCAAGCAACTGGCACAGGTCAGTGAGAAAACTGAATCAGGAATGGGGACATTGAATGAAGGTCTCCTGACGCTGATCGAGCGGACAGATGAGCTCTCGGAAAAATCCAAATCAACTACCAAAGCGCTCAATAAGAGTATTAAAGACAATGCAAAATTGTTGCATGAACTTGAAGGAGAGCTGCTCAACGAAATCAATACCCTGGCAACAGATACTCAGCAACGGGATGATGCACTCGATAACAAAACCGATGTAATCAGCCAGGATCTGGTTAAGGCTGAAGAGGAGATCAAAGCCAGTCAGGCCCGCCTGTTAAAGATGCAGGAAGTGGATCAGGCCTTGGAAAAACGGATCTCTCACCTCGATACTACAGCACAAGAACTGACAAACAAGAGTCGAGAACTCACCCGTTCCACAACGATTCTGAACAACAGAACCTCCGAACTTGCCACTGCCATCGAAGAACTCAGAGATCAGACCACAGAGCACACTGAGCAAATATCAGATCTGCAGGACCGTGTGGGACAGACGGCCAGGGCACTCTACAGCCTGATCATGGTTGAGAAAAAGCATTTCCGTATCCTTGGCAGTGCCATTGCCTTGTTGTTGGTCACTCTGTTGGGCTTCTATCTCTACAACCAGTCAAACTGGTCAGCCGAACAGCAGCACAACCTGCAACTGCAGAGTGGTGTTACTGAGAATAGCCAGCAGTTGGCGGTGAATGAGGACCTGTTGCTCCAGCTTGGCGATAAATCTCTGCAGAATGATAAAATCATGCAGCAGGAGATTGAAACACTCAACCAGCAGATCTCCCACATTGGTGATCAGGTTGATACGCTCGATGGCCGAGTCAACAACATCCGGCCGAACAGATCCGTCGGTAAAGACGGGGTCATCCACAGCGGCCAGTGGCTTGCACAACAGCCCGCTGAAAACTACACCATTCACATCGCGACTGTGACTGATAAACAACAACTCTACAAACTGGCGGAACGCTACAGCAAACAGCTTCAGGATGAGCTTGCCTACATTCCTGTTACTGTTAACCAATCCAAGCAGTTTGCCCTGGTTTACGGTAACTTCGCCAGTCGTCAGGAGGCTGAAAGCAGATTGAACGGATTACCGAGATACATTGAGCGGAAAAACCCCTCTCTGCATACCATGAAGCAGGTTCAGTCTTATCTAAACAACTAGTCAGTAACGACAGATGGGCCCGGATAGCGGGCCCATCATCCCGCTTTCCACTTCCACTTCTCATACGGTCAATCCGGCGGCTGAAAATCTATTTCCAGGCTGCACCGATACGCTCGCCTTAAAAAATCTCGCTAATGTCTGGTAATAGATCCCGAGATCACCCAATGTGATTGAATAAACTGGTATTTCAGCTAAAGTATTGTGATCAACAATCATAATAAATTGGGTTGAACAAACCGATATAAAATCAATACCTTTGAGTGATGCGATGAAACGATCTTTACTGTTCTCTCTGTTATTTCTGTTCACAACCAGTGTTTTGGCCGAAGCTGAATTTCTGGTGGACTCGGATTGGTTATCCGAGCATATCGACGATGACAATCTGGTCATTCTCGAAGTCCGCTATCATCCACACCGCTACCATACAGTGGGGCATATTCCTGGTGCGATTCAGGTACAACGATTCAAGGATCTCGGCGACAATCAGGGCTATCCATTGATGCGTTTTCCATCCAGAGATCAGTTCCAGTCCACTTTACGCCAGTGGGGCGTTAATGATGACTCCACCCTACTCCTCTACGACGACTCAAACACGGCTCTGACATCACGCCTCTTCTACCTGCTCGATCTCTACGGTTTCAATACTGAACAGGTCAAGATTCTCAATGGTGGCACTGTGGATTGGAGTGCCTTCGAGGAGATGACAACAGACCCCACGCCACAACCAAAGCCCGGTAGCGTAACCCTGAAAGCGGCCAATCCTAAGCTGTTTGTCGAATGGACAGATGTCTATGACAATATCGTATCGAGTCGTGATCCGAATTTTGTCCTGCTCGATGCCAGACCACGGGACATGTATAGCGGGAAGGTGGTCAAACACTCGATCTCCGCCGGACATATTCCTGGCGCAATCAACATCGTCAGTCTGGATGGCACAAGTGCACAAAAGTGGCGTGACGATGAAGCCATTGCCTCACTCTATAAAGAGATCGCCAAAGACAAAACAATTTATGTCTACTGTCACGACGGCTTTCGTATGAGCCTCACCTATTTGCAACTCAAACGCCTCGGATATACCGATGTGCGACTCTATAATGGCGGATGGTCTCACTGGGGCAACCGCTTGACATTGCCTGTTGTTGAAGGTGAAGAACCATACAGCGGTGATTTTGCCCTGTAGGAGGTAGGGATTACCGAGCGCCTGACAATCAACTGCAAAGCTCAATCCAGGTCATCTCGATAGTTTTTTCACCACCGTTCCTGTTGCCTGTAAATTCCAGGGCCATGATGATTGCCAGGAGAGATAAGTCATGGCCCATGAGGATTGTCATTGAGCCTGACCAGCAGGATTCAATATGCTGTCGATTTTCAGGAGCAACACCATGAGTCTTGATCGCGGCACCCGGATCTATGCCGGCATATTGGGCAGTCTGGTAGGTGTGAGCCTGTTGGCCTGGCTGTTAACCCTAGACTTCAGACTTGGGGAGATCGATGAGATGCTCAAGCAGGATAAGCAAATTGCAGCCTATCCTTATACCTTCAAGGCATTGGAGATCAAAGGAACGACAGCGATACTCTCCACCCCCAGAACCAGTGCTGTACCGGCGGTGAAATTTCTCAGTATGATTTTTCCCCGTCTAAGCCGTAAAAGCGAACAGGACCCTGCAGTAATAGCGGCACAACAGCAGCTGGGGAAAATCCAGGGGAAAGTGCGTGAACTGGTTCTCAGCAGACAAGATATCGAGCGGGTCAGCTGGCGTATAGACAAAGCCTGGTATGCCCAAAAAGGGGTTATGATCGATTGAGAATGGTTATTCGAAGAGACGCAGCATGGCGTTTGTAATTGAGACAGACCATCAGTTACCAACGCGATGGCTGAGCATTGGGATATCCATGGCCTGATCTGTCACTCAATCTTCCCGGTTACGCATAAAATCCGCTGTTTTAGAAAAAGCCTGAAGCAACTCCTCCTGCAGTGACTCATCCAGAGACATCTGCTGCATGGCCGTTTGCATACACTGCATCCATTGGTCCCGCTCTTCGATGCCGATGCTGAAGGGAAGATGACGCGCTCTGAGCCTTGGATGACCATACTTATCAGTATACAGAGATGGTCCACCCAACCAGCCTGAGAGAAACATAAACAACTTCTCCCGAGAGACCTTGAGACTCTTGGCATGCAGCTGGCGTAATTCAGTCAGTTCGTCCTGATCATCCATCAGGTCATAGAAGCGATCGACCAGTTCACGTACCGATTTTTCGCCCCCGAGTCTTTCATAATGTGTTGCCGCAGGTTGCATGATCTTCGATACCCGATAATAAAGCCGAACAGTGAATATCAATCTGATCGATTGAGTCGGCAAATAAAACAGAATTGGTACCCTGCCTCAAGCAGAATAATCAATCGATGAAAATATTATTTCCTCTTTTAACACCTTTACCACATTGATTTCACAAAAAAACTCAGCCATTTTCAGCACTATTACCGAACTTGCCCTGGAGCTCTGACTGGAGCTGAATGGCAATAAAAGCCACTCAATCACAGGGTAATTCTTAAAGTACAAATTTCTGAATATTATTGTACACTATGTATAAGTTTTAACTTTTCGATCAGGTTCATGAAAGAACAACCCTCAAATAAAAACGGTTTTTACCCGATTCGCAAGGTCTCCGAGCTGACCGGCATCAATCCAGTAACGCTGCGTGCCTGGGAAAGACGCTATGGTCTGATTAAACCGGAGAGAACACCCAAGGGACATCGTCTCTATACCGATGAACATATCCAGCTGATCCGGCGGATCATGGACTTTATCGATCAGGGTATCTCGATTGGTCAGGTCAAGAACCGGCTCTCAGGCAATGGCGCCCACCTGCAAGGTGTGGATTCAACCCAGGTGGAAGAGAGTGATGTATGGGAAACCTATCGCAGCAGGATGCTGCAGGCGATTGCCGAATTCGATGAGAACGCCCTTGATGGCAACTACAATGAGGCGCTCTCTCTCTATCCAATCGAGCTGGTAACCCGTCTGCTGTTACAACCCATGCTCCACGAGCTGCACCAAAGGCGTAGCAGTCAGCCTTTGGCAGAGGTGGAAAGCCGCTTCTTTCATACCTACCTGCGCAACAAACTCGGCGCACGCTTTCATCACCAGTCCACTCAAACCCGGGGCAGACGACTGCTGGGGGCCTGTCTGCCGAACGAATACAGTGAAGTGGAACTTCTGCTGTTCAGCCTGAAAGCGATGACCCAGGGATACAGACCTGTTTTATTGGGTCCGGATTTGAGTCTGGAACTTCTGCCAATGACCATCAACCGCTCCCACAGTGAAGCCTTGCTCCTTTTCGGCAGCTTGGAACCACCGATGGCTCTGTTGCAGAGTCACCTGCCTGCTTTGGTGCAGAAGGTGAACGAGCCGGTATTTGTCGGCGGTGCCATCACACAGACCCATCAAGCGGAGATTTTACAAGCGGGCGCAATACCACTGGCGGTGGACTTGGCTGCGGCAGTGGTTCAAATAGATGACAGATTGACAATAGGTCGCTGATCATGACCCGGTCCATCCTCTGGTTCAGACGGGATCTGAGGTTGACCGACCACCCTGCTCTGCTGGCTGCTATCCGTGATGCGAAACATCTACTGCCGATCTATATCCATGCACCAGACGAGGATCAACCCTGGCGTCCTGGTGCAGCATCCAACTGGTGGCTGCATAACAGCCTGATAGCCCTGGATAGGGATCTACGCAAGCTGGGATCCGGATTGATCATCGCCAAAGGATCGAGCCGTCTGGTGATACGCAAGTTGGCAATGAAACATCGATGCCAACATCTGTTTTTCACCCATATACCCGAGCCTGCATCGATAGAACGGGATGCCCGGGTCTGCCGCGATCTAACCAAAGCCGGTGTCAGCTGTCATCAGTTTCACGCCTCACAGCTGTCGGACGGTAACTCGATCCGACGACTCGATGGAGGCAGTTACCGGGTCTTTACACCCTTCTGGCGGGCGCTGCAGAAACAGGGCATGTTAAACCGGTCTCCCCATCCAGCACCAAAATCCCTGCCTCCGCAACCTGATCAGGTAGACTCCCTGGACATAGACAGACTGAAACTCCTGCCAAGCACCCCCTGGCATCGAGGGTTTGACGATCACTGGCAGCCCGGTGAAGTGGGGGCATTGAAGAAGCTGCATGGATTTCTGCAAAAGAGGGTCAGTGGTTATCATACCGGCAGGGACAGGCCTGACCTATCTGAGACATCCCGTCTATCTGCCCATCTTCATTTCGGCGAGATCAGCCCGGTACAGATAGCCAACGGCATAACGGCACGATTTGGCGGTACACCGGTACATGCCAACAATGACGGAGCCAGTCAATATCTCCGCCAATTGGCTTGGCGTGAATTTGCCATCGATCTATTGAAAAACAACCCCAACACAGACCGATTACCCTTCGATTCCCGGTTTACTGACTACCCTTGGCGCTCAGACAAGCAAGCCAAAAACCTGCTTCAACAATGGCAGCGGGGACAAACCGGTATACCCATTGTGGATGCGGGTATGCGGGAACTGTGGCAAACCGGCTGGATGCACAACCGGGTGCGCATGATTGTCGCTTCCCTACTGAGTAAAAATATGGGCATACACTGGTTAGAAGGTGCACGTTGGTTTTGGGATACGCTGATTGATGCAGACCTGGCCAATAACAGCCTGGGATGGCAATGGAGTGCTGGCTGTGGTGCAGACGCAGCACCCTACTTCCGCATTTTCAACCCGGTAAGACAGGCAGAACGCTTCGATCCCAGTGGTGACTACATCAAACATTGGTTGCCGGAATTGTCAGCTTTGCCCACTAAGCGTCTGTATGCACCCTGGACGGCAAAAACGAGCGAGCTGTTCAAGGCGGGGATAAAGCTGGGCAATACCTATCCAATTCCCATAGTCGACTTGCAGAGTTCGAGAAAAGAGGCACTGAAACGCTGGGAGATTGTCAAGCGTCACTCCAACAAAGCTGGTACTAAGTGATGAACCAATCTGATACAACAAAACCGATCATCGGTCTCAGTGCCTGTCTGTTGGGACACCAGGTGCGCTATGACGGTGGCCACAAACGAGATCGATTTATTGCCGAGATACTTCAGGAACATGTCGAGTATCATCCACTCTGCCCGGAGACCGGCATTGGCCTGGGAGTACCCCGCCCGACGATCAGACTGATCGGTGATCCAGACAAACCCCGCCTGGTTGGAGTCGCGGATCCAAGTCAGGATTTTACCCGGCAGATGCAGAGATACACCCTGCAGCAAACCGAAAGGCTGGACCATTTGAGTGGCTATATTCTGAAAAAGAACTCCCCGAGCTGCGGCATGTCTCGGGTTAAGGTGTTTTCAGAACAGGGCACCCACGCAGAGCGTAAAGGCAGCGGGATCTTCGCCAAGCTTTTAATGGAAAAACTTCCCTACTTGCCGGTAGAAGAAGAGGGCCGACTCAACGATCCGGTACTGCGGGAGAACTTCATCAACCGCATCTTTGTCTACCATCGCTGGCAACTACTTCGACAGCAGGGCTTATCTGCCGCAAAACTGATCGATTTTCACACCAACCATAAATATCTGGTGATGGCACACTCTCAAGCCGCTTACCAGAGACTGGGACGACTGCTCTCAAATCTTGCCGATGAGGAGCTGGATCAGATCGCTGCCACCTACATTGAAGCCTTGATGCAGACCCTAAAACGTCGGGTCACCCGCAGCCGTCATGTCAATGTGCTGCAACATATTATGGGTTACTTAAAAAAACGCATCAACACGGATGACAAGAGTGAGCTTGTCTCCTGTATAGAGGCCTATCGACGCATGGAAACCCCATTGGTGGTGCCAATGACACTGCTGAAACACTATTTTCGATTACACCCGGACAACTACATGTCCAGACAGATCTATCTGCAACCCCACCCTGAGAAACTTGGTCTGCGTAATTTGATCTAGGATCCCAGTTTGTGATTTGCCATGAAGTGAGAGTGATAGGTCAGAATTGGAAGCCAATCACCACAGTTCTCGCTAGTGGGCCATGCGGTTAATTGTGTAACGCATTCTTGGCTCGGCCCACAGCAGCAATAATGTTGGCTGCAGGTTTG
>LVKA01000025.1 GCA_001709035.1 Candidatus Thiodiazotropha endoloripes | reverse complement strand
ATGCGAAAGTTTATTACTATGTTGAATGCCATGGTAAGAGATCAAGTTACTTGGGCTTATTGATCTTTTTATTAGTCAGGTTGACACCACAGTCGCTTGTTATGCACCTGGAGCCCCCTCGACTTTCCGCCATATTAGCTCATGAGGATATTTGGCCGCTCCTAGGCGAAAGTAAAATGAAATGCCGGAACCATTCTGATTCCCATACTTTCCTATTGCATGCAGGCTCGGATATGCCATCGGAAACGCGGCATCAAGAATTCTAAACTCTTCGACTGTTACGTGTTCCCCGTTTTCAACAGCTACCTCGTACTCCATTTCACGCATTTGACACCCTTTGGCAGGCGTGACTCCTTCAGGCTGTGGGATCAGCTCATAATCGGGAAGCTCTAACCCTATAGCCGAGGCATATCCTGGCCTATTTGATTTGCAAATGACTGCATCTTTAATAAGGACGCTTATTCCAACAGCGTAATAGCCGCTTTCTTGTTTCGGCATAATGCTGACTGACGCACAGCCGCTTAGCACAATCATGATAAGTGGAACGAATCGTTTCATAGTGCATAAC
>LVKA01000024.1 GCA_001709035.1 Candidatus Thiodiazotropha endoloripes | reverse complement strand
GAGAGAGCATAACCTTCTGCCAGATCAACATCACTCGCCTGCAACTGACCAGTCACCAACCCACCCTCTTCCGCTAAGACTTCGTGGGCCTCTGCAACTGGATTATCATTGGTGCCTGTAATGGTAATTGTCAGAGTGGTTTCAGCTGTGCCGCCCTGGTCATCAGTCACGACCACAGGTACTTCTAGGGTTTCTGTTTCACCCG
>LVKA01000023.1 GCA_001709035.1 Candidatus Thiodiazotropha endoloripes | reverse complement strand
CGGATATACGTAAACTAAACTATTTGTTTTTCTGCATCACTGCAGTTGCTTAACTGGAGGAGTCCATATACGTTACTCTTTTATAGCAAGACCTCTATATAACACCAAAATAGATGCCAAATCAATAAGTTAGCTTCTTGTTGTCTCGTTATGTCTTTTCAGAAAGTCGTGACAGAGGCAAACTGTGCATTTTGGAGGAAAGTCATGGGGTAATTCCACTGAACAGCGCCAGCCACGCCTACTCGAACGGGTCCAAACCGCCTGTCGCCAAAAGCATTTTAGTCCCAAAACGGAGAAGGCCTACGTCTATTGGATCCGTCAGTTCATAATTTTTAATGACAAACGCCATCCAAAAGAGATGGGGCAGAAGGAAATAGAAGCCTACCTCAATCACCTGGCAACTAAACGCCGCGTCTCAGCCAGCACTCAGTCTGGCGCCCTGAATGCCATCGTCTTTCTGTATCGCGATGTTTTGAATAAAGATTTACCGGATCTGGATAACCTGAGGCGTATCAAACACTACAAATCCATACCAGTTGTCATGTCGAAACAAGAGGTGGAAGCCACCTTTTCTCGGATGTGCGGGACGACTCGGCTGTTGGCTGAACTGATATAAGGAACTGGAATGAGAATCAATGAGTGTATGACTTTGCGTATCAAAGATATCGATTTCGACCTTCGCTCAATTACGGTGCGTGCCGCTAAGGGTAACAAGGATAGGGCAACAGTTCTGCCTGAAGCGCTGATTCCGGATCTGCGAAGACATCTAATCAAGGTTGCGCAATTACACCAATCTGATCTGCTCTGCGGGAATGGCTATGTCCCGATGCCAAATGCTTTGTACAAAAAATATCCATCTGCCTCAAAATCACTGGGCTGGCAGTATGTCTTCCCCTCCACACTGGTTCGCCCCTGGCTTGATACCGGTTATATGGCACGTTGGCATGCGTCTCCGAGTACGCTCAGAAGGGCCTTCAAACGTGCCGTCAACCAAGCAAAGATCTACAAGCATGTAGGCCCACATACGCTCAGACACAGTTTTGCCAGTCACTTGTTGGCAGCGGGTACGGATATCAGAACAATTCAGACACTTCTTGGGCACAAAAACGTTGAAACCACTATGATTTATACGCACGTTACACCTGATCATAAAAATGTGAGCAGTCCGCTTGATCAGATAAAGGGTCTTCGATAATTGGCCATCCTCTCGATCGGCCCATCTTCGATGGACCGATCGATGCTCATGTAAGCCTATTCAAGATGTCTGCTATCAGGTGAGTTCAATACTGATTTCTTCCTAAATGAACTTCCGCTATTGGCCGATAGCCGAAGTAGAGAATTCCTGAAAGAGGACGCTCATTTAGCCTTATGTGGTGTAGCACTGCAGTGGAGTTCAAGTCAGGTCGATTTATACCTGTTCCTTACAAGAATGGGCCTACCTGATAGATGGCAAGACAACCGATGAGCTCGCAACTTCGTAGATAGCAGTACAGGTGGTAACTGGACAGCCCGGCCTGTTGGCCGGGTTGTCCAACTTGTCGTTTTATGACTGTTTACTTTTCAAGACCACCCTACGATCAATCATCATCCTCCTCATCATCACCGTTACAAGGTGCACAAACCACAGGTGCCACATCCAAAGCAAATGCGGCGTTGTCGTGATCCCAGCTGAAGCTCAGATCATCGCCATCGGTGCGCTTGTTGTAGGTTGTCAGGAACACCGTGAAGGCACACTTGGTTCGTGGTGGCGTTGAAGGTGTGGGATGGTTCAACATATGGCCGAACGTATGGGTTGGGCTCGCACCCTCTGCCCCAGGGGGGGCACCCACATTATTCGTGCTGTTGTGCATCGTATCGCTACCGCCACTCAACCCCCTCCTCCAGGAGATCACATGGTTTTTCTGGAACATCTCCCAGGGGTGGTAGGCACGGTATCCGATGCCGAATGTGGAACTCTCTGTACCATTCATGAACTGGCACTCCTCATCCGAGGCGACACCGTTCATTCTCAGATCCTCGATGCTGGCGACCACGTCTCTGTTATCCCACCAGAACAGGTGGCTCAAGGCGCCATAGGGCACCATATTGGTGGGGCCTGTATCCTGGATCTTTCTACGATAGGTAAAGGCTGCTTCGACCTCTGCCCCCGGCAGACCCGATGGCGGGGTACCGTTAGGTCGCAGACGTTCTCCGGCAGCGTTGAACACCTCGATGGTGACCAGATGCCGCTTGGCAGGTTGGCCGTTATCCGCATCGGGATCGCTCCACTGTTTGGTTAGGTCCCGGGTGTTGAGGTAGGCATGGTACTGATCCGCTTCCCAGTCCGCATTGGACCCCAGATCCCCATCAAATGGGATCAGATAGAGACTGTCCTGAGGTTCGTCAGGTGCCGATGTGCTGACAGGCCCCAGGCTTTCAGACACCACATCCACACCACCGGGCACGGCAACCGCTTTATTCCAAGAGAGCCCGCTGGTGACATATTCGGGCGATCCAACCGGATTACCATTGCTATCGGCCTCAGTCACACTCACCCGATAATATTTGGCGCCTGTATCGCGCATGCTCTCGGAGAACATGATGGCCAGCTTAAGGGTGCCACCCCAGTTTCGGTCATGAACCCCGTTACCATCCGGGCCGCCGCTGGGAAAAGCCACACCACCGTTCATGCCTGGTGATGCAACCGAGGTGGCCGATGTCTGATCGGGTGTATTGAGCAGTGATGAATCCGTATCACCAATTTCATCCAGATAGACGAAGGCATCGCCTTCTCCACCGTTGTCGCGGCAGGCAACGGCCAGGGGATGGTAGGAGCGAAGCATTGGATTGTCATCGGCATCGTACCAATGACCGGCATTCACACCATTGTAGATGGTGATGGTAAATGGACCGAAACGCTGCTTCACTTTGTAGGCAAACTCTTCATGGCATCCTCTGCGCAGCAATACCGGAAACTCGTGCCAACAGATATCAAATCGACCGTCGGCACCAATCGTGCCCTCGGCTACTTTTATCGGCGCGCTGCACTCATAGCGTCGACACAGCAGGTAGGGTCTGGCGTTGACATACTCGGCAATCCGCTCCACCGGAAGGGTACGTAAGGCGTGCAGATCCTCTCCAGCGTGCAAGACGCGCTCGTCCAGTGCACCCTCATGCAAAATAGCCCGTTGGAAAGGCGCCGGATCGGGACCGGGACCTGGGGGATCGGGAAAGTCGGGCACTTCCGGTATCCTTTCGAGTAGCCTTTCAAGCTCTCTGATCAAGCGCTCCAGTCGATGATCGGTGAATACCCAGGGTTCACAGCAGCAGATTCGCCGATAGACCTCGATCGTACCCAAGCAGATGGGGGTACACCTGATCGGCCAGGCAATAAGTTCACCCAACTCCAGGGTAGTGGACAAGCTTGCTACCGCTGTGGGTTGAATGGAAGCCTTAGCCAGGCGGTTCATTTTGAATCCTCTGGCGGATAGACTCAGAGGATACCTGACAGCCTCAGCCAACTGTGTATACCACCAGGGAGAGGGTCGGCATCGACGGACACTTCCCGCTACACAGCGGTAGCGAAACAACCATTCCCGCCAGACACTGCGACCGATATCCAACACACCCTGCTCCAACCGCGCGACAAAATCAGCAACCCGGTAATTAAGAAACAGAGAGCTTGGGACCTCACCACTCGCGGTTTCCGTAGCAGGACCAACCCGAATACGATGGGCTTTTTCGATGGCGCCAAGTGGCAGGCCAAAAGCTCCATCTTCAGCGATCTGTACAGTCTCAAACTCCTTACCTTGCCGATCGATCAGTGTGATCTCGACCTGAGGTTTTTCATCTCCTTTGTTGAGTTCTCTAAGAACTAGTTTTGAATTGATTCCCTTGCCACTACCTGAACCTTTCTGCTCACTTGCCATGTCGGTCACTCCTTGATGATTGGTAGGAATCCATAAAGGTGGGGACTACTCCATTCAACTGATAATCCTGTCATTCTAGTAGTATCAACATCCTTATTTCTTCCTGACTTCAGAAAAACACTGCATCCACTTGTAAACTATTAGCAGTTGTTTTGCGCCTATCAAGTGCAAGAACGTGTAATCGGTAATGTTACCAATGCGGTTGACTACCAAGAACTAGCATGGCATTCATTCGATCATTACAGCCATCAGTATTTATAGATAAGAAGTAATCGATGAGACACACTAGCTTTTAATTTTTTTAATGAAGCCAGTGGATAGCGGCAGGGTAATTGAACAATGAAAATAGAAACAAAATGGATCTAATCAATAACCCAATACAAATCTAATTTAATAACGTATTCACCGGAACAACAAGAGAAATCGAGTGAATACTATCACCTTGAAATAACATACTTTGTCGTCATCCCGGAGTAAACCGGACAGAAGTATAAAGCACTTTGTATGAGTGGAAGCCGGCCCAAATGATGAACGAAGAGAGTAATCTAAAAATACAAAACTGCATCAGCTAAAAAAACCCCGGCCTGATCTGCTCAGGCCGGGGCCGACTATCCGCAAGGTAAGCGGGGGGGTGCTTACGCGGTGCGAATCTCTATTTTGCGTGGTTTAAACTCCTGGCGTTTGGGGATGCGCAGGGCCAGTACACCGTCTTTCAATGTGGCTTCGACCTGCTCACCATCCAACTCTTTACTCAAAGAGAAGCTACGCTGGAAACGGGTTGTTTGATTACCAGCATAATCCGCTTTGGCGCCGTTTGGCACGGGTAGTTCAACTCTGCCGTCAATCGAGAGAATCTCGTTATCGATCTGTATATCCAAAGCCTCTCTGGAGACACCTGGAATATCGGCCAGTAAGGTGATGCCCTCCTTGTCCTCGTGAATATCCACATTCGGGCGCACCGACTGGTAAGAGCTCGCTCTCTTTTCCGCTACCGCTTTCTCTTTTGCTACAACTTCTGGTTGATGACTCATGATGTTGATCTCCAATCGATGATTACTGAATCGTGATTTGACGTGGCTTTGCCGCTTCACGCCTTGCTATCTTCACGTGAAGTACACCTTGCTCATAGCTGGCTTCCACCTTCTCCTGATCCACATCGTCAGGCAGATTGATCTGATAGCGGAACTCACCGTCAAACCGCTCCTTTTTAACCAATTTGGCACTGTCACTCTTTTCCACATCACGTTGACCGCTGATGGTCATTTGATTTCTTTCGAGTGAAATGTTCACGGCCTTGGGATCGATGCCGGCAACCGGCAGATAGATATCCACCTGCTCCGGAGTGGAACCGATATGCATCTGCGGCTGTACGGAATGCTTGGCTGTATGATGCAGACCTCTCAGGCCTGCAGCCTCAAACAGGCGTTCCATCTCACTCTCAAGATGCATGAAATTGTCTGTCAGGCTTCGGTCAAAACCGTTTAATCTTGCGAACATTGTTAAAACTCCTGGCAATTGTTTTTGCGTTGATTGATAGATAGGGATGACCTGTGAATTTTTCAAGCACCCCTCAAATCAGGGCAAAAAAACTTGACTTGACCGACCGGTCTAATATACTGAGCCACATGAGTATTGAGATGGACACGAAAGAGCGAATTCTGGCCACGGCCCGTGAACTGTTTCATGGGCGCAGCTATGCGGATGTCGGTATTAAAGAGATCTGTTCCATGGCGAATGTGCAGAAAGGCAGCTTCTACCACTTCTTCCAGTCCAAGCAGGATCTTGCCATGGCGGTGATCGATGATATGTCAGATGACTGGGCCAACGGCTTCGTCGCCGAGGCATTCGATGATGCCCTGCCCCCAATGGAGCGCTTGGATTACATGGTGGATGCAGTCTATTTCTGGCAAAAGGCGGCAAAAAGCCTTGAAGGACGCATGCCCGGCTGTCTGTTCGGCAATCTGGCCCTGGAGGTCAGCACCCGGGATGAGGTGATCAGAGCCCGGTTGAACGCCATCTTCGACAAGGCCAGCGGCCGATTCCATCAGGCACTGGAGCAGGCTATCGAACAGGGTGAGATCCCGCCTCTGGATACCAAAGCCACGGCAACAGCCATGCTGGCCTATCTCGAAGGCGTGATTCTATTGGCCAAGACCCGTAACGATCCTGATGTGGTACGAAATTTGGGTCCGGCAATCAAAAGCATTCGGATCGAGCGCAAACACTGAATTTGAGGTCTATTTTTTTGGCCTCACTCTTGACCGACCGGTCATCTTGTATGATTGACAGTAACTTAGAGGAGAGAAGTCATGACTGAAAACATACACACCCTGGACACCCGCGGTTTGAGTTGTCCACTGCCCATACTGAAGACAAAAAAAGCCATCTCGGCGCTGGCATCCGGAGAGGTGTTGGAGATCAAGGCAACAGATCCAGGCTCTGTTAAGGATCTGGACTCTTTCTGCCAACAGACGGGCAATCAAATGATCGCAAGCGAATCCATCGAAGATGGCTTCTTTTTCAGAATCCGCAAGGCTTGATCATCTACTAGAAGGTGGTTAACCAATCTTCCTGAACTGTAATTTCCGAATGAGTTAGGAGTTGTAAAATGAGTAGTGCAGCACCTGTTTCCGAACTTTCCAATGAACAGATGAACCAGTGGTTCGACCAGCGCTTTGCCGAAAAAATGGCGGAACGGGAGGCGAATCATATTCCCTCGATGACCATCATCGCCACCAAAGGCACATTGGATATGGCCTATCCTCCGTTCATTCTTGCCTCTACTGGAGCGGCTTTGGGTTGGGATGTGTCGATCTTTTTCACCTTTTACGGCCTGAACCTGCTGAAACAGAACCTCGATTTGAAGGTCAGCCCCTTGGGAAATCCGGCCATGCCAATGAAGCTGCCGGAAGGACCGACCTGGATCAAAGGTAAAGAGATTCCGATGCCGAACTCCATCATGACACTGGTGCCAGGGTTTGAAAACATGGCCACCGGCATGATGAAAAAGACCATGGACCAGAAAGGCATCGCCCGCATCGATCAGTTACGAGAGCTGTGTATCGAAGCCGAGGTGAAACTGATTGCCTGCCAGATGACTGTGGATCTGTTCGACTACGGCAAAGAGGATTTCATACCTGAGATTGAAGAGTGGGTGGGCGCTGCCAGCTTCCTGCCCAGGGCGTCAAAGGCCGATGTGAATCTGTTTATTTGAAATCTGGCCTTGTTGATCTCGATCTCTTTGTAACCCCCTCGATCATGAGGGGGTTACAGATGTCCAGAAAAAATAAGCTTAGTATTTCGCGATAGGACTAATGCTTATTTCTCACTTCTTCCAGACTACTATTTGATTTCGTAATTGACCTTAGCAGATAGTCTTTCTGGCCTCATTCAATCAAAATCCGCAACGCTGCAATTAATGCCTGATGGAGAGGTTGAATCTCCTCGATGCGCGCCATCGCAGTGGACTTCCCTTCATGCAGTTTAAGATCGACCAACTCAGCCGCCTTCCGATGAATGGACTCATGTAGAGTCAAAATTTCAGTAATAGCTGGTTCGTCTGCACCATTTTTCGCTACTAACGCATCGAGCCAGACCCCAAAGTTGCACCGATGCGCATCAAGTGGTGGTGCGGCCTGTTCGTCATTAAGGTGACAGCGTATCTGTCGTATCCAGGCACGGTGCTCAACCATGGCGAAAAGAACCGACACAGTATTGCGATCCACCTTCTGGGCCTTCTTCCAAGCAGGCTTCGGCTGCCAATTGGCCATCCATGCAGGTATCTGGTCTGCCGGCATGGGGCGTGCAATGGCGTAGCCCTGTCCCAACTCACAGCCGAGTTGTAGCAGCAGCTCTCCATGTGCTTCGGACTCTACGCCCTCGGCAATGACTTGCCGACGAAACGAGATAGCCAAACTGAGCGTACCGTCCAGGATGGTCAGGTCCTCAGGATCATCAAGCATGTCACGCACGAAGCTCTGGTCGATCTTCAGGGTCTGGATCGGCAGGCGCTTTAGGTAGGTGAGCGATGAGTAACCGGTGCCAAAATCGTCTAACGCAAAACCAATTCCCAGTGCCTGGACTTCACGTATGATCTGGGACACTCGATTGATGTCCTCCAGAGCACTTGTCTCGAGCACTTCCAGTTCGAGATCTCCAGGCTCTGCTGTCGGATGACGTGCCAGAGCAGCACGCAGCTTGTCTGTGAAATCGGTCTGATCTAACTGCATGGCATCCACGTTGACACTCACCGGTAGTGCAATGCCCTCTGCACGCCAGTCAACAATCTGCGCCAAGGCGCTCTCGATGACGTAGTCACCCAATTCGAGCATCAGTGGATGATCGCTGATGGTTGGCAGAAAGCTGTTAGGATATAGCAGTCCTTCTTCTGGATTTTGCCAACGTATCAGTGCCTCGACGCCAATCACACGTCCCTGGCGCATATCGACCTTGGGCTGGTAATGCAATACAAATTCGTGCTTTGTAAGGGCTGCCCTGATGCGTTCCACGCTTTCATGCTGACCACGCAGATCCCTGTCCTGCACCGCATCGAACAGGTGGTAGCGGTTCTTGCCGGCGAGTTTCGCCTGGTACATCGCCTGGTCTGCCTGGCGCAGCAATTGATCGGCGTCGATGGGTTCCGCCTGGGGGTAGAAACTAACCCCCAGGCTGGCCGAAACTTGTAGCAATCCGACTTCATCATGCACCGGTTCGGCAATGGCGTGCAGCAACCTTTGCAACCAGGGTAGACTGGTGTCGGCATCCGGCAGATCTGCTAGCAACGCGACGAATTCATCACCCCCCAGTCGAGCCAGGGTATCGACCTCACGTACAGCGTTTTTCATGCGATCCGCAAGAATCACCAGCAGACGGTCACCGACATCGTGACCGTAATCGTCATTGACCTCCTTGAAGCCATCCAGGTCAAGATAGACCAGGGCGAGCTGCGTATCGCGCCGTGATGCTTGCAACATAGTCTGGCGTAGGCGGTCACCCAGTAGCACGCGATTGGGCAATCCGGTCAGGGCATCATAATGCGCAACGTGCTCCAACTGGCTCTGGTGCTCCTTCTGCGCTCTGATATCAGAGAACAGTGCCACATAACGCTGCACTTGGCCATCAGACGAACGTACCGAACTGATGGTCAATGATTCTGGGTATATCTCACCATTCTTGCGGCGGTTCCATATCTCGCCGGTCCAACTGCCTTGCTCCTGTAGTGAGCGCCACAGATCTTCATAGAACTCAGGGTCATGCTTTCCCGACTTAAGTATGCTTGGTTTCTGACCCAGCACTTCATCGCGACGATAACCGGTGATGCGGGTAAAGGCGGCATTAACGTCAAGGATATCGCCTTCAGGACTGGCGATGATGATGCCCTCGGTGGCGTGTTCGAACACGCTGGCCGCATCCTTCAGTTGCGCCTCGATCTGTTTCTGCGCTGTGATATCGTCATAGATGCCTAGTACACCGTACACTTCCCCTGACGCATCGCGTAGCGGCACCTTGGAGGTTCGTAGCCAGATTAGGCGGTGATCCGGAGTACTCTGGGGTTCTTCATAGTCAAGTCGCGGCTGCCCCGACTCCATAACCTGCCTGTCGTCCGCCCGGTAGAGTTCGGCCTGCTCTGTCCATCCCATGGTGAAATCATCCTGACCGATCATCTCATCCGGCGACGCTTTACCGGCATCCCGGGCAAACGGCGGATTGCATCCCAAATAGCGGCACTCCCGGTCCTTCCAGAACACTCGGATCGGTACCGTGTCAATGACCTGCTGAAGAGTCCCCTCGGCCTGTCGGCGCTTATCGACCTCCCCCAGCAGGGCGCTAACAAAGGTGCGACTTTGCAGGTAGTGCACGGCCAGCAATACGAGTATGGCGATAAACAGTGAAACTTGAGATAGTTGCCGAGCCCGATGCTCGAGCAGTGGCTCGATCGACAGTAACTTACTCAATTCCCAGTCGCCACCCGGGAGGGGGCTCGATACCCACAGCCAAAGGCGGCCAGAACTGTCACGCACCCAGTCGTTTGCGATACGTTGGAATCCCAGAGGCAGCAGGTCCTGCTCATTGAACAGACGCTCATGCACCAGGGACTCCACCTCAGCCCCGATCGGGAACAATGCCCCTCGATCGAAAGGAGGTGGACCGTATAAAATCACGCCCTGCCGATTCAGGATCACATTATCCATACGGACGTTATCACCCAGCAAAGTATCCAGATCGAAACCGGCGACCATCACGGCCCTGGTCGTCGCCGATTCATCAACCACCGGTCGCGCGAAGAAGACCCTCGGGAGGCCGGTTACGGCGCCACGTGCCATGTAGCCTGAGGTGTCACCGGCCATGGCTGCCTTGAAGAAGGGCCGCCAGGCAAAATTCTTTCCGACAATCGCCGGATCAGAGCAGACGATCACCTGCCCACCAGTATCCAACAACAAGCTGGTATCGGCACCCATCTTGCGGTTGAGCACTCGGAACTGCAGGTTATGTTGGCCTGGCACGCCAGCCAACGCACGTAGCGTGATCGGATCCGATGCACCAATCTTCAACATATCGAGGCCATACCTTTCAAGAACCCCCATCCGGTGCCGGGCGAGATCCAACCGCGCATAAGCCTCCTCTAACAGGCTATGACGAAACTCATCTTCCTCCTTCTCAACATATTGTCCAGCCAGCATCAAAAGCATTGGTGAAGTCACCAGCGCGATAAGCAGCAAGCGGCGTTGCTGAAGTGGCAAACCGGCATCAGCCCAAATTGAATACACCATCCAGGCGATGATGAAGGTCGCCGTCATGTTGGCCATCCAGGCCGAACCTCCCCAATACACCGCAGTCAAAAACAGGAACAGGGTACCGGCTCCTAATGCCAACCTTCGCTGCAAACCTGTGGCATTCCAACCGTGCCACAAGGCCAGTACGGCCACGAACGGAGTTAGCACATCCGTGTAACGATCACCTGTGAACAGTGCTAGTAAGGCGGTGACGACAAGTGCCAGATGGTAGAGCCAGATCCACCTTCGACCTTGCTTTCCCCATCCCAGTAGTACAAGCGATACAATGGAGAGAGCCAGTCCGAAATCAGCCAAACTAACGGGGAGGACGGTAATGGCAGGTAACTTCGGCCCCATGCCGACAAGGGCCCAGGCCACAGCGAAAATAATTGAGAAAGTGGTATCCTGCCGTGCATCCAGGGAGCCTTGGCGACGGAAACGGTGCGAACTTGCCGCACTTAGGCCCAACAGCAGAAGTCCGCTAATCAGGCCCAGTCTGACCAAATCAGGTATCAATGAAAGTAGTTCTGAATCACCCATCGTGTAGCAGCGAAGGATTCATCGGCTCAATCGACCCACTTGTCGACTATGCTGCGTAAATCGGGGCTGAGGCTGATACCTAACTCTCCCATGCGATGACGATTGATGGCAATGATCGATCGCCTGGCATTTTCAACCAGAGCCCCCTCGATTGCGCCTCCTTTGAGCAGCCTGGTTGCCAGGTAGCCGGTCTGAAAGCCCATCTGATAGAAATCGATGCTGACCCCGCCAAAAAAACCATATTCGGTGAAGGATGAGTTCAAGGTGAGATCAATCTTGCGAATGCTCTTTGTCAGCAGCGGCGCCAGCTGATCCATGGTCTTGCGCTTTCCATCAGCAGGGTCCGGCACCGACATAGTGACCGGGATGTACGCATCGATATCCGGATCATCGTTAATTTCACGGGCTTTTTGCTGCATGGCCGGGACATCCTCGGCAGGGAACAAGACAATGCGCTGAGCATAGGGCGTGCCCTTGAGTTCGTCGAGGATCTGATCTTT
This sequence comes from Candidatus Thiodiazotropha endoloripes, assembly GCA_001709035.1. Taxonomy (GTDB): domain Bacteria; phylum Pseudomonadota; class Gammaproteobacteria; order Chromatiales; family Chromatiaceae; genus Thiodiazotropha; species Thiodiazotropha lotti. The sequence continues at coordinate 292,530 of LVKA01000023.1, read as the reverse complement.
GAGGATCTGGCCCACCGTATCAGTGGAGTAAAGTATGGCCACCCGTTTCACTGGTCGGTTAAGTATCGCCTCCAGTATCGAAAACTGTTCTCGCATGAAAAGGTATTCGAAGATACCGGTGATGTTGGCGACGGGAGTTCGATCCTCGATGAAGTCCGCTCGGCTGTCATAGTAACTGAGGTCACGGTTCAGTCCGGAGAAAACCATTTTTGTTTCAGGTTGGGCAAGCACCTCCTCATAAAGCAGGGCGAATGCCGTATCATCGAAGGTAAACACGAGTTTTGGTCGATCCCCACGCATCTCCTGTTTGATCTGCCCAACAGTCTGCAACATCGCTTCGCGTGACCGAATACGGGCATCGAGGTAGTAAGCCTTTGTCGTCAACCCGGACAAACCACCCTGCTCCAGCGCATCGAGGGCCGCCTCATACTGGGGCTGACCACAGGCGTCAGTCTTGTGGTAACTGCTTATCAGCAACACATCCACAGCCTGTGAGCCACTCATTACCGAATACATCAAGAGAGCCACAATCCAGCGCCACCTGCGACTAACCAGCAAATAACTCATCTGTATTTCCTCCTTTCAAGGAACCGATGGTAGCCGATCAGGTTTAAACAACACGACAGCCGAATCCGGTACCGGCACTGTTGTTTTTATCGGCACTAGGGGAGATATATTAAGAGTTATCCGTTTCTCCGAGGCTCCTTTTCAGGCTCCCAAGAATTTCCGGAAAAAGCAGCGAACAGCGTCCTAAACGGCAACAGGTTACTCGTTCAAAACCAACAGCATCCCTGGCTTGCCGATAACTGCCAACGGGCAGCTCAGGCTGCAATAAAATCGGTGCCATAACGACATTGTGGTGATCGCAATGAGATCGGATACGGCTCACCAATCCAGGATTCGATTAAAACTTGGTCGGGCTCGGGATGAGTAACCAGGTCATGCAGCGGGATTGAGCCGATTTCACCATGACACCCCAGCAACCTCGACTGTGATGTCAATGATTGGCCGATTCCTGCCATTACGACCACGTTTGCATTTGCTCTGTTCTGTGGCTGCCGATCATAGGTCTCCTCTTTCTCCACTATCAGATAATCCGGCTTTCAATTTCCCTACTTGCCAGATCAAGTCCAGATTTCTACAAATCAGCTCTTATTGCTCTTTTTCTTTTTCTTTTTCTCTTTCTTCTTCTTTTTCTCTTTGCTGCTCTCTTTTTTCTTTTTATCTGTTACTTTAGCCTTGTTTTTAGACTGTTTGCTCTTATCGCTATTGCTCTTCTTCTTTTTATCCTTGTTGACACTCTTAGCCGAGTCTTTGCTCGTCTTCTGTTTGCTGGTTGTGCTCTTGCTGCTGCTCTTCTTGCCGGATTTGGTTCGACAGTAAGCATTGACCTTGGCACCGGTCTTGGTGGTGTAACTCTTCACCCAACTGCAGTTTGCGTTGCTTGAGCAGGCTGACTTGCTCATTCCTTTGCAGGCCTTGGCGGCTGATGCGGTTGGATGAAACAGTATCAGGCAGGCAATCACGGCAGATAGAAACACACCTCTGAACGAAATGGACATAGAACTCCCCTATTCTTATTCATTGAAAAATCAGATTATAGATCAGAGCCTGCCATGCCATTTCCCTGTTAAATGTAAATCTTTTAAACACCCCGGTTAGGGCCTGTTCTCACGAATCCAACAGGCCCTAGGACAATCGATGTCAGATCGCAGCATTGGCTTTCAGCGCACAAGATAGCCTACAACCCTAATGTCGTATCTTTTGAAGGGGGTATTTTATGCTGGGAGGGAAATGGTGGCCAAAGGATACCCTGTCAGCCAGATAGGATGATTGGCTTCCCTTCCGAACCTAAAAGAGTCTTCTATGTGTTGTTGTCTTTCAGGTTCTACTAGTGAATGCAGTCGTTCAGTCTGACCCCGGGGATCAGCGCGATCACAACGGCCATCAGCATGATCACAGGACTGATCAATACCATACCCAGTGCGAGTGGTTGAATGAGCAGCAGATTGACGTCACTCATCAACAGATGAGCCATCACTTCGAGTAACATACCGCCGATCAGGAGAACGCCAGCCAAAGAGACAAAGCGGCGCAAGAGCTTACAATTGAGAAATGACATAGTACACCTCACTACTCGCGTATTAGTCACAAATACATAATGTCGTTTAAATATGGTTTTGGCACTGACAATCCTCAATCGACACCAAAACCGGAAAAACCTATAAAGTCCCTTTCTATCCTTAGATATCGGCAATATTAATAAGTTCTAAAGTTTTAAACTAGTAAATTATGCACAAGTTCAAATATTTTTATTATTTCATATCAGACAAGTTACTTTAATTTTCCATATTATTTTATTGTTTTTATTATATTTATTACTATTTTTCACTTTTCAAGACATATCCAGCCTTATAAAAATGGCTCTGATCAATGGCCATACAATTCAGGTTTTTAGCTCCATTCCCAAACCGTTTCAGGTCATAATCGAAAATTGACTCCATAGGCAAGAGGTAGGCATTTGACGGCCTACTCAGCCAAATACCCAATACCGACTCAGGGGTGAACATGGCAGAGTTTGCATTAGATCCGGCCCTTATCTACCTAAACCATGCGGCGGTGGCCCCCTGGCCCCAGTCGACGGTTGCCGCTGTGCAGGCGTTTGCCCGGGAAAATGGCCTCCAGGGTTCACAAAATTATCCCCACTGGCTGGTCAAAGAGAGCTCCCTGCGCCAGCTGATGGCACAACTCATCAATGCACCAAACGCAGAGGATATTGCTCTGTTGAAGAGCACCTCCGAGGGACTCTCTTTTGTTGCCTATGGCCTGACATGGCAGGCTGGTGACAATATCGTCTCCATTGCTCAGGAGTTCCCGTCCAATCGGATTGTCTGGCAATCCCTGCAGAACCAGGGTGTGGAAGTCCGCTTACTCGATCTGGCCGGGAGTGAACAGCCTGAAAAAGATCTGCTCGCCCTCTGTGACAGTCGCACCAAACTGCTCTCTGTCAGCTCCATTCAATATGCGAGCGGCAGGCGCATGCAGTTGGAACCCTTGGGTGACTATTGTCAGGCCAGGGATATTGTCTTTGTCGTCGATGCAATTCAGAGTCTCGGGGCCATGCCGTTCGATGTACAAAGCTGTCAGGCCGATGTGGTGGTGGCCGATGGACATAAGTGGATGCTCGGCCCTGAGGGGCTGGCGCTTTTCTACTGCCGACCAGCACTCAGAGAGCAGCTCAAACTGAACGAGTACGGCTGGCACATGGTCGAGGAGGTGGGGGATTTTGATCAGACAGAGTGGCAAGCTGCCGAATCAGCCCGTCGATTCGAATGTGGCAGCCCGAATATGCTGGGTGTGCATGCCCTGCACAACAGTCTCTCACTGCTGCTCAACCAAGGATTGGACGAGGTCGCCACTGCCATTCAGAAACTGACCGATTTCACCATCGATCAGGTGGATGCCAACCACTATCAGCTGATCACTCCCAGAGCTTCAGATCAGCGTGGTGGAATTGTTACTTTTATCGTGCCTGATCAGGACAATCAGTTACTTTATCAATCACTTATGGAGCAGGGAGTGATGTGCGCCTACCGTGGTGGCGGGATCCGCTTTTCACCCCATTTTTATAATACCCAGGAACAGATCACGGCAGCCTTCAAACAACTGAAGGTACTACTGTAAAAGCGTTATATTAATAGTCGGTAATTTTATGATTTAGATCAACCAATTTTTCTCCTTCTGGCATATAGTAATAATCAGGTTCAAGGAGCTACCCGATAGGTATTGAACCATTTCAACCAACGAAAAAGACATGTTGGGAGTCGACGGCCCGTTCTTCCCAAACATAACAGATGAGTAACGAAGGAGAGAATCGCCATGAAAAAAACCTTAAAAACCGCTTTGATTGCAGCTGCTGCCGGTTCTGCGCTGCTTATCACACTGCCTTCCCAGGCTTTCTGGGGACCTTTTGATTGGTTTGATGATGATGATTGGTATGGCCCGGGTCCTTGGGGATATCCTGGCTATGGGTACGGTTATCCCGGCTATGGCTATGGCTATCCTGGCTACGGCTATGGCTATCCCGGCTATGGTTACGGCTATCCTGGCTATGGCTATCCAGGCTATGGTTATGGCTATCCCTACGCTGCACCTGCTGCACCGGCGGCTCCCGCAGCGCCAGCCGAATAATACAATCGATTAATTTTTTACTTACCCCGCCATTGTGGCGGGGTTTTTTTCACCACACTTTGCTCAAATCCAAAAAACAATTTAAGGTTCCCACCCTATTCCCGTCCCCGGACCTATATCTGACACGCTGCTTTCTGGGCTGACCCTATGAACCTACCTGATAGACACATCTCTCTGGCCCATGGTAATGGTGGCCGACTGATGCGCGAACTGATCGAACTGCTGTTTGCCAAACACCTGAAAAATCCAACCCTGGATGTTCAGGCTGATGCGGTCACCCTGCCCCTTGAACGTCATGGTGAACTGCTCTTCACCACCGATGGCTTCATCGTACAGCCACTCGAATTTCCTGGTGGTAACATCGGCTCGCTGGCGGTGCATGGTACGACCAACGATCTGGCAGTATCCGGCGCCATACCGAAATACCTGAGTCTGAATGCATTCATTGAAGAGGGCTTTGAAGTAGCTGCCCTGGAGCGAATCATCATCTCCATCGCTCAGGCGGCAAAGGCCATCGATGTGGCCGTTGTGGCGGGAGATACCAAGGTTGTAAGACGGGGTGAAGGCGGTGGTGTCTATCTGGCGACTACCGGCATCGGTATCAAGGCAACCGAGATCAATCTGAGCATGTCACAGATTCAGCCGGGAGACCGATTGCTGGTCAGTGGACCGGTGGGCGATCACGGTATCGCTGTGATGCTGGCTCGAGAGCAGTTTGGTCTGCGTGGCGATCTCATGTCGGATGCGGCCAGTGTCTTACCCTTCACCCAAGCGTTGTTGGACTTGCCGGGACTTCGCTTCATGCGTGATCCCACTCGTGGCGGTTTGGCCACAGTGGCCCATGAGCTCTGTCGTGGCACCGGCCTGCGGGTCAATCTGGATCAATCGGCCATTCCATTACGCGATCCAGTCGTCTCTGTCTGCGATATGTTGGGCTACGACCCACTCTATCTGGCCTGTGAAGGACGTGTCGTTGCTGTCATCGCAGCCGATCAGGCCGATCAGGCACTCCAGCGCTGGCAGGCGCTGCCCGGAGGAGAACTGGCCCGAATCATTGGAGAGACAGAAAGCAACGACCCCTTTGTTGTACTGCATACCGAACTTGGTGGATCGCGCATTCTTGACGAGCTTGAGGATGATCCACTGCCCAGGATCTGCTGAGCTGTTGACAGATCTCCTTGTGAGAACGCTAGAGCTGTTGAAGAATCCTCTGCCTGGGGCCTGTTAACACGAATCCAATAGGCCCTAGGACATCACCGTGATCCCAAGCAGACTGACACAGATGTCGGCTTTGTAGGTAAGCCGACATTATATTCATGGCATCCTCTTGCTGATTCAACAGGTTAGCACTGGATTGATATTTGCATTCAATGAATCAACCAGCCGTCTGCTTTGCTGCGAGCTACAGCAACGGTTTATTCAATAGCGGAGTTTGTATTACAGGAGCCTCCATGAATGCTCATCACCCCTGGTCACTCTATCAGCAGCTTCTCGATCAGCTTACCGATGATGGCAGAGTCGAAGAGGTCCAGATAGGACTTACCTGGACACTGGTGCGAGACCAGTCATCAACCGGTTTGGCGATGAGTCCCGGGAGCATGACCAGAGTCCTGCCCTGGTCCGGCACGCTGGTTGGTCGCAACTTGAAACAGCTGGCCGGTTGGGTTAAATCCTGGAATCAGCATGAAGCGGCCATTGGTATGGCGGCACTCAACGCAGAGATCAACAGCAACAACCCACTGACTGAATCCGCCACCCCCCTATTCCCGAAAGGCTCCGCCAATCTTGCCGTATTTGAGCATTTCAAACCTCAGCTGACGGGAAAAAAGGTGGTGGTGATAGGGCGTTACCCAGGTATCGAACATCGGCTCGATGGTGACTTTGAACTGACCATTCTGGAGCGCAATCCGACCTCAGAGGATCTGCCGGATCCGGCAGCAGAATTTCTTCTCAGGGATGCGGAGTGGGTCTTTCTCAGTGCCACCACATTGATCAATAAGACCTTCCCCCGTCTGGCGGAACTGTCGAGGGAGGCACAGGTGGTGCTGATGGGACCTACCACCCCCTGGCTGGAGATTTTCAAGGATTATGGTATCGACTATCTTGCCGGCGTACAGATCCACGCTAGCGAGCAACTCTGGCAGACAGCACGTGAAGGCGGCGGGACCCGAATCTTTGAGACCGGCGTGCGCTACGCCATCGCCGATCTGCAGAGCGATCAGCTGACCCGCCTGAAAGGTGCCATCGGATCGATCTTCAACCAGCGGGAAGGGTTGAAAAAGGCGATGGAGGCGTGGTACCAACAGCACAATCAACCCTACCCGGGTAAACAGAACCTGCTGCAACTGGATCAGCAGCTGTCCCGACTGGATAGCCGCTATAAACAAGAGTGGGATGGTTTGAACTGTTAACCAGACCTGCCCTTTCACTGGGCAGGTCAGTGATCAGTACTGACATCAGCGTATCGTAAGGCCCTCCCCAAGCCCGGCCATACTGGCGAGAACCGAGGCGGCGCCTGCTCCCAGGTTGCGCGCCAGGCGATCCCAGACCTCCTCCTTCTGAGTAAAGTCCACAATCTCTTCAGCTCCGATTACCTCTCTGGCCACGTAACTGCTGCTGCCGAACTCATCGATCAGTCCGAGCTTGCGCGCCTCTTCCCCACTCCAGAAAAGACCACTGAATATTTCCGGGTGTTGATCGACTTTGAGACGATCACCTCGTCCCTCTTTGACCGTCTCGATGAACTGGTTGTGCAGCTGATCGAGCATCTGCTGGATATGGCTTTTGTCAGACTGTTCCAGTGGGGAGAATGGATCGAGTAGCCCTTTGTTCTCACCCGCAGTAATCAGGCGTCGCTCAATGCCAAGCTGCTGCATGCCATCGACGAAACCGAAGCCATTGATCAGTACACCGATGGAGCCGACCAGACTGCCCTCGTCCGCGTAGATCTTATCCGTCGCCGCCGCGATGTAGTAGCCGCCTGAGGCGCAGATATCGGAGACAACCGCGTAGACCGGAATGTCTGGATGCTTCTCTTTCAGCCTGCCGATTTCCCGATTGATATAGCGGGATTGAACCGGGCTGCCACCCGGTGTGTTCATGCGCAGGATAATCCCCTTGGTCTTCTCATCCTCATAGGCCTTGCGCAGCGCTGTCACTACCTTGTCGGCACTGGCTTTGGTCCCGGAGGAGATCAGCCCCTTCACATTGATCAGCGCGGTGTGCTCAGTCGCTGTGATCTGGTCCACCTGGAGTTTATCTGACCAGAGAAACATCGCCAGAAGGATGAACAGATAGGCAAAGGTGAGAAATTTAAAGAAAATCCCCCAACGGCGGCTTTTGCGGTTTTCCGCCACGGTCGCCATCACCATCTGGTTGAGCAGATCCCTTTCCCATTGACTGGGTTCAGATTGATTACGCTGTTCCTCTTGCATTTTATCTGACATTAAAAAAACCTTACATGCTATTGATAAATAATTTATTTAGATAAATTCTCTAGTTTTTCACATAGCCATCAAGCCACTTGGGTATCATAGCGATGTGATCGATACAATCGAGCGGTTTATGTTTCCGCAGACGCTCTGCCGCATGCACGCCGTAGGTTACCCCCAAACAGGACATACCTGCATTCACCGCCATCTCCATATCATATTCCGTATCACCGATCATCAGCGCCTGATGAGGATCCATGCCACTCAATTCAAGAATCTGATTAAGCATTTCCGGATGGGGCTTGGAGAAAGTCTCATCCGCACATCGGGTCAGATGGAAGAAATCACCCAATCCAGTCGTCTCCAGCGCATAATCCAATCCCTGCCGACCTTTGCCCGTTGCCACAGCCAGCATATGGCCACGATCGGACAGTTCCTGCAGCGTCTCTCTGGCCCCGTCGAACAGTTGAGACGGCGCCTCCTCGTCGCTGAAAAAGTGCACCCGATAGCGGGCTGCGATCTGCAGATGGAGCTGATCATCCGCATCGGGAAAAAGTTGGTGGACCGCTTCCTTCAAACCCAGACCGATGATATTGCTGATCGATTCAGTGCCCGGTACCGGCATCCCCAAATCCCGCACAGCAGCTTCGACACAGGCGATGATTCGGGCCTCAGAATCCATCAAAGTCCCATCCCAATCAAATATTAACAACTCAAATTTCATGCTAACCCTTAAGTTTTGTCAGAACCTGGGACAAGGCATCCGGAAGTGGCGCCTCGATGGTCAGTTGTCTTTTCTCGCCAGGCCAACGCAGTCCGAGTTTGTAGGCGTGCAGAAACAGTCGTTTCAAACCTTTGTCTCTGAAAGCCCGGTTGGCCACTGCATCACCATACTTCTGATCACCAAGGACCGGTGATCCCAACCATTGACTGTGAACACGGATCTGATGGGTTCGGCCGGTAATCAGTTCCGCTTCAACCAGGGTCGCCTCTGTAAAACGCTCTATCCGCCTGAAGATGGTTTGAGAGGGTTTCCCCTCTGCATCCACACGCACCACACGTTCACCACCCTGCAGTGTATTCTTCTTCAGCGGCATATCCACCGTCTGCACACCTTTGCGCCAACTGCCATGGAGCAAGGCGAGATACCGTTTATCGATCCTATTTTCACGAATCAGTTCATGCAGAGTGCGTAAGGCACTGCGTTTCTTACTGAGCAACAGACACCCGGAGGTATCCCGATCGAGCCGGTGGACCAGCTCCAGATGCTTCTCCCCGGATCGCAGCTGGCGCAATATCTCAATGACACCGAAACTGACACCGCTGCCGCCGTGTACCGCCAGACCCGAGGGTTTATTGACCACCAGAATCCGCTCATCCTCATAAACGACAGCAGATCTCAGGAGATCGAGCAGATTGTCCGGAATCCTACCACCCTGTTCAGCCCTTGCGGACAGCCTCATCGGTGGCAGGCGAACCGAGTCTCCGCACTTGAGCTTGTAGTGCGCTTTTACCCGGCCCTTGTTGACCCGCACCTCGCCTTTTCGCAGGATTCTGTAGACATAGCTTTTCGGCGCCCCTTTGAGTTGTCGAATCAGGTAGTTGTCTATTCGCTGCCCGGCCTCTTCCTGAGTGATGTCAATGAATCGTACCGTTGAAGAATTCTTTTTTGATTCTGACATTTAGCGCCGATTTAATTGCATTGTAAGATTGATGTTCGGTGTGAAGATTGCTATATTCAATTTAGTTTTTCAGGCGCCGGCCAGTTTGTGAACCTCAATACAGCCGACGCCCACGCGGTCAGTAAGCGATGTTGCAGCCCGATTTCTCGTTTGTGCAACCCGGATTACCAGCTTAGCGTACAGGTGCCGTTGGGACCTGGCTCTTAATCTGAACCCTCACAGCCGCGCCAGAGTGAATATCGAGTGTCAATCCGACGAATTCGGATTAGGCCCTGGAAGCGATTACCGGGCCATATAGAAAAATCCATGTCACACTCCCAGCTCTGAGCGCCTTGATCAGTTCGGTCAATAGCAGATCCCGAGCGGCGAACTTTAACAGTTTTTCAGCCGTCCGAGCTAGTTTTCTGGTTTGGAACACCCTCCCAGCCCCGGAGGTTGCTGAGTGATGCTCCAGAACTGAGCAGGCATTTGTTATGCCTGTTCATGATGGTGTGTCGCTTTGCTCATTGGGATGGGACGTCGGGCGGCTGTACGGATAACACAATATGAAACGTATGTTGATCAACGCAACTCAACCTGAGGAGTTGCGTGTTGCCATCGTCGATGGCCAAAAACTCTTTAATCTCGATATCGAAATTCCCGGCCGGGAACAGAAAAAAGCCAACATCTACAAAGGGCGTATCACCCGTGTCGAACCCAGCCTGGAGGCCGCATTCGTCGACTACGGTGCAGAACGCCACGGCTTTCTACCCCTCAAGGAGATCTCCAGAAGTTACTTCACCAACAAGGCCAGAGAGTCATCAGGGCGCGTCAATATCCAGGAGGCGTTGAAAGAGGGTCAGGAGGTCATTGTTCAGGTCGAGAAGGAGGAGCGTGGCAATAAAGGTGCTGCGCTGACCACTTTCATCTCTCTGGCCGGACGCTATCTCGTCTTGATGCCCAACAACCCCAGGGCTGGAGGCGTCTCCCGCAGAATTGAAGGGCAGGACCGTACCGAACTGCGGGAAGCGATGAGTGAACTGCAGATCCCGGAAGATATGGGATTGATCGTACGCACCGCCGGTGTTGGCAAAAACAGCGAAGAACTGCAGTGGGATCTCGACTATCTGATCCAGCTCTGGAATGCCATCGAGCACTCTGCCGAGAAACCCGCCCCGTTTCTGATCTACCAGGAGAGCAATGTCATCATTCGCTCAATTCGGGACTATCTGCGGGCGGATATCGGCGAGATCGTCATCGATGACGCGGATGTATACGGTCAAGCGGAGCGTTTCATCAACCAGGTGATGCCGCAATACGGTAAAAAACTGCGCCATTATGATGATGAAGTGCCCCTGTTCAGCCGCTACCAGATCGAAAGCCAGATCGAATCTGCCTTTCAACGGGAGGTCAGTCTGCCTTCCGGTGGCGCGATTGTGATCGATCATACCGAGGCCCTGACTTCAATCGATATCAACTCCGCCCGGGCAACCAAAGGCGCCGACATCGAAGAGACCGCGCTGAACACCAACCTGGAAGCAGCCGATGAGGTTGCCCGCCAGCTCAGATTACGTGATCTGGGGGGCTTGTTTGTCATCGATTTCATCGATATGACCCCTTCCCGCAATCAGCGTGAAGTGGAAAATCGTCTCAAAGAGGCGCTGAAACAGGACCGGGCACGAGTTCAGATCGGCAGGATCTCCCGCTTTGGCCTGCTGGAGATGTCGAGACAGCGCCTGCGGCCCTCCCTTGGAGAAGCCAGTGAGCAGGCTTGTCCCCGTTGTAAAGGACACGGCACAGTACGTGGTGTGGAATCCCTCTCCCTCTCGGTGCTGAGAATCATCGAAGAGGAGGCGATGAAGGAGAATACCGGTCGCATCATGGCCCAGCTGCCGGTGGATATGGCCACCTTCCTGCTGAATGAAAAGCGCCAGATGATTCATGACATCGAGAAGCGTCAGTCGATCGAAGTTGTTCTCATTCCCAATATCCATCTGGAGACACCCAACTACCAGATTGACCGGATCCGCGCCAGCGATCTGCCGGACGAAGACGATACCGTCTCCAGCTATAAGATGGTCTCCGATGAAGCGACTGAAACTGCTGAGTACATCACCGCGAAACAGGTTAAATCCGAACAGCCAGCAGTAAAATCCATCGCACCGGCCAGCCCGGCACCACAGAGAGCGGAAGCACCGGCACCTGCACCGGCACCGGCAGCAACCGACAGTCAGACTGGCGAGACCGGCTTTCTGAAAAAGATCTTCAGTATCTTCTCCTCCAAGGAGGTTGAACCTGCACAGCCTGAAGTTGAAGAGAAAAAGGCCCCGGCCCGTCAACAGTCCGGATCCAATTCAAATAACCGTCGAGGCCGACGCGCCACTCAGCCTGGTGGGCGGAATGCAAAATCCGCCGGCGGTGAGCGTCGCGGTGACAACAGAAACCAGGACAAATCGTCCAACAGGCGGCGTGGCGGCAACAAGGCTGGTGGATCCGCCGACAAGCGCGCCACACAGGAGAAAAAGCCCCAGGAGCAGGCCGCACCAGCCACGGCAGCTGTGGCAGGTGACAACACGGAAACCACACCTAAGCCGAAGTCGAGACGGGGACGTCGCGGTGGACGCAGAAGACGCTCAGCCGCTGAACGGAATAATGATCAGACCGCAGTAAACAATGGCGCTACCGAAGCGACTTCGGAAGCCCCGGCTCAGGAGAAGGCTCAAGAGAAGAGTCAGGAGAAACCGAAGCGACAACAGCCCAGGGCACAGAAGAAGTCTGCCTCGCCCAGGACCGCCAAAGCTGGAAAACCGGCAGAGGCAAGGCAAGAGACCGAGTCGCGGGATGACAGCAGCCGGGTTGAGGTAAATCAGAAATCTCAACAGATTGATCGCGTTGCTGAGACAGCCGAGGCTGCACCTAGAGAGAAGCCAAAAGCCAAACCGCAACCTGAGCAGCAAGTAAAAACGGCCAAAACTGAGCCTACAGCAGCCAAACCGGCAGAATCCCAGACAAGCTCAGATGCCAAGCTGGTAGCTGATCGTAAGCCGGCGAAAAAGCAAGATAAAACCACAGCTGAACCAAAACAGGCTGAGCAAAAAGCCAAGCCGCCAAAACCTGCGGGACAGGTTGAGACAACCAAGGCTAAAACCGAGGTTAAGGCGAAGCCTGCTAAAACCACAGCGACCCAGGCCTCTCCCCGGAAAGAGCCTGTTGATAACGCTGTGAAACCCAAGCCGAAGCCAAAACCCAAAGCGGTGAAACTTCAACAGGTTGAGACGAAACCGATCGCTAAAGAGAGCAAGGCGGAAAACGCCAAGGTTGAAAGCCCGAAAGCGAAAGCAACCGCTGAACCAAAAATGGCGAAGCCGCAAGCCAAGGCTACCCCTGAACCACAGTCGGCAAAGCCGCAAGCCAAAGCTACCCCTGAACCACAATCGGCAATGCCGCAAGCCAAGGCTACCCCTGAACCACAATCGGCGAAGCCGCAAGCCAAGGCTACCATTGAAAAGGCACTGGAGAGCCGTGCTCAGCCTGCATCCAAATCCGTTCAGGTTGAGACCAAGAAACCTGCAGCCAATACGGATGTCAATGTTGTTGACGCCAGTAGGGATTGATTCTTAAGTTGTGACGGTCGTGAGGGGCTGAGCCCCTCCCGACCGACTCAGCCAAGCTCGATTCAAGCAAATCCCATCCAGGGGCTTTGTAAAGTTAGTATGAGGATGTTGGGTTGAGGATCGATCCAAACTGAACCTCTCCAGGCTTAACGTAGAAGATGCTGCTGGCGTATGTGTTCAAGCAGTCCTCGGGACGCCTCTTCGACCATATCAAAAACATTTTCGAAACCGGCAGCACCCCCATAATAGGGATCAGGTACCTCCTGCTCTTTTCGAGCGGGGGCAAAATCCATGAACAGATGCAACCGATGCTCCTCCCCTGACGGACAGAGAGCACTCAAGTCCTCATAGTTTGAGCGATCCATGGCCAACACATAGTCAAATTGATCGAAGTCGCTCACCCTCACCTGACGAGCACGCAGATCAGTCAGGTCGATACCCCGCTTGTTGGCGGTTTCCCGAGCCCGGCGATCCGGCTTACCGCCCACATGATAATCGATCGTACCGGCGGAATCGGTAATGATTCTGTCACTCAGCCCCGCCTTTTCCACAATATCCCGAAATACACCTTGTGCGGTTGGGGATCGGCAAATGTTGCCCATGCAGACAAACAATACATTTACTTGTATATTACTATTCATTTATGCTTCTTTTTCAATGTTTTATGTGTTTCTTTGTATGTCACTGTACCATGTTGTATACTCATGTTTGGCATACACCGTGGCATACATCATGGGTAAACTTTCCGAAACAACCATCAAATCGATGAAGTGGGAGGGTAAAGACAGAACCATTGGTGATGGTAATGGGCTCTACCTTCTATTACGGCAATTCTCTAAGACCTGGATTATACGGAAGCGCAGGAAAGGAAAGAACACAATTACCAAAGTTGGTAAATGGCCTACCACTTCTGTTCGTAAAGCCAGGGCAATCGCTGCCAAGAAAGTTCTCGATGATGACCCTGCGAACGTCACAATCTCCACATTAGTCGATCAATACCTGACCAAAATAGTCCAGAAGACCCATAAACGACCAGAATTCACCATCGGATATATGAATCGGGCTGTACTCCCAGAACTGGGGAAAAGGAAGGTCCAGGATGTCTCAAGGGCGGAATTGGTTTATCTCATACAGGATTACACCATAAACGGTGCTAGAACAGCCGACCAACTGAGAAGTAGTCTCAAAGCTCTGTTCGGATATGCTGTTGAGCTCGGTTATAGGGAAGATAATCCCATGCTAGGTGTTACAAGACGGGTATCCAACTACAAACCAGTACCAAGGGATAGAGTCTTATCTGATGATGAAATACGCCAGCTTTGGGGCTGGAAGCATCAAAACGCTGCCCTGCTCCGCTTCTTACTGCTTACTGGCCTGAGAATCTCAGAGGCTCAATTAGGCCACCAGGACGAAGATTTCTGGATTGTACCTGAAGAGCACTCTAAAAATGGAAAGAGCCATTGGGTTTATCTAACAGACTTGGCCAAGGAACAACTACCCTTTCCCAAGCGCCGGGTTACAAATACAGCTGTTCAATCATGGCTTAGATACAATCTAGATAAGTTAGGGATAGATCCTAGATATACACCACACGATTTAAGACGCACAGCTGCCACAAGGATGGCCGATTCTGGCATTGAACCATTCATAGTTGAGCGCATTTTGAATCACACACTAGAGGGTGTGATGGCTGTATATAATAAGGCTGAATATAGGAAAGAGAGAATTAATGCTGCAAGTGTATTAGAGAATCACCTTATAAAGGTAGTAGCGTGAAGAATAGAACTTACACGTTTGACAGACTGTCCGGGACAGGGGGCTCTCAAAAGCCATTTGTACTTTCTGAAGACTGCAAAAAACATATTCATGATCGATTAATTAAAAAAGTAGAAATAGAAAAAATAGATGGCTTTTTACTTTTTGCAGAGATCTCATGTGAAGAGCATATAAATATCACAGAAGTCGAAAAAGACCTTCCTGATTGGTCAAGATTTAGGGATGAGATAAAAGATGCTAGTGAATTGGCTAACCAGCTTAGTGTGCATCTGAGTAATTGGCACTATCAGAGTGAGGATCTTGTTATTCAGCAATACTATAGGGACAGGAAGCTTATTGAAGGAAATCATATTGAATTACTCGCAAGAGAGTTAGGTTACCTTGCAAAAGCTAGTAAACAAGCATACTCATACGCAACAAGAACTCCTCACAGGCACTCTGATCCAGTTGTCCGACTTGCCATTGATATAATAGATGTTTTTGAACATTGGCTTTGCCCTCCTTATACATTGAGTACTGGATCTAACAGTAAACTACCTGAAATCATTGGTATTTTGTTAACAGAAGTGAAAAGCACTCAGGGTGCTAGAAATGTTGTAAAAAGCGCTTTAAAAATACGACATAACAAAAAGGTCAAATAATTTCGATTTTTTTTAGCTTATTTACCTTTTTTTCAGGCCCGTCTCTCAATAATCTGTATGTGTCTTGGCTAATTAACACTGACGCATACAGACAAACTTCCCTGTAAGCGTCCATTGTCATGGGGGCTTCAATGGCTATCTCAGATACACAAATTGCTTACTCAATGAATGAGGCTATGGAAGCACTCAGAATTTCTCGTGCCACCATCTATGTATTGATTCAGTCAGGTCAACTTCGCACATACAAAATTGGTTCACGTCGTTTTTGTACTAAAGAAGCTTTAATTGAATTGCAATCTTCACTCGAAGTAGCCACATTAAACGAGGTCAACTCATGAGTTCACATGTAACAAGCATTAATACGAAATACAAAATTGAAGTTATTGATGATTTACTTTTTGGAATTTGTGCAGCCATACATACATTAGAGGGACCTAGTACAGTGATAGATAAGCATACAAAGGACGGTATGCTCGCAGCAATTCGTCAACTTTCATCCTCTGCTAAAAATGAGATATCACTTTCGGCTATTTCTGATATTGCTATTAGTAAGAGAATGAACCGTATCTACAACTGTCTCAATGGTATTAGTATCGTTGTGAGTATTTTGGAGCAGAAAGACCCTCCCGATTGGTGGACTGATGCAAAAAATAATGGGCTTATATCTCTAATAAATGAGCTTTCGTATTCAGCAACAACTGAATCCCAATATATACATGATTCCTTTGAGTGAACATCGATACTTTTGGCATACACCAATGACAAAAATCAAATGGCTTATAGTTAGCTATTGATTCTGATAGGGAAACTGGTTCAGTCAATTACGCTACTGGGCTCCAAAATAAAAACATTTTGGTGATTACAAATGAGTACACCCATTGAAGTGGTGGTTAACCGTCTTGAAAAGGTTCGTTCTATTGGTAATGGACGTTATATTGCTTGTTGCCCTGCACATGATGACAAATCTCCATCTTTGAGTATTTCTGAAGGTGATGATGGGCGAGTTTTAGTGAAGTGCTGGTCTGGATGTGACATAGAAGAGATAGTAATGTCACTGGGCTTAAAGATGAATGATCTGTTTCAACAAAACAGCTTAAATCTGACTGAAAAACGTAATTATCATTACCGCAAAGGTGTTGAAGAGGTTGAAAATGCGCTTTGTCATGAACTAATTGTCTTGCTTCAAATTCTCCAAACTCGAATTAGTGATCGTCAAAATTGGAAGGATTCACGATATCGTGCACAACGTCCTGAGTTTCTCCCAATGCCAAATAATCCATGGGGTCGGGAAATACTTGCTGTCGAGCGCATTCTTAGAGGTTTGGAGTTGCGTTATGGTGGCTGAGGGCAAAAACATCTTGGATGTTACTGGTAGTAGCTGGATTAGTGCACCACAACCAGGCCAGGTTTCAACAGCACCTAAAAATACACCTTACCCAATTGAAGTATTTCCAGAAATAGTACGGGATGCGGCGTTAGAGGTCCATGGTTACGTTAAAGCCCCAATACCAATGGTTGCATGTTCTGCTCTCACTCAAATGTCTCTGGTAGCACAACCATTAGCTGATGTGGCCCGAGATCATATATTGATTTCGCCCTGTTCACTTTTCTCAGTTGTTACTGCCCATAGCGGTGAGAGAAAAACTGCAGTAGACGGTTCTTTTTCAAAAGGTATTCGGAAATGGGAAACGGACAAACGTGAGGAACAACTGCCGCAATACCGTAGAGGGAAAGCGATGCAATCTGCCCTGAACGAGAGAAAACAGGCACGCATTAAGAAAATTGGCATCTTGGAAGCGAAAGGTCGTCATGAAAGTGAGCTGGAACAAAAGGAACATGAAGCACGACTGATGGAACTGGAAGACCAGGCAACTCAATTAATCATAGACCCAATACCACATCTTTATTATGAAGATACGACAACAGAAGGATTGATAAAAAGTTTAGGCTCTGGATACCCAACAGCTATGATTAACTCAAGTGAAGGTGGGGTTGTTCTGGGTGGTCACTCTATGAAAGAGGAGAACTCTCTCCAGTTTCTTGCCGTAGCCAATAAACTTTGGGATGGTGACCCTATCAAACAGACTAGAAAACAAGCTGGAGCAATTGATGTCATTGGCAGACGCTTCTCTCTATCTATTCAGATCCAGCCTGATTTTTTTAGCAAGATTGTAGAGAAAGGCGGACGAGGCAGCGGTTTTCTAGCTAGGGCCCTCCTAGCATCCCCTGAATCCCTAATGGGCTCACGATTCTACACAATTCCGCCTGATTGTATGCCTGGGCTTGATCGTTTTAATTTACGCTCGCTGGATCTCCTCTCTTTACCTTTACCAGTAAATGATAGGTATGAGCTAGAACCGCCAACTATGAAGCTGAGCAAAGCTGCCCACCATGCCTGGGTTGACTATTACAACTCAGTAGAAAAAGAACTAGGAATATATGGTGAGTATGAACTAGTTAAGGATATAGGCTCAAAGAGCGCCGAAAACGCAGCACGCATTGCCTGCATATTTCAGGTATGGGCAGACGGGCCTGGTGGGGTAATCTCCTTAGATCATATGATAGCTGGAAATGCAGTGGCAGCATGGCACCTTACTGAGGCAGCACGAATATTCTTTGATAGCAATAAGCCACAAGAAATCAGCGATGCGGAACAGTTGAGTCATTGGCTTATCTCGCACGCAACTACACTGACCCGAAAAGATGGAACATCTCTCATGGATGACCAAGGCCGGGTATCCCCAGCTGAAATATTACGCTTTGGTCCACATCAACTACGTAATCAAAAAAGACGAGATCAAGCGCTTCTTGAGCTTATGTCTGATGGAGTCAACCATATCCGGCTCATCAAAGAGGGAAAGAAAAAACTAGTTCAGGTCAATCCATCGTTACTAAACAATGGGACTAAAAATAATAGCAATTAGTAGCACAAGGATTGCTACTTTTACGTAGCTGTGGATACCAGGTCAATCAATAGGTTACGAAAGGTGCCAGCAAGAAATAGCAAAATAGCAAAAATAGCAGCCCACTATATAAGTATTTTTATAAACCTATTTTTTACAAGAAAACAGGAGAAATTCATAGAATGTTGAACACTGGGTATGCTGCTATTTTTGCTACTACTGCTTTTTCTAGAATACTAATAAGTAGGGAGGGGGGATACAAAGTCTCAATGTCATTCCAACCTATACCGCCTGCTTCCCTTTGGTTTTAGAAGCGGGAGTTTTAGAGGGGGGGTATATCTTATGACTATAGTCAAAACAAAATTGGAGAAATAATATGAACGAAATTGAAGCCAGCCAGGTCATTCTCGATGCGGCTAAAGGCCTACAGAAAGGCGGTGAAAACCTTGAACAGATTGGCACTGATTTCCTAGGATTTGGTGTTTCGTTACTAGTTGAAACCAAAGGTAAAGAGGCTACAGCCACACTCTTGCGCAGTATGGCAGCTAGTGTTGATAAGTTTGACTTAACGAATATTTTTTCGCAAACCACTATCAACTAATACGAAAATGTAGGATAATTAAAGATATAGAAATTTGGAGTTTTCAAATCTCTATTCTCTCCTGTAGACAAACATTTTCAGTGGGATGCTGAAAGTGGGCCAGCCCGTGGGAAGCGTGCTGACACGATAGGAATCTTAATTCCGTATTTTTATACGGTCCTATGTGTTGGTGCGCAGTCAATTACTCTCTCATATTGCTAGCGCACCTTGAAACTATTTAAGGTGAAAAATCATGTCTCTGAATGATATTTTGAAACAGATCGATGGTCTTGAATCCACAATCACCTCTCGTATATCAGAATCTGATAGTAAAGTTCGAGAGCTAGATACCCGTTTACTTAGTCTTGAACAGCGTGGAGTTAGATTTTCAAGTACATCCTCTACCTCTGCTTTTGGTCGAAAGCTCGATAACTATTCAATCAGTAAATTGATACGTTATTTAGCCGATCCTAAATCCTCTAAAGAAGACATTGGATTCGAACTAGAATGTCACCAGGAGCTTGCAGGGAAATCCTCAGGCCCGGACATCGGAATCCGCGTCCCATTCGAAGTATTCAGTAAGCTAGAAACAAAAGATATCACTGTTGGTGGTACTGGCTCACATATTGTCCCAACCGTATACCAAGCTGATAACTTGATCGATGTATTAAGGAACCGATCTATCGTGATGGAATTAGGTGCTACAGTATTGTCAGGGTTAGCAGGTGATGTTGCGATTCCAAAGAAATCTTCTAATACAACTGGCTATTGGTTCAGTGGCGATGGTAGTGATAATATCACACCATCCGATCCTGCACTTGGTACTGTATCTCTCAGTCCTACATTCGTGGGTGGATTGAGTGGTTACTCATACAAGCAGCTTAGTCAGTCAAGTCCATCTGTAGAACGATTAATTATGGACGATCTTACTGACACACTTTCACTAGCATTAGATGCAGCTGCATTAAGCGGTAGTGGAACAGGTAATGAACCAACAGGCATTCTGAATACTGTAGGTATCGGTACTGATACCTACAGTTCTACGCCTACGTTTTCCGACATAGTCGGACTGGAGGGAACACTTGCTGCTGCCAATGCTGATGAAGGTAATTTGGGATATGCAACTACACCAGCTGTGATGACAACTCTTAAGACTGTTGATAAAGGAACAGACACCGGACAGTTTGTTTGGGCTAATAGCAAAATGAATGGTTTGCCAGCTCGTTATACCAATAATATGCCTGCAGGTAATATCATTATTGGAAAGTGGTCAGATCTTCTCATAGGGATTTGGGGTCAAGGTATCCAGCTGGCAGTAGACCCTAGTACAAACTTTGCTTCTGGTTCTGTTCGTGTCCGTGCCATTTTAGGTGTTGATATAGCAGTACGCAATGCTGAAAGTTTTGCAGAGATACATCCAGTATAAGACTCTATTTTTCAACCCCTAGCGGGGTCAGGATAAGTCGGTGAGTGCCTGAATTCCAAAAAACCCCGACAGCCCGCGGTCAGACCTCAAGGTCTCTTTGCCTGGCGCGGCGGGCATCATACTCTTGATAATATGTATCAAGTTCGATAGGTTTAAGGATATGAATCCTATACGTATAATCTCGATGAGTGCTCCAAACAGCGTGAATTTCAGAAATGTTGGAAAATCAACACCTGAGATGAATGTAAATTCTTCAATTGCTGCTGCAATGTGTTCAGGAATGCCTGCTCTTTGGTGGTCAGCAGCACGGCTCAAATGGGCAGATGATAGGACTGGCATTTCATTACTTAATGAAGAATTATTAAAGTTCGCTGAGCAAACTAAGCAGAATGATAAGTGGACAATTCGGAAAGAACGGGATTACTTAAGAAAAATAGTTGCGTTAGCAATTCTTGAAATGTCATACCCCAATAAATATTGTAAAGATAAATTGAGGTGCGAATTCTTAGGAATGAGCCCGTCAGCATACAGTGTACGCTGGAAAAAGCGTTATGAAATCATCTACCGTCAACTTGATGATTGGTGCTCTCATGCAATTGGCTATTTATATAAACAGAATTACTTATAACTTATGAATAGAACTACTGTATAGATTAATATGATAGTTAATAATAAACACACAGATTTACTAAACCAACTAAATCACATCATTCATCCTTGGAGAAAGTTTTTAATTGCAATCGATGGCCACATGGGAACAGGTAAATCAGGCTTATCAAGGTATTTATCGCTTGAGTTGGATATGCCATCTGTAGAAACAGATATGCTTATAAATCTATCTGAAGAGCAACCAAATTATCGCTTGAATGATCTTAAAAGCTTAGTTATGGCTCGTCATAATCAAAATTGGCCAGTAATTGTTGAAGGTGTATTTCTACTTGATACATTAAACAAGTTAAATATAGATCCTGACTATCTTATTTTTATGACACATAAAAAAGAAAGATCAGAAAAAGACCTGCGTAACTATTTCGAAGAATATAAACCTAGAATGAAAGCTCACTATATATTCGATACAACAGATTTCATATATTTGTGAATACTATTGAAAGCATCCTGCTGTTTCTATGTAAGAAAAGTACTCTAGGAATTTCACTTCTTTATTTGAAACACCTGGTACCACTTGATTATAGATAGAAATTTTTATCAGATCTTCTAATGATCTACCATAGTGAGTATGGCGAATGATCTCTTCTGGATTCATTGACCTTCTTGCATTATTGATAAGAGTCTGCATATAAGCTTGACCAATTTCCGATGCTGTTATATAGACATCAAGGGATTTGATTCTGGGTGCTTGCGATTCGTGATACAACCATCTAACTGTTTCTTGAGAAATTGGAACTTGAAAATCAGCGGCTGGCAGCTGTTGACCAGCCTCAGCATGCATTTTAAATTTATCAAATAAGGATCTATCAGACACATATAGAAACAACAAATACAAGAGAAATGGTAAATGCCAAATCTTATCAGTACTGTTAATTATTAAAACAAACTGCTCATAGTATTGAATAAGAGTGCGAGTTGGAATTCTAAAACTACCTGAATAAAAATCAAACCACCAGTCAATTGCATTGCAATTATTTTCACAGTCGGTTGTATGTTCTCGACCATTTCTGTGAAATGGTATAAAACCTGTATCTAGTAATTTATCATATTCAGTAAAATCACTAGATAATGAGGCTACAATTTGCTTGTAAGATGGATCTGGAAGTACAAATTCTCTATCAAAAAAACGTCTTAAATATTCCACCCCATTAAATCCCTCACCATATACAGCTCGAATAGAATGCTGAAGTTGAGTGCTATCTGTCGCAATAATATATACAGCACCTTTAACAGAAAACAGATGCTTAATACTCTCTAGTAACTCTATTGCATAAGTAGGTCTACACCTATCAAGTTCATCGATAAATATAAAAGCAGGTAATGTAATATCATTATTATTAGAAGCAATAGATTCTAATAATGTATTCAATTCATCGCGAAAATGCTTTATGTTCTTAGAATTTTCACTATGCTCTTCAAGTAAAAATTTGACAGATTTACCAGCAAACTCATCAATATTTAGTTGCCTAAGGTCTTCATATGCCTCAGTGCCCAATGCTTTTTGAATCGCTCCCTTGGTTAATATCGATGCTGTCTTTTTTATGAATCTGCCACCAGCTGTCAATATTTCTTTTAGTGCTCTTTCAGCTTCTTGATTATCATTTAGATGAGCACTTAGTGCGTTATTTAGGCTATCTAATATGGTTATTAAAGGATCATCATTAAAATCATTTTCCCAAGCATTAATGTACACAACAGGATGATTTTTCAGACTCTCAGCCCAGTTTCTTAGAAAATAGGTTTTACCAAAACCCCAGCCAGCGTTTACATTTAGTACAAATGGTTTATTTATGCGTTCTAAGTAGCTAGTTAGGATCGTTGAATATTGTTGTCTATCCAGCAGGTCTTTTGGGTCTTCCCAGGGTGTTTTGATGTCTATTGTGAAATCCATTACAGTTTTCTCCAGTCAACAAAGTATATGGCATACAATATGGCATACATGTAATTGCAATAATCAATAATATCAAGTAGTTAAGAATTATTTATATATGTTGCCCATGCAAACGAACAGAACCTCTATTTTTTCACTACCTGTCATATAGCTATACTCATATCTTTAGTCGGCTGATGACGCCTGCGACCAGTGGCCATCGAGGTGCCATCCAAAATGGGCCATTCTACCCCATTCGGCGGAGTATGGTCTGGTTACCAAGGAAAGATATCGTTGATTGATGATGATTGAGAGATCGTTTGGAATTACGCCAATTCCCAATCCGGATTTGACTGTTATTTATTGGAAGGCCTGAATGACGGTCTCTTTTTAGGCAGACTCCCCTTCTTGTCCTTCTCAACTTTCAACTCGAGATTGTGTTTTTTGCCACGGCGTACAACTGTTGCAGTGGAATGATCCACGGATTCCAGCTTCCAGTCATTCTGACTCATTCCCTGGGCAACCCGCAGTAACCGGTTGGTATTCAGATCCCGGATCACGGCAACCCGATTCTTCGGCGTTATCACGACCCCTTCCAGCCTAAGTTTCAGTGGTGTCTGTCGCACGACGGGCTTGCTGACCACCTTCTCTGGCTCCGCAGGAGGCACCCGGCCCTCCCTGAACAGAGGTCGGTCCATTATCTCCTGATAGACAGTCACTGATGGAGGGTTAAATCGGGTGAGAGAGGCTTTTTTGGCTGTCTGCTTCGATGCTGGGTTGAGCTGATGATTCTCTGACGCTTCCACCTCTGCCGGATTACGCCATTGATAAACAATCATCGCAGATGCCAGACCGATGACGATCAGCAGCAACAGGGTTAGAAAGTTAAAAAATGTTTTCCAGGGACTCATGAATCCTGCCCCTTCATATATCCCACTAATTTAAAGTCGATATCCAACAGCTCGAGGGTTTGCTTGATCTTTTTGTTTGCCGGCAACCGACGCCTGGCAATCGGTCGACTTCGAACCACGATCTCATCGACAAACAGAAAAGGTTTTTCGCTCTCCAGTTTGTGGAATATTGAGACACTGTTTTCCAGCGTGCTTTTCATACGCACACGAATCGCCACCCGACTGAAACCATCCTCCTGATCGTTACTTATGATCTGAGTACTGAGGATCTCACCCTTGTTGGATGAGACAACCCCTTTGACACGGCGCTGCAGCTCAGCCTTCGCCAGGGAATCGGTTTTGCTCTGCAGATAGCGACGATCCGACTGACGGACACGTTTTAGACGGGCCGCTTCAGACTGATAATGGTCCGCTTGTGCATAGATCCGTTGATAGAGCTGAATCTGATGCTGATGATTACTGATCTTTTCATCATAGTGACTGTTCAGTGTCCAGGCCGGATAGATCACCGCAATCAGGCTCAAGCCAACCAATAACAGCAGTAACCCTAGTGCCAGTAGGCGACTCTGTTTAGGCGTCAGGGATTCAATCATTCACCCCTCCTCCAATCGCTGTTGCAGGTTGCATCGGTCATGTCTCATCCCCCGCCTGGCTGGAGATCAACTCAGCTGAGATATGAAAGCGCTCTGTTTTGTTCTTTTTGTTCTGCGTCACCGGTGAGCGAAAAGAGACATTTCGAAACAGCTTGGATGATTCAATCAGTGGTATCAGTACTGCGGAAGCGACAGAATGCCCGTGAATGTGCACCTTATCGTCACGGATTTCGAAATGGTTCACCCAAGTATCATCCGGTAGCAGCAGGGTCAGCTCATTGAGTACCTCGAGTATCTGCATCGAGGATCTTTTCTTGTCCTCGAGGAATCGGTTTTCCAACTCTGCATTGGCAACCGAATCCCTCAATTTGGAGACCTCATTGGCCTGTTGCTGACTCTGTTTCAGCTGATCTTCCAGCCGAGCCGCCAACTTGGATTTCTGCCATACCGGCAGCACCAGATTACCGATCAGTATCACCAGCAGTATGAAAAACAGTAACAGATTGATTAACCGGTAGCGCTTGCGGGGTTTTTCCCGTTTTTCCGGAGGCAGTAAGTTGACTGAATTGAGTTTAGGATCGATCTCCTCGCAGGGTGAGATTGCGTTTATCCTGACGTTGTTCTCGTCCAACTGCTCGAGCGCATGAGCGATTTTATCCACTGGGGCCAGTATCAGGGTGATATCGAGCGTCCGATTCTGCTTGTCGCGGCCGTTGATCACATAGTCATAGTAGACTTGGCTGGCATTGAAGGGGGTCTGGCGATCCATCTCAAAAGCCAGCACCTCACGTAGATTCTCTTCCGCCTCGATCGGCAGCGTGACCTTTTTGAACAGATATTTCTTTCTTTCCAGACAGAGGCGAATCTCACTCGCAGAGGCCAGCATCCGTTTCTGGTCGGAATCCTCAAAATCGATGACCTTCAGATAGTTCTGCTCAACCTCTTCACCACTCAGGCCATGGTTGACAAACCGAAGTGACTCATCCTCATAGAGCAACTGCGCCGGTCTGCCGCCACTGAACAATGCACGCAGGCCATCCGGCATGAGCGAACTGATTTCACCACTCCACCACCTCCAGAAACCCAGCCATTGATATTTTAGTGTCTGTACGGCCATTTCAAGATTCTATCCGGTTTTTGCCCTTATAACGACTCATACCAGGAATGAATCGAATAAGGTTTTCTGCCCCGGTTTTTTAAACCGACATCTGCCACTATTCTGGCATGCCCTCCCTGTTTTGTCCTGGCGCTGATTTCGATACGAAACACCTTACTTTGTGAGGTTCCGCCACCCTGGGAGAGGTCAAGATTCGCCAATTCACTATCCAGTTGATCCAGGGCTTCGGTCAGTTCTGAGCCGACTTGACCGGTCGAGGTCAACAGGGCCGTCAGTTGCTGGGAGGCATAGCGGAAGTCCACAGTAGCGGCGTCTGAATTGAGCGTAACGTAGGGGCGTAAACGATTTACCCGTGCAGCATCAAAACCCATCACATAGGCCAGCTCTTCGAGGCTGGTCAGATCTTTTCCGGCAGTGGCGTAATCATAACCTGCGGCATGATAATCCTTGTCTTCCGCACCATTCAGCCTTCTGAGATCATCCGCATCCCGCCAATCATTGACTCGATCAACCAAGGCGTTCCTCTCGTCCGGATTATCTGAAATCAGCACAAACAATCTATTCAACTGGTCAGCGGAAGCCTTGTTCAGATCCAACAGACCGGAAGCATTCCGTATCGAGATCTCCAGATCTCCCTGAGCCATCTGCAGCCTATAGAGCTGGCCATTAAAATTCCATCGTTGTTGTGGACTGAGAACCATCAGCTCCATCACCGCACGACTGAAGCCGCTCTCGGCCAATAGTTTTGCCTGCAAGGCATCCTTCGCGTTACCTGCAAGCCGGCTTTCAACTTTCGACTGGGTGGAAAAACTGGCCGCAATAATGGTCAACAAGGCAACCAGCCAAAGCACCAGAATCAGCGCAACACCATGATTTTGCCGGGCAGCAGCAAAATTTCCTCTGTCTCTTATGCTGTTATGAACGATTCGCGGAGTCATCAGTCGTTGCGTCTTATTCTCACGATCTTTTCATGAGGAGTAGTCATGCCCATCTCTGTAAAGCTGATTTTCACCAGCTCGGGATAGTTGTTATTGAGTGGCTCCCAACGATCTGTCCATTCCGGCTGATTGCGATTGAGCAGATGTCCGAAGAAGCTGAATTCGACATGCTCCAGACCGGACAGAAGTATGCGTTTGCGCCTCTCCTGAGGCAGTACAAACTGACTGTTCTTCGGATTGTGTGGGGTGTAGTGAAGCAGCAGAATCCTGCCTTGCTCGAAATCATCTTCCAGAGAGAGGCGATATTCAAACAACCCGCCTGGCTGATACTGTTGTGGAGCCGGCGCTATAAACTGAACCTGCTGGGCATCACCCATGAAGGCCAACAGGCGGACGCGATTCTTGTGTTGCCATGTCAGAGGAATGATATTGCGGATGATCTGTTCTACCCTGGCCGTGGTCAGTAACTCAGCCAGTTGTCTGTCGCTGCTATCCGTCACCCGCTCCCAGCCTTTGATATTCAGGAACAACATCGAGACAGAGGTGGTGGTAATGACCGCCAATAACAGTAAGGCGATCATGATCTCCAGCAGCGTAAAACCAGCACAGTGGCGGTATTGACCTGGCCTGACTCGAAAAGCGGATTTGCCAACTTCAGGGTTTGTCACGAATTACCCCGATTCGAGTAAAGGACAACTCCCGAGTGCCACCAGGGGCATCCCAGCTGATTTTTAAACGCTCCTCGACAGTGATCAGTGGTAGTGCCACAAGTTTCGCATCGTTCCAACTGTAGGGTTGGCGCAAGTAGGACCAGGTATAGGTATCCAGATCGACCCCCTGTTCACTGTAGCTGTCTGTTTCGATCTCCGCACTCATCTGCTCAAGCCGGGTTTGAGCAATAGACACAGCTTCAAAGTAGTGCGAGGCAACCTGATGGTTTCGTACCGCACCGGAGTTGATTCGCAGAATGACACTCATCGTCATGGCGAGAATGACGAAGGCCACCAGCACTTCGATCAGTGACATTCCCTCAGACTTTGAATGACGCATCTTCGTTAAAATCACGGCTGTCGAGGAGCTCTACCCGGCTGGTCAACCAGTCCACAGTTATAACAAACCCACGTGTCTTGTTGCCCAGCCGGATTAGCCCACCACTTGAACTGCCATCGGGATAGAAGTGCAAGACCAGAATCTGTTCACGGTTTTCACCAGTATCCGCGCTAAAACTGATGCCCTCTGGCAGCTGTCTGACTGCACCCTGATTTACCAGATCACTCTGATACTGATCGGTCTGCAGCTGAAAGCTGATTTTCGATTCGCTACCGGAAATGATTGCGGATTGTTGTACAAAGCGAATCTCCTGAACCAGATCTCTGGCAGCAGCCTTCAACTTCAGTGCCGGGAATGCTTTGTGCATCAGCGGTGGTGTCAGGGTGAACATCATCGCCATCAATACCAGCACCAGCATCAGTTCGATCAGTGTGAAACCACGACTTTGAAATATGAATCTACTCATAGTGCAACCAGTGAGTTAACCCCCAGAATGGCCACCAGGATCGACATCACCACACCCGCAATGATCAAACCAAGCACCAGAATCATCACCGGTTCAACCAGACTGAGCGCCCTTTTGATCAGGGTCTGGGTCTCCATATCGAGAATCTCTGCAGTCTGCATCAACATCGGTTCCAACTGACCCGACTCTTCACCAACCCGGATCATCTGCAGGGCAAATTGAGGAAACTGAGCATATTCGGCCAGTGGATCGGCCAGTCTCTGACCGGAGCGCAGATGCTTGATGACCTGATCCATCCCATCGGCAATCACGAAATTGCCGATGGTGTCCTTAACGATCGCCACAGATTTCAACAAGGGTACACCATTTTCCAAAAGTGTCCCCAGGGTTCTGCAGAAGCGGGCCGCTTCCACCTGCTTGATGATTGGTCCAATCACTCCCAGGTTGAGTAATCGACCATGCCAGCGTTTCGCCGACCGTCTGTGACTCATCTGCCACTTGAAAAAGAAAATCACCAAGATCACCCCCAGGGCCAGCACCCAGCCATAATCCTGCAGAAAAGTCGCAAGACCCATGGTGATCTGAGTGGAGAGAGGCAGCGCCTCCCCCATGTCCATGAACAGTTCACTGAACTGGGGAATAACATAGGTCAGCAGGATCAGGATCGATGTGATGGCGACAAACAACAGGATCGCTGGATAGATCAGTGCTGAAATCAGTGAATTTCTGACCTCCTGGGCCTGTTCCATATGAACCGAGAGTCTTGAAAGCACGCTCTCCAGAGCACCACCCGCTTCGCCGGCCCGTACCATCTGAATAAAAAAGTTACTGAATACCCCCTCCTCCTTGGCCAGGGCATCGGCGAACGAATGACCGCTCTTCAGGCTGTCACGAATACTCATCAGATGCTGACTGAACAGGGAGTCGTCTCCGGAGATCGAGACGAGGATGCCAAGCGCTGAATCCAGGGGTTGGCCGGAGTGCAGCAGGGTTGCCAGTTCACGCGTAAAGGCGACCACCTGACCCTGGGCAATCTTTTTGCGCTTGAACAGCTTGCGGGAGGTTTGATGGCTCTTCTGCTGACTCGCTTCTACGCGGATTGGCACCTGACCATTGAGGTGAATCTGGTTCACCGCGTGTTCCCGGCTTACCGCTTCGAGTACCCCTTCAATGATCTCACCATCCGATGAAACTGCTTTATAGAGAAAAGACGCCATCAATTCTCCTGAGTGACTCTTAATACTTCTTCCAATGTAGTAATGCCTCGCGCCACTTTATGCAGGCCATCCTCATACATGGATTTTGCCCCTTCCTGTTTGGCGCAGGCGGCCAGAGCATGTTTGTCTTTGCCTTGCAGTATCAGAGACTGCATCGCTTCGCTCAGCTCAATCATCTCGATGATCGCACTTCGTCCACGATAGCCACTGCCATCGCATTGATCACAACCGACAGCCTTGTATAAGGTGGGTGACTCCTGGATAGCGGAAAAGCGAGCAAGAAGCTCCGCCGGCG
The DNA here is from genome assembly GCA_001709035.1 of Candidatus Thiodiazotropha endoloripes. Taxonomy (GTDB): domain Bacteria; phylum Pseudomonadota; class Gammaproteobacteria; order Chromatiales; family Chromatiaceae; genus Thiodiazotropha; species Thiodiazotropha lotti. The sequence goes on along the minus strand of LVKA01000023.1, from coordinate 263,181 downwards.
GCGTATACGACTGCTTGCAATGGGGGCAGAGATTGCGCACCAGTCGTTGGGCGACAACTGCATTTACTGTCGAGGTAAGCAGAAACGCCTCGATACCCATATCGAGAAACCGGGTGATACTGCCGGCGGCATCATTGGTGTGCAGAGATGACAGCACAAGATGGCCGGTCAGTGCCGACTGTACGGCTATCTTGGCAGTCTCCTGATCACGGATCTCACCGATCATAATCACATCCGGATCCTGTCTTACGATGGAACGTAAAGCCTCACTGAAGCCAAGCCCGATACTCGATTTTACCTGGATCTGGTTGACCCCCTCGATATTGTATTCAACCGGATCTTCTACGGTGAGGATCTTTCTTTCAGGGCGGTTGAGATAGTTCAGCGCGGCATACAAAGTGGTGGTTTTACCACTGCCGGTGGGCCCGGTAACGACGACGATGCCGTGGGGACGATCGAGAATCTCCAACAGGCGCTGTTCGGTGGCGCTCTCAAAGCCAAGACTGGCAAAATCCAGATTCAACTCATCCCTTTGTAACAGCCTGAGCACCATACTCTCACCATGCAGTGTCGGTACGGTGGAGACACGCAGATCCAGGGTAGCGCCATGCACACGAATCTTGAATCGCCCATCCTGGGGCAGACGGCGTTCAGCGATATTCAGATGGGCCATGATCTTGATACGGGAGATCAGAGCCGGCGCCATATTGATCGATGGGTGTTCTGTCTCACGCAACAGGCCATCGACCCGATAGCGGATCTTCAGCACCTGCTCGAAGGGTTCGATGTGGATATCCGAGGCTTTGCTGGAAACCGCTCTTTGGATGATCTGGTTGACCATCTTGATGACCGGCGCCTCACTGGCCAGCTCTTTGAGTTGCTCAACATCATCCAGCAGCAACTGGTGCTCCAGCCCGTCCCCTTCCTCGGCTGAACTGCTCTTTTGCAGTTCATTGAAATGTTCCTGGATGGTCTCATCGATCTCACTGGCGATACCGGTAAGCAGTTTTACCGACTTGCCACTGATCAGCTCCAGGGCTTCGACGACGAAGCGATCACTGGGATCGACCATGATCGCCAGAATGTGCTCTTCCTGATCGTCGAACACCACCAGTCGGTGCTGTTTGAGAAAGTTGGCGGAGATGTTATCACTGAGATGGGCCAATTCCGGATAGTCTTTCCGTTCGGCCAGAGGCACACCGCAGATTTCCACCAGGGCCTGGGCCAGATCACGATCTGAAATCAGCCCCAGTTGCAGCAGAATATTGCCAATTGACTCGTCGCTTTGCTGACTCTCCTTCAGTCGTACCGCCCGATCCGCATCGGCCATGCCCAAACGCCCGGATGCCACCAGTGCAACACAGATGGGCTGATTGGTATAGACCGGTTCCAGTTGATCAGGATCGTCTGCCGAGAGGGTTTCGTTATTGATGCTGCGACTCGTTGTATTCATCCCATGCCTGTGTTCGGACTGCAGAAAATTTCATACTCATTGTATAGCTACAGTCTAGTGTAGCGTAACAATGGGATAGATCCTTGAGCGCCACATTACAAACGCCAGACAGCGGGGATAAATAGGCAGTTGCCGCGGGTATCTGCGGAATCTTCACCCTCGAGATCTGTTGACAGACAACTCAAGGCCATGAGCCCTGTTCATGGATCGCTTACTGCACCGCGCGACGCCGGTAGAAGTCATCCTTGAACAGTGTGGCTTCTTTGATTTTCTCTCTCAGTTCCTGGGAGATATCGAAGGCTTCCTGCGGATTCCGCACCACTTTTGGTGTCAGGGTGATAATCAGTTCCGTACGACTGATATCCTTCGTGGTACTACTGAACAGACTGCCAAGCAGCGGAATATGCATCAATCCGGGGATACCGGCCTGGCCACTGCTGGTGTTCTCTCTGATCAAGCCACCAAGCACCACGGTTTGACCGTCATGGACCACAACCGTGCTCTCAATTGTCCGTTGTGAAATTGCCACATTGCCGCCACCGCCGATCGCCGGTGCTGAACCGGGTGTACTCACTTCCTGGCTGACTTCCAGGGTAACCATGCCACCCTCGTTGATGCGGGGCGTGATCTGCAACAGGGTGCCGGTATCCCGGAACTGAACCTCAGAGACGATTGGCGCGTTAGGATCTGTGGTGCTCTGCGAAGAGCGTGTAACGATCGGAATCTGGTCACCGACCCGGAAACTGGCGGTCTGATTATCGATCACCATGATCTGCGGGGCAGAGAGAAACTTAACGGAAGACTCATTCTCAAGAATATCGAAAAACACCTTCAGATCATCCAGACTGTTGAACAGCCCCAGGGCAAATCCATCACCACCAACGCTATCGGGCAGTGGCGAGCCCAGACCACCCTGGTAGGGACGCCCACCACCGGTGGAACCGTTGAAGAACCAGCGCACACCGTAGCTGAGATTGTCAGAGAGCTGTACTTCGGCGATGGTCGCCTCAATCATCACCTGTTTGGGCGCCACATCGAGCCGGGTGATGGTTGCTTTGATCTTCTGGTAGTCCTTGGGGCTGGCCATGACCAAAATTGCATTGTTGTCAGGATCGGCAATGATGGTTGCTGTCGATGCGGCTCCGCCACCTGGCTTGGTGCTCTCGGACTGATCCTTCGATGGATCATCGGCAGCAGCCAGAGTTGGTTGATCCTTGGTCAAGGCCGCTTCCCGGTCCGCATTGCTGTTTTTCAGATCGATACCGGTGGTTGTCGGCGAACGTACATTGGAGCGCAGCAATGGATCACTGTGGCTGAGAGGACCGGCGGAATCGGTTGCAGCCACCTCATTGCCGAATATGCTCTGCAGGATCGCGGCGATATTTTCCGCTTTGCCGTTTTTCAGATGGTGAACATAGAGCCTGCGGTCCGGTGACTTGTCACTCCCCTGATCGAATTGTGCAATCAAACGGCGTGCCTCGTCGATATATCTGGGCTGCTGACTGATCACCATCACCGCACCCAGCCGTTCAACCGGAATCAACTTGATCATATTACCCAGGGGTGAGGCATCACCATCCCCGAGAATATTTTGCAACTCATCGGTGAGGGTCTTCGCATCGGTGTATTTCAGTGGGATCAGACCGAAGGACATGCCGCTCAGCCAATCCACATCGAACATCTTGATGGTTTGCAGCAGATTGTTGATCTTCTGATAGGAACCACTGAGGATCATCAGATTTCTGCCTGGATCGATACGAATCTGTTCGGATTTTGTGGTGAACGATTCGAGAATCTTTTTCATCTCCACAGCAGAGATGTATTTCAGTGGAACGATCTGTACGCCCTGACCCGCGCGCATTTTTGCCTGGCCCTGGCCTACCGAGGGTTTCAGTGCCATGCCTTTGAGATCAGCCGCTGGAAGAATCTTGTAGAGGGCACCATTACGCACCATCACCGCACCGTTCATCTGCAGAATATTCTCCAGAATCGGCAATACGGACTCTGTAGTGACCGGATAGGTGGTGTGGATGGTGACTTTTCCCTGAACCTTATCGTCGATCAGATAGTTTTCCCGCAGAATTTCTTCGAAGATCACCTTCACCACTTCCCGCAGATCCACTGCTTCGAAATTCAGAGTGATGTCGCCTCTGGCAGGTTGGCTCTGGCGCTTCGCCTGTGCCTTGGAATTGATGAACTCACCACTGCCCTGACGGACGAAAAACTCCGGCTCCCGTTTCACCTCTTCGGATAGCACTAGCTCATTCTGATCATCAGCACTTAAAGCGGGCAGTTCCGGACGCTGTTGATTGTCGAAAGAGACCCCGTTCCCTTCTGCGGCATCCTCCATCTTGGGTTGCTGGGCGCAGGAAGCCAGTAGCATTGTCAAAACTGCTGACAGCAAAACTACCGAAAATCTGTTCAATCTGTTACCCATTGGCTTTCCTATGATCAATTCCCAAACTATCGCAACTACTTCGTAAACCTTAGTCCTGACAGCTATTCAATGCTATTGCACAGCAGCAGAATCAATTCAATCCATTGACTCCGATCTGATCAGAAATCTCCTTACTCTATCTCAGCAGAAATTCTTAGATAGTATGATTGATGGGAGGGTGTATTTGCATATGGGGTAACTCCTTACCTTTGATGCATAAAAACCCTACCATCACAGCTACAGTCCAAAGCAATCTTCAGAGCGAAATATACTTAGCAATAACAGTCAGTTAAGAATCCACACTGACAGCCTAGGAAGCCCATTCACTGCACCCTAGGTAGTAATAGACCTCATTCACTGGTAGTAGTAGTCAGCATATCGCCCAATATGTACAGAGAATATAGTTAATTCACTATCAGAGTGAACCTTATATAACAGGTATCTGCGCATTCGAGGAATTAATCGTCTTTTGTGGCGAACTAGGCATGCTTAACCGATTTACAACCGCTGTAGTTCTGGCGGCCATCATATTTCACCAACCGATGCTCTTTGCTGCGGCGGCACTGACTGCCGATGTGGAAAGGCTGGTTTCGGATGCCTCAACACTCGATCGGGTGCCTGTGATTGTTCGGTTTGAAAAACAGTACAACATCAGCGAGCTGAAAGAACAACACCAGAAATCGGAACAATTTCGCAGCCGCAAAGAGAGCCGAACGCTGAAACGCAGGCAGTTTCGCCAAAACGTCTTCAGCAGCCTCCAGCAGCAAACCCGGGAAGCCTCAGTCAGGTTGGCCGAGCTGCTGAGAAAGCATGGCGTAAAAACCCGACTGAAATCCCTCTGGACCATTAACGGCATTGCGCTGGATGTCCCCCCCGAGATGATTGATGCAATCTCGGCACTACCGGGTGTCGAGCGGGTAACCGTAGACATGCGCCTGACCATGAACACTCCGGAAGCGGAGGATATTGACAGCCAACCTCAGTGGAATATCGAGAAGCTCAATGCAGCGAGACTCTGGGAACGGGAGATTCGGGGTGAAGGGGTTGTTGTCGGGATCATGGATTCCGGTGTCGATGTGAATCATCCGGATCTGGCTGACCGCTGGCGCGGTGGTGACAACAGCTGGTTCGATCCCTATGGGATTCAGGAGTTGCCAATCGACCTGGTGGGACATGGCACACAGGCACTCGGCTTGATCCTCGCAGGTGATGAGAGCGGCTATCAGGTCGGGATGGCCCCGGAAGCAAAATGGATCGCGGCACGAATCTTTGATAATGCGAATCAGACCACTCTCAGTGCCATCCATCTGGCTTTTCAGTGGTTGCTCGACCCCGATGGTGACCCACTGACGGATGACGCCCCACACCTGGTCAACAACTCCTGGGGTTTCGCCAACACCATCAACCAGTGTTATCAGGAGTTTGACGAGGATATTCGACTGTTACGGGAAGCGGGTATCGGTGTGGTGTTTTCCGCAGGCAACTATGGCCCGTTTGCGGAAACCAGTATCAGTCCCGCCAACAACTCTGGTTCACTATCGGTTGGTGCGATCGATCTGCTGGATGAGATCGAGTTTCAAAGCAGTCGTGGCCCCAACGCCTGTGACGGCGGGATCTACCCGAAGCTGGTGGCACCTGGTTCACAGGTCTATACCACTGATCGACTGCCGGTTGCCTACAACATCGTTTCCGGTACCTCTTTTGCGGCTCCGCATATCACCGGTGCTCTGGCGCTGCTCAAGAGCGCCTTTCCCGATACCCCGATCTCGCAGATTGAGACCGCACTCTACGACAGCGCAGTCGATCTTGGCGAAGCCGGTGCCGACGATCAATTCGGCTATGGCCTGGCGGATGTCGCAGCAGCCTATGATCTGCTTTTGAGCAATTCGGGCTCCGGTGATGAAAGCCTGCTGATATTCAATGAAAACCAATACTCGATCGATGAAAATACTTCCCGGCTGATCGTCACTGTCAGACGGGTGGGCAGCAGTGAAGGTGAAGTTTCCGTTGAATTTACCACCAGTGATGACGACGCTGTAGCCGGCAGCGATTATCTCAGCCAGTCCGGCAGATTGACCTTTGCGGATGGCGAGACACTGCGCACAATTGAGATACCGATCATCAATGACCGGGATGACGAAGAGAATGAAGCTTTTCAGATAGTATTGAGCGATGTCAGAGGCAATGCAGCCCTCGGGCATCAGGATGAAGTTGAGGTGGTCATTCTGGATGATGATGGCGCCGGCACGGTTGCTTTCAACTCCGTCTCTGTTGCGGTTAACGAATCCCGTGGAGAGGCACTTGTCAGCCTGGTTCGTACAGGGGGTACGGCAGGAACGATCGAAGTCGGTTACCGGACAGTTGCTGATACGGCACTGGCAGAAATTGATTTTGTCGAGACTGAGTCAACGGTCCGGTTTCTACCGGGAGAGACCGAAAAACAGATCGCTATCGAACTGATCGACGATGAGCTGTTCGAAGAGAGCGAACGATTCCAACTGATGATCACAGAGTTGGATGGTGATGCGGACATTGGGTCGCCGGCTTCAACCACGATCTCTATCCTGAATGATGATCCTGACACCAATTTTGCGACCATCTCACTGGAGTCTGTCAGCTACGAAGTCAGAGAGAACGCCGGCCAACTCAGGGTGACTGTGTTTCGTGAGGGCAACCTTGATATCGACGCCACCGTTGAGTACAACACACTGGACGGCTCAGCCAATGCGGATGAGGACTATCAAGCAATCAGTGGTACATTGACCTTTGCGGCAGGGTTCAGCCGTCGAACGCTGACCATCGACATCATCAATGACACGCTCTACGAACAAGAGAGCAGTTTTACCTTGATACTCTCCAATGCAGGTGGCGGCGCGGTGATTTCCGATCCGAGCACAGCCATTATCCGCATCATCGATGATGATGCCCTGCCCTTTGTTTCCATACAATCCCCCACACCATCTTCAACCATTGGCTCGTCCAGCAGCTCTCTGTTTGATCAGCAGAACAGCTCTGAGAGTCAGGGTAACAGGAGTTACCGGGACAAAGCTTCATCCGGTCTACAGGTATTCGAAATCAATCTGCGCAAGTATGGGCGCGCAAGAGCCGAGGAGCAGCGGGAGAGGATGGCCAATATGGATGCCGAGTCAAAGCGAAAGGCTGATGAAGAATCATCCTGTGGTTCTGCTGAGGATCAAACCAATTGTGGCGCAGACACCGAGACCAGCGAACAGGCGGAAGAGCATGAAATCAGCTTGCCGGAGGAGACAGCTGGAGAAGAACCCAAATCCGCTCCCGCCAGTGAGTCAGAAGTGGACTCAGAAACTGAGAGTTCAGCCAGCCCGCCAGCCGAAACAGAACCAGCTGCTACAGAAAGCGAGCAGTCCTGAATGGTTTCGTGAAACCAGCCTTTGGGAATATCTCCCTGCTGATTCCAGGGCCTGTTAACACGAAACCAATAGGCCCTAACTGGAGTGGATATCAGGTCTGCAGGCTTTGCAGTTGTGATTGCCGCTCATTCTGAAACAATCCCCAGGCATGCAACAGGTTCAGTGAGATCAGTAATGGAACCAGCATCCCAGGCGCAAGTATCATTGGATATTCAAAGATAAAGACAAACCCGGGTTCATTCATCCAATAGCTCATGATCACAAAGGTTGGGAAAAATATCAGTGAAAACCCGATCAGATGCCAAACGAGTAGCAATCGTGCCTTGATCTTTCGATTCATCATCAACAAGCCAATGAACAGAGCGGATAAGCCAAAAAGAAAATCCGGTATTCCGATCCAGAAGATGTAGCCAGAAGCAATCTCACCATTTAATCCTTTGACGACGCCACCGATCGCACCGAGCCGTAGTGACTGAATCAGAACAAACCAATGTGCCGGTGTATGGGTGGCGATTTTAAGCAAACCTGAGCGTAATTCAGCAGAGAGGATGAGTGCTGTAATCCAGATCACAACCGGTACGAATGCCTGCCATAGCAGAGGTATTTTGGCCATCAGCGAGATATGTTGATCCCCAAGCGCCAACAGTGCAATCGATACACTCCAAACGATAAATGCAAGCAACAACAAAAGAATCTTTCGCTCGACTGCTTTTTCGATAAACTCATTTTTCGAAGCCCGTCTGACCAACAGAAAGCAGAAGAGGAATACAACAGCAAGATAAATGGGGACTATCGAGAGATTCATGTCGATCACCATGGTCGGTTAAGCTGATAACTTATTGAGTGTTGGCAATAACGTCAGAGCGGTTTCCATCTGTAGTTTAAGATCTCTCTTCTTATTGCCGCTGGCAGCCAACATCAGTAGTGTTCTGAACTCATTGATCAAAAACCTGGCAAGAATTTCAGTGTCAGCTTGGCTGTCAAGCTGCTTTAAGCTCACGGCCCGATCCAGGCAGGCCTGCATCGTTTCAGTTGTCTCATCAAAAAAAGCTTTGACCATACTGCTGAACTCCTCATCCTGCACACCAAGTTCCATGCCGGTATTGGCCATCAAACAACCAGTTTGAAAGCCCTTTTTGGTTAATTTTGTCGGTAGCGCCGCAAAGAAAGAGAGAACTTCCGGTAAGGCGGCATGCGGCTTTCGTAATGGCCGCTGGATATCCTGTTTTCTATCCTCGGCATACTGGTTCAGGACCGCTTTGAACAACGCTCGTTTTGAGCCGAACGTGGCATAGATACCATATTTGGCTACACCTGATCGTTTGATCAGCTCATCAACCGAAGCATCACAGTAGCCCTTTTCCCAAAACAGCAGAATCGCCGTTTGTAATAACGCTTCTTCGCTGAACTCTTTGTGTCTTGGCATGATTTCATACTGATTAGTCTGATATTATTTCAGACTAGTTAGTCTGTTATACTTTGTCAAGCTGTCAAATGATGCAGCCGTGTAAGAATCAGTGAAGAGAAGGCTCCAGGACTGTTTTTAGTAGCCTCGACAGACATCGGTGAAATGTACAGTTTTTTCTCTTACATATGGTTACAGACGCTCTATACTCAAAGAGCAGAATCACCACCTGGAACAAGCCATGAGCGATATCACCACCCTACTCGGCTCTGAGGCAGAACAGCTGTTGAGCCACCAATGCAAGACCATAGACCAATCCATGCTTCATCTGCCCGGCCCGAATTATGTGGACAGGGTTGTCGCCGACAAGGAGCTCAAACCCGGGGTGCTGCGTAGCTTGCAGAGCCTGTTCAATACCGGTCGAATGGCTGGCAGCGGCTATCTCTCAATACTGCCGGTTGACCAGGGCGTGGAGCATTCGGGTGGTGCCTCCTTTGCACCGAACCCCATCTATTTCGATCCTTCAAAGATCGTGGAACTGGCCATTGAGGGGGGCTGCAACGCTGTTGCCTCAACCTTAGGGGTATTGAGTTCGGTATCACGGCGCTATGCTCACAAGATTCCCTTCCTGGTCAAGTTGAACCACAATGAAATGCTCACCTACCCCACCATCTATGACCAGACTCTGTTCGCCTCGGTGGAACAGGCATTCGATATGGGCGCGGTGGCAGTTGGCGCCACAATCTACTACGGCTCTCCGGAATCCCGCCGCCAGATCATGGAGATCTCGGAAGCGTTTCAACAAGCCCATGAACTGGGCATGGTGACCGTACTTTGGGCCTATTTAAGAAACAGCTCCTTTAAGGTGGACGGGGTGGACTATCACGCTTCAGCTGACCTCACGGGTCAGGCCAACCATCTGGCCGCCACCATTGGAGCGGACATCGTCAAACAGAAACAGGCCGAAGGCAATAAGGGCTATCTGGCGGTTAAATTCGGCAAGACTCACGACAAGGTCTACACTGACCTCACCTCGGAGCACCCGATCGATCTGGTCCGTTATCAAGTGGCCAACTGTTATATGGGGCGTGCCGGTTTAATCAACTCCGGCGGCGCCTCTTCGGGTCAGGGGGACCTGGCTCAGGCTGTACGTACTGCGGTGATCAACAAGCGGGCCGGTGGCATGGGCATGATCTCCGGACGCAAGGCGTTCCAAAGGCCGATGCGTGAAGGCGTGGAGCTACTAAACAGCATTCAGGACGTCTATCTGGATAACAGCATAAGCATCGCCTGACCGCTCTATAAACTGTTGTTGAGGATATTTTGAAACCTCTGGACAAACTCCGGATTGGTTAAAATCGTCGCGTGTCCGGCATTGAATCCGTACAAGCGTGTCGCTTCAGCCTGTAACGTCAGGGGAATCTGACTCTCCAGATCAACCACCCCATCATCACTATCCCCCCCCTGATAGGAGAACACCAGGTGATAGGGTATCTCCTCTGGCCAGGGCCAACCCCTGATAATATTGAGGAACTCACTGTTCTGCGCAATATCCCGCCAGGAGGGAATGACAATCGGTGATGACTTGGCACCAAACTCAGCACTGGCCATCCCATCCATGGGGCTGTTGATGGTCATGGTCAGACCGATCGCCGGGTGATGTTCGCTCTCGGTGTACTTTTTTACCGTTGAACGCATCACCAGTCCGCCCATGCTGTGGGCAATCAAATAGAAATTGTCGAACGGATACTGACTCTCCAGCTGATTGATGCTTTTCACCAGATAGTCGCTGACAATGTCCAGTCGTAAGCCGCTTGGATAGTGGAGCACCCAGGGTTGAAAGCGTTGGCTGTCCAGGCTTTTTGCCAAATCGGCGAACTCCAGCGGTGTCCCGCCAGCGCCATGTATGAAAATTACAGGGATTCGCTTTTCCTGTGGTGAGCTGAGCATATAGAGCCCAATACCCACCTGGTCGATGAAAGAGATCGGTTTCCACAATCCCAGTGACCCGATCTCACGAGAGAATCTTGGATCATCCAGAGTGGCAATCTCTCCCGTGTAGTCCTGCTCAATCTCAAAAGAGATATTGTCACGGTTTGTTTTATTGCCTATCGGCCCTTTAATTACCAGTCTATCCAGTTCCACATGGCCACTGGATTGCAAAGCCACTGAGGATGCATTGAACAGATCACTACCACCATACAGGGTCGCCGGTTCGCTTTGCTGGTAGAGACTGTCCCGGTTGGTGTCCTGAAAAGCGGCAATGTAGTAGCTACCTTCCTGTGCGTAGAAACGAAACTCCCCGGCCCCCTGCAAAACATATTTTCGTTCCAGCTTCGGTGCAAAATCCTGATAGGTAAAAAGCAGAATCGTCACCGGTGCATCACTGCCACTCTCGATCCCGACACGACCGGAGATGGTCCCGGCCTTGTTCACCCCCTCACTCTGTTGCGAGATCTCCAACAGTGAACAGCCGCTGCTCATGATGATGAGAAGCAGAAACGCAAACAGTGTGCTAATCAGTGATTGTGGGATGGTCGTCTGATTCAATAAACCGAACTTATTGAGGGTTTTTAGTGGCTTCATTGTGCTGTCACCAGCTGTCTATTTCAGTTGATTGGCGCTAAAGTTAAACTAAAGTTGAACCCGTGGGTTCATGGTGAGCGTAAAGAGTCAAAACCTGATTTCCCAGTGGTATCTCAAAATACAAGCTTGATAGTTTAAGCAGACAATTTCTTTATACCGCAAAGGTCGCTGCTACTTAAGCCATACGCCGTCATCGATCCACAGATTCAGGTTAAACCAAGAATCTAAAAAGTCCAGCCTACTGGACCTATTCAGCTGGAGTGCAAGCTAACAATGTATCAGTCCAATCGCGCCGTCTTCGGCTTGGCCCTGGTCTGTCTCTCTCTCAGTGGTTGCAGTGAACCCCCAGCCACCATTCAGACAGATTCGGTCCGTCCGGTTAAGAGTTTTCTGATTGAAACCACGGCCAGTGGTGCAATCCGTACATTTCCGGCACGCATCGATGCCGGCCGCAAAGCGGAACTCGCTTTTCGGGTTTCCGGCGTTCTTAAGGAAGTAGCCGTCAAAGAGGGGGACCAGGTTCAGACAGGACAACAGGTCGCCAGCCTCGATCCCACCGATCTGCAACTCGTCTATAACGATCGCAAAGCCAACTACGATAAGGCCAATCGCAACTTCACCAGAGCCAAGGAGTTGATAAAAAAGGGCAATATTTCAAAGATGGACTTTGACAAACTTGAAGCGGATTTCAAAAGCTCGAGTGCTTCCCTGAAGGCTGCCCAGCAGGATCTTAACTACACCAAGCTGACCGCCCCATTCAATGGCACCATAGCACGACTCAATATCGATAACTTTGAAGAGGTTCAGGCAAAGCAGTCGATCCTGGTGCTGCAGGATATCTCAGAGCTCGAGGTTAAATTCGATGTGCCGGAAAGCCTGCTTCGGGGGCTGACCTCCGAGGACCGGGAGAGTGCCAAAGACGACGTCTCGGTGAGTGTCTCGTTTGCCGACATTCCGGGCAGCAGCTTCCCACTGACCTTCCGTGAAATCACAACCCAGGCCGATGCCAAGACCCAGACCTTTCAAATCACCTACACCATGCAAAGACTGGAGAGTGCCAATATCCTACCCGGCATGACTGCCAAGGTAACCGTCGATTTCAGCAAGTTTGACAGTGATAGCAGTGTCTTCACCGTACCCGCCAGTGCAATTGTTGGTGACTACAAGCTGGATCCTCAAGCCTGGGTGATTGAAGCCGAGAGCATGACGGTGCAACCCCGAACCGTGAAGGTTGGACGGCTGTCGGGTGAAAACATCGAAGTTTCCGAAGGCTTGATGCCCGGAGACAGGATTGTCACCGCCGGAACCCCGTTTCTGGTCGAAGGTATGAAGGTGCGGCTGATGCCGGACAAAGAACAGGCCATGCAGAGACCTGAAGATCTGAAGTACCAATAGCCGGCAACACCAGGCATAGGGGCACACATGAATATCGGGGAATACTCTGTCCGCACACCGGTCATCTCCTGGCTGCTGGTGATCATTCTGGTCGGCGGCGGTCTGCTCAGTTTCGACAAAATGGGTAAGCTGGAAGATCCGGCATTCACCATCAAAAACGCCAAGGTCATCACCCTCTATCCCGGTGCATCCGCCCAGGAGGTGGAAGATGAAGTGACCTATCACATCGAAGATGCCATCCAGCGCCTGGAGCAGGTCAAGCGGATCAAGATGTCGATCTCAAGGCCGGGCATGTCCGACATCTCCATCGAGTTCAAGGATAAGTACCGGGCCGATGATTTCCCCGACATCTACGATGAATTGCGCCGCAAGATCGTGGACATGAAAAACAAGCTGCCTCCCGGTGCCCAGGATCCGATGGTGATCGACGATTTCGGGGATGTCTACGGTGTCTATCTGGCCCTGACAGGTCAAGGTTACAGCTGGCGTGATCTCTGGGATTTTGCCGACTACCTCAAGCAGGAGCTGGTGCTGGTACCCGGGATACGCAAAGTCACGATCGGTGGTGAACAGAAGGAGGTGGTCTATGTGGACATCTCCCGTGAACGCCTCGGCGAACTTGGTATCTCCCCCTCCAGCATCGCTCAACTGCTTCAGTCCCAGAATGCGGTGGTAACAGCTGGACATGGTAACGTACAACACCAACGCCTGCGTATCGTACCCAGCGGTGAACTCACATCAGTCTCCGCAATTGGTGACATCCTCGTCGCCTCCGAGGATAAGCGACTGATCTATCTGAGGGACATCGCCAACATCACCCGGGCTTATAATGAAGTACCCAGTCAACTTTACTACCTGAACGGTAAACAAGCGCTGACTCTCGGCATCTCCATGCAGTCCGGTGAGAATGTGGTGGCTGTCGGTGAACGGCTCACCAACAGAGTGATGGAGCTGATTCCTAATATTCCCATTGGCATGGAGATCAAAGAGATCTACAACCAGCCACTGGAAGTTGACAAATCGGTCAGTGGATTTCTGGTCAGTGTGGGGCAGGCCGTGGCGATCGTCATCGTCGTTCTGCTGGTCTTTATGGGTTTACGGGTTGGCCTGATCATCGGCGCTGTCCTACTGATCACAGTGGCAGGAACTCTGCTGTTGATGTACCTTGAGGGCATTGAGCTGCAACGCATCTCGCTTGGCGCACTGGTCATAGCCCTGGGCATGCTGGTGGATAATGCCATCGTGGTGGCCGAGGGTATGCTGGTGCGCATGCAGAGCGGCATGCGTGCTGCCCAGGCAGCGCAAGAGACGGTGGGGAAAACCATCTGGGCTCTGCTTGGCGGCACCGTCATCGGAATTCTTGCTTTCTCTGCCATTGGCCTTTCCCAGGACAGTACCGGTGAATTCGCAAACTCCCTGTTCTGGGTGATCCTCTACTCCCTGCTGCTCTCCTGGGTCACTGCCATCAGCACCACCCCCCTGCTCTGCTCCCTGTTGCTGAAACCAGGCTCATCGACAGGAGGTCAGGCTGATGACCCCTATGGCAGCGGTGTCTTCAAACTGTTTCGCAATCTGGTGGATCGCGCGGTACGTCTGCGTTGGCTCACTGTCAGCATAGTGATCGGTCTGTTCATACTCGCGGTGATCGGATTCGGCAGTGTCAAACAAGCCTTCTTTCCGGAATCCAACACACCCATGTTTTTTGTCGATATCTGGGAGATCGAGGGAACGGATATTCGGGCCACCCGTGAAGATACGCTACGAATCAACCAGTTTCTGATGGAGCAGGAAGGTGTGGAACAGACCAGCATCAGCATCGGTGGTGGCCATCAGCGGTACACCCTGGTCTACGACCCCAAGGAGACCTCATCCGTCTACAGCCAGATCATCGTCAAGACCGATACCCGGGAGCGTATTGCCGAGGTCTGGGACAAAGTCGACCGGCACATGAAGGAACACTATCCCTGGACCGACCCGATCATCAAATCCCTGCGGATCGGACCAGGCCGGGACAGCAAGATTGAAGCACGCTTTCAAGGACCGGATCCGGTCGTGCTGCGTCAACTCTCGCAACAGACCCAGCAGATCATGCGGGCAGATCCGGAAGCTAAGGATATCCGTGATGATTGGCGTCAACCGGTAAAACTGATCCGGCCGATTTTCAACGAACAGGTCGGCCGCCAACTTGGCATTACCCGGGAAAGTCTCGCTTACGCCCTGCAGTATGCAATGGATGGCACCCCTGTGGGTCAGTTCCGGGATGGGATAAGGGTGTTGCCGATCTATATGCGGGCTTCTGAAGATGAGCGCAGCGATGTAGGCAACCTGCGGGATATCGTGCTGTGGAGCCCGGTGCTCAACCAATCGGTACCCGCGGCCCAGGTGGTTAATGGTTTCGAGACCGTTTTCGAAAATCCGCTGATCCGCTCCCGCGACCGGATTCAAACCATCATCGCCCAGTGTAATCCAACCGGTGAACTGGCAACCCCGCTGTTTAACCGGCTGAAACCGCAGATCGAGGCGATGGAACTGCCTCCTGGCTACAGTTTCAGCTGGGGTGGAGAGTATGAGGACTCAAAAAACGCCCAGGCCGGTCTAGCCAGTTCACTGCCTTTTGGTTTTCTGCTGATGATTCTGGTCAGTATTCTACTCTTCGGGAAACTTCGCCAACCGCTCATCATCTGGCTCACCGTACCCTTGGCGATCGTCGGCATCACCGCAGGATTGCTCGGTTTCAACGGCGCATTTGATTTCATGTCCCTGCTTGGGGCGCTCTCACTGATCGGTCTGCTGATCAAGAACGCCATCGTTCTGATTGATGAGATCGATCAGCAGATTGCCAATGGGAAAGACGGTTATGAAGCAATCCTCGATTCAACGGTGAGTCGTCTTCGACCGGTGGTACTGGCCGCGGCAACCACAATCCTTGGCCTGATCCCGTTGTTGCAGGATGTCTTCTTTGTCAACATGTCCCTGACCATCATGGCCGGACTGGGCTTTGCCACCCTGCTGACCCTGCTGTTCGTACCAACTCTCTATGCCATTATGTTCAAGATTGAAGCACCGGCGGAACGATAGCCGGCCACTGACTTGTTTGGCAAAAACGCAGGCCACGTCTGGAGTGAAATATTTAAGCTCTGGAAGCTGGATAGACAAAGTCATTCAGGGGAAAGCAGCCGTAATGGACCGGTGTGTCTCAGGGATCTAATGTTGCCTGTTTTATGACTTCGCCAGGCAAGGTTTCAGGCGCCGGTGAAAACTGTAATCTTTTAATCGCACTCAATGGAATGATATTCAGATGGCCGTCTGCTTCGATCACCAATCGATCTGCCTTCATAGCATCATTCAATTTACCCATCAGGTCGTAATGGTCTTTCGCCTGTTTTGGAAAAGTGAAAGTCTCGCTTGTACCATCCAGATAGTGAATAACTAAAAACCTACTGGCAGCCATCTCCACCCTCCAACTTAGTGAGTGATTGATTCAGGAGTCGTGATTTACCGTTTAAGCTTAGTCGGATCATGAAATCGAATCAATATCATTACCAGACTCCATCGATATCCAGCGTCAGTTCGAGATGGAATGTTGCCAATACTGGACAGGGTCCCATTCCAACCTGTCATATTTGGAAGCGTTTTATTTGATGCTATATTGACTGAATTAAGACACTTTTCGTCAACCCGGCTAATGCAGAAGTGAGAGATTGTCAAAGATCGCTAAATCTCCAACCACTCGAGGTTACTCCATTGAATCGTACGATGTCTCAGTTACTGCTCTTTGCCTTGCTGCTACCGGTAATATGTCATGCCACGGACTTCAGTCGTCAGTTTACCCAAGTCGATCCTTCTGTGGTTGTACTTCATACCTACTCCACATCGCCAGTCACTGAAAAAGTCGAGCAAGGCCTGGGCAGTGGCGTCGTCATCAGCCAAGAAGGCGATATTCTGACAGCAGCGCATGTTGTCCATACCAGCGATGCCGTTCATGTTGAATTCAAAGACGGCCAACGTGTGCTTGCCAAAGTCTTAGGCACGGAACCTGCTGCCGATCTTGCTCTACTCAAGTTACAAAAGGTCCCGGACAACCTGGTCTTCGCAAAACTCGGCGATTCCGACAAAGTCAGTGTCGGCAATGAGGTATTTGTGATCGGATCGCCATACGGGCTTCACCATACCCTCACCACTGGACACATCAGCGCTAGACACTCGGGTCCGGACCTGGGAAAGCTGTTTCTGCTCGGAGATTTTTTACAAACCGATGCGGCCATCAATAAAGGCAACTCTGGAGGACCGGTTTGTAATCTCGACGGCGAAGTGATCGGCATCGTCAGCTACATTGAGACCACATCCGGGGGTCACCAGGGTATAGGCTTTGCGGTGACGTCGAATACTGCCAGAGCGTTGATGCTGGAGAGAAATAACTATTGGAGTGGCCTGAATGGCTTGCCAATCACGGCGGATATAGCAAAGGCAATCAACTATCCGCTGGATTACGGGGTATTGGTACAGAAGATCGCCGAAGGCTCTGCGACCGATCGACTCCAATTACGCGAAGGCACCATTCCGGTAAAAATCAACGACCAGCAGCTGTTGCTAGGTGGCGATATCATCGTTTCCATTGCGGAGATACCCCTGGATGGCCAACTTAGCTTCCAGAAGATAAGAGAGAAAATAGATCGCTTGGAACCGGGTCAACCGATTAACTTTCAAATCTATCGAAACGGTATGCTGGCAGTTTTGACTCTGGAAAAGCCTTAAAATCCGATAATCAGACCGGTGACGATCGTCGAGGGTTCGCTATTCAATAGGACCAGACCGCTTTAACTTCCAGCAACCCTTCAGAAAGCTCAATGACGAAAAACTCACCACCCGAGAGTATGGTTTTCTCCTGCATGGCAACGAAATAACCGGGTAACTGCCCGCTAAAATTGAGCTTATTTTGTTTGCTGAATATCTTCGCTTGAAGCTGTAGCAGGTCATCAATATTGGTCAGAGATATTGTTACTTCCCCATCGATTTTTTCATCGAAACAGATTGCCTTGAGAGTATCCTTGAACATTCTATAAAGAATCGATTTTTGATCCTGGGATATCAACTCCTCATTGACTGAGATATCCACCGAAATCTGCAACCCTGTGGTAATCGTATGACACTCGGAAACCAACGAATTCAGGGCTGCTTTCAGGCCGAAATCATCCAGGCTCGGCGGACGCAAATCCAGTGCAACGGCCCGGATCTTGTGCGCAGCATTCTGCAAGGTAGGTATGATGACCGTTGAAAGCTGTTCCGCATCAGCCTCGTCTTTCTGTTTGTCGAACTGCAGTATGTATTTTTCCAGTTGCATTTTGACGCCGGAAAGGGTCTGTACCACATCTTCATGCAACTCAAAGGCGATGCGTTTCTTCTCATCCTCCTGGGCATTGATCATTTTTGCGGTGAGAAATTCAAGCATCGCTTTTTTCTCTCTGGTAATGCGGTTTTGCGCTTCTATGATCCGTTCGGAGCGTTTGATATGCATTAGCAGGAATGTATAGAGAAACAGCATCAACAACATCGTCACAGACATCACAATGATGATTGCCCTCATTGCATGACTGACATAGTCACTGATGTCGTAATAGACCTCCATCACTCCCATCACCGGAGAGTTTTCATTGGTACGAATCGGTACATAGGTCTGTACCAGATTCACATCGTGATCATCGGAGTTGAAGATACTGAAACTGTCCCGATAGTTTAAAACCGTACGTGGAGTTCCTGACAGTGCAGAGATAAAACCGTCATTACCCTCATCATCGTCATCATAAGCATCCCGTCTCGATGAGTAGGCGACTTTTCCCGACCGATCATACAATTTGATACGGTCGACATTGGTATCCCGTATCATTCTCTGCAAGGCACGTTCAAGCATCGGCTCCAACGGCATATCGCCAGGCTTTTTTTCATTCAGCTTCATCAGATTCAGGTACATCACAAAATGGTCATTCAGTGTGTACTCTGTAGCAATGGTCAATGACTCATTACTCTGTTTTGTGGAGTCCTGGATGATGCGGGCAGTTTCATAGCGAAACAGAAAAAGGATGACGATGGCAATCAGGATAATGGCGATAAAACTGATCACGCCAAATCGTTTGGCCAGCTGATAATCTTCCCTGTATTGAGTTGCGTTGTAGTTGATATTGTTATCCATCCAACAAATCTCATTTATTTACAAATATTCACAACGCGGAATGAAATCAGGGAGCTATCCAACCAGTGAGATTAACAATTCCTCCTTTGCCGTCAGTTTTAGCCACATAGAAGCCCCGTGATGCGAACCTTTGATCCGGCGCCATACTGAGGCGGGGAAAGATCGAAGTATAAGGTAAGTCATCAATCATATGTTCAATCTTTTCAATCATATAGTCACGATAGAAATAACCACGAATGTGCTTTACCGCATCACCAAGCACCTTCAACGCGAAGTAGGCATTGGCTTGAATCTCTCTGGTCTCTTTATTATAGATTCTTTTTGCTCTGAACCAACCCGTTGAGCGGATCAGCAGCCTGTTCAGTTTATCGGGCATTTCAGCGCTGTGTATAAAGAGAACAGAGTCCGTCAAATCCTGAGGGATGAGCTTGGTGTCTGTTCCGTAATATTGACTGGAGAGCATGATCAACTCTGCACTGTTAAGCTGCCCGCTGTTAAAGAGCTGTTCTGATTTGCCTCTATCCAGCCACAATACCACTGTATCGTCTTTTCCAATTCGAAATGCACTCGATTCTTTTTCGCCAAGTTGCCCCAGAGAGACCGTGTCTACGCTGATTCCAGCCTTGTTCAGATCATCAATGAGCGCGTTGGAAGAGATGGAACTCAGCATGTCAGATTGATCATGAATCTGTACGACTCGGGCGGCGGGACGGTTTTTCCTGATATAGGAAGCAACCGCTTCAGACTCATGCGCCGCACCCTTGTTCAGATAGATGGTGTAATAGTTATCATCACTGATAACCGGCTGTTGTGTGGTGGGGAATAGACAGGGTATAGCATGCCCTTCACAGAACTCACTGACCCGGTTCCAGCCAGTTGGAACCAAACCGTTGACCAGCGCGAATACCGGCTGTTTTGAATAGTATGCACTGAGTTGTTCCGGCCAGGTCTCTTCGGCACCTGTCAGTTCCCAAACATGTATCTGCCACTTACGATAGGGCTTGAACATCCAATCCTTGTGCCATGGCGCATTCTTTGCCCGTTTAGTCTCATATCTGGTTTCAACATTCTTTTGCTCGACATAGGTCGCCATGACATCGATCAGTGCCTTGTTCTCCTCCGCTTTGTTCGAGGATAGGACAATGGTTGCGAAATGGATGGTCTTATCGTCCACACCTGGGGACGGGGTATTGGAGAGTGTACTGACATAGGCCATTAAGCCATCCAGCGCCTCATCGTCGATCTGATATCTTGGCATGAATGGATCCAGTGGCTGGCCATTGGCATCCACACCATCCCTGACCGCTGCCATCAAGGTCTCACGGGTGTAGGCTTCACGATATACCGGTGGTTCAGGGGGTTTACTGGTGGGAAGTTTCAGGGGCTTGAAAAGCACACTGCCAGCAACTGCCGGGACCACCTGCTGGCCTTCGGTGGATCCCAGGCCGCTCCTGCGGTGACAGGTCTCACAGATCAATTGATCCCCTTCCACCGAGATATCGCCCTGGATGGTTGCCTTTACCAGTTGGCCATTCGGCAGAAAGCCCTCTTTGTAGAGTGCTTTACCTGTTGCGTAGGCCTTGGAGTCAACCTCCACTTCATTTTGTGAGGCAGTAGAGAATAGGATCAAGCCGGCGAATAGTGTAAACGCCGTGATCATTTTGTTGAGTTTTAGCATCAATTTGCAGCCGATACGATCTTTTTGTACTCCTTAACAATATCTTCTGCACTGGCCAGACCATTGATACGCGTCCAGTGCTGTCCACCTTGATTCCTGATCAGGGTAATCGGTTCATGATTCATTTTTGAACCACGGAAGATATCAAAGGCCTTCTCTACGGTAACCACATCTTTGTAGCTACCGGTATAAAAATTCCATTGCTCACCAGCCTTGAACCGTTTCGAATATTTCATCAACTGTTCAGGCGTATCATAGTCCGGATCGATGGTTATCGATACCATGGAAACACTGTCAACATCCTCACCGAGGATCTCCTGTACCTGATGAAAACTGGCCGAAAGAACCGGACAGATGGTGGTACAGGTCGTGAAGATGAAATTCAGCATCACCGGTTTGTCATTGTTCAGGATATCTGCCAGCTGCTGCTGCTCCCCTTTGTGAGAGATCAGATTAACATCCGGCAGCTGATAGCCGGCATGACTCACCTGGTACGACTTGTTCTCCATCATCGCACGGTGATGGGCGTGTTCATCATGACCACCATGCTGGGAATGGTCGTGCTTATTCATGGCCAGCTTAAAACGATCACCGAGACTCTGAGGCTTGCCTGGTCTGGTGACACAATCGAGCTTGAACTGGGGGCCAAGGGCTTCAGCACCGTTGGATTTCACAATGTTTGGCAGATCAGCGGCATTGACTCCTGCTGTGACAAACAGGGCAACAGAAAGCACAGACGCCTTTAGCAAGCCACTGAGACTCTTTTCAACCGAACCGTTTTTCCATGCTCTATTTTCCATCGTATAAACCCTTATATGTTACTGCTCTTCAACACGACGTTTTGCATAGGCCCGAGTCTGACGGGCAGACTGCAGCTGCAGGTATCCGAAGAAAATGATCATCAGGCCCAACAGAAGCAACAGATCCACAGAACCGCCACCTCCGCCGCCACCGCCATTGTCATCCCCATCACTGCCACCATCCTGGTCATCATCGGAGATGGTCAGGGTGAAGCTGCCACTGTTGCTATCGATGGTTGCGGTACCGGAGGCATTACCCAGCACAAAGGTGATCGTGCGATCCCCATCAACAACCGTATTGTCAATGATCTCCACATTGATTGTCTTTTGCGTCTCGCCACTGGCAAACTGCAGAGTGCCTGTGGTGACATTGAAATCGCTACCGGCAATGGCGGTCGATGTACCAACGCTCAGGTCGACACTGACGGTGCCGGTCAGGACAACGCTGCGATCAATGGTAAAGCTCGCGTTGACTGAAGATTCATTCACAGTAAGGCTGGTGATGGTAAAACCGATCACAGTGGATGCGTTGAGTACATCATCATCGGTGATGGTAATCTGACCACTGCTCTGATCACCGGCTACCGCCCCACCCTGAAAGTTACTCATCTGTAGCAATATGGTCTCATCTGACTCCACTGCCGAATCGTTCAGCAGTGGTACGGTAAAGGTCTTATCGGCTGCATCCCCATCGGCAAAACTGATGCTGCCGGAGGTGTAGGTATAGTCAGAGGAGGCAATCGCACTGCCATCAGCGGTGTTGTAATCGACCGAAACAGCACCGGTCGAACCGCCACTGCGTGAAACGGTGACGGTAACGTCGCCACCATCCTCTGCTGCGGTAATGGCCGAATTGGAAAAGATCAGAGAACCGGCAGCAGGCGGCACGTCATCATCAGTTACGCTTAAAGTTGCCGTAGAGGTATCACCCAGTGACGCACCAACCGCATCGGAGAGTATCAGGTTGATGGTTTCGGTACCTTCAAATAAGGCATCATCGATGATGGTGATTTCGAATGTCTTCGACAGTTCACCATCCGCAAACGTCAGGGTACCACTGGCAACCTGATAGTCGATGCCGGCAATTGCCGTGCCATCTGCGGTTGCATAGTTGACCTGTGCAGCACCGCTACTGCCACCCTGACGCTCGACCGTTACCTCAATCAGACCATCAGCCTCATCCGCACCAAGGTCGCTGGCACTGAAGACCAGCAAGCCGGTTGCCGGTGCCGCATCATCTTCAGTGATCACCAAATCAACCTGGGCGGTCGGGCCCAATACGGCACCACCGGTTGGGTTGCTCAAGGTCAGCGTAATACGCTCATCACCCTCGTATTCACTGTCATCGAGCAGTGTCACCTGGAAGGATCCACTGGTTACACCATCGGCAAAACTCACGCTGCCGGAAGCGGCCGTGTAATCCTCACCGGCGGTTGCCGTTGAATCACTGCTCGCGTAGCTGACCCCAACAGAACCGCTGCTGCCGCCTGAGCGGGAGACGGCGATCGTGGCTGTGCCTCCATCCTCATTCAATGAATATTCAGAGAGACTGAACTGCAGGCTGCCCATGGCGGGTATTGGGTCATCACTGCTCAAGGTCACAACGGCGGATGCCGGTGTGCCAAGTACAGCGCCACCAGTGGGCGTTGTAAGAGTGACCATCAGGGTTTCATCCGCCTCGTAACTGCTGTCATCCAGAACAGGTATCACACAATTACTGGTGAGTTCACCATCTGCAAAATTAACCGTGGCCTGGGTCGCTGTATAGTCAGCTCCTGCAGTGGCGGTAAGATCACTGGTTGAACAGGTTATCGAGACCGCCCCACTGCTGCCGTTGGTACGGGTCACAGGCACCAGGATCGAAACATCACCCTCAGAAGCGGTGTAGCTGGAACCACTGAATTGCAGACTGCCGGAGCTCGAGACCGGCTCATTGTCGGTAATCGAGACTTCCGCCACATCCCGGGCAGCCAGAGAGACCGAGACCGGATTCGAGAGGCTGACCAGCAGCGACTCAGTACCCTCCGCGGTGGCATCGTCTGTGATGTCGAGGGTCACGCTACTGCTGATCTGCCCATCGACAAATGAGAGTGTGCCGGAGGCCGCTGTGTAATCACTGCCTGCCGTTGCTGTTGCGTCACTCATGGCATAATCCACCGAACCACTGCCGGAACTGCCCCCATCCCGCTGGACGGTAATGGTAACGCTGCCGTCACCTTCACTGAAGGTATAGGTGCTGCTGCTGAACTGCACCGCTCCAACCGTCGGTGCATCGTTATCCGTGATGGTCACCGTGGCGCTGTTCTGTGCACCGATGTTGAGACCGCTCAGATTGATCGTAAAGATCTCGTTATCCTCGAAGATGGTGTCATCCAGAATATCGATGCTGATCTGCTGACTGCTCTCACCATCCGCAAAATTGAGGGTTCCGGAAACCGGTGTGTAATCAAGGTTGGCGCTGGCGGTGTCAGTCTCACTATCAGTATCACTTGCATAGTCAACGGAGAGCGCACCACTGGTGCCACCGGTACGCTCTACGGTGACCTGAAGCGTAGCGGCATTCTCAGCCACACTGTAGGAGGCACTGCTGAACTGCAGTTTCTGCCCTGGGAATGCGCCTGACTGGGCACCCAGTGTAAAGTCATCCGAGAAGAAGATATTGACCTCATCTCCCCCCTCATCCACAGCCTCTACCAGTACATTGGTGAAACCGGCATCGTCGATGAATCCGAGAAAGGTCCAGCCCGAGACTGTGGCCTGTGAACCGGTAAAATCGACCGGAGCCGATCCGTTGGTGGTAAAACCGATCTTGGCCCCGGTGCTACTGCGGAACCAACCGCCCACACCATACAGCGTGGTGCCACTGGCGGTCAGTGTGTATTTATCCGGTACCAGATGGTCATTTCTGTTGTCTACCGGGAACATCAGATAGCTGCCCTCATGCACATCGCCACCACTGGTGGAGGTACGCACAAAGGAGGATTCCGTGGAGCTCCCCGCCCAGGTGATGCCTTGGGAAGTGACACTCTGAACACCGGTACTGCGGGTGCCGTCCCAGGCGCTGCCCTCAAAGCTCTCTTTGGTGATGTCTGGCGAGATGGATGGAAGATTCGAAAGATCCTGGATGAACTGAGCCTCGGCTGTTGCATCGCAACAATAGACGGTCACCAGCGCGTGGGATTCAAATGAAGAGACCAGTCCGAGTAGTGTTAGAAAACCAAGCAGATGATTTCTATATTGCATATTTCCTTCTCGAGTCAACCGATCAGTTGACTGTTAAATTTTCAGCTTTAAAGTCGCCGATCACCATTGTTACTTTTTCTCCTGATTTCACATGGGCATCAGGATTGCCAAACACCATGTAGTAATTCTTGTTGGACTTGATGTTCTTGCCCCGGTTGGTCGCTCTGAACGCACCTACCTTGGCCGCCATGGGTATAGGTAGTTTAGCATTAGATTTCTCAACCTTTAGGTGCGGTTTGATGCGGTGGTCGAAAAATATCTTGGCTTTTTCGATATCCAGCACCCGAAACCTGAAATCGATCATGTAGCCGGCTGCGGTCAGCCGCAGACTCAGTAGCTCAACACCCCATTTTTCGGCGATTTTCTTGGCGGTTTCCTTATCCACAGGGGGTTTGGGAACGTTCGCCATGGCAACAGGCGGTTTCCAGGGCTTGGAGGCCGCTTGCTCTACGCTCTGCGCTGCAGCTTTACTATCTGCCTTGGCGACCGATGCGGTGAATGCAAGAAAGGCCGTGGTGCAGATCACCAGGACCAGAATCACCAGCAGAGGATTGCCTCTAGGATGCCTCTCCTTATCATCCTCAGGCGCTTTTTCGGAAAAGTGTGAACTTTTCATGGTACTACCCAGGAATTGTGTCGTTTGACGATTGATCTTAACAAAAATCCGCCCCCTGCAGTACAGGGGGCGGTGCCTCACGCCATGATACTAACTATGGCTCGATATCAAATGGTACGTTGTTGTAGACAGCCTCTGGGTAGGTGGCTAAATCAACCACCTCGATTTCCAGATAGTCATTGCCATCTGGCAATTCAACTTCCGGTCTGTTGTTGCCAACACCGTTGACATTGATACCCCAGACATGTTGTCCGCCGACAGACCGGATACGACCATTATTATTGCCAGTCGCTGTGGGTACGATTTCAACCCGTGGGGATGGTGTCCCGTTGATATCGACCCGTACCAGGTAGACCCGTACGCCCTGTGCAGTACCCGTGGTTGGGATGGTCGTGTCAACCACACCTCTGAGGCGCCATCTATCATTGCCGGTACCGGGATTACCGCGTTGCAGATAGGAGGCACGGGTAACCGAGACCTGACGTACGATATCAGCAGTAGCGATGTTGCTCTGAGCCATGAGATCGCTCGCCTCATACTCCACACTGGTCAGAATACCGACCGCGGTAGGATCGATAGCAAAGCTTGGCATGGAACCATCGATACCCAGTGCAGGATCCAGGTTGCCAGGATCATTCACTTCGGTTGCCAGCAGGCCGTCATTCTCAAGATCAGTATCGTTCAGGAGAACCCCAGCTGCTGCAACACTGAAGGTCATGGATACTGGCTCACCTTGTCCATCCAATACAGCGGTAGAGGCATCCTGAACATAGAAGATATCGTTCACAGCCACCGGTGCATCGTTGACCGGATTGACAGTGATCTCTGCGGTCACCGTGTTACTACTGATGGTCACGAAATTACCGCCATCGTTGTAGGTCTCTTCAAGATGATAGGTGATGGTGTCTGGACCGTCAGCAAGGGTACAAAGACCCGTTGGTGCATTGACACTGTTCCAATCCAGCAGAGGCTCGTAGTGGAATTCACCAGTCGTACCGTCGTAGGTGAAGCTGCCAGCCGCGGTGTTGGCACAGGTAGGTGCGTCATCCACGACTACCGCCAGAGTACCGCCATTGATGGGCGATTCACCGATCAACAGACCGTTGGCCGCGAGCACATCGAGGACTGCATCCTCATCGGTCGTGTAGGTCTTGCCACCGACGGCGATCAATCCGGATGCCGGAGCGGGATCGATGGTCACCGTTGCTGCAGGCGGAGTTGCCAGACAGGTATCATCCAAAGGTGCGGCGGTCAGACAGTAGGTGAAGCTATCCCCGGTAAAAGTTCCTGCCGGTGGGGTATAGGTAAACGTACCATCGTCTTCTACAGTCGCCGTACCGCCGGCAGTCGGTGCCGACGCGAGCGCCAGACCGTATGTGGCGGGCAGATTGACATCGTTGGCATCGAGATCCAGCGCACCAACCTGATCCAGCGTGGTGGCATCATCAAACAGCGTTGCTCCCGGGAAGGCCAGGGAGACCGTCGCAGACTGACCCTCAACCACATTCAGACCATCGGTCATGGTGAAGTCGAGGTTCAGCTGATGTGGAGCCGCAATACCCGTAAAATCGATACTGCAGGTACCTGCCCCGTAGTTACAAGTCAGCGTTGCTGTGGTTGCAGGCGCAGCCGCGATAGCAACAGGAGGCGTATCCGATACGCTTACCGTATCACCGGTCGTTGCATCGGTTGCATCCGCCACCAGGTCCGCCAGATTGATGGTTGCTACATCAGCAACCAGATCGTCTGTGGTAACCACGATCTGTGGTGCGGCTGCCAGTACGGGTGCCGCATTAACCTCGACCGTCAGATCGATGTTGCCTGCAACCGGTGTTGTATTGACCGCGGTTGTGATTTCGTAAGTATATTGAGCGGTTTCACCCCCTAACACAGTGGGTGGAAGCGCAGAATCGACGGTTAAATCACAGCTAGTTCCGCCACCCAGACAATCCAGTGACATGATCAAACCGGGAATCGAGAAGACATCACCAACGATCGTATTTGCACCAAGAATCAGCGCATCGTTATCCGGATCCAGATCATTGGCTAGCACATTGATGGTTTCAATGACCTGATATGAAGTATCAGCACTGACTACTTCCGGGATCTGAATGGTGATTGGATCTGCATTGGCAATCGGTGGCTGATTACCTCCAACGCCCAAGTTGAAGCCGAGCTTGCGGATCATACCGCCGATCTCATCGCCCTGGAAGAAGTCACCCGGATCACTGGGATTGGTCATATTGCCATTGCCGTCGTAGACCGCATAGGTCCCACCGAATGTGGGCTGGACAATCACGTCTTTGGTCTTCAGCGGTGGCAGACCGACCGAGTACTGCTGACGCGGTGCGGTATGTATGCCTGTGCCATCCTCATAGGTATAGGGGATGCCGTCCTCAGCATGGATTGTACCGTAGAGGCCCTGCAGTACAGGCACATGCTTCTCGGATGCGGCACTGACAAAACGCAGCAGAGTCGGACCAGCTGTCGTCAGAGGTGTGACACCATCCTCACCGTAAAGAATATCCGGAAAGCTGGTCTGGTAGGACTGACCATTGATCATATACCAACCGGGATGACGATGAATGGCGGTATCCAGAGTACCGGCAACCACATTTGCATTAAAATCAGTATCCACATCGTGGTAGAAGAGGATCAGCTCATTTGCATAGGTTACCTCATCGCCACTGGCCGGAATGCCGTCATGGTCGTAGAGAACATTGCCGACATCAGCATCCTTGGTGATCACACCGGCAAGCCCCATGTAGAGCTGTTTCTGCGGCCAGGTACCCGTGTGGTACATCAAAGTACCGCTATTGGCGATGGCATTGGTGCCTGCCCAGGAATAGACCTGTGTGCCGCCGTTTGCCGCAGCTTCCACACCGTAAGAGCGCACCTTTTGGGTCAGATTGGTACGACCACCCGTCGTACCGTCGTCCCAGGTCGGCCCCATCAGAGGTAACTGCTGACCCGGTATCACGATCGATGTGGGTTCATCCAGCAGATTGGTGAGATAGATGTTCAATACAGGATCTGCAGGATCGATGGTGATCCGTGGTCCTGGTGCAGTTGCTGTTGCACCAGTACAGGCTGCGTCTGCCGGGTTGCCGGCATTGTAGCAAGCACCGGGAGAACCTATATCATCCAGAGCATAACCCCACATGGTGGTTGGTTGCGTTCCGCCACCAGAGAGTGGTAGATCCTGAGTGAACGATTTAGCAATGAGATAAACATCCAATGCATTCGCTTGACCGGCACCTAAAGCCAAGGCACAGGCGACTACGATGGGTTTCAGTGTTTGCTTCATGGTAGTAGACCTTTTCATGATTGTGCCCTCCCGATTATTGGATTGGTGTACCAGGAGGCAGCACAACTACCGATCCCAGGCTTCCGCCAGGGAAGATGTCAAAGGTAGTCAGCTCTTTTTCAGCATGGGAGTGCCATACCAGGAAGTAGCCGCCAAAGGGATTCAGACCGCCCTCACCAGGAGGCAGGTCACCGGTATCGCCCAGGAAGGGGCTGCCACTCCACCAGCCACCCAGGGTGAGATCGCCCACACCAGGCAGTGAGACTGGTATCGGTTTGTTGTGGTCGTTACACCACTCACCAGGGTAGTCGGAGTTGGCATCTGCATACCCATCACGTGGGTTGACATCGATACAGTTGTGTCCGGTATCGTGACCGTAGATGTCCCAGCCCAGGTCCTTACCTGTCCAGGTCCAGAGGGCGTCAACCGTCTGCTTTGGCTGCGAATTGATGGTGTTGTCAGAACGACCCAGATCGGCCAGAACACCATCGGAACTCAGCATCTTGCCGTCACGACCGATGAAACGCAGGTTCTCGCCATGGTAGTGCATGGGATGAGCATCCTGCCCTGCATTGACGTTACGTACCAGGACCACATCACCGGGTCTTGACATAACCAGGGACTCATAGGGCTGGTTCGGAAACAGGGTGTTGTAGTCACCCTGGAACAGATCCGGAAAGACCCGGCCGTTAATGAACCAGACCTTGGCGTAGCGATCGGTATTGGTGAAGTGGTTGACGTGTCCCTTCTCCATCTGGATATGAATATCCGGATCCACTTCGGTCATCAGGTAGAGATTCTCATGATCGTAATCAGTTCCGGTACCGGCACCGTAAGCGGTCCGATTTGTGATTGGATCGTAATCAGCCGGTCTGACAACCATCACACCCACCAGACCCATTTCGGTATGCAGTCCGGGATTTGCACCGGCCAGACTGTGGTAGATATAGGTGCCGGGAGAACCTGCGGTGAAGGTGTAACTGACAGCCTGTCCCACATCGGCTTCGTTGGTAAACAGCCCGACCGTACAGTTAGTCGCTCCGGTTGTCGGTGTCGGACCACCTGGTGCAGGAATATCGATACATTGAGAGCTGACTTCATGACCGGTCATCTCAATGGAGATATTGTCTGGCACACCGTAGTTCACCAGGTTGATGGTGACCGCCTCACCCTCGGTGACGATCAGTGTCGGCGCCGGATACTGAGGCAACTGGTAGTTGGCACCCGCATCATGAGAGGCGCCTTCACCCAGATCCAGATCACCAAAGCCCCACATGTAGAGACTGGTGCCCTCGGGCAGGTTCATGTTGAATGGATAGGCATAGAGGTTGAACACACCGTTGGCACCCTGTGAGATGCCTCGGATATCGTGCTCCGCCTGTGCCTGCTGCACAGTCAGCGCACTGCTCATGCCCAAAAACAGGAGGCCCAAGAGCCGTCCAGGTTGTTTGAGTAGTTGTTTCATTAATCTCATCTCCTAGTTCGGCCAGGCTCAGTTGATGACAATCTCAGTGATCATGCCGCCATCCAACTGGGTTGCATTACTCATCTGATGCACTTCGGTGGCATGCAGGAAGTAGGTACCCGGGGCGACATCTGTGGTATCAATAATGATGTCGAGGGTCTCACCACCACCAAAGTTGTGGGATGCAGCCTCTTTATAGATGTTCTTGCCATCTATGCCACGCATATGACGGGCACCGGTGCCGACCACCTTCATGGTCAGCCCCATGGCGGTAATCGTCCAGAAGCGATCCAGCCCCACATTGGAGAGGCGTAACAGCAGACGCTGTTCACCCGTGTTTCGGTCAAGTTGGATCGAGGAACCCAGAAACTGCGTGATCGCGCCATCGGTCAAAGGCTCACCGACAGTCCCGGTTACCTTGCCGCCATTCAATCCTGCAGGATCCGCGACTGGGTCCGTAGCATCAACTGGAGCAGGCAGTGGATCTGGGTTGACGGTGTCAGGGTAACCCCGACCATTGAATTGGGGATAGTTGCCTTCCAACAGGGCAAATGGCAGTGGCTGTACAAACAGACTGGCATCATGGAACACCTGATCGAAGCTTGAAAGCTGGATCGCTGTCTCTACATCAAAAGCTGTGGTGCCGTCACCGTCATTGTAGACATAACCCGCATCGCCAACCGCTGCTGCACAATTGCCATTTGGCACTCTTTCAGGATCGTATTCCGTGGTACCAGCGTTGTCTGGCCCGAAATCGAAACAACCCAGTTCATCCTGAATTGGATGAACATAAAGATTGGCCAACATGCCCATCTCCATATGCTCGGTGGCTTCCACGTGGCAGTGGTAGAGATAGGTGCCAGGCTCAACGATGTTGTAGTAATAAGTCAGGGTCGATCCCATATTGATACTGACCGACACCTCAGGTACACCGTCGAAGGCCGCCGAGGCATTCGGGAAGCCATGAAAGTGGACAGTATGGGGATCGAACAGATCGGGACGGACCACCGTACCCACATTGGTCAGGTTGAGGAAGAAGTGATCTCCCTCATCCAGTTCAATGGTAGGTCCGGGCCACTCAGCGCTGAGGATACCCTCTCCGATAACTTGATCAGGCGCGGTACCAGTCTGATCACCAAAGCCGAAGGTGTAGAGCGGATTGCCATCAGACATCTTGGCATAGCTGTCACCAGCGATCAGATGCATACACTTGGTATTCGCTGGCTGAGTTTCACCAGCATCATTCCAGTCTGCATCACCGTTGTTATCACCAGGACACTGTACATTGACAATGGCGCTAGCCTGACCCGAGATGCCCAGCAGTGCCAGGGCTATTGCTCCGGCAAGGGCTTGCTTACTAAATAGTTTCATGGGGCGTTTACTCCTCGTTATTTTGTAAGCGCCTGACTCACCTGATGTGTGTTTGCGAAGTTTGTTCCACCCTGCCACCAGGACGTTGTCCATGGTGACAGGCTGGCGCTTTTCAGTTGCATGTGTGTTGATCATTTTCATGATTACAACCTCTCATCGGCACCGGCGTCCGTACGGGCGCCTTGCGGTCTTGCATCACCATCGATATCGGTCGAGTAGATGCCAGTACCGGCAGAGGCGGCAGCTGCATCGACAGCAGGATTTAAACCAGCCTCGAGGTGATAATCGATAAGGCCATCCGC
The DNA here is from genome assembly GCA_001709035.1 of Candidatus Thiodiazotropha endoloripes. GTDB lineage: Bacteria > Pseudomonadota > Gammaproteobacteria > Chromatiales > Chromatiaceae > Thiodiazotropha > Thiodiazotropha lotti. The sequence continues at coordinate 231,547 of LVKA01000023.1, read as the reverse complement.
AGTCGCGGTATTACCGTCGATATCAAGCAGAGAGAGCGGACCGAAGTTGACCTGAAGGAAGTTACCGCCTTCATCGAAAGCACCCGCTACCTGCAGCACTTTGAACTCTGGGAAGAGCAGTGCATTACGGTCTTCATTGAAGCGGCCATTGACAAACACTGGACCAAGCGAGTTGTGCGGGTCATTGTTTGCTGTTGAGTAGCCATCAATATAAGTGTTGTTGGCTACTGCAGATGCACCGGTCTGCAAGACGTTACGCAGTGGGCGCAGCAACATCGGACCATACTGTGGATGTACCGGGTCGATGGTGTGTCCGCTCAACACCGCCAGATCCTGAGTGTAATCCTCCACGTTGACAACTGTGATATCGCAGTTGGTGTTGGTGGTGTTATCACAGCTTGCCGGTACCAGACCATTCTCCAGAACAACAGTCGCTGGATCATCCGTATTCCGCCAGTAGAACGAGCGGTTGTGGTAAAGGATGTTATCCAGCAGCTGGATCGGATCAGAGAAAGTCATCCGTTCTTCGCTACGATTCCGTACATCGTCTTCATCGAACTGTGAACCGGGGAACTCTTCCGCCACATCATCATCGATGAGAGACATCATGGTTGCACTGTGGTAGCGGGCAACGACACCAGCCGGTTTGGCGATAGACTGATTGGGATCAGTGATACCAAAAGCCTGTGAACCGGTTGCGGTAGAGTCGTTGTTCGCAATCGTGTTGTAACGGATGTAGGTCTTGACACTGTCTGACAGGGAGATGGCGCCCGCAAGACCTGAGACATTGTTGCTCAGGATGTTGTTGGCAACGATCACCCGATACCAGCGACCGAAGACATCAGGATCGCGTGTGATATCCTCACCGTTGACACTCAGCATGGCAATACCACCGCCATCACCGGCACCGGCCAGGTTGCCCCGAATCTGGTTACCGAGAATGTTGACGTTACCGGAACCGGGAGACAGGGTAAGACCAGTCTCTTCATCGACACGCAGTCCGGCCAGGCCGCCGACGAAGATACCGCCACCGGCAGGCTTGGTGCCAGGTGTCTGACTGAAGCTCTCATTGAAGATAATGGTGTTATCCAGGATCTGACCACCGCGGGAGAGTCCCATGTGGCCGATACCGGCGCCATCACCTTTGGAGAAGTTACCGCAGATCAAGTTGCTACGAACACGATAGTTGTTAGCACCAGTGTGGATTGAGATACCACCGCCGGCGCCATTCAATCCACCATTCTTGATGATCTCGTTATGATGGATATTCATGTTGTCGGCAAAGGCGTCATCGTAGGCCATGAAACCGTCTTCAGCCTGATCTTCAAGCCAGCTGTTATAGCCGCGTCTGAAGAACTCGTCATCCTCACCAATAACTTCATGGGTCAGAGTGGAGTGACCGATGCGGATACCGCCACCATAGAAACCGGAGTTAGTGGTAAGACGGTTGTTGGAAATGACCAGGAAGCGGGTGTAGCCGTTGGCAACAATACCGCCACCGGTACTCGCGCCGATAATGCTCAGACCATCGATACGGGCATAGCGATTACGGTTGTTACGATGGAATCGGTTAGGACCGGTCCACTTACCCGCAACCATGATGCCTGCACCCTCTTCCGTTGGGAAGATCGGGGCGCCGAGTGCACCCTGAACCCCACCGAAGAAGGGTACGGGTACCAGTTGTCCCGGCAGTTGATCAATGGTGCCTGTACCAACCAGCTCGGCCGCCAGTTCACGCCAGGCGATGATCTTTTCGGTCGGCGTCTGTCGGGCATTGAGGATTGTAGTCTCGGCACCAAAGCCCTGCAGCTTGACCGGCTTCCACATGATCACCATCTCATTGTAGAGACCAGGTTTGACAATGATCAGGTCACCGGCGTTGACGCCACCAAGGCCGTTATCGAGACTACCGATCGCATCCTGGATAGTCGGATAGGTGGCGCTTGGCACGTTGACAACGTTATAGGTGGAGTTGTTATTACCAAGACCCACACCTTCAGCGATACCAACAGTCAGTGTGATACCCGTGGGAGAGACACTACCGTTGTTGTGCTCTACCAGCAGTTGGTATTCACCGGCTGCCAAACCAGCAGTAGAGGCGATAATGGCATTGTCACTCCAGGTTGAGGCAACCAGGGTAGTTACTGGATTACCATTCCGATCCTGAACAAGAACCGAACCGGCAACGCTACCAAAACCGTAATCCCGATCAATGTTCTGTTCAGCCAAAGGATCTCCATCGGCCCATTCCGGGTTACGAACAGCGGTCAGGCCCTTGGCGTTGATGACGATGTTCTCACCAGTACCGGCAACCACAAAAGGACCTTCGATGCCGCTGGCGGGAACCACCTCACGCAGCACGGAGGAGATCGCTGGAGTCTGTGTTGGTGCTTCACAATCCAGTGGGAACTGATCCGGACCGGCAAAGGCGGCCACCGGCTCAACCGGGGTATCCAGATAGGTGATGGTACCCGGCATATACTGGAAGGTGTAACAGAACTGGCTGTACTGAGTATCGAAATGTGGATCGATAATGAACTCAGGATTACCACTGCCATCAATACCGTCGCCGGCGGCACCGGTGAAATCCGGATTCGGAATCGGACCCGCATCGTTCATACAGGAGACCAGCATGTTCGGCGACATACCAGAAGGCATGGGCAGATTCGCGGTAGTGGTTGAAGCAACCATCAGGTTGTAGCGACCAAAGTTGTCCGCATAGACCCGATTGATCTCATTGCCGTTCCAATCGTAGAAAGCAACTGGAACTTGAGGTGGCGCGAACTTCTCACCGAACTGGGGTGAGTTCGGATTGAACTCGTTGGCCAGGTCGTTGAGGATCACACCCGAGATGTTGCCTGCTTTAGGCACATCGGTCATCAGGAAGAACTCGGCTGCCGCATTCTGACCGGCTGAGAGCGGTACATGCTTGAGATCACAGAGCGGTCTCATTTCGCCGGCGAAAGGCGCTCCAATGGCTTCAACACCTGGAATCAGCTGAGCTGCATCACCACTGCCATCTTTGGTAGCCATGGCCAGATATTCAGGAACCATCACTTCCTCACCCACACAGGTCGCAGGGAAGGCCTGCAGTGATGGTATGTACTCATCACCGTAATCCACATTCTTGTGGTGCTCTCTGACCAGCTTGTAGCCGGCAGGTGTAGCTGATTCAACCAGATAGTCACCAGGGATGAGCCAGGCTTCCGGAAGATTCAACTCAGGCCAGCCGGTTCTCAGACCCGTGTAGAAAGCGCTGAGCTTGGTCGCTACGACCGCTGCGTTATAGCCGGTAGCAGCTGGAATCGATGCCAGATGGTCCAGGTCATAGTCTTCGAAAGCATACCCACCATCAAACAGTGCATCACGAACCTGGTTGAAGTTACGCAGACCATCGAAACAGCGCTGATCATCAATGGCAGGATCGACCTCCGCACCTGGCGGATTATTGGTGCCCTGACAACCGGCAGGCAGATTGTCATCCCAGCTGTCGGTATGTGTGACCTGAAGCGCATCACCCATGTCGAATACACCAGGTGTACCGTTATCAACATCTTCAGGTCCGGGGAAGACATCCAGAGGATGGTTGTTTACGTCAGCACGCTGAATGCCGGGTACACCATTGATATCCTCGATCACGCCATCGTCTGGATCCTGTATACCATTACCGTTCCAGTCGATGTCGCATGGATCACCCGGGAAGTTGTTCAGTGGCGGACAGTTGACATCACCATCCGCATAGAGAGCCAGTTGTACCCGAGGCACACCAGGCTCCCACTCCTCGGCCGCAGCAAACTGAGGCTCATCTTCCGCACGAGTGGTAGCGTAGTAGACGATACCGGAGATACCGCCGTTTTCACCCACATACTCGGAGATTCTTGGAGGGAAAGCGCTGAAGTCAAACGGGGTGTCGATCACATAGTCGACTTTACCGAACTGCATCACACTGGTCTGACCCAGGAAGCCCTGGAAGCCCTGAGTGAGTACCAGGCCGGTCTCGGTGCGTGACAGATTGTTACCAGTATTCGGATTGATGATCTGTCGGCCGTTTTCAACAACCCAGGTAACACCAGCGTCATCAGAGCCAAGACAATCGCCGATAACACCACGAGGATCGGTAGCAGAGATAACGATATCACTGTGGCCTACACCTCGAGCTTCACACTGCCCCTGAGGATTTAGTTCACCAAAGGTAGGATCGGCCCATCCGCCATCCGGACGAACTTCACCACCTGCATCCACGACAAAAGTGGCACCTGTCGCTTTCTTATTACCAAAGCTGACTTCAGCGACCAACCAGTGAAAGAATGGGAAAACTTCATCAAAAGGCGCTAAACCGTCACCATCCGTCGGGAAGGCCTGATAGATGGTGCCGTCACGCCAGCGCAGTACGGTCTCCTGACTTTCAGGACCGATTCCGATCTCACCGTCGTCCCAGAAACCGTCCTGGTCATCATCTCTGAAGATGCCGGTATTAAGACGAGTGAACCAGTTGAATACCGGCACATCACCGAAGTTACAGGAGAGCCCACCGTTACAGGTACCATTGGTTGGATCCACGGTAAACAACAGGGAGGCAAAAACCACATCAAGGTTGGCATCCCAAATGGCCAGCTGATACTCACCCGGGGGAACCAGATCCACTGAGAAGTCACTGTCCGCTCCGCAAGCACCCGCATAGACGGCCTGACCCAGGGCACCGGCAACACCGACCTGGTTAATGGCTATCCAGCATTGTGGGAAAGGACGACCGGTGAAGAAATTGGTAGCCGGGTTACGGGACATGTGCATGTCGGTAACAACACCGCTGACGGTCGCAACCTGCTCACCCTGCTGGGCTGGTGGCAGATCGGCGAAGGGACGTACAAAACCCATGAAAACATGGGGACCGGGGATACCGAATTCCACGAAAACTGCTGGCTCGTTGGCCTTGACCCAGGCATCGATGACCTTACTACCTTCGATGGTGCTGGTCTGCTGCCAACCGGCATTGGGTGGTGGAATGATGACCACACCATACTTGCCGGGGGCGAGATTCTTAACATTCAGGTAGCCGTTCTCATCGGGCTGCATGGTGCCGTCACCCAGCACATCGATAACCGGATTGCCGTCCGCATCGATACAGGTGGCGTTGATCATGCCACCCGGGGTATCACCGCCAGCGCCAACTGGGTTACTGGTGGCACAGGTCTGGTCATAGGTGGTGCCGAGGTAGTTACCGAAAGCATCCTGGATAACCTGACCACCGGCTGCACCGTAACGACCACCCGGCTCTTCCAGGAACAGACTGAACTGAGTCCAGTCAACCGTGCCGTCATTCTGCTCTTCCGGCAGATCCGGAACACCATTCACCGGATGCTTGTCTTCAAACAGATAGATCGAGATCTGTGCAGTGGGGATCGGATGCTGCTGTACTGTGACAGTAACCTCACCGGCTGCTACGTTTCTCAGATCAACAGAATCGCCACTCAGGCTGTAACCGCTGTAGGGGTGCACTGATACGTAGTAACGTCCAGCAGGGATTACATCACCGATCGTAGCTGTAGATGCATCTACATTGCCCGACAGTGAACCAGATCCATCAGTAGCAACGCCGACTTCGTGATTACTGGCGTGAAAGCTCAACGACAGTAATTCATCAGCTGTTGTTCCAGGATTCGCCGGATCGACCGGGAAGGTGTTATCCCTCTCCAGCAACCAACGAAAACCGAAATTCGGATCAGTGATTGGGTTGCCTGACTGATCAACCACATTGATGGTCAATGAGGCTGCATTCAGCGCAGTAACCAGAAATGAGAGACACAGAAATACAAATAACTGTAGCCCTCTGTTCATGTAACCCTGACTTTCATTTATCATGGATTTTTCTCCAGACCCCTATTGGTCATTCAACTTTCCCGGGGCTCTTCTGACTCAAGCCAGAAAAACTACCAGCCCCATTACCAGTACTTAGGCCAAAGTTTACCTTTCTATATAAAAAGTGGCTTTGCGTGAAACTACGCTATTTCTCTATGCAAGCCCCTACTGGAAAAGGAGATAACCCGGTATTTCAACGGCAGCAAAAACCCTACCCTGGATGGTAGGGTTGACAGATAGGAGATAGAGTCGCCCTATGACTACTTAAAATCTTACAATCCATATAAAAACGGCCATTCCGTTGACTTTTCATCCATTCACCAATCGACAGGGAACAAACCACTCCTGTCTATGAGTTTGCGCAGTGGCAGCGACACCATATTTGTGGTTTATTCAATAAACAATTTGTGTCATGGTGAATGGCACAGATTTCCTCCATCCTAAGCAGGCAGACAGGTTTGAAATTTGCATCACCTGCAATCACACCTAAACTAGTCTGAATAAACGCCGGAAAACGATGCGCAAGGGACTCAAAACCAGAGAGAGATGAGATAGGTTCGGGTGACAATGAACAGCGACAAGAAAAAAATCATCATCGCCGAAGACCACAATATTCTGCGTGCAGGATTAAAAGCATTACTGACCTCCAATCCCCAGTTCGATGTAATCGGTGAAGCTGACAATGGCCGCGATGCGATACGTCGGGTCATTGAACTCAAGCCGGACCTGGTGATTATGGATTTGAATATGCCCGGTATGAACGGTATGGATGCGATCCGTGAAATAAGAGAACGGGATGCTGAAATCAAGACTCTGGTGCTGACAGTGCACAATGAAGAAGAGTACGTTTTGGCAAGCTTGAAAGCAGGCGCCAATGGTTATGTTCTGAAGGATGCAACTCAGAATGAGCTAATGACTGCGGCTGAACGTGTTTTGAATGGCAAAACATACTTAAGCGCAGAGATCACGGAGAAAGTTGTCAACAGCTATCTGCAAACCAACAACGTCAACAACGAACCCCTCACCCGCTGGGATACGGTGACACAACGGGAACGCCAAATACTGAAATTGATCGCCGAAGGTCACACCAATAAAAGCATGGCCGACTATCTCTGCATCAGCGTGAAAACAGTTGAAAAACACCGCGCCAATCTGATGAAGAAACTTGATCTGCACAATGTTTCAGCGCTGACCACTTATGCGCTGGAGAAAGGTTTGATAAACCGCTAACGAGGAAAGTTTTTATCAGTCCATTGATCATAGGATGTTATTGATTTCAGCTACGGAGATCCCTTAGCACTGAATTCAACTGATCTACGCTACAGAGTGACTACAGAGGAAATGAAGCGCGGATCTGTACACCTTGATCGATACCGGTATCGATGCGGATTCTGCCGTCAACCGATTCTGCTCGCTCACGCATACCGACCAAACCCATTCCCAGGCTCCCCTGAATTTCGGAAGGATCGAATCCAATACCGTTATCGATAATCAACAGATGAATGGCATCGTGCGCCTGTAGCAGAGAGACCGTGATGGTCTTCGCCTTTGAATATTTAATCGCATTGTTCAGGGACTCCTGCACGATGCGATAGATGACACTCTTGTAATCCTCAGGTATGGACTCTTCATCTACGTCGAAATCGGTTACTACCTGGGTATCACAGCAGACTTTGGTGATCTGGCGGCACTGCCAGGAGATTGCAGGAATAACACCCAGATCATCGAGGATAGCCGGTCGGATTGCACTGCATATCGATCTTACTTCGGACATTGCCTGCTTGACCATGGATGAGACAGCTTCCAGGGACTCTCGCTGTTGACTCTGCTGAGTATTTTTCTGCCCATCGCATCCATCAAGGCAACGCTGTACATGCAGGCTCATGCTGGTAAGCAGCTGTCCAAGGCCGTCATGGAGTTCACGAGAGATACGTTTTCTCTCAAGCTCCTCAGAGCTTACATGCTGATGCGCACCCTCTTTTAACAGCTTGAGACATGAGAGACCGTCCTTAATATGTTGGTTGGTCAATCTGAGGTTATCATTGATTGAGACACCGGTTTGGGCCTCCTTTTCCACCGATGAAAATGGAGATGATGAGAGTTTTAATGCGGAACCCCCTATAAACGCTTCACTGCCCAATTGATCGTTTACCAGTGCCATGTAGTAACCCTTTATTTTTGTGCCTTTCCGATAACACTTTTCGGCTTTATTAAAGTAATGTTTAAATATTAGAGATTTAAAATACTTTAAAATATGATGATTCCGTCACAATCGCCATGCTTTGCCGTTATTGACAATTATCATTGCAGGGTTTATGCCAATATTTTATAATTGTAAAGATTACATAACGTTATAAAGCAAACCTAATAAATTACAACGTAATATAAAAAAAATAGTGTAAAAAATCCCGACAAAAAGTCCTCTTGTTCCTAAACCGCAATGGGTTAAATAACCCATTTCTCGGGTAGTAGTCGAAATATTTTACATTGTTTAACAATTCACTGACTGAGTTGAGCCTCCACCAAGCGAAGATCATCCCGCGTATCGACACCCTGTCCGGGATCTGTTTTGGCGCTACTGACGTGGATCCGGCCACCATGCCAAAGCACCCGTAGCTGTTCCAGGGATTCCGCCCGCTCAATCGGCGCCCTTTCCCAAGCAACAAATCGGGCCAGATAACCGGCACGATAAGCATAGAGCCCAATATGACGGGCAAAACCGGTATCTGCTGGCAGTGGACTTTCAGCATCGATAAATTCGTCACGATGCCAGGGAATCGGTGCCCGACTGAAATAGAGGGCGTACCCCTGAATGTCCGTCACCACCTTTACCACATGTGGGTCAAACAGTGTTTTGCGCTCTGTGATCGGCGCCGACAGCGTGGTGACCCCGGCCGCATCGTGCCGACTCATATCCTCGGCAACCTGGGAGAGCAAATCAGCCGGCATGCAGGGTTCGTCTCCCTGCAGATTGACAATGATCTCTTCATCCCCCCAGCCTCGCTGGGTCACCACTTCCGCGATTCGATCGGAGCCGCTGCGGTGTTCATGAGAGGTCATACAGACATCGGCCGAAAATTCCCGGCAGATATCGGCTATTTTCTCGCTGTCAGTCGCGATCACCACCTGACTGGCGCCACTCTCAACGGCACGTTCGTGGACATGCTGTATCATCGGTTTGCCGGCAATCTCCAACAACGGTTTTCCCGGTAAGCGCACTGAGGCGTAACGGGCCGGTATGACAACTTTGAAATTCATATCCTTCAGCCTTCCGGAAGCTCTTCGTCCGGGGCAATTTTCCGAGCCTCGTCTTCGAGCATCACCGGAATATCATCACGTATCGGATAGGCCAGCCGATCGGCGCGACAGATCAGCTCCTGCTCTTTCTTCCTATAGAGGAGCTTCCCCTTACACACCGGACAAACCAAAATATCAAGCAGTTTTCTATCCATCTAAGAGCCTTTTCACCTTCGTCTTGAGTTGATGTTCGAATTCCATGGCCACACTGGCGGTCGCAGGCACATACCAATGATTGGACTGGGCGAACTGTTCGCACTTTACCGCATCTTTCTCAGTCATGAGAACTGTCTTTTGATGGAATGGGGCCAGATCTTCGGGGCTAAACTGATAATGATCGGCAAATGGGTGTCGATCCACCCTCAGACTTGCAGATTCAAGCATGCTAAAAAAGCGTTCTGGATGGCCAATGCCAGCGATTGCCACAATCGGTGTCGTGGCAAATTCCGTCAGGGGCTTACACCCTCCCCCGGCAACCGGACATGCCATGCCACCGATGACCGACATCCCATGCTCGCCCTCAGCGGCATAGCCATTGACGATCACCAGATCGACCTGCTGCAGTCTCTTTCGGGTCTCCCGCAGTGGTCCGGCAGGCAGACAGTATCCATTGCCAAAACGACGTTTACCGTCCACCACCGCAATTTCAAGATCCCGCTGCAGGGCATAGTGCTGCATGCCATCATCGGAGAGAATCACATCGCAGGGATAGTTTGCGAGCAGTTGTTGCGCAACCAGAGGACGCTCCGGTCCGGCAAACACCGGACACTCCGCGTGACGTTTCAACAGTATCGCCTCATCCCCCACCTGTTGCGCTGTGGTATCTTCAGTCACTTCACGAGGCCAGGTATCCGACTGCCCCCCGTAACCTCGGGTAATGATGCCCGGCCTGTAGCCCCATTCCGTGAGCTTCTGCGCCAACCAGATGACGAAAGGCGTCTTACCCGTGCCACCGACCGTAATATTGCCGACGATGATCACGGGGCAATTGATCCGCTGACTTTTAAGCCAACCCCAGCGATAGAGACGTCGCCTCAATGCGACAATCGTGCAGAACAGGGCACTCAGGGGCAGTAGCAGATAGTTGAGAGGCTGCCGTCGTTGCCAGGAAGCTTCAATCGGATTCAAAGCCAGGGCCACCTCATTCCAACGCAGGCTTGTGGGCTGAAAAGGTCATCTTGGTCAATCCCAGCTGGCTCGCAGCATCCATCGCAGTCATCACCGACTGATGCGGCGTGCGTGCATCCGCGTTGATGATTACAGGAATGTTACCCCGGTCGCCAATGGCTTTACTGATCGCCATCTTCAGGGTTTCCATCTCGGTATTGACCACTTCTCGCTGATCGACAAAAAAGGTACCGGCTATGTTGATGGTGATATCGAGTTGCTGTTTTTCCCGTTGAATCTCCTCCCCGGTCGCTTCAGGCAGTTCGATCAGGATCTGGCTCTCATGCTCGAAGGTTGTCGACACCATAAAAAAGATCAACAGGAGGAAGACCACATCGATGAGCGGTGTGATATCCACCTCAGGTGATTTTTGAGCTTTGGTTCTGAAATTCATTTCAGCGCTCTCTCTCCCCGTGTATCACTTCCACCATCTTCAATGCCTGCTCTTCCATGCCGATTACCAGCTGATCAATCAGACCGGAAAAGTATCGATGGAACATCAGACTGGGTATGGCAACCGAGAGCCCGGCCGCGGTGGTGATCAAGGCTTCGGAGATACCACCGGCCAAGACCCCAGGATCCCCGACGCCCGCGGTAACAATGACGCTGAACACTTTGATCATGCCGATGACAGTTCCCAGCAGACCAAGTAAGGGCGAGATGGAGGCAATTGTGCCGAGCGTATTGAGATATCGCTCCAGTTCATGAACCACCTGGCGACCAACCTCTTCAATCGCCTCTTTCATGACAACCTTACTATGATTCCGATTGACCAGACCGGCTGCCAGTATCCGGCCAAGGGGAGAGCTGGTTTTCAGCTTATCCAGGTCGGCCAGATTCAGTTTTTCCTCTTGGTGGAGCTGTAATATCTGTCGCATCAGATATTCCGGCATGACCCGTTTTCGCTGCAGGGACCAGAATCGCTCAATGACAATCCCCAATGCCGCAATGGAACAGGCAATAATGGGCAGCATCAACCATCCACCCGACTTTACAAGTTCAAACACTTATCCTTTTCCTTCTGTGATGTTCACGAAAACTATTCTCGATACGACCATGATACTCGACCAGGATATCTTGTTGCAGCTCAGATTGCATGGCGATCTAAGCGGGGCAGATTCCACACTTATCTACAATGGCCCGGCGTCCACCACGGAGGTCTACTCAGATCTCAGATAATTTCCCGAGTCTCCATCACCCTGCCGCCAAAACCGCTGGTTCAGTTCGCGATAGAGACGTGGTTTCGGTTCCACCTCACCCGCCACCAGACGAAATTCGATAGCACCACTATCCGCAGTATTCAACAGCCTGGCACCTTGTGCCTGCCAACGCTCAACTACCTCCGGTTTAGGGAAACCATAGCTGTTTTTGTAACCAGTTGAAAATAGTACCCACTGTGGGTCGACCGCTGTCACAAACTCAGCCGTCGAAGAGCTGTTTGAGCCATGGTGCGGAGCGACAACCAGATCCGATCGGAGCTGTTGGGGGTTCACTCTCAGCAGGGCATCCTCTGCTGCCTGTTCAATATCACCCGGCAGCAGAATCGACCAATCATCACTCTCGATCTTCAACACACAGGAGCGATTATTGCGCTCTTTATAGGCAACGTTGGCAGCCGGATGCAGAATCTGAAAATAGACCCCATCCCAGCGCCATTCACTCCCTGCAAGACAAGCTTCAGCGAGACCGTCAATCATTTCCGGGTCACCTGCCAGGAGCTGCCTGGTGGGGATCGATTGAGTCAAAGATTCGACCCCTCCGGCATGGTCGCGGTCACCGTTGCTGACAATCAGCGTATCGATCTTCCGATGCCCTCTGGACCTGAGGAATGGCATAATCACGGACTCGGCTGCCGTCCGATCCCCGTGCCCAGGACCGGTATCGTAGAGCAGCAGGTGATTGCTGGTCTCAACCACACAAGCCAGCCCCTGCCCTACATCCAGTAGCGTAAACCATATCTCGCCCCGGGCTGGACGTTCCGCCGAGGCAAACAAAATCGGGAGACACAGCAGCAACCCCAAACCACGCCCCGGCATCCCGGCTGGCAACAGCAGTATCAGGCACCCTGCCAGAACAAACCATAACAGCAGCAGATCCTGTTGTGCGAGATCGGTCATGGCAAACGGCTGTAGTGAACACCACTCCAGCAGCTGTAAGGTTACATCGGAGAGTGTTAGCAGCAGTGAGAACCAGGGATCAGCAACAGCGGGAACCACCAATAACGGCAGACCAATCAGAGTCATCGGCACAAGCACCAGACTGAACCAGGGCACCATGAGAAGATTCACCAACGGCGAGATCAGGGAAATCTGGCTGAAAAAGAGGATCAACAGAGGTAGCAGGCCGAGACTCACAGAGAGTTGAACCTGTATGCCCTGACGCCAGTCTCGCCAGGGAGCAAGACGACCGCCGATACTCCACAAAATAACCGCCACGGCAGAAAATGAGAGCCAGAATCCCCGGCTCAGAATCGCCAGAGGATCCACCAGAACCACCAAAAAGAGCGCGAGCAACAGGCTTCGGCCGAATTGAATACGATAACCCAGAATCAGAGCCCCGAGGGTAGCAACCAACATGATCAGTGCACGCTGTGTAGGCAGGGTAAAACCGGCCAATGCAGCATAAACCGCCGCGCCCAGCAGGGCGAACAGGGCACCGGCTTTGAGTGCTGGCAATCGCTGGCAGAGTCTGGCACTGCGACGCCACAACCAGCCACCGGTAAACAGGCACCAGCCGGCAACCAGGCCAATGTGCAAGCCGGATATGGCAATCAGATGGTTGGTCCCGGTACGGGTGAACGTCTGCCAAGCTTGCCCATCCATACCCCGTTTATCACCAACTGCAAGCGCCTTCAGCAGGGCAGCAGCCTCAGGCTTGTCGCTCACGTTATCGATGGCTTTGGCGATCCTTTGTCGTAACAAACCAAGCAAGGCGGGCAGTCGGTCCGACTCAAGCTGGCTGTTACCGGCCCAATCCCTGACATAGCCCTTGGCTTGGATCTGCTGTATGAACAACCATTGTTCATGATCGAAACCAGACGGATTCTGTGCCCCTCTGGGGCGGATCAAGCGAACCTTAAAGCGCCAGGCATCGCCGATACTCAGATCTTCTGTCGCACCAAACCAGCTGAGCTGAATCCGGGAGAGTTCAACAGACTCGCCATTTTCGTCCTGCAACGAGGTAACCTGCATCTGAAAACGGGATAGCAGACCCTGTGTAATCGGCAGTGAATCCACCACACCTTCCAGAACCAGGTCACTGCGCTCCAATTTCAGAGGTAACTGGTGGTGCAGAATCAGGCTGGCATTGAGCAGACTCCAACCGGCACCTGCAGCCATTGCCACCAAAGGATGCAGAGGCTTGAACCGCCAGAGCAATGGAAATGTCAAAACCACGGACAACCATCTCAAGCCTGGCAGGTGATCCAGCAGGTGAAAAAGCGCCACACCAATGATAAAACCGATCAGAAATCTGTTCACGACTACTCCTTGTCGAGATCTGAGTCCACTTTATCGGATATCAGCACGCTTGTGGACTATGCTTATTAGCCCAGCACTTAGATAAGTTACCAAGTAAATAATCTGTCTGAATTGTAAAAAAACAATAGTCCTGACAACTACTATTGATTTACTATTGTCGAGAAGTTACAACTTGAGTGATTTTCAGGGAAGAAACTGCTTTTGATCGGCTGCCACCGGGATTGCATGGGGTAGCATGCCGATGCGCAAGTTCCGAACGCACTTGCCGCTAACCAATTAGACCGTTTTTTAATTGCCTTAAACATGCCAAAACGACTGATCAAGCGTCTGTTGCCACACCGCGACCATGTGTGTAACCACAAGCACATGCAGGTGTTCGGTGATCTGCTGCACGATGCCAATCTCTGGCATCTCAACCGACACTCGGTCTCCGGCGCTTTTGCTGTCGGCCTGTTCATGGCATTTATCCCGGCGCCTTTTCAGATGGTACTCGCAGCCGCAGCCGCGATTTTCTTTCGGGTCAACCTGCCGCTCTCAGTCGCCCTGGTATGGATCACCAATCCGATCACCATTCCACCGATGTTCTATTTTGCCTACCAAGTCGGCATCATGATCACCGGCGAGACCGCCTCCCTGGAACCCTTTCAGTTCAGCCTGGAGTGGCTGCAGAGTGTCGGCTCTGAGATCCTGATACCCCTGATCCTGGGCTCATTGGTGTGCGCCACCATTTCTGCAATTCTGGGTTACAGTCTGATTCTGTGGATCTGGCGCTGGCGCGTGGTGGAAAAATGGAAGAGCCGCCGGCATAGCAGCACCTCGGCCAAGCTATCCGAATAACCACCCTCTCCGGGCAGTGTAGAGAATAAGCCTGTTACCCCGCTGTCAGCCTGCCATCGATCAAGTGCAAGGTACGGTCCATGCGTTGAGCAAGTTCCGCATCGTGGGTCACCACGACGAAGCTGATATTGAGTTCCTGATTGAGCTGCAGCATCAGTTCATAAACCTGATCCGCTGTTTTTCTATCCAGATTGCCGGTTGGCTCATCCGCCAGTACACAGGCCGGGTGGTGGACCATGGCACGTGCCATGGCAGCCCTTTGCCTCTCTCCCCCTGACAGCTCATTGGGTTTATGGTGCATCCTTTCCGCCAGACCGACCTGCTGCAGCATCTCTGTCGCCCGAGCCCGGGCATGGTTTACCCCGTGCCCGCCGATCATCAACGGCATCGCCACATTTTCCATCGCGGTAAATTCCGGCAACAGATGGTGAAATTGATAGACAAAGCCCATGTTACGGTTACGCAACAAACCTTTTTCCCGTTCATTGAGACCGAGCAGATCCTGGCCACATAACCTGACACGGCCTGAATCCGCGCTGTCCAGTCCGCCCAGACAGTGCAACAGGGTACTTTTTCCAGACCCGGATGAGCCGACAATGGCTACCCGTTCGCCTGCACAGAGTTCCAGATTGACGCCTTGCAGCACCTCAACATGAAGTCCTCCCTGGGAAAAAGTACGAACCAGGTCATTCGCCTCAAGTACCAGATCTTCACTACTCATAACGCAACGCCTCGGCAGGCTGGGTCCGGGAGGCTTTCCAGGCAGGATAGAGGGTCGCCAGCAGTGTAATCAGAAAAGCCATACCCCCAATCAACAGTATGTCGCTGGTATGGGGATCTGAAGGTAGCTTGGTGATGTAGTAGATACTCGGATCGAGGAAATCGACGCTCAAAGCCTTTTCGATCCAGCTGACGATCCCTTCCACATTGTGTGCGAGCAGCGTCCCTCCCAACATACCGAAAAGATTACCGACGATTCCAATCGTCGCACCCTGAACCATGAAGATACCCATAATCGAACCCGGTGATGTCCCCAGGGTACGTAGAATTGCAATGTCCGACTGCTTATCGGTAACCACCATCACCATGGTTGAAACGATATTAAAGGCCGCCACGGCGACAATCAGTGAAAGAATGATGGTCATCATGCGTTTTTCAGTACGCAGCGCCGAGAAGAAGTTGCGATGCTGCATGGTCCAGTCACTGATCCGGTAGTAACCACCCATCTTCATCGCCAACTCACGTGAAACCTGTGGCGCCAGGTAGAGATCGTCCAGTTTCAGTCGAACTCCGGTCACCCCATCCTGCAGCCGCATCAGTTTTGCTGCATCCTTGATATGCAGAATCGCCACACCCCGGTCATACTCCCCCATTCCGACCTGAAAAATAGCGCTGACGGTCAGACGTTTCAGACGCGGCATGATGCCGGCGGGCGTGACATTGACCTGAGGTGTGACCAGTGTCACCCGGTCGCCAATTCCAACCCCCAGCACATTGGCAAGCTCTCTGCCGAGTACGATGCCGTAACTGCCCGGCTTCAGGGTCTCAATCGTGCCCTGGGTTATGGAGGTGATGACATCCGATACCTCGCCCTCTTGCTCCGGTAGGATACCTCTCAACAGTACCCCGCTGACCTTCTGTCCGCTGATCAGCATGCCCTGCCCCTCCACATAGGGCGCCTTGCCGACCACGTGGGGAAACTTTGCCGCTTCGGATTCAACGCTTCGCCAATCGGCCAGTTCCCCATTGACCCCGGAGATGGTTGCATGGGAAGCCATACCGAGTATCCGTTCGCGGATCTCCTTGTGAAATCCGTTCATCACCGAGAGCACCACAATCAGGGCCACAACCCCGAGCATGATCCCTACCATCGAGATCACGGAGATGAAGGAGATAAAATGATTTCGCCGTTTTGCACGCGTGTAGCGCAGGCCGATATAAAATTCGATCGGTTTAAACATAGCTCGGCATTAAAACATAAAGTACGAATAATCCGCATAGACTACGCAAAAAAAATACCATTTGATCGAATTCAACCTGTGTAGACACTGAATAGTGTTAGCTGGGTCAGAGTTTTATCCATTTTACGCTTTTATTTCAGCTTAATTACTCATGCTTTCCTATAGTTAGGCAAGAGTGCTATATTCCTTCATGAAGAGACAAATTCGGAGTTGCTCAGATGAGTTTTCGCATTACCGCCCTATCCATCACTTTGTGTGCCTGTCTGCTATCCCATTCAGCCGTGGCTGAAGTCCTGCTGATAGACTCGATAAATTCTGTCCCCATTAACAGTGAGGAAGGCATTCCACGCCCAACCCGCAGCATGACAATGGATCAGGTCAGTCAGCGTTTCGGTCAACCCAGCACCACACATTCACCCGTTGGCGACCCACCGATCACCCGTTGGGACTATCCAAGCTATTCCGTATTTTTTGAATACGACCACGTGTTGACCTCTGTGTTGCACCGCTGAGTTCGCTGCTACGGCGCCGGCTCTTCCCCAGCCACGCCAGCAGGCGAGAAAAATCCCGAACAAAGCCTTGCAGAGGTATCCCTGCAAGGCTTTCTCATTGCCGGGCAGCCATCCAACTTTGTGTAATTACCCCTGGGTAATCTCTAAACCCACCTCGTGCTGACAATGCATAATCACTCAATCCCCTTACAGTTGTTACGGTAGCTATTCTTGACAATTTTACTGAGTTTTTTATACTCCTCGCCAATTCGACCCATTCTCATCCAACAGCAGTGATCCGGTCTGCCAGGTAGTACAGATGACAAATCAAACATCAGCGGCATTGATGCACTCGATTATCCAGCGAATCGCCACTGGCCCAGAATTGAGCAAAGATATCTCTCTGGATGAAGCCCGGGAGGGAATGTCTGCCATTCTGCGCGGTGAAATCGATGATGTGCAAACTGCCATCTTTCTGATTGCCCTGCGCATGAAACGGGAGACGGATGATGAAAACAAAGGCACCCTGGAAGCTATTCTGAACATCTCTGAAAGCCGTACAGCCAATGTCGATGAGCTGATCTCCCTGGCCGATCCCTACGACGGCATGAACAGGAACCTGCCAATTGCTCCGGTGATTCCAGTGGTGCTTGCCGCCTGTGGACTCCCCTGTGTCAGCCACGGGCTTGATGCGGTCGGCCCGAAGTTCGGTATCACCCACCGTCACGTCCTGCAGGCCGCCGGTATCGATGTGGACATGGATCTGGATGAGGCCGTAAACCGTATCGAAAACCCGGATCTGGGCTGGGCCTATGTAGATCAAAAGACCTTCTGTCCTGGTCTACATGATCTTACCGGACTGCGGCAACGCATCATCAAACGACAGGTACTGACCACGGTTGAAGTGCTGGCCAAACCGATCACCGCGACACAGAAGACCCATCTTCTCACCGGCTACGTACACAAGCCCTACCCGGCCAAGTACGCCTCTCTGGCACGCTTCGCCGGATTCGAGGGCTGCCTTCTGGTAAGAGGTACCGAGGGTGGTGTGATCCCCTCTCTCAGACAGCAAGGAATGATTTTTCGCTACGACAATCTGAATCAGGAGAGTCCGGTGGAGATCTCACCGACAAGTCTGTCGATTGACCAGAGTGTGCGTGCTGTTCCGCTGCCGGATCATCCAGCCATCCAGCGCAATGACGATGATGTTGCCCGAATCAGCGATATCACCCAGGCAGCCGAGATAGCGGCCGAAACTGCACTTGAAGCTTTGCAGGGAAAATCGGGCCCAGCTTACGACTCGCTGGTCTACAGCTGTGCCGTCACCCTCTGGCACAGCGGACGCCATGCAAGCCTGGAGCAGGCAGCAGCCCAGGTGCGGCAGGTTCTGGATTCCGGTCAGGCAGCGGACCGCCTGAGATAACTGGAGATAGCCGATGACCGAGAGATGGATCAAGGTTGCAGCAACAGCTGAACTACCGCCTGGCAGCATGAAGCGTGTTGACATTGAGCAACATCGGTACCTGATTGTGAACGTTGACGGCAAGATCTACGCCGTAGATGACACATGCAGCCACGAAGAAGTCTCCCTCTACCTCGGCTGCATCGAGGATCACAACATCAAATGTTCACTCCACGGCAGCCGTTTCTGCCTGAAAACCGGGAGACCTCTGGAAGAGCCTGCAGATGAACCGATTGGCACATATCCCGTCAAGATCAACGATAATCAAATCCTAATACAGCCCAAATTTTAATTAAACACACGATTTTGGTGATCTAGATCAAAAATCAGTAGGTTCCTACACTAGCGGAATCAGGGTAATTACTATATATTTGCCCCCATAAAAAAATCTGCCTTGTATTTAGGCTCCATAATTTCACCACCAAATAAGAGTTCCGGGGGTATATCCGGTGAAATACCTATTCATGTTGGCCATTGCATTCTGTATGACACTGTTTTGGCAAACATCCAACATTGCTGACAGAACCCCCAACCTCCAGAGTTTCGAACAGGAACAGGTGATTATCAAAAAGCCACAAGCTTCTTGAGTGTAATTCAGGTATTTGCGGAAACACTGTTTCCACTTCCCTTTCCGGTATCACTGAGATAGTGAAATCCTCATAAAATTCTACTTCAGTCAGCCATTACGGCAGATCTGTAGCGTGATCTGTTTCAGGTTTCTGTCGTCATTTTCGATCGATATTGAACAAACCCTTGCCTCCACTGGTCACTATTTGGGAATATTAACCCATGCTCATCAACAAAACGGCAAACCAAGAGGTTAAGCGCTTTTTTTGTTGAGACTCCTGAGTGAATTCAGGTATGGTTGGTGGGCTGTAAAGATTACGATAACGATAAAACGACTGAATCTGTGACAACCGCATCTTCAAGCCACTCTGTTGCGACCTTTGAAGCCAAATCTCTGGCCTGTATCCGGGATGACCGTATGCTGTTCGAAGGTCTCGATTTCACCATCAATCCTGGTCAGGCACTGGTCCTGGAGGGTAGAAACGGCAGTGGTAAAACCTCCCTGTTGCGAATTTTGTGCGGTATTCGCCTACCCGAAGCCGGAGATTTGCTCTGGCAAGGTGAAGATATTTTTCAGTTGGGGCCTGAATTCCATGAACACATTGCCTATCTGGGCCATAAGGATGGCTCGAAGCAGGATCTGACTCCTTTGGAGAATCTGCGAATCGCCAAAGGCCTGGGCAAGGCCAGGCAAGATATCGATCTGGAGGAGGCTTTGGACCAGGTCGGCTTGTACGGGTTTGAAGATGTACCGACCCGAAATCTTTCAGCGGGTCAGCAGCGTCGACTCGCGATTGCCCGTCTGCTGGTCACCGATGCAAAATTGTGGATACTCGACGAGCCATTCACATCACTTGACCGTAAGGGTATTGAACATATGGAGCGACTTTTCGAGGGACACCTCAACAAAGGCGGCATGGCGGCTATGACTACCCACCATCGTATCGGTTTTAAGGATGAGATCGAGCTGGTACGCATCAATCTTTCCGAACGATGAGTACGCTCTCCCTGACAAGCGCCTTCAGCCTGCTCCTGAAAAGGGACCTGGTGCTCGCCTACCGGAGACGCTCGGAACTGGTCAATCCGATGCTCTTCTTCGTCCTGGTGACGGCGATGTTTCCACTGGGTATCGGCAATGATCCCAAGCTAATCGAAGCAGTCGGCCCTGGGGTGGTTTGGGTTGCCGCCCTACTCGCCTCACTCTTGTCGCTGGACAGTATGTTCCGCTCCGATTTCGATGATGGCTCGCTGGAACAGTTTATGCTCAGCGCCCATCCGGTCTCGGTCCTGGTACTGGCAAAAATCCTTGCGCACTGGCTGGTAACCGGCTTGCCACTGTTTATCGTGGCGCCTCTGCTGGCCGTGCTGCTGAACATCCCCAGCAGCGCAATTCCCACCCTGATGCTGACACTGATTCTGGGCACTCCGGTGCTCAGTCTGATCGGCTCGGTCGGTGTGGCGCTGACGGTCGGATTGAGACGGGGCGGTGTCATCCTCTCTCTGCTTGTGCTCCCCCTCTATGTTCCTGTATTGATATTTGGTACAGATGCTGTCAAAACAGCCATAATCGGTATACCGACCACCGCGCAGATCTCCATCCTGGGGGCGATGCTGGTCGGTTCCCTGGTACTGGCGCCCATGGCCACTGCCGCCTCATTGAGAATCAGTCTGAGTTAATATGATCATACGTTTCTTCCATCAAATGGGTTCGCCACGCTATTTCTATAATGTAGCGGGCAAACTGGTGCCCTGGTTCATGGTCAGTTTTCTGATCACCCTGGTGTTTGGCCTCTACTACGGCCTGTTCGTGGCCCCCCCCGACTATCAGCAGGGAGAGAGCTACCGCATCATGTACATCCACGTACCCTCTGCCTGGATGTCCATGTTCATCTATGTGGTGATGGCGGTATCCGGACTGATCAGCCTGGTCTGGCGGATCAAAATGACGGAAATCGTGGTCATCAGCAGCGCCACCGTGGGAGCGTCGTTTACCTTTCTCGCCCTGGCCACCGGCTCGCTCTGGGGTAAGCCCATGTGGGGTACCTGGTGGGTCTGGGATGCTCGCTTGACCTCGGAACTGATCCTGCTGTTTCTCTATCTCGGCATTATCGCCCTGCACAGCGCCATTGAGGACAAGCGGGTCGCTGCCCGGGCAGTTTCCATCCTCGCCTTGGTCGGGGTGGTCAACATACCGATCATCCACTATTCCGTGGAGTGGTGGAACACCCTGCACCAGCCCGCATCGGTGACGAAATTCGATAAACCCTCCATGGATCTCAGCATGCTGATCCCGCTGCTCACCATGGCAATCTCATTTAAACTTTACTATGGCGCTGTGGTCTTAATGCGCGCGCGCGCAGAAATTGTCGAACGGGAAAGAAACAGTCGCTGGGTTCAGGAATTGGTTGAACAGGAGGCGAAATGAGCGAGTTTTTCGCAATGGGTGGCTACGCAGTCTATGTCTGGCCCTCTTTTATCCTGGCGTTCATTGTGCTGGTTGCCAACGTGGTGGCACCTCTACGTCAACGTAAGCGCGCCTTAACTGATATCGCCCGTAAAATACGTCGGGCCAGGAAAGTACAAAATGAATCCCATACGTAAGAAAAGACTCACCCTGATCGGTCTTATGGTAGCCGGTATCGGTGTTGCCACCTGGCTGGCACTGAATGCCTTCGATGAGAATCTGATGTTCTTCTTTTCACCCTCCGAAGTGGTGGAAGGCAAGGCACCGGAGGCACATCCGTTCCGCATTGGCGGTCTGGTCCAGAACGACAGTGTCAAGCGCAAGCCGGACGGTCTGACCACCGCTTTCTCGGTGACCGATAACGCCGAGGCGGTAACGGTTGAGTATACCGGCATTCTTCCCGACCTGTTTCGTGAAGGTCAGGGTATCGTCGCCATGGGCCAACTCAACCAGAACGGCATCTTCATCGCCAGCGAAGTACTGGCCAAACATGATGAGAACTACATGCCTCCGGAGGTCGCCGAATCTCTGAAAACCGCCCATGACGAGGCAGTCGCCAATCCTCAGCCCCAGGCCAGCATACAATGATCCCTGAACTCGGTCACTTCGCCTTAATTCTCGCACTTTGCCTGGCGGTCACCCAGGCGATCGTGCCTTTGGTCGGCTCCTATACCCGGAATAACGCCTGGATGGCCGCTTCCAGAAGTCTTGCCTGGGGGCAGTTTCTCTTTCTGACCATTTCACTGCTGATTCTGACCAACGCCTTCCTCAGCAACGACTTTTCTGTCGTCTATGTGGCGCAGCACGGTAACACCAAATTACCGGATATCTACAAGATATCCGCTGTGTGGGGTGCCCATGAGGGATCCCTGTTGCTATGGGCCTTTCTGCTCGCCGCCTGGAGTGTGGCGATCGCCGCTTTCAGTCGCAATCTGCCGCTGGAGATGGTCTCCCGGGTACTCTCGGTAATGGGCATGGTGAGCATCGGCTTCATGCTCTTCATGCTGCTCACTTCCAACCCTTTTGACAGAACCTTCCCCGTTCCCCTGGAGGGCGGTGAACTCAACCCCATGTTGCAGGACCCTGGTTTGGCGATTCACCCACCGATGCTCTATATGGGCTATGTGGGCTTTTCCGTCGCCTTCGCGTTTGCCATCGCCGCTCTACTCGGCGGTCGACTGGATGCCTCCTGGGCCCGCTGGTCTCGACCCTGGACAACCATCGCCTGGGTATTTTTGACACTGGGCATCGTACTCGGCAGCTGGTGGGCCTATTACGAGCTTGGCTGGGGTGGCTGGTGGTTTTGGGATCCGGTGGAAAATGCCTCCTTCATGCCCTGGCTGGTCGGTACGGCATTGATCCACTCCCTGGCTGTGACTGAAAAGCGGGGCGCCTTCAAAAGCTGGACGGTGTTGCTGGCGATCTCTGCCTTCTCCCTGAGTCTGCTCGGCACCTTTCTGGTACGTTCCGGGGTGCTGACATCCGTGCACTCGTTTGCCTCGGATCCGGCCCGCGGTGTGTTTATCCTGATATTCCTGTTGATTGTCATCGGTGGCTCTCTGCTGCTCTACACCTGGCGCGCCCCCTATATCACCAGCGGTGGAAGATTTGATCTGATCTCCCGTGAGACCTTTCTGCTGGGTAACAATCTGCTGTTCTCGGTATTTGCCGCACTGGTGCTTCTGGGAACGCTTGCGCCGCTGATTTACGACGCACTGGAACTGGGCAAGATCTCGGTGGGTTTCCCCTGGTTCAACAAGATGTTTCTGCTGACCACACCCTTCCTGGCACTGCTGATGGGTATCGGCTCCCTATCCCGATGGAAGCATGCTGAACCTTCCCTGCTGATCAAACAGCTGAAGGTCGCGTTTGTCGTCAGCGTAGCGTTTGGACTGGTCAGTCTGCTGCCCATGTTCTCCGGTGGTAACTGGCTGGTTGGTCTGGGTATGGGACTGGCCCTGTGGGTGACCACCTCTCACATTGTCAACGTCAGGGATCGACTGAAAAACAAGAAGGGCTTTAATGGTTTCTGGCAGGATTTCAAAACCGGTGGTCGTAGCTACTACGGCATGATTCTGGCCCACTTTGGAGTCGCCATGTTTATCGTTGGCGTCACCATGGTATCCAATTTCGGTGAAGAGAATGATGTCCGCATGAGTCCCGGCGATGTGAGTGAGATTGCCGGCTACGAGTTCCGCTTTGATGGTGTAAAGCGGGTTCCCGGCCCGAACTACAACGCCCATCGGGGCAGTTTCCAGGTTTCCCTCGACGGTGAGCCGTTCATTACTCTGGAGCCGGAAAAACGGACCTATTTCGTACAGACACGTCCGATGACGGAAGCCTCCATCGACTGGGGTTTCACCCGTGACCTCTATGTCTCACTGGGTGAGCCGTTGGGTGGTGGTGACTGGAGTCTGCGTCTCTACTACAAACCCTATGTGCGCTGGATCTGGCTGGGTGGTGTGCTGATGGGTCTGGGCGGCATCTTGGCTGTCACCGACCGACGCTACCGAACCGCCAAAGTACGCTCGCCAGAGATGGTAAACAACGCCGCCGCAGCTGCGGCTACTTCAGGGAGTTAATTCTGTAATGAACCGCTATTTGCGTTATTCCGTGCCGTTGATCGTCTTCGGGATAATTGCCGCTTTTCTTTATAAAGGGCTGAGCATGAACCCCAGGGAGATCCCCTCACCGCTGATCGGCAAATCGATTCCGGAGTTCTCCCTGCCCTCGGTGGAAAGTGCCCAAACCATGATCAATGATCAGAACCTCAAGGGTAAGATCTACCTGTTGAATGTCTGGGCAACCTGGTGCGTCTCCTGTCGTGCTGAGCACGACACCCTGGTCCACCTTGCCCGTTCAGGGAAAGTGGAGATCGTGGGGCTCAACTGGAAGGATGAGCGGGTCAAGGCACAGGCCTGGCTGCAGCAACTGGGCGACCCCTATACGGTCAACATATTTGATAAAAAGGGACGCACAGCCATTGATCTTGGGGTCTATGGCGCCCCGGAAACCTTTTTGGTCGATGGTGATGGCATCATTCATTACAAACACGCAGGCCCCCTCACCCTGGGCGTGTTTAACGAAACCCTGCTTCCCATGATCAATGATTTGAAAGCCAAAGGATCGTAACGTGCGCCTATTTCTGTTCAGTTTTATCTACCTACTAGGTCTGACTACCCTGCAAGCGGCAACCCTCGCGGAATACAGCTTCGAAGATCCGGCACAGGATGAGGACTTTCGCGAAATCATTGAAGAGATGCGCTGCCTGGTCTGTCAGAACGAGTCACTGGCAGGCTCCAACGCGGAACTGGCGATTGACCTGAGAAACGAAATCTACGACATGATGAAGGGCGGTCAGAGTAAAGGGGAGATCATCGATTTCATGGTTGCCCGATACGGTGACTTTGTCCTCTACAGTCCACCTGTCAAGCCAAGCACTTACCCCATCTGGTTTGGCCCGTTAATCGTTTTTCTGATCGGCGGTGTGGTTCTGTTTCGTATCATCAGGCGTAAAAACCAGAGCAGAGAAACAGAACTGAGTGAGGCAGAACAGCAAAGACTCGATAAGCTTCTGAATCAGTCGAACGAACAAAGAGACACGAATCAATGACCCTATTCTGGATGATTATTGCCGGACTCACTGTCCTGGCAATGGCTTTTGTCGGCCTGCCGTTATTAAGAAAAGAGGTAACCGATAAAATCACCTCTGACGAACTCAATCTGGCTGTCTTCAAACAGCAGCTTGAGGAGCTGGACAGCGATCTTGAAGCAGGCAATCTGGACCAGAACCGCTATGATGCGGCGCGCAAGGACCTGGAGAAATCCCTGTTGACCGATGTCTCCACGTCAACTTCAGACTCCACCAGTCAGGAGAGACGTTCAGGACGCATCATGGCAGGCACCGCACTGTTGATTCCACTTGCCGCCTGGCTGCTCTACGATTTTCTGGGATCCCCTGAGATCGTCAACCATCTGGCTCAACAGCCTGCAGCTGGCACAACCCAGCAGACGGCTCAGGCACCCTCCGGCGGCATGGAAAACCTTCCACCAATGGATGAGCTGGTCAGAAGGCTGGCGGAAAAACTGCAAGAGAATCCGGACAATCAGGATGGCTGGGTCATGCTGGGCCGCAGTTATATGGCCCTCAATGATCACGAGGCAGCTATCAATGCGTATCAGCGTGCCATGGAGATGAACGACCAACGGGTCGATCTACTGCTGGCTTATGCGGAAGCCATTGCTGCAACTACCGGTAACGATTTTACCGGTCGAGCCGCACCAATGATCGAAAAGGCCTACCAACTGGAACCGGAAAACCCGAACGTACTCTGGTTGGCGGGTATCCTGGCTTATCAATCCACCGATTATAAATCGGCGATCCTGCGTTGGGATACACTTCGCACCACCCTCACACCACAGAGCGCCGAGCTTGAATCGGTGAACAGCGCAATCGACGATGCGCGTAAACAGCTGGGTATGCCTCCGGAAGAGACAGAGCTGCCGAGCATCGTGAAGAAACAGAAACCCAAAGCCCAAGCACAGCCAACTGCTGCAGCAACCGACGAGTCCATAAAGGTTGCCGTATCCCTCTCACCTGAACTGCAGGCGAAGGCGAAACCGAATGACCTGGTATTCATCTATGCCAAAGCGGTCAGCGGCCCACCAATGCCGCTGGCTGCAGTCAGAAAAAAGGTCAGTGACCTGCCAGTTTCGATCAGCCTGGATGACAGCATGGCGATGATGCCACAAATGAAGCTCTCCGGTTTCAATGAAGTGGTGGTCGGTGCCAGAATCTCCATGTCTGGCAGCCCAACCGCGCAGGCTGGAGACCTTGAAGGCGAGATTCAGCCGGTCGCACCCGGGTCCGCTGAGACAGTTCAGGTCGTGATCAATTCGGTTCATCCTTGATTCCCTGTTGAGCCACTAGTGGCAAAGGCTCGAATTGATGCAGCCTTTGCCGGAACAGGGCTCAATCTGCCCGATCCCACACCAGTCCTAGAGCGTAAATGGCATGCTGGACGGTATGAAGCTGACCATTGTCATGATTTTTTGAAAAATCAGTCTGTTTTATGCCAATCTACTGCCTGAACTCAACAACTTCAGATAGTTGATTGATATACTGGCAACAAACATAATCAATAACACTTAGCCGACGCCTCTGATGGCTATAAAACCCGGCATGTTCTGATGATAGGAGTCACGATGGCCAATTACTCTACCCATGATATCCACAATATCGCACTGGTCGGGCATGCCGGCTCAGGTAAAACGAGTTTGATCGAGAGTCTGCTGCACCGATCGGGCATGATCAAGACGAAAGGGACGATTGAGCAGGGCGACACCGTCTGTGACAGCGATGATCTGGAGAAAGAGCTGCAACACTCCCTGGATATCGCCATCACCCACCTGAGCCATGAGAACAAACAGGTCAATATCATCGACACCCCCGGATATGCGGATTTTCTGGGCCGGGGTATCAGCATCCTGCCAGCCGTGGAATCGGCGATGGTCGTTGTCAACGCTTCGACCGGTATCGAACCGGTTACCATTCGCATGATGGATGCGGCAAAACGGCGTAACCTGTGCCGGTTTATCATCATCAACAAGATCGATTCAGAGGAAGTTGACCATGATGCACTACTGGAGAGCCTGAAGGAGACCTTCGGTAAAGAGTGTCTGCCGATCAATCTGCCCGCAGAAAATGGAAAAAAGGTTATCGACTGCTACTTTCAACCGGGTGGCGATGCCACCGATATCTCTTCAGTCAGTCAGGCCCATGACAACCTGGTGGATCAAGTCGTCGAAGTGGATGAGGAGCTGATGGAGCTCTACCTGGAACAAGGACAGGCGATTGAGCCAGAACAGCTGCACGATCCATTTGAGAAGGCCTTGCGTGAAGGCCATCTGATCCCGGTCTGTTTTACTTCGGCAGAGAACGGTGCCGGAATCGATGAGCTGCTCAATCTGTTCGCCAAACTGATGCCCGACCCGACAGAAGGCAACCCTCCCCCATTCATGAAGGGTGAAGGGGCTAACATGCAGCCTGTTGAAGTCACTCCCGATGAGGGCAAACATGTCATTGGCCATGTATTCAAGGTGATCAATGACCCCTACCGGGGTAAACTGGGCATCTTCCGTATCCACCAGGGCAAGCTCGAAGTCAATTCCCAGCTGTATATCGGTGATGCCAGGAAACCGTTCAAGGTCAATCACCTCTACCGTTTGCAGGGTAAAGAGCAGCAGGAGATGAAACAGGGTGTGCCCGGCGATATCTGTGCCGTGGCGCGGATTGACGACATTCATTTCGACGCGGTGATTCATGACTCCCACGATGAAGATCACCACCACCTCCGCTCGATTGAGTGCCCATTACCGCTGTTTGGCCTGGCGATCAACACCACCAAACGTGGCGATGAGCAAAAATTAAGCGATGCTCTGCATAAACTGGAAGATGAAGACCCCTGTTTCCATGTTGAGCACAATGTCAGCCTCAACGAGACAGTCATGCGAGGTCTGGGAGAGCTACATCTCGATGTACTGCTGCAGCAGATCAAGAAGAAATACAGTGTAGAAGTGGAAACCCATCCACCCAGCATCGCCTATCGGGAGACCATAACCCGCAAAGCGGAAGGTCACTATCGGCACAAGAAGCAGACCGGTGGCGCTGGACAGTTCGGTGAAGTATTTCTGCGTATCGAACCACTGGAGCGAGGTTCAGGCTTTGAATATGTCAACGCTGTGGTTGGCGGAGCGATTCCCGGGCAATTCATTCCGGCGGTTGAGAAAGGGGTCAGAAGTGCCATGGAAGAGGGTGCGCTCAGCGGATTCACCATGCAGGATATAAGAGTCACGGTTTACGACGGTAAATTTCACTCTGTCGACTCTAAGGAGATTGCCTTTGTCACAGCAGGTAAAAAGGCTTTTCTGGAAGCCGTCGATAACGCTGGAGCGGTTATCCTTGAGCCCATTGTAAATATCTCGATTACCACCTCTGACAGCTTCATGGGCGACCTGACGGGTGATTTGGCTGGACGCAGGGGCCAGATCAGTGGCACCGAGACCGGACGCAACAATACACTGGTCATCAAGGGCCAGGCACCACTGGCGGAACTTGAAGGCTACTCCACCCAGCTGAAAGCTATGACCGGCGGTGAAGGCAGCTACACAATTGAGTTCAGCCATTACGAGGCGGTTCCCCCGAACATTCAAAAACAGTTGCGTAGCTCAAAGCAGGCATAACATTCAAGCGTCGAAGAGAGCTGAGGCGGCAACCGAGTTGCCCCCTCAGCTTCTCTCTCATGGCACAGGATGAATCGGGAGATCCGAGATCACTACCTGGTTCTTTATTGCCACAAACACCTGATTGTTGATTACCCAGACAGCCGGTGATGGTGTATGGTAATTAGCCACACGAGCGTAACGCCTGCCTACGCACGAGCCTCATTCGCACTTTATTGAACACCTAACGTGAGTTTGCTGCGGTTGTAAAAAGATACCCGCCCAGCATAAATGTGATTTGTAAAATGGTTGAAGCCATAACAACAGTTCGAGGTAACTTCTCCGACCATGGAACCTTTGACATTTTGAATTGCCTGATCCAGGGTGGCGGAGTCATATAAGGCAATTCCCTATCAGCAATGTATTTGACTGACTCCATCAACCAACCCTCTCAAACAACTTTTTCAGATGGGTGATTTGTCAGCATTCGGTCGGTGGTAATTACTGAATACCCAAACGGGTAAGTCGTGATAAGAACGAGCGGAAAAAGAGCGCCCACTAAATTAATAATATACACAAAATCAGAGATACCCACTAATGAGTATAATGGCTATTTATAATTAGGTAATAGTGATTATTTCGTTCTAGGCAACACAGCAACTACTCTTAAAATCAGATTAAGAAATTTATCGATCTCCCAGTTTAAATGAACAATATTTTTATTTGTTAGATTCGTTAAGTTAGTAACTTTTTGTATGCCTTTCACAGCATTTAGACCAACTTTTAAAAATCGCCAATCCTCTATCATGCTCCAGCGCTGAAACTTTTGATTTAAATCAAGGCGTGACCCTATACGAACCGTTTTTATAGTCTACAGTAAGCAATAAAAAGAAAAGGGTTTTACTGGCCTCAATGTAGTGAAACCATGCAGTCCCCATACAATAAAAAATTGGGGTTGGGAGGAAGTCGTATCCATCCTTGTCTTCATTAAGGCTTGCCATTCTTTTTTTAAAAATGAGGGGTTCCTATAGTACGATCACCTGTCGTCTTTAATACCATTGGATTATTGACGCGGCAATCTATTGGAGCGCTTAAAATATTCGTTCAACCCATCACAGGAGGGAGCTATGAAACGCTTCGGTAATGGTCGGATCACCGCGATACTGGGGAGTGTTGCTGCGGGACTAGCTCTGATGCTGCAAGTCACAACAGCAGATGCCGCAAGACCGTCTGGTTCAATTGGTAAAGATTGGGGCAACCCAAAAGGACAGGAGTGTATAGAGTGTCACTGGCAGGAAGATCCAGGACTGACCATGGAGTGGAACAACAGTCAGCATGGTCAAAGCGGTGTCAACTGCCTTGACTGTCATGAAGCCGAAGCTGACGATGTTGATGGCTTTGAACATGAAGGACAGCGAATTTCAATTATTGTAACCCCTAAAGACTGCTCGAAATGCCATTCGGTAGAATTCGAAGAGATGGATGGTTCCCATCACTCCAAAGGCGGTCAAATCCTTGCATCCCTCGATAACCTCCTTGGTGAAGTAGTCGGCGGCCCTGCAGCAGTCAATGCAGGTTGCCGCCAGTGCCACGGCTCCAAGATCGAGATCGGTGAAGATGGCAGACCTCTGCCGACCACATGGCCCAACACCGGTATCGGCCGAATCAACCCTGATGGTTCTGCCGGTTCCTGTACTGCGTGTCACGGTCGTCACCGTTTCTCCAAAGCCCAGGCCCGTACACCGGATACCTGCGGTAAGTGTCACGTCGGTCCCGACCATCCTCAAATTGAGGTCTACAACGAGTCCAAGCACGGCATCATCTATCGCGCGAAAGTCGATGAGATGAATATGGAATCCGATAAGTGGGTCGCCGGTGTTGACTACTCAGCAGCTCCCACCTGCGCCACCTGCCACATGAGTGCCGGCGGCAAAGAGGGCAAGACCCATAACGTTGGCGATCGTATCTCCTGGACCCTGCGTCCACCAATCTCTCAGAAGATCAACCTGATTCGTCTGGAGAACGGTGATGAGTTCGACGTCAAAGAGGGTAAAAAAATCCCCAAGGTCGGTGACAAAGCCAAAGGTTCTACCGTGGTCGAGGTTGTGACCTGGAAGGAACGTCGCAAGAAGATGCAGGAAGTCTGTAAGGCCTGCCACAGCGACAGCGTTATTAATGGTCACTACAATCAGTTCGATAACGTGGTTGAACTCTACAATGAGAAATTCGCCAAGCCTATCGCTGCTGTCATGGGTGAGCTGAAGAAGAACGGCTATATCACCAAGGCCCCGTTTGACGACAAAATCGAATGGACCTGGTGGGAAATCTGGCATCATGAAGGCCGCCGCGCTCGTCACGGTGCGTCCATGAGTGGTCCTGACTATACCTGGTGGCACGGTATCTATGATGTAGCCAAGCACACCTACATGAAATGGATACCCGAGTTGAAAGATGTGGCTATGAAGAAGGACGGCAACACCAAGTTTGCCGACGCCATGCTCGACAAGTACTTCCGCCCGATCGAGGGCCATACCTGGTACTTTGAAGGTATGAGCAAGGAGTCCATCGACAAGGTACGTAAGGGTTTTGAAGAGCGCTACGGTAAAGGCGCGCTGAAGTAACCCCCCTCACCCCCTTCAGGTCATCCTGAAGGGGGTTTTTCATTTCTTACCATCTTCCGCTATCGTATTTTTCCAATGAGGTATTCAATGCTGCGATACTCAAGATACCTGGTTGTTGCTTTACTCGGTTGCAGCCTATCCTTCTCGATCACGGCCAACAGCGAACAACAGACTCTGATCGAACAAGCCTTTCAACAAACAGAAGCCGGTGACCTGAAAGCCGCTCAATCACTTCTGGAAGAGGCAATCAAAGAAGCACCCTCCTCTTCTCTGGCCTATACTCGACTTGGTGGAGTACAACTGTTACAGCAGTCTTACTCCTCAGGCATCGAAAACTTTCAACAGGCGATTATGCTGGATCAATCCAATTCAGATGCCTTCATAGGCCTGGCCGTCGCCTATCTACACCTTGGAAGATATCAGCTGGCAAGAGAGGCCTTGAAACAGGCACAACAGCTGGATCCATCCAAAAAACAAGAAATTGACAAAGTTGTTACGTGGCTGAATCAACGCTCATCCCAAAACACGATGCACTGATTCAGATTTCACCAGAGGAGATTTTCATGAAAAACAGAAAAGCACGGCTACTCGCATTGACAGCCGCGGTGATTTTCTCAGGCAGCCTGACTGCAGAAGGTGTTCGCTCACCCAGCATGCTTGCCAACACTTGCGCCGGTTGTCATGGCACCATGGGCGCCAGCGCCGGTGACTTAATGCCGATTATCGGCGGTATGGAGAAGGAGTTTCTACAAATGATCCTGCTGGAATATAAATCCGGCGAACGGGACTCCACCATCATGGGACGAATCGCCAAAGGCTATAGCGAATCGGAACTGAAAGCGATCGCTTCATTCATGGCAGATCAGGAGTGGGTTTCAAGCCCGGTCAAAACAGATTCCAAAATGGTGGCGATCGGTAAGAAAATTCACGACGACCAGTGTAAGACCTGCCATGAAGACAACGGTAGAGTGCAGGAGGATGAAGCCCCCCGACTGGCCGGACAATGGCCGGAATATACCATGCATTACCTGGAATGGTGTCACAG
Organism: Candidatus Thiodiazotropha endoloripes; assembly: GCA_001709035.1. Classification (GTDB taxonomy): domain Bacteria; phylum Pseudomonadota; class Gammaproteobacteria; order Chromatiales; family Chromatiaceae; genus Thiodiazotropha; species Thiodiazotropha lotti. The sequence goes on along the minus strand of LVKA01000023.1, from coordinate 199,079 downwards.
CAAAGGGAAACGTTGCGCACCCCGCAAAATGGGCAAACGCGTCATGAAACTCTCCAAAGAAGAGTTAAAGGCCATGGCAGAATTTTATGCCAGTGAAAAGTAATTTTGGGGAGAATAATTAATGGCTATGTTCACGCGACGTAAATTTGTTAAAGCAGCCGGCGCCTGTACCGCATTAGGTGCATTGGTTTCAATCAACGCCTGTACTGCGAATACACCCAAACGTGCATCCGGTGGCGGTAAAGGCCGGGTGATTGTCATCGGTGGAGGTTATGGCGGCGCCATCGCGGCAAAATATGTCAAGCTGGCTGATGCGGATATCGATGTCACCTTGATCGAAAAAGATAAAAAATATGTCTCCTGCCCACTGAGTAATGAAGTGCTGGGCGGTGACAGATCCATCGACAGTCTCACATTTGGTTATGACACACTGAGTGATAAAAGGGGCATCAATGTCGTTCAGGATGAGATCGTGGCAATCGATCCTGATAAACATACTGTCAAAGGTAAAAGCGGCAAACAGTATGACTACGACAAACTGATCGTCTCCCCTGGCGTCGATTTCCGTTACGAAAAGATTGATGGCTACAACGCCGAGGTTGCAGAGAAGATTCCTCATGCCTGGAAAGCCGGGCCGCAAACAGTCACCCTGAGAAAGCAGCTTGAAGCGATGAAGGATGGCGGGGTTTGTTATATTGCCGCACCACCCAATCCGTTTCGTTGTCCTCCCGGACCTTATGAGCGTGCGGCGCAAATCGCACACTACTTCAAAATGCATAAGCCGAAGTCGAAGGTCATTATCCTTGACGCCAAGGATAAATTTTCCAAGCAGGGCCTCTTCATGCAGGGCTATAAGAAGTTCTATGGCGACATGGTGGAGTGGGTATCCGGCGCCGGTGGCGGTATCATCGAAGCAATCGATCCAAACAGCCGCACCCTGGTCGGTGAAGTGGAAGAGTACAAAGGGGATGTTGTGAATCTCATCCCGGCACAGAAAGCGGGTAAGATTGCACAGGTCGCCGGACTGGCTGACGATTCAGGCTGGTGCCCGGTAAATCAGAAGACCTTCGAGTCGAAACTGCATAAGGACATTCATGTCATCGGAGACGCCTGTATTGCCGGTAAAATGCCCAAATCGGGGTATGCCGCCAACTCTCAGGGTAAGGTCTGTGCCGCTGCAATCGTTGCAGCACTGAATGGCCAGGAACCCGGTGAACCCTCCTACGTCAATACCTGTTACAGCATTATCTCACCAGAATGGGGTATCTCTGTGGCAGCGGTCTATCAACTTGTGGATGGCAAGATCGTTGGCGTGAAAGGCGCCGGCGGCCTCTCACCGATGAATGCCAGTGCCGCAACCCGGGCCATCGAGGCCAAGTTTGCTCGCAGCTGGTTCAAGAACATCGCAGCTGACATGTTCACCTGACCCCCCACGGGGAACCTCTGATTGTATAGAGGTTCCCCATTCAACTGGCGAACCTCTCTGGTTTGCTTAAATCTCGCCTTTTAAGTAGCCCTGTCGAAGCGGTTCCGGAAACCTCTCAATCGCATACCGCAACATTGTCCTGGGCATTGCTTGATAGAATGGATTCAGAAACATTTGTGCCCGGTTTCGATCACGATTACCCACTTCCCTGATCATCCAACCAACAGCTTTGTGAATTAAATCCTGCTGGTCCAGCAGTAACAGTTCGGCAATCGCCAGTGCATCGTCATACTGCTGTTTTTTTATGAACTGGTAGGTGGCTATGCTCGCAATCCGTCGCTCCCAGAGAGAGTCGGACCTTGCCAGTTGGTAGAGTATTTCCCGCTTCCTGGTCAAAAGATAAGCGCCGACAATCTGATAGGCAGAACTGTCCACCAAATCCCAGTTGTTGATATAACGGGTATTTTCAAGGTAGTGCCTAAAGACACGTTCACGCAGCTTCTCATCGCCAGACGCAAACTTTCTGACCAGAATCAACAAGGCGCACAATCGTTCTTCATGATAGGCAGACTTCAGGCAACGCAGGACCTGAGTCAGGGACATCTGCTGAAACTCCCTGGCCTGCTGCCTGAGAATGGGTACACGGATTCCCAGGAACCGATCCCCCTCTGCATACTCACCCTGGCCGGTTTTGAAAAAACGTTGGGACTTGGCAGCGATCTCCCGACTGGCCATGCTCACCAGTTTCTGCGTAAGTTGCTCAGCCTTCACTTGGCGTGTTTGGATTCGACTCTACGCCTCGTGCCCCATCCATGATATTGCCAGTCAAATCCACACCTTCGAATATTGCTTCACGTAGATTTGCCTTGCGAAAATTGCATCGATGCAAGATAGCCCGACTGAAATCAGCGCCATACAGATTGGCGGAGCCAAAATCGGTAAATTCAAGTTTTGCCTGGTGAAACAGGGCTCCCTTCAGATTGGCGCCATTCATATTGGCTTTCACAATGGTGGCCTCGGAGAAATCGGCATCGATCAGGTTGCCACTGATAACAACGCCATCCATTTGAGCACCTTGCAACTGAGCTCCTTTCAGGTTTACACCATGCATCTGTGACCTTCTTATGGTGGCCTGGCGCAGGTCGGCACCACCCATACGGGTCTTTTTCAACTCTGTTTCGATTAACAGACTGGATACCAGAAGGGTGTTGGACAGATTGGCTTTGAGCAACCTGGCCTGAGTGAAATCCATATGGCTCAGATCCAGTCCAGAAAGGTTGCTGTTACGCAGGTTTGTCCGCTTGAAGCTGGCCTGGCTCAGGGAACTGACCTGACTCAGATCGACCCCTCTAAAATCAGCGCCATCCAGTTGGGCATTGGACAGGTCGGTCGCCACCAGACGACTCTCTGTGAAGATGGACGATTTAAGATTCGCACCAGTCAGATTGGCCCCTGAGAGGTTGGCGCCGATGAAATTCGCCCCCTCCAGGTCACTGTTCTGCAGATTGGCGCCACTCAAATCGGCCCGGCTGAAGCGGCCCCTTTTGATCACCACACCCTGTAGATTTGCTCCGGAGAGGTCTGTTCTTGCTAAGCTTGTCCCACTCAGGCTGGCCCCTTGAAGATTGGCACCACTGAGGTCACTGCCGTAGAGAATCGCATTATCCAGGATCGCCCCGCTCAGATCAGCGCCTGACAGAGTGCTCATCCTCAGATCTGCACCAGTGAGATCACATTGTCGGCATTCGCCACTGGCCAGCAGTTGTTTGACAGCCAACTCATTAGCAGCGAGCGGTGTCGCCAAACAAAAGATGAGTATAAAAAGGTAATAGAGTTTCTTGCTCACAGAAATCTGCCTTGAGTGGTTTCGATGGATGAATTGATTTATTAGGGCCTGTTAACACTAATCCAATAGGCCCTAGTTTTGTAGCCTATTTTAAGCTGGTTTGAAGAAATTACACGTTCCCCGGATGTGTAGCAAATCAGCTTCCACTGACAGTGGAAAAAGCCTGGATCTACCAGTCGAATTCATCAATTTCAGTAGCCATTCTGAGTTATTGCACGCTGACCTGCGGCAGCAGTTATGAGACAATTGACAGCTTTTATTTCAGCCTGTCTCAGATGAACACAAGATCAGCCACAACCAACTCCCCGCTTTCACCACAACTGCCTGGTGTGGATGGGGAACGCTATCAGTGGGGCGGCCTGCATGGATGCAGTGGCTCCCTGGCCATTGCCAATGCGGCAAAGGAGTATCAGGGGATCATTCTGGTTGTAACACCGGATATGCAGTCGGCAAGCCGACTCGAATCCGAATTACGCTTCTTTTTGGGTGACGGAGAAATACCGGTCATCAATTTCCCCGACTGGGAAACCCTGCCCTATGACCTCTTTTCCCCCCTGCCAGAGCTGATCTCGCAACGCCTGCTTACCCTGCAGCGTCTACCCTTGATGCAGCAGGGTTTATTGGTCACGCCGGTATCCACGCTGATGCAGCGGCTGGCGCCAAAACATTTTCTGGATGCACACGGCCTGGTGATAAAAACCGGAGAAACGTTAAATATCGAAACCACCCGACGCCGCTTGGAGAGCAGTGGTTATCAATGCGTCTCCCAGGTATTTTCCCACGGGGAGTTTGCGGTGAGAGGGTCACTGCTCGATATCTATCCGATGGGCAGCCAGAGACCCTACCGCATCGACCTGTTCGACGATGAAATAGACTCCATCCGCACCTTTGATCCGGAGAACCAACGATCGCTGGAAAAGATTGAGGCAATCGAGATGCTGCCGGCTCGGGAGTTCCCCCTGGATGAGGAGGGAATCCAGCAGTTCAGACGAAACTATCGCATTCACCTGGAAGGAGACCTGCAACAGAGTCTGATCTATCAGGATGTCTCGGAGGGCAGGATTCCCAGTGGCCTGGAGTACTACCTGCCCCTCTTCTACGAGCAGACAGCCACCCTGTTCGACTATCTGCCTGAAAACCATCTGTTGGTGCAGTGGGAGGATATCAGGGAGCAGGCGAGAGTCTTTTTCGACGAGATCACCAGCCGATACGAGGAGCGGCGTCACGATATCAGCCGTCCTATCCTGCCACCCCAACACCTCTATCTGCGGGATGATGAGCTGGCGGCAGCACTGAAAAAAGGGGAATTGATCACCCTCAGCCACCATGAGCTGCCAAGTCGGTCAAAAGGCTATGCGAAATTAATCAATTACGACACTCAGCTACCGCCACCAATAGCCTTTCAAGCACGCCGCAAAACCCCCGCCACGGCGCTCAAACAGTTTCTCAAGGATAAGGCAAAACGCACCCTGTTCATTGCCGAGGGTGCGGGGCGACGTGAAATGCTGCTGGCTACCCTTCGGGATCTTGGCATTCACGCCAAACCGGTAGAGAGCTGGCACAGTTTCCTGCAGAGCGATGTTGAAATCGGTCTCTGTGTGGCGCCTCTGGAGCAGGGCCTCTGGCTGGAAGCCGCTGGACTGACCATCATCACTGAAACCCAGCTGTATGGCGAACGGGTGCGCCAGGAGCGCAGACGCCGTAAGGTCAGCCAGGATCCGGACCAGATTGTACGCAATCTGACCGAATTGCATGTGGGTGCCCCCGTTGTCCATAAAGATCACGGGGTGGGTCGCTATCTGGGGCTGCAAACCCTGGATGTGGCTGGCCAGACCACTGAGTTTCTGACCTTGGAATACGCCCGGGGTGACAAACTTTATGTACCCGTCGCCTCTCTGCACCTGATCAGCCGTTATGCCGGGGCTTCACCGGAGCATGCCCCGCTGCATCGACTTGGTGGCGATCAATGGGAGAAGACCAAGCGCAAAGCCGCCAAACAGATCCGCGATGTGGCGGCTGAGCTGTTGGAGATCTATGCCCGTCGCGCTGCACGACAGGGGGTGGCGTTTCCCACACCCGATGCGGAGTACCAGGCCTTTGCCGCCTCTTTCGAGTTCGAGGAGACGCCCGATCAACTACAGACCATCTCGGCGGTGATTGATGATATGACCTCGCCTCAACCGATGGACCGGGTCGTCTGTGGCGATGTGGGCTTTGGTAAGACGGAAGTGGCGATGCGAGCCGCATTTACTGCCACCCAGGGCAATAAGCAGGTTGCGGTATTGGTACCCACTACCCTGCTGGCACAACAGCACTATCAGAATTTCGCCGACCGATTCGCCGACTGGCCGATCAAGGTGGAGAGTCTTTCAAGATTCCGAACCGGCAAACAGCAACAAGGGGTACTGGACGGACTGAAAAATGGCCGTGTCGATATTGTAGTGGGCACCCATAAACTGCTTTCCGATGGTATCGCGTTCAAGAACCTGGGATTGGTGATTGTCGACGAAGAACATCGCTTCGGCGTGCGCCATAAGGAGAAGCTGAAAGCACTGCGTAGTGAAGTGGACCTGCTGACGCTGACGGCAACACCGATTCCTCGTACCCTGAATATGGCCATGTCCGGTATGCGCGACCTGTCGATCATCGCAACCCCACCGGCCTTGAGACATCCAGTCAAGACCTTTGTCAGTCAATGGAGTGACAGTCTGATCACCGAAGCCTGCCAGCGTGAATTGAAACGCGGTGGGCAGATCTATTTTCTACACAATGAAGTCAGCACCATTGAAAACATGGCCGAGCGACTGGAGAGCCTGTTACCCGGTGTGCGGCTGCAGGTCGCTCATGGACAGATGCGGGAGCGGCAACTGGAAGGCATCATGCGGGACTTCTATCATCAGCGCTTCAATCTGCTGGTCTGTACCACCATTGTCGAGAGCGGCATCGATGTGCCGAGCGCCAACACCATCATCATCAACCGGGCGGACAAGCTGGGCCTGGCGCAGCTTCACCAGATCCGAGGACGGGTCGGTCGCTCTCACCATCGGGCCTATGCCTATCTGATTTCCCCACCTTCAGCCAGTCTAACGTCAGATGCTAAAAAGCGACTGGAAGCTATTGAGTCACTTGAAGATCTTGGTGCAGGATTTACACTCGCCACCCACGATCTGGAGATCCGGGGTGCTGGAGAACTTCTGGGTGATGAGCAGAGCGGGCAAATACAGGAGATCGGCTTTGCCCTCTACACAGAGCTGCTGGAGCGGGCTGTCGAGGCCCTCAAATCGGGCCGCCAGCCCGAACTGGACCGGCCTTTGGATCATGGCACCGAGATCGAACTCAACCTACCTGCCCTGCTGCCGGAAGATTATCTTCCGGACGTTCACAGCCGCCTGGTACTCTATAAACGGATTGCCAGTGCTAAAGACAATGCCGAGTTGCGCGAGCTGCAGGTCGAGATGATCGACCGGTTCGGCCTATTGCCCGATGCAGCAAAAAATCTGTTTTCCATCACAGAACTGAAACTGCGTGCCCATCCCCTGGGAATACGTAAGATCGACGCTGGTCCTAAAGGGGCGAGATTGCTGTTCGATGAACAGCCAAAATTCGACCCTGGTACACTGATCAGGTTGATCCAGCAAAAGCCGAATACCTATCGTCTCGAAGGCAACGATAAGCTAAGGTATAACGCTCAACTGGACAATCCGCTCAACCGGGTTGATAAGATCCACCAGTTGCTGGACAGACTGATAGACTAACCTCAGAAGGTATGAAACTCTATGCTGCGTAAGATGATCGTTAAACAGGAAAAAGTGATCATACTGATCCTCAGTCTGCTGCTCATCACTCCGATGAACCTGTACGCCGAATCCCATGAGGAACAGGAGTCAGCTCCCTGGTATCAATTTGAGGTCCTGGTGTTTCGTCGCATCGCCCCTGGCGCTGGATCCACGGAGGGCTGGGCGCTTGATCCAGGCACCCCGGACCAGGAGCAGAGTGTACAGCTTAGCACTGGGGCATTGACTGAGGATGGCAAACCGATCGCCTATCGGGCCTTGCCGGCTGAAGAGAAGAGTCTTACCGATGCCTGGGGCGCCATGCGCAGATCCCGGGATTATCGCCCCCTCTATCACATCGGCTGGCGTCAACCGGTTGCACACCCGGATGAGGCGATTCCAATCTCTATCAGCCTGGCATCAAAAAGGAAATCCGCCTTCGAGGAGCCCTTACCGATTCTGGAGGGGAATATAACGTTTGGCATCAAGCGCTATCTTCATCTGGAGACAGATCTTCTGTTGAGAGTGGATGAGGATCAGACACGCAATGAAGCGGAGTATGACCCGGGTCCTCAAAACTACCGCATGCAGGAGAAACGACGTATGCGCAGCGGTAAGCTGCACTATCTGGATCACCCGGTACTGGGGATACTCGCCATTGCCAATCGCTATGAGATGCCTGCCCCACCGGAAGAGCCTGAGCCTGAGCCTGAACCGGAAGCGGAACGGATCGAGACCACACCAGCCACTTCTGATGAATCACAGCAAACTGCACCGGCCGAGCCCAACACACAATAAGCTGGAAGCTGAGATCGACTCTATCGATTGAAGATCGGTAACCGGAGATCGTCGATTAAGCACTCAAACAGCCATAGCTGAGTCAGCTTCGACTGGCGATCGGGATTTTAGATCAACGCGCTTTTTCAGTAGAGTCGATCTGCTGTAACATCTGCTCAGCGATTTGCTCGGAGAACCTGCTGGCAGCCACACTGGCGGCAACCACACCAGCTTCAATCGTTTCCCCCTGGATCGGTTCCTGCAAGCGGTTCTGTTGCATCAGCACAATTCTGCGACGATCAGTTTCGACCAGGGTCCATAGCCCCTGCAACTCGATTGAGCCCTCAACCTGTTCAAAACGCTGGATGACAAGTTTCAACTCATAATCCGGTTTCAAACCAAGTGGCCAGGGATAGGCGATCACCTGCATGCTACTCAACTGCTGTTGTATCCGATCTCTGATCAGCGCAAGCAGGTTCTCCTGCAGTGAGCCCGCCCACTGTTCGAACTCATAGAGTTCAAGACGATGACTTGAGGTGCGCTCAATGATTTGCGGGCGATCCAGATATCCGGCCAGCTCGATCGCATCGATGCCGATCACAACCCCGCCTGGCCTGGGTGTCAGATCAACCGGACCAAGCTTGTCGATGCCTCCATCCAAGCGGTAGAAGCGGGTTGGCTGTGAAGGTGAAGCACAACCGATACAGAGGCTGATCAAAAGAAAGACCACCAACCATGACGCAAGTGAATCCGTTTTCATCTGTCTATTGTTTCCCCCGTAACAAGGCCTCGGGATGGCGTTCGAGATACTCAGACATAATGCGTATCGCCCGTGCCGCACTACCCAGTTCACGCAGTGTGTTAGTGAGTTGACTGATCAGTTCCGAATCCTCATTGAGCAACCGCTCGGCATTATCCACCGTCTCTCCAACCTGGCGAAAGGCTTGATCCCCACTGGCCAGGGTTTTGTCCCATCGGGAGAATGCCGAGGTCAGGTTTTCATCCGTTGCCGAGATCAATGCCTGAGTCTGTTTCGCGGTGCCGGCCACTTCGGCAATCATGGTCCTTGCTTCAACCAGTGTCGCATTACTGTTCGTCAACAGTTCCGGTGCCTGCTCAGCAAGCAACTGGCTGATCTGATCGAGTCGTTTGGCAATCTGAAGCAGCGAGGTTGTCAGACGCTTCAACTCACCATCCGCCATCATTTCATCAATGCTGTCGAGGATCTCAGAAAGCCGTTGGGTAATCCGCTCAACCGGTATCTGCTCAATGGCAGTGGCCAGTTTTTCCATACTTGATTGCACCGTCGGGATTTCCGGATAGCGCTTATCCTGAGCCACCAGCTGGATCGGCGTCTCCGGCATGAAATCGAGCTCAATCTCCAGTTTACCCGTCACCAGGCTTTGCAGATTGAGCCGGGCTCTGAGGCCCTGGGCAATCAAATCATCGAGTTCCAGCTTGACGCCACTCTCCGTGACCACCCCATCGACATTCACATGGCCGTCGCGGATTCCGATCACCACAGGAATTCTGAACTCCTTTGACTCCCGAACATAGGTGATCGACATGGACTCTACCTGCCCCACCTTCACCCCGCGAAAATTGACTGGCGAACCCACCTGAAGGCCTTTCACATCCCCTTCAAAGTAGAGAATGAACTGGGTCGGTTTGTTAGCCAGGGTGCCATTTGAGAAGAGCAACACCGAGGCCAGCCCCAAGGCCAGGCTGGCCAGCACAAAGCTGCCGATAAGAGTTGGACTAATCCTTGATTGCATGACTCGGATCCACCTCTGAATCACCCCGGGTAAGAAATTCGCGTACCCTTGGGTCATCTGTTGTCGCCAATAGTTCGTTTGGATTGCCACTCGCAATCATACGCTTGCACACCGGATCCAGAAACACCGAGTCGTCCCCGATGGCAAAGATGCTTGCCAGTTCGTGGGTTACCACCACGATTGTCGTATTCAGGCTATCACTCAACTCCAGAATCAGCTCATCCAGACGACGTGCGCTGACCGGATCGAGACCCGCCGATGGCTCGTCAAAGAACAGCAGTTCAGGATCGAGTGACATGGCCCGCGCCAAGCCGGCGCGTTTCTGCATGCCGCCACTGATCTCAGATGGATAATAGGCTTCAAAGCCTTTCAATCCCACCAAAGCAAGTTTAAAAGAGACCAGGTCACCGATCTCTCCCGCTGACAGGGATGTATAGGTCTGCAGGGGCAGTGCCACATTCTCCGCCAGCGTCATATGGGTCCACAACGCCCCGGACTGGTAGAGCACTCCCATCCTCCGAAGAATCCGATGCCGCTTCTGGCTATCCAGGTCCCAGATCGACTCCCCCTGGAAACGGATCTGTCCCTGTGCCGGTTTCTGCAAGCCGATCAAATGTCTTAACAGGGTACTTTTGCCGCAACCACTCCCCCCCATGATAATGAAAACATCACCGGCCTGAATGGTAAAATTGAGCTCCTGCTGGATCACAAAATCACCGTAGGCCATGGTCAGATCCGAGACCTGGATCAGCGATTTTTGCGCGGTCGAATACTCTGTCTCCGTTGCCAGTCCCATTAGAAATCCAGCAGGTTAAAGAGAATGGTGGTAATCGCATCCCATACCACGATCAACAATATGGCCGTCACCATGGCTGAAGTGGTCGCCTTTCCCACGGCAGCGGAATCCCGGCCACTCTGAAGTCCCCGCAGACAACCGGACATGGCAATCACAATGGCAAACAGAACACTCTTGATCAGACCTACCGTCAGATCCTCCCAGCCAACAGACTCTCTGCTCTGTACCAAATATTCCAACAGTGAGATGTCCAATACCAGCACACTCACCATCAACCCACCGACTATACCAAGCAGGTCAGCCCACAGGGTTAGCAGAGGCAGCATGATCACCAGCGCGATCACCCGAGGCAACACCAGAAAATCGATAATTGAAATACCGAAGGTCTTCAAGGCGTCGATTTCGTGATTCACTTGCATGCTACCCAATTGGGCGGCGTAGGCAGAACCGGTGCGACCGGCCATAATGATTGCCGTCATCATCGCGCCCATCTCCCGCAGCGAACCCAAGGCGACCAGGTTGGCCACATAGATCTCCGCGCCGAACATCTGCAACTGAATGGCACCGACAAAGGCCAGCACAGCCCCCACCAGGATGGCGATCAGACTGACGATGGGCAGGGCACCAGGGCCTGCCGCCTGCAGCAGGCTGAAAAAATCATCACGGCGGAATCTTGCTCTTCCCCGGATCAGCCGCCATAGGGAGAGCACCAGTTCGCCGGCAAACTCGGTGAAGCGCAGACACTCCTGCCAGACTGCGATGGCTACTTCACCGGTACGATACAGAAAAGAGAAACGTCGATCTGACCTGCGCGCGCCCTGTCGCTCAGCGACAGCCGCCCCCAGATCGAGTAGCCGCTGGATTCCTACCGGTAGAGCATCCGCATCGAGTCGGTAGTCACAATCTGCGCAATATTCACTTACTTTTTGCAGGACATTCAGCAATCTGCTATCCCAAAAACCGAGTTCAGCCGTTACCAGACGGATCTCCTTCAGCTGGGGTTGTGCTTGCAATTGTTGCTGCAGATGCTGCCAGGGGCATACTTCGGAGTGGAGGGTCCAATCCCCAACAAAGGCTAATTCGGCAGTAGTTGGATCAGGGTAGGTAATCTTCAGCGAATGATGGTGCACAGATCAATGTCCATTCACGACTGATAGCGTCACAATCTTATCAATACCATATCCTGGGATAACTGGGTAGCCCGCTCTACGGTCAATCAAGTTATTTCCCTCTAAGTCGATCTTTACTCTACACACTGATCAAGCTTGCCCGATCAAGCGGGATCCCAACACAGGAGCGTGTAGGATCAGTGTCAACAGACCCAGCTGTGATATAAAGTACCAATCCATGCTAAGAGAATCGGAAGAGCACCATGCCCAAACAGTTCGGCGCCCATGAAAATCATGGCAAAGCCTTGATTGTCGAGGATGAAATAACCAACAGGCTGATCCTGAAAAAACTCCTGCAGAAGCATGGCTATGAGGTCATCGAAGCGGAAAACGGCCGCCAGGCTGTGAGCCTGTTTGAACAGCACCAGCCGGACATCGTTTTCATGGATGTGATGATGCCGGAAATGGACGGTTATGAGGCTACTGCACAAATCAAACAGTGCGCAGGTGACTCGTTTGTACCGATTATCTTTCTCACCGCCATGCAAGACGAGAAGGCGCTCGCCCGCTGTGTCGAGGTCGGTGGCGATGATTTTCTCTCCAAGCCATACAGTTTTACCGTGCTTTCCGCAAAAGTGAAGGCGATGGAGCGTATTCGCATCCTTCAACAGGACACCCGTATGCTCTATAGCCGGATGCAACGGGACCAGGAGATTGCAGAACAGGTCTTCAGCGGTGCTGTAGTCGCCGATAATGTTGCCCTGGAACATATCCACAGTCTGCTGCAACCTGCCAGCCTGTTCAGCGGTGACCTGATGTTGACCGCCTTTGCCCCATCCCATGACCTGTATGTCCTGCTTGGGGATTTCACCGGTCATGGCCTGGCATCCGCACTAGGCGCCCTGCCCACTTCAGAGGCCTTCCGCACGATGACAGCCAAAGGGTTTGGTCCTCACCAGATTCTGCAAGCCATCAATAGCAAATTGTACAGTCTGCTGCCAACCGGCATGTTCATGGCGGTACAGTTCGTCAAAATCGATCACGAGCTCGACCATGTCAAACTGATCAATTGCGGTATGCCGGACTGCTATCTAATCGACAAGGATGAGCGAAAGATCAAACAGAAGATCAACTCCCAATCCCTGCCACTCGGTATAGCGCCGGATATCGACTTAAAGGATGATTTCCACTTTTTGCGAATCAACGAGGGTGACCGGATCATCCTGGCAACGGATGGTGTCACCGAGGCGCGGAATCCGAAAGGCGACTTGTTCGGGCAGACAAGGTATATCGATGCCATCAAGCAAAGTATCGATCAGGACTACATTCTGGATAAACTGAGTGGTGATCTGCAGGAATTCTGTAGCGATGCCCCGCAGGATGACGATATCAGTGTTGTCGAAATTCCTCTGATTCGACAGATGTTCCCGGCTTTGGGTTCTTCTGAGACACCCAATAAAAAAGCTGAACATGATTTGCCTGAAACAATACTGAAAGAACACCCGGACTGCATCGAATTCCAGTTCACACTCTATGGCGCCCAGCTGCGTCAAGCCGATCCGATACCGATCCTGATCAATTCAATCCAGGAAACCGCAGGGCTGCATAATCATCGACGCCCCCTCTTCACCATACTGACCGAATTGTACGTCAATGCGCTCGACCATGGCATCCTCAAACTGGACTCCAGCCTGAAGCAGGGTGAGAATGGATTTACAGATTATTTCCAACAGCGTGAACAGCGACTAAACAATCTCTCCCAAGGTTGTGTCCGCATAAACCTCAGGATCTACAGTCAGGATAGTGGTGGCCATATCATCATCACGATTGAAGACAGCGGTAAGGGCTTTGACTACAGCAACCATATAAAGGATAGCGGTAATGATCAGCTCTACAGTGGACGTGGCTTGCTGTTGGTCGAGTCCCTTTGTAAACAACTTCACTTCTTTGAGCCGGGTAACAAGGCAGAAGCGATCTATGCCTGGGAACAGACAAAATAGCTTTAGTGTTAACAAGCTCGAGCAACCGCTATAATTGACACATTTGGACGCTGACCATTCAGCTGTTTTTTTTATACCAAGGGATTTGCAATCGACAGGATAGCTTGCAAATGCCAAAAAAGGATTTCTAACGATGGAGTTCAATATTCCCATCAAACAGCAACAAAAAGACCGAGTTATCGTGAAAAGTGATCTATTCACTCCACCTATGGCGACTGATCTGATAGCCTGACGCCATGGCAAAAACTTTCATCATAGACAGCAACGATGAGACACGTGCTCCGTTCTTACGCGGCATCCTGACCCGTTCACTGACCGATGCCGGAATGGCCTTTGAAACCGCCTACGAGCTCTCATCCGAGATACGTCAGCAAATTGCCGGCAAGGATGAATTGTCGACCAATGATCTGCGTAAACTGGTACTGAAACAACTTGAGCAACTCGATCAGCAAGAAGTCATAGAAAACTATGAGAGCCTGACACCCAACACGCCTGAGATTATGGTCACCGACCGTAAAGGAGTCGCACGCCCCTTTTCAACCATTGAACACCGGCAATCACTGGAATCATCCGGACTGGGCAGCGACAAGGCCTCACTGATCACTCAATCGGTTTATCTGGATCTGCTTGAGTCCTACCAGGAGGGCATTACCAGCAATAAACTTGGCCGTTTGACCCATGAGAATCTCAAGCAACGTTATGGTAAGCGTGCCGCAAACAGCTACCTGGTGTGGACCGACTACAAACACTCCAAACGGCCACTGATCCTGCTGATTGGCGGCACCACAGGCTGCGGTAAAAGTACCATTGCCACGGAAGTGGCGCATCGACTGAATATCATCCGCACTCAATCAACCGACATGTTGCGGGAGGTTATGCGCATGATGATTCCGCAACGACTGATGCCAGAACTGCACACCTCTTCATTCAATGCCTGGCATAAAACTCTGGGCCAACATGAGCATGAGGGAAGTACCGAAGAGCTGATGATTCATGGCTATCTTCATCAGTCGGAACTGGTGTCTGTACCCTGTGAAGCGGTAGTACAGAGAGCTCTGAAAGAGAGGGTCTCATTGATCCTTGAAGGGGTGCATGTCACCCCTACCCTGTACAACCTGTTCAAGGATAACAGCGATGCGGTGATCGTACCGATCGTGATGGCGGTATTGAAACAGAATCATTTGAAACACCGACTGAAAGATCGGGGCATTACCGCACCCGAACGCAGTGAAGACAGCAACTATCTATCCAATTTCGAATCGATCTGGATGCTGCAAAGCTACCTGCTATCTGAAGCGGATAATCACAGCGTCTCGATCATCGCCAACGACAATAAAGACCTGGCGACCGATCACATCATGCGTTTGATAATTGAGGTGTTAGAGCAGAATTTTCATGCTAAAGTTGAGGATGTATTTGGCATCGAATAACCAGACACTCTGGCACTGAAGTTTGAATATGCGCCTATTGCCGTCACCGGTTCAACTCATCTGAGGTTAACTCAACTTGATAACGACCCATAAAGGTCTATTAATCATTCTCGATGGTCTGGGTGATCGGGGCATCCCCTCCTTTGGCGGCAAAACACCCTTGGAAGTCGCTGAGACACCAAATATGGACAGTCTCGCCAGCGCTGGACAATGTGGCCTCATCGATCCGCTCTTCCCCGGCATGCCAGTCGGCACCCATACCGGTTTCTGCCCTCTGTTCGGCCTATCCCAACAACAGGCCGTTGAGCTGGCCCGCGGTCCTGTTGAGGCTTCCGGGGTTGGTTTGAGCAGCAGCGATCAGGCGCTCTACTTCCGCTGTAATTTCGCCACGATCGAGCGAAAAGGCAAGCGATTCAAAATCCTTGACCGGCGAGCAGGCCGAATCAATCAAGGCACCGAAGCCCTTGCCTCCGAAATTGGTCAAGTCAATCTGGGCGAAGGCATAACGGCGAGTCTCCATCCTGCCACACAGCATCGGGTAGTACTCCAGTTGGAAGGTATCGGCCTGTCGAATGATATCGGCAACACCGACCCGGGTAACGATTACCGCAATAAAGGACTGCTCACTTGCCAGGCCAACACCCCGGGGGATACCGCAGCTGAAAAAACTGCCCGCTGTATCAATCGCCTGATCGAGATTGTCTACGAAAAGCTCGATCAACACCCGGTCAATCAGCGCCGCCGGGAGCATGGCCTGGCACCGGCAAACGGTATTATCTGTCGCAGCCCAGGCAAACTACCGAAAATAAAGCCCTTACTTCACCATCTGAAAATCGATGCCGGTGTGATCTCCGGAGAACGAACAGTACTGGGGTTCGGCAAACTGCTTGGATACCGGGTGTATGAGAATCCACGTTTCACTGGCGCCAAAGATACCGACCTGCAGGCCAAAGTGGAGACCGCCCGCAGTGCATTGAAAGAGAACGATCTGGTCTATCTCCACATCAAAGCTACTGACATTGCCTCACACGACATGGATCCCATTGGTAAACGGGAGATACTGTCGAAAATCGACGATGCCATCGCACCCTTGATCAGTGATGAGCTGGTGATTGGAATCACCGCTGACCACAGTACAGACAGTAATGCGGGGCGCCACACCGGGGACCCGATACCCAGCCTGATATTCAACCCCCGCGGTAGAGTCGATGGCTGTAGAAGCTTTTCGGAATCCGCCTGTGCCACGGGTGGTCTTGGACGGATCAACAGTCTGGGATTCCTTATAACCTTTCTGGATCAGATGAATCGTCTTGAAAATTTCAGACCGAAAGATGGTGCTTATCTATTCTAAGACCGGGATAACGGCCGTCTCACCAAACGGTCCCACAATATCGATTTCAAGGCATATACTTATACCATCCTTCTATCCGGATAAACCCTCACCATGAACAATCCAGAACAAATCCCAGAGCAGTACGACAAAACAGAGAACCAGCCAAGCAACGAGCCGAGCGCGGTCGATCTTGATGATGCCAGTCTCTACTTAAACAGAGAGCTCACCTGGCTTTCATTCAACCGCCGGGTACTGGCCGAGGCCTCCAGGGAGAAAAACCCGCTGCTTGAAAGGGTCAAGTTTCTGGCCATTGTCAGCAACAATCTGGATGAGTTTTTCATGAAACGTATGGGCGGCCTGAAACAGCAGGTGGCGGCTGGCATCAGTGTCCCGAGTGTCGACGGCAGAACACCGATGCAACAGCTTGAGGAGTGCCACAAAGTCACCCGGGAGATGCAACAGACCCAGGAGCAGATCTATAACGAACTGCTACAGGCACTGTCAGAGGAAGAGATACACATTACTGAATATCAATCCCTTGATGAGCAACAGCAGGAGAAGTTACGGGAGCATTTTCAGCAGAACATTTTTCCCATGCTGACCCCCCTGGCGATGGACCCCAGCCATCCTTTTCCATTTATTTCAAATCTGACCCTCAATCTACTGGTGACACTGCGCTTTCCGGGTGGTCATGATCTGCATATGGCGAGGGTGAAAATTCCGGTCAGTCAGGATGTTTCATCAAGACTGATCAAAGTTGGCGATGATTACACCTATGTCACCCTGGATGACCTGATTACCAACAATCTGGATATGCTGTTCCCGGGTATGGCGATCGAATCCTGTGATCTGTTCCGGGTTACTCGTAATGCCAATGTGGAACTGGATCAGGAAGCGGCCAATGACCTGTTGGAAACCATTGAGAGCGAACTACGCGAACGTCACTTTGCCCCCATCGTTCGTCTGGAGATTTCCAACGGCTTGAATGCCGTTCACCGCGGCATGTTGGCAGCGGAACTGGGACTGAATGAAGAGCAGGATGTCTATACCATCGAAGGCATGATGGCGCTTCGGGATCTGTTTGAGTTGACCAAACTCAACCTGCCGAAACTACATGACATACCTCACCACCCAGTCGATCACCCTCAACTGGCCCATGATCGGCGCAACATCTTTCACATCCTGCGCGATCATCAAGGCCTGTTGCTGCAACACCCCTATGAATCGTTCAGCACCACCGTAGAGCGTTTCCTGCGTACAGCGGCTGAAGACCCGAAGGTGCTGGCGATAAAGATGACCCTCTATCGCACCTCGGCCGATGGCAATGTACTCGACTCACTGACCAAGGCTGCGCGCAACGGCAAACAGGTTGCCGTACTGGTTGAACTGAAGGCCAGATTTGATGAAGCCGCGAATATCCGCTGGGCGAGACGACTTGAGCAGGCTGGCATTCATGTCACTTACGGCGTGCTCGGTCTGAAAACCCACAGTAAGCTGATCATGGTGGTCCGCAAGGATTACTCACAGTTACGTCGTTACTACCATATCGGCACAGGTAATTATCATGCCGGCACGGCTCGTCTCTACACCGACCTGGGATTGTTGGGTTGCGATGAAGAGATCGGTAAGGATCTCACGGAACAGTTCAACTACCTTACCGGATACTCACCACCACCCAGTTACCGCAAGATTTTGGCGGCACCCTATACCCTGAAACAGTCTCTGTTGAACAAGATAGAGCGTGAGATCAAAATCCACCGGGAGTCCTCCACAGGCCATATCCAGCTGAAAATGAATGCGCTGGAAGACCAGGACATCGTCAAATCCCTCTACAAGGCCACACAGGCCGGGGTAAAAGTTGAATTGATCGTTCGCGATACCTGTCGATTCCGCCCCGGCATCAAAGGCTTGAGCGAGAGTGGCAGTGTGGTCAGTATCGTTGGACGTTTTCTGGAACACGCACGAATCACCTACTTCCACAACGGTGGCGATGAGGAGTACTTCATCGGCTCTGCCGACCTGATGCAGCGCAATCTGATGCAACGGGTTGAAGTCCTGGTGCCGGTAGAAGCCCCGGCACTGCGTCAGGAGTTGCGCCTGATGCTGGATGTACAACTGGGTGACAAGCACAACGCCTGGGACATGCAATCTGACGGCACCTACATCCGTCGTACACCCGCTGAAGAGGATAAATCACTCAACTGTCAGGAGACCCTGATCGGGGTTGCGGAAAGGCGTCTGGAAGCTGCCAAGAAGCACCGTGAAAAGCGTATGCGGGAAAAACTGATGACCCATTTCAAACATCGTCTGAAAAATCACAGCCAAAACGGTGGAAATGGATAGCGATAGGGTGATCTTGCTAAAAGTATCATTTAAGCGCTGCCTGACAGAAGTCAGGCAGCGTAATTCAGTGAAACTTACCTAGAGCTGAATCCTCCGGTCAGGACTCCGTCTGCAGGTCCTCACTCTGATCTTCTTCGGTTTTGTCGGTTCGGCTGAGAATCACCTGGTGAATTCGTCGAGTGGACGCATCTTCAACTCGCACCATCAGACCATCCAGTTCAAATTTCTCATCTTTTGTCGGAATCCGCTCGGTATGTTCGAGCAACCATCTATTGATTGTGTCGGTTGGCTTGCCCGGGATATCGATGGAGAAAAACTCCTCAACAACGCGCAATTCAGCCGTCCCCTTCACCAGGATATTACTATCGTCCAGTACCAACAGATCATCGGGCTTTTCGTCACTTTCGTCGTAGATCTCACCCACCAGTTCTTCAAGCATATCCTCAAGTGAGATGACACCCACCATCGCACCATGCTCATCGACCACAACGGCCAGATGAGTGCTTTTATTTTTCAGGATTCTAATCAACTCATCAATCGGTGTGATGGCTGAGGTGAACAGAGGTTCCTGCCCCAACTCAATGAGTTCCACATCCAACTCACCTTTGGCAATGATGCCGATCAGATCCCGCAGGATGATCACACTGGCTATTTCATCCGGATCGTCACTATAGACTGGAATTCGCGAGTATCCTTCGGTCAGGATATTCGGTAGTACATCCCTAAGGGTGCGACGACCATCGAGGCGAAACACCTGACGCCTGGGTGTCATCACATCCTCAGCCTTGAGGTCATTGAAGTTGAAGATGCGCTCAATCATCTCCCGCTCATCGGTGTCGATGACACCCTCTTCCTCACCATGCTCAATCAGTGTGATCACCTCTGATTCCGTAATCAGCGGATCATCCATCGCCTTGGTTGAGGCCTGTACCCAGTTGGTAAACTGCAGAAACAGCCAGACCAGTGGGTAGATCAAGCGCATGAACCCATAGATGAGGGGTGCTATTGCCAGCGAGATACGCTCGGAGAAACGGGTTGCCAGGCTCTTCGGGGTAATCTCACCAAAAATCAGTATCACGATGGTCAGCACACCGACCGCAATACCTGGGCCACTATCACCGAAGTAGTCTGTGGCTATCACTGTGGCCATGGCGGATGCAGCGATATTGACCACATTATTGCCGATCAGAATCGTGATCAGCATTCGGCTGGGGTCTTTTTTCAGGATGTAGAGCGCATGAGCACCACTTCTACCCTCCTTGTACAAGGCCTCGGCACGAGCCATCGATAGGGATACCAGAGCTGTCTCAGAACCGGAGAAGACGCCCGACAGCACGAGCAGTACCACCAAAATTAGATAACTTTCCACGAAGTTGCTTTAAAATTTCGCCAGATTTGGCCCAGTTATGATTATCTCTGTTGGGGACTTGAATCACAAGTAATCCCAACGCTTTATTTAAAACCACTAGGATACAGCGCCTTGCTGTATGATGATATTAATTAATTTATTCACTTTATATCAATAAGTTAATTATATTACCTAATAATTTGTAAGAAATGATATACATTTTAATCCCAGGATGAAGGATAAGCGGATCCTTGATCCCCGAACGACCCGGTTTAAAAATCGATCAAGGCCTCTGAGCAAAGAGACTGGAACATCGCTTTATACCCAGCCTGGACAGATCTTGCAGGCACCATTTAATCGGCAATCTCTGAAGAGTTGAAACAACGTTAAATGTTTATGCAACCATACGGTACAATTTACCTGTTGGGTCTACGAGGGCCTGTTAACCCGAATCCAAGACTTCCTGCTGGATCTGTTTTTGTGCCAGCATGGCAGAATGAGTGTAGTGTGGTTATTCTACAAGAGTGAATGATAACGCCGCTGGGTACAATAACAGTCCCTAGGACCTCTGATGTCTCCTGACCACCATCAAACATTTGGGCTCCGATGCCGAAAATATTAATCGTCGAAGATGAACCGGAGATTCGCGAGATGATCCGCTTTGCCTTGGAACCGAAAGGGTTTGTTCTAAGCGAAGCCGATAATGCCCAGGATGCGCGGAAACTGTTGGCAGATCAGTGTTATGATCTGATCCTGATGGATTGGATGCTGCCTGGCCGATCAGGATTGGACCTCACCAAGGAGCTGAAACAGGTATCACCAGCCTCCACACCGATCATCCTGCTGACGGCAAAAGCGGATGAAGTGGACAAGGTGACAGGTTTGAACAGTGGCGCGGATGACTACATCACCAAACCCTTCTCCACCAGGGAGATGATTGCGCGTATCAATGCGGTATTAAGGCGCTCTGGTGGCTCAGCAGACCAACAAGCGCTTGCTTTTCACGGTTTAACCCTCGACCCGGTAAAGCATCTTGTACTGACCAATGAAACCCCCCTGCATCTCTCACCTGCAGAATACAATCTGCTGTTTTTTTTCATGAGCCATCCCGAACGCGTTTATAGCCGATCTCAGATTCTGGATCATGTCTGGGGTAATGATGTCTATGTGGATGAGAGAACCGTTGATGTACACATCCGGCGTCTGCGAAAATTACTAACGCCATCCAACCACCATCGTTTCATACAGACCGTTCGTGGGGTTGGCTATCGGTTTACACCTCAACTTGCCAGTGATAACTCAGAAATACCGTGAGAAACTATCTCAACATTGAAATCA
The DNA here is from genome assembly GCA_001709035.1 of Candidatus Thiodiazotropha endoloripes. Classification (GTDB taxonomy): domain Bacteria; phylum Pseudomonadota; class Gammaproteobacteria; order Chromatiales; family Chromatiaceae; genus Thiodiazotropha; species Thiodiazotropha lotti. The sequence continues at coordinate 177,785 of LVKA01000023.1, read as the reverse complement.
GCCAACTAACAGGCGCATTGCTGGTTTTTTTACCGTTCGGATATTTGACAGACACACTGACTCTCGCGGCGGCACTTGCGATTACTGCCTATCTGACCAAACATGGCTTTTATCTGATCAAACTTGCCCATTTAATCAATCACGGCAAACCAATCACACCACCATACCCAGCTGATATCTGGGGTATGATCTACAAAGAGCTCTCCAGGCATCGACTGCGAAGTCGCAAACGTAAACGTACCCTGAACCGGTTCGCTTCCCGTTTCAGAAAAGTCACCAACTCGATACCGGATGGCCTGATCCTGCTGAATAAATCCGGGAATATCGAATGGGCCAATCCAGCAGCCAATAATCTGCTCCATATCAGTTGGCCAAGGGATGAAAATCTCTCACTGCTGGAACGGATCAAACATGACGATCTGGCAGACTATTTGAAAAATCCTGACTATTCCAAACCCCTGGAGTTTCCTTCCCCGGTCAACAAGGCAATCATTGTTTCTTTGCGCGTGACCCGCTTTGGCGGCAAAAAGGCCCAGCGTCTGGTGGTGATCAGGAACATTACCGACGTCTACACACTGAATCAGACACGCCGGGATTTTGTCTCAAACGTATCCCATGAGTTAAGAACACCACTCACGGTAATAACCGGTTTTCTGGAGAATCTGGGTGACAACGAGATGCTGCCGTTCCAGCAACGCCCTTTCACCTTGATGAGCCAACAGGCTGAACGGATGAACAATATCATCAATGATCTGCTTGCCTTGTCCCGACTGGAGATGGGTGAGGCACCATCATCCGACAAGCCAATCGCAGTACCCGAGTTGCTCAGCAGAATTGTTGATCAGGCGCGCCTGCTGGCCGATCAAAAAGGTGACTATACGATTAACCTGCAAGTGGATAATGAGTTATGCCTGTTGGGTGAAGAGAGCGAGCTGACCAGTGCTTTTTCAAACCTGGTATTCAATGCCATTGTTCATACTCCACCTGGGACTGAGATCAATGTCAGTTGGCAAAGATTGGACGATCTGGCCTGCCTGACAGTTGCCGACAGTGGACCAGGCATTGATCAAAGACATATCCCCAGGCTAACCGAAAGATTCTATCGTGCAGATAAAGCCCGCTCCCGTCAGTCAGGCGGAACCGGCCTGGGACTGGCAATTGTTAAACACATTATCGGGCGCCATGATGGCGAGCTGCAGATCTCCAGTCAGCTGGGATCAGGCAGCCAATTTAAATGCCTGTTTCCGGAAGATGTCATTTTGCACAAACGCAATCTGAAAACGCTTGAGGGACAACTCAGCAACGACTTGGAATCGACCCAAGACAGTTGAAAATGGCAGAGAAACCTGCCTAGAGATGCACAATCGACTGGCCCATAAAACCGGCCCAGCCTGACTCATAGTCTGATCAAAACAGGCACAGCCTTATGCCGTCTCTTCTTCCTTGTCTTCCAATGCGGTGGTGTAGTTGATATTCACCCGATCCCGCAGCTCTTTACCGGGTTTGAAATGTGGCACGTACTTACCTGAAAGCGCGACTGTTTTACCGGTCTTGGGATTGCGTCCCATTCTCGGCGGTCTGTAGTGCAGTGAGAAACTGCCAAAACCACGAATCTCGATCCGCTCTCCGGATGCGAGTGATTGACTCATGTGTTCAATCATACATTTAACAGCCAGTTCAACATCCCTGTAGGCGAGATGACTTTGCTCCTTGGCAATAATTTCTATCAGTTCGGATTTTGTCATTCTTGTAAGTTCTCCAATTCGCCGTTTTGTAAGGGGTTGCACCTTGAGTGCAACCCCTTATTTGCGGTTTCGGAGTCTTTCTGCTGCAGACTCCAGGATCTATCAGTCGCCCTGATTATCCATCTGCTCCTTCAGCAAGTCACCCAATGTCGGGGCACTGGTTGCAGCATCTCTGGCATAACCTTTGATGGCTGCGGCCTCTTCATCAGCGTCCTTAGCCTTGATCGAGAGCGAAATGGTACGGTTCTTTCGGTCAACTCCGATGAATTTCGCTTCTACTTCGTCACCTTCTTTCAGTACTGAGCGAGCATCTTCAACCCGATCCCGAGAGAGTTCTGAAGCCCGTAGATAGCCTTCAACACCATCGGCCAGGTTAATTACTGCACCCTTGGCATCTATCTCGGCAACGGTTCCTTTGACGAAACTGCCCTTTTCGTTAGCAGCAACGAACAGTGAGAAAGGATCCTGTGCCAGCTGTTTGATACCCAGAGAGATACGCTCACGCTCAGGGTCGACAGAGAGTACAACGGTCTCCACTTCGTCACCCTTCTTGAAGTTGCGGATGGCATCCTCACCTTCATCATCCCAAGAGATGTCGGACAGATGAATCAAGCCGTCGATACCACCATCAAGGCCGATGAAGATACCGAAGTCGGTGATCGACTTAATACTGCCACTGACATGATCGCCCTTCTTATGAATGGCGGCAAACTCATCCCATGGGTTGGGCTTGCACTGTTTGATACCGAGCGAGACACGACGGCGCTCTTCATCGATATCCAGAACCATGACCTCAACCTCATCTCCCAGGGAGACAATCTTTGAGGGGTGAACATTTTTGTTGGTCCAATCCATCTCAGAGACATGCACCAGACCTTCAACGCCCTCTTCGATCTCAACAAAGCAGCCGTAATCGGCAATGTTGGTAACCTTACCGAACAGACGGGTGCTTTCAGGATAGCGGCGTGCCAATGCAACCCAAGGATCGTCACCCATCTGCTTGAGACCCAGTGAAACACGATTACGTTCACGATCGAATTTCAAAATCTTGACGCGGATCTCATCACCGATCTCAACAACCTCGGAAGGATGTTTGACCCGCTTCCAGGCCATGTCGGTGATGTGCAGCAGGCCGTCGATACCACCCAGGTCGACAAAGGCGCCGTAATCGGTGAGGTTCTTGACCACACCGGTGACTTCCTGGCCTTCCTGTAGGTTCTCGAGCAGCTTCTCCCGCTCTTCGCTGTATTCCTGTTCAACAACGGCACGGCGTGAAACCACCACGTTGTTGCGACGACGATCCAGCTTGATCACTTTGAATTCCAGATCCTTGCCTTCCAGGTAAGCGGTATCGCGTACCGGACGCACATCCACCAGTGAGCCGGGCAGGAAAGCGCGGATATCGTTCAATTCAACAGTAAAGCCGCCTTTGACCTTGCCATTGATACGTCCAATGACGGTCTCTTCAGCTTCGTGAGCTTTCTCAAGAACTTTCCAAGCCTGGTCGCGCTTGGCTTTTTCACGGGAGAGTCTGGTGGCGCCAAAGCCATCTTCAACAGCGTCCAGGGCCACTTCGACCTGATCACCAATTTCTACTTCGATCTCACCGGCATGGTTGAGAAATTGTGAACGGGGAATGACGCCTTCGGACTTCAGGCCGGCATTGACGATAACAGCTTCAGAGGTAATATCGAGCACGGTACCAATGATGATGGCGCCGCTGCGAAGCTGGGTACTGGAGAGACTCTCCTCAAATAATTCTGCAAAACTTTCGGTCATGGGATTGGGTTTCCTGCAACATGTCTGTTGCACAGGTGAAGCGCGATCAAGCTGATCCGTTCCACCAGGGTTAAAGTTAAAACAAAGCCGGGATTCACCCGGCCACCTGATTACTTACTGAATTTCCGAGCCTAGCTCGCCGATTCAGGCAGCGCATTATAGACGCGCTGCATGACCTGTTGATAGACCTCATCGGCGGAAAATTTTGTCGAATCCAACTGCCAGGCATCCGACGCCGCCTTGAGCGGAGCTACCGCCCGCCCGCTATCACGCTCGTCACGCTCTTTAATCTCATCAGTAAGATCGGCGAGATTAACACTCAAATCCTTTTCTTTCAACTGTTTATAACGTCTTAACGCGCGCTCTTCCACACTTGCGGTAAGAAATATTTTCACTTCTGCGGCGGGAAAAACCACCGTTCCCATATCCCGCCCATCAGCCACCAATCCCGGAGCTTTAGCGTAACTCTGCTGCCAATTCAGCAACGCTTGGCGCACCTGGGGTATTGCCGCCACTTTGGAGGCCGCATTACCGGCGGTTTCCGTGCGGATCGCATCCGCCACATTGTCCTGACCCAGTAAAACCTTGCCCTGCTCAAAGGTAAGATCCAGACATCTTGCCATTTCTACGACTTTGTCTACATTTTCGAAACTTATACCAGCACGTTCAACGGCGAGCCCCAGCACTCGATAGATCGCGCCACTGTCCAGCAGACGCCATCCAAGGGTCTCCGCGACCCGACTTGCCAGGGTACCCTTGCCGGAGCCAGACGGCCCATCTATGGTGATTACTGGAATATCATTCATTTTCCTGACACCTCAGTAATGCTCAGGCCACAATGACCGGCCAGCTCCACGAATCCCGGAAAAGAGGTGTTCACATTCGCCACGTCGGCAATCTCGATGGAACCGCTGGCAGCCAGTCCGGCCATCGCGAACGACATGGCAATCCGATGATCACCATGACTTTCGACCTGGCCACCACAGATCGGCCCACCCTTGATGAGGATGCCGTCAGGGGTTGGTTGCGCCTGGACCCCCAGTGAGTTCAACCCATCCGCCATTACCTGAATCCGGTCGCTCTCCTTGACCCTGAGTTCTTCCGCCCCCTGCAGACGGGTCTCCCCCTCCGCACAGGCCGCCGCAACAAAGATCGCCGGGAATTCATCGATCGCCAGCGGCACCAGCTCCTCGGGTATGTCGATGCCCTTCAGTGGGCTGGAACGCACCACGATGTCAGCAACCGGTTCGCCGCCAATTTCCCGCTGATTGAGTAGCTCGATGTCGGCCCCCATCAAGCGCAGAATCGAGATCACACCGTCCCGGGTCGGATTGATGCCCACATGCTGCAATCTGACCTCGGAACCCTCGGCAATGGCAGCCCCAACCATAAAAAAGGTTGCTGAAGAGATATCCGCCGGCACATCGATTTCACAGGCGGTCAGTTTGCCTCCCCCTTGAAGACAGGTTCTGGCACCGTCACGTTGCAAACTATAGCCAAACCCCTGCAGCATACGCTCGGTATGATCCCGGGTTGGCGCAGGCTCGGTTACGCAGGTCTCACCCTGCGCATAGAGACCGGCCAGAAGAACCGCAGATTTGACCTGGGCACTGGCCATCGGCAGCTGATAGTCGATTCCATTGAGCTGTTGATCTCCCGCCAACACCAAGGGGGCAGTACCACCTGGCTGAGAGTCGATTTTCGCGCCCATTTCACTCAGTGGATCGATTACCCGCCCCATCGGCCTGCCGGAGAGCGAATGATCACCAGTCAAGGTCACAGCAACACCACTGCCAGCCAGCAGGCCGCTAAGCAGCCGCATTGAGGTTCCGGAATTACCGAGATCCAGTGGCGCAGCGGGTATTGAAAGGCCATTCATTCCAACCCCTTTGATCTTCACCCGCCCAGCTTCAGGTCCTTCGATCTGAACACCCATTGCCCGAAATGCGTTGAGTGTAGCGAGACTGTCTTCCCCTTCAAGAAATCCGTTGACCAGGGTCTCACCCTCAGCCAGCGAACCCAGCATGATCGAACGATGGGATATGGATTTATCGCCAGGCACCCGGATGCTGCCGCTCAATGTTCCGCCGGGATTCACCTGATAGTATCGTTTTGTTGTTTGCAACTCGGTTGTACTCATAATTGTTGGCTATAAACAGAAAGAGAGGATGCTTGTTATTCCGGGTGTTTGACACCATCCACGTAGCAATCCCGGGCCAGCTTGGCCGATTCGAAAAGTCTCAGCAAGCCCTCCTCATCACCCTGCTCCAGTAAGGCAGCCAGGTCGTGCAGCTCATCTGCGAAACGGGTCAACATACCGCCCAGCGCCTGTTGATTGGCAATACAGATATCCCGCCACATCACCGGATTGCTTGAAGCAATCCGGGTAAAATCTCGGAATCCACCCGCGGCAAAACGGAAGATTTCGTCATTCTCTTTCATCCGGGAAAGACTATCCACCAGGGAGTAGGCGAGCATATGAGGCAGGTGACTGGTCGCCGCCAACACCTCATCATGGTGTTCCACACTCATGCTGGAAACCGCTGCACCACAATCCCGCCACATCTGTTCAACCCGCTGAAGTGCATCGGGGCGGGTCTCGGCTAGCGGTGTCAGAATCACCCGGCGGTTTCGATAGAGTTCCGCAAATGCCGCCTCGACGCCACTGCGCTCTGTGCCGGCAATCGGATGACCAGGAACCAAAAAGTCCGGGACACCCTGAAACACCGCTTCGGCATCCCGCACTACACTGCCTTTGACACTACCCGCATCGGTGACCACGGCATGCTCTGCCAGCTGCCCTTTCATCTTCTCGAAAGTATCCCGGATGGCGCCCAGAGGTACTGCAAGCAGCACCATATCTGCACCCTGAACCGCCTGTTCCACATCGTGGGTATAGTGATCAATCACACCCAACTGCTGGGCTTTCTGTAGATTCGACTCACCTCGGCCGCAGCCGACCACTTCCTTTACCTTACCCTCCTCCCTGAGCGCCATGGCTACCGAACCACCAATCAGGCCCACTCCAATGATTGCCAGCTTTTCGATCATCTTTGAAGCACCTCTTTCAATGCAGAGAGGAGCCGTTGATTCTCCTCTTCCAGTCCGATGGAGATTCGCAAATGGTTGGGCATGCCGTAACCGGCCAGCGGACGGGTTATGCAACCCAGCTTCAACAATGCCTGATCGACTGCAGTTGCATCGCTGCCAAGATCAAGGGTGATGAAATTACCGACTGAAGGAATGTAGGCCAACGATAGCGTTTCAAAACCCTGACAAAGCTGTTTCATCCCGGCGTCATTCAGTGCCACGCTCTGTTGAATGAAGTCGTCATCCTCGAGTGCTGCCAGCGCAGCGACCTGGGCCATATTGTTGACATTAAATGGCTGTCGAACCCGATTCAGCAGATCCGCGATATCCGGATGCGACAGCGCGTAACCGATCCTCAGCGACGCCAGACCATAGGCCTTGGAAAAGGTACGGGTCACGATCAGATTGGAAAACTCATCCAGCCACTGGGAAGCATCAGGGTATTCGGTGGCCTGAACATATTCGAGATAGGCCTCATCGATGACGACAATGGTGGTTTCAGGAATCTTTTGCAGAAAACCATACAGCGCGTGCTCCGTTAGCCAGGTGCCGGTCGGGTTGTTGGGATTGGCAATCCAGACAACCGCCGTCTTGTCGCTCAACCGCTGCAACATGGCGTTCAGATCGTGACCATAGTCTTTGGCTGGCGCCGATATCAAGGTCGCCCCAACGGCCTGGCTGCTGATTGGATAGACCGCAAAGGCATATTGGGAAAACAGTGACTCTTTGCCGGGAGCCAGAAAAACCCTGGCCACCATATCCAGTACATCATTGGAACCGTTGCCAATGGTGATGTGTGAGGCATCACACTGATGTTTCTCGGCCAGTCGCTGGTGTAACTCAAAACCGCTACCGTCCGGATAACGGGAGATCTCCCCCATCGCCTCCGTCACGGCCTGGGTAACCCTGGAGCTGACACCGAGCGGATTTTCATTGGACGCAAGCTTGATCGAATGGCGAATGCCGAGCTCACGTTCCAGTTCAGCGATCGGTTTGCCCGGTACGTAGGGTGTCAGTGCCCGAACACCATCGGCAGCATGTGTTAGGAAAGGAAGGTTTGAACGCTTCATCGGCCGTTATTCAAATTTGTGCTATCGGCGGTGTTAAAGAACCGCTTTTGGATAGGAGCCCAACACTCTGAATTGTGTTGCGGACTGCTCGATTTTTTTCAATGCCTGGGAGAGATTGTGATCATCCTTGTGGCCTTCAACATCGACGAAGAAGACATAGTCCCAGCGCCCTCGTCTGGAGGGTCTGGACTCGATGCGGGTCATGCTAATGCCATGTTCCGCAAACGGGCTTAGCATCTCATGCAGACCACCCGCCTTATTGTGAGTTGAGAAAAGGATGGTTGTCTTATCCATACCGCTGGCAGCCACATCCTGTTTGCCGATAACCAGGAACCTTGTGGTATTCCCCGGTTCATCCTCGATGTTGGTTGCCAACTGGTTCAACTGATAGATCTCGCCGGCCGCATCTCCGGCAATCGCCGCGCTGCCGCTCTGCTGTGAGGCCAGCCCGGCGGCTTCCGCATTACTGTTTACCGCGATACGCTCAGCGTTTGGCAGATGGCGGTCGAGCCAGCCACGACACTGGGCCAGCGACTGGGCATGAGAATAGACCTTTTGTACAGATGCACGCTCCTTTTCTTTGCTGAGCAGCTGATGATTGATTCGCAGGGTCACCTCACCACTAATCAGCAGAGGTGAATTCAGAAAGCTGTCCAGGGTATGACTGATAACGCCTTCCGTGGAGTTCTCCACCGGTACGACGCCGTATTGACAGGCTCCCGCTTCCACATCACGAAAGATATCCCCGATCGAATTCAGTGAATGGGTTCGCACAGAATGTCCAAACTGTTTCAAGGCAGCAGCCTGGGTGAAGGTTCCGTCAGGCCCAAGAAATGCTACATTCAGAGGCTTTTCCAGCGCCAGGCAGGCGGACATAATCTCCCGGAACAGACGTGCTACCTCTTCACTCTCCAAGGGACCCTGATTTCGGTCTTTGACCTTGCGTAGTACCGCAGCCTCCCGTTCAGGCCGATAAAACTCCGCCTCAGGATTGGCGCTCAACTTGATGCGTGCCACTTCCTGTGCCGCTTCTGCACGTTCGTTGATCAGTGCTTGCAGCTGTGAATCGATTTCATCGATTCGCTGGCGTATGCTCTTCAGCTTGGCATCATCGTTCATGCAAAAGCCCTAAGGTCAGTTAGTGCTGCCGTTCAAGGAGCGGACAGACAGGACACCATCGATGGAAGAGAGGGTTTCGATCAGTTGCTCACTCGGTTTCTGATCCACATCAAGCAGGGTCACCGCCACATCGTCACGTGACTTGTTCAGCATATCGAGAATGTTCAGTCCCTCATTGGCCAGGTCGGTGGAGATCTGGCCCACCATGTTGGGAACATTACTATTCACTACCGCGATCCGATGACCACCGTTTCTTGGCAGATTGATGCTTGGAAAATTGACCGAGTTGGTGATATTGCCGTTTTCCAGATAGTCCTTGACCTGGTCCGCCACCATAATCGCACAGTTGTCTTCCGCCTCCTTGGTCGATGCCCCCAAGTGAGGCAGCGTGATCACCCGGGGGTGCTCCTTTAGCAGATTATTCGGAAAGTCACACACATAGGCATAAAGATGACCGCTATCCAGAGCCTCAACGGCCGCCTGGTCATTGATAATGCCGTTGCGGGCGAAATTGAGCAGGACAGAACCCGGCTTCATCAGTTTAAGCCGGTCCGCATTGATCATATCGGCTGTAGCATCGGTAAGGGGCACATGAAAAGTCACAAAGTCAGACTTTGACAACAGATCATCGACGCTGAGCGCCTGTTCCACCTCAGAGGCCAGTTTCCAGGCGCTTTGCACGGTGATGGTTGGGTCGTAACCGATCACATTCATACCCAATGCACGACAGGCATTGGCCACTTTGACACCGATCGCTCCCAAACCAATTACCCCCATGGTGCGGCCGGGCAACTCAAATCCGACAAAATCCTTTTTACCCGACTCAACCTGTTTCGAAACCTCCGGGTCGCTGCCATCAAGATCGGTGGCGAAGCGCCAGGCTTGTCCCAAGTTTCTTGCCGCCAGCAGGGCACCGGCCAATACCAGCTCCTTTACCGCATTGGCATTGGCGCCCGGCGCATTGAAGACCGGAATACCCTTGCCCGTCATATCAGCCACTGGAATGTTGTTGACACCGGCACCGGCACGCCCAACGGCCTGTACTGTCGGTGGAATCTCCATTTCATGCATCTTGTAGGAACGTAGCAGTATTGCATCCGGATGGCTGACTTCAGAGGCAACTTCATAACTGTCCCGTGGCAAACGATCCAAACCGGCCACAGATATATTATTCAGGGTCAAGATTTTATACATACTGTCTCTCTTGTTTCTGATTCGCTCAGCTCGATTGCTCGCTGGGCTTACGGGTTATGGATAACGCTTGCATGCACACGATTTGTACGGATGGATTAACCGTTTACCCGCTCAAATTCAGCCATATAGTCGATCAATGCCTGCACTCCCTCTTCGGGCATTGCGTTATAGATGCTGGCCCGCATACCACCTACCGAGCGGTGCCCTTTCAGGGTCTTGAGACCTTCAGCACTGGCGCCTTCAAGAAACTTGCCGTCCAGATCGGCATTCGCCAGCGTGAATGGCACATTCATCCAGGAGCGGCTCTCCGGTGTCACCGGATTGGCATAGAAATCGGAGTTATCGATCGCACTGTAGAGTGCCGCCGATTTACGCTGATTCACTTCCGCCATGGCTTCCAGACCACCTCGATCCTGCAGCCATTTAAAGACCAGTCCGGCCAAATACCAGCCATAGGTCGGTGGTGTGTTGTACATCGAGCCATTGTCATTGTGGGTGGCGTATTGAAACATCACCGGAGTATCTTCAGCTGCCTGGCCAATCAGGTCCTCACGAATGATGACCAGGGTCAAACCGGCCGGGCCGATGTTCTTCTGTGCACCCGCATAGATGATCCCGTAGTTGGAAACATCGATCGGTCTGGAAAGAATGGTTGAGGAAAAATCGGCGATCAGCGGTACACCACCGGTCTGAGGTGTGTAGGGAAACTCTACTCCCTGGATGGTCTCATTGGGTGTGTAGTGCACATAGGCGGCATCACCGCTGAGTTGCAGTTCAGACTGTCCGGGGGTGGTGGTGAACTTGGAATCTTCCGTGGTGGCAGCGATATTCACATCGGCAAAGCGCTTCGCCTCAGCGATCGCCTTTTTCGACCAGGAGCCGGTATTGATGTAATCCACTTTGTGCTTTGTACTGGCCAGATTCATCGGAATCATTGCAAACTGACTGGAGGCGCCGCCCTGCAGGAACAGCACTTTGTAGTTGTCCGGCACTTTCAACAGACTGCGCAGATCCGCCTCGGCCTGTTCAGCGATAGACATGAACTCCTTACCCCGGTGACTCATCTCCATCACCGACATACCAGCGCCATGCCAATCCAGCATCTCTTCCTGTGCCTGCTGTAAAACCGCTTCCGGCAACATCGCCGGTCCGGCGCTGAAATTAAAGACTCGTGACATCTTAGCCTCTCAAGTTTGCTGTGAAGAACAGGCTCGGGAGTGGAATCTCCCAACCCTTACTTTATATAAAATGAAAAATCCGTGTAACCACTCAGATGGCCCCGTATTTTGGGTTTCCAAAGGGGAGAAGTCTCACTCTCCCATTTGGTCAGCCCTAAAAATCGCACTTTCTAGGGCTGATCTGAATCGTTACAAATCCGATTACTCGTCCGCGTCCTGGGCTGACTCATCCCCTTCAACCTCTTCATCGGTTTCACCATCCAGACTTTCAACCCGTTCGATACCGATCAGTTTCTCTTCGTTACTGAGTCTGATCATGATCACACCTTGCGTGTTACGACCCATTTGGGAGACTTCCGCAACCCGGTTGCGCACCAGGGTTCCCCCATCGGTGATCATCATCACCTCATCCTCATCGGTGACCTGAACCGCACCAACCACATTGCCGTTACGATCCGATGTCTGGATCGAGATAACACCCTGGCCACCTCGACCGTGCACCGGATACTCCTCGATGGCAGTACGCTTGCCGTAACCATTTTCAGTCACAGTCAGAACATCACCTTCCGAGGCGACAATCAGTGATACCAGTTTGTGTTCTGCTTCCAGGCGTATGCCGCGCACGCCACAGGCCGTACGTCCCATCGGTCGAACGTTGTCTTCGGAGAAACGAACCGCTTTACCACTGCTGCTGAACAGCATGATGTCCTGTTCACCGTCGGTTACCGAGACTCCGACCAGCTTGTCCCCATCCCTCAGATCCACCGCAATGATGCCGTTTGCCCTGGGTCTGGAGAAAGCCTCCAGCGGGGTTTTCTTGACCGTTCCGGAACTGGTGGCCATGAAGACATAGCGATCGCTTTGATACTCTCTCACCGGCAGTATGGCGTTGATCTGCTCGTCACTCTCCAGTGGCAACAGATTGACGATCGGCTTACCGCGGGCATTGCGGCCTGCCTGGGGCAGTTCATAGACTTTCAGCCAGTAGACCTTGCCCATGTTGGAGAAACAGAGAATGGTGTCGTGGGTACTGGCGACGAACAGTTTATCGACAAAATCCTCATCCTTGGTGGCGGTCGCCACTTTACCCTTGCCACCCCGTCGCTGAGCCTGATAGGTACTCACCGGCTGAGCCTTGGCATAACCCGCATGGGAGAGCGTGACCACCACATCCTCTTCGGTGATCAGATCCTCAAGCGTCAGATCCAGACGGGTCTGAATAATCTCAGTACGACGCTCGTCGCCATACTGTTCGATAATCTCGATCAACTCATCGCGGATCACCTGCATCAGACGGTCGGGATTGCCAAGAATGTCGAGTAGATCAGCGATCTTCTCCAACAGATCCTCATACTCCTTGATGATCTTATCCTGCTCGAGACCAGTCAGGCGGTGCAGTCGCAGCTCCAGAATGGCTTGGGCCTGGACTTCCGTCAGACGGTAGCCCGCTTCCGTCAGGCCAAACTCATCGGTTAACTCTTCTGGCCGGGTAGAGGCTGCGCCGGTACGCGCCAGCATCGCCTCAACAGCACCGGACTTCCAGCATTGAGCCAACAGCCCCTTTTTCGCCTCAGCCGGGCTGGCCGCCTGCTTGATCAGCTGGATCACTTCATCGATGTTCGCCAATGCTACAGCCAGGCCTTCCAACACATGGGCCCGATCTCTCGCTTTACGCAGTTCATAGAGCGTTCTGCGGGTCACCACCTCACGGCGATGGCGGATAAAAAACTCCAGCAGTTGTTTGAGATTGAGCAGTCTCGGCCGGCCATCCACCAGGGCAACCATGTTGATGCCGAAGACACTCTGCATGGCTGTCTGCTGATAGAGGTTATTGAGTACCACTTCAGCCACTTCACCCCGGCGCAGTTCGATGACGATGCGCATGCCGTCCTTATCGGACTCGTCACGCAGCTCCGTGATCCCCTCGATGCGTTTGTCTTTGACCAGCTCGGCGATCTTCTCGATCAGCCGGGCTTTATTGATCTGATACGGCAGTTCATTGACGATGATGGTCTGTTTGCCATTGTTCTCATCGGTTTCGATTTCACTGCGGGCACGCATATAGATGCGCCCACGGCCGGTATGGTAGGCCTCATGGATACCGGTGGCGCCATTGATCAATCCGGCGGTGGGAAAATCCGGCCCCGGCAGATGGTCCATCAGCTGATCGATGGAGCTATCGGGATTGTCGATCAGTGCCACACAGGCATTGATCACCTCGGTCAGATTATGCGGCGGAACATTGGTTGCCATGCCGACCGCGATACCCGCTGAGCCATTTATCAGCAGGTTGGGGATCCGCGCCGGCAGTACGGAAGGTTCATGCTCGGTTTCATCGTAGTTGGCGACGAAATCCACGGTCTCCTTATCGAGATCGTCGAGCATGGTATGGGCAATACGCGCCATACGGACTTCGGTGTAACGCATGGCGGCCGGTGAATCACCATCCACCGATCCGAAGTTTCCCTGCCCGTCGATCAGCATGTAGCGCATCGAGAACGGCTGCGCCATACGTACGATGGTGTCGTAGACCGCCGTATCGCCATGGGGATGATATTTACCGATCACATCACCGACGATACGGGCTGACTTCTTATAGGCCTTGTTCCAGTCGTTGCCCAACTCATTCATCGCATAGAGCACACGACGATGTACAGGTTTCAGTCCATCACGGACATCTGGGAGGGCTCTGCCTACGATCACGCTCATCGCGTAGGCCAGGTAGGATTGCTGCATCTCGTCTTCGAGATTGACGGGAAGTACTTCTTTCGCGAATTCTGTCATGAGTTAAGGGTGGCTTCCTTAATATTGCCCGGATCTCCGGCAAGCGATTGGCTATTTGCCGCCTGAAAGCTCTGTAGGGCGTCAGAAAAAAGCACAGTGTACCATAGTCCCCCGATACTGTGTTGTATAAAAAACGTCTGAAATCCGTTTTAAGAGCCTCTCAGGTCAATTAATCATCAATTTTCGCATCTTTTCTTCATTTGGCACGTGAACAACCCCCTTCTCAGTGACAATTGCATCCACCATCCCCGCCGGCGTGACATCGAACACCGGATTCCATACCTCAGCACCGTCTGCGGCGACACGTTTATTGCCACAGCTTTCGATCTCTGCACCATCCCTCACCTCAATCGGAATCTCGGCCCCGGATGGCAAGGACATGTCGATGGTCGAAGTGGGTGCCGCAACCATCACTTTCAACTGGTGATGTTTTGCCGCCACGATCAGATGATAGGTGCCGATCTTGTTCGCCACGTCCCCGTTGGCGGCAATTCTGTCGGAGCCGACAACCACCCAATCGACCTCGCCCTGCCGCATCAGACTGGCCGCTGCCCCATCGGCAAGCAGGGTTACGGGAATCCTGTCCTGCAGCAGCTCCCAGGCGGTCAATCTAGCCCCTTGCAGCCAGGGACGGGTCTCATCCGCATAGACCCTGGACAGTTTGCCTTTTTTGAAGGCTGAGCGAATAACCCCCAGGGCAGTGCCGTATCCACCGGTCGCCAATGCCCCCGCATTACAGTGGGTGATGACCTTGGAGCCTGTAGCGATCAAGTCAGCACCAAGATCGCCCATTGTTCTGTTGGCCGCGATATCCTCCTGATGGATCGCCTTGGCCTCAGCCTGTAGCCGCTCTGTGGGATCCGATTCATCTGGAAGCGCCCGCATCAAGTGCTCCATTCTCTCAATAGCCCAAAACAGATTCACCGCTGTCGGCCTTGAGCGGCGCAACAGATCCACTTCAGCACGGATCTTGGAACGCCATTGATCCGCCCCCCCGGCCTGATACGCCGCCCGAGCGGCCAAAACCATCCCGTAGGCTGCCGTGATACCGATTGCCGGAGCACCTCGAACCACCATCTCGGTTATCGCGTTGGCGGTCTCTGTGGCATTGTTCAATTCAACAAATGTCACCTGCTGAGGCAGTACTCTCTGATCCAGCAGAAAGAGCGTGTTTTCATGCCAGACGATGGCGTCATCGGCAGTAACCTTTTCAGGGTCGAATCGGGATTGCATGTTCAATCGGTACCTATCTTTAAGTTTTTACCAACCCGGCACCTTAATCGGTTAGGCTCAGAGCTTCAACAATACCCTCGATCAAGCGTTGACTCTGAGCGTATGGGCACTGTTGAAGCCCGCCCCGTATGTACCTCCCCGATGGTGCAATTTAGAACTCGAAATTGACTAGATCCACTTGACAGGCATTGCAACTTTCCGCTTTAACATGCCATGCTCTGCATGGCCGGAAGGTAACATCCGGCTGACAGTTTGAACTCCATTTACAAACATGAAGCAAAACAATGCCCCAACAGGTTGATCTTCTGATCCATGCGGAATGGATCATCCCGGTCGTACCGGAAAATCAGGTACTCACGCAGCACAGCCTGGCCGTCAGCGGGGGCCGAATCGAGCATATTCTGCCGCGCAGCCAGGCGGAGTCGGAACTCGATGCCCTACAGACCATCGAGCTTCCCGGTCAGGCACTGATTCCCGGCCTGATCAATGCCCATACCCACGCATCGATGAGCCTGCTGAGAGGTCTTGCAGACGATCTGCCATTGATGAGCTGGCTGAATGAGCATATCTGGCCTGCTGAGGCCCAGTGGGTCAACGAAGAGTTCATTCATGACGGATCCCAGCTGGCCATCGCCGAGATGCTGTTGAGTGGCACCACCTGTTTCAATGATATGTACTTCTTTCCCGATATCACCGGTCGGGTTGCGGACCATGCGGGCATACGGGCTGTGCTTGGATTGATTGCCATCGATTTCCCATCCGCCTGGGCCGCCGATGGAGATGAGTACATTCATAAGGGGCTGGAGGTACATGATCAGTTCCGCAACAACTCAAGAATCCATAGCGCCTTTGCACCCCATGCCCCCTATTCCGTGGGTGACCAGGTACTGAAACGTATCGCGGTGCTTGCCGATGAGCTGGAAATTCCCATTCACATGCACCTGCATGAGACACTGGATGAGATCCTCCAGGGACAGCAGCAGCATGGTAACCGACCGATGCAGCGGCTTAACGAGCTTGGGCTTCTGTCGCCCGCCCTTGCCGCGGTGCACATGACCCATCTTGAGCCTCAGGAGATCGAGTTGTTTGCCTCGAGCGGCGCCCATGTGGTGCACTGCCCCGAATCCAACCTGAAACTGGCCAGTGGCTTCTGCCCGGTTGCCGAGATGATCAAGTCTGACATCAATATCGCCCTGGGTACCGATGGAGCCGCCAGCAATAACGATCTGGACATGTTCAGTGAGATGCGCACAGCTGCGCTGCTCGCCAAAGGGGTCGCCGTCGACGCCAGCGCCGTTCCGGCCGCCAAGGCCCTTTCGATGGCCACCATCAATGGTGCCAGGGCATTGGGATTACAGGAGATCACCGGGTCACTGGAGATTGGCAAGTCCGCCGACCTGATCAGTGTCGACCTGGCCAGACTGGCGAGTCAACCGATCTATCACCCGATCTCCCAGCTGGTCTATGCGGCCGGGCGGGAGCAGGTTTGCCACGTCTGGGTCGCCGGACAGCAGCTGGTCAACAATCACACCCTGACAACCCTCAACCAGCCCCAACTCATCAAGCAGGCATCATCCTGGGCGGAACGCATTGCCGCCTCGGATTCGGCTCGGCAGGACTCGTAAATCCAACCTTTGATGTGTAACCTAACCGGAACATCACAACCAGGCCCAATCGAAGATTCATGAATCAGGAACAGATTAACGTCGATCACTCGGAAGTCAGCAAGTTTGAGGAGCTCGCCTCACGCTGGTGGGACCCCCATAGTGAATTCAAGCCTTTGCATGAAATCAATCCGCTGCGACTCGGTTATATCAAGGAACTCACCTCACTCGAAGGCAAAGAGGTTCTCGATGTGGGATGCGGTGGCGGCATCCTCTCCGAAAGCCTGGCAGCCTGCGGCGCCAAGGTAACCGGAATCGATATGGGTGAAGCCCCCCTGCAGGTGGCACGATTGCATTTGCTGGAATCGGGGCTCGAAGTCAACTATGAGCGCATTCCGGTGGAACGTCTCGCCGAAGAGCGTCCCGCCTCTTTCGATCTGATCACCTGCATGGAGATGCTGGAACATGTCCCTGATCCAGCCTCGGTTGTCAGTGCCTGCGCCAAACTGGTCAGACCTGGTGGCCAGCTGTTCTTTTCCACCATAAACCGAAACCCCAAATCCTATCTGTTTGCCATCGTAGGCGCCGAGTACCTACTCCAGTTGCTGCCCAAGGGAACGCATGACTATGCGAAGTTCATCCGCCCATCCGAACTCAACGCGTGGATCAGAGATGCCGGATTGGACAGCCTGGATATCAAAGGACTCAGCTACAACCCACTGACACAACACTATCGACTGGGTGACGATGTGGATGTCAACTACATGGTTGCCACGATCAAACAGGGTTAGAGCCATTAAGTCGAATCACACTGATTGTGTACTGTTCGATCTGGACGGCACATTTGCGGACACCGCCCAGGATCTTCACTACGCACTGAATCTGCAGCTGGAGAGTCATGGCAGAGAGCCCGTGTCGTTTCAGCGATTGCGCCCTTCAGTCTCTCACGGCAGTCGGGCGATGTTGCAGGTGGGCTTCGGCATCGATCCCGAGCACGCGGATTTCAGTGCCTTGCAAAAGGAGTTTCTCGACCTCTATCTGCAGAATATTGCCCTGCAAACCCAACCCTTTGAAGGCATGCTTGAACTGTTGGACGAATTGGATGCTCTGGCAATACGCTGGGGCATAGTCACCAATAAACCGGCCAGGTTGACCGACCCTCTGATGCAAAAACTCGGTCTGCAGCAGCGTGCCTCCGCCGTTATCAGTGGTGACACAACCCCCTACGCCAAACCCCATCCGGAACCCATTCTTCAGGCCTGCAGAGAGTCGGATGCCAGCCCTGAGCACACACTCTATATCGGCGATGCCCAGCGGGATATCGAAGCCGGGCGAAATGCAGGAACCCGGACATTGATCGCCATGTTCGGCTATCTGGGTGAAACCGATAAGCCGGAAACCTGGCAGGCGGATGGCCAGATCGACCACCCCGCACAGATACTGGATTGGCTTTAAACCGATTCCATGAACTACCGATGTTGCCTCATATGCGCAATTTCAATGTTTTTATCCATAGCTTGCACGCTATAATGCCGCTCCCGTAATCGGATTAGGTTGGGGCCTGTTAAGACGAATCCAATCGGCCCTGTTACCCCATATTGATTTGAAAGAGGGGCTGGGACTTTATTTCCTCCCAGCTGCGTTATCATTCGCTTATGTAGAATATCTACACCTCGCTCGTTCTGCCTTGCTGGGCAAAAAAATAGTCTCAGCAGGACTGATTGGATTCGTCTTAACAGGCCCTGAAGCATGCATAATTACCAACCCTCGAAATCACTACTCAATGAACGCAATATCCTGGTCACCGGTGCCGGTAGCGGCATCGGCCAGGCGGCCGCCAGAGCATTCGCCGAATATGGCGCCACAGTAATTCTGCTGGGTCGTCACGAGGGCCGGCTTGAGGCGACCTATGACGCTATCGAATCTGCAGGAGGCCCAACACCGGCGATGATCTCATTCGATCTGGAGAAGGCGCCTGCCAATGACTACTACGCTTTGGGTGAAAGTCTCTACGAGGAGTTCGGTGTTCTGCATGGCCTGCTGCACAATGCGGCACAATTGGCCCTGCTCAGTCGTATCGATGACTATGATTTCGAGACCTGGCAGAAAGTCATACAGGTCAATTTAACCGCCCCTTTTCTACTCACCCAGGCCTGTCTGCCACTGCTGCGAAAAGCGGAAGACGCATCGATTCTGTTCACTTCGGATGAACGGGGTAGAAAAGGCAAGGCCTATTGGGGTGCCTACGGTGTATCGAAATTCGGCATAGAAGGCCTGATGCAAACTCTTGCAGACGAGCTGGAAAACAGTCACATCAGAGTCAACAGCATCGCTCCCTGTCCAACACGCACTTCATTGAGAGCCTGGGCCTATCCGGGTGAAAACCCCCTCTCGCACCCGCTTCCGGATACTCTGATGGGCAGTTATCTCTATCTGATGGGCCCGGACAGTCTCCAGGTGAATGGAGAAGCGATGACCGCTATACCGGAGAATCGGGAATAGAACAGTTGGTTGTCAGAGAATTCAGGATTGATAGCGCTCTCCCGAACAGAGAGCGCTGAAAAAAGCTCATTCTGGCAATTGTGAGATAAAACACTCTCTTGCAATCCAATCTTTGTACATCTGGAGAATCTTTCTCTCACGCTTATTGTTGTTCGATTTTATCGACTCGATTGAATGTAAAACCTGCAATCGCTCCTTTTGTGTCAAACCACTGGTCAGTTTAGGCATTCTCTCTCTCCGTATATTTTTTTTCTGACCTATTTCCCTGCGATCGCTGCAAAGAAAAACAGGTTGCTGGACTACTGAGTTGTAACCAAAATCCTGCATACTTACCCAAAATAAAAAACAACTGCATTGTTAAATGCAGGTAAGCGTAAAGATAGACCAAGTCAGCAGAAATATAAATACCCAAGTGTTAAACTTGGTTAAATTTTCCCAACAATTAGAATAAGTTATTTCACTGCTGCCTCTTGGAGTGAGACGATTTTTTGCGCAGTACATCCTCATCGGATACCACTAAAGTATAATTATCCTGCCGAACCCCCTTGAGCAGCTGATCGACGCTATCCTTTGGCACATCGATCATCTCCAATGCAATGGCACCCAATCTGAGACTTCCTTCCAGTGCTTCCGGAAATGCATGGCTTGCACCGGCACTGACCTGATGGCCGCAGGCTTCGAGATCCCTGGCCCGGGAGATAATCGGTACATGGGGATAGGTGTTTCTGATATGGGTGATTGCCCGCAAGGCAATAAGTCCGCTATTGACCGTCAATACCACCAAAGAGGCATTTCCAAGATTGGCGGCATCCAGCAGATCCGGATCACTGATGTCACCGTAGTAGACCGGCAAGCCATCCTTCTTTCCCTGGGCTACCCGTTCCGGATTGGTATCAAACACAACCAAGGGTACACCACTGGTATGCAGCAACACAGCAACCGTATGCCCTACCCTGCCATAGCCGCCAATAACCACCTTTTTCGGGATATCTCCATGCTCCATAGGATACTTGAGGTGTTCAGTATCCTGTTTTTGGCTGCTGATCTTTTTCGCAAATCTGTCGCTGAGACCGACCAGCAACGGGGTGATCAGCATACTGACAGAGATCACCCCCACTGCCATGACAAAGGTACTGTCATTGATCAGTTGCAGCGCCTTGGCCGATCCAAAAAGAACAAATCCAAACTCCCCGCCCTGAGCCAGAAAAAAACTGATCCGCAAGGCAATGGGTTTGGTTACACCGAACATCAGTGCCAACGAAAACAGCACCAGAATCTTGATCGCTACGATCACCACAATGTGCTGCACAAACATCGCTAACTCATCATAGATCGAGGAAAAATCGATGGACATGCCCACTGCGACGAAAAACAGGCTCATCAGTAATCCCTTATAGGGTTCGATATAGGCCTGTATCTGTAACCGATAGCTGGATCCGGAAAGCAGCATACCCATGACGAAGGCACCCAGTGCCATGGAGAGTCCCGCTTGATCCATTGCCCAGGCGGCCAGGAACACCGCCAGCATCACCACCAACAGAAATCCCTCACGATTCGCCTGTTGCGCCAGGTGGTTGAGCACCACAGGAAGCACATAACGCCCGATCACATAGACTGCGGCGATCATGCCCACCACGATACCCAGCTGTTGCCAGAGGGGGACATCGGCGGAGAGGCGGCCGGCATCCGAGAGGATCGGTACAGCCGCCAACAGTGGTACGATCGCCAGATCCTGCATCAGTAGAATTGAGAAAGCCGTCATACCATGCTTGCTGGCAATCTCTCCCCGATCATGAAGTATCTGTATCACAAATGCAGTGGATGAGAGCGCAAAGGTCAGACCGATCAACAGGGAGAGGGACCAGGAGGATTCATAGAGATGCACATAGAACGCAATGATCAATCCGGTAACCAGGATCTGCAGTGACCCCAGACCGAATACTTCCCGACGCATTGCCCATAATCGTTTCGGTCGCATCTCCAGACCGATCAGAAACAGCAGCAACACAACACCTAGCTCGGTGAAATGGCGGACATCCTCAACATGTTCCGTCACATAAGGGCCTGGTGAGTAGGGACCGACAACGATTCCGGCAACCAACAGTCCCAATACGGAACCAAGCCCAAGGTGCTTGAACAAAGCAACTGCCACTGAAGTGGCAATCAATAACATCAAAGCTGATACTAAGAAGGTATCCAGGTGCATAAGATTCTTACATTGGAATTGAGGGTAAACACTGACTCACTACTCGCCGATTATGACAGGCCAACCGTTTGTTATTTAAATTAGAAACCTCTGATGTATTCACAATTTGCCTTCCCGGTGATTGCCGGGATCCAGGAAAATCCAATAGATGGATTCTGTCATTCGGCGGAGTAATGGATTATCCAGAGATTCCATCAATACCACACTTTTTTCTTTGCAGTGCAATTCTTCAACCGGTTTGGGACTATTCATAACCAGACCTAGAAATCCTCTTTGGTTTATCTGCACGGGGAGATGATACCTTCTCTGTATACGCACTGACAGTTGGCCATCCAGCCGTTGGCAGTTCGAGCAGGCCGTCAATCACAGATCGATTATGGCATGAGCCAAATTCGATTTGAATTTCCTCGCTTTTAACTACCCTAATTAATGTTGGGATATATTCTGCTTGTAATCATCCCCAACTGAACTAGCTTCAAGCATGAGGAACCTCTGTTAAATCAAACATCATCTGTTTGACTGAAAGGATGCTGCCCAGGTGGATTCGCGAGTCGGTGATCGTCTCCTATTGAATGCCGTTCATTCTTAAAGCCGACTCCCTTGCACAGCTGGGTGCATCACTGGATTCATCAGAGGTTTCTCACATACTGAAATAGACAATGTAATGCCGGGAGCTATCTCAGGTTGCATGTCAGTTACCTCAGTAGTGTAAATTTATATCGCTTTATCAGTTAGTTACAATGATTAGACCGGTTTGCCTGAGCATCTAGACCAATCTATGGAGATTCTGAAATGATTGAGTTCGACGCCAATGCAGTAGTACACATCAACGAAAATCTCTCAGCAGAAGAGATCCACAATATCGAAAAAGAGTTGTCCGGAGTCAGGGGTGTTGTCAGTGCCTGTGCTCATATCAAAACCCCCCATCTGATGGTTGTTGATTACGACCCTCAATCCATACACTCCTGCGATCTGCTCTTTTATATTGAAAGAAATGGTGTGCATGCCTCCCTGGTGGGCGGAATTTAGGTTTTTTTTAGCTTTATCCGAATTCAGATCAATAACCACACATAATTCATTCGTTATTATTCTGAAAAAAAAGGTGAGCCATTGAAAAAATAGAGATGCACAGTATCAAAAGATTCAATATCCCACTGGAAGTACTACTCGAAGCTAAAAAGTGTACTAAACATCATGCCTGTCTGACCGATGATGAGTACCAACTCTGCGGTATTCGCATCACTACGGAAAACCATGCCCGCATGGTATGTGGGAAGGGGATAGAGTGTCCATACAGTTCCCAACTGGGGAATCAGATCGTCTGTACCTGTCCGGTCAGACATGCCATCCACAGTAAATACGATATTTAGCACACAGCTGTTAGGGCCTGTTATCACGAATCCAATACGCCCTGCTGGATCTGTTTTTGTGCCCAGCAAGGCAGAATGAGCGTGGTATAGTCATTCTACATGAGCGAATAATAACGCCGCCGGGTATAAAATCAGAATCTCTCTGAACCGTACACAAACCAGATCGAGGTAGAGTGACCATGCGGGAGTTCAGCGGTTTTCCGAAGCAGACGTTGCCGTTTCTACAAAAACTGGGCCGTAACAACGAGCGAGATTGGTTCAATGACCATAAGCAGGAGTACGAAACCTATGTGCGTGAGCCAGCGTTTGCCTTTATTGAGGAGATGGCGCCAAAACTGAAAACCTTGTCCAGCCATTTTCACGCCATCGCAAAAAAATCAGGTGGATCCTTGATGCGGGTCTATCGGGATACCCGCTTCTCCAAAGACAAGACACCCTACAAAACCAATATCGGTATTCAGTTCAGACACCAGCTCGGCAAAGATGTGCATGCACCGGGTTTCTATCTGCATATTGAACACAGCGGCTGTTTCATTGGTGCGGGAATCTGGCACCCAGAATCGAAAACTCTGGGTAAAATCAGAAACTTTATCGCGGATAACCCGGCCTCCTGGAGCGCCTTGAAAGAGCAGACTGAGTTCAGCACACAGTTTGAGCTTGCCGGGGATTCACTGAAACGGGCACCGAAAGGATTCACACCGGATCACCCGCTGATCGAGGACCTGAAACGTAAGGACTTTATCGCCCTCAAATCCTTCAAATGCTCACAGATCAACCGATCTGATTTTACCGACTTTGTCATGCATGGATTTCAAACTACAGACCAGCTGATGCGCTATCTCTGTACGGCGGTTGAAGTCAATTACTAGTAGGGCCTGTTCGTCACTATTTTGCAAGTTTCAGCCGTTGACGGATATCATCGCTGGCCTGTTGCAGTATTGAGTCCTTATCCACTGAATCGAGAATCTGCTGCACAATGGTTTTCGGACCGTCACTACCCCAGGAGCGCCCCTGGGAAAAGTAGCGCTGTGCCGCCAGTCCCACCACATAGGTGGTGTAGTAACCCATGCCACCTTGAGCTGCTGCAGTCACCACGGTCGACAGCCCTGCACTACTCGCTTTGAGTGCACTGGCAGCCAGATTCACACTCCACACCGTAGCCATCAGCAGAGCCATCTGGGAACCGATGGTCTTGATCAGCTGCCCGGCTTCACCCCGGCTAACCGACATACCGTAGACCTTTGCCAGATGCACAACCATTGAGGCATCCAGCGCCAAAGCCGCAACCAGATCGGCAACCGGTATCGGATTGACGGCAACCGCAATCCCTTTACCCAGGCAGTAGCCCCGGATCACCCGCTCTGCCACTTCCTGGCGTATCGCAACTACCCGTTCAGCCACCTCATCACTCAACTGGCCGGCAAACAGACTGGCATTCAATGCAGAGAGCGCCATACCCTCCTTTTCGATCAACAACCAGAGCGTGTCAGTCAACGCCAAAACATCCGCTTGCGGAGTTCTTCTGATCTCCTGCTCCTGACCCTGCTCATCCATCTGCAGATAGATCCGCTCTGCGGGACTTGCCGCTGTGGCAACGATATAGTCGGCAGAGACAATTCCGGCGAGTTTCTCTTGCAGACTGCCGAGTAACAGTTCCAGTTCATCCCTGGTGTATCGGTCCGCTTTGTTCAGCACCACGACCAAAGGACGATTCAGTTGAGACAGCTTCTGCATTGCCTGATGCTCTGTCTGGGTCAAATCACCATCCACCACAAACAGCACCAGATCCGCACGGCTCGCCACATCCTCAGCCATGCGTTCGCGCTCCTCACCACTGATTTCGTTGATACCCGGCGTATCGATCAGAAATACACCGGATGCTTCAACTTCACGCCAGGCAGCCATATCGCTATGGCGGGTCTCGCCGTGCAATGCACTGACTGCGAAACGCTGCTCGCCCAGCAGGGCATTCAGCAATGCGGATTTACCCACGCTGACACGACCAAATACCGCGATATGCAGGTGCCCATGCTCCAGCTTGTCGAGCATTGCCTGAACTTGGTGAAAATCATCCTTAAGTGAATCACGAACAGACCCAGGTAGCCGGTCATCACTCAGCAGTTCACGTAAATTCTCCCGCGCCAACTGCAGGTGGCCATCATTTTCTGATTCCTGCTCGTCAATCTTTTTTGATGAGCTGTTCCAGGGTGAGCCGCGCAAAATGTTTTGCACGTGCTTCCAGATTTCCACTCATTGTCTCCTCAAATTTATTTAAGACCACGCTCTTTTCCAGAGATTCCCCCTGTTCGAGGGTTTCAATAACTGACTCACCCAGGCTCTGAAATATCAATCCATAGGCCACGGCGTGAGTCGCCCCTCCCGTGACCGTGCCCAAGCCGGGAAATGCTTTCAATACATTTCCGGCCAGCGCCAACAACAGGGTCATGCGCTTACCTACATGCTGACCGGCCTGTTCAACCAGCTGCTCAAGATCCACATCTTTGACCCTTATCTCATAGAGTTCACAGAGTGCACCGATCATCTTGATGCCCAAATAGCCTTGAATCAGAATATCGGTACCCGGGCTGACCGCAGCCATCGCCCCAAGCATCGCCTTACGGGTATACTCTTTTACCAGTTTTTCTCCTTGCTGCTGTCGATGCTCCACTGTCGCCGTATGGAGTTTTTCTGCACCGAGATGCAGAAGACTTTGGTCTCTCTGCTGCTCCAGGGTGTCTCGTTGATGAACAATTCTGTTGAGTATCTCTGCCAAAAGTGAATCCACTTGAGGTGGTCGTTCACGCAGTTCCCGCTTCTCATTCCCCTGTGCATCGATCCTGATCAACTCCTCCTGGCCACCAGCCTGAATTGATACCACTTTATCAATCCCCGGCAGCTGACTGGCAAGCCGTTGCATTATGGCAACCAGATCTTCATCGGTGTATCGATCCTGTTTGTTCAGAGCGACGATCAATGGCCGCTCAAAAGTCTGTAACTCAACCAGTTCCCGATGTTGATCGCGAGTCAGTTCGGCATCACAAACATAGATCACCAGATGTGCCCGTCGTGCTTCCTCCCGGGCAATCTGTACACGCGCTTCGTTACTGTCAAGGATACCCGGGGCATCGGTAAATATGAGTCGTTCACCCTGGATTTCACAAGGGTAATGCTCGACGGCCTTGGTGGTACCTGCCCTTGGGTCAGTCTGGATCTCCTCAACCCCGGTGATCGCCATGATTAATGCACTTTTGCCAGCGGATACCGGCCCAAAGAAGGCCACATAGCGATCGGCACTTTCGCTACGCTGGTCCAGTTCAAAAAGCTCCTGCCGGGCCTGCGAAACATCAACACCCTTCTTATCGGCTTTTTCCAATGCATTGTTAAATGCTTCACGATCTTCAGGCAGTGGTATCTGCCGCTGTGTTGGAGCCTCCTGTTTTACCGGTTTTCCAGGCTTGAACAGTCGCCAGATGAGAAAAAACAGCCCCAAACTGAAGAGGAACAGCCCGATCCCATAGAAGACCAACAGTTTGGGTGAGAGTTGATCCAGCAAATGCCAGATATTCAGTGCAGACTCAGTAAGTTGCAGAGTTAGCAATAGAATCAATAGTCCGAGAAACAGGATCAACATCAGCAGAATCAACCTGAATATCCGCTTCGATGATCGATTTTTCTGCTGCTCTATCATTAATAAAACCTTATTGATACCTTTCTCATTGACCTGGCACCCCTCTCGGAGACTTACAGCCGCCAACTGTATGTCATGTTATTATTCATTAGACAAGTGAATATGTCGTAAACAGTCGCCAGTTACTAGGGCCTGAAAATAGGAGTCTCCTATGATCCTCCTCCCCAATTCACGTGACGCCTGGAAGACAGATCAGTTCAATGAGACATTAAAGCAAGAATTGGAGAGTGTCGACCCGGTTAGCCTGCCATTGCAACAGAATCTGGCACTCAGCAGCTACGTCAGTGATGAACCATTCAGTGTCATGGTGATTCAGAGCCATGAAGAGACTCGAGCGATCCTGGCCAAAGTTGGAATCATCTACAGTGGCGTCGAAGCTGGCTGCAACTGCGCGGATGATCCAACCCCGATCGAGACACAACCGGAATATTGTGAGGTTATCATGTCTATCGATAAAGCGTCTGCTGAAGCCACGTTTATTGGTCCAGAGGAGAGCTAAGTTGGTTTCAGGACTTGTGACCACCGTGCCGGAATGGTGACTCAGTCACCACCCCAACAGACGCCGAACAGCCCTAGTTTGCTTCTCATTAGTTACCGGCCATCTTGGTGTTTACTCGAATGCTGTCAAATTCTCAGTCGGCGAGGCTTGAGTTATTTGAGCTAAATGTTCCACCTGAACGTAATCAGCAGCATCCGACCAGTAGTGGCTGTTATGACCTGACAGGTCAGATCTCGGTAACATGATAAATGCATCCAGTGCTTTGATGCTGGCCCGTGTCGAGCTAACCCTGGCCTGATCCGCACGCATTAAAGAGGGATGCAGTCTGACCCCATCAGCGGACAGATAAGCTAGTACTTTATAAGCTGTTTCATTACAGGAGAAATTCCCCAGTAAAACTGCAATACCCAATCGTGACAGCTGGTTCAAAAGCCTTTTGGCCGCCTTCAGCTCCGGGGCAATTGCCGGCAGATCAAACTCAATGATCAGACCGGTTCCGACGACGTGGAGTCGGCGCAGCTCTGACTGAATGAAAGGGATAAGTTGATCATCATGAATAGCCAGACCGGACATCCAGATCAGGATCCTCTCAGTATTGCCACAAAACAGAGAGGCGCCAAGCTGACGAATTGCTTGTTTGCAGACCAATCGGTTAAGCATTCCCATCCCATCAAACTGGCTAGCACTCTGGTAGATTCCCCCAATCTCATCATGCAAACCGGTGGATGGTGAAAATCCGGGAATCTGTTCTATGATTGCTCCAGCCTCATGAAGTGCCATATAGCGCTGCTCATGAAACTCAACTGCACCAATTTGTAGTGCAGACCTGACCTGATCTCTCAGCTGGAGATCCGTTTGCTTTTCTACGATCGGTGTTTTTATTTGCGGCTCATCATGGCGTAAATAGGGTACAGCAGCCTGTTCTAACGCAGCATTTGCGATGAACTCAGCTTGTTGCAGAATTGCATAGGCCCAGTCATCGGAGGAATCAATCATAACCAGGCCGATACCCCACCTGGGGGTAACGCCTTTGGCACGGGAGAGTTCATCGGTTATCTGTTGTGCACAACCCCGGCCCAGTTGATCTATATCAGACACAAGCTCACGTTTTATGAGAATACCAAGCGTGGTATTTCCAGTTCTGGCAATCAGATCCCGCTTGCCAAGGAGAGGATTCAGGACATCAGATATGAGTGAGATCAAAGCGTGATTTGCCGCTGACGACTGCTCGTCAGTCAAGCTCTCATCACTCTCCAAAGTGATCAGAAAAAGTGCCATGAATTCACATTCAAGTGCGTTTCCGGTGCAACATAGATCCAGTTCATCAAGCAGCCTACGGCGGTCAACCACACCTGTGATTGCATCATCAATGGTTGTTTCATGATAGCTGAGTATCTGTTTGGCACGCATGATTCGGGTTTGCACTGTCGCAATTAGGTGTGGGGCTCTAACCGGTTTGGTTAAATAGTCATCTGCCCCGGAATGCAGTGCCAGAATCTTTTTTTCGATATCCTCTTCACCCGAAAGGAAGACAATTGGGATAAAACATGTGGTGGCCTTGGCACGGATCAATTGTGTCAATTCGATTCCGTTGGCGCCGGGCATGTAGAGATCCATCAGCACAAGATCAGGCTGAAATCCTTCGACAGCTTCCATAACATTCATGGGGTCGGTGGTTACCAGGGTTTCAAATCCCCCTTTCTTTAACAACTTACGCGCGAATTCCGCCTGTGATTCATCATCCTCTACCACCAGTACCCGGTAACGCGGGTTTAATTCAGGCGAGAGAATGTGCGTGATGCCAGCCATCAGTTCATTGACATTGATTGGCTCTGAATAACATTGACTCGAGCCTGCACGTAACACTTCCAGCCGGGTTTCAACATCACAAGCATTGGATATGAAAACCAACTCCGGGGATTTCGCTTGACCTCGATTCAGATCTGAAAAACAGAGTTTTATCTGATCGATAAAGGGTAGGTATCGAGTGTCCAGCAGCAGTAAATCAACCGGATGGTTGATCAGCACACTTTCAAGCGAATCGATATCAGCCAACTGTCTGACTGACCAACCGTTCTTTTCAATAGCCGTTGTGATCAGATCACCATTCACGTTGTTGCGTGGTAAATAGATCACCTGACAGGAATTGATCGACAGATCAATGTGTGGCTGACCGGAGCTTGAGGCTTCGACGGCCTCAGTGAGTTGAGCCAGATAGAGAGAGAGTTGATCCATCTCATCTCTATCGGGCAGTTCATGCTCTTCATGAATATCGCTGATTACTTTTTCTATTGCCAGACAGAGTTCGAATATAGTCACCAAACCCGAGGCTTTGCTAGTTCGACTGAGCTCATGGAGCAGACGAAGAGCAGTCTGGATACAGGAACTGTTCCATAATCCGGAAGGCAGTATCGGCCAGTTACTCTTAAGTTGATCAAGTAGTTTCGGCAACTGTTGCAGCGCCTCATGATCCATTGAATCTTCGCATGTGGACATCCCATTCACCCTAATAACAACCATGTTCTTGATTGGCCGGAATCCGATCCATGATCATACCAGCCTAAGCTCAGACACTTGGTGGGGACTCTGGACCGCTGAAAGTTGGCCCTCCCATCCACACGGCCAGAATAGAACCCAACTCCATACCTGAGATTGGGACAGGGTTTTTTCCATTCAGTGCAGCCATCAAACGGACACCAAGCTATTAACCCGGTAACCTTGAAGCCCTGACTTACCTGACCACTGGGTTAATGGAGTCAAACTGTGACTCTATCTTGAGATTAACGTAATTTATCGAGACAGTCACTGATAGAATCAGTGTTGAGTGCATTGCCACACAGAATCATCTTGGGCTTGTTGACACCAATCCAGTCAACAGATTAGGGCCTCAGTGATAGGCGAGTGGTAAATCTAAACAATGTTGCAATTTTTTAACCGACCAATAACCGCAAAGCGGCTGACAGGCCAGCTCAGATCAGTCGATTTAAAATGAACAACCTTGATAACTTCGCACATAGATCAGACAGACACCCCAAACCACAGCTTGTACGAACAGAGACGGGTTCGGCTTAAAAAGCTACATTGTCTCAGTACGGCCAGAGCCGAATTCAGCTTTGATAGACTAACTGATTGATTATTAATGAATAAAGAGCTCTAATATAGTCACATCATTATCTGCATCCCTATTTTCAATAGGTTACAGACTTTTTGACCATACCGGCCTCGCCTATAGCACCTGGGATTATTTATTTATGAGCTCGGCTGACTTTTCAATCGATCAAATACGAAACATTGGCCTCATAGCCCATATAGATGCTGGCAAAACCACCACAACGGAACGCATGCTCTATTATTGCGGGCGTACCCGTCAGGTAGGCTCCGTTGATGATGGCACCACCATAACCGATTGGATGGACCAGGAGCGGGAAAGAGGCATCACCATCGTGGCTGCTTCAGTCACCGCCCTATGGCAGGATTGCCAGATCAATCTCATTGATACACCTGGACATATCGATTTTACAGCTGAAGTACAGCGGGCATTGAGAGTCCTTGATGGTGCCGTCGTGGTGTTTGATGCCTCGCAGGGTGTCGAACCACAGAGTGAGACGGTATGGCGCCAGGCCGACAAATACCGTGTCCCGCGCATCTGTTTCATCAATAAGATGGACAGACTCGGAGCGGAGTTTGAGAAGTCCGTTGAGAGCATACGAAAACAGCTTTCAGCAAACCCGGTCGGTTTGCAATTACCGATCGGTGCAGAGAGTGAATTTCAAGGTGTTATCGATTTAATCAACATGCAATCCATCGTCTGGCAGGAGTCCCTGGACAGCCCGCTTGAGTATCAGGATATCCCACCAGAGCTGAACACAGCAGCCCAATCGGCACGCAATAGCATGATCGAGGCCATTGCTGAAGTGGATGACCAGCTGCTCAGCCTATGGCTGGAAAATGCCGAGGTCACAGAATCACAAATCAAGGCGGCTCTGCGCCGGGCTACGATTAGCAACAGCCTTACCCCGGTACTCTGTGGCAGTGCTTTTAAAAACAAAGCCGTACAACCTCTGCTGGATGCCATTGTCGACTACCTGCCCTCACCTGTCGATGTCGGCTCGGTTACAGGGGTTGACCCGAAATCGGACAAGGTAATTGAGCGTGATCCCGACCCAGAGTCGCCATTGAGCGCGCTGATATTCAAAACTGTAACAGATCCCTATGCAGGTAGACTATGTTATGTCAGGGTCTACTCGGGTGTACTGCAATCCGGCGCTAACATACTCAATCCAAGACACAACCGGCCCCTGCGCGTCGGACGCCTTGAAAGGATGTATGCCGAACATCGTGAAGACATCAAGCAGATCGGCACAGGGGATATCGCCGCTCTGTTGGGGCTGAAAGAGACAGTAACCGGAGATACGCTCTGTGCCGTCAAACAACCTCTGTTACTCGAAGCGATCTCATTTCCGGAACCGGTCATCAAAATCACCATCTCGCCAATGACTGCACAGGATAATGACAAGCTGGCTAATGCTCTGCAGCAACTCGCAGAAGATGATCCAACCTTTAAATTCGAAGCCGAAAAAGAGACCGGACAGACCCTGCTTGGCGGTATGGGGGAACTTCATCTGGAGGTGGTTCTGGAGCGGTTGAAGCGCGAGCATGGAGTGACAGTACGCACAGGTATGCCGAAGGTTGCCTATAAAGAGACGATCAACCGACCGGTAAAAAACGCAGAGGGCCGTTTCATTAGGCAGACCGGTGGTCATGGCCAATATGGACATGTTGTCATTTCTCTTACCCCGGACACCTCCACAGACGGAGTGATCTTTGAAAACAGCATCAAAGCCGGTGCCATACCGGCGCAATTCATCCCGGCCATTGAAGAGGGAATTACCGAATCGTCCCGCAGCGGTGTCATCAGTGGTTATCCGGTGACCGGGATCAAAGTAAGTCTGATCGATGGTTCATACCACGAGATGGATTCAACTCCCCTATCCTTCAAAGTCGCCGCCGGCATGGCATTTCGTTCAGGGCTGGAGTCGGGCAATCCAACGCTGCTGGAACCTGTTGTGAACTGCAATGTGATTACCCCGGAAGAACACCTTGGGGATGTATTGGCACAACTGGCAAACCGGCGGGCGGAGATCGAAGGGATCTCAGACCGGCCTGGCGGTATCAAATCCATACACAATCTTGTTCCCCTCTCTGAGATGTTTGGCTATGCAACAGAGCTGAGGTCCGCCACCCACGGGCGGGGTACATTTACTATGGAGTTCGACCACTATGCCGCAGTATCCAAAGAGATAATGCGCACGATGGGCAGATGATTCAAATCGTTTAGCCACCAAAGCGTGTCAACCATGAAAGGCCTGGTCCGACTCGAGATAGGTGAGTTCTTCTTTACTGCTCTGCCGACCTAAAACCGCATTGCGATGGGGAAACCTGCCGAATTGACGGATGATTTCACGGTGGTGCTTAGCCCACTTAACACTCTCTTGCATACCTGCTGCTTCAAATAGCATAACGGAGTAATCCTGATCTGGCAGGGATTCACTGTGCATGAACGGTAGATACAGGAAAGCCCGCTGATCGGTTGGCAACTGTGTATCGAAACCTGCAAGGATTGCATGATTCGCCACCTCTCTCGAATGTTGCTCTGTCGAGTATCCCAGCGGTTGATCTCGAAACATGTTCAATGGAAACTGATCCAGTAAGATCACCAGTGCCAAACACCCTTCACTGCTAGCCAGCCAACTGTCGAGTTCACCACGCCTAGCCTGCTCCCAAACAGCCAAAAATCGGGTTTTAAGCTGTTGATCAAACTCAGGGGTAGATCTGAAATGACGAGGTCTTATCTCATCAGAAAACCAGAAATCGAGTAGTTCTTGGGGATTGTCCACAGATTATCCTAGGCATTAAATCGACAGTGGTAGTTATTTCAGTGAAAGTAAGATTGAATCTTAGCCCAATACGCGACTAGTGGACCATGCGGTAACTGGACGATCTGCTTTCAACCGCAGGCAATCGTACCAGCAAACTGCAACTTCAATCGGCCAGCTCCAGATCCTCCCAGATCGCCTCCAGCCCTGCTTCGGCGCAGGCCCCATCGATACTATCCCGCTCAGATGAGCCTGGAGGCGCACCGGATACGCCGATCCCGCCAAGGGTTCCACCTTGTGCTGTGATAACCAGTCCGCCACCCACCAGCAGAGCACCAGGATTATGCTGCACCTGATTGGGAATACGACCCTCTTTCAGCAGACCGGCCAGAACCGATGTGGATTGCCGGAAACTGTTTGCCGTCCAGGCTTTCCGTATCGCTGTTTCAATAGTGTGTGGCCCTGCAAAACGGTCGCGAAGCAATGCCGTAACATTCCCGCCTCTGTCAACCACAGCCACCGTAACCGAGTAACCCTTCTTCCGGCATGCCTTGATTGCCCCGTCCACAGCTTTGGATGCTAACTCAAGGCTCAGACTTCGACTGGTGTACAAACCTTCACTTTCGGCAAAACCGCTGTGTGTTACCAGGCACAATGCCATGAACAAAATCGCCTTAATCGTATGGTACATTACAAATCCCCAGGTAATTAAGATGGAAACGGGTGAAATCTGTCATACAGACGGATGGAGTTATGTAACAAATGTCACACAGATCATGTTTTGCGGGTATGTGTATAACAAACTTTGTGTTATAGACCTTGTAAACAGTATTCGAGTGTTCAGTATCAGATGCTATAGAGCGTCGGGGACTCAATCTCTCCTGATAGTAACCCTGTTCACGATTAGGCACCTATACAGGGCAGACCTAAACGATCATCCGGTCTGGTAAAAAAGCGGCAATAGCCAACTGAATGCCAGCCACATGATTAGAATCAAGGGAAATCCAACCCGGACAAAATCGCCGAAAGTATAGTTACCGGCACTCATGACCAGCAGATTGGTCTGATAGGCCATAGGCGTGGCATAGCTCATGTTGGCACCAAACAGCACGGCAAGCACAAATGGCTCTGTCGGCAGATTCAGATTCTGCGCGATTCCGATCGCCACTGGGGTACCGATAACCGCAGCGGCATTGTTCGACACTACATTGGTCAGCAACGCCATCAACAACATCAGGCTACTGAGAATCACGGTTGGGGATGCCCCGGCGGTCAATTTAACGAAACTGTCTGCCAGAAACTCACTTCCCCCGGTCATCAGCAGTGCATTACCCAAGGCGAGACTGGCAACGATGATCAGAATCACCTGGGCATTCAGTGCCCGGCCGATATCGCGCCAGCTGAGACAACCACACAATAACATCAGCAACACGCCGGTTACCGCACTGACCGCAATCGACAGAATACCCAGTGCGGCAAACAGAACAATTCCCAGCATGATCGCCAATGAATAGGGCGCACGTCGGGTATGAGGCAAATCTGTCTTGGCATCCAATACCATGACGATCGACTGCTGTTTCAGTTCGTGTATCTGATCGCGTTTTCCTTGTACCAGCAGGACATCACCGACCCTCAGGCTTAGATTACCCAATCCCTGGGGCATGGATCGGATACGTTCATTGGCACGGTGAACGGCCAATACGACCAATTGGTAGCTATCGGCAAAACGTATCTCATTCAGTGTGCGGTTCTGCAGGGGGGAGCCCCTGAAAATTATCGCTTCTGCCAACTGCTGATCGTCCGCACGAAGCGGGTGATCACTATCCACCTCATCCCCACCGGAATAGAGCGTTGCCCCCATCTGCTGTTCAAAAGCTTTCAGATTGGCGGGTGTATCGTGCACCAACAGGCGATCACCAGGATTAAGCTGGGCATCAGGAAGAGGCATGATATAGGTCGTTTCACTACGCCTGATCCCCTCTACCTGCATATGCTCATGGGTCAGGGCTATGGCTTCCGAAAGACTCATACCCGCTACCGTACTATCCTCCTTTATGACCAGATGGGCAGTAAAAATCCGTGGTGAACTATCTGCCAGAACCAGCTCTCTGCTTGGCAGTATGCGGGGGGCGATCAGCCATAAATAGAGCATGGCGATCGTGTTGGCTATCAGTGCCGGGACGACGAAATCGAACATCTCTATCCGATCCAATCCCATATCAGCCGCGACTCCGATAACCAGAAGATTGGTCGAAGTACCGATTGTGGTACTCATGCCACCGATCAATGTCGCAAATCCCATCGGCATCAGTAATGCCGAGGCGTCACTCTTGGTCTGTAGCGCCACGCTGACCAGAATAGGCAATAGAAGCACCACGATGGGTGTATTGTTGATGAATGCACTCATCACGGCCGCGATCAACAGTGTGAGCAGAAATGAAATTGTCGGACTAACCCGCCATAAATTAGCCAAAGTTCGTCCAATCGGCTCCAGCGCACCTGATCTGACAAGGCCATGACCCGCCACCATCAACGCACAGACAGCAATCAATGCTTCATGACCAAAGCCGCTGAAAAAATCGGCTGATTGAACCCTGCCTGCTGACCCTTGGTAAGGAAACAACTCAAAGCCGAGTGTAAGCAGAGTCAAAATCACCAATGCTGAACTCTCCAGTGGGATCTTTTCCCGGCTGAATAGCACCAATGCCAATCCTGTAAGCAGCAATACGGCTAGCATGTGTGAATTGAGCATTCCGTTTTCTATCATTTCTCTCCACTGCCGGTTGTAGTATTTGCCGGTAACAACCCAGCGCAGCAATCAAAACTAATCGTAATAGGACTTTTGAAAGGGCAAGCGATTGAAACAGGGGTGGATGATGCTGGTCGTTCTTAGGCCAGTATAGCCGCTTTGTGGCGGCTCAAAAAAATCCCGGCAAGCGCCGGGATAATGTGGAGGATCACAATGTTCAAAGCGAGTTACGCTCGAAACACAGATCAATATGCAGCAAACGGGCCAAAATCTTTTTTATATATATTTCAATTAGTTAATAAATATCATCACCGGATCAGCCCTGACTCATGCACCAATATCGTTCAACATGCACAACATCGACTGGTTCATTCTCGTGCAAGAGTATTCCCACACTTTTACTCTATAAAGGTGCAACAACTGTTAACAGTCAGATCAGATTGGAGTTGGCTGCAACTCAATCTTGAGCGAATACCAACCCACTCATTCCATTCAAAACACCATACTGAACTCAATGCTTTTTCAAAGATGAAATGTCCGCTGAAGACAACTTTCACACGATCTCTTCGGAGACTCAAAATCAAAGATGTTGTTGATAACAAAACCGGCCTTAATTTGAGAAACAACCAGATGCAATTTGTTGTTGAAATGGGAACGCAATGCCGTGCTGGTTCAGTAACACCATTTCATGTTCGATTGATTGACAGAATAGGCTGAGGTTCCTGAATGCTTCTGTCCCTTGATATCGGTCAATCAATGATAATCCATCTCTCAGCATTTCCTGTTTATTGTTTTTCAGCTGAAACACAAACGTACCCACTCCCTGGAGAACCGAATGACAGTTATTATCACCCAGCTTTAAACTGTTTACAGATTAAAAATCTCTTGCTGAATCTATTTTTTATTTAAGAAAAAAAATGATCGGACGAAAGCATAGTTACGATTTAACGTGGTTTAGGGACTAAATTTCGTTGTATTCGTCATAAATTTATAGATTTTGTCGTAATAAATTGTCATAAGGTGTTGTTCTTATGCTCATCTCGAACTATATTATGCAAGTCTATTCAATCATATAGGAGTACCAATGGCACTTAAGAAAACTGTAAAAAAGCGTCGTAGAGCAAAACGAAAAGTTGTTTCTATGGAAGCAATCACAGAAGCTTTGCAAGCCGACATTAATCTTTCTGCAGCAAACAAACGTGCACTAAGCAGATTATCTAAAGCTGATAAGGCATTGGAGCGTCAAAACAAGATGCTTGCAACCAACAACGAACGCGTAGCGAAAGCTCGCGCCGCGGTAAGCAGTGCTAAGACTCCAGCCAGCAAAGCAAAAGCCAAAGAGCGTCTGGGTGCTGCTCAAGACAAGCTTAAGCAGGTCAAGGCAGATCGTAGTGCACTGGTTAGTGAGCAAAGTAAGGCGGCTCGTCTGGCAAAGGGGCTCTACAAAGCCATGCAATCTGCCCGTGCGAAAATGATCAAAGACTTTGAGAAGAGCGCGAAAGCTCTCGAAAAGGCCGTTGATTCACCACGCCGTCGGCGTCGCAGGACCAAGAAAAAAGCGGCGGCGGCTGCCGAATAAGCTGGCGATTCATGAAGAATTGAGTTCACTGTCCTGGCGTTCCAGGACAGTGAATCCCTCCTCCAACCACCCCCCTCCCACTAAAGATCACGAACGGCTGAAACCGGGCCTGTTCCATTTTCTTACATCTGATTGGATAAGACGCAACTGGTTTAGAGCCAATCTATCCTCCATTTGAAGTGGTTTAATTTTAAGACCTGTCATGACTGCAACATCCCACCAGCAGTTTTTACACTCAGCGAATGGGGTAAAGGTTACGCCACTTCAGTGATTGCGCAGATGCCTTTTTCGGCGGACCTTTCGATAGATCAATTTCTCAAACTCCACCAGAATCAACACACTTGATGCGACCAATACAATCACAATCCACATGCCGGCTGCTATCGGGGCCGTTCCGAAAAGAAACTGCAGCGGCGGCAAGTAGGTGAACCCCAACTGGAAAATCAATAATATTCCAATTGCATAGAGCACGTAGCGATTACCTACAAAGCCACCCCAGTTCACTATGGATGCTGTGATATAGCGAGAATTGAACAGGTAGAAGATCTCAAACATCACCAGGGTATTGACCGCGATGGTTCTTGCTTCCTCGATACTCAATCCCTGTTCACGCGCCATTATGAACAGACCAAAGGTTCCACCAGTGAGAATGGTTGAGACAAACAGAATCCGCCAAAGCAGAAATGGGGTCAGCAGTGGCTCACCAGCCTCTCTTGGTTTACGACGCATAACACCTGGCTCTGATGGCTCCATAGCCAGCGCCAACGCTAGAGTCACTGCAGTGATCATGTTGACCCATAAAATCTGTACCGGTGTCAGTGGGAGTTGATTGAAGCCGAGTACAATCGCTGAAAGAATGATTAAAGCCTCGCCGCCGTTTGTCGGTAGTATGAAGAGTATGGCTTTCTGTAAATTATCATAAACGGTCCTTCCCTCTTCTACAGCGGAGATGATTGAGGCAAAATTATCATCGGCAAGTACCATCTCGGCGGCTTCTTTTGCTGCTTCTGTACCATTCTGCCCCATTGCTGTTCCCACATCCGCACGCTTCAATGCCGGCGCGTCATTGATACCGTCTCCTGTCATGGCAACAACCTGTCGCTGATTCTGTAGTAGGGAGACAAGCCTCAGTTTATGCTCTGGACTCACCCGGGCAAATACATCGACATCCATGACTCGCTGACTCAACTGTTGGTCATCCATACGTTGCAGTTCCTGCCCGGTGAGCACGTCATCACTGTTCGCCAGATGTAATTGCCGGGCAATTGCCAATGCGGTCGCACCATGGTCCCCGGTAATCATTTTGACCGTGATACCGGCTTGTTGACACTGATTTATCGCTTTGATGGACTCACTCCTGGGAGGATCGATCAAACCAAACATGCCCAGCAGGATCATTCCTTGCTCTACATCCTGAAAATCCAATTCAATCTTATCGATTGGTGTTGGTTTGATCGCGATGGCCAACACACGCTGTCCCTGCTTTGCCATCTCATCGATCTGATTCAGCCAACGTTGTCTGTCCAGAGGCTCGTCACCAGCCAGGGTTCGCTGTAGTCGACAGATGCCCAGCAACTTTTCCGGAGCGCCTTTGATAATGATGAAAGCACCGCCACTGTGGCTGTGGTGGAGTGTTGCCATGAAGCGATGCTCAGACTCGAAGGGTATCAGGTCGGAACGCGGATGCTCCTGCTTCGCCGCATTTGTATCGAGACCAGCTTTGACACCGGCCACCAGTAGCGCACCCTCCATCGGATCACCATGAATTCGCCATTCGTTATTCTCAAGCTGTTGCAGCGACGCATCGTTACACAACACCGCAGCCCTCACCATTTCTCCAAGTTGCGGTAGATCTTCGACCTGGATCGCTTCACCATTCAGATTAATGGAACCGTGTGGGTCATAGCCGTCACCAGTCAGAGTAAAACTGTTCTGGCAGGTAACAATGGTACGCACAGCCATTTCGTTGCGTGTCAGGGTACCGGTTTTATCCGAACAGATAACCATCACCGATCCGAGAGTCTCAACAGCAGGTAGCTTTCGGATGATCGCATTCCGTTGCGCCATACGCTGCACGCCGATTGCCAGGGTAATGGTCATGATCGCCGGTAACCCTTCCGGTATCGCGGCAACAGCAAGACTTACTGCGGCTAGGAACATATCTGCCGCCTGATAACCTTGCAGTAAAATACCGAATAGAAAAGTGATTACGGCAATGGCCAGAATACCTAAGGTCAGCCAACGGCCAAATTGATCCATTTGTCGCAACAGTGGCGTTGTCGTGGATTTGACTTCAGCGACCAAGGAACCGATGCGACCGATTTCTGTATTCACTCCAGTCGCAACCACCACCCCTCTACCCTGTCCATGTGTTACCAGGGTTCCCGAGTAGGCCATATTTGTCCGATCTCCGAGAGGTGCATCCCTTTCCAGTGCCTGGACTCTCTTTTCGACAGCCATCGACTCGCCGGTCAATGCCGACTCCTGCAGCTGAAGTCCCTTCACCCGAAACAGCCTCAGGTCAGCGGGCACTCGATCACCTGACTGCAACAGCACCACATCCCCTACGACCAGCTGTTCAGCATCAACCGTAAGCTGCACTTCATCCCGTAACACCATGGCCTGCGGTGATAACATTTGGCGGATGGCATTCAGGGCATTTTCTGCTTTGCCCTCCTGGATATAGCCGATCAAGGCATTGATGACCACGACCCCAAAGATAACACTGGCATCCAGCCAATGCTGCAGCAGAGCGGTAACTACCCCCGCAACAATCAGTACATAGATCAGTAAATTATGGAATTGATGGAGAAAACGTATCCAGGCAGATACCGGCTCCGGCTCTGGAAGTCGATTGGCACCATAGCGTTCAAAGTGTATTTTCGCCTGATCACTCGACAATCCGGATTCATCCGAATCAAACCGTTCGAACGCCGCCTTGAAATCAGAATCATGCCAGTGCTCTTCGAGTTGTTGAGAATTACCCTGCCGGGCTGAGTCACTACTCCGGGTTGGTTTGAAAACTCTGTAAAGAGTGAAGATGACAACGATTACACACAACAGCGCCAGGCCGTTCCACCATATGTCACTAAACATGAACAGACTCTCTTATAACTTTTGATCGGCGAAGCTATCGAAAAATAAGGTGCAGACAGTGGCTGGTAATTCAAACCACGATTATCAGTAAATAGGCCGCCTCTCGCCTGCTGAGAATCAAATCA
This sequence comes from Candidatus Thiodiazotropha endoloripes, assembly GCA_001709035.1. Classification (GTDB taxonomy): domain Bacteria; phylum Pseudomonadota; class Gammaproteobacteria; order Chromatiales; family Chromatiaceae; genus Thiodiazotropha; species Thiodiazotropha lotti. The sequence goes on along the minus strand of LVKA01000023.1, from coordinate 137,299 downwards.
TCGCAAACACTAACGGTATTTACTCACAATTAATGGTTCTAACTAACAATTATAATAAAGATCTTGAATACCACTGGAAAATTATGGGATTTTTCCTGACCAAGCGGAAAAGATGAGGCGTGTCGACAAGTGTAACCACTTCAACAGCAGTGTTTTATCAAACGTTCATCGAGAGGGTTTCAGCCCTAGCCTCTCCCCACGACCCGACGTCCCCATAAAGAAAGCTGTTGTGCCCTTTTTGAAGTATATTCAATTATTCTAATTAATAATCAATGCCTTAATTAATTCTCGACAAATTAACTTAGTTATTGCGTTTTAGTTGGTTTATGACTTATTCTTCGGACCTAGGGCCTATTAAATAAGATTAGATCAATAAAACGACGCCTAGCAGAATCCGGCCGTCACTGATGTGCGGAATAGCAGATGATCCTAAGGGATAGTCAAAACAGTGATTCTGATGAAGCAGTTCTCATCATCAATCCAAACAGAAACCTGACTTGGCAGCAGTCCAAGTGGTTGTTTCTATTTTTTACCTTTTGCTGCTCGACAGTTGCCGTCTATTTCTACTCGATTGGCGCCTGGCTGGTGCTGCCGTTTGCCGGCCTGGAGATTCTCCTGATCGGCATCTCCATCTATTGCCAAAGTTGCTGTGCCCATAGTCAACAGATCATCCGAATAGACAGTAAACATGTCAGAGTCATCAATAGCGGTCGAGTCGATTCGGAACAGTGTTTTCACAAATCCTGGCTGAAGATCATCAGAAACCGTGATCCCAGTGGCTGGTACCCAAGCCGGCTGTTGATCGGTTCCCATGGACAATTCATCGAGGTAGGAAAGTATTTGATTGAAGAGGAGCGGGAAACACTCGCCCACAACCTGAAAAGTGCAATCGAGGGCATCTGAGCCGTATGAAGTTCAATAACAATTTTAAACGACAGGTTAATCATCCCATGTCGGTAACTCAGCAGCTGATCAATAACCAATCATACAAGCTTAAAACAACATCATTAACCGGCATCCTAGTTGCCGGTGTGTTTTTTGCTGATAAATGTAGAGCGGAATATGGTATCAATTTCCCTCCTCCGGCTGCTGATGTAGCCCAGGAGATCTATAACATCCATATGTTGACGATGCAGATCACAACTGTGTTGTTGTTGATCGTTTTCGGCTTCGTCTTCTACTCCCTCTACTATCATCGAAAAAGCCGAGGCTTTCAGGCAGATCAGGATTTCCATAATTCCTGGTTTGGTAACTGGTCCTGGGTTGTTGTTCCCGTGATGGTGCTGGGTGTGGATCTCACCATAGCCGGTAAAGCGGATGCGGTATTGAAGAAAGTCTGGGATGTACCGAAAGCGGAGAATATTCTGGATGTCAAAGTCACCGGCCATCAGTGGTGGTGGGAATTCGATTATCTGGATCATGGCATCAAGGTGGAAAGCCGCTATGTGCCAGAGAAGGAATCGGGGGATCTCTATCTGAGAGAGGTCGATAACCGCCTGGTGTTACCGACTGGACAGAAAATTCGCTTTTTACACACCTCGGCTGACGTTTTACACGCCTTCTGGGTACCTGAACTGGCTGTCAAGAAGGATGCCATCCCCGGATATGTCACCGAAACCTGGGCTGAGCTCAATAGGGAGGGTGTTTTCCGTGGTCAATGTGCAGAACTCTGTGGCACCTGGCACTCCCGTATGCCGATTGTGGTTGAGTCCGTTTCGCCACAACAGTTTGCCACCTGGGTAGACGATCAAAAAGCCATCAAGGTCGCAGCCGCGGCTGAAGCCAGCGCAGACAAAACCTGGAGCATGGACGAGTTGATGGCGAAAGGAAAAACCCTATACGACACAAAATGTGCCGCCTGCCACCAGGTCACCGGCGTGGGCTTGCCACCCGCCTTCCCGGCATTGAAAGGCTCGGCAATGGCAACCGGATCCATCGAAGCCCACCTAGAGATCGTCATCAAAGGTAAAGAGGGCACTGCCATGCAACCCTGGGGCTCACTGAATGATCTTGAAATTGCAGCCATCGTGACCTACGAACGAAATGCCTGGGATAACAACACAGGCGATGTGGTGCAACCTTCAGATGTGAAGCAGGCGAGATAGAGGAGAGTTTGAACATGACCACAACCACCTTAAACCACGATGAAGCGCATCATCATGATATGCCAACAGGTTGGCGACGTTGGCTGTTCAGCACCAACCATAAAGATATCGGGACTCTTTATCTTCTGTTTGCCCTGACAATGCTGTTTCTCGGTGGCGCAAGCGCCATGTTGATCCGCTTGGAGCTGTTCCAACCGGGTATCCAGTTGCTCGATCCGGATCTCTACAACAATCTGGTGACCAACCATGCCCTGATCATGATATTCGGTGCGGTTATGCCGGCTGCCGCAGGATTGGCAAACTGGATGATTCCGATGATGATCGGTGCACCCGATATGGCTCTGCCGAGAATGAACAATCTCAGCTTCTGGATCCTTCCTGCAGCTGCAACCATGTTGATTCTCTCCTTTATAGTCCCCTTCTTTCCTGGTGGCGGCACACAGATCAATACCGGATGGACCCTCTATCCGCCACTGTCAGTTCAGGTTGGCATGTCGATGGATTTTCTCATCTTCGCCATCCACCTGTTGGGCATCTCCTCAGTGCTGGCCTCAATCAATATTATTGTTACGCTGTTAAATATGCGTGCACCAGGGATGACTCTGATGACCATGCCGATGTTCTGCTGGACCTGGCTGGTAACCGCTTTCCTGCTGATTCTGGTAGTACCGGTACTTGCCGGTGGTGTCACAATGCTGCTGTTTGACAGACACTTCGGCACCAGTTTCTTTGATGCAGCCGGTGGTGGAGACCCGGTGTTGTTTCAACATCTGTTCTGGTTCTTTGGTCATCCGGAAGTCTACATCCTGCTATTACCGTCAATCGGCGTGCTCTCCCATGTGATTCCAGCATTTTCCCGCAAGCCCCTGTTCGGCTATAAGTCGATGGTTGGCGCGATGTTGACAGTAGCCACAATCGGTATGGTGGTGTGGGCCCATCATCAATACACCATCGGAATGTCATTGGGCGCAGTAACCTACTTTATGATCGGCACCATTCTGATCTCCATCCCGGTGGGTCTGATGATCTTTAACTTCATCGCCACCATGTGGCGCGGTGCCATGACCTTTGAAACGCCCATGCTGTTTGCCGTGGCGATCGTTCTGATGTTCACTTTCGGTGGATTGAGTGGCGTCATGCTGGCTGTCGTTCCAGCTGATATGCAGTATCACGACAGTATGTTCGTTGTTGCCCATTTCCACTATGTGTTGATGCCAGGCGCTGTATTCGGACTGTTCGCCGGTGTTTTCTACTGGCTACCCAAGTGGACAGGTCATATGTATGACGAGACCTTGGGCAAAATCTTTTTCTGGACCAATGTAATCGGTTTCAACATCACATTCTTCCCGCAACACTTTCTTGGTCTGGCTGGCATGCCACGAAGAATCGTCGACTACAACATGATGTTTACCGAGTTCAATGTCATCTCGAGTATCGGTGCAATCATTTTCGGTCTTAGCCACCTGTTGTTGCTCTATATCGTCATTAAAACCATTCGTGGTGGAAAAAAAGCGGAAAGTAGAGCCTGGGAAGGCGCCAAAGGCCTGGAATGGGAGTTGGATTCACCACCGGCATTTCACACCTGGACCGTAGCGCCACAAATCAAATAGAAACAGGAGTGGTAATGAGAATACCGAGATATCAAACACCGGAGCTGAGAAACAAAAATGTCCGCCTGGCCTGGGTGCTTGGTGGCATGGCGATTTTCTTCCTGGTTACCTCCTTTCCGTTTTGGACAGGCCTGTTCCGCATCGTAGGCACCCAGGCAATGCCATGAACAACGCGCGTTCCGGAGAAAATAAGAACCGTCGCACCACCTTACTGCTGAGTGGCCTGGTGGTGGGTATGTTCGGTTTTGGTTTCGCTCTGGTACCGCTGTATGACCTGTTTTGTGAAGTGACAGGCACACAGTCCCTGTCTCAACGAAAAATCAACCCAGCAGATCTTCAAGTGGTCAAACAGGTTGAAAGCGACAGGTGGGTAACCGTGAAATTCGATGCCACGGTAAATCCGAATCTGCCCTGGGAGTTTCAGGCGACAACCCGCAGCATGCGGGTACATCCAGGTAAGACCTATGAAGTCAATTTTGTCGCCCGCAACCGCAGTGGCGATGCTGCGACCGGACAGGCAATTCCCAGTGTTGCCCCCTGGCAGGCCACTCCCTATTTCAGCAAACTGGAGTGCTTCTGTTTCAACAAGCAGACCCTGGCCGGCAATCAGCAGACCGACATGCCACTCAGGTTTATGGTATCCCCTGACCTGCCAGCGGATATTCAATCCCTTACCCTGTCCTATAGCTTTATGCGTTTAAAAGCCTCAAAAAACAAAACTGATCTGTCGGAACTGCTACCGCAAATTGCCAAGCAGTCAGCAACTGAAAGTACTTTACCCAATAGATAACCGATGACAATCAACCAAACAAAACTCATATCGGGGAGAGAATTATAATGTCAGCAAAGGAGCATAGTGGGGACTACTTCATACCCGATCCAAGCCCCTGGCCAATCATCGGCATGTTTTCACTGTTAATCACCCTGTTTGGCGGCGCTCTGGCGATGAACGGGGTCTCCCTGGGCAGCTACCTGGTGGTTGCAGGCCTGTTGATGTTCTTCTACCTGCTGTATGGCTGGTTTCGGGATGTGATCAAGGAGAATTTGAGCGATTGTTACAATCGTCAGGTCGATACCTCATTCCGCATGGGTATGTTTTGGTTTATTGCCTCGGAAGTATTCTTCTTTCTCAGCTTTTTTGGCGCCCTCTACTACATTCGGAATATCGCCCTACCCTGGCTGGGTGGCGATGGCTATCTTGGTGTAACCAACGAAATTCTCTATCACGGATTTGAGAATGCCTGGCCCTCCCATGGGCCTGGAGAACTGGGTGGCGATTTCCTACCGATGGGTGCCTGGGGTATACCGGCAATCAATACTCTGATACTGCTGACCAGCGGTGCGACCATCACCTGGGCCCACTGGGGTTTGAAGCTGGACAACCAAAAGCAGCTGGTAAACGGACTGATCGCAACCATCGCCCTGGGGGTCTTTTTCGTCATCCTGCAGGCTTATGAATATGGGCACGCCTATCAGGAGCTCAACCTGACACTGGAAACCGGAGCCTACGGCTCAACCTTTTATATGCTGACTGGATTCCATGGATTTCATGTAACCATGGGAGCGGTGATGCTGATGGCCATCCTGGGTCGAAGTATGAAAAGCCATTTCAGCGCGCACAACCACTTCGCCTTCGAGGCCGTGGCCTGGTATTGGCACTTTGTGGATGTGGTTTGGCTTGGCCTGTTTGTTTTTGTCTATTGGTTGTGAGCCTGCTCATCACCCATTACAAAATGAATCAAGATGTTAGACCATGAGGTGTAAGCAGCCCAAAAAAGTAACCGGCCATGAGAATGGCGAACAACAGTAACGAGAGTGTCACCCGGATGGTCAAGGCGCGTACCACACGGGTGCTACTGTTCTTACCGTCATCCTTCGCCATGTAGTACATTCCCTGAAAGAGGGAGATGAGAATGAATAACAGAACCAGAAGTACAGGTAACTTAAAGATAATGTCCACAATTATTCCCTCTTCTGAGGTACCGATGAAATACCGATCTTCAGTACTGTTTTAATTTAGGATAATTTGAATATAGTTGTTATGACACGCAGTACCCGGCAATTTCGCGCTCAAACAATCCCTACAGTTGTTATGGTAATAGTAACTCCCCTATTATGCAGTCTCGGATTCTGGCAACTCGAGCGCGCCGAGCAGAAACGCAACCAGGCGACTGCTTTGGAGATGCGTCGTAAGATGCCCCCCATCTCGCTAACCGTATCTGCACGCCCTGAAGCGGATCAGCTTCTATACAGACAGGTAAATCTGCATGGTGAATTCCTGACAGAGAAGACCATCTTCATTGCCAACCGCAAACACTTGGGTAAAACCGGATTTCATGTGGTGACGCCACTGCAACTCTCAGCCAGCGGTGAACTGGTTCTGGTAAATCGTGGCTGGACCGCAGAAACGCCTTCCACAGACAGCGGTTTACTGATCAACAGCCGTGGTCAGTTGAAGATAAGTGGGGAGATCACCATTCCCCAAGCCCCGGCCATAGAGCTTACACCAATCGACGACGACAGTCAGTTCCCGCCACGCTGGCCCTATCTGACTCTGGAGCGTTATCGTCAATGGTCAGGTTTGGAGGTACTACCGATACTGGTACTGCAGACATCTAAAGATGATCAGGATTTCATCCGCCAATGGCCAACACCGAAAGTCAGTGATCTGATGCATATCGGCTATGCTATCCAGTGGTTTGCGTTTGCCATCATCGCCCTGCTTGTCTGGCTACGTCTCTCGTATCAAAAAGTGGCGAGCGAAACTACATGAACAGCCTGGCCCAACAACCCCCTACTTCACGCAATCTGACCTCGCTATGGATCCTGGTTGGGATTACTGCGCTACCACTGATCGCCGCCTGGCTGTATTTTCTGAATCCACAATGGCTCCCCTCAGGCAGGACACATCATGGGGTGTTGATCGATCCGCCCAGAGCGGTGGCATCAATCGATCTCAAGACAACCGATCAATCGAGTTTTGACTGGCAGACCCTTGAAGGCATGTGGACACTGCTGGTGATCAGCGAACGGAGTTGTGATGCGGCCTGCCTGGAAACCCTGATCAAAGTTCGCCAGATACGTAGAGCTACGGCGGCCAACAGACAGCGCATTGCCCGTGGGCTGATCATTCTGCCGGGGAGTGACGGAAGTCTGCAGACACCCTCCCTCGACGGCCTTGAAGGCACCCATCTGCTGATACCCGATGATGACCAGCAGAACGCCGTTAGAACACTCTTTCCACAAGCCGAATTTGAAGATAGCGTACCGATCTTTGTAATCGATCCCAGAGGTGATTTGATGATGCGTTATGACACCCCACAGGTCACTTCCAAACAGATTCTCAAAGATCTGGAACGCCTACTCAAGGCCTCACAAACCTGGTCCCAAGGAGGTCAATATGGCCACCAGTGATCTTACCGCTCGCCAATCCGTTGGATTTGCCTGGCAACACTACTATGAACTGACCAAACCCAAGGTGGTGTTGTTGATCGCCTTTACTGCACTGGTCGGTATGCTGCTGTCAAAACAAGGTTTAGTCCCCTGGCAACCAATGCTGTTCGGACTGCTCGGTATCTCTTTGGCAGCTGCCTGCGGGGCGGTGGTCAACCATATTGTCGATCAGCGGATTGATAAAATGATGGACCGCACCCAGCGTCGACCAATCCCCAGCGGCCATATGGACAGCCAGCATGCCGGTAGTTTTGCTTTGTTGCTGGGTATGGTTTCGATCTCCATGCTCTACTTTCTGGTGAATCCGCTGACAGCACTGCTGACATTCCTGGCGCTGATCGGCTATGCACTGATCTATACCCGATTTCTGAAACGTACGACACCGCAAAATATCGTCTGGGGCGGCTTGGCCGGCGCTGCACCGCCACTGCTCGGTTGGGCTGCGATTACCGGCGAGGTGACCATCGAGGCCTTTCTGCTGATGTTGATCATCTTTGTATGGACCCCCCCTCACTTCTGGCCTCTGGCGATTCACCGGCGCGATGACTATGCCAGGGCTGACATTCCAATGTTGCCGGTAACCCATGGTATCGACTTTACCAAGCAGCAGATTCTGATCTATAGCATCATGTTGCTGGCTGTCACTCTGCTGCCCTTCGTGGTCCATATGAGCGGCTATCTCTATCTGAGCGGCGCCATTGCGCTCGGGATCGGTTTCGTCTATCACGCAGTCAAACTGCTGCATAGCCCAGGTCGTACCCATGCCATGAAAACCTTTGGCTACTCAATCCTCTATTTGAGCCTGCTCTTCACCCTGTTGCTGGCAGATCACTACATCATGCTGATTTGAACAGTTGTAAAATGAGCTTGAAATCTCAAGCTCACGACACCATATAGAGTATGTCTCCAAGAGAATCGTGAGATAGTTCCTTGCGGGTTGTAAAATTTACCGTTGGCAGCCTGTACCAGGGAATAGTTCAATCTCAATGAAAGGAAGGTCATCAGTGAAGGACAGTTTCGCCAGGATTGCCCGCCAAACAGTGGCAGTGTTCAATCGTACCTTATCCCTCTACCATCCCCGTACTCTGCAGGAGAAAGGTAAGCTCTGGGCGAGTGGCTTAGCCACCATCACACTGATCATCATCCTGTTTCTGCTGGGAGTCTACTGGAGCATCATGCCGCCGCCGTTCGATGTGCGTAGCCACAGTAACGACAAACTGGCGGAACTGGAGCTGAAACCGGTAACCGGCTCCTACACCACCATGACCCTGCTGACGGCAATCAAAACCTTGCTAGATAAATCCGGCGGCTATCTGAGTAACGACATCACACCTCCCAGTCTGTTTCTCGACAACATGCCGAATTGGGAGTTCGGCGTGCTGACCCAGGTCAGGGATCTGGCTCGTTCGTTGCGAAACGATATGAGCCGTTCCCAATCCCAATCGCTGGAAAACAAGGATCTCGCGATTGCTGAGCCCCAATTCAACTACAGCAATGATTCCTGGATATTCCCATCCACCGAAGGTGAATACCGACAGGGTATTGAGGCACTGGAGCGCTATCTGAAAGGGCTCTCCGCCGATGGCAATCAAAACACCCAGTTTTATGCCAGGGCTGATAATCTGCGGGATTGGCTTGCCGTGGTGGAAAAAAGGCTGGGCAGTCTTTCTCAGCGTTTGAGTGCCAGTGTCGGGCAACAGCGGATCAATACCGATCTGGCAGGTGACCCTTCGGCCTCCCAATCCACAGCCACCAACGAGCAGATGAGGGTACAGACCCCCTGGTTGGAGATCGACGACGTTTTCTATGAAGCCAGAGGCTCGACCTGGGCGCTGATTCACTTCCTGCAGGCTGTGGAGATCGATTTCTACGAAATCCTGCGCAAAAAGAACGCCCTGGTCAGTTTGCGACAGATCATCCGTGAACTGGAAGCCAGCCAGGCACCGATCAGCAGTCCTGTGGTATTGAATGGGAAAGGATTCGGCATGTTCGCCAACTACTCGCTGGTGATGGCCTCCTACATTTCCAGGGCCAACGCCGCAGTAATCGATTTGCGAAACCTCCTCAGCCAGGGCTGACACTCGGGCCTGTTATTTAACATTTGTAAAATTCGCAACTCAAAGACGTTAAACCTATTTATCCCCTATGTGGATTCTATAGAGCAATATCAGAAAGTTATGTAGAAAAAGACGATTACGGCACAGCCGTGTCATGCCGCGTCAAACACCACAAGAAAGCTGGTCAGCTCTGGGAAAAGCCATAAAAACAGCATCATGCTGGATCGTCATCGGGGAATTTACACACCCGCAACCGACGGAATGATGCAGAATCACTTGCCATACGCGCAAATATACTGATAATGGCGCACTTCAGTTGCGGGCCCTGTGGTATAATCCGCCCGTTTTTTGAGAGCCCTCTGTTGGGGCCCACACAATATTGAGTATAAAGATAGTATGGCGAAAGAAGATTTTATCGAGATGGAAGGCACGGTTGTCGAGACTCTGCCCAACACCATGTTCCGCGTGGAATTGGAAAACGGCCATGTGGTGACTGCCCATATTTCAGGCAAAATGCGTAAACACTACATTCGTATCCTTACCGGCGATAAGGTTACCGTGCAGCTGACACCTTACGACCTGACCAAGGGCCGCATCACCTATCGTGCTCGCTGAGGCCGATCAGCCTTCGTCGATCGAGGTATCGGCAACCTGCTCGCCCTCGATATCGAAAACCAGCTTGTCTTCCGCGACATCCACCCTGACGGCCCCACCCGTAGACAGCTTTCCGAACAGCAACTCTTCAGCGAGGGGCTTCTTAATTTCGTCCTGAATCAAGCGGGCCATAGGTCGAGCACCCATCTGTGGATCATATCCATGCTCCGCAAGCCAGACTCTTGTTTCAGCTTCGACGATCAGATTGACATGCTTCTCCTGTAGCTGACCTTCCAGCTCAAAGACAAACTTGTCCACAACCTTGGCGATATGTTCCGGCGTCAATCCGGAGAACTGAATGATGGCATCGAGTCGGTTTCTGAATTCAGGTGTAAACATCTTTTTAATCACTTCCATGCCGTCAGTGGTATGGTCCTGTTTACTGAAACCGATGGATGAGCGACTCATCTCCTGAGCACCGGCATTGGTGGTCATCACAATCACCACATTCCTGAAATCGGCCTTGCGCCCATTGTTATCGGTCAGGGTGCCGTGATCCATCACCTGTAGCAGCAGATTGAACACATCCGGATGGGCCTTTTCGATCTCATCGAGCAACAGGACACAGTGTGGGTGTTTGGCGATCTCTTCGGTCAGCAGACCACCTTGATCAAATCCCACATAGCCCGGAGGCGCACCGATCAGTCTTGATACGGTATGCCGCTCCATGTACTCAGACATGTCGAAACGGATCAGCTCCATGCTCAAGATTCTGGCCAGCTGCCGGGTGATCTCGGTCTTACCAACACCGGTAGGCCCGGTAAACAGGAACGAACCAACCGGACGACCTTCGTTGACCAGACCGGAGCGGTTCATACGAATCGCAGCGGTCAATGCCTCGATTGCCGGATCCTGACCAAACACCACCATCTTCAGATCTCTGGTCAGATTACGCAGGGATTCAGTATCGGACATGGAGACCTTTTTCGGTGGAATTCGAGCGATTTTGGCAACAATTGCCTCAACTTCGTCCACATCGATAATCTTTCTGCGCTCATCCTCCGGCTGCAGCTGCACGTTTGCACCCGCCTCATCAATCACATCGATTGCCTTATCAGGCAGATGTCGGTCGTTGATGTATTTGTCAGACAATTCAGCAGCACTGTTCAGCGCATCCTGTGTGTACTCGATGTTGTGGTGCTCCTCGAAACGGGATTTAAGACCTTTCAGGATCTCAATCGTCTCTTCAACGGTAGGCTCTTCCACATCGATCTTCTGGAAACGGCGGGCCAGCGCCCGGTCCTTCTCAAAAATTCCGCGGAATTCCTGATAGGTGGTAGAACCGATGCAGCGCAGCTCACCGGAGGCCAGCACCGGTTTGATCAGATTCGAGGCATCCATAACCCCACCGGATGCGGCTCCGGCTCCGATGATGGTATGGATCTCATCGATGAACAGCACCACATCTTTTTTCTGCTTGAGTTCTGCCAGAACAGCTTTCAGGCGCTTTTCGAAATCACCCCGATATTTTGTACCGGCTACCAGGGTACCCAGGTCCAACGCGTAGATGGTGGCGGTCGCCAGAATATCCGGCACCTCGGAATCGACAATCTTTTTTGCCAATCCTTCTGCAATTGCGGTTTTACCAACACCCGCTTCACCGACCAGCAGAGGGTTGTTCTTACGCCGTCTGCAGAGTATCTGGATGGTGCGTTCGATCTCATTGTGCCTGCCGATCAGTGGATCGATCTTGCCCTGTTCCGCCAGGTGGTTGAGGTTGGTCGCATAGTTGTCGAGGGCACTTGCCTGTTCCTCACCCTTGTTCTCACTGGAGAGTTCCACAGGCGTCTCTTCATGGCCCACTTCGTCCAGTTTCGAGATGCCGTGTGAGATGTAGTTGACCACATCCAGTCGACTTACCTTCTGCTCATTCAGAAAAAATACCGCCTGGGAATCCTGTTCATTGAAAATTGCCACCAGTACATTGGCGCCGGTGACTTCATTCTTACCGGAGGACTGAACATGGAATACCGCACGCTGTAAAACCCGCTGAAAACCCAGGGTGGGTTGAATCTCCCGATCATCCCCATCAGGGATCAACGGTGTGGTCTCATCGACAAAGCTGCGTATTTTCTGCCGCATCTTTTCAATATCGGCGCCACAGGCACGCAGCACGGTAACTGCTGAAGGGTTATCCAGCAACGCGAGTAACAGATGATCCACAGTCATGAACTCATGCAGTCGCTCTTTAGCACTTTTAAAGGCCTGATTTAGCGTGAATTCCAGCTCTTTGTTCAACATCTTAAAACTCCGTCAGTACCGCTCAGGTCTCTTCCATGGTGCACATCAGCGGATGCTGGTTGCTACGTGAGTAGTCGTTAACCTGTGAGACCTTGGTCTCGGCAATGTCTTTGGTGAATACACCACAGACACCTACACCTCGGGTATGTACATGCAGCATTACCCGGGTAGCCTTCTCCCGGTCCATATTAAAGAAGGTTTCCAATACCTGAACCACGAACTCCATAGGGGTATAGTCGTCGTTGAGGATAATAACCTTATACAGTGGCGGTCTTTTTAGTTTGGGAGACGCCTCCTCTAATGCTAGACCATCGTCATGTGAGTTTTGTTCTCTATCGCTCATAAAGGGTGATTCTAGCAGGCTTGCCGAGCCTGAAAAGTGGAATTATTTTACGGATTACTTGTTTGTCCTGGCCCTGCTATCCATTGTCATCAAACCAATCTCTGCAGCAAAAAGAGAGGGATTTTAAACCACAAATCCAGTGCTTGTGATCTCCAGCAGACCAGTAATTTCCGCCTAATTTCTCCGTTTCAATAATTTAAATACTATTAACAAATCTGACCGTTCCTAGGATTGACCATTGGAAATAGAAAAAGCTCCGAACCCTCAACAAATAAAATCAAGTTGGATCCTACTATCTTCCATCTGCCAGGAAACCCAGCAGAAGTCACTGAGCGGGAGTCTCAAAATAATATTGTGGCCGCCTACCCTCAATTCAAGAGGTGATGGAAAAAATATCCCGCCTGAACTCATGATTGATGTAATGTTTTGCTCGAAACCAGTTCCATTGGCAATAGCCTTAATTGAAATCAGGCGCGGATAGTGACCGGCAACGCTTAAGGGTAAGCCTGGATAACGAGGTTAAAAAGATTAGGGTATTTACCTATAAAAATTACAATTTACTGTTAAAAGTCAGATATTTGTTGACCCACAAGATCTGCACACTATACTTCAATCTACAGTGTTGAGAATGGTTCCGATTAGAGGACCAGAGCACTGGTTTTTTTGGCCGTTGATTTGACGGTCTAAGCATTTTTTTCCAAAGGTTGATGCTTAGGCTGGTGGACAGAGTAGTTTCGTGCCTCTCTGCTAAATATAACAACCTTGTGAGTTGCAGTGATTGACTCGCCTCAGATCAGAAAGCAGTCTGATCTCGCAACCCGCAATGAGCGATCCACCACACCTGGGCTTGCGTATATAGTGAGGAGTAATAGCTATGGCGACTGGAGTCGTAAAGTGGTTTAACAACGCCAAGGGCTACGGTTTTGTAACCCCAGAAGATGGAGATCAAGATGTTTTTGTCCATTTCTCATCAATTGATATGGATGGATACAAAACACTGAAAGAGGGCCAGAAAGTCCAATTTGATATTAGCCAGGGTCCGAAAGGTCTGCATGCAACCAATATTCAAAAAGTTGCTGCCAGTGGTGATCAATCCTAAGTATCATCCGCTGATACAGTTTTCCTGTTCAAAAGCCGGTATAGCCTAGCTATCCCGGCTTTTTTACGTCTACTCCACCCGGTTTCTCAATCCTTAAGCATGGATTCGAGGTTATAAACGCCACGGACTGTTTCCAGGCTCGGCTACAACCGATACCATACGGTTTTCAGTATGGAACTCGACCACCCAGCTCCCCTCGAATGTTGATTCTGCTTAACAAACCTTTCGGTGTTCTGACCCAGTTTACCGACGGCCAGGGACGCCCAACGCTGGCTGACTTCATCAAAACCAAAGGGGTCTATGCCGCCGGCCGATTGGACCGGGATAGTGAAGGCCTGGTACTCCTCACCGATGATGGCAAATTACAGCAGCAGATCACCCGCCCCGGGAAAAAGACTTGGAAAACTTACTGGGTGCAGGTGGAAGGGATTCCCAGTGAACAGAGTATCGAGCAGTTGAAACAGGGAGTGGTGTTGAAGGATGGCCCCACCCTGCCGGCAAAGGTCAGAAAGATTGCCGAACCGACCCTATGGCCGAGAAATCCCCCGGTGCGGTTTCGCGCCAGGATACCCACCCAATGGCTTGAAATCGCACTCCAGGAAGGGAGAAACCGTCAGGTACGTCGTATGACGGCCAGTATCGGCCACCCTACCCTGAGGCTGATTCGCACCTCGATCGGTAGATGGCGGTTGAAACATCTACAACCCGGGGAATGGGTCATGCTGGAGAACCAACCGGCAAAACTCAAGGTTCAGAGAAACAAGCACAAGCATGTCAGAAAAAGCTAAGGTAATTGTCGGTCTTTCCGGTGGTGTCGACTCATCGGTCGCCGCCCTGTTGTTGCAACAGCAGGGTTATGAGGTGGAAGGACTCTTCATGAAAAACTGGGAAGAGGATGATGATAAGGACTACTGCTCGGCAGCCGTGGATCTGGCGGATGCCCAGGCGGTTGCCGACCGATTAAGCATTCCTCTGCACACCATCAATTTTTCAAGTGAGTACTGGGACCGGGTATTTGCCTATTTTTTGCAGGAGTACGGAGCCGGCAGAACCCCCAATCCAGATGTACTGTGTAACCGGGAGATCAAGTTCAAGGCATTTCTCGACTATGCAACGGAGCAGCTGCAGGCCCATGCAATAGCCACAGGCCACTACGCATCCGTTTCAAAGGATAGGGAGTATTTCCACCTGACCCGTGCATTGGATGAAGGCAAGGACCAGACCTATTTCCTCTATATGCTGGGTCAGCAGGCGCTTTCAAAAAGCCTCTTCCCGCTCGGCCGGTTGAGCAAAACAGAGGTCAGGGAGATCGCTGAACAGGCCGGCTTCCCCAATCATAAAAAGAAGGACAGCACCGGCATCTGTTTCATCGGTGAACGTAAATTCCGCGACTTTCTGCAACGTTTTTTACCGGCAAAACCCGGCGTAATCGAAGACTCAGAAGGCCATACGATCGGCAAACACCAGGGTCTGATGTACTACACCCTGGGCCAGCGTCAGGGTCTGGGTATCGGTGGCCGCAGGGATGCGGCAGAAGCGCCCTGGTTTGTCGCCGCGAAAGATCTTGATCGTAATGTACTGATTGCGGTTCAAGGCCATCAACACCCTCTGTTGATGAGCCAGAAACTGATCTGCGGGCAGCTCCATTGGGTGGAAGGCAGGGCGCCGTCTGGAGCGATCCAATCGATGGCCAGGATCCGACATCGTCAGCCGTTGCAGTCGTGCCGGGTCTATCCCATGGAGAATGGGTTTTGCGAAGTGGTCTTCGATTCACCTCAACGTGCAGCAACACCCGGCCAATCCCTGGTGTTGTATGACGATCAGGTCTGCCTTGGAGGCGGAATAATCGAATCAACGGATGCCCCCTCCCCCTGAACACCTAGTGGCCCACTCGCTACGCACTGAGCAGGCGCCTCAATCCGATATGGTAGAATATCAACTCCAATCAACCTTCAATCAGGAACAGCATGAAGTTTCAGGATAGTGATCGCGTCATCGCCTTATCGGGTATTTTTCAGGCCGCTGGCCAGGTCCAGCAGGTTGCCCGTAAAGGTCTGATCAGTACTGAAAAAATCTCTGCCAGTATCAACAGTCTCTTTCAACTCGACGCGCACAGTGTGGTCGACGTCTATGGCAGTCTGGAAAATATCGCGCCGGGATTAAAGCTGACCTACAAACAACTCAGTGCAACCGATACCCGGGATGATGAGTTGACCCGATATGTTCTGAGTTTGATCCAGTTGGAGCGTAAGCTCAGTAAACATCGTCAACGTCTGGACAAGATCAGGGTCGGAATCACCGAAACTGCCGCCCGTCTGATTCACTTTCCCGCCACCCACAGCAATATCCTGGGTGCACTGGCCGATATCTATGCGGAGAACATCAGCACCCTCAAACCAAGAATCATGGTGAGTGGGGAGACCATCTACCTGCAAAATAGCGACAACGTGAATCGTATTCGAGCGCTGCTGTTGTCCGGTATTCGATCTGCCATGTTGTGGCGCCAGACAGGGGGTCGCCGCCGGCATCTGCTGTTCAGCCGAAGCACCTACATCGATCACTGCAAAACCCTCCTCGACAAACTCTGATTTCCGCCAAGTTCGGGCTTATCCATAGTCAATGGCCACAGTATCCTCACATCCATACCTGATCCTTCTATAGTAATCTGATGATTACCTTCTATAGTGCAAGAGATCACAGCCGGTAGATTGATAACACCATAGAGTGACTGTGATTAGGGTAACCAGGAATCTGCCTGCTGGTCTGTGTCGCCAGCTGTATGACTTACTGGCCTGCTGCAGCTGCCTTGAAGAGAAGCAGCAAAAACGATAAACAACACTAATAATCAAACAGTAATATACTGTTTTTAAGAGCTACGGGAGGATTGCATGAGTAGCAGCTTTGGTGCAGAAAAAGAGCTGATGGTCAATGGAACTGCCTATCAGATCTATCGTCTGGATGCGTTGGAGAATTCAGCCCGATTACCGGTTTCGATACGTATCCTGTTAGAAAACCTGTTGAGACATGAAGATGGTGTCACTGTTACCGCAACGGATATCAAAGCGGTTGCCAACTGGGATCCGCAAGCGGAGCCCAGCAGAGAGATTCAATACCGACCTGCCCGGGTTCTGATGCAGGATTTTACCGGTGTACCGGCGGTTGTCGACCTGGCTGCGATGCGCGATGCAATGGTCAAACTGGGTGGTAACGCAACGGATATCAACCCGCTCCAGGCAGCCGAACTGGTTATCGACCACTCGGTACAGGTTGATCACTTTGGCGACGCCAATGCCTTCGATCTCAATGCCGAGATTGAATTTCAACGCAATCGGGAACGCTATCAATTTCTCAAATGGGGCCAGAGTGGCTTTTCCAGCCTCAAAGTCGTACCACCCGACACCGGCATCGTGCACCAGATCAATCTGGAATACCTGGCTCGGGTGGTCTATTCGGAACAACGGGATGAAAAACTTCTGGCCTTTCCCGATACCCTGGTCGGTACAGACTCCCACACAACCATGATAAATGGCATCGGGGTACTCGGATGGGGAGTCGGCGGTATCGAAGCTGAAGCCTCGATGCTGGGCCAGCCGATCTCAATGCTGGTTCCCAAGGTCGTCGGGGTCAAATTGGTCGGCAAGCTTCCTGAAGGCAGTCTGGCAACTGACCTGGTGCTAACCATTGTCGAACGCCTGCGCGAACATGGTGTGGTAGGCAAATTTGTTGAATTCTACGGACCCGCAATCGCCACAATGCCGCTTGGTGATCGAGCTACCATAGCCAATATGGCCCCCGAATACGGCGCCACCTGTGGTCTATTTCCTGTCGATCAAGAGACCCTCGACTACCTGCATCTGACCAATCGATCAGAAGATCAGATCGCCCTGGTTGAGGCCTATGCCAAGACCCAGGGTATGTTTCACACGGCAGACTCCGCGGAAGCTGAATACTCTGAAACCCTCGAGATCGATCTCTCTGCAATCGAGCCTAGCCTCGCCGGGCCCAAGCGCCCCCAGGACCGGGTGGCGCTGAAAGATGCCAAAACGCAATTCGAACATGCTGTTGAGGCTTTCAACGGTGGCGAGAGTCAAACCGTCTCCACCAATATTGATGGTGCATCCACTAAAATCACCGATGGCGATGTTGTCATCGCGGCGATCACCTCCTGCACTAACACCTCAAACCCCAGTGTCATGATGGCTGCCGGTTTGCTGGCGAAAAAGGCGGTTGAATCCGGGCTTACGGTCAAACCCTGGGTCAAGACCTCCCTCGGACCGGGATCCCGGGTGGTGATGCAATACCTGGAGCAGGCCGGCCTGGACAAATCACTCGACACCTTGGGATTCGACCTGGTTGGTTATGGCTGCACAACCTGCATCGGCAATTCAGGCCCGTTGCCGGAAGAGGTCTCCAAAGCGATCAGCGATGGTGACCTGACAGTCACTTCCGTACTCTCCGGCAATCGTAATTTCGAAGGCCGGGTGCATGCTGAAGTCAGAATGAACTACCTGGCTTCACCACCTCTGGTTGTGGCCTACGCCCTGGCCGGTACGATGAATGTCGATCTGTATCAAGATCCCCTGGGCGTTAACACAAAAGGAGAACCGGTATTCCTCAAGGATATCTGGCCAAGCAGTAAAGAGATTGCCGAGGCGATTTCAGATAACCTGACCAGAGAGGGCTTCATTGCCAGTTATGCCAGGCTTTTCGACGGGGATAGCCGTTGGCAATCCCTGGAAGCCCCTGTTGGCAGCCAGTTTCAGTGGGATCCCGATTCGACTTACATCCGCCATCCACCCTATTTCGAAGAGATCTCGCTCGATCCGGATCCGATCACCGATATCGAAGCGGCGCGATGTCTGGCCTGGCTTGGCGACTCGGTCACCACAGACCATATCTCACCGGCAGGCGCCATCAAAGCCGACAGCCCGGCAGGAGAATACCTGAACGAACTAGGTGTGAAAGCGGATGAGTTCAACTCCTATGGCTCCCGCCGTGGGAATCATGAAGTGATGATGCGGGGTACTTTCGCCAATATCCGATTGCGCAACCGCCTGCTGCCTGATAGTGAAGGTGGTGTCACCCGACACTTGCCTTCAGGTGATGAGATGAGCATCTACGATGCCGCCATGCGCTACAAAGAGGAGTCTGTGCCGGTGATTGTGATTGCCGGCAAGGAGTACGGATCCGGCTCCTCCCGTGACTGGGCGGCTAAAGGACCGGCCCTGCAAGGGGTACGTGCGGTGATTGCTGAGAGCTATGAGCGGATTCATCGTACCAATCTGGTCTGTATGGGCATACTACCGCTACAGTTTCTACCGGGAGAGAGTGCAGAATCCCTGGGGCTGACCGGTGAGGAACGATTCTTCATCCCTGACCCAGGAGATCAGACTGTCCACCGCATCAGCGTCATGGCGAAATCCGATAAGGGCAGTGAAAAGGAGTTTAGCGTCACGGTGCGTATCGATACACCGAATGAAGTCGACTATTTCAAACATGGCGGAATCCTGCACTATGTGCTGCGCAAGATGGCCTCTGAAAACAGCAAATAAAGGGATCAACTGCACTGTCGCCAGTTGAGAATTGTTCATCTGATCCAAGCACAACTCTGTCTAGCCGGGAGTGGCTAGGCAGGGTCGTCCTAACCGGTTGACAGCTAATGGTAAGCGGTTGTGGGAACGGGCTTTAAAAAAAATATTAACCCACTCTGTTAAGTAACAGCACTATCTTCCTGTTTATATTTAAATATTTAAAACATACAAATCAGCCGACTTAACCCCTTACAACTCAGCGGGTATAATCCCCGCCTTTCTAAGATTTCGTGGTACGTAATAACATGCAACTCTCCTCACTCACAGCAGTCTCCCCCATTGACGGCCGTTATGGCAGCAAAACTGAAGACCTGCGGGTCATCTTCAGTGAATTCGGTCTGATCCGTCACCGGGTCAAAGTCGAAATTCGCTGGTTACAGGCACTTGCCGGCCACAACGACATACTCGAAATTCCAACCCTGAGTGAACATGCCAACAATATACTCAACGGGATTGTGGATAACTTCAGTGAAGAGGATGCCCGCCGGGTCAAGAACATCGAACGCACCACCAATCACGACGTGAAGGCAGTGGAGTACTTTTTGAAGGAGAAGATTGCCGGTAACGAAGAGCTTGAGAGCATCAGCGAGTTCATCCACTTTGCCTGTACTTCAGAAGACATCAACAATCTCTCCCACGCCCTGATGCTGCGGGAGGGTCGCGGTCAGGTACTGTTGCCCTATGTGGATGAAGTGATCGAAGGGGTGAAATACCTGGCGCAACAACTGGCGGATCAACCCATTCTAAGTCGCACCCATGGCCAGCCTGCCTCACCCAGCACCATGGGTAAAGAGATGGCCAATGTGGTCTACCGTCTGCAGCGGCAGAGAGAACAGATTGCCGCCGTGCAACTGATGGGAAAGATCAACGGCGCTGTCGGTAACTATAACGCCCACCTGGCCGCCTATCCGGAGGTCGACTGGCCGGCATTCGCCAAGCAGTTTGTCGAAAGCCTGGGCATCAGTTGGAACCCCTATACGATTCAGATCGAACCCCATGACTACATTGCTGAGCTGTTTCATGCCCTCTCCCGATTCAATACCATCCTGATCGATCTGTCCCGTGATATCTGGAGTTACATTTCGGTGGGTTACTTCAAGCAGAGGACCGTTGCCGGAGAAGTCGGCTCATCCACCATGCCTCACAAGGTCAACCCCATCGATTTTGAAAATGCGGAAGGTAACCTTGGTATCGCCAACGCCCTGTTCGGCCATCTGGCGGAAAAACTGCCGATCTCCCGCTGGCAGCGGGATCTCACCGATTCAACCGTCCTGAGAAACCTGGGTGTCGGATTTGCCCATACCTCGATCGCTCTGCAGTCACTGCTCAAAGGGCTGGGTAAACTGGAGGCCAACGGGGATGCCATGCTGGATGACCTGAACCAGAACTGGGAAGTCCTTGCAGAACCCATACAGACGGTCATGCGTCGTTATGGCATCGAGAAACCCTATGAAAAGCTCAAAGAGCTGACCCGGGGTCAACGCATTACACCTGAAGAACTGCAAACCTTTGTTGATGGCCTTGAGATTCCTGAACAGGCCAAAGAGTCGCTGAAACGTCTAACACCGATGAGCTATATCGGTAATGCCAAAGACCAGGCGACTGATATTTAGCAGCCCCTTTGAGCAGACAATCACGCCACACACCATTCATCCCGCCGCCCTGGCAGCGGGACGAATGGTAACTTGTGTACCTGGAAAGCGAATCATCTTATAAGAATCTGTAACAACCAGACAGATTCCTATCAAACTGCACCTTCTCCAGCATAGACCCGTTTACCGATTCCACGTTGAGGTACACTATGGGTATGCATTTACTTAATTTCCCTGAACACATAGATACTGAAAGATTTCTGACTGAGTACTGGCAGAAAAAACCACTTCTGCTGCGTCAGGCACTGCCCGACTTCAAATGCCGCATAGAGGCCAACGAACTCGCTGGCATGGCTTGCGAGGAAGAGATCGAATCCCGCCTGGTGTTGGAAAAGCATGGCGCCACCCCGTGGGAAGCACGCTATGGGCCCTTCGAGGAGACACTCTTTGCTGAACTGCCTGAGAGTCACTGGACACTGCTGGTCCAGGATGTGGACAAATACATTCCCGAAGTGGCAGAACTGCTGGACTACTTCCGTTTCATTCCCGATTGGCGTCTGGATGACATCATGATCAGCTATGCGGTCGATCAGGGTTCGGTTGGCCCCCATACCGATGACTACGATGTTTTTCTGTTGCAGGCCAAGGGTTGTCGACGCTGGAAGATTCACACCCAAGCCGTTGATGACAACGACTACATACCCGGACTCGACCTGCGCATCCTGCCCCACTTTGAAGCGGAGCAGGAGTGGCTGCTGGAAGAGGGGGATATGCTCTATCTGCCACCGAATGTGGCCCACTGGGGAATCGCCGAAGGAGAAGCCATTACCTGTTCCGTGGGATTTCGTGCCCCGACCTGGCAGGATATCGCTTCGGCCTGGTTCGAGTCCTGGATCGAACAGCAATTGCCGAAACAGCGCTATCGTGATCCTGCCCTGAAAGCACAAATTGCACCGGCGGAGATCAAGCCTGCAGCGCTTGACGGCTTCAAAGCCAAACTGCAAAGCTGCCTGGATCGACTCGACCAGGATGAACGCTGGTTTGGTCGTCTGGTGACCGAAACCAAACCCCACCTGCAGGTTATCCCGGCAGAGCAGCCCCTTGCTGAACAGGCGTTTCTCAATCGATTCCGGGAAATGGCGGTAATCCATCGCAACAGCCACAGCCGAATGGCATTCAGCCGCTATGAAAAAGATGGCCTGGATACTCTCTACATTAACGGCAACAGCTATACCCTGCCCAGCTCTTCCGGTGAGTTTCTCCCCGTCATCACTCACTACCGGGAGCTGCATTTCGGGTATCTGCAGGAGTGGCTGGAACAACCTGAATACCTGAAACTGCTCTGCAGACTCTACAATGATGGGCATTTTCTGTTCAGTAATGAGTATTGAAGCCGTTTAAATCGGTAAGATTGCCCAGGATGAGAAGCCAGGCTGAATCAGCACGTATGGAAACAGAAAGGATAGGAGTAATCATCAATGGTGACTAACGACTTCACAATCCGCCAGGCAATATGGCCGGATGATCGGGATTTGCTGCGTCAGGTAAGAGAACCGGTATTCATCAAGGAACAGGGTGTCCCGGAGAGTATGGAGTGGGATGATGACGACATTATCGCCTTTCACCTGCTGGCGCTGGACAATCAACAACAACCGATCGGTACGGCACGACTGCTTGGCAGTGGACAGATCGGACGGATGGCGGTACTGGCCGACTGGCGCAATCAGGGTGTCGGTACCGCCCTGCTGTTGGAACTTCTGCAACAGGCCAGCCGGGTCGGCCAGGATCAACTGTTTCTGCACGCTCAGACCTCAGCAGAACCCTTCTATGCGAAATTCGGTTTTATCGCCAAGGGAGAGATCTTCCACGAAGCCGATATACCCCATCGAAAGATGCGCTTCTCATTTACCGATCAACCCAGCGGAGATGACCTTACACTGGCCACCCTGGGTGTAGATGAAGAGTTGTTCCAACTGAACAGAGTTGAAGACCACCAGATTCACGCCGCATCGATGGTGAGACAGGCCAAACGCTACCTTTGCCTGTTCAGTTATGATCTAGACCCACTCGTCTACGATACCGAATCATTCCATGACGCGGTGAAGCAACTTGCCATGCGATCGAAGTTCAGCCGAATTCGAATCCTGGTCCAGGACAACAGTCGGATAGTGCAACAGGGTCATCGCCTGGTAGATCTGGCACAACGCCTACCCTCAGTGATCGAAATCCGCAAACCATCCGATGAGCATCTCGATATAGAAGAGAACTTTCTGCTCGCCGATGATTGTGGATACCTCTATAAACAGCAGGCCTCCACTGTAAAAGGCACTGCAAGATACAACAATCGACACTTCGTGAGCCGGCTTCAGACGCTGTTTGATGAAGCTTGGGAGTACGGTGTTCCGGATCGTGAGCTGGCTCGGTTACATCTGTAGAATACATTTTTATTTAATTCGCCATATCCTTCATTTATCCTTTAACTAAAGTGAAAAAGCTTTTAGCACCCTAGCAAACTAATTAATTTAAGATGGTTATTATTTTATATCATCTTGAAATAACGCATTGAGAATTATAACAATACCAAATCAGCATCTAGACCTACTAACTTGCCATTTGGTTAGAGCTTGCACATAGAGTACATTATGACCAGTTTGTAAGGGTTTTCTTAACTATCTACATCTTAATTCAGTTGATACAGTTCAATACTGATCAGCTTGTTGCAAAAATGGACTTCACAATAAGGAGATATTTATGTCATCTTATGCATACTTTACAAACACCTCATTTTTACCCTCAAACAAATACTCTAAACAAGAGAACCCAATAGGCAGCCAGTCTGACAATAGTAGTAAAACTAAATTAGACTCAACTGTTGAGTCACCAACGACTGAAGAGCAATTATCGAATCAGAGCACTCCGCTAAGTCAGAAGATAGATCAACCTTCACTATCTGAACAACTTAATTCTGAAAATAAAAATGCACCTGACGAAATGCTTTGTATAGCAAAAGGTGACACAGACGATATAAAGTCTGTGATTACCACTCATTACTGAGGGATAAACAGGGAAATAAAGTGCAATTATGTTTGTAACGATTCTAATTCCCCACCAACTGAAGTCAGGGGGTACTCATGTAGAATCAAACAAAGTACTAGATGAAAAAATGAAAGGATTTGATGAATACATTTCGAATGAAATCATGGAGAACAATAAACAGTTAAAACTTAATAAACAATAAGGATTATAATTATTTCCGTAAGATCGAATATGATTTAGTTCAATAAAATATCATGATTCAGGCATCTGATAAAACTTAAAAGCTCAACACCAGTCTTGTCTAAGTGATTCCCGATGCATTGCTAACCACTGAAGCGCAATAATGATACTGGTTGAATTCGCCCGCCCCTGGTAGAGTTCGCCAATCGCATCACCAGCATCCATGACAACAACCCGTATATCTTCACCTTCATGATCCAAGCCGTGCACACCAGCGGCATTGGTTGCATCAACCTCACCACAGTATAACTTGATTCGGTCAACCGATATGCCTGGGCTGACCACAAATTCACAGATTTGTTTCAGGCGGCCAATCTCGCAATTCGCCTCTTCAAGGGACTCTCTTCTGGCTACCGACTCATCGCTTTCACCCCCATCCTGCAGGCCACCAATGGTTTCCAGCATCCAGGGGGGATTCTGGTATCCGGCCACACCGATTCGAAACTGCTCCACCAGCACCACCTTGTCCTGACGTGGGTCATAGAGGAGAACAGATACAGCCCCGATATCCTCGATCCGTTCCCGAATGATGGTCTCACTCTCTCCCCCCATATAGAGATCATGCTTTAGGCGGTAGCGGTTGATTTTCAGAAATCCACGATAGGCAGGGTCGGTCTCAACGATCTTGAAGTTGTATTTCATTGAATAAGTTTCATAATTCTGATGTCATTTCTATCCGGTAGCTGATCACTCAGGTACCGTTTAATATACCTATGAAGTGTGAGTAGATCCAGAATAGAATTTGGAGTTTGGCCTATGCGCGATTCTTGTTTGGATCCCCTCTCACCCAGCACTTCTCTCACGATAGGAGAGGAGCGTTACTCCCTAAAAATGTTGATGGGAGAGCAGTAAGTTGAATTGCAATCCCAATCAATTCTGATCAGCTTATGCAAAGAAATATCAATGTCTACTGCAGTTTCGTTTTTTTGGATTTACTTTCAGTTCCTTTGAACAAGGTTCACCAACAGATCCAAACCTATAGAGCAGCATATATGTCACAATAGTATTTTATTTTTTGCGACGTATTACATAAAGTAGTGATAGATTTAAAATATTGAAGACAGACATATATCCACATATTATCAGGGGAAATCACAGAGCCAATCCAACAGGTTATGCGAGGTGAGCAACCATCAAAGATAGGCATTGATGTGGTATCGTGTGGTTGTTTTACGGTGGTTAATAGTAAGAATATTCAGTTACAAGACAGGAATTTTTCATTATGCCTTTCCCGGTTGTCGGCGTTACCCGCCCAAACTTCCTGATACTAACCCCGATCTGCGTCTCTTTGGGTGTAGGAAGTACGCTTCTTTCTGGTTTTCCCATCGCTTGGGGCGTACTTGGAGTCGTACTGCTTGGAGCCCTGATGGCCCACGTCAGCGTCAATGCCCTGAATGAGTATTTCGATTTCCATTCAGGATTGGATGCTAAAACCGACAGAACACCCTTTAGCGGGGGTAGTGGCACCTTGATTTTGCAACCGCATCTTGCACCTCAGGCATTGATTATCGGTACCATCTCCCTCCTGATTACACTGGCCTGTGGACTTTATCTGATACAGGCATCCGGCTGGGGCTTACTACCCATTGGGCTTCTGGGCATTCTGATTATCATCAGCTATACCAGTTGGATCAATCGCTACCGCTTTATGGTATTGATTGCTTCTGGCCTCTGTTTCGGCCCATTGATGGTTATCGGCACCCACTACGCACTGACAGGCCAAATATCCATCGCCGCTTTACTACTCTCTCTAGCACCCTTCTTCCTGGTAAACAATCTTCTATTGCTGAATCAAATACCCGATATTGATGCTGACCGCAGTATCGGACGAAGTAACTATGCAATCTCGTGGGATGCACCGAAAAGAGCCCGGTTGTTTTTGACTTTTAGTCTGTCTGCCTACGTGGCGATAGTTTCAGGAGTCATACTGGATCATTTACCGGTGACAGCCTTACTCTGTCTGCTGACAGCCGGATTGGTACACAAGATATATGAGGTCATAAAAAATGATACCCATGACCGGGATCAATTGATAGCAAGCCTGGGCCGGAATGTCAGACTGACATTGATTACACCCAGTCTGATTTTTCTAGGCATTCTAATGGAAACTCTATAGCACGCCAGCAAGAATCGAAACTGATCAATTCTAGAGCCAGTTTGATATCGCTTCTCTATTGGCACATGAGAATCCCGAGCCAGAATACCCATGTTTTTCGTTGCAGACTGATCGCTGCAATTTTAGATCCCTGCCAAACCCACCGAATGAGACACGATATGTCTTGCCATCTGTCTCCTCGATAAACTGTCTGATGAGTTATTCTTCTTCATCGGATTCCACGGTAAAAAACAACCAGCACGTTGAAACGATCATTATCCACTTTATAGAACGTTCGGGATTGCCCTATTATGGGCCGAATAAATTCGTGTTACCTGGCTCTCACCATTGCACTTTGACTTGCTATTCGATCGAATCTGGTGCAGCTACGGAGCCGTCGGACAACGGCGACATCCTCTCCTTTAATACATAACTTTTTTTGTACTTCTTCAACGATTTAACATCCTTCTACCAGACCTTCAGGATAGCACTCATCAGCCCGTTCAACGCTAGGGTAATCCCCAGCTTGTTACATCAAGGGTTTCTTGTAATCTAAAAAAAGAGAATATACCGATCAGGGAGGTCAGCCATGATTCATTTTTCCGCAAGATTTCATCAAAACACCAATCAATCGAAATCTTCAACTAATAACAATAGCAGTGCGGCCGGAATCAGCGATGAACAACTGACCAACATGTCTGCACCTCGTAAGATCAATCCAATCCTCTGGGATCTATCCAGCACGCAAGAAAGACGCACGCTTCTGGAGAATTCAGAACTCCTGGAAAACAGCAGTTCAGAAATGACTGGCTTGACGAATAGCAGCGGCACTGAATCGACCTCTACCACTTTAAGTAAAAATCGATACAAAATCCTCGATTTCACCAAGTATACTCAGCCCAATCAGCAATCAGCCGTTGCCGCCGATGAAGCTCAGCTCTCGCAGAGCAATATTCAATCCGTTGCAAGCCTGGCAGGCCGCTCGCTCGCGACTGGTGATCAGCAGGCGCTCACGCAGATCACCCAGCAGTTCCAACAACGTTTTGCCAACACAGCATCGGATAAGACTGCTTTTCACGACATAATGACCAAGACGTTCGGTGATCAGTACAACCAGAGCAGTGCTGAGAATATACGCCAACAGACCATCAAAGGTGACTTCAGCTGGATGCCCACAATAGAGATGGTTGATAGCCAACAATTACAGGATCAGTCCGGAACCCAGGATGGTTACAAAGCACTTGGTGCTTACAGCCAAAGCAACGATACAGTTTATCTGAGTAAACAACTGCTGAGATCGGATCTGACCCAGGCAGAAAAGATCCTTACCGAAGAGGTAGGCCATGCAATCGATACCCGGGTCAATGTATCGGATGCAACCGGTGATGAGGGGGATATCTTCGCCAGGCAGGTGCATGGTGAGGAGCTATCAACCGAAACACTGAATGAACTGAAGCAGGAAAACGACAGTGGCGTAATAGAGATCGATGGTGAAAAAGTTGAGGTCGAATACGGTTTGGGATCATCTTTAAAAAAAGCCTTTAAAAAAGTCAAGCGTGGAGTAAAAAAACTTGGTCGTGGAATCAAGAAAGGATTGAAAAAAATTGGCCAGGGTATAAAGAAAGGCATAAACAAGCTAGGAAGCAGCATCAAAAAAGCATTTAAAAAGCTTGCCCAGAGTAAATTCTTTCAGGGCATATTGACCGTAGCCCAGTTCATTCCGATACCAGTGGTTGCCATGGTTGCTAAAGGTATCAACATCGCCATGTCAGCCTATAATGTCTATCAAGGTGTTAAACACAAAAGCTGGGGGGCGGTGCTTGGTGGCGTCGCCGGATTGGTAAATGGAGTATCGAATTTCGGTAAGGCATTCGGCGCATCATCTGGATTTATCGATAAGTTGACATCGTTTACCAAACATATGAATACCGCCTCCATGGCCTACACGGCGATCGCAGAGAAGGATTTTCTGGCTGCAGCCAATCTGGCTACGAACTTCTTTGACGGAAACAAAACGTTTGCCAACACCATCAAACAGGCCGGTCAAGCACAACAGGTCTACCAGGCTGTACAAAAGGGTGACTATCTCAGCGCCATAGGTGCTGGTTCCACTCTGATGCAGGATTTCACTGGCGCCGCCGGGGACCAGGTGCTGCGGAAAATTGGACAAAATGCAGAAGTAATGCAATCGATCGACCGTGCTGTCAATCAAGGTGACTATAGCAGTGCTGTCGCCATATTAACTGAACAATATGGAAGCCATCTCAACCTGGGAGGTGAGGAGCGTGAGAAGATCAGCCAGGTAACACAGACTTTCCAACAATTGCATCAGGCAAACCAGCTGATCAAATCCCATCAATATGGGGATGCCGCTCAATTACTGTTACAGACAGCGGAAAGACATAGCGGCAGTGTAGAAGCAAAAGCGAGCCTTTATGAGGCAAGCCAGAATATTAAACAGCTGGATAAGGCAGTAACCTCTCTCAAAGAGGGTCGATTTACCGACGCAATCAATTCCGCCGGCGACCTACTAAACAGACCGATTGATGAAACCAGCCACAAGCTTCTCACAGAAATAGAGAGTTACGCCAAAGATGCTCAGAAACTTGGAATACTCATCGAAAATGGTTCGGCTGAGGAGATCATTCAGATCCTTAAAGACCGGATGGATAAACAGGTTGTCATCACCAACATTCTGAATCATGCTGCTTAAATTACCAGCGGCTCGATCCACCCCTTGAATCTGCGCCTATGCCCGGATTTCTTATTTTCATTAACCTATTGTAATGATTAAGTTATACAGGATAACCCTAGCTAGGGAGATTCCCATCTACAGATTCCGGTTGATAAGTAGTTTAATTGATTCTAGCAAGCTCAATCTTCTCTCAAGGATTAGTATTCCAGTAACACGTAAAGGAGTAACACATGGGCCTTTTTATTAGAGTAATCGATAGAAACTCCACCAGAGTCGACATGGGAAACCGGAATGGCCCATTCGGCATGAAGTTCAATACTGGTAAAGTTGTACTGGACGCCAGAGGAGGTAATGACAAAATCCATGTCCATCAGAATATGGATGGTTCAGTTAAGGTCAACGTCAATGGTAAAGATTACAATTTTACCGCTGAACAGGCGAAAAACCTGGTCATTAAAGGCGGCAGAGGTAATGACACCATCACTATGTCCGGGCACCAACTCTACGGGCCAAAAACCAGCATCACAATCGATGGCGGGAAAGGAAATGACACCATTTACGGCAGCTGTGGTAATGACAAGCTGATTGGCGGCAAGGGCAACGATACAGTTTTTGGTGGTGGCGGCAACGACTACATCAACGGTGGAAAAGGCAGCGACAAGCTCTATGGTGGTTACGGCAATGATCGGATCGTTGGTGGTAAAGGCAACGACACCATCAAAGGCGGCCGCGGTAATGACTCCATCAGCGGCGGCAAAGGCAGCGACCGGATCTATGGTGGTTTTGGTAATGACTCAATCCGCGGTGGCAGGGGTAACGACACCATCGATGGTGGCTACGGCAATGATAATGTCCAAGGTAACAAAGGTAGAGACCGGATCTTTGGTGGCTTTGGCAACGATACCATTCATGGGGGCAAAGGTTGGGATCTTTTGGTTGGTGGATATGGTCAAGATTACCTGAATGGAGGCAAAGGCTGGGATCGTATTATACAAGATAATGATGACCAGCTTTCCACCCTTCCGGTCGGATCCGGTATGGTCCTGAAGCATATTTCTGCCCGTTAACAGGCAACAATCTCTCCCGCCTGGATGATTCATTTTGTCATCCCCGTTTCAAGGTGAAATATCCAGGCTTTTATACTCCCGGTTGATTCCAAAAGTGATGCCAACTACGTCATTTACGGAAAGTGGATCGATCTAAAAATTGCTACTGAACGCAATTCGCCACAATCATTCTTCAATACTTAATCCGTACTGACGATCACGATCATCGTTATTCCGGCATAGGCCAGACAGAAGCGCTAGGCGCGTTGATTGACTGTAAGTCAACCCGAAGGGTGAGCGAAGTGAATAACTGAGAAGCCACCCAATAACGATCCCGGCAACCGCCGGCATGATGAAGAATCATTTCATCTGAGCCCCACAAATAAACAGTAACAATATAAATTTTGCAGAGTTTGATTATTTCATGAAACTTTTTGTCTGGGCGAAGTCGAAATAGAAGCCATTCAGTATTTTCCAACACTGAAGTAATTCACGAATTGCAATGACCTGACAACTCTGAACCCAACGGCTAAAAACATGGACTAACTCTCACGTTTGAAACAATAGAAAAAGCCAAATAAGGAAGTTTCCGATGCCTGTAATATTTTCACTGCTTCTTCTCATATTGTCGCTTGGTATCCATGCCGAAGAGATTCCGGAGAATGAAGTATTAACGCTTGATGATCCAATACCCGGATCACTCTACCTCGAATTCACCGATGCGGATGATCTGCTGCCAAAAATAGGTGATTTCAAAATCATCAGCAGTCTCTTCATGAGCAATCAGTTGGGTGAACGCTGGGCGACTTTGACCATTCTGAACCAATCGTCATCCCAGCGCCTGTTGGATCGGCAGTATATTGTTGCTCTGTTCGCTGATGGTGAAAAAAGACATCCCATCAATATCGAGCATACCTTTTACGGGAAAGAACAGATTACCCTGACCATCAACTTTGGTAAGAGCAAATTCCCAGTCCTGCGTACCGAGGTTCGAAACTAGAGCCTGTTAACACGAATCCAATACACCCTGCCCCCTCTTTAAGTAATACTAAGGAGGGGTTGCGCCTGAAAATGCGCCACTCGGCGTTACTCGTCATCATTTGGAGCAACCAGACTACGCTCCTCGCGCCTTGATTGGTGCTTTTTCAGGCAAAACAGGTCATTTTGGATTTGTGTTAACAGACCCTAGTTCGGCTTACCTGCCACGTATGAAAGCGCGCAGCATAATCCATACAAAGAGGATTCCACCGATTACCGCCAGCAGTCCGCCGATACCCATAACCCCCATCGACGCTTTGGCCCAGACACTCTCCAGACCCTGAGCGGTTCCTGCTGTTTTACGTTGAATACCCATCAAGCCGGATGCCGCCAGACCACAGATATGCAGCAGTTGGCCAATGCCGTAGATCCAGGGTTGCAGCTCAACCATCCGACCTTGGGGTAATGGGTAGCCCAGTTTAGGCAGTAGAAGATATCCCAACCCCATCAGGCCGAGTGTCACACCTACAATCGATCCATGATAGTGAGCCGGGATCATAGTATTGAGACCTGAAATAAAGAGTGCCAATGCACCACCGGAGAAGAAAAGCAGCAGAGACATCCAGAGTGCAGCACGCAGGGGTTTATATTCAGTTATTGATTGATCGGCACGAATCAATCCACTGAATATCAACAATCCTGCCGGGATTACCGCCAGGCCTCCACCATATTTCATCAAATCGGTAAATGCCGACCTCGACTCAAGGCTCACTGTTTCATGAACCATATAGATGACTGGCGTGATCAATACCGGCAGGATACCGATCATCAAAACCCACGCATACCATCGTGAACTCCCTGGCAGCGTTACTCCGCTGGCGCGTGCCAGTAGAATCCATGCAAGAATAACCAATTGGGTATAAGCGAACTGTAAGCTGTGCCCTGCCCCCCAAAACAGATACTCATAGTAGGCCTGCCCCTCCACCTCGTCAGGCATCTGCAATCCGGCAATCAGCAGAGCCAATAAAGAGATCACGATCGCCACTGATACAGTCCAGCTGGCCAAGCCGGGAATATCAGGTTTATTACCAAACCACTGTCTGGGGCGAAAGTTAGACAGACGAATCGTTGCCTGCAAGGTAATACCGATTCCAAACAGCCCCAGCATGAGGAAAAACCCCGGGCGCTGTAGAACCGGTACATAGTTATTCATCAATGGAGCGCCCTCGCCAAAAAAAGCGGAGACAGCAATACCCAAAGCACCACCAAGTGCGGATAGATAGGCAATCGACTCAAGAATCTGAAACCTGCTCTTATCCGGGGAGGTCAGACACCAGACCAGGGCACTCATCGCCAGGAACCAGATCAGTACCGATTGATCTACGTGTATAACCAGGGCGGTTTTGAAAAAATCTATCCAGATAAAAAAGGCTTCACTTCCAGGAACCCGGGAAAGTACCAGTAATAGCGCAAACAGGCCCGCCAGTGCCAGAGCCAATACACCCAATTGCAACCATCTGAGCGCCAGCTTTTGTCTGTGCTCACTGGTAGCCTGCAGTTCAAAATCCTCACATTCGGAAGGAATCAATGTGAATAATCTCCAGTTTGGATTGAGAGGTTAAGTCCGGTAACAGAAAACAGTGGTCTGTACACGTTTGGCAAGTCGGGTACCAAGGCGCTCAATCGGCACCTGTTACACCCTGCCAGAGTGCCATTGAAGAAAAATCCCACCCTCAACGCCCTGCTAGCTGTTCTTTGCTAGGGCCTGTTAACCTGGCAACCGCACAGTAACGCTCCAATCTCAGTGGGCCTGACTCAGCAAGGTATCGACACGCCGTTATCGGGCGCCTGCCGACGGGTTCAATGCAATTGGTGTTTATAATAATCAAAAAGTTAGGAGCTTCAAGCATGACCTTGAAGAAATCCATCGACCTGCCGGCGTGCAGAGAGAGCAAAACAAGCTTGTGTTTGATTTGACTCACGTTCTGCACTCATATTAGGCTGGCATGATTATAATAAGCTGCCGTGGGAATGAAGATTATTTCCCTATCTCACGCAGGATGCGAGCAGCCGTCTCACCCATTGTGTTGAGGAGACCATGCGGAAAGACCCGGCCTTGCTGTTTCGAATTCAATATCGTCTGGTTCTAATGACCTGCCTGCTGGCATTCTGCGTCATACTACTTGGCGCCTATGTGCGGCTCTCCGATGCCGGTCTTGGTTGTCCGGACTGGCCAGGCTGCTACGGACAACTCATCGTACCCAGTGAATCGGCTGAGGTGGTCTCAACCGAGCAGTCATTCGATCAATCCAAAGCCTGGAAAGAGATGATCCATCGGTATATGGCAGGTACCTTGGGTCTGTTCATTTTGCTCCTCGCGATACTCGCCTGGTCAAACCGGGAAATCGCCCGTCAGCCTGTAATTCTCCCTGGCGTACTGCTGTTGCTGGTGATATTTCAGGCCCTACTGGGGATGTGGACTGTGACACTGCTGGTCAAACCAGCCATAGTGACCGCTCATCTGCTGGGTGGTTTTGCCACCCTTGCCCTGCTCTGGTTACTGTTACTAAGACTGCGACCCATCGACCATCTGCACACGGTGGAGACCAGCGCCCACCTCAGACGATGGATTCACTTCTCGCTTTTCATACTTTTGATACAGATCACGCTGGGTGGCTGGACCAGCACCAACTATGCCGCGCTGGGATGTACCGATTTTCCAACCTGTTATGCTGGTCAATGGTGGCCTGAAATGGATTTCAAAGAGGCATTTGTGATCTGGCGCGGTCTGGGTATCAACTATGAATTCGGTGTCCTGGAAACCGAAGCCCGTACGGCTATACATGTCACGCATAGACTGGGCGCCCTCTTAACCCTAATTACTCTAGGTGTATTAACTTACTGGTTGATAAGGAAGAGTTCAGCACGTGCATTGCAAAGCATCGGATATCTGCTTACATTAATCCTCATATTGCAAATCGGCCTTGGTATCACCAATGTTTTAGGTCATTTACCGCTGAATGTTGCAGTTGCTCACAATGGTGGTGCTGCCATTCTACTATTAATTTTGGTGACACTGATCTGGGTATCGAGACAACGGGAATAGCACATGTCGGAAAACGCCACCCCCCGCCTGGGGATAACTGCATTGCTGGGAATCTCTGCCTTACTCGGCGGACTACTGGTTTGGTCTTACCTGCAAGGATCCAAGTCTGAAGATTCAAGCCAGCCCCTGGCAACCGAACAGGCGACCCTGCTTCCGGAATTACGTTCCCTGAAACCATTCTCCCTCTCCAACCATCATGGCGAGACATTCGACAATCAAAGCCTACTCGGACAATGGACCTTCATGAGTTTTGGCTATACCTACTGTCCGGATATCTGTCCTACCACCATGTCTCTTTTCAGTGAAATGAACGACCTGCTGAAAAGCGAACGGCAAACTGATCCCTACAAGATCACATTCGTTTCCGTGGATCCTCAGAGAGACTCGCTGG
Organism: Candidatus Thiodiazotropha endoloripes; assembly: GCA_001709035.1. Classification (GTDB taxonomy): domain Bacteria; phylum Pseudomonadota; class Gammaproteobacteria; order Chromatiales; family Chromatiaceae; genus Thiodiazotropha; species Thiodiazotropha lotti. The sequence continues at coordinate 102,967 of LVKA01000023.1, read as the reverse complement.
AACGACTTGCTGAGTATGTCACCTATTTCAATCCGGAATTCATCGGTGCCACCGGACCGGAACCGGCAATTGCAAAATTGACCAAACCATTGGGCATTCTTTACCAGCGGGTTGAAACTGAGGACAGTGCTATGGGCTATGTAATGGATCACTCTGCCTCAATCATTCTTGTCGATCCGCAAGGCCAATACCATGCCTATTTCAGCCCGCCACATGATCCACAGAAAATGGCCAATGACTTTCTCAACATCACTGACCATGCCAGACTGAGAAAATAGCTGTGAGCGACCTGATAAATGGTAAATGCTGGCATTGTGGTCATGAATTGCAGACAGCCGATTATGGCCGTGAGACGGGCTGTCTCTCCTGCGGTAAACCGACTCGTGTCTGCCGTAACTGCCGTTGGTATGCCCCCAGCCGCCCCAATCAATGCGAAGAACCCAGTGTTGAACGGGTGCTAGATAAAGAAAAAGCCAATTTCTGCGAGCTGTTTGAGCCAACGCTGGAGCCACTGACTGATCAAGCAACCACATCAGAGGATTCTTTACGCCAGGCCGCTGAGGACCTATTCAAGTAGACGTTACCCGCTCGGCAAAAGGTTTACTGTCCGAGCCGGTTGACTGAGATTCACTGTCATCTATTTGCTCACCGGATCAGGATCAGTCAATCGGTCCTGGCTAGCAATCTGTCGAGCTGGTTGGCGAAAGCCTGGCGATCTGAATGACTGAATGCTGCCGGTCCCCCAGTATCCACACCACTACCCCGCATGGTATCCAGAAAGTCCCGCATCGTCAGACGCTGGCGGATATTATCAGCCGTATAGCGCTCACCCCGGGGAGTCAGAACCAGACAGCCCTTCTCAATGACTTCCGCAGCCAGGGGTATATCGGCGGTAATTACCAATTCACCAGATTGAGCCTGTTGCACGATGTAGTCATCCGCCACATCAAAACCAGCCGAGACCTGTACTGAGCGGATCAGTTCTGAGGGGGGAACCTGTAATGCCTGATTGGCGACCAGCACAACAGGAATACGGACTCTGTCCGAGGCACGAAACAAAATCTCTTTAATCGGTTTTGGGCAGGCATCGGCATCGACCCAGATCCTCTGCAATGACATTTTAGCTCCGGAATTAAACTCGCATTGTAAATAAAAGTGCATACTGACTGTAATATTGGCTATTGTAATCAGTAAACAGACCATTATACTTCACGGCCCGGCCATGCCTATGGCCGCTTCATCTGCTCCCACCAGGAATTCTCAATGTCCCACGAAGATCCCGCTGTCACCAGCTTCAACGAGTTCGATCTGCCGAAACAGCTTCTCAGAGCACTGGATAAAGTAGGCTATGAAACCCCCTCCCCGATCCAGGCACAGACTATCCCATATTTACTGGCAGGTGACGATTTACTGGGACATGCACCCACAGGCACCGGTAAAACCGCCGCCTTTGCCCTGCCACTGCTGGCTCGCCTGAACCTGAAGCTGCGCCATGTACAAGTTATGGTGTTGACCCCGACCAGGGAGCTGGCCATCCAGGTTGCCGAGGCATTTCAGCGCTATGCATCGCAGATGAAGGATTTTCATGTCCTGCCAATCTACGGCGGTCAGGATTACGGCACTCAGATCCGCCAATTGAAACGGGGTGTTCATGTGGTCGTCGGCACACCTGGCCGGGTCATGGACCATATGCGCAAAGGCACACTCAAACTGGATAACATTCAGACCCTGGTACTGGATGAAGCGGATGAGATGTTGCGCATGGGCTTTATCGACGATGTGGAGTGGATACTCGAGCAGACCAACCCGGAGAGGCAGATCGCTCTTTTCTCCGCCACCATGCCGAAAGAGATACGCCATATTGCGAGGCGTCATCTCAATCAACCCCATGAAATTGCCATTAAAAGCAAAACGGCCACCGCTGAAACCATCCGGCAGCGTTACTGGCTGGTCAAAGGACTGCATAAGCTGGATGCCTTGACCAGGATTCTTGAAGTCGAGCCATTTGACGCCATTATCATCTTTGTTCGTACCAAGACCGCCACCACCGAGCTGGCAGAAAGGCTCTCGGCACGTGGTTATAGTGCCGCTGCATTGAATGGCGACATGGTGCAAAAGCAGCGGGAACAGATGGTTGAACGGCTGAAACGTGGCGCACTCGATATTCTGGTGGCAACCGATGTCGCTGCCCGCGGCCTGGATGTCGAGCGGATCAGCCATGTCATCAACTTCGATATCCCATACGATGCCGAGTCCTATGTACATCGTATTGGAAGAACTGGACGTGCCGGTAGAACCGGTGACGCAATTCTTTTTGTTGCCCCCCGGGAGAGGCGTATGTTGGGCTCGATCGAGAAGTCGACCCGGCACAAAATCGATCAATTGACTCTGCCCAGCACCGAAACCGTCAACAATAAACGCATCGCCGCATTCAAGCAGCGAATCAGCGATACCCTGGCATCTGAAGAGCTCGATTTTATGCAGGGCCTGTTGGAACAGTACCAACAGGAGCACGATGTACCCGCCATAGATATCGCAGCGGCTCTGGCAAAAATGTCGCTTGGCGACAAACCATTACTGCTTCAACCTGAAAGAAGCAGACCCAAAAACAGTGAGCCATCCAGGGAGAGAAGCGACAAACGAGTGCGAAGTAGTCAAAAAAGCAGTGCTGCAGGCTCCGCCCCACCCTCAGGTATGGAACGGTTTCGCATCGAAGTGGGCCATGAGCACAATGTACAACCTGGTAATATCGTTGGCGCAATTGCCAATGAGGCGGGCCTGGATGCGGAGCACATTGGTCATATCGATATTCAAAACGATTTCAGTCTGGTCGATCTACCGGTCGGCATGCCTCATGAGATTTTTCAGGATCTCAGAAAGGCCTGGGTCTGCGGACAACGCCTGAAGATTTCCCGTCTCGCAAAAGCGGAGAAACCTGCCAAAAGAAGCAGCAGATCAGAGAAGAAAAAACCTAAGAAAAGAAAGACTAAAAAGCGTTCCAACACGGACTCAAAACAGTAATCCGAGCAACTGCGATACGGCAGAACTTAGACGAAGGCAGCAGCGGACTAATCGCCATACCCGCTGCCCGGTTATCTGATGGCTAGGGTTTTCAGTTGAACCGTTCTCCTGTCAGAGAAAATCCACTCGCAGATTAACTCTTCGATTTTCTGCCCTTCCATCAGCATTGCTGTTATCGGCAACCGGCTGAGAATCGGCGTAGCTGACCGAACGCAGATGTTTCGGGGAAAACCCCTGATCCAGTAAAAACCGGGTAACCGCATTGGCCCGCGCGGCAGCCAGTTCCCAATTGGAGTGAAAAGGTCCACCAAGGATCGGCCGGTCATCCGTATGCCCTTCCACAGCAATATCCGCTTCACCGATCTCCTGCAGAGTCATGGCGAGTCGGGACAGTACCGGCTGGGCTTCTGGTAACAGTTCGGCCTTACCGGAATGAAACAGAATCACATCGGCAATTTCAAGAGAGACACCCAGTTCGCGTTGAACCACTTTGACTTCATCATCAAAGCGCTGCTCGATGGCCGCAGTCAATCTGGTCACCGCACTGTTGTCAGGCTGGGCCCGAGGCGTTGTCTCCTCGACGACCTCGATCTGTTGGGAGTGGATGGTCGGTAAAGGTGCCTCAGATTGGGTATAGGCTGATGCAATTTGATTCTGCTCCTCTATTGGCTGCATGTGACGGACCGCCATTTGACCCAGCAAAACCACCAGCATGGCCAGAATAACACTCAGCACATCCACATAGGTCAACAGCCAGTTCGCATCGGTATCATCGTTCTCCCACTGATACCAGGCGATGTCGTTCAAAGGACTGCCACTGCTGTTTGATACCATCGACCCTTCCCCCTACTGTGAGGCAACTAGTTTCAGCTGGACTGCGGCCTGTTGAATATCCTGATTTGCCGAGGCTTCATCCATCATCTCCCGGATCAATTCGGAATGCTGTCGATCACAAAGCATCATGACAGCCTGCAGGTGAGCGACCCGGCGGCTGATTAATTGCCTACCTCGCTGCTCGAATTTGCTTGCCATCGGTTTAAACACAAGATTGGCCAGCACCAGCCCATAAACGGTGGTCAACATGGCAAAGCCCATGGCAGCGCCGATTGATGCCAGATCACCGGAGCCGAGGCCGAACAGCATCTGTACCAATCCCAGCAGGGTTCCCAGCATACCGAAAGCAGGGGCATATCCACCCATTGCCCGGAGAATATCAGCAGGCCTGCGAAGATGATCGCGATCTTCAGCAATTTGGCGCTGAAGCGCCAAATTTACCTGATCCCGTGGAAACCCATCGAGAACCAGCTGGGTTCCTCGACGCAAGAGAGGAGCGGAAATCCTCTGGATTACCGCCTCTGCCGGCCGAATTTCACCGCGGCGGAAAAAATTTGCCGCCTGGAGAAAGCGTCGAAATGACTCTTCCTCTTCATCTCCCTGATCCGCAGTCGGCTTTCGAAAGTCACTCACAAGTTTCCACATGGCAATCACCGCATTCAGGGAATGACTCATGATCGTGGTAAGAAGTGTCCCACCTACAACCAGAAACAGCCCGGATACAATGGCAATCAAGCCAGACCCTGGGGCCATCAACTGAATAGTCACGGAGACAACTACAGAAAGTGAAAGCAGTCCAATCCAGATATAAATGGCCAACGCAACTCTCCTGTTCTCTATGGTGTTGTACAGATCGGGGCTGATCCGGGTTTTCTGATATTCGCACATAAGAGATGTGCAAGTTACAGGCCAAATTTGTGAAACAGGTCTAATCGATTGATCCCACGCCTTGTGGTTCTGCTACGATAAACCTGAACATGTGGATGTATATTATTGTCAAATAGCGGTATATTTCGATGTCGCAGGGTAAATCAACTCCGGCGGCTTAACCTGTATTTCGGCATAGTCAGCCTATTTAATTAATCATCACGGGATAACCCAATGAAGTTAAAAGCGCTCTTGCTTATCTCATTTGTATCGAGCAATACGCTCTCTGTTGCAGCAGCCGCCTCAGAAGTCAATATGAATCCAGGTCTATGGCAGTGGACTGCCGTTATGAATATGCCGGGCATGCCGGTGCAGCTCCCCCCCACTTCCTATACAACCTGTATCAGTCAGGTTGACTTTGTGCCGAAGGACAGTGAATTGGGACAGAATTGTGAAACTATCGATCTGAAAACTGAAGGTGACACCGTCTCGTGGAATATCACCTGTACCCAGAATGGTATGGCAACCACTAGCCAGGGAGATATCACCTACTATGGGGATCGAGCTGAAGGGAATATCAATATCAACTCTCAGGGTTTGCAGATGCGCTCTAAAACCACCGGGGAAAGATTGGGGCCCTGCACGAAAAAGTAGTCTGACATTGATAGGATCCTGCCAGGCATCAATAGCGAGCTGTTATCAATCAGGCTGTTTGTTTGGCAAACAAGCACAAAGCAGTGAATGCACCGTTTTACTGGTGCAACCAGGCATAACCCAGTTGCTCCATCTGCTGCTCAATCCAGCGAGAACGCTCAACTACATATGGGCTGGGTGGATGCGCACGATAACGCCAGGGATTTGGTAGAACTGCCGCAAGCCTGGCAGCTTGACGCTTAGACAGTTGACCTGCCGGTGCCTGAAACCAGTATTTACTGGCGGCACCGACGCCAAAGACGCCAGGACCAAACTCGACAATATTCAGATAAACCTCAAGAATTCGCTGTTTATCCCAAAACAGCTCAAGCAACAGCGCGATGCCCATCTCCAAGACTTTTCTAGCGAGATCTCGATTTGACCATAGAAACAGGTTTTTGGCGGTCTGTTGGGTCAGTGTACTTGCGCCACGTAATCGATTACCCCTGTCCGCCTCTTCCAACGCATCTATGATCGCTTCTGGATCAATGCCAAAATGAGTTGGAAACCGCTGGTCTTCTGCAGCCACTACAGCTAATTGTACCGAAGGTGCAATCCTATCCAGACTGACCCATTGGTGTCGTGCTATTTCCGGGTAAGTCGCAGAACTGCTGAACTCTCGTTGAATCTTCCATGACCAGGTTGGAGGATCGAAATAGCGAAACAAGACGATTGTCGTGATGATGAGTATGCTCACACCCAATACAAACTGAAAACTCAGACGCAATACAAACTCCAGCAACCGAATAATACCGGTTTTGCCTTTATTCTTTCGAACAGCCACTTGAGTTAATGAAATCTTAGATATGGACGTATGAATTGAAACTTAGAGTAGGTGTTTCCCATCGAACAGATCATACTCAAGGGTAAATGGGTCTATTCCTTCGATACAGCCCAGGTTCACGCGAAAGTGCCCTGGCATTCTGGCAGTTTCATGAAAAGTATAAATACCGCATTGATTACAAAAGTAGTGGCGGGCTGTTTTTAAGCCAAACTGATAGCATTCGAGTGTCTGATCATCTGACTCATAAGAAAATTGATCAGGAGGTATTGCCTCACTGCTCATCATCGCTCCTTTTCGAGTACAGATAGAGCAATTGCAGCGCAAGCCTTTTACAATCTCTTCACCTTCATATGAAAAGCGGACAGCACCGCAATGGCAACTCCCATGGTAGCGTTCTGTCATGACCAGCCTCCTGGTATTTTGTTATCTGAAAGTGTAGATCTTGTAAAATCTGGATACTACCTGGATTTGTGGTGTCTTGTTCCAGTAAAAAAGAGCCGTCAGAATAACCTGTAGGAGACCATTTCGTTGATAATTGCATCACACCTTGAATGGCTTAATGACTGTTAGTGTCGAAACCAGGCCAGCAGAAAACGCCAAATACGTGCGTAAAAAGAAGTTAGAAGTGCATCATGCACGATCATTCCCAGTATTGCCGTGATCAAAGTAAACCAGAGTACTGCTTCGAAAGGTATCAAAGTTGTGCTGGAAATAAACAGACTGTTTATAGCCAGCCAGAGGATCAGTCCTGTTATGAATCCGACAATTGCATTGAAAAGACCCAGGGCAAGTCTGTCCATCAATGTTGTATCACTATCCAATTTCATTGGCTGAACTTAAGTATATCCTTTTGTTAATTTTTGAATGCGCTGATGAGGATGATTCCTTTTAGACTTGTCACTACGCAATTCTGGTACCTCAGATTCATGAATTCAGTACCAATTGAGACATTACAGCAAACTCTACGTCTACCTGACAATGCTGCTATTGTGACTCTCTGCAGCTTGGAGCCTGCATGTAGAACTCAGTCAGCCCCACCATGCATTCGAATCCAACACCCCTATCCTATTGTTTTTGTTTATCTTTTTTACGTTTCACTTCAATACCACTTTATAGGCTATTGTTTCTTAAACTGATATGATTAGTTCTGCTGGCAAGTTGAATCGATATAAAGATGCCTAATAATCGTCTGTTTACAACTACTGTAGCTATGTTTATGGAGAATCTATCCAAATTTCGAGGATGGATTGCAAACCATGTTCTGGGCAGATTGTATGCTGGGTTGAACAAAGAAAATGTCAGCACCAACTCCATCCTATGGGGCTACTATCCTGTTGCTTTGGTTGCACTGATCGGCTTGATTATCTCTGTGGGCCTTTTTATGCAATCTATGAGCTGGGAAAAACAGCAGGCTGAGATCGCTTTTCATGAAACTGCGCAGGATAGGATATTGCTGATCAAGCGAGAAATTAAGTTCTCTCTCGGTATTATTCAGGATATCGCCAGCTATATTGAAGCCTCTGAAGCTGTTGGCCGAAGAGAGTTTAGAAAATTTGTGGGGCCTGCTTTGAAGAATCAGGCTGGAATAGAAACCCTCGCATGGGTACCTAAGGTAGATTTTGAAAATTATGATCAATTTCTGGATTTTGCCAGAATAAGCTTCCCCCCTTTTGAAATAAAGGAGTTGACTCCTGCTGGCCAATCAAAAAGCAAAAAAGTGGAAGGCCATGTTTATTATCCGATTTTATACGTGCAACCATACCAGGATAATAAACCAATGCTTGGCTTGAATATCGGAACGGATACGCAGGTAAAATCACTATTTGAGGAGAGTGTCATCAAGGGGACCAGATTGATTGCCAACAGATCAATTATAGATTCTCAAACACAACAATCTGTTGCTGGAATTGCCGTTGTCGTACCCGTCTTTGTAAAAAGTGATGAAGAGCAGCCTGAAAGCACTCAGAAGAACCTTCGCGGTTATGCACTGGGCATATTCAATATTGGCGAAATTATCGAACGTGCTCTTGATAATCTTAGACCGGGATCTGTCGATGTCAGGCTCTATCAAGGGATCACAACTACGGATGAGACACTGTTATACACCCATTTTTCAAGGAGTCGCCAACTTGATCAGCTGTCTGTGACTGATCTTGAAAAGTCAGGAATCAGCTATATAGAAATGATCGATGTTGAAAACCTATCATGGAGCGTGTTGTGCACTCCTGTTTTTGATAAGTTTGAAGCCAAGACTTTCACGAGCTGGATTATTCTATTAGGCGGTTGTGCATTTACCGCGCTACTCACAATCTATACAGCCAATCTGGTTGGACAAACCAATCAGATACGCCATCAGGTTGCGGAAAGAACAGCATTACTTCGCTTGACAGTCGAGGAACTAAATCAGGAGGTTATGGAGAGAAAAGCTGCTGAAGCTGAATTACAAAACCTAAACGAGACTTTAGAACACCATATCGCTTCCCGTACGGCAGAAGCTGAGCGTAGAGCTGAGTATTTGGAACAATTTGCCTATGTAACCTCTCATGATCTTAAAGCTCCACTTAGAGCAGTTAGCAATCTTGCAGAATGGATTGAGGAAGACCTGACAGATAAACTGGACGATTCATCAAAAGAACAACTTGCACTACTCAGGGATCGGGTCAGGCGAATGCACGACCTGATAGAAGGACTATTAGAATACTCAAGAGTAGGCAAAACATCCGACGTTGAGGCCATAATTGATACCCGTGAACTGATACAGGAAATTACCGATTCACTTTCTCCTCAAAAGGGCTTCACAATTAAGATCAAGGGTGAAATGCCAGTATTGAAAGCTGACCGACTTCAGCTTGGACAGGTTTTTTCTAACCTGATAAGTAACAGCCTAAAACACCATGGTGGAAGAAAAGGTAAAATACGTATTAGCAGCAAACAGGTTGGCAACTATTATGAGTTTACTGTCTGTGATAACGGACAGGGTATAGCCTCGGAGTACCATGACAAGGTTTTCAAGATGTTTCAAACTCTCAAATCGAGTGATTATAATAACAGCACTGGTATCGGATTAGCTCTGGTTAAAAAAATAGTTATAGAGCATGGTGGTTCGATACATTTGAATTCCGCTGTGAATGAAGGTGCCTGCTTTACTTTCTTATGGCCTTATACGCCTGCAGAAGATAATCAGATTTATAACAAAATTGAAGGCAAATTGACCGGGTAATAATCCATGTTAAGCAAAAATGAATCCATATTGCTTATTGAAGACGATCGTGTCGATATAATGACAGTTCAACGTGCGCTTAAAAAGAACAAGATTTCTAATCCACTGTTCGTAGCCCGGACTGGCCATGAGGCATTCAATATGCTGCGTGGAGATAATGGAAAAGAGCAGGTAACTCCAGCACTGATTTTACTAGATTTGAACTTACCTAAAATGAGTGGCATTGAGTTTCTGCACAAAATCAGGAATGACCCTAATTTATCCGATCAACGTATTATCGTATTGACCTCTTCCAACGAACCCAAAGATAGAGATGCTGCCTTTGAATATGATGTTGATGACTATATCGTAAAACCCCATTCTTTTAGCGAATTTACTAGAGCGATTGCGACTATTCTTGAGCTGTGGGAATAGCAGTCAGTTCGAGGTGGGCATTATCGCTGAGCCCTGACAGTTCACTGACAAAGAAAGCGTTAACGACGGCTTTTGAGACTCGCGCTGAACCCAGAGGGGTGATATTTCATTCCGACCAGGGCTGCCAATACACGAGCTTAGATTTCCGCCAAAAGTTGTGGCGGCATCAAATGGTACAGAGCCTGAATCGACGTGGAAACTGCTGGGACAATAGCCCAGTTGAGCGATTTTTCAGAAGCTTGAAAACGGAATGGATGCCTGAGATCGGGTATCGAACTTTTAAGGAAGCGAAGTACCACATCACGGATGTATATTATTGGATACTATGGTCAAGTGAGACCACATACTCACAACGATGGATTGACGCCCAGAGTAGTTGAGAAGCAGTACTGGAAAGCATAGAAAGCCGTGGCCAAAATGACTTGACCACTACACATCGATCACAATTTCGACTATGCCAACTTCTAACACTAAAAAAGAATTTAAAACAATAGGATTTATATTCTCATTTTGTAGTTGTTCTTTCGCGCCACGTCATACACGAATTGTAGTTAAATCCATTTTATTTTTAAATCTGACTGGTAGGCTAATGTGAAAATGGTTAGCTAATATATTAAGCTTTCAAACTTCATGGCGTTTCATCATTAAGTATGAAAGTTGCCTGTTCAAGTAACACTTTATACTTGTAACCTGAACCGATATCCACATTATTTCGAACCACACCTTGTACTGTAACCTTGGCACCTGGCGAAATCATCTCCTGAGAGGTCGCAATCAATTTGTTACTAGGTTCTTTACCAGTACCATCTTGCAATGTTATCCAGTTCTTACCAACTATATTCTGATTGACTTTGATAACCTTTGCGTTGAAGGCAACACTCTTTTCATTTAATGAAATAGCATTGGAGACAATTTCCTCAACGGTCATACCATCAGGTAGTGGAGTAATCTCACCCGGTTCTGGAGACTTAACAGCATCGCTTTGGGACAATGACTTTACACCAACAGCATGATTTCCTGAAACTGACCTGTGTAGACTGTCCATATCACCGACACCTGCTTGACTTACACTCTCTACAAAAATAATGGAGTCGAAAAACCTATCCAGTGATTTACTGTAGAAATCTCTCATCTCCATACCACCCTTGTAGATGATCTTTTCACCTAACTTTACGGGTAGAAGAGTAGTTGCAATCCATACATTTCGTTCTTCAAGTCTGATATAAGTATAACTCCCCACATCCATCATTTCTGCGACAGTACCTGAGCCGGTACCCATCTCCTCCGCTGAGGCAGTTTGGAAGACAACGAGTATAATCACGACGATTAACGCACTAAGGTTTGACATAATTCTCTCTGATAATGAAGAGCCGGCACTATTTTGAATGGCAAACCGACGCCGCCATCAATCATTTTCTGATTGAGCATGAACCTGCGCCGGTAATTTCAGCTGGTCGTTTTCAGGTATAGTTTGTTCAAGTCTAATTTATACCCAAACCAGTATCCGTAAATTACTGTTACGGTTTCCTGAAACACAAATATTGAGCTACCATAGATTTTAGCCTACTAGATCAGCTCCACTAATACAAAAACAGCAGCTGTCATTCCAGCTAACTGGAGGAAAACGTGAGATCCAGACCTGTATCTGATTACCACTCGCAACACACAGATCAAAAGAGAGTGCTGTTACATCTTATTTTACTTGTATCGATAATCATTCTGGTTTCAGGCTGCGCTTCTCCAGGGCCATCTGCCCAAGGCCAACGGGCTGATGCTGGGAATTATGTTTGGCCTGCGCCACCAGAGAAGCCCAGAATACGCTATCTCGGCAGTTTGAAGTCCTCAGACTCTTTCGATAGTGGCCAAGGAATGGGACTTCGAGAGTGGTTTCTTGGAAAAGAGGAGGAGGAATCCCGTACCCTGGTGAAACCCTATGGTGTTCACAGTGACTCTCAGGGCCGGGTTTATGTCGCTGACACGGGTATTTCCGGACTTGCAGTATTCGACCTTAATAACGAATCGATGGAGTTCTTGGGCACCAGTGGCCCTGGAACGCTGAAAAAACCAACAGGTGTCACTACCGACTCGGAAGGCAACGTTTATGTCAGCGATGTTATTGATCATCGAGTCGTGATGTACAGTAAAGATGGGCAGTTTATCAATGCATTTGGTGGTAGTGATGTCCTCATTTCACCAGTGGGACTGACCTTCAACGATAGCACTCAACAACTCTATGTGGTCGACTCAAAAAAGCACCAAGTCATTGTTTTTAATAAGAATGGAGGGGTTGATTTTACCATTGGTGATCGAGGTTCTGAGAATGGAAAATTCAACTACCCCACCAACATTACAATTGATGAAAAGGGCCAGATATATCTCGCAGATACAATGAATTTCCGCGTTCAGATTTTTGATCAACAAGGTAAATATTTGAAGGGTTTCGGCAACCTTGGCGACGGACGCGGACAATTCAGTCGACTCAAGGGTATCGGTATCGATCATGACGGCCACATCTATACCATAGATGCCGCATTCAACAATATGCAGATCTTCAATCAGGAAGGCCAGCTTCTACTGACTGTAGGCAAGCCAGGTACAGGACCAGGAGGCTTCTATCTGCCAGCAGGAGCTCACGTGGATAAAAATAATAAAATCTTTGTAGCAGATCAATTGAACCAGCGAATCCAAATGTTTGAGTACTTAGGAGAGGCAGAATAATAGCAACATACACTAAAGTTTGATTTTCTACTCTTAATCAGAAAAGAAAACAGTTAGTGCCAAAGTTGCACTAACTCTCGTTTTAATCGAGTTATGTCAACACAAATTAATTTTCATTTAATATTTCTTAATGAATTCTTAATAATCCCTCATGATAATTCACACAACAACGGTAGATGATTTGAATGTCAGAGAATTACCACGAAGTTTAAAATACCCAGTGTTTTACTTGATATTTCATAGATCGCTCTAAAATCAAAAAAACTAAAAATACTAACTAAGAAAAACCAATTAAATTCCTTAAAACCATTGACCTTAATATAGCGTTGTCATAATATTACAATAGATGTGGGAATATTTTCCCATTTCTTAAGCGAACCTTAAGAAAGCCTAAGAACTGCCGGTCAACAAGGCAGCACGGCCACATGCAGTAGAAGTACCCCTAGTTAAGAATAGTAATAACGTAAAGCACTCAAATGGAGCTGGTGCATCATCCTTTACCCTGCTAAGGAGGAATGGCATGAGAAAAACAGCAATCCTGGGTATTATTTTTGCCTCACTTGCCCTGCTTGTCACATCTGCAACTGCGGATATTGCCAATACATCGCATGACCTGCGTAGTCAAACAACACTCTTGACCCAGGCCGGTAATACACAAATCTGTGCTTACTGCCACACACCCCATAATGCCAGTACCACAAACAGTACGACCCCATTATGGAATCATCAAGATACAGTCGCCACCTACACCATGTACAGCAGTCCCTCACTGGACATGACCATTGCCGGATCACCGGCTGGTGTCTCTCTTGCGTGCCTCAGCTGCCATGACGGTTCTGTTGCTGCTGACTCACTGATCAATTTTCCGTCTGGTGTTACTGGACCTGATGGGATATTTTTCCTGGGGGACAGTCTCGGTACAGATCTGAGCAACGACCATCCTATCTCCCTGACCTATAACGCAACACAGGATCCTGATTTTGTTGCAGCTGTGAATTCTCAGGTGAATGGTCTGCAACTGTTCGGTGGAACCGGGGATCAGGTTGAGTGTGGTACATGCCATTCTGTGCATGACAATACCAATGAGCCATTCCTTCGAATGAGTAATGCTGGCAGCGCACTCTGTCTGGCCTGTCACATTAAGTAATCACACAGCGTATCCATCCCATGATTCGCATTGGGAATAGAGAGACATTCAGCATAACCAGGGTAATATCAATTATCCTGGTTGTGCCCTCTCTGTTATGGATTGCTTCCTGCAGTACAGAGTCCAAACAGGTATTTTTCGATATTCAGCCACCGACAGCCAAAGAGCTGGCAGAGCAGGAACTAAAACGACAAACCGCACTGATTGAAGCTCAAACACAAGGATTGAAAGCAGGTCAATCAGGTAATTTCTCTGCTGGATATTTCCAACAACCTGCTGATACTGGCCCAAGACCAGAGATTGAGTCGATCAATGAATGGGACAGGGTGGAGGAAATCCTACCCAAAGATGAAGAAGACAATGTCGACTGGTCCATGGCATTGAAACAGGGAATGATAAGACCCCGTCCAGGAAAAGACCCTCGGGCCTTGTGGGCTAAGGCCTTCCAATGGGATTTTATCATTCCAGGTGAAGAGCGGGAGGATGATGCCTTCTTTCCCCACTCTGCACACACCGAGTGGCTTGGGTGCAAGAACTGTCATAATCCCACGCTCTACCCCTATCGAAGAAATCCTGCAACGATGAAAGAGATGAAGCGGGGGGCATCCTGTGGCGCTTGTCATGGTAAAAAGAAAGTCTCATTCTCTCTGAAAGCATGCGACCGCTGCCATATCAACAGTGACGACGAGGAAGAAGAAGAAGACGAATAATCCATATACCACTACAGCTGTAGTTGCATTCAGGGTAAATAATTGGTGAAGGTATGCGCAAGTACACTTGTGTTCTAACAACAACATTAATATGTCTTTTCTTGTACGGTTCATTACTGACCGCAGCCCCTGGTGATATTCAATACACTCGAGAAGGTGGTGATCCAGAAAAACTAAAATCATTCCCACCATCAATCTTTCCCCATTGGATCCATCGACTCAATTACCGCTGTGATGCCTGTCACAATACAATTTTTGAGATGAAAACCGGGACCACTACGATCAATAAGGACGTAATGAAAGAAGGCAAGACCTGTGCCGTTTGCCATAATGGTACAGATGCCTTTGACGATGGATTTGCCAATTGTAACCGCTGCCACCTACTCGAAGAGCAGTAGACATCATGCTTCCCCTGGAGGTCATGACAAGATCAGTGATACCGCTGGCATTCATTTGGTTGGTTGCCACGATTACTTTTCTCTGGAGTGAGAGGCTCGCTGCCGAATCAAACAGTAGTTTCGTACTCTACCCCACTGAATTGGATGCAGTAGTAAAATTTGATGGCACTAAATCAAAAAATGGCATCGAATCCCAAGAAATTGAGTGGCAGGCAGGCCTTAGAATTGCACAAATGGGATATCTCTTGGATCCCAGGATTGCCTGGTTTCTCATCGATATAGAACCACTCTATACCTGGACTGAAGTTGAAACCGACGACACCCTCGAGGAATACGATGGTGAGCTGTTCAACTATCTACTGCAGACCAGCCTGCTGCAGGGAACACCAGGCCCTTTTGGTCTAGATCTAGCTGCACAGAAGAATACAAGCCTGAATACCGGCTCACTGGGCAGTCGTTTCGACACTGATATCGAGTCTTATGGTGCTACCCTCAACTGGAAAAATTCAGCCTTTCCAATGAGCCTCTCCTACGAAGAGGAAACCCTTGATGAAGAGTTCCGTTCAAGCCTGACGAATCCGGTTACCGAACGCGACGAACTATTGAAAAGCTGGAACCTGAAGGGACGAAGCAGCAAGCTAAGCATCCACCTCACCCATGACGAATTAGATGACCGTATCATTTCGCGAAATCAGGATTATGAACTGGACAGAGCGAATATTTCACACCATCTGCTATGGGGTCGTAACAGTCAGTTGGATTCAAACCTTAACTATTCGGACCGTACGGGTTTCAACGCCAATGAACGTCTAACGATCAGTGAGAGTGCAAGGATACAACACCTTGATAATATTCACAGCCGTACCACCTATCACTATCAGTCCACAGAGCAAACCATAGAAAACACAGAGCATGGTGGAAGATTTGAGCTCCACCACAAACTCTACAATAATCTGAACACCATGGGCTATGGCAATCTCAACAAGCGCGAATCTGACGACCTGGAGGAGGACAAGTGGCGAGTAGGCCTGGAAACACGATATACCAAAAACAAGCTTTTGGGCGCTTACATCAGTGCTGGGGTACGGGCTTCATACCAGGAAACTGACAGGGTTTCCACACTTGGCACCATCGATGTTATCGATGAGAGTCAATCAGTCCCTTTTACCGGGGCCATCCTGCTCGAACAACGCTTTATCATCGCCAGCACCATCGTAGTTACCGATAGTGATGGGATTACCGTGTATGACGAAAACACAGACTATACGATTATAGACCTATCTGGTGATCTGACTCAGCTACAGATTGTACCAGGCGGCAGGATAGAGTCAGGAGATACCCTACTGGTAAGCTACGATGCGGAAATACTACCCACGCAAGAGTTCTCCACTGTTTTCACTAACTACCATTTCACCATAGATTACGATTGGGTAAGACTCTCCCATAGCGATAGCAAGTCTGACGACAAACTCATCACAGGAGCAAGTGAAAGTTTTCTGCAGAATACACGCAATACTTATACCGATCTTGAGTTTCATTTCAAACCGCTCAATATTGACACGATAATCGGTGCTGAAAGGCGTTATACCGAAACCGGTGGGTTCGAATCGACCACATATTCTTTCAATCAGCGGTTTTCGTGGACCCCATCTGTACGCAGAGGTGGACAGAGCATCAATTGGAGTTTAAATGCCACTCAATCATTTACAGAACAGGATTTTCTAGACACAGATCTCTATCGCCTTGACTTCATCGTAAATTGGCAAGCCAGTAGAAATCTGACGATTCGACCGACCATAAGCGGCTGGAAAAGAGAAGATGTGGGCACTGCAGTCGCAGGGGGGCGCAAAGACGATGAATTCTTCACAGCTGGTATTCTTGCTCAATGGCGCTACCGTAAACTCGACCTGGATTTTAAATACAACCACGATCGTCGAGAAGTGACCAACTCAGATAATAGTGGTACGACCGAGACAAACGAGGATAGACTGATGATCACGTTGAGGCGGAGAATATTGTGAGTAGACTTATCTTACTTACAATTTTCCTCTTTCTCACCGCTTGCTCATCTACAGGCCCGGTAACTTTCGAGCCTGCAAAAGAGGGCCAGCGGATTGTCTGGCCTTCGGCACCAGAACCGGCCAGAATAGAGTTTATCGCCGCTTTCAGCAATGCCCAGGACTTAGGCATAGAAAAATCAATATTCACTAAATTACTTGATCTCTTTACTGGTGCAGATGATCAAAATTTAGCACGCCCCTATGCACTTGCAGTCTTTGAAAACAGGCTAGCTATAGCAGATCCGGATGCAGCTGTGGTGCATTTATACGATCTCAAAAAGCAGACTCACAACAGAATAGAACGTGTCGGCGAAAACCAACTTGAATCACCTATCAGTGTAGCCATTGATAGTCACAGGCTCTTCATTGCTGATTCAAAATCAAATAAAGTATTTGTTTTGGATTCCAGTAATAAGCTTCAACACATAATTGAAGGATTAGAACGCCCTACCAGCCTGTCATTAAACCCATCCCAGCAACGATTGTTTATTGCAGATACATTGGCTCATAAGGTCTTTGCGTATGATCTAGTAGGAAACTACTTATTCAAAATCGGTGAGCGGGGCGAAAATGATCTAGAGTTTAACTACCCAAGTCACTTGGCAACCTCGGATAAGAAACTCTTTGTCAACGACACCATGAACTTCAGAGTTCAAGTATTCGATAGTAATGGGCAACACATATCAACCTTTGGCAAGCAGGGAGACGCTTCCGGTTACCTGACGCAGTCAAAGGGAATAGCGGTAGACTCTGATGGACATATCTATATCGCCGATGCTCTGGCGAATAGAATTCAGATTTTTACCCAAAACGGTGAGTTTTTACTTGAGTTTGGCAACACCGGCAGACAACATGGAGAGTTCCAGATGCCGACAGGGTTAGCCGTGTGGAATGACAAAATATTTGTCGCCGACTCTTATAATCAACGCATCCAGGTTTTTCAATACCTGAAGGTGGATGAATGATATGCGAAATATCTATCTTCTATTTCTACTACTGACAACGATTCCCGGTATCACTCTGGCAGGCATTGCTGAGACGGCGCATAACCTGTCCTCAAGCGGTCAGTTTACGGTTAAAAGCAACACTGAGGATCGAATCTGCATTTTTTGTCATACCCCACATGCCTCTGCGCCAGATTCACCATTGTGGAACAGATCCTCTACAGGGATCTATATTGACTATCTCAGTAGCACGACACATGCTGATGCAGGCACCATGAGTTCGTCATCAGTTCTTTGCCTGTCTTGCCATGATGGCACCATCGCCTTGGGTAATATAGGGAGACCGGGTACGATCACCGATTTAAGTACCACATATATCACTGATCGCGCTCTGTTGGGTACAGATCTATCTGATGATCATCCGGTATCCATTATCTACAATCCTACTCTTTTGAATACCGACCCTGATCTGGTGCACCCAAACAATGTGGATCTACCACTACGAAACAATGAGCTTCACTGCTCCTCATGCCATGATGCTCATGAGAACATTCATCCCCCATTTCTGCATAAATCAACTACGAATGGTGATCTGTGTGTTACCTGCCATATGCCAAGGCCTGAAGGCGCAGGTACTGCCTGGATCTGGTCCAATAGTTCACATGCAACTTCAACCGCCACACCCCAAGGCACCAACCCCTGGTCTGAACGTAAGCCTGAATGGGCAGGACTGACCGTACAAGCGAACGCTTGTATGAACTGCCATACACCCCACAATGCCGCAACACCGGAAAGACTGATCAAAGGTATAGAGGAGGATACTTGCTACCTCTGCCATAATGGCACTGTCGCGCAGACCGATATCCAGACCGAAATACAGAAAATTTATCACCACCCGGTTGAGATTGCCCTTAATGACGAACACTCTGCGCGCACCGAAAATCCTCTAATGATGCCCTGGCATGTGGAGTGCGAAGACTGCCATAACCCCCACGCCAGTTTCAGTGAAGCGCCAATGATCTCATTCAATCCGACGAATCCAATGGGTGGAGGTCACTCAGTTGCACCTGCTGTTAATGGCAGCATGATCGGTGTCACTGGTATAGATGCCAACGGCAATTTCAAGCAGGAAGCGGACTTCGAGTATGAAGTCTGTTTTAAATGCCATGGCGTACCCGGAAAAAGTGCCTGTGATAACCAGCGCTGTTCAACCGCAGATAGTTACAATATGGTGAGGGCTGATGGCGTTTACAATATCCGTGACAAGGTGAATTCAGGCAACCCAGCCCTGGTTTCATACCATCCCATCGTGGAAAACGATCCTTCAAACAATAGCGAAGTACCCAGTCTTCGTAGCGACATCCCGCTCACCACTTTTAGCGGACAGATCTATTGCAGTGACTGCCACAGCAGTAACACATCGCCTGCTGCCGGTGGCCTGGGGCCTGCGGGTCCGCATGGTTCGATCCATCAAGGGATTATGGCCCAAACTTATGATATCGACCCTGCCAACTCTACAACGCTCTCAAACGATCTCTGCTTCAAATGTCATGATTCAGGTAATTTGTATACGGATCAATCCTTCCCACATACTGAACACGTAGTTGCAGAAAACCTGGGTTGTATCAATTGCCATGATCCCCATGGATCTGCGTCGAATCGACATCTGATTAATTTCCTCACCTCATCCAACGTTGGCGGGCAGATCAGAACAATCACTGGTACCGGTGATTATCTCGAACCTACCTGGTTGGATACAGGCATACACAGCGGTAGCTGTTGGCTGGATTGCCATGGAAAGGTACATGATGGTTTTGACTATTGATGATCTGGTTTGACTTAATTTCGGTGGAAAGTATTGACTCGATACACACGCTATCTTCTTGGGGTTAAACTATGAGACTTGTCACTCAGGTATTGGCTTTTTTCACCCTTCTGATCGCAGCCGCTCCTGCAGCGCTTGCCAACTCTTCCCCTGCGTTTGAGGGCAGAAAACTCTACATATCACACTGCATGATCTGTCATGGTATGGATGGGAAAGGATATGGCCCTCTGGCGAAGAAAATGAAGATCGAACCGGAGGATCTTACCGACTATGTACCAACGATGAGTGATTACGGTCTGAATGTAATTATTACCGGGGATAAGAATGTTCCCAAGTCTCTGCAATCAAGACACGGTAAGATCAGCAAGGATATGCCTAAATGGAAAGAGGTGCTCAATCAGCGCCAAATCTCAGCACTGATTGCCTATCTGCGCTTTCTCAGCACCACCAAACATGATCTACCCGGTGACCCGGAACTCGGGTATGAACTCTATCAGCGTTATTGCTCAATTTGTCATGGCGTAGAAGGTGTTGGGGATGGTGCTTTAACCAATCTAATTGGTGTTATTCCAATTGATCTAACTAACCCGAACAAGGCAGATGATTTTAGCAATAACACTCTGGCCAAAGATATTATTGAGGGCAAGGGAGATTACATGCCAGGCTGGAAAGGCATACTGACTAATGAGGAAGTCGATGCTTTAGTCAGCTATATCAGATTGCTTTACCAGGTTTGGGCACATCTGGAAGATGGTGGGCTGGTAGTGGTTATGAAGTCGCCAACATTGGAAAACGATAAGGATAAAACAGCTGCCCTACTTCGTGATACCTCATGCAACAGCAAAGCCAACTTATCGGCAAAAGGTAAGGCGGAAGCCATTAAAGTCGGCAAACTCTTCAAATCCAGAGGCGTTAACGTTGAGCAGGTCATATCCAGCCCTCACTGCCTTGCGAAAGAGACAGCAATGGCAGCATTCGGTCAGGCTGAAACAGTGGAATATCTGGCATCAAATAAAAAGCTCCCAGCTGACAAGGCCGAGAGCTACGCTTCCCAACTGGACACACGCATTGGTAGTTATGAAGGGAAAGGCAACCTGGTAATTTTTACCCATGAACCAATTATCAAAGATCTCTCATTTCAAAAACTGAAAGACGGTTATTTTCTAGTTTTGAAGCCTATGGGTAAAAACGAGTATGAAGAGGTTGGTGTTTACAAGATGAACAGATGATACCAACCCCACTTACAAAGGTAAGTGGAATTGGTATTTCTATTTATCTATTGAGTGAATTGATTATCTGGCAGCAAAAAGTGATTTCATCTGCACACTGCATTGAGCATCCTGATTACAAAGCACAGCTTTAACCAGTTTCACTGCCCCTTGCGGATTGCTTGACTTGCGCCAGATCGGAATAAATTTGGTTGAGTTATCCTGGTAGTCCCCTTCCATGATCAAAGGGTCACTATAGAGGCTCATCAGATTATCACAGCGCAGATAGAGTACGTCGTCATACCCTCTTGAATAATCACATACCCATTTCTGCTGATCCGCACTGTTGGACATGACATCATGATAATGATCACTCGCTACAGAATTGAATGCCGTAGTCATGAGTAACAGTACCAAACCGTGGAAAGTTAATTGTGCTTTGGACCGTGTGTACATCATTCTTCCCCTAACAACCCATAGGAGTTCGAAACGACAAGACGCACAACACTCGGAATTGGTCTTAATATGTCAATAGACATTTTGCCCAGTGACATATCGCGTTTTCGGTAATCCGTCGGTCGTAGGTGGCTCAGCCACCCTTAGACTGTGATTTTGCGTCCCCACCTTTCGATGAGTTTGCCTTTTCGAACACGTTATGAAGCAAATTACCACTTGCTTCTGTAGCCTGTAGCGACCCACGTCAGTGATTCTTTAGTTATTAAAACTGATATCCCGGGTATACAGAAACCTAACCTACGACCAGTTGATATTCAGTGATGTGCTAATCCCTATAAATTTATCTACTACGTCTATTAAAATCACATATAACATGATTAGGATACACCACTTAATAGAGAGCAATTCCCATGCCTTTGGATATTTTCCTCTATAAAACAGATTATTAAATATTAAGAATTTTATTTTTGCTGATATTTGTAAAATAATTCGACATATTTTCAGGCACAATCTATAAGCTATGGAGCTCTTATACTGAGGTGCCTATATCTACTGATCCTAAAACACCTCCTCAGGCGGCCTTTTCAACACGGTTCCTTCCCTGCTCCTTGGCGCGATACAAGGCTTGATCAACACGTTGTATCAGTTCATCCGGCATTTCATTCAACCTATATTGCGCAATACCGATAGAGACGGATACGTTGCCATAACTCTCTCCATTGACTCGATCTTTCAGCTCGATTGATGAGATCGAATTCCGGATCTGTTCAGCAACAGTATCCGCACCACTCAGAGGAGTTTGTGGCAGGATAACGGCGAATTCCTCACCACCATACCTCGCAGCAATATCCTTACCCGTGAGGCAGTGTTTGAGGGTCGTAGACAAAAATCGAAGCACTTTATCCCCCACCAAGTGCCCATAGGTGTCATTGAATTGCTTGAAATGGTCGATATCAATCAACATCAAGGTAAATGGCGATGGAGATGGAATTTTCTGAGCTGAGTAGCTATGTTGTTCGATCGCAGTATCGAATGCTCTTCGATTGGCGAGACCTGTCAATGCATCTGTCAATGATTCTTGCTTGACCTGCTCCAATTCCTTACGCAATGACTCCACTTCTGACAGGACGTTGGACATCTGTGATTCCATTTCCTGCTGGGACTGTTCCATGGTACGAGTATCGTCAATCACCTTTTGCACTTCAGCGGACATGGCCTCGGGTGAGATCGCATCATTCAGGATCGTTGAAAACTGACTGAGCCTGGTGACGTAGCTGGACAGGTCACCACCGGAACGCCTGAATTCACCTTGGATACTGGTGATAAGATGACGCAGCTCCTGTCGAATACTCTCCAAAGCCTTGTCATCCTGAACAAAGAATTGCTGATAAGCCTCCCAAAGGGATTCGGTGGAAACATCCCCCTCACTTTCGAGCAATCCATTAATCGCGGTTTCCAGTTTCTTATTCCTGCCTGTGACGTAATCGTAACCAACCCGATAATTCAGGGGTGATGGGGGTACAGCTTGTTTGGACAAGAAGGCAATTACTAATCGCAAATATTCTGATGCCTTGGCAAAGTCATCTTCTATGTACGGAATTGTTTTCATTTTTTTACCCGACCCTCTACTGACTCATGAACCTCCCTTTATGTATTTCTATGATTCCATTACATTCCCGCAAATCCGGGGTTACTAATATGGCGGATGATTTTATATTTCCTTTAGTGATAGATATGTGTAACTGGGCACACTGTCAGACAGCATTGACAACGATCCCTGGCCTGATCGAGTACAGCCGAACGAATACAAACCATTGTTGTTACTTGTACCTTCCAGATTACCCAACAGTACTACCATGATAAGAATGGTATTGTCGCTTGACTGTATTGGAGCCGGTGAGCGTTAGGGAATATGTGGTATATCACTCAAACAAAGAGAGCGCGTAAAATGGGATTGAGAGAGATTCACCACCATTCTGATACAACAGCATAGGACATGTGTTGTATCGATTAAGATGGTGGGTCGTGCAGGAATCGAACCTGCGACCACCTGATTAAAAGTCAGATGCTCTACCGACTGAGCTAACGACCCGAAATTTGGAACGCGCAATACTACCCTAGAAACCGCTCCGAGTGAAGCCCCATTTTAAAACAATTTCAGCTTTATTGCTGTGTGCCCTATTCCATCAAATCCACAGAATCTCCGCGAGCCCTCATATCAGCGGCTCTGGCCTGCACATAGCGTTGAAAATTGGCCTGCTTCAGATAGCTGCCACTCAAAATATAATCCAGTATGGCATGGGTGTGGAAAGACCTCAGATAGCCCTCTGATCGGAAGATCTCCTCACCCTTCGCATCGAACAGCACCATACTGGGAGTATATTGAATCCCCAGTTGCTCTGCCCACTTGGTGGATTCCAGTGTTTTCCCTCCAGGTGTAATCAGTTGTTCGGATGACCAGACATCCACGACAGCGACATCAAAGTCCTGTAGGGTTTTACTCAACTCCGGTCTTTTCAGGATATCCTGATGAAGTTCGTCACAGGGCGGACACTGCTTCATCTCCATCAACACCAATAGGGGCTTATTCCCACTGCGAGCCGATGCCCTCAGATCAAATGGCGGTTGCAGATAGTCCGCCTGCCGGTGTAATTTGCCGCTGGCGGCCACCGGCTGATGCTCTTTCAGATAGTCTCTGTAGGACTGCCTCTTCTCCTCATGCTTGGCCACATAGTCGAGGGCCTGCTCAAATTTGTGGGGAGGATAGTAGCCATTGAGTCTCAATACCCGCCTACCCTGCTCATCGAGGAACAGAAGGGTTGGGGTGTATTTCACTTTCAGGGATTCAGCCAAAGCCTTTTCAGTCGTCTCACTGCCATCGATTCCAGTGACGCTGCGATCACCCCAAATATTGATTCCAATCAGTTGAAAACCGGCCGTGGTCTTGTCCACGATCTTTTTGATGGTGAAGTTCTCATTCAGCAGCTTGGCGCAGTAGGGGCATCCATCCTGGTGAAAATAGAGAATGATCCGCTTTCCCTCTTCGCTAGCCTCCTCAATATCCTCACCCAGATCGAGGAATGAGTTTTTGAACCAGGCCGGCTTCTCATGAAACCCTGGATTGACCATACCCGCTTCCAATCTGGCCCGATTGTCTGCTGCCTGGGATGGGCTGAGCGAAAACAGCAGCATTGTGATAACGATTGTTCTTAACATGGAGATCCACTCAATCAGTTGTTTATTATCCTATTCAGATTCAGACAATCCCGAACTGAAATCCTCCCATCAATTCAGCCACACCAAGTTTGTTTTACCTCGCGATATTTGAGGCGATATTGCACGCTGGGATAGAGCTTTTGTGGTGACATTTTTTTGTCTCTTCTCAAATTCAAGCGAAATTCCGGGCGATCGAAATGTGTCGCCATTTTGACGCCACCCCTAATTAACAATCTTATCTTATTGTTTTCTTTACTTTTTTATATTTTGGCACGTTATTCGCAGAATAAAACTCGAATTTCAGAAGTTTTGTGAGCAATACAATGACCGGTATCCACAGCATACATCATGACCGCTTCACTCCCACCAACGGCCCTATCCTCGGTCGTTTAGCCGACGTCGTCAATGATGACGGTACCCTCGGCCTGATCATGGAGCTGAGTGGTAAACTGCAGACCACCCTCGAAGTGGATACCCTGATCGAACTGTTCGCACAGGTGATGGGAAACCAGGCACTCTACGACAGCCTCGACTACTGCGCCCCAACCAATGGACTGGAGTTGCACTTTGGCCAGGATGAGCAGAGAAACAAGCTCGGCTACAACCTGAAGGTACTGGATACCGATCTCGGTCAGGTCGTCGTGAGTCGTAACAAGCGCTATAACAAATCTGAAATTGCCCAGGTAGAGAATTTTCTCGCTGCCCTGCTCTATCCCCTGCGTAATGCACTGCTCTATCAGGCTGCCATCGAGAGTGCGTTTCTCGACTCCCTGACAGGCATTAAAAACCGCACCGCATTCGATTCCAACTTCAGTCGGGAAATCGAGCTCAATCGACGCAAAAACAGCGAACTCTCCGTGATCGTCATGGATATCGATTTCTTCAAGCGGATTAACGATCAATTTGGTCATGCCGTGGGTGATCTGGTATTGAAACAGGTTGCGAAGGCAGCAGAACAAACCATTCGCAGCAGTGACGCACTCTATCGCTACGGTGGTGAAGAGTTTGTGGTGGTGCTTAACGGTACCGATCAGACCGGCGCCAGACTGTTGGCTGAAAGAATCCGGGAAAACATCGAAAACCTGCGTGTTGAATCCTTGAAGGATCTGCAGGTTACCCTGAGTCTGGGCGTCAGCATGATGAATGAAGGTGACACCACTGAATCACTCTTCAAGCGTGCCGACGAGGCGCTCTATGTCGCCAAGAACCAGGGTCGCAATCGGGTCGTGATGAGCGAATAAGAGCGCTAGGGCCTCTGTTAACACGAATAGTTACAGAGTCCGCTCAGATGACAAACGTTGCAACGGGGCTGTTTACAACAGACCGATTTGGCATGAATCACGATCAGGGCGTGAAACTCGTTATAGTAGGCCGCTTCTCCAACCAGGGCCTTCTCAATAGTCTGGCGTAACGCCTCATAAGAGACACTACCATCTACCCAGCCAATCCGCCCAAGCAGTCTGCGGGTATAAGCATCGATGACAAAAACCGGCCGATGAAAGGCATAGAGCAAGATGTCATCCGCCGTCTCCGGACCAATCCCGGTTACACCCAGCAGCTGCTCACGTAGCTGTGGATCCTCCAGTCTGTGTAACGCCGGATTGTCCACCAGCAATCCACAGAGATTCTGCAAACGCTCCGCCTTCAGATTGTAATAGCCGGATGGCCGGATGGCCTGGGCAAGCGACTCGCGGGGCATAGCAAGTAACGCTTGCGGGTTGAGTTCACTTAGGTTTTTTAAATTATGGATCGCCTTTTCGACATTGGTCCAGGCCGTATTCTGAGTCAGTACCGCACCCAGCATAACTTCAAACGGGCTGTCTGCCGGCCACCAGTTCTGTGCACCGTAGTGTGCAGAGAGTTGCTCAAACAGCTCTTCCAGTCGAGCCTTGAGTGATCTCAACGAGAGCGTCCACCAGAGGATTTTTTACCCTTCCATGGACTGTTCTTGGGGACAGATTTTGTCTGTTGGGAAGCTTGACGAGTATTACTTCGTTTACTGTTTTGGCGAGGTTTTGAACCTTTTGGCGGGTAGCCTTTGGCTTTGGCTTTGGCTTTGGCTTTCGGTCTGCTTTTCGGTCGTTCGGTTTTCACACCGGATACATTGGCCAGCTCTTCGATCTCTTTCTCTTTGAGGAAGCGCCAGCGTCCGATCTTAAGTGCGCTTTCGAGTATCACACTGCCATAGCGCACCCGCTTGAGTCGACTGACCTGACAGCCAACCGCTTCCCACATGCGCCGAACCTCCCGTTGCCTTCCCTCCATGATGACTACGTGAAACCAGCGGTTGAATCCCTCGCCACCGGACTCAACAATCTCTTCAAAACGGGCTGGACCATCATCCAGCTCGACCCCATGAGTCAGTTGGTGAAGTTGCTCCTCGGTAACTTCCCCCATCACCCGCACGGCATACTCCCGCTCCACCTGCTGACTTGGGTGCATCAATTGATTGGCCAGCTCACCATCCGTCGTCAATAGCAGCAGGCCCGAAGTGTTGATATCGAGCCGACCTACCGGAATCCATCGCCCACGCTCCAGCCTGGGCAAGCGTTGAAAAACCGTACGACGGTTCTCCGGATCATTGCGGGTGACCAGCTCCCCTTCCGGCTTGTTGTAGACCAGCACTTGCCGTTCCGGCGCTTCGAGCTTGCGCTTGGAAACCGGTCGGCCATCCACCCGGATGCTGTCTTCCGGCAGGACCCGGAGACCCAGTTCAGCCAGCTTACCGTTGACTTCCACCCGGCCCGCAGCGATCCAGCCTTCGATTTCGCGCCGTGAACCCAGACCCGCGTTGGCCAGCACTTTCTGCAGGCGATCTCCGATAGGCTGTTTGTCCCTACTCATCGATCTTGGTCTTCAATGGAGTTTGCTCCTCATCGGACAGGGCCACCACAGGCGGTTCTGTTTCTGGTTGTTCAACGTCGTCCATTGGCTCCGTATCAACATCAATCTGCTGATCTGAGCCATCATCCCCGGTAGTCGTCTCAGCGCTATCCAGAACATCAAAAGAATCTGCTTCATCGGATGCTTCAGTGAAAACCTCTGTCTCAGCTTCAGCATCCACCTCAACTTCTGCCTCCGAGCCAACTTCTGGTTCACCGACAGACTCCGCCTCTGATTCCTGCACGGCAGATTCCGTTTCAATCTCATCGGTTAGGGTTGCGTCATCACCATCCTGTTGTGACTCCGGATCTTCCTCACTAACCTCTGACGCCTTCGCTTCACCTTCGGCATGCTCATCAGTCACCTTGTCCGGATCCTGCAACTCCAGTTCTCGATTAATCGAATCGAGATCGCGGATCTCCGCCAGAGTTGGCAGCTCATTGAGACTCTTCAGGTTGAAATAGTCGAGAAACTCTTTGGTGGTGGCATAGAGGGCCGGCTTGCCCGGTACATCCCGATGCCCCACCACCCGGACCCACTCTCTTTCGGTCAGGGTCTTGATGATGTTGGTGCTCACGGAGACACCACGGATATCTTCAATCTCTCCACGGGTGATCGGTTGACGGTAGGCAATCAGCGCCAGGGTTTCCAACAGGGCTCTGGAGTATTTTGGCGGACGCTCGGCCCACAGCTTGGAGACCCAAGGTGAAAACTCTGCACGCACCTGGATACGAAATCCGCTGCCAATCTCGGTAACCTCGATGCCGCGCCCTTGGTAGTCTTCAGCAAGCTCGGCCAGAACCTCTCTGAGGCTCTTTTTCTCCGGCTGCTCAGACTCAGCAAAGAGCCCGATCAGCTCATCCAGGCTCAAAGGTTTGCCAGCAGCCAGCAGTGCTGCCTCTACGATCTGTTTCAGTCTGTTCTGTTCAGTCATCTTATAAAATCTTCGCTTTGACATGAATCGGGGCAAAGGCTTCCGCCTGCACCAACTCGATCAGCGATCCTTTGATCAATTCCAACACCGCCAGAAAAGTCACCACCACGCCCAATCGGCCCTCGGTGATATCAAACAGTTCGGTGAAGCTGACAAACTGCTGACCATCAATACTCTGCAGTACGTGAGACATCTTCTCACGCACTGACAACGGCTCTTTCTCCACCCGGTGGCTGGTGAACATATCGGCGCGATGCATGACATCGGCAAGCGCCAGCATAATCTCGCGCAACGCCACATCGGGCTCAGTGACCTCAACATGACGTTCAACCAGCTCTGCATGCCCCTGGAAGGTATCCCGGGTCATGTGCTCCAGACCATCCAGATCCTCAGCGGCCTGCTTGTAGCGCTCATACTCCTGCAAACGGCGGATCAGCTCGGCTCTGGGATCATCCACATCCTCATCCTCGCTGACCGGTCGCGGCAGTAACATGCGGGATTTGATCTCCGCCAGCATGGCAGCCATGACCAGATACTCAGCCGCCAGCTCAAGCCGCATCTCACTCATCATATCGATGTAGCTGACATACTGGTCGGTGATTTCAGAAATCGGGATATCGAGGATATCCAGATTCTGACGTCTGATCAGATAGAGCAGCAGATCCAACGGCCCCTCGAAGGCGTCCAGAAACACCTCCAGAGCATCCGGCGGAATATAGAGATCGGTGGGCGGGGTGGCCAGAGGCTCGCCCATCACCATGGCAAATGGCATCTCCTCCTGCTCCGGATGGTGGTGGGGATGGTTTTCGGTCGGTTCCATGGCTGACGATTATCTTCTGTTGATTGATTGGATTCCGGGTGGATTATCCCAGAATCTGCAATGACATGGCTTCACGGACTTCCCGCATGGTCTCCCGGGCCACCGCCCTGGCCTTCTCGGAGCCCATTTCGATGATACTCCTAACCCGCTCCGGTTGCGCCTCCAATTCGGCCGCCCTGGCCTGTATCGGCTTGAGCTCATCCAGAACCGCTTCTATTACCGGGGCTTTGCACTCGAGACAACCGATTCCGGCACTTGTACAGCCTGCCTGAACCCACTCCCGGGTCTTCACGTCCGAGTAGACCTCATGAAACTGCCAAACAGGACACTTGCGAGGATCGCCCGGATCGGTTCTGCGCACCCGATTGGTGTCAGTGGGCATGCGTTTCAGCTTATGCTCCACCTGGTCAGGGGTCTCCCGCAGAGAGATGGTATTTGCGTAGGACTTGGACATCTTCTGCCCGTCGAGACCCGGCATTTTCGAGGCCTTGGTCAGCAGCGGTTGAGGCTCAGCCAAAATCACCCGACCGCTCCCCTCCAGATAGCCCAGCAGTCGCTCCCGCTCTTCCATATTGATATTCTGTTGCGCGCCCAGCAGTTCCTGCCCTCGCAACAGAGCTTCCGCATCACCCTGTTCCTGGTAAGCCTTTCTCAATTGGGCATACTGCTTGGCCGCCTTTTTACCCATCTTCTTGCGGGCGGCCTCTGCCTCCGATTCGTAGTTGGCGCCACGCCCATAGATGTGGTTGAAACGGCGCGCCACTTCACGGGTCAGCTCCACATGGGCAACCTGATCCTCTCCCACCGGCACCTGGGCGGCCCGATAGATCAGAATATCCGCCGATTGCAGCAATGGGTAACCGAGAAATCCGTAGGTCGCCAGATCCTTCTCTTTCAGCTTCTCCTGCTGGTCCTTGTAACTGGGCACCCGTTCGAGCCAACCCAGAGGGGTAATCATGGAGAGCAGCAGATGCAGCTCGGCATGTTCTGGCACCAGAGACTGCACAAACAGGGTTGCAGAGTCACTGTCCACACCGGCCGCAAGCCAGTCGATCACCATATCCCAGATGCTCTCCGGAATCACACTCGGATCATCGTAATGGGTTGTCAGCGCATGCCAATCAGCCACAAAAAAGTAGCAGTCGTACTCCTCTTGCAGGGTAACCCAGTTCTTTAACACCCCATGATAGTGACCAAGATGCAGCTGCCCTGTGGGACGCATGCCGGAGAGCACCCGGTTTGCACTTAATGGCTGATTCAAATCTAACTCCTTGCGGGACTGAGAATGACAGGAATAAGTTGTGTAACCAGATCGGTTGCCGGCAGGATCTTGATCGTCAGGCCAACCAGTGGCCAGAGCAGAAAACCCAGAATACCGGTAACCAGGAGTATCAATACGATGAACAGGCCATAGGCCTCAAGCCGGGAGTAGATCTGAGCCTGTTTGGGGGGCAACAGGGAGTAGACAACGCGGCCCCCATCCAGCGGGGGTATCGGCATCAGATTCAGCGCCATCAGTACGGCGTTAATCAACACGCCTGCCACACCCATGAGCATCAACGGCAGACCCAGCCAATCAAAATGCTCAAGTGAGAGGGCCCCGACGTAGACCATCACGGCCCAGATCAGCGCCATCAATAGATTGGCGCCCGGACCGGCCAATGCCACCAGCCCCATATCCCGTTTCGGGTGACGCAGATTGTTCCAGTTGACCGGCACCGGCTTTGCCCAACCGAACATGAAGCCGGTCAGCAGATAGGCGCCAAGTGGAACCAGGATAGTACCCACCGGATCGATATGCTTGATGGGATTGAGGGTTACCCGCCCCAGCATCTCCGCGGTCTTGTCACCCAGCCGCTTGGCCATCCAGCCGTGCGCCGCTTCGTGCACCGTGATGGCGAATATCATCGGCAACACAAAGATTGCCAGTTTTTGAATCAGACTAAGACCTTCCATTGGAAAATTATACCTCGAACAGGGATGTGTCGCCTTTCCCGGCGCGCACAACCTCAGGCTGATGATCGGTCATCACCACCACTGTGGTGGCTTCGTAGCCGCAATACCCACCATCGATGATCAGATCCACCTGGTGATCCAACAGATCGCGCATCTCATAGGGATCGGTCAGCGGCATCTCCTCTCCGGGCAGGATCAGGGTGGTGCTCATGATCGGTTCACCCAGCTCCTGCAGCAGCGACCGCACAATCTCGTTGTCCGGCACCCGAATACCGATGGTTTTACGCTTTGGGTGCATCAGCCGCCGGGGAACCTGTTTGGTTGCCTTGTGGATGAAGGTATAAGGGCCAGGGGTCAGGTTTTTCAGTAACCGGTAGTCCTGATTGTCGATCTTCGCGTAGTTCGATATCTCGGTCAGATCCCGGCAGACCAGGGTGAAGTTGTGGGCGTCATCCACCTTACGGATTCGGCGGATCCGCTCCATCGCCCCCTTGTCGCCGATATGACATCCCAATGCATAGCTGGAATCGGTGGGATAGATCACCAGGCCACCAGCCTGAATGATGCTGACCGCCTGCCGGATCAGTCGGACCTGGGGGTTTTCCGGGTGGATCTGAAAAAACTGCGCCATGATAGTTCCCGATCAGCCCAGCTGGCTCCGTAGTTCGGTCTGCGCAGACAGATTCCAATTCTGCCACACTGGCTTGCAACCCTCCGGCAAGCCGGGCAATCGACCCAGCTCGATCCAGGGATTCTGCGGGCAGTGAAAATCGGATCCGGCAGAGGCCATCAGATCAAAATCCTTGGCATGCTTTGCCATATTGATGTAGTCATCGCGGCTATGACTGCCGGATACCACTTCCAGGCCATCGCCCTTCAAAGCGACAAATGTCTTCAACAACTGGCGCAATTTGCTGCGGGTCATCTTGTAGCGGGCCGGATGGGCGATTACAGCCTGCCCGCCAGCAGTATGAATCCAACCTACCGCCTCTTCCAGACTGGCCCACGCTCCCGGCACATGACCCGGCTTGCCGCTGACCAGAAAACGCTTGAAGACCTTGCGCTCATCTTCAACGATACCGGATCGGACCAGAAACCTTGCAAAATGGGTGCGACTCACCAGCCCCCCTTCCGCCAGGGACCGCGCTCCCTCATAGGCACCGGAAATCCCTGCTTTATCGAGCCTTCTGCCGATCTCTTCGGCACGCCACTCTCGGAAATCCCGCAGCCGCTGCAGTCCACCATTCAGGTTGGGATCGTGGGGATCGACATTCAGTCCGACCAGGTGCACGGTCTGCCGGTTCCAGCTGACCGACACCTCAACCCCGGGAATCAGAACCAAACCACAGCTCTGTGCGGCTTCGCTGGCCTCATCGATACCCGCTGTGGTGTCGTGATCGGTCAGGGCCAGCACTTCGACCCCTGCCTCAGCGGCACGCTGTACCAAAGCACGGGGGGAGAGGGTCCCATCGGAGGCGGTTGAGTGGCTGTGTAGGTCGTATACGCTAAACATGGGGGCGGATTGTACCCATTGTCCTGCGTTACGGATACAAAAATCGCCAGTTCAGGAATTTCCATCAATTTGCCTCGACCCGGCGTTGAAAAAACATCCAGCAGAGTTCAGCCACATCTCACAGACGATACTCCGGCAGCCTGATACAATGACCACCATGTTATTTGATAACCTGAACATCAACACGATCAGCAGCCGCTTTGATGAACTCGCCAATGAGCTCATCAAATCGGAGCGTATGCGGGCATCGGCCGATCCTGAGCGCTCTCCCACCGCACTGCGTGAAACCATGTTACGTCTGATCGATATCCTGCAACTGGTTGACCAGCAGACAGAGAACGAACCGGACAATACCCTGTCTGAAGATGAATTGAATGAACTGGGCGACTACGGAATCAACCTGTTGATGGATTTTTCCGCACTGGCGACGGAGCTGCAGCTCAACGAAGAGAGCCGAGAGTTTGAAGATCTTGCCCTGCCTCTTGCGCTGTGGCTGGGCAGACACCTGGGACATATCAAAACCCTGGAGCCGATCGTCAATGCACTGGCCAGGCTTGCCAACACCTATCAGGATAACGCCGAATTGGAACAACTTTATGAGGTGGCCCAGGAGTTGCTGAATACGGTTGCACCTGAACTGAAAACCAGAAAAAAACAGGAATCAACTTCAGAACCATGGCGTATCCTACTGATTAACCAAGCTATTATTGCAACCAGAAGTCACCGACCAGGACTTATCGAACGGGCCTTTGAGATACTCGTTGAGTACATACCGGAAGAGGCCCCGGCATTTTTCAAAGAGGGCATGAGCCAGATGGACGCCCTGAATTATCCACAACAGGTACGCGAAGTCGTTGAAAAGTATTACAATCTCTGGAGTTCACCCAGAACCTTACATTAAATCGTTATACAATCCCTGACAAAACCTTTGCGATCCTGAATTTACCCACTGATTCCATATGAAACTGCTTGCCGATTTTTTTCCAGTCATTCTGTTTTTTGTCGCCTATAAACTCTACGGCATCTATATCGCTACCGGTGTTGCGATTGCCGCCTCTGTGATTCAGGTCGGCTACGGCTGGCTGCGCAAAGGGCATGTGGAGCGGATGCATCTGATCACCCTGGCGATCTTGGTGGTGTTCGGCGGGTTGACCATCCTGCTGCAGGACCGGACCTTCATCATGTGGAAACCGACTGTGATCAACTGGCTATTCGGCCTGGTGTTTCTCGGCAGCATGTTTATCGGTAACAAACCCCTGGTACAGCGCATGATGGAGAGTACCATCGATGTACCTGACCCCATCTGGAATAAGCTCAACCTGGCGTGGGGGGCGTTCTTCATCCTATTGGGTTTTCTGAACCTCTATGTGGCGAACGATTTTTTTGTCGTTGAACGTCAACTGATGGAACTGAGTGGCTTGCAACAAATCGATTTCGATAACTGTCACACACAGTTTCAAGGCATTGAATTACAGATGTGTCATGATGCCCACTCCCTGGAAGAGAGCTGGGTAAACTTCAAACTGTTTGGCATGATGGGGCTGACACTGGGCTTTGTGATTCTGCAAGCCTTCTATCTGGCACGCCATATGCGCGAACCTGAACCTGAAACCGAGGAGAATTGAGTGCTCTACGCGATCATCGCTGAAGACAGGGAAGACAGTCTGGAACAGCGTCTGAAAATCCGTCCGGATCATGTACAACGACTGCAACAGTTACAGAACGAGGGAAGACTCATACTGGCAGGCCCCCACCCTTCGGTGGATGCGGAAGACCCAGGCCCGGCCGGATTTACCGGCAGCCTGATCGTAGCTGAATTCGACAGCCTGGAGAGCGCCAAGTCCTGGGCGGATGATGACCCCTATATAAAATCAGGTGTCTATGCCCGGGTAACCGTTAAACCCTTTAAGAAAGTGTTGCCTAACTAGACTCAACCAACACACCAAAAAGTACTAATCACCATAAGGTAAGATCAATGATGAACAAACAGATCATTCTGGCTGCACTGTGCAGCGCTGGACTTATTAGCGGCTGTAATCAGTCTACGGAACAGACAACCGCAGTTGTTGCCAACGACAACCAACGTTCAGCCACCTTGCCGGCGAAGCCAGAAACCGATGCTGCGGATATGGACGTCAACACCCTGTTGACAGTGAATGGCAGACCGGTAACCCGGGCCATGTACAGCCTCTACTTCCAGGATCGCATGCGTGGTGTGCCCGATGCCAAGACCTCGGCGGAAATGCAGATGGGCGTACTCAACGAGCTGGCCAATATTCTGATCGTCTCTCAGGCAGCGGAAGAGGCCGGCCTGGCTGAACGCGAGGATGTTTCAGCTTCTCTTGAATTGCTGAAAGCCAAATTGCTGACCCAGGTAGCAATCCAGGAGCACGCCACCAAACATCAGCCCTCCGACGAAGAGATTCAGCAGATCTACGACGCCGAGTATGCCAGTCAGTCGAATACCGAGTATAAGGCGAGACACATCCTGGTGAAGGAGGAAGAGGAAGCCAAGAAGCTGATCACCGAGTTGGATGGTGGCAGTGATTTCGCCGAACTGGCCAAGCAACACTCAACCGGACCGACCGGTAAAGATGGCGGCGACCTGGGCTGGTTCGATGCCGCACAGATGGTGGAGCCTTTTGCCAAAGCTCTGACCGGGATGGAGAAGGGTAAATACTCCGCCGCACCGGTACAGACCCAGTTCGGCTGGCATGTGATCCTGCTGGAGGACAGCCGCCAGAGCCCGGCGCCCACCCTGGAAAGCGTCAAGGGTAAAATCCAAACCGCCCTGCAGCAGAAGGCCCTCACCGATTATATGCAGGGATTGCGTGATTCCGCTAGTTTGATCTTCAATGAGAAGAACGCCAAGCAAGCACCGGATGCCCAACAGGATGCCTCAATGGCGTCATCACAGCAGTCTGAGAGTGCCACTGAGGCTACCGCTGAAAAAGAGAGCGGAGACACCACTGCACCAGCAGAACAGAAGTAGATCTTTCTGAACCATCATCCCCGGCCATCAGGCTGGGGATGAGATCTCCCTCCACAGACTACTCCTCCTCAGGCTCCTTGCCGGCTTTACCGATGTTGGTAATCGGTACAACCTTGGTCTGTGGGGGTTCATCAACAAAATAGGGGCGCTCCTGGGCGGTACGGCCACCTTCATCGGCAAGCTCCTTCTCCCGTGCGGTGATCAACCCGAGACAATAGCGAATATCCTGGATCGTCTTCTCGGACAACGGGTGTTTGAGGCTCTTCGACTCCGGGGTGACTTCACGCACAATGGTGGTGAGCAGTTTCCGCATCACCATCATGATCTCCCGTTCCTGATTCGATTGTTCATTCATAAGACATACCACTAAAACTTTTGATACTTAAGCATCCCCTGATTGATTATCTTTTGTCACCCCGGGGATTGCCGGGGTCCAGGAAAATCAAACCGATGGATTACTCACTTCGCCCACCCTTTAGGTCGGCACTCGCCGGATAGACGGAGTATTGCAAACTAACACGTGGGAGCATCCAATAAAACGCTCGGCCAGAGACGTTATTCAGCCTGTTTCAACAGAGCTTCCAAGGCCGCTTCATCGAGTACAGTGACTCCCAGCTTTTCTGCCTTGGTCAGTTTGGAGCCCGCCGCTTCACCGGCCAACAGATAATCGGTCTTGCTCGAGACACTGCCGGTGACTTTCGCCCCGTGGGCCTGCAGGGTCTGTTTGAACTCATCCCTGGGCCGGCTCAGGGTACCGGTGATAACGACTGTTTTGCCCGCCAGGGATGAAGCCGCTGTCTCGACCCGGGCAACCACCGGCCACTCGATACCCGCCTGCAACAGCTCATCGATGACGACCCGGTTATGGGATTGACGAAAGAAGGAGACGATGTGGGCAGCCACGATCGGCCCTACATCGGATGTCTCCTGCAGTGACGCCTCATCGGCCTCCTCGATCGCCTTGAGGGTAAGAAACTGCTGCGCCAGGGCCTGTGCCGTCGCCTCCCCCACTTCTCTGATACCCAATCCATAGAGAAACCGGTTGAGGGTAGTCTGCTTGCTTTTGCTCAGAGCGTCGAGCAGATTTTGCGCCGATTTCTCCGCCATCCGCTCAAGCCCACTGAGCTGTTCAAGGGAAAGCGAGTAGAGATCCGCCGGGGTAGCGACCATCTCCAGCTCCACCAGCTGCTCCACCAGTTTATCGCCCAGCCCTTCGATATCCATCGCCTTGCGTGAGGCAAAGTGTTTGATCGCCTCCTTGCGCTGTGCCGGGCAGAAGAGACCGCCGGAACAGCGGGCCACCGTTTCACCTTCTGCGATAAGCACCTCTGAATCGCATACCGGACAACGATCCGGCAGGTCCACGGATTGACTGGAGGCCGGACGCTTTTCAAGGATCACACTGACCACTTCAGGGATTACGTCACCGGCCCTTCGCACCACCACCGTATCCCCTACCCTCACATCCTTGCGCCGCACCTCATCCATATTATGCAGGGTGGCATTGCTTACCGTGACACCGCCGACAAACACAGGCTGCAGCCGGGCCACCGGTGTGACGGCACCGGTTCTGCCCACTTGAAACTCAATCGCTTCGACCTGGGTCAGTTCTTCCTGGGCCGGAAACTTGTAAGCCACGGCCCAACGGGGGGCACGGGAGACAAAACCCAACTCTGCTTGGAGCTCTAAATCATCGACTTTGAACACTACCCCATCGATGTCATAAGGGAGATCATCACGCTCTGTTTCAAGTTGTCGGTAATAATCGATACAACCCTGGATGCCTTCTGTCACCGCCATCAACGGAGAGGTTGGAATGCCAAGGGATCTCAGTGCGTTGATCCGATCACTGAGATTCAGTTCGGCGTGCTCCGGTGAGACTTCACCAAAGCCGTAGGCGAGAAAGGTCAGCGGCCTCTGAGCCGTCATTCGGGGATCCAGTTGCCGCAGCGATCCGGCGGCGGCATTGCGTGGATTCACGAAGGTCTTCTCGTCGGCTTTACGGGCACGCTCGTTGAGTCTTTCAAAACCGGCTTTCGGCATGAATACCTCGCCCCGCACCTCAAGCACATCGGGCCACTGCTCGCCCTGAAGCTTCAGTGGAATTGCCTGGATGGTGCGCACGTTACTGGTCACATCCTCACCCTGGCTGCCATCGCCACGGGTAGCTCCCAGAACCAGGCTTCCCTGTTCATAGCGCAGACTCACAGCCAGACCATCGAGCTTGGGTTCGGCCAGATAGTTGATCGTTTCTGACTCAGCCAGCTTCAGACGATCTTTAATGCGGCGTTCAAAATCCCTCATCTCGTCATCGTCAAACGCATTGTCGAGGGAGAGCATTGGCACTTGATGGACCACCTCATCGAAACCGGACAAGGGCTTGTCACCAACTCGCTGGGTTGGTGAATCCGGACTGATCAGCTCTGGGTACTCCGACTCAAGAGACTGCAGTTCCCGCATCAGCCGGTCATACTCCGCATCGGGAATCAGTGGGTCGTCAAAGACGTAGTAGCGTCGGTTGTGATCGTTGATCTGCTGACGCAACACCTCGATCCGGGAGAGGATCTCCTGGCTGGGATTCAACCTTTACTCCGGGCCAGTTGAACCTGTCGACGATGCTCCACGATCTGACCGCGCAGGTGCTCAATGGTCTGCTTGGACAGGACACTGTGGGTCTCATCCTGCAGCTCTCCATCCAGAAGGGCCGCCAAGCGCTCGGCGGTAAACAGCAGGTCGGAGAAGACCGCCATACTATCGCCCGGCACCGGTAGCTGGGTAAACAGGGTCAGACCTGGAGTACTGAACTGCTCCACATCCTCGGTAGGAAAAGTACCGGGCTCAACCATGCTCGCCAGATTGAACTGGGGGGTCTGCCGGCTGTCACCACTGAGCCGGTGATAGATCGAGAGACTGCCCAACACCAGACCGGTCTCGCTCATCGCTTTCTGGATATCGAGACCGTTGAAGGGGGCATTCCTGGCCTTCAGATTGATCTGGATGATCAGCTTCGGCACGTCCACCGGCGACTCTTCCTGAGCACTGAATCCGAACAACTCGTGCTGCTCCGGGGTTTCAAAGCTGTCGTCGGTGCGCATCTCCAGATCCGAGGTAATCTCATCATCGGCACGCATGGGTTCAGAATCGGGAAACTCATCGTTGAGCTGTTCCGTATCCTCTTCCTCCCACTGAGCCCAGGTATCCTCCTCCTGGTGGTGGAGATTCTCCGAGTGGTCCATCGTCACCTCATCAGCGACGGGATCCTCTTCTGTGGGTGGTGCGATTTCAGGCTCTTTGAACTCCGGCACAACCCGACGCCGTGCTTGGGACGATTCGCGTTTGCGACGGTTGGTTTCATAGAAGTAGATGGCGGCCAGAAATACCAGACCAAGCAGTAACAGAACGATACGCAGGGTTGTGGCATCCATGAGTTTACAGAGCGGCCAGCTGAGCCGCCTCCTCTACATCGACAGTTACCAAACGCGACACACCCGGTTCATGCATGGTGACACCAGAGAGTTGGTTAGCGATTTCCATGGTGATCTTATTGTGGGTAATAAAAATGAATTGTACCTGATCGGACATCGATTTCACCATCTCGCAAAAGCGTCCCACATTGGCATCGTCCAATGGCGCATCCACCTCATCGAGCATACAGAAAGGCGCCGGATTCAACTGGAATATGGAGAAAACCAACGCCACCGCCGTCAGTGCCTTCTCACCACCGGAGAGCAGGTGGATGCTGGCGTTGCGTTTGCCCGGTGGGCGCGCCATCACGGTGACACCGGTATCCAGCAGATCTTCACCGGTCAACTCCAGATAAGCGTGACCGCCACCAAATAGCCGGGGGAACAGATCCTTGATACCGGAGTTGACCTTATCGAAGGTCTCTTTGAACCGGGTACGGGTCTCCCGATCGATCTTGCGAATGGCGTTTTCCAGGGTTTCCAGGGAGCTGGTGATATCCGCATGCTGCTCTTCAAGATATTTCAGGCGTTCGGACTGCTCCTGAAACTCGTCGATGGCCGCCAGATTGATCGGTCCGAGTCGCTGGATCCGGTTGGCCAGTGTCTCCACCTTCTGTTGCCAGAGGGATTCGCCGGCATCTTCAGGCATGGTCTTGAACAGCTCTTCCACAACCAATCCACCTTCGTCCAGCTGCTCCTGCAGCGTGTTGCGGCGTACAGAGACTTCCTGACTTTGCAATTGAGCCTGGTTCAGCTTGTCCCGGCGCTGTTGCACCCGCTGCTCGGCCTGATGCCGCTGCTGCTCTTTCTCACGCAGCTGGCCATCCACATCCTCCAGTCCCTGGCGGACCTGGTTCAGCTCCTGCTCGACAGCGCTGCGGGCTTCCAGTTTGACATTCAGATCCTGCAGCTGTTGCTGCATCGGTTCCTCGGCACTCTCCAGGTTCAGCTTCAACTCACCCCGGCGCTGGGACAACTGCTCCAGCTGACTGCGGGCCCGTTGCAGGTTCTGGGTCAGCGAGGTGTGCACCGTGCGCATCGATTCGACCTGCAGTTCCCTCTGGTGGGTGGCCGTACGCTGTTGATTAAGCTTCTCTCGGGCCTCAGCGACCTGGGTTCTCAACTCATCACGATGTTGTACCAGAGACTCCCGTCGGCTGCCCAGGGTCTCGATCGCTTCCAGGGCCAAATGCAGGCGCTGACGGGTCTCTTCCATCAGCAGATGATCGTTCTCGATCTGCTCGGCGATCTCCTGCTGCTCCTGCTGCAACTGCTCGCGGCGCTGGCGCAGATGAACGGCCCGGGTCCGCTTGCTGCTCAGATTGGAACGCACCTCGGACAGGGCCCGGTTGAGCTGGTTGTAGCTGGACTGAGACTGCTCCCGCTCCTGCTCCAGATGATTCAGTCGTTCACGCCCCTGCTCCAGCTGTTCAGTCAGTTCGTCCACCTGCCGCTGTTGCTCTTCCAGGGTCTGTTTCAGGATGCGCAGCTCTTCTTCCCGACCCAGCACACCGGCCCGCTCATCCGCCTCGCGGGTGATTCTCAGCCAGTTGCGGCCAAGCCAGATCCCCTCGGGGGTGATCAGCGACTCGCCCGGATTGAGACTGTGGCGACGATGCAGCGCGGTCGGCAGATCATCCACCATGCGCACTCCGTCCAGCAGATTCTGCAGACTCCAGGGAGCCTCGATCTGGGTAGCGAGATCATCCGCCTGGGGTGCGGCTGTGCTGGCAGCGCGGCCTTCCCACAGGGTCAGCGTGCCTTTCTGCAATTGAGGTAATGCATCATTCAGTTGATCGAGATTCTCGATGCAGACCGCCTGCAGATGAAAACCGAGCACCACCTCAACCGCCTGTTGCCAGCGTGGGGTGACTTTGATCTGTTGTGCCAGACGCTGGGCCGACTGTAACTGGGTACGCTCCAGCCACTCGGCGATATCACTTTCCGCCTCACCAAGAGCAGCCTGTTGCAGCGCCTCCAAGGAGGCCTGACGGCCTTTGTTCGATTGCAGTTCCGCCCGAGCCTGGTCGAGATGATTCGCCTGCTGGTTGTTGAGTTCCCGCTGTTGATTGATCTGTTCGACCATCTCACTCAACTGATTGTGCAGGATATCCACCGACTCTTTCTGGCCCGACTCCTCCGCTTCCAGCTCGCCGATCTCACCCAGCAGACGGCTGTCATCCAGGCGCGACAGCTCTTCATCGAATCGCTGCAGACGGCGCTCCAGATTGCCCCCCTGCTGCTCAAGATGGTTGATCCGGGTACGCTCCACCTGAGCGGTCTGGGCCGGTTCCGCGGCCTGCTGATTGAACTGTTCCCACTCCGCCTGCCAGCTCTGCATGGCCTGCTCGGACTGGTTCAGCGCTTCGGAGAGTTTATGTTCATCCTCACGGGCCTCCATCAGCAGTGGCTCTTCGGTCTGCAGGTTTTGATTCAGCTCATTCAGCCTGGTCTCATCCTGCGCCCGATGGGCCTCCGACTCCTGAAAGGCCTGTTCGACCTGCTCCAGATCCTGTTGCTGCTGTTTCTGGGTATCCCGGGCAAACTGGATCGCCTGCTCCAGACCGCTGATCTCAGCACCCAGACTGTAAAACCGCCCCTGAACCTCGTTGAACAGATCGTTGGCTTCGGTGTGCTTCTCCCGATCCTCCTCGATCACCGACTCCAGCTTGCGCTGCTCCGCCAGAGCCGCTTCCAGATGGTTCTGCAGCTCGGCGATGTTGCGCTCGCGCTGTTGCAGATTCTCGTCCAGGGTGCGCCAGCGCAGTGCCAGCAACTCCGCCTTGGTCTGGCGCTCTTCCTGTTTCAGGGTTTGATACTTTTCTGCAGTTGCCGCCTGGCGCTGCAGATGTTGCAGCTGTTTCGCCACTTCGTCCCGCAGATCGGTGAGACGTTCCAGATTCTCCCGGGTATGACGGATGCGGTTCTCGGTCTCCCGACGACGCTCCTTATATTTGGAGATACCGGCCGCCTCTTCGAGGAAGGTACGCAGATCTTCCGGTCGCGCTTCGATCAGGCGGGAGATCATGCCCTGTTCAATGATCGAGTAGCTGCGTGGCCCCAGACCGGTGCCTAAGAAGAGATCGGTAATATCACGACGACGGCAACGCACGCCGTTTAAATAGTAGAGGGATTGACCGTCACGGGAGACCTGACGTTTGACCGATATCTGGTTGTACTGGGCATACTGACCACCGGCCCGCCCTTCCGCATTGTCGAAAAGCAGTTCGATGGTGGCCGTACCGACTGGCTTGCGGGCTGACGAGCCATTGAATATGACATCCGCCATCGATTCGCCGCGCAGCATTTTGGCTGAGCTTTCACCCATCACCCAGCGGACCGCATCGATAACATTGGATTTGCCGCAACCATTCGGCCCAACGACGCCGACCAGATTACTGGGAATCGGCACAGTGGTTGGATCGACGAATGATTTAAACCCGGCGAGCTTGATTTTCTCCAGACGCATGGGCCGCTAAGATACACCAAAGAGGGGCAATGTTACAGGGGACAAAAGCAAAAATTTGTACCTGAACTCTTTTTTATAACTCACTGTTTTTACAAGCTTATAAATGAAATGTTTCAGACTGGGCACTGGCTCACGTATAATTCATCGCCATTTTACTGACGAGACTGTGAAACCATGCCCAGCCAACCAAGCAAAGATCTGGAAACTTTCGAAAATCCTCAACCGGAAAGGGACTATACGATCCGCATCAACATCCCTGAATTCACCTGCCTCTGCCCGAAAACCGGCCAGCCCGATTTTGCTGAAATGACTCTGGAGTATGTTCCCGAGAAGCTTTGCGTCGAACTCAAAGCCCTGAAGATGTACATCTGGTCATTCCGCGATCAGGGGGCTTTCCACGAAGCGGTGACCAATGAGATTCTGGCGGATCTGGTGGCCGCCACCCAACCCCGTTATATGCGGCTGACCGCCGAATTTAACGTTCGCGGTGGCATTTATACCACTGTGGTGGCAGACCACAGAGCAGAAGACTGGCAGCCACCGGCACCGGTCACCCTGCCCTGATTGCAACCATCAACACCGGGACAGGATCATGGGACTCTGCATAGGCATCGAT
Source organism: Candidatus Thiodiazotropha endoloripes (assembly GCA_001709035.1). GTDB lineage: Bacteria > Pseudomonadota > Gammaproteobacteria > Chromatiales > Chromatiaceae > Thiodiazotropha > Thiodiazotropha lotti. The sequence goes on along the minus strand of LVKA01000023.1, from coordinate 59,805 downwards.
CTGGGCACCTCAGGTTGCCGTGTGATCGCAATCGATGAGCGTGCCGATGTGGTCTCTACCCTGACCCGGCCTTTGCCGGATTCAGTTTCGTCAGCAAAAGGCGAGCAGCAACAAAACCCACAGGACTGGTGGCAAGCGGTCACCGGGCTGTTGCAGGAAACCGTAGCAAAAATCGGTAACAAACCGGTGGATGCGATTGCCGTGGATGGCACCTCCTCAACCCTGCTACTGACCGACCACCAGGGCACGCCGCTCACCCCGGCACTGATGTACAACGACAGTCGCAGCCGTGACAGTCTGGAACTGTTGAAACAAATAGCACCTGAAGGTAGCCCGGTATTGAGCGCCAGTTCAAGTCTGGCAAAGCTGCTGCATCTCAGCCGCAAACTGCAGACAGAACACTACTACGCCCTACACCAAGCGGATTGGATTGTGGGGCGCCTGACTGGAAACTACCGGATCAGTGATGAGAATAATGCACTGAAGATGGGATACGACCCGATCAGTCGTCAATGGCCGGAGTGGGTCAACAGTCATGATATCGATACCAACTGCCTGCCCCAGGTTCACCCCTGCAGTACATCGGTTGCGAAATTGAGCAAGGAAGCGGCCCAAGCTACCAGCTTGAAAAGTGGAATCACTGTAGTGGCTGGCACTACTGACAGCAACGCAGCCTGCCTGGCAACCGGAGCTAATGAGATCGGTGATGCGGTTACATCTCTTGGCAGCACCCTGGTATTGAAGATTCTCTCGGATAAACCGATTTTCGACTCACGATATGGTATTTACAGCCATCGCCTTGGCGACCGGTGGTTGGTGGGTGGCGCATCGAACAGTGGTGGCGCTGTATTGCGTCACTACTTCAGACCTAATGAACTCCCCGGATTGACCGCTGCGATGCAACTCGATCGACTCACTGGCCTGAACTACTACCCACTCGTGTCAGCCGGGGAGCGGTTTCCAATTAACGATCCAGACCTGGCACCCAGATTAAGCCCCAGACCAGAAAGTGACAGCATTTTCTTCCAGGCAATCCTCGAAGGTATCGCCAAGATCGAGCAACAGGGTTATCAGCGATTGCAGGAGCTTGGTGCGCCTAGTCCCAAAAGGGTTTTCTCGATTGGTGGTGGCGCTGTTAATGAGCCATGGCGGCAAATGAGGGAACAGCGATTAGAGGTACCGGTACTCAGCGCTGTTCAACAAGAAGCGGCTTATGGAGCAGCTCTGCTTGCCTTGAATAGAGTTTAAGCTGAATTCGTGTTAACAGGCCCTACTACTATTATTCGATAACAAACCATGTCGACTCAAGTTTAAGTAGCAATCTAAATCTGCAGTTTTCAATTAAGTTTTGTTGATTAAGAGTTTTGAAATCTATTCAGCGCACTCAATATTTGATGGATTAGAAAAAGAACGAAAGAAAATACGAAATCATTTTCTCGCCGTGAGTTGCATGAAGTGAGATTTTAAACTGACCATTGAACACTGGATTGATAGGTTTTTCTGTTCTATGTAGGCATAGTATCGCTGAGCTCATTTCTGTATCTGCCAGCAATCATTCCATCGGGTTTACATAGGAAGAAGAACAAACCAAGAGACAATAAAAATAAGCAAATTAATTAGCCCCAGCTACAGATGAAATTCTCTACCCCACTGACTCATCCTCACCTAAAAACACGGGGATATCCTTGCGATAACGACGCATCACTAAGTTCGCCAACAATCCTGTCCAACCGGTCTGGTGGGCAGCACCGAGTCCCTGCCCTGTCTCGGCATGAAAATATTCATAAAACAGGCTGAGATCACGCCAGGCCTCTTCGGTTTGGAATGGGCTGTCACGTCTTAATGCAGGCACGCGTTCATCCCCATCACGCCGGTAGAGATTGACCAGACGTTCGGAGATCAGCGTGGCGATGTCGCGTAGAGTCAGGGGTTCATCCGAGAGTGCAGGAACTTCATATTTGAAACCATCACCAAGAAACCGGTGAAACTTCTCAATTGCTTGTATCAATGCATAATTGGTCGGTATCCAGACCGGACCGCGCCAGTTGGAGTTGCCGCCAAACAGATGGCTCTCCGATTCACCAGGTGCATATTGGATGCCGATGTGGCCAATCCCCGGCAATTCGCCTAGATCCCGATAGTGTTGATGCAGTTTACTCAGGCTGCGCACACCATAGGATGAGAGAAATTCATCCTCATTCAACAGTCGATTGAGAATACGCGGCAGCATCGAGTGGTCGACCAGTGCCAGCAGATGTTCACCCTGGTCATTTTCCCAATCCGGGCAGGCACAGACATAGCTGCCCTGAAACAGCCCCTTTTTATGCACCTTCAACATCTCTCTGAATCTGGGGACATTCTCCAGTAAGCGTTTATCCACCACTTCCGTGGCGAACATGGGAATCAGTCCAACCCAGGAATAGACATCGATCCGGTGGTAGGTGCCGTAGGGAGTGATCAGCAGATCCTTGAAGAAACCCGCTTCCATATCCCATAACGAGGGGCCGTGCTCATCACTGCCACTGATCGCCTTGGCAATCGCAAGAAACTGTTCGTAGCACTGGATTGCGATATTCTCATAGTCAGGGTCATCGATGGCCAGCTCCAATGCCATCACCGTCATGTTCAGGGCAAACATGGCCATCCAGCCGGTGGCATCCGCCTGTTTTAGGGTATAACCGGGTGGCAATGGCCTGGAACGGTCATAGACGGAGATGTTATCGAGCCCCAGAAAGCCCCCTTCGAACAGATTCTGACCATGCTTATCTTTGCGATTGATCCACCAGGCGTAGTTGAGCAGCAGTTTATGGAAAACCCGCTGCAGATAGTTTTTATCTCCTTTACCCTGTTGGATCCGCTCCGCCCGGTAGACCTTCAGCGCTCCCCAGGCGTGGACCGGTGGATTGACATCACTGAAGGACCACTCATAGGCCGGTATCTGGCCATTGGGGTGCAGATAGCTCTCTCCCAATAACACCTCGATCTGCTGTTTGGCAAACTCCACATCCACCAATGCCAATGCCACACAGTGAAAGGCCAGATCCCAGGCGGCGAACCAGGGGTACTCCCAGGTGTCGGGCATGGAGAGAATATCTGCGGCCCTTAAATGCCGCCATTGATGGTTACGCCCAAGCTTGCGCGAATCGGGTGGCTGGTGGTGATCCCCATGCAGCCAGCGATAGACATCGAAATGGAAAAACTGTTTACCCCAGATCATTCCCGCCAATGCCTGCCGCATGATGCGGTGGTCCTCGGGTCCTCCCTCCGGCAGCAGCTCATCATAGAACACATCCGCCTCACCGCGACGCGTGGCGATGATGCGCTCCATATCGGCAAAGGGCTCTGTTAGCGGTTGTCGGCTCAAGACCAGATCGATGTTTCTTGACTCTCCTGCGGGGACTTCCAGCCGATACAAGGCAGCGAATTTTGTCCCCTGTTGCTGTGGATTGACCGCAGCCTGTTCTCCATCAACGATCAATCGGTGAAAGGCGTCTTTCACATAGGGTGTCTGCGGTGCAACACCCCAGAGCTTCTGTGAATTGGTTTCGTTTTCGGTGAACAGAAGTTCCGCCTGCTGTTCACCATAAAGATGGTAATCCCCCAGCTCCTGGTGCGATGCCTGAACACACCAGTTGGCTGTCGGACCGGTGTCGTGCTTCTCTATTGAAGGCTTGTTGGTCTCTTCCCCCCAGGACCAGTCGTTGCGAAACCAGAGCTGGGGAAGCAGGTGTAGCTGAGCGCCCTGTTCAGCATGATTCTGAATCGTAATCCGGATATGAATCTGATCAGCTTCGGCCTTGGCGTAGATGACCGAGACATCCCAATAGCGGTTTTCGTCAAAGGCTCCGCTGTCGAGCAGATTGAAAGGGGGGGCGAGTCTGTCCCGATGGCGGTTCTCCTCCACCAGTCTTGAGTAGGGATATTCGGCCTGGGGGTATTTATAGAGATATCTTAACCAGCTATGACTGGGGGTCGCATCGGTGTAGAAGTAGTACTCTTTAACATCTTCACCCCGGTTGCCCTGATTGCCGGTGAGGCCGAAGGCACGCTCTTTCAGAATCGGATCCACCCCATTCCATATTCCCAAGGCAAAGCAGAGACGCTGCTTCTCATCACTGAGACCACCGAGGCCATCCTCGTTCCAGCGATAGGCCCTGGACCTGGCCTGATCATGATCGAAATACTCCCAGGCGGTGCCTCCAGGGCTGTAGTCCTCACGGACGGTTCCCCAGGCCCGTTCGGAGAGATAGGGACCCCACAGATTCCACTCTTCTTCTCCATTGCGCTGTTGTTGCAGGCGCAGTTGCTCTTCATTGAGTTGCCGGTCGTTCATCCCCACTCCTGCCATTCATGTTCAGGTTAAGCCGATCACTGCCCATTGATGATCTGCTGCAATCGTTGCCATGCCACCAGGACGGTTGCCACGGACCAGGCCTGTGCCGGTGCCCCTCTGGGCCGATGGGGTGGATCCGCATCGAATATCTCACTGACATGGCCAAGCCCCGCATCCTTCAGATGATCCCCCAGAGGTTCCAGTCGCTGTTGCGCCGCCTGCGCATCACCACTCACCAGATACTCTGCCCAGGCATAGTGGCCCAGCAGCCACGCCCACACCGTACCCTGATGGTAGGCCCCATCTCGATCCGCAACACCACCCTTGTAGTGGTGGGCATAATCTTTGTGGCGTGGGCTCAGGGAACGCAACCCGTGTGAGGTGAGTAACTCGCGGGAACAGATCTCCACCACCTGTTTCTGTTGTTCGGAATCCAATGGTGAGTGGATCAGACTCACGGCCAGAATCTGGTTAGGACGTATACTGGAATCGTCCCCATTCGGTCCATCCAATAGATCGAACAGGCCCTCCCTATCGGGAGTGGTAAAGCACTTGAAGCTGACTTTTACCACTTCTGCCAATTGAGCATAGTCTGTTGCCGGCTCACCCAGGCGTTCAGCGAATCCCGCCATGATCATCAATGCGTTGTACCAAAGCGCATTGATCTCCACGGCTTTGCCGGTACGCGGTGTCACCACCCAGTTGCCAACCTTGGCATCCATCCAGGTCAACTGAATCCCAGCCTCCCCAGCTCGCAGCAGATGGTCATTGGGATCCATGCCGATGCCGTATCGGGTGCCATTGATGTGCCACTCGATAATGTTCTGCAGTACCGGATAGACCTGCTGCAGACTAGCCGTATCATCACTGGCTTCGAGATAGGCGTGCCAGGCATCGAAGTACCAGAGTGCCGCATCCACCGTATTGTATTCCGCGGTTTCACCCCGATCGGTGAAGCGGTTGGGCAGCTGTCCCTGATCCACCAGCTTGGCATAACTCATCAGTATTGAGCGGGCACTCTCCAGACGACCGACTGCCAGAGTCAGTCCGGCGAGGGAGATCATGGTGTCTCTGCCCCAATCGCCAAACCAGGGATAACCGGCGACAATCGAATCTCCCAGTTCCCCGGAGGGCAGTACTCGTTTGATCAGGAAACTGTCAGCGGAGAGACGCATCTGCGCTATCCAATCGGGTTCGCTGAAGCCTTCGGATGGCGGCTGACTCAAACTCTCATCCCGATCCATAAAACTCTGCATCGCTGCGGGGAGATCGAATTGCAGCTGGTCATTCAGAGTGACAGCAAAACCGACCCACTCACCCTCCTGCAAGGTAAAGATCAGCTGTCCCAGGGAGAGATTGTTGTCGATAGCGGCAAGCCCACGTTCCGCCTCCCGCTTCAATTGAAAGCCTTCGTGCCAATCCTGTCTGGGTTCCATATCCGCTGGTGTGGAGTGCAGGTAGAGTCGCCCCCCTTGAGGCCATTCGATCTCAAGATGGTTGTCTCTCTGGTTGAGCGCGGCGGTGGTGCCTCTGACCGGCATGTTGCCATGGTGGTCACGATGGTTAACCAGCAGCTTCAGCCTGAGTCTGGCCAGATCATCGCCACCGCCACGGCAACGATAGGCGACATAGGTGGTATGTTCACCGTCCACCATCCAGATCCGCATCTCCACAATGCGATCGGCACAGGCGAAGCGCCAGACAGGCATCCGCCCCTGCAGACGGAACTGCTCGATATTCCGGTAACCCGCTGGCTCCACCACATCCCCATACCAGCGATTGGTGAACAGGGGCCACTCTCTGCCAGCCAGATCCAGGGTGGCATCCGCCTTGGCCATCAGTAGCTGCCGGTCCATCGCCCCATGTATCGGCGCAATCAACAGGCCGTGATAGCGTCTGGTCAGGGTGCCGGCGATGGTGCCTCCGGCATAGCCGCCAAGACCATTGGTTAGCCACCACTCACGACGCTCCGCCTGAGCCAGATCCCCGCAGATATCACGCCCGAAACGAACCAGATCGGACATATCAACCGCCCTCTCGGAATCCCGGGTAGAGAGTCATACCGCCATCGACGAACAGGGTTGTGCCGGTCACATAGTCGGACTGATCCGAAGCGAGCCAGACAGCTGCCTTGGCGATATCCTCCGGATCACCGATACGCTCATAGGGAATCAGCTCCAACAGCGAGGCGGCTGCCTCCGGCCTCTCCCAGGCAGAACGATTGATCGGTGTTTTAATCGCTCCCGGTGCAATCCCATTGACCCGGATCTTCTGATGGGCCAGCTCCTGCGCTACACTCTGCATGAACATCATCACCCCACCCTTGGAGGCCGCGTAGTTGACATGACCGGCCCAGGGAATCACCTCATGGACCGACGACATGCAGATCACCTTACCGGCCGCACAGGAGAGGCTCTGATCCACACCGCGACGCAGGAACTCCCGGGCGGCGGCACGGGTACAGAGAAACTGGCCGGTCAGATTGACATCCATGACCTTGTTCCATTGATCGAGGTGCATATCGACAAAGGCCGCATCCCGCTGGATGCCTGCATTGTTGACCAGAATATCCACACTCTGCCAGGCCTCGATGACCTGCTCGAACATCCTCTCAACATCCGCTTCGTTACTCACATCGGCGTAGACCGCCATCGCCTCACCGCCGTGCTCTTCGATCTCCTTGACCACCCGCTGGGCTTCCGCCTCGTTGACCACATAGTTGACCGCCACCTTCGCACCGGCCCCGGCCAAACCCTTGGCTACCGCTTCCCCGATACCGGAATTGGCTCCGGTGACGATGGCCCGCTGTCCGCTCAGCAGATCTGCCTGTTGCCCACTCATGCCACGCTCCTCTTTTATTATTGATCGATTCTCTGATTGTTGGCTCTTCCCATGGATCCCGTTTTGTTATCCCGGCGAACACCGGACCCAGGAAAACCAGTACCTGAGTCACTCTATGCTCTGCGAGAACCAGCAATCTTACAAAACCTTATCCCGTTAACTCATCCTAGCCGGTTTAAAACCCATTCTAGCCCGGTAATTGTTACGGAAACATGATCGAGGGGAAATTGTAGTATGCAGAGTGCAGCCGATTCATGAAATTTTGTGTCGGATTCAGCAGAACTTGAGAGACTCACCGACGGACGGGGCGAGTCGAATCCGAGAAGAATCGGGGCTATTTCTTAGCCTTGGGCAGTTGAGGGACTTTGCGAAATTTATCCAGCAGATGGTAGAGACTCAACAGTGGGTGGCGCAGCAGCATCCTGGGGCCGGCATAGCGCATCACATCCTGGACTTGGGTACGCATCTGCTTCGAATAACAGTGGACAGTACAGTGATTGCAGGCCGGTTTCTGATCTTCGAATGGGCAGGACTCCAACCGCCGTTCCGCATAATCCAGGAGTTTTTCACACGCCTCGCAGAGCGAGCCATCCGAACCGTGTGTATCCCGGCAGTAGATCACCATCATTGCACCGATGGTTTGTTGTTCACGCTTGATTCGACGACTCATTGATTCAGTTGATCTCTGCCTGATACGCAAGGGGTTGAAGTTACGAAATACCGATCCAACTGGAAACTGACTTATACCTGAGACCGTTGACAAATGGCTTAACCGAAATCAAGGCGACAGGACCTATTTTCTGAACAGCATTAGTGAAATTGTGGATCGCTGAAAGTAAACATAATTCAAAACCTGTCGTCCAGGCAATAAGCAGTGATAACAATCTCTACTATGGAAAAAATAATTACCGATCAGTGCCTGGGAAATACCAGCACACAACACATACAGAGTATGAAGCGTGTTCCGTGGATTCCGTCATTCGCCGGATTGACGAGCGCTTATTAAGCAATGTCCTGTTGTTGATCTCCTTGTCTATAGTCATAGTCAATTGAATCGTGTCAGTAAAAGTAATCCGTTAACACCCTACTGACTTAAGTTAATGGGCGAGTTTTGACCGGTAAACTGAAAATAGAGACATACTGATCAATCATAAACCATGATCATTTAATAACCTGATTAACTGATTTCCAAAAAACTAATATTCCGATCACACATTTACTACCTCTCTAAAAGAGAGTTCAGTATACTGTAACCGCTTTCTCACTATTCAGTTGAACCAATCCAAATAAAACAGTTTGCAATTGGATACAGGAAAGGTGTTCGTTAACTTTTTACGACGATCTATCCATTATCAAGGAAGCGCTGAACAAGTCATGGATGCTTGGTTTACCAATCGAAGTAGTTTCACACCGTTGCCCTAATCCGCGATTGAGGGTCTGCATCACAGTGGTGTCCAAACTATCGTTTTCTGTTAGCAACCTGCCCCCCCATCACTTCTCCGTGCTTCATTAAACTATCGAGAACTGTCGCTTGTTTTCAGCCAAAGCGAAATCGTGGTATTTGAATAACATTATGGAACCAGAAAACATGGAGTATTTATGAAAAGAAGAAGATTGTTTATCTTGATCCGTCAAGTCAGTCTACTGGCATTAATTCTGTTTGCCTCCTCCCAATCACAGTCAGGACAACTCTTTAATCCCGCACTTGACCCATCAACAAATAATCCAACCTCCAACAACACTACCGACAGACTGATCATCAAATTCAAATCGACAGCCGGAAAGGATGGCGATCCAGAGTATCTAACCACTCTGATAGAGGCCTTTACCGGTGCTTCATCAAGCGTTGTCAGAGAGACATTCAGCGGCGCCCATGTTATCCAACTCAATCGACAGATTACGCTTGAAGCTATGTGGACATTGACTGACGACATAGCCCGGCAACCGCATATCGAATATGCCGAAGCGGATCTGATCATGACCCCGCAACTCACCCCGAATGATCCGAGATACGGTGAACAATGGCACTACTTCCAACAGGCTGGTGGAATCAATCTACCGCTTGCCTGGGATTTAGCCCAGGGTGAAACCACCGTGGTGGCGGTAATCGACAGTGGTTACCAGCCTCACTCCGATCTGAATGCCAATCTGTTGGCCGGCTATGACATGGTGAGCGATGGGTTTGCTGCCAACGATGGTGACGGCCGTGATGGGGATGCCACCGATCCCGGCACCTATGCCCCAAGTTGCAATGAGTACATCAGTGACTGGCACGGTACCCATGTTGCCGGGACGGTCAGCGCGGTCACCAATAATGCGCTTGGGGTTGCCGGCGTCGCCTATCGGGCCGAGGTCGTCCCGGTGAGAGTACTGGGTCGCTGTGGTGGTTATCTGTCGGACATCACCGATGGGATTGTCTGGGCAGCGGGGGCGGAGGTGGCTGGTGCGCCGGTCAATGCCAATCCGGCGCAAGTCATCAACCTGAGTCTGGGTGGGCGATCGGACAGCTGCCCGGAAACCGCGTTGGCAGCCATCGACATTGCACGACATAGGGGAGCCACCATCGTCGTTGCGGCAGGGAACAATGGTGAAGAGAGTTCTGGATTCGCCCCGGCCAACTGTCCTGGGGTGATTACTGTAGCCGCAACCAACGATGCCGGTGAGCTCGCCAGCTTTTCCAATTTTGGCGCTTCAGTCGACTTGGCTGCGCCAGGCACCCGTATTCTGTCGACCCATAACGATGGCGTCATCGGTCCTGGCAGCGAAAGCTATCGATTGATGAGTGGCACAAGCATGTCCACCCCGCATGTGAGCGGCGTGGCTGCCCTGCTCTACGGCATTGATCCCGGGATAACACCGGATAAAGTGGCTAACATCCTGATCCGCAGTACTCGCCCATTTCCAAGTGCGTGCACAGGTTGCGGAAGCGGTATTCTTGATGCCCATGCCGCTGTGGAGATGCTGACCAGCACCGAACCCGGGGTAACGATACTTCATGATGGTGTGGCGGAAACCGGGCTGAATGGTGAGCTGATGAGCCAACAGTTTTTCGCCATTGATGTACCGCCCGACGCCATCAGTCTGAGTGTACGTAGTTTTGCCGGCAGCGGCGATGCTGACCTCTATGTACGGAGTGCAGGCAAACCCGATCTGGATTTGTTCGACTGCCGTCCATATCTGTATGGCAATGACGAGGAGTGCATCATCCGACCCGTCCCGGCAGGCAGATACTATGTGATGCTCCACGGTTATAGTGCCTTCTCAGACCTCACTCTTGTTGCCGACTATCTTATGGATGAGCCTCAGCCTGGTGGTAGCGAGAAGTTTGAAAACAGTGAGGATTATGAGATCCCGCAATCGAGTCTGAGCGGTGCTCTGAGTCCGATCCAAGTGGATCGGGTCGGTACTTCGGGAAGCGTCCAGGTCGAAATCGGAATCATCCATCAATCGATCCGGGAGGTCTCAGTCACTCTGATCGATCCAAGCGGCGTAAAACACAACCTGAAGGGATTCGGTGGCGTTGGGGTGGATCTGTTTGAAACCTATCATCTTGAGCTGGCTAAACAGCCTTCTGAAGGGGAATGGACTCTGCAGGTCAAGGATCTGGGCAACCGAGGGAGAGGTTATATCGATTTCTGGAGAATCAGCTTTCCCTGAGATTTCGCGGCAAACATTCGGCTGAAAATGAAAAAAGCACTCAGGATGATCCTGAGTGCTTTTTCAGCATGGGTTGCTCAGATGTTTTAGCTTTTGGCTTTACGTCTGCGCATGATACCGAAACCGATCAGCCCAGTGCTCAGCAACAACAGTGCTGAAGGCTCTGGCACACTGGATACCGGTTCATGAGCTCTGACCAGGAAGCTGCCGAAATCATCGTCCACTTCGTTCGGATTGTAGAACATGTCACTGATATAGGCACTATCGTTTACGCTGCCGTCAACGACCAGCAGACCGGCGAGGGAATAACCACCCTCTTCATCATCAACAAAGCCTAAGCTACCACGAAAGTTGGTAGTACCAGCAACTTGATCATAGGTGATACCGAAGAGAAAGAAGAACGGGTTGTTATACCAGCTGGAGCCGGTGGCGGTGAAAATCTCGGTATTACCGTTTGTGGAGACAGCATCAGCGGTTTCACCGAACAGTACGTCATCGCCGGCAGTATCGAACTCAGTCCACATGGACCAGAACTCACTTACTGTGGCGAGTGTGTAGTCAGGATTTTCCAGCAGCGCCTGCTCAACCGTCCGGTTCTCAGTGAAGGTAAGATCCAACCAGTCCAGATCGTTGACGGTGGTGTATGAACCATTGTCAATAATGAGTGCACTGGCATTTGTCGAAATGCCGAGACATGCAGCTAAAAACAAACCAAACATCTTCTTCATGATAGCTCCCAAGCTTTATAACTAATGAAGGGTAATAACCCTGTTGCACAACTACATGCACTTCCTGTGCCAACACTAAGAATCAACGACTTACGTCACACTAATTGAAACCTGTGTAAAATAAATCGACATTCAGTAGGGTTTTAATTTCTAAATAAGTAATCAAATGACTACAAAGACATACGAAGTGGTTTAGCCGACGTATCGAGGCAGGCAGCCTGGAAAAGCGATAAGATGACACACATCAGCCCAAAGCAGTATGGTGTACATTAGAAAGAAGCAGAGCCTCCACAACCAGGCCCAGCGAAAAGGTTTATTTGAATTAGCCTTGGAAAAGAATGGGTAAGGAGGCCGGTTGTTGACTCCATCAATGATGGTCTCAGGCTCCAAAGAAAAAGGCGCCCAGAACTGAATCTGGGCGCCTTTTTAAGATTTGGTAGGCGCGATTGGAGTCGAACCAACGACCTCTACCATGTCAAGGTAGCGCTCTAACCAACTGAGCTACGCGCCTGAAAGAGGCGAATCATACAGGCAGCCATATGGAGATTGCAAGCCTCAACACAACAACTCAATCGAGACCTGACTAACGCTCGCCGGTCAAGGGTACAAAAGAGACCGGAAGCAGGTTTGAAGTATGGACCTCCCCTGAATGATCTTTTTGCAGTAGCATCAGATCCTGGGTGTAGTGGCGCTTGCCGACCGGCAATACCAGGCGGCCGCCCGGAGCCAGCTGATCAATCAGTGGCTGGGGAATCTCTTCCGCGGCCGCTGTCACCATAATGGCATCGAAAGGCGCCTCTTCCGGCCAACCGAAATAGCCGTTGCCAACTCGATAATCGATATTGTTGTATCCCTGCTTCTCCAACAGTCGCTGGGATCGCTCAGCCAGCTTTGGAATAATCTCGATGGTATAGAGTCGATCGACCATCTCGGCCAGTACGGCGGTCTGGTAACCGGAACCGGTGCCCACTTCCAATACCTTGTCATCCCTTTTGGGGGAAACCAGATCGGTCATCAGGGCAACGATAAAGGGTTGGGAGATTGTCTGCCCCTTGCCGATCGGCAAAGGACTGTTGTCATAGGCATGAGGGCGGAAGTTCTTTCGGACGAAACGCTGCCGGGGCACCCGGCTCATCGCATCGAGAACATGATCGTTGAGGGTACTACGGCCAGTCATGCGACATGCGTAGTTCGCCTCCGCCTCTATATCGTGGAGCATTGCCTCAATATCTGCCATTGTCGACCTTGGGTTACGCCAGTGCTAAATCTAGTTTAGATTCATTCTATTCTAGAATAACACCTGAATTTTTAAAGGCTTTCGCAAACTATCTACAAAAAATATATCAATTGTAAGTATTATTTTTTTCGACATCCTGTATAGGCGTACCACACCAATTACCCTTGAGAAATGCATTTTCACCTCAGTCATCGATGCATTAGGGTATCGGCTGAACAGCCATCAGAGGTCCACACCCGGAGCGCTAGTTATCAGGCAATCAGCCCTTTTTGCTGAAGATTCTTGATCTGATCCCGGATTCTGGCCGCCTCTTCAAACTCAAGATCCTGGGCATGCCGGTACATCTGTTCCTCCAGCTGCTGCACCCGTTTCGCCATCTGTTTGGGGCTCAGCTGGGCATACTCCGCCTCCTGATCCGCCACTTTCGCATAGCCTTTGGCGTTCATCTGTGCGCCGGGATAGGCACCCTCCATGATATCGGCAATGGATTTAAGGATGGTCTGCGGGGTAATGCCGTTGGCCTCGTTATACTGCTGCTGTTTGGCACGGCGCCGCTCCGTCTCATCGATTGCCCGACGCATGGAACCTGTCACCTGGTCGGCATAGAGAATCGCTTTGCCATTGGCATTACGGGCCGCCCTGCCGATGGTCTGGATCAGAGAACCTTCGGAGCGTAAAAAGCCCTCCTTGTCCGCATCCAGTATCGCCACCAGCGAGACCTCCGGCATATCCAGCCCCTCCCGCAGCAGGTTGATGCCCACCAGCACATCGAACTCACCCAAACGCAGATCACGAATGATCTCCACCCGTTCCACGGTGTCGATGTCGGAGTGCAGATAGCGCACCCGTACATCATGATCCCCCAGGTAGTCGGTCAGATCCTCCGCCATGCGCTTGGTCAGTGTGGTCACCAGCACCCGCTCCTTTTGCGCAACCCGCAGCCGTATCTCGGACAACAGATCATCCACCTGACTGCTGGCCGGACGCACCTCGACTTCCGGATCGACCAGCCCTGTCGGTCTGACCACCTGTTCGATGATGGCGCCGGAGCGGTTGATCTCATACTCCCTGGGTGTGGCGCTGACATAGATGGTCTGCGGCGCGCGGTGCTCGAACTCCTCGAACTTCAAGGGGCGATTGTCCAAGGCGGACGGCAGCCGAAAGCCGTACTCCACCAGGGTCTCCTTGCGCGAGCGGTCGCCACGGAACATCCCACCGAGTTGCGGGATGGTGACATGACTCTCATCCACCACCAGCAGTGAGTTATCGGGCAGGTAGTCGAACAGGGTTGGTGGTGGCTCACCGGCCGACCGGCCGGACAGATAACGGGAGTAGTTTTCGATCCCCGAGCAGTAACCAAGCTCGGTGATCATTTCAATATCGAATCGGGTACGCTGTCCCAGGCGCTGGGCTTCCACCAGTTTGTGCGCCGACTCAAGCTGGGTCAGCCGCTCTTTCAGTTCAACCTTGATCTGATCCACCGCCTCCAACAAGGTCTCCCTGGGGGTGACATAGTGGCTCTTGGGAAAGATCGAATAGCGTGGCACCTTGCGCAACACCTCACCGGTCAGGGGATCGAATACCGAGATCTGCTCGATCTCGTCATCGAACAACTCAACCCGAACCGCTTCGGCATCAGATTCCGCCGGGTAAATATCGATCACCTCCCCTCTGACCCGGAAGGTTGCCCGATGCAGTTCCACATCATTGCGCTTGTACTGCAGTTCGGCCAGGCGCCGCAGAATGGCCCGCTGATCAATCAGCTCACCACGACTCAGATGCAGCATCATACCCAGATAGGAGCGAGGGTCACCAAGACCATAGATTGATGAGACCGTGGCGACGATGATGGTGTCCTCCCGCTCCAGCAGCGCCTTGGTTGCCGATAATCGCATCTGCTCGATATGGTCGTTGATCGAGGCATCCTTCTCGATGAAGGTATCGGAGGCCGGGACATAGGCCTCCGGCTGATAGTAGTCGTAGTAGGAGACAAAATACTCCACCGAGTTATCGGGAAAGAACTCCTTGAACTCGCCATACAGCTGGGCCGCCAGTGTCTTGTTGGGTGCCAATACCAGGGTCGGTCGCTGCACCTGCTGAATCACATTGGCAACGCTGAAGGTCTTCCCCGAGCCGGTCACACCCAGCAGGGTCATCGCGGCTTCACCGTCTCCCAGCCCCTCCACCAACTGTTCGATCGCCGCAGGCTGGTCCCCTGAGGGCGAGAATTTTGAGCTTAATTTAAACGCTTTACTCATTTAGGGATTCTTCATCGTCAATTAATTGGCTATTATGGCATCCGGACATCGAAATCATATTACCTTGATCGACCGGGTTGAGGGCATAATGGATGTCCTTCATTAACAAATCCAATGGTCACCCATTGGGTTGATGTTTGAGCAGCTGGGATCAATAACCGCCATGAATTCACAACTTTCAAGCCGCGTAAAAGCCGTTAAACCCTCACCGACTCTAGCAGTCACCGCCCGTGCAGCGGAGATGCGCGCCGCCGGCAAGGATGTCATTGGACTGGGCGCAGGTGAACCTGATTTCGACACCCCCGACCATATCAAGAAGGCCGCTGTTGAGGCGATCAACGATGGCTTCACCAAATATACCGCCGTGGACGGCACGCCAGGCCTGAAACAGGCGATCATCGACAAATTCCAGCGGGACAACGGCTTTGAGTACGCCATGGATCAGATTCTGGTCTCCTGCGGCGGCAAGCAGAGCTTTTACAACCTGGCCCAGGCGATTCTAGATCCGGGTGATGAGGTGATCATCCCGGCCCCTTACTGGGTATCCTATCCTGACATGTCGATCCTGGCCGGTGGTGTTCCGGTACTGGTCTCGGCCGGTGCGGCGCAGAATTTCAAGATCACCGCCCAGCAGTTGGCCGCGGCCATCACCGACAAGACCAAGCTGTTTGTGATCAACAGCCCCTCCAACCCTACTGGCATGGCCTACACCAAAGAGGAGCTGGCCGCCCTGGGTGAGGTACTCAAGGAGCATCCACGCATCATCATCGCCACCGATGATATGTATGAGCATATCCTCTGGCCCGGCAACAGCTTCGTCAACATTCTGAATGCCTGCCCGGAGCTGAAGGATCGCACCCTGGTACTCAACGGCGTATCCAAAGCCTACTCCATGACCGGCTGGCGTATCGGTTATGCGGGTGGACCGGCTGAGATCATCAAGGCGATGAAAAAGATTCAATCCCAAAGCACCTCCAACCCCACTTCTATTTCGCAGGTGGCGGCTCAGGCGGCGCTGGAGGGCCCTCAGGCCTGCATCGCCGAGATGCTGACCGCTTTCAAGGAGCGTCACGACTATGTGGTAGAACGGCTCAACAGCATGGCTGGCATCGACTGCCTGCCCAGTGACGGCACCTTCTACTGTTTTCCTAAAGTCGAAGAGGCCCTGGCCGGCATCGATGGGGTAAGCAATGACCTAGAACTCTCCGAGTACCTGATTTCAGAGGCTGGGGTCGCCCTGGTGCCCGGAACCGCCTTCGGTCTTGCCGGCCATGTGCGTATCTCCATCGCCACCAGCAAGGATAAGCTGGAACAGGCGCTGGATCGCATCGAAGGCGTGCTTAAAGGCTAATCGGCTTGCATACCGGCCGGATCATCGATTCGGCCTGAAACACAACGGCGCAGGAAGCGCCCTACAGATACTCCAAGGAGGGAGTCCCATGACATCTTCGTGTCTTGCCTGTCCGTATCGAATTTGCGGCATAACCCTGTTTGAAATGATTCTTGCCCTGGCGGTGCTCACCATACTCATCGCCATTGGCGCCCCATCTCTGACAAACCTCTCCATAAGAAACGAGCAGACTACCAGCCTCAACGGCTTTCTCAGTCACTTCTACCTTGCCAGAAGCCTGGCCATACAGCAGGAACAGCATATCATCATCTGCCCGACCTCAGGTGGGGAGCGCTGCAGGGAGGAAGCGATCTGGAGTGATGGACTGATCATCTTCGAAGACAGCAGACGGGACGGGGTTCTGGGATCTGACGAGCCGATACTAGCGAAATACCTACTACCTGAACATTCAGAGCTGACGATCCAATCAAGCGAGCACCGTAAACGGGTGGTCTACCATGGGGATGGTCGCCCAAGCGGCTACAACCTGACTCTCTCCTTTTGTGACCCAAAGGAGCGAATCGAGCCTAAGGCATTGATTGTCAATAACGTGGGGCGTATCCGCATATCCAAGCGGGGTGCTGGGGATGCCCCCCTCAAATGTGGCCACTGATTGTACTTTTTATCGATAAACTATTGACGCTAGGGCTCAGTCTCATTATTATGCGCCCCTCTTGAACAATTCCCCGGTAGCTCAGTCGGTAGAGCGGGTGACTGTTAATCACTAGGTCGGCAGTTCGAGCCTGTCCCGGGGAGCCAAATAAATCAAAGGCTTACACTGTAACGGTGTAGGCCTTTTTGGTTTGGGGTAGCAAATAGGGTAGCGTTCTTATCCTCAAACGCGCAGATTGCCGGAAGTGATTACTCAACCTACATACATCATTTGCTAAAGTAGCTTTTAGCCATATTTAATATGATGTTCCATCGTCATGGTATTTACTTTGTGGCGAAAGCACACCTTGAAAATGCGCCAGTATCACTTGAAGCTTAGGAACCAGCGAAGGCACCCGCGTATTTCCGCTCTTTGAGAATCTTGAACTACCCAGTAATGTAGTAACGCAGAAGCCCAACTAAGAACTCTCTACGCAGCGCAAGTTGTGACATAAAAAAACCCCGATGGAGACCATTGAGGGTGGGAAGTTGTTCTCTGTACAGAAAGTAATCTGTTAGCTGAGAACTGACCAATCCAACAGAAAAGATAGATGTAGGATCAAATCTTGCATATCACCATTTATTTATTCTTTATATCTGCTATCAATTCTCCTATTAGCGTTTAAATTCATACTGTATTGTTACCTATCCATATACTATATTCTTAGGAACAAATATGACTCCTATCTTGTAATTAGAGCTGCATTTATACCACAATCTAAAAAAAACAATATCAAAGCATAAAGGACTATTTTAATGTTCCCTATAAAGTTTCTCTCTAGTGCTTTATTAACTATTTTTCTATGTAGTTTTCTTACATCCTGTATATCTTTGTCTACACTCGAAACTCCTTCTAAAAGCAGTGTTAATCTAAAAGAAAATATACCAGATCAAAATGACCTTATTATAGCTGTGAAGAATTCTAATTATAATCGTGTTAAAGAGTTGCTCGATCTTGGAATATCTCCTGATATAAATAATAAAACTATCAATCTAATTGATGAAGCAACGCCCAAAATTGCTGCGCTACTATATGAGTATAATGCTCCTTTGCCTGACTTATTTGAAAGCACCGAATACAAATCATTAATTACTGAGAGCATCGAAGCCGGGCATCATAAATGGGTTAACTTAATAAAGGTAGTTAAACCTAATACAGTTATCACTCCAAATGGATGGACGCTACTACATCATGCTGTTTTCCAAGGTTACAATGATGCTGTCTATGAATTACTAAACAGTGGTTATATTGTTGACGCAGCAGATAACGATGATTATACGCCTCTTTCATTAGCATGCTTGAAAGGGGATTTAAACTTAATAATGGTTTTACTCGATTATGGTGCTAATCCATTTAGTGTTGGCGAAAACACCCATCTTGGAATTACGAATGGCAAATCTGCTTTTGATGTCTGTGAGTCATTGCTCAACATAGAGGCTATCGACTTATTTAAAAACACTAGTCATTATATACCAATTAGTTATCTTATAAATGTCAATACATATTTGAAATATTTAGGTTATATAGACAAAACACATGAGACACTAAATACTAAAAGCACTGATGCTTTAATTAAGTTTCAAATTGATTCAGGATTACCTGCACATGGCATCCCCTCTTTTTCTACCTACTCTGCCTTAGTCGAAAAAAATATTTTGCACTTGAAGAAAGAAGCGATAGATCAAATAAAAGAATGCAATGCAGATAAAATATCTAAGATAATTGATATGGGACTAGATATTGATTTTCTTGATGACAATGGTTGGTCCATGTTAATGACATCCTCCTATATGGGTAATATTAGTTGCGTAAAATATTTACTTGAAAATAATGCAGATCCTAATATTACTGACAGTCAAGGCAAGTCTGCTTTATTACTTACTTTAGTTAGTGATAAAGATGATGACACAAAGGCCAATATACTAAAATTACTTATTAGTAGCGGCGCTAACAGCAACCAGAAAATTGATTACAATTACACCATAAAAGATATAGCCAAACCTATGTCAAAAAAAATACGAACCATACTTGGTGTACAAAATGATGATTTACTAATTAAAAGTACAATTTTTATCCTTAATAAATATGACGGATGGAATCCAGGCACATATTATGCTGAAAAGTATCCAATTGACCACATAGTAAATAAATTATGGGGCGAGGATAAGCAACTAAGATTTATAAATTATGAAAATGATCTTTGGTATGTTTCATATCATGAAGGCCTAAAGCATCCTCAAAAAATTGCACCTTCACCTTCAGTAGAGTGGCCGATAGAAAAAATCGAAGACCTATGGGACGAAGGATATAGAATAAAAAGCGTAACTACATGGGTTAGCCAATGGATATTATTATTTGAAAAAAGAGATGCCGGCCAAAAATATCAGGTACTTAATAATTTAAATAATTTTAAAAATAAAATTCAGAGTTTAACGAAAGATGGTCATTTTATAGAAACTGCCAAATTTGGATATGATAGATTAGTACTTGTTACAGCAAACGATCTTAAATATACAAGCCAAAAATTCACTCTATCATCTAATTTTCCAATTGACTTTATTAAGAGCAGTATAAATCAAGGGTATAGCATTTCTTGTTTAACATATGGCATGGATCACTGGCTTGTCATTATGAGTATTAACGATGACATCAAATCTCAAGTATGGACTATTAATGACAATTTAAACAATGACTCAATCAATAAATATATTAATGAGAAATATAGAATCTATCTTGTAACTTCAGGACCCTTCCAATAGGAACATGTATGAAATATATATCTGTTATTATATTAACTATCTGCTCTATATTTCCATGGATTTTACTCGCAAATAGTTACTCAACCCCCTCTTTTCCCATTCAACCAAACGACGTATCTTGCAAGCAATTTAAAAATGAGTTTGACTCTGTTGTAAGAAAAATTGGAGAGGACCTTTCAAGATGCATGAAGAGTAGACACAAATTTGGATATGGGTCAGTTAATTATTTAACATGTGAAAGAAATTATAAAAACAAAACTGCGTATGTTCATTGTGCAGGATTAGCACAAAATAAATGCTTGCTGTCTAAAAGAAGAAATGAAGAAGTTAAAAGCTGTTTAATTCAGGCAAGAACAAATACGTCAAACTCACCAGATGCTAAACGTACAGAGTCATTACCAGTAGACATTCACGATTTAACTTCAACTGCAAAGGATCATGCGGTAATTACCACAAAAACCGGCCTCGCTTTAACAAGCAATTATTTCAAGCATATGAATAACCTAGATAGAAGCATATCTACAGTTAGCAATATATATAGTATGTTAAACCCTTCTATCAGTAACAAACAGAAATTAGATAACGTGTTTGATATATCTAAAAACGCTGGGATATATTCACATAATAATTATTTAACATCAGCAATCTTCCAACATTCTTTAAATTCACTAAACAGAGTGTACTCTAAACTATTTGACCAATTCGATACCGCATCATATAAATTATTAACATTTAACCCATCAGAAATGAGTAGAATTAATAATAAGAAAATGTTAGCCCTAAACATATTCAACAGATTTACTCAAGAAAACAAGAAGAATCTTTTAGCTAAATATAGTATTGGAGAGCCATTTAGAATCAGTACAAGAAAAGTACAAAATTCAAATAAAAGACACAAAAGAAGTCGAAACAGTGCAGTAAGTAATAATGACAGTTATAACCAATCAGCATTTGATAGATGCATAAAAGAAAAAGAAAGGAAAATTTCCAGTCTACAACGAAAGCTTTCCAATATTGACGATATGTCTATAAATGAGATGTACTCGCTACAATCAGAAATCGAAAATGAAGGAATGCGGCGCTGTGATCCAGGTCAATACTGATTCAGATTGATGTCTTTATTTCTAGTACTAAGCATTTCGTTGCTGCGCTGCACCTTCCTTGGTGACGTATTCCCTATATTAGAATCACTCTACAACCCGATCTATAAACCGGTCTAGATCAAATTCGCAATCAATGAATAGTTTTTCCAGAGTCCTTTCGTCCCAGCGATCTAGGACATACCTCAGCTTTTGAAATACGTAAGCCTTGTAATCTAGATTATCAATCTCATTGATATAGCTGGACATCTGACTCGGGGTAATATGGTAGTACCTTGATACTCCACAGCTTTTGCGTATATCACGCCTGATCATATCTTTGACTGTCCATTTGTCTGTAAAGCGCCTCACTACTTTATTAATGCGCTCATCGAGTTCTGCTTTGTCTGCCTTTGAAATGGCATTCTGAGGACGAGTTGTATTCTTTTTAGTCGGCTTACTCTTCTGCCTAACAACGCCACATCTGAAGTCAGATAATTGGATTACTTCTGTCATGACTCAGCTCCTTCCATGAGGTTCTCTACATTGATATTAATGGCTTCACTACACGCCATCGTTGACAATGTAGAAAGTGCATCACGAAGTCTAAGATCAATGCTATTCACGTGAATGTAATGCGCCACATCTGGGTTTTGCTCCCTTATAGCTCGGTCCTTTTGATACAGCCGCATGAAATCCATAACCTCACTAATACCGTTAATGCCATTTAGGGAGCGTTGCATCATTTCGAGTTCTTCCAGTGTCATTTCTGTTGCTCCTTCGATTCCGCTGCATTCCGTACCCTTTCTCTAGCCTCTGTGCAAAATGGCTCGATCTGCTCATTAGCAGATTGAACACCACGACGAAGAATAAACATTACATCACTCCATGCGGCCTGGTCCATAGGCTCCCCGTATGGGGTTACATCAAGATCAAAGGTCGATGTGTAGAGTACGGATAATAGAGACTGTGTCTCGAATAATTGCTGCTGGGCATTCAAGAGCGCTTGGTCAAGTGAAGCTTGATTATGGCAAGATCTGGTCATGATGACCTCCTATCGGTTTAGTAGTATCACCTTATTGAAGGCGACGGGACTCAACTACCGCCGATAGACGGCTGGGCTTATTCCCCGAAGGTCTTGTATTTGGCCCTATCATCCCGTCATAGGAAATCGTTAGCACCTGTAACACAGGCACAAAAAAACCGCAGGTCTGACGGATGCGGGAACCGCTATCGGATTTAGTAGTGGATTTATAATACTACAATAAAGTAATATTTCAAGTAATAATTATCTTGGGATGGACTAAACGGAATGCGTTTTCTACATGAAGTTTCTATAAAGCTCGCTTTATTAACTGTTATTTTCATTATTTTACTTTGCCTAGTAAGTGTAGTTGATTTTTTTCTCTCACAAAACACTACAACAGACTCTGTAAACCTTGCGACATTTCTACCAAGCATTGTTATCGGATGCGGAGTTGTTATTGCTTTTTTCACATACACAAGCGCTGAAGAGAGAAGAGCAGAGGATAGAAAAAGACACCAATCACAAGTCATATTTAATGAAGCAAAACATGGCCTATCTCAAGTCATAGAATTACTTAAAGATAACAATAATGACTATGTCACATGGAGCCAAGTAGCAAGTATTATACGAGACTATGACTTTTTAAAGCAAAAAGGACTTACAAATGAATTCAAACATACTCTTGATATTTTTGAAAAGCATACAAGATCTACATTACAAAAGTTACTTACTGTACCAGTTCATAACTCTTCTATAAGAAAGAGTTTACCACCTACTTTTTTTTACGGCCTTCACGACTGGAAGACATTCAGCGCAAACAAATCACCTTTCGGTTTTTTAGAAGACTCTAAGGATTATACAGAAGATTTACATTTAGCTGCCACAATAGCTACTGGTCATAGTAGTACTGCATTTCATGGAGAATATACAGTATTGTCTGATCTTCCAAATACCGATATTTCACCAAGTTCAGTATTGATTATTTACAGTTTCATTGCAGGAATTGATTTCTCTAATAAATCAATCGAAAAGCTATTTACAGAATGGAATTCTAATCGTGATATCAGAATGCCTTTGTATCAAGGAGCGATTTTGTATATTAAACATCGATTTAACTATAAGGCAATTGATGGTGGTTTATATGACCGCAGTAACAAGGAAGTTTTTAGACATAATTAACAAAGCATATAAACCAATTATTCTATAACAATTTTTTGAATCTAGAATTGATTAGGTTACTGTTTGTTTAACAGTACAATACTTGTATATATTTTTAGGATTTCTTTTTCATCAATACAGATAGTTTCTTATAAGGGGTTTTAATATGTATTTACTACTTCGTATAGTAAGAGTAATTTTTGGTTTTATTTTTTCTTTGCAAGTGATTGGTTTGCTCCCAATTTTAACATTAGTTTCCACACCAGATGAATTTACTGGTAAATTACTTGCCGTAGTTACAGTAAAACTAATAGCACTTTTAATAACTGGTGCAATATTTTTTTATGGACGATTTGGAATTAATGCATTGCATAAGAAATTCAAGGGGGAACCCCATCCATCACTTAGTGCTACTTGGTCCTTATAGATAATTATAGTCGCACTATTATTGACAACATCTATTTATGTAGCCAGAATATCACGAACCTCTCGTGAGCTGAACCACCCATGGCAATTGGAGCCGGACGGTCGTAGATCATGAGGGGTTTTCTCTTAATCCTTGTTGCTTTTCCCAACTGTCTTCCGGCAGTTCGAATTCGTAAAACCAATAATCATTTGAGCTGTTTTCACATACCACATAATGCTCTGAAGCATGAAATCGTTGCCTCCTATTAAATTCATGGACTACTTCGACAGGAATATCTATATAGCCGGTTCTCCCCTGGCGATTTAGAAGAATACATTGTTTCGGCGATACAGGTAAGGTGATTTCAATTGTGTCATGAATTAGTGCTGGAGCGCTGAATAGTGGTGGTCGCTTATAAGCTTCAGGGTCAAACCATACACAGGGTCTATCGGAAGTTATAAAACCAGGCCTGCATGTTGTACAAAGAATTGCCATATCTAGATGCGCTAATAGCCCCGCTTCTGCTGCGAATGCAGGAAGAAGTGTTGTTCCTACAGGGTCATCAACTATCTGACGCACTTGATTATGAGTTAGGCTATGAGCACCTTGTGATTTCGAAGTTGGTGAAATGTCTGCCATATATCGTCTTTCTTCTTCTGTCGCTGTTTTTGCTTGATCTGCAAGTCGATCCATTGATTGCAACATATCACGCCACTGATCTGCCATGTGTGATAATTGACTTTTTGTTCTCGTGTGAGTTGCTGCAATAAACATTGTAACAATCGCTTTTTCCTTATCATCAAGGTCACGTCGACGATCTAGTTTTTTTATTCTGGTTGTTGAAAAGTCCCTTTCTAATCCTGACAAACCATGCTCAATTTTAAGATCGCGCTTACCTCCTTTATCCTTAACAGTGTACATATCTTTTTCATGAAAAATATTGTCTGGTGATTTTCTTCTACCAGATTTTGATTCTTTTTCAAATACCCATACGTATGGAGTTTGTTTTTTGGGACAACCAGGATCACACCATGCCTTTAAATAACATTTAGGTACAAAATGTTGTTTTTTATGCTTTGACATTAGATGACAGTATTGAAGATTACTATTCCATTAAGTTACTTACGCACAAAGTAATCGTAGCGTCTAAGGTTTCGATAATGATATTCAATCTGTTTAGTAAAAATATTTTTATACCAGCACTCTGGTTAGTTAACCATTCATTAATTCAATTGAATATCATTATCTCGATATTTATTCCATGTGTATTTAAACTGAAATTCAATACAATGAGTTAATCCTTCTCTCTATACATGAGGTAATCAATCAACTCAACATCTTCACCCTCGATATCTTTCACCAGTGAGTCGAACGCTCTGTTGGTGGCACTCGATGGATACTTAAAGGCTATCCCTCCAAGCTTATTGATAGATTTTATCAATGCAACATCTAACTCACCCTGCCCGATCTGTGTGGCTGCACTACCAATTGCCTCATAAAACGAAGCGGCTGTCGATCCCCCTCTAAATCCATTAATTTCACTACCTATCTCCCTGAGTAGTGGGAAAGCACCAAGTACTGAAAGACCTACCTCTTTACCCACATAAGCGGCTGGCGATTCATCGTCGTCTCCATCGGGCCATGCACCGCGCATGAGACCTACCAAAATCGCTTCTACAGCAAAGAGCAGCATCATGTCAGTGACATACCGGGCTATTTCAGTAGGATTCCTGAAATCCGTTTTCCCGAAAAGCTCCATGGCCACATTACCCTTTGCAAAGAAGTAAGAACCCAATGCTGTCCAAATCTTCACAAATTCGGCCTGTCGTATGGTGGGGCTGAGACTACCCCGCTCGATCGGAGTTCGATCAGACCACACCCCAGAGGCCTGAGATCGGGCCACAGCTCGATCGGCTGCGTTTATCAAATCCGCTTGATTATCCGTATCCTGTTTCGCAGCTTCATAAGCCCCCAGCCAGGTGATGGTATCGACATACCGCTGAACATAGACAATACCGGCAAAATAGGACTTTCGGACCACAGGCGGGATAAAGGATGGCTTGTTGGGATCACCATGTAATGTCCTGAGGGTATCGTGGATATCCTTATTGAAGGTCTTCCCTCGATTCTGCATGAATGGGGACAGTGCCTGTACTTCCTTAATCACTTTCACTGGATGAGCCGATAGCGCCATCAATCCCTTGAGGGTGTTTCTGTACCCGATTACTGGCATGGTCTGCAGCAGGCCAAGCGGCTGCATCAATATGGTGCCGACGTTCCAGGCGATAACCGAAACGGAGAACCCCGAGCGAATACCACGCAAAACCCTGGAAAGGATATCACCTGGCATCAGTTCACCGGCAGCCGTGTCTTTGATCCAGACATCCAGAGCCGTAATCAGCTCTTGATTGCCGGTCTCTACAGCTGCATTTCTTACAGCACTACTGGCAATGATGGATTGGGCCTGATTGACCGCCTCAGTGAGGTGAATTCTCCTCAGAACATCATGAACATGCTGATGCCAGACCATCATATCCAGGCGGACAGGATTACCTCCAGAGCCCACACGCTCCTTTGTCATGCCATCCTTGGTATGAGCATGCGCTGACCGCCCGCTAGTCATAGCCTTGGACATCTCATTGTATTCGCTTTCCTGTATCTTCAGCGAGGCCTTGCGATCGTACATCAAGGGGTAGTAGCCACCCTTATAGATTCCGTGCTTGGTCAGTAAGGGCATAGGCTCTACTGAAGGAGGAGCTACACCATTTTGCCTCCGTTCTAGAGCAAATAGCGCAGGCTTATATTGCTCAATGTTGTCCCAGACGGCCTGGATGAAATCCATATCCTTTTTATCCAGGGAATCAATGACCTTGGTCATCATACCCTCTGAGTAAGGCTTGACCCCATCGAGAACGCTATCATGCACCGCTTCCCGACTAGACTCGTTTCCATAATTCAGCACCAATGAGATCCGCTCCCACTTTGAAAGAGAAACTCCCTCAAAGTCTTCTTTCTTGTTCATTTTCCTCATCTCACTGTCCTTGTAGTAGCGGTGGTAGATCTCATCCATCTCTTCACCAGCCTTTTCTTCGGCAGGCATGAGATTCTTTGTGATGGCGTCATCTATGCGGCGCTTAATCAACTGATACATCAGCCCATCTTTGTACCCATCCAGCCTCCGTAGCACTGAATCAGCATGTAGCAAAACATTCGCGCCATACTCGTAGGCCGCCTTTTTGGCCTTTCCTTTGATGGTGCCACTCTCCCCCTGTTTCGGCCCTTTGACGGCGTTTTGTCGTATTGATTCACCTGCAGCATCCGCTTTCAGCGAAAATTCACCTCTCGCTTCTTCAGCCATTTTTCCGCCCACATAGCGTAGATGCTTGGCCATCGCATTTATGCCCTCCAGTTCCTCGATGGTCATTTCAGACCACTCCCGGAGGCTGACACTACCCAGTATGCCTTTACTGTCTGCATCCAGGATCTTGATCAGATTCTGATCATAGAGAGAAACGCTAATACCCTGTTCCTGATCGAATTGGTTTTTGGCCCAATTAGCCAGCTCCCTTAGCTTTCTGATGGCATCCTGCTCTTCCCCGTGTGATCTTTGAAAATCGTAGGCTGATACCAGTAGTTTCAAATAATGGATGTAATCCTTGTGGACCTGTTTGGGATCATATTTCTTGGTCTGGATGGTCCGTAGGTGTTTTCTGATCCGCTCAGCTTTAACCTTTGTCTCAGACACTTCCTTATACAGATAGTGATTGATGAACTGCTGGACCTTGGCATCCAGTTGATCCTGAGGATCTGTAGCGGCCACAGCCTTCTTAGCAGCCCGGATCTCAGCGTAGTAGTATTTCCCTGGTTTTAATTCCTGGACAGTCATCTGAGAGACGATTTGACGAACGTGGGCTTTCAGATAATCCCGATCGATCTGGCGTTTAGCAGAAGTCTGCTTGTTTAAGGCCTTGATCTCATCTAGAAGAAGCTTGGCCTGTTCCTCATTATGGACAGCCTGGCGAATCTCCTCCTCGATAGAGCCATCATTGAGTATATCGCCATATTTACCTATCATCCGCAATTCTGCTGCTGTGTCGGCGGCCTGATGCAGCGAGGGTGTGGACAGGATCGTTTCCAGCATTGCCTTTGTCGTGGCGAATCCATAGGCCTGGGCGTACTCATCCGGATTGACACCACCCTTTTTTGATTTCTTGAGGAGCCCTGCAGGAACTCCGTTCATGATATCTTTCACTAGATCGTAGTCCATCGGTGATTTCTTCAGGTTCTCCATGAGTTGGTAGATAGGCTCTTTTGAAAGCCGCCCTTTTTCCTCTTCAATGATCGGGGCCTTTTCCGTTGCCCACTCCTTCGATCTTCGCTTTGTAAGCTCAGTTAGAAGCTTCTCATCGAGGGTTTGAGTCGCTTTATCCCTGGCCTTGGCCTGACGTTTTTGATAGGCCACCCATTCCTTATCACTCATTCCAACCTGTTCTTTCGAACGGAAGAACTGGTCATAGGCGGGATTGGCATAGGCCCGTTCTATTTCCTCCTCAGTGGCCAATAGTCGATCCATGTACTGACATATGTCGTCATTGAGTTCGACATCAATGGATTTGATACTCTGGTAAATACTGATTAACCACCGACGAAACGCGGCAAAGGCCTCGCTGAGCTTAATCGAGGGAGCCTTACCTTCTCTCAGATAGGCCTCAAAACCCCTGGCAAATTTCTCGTGATGCTGTTTTTCAATCTGATCGAAAGATTCAATCTCTAACCAGTTGAATAGAGCCTGTTGGTCATCTGGTGCCCCATAGATTTTGGACATTTTCGCTTCAGTTTCCAAAAACAGATGCCCGGCTTCGTGAAGAAAGGTTGAAAGATTGGAATGCTCAGTGAGTTTTATGATGCTTTGCACATCAGTGAAAGCGATTGTTCCACCCTCCAAGGCATTATTCTTCAGACCTCCATCTTCTCCAGACTGCCTAAATGCCTTATCTACCTGACCTAGGCCCTGACCTTCTTTCAAGCTATTCAGGTGGGTCACAACAGCCTCTTTCTCACCCATTCCAGAGTCAATCAGCGCCTGAATAGCAGTGACGTCCTGCTCATCAACACCAATATCAGAATTACGAATACAGTCAGCAAAACTCATGGATACCATCTCCTATGTGATTCTATAAAAGGTATAAAGGGAAAATATGATCAGAGCAGTGCATCCTTGCCCTCGATATGAATGTGAATCTCACTTGAATCCGCCTCTCTCTCAAAGGCCCGGACAGATTTATGCTTGCCTAGAAGTTCTTTCAGCTTGGTTCGATCAGCGAGCCTGACCTCTTTTACCTGAACGATTTCACTCTGTTTGTCATCACCTCGGACTTGAATCGCCTCTACCTTCAGGCTTGCAACTAATCCACGGCGGAAGACAGGCGGCCATTCCTTCACGGGTTTCAGGTTACCGTTTTCCTTAAAGAGATCTGCTAAATCTGCTTCAACATCATCTCTGAGCACCTCAAGGAGGTAATCCGCATCAACCATGATCCGTTCCTGCTGTGCCTTGACCTGCTCTGAGATTGCCGCCTGAATGTTTAGTTTTGTTAATAGCTGAGATGCTTGTGATCTGGCCGATTTCTCACTGTACCCGGCCTCAATCGCTGCTTTTGTGGCGTTGAAATTGTGTTTCAGAAGCTCAAGAACAAACTGCTGCTGTTGCGGTTTAAGCTGATCGAATGCGCTAGGTTGCTGAACCAGGTCTCTACTCTCGTCTACTTTAGATAAATGCTGATTTTCTGACATTTCAATAACTCCAAATATTCGATATCAATGTATGTGGGAATTGCCCTGCCTGACCGCCAGATAGTACGCATCCTTCAGCCGTTGGCCTTCTGTGCAATACCGCCCTGCTCTCGCGTAGCAACAATTGGTTCGTTTGGCTTCACCAGATAAGTGGTTGTAGAAGGCATTGGCTAAAATCCGGATATCCTGCCCTGCTCTCAGCACACCGATCAGAGCAGATTTGTGGTGACGGATAAGCTGACGGGCATCGTCTGTGATAGCAGATTTCGGGGTCGCCCAGATTGATTCGCCGTCGATTTCCAGGGTGATCCCTAGTCCGGCGAGCTGCGTAATAACCTCATTTACTTGCCTATCACTCATCACTAAAAACTCTCCGAATTCTCCCGAAGGGGCTCATTTTTCTCGAAGGCTCTCATACTATTTGTGTGAGACCCTTCAGGGTTTTTGAGCCCCTTCGGAGGTAATGACCATGACCACTTACCATTCATCCCATCCTTGTTGGCCTCAATTCCGAGTAGTTTTTTTGCCCTTTTGACGGTTGCCCAGGAGTGTCCCGCCTGGTCAACATCTTTTCGAATCTGCTTCGATTGAACTGGCCCGTCCTTGAGTAAGCTGGTCAAGAATTCCATGGCATCACTCATGGCTGATTTATGCTCCGAATCATCCGATGTTTCTGTTTCGGCAAGCATCTCCCTTGCGGTGCCATCGATAGCCTCGCCCCAAAGTAACTGACTGGTACTCACACCGGGGAAATTGGGTAACTCGACTTGCTCCAGGTCGTAGTAGAATCCTCCATGATCTGCCCCGATATTGGATTTCGCTCGCATGAATACCCGTTTTTCATCTTCCGGGTTCTTTGCAGCCACCATGACCAAACGAGCTAATGCCCCAAAGGCTAATGAACCCGTAACCCGATCTAGCGGATCTCTACCTGCAGTCCCTTTTGTGAAATGAGTAATCCCGATAAGTGCACAGCGAATTGACTGAGCCAGATCGACTAATGGCTGTAGGGATCGCCGAGTCTCCGCATTCTTGTGGCTGTCGCCTGAGGTAGCCGATACGATGGGGTCAACAATCATCAGCTTGATTGGGACTCTCATGGACTCAAGCTGCTTTCTGAGATGTGGTACGTCGTGAGCTGGATCAAATGGACGGCTATCACCTTCCTTATGAACAGAGGACACGAAATGAATCCGACTCAGATCAGCACCACATGCATGTAATCGAGGGATCAGGGTATCTTGCGGGTCGTCTTCACCAGACCAGATTAAGACATGTCCCTTTTCTGCTTTGGTGCCATCTGGCCATCTGCCGCCTGTGGTGATCGATGCCGCAAGAGCGATGCATAGGGTTGTTTTACCTGTACCAGGAACACCCGCCACGATGTGCATTTTCCCTGCAGCCAACCACCCATCCCAAAGCCACTGAATGGGCTCAGGTGTAAGGCTGTCGCCCTGGATGAGCTTCACAGAGAGGCTATTCTCAGATTCTTGCACTTGCTCATCAGTAACTGATTTAGCGCTCTTGAAAGATGCCTTAACCGCCTCTAAGCCTTTATGCTTGTGAAGATCATTGAAGTCCGTCGATCTCTCTGGCCGGTTCTTACCAAAATCAGGCACCACGACAACACCACCAACCGCTTTGGCGGCTTCAGTTGCTTTTGTGACCCCTGGATTCCCTTCAGTGTTTACATCATCATCAGCACACAGAAATAACTTGATGTTAGGCAGTTTCTTTCTGAGGGCCTTTGCTACAGGCTTTAGATTGCCGCTGTTGAACGCGACCGCTACCGCTTGCCCTGTTGCCTCATGAATGCTTGCCCCTGTAGCGAAACCCTCAGCGATACACAACGCACCGTTCGGTTTTCCGATCGGGTAATAACAACCCTTTACGCGACCACCAGATAGGAATTTCTTGCTGCCATTGGGATCAATAGACTGGATTGAGTGGAGCGTTCCATTTTCATCACGCATAGGCACCAGTAGATTGAATCCATCTGATCTTAATCCGTGCCCTGAAACACCCTTATTTGACAGGTACTTATGAATCCCGGTTTCTGGCTTTGCGTTAGTCCATTTCTCTTCAGCTTTTTGTCTTGCCAGGGCCTTACGTTTTTGATCTTCAGCCGCCCTCTTCTCTCGGATCATCTCCATCCGTTGGGCATATTCGCGTTTCTCCTCAGGACTAAAGGTTTGTCCGGTATCGGCTCGCCAATCCTGAGAAATACCAGTACGCCAGCAACCGAAATGACCTGCTGGGATACCATCTCCATGCAAAATGTAGTAACCAGCTGAGTCGGTAGGCTTACCGTTAGAGGAAAATCGATGAAGTTCACCATCAGCAATGAGATTCTCTGGTGGTTCTATACCAGTTTCTCTCATCGCTGATTCAAATTGATTAAGATAATTACTCATCTAGAGCCACCATTGAATTCCTGATTCAAACCAATAGCGGCCAGTTTCAAATCATGATTCTCAGCCTTGAGTCGTTCATTTTCTAAAACGAGTCGATCTACTTCTAATGAGGCTAGATAATCAAAACCATCTGACTCACTATTAATAAGTACAAAAAACACGCTGTACATCATGTCACCTCACGCATGAGGTACCGGATCGATTCGATCGCCCGACCAACCTGGTGATATGACCAGCATTGTCTACAAAGAGAATGATTAACTCTGGTAGGTGTGAACCTGCTACCGCAAACAATGCAATGACAAAAGGTAGTTTTGGCTTCAGGGCTGGGAGTTGTGCTATATTTCTCTTTGAGATTAACGCGCTCACTTGCCCCAGATACCCCGGCGCTGCCCACGCCGGGAGGGGTATTCCTCTTACTCATTAGAATTACCCCTTAAGCTGCTTGTTCTGGTCTGTTTTTTTCGACCCACGCCTGCGGATCTTTTACCCAGTCATCGATAGATGACTTCTTATATCCAATACTGTTTGGACCGAGCTTTGTCCTACGGGGAAAGATCCCTGCTTTTTCCCACCTCCACAATGTAACGTCAGATTTATCACCTGCGATCCGGCGGGCTTCTGGCCTGGTGTAGTACAAATCAGCATAAACATTCATTTGTGTACCTCGAATTAAATCTATTAACCTCAAGTTTCA
This sequence comes from Candidatus Thiodiazotropha endoloripes, assembly GCA_001709035.1. Lineage (GTDB taxonomy): Bacteria > Pseudomonadota > Gammaproteobacteria > Chromatiales > Chromatiaceae > Thiodiazotropha > Thiodiazotropha lotti. The sequence continues at coordinate 27,376 of LVKA01000023.1, read as the reverse complement.
AGCGCTTTCACCCTTCTATGGGGAAAAACCCGCCATTCGCGCACACAAAAGCAATAAAACCTGCCATATCAGCAGGTTACGATTGAAAATAATTTTTGGGGTGTTAGGGAAATTTCCCTCTGGGTGCGGGAAAAATAATGTTTCCCGCTATATCTCCAACTGGAGAAGCGGGTTAGTCGTTGTCACGTAACCATTGATCGGCTGCATCGCCTTCGAATTCAAACGGGTAATCAATGGAGCCTCGATTGTCATAGATCCGGATTCTTGGAACCCACTTGCCGTCTTTGTACGGAAAAAAAGGATCACTATCGATTTTGAAATAGTTTTTAAATACTTTTCTGATTTCCTTCACTCTGGATTTTAAGTTGACGTCAAAATCCTTTTTAGCGCCTGTATCGGTGTTGGCAAATTGATTGAGTATCGCCTCCCAGGCTTTCGTTGGCTTAGCGTCCCTTTTGTTTTTAAACCCCATTTCAGCATATGTAACCAACACTCTTTTTTTTCTCGCCATCAGTTGGGCTTTTTCATCAGCAACAATGATCATGCTTAATTCTCTCCATTGAAGATTTTCCATTGATGGGAACGGATTCTCTGGTGGAGCATCATCATTGGGCGTAATTGATTCACCAATCGAGCTTAACAGTTCATTAGGGACACTAATATTATGTTTTCCTGCCCAATCTAGTAGGTCTATCGGCTTAATTAAATTAGATTCTGATTGTAGCTCGCCTGCTGATACAGCCCTATCAATTAGGGTGTACAATTGCATGTACTTTTTTGGAAAGCCTGAGGATTGAATATAAGGTTGGATACTGTCTGGTGTTACTATTTGAGGGTCTTTTCCAAACAATAGGGAAGCTGCATCTGCTGAGGTCCACAATGGCACCTTTCCCCAATGGCCGTAGTCTGCAGCTGCGTTAGGTTTTTCGTAAAATGGAACTTCGCCAAACCTCTCATCGTAATCTTTATCAATCCAGATAAGTCCATCGCCGTCCAGATCAATATCTTCCCTGATCACCTTCTCATTAGATGTCCTTGTTAAAGGATCTCGTTCTAACTTTTTTGCCGTAGACTCTTCTGTTTTCATACATATAGAATCTCCCTCTATAGCGTCGATCAGCTCTTTGGGGATATCTAGTTGATTTAGCCTTGCCCAATCTAGTAAGTCTGTCGGTTTTATTAAGCTTTCTAGTGATCTTAGCTCTTTTGCAATTACTGCCCTCTCAATAAGAGTGCAGATCTTTTTATATGTTTTCGGGAAATCAAATTCTTGGATTAGTGGCTTAGTACTTTCAAGTGTTACAATTTCGGGAGCCTTGCCCAATAGAAGAGCGGTGGCCTCTTCTGGGTTATAGAATGCCACCTTTCCCCAATGCTCGTAGTCCGCTTTTGCGTTAGGTTGATTAAAAAATTGTCTTGATTCATCACGTTCAAGGTCGTACCAAGTTATTCCATCGCCTTCAAGATCGATTTCGTGTCGCGCGTTTAGCTTTTCATTATACTCTTTATCGATCCAGGTAATGCCGTCACCATCAAGATCAGCATGCTTATCATTAGATGCCCTTGTTAAAGGATCTCGCTCTAGCAGTTTTGCCGTATACTCCGCTTCTTTCTTCCGTTTCCGTTCCTCCAAAAAGGATTCTTTCCCCTTCCCCTTGAGCGCTTCAAGGCTCTCTTTATCAAAATCGTCATCTTTTGACGCCATGACATTCCCTCCAATGTTCACCCTCAATTAAATGCCAGATCAGGCCGACGAGGGAGTCGGCTTTTCGGTAGCGAGCCTAGATCTGGCGTACTCTGTCAACCGGCTTTGTGTATCGGTATTACATCACCCTTATTTTCGCCGGTTAGAATTTGGTCTAGTTTACGCCCCCAGGCCTCCAGGGCGTTGCGTTTCTCGGCATCATAGCTATGCCTGTCATAGACAGCGGTTATTCCGCTTTCTACGTGATTCAGTATCTTGGATACGACTAATCGAGAGATCCCTATGGATGTCATTATCGAAGCAGCCGTTCTTCTTAGATCGTGTGGTACCCAGTGATTTATCCCAATGGGCTCTTGATTCAAGCGTACAGCATGATCAATCGCGGTTTCGAGAATGTGTTTTTGCCCCTGCCCTCTTGGTGAGGGAAACAACCAGATTGATTTCTTGGACTCTTTCTTGATCAGTTCAAGTAGTGAGACTGCCTGGGGTGAGAGTGGAACCCGGTGAGGTAAATTATTCTTGGATTTTTCTGCCGGGATTGTCCAAACCTTCCCATCAATATCGATTTCAGACCACTCTGCGGCTGCAACTTCCCCCTTTCTCTGGGCTGTAAGTAATTGAAATTGCAGAGCCAAAGCTGTTCCTTTTGACATAGAAATCGGTTTTTCTTGGTCATTTCCTGATTTCAGGCCGACCAGGTCTAATGCTTTCCACAGGATTTTGATTTCATCAGCACTCAGTGTCCGATTACGCTGATTCTCTGGTGCTGGAGGCTTTACCTGCAGGCACGGATTAGAGGCCATAATGTCACGTGAAACGGCAAAATTGAACATCTTACGAACAACGGCCAAAGTTCGGTTGGCTTGTATGGGAGCTCCACGCTCTACGATTCCATCCAACATAATGACCACATCCCGCCGGGTGATGTCTTTGGCTTTGCGTCTACCCCACTCTGAGACAACATCTCGATCTAGTGTGCTTTGGTCTTTCTTCCAAGATCGCTTTCTGGGCTTAGCCCACTTCTCGATGTATTCGTCTACCAACATTTTCACTGTCGGCGCTCTTCTGTTCTCTCGCCTCTTCTCAACCTCAACCTTTCCAGGATCGATTCCCTTTTCCAATGCAAGTAGCGCCTTACCATGCTCTGAATGCGCCTCTGCTACTGTCATCTTTGGGTATCGGCCCAGTGTTAACCTCCTGGCTTTTTCCTGAAAACGATACATAAACACCCAGGATTTCACTCCTTTTGGGGTAACTCGCACCCCTAGCCCGTTACCCTCCCAGACTTCGTATCGCTCAGATTTCGGCTTTAAGTTCTTGATTTTTCGATCAGTGAACTTCATCAGTGTTACCCCAGCGCTACCCCGAGTGTGATTGGGGTAGCAGATTTGACTTTGCAATGGGTGAATTCTAATGAAACCCCATGAAAGGATTATAACAGGATTTTTGTTTGTTTTTATAGAGTTAATATATCATTGAAGGTATTTCACTGGGTTTCATCTAGTACCAGGAAACACTATTATGGAGGGACTGTTAATCACTAGGTCGGCAGTTCGAGCCTGTCCCGGGGAGCCAATTAAAACAAGCACTTAGGTTTAAACCTAAGTGCTTTTTTTATTTCAGGAGCAACCATCTTTTTGCTTTTAAGCAGGGCTCACAGCCAGAAACCCGGCTTGATCGCTTCCTGGTCTCCAGGCCACCATTTTGCCGAGTAATAGATGCACGATTCCACCCAGTGCAGTTCAGAGCAAGCTACTTGGCGTTCAGCCAAAATGATGTATCAGCTTCATGCGGCCAGGGATTTCTTGGTAGACAGTTGCAGCGGGAATATCGTGTCTGCTGTCGAGTTGACCAACAAATTAGTAGACTGAAAAACAACTAAATCTCGCCATACAACACCAGTATCTTTAAGCAATCTCTCAACTTCTGTAGAGAGCCAATTGATAGACAACGAAGCAGACACCCTGTGACAGTCAGCTCAGTCCAATAGAATCCTAAACCACTGATTGTCGCCAGTTAACATCCCAAATCGTGCTTATACTAAAGCATAAGAACATCAAATCCTGATTTCAGATTTAGTTTTGTGAATGCCGATAACATCAAAAACCAAGGTAAATAAACGATAAAAACTTTCATTCATAAAGCCAATTAAGTTCAGCTATGAAGTCACTATCTACCAATCCAAAGGAGATACAAGTGAGAAGGTTCTTTTCATTCTTACCTTTATTAATTGTTTCCTCCATCACACCGGCAGATTGGAAGGTCGACAAAAACAGCACCGGCCCATCAAAAACCTCAGACAATACAGCTATGGTAAAAAACGGGCGGGGTGACAGCTTCTCCTTGTATCGCATCTCAAGAAGCGGTGAAGTTTGGGCCAAATTCAAACCATCTGAGGATTTTTCCGATCCTGTAGATTGGAATACCCCACCCACACTGCGCATTGACAACAAGAAACCGATAAACCTGAGCAGACAGAAAGATCTGCAGATTATGGGTGTCGGTGTAGATGCCTATAAATGGCAACAGCAACAGGTTGAATTTTTAATCTGGCATGGAAAGGAAAACGAGGGGCTCTCAGAAACCTTGGTACAGATAATGGATGGTAACAAACTTGTGGTTAGATATTATCTGAGCAGTGGCCGTAATAAAGAGAGCTCATTTCCACTGACAGATGCGCAAACCACTATTTCAAGAGCTCTTAAGATCAGCAGAAAAACAAGCCCGCCCACTCAACAAAAAACGACAACATTCAAAGAATTCGTTCTCCAAGAGATAAAGCAATGTTTACAACAGACAGAATCGTCCAATGCCTGCCTGAAACGCATAAAAGATTGCAGAAACAAAGCGGATAAAGAGATCCATAAGTTTAATAGTTGTTATCGATAGCATTCAGAGGATATTAGGGCCGGACAAGAATCCGTCTGATGCCAAACCGGTTACAGACAGAATCTGACTATCAGGATGTCAGATGAGTCATAGATGGGCAAACAACCAATTGGGCAGGAACTCTGTTCATAACAGATAAGCCTTTCAATTAGCGACTAGTTTATCGAGTGCCATTCTGAGTGGTATATCCATATCCCTCAGAAAATTGAAATAGGCGCGTGTTGCCTCTCTGCTCATACCGATGAGCATGACACCACTCTGACGACTATCCGTATAGACAACAAATCCCTGTAGTGTTTGTAACGCCCCATGCATCCATACTTTTATTAGAACGATATCGTTCGGAACAAGGGTTAGTTTGTCTAGCTGCAGAGAGAGCCCACCAAGACTTAAATCTTTTGTCACAGCGCTACCGATAGATTGCCCCCTTCGGATCAGGTCCACGTTCATGGATAGTCGAATACGCGGATAGTAGCGGTTCTCCACTGTCAACTCCTGTCACATCAGACGATCAATCTCATGTATTTCGTGCAAATACTTGATATCTACACAAATAGTTGAGTGTTAATGACCTATTCCCAGACTGAACTGCTAATTACATGGAAGAGAGCCAGATAGTTACCCTTTTCCATTTGCCGATTGTTTCATCAAAACAGAGTGAATCAAACAATCTCTATTAGTATATTATGAATGATTTACACCTTATACCGAGCTCGATATCAGACATTCTATGACATAGATCAACAAGTCAGCCAAATTCACACAAATTATTACAATCTACATTTGAGAATCGCTTTTCGTGAATAATGATCAAGAATAAAAACCAATCAGAAGCACTCCAGTGGATCGTATCCCTTTTGAATCAGCATCAGATTCCATTTTTGATATGTAGCGGCTTGGCGGCAATTGGGTATGGATCAAAACGAGAGCTGAATGATATCGATCTGTTTGTTCCTGGCAAACTGTTTAAAAAGGTTGTTTTGCTTGGAAATGAACAGATCAGAAAGCCTCCACAGCGCTATTGCGAGGTCAGCGAAGGATGGGGACTGGAATATATCCAATTCATCTATTGTGGCATTAAAATTGAAGTCGGCAATCCAAATGGAGCAAAAATATTCGATAAAAAAATGAAAAACGGACCTCTTTGGAATTAGACTTTCTCGCCACTGAATCGAAATCTCTATTGGGTACTGAGATCCCGCTGATGAATCGGATAGCGCTTATCGAGTACAAGACAAAATTGAGACGACCAGTGGATCTACTCGGTCTGGCAGCCATAAAATAATATAATCATCAACTGTTTTGTTTAACAGGCCCAAAGATACAGAGCTGTTATGAGTGTTCTGCTGATGCGAATGAACCGCCGGTTATTGAGGCAGGAATCGATCAGATTGTGACCGCATTCAACACCCAGTATGGGTATACGTGTAGCGGTATTATGCTGTCAGCAACGGCTAGCGATGATGGCTTACCCGAACCTCTGGGTATAGGGTGGCGCAGACGCGAAGTCATACTATTCTTAAATGGCACTTGGTTATTAAATGTAAGCTATTTCAAATCGTGACGCATTGACAACATCTGTTTCGAGTAATGTTGAATCTGTTGCAAATAGAACCTATCCCATACCTGATTCAGTCACACAAACAAAAGGTTTTGCTGCATCAGATGGCTGGCATACAGTACTTGATACGCTCAATATCACATGCAAAGACCGACTCAATAGTCATCAGCAGCTAAGCTCATATTGAGTTATCCTAGTGTACTTAGTGATAAAGCCCTGTTTATTTTTAGGCAGGGCTTTTTTTGACGAATCACTTATTTTTCAAATTGCGACTACACTTACAGAAATCTGTCTGGCACCACTCTTTCAAAATGCTTTTTTCTCTCTTAAAAAAATCCTATTTCACAATTCTTTCGATTTTCCTTGGCTATGCCATTTTGTGTCTCTATTACTACCTCAATCAGGTTAACATCATTTTTCCCGCAAGCCGGATCGATACCGACACCGAGTTTACCTTCACCATCGATCACCAGGAACTTTTTATCGATACCCCTGATGGCGCCAGGTTACATGGAGTACTCTTCAGGGCAATAAAACCAAAAGGGGTAATTCTCCATTTTCATGGTAATGCGGAAAATATGTTGTCGATGCAATACGCAGCCGAACCCTTTGTCGATCGAAACTACAGTTTCCTGGCGATGGACTACCGCAGCTATGGTAAGAGCAGTGGCGAGTTGAGTGAGGAGAATCTGTTTGCCGATGCCGCACTGTTTCTTGAATATCTGAAAAAAGCGGGCTGGGAGAGCTCTAAAATCATACTTTATGGACGTTCGATCGGTACGGGTGTTGCCATCCAACTGGCTTCAAAAGCCGATCTCGGAGGCATGATTCTGTATGCTCCCTTTTACAGTTTAACTGATTTGGCAGATTACCACTTCCCTCTGTTACCCTCGGATCTGCTGCTTAAGTTCCCAATGGACTCCGCCAGCTATCTGAATGGGGTTAAGGCCCCAGTTCTGATCCTACACGGCTCTGACGATCGGATCATACCTCTGGATCAAGCAGAAGGATTAGCCAGGATCAAAGGTAAACTGGTCGTGTTGATAAATGGCCGACATAATGACCTGTATGGCCACGAGAAATTCTGGTTTGAGATCGATACTTTTTTAGCCGGCATTTGAATTTCACTACTTTCGGAAGAACTTTCTCTCCCGACCCAGGGTGTTCCAAAAAACAAGTACAAACCGAATGGGAATTAAACGCCTAGGGCATTTTACCCAGAAATGCTCACTGAAATCTGGTTGCAACTCCTGCTTCCATAAGGTTTTTTTAATCTGTATCAATTCGTTGTTGATTTGATCATATTCTATTCCTCAAGATTGTTAACATCTAAAAAAACATTGACTTGAGCCACTTGATTAACTATTAATTTGTATCTAATTAAACGCGCTTGCAGTTAATTGCGCTATCATTTTTAAGTAGGGAACATCAAGGATACTTCAGCTTGCGCAGCAACCACCGATAAATGAAGTAACTGATTGAGTAATAATAATTTCCAGGGGAATGATGTTATGTCATCAGATAAACGGGTAGGAATGGGGCCAGTCCCAACTTCACCTCAGATGTATATCAACGAGAAACAAGTCGAGGGAATGTCGATCCTGAAGAAATTTGGCTGGAAACTGGTCTGCATCAGAAGACCGGGCTTGGGCCACGCCCTTACCGTGCTGAAAAACAGTCAGGAAAAGTCAATTGGCGTTCTAGGTGAGGATGGAATACTCAGACTCACTACTGAACTCAAAATCCGACAGGCTAGCTAGTGGCAGTCGCTCAAGTTTAAATTCAATCATATGGCGAAGTGCCTGGATCAACGTCCGCCAACCTGAGATACCCCCTCAGTCGATATTTTCGATAGAAGCATGGATTTCGTTCTGATTGAGTTCCAGTGCCGCCTGGGACGCTGTACCCTCCCATTCAAATCTCGGCAGGTTGCTGAACGACTGGATCAAACCATTGGTCCAGGCTTGTTGCAGTTCCATCAGATACTCCCCCTGCTCTTCAAATTTACAGCGGCTGGCCAGTTGGAAATCTTCTGCCCGATAGAGTGACAGTTCATAGGGAGGTCCCACTGTGATATTGGACATGGTGGTGGAGCTGAGGGAGACCAGCGCCAAACGGGCGCAATCATTCAAAGGCAGATCGTGGCTGAGCACCCGGTCGAGTACCGGTTTGCCATACTTGGTCTCTCCAATCTGCAGGTACGGGGTGCTTTTTGACGCTTCAATATGATTACCCTGCGGATATATCAACATCAGACCATGGGGTTGACCTTGGATTTGTCCGCCAATAATCAGCGAGACCTCACCACTGACACCCGCTTGTTGTAACGCACTGTTGTGCTGTTGCTGAACCTGTTGGCTCACCCGCCCCACGTAGTCTGCTGCCTCGAACAGGTACCTTGCAGAGAGCAGACTGTCGACTCCGCTCGGGTAGTCGATATCCCGTTGAATGATATTGATGATCTCCTGGGTGGTGGCCAGGTTTCCCGCCGAGAGAATCACAAACAGACGATCCGGCGCCGGGTTGAAGACATGCATCTTGGAATAGGATGTCACGTAGTCTACACCGGCATTGGTACGGGAGTCAGAAGCGAACAACATGCCATCTTTGACACAGATACCGAGACAATAAGTCATAAACCGACCTTTCTGTTTAAGTGTGTACCCAGGCATCTTAATACAAATTTGAAATCCCTGGATACCGTTTTCCGGGTTCAATCGTAATTAGTGTTTTCGCCTGGCTGGCATAAAAACTGCTCTATACCCTGTTTAAGTATTGAAATGGCTATCAACACCACCCGAGAGCACCAATCTGGAGCATCCAGCGCACCATGTCAGTTCGAATTGCCATACAGCACCGTACCGAATACCACTTTGACCGCCCGGTTAATCTTGCACCTCACCTGATTCGCCTGCGTCCTGCGCCCCATACCCGCACACCCTTGCACCACTATGCGCTGAAGATTGAACCGCAGAAGAAATTTCTCAATTGGCAGCAGGATCCATTCGGCAACTATATAGCCCGTTGTGTGTTTCTGGAGAAGGCCAAAAAGCTGGTGATCGAGGTCAACCTGGTTGCGGACATGGTGACCATCAATCCATTCGATTTTTTTGTCGAGGAGGTGTGTGAACACTTTCCCTTCAAATATGAGCCGCAACTGAAAAAGGAGCTGTTTCCCTATTTCGAGTTGAAAGAGCGTGGGCCCAGACTGATGGCCTGGTTGAAGCGTTTGAAGGCGGATCCGGTCGGCTTCGGTTATCAGTCAGATGGTAAACCGCAAGCCCTGGAGGAAGCGGGTCAGGGCCCCCATATTGTCCACTTCCTGGTCGAACTCAACCAACGTCTGCAGCAGGATATCGACTACACCATCCGCATGGAACCGGGTGTTCAGAGTTGTGAGCAGACCCTGACCAAAGCCAAAGGCTCCTGTCGTGACAGCGCCTGGCTATTGGTTCAGATTTTACGACACCTGGGACTAGCAGCCCGGTTTGTCTCCGGCTACCTGGTTCAGCTGGTGGCAGACCAGAAGTCCCTGGATGGCCCTTCCGGACCTGAGGCGGATTTCACCGACCTTCATGCCTGGACCGAGGTGTTCGTACCCGGTGCTGGCTGGATCGGTCTGGATCCCACCTCCGGCCTGTTTGCTGGTGAGGGGCATATCCCCTTGGCCTGCACACCGGATCCGGTCAGTGCTGCCCCGATCGTCGGCGCCACGGATAAATGCAAAGTCACTTTTCACCATACCAACAATGTTCAGCGGATCCACGAAGATCCCCGGGTCACCAAACCCTACAGTGACAGCCAATGGCAGGCGATCCTCAGTCTAGGTGACTTTGTGGATAAACAACTGCAGTATGGTGACGTAAGACTCACCATGGGGGGTGAACCAACCTTTGTCTCAATTGATGACATGGACAGCCCCGAATGGAACACCGCCGCCCTGGGTCGCCATAAACGGGCGCTGGCTGGGGATCTGCTGAAGCGGCTCAAAAAGGCATTTACCACTGAAGCCATTCTGCACTATGGCCAGGGTAAGTGGTATCCGGGAGAACCCCTTCCCCGCTGGGCACTGACCTGTGCCTGGCGCAAAGACAAACAACCGGTATGGAGTCACCCTGAACTGTTGGACCAGCCCGACTCATCGAGCGAATACAATGCTCACCATGCCCAGTTATTGATCCGGCATATTCAGAAGCACCTCAATCTGCTGGATGACCGCTATGTGATACCGGGCATGGAGGACAACATCTACTATCTGTGGAAAGAGGGTACCCTGCCGGCGAATGTGGGTGTGCTCGACAGCAAGTTGAAGGATCCTCTGGAACGGAGCCGCTTGCGCCGGGTCTTTGAACAGGGTCTGCAGAAGGTGGTCGGTTACGCTCTGCCCATCGCCTGGGACTACCATCAGGAGAGCTGGGTGAGCAATCCCTGGAACTTCCGGCGTGGCAATATGTATCTGATACCCGGCGACTCACCGATGGGTTATCGACTCCCACTGGACTCTCTACGCTGGGAGAAGGCTGAGGAGCGTCAGGAGATACATCCCCGGGATCCCTTTGATGAACGGCAGTTACAGCCGGAAATCAAAGATCGACTGCGGCTGACCCAAAGTGGTATGACCATCCCACTGCCGGAAGCACCCATGGCAGCCGACGATCCCTCACTGTTTGAGCAGGACGACGAGATCGATGGCCAGGCTCTGATACGGACCGCCTTGTGTGTGGAACCCAGGTCGGGTCACCTGCATATTTTTCTGCCCCCTTTGACTGAGCTGGAGCACTATCTGGATCTGGTCAATGCGATCGAGGCCGCAGCGGTAGAGACCGGTTACGGGGTGATCATGGAGGGATACGAACCGCCCAAGGATCCCAGACTGGAGCGTCTGCAGATCACACCTGACCCGGGTGTCATCGAGGTCAACATTCAACCCAGCAGCAGTTGGCGGGATCTGGTACAGCTCAATCAGACCCTCTATGAAGAGGCGAGACAATCCCGCCTGGGCACAGAGAAGTTCATGCTCGATGGTCGCCACTCGGGTACCGGTGGTGGCAACCATGTCACCATCGGTGCTGCCGATCCCGCTGACAGTCCGATACTGCGACGCCCACATCTGCTACGCAGTCTGTTGACCTATTGGCAACACCATCCGGCTCTCTCCTACCTCTTTTCCGGACTCTTCATCGGCCCCACATCCCAGGCACCCAGGGTGGATGAGGCGAGGGACGACTCCCTCTGTGAGCTGGGCATTGCCTTCAGCGAGATTCCCCCTGGGGAGACTCCGGCCCCCTGGCTGGTGGACCGGATTCTTCGCCATCTGCTGGTGGATCTGACCGGCAACACCCACCGGTCTGAATTCTGTATCGATAAACTCTACTCTCCGGACAGCCCCAGCGGCCGTCTTGGCCTGGTTGAATTCCGTGGCTTTGAGATGCCACCCCACGCGCAGATGAGTGCATTGCAGATGTTGCTGCTACGCGCTCTGATCGCCCGCTTCTGGGATACCCCCTATGACCGGGCACCAGTCAGCTGGGGTACCGAACTGCACGACCGGTTTATGCTGCCCCATTTCGTCGCCCGGGATCTGGCCGATGTGGTGAATGATCTCAACCGCGCCGGTTATGCATTTGAGTCCCCATGGTTTGATCCGTTTCTGGAGTTCCGCTTCCCCCGCTACGGCACCATCAATGTGGATGATCTGGAGCTGGAGTTACGCTTCGCCATCGAGCCCTGGAATGTGTTGGGAGAAGAGGTGACGGTCCAGGGGACCGCCCGTTTTGTAGACTCCTCAGTGGAACGGCTGCAGACCAGAATCAAAGGCATCACGCCTGGTCGACACGCGGTCACCTGCAATGGCAGGCCGTTACCACTGCACAATACCGGCACCCATGGTGAGTATGTGGCGGGAGTTCGCTTCAAAGCCTGGCAACCGCCTTCCGGCTTGCACCCCACCATCGGCAGTCATGCACCACTGGTGTTCGACATCGTGGATACCTGGAACCGCACATCCCTGGGTGGCTGCATCTACCATGTCGCCCATCCCGGTGGACGCCACTATGAAACCTTTCCAGTCAATGCAAACGAAGCCGAAGCCCGGCGCCTGGCCCGCTTCCATGACCATGGCCATACCGGCGGCACGATCAATTTGAGTGAAGAGAGGATCAATCCGGATTTCCCCTATACCCTGGATCTTCGCACCAACCCGGGAGGCTCAAGATGACCATCAATCGGGAGTCCTTTGAAAACCATCCATTCTTCGATGAACTGATCACACCCAACGGTCATGCCAGAGGCTATGCCCGTAAACTGATCAGCTATCTGGGTAAGCTCGATAAGGGAGAGCTGGCATCCCGCCAGCTGGGTGCCGAACTGGCGATCAAACAGATGGGCATTACCTTTCGCGTCTATACCGAAGAGGAGGGTTCCATCGATCGGGTCTGGCCGTTCGATATCGTGCCCCGACTGATCCCGAAAAAAGAGTGGGACCGGATCGAATCCGGTCTTAAGCAGCGGGTCGAAGCACTCAATCTTTTCATTGATGATCTTTATCACAAACAGCAGATCGTCAAGGACAAGGTGTTTCCGGCGGAAGTGCTGGCAGATTCCGAAAACTTCCGTGAACAATGTATCGGTGTCAATCCACCACTGGGTGTCTGGGCGCATATCTGCGGCAGTGATCTGGTCCGCGACGACAAGGGTGAGATCTATGTACTGGAGGATAATCTGAGAGTCCCCTCCGGGGTTTCCTATATGCTGGAGAATCGACTGGTAACCAAACGGGTGTTCCCGGAACTGTTCGAAACCTACAGTCCCCTGCCCATCGATGACTATCCATCCGAACTGTTCGATACTCTCTCTGCCCTGTCACCCCGTCCCGGAGATAATCCGGAGATCGTGGTACTCACCCCGGGTATCTACAACTCAGCCTACTTCGAACATGCCTATCTGGCACAACAGATGGGATGTGAGCTGGTTGAGGGACGCGACCTGGTTGTTGAGAAGGATGATTGTGTCTATATGCGCAATATCGAAGGGCACTCCCGGGTGGATGTGATCTATCGCCGTATCGATGATCTGTTTCTTGATCCGGAGGCATTCAATGCCGACTCGATGCTGGGTGTTCCCGGTCTGATGCGGGCCTGGAAAGCGGGTAATGTAGCGATGGCCAATGCCCCGGGGGCCGGTGTGGCGGATGACAAAGTGGTCTACTCCTTTGTGCCCGATATCATTCGCTACTATCTGGACCAGGAACCCATCGTACCGAATGTGCCAACCTGGCGCTGTATCGACAAACCATCCTGTGATTATATCCTGGATCATCTTAAAGAGCTGGTGGTAAAACCCGCCAACGAATCGGGTGGTTACGGTCTGCTGGTGGGTCCGTCATCGTCCCGACAGGAGCGAGAGACCTTTCGTAAGCTGATTGAGAAGAATCCCCGTAACTACATTGCACAACCAACCCTGGCGATCTCTACGGTACCCACAATCAATGGCGGTTTGCTAGAACCCAGACATGTTGATCTGAGGCCGTTCATCCTCAGCGGCAAGTCGATGGAGGTGACCACCGGTGGGCTGACCCGGGTGGCACTGCGTAAAGGATCCCTGGTGGTGAACTCATCCCAGGGTGGCGGCAGCAAGGATACCTGGATCGTGGACAGTTAGGGCCTATTTGAGGAGTAAACAATGCTATCCCGAGTCGCACAAACCATATACTGGATAGGACGTTATCAGGAACGGGCTGAAAACACCGCGCGTCTGATCACCGTCAACACCAATCTGATGCTGGATCTACCGCCCAAGGGTGCCCCAGGCTGGGATGCACTGATCAACCTGCTGGGCTGTTACGAGTCCTATCTGGCACGTCATCCGGAATTTACCGAGCGCCGGGTGGCGAATTTTTTGATCAACGATGAATACAATTCCAGCTCCATCATCAGCACCCTCTGCGCATTGCGAGAGAATGCCCGCACCATACGCGACATATTACCGCGGGAAGCCTGGGAGTCGATCAACAGTTATTACCAGACTGCCCTGGAGCGAAAACAGAGCAGCTTTTCCCGCCAGGGCCGCCAATCTTACCTGGAACATATCATTGCTGGCTCACAGCTGATGACCGGGCTACTGGCCGGCAGTATGAATCACGACATGGCCTACCGCTTTCTCAATTTGGGACGAAAACTGGAACGTGCCGATATGACAACACGTATCATCGATGTACGACCCGAAAATCCACTCTCGGAAGAGGCACCTGAACTGGCGCCATTTGAAGACATTCTATGGATGAGTATGTTGAAGTCACTCAGTGCTTATCAAATGTATCGACAACATATGCAGGTCAGAATCAATCGTAAGGACGTTCTACAGTTCCTCTTTAAAACACAGGGTTTTCCCCGTTCAATAAATTATTGCACGGAAAACATCCGTTTCAATCTCTCCCGTCTACCGAAAAACAGAACACCGCTAAAAGTACTGAAAAAGATCGATACCCGCCTGACAGAGATGTTGACGGATAAGATGGATAACAATGAGCTGCATGAGTTTATTGACGATTTACAGATCGATTTTGGCACCCTGCATGAAGCGATTTCAAAAGCCTATTTCCCGCCTGCGCTGATGTCAGCCGCATGATTGACAAATGGAATATTGAGTGGCGTCATCGGGTTGTAACATAAAGATGATTTGATAACGAAATAACGCGTACAATAGTACCCACAACCACAACAAAAAGGTGACTCCGAGTATGATGACGAAGTCCATACAACAACCTGAACCCGGTTTTGTCCACGGACTGTTTCTCTTCCTGCTTGTATTTGCACTCTGGATGCTGTTGGTCGGCAATCTGGATACAACGGAGATGGCTGCCGGTGTGGTGGTCGCTCTGATTGTCACCCTGGCAAGCCGACCTCACCTCAGCATCCTCACCGGGCTGATCATCTCACCGACCGCCCTGCTTCCATTGCTGCGCTACCTTGGCACCTTCACTGTAGCGCTGGTCCAAGCCAACCTCGATATGGCCCGACGGGTCCTGAGTCCTTCACTGCCTTTGCAACCGGCTGTGGTTGAGGTGGAGACCAATCTCAAATCACCGCTAGGCCGGCTTATTCTGGCCAACAGCATTACCCTGACCCCCGGCACCCTGACTGTCGATGTGCAGGATCAGGTGCTGTTGGTGCATTGGGTCGACTGTCCCCCGGGGAGTGATCTGGCATCCACCACCCAGGCCATCACCAGTAAATTTGAACAACATCTGAAAGGCTTCGTGTTATGACATTAACCCTATTGGAGATCGTGGCACTGGGCTTGTTGGGTGCTGCGGTACTACTCAGTCTGTTGCGCCTCATCCTGGGTCCCACAGCCCCGGACCGGGTGGTAGCCGCCGATACCCTGGCGGTGATCACGACATCGGGATTGGTGATCCTCGCTGCCCTGCTGGGCAGCCCGCTCTATCTGGATGTAGCTCTGATCTATGGCACATTGGCATTTGTCGGTGTTGTCGCCATTGCCCGTACGATTGAGGGGAACGGCTGATGAGACTGATTGCCGATCTGTTTCTTGTTATCGGTGCCGCCTTCACCCTGTTCGGTGCCATTGGACTGATCCGAATGCCCGATGTCTATAACCGCATCCAGGCAGGTACCAAGGCGGTTACCCTTGGCTCGCTCTGCCTATTGATCGGCATCGCTCTGCTCTACCCTGCCTGGTGGTCGAAGCTGTTGGTGATCGGCGTGCTGATTCTGATTACCAATCCACTCGGCTCTTCGACTATTGCCCGGGCACTGCTGAAGGCCGGAGTAAAACCCTGGAGCAAGGCTACCGTCAGCCATACTGGAGAGGCCGACCGATGAGTGAAGTAGAACTTTGGATCGCCCTGATCCTGGGGATCATGATGTTAAGCAGTGCGGTGTTGGCACTGGTGGTCAAAAACCATCTCGCTGCGGTAGCCGCCGCATCCGTGGTGTCGCTCGGTTTGGCGCTGCTGTTTGCCCTGATGCGGGCACCGGATGTAGCAATGACCGAAGCCGCTGTCGGTGCCGGTCTGAGCAGTTTGATCCTGGCTTTGGCGCTGCGACGCCTGGGCTTGTGGCAGATCGACAGTGGAAGTGACAACAGCAATCTGCTGAGTGCTTCAACCAGGGGGAAAGAAGATGCGTAAACTCACCGGCCTGTTGTTTGCCGGCGGCCTGGGTTTCATGCTGCTAGCGATCGCCAGCGGCCTCGATTTCGGCAGTCCGCCAATGCGCATCGGCGAAGCCATTCAGTCCGCCTCTCCCCAGGAGGTCGGCGCAGCCAATATTGTCACCTCAGTGGTGTTGGGCTACCGGGGTATCGATACGCTCGGGGAGCTTGCCATCCTGTTTGCCGCCGCCTCGGCCGCCGGGCTGGTGCTGGGTCGTCGACATACCACCACAGGCACTCAGCGCAAAGGCGGATTTGTGCTCTTTCATGGCGGCGCCTTGATCTTTCCGTTTCTGCTGACGATCGGCTTTTACATCATCTTTCATGGCCATCTGACACCGGGTGGCGGATTCCAGGGCGGTGTGATTCTTGCCGCAGCCTTTTTCCTGCCTCTGTTGGCTCGACCCGGGGCGCGCCTGCACCACTCTATCCTGAGTGTCATCGAAGCCTTTGCCGGTGCCAGCTTTATTCTCATCGGACTTGCCGCCCTGGGGGAGGGCCAGGCATTTCTGCAACCGATGCTCAATCAGGATACCCTTGGTGCACTGATATCCGCCGGCACCCTGCCGCTGCTCTATATCGCTGTGGGTTTGAAGGTCGGCGCCGAGTTGGCAAGCCTGCTCTCCAACCTTGCACAAACGGAGTCTGAACAATGATCCCGGGTGTGACGCTTGAACTGATACTCTATGTCACGGCCCTGGGGCTGGTGATTATCGGCCTGGCCGGTGTGGTGCTCAGCAGCCACCTGTTCCGCATGGTGCTTGCGCTGGTGATTGCCGAAGCGGGAGCCAACCTGATGCTGGTGCTCTCCGGCTATCGCTGGGATGCGGTGGCACCGATTCTGATGCAACGAACCGACCAACCGGCGATGGTCGATCCGGTTCCCCAGGCGATGGTGCTGACCGCGATTGTGATTGGCGTCGGCATCCAGGCACTGGCTGTCAGCATATTGATTCGTATCCGCCAGCGCTATGGCAACCTGAAGCGTCGTGAAGTGGCGGAAAAAATGGATGCTGAAATAGCCGCCAGTGCGGGAATCCGCAGGGACATCAGTCAGGATGCACCACTCGGTGAGCGGCCCCTGTCACCGCTTCCGGCGCATACCGCTGAATCCCGAGGAGGCGATGCATGAACAACCTGGTGCTGACCATCGCCCTGCCTCTGCTTGGCGCCTTCTTACTGCCTGTGGTGATGCGTCTCTCCCAGGCTCTTGGCTTATGGCTCGGACCGATCATTCTGGGTTATGGTTGTTGGTTGTTGGGCAATCTCTGGTTTAGCGACATCAGCCTGCCATTGTCGGTTGCGATTGGTGGATTTGATGCCCCATATGGCATCAATCTCTACCTGGACTCACTGGCCCTGTTGTTTGCCTTTGCGGTACAGCTGCTGGGATTGATCTGCTGGCCCTATGGTTTGAATCAGGATACGGCCAGACGACAGGCCCTGATGCTGCTACTGGTTGCCGCCTCGACCGGACTGGCGCTCTCCGGCGATCTGTTCAATCTGTATGTCTTTTATGAACTGGCTGCCGTGGCCACCTTCGGGCTGGTGGTTGCTTCCAGCACCTCAGCCGCTTACGCCGCAACTTTTCGATATCTGATCTTGAGCGGTATCGGTTCCGTGTTGACGCTGCTCGGTATCGCACTGATCTACAGCCAGACCGGCACCCTCAACCTGGCCCATCTGGCACAACTGGCGCCGGAACTGCTAAACAATCGACTGGGATTGACCGCCTACCTGCTGATCCTGATCGGTATCGGTGTCAAAGCGGAACTGTTTCCGGTCAACGCCTGGGTGCCGGAGATCTATGCCACCGCCTCCAGTCGGCTCTCCGGCTTCCTTGCCGGATTGCTGTCGAAACTGGCACTGCTGATCATACTGCGGCTGCTGGTGCTGATATTTGATCAGCCGGAAGCGGTACAGATTGTTCTCATACTCGGCATACTGGGGGTTATCAGTGGTGAATTCGCGGCCTGGCGGGCGAAGGATATGCGACGTATGCTCGGCTTCTCCTCGATCGGTCAACTGGGCATCATCTTTATCGCCCTCTCCTTACCGGATGAGCGGGGGCTGTTGGCCCTGCTGGCCCTGTCGCTTCACCATCTGGTGATCAAAACGGGACTCTTCATGCTAGCCGATGGCTGGGGCGGATCGCTCGAGCGGTTGACCGGAGCGGCCAAAAGGTCACCGGTTGGTGCGGCACTGTTCACCCTGTTCGCCCTCTCCCTGGTTGGGGTTCCCCCCCTACCCGGCTTCTGGGCCAAATTCACCCTGATCACCGAGCTGGCCGCCCAGAGCGAGCCACTCTATCTGATCGGTCTGCTGGTATTTCTTTTGGCCACGGTAATCGAGACAAGTTATCTATTTCGCATCGTGGTGAAACTCTACAGCTCAGCCGAGACCACATCCGAACAGCCTGAGCATCAACAATTGCCCGGTCTCTCCCTGGCTACGGCTTCACTGTTCGGCATCGCCCTGCTGACGGCCACAGTTCTGATCGCCCCGATCGGTGATGGACTGCAAGCCGTCGCGGCCGAGGCAAAAAATACCGAGCTCTACATACAAACCGTGATACCGGCAACGCCCGGAGGCCAATTGTGATTTTCAGCCTATTGGATGAGCTTTTGATCTTTTCGGCTGCCACTGTGCTGGTTGCCCTGGTACTGGGCCGCGGTCTGGCGGTGGGCTGGATGGTCACCATACTCTATGCAGGACAACTGCTGGTCCTGATCAAGATGGCCGCACTGGGTTATGGCGGGGATCCCATCGCCTCCGAGTTGAGCCTCTCGGTGATGGGACAGGATCTCTCCTGGCGTTTCGATGCCCTGAGCTGGTTCTTTGCACTGATCACCCTGGTAGCGGCACTGCTCACCAGTTGGTTCTCCTGTGGTGAGTGGGAACGAAAATTCAAACAGCAGGGAGGCAATGTCTGGCTGTTTCATCTGGCGATGGCGTTGAATGTTTTTACCATGCTGATCCTGCTCGCCAGCGGCGATCTGCTCTCCCTCTTCATCGGCTGGGAACTGGTCAGTTGGGCGGGCTTCCTGCTGATGGCCGTTGCCGGAGGTGTTGCCACCAAGGCAGCCATGCGTTACATCACCTATGCGGTTGTCGGCGGGATGTCGATCTTCGGTGGTATTGCACTGGTTTATGCGGCGGCCGGTTCACTGCAGTATGAAGCCATATTGATTGCGGTTGAAAAAATGAGCACCGGCCAGCTCTGGATGCTGGTACTACTCTTCGGTAGTGGTTTCGGCATCAAGATGGGTTTGCTGCCCTTTCATCTCTGGCAAGCGGCCGCCTATGCGGAGACCCCAGGACCCGGCAGCGCCTTCCTCGGCGCCATCTCATCCCGTATGGGTCTGTTTGCCATACTGCTGGTATTGGTGAAGCTGTTCGGCATCGTCAACATCGACAGCCTTAAGATCCCCTTCACGCTCATCGATGCCCGGGACCTGCTGGCCTGGATTGCGGTGTTTACCATTATCTTTCCCACCTATACTGCCCTGAAACAGAATGACGCCCGCTATCTGCTGGCCTGGCATGGCATCGGTCAGGGTGGCTACATGTTACTCGGCCTGGTCACTGCCAACTCCCTAGGGGCTGCCGGTGGTCTGCTTCATGTTCTGAACTATGCAGCCTGTCAGGCGGCGCTGTTGATGGCGGTGTTTGCTGTCATGCATCGCACAGGTACCGCTGATCTGAACAAACTGGGTGGCCTGGTCACGCGAATGCCACTCTCCTTTCTGGTACTGCTGACCGGTATCATCGGCCTGGCAGGCCTGCCCCCGATGAACGGTTTCGTCTCCAAATGGCTGGTCTATCGCTCACTGCTGGAAGACGGTATGCCACTGCTTTTCCTCGGCACCATCATCGGTACGCTCGGCACCATCCTGTCGGTCTACAAGCTGATTCACAATATGTTTCTCGGCCAACTGAGAGTGGAGCACGAACCAGTTCGCGAAGCCCCCTGGAGCATGATGATACCGATGCTGATACTGGCCGGCACGATCTTCGTCACTGGACTGCTGCCCGGTATCCCACTCACTTGGGTAACCGCCGCACTGCAGACGATTGGCCTCACTGGTCCCGAGATCACCCTAGGTGGCATCGAATCCTCCAGCGGCAGCCTCGATATGATCTGGGTGATCGGCGTGCTGTTCGCCGGCTTTGGTATCGGCGCTGTGATCTTCTACTCCGCCGGACCCAGTAAGCGGGTTCACCAGCTCGACAACTATGCCGGTGGTCACTTTCTCACTGCCGATGTGCGCTACCAATACAGTGACAATTTCTACTCCGGCTTGATGCATCTGATCAAGGGTTGGTATCGGGGTAGCTTTCAGTGGCTGGAAAACAGCATTACCTCGCTGGTTGAATTTCTCTCCCTTGGCATGCAGGGTATCTACCGACGTGCCAACTCTGAATTCTATCTGTTAAGCACAGCACTCTTCATCATTGCCTGGGTGGTATTCTGATGGCACCGATCGAACTTCTCATAGAACTGACCCTGATGCCGCTAATTGCCTTTATCGTCGGCATGATGATGGTGCTGATGATGCGGCGTATCGCGGCAAAGATTCAACGACGTATTGGACCACCTTTCTTTCAGCCGCTCTACGACATCGTCAAGCTTCACGGTAAACGCACTCAGGTCTCACACGGCCTGATTCATGACATCGGAATAGTCATGGCGATGGGCGGCTACATTGCCGCAGAGACCCTGCTACCGGTACCCGGTATGGACGGCATTGCGGAGAAGGGGGGACTGATCACCCTGCTCTATCTGATGATGATTCCGTCCCTCGGCCTGGCGTTGGGTGTCGGTCAGTGCGCCAATCCCAATGGCTCGATCGGCATTGCCCGCGCACTGACTGCCATGCTGGCCTACGATATTCCCTTGGTCATCGTCATCTTTGGCGTCGCCTATGCCGCCGGCACCACCAATCTGGTAGAGATCATCGCTACACAGCAGGCTGGTGGTTTTGCAACCTGGGGTGTGATTGAGATGCCACTGCTGGCCATCGCCGGCCTGATCGCCATGCACGCCTCACTGGGTAAACAGCCTTTCGAGATCTATATCGCCCCGGCTGAGATTGCCACCGGGCCGATGGTTGAGATGAGTGGTAAGTATCTGGGTGGCCTGTTTGTGATGCAGTGTTTCCAGCTCTACACCACCTCGGTACTCTATGTGAGTCTGTTCCTTGGTGGCGGCACCACCTGGTTCGATTTTCTGATCAAGAGTTTTCTGGTGCTGGCCATTCCGGTGAGTATTGCCTACTTGTTTCCCCGCTATCGCACCGAGGATCTGTTGCGTCTGATGTGGAAATGGCCGGTGATGCTGGGACTGATCGGCTTGGCATTCGTGATGTGAATTTACGCCAACCGGGAGAGTGTGTGGCGAGTCCTTGTAAAACAGTGATTGACTCTCAAGGCAATTGAATACCGGCAATGCCGGACTGACATGCCAGTAGCGAAAACACTACCGGCAAGTTAACCCAACGACTTTGGTGATGGTTATGAGCAGAATACAAAAGATACCGGTAGTCGAAGAGAAAAAGGGTAACCCCCTGGCCCGGGTGTTCGATGACTTGGTGCGCTTCTGCCGCTCGCGCTCCCTGTTCATTCTCCATTATTGTACCGGCTGTGGGGCAATCGAACTGCCGCCGGCGATGACTTCCCGTTTCGATATGGAGCGCCTTGGCATTCAACCCATGGTCTCTCCCAGACAGGCCGATATTCTGTTGATAACCGGCTATGTCTCGATCAAAACCCTGAAGCGGGTGATCCTCACCTATGAACAGATGGGTTCACCCAAATATGTGGTGGGTATCTGCTCCTGCACCGTCAATGGCGGCATGTACTGGCAAAGCTATGCCACCGCTAAAAAACTCGATGAATATATGCCGGTCGATCTCTATATCGCCGGTTGCATGCCGAGACCCGAGGCAGTGATCAGCGGCCTGCAGAAGTTGATGGACCGCATCAAGAGTGGTGAAGCCGACAGTTGGCAGGATTACTACCAAAACTATGACTACTACCTGGGTAATCAACAGAAACTGTTCGGTGAAGATTGGCAGACCCCCACCGACATCATCACCGAAGCGAAACACTATGAGCTGATGGGTGAAGGCACCCTAGGTGAACACACCCGCCTGCTGGAGCAGCATCAGAATCCCCTGGAGGCCCTTGAGATGCGCCTCGGTCACAATATCAAGGAGCCAATTGAATGACTCAGGAAGTCACCCATTGGCTGGACAATCTCCTGAAGGAGATCGAAGGCATCGAAGTTCGTCGTAAAAGCAGTCGCCGGGTTCGGGTCGATGTGCCGGCGGATGCCCTGCCCGCCCTGCTGGAGCTGCTGCAGGGACGAGCCGGCTATATTCACCTATCCGCCATCAGTTGTGTCGACTGGATCGATGATGACGAATTTGAACTGGTCTATCACGTCTGGTCCTACGAGAATCACTCATTGGTTTCAGCACATATTCGTATCGCTCGTGAACCCGGTGTCTATCTCTCGGTATACGACCTCTATCAACCCGCCGGCTTTTTCGAGCGGGATATCCATGAGATGTACGGCATACAATTCGAAGGCAGTCCCAATATGGAGAAGTTCATCCTCACCGAATGGGACGGTCCACCGCCGATGCGCAAAGAGTTTGATAGCGAAGCCTATATCAACGAACACCTGAGCTGGCAGGAGTACAACCCGGAGTGGTTACAGGAACTGGTTGCCGAAGGTGGTGGTGTGATCATCCCGCCGGAAGAGCAACGCTTCAGTCAAAAGAAGAAATGAAGAGTTTTATCTGTCCGCGAATGAATGCTGATAAACACAAATGTTATTGATGGTTATTGGATTGCGACATTTTCACCGAGTGCATCAGTTGTTCTTAGCTGAAGATAACGATGCCTGCTTTGTCAAAAGCAAGCTTCTTAGAACATTCGCACTCATCCGCGGACCCCAAATTAAAAAACAAGCGAAACGATATGAGACCTGAGAATTACGAAGCCCAGCGCCAGCCGCCGAGTAATGAGTATGAACTCAATTTCGGTCCGAACCATCCGGGTATCGAAGGCAACTATGCACTTAAGGTTAAACTGCATGGTGATATCGTGCTGGAGGCCAAGGCGGATGGTGGTTATCTGCACCGGGGGTTTGAAAAACTGATGGAGCAGCGGCTGTGGATTCAGAACATCGCCCTGGTGCCTCGTATCTGTGTGCCTGACCCTTCACCGATGGAGCTTTGTTACTCGATGGCGGTTGAAGAGTTGTGCGGACTGAAGGTGCCGCAACGGGCTCAGTGGTTACGGGTGATGCAGCTGGAACTGTCGCGCATCGCGGCCCATCTGTTCACCTTCGGCGGTCATGCGGCGACCACCGGCATGTACAGTACCATGTACTGGGGGGTGGCCGACCGGGATCTGTTGCTCGATCTGTTCGAGGAGTTCACTGGCGGTCGGGTCTACAGCATCTACAACATTCCCGGTGGAGTGCGCCGGGAACTGCCTGACGGTTTCCTGCAACGCTTGACAGAAACTCTCGACTACATCGAGTCACGACTGCCCGACTACGACAACCTCTTCTTCAAGAACCAAGTGTTCGTCAAGCGGGCCAAAGGCACCGGAGTGATGTCCCGTGAACAGGCGCTCGAGTGGGGTGTCACCGGACCCAATCTACGGGCCACCGGACTGGCCTTCGATGTACGTCGGGATGACCCCTATCTGGTCTACGATCAACTGGAGTTCGATATCCCGGTTGAAGAGAGCGGTGATGCCTGGGCACGCACCCTGGTTCGCCGTAAAGAGTTGATGGAGAGTATTCGCATCCTTCGCCAGGTAGTGGAGATTCTGCCCGACATCCATGGTCCGATTCGAGCGCCGATCCCCAATCCTCTGGCCTGGAATGTCCCTGCTGGAGAGACCTACACCCGGGTTGAATCATCCAAAGGTGAACTCTGCTACTACGTGGTCTCCAACGGTGGCCCCAAGCCCTATCGGGTGCATGTGCGGGGGCCATCATCCATGCATGCGGTACAGGTACTGGAGAAGATGTCCGTTGGATCACGTATCGAGGACATTGCCCAGACCATGTTCTCTCTGGATGCCTGTCCACCGGAAGTTGACCGTTGAGATCTATGGGTAATCGCTGATGTCCAAACCGATTGATAATGCAAAACAGAGTAAACAGAATGTGACTATCGAGCATGAGGAGGCCGGCTCTATCCTCAGCCCGCTCAAGGCGCTGCAGTTTTTCATGCGCAAACCAGTCACAGTTCCGCTGGAACCCCGCCCGGCAGCAGACAACTACCGGGGCTTTCACCTCAACGATCATGAAAAGTGCATCGGCTGCAGTTCCTGCCAGAAAGTCTGTGACAACGCCGCCATCACCATGGTTAAGGTTCCCCATCTGCCGGAAGATCCGATCAACGGGATACGCAATCTGCGACCGGCGATCGATTATGGCCGTTGCTGCTGGTGCGCCCTGTGTGTGGACATCTGTCCGACCAGTGCCATCTCCCTCTCCCGTGAATATGTTCATACCTGTACCCAGGAGGAGATCGACAGCTACTTCATTCTACCGAACGAAACCGGTATCCATGGCGAGTATTACGGTGAGGGTTGGCAGAAGACCAGTGACTCCGACCTGCTCGATCTGAACCGTCAGCCGATGGCCGAGCTGGAAGCCGAGGAGCGAATCGATAACTTCAATGAGATCGTTGCCGGCTATACCGATCAGCAGGCGGTGATCGAAGCCTCACGCTGCGTTCAGTGCGGCATGTGCCATGATGCCTGCCCCACCCATATGGACGCTCCCGAGTACATCCGCTCGATCTGGCAGGGTAATCTGGAAGAGGCGGTACGCTGGATCTATCAAAGCAATCCCTTCTCCCATGTCTGTGGCCGGGTCTGCACCCATCGTTGCGAGGACGCCTGTTCGATCGGCCGGCGGGGTGAACCGGTCTCCATCCGCTGGCTGAAACGCTACGCCATGGATTCGGTGGATCATGAACGGATCAAACAGATTGCTGCGGAAGGTAAAGCGGACTATCTGAGTGGCAAACAGATCGCCATCATCGGTGCCGGGCCGGCTGGTCTCACTGCCGCCTATGACCTGATACGCAAAGGTCATCAGGTGACGGTATTCGAAGCCCGTAAGGAAGCGGGTGGTATGCCCCGTTACGGCATTCCTGAATACCGCCTGCCCTACGATATGCTTGACCGGGACATCGATGTGATCACCTCCATGGGGGTGAAGATCCAGACCGGTATTCAGGTCGGCAAGGATATCACTATGACCCAGCTGGAAGCGGATTTTGATGCGGTGGTGTTAGCCATCGGTCTGCATCTTGGCCGCTCCACCCGGGTTCCCGGCGCCGACCACAAACAGGTCCGTAAAGCGATCGATCTACTGCGTAGAACCACCGATGA
The DNA here is from genome assembly GCA_001709035.1 of Candidatus Thiodiazotropha endoloripes. GTDB lineage: Bacteria > Pseudomonadota > Gammaproteobacteria > Chromatiales > Chromatiaceae > Thiodiazotropha > Thiodiazotropha lotti. The sequence goes on along the minus strand of LVKA01000023.1, from coordinate 1,619 downwards.
TGAAGATTATGAGATTCCACATAGGGCTGTGGTCATTGGTGGTGGTAACGTGGCGATGGACATTGCCAGAACCCTCGCCCGGCAACAGCAACAGCAGCTTGGCAAAGTACAGGTCACGGTCACAGCGCTGGAAGATATGGCTCACTTTCTGGCTGACCCGGTGGAGATCAAAGAATGTCTGGAGGAAGGCATCGAGATCTATGATGCAAGAGGTCCCCAGGCGTGTATCATCAAAAATAACAAGCTGGTCGGACTGAAGACCTGGAAGGTCCGTTCCATATTCGATGAGCAAGGTCGCTTCGCACCGAAGTATGACGAACAGGATGAGCAGATTCATGCAGCAGACATGGTGATTGAAGCCATCGGTCAGATGTCGGACAACAACCTGCTCGGTGACGAACTGACAGAAATCCTGGATTGGCAACGGGGCCGCCTCAGTATCGATGAACAGGGTCGCACCTCGGCCGACTGGTTGTGGGCCGCCGGTGACTGTGTCAACGGACCGGACGTAGTTCATGCGGTAGCGGATGGTCATCGCGTGGCCGCCAGCATCGATGAGTGGTTGAATCAGCAATAACAGCAGGAGTGGCATCGCCATGTCTGAAGGTCATAGCAGCGGTTACGACAGACTGAAATCGAAAAAAAGCCTGGCGGAGATTCTTGAAGTCGCGATTGAGTTCGAACGTACTGCCCGGGATTTCTACACGGATCTGATTCCAAAAGTCAGTAAACAGATACGCTATCTGGTGGAGGAGCTGGCGGAAGAGGAGCAACGCCATTTTGATCTGTTCAGCGAACTGAAAAACCGTCCCGGCCTGGAGCAGCAGGTTCAAACCCTGGTGGAGATCCCGGCAAGTGATAAAAAGTTTTCCGATGCCATCCATCTTCCCGAACTGGGTGACAGACCCGACGACCAGTCGGTACTGCAATATGCATTAGGTCGTGAACATGCGGCCATGGAACAGTACCATGCCCTCGCCCAGAGCACCGAGGATGGTCCGATCAAGGAGCTTTTTCAATTCCTTGCCAATGAAGAGACGGAACATAAGAACCAACTGGAAAAGGTCTATTACGAAACCATTCACAGTGGTGGCGTTTGAATTGCATTCTAACCACCACCATCCTTTTTACAGTGGTAACTTTTCACACGATCAATCGCTTCTGAAAGCCGATAAGTAGAGCCACCCATAATCGACTGTTCATCAGTGGTATCGAAAATCCCCATTGCCATATTATGTCTCTCGGTAAACCTGTAGCCTACCCGGCTTGATTATCGGATATTCAGGGTCCGTCAGGGTCATTCAGGTTATTATCAGTCTTGAATTCAGTTTTGTTTGCCAGCCTGTTTTCAGCTGCGAAGATCAAATTAACCATAATCACAGAAACACATCCAATAAACAAAGCAACCGCAAAATCACCCTCGCGCCATAGGCTGGCCAGTATCGGTACGCCAATATACATCATGGCCATACCGCATATCAGTATCAGAAAACTCAATGGATTGTTGAAGGCGATGTACTTCTTTCTCATTACAGATGCTATCTAGTGGGTCATGCGGAAAGTTCACAAACTAATTATTGAAATTGATATAATGGGGTATGGCAAAGAAAGCAGCTCCT
>LVKA01000022.1 GCA_001709035.1 Candidatus Thiodiazotropha endoloripes | reverse complement strand
CCCGGGGCCAACATAGCCAAAACGACCCGGCAGAGTCCCCAGGCACTGGGGGCAATGTCTGGTACACGATTTAACCCCATCTTCCCATCCCTTAGGGTCATAAAAAGAAAGTGACAAAAATTGTCGTTTTCTATTTATGGGCTCTGGGCACTCTGGGCTCTGGTCCTCGGTGGTCCAGCATAACCCTAACCCTAACCCTAACCCTAACCCTAACCCTAACCCTAACTCTAACCCTAACCCTAACTCTAACCCTAACCCTAACCCTAACTCTAACCCTAACCCTAACCCTAACCCTAACAAACCCTAGCTCTAACCCTAACAAACCCTAGCCCAAACCCTAGCCCTAACCCTAACCCTAACCCTAACCCTAACCCTAACCCTAACCCTAACCCTAACCCTAGCCCTAACCCTAACCCTAGCCCTAACCCTAGCCCTAACCCTAACCCTAACCCTAACCCTAACCCTAGCCCTAACCCTAGCCCTAACCCTAACCCTAACCCTAACCCTAACCCTAACCCTAGCCCTAGCCCTAGCCCTAGCCCTAAACCTAAACCTAACCCTAGCAAATCCTAGCCCTAACCCTAACCCTAACAAACCCTAGCTCTAACCCTAACAAACCCTAGCCCTAACCCTAGCTCTAACCCTAACAA
>LVKA01000021.1 GCA_001709035.1 Candidatus Thiodiazotropha endoloripes | reverse complement strand
GGGCTCCTTGGGTTGTGGTGACCTTCCACTTTACCGAGCTTCCGGTTTAAAGGGGAGGAGTCCATACCATTGAGACAGGGGGTCTCGTTAACGTAACTGTTATGTGTAAATCATGAGAGATCCATTTTCATATTCAGCCAGATGGGATTCGGTCGGTTTAGACTGTGCCTTTTGTAAGAATCAGAAGGAAGTTGAGTGGCCCAATAATGAACGCAACTATTCTTGTTTGCTGTTTGGTATCTCTTTAGAGGTAACTATTGCTAGCAATGGTTTTAAGGAAGGCGAGTGGTTTTGTTCTTCGTTCGAGAGTAATGGCGAAGCAAACGCTAAGGCTATTAATGAGTTTAACTCTATAAAATCACACCTTGAACCAAACATTTTATATGGCGCTTATGGGGAAGATGGGAAGCTTAAGGAAATACCATTCAATGAACTATAGAGAAACACATAACCAGTCACTCCAGCCGACCCAAAAACCGCTACGCGGTTTTCGGTCGCCTGAGCTATCACGTTAGCATCAAAAATGGACATCGGTACCACAGACATACATCTAGCCACCCTTGATGGTGTTGAGATCAAGGAAAAAGCTGGGGTTACTTTTGAACTTCCCGAACACTTTTCGGAAGTCGATATATTTTGCCTCATGCTTTTTAAATTTGGCCACCCAAACGGCATGATGACTTTTCTTGCCCCTCACCCGGATGGAGATCCTGACGCCCCTTGGAAATGGGATTTCATTTTTCACCTCCCGGGTATTGGAACTATCGAGGTTGTCAGAAGCTGGAAAAGCATTGAAATTCAAACGAGGCGTATCAAGCTAAGCAAGCAATCACTTATTCAGTTTCTTGAGTACAACTTAGATAAGTACAAAGAGGAAATTGAGGCAACAAGGAGCCACCTAGAGGACTATCGATTACTAATTAATCCATACAAAAGACACAAGCTGCTAGCAGAGTCTTTTAAAGAAGACTTGGATAAGGTTCACGTACAAAAGCCTTTTTACCCAAAAGCAATGGGTGCAACTCAGCAACAAATTGCGAAGCACAACAAAAGCTTCACAAAATACGCCAAGGATATGAACAAAGAAGCGTCTTACTCAATATCCTTATGTACCCACTCTGCATTCATGGTCGAAGCATTTCTCAATCTAATTTTGGCAGTTTTTATGGTTCCAGAAGTCAAGGAAGATAAAGCCATTTACAGTGAAACAATCGAGCGGCCATGGAGGAAAAAGCTCAAGCGCTTACACTTGGATTGCCAGGCAATAACTAAAGCAGATTTTGGCAACGCCGTGATCCGAGATGTCGCAAAGGTTTTTGAGTTACGCAATAAGGTCGCTCACTCATATCCGGCCAAAGAAGATTTAACTGTTGCAAATATGTGGTTCTTCAAGAATTTTCCAATTTTGAATCACCCAGAGCCGTTTGATCGTTACCAAATAGCAATGAACAATCAGCTTCCAACCAAAAGCGAGGCGCTCTTTTGTTACGAAGTGGCCCAGAAGATGGTGGCGTTTTTGGCGGGCTTGGTGCCCAGTTCGTTGCGAGAGGAATTCATGAGAATGGCTGAAGCAAATCCCATTGGTTACAACGAGGCGACTCAGAGGTATAGCTTGCCCTTTAGCGGCGTAGTCTATAAAGGCTTTTACCCGGCTTCGAAAAAATGCTAACAAGTCGTGCAAGTCGCCAGCCTTTCGGCTGGCTGGGACGGCTCACCGCTACGCGGCGGGCCGCCCCTTCACAGAGGCGTTATGCGTAAATAAATATGGAGATAGACATCCCAGAGTTTAGAGTTAGTATGCACTGGAATTATTTCCAGGTTTGTAGAGACCATATAAAAAAGTATGAAGCTACTGAGCAGGAAATTGAGAAGTACAGGGCATCAGACCAAGAAACACATATTATCGAAATGAATGTGGCAGCAGCTTACTCGAGAAGAGAAAGGTCTGTTGTTATACCAATTGTCTTTTCTGCCATGTGTCTTGAAGCGTTTATCTATGATTATGGCGCTACAAAATTATCAGGGAGCTTCGTTAAAAACCATATAGATAAACTGGAAGTGCCTTCAAAATATGTAGTACTCACCAAACTAGTAACGGGAAAACAGTTTGATACCAATGGGCAGGCTTACGAAAAACTAAAGACACTAATTAAAGATAGAAATCAATTGGTTCATTTTAAGTCTAAGGGTTTTTCTTTTGAGGAGCTCGAAAAGGTGCAGCATTGGCATGAAGAAATGAATACTAAGTTAAAGGCGGCTATGTACAATGCATATGACGCGGTAATAGAAGTAATGAAAGAAATGGATAGGTTGCATGAAAATTCAACTAATTATTACCTCACATATATTACAGAAGCCGAATGTCACGCATAAAAATAACAACGAGACAGGGGGTCTCGTTAACGTAACTGTTATAAGCAAGGATGAAAATTGAGTATATCTGACAAATTTTCTAAATTTTGCTCTGACCTTAGAATGACAGATGACACTGTCTCAAATATTCGGTACCGATCAAAGCAAATAACTAAACGAGTTAACTCTGATTTTAGGAATATAGATTCGGATACTAGGTATAGTTTGTTTGTCGGCTCTTATGGAAGAGGTACAGATATTCATAAAAGCGACATCGATATGATTGTCGAGCTCCCTTATTCGGAATATGAAAAATATAATAACTATAGCGGCAATGGTCAATCAGCTCTAATTCAAGCAGTGAAGGAATCGATAAAAAGGACGTATTCAACTACCCATGTAAGTGGTGATGGTCAGGTTGTGAAATTAAACTTCCAAGATGGGATTTGTTATGAAATTGTTCCTGGGTTTATAAATAAGGACAACACTAGTTACACATACCCTGATACAAACAACGGGGGCTCTTGGAAAAATACCAAGCCACGTGAAGAAATAGCAGAGATAACTAGTGCAAATAACTTGTGGAATAAAAACCTTAAACGTCTATGTCGCATGGCTCGAGCATGGAAAGACAAATGGGATGTGCCCATGGGTGGTCTCTTAATAGATACGCTAGCATATAATTTCCTTAAGCATTGGGAACACAAAGATAAATCATTTGTGTATTACGATTGGATGACAAGAGATTTTTTTGAGTTTCTAAAGAATCAAGATCCTGATAAAAGTTATTGGCTTGCACCTGGAAGTTCTCAGTATGTTTGGCGAAAAGGCCCCTTTGAATATAAAGCTCTTCGTTGTTATAACATTGCAGTTGAGGCAATAAAGTACGAATCAGTTGAAATGCCGTATTCGGCAAACAATAAATGGCGCGAAATATATGGAACAAAATTCTCAGGTTAATGTAATAGAAGAACAAATACGAGAGTGTTTTGGCCGAGTTGCTTGGTCCCATAAAACGCATGAGAAATGCGCAGACATTTTAAACAAGCGTTTAAATAGGATTAAAGTTTGGCAAATTATTTTGTCAGCCATTACAACTACAGGAATATTGGTGGCTGTATTTGGGGAGTCTAAAGAAATTGGAATTACCGCTGCTATTCTTTCCTTTATTCTCACAATCTTGAATACATACGTAAAACAATACGATCTCAGTGGAATAGCCCAGAAACATGCAGATGCTGCCATAGCTATATGGAATATAAGAGAAAGCTATCTTTCTTTGTTAACTGACATACGAGCGGGAAGTTTAAAATACGAGAATATAATTAATAGAAGAGATCAGCTTCAGAAAGAATTGCATAAGATTTACAAAGGATCACCGAGAACAATTGATAAAGCGTACCAAGAAGCAACGAAAGCGCTAAATCAAATGGAGGAGCTTACGTTTAGTGACAAAGAGATTGATAACCTGTTGCCGAATGCACTACGTAAAAGTAATGATTAAAACTGATAACAATCAATTTCATCGGATAAACCTGCCCTTTGCTCCGGTTTACCGCTGAGTTGGGCGTTAGGCGTATATAAACATGGAGACTTCTGACGAAAATTTACTCGTACAACGATGGATCGAATATCACACAGACACAAAAGCCAATAGCGAGCTATATTGGGCGTGGGAGCAAGTCAATGAAACGGTGACTAATTCTCCTGAAGAAGGCTGGCCTCTTATATTGGCCCTAGTTGAGGCCGCACCAAATGATCTCATTCTGGCAAACGTGGCTGCGGGCCCTTTGGAAGATCTCATCGTTCTGCACAGTCAGCAATTTATAGAGCGCATTGAGGCCATGGCTAGGCAGAACGCTAAATTTAGGAAATCGCTAACCGGTGTATGGTGCGAAGGAGATATACCAAATGAGATCTACCAACGTCTTCAGCACTATACCGCAACAGTAAGTGAGCCATTGTGAAGAAACGCCTAAAAAAAATAACGAGACAGGGGGTCTCGTTAACGTAACTGTTAATGCAATAAAGAATAGGCATCAATGGACAAAAGGATAAAAGAACTGCTTAGTGTTATAAAAGGGAAGGAAGCTAACCTTGTAAGCGATCTAGTGGATCAACTACACCTACCAGAGGGTGATCAAAAAATGCCCCCCTGAAAAAGCCTTGAGACAAATTCAAGATATAACAAAGGAAGCAGAGAAAAGACTCAAAGAAATGAAAGTGAATCCAAAATGTACATATTGTGGTAGATCTACAGATCAAGTTGAGTATATGTTTAAACACGATAATAGGGATATCAGTATTTTCAGCAGATGTGTCGATCGATGTTACAAAGAACTTAGTAAATTACGAGGTCAGCATTAACAAGCGTTTCCAGCCAACGTCAGCGCTAACGCGCCGCCTCGGCTGAAACTGATCGTTAATGCCTGCTTCCCGGAAGTACTGAAATTATATCCAATGTCTGCTTTGGCCGAAATGAGACATAATGGTCAAAGAATATTGGAATAGACTCTTTAACCGAAATCAATTACGCATTGATAATGTAGGATACATAGTTAAGAATATTAGTATTGTTTGGAATCAATGACATATGGATATAAAGCAAAAAGACTTGGCAAAGACACGTTATCTTCTTTTGATACTCCTTTTTTGTGGTTTATCATCTCCGAGCGTCTACGGGTGGAGTGAAACAATAGTAAAAACAACAACACACGATATACAGATCGTTGCGGAGGATGGGACTAACCACACTCATAGAGTGACCTACAATGCCATTGTCGGCCATCATTCATATCAAACAGGGCACTCTGCAAGGCTAAAAAATGGGTATCGTGACACACGTCAATGTCACTGGACCTTTTGGCGACGCCTTGAGCGTGAGATGCAAGGCGTCACTCAGAATGGCATGCAACGTTCAGGACATTGGGTGGAAGGAAAAGAAAGCACTATTCTAGATGTTCCAAATCTTCTTACTTCAGAGATTTTGCAAGCTCGGGAATGGCAAGCGAACTTTGAAAACATGCTGGGAATTAATAAGTGGGATGAAGACGATAGTACAGCAATCAAAATAGGAAAAACACTAAGTGCATTTACAGCCTCTGCTCTATTTTCCAACAATATAAACTGTGGTGAAGCAAGGGATACGATTACTGCATCATACAATGATGTAGTATCTAGTTTGAATGGCGTTTTACTTATAACCTTAATTGACTACTATTCATTGGCATTTAAACTCTCCCGACACTGGTATTACATTAATGAGAAAGGTAAACGAGTATTTGCACTTATTGCGTACCCAAAAGAAATAGATAAATCACTATTCGCACCGATAGTTGCTCAAGAAATCAAGTCAGTTCTCTCAGTATTATCCTTTACTCCGAAATTAAGTGCACGAGGAAAAACATCCGCTACGCGCTCGATAATAAGTCCATCAGATCAAAAGGCCCTACTTGAAAAATATACCCAACAGTTAGAAAACCCTGATTGGCAGAGATCATTTTACCAAGAGATTTCACCTGCAGTAACCAAAAACTATCTACAACAGCAACAGTTATTGATGAAGCCTTTAAATCAACTTAAAATAACCCTTGAAAGATTTCATGTTCGCCGGTGTGTCAACGCTAGTAGCGAGGAGACTATTTTTTCTTACAATTTGCTGAAAAACAACCATACATCGAACGTCCGACTTGAAAAACAATATTTGAATAAAGATGCAGTCCTAGCATTCTGTGGCGAAGGATGTATAAATGATCATGCAGATAATACGGATTTCGATCGACTCGGGCAAGCAATGTTTGGCATTCAAAGAGCACAGGGGAATCTAAAAGCCATTGATCTAGTATTGCCAGGCACACTACTCAGAAAGATACTTTCGGTTGGAAAATTGGACCAGAAATCAAGAAAAATAATGACGAAAATTAAATCGAAGCGAGATGAAATGGATCAAATTATCAAGCTTGTGAGCTCATTTCCAGTGGATGAGAAGTCAGGTTACCGTTCTTGTTTACGTGAAGTGGCTCGTATTAGTGAATGGGAGCAAGAGAACACTTTAAAAGCAAGAGATGGAAAATGAATGACTTCGAATCAATTGAAAAAGAAAGGGAGTCTGCATGGCGAAAGACTGCGCTCATTGTATTAATTCTATCCATTTCATTTTTTCTTTTTGTCCAAGGATCACACATTGATATTGGTAATACAATCATTACTGAAACAAGTGTTTACGCGGCATCGATATATGCGCAAATTGTCTTAATACCTCTTTATGTATTTTTTTATTCTTATACCTCTCAGCTGATCCTATTGAATGCTGATAGGCCAGTCCTGAAACGGCTTCCTGCACTGATCGAGCTTCATTTACCAGAAGACAACCGCTTTGGTCAAAATATTAAGAAACTATCTCTTATACTTGTATTTCTTATACCTCTTTATTCTCTAGGGCATTGTTATCTGAAATCTCTGGATGGAACCGTGTTTGTGTATGAACCCTGTTCAACAAGTCAAACAGGCTCAGCTAAGTGTTTTGTTGGTTTTTCGAGTGGCTGGAAAGAGTCCCTAACACGATTTTCTCAATTCACTGAGATCTTCACCGATGGCAATAAATATCGGTATGACAAACAGATAACTTACTTTCCAGGTTGGCAGCCATGGTTGATGACTCTTTTCATTCTAGGTGTTTTTTGGGTATGGATCCGTGCATTAATTAATTTGTGGCTAGTAAGAAAACAAAAAAGTAGAGGATGAATCCAATTGCACTTAAAACTAAAAAAAAAGTTTAGACAGTGCCGGTATCATAGCTCGGAAGTGTCTGCCGTACCGTGAGAACTCCATACAGAGACACTATCGAATAGAGTAACTCATAGTGAATTGATGTCTGTGATTCGAACAATTGAAGAGTTAAAAGATGAACTAGCAAATGGATATTCTTTTGAGTATCTCTATTTCTGTGGACATCGCCAAAAACCAGGCAGCTGCATAACCAAAACCTGTTTGAGTAATTGGTATTCTACATGTTTCAAGATCAACGGTCATACCTATACTATTTCTGAACAGTATATGATGGCGCAAAAGGCTTTGTTATTTATTGATCGGTCTAATTACGAGGCAATACAAAAAGCGGATACGCCAAGAGAGTCACAACAATAATGAGGCTCGCCCACCATGCCAGTTAAAAAGTCAGGTAAAAAGAAAAAAGAACTCGAACACAGCTTCCTCACAATCCCCGTCGATGCCTACCAAGCCAGCACCAGTGCCGACCCCAACTCGAACGTACTCGGTACCCCGCGCTTTGTAGATGGTGAGGAGCCCGCAATCGTCTTCCACACACGCCTGGAGCTCTCAGGCACCTGTACCGATCCACCAACCCGCGCTGGAGAACCCTACACCATCATGCTCTATGGGGAAGCTTTCCCCACTGGCGACCTCGCCCTCAAAATAAGAGATCTCCAACAGCGCGATAACGACGGCCAGCCGATCTACCGCCGCTACCGCGGTCGCCAATACCCCCGCTACAACGAGCCTCCCAGCCTCGGCCTGGTAGAAAAGGTCTGGGGCGAGCGCCGCTGGACAATCTGGGCCCAATTGGCGCCCCCCTTCCTCCGCGACGCCCTGATCCTCCTCAACGGCGATAAACGCATCTATGTCGCCGTCCACGAGAAGAAAGAGGGACGTACCCGCTGGGTCCGCGCCCTCAGTCTCCAGACCCACGATCCTGCCGAAGAATGACCCGATTCGGCTGTTTCGGTATTCCGAATTGGGATCTTTTGGTGGATGCTCAGATTTTCGTAAATATGCTCTTTTTGCACCCATTGCGGTAGGAACAGCACATTTTGACCGCTCGATGAGTGACGCGCGTTATTGTGCTATTTGAATAGGTTTTGCACCCTTATTAGCTCTTCTGTCTCTTTTAAATGGGGCCGGCGAGCGCAGTGGTTTAGCTACACAGGGGAATCTGGAGGGTTTATCCTGAGGTTCAGGATATTACAAAACTCTAAGGGATAAAGGTGCAAAAGACCCCCGGCGACGCCCCATTTCCGGTCCCCCAGCCCCATCGGCGGGGCGGGTTACTGCGCCCCCGGGATCCCCTCATCGATGTCTTTCCCATCCAGTCCGTGCACATCGACTGGGACCGGCTCATCGCCAAGCGCCCCCTGATCCTCAAAACTGTGGCCCAGATGCCGGTCTATCTCCTGAAACCGGAGGTGTTAGGCCTACTGGATGCCGAAAAACACCCCACCTACCGCCTCGTCCTGGACCTCATGTGGACCACCGGTGCGCGGATCTCCGAGATCCTGGCCCTGACGCCATCGAGCTTCATCGAGGACGGGTACGGGTATGGCGTGGTGCTGACGACCTTAAAACAGCGGCCGGGGCGGCCGAAGAAGACCGCGCTGGCCCGATCGGTGAAGCGGTATGTACCGATTGCTGATCTGTTATTGCAGGATCGGATTCAGAGTTATTTGTATGCGGGCAAATTCAGGAAGGGCGAGCGGATCTTTCCGATGGCGCGCCAAACGGTCAACCGGCATATCAACAGCCTGGTGGAGCGCGTAGGGGGGGCGGATTTTCGGATCAGCTGCCACACGTTTCGACACGCCTTTGCGGTGCATCTCTTATTGCACGGACGGCCGTTGAAGGTTGTGAGCCAGCTCTTGGGGCATCGGTCGATCGAAAGTACGGAAATCTATACGAACGTCTTAACCGTGGATGCGGCGCATTTTTTGGACGGAGTGGATTTTCATTAAGTAATATCCAGGGGCAGATGCCAGTCACTATTCCATTAGGGAATCTGTCGGAGGGAAGGAAATGGATAACTGCGAGGGTACTTGGCAATCAGTAGAGCTGCCGGTGACATTGGATGAGGAAGCGTTTCTAAACGTACTCTTAGTTTGCGGTCGAAGCCTCCGACTCTCAAGGCCAACTACAGACGCCAATGACAGGACAATCCAGGTCTATTTCGAGGACCCTGAGAGTCTCACATCCATTAAGGCGGTACTCTGTAAACCTCCCTATTTTAGTGGCACCCTAAATTAGAGTTTTCCAGCTGTTCATGTTTTTCCCGATACTCCCAGGGAGTCAGGTCGTCCAACACGTCATGTGGGCGCTCTTCGTTGTATTCACGTACCCAGTCCTCGGTGAGTTCTCGTACTTCAGTCAGCGTCCTGAACACATACATGTTCAGGACTTCATTGCGATACGTTCGATTGAAGCGTTCCACATACGAGTTCTGTGTTGGCTTCCCCGGCTTGATGAATTCCAGTTCGATACCATGCTCTTCAGCCCATTCGGCCAGTGCCGCTGAGATAAACTCAGGGCCGTTGTCCATGCGCAGCTTGTTGGGGTACCCGCGCCAGGCCACCACGCGCTCCAGCACTCAGATCACTCTCGGCGCCGGAAGATTCAGGTCGATCTCGATGGCCAGGGCTTCCCGATTGAAGTCATCGACCAGATTGAAGGTTCTGAAGCGTCGCCCGCAGAACAGGCTGTCGCTCATAAAGTCCATCGACCAGCAGTGGTTGGCCTGCGCCGGCACGGCCAACGGCTCAGGATGCCGGCTCGGCAGCCGCTTCTTGCCACGCCTGCGCTTTTTCAGTCCCAGAGCACAGTACAAGCGATAGACGCGTTTGTGGTTCAAGCGGTGATCCCAGCGACTTCTATAAAAATCATGACAATCTGGGATTCGCTGTAGCGTGATTACTTCATTTCGTTCTCCGTTGGCTGTAGTGTAGGCCGGAGAACTCTAACTGTACTTGCCGCTAGTTTAGAGGAGGTTTACATGTGCAGCATATTCTATAGCTGTTGTTTTTAAGATCTGTGGTTAAGTTCTCCCTAAAAGACAATATTATATATACAATACAGCTAAAATATTCCTAACTGCTTAAATCGGTGCTGGTTTAGAATAAAGAAAACCTTGATAGTAGTCGCAAAGGTTCGATTTTAAAAACTCCGCTTCTTTTTCGCTCTCTACGCCCTCGGCAATTACCACAAGATTGAGGTTATGCGCCATAGAAATAATGGCTTTAATGATGGCTTGGTGCTGTTTGTTGACATGGCAGTTAGATACAAATGAACGGTCTATTTTCAGTGTATCGAAAGGCAAGTCTTTTAAATAGGAAAGCGAAGAAAACCCAGTCCCAAAATCATCAATGGACCAACGAACGCCGTATGCTTTTAGTGCGTTCATTTTTTCTATCGCACTTTCAATATCGTACATCGCGATACTTTCAGTGATCTCTAATTCCAACCATGAGGCATCGATGTTCGTGGCAGATACGATACTTTCAACAATGGATACAAAATTATCTTTTCTAAACTGTTGTGCACTAATATTGACAGCTACTGTTTTTGTTCTATCAGTTTCTGCTTTTGCTTGCAATTGACTGATATGTTGACAAGCGTTCGTCAAAACCCAGTGACCAATATCGATAATAAGGTCACTCCTTTCAGCTACTTCAATAAACATTCCTGGGGTAACGATCCCTTGCTCAGGATGATTCCATCGAATTAACGCCTCTGAACCCTCTGGTTGTGTCTCTTTGTTTACAATATCTTGAAAATATAGCGCGAACTGATTTTCCTTCACAGCTTCCCGAAGCTGGTTTTGTAGTATCAGGCGATGTGAGATTTCGGATTGCATACCTTCTTGATAAAATTCAACTTCTATATGCGACTCTTTTGCACGATGAATAGCGGTATCCGCACGTGTAAAAATATCTGCAGCGGATTCGTTATTGAGTGGAAATAAGTCGACGCCGATACAAGCTGTAAGGTTGATATTTTTACCATCAATCAAATACGTTTTTTTAATAATACTGAGCAGTCTTTCAGCCAAAGTGCTTGCCATATCACTTGCGTGACTTAGCGTATCGCTCAATTCAGTGAATAATAGAGCAAATTCATCGCCTGCCAATCTTGCCGCAGAATCAGATTGTCGTAACTCTCGTGAAATGCGTTTTGCGACTTCTATGAGTATGTCGTCACCCGCATTATGGCCGAGTGAATCATTGATTAGTTTAAAATTATCGAGATCAAGGATCAGTACGGCGCTATATTTTTTGTCGCGTCGGGCGCGAGAGACTGTTTGATTGAGACGCTCCATAAATAAGCTTTTGTTCGGTAACTCGGTTAAAGAATCGTAAAAAGCTAGTTTGTGTATCGTCTCTTCCGCCTGCTTCTGACGCGTTATATCAGTAAAGGCTGCGATGTAGTTAACTGTCTCACCAAGATCGTTCTTGACGGCTTTAATTTTAAGATGTTCAGGATAAATTTCGCCGCTTTTTTTGCGATTCCATATCTCTCCCTCCCACAAACCTTCAGCGTTTATCTGACTCCACATCCCCTGGTAAAATTCTTCAGTGTGTTTACCTGATTGCAGTAAAATGGGTGTTTGTCCAATCACTTCATGTTCTGAATATCCTGTAATGCGAGAAAACGCTTGATTTACGCGAATAATATTTGTTTGTGCATCAGTTATGACGATGGCATCAGAAGCCTGAAAAGACGATGCGGCCAGATTAAGTTCTCGCTCAGCAATTTTCATGGCAGTGATATCGGTATGCGATATCAAGACGCCTCCGCCGTGGTACTGCAATGGCACAACGCGTAATAAAAACCAGCGTTCTTGTGTGGGCGAATGGCAGGGGTACTCGTACTCGAATTGATCCTTTTTTCTATCGAGTACAGATCTCAGTCCGTTGAAAACATCAGCGGCTCCTTCATCAGAAGGCGGCGTCGCTGATGAGCAAATTGTTAGATAATCAATGCCTATCCAATCTTCTTTTTCACATCCCGAGTCATTCTCAAAAGCAAACGATTGCCAGGCATTGTTGACCATCAATATATGGCCTTCATTATCAAGTACTGCAATATGATCAGCACTGGATTCAAGAGTGGCATAGGACAACTCAGTGCTTTTCCTGATTCTGACTTGGTTTAGTTTATCATCTGTGATGTCCCTGTTGACGATATAGCGCCCTAACGAGACGCCCTGATCATTGGCAATAGGGTGGCAATTGTGTTGAATCCATCGCAGTTTGTTCTCTTTGGTAAGAATACGAAATTCTAACGCGTCATTGTCCTGATCAGGCTGGTTAGACACATGTTTTAATACATGCTCATGATATGCATCCCAATCATCAGGGTGAACAATTGATCGCATTACATCCGGATTCTCAAGTAACTCTTTTGCACTGTAGCCAGTGATTCGCTTACAGGAAGGCGAGATATACTGGTACTGCCCATCAGGTTTAAGCCATTCTTCCCAATCGAACGAGTTTTCAGTAAAGACCTTATACATGGACTCGCTTTCTGAGATCTTCGCATGAAGCGATTTCTTAATTTGCTGATAGCGTGCAATGAATACTGACACAATCACTGTTAGCAACAATACGAGCGTGAAAATTCTTGCTCTGAGCGTTTCATCAAATCCGTAGTGCAGAGGTGAATTATCCATCTGGGCATATCCAACGATATACCAAGGTTGCTCATCCGAGAGTGAAAATGTCTGAAACGTCAACAAATCGTTACTAGTATGCACAGCACCCGCAGACTGGCCATCAAGTAACAACCAGAAATCAGGTCGACTTTTTGTCAGTTTGACCTGATTTGATGGTGTTATATGAGCCCTGATTCTGCCTACGTGATCAACGAAGTAAAACTGATGCGTGTTATCCTCGTCCACGCGTACTACTGTTTCTTTGAACCATTGCACCAGCAATATCGGGTCGACTCGATTCGATCCGGCTGCATTGAAACGACTGAGTATGCTCGATGTGATCGTTTGAACTTGATTCGCAATCAGGTTTGCCGATGGGTGCTCACTACTTACCCCGTGTACACGGAGTGTCAAAAAGTAGATTGCAGCGTAACCGGTAAAAATTATACCGGTTATTAAAATCGCGCGAACGACGAGATGCTTCCATTTTTTCCTGCTCAGGTTTGATAGAGAAAAATCTGTGACCATATACGTTTAAGCCAGGAAGAATAAATTAGAGTATAGAACCTAGCGTATCGGCCTAGTCAGTAGATTCTTAAGTATCGCACGTAATCAATAAGGGTATTCAATTGTAGCGCCTCAACATATAGAGATAGACTAATAAAAGTCATTAATGTGTGATATGAAGAAACTCTTCCGACGGTATCGGCGGGCTGATCGCATTCCCTTGGCAGAGTTGAACACCACAGTCATTGACGAGCTGAATGGCCAACGGATTTTCAACACATTTCGCAATGACCTCAATCCTCAGCAATGTGCTCAAGTCACGAATATACGCCAGCATGATCTTAGATAATTCAGGATTCGCTTTATGCTGTAAAATGGCCGGTGATATCTTTACATACCGCACCTTCAGCGCTTGAAGATAGTCATACGAGGCTGCATTCGCAGTAAAATTATCCAATCCGATCTGACAGCCTATTTTGCGAGCCTCTTGGCAGAAATCCTGAACAACACTGAAATGGGTCAGTGCAGTGGCCTCATCGATTTCCAGATAGATATGCTCGGGTTTGACATCGAAAGCAGCCATCGCTTTGACCATGGCATCAATATAGTCTGGCTCCTGCATTGTGAAAGCAGAGATGTTCAAGTGCAGCTTGGGAATATTGACATAGCTGGATGCCGGGCGGTACTGTCCCAGCATCGAGAGCACGGCTTTGATCGCCCAAATATCTAACTGAGGCATCATGCCGTATCGCTCAGCGGGGGAAAGGAAGGCACCTGGCGTCAGTAATTCGCCTTCGCTATTGAACAAGCGCAGAAGCACTTCCCAGCTGGATACAGTGCCGCCCTGTTCGGAGCCAGAAATGGGTTGAAAATAGAGACGAAAACGCTCTTCCTGCAACGCGCCTGAGAGCTCACTGACCCATTCCAACTCATGGCGCTGGTTACGGCTCTCCTCATCCCCGCCCGTATAGACATCTAGGCGATGGCGACCTTGGTTTTTGGCTCGATGACAAGCCTGATCCGCTGCTTTGAGAATATCCACCGGCTCGCTTAATAACGCTCCTCCTATCATGACAATACCGATGGAAACACCTAAGCTAAAAACGCGATTATCCCAGTGAAATTGATATTGACTGACGACGGTGAGAATCTTTTCAGCAATATGCACGGCGTCTTTCAGCGAACAGTCATCGAGCAAGACGCCAAACTCATCCCCCCCCAAGCGCGCGAGTGTGTCGCGTGAGCGGATGACTTGGCTGATTTCACGCGTAATTTGCCGCAGTAACTCATCACCCGCCAGATGACCCACGCTATCATTGATTAATTTAAAGCGATCGAGGTCCATGTAAAAGAGTGCGGCATGAAAATGTTCAGACTTCTGGCATTTGGCAGCCATCCGGGCTAACCGTTGATCCAGTTCCTGTCGGTTAACCAACCCTGTCAACAGGTCGTGGCTGCTGCGCCATTTCATCTGTTCCAGCGTCTCAAGCTGGCGGGTAAAGTCGCGGAAGGCGATCACAGCGCCGATAGCGGATTTGTCACGAAGAATCGGGGCGGCGGCATACTGCAGGTAGAGCTCAGACTGCCGTTTTGTGCGAATGAGCTGGTCTTCAGAGCCATAAATGTATTTCCCGGCCTGGATCGCAGCTATGGCCAGGTTTTCCTTCGTTTGCGAGTCATCATGATTGTTGTTGGATTCGATATGGAGTATCTCTTCCAGACATAACCCCTTTGCCTCTTCAGCTGATACTTCAAGCAGCGTTTCGGCCACGGGATTGAGATAATCGATCCGACCCTCGGCATCGCATCGAATGACGCCATCAGCAATGGCCTGTAGGGTGACTTCCAAATATTCTTTGTCCCGCCGGTAGGCCTCTTGCGTGTGAACAAGGCGCGTCGCATCGGCAAAAATCAGGACCGCGCCTTTTTGCTCATTGACTGCGCTCTGATAGGGGGTCATCTGGAGTTGATAGAATCGGTTTTCGAAGGGGATTAGACGTACGATATCGTGGCCATTGTCGATCACATGATGCAGGTCACGCTCGAGCTGTTCAATGACAGAACGCCAGGGCAGTGCCGTTACCAAGTCATTTTCTTTTACCTCTTCGATGGGTATGAGCTTATCGATGGCAGGTCCAAATCGTCTTAATCGAAGCTTATGATTCACGACCAACAGGGGGGTTTTCAGACTGTCCTGAATGGCTTGCAGGTGCAGATTGAGCTCCTGCAGGTTCTTGGTTTTATTTTGCAGCTCATCATTGAGCGTCATCAGCTCTTCGTTACTGGATGAGAGCTCCTCATTGGTGGTCTGAAACTCCTCGTTGGTGGAGATAAACTCTTCGTTGGCCGATTGCAGTTCTTCATTGGTGGATTGGAGCTCTTCATTCGTTGTCTCCAGTTCCTCAATGACCGTTTGTAAGCTCTCACGCGTGCTCAGTAGTTCATGTTCCATCTCATGAAACATCGTCTCATCCACAGGCGTCTCATCCGGCTCAAGCGCATTGACTTTGTCCAGCAGGCTGGGCTTATCAAGCAGTTCGAAGCTTAAGATCAGCCAATCCGGATGCTTGGAGAGAAAAGGTTGCACTTGAATGCGCACGACCTGAGCTTGACCCGATTCAGTGTGTGATGAATCCTCGATTTGCTCAACAACGCGTGCTTCCCGGCGGGATTTGTAGATGAGCGCACGTAGGCCTGGCCTCAGATACTCTTTGACCGCGGAAAAAACATCCAACACACAAGGCCCGGCCTTATGGGAAAAATAGGCAGAAATATCGCCGTGTGCATGCACCATTTCATTGATTTCATTGATCAACACGGCCGCCGGTGAAAAGCGCTTGGCGAGCTGTTGAATAAAGAGGGACTCTACGGAGTACTTTTCGCGACGAAAGAGCTCTTGAGTCTCGATCTGTGGGCGTTGATCCAGGCCCTCCAATTCGCTGTGCAGCAGGCGTGGATATCCGGGGTACTCCTGGCGTTGGTAAAGTCGCACTTGCTCGAGGTGCGGTTTGAACAGCGGGACTGCGGTATGCACGGTTTCTGACTTGCCCAGCATCAGATAGCCCTCGGGTTTTAGGGCATAGTGAAACCGCTCCAACACGCGTTCTTGCAACGAAGAATCGAAATAGATCAATAGGTTACGACACGAAATGAGGTCCAAACGGGAAAAGGGCGGGTCCCGTGTCGCATCATGGACCGAGAATACGCAGTGTTCTCTTAGCGTGCGGTCGATCTGATAGGTCTCATGGGTCTGCGTAAAATATTTTTCCAGATGGGCTGGCGGCACCCCTTCGACATCTTCGCTACGATAGAGGCCTTGACGCGCCTTGTTGATCGCCTTCGGGGCAATGTCGGTAGCAAAGACCCGGTAGGTAAGCGCTGTGCCTGCGTCGTCTATGGCCTCTTGCAGGAGCAGCGCAATGCTGTAGGCTTCTTCTCCGGTCGCACAACCTGGGACCCAGACGCGGATTGAGGATTTGTCTGTCGCGCGTTCGACCTGTTGCCGAATCAGCGTCTCCAGGGCTGAAAATACCTGCGCATCCCGAAAAAAACCGGTCACGCTAATAAACGCATCCCGAATGAAAGCGGAGACTTCATCCGAATCCGCTTGCAGGAGAGTCAAATACGCTTCCATGCTTTCAATCTGGCGGATCGCCATGCGTCGATGTATCCGGCGCAGTATGGTCGAGACCCGGTAGTTGGCGAGGTCGATCGCGGTGGCGCGATGGATGAGATCGAGTATTTGTTCGTACGCACTGGGCGATTGATCTGAGGCCTCGGGAAGGTTGTCCGTCGTTTCTGCATCAACCAACGAGGCCAGCATGTGACCGATCTCCTGGGGTGGCAGAATCAGATCAATGCGTTCAGATTGAATGGCTGCCTGTGGCATACCGTCGTATTGGCACGTGCTGGGTGTCTGTACGATCGTCACCCCCCCAGCTGTTTTGATCTCCGCTACACCCTGAGCGCCATCGTTGCCCGTGCCTGAGAGGATAATCCCGATTACCGAACGGCCCTGATCATGGGCCATGGAGCTGAAAAGCCGGTTGATGTCCGGTTTAGGCACATGGCCGGCCCGCGGTTCATGCAACGCTAATTTCCGCTGCGACATCTCCACATCCCGATTAGGGGGGGTAATGTAAATGTGCCCAGGCTCAACGGTAATGCCATCGGAGATCTCAACCACCTTCAGCGAGGTTTCGCGCCCGATCAGATCCACCAGCAGGCTCGTGTGTTTGGGCGAGAGGTGTTGCGCGAGGATATACGCCAGGGTGCGACTGGCGGGAAGGGATCTGACCAGATCCTTGGTGGGTTCGAGACCGCCGGCAGACGCTCCAATTCCCACATAGACGGGAATTGCCAGCTCGCCAAGCGTTGGCTGTTGCTCTTTCGGATCCTTGGACATCTTAGCTCTTGGCCCTGAAAAAAAGCATCAAGCGGCGGGCGCGCGTGGGGTCGGCCAAGAACTGCTCCAGAGGATAGTCGGCCTCCATGAAACGACTGAAGCCGGGCGGGGGCTCAAAACCGGCATCACTCAGATTCTGAAAGCCCATGCGCCAATCCGGAAAGTCACGCGTCTGGATTTCTTGTTGATACAGGGTCTTGACCTGATGGTGCCGAATATCGTGCTGAATGCGACGGTAGATTTTGCCCACATTATCTGAATCACCTTCCAAGACTTGCACAAAACTGCCATCTTTGTAGAGCAAAAGCCCGGTAATATCTTCTATCTCATTGATATTACGGGCCTGATCCAGCAATTCGGTCAGAGCAGATTCGTTCATGAGTCGGGTCGCCCGACTGATGTAGCCCAGTTGTATGAGCATGTTGAGGTCCTAGAAAGGCCAATAGTGGTGCAAATTGTAAGAAATCCCCTACAAATAATGAATAGTAATATTGTCAAATAATTTGATTTGCATCAATTATGAAGAGAATATAACATATATACTGCACATAATATCTATTCATTAGGGAACTAAAATGAAGATGCAACTCACGATAGGGATGTTATCCAAGGCCACGAATGTTCCGCCGGCCACACTGCGCAGTTGGGAGCAGCGCTATGGTATACCCAGCCCACAGCGCTCAGAGACCAGGCGGCGGCTTTACACAGAGGAACAAGTCGCTATTGTGCGCGAACTCAAGGCACGCGTGGATCAGGGGGAGCGCATCAGCCAAGCCGTCAAAGCACTCAATCAGACCCCGTTGGATTGGTCGAACATCGCCCAACTGGACGAGCATCAAACCATCTGGAGCGCCCTGCAGAAACAGATGATCCTCAGTGTCGAGCGGTTTGACGAAATCGCGCTCAATGACATCTACAATGAAGCCTTGGCGTTGTTTCCCGTCACCACCGTGACGGATTCGCTGTTGCGTCCCGTCCTTCGTACGCTAGGAGAACGGTGGGCCGATCGCATGACCGGTGTCGCGGAAGAACATTTTTTCACGGCTTTTCTTCGTGCAAAGATCGGTGCATTGGCCCATCACCAGCGTGCGTACGGACAGATCGGGCCCAAACTTCTGTTGGCCTGCTTGCCCGACGAAGCCCACGAAATCGGATTGTTGCTGTTTTGCCTTGAGGCGACCCAACAACATTTTCGCACTGTGTGTTTGGGCGCAAAAACGCCTCTGGATCAAATCGAGTCTCTCGCCAACACCGCTTCGTACCAATTCGATGCCGTCGTCCTCTCGGCGACCGTCGATCCTGAACCCGCGCTTCTGACTTCTGAGCTGGGGAATCTGGTGGAATCGATACCTCTGCCGGTCTTTATCGGCGGACTGGCCTCAGTCAAGCATCAGCAGGTATTGATTGGGGCAGGTCTGCATGTGTTGGGGAATGAAATCGAGCCGGCACTCAGTGGGCTGCTACACAGCCTGCGTTCAACTAAATATCGTCGACATTGGGGAGGGAGATAATGACTGACCAAGAGCAACGCGTGGTGTTTTTTTTCGCAGGTTAGCTCCCCGTGCGGTCTCAATAATTTTGAGTCTTTACGACTATGAGTGATCAGGAGCCATTCAATGGCTGAGCTTGACGCAGAGACGGAGTTGCGTCTACTGCTCAAATAGTGCATCGCTCATAAATTCTTTAAAGCGTCCTCTAGAACTTCCTCCGGTGGATCCTCATAAATCAATGTCGTAGAAGGATTAACATGGCCTGCTATTTTCTGTGCCACTTTTACTGATTTTTTCTGCTTATGAATGACATTCGTGATCAATGAACGCCGCCCACTGTGGGAACTAGCTTTCTCAATACCAGCCCAATCCCTCAGAATCAAAGCCATATGCTCTTGTAATGTATTAGGAGAGTAGGGACCACCTTTCTGAGAAATGAAAAGAGGGGAGGAGGGCTTGAGTTTTTCAGCCTTCTCGATGCGCAGCTTAAGATAATCGGTGAGTGCCTCTCTCAGCGAAATATCAACCATAGGCAGATCTCGCGACTTTCCCTTATGCTGCCTGGCTGGCGGATAGAAATCCTCAGGATTGATTTCAGCGCCAGCTTTAACCATGGCCTCTATCTGGCGGATCATTTTATTGAAACCATCAACGGTGAAGCTAATTGATTGGCGTTCATAATGAGTTTTAGACCGTCCCATGGCATCGGCGCCTTTTGTGTAGGCTGCCGGCAAACTCATCACCTCAAGAAGTTCAAAATCAGTACCTGAAGCCTTCAGCCGTGCGACTTCCTTGATCTGCAGCAGGGCGATCTCCTGAGCTCTGAGGCCCAGTTTGAAGCTGATTTGCATAATCGCCGTGTTTTTTTCAGGATGACGGTGCTGCTTGATCGCCTGAAATAGTCGTTGTTGCTGTTTAGCTGTCAGAACTCTTGCTTGGCCAGATTTACGCATATGTAGAGTGTAGCAGGGGACCGAAATATAATCCGTAATAATGTTATTTAAACGGATTATTGACAAGATTGAAGGATAAAAGGGTGATTTTTATGCAATCATTGGATTACTAATCTTTGGACTATTCCGATGAATACTGACAATACAAACCACAACCGCAATACAGGAAACGGTTTCGATAAAACCAGAAAGCTCGAAGCGTTAAGAGAAAAACTGCTTCTAAGCGAATAAAGCCCATTGGTAGAGAACTTGAATATAGAGGTTTTTCCATCTGGACTTAATGAAAAATATGCACAATCTAAACGTGCTTGTGAGTTGGAGTAAGTGAGTATTATGAACCATTGTCAGCTCGAGTGAATGGTTATGAATTCGTTAAGAAGAACGATTGTGAAGCTAGTGTTATAGACACAACTGCAGCATAGCTTACGAAGTCCAGGGTAAGGCTTGCTGCTCCTAACGGAGTAGTAAGCTATCCAAGTACGCGATTTCCATCAAGCTCAGAAACAAAACTGGACTCCTAAATTACACAAATTCTATGAAAGAGGGGTCTGATTTACATCTTTATTTACATAAATAGTTTCACGTCCAGATAGTTACTGCTTTTCATGCCTTTGAAAAAGCCTATGTAAGACATGTACTTATTTACCGAACATTAAGTTTATAGAGATACAAGGAATTTACAGAAATACTTGGCTGTTGTTTATAGATATGCGTGGACGTCTATTTTCCGGGAACAAGGCCTACGATGCCATAGAGCCGATTTATTCACGCTTACCTGATTCGGAAAGAGAGGAAGCAGAAAATGACTTTATTCGGTGTGCACAGTTATTTGCTGATACGTCACATGAGGTATCGCTTCTCTCAAATCTGAAACAAGTGTCCTCTGAGGGCGAATATTTCATAGAACAGGCGCTAAACCGGGCTAAGCATGAATTGGCTGGGGTTCGAGATGAAGGAAATCGAGAGAGAGCTGCATCATCTACTGATGACGAAGCGGAGAGAACACTTGAAGACGCCACCACACTTTCTGAGCTAGTGTCGGCCAGCGACGGCGCTGATCTATGGGGAGGTAGAGGAGTTGACTATTCGTATGCGCGACGAGCGAGCAAGTTAGTGGAAACAGCTTCGTTAGAAGAACTGCTCTCTTTCTTGGATGAACGATCGCTTGTATTGAACGATGCGAAGTTTGCAATAAATGCGACATCTCGTCTCATGGATCATGGTGCTCAAGAAAAATCCGATGAAATCTATGCTCTCGCGGAGAAACTAGCATTGGCCGGGAATTGGTCTGCTTGGCTTGGTGGCGAAAAAATCGCATTCCAAAAACTTCGACAGAAGCGAGCAGGTGTAGAAAGCCAAGAAGAGGGATTCAGGTCGCTCGTTAATGATTTTTCTCATGGGCAAGCATCTGCCCAAATGGTGCTCAGTGATTTGGACGAGATAATCGACATAGTTGCTCCCAACGCAGCGTGGGATAAGGTATGGGACCAAGTCCAAGATCATTTGTCAGTATACCGAGAGTATGTTTCCACGCAATCGGTAGCCCCCCTCGAAGATGTTCTTTCGCCAGAAGACTTAATAGCATACCTGCAACAGCGAGGAATGTTACTTCTGAGTATCGTGCTAACAGATCGACTCCGAGAGTCACTGCTGGAGGTGGCTCGAAAGCCAGGTGGGCTAAAACTGTTCGATATCATTGCAAGCCGTCTCGTCCAACATGAATCTTCTCATAGAGAAATTGCTGCAATATTATTGCGGCTTGTTGAGAACCCAGAATACAAAGATGTACTCGTCAAGCATGCAATCCAGCTATCCGTTAGTAGCGATGCAGTTGTGACGAACATAGCGCGTTATATCCTACACACTCTGGGAATGGATGTAGAGGTGCCTTCTGAAAAACTGCCCGCATATTACGATCTCGTGGTCCTAGGCGATGAAAACGCGGAAAAGTTTGAATTACCCGCTGGCGTGGAACCTGGGTCTTCTTTTTGGATTGAGGACCCTTGGTACTGGACTACATCGCTTGGATACGAAATCAAAATGGTCTCAGATGCATCAGGGATCGAAGTTGAAGCCATTCGAAGACGATGTGCAGAGTTTATGCGTATTTCTGGTGCTGCGGATGCGTTTGGGCCACCAGCTGAAAAGCGTCTTGAGATCGAGATCAAAAGCCTAGACCTACTGTTTCCGTATTTTCGTTGAATGCCCCACTTTGCAGTCAGGGCGCTTGGGAGTGTTATTGAAGAGCTCACACGCGCTGATCAAATTGATCTAAGAGTATTAGACGTCATTTGGTCCGACATAGGAGGGCCTCACTTCGCGAACTATCAACTTTCAACGGATCCTCGGCCCGAATGGGTGCTACCTGCAGTGTTCCCAAAAATCGACAACTGGAGCATCGATGAAGAAATGTGGCTTGGATTGGGGCCAGAGAATTCAATTGTACCAGTCACTAGTAGCTTTAATATCCTTGCTGAGCACTCTGAATTCGCGTTCTTAGGTGACTGGAAAAAGCGTTCTACGATTCGTACATCATTGCCCGTTACCGATTGGGTGAGTAGACCCGATGAAAACCTATTCAATTTGCCGAAGGTCATGGATCTCGGACACTTGAGCACTGTGTTCAAAGACCACGATAAGTCAATGTTATGCACCATTGATGATATGAGATACGGAGATCTTCGTGAGCCGACCTTGACGTTGAACAGTAAGCTGTTAAAGGAATTGGGTTGGAAGCGATCCGAGGTGGATCCGTTCGAGATATATGGGGTTAACGGAGAGATAGTCGCAAAGACTATCAATTGGATGGACGGGGTTGGTTATCCCGAAAATAGCTCCGTGGAACGGTCCGGCCATGGAAACGTCGTTCTGATTTCAGATTCTTCCCGAGCAGAATTAGAAGAGCGTTTTGGAAAGCTACTCCTCAGAACACGTGTCATACAGCGCTATGAGTCACAGGAAGGGACCAGTCAGAAGATATATTTCGATGGTGTTGCAGAAGAAGATTAACGCTTTTTAGTGGATTTAGTTGTAGAAATCTAGACTAGATCTGACATCTATTTTGATCGGTTCAGATGCCACATGACAGCGGAGAGAGACAGCCCAAGTATAGCTAACTCAATGCAGATCGATTACAAAGCCTGCTGCATCGGCAGAGATCGGCCAGTAGCGGAAGATAAAATTATATATGGTATGAGAATTCTGGCGCTCTAAAGCGGCCCTACAATCAATGCAGTGCAAGAGACTGTAAACGACCCATTTGAGACTTTCAAAACCCCTAGTTTAATCTGCGGTATTCGGCGGGACTCATTCCAGTTCGGCTCTTGAAAAGCTTGCTGAAATGCTGCGGATAATCAAACCCCAATCCATATGCAATCTGGCTGACCTGTTCGTTCGTACTCAATAGCAAATTCTTGGCCTTGTCGATGACGGTATCCTGAATATGCTGTTGTGCCGTTCTGCCGGTTTCCTTTTTCAGCAGGTCACTGAGATATGACGGCGACATGTTTAACCGCTCACCGCAATATTTCACACTGGGTACACCCAGATCTAGCGGCTGTTCAGAATTGAAATAGTCCCTCAATAAATTCTCAAAACGAGTTACAAAATCCTGATTCAGATTAGTACGGACATAAAACTGGCGATCGTAAAAACGAGTGCAATAGTCCAGCAGCAGCTCAATATTGGACACGATCAGCTTTTGCGTATGACGATCGATACTCTGCTGGTATTCGGTTTCGATTTTCCTGACCAGCCCGGTAATACTGACCCGCTCGTCTTCAGACAAATGCAAGGCCTCATGAATCTCATAAGAGAAGAACGAGTAATGATCGATGTTGTTACCGAGAGATGATTTTCTTATCAGGTCGGGATGAAACAGCAAGGTCCATCCTTCTTCGCTGGCAAGGTCTTCTTCAGATGCCTTGAATGACAGTGCTTGCCCCGGCTTGGTGAAAACCATGGTGCCTTCCTGGAAGTCATAAGTATTGCGACCGTAGGTGATCTCTCCGCAAATACCGGCTTTCAAACTGACCTGGTAAAAACCCAGCACATAGGTGGCATTACCGTAATCGTAGTTCTTGACGCGATCATCTATCGGAATCACCGTGACAAGGGGATGCTTTGGCTTATCCAGCCCGAGCGCAGCATGGATATCGGAAATGGTTTCGATATGAATAATATTGCTCATTGTGCCTGCAACTCCATGACGCGGGCTTTTAAAGCCTCATTAACTTTTTCATAACTGGATTGTACCCAGCTCGAATCCCAGAACAGCATTGCGAGACCATTATCCACCTCATGTTGAATCACCCGGGTACCGTCATCGACCGCCACCAGTCGGTACTCATGGTCAGCGGTCAGTATCATCGGTATACCGGCGTATTGTTTGATCAGGTTTTGCGGTTCTACACTGATGACGGTGGTGGGAAATTCGCTCTGTTTGCCATTAGGCTGGGTCATTTGATAAACGATTTTGCTGCCTTCAGCAAATTTCCCCTCCTTTGGCACCAACAATGGGTTCCACTGTTGGTAGCCCTCATGATCCAATAATACCTCCCAAACCTTGTCCGGGCTGGCGGGAATCACAATCTCCGCATGGAAGGTCTTGCGACCAGCCAGGTAGAGAACCGTGAGTACAATCACCAGAGCGATCAACACATAAAGCCATTTTGATGTCAGAAAGGTCATCATATTAATCTCCATCAGTCCCCGCGAGCGGCATCATGTACTTTCCGAACCATTGCAGAATCGGTTCAGGATGGTCTCCGAGCCAATCATACGCCGCAAACCGGTTGTTTACTGCATTTCCCATGTTAGGCAGATCGATCCACAGCATTTCCTTTTCCACTTTAAGGTCATTGAATACACCGTTTACAAATGTTTCATCCAGGTACCCATCATTTCTATTCTGAATCACCAGCGTGGGGACTGTGACTTCCTTTACCAAGGGACGCCAACTGGTCTTATTGAAATCCATATGGGTACGCTTTTCAATCGCCTTGGTAGTGCTATTGACCATAAACTTCGGCAGTCCCATGGCATGAACGAAACATTCATAGTCCATCGGCTGTACCGAAATCATGGTTTTAATGTTGGGATAGTTTTTCAACCCCCCATCTTCAGCGAAGGCCGCAATACTCGCTCCCTGTCCCATGCAAATGCTCAGTAATCCAATATCGGCATTTTTATAGTCATGATGAGTGGAGATAAACTCAACCGCGGCGATGACATCCAATGCTTCGGTGGGCCCCCAGGTAATCCAGGGCAAGATGCCCTCCTGGCTGTTTCCATGGTTCCTGAAGTCGTACATGAGCACGCTGTAGCCAGCTTCGTTCAGGTATTTTGCCTGACGCAGAAAGCGAATATCTTTGTCTGAGCCTTTAAGGAACCCTTTACCTTCAGGCGTATAACCGGAGCGACTGCATTGTGTCCCGAAGTGAGACTGGATAATGACCTTGTCATTGTCCCCTTTGATCAACCACCCAGACAGCCTAACGCCGTCCCTGGCCTCAAAAACAACATCTTCATAGTCCAGATCATAGTTTTTCGGACTGTCGAAGACCGGTGACTGAAATGGCTTGATAAAGGTATCTGCTATCATACTTCCAATCATTGTGATTTCTCCTGGTTCCTAGCGCTGAGCTTCGGCGGTGGCAGAGTCTTCCGCTGGCTTGGCTGCCTGCTTGACCATGCCAAGAATAATGCGGTCGAAAACGCGATCGCTGAACAACCACCTGAAGAACAGTAATGGCTTGGCCAGTTTCCCCACCCGATACCGGGTTTTGGGGTTCCTGGAATTGATCGCCTTGGCAATCGTTTCGGCGATCAATTCAGGTTTGGTCGCAGGCGTACCGTCATAAGCATCTGCTCCAGTCTTGACGATGGCATGTGCCATGGCTTCATATGGTCCACCACGGGATCGATCCAACATGGGTTGATTCATGACATCGCTAAACTCGGTCTGAATCGCCCCGGGCTCGACGACGGAAACCTTGATACCAAATTGGCTAGTTTCAACACGCAGACAATCGCTCCAACCCTCAAGAGCATGCTTGGTTGCGTGATACCAGGCGCCTAAAGGTACATACACCTTGCCACCTACCGACGTAATATTGATGATATGACCTGACTTGCGCTTACGCATGTGTGGCAAGACTTTTTGCGTCAAGAATGCCGCCCCGAATAAATTCACCTCAAACTGCCTACGGGCATCATCCGTGGTGACATCTTCGACAGCACCATACACTGAATAACCCGCATTATTGACCAAAACATCGATACGTCCCTGCTCTGCAATCAATTGATCGACAGCCGACGTTACTTGCGCTTCATCTGTGACATCCATCTCGATGGCATGGCCGCCGAGTTTTTCCAGGTCGCGCATCCTGTCGACTCTCCTAGCCGCGCCATAAACGATATGGCCTTCATTGATCAGTTTTACCGCGGTGGCTTTGCCCATGCCCGCGGAAGCGCCGGTGATAAGAATGACTTTTGGTTCAGAGTGCTTGCTCATCGTTTTTTCCTGTTTGATTGGATTCGATGAGGTCAGAATACGCCTAGAACGCAAATCCCACGTATATCTACTCTGGAATTACTAATACATTTTCATGAATTCACAGAGAAATTGAGAATGTCTGCTTTAGAGGGAGATCTGTATCGATTGCACCGCACAAACGACTGTCCGCTTATGGCGCGAAATGGAAGTTAGGAGAGTCAGTCCTTAATGGCCGCTTCGGTCGCTCAACAGACAGCCGCAGTCTTGCCGAAGGCGAATGCTAGCTTTCCGCATATCGTGCTAAGAATTAGTCCCATCCCGTGACAATTTTTCGTACTAAACTACTAGCTAGAAATTGACTACTTCCAAATAACCTAATTGCGTCAATTAGCGTTCATTTGCGGACTTTTCATTAACAGCAGTAGATTAAAGCCGGCCCATCAACCATACCGACCTTCAATATAATCCGCCGTCTCCTTCTGCTCCGGGGTAACAAACAGATCTTCTGTCGCTTGATGCTCGATCACTCTACCCATCAGCATGAAGATGCACTCTTCACTGGCCCGTCTGGCCTGAGCCATGTTGTGGGTCACAATCAGAATGGTGTATTCACCACGCAGTTCCCAGATCAACTCCTCTACTGCGGCGGTTCCCTTCGGGTCCAGGGCGGAGCAGGGCTCATCCATCAGCAGCACGCTGGGTTTCACCGGCAGTAACCGGGCAATGCAGAGTTTCTGCTGCTCCTCCAGTGAGAGTTCGGTGCCTTTATGGTTCAAACGATCTTTGACCTTCTCCCACAGCAGCACCTGCTTGAGTGCGGACTCGACGATCTCATCCGGATCAGCCTTGGAGCCTTTGTTGTGCAGCCGATGGCCGAACAGAATGTTGTCACGGATCGAGATCGGTAGCGGGTTGGGGCGTTGGAATACCATGCCGATCTGCTTTCTGACCTGCACCAGTTCGACGGCTGGATCGTAGATATTGTTGTCCAGGACATTGATGTCACCTTCGATACGTACATAGCCCAGACGCTCATTGATGCGGTTGACACTGCGTAGAAAGGTCGATTTACCACAGCCCGATGGACCGATCAGCGAGGTGATCATGCCGTTTCGAATGCTTAGATCCACATCGAACAGAGCTTGAAAGGTGCCATACCACAGATTCAGATTCCGGGTGTGAATGGCATACTCAGGGGATTGGTTGTCGTCTTGATCAATTATGGCATTCATATTGGTATTCGTATTCGTTTTTAACTGGCCCTAAGCACCGGCATCAGCCGAACTTACCCTCGACGTAATCACGGGTTCTCTGGTCCTTCACCTCACCGGTGAAGAGATCCTCCGTATTGCCTACTTCGACACATTCGCTTTCGAGGAAAAAGGCGGTCCGGTCGGCCAGGCGTCGTGCCTGTTGAACCAAGTTGGTGACCAGGATAATGGTCATATCCTGCTTCAACTCTTTAAGTACATCCTCGATACGCATGGTGGTAACCGGATCGACGGCAATCGAGAATTCGTCCAGCATCAGCAGGTCCGGTTCCTGTGAGAGTGCTCTCGCAATGGTCAGGCGCTGTTGCTGTCCGCCGGAGAGCAGGCTGCCGAGTGAGTTCAGGCGATCTTTCACCTCGTCCCAAAGAGCGGCTCGGGTCAGACATCGCTCAACGATGATATCCAGTTCGCTTTTTCTGTTTATGCCTCGCAGCCTGGGTGACAGGGCAACGTTTTCATAGATCGTCAGAGGCAGTCCCACAGGCAGGGGAAAAACTACACCGATGCGGCTGCGCAGGGCATAGATATTCTTCAGATTCTGAACATCCAGTCCATTGAATTTGATCTGTCCCTCAACCGACATGTTGGTGTCGAAGGTATCCATACGGTTGATCGATTTCAGGAACGAAGTCTTCCCCGCATTGGCCGGGCCGATGATGCCAAACACCTCGTGCTCACGTATTTCCAGGTTAACCCCTTTCAGTGCGGTGTGTTGGCCATACTTAATGGTCAGGTCATTGGTTTCCAGTTTGACCGGGGCCTCTTCCGCGACAGCAACCTGTTCTGTCTCGACTTCAAGATTGGTATTGGGATTTACCATTTCTTTTTACCTCGCAGATACATGCGGAAGGCGATCGAGATGCTGTTCATGATCAGCACCATGGCGATCAGTACCAGCGCCACACCAAAGGGCAGCTCTTCCGGTACGCCTGGTACTTGGGTTGCCACCACAAACAGATGCAGCGACATCGCCATGGTCTGATCGAATACGCCCTGAGGCAGGAATGGCAGGAAGAATGCCGCACCGGTAAACATGATCGGTGCGGTCTCGCCGGCGGTGCGGGAGACTTCGAGAATTACACCGGTTAAAATGCCGCTGATCGCATTCGGCAGCACGATCCGTCGGATGGTCTGCCATCGGGTCGCACCCATATTCCAACAGGCTTCACGAAACGCCTGTGGCACCGCTCTCAGTGACTCACGGGTTGATACGATGACAATCGGCAGGGTCATGATGGCCAGTGTCAGACTGGCCGCCAGTATGCTGGTGCCAAAGCCGAAGAAGATGACGAAGGCGCCGACCCCGAAGAGTGCGTGAACAATGGACGGAACACCGGCCAGATTGATGATGGCCAACTGGATGAGGCGGGTAAACCAGTTGTCGCCGGCATACTCATTCAGGTAGATGGCTGCGGCTACACCCAAGGGCACGGAGGCGAGCAGGGCAACGGCAACGATCCATACGGTTCCCAACAGGGCGGGGAAGATACCGCCGGCGGTCATCCCGTCGGTGGGATTGGTAAACAGGAAATCGATTGAGATGACACTGCCGCCTTTTGAAACCAGGGTGAACAGAATAATCGCCACCGGCACGATCAGCAGTATGGTCATCATAAGAAAAAGCATGCGAAACAGGCCTTGTACCCGTTTGTTTCTGGCATTTAGATCGGATTCTGCAAACATCTGCCTTACCCCTTACGGATGCCACGGACAATCAGGTCCGCAGTCAGGTTGATCAGAAAAGTAATGATGAAGAGGAAGATGCCGATGGTGAACAGCGCCTGATAGTGAGGCGAGCCTACAGCGGTTTCACCCAGTTCTGCGGCGATGGTGGCGGTCAATGCCCGCACCGGATCGAACAGGCTGCCAGGAATGTTCACCGCATGACCGGTGGCCATCAGCACCGCCATCGTTTCACCGAAGCCGCGACCGACACCAAGCAGTACCGCGCCCAGCAAGCCGTTTTTTGCAGCTGGCAGCACAGTCTTGAAGATCACCTGCCAGCGGGTCGCACCGAGGGCTTCTGCGGCTTCCCGATAGCGGTCAGGTACCGCTTTCAGTGCATCTTCCGCAATCGAAGTCATGATCGGTGCCGCCATCAGTCCAAGTATGATACCGGCGTTCAGCACATTCAGACCGACCGGTACATCAAATAGATCGATGATCAGCGGGTTCATGATCGACAGGCCGATGAATCCCCAGACGACGGATGGGATGGCGGCCAACAGTTCGACCAGTACCTTGAGTGTCTCGCGGACTTTACCCGTGGCGAACTCACCGATATAGATGGCAGCACCAAGCGAGAAGGGGATGGCGACGATCATTGCCAGACCGGTGACACTGGCGGTACCGGCAATCAATGCCAGGATACCGTACTCCGGTGCATCTTCATCAGAGGGCTCCCAGAAAGGTGAGAGAAAAAACTCCTTGAAGGTGAAATCCTCAAATAGGAATCCCAGCCCCTCCATGGTGATGAAGACGAAGATACCGATAATGAAGATGATGGCGGAGATGCCAGCAAAAAAGACGATAAGTTGAACAACCTTATCGATGTACCAATCCAGGTCCCGACGGTCGAAGTCCGCGGTGCTGGCTAAATTCGTTGAGCTGGCTTCGGGCATCTCAGGCACCCTCCCCACGAAGCAGCTCCATCAAATCCTTAATTAATACGGCAAGCTGGTGGTAGAGATGATCAAAATCATGACTATCCTCATCATGGGGAATTTCGCCAAGCTCCCACTCCAGTGCAGAAGTATGGAATGGGAGTTTCGGTAGATAGGTTTCAATATTACCTTGCAGACAAACGACTACATGCTGCTCTGAGATCTCTTTTTCAGTCAACTGGTCGAGGCTGTTGATGCCGGCCTGGCTGTAGTCGATGCCTTTGCTCTGCAGAAAGGTGGCAAGATTGCTGTTGAGTTCCGCAGCTGCAACACTGCCTGCGCTACGATACCTGCCCACATCGGGGTGGTTACGACGGGCAATTGCTTCGGCCAGTTGGGAGTGGCAGCTGTTGTCCTCATCGACAAACAGAATGTTGAAGACTTTCGGTTTCTTCTGCTCCCCAGTGACAGCAAATACCGTATCTTCACAGAGGTTCTTTGACTGGTCAGCGATACGTTTGAGTTGGGTAAAGACGACGAAGATCGCCAGCACTTCAGCAACCCGCTGTCGATCGTCATTGGCCATCATCTCGGTATAGACGACGTCCAGATTGTGTTCCAGTTCATCCCCCATGAGCATGGTGCTTTTTGCCAGTTCCGCATTCAACTCGGTGAATGCCTTGATCGACTGTTTCAGCATCAGCATGGTTTCACCCGCAACCCGGTCCAGTTCTCTGCCGAGATTGCCACTGGGCGGTTCGGAGAGCTGCGCGGACTCGCGCGCGATGGTGACGGCATAGTCACCGATACGCTCCAATTCAATGTTGGCGCGGATCACCGATGAGAGCAGACGCAGATGGCCGCCGCTGGGGATATGAATAGCAAAAAATCGGTGACAGATTCGGTCGATCTCCCGCATACATCGATTGATCGGGTTGTCATTCAATACCGTGGTAAAGGCAAGTTTTCGATTGCCGGTCTGTAAGGCGTAAACCGAGTTCTTAACAGCCTCCTGAACCTGTGCGCCCATTTTGGCGACTCGGTCGTGCAGATCTTTGAGGTCTCGTTCTAATCGTTCTTCAAGATGGGACATTGATTAATGCTCCGTAGTAGACCGTTTATTATTTTGTTTATGCCATACATGCCGGATTGGTTGGTCTGACAGCTTGGCAATCAGGCTACCAACCAATCCGGAATTCTGCTGAGTCGGATCTGAGAATCAGTTACAACTCACATCTCTGGTCGGGGCGTAGCCTTTTTTCTTCAGGATACACTGGCCCACATCACTCTTTACCCAGTCCATGTACTCTTTGATTTTTCCTGCAGGCTCACCATTGGTGTACATCAGCAGGGGACGGGCAATCGGGTAGCTGCGATCGCTGGCGGTTGCAACGCTGGGGTTGACACAGGTATCCCCCGCCTGCTTTGCGATACAGGCCATTTTGATGTGATCAGTTGCATAGGCCAGACCGCTGTAGCCGATGGCGCATGGGGTTTTCTCTACCAGGTCGACGACATCTTTAGAGCCGTGCATGTCGAGAGTGCCCTGACGGAACTTGCCTTTTTTACCAAGTACAGCTTTTTTGAAATAGGCGTAGGTACCGGAGTTGTTCTGCCGGCTGACGACCACAATTTTATCGCTCTTGCAGCCCGGTACACTCAGGCCGATGTCAGACCACTTGGTGGCTTTTCCGCCACGGGCAAATACCGCTTTCAGTTGATCATAATTGAATTCAGTTGCTGGATTGTTGCTGTGTATGAAGACAGCCAGGGCATCGTAGCCGACCACGTGTTCCATGGGCTTCTGGCCTTTCTTCTCAGCCAGCTTGATCTCTTTCGATTTCATCTTTCGGCTGGCATTGGCGATATCGACAGTGCCGTTGATCATCGCGGCAATACCGGTGCCCGATCCACCACCGGATACGGCAATCGCCACATTGGCATCGACTTTTCCGTACTCTTCGGCCCACGCCTGGGCGACATTCACGAGCGTATCTGAACCTTTGTTCTGAACAACAGTACGATCAGCTGCATTGACTGCTTGTGCAGAGAACAATAAGAGAGCGGCTGCCATGGGTAGGGCAGTGGATCTTAGAATCTTCATATTTCCCCTCAGACGGTTGGTTTGTTTTTTGAAATACGAGCTTTTTCAGAAAGCTTCTTTTTATTTTCACTGTAACGGTTGTCTGTTAGGACAGGACCCACTTTGAATTTCCTATAGGAAGAGGGTGCGACTGCGATAACTATTATTACAGAATGATGACAATAGTATGCTAGAAATATTACAGCTTTATGACATATTGAAAATAAAATGCTGCCCGAGGTGTTCTTAATCTCCAGTAAATTATGAATATAATTCTCTATCTATATGTAATAAATAGGAAAAAATGTTATCAGCAATAGTTTTCCTCTGTTTTATATGATTTCCGTGTCATGAATCCACAGCTTTGCAAAGCGAATTGATTTGACCTAACGGGCTGTTTCATGAAATTAAAATAAGTACCGTTTGAGGTTAGCCGACTGGTAGAAGCTGATGGAAATCCAAAATAAAAAAACAGAGCACCACATTGGGTATGACAGGTCGCTATGAATATCAGGAAAGGGTTGGAAAAATGGAATGGCAAATCCGTTGACGATATCAGCAGATTATATGGCTTAAATCGAACTGATGAAGCCTTTGTCAATGTTGTTATTTCTCTGTTCAAACAGCCGGATTGTGAATCCGGAGCAACCTGGTTGTTGAAACGCTACCTGGAGGATCATAAACGTATCGATGATTCACATCTGAATGAGGTTTTTAAAAGTCTTGCCGGTTTGAATCACTGGCAGTCGAAATTACACCTGCTTCAATGCTTGAGCTATTTCAAAATATCGAAATCAAATAAGAGAAGGTTGGAGCTGTTTTTAAGAGAATGTTTAACGAGCAGCAACAAATTTGTCAGAGCCTGGGCCTATAACGGATTTTATGAATTGACGATTCAGCATCCTCAATATATGGATGAGACAAAATCCTTTTTTGAAATGGCCATGCGGGATGAGGCGCCATCGGTAAAGGCCAGAATCAGAAACATCATGAAACAGGGGTTCTAGATTGGATTCGGGTTATCAGTCCTAACCTCTCGAAGGAAATGACCCAAGGCTCTTACAATGTAAGGACATGCTGTTGTATGAAATAGATATTCATGATGATGCTGCCATTGATTGCAAACCCACAAACTTGCTAGGGCCTGTTAACACTAATCCAATACGTCCTGCTGGGTCTGTTTTTGTGCCCAGCAAGGCACAACAGGACGTATTGGATTAGTGTTAACAGGCCCTAGAAAACCCGATAAACAGACTGACTCTGCGAGTTGTCCCCAACGATATGGAGCATCCTTGCTCCATTCCATGCAATAAAATCATGCTCCAATTGCGATGGGTTCATAACCGGCCTGTAGCGCACCGATTTCATGTAAGTAGGAGAGTAGCTGGTTAACTGCCTCAGAGACACTGATCTGATCGGCTTGAATATGAACCTCCGGTTTTTCAGGGACTTCGTAAGGGCTGTCGATCCCGGTAAACTGTTTTATTTCACCCCGTTGGGCTCTGGCGTATAAACCTTTGGGGTCACGTGCCTGACAAACCTCCAGATTGGCATCCACATAAACTTCGATGAATTGACCCTCTGGAAGGATCTCCCTGACCAGCCGGCGGTCATTCCGGAAGGGTGAGATGAATGCTGCGAGGGTGATCAAACCGGCATCTGCCATCAATTTTGCCACTTCACCTACCCGACGGATATTCTCCTGGCGGTCGTGATCACTGAAGCCCAGATCGTTGCACAGGCCATGCCGTACATTGTCGCCATCAAGCAGATAGGTGTGGTAGTTCTGGCCGGTCAGGATCTGTTCCAGGGCGCCGGCAATGGTCGATTTTCCAGATGCACTCAGCCCGGTAAACCAGATAACCAGAGGTCGCTGGGATTTCTGATCGGATCGGGTTTGCTGGTCCACGGGGTGTGAGTGCCAGACGACATTACTGTTACTCATTGGCTGTTCTCCATAGGTTGGTATTCATATCTGGAATCTCTATTTGATCCCTCAAGGCAGTCATTACTGTCTTCATGTGGTTGCTCTCACAGGATCCCGGTATTCACCGGAATGATGTAAAAATGATCAGAGATTCCTTGTTTGTTCAATTGTCTTATGGCGGTGGTGAATTCGATCGTTCTGTCGGATTATTCGTGAATCCCACACTCCCGCTTCAATCCGAAAAACCGGGTCTCTTCCTCTTGCATGCCCAGTTTCATTGGTTGGCTGGTGTGTCTATCACCGACGGAGGCGTATCCCTGTTCCCACAATGGGTGGTATGGCAGGTCATATTTCCGCAGATAGCGATGTACATCTCGGTTATGCCAATCGATGATCGGATGGACTTTGAAACGCCCATCCTGAATTCGTACCACCGGCAGGGAGGATCTGCTGGTCGATTGTTGACGGCGCAATCCGGCAAACCAACTGCCTACATCAAGATGGTTCAATGCACGTTGCAAAGGTTCGACTTTGTTGATCCGGTTGTAGTGCTGGATGCCTGAAAGTCCCTGTTCCCAAAGACGACCATAACGGCGCTCCTGCCAGGCAGGAGAATGAATCGGGCGGTAGATTTGCAGGTTTAACTTCAGCCGCTCTGTCAGTTGATCGATGAAGCTGTAGGTCTCCGCAAAGAGATAACCGGTATCCACGAGAACCACTGGAATATCCGCTTGAATCTCTGTAGCCATATGCAGCATCAGTGCCGACTGAATGCCAAAACTCGAGGTCAGCACATGATTTCCCGGCAGATAATTCAAGGCCCATTCCAGGCGACTCTCAGCAGTTCGCTTTTCGAGTTGATGGTTGAGGTGTTGCAGATATTTTTCATCAACCATCTCCGGGGTGGTAATCGAGTCAAGGCGTGTCATGGTAGTCCTCAGCAGGATTGATCACCGGTTTGACTAAGCCGTAGCGGATCGTAAAGTCACCGAAACCTTCATTGGCCAAGCGCTTTTCAGCATAGAGCTTGAACAGGTGATCCAGAGTTTTCAGCAGTTCATGCTCATTGAGGTTTTTACGATAGAGACGATTCAGCCTCAATCCGGTACCGTCCCCACCCAATTGCAGATTGTAACGGCCAGGACCTTTGCCGATCAGACCTATCTCAGCCACATAGGGGCGAGCGCAACCATTGGGGCAGCCAGTCATGCGCATCACAATGGTACTTTTGTCGATGCCATAGGTAGCGGTGATCTGCTCGATTCGGTTCATCAAGTCTGGAAAATAGCGCTCTCCCTCAGCCATTGCCTGGGGACAGGTTGGTAGTGCAACACAGGTGATGCTGGCAAGACGGGTAGGGCTTCGACGATCACTCAGCAGACCGTGCTGGCTGGCCAATTGCTCTATACGATCTTTTTGCGTTTCAGGCACGCTGGCAACGATCAGGTTCTGGTTCGGGGTGATGCGAAAGTCCCCCTGGTGTATGCCGGCAATCTCCCTTAAGCCACTCATCAGGGTTGCCTCAGGGGTGTCGGCAATGCGTCCATTCTCAATGTAGAGGGTCAAATGCCATTGGCTGCTACTGTCTTTCACCCAACCATAACGATCACCCTGACTGGTAAAGCTCACCGGTTTCGCTGCTTCGAAATGGATACCAGCGCGTTTCTCCACTTCCGCCTTGAAGGCGCTCACTCCCATGCGTTCAATAGTGTATTTGAGTCGGGCGTGACGACGGCTGATACGATCACCGAAGTCACGCTGCACCGCCACTACGGCTTCCGCTACCGCCAGAGTATGCTCCGATGCAATAAAACCCAGTTCATCGGCCAGACGGGGAAAGGTGGTGTTATCGTCATGGGTTGCGCCCATACCACCTCCCGCCAGAACATTAAATCCAAGTAGATGATCAGCCTTGTCAATGGCGACAAAGCCAAGATCATTGGTATAGACATCCACATCGTTGTGCGGTGGTATCGCAATGGCGGTTTTGAATTTGCGGGGCAGGTAGGTTTCACCATAGAGCGGTTCGGTTTCACCACCAGCCACTGCCTCACCATCAAGCCAGATTTCATGATAAGCCCTGGTTTTTGGGAGCAGATGCTCACTGATCCGTTTTACCCATTGGTGTACTTGCTGATGCAAAGAGGAGTCATGGGGGTTGGGATTGCAGAGCACATTGCGATTCACGTCGCCGCAACCGCCGATGGAGTCGATCATCACCTGATTGATTCGTTTGATCAGGGGTTTCAGGTTGGCTTTCAGAATACCGTGGTACTGAAAAGTCTGGCGAGTGGTGAGGCGAATGGTACCGTTACCCAGGTCCCGCCCGACAGTATCGATGGTCAGCCACTGCTGTGGTGTGCAGACGCCACCGGGAAGGCGTGCCCTTAACATGAAGCTGTAGTAGGGTTCGAGAAACTGTTGCTGTCTCGACAGCCGCAGATCGCGGTTGTCCTGCTCATAGAAGCCGTGAAATTTACTGACTTGGGCATCATCCGCTGACAGGGCACCGGTTGCCTGATCCGCCATGCTCTCCTTCAAAGTACCACGCAGGTAGCGGCTGTTCGCCTTGATCAGTTCA
This sequence comes from Candidatus Thiodiazotropha endoloripes, assembly GCA_001709035.1. GTDB lineage: Bacteria > Pseudomonadota > Gammaproteobacteria > Chromatiales > Chromatiaceae > Thiodiazotropha > Thiodiazotropha lotti. The sequence goes on along the minus strand of LVKA01000021.1, from coordinate 278,010 downwards.
TTGGGATTGAGCTTGATATCCATCAGTAGACGTCTCTCTGGTAGCGTCCCTGCGTGCGCAGGGATTCAATGTAATCTGCAGCCGACGCTTCATCATGTCCGCCATGGGTTTGGGCTACCGCGAGCAGGGAGTGGTAGATCCCACGCTCCATCTCAATACCACCACAGACATAGAGATGGGCTCCCTCCTGCAGCCAGTGGTAGAGCTCGGCTCCCTCTTCATAGAGTCGCGCCTGGACATAGGTGCGTTCCTGGTTATCCCGGGAGAAGGCCAGGCTGATACGCTCCAACAGGCCTGATTTGCGATAGTTGAGCCAGTCGGTCTGGTAAAGAAAATCCTGGTGAAAGTGGCGATTTCCGAAAACCAGCCAGTTGCGACCGTGAGTCCCAAGGCTCTCCTGCTGCTGCAGAAATGCCCGATAGGGGGCGATACCGGTACCTGAGCCAACCATGATCATGGGTGTGTCAGGTGAAACGGGCAGTCTGAAACTTGGGTTCTCTACAACATAAACTCCGACCCGGTTTGTCGCCTCGACCCGACGGGTCAGATCCCCTGACGCACCACCCAGGTGGTTGCGGCTATGACTCCGATACTGCAGCGTGGAAACTGTCAGATGTATCTCATCTTCAATCGCGCGCTGACTGGAGGCAATGGAGTAGAGTCGGGATTGCTGATGGTGCAGGAGTTTTACCAGGCTTTGTTCATCCACTTCTGCCGGGAAGCTGGCTACCAGATCGATCAACTGACGATCGCTGACAAACTCCCGTAGCTGTTCAATATTCTCACTCAGGTCATGCAGGCGATGGTCATCAGTCAGAGATGACCAGGCTCTCACCACACTGGGATGGAGCTGGGTCAGTTCGAGTCGTTCAATCAGTGCCTGGTTCAAGCTCATCGCATCACTGCCCAGCGTCACCTTTACCTCGCCGGACAGGCCAGTGATTGAGAGTAGCTCGTCGATCATGGCCGGGTCATTGCGAAAGTAGAGACCCACGGCGTCGCCGGGTTGAAACTGGATCAGTTGCGGGTCGATCTCAAGACTCAGGTGGTGGACCTCAGACAGGGCGTCGTCAGTGGTGATACGGCGGCGCTCAAGCAACTCAGCCTGGTAAGGATTGTTGCGGTCATATCGGACCGGGGCAGATCGTTGCAGTGGAATGATCAATGCCTGATCTTCCGGTTGATGCTGTTTCACCACAGTATGGATCTGTTGCTGCCAACTGTCGGCTTCTTGCTGAAAGTCCACATCCGCATCGACTCTGTCGAGAAGACGCTTAGCGCCGTGTTCATCGAGCAGCCCCTCGAGTGTTATACCGGCCTGGCAGTATTGATCGTAACTGGAATCACCCAGGCCGAATATGGCGTAGTGCAGATCTGACAATGAAGAAGATTTTTTACTCTGCAGATAGCTGAACAGGCCATACGCACTCTCGGGTGGATCGCCTTCCCCCTGAGTGCTGATCACAACGATCAGTAATTTCTCTTTGGCCAGATCGCGGGGACGGTAGTTTTCGGCTGAGACCATTCGAGGCGCGTAGCCGGATGCTTGCAACCGATCCGCAAGCTGTTCCGCCACACTCCGTGCATTACCACTCTGGGTGGCATACAACAGCGTCAGGGCTGGTGACTCATTGGCAGCTTGTTTTAGTTTGGGCTGATAGGCGGCCAAAGCTGCCAGATATCCACTGGCCCAAACCAGCTGTTCACTGTTGAGGCCTTCAATCGCCTGTTGCAGACGGGTGAGCTGTAGATCATCCAGTGGATGTGCGGGAAAACGCTCTCTGTTTTGAACTGCGACTTCCATCAGGATGTCTCCAATATCTGATTTTCGGGGCTATTGGGAAATAATATTGGAAGAGATATGTTATCTTTGGAAGTGATAAAATATGATAAATAATCAAAAAATCAGATATAAGACTCGGGTTCCTGTTTGCCTCAGCACCTTGTTGATGGAATGACATCAATGCGGTATTCAGCTTGTGCAATCGGTCCAGATTCGTGGCTGAAGAGTATTGGCACGATTCTCGACGCGATGATCTGTAATATGCTGTTATCATCAAGTTGGAATAGAAATGAATAAATTAGTATAAAACACTGTTATATATATTTTTTATGCCTATTTTTGGGGGTGATTTGGATCTGGAGAAACAATCGGGGAGAGTCAGGCTGACGCCTACCATGGCTGTTCTGTGGCTGCGAATGCAGCGCATCTGTAACTGACTATGCTGATTGAAAACCCTACCTTGCCAATACCAATGATCTGCGTTGATGACAGGTCTGGGATTGAGTGACGGAGTAAAGCTGTTCAAACTCAATGTAACAAGCAGAGGAAGCCTGTGTAGGGATTGGTAATGACCCTGGTGACATACCAGTGTCATAATCCACTCTGGGGAGATGCAGCGACGATGGCAGAGGTTGTGGTAGAGATAAATCTGCCGGTAATGATCCAAGGTCAACCAAGGTGTTGGTGTATATCGATTATGTTTACACAGATCCGAGTGATTGGATGAAGCAAAAAAATATCAATAAAAGTAACGAATCGATTACCAAGCGTACTGATTTGGCTATCAATGGAGCTGAACCGGCGTTTAGCGAGCCTTTGCATGTGGGTCGACCCAATATCGGTAATCGCGAGCTGTTTCTGCAGTACACCGAGCAGATACTCGACAGCCGATGGCTGACCAACAATGGTCCCGTCGTACGGGAACTTGAAGAGAAAATTGCGGAATACCACAGTGTGGCGCACTGTGTCGCCATGTGCAGCGGCACGATCGCGTTGGAGATAGCCATCCGCGCCTTGAAGCTTAAAGGCGAGGTGATTCTTCCATCCTATACCTATATTGCCACAGCTCATGCGCTTCATTGGCAGGGAATCAGGCCGGTGTTTGCCGATATTGATCCGCAAACCCATAACCTGGACCCGGATGCCGTAAGGCAGGCCGTGAACAGTAGAACAACAGGCATCATCGGGGTGCATCTCTGGGGCAGAACCGCAGCGGTTGAAGCGTTGCAGGAGATTGCCAATGAACATGAGTTAAAACTGATATTCGATGCGGCACACGCGTTCGGCTGCTCTCACCAGGGTAGAAAAATTGGCGCTTTCGGTGATTGCGAAGTTCTGAGCTTTCACGCCACCAAGTTTTTTCACACGTTCGAGGGTGGGGCGGTATTGACCAATAATGCCCGCTTGGCTGAAAAGATGCGTTTGATGCGTAATTTCGGATTTGCCGGTGTTGATAATGTTATCTATCCGGGTACCAACGGTAAGATGACAGAGATTTCCGCCGCCATGGGAGTGTCGAACCTGCAGGCTATCGACAAGGTGATAAAGCACAATCATCTCATCCACCAAGCCTATCAGCAGGCACTAGCGGGGATTCCATCCTTGAGGCTGCTCGAGTTTGATCAGAACGAGTCGAACAACTATCAGTATGTGATAGTGGAGACTACCGAGGATTGTCCTGTCACTCGGGATCATTTGGTCGAGATGCTGCATGCAGAGAACATTCTTGCCAGACGCTATTTCTGGCCGGGTTGCCACAATATGAAACCCTATCGGGATCTCTATCCGGAATCGACTAGTAATCTTTCTTCCACTGAGCAGGTTTCTGAGCGGGTGATTGTGCTGCCGAATGGATCCTGTATGGATAGAGCGAGTGTCGAAATAGTGGCAGCAGTCCTTCAAGTTGCGCTTGAAGTACCTATAGCCGATCAAACTTCAATTTGATCTATGAGCTGTTCCAAACTGCCTGTAGACATTATTGAGCGCTTCAATTTCATCACTGACAGGTCCATTGCTGTTGCTAAAGCCGGGTGTTCCAGGATACTGGCTCGGTAATTCATATTGTTGACTGGACAGCTTAGCGGCTAATTCACGATAGATCTGTTGAGGCTCCGTGCAGAAATGCTCATAGTCCACGTTCATCCAGCGATTATCAGATATTTTGTCAAAGGATTTTGAGATTGCTCTGCGGGTAAAAAAAATCTGTGCTGCAACCTCTTCCTCAGGGGAAGAGAATTTCAAGTGCTCGAATTCCGGTGTTTTGAATCCCCACCAGAGCTTTCGATCTCCCCTGAAGCGTGCTCTTGCGTTCAGTATGGATTTCATCTGATACGCGGGCTCACGACGGACGTGTATAAACAGGGCTTTTTCAAATAGTTGGTCAATAAACTCAAGATTCCAATTGACTATGATCCCTTTTAACGCAAAGGGCTTGTTAAAAGCCGATTCGATAGCCGCAAGTTCTTTGACAAAGCTTGCAGTGTCCGCGCTTTGTTGCTGTGCTTCATTCAGGTATGGACAATCGGCGAATTTGAAAAAGCGCCGCCAAAAGTACCAGAATACATTGGGTGCTGAAGCACCGATGGTTTTACCCAGATCGGATTCAAAACGGCTTTTCAGTGTGAAGGGAAGCAGATCAGAAAAGTCATCCTTATATTGGTAGTCAGGATTGAACATCATTTCATGGATCAGGGCGCCGATGTAAGGTGCACGGTAAAAGCGAGCCATCAGATTGGATGGATAGCCAAACAGGCCGCTCGATGCCAGCCACTGCATCATCAGGGTGGTGCCTGACCTGGGTCCACCAACGATGAAAATTGACGGATATTTTGGTGAATCAAAAAGCGCCGACTGTTTACTGCTGGCGTCGTGTAAGATCTCATTGAGTTGTTGCAGAAGGGATTCGAGACGATCATTTCTGCGAAAGGGTTCTGTGCGTACTTCGTTGCGCAACTCGTAGGACATGGGTCAGCCTTCTTCTTCCCCGGTGGGTTGTGCCGGATTTATAGTTATACCAGATTAAGGCCAGTAAGCCATAAAGCCATCACAGATTTTCCAATCCTGCTCTGAGGCCAATCCTGGGTATCGTTTAAGCAATGTCGCTTTTGAAGCTTTGAACCATAACCATAAACGGGAATCGACTGCATAGAGGGAACTGGAAAAACCCCATTCCTGAAACAGTATCCGCATGGCTTGATTGGTAAAAAAGATGGTGTGAACCGGCAGCAGATAGAACCATGAAGGATCTCGCGGTATCTCACCACGAACCAGGGTATGTAGGGCAAATGTGCCATCCTCTGTGATGAGATTGACGATCGCATCCATTCCGGCACGGCTTCTCAAGTGCTCAAATAGAGCGGTGTTTATAACAACAGGATAGCTGCCGGGCAGCAATTGAGATTCATGGACAGAGTGCTCTTTTTGCCAGTAGCGGTCATAGCAATCCACCCGTACGCCCTGTTGCCCAAGTAATCCAGACAGTTCACCCTCACCGCATCCATAGTCCAACCAACGCTGCTGTTCAGGCAGCAGACCCATTTTGCTCATGGTAAGCAAAAAATCGCTTTGAGATTGCAATCGTTGACGCCAATTTGGGTCATCGGGATTTTCATCCCCAATACGATAGTGGCCATGATATCGGACGCACAGGGATTGCCACTCATCTTCCGGCAGTTGCAGCAAGCTGGTGGCAAATACGGCTCCACAGTGACTGCAGCGCTCATACTCGACCTTGCCAAGGCCAAAGTCATCGAACTGCTTGGTGAAGAAGTAGTGTGTGTAAGCGTTGCAGATGAGGCAGTGCATCGTTAAACATTCAGCCTGAAAAGCACTGATCCTAAATCCGCAGTGGAGTTCGGTTTTCCAGGGTGTATGGTTGGCGATGACAAGGCAGACTCCATCTCAATAGTAATAACAGGTTCTGCTGGTTCAGCGAATCAGAACCGATTCAGAATTGTACCAATTTTCTGCATAAATAGTTGGTCGATACTTAATAAGTATGAGAAAGTATTGGAACATTTCCAGGTTGTCATAAAGCACGATCCAGCATGCATCGAAACGACGATTACTATTGGGATAAGGTACGGGAAACACGCCCGGCCGAACAGCGCCAGAGTCTGATATTTCAACGACTCAAAGCCCAATTGGACTATGTCTACGAAGAGATCCCTTTCTATCGGCAACTCTATCAGGCTCACGGCGTTGAGCCCAGGCAGATTGACAGTCTCGATAGCTTCAGTCGCAGAATACCGGTGGTGACCAAGGCGATGCTGAGACAGTCTCAACGGGATCATCCACCATTCGGCAACTATCTTGGGGTCGACTTCAAAGAGGTCGTGCGCATTCAAGGGACATCAGGGACTACAGGAGAGCCTACCCTGTTTGCCATTTCGGCCCAGGACTGGGATGAGATATCTGAAGCTCAGGCCATGCAGTGCTGGGCAGCTGGACTTCGTCCAGATGATATTGTGCAAATTGTTTTTCCTCTGAGTCTCTATGTCGGTGGCTGGGGACTGCTGGGTGCAACAGAAAAAATCGGTGCCAAGGTCCTGCCAATGGCCGGCGGTAATACCGAACGTCAGATCATGCTGATGCAGCAGGTTGGTTCAACCGTGATATGTGGCACCCCCAGTTTCTGTCTGCACATTTTGGAAAAGGCCCGTCAGATGGGTGTTGATCTGGCGGCAGGCCCATTGCGGCTGGGTTTTTTTGGTGGTGAACCGGGTGCCGGTATCGCTGGGGTTAAACAGCGACTCGAAAGTGGATTTGGCATCAAGGCCATCGACTTCGGCAATGTTGCAGAACTCCACCCCTGTTCCAACATGGAGTGCGAGCAGAGAACTGGTATGCATGTCTATCAGGATATCGACTATACCGAAGTGGTGGATCCATCCGATCCAAATATATCATTGGGCTACAATCGGAAAGGTGCAGTTGTGTATACCCATCTATGGCGTAAATCCCAGCCCATGATTCGTTACTTTCCCGGTGATGAGACGATTATTACCGATGAGCCTTGCCCTTGTGGCCGGAGCTATCCACGAATGCCCAACGGCATTATCGGACGACTTGACGACATGTTGATCATACGTGGTGTTAAGTTCTATCCTTCCGATATTGAGGAGATTCTACGTTCCATAAGCTGGTTGGGCACCGAGTTCAGGATTGTGATAGAGCAGAAGGGGGCGTTACAAGAAGTGACGGTTGAAGTGGAACTGGAGCGAGCTGTTGCACCTGCGGATCATCAATCCCTGGTCGAACAGAAACTGCAGGCCAACCTGGGCTTGAGAGTCTCTGTGATTGCCAAACAGCCAGGTACGTTTCCCCGTACCGCTTTTAAAGCGAGGCGGGTGATTGATCGTCGTACAGGTAACCAGGATGAGTAGTCAACGGCCAATCAAACCCATGGTAATCATCGGCAGTGGTGGTCACGCCTTTTGTCTGCGGGAAATCGCTGCATTGGCCGGATTCAATGTCATCGGTGCAATTGACAGAACCGCAACCGACATACAACAGGTGAATGGTCTGCCGATACTGGGTGGTGATGATCTGCTACTGGACAGCTCATTCATTCAGGATCATCAATTCGCCGTCGGTATCGGTAACCCGGTGGCCAGAAATCGTTATGGTGATCTGTTGTTGCGGCAGGGAGCGGATTGCCCACCGATTATCAATCCTTCATCCTATGTCTCTGCCGACGCCAGCCTGGGTGCTGGCGTATTGTTGATGGGGATGAATGCCGTCAATCATGGTGCACGGCTAGATGATTTCGTTGCATTGGACTGGCAAGTGACCGTGGGACATGGCTCACACCTCGGTCGGGCTGTGTTCGCCGGGCCAGGCAGTCGTGTTGCCGGTGATGTGGAATGTGGCAAAGAGAGCTATCTGGGGTTGGGATGCCAGGTGATTGAGAAGGTGAGCATTGGTGAACACTCGGTCATTGGCGCCGGTGCAACCGTCACGCGGAATATTCCAGCGAACGTTGTCGCTGTTGGATCTCCTGCGAAAGTCATCAAGGAGAATCCTCTTAACACCGACCATTCACTGGGGCCTAAGTTGAGCGGTTAGTTACTCGTCACTGCCATCCGGTGTAACCGTTCCCACAACTTTTTCGGCAGCGAGATCAATCCCTGATCTTGACTGTTACGTAAGCTGGTCTCCCCATGTACGCCGGGTATCGCGTGCCAATCGGTCTGTTGCACGATCTGTTCAATCTTATTGGTAACCGCATCCGGATGCAGCCCTTCGAATTGTCCAGGGTCGATGGCGGCCATTACCAGGGAGCCCCGAGGGTTGCTGCCGGCAAGCAGGGTAGTCAATAGCTCAATGCCCAGGGTGAGGGCGTACTGACGTCTTTGTGGTGGTGTCTCCAACTGCTGAACGATCTTGCCGGTCAAGCGAATGCGATCGTCAAACAGATCCTCGACAGTTTTCGGCGACTCTCCTGCTCGGGTGGTTACATCCAGCTGGTCCAGGTTGCCGGGAAAACCGTATAGCATGGAGAGCAGCTGGCCGAATGTAGCTGGGGCAGGACTCACATCGGCGACAAACGGCGGATGCCCTTCACAGGAAGGTAAAGCGATACAAATGGGATTGGTCCCCAGCAGGGGGGATTTACCGGGCGGCAGGGTGACCAGAGGAGGACTGGTTGCAAAGCCTACAGCCAGCCTACCGGATTCGGCCAATGGGCGAAGATAGTCTCCGATCACCCCGGTTGGAAATGCATTCGCACAGACTGCCACGCCAAAAGGGTGGTTTGCCAAAGTCTCTAGCAACTTCGTCTGTGCCTCTCGGGCGGCAATGTAACCAATGCTCTTGCTGCATTCAAAGCGACTGAACCAGGGTAGAATCTGAATGCCTTCCGGTGTGTGATGGCTGACCTCGCCGAGACGCTCATAAATCCATGGAATCCGAACCAGACCATGAGAGTGTTTACCTCTCAGTTCCGCATCAAGCAGCTGTTTGAAAACCTCTTCAGCGGCAGGCTCCGGTGTTATGAAACAGGTCAGTGCTGAGCGGCAGACTTCGCTCACCTCATCCAGATTGAGCTCTAACATCTCCTGTTTGGATGTGTTCAAGTGGAACCTCTGTGCTGATCGGTCAACAGACCTTCCAGACCATCGACAAAATCTGCCAATCTCTGGCTCTCTTCACCTGCTGCAGAAGCAAGTGCATCGGTCAGACCGCTACAGCGATCACTGAAGGCAGGTCCGATCACATCATCCAGACAGGCGTTTTCAAAGATCGTCTTAACCAGACTGGCGCCGAACAGGGAGGCACCGGTCAGATCGGCATCACTCAATACAGCCTGATTCAGGCGTGCATACACCATCAATGCCCCATTCAATTTGGCACCAGTCAGATCTCCGGCAATGTACGCCTGTACCAGGGTGGACTCGGACAGATCGGCGCCCATCATGGACATGGATTTCGGTGGATCCCCGGTGATCATGGCACGATAGAGGTAGGCCTTGTGTAACGAGGCATGGGCAAGATTACAGTCCCGGAAATGGGCGCATCGGGCAGTAAATCGATTCATGTTCGCCGCTTGAAAGGAGGACTCTCTCACCGACAGATTCTCACCCATGGCACCTGAAAAATCGCTCTGGTTGGCCATGCAGTTAGCCATCAGGGCTCCATCAAGTTTGGCGCCGCTGAAGTTGCTGTTTTCAAGGCTAACATTCGACAGACGGGCATACTCAAGATCGGCGCACGCGAAATCGGCAGCCGGCATGGAAACAGCAGCGAGATCGGCCTCTCTAGCGGCCAGGTGTGAGGCATTCAGTTTTGATAGGGTACTGTTTCGAATTCTCAATCCGGGCAGGTTGCTGCGGGCAAGGGTTAAACCGTCCGCATCCAACAGACGTTGCAGTACAAGCCCCTCACCGCTGGTGTCCGATAAGATGGCACTACGCAGATTGCATTTCGTGATTGTCAGCTGAGAGAGTTGCGCACCGGAAAACTCCGCCTCGCCAAGATGGCATTCGTTGATCGTCGAGCCTTGAAGATTACTGCGACTGAAATCGACCCGATCCATGATGCATTGATAAAAGCTGGTGCCGGCGATTGCCGAACCGGACAGGTTCACGCCTTCCATGAAACAGCCATGGAATAGACTGCCAGTGGCATCGGTCAGATTGCTCATGTCGGCACCGGTAAAGTCACACACCTGAGCCGCAAAGGCGTGCATATAGACGCCGCTGAGATTGGCACCTTTGAGGATCGTCCGCTCCATACCGGCACAGACAATCGAAGCACCTGACAGATTGGCATGGCTCAGATTGGTGCCATGCAAAACTGCACGGTTCAGGACAGCAAGACGTAGATTGAATCCGGAAAGATTCAGCCCGCGTAGATCGGCTTCACGCAATACCATGCCGCGCCCACTGCGTTCGATCAGCTGTTCGGTATAGGCATCCACTTCTTTTGCGGCAAGCTGTCGGTCAGCCGCGTTGGCCCATCTGCGTAGTCTGGACAATGTGTCCAATTCCGGGATAGTCGCCTCGATTGAATCAACTTTCTCTGACATGTTCATGTTTTCAGGGTACTCCAAATTGATGTGGCAGTGGTCGAGGTGATCGTTATTAGCTGTTGTTGTTTTGATCTTTAGCGTTTTCCTCGCATAGATTATTCCATCCGGTCAGTAGTGCCGATTCGATATCTTCTGCAAGGTGTCGATAGTCCATTAAACTGGAATTCTGAACCTCCTGTCGTAAATTCTTTCGCAGCCTACTCAAGTTCTCCTTGTCCTGGGCCAGCCCCAGTGCGATATCCACATACTGTTCAAAGTCCTCTGCCAGCCAGGCTCGTTTATCGATGGCATTTAGGATGCGCCTTGAGTAATTACTGGCCACCGATTTACCACAGCAGGAGACTAGAGGTAAACCCATCAGCAGGGCATTGAAACTGGTGGTTTGACCATGATAAGGGTAAGGATCCAGTGTGATATCCACTTCGTTATGGGAAGCCATGTAGTCTAACAGCGCCAGACTCGGTTTGAGTTCAACTCTTGAGCGATCCACTCCATGCTGGGCAAATATCTCGTAAATGTGTTCTCGCATCGTGGCGTTATTATAGTCCTCGATGACCATTCTGATACGTGATTCCGGGAGTTTAAGAACTATTTTCGCCCAGGTCTCCATGATGCGTTGGTTGATTTTTCTTAAACCGTTGAATGAGCCAAAGGTGACGTAACCATTGTCAATGCAGGGAGGCTCACTCAATGGAGGCAGTTCGGATATCGGGTTGTAGAAAGTCAGGTTCTCAACCGGCAGCATCTTTTCCGAAGCGTTCTGATCGAGCTGACAGGCGTCAATGGTGAGTTGATCCTTCAGTGCATAATCCATGCAGTCAAGGCCGGTTGTTATCGGCAGTCCCATCCAGGAAACCTGCATTGGAGCCGGTCGTTGGGTGAATGCCAGAAGCCGGTTTCCCACCGTATGGTTGGATAGATCGATGAGAATATCGACCTTATCCTGACGAATCAGACTGACCAGTTCCCGGTCATCCAGGTGGGCTGTCTCCCGCCACTGATCGGCATGTGCTTTTATCGCGTGGGTCGTCTCGTCATAGACATGATTGTTATAGTAGAAATTGAGCGAAAACCTCTTCCGATCCAGACACTCCAGTATTGGCTTGAAATAGTGTGAGATCGCATGATGACGCAGATCGGCAGAGACGAAACCAACGCTCAGTCGACGCTCTGGATTACAGTCAGGCGCGCCGGGAAAGACAGCTTTCGAAGCCTTGTTGATTGAGTTGGTGAGTTTACGCACCTCACTGTATATCTTCTGTTGGTCGTCCTCCGTGTAGAGTAGTTGCACCAGATAGTTCTGTATGGCGATGGTGTTGTCCGGATCGAGCTCCAGTGCTTTCTGATTACAGGTCAGTGCCTCATCCTGGCGTCCCTGATGGGAGAGGGCATGACTCAAATTGATATAGACTTCCGGGGATTCAAAGTTCAGTTGTAGACACTGATCGAGTGCCTGCAGGGCCTCCTCATATCGCTCCTGCAGAATATAGAGTCTGCTGAGTGCCATATAGGCGATCGCGGCATCGGGCTTTTTGCTGATCAGTTTGCTGAGGTAGATCTCCGCCTTGCTATAGTTTTTGGTGATATTGATGTTGAAGTTGCCGATCATGTAATACATTCGCTCATTATCGCAACCGGCCATCTCGGCAAGCCGGTAGGATTTTTCCGCATCAGCGTACTGACCTTTTCTTTCAAGCGCCACGCCACACATCACATACCAACAGGGCTCGGCCTGATTGCTGGAGACAGCCTTCATCAGGTAGCTGATCGACTCATCGGTACGATTCTGCAGAAGCAGTGTTTCACCAATCAGATACTGTGCTTTCAGATTATCGGGCTCTTTCTTCAGTGCCCGGACGAGCAGCTTGTGTGCCTCGCCCAATTTGCCCTGTTTGAGTTTGCGTTCAGCATTGATAAGAGGGTTAGACATATTGGTTGTGAAAACTCTAATTAACGGGGCAAATGGATTGTTATGGTTGGTGAGTGATTATAACCATAAATTATATTTAATACAGTATGATATATGGTATTTATAATGTAAGAGATGAAGCGTTGTAACAACAGGATTAGCAGTTACTGAGCTGGCGAATCCGTGTAGTTCAATCAGAGCACCTGGGTTGTCTGCTGTCAATGAGAATGACTGAGGTGGAGGGGCCGATCCGCCTGCCATGCCGAAACTGTTGTAGCTGCTCGACTGTTAAATTCCTGAGCCGGTTTATGGGCAGACCGGATAGTAATATCGAACGAGCAGTATTATCATATTATCTAATCCATTTAGATTTATAATCATGAAATAAGATATGGAACTGAGACAACTAACTTCGCTGGTTGCCCTGGAAGAGTCGGGTTTTAACGTCACCCAGGCTGCCAAGCAGCTGTTTTTGGTGCAGTCAGCCGTCTCCCAGCATCTCGCACAGCTGGAGCAGGAGTTGGGTACTCAGCTGTTTATGCGCAAAGGCAAGCGCTTGATCGGGCTCACCGCAGCAGGCGAGGAGGTGCTCAACTATGCCCGCCAGGCACTGGCCATTCGTGAGAACATTCTGGATGTCGGACGGGAGCATGTGGAAGAGGGCAGTGGTCTATTACGCATCGGTACCACCCATACTCAGGCCTGCTATGTTCTGCCAGCTGTCATCCGGGCATTTCGCAAGCTGTTCCCACAGGTCAATCTGCAGATAAATCAGGGCACACCTCAACAGCTGGTTGAATTGGTTGTTACTGACCGGGTCGATTTCTCGATCTGCACGGAAGAGCTGGGGGAACACTCAACTCTTACCTCGATCCCCTGCTATCGCTGGAACCGGAGTCTGATCGCCTTAAAGGGGCATCCGGTGTTGTCAGAAAAACCGCTCTCTCTAGAGCGTATCTGTAACTATCCTCTGATTACCTATACGTTTGGCTTTACCGGTGCCAACCATATGCAGACAACCTTCGCCCGGGCAGGGCTGCAACCCAATGTGGTGCTGACTGCGGCCGATACCGATGTGATTAAGACCTATGTTCGGGAGGGAATGGGGGTTGGACTGATTGCCAGTATGGCTTACTCTCCTGAGCTCGATCCTGATCTGGAAACAAGGGACTTGAGCCACATGCTGCCCTGGGAGACCACCTGGGTGGCCTACCATAAAGACAAATATCTACGCCGCTACCAGAGAAAATTCATCGACCTGTTGGAGCAGATGATTTTGGATAATGGAGCCACTAGATCTGAAGACTAGTGCAGTACCTGGGCAAGCTGTACTCAGTAGTGTTAACAGGCCCTAGTTCATTCAATCCTCTTTCATATGAATTGCCGGGGTGGGCGACAAGTAGGCTCATACTGACGATAAATACCACAATGTTCGAAATTGTTGTCGAACTTGCAGCAGATAAAAAAAATGCCCTTCATGACTTGGGGAAAGTCATGAGGTGGGCATTAAGGGTGGAGGAACTGAATGTTTACGGCTTATTCAATAGGCGCTATCTGTTCGATTGCTTAAAAGGACATGAAAGCGCCGACATTGAAACTGTTGGATTCATCCGAACCAGCGGTTAGCTCACTTTCCAGTGAAGAGAATTCAGCAAGCAGAGTCAGATTGGCAGTCAAGCTGTGGTACGCCCCAACAGTGATGCGGGTATTTTCAACTTCAACCAGTTCATCACTCTCGCTGAATGAGTAGTTCAGGCCCAGTTTGGTTTTATTCAGTGTATAGGTACCTTGCAACATATAGCCCTGAGACTCTTCCGGGGTACCGTCTGTTGCATCGAAACCTGGCAGAACCAATCCGCCAAGTGCAAGCGTACTCATGCCTTCACCACTGAAGAAGGAACCTGCCACGCCAATATCACCGACGGCGATTTTACCGAATAGATCGAAACCGGTAATCGATTCAGACGTGCCTGCATCAGTAACGATATCTTGAGTAAGAAAGGTTGCAGAGACGCTTCCGGGTACGGATCCTTTCCAGCCATAAGAGACCTTGCCGTGGATACCAGGGTTGCTTCCGCTATTGCCGCCATTGGCATCCATTGGTTGAAAGATACCGATGGTGCCGGTCACACCGTTAACTGATGGAGTTGTATAATTGATCTGTGTGAGACGGTCGGCATACACGTATCCGAAGCCTAAACCGCCGAGGGTGGTATGTCCTGGCTCAGCAGGTGTGAACCCGGCGCCGATGCCGATCAAAGACATGTCTGCGAGTATGGCGTCGATACCAAAAAGACCGAAATCACGACCGAATTTAAAGCTTCCCATACCCTCATTACCGAAGGTGAGAAAGACCTGACGGGCATCAACCGTCGAAAATCCCAGGGCTTCATTACTGTTGGTGCCGTAATAGACACCGACGGTTGCATTCAGATCATAACCTTCTTGATTCGTGCCAGCGCTGAATACCAATGCGGCGGGCAGAAGACCATTCTGTACAGAAGATACGTCATCGGGATTCCCATCTTCATCTGCCGCACCAGCGCATTGAAGACTCGTTAAAGTAGTGCCACCACTCTGAAGATCGCCGGCATCACACGTGGTATAGACATAATGCGCATTTACATTGCCTGCGAGAGCCAGTTTCCAATCCCCTGAATCCCATGTAACTGCCTGGGCAGAGAGTGAAAAGGCTGTTAGCGTTGTACTGCTCAATATGAGTGAAATTTTCTTGCTGGTCACGTTCTCTTCTCCGGAAATGTTGGTGATTTACAACGCCACAATCAGCGATTTTTTTTGGCGTATTTCATTCCGAAGGCAGATTATGGGCCAACCCAGGTTTAAACCTCATAACATATTGAAAATAAAGTATTAAATCTTTACTTTGAATTGCGAATTTTCAGCTGTCCCACGATCTGTTGTAACTAAGTTGAAAAACTGTAACAGAAATGCCACAACTGTTTTTTTTTGTCTCATGTTTACACTTTTCCATCGCCTGTTTATCCCGCAGCAACCTGGATTGCACAGAATTTGAACTCGGGGATTTTGGCGGATGGATCGAGTGCTTCATTGGTCAACAGATTGGCTGCAGCCTCGTGGTAACAGAAGGGTAGAAACACCTGTCCTTTGGACATGCCGTGGTCTGCACGGGCAAATGCCGTCACCGTGCCGCGTCTTGATTGAAGCTTGATCCGACTGCCTGGCGCGATAGCCAGTCGTGAAAGCTCGTCGGGATGCAGGCTGGCCACTGGAACCGGTTCGATCTTATCCAACATCGCAGCTCGACGGGTCATCGCACCGGTATGCCAATGCTCCAACTGTCGGCCTGTGATCAGTACCCAGGGGTACTCCTGGTCCGGTAACTCGTCGGCATTGGTAAATGGCGCTGGGGTAAAGCTCGCTTTGCCGGATGGTGTGGGAAAGGTGTCTGTGAAAATTACCGCCTGGCCCGGGTCATCCTCATCGGCACAGGGATAGGTGACCGCGCCATTCTGTTGTAGGCGCTGCCAGCTGATACCGGCGATACTTGGCATCGCCTGGCGCAGCTCATCGAACACCTGTTTTGGATGGTCATAGTGCCAGTCGAGCCCCATTCTGTTCGCTATCTCTTGAATGATCTCCAGATCCTGTCGCGCTTCCCCCGGTGGCTCAATGGCCTGTTGGCCGAGCTGAATACGTCGGTCCGTATTGGTAAAACTGCCGGTTTTCTCTGCGAAGGCGGAGGCGGGAAGAATCACATCGGCATACCAGGCCGTCTCCGTCATGAAGATATCCTGTACAACCAGATGCTGGAGCGTTGCCAGTGCTTTCCGCGCATGATTCAGGTTGGGATCCGACATGGCAGGGTTTTCACCCATGATGTACATCCCCCTGATGGATTGATCGGTAATCGCATGCATGATCTCAACCACAGTCAAACCAGGTTTTGGGTCCAGGGATGTCTGCCAAAGCTTTTCAAATTTTTGTCGGATTTCAGGCTTGTCGACTCGCTGGTAATCGGGAAACACCATCGGGATCAGTCCAACATCAGAGGCACCCTGTACATTATTCTGACCACGCAGTGGGTGGAGTCCGGTGCCGGGCCTGCCGATCTGTCCGGTCATCAGTGCCAAAGAGATCAGTGCTCGTGCATTGTCTGTTCCATGTACATGCTGTGAAACACCCATACCCCATAAGATGATCGAAGCTTTGGATGTGGCATAGAGTTTCGCCATCTGGCGAATGGTCTCAGCATCAATACCGCATATCGATGCCATCACTTCCGGCGTAAAGTCGCGTAGGTGAGCTTCCAGCTCCTGGTAGCCTGAGGTCCGCTGCTCGATAAAGGCATGATCCACCAGATCCTCATCAATAACCGCGTGCATGATGGCATTCAGCAATGCGACATCGGTATCGGGTTTGAATTGCAGATAATGGCTGGCATGGCGGGCGATGGTGGTACGCCGGGGATCCATCACGATCAGTGTCTTACCTGCATTAACCTGGTTCTTGATAAACGTGGCGGCAACCGGATGATTCTCAGTGGTATTGGAACCGATGATCAGGATAACTTCCGCATTCTCCACATCCTCAACCGGATTTGATACGGCTCCGGAACCGATCATCTCCAGCAACGCCGCAACCGATGAGGCGTGACAGAGGCGGGTACAGTGATCGACATTGTTGGTACCGAAGCCGGTCCGAACCAGTTTCTGAAACAGATAAGCCTCCTCATTTGAACCTTTTGCTGAACCGAATCCGGCCAGAGCGGAAGGACCCTGGGTATCACGGAGTTTGCGTAAACCCCGTGCGGCATAGGAGAGGGCCTCCTCCCAGCTGGCCACACGAAAACCAGCAAAAGGATTCTCATGATCAAGTGCCAGAGTGGCCTGTTTTGGCGCATCATCGCGTCGGATCAACGGAACAGTCAGGCGATGTTTGTGGTGGATGTAATCAAATCCATAACGTCCTTTGACACAGAGTCGGTTTTTATTCGCAGGACCATCGCGGCCACTGACAAAGCGGATGCGATTATCGTCTACATGGTAGGTGAGTTGGCAGCCAACGCCACAATAGGGGCAGATGGAATCAACCTGATTTTCCGTCTCGACCTTGCCCGCCTCCTTAGCCGGCATCAAGGCGCCAGTGGGGCAGGCCTGGACGCATTCGCCACAGGCAACACAGCTACTGTTGGACAAAGCTTCTTCACTATCGAAGACAATGGTTGAAGCGGAACCGCGCCGGGCATAACCGATGACGTTGTTGACCTGAATCTCACGACAGGCACGCAAGCATCTGGTGCACTGTATGCAGGCATCAAGATTTACAGCAATGGCTGGATGGGAGTGATCACTGAGTGGTTGTTGTCGAGCAGGAAAGCGGGGTTTCCCAACCTGCAGTGCTTGCAACCAATGGTCGAGCTCATTGTTGGGTGTGTAGTCTCTCTCTCCGATATCCGATTTCAATAGTTCCAGCACCAGTTTTTGGGCATTGCGAGGTCGTTTAGTTTGACTATTGATCACCATGCCCTCAGTGGGTGTTCTGCAGCATGAGGCAGCCAGGGTTCGTTCGCCTTCAATCTCAACCACACAGGCACGGCAATTTCCGTCGGCTCTCAAGCCATCCTTATAACAGAGGTGTGGTATCTCGATACCCGCCCGCCGGGCCGCATTCAGCACCGTTTCCCCAGGCATGGCATTGATGGAATTGCCGTCGAGCGTAAAGGTTACTGAGGCTGGTGCCGTGTTAGAGTCACTCGCCATGTTGCAACTCCTGGGGAAAATATTTCAAGACACTCAACAGGGGGTTGGGTGCGGCCTGTCCAAGACCGCATATCGAAGCGTCGATCATGACTGATGAGAGCGCTTCCAGCAGGTCGCGATCCCATATTTGCTGCTCCATCAAGTGAACCGCTTTCTCTGTGCCAACCCGGCAGGGTGTGCACTGGCCACAGGATTCGTGGGCGAAAAAACGCATCGCATTCAATGCCGCATCTCGTACGCTATCCTGTTGCGATAAGACGATGATAGCGGCGGACCCGATAAAGCAGCCATGGGGTTGCAGTGTATCGAAATCAAGCGGAACGTCAGCCAGGTAAGCGGGCAGAATCCCCCCCGAGGCACCGCCGGGAAAATAGGCGTAGAGCTGATGACCCTCAAGCATACCGCCACAGTACTCATCGATCAGCTGCTGCAGGGTGATGCCGGCGGGCGCCAGATAGACACCGGGCTTTTTAACACGACCGCTGACTGAAAAACTACGCAGGCCATGCCGGCCATTTCGACCCTGCCGGGTAAACCAGTCGGCACCTTTCTCCAACAGCTCACGCACCCAGTAGAGGGTTTCCAGGTTGTGTTCCAATGTCGGTCGACCAAACAGCCCAATCTGTGCAACATAGGGAGGGCGCTGGCGGGGCATGCCTCGCTTACCCTCGATCGACTCGATCATTGCCGACTCTTCCCCACAGATGTAGGCTCCGGCACCCCGACGCAGATGAATCGGTGGTAACGCACAGGGTGGTTCTGACTGCAGTGCGGATAATTCCCGTACCAACATGCTACGGATGGCGGCATATTCATCCCTGAGATAGATGTAGACCTCACTGATGCCGACAACCTTGGCCGCAATCAGAGCGCCTTCTAGAAATCTGTGGGGATCCTTCTCCAGATAGTATCGATCTTTAAATGTACCGGGCTCTCCCTCATCGATATTCACTGCCAGCAACCGGGGGGCTGGCTGATCTCGGAGAATTCGCCATTTCCGGCCGGCAGGAAAGCCAGCGCCACCCAGGCCTCTCAGGTTGGCGCCCTCCAGTGTCACCAGAACCTGCTCCATGGATATCGAATCGGTTTCATCACAGCTGGTATCGCTGCTTTGAATCTGTTGCAGAAGTTGGTAACCACCTTGAGCACAATAGGCTTTGTAGTCCAGGTACCCTTCGGGCAGGTCGGGTTCAGTCTGGCCAGCTTCAATCAGTTGTGTGACTATACTCAGATCAGCCTGGGAAACGGGCCGCTTGCCGACGACTGCAACCGGTGCATTCTGACATCTTCCGACACAGGGAACCCGCTGGATTCTCAGTTTGTCACCCAGTGCCTGACTCAGTTCATGAATCAGATTTTCTGCGCCTGCAAGATCACATGAAATGGACTCACAGACCCGGACTGTGAGGGCAGGAGGGAGTTGCTGGCTCTCATCGAGCAGATCAAAGTGGTGGTAGAAGCTGGCCACTTCATAGACTTCAGCGCTGGAGAGATTCATCTCATCAGCGAGTGCATAGAGCAGATCCTTTGAGATATAACCTAGATGATCCTGTAACTTGTGTAGTGCCTCGATGAGCAAATCTGGACGACGCGGTATGTTCTCCAACAGTCGGCGCACAGTTTGCGAGGCAGCCGGATCGATTTGATGCCCCTTGCTTTGACCAAAGCGTCGCTGTCGAGTTTTAGCTGAAGATCTCAAAGGTGTTTACTCTTCGTGTGATCACTGATTTTATCAACCAGTATAAGCAATACTTTTGTCATTTGATTGATACCTGTAGCAGCCAATCGAACACTCTGGCTGACGCTTTGAACTCTTTTTAACTCGAATGTAGCTGAATCTCCATTTAGAAAATAAGTGAACCTGGAAATCTATGAAATTATCGATATAAGTGCTTAAACAGTGCTTTTTTCTCCGCATACTGCCGATTGACCGCAGTCTCTTCCCGACGTTGGTCCCGCGTCAGGTCTACCGGCGTCTCACCGATCACTTTGGCGGGAGACGTTGAAAGAAAAAGAATGCGGTCAGCAAGCTGGGTGGCTTCATGGAGATCATGGGTGACAAAAATTACTGTTGTGCGCTTGACGGTCAGGATTTCCAGCAGCAGTTCTCTGAGCTGGGCAGCAGTAGGTCGATCCAGTGAGACAAACGGCTCATCCATAATCAATAGAGAAGGTTCGATGACAAAGGCGCGTGCCAGAGCTGCTCGTCTCTGCATACCGATGGAAAGTTGAGCCGGGTGGTAAGTTGTGAATGCACTGAGGCCGGTCGCCGCAAGCAGCGAGTCAATCTGCGCCTGCTTGGCAAGTGGATTATCCAACACCAGAGCAATGTTGTCGTAGAGATTGAGCCAGGGAAGTAATCTGGGATTCTGGAAAACATACCCCAGCCTGGCTGAATGCTGGCTGGTACCATTCTTCCAGCTGATCTTCCCTTCAAAATCCCTATCGAGTCCCGAGATGATCTGTAATAGCGTGCTTTTACCACAACCGGACGGGCCTACGAGTGCAATAAATTCCCCCTCGTTGAGCTGGATTCGTATATCAGTCAGGACTGAGAGCGGGGTCTCTGAGCCTGATTGAGTGAAACTTTTGTTTCTGACTTGGATATCTAACATAGACCTATCCGCGCCAACGATTGATCTTACGCTCCAAGGGCTGTAGAAGCGTGTATTCAATGGTCAACATGATGAGGATAAAAGAGAAGCTGTAGGCCATGATGCCGGTAACATCAAACAGCTGGAAATAGAGATGTAACTGAAAACCTACCCCGTTACTGCGGCCCAACAACTCCACGACCAGTACAATTTTCCATATCAATGCAATTCCGGAACGGGCCGCAACGGCGAAAAACGGCAGTAACTGGGGCAGGGTGATGTAAATGAGTATCTTGCGCTTGCTGAGATTGAAGCTGTGGGCCATCTGATCGTAGTCTTCATTCAAGGTGCGAGCACCTTCACGCATGGTTACGATCACATTGGGTATCTTATTGATTGCAATTGCAAATATTGCGGTAAGTTCCGCCAGACCAAACCACACATAGGCGAGGATGATGACCACAAGAGCGGGTATATTGAGAAACACAATCAGCCAAGGATCCAGAAACTGATCCGTGATTTTTGATCGGCCCATCAGGATACCAATTATGCTACCGATCAACATGGCAATGATAAATGAGATCAGTACCCGCAATAGGGTTGCACTGAGGTGAAACCAGAGCTGACCACTGAGCATCTCCTGCCAGATCAGCTGAACAACCGAGCTTGGGGGAGGCAGCATGCTGTTTTGCCAGAGTATGGCGGTGATATGCCAGACCAACAGCAGCAGTATGATGGAAGAGAACTGTCGTATGTATACGGTAAAATTCAAAATCCTACTCTACACTGTTTGACCAGAAGGTGCCCTCTGCAAGTTGAGTGGTGTTGCCAACGAGCTTTTTTCCACCCAGTTTGAAAAGTATATCAAACAGTTGTTTAGCATCATTTTGTTCAGCGGCCCCCCACTGACTGGGAATGCCCGCTCTGAATCCCTCGCGTAACGCAATAAATGTGGCTTCATCCGGGACTTTCATCAAGGGTCTCAGCTGCTCCCACTCCGGATCGGAATTGAGCATGATCTGTTTCGCTTGGTTGGTTGCGCGGATAAACCCCTGAATGAGGTGTTTATTCTGCTTCGCCCACTGCTCATCAAAAACATAACCGACGAAGGGAACCTGATTCCGGATACCCAACCCCTGGGATACCTCCTGTACACTGATCAGCTGCCGCATACCGATCGCTTCAAGCCTGGCAACATAGGGCCAGAAGTTAAGAACCGCTTCGATGCGTTTCTGCTTCAATTGCTGATTCAGCAGTGGCGGGGCGGCAAACACAGGGATTAGTGTTTTATCGAGTTCTATCCCGGATTGATGAAAAGCCAGGGCCTGTAACAGCAGCCAGCTCTTGTCCAACGGCCCTCCGGCGATACCCAGGCGTAATCCTTGCAGGTCCTTGATTTGTGTAATTGGCGAGTCCTGGGGAACCACAAGCGCGCCGAGCGCTGTGGAGTAGGGGACAAAGGTAAATGCTTTGCCCTCATTACGTTGTCTTGATACCCAGATCCAATCGCTGACGGCAATATCGACCGATTCCGCCTGAAGGGCAACCATGGTTGCCTGTTTGCCCGCCATTTCTAACACTTCAAGGTTGAAACCCTGCTGACGATCCAGACCGTGCCGTTTTATAACATCAAGTTCCCAGTTAACTGTTCCAAACTTTAACACTGCCATCTTTATGTTGTCGGCTGCAAAACTATAAGGAGTATGCAGCAGAAGGATTAAGGCAAGAATAAATGATTCTTTAACCGCAATGATCTGGGCGCTTTTACCGCCTATTAATCTCTTATCACGATGCATTTATTCCTCCAACAGGTTGAATTGTTATTTATTGCTATCGTTGCTGGAAATGAAACAAGTTGTCGTAACTCGTCAAGACCGCATTTCGATACCTTATTTCTATACTTTCTTACTACAGCATCGCAAAAAATATGCCAATCCTAATCAGCTTAATGTGTAGGCTAATAGGTTATGCGTAAACAGGCCCTATTTCTCGGGATAATATCCCTTCGTATCTTTCTAACCATTAGACTATGATGAGGCAATCGGTGATCTATTCGTTCTGTTGGCGCTGCTGATCTCTATACTATCCATGGTATAAAACTTGCAAAAAGTGGTGACAGAGCTTTAGCAAAGTATGGAGATGCTTTGAGAAACCCCTTTTCAAATAAGATTAATATTCAATGCAGCTTATTGAGTGTTGTTTGGGCTGTTTTACTACTGGGGATGTCTCTGGGATCTCTACATGCTGATACGCTTGATATACCCATTGGATTGATTACGGAAGAGGAGGGGCGCCATATCCCCTTGTCACTCCTTCAACCGGTAATCGAGGATATCGGTGAAGCCGGTGCACTACAGGGTATTCATGACAACAATACAACCGGGCGATTCACCGGTCAGTCGTTTACGCTCACCGTGGAGAAAGTCAACCCGGAAGAGCCGGCCACCCAGGCATTCAGAAAACTGCACGGGCAGGGTATTCGACTTTTTTTACTCAATTTACCTGCTAAAAAGCTACTCAAAGTAGCCGATCAGCCAGAAGCAAAAACGAGCTTGTTATTCAATATTGGTGCTACGGATGACTATCTAAGGCAGAACGAGTGTCGAGCAAATCTGTTACACACCATGCCAAGCCGGGCAATGCTGGCAGATGCACTCGCCCAATATTTAGCCTGGAAACGCTGGACAAAGTGGTTTTTAGTGGTAGGTCGGCATCCTCAGGACAAAGCTTATGCCAAGGCTCTGAAACGTGCCGCCAAGCGTTTTGGTCACAAAATCGTTGAGCAGAAACAGTGGGATTTCGAACCAGGTGCGAGACGCACAGACTCAGGCCATAACCGGGAACAGCAAGTGGTGAATGAGTACAGCCAGGTAGGCGATTACGATATTCTGATTGTTGCCGACGAGTCAGACGAATTTGGAGAATTCCTGATCTACCGTACCTATCGACCCAGACCTGTTGGTGGCACCCATGGCCTTTCGCCTGTTGCCTGGAGTGGGGTTCATGAGCAGTGGGGAGCAACGCAATTTCAGCGTCGCTTCAATGAACAGCATGCTCGCTGGATGACTGATCGCGACTTCTCTGCATGGTTGGCGGTACGCAGTATCGGGGAAGCCGCTACGCGTACAGCCAGTGGTCAGGTGGATCGGCTGCACCCTTACATTATCGGACCCGCGTTCAATCTCGCTGCTTTCAAAGGTCGACCGGTCAGCTTTCGTGACTGGAGCAACCAGCTCAGGCAACCCCTGTTGATCACCTCAGCCAGGTTAACGATTTCAGTCTCCCCTCAGAAGGGATTTCTTCATCAGTTTACAACCCTCGATACATTGGGTTACGACCGCCCTGAGAGTGACTGTGTGAACTAGGGCCTGTTAACAGGCCCTAGTCCTTTGCCTGTCCAGCCTGAATAAAACGATAAACCGGGAGTGATCCAATGCGACTCAAGTATCCTCAAAACAGACTTTCAATATTGTTATTACTCCAACGATTGTTAGGATCGATATTGTTCATGCTGTTGAGTACGCCGCTCTTCGCTTACACAATCTATGTCAGCAGTGAGAAAGACAACCAGATAACGGTCATCGATGGCAAATCCCTAAAGGTTGTTGATGAGGTTTCTGTTGGTGAGCGTCCACGTGGTATCGCCCTGAGCAAAGACAACAAAACCCTCTATATCTGTACCAGTGATGCTGATCGAATTGAAGTACTCGATCTGCAAACGATGAAGATTACTCACACACTTCCATCCGGGCCGGATCCGGAACTCCTGGTCATTGGACCACAGGGTAAGTATCTCTATGCGGCCAATGAAGATGACAATATGGTAACCATGGTGGATATCGAAAAGAGGGCGAAGGTCACTGAGATTCAGGTCGGGGTTGAGCCTGAAGGGATGGGGATAAGCCCCGATGGCAAATGGCTGGTTAACACCTCTGAGACCACCAACATGGCTCACTTCATCAACCTGCAGAACATGAAAGTGGAAGATAACGTGCTCGTGGATCAGCGACCCAGGGTGGCAGAATTCTCAAGTGATGGGAAACAGGTTTGGGTTTCATCAGAGATTGGCGGTACGGTCAGTGTTATCGATACCGAGAGCAGGAAGGTCCTGAAAAAAATCGCATTTAAAATTCCTGGAATTCACAAAGATCTGATCCAGCCGGTGGGGATTAAAATCGCCACTGATGGCAAACAGGCGTTTGTAGCCTTGGGTCCGGCGGCCAGGGTCGCGGTAATTGATACGACTTCCTATGAGGTTGAAAAATATCTACTTGTCGGTCAAAGGGTTTGGAATCTGGCGTTTTCTCCAGGTGAGAAATTTGTCTTTACCACCAATGGGGCGAGTAACGATGTTTCAGTCATTGATGTCGAACGATTAAAGGTGAAGAAGTCGATCAGAGTGGGGCGGCTGCCTTGGGGAATCACGGTAGGCGAATGAGCGAAGCAGCACTTAGATTGTCGGACGTCAGCTTTTCCTACACCAAGCGTCAGGTGTTGGATGAAGTCAGCTTTACGCTGAATCCCGGTGAGTTCTGCGTCCTGCTAGGCGTCAATGGGGCGGGCAAGACAACGCTGTTCTCATTGATCACCCGACTGTTTATCAGTGGTGGTGGTTCCATCGATATTTATGGGTATGACTTGAAACGCCAGAGTCGCAAAGCACTTGCCCAGCTTGGGGTGGTTTTTCAGCAGCCAACCCTGGATCTGGACCTGTCACTGACACAAAATCTCCACTACCACTGCGCTCTTCAGGGTATCAATCCCAACAAAATTGGCGATCGGATCGAGATGGCAATGGAGGAGGTCGGCCTGGCAGACCGTATGGCAGATCGCGTTCGAGCCTTAAGCGGTGGGCAAAGGCGACGGGTTGAACTGGTTAGAGCGCTGCTGCATCAACCACGGTTACTGTTGGCTGACGAACCGACCGTCGGGCTTGATATACACAGTCGTCAGGCGATTCTCAAGCAGGTAAGAGAGCGCTGTCAGCAGGATGGTATTGGGGTTTTGTGGGCGACGCATCTGGTTGACGAAGTAGAACCGGAGGATCAGGTGGTAATACTTCACGACGGTAAAGTCCTTGCCAGTGATAAGGCAAATCAGATTATGCAGCAAACTGAAACGGATAGTGTGAAACAGGCATTCAACCAGCTTACAGGTAGTGACTCAGCATGAAGGCGGGTCAATATTTCCGTTGCTTGTGGGGCATTTTCCTTAGGGAAGGATTGCGCTTTCTACATCAGCGAGAACGGTTTTTCGGCGCTTTGGTTCGACCATTGGTCTGGTTGTTTATCTTTGCTGCAGGTTTTCGCTCGGTTTTGGGCGTCTCGATCATTCCCCCCTATGAGACCTACATTCTTTATGAAGAGTATATTGTTCCGGGTTTGGCCGCGATGATACTGCTGTTCAGTGGCATGCAGAGTTCACTCTCGATGGTTTATGACAGGGAAATGGGCAGTATGCGTATGTTGATGGTCAGTCCCTTTCCCCGTTGGTATCTTCTGCTCTGCAAGTTGACTGCCGGAACACTGGTTGCGATTGCTCAGGTCTATGTTTTTCTCGGTATCGCCTGGTTTTGGGATGTTCAACCGCCGTTGATGGGCTATCTGCTGGCATTTCCCGCTCTCCTATTATCCGGGCTGATGATGGGAGCCCTGGGTTTGTTACTCTCATCTGCCATAAAACAGTTGGAAAATTTTGCTGGGGTTATGAATTTTGTCATTTTCCCTATGTTTTTCGCCTCCTCAGCCCTCTATCCACTCTGGAGAATCAAGGATTCCAGCCTGTTTCTCTATGAGATCTGTCGTTTTAATCCCTTTACACACGCAGTTGAATTGATCAGATTCTCACTCTACGGTCAGATCGGATGGACGGCTTTTTTTGTTGTAGTCGGCTCTTTATTGCTTTTTCTGGCCGGCGCGCTCTATGGATATGATCCGGCAAGAGGTCTGATGAGTCGGAAGCAGGGTGGCGGTTGAAAATTGATTACCCTGTCACTGAAAGGATATATAATCGGTGATCCCAGGATGGTTAGGACGGATGCGACACGGTAGAAGCAGTCAGGCTTGGTAACGAGATTTCCAGGTTGCCGGGCAACCATTTGAGTGGTGCGGTTTCGTGGCTGGAGACCTGGCGGATCTGTTTCCTGACCCGATAACAGCTGAGAGATTGCTGATTGAACCCATGACACACTGTTTTCTACTTGTGGTAAACCTTCCATCTATCGTGGAGTGGGGCAGTGCCCCGGCTCTTGCTCCTGAGGATTATCAGTGCGCATTGAGGTAACCATCTTTCCCTACCGGCAGGATAGCGCGGAATTGTTCGAAACCATCGCTCACCTGCCATGGGCTGCATTTCTCGACAGCTGTCATCCCTACTCTGAGCAGGGTCGTTACGACATCCTCTCAGCCGACCCCCGGAGCGTGTTGATCACTCAAGGTGAGCAGACCCGCATTCTGGGGAGTGGTGGATCTATGTCACTTTCAACTGACGATCCATTTCAGCTAGTAAGCGATGCACTTGGAACGATCCAGCCGGGTGTTCAGGACCTGCCCTTTTGCGGCGGTGCTATCGGCTATTTTGGTTATGATCTGGGGCGTCGTCTGGAGAGCTTGCCCTCATTGGCGGAAGATCGGGAGCAGCTACCGGAAATGGCGGTCGGCATCTACGATTGGGCCTTGGTTGTGGATCACCAGCAACAGCGTAGCTGGTTGGTTGGACAAAGCACTGCCAGGCTGGAGCGCCTCCGCCAGCAGCTACTGAGTGCTGGAGAACCTGCTGCAAAACCGGCAAGTCACTCCCCCTATCGGGTGCTCGGCGAGATATCCTCCAATATGAATCGGGATGAATATCTGGCCTCTCTGAGTAAAATCAAGCAGTACATTCTGGATGGTGATTGCTATCAGGTGAATTTTTCGCAGCGGTTTTCAGTCTCGGCAAAGGGTGATCCCTGGCAGGCGTACAAGGGACTCAGACAGCTCAACGCTGCCCCCTTTGCGGCCTATCTGAATACCCCGAACTGTCAGATAATGAGCTCTTCTCCGGAGCGTTTTCTGCAGCTTCGCAACGGCCTGGTAGAATCGAAACCGATCAAAGGTACCGCACCCAGAGCAGAGGATCCGATTGAGGATAAGATGCTGGCTGAAATGTTAAAAAACAGTCCTAAAGATCAGGCAGAGAATCTGATGATCGTCGATCTGTTGCGCAATGATCTGGGCAAGGTATGCGCCACCGGCAGCGTTAGTGTACCTGAGCTTTTCAAATTGGAGAGCTTTGCCAGGGTACACCATCTGGTGAGCAAGGTGTGTGGCAAGTTGGCTACGGGTGAAAATGCGCTCTCTCTGCTAAGGGCCTGCTTTCCGGGTGGCTCGATAACCGGTGCGCCGAAGTTACGTGCCATGGAGATTATCGAAGAGCTTGAACCCCACAGACGAGGGATCTACTGTGGATCGATCGGCTATATCAGTTTCGATGGTGATATGGACACCAACATAGCCATCAGGACCATGGTGCATGCCCAAGGCATCACCCGGCTCTGGGCTGGTGGAGGGATAGTCGCCGACTCTGATAGCGAAGCAGAGTATCAGGAGACCTGCCACAAGGCGTCCGCCTTACTCGATCTGCTAAGACGCAAGGAACAGATAAACGCCGAATATGGCTAGCTGAGTTCCTTTTACTCTACTCGTTGCGGACAACCTGATAAACGGTCGGCAACCTCAGCCACCGAAATCATAACGAAGTGTCAGGCCTGCATAGATATCCCGGTCTGGTGCAGGTTCGAAATATCGCCCACCGAATGCATTGATGCGCACATTGCCATTGTATTGTTTATCAAAAAGATTGTTTACGCCAATGAACGGCGAGAGTTCCCAGGGACCGAAAAATCGGCTGTAACCAATTCGAAGATCAGCCAGGGCATAGGAGTTATTGGTCACCGTGTTGGCATTGTTCGCATAGATTTCATCCACGTAGAGTGCTGTCAACTGACTGTAAAACCCATTTGGGTGGGTATAGGAGAAATCGGCACTGAACAGGTTTTCAGGAACGCCTGGTATTGTATTGCCACTGAAATCATTACCGTTGTCATCGATGAATTTATCAAATTCAAAGTCTGAATAGGTGTAGGCGAGGGTGGTGATCAGATGGTCAAACAGCTCAAAAACAAGCTGAGCCTCCAGACCGTTGCGGCGGGATTCGCCGGCATTTTCATAATAGGTGATATCATCGATTTCAAACGGAACCAGTTCGTCAGTGACATCCATGGCGAACAGGGCCAGATCGTAGCGGACTCTGTTATCCAGATACCCTTTAACACCAATTTCATAGCCTGTGGCTATTTGTGGTTCCAGATCCTGATTGAAACCGGCGCCATCCGGGTCACGCAACTCCACTGCGGTGGGTGATTCAAAGGAGCGGGACAGATTGACGTATAGGTTGATATCCTGTCTTGGGGAATAGCGAAATCCAAGGGATGGACTGAACTTGCTGAAGCTGCGGTCACCTGAATCGTCCCCGTTGCTGAGGAAATCATCTTCCACCTCGAAATCGAGTCGGTCATAGCGCCCGCCAAGGGTCAACTCCATCATGTCACTGATACTGTATTCGTTCTGCAGGTAGAGACCGATACTATCGACCTGTTCATCCTGATCCTGGATCTTGGTTCCGAGGTCGTCTCCAGCTAGCAGATAGCGTTTCCGGTCATCCTCTTGTCTATCCAGATCCAGTCCGATGGTGAATCGATTGGCATGATTGTAGAGCGGGGCACTGTGGGTGTATTGGATTCCTCCACCATAGGCAAATCGATCGAGTACGATACCATGGCCCGTTGCTCCAATCGGTAGACGATTGGCAAGATCACGCCATACATAGTAGTTGCGCACTCTGAGATCGCCTTGTTCCCCGATCGGGTTTTCATAGACAAATCCCACTCTTGTCTGCTCCAGCTCCTCTCCGGAGTCGAGGGATTCATTCCTTGTCCAGGCCGCTGTGGGATCATCGTCTGCCAGTTGTTCGGTCAAACCACCAGGATCGTCTGCTTGGGGAGAGTCGGTATAGTTGAGTACCGTATTGAAGCGACCGCCTCCATCCAGGTCGATGCCGAACTTGCTATTTAACGAACTGTGTTCTGTTGTACTTTGATCCCGATAACCGTCGTAACTCATGTCAGACAGATTGACCAAATAGTCAAAGGAGTCAGCCTGACCGCCAAATTTGATCTGGTGTTTTTGAAAACCGTCTTCACCAAAGGTAGGGCGTAGAGAGATAAAGGGAATTTCCGGAGCCTGTTCTGACTCGATTAAAATAGCACCTCCGGAGGCATTGCCATAGAGCGCAGAGACCGGCCCACGGATTACCTGTATGTTGCCGATTGAACCGATATCGATACTGTCCACATTGGCTTGTCCGTCCGGCAGTGTTTCGGGAATTCCATCAACAACCACCTTGATACCCCGGATACCGAATGCGGAACGGGCACCGAAACCACGAATTGATACCCGCAGGTCTTGTGCGAAATTGTAACGGTTCTGCATGAATATCCCGGGAATCTGGGTCAACGATTCATCCAGGCCTAACTGAGGTTCTGCAAACTGGATTGTCTGTTGCTGCACTATGCCCACCGCAGCAGGTACAGTCTGTAGCGGTTTTTCAACACGGGTTGCGGTCACAGAAATATCATCGAGCGTGGTTGGCTGCCCTGTATCCTCTGCCGTGGAATAACTACTGAGTGGGACCAGTATCAAGGTAGTGACAATTGACAGGGTTTGACGATTTGACGGTAACATGATTCACTCCGGATGAGAAACTGCTCAAAAAAGTTGTATTGATTGATGACTCTATCGAAGTACAAAGAGTGAAATAGTACGACAATGATTCGGGGCGCCCTACATTAGCAGTTTATAATTTATATACTGTATTAACCGATCACAAACTCTCATCAAGCACATGAATGAGTATCAATCAGCGTAAACTCAAGCAAAAACTAATCCACTATGCACAGCGATGTCATGGGAATATTTCCCGAAGTTGTAATGAGTGTAAGTTGAGGAACCGAACCTAGATGACACTGACAGGCCGCTTACTGATTCTGGTCATCTTAATCGTTACAACGATGCTGATCAGTGGTGCCTATCTGGCATTGGGTGTGGCCAGAGATAACATTAACAATGAAGTGGAATCGAGCGCCCGGCTCACCATGCAGTTACTAACGGCAGCTCTGATCAGTGGCCATACTGAAGACCAGGTAAAGGCTCAGCAGATTCTCATAACCCATTTGCAAAGTCTGGATGATACCCGCCATCTACAGATTGCTGTCATTCGCGGCGATGGAAGGATTATCTATCCGAACAGCGAACAGAAAACCGCATCCTCAAAAGCGGTTCCCCAGTGGTTTTATCAACTGGTCAAACCGGCGCCTGCTGAATATCGTAAACGCATTGCCAGCCCGTTATTTGGCAGCAGCGAGATTGTAATACTGGCTGATCCGATCGACGAGATCAAAGAGGTCTGGCTGGAAGCAAAATCCGTCTTTACCTTGATCATTACCTTCACTGTGATCTGTCTGTTTCTGATGGCTTTCACCATTCGCCACGCCTTACGACCTGTGAATAAGATCAGTAAAGGCTTAGGGGTAATTCAAACAGGAGACTACGCCGCGCGACTGCCCCGTTTCAATCTTCCTGAACTCAATCGACTGTCTCAGCAATTCAACCATATGGCACAGGTACTGGAAGCTCAACAGCTTGAGAATAGACAACTCAACAGGCGTCTGATCTCTGTCCAGGAGTCAGAGCGTCGCCACCTGTCAAGAGAGTTGCATGATGAGCTGGGTCAGTCGATCAGTGCGATCAAGGCGATGTCCGTCAACCTTCGACAACACCCGGACAATATGCAGGATGGCACCAATGCAATCATCGGTGTCTGTAATACCATGTATAGCGTGGTCCGGGACATGATGAACCGTCTACGCCCGGTCGCCCTGGAAGAGCTGGGTGTCGAGACTGCGATTGAGCGACTGGTTGATGGCTGGAATGACCACCAGGAAGAGAGCTTTTGTGCCCTGATGATCAGCGGTAACTTCGACAGTGTGGATGATGATACCGCGATGACTCTCTATCGTATCGTTCAGGAGGCATTGACCAACGTGGCCAAACACGCCTCGGCAGAGAAGGTGGAAATAACGATCAAACGTCAATCGGATGGTTTGATAGAAGCCTATATCAGCGATAACGGCAAGGGTATCAATCAAAACAATCCCCATAAAGGTATGGGGCTGCTGGGTATGCGGGAGCGGGTCGAGGCGTTGAATGGGAAAATATCCCTTGCCAGTAATCGACCACAGGGTGTAACAATTGACATTACGATTCCTTCCCAAGATGATGCAGGCTGATCGCTAATGAGTAATATTCAGGTACTGCTGGTTGATGATCACGCTGTAGTACGAGCCGGTTACCGTACACTGCTCGATGGTACACCTGATATCAAAGTCGTCGCCGAGGCAGAGCGGGGTGAAGAGGCATGCCAGCGCTATGCCGAGCTTCAGCCCGATCTAGTGGTGATGGATCTCTCCCTGCCCGGTATCGGTGGGTTGGAAGCGATCCGCCGGATTATCGCCCGGGATCATCAGGCATCTATTCTGGTGTTCAGTATGCACGATGATACAGCCTTCGTTGAAAAGGCTCTCTCTGCCGGTGCCAGAGGCTATATCACTAAGAACAGCGCAGCAGAAATCATGGTGGATGCAATTCGCACCATCGCTTCCGGGCAGGCCTATATCGATCATGAACTTGCACAAAATCTGGCGCTGCATAAGGCGGCTGGCGGACGGGAGATATTTGCCTGTCTGACAACACGGGAATTTCAGATATTCAATCTGCTTGCCCATGGCCTGACACCATCTGAAACCGCCAACGAGCTCGCATTGAGCTATAAAACGGTGGCCAATTACACCACCCAGATCAAATCCAAACTCAACGTAAAGAGCACTACCGAACTGGTCCACCTGGCGATCAGACACGGTGTGATCGATCCGATCAGCGAATAGCGCTCTGTCAACATGCCCAGTTGTTCAATTGTCACACGTGACACTGTGCAAAATTGCTCAATTTTGGTACGGGAAAATTTCCCGGATCACTAAGTAAAAGTTCCCCTACACATCGGGCATCTGTGTCGTTATAAATTCAGTTATGCAACTGAAAAACACATTCTTTACTCTGAAAGAATAATGGAAAGCCATATGCCAGATATTTTTCCCAGACGACTTAAACCCAATCGCTTACTCCTTGGTATTGCCCTGATACCGCCAGGCATTGGGCTAAGCTATGCAGCTGAGACATTGGCACCCATAGAGGTCATCAGCACCACGCCATTGCATGGAGTGAGTATTCAAAGAGACCGCTTACCCATGCACACCGAAGTGGCGACCGATGAGGACCTGGAGAATCAACAGACTCTCGACCTTTCTGAGTTTCTCAATCAACGTTTCGGCAGTGTCTTTGTCAATGAAGCGCAAAACAATCCTCTGCAACCGGATGTCTTGTATCGCGGGTTTGTTGCTTCGCCATTGATCGGCTTGCCTCAGGGCATGTCCGTCTACATGGATGGTGTCAGAATCAATGAACCCTTCGGAGATACGGTCAACTGGTCTGTGATTCCGGAATCGGCAATTGCCGGTATCAATCTCATGTCTGGCTCTAATCCCCTGTTTGGTCTGAACACGCTGGGCGGGGCACTCTCGGTTCAAACCAAAAACGGCTTCACTCATCCTGGTGGTGAGGTTGAAATATCAGCTGGATCATTTGAGCGGGTGACCACCCAGGCGAGTATCGGTGGCAGTGCGGACGATCTGGCCTACTTCATCACCGGCAACTATTTCGAAGAGGATGGCTGGCGTGACTATTCACCTTCAGAATCAAAACAGCTGTTCGGGAATCTGGCATGGAAGGGTGATTTCAGCTCACTGGATGTGAGCCTGAGTGTCAGCGATAGTGACTTGATCGGAAATGGCGCACTACCGGAAGAGCTGCTTGAAGAGGATAGGGAGGCGATATTTACCCGGCCCGATCAGACTGAGCAGGAGGCACAGCTGCTACGTTTTGGGGGAGAACACTATGTGAATGATGAGTTTGTTCTTGAGGGCACACTCTTTTATCGAAACAGCGAGGTCAAAACCCTGAATGGTGACGATTCCGATTTTGAAGCGTGTGAAGAGGAAGAAAATGAAGGCTTCATCTGCGAGGAGGATGATGAAGAGGAAGAGGTCGTTATCGATCAGAATGGCAATCCGGTTGTTGCCGATGATGATCTGGAAGGTGGTACGATCAATCGTTCAAAGAGTGATCAGGATACTCTGGGACTCAGCTTACAAACCGCTTTTCTGCAACCCCTGGCCGGTAGAGACAATCAGCTGATTGTTGGTTTTGCCACGGATCGCAGTGAAGTCGATTTCTCATCAAGTACCGAACTGGGTGCATTGGATGAGACTCGACGGGCGATCGGCAGTGGTATTCTGGTCGAAGAGAGCTTTACCGAAGTCGAAACCAAGAGCAAGAATCTCTCTTTCTATCTTACAGACACCTGGTCGGTTACTCAGCAGCTCTCCCTGACCTTGTCAGGTCGCTGGAATAAGACTGAGATCGAGTTGCGCGATCAACTGGGTACGGCATTGAACGGGGATCACAGTTTTACCCGCTTCAACCCGGCAGCTGGTGTGGCTTACGATGTGACTGAGCAGATCAATTTCTATACAGGTTACAGTGAATCGAATCGAGCTCCCACCGCAATGGAGTTGACCTGCGCGGACCCCGATGATCCCTGTCGCTTGCCGAATGCCTTTCTTTCCGATCCTCCATTGGAGCAGGTTGTAGCCAAAAGTTGGGAAGCTGGCATCCGTGGCTCGCAACCAGGCTTCGATTGGCATTTAGGACTTTTCCATACCACCAATGAAGATGACATCATTTTCATCAGTGCTGGTGCTCTGACCAATGAGGGGTATTTCGATAATGTTGGTAATACCAGCAGGCAGGGTATCGAAATGAGTTTCAGTGGAAATGCCTATGACGAGCGGCTCGACTGGTTTGTCAGTTATACCCATTTGAAGGCCACCTTTGAAGATGATCTGACCGTTGCTAGCCCAAACAATCCATTTGCGGTAGATGGGGAGGTCAACGTCAGCTCGGGCGATAGAATTCCAGGTCTCCCTGAAAACCTTTTGAAAGCCGGTGTGACTTATCGATTTACCAACAAGCTGGCAATTGGCCTTGATCTTCACTATAGCTCCAGTGTCGTATTGCGAGGGGATGAAGCCAATCTTGATGATGAGATTGATGGCTATGCCCTGGTCCATCTGCGTGGTGAGTATCAGGCAACAGACAGATTCAAGCTGTTTGCCAAAGTGGATAACCTGTTTGATGAGGAGTACGAAACTTTCGGACTTTATGGTGAAGCGGATGAAGTACTTGGCGATGACTATGAAGAGAGCCGTTTTCTCTCTCCGGGCTCTCCGAGGGCAATCTGGGCAGGTATTCGATATGAGTTTCTGTGATGTGTTACATAGATTGCGGGCAGTCAGTAGAGAATCCAGACAGGAGTGAATCTACATCCACAGATCCTTTAATCCCAGGCCATTCATACCTGACTCAACAGACCGGGCCTGGGATAACTGGCAGAAATCTTTGTTTAGGGGTCGGCGGATTGGATTGATCGGACTGTGAGACCGATTTCAGGCAATACCTATATCGAATCCCGGCCCTTTTTTTGTCTTTTTATCTCCCCCTCAATTGACCTCTGTCCAAGTCACGGGGCACAAAAACAGACCCAGCCCCCACTTTAATATCAATATAGGGGGCTGCGCCTGCAAAAGCGCCACGAATCGTTGCTCGTCGCTCATTTGGAACAACCAATCTACGCTCCTCGCGCCTCGATTGGCGCTTTTTCAGGCACAACAGGACATATTGAATTAGAGTTAACAGGCCCCAGTAGCCTAAGTTACTAATAATTATAAGCTTGTTGAATTTGACAGCGATATTTCCCTGTTTCTGGTGATCAGTTTGTTTACTCTATGCCAGACTGGTCTCAATATGCGCCATGAGATCATATACAATAGATCAAAAGGGAATCCCAAATATACATCGCTATTTTTAAAGCTAAAGGACAGTGTAGAGTAGAATGATCAATAGAATCATGCTGGTTGATGGTTCCACCGCTTCGCGGGAGGTGCTCATTCGACGCCTGCAGGTTGCTATGCCTGAAATCCATATAGCAAGTTGCGCCACGGCAAACGAGGCTCTGGCCCGCATCGCAGAAGAGCGCTTTTCACTGATCACAACGGCCTTGCTGCTACCCGATATGGATGGCCTCGATTTATGCCGCAAAATTCGCAGCAGTAAACGATATCGTTATACCCCCGTGATCGTGGTCTCGTCGGATGCCGATCAGCGCCTGTTGCATGAAGGCTACAATGCCGGTGTTACCGACTATTTTGATAAGGCCCGCGGTTTTATGGCTTTTGGTCAATTTATAAAATCGATTCTGGCGCGCAATGCAGAACTCTATGGTCGGATACTCTATCTGGAAGACAGTAAAACAGCCATTGCCTCGACACGACAAATGCTGGAAGAGCATGGTATGGAAGTGGTACATGCCAGCTCTGTGGAAGAGGCATTGACTCTACTGGAAAAATCCTGTCAGACCGATGAAAAGAGTTTTGACCTTGTGATTACAGATTTTCATTTACAGGGTCAAATGACCGGTGGGGATCTGCTTTACTCGATTCGCGTCCGACAACACTACTCACAACAGGAGCTGCCGGTGCTCGTTACCACCGGAAAAGAAGATAGCAAAACCCAGGTTGCGGTGTTCCATGCCGGTGCCAACGACTTTGTCAACAAGCCTCTGGTGGAAGAGGTGGTGATGGCCCGGGTACACGCCCTGCTACTGGTGAAATTCCAATACGATACCCTGCGCCGGCAAGCAGCAAATCTAGAACAAATGGCCAAGACGGATGCGCTGACCCAGACCCACAACCGACTCTATCTGGTCGAATCCGGTGAAACATTCCTCACCGAGCGAAACGACGGATGGGTGGTCATCATAGACCTTGACCATTTCAAGAGGATCAACGATACGCAAGGCCATCTGATCGGCGATCAGGTTTTGATTGCGATGGGTAAATTATTGAATCAATCGTTTCAGGATGGTCTGCCGGTACGCTTTGGCGGGGAGGAATTTGTCGTCTTGGCCCACGGCGAGTCGATACCCGGTCGTTGTGAAGCGATGCGCAAAGCGGCCGAAGCACTCAAACCGGGTGGAGTAGAGGTGACGGTAAGTATCGGTCTGGTAGCGGTCGAGGATCAGCCTGGAAAAGATTTGAACAGCTTGCTCGGTCTGGCTGACAAAGCCCTGTATGCGGCTAAGGACGCTGGCAGAAACCGTCTCTACCTCTACGACGTGGATGGTCATACCGTGCCTTACTCAAGCTTTGACTCAGCCTAAAAGAAGCTTCTGATTGCTTTGAAATGGAGCACAAACAGACTCAAATTTGATGCATGTATGCCCATTGAGTGTCCGTTAAAGTGACAGTTAAGTTATTGCTGGACTTAATGAAATTGGGACACTATCCTAGGGCTTGTTAACACGAATCCAATACGTCCTGTTGCGCCCAGCGGCGTTATCATTCGCTCATGTAGAATAACTACACCACGCTCATTCTGCCTTGCTGGACGCAAAAACAGTCCCAGCAGGGCGTTTTGGATTCGTGTTAACAGGCCCTAACTCTATCCATCGCTGGCCCACTTGTCAG
This sequence comes from Candidatus Thiodiazotropha endoloripes, assembly GCA_001709035.1. Lineage (GTDB taxonomy): Bacteria > Pseudomonadota > Gammaproteobacteria > Chromatiales > Chromatiaceae > Thiodiazotropha > Thiodiazotropha lotti. The sequence continues at coordinate 240,661 of LVKA01000021.1, read as the reverse complement.
CAATCCGTATGATGCTGCCAGTATCCTCGATGAATACCTTTCTGTATTGAGATGAGATTGGAACAGTTCTGCTTCCTGACAAAAACTCAATCGCTGCACGTTCAAATTAAATTTGGAGCCACTGATGTTGGAATCAGGAAAATCGTTGTTGTTGGCGGCGGTGCTGCCGGTCTCGAACTCGCAACCCATCTTGGCAGACGTTTAGGCAAGCATGACAGGGCACAGGTAACCCTGATCGATGCCACCCGTACTCATGTATGGAAGCCGCTGCTCCACCAAGTGGCTGCCGGTACTTTTGATCCGGCACAACATGCACTTGGTTATCTGGCACATGCCCGCTGGAACCACTATCGATTCCGTCTTGGCGTCATGCAGGATCTGGATCGGATAAAGCGTGAGATTATTCTGGCGCCATTGCATAACGAAACGGGTGAGGAGCTGATTCCCAGTCGCACTTTCTCCTATGACTACCTGGTCTTCGCTGTCGGCAGTGTAAGTAACGATTTTGGTATTCCCGGTGTTCAGGAGCACTGCTTGATGCTGGATACAAAATCTCAGGCAAGCAATTTTCAGCAGCAGTTATTGGAAGCACTGATCAAGGCCAATACCCAAACAGAGGCACTACAGGATGGCCAGTTGGATGTGGCCATTGTGGGTGCCGGTGCGACCGGTGTTGAACTGGCAGCTCAGCTCCATCAGGTAACCCGGCAGATCGCCCAATACGGATTTGAGACCATTGAGCCGGATCGCCATATCCATCTGCATATCTTGGATGCCGGGCCAAGCATACTGCCGGCCCTACCGGAAAAACTCTCCAGCCAAGTACAAAAAGAGCTGGAGAGCCTGGGTATCCAGGTGCATGTCTCGGAAATGGTCACTAAAGTAACCGAGGATGCTGTTCATACAGACTCTGGTCTGGTGATACCTGCCGCTATCAAGGTATGGGCGGCCGGCATCAAAGGCCCCGATTTTCTTGCCCAGCTCGATCTGAGCGTCAATCGCATCAATCAACTCAAAGTTCATGGTGACCTGACCCTGGAGGATGATGAGCGTATCTATGCGATTGGAGACTGTGCCGCCTGCGTGATGAATGAGCAGGGGGAACTGGTGCCACCCAGAGCTCAGGCTGCACATCAGCAGGCCTCATTTGTCGCCAAAGCGTTGCTCAAAAGGATAAAGGGACAGAGATTTGACAAGCGCTACATCTACCGTGATTACGGCTCACTGGTAACGCTGGGTCGATACAGCACTGTCGGCAATCTGATGGGTGCCATTACCGGCAGTGTCAGAGTCAGTGGATGGATCGCCAGATGGGTCTATTTGTCTTTGTACAAAATGCATCAGTTGACTCTGTTCGGTTGGTGGAGAACCGGTTTAACCACATTAGCCAGGATGCTAAGACGAAGTATTGATCCTGCGATAAAACTGCATTAATCGCAAAAAAGAGAAATAGTGCGTTAAATATGGGCCCATTGAGGGTCTAATAGACAGAATTATCGGCAATTGCCAGGGTAAAACTGTAAAACAATTGTGGTTTCGTTGAAATAATTCGTACTTTTTGCAGGTTTTTAGCACTTAGATCGAGCCCAGCCTGTCATTTGTGTACAAACTCTCTGGAGTGTTGTGATAAATTAATCATGCAACTGAATGGAGGGGCCCTCAATATGCAGACCGTCATGCCCATTCTGGCGCTGGACCAGGCCGGCAATCCAAGTCGCTGGCTTAACCAGGAAAAGGCAATACACCTGATTGCAACCGATCGGGTATTGGCTCCTTTGGGCCAGCAAACCCGTGTTGTCCGAGGTGGCATCAACGCTTTGACTGGTCTGCAATCCTGCATCGAGGTCTCGTCCATTCTGCTTACCCGTTCGAAGGTGCAGCCCCATCTCTGGTCCGAATCCTATCAACCACCTTTGACCAATCGGGCTCTGTTTGCCCGAGACGGTCATCTCTGTCTCTACTGTGGAAATCAGTTTCCGAACAGTGAACTGACAAGAGATCATGTGATACCGAAAAGTCGGGGTGGCACCGATGCCTGGTCCAATGTAGTCAGCTGCTGTTATCGCTGTAATCACCTGAAAGGGGCCAGAACACCGGGCGAATGGGGGGTTGAACTGCTGGCAATACCCTATGCTCCCTGCTATGCAGAACACCTCATGTTACGCGGAAAGAATATTCTGGTCGATCAGGCCGAGTTCCTGCTTGCACGAGTTCGACGGGCTTCTTAGAACTGTTTACGCCAATCTATTCAGCTTGCCGCATTTTCAGCTGCGAAAGGGCGCATTAGATGTGTGTTACCGTTAGACTTATTCCTGAATTTTTTTCAGCGACAGGGCATTGATGCAGTAGCGTAATCCGGTTGGCGGAGGCCCATCGGGAAACACGTGCCCTAAATGAGCGTCGCAGGTATTGCAGAGTGCCTCGACCCGCTGCATGCCATGGGAGTTATCCGCATGATAGGCAATGGCATTGATCTCTGCTGGCTGTGTGAAAGAGGGCCAGCCTGTACCGGAATCAAATTTCTGTTGTGCATCAAACAGCAGAGTGCCACAGCAGGCGCAGGCGTAACGACCGGGTTCAAACAGGCCGCACATCTCTGAACTGAATGGTCTCTCCGTTCCTTTTTGACGGGTAACGTGAAAGGTCTCTGGAGAGAGCGTTTCCCGCCATTCTGTGTCGCTTTTGACAACCTTGCGGTCTGGTGCCGGATTGCCCTGATTGGCAAATTCCAGGATTTTCTGCCAAGTTATCATTTTTCTTCATAACTCCGGACGATTTCAGATACCGTTCACAACCAGCTTCTTGAAATGCTTAAGCGTAACCAGCCACGCTCACTGATTGCTCTCTTGGATGTCATTCATCTTGCTCGCTGTATATCCACAACAACTACTTAATATCTATACAAAACTTATTGTTATGTATGCTCTAGCTATCGTGAGTGTTGTTGATTGATCAGCTTCACGCCCCTGCTTGGGACTATTTGATTAAGTATATTCGAGAATTTGGTTTTACCAATGTAAATTTCGTATCTTTTCTGTGCGAATTGTTTGAGGACCTGTATTACAAACCTCTCCGGATCCATCTTAGTTTCATTAACTCTGTACTGGATCTCAAGCGTTATACCATTTCTGGGATAATCTGATGTACGACTATACCGAGGTACCGATACTGGGCCCTGAATGAAAAACTATTGTTAGCGGCCTTTGACACAGAACAACTGGGCACACTGCTTTTTCGTGACAATACCCAGTGTTGAACCCATTGCAAAAAAGAACGGGTCAATCACGGCAACATTTCAGGCCGATTCCTTGAGGAGGAGAAATCAGCTGGGCCACTGTTATCCTGAAAACTGATCCCACTTTGAGGGCAATGGCATCGACCTCTGTTACTGAAGCTTCGCAGATTGAGCTGCTCACATTCCGAGGGATTGCCAACTGCGGGTATCACTAAGGGTTGTTTGCTGAACTTGTTATAGTCCGCCGGAGTATGCAGGTGGCAGGTAACCTCCTTGGCCTGAAGCGGATAGCAGAATAGCACGCTGCACAGGCTTGCACCTGTAAGCAGACGAGCCTGGCTACTCATCGTATGGCGCGACTTCTTCTGCCTGCAGTTGATAGCCGGCTGTGGCGAGATCACTGTCGAAGGACTTGGCGCTGAGAACCCCGGTAACCCAGACTGTGTCGAATGCCTGGCGGATCTTTGCATCTCTCGTTGGTACCTTTACATAGACGGTCTGGTTGGCTGGTGGGGGTGGTACGTGAATGCAGGCGCCATAGTAGGGTACCAGGAGAAATTCGCTCAGTTTCTTCCCGTCTCCTTCAAGCGGCACTACAAAGCCCGGTATCCTGACCCGTTTTCCATCCAGACTCTCGACCACAGGCGCCACCTTCCAGGCCGCCTCAAGTTCATCCATGATTTTTTGCGCCCTGGGGTCATTATCATCAAGCTCACTGATATCCCCAAACTGATTCATGATCTTATCAGGTCGATAGTCCTCTGGGATCATTGCATCCCACTCCAGCTCCTTGGCCGTTTCCGCCTGTAAAGATCCCAGGGAGAGTAGAAATGCAGAAAAAATCAGACTCCCAAACCAGTTCTTCATCTGTTGACCTCAAGTGTACTTTTTAACCGAGCGATCAGATAGTTAACAACATGTCAGATACGCATGCTCATACCATCTGATAAGGAGTAGCGATAGGCACGATAACCGGGAATTAGGCCAATGATCAAACTGGAAGTTCCAATCAGGCCCAGGATAATCCACTCCCGCAGTGCGGGAATGCCGATTGGCAAGTGTAAGCCATAGCGACTTTCGATGGCAGGCTGTCCGAGTAGCAGGCCGGTATAGAGCAGCAGCAAGCCAAGCGCGATCCCGAGCAGGCTAAGCAACAGGCTCTCGCCGGTGACCAGTAGCAGGATATGGCCCGGGCGGGCCCCCACCGAACGCAGTATCGCCATCTCCCGGCGCCGCTCATTGAGACCGGCAAGCATCACAGTGAGCATTCCGATCAGGCCCACAAACACCACCAGGACCGTGACGACCAGTAGTGCATTCTCTGCCACTCCCATCATGTCCCAGAGTTGCTGCAGCGCCACCCCAGGGAGGATTGCCAGCAGAGGTTCCTTACGGTAATCGTTGATCTCACGCTGAATCCGAAAGGTGGCGATTTTACTTTTCAGTCCTACCAGAAAGGCGGTGATCACCTTCGGTGTCAGATTCTTTTCCAGCGCCTCCTCGGCACTGATCTGAAGCCCGGCAACCTGTCTCCCGGCTATCCAGTCTTTATGGATCGCCTCAATGCCTTCCAGGGGAACATGGACGGTACGATCGACCGGTGTGCCGGTGGGTTCGAGTATGCCCACCACCTCGAACGGTTTGTCATCATGCCGTGTGAAACTGGTCTTGCCGGCACCGTGGGCGATGACGATCTTCTCACCGACTTGATAGCCGAGCTTGCGGGCCACCTCCTGTCCCAATACGGCTTGATAGACCTGTTTGAAAGGCTGTCCCTGGTTGAGGGTCAGGCTTTTTTTGTGGCCATATTTGTAATATCGAAAATAGTCCTGATTGGTGCCCATCACCCGATAACCCTTGTGCGAATCCCCCAGAGAGATGGGAATGGTCCACTTCACCAGATCGTGTTCGGCAAACTTTTGATAGCTCTTCCAGGAGATGTTGTTGGTGGCATCACCGATACGGAATATCGAGTAGAGCAACAGGTTGATCGAGCCACTGCGGGCGCCAACCACCAGATCCGTGCCAGAAATGGTGTGCGCAAAGCTGTTGCGTGATTCCACCCGTAAACGCTCGACAGCCAGCAGAAGTGAGACACTCAGGGCGATGCTGATCAGGATCAGCCCGGCCGTGTATCGGCGATTGAACAGGCTTTTGAAGGCAAGTGAAAGGATCGCCATCACCGCCCCTCCTGATCGGCCTGGTTGAGCTCATCCAGCGCGATATGGCGCTCGAACAGGGACGCGAGCTGTCGATCGTGGCTGACAAACAGCAGGGTCGATCCGGTCTCGTCACACTCCTGGAACAACAACCTTAGAAAGGCCTGTCGCATATCGCTGTCGAGGGCGGAGGTGGGTTCATCGGCGATGATGATCTCTGGGGCGCCGATCAAGGCTCGGGCCGTAGCAACCCGTTGCTGTTGTCCGACACTCAGTTCAGTCACCGGGCGATGGATGAGACTCTCGTGGGCCATATCCAGGTGCGTCAGCAGGCGCATCGCTTCGGAATGAAGATCGCCACCCGATTCGGTGGCCTTCTGCCTGCGTAGCTGTGAGAAACGGCAGGGCAGGGTGACATTCTCCAACACGGACAGGTAGGGGATGAGATTGAACAGCTGGAAGACAAATCCGATGTGATCGGAGCGGAAATGGTCCCGCCTGGCGCCGCTGAGACGGTTGATCGTCTCACCGAGGACCGTCACCTCACCACGGGTTGGCAGATTGACCCCGGCGAGTAGCGCCAACAGGGTGCTCTTGCCGCTACCACTGGCGCCTCCAATGAAGATTCGCTCGCCACGGGGTACTTCAAGTTCCGGTATGTGCAGTACCTCAGGCAGGTTCTTACGCCAACCAAAACGAAGATCTTTTAACAGTATGGCAGCGGTTTGCGGCATCAAATATCTCAGAATTCCAGGGTACTGTTTCCGGGAGTTAAGTCTATCTTCTGCTGCCCCTTTTTAGAAATACTCTGTACCTCAAGCTGTTCTGTACCTGGAAAGCGTTTAAAGAGGTCAAATTCAATCTTATCCAGCCGTGAGGGTTGCTCACATCGAAAACTGTAATGCGCGGTGAAGTCACTATGGCTCTCTACTTCGTGCTCATGGTCATGGTCATCAGTGTGGCCGTGCCCGTCATTCTTGGACAGGGGAGACTTCACTTCGATCGACACAGGATTGCATTGGGCGGCTGAAGAGAGGGTGAATATCAGATCGGCCTGTTTCAGGGTCTCTATTGCGGCCTCTACCGCCTTGACCTGATTCTCGGTTTTCGGTTGATGCTCAAAACCCACAATATTCATTGCAGGAGACTGAAACTCGAGTTCAAGGGTTGAGCCGTCCAGGGCAATCAGCAACTGCGCTTCGCCATGGACATGGGCTTGATGCTGTTCGTGGTCTGAATCAGCCGCTTGGAGCTGGTTGGAAGCGGCTAACAGTGAGCAGGAAAGAAAAATGAGTCCCTGATTGGTCTTGGTCATGGCGCTTTGATCTCCTGATAAAACAATTTAAAATGTTATAACATAACATTATCAAAAAGTATTGAGTCGAACACACATTTCAACGATTGACTTGCGGAAACTGTCAAAGCTGGAATTCCACTTTCGGAACCTTGCCGGTAATCCCCGTAAATTGAAATTGATCCCACCGACATTGTCAGGTCTCGCACTTTCAAACCCCCTTCAGGGCTCAAGCTTCGGTATGCATGAAACACAAACAACTACTTTGCGATGAGAGAATTTTTGGACCACTAAAAGTAAAGGGCAGGGTAGCCATACCTAACTGAAATACGGTGAGATAAAGTCAGTCTTAAAGATTGGAGGTGGTAAGAAAACGCATACGGTCAAGTTAGTGATTTTTTACCAATAGCAAAGTTTCTAAACAGCTATACTGGATACAGCTAATCAGGAAAAAATAACAACGAACATGAAGAGGATATCAGGATGTTTGTCGTGACCAATCGTGAAGTGATTCAGAATGCAAACGGCCTCGATCAGTTTGGTAAAAGGCCGAATGCAAAAGGCCCCAATGAGCTGCGTTTGGCTGAAGTTAAAAAGAAAGGAACGGGCTGGTCTGTTAACTATCTTAATGACGAACTTAAGAAAGCTGAAGTTGAAAAGTTAAAAAAAGAGTTCCGCTTAACTGTAAATACCAGTGAGCCACACTATGCCAGCCTACGAGTTGCCTGTGAGCTTACCCGAAGAGCGCGTAAAAATCGTCGTCATATCCTTTTCTTCATCCATGGTTTCAACAATGACCTGCAGGATGTGATAGAGACTGCCAGCTATCTGGAAAAGCATTACGGTGTTGAAGTATTCACATTCTCTTGGCCAGCCAACGGTGGTGGTGTTTCTGGTGTCTTGAACTATAAATCAGACAAGCGAGATGCACGTGCATCCGCCGGTGCCTTGGATCGTGTCCTGGCAATCAGTTTTCGTTATTTCAAGCTGCTTACAGAAGCGAGAAGGCTGGAACTCTACGAGATGGCTAAAAAGAAGCATCCGGAGAATGCCGCACAATGTGAGGATCTCTATGTTCGTCTGCTGGAAAAAGAGTGTCCATTCACCGTCAACGCCATGTTTCACAGTATGGGTAACTATCTACTCAAGCAGGTGATTAAAAGTACAAGCAATGAAGGCAACCACCTACTCTTTGATAATGTCATTTTGTGCCAGGCGGATGCCAACAACCTTGAACATGACCATTGGGTTGATCAGATCCGATTTCGTAACCGTCTCTATGTCACTATAAATGAGAACGACTATGCCTTGCGCGCCTCACGAGCAAAGGCCGGATCGGAACAGTTGGCCCGGCTTGGTCACTATGTACGCAATCTATCGAGTCGTGATGCCCATTACATCAATTTTACCGATGCATCCTGGGTCAGATTCTCGCATGCGCCATTTGCCAAGCCGGCTGAGAAAAATGAGAAAGTCCATGAGTTCTTCACTAGTGCTTTCAGTGGAGGTTCACCTGAAGGTGGTTTGCGATACTTTCCGGAAGGTAACTTCTTTTCGGTTGGATAATGTTAAAACTAAATAAAGTGATGGAATCCAACTTGTAAAGATGCACTGACTGAGATGGAAGAGCGTGTCTACGTGAAATCCAGTTGACTTAACAAAGGTAAGCGTGGTGGATTTTACGTAGCACACGATAAAAAAGGGCTATTTTTGGATTAAATCTAGAATGTCGGTTCTACATCAGGATCAGCGCCTGAAAGAACATTATCGATCTGAATCATGGCGTTCATCTTTAATATGATCTCTTCCAGGGTGCTCAGACCTTCGATTGTTTCATAGGTTTGGTCCTTGATCGAGAAACTGATGGAGATATTCAGTTTTTGTTGTTTTTCATCAAAAACAGGCTCAATATCCACATTTCCACCAGAGGCAGCAAAAGCATCCAGTGTGGATTTTAAGTGCTTGGTTGGCTTCATCTTCTGGAACTCATTATAGAGGTCAGCAAATTCGAAGTCGGTTATGTCATATTTACCCTTTAATTCACTGTATTGAGAATCAGAGAGACTGGCATTAACCTCGTGGCTGTTATCGACATATTTCTTGCCTAACTCTTTCTCCATATTTTCCAGATAGAATTTGGCCATTTCAACAACAAGTTCATCGTGCTGTTCTACAAGTAAGTTAGTCATGCTAGATCACATATCCATAAATGTTGGAATTTGGAAAAGGCGATATTTTACCGATGTTTCAACTGATCACAAAATAATTTCACTATCCTTTCATGGTCTGCTTAGAGCAAGATGGGTATTACGGTCCGAGCGTAGACCTAATCGGTGGCGGTATCTTCATGAATCTAGCCGGGTTTAAGAGACAAAGAATTGGCACGTATTTTATGAACCAATTTGTCTTGGGGGCACGGTAATCGCTTGATGCTGCAGTAAAACCATCACATTACTGGCAAGTGAAGTAAAGCCTGATGAGGCTCGGAATGGACGTATTTTGCGAGGTTTCACCAGGGCTGCTCTGGGGTGTTAAAACCTATAGTGGTTGACGAACTTATCACCGTATCTTCTTGGGAGACAACATATAAAAAATATTCACACAATGTGTTTGCCTATGAGATGCTTGATCAAATAGATACCCTTGAACACAAGCTATTGTGTCTTAACAGGATCAAGATGGGAGGGGTAATCACACCTTCCGGGTCACCTGGTGGACATCTGTGTAGTGGCGTAGTCTTTTCTCTAATCAATCTACTATTCTTGAGAGACGAACTAGCAATGACAGGCTCTCAAATTGCCGATCTCATCCACAATTTATTGTCTCTGTTTTAAATCCGCTATGACCTCGTTTTAAGGCGCTCCAGCCGACTGTCCAGACTCCTCCAGGATCGGGTTAGGGTGAAATCCCCGAAATGCGATGACCATAAATGAATATATCATGCATTCATGAAACGATTGCCAACGTCTGATACCCTGAGGTTGCACAACTCATTAACAGTGATAAAAAAATGGACTATTGAGGCTATGTGGAAATATCTTTTGATCGGCTCATTGGCGCTAGTCATAGGCTGCAGTGATCAGCAGGATCATCAGTCGCCTGACCTGGCTGTACTCATGGTCTGGGCACATGCAGGTCAGGCAGCTGAAAGAAAGGTGCTTGAACAACAAGTAAAACGTTTTAATAGCTTACAGACAGAGATACAAGTCCAGCTTACATTTATCCCTGAGCAGTCCTACAATGCTCAGGTGCAAGCAGCTGCAGTCGCTGGCGAACTGCCTGATATGCTTGAATTTGACGGTCCCTTTCTCTACAACTATGTCTGGCAAGGTCACTTGGAACCTTTGGATAAGTTGCTAAGCGCGAAGTTGCAGGAAGAACTTCTGCCGTCAATTCAAAAGCAGGGCCATTATCTTGGCAAATTTTACGCTGTTGGCACTTTTGACTCCGGACTAGGACTATATGCAAGGCGGAGTGCACTCAAGGATTCCGGTGTACAAATTCCATCCGGGCCTGATAATGCCTGGACAGACGACGAATTTGCCACTGTGCTGGCAGCACTCGCCTCTCGTGATCCTGACGGTAGGGTATTGGATCTGAAGCTCAACTATTCAGGCGAATGGTTTACCTATGCTTTCTCCCCATTGCTGCAATCAGCCGGGGGAGATCTTATCGATCGCAACGACTATCAATCTGCGGAGGGGGTTCTGAATAGTCCTCAATCGGTAAGGGCCATGAAGGCTCTGCAGCACTGGTTTACCCGTGGCTACATAGATAGCAATGTGGATGATGCTGCCTTTGTCAGCGGCCGTGTTGCACTTTCGTGGGCCGGACACTGGGAATACTCTCGCTATGCAGAGGCGCTGGGTAGCGATCTGGCCCTTTTACCGCTGCCTGACCTTGGCAAGGGTTCGCGCACAGGCCAGGGTTCTTGGGTATGGGGTATCACAAAGCACAGCAAAAATCCTCAGGCAGTCGTACGATTGCTCGAGTTTCTGCTCCAGCCAAACGAGGTCCTCGTGATGGCTGCAGCCAATGGGGCAGTACCGGCCACTCGCACGGCCATCGCTCGCTCGCCATTGTATGGCGACAAAGAGCCGCTGCAACTGTTTACCCGGCAGTTGCAAGGGGGATTCTCCGTACCACGTCCACAAACGCCTGCTTATCCAGTCATTACATCGGCTTTTCAACAGGCTTTCATCGATATACGAAACGGTGGTGACATACAAAACGCGCTGGATAAGGCGGCGGCTGAGATCGATCAGGACATTCGTGATAACAAAGGTTATCCTCAGGTGGATTGAACAGAGGTCGCCAACCAGATCGTGCCGATTATGAGACAACCGTTATTGGATAGTCGGAATTTTACCGCCGCCTTTATGAGTGCCCCGGCACTAGTAGGCTTGTTGCTGTTTGTTGCGGTGCCATTTCTGTTCGCTGTGGCGCTCAGCTTTACCAACCTCCGACTCGGTTCGCCACTACCCCTCGAATGGATGGGGTTCGAGCAGTATCGCCGTATCTTTTCCGACCCTTCTTTCGTTCGCGCCCTGCTGAATAATCTGGTGTTCGTGGTCGTGGTGGTGCCGTTGCAGACTGTCTTGGCGCTTGTTCTGGCATTACTGCTCAATCGACGCTTCTACGGCACCACATGGTTCCGCACTTTGTTCTTCATGCCCGTAGTGTTCCCACTTTCATTAGTAGCCGTTGTCTGGGTATTGATTTTCGCACCGGGACCCAATGGAATGATGAACGCTTTTCTGGATCTGGTCAGCTTAGGTAGCTGGACCCCACGTGATTTCCTTCATGATCCGTACTTTGCGTTGCCGGCGATCATGTTGACCTCGATCTGGCAGGGTACCGGCTTCCAGATGGTCATCCTGCTTGCCGGCCTACAGGCCGTTCCAGCGGAGCTCTACGAAGCCGCCGCTATTGACGGCGCCGGCCGTCGGCAGCAATTCTGGCATATCACGCTGCCTCAACTTCGCAATACGTTGATCTTCGTCGTGCTGGTGACCACCATTCTTGCCTTCCGGTTATTCGATCAGGTGCAGATCATGACCCAAGGTGGTCCTTATGATGCTTCCACCACTGTGATGTTTGAAACGGTAGAAGCCGCCTTTGCGCGTCAACAGGTGGCGCGAGGCGCAGCCATGACCGTGATCTTGTTTCTGGTGGTGTTGTTGATCACCTGGCTGCAACGCCGAGTCGCTCGCCAGGAACGGGAGGTGACATGACGCACCGTTTATTCGTCCCAATGATTTATTTGTGCCTTTTACTCTTTGGGCTGCTGTTTATCAGCCCAATTGGTTTCATGCTGGCCGGCAGTTTGAAGCCGGATGCCCGGGTTTTAGTGGAGGCGGGGGATTGGCGTGCCTTCTGGCCTGCCGGGGTGACGCTGGATAATTATCGGGATGTGTTCGCCCGCGTGGACTTTGCCCGCTACCTGCTTAACTCCCTGTTCATCAACGGGATGATCGTGGGAGCGGGGCTGTTGGTGAATTCCCTGGCCGGTTACGCCTTTGCCCGTCTACTATGGCGCGGGCGTGAACTACTATTCGGTCTGGTGTTAGCGGTGATGATTATTCCCCTCGAGGCTATTGCCGTGCCCCTTTTCTACATGGTGTCGCTGGTCGGTTGGCGTGATACGTATTTAGTGCAGATCTTGCCGTTCATCGCTAATGCATTCTCCGTCTATCTGTTCTACACCTATTTCATCGGTCTGCCACGCGAACTAGAGGAGGCGGCGCGTATCGATGGTGCTGGTGTGCTACGCACCTATTTCAGTATTATTCTGCCCAATGCCAAGCCGGTTTTCGCAACCGTTGCAATATTGACCTTCCTTTCCCAGTGGGGCGCCTTTCTCTGGCCGCTGATGGTTACCAGCAGCGAGACCGTGCGACCATTACCGTTGGCCATTGCCACATTTCATAGCCTGCCGCCACTGCAATGGGGGGATATCTTAGCTTTCGGTGTGATGATGGTGCTACCAATTCTGGTGGTGTTCCTGCTGTTTCAGCGTTGGTTCGTTCGCGGTGTTGCCCACACCGGTATAAAAGGGTAAGGGGGGCAGGGCGCTATGGCCGACGTTGAATATCGACATGTTGATAAGATCTTTGAAGAGGGCACAAAAGCCCTCGAGAAGTTCAGTCTGGCAGTCGAAGATGGGGAGATGATGGTGCTGGTGGGGCCGTCGGGTTGTGGTAAGTCGACAGCCTTACGGCTGTTGGCAGGATTAGAAGCAGTGAGCAATGGTGAGCTGTTGATCGGTGGCAGGCTTGTGAACGAGTGTTCACCACAACACCGTGATATTGCGATGGTGTTTCAAAATTACGCGCTCTACCCACACATGACCGTACGCCGAAATCTTGAGTTCCCCCTGCGGATGATGAAGCTGTCCAAGTCCGAAATAGCCCGGCGGGTTGAGGATGCCGCCCACTTGTTGACACTCACGGATCTACTGGAAAAGCGGCCTCGGCAGTTATCAGGTGGTCAACGCCAGCGGGTCGCTATGGGGCGTGCCATGGTGCGTCAACCACAGGTGTTCCTCATGGATGAGCCACTCTCCAACCTGGATGCCAAGCTACGTACTCAGATTCGTACGGAGATCATCCGTCTGCAAAAAAGCTCGGGAGTCACGACGATCTACGTCACTCACGATCAGGTTGAAGCAATGACATTGGGCGACCGCATAGCGATACTCAACGCGGGAAAACTACAACAGGTAGGACCACCGCAGGAACTCTATGACCATCCTGCCAACACTTTTGTCGCGGTCTTCCTGGGTAATCCTGGCATGAACATCTTTGATGCGACGCTGAACAGAGATACTGGGATGCTTCAACTCGCCGCCGGTGCTTGGCAGATCCCATTCGAGCCGTTGTTGGCACGTAAACCCTCACTGTCAGAGTACATGGAAGGAGCAATGTTGGCGGGCCTGCGTCCGGAAATGTTTTCAACATCGACTTCGGGTGCCGAGGTGACCGTAGAAAGTGTCGAGTCGCTAGGACACGAATGTCTGGTATATTTCACGGCATCATGCGTAGTACCTGGTAGGGATCAGAAAACACAGGTCGCTCGCTTGCCTGGCCCAGCACTTTATGAAACAGGGAATAGCATCCAATTAAGCTTCGACCCGGAACGGCTACACTTCTTTACAGCAGACGGCGATGCAATAGCTTGATAGCTGTAATCGATAAAGACAGAAACCCAGAATAGTGGCCTCCAGACCATCCATTCCGTGTAATAACAGACCAACACCCAATTAAAATCCGCAACTTTATATTCCTTGTATAACAGATGTTTAGAGCCTCTATGGACGTACTCCTACGTGAAATGTAGACACTTCGTGTCAGGGGATAATGGTAGATTTTGCGTAGCGTGACGTTATTATTGCTCTGGTACCATGTCATGTGGTTTTGGAATGAGGGATCATAGCTCTGACGTATAAGGCATTAAAATATACATTAAAAAACAGGGATATATAGAACATACTTAATAAATATAATTAACTATATTCTCCTGAATTAGCAAATTGCATATATGTTCATAATGTATATTACAGTCGTCGAGAATTAGTATGTAAAATATTGATAACTTAGATATTTCCAGTGCATTAGATTTTGGTTTTTCTCTGGCCTTATAACAGTGAGAAAATCGATATGCACGGTACTATATTGACAGTTTGTAATCCCAAAGGCGGTGTGGGTAAGACCACAATAGCTGCCAATCTTGCCGGCCTTCTGGCCGATCTTGGACAACGGGTTTTGCTCATTGATGGCGATACCCAGCCTACCGCATCCAGCTACTATGCCATTGTACAGCGAGCCCCCCAGGGCCTCACAGGACTAGTACAGATGCCATACACATCCAGTGGCAGTATAGAGCTGGATCAATTCATCTCAAAATCTTCCATCGATCGTCTGGATGTGGTGATCTCAGATGACCCAACCGGAAAACTTTCCACCTGGATTCAACAAACCCCCGATGGTCGTACGCGCCTGAGAGCCACCCTACGAAAGGCCATACATAACTACGATATCATCATCATTGATAGCCAGGGCGCAATGACTTCGTTGCTTCAGGCAGCAGTGATAGCTGGTGATATGCTCCTATCACCAGTTCCCCCCAGGCTGATGGACACCCGGGAGTTTACCCGCGGTGCCGTGCAGTTGATGCAGGATCTGGCGCCACTAAAGGATTTAGGGATCCCCATCGGTAACCTCTTTGGATTGGTCTACCGGGTTGACCGAACCAACGATAGCCGAAATTACGCAAAGATTCTGACATCCATGGCATGGGAACAATACCGAATTCCAGTTCGGTTTCTCTCGACTCTGGTTCCTGAACGAGTTGTCTACCGAGAGGCCTGTACGGCTCAAACGCCAGTATCCCGTATGGATCCCCATGCACGCGAAATCATGTGTGATCTCGTTACTGAGCTTTGGCCTCATCTGTCGGATACCGCACAAGCACATTCTCAGGGGACGTCGAAATGAGCAAGAAACAGCCCACTCAAGAGGAGTTACTGGACAAGGTTTTAGTCGGTAATTTTTCCAATGAAACGCAAAGCAACCTGATTCCGCAGGATGGAGACACGCTGATTCTGCACCCAAGCCAAATCCTCAAATATGACAGAAATCCCCGGATTGTCCGCAATCGTGAGTACGAATCGATTAAGCGGCAGCTGATGTCACAGGGAGTTCAGGAAGTCTTATCCGTGACTCAGCGGCCGGATATGCCACCTGATCAATTCATGTTAGCCAGAGGTGCCAATACTCGCTTAGAGATCATTCACGAAATCCTGGAAGAGACATCAGACGAGCGCTTCCTGCAGATCAAATGCCGATATGTCGCCTGGGTATCAGAGGCCAAGATATTCACTGACACCATGGCGGAAAATGATGTCCGTGGAGAAGTTACATTCTTCGACCGAGCTCATGCCTCAATGGATCTCAAGGCGATCCTTGAGGAACAATCAGGTAACCCATACGGGCCGAGAGAACTGATTGAGTACATTAACAGTCATGGGTTGAGCAAAGTCAACCGAGCAGATGTCACCCGATTCGAATACACCATCGATCAACTGCAAGAGGCTCTGATAGAGACACTCTCGTTGGGATTGGGGCCCCGGCAGATAGACGCGATCAGCAAAATTCACAAGGCCTCCGCCAAGCTGTGGGAGGATGCCGGCGAGACCGAAGATTGGGATCCCCTGTTTCAAGGGATCCTCAAAAAACTGGATCAGCGCATAGAGACGCTGGGTGACTGGTCCTATGACCACCTGTTTAAGGAGGTCGCCCGGGAGTTGGGCAGTAACGATACTCAAGGGATTGAGCGCGCCAAGGCCGGGCTGGAATTCGTGCTCGAGACCGGCCAGCTGCCCGAAAAACGCGAATACAAGCCCTTCAAGGCCCATGATGATACCGGTACCGGCGAGACCGAACCGCCACAATCGCCGACCAAGCCAAGTACGCCTAAAGCGTCATCAGCACCCAAGCCTTCATCACCATCGAAACCCAAGGCTGAGCCACCTAAAGCGCCAGAGCAGACACCTGTCAACGGAAAGGGGCAGGGCATTTCCCTCATTTTGGAAGAGACGGAAGAGGACCCAGATGATCGGCCGGAGTATTTCGCGGACGATCCCCTCATGCAGATTGCGAACACTGAACTGGAAGATGATGAGGCTTTACGTGGATTGGTGCCGGATGAGGATTTGTACATCGATGAAGACGGCAAAACTCACTATCGGCCCAAATTTCGTGAACTAACTGATGAGGAGGAGGAGGCCAACACCAGAGCCAATCTGGAGGTTTGGCAAAAACATAAAGCGGAAAATCCGGAAGGACCTGAGCTAACGCCAGAGCAGAAGGATCTCATGCGGCGCCGTGAGGCGTGGTTGGAGGGATTGCAACGGGACCGGGAAGAAAGTGGCCGCACCCGATCCACCAGCATGCTGGTCGAACGAGCGATCATGAATTTACGGCATCTCCCCACGGAACGACTGCACCATGACGCTTACGCCTCGGCACGCCGTATCTGTTGTGAATTCTTCAGGCAGGAAATAGCCGACCATCTGGTTCAGCCGTTCAACCGTGGCGTTGGTTTCTTTGTCGCTGACTGGCCCAGGGATCTGCCGTTAAATGAGGAGAACCCTATCCTGGCCTACCTGCAGTTGGCGACCTGGCACTGGTTGGTCGTGGCCAGCGGCCAGCTCAAGATTATTGAGCTGGGTCAGCTCCCACAGGAAATCCTCACATCGCCTTTTGGCCAGATCCTCGATGACGTCTTTGACAAAAACTTCGATGGTGGGGACTTGCTGTTCCAGCGGATTGGCAATGCCATCGCCAAGCGCGTTCAAATTGAGCCGAGCATGTTGCTGATGCATGACCTGATGCTCCATGCCCCGCTCAATTTCAGCCTCGAGCAGATGATCATCAATCGGGCCAATAATGAACTCAACCGGCGTTGTGTGGAGAAATTCGACACGGGGAATTTGTTCCTTTTCGAGTCGAACTGGGATCGACAATACGGCGATCAGAAGATCGATAGCTTAAATCGCTACGAATAGATTTACACGATTTGGTAGGAAGGCGGCACGGTGGCCGCATAGTGATAGAGGGAGAACCCTATGGGTCATCACATGGAATCTAACAACACAATCGACGACATCAGCCTGTCAAGAGCGGCTTTTGAGATGTTGTTTCGGTATCACAGCAGAGGCGAGGCAGAGAGTTTGGAAAGACTGGGGATTGATCTGGATCTATTGATCAGAGTTAGGGGTCTGTCGAGCGAGTCCTTTCACCGGCTGCTCACTCGAATGGGTAATTTCGTCAAATTTCGCCTGGATAACCAGGTGTTGGATATGCATCTGCAGATAGAAGAGAAACATATGGAAGCCCAAGCACAAGCACGCCAATTAATTATCAGGGGCGCCCCTTTCCCGATGATTCGCGAGCTGTATGGCTGGACGCGGGAAGCTTTCCATTTTGAACGGCGCCTCGCCGGGTTGACCAACCTTCAGTCTCGTGGGCGCCCCCCACTGCCGGCAGACGATATCGGTGACCGCATCGCTCAGGCCTGGTATGAGGTCATCGGTAGCGATCGCTCAACCCCACAGTCCGCGCAAGACTGGCTGGCACTGGCAACGGTCAGTGGCACAACCCTTTCGGAAATATGGTTTTGGTATTGCAATGAGCTCAAGGAGATCACCCATGGCTGATGATCGTGTTGATCTGTCGGTTAGGCATTCTGGAATACCCCATCAGGCACTCCCAACGGGGATATTTATCGACCCGACGCTTAAAGCGACGGATCGGAATGTCCTTTGCGTCTTTCGGACGCAGATGAGCGAGACATCCAAGATGGCCATGCCGACCTACCGAGAGATCAAACGCATGGCCAATATCGGCTCCGATGCGACTGTCTCCCGAGCGATCAGCATCCTTCGACTCACCCGATGGATCATCAAGGTCGGAGATATCCGCGACGACGGTGGCCGAATTGTCCGGACAGCCTACGACATCTGCGACGAACCCGAATGTCTGCAGACCGTCATAAAAAGAGACACAAGATATTTGGGTTTTGTAAAGCGCATGCATTCTCATCACCATCCGGCGGTGGTCCACATAGCGAAATCGGTCCAGGACGGGATTGACCTGTTTAGCGATCTGGTCGCTGATGGAAAGCGATCAGTACGCAGTCTGTCGCCGACGGAAAAACAGGAAATCCGTGAAGAGTCCCATGAGAATCTTAGGCAATTCCAGCAAGGTAAAATCGATAAGATTACCTATCACGCTGTTGCATATTCCAACAAGATTAGCACCCTCGATGAGGAGGAATTACCGACAGAAGCCAGACTTCAAAAACTGAAGTCAGGTACAGGAGGGCAGGATTCTGAACCCAGACTTCAGTTTTTGAAGAGCCAAAAATCCCTGACTTCAAAAACTGAAGAGTATTGTAGTAGTAGTAGTTTTAATACAACTACTACTACAACGGGCGAGAATCGAAAAACTTCAGATGCTGAGCTTTTCTGGCCACCTTTGCTGATGTCAGAGCTCAACGACAGTGAACGGGCCTTGATTTTACGCAGATTGAGTCTCGTAGATGGCCAGGATCAGCAGCCGCTCATCAATCAACTCACCGGACGGATGATGGATAGCCATCAACCGGATCTTGAGGATCCGGTCAAGTACATGTTCTGGCTGATCAAAAATCATCAGGAAGGCCAGGACGTACTGACTTCTGCCTCGACCCGGGATTACCGAAAACCTACAGACGACATTTCAGCGAGGGTGCAGAAGAACGATATCGAAACGCAACTGCGGGAAGTGAAATCCAGAATCGGATCGTTGAAAACACTGTTGGACGGCCCTGGCGCAAGTAAAAACCCAGCGCTACATCAGCAGCTGTCGCAATCGCTCCAGCGGGAGGAGGCAACCTTGCAGGCGTTGACCGAAGAGATGCAGCAGTTAGCTGAAAACTGAATGCATAGTGGATTCTGGGAAACTAACAATATGAGCAAAACTAAAAACCTGCTCCACGGTGGAACAGAGTGAGAGAAATGAACAGACAAGGTATAAGCATGAGCAAAACTAACAAACTGGCCCACGGTGGGCCAGAGTGAGAGAAATGAACAGACATACATTAAGAGCGATGAGGGCACCTAAATGATCGACGGTATAGGCCAGAAAGTACCAGCGCCATTTACACTGCTGGATAAACACAGTCCCTACCATCCAAACAAACGAGGGAAAGAACTCGATCGCTTTGGTCAGCCTGATTTTCAGGCTCATCTTGAAATCTTCTTGGATATCCTCTTGGAGGGAAAGTCTTATCCTGTACAAGTCTATCAGGGGGACGATCTTGCAACGGCACTCTTCCGGAGTCATGCCAGTCATCGTCAGTTGAGTACCAGCGAAGATACAAATTGGGATGCGACAGATGCCATGTGGTCAGAACAGACAGGATTGGCAAGGCGTCAAATTGACCGTGTAAGACAATCGCTCATAGAGGAAGGCTGTCTCAAGTATCAACGAAGAGGATTTCCCGCCTCATCGTATTACCGATACCAGATCCTGCTGGACAGACAAGAACCGATCATTTGCTTTCCCTATTGGCCGGGATTGTCTGGATACATAGGCTACAAACCTGCAGCTTTGTTCTGTTGGATAGCTGATCTCGATAAGCAGTTCGAGGCACAGGGTTACTTCTTTCATCTCAAAATGGCAGACATCCAACAATCCTTGGGGCTCTCCCGGTACCAGGTCGATCAGGCACGAAAGAAACTCATCGAACATGACCTGCTCAAAGAGCGGTTCTGGGGTATACCCGCCGTGCGGGAATTTCGGTTGCGACTGGATGGCCTGGAGCAGCTGGTAGCCGAGAAGGGAGCGTCGGAATGACTGGCACATTGAGACAGCTCAGGTGGAGCGACGGACTGGTGAGGCTGTCCTGGTCGCCAAACAGAGCGACAGACCCTGCCGTGGCCATGGCAGGATGTGCTCCGAATTCCCGGCTTCAGAGCGGCGCCGGGTGCGCGTAGAGACTCACATTTAGGCGTGCGTACAAAAGGTACCACCGGTGACAGGACAGACTGCAGTAGATGCCCGGTGGCTCACAGTCTGCTGATTTTGGGTCCGTCGCTCCACCTGAGTTGTCTCAGAAATCGGATTTATTGAATCGATGATATCAATGGTAACAGCGATGGAGAACATACAGCAGTTGCTCCAAATCCATGCCGAAAAAGGCGTGCCGATGGAGATGAGCGTGCCGTTCCTGCTCAAACTGGCCGGAAGAGGCGTGGAGGAAACGGCCACTGAGGCAGGGTTCACCCGAACCCATTTCTATCTGACATTGAGAGGAGAAAGAACCCCTCCTGAAGGACTGCGACAGCTACTCGAGAAGAGACTGGGACAGGATCTATGGAAGGTTTACAGAGAGATAGATGATAGGAATTTGGCCCAGTAATCCAACTGCGACAAAAGACAGATGCTTGGAATCTTTTCTCGGATACCTGGCGCAGTTTTCATGATAAGACATAGTTGAACGACCGAATCTAGGAGCAATGATCATGGCAGATGCTAGTAAACAAGATCCACAGTCCCCAACCACACTGCAGACCATTGATGCAGACAAACTGGACAAAGCCCGAGTGGGTCGACTACAAGCGAGCTCAACTCTGAAGTTGGAGACACTGCAGAGCCAACTGCTTTTCAATGGGCGTCGCGAAAAAGAGAAAAAAGATCGGATCATTGGGCTGCGTGGATTTGGCTCACTACTGACGGCAGTCTGGCATGGCGCAGTAAAAGACTGCCCTTGGGCATGGGAAAAACTGCTCCAGGTTGAGGAAACACTGAAACGTCAAAAAGCGCTTATTGAGGAGTTGACCCAGACGGCTGATCAATCATTGGTGTCTGCGCCAGGTCTTAGTCATTCTGAGGCTCATAGCATTGAACCGCTTATCGTCGAAATTCGTTTTTCGACACCCTATTCATACATCGGCGCCAGTCTGCTCAGTGAATACGATCGGCTGGTACGACTGGCGATGCAGGCGCAACATGTAGGTCGATTGGCAGATAAAGAGGCCTTTCGATTGATTCACAAGGGTGGCCGTGCGGTTCGAGGTGCTTTTGAATCGGCATTTGGCTACAAATTCTCTGGCCTAACTACAAACGATCTGCTTCAGGGCAATGCTAAAGCGAAAGAGACTGTAGCAAAGCGAGGCCAAGTGTCTGATGCTATTCTCAGAGGCCTGAAGAGACCGGAATTTACCCCAAAACCTGTGGCAGCCTTCTCCGCCCGTTACTACAGTGTCCGGATGCCTGCAGCAAAGACCGAAGAGTATGTGCAGGAAAACCATGACCGACTTGGTAACACGAAGGCCATGACCAATTAGAACTCCCTCCCTTTAAGGGTAAGGGAGGGAACCTCCCTTCAATTCATAGATGTCTGCATCAAGGATTTTGTGATTGGAATGACAAATAAGAAAGACTTAAAGTAGTATTCGATAGGTAGATAAATGTTACAAACAATCGCTCCTACAATGGACAACACAATGAAGAATATCACTGGATATGGCAATGATGTCATCTATCCTGAGTCCCAGAGGGACTGGGCGGAGTTGATAGAATACCCATTTCGTACACTTAAAGAGCTCGAAGGCGCGATTGAGGCCGCCGATGCTCAAGTCAAGCATTTGATGGAAGTAGCACGTATCTTTCGAGATCGAGCCAACGTGGAGCTGGTCGGTGTACCAGTTGTTAAAGGCACAAAGGTTCAGGGTAAACATGTTTCCCCTTACTACATCGCTTACTCGTTTGACCGTTCCTACAATATTCTGAAGTGGCGGAATCACCGTACTGATGGTAAAGGCAATCTCCTCAATAATCGCCGTCGTGCTCAATTATCCGATGAGATGTTACTCCAGTGCCCGGAAGAACTGAGAGAGAAGATGCTGAAATTTGAGCGTCGGCGAATCGAGCTTAACTATGTGGCAGGCATTGTCGCTTTCAAGCGTGCTCGGATCGAGAAGGCCCTGGAGCAGATCAGATCTGCCAATTCCTTAAAGAGTCACGTTTAGTCTGAATGTTCTACGAGGAACATTCATCGCGTTTTTCTTGATGGTCGCTGTCGCAAATATTGTCGGCCATCATTGGATCAATAACTTTTCACTGTTGAATTCCTGGGCCAAGGTATCTGGTGTTTGCTATTGGAATGCTGCGCCAGGACCTGACAAGTGGGTAATCTGGTTCAGATCGCGGGCGCTCGATTAGGGATCGAGCGCAAAGGGGTGAGCGAGAAAGGGCTTTTCAGCAAAAGGGACATTCGTGTGCTGCGGCAGATCTCAATCGGCTTGGTGTTACAATCTACCTTTGTCAGGATTCCAAGCGCACTGCGACAACATGGCCAGGAGCGTGTTCTGATTCTGAAACAGTTCATACAATACCTTTTCACTGACCTAGATCTCGTTTCAGTAGGCCGAAGGAATGCAGTAAATCCATCACGATTTATTGACTGATTTTCGACTTGTGCTTGACAGATACTGTGGTCATCAGCTACTAATTTAATTGTAAAGCGATTTTCTTACCGACGTATCCCGGTATATGGATACAACTGCAGCACTTGCTGCACCCACCAAGTCATCGCTCCATCAGACTTGGCGCTTTTAAAGCGGGAGTTCTTTCCACATCACTCAACCCTCAGGGGACAAACCATCCCTTGTGGGCATTGGTGCGTCTTCTGATTTTTTTCGATTAATTAGGAGATTCACTATGAGCACTTCCAACAATCTGTATTTTGATCTGCACACTACTGGCCTTGGTTATTTGGGCAGAGCCCGTGAAGTCAAACCAAAAGCAGGCCAACGGTTCACACCGTTTTGGGCGGTATCAATTTCTGCTTTTCATGGTCCTCGTGATGCCATTTCTTATGTTTTCTTTGATGTGAAAGCAACTGGCGCAGAGTCAGAGAAAGTCATCCAGGAATTTGAAGATGTTATTAATGATAAGGAACACAAAGTTCTTGCCGGTTTCAATATTGGTGATATGTACCCAGACGAACCTTACGAAAAGGATGGTAAGTTGCGTGTCACCCTCAAAGGCCGGTTACTTCGGATCATGTGGGTCAAAGTAGATGGAAAAACTGTTTACTCCGCTCCCCAACCATCCGATACTGAAGGAGCGAAGGATGACGACCAAACGCCTGCAGCAGTTTCAGCTGATCAGCAGGAAGCGAGTTCAGAATCCGATAAAGTTGACCAAGCCCATTCAGAGACCACTAGTGGCCCCATAAATGGTAATGCGTACAGCCACTCTCCTGTGACAGACGGACAAGGATTGCCTGGCAGTTATTCTGTTAACATCCAGATGCCGTCTGAGTCATAAACCTATTGGAAATATCATATTTCCTTGAAGAAAGCCCACACTCTTGAGTGCGGGCTTTTTTTTGCAGTATTGATCAATATCTTTTTTAGATGGTTCAAGCATTGTCATATCAAGGTTATACTGAACTGGATTTCATACCGCCGCGCCTCGGTATATTGGTGCACCATAGCGGCCTTGCCGCACCCAAGACTGTAACCGCACCCTGAAAATACGGTCGAACCTTCGGGTTGGGTGTTGATACCAGGTATCTCCGACAAGATAATCCTGGTTTATTAAGACGCCCGTGAAGCGTTATCTTCAACGATAAGCACCGGAGGGTTTTTTACCCTTCGGTGCCCCTTACAGCTACGTCCTACGGTCTTCCCGGATGATCTTGTTTTGGGGTTATGCGGGAAGACCGTAGGTCTTCTTTCAGCAAAGCCGGTCGCCGTGGCCGGAATTTACGCGGCACCCTTTGTACGCAGTTAGCGTGCCTTCTCGATTGATCTGTCCGGCTTAAATCAGATCGAATGCGAATGGGTTGTAGCGAGAACCTTTGCAAAGGCCTTTCTTTAATCGAGCTGACGGCTAATTGAATTCGCATGGCCTGACGTGATTTCCATCCCGGCCAGCGCTTCGCTGGCCTTTTTTCTGTATTCCATAAATGTTTTTGGCGCAAAAACTTTTTCCAGCGTCTTTTCTGATCTTTTGTGGCAGCCTAACCACGAGACTTGATTTCTGGACCTTAGCCATGCGAGTGAATCAATGAGAGTAAACGTTTTGATGCTGTTGTTCGCAGTAATTGTTACACAAGATTGCCTGTCTCACGGATTGGATGACGTCGCTGCTGTAACAGACCGTGACGCTCGGTACACAGGCTATCGGAAAGCCCCGCCTTCTCCTGGCCAGATTAATCCGCTAGAGGCCCCAATGGGGCGTATTGCACCCGACTCTCTAACCGTTGAGCGTGCAATGAAGGATCTGCTTGCCGGTACCAGCTACACCCTGACGCAGGGCTTTACCGCGGATCCAGAAATTCGTGTGTTGCTCGATGCAAGGCTGCCCCAGCACCAACGATCTCTCAAGCATTTCTCTGTTATGGAATCGCTCGCGATCATTGCAGGGAATCCTTGGTTGCTGGTGGTCGATCCTGTTCATAGGATGGTTTCATTTGAATTACCTTATCCCTACCAAGACGATCCTATTGTCACCAAATCTGGGCCACACAATGGCCTGAAACTCCTGGGTTTCGAAGAATCAGAAACGAAGTCTGAACAGATTTATCCGCTCTCTCTCAGCCACAACTGTAAAACCATCTCACGTGATATGACGGTTGCCTGGCCTCAGCGTGTTTATTGGTGTTACCCCCACGCATACAACAAACGAGGCCAGTGTCGTGACTAATTATTTCTCTTCATTTTGCTCGACCTCCACCCGTGCTTTGGCGTTCTTCCTGAGCGCCACTTTTTTTTCGATCTCGTATGGTGATGAGGTCAAACAAACCGGTGTTGAAATATCAAATCTCAACTCTACCGCTGTTAATGCAGAGGCAATGGGGTTTGATGGTTGGGGACTGAGTGAGACCGAGACTGAGCGATATCAGCGCATCATGAAAGGCCCTCGTGGTAATTGGACGCCAAACCTGAGTCCATTGCAGGTACTCGGAATCAATGCTGAGTCAGTTCAGGAGCGTCAACACTATGCTCGACGATTGGCCATCATCGAGCACAATCGACTTGTGCGTGAACGCGCCTTTGAAAAAGCCTACTTGGCTGAGTACGCAAAGCTCTATCCGAATGCGCCTCTTTATGAAGGAGCCCCAGCCATTGCGAAAACGAAGAAGGTAAAGCACCAAAGAAAGCGGGTTAATATCACGCTTCCCTGCGATATTGAGTCTGTTTGTTACAAGCGAATAGCGCCAACCCTGGCAAAGGCGACGTCTAAACCGGTGGATCTTTACTTCTATGGCGTCGAGTCAGTCGATAACATTCAAACCTGGGCGAGAGAGATCGGTATTGATCCTGATCGGGTGAGGCAAAAGCTCATAACTCTGAATGTTGGCGAAATAATGTCGTCGTCTGGCGAATGATGTTTATCTCCTCTACAAAACTAAGATTTATTTTCGTATTGACGATGATGCTTGGGGCGTCGTCTGTCTCATCGAATCAGAGTATCCCCTCGCGAGAGGAACTCAAAACCGTTGCGACGTCATTTGCTAAACACTACGGCCTATCAGCGGATTTGATTCACGCTTTGATAACCGTAGAGTCAGACTGGCAGTCTGCTGTGGTGTCTAAGAAAGGCGCGGTTGGGCTTATGCAGCTTATGCCGGCCACCGCTGAGCGATTTGCAGTCGTGGATTCCTACGACCCTTATCAAAACCTGCAGGGAGGAATGCGATATCTACGTTTTCTGTTCAACAGGTTCCATGGCCGGCTAGACCTTGTCTTGGCAGCATACAATGCCGGTGAGAATGCTGTTGATCGATACAATGGCATACCCCCGTATTCTGAAACACAAGCGTATGTCCATAAAGTTCTAAAACTGTATGGCGCTCCAGCGTCTCCTGTGAGATCAGTACGTCGAATCAGAAGCTATCACCTGATGAGGGTCATGTGATGGCGGTAGGAGGCAATTTCCCGCTTCAATCACTTCTCAGGCCACCTGTGGAGCTCTATACAGCGATGGTAGCTGTACCGATCGGGGGTCTTCTGATTTACAGCCCCTATATCACCTTGTTAACACCCACTACGGCTATGACTTCTGGGGGGTTGATGATACTTGCCGGGTGCTGGCGTGCTATACAGGGATTTAAGGTCATCCGGTACCGAAAACGGTTGACTCGATTGCCTCGATACGCCTTGACCAGCCATAAGATTCCTGTTTCTAAACGAAAGCTGTTCTTGGGGAAAGGCTTTGTATGGAAACAAATTCACGTTCAGAGACTGAGAGATATCCGCCTTTTTGGAGATCAGTACACGCAACAATCAGGTTTGAATGCCTGGATACGGTCGCGTCCAATTGCCTGGGAGACTACGTGGTTACTGAAGCGCATTGGTGATGCGCTACTCTTGGATAGTCCGTTCAATCCTTGGCGTCCACGACCCGATATCGGCGGAAAACCTGAGATCCATGCGGTTGGCCTACTGGAAGGTGAGCGGGATCAATACCAAGATCTCTCCGAGCGGGTAGGGCACACCCTGGTGCTGGGTACCACTCGCGTTGGAAAGACTCGTTTGGCCGAGATTCTGATTACTCAGGATATTCACCGAGGGGATGTGGTGATTGTCTTTGACCCCAAAGGGGATGCGGAATTGATGACCCGTACCTTCGTTGAAGCGCGCAAGGCAAGCAGGGCTTGCTATATCTTTCATCTCGGATATCCAGACATCAGTGCCAGGTACAACGCTGTAGGTAACTTCGAGCGTGTCACAGAGGTGGCGACTCGGATATCTGATCAGCTTCCGAGTCAAGGTAATTCTGTTGCTTTTAAAGAGTTCGCCTGGCGATTTGTCAACATCGTTGCTCGCGCGCTTGTCGCCTTGGGTAAACGACCTGATTACAACCTGATATCCAGATACATCTTTAATATCGATCCGTTGTTGGTTGAGTTTGGAATGATGTCACTGGGCCTGAATGGTGACAAGGGTTGGGAACAGCATGTTGCAATGCTTGAATCGGATGTTGACGAAAAGAAGCTTCCGCAAGCGCTTAAAGGTCGGAATCATACGGCGATTGCCATCCTTAGGTACACGCAACAGAAAGAAATCTATGATCCTATCTTGGAAGGCCTATTAGGCGCATTTCGATATGATCGAACCTACTACGACAAGATCATTTCGTCTGTGGGTCCCTTACTTGAGAAGCTAACAACTGGCCAGGTCGCAGAACTCATTGCACCGAACTACTTCGATCTCAAGGATGAACGCCCGATCTTTGATTGGTATTCTGTCATACAGCAGCGAGCTGTTGTTTATGTCGGCTTAGATTGTCTTTCCGATGCAATCGTCGGGGGAGCGGTCGGCGCCTCGATGTTTGCCGATTTAACGTCTGTCTCAGGCCGAATCTATAAGCATGGTACTGAATCCCAGCTACCCGATATCGGTGAGGCTGATCCAAAACTTCCTCCACCCAAAATTGCCCTCCATGGTGATGAATTTAATGAGCTTGTGGGATCTCAATTCATCCCAATGATCAATAAAGCCGGTGGATCCGGATTTCAGTTTACCGGTTACACGCAAACCGGTGATGACATTATTGCCGGAATTGGTGATGTACATAAAGCTGGTGTGATTCAAGGCAACTTTAATACGTTGATAATGTTGCGTGTAAAAAATAAACAGACCTCAGAATTTTTGACGAATCAACTGCCGTCAGTACAAATAAGCCAGCATATGTTGGTCAGTGGTGTCAATGATAGCTCTGACCCAGATTCTGATACTCATTTTACATCTCGCAATGAAGATCGTATCACGACGCAAGATGTGCCGATGCTCGAGCCTGCAGATTTGACGGCTTTGCCGAAAGGCCAGGCCTTTGCCTTTATAGAGGGTGGAAAGCTTCTCAAGTTACGTCTACCGCTGCCTGTGAAGGAGAAAGATGATCTCCCGTCGGATATTAAGCGGGTAGCGCAAGCAATGCGAGAAACCTATAAACCAACGACACCTGAACATTGGTACGCAAAAGCGGAGCCAGATTGGTGGGGAGGAGGGCAAATCACCTCAAATAATGATCAGCATTCGTCTGGCGCTAATTTCAGTGGCGCGTTGACTGAGATGGGTAGTGACTCACCTGACGACACCAGTCACAGCAACGATATGATGGGTATCTAATGGCCAGTTCAGCAACCGCGTCCAATCATCCTCAGCACAAAAATCGAGAGATCCATGAGCGTCGGACTGGCGTGATCAGTAATACCTTTAATCTGATCATGTCACTCTTAGGTTGGATGGTGCTTGCCCTAATCTTGAATATTGTTGTTGAAGTGGCGGGCATTGCGTTCAACTGGTGGGAGTTAAGTGGGTCACAACACGCAAGACAAGTGCTGGTTCAAGAGCTGAATTGGCTGAACAGTGACTTCAAGCAGGCCTTAGGTAATCCGCTTTCAATCGCACTCACTGCGAGTAAAGCGTTTTATCAAGTCATTTGGGTTTGGGACGGTAAAGATTTTGGCCAGGCCATACTGGGATCTATTGGCAGTGGTTCCCTTTACGATTATTTCAGAGCTGCCCTATGGACGATTCAAGTCTTTGCCGTCAGGTTGGTGGTAATTCTGTTCTCATTACCGATTTTCATAGCGTTTGGCCTCGTGGCATTGACAGATGGTCTGTTACAACGCGACTTAAGACGATTTGGAGGAGGGAGAGAGTCCGGCTATATCTGGCATCACGCCATGAGAATGCTTAAACCATCGATTATCGCACCGGTGGTCATTTACTTGGGCCTTCCGATTTCAATACACCCCAACCTGGTAGTACTGCCGTTCGCGGTGATCTTTTCCATCTCGCTATGGATTGGTGCCGCTTGGTTTAAAAAATATCTCTAAGGAGTAATCGATGAATCGTTTTGGGATGATTTTAGTGAGTGCATTTTTATCGGTGCCCAGTTGTGCTTTGTTTGCTGATGCTTCAGGAGAAAAAGCATCATTACAAAGGCTTGCTTGGGAAGTTCATGCCATGGAGCAATTGCTGCAAGAAGCAGAAAGCATGGCCGACCCTGCAGCTCGGTATCCATTTCGTTACGACTATTTGCGCCAGGATTTGTTGACAATCCGGCATGGTATCGAGGCCTACATCAGTACGCCACAAGACAGGCCTGTGAATCTAAACAAACTGAAAGGAAACTACAGGCGATAACTTATGGGTAATACCCTTGCTTCAGTTATTACGGCTTTTGAAACCTATGCAGGATCCAGTGCGGCCAATATTGCTCAATACATTGTATTTTTTCTAGCGAGCTTATTTTTTGTTTGGACTGCCTTTCAATTGCTTGGCTATTACAGATCGTGGGTAATAGGAAGTTTTACTTTTTTTGAAATGGCAATGTACCTGCTGAGAAACATGATTCTCTTGGTCATTGTCGTTGCTTTTATTCTTCAATAGACGTTCAGGAGGACTTATACGATGACACATGTAAATAAATTCATTAACTCGATGGTTGGAAATCCAGGAAGCCTTTTCTCAGTGATTTTGATGTTCGCTCTGATCTCTCTGTTGTTTCTAGCACCAGAAGCAATGGCGACTCAACCTGCATTACCCGATATTGGATCGGGTGGTGCGGATGATTTATTGGAACAAAGTGCAGGTACCACCCAACAAGGTATGTTTTATGCCATTTGGGTCGTTGGCATTCTACTGATATTTGTACCGGCGTATTTCCTCATCGGTGCTTTTGCTGATTGGATGAAAGGTCGTAAAGAGCTCGGCGAAGTCGGTGCGGTGATCATTGTCGGGGTTGTGATTGTTGTTGCAGGCATGTGGTTACTATCAACCGCATCGGACCTCACAAACACAGGTATTTAAACAAAACACAAGAACAACCATGGTCGGTTGACTGACCATTGTTGTTCTTAACCTCGAATAGACGCTATGAGAGAAATTCCAGATTTAGCACCAAATCGTATGGACCGCGTACCGATTGTTGTTATGAGCTGTACCGCAAAAGAAGTGGAGATGGCCTTTGGCGTATCGCTCGTAGCCAGTATCGTACTTGGTTTAATAAGCGGTATTTTTTTTGGAATGGGAATCGGTGTCACGATTGGGGCAGTTATATTCCTTGGTGGATCATTTGGCACGATGCGGATACTGGCCTATGTAAAGCGAGGTAAACCGGAAGGCTATTATCTCCAACAAATGCAGATCTACAAACAGAACATGGGGTTTGGAAAGGCGCCATTTATCTATAGACCTGAGTACTACGAAGGATTTAGAACCGCTTTACAAGGAGATAAAGGATGAAGAATGGATTATTTACATTTGAGAATCCATCGGATAATCAATCCTCCGCCATCCGAATGTTGGGTCGGGCGTTATTTTTACTGCTGATTATCAATGGTGGCAGTATTGCGACGACATTCTATGCGCTTGAAACAATTGAGGTGTCACTCCCACCTGATCCCAGTAAGGGGGCATTACTCAAACGCGGTCAAAAGGATGAGACGGCCATCTACACCTTTGCGCTTTGGTATTTTCAGGATTTACAACACTGGCCTGAAGCAGGGCAGACCGATTATCGTAAAAACATCGACAATCTGATTCCTCTGTTAACGCCTGAATACAAAGGATACCTAGACCGTGATTTCAATCGCCGTAAAACAAAAGGCGAGCTTGCAAATCGAATTCGTCACATCGAACCTTTCGTCGGTATGCACTATGATGAAAAAAGAGTCCAGTCCTTGGGTTCTGGTGAATGGCTTGTCATCGCTGATTATGTCGTCAAAGAGTGGTACTTGGGCCAAGAAATTAAATCCGTACCGCTTCGGTATTATCTTTCAGTCAGTGAATCTTCAGTGATTAATGATAATCGATTTGGACTCAGACTAAACGGATTTTATAAAAACCCAGAAAGTATCGCCGTAAAAGAGGGCCAATCATGATGTATGCCATTTTTAAATCCATCGTCAGCTTAGGGCTCCTGCTTTTGGTGAGTACGGTTTCTGCGCAAACGATCACCCCTGAGCGTGTGATCTATCGTGGAGATCCGCTGCCCATATCATTATCGATAGGACATGAACGGAGAATAACCTTTGATCATCCGATTTATGTGGATGTCCCTGAATCCTTAGCAACGCTTTCGACCCAGATTGTCGGACCCGATCTCTATTGGAAAGCCAGCAGCCCGTTTGATTCGGTCAGAATTGTCGTTGGCGAGGAAGGCGGTAACCGGATATACCTCATCAACTTAAATGCCGTGCAACAAGACTATGCTGCGCCTCAATTATTAGTCTCGGATAATCGAGCCGTTAAAAGTGATGACAACAAAAGCATGGAGCAGGAGGTTGCCACGGTATCTGACAACCTATACCCAAAAATCGGTTTTGGCGGACTGTTTCGTTATTCAGCGAAGCAACTCTACGCACCCCATCGGTTAAGAGAAGCTGGCCAACACAATAACCTCACCAATGCGCCCATACCTGAAGGCCGAATACATCACTTAATTCGAAAACATAAAGTGATCACAGAACCCATTAAAGCCTGGCAGAACGATACCCATTATGTCACAGCCTTGTTGGTTACTAACACTACTGATCGGCCAATTACCCTGGATCCACGAGAAATCCGAGGTGAGGTTCTTGCGGCACGATTTCAAAGAAACCACTTAGAACCGCTGGGAAGCATGGGTGATGCGACAACGCTTTTCTTAATCAGCAAGAGACCGCTCGCAGAGTCAATCAATGGCCATGCTGTGCGCATTGATTCTCGCTCGATCGACCGTGATCACCAAGAAGACTGAGGAGAGTATTCGTGAAACTAAGTGGCAACAAGGCGCTTCCAGTACTGGGTGCAGCTACGGTATTAATGGTTGTTCTGTTTATTCTCTATATCAACAGTAACAAGCAAACCACCAACAGGGCCGGTGGTTCGAACATTGATACTGAATTTGGTAATGCGATCGCGGTTTCACCCGATGGGGATTTACCCGAGCATACCCTGAATAAGCTATCCACGGATATGAGTGAGTTTAAGGATTTACTTAAGGGTAATAATGAGCTTGTTACAGAATCCATGGATGAATTCAACCTCATCAAGCGAGAAATCAACCAACTCAGGGCCAGTAATACCCAACTCAAAAAAGATCTCGACAAGGCCAAAAAACGGTCTCGCCAAAACACTGGTTCTGATACGGACGTTGATCTCGATGAAATAACAAAAAAAGTCATGGCAAAAATCAATCGATCGGAGTCGTCGACACAAGGCCGACAACCTAAATACCCTGTTGCCGGCGCCAGCATGGACCTGACATCAACGAAACGAATCCATGGATTAGGCGTGGTTGTGGATAAGAAGGGTGGGGTAAAAAGCATGCTTCCCGAATTCATGAATAAACCGGACCTCAACAATGTCTCTCTGACTAACCCGCGAGGTCATCGAAACGAAGACAAGGGTACCCCTGTCTATACGTTACCGGATCTCAGCATCTTGAATGAAGCCACTGCGGTAACGCATATGATCGGTCGAGTGCCAATCAAAGGCGACGTTACAGACCCTGCACCCTTCAAGGTGGTGCTCGGCTATGACAACCTGGCCGCAAATGGGCACAACATACCCGGGATCGAGGGGATGTTTATGGAGGGGCACGTCTGGGGTGATGCAACACTCTCGTGTGTCAGGGCCTATGTGGAACGGGCGAGTTTCGTCTTCAAAGACGGTCGTATTGTCAATTACCCAGAAAAAAAGGGCGACAAGAACAAAAAAGGTGGTAGCAAAGAATCCATCGGTTATTTGACGGATGACTACGGTTCGACCTGTATTCCCGGAAAGTACATCACGAATGCCCCTCGCACGTTAACGGCCAGGTTTCTCGCAGATCTTGCCACAGGTGCTGCGGATGCTTATTCCAATAAAGAAGCTACCAGTGTCGTCTCTTCTACAGGCGGCATAACAACCGCTGTAACGGGCAATGATGGAAAGTACGTCATGGGTCAAGCCATCGCCAGTGGCGCACACGGCGTTTCCGACTACATTCGGAATCGAAATCTCGATATTTGGGACTCCGTGCTTGTGCGAGCCGGCATGAAAGTAGCGGTTCACCTTCAGGCGGAAATTCCCATCAACTACTCGAAAGAGGCCCGAAAAATATCCTACCTGTCCACGGCAACCGGCAGCATGACCGACTGATAAGAGGAGCGCTCACGATGAATTTGATTTTACCGATGTCCATGATGGCTCTGCTCTCGCTGATCGGCTGTGCCAATCAGCCACCCAAAGACCTCTCAGAAGGCCCCACCATGCGTGAGGTATTGAATCAGCATATCGGGGGCGGGGGTGCGTTAAATGGACCTATTCGCCGTCTCGGGAGGCCTGACACCTATAACATGTCTGGTTACACCCGAACAGCGGCAAACGAAACACGGAATCTCTTCGCTCGATTACCAAATCCAGATCTCTGTTTCTATGTCTATCCACATCTCTCTCAAGAGGGCCTGCCGGTACCCGGATATTCCAGCTGTATCCCCATGTACGAAACCACTCACTACGCGTTACCTGGTGAGATCGGTACACAGCCACTGTTGTCACGGCCACCCGGGGATGCACGCTATCAAGACAAGCGGGAGACGGAGCAATCACTACTCGACTATTGAGTCAAGGAGCTATCAATGGCAAGAGGCACAATCAATAAAGTCATACTGATCGGTTATTTAGGCCATGATCCAGAAATCCGGTATATGCCAAAAGGCAATCCGGTCGTCAATGTGTCCTTGGCGACTACTGAGTCCTGGAAAGATAAGGAGAGCGGCGAACGACGAGAACGAACCGAGTGGCATCGGGTGGTCCTTTTCAACCAACTGGCTGAGATTGCGGCTAAATACCCCAAAAAAGGTTCACAGCTCTATGTCGAGGGGAGTAACCGTACACGTGTGTATAAAAAAGACGGTGAGGATCGATACATCACGGAGATTATCTGTACCGAAATACAGATGTTGGGCAAGAATCCTCAATCTTTATCACCAAATGGTGCCGATGAAACCGGTATCAGTGATTCGGAGCTGGCTCACTATGAGTCCCTTGCCGAAGTGAGTGGCCAGAGCGAACCGCCGTCTGAATAGCTCGTTCTGCTGTCGTGGTGGAGTTAGAGGCCAATTTCCTAACCCATCATACCGTTACTCAAACTGGGTTGACTGCCATTGACACGGTAGAAATCCATTCGTAACGCAGTAGGAATAACTCATCGGAACAATCATGCCTTTACGTCGATTGCAAGAGACTCAAATCAAGATAATTCTGGTGGTGCATCAGGCGTGTTTTATTCCCTTACCACTGAGCGTGAACTTACGCTTTAAGGTGATGAATATGACGCAAAACCTGATTGCCGATAAGGCCGGTGTCGATTAATCCAGGATCTGCAAATCACTGGCAGGGCTACGCACACTACCCGAAAGCCTGAAACGTGAGATGCATAGCGTGCTCGGCATGGACGTATGGGAATACAAACCAAACAACGCAGAAGACAGCTAAATCACTGAGGTATATTGTGAGCAATTTATTGTATGAGACTACCGGTCAAGATCAGGATGCTCAAAACGAGCATGCTGAAGAATTTGCGTCCGTGCGTGAAAAATCGATCGAGGGTGGATTTACGCTTCTCAAACGATTGATCGGTCTATACCCACTCAAAGGTGATATACCGCTTGAAACTCGAGACAGTGATCTCCTGCTCAAGAAGCGCGCCTCGAGGACATTACCGTCCAAATCGTTTCTTTCCTTTGTCCCGTTTCGTTGGTACGACCCGGAGTATGAACAGTTTGTCTGTGCGGATCGCCGGCGTCGTGGCCTTGTTTTTGAGTTGATTCCAGCGGACGTAGAAGGCAGGAACGACGAAATCATTGATGAAATGGCCGATAAACTGACAACGGCACTCCAAGCCTTACCCGGCAAAGAACCCGCATGGATGCTTCAGATCTATATGCAAGATGAGCCGGTTGCCGCACAAGTCCACCGTCTTCGGTCCTATATGGTCGAACACTCACCTTCCAATCGACAAGTCTTTAACGAAGAATTACAAGATACAAAATTACATCCATACTCTGAGGCCTGGTTAGAGATCATGGATGAGCATCTCAAGCTGACGTCTCGGCAACAAGGTATCTTTCGTGACGATATGGTCGGTGGTACGGCCTGGCGTGCCCGAGCAAGAACGGTCAGATGTGTGCTCACAAAAGCACCCGGCTCCAAAGTAGATCCGGATGAGCTGAATGGTGTACTGGAGCGGTTTCGTCAGACTTTAGTCGAAGGCGGGGTCAAGATCCACCTGTTAGATGGTGAGTCCCTCAGGGACTGGTTATTACCCTGGTATACCGGCGATGGAATCGATGCCTATCAATGGATTGAGAAGAACCCTTATCCAAAGGAAGATGAAGCAACTGGTGAATTACCCCCTGAATGGGATTTGGGTGAAGCCTGCATCAGAGGCCGCCTCAGCTTGGCGGATGAGTGTAACTTTTGCTGGCGACATGGGGATCGGTTTAATCGGTTTGTCACCTTACAGCCGCTACGGCATAAACCGAGAGCAGGCGTATGGACGCGTGAAACCACCGGGGGACAATCATCACCCTTTGATCGTCTGCCAGATGGCTCGATACTGGCCATCACAATCGTTTTTGATGCTCAAGATCTGATCGATGAGCGTATCTCTAAACTGTTGACGGTCTCAATCGGTGATGGTGCCGATGCCTCACTGACTGCAGAAGAGTGCAAATTATCACAAAGTTGGATAGCGAAAGGCCATCGGATGATATCTGTTTGTTCTGGTGTCTATTTATCCGCCGATAGCATTGAAGACTTGGAACTCAATACCAATAAGGTTGTTGCGGCGTGTTCGTCTGCAGGGTTTGATGCCATAGAACCCGGTGATGACCTTCTCTCGATTGATACCTATGTGAGAATGCTGCCGTTTTCTTGGAATCCGAAGGTAGACCGTAAGTTCATTCGAAGAGGTCGATTACAATGGGATTCCCATTTATCCCGCATCGTGCCATTTCTCGGTCGCGGCACTGGAACAGGTCACCCGGGTATTTTCGCATTTAACCGCATCGGTGTACCTCTGACCTTTGATCCACTCAACAGTCTGGATCGATCTAAGAATGCTCATATGTTAGTGCTTGGTCCGACTGGATCCGGAAAAACAGCAACTCTTGTCTCCATGCTGATGCATACCATGGCTGTGCACCGTCCAAGGCTTTTTCTTATCACGGCATTACCCACCTTTGGACTATTGGGCGCATGGTTTGAGCGTCATGGTTTTAGTGTTTTACACAAACACATCAAAAAAACCGAAGATATCTCATTACCACCCTTTGCTGACATCACAGAACTTGCAAAAGACGATGAAATCGATCAGGCGAGCGAGCAGAGTGAACGCGATATATTAGGTGAAGCCGTACTTGCTGCAAAACTGATGATCACAGGCGGCCGTAAACAAGACGAAGAGGCTTTGAAACAAGAAGATATCACTATGATCGGTAGTGCGATTATCAAAGCGGGTAAAAAAGCTGCTGCTGAGGATCGTCAAGCGCTAACGGAAGATGTGGTACAAGCATTTCGTGATTTATCACAGGGTGAAGGTAACTATACCCACAATCAATGCGAAAAAATGCTTGGAATGGCGGTTGCCATGGAAAAGTATACGCAGCACTGGGATGGTCAACTTTTCAATCGACCTGGTGAAAACTGGCCCGATGTTGACGTTACCATCGTGGAATTGGGTATGCTGGCACGGACTGGGTACGAATCACAATTGGCGTTGGCAATGACCGGATTGATGGGCCGTATCAATGATCGAGTTGAGCATAATCAATACTCAGGCCGTCCTAATATCACGTTGATCGATGAAGCGCACTTACTTATCCAGAATCCTCTGGTCGGCCCCTACATCAATAAAATCTCGGCTATGTGGCGAACATTTGGTGGTTGGTTGTGGATCGCCACACAAAATCTACGCCAAATCCCAGAAACATCGAAACAGTTACTGAACCAACCCGAATGGTGGCTGGCACTTTCATCCGACCAGGATGAGGTGGATGAAATCAGTAAATTTAAGGATCTTTCGCCAGAAGAGAAAACGCTGCTGAAACAGGCCAGAAAAGAACCCGGCAAATACGTTGAAGGTGTGGTGATGTCCAAAAAGCTGCTGTCGCTCTTCCGTAATGTGCCACCGACACTAGCGCTTGCGATTGCTCAAACCGAGCAAAATGAAAAACAACAACGGCATCAAATAATGAAAGAGTTGGGGCTTTCAGAGGAGTTGGATGCCGCCATAGAAATCGCTAAACGTAT
Source organism: Candidatus Thiodiazotropha endoloripes (assembly GCA_001709035.1). Classification (GTDB taxonomy): domain Bacteria; phylum Pseudomonadota; class Gammaproteobacteria; order Chromatiales; family Chromatiaceae; genus Thiodiazotropha; species Thiodiazotropha lotti. Next base: position 203,123 of record LVKA01000021.1, on the reverse strand, counting down.
TGAAGCCGGTAGAAGGGAATTCAGACTATGAAGATCATCATTTATTCAATGCTGTTGACGCTGCTGTTTTGCTCATCGGTTTATGCAGAAAGCAACACGATCAAAGCCCATGTGTTTGTATTGGATAGAGACCAGCAATATGCGTTGGCGGGTAAAACTCAAGCAGAGGAAAGATTTGGCGTGGTGTGGCACTACTGGAGCGATGTGGATCTGATTGAAGATGAAATGGCTAAAGCGCTACCCAACGGTCAGAAAAAAGCACTTTTGGTATTGAAACAACGTATCGCGTCCATGACTGATCAAGATAAGACGATGTTGGCTAAGTCATGGCGTGGTCGACATATGGCCAGCGATCTTGGTATTAATCCCGGAAATATGCCTGCCGTATGGGCGGATGGGCGCATCTTTACTCATGTAGAGGATCTGCGTCATGTCTTCTCAGGAATCAAATAAAAACGATCAAGCGTCAACAGGTACAACAGATGACATTGAGTGTATATGGTGCGGTATTTCGCGTCGGTTATTTCCGGATCTGGATATTCAATGGGCTGTTGTAGATCAAGACAAGCGAGTTGGCATATGCACCGAGTGCTGGAATGTCCTTCCTGAGGAAGATAAACAACTCAAGCCAGCTACCCATGTAGATGAGAAGGGAGTCGTTAAATGAAATTCAAATTAATAAACAGCTTCATGATACTCGTACTGATCGTGTCTACCCCGGCCAAATCCGATGAATTTGGTATTGATGATCTTGTTCAAGGTTTTGCTGCAGATGAGTGTCTTGATTACTGCATCGTCGGTGTTTGCTTTTGGTTGGTCGGGATCTGCCCATTTTGTGAGATTGAAACGACGGCAAAAATACAGCATCGATTACCTGATCTCGTCGTTAGCGCCTATAAACTCCCAGGTGAAAACCCCTGGACCGAAGCAAGAAATGTGTATGGAGAATTTGCCCTGGATGCGCTGAGAAGCATCCAAGGTGATCACGCAGATGGGTCCGCGACCGTCTATTCAACCATGTACCACGACAGTGAAGAAAAATCGTCAGTTGCCTTTAATGAAGTGCAGGTTATCGGAAATCCAGTCGCTTACGTGAGTGAGTCTACGGACTATCTGTGTGACACGGAATCCGATCCCATTCCCTATTTTATGTCAGAAGTCGATGCAGCAGCTTGGAGGAACCCATATTCTGAGGGCCATCACCCAGAAAGCTACATACCAGGTATGCGTGAAATCTGGCCTATGGGAGGCAGTGTGTTTCCAAGAGTCGGTTACCTGAAGTCATACGACCCGCCAAAAGCGGCAGCCGTCATGGCGCAACGAGCCATCGATATCACACTACAAACCTGGCAACTACCCCATCTCTATATTCCATTTGGCTACGGTAAGATCAATCCAGATCTTGATAATGTTGTCAGTGATCCATCAAGCACAGACACAGGTCCTGATGGATTGGAATGTGCGGGTACTGATTCGGAAACAGGCTTGTGGTCGTATAGTGTTGAGTCTGTGACACCCGAATTCATCGAGTATATGAACTCGCTTGTTCAAACAGGCGGAGAAGGGGCGGGTAGTGAAGAACTCACGCGCATGCGTGGTGATCCCTGTGCAGACAATCAAGCCGATTGTAGTTCAAGCGGTGGATTTTGGGACGGGTTTTCCTGTCAATTGCAACAATACGTTTATTGGCTGGAGCCAGGCTTAGAAAGAGAAAGAGCTTGGCAAATGATCTCGCCCGTTCAACAAAATTACTGTGAGTCTTTCATCGAAGTACCTGATGACTGGTCGGATGATAAACAGACCGATGAATACACCTTTGGCTGGCAATATTGGCGTAAATACAAATGCTGTGTACCCACAGCAGGCATTTTTTTGGGGTCAGTCGAGTTTTCACCCATTTGTGTGATTGGATCGAACGATTACTAGCATCAACATTATTGTAGGGATACCCAGATGAACAAGTACTTATACATCGTTGTTACACTTTGTATGCTTTCTCCCATCAACGCTGTCCGTGCTGATATGCCCCCACCGGGTGAAAGTGAGCTCTTTTATGAAATCGGTGGTGGTCTCAATATACCTACGGATCTTGGTGGCAGAGATTATGTTCCCTTTAGTGCAGACATTAGCGCATCCTTGTTTGGTGCCTGCGGACAGTTCGACCCTCATTATTCTGTTCAGCAAATGATCAATGATTTCTCAGATGCATTCACGCAACTTGGCAGTTATTTTACTGCGATGCTCGGTGGATTACCGGGTTATATTTTCTGCCGATCGAATCCATTAGCGTGTCAGCTGCAGGAAAATATTACGGCACGTATGGAAGGGTTTTATAAAACGGGTATGGACTTTTGCCAAGAGTTTCAATCGAGTGTTGCATCGGATACGGACCAAACAAGAGGTTGGCTAAAATCGATTCAAGCTGAGGAATGGGAAGATAACGCAGGAAACGATGAAAACCCGGAAGAAACCAGTCGTGAAGTGAGTCAAGTTGACGGCTCATCGGGCGTCACCTGGATTGGAGGTGTACGTGCCGGCGGCCATGGCCAACCCCCCTTACGGGTTGTTGCGGATACGGTGAAAGCGGGTTACAACCTACAGTTTGGTCGGAATGTATTGAATAGCTCGGTCCTTAATCTGTCTAATGAAGATGCTGCCAATAATCCGATCGCCAGATATTGGCGTACTCCTGAAGAGGCCGCTAAGTGGGTGACTGAAGTCATCGGGGAAATACGTCCTGATATTGATGAGAGTGCATCAGGTATATCACCCATAGGCATCGGCTCAACAGATACCAGAGATTCCGATGGTGATCACGGGGAAGGGGGCGAAGATGTTGTTGTGACTCATGAGTTTCTTTCGGCAGACAACAACTCACCAGCGCTCGGCTTGTTACCTAAGGTTTACATTGAAGAGCAACCCATCAGAGACTTAATTGAGGAGTACATCAATACGGGTATTATGCCTTCTAACGATGACCTTCAATCAATATCGGGTACCAGCTCAACCGCCGTTCTAACTCCCGAGCTGCTGAGAGCACTTCGAGCCTCATCGATGCGGGATATCCTTGGGGCTCGCCTTGCAAGAGAAATAGCGATCGCGAACGTCGCACAGATGGCAATGGCCGCCAGACGTGCGTTGATTGCTGGATACAGCGAGCCCAATATCTCTTCATATGAACCAGCACGTCAGCAACTCGCTTATCGTCAGGAACTTATGGACAAAGAGATTCAAATGCTACTCACTGAGAAAGATGTCAGTCGTATGTTGGTCTCAGATACAGCTCTAACCCTGTTACGTAATTTCAGATCAAGGCGGCAATCCGGACCCGGTGAAAGTAGCAACGTAGGACCGTTTATGCAGGGCGGTGCGGTCACTCAGTGAGATTGCAATTACCTGTCATCAACTTGAACGTGGGGTAACCTATGGAAGCCGGTAGTGTATTTGGTTCTTATACCTTCCTATTCGGATGGTACATTTTCGATATGCTTGTGGGTGTACTTCAAGCTACCGCTTTGTGGTTGGTGCCTTTCTTTGTGGTCTTTTTTGAATCGACAATAGGCCAAGCAGGGGCTGGTAGTTATCGTGGATTTAGTGAACGGTCGCTTGGTACGATGGAAGTCGGTGTCTATGTTAAAGCGGTCGTCATCGCCTTTTCATTATTACCGCTTGTTTCTGTAAATTCATCCTCGTTCACCTATTCGGATGAGACAAGCACCCATACGCCAGGCAATACCAATACCACGTTTGATAGCACACTCACAGCGCTGCCCCCTCAAGTACAGGTGCCCTTACTCTGGTACACGGTAAGCTCGCTGGCGGGTGGTATCAATGCCGCCATCGAGGCTATTCTTCCGGATCAGGAAGATATCCGAAGCTTAATGCACAGCATGGGTCAACTATCGATCCATGACCCTGCGCTACAAGCGGAAGTGAGGCGATTCAATCGAGATTGCTATCAGCCTTCGATATCTACCATTCGTTCGTTCAATTTAGGCGGTGATTCAAGTGCCCAAGCGCCCGTTCAAATGGTCACAGACTTCAATTCAGCACAGAATCTCTATGAGGGTGAGATCTACGGCGATCTAAGTTACATCGGGGCGCGGCAGCTGCTCACTACACGGGGGTTATATCGACTGTGTAACAGCCCAGCGGATTGCCCTCATCAAGATGCGATAGGACCCTATTCGCCGGTATCTGGCTGGGAGACGATCTATGATTTCTCCTCTCCGGCCAGGTCAGGACCGAGCTGTGCAGACTGGTGGTCGAGTCCAGCGAGAGGTTTGAAGCAAAAGCTGGTTACCTACATGGAAACAGAGCGCTCAGACATAACAGATTCCATTGCGGATAACTTTACAGCTTGGGGCACAGCCATTGGTGTGGTGAATGCCGAAGATCGGGGTGACGCAATTGTCCAGCGTGCATTATCAAATACCGGTAGCCTGATCTATGGCAGCAACTCGGCTGAAGGCCATAACTCTGTTACAAACTTCAAAGATTTTATCGATTGGGTGGCGGGGACATTTTCCGCCGTAACAGGCAACGGCATTCTGTCTCTGCTCAACGGGGTCATTGTGGACAGTCTTCCGCTACTGCAAGGCTATTTGGTTCTAATTATTGCCGCTCTTTTGCCTTTGGTGATGTTGGTGACACTCTACAGTCCAAAGCCTGTGATTGCTCTAGCATTCTTTTTGATGGCAATCCTACTGTGGCCGGGTATGTGGGCAATTGCTCGATGGATTGACAATGTGTTGTTGGAGTCGATATTTGACAGCTATTCGATCCTGGGGATGCAGCTCAATGCACCAGCAGCGATTCTATCCATCATTGCGATGCTAGGGTATATAGGTATTCCGGTGATTTTTAGCAAACTATTAGTGACTGCAGGAGTAGAGGCAGGAAGAATAGCTCAAGATTCTGTAGGGAATATTCAACAAAGCACTCAAGGATCCGTTAATCAAGGTGCAAGTGCTGCAGGAGGGGCAGTGAACAAAGCCATCAAAAAGAGGAAGTGATGATGGCTATGTTAATCGTCAAGAGTGCTCACAGATGGATTTACTGGAGTGTTACAGGGATTACCGAACTCATCGTAATAAACGCCTGTAAGTCGATCCTTCCGAACAGGCCCTCCAGAATTGGTAGTGTACCCATCTTCTTGGGCTTTGCTTGCGCTAGCAGCGCCAGACAAGAGTCCAGCGATGACATCCAGAAGCACAACTCCAACCGCCCAGAAAAAGCGCCGGGTTTTTACCCACGCTGGCGTCTGCCGGAAGGCATTGAGTTTGGTCAACAGACCAGCAAGTTTCGTTGGCCTTTTTTCGTGGGTTGCGGTGTAGGTCTTCATGTCTGGAATCCCTGTGTGTTAAAGTCAGTCCCTTACAAGGATAAGTATATGATCGGCCGAGGATTGTTTCAACAATCATTCCCTGACTCTTCAGGTCTTTTATACCCAATCCTTAGTTGTTTATTTTTCGGACATTTGATTAATGTCTCGTTACTCAATCGCTTAACATCATTCAGTTTTTAGATAAGGCGTTTAATTATAGCTGACAAGGAGCGTTACTATGAATTTGTTACTTTCTAAATCACTACCCTTGGCTCTTTTGTTTTCCTTGTATGTTGGCTGCGGGGGAGGGGCTGGACAATCTGAATCTTCATCAAATAGTGAGGATTCGGATGCAGATGACATTGATCTCGATATCACTACATTCGAGTATATGGGTAACGAATCACCTGCCATTGTGACCAGTTCGAATCTTGTTCAATTGGCATATGCCGTAGCACAGACCGTCAAAAATCTTGGATTGTATGATGTCATTCTTCAAACTGAAATGCTGAGAACAACCCGTCCATTTCCGTCAGATGCTACCAGCTCACTATCCTTAACGAGCGACCCACACTGTGTCCCTACTGGATCATCGACTTCTGAACACAATGTGTCAGGCACGATCAGTAAGTATTCATTTACCGATTGTGGCACCAACGGGAGAGATCGTAATGGCACCTACTATGTGTCTGGCTTTAATACGATTGTCCATGAAGATTCCCTGGCTGGTCCATTTGTGAGTATTCTTGATGGCGAAGTGCTCGATGAAAAGGGGTACTTAGCACGCATACATCGCACATTGAGATGTGATTTCGATAGTTGTGTCTTCGTGGTCGATTATTTTAGCGATGACGACTTTGTCTATCGGATGACCGATATATATCGTACCAGCAGAAGCCGTAATACCGGAATACAGGTAAGTGGCCGTGCCTACCATCCAGATCTTGGTTATGTGGAGTTCGAAACAGATTCTGACTTGAGGATCGATTTGAACTGTGAGAGCACGCACCCAAGTGTTGGGAGGGTCGTCTTTTCTGGCAGTAATAATTTACAAGGTTCAATCGATTTTATCAGCTGTACGCAGTATGTCGTTTCAAATGGCTCGTCAAGCTATGTCATGAATTGGTAGTGCACTATCAATGACTAATATTTTTCTTCATTATTGATTAATAAGGTAAATATGTTATCTACTACCAACTCTCAAAACGCTTCAATATTTGTTGATCTACCATTGATATCTATTTCGAGTGGTTCATTGGAGTTTTTAAAGTGGTTTGCCTTTTTGGCAATGATTGCTGACCACGTTGACGTGTTTCTCTTCAATCGACAAATGCCATTTCTGTATGAGATAGGTAGATTGGCTATGCCAATTTTTATGATGGTTCTTGTCTATAATTTAGCTCAATCGGCTATTGATAATCATCAGAGTTATTGGAGAGTGGCTCGTCGATTGTTCGTCTACGGACTCATTTCTATTCCAATCATTTATCTCCTGAGACAAAATGCTGGTCTATCTGAGACATTTCCGCTCAATATCTTGTTTACGTTGCTTGTTGTGACGCTATTCTGTCAATTATGGGAAGGTGGAACAACTCGGGATTATACGCTAGCCATCCTGTTTCTACTTGCTGGTGGCATCTTTGTGGAGTATTTCTGGCCTGGTCTCTTATTTGGGGTATCTGTCTGGACCTACTTTCGATATAGGAACTGGTATTTCTTCCTGGGTGTTGGCATACCTGCTCTGGGATTGATTTGTTTATTAAACGGTAATCTGTGGGCGATTGCGTCAATACCCATCATATTGGTTTTATCTAAAATTCGAATAAAATTCCCACGACTCCGCCACATCTTCTATGTGCTTTACCCATTGCACCTCGGGCTACTACTGGCTGTTCAATTATTGATTCAGAATTAATTAAGCTTCATGCTCACGGAATTCATACCCGTGGTAGTAATCCTGGTCATAAAGTTGTCCGGTCTTCTGATAGAGCTCCGCTCTTAATGTGCGAACCGATTGATCCAACCAATAGATGGACATGATGTCGCCAGGTGTATGGCCTGATCCTACTGGACTCCATATTTTTCCTTTTCGGATCTTCCAGCCTTCCCATCCATTATGGATGAGATATCCGGCACGGCAGAGTATGAGTCTGTAAACAGACACCTTTACATCTATTGTACCCCGTTCCATTTTTCTGTAGTAACTTTCCTCGATACCGCAGAGTTCAGCGGCTTCTCCATAATTAATACCAGCTAAATGTCTTGCTGTCCGTAGCATATCCTTCGTTGGATTAGGGTTTAAAAAATCCATGCCCTCTGCATCTGGGCTGATATTACTCATATCTAATAACCTCTATTTGATCATTTGCAATGACACACAGTATTTTGATTTAATGTTTAAGCTTAGAACTTCTGGTGGTTCATGATTAGTCACTTAACATTATATGACATGGAGTCATTGTTATCGACAAGCACTTTTTGTGTATAAAAGGGATTTTTGGTGTATGAGTGGGTTGATTATTACTTTTCTCACCTAATGGTGGAGCGTAGGCTTCCGCCGAACACAATAGCTTCTTATAAACGAGATCTGGCTTCTTTTACTGGTTGGATCCGTTGGCGAAGTATTGCTCAATGGTCTGAGGTTAGTGATATACAAATAACTAAATATATAGGGTTTCGCAGTCGTGATGGTATGTCCATTGCTACTTTGCAGCGAGAGCTATCTTGTATTCGATCATTCTTTAAGTACTTGATGGCAGAAGGGGTTGTACAGACGAATCCTGGTAAATTGGTTCGTCTCAAAAGACGGCCAAGAAAGCTACCCTATACATTAAGCCAGGATGAAATTAAGAAATTACTCGATGCGGATTTTGATCGACGATCGCCTACGGACATTCGTGACCATGCAATATTAGAATTACTCTACTCGTCTGGTATCAGACTCCAAGAACTCGTACAGCTCTCCTTGGTAGATATCGATTTGGATGAGAGGGTTCTTATTGTCACTGGTAAAGGGTTAAAAGATCGATACGTGCCTTTTGGGTGCATCGCAGCAAAAGCAATTGAATTATGGATGTCCGTTCGATCGCTACTTGCAAATGATAATGAAGTTGCTCTGTTTGTTGGCGCAAGAGGAAAGCGTATATCACGATCTGTTGTTAGAAAGTCACTAAGTGATTTGTCAGATGATGTATTACATAAGCACGTTTACCCTCACTTGCTTCGCCACAGTTTTGCATCTCATTTATTAGAGTCTCGGTGCGATCTTAGGGGAATTCAGGAATTACTGGGCCATGAAAACATCAGTACAACCCAAATATATACACACCTGGATGTAAAAGCGATTGAGGATGTATACAGGGAGGCTCATCCAAGAGCTAAGTCGAAAAGGTGACCGTTCTAATATAGCCTCGATTATTTCGTGTCTTAGATGTAGAGATCTAGGCTTGATCTGGCATCTATCGAAATTTGGTCCGATGTAATCTGACAGTCTAGATAGAGGATACCTACGGATAATTTATCAAAAGCAGACCTCATGCAAACTCTGTTGTCCCGGCAGGAAACGGCCAAAAGCAGAAATGCGCCTAAACTGGAATTCTTTGCCCAAATAGCCACCTAGCGGACTATTCAACTGAGCAATGGCGACATGCCAGGTGAATCGCGTCGGGTTGTCTTACTTTGTCTCGGTGTGGCCTGATTGCTCCATGATTTGCTACAAAAATGTAAAATTCGACTCTGTCACGACTTTCTTAAGTGAATAACGAGAGTGCAGGAAGCTAAGTCATTGTAATTCTGCCAATTAAAGTGTTATATAGAGGGCTTGCTATAAAATACTAACGAGACAGGGGGTCTCGTTAACGTAGCTGTTAGGCGCAACAATGAATGAGCGTAAAATATATCTGATTGGCGCCAGAAACGATGAGTACGGTGTGCTTCAAGCAGAAAAAACGAATGTAATGTGTAAGCTAAGCTTTAAGTTCCGGGATGAATTGTTTGAGGTGGAGGCGGCTGACTATTTCTCGGCATTTTGTTTAATTCGAGAAAAACTGGAAGAAAATAACTTAATTCCTTTCTGTTATGGGGCCAGCCTAAATGTTTATCCGTCTGGAATGGGACGAAGTATGGGTTTAGGTCTAAAAGCATATAAAGTGGAGCTGGGCAAGCAGGCGCGGCGAGAAGATATGGTTGATATCTTCGATCAAGGGTCGGATGTAATACCGGCCTCTGTTACACGTCAGAAGGAGTATTTTGAACAATGGCTTTCGTCATTAAGCACCTAACCAGAAAATCAAGACCGCCCCTCCGGGGCTGGGACCTCGCGGACGCTCGGCCCCTTATTTAAGTCGTTAGCGGTACAAAAGAATGGGAATTGAGCAAGAGTTCAAGGATCGAGCGCTCACACTGTATCCTGGTCTCGCTGAGGCATTTGATGAATACGAAGGTCTTCTTCATATGCAAATGAGCGAGTTCGAAATGAAAACAACCGAGGCAATACGAAACAAAGACAAAGAAAAGGTTCTTGCTTCATTCATCTTGGCTGAGCGCTGTTTTAGGCAGGGGGATGAAGCAATGAAAAATGCCATTGATGTATCGTTTGTCGAAGGCGTCTTGTCGTTGCTAAACAAGGAGGAGAAAGAATGGGGCTGGGTTCTCATGCCAGAATTATTGAAGGAACTGTACGTTGATTTCTGGGGGAGGCTTCGACCTCGGCTTCGCCTCGGCCCCAAAACTTTGGCGTTATACGCAAAAATAGAGATGGATAATGGAACGAGAAGAATTACATAGGCGAATAGATCTTCTTCAAAATAAATTAAAGGAGGGAAAAATAAAATTCGCTCCTCATTTGATAGATGGATTCTGGGAAAGCATGAAAAAGGTAAGGGTCTTATCTGATGGCATGGTTGATCCTGATACCGTGGACGGAAGAGTAAGATCACTTTGTATGTTTATAGCTTATGAAGATGATAGGCAAGAATGGAAAGATGCTGTTTCATTAAGAGAAATACAAGAGGGTTATTTTCAAAGGGTTAATTATGCATTCGGTCAATTATTTGAAATGATGACCGAGTCAAATGCAGACCCTTATAAATTTGCTGGCTGGTTCTCATCCGAAGATAGTAGAGTCAAAGATTGCTTACCAGTTATTGATGCGTTCCTAGAAGAGATTAAGGAGTTCTGGGAGAATATTTCAGACCCAACATGGATTCACCTTGAAGATTCATTTGATTCAAAAGCAGTATTTACTGGTGAGCTTTTTCCTGACGGGAGATCAAATGTAACAAGCTCCACAGGCTTGTATTTTGATACAACAATATTACCAGACCCATTTTTAAAAATATCTCCAATGATTCAGTTCATGGTTGATGCTGAAAAGTGTTATGAAATAGTTAGGCTTGCACTTCAAGTTCTCTCTTATAAATCATTAGCTATTATAGATATTGAAAAACCAATAATTGCTATTCTTCCTGATAGGCACAACCTAGAAGATGAGTATCGTAAATTCGTCAACGACTGCGCTATAACAGACTCCATCGAACATACAAAAACTTTATTTGATCAAGATATCAGTGATGGCGAAGAGCTACTTGCTTATTACTCACATTTCTCAGATGCTGACGAGGTTGTTAGCAGACTAAAGAAACCAGAAAAATTAGTTTTTGCAACTGAATGGGATGGGACTTTAGCAGAGCAAATGATGCGACTATTGGAGGAGCAAGGCACCAAGCTTGGTATGAAAAAAGCAGGGCAAGCTGTTTATCTGCACTTGATAAGTAGATTCTCACAAGCTAATGACGCATTTCAGCGCAGCTTACAGCTACGCGGCACACCAATAATTCGAGCTGAAACAAGCTGGATTTGGTACAACCAAATGCTTGAGTATAACGCTGGAAATAGTGATGCCGATTCGTTAAATGACCTTCATATTGCTCGTGCATTAAACTCTACTGTTAAGAATGAAATGCCGTGGATGGGAAATATACCCCCTGATGCGTTGATAGAAATCAGGCAGGCAGGCGCCATGGATGAAATAAGGCATTTATTGTCAAGTGGGCTTAAAAGCTTAATTGAAGCTAATTCAAATAACTTCTATCGTACAGGCGATCAAGTATTTGAAAATCTTGACGTCGCATTTAAAGAGCATGAACAGAAAATTAAGGAACTAACCTCAAAACGTTGGACTTTTGCTGGAAAGGATATTGGTTCATTCGTCGTGGTTGGTGGTATTGAAATTACAGCAGCTTTGACTGGTTTGCCTTTGTATGGTGCTTTGGGAGCAATGGCAGGAATGACTGGTGCGATCCCTAATGTAAAAGATTTAAAAGAACAATATAAAAAACTCAAGGCAGAAGACAGTGAGATTAATAGCACTGGTGTTGGAATTTTGCTCAAAAACAAAAGCGTATAAAAAATAGTAACGTATATGGACTCCTCCAGTTGAGCAACTGCAGTGACGCAGAAAAACAAATAGTTTAGCTGTTAGCCAATAAAAGAGCATGCTTGAATCAAAATACATAGAAGGGATTGATATCCCACCTTTCGATAAGAAAGTCACAGAAGCCATTGAGTCTTATCCAATAGATGGGGGCGGGAAGACAATGGTAGTTGGTGTTCAAAACCTTGATGGCGACGTTTATCGCGTGATTCAGGCCACAGGCATGGGGGCATATATCAATATAACTTCGGAACTTTCGTCCCTAGGGTTAATTGACGAATTAGCCGAGTCAATTTTTGGCCAAAATGGATTTGATAGCTTATTTGTGGTTTCTGGCGAACTTAGGAAGTCTTCAATCAACGCTACACAACCGAAACCATCGCTTGAAGAAATAGAAGAAGAAATATCCTTATTACAAAGCCTCCCTGAAACAGAAGGAAAGTCAATCATACAAAGTAGGCTTGGGCAAGGCATATTTAGAAATTCATTAATAGAATATTGGCAAGGGTGTGCTGTAACGGAGTGTGAGTTTTTGCCTTTGCTAAAGGCGTCTCACATAAAGCCCTGGAGCAGTTCCAACAATCAAGAACGCCTTGATGTGTTCAATGGCTTTTTGCTGGCACCCAACCTAGATGCAGCATTTGACGCTGGTTACATATCTTTTGACAAAAAGGGAAAAATTGTTATTTCACCGTTGGTCACGAACTCGAACGCATATTCCCTGAGGATTACACCCAAATTGAAAATAAAAGCAAAAAAATTAACGGAAAGGCACCAAGACTATCTGGAGTTCCATCGTTCTAATGTCTTTAAAAATAGCTAACCATGAGCTTGTTCGGACGCAAACTAAGCTGTGTGAGCAGCTCAGCGCCCCATACCCTGGTCGTTAAGTGTAAATAATAAAACAAAGGTCATTGAAAATGACAAGAGTTGATGTAATCAAGAAAATAGGAAGAATTGGGGCGTATGTAATGTTATTCACATCAGCGCTGATCTTGATTTTTTGGCGCGTCATTGAGCGAGCAATCCCTGCTGGATATGGACCAGAATTACTTATAGGTATCATTGTTGCGGGGTTCACTGTTGTAGCAATAGATATTTATTCTCAATTAGGCCGAACACACACCAAAGAAGTAGCTTTGCTTTCACATAAATCGATAAAAGACTGTATCGCATCTGCCGTATCGGAAAAAAAGCGTTTTGAAAGTTTACGGGTATTTGCTTCTACTAGCGAAATTATTCTTCCAGCTATCCGCGAAAGCGGAATTCATGTAAATAAATGCTATTTAATGCTTCAAGAGTTAGATGGGGAGAATGGAAATATCAAAGCGATCTCAATGAACAGAAAGGTAGATGGATTTGTTGAAAGCTGGAAAGGCCTATCAAGCCCTGAACAAGGTATTATAGGAAAGATATTCATAAAACGATACAAATTTGTGCCAAATCACTACTTCGTGATATTTGGAGACAACTGTCTTGTTCAGGGGCTTTATTATGAGACGACTGTTGATGGTCATTCAGTAGATTTCTTAGAGCCAATTCTGGTCGAATCAAAAACCGCATCTGGACAACAACTGATAAGAAAGTACCAATCTCTATTTGATACGATATACGAGAACGAATAACAAAGCGGATGTAATCATGAGAGTAAAGATACTGCAATGGAACATTTGGTATCTAGAAGATATCAATAAGATAATAGATGTTATTCGTTACTTGGATCCAGATATCTGCTGTTTACAGGAGCTAAGCGGAAATACACAAGTTAACCCAGGCATCGAAACTGACAGCATTATTAAAGAGAGATTTTCATATTTCTCTCATGTTGCCAAAGCACAGGAATGGGTGGGATGGCATAAGGACTATCAGGCGAATGGAATTTTTTCAAAGTTCCCAATATTAGGTGGCAATACCATTTTTCTCAGACATCCTCATGTAAAAGAAACAATTGATTGGTCTAGAGAAGGAAGGGTTTATATTGATGTAGATATAAGTATTGATGGAAGGATTTTAACCGTTGGAACAACGCACCTATCCTATACGCACAAATTTATGGGGGGTGATGAAAGGATTGAAGAGGAAATTTGTCTTAAATCGATATTGCGGGACAAGACTAACAGCTATTTCTTTAGTGGTGATCTAAATTCTCCAGAAAACTCTGAAATTGTGGCGCACCTTAGACAGCAGTTTCGCGATTGTGGTCCTGCAGACAACATAAAGACATGGACAACAAAGCCTTTTGATTATCAAGGATTTAAGGAAGATGCATTGAATTGGAGGCTTGATTACGCCTTTGTCACAAATGACATCAATGTTCTGAGTTCTAATGTCGTTCAAACGGATGCGTCAGACCACCTTCCGATCATCATTGAAATAGAAGTGAACGCGTGATGATGGATATAACGTTAAAGGAAACTATCGCCACGTACGACGCAATCGCTCATGAATACAAGGGTATCAGGCAAGGTGCAAGCTGCGTGGATGAAATCGAAAGGCTGTGCAATATTTCGCCGGGGAAGCTAATTTTAGATGTGGGTTGTGGGCCGGGACGTGATGTCCAAGAGTTTCTTAATCGTAGATATAGAGCGTATGGAATTGATCTTTCAATGGGGTTTCTCGCAATAGCAAAGCGGGACGTAGGAGAAAATGTTTTTACACGAATGAATTTGTTAAGTTCTGCATTTGAAGACGATACTTTCGACTCTATATGGTGTTGCGCAGTTCTGTCCCACCTGAAAAAGGCGGAACTTCCCATGGCACTTCGGGAGTTTAAAAGAATTGTCAAAAAAGAAGGCAAGATATTTATCGCCGTGAAAAAGGGTCATGGAGAAGGAATGCAAACAGAAGCGGAGTTTACAGCTAGACCTCGACGCTATATGTCATACTTCGACGATGAAGAGGTGTTGGGCGCTGTAGCATCCGCAGGGTTAAGGACACTCGATCAATACTACTACAACGAATTAGAAAGGCATGGTGGTGATCATCGAGACGTTGACTATATATTTAATTTTTCAGCGAAAAGCACTTAATAATACCATAAACTCAGACCCTAGAACGATGCGTTGTGTTCCGTTTTTTTGTGCCGGTTAAGACTAATTTTAATGACCGCTAACCAGGGAGTAGAAAGATTTATCACGATGTCAGCTTTGGTCGCGTAGCGGGCATTTATACAGAAAGCTCTTTATGTCCGCTATTTCCTGATAGGCAGCAGCATCTGTCAGGTGATATCAAAAACTAGAGTTTCAATCTGTCAGATCAAGTTCAGATTTATACACCTAAAGATCAAGAAGATTGTTTTGCACAAATGTCTAACAATATGTAAGTGCTCTTAATAAAAGATAATTTTACTATAATAGGATCCTGCTTGAAAATAAAAACGCAAGTACAGTTGCATGAAATAGATCTGTAGTAAAAAGATGTTGCATCATTTGTTTGTGAGTTGGTTTATAAGCAGATCAAACTCATGACTAAGTTTTTTATCATTAGCAATCACATCTCTAACTTTTTCCGAGTATCTGAAAAATGAATCACTTTGAAGAAACTCATCTCCAAATTCCCATGCTAAAATAGAGTCCACGAATACTTGAATTGCTTTGGTGCTGGATTGTTCAGAATCTGAGAGGTGATTTAATCGTTCACTGATGCGATTTGATAATTGATTGATGGATGGTTTTGATCTTGGATTTGTTGATTTTTTTGATTGATTGACTTCACCTGAACTTGAAGCAACTTGTTTCTTGCTTCGATTTTCTGAAACCTGCTGAGAGCGAATTGTCTCGAGTAATCTAGATAGTTTACTGATAGGATCCATTATTATTCAGTTCTTTGTGAAATAATATAACGAACACTGGTTAGTGCTCGGTCTCGTCGTTGCTTTTATAGGCAGAAAGTAAAATGTGATGACCACCATCTGTCTGACTTGATTGTTGAGACGGATCTGAAGCGCTCGTGGTATTTTGAGCTTCTTTAGCCTTATCAATGATTTTCTGCATATCGTTATTCAGTGCTACATTGATTTGATTTGATGCAATACCGTTAGTCAAATCGTCAATGCAGGCATCAAATTCATCAATAACGAGTGAAAGCATTCCTCGTTTAAATAAATACAGTGGGTTTGCTTCTCCAAGTTTATCAAGCGCAGACCAAACTTCTCTGGCTTCTTCAACTCGACCGGATGTAAGGTGTAGGAGACCAAGCTGAAAACAAGCTGTTGATAGTGTAGGATCAATTTCAAGAGCTTTACTCATCTCTTGAATTGCTCTGTCATACATCCCAATTTGTGCATGAGTGGCACCAAGTAAATAGTATGCTTTACTATTATCACAATCCATTTCCAGTACTCGCTTCAAGTACTCTATAGTCAGTTCTGGATTGTTAGAATGCATCGCTAAATGCAATAACTCCTCACTATCCAGTATTTTGCCTTCTTCTTTCATTTAATTACCATATTTAGTCGATATTTTCACCGGGTCAACAGATGATTACCGTTTCCAATTTTGCTTTAATCGAATTTCACGTTTTTCTTCAAGATTTAACCAAGTAGCTGAGTCTGTTGTTGTGTTTGCAACAATAACAATATCATCTTCACTTACGACACGATTCATAAGATCAGCTGCTTCAGAAGCATTTTTGGGTGAGTTCACATACCAGCAATTCTCATGGATTTGGGTTGAGTTACCCAGAGATTCAATCGCTGAAGTAAGCTTAGATTGATCGAGCTCAGAATTATTAATTTCATAAGATATAAATAGGTTGTTCCACATAGGTTAGTTCTCCAAAGATTAGTGCTAATTACAAAAAACATCTAAAAACGATTGCTTTTACTCATTCGTGCATGGCGTAACTTTTTTTGTACTACGCGTTTTGCTGTATCTGAAGCTTCGTATCGGGTTATAAAATCCTTGACGCTGATATCAAGGATTTGAAGTTTACTGTTATTCAGTATGTCCTTTATCAATAGATCCGTTGATTTTGTCTGGTTGCCATTGGTTTGTTTTAACGCTTCTACAATACATTGAGCTGTCACATGTTCTGGATTTAAGGATAATGCATGTTCTGCATTTTTTAGTGCTAATTCTGGATTGTTTTCGTAACACGCCACGACAGACAGTCCAACATGAGACTCTGGTTCATTGGGAGCAATTTCTACCGCTCGAGCGTACATCTCCTTGGCAAGAATTACATTGTCTTGTAGTAGGGCAGACCATCCGTTTCCAAGATAAGCAAATAGGTTTTGATCATCGTATTTTAGAGCCGTTTCAAAAGAGCGTTGGGCTTGTTTATTACGTTGCAGCATAAGCAAGCTCTGGCCTAGTAGCAGATGGGTACTGGCATCATTAGGGGCTATTGATTCGGCTTTTCGCAGTGTGGAGATGGCAAGTTGAGCATCAAGATCCAGGAATGCAATCTCTGCTTTAAGGTGCAGTGTTTCAAGGTGGTTGGGTTGGTGTTGGAGTATGTGTTCGGTTTTTCCACGGGAAAGGTCTAGATCACCAGCCTGAAGGTCATTCAGTGCACTCAATAACTGTCCCTGTGTATGTTTTGGATCCAATGTAAGCAATTGTTCAAGACAGGCTTTTGATCTTTCGTCTTGGCCTAGCTCATCATAGGCGAGTGCCAAGAAATAGTAATACTCTGTCGATTGAGGCGATTGCGAAGTGAGTTTTTCAAATATTTCAACTGCTTTTTCTGTCTGCCCGATCTGAAAATAAGAAAAACCAAGGTTAAACAGTAGGTTATCATCATTGGGAGCTATTTGATTCGCTCTTTCTAGTGCTTCGACAGCATGTTCACCATGATCAAGGGACAGATAAAGCTCCCCGATTTGATTGAGTAGGCCAGGGTCATCAGAAGACAAAGGTAAGAGCCTTCCTAGGAATTCGTAAGCCTTGCCGTGCTCACCTGCAGCTTGGTAAGTAACCGCAATATCTTTAAGTAACAAGGTGTTAGTCGGATCCTGGTCTAAAAACTGCTCCAGTTTACGGGCCCGCTCCAGTTCAACGGACATTCCAGCTCCTTCGGCGCTAACCGATCTGTATCCATTACGGTAGCCGAATATATCACAATGTTTGAAAAAGTGGAGGATAAAGAATTCATCTCAGCCCTTGAAGAAATAAACTCCTAAAAGACTAAACAAAGTTCTTCTATCCCGGATAACTCACAGTGAAATGCCTGTTGGTAGTTGTTAACTACTGACATTGGAGAAATTAAAAAAGCCAAATTTAAGGATTAGGTATGGTCGGTATCATCAGTGGTGAGAATCTGGGGCTATATAACGGTTCACTCGGGCAGTTTAATGCGGTTGGAAATGATGAGTGGATTGGCAGGGGTGGTCAAAGTGACAGGGTGTATGTGAATACGACCACTGGTAATTTGGTTATCCAGCGCCGTGATGAGTATCTGACGAGCCAGGGTCTCGATCTGGCATTAATACGTACATACAACAGCTTGGGACAATATGATGATACAAATGGAGATAACTGGCGACTGAATGTCTATCAGCGTTTGTATGATCTTGTTGGTACGGTAAACACTGCCGGCTCTACTATCACTAAAGTTTATGGTGATGGTACTGAAGCGGTATTCACTTACGATGAGAGCCGGGGCCTTTACATCAGTTCAGACGGTGATGGTGGGCATGACACGCTTACTTACGATAGCCAATCAGCGACTTGGACATGGTCTGATGGTAGTCCATTGATTGAAGAGATCTATAATGCTGATGGACATCTAATACAGAAAAGCGATGAAGACGGTAATCTAACGAGTTATACCTATTCGGGTGCTTTAATTACTGAGATTTCCGATGCTTCTGGTCAAACCACTTTTTTTGATTACAGTGGTAACAACCTGACGCAGATACGCACACTTTCTCAAGGGCAAGAACAGAGTCGTGTTCGATATAGCTACGATACTCAAAATCGCCTGAGTCAAGTCACAACTGACCTCACACCTCAAGATGGCTTGATCGATGATGGCGATGTCTTTACAACTTCGTACACTTATGATGGTGATAGTAAACGGGTATCTTCAATAACCAATACAGATGGAACAACAGTCGCCTTTACCTATGATGTCTCTGGACGCTTAGAAACGCTCAACCAAAGTGGCGCGGTTACAACCTTCACTTATTCAAACGCAGGCGGTGGTACTCAAACCTTAACTGCAACGGTTAATCCTGCTGTGTTGACGACTCCAGCAGGTCCAGAGCCCATTCCATTTTATTTGGTTCAAGCCGGGGAAACCTGGGAAGATATTGCACTAGCCGCATATGGTGATATCCGAGCGGCAACCGCATTGGAAGAGATGTTCGGTGCCTGGATCACGCTTGCTGATGGGGTTGAGATTGAGTTACCGGATACGCTTGATTACGTGGTCAACTCAGACCCAATTGCCACGGGGCAAACTGATGTTGAAGATCCGTTGGGTAATATCACCAGTTATTTTTTTGAGAATGGATTAATTACTGAGGTACGATCCCCTACCATTGACGGCCAAAGGATTTCAACACTGTATGCCTATGATGAGATGTCGAATCTCATATCCGTCACAGATGGAAATGGACATGTCACAACTTATAACTACGATGACAACGGACTTCTACTCAGTCAACACGATCCTGAAGGAAATTTGATTGAGTATCAGTATAACAATCAGGGCCTGCTCGTCAGTGAAATTGCTTACCTCACGCCTGATCCCGATGGGAATGGAGTTGAATCAGCGACAGATCCCTTGGTAACCCGATATGCTTATGATAGTGAATATCACCTCCGGTTTGTTGTTAGCCCTGAAGGACGTGTTGAAGAGCATCGATACAATGGGGCTGGGCACAGGGTCTCATCAATTCAATACCTTGATGGCCAATTTGATGTCGATACACTGACAGCTACTGACACAATTATCGAGTCGGAACTGTTGACATGGCTCGGTGGTCAAGACCTTTCGAGAAGTCAACGTACAGACTATGTCTATGATGTTAGGGGAAATCTGAGTCTAGTTACCGACTATAGTTCTGTTGATAGTACGGGAGCAGGCCTAGCACAAACCGCAGCGACAACTCGTTATGTGTATGATCAAGCGGGACAGTTACTCTCGCAGATTGATCCCAGAGGTGAGGCGTCACCTGACCAAAATGATTTCACCACTCACTACATTTATGATGGCTTAGGTCGGATCAGTAGCACCATTGATGCCCTCGGCCGTGCAACATTAACTCAATACGATGATGCAGGCAATCAAGTCATCACACGCCTTGCCAATGGGTTAGCGACAACACGTGTGTACGACAGTCGGGGGCTGTTGATCAGTGAACAGCAGAGCACACCCGATTCAGCCCCACTGGGTACGACAACTTACCAATATGATCAGGCAGGACAACTGCGTCTGACGACTGACCCAACTGGTCGCCAGACACATTTCTTCTATGATGAGTTAGGGCGTAGGGTTGCATTGGTTGACTCCAGTGGTGCGCTTACTGAATATCAATACGACGATGTTGACCGACTCACACACGAGATCAGCTATGCAACGCAACTGTCAAGCACGGTGATCGCTAGCTTGGTTAATCCTGATGGCACCCCAGCAGAGATCACCCTAGACGCTATAAGGCCACAAAACAGTGCGTCAGATCGGGTGAGTGCAAACTTGTATGACAGTGCTGGACGATTGATTCAATCCATCGATGCTGAAGGGAACGTCACGATCAATCAATATGATGGGTTGTCTAGGCTAACGGGCTCAGAGGTTATTGATTCTAATACAGCCAGAACCCTTGAACTAGACATTACAATCATCAATGAACGTCGTGATGTATCTCAAGGTAGTTTACGCCAAGACGGTACCGATGCTGCTGACACACTCACAGGCGTTACTGGCAACGATACCATGTATGGATACGCTGGTAATGATCTTCTTCAGGGTGGGGAAGGACACGATACATTAAATGGCGATGCGGGTGATGACCAGCTCTATAGCGGGGCTGGAAACGATTACCTATATGGTGGATACGGCAATGACACCCTGCAAGGCGGTTTGGGTAACGATTATTTGTATGGTTACAACGGTGATGATTTCTTAGAAGGGGGTTCAGGCATAGACCGCCTCTATGGCGGTAGAGGGGATGACGTCTATTATTTTGAACGTGGTTTTGGTAACGATACTATAGATAATAACTATCAAAATTACGACAGTAATAGCTCTCGTACAGATATTATTCTATTTGGTACAGGGATCACTTCAGATCAGGTTTCACTGCATCGATCTTCTGATCATCTCATACTAACGCTTGATGAGACTGGTGACAGCATAATCGTCAATTATTACTTTCGAACCGATGCCACCAGTCGATATGTCCTCGACGAAATACGTTTTGAAGATGGCACGGTATGGGACATTGATACCGTAAAAAACCAAGTACAAGTTGCTACTGAAGGCAGTGATACGCTGTATGCCTATAATCAACCTGGAATTCTCGATGGTTTGGGTGGAGACGATACGCTCAACGGGAGTAGCAATGCTGATGAACTTATCGGTGGATTGGATAATGACACTCTTCATGGTAACGATGGCGATGATACGCTCAGGGGTGGCGTAGGAGAGGACTATCTGTATGGTGGACGAGGTGATGATCTTATAGAAGGGGGATTGGGTAATGACCACCTATATGGGAGTAGAGGTGACGATACCTACTATTTTGCATTGGGTTTTGGTCAGGATACGATCGATAACAATTACCTGAATTATGACTCGAATAGTTCTCGTACCGATGTCATCGAGTTTGCAGCTGATATAGCCGTTGCAGATGTTTTTCTAACTCAGACAAATGACAATTTAATTATTGATCTCGTTACATCTGAAGACAGAATTACAGTTAATAACTACTTCAGAAGTGGTGGTAATAGTCGATATGTGCTCGATGAAATTAGGTTTTCTGATGGAACCGCCTGGAGCTATGCTGATGTCGTCGCTCTGTTACCAACGATGGTCGCCCCTACAGACCAGAGCATAAACGGTGATGAAACTCAAAACATCCTGGCCGGTGGTGATGGTAACGATACCTTGCATGGTTATGGAGACAATGACCAACTCTCAGGTCAATCAGGTAATGATTATCTCTATGGCGAGGATGGAGATGACCTTTTATATGGTGGTATTGGTAGTGATTTTCTCTACGGTAACAGTGGATCAGATCGTTTAGAAGGGGGTAGTGGCAACGATTCATTAGACGGAGGCGATGGTAATGACACGTACTACTTCGAACGTGGTTTTGGACGAGATACCATTACCAATAATGACGCGTCCAGCGGGCGTATCGATGTAATCGAGTTTGGCGCCGATATTAGCTTGAATGATATTCAAGCCTACCGGACAAATTATAATCTGGTTCTTGAATTGACCAGTACCGGTGATCGAGTAACGGTAATCAATTATTTTCTTGAAGACGCATCCAGCGCCAATGTTATCGATGAAATCCGCTTTTCAGATAGCACCGTTTGGGATATTAATACTGTAAAACTCCTGGTACAAGAAAATACACAAGGCCAAGATTACCTCTATGCCTATACACCTGGTGAATCGTTAAATGGTGGCGAAGGCCATGATTACCTGTATGGCGAGGTTGGACAAGATACACTCGCTGGCGGTGCAGGAAATGATTACCTATATGGTGATAGTGGAGATGATCGGCTCGAGGGTGGGACCGGTGATGACCATCTCTTAGGACAAGCGGATAATGACCAAATTCTAGGTGGATCAGGGGATGATCTACTCTATGGCGGAGCGGGTGACGATGTCTTAACCGGTGGTCGTGGCGACGATAGACTGCAAGGTGATGAAGGTAACGATACGTATTACTTTGAGCCAGGTTTTGGTCATGACACCATCTACAACACTGAAACCGGTTTCAACGGTATTGATACCATTCAGTTCAGTGCGGATATCCTTCCTGAGGATATCGCCGTCTATCGATCTTCAACAAATAATCTGGTGTTGGATCTCATATCAACCGATGATGAGATTACGATAAGTAATTTCTTCATTGAAGACGCACTCGATAATCCTGCGAACAATAACCAGTATGTTATCAATTCGGTTCAGTTCAGTAATGGTACAACCTGGTCTGTAGAAGATATCAAATCCATGGTCATAGAGCCGACGGATCAGAATGACGTAATCCATGGATACTCAGGTCAGGATAATCTTTTATACGGGGAAGGGGGGGATGACTCCTTATACGGTAGAGAAGGTAGTGACACTCTGCTGGGTGGTGATGATAATGACACACTGTATGGACGAGAGGGAAATGATCGGCTTGAAGGTGGCCGAGGAAATGATTCGCTGAGTGGAGAGGCTGGTGTAGATGAACTTTATGGTGGTTTTGGAACTGACAGCCTAAACGGTGGCTATGGTAGCGACACTCTTAGGGGTGGCGCTGGAAATGATAGGCTGAAAGGCGATTATGATGATGATATTCTAATCGGGGGAGCGGGTGACGATACGCTTTACGGTGGAAGTGGTAGTGATATTTACTTCTTCGACCGTGGATTTGGTAGCGATACGATTAATAACAGTACCTACAGTTATGATTCAATAAGCAGTCGCACCGACGCAATAGAATTCGCCGCAGGTATTACAGTAAATGATGTATTGGCGCAGCGCGGTACTTCGGATGATCTCTTTCTCTACCTAATCGGTACCGAAGATCGTATTAAAATTACAAACTATTTCACGCAAGATGGCTCTACGAAGAGTGCGATTGATGAAATTCGATTTGCGGATGGAACGATTTGGTCCATTGACGACGTTAAATCAAGTGTCCAACAATCTACTGAACAGAATGATGATTTGTACGCCTACACCGCAGGGGATATCCTGCATGGTGCAGGTGGAGACGATATACTGCGCGGTGATGACGGTGCGGATGAACTGATTGGGGATTCAGGTAGTGATACTCTGAATGGTGGCTACGGTAATGACACGCTTCGTGGTGGAACGGGAGATGATACCCTTAAGGGCGACTATGGCGATGATCTCCTCATAGGTGATGTCGGTGATGACACACTGTATGGGGGGAGTGGTAGTGATATTTACTTCTTCGATCGTGGTTTTGGCAGTGATACGATCGATAACAGTTCATACAGCTACGATGCAATGTCTAGCCGTACCGATGCCATCGAGTTCGCTGCAGGTATTTCGACTGACGATATTTTAGCTCGTCGTGGCAGTTCGGACGATCTTTTCCTCTATTTGGTCGGTACTGGTGATCAAATCAAGATCATCAATTATTTCAGTCAGGATGCCACAACCGTTTCTGCTGTGGATGAAATTCGATTTGCGGATGGAACGATTTGGTCCATTGACGACGTTAAATCAAGTGTCCAACAATCTACTGAACAGAATGATGATTTGTACGCCTACACCGCAGGGGATATCCTGCATGGTGCAGGTGGAGACGATATACTGCGCGGTGATGACGGTGCGGATGAACTGATTGGGGATTCAGGTAGTGATACTCTGAATGGTGGTTACGGTAATGACACGCTTCGTGGTGGAACGGGAGACGATACACTTAAGGGCGACTATGGCGATGATCTCCTCATAGGTGATGTCGGTGATGACACACTGTATGGAGGAAGTGGTAGTGATATTTACTTCTTCGATCGTGGATTTGGCAGTGATACGATCAATAACAGTACATACAGCTACGATGCCATGTCGAGTCGTACCGATGCAATCGAGTTTGCTGCCGGTATTTCGACTAGCGATATTTTAGCCCGTCGGGGCAGTTCAGACGATCTATTTCTCTATTTGGTCGGTACTGGTGATCAAATAAAGATCCGCAATTATTTCAGTCAGGATGCCACAACCGTTTCTGCTGTGGATGAGGTCCGATTTGCCGATGGAACGGTTTGGACGATTAATGATGTCAAACTAAGAGTACAAATCCCTACAGAACACAATGATACGCTATACGCCTACGCCCCAGGGGATACTCTGAATGGTGCAGGAGGTGATGATACTTTAATTGGTGAAGATGGTGTTGATCAGTTAAGAGGTGATTCAGGCAACGATAATCTTCAAGGTGGTTATGGCAATGATAACCTACAGGGTGGCGTAGGAAATGATACCTTACGAGGGGAACATAACAACGATACCCTTATCGGTGATACAGGGAATGACACGCTTTACGGTGGTTCAGGTAGCGACACATACTATTTCGAGAGAGGATTTGGTAGAGACCGCATCGATAATGCCACCTATGGTGGCTCTTCCGATTCCTTTTACGCTCGTAATGACATCATTGAATTTGGACCCAACATTGATCCATCACAGATTTGGGTGAGTGAGGGAACATCTTCAGACCTGATTCTTCAATTGATTGGTACAAATGATCAAATCACGGTAACCAACTACTTTTATAGTAATAGTACCAGTTATTATGTTTTAAACGGAATTCGTTTTGCTAACGGAACAACCTGGAACTATAACGACGTTGTTGCAAGAATTTCCACTCAAACCTTACCCGAAGGTCTATCTATCGATGGTACTGAAGCTGCTGACCAATTATCTGGGGATGAAGGTGGTGACACAATTCGCGGCTTCGGTGATAACGATGAATTAAGTGGTCTTGGTGGAGTAGATCACCTTTTTGGAGGCGATGGATCAGATTTACTACATGGTGGGGATGGTGCCGATTACCTCCATGGCGATAACGATGCCGATACCTTGTATGGTGATTCAGGTAGCGATCATCTCTATGGCGGGGCTGGTAACGATAATCTGAGCGGTGGTTTGGGTGATGACTATCTGTATGGGGGAGCGGGAAACGATATCTATCATTTCGATATCGGATTTGGGCAAGATACCATCAATCAAAATTACACATCAGACGCTGGTGAAATCGATCTCATACAATTCGGATCTGGTATCGATGAAGCGTCAGTTCGAGTTTATAGAGAGAGTTCCGATCGCCTAATTCTTGAAATACCTGACAGCGGCGATCGTCTTACAATCAGTAATTTCTTCCTTAATGATGCCATACGAAACGGCAGTACTTATGAAAATACTGTAAGCGAAATTCATTTTTCCAACGGTGCTGTCTGGACAATTTCTGACATCAAGTCACGTGCTCAATTGACTACTGGTGCAAATGATACCCTGTACAGTTATGACATTGGTGGATCAGTCTATTCTGGTGGTGGGAACGACACCTTGCAGGGCAGCAGTGGTGCTGATCTGCTTTTTGGTGAGCAAAATGACGATATTCTCCATGGTGAAGGCGGGGCAGATCAGCTCGATGGTGGAACAGGTCAAGATACCCTCTATGGTGGTACAGGGAATGATATTCTGATTGGTGGAGCGGGTAACGATACGCTGCATGGTGAAGAAGGAGATGATATCTACCACTTCGACCTCGGCTTTAATCATGACACCATCTATCGACAGTACCAAAACGACATTAACGAATCAGATATCATACGATTTGGTGCGGGTATAACGGTAGATAATCTTCATGCCTACAGGGGGAGTTCGGATAATCTCGAACTGGTCGTATCCAATACCAATGATCGAGTGACGGTTTGGAACTTTTTTCACAACGATGCAATTCAAGATCCAAATGACCACTATTTTCACGGCATCACCGGGATTCAGTTTGATGATGGCACCGTATGGTCAGTAGACGATATAAAGAACATCGTACAACAGTCAACACAAGCAAATGACAGTCTATATGCCTATCAGGCAGGTGGTGTAATAACCGGAAATGATGGTGATGACATCATCGATGGTAATACTGGTGTGGACCATCTGCTGGGAGAGGCACAGAATGATACCTTGTATGGACGGGAAGGTAATGACCGACTAGAAGGCGGTGCGGGGCAAGACAACCTGTATGGCGGTGAAGGGGATGACACCCTGATTGGTGGTGCAGGAGATGACATACTCTATAGTGATGTAGGTAACGACACCTATTATTTCGAACGAGGTTTTGGTAGTGACATCATAAGAGCTGAATTTACTCGGGATTTGGATGATGTTGATATTGTTCAATTCGGGGCCGCTATCAGTACACAGGATATTCGTGCATACCGAAACTCCGCCAATCTGATTCTTGAGCTGCTTGATACCGGTGATTCTATTAAGATTGAAGGGTTCTTTTATAACGATGCTGTCCCAGACGACACTCAATATCATCAAAGCTCGATCAGTGAAGTTCACTTTAATGATGGAACAGTCTGGAATATTGATGATCTAAAGGCCATTGTACAACAATCCACACAATCAAATGATGCCCTCTACAGTTATGAGATTGGCAATGAACTGCATGGTGGCGAAGGATCCGATACCATTACTGGTAACATTGGTGCCGATCACTTGTTGGGAGAAACGGGCAATGACACTCTCTATGGTGATGAAGGTGACGATCTAGTTCAGGGGGGGCTGGGTGACGATCGACTCTATGGAAATGAGGGAGATGACCGCCTAGAGGGTGGTGTGAACAATGACACACTCTACGGTAATGACGGAAATGACAATTTACTGGGTGGTACCGGTAACGATATTCTGTTTGGTGACTATGGTAACGATACCATCGAAGGTGGTGCAGGTAATGATACCCTTTATGGGGGATCAGGGAATGATACATATCGTTTTGACCGCGGTTTTGGATACGATACCATTTATAACCAGTCCTATAATTATGACAGTAATGCGAACCGCACTGACGTAATCGAGTTTGCAGCTGGGATTGATCCATCTGAATTGAGGGTTGGTCGCTACAACAATGATCTGATCTTAGAGATAGTGTCTAGCGATGACCGGTTAACCGTGAATGGATATTTCCAAAGTAACGGCACAAGTAAATCATTTATAGACGAGATGCGTTTTGCCAATGGTACTGTTTGGACTCTTAGTGATGTCAGAGACCGTGTTGGGGAAATCTCGCAACTACAACGTACGGTCCTAAGTTGGCCAGCAGACAGTGATCACCAAGATCTTCAAGTCTATATCAGCATCGATGATGGTTCATTTTCGCCTCTGATTGCTAATGAAGGTCAATACCAACTGACTCTGGATGACTTGGCTCAAGGTGAACACAATTATCAAATAGAGTACCGAGATCAAGCGGGTACTGTTATACGTAAAGGTGGTGGTCTTTTTACTGTTAATGAAAACAGCAGTGAGCATCAGGTTGCGGTACTGGATAATACGGCTTTAGAGGAAGATTATCGTGCAACCCGATATTACTATGATAATGACGGTCGTTTAGTTGCTGAATTGGATGCCGATGGGTATCTGACGGAATATCGTTATGATGGTGCGGGTCAAGAGATCGAACGCATCCGCAGAGCGCACCAATTCGAGGTCGATCGTCTCTATCGTCGAGATACCCTGCTTGATGATAGCCCACTCGGATATTGGAAATTCGATGAGTCAGTAGATCAAGGTTTGATTGCGCGCGATGTCAGCGGAAATGGACTCGATGGATATTATAACAGTGAGGTCGAACTCGGTTTACCGGGTGCAGTTTCAGGAACGGGAACCGCAGCGAGCTTTGATGGCAACTCCAACACCTTAGCGGATCTCGGTAACGATACAGCACTTCAGATTGAGCGAGGAACCATTGAGGCCTGGGTTAATACCAGCGGTACTTCTGGTGGTGATGGGGCCATAATGACCAAACGGAATGCCTATGGTCTCTATCTACTCAATAACAATCTTGCTGCATACGATTGGACGACAGATAGCTGGATTGATACGGGTGTCAATATTGTCGATGGTGAGTGGCATCATGTCTTGATGACATTCGATTCTGGGGTAGAAAACGGTACTCGGATCTATCTTGATGGCGTCGAGGTGGCAATCGGCACCATTACCGTTTTGAATCAAGACGAATCCCTAAAAGTTGGTAGTGCCAGAGTGACAGGAAGTCGGCTTACTGGCCAGGTCGATGAGGTGGCTGTCTTTGATCGCATATTGAATGCTTCAGAAATTCAACGGCATGCGGACCCAGCAGGACGTGTCCATGCAGAAGATCTGGGTCAGGCATTAACCAGTATTACACCCACTACCAGTGACTCGGATCAGAGTGAATACAATTTCTACAATACCCGCGGCCAACGAATAGGTAGCCTGGATGCGCGAGGTTATCTGACAGGGTATACCTATGATCTTGCAGGTAATTTAACTGAAAGCACCCGCTACAGTGCGCAAATTACCGATTACGATCCAGCCACCGACACTTTTGCCACACTGCAAACCCGCGCTACTGGCTTACAGGATCAGACTACTCAAGCAGAATACGATGCGCTGAATCAAGTGACCGCAGAGACAGACCTTGTCAGTGGAAATCGCAGCGAATATCGCTACGACACAACAGGTCAGCTTGTCAATGAAACCCACGGTCTCGCTGCCAATGGTAATACAGAGCAAGCCAGAAGCAGACGGTATCGTTATGATCTACAAGGCCGCTTGATCGGTGAACTGAATAGCGAAGGCAGTCGGCTTTACAGTGATAACCTCACAGAGGCTGAAGTCAATACCCTCTATCAACAGTATGGGTTGACTTACAGTTATGACAATGCTGGTCGTCGCTTGAGTAGTACGGATGCCAATGGAAACACTTCAACCTATTTGTACAATGATGCCGGCCAACTGACTCACACGGTCAATGCACTTGGTGAAGTCTTAGAATCCCGCTACAACACATTCGGTCAATTAGAAGAGAGTGTGCTCTATGCGCAACGCATTGATACGACTGGTCTGCAAGGAGGCGTAGCCACAGCACAAATATTGGCTCAAATTACCGCCATCGCGGATACAGCAAGAGACCGTAGGATCGGATATGAATATGACCGGATGGGGCAGTTGCGTCAATCGATTGATGCGGAAGGGTACACAACCCAATGGAGCTACAATGCCTATGGTGAACAAGTCACTCAAACCCGCACCGTTGAACAGCCCAGTGCCGAAAATGGTTTGACACAAGATCGAGTCGTTACCGATCGTTATGACTACAACAAAAGGGGCCAACGAACTGAAACGATTCTTGATGCCTATGGTATCCAGGCTGTAAACCGGACTCGATACGATGCTTTCGGTCGGGTTGTGGAGATGATTGATGGCGAAGGTAACCAGACCACAACCAGTTATGAAGAATCTGGCAGGGTAATCGTAGTTACCGATCCGCTAGGCAGATTGCAGCATACTGAATTTGATGCCTTTGGGCGTGTCTTACTCCAACGGGATGGCCTTGGGCTGGAGACAAGGTATGAATATGACGATGTTCAGCAGCACCTGAGCGTAACGACCCCTGAAGGAATTATTACAACAACGGAGTACAACCGGCATGGTGAAGCCGTACGTATCGTAGATGGGAATGGGAATGCGACGACTTATGAATACGATATCGAAGGCCAACTCCGATTTGTACGACAATTATTGGCAGACGGCCGGGAAATTGTTACTGAAAGCCGCTTTGACCAGACCGGGTTAGTCACAGACACGCTCGATGCAGACGGAAACATAACCCACTACACCTATGATGCTGCGAACCGTATGCTGGTGCGTACGGTCGATACAGAAGGTCTGCAACTGACCACACGATACACCCATGATGCTCAGGGTAATCAGGTCGAGGTGACCGATGCAAATGATGTAGTTACCCGGACCAGCTATGATCGAAATGGCCGACAAGTCTCTGTCGTAGTCGATCCTGATGGATTGAATCTGGTAACCAACTATGAGACTGATGGTGATGGCAATATTGTCAGGATCACCCAGGGAGACGGCCAGGATCCATCGCAATATGTCACCTTATACCGCTTCGATGGGTTGGGTCGTCGCACCCATACCATCGTCGATCCGAATGGCTTGGCGCTGACCGAGTCCTATGTGTACGACAATAATAACCGTGTCGTTGCAACGATTGATGCCAATGGTCACGCAACCCGCCATGTTTATGATCAAGCAGGTCAAGAGCGTTATCTTATCGATGCGACCGGCGGTGTTACGGAACAGCGTTATGATGCTGCAGGTCGTGTGGTTGAGACAGTTCAATACGTATCAGAGGTTGAGTTGCCAGCCGCTGATTACCAGATCGAACTAGACCAATTACAGAGCTTGCTGCAAAGCGATCCCGCACAAGACAGAACCACCTATCAAATCTACGATGGTGATAGCCGCCTAGCCTACCAGCTCAATGCATTGGGTGAGGTCACCGAATTCCGTTACGACGGTAATGGCCAAGTAATCGAGCAGATTCGTTACGACCAAGCAATTACCACCAGCGCCGGTATGACGACCGCTGATGTCGATGCAGCCTTAGCCGCGCTGGGCTACAGTGATACCGAATGGCTCAATGCACAACGTAGCCATACAGTCTACGATGCGATTGGACGTGCACGTTTCACCATAGACAGCCATGGATATGTAGAAGAGTACCGTTACGACCTGAACGGTAACAGAATCATAACAATTCAATACGATCAGGCAATTGCTTTTAGCGCAGGTGCGTCTGAAACAGATGTCGCAGCACTTGTCGATACGTCTGACAGCAATAATCGAGTCACTCACTATGTATACGATGACGCAAACCGGCTGCGTTTCCGAATTGATGATTTGGGTTACGTGGTTGCCCATCGATATGATGGGGTCGGCAACCTGACCGAGACCATTGAGTACGCGGATGCCGTAGTTCTAGGCTCCAACTTGACAATTGGAACGGTAACCGATCTCCTGCCATCTACGTTGGGCGCTCAGGATCGACGCAAAGTCTTCAGCTACGATCAGGCCAATCGACTGATTGGCGTAACAGATGCAGAAGGGGGGCAAGAGCTTTATGGTCTCGATGCTGCGGGTAACCGTACTAGCCTCACAGACCGACTGGGGCAGGTTTCACGCTATGTCTTCGATGATGCGGGTCGTCAACGCTATACGATAAATGCTGAAGGCGGCGTTAGTGAAAGCCGCTTCGATGCCTCTGGACAGGTGATCGAATCGATTCGTTACGAAGCGTATGTTGACAGCAGTGGCTGGGCTCTCACTGTTTCTGAAGAGACTCTGACCGCTGCCTTACAGCCGGATTCAGTACTCGATGCCCACCACTGGTATGCCTACGATGCAGCAGGAGAGCTGATTTATGAAGTCGATGCTCTGGGATATGTCACCGAGCTGCGTCTACGGGGGCAACTCGATGAGGCTGGCGCCCCCACAGCACAGACGATCAGTCGAAGTTTTTACGACATCCTGCAATATGAACAGCCCATTCTGCTGGATGGTGCTCTGGACCTTACTGGTATCAATCAAGCTCTTGAAAATATCGGTTATGGATCGCGTACCTGGTCAGAATACGCTACTGAGGGTTTGGTCCGTCAAAGGGTATTTCTGGATGGGCTTGGAAGGGAACATTTGAGAATTGATGGTGAAGGGGTAGTCACCGAAACTGAATACAATTCATTAGGCCAGGTAGAACGGACACGTATCTATGAACAAGCGGTGGAACTGACTCAGGCCGGATCTGAAGCTTCCCTGCGTGAACAGTTGGTTGCGAACAGCATTTTCCGTGAAACAGCATATCAGTATGACACGCTTGGTAGACTGACTGACGAGATAGTCGATCCAGATGGCTTAGCGATCTCGAATGAATATCGCTACAACGCCCATGGAGAGGTCGTTCGCTCGATTGATGCCAATGGTAACAGTATTTGGTACGTATATGATGATCTGGGTCGTCAGCGTTATAGTGTCAATGCCCAAGGTTTCGTCACCGAGCAAGTCTACGATAGCGCAAGCAATCTTATTGAAAACATCGAATACAGCTTACATAGCAATCTCACTGTGACCAGCTTGGGTGACCACATTCGTGAAGATGAGATTCTAGCAGTCCGGTCACCAATGCCCGCAGATCGTCATACCTGGTCTACCTATGATCGAAATGGCCAAGAGCGCTATCGCATAGACGATGTTGGTGGTGTGATTGAGTACCGTTACGATGCTTTGGGCAATCTGATCGAAGAGATCGCCTATGATCGCCGAATCGATGTGGCCACAAGTAAAACCAACGAAGCCATAACCACTGCCTTGCAAACCCAGGGATATGATGGAAACACCTGGTTTGGCTCCAGTCGCTCTCGCCAGTTTTACACCGCTTTAGGCCAACTACGCTTCACAGTGAACAGTGAGGGCGTGGTCAGCGAACAGCGCTACGATGGTCGTGGCAACCAGACACAAGAGATCGCCTATGCCGGTACCGTAAATTATGATGCGATCTCTAACGAGGCCGATCTGCTGGCGTTACTCAATACCTCAGATGGTGACAATCGCCAGAGTTGGACTCTATACGATGCCAATAATCGGGCGCATTTCCTCATTGATGCGGAAGGGCGTATTACTAAACAGAGTTTCGATCATCGTGGAAATGTGATGACTCAAACTCAGCTGGCGGGTATTGATGCCAGAGAGTTTCAACTATTACCTGATGCCTACGACATTCCCAGATTGCAACAGGCGATCAATGCCTACGTAGCCTATGACAATCCGCTGGCTATGTGGGGGCTTGACGAGACCACTGGTACAACACTCAACGATCTGAGTGGCAATGGTCATGATGGCGTCTATTCCGCAGACATTTCGGGCAGCCTAAGCGGTGAATCTCAAGTACTGGAAGGCTACACATCGACCGCCTTAACCCATGGTGATGGTGCAATACACTTCCATGAAGGCCTATCTGGGCGTGTTTCCAGTGCTGGACTGCAATCGTCACATCTGACTCTCGAGACCTGGGTAAGACTGTCCGAGCTAATGAACAGCGGAACCTGGAGCTCTTTGATCAGCATGGAAGACTCTGGTGGTTGGTCACTGGGCCTTGATGGGGATCAGCTCAGTTTCAGGGTTCACACCGGAAGCGGTCTGCAGATACTCAACGCTGCAATATTGCAGCAGGGTGAGACCTACCATATCGCAGCAACCTACGATGGCGGGGAGGTGCGCCTCTATCTCAACGGTGAACTGTCAGCCAGCGAAGTCATGGACTCGGCTTCCAATATTGTCTACGCGAGCAGCAATCCAAATGCCACCGTTGATCTGTTGCTGGGTGCAGAGGCGAATCTCTCAAATCAGGCGACTCGCTATCAGCCAGCAGTACTGGATGATGTGGCAATCTATGACCGGGCTCTCGATGAGGCGATGATTGAGCGCCACTACAACTATGGTGCGAATGCAAGGGTTAGCCACTACGCCTACGATGGGAACAACAGAGTCGTTCGCTCGATCGACAGCGAAGGCAGGGTTGTCGATCAGGAATATGACTTAGCGGGTAATCTGGTCTCCAGAGAGGTCTATGCAACACCGCTGAATCTGGATCCGTCTGTCGCGATCGCTGAACAGATCATTACCACCAGCACCGATGATCGTCTGACCCAATATGTCTACGACAACGCAGACCGTCAGACCAGAATGGTTGATGCAGCGGGATATACCACGGACTATGCCTATGACAACCAGGGAAATCTGATTCAGCAGACTCTCTACCTGGAACAGAATAACTTCAGTGACCCATCCCTGCAGCAAGTCACACAGTATGACTACGATTCACTCAATCGTCTCTACCTCGAAACCAATCCCCTGCATGTATCGACCCGCTATCACTACAATGCCTTCGGTGAAATGACGAGTAAGGTGGAGGCTGACGGTACGCCTGACGCCCGAACCTGGACATATGGAATCAATTCTCTGGGACAGAAGTGGCAGGAGATCAGCCCGGATGGGGTAGAAACCCGTTACGATTACGATGTACTGGGTAGAATGTATTTGATGCGTCAAGGCTTTGGACATGACGGAAGTGACGGCCGGGGCGCCATGCGTGAAACCCGCTTCACATTCGATACCATGGGTCGAACACTGACAGAAACTCAACCTAATGGTGTCGTCACCCGCTATACCTATGACGCCTTCAACCAGATCCGCCAGACCTACGAAGCCTATGGCACCGCAGATCAACGCCTGATTACCAGTGACTACGACCATGTGGGCCGTCTGATCGAGCAGACCCTCGCAGCGGGTACACAGGATGCAGTGACCCGCCGCATCGGTTACGACGCGTTCGGCAACAAGATCAGCGACACCGCAGGGTATGGAACAGCAGATGCACGCACTACGCGATATCGTTACGACACACGTAACCAGCTAGTCGCTGAAATCGATGCGAATGGGGTTGCAGTCAACTTTGCGTACGATGCCTTTGGCAACATCATTCGCCGAAGTGTCACCAACCGTGCCGATCAGCTTACCCAGTCCATCGAGATGGCGTATGACGCCAGAGATCGTTTGACTGTTGAGACCAACGGTGAACAGGAGCGTGTCGAACGAGTCTACGATGGCGCCGACAATCTGCGCTTTGAAACCCGGGCCACCGGTACGGCAGAGGCAACTACAACGGAGTACCGTTACGATCTCGGGAATCGTTTGATTGTTCAAGTTGTGGATCAGAATGGTCTGGCTTTGACCAGACAATATCATTACGATGATTTTGGCAATCGTATCAGTGAGACCAATCCGGGCGGTAACACCACCAGCTCCGAATATGATGCCATGAACCGGGTCACCCAGGTAACAGACGCCGAGGGATTCATCACCAGCTTCGACTATGACATCCACGGTAATCAGATCTCAATAACCACCGGTCAATACACAGGCAGCGATTTGGCAAAGCAGGAGATCGCAGCCCCGGCTATGACTCGGTTTGCCTACGATCAACAAGATCGTCAAATCTTCCAGGTTGACGCCTTGGGGGTTGTAACCCGCTACGAATACGATTTGCGGGGTAATCGCACCCGTCAGACCGACGCCTATGCAGAACTTGCAGCCAATGTTCAGGTTCTGGATACAAATATGACGTCGATCGCAGGCACCGATCCACGGGTCAGTGAGTACCATTACAACCTGGCAGACCAATTGGTTGAAGAGATTCAGCCGTTAGGCACAGTGGTGCACTACACCTACTCTGATGCCGGTGACCAGCTAAGTAAAACCGTCGACTACGGTACCGGCGACGGGTACATCAACGCCACAACCCGTTACGTCTACGATGCGGGAGGCCGTCTCGAATACGAGATCGATCCAGTTGGTTGGGTAACCCACTATGAGTACGACGATTTTGGTAATGTCGTCCAACAGACAACGGGGCTTGCGCTCGATATCTCAGGTGAACCCAGCAATGAACCGACCGCTGACACCAGAGTAACCCGGTTTGAATATGATCTGGTGAACCGCCTCACAGCCGAAGTGGTCGATCCTGAAGGATTAGCGCTGCGCACTGCCTTTGAGTACGATGCACGCGGTAACCAGACTGCGCTGATCGATGCCAATGGTTCTCGCGGCGAGTTGGTCTATGACGCGGCGGACCGGTTAATCTGGGAGCGGGATGCTGAAGGTCATATCGTGCGTCGACAGTACGATGCCAATGGCAACAAACGCTACGAAACCCGCTATGTCAACAGTGGCGCCAACCTCTCCCTAGGACAGTTACCAACCACCCATGCAGCCGATCAAACCACCGCTTTCACCTATGATGCCCTGAATCGCTTGGTAAGCCGTACCGATCCAAGAGGTGTGGTCAATGAGCTGATCTACGATGCCGTGGGTAATATCCTTGAGGACCGCCAGAACACTGCTGGTCTGTTCGATGCTTCAGCTCGTATTACCAGTTATGAATACAATCTGGCCAACCTGCTGGTAACAGAGACGAGCGCGAATGGTACCGTCACCAGATTCGACTACGACGCAGTTTACAACCTGGTCCGCCAAGAGGTTGATAACCAATGGGAAGACAGCCTGAATCTGGATCAGGATGGCAACCCGATTCTGGTTACTGAAACTCAGGTTACCGAGTATGCGTACGATCTCAACAACCGTCGTACCGCACAGATAGTTGATCCTGCAGGCCTCAACCTGCAGACCCGTTTTCAGGTCGATGCGCTCGGCAACACCATCGCAGAAACCAGCCCGAATGCTTTTGCGACGATCAGCTCCGATGAGGCTTGGGCGCAGAATCTGCGTCGTGAGCTGGGGCTGGTTGATGCCGGGGGAGATCCGCTTGCCGCTGCTGCACTTACTCAGGCGCAGCAACAGACGATTCTGAATGCGCTGACCACACGTACCTACTATGATGCCGCCGGGCAGGCGGTGATGAGTGTGGATCCATTGGGCAATGTTCGTGAATTTGTCTTTGATGGTGTCGGTAACCACACCCAGATCATTCAGTACGCCACAGCGGTGGATGTTACTGCTCTGGATGAACTCACACCGCCGACAGTGACCCCTGATGCCGCGAACGATCGAACGGTCACCTATGTCTATGATCAGGCAAACCGTGAAATCACCGTACGCTTTGATGAGGTCACCCTCGCCGATGGTACAACCGCGCAACCGGAAATGACCCACATCTACGACGGTGTCGGTAACATCGTCCAGGAGATTGATGGTAACGGCAATATCACGTACCAATATTACGACAGCCGCGGCCAGTTGATCGGTAAGATCGATGCGGAAGCGTTCCTGGTGCGTTATGCCTACGACGCTTTTGGTAATCTCATCAGCGAAACTACTTATCTTGATCGTCAAACCCTCAGCGTAGCAGAGAAAGAGAGTCTGGATCTATCTGTCTATCAGCCCACGGGACCAAGCCAGCTGATACAACATGAGTATGACCTTGGAAACAACGTTGTCCGAACTCTCTATCCGGCAGCCGATCTCTACCAGAACGGCGTAGAGATGCTGAACACACAGCTCGAAGTGGATCGTACCTTTGATGCCTTCGGAAACCTGCTGAGTGAAACCAACAGGCATGCGATCAATGAAAGTTCACCGGCCACCACCTTCTATCGCTACGACATCAACGATCAGATGACCCAGATGATCGATGTTCGTGCGGCTGAATTGCTGACCAGCAACGACAGCTATTTCATCGAAATGCGCCGACAGCTTGGTTATACGAGTACTGGAGGTAACGGCAAGCTGGTATCAGAATTGAGCGGTGATGAGATTGCTGAAATTCACCAATCCTACACCACAATCTATCGCTATGACGCGGTAGGCAATCTGCATGAAGAGGTCAAGGGTGATCGTGTAACCACCTTTGAGTACGACCTGGCCAACCGTAATATTCGCGTCCATTTCCCATCCTATGAACGGGTTGATGTGGACTCAGATGGTGATGTATTACCCAGCCAGATCTATCGCCCAGTCGGCGAAATGGATTACGATGCCTTTGGTAATCTGATACGTGAAGTCAAAGTCAATGGTGAAACAATCCACTATCGTTATGATCAGGCCAATCGGCAGATCGGCGCTATTGATGATACCGGCATATATACACAGTATGGTTATAACTTTGCCGGTGATCGGGTACTCACTCACCGGTATTTCGAACCGCTGAGTAATCCGCAGAGCGATGAGATTCCACCCCTGCATAGTGAAGACCAGGTCATTGAGTACGAGTATGACCAGATGGGACGTCTGTTGGCTGAACGCCAGCTGGGAGATACCACCCTCGTCACAGATGACAGAATCAACCGTCTCGGATATGACGCCAACGGTAATATCCTGACCTCGATCGATGCCAGAGGCTTCCAAACGACCCTGGTCTATGATGGCCTCAACCGGGTTATGCAATCCACCACCCCATCCGGTGCAGTCACTACGATGGAGTACGACGGCTTAGGTAATGTCTCTGAACAGGAGCTGGGTGGTTTTAACACCCCAAGCTTCATTGAAAGCAGTTACCGGGCGATACCGACCTCATCAGGTGTGCAGGTTGAGTGGGCAACTAACCGTTCCAGTAGCGGTACCGTCTATGTTCGTCGGCAGGGTACAAGCCAATGGCAGACCTTCAATGATCCACACTTGGTCAGGGAACATAGCCTGGAGATCGACGGACTGCAGCCGAACACCGTCTATGACTACTACGTAGTGGTCGAAGACGCCTTCGATTTCAGACTAACCACTGAAATTCAGTCCTTTACCACAACCACGGCGCCGGAACAGGTAACCGTGGAGAATCTGACTGACAATGGCGGAAGTTACAGCGCCGATATCAGATTTACGTTGCCCGGATCAGTCAACGGCCTACAAATGCTGATTGGCACGCTGGGTGAAGATTCCATGGTGCTGGAGAACAGTCAGAGTTTCACCCCCATCGGCCAGAGTGGCAATGAGTATCTGGTCTCGGTCAATTTTACCAGCCAACCAGCAGACAGCTACTTCCAGCTGCGCTGGACCGATAGTGCCGGTGATCAAACCGAAACCCGTCCAGTCAGTCTCCAGCAACAGCATTCACTGCTCATTTTCGACGGCGAGATCACGACCACCGCAGGCACCGCGCCGGGCACATACAACATGAACGTGCTGTGGAATCTACCCCCGGAACTGGCCGCCAGCTACACCGCACAGGTCACAGACCCGGATACCGGAGCCACCACCAATGAGACCCGCTACCAGGTCTATGTGGATCTGATCGACACCAACTCAGACGGTGGTGATCGCCTCCAACAAGGCGCCATACTGGATGAGTCAGGTCGCTTCAGCATCGACTTGGAGAACCTGACCCAAGGTGCTCGCACACTGCAGCTTTTCTATATCAAGCCCGATGGGGAGATCGTCTACTCTGATCCGGTAAGCTTCAATTCACTCAGCAACCTGGATGTCCGCTACCAGCGGCTGGCCCTGAGCTTCCCTGACATCGAGACCGACGACGCGACCCTGTCATTCCGCTACCGTCTAGAGGGCACCAGCAGCTGGCTCGCCATCTCATCTCAGGCCATCAATGGAATGAGTGTGGATATGCTTGGGTTGAATGAAGGTAACTATGAGTTTGAAGCCGATCTCCACCTTGATGGAGAAGTTATACGCACCAGCTCCGGTACCTTCATGCTGCGTGAGCCTGGTCAGTTGCAGAACCTGATCGATCTGCCCCTGATCACCAATGCGGTGGATAGTGAGAATGAGGGAAGCACGGTCAACTTCACTGTTGATGGAGACATCATTACCCTCACATCACCGAATTTATTGCCCCTGGGTACCTTTGAAACGCTGAGTGTGACGGCGACCAATAGTGGTGGTCAATCCCAGGCTCTGAGCTTTGTCGGGTCACAGATCGATACCACCGCCTTGGCACCAGGCAACTATACGCTGAATCTGTTGAAGGTATACGATACCGGGGCCATCGGAAGCACACCAGAAACGCGCAACAACATTACCGCGAATCTTACTGTGCAGGCGCCGCTCAACTATGTCCAAGATGAAAATCTGCTGAGTTTCAATGATTTGTTGCCTCTTGAGGCAAATGAAAATCTGAGTCTCGAGATTACTAATTTATACAATCAGACCACCAGCTATCCGATCGTCAATGGCCAGTTCGACATGACCGAACTGGATCCTGGCGAATACACGATGAATATTCAGAAAACCCGGGTGAGTGGCGGTATCACCACTATATTGCACGATGTCGTGGCAGATCTGACGGTCAATCCAATCACCCTGACTCAGGCAGAGCAAGGTACCCTGGTTGGCAACAGATTGTTGACCAGTTTCAATTTTGACCGAGCAGCAGTAACGACTGGGTTGGTCACCAAGACAGGCACCTACATACCGAAGGAGCACCTCTATACCTATTACAATGCAAATGGCCAGAAAATTTTCTCGAATGAGAATGGTGGTATCTGGACACGCTACTTCTACAACTCTCTTGGTAATATCACCAAAGAGGTCCAGTTCCAGTACCGCAGCCCAACAACCGGTCAGTTTGTCAACGAAATTGTCAACCTGGATACCCGTCCAACTCAAGCACACCTGGAAGCCAACTATCAGGCTGCATTAGCCGCCCATGATGTTGCCAATGGGGTGGAAACCATCCGAACCATGACGCGCCGTTACGATGCGGCCGGTAATCTGTTGCAGGAGAACCAACACTCTGAGACTTATGGGCTGCTCACCAGTGAATGGCGCTACGATGCCTATGGCAACAAGGTGCAGGAGACCGCCAACAAGGGGGTAAGCGGTGAAGAGCTGATCACTCGCTACACTTATGATGGTATGAACCAGCTCACTCTGGTCAACTTTGGTCCACAACTCATCTACAATAGCGACGGTATTTCTAACACTAGGGTTCTCACCCAACAGTTCACATACGATGGTGGTGGTAATCGCACGACTCAGATCAACGAAAGGGGCTATATCGAACGCTTCTACTACGATGATCACAATCGCCTGATCACCCAGTGGGATTTGGCCGATCCGGACAACCCGAACAGCTCCCCGGCACTTGGTGGCAGTTCACTGAGAACCGAATACAGTTACGACAATTTCTACCGAGTTGAGCAGAAACGACAGATCGATTTAACCAAACTGGATAGCGATCCAGGAAGAGTGCGTTTCATGGATCTGCTCTACAACCACTATGATGAGCTAATCCGGATCACTGAGGCCGAGCGCATCACGCAAATGGGTTACGACAAATCCGGTAACCAGGTCTCCGAAACCAATGCCCGCGGTTTCACCGAATACTACGACTACGATGGTGAAAACAGAGTAACCTCACGCACAGACCGGGCGGGTAATCAATGGTTCACC
This sequence comes from Candidatus Thiodiazotropha endoloripes, assembly GCA_001709035.1. GTDB lineage: Bacteria > Pseudomonadota > Gammaproteobacteria > Chromatiales > Chromatiaceae > Thiodiazotropha > Thiodiazotropha lotti. The sequence continues at coordinate 161,742 of LVKA01000021.1, read as the reverse complement.
AACTACAACGGATTGGGTTACAAAACAGACGAGATCGATGGTGCTGGTCGTCTCACCCATAATGATGTGGGAGCTTTTGGCCAGGTTTTGGGTACGAACTTAAGCGGGGGTGATCAAACCTACCGAAAAGGCTATCTGAGCCATCAAGAGGTGTCTACCTTCGACTGGCTCGGCCGAAAAATCACCGTTACAGACAACTATGGCAAGGAGATCTACTACACCTATGATGATGCTGACCGTTTGCGGCGTATTCAGGATGTAGCCACCAACAAAATCAGTGACTACAGCTACAACACCAGTGGGCAACGAATCAGTGAAGTGTTGAACGTTGATGATGTTGATGTGCGCAACCAGAGCTTCAACTATAACCAGCGGGGTTGGCTCACAGGCATCGACACACAAATCATATACAACGATGTTGGTATCGATCTGAATCAGGCTTTTCACACAGTTTATCACTACGATGAACTGGGTAACCGAGTGCAGAGCAGGTCCATACAGCCTAACGATGAGGTATACAATACATTCTACAGCTTCAATGCGAATAACCGGATGCGAAACGCCTATGATGGCCGCAACGATCAGGTGATCGACGAAATAGAATATGACGGATTCGGTAACCGGACCAGTGTGACCTCAGGTGTGAATACAACCACCTACACCTATAACATCCACAATCAGGTAGTCGGTAGCAGTGCCGGAGAGAGTTGGATCTACGATGATGCAGGTAATACCATTCGTCACAATCAGACCAGTGGGGTCTATACAACAAATGAATATGATGGTGAAAATCGCATAACTAAGGTCTTCAGTCATGCTCTTGACGATGAAGGAGATTGGCAGGATAGCTGGACCCAGCTTAAATATGATGATGCGGGTAATGTTGTAACAACCACCGTTCTATCCGGTGATTACGGTTTTGATGAAGTGGCTTACTATGATGTCCGCTACAACGTACAGCGTAAGAGTATCACCCACTCATATGTTGAAGGGGCACGTTATCTCTATGGGGATGCCTACTTTACCTACGATGAAAATGGCCAATTGAGCTATGTGGATCGGGGCCGCAAGAAAGGCGCCAGTCAAAATACAATTTCCTATTTTGACTATGACAATCAAGGTCATATTATCGCCCGTACCGAAAAGCCCGCTGTTGACTATACCCCGGGCTATATGCGGGGTTATAACACGGACCCGGATGTCGATTACGGAGCGGATGATGGCGGTCTCGATCTGCCTTCCTTGTCCGATCAGACCCGTAGATACATTCTCGGTTGGGAAGATGAAACCAGCGGTAAGGTTGAGCTGACTGGCTATGTTTACGCAAACGGCCATCAGTATGGTGAAGGCAGCATCAGTCAATATACGGAACTCAAACGATTAACACTCCAAGGGGGGGTTCCAGTTTTAGATCCATATGACAATCCGATTAGGCAGGAGATACTACTACAGGCATCGGATATTGCTACAACTGCAGGGGGGAGTATCGACCGTGCACAAACTGCACGTAATCTGGCAACCAGGGTATATCAGGGCTTTAATGCAATCAGTGAAGATGGGCAAGCTATAATTGTCAACTATTTACAGGGACAATTGCCTGCAAACGATGCCGATATTGTTGCTGGAGAATCTCTCGCTGTCTATGGTTATATCGATATTGTCGATCTCACTACGAATCAGGAACGTCAGCTTACAGATTATACCTATAGGCTAATTGGAGGTGATGAAGGCCTACCGAATGGTTCAACGACTCAGCATGTCGTACGAGCAGGAGAGACTCTGCAGAGTATTGCTGCCGGATATTTTGGCAGCGCTTCCTACTGGTATCTGATTGCCGAGGCTAATGGACTGACGGGCAGTGAGGAGATCAAGGCGGGGACTACCCTGACGGTTCCTAACTTGGCTGCTAATAGTGTAAATAATCAGAATAGCTATAAGGTCTATTCGGAGTCAGAGATTATTGGCTCATCAAGCCCTGATGTTCGTGTCAAGAAAAACAAGCGAGATTGGGTTCGAATTGTTGTGACGATCATTATCATGGTTATTGTAATGATCGTAGCTTCGTATGTTATGAAGTTTGCTTCTGGGGCATTTGCTGGTGCTGGTACTGGTGCAGGTACTGGTGCAGGTGCTGGTGCAGGTGCTGGTGCTGGTGCAGGTGCTGGTGCTGGTGCAGGTGCTGGTGCAGGTGCTGGTGCAGGTGCTGGTGCAGGTGCTGGTGCTGGTGCAGGTGCTGGTGCAGGTGCTGGTGCTGGTGCAGGTGCTGGTGCAGGTATTGGTGGTTTAGGTACATCTGGAGTCGCAACAGCAACGTCAAGTACACCAACTCTAGCCTATAGCCTTGGTTTCTCTGTTGGAGAAACTTATGGTTATCTAGGGGCGCTAGGCGCCTCAATCGGTGTCGGCTATACAGCTGGCTATGCCACATCAGTACTGACACAAGGTTTGTCTGTAGCTGTTGGTCTACAAGACAATATTAATTGGGGTTCAGCCCGTGATATGGGTAAGAGCTTCGCAATCCAGGCAGTAGCTGCAGGATTAACAAGTGCTGCCGGTGCTTCAAACACAATTGATAGAGTTCTTGCTCGGGGGGCAGTGGAAATTGGCAGCCAGTATGCTGAACACGGTAAAATCACCAATTGGAGTGGTGTTGCTCTCGCTATGGTTGGTGAATCAGGTACTGGTGAGCCAAAGTCTTGGAAGAATACCGTTAATGAAATAAATAATAATAAACAGACTGTTGGAGCTGGCCTTAGTGTCATTGAGAAGTCTATTCGTGGAAAAGATGTTAATACACTTGACTGGACAAATGTTGCGTCATATGCGTTAACAAGTCAGACAGGTGGTGGTAGTCAGTGGAGTACAATTGCCCAGCAGACAGTGATTAATGCTGGTTTGTCACTTATTGTTGGAAGTGAATATGGTGATGATGCTGCGGCTAATTTCTTTGGTACTCAAATGGGCGCGCTTATTGCCAATGCAGTAGGTAGCTCAGGCACAAATTCATATGACCGTCAGCAAGCTGTCAATCAAAGTAGCGAGGTAGTTCTAGATGCTGAAGTGGCTGAGGCTCAATCTATAGCGAATGCACAGCGGGAAAACCAGAATCAGCAGGGAAATTCGCTTGATGTGAGGAACAGCAATTCTGGACAGTCTGCGGAAGTTGGCTATAATACGCGTTCGGGCGTTGTTGGTAGTGGCGATAGCATGCTGGGTGAATCGGTTGGGGTGAGCCAAACAACACCAGCGGACTTTGCGGGATTTGAAGCCTCGGATGCTGAGTTGCAGGCTGTGATTGGGCCTGTGCCACCCGGAGCCGATAGTGATGGACACAGCACATCTATCGATTACATGCAGCCAATCCCAGGCTCAGAGCAGTCAAATTTAGGAGCCTTCCTAGCGGCACCTGACCAAGTCGTCCGTACCCATAACTACGGACAGTCCGCACCTGACGATGCACCTCTCCTGGTTGGTGGTTCCGGTGTTGATTTTGGACCACGCATCGGTGTTACCGATTACTTCAAGATCATTGGCGGCGGCATCGCAAGCTTCATTCCGGAGGGCGTGCGTGATTTTGAGTATTCTCGCATTGTTGCAGAGAGCACAAGATTAAGTTCGGTAGATAATTTCGAATATGATGGTATTGATGATTACTCAGTCGGAAATGGCAAAGGATGGACGCTAAGTCTGCCAAGCTATGATGATGTGAAAGCCGGACTTGGCAAAGCTTATAACGCATTGGCTGCAACGTTTGGTGAGGGACAAAATACTCGTGATGTGAGTGGTCTTGAGTATAAAGATATTGATAGTTATCCGGAGGATCTCGGATCAGGCTGGAGATTGAGTGTCCCGACCGGGGGTGAATTAGTCGATTTTGCAAATGCAATGTATGGGCGGACCCTCTCTGCAAGCAATGCATACAGCGATGCAATAGAGCAAGGTAATTATTATCGCGCAGGACTGGCATTTGGAAGTGATCCTATGGTCCAGGGTCTTGGCTTGATGGTCGGTACTTATAGTTTGACTAGGCCGTTTGCTCCAAGCAATGCTGCAAAACCGGGTGACTTTGGGTTTATGGGGCCTTTGCAGCAGGAAACATCTACTGTATTCCGGGTTCAGGGAGGAGCACCTCCTTTAGCAAGTCGCCAGCATATCGTTTTAGATGCAAATGGAAACCCACGAATCAATAGAACTACGCTAAATATTAGTATTGGTGATCCAGAGCATGCGCAATACTTTTTATCTCAACGACGACCTGGTGCGGAAATAACTTCGTTTGAAATTCCAAGATGGATGGACGACTTTATTCAGGGTGAGGCGATTCCTCAAGCAAATTACAGGGCTAACCCTTTCAATCAAGGTGGTCTTGCGCCAAAAATTGTCGACCCAACAACACCTGGTCGCTCTTATGAGTTGCCACCTGTTTGGGCTGAGTGGTTAGAGGAAACTGCGATTCAGGGGTCTGGAAGGGTTTCAAGATAAGAGAATCAAATGGGCGATCCAGATATACAAGAAGTTGTGGTGGTAGTTCGTTACCAAGGCAAAATACGTTGGTTCCGAAGTGATCGGGATTTATGGGTTTTAGATGTAAATAAATGGCGTGATGAATTTATTAATCACGGTTACGATGTGCCAGAATTTAAAGATTCCTATCGGTTTGGTATTCATTGTGTTGACCAAGAAACAGCTTCGCGGTTTCTTGAGAATATGTCGGCATACGAATTACATAAAGATGATTTAAGTTTAGAATTGGCGAAGCGTTATACATCAGCAAGATCATGGTGGGATGTACAGGATCTATTCCCAATCATGTTTGTGGACTTTGACGAACGAAAAGTTGGAGCATTTTATCCTGATGGTGTTCCAATGGAACGTTATATTCCTGATGGTTGGGCAGGAGAGTTTATTGATTTTGCAAATGAGTACGCTGAAGATATTTTTCCAACAGAAGATAAGTTCTGGATCAAGGGTGATTCAGATCTGCTTAAGCTTTTAAATGAAAGAGGTGCAAGCAGTCAGTGAACTTATGGTGTGAGGCTTATTTTGTTGGTAAAGCTTGTTTTGATGGGATATGGAATTTCATTTGGTAACAAAGACTGAATTCCATCCAGTTGATTCAGTTTTATAAGGGAATGAATCTCCGCTGCTTTCTCTGTGATATCAGTGATGGTATGGATCCAGTCATTCACGTAAAGCCTTACTGCTTTATCTGACAAACCAATCTGAATAGCGCGATGTTCGAGGGGTTGCAAATGAATGTCACGTTCCGGATCCCATTGAATCCGAACGGGTGAATTGTTTTTAGCGGTTTGCCATTCCTCTTTCGTCGCATATATCCCTTTCTCGAAATGGCTGAGGCAGCTATGTTCTAATGCCCACTCGAATCCTTCCCTTGTGATATCAATGGCCAGAATACGATTCTGGCCACTGTCTTTTTTACCCCAGCCAGATCGATACATCATCCACAGGAACGAGGGTTTAATCCATGTCATGCGATCCATTTTAAATGGCGGCGAAACAAACGTGCCGTGCTGTAGAGCGCTGTCGGCAATGGTGTTTGAATAGGCTTGATAAACGCGGATTGTTTTATCGTTGTATAGTGCGCGGATTTGTCTGTGGGGTATGTTCATTTATTTAGTCGTCTGATTTTGTCAGCACCAGGCAACCATCCATCACCCTAACCGTCACCGGTGTATCGATGGCGAACCCCGCCTGATCGAGCCAATGCCCCTTCATCTGAATCCACGGTACGGGCCGACCGACCCCGACGGGATCATCCTTGAGCTGATACAGATAAGGGATCTGGTTCACCTTGATGTAGCGTTGCTCACAGATTTTACATTTACGCAGGCGGTTGCCTGGCTTACCATCTCGTTTAGCCATGGTCGATACCTCTGATATCGGTTGTGGTGAGCTGGCTGGTTGGGTTGCCGCCCAATCAGTCAGCGCTATTAAAAATCACTTATGCCTTGGTGGCGTGTCTCCCCGAGTCCCATCGTCTGGACTGATACTTGATAATCAGGCTTTCCAGCACCTCCCGTATCACCATCTGTTCCTCGTCGGGCATCTGACTGATGGCTTCGAGCTGCAAGTTCCAGTCATCCGTGGGACCACGTTCATGTGTCTCGAATAGCAAGAAGTCAGTACTTACGTGAAGCGCCAGGGCGATCTTCTTCAGGGCGTCCAGCGAGGGTTGTGCTTGTCCGGCCTCGTACTTCTTGAGGCTGTTGACATGGATGCCGATGGCATCCGCCATCTGCTGCTGGGTAAGTCCCTTCTCTTTACGCAGGGAAATTAGACGTGTCGATAGGCTCATCATCAATAGCGATCTGATTAATGGTGCCATCATGCTAACCCCTGGTTTACTATCCTGTTGCCTGCAAATACATAAGTATGTACCATAATAATCCATGAGTATGGCCTTGACAACATTTTAAGGTAATCAATATGGCACGACTACCGGACGAAACCGTAACCCGCATCAAGCGCGAGGTCTCCCTGGTGGGCCTGGCCGAGGCCAGGGGCTTCGAGCTCAAACCCCACGGTCAGCACTACGCCATCCACTGCCCCTTCCATGACGACGACAAAACCCCGTCCCTGATCATCACCCCGGATAAAAACCTCTTCCACTGTCCAGCCTGCGGGGCCAAGGGCTCGCCGATCGACTGGGTGATGAAGATCGAGGGGGTCTCGATGCGCCATGCCCTGGAGCTGTTGGCCAATGATCTGCCTCACTTAGCCGCCGAAAGCAGCCCGCCACCCAAGGTAGTGAAACGCAGCAACCAGCAAAAACTGCCCTCGGTGCTGTCAGGCAGCGCCGACCATCAAACGGCCTTGCGCCAAGTCATCGACTACTACCATGAGACCCTGAAGGCCTCGCCGGAGGCGCTGGAGTATCTGGAGAAACGCGGCTTGAAGAATGCCGAGTTGATCGACACCTTCAAGCTGGGCTACGCCAACCGGACTCTGGCCTACCGTCTGCCCCCCTCGAAACGTCAGGAGGGAGCCGAGATCCGGGGCCGTTTAAAAGAGATCGGCCTGCTGCGCGAATCCAGCGGCCACGAGCATTTTAACGGCTGCCTGGTGGCGCCGGTGATGGATGAAAACGGCGTGATCACCGAAGTCTATGGCCGCAAGCTCCTGGGCAAGCGTTTACGCAAAGACTGCGCCCAGCACCTCTATCTGCCGGGGCCTCACGAAGGTGTGTGGAATGCTAAGGCTGTAAAACAGAGCCAGGAAATCATCCTCTGCGAAAGCCTGATCGACGCCATGACCTTCTGGGTAAATGGCTTCCGCCATGTGACCACCAGCTACGGCACCGCCGGTTTTACCGATGAACTGCTGGCGCTGCTGGTGGAGAGCGGCGTGGAAAAGGTGCTGATCGCTTATGACCGGGACCAGGCCGGAAACCTGGCGGCTGACAAGCTGGCCAAGCGACTTAACGACCACGGCATGGACGCCTATCGCGTGTTGTTCCCCAAAGGTATGGACGCCAACGAGTACGCGCTACAAGTTAAGCCTGCGCCGAAGAGTCTGGGTCTGGCGTTACGCAAAGCGGAGTGGATGGGCAATGGACAGGGACGTTCGAGTGTCGCGGGAGGCAGGACGCCGGGAACGACTAATGCCAAGAACAAACCCGAGCCCAATGGCGTCTCTGAGCCAGTTGCTATACCGGAAGCTGTCACCGGCCCTGAAAATGAGACTGAGAACATCCCTTCTTTAGCTGCCGAAAGCCCGGTCGAAAACACCGCCGCCATCGATGCCGATATCGCCGACCACGAAATCAATATCAATCTCGGCCAACGCCACTACCGCATCCGGGGCCTGACTAAAAACCTCAGCTACGAACAGCTTAAAATCAACCTGCTGACCCAGCAAGGTGAGGTCTACCACGTCGACACCTTCGACCTCTACAGCGCCAAAGCGAGAGCTGTTTATATTAAACAGGCCGCCACTGAGCTAGGTATCCCAGCGAGCGAAATCAAAGCCGACCTGGGCAAAGTGCTGCTGAAGCTCGAAGAGCTGCAAGACCAGCAGATCAAAGGCACCTTGGCCAAACAAGAGAAACAACCCGCGATGAGCGAGGTCGAGCTGAAAGAAGCCCTGGCCTTGCTCAAGGCCCCGGTGCTGCTTGATCGCCTCCTGCAAGACTTTAGCCGTTGCGGCGTGGTCGGTGAAGAGACGAACAAGCTGGCGGGCTACCTGGCGGCTTGCTCCCGCAAACTGGAAAAGCCCTTGGCGGTGATGGTGCAAAGCTCCAGCGCCGCCGGCAAAAGCTCGCTGATGGAAGCGGTGCTGGCGTTCATGCCGGAAGAGGAACGTATCCAATACAGCGCCATGACCGGCCAGGCGTTGTTCTACCTGGGGGAGCAGGACTTAAAAAATAAGATCCTGGCCATCGCCGAGGAAGAGGGCGCGGAGCAGACCAGCTATGCCCTGAAGTTATTGCAGAGTGAAGGCGAAGTGAGTATCGCCAGTACCGGCAAGAACGCGGTGACCGGCAACCTGGAGACCCAGGAGTACCGGGTCGAAGGCCCGGTGATGTTGTTTAGCACCACCACGGCCATCGACATCGACGAAGAGCTGATGAACCGCTGCCTGGTGTTATCGGTGGACGAGTCCCGCGAACAAACCCAGGCGATCCATGCGGCGCAACGCCAACGCCGAACTCTGGCGGGCCTGAAGGCCAAAAAGGAGAAAGAACGGCTGACCCGGTTACACCAAAACGCCCAACGGTTGTTACGACCTTTAGCCGTGATGAACCCCTACGCCGACCGACTGACCTTCCTCGATGACAAAACCAGAACCCGCCGTGACCATGAAAAATACCTGGGCCTGATCGATGTGATCGCGTTGCTGCATCAATACCAGCGGGAAGTAAAACGCGAAACCTGGGAAGGGGAAACCCTGGAATATATCGAGGTCACCCTGGATGACATCGCCACCGCCAACCGGCTGGCCCACGAAGTGCTGGGCCGCAGTCTCGATGAACTGCCCCCACAGACCCGCCGCCTGTTGCAACGGATGACCGACTGGGTCGCGGAGCAGTGCCAACAAGAAAACATCAAGCAGCGCGATCACCGCTTTAGCCGCAAGGATGTCCGGGCCATGAGCGGCTGGAGCGACTTCCAGGTCAAAAAACATATGCGCCGCCTGGAAGAGCTGGAATACGTGCTGGTGCACAGCGGCAGCCGGGGCAAGTCGATCGTTTATGAACTGCTTTACCAGGGCGAAGGCGAAGCAGGCGAGTCCTTCCTGATGGGGCTGCTGGATGTGAAGAAACTCCGATACGACGACAAAAAGGAGCCCCTGAAAGAGAAAAAGGAGTCGCCAAGTCGCCCCCAAAGCGCCCCCAAGAAGCCCTTAAGTAGCACCGGCAAAAACGCAGAAAACCCAATCAATATCAGCGTAAACGACGATCCGAACAAAAAACCAGTTAAAAGCACATCCAGGAAAAATAACAACGCATCGCATCGTAGTCCTGCTTTAGCTGCCCATAGCCGCGTGGAAATCTGACCATGCCGGAGAAGCAATCCGATGTCAGCCAGTACCCCCACATCGTCAACCTGGCCGACCCGCAGGGGATGTACCAGATGGTGCAAGCCTATCTGCAATGGATGATGATCAAAAACTACTCGGACAAGACCATCAGCGGCCGCGAGTTCTTCCTGTTCTGGTTCCTGGAGTGGTGCGGCCAGCGGGGCCTGATCCGCCCGAGCGAGATTACCAAGCCGATCCTGGAGCGCTATCAGCGCACGCTCTTCCACTACCGCAAGAAGAACGGCGATCCGTTGAGCTTCCGCAGCCAGTTTAACCGCCTGGTGGCGATCCGGGCCTGGTTCAAGTGGCTGGCCAAGGAGAACCACCTGCTCTACAACCCGGCCAGCGAGCTGGAGCTGCCAAAACTGGAAAAACGCCTGCCCAAGGCGGTGCTGAGCGAGCGGGAAGCCGAAAGCGTATTAAACAAGACAGACCTCGGTGAGCCGATGGGCCTGCGGGACCGGGCCATCCTGGAAGTGCTCTACAGCACCGGCATCCGCCGCCAGGAGCTGATCGACCTGCTGGTGCAGGACGTGGATGCGGAGCGGGGCACCTTGTTCGTCCGGCAAGGCAAGGGCCGGGTAGACCGCATGATCCCCATCGGAGACCGGGCCTTGCAGTGGGTCGATAAATACCTGGAAGCGACCCGTCCGGAACTGGCCTGCGGGCGTGACGAGGGCAGACTGTTCCTGAACCACTATGGCCAAGCGATCAGCCCCAACGGACTGACCCGCCTGGTGCGCAACTACATCGACAAGGCGCAGATCGGCAAGCGTGGGAGCTGTCATTTGTTCCGCCACACGCTGGCAACGCTGATGCTGGAGAACGGGGCCGACATCCGCTTTATCCAGGCGATGCTCGGCCACGTCAAGCTCGACACGACGCAGATCTATACCCAGGTGAGCATCAAGAAGTTGAAAGAGGTACACACGCTGACGCATCCGGCGAAGGCGAAACGGACCAAGCAAGTGGACTGGGATGAAGAACCGGCGCGTGATGATCCGCCGTCTGTAGAAGACCTGATGGTAGACCTGGCAAGTGAGGCACAAGACGAGGAGGATAAGCATGAAAACCGCGAAGACCCGGCAAGACCCTGATATGCTTACAGGCAGGGTGAAAAGCATTGAGGAAAAGACCATGCAGACAGCCAAGCAAGAGGTGGAGCAGCTCTTAAAGAACCTGCCCGACGACAGCAGTTATGAGGATATCCAGTACCATCTTTATGTGCTGGAGAAAATCAAGCGCGGTCAGGCATCTATCGCGCAGGGCAAGGGAATAGGACACGAAGCAGCCAGGGAGCGGTTGAGCAAATGGCTGAAGCCCTGAGGCTGGTCTGGTCCGATGCGGCACTGGAGGATATCGACGAAATCGCCGAGTACATCCATCGGGACTCGCCCCACTATGCACAACGGGTGGTCGAGGAACTGTTTGCGGCGACGGACCTGTTGCCGGAGCAACCTCGCATGGGCCGGGTTGTCCCTGAACTAGGCCAGCAGGAGATCCGTGAACGCTTTGTCTACAGCTATCGTCTGATCTACGAAATCCACTCTGCCGAGTTGCATATCCTGGCGGTTATCCACGGTAAACGCTTATTGGAATCCGTTGAGGACCGCTTCCCCGACGACACACTTTAATCCCCCTCGGGTCACCCGTCACGGCGGTAGCGGCAGGTCCGCTGCTTCCGTTAACCGACAAGTGTACGGGTCGGTGCCACACCAACTGACGCTCGTGTTGCGGGTAAAGATACTCCAGTCAACAGAAAGCCCCAGGAGAGAGCGAAGCGGCTAAGAAGGGAAACCCCTTCACAACCCCCAAGACCGGCGTGCCAATCCAAAAAGTGCCTCTAGGGGCAAAATCTGGCAAAATCGTACTCCAGTAGGAAAAGCTCTTTAAAAAGTGAGGCGGTATCAGGGGTTAGGCGCATCGGTTACGATGATCGCGTCGGGGTCACTTGTTGAGCCAAACAACACCCGAGCCGGTACAAGCCATAGAAACGGCGGACTTTGCGACGGCTGAAATAACGGATGCTGAGTTGCAAAGTGTGCTTGAGCGGCCTGTTCCGCCTGGAGCCGATAGTAGCAGTGGTGTCATTGCGCTTGATGATGGGCTGTCAGTTGCTCCGAGCGATGCCGATTTGGATTATGCTTGGCGGGGCGATGCCTATGGCCTGTCCGTCTCTGGGCTAGAGGTCGGGCCGCAGGATCTGTATGCGATAGGCCAGGTTTCAAATGAAGGCCCTGGCGTCTTGGCTGAAAATCAAGCCTCTATGAATGATTATTGGCTTTCAGCACAAGACAATGCTGTTGCTCAGAGTAATCCCATTAAATATCTTGGTGCTGGACTAATGAGGTCGCTCGGTAATATCGGTTATGGTATTGCGGAGATGGGAGTCGGTCTTTGGGAGAACCCGGGAAGTGGTGGGACAGGTGCCGCAAAAGCGGTTGCGAATTTTGGGCCTGAAGTATTCAATTTCGGTATCAACACATTAAAGACCGTTCTGGATGGTTATACGTTATTAGCCGAAACGGCGGGCTTACCAGAGGGTTCGTTACAATCATTTAGAGAATCAGATCCTTTTAATATCACACCGCTTTTCTCGTATGATAGTCCGGCGGAAAGTGGTGGCGCACTGCTCTCTGGATTGGTTTCGGGTATGGCTTATACGAAGTTGAATCGTTTAAGGTCGCTTCCAAATAAAGCTATATTGGGTCAAGCTGATTCGAGGCCACTTCAAATTAAAGGGAGTGTTGATGATCTTGATATAGAACTTCTCCGATTAGATGGCCAAACGATCATCGACAATCCATTTCTTGGAAGAGTTCGGTCTCAACTTGAGAAATATGACATTAACGTTAATTATGATTATGGACGCGTTGGACATAACAAACTTGGTGAGACCACAAAATATCAAAATGGCAGTATTGAAATTGACATATTTAAGCAGAATGCTTTTAAATCTCAGGATAGTTTGACTACTTATGTCCATGAATCTTCACATGGGGTTGCTGCTGCAAGAGGTAGAGAGATTGGTACGCTAGCAGATGAATACCAAGCATTTAGGAGAGAGTTCCTTTTTAATAACGGAAGGAGACCTACTTTCAGTGAAAGAAGGAACTTGTTTGACAGTGTTCAGCGTGTTTACGATGATGTGCCTACTGGGAATGTCGCGCCACTGTTTCAAGACTTGGTTAGATAGGAGCAACTAAATGGAAATTGAATTTGATCGTTCTCAGGAAATGCTCCGCAAGATACTTGCCTTAAAAGATGCGCAGCAAAAGTTAGTTGTTATTTGTCCTGATTGTGGTAGTGAAATTGATGTTATTGATCTTGAAGCGAATGCTCTGAGTTGTTCTCAGTGTGGTTTTGTCGCGAAGTTAGATGAAAAACAAAAATCAAAGCGCGAACAAGTATGGGAGCAGTTTAATAAATTGAATAGTAAAAATTAATACACCAAATAAGGAACATGTATTGGAATCCGTTGAGGACCGCTTCCCCAACGACAGACTTTAATCCCCCTCGGGTCGCCCGTCACGGCGGTAGCGGCAGGTCCGCTGCTTCCGTTAACCGACAGGGGTACGGGTCGGTGCCACACCAACTGACGCTCGTGTTGCGGGTAAAGATACGCCAGTCAACAGAAAGCCCCAGGAGAGAGCGAAGCGAAGCGGCTAAGAAGGGAAACCCCTTCACAACCCCCAAGACCGGCGTGCCAATCCAAAAAGTGCCTCTAGGGGCAAAATCTGGCAAAATCGTACTTCAGTAGGAAAAGCTCTATAAAAAATGAGGCGGTATCAGGGGTTAGGCGCGTCGGTTACGATGATCGCGTCGGGTTCACTTGTTGAGCCAGACAACTCAAGCGGCGGATTTTGCAGCCCTTGAAGTTGATGACCCAACAATACTACCAGCGGGTTTTCCGGTGGGTGAGGCGTCGGATGCTGAGTTGCAAAGTGTGCTTGGGCGGCCTGTGCCACCTGGGGCCGATAGTAGTAGTGGTGTCATTGCTCTTGATGATGGATTATCAGTTGCCCCGAGCGATGACGATCTGGATTATGCGTGGCGGGGCGATATCTATGGGTTGTCCGCCTCCGTCGGGCCTGATGATCTCTATACCCTGAGTCCTGAGTTTGGCTATACCACTGCGAGTTCGGGTGTACCGGTGGATTACGGTTTTCTGCCTCAGCAGGGGATCGATATGGGAACACCTCTGTCAAATAGCTACTCCCCTCGCGTTACCGGTGAACACCGCAGTGTGGGGGCATGGGAAGGAATCCTAAGGTTTACTGGTGTTGGTCAGGCAGTTTCCGGGTTATGGGATACTGTGACGTCATTGCCAGATTATGCCAGTAGTTATCTTGATGCTGTAGGCGCTGCAAATCGTGACACAAATGAGATTTTTCGATATTTATCAGGAGAAGTCGACTCTATAGATTTTGAGAGCCCGATTGCTGGTCGTATTCAAGACGATGGCTCTGTGTTACCGATATTGGGAGACACCATACGTGGTACAGTATTGGCCTCTCCGCTAGGTCTGATCGAGGCCGGTTACAGAGGAGACTGGTATAGTTTTGGACAGCGGTTGCCTTCGCTGCTTGAAGCGCCGTTATTAGCGCGTGGGCTGGGTAAGGCTGCGCTAGATGCTCCAAATAGCAATCCTCTGCATTCATTGCAAACTGCAACGCACAGCGGAAGAGGGAGGGTTTCTGCTTCAGCCTATGCTAGTGGGCACGTTAAATTACCCAAAAAGCTAAATGCCTTTAATCTTCAATTAAAGAATCCTGGTGATGCATTAGTAGTTGGTCGGAAAGATATCAGTCTTCAGGATATTCGAATCTTATCAGGTATGAATGATGTGGAATTTGCATTACTTACACGAGGTAAACAGCGGATGATCGTTCGAGGTGCAGAAAGATCTGTAGAACTACCAAAACCTGCTTATGAACTAGGAAAACAGGGTTGGCGATGGTCCGGACATGCGCATCCACGAGGGGCAAATCAAAATACAGCGGATAGAAACTTATTATCGGCTTTTAGATTAGGACAAGGAGAAGCTGGCGTGTCAGTTCAAGGAATGCATAGGGTATTAGATTTAAACCCCGTGTATGATGTGTTAATTCCTCCAGCTAGAAGATTCTGAGGCTTGGTATGGATAAGTGTAAAATAGAGGATTTAGAGAAAATAGCGGTATCAGCGTTTAAAGCTAATGCTGAATTATCAGGATTTATTGAAGATCATGCTGGTGAATTTTCGATTGGCATTGTTGAGCAAGGTATAGATGAACCATTTCGGATAGACCTATATTGGTGCGGTCCTAAACTAGACGAATCGCAGCTCAAGCATTTAACATCAACTGCTGATGAAATTTCCGATAAGATTGCTTATTGTGAAGTCGGTAAACAAACAAATGAGACTGTCGTAAAAGGAGTAAAGTTACCTAAAGAATAGAACCAAACAACGCCAACAGCGGATTTTGCAGCCCTTGAAGTTGATGACCCAACAGTACTACCAGCGGGTTTTCCGGTGGGTGAGGCGTCGGATGCTGAGTTGCAGGACACGGTTTTTGGGGCTGTGCCAGTCGGTGCCGATAGTAATACGGTATCAGCTGCCCAGAGCGATGACGATCTGGATTATGCGTGGCAGGGCGATATCTATGGGTTGTCTGTTTCCGGGCTCGCGGTTGGACCGGAGGATCTCTATACTTACAGCGATCAACAGGACGCATGGAAAGCACCACCTGAAAGCGGGTTCGTGGATACCATTTCGGAGATATGGGATGACCCCTATCTACCAAGAGTTGAAAAACTTAGGCAAGGTATCCAAGCGGTATTCGCACCTGATCAGTATAAGGCGGAAAGACAACACAGTCCCTTCGAGTGGGGCGCTGTAGCAAGTGGTTTGGCAAAAAATATTTGGAATGACGTAGCGGTTACGGTTAATACCGCTAATATGATCGGTTATTTTACAAACCCTGCTGCTATGCTATCTGGCGTTGAGCCGGTTATACTTCCGCAAGCAAAGATAGATGATGCGGAATTACGAGGTAGTGGTGGTGCCCAAGCTTTATCGTGGGTTGGTGGATTATCTGCGATGGTTAGGGGTAACGGTTTAACCGTTCCGGACAGTACGGCTCAAAGATCAATAGCCGCAGCTAACATAAAAGAAGCGAGGAATATCCTAAAGGATGCGGGTGTACCTCTTCACAGTAGAAATGAGATTATTCGTTCTTATGATCTAGAAACATTCCGTGTTGAACGTACTGCATCTGAGAGAATGGAGTTTCGAGTATTTGACGATTTCAGTGCAAGACTAGAAGGCCGTTACGTTTCTCCAGATTACATTGCAAGTCAAACCGACCGAATTACTAACTTTGCGTTGCCAAGCAATTCTGCGACAAGACTAGGAAGTGTGACGATCCCAGAGAACAGTGTTGTATTTACGGGTAGGGTTGCTCCACAACCAGACTTCAGTCCGGGCTTGACTGGTGGAGCGCGGCAAACCTTTTTGACTGGTCCGCTTAGCAATTACAGATATGAGGAAATTTTGTGGTCTCACAAATAGCAAAAGATGAACTATTGGATGAGTCACGAGCACTTTTAGATGATCTGACCAACCAGTCAATAATTGAAGGGAGCTTGGAATGGTATTTGAACAACAATTTGAGGCTTTTTATCGAATCAATTGAGCAGTCAGGCTCAGCTAAAGAAATCGTAAATGCAGCACGAACTCTTAGTAGGTTTTGCACTGAAAGTATGGATTGGGAGACAGATTTGTATCTGAGGTGTGCAAACCTCATTGAGTCTGGGTTTAGGTTAGGAAAGACATAGGGAGTAGAGCCAAACAACTCCGGTAACCGATGCTGGGGTTGTACAGACCTATGCGGTCACCCCCTATCCTTCAACAGAAAACTGGGAGCTTCTGCCTGCTTGGGGTAAGAGCGATCTTCCTTACCACTCTGGCGACAACTTGTCGAAATGGTTGGCAGGAAGCAATAGCGAATTTACCAAAGCTGAGTATCTATTCGGAATCGCGTCTAACTTGCACGACAACCCGGAAGATATAGCGCTGCAAATCAGTGAAGCGTTCTACAATTCCGATCCTGAGACATACGCCAATCCAGTTTTTGAGATTGCCGGATTCCTGGATCCGAATGTTGATTTATCGAGTATGTCGATCAATCAGCAGGCTGCCTTTATGCAGGATCGTTTCTACAGTGCATCAGGGACTGCTTACAGCACCGCTCAGAGTTATTTAGGCGTAGAACAAACTGTTCTGGATTTGATCGTTGGCTTGGAATCCAACATGTCAGGGCGCTTTGAAGAAAAGTTGCTCTACGACAGGGAATTTAACAACCTATCGCAAGTTGGTCAGATTGCTGTCGAAGGTGGTGCGTTTTTTAATCAAGCCATTGAAGGATTTCAAGGACTGCTCTCGATCGGTGGGGCGATACTCAATGATACCGGTGGGCCAAATGGACTGACTAACCGCGCAATCAACGCTGTTGGTGATGGCTTGGAAATGGCTGACTTCATCCAGCAAGATCAACGCTTGGTAGATGCTGTCGTTCGATATGGAAAGCAATATGTCCCATCCATGCCGGTGGCTGAACAGGGTGGTGCCGCCATCGGATTAGTGGGTACCTTCGGGGCCGGTCCGGCTCTCAAAGGAATGCAAGCGATCAAGGCTTCTGAAAACCTTTCTGGATTGTTTAATAAATTTAGCGACGCCGTATCCAGGGCTCAGATGCCAATCGGACTGGAGTTGCAGGCAGGTAGGCTTTATAGTGGAGCTCCGCTTGATGCTGTTAAGTGGAAGGGGTTTGCTCCAAACAGTTCGTGGGGTGGCGTTCTTGCCAAGACACCCGAGGAGGCCGCATTTCTGCGGAATGCAGGAGCAACTTTTGGTGATGAGTCTGTTTACGCGTCCGCAACGCGCTTTGGCGATAACATTGTCATCCAGCGATCCGACATCCCATATAGCGCACAAAATGTCCGTCGAATGGCGGGAGGTAATAGCCCATTCGTACGGAATACATCTGGCGAATGGGAGAAGATTAATCTGCACCATATTGGACGCCAAGATGGGAAGGTGATTGAGGTCTTGAGAAACCAGAACACATATAACTCAAGTACAGGTGGACCTCTACATATTCCTGGTCCAGGCGGTCCGGTTCGAGATCTCAAAGTGGGTGAATACTGGAAGCAGCGGCTACAAAGTGCGATCGACGCAAGACTTGTAACGAATGAAACTTTGAGGAAGGCTGGATTGCTATGAGTATAGAGAATAGTGAATTCCCTGATGAGATTAAGACGCTTCTTGACGGTTCTGACTATGCTGGACCGGCGAGCGAGGGAGCCGTAGGTGAGTTAGAAGACAAGCTAGGATTTAATGTACCCGCACAATACCGAGTATTCTTACTATCTTATGGAGCAGCACTTTTGCACGGTTTTGAGATTTATGGCCTTGCCGACACAGAAGATGGTGAACCCCCTACATGGTCCGATGTGCGCAATGAACTTCGCCCAACTGAATTAGGGGGATTGCTGAACCGATTGATTCCTATATCGGATGATGGTGGTGATTACACTTTCTATATAGCGTCGACTCAAGATGACGAGTCACTCGGGGAGCCAGTGGTGGCATATGGTCCTGGAGTCGATGGTAAGGAAGTCGCAGTTTCGTTTTTTGATTTCATTGCAATTGCCCAGCGAGATGGTGTAGCGACACTGTTACGCTAAGCTCCAAACAGACTTGGCTTTGATGAGCTAGGCTCTGTAAAACAATAAAGAGGTGTTCTGTCCGCATGTCCGCCAAGATAGAGAAGACACCCACCCTTAATTTGCCAAAAATCAGCCCATATGGCAATCTAGTGGGAATCCTCGATATCAAGGAGCGATATCATGCCCAAGCCAAGGAAACCCCAGGTTTCGCTGGAAACCACGCCTTATTACCACTGCGTCTCCCGCTGTGTTCGCCGCGCCTTTCTCTGTGGTGAGGATTCTCATACCGGCAAAATCTATGAACACCGACGCCAGTGGATTGTCGATCGGATAAATCAGCTAGGGGAGATCTTCGCCATCGACATCTGCGCCTACGCGGTGATGTCGAATCACTACCATGTAATCCTCCATATCGATGCCGAGATCGCAGCCGGATGGAGTGAGCAGGCTGTCATCGAGCGCTGGGAGCGATTGTTTTCACTGCCCGTGCTTGTACAGCGATATCGGGCAATGGAAGAAATCAGTAAAGCTGAACGCGATGCGATCTCGGAATTGGTCACCAAATGGCGAGAGCGCCTTCATGACATCAGTTGGTTCATGCGCTGCCTCAACGAACCGATCGCTCGCCAGGCCAACCAAGAGGACGGATGTACGGGGCGCTACTGGGAGGGACGATACAAATCCCAGGCCCTGCTGGATGAAAAAGCACTGGCGGCTTGTATGGCCTATGTGGATCTCAATCCGGTCAGGGCAGGGATGGCCAAGACAACGGAACAGTCCGAATACACCTCAATTGCTGTGCGGGCAACCAAGCTCAAACAAAGCCGCAATCGGGCAATGAAAGCAGACAATCCGGCTGGTTTACTGCCGTTTGCAGGAAACCCGCGCAAAAACATGCCGAAAGGACTGCCGTTTCGTCTGGAGGACTATCTTGAACTCGTTGACTGGACCGGGCGCGCCATCCTAGAACACAAGCGTGGCCATATCTCGGGTAATCAACCACCCATACTGGAAAGGCTACAAATTGATCCCAAGCATTGGCTCTATATGGCCCAGCACTTCGAGAGCCGGTTTAAGGGCTTTGTCGGCACACGCTATAAGCTGACAGATGCCTGTCGACGAATGGGCTATCAACGAACACCAAATATTAGAGCTGCCATACACTACCTCAGCTAAAGGCTAATCCCTGAAACAATTCAAAAACACAAACAGGGACATTAACCAGTTAGAGACCGAAATTAAACACCTCTCAATTAGTTGAATTGCCATCACACAGTTAGAAACCATTTCTTCTGAAAAACATGGAAGTTGACAGCGTAACGGTGATTGTTACATAGATAAGGCATTAAGTTCGTTTGAAAAACCAACCCTGCAAGGATTAGATAACGATCCGTTGCAAATAACTACCTAATCTGGTGGCCCATTCAGTTCTATCAGTTCAGTCCAGGTAATAATGTTCTTAACAGAAATGCACTCTTTAGGTGAGTCTATCAGTTTGGTTTTTTACAGTTTTGGCCAGACAGTTAGCAGGACTTTCCATTCAAATGACAATCCTTTTGGATATCGCCATATCGGAGATAGGCATTATATTCTTTATTGATGAGCAAAATGCTAACTATATCTATAGAAGTACTGTTTGCTGTGAGCAATCATATAAAGTTACACCCCTTCGCGTAGCCTGGGGTAGTACCTCTAGATAGAATTTAGATTAGTTTTGCAATAGGAATTGGCTTGAAAATTTGTAGTATTTTTCTTACATGAGACGAAGACATTTTTATAAAAAATGCCTCTAGAAAAAACCATTAGCCCACAACTCAATATTCCATTAATTCCTAATGGTTTTTAACTTCAGATTTTTTAAGCATAAAAAAACACTATTCAATTCTGCTTTATTCTTAAGCTTTGCTTAATTTGTAAATTTAAGCCTGAGAGTGCTTGTTTGTGCGATATCAATGTGATAAAAAAACACCGCACAATTTCTGGGCTTATTCATAAAAGTTTTATCCTTGGATAACAGGAATTGTTTAGCCCAGATGGAAAAATAGGATTTGGGCACAACATAGGGATTTGGTGGCTCGTCTCAATCAAGCGCCGAATTCAACACATTTAACACGTATTGTTTTGTTCCTTAGTTGCCTTAGGTATAGCGAAGGAGCATGTCGGAGGGACCGACTAAGTTGACTAGTGATTTGGCACTTGCGTTGACCAACGAAATGCTGTGGGCGGCTATTTTAATCGCCACTCCTGTTCTCGGGCTCAGTATGTTGGTCGGACTCTTAATCAGTATCTTTCAGGTCGTGACACAAATTCAGGAAATGTCGCTGACCTTTGTACCAAAGATATTGGTTGTTGCAGTCTCTCTCATCGTTTTTGGGCCCTGGATGCTGCAGATCCTTCTGCGCTTTGCATCCAGCTCAATCGCCAACATACCCAGCTATTTCTAAGAAGATGCTCTTCGAAACGGACATGAGTGTAGTGACTGCTGTATTGTTGGTAGCAACGCGTCTAGCGCCACTTTTTCTTCTTACACCGATTTTCGCAATCGCACGTCTACCAGCGCATGTGCGTGTACTATTGATCTTGTCACTTTCTCTACTGATGACTGTTGGGCTAAATGTTCACCCCATAGAACAACCAAAGCAGCTAAGCGATCTATTTCTCGCAATGGCCAACGAACTTATGTTCGGACTGACCCTGGCATTCGGTCTGTTTACGGCTTTCGGAGCCTTTCTGTTTGGGGGTAGGATATTGGATTTTCAGATGGGCTTTGGAGTTGCGAATCTGATCGATCCCGCAACACAAACACAAGCACCTTTAATCGGTACCGTTTTAAATCTGATGGCTGTTATGACCTTCTTTCTGATAGACGGTCATCACATGTTGATCAGAGGTGTTGCCTATTCGCTCGAGAAAATCCCACCCGGCAGTTCGCTGATTAATCTGGATATTGAGGTGATATTAGCTCAATTCGGCGTTATGTTCGTCTACGGATTGGCTGTAGTGGCGCCAGCTGTTGCTGTCTTGTTAATGCTCGATGTGGGTATGGCTGTCGCGGCACGGACTATGCCTCAAGTGAATATGTTCATTGTAGGATTCCCCCTCAAAATCTTCTTGGGATTAGTGATTTTGGCCTTATCGCTGAACTATATGGGGCCACTATTAGAAAAAATCTACTCGTCAATATTCACATACTGGCAGCGGGTAATAGGATAGATCTGTGGCAGAGCAACAGACAGAACAGGATCGTACTGAGCCGGCAACACCGACGAAGCTTCGTGAGGCGAAACGAAGAGGCCAGGTAAGCAAAAGTCTTGAGATAAATTCACTGTTCATACTCTCAGTAGGTATCGCAGTGTTTTATCTGATCGGTGACGATATGGTCAGTCAGCAGTTGGCACTCAGTCGCGAGTTACTATCAAACGCAGGTAGTATCTCCCTGGGCCCTGCACAAGCGTTAATACTATTTGAATATACTTTCCAATGGGTAGCCTCGATTTTTTGGCCTTTAATCGCCATACTATTCATTGGCGCCGTGTTAATGAATATGTTTCAAACAGGCCCTGTCTTCTCCTTTCATCCACTGAAACCCGATACCAGCCGCATCAATCCGGTAAATGGTTTTAAGCGTCTTTTTTCTGTCAGATTACTTTATGAGTCAGTGAAAACGCTGATAAAGCTTGTTCTGTTTGCCGGATGCCTATACTTAGCAATCACCTCTCTAGTGCCCTCACTCGTCAGTCTGCTCGATCGTCATCCGGACAGCTATCCTGTTTTTCTGGCTCGCAATGGTACGCTAATAGCGATTTACCTGGTCGCCGTCTTACTGTTCATTGCGCTTTTAGATCTACTCTATACGCGTTGGGATTTTGCCAAGCGCATGCGTATGAGCAGACGAGAGATCAAAGATGAAGTTAAACGTAGAGAAGGCGATCCTCAGATTAGGGCAAAAATGCGGGAGTTGCAGCGGGAAGCCGCTAAAAGGGCCGGATCATTACGAAAAGTACCCGATGCCGACGTCTTGATAACGAACCCGACGCATCTCTCTATTGCGTTGATGTATAAGCGGGAGTCGATGTCCGCGCCACAAGTCATCGCCAAGGGAGCAGGGGATCTTGCGATCAATATGCGTACAGTCGCCAGACGTCACAATATTCCAATTGTTGAAAATAGATCATTGGCAAGAAAACTCTTCAAATCCGTAGGAATAGATCAACCGATCGGTGAGGATCTCTATCCGACCGTTGCGAAAATACTAGTTCGAATTTTTGCTAAAAGAGATGCAAAAGTAAATGGAGTTGTTGCCGGTTAATTATGGACCTAATAAAACGACATCTTCGCGAGCAGAGTGATCTGGTTCTAGTATTTGGAATGATCGGAATTTTGATCGTTCTATTTACGCCTATTCCATCGCAGATGCTTGATTTCCTGTTGATCGCAAATCTCAGCTTTGCGATGCTCATCCTATTGCTTACATTCTATGTCGACAAACCCTTACAGTTTTCCACCTTTCCATCCATTCTACTTATCGCGACACTTTTTAGATTATCCCTAAATATTGCTGCAACACGCCTGGTTCTAGGCGACGCCTATGCGGGTGAGGTGATCGATGCGGTTGGTAATTACGTAATCGGCGGCAATTATGTAATGGGTATGATCGTCTTTTTAGTACTCGTTGTCGTTCAATATGTCGTTGTAACCAACGGTGCACAACGTGTCGCCGAAGTTGCTGCGAGATTCACCCTTGATGGTATGCCCGGTAAGCAGATGAGTATCGATGCTGATCTGAATATGGGGTTGATCAATGAACAACAGGCCCAGGAAAGACGCAATAATATTGAGAAAGAGGCCAATTTTTACGGTGCCATGGATGGTGCGAGTAAATTCGTAAAAGGCGATGCCATTGCAGGTATCATTATCATTCTTATCGATATTATTGGTGGATTGATTATCGGTATTGCCCAAATGGGTATGGAGTGGTCTGAAGCACTCCACAGATTCACACTGTTGACCATAGGTGACGGAATTGTCACTCAAATACCAGCACTGGTTATTGCCACCGGGACAGGTATTATAGTCACTCGTGCCGCTTCCGATGAGGCCTTAAGTCAAGCCGTCTCCAGTCAGGTAACCAAGTATCCGAAGATACTGATTCTCATTGGATTGGCGCTAACTACCTTAATACTCCTACCAGGCATCCCAGCATTACCAGTATTTCTGGTCTTAGTAGTAATTGGCGTACTGGCCTACTATTCATTGCGTGCGAAAAGAGCTCAACCAGTAGAACAGGATGAACTCTCCCCGGAATCTCCAGAACAAGACCTTTACGGGATGCTCGCCGTAGACCCAATTGAAATTCAGGTTGGACAAAGTTTGGTGCCTCTATTCGGTGGTGATGATAGCCTTTTTATGGAACGAATTGGAGCATTTCGTAAGCAATATGCCATGGAACAAGGCTTTGTTGTGCCTAAAGTCCGAGTTAAGGATTACAAGCAGGTAGCACCGCAAACTTATGAAATTCATCTGTATGGTGCAAAAGTAGGGAGTGGTGATATCCATTCCGATTGTATGTTGGCAATTAACCCCGGCAATTTGAATACAGCATTAGAGGGCATCCAGACTAAGGATCCGTCATACGGACTTCCTGCTGTATGGATAGGAAATGATGAAGTGTCCAAGGCCCGTGAAGCAGGCTATACGCTTGTTGAGCCGGCAATGGTTTTGATGACTCACTTGAGTGAAATCGTACGTCAACAATCTTCAAACCTATTAACCCGCACAGAAACTGAGCAACTCATTGAGCGAGTTAAAGAGTCCGATCCAGGGTTAGTCGAAGAGTTAATTCCAGGAGTAATGACGTATACTGATATTCAGAAAATACTACAAAATCTTCTGAGTGAAAAGGTCTCTATAAGGAATATGTCGCTGATTCTTGAGGCTCTTGTGGATTATGGCAAGCATAGTAAAGACTTTGAGCATCTGACGGAGCTTGTGCGGCAAAAACTGGGGCCGCTGATTTGTCAGTCTCTCGCGAGCAAAGATGGTGATCTACATGTTCTGCTGTTGGATCCGTCTATCGAACGCACACTATCTGCAGGGGTTAGAAGTGAGAATGAGCAGTCAAGACTAACAATTGAACCAAATTTGTCTCAACAGATTCTGACAAAAATAGCCAGCAGTGTTGAAAATATGATGCAGTCAAATTTGATGCCGGTTTTACTCTGTGCACCGGAATTACGCAGGCATTTAAGGCACTATACAGAGCGCGTTATGCCTCACTTATCTGTACTTTCGATGTCAGAGATACCCCATGCTATCAATGTCAAATCTTTTGGAATGGTTAGCTTATAAAACCGTAATAACTCAATAACGAAAACTGATTAGTAAATTATACGTAGAAATAGATATCGGGATGATTGTATGAGTAATGCAATAGCAATAATGGAAGCCAGTATGATAAGCGGGATGAACATTCTCGATATCATCAGTCACAATCTAGCTAATGCTGATACAGCAGGCTTTAAACGTGAGATATCGGTTATACAACCCTTCAGCTCAGTTCTATCGCAGGCAAGTGGTCAATCAAGTACCAATAGCAGCGAAAATACCACAACTTATACTGACTTTAGTTTAGGGATCCCCAGACATACCGGAAATCCTCTTGATTTAACGATCGAAGGCGATGGTTTTTTTACTTTGGAATCCCCCCTCGGGACTCTGTATACAAGGCAGGGTTCATTTAGCCTCGATGCCAGTGGTCATATTGTGACTGCATCCGGATATAAGCTCATGGGTGAAGCAGGACCAATTAGGCTAACCTCTGAACAACCGCGTATAGACAACGAGGGAATGATTTGGCAAGGAGACGAGTTAGCGGGGCAGATTAAAATTACTGATTTCGCAAATGCAGCGTCACTTCAAAAGATAGGATCTGGGCTTTTTCGTGCCGGTTCCTCTTCATCACAATTAGTAACTGAGGGTAAAACTGGATTGCGTCAGGGTTTTCTAGAAACTTCCAATGTCAATGGAATGCATGAAATGGTGCATTTAATTTCTACAATGCGACAACTGGAAGGTAGCCAGAAAGTAATCCAGGGATACAACGACATGTTGGATCTTGCCATCGAGACCATTGCCGATATTTGATAGAAAGGAGCTGGTTAGGGAGTAATTATGATTGAGTCATTAAGTATAGGTGCGAGCGGTATGCACGCACAACAAACCCAAATCGATGTAATTGCAAACAATTTGGCAAATGTCAACACAATGGGCTTTAAAAAAAGCCGGGTTGATTTTGAAGATTTGATGTACAAAGAGATGGTTCGTTCGGCGCATAATAGCCTACCCGGTCAAAACTCGAGTAAGCCATTAGGAGTAGGGGTTGGAATATCCTCTACCGGCAAGATTTTCACAACAGGTGAGGTGAAAAAAACGGAACGCACACTCGATATGGCAATTCAGGGTGAAGGTTTCTTTGAGGTATTACTACCGGATAATAGTTACGCTTATACGCGTAATGGTGCCATGCGTATCGACCAGGACGGGTATTTGTCTACTTCCGACGGCTACCGTCTAAGTGGTATGGTCCAGGTCCCAAATGACGCCGAAGATTTACTGTTTCTATCAGATGGAAAAGTTTACGCACAGGTATCTAATTCGGATGATTTGCTCGAAATTGGTGCTCTAGACCTTATTCGTTTTGTTAATGCCAGCGGCCTTACGCCAGTAGGGGACAATCTGTATCAACCTTCGGACAACTCCGGTGATGGATATTATGGTATCCCCGGGGAAGACGGTTTTGGATTAATTCAGCAAGGTTTTCTCGAAACTTCCAATGTGGACCTTGTAGAAGAGATGACACAACTTGTACTAGCCCAAAGAGCCTATGAAATAAATTCAAAAGTTGTGCAGGCTTCTGATGAGTTACTGGGTATCGTTAACAATTTAAGGCGCTAAATTGTGAAAAGCCTGATCTTGCATATGCTAATCGGATTGACTTTTATTGGTATGTCTAATAGTGGATATGCCAATGATAATCTACTCACGATTGAGTTACCGAATAGTGTAAATCTTGATAGTCGCACAATAACATTAGGTGACATTGCGAAGTTAGAATCAAAAAATCAAGCCCTTGTATCAAAAATAGCACGGATTGTTTTGGGGAATGTACCTCATGCCGGGGTTAGTTCATCCATTGATAGAGAGGCTATAAGTAAGCGTTTGCAACGAGTTGATGCGGATATTGCCAGCCGTCTGGTATGGAAAGGCAGTAACAAAGTTACTATTAGTTCGAATTACCGTTCATACAATAACGAGAGTTATACATTAAAAGCTGAAAATTACCTTAAACAGTCGCTTGGTAATCGATATTCCGATGTCACTACGAAACTTGTCGGTCAATATAAAGATTTACAACTGCCTAGTGGAAAAATCAGCCTAAGCATCAATATAAGAAATAAAGATCGTATCAACAAACGCATGTGTGTATGGGTAGATGTAGAGATTGAAAATAAACACTACATGTCGATACCGGTATGGTTCGATGTAACAGCGATGGATGAGGTTCTTGAACTTGTGTCGGCTCAACCAGCCAGTACTAGCCTGGAAACTCATATGCTTAAATCTTCAACTAGGAATGTTGCCCTGGTTACGGGAGTTCCTTTAACCGAAGTCTCCTCTGTCTTGGGTTATCGATTGGCACGTGACCTTCCTAAAGGCGCTGTTTTAACACAGTCTGTGATAGAGGTAATACCGGATGTTGTAAAAGGGCAAACGGTCCGTGTCCAGTCGAGTGTGGGTCGTGTCACTCTATATGCTGTCGCACGAGCGCTGCAGGACGGAAACCGTGGGGACTCTATTCGGGTGGAAAGGCTTGACGGAAAAGATAGTTATTTAGCAAAAGTGCTAGATAGCGGATTAGCTATCGTGGGAGATGATTACAAATGATGCGTTATTTCGTTTTACTGTTGTTGATTCTGTTCGCGTCACTGGTGTTTTGTGAAAGTCTCTATAATGAAACTACCTATCGGCCGCTAATAGAAGATCATCGGGCACATAAGATTGGTGAATTGATAACAGTATTGATCTATGAAACTGCATCATCAACTACCACTGCTGGTAGTGATACGAATAACTCAATAGACATTGGAATTAATGCCGGCTATGACGACACGGTACATGACGCCACATTAGGAGTAGGAAATGATTCTGAAGGTGGTGGGACGATAAATAGGACAGGACGCTTAGTTGCTAGCGTTTCAGTAACGATAAAGTCAATTCTTGAAAATGGTGAAATGCAGGTAAAAGGAGAGCAGTCCATAGAATTCAACAACGAGAATCAGTATATACGCGTTGAAGGACGAATCAGGCCAGAGGACATCTCAGCAGACAATACAGTCTTATCTACCCGATTGGCTGACGCAAAAATTCGATATATCGGGGAGGGATTGCTAGGGCGAAGTCAGGAACCTGGATATATCACGAAGTTTTTCAATTGGATTTTTTGAGTATGAAATCGGTTAAAGGAATTATTCTCACGTTATTACTATGCTTTCAACCGCTTGCTTTCGCTGAAACCGGCGTACGTATCAAGGATCTCTGCCGTATTAGCAGTGCAGTAGACAATAATCTTGTCGGTTATGGTTTGGTGTCCGGCTTGGCTGGTAGTGGTGACTCAATGCGTAGCGGTACCACGGTTCAGTCTCTGCGTAATGCACTCTTGAGATTTGGAATCAACGTCAATACCAAAGATGTACGTAGCCGAAATGTGGCAGCAGTCTCTTTGACAGCAGTCTTACCACCTTACGCACAATCCGGTGACAAAATCGATGTGAATGTCACGTCAATGGGAGATGCTAATAGTCTTGTTGGTGGAACACTGCTATTAGCATCACTTACCGGGCCAGATGGTAAAATATACGCATTAGCTCAAGGTCCTGTTTCTGTCGGTGGGTTTCAGTATGATCTTTTCGGAAATCTCGTTCAAAAAAATCATCCAACTGCGGGAATTATCCCTTCTGGAGCAACAGTAGAGAAGGGTATAGATACCTTGATGGTTAATGAGGACGGTCAACTCCACTATTCACTATACGATCCAGATTTAACAACAGTCAGCCGGATTGTTAACAGCATCAATCTTAATTTTGGTTCAGGTACTGCTAGAGCGATTAACGCCGGGCGTATTGAAGTGAATTTACCAGTCGAGCACAAATCAAATCCTGTTGCCTTTTTGACTGCTGTTGAAGGATTAAAAATTGCCCCGGATCGTAAAGCAAAGATTGTGGTTAACGAACGTACCGGAACAGTAGTATCGGGTGGGACAGTTACAGTAGCACCGGTCAGTATTACGCACGGTGATTTGACCGTCATTATTACAACGGATTATCTGGTATCTCAACCTGGTTTCGTCAGTAGAACAGGCTCCGGAGTGAGTACCCAGGTTGTCCCTGACACAAGTATCGATGTTTCTGAAGAAGAACCAATCTCAATTTCGTTGAGCGCGGATACAAGCGTCGCAGAGTTGGTTGCAGCATTGAATCAAGTCAAAGCAACAAGCAGAGATGTCATCACTATTTTACAGGCAATTCGGCGCGCCGGCGCTTTACACGCCGAATTGATAATACAGTAGTTATATAACCAAGAGTCAATACTGGTTAAAAGGAATATTACTTCTGGAGTCAACATGATAGAGAATATAGGCGGTGTTACATCACAACTTGTCAACCTTGCTTTAGACGTAGCATCCCTTCGTCAACAAGTGATAGCACACAACATAGCTAATGCAAATACGCCAGGATATCAACCACAAAAAGTTAGTTTTGAAAACATACTGGAGCAAGCATCTGTTTTGACATTGGATACTCCTACGGAACAGCAGTTAACTCATCAGTTAAGATCAATCGAACGTAAACTACACAATGGCGACTTGATTGAGAATATCAACACTGATTCAATTTCACTTGATGAGCAAATGGTGGAGTTGACAGAAACTGTAATCCAATATAAAGCACTCTTGGAAGCTCGTTCTAAATTTGGAAGTCTAGTCAAAATGGCGATTAAAGAAGGGAAATAAGTGCAATGGATTACTATTCTGCATTTGAAATAAGCGCATCAGGAATGTCATTGGAGCGAGTTCGTTTAGATATACTTGCTCAAAATCTCGCTAATGCCAATACGACACGGACAGAAGATGGTGGGGTTTATCGGCCACTAAGAGTTATCTCACAAGCCAAAGATATAACAAGTTTCCATACTCATATGAGTCAGTTGATGCAGAACGGCGGATATCCTGGTGGGGTGGAGATTACCGATATATTACCTCAAAACGTAGAACCGAGACTTATTTTTGAGCCAGAACATCCCCACGCGAATAGTGATGGGTTCGTTAGTTACCCAAATATAAACCCAGTATCCGAAATGGTTACTCTGATCGAAGCAGTGCGTGGCTATGAGGCAAATGTGCGTGCATTAAATGCTGCAAAATCTATGGCATTAAGTGCATTAGAAATAGGAAAACAGCAATGAGTATTGAATCACTGGCAATAGTCGAACCTGGTTCGAACCTGACAATCGCATCTGAGCTTGGAGCAAACAAGTTAAACACCGGAACAGAATTTTCTACTTGGTTTGAAAGTCAGATTACAGAGCTTAACAGTCAGATTAATAAGTCAGAAAACGAAGTAAGAAAACTGGCTACTGGTGAGACAAATAACATCCATCATGTAATGCTATCGCTCGAAAAAGCAAAGTTATCATTTGATCTTATGTTACAAGTACGAACCAAAGCACTTGAAGCTTACCAAGACATCATGAAAATGCAGCTGTGAGTTTTGATAAATTGATGTGTAAATACTGTTTGGGATATTTCTGATGACTGATACTTGGCATAACACTGGGATTACAAAAAAAAGTGGTCTGTTAGTCGGTGTTGTTTTCATTGTTTTATTGAGTTCTTTCGCTATTTGGTGGTTACTACAAGGTAAGCAGGGCGTTCTATTCAACGATTTAGAACACAGCGATGCTGCAGCTGTAGTTTCAGAACTCGAAAAAATGAAAATTAATTACAAACTTGGTGGGGATGGATCAAAAATCTTAGTGCCACAGGATCAGCTTCATGAAATACGACTGAAGCTGTTAGGCAATGGACTGCCATTAAGCGGCGGTGTCGGATTCGAGCTGTTCGATAAGGCAGAATTTGGGATGACTGAATTTGCTCAAAGAATTAATTTTCAACGAGCAATGCAAGGGGAACTATCTCGGACCATAACATCATTGAAAGAAGTGAAATTTGCACGTGTGCACTTAGTGATGCCAGAAGCAAGTTTATTCCAGAAGGACAAATCAAAATCCAGTGCATCTATCACAATCTTCTTGAAACCAGGTGCTAATTTAGAGAGCAGCCAAATAGAGGGCATCCAAAGGCTTGTGTCGGCATCGGTTCCAAGTTTAGCGGCAAACGATGTAACAATAGTAGATCAATATGGCAAAACGCTTAGTATCGTATCAGGAGATGACAACCCATCTACTGCAATGACGTCTCGGTTACAAAAGAAGATCGAAGTGGAAAAATACCTAACCGAGAAATCTGTACGTCTTCTTGAAAAGACGTTCGGGCCTGGAAAGGCAATAGTCAGCGTTGATGTAACTCTCGATTTTGATCAATCTAAAATCACTTTAGAAGAAGTATTACCCGGTTCAACCAATAACGGTAGTATATTAAGAAAAAGAGAATCACGTAAACAACCACTTAAAAAGAGCTCAAAGCAAAAATCAGTTGGTGAAATTGATACTGAAATCGAATATAGACACGGAAGGTCAGTGGAGCAAATCGTATCAACACCAGGTAATATTCAACGTCTTAGTATTGGTGTTTTAGTACCGAAAAACTCATCACAAACTGTGATTCAGCAGGTGAAAGACCTTGTATCAATGTCGGTTGGACTGGATTCATTGAGAGGTGACGTAATCGCAGTTCATGCAGCAGAACAATCAATTTTTGAAAATAGAAGTGAGAAAACTCTTCCAGAGGGTGGTTTTCAAGGTGATGCTTTAGACACTGAAAATAATAGATCAGTAATTTCTGACTCTAAAGTTATTGAAGAGGCTTTACCGGTTGAAATAACTGAAAGTGAATCATCCAGGCCAGAGCAAATACTAACAGATATCTTCCATTCGAATACAAGCAAATTAACTGTACTCGTCCTACTTATAATATCAATGATTATCATTATTATTCTTGTCGTAAGAAATAGTAATAGGAAACGTATAGCAAAAAGTAAGCAGCTAGCCGTAGTTGAAAGGGAACAAATACTTAAGCAACTGAAAACTTGGATAAATTCGGATGAGGTAGCAATTAATCGAAAAGGAGAGTCCGCATGAATGGTATGCGTAAGGCGGCTCTCTACTTACATGGACTGAACGAGTCAGATCGGGATTGGCTACTCAATTCTTTAACTAGTAGCGAACGAAATATTCTGAATGAGAAATTACTTGAGCTTTCCGAACTCGGTATTCCTGAAGGTACAGCATGGTTACCAGAAATAACCATAAACACAACAAGCAACGACGAAGCTGATAACGAATCGGAATACACTCGTGCAATCGATGCGATAAATTCAGCCGATCATGAATCTGTATTTAAACTATTAGATCATCTACCCGTTGAAATGGTAGTGCTGGTTTTGAATTTAAGCATCTGGTCATGGCGACAAGCGTATATCAGTACACAATATATAAAGAAACGTAAAGTAGTTTTACATGCAATAGAAAAACCATTTGTAAAACGTAAGACGAAAGTACAAAACGCACTGATATTATCTTTACACAAGCAACTAAACTCTTCAGCTAAACAACAAGTTAATAAATTTGATATCGCGCTAGAGACTGCACAAAACAGTGTCAACGGTTCTATCTGGAGAAAACTATGGCGTCGTTGATCAAATCTGCCCAAATTTCTGAACGTCGTAGAAAAGTTGGGGAAGAGGCTCCTAAAGAAAGCTCGACACAGAAAGATATTTCAGAAAATGTCGCACAAACGACTGCCAATAACGACTCAATGAGATGGAAAGCTGACCTACGAGCTTCATCAAAGGCACGTGAAGAGTTGGAGGCAGCGTTAAAGCAGTCGCAAGATAAAGCAGAATTAACACAACAGAAACTATTGGATTTAGAGCGTGATATAGAACTGATACAACGTAAGGCACAAGACCATGGCCATAAAACTGGCTACGAAGCAGGCCAGGAAGAGGGGCGTAGTTTGTTCGAAAAACAGGCGGCGCAAATAACTACGCTCATAAACAGCCTTTCGAGTACACGTACAGGGTTACTCAAATTGGCAGAGGATGACATCGCAGAAGTTGTATTCTCTGCTGTTACCAAAGTGCTTGGAGAAGTTCTGATTGAACCGGAATTCGTGATCGCTGCCATTAGGCAATCTATTAAGCAGATATCACGCAAGGAAAACATAGCAATATGTTTATCTCCCAGTGATAAGCAGCTAATAGATTCGATACCAGTAGATATTATAAATAAGCAGTTCGGCAAAGGGGTACAAATAGTAGAAGATGAACGTATAGAAACAGGTGGCTGCATAGTACAGACACCAATGGGTGGTCTAGATGCCCGTTTGGATGTTCAGATGAGAATATTTCAGAATTGCGTACTCGAAATTGCCAACCGTAGAAAATCAGAATTAGAGCTATGACTTCTAATCTACAGCAGTACGTGCAGGCAATTAAAAACACCAAGTTTACTCAACGGATAGGCCATGTTGAACACTTTTACGGGTTAGTTTTGGAATCGACCGGACCGGAAGCATTTCATGGCGAGCGTTGTGATATTTATTCAAAATATCACACCAAGCCAATACCTGCAGAAGTTATCGGGATAAAAGAAGGCAAGGTCCTGTTAATGACATATGGAGAAACCAGAGGTATCGGCGTCGGAAGTGAAGTGGTTGCATCTGGCAAAACTGTCGATATACCGGTTGGCGACCAACTACTGGGGCGTGTCATAGATGCCTTCGGGAATCCACTCGATGGAAAGCCGATAGAACACTGCCAGAAAGCTTATCCGTTGTATGCCGAACCAATGAATCCACTTCAGCGGCCAAGAATAGATCGAGTGTTAGAGACTGGTGTACGTTCAATAGATACCCTATTAACTGTTGGTAGGGGGCAAAGGGTTGGTATTTTTGCCGGTAGCGGTGTTGGTAAGAGTACTCTGTTGGGTATGATTTCAAGACAAATGAATGCGGACATAAATGTCATTGCATTAATTGGAGAGCGTGGAAGGGAAGTACTAGATTTTATAGAGCTAAACCTCGGTGAGTCCGGTCTCAAACGAAGTATTGTTATTGTAGCCACATCGGATCAACCTGCTTTGGTAAGGGCACATGCAGCATTTACTGCCACAGCAATCGCTGAATATTATCGTGATCAGGGCAAAGATGTTGTACTTACCATGGATTCCATAACACGCTTTGCGATGGCTCAACGAGAGATCGGGCTCGCTGCGGGTGAACCTCCAACAGCACGTGGTTATACACCTTCAGTTTTCGCGCTGCTACCTCGTTTACTTGAAAGAGGTGGCACAGATCAAGGTGGCGGGTCTATAACTGCGTTTTATACTGTGTTGGTCGAAGGAGACGATATAAACGACCCGGTTTCTGACAGTATTCGGGCGATCTTAGATGGTAGTATTGTGCTTTCAAGAGATTTATCCAATCGTGGTCACTATCCATCGATAGATTTACTACAGAGTAATAGTCGTCTTTTTAGGCATTTAACTAAATCTAATGAAAGAGAGGATGCACTCTCTCTAATAGAGCTACTCAATAGTTATGAGAATTCCAAGGATATGATAGAAATCGGTGCATATAAAGAGGGTAGTAATCCTCTCTTAGATCGTGCAATACAGAAAATTCCGGATATCAATAGTTTTCTGAGACAGGAGTTTGATGAGGCTGGCTCACGCGATGAGGCCTATAAGATGTTGCATCAGTTAGTGTCTACAAAAAATAGCAGTATTGGACTTCAGTAATGAATACACTTAAAAGAAAGTTGTTTGCACTAGATAAAATAAGCGTACTTAAAAATGCAGAGTTGGACTCTACTTTAGTACAGCATAAAGAGGCTGACCGTAAACTTGGTAAAATCGAAAAAAATATAAATGAATTAGAACTAGAGATTGAGAAGTTAGAAGAAACACTTCACTCATTTTCAAGTGCAGGTAAGACCTTATCACTTAACGACTATATAATGACTGTTTCGGTTCTTAAGCAAAAAGCAGATATTCAACACAATAATAAACGGCAGTATGAATTTGCCAAAACAAAATGCGATAAAATAAAGAGCAGTATCGCTTTACAAAATCTCACCTTGCGTGGTATAGACAATTTACGTGAACGTGAGAAGCAGATTATCTCAACAGAAATAGCTAATAAGGAACAGAAACAGCAGGACGAAGAGTGGTTACATAGAGACGAGATTTTATCATGATTGAAATTGTGAATCTTACTAATCCATCAAATAATGAGGAGAATAAGTTAAACTCATCATTTGATCAGGCTCGACGTTTTGAGTGGCGGTTACAATGGGAAAAATCACAGTTAGAAAACTGGCAAGCTTATCAATCGCTCGATTTTAGATCTGATTCTGATAAAGCAAAAGAAGCTGGTAAATTATCAACTACAGATATCAATTCGCTTGGTTACGATAGTATCGAAACACCTGGTTTGAGAAAGGTAAATAAGCAATACATTACCACCTATACAGCCAGCAGCGGAGAAACTAAAACTGTAAATGCAAGAGTTCAGTTGGCTAGTAAGAATAGTCTCCTAATCAACAATAGTAGCGAGACCGTGCTTAAACGTACTACTGTAATCGGCAAACAGACAACTACAACACAGAGTTATATTAATACCTATTTGCAGTACAAGAAGCCGACCACAAAGAACATGCATATTTACCGGCATGAGGGCTGTGTTGAGATCGCTTTGCGGGACAAAGCAATTAAAAGCAAGAGAGCAATAGAGCTTTTGGAAAACATAAAAAATGATCTCGCAAAACAGGGATTATACTTAACAAGACTGAAGCTTAATGGCAACGTCGTTATTAACTCAACTCATGGAGTTACTTCTGAACCAGTCAGCGTTCGTACGGAAAATTCTCCTATTAATAGGACTTACTGAATAGGACTAGTAAAATGGTTGAAAGTATAGGTGCAAATATTGGTAGTCAAACTCAGGACATTCAGAGAGCAAGTTTGGGTCAAGAGGATTTTTTAAAAATTCTACTTACTCAATTGACATACCAAGATCCATTAAAGCCTATGGATAATCAAGAGTTTATTGCGCAATTTGCACAATTTGCTAGCTTAGAGCAAACACGACAATCTAATGAAAACCTGAATTCACTTCTTGTTATGCAGATGGGGAATCAAGCATTAGGATTGTTAGGAAAAGCGGTCGAGGTGGTAACTGAGAGTGGTAGTGTTTCTGGAGAGGTTACATCAGTTGCATTTGTACAAGGTAGCCCGTTGTTCACAGTCAAAGTAGGTGAAGAGCAATTTTTAACTAATATTGCGCTTTCACAAATTATCCAGGTTAGATAAATATAAGAGGTCGTTATTATGTTTGGATCAGTTTACACAGGCTTGACCGGTATGATGACATTTTCACGCGGGTTGGATGTTATTAGCAACAATGTTTCAAATCTGAACACTCCTGGTTATAAAGCAAATGACCTACTTTTTCAGGATCTATTCTATAACTACCGCATGACATCTGAATCGGGGATGAATAATCCAGGCAGTGAAATTGGAAATGGTGTTACAGGTGATAGAACTGTTATGCGAGAAGGGCAAGGTGAGATTAGCCAAACTGGTAATTCAACTGATATCGCAATAGATGGCAACGGTTTTTTTATTTTACGTGATGGTAGTGATACCTATTACACACGCGCAGGTCAATTCGAAATCGATGAAGAAGGGTATTTGGTTGGCCGTACAAATCAAGCAAGAGTTGCCGGTTTCGAAGATGGTGAATTAGTAGATATTAATGTTGATGCATTAGGAAATAATCGTCCTCAAGCTACAACTGAAATAGTTCTAACAAACAATCTATCTTCAGAAGCAGTAGAACATGTCGTAAACAATGTCGAAATATTTGATGCATTAGGGGCCGCACATACCATAAATCTAACGTTCACGAACGACGAAGGTAGTTGGCGTGTTACTGTAACAAATGAGCAGGACACGGAAATTGCAAGTGGTGGAGAAATTAGATTTCAAGCTGATGGTTCACCGGATGACGGATTTAATCGGTATAGCTTCGAGTTTTCACCGGAGGGTGTGAATTCTACAGATATTCTTTTGAATTTTGGAGAACCAGGAAGTTTTACAGGTGTTACTTCATTTGCTACAGGAGAAAACTCGGAGTTGAAGGTTGACTCTCAAGATGGTTATCCGAGCGGATCACTTATTCAACTAGGATTCGATCGTGATGGCACGCTTACAGCAGAATATTCAAATGGTAAGGATGATGAAAGTACACAATTAGCCCTAGCATGGTTCGACGACATTCAGGCACTTCGGCAAATTGGCAGCGGCCTCTTCTTATCCGGAGAGGGCAATGAGCCGACTATCGATACCCCCTTACAGGGAGTAATGGGTGAAATTGTCGAAAAAAGCCTAGAGTTATCTAATGTTGACTTAACGTTAGAATTTACAGATCTGATCATCATGCAACGTGGTTTTCAAGGATCTTCACAGATATTAACTACTGCAAATGAAATGATGCAACAACTTCTCGATATGGGTCGGGGCTCGCGATGAACTGCAAACCTTATCGTTTACTCGGAGTTAGAATAAAAGATCAACTCTTCCAGGCATTCGATTCTATACTCAACGATTGGGGTTTAGAATGGTTGCCTGATAATAGCAATGTAAAATTAGTGTCTCTCGAAACATTATCTGAATACCGAAAGACCCATACTCCACTTAAATCATTGAAGATGATTAATTGGCTAGATGATAACTGGTGTTGTTTAGTTGCAACCAGTAAATTGAATCAGTTTGGCGCTATTCTTACAGAGCTGCCACAAGAGAGTGCATCTTGGTCATTGTCTTCCGAGATTATCAGCGATGCAGCTTTACAATCACTTGTAGAACTTGGTCGACGATTACTATCAGGAAATGACATCCCTTACGAGAATATACCATTTATTACGACTGACAAAAATTACCCACAAGATGCTGATAGATTGGCTTCAGGCGCTCTTATCATAAAGGTTCTAGTAGACGAATTAACGTTTAGCTTTATCATTTCACCGGCTACCATAGAAAGATATATAAAGGAAGAAACACTAGAGGTACAGAGCAAAAGAATAGTAAATTTAAACTCTTTTCAAGAAGCAACAAAGAATCAAACTATAAAAGCGAGTGTTTACATAGGAACGGCTGAACTTAAGTTAGAGGAGTTGGTAACTATTTGTATTGGGGATGTTGTTACTTTAGATAAAAAATTCAATGACTGTGCACAGATGAAATTCGAAGCCGAAGGATACTCATGCGAAGGATTTATTGGCCTGACAAATGGATCTTTAGGTATTCAAATAGCCCGTGATACCTCAGAAATCTCTAAATAGTGGGTGTAGCTATGACTAACAATACAACAGATAAATCATCAAAAACCGTTGAGCAAGTACAGCTTAATGATCTGCCAAATAAGACTCCTCAAGGTAGTGCGATCTTTAATTCCAACCTGGAAATTATTAAAGATGTAAGAGTAAAACTGGAAGCTTGTATTGGTGAAGCTGATGTTACTGTAGAAGATCTTTATAATTTAAAAGTTGATTCTATCGTTAAACTAGATCGTGATGCATTAGCGCCAATTGACTTGTATCTTGATGGACGTATTGTTGCACGCGGCCAGTTGGTTGTAACAGGAGATCATTTTGGTGTCTGTATAACAGAGTTGCATAAAGAAAATGCGAGTTAGTATTTTTTTATTAACTGCCTTACTAGCTATACCAGCTAAAGGAGATATATCAGATAGTAAAAATTCTGATATATCAAGTCAGTCTACCTATCAGAAAACAGCACTAAATCCTGATACAGAAAACAACTCACGTCAAGATATTGATTCAAATAAAATACCTTTTAGAAACGAAAGTTTGTTTTCACATACAAGCTTAATCCGTATATTGTTCGCTACGTTCATAGGTATACTACTCGTCATTTTTTTTGTATATATACTAAAAAAATACTATTTGAAACAACCCTTAACTCAATTCGCATCGCAAAATATTAAACTAATTGCAGTAAAAAGATTAACACCAAAACTCACTCTCTCTATTGTTCAAGTGAATGATACAAAATATGTACTAGCGCAAAGCGGTGATAACTTAGTAACACTAGAGGCTTCTAAGGCGCCAAATCTAATAGACAATGAAATTAGTTAAGTTTTATCAAGCGTATTCCAAGTATCTTTGTACTCTGCTTGGTATTGGAATATTTCTGCTGTTCCCAACTCTAATTTATGCAGCAGATATACAATTACCTGGAATTGGTATTAATATTAATGATTCGACGGGTGATTCAGAAGAAGTCGCTACTGCTATCAAGATAATACTAGGATTAACAGTATTAAGTCTTGCGCCAGCAATACTGATTATGATGACTTCCTTTACTCGAATTATTGTTGTTCTCGCTATTTTGCGTCATGCATTTGGGATGCAACAAACTCCACCTAATACGGTTTTAATTAGTTTGGCCCTATTTTTAACTTTTTTTAACATGTTACCAACATTAAATATCATAGAAGAGAAGGCGTTGGTACCTTATCAAGATGGTAGTATAACCACACAAGCTGCATTTCACGAAGGGATATCACCATTGCGTGATTTCATGATCAGGCAAACTAGAGAAGAAGACTTAGCATTAATGGTAGAAGTTTCTGGAAGCGAAATGCCTCAAACAATAGAAGATGTATCTAATCTGCAAGTTATCCCTGCGTTTATGCTAAGCGAACTAAAAGCTGCATTTCAGATAGGATTTGTAATTTTTTTGCCTTTTGTACTTATAGATATTGTTGTAGCTAGTATTCTAATGTCTATGGGTATGTTAATGGTACCTCCGATGATGATATCTCTACCAATAAAAATATTGATGTTTGTCTTAATTGATGGATGGAATCTCGTTGTACATTCACTGCTTGGAAGTTTTGTCTAAAATCTATCTTATTCTACAGTATATCTAATATCTTCGATTAGGCATATGGATAAACAACAGGAAGAAGAATATTGGAAAACTCTCAAGGCTAATCCCCAAGCATCTGAAAGATTTACTCTAATTGATCACTATACCTACTTGGCCCGAAACAGTGCGGTACACTATTATCGCTTGAGATCAAGTGACGATGTAGAGTTTAATGATTATCTACAGCTAGCTATGTTGGGGCTCCTGGAATCTGTACAACGGTATGATCCTGAAAAAGGTGCATCATTTTCGACTTTTGCAAATTATCGTATCAAAGGTGCTCTTTTAAATGGATTAGAAAAATCTACTGAATTAAGAGATCAAATCGCTTTTTTTAGAAGGTCACGCAGGACAAGAATTACCTCGATCACTGAAAATAACCTTAGTGAGAATGATGATCATTTCACTAAGCTTGTCAGTATTACCGTAGAGCTGGCTTTAAGCTTCATGTTAGAAGACGCCGGGTTTCTTCTACGGGAAGACATGCTAGATGACGAGCTCTATAACAAGGAATGCTCAAGAATTTTATCAACTCAACTAGGGATGATCATCGATAATCTTCCAGATAAAGAGAGATTGATTATCAGAAATCACTATTTTCATGCCATGAGTTTTGATGATCTTGCTAAGCTCTGTAGTTTATCAAAGGGACGTATTTCACAGTTGCATAAAACCGCTTTAACAAAGATTCGTGAAGAATATGAGAAACTAAACCAGAATTTAGATTTTGAATTTTAGGTAAAACAAGGAGTAGAAGTACTTAATACATAATGTGTCAACATCAGTTTTAATTTTAGAGACGGCTATAGAGCTCTCCATGAGTTTTGATAAGTCTAGTATTTAGATAGATTACACATGAGGAAATATAAAGAATTACGGAATTATTGTCATAAGCTCTATAGAAGAGTATCTCGAACTTAGGTACCTCGCCTCAATTGTATATGTGTGCAAAATTGCCAAAAATCTATCTCTACCATATTGACCAATTCATAGCGTTGATCTTGATACTCTACTGGTTCGGATATGACATAAGTATGGCTTTTCTGTTTCCAAATCTTGGTCGAACTTTTTGAATTGGTCTTAGTATTCCCCTGCATTGCGGGGTATCAGGGTTACACCTGACATTGAACAGTATTTGGTGATACGCAGGACGGCCATACAAGTCACAGGATTGGGTACACATACATTGTTTCCCCTGAATCAAAGAATTCTGGTAAAAGCAGGTCCGGTGCCGGAAAGTTTCTCCCGAGTAGGATAGAGTAGGGAAATAGATGGAGCGACGTCTCGAATACCGTGCCGGCAATGTTAACGATCCTGGTGCCGGTCGGAGGGTGCTACTTTGCCCAAGCGGTCAAGGGATCGAGGTTTTAACGAATCCTAAGGCATTAGGTCGTCAAGGCTGGTTCCCTTTCATGGGAGACCAGAGTGCGAGGTACTGCCTTTTTAAATCCTACTGTTATTTTACCAGCCTGGGATCAAAGGTGAATTTTGTTATGGCACTGAACGTAACTTTGGAAGCATCCGGGTGTTGAGGATTGAACAGATAGTTGTATTCGCCCGCTACGGCTACACTGGGAACCTGAAGGATAAGCGAACTGTTATCGGCAATCCACTGATCCCCAATGGCTCGCACTGATGAGGCCATGGTGGGTTCACGCCAGTCTTTCGGTAAATCGGCTAACGCGATGTGCAGCACCAACGCCTCGGGGAAAGAGACTTCCAATTTATGATAGCCTTTGAGAATGTCTGCTCGACCTACGTGGATCAAGAGCTCCATTGCAGCCTGCGCCAAGCTGCTGCCGAGATAGACGACCCTGACACCTTTGCTGTTCCATCGTCCACCGAATAAGGACGCCCCTTCGCCGGACATCATTTCGTCGTGTGATGATGAGAATTCAGTAGCGGCGATTCGCCAGCCTGACAGCATTAGCTGAAGACCCCATGGCGCAAGCGCCCGATCAGGTCTTCCACATCCCTGGCACCCAATTCAGTGCTGGCATGCTCCAAGGGGGATTCTCCGCCCAAAATATCGAGCGGAGTATGCAACCAAGCCACAGCGGCTTCGTCATCCCCTTGCATCATTGCTACCGCAGCATCCTTAAGGCTGGCTAACCGAACCACACGATCCGATTCATCCATTTGCAGCAGTCCGGCTTTCTTTCGACGTTGTAATGTCGAGGTCGGTATGGACAAAACCTGGGCGATTTCCTTTTGCGAGGTATGCAGTGCCGCCTCGAGTTGGGTTATCGCACTGTATTTCAGTCCTTTTTTGATGCGGCTCAGAATTTTCTCTCGGCTATCTGAGCGAATTCCTGTGACTCTTTGAACCAAGCGGAGGCCTCCCTTCTTGGTCCTTTTGCGAGCCTTAATGCCAGTAAACTGGCCTGTTGCCGCATCACGCTCAGTACGGTAACCAGCTGCGGTTCCCTTCTTGGGCGTAGCGATTGGCTTCTCTTTTGTGCTCATATGGCCATCCTTATATGCTCATATGGTTATTATAGGCTTTAGTTATAAGTCGGTCAAAGTCGTCTTGAACCCACCTGGATAATATTCCCATGAAGGCCCGAATTTGCTAGGTTTGAGGAGTATCGGGACTGTAAAAATATCTAGTATCACAATTCCAGAAATGACTGGATTTGTGATATTCGAGGGAAAATCTATGGGAGCAAACAGGCCAGTCAGGCGACTCAAGACAGAAATTGTGACCGGTTCGGGTCAAGCGCAGACTATTGAACATCCAAAACAGCTTGCCCATATACTATGGGCAGCATCTCGTGGAGAAACAGCCAGAAGAAATGTTGCACTGATCTGGATGCTCTTTGGCAGTGGTTTGCGAATCAATGAGGCCGCTCAACTGACCATCAAAGATATTTATTTCCCAACAGGGGATCTGAAGAAGGCCTTCAGAATCCCAGCTAAATACACCAAGACCGGCAATCCTAGAACTATCTATATTCTGGTTCCGCAGCAACGAGAAGCGCTTGAGAATCTCAAAGCGCAGAGACTTCTACATCGAGTCATGTTATCTCAGGATGGCACCTACGGTGGCCTTGCACCAGAAAGCCCTGTTTTTCTGTCTCTGAAAGGCAAGCGATGGCAAAAGCTGGCGTTCAACGTAAAGCGGTACCGGGATATAGAAGGTAAGTTAAAAGAGACAATGGTCTGCGGTTCTCTTGAGAATTTGGCTCGTGAGCTTATTAAGCAGGCAGGTGTTCATGGGGGATCCAGCCACTCAGGCCGGCGTAGTTTGGCAACCTGGCTGGACCGCAAGGGTCATGACCTAGAACTGATCCAGGGAGTCTTGGGGCATTCCAGCCCTGATATGTCACTTATTTATATAGACCCTTGGGACAGAAGGATAGATCATGCATTCAAAGTTACCTGTCGCAGGTTAGTACCACCATAGATTCATTATATCAAATAAATTCAATGTGTTAATCACTAGTGATATACAGTTACTTGTATATTATATATCTAGGAGTATACTTTGAAAGGGATTGTATTCGTAGGGCGTTCGTTAGAACTGATTCGAAAATTCCCCGTCGAAATTAAACGTGAGGCAGGTCATCAATTGGATAGGGTACAGCACGGATTGGACCCCATGGACTGGAAGCCGATGGCCTCAGTCGGACAAGGAGTGCGTGAAATTCGCATCCAGCAAGAAGGGCAGTGGCGTGTTATTTATATCGCGAAATTCGATGAGGCAATTTATGTTTTACATGCTTTTAGAAAAAAGACTCAAAAAACATCGAAGCCCGATATTGAAATAGCTAAACGAGCGCTTAAAGAAATAGTTCAAAGGTTTTATAAATGAGCAAAGAAAACCGATATGAAAGTGTGTGGGATGCCTTGGAAGATGATCCTATTCGGGCTGAAAACCTAAAATTGAGATCGGCACTATTA
This sequence comes from Candidatus Thiodiazotropha endoloripes, assembly GCA_001709035.1. Lineage (GTDB taxonomy): Bacteria > Pseudomonadota > Gammaproteobacteria > Chromatiales > Chromatiaceae > Thiodiazotropha > Thiodiazotropha lotti. Next base: position 118,336 of record LVKA01000021.1, on the reverse strand, counting down.
ATAGCGATTAACGAAGAGTTAACATCCAGAAAACTAAGGCAAAGTGAAGCTGCAGAACTGTTGCACATCACTCAGCCACGAGTCAGTGCCTTGAGTCAGGGAAAAATCAGTGACTTCCGATTGGATACTCTGGTAGATATCGCACATCGTTTAGGATTACACGTATCAATCGAAATAGCTGCATGATGGCCAGGGGTCGGTCTAGGGATTTTGTTGAACACTACAGCTTTCGTCATACTTGAGGTATTCTGTACAAAAAATGAAAGATGGAAATAAATGGAATTAGAGTACTTCAGCTCTCGACCCGAAGCAGATATTGATTGATTTAGACTGTGTCCGGAATTCACAATCAACCAGAATCCTTTAATTGTGGAATCGAAAGTGGATTATGATCGATGAGAATATGAACGATAAAGATGAGGCTCCAGTATATGAGGTGTTTTTCTCTGATGGGTATAACCTTGAGGATTTGCCTGAATCCAATTGGATATTGATTGTCCCTTTAAAGGATAGTTGGAATGATTTTGGACATCGTTGCAGATGCCACTTTTACATTCGCAATAAAAATGATTCCGAAGAGTATGAAGATGCCACGCTTTTAGGCTTTCTCCCAGCCAAGGAAAATAATCTCAATCCTTATCATGAGGAAATCTATTCTGCATTTTCTTTTCCAAAAACCTGTCGTCAAGATCAGTTACCCGAGTTTTTTACGCTTTTAACAGGCATGGAAGCTTATAGAAGGTTGGTCGGTAAGTTTGGTATCGATGGTGCTAAAAATATTCTGAGTGCGCTGAATGATTTGGTTTTCTTAAAAAAAAGTGGGCTTAAGCCAGAGATTCTTAAAGAAGCGCTTAAAACAGAAGTTTTTAAATTAGCTTTCATGAGAAATAACGATAATTTCTTCGCTTTTCACAATGCGGAAGGGATACTTAATGGGTTGAGCGAAGAGCAGGTCAGTGTTGTCTCTCAACTGTATACGCTCAAATTGTTACTCCCAGGCTCAGACGTAGAAAATAGAATTGAGTTAAATTTTGATCTTGAGTCATTCTTACCAAAAAGAATTAATGTTCTCATTGGTCCCAATGGTCTTGGTAAAAGTCGCTCGCTAAATGCGATTGCTGAATCATTGATCAAAGCAGACGAAAAACTTACTTCTAGTGACCATGGCAGGGTTATGGTTAACAGGCTTATTGCTCTTGCAACTCCCGGAGAAACCCTAAATACATTTCCACCTGAAAATGAGAAGTCTCATATCCAATACAGAAGATTAGCTATCAGCCGTGCAGGACAAAAAGTAAGTTCAAGAGGCTTTGGTGAATTATGTGTGCAATTGGCAAGATCAATTGAGTCGATAGCAGGAAAATCCCGTTGGGAAATATTTAAAGAATGCTTGAACGCTATTAAAGGTGCGGAAAATATTGTGCTTGAAATTGAAAGTCCAAATACAGTTCAACATTCCGAGATTATTATTTCTAGGTCAAAAAAATACGTTCCACTGAAACGGCTTTCTATTGGTGGAGAGCAGGCAACGCTGGAGTTATGGGCGGCTGTAAAGGATATCGCTGGAGCCTATAGGTACATCGAAGGCAAAGTTGTACCTCTTAGTAGTGGTGAACAAGCTTTTTTAAAATTTGCAGCTCAAGCGTGCCTTTTTGTTGAAAATGGGACAATGCTGCTTTTAGATGAGCCGGAGACCCATCTTCACCCAAATCTAATTTCCGATTTTATCGAAGTGCTCGACAGTTTACTCGAAAAGACAGGATCGATTGCCATCCTAGCGACACATTCTGCATATTTTGTGAGAGAAGTTCCCAAATCTCAGGTTTTGGTATTTAAAAGTTTATTAGACAATGCAGTCGAAGTTGTGAATCCAAGGCTGAATACATTTGGCGCAGATATCGGGGCGATCAGTTATTTTGTGTTTGATGATGATATAACTAGTGTGTTAGTGCGAAAGCTCGAAAGTAGATTCAAATCTAGGGACGACTTAAAAAAATATCTCGATAGTGAAGAATCGAAAGAACTCTCTGCCGATATTATCATGCATCTCAAGAAGAAATTTGGAGAAGGTTTTTAAACGGATTGACGTACCAGCCATAAACGATGAAGATGAACTGACTACGTTGTCGGAAAATACTCGTCTTTCCAGTTTCCCTGAGCTGAAAAACAACCTACAGATTATATTAGATCAAATTGGTAATTATCACGGATCAAACGGTAATCCATGGTCATTGACTGCGTTAGACATACCAAGCAGGCTCAAAATAGCATTAAAGAGTCATTACAACAAGCCACCAATGGATAGGCTTGCATATTTTAAAAAATTTAGAGAAGAATTGTCGCCTGATGTTTGTCCTTTGTGCGGTGGGTTTGGTTCTTCGACATTGGATCATGTGTTGCCTAAAGATGATTACCCCGAATTTGCGGTATACTCGCGCAATTTAGTTCCTGCATGTTCATGCAATAATAAGAAAGGAACAGCGTGTAAGGGTAGCAATGCGAGTGAGCGAGTTATGCATCCTTACTATGACGATTTTATAAATGAGGCGTTGTACAAATCTGAATTTATAGGAGATTTCATTTCTCCCGAGATTTCAGTTGTTGTTATTAATCCAGCACATCCCCAACTGGGGGTTTTGGAATTTCATTTGCACGAGGTTGTTCTTAAAAACAAGATAATCAATTGGATGATTAAAACATGGGGCAATCTCTGTACAAGGGGAGATAAAATACTTGATGCCTATATCCCTCCAGAAAATCTCGATGTGGGAGGTGTGAAAGTGGCATTAGAGAAATACAATCACACCAAGGAGGCAGAATATGGTACACCCAATAATTGGTGGTCAATATTTCTATTCGGGCTGATAGACGATAATGAACGATTGGAGCTTCTGGCTGAGAAACTTAACAATTTGCGAGCTTAAGTTATTTCTTCAGTCAAACAGCAATATTGTCAATTAATCGATTAAACGGTATTTTACTAAATTAGGAGATTGCTTTATACCAATTCCTCGCAATGTCCGCTAATGGCGAAATGAGACATATTAGAATTATCGATCAAGAAGAAGATTGGAATAGATCTAAATGACGAAACGGATAGAAATTGCTGAGAATCTCATTGATACTATTGAATGCATTGTAAGAAGTCCATTATTAGAGCAATATAATATTGGTATAACAATGAGACCTGTCGAGAGAAAAGATCAATATCGTACTTGGGGGCCTAGAAATAATGCTCCAACTTGGCCTCACTTTGTAATATTGAATACAAGACAGCTTAAAGCAAAAGCTGCGCTTTCGCTGGAAGAAAAATTGTATGGAATGATTCAGATGAACAAAAAATCTATTTTATTTAAAAAGTACAGAGGCGATACAAAGCATGGACCTTATACTCCTAGCTTGGGTGGGTTAAAAGGCGATAATAACCATCGATATTATTTATATATAGCTTGGGCTAATATTGGTGATAATTGAATAATACATACATGATGAGCAAACAGTATGAGTGAAGAATGTCCAGTATACGTAACAGGTCAGTCATCATTTGCTGGAATGTCAAACGAGATCAATGGATCAAATTGCCCTACGTCGTGGAAAGACGTGTTTGTTTTAAATGATAGCTGCGGGCGCGTACATATTGTTCCCTGCATTAATGTTATTTTGTCATAGGTAGGTAGTGGTGAATGGGTGTTAGAACTGCAGGTGGTGATTTTAAGCCTTACTCGAAAGATCCTATCTTAGAAATGATTATGGACGGTGTACGAGAGTTTTCAGTCATTCCAACGACGTATATGGCAGAGTTGCAGAAGTGCTAAAGGGAACGATATTTACGGCTCTTCCCTAGATCAAGTGGGTAATATTCACCTACCTGGTCCTATAGGGTATAGATCCAATTTGTTCTGATGGGCTTGATGGAGTGATTCGAAAATGTCGAAAAATTGCCAGAAATGATGGGGCATGCAAAAAGAATTGCTCGGCAAATTGAGGCCACTCGTATCAAGTAAGGGCCCTTAAAAGCCGTTACCACTAAATGGCACTTTATGGCGAGAAGTCGTTGCTGGCAAAATGTGCGGTATCCACATGTGTAATTTATTGCAGACAATTCTTATGTCTCCGACTGGACGTTGTGGAAAATGCATCCTAATGGAGATGGAATCGTATGCCTCTTGTCAGGACCAGTGACGTTCGTTGTTGAAATGGCAGATGTTATAAACATTTATTGTTCGCATGCATTGAGCAAATATTATCCAGTAGGAAGTTGCCATGGGAAATGGAAATAAATTAATCGAAGATGAATTGCCTCGCTTGGAAAGCGGTGGATGCAGATGGAATGTTGGAAAATGCCTCAGTGAAAATAATGGCTTAGCTTTGCTTGGTGTTTTAGATAATCACTTAAGCAGAAATGAAGTAAGTAGATGTTATATTTCATTCGAATTGACAGAGTGGGCTGACCCATTGCCCCTGATATTTCTGGCCCTTGTATTAAGAAAAAATAAAAATATCAACACTCTGATTTCATTGGGTAAAATCAACGAAAAAGATACCAGCGAACATGCGGTCTTTCTGAAATTCATTTCTGAACAGGGTTTCTTAATTGAGCTCTCACAATCCAGTCGAATCGCCCTCAATGGAAGGAATCGAATTGTAAATTCAGATATGGCAAGGCAGATTGAGTCTACACCAGCTAGAACACATTACAGGAACTCTGATTGTTTGCTTGCAAATATATTTTCTGCGGATGAGTACAGTAGTGATCGTGATAACCTGCATTCTGCGCTTCAAGAAAAAGTAGAGAAGCTCGTTAGTGAAGCTGGTGCGAGAGCAATAGAGGGGTCTTATAAAGGAGCCCCTTATGAGCGAGACCTTCTTTACCAAAAGCTCAGAAAAATACTATTTGAACTAATTTTAAACGCCGCTGATCATGCATATTCTCAAGAGGAAGCAGTAGTACCATGGATTGGGGTGTATGCGAGGCTAAGAGGCGCTCGTCCCGAGTATAGCGAGGATGCTGAGGATTGGGATAGGCTATATATAAGAGAAAAAACTATATATGGTCAAAGAAAGTTTGCCCCAAATATTTATGCCAACTGGATTGAGTTGTATGTTTGCGATGTGGGTGAAGGGCTAACAAGAGATTTAGGTAGGTGGAAGGATAATTCAAAAGACTCTCAAGTAAAACAACTGCTAACTAAAGCGATAGAGGAAAAAAACAAAAAAAACATACTCCACTCAGCAAGTGGCGTTATTTTTACTAAGGCGGTTTCTAAGGATCCTAGGCACGATAAAACAAAAACAGAGGTTACAGGGCTAAAAGATATCGGTCATATGCTGAAAGAAGGCCGAGATTATTGCCGAATATATGAAAGTGGTAACTGGGTTGGTAATCATCATCCATGGGGAGTTAATAAGGAGGGTAATCCAACTTGCTCGCAGAAAAGCATATTATTTAAGCCATTGTCGTTGAGCTTTAAACATATTCTTGAAGTTTCCAATCCTGTGCGTGGTACTGGCTACGCATTTTCAATACAACCACATGGATTCCATCCGGAGTCAAATAAATTTATCAGTAGCCCTTCTGATGAAACATTGTCGGATTTAGCAGATACATTGAGATTCTGTGACCGTTATCAGGGGGGATCTAGAGTTGAGTGTTTTGACTATCGTGTCAAAGATAACTGCACCCCACCCAACGAGGAGGCGGAAGTTAATACAGATGTGCTAGTGTTGAGGCCTCCTAGGCTAGTGAGTAAAGAAGATGTGTCTAGTTGGCTAACACTGTTGGCTGGTCAAGGTTCGGTGCTACCAGAATGGTCTGTCAGCCAACTTATCATTGCGGAATTGACTCCTTTTCAAACGCTGTGGTTTTGCACTTTATTCCGTGAAACAAAGGTTCATCGTAGTTCTCGGCTTGAAATACTTGTCGTATCAGAAGATTGGGGTAGTGCAGCGTTTTCGACGCATGAAGATTCGGTGGATTTGGCTATTGACAAGTTCGTAATTAGTGATTTTGTTAGTCATAGTGCATCAGGATTGAGTGTATTTGAGCTTGCTCTTTTATTGAGAGAGATCGATTCGATTATCTTTTGGAGAGACAATATAGAGCATTGCGTTTATCACGGAACGATAAAGTGGGGTAAGAAGAGAGATAATGAGGAAATAATATTAAAAAAATACTTAGATTTCCCTTATGCCTTAACATTAGAAGGAAAGTACCGTGCTTGCAGAAGAGCACTAAAAAGATGCTTGTCATTGTTTCCGGGATTGGAGCCATTGCCCGGTGATGAGTTGGTGGAGTCGCTCGTGAAAGATGCGACTATGAGAATGGGTCGCTCGGGTTCAGAGTGTAAAGAAAGTGTTGTAGTAGATAGCGTCGCGGTTACTACGAGTACGGCGAAAAAATTTACCAATCGTAAATACAAACCAGCTCAATACGCAGTGCATATTCTTTCAAATATCGACTCTGACTCAGGTAATGTTCAAGATACTCTGCGTGCGCTTTTGTGGGTAGATAAAGAAGTAGGAGTTGAAGATGTAGCCACAAGGCTTGATGAGAGAGATTGGCGTCGAATTAGCAATACTCCATATATTGCTCCGTACGGAGAGGCTTCAATATCCGTATTGCGTTATAGAAGAAACAAAGATGGATCACTAGATTTTAATCGGTCTTGGTTTGGTCGAACGCCAAAGCAAATGTACATGGATTTCAGCAAATTGGACGCGATAAAGCTTGGACACTGGGACCAAAATTCGAGACATGATCTTCTTACGGCTAATGTCGGTGTAACACTTGAGTATTCAAAGTACCGCAAGGGGAGTATGTATAAATGGCTTTGTAGTACGCTCAAAAGATTAACTAGAGATACAAAAGAAACAAGACGGTTTTTAGTTTACCCTTCACACTATACAACAGATAGAATTATATCAAATCTTCAGCACGAATCTTTTTTCGTCGATCTGGTGAATAATGGTGAACTGGTTCCAATAAAGCTTATAGGCCATAGAGTTGTCTCTCCTCTCTTGGTGCCCTCATTGGTAAAAGAACGGGTCAATTCAGTTCTGGAAAAGAGCGACAAAAAAGCATGGGAAGCTATTCTTTTTGATGATGGGCTAGCATCAGGAAGGCATATTAATGAACTTTCGCAGACACTGTCGGAGATGGGTGCGCGTAGCATTTATACGGTTGCCCTTTTGGATCGTACAGGTTCGCCTATAAGCGAAAAGGCAATCAAAAAGCAGATAATAAACAATAAACGTTATTGGAAATGGGATGTGCCGGGGTTAGGATCGCGACGCGATTGCGCAATATGTCAGGCGCTGAATATTCTGACGACCTATACAAACAAGCTGCATACTCCTGCTTTGCAGAATCGTATTTCGCAATGGTGGGAGGAATGGCATTTATTGGATGCTTCATCCGATTGGCATTATGGTGGTGTTGCTCCTATACGTTTTGATGACCCGATTTATGTTACTTTTGGCATTGATATCGATTCGGTGGGAAATAAGAATAAACAAAGAATACCCATATATGATTCAATACAGCTATCTTCTGTATTGGCAGAGCTAACAAGGCTGACAACTAGATCAGATGTTGCAATTAATAAAGCGAATTTATTGTGCGACAAGTTAAAGAATTACGAAGCAGCATTACAGGTTCTTGCTGTTCAACTTATACAGTTTATTGACGAATTTTCCTATTGGGAGAAAAGAGAGCGTTATCTTTTTATGCTCGGAGTGCTAGCTAAAATGCGGTACTCAACAAAAAATACGTCTCTCGCTGGATTGTGCTTCATTTTGATTGACAAAGAGCTAATTCCAGATGTTTGGCATGAGATAACAGAAAAGCTTTTAATTTCGACAGAAATATTGAACACGGATCTTGCAATTGTGGTATCTGTTACATTGAAGAAGGCAAGTTATTATTACGGACTTGAGTATGGGCATGGCAATCCGCGTAATGAGGTGGAAGCAAAGAATTATTGCTATATAAGCATCGGAGAGTCAAAGGAGTTTATTCGTGCTTATATGAGCTTGTTTCGTATTCCTTATACTCGATTAATAAACATGCATAGTGGTCCATATATGCAAGCCCTGGAGAAAATTCCCACAAAGTCATATTCTTCAATTAATGAGGTTAGGGAAGACCTTGCAATGTTGGTGGCGGATTCAAAGACATTATCAAATGTAATTAATGGTTTAAAAAGGTCTGGGTATCGGGAGCTAAAGAATACTGACTTACTTGATTCACATATAGAAACACTCGAGAGGCTAATTGAGAAGTGCGAAAATACGACTTTAGTGAATGACAATTGCGTTACTAATGCTCAAGCGATCGTAGAGGAAGTTCAGAAGGTGGTGTCGGGCAAAGCGCGGTCAGGTTTCGCACCAAAACATAGCTTGTTATGGAATATTACCTCAAACTTCTTTCGTACTTTGAAGGCGGATACATATATAGAGAACTTGCTAAGCCCAATAGTCCAAATAGTCAATGAACGATGGGATCTTCATGTTGTAGAAAAGGCAAGCATGAATCCAAAGATCGCAAAGCGATGGATAGTTGAAGGGAAGATAATAAAGCCATCTTTGATGTTATCATCAACCGCGCATAATAGAGGGAAATGGGAAAGAAAGCTGTATCTGCTGTGGGATGTATATACACTAGAAGTGATACGGGATGCGTTGTCAAACGTTATTTACTCAGAGTATCAAATACTGGATCCATTTTCAGAACAGAAGTTAGATATTCCAGCGGACATGTGGTGGAATGCCGATGTGAATGGTGATCATCTTGTTTTGACTTTTGCTAATTCCTTAGTAGATAAGTCCATACACAACACTCATAATTACAGAGTAGCGGGATTTGAGAGGTTGGGGGGGGAAAGGAGTATCGTGGTAGAGAACGGTTTTGTTAAAGTGATTTTTTGTATACCACTTGATTCAAAATACCTTTGAGTGTAACGAGGTTGATATGTTAATTAAATATTTAATAATTGATGACCAAATCATTAAGGGAGAGGCAAGGAAGACCAATTATCAATCCTTCTTAACGGCTCTCAATAAAAAGTCAAAGATGTTTGAGTTCGCTTTTGATTATCTTGAAGATATTTCGAACTTGCATGAGACCCTTTTCCAGAATCGATATGATGGGGCGATAGTGGATGTTGTTCTTTATGAGTATTGGAAAACGGCTAATTTAGACGATGTTATCGAAAAGTTAAGGAAACAACAGATCCCAGTAGCACTAGTTAGCAAACACTGGAATGATTTAAATACAGATGAACTGAATCGAGCATTTAATACAAAATATGTAAAAACAGTACTAAATTGGAGAGACGTGGCGGGGAAAGATCATGGGGAAGTGATGTATGCCATCAGTCAGTTAATTCAATTGGCCTGTGAACAAAAAGACGTTGCGCCTATTACTATACAGCCTTCGGAGTCCTTGTTTCTTTTACACATATCGGATTTGCAATTTGGCGGGTTTCAGGAACAGCAGTTAAGACAAGAAGCCAGTTTGATGGCACAGAAAGTATTGGCCGCTTGTAAAGGTGTTGTCCCACATTTTATTGCAGTAACCGGTGATGTTGCAGAAAGAGCAAGTCTTTCTGAGTATGATGCAGCAATTACTTGGCTTGAGCTGTTTCTGGCGATGTTAACAGAGGGTGTCAATACCCCACCACAAGTGTTGGTGGTTCCGGGAAATCATGATGTTTCTATTCCTTTGGCTGCAGCTTCTCGGGCTGAACTAAAAAAGAATGTACAGGATGAGTTTTTCGTGGAGCTATCGGATAAACTCCAACAACCAGACTTAATACCTTATGCGTATATACCGTACGTTGAGTTTGTTGATGAAATAAGTGATATTTACTCAAATAATATACAGTCTGATGGTTTAACTTGGGTGGAATCTCGATTTCGTCATCTTGGTGTTATATTTTATGGTGTTAATACCAGCTCACCAGCAAATCCGTTTGGGTTGCCAGATAGGACAGTTAGCTCTGGAGAGTTGACTTCTGTGATACAAACAATACAGAGTGTTTTTCGGCAAGACGGTGACAAATCACTAGTTGTAGGGTTGTGTCATCATTCACCTGTTACAGCGAAAGACGACGAGTCCGTAACAAACGTTGAAGCATTTCAGGCTCATTTTAGTAATGATGTTAAGACAGGGCTGTTTCTTCATGGTCATGTTCATAAAAGGTCTATCGCGTATACAAGTGAAGATGGATATCGGCTAGTGCGTAGTTGTGCATCTACTCTTAATAAGGATGCTACAGCAAGACCGAAGGATACACTAAGAGGCTTTAATATTATCGAATTCCTTAGAAAAAATAATAAAGTGTATGAATTGAAGGCTCTTGATTATAATTGGCATGGTAACCAGTTGTTTGAAGGAACCGAAAGGCAATTCGTTTTACAAGAAGATGGTATGTTTAAAGAAAAGTAGTATCGCTATCTTAGGGTTCTGAAGATAATTGGTTACTTGGTTATTTTTATCGGGGTTATCTAGAGCATAGATCGAAAGTAGATCCTACACACCAATCATGGGTGCGAAGTTAAGGACTCCTTTGAACTCTGTGAGAATAATAGCCACCTTGTCGTACCCAAATGCATTTGTCATACAGCTAGGTCAAACAGACTCTGTCGCATGTTGCTCATTTCATCTTGTGAAGGGACGAAGCAACGAGAAATGTTGCAGTTAAAATCTCGTCTAACAAGGCCATAAGCTGACCCAAAACAGTTGCACGCTTTTCGCAGAGGGTGTCGATTTGCAGAAAAGCACTAGAAATAATAATCAGTTGTATGATTCAGTGAACCATCTTCTTAATATAGGACAATGAGCAACATTGGAAATGAGGGTATTAGATGATTACCGGTTTCGGCTGTAACCGGAAGTTGCAGGGCTTAGGTAGGAAGGCTGAAAACAACAAAGCAGTCTGTCGGAAGCGCATGTATTAAGAGCAGTAATGCAGACATCGGTTCCATCGAGCAGATCCTGAGCCGCCTGGAGTCTCAATCAGCCAAATCCGTGAATGCTCGTTTTTCTTTTTTGCCGACAGGGCAACCCTACCGAGGCTGTTTACTGACTGAAAGGAGCTGATATGAGAATGTACTGTAACGTGAGTGATGCAAATAGAGATGCGACACAACGAGGATTCACCTAGGATTTTGGGTTGTCAATATTACAACGGAGGGAAACAGGACATTTAACTTTCCTATGCTCCAGGCTAGTATTGAGTTCAAACAACAAGGATGGTTAGCACGATTCAGGTGAGTCTGCTGAAAACCGAGCTTAGTGCCTTCCAGATCAATTTCAGTTCGCGCCTGCAGAATACCCACTCTAACAAGCACTGGCCATGATGATACCGGTGACTACAGCCCGCCAAAAGGCCATTATTGCGTCCATCTGTCATATGCAATTCCTTCTGGGATTTGTCATACTTTTCGACTATAACTAAATTACATTGGCCGACTTTGATTGTGTGCATTGCAGCAAGGGGAATGTGAACACTACAGATTCCCAATATAGATGATTGCGTGTTGATTTTGCTAAGGAGGGCTCCCAAAGTGAGTAAAGATATCAAAGAACCGAAGATCGTCAGGAAAAAGAAAAGCAAATCAACTAGAAAGCCGAGCCAAGTTCTCTACAACCTTCATAAAGGGACGCCACAACTTCTTAATGCCCGCGTGACCAGGCAAGAAATCCACCTACATGTCAACGGCCCAGGCATGTTGTATGGTGCAGTACGACTTTTGACCAGTCTGGATATGGAAGATGGTGCGAGCTTCCATGCGTGGACGAGATTGGCAAAAACATTGAAGTGTACATCTTACTGCGGACATCACGGCAAACTGGATATCCCCGTGGAACTGGAAACCAGCCGAATCGGGACCTGCATAAAGTTTTCAGTAGGGCCGATGTCCATGTACTCCACTCACCTGGTTCTTCGATCCAGAAGCCGCAGTAATACACTGAAGCAGACTCTTGACAAAGCTTTTGGTATCAACCGGGGGCGTTATTCCGCCTATCTGATACCGGAAGCTTCTACTTCGCACGAAGATCATGATGCAACAATTTTCCAGGCAGGGGCCCAGGGCGGGCAAGATCATCACGGAAATTAAAGAGGACTCCAAATGGCAACGGATGTTAGAAAAAATGCCGAGACGATGCCTGCTGACGAATTTCAGGAGTACATGAAGGCATGTGTGCTGCTAAAGGCGAAAAAAGTCCCCGGCAAGAATTACAGCGTATATGACCAATGGGTAGCCGTGCATGGCTGTATCATGGCAGTCCGGACTCCGGATTCAAACCGCTACCGTAACATGGGTCATCAGGGTATAGCTTTTCTGCCATGGCATCGCGAATACTTGAGGCGCTTCGAACTTGCCCTCCAGACGGTGGTTCCGGGTGTCACTATTCCTTATTGGCCTTGGCCAATGCAGCCTGAGCCTTCGGCGCTTTTCTCCCGGGTACGCATACATCCAATATTCTTCTCGCGTAGTTCGAGACGAGATATTGACGGGCTGTTTGCTGCTTCAGGTCCTGTATCTCCTTCGGCTTGGTGGCCGTCGGGGTTCAAGTGGACGGTTCACCGCGCGCTACAGGTTGGTGGTACACCTCAGTTGCAGCGTGGTAGCAGCGATGACGGTTGGCCTCCAACCGCTGCTGCTATCCGCCAGTTGGAAAACCTCGATGTGTCATCGAGCGGTATTAATCCATACTGGGCTTTTTGGCGGCGCCTCGAAGCTGATCCAAGAATGCATAACTCCGGACACAATATCGTGGGCGGATATATGGCTAATCCAGTGTTTTCCCCCAATGACCCATTATTCTGGGTTCATCATTCCTACATCGATCGAGTATGGGCGCGTTGGCAGCAGAAACGATTGGCTGCCAAACCGGGTACTAATTTGAATGATTTCTACCCACCGCAGAATCAGGTGGATCCCTTTCGTGGACGTCTTCCGGCTAACGGGCACCGTATCAACGACATCATGTGGCCCTGGGTAGGGAATACCTCCGGCTATGCGGTAAATCCGGGGCCAGGTGTAGAGGCGTTGCTCCCGGATTTCTCATCGGAGCCAGTTAGGCGAATCCGGAATACTTTTGATGTGTTGAACATGGGGGGGCTGGGTGGCTATTCGTATGCATGAGTCTTTTGTAAGAAACAGGCTGGCACCGAACGGCTGCTACCATGGGTAGTGTGGTACCTGGGCAATGAATAATATAAAAAGTTACAGCTGGCTCGCGATTTCTAGATAGCAGATAAGGCGTCACGAAACACTTAATTGCTTAAGTATGAAAGATAAGAGACTAAACGACTTTGATCTGGATTGTTACAACCTCAGCCCCATGTGAGTGAGCTACATGTATTTATAAAACATAAGGTGGCCTCTATAAACCCACCCAAATCAGCAAAAATTTAGCCTTTGCACACCAACTTCGGAAAAGTTATGCAACCCAGCTTCTTTAATCATCAAACCAGTATCGAACTGCTTGAGTGCCTCGGCGATCCACTGCCGAAATTGGAACGCACTGTCCAGTGGGAGGCCTTTGGCATACTGTTCAGCAGGGTCTATGAAAAAGGTGCGCATCCTCAGGCTGACCCCTGGAAGCGACGAAAATCTGAAAAATGTCTTTGGCAAGATCAATCATTATTGGGATAGTATTATTTTCGGCATGGGTTCCTTAGGTTGACGTGACCTTCCACTTCACTGTGCTTCCATTATTAAAGGGGAAGAATCCAAAATAATTGATGCATGAGGTCTCGGTATAAAAACTACAATGCTTAATATTCACATTACTTAGAAACATAAAAAGGAAATAGTCCAGTGTTTACAGATCATGAAAAGGCAAAAAATGTTGCTGCCACAATACAAAGTATAATATTAAGTCTAGCCGTGATTATTGGTGGAGGATGGTCGGCTTGGGAATTTTACAAACTTCGAACAGTTGAAAAAGCAAAATTGGAGCTTGATGTACTAGAAAAGACTAGAGAACAAAAAGCTATATTAAATATCTCCCTCGATGCAAAGAAAAAAGACCTAAAGGATGGAAAAAAGTATATTGAGGTTAATGTTAGGATAGAAAATAAAGGACTTAGAGATGCGTATTTGGATTATTCTAAACCAGTTCTTCGTGTGACGAAAGTTTCTTTTGACGACGATGGTACGATAAAATTTACAAATAAGAGGCAATCTTACATCTATATGCCTGGTGGACATATTCCGAATGCACTTTCAAGAAGTAGTGAAACATTAGAATATCCCATTATGGTTCAATTGGAAGAATCGGGCACGTATTTACTGAGATTTGTCGTAGACGTGGCCGAAGAAAATATGCGTAGTCCAAAAGGAGCGTCAGACTTTTTAGGGCAATGGACAAAAGAGAAATTTATTACCGTTGATTAAGAAGTCTAACATGTTAACTTCAGCTGATTTTTAGGATCAATGTTATGAAGAAACGAGTAAATTTTGGGATTAATACTACCGGATCTGTAAATTCATATTATCTCTGGGTGGAACGGAAGAATGTGAAACTAAAAAATAAAAAGGGATATTTGTTGCTTGAACCAAGAAGTGAAGAATATGATCTCGTCTATTTAGCTAAGGGGCGTAACTCAGTAACATTCATTGTAACCGTGACGTCTGGTGGAAAAACATTAGCCAAAAAAAAGACTAAGATCGGCATCAACGAGAAAACTAGTGGGACAGTGACATTCAAGTTGGAGCAATAATAATGAAAAACGTTATTCTTGTGATTATAGGTTATTTATTTACACCGATGGCCTATGCTGTGTGTCCATCGTTCTGGGATTATTCGAATTTTAACGAGCCGGATGAAACACAATATCTGTTTGGTGGCGGACCTATTGATGGTCTAGCATCGGCTGCTCAATCTTTACTGGCGATCGGGACAGGTACGGATAAGAACAATGCTACGGCAAAATATACTGTTACCACTTCAGGAGCCGCAGACCTACCGGAACTGGGTGATACTCGCTGGATTCCAGGTTGTAATCACTCATTGTCTTTAGCTTTGAGTTCTCCGATTGATAAATCCGACAATATCACAGATCTAGCAACATTAGATGGATTAGCTAATGCGTTTACATTTTCTGTCTCATATACACAATACAGAGATCGTATTCGACGCATACACCCAGGAATAGTAGAGGGTGAATTAGAGCTTAAACAGCACTATTTCTGGGGTATGACAGCAACCATTGGTCGCGAAAATTTTGATTATATTAATATGGAGAATTTCGAGAAAAAGGACACCAATGAAACCCCATGGGCAATTTCGTTGTTTTTCGGTGGTGACATTGTTGGCTGGACTGTAACAGGACGAGTAAGATTTGAAGAGTCCTATAAAGATCAAAATAATACGTTTCGCTGCCGCCCGCTTGATAACACAACTGATCTAAACTGCGTCAGCGGGCCTCCTGGACCACCGACTGAACAAGAAGGACACCAGGTTTCGATCGAATTTCGGCGTTTGATCACAGGTAAAATCGGTATTGCTCCTGCCATTCATCGTGACTTCGAAAAGAGTGTGACTGGCATAAATATTCCAGTGTTTCTATGGCAGGATACAAAAGGCCAGTTAACTGGTGGTTTCAGGGTTGGGTGGCGCAACGATACAGATGATACAGAATTTGGCTTGTTTATCAGTCAACCATTTTGAGAGAGTATACTGACCGACAATCGATATTGTGAATATTGAGCGTAGTCAGATGACATATTTTGTAACAGCAAGCTACGCTTTATACTGTCACTTTAGCGTATAGGAAAATTTTGGATGTTGTCTAATATCGCCTGATAATAATGTATTTGGGGAGAAGAATATGGATTATCATGTAGCTTGGTATAACCTGGAGAACTTATTTGATACTGTTCGATCGAATAATCGTCCTGATTGGTTACAAAAGAAACTGAATAAGGAACTCAAAGGCTGGACTGCACCAGTTTTAGATAAAAAACTGAATCAGTTATCCACAGTAATTAACGGTATGAATCAAGGTGCCGGCCCCGATATCTTAGGTGTCTGTGAAATAGAAAATGATGACGTATTAAGTAAGTTGATTACAAAACTGCATTTACAGCGAAATTACGCAGTCGCACACCATGATATGAGTGACAAACGTGGTATCGATGTGGCATTTATTTACGATCAGGATCTATTGAGTGTGACGCATCAATTTAGTCGAGTAATATTAAAGCGCAATGCTACACGAGATATCTTCCAGGTTAACTTTCAAACTGATGCCGGCAACACACTAATCTGCATCGGGAATCATTGGCCATCCCGTAGTGGCGGTCAGGCTGCGTCTGAACCCTATCGTCAAATGGCAGGCGAAACGCTGTCCTACTGGGTAGAGCGTATAAAAGCCATCACAGGACCCGATACCCCAGTTATCGTACTCGGCGATTTTAATGATGAACCGTTTGATTCCTCGTTAGCTGACTATGCCTTAGGAGAAAGATCACCCAAAAAGGTGATATCAAAACGGTCAAAAAAACCATATCTGATGAATTTGATGTGGGAGATGATGGGGCAAGGGCACGGTACCCACTATTATGACAACTGGGGCATGCTTGATCAAATACTGGTGAATAAACCACTTCTGAACAAGGAAGGCCCATTTAAACTGGTAAAAGACTCTGTCGCGATTATTAAGACCCCACAAATGCTCAAAAGCGGTAAACCTAGACGATTTAATCGGCCATCCGCAAAAAAGGGGGTGGATGAGGCTGGATATAGCGATCACCTTCCTATTGAGGTAAGAGTGCGGGAAGATTAATTCAGATCAGAGGTCAATCAAATGGAAGAAAAGGCACCCTATTTGACTCGTGATTTATCACAAGCAACCGAGTTAAAGGAGGATCCACAATTTGGCCTTAAAAGACCGACGCTTACAGACCAGGACCACTCAAATATGGATGCATTTCTGGGTGCGGTGTTGGATGACAACCGAAATGATGTTATTACACGGGAAACAGCTATTGGTTCATTAGCGCATGTGATGGCGGCTCTGCACCAGGATAATTACCCTGAAGTTCGCAGTTGGTTCGAGCAAGGGCGAAAGTTCGTTCGTGACTAGTGCATTGAGCCAGTTCAATACTTCTATCTTTATCAAGTAAACCTGCATATGATCAATTGGTGGGAAAATGAATGGGATTGGCGTCCTGCTGGGCCCGGTTTAGAAATCTATTCTCGTGTGGCTGATTATTATCAGGTCAAGCTGCGCATCTCCACAGAATACACGCTACCAAATTGGATATATACGATTTTTGAGCGCTATGCCTCTTATGGATGTTGTGGTCAAAGAATCGAGGCCACTCTGAATACCTGTCAATGTGGCGGAAGTGGCGCGGAGGTTGATGGATGGACTTATTATTGGATTTTATTTACTGAGATTGATTTGGCGTCAGAGTGGGATCTCTACGAATCAGTGCGTGAACAAATCAAAAAATTGGAAGATCGCGAAAAATATCAACGTCGAAAAGAACGGATAGCAGAAACGGAAGGCCATCATACCGAAGCGCAAATCGCAGCCGTATGGGAAATGCAGGATGGTCAATGTTATTATTGTGGAGATCCTCTTATTCCAAGAGGTTCTAAGGGAGCATACCATAAAGATCACATCATACCCTTATCACAGATGGGTACCCACTGGATTGATAATATCGCCTTAGCCTGTGACCGATGCAATAGCTTGAAAGGCGCTCTGAGTGTTAAGTTGTTCAAAGAAAAACTGACCAAAATCATCGGTTCTGAACGGGTTGAATCCAGAGCCGGTCAAGTCTTAGATCATTACAGACGAAAAAGACATCTGCGCAACCAAACGGATAACGAAGAGTCATAGTACATCAAGTAAAACCGAACCAGGCGTCAATAAATACGAGTAAAATAACACAGTTATCAATCAATAAGGGTTTATCCATGGAACGAAAAAACAGGGAAATCGTATGACTCACCAAAACGGATTCAGTCTCATCATCGAAGAGGGCACTTTTCACGTGCCTTATGAAATATCAATTAAAACCAAGGAAGATCTAAGGCTCTCTGCACACGAAGTCGCACGTCTGATAACGGCTGGTCTACGAGAGGGATGGCGGCTTGAGCGCCAACGAAAATAGGGCATCTCATCAACGTTACAATCTCGAGTTCGATATCAAGGATGATTTGGTGTATTCAATGACTGAGCAGACAAAAACCAAGAGTTACTACCTTCGCATCAAGGACAAGAAGGAACTAAAAGGAAAACCCATTGCCTGGCTTCTGATCGAGCGAGAAGAGCATTACGTTTATGATGCCGACAATTCGGTTCGTACGGCGTCTCTACGACTGTCGTACCAACGCATTACCCACGCGCTGCAACAAGGAGGATACCGACCTTCTCCTTTTACGGCCAACTTTGAACACGATGGGTATTCTGGGCAGTGCGTCGACTTAACCGGCGGCGGTGTCTTCATGGATCTACCCGGGCTAAAGGGGCAGAGAATTGGTACTTATTTAATGAACCAAATCGTCTTGTGGGTAGAACAATGGCCTGATGCTGTGGTTAAACCCATCACCTTATTCGCCAGTGATGTTAAGACCGATGAGGCACGGGATAGGCGTAATCGATTCTACGAACAGTTCGACCTCGAATTCAACTACGAGGATCCAACCGAGAACCGTTCTGGGGTTTCAAAACCCATGGTGGTTAACGAACTTAAAAGCGTATCCTATTGGGATGAGAATATTAAAGAATACTCACTCAATGCATTTGCATATGTGATGATTGAAAAGACCGATACCCTAGAACATGCGGTATCATCCCTGAAGGAAACCCAAAACTGGATGGAAACGCATCCCTTTCAGGCGATGTGGTGGCAACTCCGCAGTTTTTTTGCCAGATGAGTTAATCAACCTTGAGCAACACTGTAGCCATGACGGGCCCTTAGTTTGCCGATTTCATCGAGGATTTTTCGCCCCTGTTTTAATCTGTGATGTGTTCGTTTTGAATTCGGCCCAGCCGGCTGTCGAGACTCCCCCAGGATCGGGTGAGGGTGAGATCTCCCAGGAGATCTCGGTCCAGATGGACACGGTAGTAGCGACGCGTTTGCTTATTGACCCAATATTTCATCATATTTGACGATCTTCTATTAGTACTTCTCACCATCGATTATAGTTACGCAGAGGCTCAATCCATGAGCCTCTGCGGCTAAAAAAACTGGCTTAAGGGGGGCATCAGTTTTGCTCTATGCCCCAGGTCTCCAGCAGTCCCTGCAGCTCCTCGAGCGAGTGGTAGGTGAGCGTCACTCGGCCTTTGGCCTGGCTGTCCGAAAAGGTTACTTGGCAGGGCAGGCAGTATTTTTCACTGATCAACCGTTCTAGTCGATCGATGTTGGGATCCCGATCCGGCTGGGAGTGACGGCTGGCCTGGCCGGCCAGAATGGCCTTGGTGTCATTGACGTGCTCGGTGAGGATCCGCACAGACCACTCTCGCTGGATGGCCATCGTGGCCAGCTCGATCTGGTAGCACTTGGGCAGTGGAAGTAGGGGCTTGGCGTGGCCCACGTCGAGCTTTCTCTGATCGAGCAGTGTCTGCACTTCCTCCGAGAGCTCGAGGAGCCGCAGCAAGTTGGTGACATGACTGCGGGACTTACCCACCGATTTCGCCACTTCCAGGTGCGTGAGCTTAAAATCTTCAGTCAGCCGCTGGAGCGCCAACGCTTCTTCGATCGGCGAAAGGTCTTCGCGCTGGACATTCTCGATCAACGACATCGCGCTGGCTTGTTCGGGGGTGAGGTCATTGCGAACCACAGCGGGAATTTCATACAGACAGGCCTGCATCGAGGCACGCCAACGACGCTCACCGGCGATGAGTTCGTACATCCCATCGACTTTATCAAAGAAGAGCAGCACGGGCTGGACGACACCTTGCTCGTCAATGCTCTCAGCGAGTTCTGCCAAGGCCGCCGGATCGAAGTTCCGGCGAGGCTGATAGCGTCCCCGCTTGATCTTGTCGACCGGGATGTTCCGATACTGGCCCTGGGTGCTGTCTGGGGTAGAGGGTAGGGCGGGCATGGCCATCTTGATCACGTCTCCATGGGTGACTGTTTGGCAAGCTGCTGGGTCAGCTGCTCGATCGCCTGGTCTTTCTGCTTATTGCCAGACTTCAGTGTAGCGCAGGCCTCCTCGAGCTCACGGATCCGCGCCTGGTCGTGTCGGCGTTCGGTCTGGATTTCTGCCTGGGCGGCGGCCAGCCCGGCCTGTTCAGCCTGACCTTTTTCCAGCTGGGTCTGCAGCTGCTGCCGGGCGCTCTCCATCTGCTCGACCTGGCCGGCGCGTCGAGCGATTTCCTGACTCAGCTCACTGGCGCGCTCACTACCGGCCTGTTTCGCCGCTAGGTAGGTTGTATTAAGCGCCTCGAGTTTCTCCTGCAGGCGCTCCTGCGCTTTCACGGCCTGGGTGCGTTCCTCAGCCCGAGCGGTGCGCTCCTGGTCATACAGGGTGGTGAGTCGGTGCTCGGTGGCCTGATGGCGCTCTTCTTCCTTGTGCAAGGCCATCTGGGCGCGCTGGGTTTGGCTTTCGGCCTGTTCCAGGCGCACCCGGGTTTCCTCACGGAGGGTTGGGATCTGTGCCTCGAGTGTCTGGCGCCGATCGGTCTCCGACAGCAGCTGCTGCTGCAGACCGTCCCGTTTATCGACCAGCTGTTCGACCTGGCGTTTTAGGGCTTGAATCTCGGTATTTGCGTCATCTAGGGCCTCGAGGGCGGCGGTACGTTCTGTCTCCGCAGCTTCCATCGCCTCACGGGACGCCTGGGTCTCCGTCTCGAAGTCTGCCCGGGCACGGGCTTCGGCCTGGGCGCGGATCCCGGCGAAGGCCTCCAGGAGGGGAGTGAGCGCTTCCGGCGGAAAACCCTGCAGATACTCCAGCTGCTGCAGGTGTTCGCCCAGCTCGGCCCACCAATCGCTCAGGGCCTGCTGGATGGTGGTCATGGAGCCCCGGTTGCCAATCGCTTCATAGATCTTACGTTGCGTGATGGTCTGACCCTGACCGGCACGCAGCAGCTGGTGCGCGGCCATAGCGACCCGTTCCGCCGTCTTCAGTGTTTCAGTCTCGCGCTCGATCGCTTCGCTCATAACCATACCCTGTGACAATGTGAGCCTTAGGCATATTATAGAAAATCTGATATTTGATATCATTATAAATATTATATGATACGAATTTGTACTTATCTGTCCGATAACTCCCATTATCAGACTGATTAATGCTACAATTCAGCCTATCTCGAGTTTTTTGCATCACTGAGACCCTGCACAGGGCAGGGTGGTGACCAAATCGATAACACACAGCCCCCCCCCAGGAGGCATACATCCCCATGGCCACCACACTCTTAACCCCCATCCACCAGCTGGTGGAGATCCCCCTGGCGCAGCTGCCCACCGCCACGGCCTGGGCACGCCTCAGTCCCCACTGGCCGATACCGGCAGATCGGGATCTACCCGGGCAGTGGGATGCCAAGGTGCGATTCTTCCAGTACCTGGCCAAGGCCTGGGGTGCGATCTCGGACGACTCCTATCGGGCGCTGTGTGGAGATCTGCGGTTGTTTTTTGACTGGTGCCGAGCACGAGACCTGCCAGTGCTCCCCGCAACGCCCGAGACAATCTCAGCGTTCTTGGTAGACCAAGCCGAGATCAAAGCCAAGTCGACGGTGCGGCGCTATCTGGCCACTATTGCCAAGGCCCACAAGATTGCGGGTCTCGAAAACCCCGTCTTGCATGAAGATGTGACGCTCAGCTTTGAGCGATTGTATCGAGATGACACCTCGGAGCCCGATCAGTCCGAAGGTCTACGCTGGGAGCAACTAAAGGTTGCATTGTCTAATCTGGGGGAGGGTCCTCGATCGGTGCGCGACAATGCACTGATGCGGGTCATGTACGACTGTCTGCTCCGGGCCTCGGAGGTCCGTAGGCTGACTCTTGAGGGATTGAGTCAGGACAAGAATGGGTACCGCCTGCGGGTTGTACGCGCCAAAAAGCGATCGAAAGCGCAACAGGGTGTTATTAAATACAAATATGTGCATGAAACAACGGCAGCTGCGATCGAGGCTTGGTGCGAGCTCGCAGGGATCACCGCCGGATCACTCTTTCGGGGTGTGGCCAACAGTGGCCAGGTGCTCGAGGAGCCCCTCAGCACCAAGGGAGTGAACCGGGCCGTCCAGCGGATAGCCAAGGCCGCAGATATGGATCCTCGGGACTACAGCGGCCATGCCTGCCGGATCGGTGCCTGCCAGGACATGCTGGCTGCCGGCATCGATATCGGTCGGGTGATGCTGGCTGGGGATTGGGAACGACCGGAAATGCCAGCATATTATGGTAGGAGGCTGAGTCAAGACCAGTCTGGTATCGCAGAGCTTTCAAGACTTCAACAACGCTAAGCACAAACTGAACCATACTTTGATGTTAGTCAACAATGGTCTTAAAAGCCAAATGGCGATATAATATAGTCAAATGGCAAATAATTGGTATTGGTATGACAACCACGAAAGAAAAATCCAGTGGAAGGGCTATCAGAAAAAGGACAGCAAGCAAAGTACGTAAATGCGCAGGCCATACCGTGATCACGAAGTGGGAAAAAGGAAGTCTCAAAAGAATTGAGGATGAAGAGCATCTATTGGTTGAAAATGTACGAAATAAAATGCAGAAAGTGTGGGTCAAATTAGGACATCCCACAGATACAATTGAAGCACGTGCCGGTCGTCTACTCACAGGGAAAATCATCAAATATACAAGATTGATAGAATCCGTTCGAGAGGGATTGCCAGTGAAGAGCATTGAGCGGGTAAAAAAAGGATTGGGTATCGAATCAACTGATTCGTTGCTCCCGATCATTGGTATGTCGAATAGAACCTATGCGCGTCGAAAGCAGTCAAACCAAGATCTAACTCCACTTGAGTCTGATCGACTCTATCGACTGGCAAAGATTGAGTCCCTTGCAGAAGATGTACTAGGAGATCAAGAAACAGCCAACGATTGGTTGCAGAGACCAAATAGGGCGCTTGGTGCTATACCGCTGGAATTACTCGATACAGAAGCCGGTACTGACCAAGTAGAGACTATCCTCACTCGGATCGAACATGGAGTTTACAGTTAGTGCGAGTGTGGCGCCTAACCACAAAACGCCATGCGAACACTGCATTCAGTGGTATCGGTAACCGGAAAGCTGGAAGCCGCTGGGTGCCTTCAGGATATTCCGCAGTTTACACCTCCACTCATCTTTCGTTAGCAGTCCTTGAGACCCTAGTTCATATCGACCCCTTCCACCTCAAGAATAACTTTGTGGTGCATCAGGCCGACATTTCAGAAGAGATCGACATAGAAACATTAGAACCGGATACCCTGCCTGATGATTGGCAAGACGGTTATGAGGATCCTCGATTGCAAGCTATCGGACAAGACTGGATCGAGCGTGCGAGTAGCGTAGTTTTGATCGTTCCCTCAGCTATTGTCCCAGTAGAGCGAAATATCATTCTTAACCCGCTTCATCCTGATTTTAAGCACATCAAAATTAGTGATCCTACACCTTTTAGATTTGATGGTAGACTGATGACTTAGAATCCATTTCTGCTGGGTGGCCAGATCCTGCTGCTCCAGAGTGCGTATGTAAACGAAGTAGATATTGTGATTCTTGGAAGCCTCGTAAATAGCTGCGGCATCGTTTTTGTCGCTCTTGTTGCCGGTACGATATTTAGCAACCAGGTGGGGTGGTATCAACCAGGGCCAGAGAACACATTCTCATAAACAGGCCGGATATATTTATGCAGTCTTACCCTATGTCTGTAGCGCATCTTTTTCTAGCTAAACGTGGGGAGTCCATATATAAAGCTGTTAACGCGAAATACTAGGAAGAAAAAATTATGTCTGATTGTTGCTCAACATCCTGCACTTCAAATGAAGTTAAAAAACGGCATATATGTCCTAAAAATGGTGTCGAGTACGGTCAAGTTCCTTCACTTACTATCAAACATCAAATTAAATCACCTTGGTCGTTGTCGCTAATTAACCAGGGTTACTACTTTTGTACCGACCCTGATTGTTCCGTTGTTTATTTCGGTGAAGATAACTCGATAATTGAAAAATCTGATCTACGTTCAGAAATAGGAGTCAAATCTAAATCCGAAGATGCTCTGGTTTGCTATTGCTATGGGATAACAAAATCACAGGCAAATGCTAATCTAAATATTCGTAATTTTGTAATTGAAGAAACAAAACATCATCAATGTGCATGTGAGGCGAGAAACCCTTCAGGTAAATGTTGTTTGTCCGAGTTTCCTAAATGATGTGTTGCGCTAACAAGCAATTCCAGTCGCCCTTCGGGCTGGGACCTCAGCTTCGTCGAGGCCCCCTGAATACAGGCGTTGAAGGTCTCTTCCTAAGTCAACAGCAGACGGTAACCTGGCTAAGCTATGAGGTCCGCTTCGGTCGCCAACCTGTAGTCGGTCACTTTCACTTAGTAGTCTGCTTTTGGCATGAGGAGCAGTATATTGAGAAACTTGATCCGACTGCCTTTAGCCCAATTTCACGGCGTATATAAAAGCATCCTAATCAAGGTGTACCCATACGGTAGACTAGGGCTGGGGCCCTACCCCCAACATTGCGCTCTTGCTTTTTAAGCTAGACTCTTCTTAGCTGGTGATAACTTCGTAACTCTGGGCCAAAGACGCCTGAATCCCAGTTAAGGCTAGATTGGTTAAACCCTCTACTCTTTTGAGGATGGCAGGGCTACCGGAGCGGAATGGGCCAGATGCTCGGCCAGTTCAAGCCACTAATGCTGCGGAAAGCACCACTATAAGAGCTCCCACCACATGCAGTTGACTGACCGACAGTGTCAGTGACAGAATAACGGGCATGGCCCTGCTCCACAAACAAGTCAGTATCACGTTAGCCTTGGTGATGTTTTTCACCTCGGTCATCAATACTCTGCTTGTCTCCTGCACCTCGGGCAGTGACCACCATGCCATTGAGCTGATCGGACACCAGGCAGGGTTGACTGATCATTCTGCCAACACCCTAGCTCCTGCGATACACACGTCCGAACACGAGGTGCATCCAAAGACTTGTGCAGATACCGCACTGTTGGCCGATATGCTGATTCTGCGGGACAACCTGTCCGCCCAGTGGGAAGCCGATACACCGCAAGTATACTTTGCATACCCTCTCGATGACCCCATCGCACCCAGCGTGGCGTTCAATTCTCACCACTGGCCCGCCTATCTCGACATACCGCCAACATGGTCGTCAATCGATAACCTTTCCACAATTCGTCTCCTGATCTAAGCACTCCCTTCGTCCAATGGCCGGCTGCACCGGTTGCAGCCGAATCGATCTCTTTGGCCTGGGAGCGTTTCCGTGACTATAACCAAGCGAAGTCATGCGCACACTTGTAATAATCTTGCTGGACGCCAAATAAACCCGTTATCCGCGTTGTTGGTGGCTGCACTCGTGGTGCATCTGCTCGCCGGATGTAGCGCACCCACCGATCCGGCAGCCACGGACAGCGCCGCTGATCCAGAGCGGGAAACTGTAGAGCCGCTTCCATCCAGTCGCACCCCGCTAGCGCCGGTGGTAAGGCGCAATTTGGGCATCACATTCGCCAAGGCGACCTACCGCCCGGTTCAATCGACCATCGCCATTCCCGGCCATTTCGAATTACTTACTTCCGCACAGCACCATTATCCCGTGCCGGCCTCTGGCCGGGTCAAGGTACATGTTGCTGCCCTTGATCAGGTCACACGCGGACAGATGCTGCTTGAACTCGACGCCCCCGCCTGGCGCGAGCTGCAGCGCGAGTTGGCCGAGACCCAGGCCAGTCGTGAACAGGCACGAGCCAAATTCTCTCGGGCAAGCGCAACCCGCAAGATTGCCGACAACCTCGCGGGCACTGAAAAACCTAAAGGGGGCGTATTCGCTGCCGATGAAAAAGCAGCCCAGGCTGCAGTTAATGCCGCTTCAGAACGCTTGAACCGACTACTGGCTGAGGCCGCCACCTTGACGGGCGTTGCTGAGAACAGGTTGCGAAAAGTCACGGACGGGCAACCCTACTGGAGCGAACTCAACCATATTCCCATTCGGGCTGTTGAGGATGGCGTGGTACGCGAGGTGGACGCAGCCAGCGGCACCTGGGTTGGTGAAGGCACGGAGGTGGTCCATGTCGTTCATCCCACCGAGCTTCGGTTCCGGGGCAAAGCACTTCAGGCAGACCTCGTTGACCACCTGCGTGACGGACAGCCTGCATACATCCTACCGCCCGATGGTCGAGGCACTACGCGCCGCAGCGACCCCATACCCGGCCGCCTTCGCATCGGTGTTACCGGTGATCCGGACACCCGCACTGTTGACGTATTCATAGATCTTAATGAGGCGCCACAACAGCCTTGGATACGTCCCCAGGTGGGTGCAATGGCCGAAATCGTTGTCGCCGGTGACCCAGACATGGAAGAACTGGCCATCCCCTTGCGGGCGGTGATACGTGACGGACTCGAGACTGTGTTCTTTCGTCGTGCCCCCGACGACCCGGATACTGTGATCCGCACGGTGGCCGATCTGGGCCCGGATGACGGGCGCTGGGTCACTGTGTACTCGGGCCTTGGCGAGAATGACGAAGTGGTCGTCGATGGCGCCTATCAACTCAAGCTGGCGACCACGGGGCAGAAAGTAAAAACCGGGCACTTTCACACCGATGGCACCTTCCATGAGGGAGAAGACTGATGTTCGCGCGGTTGATCGCCTTCTCACTACGCAATGCTGCCCTGGTCACTCTGGCCTCCGCCCTGCTGGTGGGCCTGACCTGGTATGCGCTGCAACACCTGCCAGTGGATGTTTTCCCGGAACTGAACGCGCCCACTGTTACCGTGATCACGGAGTCTGGTGGGCTGACTGCGGAAGAGGTCGAGCAATACATCTCGTTTCCGGTGGAAAGCGCCATCAACGGCCTACCTGATCTGCGCCGAGTACGTTCGGCCAGTTCACTCGGCCTCTCCATCGTCTGGGCCGAATTCGACTGGGGCGTGGACATCTACCGCGCACGCCAGATGGTGTCCGAGCGTTTGGACACGGTGAAAGCCGACCTGCCGCCTGATGCACACATGCAGATGACCCCGGTCTCCTCGATCACTGGTGAGATTATGCTGATAGCGCTGCACAGCGAGGACTCGCGCGTCACCCCGATGGATCTGCGCTCCTATGCGGAATTCGACCTGCGTAACCGTTTGCTCACGATCTCGGGCGTGTCGCAAGTCGTTGCCATCGGTGGTTATCTGCCGGAGTACCAGGTTCAGATACACCAGGAAGCACTGCAAATCTACGGCCTGACCACCGCTGAAATTGCAGAAGCCGTCAGCAGGGCGCACAACCTCAACACAGCTGGCTTCCTGGTCAACGTTGAGGGCTTGGAACTGCCGATGCGTCAGAGCGGAAGGGTGCGCGGTATCGCCGATATTAAACAGACCGTTGTGGCGTACCGCGACGGGGCCCCGGTTACTGTGGCTGAGGTTGCGGATGTCCGTCTCGGTGGAGCCTTTCGACGTGGCGCCGCCTCCGACAACGGTGAGCCCGCAGTGGTCTTGTCGATCCAGAAAGCACCTGGCACCAACACGTTGGAACTGACTCACCGCGTGGACGCTTTGCTCGACCAGATTGAGTCAGGCCTTCCCAAGGGCATGAAGCTGAACCGCGACGTCTTCCGCCAGGCGGGCTTCATCGGGCGCTCGGTGGACAACCTGACCCGGGTGCTCTACGAGGCGACGGTAATCGTTACTGTGATCCTCATTCTGTTCCTGATGAACCTGCGAACCACTTTGATCACCTTGGCAGCCCTGCCTATTTCTTTGGGCACGGCACTGCTGGTGATGTGGGCGGCAGAGATGAGTATCAACGTGATGACCCTGGGAGGGCTGGCTGTAGCCATCGGCATCCTGGTTGACGATGCCATCATATACGTGGAGAACGTTTATCGGCGCCTGGGCGAAAATGCCGGGCTGCCGGAGCAGGAACGTAGGCACCGAATGCGGGTAATTTTCGATGCTTGCAAGGAGATCACCCAATCAGTGGTCTTCGCCACCCTAATCATCTGTATCGTTTTTGTACCGCTGCTATTTCTGCAAGGGCTGGAAGGACGCTTCTTTCAGCCCCTTGGCGTCACTTACATCATCTCCGTGATGGCATCACTGGTGGTTGCCATGACCCTGACGCCGGCCATGTGCTGGTACCTGTTACGCGGTCGCCTGGCCGAAGTACATGGCGACACCCTGCTGGTTCGCGGCCTAAAACATACCTATCGGCCACTGCTGAACCTGTGCCTGCGTTTTCGACGTACCACGCTGGTCCTGGCTCTGATGCTGACGGCATTGACGCTTTTATTTGCCAGCACATTCGGCTCCAGTTTCCTGCCCAAATTCAACGAGGGAACCTATACCGTGTTTCTGATGATGCCACCGGGTACCTCGCTGGAGGAATCCGAACGGGTTGCCTTGGGCGTGGAAAAGCGCCTTTTGGAGATAGAGGGCATCGAGCACGTGGTGGCACGCAGCGGAAGGGCCGAACGTGACGAACACGCGGAGCCCCCTTCGAGTTCAGAGGTTGAGGTACGCATCTCCGACGATGCCGATCCAGGCGAAATATTGGCTCAGATAGACCGCGTGCTTTCCGGCCTGCCCGGGGTGACTATCAACATCGGGCAACCGATCTCTCACCGTCTTTCGCACGTGCTCTCCGGCACCAAGGCGCAGATCGCCATCAACGTGTACGGTCATGACCTGCCAGTTTTGCGCAAACTGGCCAAAGACATTGAGATAGCCCTTGTCACGGTTCCGGGCACACGTGACGTAAGCGCTAACCGCGAGGTATTGGTGCAGACCCTGGGGATCAATTTCCGTCTGCGTGACCTGGCCCGTTACGGACTCAGCGCAGAAGACGCCGGGGCACAGGTCAAACGGGCCCTTTTTGGCGATACTGTCGCCATAGTCAACCAGGGTGTGCGACGTTATGACCTGGTATTGCGCCTGGTCGACGAACAGCGTGAATCAGTGAAGGATGTACGAAACGTGATCCTGACTGGCAGGGCCGGCGCCCTGGTGCGCCTGCACGAAGTTGCCGACATTGGCCCAGAGCAGGCATCCAACCTGATCTCACGCCAGAACGCACAACGCAAGACGGTGATCGCCGCCAATGTCGCCGCCGGCTACAACCTGGGTGACACCGTGCAGGCGATACGCGCAGTAGTCGATCCCATCGTTCACGCGGCTGGTTACACAGTCGAGTACGGTGGACAGTTTCAGGCCCAGCAATCGGCCAGTCGGACTATCCTTGGCATGGGAGCTCTGGTGCTCGTAATCATGCTCATGTTGCTGCAGATGGCCATGGGCAGCCTGCGTCCCGCATTGCTGGTCTTGATCAACCTCCCCCTGGCCATGATTGGAGGGGTAGTCGCCATGTTCCTTGCCGAGTCAGCCGACCCGGTCGCCAATCTGGCGGCGCTGTTGGGACAAGGAGGGCGATACATCCCCCCGGTAATTTCCATTGCCAGCATGGTGGGTTTCATCACCCTGTTTGGCATAGCGGTGCGCAACGGCATCCTGCTTGTCAATCATTTCCGCTGGTTGATAGAAAGTGAGTCGCTTGAGTTGGTGCAGGCGATCAAGCGTGGCAGCGAAGAACGCCTTGTTCCGGTACTTATGACGGCACTGTGTGCTGCTTTGGGCCTCATCCCGCTGGCAATGAAGATGGGCGAACCAGGTTCCGAACTGCTGGCACCACTGGCCGTGGTGGTGCTCGGCGGCCTGATGACATCAACCTTGCTCAACATGCTCGTCGTCCCTGTCGGCTATCTGATGTTCTACTCCAAATCGACAGCGAGTACCGAGCGAACAGACCCATTGGCAGAGGCCGGTGTATGAGCGTCGGTACCTTGTTTTAAATTGACAGATAGGAATCGAAGATGAAAAAACTACTACTTACTATCGCAGTTGCCTTGATGGCGGCCACCAGTCTGGCGGCGCAGGATGACCACGCTGACCACGACCACACATCCGGTCACGCCAGCGAAGGCGAAGAGTACCACTTGGGCCAGACTTCGCTAGCCGGTACACACTACCAAGTGACCTTGTATGATGAGATTAACCCGGGCACAGAGGCTGTGATCAGTATCGAAGTGGAACAAGGCAAGGCACCAAGCGAGTTGCGCACCTGGGTGGGTGTGAAGAATGGCCGTGGAAGTGTGAAAACCCTGCTGCAAGCCGATTCACACGGACATTACCACGGTCACCTGGAAGTGCCGGCGAAACTACCGGAAGGGAGCGCCATCTGGATCGATGTGCGAACTGAATCTGGGCGCAAGCGCGGCGCCGTGCGTATTCTCGAGACGGATCATACACATTAAAATCACACAGTGTGATTTGTCTGCGGATAAACAATGCATTACAAGAATAACGTCTGCTTCCGCCGGGGACAGTAGCAGATGTTGCCCATCTTGAACTTCGGCCTTGGTCGTTTAGCAGGCGTCTAAGCTAAAACCTCGCAATGTCCGCTTTTACCCGGACGGAAGCTATGACTGCCAAATGACATCAACATTAGACCTTCAATCTATCAGATCAAGTTCAGACTTCTACACCTGGGATGTGTTACAAATAAAGGGCTATGGTTGGATTTTTCTATTACGTTGGCGCCATTCCTGTTTGGATTATCACCGTTGGTCGACTACCGTGGTGAAATTGGACGAAATAGAGTTCAGTCTATCTGGAATAAGTGCATAGAGCTGGCTCACCTTAAAGCTTGGGTTGCTAACTAATTGGAATAGAGGGGCATGTAGTAGAAGCCTTGCTCCATCGTGTCTATGTTCTTTTCGCCAGATCGATTCAACTAGTGCAACAATCGCCTGGTTCACTTAACTTATAGAAGACCTTAGGTTGACTAATTTGGGATGCTTGCTCCTATACCCCTACCTTAGGGGCATATAACACATTGTATTTTGGGGAATGTTCTATTGTCGGAGTCATAGTTACCTGAAAACAAGGAACTTTTTATGGTAATGAGGTGCCTATAGCAACATATTGAATTAAGAATTGATCTCAGCAATATTTCTGACTATGTATCGACTTCCTGAAAAACTGCTCGCGGTTCTGCTCTCTGTACTGTTGGGATTGATCCCAATGCAGGGTGCTGTGGCCGGTGTCGACTATCAGCAGGATGGCGATGTGCATCAGCATCTGATGGATACTAACCATTCGAATATCATGGTATTGATGAAAGATCATGCAGCAATGATGGATTGTGACAAATGCAATACCACTATTCTTTGTGGTGGAAACAGCTGTTCTTCAGGTCATTGCATCTCCTGCATTCTGGCATTGTTGCCTGAAATTTTAATTCCTACACTCCAAATTTCCGTCTCTATAGTTACTCAGTCAAACACCGGCTTAATGCACCAACCGCCCTCATCACACTTTCGTCCTCCCAGAGCTTGATCTCTTCTGTCTGTGATCACTGAGTCCAGTGATCGCACCTCAATATTTTTCAACAGGTAAGTCTGTTGATTATTACCAGCGACGTTTGTCGGTGGTCTGATGTGCAGAGGAAGAAAAATACGATGAGTGAGAATCATAATTTCATACATAACGATGGTGGTTTTAATTTGTCACGCCGCCGCTTTGTCAAAGGCCTGGCCTTGGGCGGCGCCTTCACTGGGCTTGGCTTCGGTGGATCTGTGTTCGCTGTCACCATGAAACAAGCGAGACCACAAACGCTACGTGGTACCAAATTCGACTTAACCCTGGCAGAACAGGCAGTCAACTTCACCGGGGTACCCCGTGTAGCCACCACTGTGAACGATTCTCTACCGGCGCCACTCCTGCGATGGCGTGTCGGTGATACGGTGACCTTGCGGGTGACCAATCTGTTGCCGCAAACCAGCTCCATCCACTGGCACGGCATCATCCTGCCGAGCGCCATGGACGGTGTGCCAGGTATCGCCGATGACTTCCAGGGTATCCGCCCCGGAGAGACCTTCACCTACCGTTTCCCAGTGACGCAGAGCGGCACCTACTGGTATCACAGCCACTCGGGTTTTCAGGAACAGACCGGCCTCTACGGCCCCATCGTTATCGATCCCCGTGAGCTGGACCCTGTCGAATACGATCGGGATTACGTGGTGATGTTCTCCGACTGGACCGACGAGGATCCCAACGACGTTTACCGCAAGCTGAAGAAACTGAGCCACTACTACAACTTTAATGAGCGCACCCATGCCGATCTGATGCGGGATATTGAAACCAAGGGGCTGGAAGCCACCTGGAATGACCGTAAGATGTGGAATCAGATGCGTATGAGCCAGCGCGATCTCTCCGATGTCACCGGATACACCTATACCTTCCTCACCAACGGCCGCACACCAGCGGACGGCTGGAGCGGCCTGTTCAGGAAGGGTGAAAAAGTGCGTCTGCGCTTCATCAACGGATCGGCCATGACCTTTTTCGATGTTCGGATACCGGGTCTGAAGATGACGGTAGTGGCCGCCGATGGGCAGAACCTGGAGCCGGTTACGGTAGACGAGTTCCGTCTCGGCGTTGCAGAGACCTACGATGTCATCGTCGAACCTATGCACGATATGGCCTACACGATTTTCGCCCAGGATATTGCCCGTACCGGCTTCGCCCGGGGCACGCTGACACCCGACCTGGTAATGACAGCGGAGATTCCCGAGATGGATCCGGTCCCTGATCTTGGCCACAACGACATGGGCATGGGTATGCATGGCATGGGACACGTGGGACATGACATGAGCAAGATGAATCACACCCAGGACCAGATGCCCGATGGGCAGATGATGTCGGGTATGGATCATAGCCAACATCAAATGAGTGAAGGTGCCGCGATGGCAGGTATGGATTACAGTCAACATCAGATGACGATGAATGGTGGAGTGGATCGAAGTATGCTTAAGCCCAATCCCTCCGACTTCACTGCCGGCCCCGTCACCCATGCGAAGACCGAATACGGCCCCCACGTCGATATGCGCGCCGACGCCGCACAATACCGACTGGACGATCCCGGTGTCGGTCTGCGCAACAACGGCCGCCGTGTATTGACCTATGCCGATCTGCGCAACCTGCAGGTCTCCCCCGATCTGCGTGAACCCGACCGGGATATCGAACTCCATCTCACCGGCAACATGGGACGCTACATGTGGTCAATCGACGGGATCAAGCATGCCGACGCCGAGCCCTTGCGCTGGAAACTGGGCGAACGGCTGCGTATCACTTTCGTCAACGACACCATGATGAACCATCCGATGCACCTGCACGGCATGTGGAGCGACCTGGAGACGGGGGACAACAATTTCCTACCACGTAAGCACACGGTAGTCGTGCAGCCGGGATCTCGTATCAGTTACCGGGTGACTGTGGATGCGGAAGGAGGGTGGGCCTACCACTGCCATCTGCTCTACCACATGCTCGGCATGTTCCGCACCGTGATCGTCAGTTGAGGAGGTAGAGAGAATGAAAAGAACAACGCTATTTCTGTTGACGATGGCTCTGTCGCTACCGCTCATTGCAGGTGGTAAGGACGATCCGCTGGTCTACAAAGTGATGATCGATCAGTTGGAGACCCGTATTACCAACGGCCCCAATCCTTTGGTGCTGGAGGCGGACGCCTGGGTCGGTTACGACCTGCACAAATTCTGGTTCAAGACCGATGTGGAGCGAGTAGATGGCGAGACCGAGGAGGCGGAAATACAGCTCCTCTACAGCCGCGCGATCGCACCATTCTGGGACTTCCAGGCCGGCTGGCGCCACGATATCAAGCCGAAGCCAGATCGGGACTATCTGGCACTCGCCTTCAAAGGATTGGCACCCTATCTTTTCGAGGTGGACGCCGCTCTCTTTATTGGTGAATCGGGACGAATCAATGCACGGCTGGATGCTGAATACGAGTACATGCTCACTCAGAAGTGGGTATTGGCACCGGAGTTTTCGGTGAATCTTTACAGCAAAGATGACGAAGAGCGGGGCATTGGCTCTGGACTCTCCGACATGTCGCTGGGACTGAGGTTGCGGTACGAAATCCGGCGCGAGTTTGCACCCTATATCGGCCTCAACTGGAGCAAGCAGTTTGGCGATACCGCCGACTTCACCGAAGCCGAGGGAGAGGATACCAGCGATACCCAGGTTGTGTTTGGTTTCCGTGCCTGGTTCTGACCATATCAACCATGTCCATCTCATGAATCCAGGAAAGGAGTCGTATGATGGTGAAAGTGAGTATTAACACAATGAAGATAAGACGATTATTTGTATTTTTACTGCTGACGATCGGGTTGGCGGGTTGTAGTGATCAGAAAAACGCAACCGTTGTAAGTAGCAGTGATCCGGCACCAAACTTGCCAATTATTCAGTCAGAACGTTGGTATACCCAGACGCAAGTTACACGGGGTCAGGAGCTGTACCAAATGCATTGTGCCGAATGCCATAAACCGGACGCCTCAGGTACGACCGAGTGGCGCACCTTGGACGCGAATGGAAAACTGCCCCCGCCACCACTCAATGGCACGGCTCACACCTGGCATCACCCCCTGTCCGTTCTGCGCCGTACTGTAAGACTCGGCGGTGTGCCATTAGGAGGAAGCATGCCGGGTTTTTCCGACAAGCTTTCGGCAGAACAGATCGATACCATTCTGGCGTGGATCCAAACCCACTGGTCGGATGAGATCTACCGCATCTGGCATGAACGCGATACTCAAGCCAACACACGACTACAGCCCATAAAAAAGGGTTAAAACTTTATTTCTAGGGAGTACCCCATGGCAAAGAAACAAGCAGAGATATCAAAGCAAATCGTCACACGCACAACCCTGGCAGGTTCACTCCTTATGGGAGTGATGCTACTTATCGGGGGGCTGATATTTGATCAGCGACCTGTCAGGGCCGAGGACGTGGTTGTCTACAAAAGCCCGACCTGCGGATGCTGTAAAGCGTGGGTCAGCCACCTGCGGAAGAATGGTTTTGAGGTGACCGTACACGACAGGCGCAATATGGACCCGATCAAAAGCAAAATGGGTGTTCCCCGGCAGCTACAGTCCTGTCACACCGCACAAGTGGGTGAGTATGTGATTGAAGGCCATGTGCCCGCCGCCGATATCGTCCGTCTGTTACGGGAGAAGCCACCGGTCAAGGGTCTGTCTGCCCCCGGCATGCCTATGGGTTCTCCAGGCATGGAAGGTCCGAGAAAAGATCCCTATGAGGTACTAACGTTTCAGCCGGATGGAAAGACAAGTGTATATGCCCGACACAATCAGTAGGAAATGTTATGAAAAGTAATTTACATCCATTCATCGGCCTGATATTGCTGTTGGTGTCACTCACTGTTACGGCCCACACGCCGCCGCCTGGCGCCCGGGTCTATTTCATCGGCATTGAGGACGGTGCGGTGGTCGACAGTCCATTCAAGGTCAAGTTCGGCATCGAGGGCTTCGGTATCACACCGGCAGGCACCAAGGGAAAGATTCGCCATCAGGCGGGTCACCACCACCTGTTGATCAATGTGGATCAACTGCCCGATCTGGACAGTCCCATTCCCCGGGATGAGCGCCATCTACATCTCGACAACGGAGAGACGGAAGCGGTAGTGGACCTGCCACCCGGCACCCACACCTTGCAACTGCTGTTGGGAGACGAGGACCACGAACCGCAAGATCCGGTGCTGATGTCGGAGAAGATCACTGTGAGGGTTAGGTAAATCGGTTCTCTCTATTGCTCTGTCAGGCCCATCGAGATATTCGAGGAGAACACGGAGCATTAGCTGTCGTGGCCGTCAACCATAAGTACTGCGAGTGTGCAGAATGAGGAGGCGACAATGGGCTATCCCGTCGTCAAGCAACAGTCTAAACGGATCGAAAAAGATCCCGTTTGCGGTATGACGGTTTCGCAACCGAGTCGATACCGTTTCAGCTACGAGGGGATTGAATATCACTTCTGCAGCGAGGTTTGCAGGACCAGATTCTCTGATGATCCCTTAATTTATCTGCACGGTGATGATAAGGGGGCGGACCATCAATGCCATGAACCCCACGGCCATGACCATACCCACCTCCACGAGAAAAAAGATCGGGACCCTGGCGGTTCAGCGATCGGCGGCTCTGACTATACCTGTCCGATGCACCCAGGGATCATTCAGGACCATCCTGGCAGCTGCCCCAAATGTGGTATGGCGCTGGAATCCCGCACCGTTACTGTGGAGGAAAAAAACGAAGAGCTGATCGACATGAGCCGGCGCTTCCGGATCAGCGCACTACTGGCTCTGCCGGTTTTCCTTCTGGCCATGGTGGTGGACCTCACTCCCCATTGGCTACCGGACGGTCTCTCCATGACGCGGGTTCAGTGGATTGAGTTCTCTCTCTCTACGCCAGTTGTCTTATGGGGTGGTTGGCCGTTTTTCGTGCGCGGCTGGCAGTCAGTTGTAAACAGGAATCTGAACATGTTCACTTTGATCGGACTCGGTGTGGCAACGGCCTGGAGCTACAGTGTGATTGCCCTTCTGTTTCCCAACATCTTTCCGCTCAATATGCGCCACGAAAGCGGTACGGTTCCGGGCTACTTCGAAGCTGCCGCCGTGATCACAGCGCTGGTGCTGCTGGGCCAGGTGATTGAACTGCAAGCCCCCAGTCGCACCAATACAGCTATCAAACTACTCCTGGGTTTGGCGCCGAAGACCGCACGTAACGTGCGAGAAGACGGTACTGAGGAGGACATATCATCAGAATCTGTTCTTTGCCTTTATCTACAATTCACTGGGTATTCCGATAGCGGCAGGCTTGTTGTACCCGGCTTTTGGCTTGTTACTGTCACCCATCATTGCGGCAGCAGCCATGAGTTTTAGTTCAGTGTCGGTCATCGGCAATGCGCTCAGGCTCAGAGACGCACGACTATAGAGGGTAATATCATGATGCATGACGGACTTGGAATCGGTTTTGGTGGAGGCTTCATGTGGCTGTTCTGGATAGGTTTGATCATTCTGATTGTCTGGGCAGTGAAAGCGACAGTGGGCGGCAAGAGCACGCCCTCAGAAAGGCATAAGTCTGCGTTAGACATACTGAAGGAGCGTTATGCCAATGGAGAGATTGATCGGGAGGAATTCGAACAGAAGCGGAAGGACTTAACCGGTTGAACAGAGAACGGATAGACTGATGAACAGGCAAACATCGTTGAAGCCATCAGGTCCGTGGGAGGTCAGGCGCAGGATCAAACTGCACTCCATGGGACATCCTGCCAACGCATTGGCTGTCGAATGCGCACTCGCTGAACTACCTGGTGTGGTGAAGGCTTTTGCCGATGCGGTAAAGGGGCGCGCTGGCCTGATGCAGTCGCACCGTCAGCAGATGTTCAGCAGTGGTCCAGGCAATTCCGATCAGAGGTTGAACTTTTATCAGCAGGGTCTGGAACAGATGCAGCAGGTGAGCGCAGCGCATCAGGAACTCTTTTTTCACGTAGTTATGCGCGATTCTTTGAAACATCAAGGCCATAGATTTCTCCAATTATGTTATGCCAGGAGAAATCCCATCAGGGGATTTCCCCTGACGGGTTAATGAATAGTGGTTATAGGAGTCCCCGTTCCGCGAACGAAACCGTGGACTCATGTGTAACGATCAAATGATCAAGCACTCGCACATCGATCAGCGCCAAGGCATCCTTCAATCTCTCGGTGATACGCTTGTCCGCATCTGACGGCTGGGTAATCCCTGATGGGTGGTTGTGGATAAATGCGACAGCCGCCGCATTCCACTTCAATGCAGCCTTCACGACTTCTCGTGGGTAGACGCTCGCACCATCAATGGTGCCGCGAAACATCTCCTCTACATCGATCAGACGGTGCCGATTATCCAACATGACCATTGAGAACACTTCATGCTCCAGTTCTCCATAGCGCACCTGAAAGTACTCTCGCATCATAGCCGGTGAGGTGAGTGGTTGACCCTTCTGATAGCGATTAGCCAACACAGACAACGCAAGACTTATCAAGGTATCTTGTTCCACCATGTTCAGGTCTAATGTGGACATGCCTTCGAAACGATTGTGTTCCAACAAGGTTAGCTGTTCGATATTGGATGTTACAGACATAAATTACTCCTGGTAAGCTCAGGAGCAATAACCCACAAAGGGCTTTGCCCCTTGTGGGTTGAAATAGTGGTATGAATCAATCGTTCTCGAATTCCATACCGATGAGATGCTCAAGATACTCTTAGTACTTGTCGGTCATGCGCTCCAGGTCCTCCATAGAGCGACCCCGGATATCCCGACCACATCGATGACAACAGGTGAGCATCGAGGGCGAGATATAGACCTCGTTACCGTAATCATGGCCTCGAACAGCACAGACCAAACGCACGAATCCGAACATCTAGTTACCGGCATCATATTGATCAAGAGCCTCGTAAAGCATAACGAAATTGACAGCCATGCGGCCGTTGACAGTAACCATAGGGATCTCCTTGAAGCTGTAGAAAGCCCTATGGGAGATCACCCATGTGGATGATGGCTCCGCATGGGCAGGGGGTATAAAAATTGATTGAGACCTGATAAAGGGCCGGGGCGAAAATCCCCGGTTGGCCAGCAGATTATAGTGGGATCGGGATTCAGATGAATCCAGCTGGTATTGCACGATCCAAGACCAGTTCATGTGCCTGAAAACCTCAGGCGGGGGTATAATACTCCCGAATATAGCCGATCAACTTTTTTCCGGCAACTTTTTGGCTAGCTCAACTACCGAATCGTGGATAGAGCCAATTCAAGGGTCTCCTGCGGGTCCGGGAGTTCCCGGACATCAATCCAGCAACCGATGAATCTTCCCTTGTAGAAGGATGAACCTTTAATGGGATCAATATCCATCATCCGTTCGGCCAGGCGCCGCTCAAGTGCGAGGCGACTGGTCGCCTCCTCGATAAATCGCTGAGACTTTCCGTTGACCCTGACCACACCCATCGGTCCGATCATCTGAACCTGGAATTGTTTGATCTCATCCGGCATATTGTTCACTACGCTTCTTGTTTCGTCCGATCTATCTGCAGGGTCATATACATCTTGGGAGGGTCGACATTCTAATACAGGATCTCACTGCCCTCCGCAGCCGAGGTGACAACCTCTATGGTGCCGTAGGAGTTCGGCTGTTGCTTGCTCAAAATACTTGGGTTGAGTGCTTGCCAGCCGGTTTAGCCGCCCGACCAGCTCGTCACCTGATCCGGTAAGTGAAATAGAGGTCGCTAACGCACCGATATCCTCAAGCGCTTCATCAATAATATCTTCCTTCTTTTGAGGCGTTGAGAGGGAGGATTGTGAACGATCCAGCTCAATGTGATCGACTGTGTTTTCCACTAGGGCCGGATTACAGTCCATACCGCTACTCCTTGGCCCAAGTGAAGTGTTGACACTTCGGAAAACTGGTACAACCGTAAAACATTTCCCCAGCGTTCTTGCCGT
The DNA here is from genome assembly GCA_001709035.1 of Candidatus Thiodiazotropha endoloripes. Taxonomy (GTDB): domain Bacteria; phylum Pseudomonadota; class Gammaproteobacteria; order Chromatiales; family Chromatiaceae; genus Thiodiazotropha; species Thiodiazotropha lotti. Next base: position 78,821 of record LVKA01000021.1, on the reverse strand, counting down.
TCTTGATCGTCCGTAGCACCACTGTACCAGCCTTACAGGTCTGACAGGCCTCACCAGCTACTTGAATAACCTTTGATTGTGAACTCGATTTGGGCTGTCGCTCGTCAGGCTTACCATCACAATCTGGCAGGGTATGTTTACATTTGGGATAGTTGGAACAGCCCCAGAAGAATCCAGTCTTAGATTTCCGGCGCTGCAGGAATCCTTTGCCACAATCACAGGGATAGCTCTTGTCCACACCATTACTTTTCTTTCTAGGACGTGGCACCCCAGGTTTGCCTTTATCGTTCGGCGCGGTATATCCGCAATCAGGATAACCACTACATCCCCAGAATTGATTTTTAATAAGCCGTAATGCCTTACCACATTCAGGGCAGGTAAATTTTACTTCGTTTTGAGCCCCAAGTTTAGATAATGACCCAAGCTCATTTGTTAAAACGCGATATGCGGTTGATACCACATCAAAATACTCCATTTTCCCGGCAGCAACTTGATCTAGCAACGCTTCGATCTGACTCGTATATTTCAGCTCCAAAAAGCTAAATCGATCGACCAATGTCCTGACTATGAGGATTCCCAGGTCTGTAGCATGTAGCTTTCTTTTAGCGATTGAAACATACTTACGATGAACGATGTTATCAATGATTGATGCGTAGGTGGATGGCCTCCCAACCCCTTCTGCCTCGAGTTTTTTAATCAAAGAGGCCTCGGTATATCTGTTCAGGGGTTTTGTCTGCTTATCTTCTACAGCGCCATCAATCGCACAGAGTTGTTGATATGGATTCAGCTGTGGTAATTGCTGGCCATCATCCACTACAGATTCGTCAGCTGCATCACGTCCACTAAATGACCGCCAACCTGAATAGATAAGCTGCTCACCTTTCGCGTCGAAGCGCATGATATTACCGTCTATCGTGTCATTGGATGAAAGTGATATTTTTGTCACATCAAGTACTGCATTCTTCATCTGACAGGCGACGGCACGTTGCCAAATCAATTTATAGAGGTTTTGAAGATCTTGAGGGATATCTTGGTTCCCATCAGGTAGTTTTGAAATAGAAGTAGGTCTTATTGCCTCATGTCCTTCTTGTGCATTTGTTTTGGACTTCCAAGTGTTAACCTGGGTAGATACATGATCGGTGTACCCATTACTTTGCAACCAACATCGCACCTCTGTAGTACCCTCATCAGAAAGATTAGGATTATCAGTACGATGATAGGTAATCAGGCCTGATTCAAAAAGCTTCTGGGCAGATTGCATGCACTGCTTTGGTGAAATTTTTAAAGTCACAGAGGCGGCCTGTTGCAGTGTGGAGGTGATAAATGGAGGAGGGGGGCGATTTGATTTTTTTGAGCGGTCTATGTAAGTGACGCTTACATTTGTGATATCTGCAACTTGCAAGGCAAATTCCCGGTTAGTCCAGTATCTTTCTAACTCAGGAAGTAGATCACCAGGTATCCACTTAGCTTTCCATCTGATGTTATCAGTATTGAAATGTAAATAAACCTCGACGTAGTTTTTTGGTTTGAAATTCAATAACTCCAGTTCTCGCTCAGCGACTATTCTAAGCGCTACAGATTGAACGCGACCAGCTGTTAACCACACGCCGTTACCACAAGCTCGACTCAACTCAGGTGATACACTATATCCCACAAGCCTGTCTAGTACTCTGCGTCCTTCTTGAGCACGTACCAATGACATATCGATTACTGATGGGTAATTAACAGAATCAGTAACAGATGATTTCGTAATTGCGTTAAATGAAACGCGGTGAGGATGTTTTAAATTAAGCGCTTGTTGTAAGTGCCACGCTATAGCTTCACCTTCACGATCAGGGTCTGTCGCCAACCAGACACGATCGACAGCCCGTGTTAGCTTTCGCAAACCACTAAGAACTGCTTTACCTTTTTTACTCGGAACATAGTTTGGTTGAAATGTCTCAAAGTCCACGCCCATTTCTTTTGGAGGAAGATCCCTAACGTGTCCCATTGATGCTTTTACAATCCAATCAGAACCTAATATCGACTGTATTTTTTTACATTTATTTGGCGATTCAACAATCATTAAGTGTTTCATTCTGATCTCCCTTTGTTGTTATGTTCTATTGTGGGAGACAAACTGAGCGCGAAGCTCCTTCTCCAGTATTTTTGGTGAAAGAACTCCATATTTCTCGCTTACAGCTCTTGCGACTGCATTATTGGCAGCAATATCATCTCTGGTAGCACCTCCGAACCTGTATAGATTCGATAGATGGAAGATACGGCGTAACTTTGTACGAGTTCTTATCACGTACCGATGCCAATCTGACTGTACTATAAGCCCCGCCTGTTTTGCAGAATAGGCTAAAGTTACGAGTTTGTCGTATTGACTGAGACAACGTGTAGCAATATAGCCATATGGCGTACCAAACTCTAATGGAATTGTTATAGGATCTTCTGATTCATGAAAATCTATGGTCACACCACCCATGTTATCTAGGATTGAATTCAAATGAGCGATTTTATTCGATAGATCTTTCTGAATATCATCAAGAAGGTTTTCAATTTTTATCAGTGCAGCCTCAGCGTATGGATCATCATGTTTGCAAAGCATGGAAAGGTTATTGGCATTCGTCGCAAATAAAGTGAGGCCGACAATCTGATTGACTCCTGATTCTCTGTCTCCTCGACGGCCATAAAAGAGATCGTGTGCAGATCTGGTATGTATAACAACAGATCCCTTTGTCTTAAGTCTTCCAGGCGATGAGGTTTTTTCCCGTTTTTCCGGCTCGGCCTCAAGACTATGAGTGGTCGCTGTTGAGGCGTCTACTTCATGTTCATCTGAAATCTTTGAAACACCCACTATCTCTGATTCGGGTTTAATCGTTTTATCTATAACAACGATATCATCTAATTCGCTTTGCTTTGCTTCCTGTTCCATATCCAAACCTCGTGTGCATCCATCAATTATCAGGCAAAAGAAAATCGGCCTATCCATAGGACCTAAAATAAAAAAAGGTGTGAAATTAGAATCTACCAAAAAGGCAGACGATGCAGAATGCAAACTCCCGTCCCTTGGGACGTTCAGGCCGGTACGGAGCGAAGGACCTTGATACTAATAATATAAAGCACATACATAATCATTTTGTCAACAGTAATGACGATATGTCACAGTTAAAAAAATATTATCGGTATGCAAAAATTCACTATAAAGCGCATACTACAAAGGGAAAAAGAAACAAAGGACGTGAAGGGTAGGGGTAATTAATGGAACAGGACTTACCCGAAAGGGCCGCCAAGATCACAACAGTGAGTGATCGTGGCGATGAAAAGGCTAAAGGGTTTTCTAGAACTGGTGCAGGACTCCAATTAGTCATCAATAAATACTGAGGCAGAAATCCAAAAGAACGGCAGTCATGAATGTGTGGCATAAATTAAAAAGTGTTTTACAAGCGGAAAAGCCGAATAGGGGATTGCTACACGCTCAAACGGCTACAGACCTCCTTAGGCGCTATCAAGCACAACTGAGTAGAATTCGGCAATTAACCAGTATCCCGGATGGCCACTACAACAAACTGTACAATGACCTGATACAACGACTGGCAGAACTCGTGCAATTAGTACCTGCCTCAGAGGCCCATCATCACGCACGCGCAGGCGGTTTGCTCCAACACTCCCTAGAAACGGCTGAAGCGGCTCTGCGGATAAGACAAAGCTATCTGTTACCTCAAGGAGGAATCCCAGAGCAACAATCGATGAAGGCAGATCTCTATACCTATGCTGTGTTTACCGCTGCACTGCTGCACGATATCGGAAAACCTTTGGCCGACCAGCTGATACGTATCCATCATTCGGATGGTCGGGTGGATGAATGGGCACCACTCGGAGGACCAATGCCAATTGGGTCAAGGTACAGTATTACTTTTCGACGTGACCGGAAATATCAGATTCACGAGAAATTACCACTCTTACTGGTTCAATGGACAATCCCGATCGAGGGACAAGTCTGGCTCAATTCAGATCTGTCATTATTGGAGCAGTGGGCTGAAGCGTTATCCGGATCCAACATCGATGACGCCAATGCCATCAGCGAGATCATCAAGAAAGCCGATCAGTATTCTGTTGCAAATAACTTAACAGGAGGACATGCTGTTTCAATAGCCCAACAACCGGCGGTACCCCTGCATCAACGTATTGCCGTTGAACTGCGACGGTTAATTGATGAGGAGTGGAAACGCAATGAACCAGGAGGCGTTACATTCCACACGCAGTCATCCGATACCATCTGGCTGGTCAGCAAGCGTAGTTTGGATGAACTCAGATCCAGTTTGATCGGACAAGGACAAACGGGGATCCCGCCGAACCCTCGAATCATGGATGAGCTGATCCAGTACGACTATCTGAATGCATCCAGTGACGGCAAGGCCTCAAGGAAAATCACCATAAAAATTGGTGATTGGGAACAATCACTGACGTGTATTGGTGTACGTGCTTCCAAGTTGTGGGGCGCTGGATCAGGGCCAGCAACAGACATCGATGTCCACATCGTGTTGGAAGACGGCAAAAGTGCAGAATCACCATCAACCTCACAGACTGTCGATAACACACCGACCATCCCTCAAAATCAGGAGCAGGCTTACTCAGCTTCTGTCGTCGAAAAGCAAACGGTTATTGCTGCAGCAACTGCAACGGATGTGTCAGAATCCTATCAGGAGGCAGATGATGATGTGCCTCCTGATCCCAGGGCTGAAGATTCTCAAACGGTACCGGCAGCACTCGACAATGAAGCTGTGTCAGAATCGGTGCCGGTTGAGAATCTCGCCAAATCTTTTTGTACCTGGCTGACGAAAGGTGTCAAGACAGGAAAGCTCGAGATCAACAATGCTAAGGCGATGGTCCATACCGTGCCAGAAGGTCTCTTGATCGTCAGTCCCAGAATCTTCCGAGTATTTGCGCAATCTGTCGGTGCGGATTACAAAAAGGTTCAAAGTAAATTTCAACGATTGAAGATCAACAAAAAAACGGAGCAGGGACAGAACATCTGGACCTATGACATCAAGGGCGATCGAAAAAGTTCGACGGTCAAGGGGATGATCATCATGAATCCAGAAAAGGATTTGGGCATGGCTTCACTGCCAAATCCAAATTCGCATTTGATCATTGCTCAGAAGAAATTTCTTGACAATTAGGTGGAGAAATACCAATAATTTTTCCATGACCGATTAAAAAAGCCGCTGAACCATAACAGAAACGTTACAGTGAACAGCGGCTTTAGGTGTTAGCTCGGTGGACAAGATCGAGCCAACGTGTCTCCGACTTTACTTTGGAGAAAGCGGTTTAACAGGATTAAAGGAAGCTAACCACTTTCTACTGCACAGGAAGGGTTGAAACACTTTCTGCAGAGGAAAGCTAAATGCTCACCACAGAGGAAGGCTAAACGCTAACTGCACTGGAAGCATACTACATCAAGACGCTATTTGCACAAATCAAAAGACAGTAGATTATGTGCATAATGTATATTATGTTAAATCATATAATTAGGCCGTAAATTAATCTGATGCTTTTGGACGGACGTCCATGTATCTTTTTAAATAAAGTTGCAAGTAGTGCCTTGTTTATTTAAATATTAATGTAAAAATCAATCACCAGGATTAATTAACCATAATCATGTAGCAATTCTTATTCTTGTGTTGTCCTAGACGGCAATCTTCTGGCACTAGCTTTAGTCCCCCTCCTACCTTCTTCTAAGCTCTCTTCTATCATCATACTTATGATCATATCTGAGCCAGCCATATTGAACAGGAGATGGACTAGCCCAGAAAACTGACTGGCCGTTCAGCACAGAGCGAGACTACGATCTTGCTTTTTGCAAACGCAATGCTAAAACACCTGCTTCATGTATTTATCATATTTTCCTTTTTTGTCCTCTAGTGCCTTCAATAAATCAAACGTTACGTAAAAACTATCCTCTCCATCATGATCAGCCCATCCGATAGCATACTGATTATCAATGTGTAGCATTATTCCATGCCCTACATCTCTGACATTTTCTCTATCGACGTACGCAGTGGTGAACGATATGCCAAGTGGCAGTTTAAGATCCCAGTAATTGATGCCAATCCACTCAACAGCCAACCCTAACTCTTGTTTGCTACCATCTGGCGCCTCGTCCATGCTGTTAAAAATTAAGTGCGGGTGGAGTGCGATAATCTGATAATTCGGAGGACCTACCAAATGGTTTTTCTTGAAATGGCTCTTATTTGCAAGAGTAGTTAGATAGACTTCCAGAGCGGTTTGAGATTTACTGACCTCTAGAAAATTAGCCCAGCGCTCGCCTAAAGCTGACAGTAACATTGTGTTGTCATACACATTATCGTATGCAGAACGATATGGGTTGAATGCGCTCTTGAACTCCCTAAATACCTCTTTGCAAGTCAATCCTTGAGCAACAGTAGTGCAGTGTTCGATCTCTTCAATGGAAAATCTCTCACGCTCTTCAAGTAATGACGTGAAGTATCCGGCCATTGGTAAAGTAAATGTTGGCTCCACTCTAAATTCGGGCATTTTCATATCTGAAAAATGAAATTTCACAAATGTATTTCTTAACTCATTAAACTGCTTTCTATAGTCAGCTGATTTATTCATTTCATATTTATCGAGAGCCAGTTCTGAGCTCACTGCAAAATCTGCCAGAATGGAACCTATATAGGCGTCATCTGTATTGATTCTATCGATACGTGAACGTATTAGCTCATTGCAAAAGGTGCTTGCAGTTCTTTTGGTCTCCTCATACAGATCTGAAAAGATTTCGCCTGTATAGGGTTCTGTCATTGAACAGTCAATAGAGGTTTGTCGCTCATCTGCATGGCTTAGACAAATAAATGAAGTGATAAGCAGAAATAGTACTGGTACTGTGATTCTTGTATTCATGGCAATCCTTGGTCACTTACATTTATTCATTGATACCAGATAATTCGTCAATCTTTTTCTGAATGGTCTTGAATTGTTTGACTACATCTTTAACTGAATCAAGAGAGGGTTTTTCCCAGATTGATTTTAGCAAATCACGTAATTCTTTTGCTTCCTCCTTTAGTGTGCCCTCTTTATGCTCTGAAACACCTTTCTCAAACTGGGTGTCGGTAATGCTTTGCTCATATATAAGGTTGAGCATCGCCCTTGCAACCCTTGGCTCAGTTATGTATTCGTAGAAGTCATGAGTATTCACGTTTCTGATTATGGTGGGAACGACGCTATAGTAATTCGACATTCGCCTGTTGTAAGTCAGAAACCATGTGAAAGGGTCGTATTTGTGCCGGATATTTGCGAAATTACTTGAGCAACCATCCGTACCAGTTACGACTGTTGACTGAATTGGGTCGGTTAAGTTGTTTAAGCGGTTAACCATTCGAGTTACATTGGCAAATGTCCATATTGAAGCAATATTAAAATCGCCGGTTTTAAGATCAGGAATATTGTCAAATGGATCAGACTCCGTTCTGTAGTATTTGGCCAAAGAGTCGTGTGCTACAGCAGTTCCTAAAGAGTGGCTAATTAGATGTATATTTGAGTGGCCATACTTTTTGCGCTGCTTATCAAAGAAATCGATAAAGTCTAGCCGTATTTTTTCCCCAAAATACATTGTTGAATATAAAACCACGTCCAACCAGTGGGTATAGAAAAACTCATCCTTACTTAGTTTTGATTCAAAATTGGTAAGCTGGAGCAGTAGTTTCTCCTCAAAACCTTTACCGGTTAGATACTTGAAACCTTTTTTTCGAGCTTCCGCATTATCTGCAAACTGTTTGCGTAATAAGTCGAAGTATTCGCTGTAGTTAAACTCTTTATGGTCTGCCTTGCTAAAATAACTCTGCTCAATTATTCCAAACGCTTTAGCTCTGTCAGAAAGTGCTTTCTTAAATTCTTTAATCATGCTCCCTTTGGGATGATTACCCATACCGTGCACCAGAATAACCAGTTTTTTAGACATGAGTGCTCCTTATTTATTGTTTTTTACTTGTATTGACTTTTTTAGACTCATTCCTTGGCTAGTGAGAAGTTTGACTGGCCGTCAGAGACGGCTTGCGTATTAAATTCAGTTTTAGAAGATAGATTATTAAAAAGCAAGGATATGTAAAGCATGACAATAGGATAAAGCAGGTACCCACGCATACGACTTTGGCTCAGGAACACGGTATAAGCATTCGATTATCATGATGAGCTATCTTGCCATGCTCGGTATAGGCAAGTTTGATTTTGAAGCGAGCAACACTCTTGAAAGTGAATTCTACTTTATGAGCGCCATGGCTATTGAGTAACTCTTGATCTTCTGGTCACTTTGTTTCAGCAACACCTTGTAAATCCTTACTAGCTTCTAATCGATCGATTGCATCGGTAATCTACTCAGTATCTACCTTACGTAGGATGCTCTGCCAGATAATGCACTACAATTCGAAAAGTTGTTTCTTATAGCACCAATTGCCCTCCTACATCTGCGACACTATTTCTTGCCACCTTCCCGGTATTGAATTCCAAGTAATCCTGCTTCATTCCGTCACTGAATATGATGCCATCAACCGGCATATTGGAGACGATTTCCACATTTTTGTTTTGTGCTATCCGTCCAAAGGTCAAATTTGTACCTGTGTAGGCGCTGGGAAAAGGTTCACGTACTGAGTAGAATAGAAAATTACTATCCCAGCTCACTCCTTCTTTGTAAGCTGTATCAGGTAATGATTGGCCCATTTCTTCGGCAATTCGCACTGCGCCAGTCATGACTGATTTAAACCACCCAGTCGATCCTAGACCTGTAGAGACGATAATGCCCGATGATGATTGCCGCTCTCGTTTTCCATCTGCTCTCGAACATACTTGGTATCTTTATCATGTGAAATTCGATTATTTGGATGAATGATCAATAATCATGGATGTTCTAACATTCAACTCCCGTTCAAGTCCAACCATACTAAATTACACCAGCCGAGTAGAAAATATTTGACCCTCTTCCGTCAGGAGCACAACATGAACAGTCAAACAACAGACCTGCATCGGGAATTCGATACGATTCTTGAAAGCTTCGAGGAGCTTTTCAGTCAAGGTAACATGGCAGAGATCGCAGGTTTCTATTCCGATAACGCAATGTTGCTACCAGCCGGCAGTGATTTCATTCAGGGGCGTCAGGCGATTGAGGGCTACTGGCAGGAAGCTGTCGACATGGGAATCAGACGCATCAAGATTGACCTCATGGAGCTGGAACAACATGGCGACTCTGCCACTGAAGTCAGTCGTTACACCATGTACGATGCCGATGAGTCCATACTAGACCAAGGCAAGGGGATTATGATTTGGAAGTATGATGGGAATGCCTGGAAGATGCACCGTGACATCTGGACGAGTAATTCAGCTTATTAGAGAGCATTGCAGAGGTCGCCTCTAATGGATTCCAGGCGCTTAACTTCAGTCGAAACAATATGATCAGACATATCGAAATCTCAGTAATAGCCGCCCTGCTCTCAATCATCGCTCTCTTTTCGCCGGCAAGCTTCAGTGGCGAAGGGCTGACAAAACTGGCCGATACGCATCTGCACTGGAAGTGGAATCAGAAAGAGGTCACGGAACCTGAACAGGCCATTAAAATCCTGCGTGATAACCAGGTCACGCTGGCGGTGGTTACCGGCACCCCTCCGGAACTGGCACTGGAGCTGCATCAGTTGGCGCCCGACCTGGTGATACCCATTTATGGGGTTTATCAAGGCCGGATCGACTGGTCGAACTGGTATCTGGACAAGTCAATGGTCGGGCGTGTTCGGCAAGCACTGGCAGCGGGACGCTACCGGGGTATTGGTGAACTGCATATGATCGGTGGCTTTGTATCGGATTGGAAGCACCCGAATATCGCCGCTTTGTTTCAACTTGCCGCTGAGTTTGATGTACCCGTGCTGGTCCACACGGAGTTCTCCAGGGCTAATTATCTGATTGGCTTCTGTAGCGCGCATCCTAAAACCCGCTTTTTGTGGGCACATGCGGGTTCTGTTGTCCCACCAGCTGAGGTGGCGCGTGCATTAGAACACTGCGCCAACCTGAGTGTGGAACTGTCAGCTCGTGATCCTTGGCGGCATGTGGGGATGCGTATTGCAGATGAGTCGGGGCTGTTGAAAAAAGAGTGGCATGATCTGGTAGTCGCCCACGCCGATCGGTTCATGATCGGCTCAGATCCCGTTTGGCCGGTTGAGCAACTCAACCCCTGGGACGAACCCGACACGGGTTGGCAGCATTTGACACGTTTCCTCGATTTTCATCGTACGTGGTTAGCGCAGCTGCCTGACGAAGTTGCCCAAAAAGTGGGTTATCAAAATGCACTGGATTACTTTAAATCGCAAAAATGACCATTTCAACCTGAATGGTATGATCTGATTTTTCATATAAGTAACTATTAATCAATAGTTTAAACATCAATTCATGAGTGATACTGGCAAACTGCACTGCATCATCACAGCTAACCTCTAAAAGCTCCTCATCCGTTAAATCCACAATGCAAACAAGCAGTTAATAACCACCCTCCAGGCGGGGTAAAGATCGCTGCAAAATCAGCCTCTATCGTTGAATTTAACGAAAAATGTCGACAATTAATCCTTGTATTGCATATATCAACACTGAATATCGTTAAATTTAAGGTGAAATGTCGACAGTTTTCCTCTATATTGCACCGCAGCATCTGTACCCTACCCATTTTAGTGTTTGATAAAACCGGAGGCAGCCGTATGACGATGCATAAGACCGATGTGCTTTTGATTGGTGGTGGCATCATGAGCAAAACGCTGGCTATGCTGGTGACACAGCTCGATTCCTCTCGTCATATCACAGTGGTCGAGCAAGCGGCAACCTTAGCCACCGAAAGCACCCATGCCTGGAACAATGCAGGCACCGGACATGCGGGTTACTGCGAACTCAACTACACCCCTCAGCAAAGTAATGGTGAGATCGCCATTGAAAGAGCTTTGGGGATAAACGCCCGCTTTGAGGAGTCCCTGCAGTTTTGGAGCGGATTGGTTCGCAAGGGTGCTCTTTCGAAACCCTCAGCCTTTATCAATCCGGTGCCCCATATGAGCTGGGTAGAGGGAAAAGAGAGCGTCAACTACCTCAAGCAGCGCCAGCAAGCACTGGTCACTCATCCTCTGTTCGAAGAGATGGAGTATGCGGATGATCCGGCCACTCTAAAGGAGTGGTTACCTATGATGATGGCTGAGCGTGATATGGCGCAACCCATGGCGGCCACACGAGTGGCACACGGAACAGACATCAACTTTGGCGAGCTGACCCGCTCGATGGGTGAGCATCTTTCCCATGAGGAATCTGTCGACTATTGGCTTTCAACCGAAGTCTTGGGATTGAAGAAGGTGGGAGATCGCTGGCATGTGACAACCAAGCACGCGCTGGCAGGCAAGCGAACCATCGAGGCACGCTTTGTATTTGTCGGTGCGGGTGGTTGTGCCCTGTCTCTGATGCAAAAGTCAGGTGTGGATGAGGTACGAGGTTATGGTGGTTTCCCGGTCTCAGGGATCTGGCTTGCCAGTGAAAACATCAAAGCCGCGGCGACCCACAATGCCAAGGTTTACGGCCTGCCACCTGTCGGTGCACCGCCTATGTCGGTACCGCATCTCGATACCCGGGTGATCGATGGTCGTCCTGCCCTGCTGTTTGGGCCCTTTGCCGGTTTCACCACACGATTTTTGAAAAGTAGCAGTCTTTTTGATTTGATCAATTCGATACGCTCTCACAATCTGAAGCCGATGATGGAAGTGGCAAAAGAGCATTGGGCGTTGACCCGTTATCTAATCAAAGAGGCCATCAGTTCCGGTGATCAGCGTCTCGAACAGCTTCGCACCTTTATGCCATCGGTAAAGCCGGGTGAGTGGCATCTTCGCCCAGCCGGACAGCGGGTTCAGATCATCAAACTGGATGAGAAAGGTCGTGGCAAGTTGCAGTTCGGCACCGAGGTAATCAAGACGGCCGATCGCTCACTCGCCGCTTTGTTGGGCGCCTCCCCTGGAGCCTCTGTCAGCGTCTCAGCCATGATGGATGTTATCGAGGATTGTCTACCTGATTTGCTACAAGGTGAAGCAAGACTACGCCTCGAAGAGCTGATTCCTTCCTATGGTCACTCTCTGGATGATGATCTCGATTTGGTGCATTCGGTACGACGCTATACCTTGGAGACTCTGGAACTGGATGAGCGAAAACCAGCAGATGTTCCCGGGCAAGGTGAATTTTTGCAAACAGGCAGTTGATTCGATTGTTCAGGATGAATCGATGGATGCTTGTCTCGCTCAGAACAGGCAACAACGCTCTATCTTTTTACTAAGGTGCTCAAGCAGATTTGCTAGATTGCAGATTATGTAATGGCATCGTGTAGGAATTAAACCGTAGCTGGAATCAAGTTATTTGCTTGTGGATACCTCAGGTGCAGAGTGCACTTGATTACGCCCCATCCGCTTGGCACGATAGAGTGCGATATCCGCTTCTCGCAAGAGCTGATCTGTACTTCCGGTTACGCCAGGAATCATCGTTGCCGTACCCGCACTTGTGGTCACCACGGCACTGACTGAGGAGTGTTCGTGGTGGATTGCCAGCATCTCTACAACACGTCTAATCTGTTCAGCCACATGGGCCACACCTTCACGATCAGTATTCGGCAGGATGATGATGAACTCCTCACCGCCATAGCGTGCCACCATATCGGTTGGACGCATGAGTTGTGCATAGATCGCTTCAGCAACGGCTACCAGACACTCATCGCCTGCCTGATGCCCATAGGTGTCGTTGAAGGCCTTGAAATGGTCCACATCCATCATGATGACAGAGAGAGGTTGCTTGTCCCGACGCAGGCGCGACCACACCTCTTCCAGATAACTGTCCCCTCTTCGTCGGTTGGCAACACCGGTCAGACCATCCATGTCCGCCAGCCCCTGAAGCTCCTGGTTCAATTGTTCAAGCTTTGCGGTACGTTCGACCACCTTCTCTTCCAGAGTATGGGAGTACTCCTGTACCTGTTCATAGAGGCGCGCATTTTCAATGGCAACCGAGGCCTGTGCGGCGAGCAGTTTAATGATCTCCACCCGTTCTTCGGTAAAGACACCTCTTGCCAGGTTGTTTTCCAGGTATAGGATTGCTTCGAAACGCTCCCGTCTCAGTGGCACACAGACGACTGAAACCGGTTTCAGACTCAATACATAGGGATCCTGTGAGAACTGCCCCTCCTGGCTTGCATCATGCAACACCACAGCCTCGCCACTATAGAGAACATGACTGATTAGGGTTACAGGTAAGGGTATCCGTTTATTCTCAGGTCCAGGCACCTGAGAGTGTGTTGGAACATCTCTGCTGGCTAGGCCCTGGCTCGGCAGTTTTGCAGCTTCGATATTCAAGCGCCCTTCCCGGCGAACAACCAGGCAACCCCACTGCCCACCGGCATTTTCCAGCAGTATGCTCATGGTCGTCTGCAGTAACCGGTCCAGGAGTATCTCTCCGGAGATCTCCCGGGAGGCTTTCATCACTGAAGCCAAATCGAGATCCTGTTCGAATCCCCCGATACCCAATCCCCGGTTGGCCTCTGCAAGTTCATTGAACAGAGAGAACTCCTGCTCAAGCAGTTTTACTTTCCGTTTCGCACCCCAACGGTTGTAGAGATGGTGAGCACTGCGTAAATAACCTTCGGCAGCGCGACCCCTGCCGAGTATTATCAGGTGACGTGCAGCCCGTTCTGCAGCAGTCGCTTCATCGTGAAGGAATCCACTCTTTCTGGCTGATGCAATGGCTCTGTCATAGTGCTCCAGTGCACTCTCCCTGGCGCCATCGAGACGCTCAAGCTCCGCCTCCATCAAGTATTGAAGGTGGCGAAAGTTAACTTCGCAATTATCAGCCCAGCGTTTCATGCGGGCATGATCACTTAGCAGTCTTTTCCTCGTATCAGCCTGTTGCTGAATAGACATCTGCGGATAGTGTGTTGTCAGGGTAAGAAAGGCAATGATGTAGAAGCGCACCAGCTGAGGCAGTGACATGGCGGACTTGATCAATTTGTCCTGCTCAGTGACATGATGTAATGCTTGGTCAAAATCACCATATAACAGACAGATCTCGGCATGATAGATATGGTAGTTGGCAATACCCGTCATGAACTGACGCTGGTGCATGCCATTCAGGCACTCTGTCTCATCGAAGTCTTCATCGCTCAGGCTGCAACCGCTCTCGGTAAGACCGAGCAGATTACGTTGAAGTTGCAGAAACAGGCTGCCCGAATCCAACGAATCCTGGTAGGCACACTCACGGACGATCTGTAAGTTGTCGGCATGTATCTGCTCAGCCGTTTCCAGGTCCAGTGATGGATCCCAGATCACACAGTCCTGGGCGCTGTAGGCTAGATAGAGCAGGTCCCCTGACTGATAGCCGGCTTCTATACCTTTGCGGAACCAGGTGGTCAGGCTGCTCCAATGGTTGTTCCAATGGTGTATGAACATGGCATAAACATAGATCACCCGCGCCCTGAGAGTTGTATCATCAAACTTTTCGTTGATCGCGAGCCCGAGCTTACCGTACTGATAGCCCAACCCGGGTTCGTCAAGTTCACCACACAGCAGCATGCCGTAGGCCGCATAGACAAAAGCAGACTCTGAGCAGTTGCCATGACGCAGTGAGAGGTTGACCCCTTTCAGCACCAGATAGGGAAAGAGGTTGCCGCTACCGGAGAGAAATGCTGCAGGAAAAACCTCCATCAACAAGCGCATCGAGATCAGTGTTGAAGGATCTTTCAGAGCTGGTGCATTTACCAGATCGTGGACGTTTCTACCGGCCAGATGTTGGGCCAACCGGCTACGCTCCGCTGCGATATCCGCTTCAGAAGGCTGCTCTGTTAGCTTCATGCCAAGCATTTCCAAACCCTGAATGCCGGATTGAATCGACTCATCCATTCTTCCGAGTGTTGCGTACTGGCGGGTACGGGTTGCCAGGATGTCGGCGCGTTCCAGATTGGTCTTAGCGTGCTCCAGCAATATCTCAATCCAATAATCGGCTTCTTTTGTGTGGCCGGTAAGGTAGGCAGACTGTTGCGTCTCTTCAGCCAATGTCTTCATGATATCCGGAGTCTCAACCCAGGGATCATCCGGTAGCAACTCAGCGGCAATGCGCAGGTGGTTTAAAGCTGATTCATAGGATGAGGATTGTCTGGCGTGAATTCCGGATCGCAGATTGAACTCAGCAAGTTGTAATCGCTCGTTGCTTGAATCGATCAACTTACGGCTTACATTGAGGTGACCGACTATGTCGATTAGCCGCTCTTCTGGTACAGAGTCCCCCAGATGCTCTAGCATCAGACGACCGATAGAGAGATGTACTGCTTTAAGCCATTTAGTGTCGATTAATGCATAAGCGGCCTGCTGGATACGGTCATGCAGAAAACGATAGGTAGGATTGATTACTTGATCTTCAGCCTCATTGAGAGTCAAGCTATCGCCTGTCAGCCTGTAGTCACTCTGCATCGGTTGCACAATGTGCTGTTTGATTGCTGGCAACAGCGTTTCAGCGGTTTCGGCAGGAGTATGTTCATAAATTGTTGCAAGTGTCTGCAGATCGAAACTGCTCCCAATACAGGCGGCCAGTTGCAGCGTCTTTTGGGTCTCATGTTGCAACTGCCTCAGGTTGTCTACCATGAATTCGACAACATCATTGCTTACTCCCGCCCAGCGGGCTGCATCCAGATCCCAGCTCCAATAGCCATTGTCACGATCTCTTGTAATAACCCTATCTTTGTGAAGCTGCCGCAGCAGCTCATTGGTAAAGAATGGATTGCCTCGTGCTTTGTCAAAGAGCATGTCGCTCAGAGATCGGGTCTCATGCTGTATACGATAGAGCGCATCTGCCACCAAGTTGGCCACAGATTCCCTGTCCAATGGACCTAAAGCGAGCTGGTGAATATTTTTTCTTGTCTTAAGGTCATCTAGCAACAAGCGCAGTGGATGCCCGGTTCTTACTTCGTTACTGCGATAGGCTCCAATTAAAAGCAGATTGTTCAGCTCGCGTGAAGTAACAAACCGTCTCAACAGTTCCAGTGTTGGAGGGTCACTCCATTGTAAGTCATCGAGAAACAGCACCACTGGGTGCCCTTCTCCTGCAAATACTCTCAAAAAGTTGGTCAATACGATATACAGGCGATTTCTCGCCTCTGCCGTAGGTAAATCTATAACAGCAGGTTGATCACCGATGATCAATCCCAACTCTGGGACCAACTCAATAACCAAAGCGGCATTCGGTGCCAGTGCCTCCAGTAGACGGTGGCGCCATTCCACCAGTTGATCTTCCGTTTCAGCAAGAATTTGATGCACCAGACTACGAAATGCTGTAGTAAGGGCCATGTAGGCTTTGCCATGCTGGAATTGTTCGAATTTACCCTGAACCAAAAAGCCACGTTCACGTACCAGAGGTTGATCAATCTCATTCACCAGGGCCGATTTGCCTACCCCCGAATAACCACTGATGAGACAAAACTCGTTAGCTCCAGATGCTGCTGATTCAAAAAGTGATAATAACGTCTGAAGCTCTCGCTCCCGCCCATAGAGCTTTTGCGGCAGCAGGAACTTCTGAGCAATGTCGGCTGTGCCGAGGTTAAATGGTACTATCTCCCGCCCGCCGGCAATCGGGTCAGCACATGCAGTCAAATCATGCATCAAGCCATCAGCGCTTTGATAGCGTGCTTCAGGACTTTTCTCCAATAGTTTAAGGACGACCTTTGAGAGTGTTTCTGGAATTTCAGGTTCTACCTCATGGGGCGCTGGCGGTTGACAACTGATATGACCATGCACCCATTCCAAGGGATTATTCGCCTGCAGTGGGCGCCTTCCCGTCAGTAACTCGAACAGTACGACACCAAGTGAATAGTAGTCGGACCGATAGTCCAGGCCTCGATTCATTCGTCCGGTCTGTTCCGGAGAGATATAGGGTAATGGCCCTTCGATCTGTCGCGACATCTGGATGGTTTGTCTCTCCTGGTCCAGCTCCGAGGCGATGCCGAAGCCACTCAATGCGATGGCTTTTTCATGCGAGTCAAACAACACATGTCTCGGGGTCAGTGCTTTATGCACAATATCCTGGCTGTGAATATCCTTTAGTATGGATACCAGCTGAAATGCGACTTCGAGTACCTCTGATATGGGTAATCCTGTACCACCCGCCTTGGAAAGGTGGGTATCGAGAGTACAATCATACAGATCTCCCACCAGTGCCAGATTACCACAGCCGTGAAGCAGTATTTCGTGTATCCTGCGCACACCATTAACGTCTGTAAGACGTTGGGTGATGATACCCTCTCGGCGTAACAGAGCGACCTGCTGGCGTTCTGGATATTCCACATCGAGGGTCTCGATCGCTACTTTACTGCCATCAGTTCTCTTGTTTGCTTGAAAGACCACACGATCGCCGGAACGGTAGAGAACCGGGCCGATGTCATACGCGGATAACTGAAGGTTCACAATAACACGCTGGATCAGACGTCAAACATCCGCTTGAATGTTTCACAGTAATCCTCGAATGCCGTATCACGCAATGGATCCCCATGACCACACAATGCATGTTTGAAAGAGAGCGCCTTGAGACGGGCAAAATCTTCACCCCCGGGTGCGGCCCGCTGCACCCACACAGGTCCCAGGTTGGCCGGCGTAAAAAAACCCATACTCTGCATCAGCTCGGTTGAACTTTCAGAAAAATACTGATCCGGATGTTGCCAGTTTTGTAAGGCATCACAAGCGATAAGAATGCCATCGGCGCGGTCGATATGCAGTATCCCCTCAGGTATCTGTGTGGTTTTAAAGCTGAACAGGGACGCATCGGCAATCGGCAAAGGTGCGTTGCTAGAAAGTGTGTTCGTCGCTTTCAGGCCGGTCTCATGCTCCATACCAGGCATTGCCCAGTACTCAGCCCCATATCGGTCTACGTAGAAAGGATCGTCACGACCATGCAGAGAGCCGAGACGAATTACGTCAGTGACCTTGCCGAGCTGATCCAGCTCTGACAACCCATCATCACTCAGGCGTACACTGTTGATGATGATCAGACGATCGCCATCACGTACGATGATCATGTTACGGCTGAACTTCCAGTCGATACCCTGGAGAACAGTCTCCATGGCGCCGCTAACGAAAAAGATATTGGGGAAGACTTCTTCAATCTTGCCATGTTGCAGTGCTAGTGGAAATTGATCCATGGTACTAATCCTCAATTAATAGCTCAGTTATAGATTATTTTTCCCACGTACCGATACTCCCGAGCATACTCATTGAGATAATCGTTGAGGTATCGTCGTTGAGACATATTCAGGCGTCCCTGCCGGATATCCTCTATGGTTTCGCAGCCATTGCTGCTATCAAGTCGTTTAAGATGAAACAGTGTCATGTCGCGCCCACCAAAGAAGCTTTTCAGATACTCGTGAAGCGGTCGTGCACTGGACATATCGAATACCGCACCATACAAGCCGGTATAGAGCGGATAGCGGGATAGAGTCTCACTATGGAATAGTGGGAAGTCACCCGCTGGTGGAGAGAATGGCGGATACACTTTGGCCTGGTGAACTGCTTGCTTGCTGAGCGACTGAATGAAATTTCGATCCAATCCAGCCTGTCGGGCTCCTTCGATCAGGATATTCAAGTAACGGCGACTCGGCAGGCAGCTGTCATCGATAAAATCTGGCATTCCTATATAAGTATAAGCGGAAACTGATTCATTCTTCGATAGCACATCGACTGTCGTGCGATGGTATCCGAAACCACAGGCCTCGGTTGCATCCAGGGGCTCCAAATACTGATCGGGGCAAGTATATAAGATTCCATCCACCTGCTCTCGTGCAGATGCTGGTTGGATATTCCCAACGCCTCCTTCATGGCGGAAGAAGTGCTGCACATTAAAACGCAAACGCCAGCCCGGTAGAACTGCAGATTGTGATGAAGTGGGCTCCACACCTTTGGCACGCAGTGAGATCAGATTCATATTTGAGCCGTAACCAAAATAGTGAAACATTCTTCTATCAACAAATTTGATACAGAGATTTAGAGTAGCCCAGCCTCAGACACTTCTGGGCATTGGTATTGAGTGTTAATTAATAAGAAACAACTTATTAACACACCCCTTTGCTAATGACAGGTGTCGATCTAACCGGTCTTCAACGCCTGGGGGTAAACTGGATTTGTTTTTGTAAACCGTTCTGACCTCAAACAATACAGGGTTTTGATGTGAAATCAACCGTATCCCTTGGTGATATCCGTTGTCCTGAGTATTTCAAATCTTTGACAAAGAGGTGTGCCACTCTCTATCTCGATGCCAGTAGCCTCACACGACTAAACGCTGAACTGTATCAGCCAGGGCATGGCCCAAATTCTGGTGTTGTTCCAAATCCAAGTGAACGCCATCAACCCTACTCGTATTCGTTATCATTCCCGCATCAAAAAAAGCACAATCATTTTCACTGGCTACACGCTCGATGGCGGCAGCTAATCCAACCGCCTTTCGTTCAGCGCCTTCAAATTTCGCGGCAATCTCACCTTTTGGTACTTGTATGGTTGGCGGAGCTATAACCAGTATTCTGGGATGTGGCATGCCAGACTCTATTGGGGCCTTCCGAATCGCCATGATCAAACTATTAATGCCCTGGGCGGCATGCCAGGCGGTATGGTTGTGCATTGACTGGAAATCGTTGGTACCAAGAAAAAGCATAACCAGAGATAGCGGAGAGTTGATCTCAATTCTCTGCTCCAGACCCAGCAACCCATTTCGGCCTGCTTTGAACGGATCTTCAAATACCGTTCTCCGCCCGTTCAGGCAATCTTCGATGATCCGCACCTGATTGCCTCGACGAAGCAGTTCCAGCTCTAAAACACCTGGCCAGCGTTGATTGAAATTAAACCGGCCTCTGGTACCAGGAATTATCCCCCAGCTCAGAGAGTCTGCATAAAGCAATATTTGCTTCATTGTGAAACCACCAAGTGTTCAGTTAGTTCGCGATAGGTAGGATGAGAGAACAATTTTACTACCTTTAAGGCTCAAAGCGACTTTCAACTTATCTATCATATCCATCGTAATAATATTATTAAATACATTAAGTTAATCTCATATCTTCTTGTTTATATTGTTATTTTATCGTTCTATTCTGTTTCTTATTAGAGACAGTTTTCGTATGCTGAGAACCTCAAATCTTATCGGAGCCCATCCGGGTAACCATGGAGAAAAATGCATATCTATCAGTTGTTGTGCATTCAGGCAATGTTACTGATGTTATCAACATGAATTTGATTTTTTGAAACCCTGGCTTTGTCCAATTCCACATTCACGACCTAAAACCACTTAAGATGTACACGTGGAGTCATCAACTATAAAAGTGCCTGTACTGGTATACACGGTCATTTGTGGGTGTAGTAATGGATCTAAAATATCTACCTTAATCACTTACTCTGATCTATCTTAATTGTAACGGGTAGTGTCAAGGCTCCTTTTTCTGCCGTTGCAATTTCACGTCGAGCTTGAACGACAATCGAAATTGCTGAACTTATTGCGAGTACTGAAACCACTGCCGCTACAACTAAATCAGGCCAGCGGCTTGCCGTGCCCAGCACACCTAATGCGGCAAGTATAATCATCAAATTAACGATCGAATCATTCCGGCTGCAGAGCCAGACTGAACGCATGTTGGCATCACCGTTACGAAATCTATAAAGCATCATTGCGACACTCAGATTGGCAATAAGCGCAATCAGGCCAATCAGCCCCATCGTGTAGGCTTCAGGTGCTGCACCATAAAGACTGGCCCACACCGTTTTGCCAACAACAAGTAAACCGTATGCCCCCATTGAAATGCCCTTGATCATGGCTGCTCGTGCACGCCATAGAATTCCTAATGAGAGAACACTCAAAGAGAGTGCATAATTTGCAGCATCGCCTGCAAAATCTACGGCATCAGCCAGGAGTGATACTGAATTAGCATAGAGGCCACCGATAATCTCAATAGTGAACATGATCAGATTGACAAAAAGCGCCACCCATAAAGCCTTGCGAAATTCCGGATTTGCAGCTGCCGCGCCGTCTGAACAATGATTTGATGAGCAACAATTTTGCATGTAGTTCTCAGATTGTATGATTCATGTGGTTTGATACATACTTGGAGGGTCACTCCATGAATCTTAAGCCAATGAACGTGTTATAAACATTGTAGAATTGATTTTGGTATTTTCAGAGTTATGTATAATCGAACTGATTGAGATATCCAGGTTGAATGCCTTACTGGATTAGACTAATCAGCTGCTTATAAGCGTTTTTTGAGTACGAACAGAAAAAACGGGATTGTTACACATTAGGTGAGCCAGCAGTTACTTGGAAATCAAAATAATCTAGCATTATTTATCGATTTATCAGTGTGTTACTAAGCTTTTATAGTTTTGTTCTAGATTGTGAATTGTTCTGGGCCTAGGGGTTATCACCTATTTGAGAAATCTTCTGTTGCTATTAGTATTAGCACAGAGATACATGGAGAGAAATCGATGTCCACAATCAACCAGATCAACAATTTATCGAATGCATCTGCAGCTCAACTGAGCAGCAGTGAGAGCATCAGTGGATCATCGTCTAAAAACTGTAGCGACTGGTTTACCGATAGTTCGTTTGATTCCTCACTACCAATTTCCGCATCCAATAGTTTTGATGCTGGTACCTCAATCGATCAAATGAGCCAGAGTATCTTATCTTGTCTGAGTGGCAGTTCACTTTAGACACTCTTTAAATAATCCACGCACACGATGCCTCAGTTTATTCTCAGTGATAAGCCTGATTGGAGTCGTGCTGCTCAACGGTTAGTAAGCGGCTGCAAAATACTGGAAGACCTGAATCAACGAATAGCGTTGATGGAGAAAGTCTGTGATAGCCTGGGGGATGAACTCTACCCCGCCTTCCTAAAAATATTGTGCATTATTGGCAAAAATGGTGACCATGATGCCAAACAATTGATAACAGAGACCCTTGTAGAAGCGCTACTTACCGGGCGTTTGCCTTCTGGTAGAATGAGTGCATGGGGAGCTGAGAGTGCACGTGGCAGCAACTTATTTGGGCAAACAAGGAGTTTGGGGCCAATAGAGTACGTGTTCACCTGGTATGCACAACCATCTGGTAGGAGCCCATTACCAATACAGAGCTTTCATCATGCAGCGTCTGAGTTATTGGACTTGATCTCATCAAACCCAAAAGCTAAAAAACTCTACTGCACTAAACTAACTGCTGATATTGAAGACCCTCTCGATGGCTCATTATCAAGGAAATCCCGTTATGCAATTGGTAATTTTGTTGAAGCCTGGGAAGCAGACAAATCGACTGATGAAGTATTAAGTAGCTTTTTGGATACACTTCAGGGTGACAGCTTGAGTAGATTGGTAAATATACAATCACAGTTTACCTTTTAAACTGACTATAACAGTACGAAAATGCATTCAACGTGGTATTTTCTGGTTTCAGTTATTCCTTCAGTGATCAGAGTAATGCGTGTCTCGCCGTTATTGGCCCTATCCTCCATATAATTTTTGAAGTATCGATGGTGCCTCTTCTGCGTGTTTATGCAATTCTGTAATCAATAGCTGGATAAGGGAAGTTATTGTTATGAACAGCATTATAATGGCTGCCAGCATCTTTAGGGACATAGATAGAAAAAAGACATTAAACTGTTGAGCATAACGATTTACAAGACCCATCATACTGTCGATCAATAAAATCACTACAAGCATTGGAGATGCTATTAAGAGGGTTAATTTAAAATAGTAGTAGAATTCTGATCCGAGGACAGAGACTCCTGTAGTTTTGAGATTCGGTAAACCACTTTCGATCGGCCATATCAAATAACTTTCAAATAAAACGCCATTAAGTAACAGTAACCCACCAGCTGTAACAAATATATAGTTGGCAAGCCGTGCTAGAAAAGACCCAATTAGGGTAGTTTGACTCCCGGTCAACGGATCCTGAACTTGAGCTATGGAAGTTCCTATCTGGTTGTCGATTATTTGCCCGGCTGTTTCAAATGCCCACAGATAGACACCAAACAATACACCTATAGTCAGACCCACTATCGCCTCTTTAATGAAGAGAATAAGCCAGGCAGCAGTGTGAATTGCTTTAAGGTCTAATGATGGTTGTATAACAACAATCATGATCGCCATGGATAAAAATATTGCATTTCTGACCAAAGCCGGAATCAATTCTGATGTAAAAAGAGGAAGAATTATGAAAACAATGGCTATACGTGTTGATGCCAAACTTATTGTCAAGGCATTTTCTGATAAGTACTGTAGGAGATCGAATCCATCCATGGAATAGAGTTACTTCACCAAAATAGCAAATTCAGAGAATATACGATCAGTAAAGTGAAATAGTGTACTTCCAGCTAATGAAGCAGTTACAAAGATTGTCAAGATAATTGCAAAAAATTTGGCAGCATACTGAAATGTTTGTTCCTGTAATTGAGTCGCAGCTTGAATAAAGGCGATAAAAATGCCTACTAATGCTGCAACGATAACAGGAGGACCAGCAAGGACTATGACAAACCATAAGGCCTGTTGTGTTATTTTTATGATTTCCTGGTCGTACACAGAATTACAAATAAGATAAAACTAGTCCATGTGCCAGTTTTGCCCATCCATCTACTAGCACGAATAAAAGTAGCTTAAATGGTAATGATATTACTGTTGGAGATAACATCATCATACCCATAGCCATCAGAACATTTGCAATAACGAGATCGATTACTATGAAAGGTAAAAATATTAAAAACCCGATTTGAAATGCTGCAGTAAGCTCACTGATTGTGAATGCCGGAATTAGAACGATAAAATCATCAACACGAACTTCTTCTTCACTATTTTGTGCATTAGAAACCATTCTCTTGATAGAGTTAAGGAAAAACTGACGCTCTTCGAGATCTGCATGTTTTGATAGAAACTGTCTCATAGGTTCTTTTGAATTGTTAACTATCTCTAATATTGTTGATGTATCCTTTAGCGGATTTTCCATTTGAGAAATATCGTTATAAATTTGTTTACTTACCGGATACATGACATAAATCGATAAAACAAGTGCCAACCCATTGATAATCAGATTAGGCGGAACCTGCTGGAGACCAAGCGCATTGCGTAACAAGCTTAGTACGACGACTATCTTAGTGAAAGAAGTAATCATGACGGCGACAAAAGGCGCTAATGCAATTATTACTACAGTAATAAGTGCAGATGAGGGTGAAAATTGTGTTAAATCCATTTAATTTAGTATATTTTGTCTATGTATATGCCATGTCCACTAGCTATAGGTATTAGTCTGCCTAAAGCAATACAAACGCTATTACTGATGATTTTTACAGAATGACTATTCAGTCGCTTCTTCAGAATATAGTTACTTTTGTCTGTCCAGCCGAGTAACAGATGAAATGGAATCTCTATTTCTTGATCAATAACTATTTGAAGAAAATTATTGTTTTGATTATCAGCGCCTCGATCTACTGTGTACGTCTGTTTCAACTCACTGTTGATATAGAATGATTGCAGGTTATCTATTTTTAATATAATATTATTACTGCCTAGTTCCAAGGATTTTGCATAAACTAGCCATTCATTCGAGAAAGACTCCGGTATCAGAAGAACATTATCTTTCTTGAATTGATCAACATATTTTTTATCAATAGTATTACTTGATAGCGTAATATATGAAGAAATACAACTTGATTCCACATAGAGTCTATTATCTAAAATCCAATTAGGTATAGGTAATTTTTTGATTGTTTCTTTTGTTACGTTAAAGACTAGACTGTTGTTAACACTATTTGTTGCATTATTTCTATCGGATAGTTTTAAGCTATACTCAAATCGTTCTACAGTACTGTCTGGCCTAAGATCCAAACCCTCTTCCATCCAGTCTTCCAGAAGCCTGATATTTGTTTCTTCTCTTGCTAAAGTTTTAATCTGTTCTAAAACAGTATTCTTATAATTTAAACTTGCGGCGTTAATTGCCGAATCTTTAAATAAGCCAATATTTACGATTCCGTATCGAGTGTTTGCACAATACCAGAATATAGCATAATCATTTTGCTTAATAGATGATCCATCAGGAGAATATTCGTCTGAGTCGGAAAGATCATCCACTGAGTTCATATCATTCGTATTATCCATTAATATCATTATACTGGGTTAACACTTTTCTCTTATGACCATTTTAACAAGGTCGGCGGCTGTCTTTGCCTGCATTTTGTTCATGACTCGTGATCGATGTAGTTCAACTGTTTTAACGCTGATTCCCAAATCCAACGCAATTACTTTGTTCATTTTTCCAGATACTATTTCTGTTAAAATCTCACTTTCTCTAGATGTTAATGATTTCAAGCGTTGGTTATATTCACTATCCACTTCCGCATCATTGTGGCTTAAATTTTGAGTATTGTACGTTGCAAATGCACATGATATCGCTGTATTCAATAAGCTATAATCTATTGGTTTTTCAAGAAAAGTGACTGCTCCTTTCGACATGGCTTCAACTGCTTGGGGGATATCTCCATGTCCGGTCATATATATGATCGGAATGTTGATGGTTTTTTTCAGTAGTTTTTCGTGGAATTCAAGTCCTGTCATACTAGGCATACGTATGTCCAGCAAGCAACAACAGTTTTTTGCTTGGGTATTCAGTTCGAGTTCTAATAAACCTATTCTTGGATCTTCTAGTGAAACTACACGATGCCCTTCTCCTTCCAAAACCCAAGAGATAGAGTCTCTGAATTCTTTATTATCATCAATAATATAGATAAGTGATTCTTCCATGTGAATTCTCTATGACGTCATCGGTAACATGATGTGTGAAGTACACCCTGCATCAGGGTTTCGTGATAACCAAAGTTTTCCTTTGTGCAACTCTATAAAGGATCTGCAAATATTAAGACCGATTCCCATACCTGAGGTTTTATTGGAAGCGAAAGGAATGAAAACACTATCCGCTTCGTTTTTAGATATTCCTTTACCATTATCTTTAATTAAAATTTCAATGTAATTGTCTTTTAAAGAGGTAGTTATATTAACTTTTGTTTTTGTATTTGGACTTTCTTTACCGGCATCTATGCCATTTCTGATTAAATTAACAATAACTTGCTGTAACATCACTTCATCACCAAAGACCGAGATGTCCTCCGTATCGTCCAGATAGCTAAATTCAATATGTGCGTTCTTTATCTCCCAATCCATTAACGAAACACATTTATTGACCAAAGTAGTAATTTTGATTGTGGATAAAGTAGGTTTTCTTGAATGAGTAAAGTCACGTATTCTTGAAATAATGTCTGCTGTAAACTTTATCTGTTCTAATGAATTATCAAGTGCAACTGAAACGTCGTTGTTATATACGCCGTTTTCCAATCTCGATTTGATTCCAAATATTAAGTTACTAAGTGCGCCTATCGGTTGATTCAATTCATGAGCCAATGTTGAAGCCATCTCACTGACAGTAATACTTCGGGATGTGAAAAGAAGTTTTTCCCGATCTTCCAGGTGTCTTGAATTAGCTAACATTCTTACTTCAAGACATTTTAGACGCACCACAAGTTTTAATTTGCTAATGTGATGGATTTCAATATCATATTCTTGACTATTTGTTTTGAATATATGATTAATTCTTGAATCATAATTTATAAGACTTGAATAAAGTTTTCTTTGATTTATAGAATCGCTAGATAGTAAATTACTTACGGATTCTAAATTGTCACCTATTTCTATCCTATTTTCTATATCTCTAAATTTTATAGATATCCATCGTACTTGTTGTGTTATTTTGTCAATAATCAATACTGGATCCAGTATGTTAAATATGTCTACTAACTCACTATCTAATTTACAACTTCTATTGTGGTCATTCATGATCAGATCCATATTTTTGAAAAATCTGCAATATACAGAGTGCAATCGGATAACTTGAGACTATGATCACTCTGTTTATTGAGTGCAATGCCATGTAATATGAGATTGTCATAATTTACAGTAAACTTAAATAGTGTGTTGTCTAGATTAACTCTTTCCACTTCTTCAAGTGCAATCCAATCATTTGTATATGTAATTCTACCTCTGTGAAGACAGATAGTTTTGTTATGCTTAAAGAGTTTCCCCGAATCTGAAATTATAGTGATCTCAGTAATTGACCTCTCAGGAACTCCATTAACTATTGGTATACCTGTTATAAGTTGTTTATTGATTAACTGCGTATCATTTATCATTTGATACAATATCAATATTACATAATCAGTATAATTCGAATTACTGCTTTCTATGTTCGAGTGGAGTTGATTAATCAAGTCAATATGATAAATGTCGACTTGCGTTAGTAGAGGTTCTTTAAATACATCATTATTTTGATAATTATTGTCAGTCTCTTCGTAGTAATGTTCTGTTTGCTGCGAATGTAAGTATAATTTTTGCTTATTTTTGTTTACTTTGTTGCTCGAATCCAAATGGAGTTTGTCAATATGCATTTTTGTTAAGTTTAAATTAGTAACGCATTTTGAAAAAGAATAATTAACATTATTGGTTTTTGTTAATGTTTGAATGGATTGATTGTTACCATCCATCTTATTTATATTATTGAAACGCAGCTGATTCTTAACACTAGAAATGTTTGTAAACTCTGTATTATGCTGATGGTTATCGTTCAGCTTTTGAATACTGTGAATTACGCCAGAACTTTTAAAATCGATCGACATTTATTATTTTACACTTAATATTAATTAGTAACTTTAGTTATCTTATGATAATTATTTGTAGTATCAGTATGTATGGACCACCCTTTTCTTGAAAGTCGATCATTAAGTTCCAGAATATGGCTCTTTATATTGTTCAAGTCTATGTTGCAAGATAGAGAAAAATGAGTTTTATTGATTCTCTTTATATTGAAATCAATTTTCACACCGTAGTTATCGGAATAGTTGATCCGCCAGGTATCAAGGTCTGCTTTATTACTGGTACTATTTAATAGATGTTTGTCTACATGTGAAGACAACTCTTGAATAGAATTAACAGAAGCCGTAGTTAAACTGGTATGAGTAGTCTGCGAAACACTATTATTGTTATACGTTTTAGTTTCGTTTTGCTGAGAAAATGCAGTAGGTATGGTGTCAGTCTCTCCTTTATTATCTAGCTTATCCATATCATATTCACACGATGATATATCTGTCAGAAACATATGATTGCTATCTTCTTTTGAAGGAATATCAGTAGACAATGAGTCTTTAAGCTTATCTATTCTGTAAGAAAATTCACCTGAATTCTCAGAAGATTTCGTATTATTATCAGTAACTCGAGAAATTCTACTTGGTAGACTTTGAGTAATAGTATTCATCTATAAATTACCTATTTGACCATGTGTTCCTGACTAACCTCATCTTCTCTATTTTCAATAATTGAATTGTGTTGCTTACAGGATTTTACATATAATTCAGATAGCTTTTGTGATTTGAGTTTTTGTTTATGCCAGATCTTTTTATCAGACTGATAATTATTATGATTGGTACTTCTCTCATCTAACTCCTGTTCTAAATAGTATTCATGCATTTCCAAATCGTAATTGAGCCAAAATCTTTGTATTTGTACATATTCTCGTTTTATCGGCGATTTAGAATTACTTTCTATCTTTAAATATTTCGTAAGATCCTGTTTTTTTTCCTTGATATCATTAATTTGTATATTTCTATTTTCTACTTTTTTGCAGGCTTCAATATATGATAATTTAGCTTGTTTGATCTTTCTCTCTTGTCGTTTCAGTCTTAAATCATTTAATTTGTTTAACTTTTTGATTTGTGATCTGTCCATAGCGATATATTACTCATCTGTTATTCTTTTAAGCTGATTTATCACATCATCAATTGGATAATAATCACCTATGTCTTGTTTCAAGAAGTTTTTGATATCTTCAATCTTAGATATGGATTCATCTGCAATTTGATCGCTGCCTTTTTCGTATTCACCTACCTGTACCAGAAATTCTATCTCATTATACTTTGATATAAGAGTTCTTAATTTTGAAATACTCGCTCTGTGGTCTGGTTCTGTAATATGATTAATCAGACGACTGGTACTATTAAGTATATCTATTGCAGGGTAGTGATTTTCCTGAGCTAACTTCCTGGTTAGCACAATGTGCCCATCAAGAAGCGACCTTACCTCTTCTGCGATTGGATCATTGGTCTCTTCATCCTCTACCAGAACTGTATAAAAAGCTGTCATAGTTCCCTTGTCATCGTTGCCAGACCTTTCGAATAGTATGGGTAGCTCCGCAAAAACAGATGACGGAAATCCTCTTCTTACCGGAGCTTCGCCTACTGATAAGCCAATTTCTCTGAGTGCCCTTGCAAATCTTGTAACTGAATCCATCAGCAGAAGTACGTTTTTACCTTCAGACCGAAAACCTTCTGCAATAGCAGTAGCAGTATAAGCAGCTCTTAATCTTTCCATGGCTGGACGATCTGATGTAGAGATAATCAGAACTGATCTGGATAAACCCTCTTCTGTCAAGGTGTGTTCAAGAAATTCTCTTACCTCTCTTCCTCTCTCACCAATCAACGCAATAACAATCACATCCGTGACAGATTGCCTGGCAATCATTGAAAGTAGTGTTGATTTACCTCCTCCTGCAGGTGCAAATATCCCTGTGCGTTGCCCAATCCCAAGTGTTAATGTGGAATCTATTGACCTTACGCCAGTGGTCACTGGTTTATTGATCGGTTTTCTGGTGAGTGGTGAAGGGGCATCTCGATATATAGGTATATCTCTTGATGCAAGAGGTAATTTCTTACTATCTATCGGTCTTCCCATCCCATCAAGGATTCTGCCAATCAGTTCTGGGGAATATTTTATTGTTGATTTTTCATTTATTACTTCTACTTCTGAATTTTGAGCGATTCCATGAATACTTCCCAGCGGAAGTAAAATCGCATTATCTCCGGATATGCCGACAACATCTGCATATATTTGGTGTGAATTGCTTTTGTCAGATATAAGACATTGCTGACCTATTCTTGCGTTAATACCAGAGACTTTAATTGAAGTCCCATAAGCTTCAACAACACGTCCTTTCCTTTGCAAGGAATCAATGTCTTCGAGAACATTTGTCAAACGACGACTTTTTAATTGATTTTTAATCATTAGTTCCGTTTTAGTACAGTTGGGAATCCTTAGCCGACAAGTTCTTCAATCATGTTTTCCTTAATTAATTTAAGTTGATCATCAAAACTCGCGATTGTTTCTCCTGTTTGAGATTTGATTATAATGTCAAACTTACCTAACGATTGATCAGATCTAATATCTAACCCAGAATAATCATCATTACCAGTTTGATTTATTGAATGTATTTTTTGTTGAAGGTCCTCTACATATTCCGGATTAACTTTAATTTGTAGCTCTCTTTTATTTTGTAAATTATTGATGGCAGTTATAGCAAGACTCTGTACCATTTCACTTGGCTTGATGTTTTCTGCTATTTTTTTTATTACATTACAAGCGAGTGCTACAATCTCCTGATCTGTTTCTATACGGCTTGAAATAATACTTTCTGTTAAATCTTCAAGATATGATTTAAACTGAGTATTGAGATCTTTCTCTGCTTTTTTAAACCCTTCCTTGTAACCAGCCTCATAGCCTTCTTTTATTGATTGCTTAAGTTTGTTTTCTTCGATATTTTTTAAAGACCTTATATAGTCCAATACGTTTTCACTGCTGGAAAGTTTCACGATATCATTTGGTGATAAGATTAGATTATCACTGCAACAAGTGATATATGCGCTATTAAAAATTACAATAAAACTCATACTAAACCATTGATTTTTTAAATTGATTTTGATTTATTACAAATATCGTATGTTTCATAATTTCATTTGCTAGTTCAAAATCCAATTTACCTTTTGGTTTTGGTATTACATTAGTGATCCATGGCCTTATCCTCATGTTACTACTTGATACAATAACTGCAGATCCAGCCGATAATAAGCTCTCCTCTATATGATCGAGATCCAGCGTTTTAATTTGATTGTTATCTATTTTCGTTGTTTCCATTATAAGATCGAATAGTTCTTTTCCTATTAGTTCACGTACTTCCTGTATTTTTTTTCCATCGATCCATATCCTTATTGAAGGCAATAAAAATATCGTTCCTGCTGTCAGAATAAGGTTGTTAATATCATTTTTATCCCAGAGTAACCAGGTAGGAATATATTCAAGGTCAGACCATTCAAGTACAGTACTGAATTCACTGACGGCATTTTCATTGCTTATCAAAAATTCAGCAATGCTATAAATTGTTTTCCTATATTCTCTTATTTTATCAATACTTCTCATAAGATAAGGTCTCAAGTATTACTATTGGTTATTTGTAGCTGGTTACTCTGCTTTTTATTTCTCAATCCTAAATAGACTGTTACAGCAATAAGGAGACCTATAATAAATAGCATACCAAGAAGTAGGTTGTCTTTTTCTGATTCAGAAATAAATGAGAAGCCACTCTTTTCTGCTTCTTTGGTTTTTCTATTTACAGGTATAGGATTGGAAGAAAACATTGCTACAGTAACATTTTCATATGGTAATCCAGAGATACTATTAACGAGTAACGCCTTAATTTGAGACTCTCTATCACTTAAATCTATACCACGTCGGTACTTGATGAATACTGAAGCAGAAGAAGGCTTGGCCTCTGATTCCAATTTATTCTCTTTTGGGATCGCTAAATGGACACGCGCGAGAATGACACCATCTATGCTCTCTATTGTTCTTGATAACTCTTGAGATTGCGCATAGTTCAATCTTGCACGCTCTTCCAATGGTGATGATACAAATCCTTCCTTCTTAAATACCTCTCCTAGTGTTTCAAACCTATTTTTTGGATAACCATTAGTTTTTAAAAGATCAATTGCGTTAGCAAAATCATTTCTGTTTGTTGCCACTGTATATCTTTCATCACTATTTCTTGTTTTATAAGATATTATTCCTGCATTTGACAGTAGTGCAATGATTTCGTTTGCTTCTACTTCATCAAGACCAGAATAGAGCGCTTCGTCATTGCATCCTGATAAAAATAAGAGAACAAATGCCACTAAAGTTATTATTCTCATTTCTAACTTTGTTGTCTGAAAAGTTGTTGTAATCCGTCTGATGTTCTATTAGCTATATTTGATGTCAACTGACAGTGAAACATAAATTCGTGACTTCTAGCTGTCAGCATAACAATCTCACTTGGTGTCAGTTCATTACCGCTCTCAACAGCAGACTTTGCATAGTTAACAATTTTTTCTGCTTCTTGATTGATATAGTCCAATGGTTTAGATATAGCTTTTTCCGTATTGGACGGCCCCTCACTCCGTGGCACGTCCATTGTTTTATTTTGTGTATTACTTAAACTATTCTCAAAATTAGATATGTCAGTTAGTGAAGCACCATAACCAATCTCAAGACTATTATCTCCTCTGCTTAGAGTCGAAGAATTTATTGCTTCTATAGCAGTTATTATATTGTCATCCATAGCCCACCTCTGATTACTGTTTTCTGGCCATGGTCTCCAGAGAGCTTCCTAAACTGCTTAATGCTGTATGAGAACTATTAGATAAAAATGTCATTTTAAGAGATTCAGCAGTCAACTGTGTAATTGCAGAAGGCGTCTCATTTCCCTGATCACCAATTTCAGTAGACATTGTTTCAATTCGTGTAGCCTGTCTGTCTAACGCTTCACCCCAGGCTTCAGCCATTGCTTCAAACCAACTTCCATCAGAATTATCGCTGTTTGGCGTATTTGCCATTGCTGAATATAAACTATTATTTATTGTCATAATCTTCTCCTGTATGAATAAAATGATTATTACGAATATCTACTTCAATCACTAGAACTGAAGAGTTGTTGATTTACCTTCTTTTTCTAACATAACACTACTGTCATAAATCGATATAATCTTATGACCAGACGGAAGTAATGCCCCGATATAGTATTTTGATTTATCATGAGTCATGATATATGGCGGAGAGCCATTCACAACCATTACGATTCTTTTATCATTTTTATTAAAACTGATATCAGAACCTAGAACATTTGGTTTCTTGTCAACTGATAGATACTCAGTATCCAACTCCTGTAAACTCGGTATCTCGTTAATAGCAATTGCTTTCAATCGTTCTAATTGTTTTATGTTATTATTCTTTGTTGTAACAATTACTTTCCCTAATCTCATTACTTTGACATCAGCTTCTACTCCGTTAACCCGATAGAGCTCCCTGACTTCTGTTGCCAAATTGTCACCAATTGACAAGTCGAAAAATACAGGAATATTTTGATCGTCTACAATCTTTTCTACTTCTGATCTTTCTTTATTTGTCATTAGAAATCCACTAACTGATAACTGTCCAGACTCAGATTGTGAAATTGATAGTGAGTTGAACCCATTTATAGTTAATAAGTTAGTTAAAACCATTAAATCACTAATTTGTTTTACTTCAACATTCTTCGAATTCATGTAGGCTGAATATGAAGCAGTGAATACCAACAAGATTAATGTAATTAATAAAATATTGTAGAATGTCTTATTTTTAATAAATAGACGATTGGTGGAATTAGATCTTAGTTCCAGTGAAGCAACTTTATCTAAGATATCTCGCCAACTAGCACCAATTCTCCTACCATATGAAAACGTAGTTTCTCCTATCTTAATCTTTGTATACTCTGGTATTTTAAGAACATCACCATTTTTTACGGTGTTTCCCTGTATTTGTATGTTACCAGACAACACTTGTACAAAGACTTTATTATCTTTCGTAATTAGATTTAATTTCTCGTCATTTATTGTTGGGTCTCTAAAAACAACATCAGTGTCCATATGGCCAGAAATTGTAAATGTTGAATTATCATCAAGAATACGCCGAGCACCAGCTTGTTCACCGGTAAGCACAAACATCTCGATTGCAGTGATCGATTGCATTCTTATAGCTACTTATCTAATTGTTCATAACAGGTTTATAAGTCTAAAACCATTTGCCATGATTCTTTGGATTCTGTTGGTTTCGTACCTATCGATGTTTTATCATTTTTAGTAGCTTTCCTAGCTACAGAATTTATATCGTCACTGATTAACTTTGACAATTTCTCATTATTTTTTACTTTCTGAACAGCTAATTTTGGTGATATCAAGAATAATCTTTCCATTCGAGTCGTTTGTTTATTTGTCGTTTTAAATAGATTACCCATAATTGGAATGTCACCTAGTAGTGGTATTTTATCTTCTGAATCCTTTTTAACTTCGCGCACAAGCCCACCGATCAAAACACTTTCGCCGGCATTAATTAAAGCTTGGGTATTGATAGCGGATCTGCTGACAACGGGAATATCATCAACTTCCTGTTCAGTTTGCTGACCATCTTCAATGGTTACCAATAGTTTTATTTTTGCTTTTCCGTTGTCTTTAAAAACATGAGGGGTAACCCTTAATGATGTACCTATTGATACATTGTAAAGATCCACCTCTTCCCTGCCTGCTACCCTAACGTAGAAAGTGGAGCTTGTATCAAATATTGCCTCGACATTAGATAGGGTTATAACGTGAGGCCTTGACACAATATGTGCTGCACCTTGTGATTCCAATGCATTTATGCGGCCTATAAATTTAGCATTATCACCTAAAACGAATGAGATAAACCCGCCTTTCCCAAATGGTGTAATTGTGCCTCTTCTACTTAACTGCCTATCTGAGTTTTCATCGCCACTACCAAAAAGAACTTCGTCATCATTATTTTGCCAACGCCAGTTAATACCTAGCTCTTTTAACTTACCTGTATTAATATCAATTATTGTCGCTTCTATCTCCAGCATTTGAGGCTCAACATCAAGCGAGTCAATAAGACTCTTATAACGAGACATCCTGTCTGGCGAATCTCTTATAATTATTGCATTGAGCCTTGGGTCAGCCTGAATTCTAACCTTTGAGGAGCTCTCTACGAATTGAGTATTTGTCGATACCTGCTGTAAGTATTTGCCGCTTTGAGTATTTGCTTGAAGGATATCAACTCGATCTGGCAAACCGACTCGATCTGATTTCCCAATGCTATTTAAACCTTGCCCTTTTAATCCCGGAGTTGTGGGTTTAATCAGGTTATCCTGAGGAGGCGAATATATAAATTGAGGTGATTCCCGAATTAACTGTCGGAGTATTGTTGCTACACCTGGAATTACGACCTGTTTCCCTGCAAAGGTCATACTGACATCCTGAGCCCAAGCGTATTTGAGGTAAAATACTTTAAAGCCTACAGGTGCTTCATAATTCTTGAGTCCATTTTCCGCTGCAAATACTAACTCATCTACTTGTTCAATAAAGCGTTTTGTGCCAGTAACGACAAGCCCGCCCTCAACCGCTTTTCTAATGCTATTCTTTCTATCCGTTAGATTTAGATCACTTGCTGCGCGGACTATACGTTTTGATATTGAACTTGATGCAGGAATTATCCTTCTGATTATGTTATTAGATGTATAAATATATAATATCGCTCCATCATAGTATTTTATCAGACCGAACGATTTTGATATATCTGAAAATATCTCATTCGCTGTAACATTCTCAAAACTACCATTGACAGTACCTTTAACTGATTCATCAACAACAACTGGAATTGAAAGTTGACCGAAAAGTTCTTTCAAAAAAGAATCAATTGGCTGCTCTCTAGCTATGATTGTAATATTTTGATCTAAGTTTGGTGTTTCAGCAGCCTGACAAACCCCATTAATCAGCAACAAACAGAGTAATGCTAAATATGATTTCCTAAATTTATTAAATAATTTCACTTAAACACTTCCATTATTACTAACACTTATACTGCTTCCAGCAGTAAATCAGGTACATTCACTCTCTCTACAATATTTATATTGATTGTGGGTAAGAGTTCATTGTGCGATAAAACTGGAACATCAAATGCTTCGTTCTCGATCATTTTTCTAATATGACGCCTTATCTGTACCGAAGTAACAATCGCAGTAGGATTATGTTTTTGTATCGAGGCAAGTATGTTGGCAATAATTTTCTCTGCTTGCTGTGGCTGCAATGACATTTGAACTACACCAGAAGTAACACGCACCGACTGCAATAGTTTTTCCTCTAATTCGGGAGTCAATATGACAGCACGTAACACACCACATGGAGCATATCTGTGTGTAATCTGTCTGCGTAATGCAATCCTAGAATATTCAGTCAGATTATTAATATCTTTTTCATGCTGACCAGTCTCAATCAGTGCTTCCAGTATCCCTCTTAAGTTGCGGATTGGTATCTCTTCTTCGATTAAGTTTCTGAGAATAGTTGAAAGTGATTGCATAGGTACGATTCGTAATACTTCCTTAATAATATCTGGAATTTCAGCAGTCTGTTGAGTCAGCATGGTGCTGGTTTCTTGTAGACCAAGAAATAGTGTAATATTTCTACGTAATGCCTCTCGTATTTTAATTGGCATCTCAAGCAATATATTTTCACCTTCAAAACTATCGCTAATTATAGGCACCTCATAAGCAAGTAACTGCCACCCAGTTTTCTTATCTCCGTACCAATGGAGATTGATCTTTGGTAAAAGTATTCCAATATCTACCTGATACTCGTTAACTTTTTTTTCTATTTCAATCATCAGATTTTTTGATTTTTTTGTATCTGATAACTCAACGGGTAGTTGTAATAGTAGTGGTACTGCTGGTTTTACTTCAGTAATTGGATTAACAACTTTCTCTAGATTACTAGTGGAATCTTTATTACTTAAAATTACCTCGAAAGTAGGTTTTGTTACTTTTTCTATTTTCGACTTCCAAAATGGTACGAGTAAAGCACCAGACAGAAGTAGAAGAGCACCTATTCCTACAAAGATACCACTCGGAAAACCCGGTACCAGTGCTAACAACATACATAGACCACCTGCAACCAGGGTTACACGAGGAATTGCTGTCAATTGTTTCTGAATAGAATCACCCAAATGACGATCAGATTTTTCGTCAGTTGCACGAGTTACAATCAATCCCGCAGACATAGCGCCAAGTAATGCAGGAATTTGCGCAACCATCCCATCGCCAACTGTCAATATTGAATATTTCGCCATGGCTGCGCTCATATCCATATCAAGCTGGAGTACACCAATAGCCAGTCCACCAATTAAATTTATTATGATGATAACTATGCCTGCAATCGCATCACCTTTTACAAACTTCATTGCTCCATCCATACTGCCATGAAGCTTACTTTCCAGTTCGATCTCCCGCCTTTTTCGTTTGGCTTCATCTTTATCAATTAAACCAGATCTTAGGTCGGAGTCTATCGATAACTGTTTTCCTGGCATTGCATCAAGGGTAAACCTTGCTGCGACTTCAGCTACTCTTTCCGCTCCTTTGGCTATCACAATGAACTGCACCAATGTAATAATAAGAAACACAACAAGACCAACAACAATATTTCCGCCTGCTACCATGTTCCCAAATGTGTCGATGATGTGCCCTGCATCCCCATGTAAAAGTATCATACGGGTTGTTGCAACAGATAGTGCGAGTCTATATAAAGTGCTGATCAAAAGAACTGAGGGAAAAGCAGAAAACTGGAGTGGTGATGTTATATAGACTCCCATCAGCACCAATATCAACCCAATCACTATATTAAGCGCAACCAATGCATCCAAGACCAGAAGCGGTAATGGCAATACCATCAGTGCAATAATTGCAACTATTCCTACAGCCAGAAACAGATCGCTGACATTTGATAAAATGCCATGATCTGTTTTTTTTTCGGTATGTAAGAATGCTTGAATACTCACTGTACTACACTCATAGTTCCTTTATCTGATTGTCCTAGATATTAATTATCTATTTTGACAATACTCCACTGGGTCAATACCTCTGTATCTATAAACGATACGATTTATCTTTTAATTGAAGATATCTTTTCATAACTTTTTTTACGTAGTTTTCTGTCTCTTTATATGGAGGTATTTTGTAGCCATATTTGATAACAGCATTCTCACCTGCATTATAGGCAGCGAGGATTAACGGTATATTGTTACCAAATACACTATGGAGTGATCTGATATAGTTTGAGCTAATCCGAAGATTGCTTATTGGATTAAATAGCTCTTGATTGGGATTCTGCATACCGAAACGACGCGCAGTATCTGGCATAACCTGCATCAATCCCTTAGCACCGGCCTTAGAGACAGCTTCAGCGTTGAAAGCAGACTCAATTTCGGCTATCGCATGAAGAAGTAAGGGGTCGATATTATATTCTTGCGATACAATGAATATATCTTCTACAAACTGATGATTCGGTACGGTCTTGAATATTCTATACCGATTGTTTTCGTCATAACCTACAGGATCTTGTAAATCTCCGTAGCTATATTCTTGACTAATACGCTTCGTTTCGTCTCGTATTAACAGCTCCTGATTTCCGTACAATTCAAGTAGTTGTGACCTTATTGGAGAAGATTCCAAGAGTTGGGGTTTTACGTAACCGGCCGGTAGTGGAAATACTCTGTCGCTGTTTCCAACGAGGTCATAGTTGAATTGATAGGGTGAGCAGTACGCAATCTGAACAGAAAATATCACCGATATTTTGGCAAAAAGCTTTAAGACTTCATGTCTCATTATCATTCCTTTGTTCCTTTTCACCTTATCCACCAGTGACGACAAATCATATCTGGGGATCTTAAGTAGTAAACATTACTACAACGTGACAGATATCGTACCTGTTTTTTTTATATTGAGAATCATGTCACACAGTATGGCCAATCCTTGGCAAACGTGCACTGACTCAGAACATCGGTTCTCACTGCGAATCAATCAATAGCTATCAGCTTGATGCGACGGCTATGATTACGAAATTCAAACACGATTGCAATCATTTTCTAACAAAAATAATTAATCACGGATTTGCGACTCGATTTCCGATATCAAGTAACTAAACAGTTACAGTTAAAAGCAACTACTGAGGAGTTTTAAGTCAGTCATTAATGAATAATGTAATATAAAAATTCAGTATATGTTCACTATCCGGTAGCTGTACGATGTTCATAAAATAATGAAAGCTTGGATCACTTAACATTGTTTAGAATCTTCGTCTGATAAGCCATTGCATAATGTCCAATGATTAGAATTCACATCTTTCGCTTATCAGGGTATGCTTCAGTCAACAACTTACTTTATGCAATGGATGCATTGATGGCTGATAAGAATGATAGTGGTGACAAGACAGAGAAGCCCACGCCAAAAAAACTAAAAGATGCCATAAAAAAAGGTGATGTAGCCAAAAGCAAGGATGTCTCAAGTACCGGTGTGATGATCCTTTGGATAGTCTTGCTTGGTGTGTCTCTATACTACATTATTGATCGTTTTGCAGCTCTGCTCTCCATAACCCTAAGCCAAGCCGGAAGAAATGTGGATTTTGCCTATCTACTGACTGCGATAGGCAGAGAATCTTTCGACACACTGATTGAACTTACAGCACTGTTGATCATCCCTGCTGCTATTCTTGGGACTCTAGTCGAGTTCTTACAGGCTGGACCGGTCATGACCTTAGAGAAAGTAAAGCCCAAAATGGAGCACCTTAATCCGGCATCAGGTATTAAAAGGATGTTTAGTATGGACAACCTCGTTGAGGTCATCAAATCCATTGCCAAAACAGCGCTTCTATTTCTTATCGGGTGGTTGGTACTCAAAGCCTGGATACCAGACCTAGTCAAATTACCTCAAACCATGACAAACCTTATTGGGACGACTTTCTGGGGCATGCTTCTAAGCCTGTTACTCTGGTCAATAGGGATATTTCTGTTCATCGCTATACTGGACGCCGGTTACCAACGGTTTTCCTATATCAAAAAGCTCCGAATGAGCATGCGTGATATCAAGCAGGAGCATAAAGAGAATGAAGGTGATCCGATGATAAAACAACAGAGGCGACAAGCACATCAGGAGTGGTCACAACAGAGTGCCGCCGAAGCAGCAGGATCCGCTAACGTGATTGTTGTAAATCCTACTCATCTTGCTATTGCACTTGACTATGATCGGGAAAAAACACCTGTTCCAACCGTATCTGCTAAAGGTGAGGATCTTGTAGCCAGGGCAATGCGTGAATCAGCTCAGAGCGCTCATGTCCCAATTCTAAGAAATATTGATCTTGCTAGAACACTCTATTCCGATACCAAAGAAGGTGATGTCATACCAAGCGAATTGTTTGATGTCATGGCCGAGGTCATCTTATGGGCAACCCAGGTGAGAAAGAGGATCGATAATGAACTGGAAGATGATGGTAAGAAATCAAAGCAAATCAAAGCACCGGGAGAAGATTTAACCCGCTATCCTGATGAGGCAGCTCTTTAAACGATGGAAAATTACGCGCAAGAACTCCTGTTTACACTCATGGCGCTGATATTAGTGATCGCTCTCGCCTGGCTGTTTCTTAAAGCTCTTAAGGGGTTTCATGTAAAGCAAAGTGGTTCAAATCGCATAAACCTCTTATTAACCCTCCCGGTTGGCTCACGTGAACGGGTTGTAGTCGTCGCATATCGGCAGCATGAATACCTGGTGGGAATTACGGCGGGAGGGATGACCCTACTGGATAAAATGCTAATCGATGAGCAAAACGGCTCTGTCAACCGGGATAGCCCTGAAGGGTGACAAACCATGACAAGTTTCTTCTGTGGAGAACAGAGTTTTCACACCGAAGGATTGCTCTCCATATGTATGACCAGCTACACAAAGTTGCAAATACATAATAACCCTAGCTAGGGTAATTCATAACTAGTCGTCAAGACTTCTCTCATGTTGAATAAGCAGTGGGTAATTCTAACTTAGCTTTAGAATGACTCAATCTTAAGATTCTTATTACATGGAGTAAGTGATATGACAGGAGTAAATGCAACAAACCAGTGTGGATGTCCAAATCCAATGGACGATACATCGGTAACCAGGGGCTGCGGAAAAACAGTTCTTGATGCTGGAAATGGTAATGACAACATTAACGTCCATACCAACTACGATGGATCGGTCGATGTATGCGTTAATGGAAAAACCTATAATTTTAGCGCGCAAGAGGCACAAAATCTCGAAATCCGGGGTGGCAATGGTAATGACAACATCACCATGAGCGGTCAGCAGCTCTGCGGTCCTAAAAATAATATAACCCTGAATGGTGGTAACGGTAACGATACACTACGTGGTGGATCGGGTGACGATACACTGATCGGTGGCAGTGGCAATGATACGATCATTGGTGGTGCTGGTGACGATTGCATCCGTGGAGGGAGTGGTAATGACTCCATCTGGGGTGGTGGCGGCAATGACCGCATCAGTGGCGGCAGTGGCAATGACATCCTGGTCGGTGGTAGTGGTGATGACTGCATCCGTGGTGGTAGCGGTAACGACTCCATATGGGGCGGCGCCGGCAACGACCGTATCAGTGGTGGCAGTGGCAACGATCGACTGATTGGTGGTAGCGGCGATGACTGCATTCGTGGTGGTCGCGGTGATGACTCCATCTGGGGCGGTTCTGGAAATGATCGCATCAGTGGTGGTCGTGGTGATGACATGATCTCCGGCGGCTGTGGCAATGACAATATTCGCGGTGGTCGTGGTGATGACCGGATCTGGGGTGGTCATGGAAATGACTACATCAGAGGTGGAAGTGGTAACGACACCATCCGCGGTGGTTGCGGAGATGACTATATCAAGGGAGGTAGAGGTTGTGACGACATCTCTGGCGGCCCTGGAAATGACAAGATCCGCGGTGGCATGGATCTGTTCAACCCTCTGTCACACCTTTCCTGCCTGCTGGGTGGTGGTGGAAATCTGTTGGGCGGAGGAGGATTTCCGCTGAACCTGATCTCTCCCAGATAGTTCAAGCCAGGGAGGAGCCTCCGGCTCCTCTCACTCACACTTTGGAGATATTATTATTCAATAATATCAATACTATACTAGTAATATCTAATAAGTCCCCTTAAAATTCCCTGGATCTGAATCTGATCGGGCTTGTAGACCATGACGCTCATGGCAGCGTTGGCTGGGTGTAGAATGATCTGACCTGGCTTTTGTTCAATACGTTTCAAGGTTGTTTCCAGCTGATCGATCAAAGCAACGACTATGTCACCATTATCCGCTGTTGCAGACTGTTCAATGACAACGTAATCTCCATCGAAGATTCCCTCATCGATCATCGAATCACCCGATACCTGGAGGGCATACCGGGGGTTGCTGCCAGCCATAGGGTCAGGCACTGAGATCCTTTCAGTTTGCTCAACGGCCTCAATGGGACGTCCAGCAGCGATCCGACCCAACATGGGTATCCCCTGCTCTTGCTGATCTGCTGATACCAGTCGAATCCCACGCTGTTTTCCTGCCATTGGCTCGACCAGGCCTGCCACTACCAAAGCCTGGATATGCTTGTGCAGGGATCCCCGGGAACTCAACCCCAGTCGTTGGCAGAGCTGATCGTAGGTTGGTGGTCGCTGCAGAACATCCGCATCACTTCGCAGAATATCGTAGATCTCTTGTTGTCTTCTGGTTAATCGCATCAGGGGGCTTGTTTGTTCTCCTGTTGTTCTCTATTCTAGACTAGAGAACGAATAGAGAACAGCCTGATGAGCAGATCCGCAGAATCGATTCACTCAGATACCGGCATCCCCCTATGCCATACTCCCGATCAATTTGCTGATCAACTGCGACAGCGCAATGCGGAGCGAATTACCGGTGAACTGACCATACCAGCCCGCCCCGGCAAATTTGCCCCATTTCCTGATGATCTTGATCCTCGACTCTCTCGCGCCTTGATCAGCAGAGGGATTAAACAGCTCTATTCTCATCAGGCTGCTGCCTGGAGTTCAATTCAATCTTTACAACATACCGTGGTTGTCACGCCAACGGCTTCCGGAAAGACGCTCTGTTACAACCTGCCGGTTTTGCAGGCTGCACTACAAGATTGCGCCAAATCCCTCTACCTGTTTCCCACCAAAGCTCTGGCTCAGGATCAGGTCGCCGAAATCAATGAGATAAATCGTTCGGAGTCGCTAGGAATACGGGCTTTCACCTTTGATGGCGATACCCCTGGAGATGCACGAAAAGCTGTCCGGACCCGGGGGGATATTGTGGTCTCAAATCCGGATATGCTGCATCAGGGTATCCTGCCCCACCACACAAAGTGGGCCCAGTTTTTTGAGAATCTTCGCTATGTGGTGATCGATGAGATGCACACTTATCGAGGGGTTTTCGGATCACATGTGGCGAATGTGATTCGACGTTTGCAGAGGATCTGTAAGTTCTATGGATCTGAACCGCAGTTTATCCTCAGTTCAGCCACCATCGCCAATCCGGCCGAGTTGGCCAGGGAACTGATCCATGCAAACGTATCGGCGATTACAGAAAGCGGCGCTCCACAAGGGGCCCGGCATCTGCTGCTGTGGAATCCTCCGGTTATGAATCATGACCTGGGTATACGGGCATCAGCCCGCTCCCAGAGTACACGGATTGCTAAGAGTGCCGTAAAGCATGGTCTACAGAGTATCGTTTTTGCGCAATCCCGGCTGATGGTCGAGGTCCTGACCAAATACCTGAAAGACAATTTCGACCACGATCCCCGCTACCCATCACGAATTGCGGCCTATCGGGGAGGCTATTTGCCCACCGAGCGCCGTTCATTGGAGAAGCGACTGCGTCAAGGAGAGATCGATTGTGTGGTTTCAACTTCTGCGCTTGAACTGGGTGTGGATATTGGCTCACTGGATCTCGCAATACTCAACGGTTATCCGGGCACGATTGCCGCAACCTGGCAGAGATTGGGACGTGCGGGACGACGTCAGCGTTCAGCAGTCGGAGTCCTGGTCGCCAGCAGCCTGCCATTGGATCAATACATCATTCGCAATCCAGAGTTTTTCCTGGGAGCCGCACCGGAACAGGCTCGAATCGATCCGGATCAATTGCTGATTCTATTGGATCACATTCGATGTGCTGCCTTTGAGCTGCCATTCAAAGAGGGTGACAGATTTGGCAAACAGGATCTGTCAGAGATGCTCAGCTATTTGGAGGAACATGGCATTCTACATCGGGAGGGCAAGCAGTGGCACTGGATGGCGGACAGCTACCCGGCCAACAGCGTCAGTCTTCGCTCCGTTGCCGAGGGAAACTTTGTGGTTATTGATACTACGGATGGAGAAAAGCGAATCATTGCTGAAGTTGATTTCAGCTCAGCTCCCATGACTCTTTATGAGGGTGCCATCTATATGATTCAGTCAATGCCCTATCAGGTTGAAAAACTCGATTGGGAGGGGCGAAAGGCTTTTGTAACCCAGACAAAGGCCGACTACTATACCGATGCCATTGACTATACCCGACTTAAGATTCTGCAAAACTTCGAGTCACAAGAGCATTTCCGCTACCAGGTATCCCAGGGGGAAGTTCATCTGGTTACCCGGGTTGCCGGTTACAAGAAGATCCGCTACTACACCCATGAAAATGTAGGGTATGGCAAGATCGATCTGCCTGACCAGGAGATGCATACCACCGCAGTCTGGTGGCAGATCAATCCCATTGCACTGGATCAGGCCTTTGCCTCACGCCAGGCGGCACTGGACGGAT
The DNA here is from genome assembly GCA_001709035.1 of Candidatus Thiodiazotropha endoloripes. Classification (GTDB taxonomy): domain Bacteria; phylum Pseudomonadota; class Gammaproteobacteria; order Chromatiales; family Chromatiaceae; genus Thiodiazotropha; species Thiodiazotropha lotti. The sequence continues at coordinate 34,160 of LVKA01000021.1, read as the reverse complement.
TTCTCGGCGCCGGTTATGCCATGCATGTTATCGCAACCATGCGCATGCTTTCAGAACCACGTGATATCGGCCGGGCCGTTGGGGATGGTCAGGACCGCTGGTATGCGAGCCTGGCGAACAGTGGCCGTGGCACTCTGAGTGATCGCAGCGGACAAAACATCGATCCCGCCAGTCTGGATCAATTCACGCCAACACTTTTTCTCTACGACAACTATCCAGGTGGCATCGGCATAACAAACCCACTTTTCGAAATTCGCAGGAGGATTGTTGTTGATTCACGAAATCTGGTTGAGTCATGTGACTGTGCTTGTGGTTGTCCTGGATGTATCGGACCGATTCTGGCAGGGGATGAACAGGGTAGGAATTCAGCCAAACAGTCTGCATTAACCGTCCTTTCACTGCTATCGAACGATGACTCTTAAAACCAGACTCAGCCAGCTTCAGAGCCAGGCTGGTGGCCGACAAAAAGCTCCTACGCTGTCACATCAGCCGAACGCTTTGAAGATACCGCATCGTGTTGGCCAACCGAACAGGGATAGCAGTCACAGACCCCACTCAGACAGCCGGCTTGCCGAACAGCTTGAGGGCAGACTGATTGCTGAGGGCGTGATCCAGATCGAAAAGCAGATTCCACTGAACTCAAAACTTGGAGCAATGCAGTTAAGTGAATTGCAAACTGCTCCACAATTACCCGGCGATGATCGTGTAACCCTGAAAAACTACTACCTGGATACTGAAACCACCGGACTTTCAGGGGGAAGCGGCACCCTCGCGTTTCTGATTGGCTATGCCTGGATGGAGCGATCAGCAATTTGCCTGCGTCAGTTATTGATCACCCGTTTTTCAGCTGAAACAAAAATGCTGGAAAAAATTGCATTGGGGCTTGAGACGGCAGAACGTCTGGTCAGTTACAACGGCAAAAGTTATGACCTTCCCCTATTGATCAGCCGTTTTCGCATCAGCTCCCGTAAGCAACAGTTTGATCGCCTGCCCCATCTCGATCTACTGCACCCCACCCGGCGTCTGTTTCGGCACCACTGGCCGAATTGTCGTCTCGCTACCCTGGAGCAACGCCTACTCGGATATCACCGGGTTGGCGATCTGCCCGGTTCAGAAGCTCCTGCCGCCTGGTTTGACTATCTGCAGCGTGGTTCTGAACAAAAACTGCTTAAGGTAGTCGAGCATAATCAGAACGACATTGTTTCACTAGTAGCGGCTCATACAGAGCTCGCGAGAATAACCCGAGATCCGGACCGTTATGACCTGGACCTCTACAGTCTGGCTCGCTGGATTGGGAAATTCGATAGAGAGCAGGCTTGCGACCTGTTGAGGAAGCGAGTCGAACAGGCCGATGAAAGGAGCAAGGGATATCTGGCTCACCTCTTGCAGAAATCCGGAGACTGGCAGGGTGCCACCCAGCTATGGTATCAACTTGCTCAAAATCGGTGCCCGGAGGCCCTTGAAAAACTTGCAAAATACCACGAACACGTCAGCAAGGATCTGGAGGCGGCTCGTCACTATTGCCGGCAGCTTCCAGATTGCCAGGCACGTACACATCGCCTGAGACGCCTGCAGCGTAAGGCAGATCTCAGGCTGAGTCCAGCATATCAATTTACTGTTTTGCAAAGCTAACAGTTTCACTCCCCCTCACTGCCGGGCTCATCAGATTGAATCCAACAATCGAACCACAGCGTACAGCTATTAAGGTGCCCGATTAATCTGTTTATTCTCTATTACCTGACAGCTGACTCCATACAGAATAGAGAGGTAATTTCCCATGATCAGCCTTTTTCCTGTATCAACCGGTGGTCGACATGAAAAAAACAATCTACTCACCATACACCCCAGGTTCTACCAGCCTTTATGGCGGTCACTCCTAAATATGGCCTGGATTGTGGAAGCCAGAGATCCCTACTCTGGTGGCCACCTTTGGCGTGTCTCCCAATATTGCAGGCTACTCTCCCAGGCCCTTGGTTTGGACAGAGCCGAGGTTGCCAGGATAACTCTGGCCGGTTTTTTACACGATCTTGGTAAGGTAGCCATCGCCGACATGGTATTGAAGAAACCGGCAAGACTCTCCGAAAGTGAGTATGAAATGATCAAAACTCATCCTTCGGTAGGTGCCCGTATCATTGATGGACACCCGTTGGCACCGCTCGTTCAAAGCTCGATTCTGCAACATCATGAACGTCCCGATGGAGCTGGTTATCCCTATGGCCTGGATGATGAAAGCATCGACACGGACTCACGAATTGTCTCCATTTGCGACGCCTTTGATGCCATGACGAGTACCCGCCCATACCGACAGGGCATGTCCATCGTCAAAGCATTGAAAATCATAAAGTTTAATCTGCATACACAATTCGATGGAAATTTCGGACATGTGTTCCTCGAAATTGCCCGTAGAGGTAAGTTCTCTTCAATAATCGGGCACTCCTATGACGGCATCCCACTGCAGACCTGTTTACTCTGCGGACCAACCATTGCGTTACGTAAAAACCAGCAAAGCGGTGATTTGGTCTATTGTCCAAATTGCGGGTCTGAGTCAGTCGTTGAAACTGTCAATCATGAGTGGCGCATCACAGCAACTGGAAAACGAGGTTCGGTGATGGCCCGACAAATGGAAATCGACTCTGATCTAATACAGGAATTGATCCAGTCGAATGCCGCCTATCTTCAAACTGCATAGTCGAAATGTTATGACGATTATAGAGAGACAGAGAGATAATCTAGTCAACATAAGGATTGTGTGGATTGGTTTCTGTTTGCTGTTTACTTCTGCTCAGATCAGCGCAGGTGCCATCTATAAGAATGGTTTTGATGTTACAGATGCGATCATCGAAGTTTCTGAAATTCTACCTGGTGGACCTCCCCGTGATGGGATTCCGGCGATTGATGAACCTCAATTTGTGCATGCCGATGATGCAGACTTCTTAAAACCAGAAGACCGCATTCTGGGGGTGGAGAGGAATGGTATCGTAAAGGCCTATCCAATCAATATTCTGAACTGGCATGAAATTGTCAACGACCGCTTCAGGCAGGAACCCATCGTCATTACTTTCTGTCCACTCTGTGGTACGGGTATGGCATTCGAAGCAACGGTCAGAGGCAATCCGCTGATGTTTGGCGTTTCTGGCTTGCTCTACAACAGTGATGTACTGCTCTATGACCGCGCCAGTGAGTCTTTGTGGTCACAAATCATGAAGCAAAGTATCAGCGGAAAGCACCAGGGGGATCGTTTACGTCATGTTCCCTTACAACACACCAATTGGGCCGACTGGTCTGATCGATACCCTGATACGTTGGTACTATCTGATGACACAGGATTTTCACGAGACTACCAGCGTTCACCCTATCGGGGCTACGACAAAAGCCGGGATCTCTACTTTCCGGTAGAATTTCGGTCCAAGGGATATCATCCGAAGGAGCGGGTACTGGGGTTGGAAGTTAACGGCACCTACAAGGCCTATCCTTTCATAGAGTTGTCTAAAACAGACGGATTGATCAAAGAGAATCTGGCTGGTCAGCAGTTGACAGTTAAATATGATATTCAAAACCAGACGGCCAATGCTTATGACCTGGCGGATAATTTATTGCCAAGCACTACAGCTTTCTGGTTTGCCTGGTATGCCTTTCACCCTCAAACAGAGATTTTCAGAGCAACTGATCCGGAAATAAAATAATCGCCTTAAGTCTCAATGATGCTGCTGGGGCCTGTTAACACGAATCCAATACGCCCTGTTGTGCCTGAAAAAGTGCCAATCAAGGCGCGAGGAGTGTAGTTTGGTTATTCCAAATGAACGACGAGCAACGCTGAGTGGCGTTTTGTCAGTGGGATACAGCATTTAGCGTGCGTACACTTATGTAATACTGTAGTAATTATTGATTACCGGAACTATCCTATTCCGCCGAAAAGAAGATGTCAGCGTACCAGGCCGTTGCCATAGATTCGGTATTATCCGTATCGGTCATGATTGCAATCACATCAATGGTGTTTATCTCTTCGCCGAAAAAATTCTTGAAATCCTGTCTGACATTACGTTTTTCCATTTGCCACTGACCTGCCTGCTGATCCCCGGATTTAATGGCCACCATCATGGATTGCCCCGTATATGCACTGGCCCAAACACTACTCACAGGCTGACTGCTTGACCAGACATAGTTCATCGAGCGTGTCCGCCATGGCGCCCAGCCGCCCTCTTTTACGACATAGATACGCGCCGGGTAGTCATCTCCCGCTTTGGATTGCTCGTCTGGCTTATCCAATACCTGATCGATTTTCCAGCGCCAGTTCAGGTAAGGGGTTTTCTCCAGATTGACTTTGATCCGTTTGGCCAAGGCTGAAGCACTGCTCTGACTGATCGCCTTCAGGCTGGGTGGTGCTCCCTTCTCATTGACGGCCTGATAGGTTGTATTGTCCTTGAAACTGACTTCGGTCCAATCCTCAATCGGCAACATATCGACTGTAATAGCCTGACCTGCGGAGGCCATAGCAGGCAGTAGTGTCAGAAGAGCGGGAAAACCGGTTTGTATTCGCATCTGATTATCCTAATTATCCGGTGACTGTGAATATTGCATTCAGTCACTCTTAATCTGCGACAGTATAGACAGCCTCAGCACAAAGCGTACAAGGTTTATACTCGCAAACCAACGATTGGGATTCAAAAAGCTCTATTCTTTATCCGGTTTGGCGTTGAGTTGATTCTTCATCACATGAGATTGTTACAGCAATCTCCTGGTTTACATGTTTTTCATCGATCAAACAGGCTTTGGCGCCATCAATGGAGGGCATTTCATACATCACTTTCCGCAGCAACCCCTCCATGACGCCACGCAATCCTCTGGCGCCGGTGCCTCGATCGAGCGCCTGACGGGCAATGGCCATCAATGCATCCTCCGTGAATTCCAGTTTGACCCCCTCAAACTCAAACAGCCTCTGGTACTGCCGCTGCAATGCATTCCGGGGTTGTGTCAATATTTTCACCAAGGCATGTTCATCCAGGTCATGTAAAGCGGTAATGACCGGAAAACGACCAATAAACTCTGGTATCAGGCCAAAGTGGCGTAAATCCTCTGGCTGTACCTCTTCAAAGAGTCTAAGTTGATCATTGGCCTTGCTTGTATCCGAGAGATCGACATGGAATCCGATCCCACCTTTACCGGTATTCATCCTTTTCTCCAGCAGACGCTCAAGCCCGGCGAAAGCCCCGCCTGCAATGAACAGGATGTTCCGTGTGTCGATAAAAAGCTCTTCACCAGACTCTTTTCTACCCTTCTGACTCAATTTTACTCGGGTACCTTCCACCAGCTTCAACAGGGCCTGCTGCACCCCTTCTCCCGAGACATCCCGGGTTCCGTGGGAAGATTCACCGGAACGGGCCAGCTTATCGATTTCATCGATATAGATAATTCCCCATTCGGCCAGTTCCCGATTGCCATCCGCGCTGTCTAGCAGACGCACAATGATGCTTTCAACATCTTCGCCTACATAACCGGCCTGGGTCAGGGTTGTTGCATCGGCAATTACAAATGGCACACCGACGACACGCGCCAGAGTGCTTGCCAGCAGGGTTTTTCCGGTTCCAGAGGGACCAAGCAGCAGGATGTTCGATTTCTCGATCTCGACTTCCTGGTCGTTACTGGTTGGCATCTGAGTATTGTTGTGCTCCATGCTGAGGCGTTTGTAGTGATTGTAGACCGCAACCGCCAATGTCTCTTTTGCCAGCCCCTGCCCAACCACATAGCGATCCAACTGCGCTTTCAGCTGGGTCGGTTTAAGCATGTTTTCAAACGGTTTACTGGTAGAGCGACGTCTACCCCAGCTGGCAACAACCTGAGCTGCAAGACGTACGCACTCCTCACAGATATGCCCCTCTATGCCGGCAATCAGTGGACTATCCGCTGTCTGTTGTTCACCACAGAAAGAGCAATGTTTGTGATTATCAGTCATTGTTACTCACATGGCCTGGCTAGGCTGGAAGTTTGGCTTGCAGACTGTTTAACCAGGACTTCTGACAATTACGTCGTTGGCGTTCAGTAAGAATTTCGCGGATCCTTGGCGCTGCTTTTGATAACGGTACACGTTTTGCCGGTTTGATCTTCCCACAATAGAGGATATGCAATCCCAAATCCGACTCCACGATCGGGCTGATTTCATCCATCTGCATGTTAAACAGCTCTGCATCCAATGCTTCATAGAGTTGCCCCCTCGATACCTCTCCCAGTTTGCCACCCTCCATCGCAGTGGGACACTCAGAATAACGTTTGGCAAACTGATCAAATCGATTCACTCGACCGGCGAGTTTTTCAATTACACTCTCCATCCGGCTATAGGCTGCAGGCCGGGTATTCTCAGGAAAATCAGGGTTAATCGTAATCAGAATGTGACGGGCGATTCGTGTTTCAGGGGTCTGAAAGCGATCATGATGCATTTCGTAAAACAGCTGGATATCGAGATCATTGATATCAGCACTTCGAGAGGCGACTTTCTGCATCACTCCGTCAAACAGCAGTTCTCGATAGAGTGCACTGCGTAGGCCATCCAAATTCAATCCATTGTCCTGCAGGTCGCCGGTGAACTCCTCATCAGTTTGATAACGTTCAGCCACATCCTGAATAGCACGATCCAATTGCTGCTCGGAGATAACCACAGTTTCTGCTTCTTTGCTAGCGATCACCAGAGACTCAAGATCAAAACTTTTTGTCGCTATCTTGTAAACAACTTCATTCTCAACCGGGTTGAGTTGTGTCAGGTTCTTCTGGTACTTACTCAGTGCATTACGCAACATGTGATAGCTGAATACCGGTGAAACCTCTGGTTTTTTTTCAGCCAAGTTCATGCTCCCTCCTCAAGTCCGGGATTCAGAAAATCCAATGCACTTTCAGGTACCAGCAGGGTTCTGCCACTAAAACGGGCATGGTATGCGGGACCACCCGGATTATCTCTCAAGGTCTTTTCGATCTCACCTTCATCCCCTGGTCTGGCAATCACATCGCCTTTCAGTACCAGCGGAATCTTTGGAGTGATCTTGTCTCTGAATTCAAAACGGGTTGGTATCCAGGGATCACTTTCAAGTTGCAACTCCTGTTCACGACAACCCACCCGCCGGTTCTGCTCAACAAAGTCAACTGAGTAGATCAATTGATCCTGCAGAAAGGTACCCACATCCCTTACGTAACCAATACTGCCCCGACGGACTAACAGTCGCCCGGTAGCCTCACCGGGATAGGTGCCATCATTACGCAGGTTGCGAATCACGCGAACTGCTTGGCCATATTCATACTTTGGACGCAAGACTATCCACCTGCTGGCTAAGATCCATGAGTGGCACACTTACTGTTACCGGTTCGTGCATATGGAAAACTTTAAAGACCTTCTCGGTCAAAGCATCAGATTCGACAAAATCACTGTATGCACTGCTCAACATTCCTGCATAGAGTTGATACTTTTCATCATCACTCTCAGGCATGGCACTGATCTCATCCAGGTAGTCATGAAAGCGCTGCAGAATATGCAAACGATTGACATGCACCACAGAAGCGTCGTACTCGATTTCAAAATAGTCCAGAAAGTCCTCAGCGCTGCTGAGTTCATCCATATCCAGCTCGAATTCACTCTCACTCATCATTCAGCTCCTGTAGCTTGTGTTATGCTGATACACTGTCGGTTTGACAGCTCAGCGCGTTACGGACAACTTCAAGCAGAGCCAGAGCGCCAAGGCGGTCCTTGGAATCAAGTTCTGCTACTTTTTCAAGACGTTCCAGTGCCGATTCATATTTACCCAATCTCAGTTCCAGAAATCCAGCTCCCTTCAGGGCCAGCATGTAGAACCGGATCAGTGTCATTGAAATCATGACACCACTACCCAAACGTCCTTCGCTCAGATCACGCCAGTCAACGGGAAATTCAAGCCTTTTACCGATTACCACCAGAACCCGTTCAGCAACGATCAGGGCTTCAGTCAACCGATGCTGGTAGTAGAAATAGCGGTAAAGCGCCACCAGTATCATCGGATGTTCCGGTTCCAGGAAATAGGCCTTGAGCAGCTCCTTTTCCGCTTTTTCTTCACCATAATTCTCAGCCGCACTATCCAGGCACTGTTTGGCTTCTGAATTTATAGCTTCGTCGAAATAGAGGTCCTCGCTATCGAAATCGAGAAGATCTACTGTCATTTCACTGACTCCGTGACTAAAGATTCTGGATTAACTGGTTCACAAACCAACTTGGCATCGCATCGGTGGCACTCGTCCTCAGGTTTCTCGCCACCGGGTAGACAGCCATACACACCAACTTCCCCTTCCAGGATTCGAATCCGTTCCAGCAGACAGTTGATCGCTTCGGCCACTGGATCCGGAATCAGATGGTGGTTTAGATCGAAACCATGTTCACTGTTAACACGCTGTGTTTGAACAACTTTGGCAGGTATGCCGACAACGGTTTTATTTGCAGGCACGGCTGAGACCACGACAGAATTTGCTCCGACCCTGACCTCCTCTCCAACCTCGATGGGTCCTAGAATTTTCGCCCCGGCACCGACCACTACCCGATCACCAAGTGTCGGATGACGTTTGCCTTTGTTCCACGAGACACCGCCCAGGGTAACGCCGTGGTAGAGCGTTACATCATTCCCCACTTCAGCCGTCTCACCGATCACTACTCCCGTGCCATGATCAATAAAAAAGCGGCGCCCTATGGTAGCCCCAGGGTGAATATCGATACTGGTCCAGATTCTGCCGATGTAGGTGATGAGTCTTGGAAGATAACGCCAGCCCCGCTTCCATAGGCGATTGGCCATACGGTAGAGCATAATCGCATGTACCCCAGGATAGGTGGTAATAATCTCCAGGCGGGTACGAGCGGCAGGGTCACGATCGAATACACAACGGATATCCTCACCCACCATTTGCCAGACTGACCCTGGGGTGGAGGGTGTGCCAACATCAGCAATCGCGTCACTGTTGATCATTGACGTGTCCACTCCTGAGCGTCCTGATTGATTTCCAGGTAGAAGCGGCGTAAATCTCTTGGTCCTGGTGGTTGCTTATTTTGTACAGCGTGGAGTCTCACCCTCATCAGCAGTGATTCTGCCTGTGACCGATTGAGGGCCATTCCCATGTCTGCATAAGCCTGTATGACCGCATGACTACCGGAGTGCTTACCTAAGACAAATTGATGATCGCGTCCCAATTCAGCCGGATCGACACCCTGGTAATTGCGTCTATCCTTCATCAGGCCATCCACATGGATGCCGGCTTCGTGTGTAAACACACCGGCTCCAACCAGGCTTTTTTGCCATCCGACCTTTCTGCCGGAGGCGTATTCAACCAGTTCTGACAGGGAAGAGTATCGTGTCATGTCAATCTCATGTCCCTGATCGTGAAAGCGGCGCAATCCCATCACCACCTCTTCAAGTGGCGCATTTCCTGCACGTTCACCCAGACCATGTACGGTAGTATTCACATGTGTAGCACCACCGCGAATGGCGGCTAGGGTATTGGCAGTGGCGAGACCAAGGTCATCATGAGCATGCATCTCTATCTCGATATCCGAAATAGCACGAAGATCACGGATGGCATCGTAGACCTGAAAGGGTTCCATGATCCCAACGGTATCTGCAAAGCGAAACCGTCGCGCACCAGCGATTTCCGCCTGTTCGACCACCTGCCAGAGAAACTCAGGATCAGCTCGGGAAGCATCTTCTCCGCCAACGCAGACTTCAAGGCCTAAATCCAGGGCTTCCTTGATACAGGGTCCGATCTGTTCAAGCACACACTGCCTGGAGCGACCAAGCTTGTTACTGATCTGTTGGTCTGAAACCGGCATCGAGAGATCAACCATCTGAACACCTAAACCACGACAGTGGTTGATATCCTGACTGTGCATGCGACACCAGACCATAAGCTTTGCATGATTTACACTCATGGCGACAGACTGAATCGCTTCCCGCTCTTCAGCACCCATTGCCGGAATGCCAACTTCCAGTTCATGGATACCCAACTCATCGAGTGAGCGACTTATGGCTAGTTTTTCCTGATGGGTGAATGACACCCCGGCAGACTGTTCACCGTCTCTCAGGGTAGTATCGTTGATGGTGACTTTGGATGGTTTGGATTGCATAACGGTCTCCTTGTTAATAAGGAGTTTGCAATCACTGTGCCATGATAATTATATTTTATTTTTCAACAAGATACGTTACTGACAACATTTGACTGAGTGTTTGGTTACTACGAATTGTAGGAAAGACGACAATCCCGCAATGGCTGCTGTCGTTGCGACGGGATTGTCTGTAGATCAGCTGGATACATGACTATTCAGCGGAAACGCCTTTTTCACCGTTGTTTGAGTTCCCTGCTTTGAGGTAGTGCAACTCATTTCTAAGGTAGTCACACTCTTCGATCAGACTCTCTTTCTCCAATACGATCGAATCCAGATCCTGACTCAGTATCTCAATTGCACTCTCGTGAATCTGATTTTCCCGCAATAGCAGATCTCTCTGTTGAGCCAGCTTTTCAGCCTTTCCAAGTTTTAGTTGAGTTGCTTTCAATTCGTCGAGTACCGACTTGATTTCAACACCCCCATCAGCATTCAATTGACGCTCCATCTCCAGTTGCACCTCTTTTAATCCTTTGATCTTTTGTTTCAGAAGCCTGTTTTCCTGATGAGCACGCTGTAGGGTATCTTCATCCCTGTTTTGTGATGTTGCAGTTGCTAGCTGATGACGTAAAGATCCATTCTCCTGCTGTATGGATTCAAGTGAAGCCTTCAGTTCCGCTTGTATGGCAATAGTCTCAGTCTTTTGTTCATCCAGCTGTTTTGCCAATTGTTCTTTTTCGAGACTCAGAGAATCCTGGTTTTTCTTCATTATATGTATGGTCGTTTTGGCCATCTTTGCTTCACCCTGATATTTATTCAGGTTCTCTTCAAGTGCTGCCTTTTCTCCCTCCAGGCTATGTATTATCTCAACTTGAGTTTGTTGTTGATTATCGAGTTGTGCCTGTAGAGCTGTTACTTCTGATATCAGCTCATCTTTTTGCGCTGAGAGTTGCTGGTAATCATGGGCTGCCTCTTCCGAGTTTACTTCAGTCAAGTGTATTTCCAACTGCTTTTTTAATTCGATTATTATCTTCTGGTCTTCATCTGCAGTAGCAGCCATACGCTCTTCTGTATCACGTAGAACCTTTTCAGTCTCTTGTAACTGATCTTTCAATAGACGAATGGTATTACGCTCCTGCTGTAACAGGTCCTCTTGATTTAGCCGTTTTTGTTGCTCACGCTCAGTCTCACTGCGAACTCTATTTAATTGCTCATTCAGATGTTGAGATTCAGCTTCGAAACGCACCTTCTCCTCTTTGAGCTTCAATTTCCCGGATTCCAGCGCCAGATTAAATTGTTCCTCTAATCTGCTGTATTCGACTTGTGCCTTTTGTTGCTCGTCCTTCAGTTGTTTTTCAGATTCTGACTCTAATAGTTGAAGTTGATGCGTGAGCTCTTCGACTTTCACTTGTAGACCGGTCAGTTCCAAATTGGCCTGCTGTTTCTCATTTTCCAAGGCTTCATCCATTTGCATACGAAGCTTGTTGTAATCTTGCTTAGCCTTTTGTGTTACCTCTGACAGTTGCTGATCTATTTGATCGCGTGTGATCTGCAATTGCTGATTCAATGACTCATTTTCAGCTGTTAATTGCATCTGTTGATCAAGGGCTATTTGTTTTTCTGCCTCAAGAGCCTGGCTCATACGGTCAAGATCCAGTTGTGAACCTCTACGCGCCTGTTCTCTCACCTGATCCAGCTCTACTGAATGCTCTCTCTCTATTTCAAACAATTTCTTGTTCAGCACATCTAATTCGTCCTGTAGTGTAGTTTTTTCTTCCGTGCTACGTGCCCTTTCAGCTAAAACAGCTTGATCCTTTGCAAGAATCATCTGTTCTCGGAGTGACGTCAATTCTGTCTTCGTCAGCTGTTTTAACTCGTCGAGTTGTCTCTCAGCGGTTGCCTGTTTTTCTTGCAACTCTTTTTTCAGATCCTCATTCATTGCCATCAAATGTGTCAGTTCACTCTCAAGCTTTTGCTTTTCAGATTCCACCGCCAGATTCATCTGTTGTTTCAATGAGATGATTTCCTGTTCAGTCTGATACCGCGCTTCATCCAGCTGTTGGTCAGCATCTGACTGTATCGTTTCTACTGTCTGTTTGAGCAGCTCTATCTCATTACCTAAACGACCCTGCACCTCCATTGCCTGCTGTTGTTCAGCCTGTACGGCCTGTTCCAGAGTAAGGGTCATGTCTTCCTGTAGTTCCTGAAGATCAGTTTGTGCTTTATGCCGAGCCTCAGAGAGTTGCTGTTTTGTATTCGTACGGGTTCTATCCAACTCAAGTTCGAGTGCTTTGATCTCGTTGTTCAGCCGGGTCTGTAACTCATCGGTCTGTTGTTGTTTGGCCTCGAGCGCAGATTCCATGGTATGGGTCATCTGCTGTTGAAGTGATTCTGAATCGCGTTGCGCTTGTGCGCGCACCGTCGCAAGTTGCCTGTTCGATTTGTCCTGTGAGTCACGCAATTGCTGTTTCAGTGCAGTAACTTCTGATTGATTGCGTAACTGACCCTCTTTTGCCTGCTGATGCTCGGCTACCAGTGCCTGATTGCTCTCCTGCAACTGACTGAACTCACTATTCTGATATTCAATCGTAGATTCCAACAGCGATTGAGACTCTTTCAACGCCTGTATGTTTTGATTTGCTGACTCAAGTTTCTGGTTTACATTTTCTAGGGCTTTGGAATGTAGTTCTTCTGTCTCTCGGATAATCTGTGTCCTTGCTTTCAACGCTTGCTCCAGACCCTCTATACGATCATCCAGTGATTTCGTCTGTTCAACAAACCTTAAATTATGCGCTGTTTCAGCCTTTAGACTTTCTGCTAGTGCGATCTTCTCCCGTTGTAACCGTTGTCGTGATAACTCTTTCTCCTCAATTCTCTTTTTTAGAGTTTTCACCTCCAATTTTACTTCATTGACTCGCTCCAGCTGACTGTTTTTTATATCCTCGAGCTCATTTTTCATTTCCATCATTTTTTTGGGGGACTGTGACTTAAGCTCATCCTGTTCTGGTTTGTCATCATGAGTGTTGCTTGAAAGCTGACTGCTTTGCTCTAATTGCAACTCCTGAGATTGCCGATGATTTCGCATCTGCTTGCTCGATTTATCCATATTTTTCTGTTGCTTTGCTTTTGAAGAGGTTTCAAGATCGATAGGATCCCAGTGTGGTCGTGTGTAACAGTCAGCTGGTTCACTACGACTTACACCGCAGAAAGGGGGATTGCTCTGTAGCACCTGTGCGGATCTCAAGAACCATAGATCAGGGATTTGATGATGGTGTAAAAACAGAGCCGGGAGAGATGAGGTTATGCCGGAACAATCTCTATCGAGTATCTTTAACTGAGCCATGTCATAGCTATTTGCTATATCAAGATATGACCAAGGTGTGGGGTATTTTGACTGAGAATCAGTAGATATTGTGTAGTTGGGACAGGCCAAATTGTTTTTTGCCAGTCCACTATCCTGTGGAGAATTCCTATTTTCATATGCGTGATGCATCTACGATCCTCGTATCTCAAACAGCTGTTACATCGGTCTCCATGATAATTGGCAGCTGCCGATTCTTTTTGCAATCAATCCCTGATCACCCAAAACCTGATTAATAGTGTCGCTTACACGCCTCACAGCTCTCATAATATCCTACGTGGATGTCAGAGCCTCCTTATTTACGACTGCAGAGAAAGACTTAACGCTTCAGGCCCTTGTAATACTGTAAACAGTTAAATTGTAGGGAGCCACTACAACCCAGACTTGGCAGTTTATTTTAGACTCAATCTAAACAACTGATATTATTAAAGATTCCATGGAGCTTTTTATTAGAACACCCATAAGGCACCATGAATCGTGACGTAAGTCTCATTTTCTTTTTAATCTGACCAAGAATTGAGCAGGAATGTTTTCTCAGAAACTTAGTGAATCCTGAGCCTATCGTGGGATCGAAACTGATGATCTGTCGCTTGATCCATCACTCAAGATAGGCACCTGATAAGTAGATGAAAGAAGTTTTGCCCTTACCCTCTGTTGTTTGATAGAGGGTAAGAGCTGTCTGTGGATTTTCAGAAAAACGCAGCACGCTGGGGTAAAGAACGGAGAGGAATCAGCCAATGCTGAATAAACTATGCATAACTGGGTGCAAATGCCTTTTCAGGCTCTTCCACAGGTCCATCACCACTCCAGTAAGGGGAGAGCTGACGCAGTTGAGCCACAATGGGTGGCATCGCATCAATTACCCGCTCTATTTCTTTCATGGTGTTGTAGCGTGAAAGGGATAACCTGACTGAACCGTGGGCAGCTGTAAACGGAATATCCATGGCCCGCATTACATGTGATGGTTCCAGGGAGCCTGATGTGCAGGCAGAGCCACTGGAGGCAGCGATTCCCATCTTGTTCAACAATAAGAGAATGGCTTCGCCTTCGATATACTCGAAAGCGATATTGCAGGTATTGGGAAGTCGATTATTCGGATCTCCAGTTACAAAACAGTGGCTTACTTTCTCAAGGATCCCCTGCTCCAAACGATCGCGCATCGCCTTTACTGAGGACTTTTCGTATTCCATTGCTTCCATTGCCATTTCACAGGCCTTGCCAAGTGCAACGATCGATGCGGCATTTTCAGTACCGGCCCGACGCCCTCTCTCCTGATGTCCACCTCTTAGGAGCGGACGGAAGCGTACGCCTCTTCGTAGGTAGAGTACGCCAATCCCTTTCGGAGCATGTAATTTGTGGCCTGAAAGGGAGAGCATATCGATACAGGTCTCTTTCAGGTTAATCGGTAGCTTGCCTACCGCCTGGACCGCGTCTGTATGAAACAGCACGCCAGCCTGGCGCGCCAATTCGGCCATCTCTTCGACAGGGAACAGTGTGCCACTCTCATTATTGGCCCACATTATAGAGACTATCGCAACATTGTCTGACAGCAGTTTGTAATACTCCTGAATATCGAGGCGCCCCCTACTGTCCACTTTCAAATAGTGAACTTTGTAGCCCTCTTTCTCCAAGTGTTCACATAGGGTGAGTACTGCCGGGTGTTCCACCACCGTGGTAATGATCTCCTTTCTGTCAGGCTGAGCTTTGAGTGCTGACAGTATTGCAGTAGAGTCCGACTCAGTACCACAGGATGTAAAAATTATCTCCGAGTCGTATTGCGCTCCCAACAGTGTCTGGGCCTGCTTGCGGGCTTTCTTCAAAGCTCGCCCTACCTTATCGCCAAATTGATGCAACGAAGAGGGATTACCAAACTGCTCGGTAAAATAGGGCAGCATCTCACTAACTACTTCAGGTGCTACCATGGTAGTGGCATTATTATCCAGATAGATGCCTTCAGATATCTCTTTACCACTCATGTCTAGGCCTCCATCGCGGCTCGGCGAGCCAGTTCTTCGGCGGGCAGGACCTGAATGAACTCACCAAGACCTTCTGCCAGGTGCTGTTGTATGCCACCCAAAGTCGTTGCTGCCATCTGGCAACCGGCACAGGCGCCTATCATTTTCACGTAGATGTATTTACCATCGACTTCGACCAGTTCGACATCGCCATGGTCTCGCTGCAGATTCGGACGAATCTCGCCCAGTAACTCTTCGATACGTTTCATCCGTTGCAGATTGGTCAGTCCGGACTTTGGTTTCTTTATCTCTCCAGCGACTGCATTGGGGTCAAAAGCTTCACCCTTTTCAGCCAGAATTCGGGTCAGAATCTCCTCTATCCCTTCATGACAGGCAGAGCAACCACCACCTGCCTTGGTATAGTTGGTTACCTCTTCCACTGTGCGTAATCCATTAGCGCGAACTGTCTCTTCGATCATAACTTCATCGATGGCGAAACATTTGCAGATCAACGCCCCCTCTTCATGATCATCCTTCCACTCCTCACCACGGTAGTTGGCAACAGCAGCTTGAAGTGCTTCCCTGCCCATAACAGAGCAGTGCATCTTCTCCGGTGGAAGTCCATCGAGATAATCGGCAATATCCTGATTACTGACACTCAGAGCATCATCGATTTTCATACCCTTGATAATCTCGGTTAAGGCAGAACTTGAAGCGATGGCTGAACCGCATCCAAAGGTTTGAAAACCTGCATCAAGGATAACTTCGCTGTCCGGGTCGACTTTCAATGTCAGTCTCAAGGCATCGCCACATGAGAGGGAACCTACATCACCAATCGCATTGGCATTATCGACAGCACCTGCATTTCTCGGGCTAAAGAAATGCTCCTGAACCTTTTCTGAATAGTCCCACATATCTTTACTCCTGATTGATTAGGCGGAAAATGAGTTGCCGCAACCACAGCTGTTGGTTGCATTTGGGTTTTCGAATTTAAAGCCACTACCTTCCATGCTATCGAGGAAGTCAACGGTAACGCCGTTCAGCATGGGTGCGCTGAGGGGATCGACAAAGATCTTAAACGCTTCTATCTCGATCACTGCATCTTCATCATTGGCATGCTCTTCAAGAGCCATACCATATTGCAGTCCTGAGCAACCGCCACCGGTTACAGAG
This sequence comes from Candidatus Thiodiazotropha endoloripes, assembly GCA_001709035.1. Classification (GTDB taxonomy): domain Bacteria; phylum Pseudomonadota; class Gammaproteobacteria; order Chromatiales; family Chromatiaceae; genus Thiodiazotropha; species Thiodiazotropha lotti. The sequence goes on along the minus strand of LVKA01000021.1, from coordinate 17,578 downwards.
ATTCGCAATCCCCCAACCGGGGTTTCAGAGCCGTTGATGAAACGGCTGATTGCCTTTTGAGCATTTTCTGTCAGTGTAAGCATGGTCATTTTCTCCGTGGCAAGTCTCTTGCATCTTTACTTTCCAAGATAACTGCAAGGGCTGTGCCACGCACCCCACTCGCAGCTTAGTTATTGTTTTTAAAGAGATTGTCGTATTTTTACTTAATATTCATGTTTGATAGACGACAATCCCCAGAATCGACACAGGTAACAAAACCTACAATGGAAGAGAAAATGACACTTGAACAATTAACTCCAGGCGACTTGGTCTATGCGGCCAGTCATATTTATAACGATGGTGGTATACCGGGTATTCCTCAGGATGCCTTATTAGCTGAGCCTGGCACTAAAGGGGTGATCATTGAGACCGGTCATTTGGAAGAGAGCCCTGAAAGGGTTCTCTATCTGGTGAGATTTGAAGACTCAGAGCTCAATCTTGGCCCACCTACAGGATGTTGGCCAGAAGAGCTTTCAACAACAGAAATTGAGAAAAGCTAAGCCCACGAGTCTATCTAGACCAACGGCGCCAGTTGATCTCATCATGCCAGCGGCCTGTTTGTATGATTTGTCTACCCCGTAGACTGCCCCGATAGAGGTAGATCCAAGCTTGACCCCAAGGGGTTGGAATGAGTTCTCTTGTATAGGCGCGGGGATAACCTTCCAGCCTGTCAAGATGGCTCATGGTCAGGGCATCAACAAGAAAGACCTCACCTGAAATTGAAGTGCTACCTCTTTTCACCACACCAGGGTAGCTGCCCAAATGGTACATCTTGTAGACAGGTTGAGTTTGGTGATTGCCAAGATAGCTTGCACTGTTGAGCAGATCATGATTGACCTGAGCCCTTCTCAAAGTGCCGTAAACGAATACTCTTGACGTCGATATCATTGCAGTAAAATCTTATTGATTTTATTCAGGCCTGTTAACAGACCCTAACTATACTGCTGATTCGCTACGGTTTCACTCATTAGGTTGATGAATGAATGAAACAGACTTACACCGTCTGTTAATCAAAAACCCGATGCTTTATGAGAAATTCAGACATCTAGGCAATTCTGATTCAACCGCCAAGTATCAGTTCATAAGCACAGCGCAGAAGTTCAAGCTCCACACCCGGCAGTCCTCTGGCTTGGGTCAGATCAATGAATTGTGCATTTGACCTCTCCACTTCCACAAAGGGCGGATCTGTAGTAGTGATACCGGCCAATAAAATATCAATATCCTCACCCAGCACCTGGACTGTCTGCCGGTACTCACTTTCAAAAACCAGAGTATCGCTTGGCAATCCCAATCGTTTTTCAGTTTCAGTTAAAATAGCTTTCGGATGAAACACAGTGTCGGGCCGAGAGGCAACAACCGTTGAAAGATCCGGTAAAGGTGCGAAGGCGCATACAGTGTTGTTATCAAACTTAAGAAATCTGGTACGAGCACTGGTTGCCTGCTTATGATAGAGAATGACACGATGGTCCATATGACGTTCTGTTTAAAACTCTATTTAGGAACTGCCAGAAGCCTGGGTTCCGCCTTTATTACAGCATCATTACCCCAGGCATTGACCGCTTCAACAAACCAATCTGGCTTGGTCGGATGTGGCATAACAATATCGTGTTCAACAAAAAAACTGCCATCTGCGTGAAACAGCAGTGTACCGAGTCGGTACCCCTTCTCGTTCATCCAGTCTCCGACCAGACTGAATTCACTATTCGAAGGGTCTCTTTCCAATCGATAACTCGCCTCTTGTGGTGATTTCAATAGGTTTTCGGAATTGGAGAAACCAAGCTTTATCACTTCTTCATAGAGCCGTTTGTGCACACTATTGGCAAGTTTTTCTATCTTATAAAAACGTACCGCAACTGATTCATCCATTGTTTTGCTCCTCAACAATAGCATCTAACAGATCACGAATAACATTCGCTCCCACCTGATCAGCAGGGTCAATCAAGCTCAACTTACGCAGAATCGAATCTGCCTCATCCGGTTTTTCTTGGCGCAGGCGAATAAAAGCAAGCGCTTTGAGACCGTTAAGATAGAAACGTTCAGGGCCACGTGGATTATCCCAGTCAGCAGAACTTGAATTCAGTTGTCGCCAATCCTGATTGAAATTGCCTTGCTTTGCGGCCAGGCACAATGACTTGATAACCAGTTTTTCTGCGATTCCAGTCTCACCCTGGTAGAAGTGAAACTTGTAACGAGCGATCAGTACTTCGATCTGCTCTGGAGCAATTTGTTCTGCATGAAGCAGAGCTTCCGAGGATGCCTCCCGTGAGGAGATCAGAGACGCCGCTCTCTGCAATTCAGCATTCGCATCCGGCTCTATATCGAAACCGAAATGCACCTCATTGCCGATTAACCGCACGACATTCAATGGGCGCTCTGATCTGTTGGAGCTCTGATTCAAGCCCAAAATTCCTCAGCAACTTTTAGCCGCTCTAGCGGCTGATCATTCAGTAGATGCTCATCATAGATGGCTGCAACATCCTGTTTTGAGACACCGCCATACATGATCCCTTCAGGATAGACCAGTACAGACGGTCCTTCACTGCAGGGACCGAGACAGCTGGTAGTCGTAACCTGTATCTGGTCGAACAGTTGGCGCTGTTGAAGCTGCCCATAGAACTCCTCAGCAACTTCAGTACAATTCTTTTGACTGCAAGATGGCCTGGGATGCCCCATCGGTCGACTCTGCACACAGACAAAGACATGTTTCTTCGGTTTTGGCATGATTACACTCCTACGTCTTGTCTATGCAGCAACAGTTTGAGGTTGATGGGTAAAGCACTTCTTTGGACAAATACGCGCACAGGAGCCGCATCCGATACAGTCCATCGTGTTCTTTAGGCTCATGACCATCGCGGTGTCATCTGAGAAACCATCATCATCATCGCCATAATCGTCATCATAATCATCATCGTCGTCGAGCAGTCCTTCCACATCGTCCCGATCGATCAGATCGAAGACATCACGGGGACAGACCTTGAAACATCGACCACAACCAATGCAGTTCTGTTGATTGATATCCATTACAAATGCGGGAGTGTACTCTTCACCACCACGGGTTAAACCGGTAATTACTGACATTGGTCTATCCTCAATTCATCTCTGCAGCAGCTGCTTTGTAGACGGCTTCGGCTTCAGCCCAGGCCTGACATGCATCGTAAGTGGCTTGTGCTATTGCGGGTATCTCTTCATAGGCTGCAGGCAGACGGTCTTCCACCAGGTCATGAAGTTCGCCTGCTTTTTCAGTAGCAATACGCTTGGCACGCTTGGAAGCTTTGTGTATGGCTTTCAACTCTTCTTCGGTCATGATCTACTCCTCACATACCCGCAACTTTTGTATGTTGTCCGATGATCTCCAGGGCCACCGAAAGCAGTTTGTCAGCCTCATCTTTCATTTTTGAAAGTGAAGCAAAGCCAAAGCGATGCACATCGCGCAATGTTTTATCCATAACCACCAGCTTACCAACGGTTATCAGCGAGCGGCCGAATCCTTCGTGAGTCAGATTCAACATGGGAACTGCCATCAGGCCACACTCTTTTTCAATAAGCGCTGAAATCGCGTTATAAAAAGCTTTCACCCTGGATAAGGTGATTTCATCCGGATCACCAATCACAGGAATCTCCCGCTTCTTCTCCTTGGTCAGGACAAATGGTTCCAGAATCTTGGCTATTGGCCAATCATCGTAGGTACCATAGGTATCGATGGCACGCATCTGGCGTACCATCTCCTTGGCGAAGTCGGTCTCCAGGACCGGGTCGTCTTCGCTGATCAGCACAACGGCTTCATTCATCAGTTTAACTCCTCATATGTTTCGGAAATACGACATGCTTATAACTGTTTCCCACAACTTTAAGCAGCTGTGGCCCATAGCCTGGTGTTGAAACGCCCCTATTTGTGATCCAGCGAACCAGTAACAACCCAATCGACAAACCGGCCAGCGCTAAAAGGCTCTGCATGCCATCGTTGATTCCTAATGCACTGCCCATCAGGGTTATGGCCAGCATCAATACGAGCGGTAACAGATAGGCCAGCACAGACGCCTTTGCTATTAATCTGCCAGGAACTCCAATCACAACCTGGTCGCCAGGCTTGGCTTCTAAACCGTTATCGATTAACAATTTGTTCTTCTGCACGCCAAACAGCTTGGCGACCACAGAAGTAGTACAGTTTGAACTGGCGCACTGGGAGCAACCGCTTCTCGATTCGGTCTCTATCCAAATCTTATCGCCGACGACGCCGATAACACTGGCTGACTCTTCAAGCATCTCCTGGTCTGTCATCGTCTACTCCTCCCAGCCTTCCTGTTCCATTTCATCAAATCTTGAGGGGTCGGCGGGAATGGTGTTGTTGATCGCTCTGGCCAGCCAACTGCCAGGTCCCTCCCTGAGCTCCTGCTGGAGTGACTCAAGCAGAGAGGTTATAGAGGCACCAGGTGATATTTTCACCGGCTGAATACCTTTCAGTTTCAGTTGGTTGATTGCTGAGGCACCCACAGCCTGGCTATACACAGCAATACAACCCTTCAGTGCATCGATCTTGGCAACCAGCTTATCTTCGTTGCCATCCATATCGAGCTTGCCGAACTCAACCGCTTCGACGAAACAGACCTTCTGTTGGTCAAGGGCATAGATAGCGAAACTCTGGGCGGCACCAAAATGTTGGTCCACCCGTTTCATATCACTGGTTGCAAAGGCAACTTTCAGGGCTGTCTCCATCCATTTATCCTCAGTGGTGCAGCCCACGAGTTGTAGCCGTCGAGTTATGCTCATCTGTCACCTCCCGAAAGTCTGTCTTTTGTGCGTAGATGGAACGGTAAGGAGAGATCTCACCTTTTTCCAACGTGAGCATGAGATTGGCCAGATCAAACAAAGTCTGACGACTGCCCCGGTAACCGATCCAGGTTTTCTGATAACCACCCAGGAAGTCATATTGGGGAAAGCCGGCACGCAGCAATGGAATACCCAGGCGCTCAGCACTCTCAGTGCCATGAGAATTGGTAATCAGGATTTCTGCACCACCCGCTTTGGCCATCTTCTCCAGATCTTCCAGATCACCGATCTTCACCTTCTCGGAAGCAACCAGTTGTAGAGATGGTGAATTTATCGGTGCAACGGCTGCCACGGTTTCAGCACCAACCCCAGCCAGTATCTGACTCAATGCAACCAGGTGATCAGGATCCGTTGCCAGAGCAAAGCGAGCCATACCCAGCATGAAATGGCTGTCGAGCATAGCGTCCTGCAACTGAGCCCGTTGACGTTCCAGTTTTGCAGGGACCGGCTCTTCAGAGATTCGATGCAAGCTGTCAATAAAGCTATCCATCGCCTGCAGGCCCATCAGGTGATCAAACCGATAGTCAGGTACTCCGGTCAGTTGCTGCAGAGCATCGGCTGCTTTTTGCAAGGATTTGCCAACCACCAGCGTGGCTTTGGCATCGCCGAGGGTTAACATCTCTGACACCTCTGTACCACCGATGGTAAGTGGGGAAAACTCATCCTCACCCAAATGACCATCCAGGGAATCTGACAGGTCGGGAATCACCACGGGGCGTAAACCAAAGGATTCGATGATCTCCTTCAGCTCTTCCAGGTCTCCCGGAGTCAGTGAAGCACCGACCAGAACATTGACTTGCCGATGACGTCTGCCTGGAGCGGTATTGGCTTCTCCCGCTGCCGGTACCGTGGTTTTGATAATCGCTTCCACTGCTTTGGCAAAACCACTCTCCAGGCAACCGGTATAATCTGGTGTGGTTACCGGTACGACCGGTATGGTATCGAACTGAGGGTACTTGTCTCGAAACATCTTCAGTGCCATGCGGACATCACTGCCCTGAGTCTCGGACAATCCGGTGGTGGGCACCCCGAGCAGCATTGGCTGATTCTTTTCCGCAATTGTCTTTAATCCTTCAACCACACTCTCTTCAGAACCCATGACCGTTGTCACCTGGTCCATCGCAGTGGTCTGCAGTGGAATGGGTTCACGGAAGTGCCTTACAAAAAAAACCTTGCCAAAAGCAGTACAACCTTGAGAGCCATGCAACATGGGTATGGCACGACGAAACCCGAGAAAAGCCAAAGCGGCGCCGATGGTCTGACTGGCTTTCAGAGGACTTACAGAGAGCGCCTTGTTACGTTTGATGATCTCAGTCATGCCACTACCTCCTGGTCTGATGTGGATTCGGCTGTGGAGGGTCCCACCACCCAGGGTGCAGGAGTACGGACCTGAGGCCAGACAGGACTCTCGATGGTCAGCACCAGTTGACGTGCCAGCTCCACCATGCCCTGATAACCGGCATAACCGAACTCACGTTCCTGGTTGATATCAAGAAAAGGAATGCGTGCCTTGAGCGCGGTATACATATTGCGCCCCCCTGCAATCAACACATCCACATTTTTTTCATGAACAATATTGATCAGGGCCCTTGGATTACCCTCTTCCAGCATGACGGCATCCTGCCCCATCAACTCTTTGATTCTGGCTTTATCCTCTTCAGTGGATTTTTTGGTACCGGTTGCCACCACTTCCATGCCTAAATCCTGCAAGGCTGCGATCACAGACCAGGATTTAACTCCTCCGGTATAGAGCAGCACCTTACGCCCGCGCAATTTCTCCCGCCAAGGCTCGAGCAATTGATCAATTCTCGTCTCTTCACGGCTGATCAGTGCCTCAGTTCTTTGGCTTAAATCCTCATCGTCAATCACCCGGGCAAAATCGCGCAGTGCCTGAGAAACATCTCTAACACCGTAAAAGCTGCCTTCGAACCAGGGTGTACCAAAAGCTTCCTGAAGCTTACGTGCGACGTTAATCATCGCCTTTGAGCAGACCATCATATTGACGGATGAGCGATGCATCGTCTGAACTTCGCGAAATCGTGCATCACCTGACAGGGTGCAGAGTACCCGCAAACCCAACTCATCCAGGAGTGGTAAAACATGCCAGAGTTCACCGGCAATGTTATATTCACCGATCAATGAAACATCATGGACCTTGATACCTTCCCTGACAGCCTCTTCAGGCAGTGGATCCGGTTCTCTGCTACCACACACATGTTTGACCATGGATTCGCCCGCAATGCGATTACCCAGGTTCTTGGTGCCGTAAAAGCCGGCAGCATCGACCGGAACGACAGGCGTACCCCATCGCTCTTCAGCGGCTCTACAAACAGCCTCGACATCATCTCCAATCAGTGCGGGCACACAGGTGTTGTAGACGAAAACGGCCGCTGGTTTGTAATTATCGACAGCCTGTTTGATGGCATGAAACAGACGCTTTTCACCTCGCCCCATGATCACATCCTGCTCGGTGAGATCGGTGGTCATGCCGACACGAAACAGCCTGGAACCGCTCGACCTGGTACCCCGGTTATCCCAGGAGCTACCGGCACAAGCAATTGAACCATGAACGATATGGGCCACATCCGCGATCGGTAACAGTGCAATCTGAGCACCATCAAAGGCGCATCCACCAGCGGTAGCCCCAGGTTTCGGCTTTGCACAACCCGACTTTGATTTCTTGTTGTGCGCACAGGCCGGTTCGTCGAGTAGAGCGGCAATATCTTTCTGTTTCATGTGATGGCCAGGACTCCATTAGGATTGATAAGCACTCATATGCAATCCATATGCCACCACTTATCTTGTTGTTTTTGAGACACTTATAGTTGGGAAAGCTTTGTAGTGAACCCTACAATTTGTTCTGTTTGTAGGCTATGGGTAAATGATCTGTCAGTGGACCATTGAGGAATATAAATGCACGCAGCCGATCTGAAGATCCAATGAACTTATGATTGAACAGCACTCAATCGCATAACGAAATACATCTGCTGAATTCCACTTCGTATAGAAGCATTAGGGCCTATTGTATTAGTGTTAACAGGCCCCAGAAGGTCTTAAATGAATCATACCCCGTATGGGTTCGACTCCCACGCTCGAAGTACTTTAAGATCCCGTGGTGGCAGATAATCGAAGGCGCCCATCTGATCCATCAGTACCGCTTCGGCAAGATTGTAGTTTTCTGATTTACTACTGAGCAGGTTAAAAAACCAGGCAAAAGGATAGCCAACCTGACGATCATATCCATGAATGGCATTGGCCAGCTCAGACCCATGGGGGGTATCCCCAAGACTTGTCACCTTCAACTCTCCAGAGAAGGTGCTGTTGGGTTTTGCACTGAGTTGATGCTCACCGTCACTATCCTGATACTCCCTGAGCGCCAATATCCAGTGATTGCAGAACTGACTCTGCATACCGGCACTGCTCTCATGCCAATCACGGAAAAATCGCGCAAGGGATTGCATCGACCGGTTTTTTCCGGAGGATTCCTTTAACAAGCTCTCAATGGGTGTTATCCGTCGAAACTGAAGATAGGCAGAACCTATGGGTTCTGGCTCCAGGCGTGGATAGTCCAGAGGATCGAGAAACTCTTCAAGACTTTCCGGAAACCAATCTCGCTCGATCAAAGGTCTATCGAGTACTTCCTGAAGTTCTTCGATTTCAAGTTGAATGAACTGCTCAGGTCCATCTCCACAGGGGGCGGTAAAATAGTGGGTCTTGCCTGCCAGGCGTGTCGCAAAATAGCCGCAATCGATATATTCGGCAACCAGGTTGTCTACATCTCCTGCAGAACGCTCTTCTGCCCATTGGGCGATATTCTGGCTAATGGATTTGTAATCTGCATCAACAACACCGCCAAGGCGATACCAATGACCCCGGGTAACAACATGGGTAAATTGAAGTTCTGGCATCAAGCGATTGATCTGTTCAGTCAGATGCTCAAATCCGTTACTGAAATCAAAACTGAGGCAAAGCGATGCGATGGTTTCAGGTTTTGCAATCGGCGCATTCATGATGCTGCCTCAAACACCGCATCAGCTTGGTGCCTAGTCTGCCACCAGGTTTCGGCCATCCGATGAGCCTCAACCGGTTCCTCTACGAGTCCCAGAGCCCGTATTACCAGTGCCAGTGTTCCCGTTACAGCCAATCTACCGTAGTGATCATCAATTTCTCCGTCCCAGACTGATCTGTAGTGGTTTAAATTTAGACGCTGTTGTTTGGTCTGTAACCCTGGTTTACTCAAATTTGGCCAGCTTTCCAACCATATTTTGCCATTGGATACCCCATTCAACTCTGCTGCCCGGTCGGGAATACGTTCAAACTCACCACCCTCCCCTTTACAGATCAGTGCACGCTTCAGCCCGAGCATCTGGGCTGCCTGCTGATGTATGGTTGCAAAATTAGGGTGGAAAACTCCCATTAGACTGAGTGGTGCGGAGAGTGGGTTTAACATTCGAACCACAGTATGCAATGGTGGACGAAGACCAAACAGCTCACGTGTGGCGATCAGTTGAGAAGCAAGTGGGGATAATTTACTGATCGGTATGTAGGCAAATCCGTTTTCAGACAGCTGCTGTTCCGCATCCCGCATCGAGTCTGCAGCGCTCATATCGAGTGCATCCAGCGCTTCAGGAACATACACCCGTTCATCACTGCGGCTCATTCCATGCATCAGCACTGGATAACCGCGACGTGCCAATATCAGTGCTGCCAATAAAAACCAGGGCAATTGGCGTTTTTTACCGGCATATGCGGCCCAATCGATTGCAGGTGTTTGCGCCTGTTGATTTATCGGCAAGCTCTCTTTCAAGGCCTGAACAAAACCAACCACCTCTTCGGCAGTCTCCTCTTTGACACGCATCAACATCATAAATGCGCCGATCTGTTCCGGTTCGACATCATAACAGGTAATCATATTCATAGCCTCATAGGCCTGTGACCTAGTGAGGGGGCGCATTCCATTCTTACCCTTTCCCAGTATCTGAATATATTTTGCAAACGGATGCATTATCTATTCCTGTTGGTCTGAAATTCGTGTTTTTGCAACAAGTCTTACGTCTTCGTCATCATCTTCAAGCATCTGAGGTAGTAGCTCCAGAGGTGCTCTTTGGCATGCGATTAAACGTACCCGCCAGTCTGAATCGACCATTAGCGGTGAAAGGCCTTCTGCTTCAATTCGTTCGGCTACAACCAAGCGTATTTCTGCTGCCGTATCGTTGATCATCAAACCAATACTCTCCAGTGGCAGACGCATAGCCACGGTTTTACGCACTTCTCTGTCATTATCGAGAATCATCCGAAATAGTCTTCCGGGGATCAGGCGTTTGGCGACTGTGTGCCGCACCATGTAGTCCTCATCCATGACCATCTTTTCCAACAGTTCCAGTGGTAGTCTGTCGGCGACCGTTATCCTGACCTCCCGATCCGGATCACTGATCAACGGTTCCAACCGATCGATGGGGATTCTGTAGGCAAGAACCCTACGAACAACTTCATCAGGATCATCGAGCATTTGCAGCAGGCGTTGTTGGGATAAGTAACGGGCAGCTATAGCCCTCCTTTCCCAGAACTCATCGCCTGCATAGACTTCAGCCAGGTCCGGATTGAGTTGAAAGAAGCGGGCGATCTGTCTGCCACTCATTGCACGCACACAGATATCACCGGGATTACAGCGGCCTGATTTTAACCTGTCTTCTTTATGTGGGCAGGTACTGCAATCAGCGGTAGGAACATCAACCTTGTTCTGTGTCATTAACTCTGGTTTCACGCGGCTTCTATCTCTGCAACCACAATGCCAGTCGCAATGTCCATATCCTGGGTAAAACTGAGACAATGGTTTCTGCTGTCGATCAGATAGAGATTGAATGTTTCAGACTCATGCAGAGGTGATGCAGCAATCACATCGTCATCCATACAATAGGTAAAATGGATATTCGGAAACTTCTGTCTCAGTTCATTGACTGATGATTCATCGATCACTTGCTGCTTCAAAAGCCCACCGATGTCATTGAGTTGGGTTTGACTAATCATGCTTCAAGCTCCTGCTCAAATCTGATCCGTTGTTCCGCATCCTGACCCATGACTTTAGCCAGCCAGGGTGATGCATCATCACCGATAACTGATTGTAGGGAGGCTGTCTCATCGCTGATTGTACCGGCCTGAGGTTTTTTTATGGGATGAATACTGGCTCTCACCACCTTTGCTGCTGCTGGACCACCTATCGATCCGACAAACAGTAACTGGCAATCATCAATCAAGCTGACCCGATAGGCATTTTTATCATCCACATCGGGATTGTTTTCAACCGACCTGATATCGACCAATCGACTACTCTCGGCTGTGATCTGGTAAATCAAAAAACGGCGGCAGGACCCAAAATGTCCATCCAGCATCTCACCTTTGTTGGAGGCAAAAGCAACTCTGATGCTGTTGGGCATATCCCCTTCCTGATAATCCTCAATCTCTGGAAGTGGTTGACTCGCAAGACTGTGTTCACCCTTCAGGTAGGAGAGCGCTTCTTTGATTACTTCCGTATCACATTCGGAAAACTCCCCATCAGCTGCTGATTTCAGATCTTTAACTTTCAGCGAGGATAACTTTTTGCCGGTTGGCGGAAGCCCAATAACATCGTCGAGAACACGGAGTAGACGGGCTGGTTCGGTATCCGGCAACGCTCTGGCTGCCAAACCGATTCGTAATGCAATTTCCTCAGAAATCGGGGAAGCGCTCATAGTTCACTCCTAAATATCTCATAGATGATAAATGTACCGACTCATGCTTATAGACATAATGTTTGCCGCTAATAGACGTAATTCACAACCATAGTGAAATATCAATTCATGGACTTCATGAGTTACGCATATTAGCGGCGATGCAACTTATAGAAAGTTACACGGGAATGATGCAGTCGTCTTCCATGCACACATCGAGACATTGAGGAACATCATGATCCCCATCACACTCAGTACAGGTTTCCTCTTCTATCTTATACACACCTTTAAAAGGCACAATCGATTGGGTAGGACAAACCGGTTCACAATCACCACAGGCGGTACAGATATCTCGAACAATTTGAAAAGCCATGATAATTCTCCTGATTACAGCTATTCGGCGCGTTTGAATCGCAGGGTTGTAGGAAACGATGGCGGAGGACTGATTGGATCGATATAGTATCTAGTACCGTCCGTAAGTTCGACCTCTCCACCCCACTCGGTATCACTATCCTTTTCAACCTTAGCGATCTCGTCTTCCTGGTCCTTTTTCGCTATGTAGAATAGTAGAGCGCCATTGTCTTTCACACGTATCATTACATTTGGCACGATGGTTACCTCACTTCATTCGTTGATCCGCGTATTTGAATATCGGTTCAGAGCCAGGCGGCGGGTTAAAAACCCGCCGTTTAAGCTCAGAAGTCAACACTCAATACTCGTACTACCATGGGGTATTAACGTACCAGATCGTAGTTGTAGTCAGTGGTACCCATACCGCGAGTCTCTTCGTCAAGACGCTCAAGTACAGCGTTAACCAAAGTCTTCAACATGTACATGGCACCCTCATAACCCAGTGTGGTATCACGATGCATGTGGTGACGATCGAAGATCGGGAAGCCGATACGGATCAGCGGTACTTCGTGCTCTTTACCTTTGTGCAGAGTATCGCGCTGAATGAACTTGCCGTATGAGTTTCCAATCATGAAGTCAGGCTTGTTGGTGAACATCAGTGAACGGAAATGCCAAAGGTCCTTACTGATGTGAACTTCACTGTTCTGACCATATGGAGATTCTGCAAGTATCTTCTCCATAGCCTTTTTCCAGCGTTTGTTGGCATGGTTACACAAGACCTGTGTCGGCTCGGCACCCAGCTCCAGAAGGAACTTGCTCATACCCATGACAAAGTCAGCATCACCATAGAGACCGAACTTCTTGCCGTGCAACCAGGCGTGGCTGTCGGTCATCATATCAACCAGAATACCGCGCTCACGGGTCAGAGACTCAGAGATCGGCTTACCGGTCAGCTCGGAGACTTTCATCAGGAAGGCATCCGTGGCTTCCAGCCCCATAGGAATGGCGATATCAGATGCCGGCTGTTTCCAGGTGTTTTTGGTAAACTTACGACTCTTCACCGACTGCCAAGGCTGCAGATAGAGGGTATCAATCGCATTTGGTGCGTCCTTGATCTCGTCAATGGAAGTACCACCGTCATACATCCGGTACTCACCGTCTGCTGGGGTATCCAGCACTTCAGTGGGATCACACAGCAGGCTGTAGTCCACATCCATCTCTTCCATCATCCGCTTCATGACACGGTAGTTACCGAGATAGGTCTCAAAACCCGGAACGATGTTGATCTTGCCGTTGCTACCCACCTCTTTGTCATCCATGTAGTTGAGGGTAAAGTAACGTTGAATACCTTCGAACATGTTGTCCCAACCGGTGGTGTGGGAACCGACAAAGCTCGGGGTATGGGCAAATGGTGTGGGGAACTCCTGTTCGATATGACCTTCCTTCTTGGCATTGCCGATGAAGGCATTCAGATCGTCACCGATAACCTCGGCCATACAGGTGGTGGAGACTGCGATCATCTCCGGCTTGTAGAGGGCTTTGGCGTTTTCCAGGCCGGCGAACATATTCTTCTGTCCACCGAATACCGCCGCATCTTCTGTCATTGAGTCAGATACACAGGCCACTGGCTCTTTGAAGTGACGGTTGAAGTAGGTACGGAAGTATGCAACACAACCTTGAGAACCGTGCACATATGGCAGGGTCTTTTCAAAACCGAGGGCACACAGCACTGCACCCAATGGTTGACAGGCTTTTGCAGGATTTACAGTCAGGGCTTCACGATTGAAGTTCAGCTCTTTGTACTCTTCTGTGGTTGTCCACTGGAAGACCTGCTGAATTTTTTCAGAAGGATGCTTCTCTTCGAAGGACTCCTGCTTGTTTTTCAGAGTCTCGATGTATTCGTCAGTACGAAACAAAGGATAACTGGGTTTAATGTCATCGACTACTTGGCTCATGATAGTTCTCCTACCGCGCCACTAATCTGTGGACAGACGGTTGGTTAAGTTTGAATCTGGTCGTTTGCACCCGATAGTTGCTTTCATCAAACAACAATCGGGCGCCTTCCTTTAAGCGCCAGCCGCAGCGGCCTCGGCCTCTTCCTCACCCTTCAACCAGGGTGCCTGGATTTTGTTCCAGCAGGGATTGTTCAGAGTCATATCCATATCACGGGCAAAGATGGCGAAGCCGTCGTAACCATGATAGGGACCGGAATAATCCCAGGAGTGCATCTGACGGAATGGAATACCCATTTTCTGGAAGATGTACTTCTCTTTGATGCCGGAACCGATCAGGTCTGGCTTGACCTTTTTAACGAACTCTTCGAACTCGTAACCGGTAACATCGTCATAGATCAGTGTCGCGTTGCCCATTTCCTTGATGGTACGGTCGTAGTCGTCGTTATGAGCAAACTCATAACCGGTACCAACCACTTCCATGCCCAGATCTTCATAAGCACCGATGATGTGACGTGGGCGAAGACCACCAACGTAGAGCATCACACGCTTGCCTTCGAGACGAGGACGGTACTTGGCAATGACAGCTTCGTACTCAACCTTGTATTTTGCGATAACCTTCTCGGCATTGGCCTGAATGGTCTCATCGAAAAAGGCAGCAATTTTACGCAGGGCCTCTTCAATCTTGGTAGGACCGAAGAAGTTATACTCCATCCAGGGAATACCATACTTCTCTTCCATGTGACGGGAGATATAGTTCATTGAACGGTAGCAGTGAAGCAGGTTCAATTTAGCTTTAGGTGTGTTTTCCATTTCAGCCAGGGTGCCGTCACCGGACCACTGGGCGATAACACGCAGACCCATTTCTTCCAGCAAGGTACGGGAAGACCAGGCATCACCACCGATATTGTAGTCACCGATGATGGTGACATCATAGTCGGTGGCTTCAAAGCTGTTGTCGCCATCACGATTATGCAGTACCCAATCACGTACAGCATCGTTGGCGATATGATGGCCAAGAGACTGGGATACACCACGAAAACCTTCGCAGCGAACCGGTACAACCGGCTTTTCTATCTCAGCTGAAGTCTTCTTCGAAACCGCTTCGATATCGTCACCGATCAGACCGATAGGACACTCTGATTGTACAGTGATACCCTTATTCAGCGGAAAAAGCTGCTCAATCTCAGTCATGATCTTAGAGAGCTTCTTGTCACCACCAAAAACGATATCCTTCTCCTGGAAATCTGAGGTGAAGTTCATGGTGCCGAAGGTGTTGATACCGGTCGTACCCACATAGTAGTTACGACGACCGGCACGGGAGTACTGGCCACAACCAACCGGACCGTGGGAGATATGAATCATATCCTTGATTGGACCCCACACCACACCTTTCGAACCGGCGTAAGCACAACCACGGATGGTCATCACACCAGGCAGGGATTTACGGTTGGATGTAATGCACTTTTTAGACTGTTCAACCTCTTGGTCATTGACCGTGAGATGTTTGGCACGATCCTTCTTGGCATTTTCAGGATAGACTTCGAGCACTTCCTGGATGAGGGCTTCAGTCTCTTCGCGTGTCATATCTGACATAATATTCTCCTTCACCTGCCACCACTAATCTGTGGATGCACAGGCTGTGAAAAAATGATAGATGGATACCGGCCCCGAAAGGCCGGTTTAATCCGAATGACTTAGGCAGTTTCAGCCGCGGCAGTCTGACCAACAATGCTCTCGTCTTCCTCTTCCATGATGCCAAATTCCATCAGCAGGTCTTCGAGTTCATCCATCGTACAGGGCTCAGGAATCACCAACATTTTGTTATCAATTACCTTTTTCGCCAGAGTACGGTACTCATCAGCCTGTTTGTGGGTAGGATCGTACTCAATGACTGTCATACGACGAATTTCAGCGCGCTGTACAGCATTGTCACGTGGAACGAAATGGACCATCTGGGTACCCAGCTTGGCAGCCAGGGCTTCGATCAGCTCATCTTCACGATCGGTATTACGTGAGTTACAGATCAGACCGGCCAGACGAACACCGCCTGAATTGGCATATTTAACAATACCTTTTGAGATGTTGTTGGCAGCATACATAGCCATCATCTCACCAGATACAACAATGTAGATCTCTTGTGCTTTGTTTTCACGAATCGGCATCGCGAAACCACCACACACAACGTCACCCAGTACGTCGTAAAATACAAAGTCAAGATCCTCTTCGTAGGCGCCTTCCTCTTCAAGGAAGTTAATCGCAGTGATAACACCACGGCCGGCACAACCTACACCTGGCTCAGGGCCACCAGACTCAACACATTTGATGTCGCCGTAACCGGATTTAAGTACGTCTTCCAGTTCCAAGTCCTCGACAGTACCAGCTTCGGCAGCCATCTCCATGATAGTGTTCTGAGCTTTGGAATGCAGGATCAGACGAGTGGAATCCGCTTTCGGATCGCAACCGACGATCATGACTTTCTTACCAAGCTCGGCCAGACCAGCGACCAGATTCTGGGTCGTGGTAGACTTACCGATGCCGCCTTTACCGTAGATTGCACATTGACGCAGTGCCATGTTGGATCTCCTTACTATTGTTGAATCAGTAGTGACTAAAGTCGTTTGTGGTCACGTGGACAACCTAGTTTTTGCAAGCGGTGTGCCAAAATTGAAAATATTGTTTAATTTGTTGTTTTTATTGAATATAATTTTATACATACAGCAAAATATTGAGGTCGGGTTCGCGACAATCACCCAGCATATGTATGGATGAATACAAACAATCAGCCACATCGGGCAGTTCTTTACCCGCCTATGCACGACTGCCAATCAACCGATGTAACCTGCCGGCAGTCATCCTAGGCAGTCTGACCTTTCAGCAACATCCGGTAAGGCTTTTTTTAGATGGTGTGGCGGAATTGCATGCAGACTTATTCATTCATTTACAACAGGTGCCTGAGCGGGAGCAACGCGCTATCCACTTTATGGATTACATGCGTTCGGGATTTCTACTCGACAATTTGGATGAGGCTGGCTTCAGTGAGGAGGAACAACACCGTTTTAAACGTGATAAGGCAGACTATCTGAGAGTTTTGCGGGGTTGGATGTTTGATGCTGACGGGAAGGAAGCGGCTGTTATGAAAAGTTGGGTGGAATCCAGATTTGGACTCCGGACAAGAAATCACCAGGGTCCATTGGGGGACTATACGACAGAGCACTATCAAACCTATCTGACTGATCGGGCGAATGGACTCTACAATACGAATGGACTGGAGGCCCAACTCGATCTGCTCTATACCTATTGTCAATACGAAGTCGAAAAACTGTTCCCGGAACAAACCCATCTCACCCTTTACAGAGGCATCAATCAGATCAAGGAGCATGAGATACTCCACCAGTTCAGTAAACGGGAGTATGTCATTCTGTTAAACAATCTCAATTCATTCACCAGCCAACGAGAAAGAGCAGATGAATTCGGTGACTACATCCTGCAGGCACAAGTACCTCTGGTGAAATTACTGTATTTACCAGATCTGCTTCCACACAGGCTCAAAGGTGAAAATGAGTATCTGGTGATTGGCGGAGTCTATAAAGTGAATCTCAGCATCCTTTAGGGCCATTGACCACTAGTGGGCCATGCGGTTAATTGTGTAACGCATTCTTGGCTCGGCCCACAGCAGCAATAATGTTGGCTGCAGGTTTG
>LVKA01000019.1 GCA_001709035.1 Candidatus Thiodiazotropha endoloripes | reverse complement strand
ATGCGAAAGTTTATTACTATGTTGAATGCCATGGTAAGAGATCAAGTTACTTGGGCTTATTGATCTTTTTATTAGTCGGGTTGACGCCACAGTCGCTTGTTAACACTTACCATGAACGAAACTCTAAATTTGGGATACACATTTTGTGAAATTTCTCAGGAAGATTTATAAGTATTGGTTCCAATTCCTGTACTGGAATATATTTTCCAAAAGAACCGCCGTCTTTTTGTGATGGATGTTCTACCCAAATTCTTCCATCATCTTCATAATAAAACTGCAACACCTTTTCGTTAGTCCCAATGAAACCAATAAAATCGCCTGGTTCTCGAAGTATCTGCATTGCTACGCTTATAGCAGTATCTTTATCAAATATCACTGGTTCAGAGCTATCAACCTTATCTCCTGATGACTTGCAGCAATAAAATGATTTCACTTCCATGTACTTTCGATCTCTTTGTAGTGTTAACGATTTAGTTCAACGGCCGTTGCACAGGCCAAAAAAAGGGTGGCGATGCATCGATGGAATGCCACCCCATCGGCAAAACAGGTCTATCACGGTCCGTTGCAACGACTTGTTGCACATCACGACTCCTTATATAGGATAATTCACGCCTAGTACTCATTACATGCATCAGTACATGGCCACATTTCGGGCAAATTGGCGCTTCTTTTTTCCGTTTTTCAAACACCTTCTCAAGATCTAATCCTAATAAACTTCGCAATCTGTCACGCTTCTCTCGGCCACCACTGGCGTACAATCCATAATGCCTTACTTGATGCTGCCCGCCTACGGCTACATGCCACAGTACTCGCGTGATGAAATGTTCCGTTGGTAGGCTCATTGTTTTGACTTTACTGTCACGATGATCTTTGTATCGAAATCTGACCTTTTTATCATCCACGCTCAGAATCTGTCGATTCTTGATCGGCCCACCCCTGACATATCGTGAAAGATAAATCGCAACACCGTCCCCATGTCGGTAGGCACCCTGTATCCGGATATTCCACTTCTTTCGTGAAACTTGCCGCAGAATGCGACGCCAATCAAGCTCTGACCATCCTTCAGGCAGTATGATCTCACCTTCGCTATAAGCGCGGTTTAACCAACTCAGCCATTTGCCACGAAACTTTGCTTTTAGCACACCTACTGGTATTAAGAAGTCGTTTTCTACACGAAGCACTTCGTCACCTTGCTTCCCAACACCTGACACTAACACATGCATGTGAGGGTGAAATATTTGGGTCCTGCCCCAAGTATGCAGCGTGGATAAGAAACCGACTTCTCCACCAAGATAACGCTCATCTTTTAACAGTTCTTTCAGTGTCTCAGCTGTTGCCTGAAACAGTTTATCGGCACACCAACGACGATTGTAAGCCAGATCGGATTCAACTCATGGGGCAACGTAAAAACGACATGGTAGTGATCGCAAGGGAGCAGTTTGGCTTTGATCTTATCCAGCCATTCTTGACTATACGATCCATTACAGCAGGGACAGCTACGATGACGGCAGGAGTGCGGTTGTCGTAACACATAATCATCATCACGACATAACCATTCTTCATGCCCGAGTTCATCACTCTGACATGCCATAATGGCTTGTGCTGCTTTGATTTGATCTAGGCTCAGTCCGTGCATCTTTCTATAGCTTTCAAACTCCGAACGAAATATACTTTGTAGTGTCGCTTCCATGCGGTTCTCCTTTTACCAACTTATCCATGTCGGCATGACGTTGTATGGGTAATGTTAAGTCCTATCTCCTCCTTTTATTTGTGCAACAGTTGATTATGTGGACGGCTCATAAAAAGTATTATGTGGACGGCACATATAACGTATTATGACGCCCCGCTTCTTTTCCCTAATCCAGAAAAAATCAATCTTAACTTCCATCAACATATTAAACAGTTTATAAATATATATTCCTACTCCCGTTTGGGTCGCCATACTGCTTTTACTACCGGGAGTTTTCTCTACTACGTTACTGGACGTACCAGACTCTCCGAGTGGCAGTCTCGCAACAAGATCGATACACATGGATTCATTGTATACAACTTGCTCCAGGCGCTTCGGCGCAATGGCATCGACAGTGAGCCTCGGCCCATAGAGTTCATGGTTTTGGAATCGCCCAACCTCACAAGCGTGTGACGTTTTGCAATATTGGATAGTGTAGAGGATGTTCTGAATATCGATCCGGGAAATAAATTCCCTGATTTGAGCCGAGAATTTCCTGTTTTGATCTGCTATCCCGGCGATTTGGTGGACAGCGAATGTTACTGGCTCGGTTGGACCAATCGATTTCTCTATTTCCATAAAGAGAATCATCCCTGTGATTGTACTGAATCTAACGTTGCTTCATTTCTAGAACATTTATCCTTGAAACGCAAGCTCTCACGGAAAATCGAACTAAGCTACTCTGCTTTTAATTCTTCTACACACACCGTTAAATCACCGGAACAATCCAATCTGTCACCTCAAACGCCGCTTGCGTTACTACCCAGATGCCAGCCATTTGTACATGACCAAGGCATCAACATAACCTTTTACCGGATGGTTAAACGCATCCGGCAGGCGCCCTACAATTTTAAAACCGAGCTTTTGCCAAAGTTGCACGGCTCCTTCATTGGCGGCGGCGACAAAATTGAATTGCATGGCTTTGTAGCCCATTTCGCGGGCTATTTCTTGCGAATGTTCGCACATGGCTGTGGCAAGACCTTTTCCTCTGGATGAAGATGGCACCATATAACCGCAATTACAGACATGACTGCCCGGTCCGGCCTGATTGGTTTTGATGTAATAGGTGCCAACGATTTTCTTATCTTCCACCACGACATAAGTTTTTCTCGGCAGATCCATCCAAAGCCTTTTCCCTTCGTTTTTGCTTGTATCGCTAGGGTAGGCGTAGGTGTCACCTGCGGAAGCTATCTCTTTGAAGATTGGCCAGATAGCATCAAAATCAACTTCGGTTGCTTCACGTATCTGCATGGCAGGTTCCTTTTATTCATGACGCTTACCACAATGTGCTAACGCGTATCGTTGAAGTTATGAATATCAGGGCATCTGAGAAAGGCTAGCCGCTGATGTGAATAGCAGCTGAATCGACAAAGAGAGGGGGATGGTCAATCAGTGGAAACGGCCCGGGATGAGCGCCCGGGCCGATGAAGTTTTACCACAATGGCAGATCAGTGGTTCCCATCAGGAATTCGTCAACCGCACGTGCACACTGACGACCCTCTCGGATGGCCCAGACCACCAATGACTGACCACGGCGCATGTCGCCTGCGGTGAAGACACCGTCGATGGAGGTCTTGTAGGCTGTGCCCCCTTCAGTGGCCGCTTTGACGTTGCCCCGGTTATCGAGTTCAACGCCCAGCTCCTCCAGCAGGCCTACATGCACCGGATGGACAAAACCCATCGCAAGGGTTACCAGATCCGCTTTCAGTTCGAACTCTGAACCATCGACTTCGCTCATCTTCCAGTTGCCGGCGGAATCCTTCTCCCACTCGACCTTGATGCACTCGACACCGGCCAGGTTGCCCTGCCCGTCGTCGATGAATCGCTTGGTGGCGATCTGCCACATCCGCTCGCAACCCTCTTCCTGGGAGCTTGAGGTGCGCATCTTGTTGGGCCAGTCGGGCCAGGTGGTGCCCTTCTCCTCTTTTTCCGGAGGTTGGGGCAGAATTTCCAGCTGGGTGACCGAGGCGGCGCCATGACGATTCGAGGTGCCGATACAGTCGGAACCGGTATCACCACCGCCGATCACCACAACGTTTTTACCTTCGGCGGAGATGAAATCCTCCACATGGTCGCCCTGTACTCTGTGGCTGTTGCTGCGCAGAAAATCCATGGCGAAATGGACGCCATTCAGTTCACGGCCGGGGATTGGCAGATCCCGTGGCTTTTCTGAACCACCGGTCAGTACGACCGCATCGAAATCGTCCAGCAGCTGTCTGCCGGGTAGATCCACACCGATGTGGGTGCTGGTCTTGAACTCCACGCCCTCGGTACGCATCTGCGCCATGCGGCGGTCGATGATCTTTTTATCCAGCTTGAAATCGGGAATGCCGTAGCGAAGCAGTCCGCCAATGCGGTTCTGCTTTTCGAACAGCACTACGCCATGCCCTGCCCTGGCGAGCTGTTGGGCGGCGGCCATTCCGGCCGGTCCGGAGCCGACGACTGCAACCCGTTTGCCGCTTTTATGATCGGCAATCTGCGGTTTCACCCAGCCTTCGCTCCAGGCCTTTTCGATGATGCTGTATTCGATGGTCTTGATGGTGACCGGGTTGTCTTCCAGATTCAGGGTACAGGACGCCTCACAGGGCGCCGGACAGATACGACCGGTGAACTCGGGAAAGTTGTTGGTGGTGTGCAACACATCGATGGCCGCCTGCCAGTCGCCCTTGAAGACCAGATCGTTCCAGTCGGGAATGATGTTGTTCACCGGGCAGCCCTGATGACAGAAGGGTATGCCACAGTCCATGCAGCGCGCACCCTGCTGGCTGACATTTTCATCGGTCAGCGGGATGACGAACTCTTCGTAGTGAGTGATCCGGTCCGACACCGGTGCATAGGTCCGGTCCTGACGATCGATCTCTTTAAAACCTGTTGGCTTGCCCATGCTTAGTGACTCCCATGGCTGGCAGCTGAACTACCACGCTTTTTTGCCTGCATCTCTTTCAGCGCACGCCGATACTCGACCGGCATGACCTTGACGAACTTCGGTAACATGGTCTCCCAGTTGTCCAGAATGTTCTTCGCCACATCCGAGTTGGTGTAGTGATGATGACGCTCGATCAGCTGCTTCAGGCGCAGCGCATCGAAGCGGGTCATGTCGTGGCTGAGGTCGACCATGCCGTGGCTCTCCAGATCGCCACCCTGATGATCCAGTGCTTCCAGCGCCTGATCCTCTTCCTCAATCGGTTCCAGTTCGACCTGAGCCATGTTGCAGCGATCGCCAAAATCGCCGACTTCGTCGAGCACATAGGCGATACCGCCGGACATGCCTGCGGCGAAGTTGCGTCCGGTCGGTCCGAGACAGACCACCACACCACCGGTCATGTATTCACAGCCATGGTCACCCACGCCTTCAATGACCGCGGTGGCGCCGGAGTTACGCACGCCGAAACGCTCACCACCCACACCGCGGAAATAGCACTCACCACCGATGGCGCCGTAGAGTACGGTGTTGCCCACGATGATGTTCTCTTCCGCTTTGCCGATCGCCGACTCTTGTGGTGGATAGATCACCAGACGGCCGCCGGAGAGACCTTTACCCACATAGTCGTTACCTTCACCGGCCAGCTCGATGGTGATGCCTTTGCCCACCCAGGCGCCGAAGGATTGTCCTGCGGTACCTTTGGCCTTGATATAGATGGTGTCGTCGGTCAGGCCCGCATGGCCGTACTTCTCGGCTACCCGCCCTGAAAGCATGGTGCCGAAGGTCCGGTTGTAGTTGTGAATATCGATCTCGATCTTAACCGGCTGTCCGGACTCGATTGCCGGTTGGGCCTGTTTGATCAACTCGTGATCGATCGCCCTGTCCAGCCCGTGGTCCTGGTCTTCGCAGTTGTAGATCGCCACATCATCGGTCGCTTCGGGTTTCTTCAGCAGTCTGCTGTAGTCAAGCCCTTTCGCCTTCCAGTGGTTGATCGCTTTGCGCATATCCAGTCGATCGCTCTGGCCAACCATCTCATTCCAGCTCTTGAAGCCCAGCTCAGCCATCAGACGACGCGCCTCTTCGGCGACGAAGAAGAAGAAGTTCACCACGTGATCCGGGGTACCGGTGAAGCGCTTGCGCAGCTCCGGATCCTGGGTGGCGATACCCACCGGGCAGGTGTTGAGATGACACTTGCGCATCATCAGACAGCCTTCCGCGATCAGCGGGGCGGTGGCGAAACCGATCTCGTCCGCACCCAACAGGGCGGCGATCACCACATCCCGGCCGGTACGCATACCGCCGTCGGCCTGCACCGCAATGCGGCCACGCAGTTTGTTCAGCACCAGGGTCTGGTGGGTCTCGGCCAGGCCGATCTCCCAGGGAGAGCCGGCATGCTTGATCGAGGTCAGCGGGCTGGCGCCGGTGCCGCCGTCGTAACCGGAGATGGTGACATGGTCCGCATGGGCCTTGGAGACCCCGGCAGCCACGGTGCCCACTCCGACTTCGGAGACCAGTTTGACGGAGATCCGCGCATTCGGGTTGACGTTCTTCAGATCATGGATCAGCTGAGCCAGATCCTCGATCGAGTAGATGTCGTGATGAGGTGGCGGAGAGATCAGACCAACCCCTGGTGTGGAGTGGCGCACCCGGGCAATCTGCTGATTGACCTTATGGCCGGGCAGCTGACCGCCTTCACCGGGCTTCGCACCCTGAGCCATCTTGATCTGGATATCATCGGCGTTGACCAGATACTCACTGGTGACACCGAAACGGCCGGATGCCACCTGCTTGATGGCGGAACGCTCCGGGTTTCTTGTGCCGTCCGGCAGCGGATTGAAGCGCTCCGGCTCTTCACCACCCTCACCGGTGTTGGACTTACCGCCGATGCGGTTCATCGCCACCGCCAGGGTTGAATGGGCTTCATAGGAGATGGAGCCGAAGGACATGGCGCCGGTTGCGAACCGCTTGACGATCTCACTCGCCGGTTCCACCTCATCCAGGGAGAGTGGCTGATCCACCGCTTTGAATTCGAACAGACCGCGCAGGGTCAGGAGAATCTCGTTTTGCTCGTTGATCGCATCCGCGTAGGACTGATAGGTGTCCCAATCGTTGCTGCGCACTGCGTGCTGCAGCTTGGCGATGGTCTGCGGGGTCCAGTTGTGGTCCTCGCCGCGCAGACGGTAGGCATAGTCACCACCCACATCGAGGTGCTTCTTGTAGATCTGCTGATCGCCAAACGCCTTGTCGTGCCACTTCACCGCTTCAGCTGCCACTTCACTCATGCCGGCACCCTCGATGGTGGTGGTGGTACCGGTGAAGTAATCACTGACAAACTGGCTGGAGAGACCGACCGCGTCGAAAATCTGAGCGCCGCAGTAGGACTGGTAGGTGGAGATGCCCATTTTCGACATCACCTTCTTCAAGCCTTTGCCGATCGCTTTGATGTAGCGGTTCTGCGCCTCGTGGAAGGAGAGCGGCTCAGGCAGCGTATCGAGCTGGTTCTGAATGGTATCGAAGGCCAGATAGGGATTGACCGCTTCCGCACCATAACCCGCCAGGGTGGCGAAGTGGTGTACTTCCAGGGCGCCACCGGTCTCCAGCACCAGACCCGATTCGGTACGCAGACCTTTGCGGATCAGGTGGTGATGCACAGCCGAGGTGGCCAGCAGAGCGGGAATCGCTATGTTGTCAGCATCCACTTTCCGGTCGGAGAGGATCAGAATATTGTAGCCCTCTCGGACATTCCGCTCCGCCTGCTCACAGAGCGCCTTCACCGCAGGCTTCATGCCTTTGGCGCCGTTCATCACCGGATAGATGATATCCAGAGTCTTGGTACGGAACACGCCACCGGTGTTGTCTTCGATGTGACGGACCCGTTCCAGGTCTTCATTGGTCAGCACAGGCTGGCTGACCTCAAGCCGCATATGATCGCCGGCGTCACCCAGATTCAGCAGATTGGGACGCGGGCCGATCAGGCTGACCAGGGACATCACCAGCTCCTCACGAATCGGATCGATCGGTGGATTGGTTACCTGGGCAAAGTTCTGTTTGAAGTAGGTGGAGAGATGCTTGGCTCTCAGTGACAGCACCGAGGGCGGGTTGTCCGCACCCATCGAGCCGGTCGCTTCCTGTCCGGTCACCACCATCGGGGTGAGCAGGAATTTGATATCCTCCTGACTGTAGCCGAAGGCCTGCTGGGCATCCAACAGATCTTCATCACTGGGCGCCATGGGCGCCACATCCGCCGGCAGGGCATCCAGGTGGACCTGGGTCTGATCCAGCCAATCCTGATAGGGCTTGGCCTTGGCCAGTTCCGCTTTGATCTCGGCGTCGTCGATGATACGCCCTTGCTCCAGGTCGATGAGGAACATCTTGCCTGGCTGCAGACGCCACTTCTTGACGATCTTCTCTTCCGGGATATCCAGCACACCCATCTCGGAGGCCATCACCACCATATCGTCTTCGGTGATCAGGTAGCGAGCGGGACGCAGACCGTTACGGTCGAGGGTGGCGCCGATCTGGCGACCATCGGTGAAGGCAACTGCTGCCGGACCGTCCCAGGGCTCCATCATCGCCGCGTGGTATTCATAGAAGGCGCGACGCTGCTCATCCATCAGTTTGTTGCCACCCCAGGCTTCCGGGATCAGCATCATCATGGCGTGAGACAGGCTGTAGCCGCCGGCCACCAGCAGTTCCAGGGCGTTATCGAAACAGGCAGAGTCTGACTGCCCTTCCGGGATCAATGGCCAGATCTTGTCCAGATCGTCACCCAGCACTGCCGAAGCCATGGAGTTCTTACGCGCCCGCATCCAGTTGACGTTGCCACGCAGGGTGTTGATCTCACCATTGTGGGCGATCATGCGGAACGGATGGGCAAGATCCCAGGTCGGGAAAGTATTGGTGGAGAAGCGCTGATGCACCAGGGCCAGCGCCGAGATCATCCGCTCATCGGTCAGATCGGTAAAGTAGTCACCCACCTGATCCGCCAGCAGCATCCCTTTGTAGACCACGGTGCGGGAGGAGAAAGAGGTGAAGTAGAAATCACTGCTTCCTTCCATCTCCGACTGTTCGATCTTGTTTTCAATCTGCTTGCGGATCACAAACAACTTACGTTCAAAGGCATCCTGATCAGCGCAGTTGTCACCACGTTCGACAAACACCTGTTTCACCACAGGCTCCGTGGGAATCACACTGTAACCAAGATCCTTGTTATCGACCGGCACTTCGCGCCAGCCAAGCAGTTTCTGACCCTCGGCGGCGATCATCGCCTCGATGGTGTCTTCGGCTACAGCCCGACTGTCGCTGTTTTGTGGCAGGAACACCATACCGATGGCGTAGTCACCACTCTCCGGCAGGTCGAAGCCGGTCTCGGCCTGGAAAAAAGCATCAGGAATCTGTAACAGAATACCCGCACCGTCCCCAGCCTTGGGATCCGCGCCTACAGCGCCACGGTGGGTAAGCCGCTCCAGTATCTCCAGTCCCTGAAGGACGGTCTGATGGCTTTTAACCCCTTTGATGTTGGCAACAAAACCAACACCACAGGCGTCATGTTCATTGGCGGGATCATAGAGTCCCTGTTTTGGTGGTAAAGCACCATGGCTCATTTCACAAACCTCATTTTGCCCGCCCCCGGCAGATTGTTAGATCGCGCCGAAGGTTTTGCAAATAACCTGAAATAAGGAATTCACGGCGGCGAATCAAGCCGCCCGGTGTCGCAGAACCTGAAAGGATACTTGAGAATTACGTCTCAGACCAGAGCTTAAGACTTTTTTAGTTTGCCTATCGGATTTTCAATTCTAAACCGCCGTGCACTGGCCCCTAGATTATACAGTCCAGGAAAAATGAGACCATTGTTCAAACATGGTTTTAACTGGCACCCCGATGTTTGCCAGGTTATCGTTTAAAAATCAGATAGTTGTCTCATCAATAGAGCGGCCGCTGACTCAAGGAAGATTCTGCAGGGAAGCAAAACTTCGGGCCCACACACCCCCCTTGCGTACCGCTGCCGGCAGATCGCTCTGTGCGGCCAGCGCCAGGTCACGATTGGCGAAGGACCCCCAGATCAGCGCATACCAGGGTGCGCCCTTTCTCAGGGTTTTCACCGTTACAACCTGATTATCAAGAGAATTGAGTGAAATATAACGATTTAACGAGGCAAGATTCTCAACCGCGATCAGCTGCAGTGTATAGTTCTCCCCCGGCTGAGACTTGATCCAGGCCGCCGACTCGGCAAAAGGATCAGTCTCGACCTTAGGTTCAGTTACCGGAGCAACCACCTCAACCGGCTCCGCGCCCACCTCTTTGACCTCAGCGACAACCGCAGGTGGCTCGATTGGTTCAACCGGCTCAGCCTCGACAGTGGTGTCAGCGGCTGTCACCGCCGGCGGGCTGTCTGTCGTGACATTAGCTGTTACTTCTTCCGCAGCAGGCACCAGATCCGGCAATGGAGCAGGCTCGCTCAACTGCGCTTCAGGGGATGCACTGGGCTCAACTGCCTCAACAACCATTTCAGCTGACTTTTCCAGCTCGCCAACTTCAGCCACGACTTCTTGCTCAACGGCCTTCCCAGCTTCAGCCTCTCCATCATCTGTGGGGGCTGCCGCATCGGCCGTGTAGTCCATGGAGACCGGATCGACTCTGTTCACCTGCTCCTGACTCTGCTCAGCCATACCGCTTTGGCCCACTTCCGCCAATCCCGGCTCGGCAGCTTTAACAACCTGTTGATCATCCAATGCCGGCGTCATCGAGGCCAGGTCAGCGGTTTCATTCGGATCAACTGGCGCATTTGGATTGGGTACGAGATTTTGCGCCACCGCATCCGGCGGTGGTAGAACGATATCCTCTGCTTCCGGCTGACTTACCTTAGGTTCGGCCTGAGGCTCATCTATCGGTTCGAACAGAGAATTGATCGGCCCCTGAAGGAGCAACAGCAACAGAATCACCGACACCACCGACACACCGATCATCAATAGCTGTTTTCGGTAGCCACTCAAAGCCTCCGGTTTTGCCTCTCCCTGTATACCAACTTCACTCAGAATCGCACTTGCCAGAGGTCCGGGCACTCCGCCGGTCTCCTTGTACAAACGGTTCAGCTTGGTCTCTTCGAGGGTAAAGTTGTCGGATAATCCCTCATTTTTGAGCAGATGCCCCATGAATCCATTAGCTTCCTGCCGGGTCAGTACAGGCATATCGATAGCCTGAATCGATTGCGGGGTCATCACCTGCAGCTGTGGGGTGGAGAGAAGTAGATCGATCTGCTCATCGGCGAACAGCACGATACTCACCAGCCGGTCACCTTCAACCTGTCGTTCAAACAGCCGCAACAGGGTCATCAGACTGGTGGGTGGCAACATCTGTGCATCATCGACCAACAGCACCGGGGTTCTGCCGCGCTTTCTCAGCACTTCAAATCGATCCGCCAGGCGCTGCATGAGATCACCGGCAATGTCCGGCAGGCCGCTGCAACGGGCGATGAAGGCCAGCAGCCGCTCAGGTTGCAAGGTTGGCTCAGCAGAAAAATGGCAGACCATCCAATTCTCAGGAGCCATCTGCTGTAAGCGGGATGCCAGCAGTGATTTACCGCTCCCCTCGGCACCCCGAACCAACGGCACCAATTCACTATTCTCGATCAGGTGACGGATCAGGTCGAGATGGGCGGTGACTTCTGGAGTTGAAAAGAACTCATTGCTATCAGACACAATTGTTTCCGTTATAAATGAGATCAGTCAGCGTAGTGCTGTAATGTTTGTTCGAGTTTTTTCAGATCAAAATCATCTGTAACCAAAGACTGGCCGATTTTTTTCATGAGAACAAGTCTTAACTTGCCATCCATGACCTTTTTATCGACGGCCATAAGCTCTAGGAAACGCTCAGGGGTTAATGTCTTGGGTGGCGTTATCGGCAGTTTGGCCCGTTCAATCAACCTGACTGTACGATCAAAATCCTGCTGTGACATCCACCCCAATCGACAGGAGAGATCCGCAGCCATGCACATGCCGGTCGCCACCGCCTCGCCGTGCAGCCACTCACCATAGCCCATGCCGGTTTCAATCGCGTGACCGAAGGTATGCCCAAGGTTGAGTAATGCCCTCTGCCCGGCCTCTTTCTCATCCGCTTCGACCACATCCGCCTTACAGCGACAGGAGACCTGGATGGCGTACGCCAACAACTCCGGATCCCGCGCAAGCAGACCATCCATATGCGCTTCAAGCCAGCTGTAGAAAGGCTCGTCCACAATCAATCCGTATTTGATGACCTCCGCCAGTCCGGAGGCAAACTGCCGGTCATCCAGGGTTCTGAGGGTTGCGGTATCCGCCAGCACCAGACGGGGTTGGTAGAAGGCCCCAATCATGTTCTTGCCAAGCGTGTGATTGACACCGGTTTTCCCCCCCACGGAGGAATCCACCTGGGCCAACAGCGTGGTGGGCACCTGTATGAAGTGGACACCCCGTTGATAGGTCGCTGCAGCGAAACCGGTCATATCACCGATCACACCCCCACCCAGCGCAACCAGCGTGGACTGTCGGGTAAAACGTTGCTCAAGCATGGCGCTGTAGATCCGGTTTACCATATCCAGCGTCTTGTACTGCTCACCATCCGGCAGGATACAACTGGCCACATCGAAATCTGACAATGCGTTCAGAGTCTGTTCCAGATAGAGCGGAGCGACCGTTTCATTACTCACCACCATCACCTGGCGACCTGGAATCGCCTCTTTATAGTGATTGGCTTCGGCATACACTCCTTCACCAATGTAGATCGGATAGCTGCGATCGCCTAAATCCACATCCAATCGTTGTTCATACTTACTCAAGACTTCTACCCTACGAATTTAGTGTATTGATCTGCTTACGAATATCCTGCACCACAGCCTGGGTGTTTCTGCCCTCGGTACTGATCAACAGGTCGGCGGTCTGGCGGTAGAGAGGGTCACGCTCAGCCATCAGCGACTTGAGTTTGGCCATTGGATCATCAGTCTGCAGCAAAGGCCGGTTTTTGTCTCGATGGGTTCGCTCAAATTGCTGCTCAACCGTACAGTGGAGATAGATCACCAGCCCCCTGGAAGAGAGCACTTTGCGATTCTGCTCTTTGATCACCGCGCCACCGCCGGTCGCAAGCACCACCTCTTCTCTTTGGGTCAGCTCGTCGATCACCTCCTGCTCACGCAGGCGGAAACCCTGCTCACCCTCAAACTCAAAAATCGTTGGAATATCCACACCGGTGCGCCGCTGGATCTCCAGGTCGGAGTCGATAAACTCCTTCCGGAAATGCTCAGCCAGTTGGCGGCCGACCGTGGTCTTTCCGGCACCCATCGGGCCGATTAAAAAAAGGTTTTGAACATGCATACTATCATCGGTTTGACGAAGTGGCGGTACAGTTAAGCTGAGTTTATACAGCAGATTTGTCGCTACAGAAAAGCTTTATTCTATACGTGAACTGCTAAGCTGCGTCAGAAACAGCTAGGAAATTATGCTAAACCAGTGTTTTCATACGAAAAAAGGCGTGCAACCAAGGCACGCCTTTTGATCCGGGTGAATTCGCTTGTTAACGAACGGTGAGGGTTTCCTTGAGGATTTTCGGGGTTACGAAAATCAGCAGCTCATTGTTGTCGTCAACTTGTTCGTTGCGTCTGAACAGCACACCCGCATAGGGGATGTCGCCAAAGAATGGGACCTTTTCAGTCGCCTTGGTTTTGTTTCTCTCAAAGACACCACCGAGAACCACGGTTTCACCATTGTCCACCAGGACGGTGGTTTCAATCTTACGGGTATCGATGGGCGGTACACCGAGGATCGAGCGGGTGTAGTCCGGATTATCTTTATTGATGATCAGATCCATTCTGACCCTGTCATCCGGGGTAATGTGGGGGGTCACATCCAGCTTCAACAGCGCCTCTTTGAAAGAGATCTTGGTCGCACCACTCGAGGTAGCTTCCTGATAGGGAATTTCAACACCTTGCTTGATCGATGCCTGGGTCTGATCCGAGGTAATCACCCGCGGGCTGGAGATCAGTTCACCCCGGCCTTCGGTCTGCATCGCGGTAAGCTCAAGCTGCAGCAGATAGCTGCCGACCTTGCCGACCAGGAAGTTAAGACCACCGGATGGTGAATTCACTGGCAGATTGACCATCAATGCTTCACGATTTGCATCCGTACTGCTATCCCCATTGTTCTCGATACCAGGGGCAATACCAAATGAATTATCCAGATGACCAGGCATGGCACCGGCTGTCAGGGTGAAATTATCATCAAAGGAGCCATCGAAATTGGCGCCAAAGCGCACACCGAGATCCTTGGCAAAATCATTGTTAGCAATGACGATTCTGGATTCGATGAGTACCTGTCTGACCGGGATATCCAATCTCTGCAGCAGACGCCGAATATCCTCAAGTTTGGCCGCCGTGTCCTGGATCAACAGGGTGTTGGTCCTGACATCCACCGTGACATTACCACGCTCAGACAGCAGACGGTTTTCTTCAGATTTCAACAGATCCGCCAGATCCTGGGCCTTGGCGTAGTTGACCTGGATAAAATCGGATCTCAAAGGCGCCAACTCTTCAATCTTCTGCTGGGACTCAAGCTCCAGCTGCTCTCTCGCGGCTACCTCTTCTGTCGGCGCCACCATGATCACGTTATCGATCTGGCGCTTGGTCAAGCCTTTAGACTTGAGAATGATGTCGAGGGCCTGATCCCAGGGTACGTTCTTCAGTCGCAGTGTAATCCGGCCATCCACAGTATCACTGGTGACAAGATTCAAGCCGGTGAAATCAGCCAGTAGCTGCAGAACAGCGCGGACCTCGATATCCTGAAAGTTCAGCGACAGTCTGTCACCGGTGAAGACCAGTCGCTCCTTCAGCAAAGCATCTTTTTCCTGCTTGCTGAGTGAGCGAACTTCAACCGCAAACACCTCGTTTGCCTGATAAGCGAGATAATCATATTCACCGGTTGGGCTGATTTCTATAACAATATTCTCACCCACAGGTTTGGTTTCGATTTTGCTGATCGGGGTGGCGAA
Source organism: Candidatus Thiodiazotropha endoloripes (assembly GCA_001709035.1). GTDB lineage: Bacteria > Pseudomonadota > Gammaproteobacteria > Chromatiales > Chromatiaceae > Thiodiazotropha > Thiodiazotropha lotti. Next base: position 373,276 of record LVKA01000019.1, on the reverse strand, counting down.
ATCCATCACGTCGAGCGATTGCACCAAGGTGTTGTCAATGGTGGCCTTGAAGATCTCCATAACGATCTTGCCACCCTGCTCCCGCACATCAACCGGTACGGCAGGATTGCCAAGGGTAACCAATACGCGCCCTTCACCCGCTTCACCACGACGGAAATCAATATTTGCAACATCGTAACTGCCACCGCGTGTTGAGGTGGATTCTGCCTCCTCATAGGTCATACTCGTGGTATTGGGTTGTTGGGCAACACTGGCGCTGGCGCCAATTCCCTGATTACTCACATCCAGGGTAATCATAACTGTGGAATCTTCAACTTCAGTCTTATAACCCACCATGGATGACAGGTTGATCACCAAGCGGGTTCTGTTACCCGCTTCCAATGCCGTGATGCTGTGCGCCGGTCCGACACCGATCAGTTTTGTTTTATATCCAAGAGAACTGCTCACACCGGAGAAATCAAAGGAGATACGAGCTGGATTCTCAGTCACAAAGCTGGTTGGCTCGCTGGCCGGACCAGACATCTCCAAAGCAATTTGAACCCTGTCTCCAGGCAGTGCGGAAAAGTCTATGGACTGCAGAGCAGGCCCGGCCATGACAGCCAGAGGCGTACCCGTAAATATCATCAGCAACGCCAATCCAAAAAACCTGTGCGCTAATGCGCGAACCAGCCCAGATTGATCCATCCCACAGTGTCTGAGTGCCATTGGCAAACCCCTCATCTCGAATTCCTCTTGACTATTCCGCCAACGCTAGCGAAGCCTGACGCTCAATGTAACCACCAGAACCATCCTGGACAATCTCGTTCAATTCGATTCTGTCTTCTGTAATCAGCATGATGCGACCATGATTCTGGCCCATATAGTTGCCAGACTTCACCTTGTGAACCGTCCCCTCTTTGGTTTTGACCAGCCCCCAAGCGACGCCAGTCTGCTCCAAAGTTCCCACCATTCGAATTGAATCGAGCGGGAAGCTCTCCAGCTCTTCTTTACGGCGATTGAAATCCGGTGTTAATCCATTTCCGGAGATACTGGAGGTCTCAGCCTCTTCTCCAGACATATCGATGAACGGATTGCGTCGTCCAGCCGCAGAGTAGAGAAATGTCTCGATCTGCCTGATCTCCGGAAGTGGCTCGATACGGGCCGGTGGCGCAGCCTTTCTTTCAGCCACGTAGCCCCTCAGCTCTGCCAGATTCGGATTGGCGCACCCACCAAGGATCAGCAGAGGCAGTAGAGCGGTCAATAACCGGTATTTATGCTGCACAATACTCACACTCACTCTCCTCCCTCTTCATCGAGATAGCGGTAGGTTTTGGCAGTAGCCTCCAGTGTCAGCTTGGGATCTGAAGATTTGGGATCGCCCCTTTTAATCTTGATATCATGAATTGTCACAATCCGGGGCAATGCGGCAAGCCCACTGATAAAGTTACCAAATTCATGATACTCACCTTTCACTATAACCTGGATCGGCAGCTCAGCATAAAAGTCTTTCGGTAACTCCTCCTGTGGCTTGAAGAGTTCAAACTCCAAGCCCGAGGCCAGTCCAGTCTGCGATACATCGACCAGCAACTCAGCCACTTCAGTCTTGTCCGGCAGCTGACGAAGCATGGTTCCGAACGATTGCTTCATCTCTTCCAGTTGCTGACGGTAGGCATCCAGATTGGAGGCTTTGGCCTGCTTTTGTTCGAACTCTTTACGCAGATCGAGCTCTTTTCTCTCCACTGTATCCAGTTGCGTCAGCTGGGCTTCGATAACCAGATAGTAGCCCGCAACCATCACAGCAATGGCTACCAGTACAACAGCAACCATTTTGACCGGTGTTGGCCAGATGCCGACATTGCTAAAGTCTAATTCATTGAGATCTTCTAAGTTCATTCTTCAACCTCCTCGGTCTGGGAGGCCTGTTTTACCGTGAGCTTGAAATGGCTGTAACCTGTACCCGTCTTCTCTTTGCTCTCAATAAAGTCCAGAGTTGGATTCTCCAGCCACTCTGAGTTGTCGATGTTGCGCATCATGGAGGATACCCGGGCATTGGACTGAGCCTGTCCTTCGAATGTCACTTTGTTGGCCGTCTGATCAATCTGATCAAGATAGACCCCCATCGGCAGGGTGGTCACGACCTCATCAAACAGATGCACAATCTGTGGCCGGCTACTCTGCAGCTCCTGAATGATATTCATTCTGGCCAGCAGATTCTGCTTGGTCTTATCCAGGTCACGAATCTCACTGATCTGCTTCTCAACCGTCTTGATCTCTTGCTTCAGAAAATTGTTACGCTGGTTCTGCGCCTCGATTTGAGACTGGATGATACTGTGGACGCCGTATACGGCCAGGGCGGAGAAGAGAACTCCGGCCAGCACCATCATCCCAAACTCTTTTTGGCGCTCTTTGCGTTCTGCTTCCCGCCAGGGGAGTAAGTTAATGCGCGCCATCAGTCAAAACTCCTCAGTGCGAGACCGCAGGCAATCATCAGTGCAGGTGCATCAGCACTCAACGCCTGGGGTTTAACCCTGGATGATACCGACATGTTGGCAAATGGATTTGCCACCGATGCCGGGGTTCCCAATTTCTCCTCCACCAGATCGTCTATGCCCGGTATGGATGAACTGCCGCCGGCCAGGATGATATGGTCAACGCTGTTATAGGCACTGGAAGAGAAGAAGAACTGTAGCGAGCGGCTAACCTGTTGCGCCATCGCCTCCTTGAACGGCTCAAGCACTTCAGGCACATAGTTATCGGGTAGCCCGCCCTGACGTTTCGCCATGCCGGCCTCTTCGATTGAGAGTCCGTAGCGACGTTGAATCTCTTCTGTCAGTTGGCGACCACCAAAATTCTGTTCACGGGTGTAGATGATCTTGTTGTTATGCAGCACATTCAGTGTGGTCGTGGTGGCACCGATGTCCGCAATTGCGATCGTCTGGTCTTCACCATGCTCCGGCAACTGATCGAGTAGCTGGGAGCAGGCATTCTCCATGGCGTAGGCTTCAACATCCACAATGTTGGCCGTCAGCCCGGCGATATCCAGCGCCTCAACCCGGTCATCGACGTTCTCACTTCGTGAGGCGGCCAACAGCACATCCACCAGCTCCGGGTTCTTCTCGGAAGGACCAATAACCTCGAAATCAAGGTTAACCTCTTCCAAGGGGTAGGGGATGTATTGATCGGCTTCCAACTGAATCTGGCTTTCCAGCTCCTGATCAGAGAGCGTGGCCGGCATCGATATCACCTTAGTGATGACTGCAGAGCCTGAAACGGCGACAGCAGCATGCTTGGCCTTGGATCCCGATCGCCTGACCGCTGTGCGTATCGCCTCGCCGACAGCGTCGACTTCAGCAATATTTTTCTCCACGACAGCATTCCCGGGGAGCGGCTCCACGCCATAGGCCTCGACACGATAAGTCGAACCGGTGCGCCCCGTGGCTTGCGACAACTCCAACAGCTTCACAGCTGTAGAGCTTATGTCGATGCCTATCAAAGGCGGCTTTTTTCTTCCGAATAGTGACATGCGGTTTACCCAAACGATCCTTATGCCGCAGAACTTAACTAGGATTCTCTTTAACTAGAGTAAGTAACTATATAGCAGCAAATGATTTTTTTGTGAAGACATTTTTTCACAAAAGAGCTCAAAAAGCTCGCATTTTATTTGCTAGACTATCGGACTTTGCATGGGACCATTCTGGTCTCCCCGGATCAACTAATTCTGTGAACCAGCGCATGAAGTCGTTCTACAGACTCTTAAGATACCTCGTTTACTTCTTATTCGGCCTATCCGTGATAGGTGCCTGCGGCCTTTATGGCGCCTATCTGTATCTTGAACCCAAGCTGCCATCCATTGAAACACTCAAGGATGTGCGTCTGCAGGTTCCCCTTCGTATCTACAGCAGCGACCACCTGTTAATCGCCGAGTTTGGTGAAAAACGCCGTGAGCCCCTTGGCTATGACGATATTCCACCTCGCATGATACAAGCGTTTCTAGCCGCTGAAGATGACCGATTCTTCCAACACCCTGGTGTGGATTATCACGGCATCATACGTGCAGCCGTCCAACTGCTCCTGACCGGCGAAAGACGGCAGGGTGGCAGTACCATCACGATGCAGGTCGCGAGGAACTTTTTCCTCAGTAGCGAGAAGACCTACACTCGCAAACTCAACGAGATATTTCTCTCCTTCAAGATAGAGCGCTTGTTATCCAAAGAGGAAATACTCGAACTCTATCTGAACAAAATCTATCTCGGTCACCGTTCCTACGGAGTCGGTGCCGCTGCTTTAGTCTATTACGGCCGACCTGTGGAAAAACTTGAGCTTTCCGAAATCGCCATGATCGCCGGTCTGCCCAAGGCGCCTTCACGCTTAAATCCCCTCTCAAATCCGCAGCGGGCTCTAATCCGCAGAAACTATGTTCTCGGCCGAATGCTGGAGCTGAACCAGATCAGCCGGGCTGAGTTTGATGCTGCCAAAGCAACCCCAATCACAGCCGAACTCCATACCGCACCAAGCGAGATCGAAGCTCCCTATGTTGCTGAAATGGCAAGGGCTGAAGCAGTTTCACGCTTTGGACAGGAAGCCTATACCAGTGGCTACACCATCACAACCACAATTGAAAGCCACCTTCAGGAAGCAGCAAATCTCGCTTTACGGAACGCGGTCCAAGCCTACGACAAACGGCATGGATACCGGGGGCCCGCTGGCCATCATGAACTCAGCGAAGAGCCTGACCAGACGGAACTGATAGAGATCATAACCGGCATCCCCAGCGCTGCCGACCTAAAAAAAGGGATGGTAATTGCTTTAGATGAGAAGTCGATCACAGTTCTAACCGGGCAAGGCGAGGAACTAACCATCGACTGGCCAGGCCTCTCCTGGGCCAGCGCCTACATCGACAGCGAACGCAAACAACCTGAACCCAAACAGGCCAGTGAAATCGTCAAGCCAGGTGATCTGATCTATCTCTACAGCGACAAGGATGAAAAGGGTGAGGCCTACTGGCGACTTGGACAGATCCCGAAAGTCTCCGGTGCATTGATCTCACAATCACCTTCCGATGGCTCAATCAAGGCTCTGGTGGGTGGTTACGATTTTTATCTGAGCAAATTCAACCGGGTTACTCAGGCCAAACGCCAGCCTGGCTCCGGTTTCAAGGCGTTTATCTATTCCGCAGCACTTGAAGCGGGCTACAATCCGGCCAGCATCATCAATGACGCGCCGGTTGTTTTCGATGATGAAGGCCTAGAGGCCACCTGGCGCCCGGAAAACTACAGCGGAAAGTTTTTCGGACCCACCCGCCTCAGATACGCCTTGACCCACTCCCGTAACCTGGTCTCGATTCGCCTGTTGCGCAAGATGGGAATCAAACATGCGGTCAACTATGCCAGCCGCTTCGGCTTCGATAAAAACCAACTGCCCTATGACCTTTCGCTGGCACTGGGCAGTGGCGCGGTAACCCCACTGGCGATGGTTGAAGGTTACAGTGTGCTGGCCAACGGCGGCTACTATGTCTCTTCGCACATCATCGACACCATCCGTGATGACAAGGGAGAGGAGCTTTATCAGGCCAATCCACTGCAGGTTTGTGACGAGACCATGCAACAGGCGGTAGAGGAGGCCAATGAAAAGCTTCAGGCACTGGCATCTCTACCTGAGCAGAGTGAAGAGGAGCTTCCTGTCGTCCCCCGTTGCGCCAAACGGGCGATAACCGAGCAGAACCAGTATCTCATGCACTCAATGCTGCGGGATGTCATTCAGCTGGGCACGGCCCGTAAGGCCAGAGTGATCGGCCGCAAAGACATCGCCGGCAAAACCGGCACCACCAACGATCAGAAAGATGCCTGGTTCAACGGCTTCAACCACTATCTGGTCACCACCACCTGGATCGGATTTGATGATGTCTCCCCACTCGGCCGAGGTGAGGTTGGCGGGCGGGCGGCACTGCCGGCATGGATCGATTTCATGCAGGTGGCACTCAATGGCATCGAAGAGAAGTCACCCGACATGCCGCCAGGCATGCTCACCATGCGCATCGATTCAGAGACCGGCAAACCGGTCAATGTAGGCCACCCCAACGCAATCTTTGAAGTGTTTGAAGTGGACAAAGCGCCCAAGCCACCGAAACACGACCTCAACAACACAACACGTCGTGGACAAAACGAAAGCAACGTCAATACGATAGAAGACCCGTTTTAACACCAGGAGCGGAACAGCCAGCCACAACGAACAGGAAAATCGTACTGAAATTGAATTTATCGTCAAAACCATGGCCTAAGCTAGTCGTGTCGAAGCCTGTTATCATGAAACCATTAACAGGCTTCTGAAATAGTGTCACAATCCTGGTAGAGACAATCTCGCAAGCAAGACCTCTATGAGCAGCGGAAAAAGATCATTACAAAAACGCATCGCTTATGAAGCGGCAAAAATACTTACCGAGCTGCGTACCGATAACCTGGCTTACGCCTGTCGCAAGGCAGCGGCCAAACATGGCATCACCAAGCAACAAATGATGCCAAGCCGGGATGAGATCGAACAGGCGCTGAAGGAACAGCAACGCTTGGTGCTGGGTGACAAACAACACAATGCACTCAATCAGTTACGGAAAAGTGCACTGGATGCGATGCAGGCGCTGAAGCAGTTTCAACCGCTGCTGGTCGGGCCTGTATTGCAGGGAACAGCGGACGACAACAGCCACATTGAGCTACACCTGCAGGCGGATACACCTGAAGAGGTATTATTCGCTTTGAGCGATTTACACATTCCCTGGCAGGAGAAGCAGCGCCAACTGAGCTTCAGTGACGGTAGCCACGACACCATCCCCTGTTTTCGCTTTAGCGCGGATGAGATTCAATACCTGCTGATGGTTTTCCCAAGCGGGAAAAACCGTAAACGCCCACTGGATCCTTTCGACCACAAGCCTTTTCAGAGCGCCAACATCAAGCAGCTGAGAGCGCTGCTCGATGAGCAACACTCTGCGGAATCGGATTATTATGAAGACGCTTTTCCGCTGACCGGGGAAACCAGCCGCGGATAGGGCCGGCTTTAATGCCGCTGGAATCCAGCAGCAAAACAAACCTGGTCGTTATCCCGAGAGCGATCCAACAAGCAATGATCAGCGCTTATCAATCGGCACATAGTCCCGACGTGGATAACCTTTGTAGATCTGCCGGGGACGACCGATCTTCTGCCTGGGATCGTCCATCATCTCCATCCAGTGGGCAACCCAGCCGACGGTACGGGCAATGGCAAACATCACGGTAAACATATTGTTCGGGATACCCAATGCCCGGTAGATGATGCCTGAATAGAAGTCCACATTCGGATAGAGTTTACGTTCGATGAAATACTCATCATTGAGCGCAATCTCTTCCAGCCTTTGAGCCAACTCGAACATCGGGTTGTTGTTATCCGCCAGCCTCTCCAGCACCTGATGGCAGACACCCCTGATAATGCCCGCACGAGGATCGTACTTCTTGTAGACACGATGACCGAATCCCATCAGACGGAAACCGTCATCCTTGTCTTTTGCCTTGGCGATGTATTTATCGATTTGCGATACGTCACCAATCTCCGCCAGCATATCCAGCACCGCCTCGTTGGCGCCACCATGCGCCGGCCCCCAAAGAGAGGCAATACCTGCGGCAATACAGGCAAACGGATTGGCCAGCGAGCTGCCTGCCAGACGTACGGTTGAGGTACTGGCATTCTGCTCGTGATCCGCATGCAGGATGAACAGCAGGTTGAGCGCCTTCTCGGCGATCGGATCCAATTCGTAATCTTCGCAGGGTGTCGCATACATCATGTGCAGCAGATTCGCGCAATAGGAGAGATCATTGCGCGGATACATGATCGGCTCACCGATGTTGTGCTTGTAACTGGCTGCCGCAATGGTCGGCATTTTGGCAATCAGTCGATGTGCCGCAACCTGCCTCTGAACAGGGTCGTTGATATCAAGAGAGTCGTGATAGAACGCGGACAGGGAGCCGACCACCCCAACCATGATCGCCATCGGATGGGCATCATAGTGAAAACCGCCGAAGAAATGCTTCAGCGTTTCATTCAGCATGGTGTGGCGACTGATCAGCTTGTTGAAATCGCCCAGCTCCTGGTGATTTGGCAGTTCACCATTGAGCAGCAGATAAGCGGTCTCCAGAAAATCGCCACCATCGGCAAGTTGCTCGATGGGATAGCCTCGATACTCGAGTATGCCGACCTCACCCTGAATGAAGGTGATCTTACTGTTACAGCTGGCTGTCGACATAAAGCCCGGATCATAGGTGAAAACACCCGCATCCTTATAGAGCGATGAAACATCGATTGCAGGTGGGCCTTGAACCGACTCGCGAACCGGTAATTTGATCGACACGCCGGTCTCATCATTCGTCAAGGTATAAGTTTTCTCATTATCCGCCATGGTGAACTCCGTAAAGTACTGCAACCAACCTGATACACGCCACGATATGCCGTTTTGAGTAAAAAGGCCAGTTACAGCTAAAACAGATGTAACTCTGTGAATTAATTATAAATTTTTCTACCCATGGTAGGGCGGGAGCAGTAATCCTGACTGATGATGGCAGGAGATTCAAGTCCGTAACTGGGGCTATCACACGCCCGCCAGGAGCTTCTATCGCCTACTGCATGCAGAATTGAGATTGCATTAAAATCTCCACACGCCTCATATAATAATTTTATAAGCCCCCAAATTATAGCTTGAAGGCTGGCCGTGCATCATCAGATTATGTAAATGATAACTATTGGGTTTGCACCCAAAACCGAATGCCCGCTTCTAAACAGCGGGCTTACGGAAAAAGCGCGCCGAGTGTTCGTCTGCGGGCTGCAACTGATCAAACCAGGTCGCCTGTTCATCAAACTTGGCAAAAAACGGCTGCTGGACCCAGGAGGGATCCCTGGCCTGGATGAACCGCAGCACAAACACCTTCTGCCCGTTCATCTCGGTTATTCCCTGAATCTCCACCTTGCCTGGATCAGCACTCATACTCGGGCCACGTGCCGTACGACCCAGCCCGGAAACCTTTTGCATCGCCTGTCGGTAGATCTTCCAGGCCTTGTAGAGAGGCACCTCAAAATAGCGCCTGGCTCCGGTATCCCGTTCAACAAATTGATAGTAAGGGATGATCCCGAGTTTGATCTGTTCGTTCCAGAGTTTTACCCAATCATCGTCGCTATCATTGATATGGGCCAGCAGGGGACCCTGACTTCGAATCTCGGCACCGGTTGCACGCAAGCGGCGAATCGCGGCACGGGCGATGTCCGTATCCAGCTCACGCCAATGATTGTAGTGGGCCATGATTGCGACATGCTTACCCGCCAGTACCAGATGGTGCAGCAGCTCGACCAACTCATCCGCATCATCGTCGGTGATGAATCGTTGCGGCCAGAAGGTCAATGCCTTGGTGCCGATTCTTACGGTTTGAATGTGGCTGAAACGGGGATGCAGCAGAGGCTCCAGATAGGTCTTTAACTGACGGCTTTTCATCACCATCGGATCACCACCGGTGACCAGCAGATCGGTGACTTCCGGATGCTCTTCAAGATAGCCGTAGAGCTTGTCGGCTTCGGTGGTCGCCATGCGAAGATTTTTATCACCGACGAACTGGGCCCAGCGAAAGCAGAAACTGCAGTAACTGTGGCAGGTTTGCCCCTGACTGGGAAAAAACAGCACCGTTTCACGATACTTGTGCTGCAGCCCCGGGATCGGCTCACCAGCCGCATCAGAAGGGACATTGTGCTCAAGCTGGCCGGCAGGATGAGGATTCAACTCCTGACGGATCTCATTCGCCACAAGCTTCAGGGCCTGCTTGTCCATGTCAGAGCGAATCGCCATTGCCATGCGGTTGTAGTGAACGTCCGAAAGCATGCCCTTTTGTGGAAAGGTCAGCTGAAAGATTGGATCATTTGGTACTTGCTGCCAGTCGATGAGCTCTTCGATCACATAAGCATTGACCCGAAACGGCAAAACCGCCGAGACCACCTTCATTTCGAAACGTAACGACTCAGGCAGCTGTTGCAACTCTTTGATCTTGTCTAAATCTCTGGCGGTATAGACCCGGAATTGCTGTTTCGGGACTCCGTCAAAATCGACGGTGTGCAGAGGTGTTCGAGTCAATGGTGACTGTTGCGGCATATTCAGCTCCAGATCTGTCGCTTGTTTAACCTGAGTCTCGCTAGAGATTGTCTTGGTCGTATCAAGCCCCATGCTGAAGCGGCCAACGCCTCTCAGCTTCTTCTATCGGGGGCGGAAACATTTTTTTTGCTTTATTAGACTAATTTAAACTTCAAAGCCGAAGATCAGCTGAAGGATTCAACCCTAGGGAGTGTAATCGCCACGCCACAGTGGACAGATCCACAGCTCCGAACAGTAATCCAACATTATGACGGCAGCATCTACTTCATGGCCTCAATTCATCCACCCAACCCGAGCTCTCTATTAGCTGGCAATCCGCGATTCCAGTCATCACACGCCGCCAAAGAGTACAGGTTCAGTAGGCCTCGCCAATCCACCGTTGTGGACCTTGAGGGGCGCATACCCTAACAAACTATCACCAGCGGAGCAAAACCAGGGATGGCGGAAAATTCGACAAAGTCATCATTTTCATGGAATTTTGTCGATTTTCACCTGATTTTAAAGCATATGCCTTCAATATAAGTATGGATAGATATATCTAATACTTGATAAACAAAGCATTAAAAACTATAAATAGAGAGTCAAGCACCTTAAACGATCAATAGTTAATCGGTATACAACAGGTCAACTCAGGACTCGAAACCCACACTTATTGTGCAAAGCACTATAAATTTTTATCGCCACAAGCCATAATTAAACTTATGAGCCCATAAGTATTAAAACGGCACCTTAAAAGGTGCCATATTCTAGCGCTGAAATCGAAAATGTGAGCCACAAGACCATCCACCAAGGCGAATCTATGAATCTACATGAATACCAAGCCAAATCACTGTTTGCCAGCTATGGCATTCCCGTACCCCAGGGGCAGGCTGTATCCAGCCCGAGCGAAGCCCGGGCCGCCGCCCAGGGACTCGGAGGCAATCTCTGGGTCATCAAAGCCCAGGCCCATACCGGTGGGCGCGGAAAAGCCGGCGGCGTAAAGCTGGCCCGCAACCTGGACGAAGTCGAACAGATGGCTGGAGAGATCCTCGGCATGACACTGGTTACCAACCAGACCGGCCCTCAGGGTCTGCCAGTCAACTCGGTTCTCGTGGAGCAGGGCAGTGATATCGACAAAGAGCTCTATCTTGGTGCGCTGCTCGATCGCTCACGCTCGCGTATCGCCTTCATGGCATCCGAGGCGGGCGGTATGAATATCGAAGAGGTTGCCGCCACCACCCCGGAGAAGATTCTGACCACCGTGATCAATCCCTCCACAGGCATGCTGCCCTACCAGTGCCGAAAACTCGCCTTCGGACTGGGCCTTAGCGGAGACCAGATCAAACAGTTCTCGAAGATCATGATGGCGCTCTACCGTCTCTACATCGAAAAGGATATCAGCCTGATCGAGATCAACCCACTGATCATCACCAGCGACGGTAATCTCATGGCACTGGACGCTAAAATCAACCTCGATAGCAACGCACTCTATCGACACCAGGAGCTGGTGGCCCTGCGGGATCTCTCACAGGAGGACGAAAAAGAGGCGGCCGCCGCCCAGCACGATCTCAACTACATCACCTTGGATGGCACGATCGGCTGCATGGTGAATGGCGCCGGACTGGCCATGGCAACCATGGATATGGTCAAACTGCATGGCGGCGAACCTGCCAACTTCCTGGATGTGGGGGGTGGCACCACAGCGGAGCGTGTCACCGAGGCGTTCAAACTGATCCTCTCAGATGAAAAGGTGAAAACCGTCCTGGTGAATATCTTCGGCGGCATCGTTCGCTGCGACCTGATCGCAGAAGGGATCATCACGGCAGCTCGCAGTATCGGAGTAAAGGTTCCCGTGGTGGTCAGACTGGAAGGCACCAACGCCAACCAGGGCCTGGAGATGCTCGCCGCGAGCGGACTCGACTTCATCACCGCCAATGACTTCACCGAGGCTGCCAAAAAGGCCGTCGCGGCTGCCGCCTGAAACCATTCCAGACAGGATCAGATTACGATGAGCATTCTTGTAGACAACAACACCAAAGTCATCTGCCAGGGTTTTACCGGCAAGCAGGGTACTTTTCACTCGGAACAGGCGATCGCCTACGGTACCAATCTGGTCGGTGGCGTAACCCCGGGCAAGGGAGGGCAGAGCCATCTGGATCGTCCGGTATTCGATACCGTCCACGATGCGGTCGCCGAAACCGGTGCAGACGCCAGCATGATCTATGTACCACCCCCTTTTGCTGCAGATGCGATCATCGAAGCGGCCGATGCTGGCATCCGGGTTATCGCCTGTATCACCGAAGGCATTCCGATTCTCGATATGCTGAAGGTCAAAGAGGCACTCAAAAGCTATCCTGCCCGCTTGATCGGCCCCAACTGCCCAGGCATCATCACGCCTGGCGCCTGTAAAATCGGCATCATGCCTGGGGTGATTCATCAACCCGGCAGAGTCGGTGTCATGTCCCGCTCCGGCACCCTGACCTACGAGGCGGTCCATCAGACCACTCAGGCAGGACTTGGCCAGAGTACCTGTGTGGGTCTTGGTGGCGACCCGATCAATGGCACCAGTTTCATCGACTGCCTGAAGCTGTTCGAAGAGGATGAACAGACGGAAGGGATCATCATGGTAGGTGAAATCGGCGGTTCTGCGGAAGAGGAAGCTGCAGACTATATTAAACAACATGTCAGTAAGCCAGTTGTTGCCTATATAGCCGGCGTGACAGCGCCCCCAGGAAAGCGCATGGGTCATGCGGGCGCCATCATCAGTGGCGGCAAAGGTACGGCGGATGCTAAATTCGAGGCGCTGGAATCAGCCGGCGCCCAGGTTGTCCGCTCCCCGGCGGAGATGGGACAACGGATGGCACAACTTCTTGATTGATTAGCGTTAGGGCCTGTTCGCAGGCCCTAACAGTCCCCAGGAGATCCCATTGAGCAGCCCAATCGAAAGTCCTTATCTGGTACCACTGGATGGTGGTTTGAAAATCAAAGATTTGACCACCCAGCCAGCGGATGACGTACCCGGGAAAAAGCGTTGTAAAAAAAATCTCGCCGAAGAGATCGATTATCTGGATGACCTGCAACGCCGTCTCTATGCGGAGGACCGCCGGGCACTTCTGATCATTTTTCAAGCTATGGATGCGGCGGGCAAGGACAGCACAATCCGGGCGGTGATGACCGGTGTCGATCCCAGCGGCTGTCAGGTGTTCTCCTTCAAACAGCCGTCGAAACTTGAGTTGGACCACGATTTTCTCTGGCGCACCACCCGCGCACTGCCCGAACGGGGACGCATCGGCATCTTCAATCGAAGCTACTATGAAGAGACCCTGGTGGTTCGGGTTCACCCCGAATACCTGGAATCCCAACGTATCAATATTCCACCGGAGCTGAACGACCTGTGGCAGCAACGCTTCGCCTCGATCCGCCAATTCGAGCAGCATCTGGCGTTGAACGGCACGGTAATCCTCAAGTTCTGGCTCAATGTCAGCAAGGAGGAGCAACGGATGCGCTTTCTCTCCCGCCTCAACGAGGCGCACAAACATTGGAAGTTTTCCATTAAGGATGTTGAAGAGAGAGCCTATTGGGACGACTACATGAAAGCCTATCATGAGACCCTGGCCGCCACATCCAAGCCCTGGGCGCCCTGGTATGCCATACCGGCAGACAACAAACCCTATATGCGTTGGCAGGTTGCAAAGATCATCCGCAAAACATTGCAATCCATGGCACCTCAATATCCTCAGGTTGATAAGGATGAGTTACAGCAGTTCAACCAGATGCGTCACCTGCTAGAGCATGAGACCTCATCGAACTGAACAACCGGCATCTGGCACATCGGCTATGGCGGAGTTCGATTTGTAGAGTCATAATAGGTTTTAGCGATCGTTTTTTCACGCCACATAACTACAGAGCTGCTGATCAATGGCACCGGCATAAACCATGTACCGACGGATACTCATTTTGATCATCATCGGCCTGGCCGTATCCCTGCCAGCCAATGCGGATCGCCACAAAGAGTCAAGAAGCAATCGACAAAAGGCCGTCACGGTTTGCAACGACTACCGGGTCAAAAACCGCTTACCCTGTTTTGTCTCGCGCAACCGGTGCCCGTTGGGGTTTGAGGTCCTGGAGCGTTTTAACCAGGCACCCGGTGCTGAGTATATGGCCTGTCGCGACTTACGCCATGAGCGCCCGGCGACCCTGCAACAGAAGACAGTAGTCAATGACAAGCGGCAGCGTCTGTTGCAACAGTTTGATCAGCTGGTTGAGCGTGCTATCGAAACTCAGCTTGGGGAAACCGTCAACATACCGGAATCCACCCTCAACAAACTCTCCACCTTTTTCTCCCAGGTCAGCCTGGAAAAGATCACCATTCATCGCAGCCAGGCGATCAGCAAAGGCTGCTTCAACGACTGTCAGAAAATCTACTGCTCGGTCGATGAACCGGTCAACCGCTGGGTTGAGCCGAATAGCAAGCGGATCTCGACCAAACTACTGATTCAGGTGGCTCATGCCGAACGCTGCGAGATCCAGGGAGGCCGGGAGCGATATATCACCAACTGGCTACGCGATCTGCCCGTATCGCTACTCGATAAACTGCGGCAGGAGAGCCGCATTGATGCTTCAAAAATACGCTACGCAAAGTACATCGAGGCGCACGCCAAAAACCGCGCGAAGAGCGTTTGCCGGCGGATGCTCTGCGGCGATTAGGCGCGGCAGCTTTGAACCTGCTCGAAAGCAGAACATACCACTGCCCCTACTGCGGGGAGAAGAATGAGGCTTTGGTTGATCGCAGCATACCTGAGCAGAGCTACATCGAAGACTGTACTGTCTGTTGTCGACCCATCACACTGCAGATTTCCTGTGAGCCTCGGATCAGACTGAGCGCAAAACGGGATGATGAGTAATCATCCCAACTGATTTCGTGCTGCTCTCTTCAGACCAGCCCTCCAAGAGGGCTGATTCAAAAATTACCGACTATCGCTTGTAGATGCTCTTCAGTGCCTTACTCAGAGCCGCCCAGGATTGCTGGTCTGCCTGTTGGTCATAAGCCAGTGGCAGCTCAAACTGCTTGCCAAACTTATCCGCATCAGGATTGGTAAACGAGTGTTTGGCCCCAGGATAGTTGGTGAAGCTGTGTTTCACATTGGCATGGGCCATTTCCGCCATGAAGGCATCGATATGCTCCTGTTTGACAAACGGGTCGTCCGCGCCATTGAATACCAGCACCTCGGCTTTGACCACACCCTTCTCAGCCGGTTCGACCGCCGGTAAACTGCCATGAAAACTGCCCACCAGATCGAGGTCCAGCCCTCGGCGCGCCATCTCCAGGACAATCCCGCCACCAAAGCAGTATCCGATCGCTGAGATATCCTCAGAAGCGGCGCTTTTATGGTTCTGCAACAGAGACATGGCCGCCTTGAATCTTTCGGTGGCAACCGCCATATTTTTTTTCACTTCACCTGCGAATTTACCCGCATCCTTTGGGTGGTTGGCCAGTTTACCGTCACCATACATATCCACCGCCAGCGCGGTATACCCCATGCCGGCCAACTGTTTCGCCCGGTTACGGGCATACTCATTGTGACCCCACCACTCGTGCACCACCAGAATACCTGGACGTTTCTCCATCACCGCATCGTCGTAGGCCAGATAACCTTTCATCAGGGTGCCACCAAATCGATACTCCACCGGCTCACCCACCACGGCAGCAGCAGCAGCCAGAGAAAAAGCGTATAGAAAGATTCCGATTATGCTTGGTTTCATTACTCCATCCTCGTTATTGATTCATTTTGCAGGTGAAATCTGAATAAGCCCTGAGCAACCGGTCAGTCGCATACCGCCGATCGATCGATGACCTACACTGTGTGTTTTAATGTTCAAGGCCTCTGATTGGCCAGCGTCAGGGTGGCACTGGCCACAACAAAACCGGTACCATCCGCGACATGAGACTGCTTTTACTTCTACTTACGCTATTCAGTTATAACGCCTACGGGAATGAAATCAACCTGACGGACTCTGAGGGCAACGATATTGCGATCCAGGTTACACCGGCAGACGGTGAGCTGCTGATGATCTGGCTGGTCGATCACGATGAACATCGCCCCCTGTTCGAGAATTTGTTGAACGATATTGCCAAGGCCGGTATCGAGATATGGCGCGTTGATTTGCTGGAAGCCTATTTTCTACCCCGCTCCAGTGAACAGATTCGCACCTTGAATGGCACAGGTGTGGCAGCGATACTCACAACAGCCCACCAGCAGAGTAACAAGCGGATCGTGCTGGCCGCCTATGATCGAATGCCCCTGCCTCTATTGCGAGGTGTGCGCCAGTGGCAATCAGAAGCAGATCAATCCCGTTTGGCCGGGGCGGTTCTCTTCTACCCAAATCTGTTCGGCCCAGCACCGATTGCCGGTGAGCCACCGACACTCGATCCGATCCTGACTGCCACCAACACACCCCTGATGATCTATCAGCCATCCCTGGGCAGCCATCGTTTGCGCATGAATGAGGTGCTGTCCGCACTCTGGCAATCCGGCTCTCCAAGCTATCTCTATCTGGTACCGGAGGTTAGGGACTGGTTCATCATGGATGACGAAGAGCACAAGCCGAGTCAGAAGGATATCGAGGCCACACAACGCATCCCGCAACAGATCAAACAGTTTGCTGCATTGATGGATCACCACCCCAAACCGACAGCACCACTGCCATTACACGCCACCGACACAGAGACCCAAGTCATCCGCTCATTGGTACAGCTCGACAATCCTGCTATCGCTCCCAGTTTCAATCTGGCGGATATTCAGGGAAACAGGCTCGAAAGCAGCGTATTGCAAGGTCGGGTGGGATTGATCAATTTCTGGGCTACCTGGTGTCCACCCTGCGTTGAGGAGATTCCCTCCCTGAACCGTTTGCAAGCGATGTTCAAAGATCGAGACATAGAGATCATCTCTATCGATTTTCGTGAAACACCCGAGGAGATGAGCGATTTTCTACAGCGCATACCGGTCGATTTTCCGGTACTGATGGATCAGAACGGGCAGACCTCTCTCAACTGGCAGGTCTTCAGTTTCCCCAGCTCTTTCATCATCGACCGGAAAGGTCGGATACGCTATTCAGCCAACCGGGCCATCAACTGGGACAGCCAGGAGGTGGTCGACACGCTAAACCTACTGCTCGCTGAGTAACCCCGGGAAACCGGATCAGCATCCCCCTGCCAAAATCCCGCCTATCGGCGGCTGAACTCTACAATGTTCAGAAGCGTGATCAAAATCATATAAGCGAATAAGCTTTTTATTATAAACTTAACTACCTCCCCCTCCTTGATACCCAGATGAGCAGTAGACCCATGGCAACCAGCACAACCAAGAAAAAGGCGGCTCCGAAAGCAAAGAGCAGCGCCACCAGCAAAAAGAAGACTACGGCAAAAAAGAGTGCCTCGACTCAGCCGAGTAAAACCGCCAGCCCGGACAAGCGCACCAAGTCAGCCAACGACAGCCGCGTCCTGCCCGGCCTGATGCAGGGCCTGCAGTCGGTTTTCGACAAGATCCACAAAGACAACCAGATTCGCGAAGATCACCATGAGAAGATCATCGAGGAGTTCAGCGATCGCCTGACCACTGCATTCCAGCAGACCCACGAGGAAGCCGAGGAGCGTGAGAAGCTGCTGCAGGAGCGTCTTGAAGCGATCGAAAAGGAGCAGACCTACAAGATCCAGCGAATCAAACTGTTCTCGCTGCCCGGTACGATGATTGCCATCGCCGCCCTGATCTATCTTTTCTATGTGGTCCATGTGATGGAGAGCTCGATGACCAGCATGTCAGCGGATATGCATCAGATTCAGGGTCATATCGCCGCCATCGGCCAGGACACTTCCAGTATGTCCAGTGGCGTCAACAACATGAACAAAAACATCACCGAACTGAACGGCAACATGTCATCCATGACCAGTCAGGTCAAAGGCATGAATAACAACATGGGGCATCTGAACCGCAATGTGGGCGTGATGACCCACGACGTGGGCAACATGTCTCAGACAGTCAGCCCGGTGATGAACGGAATGCGCAACTTCATGCCGTTTTAGAGGACTGCATAAAACAGAGACTGAGACTACGATCAGGTGATCTGACAGATGAAGGAGCATCGTCTCTGTGTAATCTGGGAGCCAAGCCGGCAAGAGAACACAGCGGTTCAATCAGCGAAATCGCTGACTTAATAACCGGCTTTATGCGGGTCTTCTATTAAAAGTGTCTGACAATCAGCTAGTGCCTGTCGTGGCTACTCATCGCCAAAGGTGGTACCCACCCTTTTGGCACTGATCACCCAGGGATGATCCGGGGGCACCAGCTTTTTGTAGCCCGCCACATCAACCAGCGGTACTGGAACCGCCTGGTCACCTCGGGATGCAACCATCACTCCATACCGCTCTTCCGCGATCAGATCGACACAGGCGGTACCCAGGCGGGTTGCCAGCAACCGGTCGGCGGCGGAGGGTGTTCCCCCACGTTGCAGATAGCCGAGTATCGTCACTCGAGACTCCAGACCGGTCAGCTCCTCCAACTGGCGGGAGAGAGTTACGGTAT
Organism: Candidatus Thiodiazotropha endoloripes; assembly: GCA_001709035.1. Lineage (GTDB taxonomy): Bacteria > Pseudomonadota > Gammaproteobacteria > Chromatiales > Chromatiaceae > Thiodiazotropha > Thiodiazotropha lotti. Next base: position 354,592 of record LVKA01000019.1, on the reverse strand, counting down.
GGTTGGCGTATTGGGATTCCATCTCACTCAGCTCAGTCTTCAGCTGTTTGCGCAGTTTTTTATCGGTAGCCATCTGCTTTCTCTCCCTCAGACCCTGAACCTCTTCAGCCACCCCCCGGGGAAGTGCGCCCTCTGCCACAGCGACGATACTGAACGGCTTACCGCCGGCGGCACGACCTCTGATCGCCTCGGCAACACTTTCGATGTCGTAGGGAATCTCCGGCAGCAGGATCACATCCGCGCCACCGGCCACCCCCGATCCGAGCGCCAGCCAGCCGGCCCGATGCCCCATGATCTCCACCACAATGATTCGGTGATGGCTATGGGCGGTACTGTGCAATCGATCGATGGCATCGGTGGCGATGCCAAGCGCCGTATCGAATCCGAAGGTGGTATCGGTGTGGGCGACATCGTTGTCGATGGTCTTTGGCAGGGTGATGACATTCAATCCCTTTTCCACCAGCTGCAGGGCATTCTTCTGGGTACCGCCACCGCCGATACAGACCAGGGCATCCAGATGATGGGCATGATAGTTTTCAACGATCACATCAGTCATATCCTGACGCTTGCCGTTGAAATGCATCCGGTGGGGTTTTTCCCGGCTGGTACCGAGGATGGTACCGCCCCTGGTCAGGATCCCGGAGAGTTCACCCCGTTCCAGTTGCATGGTGCGATTCTCTACCAGACCGCGGAAACCGTCACGGATCCCGATCACCTCCATATCGTAGGCGCCCAGAGCCGCCTTACCCACGCCACGGATCGCCGCGTTCAAACCCGGACTATCGCCGCCTGAGGTCAGAATACCGATATGCTTGGTCATGAATGCTCCTGCTAGTCGATTGATTTAGCGTAGTGTACATGCTGGGCAGGATCATGAAAGAGTCAAAATGAATGGGAGAGAGGGCTGGTGTAATGTCTCAGATTAATCCAGCAGGCGTAACGAGCTTGGATGCCGAATCCTCAGACGCTGTTCACCCTTGCGTTTGTAGAGCCAGCCTCTGGCTTCCACATTTCGGCCAACCAGTGCGTGTGGGTCATCGATCTGGAAGGCCTTCCAATCCTTCCGGGTGACGCGCAGTGCCAATCCGCCCTCAAGATTCATCCAGACGGCACTTCGACTCTCCCCAACACGGGTAATTCGTCCTCGAAGATGGTGAAATCCCGCTTCATCACCCTTGAGACCACTCGCTGAGGTTGGAGTGTTTTTCCAAATCCCGAGCTGCTCACGCCTGGCCTGGGATTCTGCTGCAAAATAGCACCGGTTGTTGAGCAGGTTGGGCGGTACGGCGATCGCCCATCCCGCACCCTGTCGCAATAATTGCGCTGCGATGCTTTGTCGATTGTTACTGGATAGATGTACCAGCTGCCGACCGTATCGGTCCTGCCTCTCAACCCCGGGGCAGAGCGCCAGGCGTCCGCCGCTCTCCCTGACAAGTCGCTGCAGCAGGGCTTTCGCTGCCTGGCCACCCGGCTCTCCCGGTTTTCCCCAATGACCCAGCTCCGGGGTATTGATACCGATCAGGCGCAGCTTGTCACCGGATCTCATCAACAGGGTATCGCCATCGATTACCCGCTCAACTGGCTGCAGCCCGGCGTTGCACGGCTGACAGCCGGATGCCTGCACACCAAGCGGCAGCATGCAAAACAGCAGAGCAAACAAAAAGGCCCCGCACTGCGGAGCCTTTTCATTGGTTTGCACGGCCATCGGCTGTCGCGTCGAAACGACGCAGCAGTTGCCCAATAGCTTAGCGGCTGTATTTTTTGCGGAACTTGTCCACTCGGCCAGCGGTATCCACCATCTTCTGCTTACCGGTATAGAAAGGATGACAGGAGGAGCATACCTCGATGTGCATCTCATCCTGGCCCAATGTGGATCGGGTGACAATTTCGTTGCCGCAACTGCATACGACTTTGATTTCCTCGTATTGAGGATGAGTATCCGGTTTCATGACTGACTCACTCGTGAGAAATTAGCAATGATTCTGCCCAAACTGGCAGACAAGGCGCGGAATAATAGGCCAAGATGGGCCATAAGGCAAGTACCCGCACCACTAATACTGCATAAATCCGTTTAAATTCAGCTGGAGCCTAACGGAAACTCCACGATTTTACAGCTGCTGACTCTGTTACGCCCCATTCCGGGCTCTGAGTTGATACTGCGCAGATAACCCAGCATGCCCTTGGGTCCGAGCATGTTGTCCCACATCAACCCTGATATTCGCATGCAGGCGCTAAGGGGAGAGCGGTTTCTGCGCTCCTGGTCGATACGCCACTGCAATCGACGCATCTGCGTTTGGCGCTCATTGGGCAGAGTTGCGATGTAGGTATCAATTGTTTTCTGACGCAGTGCTTCGAATTTCACCGGGTCCCTCTCGGCCAATTTAAGCAAGTGGTCGAAATCTAGATCAGTGTGGCACATAAGGCTCTACTCTGGCGTCTTCACTATTAAAACTAACATACTCTCTGACGAGTGTCTCAGATGATAATTCCTAAAATGCCCTCGATTGCCGTCAGACTTAAACTATCATTACCTTAAGAATCAACCTGTTAGAAGGCCAACCCACGAAACGCCAACATTTTGACCACGGATCATTCCAGGTTCTTGCCCGAAGCCAGATCGATTGCCCCGACAATCTGATCGAGCCGCACCGCCAACGCCTCTCCTGACGGATCCCGAACGATCAGATACTCCGCCTTGTCCCGGGTCACCACATCGATTGGCAGAACCCGGGCCTGAAGATGCTGACCAGATTCATCCCGCCAGCTGAGATCGAGCCGGGTACGGGTCATCACGGCATATTGATAGGATTCATGGAGGCCACAGGCAATGGGCCGATAGGGGTTGTCACTCATAGACTCCACTCACACAAAGGTGGTTGATATTTGCCTAAATACACTGAAGCTATTTAGAATTCGATGGATTTATCTGGATTAGAGCACAGGAACATGCCAAATATACAAAAACAGATCGAAAGCCTGAAGGCTGAAATCACCCGCCTTGAAAAGGAACAACAGAAAGCTGAGCAGCAAGAGAAAGCACTCAAAGAGGTCAGCACAAAAATCTCATCCCTGCTCAAAGAGAGTGGCGTCAGTTTCGAATCCTACATCACTCACCATATCAAAAGGGTCAGCCGCGTCGTCGAGAAACTCGAGGCCGAAAACAGCGCCAAGTCAGCACCTAAGGCGGGGAAAACCAGTAAAACCCGCCGTGCCAAAAAACCCAGCAGAACCAGCAAACCGACCATCACGGTAAAAATTCCCGCAGGTCGATACGGCAAACTGCCAAACCAACCGGAAGCGATCTTCGAGGTGAAGGAGAAGGGCCCTCGTCCGAAAATCTTGAAGGCCTATGCGGAAGAGGTGGGGTTGGAAACGTTTCTGGACCAGTGCCGCATGAATTGAGTGGCCGACTGGCCGACTCTCAGTGGATGGTCCCCTGTGACGCGTTTTGTCTGTCACTGCCGCTCAGCGGCATAGGTTGAACCACGCCATACCCTTGCGCATAGTCCACACCGATATCGATCAACTGCTCGAGAGTCTGGTCATCTTCCACATATTCGGCAATGGTCTGCAGACCCATCAGATGCCCGATTTGGTTGATCGATTCGACCATCGCCCGATCTACTGGATCATTCATCATATTGCGGACAAAACTGCCGTCGATCTTCAGATAATCGACCGGTAGATGCTTCAAGTAGGCGAAAGAGGACATCCCGGTACCGAAATCGTCCAATGCAAAACGGAATCCCCGGCGTTTTAACAGACTGATGAAGCGGGTCGCCTGATCGAGACGACTGACCACCGCCGTCTCGGTGATTTCAAACGAGATCTTTTCTGCCGGCAAACCGTAGTGGCGCAACTGCTCCAGGATGTACTCATGCAGTGTGGATTCACCCAGGGATTGTCCTGACAGATTGATGGCGCAAAGACTCAACTCCTCAAGACGCTCTCTGTTCTCAGACAACCACTTGAATGCCTCGCCGATCACCCAGCGGTCAACATTGTGCATGATGTTGTAGCGCTCGGCCGCCGGTATGAATGCACCGGGCATGATCATTCTTCCCTCTTCATCCTGCATCCGCACCAAAAGTTCGATATGCTCATCACCAATGGAACTGCTGTTCAACGACATGATCGGTTGTTGCAACAGAGAGAAACGACTTTGATCGATGGCACTCTCGATCTTGGTTACCAGGTGCATCTCACCTTGCTGGCGATTGATCTCTTCATCGTAGGGCTGATAAACATGGATTCGATTGCGCCCCATGTCCTTCGCCACATAGCAGGCCGCATCCGCTGCGCTGAGTGCATTGTGCGGACTCTCGGTCTTGGGCCCGATGGCGACAATACCGATACTCACACCGGTGGTGAAACTGCGGCCTTCCCATGAGAATCTGAATGCCTTCACCGTGCTGCTGATCAGATTCGCCATCTGTGTCGCCTGTTGCAGGTTACTGTTCTCCATCAGCAAACCAAACTCATCTCCGCCCAGACGGGCTATTACATCGTTCTCCCCGATGGTCCGCTGCAGACGATGGGAGAGTTGGCGCAGCATCATATCTCCCGCCACATGGCCACAGGTATCATTGACCAGTTTGAATTGATCAAGATCCATATACAGCAGCACATGTTGCGCATTGTGTTCCTTCGAGTCGGAAAAGGCCTGCCTCAAGCGCTGATCAAAGGCATGCCGGTTGAGCAGATGGGTGAGCGAATCATGGGTGGCCAGAAAGCGCATCTCACGCATCATCGAACGGCTGGATGTGACATCACGAAACACGGTGACCGAACCCTTGAACTGTCGATGCTCCATAATCGGATAGGTTGAATATTCAACCGGAAACAGGGTTTCATTCTGCCGCTGAAAAGACTCATCCCTGACCTTCACAGGATCACCCTGCTCAACCACCCGGCAGTTGAATGACAGACCCGACTCATCGAACATCCGCACCTGGTTATGGATCGGCTTGTTGATCAGCTCCTGTTGGGTATAACCGAGCATCTCTGCCCCGGCCTTGTTGATGAAGGTGCAGTTATCATTTTCATCCACCCCGAAGATGCCTTCACCAGTCGATTCCAATAACATCGAAAGCTGCTTATTGGCCTCTGTGAGCTGTTTCGAAGACTCTTCCAGGGAGTTATGCGCCAGCTGATGGGCCTGACTCCGCTCATGGTTTTCAATCGCGAAGGCGAAGTTGCTGACCATCTCATCGAGCAGATCGTGGATGGTCTGAGTAAAATATTCCGGGCCGTCTGCGTAGAGGGTGAAGGCGGCGATCACATCCTGATTCACCACAATTGGAAACACCGCAACCGACTGACCGCCGCTGGTCTGTGCCAAACGATGCCAGGTGGTCTTCCCCCCATCCGGATCGATCCGGTCTATCACAGAAGCGCATTTCCCGTAGACTGCGGTTGCCAACGGACTGTCACCCTCAGGATCGGTCAGGTCGAGATCGAATTTACAGACCTTCAGCCGCTCTTTGGGGATACCGGCACAGGCAACCGGATGCAGCAGCTTTGCATCGATATCCACCTCACCGACCCAGGCGGCAGTAAACCCGCCAAAGTTCACCGCAATCTCACAGGCATGCTCGAACATGACCAATGGCGGTGGATTCCTCAGCACCATCTTACTGGTCTCAGAGAGCGCGGCGTAGACCCGTTTCTGCTGATTGATGGTCTGCTGATAGAGAAAGTTCTCACTGACCAACTGTCGCAATACCCGGCTGACCGGGGCCAGCTTACCCTCCACCGGCAGACGGGTGACGGCCAGATAATTACCTTCCGACAAAGAACGGGCGATCTCTTCGTACCGCTCGAAGAATGATTCCCAACGGCCTTTGATCAAGCGGAATATCACCAGCAGGCCAATCACCAGTGCCCCGCCGATGAGCAGAACACCAAGCTGCACTTCGCTCAGTGATTCTGGAAGATATTGTACCTTGGGGGATGTCGTGCCGGATTTGATCTGTGCGGTGGATTGGAGTGCGGAGTCGTTTCCATGCAACGACATATCAGCGTAAACCTGCTGGGCATCAGGCATCAGCAGCGTGACAGCCAGAAGTGCTGAAATCGAAACAACAACTTTGAGGAACAGTTGCATTATTCAGCCGCAGCGCACAGGCGCCCAAGCTCCTCCCAAAACCATTGGCTGGAATCTGGTGATTGCACTGACTGGCGGAGACGGCAATCGACCATTCACTGGAACCTATCAATGCAAGGGTTCCACGCTGCTCCCTGCAAAACAGCTCGCGTATCCAGATTAGACGAGAGGTATCTACTGACTCCTGGTGTTGCCACCTAACCCAATCTCATGGGATAGACCTATAAATTTAATATGTTAGCGTACTTTGGTCAAATTATTGTTAAGAAGTCCTTTTAACTTGAGAAAAGTGAGAGCAGATCATTCAGAAATCTATGCCCCAATGAGGAGGGGCATAGCCGCTGCTCAACAGGCTGCATCAAGCCTCGTTCCACGGCCTGCCGCAACGGCGTTTCGATCTGTTGCAAGCCGACTCCCGTGTGGCTCTCAAACAGGTTCAGCTCCACCCCTTCAAGCAGACGCAGCGCATTCATCATGAACTCCACTAGCAGATCCTCCTCAGCAAGCTGCCGCTCACCCTGGATGAAGTCAGCGGTTTTGTCAGCGGCAAGATAGGCATCCGGATGACGCTGTTTCCAGAAGCGCTTCACCCGGCCGTCAGCCAGGCTCAACTTGGCGTGAGCCCCAGCGCCGATACCCAGATAGTCCCCAAACCGCCAGTAGTTCATGTTGTGCCTGCACTCATGCCCCTGGCGTGCATAGGCAGATACTTCGTAGTGGCTGAAGCCGCCATTGGCGAGCTGCTCCATCCCCTGTTGCTGCATCAGCCACAACTGCTCATCATCCGGCACGGCCGGTGGTGCATGATGAAACGGGGTATTGGGTTCCAGGGTTAATTGATAGTAGGAGAGATGCTCACTGCCGAGTTCAATCGCCGCAGCCAGATCCACTTCCGCCATCGCCAGGGTCTGCTCAGGCAGGCCGAACATCAGGTCAATATTGATGTTGTCAAAACCCGCTTTTCTCGCCTGTGCAAAAGCCTCTTTCGCCTCCTGAGGGGAGTGAATTCTGCCCAGCGCCCGCAACATCGAAGCTTGCAGACTCTGAAAGCCCAACGAGAGGCGATTGACCCCGGCCCGCCGGTAACCGGCGAAGGAGCCGGCTTCCACGGCGCCCGGATTGGCTTCCAGGGTGATCTCCATCGACTCGGCAAAGGCGAACCGCTGCTCAATTCCTTGCAGCAACCTGGCAATCGCAGCAGACGAAAACAGACTCGGCGTCCCCCCACCGATGAAAATTGACGAGAGTTGTCTGCCCTCGATGCCTTCACTGTCGATGCTCAAGTCGTGCAGCAAGGCATCCACATAGGCCTGCTCGGGAATAGCCTGCTTGATCCCATGGGAGTTGAAATCGCAATAGGGACATTTGCGCACACACCAGGGGATGTGGACATAGAGTGAAAGGGGAGGGGAGATCACTTTCCACTTACCGACGCTGCTGACAGGTCGTTATTAGGATTTCGTATTTGCCGCGATGAACGCTAATCACCACAAATTGCCGTAAATCGATTGAGACTTCCCTTGCCCCACTGAACTTATAAGCATTTGCGTTAATTTGCGGTGAATTGCATTCATTCGCGGCTAGTGATCGAGCACAAAGCTGTGCACCGGATCAGCCTTTGTCTCTGGCCTTCAGATAGGCGAAATCGGATATCGATCCCCACTCTCTTGAGCCTTTGAGAAAGTTCATATAGGAGTCGTAGACCTTCTTGGCGAAGGCGTCCTTGGCGGCCAGCTCCTCGACCACTTCACTGGAGAACTTGCGCAGGGTGGCCAAGACGTCATCCGGGTAGATACGAATATCGACCTTGTGTTTCTCAACCAGGGTCTTCAGCGCGGCAGGATTGCGCGCCGTGTACTCAGCCAGCATCTCCTGGTTGGCTACCTTACAGGCATTCATCACGATCGACTGCAGATCCTTGGGTAAGGCATTGAACGCCTTCTCGTTGATGATTGCCTCAAGGGTAGTGCCCGGCTCATGAAAGCCCGGAAAGTAGTAGTATTTGGCCGCCTTGAAAAGGCCGAACGCCAGGTCGTTGTACGGGTTCACCCACTCCGTGGCATCGATTGCACCGGACTGCAGCGAGGTGAAGAGCTCGCCACCCGGCAGGTTGACCGGTGTCCCTCCGGCCCGTTTCAGCACCTCTCCGCCCAATCCCGGAATACGCATCTTCAAGCCCTTCAGATCAGCAACGCTGTTGATCTCTTTATTGAACCAGCCTCCCATCTGCATACCGGTATTGCCACCCGGCGCCGGGATCAGGCCAAACGGTTTGTAGAGCTCAGTCCACATCTCCAATCCACCGCCGAAATAGAGCCAGCCGTTCATCTCCTGGGCGGTCAGGCCGAAAGGCACGGTGGAAAAGAACTGCGCGGTTTCACTCTTGCCTTTCCAGTAGTAGGCCGCACCGTGGCCCATCTCAGCGGTTCCACTGGCAACGGCATCAAACACCTCAAAGGCGGGTACCAGCTCTTTGGCGCCATAGACTTTGACATGCATCCGCCCGCCACTCATCTCATTGATGACCTCGGCCAGCTTGTTGGCACCGGTTCCCAGACCGGGAAAGTTCTTCGGCCAGGTGGTCACCATCTTCCATTTGATCTTGGCTTTCGCCTCGGCAACGCTGGCGGTGGAGAGGCCAACACCGGTCGCCAGTGCACCGGCACCAACCTTTGTTATAAATTCACGACGTTTCATGTAACCCTCCGGTCTGTCTGTATTTGCTATTCGATGTAATTCTTCTTAGGCCCTAGCAGGGTGAAAGGTTGGCGTAGGCCACGACCAGCCACTTGGTACCAACCTCTTCAAAGTTAACCTGCACCCGGGCACTCTGTCCTTGACCCTCTGCGTTCAGCACCACGCCTTCACCAAATTTAGCATGGCATACCCGTTGTCCCAGATTAAACCCGCACTGCTGGGTGGTTTCAAGGTAGGGCGAGTCGCCGTAGATCGGTTGACTGCTTGCCGGTCCGGCCCGTACCTCCCGCATCAGTTCAGCGGGGATCTCGCGGATGAATCTGGAGGGCAGGGGATAACTGTCACTGCCATGCAGCCGTCGACTCTCTGCATGACTCAGATAGAGCAGCTTCATCGCCCGGGTGATACCCACATAACAGAGTCTGCGCTCCTCTTCGAGTCGAGTGGGGTCATCCGCCGACATGCTGTGTGGAAACAGCCCCTCTTCCATGCCAACAAGAAAAACCAGTGGAAACTCCAATCCCTTGGCTGAATGGAGGGTCATCAGTTGCACACAATCCTCATACGGATCCCCCTGCGCCTCACCGGCTTCCAGTGCAGCGTGGGAGAGAAAGGCATCCAACTCCTCCAGCTCATCATCCTCACCCCATTCAAATTGACGGGTGGCATTGACCAGCTCTTCCAGATTCTCCTTACGATCAATCCCTTTGCCGTCACGGCTCTTGGCAAAGTGGTCCGGCAGACCACTGGCGTTCAACACCTGATCCACCTTTTCGGCGAGGGTCAGGTCTCTGGTTTCGACCTTCAACTCCTCCAACAGATCGATAAACTTCTGCAGGGCGGTCGCGGCCCGCTTCGCCATACCGCCACCCTGCACCAGCTCACTGGCAGCCTGCCAGAGAGAACAATCGAACATCCTGGCATGACTGCGCAACGCCTCCATGGTTTTTGCACCGATGCCTCGCGGCGGCATATTCACCGCCCGCTCGAAGCCGCTGTCGTCATGGAAGTTACTCAGCAGGCGCAGATAGGCCAGGGCGTCTTTGATCTCCGCCCGTTCGAAAAATCGCAATCCGCCATAGACCCGATAGGGAACCCCGGACTGGATCAACGCCTCTTCAAACAGCCGTGACTGGGCCGTTGTGCGATAGAGAATCGCCACCTCGGTGCGGGCGTGGCCCTCTTCGATGTACTGACGGATTCGCTCCACCACGAATCGGGCCTCATCGATCTCGTTGAAGGCGCCGTAGAGATTGATCGGTTCACCTTCACAATCCTCTGTCCAGAGCTGCTTGCCGAGCCGCGAAGGGTTATTGTTGATCAGCGCATTGGCCGCATTCAGGATATTACCGGTGGAGCGATAGTTCTGCTCCAGGCGCACCAGTTTTGCTGACTGATAGTGGTTCTGGAAACTCTGGATATTCTCCACCCGGGCGCCGCGCCAGCCATAGATCGACTGATCGTCATCCCCTACGATGAACAGATGGCTCTGCTTGCCGGCGAGCAACCTCAACCAGGCATACTGGATGGTGTTGGTGTCCTGAAACTCATCCACCAGCAGATGCTGGAAACGGTTCTGATAGTGTTGCAACAGATCCGCCCGATCCCGCATCAGCTCATGGGCACGCAGCAGCAATTCAGCAAAATCTACCTGGCCTCCCCGCTCGCAGGCGGCCTGATACTCACTGTAGATACGAATCATCTGTCGCTGATAGGGATCCCCGCCATCATCCAGATGCTGGGCACGCAGCCCTTCATCCTTTTTGCCGTTGATAAACCACTGCACCTGCCGCGGCGGCCAGCGTGCCTCATCCAGATCGAGACTCTTCAGCAGACGCTTGATCAGCCGAAACTGATCATCCGAGTCGAGGATCTGGAAATTCTGTGGTAAGCCCGCCTCCTTCCAGTGACCGCGCAGCAGTCGATGGGCAAGACCGTGAAATGTGCCGACCCACATACCGCCGATGGGTTGACCGAGCAGCTCTTCGATACGATTACGCATCTCCTTGGCCGCCTTGTTGGTAAAGGTGACCGCCATGATCGACCAGGGGGTGACCTGTTCTACGCTCAGCAGCCAGGCAATTCGATGGACCAGCACCCGGGTTTTGCCACTGCCGGCGCCAGCCAGCACCAGCAGGCTGCCGACCGGGGCGGTTACTGCTTCCCGTTGCGCATCATTGAGAGGATCGAGTATGGGTGAGACATCCATCCGGGTATGATACGCACCTAAGTAGCTTATTTTCCAGTGAGGTTATAGATGCAGATATTGGCAGGCGATATCGGTGGAACCAATACCCGACTGGCGCTGTTCGATTCCACAGGCACCACGCCAGAGCAAGCGATCATCGAAGCCAGCTATCCGAGCCCGGCCCATCCGACCATCGAATCGATTCTCAAACAGTTTCTCGATCAGCACAATCTCAAACGGATCGAGCGTGCCTGTTTCGGACTCGCCGGACCGGTCATCGATCAGGTCTGCGAAACGACCAACCTGCCCTGGCTGGTCTCCGCCCAGGCGGTGAAACAGCAGTTCGGCTTTGATCAGGTCTGGTTGCTGAATGACCTTGAAGCCAATGCCTGGGGTATCGACACCCTCCATGAGTCCGACATTCACAGCCTCAATACCGGGGCTGCAAATGCTGCTGGCAACCGCTCGATCATCTCTGCCGGCACCGGCCTTGGAGAAGCCGGACTCTATTGGGATGGCAATCATTACCGACCCTTTCCCTCGGAAGGGGGCCACTCGGACTTCAGTGCCAGCTCCTCATTGGAGTATGCGCTCTATGAAAGTCTTGCGCGGCAGTATGGTCATGTCAGCTGGGAGCGCCTCGTCTCAGGACCCGGAATAGAGAGCATCTACGCCTTTCTGCGTCAATATCGATCGGCCACAACACCGGATTGGCTGCAACAGCAGATCAACCGGATCGGTGTGGCGCCAGCGGTTTCCAGGGCCGCCATCGACAAAACAGATCCGATCGCAGCAGAAACCATGGCGCTGTTCATCGAACTCTATGGTCGTGAGGCGAGTAATCATGCATTGAAGATCATGGCTACCGGGGGCGTCTATCTGGGTGGTGGTATTGCACCACAAATACTGCCGCTACTGACTGAGGGTCAGTTCATGCAGGCTTTTCTCGCCAAAGGCCGCATGCAGCACATCGTCACGGCAATGCCGGTGAGGGTCATTCTGAATGATAAGACGGCCCTGAAGGGTGCAGCCCACTTCGCAGCTCTGCAGGATTGATCACCCCGGAATGAGCCACGCACCCAGATGGGTGCGTGGCATGCAGATAGCGGTTCTGTTTGAACCTACCGGCGACTTTTACTTAATCGAAAGGTTTCGGTACCGGAGTATTGTCGGTTGAAGGTGGCAGGATCGGCATCATGAAGGATGGCTGATCCCCGGTCAGGGTCTTGAGAAAAGCCACGATCTGGCCGTTCTCCGCCTCTGTGAACTTACGACCCAGCTGCAACCTACCCATCACATCAACAGCTTCGGCCAGGGTTTGCGCTTCACCATCATGGAAGTATGGGTAGGTCATCTCCACATTTCTCAAAGTGGGCACTTTGAATTTAAAGCGGTCCGCATCCTTACCGGTCACCGCACTCAGACCCTCTGCCTTGCTATCGGTCTTATAGGCCTCGACCAGACCCATCTTCTGAAATGAGTTGCCGCCAACCGCTTCACCGTTATGGCAGGCGGTGCAACCACTCTCCTTAAACAGCTTGTAGCCTTTCAGCTCCTCATCATTCAGCGCAGCCTTGTCGCCCAACAACCACTTGTCAAAATCCGAGTTGGGGGTCACCAGGGTCTTCTCAAACTCGGCGATCGCCTGGGTCACCTCATCGATGGTGATTTTATCCACGCCAAACACCTTCTTGAACTCCATCATGTATTGAGGGATCGATTCCAGCACCTCAATCGCCAGGGTATGGGTTGCCGCCATCTCGCCCGGATTGGCGATCGGACCACCGGCTTGTGCTTTCAGGTCTGCAGCCCGGCCGTCCCAGAACTGAGCCACGTTCAGGCTGGAGTTTAGGACGGTAGGCGCGTTGATCGGGCCCTGCTGCCAATTATGACCGATCGAGGTTTTAAGGTTATCGGTGCCCCCCATGCTCAGGTTGTGGCATGAATTGCACGAAATAAAGCCCGACTTGGACAGGCGGGGGTCAAAATAGAGTTTCTTGCCCAACTCAACCTGCCCCAGATTAATGCTCTGAACAGGTTTAATCGGTTTGATGGGTTCTTCCACTGCCATAGCATGGCTTGAAATACCTAGCAGCACTGTTGCGATCAGAGAAATTTTAAAGTTCATTTCCTTTTACCTGTAAGGTTCTTGAAGACTGGAACCATCCTCATGGAGTAACTGACTTGATCCGCCTGCTGCTCAACTCAGGCAGCTGCAGGCCATTTGGGAACATATTCGCTTTGTTTATTTTTCGACCTGCATGGACTTTTTCGGTGTGACCGGCTCCGGACGACCCTAAAAACCATACAGCGTGGAGGTGAATATTAGAATTAGTCTAAATTTAAAACATTGACTTATGTCAACGTTTCCAACTCAGCGAAGAGAGAAATTCTCTGATCTGTCAGAAGAGGCGGCTGAAAAGGGGGCAATCGCTCAGGACTTGATGTTTTTAACCCGCACCACCAGATCGACAATATCCATGGATGTGCCTTCCGGCAGATCCTGTTCGATGAAGTGGGGTGCCAAACGATCTTTGATATCGATCAGGTCACCAGTATCCACATTGTAGAAGTGGTGGTGGTGGCTGTTGTTTGAATCGTAGAAGGTACGCGAGGCATCGATAAAGATCTCCCTCACCAATCCCTTCCGGGTGAACAATCCCAGGGTGTTGTAAACCGTCGCTTTCGATACCCGGCTGCCAGTCTGCTTGACCAGATCGAAGAGCTGATCTGCAGTGACATGCTGGTTACGCTCGAACAAAACATCCGCAATGATGCGCCGCTGTTTGGTCAGGTTGACCCCATGCGCGATCATCATCTGGGTAGTGTTCCGCTTTTGCGGAGGCTGTTGTTGTTCGTTCAAATCCATCAGATGAGTATAAATTCAATCGGCTGATAATTCTACAGCCCGATATAATTAACATATTTTACATAGGGTTATATTCCGCACAAAGCCATGCTCTGCAATTCATTACACACATTCCTTCTCAAAAACAATTTAATATTAGGTAAAAACTATCATTGCCATTGAAAAGACCATTCGCTTCCAATTATTTTTAGAACTATTCTAAGCAACAGCGAAGAGCCTGCAGGGCTCAACGTGCAATTCCACAATAACCATCATTTCGGAGAACCAGATATGGAACTCAAAGGTAGTAATACTGAGCAAAACCTGAAAGACGCTTTTGCCGGAGAATCCCAAGCCAACCGTCGCTACCTCTACTTCGCTGCCAAAGCCGATGTAGAGGGTTACAACGATGTAGCAGCCCTGTTTCGTTCCACCGCTGAAGGTGAAACCGGCCATGCCCATGGTCATCTTGAGTATCTGGAGCAGTGCGGCGATCCTGCAACCGGTCTGCCGATCGGCCCGACTGGCGACAACCTGAAGGCCGCTGTCGCCGGTGAAACCCACGAATACACTGACATGTATCCAGGTATGGCCAAAACCGCCCGCGATGAGGGTTTCGATGAAGTCGCTGACTGGTTCGAAACTCTGGCCAAAGCCGAGCGTTCTCATGCCAACCGTTACCAGAGAGCACTGGACGAGCTGGACTGAGCACCAGATCAGGCACGGGCAGCGCCCGATTCGGCGGCCTCGGCGAGGGGCCGCCCGGCCTCAATGCAGGAGTAGATACCCATGGCAGCACCTACCGGTCAACGAGAAGGTAATCTGGAAGCCCCGACACGGCATCCAATCGACTGGAAAAACCCCGAATACTACAACGAACAGAGCTTAATGGAAGAGCTGGAACGGGTCTTCGATCTGTGCCATGGCTGTCGACGCTGCGTCAGCCTCTGTCAAAGCTTTCCCAGTCTGTTCGATCTGGTGGATGAATCGGAGACCATGGAGGTCGATGGTGTTGCCAAAGAGGATTACTGGCAGGTGGTGGATCACTGCTACCTGTGTGACCTCTGTTATATGACCAAATGTCCCTATGTACCGCCTCACGAATGGAATATCGACTTTCCACACCTGATGCTGCGGGCGAAAGCGGTGAAGTACAAAAAAGGCGACGTCAAACTGCGCGACCGGCTACTCACCAGCACCGACAACCTGGGCAAACTGGCCGGCATTCCGATTGTCTCCGGCGTGGTCAACCAATTCAACAAAGCGAAGAATTTCCGTGAAATCCTGGATCACGCACTAGGTGTCCACCCCGATGCGAAACTCCCCGAATTTCACAGCAAGCCGCTACGTAAACGCTTGGCTGGGAAAGTTGCCATCGATGCACAGGGCACCCCGGCGGGCACCACCCAAGGTAAAGTCGCCCTGTTCGGCACCTGTTACGGCAACTACAACGAACCCCATGTGGGTGAGGACCTGGTGGCGGTATTCGAACACAACGACATCCCGGTAACCCTGGCTGAAAAAGAGCAATGTTGTGGCATGCCCAAACTCGAATTGGGCCATCTGGACGCGGTAGAGGCCGCTAAGGATGCCAATATTCCGGTACTGGCCAAACTGGTGGATCAGGGTTGGGATATCGTCGCACCGGTACCTTCCTGTGCCCTGATGTTCAAACAGGAGCTGCCGCTGCTGTTTCCCGATGATCCTGACGTCAAAAAAGTCGCCGATGCGGTTTTCGACATCTTCGAGTATCTGATGATCAGACACAAATCGCAGCTACTGAAAACTGACTTCAAACAGGGCCTCGGCAAGGTGGCCTACCATGCCGCCTGCCACCAGCGGGTGCAGAATGTGGGCGCCAAGACAAAAGAGGTGCTAAGCCTGATCCCTGATACCCAGGTCACAGCCATCGAACGCTGCTCCGGCCATGATGGCACCTATGCCGTGAAAAGCGAGTTTCACAAACATGCCATGAAGATAGGCAAGCCGGTGGTCAACCGGGTAAAACAGGCGGAAGCCGACTGTTATGGCAGTGACTGCCCGATGGCGGGCCACCATATCGAAAATGGCCTCAGAGATGGCAGACAGCCACAACATCCGATCAGCCTGATGCGTCAGGCCTATGGTCTATAGAACGAATAAAACGGAGAACAACAAATGGCAAATGAAGGCTATCGCAAGCCGCTAGATCCGCTTAGCGATGAAACCCGTTTATGGAAAAAACCTTTGCACAAGATTGATTTCAGGAGCGCCTCATGACCCAGCTTTCCCATGAAGACCTCTACAGCCTCGAAGAGTATTCCCGTATTCGCCAGGAGTTCAGGACCCGCGTCATAGACCACAAAAAAAGCCGTAGATTACCGATCGGACCTCACGCCGCGCTCTATTTCGAGGATGAGCTGACGATGCAGTATCAGATTCAGGAGATGTTGCGCATCGAACGTATATTTGAACACGATGGCATCCAGGACGAACTGGATGTCTACAATCCTCTGATCCCCGACGGCACCAACTGGAAGGCCACATTCATGATGGAGTATGACGATGTGGAAGAGCGTAAACAGGCGCTGGCAAAACTGATTGGTATCGAAAACGCTATCTGGTTTGCAGTTGAAGGCCATGAAAAGATCCGCCCGATTGCCAATGAGGATCTTGAACGCACAACGGAAGATAAAACTTCAGCGGTCCACTTCATCCGTTTCGAATTGACTGACGGGATGATCGAGAGCCTGAAAAACGGCGCCAAGCTATCCGCCGGAATTGATCATGCAGAGTATAATTATACAATTGATGGGTTGGACTCCACCGTTAAAAACTCACTGATCAGTGACCTGAACTGATCGAATGGCCCATCGGTAGCACATCAGAATCCGATGGGCCACTCCTGTAATCAGCGTGCGGAATCGTTATAAATCGTCAAATTACAGTCTTCAAACCTCTACGATCATTCAGTTCTGAGGTATCCTCACAGATTAACGAAGCTCAGTTTTCTGTCGTAAAGCCAATGCATAAGGGACCCTGCTCGGGACCTAAGACCTCGCTTTAACCAATGCCTGGTTGACGGATCAGACAAAGCCTCGAATAATCGACGCTAAGTGTTTCGTCTCTCTGAGACCGGATGGCTTTTCGGGAGACGGCACCAAGCACACTATAAAATCCACAGTTGCTGGTTCAAACAGAAGGAATAACATCATGCTGAACTCTGTAATACCAAATTGGCGGGCACTCACTCTACCCGCAATCCTTACTATGATGTTCATCGCATTGCCTGGATGCAGCTCAGCGCCAAAACCTGTCGCGGAGATGTCTGCAGCGGAAACCGCTCTGAATGCGGCGGAGAATGAAGATGCCACCAAACATGCACCTGTACGCATGGATCGGGCCAGGCAGAAGATTAAGCAGGCCAAACTCGAATTGGCCAAAGAGAACTACGAATCAGCAAAAAGGCTTGCAGAAGAGGCCCAGGCAGACGCGGAACTGGCCAAGGCCATTTCATCCAAGGCGGAAGCAGACAGAGCCGTAAGCGAACTCGAAAACAGCATCAAGGTGCTGAGAGAAGAGATCATGCGTGCCAGAAAAAGGCAGTGACAGCCCCACACATAATCAGATTCTGATGGAGAACACACCATGTCCCGCATAGCTAACCGTTTGACGATCTTCGCTGCACTCGCCCTGTTACTCATCGCCTGCAGTTCCACTCAGAAAAGCCAAGCCCTGCTGGATGCAGAGCAAGCCTACGCCGAAGCAAAACAGAATGAGGATATACTGCGCCATGCTCCGGCCGAGCTGGAGAGAGCAGAGCAGGCTCTGGCTCGTGCAGCGGTTGCCGACAACGAAGAGGATATGAACTCACTCACCTACGTCGGTACCTCCCGAATCGAGACCGCCCGGGCGATCGCTGCCCGCAAAACGGCCAACAACAGGCTTCTGGAGTTGGGTGAAGTGAAAAACAAGGAGCGCTTGAAAGCAAGGGAGATTGAAATCCAGCTTGAACAGCAGGCCAAGGCCGAAGCGCTTCGTGAAAAGGAGTCTGCGCTGATGGAGCGGGAGCAGGCACTGGCCAAGGCCGAGGCACTGCGTCTTGAGCTTGAAGAGCTGCAGGCCCTGAAGACGGAACGCGGTATGGTCATGACTCTGGGTGACGTACTTTTCTCGTCGGGTAAAACCGATCTGCTTCCCGGCGCCATGAGCACCATCGACAAACTGGCGTCGTTTCTGGGCGAATATCCGGAAAAGACCGTGCTGATCGAGGGCCACACCGACAACGTGGGTACCGAAGAGTACAATCTGGATCTCTCGGAACGACGCGCGCTATCCGTCAAGGAGGCGCTGGTTCAGGTTGGTGTAGACGCCTCCAGAATCGACACCCTAGGACTGGGTGAATCCACACCGATTACCGATAACACGACCGCTGCCGGCCGCTTGAAAAACCGCCGGGTGGAAATCGTCATTCGGGATTGACGTTACGCGCTGCGGACAACTTCGCGGCTGTTTGGGATATCTTCAAATGGTGCAGGGTACACCCGTACCGTTTGCAGATAGAGAGAATCCCGATGGTCGCGAATGATCACCAATCAATGCGGCTTCTCACCAATTACTCAACAGGGCCCGGTGCGTTAGCACTTCGTCATCCCGCATAAGATCTCCTCCCCTATTGCAAGACAAGATAGAGTCATTAAAAGAAATCGGGTTGCTTCCGTATAGCCTGCCTTTTACGAAGCTTTTACGATTTACTGGCCACAATGAAATGCACGCATTTTGCCCTTTTCAGCAAATCGGCAATTGCAGCCAATAGCAATCTCACCCTCTGAGTGGGTAGGGCCCACAATCCAAATGATTGGAACTTATTCCGGAGAATGTTGGCGTAAGAAGCTAAACAGATTAATCAGGATAAAAAAAGCCGCCTGAAAAGGCGGCTTAATGTCGTTCTAATGGAGGAGAACTTTCAACTAAAATCGTGTTTCAGACTACTTCTTTTTGCGCGCCAATCTGCCGGCACCGATTCCGATCAGACCCATACCGAGCAGTGCCATGGTACCTGGCTCAGGTACTTTACTGATGCGGAATTTTTGCGAGACGTTGCCATAATGCTCAGCCACACGCACCATCGGAGCTTCGAAGTCCTGGCCGATGTAGATGCCTGTACCTTCAACCAGGGATGCCGGCTCACCTGCAAACAGCGGGCTCCAGAGACTGAAGTCGAGTACGGCATAGTACTGAGTGTTCAGTGAGAAGTTGAAACCGTCATAACCTCCACCGGCAAACGCATCAAAATAGATGTAGTCGCGACTACCACCTACATCTTGCAGCACGGTGAGATCGTCACGGCGTTCAAAACTGACTTCAACCACACTGTCACTTTCCAGTTCAGTGAGGAAGATACGGCCGCCCCAGTTGCCCCGGATCACGTCACCGAAATCGTTACCGGTCCAACGGACTGACCATTCATCATAAGACTCGTTACTCCAGATGTAATAACCTGCTGCATTATTGCGGCTGTTGCCTGGATTGTTGCCGAAATCAGCTACTGTCTCGATGGTGTTGATGGGATAGGCCTGTGCAGCGCTGCTCAGGCAGAGAGCAGCAAACATCAGAACCGAGCTAAGAATTTTCTTCATGTTTTTGAACCTCAGTAAAACCTGTAACCTACGTTTTGCAAGATAGTTAGCAACACTTGTGCCAAGATTTTATCTCATTGATTTGAAGGCACTTTTTTTAGAGGTTTCGACGGTGAAAATTCAGATTGTCAAATAATCCGACACCGGAAAAGAATTAAAAGCTGCATCAGACACTAAGCGAACTGTTCGAGAGATTATCCCAACATTGCCGCATAGCCTCGAGTATCCTGATTGCTATCAAGCACAATTTTCATGGTCATGGTCAATGGCACCGATAGAAACATCCCCACCGGACCCAGAATCCACCCCCAGAAAACCAAAGAGATGAACACAATCAAAGGCGACAACCCAAGCCCCTTACCCATGAAACGAGGTTCGATACCGTTACCGACCACGCTGTTTATGATCAGATAGCCAGCTGCGGCCCACGCCGCCATCTGCGGACCCAGTTGAATCAAGGCCAGCAAAACCGCTGGAACAGCAGCGATGATCGAACCGATGTTGGGGACATAGTTGAAGAGAAATGCCAAGGTACCCCAGAGCAGTGGGTAATCAACCCCGAGCAGTGCCAACAACACCGCAACCAGAACGCCGGTCAGCAAACTGGTGGAGGTTTTGATCACCATATAGCGTTTAATACTCGATGTGATCGCCTCAATTCTGGCCAGGGAGCGCTCGGGACTCTCCGCATGATCCTTAAGCTTGGCCTGAAACGCATTCGCCTCGAACAGCATAAAGATAACCGTAATGAGAATCAGAAAGGCTTGGGTCAGCACATTACCCAAACTGCTCATCAGGCTGCCCGCCAGAGCCATAGCTTTCGCCGGATCGAAATAGGTTGTCAGGGCCTTCAGCTCCAGCTCCACACCCTGCTCACCCAGCCAGCTGACCAGTCGTTGGCTCTGCTGTTTTAGGACCTCCTGGTAGCTTGGCAGATTACTGGTGAAATCGTTCAGCGACCCCCCCACCAACCAGGCCAGCATCAAACCGACGATAATGATCATGCCGACAACCGAGACCATCGCCAAACCACTCGGCACGCCTTTCTCTTTGAGAAAGAAGAGTGGTGGAGCGGCAATCACGGCAATAAACAGAGAGAGCAGAAACGGAATCAGCAGGGTCACTGCTGCTTTCATACCTGCGACAATGACCACAAAGGCAGCAGCAGAGAGTAGAAATCTGGTGGTTGGTGAGAACGGACGGTACTCTTCGATCATGGTTGCCGATCTCCCTATTTAAAAATCGGCACCGGGCTGTAGAGATGCCAGACCTCTCCCTCTTCGTCGTAGCGCCACTCCTGTTTGTCGATCATCTCTTTGAGTACTTGCGAGTCCTGTAACACATATTGAATCACCGCCGTCTGGATCGCCTTATCCTCACCAAGCATGGTTGGCCCCTGTACCACCTCGTAGTGGGTTACGCGGATGTTTTTCGAGACCGGCTTATACTCTTTGTCCTTATGGTCTGGAGGCAGGAAATTATAGGCCTGTTGCCCAGAGGTCCAGCGAATCGATGCCTCATAACTGCGTAGAATGTTCTCCAGGGATTCAGCCCGGGTGTGCTCTCCCAGAGTCTGGCAGGCGGCCAGCTGGATCAGAAATGGAATGAGGAAATAGTGCACTCTGCTCACAATACTGCTCCTGGTCTAAACCACTCGGTTGGGTATGACGCCTCGTAACTCCAATGAGTTGACGATCTCATCGACACAATCGGTCACCTCCCGGTCCGCCGTGCGGATGGTGATCTCCGGTTTGGCCGGGGGCTCATAGGGTGATGAGATACCGGTGAAATCCTTGATCTCACCTGCCCGTGCCCTCTTGTAGAGCCCTTTCACATCCCGCGATTCGCAGACCTCCAGCGGACAATCCACATAGACCTCGATGAAATCCCCATGGGGGAACAGTCCTCGCGCCCTGTCCCGGTCCTCCCGAAAGGGGGAGATGAAGGCGGTTAAGGAAATCACACCGGCATCCACAAACAGCTTTGCCATTTCCGCAATACGCCGGATATTCTCGGTACGATCTGCATCGCTGAATCCCAGATCCCCGCACAGCCCATGGCGTACATTGTCACCATCGAAGACATAGGTCCGACAACCGCGCTGGTAGAGCTCCTCTTCCAGAGCATGGGCCAGAGTGGATTTACCGGAACCGGAAAGGCCGGTGAACCAGAGCAGTTTCGCCCGGTGCTTGTTCATCTGCTCCCGCCGCTCGCGGGTTACTGTGGCTTGATGCCAAACAATATTATTTTGCATCGGAATCCATGATTTCAGATTGGATAAAACCTATCCGTAAGTTGGTAGCAAACTCTACCAGCTTACCTTCAGAGTCAGTAAGTTATCAGAGATCTGACCATTTTGGCAGCGGCAGTGACGAATCCGGCATTTGAGGCCCATCACTTTCAGTAGCCAGAAATCGGACCATTACCTCTGCAATCATACGTCCGTTCATCGGGTAAGGCTGTTACAATGTCGGGTTTTTGAAACGACCCAATCCATTACCATGACAGAAAACGACCGGGAACCTCAGAAGGAACTCCTTCTGGGAGAGAGTAAAATCACCCTACTGGGAACTGCCCACGTCTCTCGGAACAGCGCTGAAAAAGTAGAGGAGCTGCTGCAAACCGGCGACTACGATGCAGTCGCCGTGGAGCTCTGCCCCAGCCGCTTCAATGCACTGATCAACCCTGACGACCTGGCGAAGATGGATCTGTTCAAAGTGGTCAGGCAGGGCCGGGTGATGATGGTGATGGCAAACCTGGCATTGGGCGCCTATCAACAGCGACTGGCCAACCAGTTCGGTATTGCACCGGGCGCCGAACAGAGAGAGGCGATCCGCATCGCCCAGGAGTCAGATAAGCCTCTGCTGCTCATCGACCGGGAGATCAGCACCACGCTGAAGCGGGTTGCCGGTAATCTCTCCTGGTGGAAACGACTGACCCTGTTTGCCGGTCTGCTGACCAGTATCCTCTCCAAAGAGCAGGTCACTGAAGAGGAGATCGAGCATCTGAAAGAGGGCGATATCCTGGAGACCACCTTTGCGGAATTTGCCGAAGACCGACAGGATCTCTATCTGCCTCTGATCGATGAACGGGATCGGTATATGGCGGCAAGACTCAAACAGGAGATAGATCAGGCCGGTCATGAGAATCTGCTGGTGGTGATCGGGGCCGGGCATATGAACGGCATCGCCCGCTATCTGGAAGCCTCAGAACAGCAGACACCAACCACGACCATTGAGCAGCTTGACGAAGAACCCAGGCCCAGTCGCTGGCCAAAGATCATTCCCTGGGCCATCGCACTGCTGGTGGTTAGCGGTTTTATCATCGGTTTCAGCCGCAGTCCGGAGCTGGGCCTGGAACTGATTATGGACTGGGTATTGATCAATGGCGGCCTCTCCGCCCTGGGCGCACTGCTCGCAGCCGCCCATCCATTGACCATCCTGACCGCCTTTCTTGCTGCTCCCCTGACTTCCCTCAACCCGGCGGTAGGTGCCGGTATGGTGACCGCACTGGCCGAGGTGTTTCTGCGCAAACCCACCGTGGCGGACTTCAGTCAGCTTCGGGACGACACCACCACAGCCAAAGGTTGGTGGCACAACCGGGTCTCCCGCACCTTGCTGGTGTTTCTGTTCAGCACCATCGGCTCGGCGGCGGGCACTTATATCGCCGGTTTCAGGATTTTTGACCGTCTGGTCGGTTGAGGAATATTACGCCGCTCACTCAGTCGCTCCCGTTTAGGGATGCGGCGAAGTGAAAACCGGTCTTTGGCATGCTTTCACGCTCGTAAAAACGGTGGGCCAGCTCTCTTTGCAGCCCGGAATCACAATGAATTTGCCGGCAGCCCTGCTGTTCCGCCTCTCTTTTAAGCCAATCCAGTAACGCAGCGCCATTTCCCCGCGAGCGCCTCTCTGCCCGGGTAACGAAATCGTCGATATAGAGAAATCGCCCCCAGGCGAGATTCTCCGAAACCCGATAGCCCGCC
This sequence comes from Candidatus Thiodiazotropha endoloripes, assembly GCA_001709035.1. Taxonomy (GTDB): domain Bacteria; phylum Pseudomonadota; class Gammaproteobacteria; order Chromatiales; family Chromatiaceae; genus Thiodiazotropha; species Thiodiazotropha lotti. The sequence goes on along the minus strand of LVKA01000019.1, from coordinate 331,153 downwards.
AGACAGACCGGACCGGCATCCTCAAGCAGCATGACAAGCCGGTAACCCGACTGCTGCTGATCGAGCACCCGACTGACAAACTCAGATTCCCCGATGTGGGGACGCAATTCCGCCATCACCGGATAACAGAGCTGAATCTCCTGGTTTGTCTCCGCAAGTCTGATCGTCACTGTTGCTGGCACTCCTGTTGTTGTTTAACGCTATTCATGACTGCGGCAATCTTCGTACTTCTGGCCTGTCTCATGGCAACCCCCACCATCGGTCCGATAAGCCCTTTTGGCAACTGTTTCGAATCCACGCTGCAGGCAGCTTGATAGGCACTCATCAGGTCCCTGGCTTGTGGGTAGTCCTGATCTTCAAACCCTTCGCGCCCCTGAAAGTCAGCCTGACAGACCAATAAAAACCACTCCAGGTTCTGAGGCTTCCTGAAGGCATCCAGACCCTCAAGCAGTTTCAGCACGGTTTTCGGCCTCAACTCATAGAGGTGGTGCAGATGGGTATGATAAGTCGCCGCCCGTTGAGCCAGATCCGTAAAGCCGGAGGGGACCTTCAATCTACGGCCCAGGGTCTTGATCAATTCAGCGCCCCTGGCTTCATGGCCATGATGACTGGGCAGTATCTCTTTCGGCGTGGTCGCCTTACCCAGATCGTGAGTCAGGGTGGCGTAGCGAACCTCCACGGCAGAACTCAATCCGCAGGCCTTCTTCAATGCCATCATGGTATGGACGCCGCAATCCACTTCCGGGTGCCATCTGGTGGGTTGCGGCACACCCCACAGGTTATCGATTTCGGGAAGTATCCGGCTAAGCACACCCAGCTCACGAAGGCACTCAAAGAAACGTACCGGGCTTGCCTCAGCCAAAGCCCGACTGACCTCCTGCCAGACCCGTTCGGCGACCAGGTTGTCCAACTCACCAGCTTCTACCATAGCCCGAATCAACTCAACCGTTTGCGGGGCAATGGTGAATGGGGTGTCATTGTAACGCGCCATGAACCTGGCCAGCCGCAACACACGAACCGGGTCGTCTGAGAAGGCGCCGGAGACATGGCGCAACACCCGATTGTTCAGATCCTCAACCCCATCGAAAGGATCGATCAGATTGCCGGCACCATCTTGTGCGATTGCATTGATGGTCAAATCGCGGCGTGCAAGATCCTCCTCCAAGGTCACTCCGGGCTCAGCAACCACCGCGCCAGGCTGATGATCTTGGTGACGGAGTGTACGCGCCAAGGCATACTCTTCATTGGTTTGCGGGTGGAGAAAAACAGGAAAATCCCTGCCCACCTGGCGATAGCCTAAATCGAGCATCTCCGTCGGGGTTGCCCCGACAACCACATAATCTTTTTCTGTGACTAGCCTACCGAGTAATCGGTCCCTGACTGCCCCGCCAACCAGATAGATCTGCATCAATAACCACGTATTTTCTTTAGGCGCTTTTTGGCCTCGTCCAGCTCCCGTTGGGCCTTCTTGACTCGTTCGAAATACTCCGGCCGAATGAAACTCTTACCACCCTGAATATGTTGTCGGTCGTCATCACCGAGCTCTTCCATGGCCGTAAGCTGCTTCTCCGCCTCCTCAACTTCCTCCTCAGCTTTCGTCACACGATCCTTGCGTGCTGTGCTTTTTTCCAGCCGCTTCTCCTGTGCCTCCTCCATTGCCTTGCGGATCGCTCTGTTGCGCTCCATGGTATCGCTGATCGATTCCTCGGATGGACCTGGTTGGATTTCGACTCTTTCAACCTTTTTTGGATCTGCCGGAGGCGAGTCCGTATAGGTGACATTGCCATGCTCATCGACCGTCCGATAGACCTCGGCTGTCAAGGTCAATGGCAGTAGCAACACTACGGTAACCAACGGGTAGAGTTTTTTAACCATAAAGATTCCTTAGGGACTGATCGTTGTTTGACATTGACTGATTAGACATCAGGATAAGACTATTTTCGCACAACAATTAACCCGGCTTCACCTGTTATTAAGCCGGCACTGAAGTTATGATTTACAGAATGCATGGCTTTTTCTCCGGTAGACAACAGCCCCGTATTGGCCGGTCACTTTCAGGCGGCTCCACAGTGAGCCTTAGCAAAGTCATAAAAGCAGGAAAAAAAAGCCTGAATTTGGGCAATTTTGCCACTAATCCGGCCCAAGCCTGATAGATTACTATGCAGGTAATCGGGCTGCTGCCCTGCCAGCGAAAATTGCGCCGGCTCAAGGAAAGTCAACCGACGTCAATGTCCCGCTGACTCAGGTCACCGTTCGGTTGTGATAGAGATTCTCTTGCCGTCACTTATGGGGAGACCATAGCATGAACGACTTTTCAGAAAAGCGCAGCTTCTACCGCATGGCTGTGAACGGACCAGTCAAATTTCGTGTCAACGGTGACAGCACAGTCTCCACCGGCAGTGTCCTCAATCTAAGCAGCAGCGGCCTGCTGATCGCCTCGGAGCAGGAGGTGCCGGTGAACAGCAGCATGACCGTTCAGATTACGCCAAACCAGGCAATCACCCCGCCTTTGACGGCACAAGTGGAGGTGGTACGAAATGAGCCGGATGACGCGGTTGGAAATCGAATCGCCTGTCGAATCATCAAACTCCTGGCGGATGATGAGGCAGGCCCCGGGTTCTCCTGACATCAACCAGGAAGATACCAGGCCAGACTCTTCCTAATCTGAAACTACTTCGTTTCTCTTCTCCAGCCTGGGATACCAGACTCGCGACACAGGCAGGTCAAGCTGATGCTGCCGATGAACACCAGCAGACCGGCCCGGTTCAGTTCTTATATTTTTTATGGCAGGCCTTACAACTCTTGCCGGTCTCTTTCAGTGCTGCCCCCATACTGCCCTTGTCTCCACCCTGAACCGCTTTCTCAAGAGCCTGGGCAGCGCTACCAAAATCCTGGTATTTACTTTCAAAGTCTTCAAAGTCCATCCAGATCTCGGCCAGTGCATCACTTTCATCAGACTCAGAGTCCTCCGGAAAACCATTCATCAGCTTGAATTTGGAGGCATTGGACAACTCCTCGGCGTGGGCGGCAAAGCGCGCCTTATCAAACTCGGTTTTACCCTTCATCATGTCGCCCATGGCTTTCATGTTCCAACTGAAGACATTCATCACGCCCTGTCGATACTCCACCGCCTTCTCCACCTCCCCGGCAACAACTGGAACCGAGTTGTGTAGAAGCAGGAAAGTTGCTGATAATCCTAATGTTCTGGCAATCAGGCTATGTTTACTTTTCATTATTTCACCCCATAGATAGATTGAAGATCGATATTATTGATAAATTCTATAGTTATAAACTTAAGACCCATTGTTTTTTTAGGTTACAATAGGGCGTTTCGCTTCTGGAACTATCCTGCATTCGATGAACAAGCAGCCCACTGCGCGGATTCGAGAAATCCCATATAACTATACCTCCTTCTCTGACCGGGAGATCGTTATCCGGTTCCTCGGTAAACCCATGTGGACCCTGATCGAGGAGTTGAGAGGTACCCGACGCACTGGCCGTTCCGCAAGAATGCTGTTTGAGATTCTGGGTGATATGTGGGTGGTCAGCCGCAACCCCTACCTGCAGGATGACTTGCTGGATAATGAGCAGCGCAGGAAGGCACTGATCGAGGCTTTAAATCATCGATTGGTACAGTTTGAAGCCAGGGCCAACAACAACCAGCAGGCACTGGAACTGCATGCCGCCACCCGCAGCGCCGTTGATCAGTTTGCCCGCCGTTTCGATGATCTGCTCGAACTGCGCCGGCGAACCAAGCGTAACCTGATCGGTCTGACCCGCCCGGATAACATCGACTTCAGCGGTCTGGCCCGGGTATCCCATGCAACAGATGCCACCGACTGGCGTGTGGAGATCCCTTTTGTGGTGATCACCCCGGACCGGGAAGAGGAGGTGGCACCGATCGTCAAGGCCTGTATCGACTCCGGCCTGACCCTGATTCCCCGTGGCGGCGGCACCGGCTACACCGGCAGTGCCGTCCCCCTGGATCCACACAGCGCGGTGATCAACACGGAAAAGCTCGATGGAATCGCCGAGATCGAGTCGAGCAGCCTTCCCGGTGTCGAACAGACGGTACCCACCATCCAGGTCGGCTCCGGCGTGGTGACCCGCCGGGTGTCAGAAAAAGCGGATGCCAAAGGTCTCGCCTTTGCTGTCGATCCCACCTCCCAGGATGCATCAACCATTGGTGGCAATATTGCCATGAATGCCGGCGGCAAAAAGGCGGTGTTATGGGGCACCACCCTCGATAACCTGGCCAGCTGGCGGATGGTCACTCCCCAAGGGGAGTGGCTGGAGATCGAACGGCTCAACCACAACCTGGGCAAGATTCACGATCAGCCGGAAGTCAGCTTCAGACTCACCCGCTACGACAGCAGCGGCAAGAAGCCGCTGGGTGAAGCGCAAACCCTGAGCATGCCCGGTCAGGCCTTCCGCAAAGTGGGGCTGGGAAAGGATGTTACCGATAAGTTTCTCTCCGGCCTGCCCGGCGTGCAGAAAGAGGGCTGTGACGGCCTGATCACCTCGGCCCGGTTTGTTCTGCATCGCATGCCCAAGCAGGTCCGCACCCTCTGTCTCGAGTTTTTTGGCGCCGATATCGGTAATGCGGTCCCGGCAATCGTTGAGCTCACGGATTATCTGAACAAACACGAGGAAGTACTGCTCGCCGGTCTGGAGCATCTGGATGAACGCTATCTGAAAGCGGTCAAGTACTCCACCAAGGCGGCCAGGCATGAACGGCCCAAGATGGTTCTGCTGGCCGACCTGGTCAGCGATAACCTGGCACTGCTGGAGTCCGCCGCCGATGAGGTGGTACGCATGACCCGGGTGCGGGAAGGGGAGGCGTTTATCGCCAGCAGTCCCGAGGCACGGCGCAACTTCTGGCTCGACCGCTCACGCACCGCTGCCATCTCAGCCCATACCAACGCCTTCAAAATCAATGAAGACGTGGTCATTCCTCTGGACAAACTGGCCGACTACAGTCGTGGTATCGAGCGGATCAATATCGAGGAATCGATCCGCAACAAGATTACAATTGCAGATGAAGTCTTGGCCTACCTGGTTGGTGACCACTCACTTCGTAACGCAGATGACGACTTTGAGGCGAGCGATGAGAACCGCTCCATTCTGCAGGCCAAACTCGACCTGGCCAAACAGGCGGTAGAACAGGCAAGAAACCGCTGGCACACCCTATTGAGCCGTATCGAAGCCTCGGCGGAGGAAAATATCGACCTGGTCAACGGCCTCGACAGGTCCCTGATCCGCAAGCATGACCGACTGCTGGATCTGCTGCTGAGACGGGATCTGGTTGTCTCCTACCGGACAGAGATCGCCACCCATCTGGATGAGATCTTCTCCGGCCAGGAGGTCAGGAATCTGCGCCTTGCAATGCGTGAAATCCATACCCGGTTACGCGACTCACGTCTGTTTGTAGCCCTGCACATGCATGCCGGGGATGGCAATGTACATACCAATATCCCAGTCCACTCGGACAACTATGCCATGTTGCAGCAGGCGGACCGGATCGTCGACCGCATCATGGACCTTGCACTCAGCCTGGATGGCGCCATCTCCGGGGAACACGGTATCGGCCTGACAAAGCTGCAGTATATGGAGCAGGAGAAGCTTGAAGCCTTTGCCGAGTACAAACAACAGGTCGATCCTGAAAGCCGCTTCAATCGGGGTAAACTGATCGCCGGAGCCGACCTGGAAATGGCCTACACCCCGTCGCTGCGATTGCTGGAACAGGAGGCGATCATTCTCGAGGAGAGTGAGCTTGGCACCCTCAATGATGAGATCAAGCACTGCCTGCGCTGTGGTAAATGCAAGCCGGTCTGTATGACCCATATCCCCAGGGCCAACCTGCTCTATTCGCCACGTAACAAGATTCTTGCCACCGGCCTGATCATCGAGGCCTTTCTCTATGAAGAGCAGACCCGACGAGGTATCTCCCTGCAACATTTCACCGAAATGAACGATGTTGCCGATCACTGCACTATCTGCCACAAGTGCGAAAGCCCCTGCCCGGTGAATATCGACTTCGGCGATGTCACCACCCTGATGCGCAAGATCCTCATCGACCGGGGTAAAAAACGCTCCAGTCTGGGCGCCAAGGCGGCCATGAGCTTTCTCAACATGACCCATCCGACGGCGATTCGCTGGATGCGCCGGGGCCTGGCTGAGTGGGGTTTCAAAGGTCTCAACCTGGGCCATGCTCTGGCTGCCAGAAGCGGACTTCTGAAGCAGCAGGATCAGCCACCCCATGCAACGACCGGCAACCCCAGGCCGCAAAGCCTGGTCGTGGAGATGCTGCAGAAACCGATCCGAGTCGAACCGCCGAAGCAGACCCTGCGGGACGCCCTCAAACTGGAGGATACCCATTCCGTACCGATCCTGCGCAACCCCGAACGGGTCAGTGAAGAGAGCGATGCCGTGTTCTATTTTCCGGGTTGCGGATCCGAGCGCCTGTTCAGCGAGATCGGTCTCGCCACCCTGGCGATGCTCAACGAGCTGGGTGCGGAAACCGTACTGCCACCCGGTTATCTCTGTTGCGGGTATCCGCAGACCGCTGCAGGTCTACATGCCAGAGGCCGGCGGATCACCACGGAAAACCGGGTACTGTTCCACCGCATCGCCAACACCCTCAACTACATGGACATCAAGACCGTGCTTGTCTCATGTGGCACCTGCATGGATCAGTTGCAGGCTTATCAGTTTGAAAAGATCTTTCCCGGCTGCCGGTTGCTCGATATTCATGAGTATATGATGGAGAAAGGGGTCTGCCTCGACGGTAAGCAGCAGACCGAGTATCTCTATCACGACCCCTGTCATACCCCGATCAAACAGTATAATCCGTTGCAGGTGGTCTCCGGTTTAACCGGCAAGCCGGTGGAGCTTAGCGATCGATGCTGCGGCGAAGCGGGCACCCTGGGCACCAGTCGCCCGGATATTGCCAACCAGTTGCGTTTCCGCAAAACGGAAGAGCTGAATAAAGGCATCCAGGCAATCAACACCAAAACAGCACAGTCGGCGGAGATCAAGCTGCTTACCAGCTGCCCCGCCTGTCAGCAAGGACTCAGCCGCTATACCGACGAGACAGGGCTGAAACCCCGATACCTGGTACTCGAAGTGATCGAGCAGCGACTCGGTGAACAGTGGCAACAGCAGTTCATAGATCAAGTGTTGAAAGACGGGATCGAGATGGTGTTGGTCTGATAGGTAAAAGGCCGCCAATCACTTCGAGTCAATCCCATCTCGGCCAGTTTGGCTGAAATTCAGAAGAAGATATTCCGCGAATAAATGCAAATCGGTATTCGTATGGCCGTTGCATTGCCAATGCATCAATAGGATTTGATCGTATCTTAATTAAAAAAGGCTGAAAGCGTGGCTTAGGATGAAAGTGTTAGAGAAATTCACAACACGCTTTCCTGCATAGCCAGCTTCCCACGATAGGTCAGGATTGAACAGTACCAATCCAAATTTGCGACAGCATTTGCGGACTATCAACAGATTTACCCCCGCTCTTTTGTGGTGTGGCTGGAGCTCAAGCCTGCTAATGTTTACTAAAGGATTCAGCGACAAAGATATACCGACCATGACCGACACTTTTACCAAAGCCTGTGTTAAACATGACAAGAATCTACGTAGCCGTGTGCGTCTGCTAGGTATACTACTGGGTGAGGTTCTGCAGGAACAGGTGGGTAAGGATACCTATACAGTGGTCGAGCGTTTGCGCAAGGGCTACATCAAACTGAATAACCAGCACGATGCTGCCCTCTACGATCGCCTCACCCGGCTGATTCTCTCCCTGCAACCGGAAACCCTCAGTGCCGTTGTCAGGGCTTTCAGTATCTATTTCGTACTGGTGAATATTGCAGAGGAGGCGTTTCTGCATCGCCAACGCAGACGTATCGCCGGCAAGGGCCAGGAGTTATGGCAGGGCTCATTCGACCATACCCTGCGGGCGTTTCATGCACAGGGTATTGAGCCTCAGCAGCTGCAGAGTATTCTCGATGATGCGGCCTACATTCCGGTATTCACGGCGCACCCAACCGAGTCCAAACGGTTGGTGATCATGAACCTGTTGCGCCGGATCTTTCTCACCAGCGAGGATCTGGATGCCCCAAAACGGCGACTTGAGCAACGCGAGGAGACCATTCGTTCACTCAAGACGCAGATTCAGACTCTGTGGAAAACAGAAGAGGTTCGGGCGGTTCGTCCCGAGGTACGCAATGAGATACGTCTGGGTCTTCACTATTTTCAAAGCAGCCTGTTTGACGCAGTACCTCAGGTCTATCGACGGCTTCGGGCCGGTATCGAACGCATCTATGGAGGACAGCCCGACTACCACGGAGTTCAGCTTTCACCCTTCATCCGCTTCGGATCCTGGATCGGTGGCGACCGGGACGGCAACCCCTTCGTTACACCGGAAGTTACCCGTCTGGCCCTGACCCTGCAGCAGCAGACCATCCTGCAGGAGTATATCCGCCGGGTGGACAGCCTGATTGCCGAACTGACTTTCTCCAACCGCTTTTGTAATCCCAACTGGGCCTTTACGGAGAGCCTGAAGTCCGACAACGAAATCTGCAAACAGCTGTTCTGCGACAACCCCCGGCGCTTCGAGGACGAGCCCTACCGGCGCAAGCTCTACATCATGCGTGAGCGATTGCGTCTGAGCATGCCTGCTTTGCCAAGCAAGACGCTTGAGGAGTCCAACCACGTCGGCGCCTATACCGATGAGCAGGCCTTCCAACGGGACCTGAAACTGATCTACAACTCTCTGTTGAGCCATGGTGATGGCGATGCGGCTGAGGGGGCCTTGCAGGAGCTGATACACCTGGCGGAAACCTTTGGTTTTTATCTGATGTCTCTGGACATTCGACAGGAGTCGAAACTGCACAGTGAAGCGGTGGCGGAAATCCTCAAACAGAGCGGCGACGCTGATGACTATCTGCAACTCGATACCGAACAGAGACTGGCTCTGCTTGACGACAAAATCTGTAATGGACTGGCCAAGCCGTTGCAGCGGGACCGCTTATCGGATGAGACCCGGAAGATGTTGGCGGTATTCGATCTGATTGCGGAAACCCAAACCAGCATCAGCCCAAACGCGATTGGGCAATACGTGATCTCCATGACCCACCAGGCCAGTGACATCATGGAGGTGGCTCTGCTCGGCAGCCTGGCCGGACTGCTCGGCTTGCGACAGGGCAGCTGGTTCTGCCGACTGGAGATCTCTCCCCTGTTTGAAACCATCGACGACCTGAAGCGTTGTGAAGAGATTCTGCAAAGCCTGTTCAACAACCCCTGCTATCAGAATCTGCTGAATGCCAACCATCGACGCCAGGAGATCATGCTCGGTTATTCCGACTCTGCCAAGGATGGGGGCATCATGGCCTCTGCCTGGAATCTCTACCAGACACAGCAGCGGATCATCGACCTCGCAAACCGGGAAAAACTGCGCTGCCGACTGTTTCACGGCCGAGGAGGCACAGTAGGGCGGGGTGGCGGACCAACCCACCAATCGATCCTCGCCCAGCCGAAAAACACCGTCAACGGCGAAATCAAATTTACCGAACAGGGTGAAGTTCTCTCCTACAAGTACAGCAATCAGGAGACCGCCATCTACGAACTGACCATGGGTATCACCGGCCTGTTGAAGGCCAGTCAAGGCCTGGTAACCACAGTCAAGCGGGAGCGAAAGGACTACAGCCAAATCATGCAGGAGATCGCCGCGCTTGGCGAGCAACAGTTCCGAAAACTCACTGAACAGACCCCCGGATTTCTCGATTACTTCTACGAAGCGACCCCGGTCAATGAGATCGGCCTGATGAACATCGGCTCCAGGCCCTCCCATCGGACCAAGGGAAACCGTTCCAAATCCTCGGTAAGAGCGATCGCCTGGGTATTCGGCTGGGGACAGTCGAGGCAGAATCTACCGGGTTGGTATGGCATCGGCAGCGGTCTGGCCAACTGGCGCAAAAACAAGCCTGGCAGACTGAAGCAGCTTCGTACCATGTACCAGGAGTGGCCCTTCTTCCACGCCCTGCTGAATAACGCCCAGATGGCCCTGACCAAGTCGAACATGACCATCGCGCAAAAGTATGCCGATCTCTGTCTGGATAAACCAACCAGCCGAACGATCTTCGACATGATCAAGCGCGAGTACGAACTGACCTGTGCTGAAATTCTGACCATTGCCCAGCTGAATGAACTGCTGGATGACACCCCTGTTCTACAACAATCGATCCGTCGCAGAGACGCCTATCTGGATCCGCTTAATCACATTCAGCTGGAGTTGATCAAACACTACCGCTACAGCGGCCTGAGTGAAGAGCAGCAGGAGCTTTGGCTGACCCCCCTGTTACGCTCGATCAATGCCATCTCCGCCGGCTTACGCAATACCGGCTAGGGCTGAATGCGACTGAAAGTGAACGAATTGGTCGCTGGGTTAAATAGGATCCAAGCTTCCTCAACTCCCACAATTGTGAACAAGCCCAGATTTTAGCCCTGAAACAACCTGTAGATTCCAACGGATTCGCCGACTAATAGTCGTAGGCGCCACCAACTCCGCTATCGGGATTGGAGCTTGGTAGTGCCCTTGGTCTTTAGCTGATGGTTTGTCATATGTTCCGTAAAAATAATACCAAAGCCCTTCTTCTGGCACTGATGCTCAGTCTCACTCTAATCGCCTGTGGCGGTGGTGGATCCGGGGGCGATGATGAGGGGGGTTCTCAAACCACAGTCGATGACAACACCCAGGATGATAGCAACGGAGGGGATGACAACAACACCCCGCCGGACGACACCGACACCACGAACCCGGATGAAGGGGACAACACCCCGGTGGAACCGGATCAGCCACCACCGGCCGATGACGTGGTGACACCCCAGCCGGTGAACCAACCACCAGAAGCCTCGATCAGCGGCAGTCAAAGCAGCACATCGGGTGAAACCGTCACTCTGGACGGCTCCGCATCCAGTGATCCTGATGATGACAGCCTCAGCTACCTCTGGACACAGACCGGGGGAGAGGCGATCAATCTGACCAACAATAGCAACCCCACGCTCACTTTCATCGCACCGGAAGTGACACAGAGCAGCAGCTTAAGCTTGCGTTTGACGGTGAATGACGGGGAATACAGCGCCACCGCCGATATCACCATTCAACTCTCACCGGCAGCGGACAACACCGCCCCGGCGGTCACCAGCCGATCCCCCCTGGCCGATGCGGTCGGCGTCTCAACTACCACCCAGGTCAGCGTCAGTTTCGACGAACCCCTGGATGCGACTCTGGTCGATAACCAGAGTCTTCTGGTTACCCAGGCAGGTTCATCGGTAACCGCCAGTGTCAGCTATAACTCGAACAGCGACAGCCTGATCCTGAGTTTCGATAATCCACTGCTTGCCAACACCCTCTATCGGGTAACGCTTGGGACAAATCTGCAGGATCCTTCAGGCAACCAGGTCCCGGTAGAGAGCTGGGAATTCACCACCGGATCGAGCTACAACCTGGGCAGCACCAGCCAGGCAACCATCGATGCCTGCATGGACGAGAATGACAAACTGATGCTGACTCTGGTAAACAATGCCAGAGCGGTCAGCCGGAATTGTGGCGGCACCAATTATAGCGCCGTCGAAGCGATCGCCTGGCACTGCCAACTGGAAACCGCCGCACAGAACCACTCAACCTCCATGGCCGACAATGACTACTTCAGCCATACCGGTCTGGATGACTCAAGTCCGGGGGATAGAATCACAGCTGCGGGTTACATCTGGCGCGCCTATGCCGAAAATATCGCGGCCGGATACAACGATGAGGAGGCGGTGATGACCGCTTGGCTGGAGAGTCCCGGCCACTGCGCCAACATCATGAACACAAGCGTCACTGAAATGGGCGCCGGTGTGGCAGAAAACCCATCGGCACGTTATCGAATCTACTGGACCCAGGACTTTGCGGATCAGTAACGACGCCACGCTTTCAGCAGACCATGTTCGTCACAAACCAGGGATGGTATTCGGGCCTTATAACAGCAGACAACCTATCGTTGTAATCTCCCGGCTCAGGCGTTCTGGCCTTCACGGTCGAGAGAATCCAACACACCCTGCAGGATATCAAACCGCTGTTTCGCCTTTTGCCAGGCTTCGCCTTCAGCCGCTGCGCTAAAGAACTCCTCGCCCTGACGACAGAGTTCAGACAGCTGTGCCGGATCGAACAGGGTGATGGCGGCTTCAAACTCATCCTGTTCCGCACTCAAAAGTACCGGCAGCAGCTCATTTTGAAGAATCAGTGAATCGGGATCGAGCAAGTCGGCCACCAGGGGATGCTCAAGCAACGCATAGTGGTTTTTTCGGGCGGCCTCCTCCTGCTGCAGCTCCTGATGCGCCAGGGTGTCATTACCTGCCCCTTTCCATACCGCACGCATGATCACCTCGACCAGTTTCGTGATGGCCTGCTTGTTCGGAGTCTGATCATCGGCCAGACGGCAGGCATTTTCGTAGGCTTTATCGAGTCGCTCTTTCAGCTCGAGAATCACATCGCTCTGCTCATGGGGACCCAAAGCCACGGCTTCCCCTACCAGTTTGCGCAGACTATCGATATAGGCCACCAGCTCTTCGTGGTCGAGACGCTGGGCTTCGGTCAGTTGCTCCTGGGTCAGCTGACTCTGTGACGCTCGAAACAGGGGATTGTCATGCTTGCGCATTAAATGACGTTCAAAACGTCCGGGAAGTTCACTAAACAGCAGATTCATATCGGGCCCACCTTCTCGCTACACCAGTCAACCCTGCAGGTAGCAAAATTCTCTCCAGCACGGTGTCAGGATAAATGATACCCCAGCCGGCCAGTAAAAGTAGCCGCAGAGCCGTGGCGCGGTGTAAATAAGCCACACGCCAGTGTTCTGCATCGAATCGGGGTATCCACGGCTCCTCCCTGATCTGTTATTACTTTTTTTGCGGCTGCATCAGGTAAAGAGTAATTGAGCTATTTGTACCATGAAACCCGGCCCAATAGGGAGCACTGGGGCGCATCACCTCACCAATCCATCTGCACCGGCCTATGGCGCTTTGGGGCATCGGCTCGAACAGAATCGCCAGCAGGCACTTTAAACAACTGGTCACATTCTGTGTTAAAACGGATTAAAACCTTGCAGTTCATTGACTTAAGTCAGTTAAAATGGAGCTTGCCGCAATTACCCTAGTGCTCGCAATGTTATTGCTTGTCTCCTGTGAAAAGACACACTTGCTGTTGTCTATTCCTTTAAGGAGCTTTTTGGTCAAGTCAAACTTGGAGGACAAACCATGTTAGGTAGTGATAAAGCAATAGTCGGCGCATTAGCAATCCTGGTGCTGGGTATCATTATCTCAGTAATGATTGGCTAACTGCAGAATAGGGCGGTGGTCAGTCACTGGCCCCGCCCTGCAAAATACCAGACTGTTCTCATAGAACCCGTTAACCGGCCCTAGCCTGACCAACTCACCCTTTCCAGTTTTCTCTATCGAATAAACCGGCCTAAGAACTGGGCTGTCACCATGTCCATAGTTTTGACATGATTATCAAACCAATTGCGCCACTCGATGAAGATAAAGTCGGCCAGGGCTTCCAGATTGAACTCCTTGAGCCATTGAGCCTGTAACGATTCAAGCCGTAACAACACCTGATCATGTTCCCCCTTATGCACCGGATAGGCTGGGAAGCCATGCTCCATCATCATTTTGTTTTCGCGCTCGAAATGTTCCTGGGTATGGTCGATCCAGGCCATAACCGATTGAGTGATCTTTTCAATTTCGGGCTTGGCCTCGAATCCATTGATCAACAGCGTTCCCAACTGGTTGATCAATTCAACCTCTTCCCGATGCACCTGATTCATCACTTCCAGTTCGACAAGCGGTATCTGATCACTGGCTACGATAGGTAGCTGATATTTACTCATGGCGCACCAAAGATCTCTAGCGGTAAAACTGCGCATCATAGAGGATGGTGGAGATTGCAAACATGACATGAATCAAGCAATTAAAATTGTTGACATGATGGTTCACATTCAGCGGTCCGAAAGGGATAAAGACTCCGCCAAGTATCACGATTTGAAACGGGGGATATATGTAGCTTAGGAAGTAATCTATTTTATTTGGTCATTACAATCAATCCCGGCAAGGATTACATCAACATGGTATTGGCAACTCTCTTCTTTTCCGCGTATCCACCACTATAGGCATGGGTCAGAGTCTTTTCCAACTCCTCCATTCCAACTGGCTTGGTCAACAGGTCAGAAAAACCGGCATCGAGAATCGTTTGATGCTGTTCAGGAAAGGCATGTGCTGTGGTCGCAATCAGAATTGGTATTGATCCGCTCTCGGCCCGCAACCGGTTTGCCACATCCATACCACTGATATCGGGCATTTGAATATCCATCAAAACAACATCAAATCGGTTGTTGCGTATTTGTGCCAAGGCTTCATAGCCATTGCTGGCGACAGCATAAGGATTGCCGAGCTTGGCAAGAAATGCGCAAAGCAGCATTCGATTGATTTCGTTATCATCGACAACCAGTACATGAAAGTTTTGGCGCTGTTGTTGCGTGACAGTGGCAGCTCTAGGTGCCTGCAGACAGAAATCATCCTGAGTACAGACTTTCAGTGGCAACTCCAGACTGAAACAGGAACCTTCATTCAATTGACTGCAGACATCCAGTTCACCATCCATTTTTACCACCAGGCTCTTAACGATCGCCAAACCCAGCCCGGCACCTTCCGTTTTACGGGTTTCAAAATTTTCCACTCGGGTGAAATTATCGAAAATTGTACTTATTTCCGTCTCAGCTATACCGACTCCAGTATCCTCGACTTCGAATCTAAGCAATACTTTTTTGCCGTTTGAGTTCAACAATTTTATTGTCAAACTGACACAACCCGACTCGGTATACTTGATCGCGTTGGAAAGCAGATTACTGACAATCTGACGCAAACGGTTTGCATCCCCATACAGCCTGTTATGAATCTGCTTATCGATGCACAGCTTAAGCGCCAGATTCTTTCGCTCAGCATTCGGACCCATGATGGCAAGAACCTCTTCCATTTCCGTATGCAGTGTGAAGGCTTCTTCATTCAAACTGATCTGGCCTGACTCAATCGAGGTGATATCCAGAATGTCATTCACAATATGCAACAGACTTTTTGCTGCTTTGCCGATTTGTGAAACAAATTGATTATGTTTCTGCTCCAGACGCTCTTCCTGCAGCAACTCGGTAAAACCCATAATTCCATTTAACGGTGTACGCAGTTCATGGCTGACATTGGCCAGAAACTGGTTCTTTGCTTCACTCGCCCGCTCAGATCTCTCCTTGGCTTCAATCAACTGGCTTTCAATCTTCTTACCCTGTTCGATCTCGCGGGTCAGTTCCAGATTCTTTTTTGCAATTTCTGCATGAGAATCCCTCACCTCTCCAAGCAGCTTTTCATTGTCCAACCATAGCTGGATATTGTGTTTAACGTTACGACTGTAACTTTTGGCAACCCACAACATAAATACCATATAGATCAGAATCAGGATCAGAACGGTTTCGGCAAGGGCGGTTCCCTGCATAAGCAGCGTTATCAGGGTTGGTGTCAACAAGGAGAAAAGTGTCAGCACATAGTTTTTGAATATCACTGCACGGGTAATGATGCCACCCGCTGTCACACCGCCCAATATGAAGAGCGTCAACATATGATAGGTCTCATCCTCTATCATAAAACCTATCGGACCGATAAACCCCCAGGGTACAACACTGACCAACACCAGTAGGCTGTATATGCGCAGCCATCTGTTTGCATTATTCAGATTGACTCGTTTTTCAAACTGACGGGCAACAAAGAATACCGATGCCGAACAGACAATATTGATAAAAACCCAGGCAGTCAGTAATGGCGTTGAAACCAGGCCCCAGAAAAAATAGATGATTGCTGCAAAAGTCGCAAAACTGCCGATACTGGCTTTTGTTGCAAGCTTGTATGATTCTTTGGCTAATTCCAGATTGAGCTTGTTATTCATCTTCCGTTGAAGTGTAAGTTCCATCTATCTTTAGTCCATACTTTAAATCTAATTCTTATTTTCGATTACCTGCCAAGCTTCAGTCAGATAAATGCTTCAGTGTCTGCTAACACGACTTCCAATCACTCGACTTATGTTATTAGTATCTTCAGCACAGCAGTATGACTGAAAGAGTGAATTGTTGTGTACAACTACAGCTTCACTGCTATGGATTTCACCTGTAAACAGTCGACCGGATTAGTGGTAACAGGCCCTAGATGGTAATGCCTGTCAAGCCAGCAAACAACAGTTTGCATTAAATGGGGTTTTTTTAAATCTACGGATGAATACCGAAATAGTAGCCGGTAATAACACAGATAACCTTTCGGTCACTTCAGATCTGTTTCGGAAACTCAAAGGTGAGTGGATTCTGTTTTTTGATTTAACAGCGCTCAGTTAAATCACAGCGCCCAGCAATATGTTGCTACATCGAGAGACTGTCCTGCAGCTTTTTTATCAGGCCCTAACAACCGATATCGGTTTCCGCATCGAAACCCGGATTGATCGCTTCATACAGGGCTGAATAGTCTTCATCACCGTATCCAGCCTGTTGACCACTGTTCAAAATGCTCAGTGTGGCATCGGCCACTTTACCGTTCATACCGGAAGATTCAGCCACCGCTTTAAACAGTCCGATATCCTTGATCAGATGCTTCAGGGGAAAGTTGGCTTTGCTGTAGTCGTGTTCGAGGTACTTCTGCAGTTTTTTATCGAAGGTCGGTGCATAGAGTGCGCTTTCACGCAGTAACTTCATGAAATGTTCAACATCGACACCCTCAGCCCGGATCAAGCCCAGGCTCTGGGCAAACCCGACTGTCAATGCGGCGATCAGCTGATTCATCGCCAGTTTCATTGCCGCTGCCTGACCGACTCCGCCAACCAGGTCAACCTCCTTACCCAGCCCTCTGAGTAACAACAGACAGTGGTGGTAGACCTCCTCGGAACCACCCGCCATCACGATCAATTCACCACTCATCGCCTCTGGAATACTACCGAGTACCGGCACCTCCAGATAGTCGGCACCTGACTGTTGCACCCGGTCAGCAAGTTCGCGACTCTGATCGGGCGAGATGGTACCCATCTGCAACACCGTCTTACCACCAAGTTGGCTCACGACCTCATCGCAGAACAGCACCGACTCGATTGCCTGGGCATCACTCAATGTCAGCAGGAGGACCTCCGAATCGCTGACCGCATCAGCCAGATCCCCTGTCACGGCAACGCCTTCGGCCTGCGCCGTCTGCAGACGTGATTCTGATCGGTTCCAGGCTTTCACCTCATGACCACGTTGAATCAAACGATGGGCAACCGGCAGCCCCATCAATCCAAGTCCTAGCAGGGTTACTTTCATAATTAAATGGCTCTACTGATGGTAGGGACGACTCAATTCATGAACCGCTTCGACAAAAACACCCGCATGTTCAGGGTCGATCTCCGGGTGGATACCATGCCCCAGATTGAAGATATGGCCACTGCCCTGTCCATAACTGGCAAGCACCTTCGCCACCTCCTCACGAATCCGCTCCGGTGAGGCGTAGAGGGTGCATGGGTCCAGATTTCCCTGCAGTGCGACCCGGTCACCCACTCGGCTTCTGGCATCGGCAAGACTCAAAGTCCAGTCGACGCCAAGCCCATCACAGCCGGTGTCAGCCATCTTCTCCAGCCACAGACCGCCACCTTTGGTAAAGAGTATGGTCGGAATCTTGCGCCCATCGGCTTGTTTGGTCAGGCCGTCCAGAATCCGCGCCATGTAGTCCAGGGAAAAGCTCTGATAGTGCTGTGGGGTCAGGGCGCCGCCCCAGGTATCGAAGATCATCAACGCCTGGGCACCGGCTTCAACCTGGGCATTCAGATAGGCGGTCACCGCGGTTGCAACCTTCTCCAGCAGGCGATGCATCAGTTCAGGGCGGTCGAACATCATCCCTTTCACTTTGGAGAAGTTCTTGGTGCCGCCCCCCTCGACCATATAGGTGGCCAGTGTCCAGGGGCTGCCACTGAAGCCGATCAAAGGCACTCGGCCATCCAGCTCCCGCCGAATGGTGCTCACCGCATCCATCACATAGCCCAGATCTTCTGCCATATCCGGCAGACCGAGCGCCTCAACAGCCGCTTCATCGGTTACCGGGCGCTCAAACCTGGGGCCCTCCCCCGTGGTGAAGTAGAGGCCCAGGCCCATCGCATCCGGTACGGTCAGAATGTCGGAGAATAGGATCGCCGCATCCAGCGGATAACGATCCAAAGGCTGCAGGGTCACTTCACAGGCCAATTCCGGATTCTTACACAGATCCATGAAACTCCCGGCCTTCGCACGGGTGGCCCGGTATTCAGGCAGATAACGTCCTGCCTGACGCATCATCCACACAGGGGTCATATCCACCGGCTCACGCGCCAAGGCTCTAAGAAAACGGTCATTTTTTAAACTGGTCACGGATTAAGATCCTTTAGCAACATTTTTTTGGTATAAAGAGGTAACCGGCCAACCCGGCAACTAAGTATATCGCGTTCAGCCCAGGAGTGAATCTCAAACCTATGTCTGCAGTAAAACAGATCATACTGGCAAAAAAAGATGCCTTGGCCAGCGCTATCGGCAAGCCCCTCTCCGAATTGGCCAAACAGTGTGCCCAGGTCTGGCAGGATCCGGATGCACTCGACGGAGTACTGCTGGAGCATATCGGCGATATCACCAATTGCGAATTTCTCTATGCCTGGGATCTGGACGGTCGGGAGATCTCATCCCTGGTGATGCCAGATGGTGTGGATAGAGGCTGGCGGGGCAGGGATCTCTCCGAGCGCCCCTATCTGAAGAACAACCTGCCTTTCAAGGGGATCATGCTCTCATCGGTCTACCACAGCCAGTTTTCACATCGCGAGTGTGTCACTGCTCTGCAGGCGGTGCGGCAGAATAAAAATCTGGTCGGCTTCATCGCGGCGGACTTCTCGCTCGACAAACTCAACGCGGAAGAGAACGCCAGCATGGAGCAGCCCCAGTGGCAGCAGTTCAAGGGAGATCCGGCGGTTCGCGGTCAACTGTTTATGCAGCAGAGAGTGCAGAGCCGGCTCGATGAACACATCGATTCAGTGCATGAAACCGTCTACGATCTGATGACCGAACACGGCATCTTTCACTGCAAGATCCACTTCTCCAGCGGGCGCTGCTCATTCTGGGATATGGATGATCCCTACAGCTACCATATTCATGGTGTCGAGGAGATCATCGACCCGGATATCGTGTTGGCCTATCCGCTGCATCCCTACCCTGATCGAGCCAAGGTGAGCCCTGAACAGTTACGTGACGTGTTGCAGGAATTCAAGGCACTGCGCTTCGTCGATGAGACCATCTATCTGCGCAGTGCATCGGTGAATATCATGAACGGCATGCTCGGTCTGACCTTCTCCTGTGACGGTTCGCACTATATGCCGGTGGAGGAGTTTCTCGCTAAGAATCTGAGTTTCTGGTTGGGTACCAACGATATTTAAACTCTCGATCTTTAGCGATTGTTTTTCGGTGTGCCGCTTATTATTTCCTGACTTCGCTCCTAAGTTTCTATCCGGGCGAGTTTACCTCAGCATGATTTACCGTGTTGAACAGACAGTTGTCGGGATTCATGTCCAGCAATGGCTCAACCATCTACGAATTGGATGCAGATAACCATATCGATGGCAACTGGGAGCCGTTTCTTCAGGCAAACACCGATGAACATCAAAACTATGAGAATCTGAAAAAAAACAGGTTCTCAGTAAACTGCTTGAATCCTATGTTCAGGACTCGACCACAAAAATGTTGTTTCGCATGGGTGGGGGTGGATTGTCTTCCCGCCCGATGAACAACATTACGACACAAACATCATAGCCGTGATAGCCCAGCGGTTTGCCGAACATATCGCGAAGAACTGAATGAATCGTTGATTCGGGTGTCCACAGTTTTCAGATTAAATACAATCTCAACGAGGTGATAAGTCAAGCGGATACCGCTGTGTACCAGGCCAAAAAAGAGGGCGGGGCAATCGCCCGCTTTTTTCAGGCCAACATGCCGGTGATGGCCAATCAGCGCATGATACTGGAGGCCCTGTTGAGATGGCAACACCCCTATCGTGACATTGTAATCCCGGATCAATTTATCCAGGTTGCTGGACAGCAACGTCGCCACTGACACACTCAATCAATTATCGGAACTGAACATCACCTTTTCCGTTGATGGTTATGGCGCCGACTACTCATCACTGGCGACGATCGATACGTCACCTATCGGTCAACTCAAAATCGATCACAATTTCTTCAATCAACTGCACTGGTCGGATGAGCAGGACTCACAAAAACCCGGCAGCCATTACTCACTGGTCTACGCCATTCTTCTCTGGGTCAAAGCATTGCAACTGGAGATGATTGCCGAAGGTGTGGATACGGAAGAGTAATCGAAGGTTCTGCTCCAACTGGCGTGCGAATATCTGCCGTAGTACTAATTCAGCAAACCCATTCCCATTAACCAGGTTCCGGATATTCTGCCATCGAAAGAAAATGGCAGACACGCCGTTTTCTGAAAACAGATTGCTTACGGTTGGAAGCGAAACAAGCTATGGCACAGCGCCGACAAACAGATCGACTACGGCTTGATAATCAGGGCAGCTGATAGTTCGCCTGAGTCACCAGATCCACACCACACTCCAGATTCTCGACCCAGGAGATGAACTCGTTGACCACTTTCTTACCGACAAACGCCCGACCATGCTGGGGTACGATCATCTCGATATCGAGTTGACGGACCATGTTGGCCCAGAGTCTGCAGACCTTGTTGGCGTTCATATAGCGACGGTGAAAGCCTTCCATATAGGGCATGATCTCAGAGAGCTTTTTCACCGGTGCATTGAGATCGCCCGGTGGCAGATTGGCGCCCAAATCCCCGGAGAAGAGGATCCGGCTGAGGGGATCATAAAACTGGAAATTGCCTTCCGCATGAAGGAAGTGGGCCGGTAACGCCATCAGGCGGATATTCCCCAACTGCAGATTGGTACCCTCATCAGGAATCGCCACGACCCGGTCAACCAAACGACCAGGGCGGGTGAAATGGGGGATGAAGCGCTCCCACAGGGCAGGCACCACGACCTTACAGTCTGTACCGACCAGCCATTTGTTGACGGAAGCAACGATATCGGGATCCTGGTGCGAGGCCACCACATAATCCAGCTTCTTCACATTCATGTAGTCACTGATCGCCATGAACAGCCTGGAATAGGTCAGTTCACCACCTGGATCGATGAGTGCAGCATGTTGATGATCGTAGATTAGAAACTGATTGGCTTGTACGGCTTCACCAGAAACCAGGTCTCTGAATGCCACGCAGATGTGGCTTCCGTTATTGAATAGCTCAACTGACATAATATTCTTTAGTTTTTCTGTTAAAACTGTACCGCTTGAAGCAGATCCATCCTTGAAATCGATACTGGTGTATCGTCCAGTTTCAAGAAAGCTTAAACATAATACAGTAATTTATTAACCCGGCAACCAGTTAGGTTAGGTTCAGTTGTCGGGTAAATAGAAACAATATTAGTTGTTTTCTTGCTCTCTGAACTTCAAGATTAAGCTATTTTTCATATTTTGTAAGCGGAAATTATCAATTGATGGCCCTCAGCCACCCATGGAACCTGGTTCCAAAGGATGCCATAGCCCTGCAGAATCAGCTCAGAAGCCAGATAATCCGAGTTGATCAGTTGACAGAACCGCAACGGGTCGCGGGAGTGGATGTGGGCTTCGAGGCGGCCGGTAAAGTGACCCGTGCAGCCATTGCGATTCTCAATTTTCCCTCCCTGCAACTCGTCGAACAGGCTATTGTACGGATTCCAACCCAATTTCCTTACATACCGGGTCTACTCTCATTTCGTGAAGTACCGGCGATCATGCAGGCCATTGAAAAGCTCAGTTGCCCACCAGATCTACTGCTTTGTGACGGCCAGGGGTTGGCCCATCCGAGACGCTTTGGCCTGGCTTGTCATCTGGGACTGCTGACCGATATCCCTTCGATCGGGATTGCAAAGACCCGCCTCATCGGACGCCATGTCGAATTGCCGGAAGAGAAGGGTAGCTGGGTCCCTTTGATCGATCGGGATGAGGTGATCGGTGCGGTGTTGCGCAGCCGTTCAGGGGTGAAACCGATCTATGTCTCAATCGGTCATCGGATTTCTCTGCAGAGTGCCTTGCGCTATGTGCAGGCCGCCACCACTCGCTACAAACTGCCTGAAACCACTCGGGCGGCCCACCATCTTGCTTCGGTGGACAAGTCTGCCGTTACAGGTAGATCCCGTAGTGGTTAGTCGGAATCCCGCAGATGTTCGATATAACGGGGTCTGTCCTTCATCACCAGCTTGACCCCACCCGCCCAGGCCTGCAGAGGTTCCTGATCTTTGATTTTCAGATCACATCTTGCTCTACCCTGGCTCTCCAAAGGCAACGGAATCATATCCCGGTAGGTGTAGATATTCTCGCCCACGTCCCCCCCTTCGCAGATACAGGGGCATTCGGGTAACGCCGAGTCAAGCTCCGCTTCCTCAAAGATGAGCTCACCGGCCTGATACCAGCGGGTGCGTTCCGATGAACCGCTCATGGTCTTGATGATGATCACCCGCGAAAAAGAGATGGTCAGTCTGCCGTCTTCGATTTTAACGGACTCGATTTCGCTGTTCGGCAAATTGATTGTACTGGAATCCATGCTACACCTACGCTTTTGAAACTTGAGAGCAGAACCCAAGTGGGCTGCTTCGGATGCAGCATCTTAACCCCAGTACACGCTACGGACAAAAGTCTGATACCCGGAATTTTCTGGGGATGGATCTGTCACCCCAGCCCGGTAAGGTAGAGGATCACAACTCAAAAACAAGCTCAGCTCTCTTCCATACCAAGCTCTTTGATTTTTCGGGTCAGGGTGTTGCGCCCCCACCCCAGCAGTCTCGCCGCATCCTGTCGTTTACCGGCGGTATGCTCAAGGGCGGTCTCGATCAGCACGGTTTCAAAATCGGGTTCCGCTTCATTCAGGATACCTTCACACCCTTCCTGAAGACGCCGTTTCACCCAGCCTCTCAGCAGCTGACGCCAATCATCCTGAGGTGATGTGCTGGTAACGGACTCTTTCAACTCAGTCGGCAGATCTTCGATATGGATCTCTTGCCCGGACGCCATAACGGTCAACCAGCGGGCGGTATTTTCCAGCTGTCTTACGTTACCAGGCCACTCAAGCTGACTGAGATAGCTTTCCGCCTCCGGCAGCAGGACCTTGTAATCCACCGCCAACTCTTCTGCGGCGGTCTTGAGAAAATAGTTCAGTAGCAACGGTATGTCCTCACGGCGCTGACGCAACGAGGGCAGATGGATTCGGATTACATTCAGCCGATGGAACAGATCTTCGCGAAACGCCCCCTCCTTGACCAGTCCCTCCAGATGCTGGTGGGTTGCCGCAATGATCCTTACATCGACCTTGACCGGTTCATGTCCACCTACCCGGTAGAACTCACCGTCGGCCAGTACCCGTAGCAGTCTGGTCTGTAACTCAGCCGGCATGTCGCCGATCTCATCCAGAAACAGGGTGCCGGTATCCGCCTGTTCAAACCGTCCGACCCGTCGGGTCTGGGCACCGGTAAAGGCACCGCGTTCATGTCCAAACAGCTCCGACTCCATCAGATCCTTCGGAATTGCCGCCATGTTGAGCGCGATAAACGGTCCTTCGGCACGGCTGCTGTGCCGATGCAACGCGTGGGCAACCAGCTCTTTACCGGTACCCGATTCACCATTGATCAAAACCGTGATGTTGGAACGGGCCAGACGGCCGATCGCCCGAAACACCTCCTGCATCGCAGGCGCTTCACCGATGATCTCTTTACCCCCGTCGCTGGTATCGATTTTCGGCTGCTCTTCCACCGTTAACTGATGACGGCAGGCTCGACGTATCTGCTGCACGGCCTCATCCACATCGAAGGGCTTAGGCAGATATTCAAAGGCCCCGCCATGATAGGCGGAGACCGCACTATCCAGATCCGAATGGGCGGTCATGATGATCACCGGCAGGGCGGGATAGCGGGCATGCAGCAACTCCAGCAGCTCCAGACCATCCATGCCCGGCATACGGATATCCGACACAACCACATCGGGCTGGCCTTTATCCAGTGAACTGAGCACGCTGTCGGCGCTCTCAAAACTGGTAACCTCCATCTCCGCCTTTTCCAGGGTTTTTTCCAAAACCCAGCGAATCGAGCGATCATCATCTATCACCCATACGCGGCATGCTCTATCCATCTACCTGCTCCAAAGGAAGTAATACTCTAAATACGGTTTCACCAGGCTTACTGGTAAATTCGATCAAACCCTGATGTCGATTGATCAGGGTCTGGGATATGGAAAGACCGAGTCCCATGCCGTTGCTGCCGGAGACCAGCGGGAAAAAGACCCGCTCCTGCAGCTCTGGTGGAATCCCCGGTCCGTTGTCACAAATCTCGATCGAGATCACCAGGCGGTGGCGGATGTTGCCAATGGTGAACTGGCGCAATACCCGACTGGTGATCCCCACCACGCCATGAGAGCCGGCCGCTCTGACCCCATTGCGGACGATATTGAGAAATGCCTGAATCAGCTGATCCATATCTCCAGTGAGATCGGGAATACTCGGATCATAATTCTTAATCACATTCAGATTTGGTCCGGTCTCAGCCTGCACCAGACTGCAAACCCGCTCCATGACCTGGTGAATATTGACTGCTTTCAACTCCGGGATCCGGTTTGGTCCCAGCATGGTATCGACCAGATTCTGCAGTCGATCCGCCTCTTCGATGATGATCTGGGTGTATTCGGTCAGGGATTGATCGGGCAGTTCACGCTCCAGCAGTTGCGCTGCGCCACGTAGGCCACCTAATGGATTTTTGATCTCATGGGCCAACCCCTTAACCAGCGCGCGACTGGCCTGATTGCGCGATAGGATCTGCTCTTCCCGGGTGATACGCAGTTGCCGATCCACCTGCTGAATCTCCACCAGAAACTCACTCACGTACTGACCGGATCGTAGCGGGATCACCGTGCAGTCCACCGTGATCTCGCGACCCTCCTGTAACGCCAGCTGATGCTCTCTCTCGGTGAAGGGTTGCCCGGTTTCCAGAGAGCGGTTCAGATTATTTCTAACAATGCCACTGGAGCAGTAGATCAACTCAGCCGCATGGTGGCCAACCATCTTCCGCGCACTCACACCAAACAGCATTTCCGCAGCTGAATTGATGAACAGCAGATTGAACTCACGATCAAACAGCAGAATGGCGGTACTCAGGTTTTCGAGCACGCGCCGTTCCATGGGGGGTTTAAAGGGTTGAGGATTCATGGCTATTCAACTAGCAAAAACTACACCAACGAATGCAACAACGACCAAATCCACTTTCATCTGCCGCTGCTGCGGGCAAGTCATGGCAGAATCCAGGGCAACCGGGGTCCGTACGAAACTGCAGCCAGCGAATTCGATTTGCTGCGACCTGGTCGTCGAGACAGGTTAAGAAAAATGCAAACCAATATGCACCATTATAGTGCATGGATCATTTCGGATAGAGAGCTTACGGGCAGTAAACCGGCTGTTTTTTAGCATGCCGGGGGAAATCCAGGGATTCAGAGGGTATCTGAAGCGGCTATCAATTGACGGCGTCCTGGCGCAGATGGAAGGTGGTTGAACCACTCTGTTTTACCATCTCGCCCTCAGCATCGACGATCTCAGCCTTGATGGTATGGGTACCGCGACTGAGTTGCTGCAGGACCAATTGGGTGGTTTTGATCTCCGAGTCGAGCTTATTACCATCCACATAGAGATGGATGGCATGGCCGTCAAAAAGTGGCGGAGAGATGGAGAGACCGACAGAGACGGAATTCTCATTGCTGCGAATCGTCTCATCGTTGGATGGCTGCACGATTTCGAACTGCAGATACTCACCTGTGGCAGCGGCATCCGCTTGCTTGTCGAGTTCATCGACTTTCAAGGAAGTCTTTCTCTTCGCATCCTGTACGCGGATTGTATCCGCGCCCGGCTGATAGTTTTCAGAGTAGACAACCTCACCTTCCGGGGTAATCCATTTATAGACGTCCCTGGCGTGCAGTGGCAGAACAACGAATAGCAGAAGAAGCAGGATCAGAATACGCATGTGCCAAGCATAGTCACTCCACAGATAACTAACAAGCGACGAAGTTCGCAAATAAAAAAACACCTTCCAGCTATTTGGAAGGTGTTTCTAATCCGCTGACTGAAGAATTCAGTCAGATGACTTGATCAGAGGCTGTAGTAAAGATCGAACTCAACCGGATGGGTAGTCATCCGCATGGCGGTGACATCTTCCATCTTCAGCTCGATATAACCATCGATCAGATCGTCTGTGAAAACACCACCAGCTGTCAGGAAGTCACGATCCTCATCCAATGCTTCCAGCGCCATATCCAGACTGTGGCAAACGGTTGGAATGCTGGCCGCCTCTTCAGCCGGCAGATCATAGAGATCCTTGTCCATGGCATCGCCTGGGTGGATTTTGTTCTGAATTCCGTCAAGTCCGGCCATCATCATGGCGGAGAAGGCCAGATAGGGGTTGGCGGTGGGATCAGGGAAGCGAACTTCGACACGACGCCCCTTGGGACTGGATACCCATGGAATACGGATCGAAGCGGAACGGTTGCGCGCGGAGTAGGCGAGCATAACCGGAGCTTCAAAGCCCGGTACCAGACGCTTGTAGGAGTTGGTGGAAGCGTTGGTGAAGGCGTTCAGTGCACGGGCATGTTTGATGATACCGCCAATATAATAGAGTGCGGTTTCAGACAGACCACCGTACTGATCACCGGCGAAAACGTTCTCTCCACCCTTGGCCAGGGACTGATGCACGTGCATACCGGACCCGTTGTCGCCAACGATCGGCTTGGGCATGAAGGTGGCTGTTTTGCCGTAGGCGTGGGCAACATTCCAGGTACAGTATTTCTGGATCTGAACCCAGTCGGCACGCTCTACCAGGGTGCTGAAGCGGGTGCCAATTTCACACTGACCGGCAGTTGCAACCTCGTGATGATGAACTTCGACAGGCACGCCCATCTCCTCCATCGCAAGACACATAGCGCCACGCAGATCATGCAGGGAATCCACCGGAGGTACCGGAAAGTAACCGCCTTTAACCCCGGGACGGTGACCGATGTTACCGTCTTCGTAGACCCGCTCCGAGTTCCACTCCGCCTCTTCGGAATCAATCTTCACCATGGCACCGCTCATATCGACCCTCCAGCGAACATCGTCGAGTATGAAGAACTCAGGCTCCGGACCAAAGTAAGCGGTATCGGCAATACCCGTTGAAGAGAGATAGGCCTCTGCACGTTTGGCGACAGAGCGGGGATCACGCTCGTAACCCTGCATGGTGGATGGCTCAAGGATATCGCAGCGCACATTCATGGTGTTTTCGTCGGCGAACGGATCCATCACACATGTGGCATCTTCCGGCATCAGAATCATGTCTGACTCATTGATGCCTTTCCAGCCGGCGATGGAGGAACCGTCGAACATCTTGCCATCAGTGAAAAACTCGTCGTTAATCTCACTTGTGGGCAAGGTGACGTGCTGCTCCTTACCGCGGGTATCGGTAAACCGAAGATCAACAAATTTCACATCATTGTCTTTGATCATCTTAAAGGCTTTTGAGGCCATCTTATTCTCCAGGGTTTAGGTTTATGCAATGCCGATCCGTGTCGGCAAATCTTTATTTTGGCGGCCTGGCAACTATACCAGAAGCACCGCGATACGCATCATGCCGTGATATTCAAGCGCCGATTACAGAGCAAATATCCATGCACGGTCTCCCTTCGGCTCCTGTCATACGCCCCATGGCGCACAATTTTGGTGCGCACACGGCCGGTTTCGCCCCGTTATAGTGCTAACCAAACCAGACCTGCACAGTTCTAAACACCTCTGAACCGGATAGAGCCTGCTGATAGCGCTGGGTCAGCTGGTCGGCTTTTTCGCTCGACTCGAAGCAGTGGGGTGGCAGATAGAGGTCGATATCGATCCGGCCCGACAGGTAATGCAGCACCAGACGCTTGCGCTGATCGAAGCAATCCATACCCGACCAGTGATCCTGCAGCAGTTTGTCCGCCTCTTCCCGCAGTGGCAGGTTGGCGCAGGATGGCCCAGCCTCATCATCTTCAGGATCGATGTGCACCGTGACATCCTCCAACAGATCGACCCGATCGATCAGACCAAACTGAACCACCTCGGCAATTCTGTGTCCCTCGGATACACTCAACCAGGGGTCGACCTGCACATGAACATCGGCCAAGGCATGACCTCCCAGTTTTCGGGTTCTCAGCATATGTACGTTGTTGACCCCGGAAACACTGGCAATCACCTCACGGATCTCAGCCAGAGACTCCTGTTCAAGCCCCGCATCCGCCAATTCGTGGATCGCCTGCCAACCCAGTTCCCAACCGATCTTCACCACCATCAGGCCGACCAGAACCGCGGCGATGGCATCCAGGTAGGGAAGCCCGAGAATGGTGCCGCCAATACCGACCAGCACCACAATCGATGAGACGGAGTCACTGCGATGGTGCCAGGCATTGGCCTTCAACAGATCGGAGTTGATCAGGTTGGCCAGATGGCGGGTATAGAAAAACAGCGCCTCATTGGCAAGGATGGAGAAGGCCGCCACAAAGAGGGTCAACAGCTCCGGCTGCAACAGATCTTCCGGCGAGAAGAGCCGTTCAACCGCATCCCAGATGATGCCGGCACCAACCGTGATTAGAAACCCCCCAAGCACCAGTGTGCCAACGGTTTCGAATCGCCCGTGTCCGTAGGGATGCTCCTCATCCGGCGCCTCATTGGCGTGACGGGCAGCAAAAATCACCAATGCGTCGGTGAGCAGATCCGAGAGGGAGTGGATGCCATCAGCGATCAGCGACTGGGAGTGTCCCAACCAGCCGAATACGATCTTCAATACCGCCAGCACACTGTTGGTGATCGCACCTACGATTGCCGCTTTTCGGCTGACTTCATAGCGATGATCCCGATTCATGCTCTACTCGCTCACGACTTCCACAACCACGATATACTCCCCGTCATCGGTTCTGGTTTCCACCAGTCGATGGCCATTAATCCTGCTCCAGGCAGGAATATCATTCAACGCTCCCGGATCGGTGCAGATCGCTTCCACCAGGGTACCCGCCGGCAGATCCTCGATGGCATTCTGCACTTTGATCACCGGCATTGGACAGAGCAGCCGGCGACAGTCGATCCGGTGTCGCTTCATATCAGCCAATCTTTCGGGATCTCATGGGGCTTCATGGGATCGACCCGTAACTCACGAGTCTCCCCGGCGAGGTCGGTATAGGCCAGCAGCACCTCATCCGCATTACGGCCCTGGCTGTAACGGGCCACCAGTCTGCCGATCAGTTGAACATCCTGATCGGTCACTTCGCCATCGATCAATGCCAGCGGTCCTCCATGACTGACCGTCTTGATATGCGGAAAGCCCTTTCGATACCCCTGCAGAAAATTCGACTCACCCTCTTCACGGGCAATGATCACCTTATAGGCCTTACTGGGTCTCAGGTGGCGACCCACCTTGAGCAGCATGATATCGTCCATCTCATAATCACGGCTGCCCCGGGCCTGCCACAGATCCTTCAACTTCACCGCATACTGCTCATCGGTCAGAAAACAGCAACCACCGGCCGGCTGGGCATAATCCTCGATGCCCAGACTGGCCGCCAGGGCCATTTGCGGCTTGCGACTGCGGCCGGAGAAATCGAACAGCTGTTGCCGATCCACCCAGCCCTCTCTCTCCGGCAGCGTCTCCGGCAGATTCTTCGCACACAGGGGCCGCAGCAGCAGATCACTGGCACCCGATTCATCGGCAACGATCGGCATCGTCTCCTTGCGTTGAGACATCGGGCGCTGACCGATCACCTCACCGGTGATGATGAAGTCGAAGCCTTTCCGCTCGATCCATTCGTGTGCCTTGCGCACCATGAACACCTTGCAATCGAGACAGGGGTTCAGATTCGCACCATAGCCATGCTTCGGGTTTGTCAGGACCTGCTTGTACTCATCGACGATATCCTCGATGTGCAGCTTCATGCCGAGTTGTTCCGCCACCCAGAGGGCATTGTTTCGTTTCTCTTTTTTCTGGTCCCGTTTGCGAATGGCATGGGTATGCCCTTCGACACAGAAACCGGTGAAGAAGTTGATGCCTTCCACATGAATGCCCTGGTCCTGGATCACCCGGGCCGCCAGCAGCGAGTCGAGACCACCGGAGATCAGTGCAACTGCCTTTCTTTGTCCGCTCATGAGAACTTGTCGATTCTAAAAAGGGTGAATTATACCCGAAACCTGGTTGTTTAGGCTTAATGAACAAGCGTTGGGAGTCAAATCATTGATTGTAATTGCTAGATATTAAGAACTTTGCAACATCCTTTTACAAAACATGGGATCTATACCCAGTAGGATGGGAATATAATGGCACGACCAAATCGATACCTAATAAGGATGGATCTATGAAGACTCTTACCCATACGCTATTAGCCCTCACCCTGCTGTTTTCCACCGCTTCGGTTTTTGCCAATGGATTGCTCGATGCACTGACCAGTCAGCTTGGTGTCAGCAGTGAGCAGGCATCAGGCGGCGCTGGATCTCTGTTTCAGATGGCGCAAAACAACCTCTCCGCAGAGGATTTTTCACAGATCGCCTCCGTGGTGCCCGGCATCGACAAGATGATGGCCAGCGCTCAAAGCTCAAGTAAGGAATCCGGCGCTGCCACAGCCGTCGCCTCGATGCTGGGCGGTGACAGCTCGGCCGGAAACCTGGCCAGCCTGGCCTCCGCTTTCGGAAACCTGGGCATGGATTCGAACATGGTTGGTCAGTTTGTGCCGATCGTTCTCCAATACCTTCAATCCGCGGGAGGTGAAAACATCATGTCAATGATGAAAGGGGCGCTCTCCCTGTAGGCGTAAACGCATCAATAATTCCGATTCCGCCGGTTTTCCTGGCGGAATCCGGGTCAATTCCGAACCCCCGAACCGCGCCACTCGACGACTGATTCAATCAATTTTCCCCAAATCTCCATTCTGACGCACGCGGGCAGCTGCCAAGTTAGCCATCGGCAGGCGGCATCGTTATACTTACGCGGTTTTCATCCACATCAACGGGGCCTCGTTGTGAATCAAGCGGCAGAACCGAAACAGCGAAACATTCAGACTTTTCAGGACCTGATTTTCGCACTACAAGACTATTGGGCAGACCAGGGATGCATCGTGCTTCAACCCTATGATATGGAGATGGGCGCCGGTACCTTCCATACCGCAACCTTTCTCCGTTCCATCGGACCGGAACCCTGGAATGCAGCCTATGTTCAGCCTTCCCGCAGACCCACAGATGGACGTTACGGGGACAATCCCAACCGGTTACAGCACTACTACCAGTACCAGGTGGTGATGAAACCATCTCCCAAGAATATTCAGGAGCTCTATCTGGGTTCACTGCAGATGCTCGGTCTGGATCTGAGTCTTCATGACATACGTTTTGTCGAGGACAATTGGGAATCCCCCACATTGGGTGCCTGGGGACTGGGCTGGGAGGTATGGCTCAACGGTATGGAAGTAACCCAGTTTACCTACTTCCAACAGGTGGGCGGCCTCGACTGCCGCCCGGTGACCGGTGAGATCACCTATGGCCTGGAACGGATCGCCATGTATCTGCAGGGTGTGGAGAGCATCTATGACCTGGTCTGGACCGAGGGACCTCAAGGTATCGTGACCTATGGCGATGTGTTCCACCAGAATGAGGTTGAGCAGTCTGCCTACAATTTTGAACATGCGGATGTGGATTACCTATTCGGTCAGTTCGATCAGTGCGAAAAAGAGTCGCGTAAACTGATAGAACTGGGTCTGCCCCTGCCAGCCTATGAACAGGTACTTCAGGCATCACACACATTTAACCTGCTCGATGCCCGCCATGCTATTTCAGTCACAGAAAGACAGCGCTATATCCTTCGAGTAAGAGGTCTGGCGCGCGATGTGGCACAAGCTTACTACGACGCCAGAGAGCGACTCGGATTTCCCATGCTTGAGTCATCAAAGGAGGCTGCCAATGGCTGATCAAGCAGATCTGTTGTTTGAACTGGGTACCGAGGAGCTACCACCCAAGGCCCTTAATCGACTCAGTCAATCTTTAACCGAATCGTTCGTCGCCGGACTCAAACAGGCCAATCTGAACCACGGTGAGGTTGTACCGTTCGCCACACCCCGTCGTCTGGCACTGCTGGTCAGGGATTGCGATGTTCGGCAACCCGACAGTGAGATGGAACGTCGCGGACCCGCTGTTCAAGCTGCATTTGACGATTCGGGCAACCCCACCAAAGCAGCTGAGGGTTTCGCCCGCTCCTGTCAGACCACCGTCGATCAGTTGCAACGACAGAAGACCGACAAAGGGGAGTGGCTGAGCTACCGTGTTCATTCAAAAGGCAAGCCTGCAGAAGAACTGCTTCCGGAGATCGCAAGCCAGGCACTCAACAAACTGCCTATCCCTAAGCGCATGCGCTGGGGTGATTCAGATGCCCAGTTTGTACGACCGGTTCATTGGCTGCTGTTTCTACTCGGCGATCAGGTGGTACCCTGTACACTGCTCGATGCGGACGCTGACCGTTTGACCTATGGTCATCGCTTTCATCATCCCAATGCGATCACCATCTACAACCCTCAGGACTACGCCTCAGTTCTGGAAGACCTGGGCTATGTGATTGCGGATTTCGAAAAACGTAAACAAAAAATCTCGGAATCTGTTCAACAGAGTGCCTCCGAGCTTGGTGGTGTGGCCGATCTGGATTCCGGTCTTCTGGATGAGGTCACGTCACTCAATGAGTGGCCACTGCCGATTACCGCCAGCTTCGAAGAGCGGTTTCTAGCGGTACCTCAGGAAGCCCTGGTTGCGACCATGAAAGGTAACCAGAAATACTTTCCACTGTTTACCGCTGATGGCCAGCTGATGAACCATTTCATCACCATCGCCAATATCGACAGCCCACAACCGGAACTGATCCGAGAGGGTAATGAAAGGGTAATCAGACCGCGCCTGGCGGATGCCATGTTTTTCTGGGAGCAGGATGGTAAAAAACCGCTTGCAGAACATCAGGAATCTCTCAAACATGTGGTCTTTCAGAATCAGCTGGGCAGCATGTACGATAAATCCCAGCGGGTTGCCGAACTGGCACAACGTATTGCTGAGGAGAGTGGTGGAAACAGCGAGCTGGCCTATCGTGCCGGACTGCTGAGCCGCTGCGATCTGATGACCAACATGGTCTACGAATTCCCCGAGATGCAGGGCATCATGGGTCGATATCAGGCTCAGCGTGATGGGGAACCGGATGAGTTGGCTCAGGCGCTGGACGAGTTCTATATGCCGAGATTTTCCGGTGATCAACTACCGCAGACAGCAACCGGCATCGCCGTCTCATTAGCCGAAAAACTGGATACCCTGGTGGGTATCTTTGGCATCGGCCAGAAGCCTACCGGTGACAAGGATCCATTTGCCCTGCGGCGTGCCGCACTCGGCGCATTGCGTATCATACGTGAGCACTCACTTACCTTGGACCTTCCAGCGTTACTCGAGTCAATCGTAGATTCATTAGGCAACAAACTAACCGAGGAGAAGGTAGCCGCGTCCGTTTATCAGTTTATGCTGGAGCGTCTCAAGGGCATCTACAGTGAGCTGGGTATCAGCGTGGATCTGTTTCAATCCGTTGCCGATGTGGCACCCAAAACCCTGGCTGATTTCGATCAACGGGTGTGGGCCATCGAAGCCTTCAGCAAATTGCCGGAGGCGGAAAGTCTGTCAGCGGCAAACAAGCGGATTCGCAACATTCTGAAAAAGAGCAGCGACCCACTGGCGGAAAAAGCGGATCCGGCCCTCTATGAGGATCAGGCCGAGCATCAACTCGCTCAAAAGATGGACGAGCTGGCACCCTTGGCCCAACCACTTTTCGATAAAGGTGAATATGCCAAAGGTCTGCAGATTCTGGCGGGGTTGAGAGAACCGGTGGACAGCTTCTTCGATCAGGTGATGGTCATGACCGATGACCAGAAGATCCGAACCAACCGTTTATCGCTACTCTCCCAACTGGAAAGACTTTTTCTCTCTGTGGCAGACATCACCCGTCTGCAGGTACAGGAAAACCAGTCATGAATGAGGACTCCTACCAGCAGATGCTGGCAGCGGTACAGGCATTTCACGACAAACATCGATTTCGTGAAACCGGTGGTGAAGAGATGAACTACCGGGTAGCGCTGATGGCTGAAGAGCTGGGGGAGATCTCCGCCTGTGTCACCAAGGGGAAAGCAAAAAGCGACCTGGCAGAAGAGGTAGCTGATCTGTTGATCTTGGTGATGGGAACTGCCATTGCCCAGAATTTTGACCTCAACAAGGCATTCTGGGAGAAGATGGCGAAGCTCGACAAAAGGAATTCCCGAATGATCAATGGACGAGTACGTGTCTCGGAATTTAAAGATGTAGACTGATAGTAAGCACTTACTTCATGAAACTAATAATTCTCGACAGGGATGGGGTGATCAATCACGATTCCGACGCATACATCAAACATCCGGACGAATGGCAGCCGATCGACGGCAGCCTCGATGCCATCGCCAGACTCAGCCGCGCCGGATACCGGGTGTTTGTCGCAACCAATCAGTCAGGTCTGGCCCGAGGTCTGTTCGATATAGAGACATTGAATCGGATTCACGAGAAAATGGTCGATGCGGTGCAACAGGTTGGTGGACATATCGAGGCTATCGTTTTCTGCCCCCACGGACCGGATGAGGGGTGTAACTGCCGCAAACCAGGCACCGGCCTCTATGAGACGATCGCGAAGCGCAGCCAAACCACTTTGAACGATGTACCGATCGTCGGTGATTCTCTGAGGGATCTGCAGGCCGCAGCCAAAATCGGTGCCCAACCCATTCTGGTACGCAGTGGCAATGGCGAGAAAACCATCAAACAACTTTCAGGTAAGCTGGCACAAACACCTGTCTACGAAAACCTAAACAGCTACGCCCAACAACTCATCAATGAGATGGACCCCCAATGATCCTGCTTAGATCGATTCTCTATTTCACATTTCTGGTGATGACCACCATCGTCATTGCCACCGTTGGCAGTCTGGTCGCCTGGGCGCTACCACGAAAATATGTTCATTTTTTCGATACCAGTTGGAGCCGTCTCAATCTCTGGGCTCTGAAATTCTTTTGTGGCTTGACCTATCGGGTCACAGGTATGGAACATCTGCCGGAAAACAACTGCATCATCTTCGCCAAGCATCAATCGGCCTGGGAGACCATTGCCCTGATCAGTGTCATACCCGGCGCCAAATCCTGGGTTTTGAAGAGGGAGTTACTGTTCGTACCATTCTTTGGCTGGATCATGATCTACTTCCGCCCCATCGCCATCGACCGCAAGTCTGGTCGCAAAGCCGTGGAACAGATTATTGAACAGGGTATTGAACGACTCAAATCAGGCAACCACGTATTCGTCTTTCCTGAGGGCACCCGGGTTGCTCCAGGCACCCGCAAACGCTACGGAATCGGCGGTGCAATTCTGGCTGAGAAATCAGGTTATCCGGTTCTTCCGGTAGCACACAATGCCGGGGTTTTCTGGCGCCGACGGGATCTGCGCAAATACCCAGGGGTGATCGATGTCGTGATCGGTCCACTCATTGAGACAGCGGGTAAGTCATCCTCCGAAATCAACAAGGAGGCTGAAGAGTGGATCGAATCCACTGTCGACGGTTTACCTAAAGAAAGAACTTAATTTTCTTTAAAACCTATCATTACAGCGTAAGTGAATACTCACTTACGCTGCTAATATTAGGACTACACATCAAGGTTTTCAACGGTCAGTGCATGGGTCTCGATGAAGTCACGACGGGGTTCGACCTGATCACCCATGAGGGTTGCAAAGATCTGATCTGCAGCCACCGCATCCTCAATACTGACCTGTAGCAGACGCCGGCTGTCTGCATTCATGGTGGTCTCCCACAGCTGTTCCGGATTCATTTCACCCAGACCTTTGTAGCGCTGTACATGCTGTCCGCGCTTGGCGTCATCCATCAACCAATCCAGAGCCTGTTTGAAGCTGCTGACCGGTTGCTCCTTTTCACCTCTTTTGATCACAGCATCGTCACTCAACAGACCGCTGAGCTGACTGCCCAACTCAATGATCTTTCTATATTCAACGCTGTTAAAAAAGTCGAAGGGAATCACTTTTTCAGTACCGATACCATGCACTTTTCTGGTTAACAACAGTCCGGCATCCTCACCATTGTTCTCATCCAGCAGCTCCAATAAGCAGGACTCAGAAATACCCAGATCCGTATTCAATCTCGATTCAAGCTCATTAATCCAGGCCTCGATCCCACTTTTGTTCTCGATCATCTGCTCATCCAGCTTCGGCATATAGATCAGCTTTTCCAACAGATCTCCATCGTAACGAAGCGAAAGGCGACCGATACTGGCCATCACCGCAAGGAATGATCTGGCCATGGTCTCAAGACTTTCACCGGCGAGCGGTGGTGCCCCTGATGTGACAATCAGCGCTGCATTATCCAGGGCGGTTTGCAGGAAGTAGTTATTCAGATCCTGGTCATCCTTCAGATACTGCTCCTGTTTACCCTTCTTCACTTTATAGAGTGGCGGTTGGGCAATATAGACATGACCCCGGTCGATCAACTCCGGCATCTGGCGGTAGAAGAAAGTCAGCAGTAGGGTTCTGATGTGTGCACCATCCACATCGGCATCGGTCATGATGATAATGCGGTGGTATCTCAATTTGTCCGGATTGAACTCCTCCCGACCGATACCACAGCCCAATGCAGTAATCAGAGTTCCGACTTCCGCAGAGGATAGCATCTTGTCGAAGCGTGCCTTCTCAACATTGAGAATCTTACCCTTCAGCGGCAATATCGCCTGAAACTTTCGATCCCTACCCTGCTTGGCAGAGCCCCCGGCTGAGTCACCCTCCACCAGGTAGAGTTCGGAGAGTGCAGGATCTTTCTCCTGACAGTCGGCCAGTTTCCCGGGTAGGCCGGCGATATCCAGCGCACCTTTACGACGGGTCATCTCCCTCGCCTTGCGTGCCGCTTCCCTGGCTCTTGCCGCCTCAATCATTTTACCCGCAATATTCTTGGCATCCCCAGGATTCTCAAGCAGGAAAGAGTTCAAGTTTTCGGTCAAGAGATTCTCGACAATCCCTTTCACCTCAGAAGAGACCAGTTTGTCTTTAGTCTGAGAGGAGAACTTGGGATCCGGAACCTTGACGGACAATACAGCGGTAAGACCCTCCCGGGCATCATCCCCGGATGTATTAACCTTCTGCTTTTTTGATAAGCCTGATTGGTCGATATATTGATTCAGAGTGCGGGTCAGTCCAGCACGAAAACCAGCAAGGTGGGTACCCCCATCCCGTTGAGGGATGTTGTTGGTATAGCAGAAAATACTCTCCTGATAGGACTCATTCCACTGCATGGCAATCTCCACTGCAATGTCATTGCGCTCATCAGTAAAGCTAAACACTCTCTCATGCAGTGGTGATTTGTTGCGATTCAGGTGCTCGACGAAGGCAAGTATTCCGCCAACATACTCAAAGATATCCTCTCTCCCTGTAGACTCTTCCTTCAAGACAATCTTGATTCCAGAGTTCAGAAATGAGAGCTCTCTTAATCTTTTTGCCAAAATATCGTAATGAAATTCGATATTACTGAAAGTTTCGCTGCTCGGCATGAACGTTACGCTGGTACCACTCTTTTGAGTATCACCAACTGAGGCAAGATCTGAGACAGGTACACCATGTTTATAAGTCTGCTCCCAAACCTTCCCCTGCCTTCTGATTTTGAGTTTGAGCTCTTCAGATAGGGCATTGACCACAGAAACACCGACACCGTGCAAACCACCTGAGACTTTGTAGGAGTTGTCATCGAATTTACCACCTGCATGAAGCACAGTCATGATCACTTCTGCAGCGGATCTTTTCTCCTCCGGATGCTCATCAACCGGAATGCCTCGACCGTTATCACTCACCGTAATACTCTGATCAGAGTGTATGGTCACTTTGATCTCATTACAGTAACCTGCGAGTGCCTCGTCAATGGAGTTATCCACCACCTCGAAAACCATATGATGAAGCCCTGTACCATCATCCGTATCACCGATGTACATACCCGGACGCTTTCTGACAGCATCAAGACCCTTCAATACTTTGATATTCGAGGAATCGTAACTCATTAATTTTTCCGTGGAGAAAACCTATATTGGTTAAAAGGGCCTATTATACCTACACTTTCACCCGATATACGACCGATTTAAATCTCTGCAAACTGGCCATGTTCCACGTGGAACATTTTATATTTATCCTCTTCGATGGAGTCACCAATACTTTTTGTCAGATCTGTTATGAAGGTTTGAATCTTTAAGTCTGAGATGGTTTGCAGAATCTGTAAGCACCGGTCTTGATCAAGTTCTGATTGTAAATCGTCTACCAGCAAGATCGGTTTCTCTTCCTTTTTTATCTGTAACAACATTGTCTGAGCAAGCATGAGATTTAAGGCCAGCAGTTTGTTCTGCCCCCTGGAGAAGTAGTTTTTTACACCCCTTTGATCCACGTAAATCTTAACGTCCAGTCGGTGGGGTCCTGCTGAAGTGAATCCCCTCTCACGGTCTGTCCGGGTCAGTTCATCCAAAGCTTCTTCAAAACTGGTTCCTTTTCTCCACCCACTGTAGAGTTCGAGTCTGCATCGGTATCCACTATCCTGGGTAGCCGATAACTCCGTGAGCGCCTGATTCCAATCTTCGAGATAGTTTTTTTGAAGTTGGTTTAACTGATCACCCAATTCGACCAACTGTCTTGTCCAAACTTTCAAATCGTCCCGGTTTCCAGAGAGTGCACGGTTTCTCTGCGAGATAGTCTGATTATATCGCTGAGCCAGCTGAGCATAAAAAGGTTCCACGTGGAACATTCCCCAATTCAGAAGTTTTCTTCTGTGTACTGGCCCCTCTTCTACGATTCGCTGGATGTTGGGAGTGATAATGGTAAGAGGGAGAGATTTTGCCAATTCAGAGAGTTTTGTTATTTTTTTTCTGTCTTTGTGTACTGTGGTGCCCTCTTTTTTCTTACTGAGACCTATCCTGTACTTAGTTCCTGCTTCACTCTGTATCTCTGAAAATATTGTCAGTGCCTCTTCACCTGACTTAATGAGTGTTCTATTTTGACTCTGTCTGAATGACCTGGTCCGAGCCAATAGATAAATTGATTCTAGAAGTGTGGTTTTACCGGCGCCGTTTGCACCGGTAATGATGTTCAGGTTGTCTGATGGAAAAATCTCCGCGTTTGAGATATTGCGGAGATTTTGTATCTTGAGTCTTTGCAGATGCAATGTGTTTAGAGTTGTACGTTTTGCCGTTTCTAGATTCTCATAGGCATGACAACGTATTTACTGTCTTTGTTGTCCTTGCCATAGATCAGGGCACTGCTGTTGGTGTCTTTCAATTCAATGATAATCGTATCCTCTTTTATCGCGGATATAGCGTCGAGGATGTAGCCCACATTGAAACCAATTTTGAGTTCATCTCCCTGATAGTTTACTTCCAGCTCTTCCTCGGATTCCTCTTGCTCTGGGTTATGCGCTTGTAGTTCAAGTAGATTGTTTGAAAGATGAAATCTTATGCCACGGTACTTTTCATTTGAAAGTATGGATGCTCTTGTGAGGGATTGCTTGATTGAACTCTTTTCGGCTTCGACTTCTTTGTCTGATCCTGTTGGCATGACACGCTGATACTCAGGAAATCTTCCATCGATCAGTTTTGAGGTAAAAACCGTCTTCTCAAAAAGAACCTTGATGTAACTGTTGCTGAGTTCAACTTTGATGTCATTGTCGTTGTCACCAAGCAGTCGACTGAGTTCGATGACAGCCTTTCTTGGCAGGATAACCTGGAGGTTGGTTTTATCATCGATGGTGTTCAATGACTGACTCATGGCTAGTCGGTGACCATCCGTTGCAACCGTTCTTATGTCACCCCCGGTGAGTTCCAGTAACATGCCATTGAGATAGTAACGAACGTCCTGTTGCGCCATGGCAAATTGGGTATTCTCGATCAGCGTATTGAGTATGGACTCTTTGATTGTGAATACTGTGCTACTGGGTGTCGGTTCGATCACCGGGTAGTCACGAGCCGGTAGAACACTGAGTGAGAAACGGCTTCTACCCGATTGCAATTTGACTTTGTCTTCACTGATATCCAGTGACACTTTTGCTGATTCCGGAAGAGCCTTGCAGATGTCGAGTAGCTTTCTTGCCGGTATCGTGAAGTCAGCATCTCCATCACATTCCGCTTCAGTCTCTGTTTTCAATTCAACTTCCAGATCTGTTGCTGTGAGGTTTAATTGGCCATGGTTAGCATTGACCAGAATGTTTGCCAGTATGGGCAGTGTCTGCCTACGTTCGACAACACCTGCAATCTTCTGTAGTGGTCCAAGCAGGTTTTCTCGTTCGGTGCTGATTTTCATGTTATCCACTCAGTATCTTAATAGTATATTTTTAGAT
Organism: Candidatus Thiodiazotropha endoloripes; assembly: GCA_001709035.1. Lineage (GTDB taxonomy): Bacteria > Pseudomonadota > Gammaproteobacteria > Chromatiales > Chromatiaceae > Thiodiazotropha > Thiodiazotropha lotti. The sequence goes on along the minus strand of LVKA01000019.1, from coordinate 290,479 downwards.
ATATAGACCTGTTATTATTATTAGGCCTGTAGATATCTAAGTCTATCTTGTATATCTATTTGTTTTTTAAGAGAAATTCTTGTTTTTTCCCTCTGTGTTGAACGCCTCTAATCCTGCTGAATAAGTGTTAACGGATTGTGGATAACTAAGCTGTATAAATTTTTCGCTTTTTTTAAACATTTTATCCACACTAACTACTCAGTGTTCTTAACAGATTGGAATAATCTTCCGATATTCTCGGGTCACTCTCTCTTAACTCTTTAACCTTTCGGTTGGCATGGATCACTGTCGTGTGATCTCTGCCACCAAAGGCACTGCCTATTTCCGGGAGACTGTGATTGGTCAGCTCTTTTGCCAGAGTCATGGCAATCTGTCTCGGTCTTGCGATCGATCGACTTCGTTTTGAAGAGACCAGATCGGATGTTCTGATCTGAAAATATTCCGCTACCGTCTTTTGAATATTTTCAATGGTAATCTGTTTGTCATGTGCAGCCAGCATATCCCGGAGTGCGTTCTTGGCGAAATCCAAATTGATGTCCCGACCGGTGAAGGTAGCGTTGGCAATCACCCGTCTTAACGCACCCTCCAGTTCACGAATGTTGGATCGGATGCGCTTGCCCATAAAGAAAGCAACTTCGGTGGGTAACTCAGCATTCAGTTGTAGTGCCTTACTCTGCAGGATGGCGACTCTGGTCTCAAGATCCGGCGGTTCAATGGCAACGGTCAGCCCCCAGCCAAATCTTGATTTGAGCCGCTCTTCAAGGCCGGTTACCTCTTTAGGGAAACGGTCGCTGGATAGAATGATCTGCTGCTGGGATTCGAACAGTGCATTGAAGGTGTGAAAGAATTCTTCCTGTGAGCGCTCCTTGCCCGCGAAAAACTGAATATCATCGATCAGCAGAGCATTCACGGAACGGTACTTCTTTTTGAACTGGTCAATGGTGTTGTGCTGAAGTGCCTTGACCATCTCCGCTACGAATCGCTCGGAATGCAGATAGACAACACGGGCCTGTGGATTCTTTTTCAGCATCATGTTGCCAACGGCGTGCATCAGGTGGGTTTTACCGAGACCCACGCCACCATATATAAATAGGGGGTTGTACGCTTTACCTGGATTTTCGCCTATCTGCATGGAGGCGGCACGGGCAATCTGATTGGATTTACCTTCGACAAAGGTATCGAATACAAAGCTCTGGTTGAGATTACTCTGGATCGGTGTTGTATTCTCACCACCCGAGGTGACGGTTATTGGTTGAGGTGGTGTGATCTGCTGTTTCTTCTGTGGCCGGCTTTTTGAACCGATCTCGATTAGGACCTTGGGCGCCTGCCCATTACACACCACATTCAGATGGTTCTGGATCATATCCAGGTAGTGATTGCGGACCCAGTCGAGTACAAAGCGGTTCGGCGCGAGTAGTCGCAGCAGTTTGGCGTCTTCAATGATTTGTAGTGGCCGGATCCAGGTGTTGTATTGCTGTGGTGAGAGTACTTGCTCCAGGTGCTCGGTGCAGCGGTGCCAAAGGTCCAATTTCACTCTCCAGCGAGGGTCTAATATCAGCTTGGTATTTAGAAACAGAAGAATTTCCAGCTTCCACTGACAAGGCCACGTGGAAATGTCGGTAGTGGCTGGAACATGCAAGTCTACTCTGGGTGGCCAGAGTTATCCACAGTTAAAAACGAATTTGTTTTGCCGTTTTACAGCTGTTTTCTATTGACAAGCAATGGTGTTTAGGTCTAGGCTACGCGTCTTTTTTTCGTCCATACTTCATTGGCGGATTTACCGGTAAGCAGCTATGAAAAGAACATTTCAGCCCAGTAATTTAAAACGAGCCCGCACCCATGGTTTTCGTGCGCGCATGGCAACTCGCAATGGCCGTAAAGTGTTGAAGGCGCGTCGCGCCAAAGGTCGTGCCCGTATCGCTCTCTGAGCCAGGGTTCATTGCCAATATCTGAAGGGGCTTTCCCTCGAAGCCGAAGATTACTTAAACCCGACGAATTTCGTCGGGTTTTTAGTGAAGGTCGGCGTTCCAGTGATCGCTTCTTTCTGGTACTGGCCTATCCGAACCAAAGTGCTCATGCTCGCTTAGGCCTGGCGGTAGCAAAAAAACACTGCCGAAAAGCAGTGGACAGAAATCGTATCAAGCGTATCATTCGCGAGAGTTTCCGGCTCAACCAGGCACCATTGGCTGGTTTGGACCTGGTGGTTGTCGCCAGACAGGGCGCAGCACTCGCGGATAATCGAGTTTGTCTCAATTCACTACAGCACCATTGGCATAGGATTGCAGAGCAATGCGCCAAATAATGATCTTTCTGATCAGGCTCTACCAAACTATACTTAGCCCCTTTGTCGGCCAGCACTGCCGTTTCTATCCCAGCTGCTCAGCCTATTCTCTCGAAGCGATTGAGAAACATGGTGGATTGCGCGGTTTATGGCTTGCTCTGAAACGAATTTCACGTTGTCACCCCTGGCATGAAGGTGGGGTTGACCCGGTTCCCGAACCTCAAAAAAAGCAGTTCCATGGATAATCTAAGACTGATTCTCTTCTTTACACTGGCCTTTCTGGGGCTGTTGATCTATCAAGCCTGGCAACAGGATTATGGAGTACCCGCGCAACGGGAAGCTGAGCAGGCGGCCAGGCAGAGCAGTACGCCAGCCGCACCTCAGGGTGGCGAGGATTCCGGAGTACCGACTGCAGCGGTTATAGCGGATCTGCCCCAGGCGGCGGGCAGTGCGGTTCCCGGTGAACTGCAGAGTGGCCTCAATGGTCAGGTGATCCATGTGGTGACCGATCTGCTGAAGCTGGAGATCTCCACTCAAGGCGGTACGGTCCAGCTGGCTGACCTGCTTGAATATTTCGAGGCACTGGATACCCCTGATCTGAAGGTGGAACTGTTGTCCCCTTCCGGATCCGACCTCTATATCGCCCAATCGGGTCTGATCGGATCAGAGAAAGGCAAAGCTCCGAACCATGAAGCCATCTATCAGAGTGAACAGACAAACTATGAAATGGGTGAGAATCAGGATCAGCTGATTATTCCCATGGTGTGGAAGAGCGATAATGGTGTGACGGTCACCAAACAGTTCACCCTGAATCGCGGCAGTTATCTGATCGATGTGGACTACCTGATCGAAAACCAGTCTGGCGAGAGCTGGGCCGCTCGCGACTATGGCCAGTTACAGCGGGTAGAGCCGGATGGTGATGGTAGTGGTTTCACAACCTATACCTATACCGGTGGTGTCTACTACAACCCGAAGGACAAATACGAGAAGGTCGACTTCGACGATATGGCGAGTAAAAAGCTCGATATCGATACGGATCGGGGCTGGCTGGCGATGATTCAGCACTACTTTCTGAGTGCCTGGATTCCGCCCAAGGATCAGGTTGAGCACTACTACACCAATGCACTGACTGGTGGTAAATATCTGCTTGGCAGCTACTCCCCATCCATTACGGTTGAAAATGGAGAGACCCAAAAGATCAGTCGTCAGCTCTATATCGGTCCAAAACTCCAGGATCAACTGGAACAGATTGCGGAAGGTTTGGAACTGACCGTCGACTACGGTTGGCTTACCGTAATCGCCAAACCGATCTTCTGGTTGTTGAAGAGCATCCACAATATGGTGGGCAACTGGGGTTGGGCGATCATCCTGCTGACGCTTCTGATCAAAGCGGTGTTCTATAAGCTTTCCGAGACCAGTTATAAATCGATGGCCAACATGCGTAAGTTCACGCCCCGGGTGCAGGCGCTGAAAGATCGCTATGGGGATGACAAGCAGCGTTTCCAGCAGGCCATGATGGAGCTGTATAAGACAGAGAAGATCAATCCACTCGGTGGTTGTCTGCCGATTCTGGTTCAGATTCCGGTATTCATCGCCCTCTACTGGGTACTGTTGGAGAGTGTGGAGTTGCGTCATGCACCCTGGATTCTGTGGATCGAGAGTTTGTCGGAGAAGGATCCCTATTTCATTCTGCCGCTGATCATGGGTGTCTCCATGTTCGTCCAGCAGAAACTCAATCCGGCACCACCTGATCCGATGCAGGCGAAGATCATGATGAGTCTGCCGTTTGTGTTTACCATCTTCTTCGCCTTCTTCCCGGCCGGGTTGGTACTCTACTGGGTGGTCAACAATCTGATCTCCATTGCCCAGCAGTGGTACATCACCCGCAAGATTGAGAACGCTGCAACCTAGGGCCTGTTAACAGGCACTGACACTCATGGCAGCGCGGGACACCATTGCCGCAGTCGCAACCCCACCTGGTCGCGGTGGGGTTGGGATTGTGCGGATCAGTGGCGTCCATTGTCCGAAAATTGCGAAATCCCTGATTGGCAGCCTGCCACCCCCGAGAGTGGCCAAACTGGTCGACTTTACCGATCAGCAACAGCAGCTCATCGACCAGGGAATCGCACTCTACTTTCCAGCGCCCCACTCATTCACCGGTGAGGATGTGCTGGAATTCCAGGGTCATGGTGGTCCGGTGGTGATGGATCTGTTGCTCCAGGCGGTTGTACAGGCCGGAGCCAGAATTGCCCATGCGGGTGAGTTCAGTGAGCGGGCCTTTTTGAACGACAAACTCGATCTGGTACAGGCGGAGGCCATAGCCGATCTAATCGATGCCCAGAGTCATGCTGCCGCCCGTCTGGCCAGCCGTACCCTGCAGGGGCACTTTTCCCAACGTATCCACACACTGGTTGAGCAGCTGATTGAGTTGCGGCTCTATGTAGAGGCGGCAATCGACTTCCCGGAAGAGGAGATCGATTTTCTCAATGATGGCCATGTGAGTGAGCGTTTACTCGCGATAATGTCCCAGGTTGAAAAGACATTTCAATCTGCGCAAAGTGGCAGAGTATTGCGTGATGGGCTGACTTTGGTGATCGCCGGTAGACCCAATGCGGGGAAATCGAGTCTCCTCAATGCCTTGGCAGGCAACGAATCGGCGATTGTCACCGAGATCCCGGGCACCACCAGGGATCTGCTCAAGGAGCGTATCACCATTGATGGCATTCCCCTGCACATCATCGATACGGCGGGTCTGCGCGAGAGTGATGATCCGATCGAAGCGGAGGGTGTGCGCCGGGCAAGAGAGCAGATGGCCGATGCTGACAGAGTGCTCTGGGTGTTTGATGATCGAAGCGATCCGGATTCAACGGCGCTGGACAGAAGCACCCTGCCCGAAGGGGTGCCGGTAACCCTGATACGCAACAAGATCGACCTGACCGGAAAATCAGCGGGACTGCATCAGATTGAGGATGGGGTGGAGATTTGTCTGTCTGCCAAACAGGGCGTGGGACTGTCTCTGTTGAATGACCATTTAAAGCAGTGTGCCGGTTATCATGACCAGCATGAAGGGGAGTTCATCGCCCGGCGTCGTCATCTCGATGCGCTGCAGCGGGGCATGCAATATCTCGAGCATGGTCAACAGAGTCTGTTACGGGACCAGGCGGGTGAACTGCTTGCTGAAGATCTCAGAGTTGCCCAGCTTGCCCTCTCGGAGATCACCGGGGAGTTTACGGCAGACGATCTATTGGGCCGGATATTCTCCAGTTTCTGTATTGGCAAATAGGGTTTTCGATATTCGCTGGAGTTTGGCGGGCCGATTGTTCCAGTTCACAGACAACCGGTTGAGGGGGCAAAAAAATCTTAACTTTTTTTGATTCAGTACATTGTTGCCATAGCCAGAGTCGCATTAAGGTGTTGAAATAGAGATTCCGAATAAGAGGAGAGAATGATGCTGGGTGAATCACACGATCTGTTGCATGAATTTCCCGAGTACGCAGAAAAAATTGCGGATCTGCGTAAGAGTAATGAGGTGTTTCACAATTTGATGGATGAGTACGATTGGCTGGATGCCCATATTCGTAATCTGGAGGAGTTGAGTACACCGGTCTCCGATTTTCATATGGAAGAGATGAAAAAAAGGCGTCTGTTACTGAAAGACAAGTTGTACGCCATACTCCACGATTGAGTCGTCGGGTTTAAATATTCGGTCAGGTGCCAGGCTTCTGCCGGCCAGGACGAAATTGTTTGACCTGTTGAAGTAGCTTTTTGGTCTGGCTTTTGTCGGCTTTGGGTCCATAACGCAGTCTGATGTAGAGTGCCGTAATTCTGCTGATGGATGCAGTCAGATCGGGCCGTTCGGCAATCGCCCTTTTCGCGTAGTCCATCGGACCTTCATAGGTTTTCCTGCTGATACCCAGACGGGCGAGTTTTTTACAATATTGGTTGTAGGCAACGATCTCCGGAAGCGGTTGTTTTTTTCCCGACAGCACCAGTCGCAGAGCAATCAGCAGTAGCGGTATTGAGATCAGTCCAATGGTAATCAGACTCCACTGGAGTGGCGTCAGCGTATCGAAGCCGAAATTACGCATCAGTGAAAACTGGTGCTCCCGGCTGTAACCAATGATCCAGCGTCGCCACTGAATATTGGCATTATCCAGCATATGGGCGAAACGCCGCAGGCTTGAACCGACCAGCCCCAGTTCATCGAGCTGAAACATTGCCGGCGAACCCTCTGCGCCAAAATCGTTTCTCAGTTGAAAGCGTATGCGTTCCGGCGCAACGGCTGCTGTTGGGTCGACTCGCAACCATCCGCTCTCTTCCAACCAGACTTCCGTCCAGGCGTGGGCATCGTATTGCCGGATGATGTAGTAGTCTCCCAACTCATTGAATTCCCCCCCCTGATAACCCAACACCAGACGGGTGGGTATGCCGGCGATGCGCATCAGTTGAGCAAAGCTGGTTGCATAGTGTTCGCAAAACCCCTCTTGAGTATCGAAAAGAAACTGATCAATGGGGTTGTCCAGATAACGGGGAGGTGTGAGGGTGTAGACAAATGGCTGGCTATTGAAGTGTGCCAATGCAAGATCGACAATTTCTCTGGATGTCGTGGCACTACTGCGCCACCCTTCAACCAACTCGAATTGCCGTTGGGTGACATTGTCCGGCAGCTCCAATGCCCGTTGCAGCATACCGGGTAGAACGACCCTGTTCTGCTGCTCGGTGCTGGAACGAACCTGATAGGTCAATGATTGCCTCACCGGCTCTCTTCTCTGCAGGATAATATCCTGTGAAAGCCTGAAATTCTGTTTGCTACTGACCGGCAGATCGAGGGCATACAACCAGCGCTTCTGATGTGCTTCGAGAAATACCTCGTAACTGTGTTCGCCATGGGCTTTCAGTTGAATGTGTCGTTCAACCACCTGCTCCTTTCGGTTGAACCAGCTGAGGCCGTCCGTATCCCAGATCACCAGGCCACGCCAATAACGTTGTTCTACCGGTGGTACCTCTCTGTCAAAGCTGACCCGGAAGGCAACCTCCGGTGATTCGATCAGCTCGGCTATCTGCCCTGGTGTTACCCGGTCACTGAGACCGGTGGTTCCACTGCTGCCGATGCCCAGATTCCAAAGGGGTTGGTTCAAACGGGGAAAAATTACAAACAGCACGATGGCTATCGGAATCGCCTGAAGTGTGATTATCGCCGTTCTGACGAAGGGTTCCAGCGTGGTGGCGGATGGCTTGATGCGATTGATCTCAATCAACAGAGCGGTCAAACAGACCATCACTGAAAACAGATAGAGGGCCATCACCATCGATTGATCAAACAGAAAATGGGTAATGATCACAAAGTAGGAGATGAAGACGGCGACATAGAGATCCTGACGTTTTCGCACCTCCAGTATTTTAAGCATCATCATGACCGTCAGCAGTCCCACACCGGCATCCCGGCCGATCAGAGTATGGTATTGGCTGAAAGTGAGGATCACACCACCTAGGGTTGTCAGTACCAGCAACCATCGACCCGGTTGAAATTGTGGATAGCGAAGCGCTGCGAGACGCCAGACGAACAGTAAGATCAGAAACAGAGAGATTGGAAGCGGAACGTGCAGGGCATGAGGCACAATCGCCAGCCCGGCACAGAGGCTGACCAGCAGATGCTGTCTTGCAGTCAGACTGTGATCAGCGATCTGCATCGGCTATTCCGTATCGCGCCAAAGCGCTGAGGCACTTTTGCATATGAGCGCTTCCCAGACCACAGGCTATGGAGAGACCAGGTATTTTCATCGCATAGGCGTGTCTTAACTCCTCCTGCTGAAGTATGAAACGGCACAACAGACTGAGCCGTCTTTCCGGTTCCTGCTCCGCTATCAAGTCCCAGTCCAGGGTGATCTCCACGTGACGGTCACCACCAAACTGTTTGCTCAACAGACCCTGTTGTCGGGCATAGGCCTTCCAATCGATCTGTTTCGGTGAGTCACCGGTTCGAAAGGTTCGCAGTCCGACAAAGTCATCGCTGCCAACCCCCCGATCACCGCTGTTGCTTTTGGTATAGCTCTCGGTGACAGGCGGTTTACCCCGTTCCGCCGGTTTTGGATAGACCAGACAGTTGAGATCGATTTCGGCATAGGTCCAGGCATGAAACAGACCCAGCGGATAGGTGGTGTGCAGCGTGATCTGCGGCAGTTTGAAAAGACCGCGCTTTTTACTTACCAGAGGGAGATGGATCGGTAGCTGCTCATTGTTTGGAATATCGAGACTGTCACCAAAATTTTTTTTCTGTTTCAGGGTGATCGCAAAACGGTCGAGGTTCGAAGGATTGATCAGTGAGAGGCAGAAATCCGCCGACTCCCCGGCAAACACCGAATCCACATGTTGCGGCTGAAGTCTCAGGCCCAACAGATTACGCCAGGTATGCAGAATGCTGGTGATCCAGATGCCACCAAGAAGAAAGGTCGCCAGGTAGCCAAGATTACTGCCGTAGTTGATCGAGCCGACCAGCATTGCCAACAGTACCACTGCCAGCAGCAGGCCCTGTTTTGTTGGCAGGATATAGATACTCCTCGCCTTGACGGTAACACCGCCCTGGGTATCGGGCTGGGCCTGACGGCGGAACTGCCTAAACCAACGATAGAGTGAGGAGCGGGTCATTGATACGATCAGGGTAGTGGTATTCTGTTCAGCAGATCCTTGACCAGACCATCCCCGGAAACCGACATCTTCTCCCCGGAGGTCTGCAATCGGTGCCCGATGGTTGCCGGCAGTATCGCCTGCAGATCCTCGGGCAACACCAGATCACGATCCTCGAGGAAGGCCCAGGCCCGTGCGGCCTGTAGCATCGCCAACCCGGCTCGGGGTGAGAGGCCGAGTCGGTAGTCGGGCATGTTTCTGGTGTGTGCCAGGATGTCCTGACAATATTCGATCAGGGCATCGGCCACATGTACCTTGGTCACCTGTTGCTGATATTCGGAGAGTCGCTGACCATCGAGCACCACCGGGTGATCCTCCAATGCCGCTCGGCGGTCCCCTCCAGCCAACAGATCACGCTCCGCACTTCGGCCGGGGTAGCCGATGCTGATGCGCATCAAAAAGCGATCGAGCTGGGATTCGGGTAGCGGAAAGGTACCGACCTGATGGCTCGGATTCTGTGTGGCGATGACAAAGAAGGGTTCCGGCAGGTTGTAGGTTGCTCCGTCGGTGGTGACCTGTCGCTCTTCCATGGCTTCGAGCAGGGCGCTCTGAGCCTTGGGTGTGGCCCGATTGATCTCATCGGCGAGCACCACCTGAGCGAAGATCGGTCCGCGGTGAAACTGAAAGTTCTGTTGATTGGTATCGAACACCGAAACCCCGATGATGTCCGAAGGCAGCAGATCACTGGTGAACTGAATCCGCTGATAGTTGAGTCCCAACAGATGTGCCAGGGTATGGGCCAAAGTGGTTTTACCCACACCGGGGACATCCTCGATCAACAGGTGCCCTCTGGCGAGCAGACAGGTCAGAGAGAGTTTCACCACCTCCTGTTTGCCCAGCAGGATATTACCCGCCGCTTTGATTGCCTCAGCTAATTCAGGACCCATGGTTGTTCCTCTTGTTGTATCGGGCTGATTGTAAAGTTTGAAACAGTATCAGCCTACTTGATCGGCAGGCGGCCGCTTCAGGTTTAGAAACGATCGCACATTTGTCAGTTTATGGCTCATTGGATTAGTGTTAACAGGCCCTAAAGATGTCTGTACAAATCGGGAGGAATTTGCGATTCCTGAGCGATAAATGGCTATAGTGAAGCCGATGGCGTTTGATAATCGTCTCATTAGCGGGATGAATCAGTTAAAATGCCGGGTTCGATCGATTAGTTTCAGCTCGCTTGCCGCTGCAGTAGTTCGATGACCGGCTACACAGGCAGCAGCGAATCCGCGAATAGTTATGACAATGTTGTTTACCGATAAGTTTGATGTGATTGTGGTGGGTGGTGGCCATGCCGGTACCGAAGCGGCCCTTGCGGCGGCGCGGATGGGTGCCCGGACGCTGCTGCTGACCCACAATATCGAAACCCTGGGTCAGATGAGCTGCAACCCGGCGATTGGCGGGATCGGTAAAGGACACCTGGTGAAAGAGGTGGATGCGCTGGGCGGCGCCATGGCCCAGGCAGCCGATCTCGGTGGTATTCAGTTCCGTATTCTCAACTCCCGCAAAGGGGCCGCGGTGAGAGCCACCAGAGCTCAGGCGGACCGGGTGCGATATAAAGCCGCGATTCGTCATCGGCTGGAGAATCAGGCCAATCTTCAACTGTTCCAACAGGCGGTGGACGATCTGCTGGTCGAGCAGGATAGAGTCACCGGGGTGGTGACCCAGATGGGTCTGAAGTTCCGTGCCGATGCGGTGGTACTGACCGTCGGTACCTTTCTCGGTGGCCGGATCCATATCGGGCTTTCCAACTATGAGGGTGGTCGGGCCGGTGATCCTCCCTCGAATGCACTATCGCAGCGTCTTAGGGATCTACCCTTTCGGGTGGAACGGCTGAAGACCGGAACCCCGCCGAGAATTGACGGCCGCACCATTGACTATGCACAACTGCAGGCCCAGCCCGGCGATACTCCGACACCGGTCTTCTCCTTTCTTGGCGAGCGTGATCAGCATCCCCCGCAGGTCAGCTGTCATATCACCCATACCAATCAGCAGACCCATGAAATCATTCGCGGCGGGCTCGCCCGCTCGCCCATGTATGCCGGTGTGATCGAGGGGGTCGGACCCAGATATTGCCCCTCCATCGAGGACAAGATCGTGCGCTTCGCCGACAAGGATTCGCACCAGATCTTTATCGAACCTGAAGGTCTCGATACCCACGAAATCTACCCCAACGGGATCTCCACCAGCCTGCCGTTCGATATCCAGTATCAGCTGGTGCGCTCGATGAAGGGTTTTGAAAACGCCCATATCACCCGTCCCGGCTACGCCATCGAATATGACTTTTTCGATCCGAGAGATTTGACATCCTCGCTGCAGACCAAATACATCGAGGGGCTCTTTTTTGCCGGACAGATCAACGGCACCACCGGCTATGAAGAGGCAGCAGCTCAGGGACTGCTGGCCGGCATCAATGCGGTGCGCTTCAGCAAGCAGCTGGAGCCCTGGTCACCGAGAAGGGATGAGGCCTATCTGGGCGTTCTGGTCGATGATCTGATCACTCAGGGAACTCAGGAGCCCTACCGGATGTTTACCAGCCGGGCTGAGTATCGGCTGCTGCTGAGAGAAGACAATGCGGACCTGCGGCTGACCGAAAGCGGACGCCAGTTGGGGGTTGTCGACGACCAGCGTTGGGAGGTCTTCTGCCGTAAACGGGAGAATATCGAGCGGGAGCAGCAGCGGTTGAAGGATATCTGGCTACGACCCACCGATCTTGATTCGCAGCAGGCGGAGAGCATCCTCGGAGGCAACCTGTCGAAAGAGGCCAGCGCCCACAATCTGCTGGCAAGACCGAATGTCAGCTACCGGCAGCTGATGACCATTCCCAGGCTCGGCCCGGGCCTGCAGGCGCCGCAAGTGGTGGAGCAGCTGGAGGTGCAGGCAAAGTATGCCGGCTATATCGCCCGTCAGCAGGGTGAGATCGAAAAGCAGCGCGCCAACGAATCGGTGCTGCTGCCTGAGGATCTGGACTATAGCAATGTCCGGGGTCTCTCCTCCGAAGTGCGGGAGAAGTTCCAGCGGCACCGGCCCGAGACCTTGGGACAGGCGGGCCGGATACCCGGTGTCACCCCTGCGGCCATCTCACTGCTGCTGATCCATCTGAAAAAGCGTTCCGCCTGACCATGGCCGGATTCGACAGAATCGCTTGTGGTAGGCGTCTTGCGGAAGGTGCCGCATTGATGGGCCTGGTGTTGGAGGATGACAAACAGCAACAACTGCTCGACTATCTGGCGTTGATGCATAAATGGAACAAGGCCTTCAATCTGACCGCAGTGCGCGATCCACTGGAGATGGTCTCCAGACATCTGCTCGACAGCCTGGTTGTATTGCCCTACCTGCAGGGAGAGCGCTGTCTCGATATGGGTACAGGCCCAGGTCTGCCGGGCATTCCTCTCGGAATCATGCGCCCGGATATGCAGTTCACCCTGCTCGACAGCAACAGTAAAAAGGTCCGCTTTCTGCGCCAGGTAGTGATGGAGCTGGGGCTGGACCACTGTCTGCCGCTGCACAGTCGACTCGAGGCCTATCGGCCGCAAGCCCCGTATCAAGTGTTGACGGCCCGTGCGGTCACCACCCTTTCCGAGTTGCTTGATGTGAGTCGGCACCTGCGCAATCGCGAGAGTCTGCTGCTGGCGATGAAAGGGCGTAATCCGCAGCAGGAGCTCGGTGAGCTTTCAGCCGATTATGTGTGCCATGTAATGCCCCTGAGTGTGCCCTATACCGACGGGGAGCGCTGTCTGGTCTCCGTCAGAGAGCCTGAGAAGCTGGAAAATCCCCTTTGACCGAGCTTTCAAGGGGCACTTTGCCAAGAAAGTTACCACCTTCGGCGGCTGTGCCGTTATGATAGGCCCTTCCTGCAACTGTGGAATCAAGTAGACCAACATGGGTTACATCATCTCCATTGCCAACCAGAAGGGCGGCGTCGGCAAGACGACCACTACGGTTAATCTGGCCGCCTCCCTGGCCGCCATGAAAAAGCGTGTCCTGCTGGTAGACCTGGATCCCCAGGGCAACGCCAGTATGGGTAGTGGTATCGACAAACACAATCTGGACAACACCAGCTGCGAGCTGTTGCTCGGGGATGCCACCCTGCGAGAAACCCTGATGACCTCCCCTGAAGGGGGGTTCGACGTCATACCCTCGAATGCGGATCTGACCGCGGCCGAAGTGGGATTGATGAACACATCGATGCGGGAAAAGCGTCTTGATATCGCCCTGGCGCCGGCCAAGCAGGACTACGACTATATTCTGGTCGACTGTCCACCTTCACTGAATATGCTGACCCTCAACGCCCTGGTGGCAGCCAATGGGGTGTTGATCCCCATTCAGACGGAGTACTACGCACTGGAAGGGTTGTCGGCACTGATGAATACCGTTGAGCAGATACGCTCCCACCTCAATCGCAATCTGCAGATCGAAGGATTCCTGCGCACCATGCACGACCCTCGAAACAATCTTGCCATTGATGTGTCCGGTCAACTGCTGGCCCATTTCAAAGACGCCGTGTTCAACACCATCATTCCACGCAATGTCAGGGTGGCCGAGGCGCCAAGTCACGGTTTGCCGGTGTTGATCTATGATAAACAATCCCGAGGCGCAACCTCCTATCTGGCTCTGGCCAGTGAGTTGATACGTCGGCATCGCATGCGTCAAAGCGAAGCCCAAATGGTATAGCAGAAGTAACTGTTCAGGAGGTCCCTGTTTCTTAGGGCCATCTGAATGGTTACACCCCAGCTTTTGGGGTTTCCAAAGGGGAGAAGCCTTACTCTCCCCTTTGGTCAGTCCTAAAAATCGCACTTTTTAGGGCTGTTCTAAATAGTTATTAACGGAAAAGAGACATGGCGGCAAAGAAAAGAGGATTAGGACGTGGACTGGATGCCCTGTTAGGTGGCATGCAGGCTGACAAGGAAGAGGAAGTTGCAACAACCGAGAGCGGTAAAGAGAGCAAGCGGGACAACCTGTCTCGGCTGCCTGTGGATCTGATTCAACGTGGTCGTTATCAACCGCGGCGTGAGTTCGATCCGGACAGTCTGCGCGAGCTGGCCGACTCGATTGCCGCTCAAGGGGTGATTCAGCCGGTGGTCGTTCGTGCCGTGGAGAATGATCGCTACGAACTGATTGCCGGTGAACGACGCTGGCGGGCCGCCCAGCAGGCGGGATTGGATGAGATCCCCGTGGTGATCAAAGAGGTCACCGAAGAGGCCGCCATGGCGATGGGGCTGATTGAGAATATCCAGCGGGAGGATCTCAATCCATTGGAAGAGGCGAATGCCCTGAGCCGACTGCTGCATGAGTTCGGACTGACCCATCAGGAAGTGGCCAAAGCGGTGGGTAAATCGCGTACCACGGTGACCAACCTTCTGCGTCTGCTGGAGCTCAATGAAGAGGTCAAAGGGCTGGTCGAATCGGGCCGAATCGAAATGGGCCATGCCCGCACCCTGCTCGGATTGAAGGGTGAAGATCAGACCAGAGCGGCCAATCTGGTGGTGAGCCAAGGGTTGTCGGTGCGGGAGACCGAACGCCTGGTGCGACGGATGCAGAATGAGTCTGAAAACCCGAAACCCAAACGTGCCGCCCAGCAGGTCGATCCGGACATCAAACGCCTGGTCACCGATCTGTCGGAAAAGCTGGGTGCCAACGTGGATCTGCAACAGGGTTCCAAGGGTAAAGGCAAACTGGTGATCGGTTACAACAGTCTGGATGAGTTGGAAGGAATCCTGGACCATATAAAATAGTGGTCGAATGCCTAGGGCCTGTTAGCAGGCCTTAAACCAAAACCAATCTTCGGCACTTAACCATTACGTCAGCAGCTCCTGCTGGCCGGGCTTCACTATTGTGGATGATAAGCTTACCCAGCTAATTTGTCGGCCGATTGAACCGACCTACTGGATGTCAAAACACCCATGGCGCTCAGCCATATTCATCATCTTCTTTGTACTTAAGAGTGGAATAGCTGCCGTTTCATCTGTCGTGTGATAGAAAAGTTAGGAAACGGCGAATTGCAAATCACATGAATTGACACACCATGGGTTGTTGGTCTTAACAGCAGCTTGTGGATGAGTTGTCATTTTATCAATGTGTTAGTCCATTCTCTGATCTCCGAAACCGGTCATTGAGTTGTCTGATTGAAAGGGATTACGCCACATAAAGCCCCTATACACTGTGATACTTTCGTTAATATCTATCCCAGCGACAGATGCTATGTTGTAAACAACACAAGCAGATATCTGATCTCTGTTGTGTTACCGCCGTTTATTTGAAAGGTCGGATTGAGGTTTCATGTTTAACCACAATTTCACTGATGAATTAAACGAAGGGATTTGTAAAAAAGAGATGGAAAAGTGAATCCGAAAAAGTGTTGAAGACGTAATTACACACACAAGGGGTTCTTTCTCCATGCTCGAATGAACGAAATGCGGTAATCGCATCACTATCGATTCTTTAAAACAACACTCTCTCGGAGGAGTTAATCATGAAAAAAACGTCCACTTCTGCACTCGTCGCCGGCGCAATTACCACTGCTTTGGCGCTCTCTCCTGTTGGTGTGGCTAACGCAGCTGATACTGAAAAGTGTTTCGGCGTAGCCAAAGCCGGTAAGAACGATTGCGCCGCTGGTCCGGGCACCAGCTGTGCCGGCACCTCTACCACTGACGCACAGGGCAATGCCTGGATGCTGGTACTCAAAGGTACCTGCGAAAAGATCGTCGGTGGCAGCCTGGCTGAAAAATAAGCTGATCTGCTGGACCTGACATGGAAACAATGCAAGCGTCTGGCAGAGCACCCGCGCCGGTACCGATAAGGGCCGGGGCGGGTTTGAAGCCGCAACACTATCAATCCGTGATCGAGGATCAGCCAGACATCGGCTGGTTTGAGATCCATCCCGAAAATTATATGGGTAAGGGTGGACCACCCTTGCGCTACCTTGAAAAGATTCGCCAGGACTATCCCATCTCGCTGCACAGTGTCGGTACCTCCCTTGGCAGTCATCTGCCATTGGATAGGGAGCATCTGCAGCAGTTGAAGAGTCTGGTGGACAGGTTCGAACCCGGCTTGGTTTCAGAGCATCTCTCCTGGAGCCATGGCTACGAATGGTATACCCACGATCTGATGCCTCTGGTCTATACGGAAGAGAGTCTGCAGGTCATGGTTGAACACATCGAGCAGGTTCAGGAGTATCTGCAGAGGCAGATACTGATCGAGAATCCCTCCAGCTATTTGCAGTTCAAGGCCAGTGAAATGCCAGAGCAGGTATTCTATGTGGAAGCTGCAAAACGTAGCGGCGCCGGTCTGCTGGTAGATGTAAACAATGTTTTTGTTTCCTGCACGAATCATGGCTGGAACATCGATGACTATTTATCAGAGATACCGATCGAGCTGATCGGGGAGATCCACCTCTCAGGACATTCGGTACAACAGGTCGAGGGCCGCACCTTGAGAATCGACGATCACGGATCACCGGTCTGTTCCGAGGTATGGAGTCTCTATCAGGCGTTCATATCCCAGTTCGGTTTGGCGCCAACCCTGATCGAGTGGGACAGCAACATTCCCGAGTTTCCTCAGCTGCTGGAGGAGGTCTCTTCCGCGCAGAGTCTGATCGATGCTGTTGCTGAAACGGAGGTCCGAAATGTCGTTACTGGCTGAGCTGCAAAGAAGCTTTTGTGATGGACTGAGAACCGCCGATGCGCCGGACGGTGCCCTGTTGGAAATGTTGCAGGACGACGATTTGGCACGGCAGAGATTCCAGGTCTACCGTAATAACTTCATTGTCCTCAATGGTGATGCATTGGCGGATATGTTCCCGGTGGTGAAGCGCCTGGTGGGAGATGAGGCTTTTCGTATGCTGGCCACCGCCTATGTACGACAACATCCCCCCAGGGATCGAACGCTGTTGTTATATGGCGACCTGTTTGCCGACTTTCTGCAGACGATACCCGAGCTGTCGGGATTGCCCTACCTGACTGATGTGGCCCGTCTGGAGTTTACCTGGACAGCGGCCTATCACGCGGCGGATGCGTTCCCTCTGCAGCCGGATCAACTACAGAATCTGTCTGAAGAGGCCTTCGCCAAACTTCAGCTTCGTGTCCACCCTTCATTGCAGCTTCTGGCCTCCGATTTTCCCATCCATCGGATCTGGTCAGTCAACCAGTCCGACGATCAGGATGAGCTGATCTCGCTGGATGAGGGAGCCTGCCGGTTGATTGTCGTAAGACCGGACAATGAGGTCCAGGTCAGGGTTGTCTCGGAGGGTGAGTTCGAGTTTGTCAGACAGCTCATGGCCTCGGCGACCATCGGTGAGGCCTTCGAAGCAACGAATCAAACGGATCCGCAATTCGATTTGGGGCAATTTTTCTCCCGTCATCTGTTTGATGGGACGTTTTGTGCCATGTGAGCACAACTCAGCAAGCTCAGATCGATTCGACGATCACCATCCCGCGATGACGGGTGTGTAGAACCGATGGACGACCGCCTTCTGCACCTGGTGGTTTTTTCAGAGGTTCCCTAACCAATAACGATACTAAGTAGTGACATCATGAATACAATAGTTAACGGCCTGATCTCTCTTTTCGACTTCATTGCAAAGCTGGTTCCTGACTGGCTGATCGCCCTGCTTGCCCGGGGAGCTGTCGCCTATACGTTCTGGAGCTCTGGCCGCACCAAGGTGTCGGGATTTCTCGATATCTCCCAATCAACCTACTTCCTGTTTGAGCATGAGTACAAGGTGCCGCTGATCCCCCATGAGCTGGCCGCCCACCTGGCAACCTATGCGGAGCATCTGTTTCCCATCCTGTTGGTATTCGGTCTGTTCACCCGCTTCGCCGCCCTCTCCCTGCTGGGCATGACAGTAGTGATTCAACTGTTTGTCTATCCGGATGCCTGGAATGTGCATATGTGGTGGGCTATCGCTCTGCTCTATCTGATCCGTCACGGTGCTGGCCAGGCGTCACTCGACCAGTTATTCTTGCGCCGCTAGGAATTGTCTGACTGATAATCGATCACCACCTCGGAGACGCTCACCCCGCTCGCGAGGTGGTTGATCGTTTGCAATAACCCTAAGCTGCTGTTTTAAACCAAAAAGCAGCGTTCAAAAGCAAAAAAATAGCCATTTATAGATATTGTCTATTAAAAAATTTATGCATCTATCCTTTGACCTTATATTCCAGACCCCTTATACTCCTCCCTCCTTGCTGGATAGGCTCGTATAGGGGTACCGGGAAACCGGCATGCAGCTTACCGGAAACAGCCAGATTCGCACCATCGTAGTGCTCCAAATAGGAGCATCGATAATCCTCGGTCTGGGTTTGTTGTTTTTCGGTAAAAACGCCGCATTGTCAGGCTTCATTGGCGCTTTTATCGCCGCGACTGCAAATGGCTATTTCGCCTTCAGGTCTTTCGTACACTATCGTGCGCAGGAGCCGGAAAAAATAGCCGGGCGACTGTTTGGCGCCGAAATCCAGAAGATGGTCATGACCGGTATTTTGTTCGGGTTGACAATTGTCAGCTTCGATTCAGTCAATATCGGTTTATTATTGGGCTGCTATCTGGTCGTACAAGTAGCGGTCCCATTGATAGTGTTGATTTATCAAGACAGACAGCATTCATAGGTACAGGAAATATGGCTGGCGACGCCCTTACCTCTGGTGAGTACATCAAACATCACCTGACCAATCTGACCTTTGGTCAGCATCCCGACGGCAGTTGGGGTATTGCACACAGTGCTGCTGAAGCCAAAGAGATGGGTTTCTGGGCAATTCATGTGGATACCATGTTCTGGTCCATCGGCCTTGCTGTGCTGTTTCTCTACTTCTTTTCAAAAGCGGCAAAAACCGCCACCCAGGGTGTTCCTGGCGGCCTACAGAATTTTGTCGAATGGATTGTCGAGTTCATCGACACCAGCGTGCGGGGGTCCTTCTCTGCGAGAAATTCTCTGGTTGCGCCACTGGCGTTGACCATCTTTGTCTGGATTTTCCTGCAGAACCTGATGGATCTGGTGCCGGTTGATGTCATTCCCGAGCTCGCTAAGCTGCTCGGAATCCACTATATGAAGGTCGTGCCTTCAACCGATCCCAACGCCACTTTTGGAATGGCCATTGGGGTCTTCCTGCTGGTTCTCTTCTACAGTATTAAGATCAAAGGCGTCGGCGGTTTCGCCGGTGAGCTGACTCTGCAGCCCTTCTCTTCAACTAATCCTGTGGTCAATCTGCTGTTCATCCCGGTCAACTTCATTCTTGAGTTTGTCAGCCTGATTGCCAAACCAATCTCTCTCGCCCTGCGTCTGTTCGGTAACATGTACGCTGGCGAGATGATCTTTATTCTGATCGCCATCATGTACAATGCCGGGTTGATTCTCGGTCTGTTCGGTGGCGTTCTACAGCTGGGTTGGGCCATATTCCATATCTTGATCATCACACTGCAGGCGTTCATCTTTATGACCCTGACCATTGTGTACCTGGATATGGCGCACCACGAACACTGATCTTTTTTCTTAACTATCTAGTTCATTAAACGGGAGACCAATAATGGAACAAGCACTGCTGTACATTGCCGGCGCGATCATGATGGGCCTGGGTGCCCTGGGCGCTGCGGTAGGCATCGGCGTTTTGGGTGGCCGCTTTCTCGAGGGCGCTGCTCGTCAACCTGAACTCATCCCCATGTTGCGTACCCAGTTCTTCATCGTCATGGGTCTGGTAGACGCCGTCCCCATGATTGCTGTGGGTCTGGCCATGTACGTATTGTTCGCTGTAGCTTAAGCAGTTTTGAGCGAACTCTCTCTCATCTCGTCCAACGAGAGGTAATTCCGGGATGAACATCAATCTGACTCTTATAGGTCAGCTGCTCTCTTTCGCGGTGTTCGTGTGGTTCACCATGAAGTATGTCTGGACCCCGATCATGGGAGCGCTGGAAACCCGTAAAAAGGAGATCGCCGACGGACTGGCCGCAGCCGAGCGAGGCCAGCACGAACAGGAGCTTGCCAAGGAGCGGGCCAAGGATGTGCTGCATGAAGCCAAGGCACAGGCTGCGGAGATCGTAGCCCAGGCTCAAAAGCGCGCAGCCGAAATCGTCGATGAGTCCAAGGATACAGCTCGCGTAGAAGGCGACCGTATCCTCACCGCTGCACAGTCTGAAATCGAGCAGGAAGCCAATCGCGCACGCGAACAGCTGCGTGAAAAGGTCGGAATGCTTGCTGTGGCCGGTGCTGAAAAGATTCTCAAGAAAGAGATCAGCGCCGACGCACATCAGGACATAGTCGCGGCTTTGGCCGAAGAGATTTAGGGCAGAACTATGGCCGGTGAAGCTACCACAATCGCCCGTCCCTACGCGGAAGCCGTGTTTGCTCATGCCGATGAGCAGAGCAAGCTCGAGCTGTGGCATGAGATGCTGACCTTTCTATCCTCTGTCGTAGAGGATGAAGCGGTTGCCAAAGTTGTCGGCAACCCACTGATCGATCAGCCGGCACTGACCGAGCTGCTGCTGGAAATTGCCGGCGGCCGGGTAACCGATGAAGGCAGTAATCTGATCCGTGTTCTGGTTCAGAACCGCCGTCTTCAGGTGTTACCGGAGATCAATGCACTCTTTGCTGAGCTCAAAGCGGAAAAGGAGAAGGTGATGAATGTCCACGTCACCACTGCTTATGCACTCAAGCCCGCGCAGGAAAAACTTATTGCCGATGCCTTGAAGGCCAAGTTGGGACGCGATATCACCATCACCAGCGACAAGGACACCGACCTGATCGGTGGTGTTCACATCCGCGCCGGGGATATGGTGATCGACGGCTCCGTCCGTGGTCAACTTCAGCAACTGGCTAACGAATTGGGAATCTAAGCGAGAAGCCATCATGCAACTCAATCCATCCGAGATCAGCGAACTGATCAAAAGCAAGATCGAAAAATTCGATCTTAAAACCGAAGCCCGTAACGAGGGTACGATCATCAGCTTGACTGATGGTATTGCCCGCATCCATGGTCTCGAAGATGTCATGTCTTACGAGATGCTGGAGTTCCCGGGTAACACTTACGGTCTGGCGCTTAACCTGGAGCGCGACTCAGTCGGTGCCGTGGTGCTGGGTGATTACAAGCACTTGAGTGAAGGCGATGCAGTAAAATGTACCGGTCGCGTTCTGGAAGTCCCGGTTGGTGAGGGTTTGCTGGGTCGTGTTGTCGACTCCCTGGGTAACCCCATGGACGGCAAAGGCGACATCAAGGCCGACGAGACCTCACCCATCGAGAAAGTTGCTCCAGGCGTAATCGAGCGTAAGTCGGTTGACCAGCCGGTACAGACCGGTATCAAGGCGATCGACGCCATGGTGCCGATCGGTCGTGGTCAGCGTGAGTTGATCATCGGTGACCGTCAGACCGGTAAGTCTGCGGTAGCCATCGATGCGATCATCAATCAGAAGGGCACCGGCGTAAAATGTATCTACGTGGCGGTTGGCCAGAAGAACTCAACCATCGCCCAGGTGGTGCGCAAGCTCGAAGAGCATGACGCCATGGACCACACCATCATTGTGGCAGCCCCGGCGGCGGTCTCTGCAGCGATGCAGTTCATCGCCCCCTACTCCGGCTGTACCATGGGTGAATACTTCCGCGACAAGGGCGAAGATGCGCTGATCATCTACGATGATCTGACCAAGCAGGCCTGGGCTTATCGCCAGGTATCCTTGCTGCTGCGTCGTCCACCAGGTCGTGAGGCCTATCCGGGTGATGTTTTCTATCTGCACTCCCGTCTGCTGGAGCGCGCAGCTCGAGTCAATGCCACTTATGTGGAGAAGAACACGGGTGGTAAGGTGAAGGGTCAAACCGGTTCTCTGACCGCATTGCCGATCATCGAGACACAGGCTGGCGACGTATCCGCATTCGTACCCACCAACGTAATCTCGATTACCGACGGCCAGATCTTCCTTGAGGCGGATCTGTTCAATGCGGGTATTCGACCTGCGATCAACGCCGGTCTCTCCGTATCCCGTGTGGGTGGCTCTGCTCAAACCAAGATCATCAAGAAGCTGGGTGGCGGTGTTCGTCTGGCCCTGGCCCAATATCGTGAGCTGGCGGCTTTCTCTCAGTTTGCTTCCGATCTTGACGAAGCGACGCGTAAGCAGCTGGAACGTGGTGAGCGTGTCACTGAGTTGATGAAGCAGGCGCAATATTCACCACTCTCCGTATCTGGCATGGGTGTCTCACTGTTTGCCGCCAACGAAGGCTACCTGGATGACGTTGATGCGAACAAAGTTGTGGACTTCGAATCATCGCTTCAGGGCTATATGAAGAGTAATCAGAAAGAGCTGATGGACAAGATCGATGAAGCCGGCGACTACAATGCCGAGATCGAGCAAGCTCTCCACGATGCTCTGAAAGACTTCAAAGCCAACCACACTTGGTAGACGTCGGGCAATCACGAAATAGGGTTTAAGCTATGGCGGGTGCAAAAGAGATCCGGACACAGATCGGCAGTATCAAGAATACGAGCAAGATCACCAAGGCTATGGAGATGGTGGCCGCTTCCAAGATGCGGAAGGCGCAGAACCGCATGGCGGCGACACGCCCCTATGCTGAAAAGATGCGTAAAGTAATCGGTCACCTTTTTCATGCTCATCCGGAGTACAAGCACACGTTCATGATTGAACGTGAAGTGAAACGGGTTGGCTACATCATCGTCTCTTCAGACCGGGGTCTGTGCGGCGGTCTGAACAACAACCTGTTCCGCAAGCTGGTCAAAGAGTTGAAGGAACACCGGGATGCCGGCACCGAGGTTGAATTTTGCACCATCGGTAATAAGGCATTGGGTTTCTTCGGGCGTTTTGGTGGCAACATCGTCAGTCAGGCAACACATCTGGGTGACATGCCGCACATCGAGGATCTGATCGGTACCGTGAAGGTCATGCTGGATGCCTATGCGGAAGGTAAGATCGACCGTATTTACATCGCCTACAACAGCTTCGTCAATACCATGACGCAGAGTCCCACCTTTGAGCAGCTGGTACCCATTCCATCCACGATGGAAGAGGAACTGAAGCATCACTGGGACTATATTTACGAGCCTGATTCGAAAGAAGTTCTCGACAACCTACTGGGTAGATATGTCGAGTCTCTGGTTTATCAGGCCGTGGTTGAGAATGGCGCCTGTGAGCAGTCGGCACGAATGGTTGCGATGAAATCCGC
Source organism: Candidatus Thiodiazotropha endoloripes (assembly GCA_001709035.1). Lineage (GTDB taxonomy): Bacteria > Pseudomonadota > Gammaproteobacteria > Chromatiales > Chromatiaceae > Thiodiazotropha > Thiodiazotropha lotti. The sequence goes on along the minus strand of LVKA01000019.1, from coordinate 267,370 downwards.
ATCCGACAATGCGAAGAACCTGATTGATGAATTGCAACTGATCTACAACAAGGCCCGTCAGGCAGCGATTACCCAGGAGATCTCCGAGATCGTGGGTGGTGCAGCCGCCGTTTGATGGCAGGATCAGTAACAGAAATTTGTTTTTTATCTTTTTGAGAGTCGCCTCGAGCGGCAAGAGGAACCAGAAATGAGTTCGGGCAAAGTAGTTGAAATCATCGGCGCTGTGGTGGACGTGGAATTTCCCCGTGGCGAGATGCCTAAGGTCTACGAGGCACTGAAGATCGACGAGGCGAACCTCACCCTGGAAGTACAGCAGCAACTGGGTGACGGTGTGGCAAGAGCCATCGCCATGGGTTCGACCGACGGACTTAAGCGCGGTGTCGCAGTAGAGGCCACCGGTGCGCCGATCAGTATTCCCGTGGGTCAGGGCACGCTAGGTCGCATCATGGACGTACTGGGTAATCCTGTTGACGAGGCTGGTGAAGTCAAGGCTGATAAGCTGATGCCGATCCATCGTGAGGCTCCCAAGCTGGAAGACCAGGCGGCTACCACCGAGATTCTCGAAACCGGCATCAAGGTTATCGACCTGATCATGCCGATCGCCAAGGGCGGTAAGATCGGCCTGTTCGGCGGCGCCGGCGTAGGCAAGACCGTAACCCTGATGGAGCTGATTCGTAACATCGCGGTAGAGCACTCCGGCTTCTCGGTATTCGCCGGTGTTGGTGAGCGTACCCGTGAAGGTAACGACTTCTACCACGAGATGGAAGAGGGTGGCGTACTCGATAAAGTGGCCCTGGTTTACGGTCAGATGAATGAGCCCCCGGGCAACCGTCTGCGTGTGGCGCTGACCGGTCTGACCATCGCCGAGAACTTCCGTGACGAAGGTCGTGACGTGTTGATGTTCGTTGACAACATCTATCGTTACACCCTGGCGGGAACCGAGGTCTCCGCGCTGCTGGGTCGTATGCCTTCAGCGGTAGGTTACCAGCCAACCCTGGCTGAGGAGATGGGTGCTCTGCAGGAGCGTATCACCTCCACCAAGACCGGCTCGATCACCTCATTCCAGGCGGTATACGTACCGGCGGATGACTTGACCGATCCCTCACCGGCCACGACCTTCGCCCATCTGGACGCGACTCTGGTACTCTCCCGTCAGATCGCCGAGCTGGGTATCTACCCGGCGGTTGATCCCCTCGATTCCACCTCACGTATTCTTGATCCCAACGTGGTTGGTCAGGAGCACTACAGTGTGGCGCGGAATGTACAGGGAACCCTGCAGCGCTATAAGGAGCTGAAGGATATCATCGCGATTCTGGGTATGGACGAACTCTCCGAAGAGGATAAGCTGGTTGTACAGCGTGCTCGTAAGATCCAGCGTTTTCTCTCTCAGCCTTTCTTCGTCGCTGAAGTATTTACCGGCTCCCCAGGTAAGTACGTCTCTCTGAAAGACACGATTGCCGGTTTCAAGGCCATTGTTGAAGGTGAGTATGATCATCTGCCAGAGCAAGCCTTCTATATGGTGGGCGGTATCGATGAGGCAGCTGAGCAAGGCGGCAAGGGCTAATAGCCCGGGAGATTAAAGATGGCCATGACCATTCATGTGGACATCGTCAGTGCGGAAGGTGAGATCTTCAGCGGTGTAGCTGAAATGGTCTATGCTCCGGCTGTCATGGGTGAGGTGGGTATTGCACCCCGTCATACCCCCCTGGTCACTCAGCTGAAGCCGGGTGAAGTCCGGGTCGATACCGGCAGCGGTAAGGATATACAGCACTTCTATGTCTCAGGTGGCATTCTGGAAATTCAGCCTCATGTGGTAACTGTGCTTGCCGATACCGCGATTCGTGCTGCCGATCTTGATGAAGCTGCAGCCCAGGAAGCCAAGCGACGCGCCGAAGAGGCAATGGCTGATCGCAGTGCCGAGTTTGAATATGCAAAAGCCCAGTCGGAACTTGCCGAGGCAGTCGCCCAGTTACGCGCTATAGAACGCATTCGCAAAGGCAAGCGCGGTTAATCCCTCCTACTTTTAGTGGGTCTGTAGAGACAGACCCACTACCCTATTCATCATGTCAAAAGAGACGATCAAGTCCGGTAAATTTGTATCGCTTGCCTACACGATCCAGGATATGGATGGCAATGTGCTTGAGCAGAGTGACCTACCGGTTAGCTACATCCATGGTGGAGAGACCGAGTTGATTGGTGGTATGGACCAGGCAGTACTCGGCAAAACCCAGGGTGAAGAGGTGACCATGACCGTCCCACCGGAAAGCGGCTTTGGTGATTACGACCCCGATTTAATCATTACCGATCGTATTGAAAATGTTCCTTCCGAACTTCGCCAGCTTGGTACCGAAGTTCAGATGCAGAATGATGCCGGGGACGTAAAAAGTTTTTATGTGACCAAAATCGAAGGCGGTATGCTGACGGTTGATGGTAATCATCCACTGGCTGGCAAGTCGTTGCAGGTGAAAGTTAAAATTCTTGAAGTCAGGGATGCCACCCAGGAAGATCTGATGCAAATGGGTATTCCGGGGCAGTCCCAAACCGTCAATTAATTTGCAAGAGTTATCAAGGAAGATTCCAGAGAAAATCTCTTTTTCGAAGTTTTAAGTTTGGTAAGACTGTTGTAGGCTGGACAATTAATCAGCCTAGGCGTCGTCGTGAGCTGTAATGCGGTTTGTGTAACGACCATCCGGGCCTGAAAAACTGTAAATACTTTTATCATTAAGGGGAGAGAGGGATGCATCTTGGTGCACTGATACTTGCTGCCGGGGAAGGAACGCGTATGCGCTCCAAGCTTCCGAAAGTACTGCATTCATTGGCTGGAAAGCCACTACTTTCCCATGTAATCGAGACCTCGCGTACGATCAACCCGGATGAAATCTCGGTGATCTATGGTCATGGGGGAGAAGAGGTTAAAAACCGTCTGGCAGCCGACGATCTGACCTGGATCGAACAGAAGGAGAGGCTGGGAACCGGCCATGCCGTGATTCAGGCCCTGCCCCATCTTCAGCAGGTGGATCAGGTATTGATTCTCTATGGAGATGTACCCCTGATCAGTGGCCCCACGTTGGTGAGCCTTTTGAGTTGCCTGCATAGCAGTGACCTGGCACTGCTGACGGTGGATCTGCAAGACCCCACAGGTTATGGGCGGATCGTCAGAGACCGTGACGATCGTATTACCCGGATTGTTGAGCAGAAAGACGCCTCTGCACGGGAGCTCGAGATCAGTGAAATCAACACCGGTATCATGGCGGTGAACCGGGTCAAACTGGAGGCCTGGTTATCGCGGATCGACAATAACAATGCACAAAAAGAGTACTATCTGACCGACATCATCGCCCTGGCTGTTGCTGACGGGGTAAACATTCAGGCAGTCCATCCTCACAATGAAGAGGAGGTGATGGGAGTCAACGACCGCAAGCAGCTCGCCTACCTTGAACGCTTTTATCACAGGAACCGGGCCGATGAGTTGATGCAGTCGGGTGTTACCCTCGCCGACCCCGGCAGAATCGATATACGTGGTGAATTGAAGACAGGACAAGATGTGTTCATCGACTGTAACGTCATTACCGAAGGTAGCGTCAGCCTGGCAGAAGGGGTCTCTATCGGGCCTAACGTGGTGCTGAAAAACTGTGTCATTGGTGCAGGGACGGAGATTCTCGCAAACAGTGTGCTGGAGGATTGCGTGGTCGGTAGTGGGTGTCGGATTGGTCCTTTTGCCCGTTTAAGACCGGAAGCACGGCTTGCCGATCACGTTCATGTTGGTAACTTTGTTGAAATCAAAAAGAGTCAGGTCGCAGATGGTAGTAAAATTAACCATCTCAGTTATATCGGTGACTCGGAGATTGGCGCCAAGGTCAACATTGGTGCAGGGACAATCACCTGCAACTATGATGGTGCTAACAAGTTTCGAACGGTGATCGGTGATCGGGCCTTTATCGGTTCCGATACCCAACTGGTTGCACCGGTGACCGTTGGTGAAGGTGCAACCATTGGAGCGGGTTCAACGATTACCAAGGATGCTCCGGCGGAACAACTGACCCTGAGTCGTGCCAAGCAGTTAAGCATCGACAATTGGCTGCGACCAGTCAAGAAAGCGAAAGATTAAGCAAGGAACGGGAGATTTCAATATGTGTGGCATTGTAGGCGGTATCGCACACAGGGATGTTGTACCGGTCCTCATGGAAGGACTGAAGCGCTTGGAATATCGCGGCTATGATTCAGCAGGTGTGGCGGTGCTCGATGAGAAGCAGCATCTGCAAAGGATCCGCTCTGTAGGCAAGGTATCCAGTCTTAAAGGGTTGATCGATCAGGCTGATTTGAGTAGTAAACTGGGCATAGCCCATACCCGTTGGGCTACCCATGGTATGCCATCTGAGCGGAACGCTCACCCGCATATGAGTGGTGAGCAGGTTGCCATAGTGCACAATGGCATCATTGAAAACTACGCCGACCTCAGAGAAGAGCTTTCTGAAAAAGGCTTTGTCTTCACTTCGGAAACTGATACTGAAGTGATCGCACACCTGCTGGCCGATATCATGCAAAGCCACACAGATATTGTCGAGGCGATACGTCAGGCTTCGAACAAACTGATTGGTGCCTATGCCCTGGCTGTGGTCAGCCCGGAAGATCCTGACCAGATGGTAGTGATCCGTGCCGGAAGTCCGTTGGTGATTGGATTGGGCGATGACGAAAATTTCATCGCTTCGGATGTGTTTGCCCTGCTACCGGTTACCCAGCAGTTTATCTTTCTGGAAGAGGGTGATTTGGCCCACATCACCCGCGAAAAAGTGACGATTGCCGATATCCATGGGCAACCGGTCGAGCGCGAAATCCGTACCTCACAGGTATCCGCAGCGAAAGCGGAAAAAGGCCCCTATCGCCACTACATGCTGAAGGAGATTTTTGAGCAACCAGCTGTCATAGCCGAGACGCTCGAGGGGCGGATACACAAAGGTCGTCTGCTGGAAGAGTCTTTCGGGCATGAGGCGAAAGCGTTGCTCGATAAAACCCGCAACGTTCATATCGTAGCCTGTGGGACCAGCTTTCATGCCGGTCTGGTGGCGAGATACTGGCTTGAAGAGATCGGCGTCCACTGCAGTGTCGAAGTGGCCAGCGAATTCCGCTACCGGGAGGTTGTTGTTCCGGACGACACCCTGTTTGTCACCATCTCCCAGTCCGGCGAAACGGCCGATACCCTGGCGGCGCTGAGAGGTTCGGAGTCGAAAGGTTATCTGGGTAGTATGGTGATCTGTAATGTACCGGAAAGCTCACTGGTGCGTGAATCGAATGTTGCCCTGATGACCCGTGCCGGGCCGGAGATCGGGGTAGCCTCGACCAAGGCCTTTACCACCCAGCTGGTTGCTTTGCGACTGTTCACCCTGGCATTGGCCAAACGTCGTGGTATGCCAGAGGAGAGAGAACAAGAACTGGTCAACGAACTGCATGCCCTACCCCGTCAGGTTGAGGTGATCCTTAAACTGAATGACGAGATCAAGCAGATGGCGAATGCCTTTGCGGAGCGCAATCATGCGCTGTTTCTTGGTCGGGGCTGTTTCTATCCAGTTGCGATGGAAGGTGCACTGAAGCTTAAGGAGATATCCTATATCCACGCCGAAGCCTACCCGGCCGGTGAACTGAAACATGGTCCGCTTGCGCTGGTTGATGCAGAAATGCCGGTGATCTGCGCCCTGCCGGACGATCCGTTACTGGAGAAGGTCATCTCAAATTTACAGGAGGTCCGTGCCCGCGGCGGCGAGCTTTTTCTTTTCAGTGACCACAGCGTGAAGATCGGATTGGATCGTTATCAAAACCTGACGCTTTCTGATATCTATCCATCCACATCACCGATTGTCTACAGTATTCCACTGCAACTGCTTGCCTATCACGTTGCGATTTTGAAAGGTACGGATGTGGATCAGCCAAGGAATCTGGCCAAATCGGTCACCGTGGAGTGATCTGGGATTCGTGTTAACAGTCCCTAGTGTGGTGTCACCTATAAACGGCACCAATCAGAGGCCCGTCCATGCCTCAAGACTTGGTGCAGTGCGCCGGAATGACATCACCCTGGTCCGTCGCTGCAACGCCGGAATGTTGCATTGACAGGCACCCCTTAGGGCGAGGCCCTCTCTCAAGCTAGCTTGAATCAGTCATCACGGGTAGTGGGTAGATCCATTTGAGTGACAACGAATCCCCAAACTCGCTGGTGTTTGAAGTTCAGCGACTATCCGGGATTTTGTAGAGCCGGTCTAAATGGGTTTCCTGGGTGCAATCAACCCATCAGCATCGCTTCGGCATGGGCGATTTTTTCGTCGGCTTTATCAAGAATCTTCAAGCTGAGTTTGGGTGTTAATTCACCCAGATTGAGCCGTTCAAAGGCCGGCACCTGATCGAGACTCGGCAGGCTGTTCATGGTGGAGCTGCCGATGAATGTATGCAGCTGTGCAACGATCACAAGGTCGGCATAATCTGCTTCACCTTCAATGTCACGAAGCCAGTTTTCCGCATGTATGGTGACCTCAATCAAGTCTTCGATAAAACCCCAATTCTGCAGGATGACACTGCCGATTCTGCCACGCATATCCGCTATAACCTGATCGAGCTTTTCAGCATCGTTGGCAACTTCGGGAAAGCGTTCGGCATAACTGAGAATCGCTATGTTGCCAATGTCGTGTAGCAGTCCGGCCAGCATGGCATGCTCCGGGTTGAAACGATTGGTGACCTTGGAGAGGATGTAGCAGACGGCGCTGACCTTGACACTGTGTGTCCATAGATCTCGCATGTGATCCCTCAAGATACTGGAGCGGGTATTGAACAGATCGCGCAGCGCAAAGGTGAGCACCAGTTTATGTGTTGTGTCAGCGCCTAGCCGGACAATCGCGGCAGCACAGGAGTCAACCGGTGTGACTCCGGCATACAGCGGGCTGTTTGCCGCACGGATCAGTTTGGTGGTGATGGCGGGATCGGTCTGCACGATTTCCGCCAGTTTACGGGCGTTGGTGTTTTCGTCACGCATTGCCCGGCCAACACGCACCGCAACATCCGGCAGGCTGGGCAGTACCAATTTATCTTCATTGAGATCCGCCAGCAGTGCCTCGGTTAGACTGTTCTCCGCGCTGTCTTTGTCGTAGGGTTTGTCATCCCCATCGATTTCGGTGGCGGTTATCCCCTCCACCTCATCATTGGTTAACCCCTTGATCAGGGCATTGTCCACCATCAGGTATTCAACGGGAGAGATCGCCTCGACACTGTAGCGACGGGGTATCAGACTGGCGATGGGATTTTGCGCTTTAGGTGTGTCAGCGCTGATTTCACTGAATCGTCCATCCTCGGAATGGAGCTCTACCTTGCCTTTAAGCAGATAGAGGCTGAATTCTGTTGTGTCACCCAGTTGCACAATCATCAGACCTTTACCGGCTGAATAGATCTTGAGGGAGCGACTCAGGAGTTCAAGCTGGTCATCCGTCAGATGATGCAGTGGATTTAATTGTTTGAGGATTTCTGGGGATGGATGGCTCATATTCTCACTCTTTGGTCCTTTCGTGATGATCAACAGCCACACTTGCTGGGTTGTGATTGATTCATCTGGAGTGTACCCACCAGCTGATCCACTGAGGAGAGCTGATGGGATTTAAGGTAATCAGTAATACCTGTATTGATCGATTTGCACACCAGTGGATCGTAGAACAGTGCAGTACCGATACCGACAGCACTGGCGCCCGCAATGATGAATTCCAGGGCATCCTCAGCCGTGGTGATGCCACCTTGGCCGATGATCGGGATCTGATGGGTTTTACAGACCTGATAAACCTGATGAACTTTGAGCAGTGCCACAGGTTTGATCGCAGGACCTGACAATCCTCCCTGGTTATTGCCGATGATGGGCATTCTGCTCTCGATGTCGATTGCCATGCCCATCAGGGTGTTGATCACTGAAAAGGCATCACTCCCGGCTTCGATGCACCCCTTTGCATTGGATGCTATATCGGTTTGATTGGGGGAGAGTTTGGTGATCAGCGGTTTATCTGTCGCTTTGCGACAGGTCTCAACCACCCTGGCGGACATCACAGGATCGTTACCGAAGGCCACTCCCCCCTCTTTTACATTCGGACAGGAGATGTTGATCTCAATGGCATCGATGGGTGAGTCATCGAAGCGGCGGGTTACCTCGTAGTACTCCTCCACACTCGATCCTGAGACATTGGCGATGAAGCGGGTTTCGGTAAAGTCCAGGTTGGGCAGTATCTGGTTGACCACATGGTCAACCCCGGGGTTTTGCAGTCCGATGGCGTTGAGCATGCCCTGAGGTGTCTCGTAGACCCGGTGGGGTTGATTGCCCAGACGGGCATCCTGGGTTGTTCCTTTGAGGCAGACAGCCCCCACATCCCGATTGCTAAACCCGTTTACCCTTGTGTACTCTTCACCAAATCCGACGCACCCGGAGAGGAGAACAATGGGGCTGTTGAACGTCATACCACAAAAATCGGTATTCAATGTTGGCTGGCTATTGCTGCTCATGAACCTTTATATAATCTTCAGTTAGGAGGGTGGGGTGTTTCATATCGTACTCTTTGAGCCGGAGATCCCACCGAATACAGGTAACATCATACGCCTGTGTGCCAATAGTGGCAGCAAATTGCATTTGATTCACCCCCTGGGTTTCAAGCTGGATGATAAACGTTTAAGGCGGGCAGGTCTCGACTATCATGAATGGGCCGATATTGGGGAATATACTTCGCTCGATGAGTTCCTTGCCGAGGTGAGGCCGAAGCGACTGTTTGCCTGCACAACCAAGGGGCAGCGTAGCTATGCTGCCGTTGACTACACTCCTGGCGATGCCCTGCTGTTCGGCCCTGAGAGCCGGGGTCTGCCGGCAGAAGTCCTACAGGCGCTGGATCCCGAGCAGCGCATCCGCATTCCGATGAAGCCTCACAGTCGCAGTCTCAATCTCTCAAATGCGGTGGCATTGATCCTGTATGAAGCCTGGCGGCAGTGTGACTATCTCGGTGGTAAATGATTAATTGGGTCTCAGCACGATTGGCACTTACTTAAGCGCCAAGACACACATTGCATCGAGCGTATCAAAGGTTTTTTGGTGGGGCATGGCCCCACCCTACTGTTGAATTCAGAGTGTAGGGTGGGGCCATGCCCCACCAATGACTGGTTTAGTCAGCACCATTCGGTCTCAGCATGCCCCGGTTGAGGCGGTAGCTCAGAGACCCTCTGCCTTCTGGCTTCTGTCCAGCAGGTTGTGGACCGCGGTCTTCGGGCTCAGACCCTCATAGAGTACACGATAGACTTGTTCTGAAATCGGCATCTCGACCTGCAACCGCTGAGCCAGGGCGTAAACCTCTTTGGCGGTATGCACACCCTCAACCTCCTGACCGATTTTCGCCCTCGCGGTCTCGAGCGTCTGGCCCTCGGCCAGGGCAAGCCCCATACGGCGATTGCGGGATTGGTTGTCGGTACAGGTCAGCAGCAGGTCGCCCAATCCGGCCAGCCCCATGAAGGTTTCGGATTTTCCACCGAGTCTCAGCCCCAGGCGCATGATTTCGGTGAGGCCACGGGTGATCAGTGCGGAACGGGTATTGGCGCCGAATCCAAGCCCATCGGCGATACCGGCAGCGATCGCCAGCACGTTTTTACTTGCACCACCTACCTGCACACCGATCATATCGCTGCTGGTATAGGCGCGAAACCATGAGGTATGCAGCCTGTTGGCCAGGCGATCGGCATGTGTCGGATTGGTTGAGGCAACCGTAATCGCTGTCGGCAGTCCTTTGGCCACTTCACCGGCAAAGGTGGGACCTGAGATGACAGCCAGATCCCTGCCAGGCAGATGACTGGCGGCCACTTCGCTGAGCAGCCGCTGACTGCCCGGTTCAAATCCCTTGGTGGCCCAGGCTATTCCTGGATTGCCATCGATCAGTGGTTCAATGGCTTTGATAACGGCGCTGAAGGCGTGGCTGGGTACCGCGATGATCACCTCCGAGGCCTGTGCCAGGGTTTGCTGCAGGTCAGCTTCCGGGGTGAGGGAGGGTGGCAGCGGGTAGCCTGGAAGAAAGTGTCGATTCTCCCGGTCCTCGAGCAGCGCATCGACTTCGGCTTTGAGATGCCCCCAGAGTCGTACTGGCTGTCCCTCGCTACTCAGCAGTATGGCGAGTGCGGTCCCCCAGGAACCGGCACCCAGAACCGCTACGGCTTGTTCCCTGGCACCGCTCATTAATGCTGACTTTGGCCTTCAGCCTCTGTCTCTGCGCGTTTTGCCCGTTCCTGCTGATGTTGAGCGTAGATCATGTCGAAATTGACCGGCTGCAATACCATCTGCGGAAAACTGCCCTTGGTGATCAGGTCAGAGACCACTTCCCTCACATAGGGAAACAGCTGGTTGGGACAGAAGGCGCCGAGCAGGGGCCCCATCTCCTGTTCCGGGAAACCCTTGGCGGTGAAGATTCCGGCCTGTTTGACTTCCGCCAGATAGGCGGTCTGCTCACCCAGCTTGGTGGTGACCGTGACCGTCAGGGTGACCTCAAAAACATCATCGTTGAGTTTGTTGACTTCGGTATTCAGATTGACCGCGGTTTCCGGTTTCCACTCCTGCTGGAAAACAGCCGGAGAGTTGGGGGTTTCAAAAGAGATATCCTTGGTATAGATGCGTTGAACGGCAAATTCTCGGTTCGGCGCGTCTTGCTTGGCTTCTTCGGTCATGTTGGTTTCCTGGTGGTGAGACTACTTTTTCTTGCGTGTGACAGGCAGGTTGTCACTCTGCCAGGCGAGTATACCGCCTTTTAGGTTGAACACCTCAAACCCGGCTTTCTTCAAATGTTGGCAGGCGGCGGATGACTGGGCGCCGGACCGACAGCTGACGATGATCGGTTTGTCCTTATACTTGTTCAACGCCCCGATCTGGCTGGCGAAGCCATTGCTGGGAATATTGATGGCATTGATGATATGGCCTTTATTGAAGTCCGCTGCCGGCCTCACGTCGACCACCACCGCTTCTCGGCTGTTGATCAACTCTGTGGCGGCAGAGGGCCCGACAGCGTTCTTGTCGCTGTGAGAGAGATTGAAGATCAAAAGGCCCGCGACCAGTGAAAAGGACGTGACGAGTACCCAGTGATTCATCGCAAATTCGATGAGTTGTTCCATTCGGCGCCTCATGTGCAGCTGATTGTTCTACAGGGAGCGGAGTTTATACCAGCCAGCAGCAATGGTTAAGGGGTGTGTGGCCAGAGCGGATAAAATTGGCTGTGCAGTGCACAGCCATGGGGTACTTTAACTGATTGTACGGGGCAGCGGCAGGAGGTGGTTTGGCTGCTGAGTGCTCAGGGTGTGTGGGTACAGAAGACTTCCCGCATCATGCCGATCAACTTCAGGGTGCGGAAATCGCTGACCCGATAGTAGACCCGGTTGGCATCCTTGCGCGAAGCGAGAATGCCCTTGTCCCGCAGAATCGCAAGATGCTGCGAGATATTGCTCTGAGAGGTGCCCACCTGCTCGACAATCTCCTGGACGCTGACTTCCTGACCGCCAAGGGTGCATAGAATCTTCAACCTCAGAGGATGTGACATGGCCTTCAGCGAGCGGGAGGCGCGGTCAACATCGTCATCTGTGGCAAACAGATTACTCATGCCGTCAGGTTCATCCAACTCCAGGGGTTGGGCGCTTTTACTGTACTTGTGTTCCATATACGTCCAGCCTTTTATTAGTAACTAATACAATAATACGCTGTTTTTCGTGGCAATGAGAACCCCTTTATTTAATCTGGTTACTTTTTATCCATTTTTTGCTTTCAAGGGCGTTTCATTACCATCTCAAGCCTTACAGTTTAAAGGGAATATCCATTTATCACGCAGTTTGAAAGAAAAACCATCAATCTTTATTTCAGATTGATGAAATGGTACGGGTTTTCTGGTCTGGTCAGGTATTTGGTGATTTAATTGGCGACTTAATGTCAGACAGTTTTTTTAACCACCCTTTATCACCGCTTACCGCGCTAAAAAGTCTTTATTGAAGAGAATCAACATGAGCGACAGACCTAAACCGGTCGTCCTGACCATTCTGGATGGTTGGGGTTATAGTGAAGACACAGAAGTAAATGCCATCACAGAAGCCCGTACTCCGGTTTGGGATCGATTGTGGCGTGAGCATCCACATACCCTGATTACCACGGCGGGGGCTGCCGTGGGGCTGCCGGGTGGCCAGATGGGCAACTCCGAAGTGGGGCATCTCAACCTGGGGGCCGGCCGAGTCGTCTACCAGGAGTTTACCCGGGTCTCCCGCTCAATCCGCACCGGTTCATTCTTCACCAATGAGACTTTGACCACAGCCGTCGATAAGGCTGTCGAGAACGGCAAGACCGTGCATCTGCTCGGTCTGCTCTCTCCCGGCGGGGTGCACAGTCATGAAGAGCACATCCATGCAATGGTCAAACTGGCGGTCGAGCGTGGCGCCAAACAGGTCTATTTCCATGCTTTCCTGGATGGACGGGATACTCCGCCGAAAAGTGCCGAAGCATCCCTGGTCGCCCTGAATGAGGTGTTTGAGTCACAGGGTGTGGGCCGGATCGCCAGTCTGATCGGACGCTACTACGCGATGGACAGGGATAACCGCTGGGAGCGGGTGGAGCAGGCCTACAATCTGCTGGTGGATGGTAAAGCGGCTTATCAGGTGGAAGATGCGGTTTCCGGACTGCAGGACGCCTACCAGCGGGGTGAGACCGATGAGTTTGTCCTTTCAACCTCGGTAACCCCGGCCGGTGCATCCCCAGCCAGAGTGGAAGATGGGGATGTGATGCTGTTCCTCAACTACCGGGCGGACCGAGCGCGACAGCTGACCAAATCCTTCGTTGAGGCTGACTTTGAAGCGTTCAAACGAGAGCGGGTACCGGCGTTGGCGGAGTTTGTCAGCCTGACCCGTTATCATAAGCAGTTTGATATCCCGGTCGCCTTTCCTCCCGAGAAATTGCGTAATGTATTCGGTGAATACATTGCCAAACAGGGTCTGCTGCAGCTGCGTCTGGCAGAGACGGAGAAGTATGCCCATGTGACCTTCTTCTTCAATGGCGGACGTGAGAAACCGTTTGAAGGTGAAGACCGGATTCTGGTGCCCTCGCCCCAGGTGGCGACCTACGACCTGAAGCCGGAGATGAGCGCGGAAGAGGTGACAGACCATCTTGTCGAGGCCATCGAGAGTGGTAAATACGACGCCATCATCTGCAACTTCGCCAACAGTGACATGGTGGGCCATACCGGCAAATTCGAAGCGGCCAAGCTGGCCATCGAAACCCTGGATCACTGCCTGGGCCGGGTGCTCAAGGCACTGCATCGGGTCGATGGCGAGATGCTGGTCACCGCCGACCACGGCAATGCGGAACAGATGGAGGATCATATCAACCATCAGCCTCATACGGCCCATACCACCAACCCGGTGCCGCTGGTCTATATCGGCCGGCACAACGCCCAGCTGCTTGAGGGCGGTGCACTCTGCGATATCTCCCCGACCCTGCTGAAGATCATGGGGTTGTCACAACCGGATGAGATGAAGGGGCGGTCTCTGATTGAGTTTGATGAGGCCTAATCTGTGTTGTGTCTGAGTCGCCTTGCGGCGCTCTGTGTTGGATGCTGTCTCGCCTTGATGGCGCTGCAGGTCGCAGCGGAGGCCTCTGAAGAGGAGGCAAAGACAAAGCTCGAACAGGTCAAGCGCAAGATTCAGACACTGCAGCAGCAGTTACGCAGCACCGAAGGCAAACGGGAAGAGCAGAGTCAGGCGCTGCAGGAGATGGAGACGCAGATCGGTACCCTTGCGCGCCGGATTCGGGTTACCAGACTGAGTTTGAAACGTCAGCAGCGTCGCCTGTCGGAGCTGGAAGGTGAGCGTGCCGATGCCCGTCTACGGCTGGACCAACATCGTTCATCGCTTGAACGACAGCTTCGCGCCGCCTACGCCATGGGGCGGCAGGAAAAAATGAAAATCCTGCTCAATCAACAAGATCCAGCAGTAGTCAGTCGGGTGATGGTGTATTACGATTACTTTAGTACGGCCCGCCTGAAACAGATGGAACAGATTCGGGTGAATCTGCAGAAATTGAATACGATTGAACAGAAAATTGCTCGGGAGGAGCAGCGCCTGCAACAGCTCCAATCGAAAAACCTGACACAGAAAAAACAGCTCGAAGCGGCCCAGTCCGGGCGTAAAAAGATCATTGCCAGCCTCAACAGCCGATTGAAGAACAAAGGTCAGGAGTTACAGAGTCTGAAAACAGACGAGAAACAACTGCAGTCTCTGCTGGAGGAGATTCAACAGGCGCTGGTGGATATTCCGATCAATCCAACCGCCCATGTCTCCTTCCAAAAGCGCAAAGGCAAGCTGCCCTGGCCATCCAGCGGTAAGCTGGCGGCCCGCTTCGGTTCCACTCGGGAGGTGGGTAAACTGAAATGGGACGGGGTGCTGATCTCCGCACCGGAAGGACAGGAGGTGCGGGCGATTCACCACGGCAGAGTGGCGTTTGCCGACTGGTTACGCGGCTTTGGTCTGTTGTTGATCATTGATCATGGTGAAGGCTTTATGAGTCTTTACGGGCATAATCAGAGCCTCTTCAAAGAGACCGGTGAGTGGGTGGAGCCAGGTGAGGTGGTTGCTCAGGTGGGTAATAGCGGGGGTCGCTCCTCATCGGGTGTCTATTTTGGTATTCGGCACAATGGTAAGCCAAAAAATCCAACCCAGTGGTGTCGTCGGATCCGGGGGCGGGTGATTGCGGGTAAGGCTGTGAAGGAACTATCTTTTTATCCAGTTACTCACAACACACAGAGCAATAGATTGGCGTTACGCTGAGGATCTCGGATGGAGATCGGTCAGCAGTGAGTTTCAAGCGGCGGGTTGCGCATAGGCTGGCCCTCTGGAGATGATCCGGCCGCATCGAATCATGAGCCTGCTACAGTGTAGCGGCACAAATGTAGGAAAAGCAGATGATGAAAGCCGTTTTGCGGAATAACCGACTGGGTTTCAGCCTGATACTGATGGCTGCCATGCTGATACCTTTGGCACTGCCTGCAGAAGAGGATGGGGAGTCGAAGAACAACCTGCCACTGCAGCAGTTGAGAACCTTTGCGGATATTTTCGGGCGTATCAAGGCAAACTATGTGGAGCCTGTGGATGACGAGGTGCTGCTGGAAAACGCTATCCGGGGTATGGTTTCCGGGTTAGATCCCCACTCCAACTATCTGGATGCGGAAGACTACAAGGATCTGCAGGTCGGCACCAAAGGGGAATTCGGTGGCCTGGGCATCGAGGTGGGCATGGAAGACGGCTTTGTCAAAGTGATCGCGCCGATCGATGACACGCCGGCGGCCAGGGCCGGTGTACGCAGTGGTGATTTGATCGTACGTCTCGATGAGACACCGGTGAAGGGCATGAGCCTGAATGAGGCGGTTGCCCTGATGCGCGGTAAGCCGGGCACCCCCCTGGAGCTGACCATCATCCGTGAAGGGGAAGAGAAGCCAATCAAAATCACCGTGGTGCGGGACGTGATCCGGGTTGCCAGTGTCAAGAGCCGGCTGTTGGATGATCGCTTTGCCTACTTACGGATCTCTCAGTTTCAAACCCATACCGCCAGAGACATGCTGAAAGTGCTGCGCAAGTTGAAAGGTGAATCCGAGGGGGATCTGCAGGGCATGGTGCTGGATCTGCGCAACAATCCGGGCGGGGTGTTGAATGCGGCCGTCTCGGTCAGTGACGCCTTTCTCGAAGATGGCCTGATTGTCTATACCAAGGGACGTGAGAGCGACTCCCAGCTGCGTTTCGAAGCGGCACCGGATGATGTGCTCGAAGGTGCGCCGATTGTGGTGCTGGTGAATGAAGGCTCTGCCTCCGCTTCGGAGATCGTGGCGGGAGCGCTGCAGGATCATGGGCGCGCCGTCATCATGGGCAGCCAGACCTTCGGCAAGGGTTCTGTCCAGACCATCATTCCGATCACCGATACCGCCGCGGTGAAGCTGACCACCGCACGCTACTTCACCCCATCCGGTCGTTCGATTCAGGCGGAAGGGATCAAACCGGATATCGAGTTGGAGGACTTTACCCTCTCCAAGGTGGAGAAAGATCAGGTTGGCCCGATCAAGGAGTCGAATCTGACCGGACACCTGGAGAACGGTAACGAGGAGAGTGAGGACAACCAGGCATCCGATTCGGATCAAGGGGTTGAGTCGGTGGCCGCTAAAGATTATCAACTGGGTGAGGCGTTGAATCTGCTGAAGGGTCTTGCCATTTTGAATGCCAGAAAAGGGGCGGGATAAAAATACCGACAACTTGTGCACTATCCCATTCGATTGCGTGACATCAGAGGCTCGCACTGCCAGCAGGGCAGTGTGTGCTGTAACAGTCGGCCTTTGCCAAACACCCGATGAACAGACTGCTTCTGATCGGGCTATGGATGGTTATCGCCTTCTCCCCTGCCCTCAAGGCTGAGGTTCAGCAGAATCCTCAATTGGAGCGCCCGGTCAGGATCGGACTGATCATCGATGATCTGGGCAATCAGAAAGCCGCCGGTGAAAGAGCGATCAATCTGCCCGGTCCGGTGACCTACGCCTTTTTGCCGCAAACCCCCTTTACCTGGCAGTTGGCAATCCGCGCCCACGAGCTCAACAAAGAGGTGATGCTGCATCTGCCCATGGAGTCCGATCTGGGTAATCCATTGGGGAATGGGGCGCTGACCCTGGCGATGCCCAAATCCCACTTTGTCGCGACCCTGAAGCGCAATCTCGCCTCGGTGCCTTATGTTGCCGGTGTCAACAACCATATGGGAAGCCTGCTCACCCGGGATCCCACGGCGATGCGCTGGATCATGTCGGAGTTACGCCGCCAGGGGCTCTATTTTATCGACAGCCGCACTACCGAACTGACCGTGGCCGAACGGGTGGCGCAGCGCCATCTGATCAGTAATGGACGTCGGGATGTGTTTCTCGACAATGTGCCGGAAAAGTCACTCATCAGATTGCAGCTCCAGAAGTTGGTGGCGATCGCCCGGGAGCGGGGTGAAGCGATCGGCATCGGCCACCCATACGGTGCGACACTGGATGTGTTGCAGGAAGAATTGCCTAAACTTAAACAGCAGGGGATCGAACTGATCCCGGTTTCTGAAATCATCAAACACAGGAGTCTACAATGGCACGCGTCCTCGTCCCCCTAGCGCAAGGGTGTGAAGAGCTGGAAGCTGTCACCATCACCGACCTGCTGACCCGGGCCGGTGTGACGGTGGTCACCGCCGGGCTCGATGAGAATCCGGTTAAGGCGTCACGTGGTGTGACACTGCTACCCGATACCACCCTTGATGATGTCAATGCGGATGAATTCGATATGGTGGTGCTGCCTGGCGGCTTGCCTGGCGCAGACTACCTTGATGCGGATCCCAGGATTCATGCAATCCTCAAGCAGCTGCATCAGCAGGGTAAGTACACGGCTGCGATCTGTGCGGCACCGAAGGTGTTGGCTGGCGCTGGTCTGCTGGATGGGCGTCAGGCGACCAGCTATCCGGGTGTGCTCGACGGCATGAACCTGCCGCAGGTTGATGTGAAGTCCGATGCGGTGATCAGTGACGAGAAGGTGATCACCTCCCGAGGTCCGGGAACTGCCATGGATTTTGCCCTGGAATTGATTGAAAAACTGCAGGGCAGAGAGATGCGTAACGAAGTGGAACAGGGGCTTTGCCGATAAGCCAGCATCGTTTCTGTCGATGACTGTCAACAACACCAGGCGTAATAGCAGCTGGTGCAGGCCCACGCTGCGCACCAACCTCGGTTTGGGCGGAACTCTCAAGCCTGATTTTAACTCTCAAGTGACCGGCGGGCCCATTCAGGCTAAAATGCCCGATTGCCCGGTAGCTAGCCTATCCGGGCAAACTTTTTTCCAAGAGTAATCTTTTGCAGACAAACACCATCTGATGTCAATTAACACCGTCCTCCCTCTCCTCCTGCTGGTCTTCGTCACCGGTTGTGCCAACCTCAACAGTCGTTCCGACACTGAAGGCCCGAGCCATGGAAAAAGCCAAGTTCCTCCCGGCCATTTAATACCGGGCCGGCCGAAGGAGGACAAGGATGCCGGTGTTGAGACGTTTGGCCGGGAGCGGCCGTCACAGGCCAGCTCGAAAGCCGAGAAACCGGAGCTCTATTACGGCACCGGCAGGTTTGTCAAACAGGGCCGGGCCAGCGACCGCAAGGGTATTGCAGAGTCAGCGGCCGGTGACATCACCCTGAATTTCGAACAGGCGGATCTGCGGGAAGTGGTGCAGACCGTACTCGGTGAGTTACTCGACGAGAGCTATATTCTCGATCCGGCAGTAAAGGGTAAGGTGACCATCCAGACCGGGAAGTCCCTGCGTCGAACGGATCTGCTGCCCACCTTGGAGACCCTGCTGCGAATGAATGGTGCAGCCATGGTGCTGGTGGACGGGATCTACCGGATTCTGCCCCTGAGCAAAGCGATCCAGGGTCAGCAGGTTCCCAGGCTGGCAGATGACAGCGCACCGATACCGGCGGGTTATGCCCTGCAGGTGGTGCCGTTGAAATACATCGGTGTACGGGAGATGGCGCAGATTCTCCAACCCCTGGCACCGGTCAACAGCGTGATCCGTGTCGATGCCACCCGCAATCTGCTGGTGTTGGGCGGTACCGGCGGTGAGCTGGCCGGACTGCTGGAGACCATTCAGCTGTTCGACGTGGATTGGATGGAAGGGTTGTCAGTCGGTTTTTTCCCCCTCAAATATGCCAAAGTCTCCAGTGTGACCAAGGAGCTGCAGGCGATTGTCGGCAGCATCGATACCAACCCCCTGGAGGGTATGTTCCGGGTGGTGCCTGTGGATGAGGCTGGCGGGATTCTGGTGGTCACTCCGCAGAAGCGCTACCTGGACAGGGTTGCTGAGTGGATACCCAGGCTCGACCGGGTCGACAGCCAGGAGTCGGGCAGTGGACAGAAGCTCTATGTCTATCGAGTACAGAATGGGGAGGCCGTGGAGCTTGCGGATATGCTGCAGCAGCTCTTCTCCGCTTCAGGGGCAACCCAGAAAAAGAGTAAATCCGCCGAGGTGGCCCCCGGCAAGACGAAAAAGACCCTCAGCAGTTCAACCGACAGTGAGTCGAAGAGCCTGTCCTCAACTTCTGTGGCTCGTATGACCTTTTTTGGCGCCGGGGGCAGTGAGGCCAAGAGCGAGATCCGGGTTGTCGCAGATGATAAGCATAACTCCCTGGTGATCACTGCAACCCCCTCCCAGTACGCCAACATGCTGGATGCTCTGGAGAAACTGGATGTGCGCCAGCTTCAGGTGATGGTGGAGGCGACCATCATCGAAGTGGCCCTGCAGGATGAGTTCAAATATGGATTACAGTGGGCTTTCAATTCGGATGTGGGTTCAAATTATCTTGGTGAAGGGGTGCTAAGCAGTGGCACATCCACTCTATTGGGCAATACATTGCCCGGCTTCAACTTTTCTGTTCTGCGTTCAGCGTCGGATGTCAGGGCGGTATTCAATGCCCTGGCCGAAGATTCTCTGATCCGGGTGCTCTCTTCGCCATCTGTGATGGTGCTGGATAATGAAACCGCCTCGATCCAGGTGGGTGATGAAGTCCCTATCATTGATCAGCAGCGTCAGTCCACCACGGATTCCGATTCACCCATTATCAACAGCATCAGCTATCGTGAAACCGGTGTCATGCTGGAAGT
Organism: Candidatus Thiodiazotropha endoloripes; assembly: GCA_001709035.1. Lineage (GTDB taxonomy): Bacteria > Pseudomonadota > Gammaproteobacteria > Chromatiales > Chromatiaceae > Thiodiazotropha > Thiodiazotropha lotti. Next base: position 247,660 of record LVKA01000019.1, on the reverse strand, counting down.
GACACCACGGGTCAACCCAGGTGGCCTGGTGACGCTGGATGTAACCCAGGAGGTCAGTGATGTCTCTGACGTGGAGGCCTCCAGTACTTCGGGCTCGCCGACCATCTCGACCCGAAAGATCAACAGTACCGTAGCGGTGAAAAATGGAGAAGTTCTGGTGCTCGGAGGACTGATCACCGACCGGGATAACGAAGGCACCTCTGGTCTGCCGTTTTTAAGCAAGCTGCCATTGATTGGCTGGCTGTTTGGTCAGGAGTCGAGTTTCAGTAAACGAACAGAACTGGTGGTGGTGCTTGTCCCGACCGTTGTGTTCGATTCAACTGACAACCGGCAGGTGGTGGAATCCTTCCGAGCCAAGCTGCAGGGATTGAAGGGCTCTTTCTAAACAGCAACTCAGTATTGCTGCCGGCGGTCTAGCCGGCGATAGCCAATCGCCTCACTCAGATGCTGGGTGAGAATCTCTGAGCTGTCTTCGCGATCGGCAATGGTGCGCGCCACTTTGATGATACGGTGATAGGCGCGCATTGAGAGCCCCAGTTGATCGACCGCCTTCCGCAGTAATTTCTACCCCGGTTTGTCGATGCGGATATGGGTCTCGATATCGCTCCCCTCCTCCTGGTTGCTGCTCTGAGTGCCACCGATCGGGATAGGTTGCCTGGGGACTTCCACATGTATATCGATGTGATCCAAAAGCGGGCCCGAGATGTGGTTGCGATGACGACTGATTTGTTCGGTGGAACAGTGGCAACAGTTGCTGCTGTCTCCCGGAAGGCCACAGGGGCACCCTAGCGTAGCTTTTTTGCCGTATAACTCTAAAATCAAAAAAAACAGAGGGTTACCCTAATTTTTGAGATTCCTCTACGCTCAGAGAGCATCTAAAGCTTAAGGGCCTCAAGCACAGTATCAGACTAGCTGATATTGCATTGCACACATCTAAGCCGATCACGGAGAGGTTTAACTCGAAAAATGGGCGTTGACCCAGGAATAATTTCCAAACAGGAGCGAGGAGTGGTGGAAGTTTTCCGCATAAGTAGGAATATGCCTACATGGATTTCAGAAAATACTTATACATTCAATACCCCACAATGTGTAAGGCTTTGCTCTTTGTTCAATTTGGGACTACGTAGAAATGGGACTCTTGCAAATACACAGGGATTTCCGTTCTCGTAGAACCCATGATGATTACCGATGGTGATCACTCATAATAGATTGTGGAACTACCGCAAGGAAGTGCTCGATGGAATCGAAGCTGTTCAAGCCTTTGGATCATTCTGAAAAGTTCTTATTCACCTCAATTGCTCTATTCTTCATTTTATGGGCGCATTTCCAGCCCGCACTAGCAGAAGATTCTGCACCAATCTTTGGTCCTCAAACGTTCGTACGTTCAGCTGGAAAGCCAGTTACTGAAATCGTGGAGTTTAGCTCTCCAAGCCTGAATGCTGATTACGTTCTAAACATCTACAACGGACCTCTAACAGATGACAGCGTAACATCGAAGCATGTCGGAACTGGTTTTATCAAACTCAATGAGGGGGTTATCGCTAGTCCACGAACCCTCAAAAAGCATTTCAGACACTGTAAAAATAAAAAGCACAAACGAAAATGTAAAAAACAGACCGATTTCTTGAGTATCCCGGTAAATTTGCTGGAGACGAACGTACTCACAGTTGAACTCTACGGAAAACCTGGCAGTTCGATCACCATAGAGGTTGTATCCGTAAACAACTACCCGCCGGTAGCCGATGCTGGCCCCGATCAGACCGTCTATGTTGGCGATACAGTAACACTGGATGGTAGTGCAACCACGGATCTGAATGGTGACATTCTGTCCTATAGCTGGTCATTTGCATCCATACCACCTTATAGCACTCCCGTTCTTGTTAATCCTACCACCATAAATCCCTATTTCACGGTTTTTCAACCAGGTGAATACATTGTTGAATTGATTGTGAGTGACGGGATTGAAGACAGCATTCCAGACACGGTTGTCGTCACCACACAGAATTCACAACCAATTGCCGATGCCGGTCCTGATCAGACAGTACCACTGGGTAGCCAGGTTACTCTGAACGGCGGAAATTCACACGATGTCGACAATGATGAGTTGACGTATTTGTGGGAGTTCTCTGTAAAGCCGGTTGGCAGCCAGGCAATATTAGACAATCCATACGACCCTTCACCCTCCTTCGTGGCAGATCTGGCAGGTACTTATATTGCCCAATTGATCGTGAACGATGGAGAGTATGACAGCGACCCGTCAACCGTTGTCATTACCACTGAAAACTCCCGCCCCGTTGCCCATGCCGGTGATGACCAAGAGGTGTTTGCAGGTCAAGTGGTTGTGTTGGATGGAAATCAGTCGAACGATGCGGATGGCGATAACCTTACCTATCTGTGGTCTTTAATATCTATGCCTCAAGGTAGTACAGCATTTTTGACAGACGCGGAGTCCGCTGTTTCATCCTTTATCCCTGATGTGGGTGGAATCTACGTCGCCCAGCTGATCGTCAATGATGGGATATTGGACAGCTTGCCTGACACAGCGAAAGTTACAGTTGAAGTCGTTGCGCTGGATAGTGACGGTGATGGGTTAACCGATGAAGAAGAAGCTGTTCTCGGCACTGATCCTTTAAATGCGGACTCTGATGCTGATGGTCTGAACGACGGTGACGAAGTTAATGTTTATGGTACGAATCCGTTAAATCACGACACAGATGGGGACGGCTTCAGTGATGGAGAAGAGGTTGCTGATGGCGCTGATCCAACTGACAACAAAAACCTCCCCTATGGCATACCGCCGGATCCCGTATTACTAGCGACTCCAATTGAACGCCCTGATGTAGATTTCCACAGCTCAATTAAGTTTCTTTATGAAGGAGTTCCGGCTGTTCAGTCTGGCGTTGTGCCAGGAACAATATCTAAAAAAAGAGTATCTGTTATTCGTGGTCTTGTGCTTAACCGTAATAATGAACCTTTGAGTGGAGTAGTAGTGTCGATAAAAGACCATCCGGAATTTGGTCAAACACTTTCTCGTGTTGATGGTCAATTTGATCTGGTCGTAAACGGAGGCGGTTTTCTTACTGTTGATTATCGTAAAGATAATTATTTGCGAGCTCAAAGAAAGATTAATACACCTTGGCAGAATTATGCTCTTGATGACGATGTTGTGCTTATAACGCTGGACAGCAAAGTATCGACGATTGATTTAACTGATACCAGTCAAAGCTTTCAAATTGCCGAGGGATCTCCTCAGACTGATGCAGATGGTACGCGTAAAGCCACGATACTATTTCCTCAAGGTACTCAGGCGACCATGACCTTGCCTGACGGATCTGTCCAATCGTTATCCACTCTTAATGTTAGAGCGACAGAATATACAGTGGGTCCAAACGGACTAAATGCTATGCCGGCAGAATTGCCGCCTACATCTGCCTACACATACGCTGTAGAACTGAGTGCGGATGAAGCAATTACTGCAAATGCGAAACAAGTCGATTTTAGCAGTCCTTTAAGTTTATATGTTGACAATTTCATGAACATACCCACCGGCAATATCGTGCCTGTAGGTTGGTATGACTTTGACAAGAAAAACTGGATTTCATCAACGAACGGTATAGTAGTAAAGATATTAAGAGAAGAAAATGGATTGGCTTTCATAGATGTATCTCTTGATGGTATAGACAATGAATCCGGTCAAGCGGAACTTGATGGGATTGGTTTAACAGCTAGTGAGCGTGAAAAACTCGCAGAGCTATATGAGCCAGGTGATTCGATATGGCGAGCACAAATTGATCACTTCACACCATATGATTGTAATTTTCCACCGCCTGTGGATATGGACCCTTATCCTCCTGAAGAACCTCCAAAAGAGGAGTTGGATGAAAAAGATGAAGATGAGTGCAGTGGATGCATTATCAATCCTCAAAGCCGCGGACTTGGAGAAAGCCTGCCAATACATGGAACAAACTACAAACTTCATTACTCAACTAAGAGAGTGGAGGGCTATCAAAAGGGTAAAAAAATAACGGTTCCTTTGACAAGTGATCAAATATCAGGCGGACTCTATGCAGTGGATCTTAATCTGGAGATTGCAGGGAGAAAGCTAAGTAGAAGGTATGCACCAGTAGCAAATGCTTCTTATGATTATCTTTGGGACGGTTATGATGCATATGGGAGAAAAATCAATACTGATACCGCAAAGGTAAGTGTCAGGTATTATAAAAACGCCAACAACACACCAGTTCCCGCGGCTGCTCCACAATCCGATATTGATAGAATGTTCGCGGTTTGGGGTATAGATAGATTGGATAATGCATTTGCTTTCCCTGGTAGGGGAGAAGGAGACGTATATCAGCAAGTAAGCGAATGGCAAAGAGATGTTGAGCTCGTTTCTCCACTATTGGAGCAGGTTGGCCTTGGCTTATGGAGTTTTGATGTACATCACAAGTATGATGTAAGCAAACAGACTCTTTACATGGGGAACGGAAAAAGTAGAAAAGTCGGTGAATTATCGCGAGGTCCACTGGTTACAGTAGCCGGGGCCTCACCTCCTGGTTATTCCGGTGATGGTGGTGATGCTATCTATGCTCAATTTAATGGAATTAAAGACAGTGAGGTAGGGCCAGATGGAAGTATGTATATCATTGATGAGCAACGGATAAGAAAAATTTCACCAGATGGAATTATAAGTACATTAGCAGGTAACGGATCTGTTTCCATAACATGCCAAGAAGCTGAGTCTGCATTAAATGTTGCGCTACCAAAAATAAACTCTCTCACAATAGCTGATGATGAGAATCTATATTTTACGACAGGAGGATTGAGTGTTAATCCAGCCGATCACTGCATCCATCGTTTAACACCTGAAGGTAGACTTGAAATAGTTGCAGGTACAGGGGATCGAGGTTTTAGTGGTGACAATGGATTAGCGGTGGATGCCAGATTGAATGAACCTAGAGGTATTGTTGTTAGCCCTCACGGTGATATCTTCTTTTCTGATAGCAAAAACAATGTAATAAGAAGAGTGTCACCTGGGGGATGGATAAACACTGTTGCAGGAACAGGTGATCAAGGTTTTAGCGGTGATAATGGGCCTGCCGGAGTTGCACAGTTCATATGGCCTGATCAAATGGCCCTGAGCTCAACCGGAGATCTGTACTTTTTCGACTTTGGAAACCATCGAATAAGGATGATTGGCAGAGATGGGACCATTAAAACAGTAGCTGGTGACGGTACATGGCAAGATAAAGAGCTGGACGAAAGTGTGTCAACTCGGGCGACAGATTTTCCATTACACTATTCTTCTGATATTGCAGTGGATAGAGATGATAATTTGCTCGTTCTACATAAGGGTGTGATATACAAAGTCACCAGTAATGGCTACATACAAAAAATTGCTGGAAATTTAGATTGCTATCCAAGCGATTTAGAACAAGGTTCTATTTATTCTAGTTGTTTGACTCAAGCAAGTTCGTTGTCAGTTGCACCTGATAATTACTTGTACGTATCTTTCCTTAAATACGCGATTAATAGTTCATTACCGAATGGGGCGCCATTCGAATACAGTGTAATTGCAAAGTATACCGGATCATCTGAAATACCATACGGTACAGCAGGAAATATAATCGTTCCAAGTGAAAAGGGCGATGAAGTTTATGTCTTTAGTGAGACAGGTAGACATATTGAAACACGCCATACTTTAGTAAACACGCCTAAGTATGAGTTTCACTATAATGAAGATGGAATACTTATAGGTATAGAAGACGGATATGGGGCTCTAACTGCTATTCAACGAGATGCATTAGGTTCTCCGTTAAGTATTACTAGCGCAGATGGCAAAATAACAAATCTCGCACTGGACGGAAATGGATTCTTAAATACAGTAACCGATCCAGCAGGTAATATCTGGAACATGAGTTATTCGTCTATCGGATTGTTAACGAATTTTCAGGATCGAAATCTAAATAACTATAGCTATGCATTTGATGAGCAAGGTCTACTGGTTGAGGATGTTAATCCTTTAGGTGGTGGATGGTTTCTGTCTAGCATAAAAAATTACGATCCATTGCTGTTGCAGCATCAATCGATAACAACACTTACCAGCGCTGAAGGAAAATCTTATACATTTGAGTATTTAAATCAGCCTGATAACAGCATAAAGGTGAATACAAAGCCTGATGGTACATCATCAAGGAAATGGGACCGCAGAAGTACTACGACATTTATAAGTAATAATGGCCAGGTTGAGCAAACGACCCGGGGTCCAAATATATTTTTTGGAATGTTAAGCCCTATTAAGACTGTTAATGAGATCACTCTTCCCAGTAGTGGATTGAAATATAAAACAACAAAGTTCATGAATGGAACGATATCTGATCCATACGATATACTAAGCACCGAATCCATTCAGTATGTAACAACGATCAACGAGAACAGATACGAGTCAAATTTCGAGGCAGTTAACAGAGCTTGGACTAAAACATCTCCCGAAGGAAGAGTAGTTGAAACGAAGCTGGATGAACAAGCTAATTTGGCTTTTATACAGTTTGCAGATCTATTCCCAACTGTTATGCATCATGATGACAGAGGGAGATTATCAGAAATCATCCAAGGTGTGGGCCTAGATGCTCGACAGACCTTTTTGACATACTATGCGTCCGGTGAGCAACAGGGTTATCTTGAAAGCATCACGGATGCGGTAGGCCGACGTGTAGAGTTCACAAACGATGCACTTGGAAGAGTCACAAGAAAGAGACTTCCTGATGGACGGGAAGTAGTCTACAACTATGATGCAAATGGAAATCTTATCAGTATCGTACCACCTGGAAGAAGCGCCCATATTTTTCGATATAATGGGGTTGATCAGAAAAGCAACTACGTGCCACCGCCACTCAGTGGTGTCGATACATCTACGACATACACATACAATCTTGACAAGAAGCCGATCAGCGTACTTCGCCCCGATGGTCAATCATTAGACATGGCTTATGATGCCGGTGGACGATTGGATGCAATTTCTACACCTCGCGGTAGATATGGATATCTGTATGAAGCGACTACAGGCCAATTGAGTCAGATTGAATCACCCGATGGTGGGCTGCTTGACCTGAATTATAATGGTTCACTCCTTAGATCACAGCAATGGACCGGGGACATCAATGGCGCTGTTGGGTATGAATACAACAATGATTTCTATATAAGCACGATCTCAACTGGCGGCATGGCAATACAATATGGCTATGACAGTGACAGACTGCTTGTTTCTGCTGGTGAGCTTCAGATCACTCGAAATACTGTAAATGGGCTGCCTGAACAAACTAACTTAAGTAACATCAGTTCTTCTCTTGGTTACAATGGTTTTGGAGAAATCATAAACAACAGTTATCAGAGCCATGCAGATGCCAATATCCAGATCTCTTTGAATTCCACAGGGATCAGTGAAGATCCACTGTTGATAAGTGGGAACGTGTCTGGAGCAGGTTCGATAACAATTAACGATATTCCAATGACTCTTGGTCAAGATGGGAGTCTAAGTGGTAGTGTACCCTTACCAATTGTCGGTACAAATTCCTTTGTTATTAATGTTTATGATACAGCCGGTGATTTAGCGGGCCAATATCAGCAAGACGTCACGCGTACTGAGTATATTCTTTCATACGATATCAGTCACATCCCAACTATATCTCCTAGTGGAGATATCTATTTTATGCATGCAGGTAACCAGATGTACCGTTTGCCTGCCGGTAGTGGAATCCCAGAGAGTCCGGCTTGGTTAACAACGGCAAATGATATAGCTGTCGATAGTGCTGGTCTGATTTATCTGAAGAAAGGTGCCATTCTCAGTACATTTGATGGGGTAAACGAAAATGCCTTGGTTGACCTCTCTTCAGCGCTGGTCGAAATAGGTGATATGGAGATAGGTGCGGACGATAATCTCTACCTGACTTCAGGGAATACCATATACCGACTCAATGGCACGGACGTGTTACTACACACTGTGTTACCTGCAGGCGACCTGACGACTAATGTTGTTCTAGACAGCTCAAGCTGGGGTTTGGTCGCCAACAGCGATGCAGATGAGAATTTCTATCGAATCAATACGGATGGTACATTCGAGGACATTCTTAACGGAAGGTATCATGATTATGATCCTGGTTTCTCTGTGGATAACATCGGTAATGTCTGCTTCAATTTTGAGGGTATCGTCTGTGCAGACCAGAACGGTAACGAAGATTGGAAAGAGTATTGGGGTGACTCTCTTGAATTCGATGCAGCGAATCTGGCCTATATCTCTCACGGTGAAAACATCTCACGCTGGGATCCCGGTGTTGATCCGGTTTCGATAATCACAGAGACAACCGGGACTAGTGTTCAGGGAGTTATGCAAATTACTGGCAATGCTTATACTAGCAGCGATCTATACAGTGTGGCCTATACACGAGACAAGTTAGGACGCGTTACTGCAAAAACAGAGATAATACAAGGAACAACTACTGTTTACGGTTATACCTATGATCCCGCTGGTAGGCTTTCTGAAGTTTCTGAGAATGCCGCTACAACATCTACTTACACTTACGACCAAAACAGCAATAGAACACACGTCAATGGCATATTGGTCGGTGGATACGACGAGCAGGATCGCCTCGTTAGCTATGAAGGTGCTACCTATAGCTACACACCAAATGGAGAACTTGAATCGAAAACCGAAGCAGGTGTTGTTACACAATACAGCTATGATGTGTTCGGAAATCTCATTCAAGTAACCCTGCCCGGTGATGTGGTCGTCGATTACTTGATTGACGGAACGAACCGCAGAATTGGAAAGAAAGTTAATGGAGTTCTGGTTCAGGGGTTTCTCTATAAAGATCAGCTCAATCCTGTAGCGGAGCTCGATGGTACGAGCAGCATTGTTAGCCAGTTTGTCTATGGAACAAAATCTAATGTGCCCGATTACATGATAAAGGACAATGAAACCTATCGCATCATCTCGGATCACCTGGGATCACCAAGGCTAGTAGTAAATATGCTTACCGGGAATGTCGTGCAGAGAATCGACTACGATGTATGGGGTAAGATCACAACAGATACGAATCCCGGCTTTCAACCATTTGGGTTTGCTGGAGGAATCTATGATCATCATTTACAGTTGGTCCGATTTGGAACTAGAGATTACACTCCTAACACCGGGCGATGGACAAGTAAGGATAGAATAAAATTTTCCGGACATGACACAAATCTATATGGTTATGTGGTAAATGATCCAATAAATTGGATTGATTCCGATGGGCAAAGAAGAAACCAGTACGGAAATAGAAGCTGGTATGGTGGTCAGAGTTCTAGTCCGAGTCATCCAAATTATAGGAACCCACTTCAACCAATAAGGGACATGTCTACACCTTATAGAAACAAGAAAGGAGGCTATCCGGATACATTTACCCCTTATTGGAGAGACTTGCCAGGACAAGGGGGGTGGCGTGAAGACAAAACCGGGCCACCAGATTGGCTGGATATTTGGCTTGATATGATGGAAGAAGACACTGATCTAGATGAGATTGAACCAGGTATGTGTTATTGAGGTAGCGAAGCTATTTTTTTAAAACTTTTGATCAAGCAGATATGTGTAACTAACAAAGGCATTTATTTTGTTGTGTTATCACTCAAGTTTTATTGATAGCATGCAGAAGTCTAAACTAAATAAATGGCTTATGGTATCAATATTTTTGTTACCGATAGTTATCATTGGCGGACTGATAATTGGATACGACACAGTTGATCCGTACTATCGTACAGATCAGTCAAGTTTCGGGAGAATTACAAATGTTACTTACGCAGTTGGTAAAACAGGAGGGCGAGTAGAAATTGAAGTATTAATGAAAGATGGCCGGAGATTATATTTTAAAAAATCATCTAAGAATCGTCCTATGATAGGAGATAGTGTTAAGTTAATCTTATTGAGAAGGAAATACTCAGGTAGAGAGAGATATATATTAAAGCTGTGAGGTTAGCTGCTGGAGGTAAAGTAGCCAAAGCTGCAAATAAATGACATGCGTAGCACCCAAAAGTGTACTCGGGTATTATTACTCCGAGAGCTAAGTTTTAGTTAATCATCTGGATATCCATGGTAAGAGGAGTATTCGTTATAAAAGAAACCTCACAGCTATGGATTGAAGTGTAGAGTTCGATCCTCAGAGTGCTAGAAAATCTTCGTTCATATAAAGACTAACACCTGTCCAGCCGCCGATAACCGATAGCTTCACTGATATGGTGGGTGTCAATCTGCGGGCAGTTCTCAAGATCGGCAATGGTTCGCGCTACCTTAATGATCCGATGATAGGCGCGCATCGATAGGCCAAGCTGTTCGATGGCTTTTAGTATTATGGCTCCGCAGCGCTCATCCAGTTGAATATAGCTATCGATCTCTCGTCCCATCAGTGCTTGATTGGTTTTACCCTGCCTCGCCACTTGCCGTGCCCTCGCCCTGGCGACCCGTGAGCCTATGGTTGCGCTACACTCCTCTTTCTGGTTGTTTTTCGGTTGGCCCAGGGTGATAGGTTGTCGGGGCACCTCCACATGCATATCGATACGGTCCAGCAGTGGTCCTGATATCCGGTTGCGGTAGCGTGTGATCTGTTCCACGGTGCAGTGGCAGCGTTGGCTGCCGTCTCCGAGGTGGCCGCAGGGGCAGGGATTCATGGCAGCGAGCAGCTGGAAGCGCGCCGGGTAGTCTGCCTGACGGTTGGCCCGCGAGATGGTGATACTGCCATTCTCCATCGGTTCACGCAGTACTTCCAGTACATGCCGGTTATATTCAGGCAGTTCGTCGAGAAATAGTACCCCATGGTGGGCCAGAGAGATCTCTCCCGGTTTTGGATGGCTACCCCCGCCGACCAGCGCCACGGCTGAGGCTGTGTGGTGAGGGGCCCGGAATGGTCGCCGGTTCCAGCCGCTTGCATCGAACGGCTGCTGCTGAGCGAGTGAGCGTATCGCAGCACTCTCCAGGGCCTCGTGTTCGGTCATCGGTGGCAGGATCCCGGGCAGTCTGGCGGCGAGCATCGACTTACCAGTTCCGGGCGGACCTATATAGAGCAGTGAATGAGCACCGGCCGCTGAGATTTCCAAGGCGCGCTTCGCTTGTTGTTGGCCGATGACGTCGGCCATGTCGGGCTGATTCGGCTTCGATTCGGTGAAGACCCTTTCTTGGGTCGGTAAAGTCTCAAGGCCTTTGAGATGGGCACAGACCTGTAACAGATGGTCGGCGGGCTGGCAGGTCAGACCCTCGACCAGAGCGGCTTCCTCCGCGTTATCTTCGGCCAGAATCAGTGCACGCTTCGCATCCCGGGCTGCCAGGGCAGCGGGTAGGATGCCGTGTACCCGACGCAACTGACCCGAGAGGGCCAGCTCGCCGGCAAACTCATACTGATCCAGAGCCTGTTTCGGGATCTGCCCGGAGGCGGCGAGAATGCCCAGGGCGATCGGCAGATCGAAGCGTCCCCCCTCTTTCGGCAGGTCGGCCGGAGCCAGATTGATGGTGATGCGGCGGGCGGGAAATTCGAACTGACTGTTGATCAGTGCACCCCTGACACGATCCTTGCTCTCCCGCACTGCCATCTCCGGCAGGCCGACGATGGAGAGTGCAGGCAGACCATTGGCGAGATGGACCTCAACAGTTACCAGGGGTGAGTTGATGCCCTCCTGGGCGCGGGAATAAAGTATGGCGAGTGACATGGCTTCCTTGCATGGCGTAGCAGGTCGATGGTTCCGGTATCGACGTGACAAAAATGGTGCGTAAATCTTTTCCGAGTTTTCCTGTCGGTTTGACAGGGCGACAGAATCGGGCAATTCAGCGCTGTTGTTCTTCCAACGCTTTGACCTGTTCCTCCAGCCTTTTCAGCTTCTCCCGTGTGCGGGATAAGACAGCGGCCTGCACCTCGAACTCCTCTCGGCTGACCAGGTCGAGCCTGGCCAGTCCGGACTCGAGGCCGGCACGCAGGTTTTTCATCACATCCCCCTGCATGCTTTGAATGCCTGCAGGCAGGGTGTTTGAGAGCCGTTGGGCCAGATCGTCAATCAGTTTTGAATCTATCATGCAGCAGACAATAGCCAGTGTTGGTCCGCTTGTCCAGAGGCCCTCTGAGTCGGATTTAGTGTCGCTTTATTGCAACGGTTTCGCTCTGTGTGGCTCTGACGAGACGCTGTTGTGAACCCGCTCTCAGATTGAATTCTCTGCACTGCATTGGTGCACCAGAGCAGTGCATGCCCGCTTTTTGTGAATCCAAATAAGGCACGACTTTTTTACCTGGCTGTAACAAAAAAGCGATTAATTGAAAAATACTCTTGAATAACAGTGTGTTGCAATGGTTGGCACGAAGTCTGATTGGTAAATGTCACATTCGGCTTAATACACGAGTTAGCTGAACCCAAAATTTTAACTTTGTCATGATCGTTTAGTAGAGGAATTTAGAACCATGAAAATGAACAAAATCGCTCTGGCCTGTGGTGTTGCTATGCTGGGGCTGTCATCTGTCGCTGCCGCTGAAATCAGTGCCAATATCGGTGTCACCAGTAACTATATATGGCGTGGTCTGACCCAATCTGCCAACAGTACCGCTTTCTCCGGTGGTGTTGATTATGCTCACGATAGCGGCCTCTATGCCGGTACCTGGATCTCAGAGGCTTGGGATGATTACGAGTTGGATTTCTATGGTGGTTATGGCGGTGAAATCTCTGGCGTCAGCTATGACGCTGGTCTGATTTACTACTCCTACTCAAGTGATTCAGAGTCTGATTTCGCTGAAGTCAATGCCAATGTGGGATGGAATTTCCTCTCAGCCGGTGTCGCCTATGTGATTTCTGCTGAAGATGCCGTCGAGGCCGTTGAAGAGGATCTCTATTTCTACATCGGCGGTAGCTTCGATCTTCCCGAAGACTTTTCTATTGGCCTGACCGTTGGTTTTGTCGAACCTGATGGCGACGGTGATGACGATGCCGATGACTACACCCACTATCAAATCGACGTGAGCAAGTCAGCCGGTGACTTCGGTGATGTGACCTTCAGTCTCTCTGACACCGACCTGGATGATACCGACGCCCCGGGTGAAGACTCCGATATGCGTTTCTTCGTCTCTTACTCGAAAGAGTTCTAGTGATCCTTTTTTCGTGACTAATCATATGTCCGCCTACGGGCGGACCAGATAACTGAGGAGTAACAGCATGAAAATGATTTCCGCAATCATCAAGCCATTCAAGCTTGATGATGTCAGAGAAGCACTCTCTGACGTCGGTGTAGCCGGCATAACCGTCACCGAAGTGAAAGGATTCGGACGGCAAAAGGGTCATACCGAACTCTACCGTGGCGCCGAGTACGTGGTCGATTTTCTGCCCAAGATCAAAGTTGAGATCGCGGTGGATGACAGCATTGTCGACCAGGTTGTCGAGGCCATTACCAATGCCTCCAAGACCGGCAAGATTGGTGACGGCAAGATCTTCGTCACCGCGCTGGAACAGGTGGTCCGTGTGCGTACTGGTGAAACCGGTTCTGAAGCACTGTAACCGATTTGTAACTACTTTCTGGAGAGTATCGTGGAAGCGATTACACATTTAAGCTACGCACTGGACACCTTCTATTTTCTGGTGTCAGGTGCACTCGTAATGTGGATGGCAGCAGGTTTCGCCATGCTCGAGGCCGGTCTGGTCCGAGCTAAGAACACTGCTGAAATCCTAACCAAAAACGTCGCCCTGTTTGCCATCGCCTGTATCATGTACATGCTGATGGGCTACAACATCATGTACCCGGCTGACGGCAACGGCATCATCCCTGCGCTGGATCTGAGCTTCATGTTCGGTGGCGACAACAGTGTTGAAGACGTGCTGGCCAGCAATGGCGATACCTACTATTCCGGTATGTCAGACTTCTTCTTTCAGGTGGTCTTCGTGGCTACCGCCATGTCGATCGTTTCCGGTGCCGTGGCTGAGCGTATGAAGCTGTGGGCATTCCTGGTCTTCGCTGTGGCGATGACTGGTGTGATCTATCCTCTGCAGGGCTACTGGAAGTGGGGCGGCGGTTTCCTGGATGCGGCCGGCTTCAATGACTTCGCCGGTTCCGGTGTGGTGCATCTGTGTGGTGCGGCTGCCGCTCTGGCCGGTGTCATCCTGCTCGGCGCTCGTAAGGGTAAATACTCCGCTGACGGTCGGGTTAATGCCATACCCGGCGCCAACATGCCGCTGGCGACCCTGGGTACCTTCATTCTCTGGTTGGGCTGGTTCGGCTTCAACGGCGGATCCGAACTGAAAATCTCTGACATCGGTGAGGCCAATGCGGTAGCTGCCGTATTCGTCAACACCAATGCGGCGGCGGCCGGTGGTGTGATCGCAGCCCTGTTGACTGCCCGCGCCCTGTTCGGCAAGGCTGATCTGACCATGGCATTGAATGGTGCTCTGGCCGGCCTGGTGGCGATCACGGCTGAGCCTCTTGCGCCGACCCCACTCTGGGCAACCATTGTTGGCGCCATCGGCGGTATCCTGGTTGTCTTCTCCATCATCACCATGGATAAAATCAAGATCGACGATCCTGTTGGTGCGATCTCGGTGCATGGTGTGGTTGGCATGTGGGGCCTGATCGCCGTGCCTTTCTCCAATACCGACGCCACCTTCGGTGCACAGTTCCTGGGTCTCGGCGTGATCTTCGCCTGGACTTTCATCGCCAGCTTCATCGTATGGCTGGTCCTCAAAGCGGTCATGGGTATCCGTGTCAGCGAAGAGGAGGAGTACGAAGGCGTCGACCTCGGGGAATGCGGCATGGAAGCCTATCCGGAATTCACGGGTAGTCGTGGGTCCGGACTCTAATCTCATATTGATGGGATTGACTACAAGGTAAAAAGGGCGCTTCGGCGCCCTTTTTTTGCTCCTCAAGTGCGCCAATGAAGGCCACTCATGCCGGTTAATATGTTCCCGGCGGTTTTTTTGATAGTCTATTTCAGCAACAACGGTTTAACCCATTCTTCGTCATCCCGGCTTTTAACGGACTTATGCGCAAAGCGAATAATTCAGAGGATCGGGCGGCTGGATTGCAACATCGGCCTGAAATAGAGTTCAGTCAGAGGTTTGTTGGATGGCCACCCATCAGCCGCAATAGCGAATGGATTTCTGCAAAGGTTTGGTACAGGATACTTAAGAAACTATTTCAAGGATTTGACAATGAATGTATTGCTTCGGGCCGTCGTGATCAGCGCCATTTTCTCGCACAGTCTCTATGCGGGTGTCTATAAGTGGACCGATGAACATGGACGGGTCCATTTCAGTGATCGCCCCGTTTCCGAATCTTCCACCGAGGTGAAGATTAAACAGACCCCCTCCTCCGGTTCCACTGGCGACTCCCCACAGCAACGACAGCAGAAGATGCGCAAAATGCTCGATGCGTTTGAAGAGGAGCGTAGCGAAAAGAAAGAGGCCAAGCAGAAAGCAAAACAAGAGCGGGAAAAAAGAAAGAAAAAATGTATCTATGCCAAAGACAGATATAACTCACACAACAGGGCTCGTGGAATTTACAACTATAAGAAGGATGGGGATAGGAGTTATCTCAGTGAGGCTGAACGTAAAAGTCATATGCAGCGGTTAAAGGCGGATGTTGATCGCTGGTGCAAGTAGTGGACGGCCGATAATTTTCCCGCCCCAACAGGCCTTAGAACAGAAGCAATACCCCTTTGCCTTGGATCGAACAGGTAGTCAGCCTGAAAACGATCAACCTATGATCGTCTGCACCACAAAAGGCTGAGCGTCTTGAAATTCATGGTCTGATCAGTACGCGCTTCTAGATTCCTATTCTAAAAAGTAAATATTACACATTTTCCTTGATGTCTTATTCACCTTTTTTATTGAACACTATCATATATTCTTATGATCAATAGGCTGACAAAGTGATCTGTATTGCTGAAAAGATATTCAGCTTGAATCACACAAGAAGAGAATTATTGCCGCTATAACACTTCTGCTTGTTTTGGCTCAAAGCTTTGCTGGCTGGCTAATAAAATCGATACCCGCAAGGAGAGAAACGATGGAAAAGGCAGATCTACCTGACCTGGGGAATAAAGGTAACCAGCACTACGGTAGAAAAAAATATCCGCAAAAAGGTACGTCAGGCCTGGCCGTCGCCTATGTGCAGAATCTGCTGAATGCACGAATGCCCCCTCCCCCGCTTTGGGTCGACGGTATCTTCGGGCCGAAGACGGATAGTCGGGTCAGACAATATCAGGCAAGTCGTCGATTGGCGGTCGATGGCATCGTCGGTCCGATGACACTGGCGAGTCTGGAGGCGGGGCCGCCTGCAATCCGTAAACGACCAAGTGCAGGGAGTATGGTAATCCCGGCAACCGGTGGCGTTTAAAAACACAATTGTTGAAAATTCAATCGAGGCTCAAGCCGGACTGAACTCGGCGGATCAAGCCGCCGGGCATCTGTTGTCATGAACATTTTTCTGCCATGAAATCCGATAGTCGAAATCGGCAAGCAAGCGATTCAGAAAAACGAAAAGGTACGACCCAGGTATAGGTAATTTTCAGTACGGCCATTTTCTGCAAAACCCCGTGCCAGGTATATCGGGCCAAGTGGCGAATCCATCGATAGGGTGATGCTGCCTGCCGTTCTTAATGTATCCATGGCGATATCATCCCGCTCATCCCAGACATTGCCAGCTTCTAACGAGACTCCCGCATAGACCGGTATTTTCAAAACCGATCGACTGTCGCCCAGTTCTCTTAAATAGATCAATCGTATGAGTCCGGCGTAACGCCCGGCGAGTTCTGATTCATGATAGCCGGAGAGATTGAACAGACCACCGATGGAAAATCCAGTGTTTACCGGTCCTTCTGTATTGGTCACTCCGGCAGCGCCAGCCCACAGCATAAGGGTATTCTTGTTCCAGGTATTTGCCCACAGGCCATTGATATTGAATGTGTCATACTCTTCCTCAGCCCCAAGCTCATCTCTGCTGGCCGACCAGGATAGGTTCGCCATCAGCCCGTGACGGGGAAAATTGATGCTATCCAATTGGTCGTAAGTAAAGGTTACTACCCAAGTGCCGAATTTGATGTCTTCCGAGGCAGTCGACAGGTCGCCAATGTATGGACTTACATCACCTGAGCCTGCATACGCGCCAATCTCGAGCTGGCCCCAATTGCCAAATTGACGTCCACCGGCGAGTAAAAAATTGGAGTAGTTCACATTCAGATCAGCCACCTGCTGACCGGAGTCAAATACCCCGGCATGGGTTTCGTAGTAACCAAGCAAGGATCGAAAATAGTATCTGAGGTTATTGTCGATGGGTTGATACAGCTCTGTGGTGATCCGCTGATCATGGCCGATCTGCACTTCTGTACGCCACTCGCCTCCCATACTGTTGATGGGTGTCATCGTGTGGCTTGAGGCTAGATTGAAAATCCCGGATCCATCAAAATTGGTCTCCATGGTCAGGCCGAATCTTAAGTAGTTAGGTCCCCACTCCTTTTCTGTTGCACGAATCTTCAATTCGTTTTGTTGATCCTTCTGCAGAAGATTGTAATCGACCCGTTCAAAGATGTTCATGCCATACAGCTGATTGATCTCCTCCTCCAGTTTCGCGATATTGAGTTTTTCACCCTCGCTTGCCGAAATGTTTGCCTGCAGTACATCCGTGCTCAGCGGCGAATGGTTTTCGAAGCTGATCTGGTCGATAACCGGCGCTGCGCGCTCCCTTTGTCGGAGTGAGGCCATGTGTGCGGCATACAACTCTTCCGGTAGAGAGAGTTGTGCCAGCTGCTGCGCCATTTGGTCTGCGGCGGTAATGCCGTTGTCGATCATTTCAGCGGCGCGCCAGAAGTCAGTGGACGAGTGGTTGCCTAGGTCCGGCTTTATCAAAATATCCTTGTCGGTGAGTTTTTCCAGTTGCTGTTGCGTATTGCTCAGTATGGAAAAGCCCAGAATCTGGTTGAGTATGCTCAGCGGCGATGAAAGCCCTTCCCGGCTTTGCGGCTTGGTACTGAGATCAACCACGATCAATCTGTCGGCACCCAGATCAAGGGCTTGCTGAACTGGCAGATTATTGGCGAACCCGCCGTCGACCAGTAACCGGCCGTGCCAATCGACTGGTGCAAAAACGCCGGGGATCGCCATGCTCGCCAGCATCGCGGTTGAGAGACTGCCGTTAGCCAAGGTGACTGCTTCACCGCTCTCTATATCGGCGCCGACAGCACGAAATCTGATTGGCAGCAGATCGAAATCTTCTGGCGCCAGCAGAGTCAGTGATTTAAGTCTGAGGCTAAGTTGCTGACCCTGGAGCAGTCCTTTCGGGATGACGAGGTTCCAGTCTTCAATGCCGGCTTCCTGTTTGATGAGGAAGTCGTAATCATCTTGTTTGCGGCGAAAGCTCCGGTTCTGCCTGGGTGGTTGATCCTGAAAAGAGGCCTCCCAATCGGTTTCAGCCAGAAGTTGCTCAATCTCTTCCACCGTATAGCCATAGGCATACATGCCACCGACGATGGCGCCCATGCTGGTGCCGGTTATCACATCGATGGGGATGCGGAGCGCTTCGAGTACTTTCAGTACCCCGATATGCGACGCTCCCCTTGCACCACCACCGCTTAGCACAAGCCCGATCAGCGGGCGGTCGAGAGGCTGGGTTGTTGGAGTTGCTGCGTTCGCCTGCAGTCCGACACCAGTCAGCAAGATGAGACAGACAATGACTTGTGCCGCCGTAATGGATACACGGATAGTGGAGGTAATTAGGCGCACTGCATTGATATCGATCAGTGTCAGGTTTCCCTATGTGAAAGTCCACGCATCGCGAAATCAATGCGCTCCAGTGCAAAGTAACAGCATACGATCTCTGATCTCACCCGCAAACTGGTGAGTTACTTCCGTATGGTTGAATGCTTTCTGTTTTGCTGCGGAGATCAGCTCTGGTTTATTGTAGCGGCAATGTTCAGCCTGGCACCAGAACGGATGAGTTTGAGCCCAGCCATTGCTGTTGGGCCGTTGTAGGTTGGGAATTGGGAGGTGGGGAGGGGCTGTACCAGCCCCTCACGAGAGATTGGCGGATCAGTGCACGCTGCCAAATGAGAGATCGAGTGAATAGGGCGGCAGGGGAATGCCGGCAATCTTGCAGGCCTGAACAACCGGCCCTCGAGGGAAGAGGCTGTACAGATATTTCTTGCCACCCCGGTCTTTGACCTGTCCGGTCATCGCTTTGAGTACCAGTCTGGCGCTACAGGTGGCGCCATTCTGTTCGCAGTGACTGCGTAGGAAGTGGATCACTTCCCAATGGGCATCGGTCAGTTCGATATTCTCTTCGGCAGCAAGCTTAATAGCTTGTTCCTCAGTCCAATCCTCGAAGCCCTCGGGCGTATTGCTGTTCTCCACAGCCATAGGATTCATCTCAGGCATTGGTATTCTCCAGTGGTGGTGGTTGTATTTTTCGTGGTCGTTTTATTGGGTTTTTGTGCCCCACGCATTTAAAGATAGATCAGATCTGGATAAAGACCAAGAAAAATAGTAAGGATTTGTTGTCGAGGCTTGGCTAAAGCTCGTGGAAAGGCGACAAAGCCGCCTGTTTTCCGCTAACATGAGCAGCCTGGATCGCCTTTCATGATAAAGTATTCATAGGATAAACAATAAGTTATGTCAGAAAAGCCGCCATTTGTTCTGGTTGATGGATCCTCCTACCTGTTTCGGGCCTACCACGCCCTACCTGACCTCAGTAACTCACAGGGGGAGCCGACAGGGGCGATCGTCGGGGTGCTCAACATGCTGCGTCGTCTGATCGGTGATTATCAGCCGCACTATATGGCGGTGGTCTTCGATGCACCGGGAGGCAGTTTCCGCAATGAGCTCTATCCCGACTACAAGGCCAACCGGCCGCCGATGCCGGAAGATCTGCGTTGTCAGATCGAACCCCTACATGAAATTGTTCAGGCCATGGGGCTGCCGCTGGTGATGGTGGCCGGTGTGGAGGCGGATGATGTGATCGGCACCCTGGCTGTGCAAGCGACGGAAGCCGGCTTGGAGACGGTGATCTCCACGGGAGACAAGGATATGGCTCAGTTGGTCAATCCTTCAGTAAGCCTGGTCAACACCATGTCCGAGACCACCACGGATGAGCGGGGAGTAGTGGATAAATTCGGTGTCAGGCCGGACCAGATTATCGACTATCTGGCCCTGGTAGGGGACAGTGCGGACAATATCCCGGGGGTGCCGAAATGTGGTCCGAAAACCGCAGCAAAATGGCTTAAAAGCTATGAAACCCTGGATGAGCTGATCAGTCATGCGGAGGAAATTGGTGGCAAAATCGGCGAAAATCTTCGTACCAGTCTAGAACAGCTGCCATTATCGAGAAAGCTGGCGACAATTAAACTGGATGTGGCGCTGGATCAGGCACCCACGGATCACAGCATTGGTGAGCAGAATACAGCTCTGCTCAGAAGCCATTTTCAGCGCATGGAGTCCAGCCGGCTGCTGGCAAGCCTTGAGGGTACCGACCAGGAGGCGCCGCAAGCGGAGTCAGAGCCCGCTGTCGAGGCCGATTACCAGACCATTCTCAGTCAAGGGGAGCTGCTCAAATGGCTGAAGCGTCTCAGTTCGAGTGAACTGTTCGCCTTTGACACGGAGACCACCAGCCTCGACTACATGCAGGCCGAGCTGGTGGGTATCTCCTTTGCCATCACGCCTGGTGAGGCGGCTTATGTGCCCCTCGCCCATGACTATCCGGGTGCTCCTGAGCAGCTGCCTCTGGACTGGGTGTTGGAACAGTTCAAGCCACTGCTGGAGGACCCTGAGCAGAAAAAGGTGGGTCAGAATCTGAAATACGACATGAGCGTGCTGGCCCGCTATGGCATCCAGATGCAGGGTATCGCCTTTGACACCATGCTGGAGTCCTATGTGCTCAATTCCACGGCAACCCGCCACGATATGGATTCGTTGGCGAAAAACTACCTGAACCATGCCACGATCCACTTTGAGGATATCGCCGGGAAGGGCAAAAAACAGCTCACCTTCAATCAGATCGAGCTGGATCAGGCCTCGCCATACGCGGCCGAAGATGCGGATATAACCTTAAGGTTGCACCAGGAAATCTGGCCGAAACTCGAAAGTGAGTCTTCACTAACTAAGCTCTTCAATGAACTGGAGGTGGCTCTGGTTCCGGTGCTCTCACGCATTGAGCGTAACGGGGTCAGTGTCGATAGCACGATGCTGCGCGGGCAGAGTGACGCTTTTGCCCGGCAGCTTCATGAGCTGGAGCAGCAGGCCTACAGTCTGGCCGGACACAACTTCAATCTGGGCTCGCCGAAACAGATCGGTGAGGTTTTTTTCAATGAGCTGCAGCTGCCGGTGATCAGCAAAACCCCGAAAGGGGCCCCCTCCACCGCCGAGTCGGTGTTGGTCGAATTGGCCCATCAGGGGCATGAACTGCCGTCGGTGATTCTGCAACACCGGGGATTGGCTAAACTGAAATCCACCTACACCGACAAGCTGCCCGAGATGGTCAATCCGACCACAGGAAGGGTGCATACCTCCTATCATCAGGCTGTCGCCGCCACCGGCAGACTCTCCTCAACCGACCCGAATCTGCAGAATATCCCGATTCGCAGCGAGGAGGGGCGCCGTATCCGACAGGCCTTTGTGCCTCAAGCCGGCTGGAAAATGGTGGCGGCCGACTATTCCCAGATTGAACTGCGCATCATGGCCCATCTGTCACAGGATCAGGGGCTGTTACAGGCCTTCTCAGAGGGTAAGGACATCCATACCGCTACCGCAGCAGAGGTATTCGGCACCGACCTGGAGCAGGTGAGTTCAGAGCAGCGCCGTTCTGCCAAAGCGATCAATTTCGGCTTGATCTACGGCATGTCGGCCTTCGGTCTGGCACGTCAGCTGGGTATCGAGCGGAAGGCGGCCCAGGAGTATGTCGACCTCTACTTCGATCGCTACCCCGGCGTGGCTGAGTTTATGGATCGAATCCGTGAGCAGGCTCATCAGCAGGGCTATGTGGAGACCCTGTTCGGTCGGCGCCTCTATCTGCCCGATATCAACGCCCGCAATCATCAACGCCGCACTGCAGCTGAACGTACCGCCATCAATGCGCCCATGCAGGGGACAGCGGCGGATATCATCAAACGGGCCATGCTCTCGGTCGATCAGTGGATCGAAGGGGAGAAACCGCCGCTACAGATGTTGATGCAGGTACACGATGAGTTGGTCTTCGAGGTCGATCCGGGGTATCTGGAGGAGGCTAAGGCTGTGCTGACGGAGCGTATGCAGGGGGCAGCGCTACTCGATGTGCCGCTCCTGGTGGATGTCGGTGTGGGTGACAATTGGGACGAGGCCCATTGAGGGAGATGCAAAATAGTTGAGTAGGTTGCTGAACTTTTTCCGGGCAGCCCAGTCAGAGGTTCTGTAAGTCGTACGGCACGGGTCGCTTTTCCTCCCTTTGCGACCCACCCCTTCCCGGTGACCCCATCCGGGAAGATCCGGCCCCATCAGTCTCTCCCCTTAGGCTGATGGGGCCACTTTTTTCGCAGCCTATTCCTGATCCAGCTCAAGCCAGATATCCAGCACCCGATGGCATTCGTCTATGCCCTGTTTTTTGAGTGAGGAGAAGCGCTGTACGGTTATTTCCGGATGATCGTTCAGGCTGCGTTCCACTTTCAGTTGGGTACTCTTTGCGGCACCGGTTTTCAGCTTGTCCGCCTTGGTCAGCAGGACGTGGGTAGGCAGGCCGTGATGGGTATTCCACTGCAGCATCTGCAGGTCGAAGGGTGTCAGGGGGTGACGGATATCCATCAGCAGGATCAGGCCTTTCAGGCATTGGCGGTGCTCGATGTAGTTGGCCAGATTCTGTTGCCACTGCTTTTTGATGGACTCAGCCACCTTTGCATAGCCGTAACCGGGTAGATCGACCAGACGGCGCTGCTCATCCAGCTCAAAATAATTCAACAACTGGGTCCTGCCCGGTGTTTTACTGGTACGTGCCAGGGATTTCTGGTTGCAAAGCGTGTTCAGAGCGCTGGATTTACCTGCATTGGAGCGGCCGGCAAAAGCGATTTCGTAGCCCTGGTCGATGGGGGATTGGGAGAGTTTGGCGGCACTTTTGAGAAAGTGGGCCCGGTGGTAATAAGGGTTCATGGTCTTCCTAGGCTCAATGAACCCTCAATTTTAGCCTGTATGGGTGTTAGGCAACTAGCCCCAGAGTCGTTGAATCCAGGATTTTTTACCCAGTTTCGGTTGGGCGCCTGCCTGCAGGAAGAAGCCGCTGTACTGCATATCCTCTTCCATGATGTGTTTGGTCAGCCAAGTCTTGAGGAAGTGCATCAGTTCAAAACCGATGGCGGTCTTGCCGGCAGCTACTTTATCCAGCAGATCCGCGACAGATGCTAACAACTCCTCGTGAACCTCCTTATGCTCTTCATAGCCAGGATAGTTGAGGATGCGCATCAAACTCTCTTCCACGGCAAAATGGATGCGAGTGTAATCTGCGAGATCAGTCAGGATGCTTTTCACCACATCACTGCCGTGACGTTGATGAATCGCCTCATGCATTTTGTTGACCAGATCGACCAGCATCTTATGCTGTTCATCGATCTCTTCGATACCGACGCTTAAGGTATCGGACCACTCTACGAATTTACCCATTTGTGCATCCTTACTACTCAGAAAGTTACTAATAGTCTGTCAACTCAGCAGCGTTAGATTGTGACAGGCTTCACGTAAATGCACAAACATAAACGGCAGGTAACAAATAAACTTTAATCAGTCCTTTCCCAGGTTCCTGATTTTCCGCCACTCTTCTCCATCAGCCGAACCTGGTGGATTGCCATACCACGGTCCACCGCTTTACACATGTCATAGATGGTCAACAAGGCAATCTGGGTGGCACAGAGCGCTTCAATCTCGACACCGGTCTGCCCAATGGTCTCGACATGGGTACGGCAGTGGATGGTGCTGCTCTCCCGATCGGCTTGCAGGTCGATCTCGACCTTGGTAATCGACAATGGGTGGCAGAGGGGAATCAGGTCTGGTGCCCGCTTCGCCGCCATAATACCGGCTACCCGGGCGATACCCAGGACATCCCCCTTCTTGTGACGACCTTCAACGATCATTTCGAGCGTCTCCGGCTGCATGGAGATGTGGCCCTCGGTGACCGCTTTTCTGCGGGTTGAGGCCTTGTCACCAACATCCACCATATGGGCCTCGCCAGAGGCGTTGAAATGGGTGAATTCCGCCATCAGTAACCCCCCTCCAACTCAATCTGTTTGGAAACCTCCCGGGCCTCGAAGGTCATCTCCTGCAGATTTGCCATGACAAAGGTGGCCGGTGATTTTCCCACACCGCCGATCGTTCCGGGGTTGACCAGATGCGTGATGCCGCCTGTGATATTGGTGACTGTTTCGAAACTCAGCTTATGGCTGTGTCCGCAACAGACCAGATCCCAGTCACCGGTAGCCGCCATGGCCTTTGCGTAGTGGGGATAGTGGACCAGGAAGATCTTCCTGCCGGCCAGCTCCACCCCGGCATCCATGCCGTGGTAGTGGATATGGCTGTCATCATTATTGGCCAACCGCGCCAGGGTATAGAGATCACCGCTGTTGTTGCCGTGAATCACATGTACTGGCAGGCCGTATTTCTGCAGGCAGTGGAGGGTGCTCGGGGCAACGACGTCACCACAGTGAAGTACTGCCTCAGCGCCATCGGCCTTGGCCGACTCCACTGCCGCATCCAGCAGCGGAATATGGTCATGACTGTCAGAAACGATACAGACCTTCATACTTCACTCCGGGGTAGAAAGCTTGGCACCATGACCGATTTAAAAGTGTGGTTTTTCCGGTGCATCCTGGAACATCTTGACCGAGTTGCTGACCTCTTCCTTCGCCGCTTCAGCGCCTTCCCAGCCGGATACACGAACCCATTTGCCCTCATCGAGGTCCTTGTAGTGTTCAAAGAAATGGGCAATCCGCTCCATCAGCTCTTCCGGCATATCCTGGTAGGATTTTACGTGAGTCCAGCGGCTTGAGACATCGTCCACGGGTACCGCGACCACTTTGGCGTCATCCCCTGATTCGTCAGTCATTTTCAATACCGCGACAGGGCGACAGCGGATCACGGAACCGGGTATCAGTGGAAATGCCGTAGGGACCATCACATCACAGGGATCGCCGTCATCTGACAAGGTATGGGGAATGTAACCGTAGTTGGCCGGGTAGTGCATGGCGGTGCGCAGGATGCGGTCGACGAACATCGCACCGGTCTCCTTGTCCACTTCATATTTGACAGGGTCGGCGTTTGAGGGGATTTCAATAATGACGTTGATTTCGTCAGGAATACTCTTTCCTGAAGAGACACGGTCTAGGTTCATTTGTCTTACCTTGCAGTGAAATACAGCAGTGATCGAATCCAGCCAGTGGGCCGGTGGTGTGTGAGATGTGAAGGGTACGGATTACCAGAGCAGGTGTCCAGTATAAGCCTGGCAGTTGGCACGACCCGAGGGTCAGACTGCCGAATAGATTATCCTGACCAGGGTGACTGGTTGGTTGGTATGCCGTGCTTGCGATGGTTAAGCGTCTGGCAAGGGATAGTCAGAATTTCTTGACAGGCATCGGTAAGTCTTGAATTTTCAATGAGATGGCTGCGGAATGTATAAGGCAAAGCAGTCTGCTTAAAGGCTTTGAGGTATAACCATAATTACATAATGGTCTTGGGCTGTAAAAAAGGGGAGCCGAGGCTCCCCTTGAAGGTTTGTTGCAGTGCTCTGCTAAAGAAGCGGCACAATCAACAGGGCGACAATGTTGATGATCTTGATCAACGGATTGATCGCAGGACCGGCGGTATCTTTGTAGGGGTCGCCGACGGTATCGCCGGTAACGGCCGCCTTATGGGCATCAGACCCTTTACCACCGAAATTACCATCTTCGATGTACTTTTTCGCATTGTCCCAGGCTCCGCCACCAGCAGTCATTGAGATGGCCACGAACAGGCCGGTGACAATGGTGCCGATCAGCAGGCCACCCAGGGCTTGCGCACCGAGGAGCAGACCAACCAGCAGTGGTACGGCAATCGGCAGCAGTGAAGGGATGATCATCTCCTTGATCGCTGCTTTGGTCAGCATGTCCACAGCATTGCCATATTCCGGTTTCTCGCTGTGGTCCATGATGCCCGGTTTCTCACGAAACTGACGACGTACCTCGTTGACGATACCACCTGCCGCACGCCCTACGGCCTCCATCGCCATGGCGCCGAACAGGAAGGGTACCAGTCCGCCAATCAACAGGCCGATCAGGACCATATGATTGGAGAGGTCGAAGCTGATCGCAGTACCGGTGTGGGTCTCCAGGCTGTGGGTGTAGTCGGCAAACAGCACCAGAGCAGCCAGACCGGCGGAGCCAATGGCATAGCCCTTGGTGACCGCTTTGGTGGTATTGCCAACCGCATCCAGCGGATCGGTGATGTTACGGATCTTCTCGTCCAGCTCGGCCATCTCAGCGATGCCACCGGCGTTGTCGGTAATCGGACCGTAGGCATCGAGGGCGACGATGATGCCGGTCATGGAGAGCATTGAGGTGGCTGCCACAGCGATACCGTAGAGGCCAGCCATATCATAGGCGCCCCAGATGGCCGCGCAGATCACCAGCACCGGGGCGGCGGTGGATTTCATCGAAATACCCAGGCCGGCGATGACATTGGTGCCGTCACCGGTGGTGGAGGCTTCCGCGATGTAGCGCACCGGAGTGTACTCCGTGGAGGTGTAGTACTCGGTGATGACTACCATGGCAGCGGTCAAAACCAGGCCGATCATGGCCGAGCCGAACAGCGCCATGACCGGATCGGATACCGTGCTATCACCGGTGGTCAGCACCACATTGCCCATCATGTAGTCTGTGACGTAGTAGAAGGCGACGGCGGCTAGTACCCCCGCGACAATCAGCCCCTTGTATAGGGCGGGCATCACGTTGGTATCGCTGTCCTTGGCTCGGACGAAGTAGGTGCCGATGACAGAGGCGATGATGGAGACACCACCCAGCACCAGCGGATAGATGACGGCCTCATTGCCGACGCCGGTGACCAGCAGACTGCCAAGCAGCATGGTGGCAACCACGGTTACCGCATAGGTCTCGAACAGATCCGCAGCCATACCGGCACAGTCACCCACGTTGTCACCCACGTTGTCGGCGATAACGGCTGGGTTGCGTGGATCATCCTCCGGGATACCGGCCTCAACCTTACCGACGATGTCGGCGCCTACATCCGCACCCTTGGTGAAGATGCCGCCACCCAATCGGGCGAAAATGGAGATCAGTGAGCCGCCGAAGGCGAGGCCGACCAGGGCATGCAGCGCCTGGCTGTCGGAGACACCCATCATGTTCAGGATATAGTAGTATCCGGCAACACCCAGCAGCGCCAGACCAACCACCAGCATACCGGTGATGGCGCCGCCACGGAAGGCGACCTGGAGTGCGGCATTGATACCGTTGTGGGCCGCTTCAGCGGTACGCAGGTTGGAGCGAACCGAGATGTTCATGCCGATATAGCCCGCCAGACCTGAGAAGATGGCGCCAATCGCAAATCCAATGGCGGTGGCACTATCGAGGCCGAAGTAGATCACCACCAAAACCACGATACCGACAAAGCCGATCGCCGTGTATTGGCGGTTCAAATAGGCTTGAGCGCCTTCCTGTACAGCGCCGGCAATCTCACGCATTCTTTCGTTGCCTTCCGGCTGCGCGAGAATCCATTTAACGGATATGAAGCCGTAAGCCAGTGCGGCTACCGCACAGGCTAGGGCAAAGATCAGTTCTGTATTCACTTTGTAGATCCTCCTGAGATATTAAAAAATAAAACTTGATGCATTTCGTTTGCCCCGCATTGACCGGCCTCCACTACGATTGAATCTCCGGGACAATCGTTTCCGGTTGCTGAGCATGAAAAAGGGGCTGAAGCAGCCCCTGTTTGTCGTTATCTATAGTTCGAAAACGTCGAGTTTTTTTGGTACGGCTACCCCTTTCATGGTGACATAATCAGGCATGCCGTTATCCAGGTATGGGGGGTAGGCCTCCCCTTTAATCAATGGGTAGAGATACTCTTTACAAGCCTCTGTGATACCGAAGCCATCCTCAGTGATGAACTCCATCGGCATCATTTTTTCCACATTGGCGACTTCACTGAGCGGTGCTTCACCGATGGACCACTTATATGGGTTGGAGGATTCTCGAACCACGGTGGGCATGATGGAGTTTTTACCCTGCAGAGCCTTCTCCACAGCCGCCTGTCCCAGGGCATAGGCCTGTTCCACGTCAGATTCGGAAGCGAGATGGCGGGCAGCCCGTTGCAGGTAGTCGGCAACCGCCCAGTGGAATTTGTGTCCCAGGGCATCTTTGATCATATTGGCGACAACGGGTGCGGCGCCGCCCAACTGGGCATGGCCGAAGGCGTCCCGGGTACCCTGTTCGGCGAGGAACTTGCCGTCGGGCCAGTGGCAGCCCTCGGATACCACGATGGTGCAGTATCCGAACTCCTTAACCTTAGCATCCACATTGGCAAGGAACTTCTCCTGATCGAATTCGATTTCAGGAAACAGTATCACAACCGGGATACCCTGGTCTTCGACCAATCCACCTGCGGCGGCAATCCAGCCCGCATGGCGACCCATCACCTCGATAACGAAGATCTTGGTGGAGGTGGCTGCCATGGAGCGAACATCGTAGGAGGCCTCCAGCGTGGAGACGGCGATGTATTTGGCTACAGATCCGAAGCCTGGGCAGTTGTCGGTGATCGGCAGATCGTTGTCGACGGTTTTCGGGACATGGATGGCCTGTACAGGAAAGCCCATTTTTTCAGAGAGTTGGGATACCTTGTAGCAGGTATCGGCAGAGTCGCCGCCGCCGTTGTAGAAGAAGTAGCCAATGTTGTGGGCTTTGAAGATTTCGATCAGACGCTCATATTCGCGCTTGTTGTCTTCCAGACTCTTTAGTTTGAAACGGCAGGAGCCGAAACCGCCGGAGGGGGTGTGCTTGAGTGCCGCGATATCTTCTGCAGACTCCTGGCTGGTATCGATCAGATCTTCGGTGAGTGCGCCGATGATGCCGTTGCGGCCGGCGTAGACATTAGCAATCTGGTCAGGATGTTTACGAGCTGTTTCTATCACACCGCTGGCGGAAGCGTTGATTACTGCGGTAACGCCTCCTGATTGAGCATAGAATGCATTTTTTGCTGTCATTGATGATCCCCTTATGTTATTGATATTGCGATATTTTTAAATTTATTCGGTCGTTTAGATATCACCTTTTTCCCGAGCCGAATGATCCGCTTGGGCCTGAAGCAGTGACACCACACATTCTGTCAGGTCGTCGTATTCGCGCACCCCGGTACCGTACTGCTGATACCCACGGTAAAAGAACTGGCAGCGGTATTTTCGGCTGCCGGTTTTGAAAATGATGAAGTTACACCCCTCCTGATTCCAATAGGTGGCCGGGCAGCTGCTCAGCTCCCGGTCTGATGGCATCAGACGGATCTCAGCGTCTGCGATCTGTGTCTCCACCTTGCAACCATATCGCTCGGTCAATGTGGTTTCGATGATCCAGAGCTCAGAATCTGTAATGTCTGGTATTTCAGACATGAGGTTACTCTGCATGCAGTCACTTCCTGAGGCAGAGAAGAATAATCTAATCGACCCTTTTAGTACATACTGACCAGACCGCGGTATCCCGATTCTGCCTTGGTTATTGGCGTGCCGCGGGCCGTCAGAATGGCTTCGTAGCAGGGCCACAGCCGGTTTGGATCACGCATTCCACGCTTCAACACGCGCCGGGGCTGTCTTTCAATCTCCAAGGATAGGGGGCTCATGAATGGCTCAGTTCGGTGGGACGGCTGCAGGCTGCCCATTGCCTGCGAGTCACGCCTCTTTTGAGTCATTCCTGTTGCTCCAGAGTGCCAGAATCCTCGTGTCTGGTTGGTAAAGTCCGTTGACTTTACGGGAAATCTTGGATTAGCTTAACCAAGCGAACCAGATTCGGCTAATCCAAAAGTTGGATGGAGCCATGGAATTTCTTAATTGTTAGTCAGTTGGTATCAGTGAACGCAGCTTGGCAATTCGACCATCTTTTTGATTTGTAGAGCCTATGTATCATGCGATAGACGTCCTTTGTGCCCAGGGCCAAGGTTTAACTAACAACCATAATTTCTATGTATAGTGCAGCTAATCAGGCATTGTCCACGTTCCCGGTTCAAATAGGATCAGGTTATGTAAGGTACTGTTTAGCAAAGGATTATACGATAATGTGATCTGGCCAAGGGGGAGTTGTAAGGAATGCGTATCGTGATACTCGGGGCGCCTGGGGCCGGTAAGAGAACCCAGTCCGCTCTGTTGGCAGAAAAACTTGGTCTCGCCATCGTAACCACGGGTGACTTACTCAAGCAGGCGATCACTGAAGAGAGCCAGCTGGGCCTGGAGGTGAAGGCGCTGCAGGATGCGGGACGGGTTGTAACGGAAGATATCATTCTTGGGCTGTTACGGGAGCAGCTGCTGCTTCCAGCCATGGCGGATGGCTTCATTCTCGACGGATTTCCCAGAAACCTGTTACAGGCACTCACCCTGGATGAGCTTTTGCAGGAGATTGGTCAGCCGCTGGATCTGGTGCTGTTGATCGATATCGATAATGACCACCTGATGGAGCGCCTGGTTGGCAGGCGGACCTGCCGCAGCTGCGGTCAGCTCTATAATGTCTACCGCAATCCACCCACGGTTGATGGGGTCTGTGATATTTGCGGTGGCCGACTGCACCAGCGTTCAGATGACAATGAGGAGACCGTCAGCAACCGGATTCATGTTTTCGATCACCTGATCGCGCCACTCATCACACACTATGAAAAAAGCGACCGGTTGGTCCGGGTGGATGGCAATGGAAGCCTTCAGGCGGTTTTCGGGCACTTGATCCAGGCGATTGAAGATGCCCGTAGTGCCACCGCTGCAACTTCAGCCAGTGCGGATAGTGGGGTCGGCCAGTCTGGGCAGACGTTAGGTTCTCAGGTCGTGATGCAGGCTGAGACAGAGTCTCAGGGAGAACCCGGGGAGAAAGCCCAGGGGAGGGATGAGAAACGGGCTACCGAAGCGCTGAAATCTGATAAGCGCCCATCCAAACAGGCCTCAAAAAAGGCCGCGCAGAAAAAGCGAACCGCTAAAGCACCCAAAGCTTCGAATAAGCCCTCGCAGAAGAGCGCCAAACCGAGCGAGACAAAAAAAGCCAAAGCGAGCAAGCCGAAACGCAAATCCAAGGTAAGCGCCATGCCGGCAGTGAAGCGTGCAAAAGCCTCAGCTGAAAAGCCAGCTCAGGTTAAGAAGAAGAAAAAACTCAGCAGTAAAGCCAAAGCCACGGTAAAAGCAGCCAAGAAATCATCCCGCAAGAGAGGTAAGCCGGTAGAAAGCCGTAAAAAATCCACGCAAACAAGGAAAAAGGTCGCAACCAAGAGTCGGTCAACCACAAAGATTGTGAAAAAATCTGCTACCAAGAAGCGTAAGCCGACATCGCCGTCAAAGAAAAAGGTCAGTGTAAAAACCGGAACCGTTGCAAAGACCGTCAAGAAAAGCAATCCATCTGCAACCCGCAAAAAAGCCGCGCCATCAAAGAAGAAGGTTGTGAAAAAACCGCTTCAGGCAACGAAGAGGCGTAGTAGAAGCACGCTGGTTAAGAAAAAGTCTGCTGCAAAGAAAACAGTGAAAAAGCGGGTTGTAAAAACAGCCAGGAAGACGCCAAGTAAAAAAACAGCGGCAGCCAAGAGAAAGACCTCAACGAAAAAGACCAAGGCCACCCAGGCGAAAAAGGTAGCGGCAAAGAGAGCCAAGAAACAAACAGGGAAAAAATCGCTGGCGAAAAAGGCTGTAACCAGGAAGAAGAGAAGCGCCTCCAAAAAGGCGCTTAAGAAAAAGTTGAAAAAGTGATTAACGGATCAGGCCGCTTTTCAGGCGGCCTTTAGTCCATTAGCTCTTTCGGCGTTGCCTCTGGAATCCGATCAGGCCGATCAGTCCCGAGCCGAACATCCAGAAGGCGGCTGGCAGAGGAACGGCGGAGGGGGCGGCTAAACCATCGAGTTCGATTTCCAGCTCTTCACCGCTAATGAGATTCTCAAGCGACAGAAAGGCTGTGCCGGTTAGATCAAATAGCGTGGCATCCGTGGCTATGGAAGAGGGTAGACTCGTCTCAGGTGGTTCCAACTCTATGAAGAAATCGAAAATCACGTTGTCGCCATCACTTGATCTGAGTGCTGTTTCAGGGCCTATATCACCTAACAAGTCATCCGTGCGGTATTCAACATCGGTCTGATAACCACCGAAACCGGATACGGACCAGTCAAGTACTCCTATACTGCTACTGCCTACGTTGGCCAGGTCCTGAATACGCCCAGAAAAAATAAGCCGATCGGTATTGTTAGATCTGATGACTCTGTCCAGATAGTTGCCGGTCAGAAGTGTGGCGCCACTGGGGTCGGTTAAGGTGAATCCGATCAGATTTTCATGCACAACGGTGCCGGCGAGATTCGGATCAGTGGCAAGTGTAGTGCCGTTGAGCGTGATGTTGCTGCCGGGCGAGAGAATGGCTGCGGATGCGGTGGTGAACCAGAGGCCAAGTCCGATAATGCTGGCCAGTGTCAAAAAATGGATGGAGAGCCTTTTCAGCATGACAATACTCCTTTATCGACATGAGACAATTAAACGATTGTGATTATATTTTCTTGAATAATGTGTCTCGGAGTATATAGGAGCGTTTTAAAATTCACCACCATTTACGAGAATAATAACCAGGGTAACTAGCCGGTCTCAATTGCTGGTCATTGTTTTATTTTTTTGCTCTTAAGAGGCTTACCTGGAGGGATTGTTTTTAAGCGATGCTCATTAAGTTTTCTTTAAAGAAACTAGACGAAGCATTGTTATTTGTAGAAAACCACTTTAACCTGGCTAGATCACTTTGGAATAGCACCTTTATAGGCGTTACTCGGTTTACTGATGGATTGGATTTTAGGTGAACAGGCTTTTGTATACCGCTTGTACCCTGAATGAGAATTAACGTTCTGCAATGAACTCATCCATTGTTAAAAGCCGCAACAGTCTGGACTTTAAATATGAGACACATCAAGTCTTCTCTGATTGTCGCCACCCTGATCCCATTGCTGATTTTTTTCGTTGCGGAGATAGACGCGGCACAACCGCAGGGGAGAGACAAGCAGAGATCGGCGTTCGATCTCGAGCAATACCGGGGTAGGGTGGTACTGCTCGATTTCTGGGCTTCCTGGTGTGGTCCTTGTCGTGAAGCTTTTCCCTGGTTGAATGAGATGCATCGAAAGTATCACGGCGTCGGTCTGGAGATTATTGGAATCAATCTCGATGAGGCACGCAGAGAAGCGGAGCAGTTTTTAACCAACACACCAGCCGAGTTTACCATTTACTTTGACCCGAAAGGGGTATTGGCCAAACGCTACGACCTTCAGGGCATGCCGGCCTCCTATCTGATCGGTATGGATGGCAGGCTTCTTGTCGAACATACCGGTTTCTTTAGATCCCAAGCCGCCGAACGTGAGGCGGAGATCAGGCAGGCATTGAATCTTGTGCCTTAAGATTTGTTAAATATAACTTTGTCATAATGTCCGGGTCCCGTTTTGCTACGGTGTTATAAGGATGATGAGAGTATGTCGGTAAAGTTGTTCCTGGTGACATTTGCTGTAGTGCTGCCACTGACAGGTTGTGCGAATCTGGGGGTGGAACCCTGGCAGCGTAATGTTCTTGCAAAACCCGAGATGCAGTTGATTTCGGATCCGATCAGTGCCGGTCTTGATGACCATATCTACTTCAGTAAAGAGGCGTCGAGCGGCGGCCGGGGTTTTGCCGGAGGGGGTTGTGGGTGCAATTGAAGAAGCCGAAAAAAATACGCCATGCTTTGACGGCGGCAACCTGCGGCCTGCTTGGGGTGAATTGTAGCGACAGTCTGGGCGAGGAGGGGGATTGGAGTTTCGACAGTGCGGTACTCTACTACTCCGAAGTGGACAGGGTAACTGCAGTGGAGCCGGTGATCAGTGCCACACGGGATTTTGGTGAAGAGAAGGCGCTGAATCTGAAATTTGTTTTCGACACCTTGAGCGGGGCCTCGGCCAATGGTGCAACGCCCAGCGATCAGCCACAGACCTTTACCCGACCCTCAGGCAAAGGCGTCTATACCGCTTCGGCGGAAGAGACGCCGCTGGATGATACCTTTCGGGATAACCGGTTCGCTCTCAGTTCCCGTTGGGAACAGCCAATCAACCGGGATTACAAAACCGCTTTCGGTGTCAATTTCTCAACCGAGTATGACTACAGTTCATTGAGTGCCAACGCCAACCTCTCCAGGGACTTCATCAAGCGCAACACCACACTGAATGCCGGGCTCTCTCTGGCCTACGATACGGTAAGCCCGGAGGGCGATATCCCCATCGGCCTGTCGAGCATGGTCATCGATAACGGGCAGGCGGATTATCGAAGCGAGTTCAACGCCAGCCGGGGTGACAGCGAGGACAACAAGGATACCCTGGATCTGATATTCGGCCTTACTCAGGTGATCGATCGCAAGACCATCATGCAGGTAAGTTACTCATTCAGTGATGTTTCCGGCTATCTTACTGATCCCTTCAAGATCGTCAGTGTGGTGGGCGAAGATGGGCGCCCGTTGGAGTACCGCTACGAGCAGCGTCCGGATGCACGCCAGAAGCAAAGTCTTTACTGGCAGGTAAAGCACCAATTTGAAACGGATATCCTCGATCTCTCCTATCGCTACTTCTGGGATGACTGGGGTATCACCTCCCATACCATCGACCTGCGCTACCGCTGGATGCTGGATGGCCGACAATATCTGGAGCCGCATATCCGATACTATGATCAAAGTGAAGCGGATTTCTATCGGCGTTTTTTCATACAGGACGAAAGCCTGCCCGATCATGTCTCAGCCGATTACCGGTTGGGGAATATGCAGGCGCTGACCATCGGTATGCGATATGGGGTGGCCCTGAGGAATGAGCAGGAGCTGAGTCTGCGACTGGAATACTATCTGCAAAGCAACGACAACACCGAGTCGGTGATTCCGGGAATACTCAATGATATGGAGCTCTATCCCGATGTTGAAGCACTGATTGTCCAGTTAAGTTATAAGTTTTAAGCTGTTTGGCGGCCCGTTATTAATACGACATACTTTGTTGCCGGGTTTATCTAATCGATATCCAGTCAGGCCCCAGGCGGAGGGACAGTGAACGATCGTCCAGTCAGACTGATTGCAGCAGACAGCTACTGGATCGGTTCGTTTGAAGCCATGGCAAGTCCCTGTGAGCTGTTCATGGAGGTCGATGATGAAGCACAGGCAAAGCGGCTGCTCAACATCGCTGCCCATGAAGCCTGGCGCATCGAGTCCAAGTTCAGTCGCTATCTCAATGACAATCCGGTCCATCTCATCAACAACAGTGGCGGGAAACCTGTTGAGGTCGATGAGGAGGTGGCTCAGCTGCTCGACTTTGCCCGGTTTTGTTGGCAGTTGAGTGACGGTTTGTTCGATATCACATCCGGCGTGTTGAGGCGTATCTGGTGTTTTGATGGCGGCAATCAACTGCCCAGTCCACAACAGGTTGAACAGATCCTGCCCTTAGTGGGTTGGCACAAGCTGACTTGGGCCAGGCCCTGTCTGACACTTCCCAAGGGTATGGAGATAGACTTTGGCGGTATCGGCAAAGAGTATGCGGTGGATCGCACGTTGCAGCTGCTGCAGCAGCAGACCGACAGGGCGCTGCTGATTAACTACGGTGGCGATATCTGCACAGGCGGGATTAGGCTTACCAATCAGCCCTGGTCGGTTGGTATTGAGAACCCGAGCCACCCTGACACACCAAAGGGTGTGCTGAAGATCAGCCGGGGCGCCCTGGCAACCAGTGGCGATACCCGGCGCTATTTGCTGCACAATGGAAAGCGTTATGGCCATCTGCTGAATCCCAAAACTGGCTGGCCCATCGATGCATCACTACGCTCGGCAACTGTCGCCGCCGCAACCTGCACCGAGGCCGGCTTGTTGGCCACCTTGGCCCTGCTACAGGGCCCCGAGGCGGAAGCTTTTCTGCAGATTCAGTCTGTGCAGTATTGGCTGACACCTTGATCTGATCCTTGTCAAAGTTGATAAATTCTATAAACAACATGTGGTTATAAGTTCAGAACTATTTCCAAGTATTTTAGTCAGAAATTTAGAATATAGTAATTTTCTTGGAGGTAGCCATGAGCGGATTGATTGCTGATTTTCCCTATGATGGTGCGGTGACAGTAAATCGTGTGATCCTCAAGCCGGGTTATACTGTGGATGATCTGCAGGAGCGGGTTGCCGAACTGTGTGAAAACGTCAAAACCTATCACTCCGAGACCGGCTTCATCGGCGGTTTCGTCGCCCTCAACAGCGGCCAGATTTCCAATGAAGGATCGACCATCGGCCAGGCGGTGGAGAGTGAAATGAAATCCCGTGAGGCATTGATCGTCACCTTCTGGCGAAGCTTCGAGGAGCATGAGCAGTCTCACCGCAGTGAGACTTTTCAACCACTTTTCAAACGGGTCGTGGAGATCTGTGAAAACGGTAATGAGGAGATCGCCTACCAGATGCTGTGGTCCGGTAAGGCCTACAGTGTGCAAGAGGCGAAAGCGGCCCGGGAGGCTAAGGAGCGCTATGCCGCATAACCGGATGAGGCCCTGGAATCGTTCAGTTTCCAGGGCCGGTTATCACGACATGGTTTTTAATCCCGGCGACGAAACAGTTGCCGGGTTGACCGTATCAGCTGCCGGAACGCTGAAAATCGGTTCCCTTGCAACCTGAGCAAGGTGGAATGTGGCCGGTTTTTTTGAAGTGCATCTCTTTACCGCACCCGGTACAGATCAGAGTACCCGGTCCTGTAACCTCGCCGGTATGGTAGAGGGATGCGGTATTGGCACGCTGGGCCAATTTGGCCAACTCAAGTTTGGTTTGATCGGCGACGCTGGTGAACATCTCCAGCATCCGCTCTTCCACCTGTTGTACATCGAAACGCCACCAGGCAGATAGCTGCTCACCGGTCTCCAGCAGGTAGCTGGCCGCATCTTTCATATCCCGTTCCACATAAGTGGAGACCTTTTCAGCCTCTTCCCGGCTCAGTTCGCCCAGTTCGATCATCTTTTCACGTGCCTCTTCAAGATAATCCTTGAGGCCGGGCAGGGTGTTCTCCCGGGCCGATTCGACGGCTTCGTGTACTTCATGCAACATCTTGTCATAGGCTTTCGCCAGGCGTTCCATCGGATCTTGGGGGGTCTCTGTCATGCTTCTCTCCCTACGCTGAACCATACTTTAATCATGGATCAATTTTTCGGTTGCGCCAAGCGGAGTTGCAGGATAAGTAGGCTTCAACCGCGAATGGGCCCTAATCACTGCGAACACTCCCAATTGGTGATAAGCATTTAGTCCGCAAATAGACGCAAATGAAATAAGAATATTGTATGACAAGTGGAAGCACTTCATATTGCAACAAAGCAAACCATGGCCTGATATGGATGGTACTTAGCTAAAGCAGTATTTGGTGGGGCAGGGCCCCACCCTACACACTGAATTTACAGTAGGGTGGGGCCCTGCCCCACCAAGAGCCTTTGCTTATACTGAGCGCAATGAGTGTCTTGGTACTTCAGTAAGTACCATTCAGACCTGATACGATTCGCTTTAATTTGCGGACTGTTTATTCGTTTTAACCGGAGGCTTTGATCCAGCTCCTCAGCAGCAGGATGCCGCCACCACTGCCCAGGCCGAAGCCGAGTGCGGTGGCCAGGGTGGCCGGAATCAATCCGCCGCTGCCGAATACCAGCAGCAATGAACCGCTGAGCAACAGCGCGCTGCCGGAGATGGTGGTCAGGGTGTTGAGGTGGTTGTGCTGCATCTGTTGGCGCAGTTTCTGCAGCTCTTGCGACTCCCAATTGAGGGTCAGCTTGCCGGCTGCAGCATCATCGATGATCTTGTTCAGTTTGTTGGGCAGATCCGGCAGATTTTCCGCGATCTGGGGAAGGTTCTTTTTCAGTTTTCCGACGAACGCCCGGCGTCCGATCTGTTCACTCATCCAACGTTCTAGGAAGGGTTTCGCGGTGGTCCAGAGGTCGAGCTGTGGATAGAGCTGACGACCCAGACCCTCGATATTCAGCAGGGTCTTCTGCAGCAGCACCAGCTGCGGCTGGACCTCCATATCGAAGCGTCGCGCGGTCTGGAACAGGCGCAACAGAAAGTGGCCGAAGGAGATCTCGCTGAGAGGTTTTTCGAAAATCGGCTCGCTGACGGTGCGAATCGCCGATTCGAACTCTTCCACCCGGGTCTCCTTGGGTACCCAGCCGGAGGCCACATGGAGCTGGGCGACCCGTTTGTAGTCCCGGTTGAAGAAGGCGAGCAGGTTCTCAGCCAGGTAGCGCTTATCCTCTTCGGTGAGCGTCCCCATGATGCCGAAATCCACCGCGATATAACGTCCATTGGGTTCGACGAAAATATTGCCCGGATGCATATCGGCATGAAAAAAGTTGTACTTGAAGACCTGGGTGAAAAAGATCTCGACGCCCCGTTCACCAAGCAGTTTCATACTGATACCCTGATTGCGCAGCGTGTCGATATCGCCGACGGGTGTGCCGCTGATGCGCTCCATGACGAACACATTCTGCCGGGTCAGATCCCAATAGACCTCTGGTACATAAAGGGTTTCGCTGTCGAGGAAGTTACGTCGCAACTGGGAGGCGTTGGCCGCTTCCCGCATCAGATCCAGTTCATCGAAAATGGTCTTCTCATACTCCTCTACAACCTCCACCGGCCTGAGTCTGCGCCCCTCCTTCCAGTACTTTTCCGCCAAATGGGCGATGGTGAAGAGCAGGTCCACATCCCGTCGGATGGTCTTTTCGATGTTCGGTCGCAAAACCTTCACCACCACCTTGCGCCCATCTTTCAGTTGAGCGGTGTGCACCTGGGCGATGGAGGCCGAGGCAAGCGGCTTCTCATCGAATGCTTCAAGCATCTCATCGATCGGTTTTCCGAACGCCTTTTCGATGATTTTTCTCGCCTGGCTACCAGGGAAGGGGGGGACTCGATCCTGAAGTTTCGCCAGTTCATTGGCCATGTCGTCAGGTAGCAGGTCGCGGCGGGTTGAGAGGATCTGGCCGAATTTGACAAAGATCGGCCCCAGATCTTCCAGTGCCCGGCGTATCCGCACCGGGTAGCTTCCCCGGTCCTTGCGAAACCAATACCAGGGAGAGAGATAGCTCAGAAATCGGATCGGCCGGAACAGATGTGTGGCGAGGATCACCTCATCCAGGCCGTGGCGCAGCAGCACCAGATTAATGTGGATCAGACGGAGTGCTTGAGAGGGACGAATCACGAGGTTTTGTCCTCTTGGTCGTCACCCGGGGATAGCCGCTGAATGCGGGCCTCAAGACGTTCCACATCGTCACGCAGGCGATCCACGTCCTGCAGAAAGGGTTGCATCTCGTAGCGTCCGGGAATCAGCCGTAATTCCTCCTCAAGATACTCTTTCAGATTGAGGCTGGCGGTCTGATTGAGCTGTTTACCCCACCCCAGGAAGCCCCGTGCCAAGCTGCCGACCTGATGGGCGGCGATATCACCGGTGAGTCGGGAGAGCTGCTCTTCCCAGTCGATATCAAGGCGGCTGAAGAACTCACCGAAACGTTGTGCCAGGGCGGTATCCCCCTCGATGGTGACCGAACCGTTGAACAGCTGATCGGCACTGTTGTTGGGGTTGCGCATGCTTGCCAGGTCGAGCAGGGTGCCGCGCAGCAGGCAGTCCGCTTCGCCCTCGAAATGGCTGAGGACCTGGAATCCCTGGGGTTCGGGGATCATATAGAGGCTCAGCCCGCTGCCGAGCAGATCCAGCTGAATGACCCGGCCCTGCATCGGGGCCAGTCGGTTGGCGGCCTCAGAGTCCAGGTTGATGGCTTGGTTGAGCAGGTGCTCCAGGCTGGCGAATAGGGCGGCTGAGATAGTCATGGTGCTAGACTTTGTAGCCCCGGTGTATGGCGACTACGCCACCGGTCAGATTGAAGTAGTCGCAGCGCTCGAATCCGGCATGTTCCAGCATGCCCTTCAAGGTTTCCTGATCCGGGTGCATGCGTATCGATTCCGCCAGGTAGCGGTAGCTCTCCTCATCCTGAGTGACCAATTTGCCGATCTTCGGCAGCAGTGTGAAGGAGTAGAGGTCATAGACTTTCTGCAGCGGCTGTAGGACCGGTTTGGAAAACTCCAGTACCAGCAGACGTCCGCCGGGCTTTACCACCCGGAATATGGCATTCAACGCCAGCTGCTTGTCGGTGACGTTACGCAGACCGAAGCCGATGGTGACACAATCGAAATGATCGTCTGGAAACGGCAGGTATTGGGCATCGGCCTGAACATATCGGACATTGGCAACCCGCCCCTCGTCAATCATCCGGTCCCGCCCCTGGGAGAGCATAGCGGCGTTGATGTCGGAGAAGACCACTTCCCCCTGATTGCCGACCAGGCCACTGAAGCGGGCAGAAAGATCGCCGGTGCCGGCGGCCAGGTCGAGAACCCGCTGTCCCTGACGGACACCGGACATTTCGATGGTATGGCGCTTCCACAGCCGGTGAACGCCGAATGACATCAGGTCGTTCATCAGGTCATATTTGTTGGCGACGGAATCGAATACCTGCCGAACCCGTCCCGCTTTTTCGCTGACCGGCACATCCTGATAGCCGAAATGTGTCGTCTTCTCATCCTTCATGGCTTCACCAATTGTTTCAATCAAAGAGCGCCTTAAGCCGATGGCTCCTTGCGCTGGTAACCTGCTGCCTGCAGTCGTTGCAGGTAGTCCTGCCAGTTACGCTCGTAGTTGACGCCCAACTGATACAAGGTATCCCAGGAGTAGATCCCGGTATTGTGTTCGTCGTCGAAGTGCAGGCAGATGGCATAATTTCCCACAGGATCAATATGGGCAATATTCACCTCTTCCTTGCCAACCTGCAACACTTCTTGTCCCGGGCCATGGCCCTGAACCT
The DNA here is from genome assembly GCA_001709035.1 of Candidatus Thiodiazotropha endoloripes. Classification (GTDB taxonomy): domain Bacteria; phylum Pseudomonadota; class Gammaproteobacteria; order Chromatiales; family Chromatiaceae; genus Thiodiazotropha; species Thiodiazotropha lotti. The sequence goes on along the minus strand of LVKA01000019.1, from coordinate 206,589 downwards.
CCGCTGAGGGGGAGAAGACCCGCAGATACTCGGCGGGATAGCTGTATTTGTTACCGTCATCGAAACTGATTTCCAGGACACGGGACTGCTTATGCAGGTGGATCTCTGTCGGATTGGGGTGTGACATGGTTTTCTCTCAATTCATCTGTTATTCAATTGTTGGGCGCGGCCACTGTATATCGGATCCGCTAACCCATAAGCAGGCTTTGAACAGGGTTTGTCCCAGTCAACCGATTGCTGATCGCTAAAGGATATATTGGCTCAGGTCCTCATCTGCCACCAGTTGGGAGAGCTGGCTGTCCACGTAGGCCTCATCGATGACGATGGTTTCGCCGCTCTGCTCCGAGGCCTCGAAGGAGACACTCTCCAGCAGTCGTTCCATCACCGTGTGCAGGCGTCGTGCGCCGATGTTCTCGGTTCGCTCGTTGACTTGCCAGGCGGTCTCCGCGATCCGCTTGATGCCCCCATCGGTGAACTCCAGGCGTACCTGTTCCGTATTCAGCAGAGCTTGATACTGCTCGGTGAGCGAGGCATCGGGTTCGGTCAGAATGCGGGTGAAGTCATCGGTGTTGAGGGCGGACAGCTCCACCCGGATCGGCAGTCGTCCCTGCAGCTCCGGAATCAGGTCCGAGGGCTTGCTGAGGTGGAAGGCGCCGGAGGCGATGAACAGAATATGATCGGTCTTCACCATGCCGTGCTTGGTGGAGATGGTGCAGCCTTCCACCAGTGGCAGCAGATCCCGTTGGACACCCTCACGGGAGACGTCGGCGCCACTGGTCTCTGCCCGGCTGGTGACCTTGTCCAGCTCGTCGATGAACACGATGCCGTGTTGCTCCACGGTCTCCAGAGCGCGTAGCTTGAGATCTTCCTCATTGATCTGCTTCGCCGCCTCTTCGTCGCTGAGCACCTTGAAGGCGTCTTTGATGCGTAACTTGCGCCGACGGGTTCTGCCGCTGCCCAGATTCTGGAACATCCCCTGCAGCTGGTTGGTCATCTCTTCCATGCCGGGGGGCGCCATGATTTCAACGCCAACCGGCGTGCTATTGACCTCGATTTCGATCTCTTTGTCGTCCATCGAGCCACTGCGCAGCTTTTCGCGGAACTTCTCCCGGGTTGAGCTGGAGACGCTGCTGCTGCTCTCGGTCTCGTCCCATCCAGTGGGTTTGGGGGCCGGTAACAGCACATCGAGAATACGCTCTTCCGCGGCATGGCTGGCCTCTTCGGAGACCTTTTCCATCTCCCCTTCGCGGACCATTTTCACGGCGGAATCGGCCAGTTCGCGAATGATCGAATCCACTTCACGACCCACATAGCCCACTTCAGTGAATTTGGTCGCCTCCACCTTAATGAAGGGGGCATTGGCCAGTTTCGCCAGGCGGCGGGCAATCTCGGTTTTTCCTACCCCGGTAGGGCCGATCATGAGGATGTTCTTGGGTGTGATTTCATTCCGCAGGGCCTCATCCACCTGAGCCCTGCGCCAGCGATTGCGCAGCGCAATGGCTACCGCTCGCTTGGCATCGTTCTGGCCGATGATATGTTTATCCAGTTCGGCAACAATCTGTTGGGGTGTGATTTGCGACATGAAATAAAGCCTGTTTTTACGACGCCTTGGCTTGTCTACAGTTTCCTCAAGGCGACTTATCGAATATGGTTTTTATGCGCTGTTGCGGCAGATCAGTACAATTTCGACCCCGCTGCCTGTCAACAGGGGTGTGCTTGATTCTGCCGACCACGCAGCTCGGTTCGGGTTCATCTGGATTAAGTTTCGCTATCCAGCTCTTCGAGCACCCGGTTGTGGTTGGTATAGATGCAGATGTCAGCGGCTATACCAAGCCCTTTTTCGACGATCTCACGGGCACTGAGTTCCGTATTTTCCAACAAGGCGCGGGCGGCTGCCTGGGCAAAGCTGCCACCGGAGCCGATCGCCATCAGACTCTGTTCGGGTTCAATCACATCGCCGGTGCCCGAGATGATCAGTGAGGCCTTGGTGTCCGCCACACAGAGCAGTGCCTCCAATCGACGCAGTGCCCGGTCGGTTCGCCAGTCCTTGGCCATTTCTACCGCGGCACGGGTCAGATGGCCCTGGTGTTTTTCCAGTTTACCCTCAAACCGCTCGAATAGGGTGAAGGCATCAGCTGTGGCGCCGGCAAAGCCGGCAATCACCTGGCCTTTGTGCAGCTGACGGACTTTACGGGCATTGCCCTTCATGACCGTATTGCCCAGGGAGACCTGGCCGTCACCGCCGATCACGACTTTACCGCCGCGTCTGACGGAGAGAATTGTGGTGCCTCTGAAATTTTCCACTTCAATCCTGAATGCTTGACTAGAGAGCCGGCAATTGTACCTGAGGGGCGGGCCGGTGAAAAATCGGTTTCAATTGTGATTACGCATTGCGTGATCGCTGTTTGGTTTGTTTCCATCCACCCCCTACCTTTCGGCTGTTGAATGGATTGTTACAGGGAAGCAACATGATTAGGGATTTCACTCGCTTGTCTGCTGTGGTCATCCATGGCAGAGTCAGGACCATGTATCGAAAATGCCCACATTGTCTCCTGGCAGGTCTGATCTGGCTGTTTGGTGATGGACTCTTGGCCGCTGATTTCGCGCTTCAATCGGAGCCTCTGAATGATGCGGATGAGATTGCACAACAGGCTTATACCGCCGCCCATGGCGGCTTGCTGGACAATGCCCTCAGTCGGCGTCAGGGCCGGGATGTTTCCGTGGTGGTCAACCGGGCGCCGCTGGCGATGCGTACCCAGGGACGCAAGCCAGGCGTTCAGACCTTCGATACCTACGTCAACAATTCGCCTTCCGATCCGGCGATCGAATCCCTGCAGATGGCGATATTGACCTCTGGCAAGACCAAGGGGACCGGCGTGCTGCTGACCCGCTATTCAGACCCGCAGAAGAGCGCTACCCTGTCGATGTGGCTGCCCGCATTGCGCAAGATCCGGCGTATCAATGAGCCCTCCTATGAAGATGTCTGGTTCGGCACCAACCTGACCTATGGAGAGCTGGTATTGCGCACTCCAGAGGATGAGGTTCATGAACTGCTCGGACTGGGCAAGATTGAGAACTGCCTGGAGGTGATGCAGCTGGAGCCCTGGGAGAGGAGCCGCTATACCCTGAGACTGCCCGGGCCCCAGTGTGCCCACATCGGCAAACCGGTCTATCGATTGAAAAGCACAACCCGGTTCAAGAACTGGTGGTACGACTACCACATCAGCGATATCGATCAGCGAACCTTTGCGGTCTATCGCACGGTCTACTACAAAAAAGGTGAAAAAATAAAGACCGTCTCGGTGGATTGGCAATCGCTTGATCAGCCGGATCCGCGCATCAGCTATCCCCGCTACATCTATGCCATCAGCCATCAGGATGGCAAAGACAGTATGGTATTCGTTCCGCGCAACACCATCTCCCTGAATGTGGAGCTTGATGACAGCTACTGGTCTGAAGAGACCCTGCAGGGTTATGCAAAATAGTCTTCGATCGGGCGACTGTCTGGATGCTGCAAAGCGGGGGGCTGTCCTCCGATGAGTGCCGGGCAGCGGGACTATGCTGCAGACTACGCCAGGTTTGTCCTTAGACATCGTCGTTTGACCATTCTGCTGCTGTTTGCGGCAACCCTGGCAGCCCTGTTTTATGTCAATCAGGTCAATCTGCGTAACGACCCGGATTCACTGCTGCCCCTCTCCAATCCCTACATCGCGACAAATCTCTACAGCGACCAGACCTATGGCATGGGCAATCTGATGGTCTGGGGTATGAAGCTGAAACAGGGGGATATCTACCAGCCTTGGTTCATCAGGATGGTTGAGGCCTTCTATCGGGATGTCAGCGAACTGCCGTTTGCCAATGTGGCCAACTTTGTCGGCCTGCCCTCATCCAAATTGCGTAATCTGGGTATTACCCCCAATGGCAGCCTCGATTTCAGTCGACTGCTGCCGGCGTCTGGGTTGTCGGACGATCCGCGACTTCAGCAGCACCAGATCAACTATCTGCGTGCGGGTCTGGAGAAACATATTGTGCTCGAGCCTCTGCTGGTCTACTACCAGGATGGCCAGGGCCACAAGTGTGACATCCTCGGGGATGATGGCTTGATCTCCAATGCTTCGATCGGCCGTGTACATGAGCGCTGCCGGGCAACGGGCACCTTCATCATCGGTGATTTCAGCAATCAGTTGAAACAGCACCATCTCGATTGGATCGCCGAGGTTCGCCGGCTGATGGAGGATTATGAGGCCCGTTATGGGGAGCGGGTGGAGTTCTACATCTCGGGAGAGCCCTACTTTCTGGCCTCGATGGTCGAGGAGCTGTGGGATAAGGCCTGGTTGTTCGGTATCTCGCTACTGATCATTCTGCTGGTGCTCTGGTATGAGTTCCGTCATTGGAGTTGTGCCGTGCTGCCACTGGTGGGGGTGGGGATGACCATCATCCTGACCCTCGGTCTGATGGGCTATACCCAGTTCAAGCTCACCACCATGATGGCTCTGACGCCGATGCTGTTGCTGGCGATCGGCATCGGCCACTCGATGCAGATCACCCGACGCTTCATGCAGGAGCTGGATGCCACCCAGGATCCGGAGCAGGCGGCCTTCACCTCGATCCGCCATACTGTGGTGCCGGCGGCGCTCTCCATCGGTACCGATCTGCACGGTTTCTTCGCCATCTCATTCATCGATATCTCGTTCTACAAGGCCTACGCCTACTTCGGCATCTTCGGCATGTCGACCCTGATTCTTACTACCACCACCCTGATTCCCCTGATGATGGTGAGTTTCCCGCCCAAGCTGCGTGACAAAAAACATGAGCGGGGTTGGGAGCTGCGGCTGGCCAAAGGGGTGACCGGCCTACTCACCGGCCCACTGAAATGGCTGCCGATGGTGGGGGTGATCGGGCTCTGGCTGGCATCCGCATCGATGGCTGAGCTCGACAAAGGCTTCTCAGCACTGCTGTCCGGTGAGGCGGGCCGGAGCGATCCGGAAGTGGCCCGCATTCAGGATGAGTTCGATATCATGCCGGGGGTTGAGAAGGGCATTCACTACCCCAGGGCGGCCTACAAGGATTACTACCTGCTTGGTGAGCTGACGGACGCGGGGGGTGAGGTTGAAGCGATCTCCCATCTGCAGACCCTGTCGCAGATGATGCCCGGGGTGATTACCGCCAATATCGTGATCCGCTCGAAGGCAGGGACACTGCCCCAGTGTGGCCTGGATGCCTGGAATCCACAGGGTGAACGAGTGATCGGGCCTGACCGTTGCTACGATGAAATGATCGATCCGCCCCAGGGTATTTTCAATAATGCAGAAGTGGTGCAGGCCCTGTCGGACTTCGAGGATTGGCTGCGTTCCCATCCCCATATCGGCTATACCACCTCCTATGTGCAGTTTGTGAAAACCCTGAACATGATGCTGAACGCCCCGTTCGGTGCCTTGCCGATGGCGCATATGAATCTGTATGCGATCCCCGATCTGCAGCATATGCAGCAGAACCGCTATGCCTACCGGGTCGGGCCGGATGGGCGTCTGCCGGATCCACAGGAGATCATCCCGTTGTATAACGGCATGCTGCAGGTGAGTGCAGCGACCGGTGAGCTGGACGCCTTCGTCAACACCCGAACCTGGGATGAGGGGATCATCGTCGGATTTGTAAAAACCATGGATCCGAAACTGACCCATCAGACCATCCTCGATATTCAGGATTATCTGAAGAGGCACCGGGATGATCCGGGAATGGCGCTGATCAGCGTCGGTGTGAAGCCCGGGGAAGAGGTGGTCCTGCGGGGTGATGGAGGTCAACCGGAGCAGCGGGTTGTCACCGATCGTTCCTTGTCGGACAAAGCGCCCATCGGCGGTTTTCTGGGGGTTACTGAAGCGACCCGGGACGTGGCGTTTAAGGAGTGGTTGAACGCTCCGGTCGCCACCTCGCTGACCGTGTTTCTGATGACCCTGATCATGTTTCGCTCCTGGACCATCGCCCTGATACTGATCAGTCTCTGCTTTATCACCCTGATGACCCAGTATGGCCTGGGAGCCTATATGACCTCGATCAAAGAGTGGTCGGCCAATCTGGCCTTCCATGTCCAGGTGGCATTGAGTATCGCCATGGGGCTCGGGGTGGATTACGGGGTCTACATGGTCTCCCGTCTGCGGGAGGAGATTCAGGTATCGGCCAGGGATTGGCAACAGGCTTTACAGAAAACCCTGGAGACCACAGGCTCTGCGATCGTGATCTCCATGGTGGTGCTGCTGGGCAGTTTCATCCCGCTGATGAACACCGAGCTGGCCAATCTCTGGTCGGTCAGTCTCTATATCTCAGAGGCGTTGATTATGGATGTGTTGATCGCCTTGATGGTGTTGCCTCTGGTGGTCTACTGGTTGAGGCCCGGATTTGTCTTCAAGCCCAATCCGCAATCACAGACAGAGGTGCGTAAATGATTCAGTCTGAGCGCTTTTTTGCCCTGGGGTGGGCCTTGTCATAGACCTCACTCAGATGTTGGAAATCCAGGTGTGTGTAGATCTGGGTGGTGCTGATGTTGGCATGGCCCAGCAGCTCCTGTACGGCGCGCAGATCACCGGAGGATTCCAGCAGATGGCTGGCGAAAGAGTGTCGCAGTAAGTGGGGATGGACGTTTCTCGGCGCCCCCTGGCGAACCGACCACTCATGCAACTGTTTCTGGATGGTGCTGCGGCTGATGCGTCTGCCCCGTACACCGACGAACAGGGCGGTCTCCTCATCCCTGGCCAGCTCTGCACGCACTTTCAGCCAAGCGCGAATCGCCTCGACAGCCTTTCGACCCACTGGCAGCAGACGTGTTTTCGCCCCCTTGCCGGTAACCTCAACGATCTGTTCGCTCAGGTCGAGATGGCTGATATCCAGTGCAATCAGTTCGGCAAGCCTGATCCCGGAAGAGTAGAACAGCTCCATGATCGCCCGATCCCTGAGGCCGATGGTCGAGTTGTCATCAATGGAGAGCAGCTGGTTGAGCTGGTCCACATCCAGGGTGGTGGGCAGCTTGCGGCGTACCTTGGGGGCCCTGACACCGAGTGCGGGATTGGCCTGTACCCGATTCTCCCTGAGCAGGTAGTTGTACAAGGATCGCAGGCTGGAGAGTTCCCGGTGCAGGCTCTTGGGGGCGTATCCCTGGCGATGCCGGTTGGCGATATAGTGGCGTACCTGCTGCTGGGTGAAGTGACCCCAGCTGACGATCTGTTGCTGTTCCAGCCAGGCGGCAGCGGCCTGCAGATCCCGGGCATAGCTTTCACGGGTTCGGGGAGAGAGGCGCCGCTCATGAGTCAGGTGGTCGAGAAACGACTCGACCCATTCGCTTATCTGTTGGCTATTCGGCACAGCCATGCCGGCTCAGATTCCGGGTAGGGAGACAGCCTGAAGGGTCCTGCTGATGATCTCACCCAGGCGTGTTAGGAACTCTGTACCATGGTCCGGAGCAAACCGCTCAGGATCACAACTGCCGATGGCCAGCAGTCCGAGTACCCCTTCGCTCTTCAACGGTATCAACGCAGTCGATGTGATGCGATCACCTTCGGTGCCGAAGATGTAGTCAAGCTGCTGCTGATCCATCCTGCCGCAGATCGGCTGATTGTGGTTGAAAAACTGCTCAAATGTGGCGATCTGACCATTCAGGGAGTCCTGCAGGTGGTCATCGAGCTGGCTTGAGGAGAAGAGCCTCAACTCCACGGCATCAGCCTTGAAGTCATCATGCAGCTCGTCCTCCAGCGCATTCAGCACCTCTTCAAAGGTGGCGGCATCGATCAGTTCCAGGGTCAGTCGATGCATACGGGCCTGCAGTTGATCATTGGTTCTGGCGACCTCCACCAGATCGGCCAGTTGTTGCTGGGTATCTTTCAGCTGCTTGCGTAGCGCGTCCACCTGACGCTCAATCAGTGAAACGGCATCGCCGCTTGCATGAGGGATCTCCATTTCAGCCAGTAGCTCGGGGTGGCGCAGCAGAAAACCTGGATTTTCACGTAGATAGTCAGCAATCTGCTGATCGGTGCCATCAACCTTGATGGGGTCGTTAGGGGCTTTATGGCTCATATTTCGATGGCTCCTTCATACACAGTTTCCGCTGGGCCTCTCATGAGTACGGTACTGCCTTGTTCGCTCCACTTTATCACAAGATCGCCTCCGCGTAGGTGCACAACCACCTCCTCCTCCAGCAGCCCAAGCAGACGACCTGCGGCAACAGCCGCGCAGGCGCCACTGCCGCAGGCCAGGGTTTCACCGCTGCCCCGTTCGAAAACCCGCAGTTTGGTTTCGCAGGGACTGAGTACCTGAAGAAAACCCACATTGGTGCGTTGGGGAAATCGTTCGTGTCTTTCGATCAACGGACCGAGCCGCTCCACAGGAGCGAGATCGGTATCACCGACCATCAACACGGCATGGGGATTACCCATCGACAGGGCGCAGATGGTGTATTGTTCACCATTGATCTGTAGTGGATATTGATCAGCCTGCTGTTCTGCGACAAACGGGATAGTCGCCGGATCGAATGAGGGTACGCCCATGTCGACTTCGATCTGGTTGTCATCCAGATAACGCAGAATGATGACGGCCGTGCTGGTGCCGACGCGGACAGATTGTAACTCGCTGAGCCCTTTGCGCCTGATGAACTGGGCAAAGCATCGGGCGCCATTGCCACAGGCACCGGCCTCGCTGCCGTCAGCATTGAAGATGCGAAAATGAAAATCGGTCTCGGGCAGTTTTGCCGGTTCCACCAACAGAATCTGATCGCAACCTATGCCAAAGCGTCTGTCGGCAAAATGGCGGCAGATATCCTCGGTTAATGTGAACGGTTGGTTTACCGCATCGATGACCACAAAATCGTTTCCGAGGCCATGCATTTTGGTGAAGTTGAGGATCATGATTCCGCGTTCTCAGCAGAAGGTTGAGAGGATTGACCGGCCGGGTGATGCAACGGGCCTTTCTGACCGCATCCGGAGAGGCTCAGGATGATTAGCAGTGCCATCAGGATTGGTTGGGTTAGTCCTAATTTCATATGTTGATGAGTTGAATCGTCATTCAATTACAATCGCACACCACGGCTGATCCGAAGATTCCAGGCAAATTGCACTATATCAAACAACAGCCCAAAGGTGAGCTGTTATTTGTATTTGCCGGAATAGAGGCTGTCGATCGACCAGGTCTCACAGTTTTCTGTAACGGTAGGTGAGAAACAGAACCAGACCCAGGGATGCCAGGCTTAAAAGTGACAATAAATAGAACGGTCGTGGTTCATATCGATAGCTGACCTTTGCCCCAGGGGTGACCTTTATCGCAGGGAGCATATCCATGAAAGTTTCAACCTCAACGGGTTGATTGTCGATGGTTGCCTGCCAATAAGGGTAGTAGCGGATCGGTAACACCATCCAGGCCGGTTCACGGCCGGTGTATTCAAGCTCGTAGGACGTGGCACTGCCAGCCAGCAGATTCACTTGACTGAAATCCGGTTGCAGATCTTCATCCAGGCTGGGAAGAGTGTAGCCGCTGCCAATGACATTGTTGTTTTCAAGCAGGACCAGATTGGCTTCGATTCGATGAGAAACAATCGAATCCGGCAGTTGTATTATTCTAAAAAACTTTGCCGCCATCATGGCAGACTGATGGTTGCCGTTATGCTCTATGAACACGTCATCAGCCTGTATCGGGTAGAGCCAGGCGCTTAGTTTGCCTTTTTGTTCAGTTGCTTCGGCATGCAGCTCAAGGCGATTGTTTTGTGTCTCCAGTTCAATCATTCGGGGAAAGAAGAACTCCACCCAACTGTTGTCGGTAATGGTTGTAGATTCAACCAGTGATTCTGCCAGCAGTTGATTGTCATGAAAGAGACGCAACTTCAAATCTGCGTGGCCTTTCGCACGACCATGTGTGGCCAGTTTGAGTGAAATCACATCGAACTGCAGAACCTTGGGTAGTGCGAAATGTTGTATTAGAGGTTTTTCGGGTGTGATTAAGCCGGAAGCTTTGGCTTTTGGTCCTGAGGTGGCCAGCACGGTCCGTTGCATACCGCCTGTGGAGATGGGTTTATGACAGGCAATGTATTTGATAGCAAGCAGGTTGAGTATATTGGAGTCAAGAAAGATGTCTTCGCAATAGACGGCAGCTGCAGTTCTGCTGCGGTGCGCATTGGGAGCCAGCTTGCTTTCCATCAGCGCGCGTTCGGATTGTGTCTTGAAGCCATGAGCTAACCACTCCGGAATTCCATAGTTATTGAAAATTCCGGAAACCATGTAGGAGCGATCGGCAATAGTACTTTGCATAGGCCGCAGATTTTCCTGAAGATATTCAATGGTGGGTGTGGAGGCAAAAAATGACTCTGCCGGTACCGGTCCGTTGAATTCACGGAAGAACCATCTCATGTCGAATAGCTGAATCACAATTAACAGCACTACCAGGCTGCCAATCAGTTTCGATTTTTGCTTGCCAATCTCGGAACGCAAAAGCAGGCAGATCAATTCGGCTGAAATCACGGCAAATGCCAGTGCGGACAAGACTGTCATTCTTCCCCAGTTGTTGCTGCTGAATGTCGGTATGATGGTGATCAGGCCCTTGGGGAGTATGGCAAAAGCTATCAAGGTTGAGAGAGCCAGCAGGACGATGGCATAGATCAGGTTTGTGGAGGATTTACGCCAGATAAGAAGCAATATGGAGAGGGTTAAAAACAATAATGGAAGAACGCCGATATAGGTTGACCTTTCCACATCCGCATAGTCTCTGAATATTGGTTTTATATAGTTGAGAATGTGGTGGGATCTAAGCGGTGTACCGCCATGGCGGGTCTCCATGCTCTGAGTGAACTGCAGCATTTCATAGAGTGAATGGGTGGCAAATGAGCTGATCAGAAAAGCCATCACTATTGCCAGTCCCAGGTGTACTGCCTGGCGGGTAACCGTGGCGATGCTCTGCTGCCAAGGGGTATGGACGGCAAACAGAATTGCCATTGCCATAAAGCCATACACGGCAATACTTGGAAATCCACCAAATATCATCAGTGCGGCAACAATCGAGAGCCAGGGCAGATAGACGAGTTTGTGGTTCGTCAGATAGTTGTAACTTAACCAAAGAAGCCATGGTATCCATATACTTGTCGTTACATGAGCCCAGAAGAACCAGGCGGCATGAAAGCCGGAGTAGGCAAAAACCATGGCGCCAAAGATTGCGGCCAATCGATGCTTTGTCATCGACAGCAGTAGCAGGTACATGCCGATTGCCGCAATCACCAGATTGGTGAGCATGGCGAAATAGTAGCCTGTTGCGTTGTCTTCGATTGAGGCAAACACGGCGAACGCCGGGGTGATGATCGCAGCAGGAAGCCATTGCATGCCGGGAATACCATTGATCGGACTCGGGTTCCAGATTGGCAGATTGCCGTTCCGTAGCTCCTGCTTGGCATGTAGCCATCTGGGCATTCTGGCGTCGAGAATGTCGGTTCGTGCCGGGTGTCTTGTTGGCACCCGGATATCGAGATTCTGCCAGCCCGGTTGATTGGTCAATATATCCGTCGGAGCGACAGTTTCACCGGCAAATGGATTGGCGCCCAGAATCACCACCGAACTGATGATCAGGAAAAGATAGGGTGCCAGCTTTTGGGAGATACTGCTCATGAAGTCAAACCTTCCTTAGTTTTACGGACTGTCAGGTGATTGGATACCAACACCAGCAGGATTTCCGAAATGATATAGAAGAGGCGGTTGATCGTTGCCAGCACAATCGCCGTATTGGCATCGAGATAGGGTAGAAGTCCCATCACCAAAACGGCTTCTCTGACACCGATGCCAGCCGGGGCAAAGGGTACAGCGAATCCGAGTGCGTAACTCAAGGCATAGAGGCCGACAATATAGATGAAAGAGATTTCCTGCGAGGCATAGGGTGACAGGGTAATCCAGAAGGAGAAGCCGAGACATAACCAGAGAGTGCTGACCACCAGACCGGCGATGGGGCTGAACATGAACTGTTTTGCATAGTGCTGCACGGTTTTACGAAATAACACAGCCAGCAGGACAATCAGTGCGGCAAACAATCCGAGGCTGAGCGGATGGATCAGATATCCCGGTAGTTGTTTGAGCAATTCAATGATCAGAGTGTGCTGGGTAAGCAGGATCAGACAAATGCCGATCAATAATGCACTGAAAACAATCCAGAAAGTCTCGAGCAGCAAGGTGTCTCTGATATTGGCGTTATTAATCTCCGCCTCTTTGTAGAGTGTGATTCTGCCAACATACTGCCAAATGGAACCGGGTATGTATTTTCCAAGCTGGGTGATGTTGTAGATGGTAAAGCAGCGTCGATAGCCAAGGTCGATCTGATATCTATTGAGTGCCAGGTGCATGACCTGGACGAGTAAAAGTTTTGCGACGAGTATGGCGAGGAATGCAACCGAGACAACCACCAGTGGCAGTTTGCTGATTATCTCCAGTGTGGCATTCAGATTCTTATAAAGGAACAGGCTCACAAAGGTGAGTACCAAAAGCCACCAGATTAGCTTCAATAGGGATTTGAGTCTCTGTTGCACAGCGCTATTAGTCCAGATGAGTGAACAGATACTCGAACTGTTGTGCTGAAGATGCAATCACACCTGGCAGTTGCTGCTCAAGCTTGTTTTTGACTTCCCTGTCATCATCGATGATCGTTACGATCGATTGCAGAATCGGAGCCATTTGTGTCTGCTTGAAGTCGTATACCAGTTCGCCCAAATCGAAAGCGTCCATCACTTCTTTGTATTTGTGGCTCCAACCGATGACGATAACCGGCTGCTTTGCAGAGAGTGCGGCAATCATGGCATGAAACCTTGAGACCAGCACGATCCTACAGACAGACATCAGGCTTTTGATGCCATTGGTATTGATGTCGAAATCCACAGCGTAGAGATTGTTTGCCCAACCGTTGTTGCCGGCCAACTGTTGCGAGATGCGCTGAATCACCGGCAGATCATTGTTTCTCAGCTTTTCACCCTGCTGCTTGCGGGTGGCATTGGGAAACAGCAGCAGAGCGTATCCTCTGTCCAGAAGCTGTCGGCAAAGCTGAGTCAGACTCTCTGTGTAATCGGCCTCTTCGGAATTGTGTTTTGCCGCAAGGACGCTACTGGGACAGATGCCGATGATCGGGCGCTGTTCCGCTTTCAGTTTTGTGGAAAGTTCAGCCACTTGTCTGTCACTCTCCTCGGAGAGGTTGTAGTCGGGCTGATGGCGGAAGGCCACATCGGCAACCGGCGAGGCAAAAAGATTGTTAAACTTCAGGCTCTGCAGGTGCTGGTGCGTTCCCTCTCCTCTGGCGAAGATCTGCTTGCACTGCTTTAAAGTGGCCAGTGCCAGAATCCGGTTGAGTGGGTTTTTGAATGGGCCGAGTGCCTGGGAAAATTTTACAACCGGTGTGTTCAACAGGAATGCGGGCACCAGGGTCAGTACATTGTAGGGAAGAAACTTCTCCCTCCCGTCTATGAAGGCGACCCCGGCCAGATCGATTAATACATCGGACTGATTTAGGGCCTGCAGGGGTGCTGGAAAAAAACCTAATAGCCTGTTGAGCAAAGGTAATTTGAACAGGGCAAACAGAATCGAAAACGGAAACAGCAGGGTAACGATGACAAGAGGCGTTGCGCTGTAGACCGCCACCTTATCATCTCTGTTGAGGGCTCTGTCCTGCTGCGGATAGTAGGAGAAGACATTGAAACGACAATCGGGATAACGCTGGCGTATCTCCCCGATGGTGGTGGTCAGCATGGCCTCGGCGCCGCGGTTACCACTGATTGTGGCGGCGATGATTGAAACAGACTTCATGGCAGGGATTCGAGTCCTTTGCGAAAGTAGAGCAGGAGTTTGAGAATCGGCCTGGGCAGTTTGAAAATCAGACCTTGCCAGCGCTTGTTCTCACTCCAGCGCATGTTGAACAGTGCCATGAAGGCGCTGATCCACTGATGCCAGGAGACGCGGCTGTTGGTCTTGTCCGGCACCTTATAACCGAGCAGGTGAGCCACCCGGCTGCGCGCGCTGACGTTGTGGTGGTAAGGGGCCGCCCTGGCCTGACCGTCGAGGATGTCGGTGATGTCGAGATCGGTAGAGACAATCCGTTTGCTCTGGAGTGCAGCCGACCAGGCCTGTTGTCCGGTTGCGGTGCGAACGATCACACCGGTCTTTTTGATCGGGTCGTCTTTGAAGCGGTAGGCCCAGACATCACCCAGAGAGATATCGGCCTGGTAGCCGAAATGGTCGTGACAGACCAGGCACTTCTTTTCCGAATAGAAGAACAGATTCTGGTAGAGACTGAAATAGGAGAAGGGTTTCTCGACGCGAGTGCCGTTATCGAAGCTGGCCTCCAACTGACCGCGCCAGTGGCCGCGCCGGAAGCGATAGCTTTGCAGTTTGCCACCGGCCAGATTCTCCAGTTTTACGGTGATGCCGTCGACCAGTTCGGTTCTCGAATTGTGGCCACAGACCAATGCGATGGTAAGCCTGACCTTGGCGGCCAATACACTGTCCTTGGCGAGCCAGCGGCGCAGGTTTGTGATGTCGCAGGGTAGCCCGACCACGGCGACGCTTCCATCGAACTCGCGGATCAGGGGCAGTGCCTCTTTCATGAAGGCGGTTTCCACATACTTGCTGCCCTGTGCCTCGAGAATCTCTTGTTCGGTGGTGGCGATACTGAAATGCGCCCTCACCTTGCCGGCCTCTATTTGGGTATTGCAGACCACGGCGCCGCCGATCTCACCAGCCTTGATCAGTTCGATCAGCAGGGCGGATCCGACCCCACCGGATGCCGCGTTGAGCCGCACCTGTGGATCTTCGGCGTAGGCATGATAGAGGTTTTCATAATCGCCGACGAGCTGCTCGATCGTCTCTTCAGACCATTCCTTTTTCAGCAATCTGTCGGTCAGTTGATTGAGCATGTCGGTTGATTTAAGGGGCGGTTGTGCCTGTTTGGATCGAAGCGCGCAATCATAACATAGAATTCGATTTAGACTCCCTGATTGATTCGAAACTCCAACAAAATCAGTTGGCTATGTCGGGTGTGCTGTGTACTTTTCTTGTTTTATCTAGCATTTTACAGGCCAGCTGTCGATGTGAATAATTCTCTGGTAGGAACTAAAAAACTATTCTAATTCTATAGTCAGGAGGACGGTAAAAGTCGATGGTTGCCCTTATCAGGCAACCTGGGCTGAAAACAAAAAGTGTTGAAGCAGTAGAACCCTAAATGGATTTTTACACCGGTTTACCTCTGTCTATCTGCTACGGAGAACTGCAATGACTCGGGAACAAAAAATTGGCTGCACCATTGGCGCACTCGCAGGAATCACACCGTTGCTGGTCAGCTTGGTCAGTGTGGATGCCTCACTGATCGTTAAGGTGCTTGTTCCGGCGATCATCATTGGTTATGTGATCAAGGCGGCCGGACTGATGGCGTTGGGGGCGTTCGTGGTGTTTGTCAATTCAGAGAGTGATTACAAGAAGGCCTTCCAGCTCGGCCTGATGGCGCCGGCACTGGTGGTTGGTGCACTGAATGCGAACAACTTCAATGAGGCGAACCTGGAGATCAAAGAGCTGCAGACTGAGCTGGGTGAGCGGGAGTCGGTGAGCATCGTTCCACCGCAAAGCACCTCTTCTGTGGTCGAGGATGTTTTGTCTTTCTTCATCGGCAGCGCTCACGCGGATGAAGCAATGCTGATCGGCAAACACGACAGCCCATCCACTGGCAACCTGATCTGGTACGGCATCTCAGGAAAGATCTCAAACAGCTGGTTTGTGATTGTCGGTTCCCACGATGAGCAGCGGGATGCGGTACGACAGGCAGAAGGTCTGAAGAAGCGGGGCTATCACGCACGTGTGGTACCGGACGTGAAAAACAAGGACAACTATGTTGTCTCAATAGGCTCCTACCTGAATATCAAGGAGGCTAAGGCGCTGCATAAAACCGCCATCCGTGAGAACCTGGCGCGACATCCCTATCTGTGGAAGTGGAAGTAAGTCTGTCCGGGATGGGGGTTGGGATTTACCCCTATTACACGCCGATCACCGCGAATCAACGCTACACAAGCTCTAAAGCCATTTGCGTCATTTTACGGTGATTGGCATGCATTTACGCTTTCATTCACTTAGGCCGGTTAACAGCAAGCCTCGACGCTGCAATCATCCCCAATAGTGCCGCCATCAACAGCAGGCCCCAGTGGGGCATCACCGGAATACTGACCGGTTCATAGCTGACATTCAGATCCGCCGTGCCGGGTGTTGGATTGCTGCCGAGATCGGTGTTCAGTCCACCAGCCGGGATGGTGTTGGTATAGAAGTTGACCACACTCGAGGTGACATCCACAGAGATGGTGCAGCCGCCGGGTTGGATACTCGCTCCGTTCTGATAGACCAAGCTGTTGCCACCGGCAACCGCTACCACATTACCCAGGGTACAGCCCGCACTGACCTGTATGTTGGGTATCGGCGCGACCAGCAGGTCCGCCGGAAAGCTATCGGTCAGGTCGCCGGTCAATACCGCCGCTACCGCATTGCTGTTCGTCAGCGTGATGGACAGGGTGGCGATATCATCAGGCCTGATGCTGATCGGTGAGATGGTCTTGCTCAGCCCCGGCAATATCGGAGTCACCGTCAGATTGCTGGAGGTGGCAACGATGTTATTACCGATATCGGTCTGCAGGCCGTTGATCGGAATGGTGTTGGTGTGGGTGGCCAGCGCCACGGAGGTGACCTCTACACTGATCGAACAGCCGCCGTTGGCGGGAATGGTTGCGCCACTGAGATAGGTCAGGGTATTGCCGCCCGGTGCGGCCACCACACTGCCCAGGTCACAGCCGGTGGATGCCTGGATATTGGGGGTGGCGGCGATCTCCACTCCGGCTGGCAGGGTGTCCACCAGGTCAGCGGTGAGGGTGGCCGCTGTTGCATTGCCATTGCCGAAGGCGATCGACAGGGTCGACAGGCCGCCGGAAGAGATGGTGGCTGGTGAGAACTGCTTGCTGACACTCGGCGGCTGGGGTGGATTGACGAACAGATCGGCGCTGCTGGGGGCCCCGTTGTTACCCAGATCGGTCTGCAGGTCACCTGCGGCGAAGGTATTGGTCCAGGGGCCGCCGGAGGCGCTCGAGGAAATATCCAAAGCAATCGAACAACCACCGGAAGGTATTGTCGAGCCACTGGTGTAGGTAACGCTGTTGGCCGTGGTCTGAACCGTTCCCGGACAGTCGGTGACCAGATTGACCGGGGTGGCAAGCTCGGTGTTTGCTGGCAGGTTGTCGACCAGGTCAGCTCCCAGGGTTGCCACCATGGCGTTGTCGTTCCCAAGGGTGATGGTCAGTCTGGAGGCCTCACCTGGATTGATGGTGATCGGAGTGATCGATTTACTCAGGGTGGGTGGGGTCGGCGCGGTGACGATCAGACTGGCGGTGGCCGGTTGGGGATTGCTGCCGCCGGTGGTGGTGGAGAGATCGCCCGCTGCGATGGTGTTGTTATAGCTGCCTGCGCTGGCTGAAGTGACATCCACAACGATGGTACAGCTGACCGGTGGGATGAGGGCTCCATTGGCGTAGATGATCTGACTGCTACCAGGTGTGGCGGTGACACTGCCCAGCACGCAACTACCGGCCAGGTTGTTGGGGTTGGCGATCACAACGCCGGCCGGCAGATTGTCGGTGAAATCCGAATTCAGCGTCAGATCGGTCGCGTTCGGGTTCTCCAGAGTCAGGGTCAGGGTGGAGATGCCGTTGACGTCGATGGTGGTCGGTGCAAAGGCTTTACTGATTCCCGGTGCGGCGTCGAACAGCGCGCCGACCCCGAGGGTGGCGACCACAGGCTGAGGGTTGTTGCCGGCGGAGGTTGTCATCTGCCCGGCGGCGATGGTGTTGACGTAGCTGCCATCCAGCGCCGAAGTGACGTTAACCGAAATGGTACAGCCCCCGGCCGGAATCGTGGCGCCATTGGCATAACTGATCTGGATATCTCCCGGGGTGGCAGTCACCACACCGGGACAGGTGGTGGCCAGACCGTTCGGATTCTCCACCAACACATCCCCTGGCAGCGCATCCACCAACTCGCTGGTGAGAGTGATCGGATCGGTGTTGGCGTTACCCAGAGAGATGGTCAGGGTCGATGTGCCGTTGGTGTTGATCGACGCAGGTACGAAAGCCTTGCTGACGGTCGGTGCCGAGAGTACTTCCAGGTCCGCATTGGCCGGTGCCGGATTGCTCACTCCCTGATCGGTGGTGATGGCATTGGCGCCGACGGTATTGGTCAGTGTGCCGGTGGTGTTCGCAACCACATCGGCACTGAAGGTACAGCTGCCACTGGCGGGTATGGTAGCGCCGGTGATGGTGATTTCGTTGTCGCCGGCGGTGGCCTGTACGCTGGCATTGGCGCAGGTGGTTGCTGTACTTGGGGCTGAATAGACGGTAACCCCGGTGGGCAGTGTATCGGTGAGTGATGTACCGGTGAGATCGATAGCCGAGTTGTTGGTAATCGTTACCGTCAGGGTAGAGCGTTCACCGATTGTCACTGTACCCGGGGCAAAGGCTTTTGCCACCGTCGGCTCAAGAATCACATTCAGCTCCGCAGAGACATCCTCGCCATTGGTCACGCCCTGATCGGTGGTGATCGCATTCTGCAGAATCAGATTGTCGTAAACACCCACCAGAGGTGCGGTGACATCCACTTCGATCAGGCAGGCGGTGCCTGGTAGCAGGGTGCCACCGGAGATGGTCAACGCCTGGGTGGTGGTGTTGACCGTCAGTGTGGCATCGGCGCAGGTGGTGGCGGCATTGGGTACGGCCGCGAACTCCAGGCCCGCAGGCAATGGGTCGGTGAAGCTGACACTGGTCAGGGTGACCGGCGATACCGCGTTCGGATCGAAGGTACTGATCAGTTCCAGGATCAAGCGCGCCGTGCCGCCCGGTGGGATATAGGCAGGCGCAAAGCCTTTGGTCAGTCCCAGACCCTGCAGGGTGGAGAGAGAGGCCTGGGTTCCCAGGGCGTTGGTGTAGCCCTCTTCACTGGAGATCACCCCGGCGGGAATGAAGTTGGTCAGATTGAGAAAGCGCAGCGAGGTGGTGGTGACGAACACCTGGCAGATGTCATTGGGAAGCAGGGTTGCTCCCACCAGGCCGACACTGCCCCCACCGGGTACCGCGGTGACCGTTCCGCCAAGGCAGTTGGTGCTGGCGTCCGGTACCGGATAGACCACAATCCCTTCCGGAAAGATATCGGTGAAGGCCGCATCATGGATGGTGGCGCCAGAGCTGTTGATCACGTCGATGGTCAATAGAGAGGGCTGGCCACCGGTGACGATAATCGGATTGAAGGCCTTGTTGATGCCGATGTCGGCGGAGGCGGCGTTGAGGGTGGCGGTGACCGGTGTACTGTTGGAGGCCCCTTCAGCGCTGCTGATATTACCTGCAGGGATGGTGTTGCTCCAGGGGCCGGCTCCGCTGGTGGTAACATCGAAGGCGAAATCACAATTGGCGCCGGCCGGCAGAGTAACCCCCTGCAACTGGGCACTGGTTGCACCGGGATTGACCACCAGGGTGGTGGCGCCACCACAAGAGGTGCTGGCATTGGCCGGATTGGCGACGCTCAGGCCGGCGGAGAAGGTGCTGTCATCGATGGTGACATTGGACAATTCACCGGAAGAGAGATTGGCCACATTGATGGTGACCCGTGCGGTTCCGCCAGAGGTCACACTGGTGGGGTTGAAGCTCTTGCTGCCGGTGATCCCCGCACTGATGGTCAGGGTGTCGGAAACCGCAGATGGAATGGTCCCGCCACTGCTGCTGAAATTGATCGGATTGATGGTGTTCAGGTAGCTGCCCGGTGTATTACCGGTGACCTGAACCGTGATCGTACAGGTGGTCTGGACAGAACCATTGGGTCGAGGATTGACCGTGCCCCCGCTGAGGACGACCGAGGTATCCCCGGGAAAGGCCTGCAGCGTGCCGCCGCAGTTATTGGTGGCTGCCGGATTCGCCGCCAGTGTGAGCCCCGCTGGCAGGGTATCGGTGAGGTTGACAGCGGTCAACGCATTCAGTGTGCGATTGCGGATAAGCAATCTCAGGGTCGAGGTCTGACCCTGGGCAATGGGATCTTGCAGGAAGGACTTGGTGACGGCCACAGAATCCACCGTGGTGACATTGACCGCCGGGCTTGGTGAGGGGTTGACCACGTTGCCACCGGGACCATTGCCCGTGCCGCCGACACCGTTAACACCGTCCCAACTGGGAATCTGGTTGCTGAATACCAGTCCGGTGGAGGCGGTACCCGGCAGACGGGCGCGGAACACCAAGGTACAGGTTCCCGCTGTAGCGCCAACACCCGCCGGCACGGTACCGCCGGTCCACAGCAGTTCGGCGTCCCCATCCACACCGGTATAGACGCCACCGGCGCAGCTGTTGGATACGGGAATGCCGGCGGAGTCGTCCAGCACCATCTGGTTGCCACCTGAGTTAGGCAGGCTGTCGCGAAAGCTGACATTGGTCACATCCGCACCGGACCAGTTGTTGATGGTGACACTGAATTGAGTCCACTGCCCCGGTGCTACCTGATTGACACTGACCGTTTTGTCGATGGTCAGCTGCGCATTCACGTTGAGCACGTCACTGGCGGTGGGGCTGGCGTGACCGACAGGATTCACCACCGCATTCGCGGCTACGGTGTTGGTGTGGGCGCCATCGGTGGTGGAAGTCACATAGGCGGTGATTGTACATTTGCCGTTGGCTCCGGAGCGGGCACCCGCCACGGCGCCGCTCAGCAGAATGCCGGTGTCGCCCTGATCCAGCGGGTTACTGCCCGCATCGGTCAAGCTGCCATTGGCGGAGCCAGCCCCATCACAGACCACCGCTGGATCGGCCGGTGCCACGGTTGAGGTGTCGACGATCGACAGAGTGGTGGCCGTGAGGTCGTCGAGAAAACTGGTGATCGGCAGTGTGTTGTCGGTGCTGTTGTTGTTGATGACAAGGGTCAGCAGTGCGGGTTGCCCGGCTGGAATGGTATCCGGATTGAAGGTCTTGGAGACCGAAATCGGTGTGTTGACGGTTAGGTTGCGGTTGAATGCGGGGCTGGTCAGGCCTCGGGTGTTGCCGATAGCGCCCAGAGGCAGGGCATTATCGAACAGCTGGCTGGTGCCGGCAATGGTGGGCACCACCACATCCACGCCGATGGTGCAGTTACCCGATTCACCGATGATACCGCCGGTCAGGGTTACCGTGTCTGTGCCGGGGGTTGCGGTAACCGCGCCATTGGATGCGCCGGTGCCGCTGCAGGCGATCGAGCTGTTGGCTGGTGTGGCCACCACCATGCCGGCAGGCAGGGAGTCGGTGAAGGTGGTCAGCGGCAGGGTTGCACCGGCATTGGGATTGCTCAACACAATACTCAGGGTGGTGGCATCCCCGGCGATGGCCGGCGACGGGCTGAAGGTCTTGTTGCCAGTGGGGTTGAGCAGGGTGCTGACGACCAGGGTGGCATTCGCAGGAGTCGCATTCGAGACTCGTACCCCATTTTCCAGGGCCGAGTAACCGGCGGTCACCGCATCGGGTCTGGCCGGTGGCACCAGCGCAGGAATATTATTGATGTAGGTGCCTGGTGTGGTGGAGGTGACAGAGAGCTCGAAAAAGCACTGGCCATCGGCCAGCCCCACCCGCGCCGGGATGGTGCCGTTGGTCAGCACGATGCTTGAGGTTCCGGGTGCGGCTGTGACTCCGGTAAAACCACAGGTGTTGGTGATGTTGGCCGGATTGGCGATGGTGATCTGGGGCAGCAACAGCGAAGTGACTTCTGCCTCGGTCAGGCTGACCAGAGCGTCGTTGGCAATCTCGATACGGTAAGTCGGCGTGTCACCCGGATTGATGGTCGCCGGACTGAACAGATGGTTGATGGTGGTGGTAGCGGATGCCAGGCCCGGTAGCAGCAACAGACCGAGTGTCAGGTAGACTTTGACAGTACGGAGGCGGTGTCTGTTACGGGAGGTTCTGAGACTGGATACGGGGGCTTTGGCGAAACTCGGGATGTCGAAGTTCATTCAGGATACTCAATTTGAACATCCCTGCTTCAGGCCGTTGTTTAATATTGATGCTTGAGAGTGTCACAGTCCCTCGATTAACCGAACAAGCAGCGTTCTATTCGATCGATATTAAACATCGTATTGATGGTTTACAAAAGCTTAAAATTGTAAATTTTATTTTTGATTTCCAGTATCTGCGCGCTTGCGTTGATGTTTTGGTTGATCGAAACTGAGCAGATTGTCATTCAGTCCTTTAATTCGTTTGTTAAGCGGCCCGGTAAATGACAAGATCTGAACGCACAGCATGTTTCCTGTAAAACCGGCCCGCCATTTGAGAGACGTAATTGCCTTCCTTCGTTGAAGGTATTTGTAAGATGCTACGATTTGCACTGCTTTTTACCGCCATACTAATCGGCCTATTCACTCTGGAGCTGATGCCTTTCGGCCAGCAGTGGGTGGTGATTCCGTTCACCGCCTTTATTGCCAAGGTCAGCGCCTGGCTGGTTCAGCTGTTCGATCACGGGGTGCACGCCTACGGGATTGTTCTGCTGGACAAAGCGAGTGGTTTTGCGGTCTCCATAGAGGCGGGATGCAATGGTATCGAGGCGAGTATCGTACTGATTGCAGCCATGCTCGCCTTCCCGGCAAGCTGGCGGATGAAACTGATCGGTATCACCATCGGTATCCTGGCAATCCAGGCCATGAACCTGCTCAGGATTATCAGCCTTTTCTACCTGGGGCAGTGGAATCAGACTGCTTTCGAGTGGGCCCATCTCTACATCTGGCAGTCACTGATCATTCTCGATGTGCTGGTGGTGTTTCTGATCTGGTTGCGTTACCTGCCAAGAATGAAACCGCATAGTCGGCCTGAGCATGCTTCGGCTTAGCTCGATCAACCCGGTCGCCGCCTTCGTGCTGAAGGTGGTGTTCTGGCTGCCGGTCTGCCTGGCGGTTTGGTACTACCTGGCGCCGAGTCTGGTCTGGCCTGTCGGTCTGCTCAGTGATTGGATTCTGACCGCACTGTTTCCGCAGATCTTCCAGGGGGTGGACCAGCAGGGGGACCGTCTCGACTTCGTCACTCTGCTGGCGATGCCGGCTGAGCTGTTGAGAGGTCAGCAACCCGGGGTCAGCGGTGATCTGGTCTTTACCGTTAATCCACTCCTCTACAGCTACGGTCTGCCCCTTTATACCGCGCTTTCGATTGCCTCGCCCGGAGATGCGAAGGATGAGGATTTAAAATGGAACAAGTGGCTGTGGGGTTTGCCGCTGCTGTTTCTGTTTCAGGTCTGGGGTGTCTGTTTCGATGGCCTGAAGACCTTGCTCTTCACCCTGGGGCCGGCGGTCTCGGCCCAGATGGCATTTACCCCCCTGGCGATGGATGGCGTCGCGCTTGGTTATCAGCTGGGCTATCTGATTTTGCCCTCCGTACTGCCGCTGGTAATCTGGGTGGTTCAATACCGGGCCTATCTGACCGAGATGGTCTGGGCCACAGACTGAATGGGCGGTTTATTCAACCTTTTCTCACCAGCAGGGTTAAATCCGATACACCGCCTAGCTCAACATGGAACTGTTCAACTGAAAAAAGGAATTTGCCATGCCAGGTATCAGATGGGCTTCACGACTCTTTCGTTTGTTACTCATTCTCACCGCCTGTGGTTGCGGGGATGGATCGGGATCTGACAACCAACAATTGAATCCCGGTCTTGTCGGAAAGTTTCTTGTGATGGATGGTAGTGCCGTCTCGTTAATGGATGCAGCGACTGGGCAATACACAGGTGTGCCGAACACTGGTCATGACTATTTCATTGATAAGTATCCCCAGGCAACCGACTTTGATGTGGTGTCTCTGCCCTATCACGGCGATAGATTTCTCGTCGTAGCCCGTGGTGAGACCGCGCTTGTCAGTGGGCAGACATTCCAGGGCCAGAGCCTGTTTGATCTGCAGTTGCCATTCCAGCTGGAAGGCGTCAGCCTCTCCCAGGATGGGCGCTATCTCTCTCTCATCAGAATCCTGGATGATGACTTTTTCAGCCGACAGCTGGAGATCTTGACCACCGATGGAGTCCCGTTAGGCCATACTGTTGTAGGGGCGGGTCGGATACACCTTCATCCTATGCACTGGCTGTCTGACTACAGGCTTGTCTACAGTGCCGAAACAAGCTTCCATATCACAAGCCCGCTATCCGCCGAGTTGGAATACTCCATTGACTTGAATGACTATGCGCAACTGGCTGACCCGGAGATGACCATCAGTGCCTGGGCAATCAGCCCTGATGAGACCCGTTTGGTATTTGCTTTAGAGCATGAAGAGTTCACCTGGAGCCCGCAACAGCTGCAGATCTACATCATGGACCTGGATGGCAGTAACCTGAACTTACTGGCAAGTGCCGCGCTGGGGGCGGAAGGACCTGTAGCCTTCAATCCGGAATGGTCACCCGATGGTAAATGGCTGTTTGCTGAAGTGGGAAACAATCTGATCTACAGAGCGGCTAAAATGACCCACCTCTATCTGATCCCGATCAACGAGTCCGGTAGGCCATTTCATCTGAGTGATGAGGATCAGGAGCGGTCACCGGAAGTCAGACCGTTGTGGCGATATGACTACCACGATGTTGAAGCTGATATCAGCTCCAGAGGAATGCTGTTCGATTATCTGTACTGGCTGCCTGAAAATTGAATCTATTATCCCGCTGACCCCGGTTAGGGGGGCAATGGGAAAACGGCATTAAGTTGATCAAATCAGGTCAGTCTGCTACAAATCATTGAACATATGGTAGAGTTTGCACTCTATTAGTGGAAGATCGTTTTTTGATGATGTTTACAACAACCTGATTGCACTTCCCTAGTCTCCTTATGGCTCAAAGACATAGCACAGTCAGCATCGTGATACTGGTCCTGCTCCTGATACAGGCGCCACTGGTAATGGCCTGGTCGAAGGCCTGTGCCATGTCGACTGACATCCAGATGAGTTCGATGAGTGGGTCGATGGAGCACCACTGCCACGATATGGAGGTTGCTGTCGAGCTGGCTGACTGTGAGTCGATGCACTGTCTCTTCTGTGGTTTCACCGTGCAGTTGCAGATGCAACCGGTCACTTTTAGCGTCGCTCACATCCTCTATATCAGCGAGGGTCGTGTGCCGGCCCCACCGCGGCCTGAACAGCCCGTTGAATTACAACCTCCCAAAAACTCCCCGTTCGCTTAGGCCTGTTCGGGCCTGATTAAGGTTTCTGTCTGTTTCGGCCACGGTTTGGGCCGTTGATATGGCTATGGGAGTATTTTCATGCTTCGCCGACTGTTTGGAAGCGTCCGCTTTGTTGTTGGACGATATTTGCCGTTGTGGTTTTTAGCGGCAGGGCAGACCGCTGCGACTGAGCCGGTCAGTTCAGCCGCTTTTCAGAGTCTGCTGCTTCGTCTGCAGCACCATCCAGCCCTTAGGGTTTCGTTGGCGGAACGTGCCCATTGGCAGGCCAATGCGGACGGCTCTATGGGACTGCCCGATCCCAAATTCACCCTGGGCTTGAACAACCTTCCGGTGAATGAGCCGACAAACTTCGACCGCTATCTGCCGAGCAGCCGCAGCTTGGAGTTCATGCAGATGATACCCGGTTTAACCGGTCGGGAGACTCTCAGGGATAGCCACCTTGCGCGGGCGGATCTGGCCGATCTGCAGCGTCAGCTGGCGTTGGCCGAGTTGCAGTTGAGACTGGTCACCGCACTGGCGGAGCGGCGCAGAATCCACGCATCCAATGAAGCACTCGAGCAGCAGATGGAATTGTTGGCGGAGCGGGAGCGCTGGCTGAGGGGGGAGATGGCCTCAGGCGCGTCGGTCTACGGCCGTTTTGATGAACTGGATGTGAAGCGGGCGGTGATCGATGAGAAGAAGATCACCCTGGCGGGCGAGGCTGAGCGCTGGCAGGCTGAACTGAGATCGTTGCTCGACCTGGTCCCACCCGACGGGGTTCTGCCGGAGATTCAACCGAGGAGCTGGACAGGTAATCCCCAATCACTCCTGAAGATCCGAATTGAGCTGGGCAGACTGGCCGTGGCCAGAGCCGAGGTGGCGGAACGGAACGCCGCTTTCGATTCAGATTACACGATCAGCGCCGCCTGGCAACAGCGGGAAGCAGGCGAGAATTTTGATGGGGATGACTGGTTCACCCTGAAATTCACCGCCAGCCTGCCGCTCTGGTCCGCGTCCAACCAGACCCCGAAACTGAAAGCCGCCGAGGCCAGGGTCACCAAACTGATGGCCCAGCAGGAGCAGCAGCTGCGGGAGCTCACCAGTGACTATCAAACTGCTCTCGCCAGCTATCGAACCGCCGACCAGTTACTTACGGCGATGGCGATGCGTCAACAGCGGCTCAAGGCATTGGAGGCCACTAACCGGCGTCGCTATGAAGCGGGGGGTCTGGATCTGGACGGGGTTATCCGTCCAGCCCTGCAGCTGGCTGAAGTTGGGCTCGATCTGGCTCAGGCGAAGAAGCAGCGAACCATCGCCGCAGCGCGCATCAATGCGATGTTAGTGGAGGAGAACCCATGAGTTCCATCCGAATAAAAGCAATTTTCTCATTACTGCTGTTGATTCTGTTCAACAGTCAATTGCGGGCAGAAGAGGGTACTCAGTACACCTGTCCGATGCACCCCCACTACATTTCCACGGACATGGGCAGCTGCCCGATATGCGGTATGGATCTGGTCGCGCTGGAAAGTGGCGGCGCCATGCAGTCGGTGGACACCGGGTCGGGGGAACGGGCGGTGGTCAGCATAGCACCGGAGACGATCCAGAACATGGGGGTGCGTTACGGTCGGGCAGAGATGACCTCATTTGGCAGCCGGGTACGGGCCTATGGGGTGGTGGCTGAGAATGAGCGATTACGCAGTGAAGTCTCCAGCCGGGTGGCCGGTTGGGTGGAGCAGCTGTCGGTGACGGCAGTCGGCGATCCGATCAAGCGGGGTGATCTGCTTTACCAGTTGTTCAGTCCCGATCTGGTAGCCGCCCAGCGGGACTATGTCAGCGCCTTGCAGGGTGGCAATCAACAGCGTATTCGTTCCGCCGCAGTCCGGCTCGAAGCTTTGGGTGTCTCCAAAGGGTTTATAAAAACTCTGCGCAAGCAGGGCAAGGTGGTCGATCGGGTACCGTTTTATGCGGTAACCGGCGGTACTTTGAGCGAGCTGCAGGTCAGGGAGGGGGCCTATGTGCAGCCGGGGGAGACCCTGGCGGTGATTCAGGACTACAACTCCGTGTGGATCAATGCGGCAGTGGCGGAAAAGGATCTGTCGGAGGTCCGCATGGATACCCCGGTGCAGGTGATTCTGCCCAATCTGCCGGGCCAGGCGATCGACAGCCGTATCGATTACATTCATCCGACCGTCGATCCAGACAGCCGCACCGGCCGGGTTCGGTTGGCCCTGCCGAATCAGGCCGGAAGGCTGCGTCCCGGTGCCTATGCGGATGTGCTGTTCGAGATTGACCTGGCGCGGCGCTTGGCTGTCGCCGACAGCGCCCTGCTGATCGGTGAGACAGGGTCCTATCTGGTTGTGGCCCTGGGTGAAGGACGGTTTCAGCCCCGCGCAGTACGAATCGGGCGCAGTAGCGGGGGATTTACTGAGATCCTCGAGGGTGTCGACAGTGAGGATCTGATCGTCGTCTCGGGGCAGTTTCTGATCGATTCGGAGAGCGCCCTCAGGGAGTCGTTTCAAAAGCTGCAGCGTATCAAGCTCGGGCTGGATGAGTTACCCCTGAGTCAGCAGCAGCTGGCGATGTTGGATCACATGATCGATGCGGCGCTCTACATCCATGAGGCGCTGGTGGATGGCTACGACATCAGCCCGGATCAGCTGCAGCCGGCGCGTGAGATCCGAGATCTGTTATGGCCGGGTTTCGGCACCACCCGTCTGGGGCCAATCATGCAGGGCGCCGCTGAGGCGATTGAACTGGCCCAACAGGCACGCACCGAGAGTGCCCTGCAACAGGCGCTGCATCAGCTGGTGAGTGAGCTGCAACCCTGGGTACTCAACGGTCGCCGGGGTCACTATCAACAGCAGGGAGTGCAGCTCTATCAGGATCAACAGGCGCAACAGCTCTGGTTGCAGCTGGCGGGTGAACCGGTCAACCCCTACGGTGCTGCAACCGCCGTGTTGGTCGAGTGAGGTTGTTGAAGATGAACAGAGGAGATACCGATGTCTGAACAGCAACCCATTGTCGGGGATGATCCGGCCCGTTCGTTTGTTGCCCGGGTGATCGCCTGGTCGGTACAGAATCAGTTGATCGTGCTGATCTTTACCGCCGGCCTGGCGGTGGCCGGACTGCTTGCACTGCAACGCACCCCGCTCGATGCGATACCCGATCTGTCGGATACCCAGGTGATCATTCGCACCGACTTTGCAGGTCAGGCGCCGCAGATCGTTGAGGATCTGGTCACCTACCCCCTCTCGGCCACCCTTCTGGGTCTGCCGAAAACTGAGGCGGTGAGGGGGTTCTCCATGTTCGGCACCAGTTTCGTCTATGTGATTTTTCAGGATGGGGTCGATGACTACTGGGCCCGGAGCCGGGTGGCCGAAGCACTGGCCACGGTGCAGAAGGATCTGCCGCAGAACGCCACCCCAAGACTGGGCCCGGACGCCACCGGGGTGGGCTGGGTTTATCAATATGCATTGCTGGATCGCACTGGCCAGCATGACCTGGCGGAACTGCGCGCCCTGCAGGACTGGTTTCTGCGTTTCGAGCTGGCCACGGTGCCTGGGGTCTCCGAGGTGGCCTCGGTGGGTGGTTTCGTGCGTGAGTATCAGGTGTTGATCGATCCCAACCGATTGCGTGCCTTTGATATTCCCCTGGTAAGGGTAAGAGAGGCGGTTCGGGCGGCCAGCATGGAGGTTGGCGGCCGGGTGATTGAGCGGGCTGAGACTGAGCTGATGATACGTTCCAGGGGGTACATCACCTCGTTAGAGGATCTGCAGCGGGTGGTGGTGCAGGCAAGAAACGGCACCCCGGTGCTGCTCACCGATCTGGCGCGGGTGATCGAGGGGCCGGAGTTGCGCCGGGGCCTTGTGGAGCTGAATGGTGAGGGGGAGGTGGTCGGCGGTATCGTGGTGATGCGTTCCGGTGAGAATGCCTTGAATGTGATCGAGGCGCTGGAGCGGAAGCTGCAGGCACTGCGTCAGGGGTTACCGGATGGGGTGGAGATTCAGACCGTTTATGATCGTGCGCCGTTGATCCGGGGTGCGGTGGACTATCTGAACCATAAACTGCTGGAAGAAGGGCTGGTGGTCGCATTGGTCTGTTTCATCTTTCTGCTGCATGTACGTTCGGCGTTTGTGGCGATCATCACCTTGCCACTGGGTGTACTGGGGGCGTTCATGGTGATGTCGGCACAGGGGATCACCGCCAACATCATGTCCCTCGGTGGTATCGCGATCGCCATCGGCGCGATGGTGGATGCCTCCATCGTGATGGTGGAGAATGCTCACCGGCGCTTGAGCGATATGCCCGACTCGGTTGGACGCAAAGCCTATAATGCCGCCATATTGCAGTCGGCCAAGGAAGTGGGACCCGGGCTGTTTTTCAGTCTGCTGATCATCACCGTATCCTTCCTGCCGGTGTTCGCCCTCACCGGTGAGAGTTACCGGCTTTTCTCACCGCTGGCCTACACCAAGACCTATGCCATGGCCTTCGCCTCACTGCTCTCGGTCACCCTGGTGCCGATCCTGATGCTGTGGCTGATCCGTGGTCGTATCTTCCGTGAGGAGAGTAATCCGCTCAACCGCTTCTTTGTCGCGCTCTACAAGCCGATCCTGAACTTCTCCATGAAGCGACGTGGTTTTACCCTGGCGGTCGCCATCGTTGGTATCGCGAGCCTCTGGTATCCCTACAGCAAACTGGGTACGGAGTTCATGCCGGCGCTTTATGAAGGTGAGCTGCTCTATATGCCCACCACCCTACCAGGGGTCTCGATCACCAAGGCAAAGGAGATTCTGGCGCAGACCAACCGGCTGATCCTTACCTTACCGGAGGTCGATCAGGTATTTGGCAAAGTGGGTCGGGCCGACACAGCGACCGATCCGGCGCCGATCTCCATGATTGAGAGCTGGATACGTCTGAAGCCAAAATCGGAGTGGCGGCCGGGTATGAGCGTGCAGAGCCTGACCCGGCAGCTCGACGAGCGGGTTAAGCTGCCGGGTCTGGTCAACAGCTGGGGTTACCCGATCAAGATCCGTATGGATATGATCTCGACCGGTATCCGCACCCCGGTGGGGATCAAAATCTCCGGTCAGGATCTTAATGAGATCGGTCGTATTGCGCTGGATGTGGAAGGGGTGGTGAAGCAGGTACCGGGAACCCGCAGCGCCTTTGCCGACCGGGTCACCGGAGGCAAGTATCTGGAGATCATACCCAACCGGGACGAACTGGCGCGACGCAACATTGATCTCGGCCTGTTCCAGTCGATCATCCAGACCGCACTCGGGGGGATGAAAGTCGCGGAGAGTGTGCAGGGCCGGGAGCGTTACAACATCATGCTGCGTTACGACCGACCCTTCCGGGAGTCGGTGCACCAGCTCCCCGATATACTGGTGCCGACACCGGGTGGTATGCACATTCCGCTGGGGGAGGTGGCAACCATCGAATATGCCCCGGGACCGCCGATGATCAAATCCGAGGATGCCCGGTTGACCGGCTGGGTGTTTGTCGATATTGACGAGCGGGATATCGGCAGTTATGTGGATGACGCCAGGAGGCAGGTGTCTGAACAGGTCAACCTGCCACCAGGTTACGCCGTCACCTGGTCCGGACAGTATGAGCAGATGCTCGAAGCGCGCGAACGACTGCAGCTTGCGATACCCGCTGCGGTGGCGATCATCCTGGTGCTGCTGATGATCCATTTCGGCCGTACGGACCGCACCGTGATGGTAATGACAGCACTGCCATTCGGCCTGGTGGGTGGTCTCTGGGCGGTCTATCTGGCCGGATACAATCTCTCCGTCGCCGTTGCCGTGGGTTTTATCGCACTGGGTGGCATTGCGGTGGAGACCGCGGTGGTGATGTTGATCTATATCGATCAGCAGGTACGCCATCTTCCCCCGGTCGATCACAAAACCCTGTTTGCCGCCATCATGGCGGGCGCTGTGAGGCGGGTGCGTCCGAAACTGATGACCGTGTCGGTGATCATCGCCGGTCTGTTACCCATCTTCTTTACCGAGGGTCCTGGTTCGGATGTGATGCGACGCATTGCCTTGCCGATGGTGGGAGGGATGCTGAGTACCACCATCATGACCCTGATCGTGATTCCGGTCATCTATCTGATCTGGGAGTCCAGGAGGTTGCCCCTCCTGGCTGAAAATTCCACCGGGGATAGTGATCTATCCCAACAACCACAAGAGGTATGAAAATGTCGATGAAAAGTATAACTCTATTGATTGCCGGGCTGTTGTTTCATGTGGTGGTCTATGCAGCAAACCATGCCATGCATGACCATTCGATGATGGCTGGCAATAACAATCAGGCGATGGGTATGGGGATTCTTCATCATGTGAATGTGGATAAAAAAACGGTCAATCTCACTCACGAGCCTATCCCGTCACTGAATTGGCCGGAAATGACCATGGATCTGCCGGTGACCAAACGAGTTGACCTGACCCGGTTCAAGGCCGGTGACCAGGTCCATTTCACCCTGAAAAAGGGGCGGGACAACCATTTCAGGATTATCTCGATGGAGCCTCATCAGTAGATCTGACGGTTAGTCGCTCAGCCAAGTTGAGGTTTGTTCCCGCATCGCCCACCAGGGTTTGTTAAGACTGATCCAATCGGCCCTGGGATCAGTCATTATGTGGGGATGCCGTTGAGGACCAGTTTGGGTATCTGTTCAGCCGTCACGGGTCTGCTGAACAGATAGCCTTGTGCCGTGTCGCAGCTCAGCTGCTTGAGTAACTCCAGCTGTGCTCTGGTTTCGATACCTTCGGCGACGATGGTGTGGCCGAGATTGTGGCCCATCTCGATCATCGTATTGACCAGGTACTGGGTCTTCTTATCCAGCAGCATATCGTTGATGAAATATTTGTCGATTTTCAGGCTGTCCACCTTCAGATGTTTGAGTGAAGCGATGGAGGAGTAGCCTGTGCCAAAGTCATCGATGGCGATCTGAATGCCCGACTCCTTCAGGTGGCCGAAGATGGCGGTATTCTTCTGGTCGGTCTGAACCGCGGTTTCCGTAACCTCTAGCTCAAGCAGGGTCGGATCCATGTTGGTCTCAACCAGTACCTGATCGATCAGGGTCACCAGGTGTTCGTCGAGAAAGTGGGAGGGGGAGATGTTGACCGACATGCGCATCAGGGGCAGCCCCTGCTTTTGCCAGCTGACAGCCTGTCTGCAGGCATTGCAGAGAATGGTTTTGGTCAGCGGCTTGATCATGCCGATCTGCTCGGCAACCTGGATGAACTCGGTGGGTGGAATCTGCCCCATCTCCGGGTGATGCCAGCGGGAGAGGGCCTCCACACCAATGATCTGTCCGGTGGTCAGATGGATTTGTGGCTGATAGACCAGGGTCAGCTGCTCGTTATCGATGGCTTCGCGCAGATACTGTTCAAACTGAAACCGGTACTCGGCCTTGCGTGTCAGCTCCTGGTTATAGAATGCAAAGCGGTTTTTGCCGTGTTCCTTGGCCGCATACAGGGAAGTGTCTGCCGCCTTCAGCAACATCGAGGCATCTGTGCCGTCATCGGGATAATGGGCGATGCCGATACTGCAGGCTGGGGTATGCCAGCGGGAAGAGAGCTGCAGCGGTTGGGCGATCCGTTCCAGGCAGCGTTTCGCCAGGTTGGCGGATGTGTAATCATCGAACACGTCATCCAGCAGGATACAGAATTCATCGCCACTCAGGCGGGCTACGAAATCCACATCCCGGCCGAATGACTTGAGCCTTTGTGCAATCACCTTGAGTAGCTCGTCACCCACGTCATGTCCCAGGCTATCATTCACATTCTTGAAGTTGTCCAGGTCGATATAGAGCAGACTGAAACGACGCTGATGCCGTTTCGAGGTTTTGATCATCTCATCCAGGGATTGAAAAAAGTGAGGCCGGCTGGCCAGGCCTGTCAGCTCATCGGTGTAGGCCAGTTGATGAATCCTCTTCTGATTCTGATCCCGCTCCATGACGATACTTGCCAGCCGAGCGGCGGCTTTCAGATCGTTGGACTCCTCCTTATCGGGGGTCGCAATGTGGTCATAGTACATACCGAAAGCGCCCAGCACCTTTCCGGCAGAGCTTTTGATCGGTTCGGACCAGCAGCAGCGCATCCCATGGGGCAGCGCCGCATCCCGAATGGTTACCCACTTCGGATCGGTTGCAATGTCCTTGACAATGACCCGATGGCCGGTGTAGGTCGAGGTACCGCAGGAGCCGATGTCCGGGCCGAATTCCAGACCGTGTACCGCCTCACAGTAGGCCTTTGGCAGGCTCGGTGCGCCACCATGCAGAAGTCTGCCCTTGTGCAGTTCCAGCAGTGAGCAGCGCATCCCCGGATGCCGCGATTCGTACATCAGGGCGATGGCATCGTAGATTTCTACAGCTGGCTTGCCGATGGCGATCATCTCGAGGATTTCAGCGTTTTTCTCGTCATGGCTTTCGGCACGCTTGCGCTCGGTGATGTCAACATGGGTGCCGACCAGTCGCACCGGCTTGCCATCCGCTTCCTGGTAGAGACGAATGGCACGGGACAGCACATGCACGTCACGCCCTGTCTTGTGGTGCATGCGCATCTCAATCTCCAGAGCTTCTGTGTCACCGGCGATAAAGCTGGCGATCTCATTCAGAACGCGATCCTTATCCGCCGAATGTACCAGACGCATCCAGGTATCCAGGTGGTTTGGCAGTTCATCGTCTTGATAACCGAGCATCTCTTTCCAGCGTGGCGAATAGTAGATCTCGTTGTTGAGCAGGTTCCAGTCCCAAAGCCCATCATTGGCGCCACGCATGGCGAGTGACAGACGCTCCTCGGATTCTCTGAGGCGCTCTTCAGCAGCCCTTCGCTCGGTGATGTTGTGACCGATGCCGAGGATGCCGATGAGTTTCTTGCGGTGGTCGTAGAGGGGGGTCTTGGTTGTTTCAAGCAGCTCTTTGTGGCCGTCATTGGCGAAGGTTATCGACTCCTCATTGGTGGAAGGGCCACCCTTTTCCATGGCTAATCTGTCGTGCTGACGAAAAAAATCGGCCAACGCCTTCTCGACAAAGTCATAATCGCTTTTGCCAACAATCTCGATCTCCTTGGCGCCGAAAAAATCCTCGAATCTGTCATTACAGGCGAGGTAGACACCCTGGGTATCCTTCAGCCAGATCAGATCGGGCAGGGTGTTCAGAATGGCTATCCGGAAACTGGTCTCTCTATAGAGCTCTTTTTGCACCCGCTCAGTGAGGGTTAAATCCCGGAAGCTCCAGATCCGGGCTACGACCTCCCCATCGCTGCACATGGGTTGGCTGAACTGTTCATAGACTCGACCATCCTTCAGATAAAGGCTGTCAAAGGCTTTGAGTTTCGGTTGATTTTGGTAGAGCGATAAATTGTCGAGAAATCTCTGCTGATTGGTTAGCTGGTCTAGCAGTTGATCCTGAATGTCGTCCAGGGTGGTCTCGTCAGTGAGCTCTCCAGATAAGCGCCACAATTCGCTAAAGCGGGTGTTGTGCCTAAGGACTAGACCCGAGTTGTCAGTGATCAGGATACCATCTTCTGTCGTGTGCAGAATGGCGTCAGCCAAAGCAGTACTGAAATTGTCGTTTGTCCGGCTGTCCATAGTGATTGCCTGCTGGGTAAGGCCAGGCTGGTCTACACCCGATAAAATTTGTCGCTCAGTCCGGATTAGCGACTGAAATCGTGGAATCTTGATGGCCTGAAGTGGTTCCGAGGCAGCACTCTACTCACTAAATTGCTGTTTTATAGGCTAAATTTAATTAAATATTGTTCAGTTGTGTCTCTGGATGTCTGCTTTCAGCCACCTAGGGTATGGATGAACTCTTCATAGCTCGTCCCCTTGCTCTGCAATACCCCCTGCAGCCACTCCAGCGAGGCATCGGGGGCCCTCCCAGGGCCGGCCTGCTGCTCGATTCGCATCATCTCCTGGTAGATTGGGGTGATGGCTTCGACGCCGGAACGGCTGGGTTTGCGGCGTACCGAAAAATAGCCGATGGGTTTGCCATTTTGGTCATAGTCGGCTGTAACATTGGCAAACACCCAATAGTAGTCGCCGCTCTTGGCCATGTTCTTGACATAGGCGAAGCACTCCTGGCCCGTTTCTATGACGTTCCAGAGCAGCCGGAATACCCCGCGCGGCATGTCGGGATGGCGGATGATATTGTGTTGAACATTCAACAGCTCATGTTCGGCATAACCGGCGATCTTCATAAAGATCCGGTTGGCGTAGGTGATCCGTCCCTTGAGGTCTGTCTTTGAGACGATGAAATCGTTCTCATCCATGATGATTTCCCTGTTCGTCGGTGTGACATTGGGTTTCATGGAAACTCCCCGCGCCTAGTCAGGCGCTTTTTCAGACACAGCGGGGTTATCGGCTTAGTGAACTCTGGCCCTAGCTATGTTTTTCAGTGATCATGGCGTCGATGCGGTCCATCACGCGGTCACTGGCGTCCTCCATATGCCGGTAATTTTCGAGAATATTCTTTAACAGTGTGCGGTCTTTCTCCCAGTCTTTGGAAAGGAGTTCCAGTGCTTTATGGCCAGCGTTGTGAACCTGGCTGTGGGGCTCTTCCAGCTCTCTGAATGCGATCAGATGGCCGAACGACTCTTTACCAAAGCCTTCATAATACCATTTACCCAAACGGCAGCTGTGGTGATCGACCTTGACAGCCCTGGCATCGTCGTTGTCGGTGCCGGCATGGAAGGATTTGTAGGCCTTCTGTTTATAGATCATATGGTCGACCTTGATCAACGAGGCGTAGCAGATGTCATGGGCAAAATCGACGGAGGTGAAGGTGTCCTGTGCGTGTTGAGCAAATTGATTGAAGTTGCTGCTCATCGCTTCCACTGAGGTCTGAACGTCATTCGCCATGTCGAGCATTTCGTTGGAGTTGCTCTGCATCACCGTGGTCTCCTTCTGGAAGGTATTGACCACATCGCGGATCTCATCGGTGGCTTTTTTGGTGCTTTCCGCCAGTTTCTTCACCTCATCCGCCACCACTGCGAAGCCTCTGCCATGTTCCCCTGCCCGGGCGGCTTCGATCGAAGCGTTGAGTGCCAGCAGATTGGTTTTGTCTGCGATCTCGCTGATCATCCCCAGGATGCCGGTGATCTCATCGCTCATGGTGTTGAGCTGCCTCATGGTCTGGTGGCTCTGTTCGATCATCCCCAGGGTGCGGTTTTGCGCTTCTACCACTTGCGATACGGACACCTGACTGCTCTTGGCCTTCTCCATATTGTCGGTGGCGATATGGGAGACCTTCTGCATTTCGTCGGTGATGCGGGTCAGGTCGTGCTGGCTGAGCAGCAGGTTGCTCATGGTCTGGCTGGTATTGAGTGCTTGCAGCTCGGCCGCCTTTTCGTTGCGCATGATATAGGCGGCGTTGTCTGCCATCGCATCCAGCGATTTATTGATCCGCTCCAGGGTTTTCGCCAGTTCGCCATGCAGGCCGGTGGGCATGGTGCGCCGATAGTAGCGGCCACGGGATACCAGTTCGAAACTGGTTTTGACCTCGCGAAAGAAGGTCTCAAGCTGGTCCAGTGATTCATTCAGATTCCAGGCGATGTGCCCGGCTTCCCCCATCCAGGGGACTTCGGTGATGCGTGAGGAGAACTGGCCGTCGAGCATTTCGTCG
Organism: Candidatus Thiodiazotropha endoloripes; assembly: GCA_001709035.1. GTDB lineage: Bacteria > Pseudomonadota > Gammaproteobacteria > Chromatiales > Chromatiaceae > Thiodiazotropha > Thiodiazotropha lotti. The sequence goes on along the minus strand of LVKA01000019.1, from coordinate 169,775 downwards.
AGTACTTGTTCGGTCTGTTTCATCACCCGGAATGGCATTTTCATGCGCTGAGAGATGATGCCGGCAACGATCAGGGTGCCCAGGGGGAACAGCCACTGCCAGTGGTGATAACCCTCGCTCAACCATGAGGAGAAGACAGATGCGATGCTCAGCAGGACAAAGATCAGAACATAGATCTTAAGTCTGGTGGCCAAATACAAACGTTTCATAATTCTCGAACCCTTGGTCGTTTATGGCTTGGTTCAAAAGCTCAGTTGAGGCGGTAACTGCGTTTTTCGGTCCGGCACGGGTCTCTGTGCTCAGCATCTGCTGATAGAGTCCGTTGAAATAATCCACCGCCTCTCTGCTCGGTTTACGTCTTACCGAAAAATACCCGATGATCTGATCCATCGGATCGTAGTCCGGTGTGACGTTGGCTAGTACCCAGTAGTGATCGCCGTTTTTGCAGAGATTCTTTATATAGGCAAAACACTCATGGCCCTGCATGATTTTGCGCCACAACAGATGGAACACACCGCGGGGCATATCCGGGTGACGCAACAGATTGTGTTGCTTGCCAAGCAACTCTGCTTCCCGATAGCCACTGATCTTCATGAACAGCCTGTTCGCGTAGACGATTCTCCCCTTGGTATCGGTTTTTGAGACGATAAAATCGCGCTCGCTGACCAATATCTCCCTGTTCGTCGGTTGTATCCCGTTTTTCATAACCACCCTGCCTCCATCAGATTCCCTGGTTGTCTCTACTGTTGATCGACAGAGGGGGCTATTTCTTTACAGCTGATTGTACAGCTTGTAATCAAATAATAAGTATTACTTTTTGTTTCATATCTCTATTCGATATGGCTGGTATATTTAAGCGTGTCTATTTTCTGTCTTTGGTTTATTCTGATTCAGAAATTATGAATTCAGTCGATGTAGTGAGCATTAAAGCCTTTATTGTTAAGTGAAAATCCCGTCCCAATAACCCAACTTCGCAGAGATTTTGAGGGCCTCAACGTAATGAAGATCAACCACCCTGTGACCAACCGGGAAAAGGAAGTTCAGCAACATCAAAACATTCTCTCGACCACCGACCTGAAAGGCGCCATCACCTACGTCAATCAGGATTTTATAGAGATCAGCGGCTTCGATAATGGTGAGCTGTGTGGTCACAATCATAATGTCGTGCGTCACCCCGATATGCCTCCTGTGGCCTTTGAGAGCCTTTGGGATACGGTTAAACAGGGCAACCCCTGGATGGGAATCGTTAAAAACCGCTGTAAGAATGGGGATCATTACTGGGTGGATGCCTTTGTGATGCCGATTCTGAAAGGCGGTGAGACCTTCGAGTATCAATCGGTCAGATATAAGCCGAAGCGTGAGTGGATCGAGCGGGCCGAGCGGATCTATCAGCGACTGCAGCAGGGTAAGGGGTTCAAGACCAGCCTGTTGGCACGTATTGGGGTGCGTCAGAAATTGATTCTGGGCAATCTGCTGGCGCTGCTGCCTGCCCTGTTGCTTGGCCTTTCGGCCAATTCGGAAACGCTCGGCTTGCTCGGTTTTGCCGTCACCGGGCTGTTGATGATCGGGGTGAACTCGCTACTTTTAAGTCCCCTGCAGAAACTGACGAGCCTGGCAGCCGAGGTCTATGACCAGCCGGCCATGCGCCAGATCTATACCGGCCGGGATGATGAATTCGGTCAGATTCAGCTGGCGCTGAAAATGCAGTCATCACAGATCAATGCGATTGTCGGTCGCCTATCGGACACCACTTCCAAACTGTCGGACCTGGCCCAGGTGAACTACGGTACCTCGGTGCAGGCCAATCAGGGCGTCGAGCAGCAGCAACAGGAACTCTCCATGGTGGCCACCGCCATGACCCAGATGGTCGCAACCGTACAGGAGATTGCGCGCAATACCGTGCTCGCTGCAGAAGCCACTCGCTCAGGCCAGACGAAGACCGTATCAGGGCAGGATGTCGTGCAGCAGACGGTGGATTCGATCAATGCGCTCTCCGGGGATGTTCAGCAGGCGGCGGGTGTGATCGATCAGCTCTCCAAACAGAGTGCGGATATCGTACATGTGCTTGAAGTGATCAAAGATATTGCGGAGCAGACCAATCTGCTGGCGCTGAATGCCGCGATCGAGGCTGCCCGGGCGGGAGAGAACGGGCGGGGTTTCGCTGTCGTCGCCGATGAGGTGCGCAATTTGGCCAGCAGAACCACCCAGTCAGCCAAGGAGATCGAGGAGATGATCGAGAGCCTGCAGTCCGGCAGCAGTCAGGCTGTCGGGGTGATGGAGCAGAGTCGTTCGCAGGCTGACTCCTGCGTCACGCTGGCGGCCAAGGCGGGTGATGCGCTGCAGAGCATCTCCGGTGTGATCGATAGCATTACCGATATGAATCACCATATCGCCACCGCTTCAGAGGAGCAGAGTTCGGTGGCAGAAGAGATCAATCAGAATATCGTCAATATCAATCAGGTGGCGGACAGCACCTCTGAGGGTGCGCATCGCAGTGTGCAGGCCACGGAAGAGATGGCGGAGGCGATTGAGCGTCTCGATAATCTGGTGATGCAGTTCAAACGTTAGATGGATGTTCGGCTGGTAAGCGTCTGGCGCTGGCCTTATTCGACGTTTCCTGCGCAGTCTGAATTTCGTGCTCCGGAACCAGCTGACCCAGTAATGCCCGCAACTGCTGACTGTCGAGCTCTTCGGTGGCGGCGCTCATCTGTTGCATGACACCGTTCAGCCACTGCCAGTCGACTTGACGGTGGTGGGCCAGCAGGACCTTTTCGTGGCTGGTCTTTGCCAGCTCTTCCTTCTCGTGAAACAGCTCCTCATAGAGCTTTTCACCAGGTCGCAGGCCAATATACTCAATTTGAATATCCTCTCCCAGGGTACGCCCGGAGAGGTGGATCATCTGCTCGGCCAGGTAGCTGATTTTGATCGGCTCTCCCATGTCGAGAACAAAGATCTCGCCGCCTTCTCCCATCACCACGGTCTGCATGATCAGCTGGCAGGCCTCTGGGATGGTCATGAAATAGCGCTCCATTCTGGGATCGGTGACGGTCACCGGGCCGCCCTCTTCAATCTGCTTGCGAAATAGCGGAATCACGCTGCCGGCGGATCCCAGTACGTTGCCGAAACGGACCGTAATGAAGTGGGTATCGGAATGGGCATTGAGGTTCTGGCAAAAGATCTCCGCACCGCGCTTGCTGGCGCCCATCACATTGGCCGGATTGACCGCTTTGTCGGTGGAGACCAGGACAAACACGCCGGTCGCGTATCGGTTTGCCATTTCCGCCACCACCCGGGTACCGAGCACATTGTTGCGCACCGCCTGTCGAATCCGGTTTTCCAGCATCGGCACATGTTTGTAGGCCGCTGCGTGAAACACCACTTCAGGCCGATATTCACTGAACAGGTTCTCCACATAGACCTGATCGGTGATGTCGCCGAGATGACAGTCCAGACTCAGCTCCGGATAGCTGTTCAACAGCTCCATCTCGATGGAGTAGAGGTTGAATTCACTGTTTTCCAACAGTACCAGCTTGGCGGGATTGAGCTTGGCAAGTTGTCTGCAGAGCTCTGAACCGATCGAACCACCGGCGCCGGTGACCAGGATCACCTTACCGGCCAGCGTGGCATCGATCGCCTGCCAGGCGAGGGAGACCGGGTTACGGCCCAGCAGATCCTCGATCGAGACCTGCCTCAGATGGTTGATCTGAACATTCCCCGACATCAGGTCATTGAGCTGGGGTACAGAGCGGAAAGGCACGCCGGAGGATTCACAAAACTCGACCACCCGTCGCATCTGCGAGGATGAGGCGGAAGGGATCGCCAGCATGATGATGTCGATACTCAGCTCTTCACAGAGTGCCGGGATATCCTCGCTGGTGCCGGCCACCGGCAGGCCGTGAATCTCCCGTCCCTGGCGACGCTGCTTGTCATCCACGAAGGCCACCGGCCTGAAGTCGCCACGCCGGTTGCGCAGGATGTCTCTGGCCAGCATCTCACCGGCTTTGCCTGAGCCAACGATCAGAACCCGTTTGCCCGGCGCCAGATCCAGGTGTCTGTCCTTGAGTAGACGATAGATCAAGCGTGGTCCGCTCAGCAGCATCACCAGCAGAATGGCATGGATCACCGGGACCGAACGGGGTACCCCGCCGGCCCGGGTAAAGACGAACAGTAACGCTACCCCGACCACGGTGCCGACCAGTACCGCTTTCAGGATCCGCATGATGTCGGGGAGGGAGGCAAATCGCCAGATGCCCCGGTAGAGACCGAACAGCAGAAACGCCGCCAGTTGAACCGGCAGAATGTAGAGCAGAGCCTGCAGCGCATCCTGATAGAAAGAGACAGGCACAACCTCCAGGTTGTAGCGGAACCAGAAGGCCAGAAACCAGGCGATTGGCACCATCAGCACGTCATGGGCCAGGGCAACCCCCTGGGATCGTAAATGACGCGGTAAGATCTGTCGGCTCATGCAACCACTCCTGGGGCCCTCTGCACAAATTGCTGGTTTAGGGCCTGTTAACACGAATCCAATACGCCCTGCTGGGTCTGTATTTGTACCCAGCAAGGCACAACAGGGCGTATTGGATTCGTGTTAACAGGCCCTAGTTCGCCGGGCATTCTAACCCATTCTGCCGGCCGTGCTGAGGTTGGTGATTGAAGGAAGTTGGCAGATTTGGCGATTACTTCCTTTGCAAGTGCCTGCCTGATCAGGCTGGAAGGTGTGTAACTGGTTGAATTGGCGGGGTAAAGTGCTTGTTTCAGCATTTCAGTCGGCAACGACAGAGCCAATTGTGGCGGGTAACAGGCGGATTCGCTGTCGGCCGTTTGAAGCCTCCCCAGGTGTTTGATTCGCTTTGGCTATTATTCCTGTTACGGTTTCTTTAGAATGCGCCAACCGCATTGCTAAGCAAGGTGTGTACAGGCCCTGGATTGGATCTCAGTCAATACCGATAAACACCGGAAGTCTGCTTTTATAAATCGATTGTTCCGGGCCGTGGTAGAGTATCGATCACCGGGTGGAGCTCAAATCAGAATAGCGGTGACTATTGGTGAGTAACAGAGAATTTTTCAAGTTTGATTCGGTCTCATAGAGTCAATGTCGTCACTACCCACAATCGATCAAGCGTTTCAACCGGGTGAAACCGGCGTTTTAAGCTACCTCAGGGGGACCGGTCGCCTCACTCCGCAGGACCATGGCCGAGCCGAAAATTTTTCCCGGGAGACCGGTGAGAGTGAAGCTGAGACACTGGTCCATCTGGGATTGATCTCTGAGAGCGACCTGGTGCAGGTGCTGACAGAGCTCTATGAGCTGCCGGCCGTCATGGATGCCGCTGAATACCCCGAAGAGCCGGTTCATACCCAGGCGATCACTTTTCGCTTTCTCAAAGAGGCCAAAGCCATACCCCTCGCCGTGGAGGCGGAGCGGATGGTGGTGGCAGTGGCTGATCCCGGACAGAGCTACATCAGTCAAGGTCTGCAGCTGATTATCGAGTGTCCGGTCACGCTGAAAGTGGGGCGCTTGTCGGAGATCGAGTCGGCCCTGGAGCGGGCCTATGGGGCCGGGCGTAGCGCGATGGGCGAGATCGTCGATGACCTGGACGATGAGCAGGAGTCGGAAGAGAGCATCGAGCATTTGAAGGATCTGGCCAGTGAGGCGCCGATCATCCGCCTGGTGAACCATATCCTGCAACGGGCGGTGGAGGCGGATGCCTCGGATATCCATATCGAGCCGTTCGAGGAGACCCTGATGGTGCGCTATCGGATCGATGGCATTCTCTCCGAGGCCGAATCCCCGCCGGCCCACTCCACGGCGGCGATCATCTCCCGCATCAAGATCATGGCCAAGCTCAACATCGCCGAACAGCGGGTGCCTCAGGATGGGCGAATTTCGGTAAAGATCCAGGGCAATGAGCTGGAGTTGCGTGTTTCAACCGTACCCACCCTTTACGGCGAGAGTCTTGTGATCCGGCTACTCAACAAAAAGAGTATCAGTTTCGAGTTCGACCGGCTCGGTTTTGGAAACACCTCATTGACCAGGCTGCAGCAATCCCTGCAGCAACCGAATGGCATCATTCTGGTTACCGGCCCCACCGGCAGCGGCAAGAGCACTACCCTGTATACCGCCCTCAGTCAGCTCAACCGCCCCGGGGTGAAGATCATCACCGTAGAGGATCCGGTGGAGTACAAGCTGGAGGGGGTCAATCAGATTCAGGTCAAACCACAGGTGGGGATGGACTTTGCCAATGCCCTGCGGGCTATCGTGCGGCAGGATCCGGACATCATCATGGTGGGTGAGATGCGTGATGCGGAGACGGTGCGCATTGCAGTTCAAGCCGCGCTGACCGGGCATTTGGTGCTTTCCACCCTGCATACCAATGACGCGGCTGGAACCGTCAGCCGGTTGTTGGACATGGGGGTCGAGCCCTACCTGCTGGCCTCGACGGTGAATGCCATCGTCGCACAGCGCCTTGCCCGGCGACTCTGTGACCGATGTAAAAAATCCTATCCGGCCGATCAGACCCTGGCTCAACGATTTGTCCAGGCCGGACTGGTCAATCAGGGGCAGCCGGTCACTCTCTATCAGCCGACAGGTTGTGAAAGCTGTGCGCAGACCGGTTACAGCGGTCGGATTAATATTGCCGAGGTGCTGTTGATCAGTGAGCAGGTGCGGCACCTGGTGACTCAACGGGCGATCGCATCCACCATTCAGCAGCAGGGGATCAAGGAGGGGATGGATACCATGTATCGTGACGGTCTGGCCAAGGTGCTGCAGGGGCTGACCTCCTATGAAGAGTTGATGCGGGTCAGCGAAGAGGATGAGTAATGGCGCTGTTCAGCTATCGGGCGAGTAATTCGCTGGGAGAAACCCTGCAAGGGGAGATGGAGGCTGAAGACAGCCGCCGGGTGATCATCGAGCTGCAGCGTGATCAGCTGATACCGATAGAGGTGAAGCGTGTCACCGGTTTGCGTGGATTGCTTGGTTACCGCAGCGGCCGGGAGAAGAAGGTCGGCCGAAAACAGATTCTCGCCTTTGCCAAAGAGCTGGCAACCCTGCTCAAGGCGGGTATGCCACTGGAGGGGGCGCTCTCCCTGATGGCCCGCTTGAACAGTGACGAGAACATGGCCAATATGATCGACGAGCTGAACGATTCGATCAAAGGTGGCGCCACCTTCTCCCGGGCGTTGGAAAAACAGCGCGATATCTTTCCCCGGCTGTTTGTCAGTATGATCAAAGCCGGCGAGGCCGGCGGCATGCTGGGGGAGGCCCTGGAACGCATCACCGACTATATGGAGCGCTCTCAGGCACTGCGTGAAAGTGTCCGCTCGGCGCTGATCTACCCGACCATACTGCTGCTGGTGGCGGCCGTCTCCATCATGGTGCTGCTGGTGTTTGTGGTTCCCCAGTTCAGTCAGATGTTCGAGGACATGGGGCGGGAACTCCCGGTGGCCACTCAAATCATATTAGCTGCAGGAGAGTTTTTGACCAACTACTGGTGGCTGCTGTTGGCCATGGTTTTCCTCGGCATCGCCCTGTTCCGCATCTGGCTGGAGAAGGGGGATAACCAATACCGTCTGGATCACTGGCTGCTCGGCCTGCCCCTGTTTGGCGATCTGCTGCTGAAGGTGGAGACCGCGCGTCTCTCCCGGACTCTGGCCTCCCTGCTGAACAATGGTCTGACCCTGCTGAATGCGGTTAAGCTCTCCCAGGAGGTGCTGAACAACAGCTATATTGCCCGAGGTATCGATCAGGCGGCGCAGCAGCTGAAGCAGGGTAAGGGACTTTCGGCGCCGCTGATCGAGCAGAAGCTGCTGCCGGAGTTGGCGATAAGAATGCTCCAGGTTGGTGAGGAGTCCGGTGAAATCGATGCCATGCTGGCCGATGTGGCGGATGTCTATGATCGCGAGGTGCGCGAGACCGTGCAGCGTTTGCTGACTCTGGTCGAACCTGTGCTGATTGTCGGCCTGGGATTGATTGTCGCGGGTATTATCATCTCCATCCTGCTGGCGATGCTGAGCGTCAACGATCTGGCCTTCTGATCGATCTGATGCGGCAAATGGTTGTACTACCCGTGGATAGTGATTAACGTGGGGGGTTCAGAGCAACTCAACCCCTCTGCCCAAAAATGTTAACAGGCCCCAAGAGAAACTGAATGATGAATGATAAGAATCAACGCGCTTGCGTAAGAGGCTTTACCCTGATCGAACTGCTGGTGGTGATGGCGATTCTTGCCATGCTGGCCGGTCTGGTTGGGCCCAGGGTAATGAGTGCGCTCGGTGAGTCGAAGAGTAAAACTGCCCGGATTCAGATCGAAGAGCTTTCGGCGGCCCTCGATATCTATCGTCTCGACACGGGCAACTATCCCCGCGGTGAGCAGGGGCTGGAAGCGCTGGTGCAGCGTGTGGACGGTCTGGATAACTGGAACGGCCCTTACCTGAAGAAAACCAAACTGCCGAAAGATCCCTGGGGTACTGCCTACATCTATCGCTATCCCGGTGAGCACGGTGACTATGACCTCTACTCCCTCGGCGCGGATGGGGTTGAAGGGGGAGAAGGAGAAGCCAAGGATATCAATGGTTGGGAGTGAGCTGGCCCGGTCATCCCTGAAACCGGCAGGCTTTACCCTGCTGGAGTTGCTGATCGTGCTGGTTATCGCTGCCACTCTGGTGGCGCTGGTTCCCCCGGCGATCAATCGGGTACTGCCGGGAGTGAAGCTGAAAGGCGCCAGTCAGGAGATGGCCTCGGCGATCAGATTTCTACGTGGCTGGTCTGTGTCGCAGGGTGAGCAGGGCGTGTTTCTACTCGACCTGGAGCATAAGCACTACACCATCACGCCCAGAGAGAAGGTCTACGAGATTCCTCAGGGAGCCGAGCTGAAACTGGTTGCTGCCAGTGATGAGGGAGATGGCGAGCAGCAGGGCGGGATACGTTTTTTCCCCGATGGCAGCTCCAGCGGTGGCCGGATCACGCTCAGCGATGGTGGTCGATCCCATCGTATCGATGTGGACTGGCTGACTGGTAGGGTCTCTCTTGTCCACTAATATTCAGCAGCGGGGCTTTTCACTGCTGGAGGTTCTGGTCGCCTTCACCCTGCTGGCGGTCACCCTGGGGGTGATGATGCAAGCCCTCTCCAGCAACAGCCGCGGTCTGGCGATCGCGGCACAACACTCCCATGCCGCCACCCTGGCGGAGTCGCTGATCGCGCAAGCGGGAGTAACGATCCCGTTGCAGGTCTCCAGCACCGAAGGTGTCTCCGAGAGCGGTTACGAGTGGCAATTGAGGATTGAAGAGAATTCATTGGAGACGGGTGTCTACCAGGAGTCCTCCTTTCTGGTTACAGCTGAGGTCTCCTGGGGGGAGGCCGCAACCGGCAGACGCTATGTGTTGTCCAGCTTGCGTTACTGAACGGCCCACCGCGGGTTTTCCCAGTCGCGGTTTCACCCTGGTTGAATTGCTCATCGCCCTGGTGCTGATGAGTCTGATCATGGTGCTGCTCTTCTCCGGTCTGGATCTGGGGCGACGCAGCTGGCATTCAGCCGCGGAAGCCACCACCCGGCAATCTGACCAAAGATTGGCATTCGACTACCTGAAACAGAGTCTCGGCGGCATGTCCAATGAACGCTTCGATACGGAGGATGGGTCGCTGCCGCTCTTTTATGGTGATCAAAAGCTGATTCGCTGGGTGGCTCCCACCGCCTCCCAGGCCGGCCTGGGTGGGGCCTCCCTGTTTCGCCTGGAGCTGCTGGGGGAGGCTGAGCAAAAGGTGTTGCTGTTGAAACGCTGGCTCTACCATCCGGAGGTGATGCAGCAGGAGCCCGAGGCGGGGCGGGACTGGCGTGCTCCTTTGTCCGAGGTGTGGCAACCGGCAGATCAGGATGTTGATCCGATCCGTTACAGTGAGCATCTGCTGTTGCCTGAGCTGAGTGATCTGCAGCTCTCCTACTATGGCTCGCTTCAACGCGGGGTGCCGGATGAGTGGCACAGCGAGTGGCAGGAGAGTGAAAAACTGCCACAGATGATCCGTTTGGTTCTGCACAGCAAGCAACAGAACTACCCACCGTTGATCGTGATGATCCGGGGGGCGGTGCGATGAGGCGCAGACAACGGGGGTTGGTCCTGGTGCTGGTGCTTTGGGCTCTGGTGCTGTTGCTGGTGATCGTCTCAGCGGTCTCATCTTCAGTGCATACCGAGACCACGCTGGCTCACCATCAACTGGATCAGGCGCGTTTGCGGGCCTTGGCCGATGCAGCCTTCCACTATGGTGCGGCACGGGGATACGACCCAGATGCGGAGACCGCCTGGCTCACTGATGGGATTACCTATGAGTGGCAGTTTGAAGGGATCGATATGGAGATCCGTTTGGTCAAGGAGCGGATCAGACTCGATCTGAACAGTGCTACCGGCGAGCAGCTGAAGTCGGTTCTGGAGGCGGTCGATGTGGATGCTGAACGGCAAAGCCGTGTCGTCGATGCAATCCTCGACTGGCGGGACAGGGATTCACTGCATCGGCTCAATGGTGCGGAAGATGAGCACTATGCGCGAGCCGGGATGTCTTACGGGGCAAAAGACGCCCCCTTCACCACGGTGGATGAGATCGGCCTGGTGCTGGGAGTCAGTGCCGAGTTGAGGAGAAGCCTGCTGCCATACCTAAGCGTCGGCTACTCTCGACGTGGGACATCCGCCTCCCCTTTGTCCGCTGGCTTCGGCGGCTCATCCGGGGCAGGTCTTGGTCGGGGGCTCTGGGTGTTGGTGAAAGTGTTGAGCGAGAAGCAGCCTCTCTATGCAGAAGCATTGGTCAGACAATCTAAGGACAGACTGAGGCTGGATAAGATAAACTATGGGGTTTCGTCGGCCGCATGGCCGCTTGATGATGAGTGAGGAGTAAGCGACTTGGCGGCACTGGCTGGGGTGGATGTTTTCAGGCTTTTGCAGGATCAATTCTTAGATCCCGTGAAATCCTGTCTTGCTGCCCGTTTCGGCGGGGCTGCCCGGAGCAGCGGTAAGCTCAGGTTGACGCCCGCTGGCGCCGAGTTCTTTGCGGCGGATGGTGAATTGGCCATCGAACTCACTTCGCCACAACAGGGCAGAGCCAAGCTCAATCCCTTCCTGCATCATGACAACCGTGGTGATAAACCCGAGCTGCAAATCGAAATCGATCCCCGGCTGGCGATGATACGCCAGGTTCGATTGCCGTCGGCGGCGAAGCGCAATCTTGTTGACGTGCTTGGTTATGAAATGGACCGTCTGTCACCCTTTGAGGCGGATCAGGTCTATTACCATTTCACCCCAGACACAGAGCAGCAGGGGACAGAATGGCTGGCAGGGCGGCTGACGGTGGTGCAAAAGCAGCGGCTGGACCCCTGGTATCAGATGCTCTCAGAGCTGGGCTTGACGATTGGCCAGGTGACCCTGGTCGATGAGAGTCTGCCGTTGATGCTGAAACCGCGCCAGAGCGGAGTCTCCCGTAGCGGTAGAAGCACCAGTACGCTTCTCTGGGTCGCTGTATTGCTGTTATCGGTGGTGACGTCAGGCGGTCTGGTTTGGCAGCAGCGACAGATTGCCATCGATCTGCAGCATAAAATGCAGGCAGCCCGGGAACAGGCTGCTGAGAGTATGCGTCTTGAAGAACAACTGACCGCCCGGCGCAAGGCGATCGGAATGGTCTCTGCCCAGCGTCAGGATTACCTGGCGGTATCTGACATTCTGCTGGAGCTGACCCGCCTGATCCCGGATGGAAGCTGGCTGCAGCGAGTCAATCTCAACTCAGACAGCCTGATCGTCAGTGGTGTGTCGGACCAGGCTTCGGCTCTGATTGCCCTGCTTGAAGCCTCACCGATGTTTGTCTCCGTGCGCTTCAAATCACCGGTGGTGAGGGACAGAAGATCGGGTAACGAGAAGTTCGATCTCACCATGACCCTGATACAAGGGCCTGAGTCATGACCCCGCCGGTGTGGACAAACAGGCAGTGCAACCTGGTGTTGCTGGGCAGCTTTCTGCTGTTGCTGCTGTTACTGCTGACGCTCTATCTGAGCTGGCAGGGTCTGATGAGCGGCTACCAGGAGGTGGCGGAGGATGCCCGCCATCGAACGGCGCACTATCTGCGGGTGGCTGAACGCAAGACAAAGGCACGATCCGAGTTGGGGTCCGCCAAGCTGACGGCACTGATCAAGCAGAACTATCTGACTGCAAAGGCGCCGGGAATCGCCTATGCGGAGTTACAGCAGCAGATCAAAGAGATTATCGGTTCGGCAGGCGGTGTCGCCCTCAGCACCCAGTTGGTTCAGGAGCCCCAGTCAGAACAGGAGTCGGCGGAGAAAATCATTGTTAGAGTGCGTATGCAGGGTGACAGCTACAGCCTGCAGAAACTGGTGCAGACCATCGAGCAACGACAACCACTGCTGTTTTTTGAGCGCTTGACCATTGCTGCGCCGGCCAAATCCAAGCCCAATACGGCAGAACAGCTGGACATCCGTTTTGACGTTTACGGCTACTTCTGGAAAGAGACGTCATGAAAATGTTGGCCAGCGCTCTGGGGTTGTTTCTGATCGGATCGATTGCTTACACATGGCTGAGTTGGCCTGAGCGTCATCAACAGGCGCTCAGTGTAACTGCGGCTGTAGGCAAGCAGAATCAGCCGGGTGTCGACGGTGACGACGGACCGGTATTGAAGCAGCAGGCGGAACAGTACCGGCTGATCGCACAGCGTACCCTGTTCCGTTCCGACCGGCAGGGTTTTGCAGACCAGGCGTCGGAGGCAACCAATCAGCGCAGCCGTCCTGGGGTGCCGAAAATCAGGCTGCTGGGGGTGATCCTCACGCAAGGCCAGCCAGCATCCGCGATGATCATGGAAGAGAAGAGCAAAAAGAGCCGGCTGTTGAAACTCGGTGATGAGCTGGGGCAGTGGAAAATTCAGGATATCGCCTCCGACCATCTGCTTTTGAGCTGGGAAGATCAGCAGCAGAAGATTCAACTGCGGAAATATTAAATACCAGACTAGGGCCTGTAACACGAGATGCTGCGTTTTAACCAACTTGCGATGAGGCGGGGCAGCAAGCTGCTGTTTGAGGGTGCTGATTTTATTCTGCATGCTGGCTGGAAGGTTGGTGTCACCGGTGGAAACGGTACCGGCAAATCGAGTCTTTTCAGTCTGATCATCGGTGATCTACAGGCCGATCACGGTGATCTGACCCAGCCGCCAGGCCTGGCCATCGCCCATGTGGCCCAGGAGACCCCGGCGCTCTCACGCAGCGCCATCGACTATGTCATCGATGGGGATTTCGAATACCGAAAACTTGAAGCTGAGCTGAATCAGGCCGAGGCCGATGGTGACGGCGTGGCGGTCGCCAGGCTACACGATGCGATGCATGCGGTGGATGGCTACCGGGCCAACTCCAGGGCCGGTGAGCTGATGCATGGCCTGGGCTTTTCCAGTGATGATTTCGAACTGCCGGTGAGCCAGTTTTCCGGTGGTTGGCGAATACGACTCAATCTTGCTCAGGCCTTGATGTGTCGCTCCGATCTGTTGCTGCTCGATGAGCCGACCAATCACCTGGATCTTGATGCGGTGATCTGGCTGGAGAGCTGGTTGCGCAACTACCAGGGTACCTTGTTGATGATCTCCCATGATCGGGATTTTCTCGATCAGGTGACCGACCATATCGTCCATCTGGAACAGCAGAAGGCCGAGCTCTACAACGGCAACTACAGCGGCTTCGAGCAGATTCGGGCGGCCCGACTGGCGAATCAGCAGCAGGCCTATGAAAAGCAGCAGCGTGAGATTGCCCACATCGAGAGTTATGTGAACCGGTTTCGCGCCAAGGCGACCAAGGCGAGACAGGCCCAGAGTCGCTTGAAGGCACTGCAGCGTATGGTTCAGATCGGCCCGGCCCATGTGGACTCGCCATTCCATTTCGAGTTCGCCGAGCCTGAGAAGAATCCCCATCCGCTACTCAAGCTGAACCAGGTTGCTGCTGGTTATGCGGATAAACCGATTCTGGATAGTGTCACGTTGGCACTGGAACCCGGTCATCGCATCGGTTTGTTGGGGCCGAATGGCGCGGGAAAGTCGACCCTGATTAAACTCCTCGCGGGCAGCTTGAAACCACTCAATGGCGAATACGATCAGGCACAGGGGCTGCGTATCGGTTACTTCGCGCAGCACCAGTTGGAACAACTGGATGCGCAAGCCAGTCCACTGCTGCATCTGCAGCGACTGGATCCGACGGCGAGCGAACAGGCACTGCGCAACCATCTGGGCGGTTTCGGTTTTCATGGTGATCAGGCGCTCGATCCTGTGGCCCCCTTCTCCGGAGGGGAGAAGGCGCGTCTGGTGTTGGCTCTGCTGGTCTATCAAAAGCCGAATCTGCTGCTCTTGGATGAGCCCACCAACCATCTCGATCTGGAGATGCGTCATGCGGTCGGGCAGGCGTTGCAGGATTTTCAGGGGGCGATGGTGATCGTCTCTCATGACCGCCATCTGTTGCGAATTACCACAGATGAGCTCTGGCTGGTACATCAGAATCGGGTCGGATTGTTTGATGGTGACCTGGATGCATACCCGAACTGGTTGGCTTCTGAGCGGCGGGAAGTCAGCAGTCGAGCGCAACAAACCCCATCCAGTGACCATAGCGCCGCCACCCGAAAAGAGCGCAAACGGCAGGAGGCCGAGCAACGCAAGCGGCTGCAGCCACTCAGGCAAGCCTTGGTAAAATATGAACAACAAATTGAACAACTGCAACAAAAGCAAAAGGATATCGAACTCATGTTGAGCGATAATTCGCTCTACGATGAGTCACGTAAAGAGGAATTGAAACGTTGGCTTGCGGAAAAGCGCGATGTAGACATTAATTTGAACGATTGTGAAGAACGCTGGCTTGAGACCAGTGAGCAATTAGAGACTGTACAAAGCGAAGAAAAGGACTAAAGTGACACTCAGTAAGGAAGGGTTTCTGTTCAAATGCTCGGTTTTTTGACAGAAACATGGTCAGTGATTGACCGCACGCCCCGGATGTTTTAGTGCATGGTATGGCCGGTGCGCGTAGATTTAGATACATGCACGTTTTTTGAGAGTTGATGATGAACATCTATGTTGGAAATCTGCCTTGGAGCGTTAAGGATGACGAATTGAGAACGCTGTTCTCAGAGTTTGGTGATGTTTCAGCCGCCAATGTCATTATGGATAAGTTTTCAGGCCGCTCCAGAGGGTTTGGTTTTGTGGAAATGCCAAATACAGACCATGCGGAAACAGCGATCAAATCGCTGAACGATAAAGAGATAGGGGGACGCAGTCTGCGCGTCAATGAGGCGAAGCCTCGTGAGGAACGTCCTCAGCGCAGTCATCAGAAGCATTAGTTCTGCATAGCGCCTGATGTCTGATCTTGTCAGGCTCAGGCCGGGTTCGTGGATTCGGTGAATGACACCGGTTGATGTGACACTGATTCGACCCTGACAGATGCGGGTCGATCCACTGAGACCGGTAGATCCGCTGACTTTTGGGCAAAGTGTCTGTGGCTTTGCTCCTAGTGGATGCTGTGCCTGTTTTCATGGGCGTTCATGCCGACTCTGATCAATTTCCGGGTTGATTATCCAGCAGCAGGTTGAGTTGGGTTTGAGCCCCGTCCTTGCCAGATGCTTATCCGTATGCACTATAATTAGCCGGCTGCGGTTTTTAGTGCAGGATTTGGATCTGTCATATCATGAAAGCATTACTTCTATTTTTTACCTTGATTCTGGGTGCCTTCCTGGCCTGGCCATACACGGCGGTCTATCGTCTGGAGCAGGCATTGCTTCATGATGACCATCAGGCGCTGCAGCAGATGATCGATGTGCAGGCGGTACGGGAGCAGATCAAGCGGAAGCTCAACAAGAATGTTGAAAGTAATATCGGGGATGTCTCCAACGGCTTCATCGATTGGTTGCAGAGCGGGATTCAGCGTCTGGGTTCAAACGCTGTGGATGAGATGGTCGATCTGAATTGGGTTGTCAGGCAGTTACGGGCCCACAATCCCCGATATGACAGGGGAGGAGTCTACGATAGGCTGACTTACGCTTTTTTTGACGGCCCCGACAGATTGCTTCTGCGTATCGGTGAGCTGGATGAGAGCCCGGTTCATGCCCACTTGAGCCTGCAGGGTACCAACTGGCGTATCACCGCGGTCTATAACTGATCATCGCACTCCATCAGCTGCCGCCCCCGTTGCGGCAGGATTGATCCCTGGTGGTCTCCGTAGTGGTTCGCTATCTCGTTGATTATTAGTCTATATATTGAGGCTTTTTCAGTTCTGTCTTGGGCTGCCGACGATCCCTCTGTTGCCGGTCGCTGCCAACCCCCCTTCGAATTGCAAAATCACTAAAGAAATTGTGAAACCGGTCGCTGTTACAGGCTGTAGCATGGCTCTGCCATCGTAAACATCAAAGAGACCGATAATAATGGTATGTCGCTGCATAGAGCGTCTATCATGGAGAAACTAGGGAATCGAAACATGGCTGAAATCAGTTTCAATCAAGCCCTTTTTGAAGCTTGTCCGACCGGGATGTTGGCAATCGATGAGGATGTCTGTATACGCTGGATAAATCCGGCGTTGGAGACGATGCTTAACCTCTCGGTTGATGAGCTCGTGGGAAAGGATAAAAACACGCTGCCCGAGGGGCTACATGCCCTGTTTGATGAGACAGATATGCTACATCTCTCTCTCAACGGTGACGGGGAACGCTGGTTACGACGGGATGTCCGGCAGGTGGAAGATGGCTCACAAGCGACCCTCTGGCTGCATTTCTATCAGGATGTCAGTCAGCAGGTCAAGGCCCAGCGTGAGAGTGAAGAGCTGCGGAAGCAGGTCGAGGATCTCACCATCACTGACGAACTGACCCGGATGTCCAACCGCAGAGCCATCATTCAGGCTCTGGATGCACAGGTGACCCGAAGCCGGCGCTATGGCAATCTCCTGACCCTCAGTGCGATGCGTTTGACTCATCCGGATGGTGCGGATCAGTCTCTGCCGGATCAATCGATACTGGTGATGTCACAATATCTGCGCGAGCGGCTGAGATGGGCTGACGTGATCGGTCGTTTTGAGAACCAGTTGTTCCTGCTGGTGATGCCTGAAACCAGTATCGAAGATGCCGAAAACCTACTTCAGCAGATCGTCCAGGAGTGTCAGGAAGGCGCGCTCAAGGATCTGGCCGATAATCCTGTGCCGGTTTTGCAGTTCGGTGTTGCCGAATGGATGAAGGGTGATGATCCGCAACGCCTGATAACCCGTACGATTGAATCGATCTGACAGTACACTAACGGGCCTAAGAGGGTTTGAGGGTTCAGGCAGGGTAGGTTGCAACGGAGGTCGAATGCCTGATACTCAAGCAATCAGTTTCGACAACGGCATTAGCCGAAAAGAGCTCAACGAGGTGCGGCAACGTTTCATGCGTCTGCACCGGGCGCGTCTGAGACGGATTCATCTTGAGTTGCGACCCAGTCAGCAGGAGTTTCTCGATCTGCTGCCGCTGCTGTTCCACATCAATCATCCCATGCTGCCGGGTTTTGTCAGCAGTGACACGGTAACCGGCATACCCGACTACAGTCCCTCGAAAAAATCCCTGGATGCGGCGGCCAAACTGAGTCGCAGTTTTCAATACAAAAAGCGGGCCCAGCGGGTCTACCATATTCACGGGCTCTATCTGATGGGCAGTACCGGGACCATTGGCCAATCGTTTGGCAGTGATTTCGATCTCTGGCTCTGTCACAATCCGAGCTTGAACCAACATCAGCGGGATCAGCTGCAACAGAAGGTCAAGCTGATCGAAAAGGCAGCGGCTGAACTGAGCCTGGAGCTGCATATCTTTCTCATCGATCCGGAGCGTTTCCGGCGTGGGGAGAAGTCCCGTTTGTCCCGGGAGAGCACTGGCACCACCCAACACCATCTGTTACTGGAAGAGTTCTATCGCAGTGCTGTTCTATTGGCTGGACGTTACCCTCTTTGGTGGCTGGTGCCGCCTGAACAGGAGGACGATTATCAAACCTATGTCGAGTATCTGCTGTCCCATCGTTTCATCAAAGCCAGTGAGGTGTTTGACCTGGGAGGCTTGAATCGGGTTCAGGCGGGGGAGTTCTTCGGTGCTGCCTTGTGGCAGCTCTATAAAGGCATCGATTCACCCTACAAATCGATCCTGAAGATTTTTCTCATGGAGGCGTACAGCCACCAATATCCCCATCCGAAATGGTTGGCCCAGCAGGCGAAGGAGGCGATTTATGCCGGTGAGACCGACATCGATATGTTGGATGCCTATATCCTGCTCTATCAGAAAGTTGAAGAATTTTTAGAGGCTAACAAAGATACTGACAGACTTGAGCTGGCCCGTCGCTGTTTCTATTTCAAGGTTGGCGAACATTTGAGTCAGGTCAGAAAGGGGCAGGGTAACTGGCGCGGCCGAATGATGCTCAAACTGACCCGGCAGTGGGGCTGGAGTCAGACTCAACTGCAGATGCTCGACACCCGCTCGGAATGGAAAATTGACCGGGTGATCAAAGAGCGGAATGCACTGGTCAGTGTATTGACCCGCAGTTATCGGTTGCTCACCGACTTCGCCAGAAAATTTGCCAAAGAGAGTCATATCGATCCCCACGAACTCAATCTGCTGGGGCGAAAACTCTATACAGCCCTGGATCATAGACCCGGTAAAGTTGACCATATCAATCCGGGTATCTCAAAGAACCTCTCAGAGGATCATCTTACTCTCAGTTATCGGCCTGCCCGGGATGGCAGTACGGCCTGGATGCTGTATCGCGGCAACATCGAAGATGAACATCTGTACGAACAGCGGCCGATCAAGATCTCCACCAATCTGATTGAAATACTGGTATGGAGTCATGTCAATCAGGTCTGGTCCAGGCATACCCGCATTACTCTGGTATCCGGTGATTCCGAGCTGACGAGAAAAGAGCTGCTCTCTCTGCAGCGCAGTATTGCAAAACTGTTCCCTGATCTGATGCCCCCTTCTGCGGGGATGAAGACCTTAGCGATGCCAGCCTATGCGGTTACCGTAGGGCTGTTTCTCAATATCGGCACAGATCCCATGGAGTTTTTGACCAGAGAGGGCAAACAGCTGACCAGCGAACGTCACGACCCTCTGAGTTTTGCCGCTGCCAGATCCAATCTGGTGATCAATCTGGAAAAGCTGGTTTTGACCAGTTGGGGTGAAATTCTGGTGACCCGGCATGAGGGACCGGAAGGATTGATGGATGCGCTGTGCAGTGTCTTGAATATGCCGAGTGATGAGCGTGATAAGCAGCCAATAATAAGCGCCTTCAGTTTTTCTGGTGTGCGTGGCAGTCAGATCGGTTATCGGGTCAATGAGCTGTTTGAACATGTCATAAAAAAATTCAAGCAGGAGTCATTCAGCTATGGTCGCTATCTGTTCAGGATGGGAGCGGATTTCTATATAGTTCAGAAAAAACAGCAAGAGTTTGTCTGGCGTAGTGTTGAGTCGTTTGAAAGCCTGTTGGAGGAGTTGATGCAGTCACAACAGGTATTCCGTCCACTGGAGTTCGATGCAGAAGTGCTTGAGGAGAGTCCCTATCCGCTCCTCTATTTATATAATAAACCGGATGTGATTCAGCTGTTTTTCCAGGTCACACCCCATGGTATCGATATCCATATTCTCGATGAACAAGGTTCACTGTTTAGACAATCCCTGAAAGCTGATAGCCCACGCTTTTTGATGTTGCAGCAACGGCGTTTTCTGAATAGCCTGCAACAGCTCAGAAACCTGGTGCTGAGTAGTGAGAGTGACCTGCTGGCTGAGCCGGAATTCTATGAGTTGATGCTGGGGAAAAACAGTCAGTGGCGGATCAAACAACGCCGTGTGCCGCTGAAGAGCTCCGATGATTATATGGAAGTTGTATTGGTTGCTGACGGTACTGATGCGGATGCCAGGCTGGTCTCGCTGGTTTGTGGTGAACGGGAGTTCACGCATATGGAGTATGGTGATGCGCTCTATTCGGTAGTCGCCGAGTACATAAACAGTTTAAGAAAAAGCGATAGTAAATATCCAATCTACATGACGTCAATCCGTCTCAGTGGTTTGCAGATCATGCCGACCTTGGAGACAGTCAATCTTCTCAATCTGAAGAAGCGGGTTGAAAAAAGAATCAATCAATAACCCGGCATCTTCTGTCAGGTTCCTGGAGTACGAGCTTTAGGATTACTCTACTGAGTGACTTTCGTCGTTTTAACCCGTCAACTGACTCTCTCCCCTATTCGCCGGAAAGAGTATACAAACAACCCCTAATTCAGGATTGCTACTGGAGCATATGCTTAACTGGTAGTAGTTTGTCACTCAAGATGACCACTGATGGAGAGAGCCATGACCACGATATTGATTGTTCTATTTGTCGTTATACTCGCTGTTCCCCTGATCTATCTGTCAACCTTGAAAGGTGAATTCGTGGTGAGTCGAAGTCTGACGATCGGGGTTGCTCGGGAGCAGGTTTTTGAAAAAATAAAAGATTTCAGAAGTTGGCCGGAATGGAGTCCCTGGTTGATGCATGAACCGGAGGCACATCTCGAATATTCAGATGCACCGGATCAGCAGGGTGGCTGGTACAGCTGGGATGGGGAGACGGTTGGCGCCGGGCGTTTGACCCATATGAAGTTTTCAGGATCAGACAAAATAGAGCAGAAGATTGAATTCCTGCGCCCATTCAAGTCGGTCAGTCAGGTCTGGTGGGAACTGGAACGGCTGGATGAGGGCAATACACAGGTAAGTTGGAATATGTCTGGCAGCATGCCTTTTCTGTTTCGCTTCATGACAAAAAAAATCGCTGAATATGTGGGCAAGGATTACGATACCGGTTTGGCCATGTTACGTGGCGTACTTGAGCCTGGTGCGGAGTACCCCCGTTTCAGTTTTGCAGGCGTTGTCGAGATGCCTGCGCAAACTGCCTTGACGATTCCATTTGAGGGTGACCTGGAGACGATGAAAACCGCGATGGCGGAAGGGTTCTCGAAGCTGGGTGAATTTGCCGCGGAGAATCAGCAGTTGACCAGCGGCTGTCCCTTCACCTGTTACCATGACGTTGACTTGCAGACGATGTATTTCAAGTGTGATATGTGCCTGCCGGTCAATCAGGAAGTGACGCAATCCGGATTCAAGCAGAAGCAGTTCCCTGCTGGCCGCTATTACAAAGTCACCATGCAAGGGAGTTATCAGTTTCTGGAATTGGCTTGGTATCAAGCCTATAGCCATCTGCAGATGCAGAAGATCAAGCCACGAAAGAAGGCGGCCTCTTTCGAATTCTATGAGAATGATCCGAACGAAGTCGGTCATACAAATGAAATAAAAACTTCGCTCTATGTGCCGGTTAAGTAAGAGGATGGCTTGGCTTAATCGGCCAGGTTGAACTCAGTGGTGTATTGTCCGTGAATTAAAGCGCTCTATTAGTTTTTAGCAGGCCCTAGTGGCCTACTAGATGATCACGACCCACTGAGTACAACCCGATGATTCATGACTGTGTCATTTCTTCGCCGGAGCTGCAGCAACCGGCCCGATATACTCGATCTCGAAAGTCAGGGTTTCATTGGGGCCAATCTTTTTACCGGCACCTTTCTCGCCATAAGCCAGTTCAGGTGGCATCACAACAACCCACTTACCGCCAGGCTGCATTCTGGTGATGGCTTCACGGAATCCTGGCACGACACTGTTGAGATTGAATTGTGTCGGTTTGCCTCTTGAGTGGGAGCTGTCGAAGACAGTGCCATCGATCAGTTTACCTGTGTAGTGAACCTCGACCCGTTGATCCGCTTTCGGATGCTCCCCATTGCCCGGGGACATCACCTCATACTGGAGGCCGTTTTTAAGCACGGTCACGCCCGTTTGTTTGGCATGCTCCTCACGATACTTGGTGCCTTTGGCAAGGTTCTCTTTGGCCAGTTCCGCTCGGGCCGCTTTAGCATCCCCATAGAATTTCCTGAGTGCGGCCTGCATCTCTTCCTGGCTCAGTTGAGGCTGCTTTTTTGCCAGAAAGTCGGATACCGCCGCGGCAAAAGCATCCGCATCCACTTCGCGGATATCCTGGGCAACCAGCATCTGGCCGATTTGAAGTCCAATCGCATAACTGTACTTCTGTTTGTGGGTGTTCAGTTCAACCGCAAAGCCAGTCTGTGCAAAGCCGAGGAGTAAACTGAAGAAGATCAGAAACTTGTTTTTCATAGTCTTGAATTAATACCTGTTTGGATTTAAGGAGCCTCTGATAAGTCCGTCATTGTGGCGAATGCCGGAATCCATCTGCTGGACCCCGGCATTCGCCGGAATGACGAAAAGTGAAATACTCAGAGGTTCGTTGGTTACAAAGCGTCTACTCAGACAGTCTGATGATACCAATAGTTCGATCGTGCCATCACCCCTGTTTACTGTCTGTGTCGTCGAAGTCCCGAGGGGATGGGAGCGATTGAGCAATGATGTAGATAGGCCGTCGCTTAACCTCTCTATAGATCTCTGCAATGTACTCTCCAATCAGCCCGAGCCCGAGTAGAATCATACTACCCATCACCAGTATCAGCAGTATGACTGTTGGAAAACCGGCTTCGGCATAGCCCTGCCATTTATACCATAAGGTCTGAATTGTCAGTCCCAAACTGAAAACCAGGCCGGCAAATCCAAACCAGGTCACAATCCTGAGAGGTAGTGAGGAGAAGCTGATAATGGTGGAACGGGCCAGCCGCAGCAAGTGCCCCGCACCCCAATGACTCTCTCCGGCATTGCGGGATGGAGGATCGAATTCGACAGCGATCGCCTCAAAGCCGAGCCAGGTTGTCAGGCCGCGAAAGTAACGGCCGACTTCCGGCAGTGCAATGTATTGATCGATTGCTGCCCGGTCGAGCAGTTTGAAATCACTGGCTCCATCCAGTTTCATGCCGCTGGAGAGATTGAACAGCCGATAGTAGAGTCGTGCACCCAGGCGTCTTAGGGCTGATTCATCCTGGCGCTTGCGTTTCACCGCCTCAACCACTTTGGTTTTTCCACTCTGCCAGTGTTCAATCATTTGCGGGATGAGGGCGGGGGGATGCTGCAAATCCGCATCCATCACGACGGCAGCCTGACCGCTTGTTGCGCGAAGTCCAGCCAGTATCGCCGCCTCCTTGCCAAAGTTTCGGCTGAATCGTATCGCTTTGATCGGGATGGTGCTGTCGTTCGCCAGACTTTTGATCGCCTCCCAACTGCTGTCTGTCGATCCGTCATCGATCAACACGGCCTCAAATTGTGTGTCACTGCCAGCCAGGCACTGTTCCAGGTTTTGCCAGAATCCCGACAGAGCGGATTGCTCGTTATAGATGGGAACAACCAAGGAGATCAACATGTCAGGCTCCGGCTTTTGAGGCGAATATGTAGCGTCTCATCGTAACAAAGTTAATGACTATGATAATAGCCTCGGTGATCAGCTTGGCGGCCACGGGGTGGAGCTGCAGCAGATTGATAAAAGCCAATAACAGGATGATGCTGAGAGTGTACGAGACAAGCCACAGAATCAGATATTGAATGAGTTGCTGGCGTAGCGCCTGAGGGGTGAATTGCCGATCCTCGAAAACAATGAGCTTGTGTCCGGCAAATGCGACCAGGGCGCCGACAACCCGTGCGATTGTCTGCGCAGGTACGATGCCGATATGGGAATAGGTCAGAAGGAAAACCAGGAAGTCCACCACCCAGGAGGCGCCACCCACCAGCAGGTATCTCAGAAACTGTCGGCTCAGTACCTTGTTGAGCAGGGTTTTGGTGAGACGGGTGTTCATGGTTTTAATGACAGTAAGTCGTTGCAGACGCTAGCCTGTTGATTGGGCAACAGACGGATTGGTGAATAGGCGGAACGGATCAGCAGGCAGCTCTGTTTGGCCGCCAGATCCCGGCTGTCGCGATCCGCATAATCGAGTGTCAGGGTAAAGCGGTATTCCCCTGCCGACTCTGCTTTGACTGGTGCAAGTTTGCTTTTGATACGTTTCGGCTGCCGCGGGGTGATTAGAATGATCTCATGCTCAAGGTCATCGGCCGGGTGAACAGAGTGCCCTTGAAACTGCAATCTTTGCTCGTTTTGCATGCTCATGCTGAGTGATCCAGGGCCTGCTTCGAACAGTGGGGGATAGGGGGGCGAGATGGCAACAGTGAGGATTTTCGGCGCTTTTGGCTTGGGCTTTTTTCCACTTTTTATCCGTTCTGAAATATTGATTATACATTGGCAATCGGTGTCATAACGCCAGATGCTTTTCTGTTCGGTGTCGATTGACCTCAGGTTGCGGGAATCCATGAAGAGGGGAAGCTTCTCGGTCGATTTTTCCGATACTCTGGCCTGGGCGTATCTGGCGCCGTTGAGTACTGTGTCCAGATGGTAAGCGTCCTTGATCTGCTTGGAATAGAATATCCCCCCGGCTGGTGGCTGCAGAAAGAACTGATACACCGCATCGAAATGACTGACTCTGGGTTGCATGGCCTGTTGTGCCTGCCAGGCTTGAGTACCTGCTGAAGCGGTGAAGATCAGCAGGATCACAGATTTCAAACCAATGTTCAGGGAGTCCGTGTTTGCCAGGGCGATGATCAGTGTCATCGTGAAAAGCCACCAGGGAAGCAGCAGATAGCGGTTGGCCTCGGTGATCCCGGGGTGCTGGGTCAGGGGAAGCAGTGGCAGCAGTACCGCAAGCAGCGCAACGACCATCAGTGGAATATTGAGTCGTTTTCTGAGTGCCAGGGTGACGATCAATGCAATGAAAATCAGACTCAGTAACCAAGGCAGGTAGGGTGTGGCAAACAGCAGTTCCGGAATGGCGCCATAGGATTGCACCGCCTTGCTCAATGAAAATGCCTGACCACCTGCATCGTATCCACCGACAAATGATCCCAGCACGGCAAGTCGCCAGAACATATAGGCGGCAGACCAGATCAGCATCGGCAGCGCCAGCTTGAGTCGGACTGAGAGTGATTGGCCCGGCAGCAGCAACAACACGAAAGGCAGGGGGAAATAGACTTCCTTGCAGGTGGTGGCAATCACATAGAACAGAGTTGTCAGGGGTGTCAGTAACCAGTGCCTTCTATTCAGATTGAGCTGAAACGCATAGATCGCAAGTATGCTAAACAGCAGTCCGCTGACATAGTGGCCGACCATCAGTTGCTGGGCAACGAATTGTGTCGGTGCGCCAATTAAAAAAAGAACCCCGCCAAGAAAGGCAAACAGAGGGCTAACCCAGCAACGTAACAGGAAGTAACTGGCAATCGCGCAAGCGGCAAGGGTGGTCAGGTGCTGAATATAGAAACCTTTTGGATCAAACCCGAACAGCCATAGGTTGAGATCGAAAATCAGTGGGTTTGTCGGGGTCAGGTTATTCAGCGAGTAGCCCCGGGTGATTGCCGGATTGAAAAAGTAGTCGAAGGGGGAAAAACGGCTGGCATAATCGAGAAGCCAACCGTCATCGAAACGCCAGTTTCCCGAGAGAGCGCTCTGGTTGAGTAAAAAAGTCAGTGCCACCAGGCCGAACAGTAGGGCCGCAGTGATCAGGTTTTGTCGAACCGGCACAAATCAACCTTGCAAGCTGTTGTGGATAGTATTGACACGGACAAGCGATGTTCCCGATCAATAGATTTCTGGAACGGTAGCATGAACCGAACTGCGAAATCGACAGGTCCTGGAGGACCATGCGGTAAATTCTGTTTTGTCATTGGCGAGCATTTGCGGTGATGAGCCTCCATTCGCGGTCAATCGCTCGCTGCTCTCAATCGAGTTGTTTCAGGCTGTTGTGGGCCTGGCTCGGCAATCATCGGGTTCTGATGTATCATAGCGCCTTTTCCCCTCTAGACTGGAAACTGAAGGCGCTTGTTCAAGATCTATCGAGACCTCTACCGGCATCGCCAGAGCGTCATGCTGATGGTGCGGCGCGATACCCTGCTTAGAATAAAAGGTACCCTGTTGGGGCCCTTGTGGCTGCTGGCGCAGCCCCTGTTCCTGCTGCTGGTCTACAGTTTTGTCTTTTCGGGGATTCTGAAAATCAGCTTCCGGCCTGATGGTGGCAGTGGGGATTTTGCGCTCTATCTGTTTGCCGCGTTGATGCCCTTCAGCGCATTGCAGGATGGTCTGCAGCAGGCAAGCAGCAGCCTCTCCAACAACCGTGATCTGTTACTGAAGACCCAGATGCCGGCAATCGTGTTTCCAGCAATCGCTGCCTTCGGTACTTTGATTCAGGAAGTCCTGGGGTTGGTGATTCTGGTGTTTGCTGCCTGGGTTATGGGCTATCCTCCCGGCAAAACCCTGATACTGCTTCCTGCACTGATCGCCCTCCGGTTGTTGTTGACCTTCTCCCTGGCGCCCCTGGTGGCGATACTGTCGGTCTTCATCAAGGATGTTAGTCAAGTATTGCCGATGATCATGATGGCGCTCTTTTTCACCACTCCGATCATCTATCCGGTGGAGATGATCCCGCAGAGTTTTCGTCCGTTGATTGAGGGTAATCCCCTGACCTGGCTGGTCGAGGCATATCGCTCAGTCATACTTGAGCAGTCCTGGCCAGTGGATAATCTTTTGATTGTCGGACTCTCGGCGCTGATCATCATGGTGGTCACGGGGGCACTGTTCAGTCGCCTGCAACATCGGGCGAAGGACTTCCTGTGACCGCGATCGAAGCCCGACAGCTGTCGAAGAGCTACCGACAGTACGCCAAGCCGATCGATCTCTTCAAGGAGTGGTTGCTGCGTAAGCCGTTTCACAATCAGGTCGACGCTTTGGCGCCCATCGATTTGACCATCCCCAAGGGCACCACCTTTGGTGTGATCGGCGATAACGGAGCAGGAAAATCTACGCTGCTTAAATTACTTGCGGGGACGCTGACACCAACCACCGGCAGCCTGCATATAGAAGGCAGAAAATCCGCCATACTCGAACTAGGCTCAGGTTTTCATCCGGAGTTTTCCGGGCTGGAGAACATTCAACTGGCCTGCTCCCTGTTGGGACTCTCTGCGGCGGAAACCGCTGAGAGAACACCGCAGATTATTGAATTCTCCGAGTTGGGCGTCGCCATCCATCGCCCGGTTAAATCCTATTCGTCCGGCATGTTCGTACGCTTGGCGTTTTCCGTCATCACTTCGATCGATCCCGATGTACTGATCGTGGATGAAGCCCTCTCCGTCGGAGATGCCCTGTTTCAGAAAAAGAGCATGGACAGGATGATGAAGTTTCGGGATGAGGGCAGAACGTTGGTATTCTGCTCGCATAATCTCTATCAGGTGAAGGAGCTGTGTGAGCAGGCTGTCTGGTTGGAGAACGGTGTGGTCATGGGTATGGGCGAGTCAGCCAAGGTGGTGGATGACTACCAGGACTCTGTCAGGCAGCGGCAAAAAGCGGGTAGCAGAGATCGTGCCGCACCGGATGCTGAGGCAGCCGGCGATGTCTATCTGACCGAGGTGGTGTTGGAGGGCGGCATCGACACGCCGGAAAACATACCGCTCTATCAAACCGGCGATCATTTTGCGATTCGGGTCGAGGCCGATATCGGTTCCCGGCCAGCGGATGATGTGCATATCGGTTTGGTATTGATTCGTAACGATGGACTTCAGGTGTATGGTGTATCAACCTTGATCGATCAATTGGGTCTCTACCCGATCGCTGACAAGCGTTACGGGGTCAGGCTGGTCTTTGATCCGATCAATCTGATGTCCGGGGATTACGCCCTTGAGGCCTGGCTGATTGACCGCAGCGGACTGCATGTTTACGATTCCCGTCCGGTTTGTTGTCAATTTCGTGTCCGACATGAGACCAGTGAGGTCGGAATGGTCAAAATGAGCCATCAGTGGGAACCTATTGCCTGAACCGTAATCACACCATGACCGGTCAATTGGATTAGCGTTAACAGGCCCTAGTGTGAATATTACCGATTCACCCGGCCGATGAGTTGCTATGATGTGATGGCATCTGATGATATGAATGTTGAGGATGAATGAGGTGGCTGAGAGATTGAACCTGTGGGATCTCCGGCTCAAATACAGGGTGCTTTTTCCCGCTCTGTCCCATCTGCCCCGGTATGTCTCGTATCGTCTGGCCAGTTTGTATGGCCGAGGTGAGTTTCGCCGCAATCCAGAGATGGCCACTCAGATCGCCCATCAGATGCGACGGGGAATACCCGGTCTGGCGGATCAGGCCTACGAGGAGTGGACCCGCTATTTCTATGCCATGCAACAGCGTGAAATATTGGATACCTGGTACTATCCCGGCCTGATGAGTGCGGAACAGGTTGGCCGCTTCATCGAAGTGGAGAATTTTGAATCGGTGCTCTCCTATCGTCGGGAGGGTCGACCGATCATCTTCGCCGGGGCCCATTTGGGGCGGTTCTGGATGCTGGGCGTCACTACGGCGGCGTATGGCATCCCGACCAGTGCGCTGGCCCGGGATGATGAAAACAGTAATACCTGGGGGCTGCCGGAAGCGGAGTTCCAGTACCGCAGACTGAAACTGGCTCGGCTGCGGGACTGCTATCGCAGTGAATTTGTTACTCCGGGGGTCTCCAATATGAGGCCCTTGCTGGAGGCCCTGCGGGAGCGACCGATCGCGATTCTGCTCGATGTGCCCTATGGCAAGGGGAGTCCCGGGCTGGTCCCGGTGCCTTTTTTCGGACGAGACGGCTATTTTCCGGAAGGGCCGATCAAGATTGCCAAGCGGGTCGGTGCGGTGATTCAGCCGTTCAGTGTGGATGAGCATCGTCGTGGGGTAAAGTTGAACTTCCACAAGCCTGTGGAGGTGGAAGGTCGATCCAGCGAAGCGTTGTTGGCCCTCCTGGTGAGTGATATCGAACAGCGTATTCGGCAAAATCCGGGAAACTGGTGGCAGTGGCAGGCGCTACCCATGTACTGGGGAGAGGTCTGATCGGTCGCCGACCATCGATCTGTCAATTGATGGCTGTCAGCGGATTGCGTAGAATTTGGACTTTTAATGAACATAAGTTGTGTCAGGAGCCTGTGATTGTGAGAAAAAGCGTTTTGCTTGTGCTGGTGATGTTATTGAGTGCATGCGCCACCAATCCGGAAATCCCGGCTCAGAAAGACGAGGAGATTGTCGCAAAACGCGCCCAGGAGCGATGGGATCTGCTGGTTGATGGGCGTGTGGAGTCCGCTTACGACTATCTTTCGGCCGGATATCGGCAGGTCACTCCATTCCCCCACTACATGAAAACGGTGAAAGGGGTAGGTCTTTGGAAATCTGCCGAGGTTCAGAAAGTTAATTGTAAAGAAGATGTCTGTAAGGCCGATATCAAGATTCACATGGAGATTCGTCATCCGATGATGCGATCACCGGCCCGTACCGAAAGTGTTGTTGTCGAACAATGGCTTAGAGATAAGGACGGAGTTTGGGGATTTCTTCCCACGGTAAAGTGATAAACAAAAATGCTTCTGTTGTTTTTATGATACATTTTTAAATAATCCCTATAATTACAGAATGTTATGGTGGGTTATTCTTGAGTTGTCTACTATTTTGCATTAAAGCAAGCACTTAACAGGAAAATTAATGCTTGTGGGCAACCTGGACTGTGCAGGCGTTTCGAATTTTGTGACAAAATTGGAAATAATTTTTTGTAGTATTTACAACATGTTATTGCTGTCATTTGTAAATATGCAACATTTTTTCATTTTTTTGCTACAATTCTGCTTGTTAGCTTGCAGATTTATGGTAGACTTCTGGCGTGAGATTGGACTTATGGGTTGTTTGTGGCCTGAGACTTTCCTCACAAAGGAATGATCATTCCCTTGAAAGGTCATGGGTTTGAGTCAATAATCCTCTGCGGAGTGCCTGGACTCATGGCTTATAGCTGGCCGCATAACAGGCTCAGTTAGTTTTTAGTGTTAACACGCAAGAAAATAGGAGACACAACTGTGTTGAGAAAATCTAAGATCGCTGCAGCCATGCTGATGGCTACTGCTACAGCCGGAGTCAATGCGGCTTACGTCAATACTGACGGTACTGGCCAGGTTGCGCTGCTTCCTTACTACAATGTAAACAACAATATCCTCACCAACATCAATATCACCAACACCACTGATCTTTACAAAGTGGTCAAGGTTCGTTTCCGTGAGTCTCGCATCTCTGCTGACGTGCTCGACTTCAACATCTACATGTCTCCTTATGACGTGTGGAACGGTACTATTCGTCTGAATGCTGCTTCTGGTGTTGCCAACATCATCACCGAAGACGAGTCTTGTACTTTCCCTGACAAAGCTCTGCTTCAGGCTGGTGTTGACTTCCGTAACATCTACGATGCTACTACCGACGAAGACCTGACCGAAGGTTACGTTGAGGTTATCGAGATGGGTACCATCGCTGATGGTGCTGGTCCTGCTTCCGACGGTGGTGAGACTGCTGAAATCGACGGTGGTGCTGTTGACGCTGACGGTACTATTACCGCTGCTACCAACGACCGTTCCATCCCTGCAGGTCTTCTGCATGATGCGACCGGCATGCCTGCTGACTGCTCTGTTGTAAGCGACGCCTGGACTGCTGGCGCTGCTGGCATCAACGGTTTCACCCCTGGTTCTATGACCACTGAAGGTGTTGCTGCTGACGCTAACGTGGCTGACCCTTATGAAGCTGGCGGCATCAACGCCGGTCTGGTCTACACTGCACCTGATCGCGGCGGCATCAATGCTTACGCAATCATGATCAACGCGTCTGACGGTGCGGCTTTCGTTGAGCAGGGCACCCACATTGATGGATACGCCACTGTTCCTCAGCACTATCGTTCAAACGATGCGGCTAACTACCTGCTGCCTTCGCTGGCCTCTGGTGATGTACAGACCGCTGAAATGCTGAACGCTGATGCGACTGCTGTTAAAGCTACCGGCGCTCTGAGTCTGACTGAGTTCGATACCGGTGCTGTCAACGACATCACTCCTAACCCTTCAATCCCAATGGGCTCCAACCCATTCCCGATTGCTGTGGCTCTGAGTGCTGACGCTGTTGCTGCTCCTTACTTCACTGAAGCTGGCATCAACGGTGGTACCGACATCGTAGCAACCTTCCCAATGCGTAAGCATGGTGTCTACAACGGCCAGATCCTGACCCTTGACCTGGATGGTGCCGGTCCTCTGGCTGCTTGTGATGGTACCCTGGATGATGGTGTTGACGATGGTGCTACTGTCGCTGTTCCTAACGTTGGTACAGTTAACGACTATCCTGCAACTGGTGCTGCTTACTGTGACAACGCAGGTTTCACCTCAAGCACTCCTGACGTTCAGGTTAGCCTGACCTACTACGACTACGAAGAGCAGACTGCTGCAGTTGTTGCTGGTAGCGACGACTTCTCTCCTGTGCCGATCGACGCACCTACCGTCATCGCTCTGGAGCGCGAAGTAAACGTGATTAGCGTACAGCGTAACGACGGTACCAGTGCTTCCGTACTGGGTACTCCTGCTGCTAACGTCTTCAACTGGACTCTGGATCCTGGATTCGAGGCTGGTTGGGTTATGATCAGTATGCCTTCCTACAACTACACCACTGACACCAGAATTCAGGCTCTGTCTGAAGCTGGTCCTGGCGTAGGTATCGGTGCTGCTGGTAGCTGGACTGGTGTTCCAGTCATCGGCTTCTCAGCCATGGCTGCTGATGTCGGTCCTGCTCAGATCGGTGAGACTGTTGACCTGATCCGTAGCGTAAACCGCAACTAATACAAATCGCTTAGGCGATCTTGTAGAGAGGCAGGCCTTCGGGCCTGCCTTTTTTTTTGTGTATCTTTTATCATTTGTTGCTCTTACAGCGAAGAACTTTATCTGCAGATAAATACTCTATGTGTTGAAGATTTGTTTTAGTGTAAAAACTCGGGTTGTCGGGTATGTGACAGTAATCCTGACAAATGAGTATAATTGGCGGTTTTATCGAAGCTTGCTTCAAGTTTATAGAGGTGCGAAATGCGTTTATTCCTTGTGGGTCTGTTGGGTATGCTATTGGCGTCATCCCTCTGTGCTGAGGAGAATGTCTTGATGTTCGGTGGTGATATCAAGGTTGAGCGGGTTGATTTGGATGCCCTGTTGTCCGATGGGCCGGTTAATGCACAGAAAGATGTTTTAAACAGCAAAAAAAAGGTGCTTCAACTCCTCCGTCAGACCTTCCTTATCAGGGCCTTGGCAGAAGAGTATAAGAAACAGGGGCTGGACGATAATGAGTTGTTTCGGGCCAAGCTAAGGCGTCAGCAGGAGAGAATGCTCTATATCGAGCGTTTGCAGCAGATAGATGATCAGCCTATCCCCGATTTTGAGCAGGCTGCCAGGGAGCAGTATATCGGCAATCCAGATGCTTATACCATTCCGGAAAGAGCTGATGCGCGGCATATCTTGATCTCTACCACGGATCGATTGGTTGATCACCATGAGCGAGATGAGGCACTTGAGATCGCTAAACAAGTGAAAGCCAAACTGGATGCGGGTGAGCGTTTTGAAGATCTTGTGCCTATTTTTTCTGAGGATCCAAGGTCAAAAGATAACCAGGGTACCCTTGGCATCATCAAACGTACTGCCGATGCGAAGCCGGTGGTAAAAGCCGCTTTTAATCTTGAAAAACCGGGTGATATTAGTGAAATCGTTGAAAGTCAGTTTGGCTTTCATATTGTAAAACTGATTAAAAAGTTTCCCCCTAGAAAGCAAAATTATGAACAGGTGAAGCCGGGGATTATTGAAAACTTGACGAAAGACTTCGTTACCAAAAGACGCGAAGCCTATTTTGATAAGCTGCTGAAGAGCAACGATGCAGCTATTTATGAAGACCTGGTTGAAGAGTATATCGCCAACCGTATGGAAGCTCTGGATAAGCAGCAGCCTGTAAAAGATTAATTGAGTTAAAAGTCTGTGGCCGAGTACGATTTCAAGCTTGATCTGAATGTGGAGAACAACTCCCATACTCAACTGGTCAAGCGAATTCCCAAGGGTAGTCGAGTTCTGGAACTGGGTTGTGCGACCGGCTATATGTCTGAATTCCTACGCCGTGAACTCGGCTGTTATGTGGTCGGTGTGGAGTATGATCGATCCATGGCGCAGAAGGCGAAGCAGCACTGCGACCAGGTGATCGTTGGCGATGTGCAGAAGGATAACTGGTTGAAATCACTGGGTGATGAACCCTTCGACATCATCACCTGCGCGGATATTCTGGAGCATCTGAGAGCCCCGATCTCTCTGCTTAAAAAACTGCCGAAATATCTGAAAGAGAGCGGGCGACTGCTCGCTTCACTGCCGAATGGCGCCCATGCGGCGTTGAGACTTGAGTTGCTGGAGGGGCGTTTCAGCTACGAGGATACTGGCCTTCTTGACCGTACCCATCTTCACCTTTTCAACTACCACTCATTGCGAGAGCTGTTCGTTCGCAGCGGATTCCGGGTGGAGGAGCTCTCTTATACCTTCCATGACATGGCGGATTCGGAGATCGAACGTCGTCTTGAGAATCTTGGGCTGAGCGCTTCGGATAAAGCGTTGGCGATGTTTCATACCCCTGAGGCGTCAGCGTTTCAGTTTATCGTCACGGCACATCCGGACGAATCGGTCTCCATCGAGGATTTTCCGACATTGACCGACAAACCGATGGAGTCTTCGATCGAGGTCTATAGAAATCTCTACGATCAGCTGCATCAGACCGGTGAGACAGCGGCGACCCGACTGGAGATGGTGAATGAGCGTGACAAGCTGCTGCAACAGCAGCGTGATGATATGCATGCTCTAATCGAGGTCCGTGATCAGCTGCTCAATCAGCAGCAAGCGTTGAACAAGACGCTACAAGAGACTCAGAGCAAACTGTTGGACGAGCAGGCGAAATACGCCGAGCTATCACAACAGTACAAAATGAGTGAGCGTGCCGTGCGCTCGATGGGTCACGAAAAGGCCACAATCGAACATCGGATGGACAGCTATAAGCAAAATTTGCACGATGTGACCAGCAGCACCGGCTGGCGCGTCTATACGAAACTGATGTTGCCGCTGACCCTGTTCAGGCGCTTTAAGCCGGCCATCGGCGGATTGATCAAAAACCCAAGGATGTTGGCAACCTGGTTCAAAGAGGCGAAACGTCTCTACAAGGCCGGCGGCCTCACCGCAATTCGTCATCGGTTGACCGATCATGCCTCGCCGACCTATACCTACTCCCTGTGGATCAAGGATGTGGA
The DNA here is from genome assembly GCA_001709035.1 of Candidatus Thiodiazotropha endoloripes. GTDB lineage: Bacteria > Pseudomonadota > Gammaproteobacteria > Chromatiales > Chromatiaceae > Thiodiazotropha > Thiodiazotropha lotti. The sequence goes on along the minus strand of LVKA01000019.1, from coordinate 135,629 downwards.
GCCGGTAGGTCTGCCGAAACTTGAATCGATCGAGGTGTTGAACGAGTGGCAAGGGCGTCCACTGATCTCGATTGTGATGCCGGTCTACAATGTTGAAGAGGCCTGGTTGCGTGAAGCGATCGATTCGGTACTGGCACAGACTTATGACGACTGGGAGCTCTGCATAGCGGATGACGCTTCTACCAAGTCACATATAAAGCGAATTCTGAAAGAGTACGAAACCCGCTATAAACGGATCAAAGTGGTCTACCGGGAAGAGAACGGACATATCTCAGCGGCAACCAACTCCGCGCTCGAGTTGGCTACAGGCCAGTTTGTCGGCTTGATGGATCATGATGATGTGCTCGCGCCTCACGCCCTGTTTTTTGTGGCCCAGGAGATCATCCTCCACCCGGATGCCTCCGTCTTCTATTCGGATGAGGATAAGCTGAATAGTGAAGAGGTGAGATACGACCACTATTTCAAACCCGATTTCAATCCGGACCTGATGCGTTCGCACAACATGATCTGTCACTTCGGTGTCTATCGCCGCTCACTGCTGGAGAAGGTCGGTGGTATCCGTGAAGGCTATGAAGGGGCTCAGGATTATGATCTTGCGCTGCGTTGTCTGCGTGAGCTGGATACCCGTAAAGAGGTGCGGCACATACCGTGGATACTCTACCATTGGCGGGCCATTCCTGAGAGTACCGCATCCGGTGCCGATGCAAAATCCTATGCCATGAAGGCGGCGATCAATGCGGTCAAGGACGATCTTGAGAATCGGGGTATCGAGGCCAAGGTCACCGAGTCAAAACTGATTGCCGGCATGATCAGAGTTAAGTATCCGCTGCCGGAAGTTCAGCCGCTGGTGTCAATCATCATCCCGACACGCAATGGTGAAGCACTGGTGCGGCAGTGTATCGAGAGCATCAAAAATCGCACCGAATACAACAATTATGAAATTGTGATCGTCGATAATCAGAGTGATGATCCGAAGACCCTGGAGTACTTCTCCCAATTGGGGTCGGTCGATGGAGTGAAGGTGATTCGTTACGATCACCCGTTCAACTTTTCTGCGATCAACAACTTTGCGGTAAAACAGACGACAGGCGAGCTGCTCTGTTTCATGAATGATGATATCGAAGTGATCTCCCCCGGCTGGCTGGACGAGATGGTCAGTCAGGGCGTGCGGCCTGAGATTGGCGCCGTCGGTGCCCGTTTGTGGTATCCGGATGGTCGCCTGCAGCATGGTGGTGTGGTGCTGGGTCTGGGTGGCGTGGCCGGCCATGCGATGAAATATACCTATGAAGAGAATCGCGGCTATATGGGGCGTTCTGTGCTGGTGCAGAACTACACTGCGGTTACCGCAGCCTGCATGCTGGTCAGAAGAGAGGTTTTCGAATCCGTTGACGGTTTCGATGAAGAGAATCTTGCGGTTGCCTTCAACGATGTGGATATCTGTATCCGTATCTATCAGCAGGGGTACAACAACCTCTGGACACCCTATGCTGAGTTTTACCATCATGAGTCAGCCTCCCGTGGTGCGGAGGATACGCCGGAGAAACAGCGCCGCTTTTCCGGGGAAGCGCAATACATGTTGGATAAGTACGGTCCCTTGCTTGAGCGGGATCCAGCCTATAACCCGAACCTGACCCGCTGTGGAGAGGACTTCTCTCTGAACTGGAAAGGGGTCGAAGAGGATTGAACGAGATGTCTGAAAAAGCCGATATCGAAGAATTTACAGCACTGGCCAGCCGTTTTATCGAGCTCGCCAATAAGATGAAAGAAGAGGGTAAACCGGTGCAAATGGTCAATGCGGCCCTGATGTCTGCTTCAGCAACTTATGGTACCTATATCTATGCGGGTAACGAGGGTTATCTGAAGCCCAGTGGAGTGAAAAAGCTGGTCGACACTTACAGCAATCAGGTTGAAAATATACAAAAGATAAAGAAGCAGGCGACAGAGCAGGGGTAGGCCGGCTTTTGTCGGTATAACAGGTTACCCTGTCGTCGGGTGAATGATGCAACTCTGCTGAACGATTCATATATGAAACTGGTTATCTCCATCGTTTATTATGACAGTAGACTGGATATCTTGAGAGATACCCTGCAGAGCATCGTCAGCGCTCTCGATTACGCCCTGGCTGAAAGAAGCGACCTCGAGGCGACGGTGGTGGTGGTCGATAACGGCAGTATCCTCAGCAAGGTCAAGCAACTGGTCGGTCAGGTTGTCGGAGCACGTAAGTATCAATGGATGGTGATCGGAACCGGCGGCAACATCGGCTATGGGGCTGCGCATAATCTGGTGATCCTCAATCAGGAGAGTGACTACCATCTGATCATCAATCCGGATGTTGAAGTTGTGCAGGATGCCTTCAGTGAAGCCCTCGATTATATGGAACGACACCCGGAAGTGGGTTTGTTGTCACCCTATTCGGAAGATCCGGAGGGTCACAAGCAGTATCTTTGCAAGCGTTATCCTGCGGTGCTGGATCTTTTCCTGCGCGGTTTTGCACCACGAACCGTAAAGCGCTATTTTTCGGAGCGTCTGCAGGAGTATGAGATGCGCTGTGAAATGGACCAGCATGCGCTGAGTAAGGAGGTGATGGCCAGTGGCTGCTTCATGTTCGTGCGCCACAGTGTGCTCGATAAGGTGAGAGGTTTTTCACCCGATTTCTTTGTCTACTTCGAGGATTTTGATCTTTCGATCCGGATCGCCAAACAATCGATCATCGCCTATGTGCCTGAAGTGCGGATCGTGCATGGTGGCGGCAATGCCTCTAAGAAGGGGCTGAAACATATCCTGATGTTTGCCAAATCGGCTTTCATTTTCTACCACATACATGGCTGGCGGTGGGCTTAGGCCCGGATACTCCGCAGATGGCCAATAACACAATTGAACTGGAGTCCCAGCCCTGCCCATTGGGCTGTCCGCCGACTGATCAGAAAGTGTTGAGCGGACATGACCGGATCAACAATCTGCCCGGCGAGTTTCAGGTGGTGCGCTGTGGCAACTGTGGCCTGTTGAGAACCGACCCCCGGCCGACGCCAGCCAGTATGGGATTCTACTATCCCGACGACTATCCTCCCTATCTTGGCACACAGGTAAATTCCCGCAATGGCTCCGGAGGGCTTAAGCACTGGATAAAATCCCTGCTCGACACCAAGGCTCAGGCGATCCCTGAATTGAAGCCGGGCAGGATGCTAGAGGTGGGCTGCGCTTCCGGTAACTATCTGCATAAAATGGCCAATCAGGGGTGGCAGGTCAAAGGCATCGAATTTTCCCCCCAGGCGGCGGCATCCGCCAGAGAGAACGGCTATCAGGTCCATACCGGATCACTGGAATCGGTCGATCTCGACGCATCAGAGTTTGATCTGATCACCGGCTGGATGGTGCTCGAGCATCTTCATGATCCTCTCAAGGGCTTGAAAAAACTCTGCGGTTGGGCAAAACCCGGCGCCTATCTTGCCCTCTCGGTACCGAATGCGGCATCGCTCGAATTCAAGCTGTTTCAATCCCGCTGGTTTGCCCTGCAGCTGCCCAACCACCTCTACCACTTCACCCCTGAGACCATAACCAAGCTGCTTCAGCAGGCCGGCTGGGAAGTAGAGTCCGTACATCATCAGCGGGTGCTCAGCAGTCTCTTCGCCAGTCTGGGCTATCTGCTTCAGGAGCGGGGCTGGCATCGGCTGGAGCGCTGGGTTGTCGGTCGTCCCTCTGATAAAGTGCGCTTGTACCAGTTGCTCTATCCGTTCGCCTATGTTGCGGCCATCTTCGGTCAGACCGGGCGTATGACGGTGTGGGCGAAAAAGCCGGATTGAGCGAACTCGCTCGGTTTGCCCTGTAGTTGATGATCAGATCAGCCGGGCGAATGAAAAATCAACAAGCGCCCTATGAACGATAGACAGAAAGAACTCACAAGCGGTAGCCGGCTGGCAAAAAACGTCATCTGGAATCTACTCGGTGTGGCGGTTCCATTTCTGGTCGCCATCATTACCATTCCAATCCTCATCGATGAGATCGGTAAAGAGCGCTTTGGTCTGTTGGCCATCAGCTGGATGTTCGTCGGCTATTTCAGCCTGTTCGACTTCGGTCTCGGACGTGCGTTGACGGTACTGGTGGCGAAGTGTCTTGGAGAGGAGCGGGAAGCTGATATCCCGGCCCTGACCTGGACCGCACTGACCCTGATGGGCATTCTCGGTGTTGCCGGATTCATCATCATCCTGATCATTTCGCCCTGGCTGGTCGGCACGGTATTGAATGTGCCTGTGCAGCTGCAAGATGAAACCCTCAAGGCCTTCTACCTGTTATCGGCATCCATACCCCTGGTGATCACCACGGTTGGTCTGCGCGGGGTGATCGCGGCCTATCAGCGTTTCGATCTGCTTACCGCGATCCGCATTCCGATGGGTATTCTGACCTTTCTTGGCCCAGTCGCGGTATTACCCTTCTCAAACAGCCTCTATCCGATCGTCGGGGTGCTGGTCGTCGGACGACTGCTGGCCACCATTGCCCATCTGCTGTTGATGTTTCGTATCGTGCCCGAGGTTCGGCAGGGTTATCACTACGACGAGACTCAGACCCGCCAATTGCTGGGCTTTGGCGGCTGGATGACGGTCAGCAATATGGTGGTGCCGCTGATGGTCTCGATGGACCGCTTTGTCATCGGTGCGGTGTTGACGGTTACCGCGGTGGCCTTCTATACCACCCCTTATGAGATCGTCTCCCGACTGTTGGTGATACCTGTTGCGGTGGTTTCGGTACTGCTGCCGGCCCAATCGACCACCCTGGCGAGGGGCGGGATCGCCGACCGGGAGCATTCGGCCCGACTCTTCAACAAAGGGCTGAGTTATATCTCCATCGCCCTGTTTCCTCTCATTATCCTGATCATCGCCTTCTCCTATGACGGGTTGAATCTGTGGGTTGGCGGGGAGTTTGCCGAGAACGGCTATCTGGTGATGCAGTGGCTGGCGGTCGGGGTTTTCTTCTACGGCCTCTCCCTGGTGCCGTTCAATCTGGTGCAGTCTGCAGGCCATCCTGATTGGTCTGCCAAGTTACACATGCTGGAGCTGCCCCTCTATCTGGCCGCTCTGTGGTGGGCTCTGTCGGCCTACGGAATTTTGGGTGCCGCTGTTGTCTGGACCGTCCGGGCCTTTGTCGATGCGATCGCCCTGTATGTGATGGCGTTGTTGTTGATTCCGGAGTGTCGCACTTCCATCCGCCGTTTCATGCTCTCCATGGGGGCGGCCTTGATGCTGTTTCTACTCACCGCCCAGCTGGATGGTCTGTTGAACAAATTTCTCTTCAGTTCGCTGTTGCTGTTGTTGTTCGGGCTGTTTGTCTGGCGCTGGGTGCTGCAACAGAATGAGCGCAACTGGCTGCTGCAAATGCTGCATCTGAGGCCGGCCCAATGAAGGTGCTGCTGCTCAGTCGGTATCCGCGGCTTGGCGCCAGCAGTCGTTTGCGGTCCTATCAGTATCTGCCGGGATTGGCCGGGAACGGCATTGAGGTGACGGTCTCTCCGCTCTTCTCAGAGGCCTATCTGGAAGATTTCTATGCCTCGGGAAGAAAGCGGCCTGCCGCGCTGTTCTCAGCCTATTGGGCGCGTTTGAAACAGCTGTTCAAGGCGAGGGAATTCGACCTGTTGTGGGTGGAAAAGGAGTTGTTCCCCTGGATGCCCGCCTCTGTTGAGCAGCTGCTCAAGCGGTTGGGGTTTCAGCTATTGGTTGACTACGATGATGCGATCTTCCACCGTTACGACCAGTCCGGATCCGCACTGGTGCGAATCCTGCTGGGAAAAAAGATCGATCGGGTGATGGCCAGCGCAACCCTGGTCACGGCCGGCAATGACTATCTTGCGAAGCGGGCGGAAGCGGCAGGCGCACCCCGGGTGATGCGACTGCCGACGGTGCTGGATGTGGCTCGTTATCAGCCTAAAACGGTAAGTGAGCATTCACCTTTTACCATCGGCTGGATCGGCTCCCCCACCACCGCCGGCTATCTGGATCTGCTCCGCGAGCCACTCTGTTCGGTGGCAGAAAAATACCCGGTTCGACTGATGGTGGTCGGTGCCCGGATCGAACCGATTGCCGCGCTGCCGGTGGCGTGTGTCGACTGGTCGGAAGCGCGAGAGGCGGAGCTGATCCAGCAGTTCGATGTAGGGGTGATGCCGCTGGCGGATCAACTTTGGGAAAAAGGAAAATGTGGTTATAAGCTGATCCAGTATATGGCTTGTGCCCTGCCGGTGATCGCATCGCCTATCGGTGTCAACCGGGAGATCGTCGAGCATGGGGTGGATGGTTATCTGGCTGAGGACGCGGCAGCCTGGGAGTCGGCGCTGATCCAACTGATCGAGAGTACGCCTCTCAGGCAGGAGATGGGTAGAATAGGTCGAGCCAAGGTAGAGCAGCACTACTCACTGGCGGTGATGACCGCACGGCTGGTCTCCGCCATCAGGCAATCGGCGAGTAGTTGAGCGGGTACTGAATGGGTGTATTTCAGCGCTAGGCAATCTTTAAAAAAGTGGTTTCCGATACATGAAGCAACAGCTTGTACTATTTGTCGTCAACGATGCCGGTTTTTTTCTCTCTCACCGGTTACCCCTGGCTCAGGCGGCGCGGGATCAGGGGTATCAGGTTGCGGTTGCGACACCCACTTCGGATGCGGTGAGACAGATCGAGGCAGAGGGTTTCAGGCACTATGCCGTCCGCTTGAGCCGGGGCGGCGCGAATCCGCTCGCCGAGATCAAGACAATTCTCGGTCTCTACAGGCTCTATAAAAAGCTGCAGCCAACCCTGGTTCACCATGTCACCATCAAGCCGGTGCTGTATGGCACCCTGGCTGCCCGCCTGGCTGGGGTTTCTGCGGTTGTCAACGCGATTTCCGGGCTGGGTTTTGTGTTTCTCGCCCGTGGCTGGTTCAGCTCCCTGGCCCGGGTGGCGGTATTGAGCAGCTATCGCTGGCTCTTTTCCAGGGATCGCCTGTGGGTCATTGTGCAGAACAATGACGACTACCACTATCTGCTTGATGAGGGCTGCCTGAGCCAGGAGAAGATTGAGCTGATCCGGGGCTCCGGGGTCGATCTGTCCCAATTCAATATGACCCCGGAAACGGCTCAGGTGCCTTTGGTGGTCCTGCCGGCGAGGATGCTCTGGGACAAGGGCGTTGGTGAATTTGTTGCGGCTGCTCAGAAGTTACATGCCATGGGGGTGAAGGCCCGCTTTGCCCTGGTCGGCGGCATCGATCCAAGTAATCCGAAATCGGTGCCGGCCAAAAAACTGGCTGAGTGGGCGCGGGAGAGTGATGTGGAGTGGTGGGGAAACCGGCAGGATATGTCCGCTGTGTTTCGGCGTGCCAATATCATCTGTCTGCCTTCGTACCGTGAAGGGCTGCCGAAGGTGCTGCTCGAAGCGGTAGCCAGTGGCCGGGCGATTGTCACAACAGATGTACCGGGTTGTCGTGAAGTGGTGATCGATGGTGAAAACGGCCTGTTGGTGCCGGCCCGCCAGAGTGAACCGCTGGCTGAGGCGCTTGGGAGACTGATCAATCTGGAGTCGCTGCGCCAATCGATGGGGGAGCGGGGGCGGCAGATGGCTGAGGCGGAGTTTTCCATCGAACAGGTGATTGAGAGGCATATGTCGATCTACAGGCAGGCGCTCGATTCATGAAAAAGATCCTGGTTACCGGCGCGAATGGATTTGTCGGCACGCATCTCTGCCCCTATCTGCTCGATCAGGGTTACTCGGTACGGGCTGCGCTACGCAGCCGGCAAGCAGCATGGCAGGTTGGTGAACAGACGGTGGTCGGGGATATTTCCGCCGACAGCGATTGGCAGCAGGCCCTGCAGGGTGTGGATAGTGTGATCCACCTGGCGGGTCGTGCTCATGTGATGCGGGAGAGTACAGACGATCCCTTGAGCCTGTTTCGTCAGGTGAATGTGGCGGGCAGTCTGCGCCTGGCGGAACAGGCGATGGTCGCTGGGGTCAGGCGCTTCGTCTACCTGAGCAGTATCAAGGTCAACGGGGAGAGCAGTTCGGCAAAGCCCCTGGCTGCCGATGATCCAGCCAAGCCGGAGGATGCCTATGGCCAATCCAAATGGGAGGCTGAACAGGCCCTCAAGGATTACCTGGCAAATGGTGATATGGAGTTGGTGATCGTACGGCCGGTGCTGGTCTACGGGGCTGGCGTGAAGGGCAATTTGCAGAGTCTGGTGCGCTGGATTCGCAACGGTGTGCCGCTGCCATTGGCCGGGGTGGAGAATCGACGCAGCCTGGTTGGTATCGATAATCTGCTTGATTTTCTGCAGCTCTGTATTGAGCATCCTGCGGCCGCGGGTGAAGCGTTTCTGGTGGCCGATGGTGAAGATCTTTCCACTCCCCGGTTGATCCGTATGCTGGCGCAGGCGATGGGGGTGAAGGCGAAACTCTTCCCCCTGCCGAACAGGGTATTGCGTCTGCTGGGCAGGCTGAGCGGTAGGTCGGCTGCCATCGACCGGCTGTGTGGCGATCTTCAGGTGGATCTCGATAAAAACCGGCGTCTGCTGGGGTGGACACCCAAGCAATCTGTCGAAGCGGGACTCAGGGATATGATCGGAGGAATGGATTAGAGCCATGCAGTGGATCCACCTGGGCGGACTGACTCTGATACTCTCGGCACTGCTGACCTGGCTCTTACGCCACTACGCCCTGCGGCGGGGATTGATGGACAATCCCAACGCCCGCAGCTCCCACCTGATGGCAACCCCCCGGGGGGGTGGTCTGGCGTTTGTACTGATCTATTTGGGGCTGCTGTTGTGGTCAATCCTGTTCGATCCGGCGCGGTTGCAGGGAATCGAACCGCTGGCCTGGGTGTTGTTGATCGGCGGTGGCCTGGTGGCGCTGATCGGTTTCATTGATGACCATCGGGATCTGTCGGCCCGCCTCAGGTTCATGGTCCACCTGCTCGCGGCGGTCGTGGCTGTCGGGTTGATCGGCGCACCTGCGGTCTCTTTCGGTCCCTGGTTGAGCGCCGAAGGGTGGTGGCTGGGGATCCTGTTTGTGCCGCTGCTGGTGTGGCTGTTGAATCTCTACAACTTCATGGATGGTATCGATGGCATTGCCAGCCTGCAGGCGATCAGTGTGCTTTGCAGCGCTTCAATGATCCTGCTTCTCAATCACTCCGGTTCGCTGATCGTCCTCTGGCAGATCCTGCTCTGTTGTGGCGTGGCCGGTTTCCTGGTGTGGAACTGGCCCCCGGCAAAGATCTTCATGGGCGATGCGGCCAGTGGCTTCCTAGGTTTCAGTCTGGGAGTGTTTGCCAGTTTTACCGCCCAGCACTACGGCATCGATTTCTGGAGCTGGGTGATCCTGCTCGGGCTGTTCGTAGTGGATGCCAGCTGGACCCTGGTGAGACGCATGCTGAATGGTGAGCCGTGGTATCGACCTCATGCCAAACACGCCTATCAGATCCTCGCCCGTCAACGGCTTGCTCAGTTCCAGACTGAGGGGGCGTCTGCTGAGAAGGCGCGCGCCAAGGCCCACCGCTGGGTGGTGCTGGCTGGCTTGATGATCAACCTTGGCTGGTTAACCCCTTTGGCCTGGCTGGCCTCTGAATACTCCGGCTCGGGAGCACTGCTGGCTGTTCTCGCCTATCTGCCACTGATCTATCTCGAGTGGCGGGTGGGGGCGGGGACTGAGCGTTAGTCGCCGGACCGATCGCCCAAACAAATCCGGGCCATCACTCGTTTTTCGGCCGTGGCTCCGATTCCAGCTTTCGTAAGCGGTATTGCACCTCTTCCAGCAGTTTTCTGTTGACGCTCAACAGATCGGCGATGAAGGCCACCAGGAAGGTCTGGAAGCCGATACCCATCATCACACCGGCGAGTACCACCGACTGCACATGGCCCTGCCCGTCCCCGGTCAGATAGTAGTAGAGAAAGCGTAAACCCAATATCATACCCAGACTGAACAGGGCCAGACCGATCGCCAGAAAGAAGCGAAACGGTTTGTAGACCACGAAGATCCGCAGAATGGTGATGATCGACTTCTTGATATAGCTGCTGATGCTCTTCACCAGCTTGGATGGCCTGAGGTCCTCATTGACCTCCACCGGCACCGAGGTGACCGCCATCTGTTTCATGCCTGCCTGGATGATGGTCTCCAGGGTATAGGTGTATTCGTTGAACACATTCAGCTTCATCGCCGCTTCCCGGCTGAAAGCACGGAATCCGCTCGGCGCATCGGGGATGTTGGTATGGCTGACTTTACGCACCACGCTGCTGCCCAGATGTTGCAGCATCTTCTTGGTCAGTGAGAAGTGTTCAATCATCTGGATCGGTCGGGCGCCGATCACCATGTCGGCTTTACCTTCGACTATGGGTTTGGTCAGGTCAGGTATGTAGCCGGCGTTGTACTGGTTATCTGCATCGGTATTGACGATAACATCCGCACCCTGTTTGACGCAGGCATCGAGCCCCAGCATGAAACCTCTCGCCAGGCCTTGGTTTTTGGTATATCCGACCACATGGTCGACACCGTTATCCAGTGCAATCTGGCGGGTGTTGTCGGTGCTGCCGTCATCGATGATCAGCCATTCGACCTGATCGAATCCAGCTACCTCTCTGGGGAGTTCCGCCAACGCCAGGGCCAGGGTTTGTTCTTCGTTATAGCACGGGATCTGTATTATCAGCTTCATTACCTAAGCTCTTGGTGGTTTTTATTCCGCTCTCCCTAGGCCTGCCTAGACATGCGGTTGCGTTGCAGGCTTGGGCCAGACCGGCTAATAGTACCACTTGTTGGACCATATGCATGAATCAGCTGAGGAATCTGCGTGCCGAGAATTTTATGAATACCGTTTGAATAGTGTTAACTGGTTCTGAAAGTTTTCTGCGGGTCTGCCGTTAAGTTGGGCGAGCAATTGGCCAATATTATGTCTACGATCACTAGAACCAACTTAAAGCGCTTTCAACAGAGTCTTCGTCGGATCAGTCTGAAACAGGGCTTCTACGATACCTTCTATGACCATTTCATCGCTCAATCGGATGAGATCGCCACGATTTTTCATGCCCGGGACATGGATCAGCTGAAGGGTAAATTGAAAGAGACTCTGCAGATGATTGAGGATGCTCTGATGGGCAAACCGGGTGTGGTGCTCTATTTAGAGATGCTGGGTCGTATCCACACCCGTCTGAAAGTGGATCAGCGTCACTTTGAGATGTGGAGGGATGCCCTGTTGAGCACCATCGAGCGTTTTGATGACGAGTATGACGCTGAGGTGAAAATGGCCTGGGAGGAGGCAATCGAGATGGTCCTCAGCCTCATGTACCCGGAAAGCTCCATGGTCGGTATGGCCGCTTCCCAATAATCCCCTCAAAAGACTTCATGCTGTGAACTCGCGGTCTGAGTGCCACAGCGGTGTATCGATGCCGCGCTGCTGCGGTTGAAAGCGAACTATTTCGCCGCCGGGCGAAGAGTTTCAGTCGAGAACCTTTCTGTCGGCAGCCTGCTGCGGTATCCTTCCGCGATTATCCGAGATAATCACAATTTCAGGCCTGAATATGCAGAATCAATACGATCCAGCCCAACTTGAGGCTGAGGTCCAGTCATACTGGGAAAGCGCAAAGATCTTTGAAGTCACGGAGGATCCACAGAAGGAGAAATTCTATTGCCTCTCCATGTTTCCCTATCCCAGCGGCAAGCTCCATATGGGGCATGTGCGCAACTATACGATCGGTGACGTGATTGCCCGATATCAGCGGATGCTGGGTAAGAATGTCCTGCAACCCATGGGTTGGGATGCGTTTGGCCTGCCGGCAGAGAATGCGGCGTTGAAGAACCGGGTCGCGCCAGCGGCCTGGACCTACCAGAATATCGACTACATGAAGTCCCAGCTGAAACGCCTTGGTTTCGGTTACGACTGGCAGCGGGAGCTGGCTACCTGTCAACCCGACTACTATAAGTGGGAGCAGTGGCTGTTCACCGAGCTCTACAAGAAGGGCCTGGTCTATCGCAAGAATGCCCAGGTCAACTGGGACCCGGTGGACCAGACCGTGCTGGCCAATGAGCAGGTGATCGATGGTCGGGGCTGGCGCTCCGGGGCGCTGGTGGAGCGGCGTGAGATCCCCCAGTGGTTCATCAAGATTACCGATTATGCCGACGAGCTGCTGGATGAGATCGACGGGCTGGAGGCCTGGCCGGAGCAGGTGCGCACCATGCAGCGCAACTGGATCGGCCGCTCTTATGGTGTGCAGATGGATTTCGCCATCGAAGGGGCTGAGCAGGGACTGACCATCTATACAACCCGCCCGGATACCCTGATGGGGGTGACCTATGTGGCGGTTGCGGCGGAACATCCGTTGGCCCTGGAGGCCTCGGCAGACAATCCTGAATTGGCAGGCTTCATCGAGGAGTGCCGTCAGGGTGGCACCTCCGAGGCGGAACTGGAGACGATCGAGAAGCGGGGCATGCCGCTCGGCATCGACGCAATTCATCCCGTCAGTGGTGATCCGGTGCCGGTCTATGCGGCGAATTTTGTCCTGATGACCTATGGCACAGGCGCGGTAATGGCGGTGCCAGGTCACGATGAGCGGGACCACGCCTTCGCAAAAAAATATGGTATCCCCATCAAACAGGTGATTCAGCCGGAGGATGGATCGGCGCTGGATATTCAGGCCGAGGCTTATATTGAAAAGGGTGTGCTGGTCGATTCCGGGCCGTTTACCGGGCAAACCTCTGCAGAAGCCTTCGAAGCCATCGCCGAGTGGCTGCAGGAGCGGAATAAGGGAGGTAAGACCAAGAACTACCGGCTCAGGGACTGGGGCGTCTCACGGCAACGCTATTGGGGTACACCGATCCCAATGGTCCATTGTGACCACTGTGGCATCGTGCCGGTACCCCTGGACGATCTGCCGGTACGTCTGCCCGAAGAGATTGTCTACGACGAAAATACCATCAACCCGATCAAAAACAACCCGCAGTTTTCAGATGTGACCTGTCCCGAGTGCGGCGGTGCGGCGCAACGCGAGACCGATACCTTCGACACCTTCATGGAGTCGAGTTGGTACTACGCCCGTTATGCCTGCCCAGGGGCGGACAGCATGCTGGATCAGCGGGCCGACTATTGGTTGCCGGTGGACCAGTATGTGGGCGGTATCGAGCATGCCGTGCTGCATCTGCTGTATGCCCGTTTCTACCACAAGCTGTTGCGGGATGCGGGGCTGGTCAGCAGCAATGAACCGTTCACCCGTCTGCTCACCCAGGGTATGGTGGTGGCCGACACCTACTACCGTGAGGCGGAGGATGGCAGCAAACACTGGTACAACCCGACTGAGGTGGACGTCAGCAGTGACGACAAGGGACGGCCGTTGTCGGCACTCCTCAAAGCGGATAACAGTGCGGTTCAGATCGGCGGCATCGAGAAGATGTCGAAATCGAAGAACAACGGGGTCGATCCGCAGACACTGATCGACCGTTATGGCGCCGATACCGTCAGGCTCTATACCATGTTCACCTCTCCCCCCGATCAGTCTCTGGAGTGGAGTGACGATGGCGTGGAAGGAGCTTACCGTTTCATCAAACGCCTGTGGGCGCTGGTTGACGGGTATCAGCAGCAGCTCAGCCAGCCCCTCGCTGAGGTGACTGACTTTGATGAGGCGCAGAAAGCGGCACGACGGGAGCTGCATGAACTGTTGAAAAAGGCGCTCTACGACTACCAGAGGCAACGCTTCAACAATGTGGTCTCCGCGAGTATGGGGATGACCAATATCCTCTATAAGCTCGGCGGCTCAGACCAGGATCTGGCGATTTTGAAAGAGGGGCTCTCCCTGGTGTTGAGACTGTTGGCGCCGATCGCACCCCATGTTTCCCATCACCTCTGGCGGGAACTAGGCTTCGGTGAGGAGATCCTGGCCAGTGACTGGCCGCAACCGGATGAGGCGGCACTGGTACAGGAGAGTCTGCCCTATGTGGTGCAGGTCAACGGGAAGGTGCGTGCCAACATCCAGGTGCCGGCGGATGCGGATAGAGCCGCCGTCGAGGCGATTGCCCTGGCGAATGACAATGTGCAGCGCTTCGTCGGTGAGGCGACGGTGAGGAAAGTCATCGTAGTGCCGAACAAACTGGTCAATGTCGTTGCCAAGTAGTCTCCAGCGTTGGCGCTTGCTGGCTCCCTGGCTGGCCGGGAGCCTACTGCTTTTACTCTCTGGCTGTGGCTTTCATCTGAAAGGCTATGCACAGCCCTCGGCCGCGCTGAATGGACTCTACATCGTCGCAGGTGACCAAATCGACACAGTTGCCGGCGTACTGCAGAGAGAACTGCTTGGCGGTGGGGTGATCCTCTCCCCCGATCGGGAGTCGGCGAAATATGTCTTTCAGGTGTTGGAAGAGAAGTTCTCCAGCCGGGTACTTTCTGTGGATGCCAATGGCAAGGCGCTGGATAATGAGTTGCGTCTGCGGGCCAGGGTCCGGCTCACCGCCCGGAGTGGGATGGAGCCCCATGAAGAGCCGTTGGAATTGGTCAGGCAACTCAGCTTCAGCGGCAGTGACGAGCTGGGTCAAAGGAATGAAACCGCCCTGATGATGGATGATATGCGACGCGATCTTGCGGCACAGATCATTCGCAGAATGGAAGCCGGATTGAGATAGATCGCACAGCTAGGGCCTGTTAACACGAATCCAACACACCCAGTTGCGCCTGAAAAGCGCCAATCAAGGCGCGAGGAGAGAGGTTTGGTTGTTCCAAATGATCGAAGAGCAACGCCGAGTTGTGCTTTTTCAGGCGCAAGTCCCCAGTATGGGTATCTTAAACAGGGGGCTGGGACTGTTTTAGCGCCCAGCGGCGTTATCAATCGCTCATGTAGATCAACTACACCACGCCCACTCTGCCTTACTGGGCAGAAAAACCGACCCAGCAGAGCGTGTTGGATTGGTGATAACAGGCCCTCTGACCAAACCTCATGAGACTCCGTAACGACCAACTCAGCGCCCAATTGAAACGTGATCTGGCGCCACTCTATCTGCTCAGCGGTGATGAGCCGCTGCAGATGATGGAGGCGGCTGACCAGATACGCCAGGCTGCACGACAGCAGGGATTCAGTGAAAGAGAGGTGTTGGATCCGGTTGGTGGCTTCGACTGGTCCGCTCTCAATCAGGCGGCGGAGAGTCTCTCCCTGTTTGGTGACAGGCGACTGCTTGAGCTGCGCTTGAACAGCGCCAAGCTCGGCAATGAGGGGGGCAAGGCGCTGATCGAATACTGTCAACGTCCAGCCGAAGATACGTTGTTGCTGATAACCCTGCCGAAGTTGGAAAAGTCGCAGATGAAGAGCAAGTGGCTGCAGGCGGTCGATCAGCTGGGTGTGGTCATACAGGTCTGGCCGGTGGAGGGCAACCGGCTGATGCCGTGGATCGAGCAACGGCTGCGACAGGCCGGATTGATCCCGGAAGCCGGGGTTGTACAGATGCTGATGGATCGGGTGGAAGGCAATCTGCTGGCCGCCAACCAGGAGATCGAGAAGCTGTTACTGCTGCAGGGGGAAGGGGTAGTGACACAGGATCAGTTGATGCAAGCTGTTGCGGACAGTGCCCGTTTCGATGTGTTCAGCCTGCTCGATACCCTGATGAATGGGCAGACAGCCAAGGGTTTGAGAATGTTGTCTTCATTGAAGGCGGAGGGTGTAGCGGCGCCCGTGGTTTTGTGGGCCCTGAGTCGTGAGATTCGCACGCTGGCGGAAATGGCCAATGAGCTGGAACAGGGGCGTAACAGCAACCAGGTGATGGCCGCCTACCGGGTTTGGGATAAACGTAAGCCTGTGGTAAGTAAAGCGCTCTCCAGGGGTTCGGCCAACGCTTGGAGAAAATTACTAATACAGTGTTCAGATGTTGATCGTATGATCAAGGGTCTGAATTCGGAAGACCCCTGGCTGGCCTTGAAAAATGTTGCACAAGGGGTTTCCGGAATGACCTGCCTGTGATCGGGAGCACAACCTGAATTAGTAACTAAGTGCCTGGGAAAGCTATTCCTTTTTATTTGTGACTTCTGTCACCCAATTTTTTTCCTCATCGTTGTCTTATCGCCTACAGAGACCTCAGTCAGAGGGCTTTGCATTTAAAACAAATCATTGAAAGGAGAAAGATGATGAAAACCATGATGATTAAAAAAGGTGTAGTAGCTTTGGCAGCAGCCGGTTTTTTTGCAGTGGCCAATGCGGCGGACGAAGGTGCCTTCACCAAGCTGGATGTGAATGCTGATGGCTACATCTCAGCTGAAGAATCCACTGCTGATGAAGCGCTTTACAAGGATTGGGCCAAGGTTGACGCGAATGCTGACGGCCAGGTTGACGCGGCTGAATTCAGTGCTTTTGAGGCTGCACCAGCGGCTAAATAATTGAACAACTCTGAATGAGTTTTGGGTAGAAAACCGGTGGCCAGAATGGTCTGGTCGCTGGTAAATCACAGGGACTTGATAGCGTTATTAGTTGCCGATCCATTAGCAACTTCCTGATTTTCTAAAAGGAATTTAATTAGTGGAACTGTGATTCCTATCACCGCATTTCTTCTGTCTGGGGTGTCTTATAGGGGGCACCAGACGATCGATGCTGTAGATAGGGATCTCTGGGCATAACCATAAAATTCGTTAAGGAGAACATAATGTATACGAAAACCATTAAACTTGCCGCTTTGGCACTGGTTACAGCTGGATTTGTTACGGCTGCAGTTGCCGGTGAGGATGCATTCACTGCATTGGACACCAATGCTGATGGCAGCATCTCTTCAGAAGAAGCCACCGCTAATGAAGCACTCTATAAAGGCTGGGAAGCTGCTGATGCCAATCAGGACGGCAGTGTTGATGCAGCTGAATTCAGTGCATTCGAAGCAAAAGCGATGCCTGCAGAGACCAAATAAGCCGGCTCCGCTTTTAGATGGTATCCCTAGTTAGGGGATGATATACCGGCGGCCAGCTGTGTCTGTTGTTGGCTGTCGGTAGCCATCTCCAGTAAATTGCAGTTACTCAACTGCAGTTGTGGAGGTTCGGCGGAGAAAGTGAAGGGCGCTGTTTTCAAGAGTGCGCTCAGACCAAGAATCTGTCTGGTTTTGCCGGGAAAAACGGCCACCTCAACCTCTTCCAGAAGACACTTCTCGCCAATCAGTACATCGGTGATGGTATAGACTGGTACCAACATTTCCGCGCCATTGGCAAGCACCCCTTTCAGATCTCTCAGGTAACGTGGGTTGCCTACTGCCTGCAGTTCGGCCAGTGTGTTCTCATTGATGGTCATATAGCTTGAGCCGGTGTCGACCATGAATTCAGTTGGCGCCATGTTGCCGATCTTGCCGGAGATGTAGAAGGTGTTGGCACCCTTGGAATGCATCGGAACGCCAAACAGCGATGGCTCTGCCCAGAGCTGGCCGCTCGCAACCATCAATAAGATTAAACTTAAAAAGAGTCTGTTCATTATTTCTGGACCGTTATCTGTTCGGTGAGTTCCTGCCTATTAGATCGGTAGAGTTGGGTTTAACTTTAAACCTTTTACTTTGAAGCCGATGAAATAAAACCCTTAAAATAGTTACGGTCAAAACAGGGATTGGATGCAGATGTCAGGTCAAACTGCCAGGAATCCGGGCCATTTCAGCTCGGGTTTGGTAAAGTTAAACAATCGTAATATTTTCAGATGAGCACCATTTAAACAATGTTAGACAAGATCTCCGATATCGCCGGATACATGCAAGAGCTGGGTCAGCAGGCCCGCCAGGCCTCGCGGACACTGGCCGGTGTACCGACAGCCCAGAAAAACCAGGCACTCGAAGCGATTGCCGAGGCGCTGGACGAGGCCAGAGAGCGGCTGATGAGTGAAAACAGTCTGGATCTGGAGAAGGGTCGGGAGAAAGGCCTGGACAGCGCTCTGCTCGATCGTCTGGAACTGACCCCGGCACGCATCGACAGCATGATCGAAGGGGTGCGCCAGATTGCGGCCCTGGCCGACCCGGTAGGCGAGATTTTTGATATGAAATATCTGCCCAGTGGCATCCAGGTCGGACGTATGAGAGTCCCGCTGGGCGTGGTGGGGATCATCTATGAATCGCGTCCCAATGTCACCGCCGATGCGGCGGCGCTCTGCCTAAAATCGGGCAATGCAGCGGTGTTGAGAGGCGGCTCGGAGGCCTACTATTCCAATCAGGCGATCGCCCAGTGTATCGCTGCCGGTTTGAACAAGGCGGGTCTGCCGGAGGCGGTTGTTCAGGTCGTTGCCACCACAGATCGCCAGGCGGTGGGCGCCATGATCACCATGCCGGACTATGTGGATGTGATCATACCCCGGGGAGGCAAGGGATTGATCGAGCGGATCAGTCAGGATGCCCGGGTGCCGGTGATCAAGCATCTGGATGGCATCTGCCATGTCTATATCGACGATCAGGCTGACCTGGAAAAAGCTTATGCCGTGGCGATGAATGCCAAAACCCAACGTTATGGCACCTGCAATACTATGGAGACTCTGCTGGTTGCGGAGGATGTTGCCGCGCAAGCCCTCGCCCGTTTGGCTCCGGCGCTGGATGAGAAAGGGGTTGAGCTGCGTGGCTGCGCCCGCAGCTGCGAGCTGATTGAGGATTGCACCAGTGCAACGGATGAGGATTGGGACACCGAATATCTGGCGCCCATCCTGTCGATCCGGGTCGTGCCTGGGCTGGCTGAGGCGATTGATCATATCAATACCCACAGTTCTCAGCATACCGATGCGATTATTACCGAGAACTACACCCGCGCCAGACGTTTTCTCACCGAAGTGGACTCCAGTTCGGTCATGGTGAATGCCTCGACCCGCTTCGCCGATGGCTTTGAGTATGGTCTGGGTGCGGAAATCGGTATCTCTACAGACAAGTTTCATGCCCGTGGACCGGTCGGCCTGGAGGGGCTGACCTCGGTGAAGTATATCGTGCTGGGTGACGGACATATTCGCAGCTAGTCCCGAATGATCTTTGGTCTTAGGAGATTGAAACCGCCAATGAACGCCAATCACCGCAATATGCCGCAAAGCACTTTTTTGCTAGCGCTTGATTTTGCATCCACTCGCGGTGATTGGCGTTTATTCACGGATAATCTCATCACGATGGATGCGGTGCAGCTCTGGGCAGCCAAGCGCCCCTCCCGTTAGGTCCAGAATGATCGGTATCCTGGGGGGCACCTTTGACCCGATACACAATGGCCATTTACGCACCGCACTGGATGTCATGCAGGCGGTCGGCCTCAAGCAAGTAAGGTTCATTCCTCTGCATGGTCCGGTTCATCGGGATCAGCCCCAGGCCTCCACCGAGCTGCGCCTGCGGATGGTTGAGGCGGCCATTACGGAACAGCCCGGCTTTGTCGCCGATGATCGGGAGTTGAGGCGTGCCGGTGACTCCTACACAGTGGATACGCTGCGCGATTTACATCACGATTTTCCCGACCAGCCCCTGCTGTTGCTGATGGGTATGGATGCATTCAGTGGTTTCCCCGACTGGCACAAACCGGATGAAATACTGCAGCTTGCCCATCTGGTTGTCATGAGACGCCCAGGCGAGTCACAACTCTCAGAGGCCGCAAGGGGGCTTCTGCAGAGGCATGAGAGTCAGCCCGAGCGTCAATTCAACCTGATAAAGGCTGGGGGAATTCGAGTCCAGACTGTTACCCAGCTCGATATCTCAGCCAGTCTGATCCGAAATCTGATCAAACAGGATGAAAGCCCAAGATATCTGCTGCCAGAGGCTGTTTTGCAGATTATTCACGCTGAAGGGCTCTATCGGGATTGAATTCTTACCCGATATCGGTGAGAGATCATGCTTGTGATTGGCTCTGTTCTTAACCCGAAAAATGGTGATTCAACAAATAATTTCTAATGATGGGTTATGCTTGTTGGCAAGACCCGATAAAATGGACGCAGCCTGTTACAGCAAACAAAATGAGACTCAATGCAGATAGAAGCACTTAGAGATATCGTCCTGGAGATCCTCGACGACATGAAAGCGAAGGATGTGGTGGTACTGGACGTACGTGGCAAGACCAGTATCACGGATATCATGATCGTCGCCAGCGGCACCTCGGATCGTCATGTCAAGTCGATTGCACAAAGTGTCGAATTCAAAGCCAAGCAAGCCGGTGAGATGCCATTGGGAACCGAGGGTGTCGAAGATGGTGAGTGGGCGCTGGTCGACCTGAATG
Organism: Candidatus Thiodiazotropha endoloripes; assembly: GCA_001709035.1. GTDB lineage: Bacteria > Pseudomonadota > Gammaproteobacteria > Chromatiales > Chromatiaceae > Thiodiazotropha > Thiodiazotropha lotti. Next base: position 115,487 of record LVKA01000019.1, on the reverse strand, counting down.
GTGTGGTGGTGCATGTGATGCTGCCGAAGGTCAGGGATTTCTATCATCTGGAGCGGCTCTGGTCTGTGGATGAAGTGAACAACAGCGGCCAGACCCGGGAATCCAAATAGGGCCTGTTAATACGAATCCAAGTTGTCCTGTTGTGCCTGAAAAAGCGCCAATCAAGGCGCGAGGAGCGTAGTTTGGTTGTTCCAAATGAGCGACGAGCAACGGTTCGTGGCGCTTTTTCAGGCGCAACCCCACAGATTAATTTGAGAGAGGGGGCTGGGCCTGTTTTTGCGCCCAGCGGGATTATTATGCGCTCATGTAGAATAACGGCACCACGCTCATTCTGCCTTGCTGGGCACAAAAACAGCCCCAGCAGGACGTATTGGATTCGTGTTAACAGGCCCTAGGATCTAATTGATGGATCGGTTCGATCGGATCTTTGAGCTCAATCGAATATTTCAGTCAGCCCGTTATCCGGTCTCCCGTCAGCGTCTGGAAGAGGAGCTGGAGTGCTCCAGGGCAACGGTAAAACGCCTGATCGAAGAGATGAGGCTCTATCTGAATGCTCCGGTTGTCTATGATCGCAAACGTAACGGCTACCACTATGACGCCGCAGAAGGGGAGATGTATCAGCTTCCCGGGCTCTGGTTCAACGCTTCCGAGCTGCAGGCTTTACTGACAGTCCAACAGCTGCTGGCTGAGATTCAACCCGGCCTGCTGGAGAGCCATCTGCAGCCTCTGAGACGTAAAATCGATCAGTTGTTGAGTCGTCAACCAGGCCAGGTTGAACCGATTTCACGCCATATTCGGCTGTTAAGGGCAGCAGCCCGTCCCGCCGGTCCCTATCTGACACAGCTTGCCTCTGCCTTGGCCGCCAGACACCGGGTCAGCCTGAAGTACTACAATCGCGGTAGCGATAAAGTGACTGAACGTGAGGTCTCTCCACAACGCCTGACCCTCTATCGGGACAACTGGTATCTGGATGCCTGGTGCCATCTGCGTGAGGGATTGCGGACCTTTGCCCTGGATGCGATTTCAGAGGTTCGTGAGAGCGATCAAGCGGCGGTCGAGTTGCAGAGTGAGCAGCTCGATGCCCACTTCTCAGAGGCCTACGGCATATTCTCCGGTTCAGCGAGTCATCAGGCGGTACTGCGATTCACCAGGCATCGAGCCAGGTGGGTCGCCAAAGAGAGCTGGCACCCTCAGCAGCAGAGTCGCTGGCTGGAGGATGGCCGTTATGAGCTTGTGCTGCCGTATGCCCATACAGCAGAGCTGATCATGGATCTGATGCGCTATGGCGCCGAAGTGGAGGTGGTCTCTCCCCCTGAATTGAGAGCTGAGATTGCAGACCGATTACGTCAGGCCGTGGCGCAGTATGACGCGGACCAGACTGAATCGGATGCTTAACCCGGCACTGATCAGTCAGCACTTGTTTGTAAGCTGTCGATAGCGTTTGACGGCCTTTTTTCTCTGTGTGTGCAGTATCTTGATTTTGGTGGCTAGCCGTTTGTGTTTGCTTTTGTCCTTGGTCTTCTTTAATTTGGATTTGGCCGCCCGTTCCTGCTTTTTCATCTTCTTCAGCAGGTCTCTGATACGTTCACTTTTCAGCTTTTTACGACTGGGATCAAGTAGACGAAACAGTTTTTCGATCAATTTCTCAGGAGGCATGTCATCCACCTCATAGCTGGCGTGGTTGAGCCGGTCACTACCGGACTACATTGACTCAGGCAGACCCGGTTGAGTGGCGCGAGTTTTATTCTTTAGTTATTAAATTTATAGCCTAAGTTATAAGATCTTATCTTATATGTAATAATTAGGGTTTGGCAGTATCCTCTTGAAGGCAGATTCATTGGATTGGCGCCAACCGGCTGGCGTTTGATGGGTGGTGGAATTTCGCAAGGCTTGTTGTGACTGATGGCCAGGCCGCACAGGACCGGGTTCAGATCGACAATTCCTGCCGTTACGTCTTAAATCTGTTTGTTCTCAAAGGAGTTTTCGCTATTAGGATGCTTGATGGCACTGGTCCGTTTCGGCCTGTTTTTTCTGCTTGCCATCGACATTTGAAGGTTAAAGTCCGGTTGCAGGTTGATTGAGTTATCGATCATCTCGTGACTTAAAGACGATACAAACAGATCGTCAAACAGGTTTTGACGCGCTGCTCCAATATTGAATTGAGCTGCTGCAGGTTGTGCGTGACACAGTCCACAACCATTTGATGGTAGACGTTGTGGTCTGATCTGTACTGCTGTCAGTTTACAAGTTAGAGAATTGGGTCTAGTTGATGGAAGAGTTGAGAACACTATACGACTCCCTTGGCATGGGGGACGTGAACTGGGAGCTAATCCTGCGGGGCAGCCTGCAGGTGTTGCTGCTCGGGTTCTCGGCTGTCTTCTCCGGGTCGGAAACAGCACTCTTTTCGCTCAGCCGTATCGATCTGCAAAAGCTTAGACACAGCCGCGACAAGCATTCGGAGAATATCCACGCCATGCTCGATGAGCCGAGGCGTTTGATCATCTCGATTCTCTGCGGCAATGAGTTGGTCAACATCGCCTCCGCAGCAAATATGGCGGCGATCCTGCTGCTGTTGTTTGGCGAGCAGGACGTCGGCTGGTTCAATATTCTGATCATGGTGCCCTTGCTGTTGCTGATTGGTGAGGTTACCCCGAAGACCATTGCGGTCAGTTTTCCGGTCAAATTTGCCACCCGGCTGACGGCCCGGATCCTGCCGCGCTGGATTGTTTTGATTACCCCGCTCAGGGAAGTGGTACGGCAGATCTCCGACCGGATTACCACGCTGGTGGTGGGTGAGGCGATCAGTCGGGAGAACATCCTGCATGCGGATGAGCTGCGAACCCTGCTGGAAGAGAGCGAGGAGAGCGGCGTCATCGAAGCCACTGAACGGGTGTTGATCGATAACGTCATCGAAGCCTCTGAAACGGACATCTCCCGCATCATGACGCCTGGGCCACGAATTCTGTTTCTCGATGCGGCTCTGCCGGTGACCGAGCTGATCGACAGATTCAGAGAGTACCAGCACCCCAGAATTCCCGTCTACCAGGGGCATTGGGACAATGTCATCGGTTTTATCCATTCCGAGGATATTCTGCGTCTGATTCAAGGGGGTGGGGACCTGGAGCAGGTAACCCTGGAGATGATCATCAAACCCGCCCACTTTGTACCGCCGACCAAGAAAGTCGATGAGATGTTCGACTATTTCCAGGCACACAATACCCGGGTGGCGATCGTGCTTGGTGAGTATGGCGAGGTGCTGGGTATTGTCACCATGAAGGATGTACTGACCTTCATCTTCGGTGAGATCAGCGGCAAGATGGTGGGGCTTGAATATTATCAGGAAGAGGATGAAAACAGTTATGTCGTACCGGGCGACATGCGGCTGAGCGACTTCTACAACCTGACCAATTTCGATATCGAAGATCCGGTCATGAGCACCATAGCCGGGGTTGCATTCCGTCTGTTTGACCGCCTGCCGAAAGAGGGCGATAAGGTCCGCTATGAGGGTTATGAATTCATTGCGCGGGAAGTGACCGGTTTAAGAATCAGCAAGATTCAAGTGCGCAAAATCGTCGCCGATGAGGAGACGCCAAAGGAGTCTGATGACGATCAGCCTGATGGCTCCGAGACAGATGAGAAATCGCTCAACAGGCAGGATGACGCCGCTGAACTGGAGCCGGATGGTGACAACACGGAGCAGGATACAGAAACTGCTGATAATGAAAACAAACCTTTAGCGAAGGAGGTGCCAGATGAGCTGGAGCGTTGAGTTACTCATCATTGTCGTCTTCCTGTTGCTGAAAGGGTTCTTCTCCGGCTCCGAGATCGCCATGGTCAACTCCGACAAGTTGAAGTTGAGGCATCTGGCCAAGCTTGGCAATCGGGGTGCGGCGTTGGTGCTGAAGCTGTTCAAAACCCCCGATGTGATCCTGGGTACCACCCTGATGGGAACCAATCTGGCCACCGTGATCATCTCCACCCTGGGTGCGCTGGTCTGCATTGAACACTTTGGTGCGGCAGGCGACTTGATCTCGGTGATCATTCTAACCCCGATTCTGCTGATCTTCGGTGAGGTGGTACCGAAGAGTGTGTTTCAGCAGGAGGCGGACAATCTGGTTGGCCGGCTGATCTATGTGCTGCGTTTCTTCTCCTATGTCTTCTATCCGGTGATCTTCATATTCAGTCGTGTTGCCCGTCTGGTAACCCGTATCGTTGGCGGCGGCAGCGTGCCGCAGAACATGTTCATCACCCGCGAAGAGTTGAGAGTGCTGCTGGATATATCCGATACCACATCTGATCCCCAGACCATCGACCGGAAACGTATCAGACGCATCATTCGTTTCGCGGATACCACCGTGGGTGAGGCGATGATCCCTCTGCCGGATGTGGTGGGCTTCAATGAAGTACGCCACATGAAGGAGGCGGTCAGACTGGTGATGAAACACGGCTACAACAGACTGCCGGTCTATCGTGGCAATATCACCAATGTGAAGGGTATCCTGACACTCGACACCTGGGATCTTATGCAGCCGGATCTGGACAATCGTCCGATATCCGATTTCATCAGTCCGGTGCTCTATCTCTCTCCACGCCAGACCATCGATCGGGCACTGCCGATGTTGCAGGCTCGTAAGGATCATATGGCGGTGGTGGTGGATGAGTTCGGCTCGGCTGTGGGTATCCTCACCATGGAGGATGTTTTTGAAGAGGTGGTGGGTGAGATTGATGTGGGTTACGACTTCGATGAGTATCACCCGAAACGGCGCATCTATATCGAACATGAGAGTGAGAACTCCCATCTGGTAAGTGGCCGCACACCGATCTCGGAAATCAACGATATTCTGCATGTACAGTTTCCGGTGGAAGAGGCGCTGACCATCGGCGGTTTGATGATCAGTCGTATTCGCCATATTCCGGTTGAAGGTGACAGCTTTGAGGAGCAGGGTCATCGGATGACGGTCGTCGAAGCGGATGAGCGTTCTGTTGTCAAAGTCAGAATTGAGCGTTTACTATAAACCGACAGACTCAGCATGACGTGCTGCTATACTCGATGGGTGCCCAAAGCACCATGCAGAAACACAGACTAGAATAGTTATCACGGCCGGGATGCCACAGAACCATGTCATCAAAGTCAGCGGATGAACAAGACTGACAATGACAACCTGTGCGCAAGGGGATCAAGCGTGGCAGTGCTTTTTTAAAGTCACTCTGAGGAGTGATTTATACAACGACCCAACATGCCACTGATCGCCGTTGCAGGTTTCGCTGCTTAACGAGAAAAACTATGATTTTTAAGACCCCCTGCAGAGATAATGAATTTATCACCAAACCTCTGATCCTGCTCTGTCTTGGCGGCATTCTGGCGCTCTTTACACTGCCTGCATTGGGGGCTACCGCAGAACAGAGCATCGAATGGGGCGTGATGGGCATGAAGCTGTTTGGCGGACTCGCCCTGTTTCTGTTCGGCATGGAGCAGATGGCGGATGCCCTGAAAGCGGTTGCCGGTGATCGCATGAAGAACATTCTTGCCAAGCTCACCAGTAATCGTTTCATGGGAGCGGCCACCGGCGCTTTCGTCACGGCGGTGATTCAATCCTCCTCGGTAACCACCGTCTTGGTGGTCGGTTTTATCACCGCCGGCCTGATGACCTTCACCCAATCGATCGGGGTCATCATGGGGGCCAATATCGGTACTACCATCACTGCCCAGATTGTCGCGTTTAAGGTGACCAAAGCGGCACTGTTGATGATCGGTGTCGGCTTCAGCATGCTGTTCATCTCCAAAAATGAACGCATCAAACAGTATGGCGGCATGATTATGGGGCTGGGTCTGGTGTTCTTCGGCATGAGCGTGATGAGCGATGCCATGAAACCTCTGAGGAGTTATCAGCCGTTTCTGGATCTGATGATCAGCATGGAGAGCCCGGTTATCGGTATTCTCGTGGCGGCCGCCTTTACCGGTTTGATTCAATCCTCCTCGGCCACCACCGGTATTGTGATCGTGATGGCGAGTCAGGGTTTCATTACCCTGCCTGCCGGTATCGCGCTCGCCTTTGGCGCCAATATCGGTACCTGTGTGACCGCCATGCTCGCCTCCATCGGCAAACCGAGAGAGGCGGTCCGGGCCGCCATGGTGCATGTCATCTTCAACGTTTCCGGGGTATTGCTGTGGATTATGTTCATTCCCTATCTGGCGGATTTCGTGGTCTCCTTCTCCCCATCTCATCCGGAGCTCTCGGGTATCGAACGGTTGGGTGCCGAGACACCACGGCAGATCGCCAATGCCCATACCGTCTTCAATATCGCCAACACCCTGGTATTTATCGGGTTTACCGCCTACATCGCCCGACTGGTGGAGTTGTTTTTGCCCGATCGTCTGATCGAGGAGGAGGGTATAGCCGTCAGTGCAAAGTACCTGGATGAGGAGCTGCTCAGTACTCCCTCCCTGGCGCTGGACCGGGTTCGGCTTGAGGTGTTGCATATGGGTGAGCGGGTTCAGGCAATGCTTGACCAGATCATGCCGGCGATCATCGGTGGCAGTCATGAATCCCTGAATGCGGTGGCGCAACTCGATGATGAGGTGGATATCCTCTATGAGCAGATACTCGACTACCTTGGCAGAATCAGTAAACAGAGCTTGACCGATAAACAGACGGAAGAGCTGTTGAGTCTGATGGAGGCGGTAGGCGATCTGGAGAACATCGGTGATACCATCGAAACCAATCTGGTCGCACTTGGCCATGAGCGGATCAGTATCGGCTTTTCGATCAGTGAGCCGACCAAGCAGGTGCTGGAAGGCTTTCATCGGGTCATTATCCGGGCGGTGGATGGTGCCGTACAGTCGGTATCCCAGATCAATACCGATGTGGCGCATGCGGTAGTTGCGATGAAAAATGAGATAACTTCCCTGGCCGATTCGGCTGCACAGCATCAGGCGACCCGTCTGGTTGCGGAAGAACCGAATCGGATTGCGGCCTACACCACTGAGGTCGACATCATCGAAAAACAGAAACGTATCTACTATTTTGCAAAGCGTATGGCAAAGACGGTGATTCCTCCGGATGAGGTAGAAGAAGAGTAGTGCGGTATGTGTTGCGCATAGCAACCTGGCGTCCCTTGTAAAGCTCGAGTTCGAATTGGTTTTACTTACAGAAGGTTTGATCCATGAAAATTAATGACCTGCTTGAAAATCTGAAAAAACGTCTGGAAAAAGCGGAGCTTTCTGACAAAGCCAAGTGTGATCGAATTGATGAACTGTTGGATCAGTTAAAGAAAAAAGAGCAGCGCCTTAAAAAGAAGCTCGATGAAGAGAAAAACTCGAAAAAGTACAAACGTATGAAGACCGATCTGAAGATCGTCCAGGCGCAGCTAAAAAAAGGTACCAAGCGCCGTGATGAATTGAGCAAGAAGTGTAAATAAGGAAGTTCTGTTGTCTGGTGGTTGAGCGTAAACCCAATACACAAGTTGCCATGCGGCAGCTGATTGTACAGATTCGTACACAGATTCCTTTCGATTTAAGCGAAGAGGAGCGCTGTGGTGAATCCTGTGAAGGCTGTTCCGGCAAGCTGCTTATCTATCTGGAGAGTGAGCTGGATGAGTGGCAGATAAAACTTGATCAGGGCGTTGTGCCTGGTTTTGCCGATCTCTCCCGCTTGGCGGCAAAAGCCAAAAAGATTGCCAAAGTGCTACGTCGCAATGGGCTTGTTCCAGAAGAGGTGTCAGCTTAATCTGACACTGGCAGGTTGTTACTCCAGCTGAAAGTGAACTATTTGGTCGCCGGAGTAATCATTATTTCCATTCGCTGAGATTTCCTCCCCATTCAGCTTTCGTTCAGCAATACCTCCATATGCTTTAGGTCAGGCATACCTATGGAGGTTCATCATGAACAACAGACTCAAACCCCTGGCAATCGGCGTACTCCTTGCCACTTCGATTACATTGACACCGACCGCTCAGGCTCATGATCTGCCGCACGGCTTACTGGGTGGTGTACTGCTTGGACTGCATTTCAGCCATGGCCATCACTATTCCCATGGTCATCGACATGATTACTATCCCAGCCATCGCCATAGCGACAGCCATGGTTATCGTCATCGAGATCGGCATAAGCATGGTCATCGCCATCGTGACCGTGACCGTGATCGCCACCAGCGTGACCGTCGTCGACGTCACCGGGATCATTAGGCTCAGTTTACTCGATCCCTTTCGGTCCCCTGCGGGAGATTTCTCATGAAGATGACACAGATATTGATTTCTTTGACACTGTTGCTGCCAGCTTGTTTGTTGCAGGCGAATGAGTCTGTTGAGCGGTTGACCCAGTCTGTCGAAGGTCCGGTCGCCAAACAGGATTGGAAAGCGCAGCTCGATCAGGCGGAGATCGATATCCAGCAACCGATGGTTGTCACCGGTAGCGGTCAGAAGCAGCTGAATCGTTCCAATGTGCGTGCTTATCACGATCCGGATTTTTCGATTTTTGATGCACGGACCGTAATCAGCCGTGACGATGATGACGATGGCTACTACCATCGGTTGAGTGTCAGTTTTGATGCGGATGTAATCAGTGGCCGGGCCTGGGTCTATGCGGAGCTCTATCTGAGCTTGGAAGGCGGCCCGTGGAATCGCTACTACACCACCGAGAGCTTCCCGATTGATCGGGACGATTCCGATGATGATTATGAGGTTGTCACCCGTCTATTGGATGGTTACCCAAGTGGTTATTATGATGTCCTGATCGAGTTGTATGATGCTGACAATGACGCCTTTTTGGTCGAGTACGGACCTTATGATGACCGGGACCTCCGGGCACTCCCCCTTGAGGACAGTTATCGTGATGGGGATGATCACTATCACGGTGGTGGCGGCGCAATGGGCTTGAGCATGATACTGTTTGTTCTGCTTGTGCGGTTGATCCGGCACAACAAAAGGTTCTTATTGAATTCATGTTAACAGGCCCTTGAAAATCACTTATGTATAGACAAACGATCACCCTCCTGTTCTTGGTCTTGCTGTTTCAGGGCTGCTCATCCCTGCAGCAGGCCGAACAGTTGATGACCGGAATCGCGCCTACTGGTGAGGTCAAAGGGGTCAAGCTGTCAGGTCTCGACCTTAGAGGCATCGATCTGCTGTTTGATGTGGAGGTGGATAACCCCAATCCTGTGGCGATCACCCTGGATGGGCTCGATTATGACCTGCAACTGCTCAACCGGAGATTCCTGAAAGGTCAGCAGGCCATGGGCATGAGTCTGGCCGCGGATGGTAAAAGTCAAGTCAAACTGCCGGTCAGGATGGAGTTTGAGCAACTGCTCAAGCAGTACAGTGAATTGAGCAAACGGGATGACGTGCCCTATCAGCTGGATCTGGGATTGGGTGTCGATGTGCCTCTACTGGGGCGGGTGCGGTTGCCGGTGAGTTATCAGGGGGTTCTGCCGGTTCCCAAGCTGCCCGATGTCAGGGTCAGTCGGATCGATGTGCAGCGACTGAGCTTGCAAGCCATCGACTTGATGCTTGAGCTGGAGGTTGAGAATCCCAACCGTTTTGCGCTGATGCTGCAGCGGCTCGACTATCAATTCAAACTGAACGGTATCGATGTGGGGCAGGGTGCGGCGGCACAAACCCTGAACGTCGACAAGCTAGGCAAGGGCAGAGTCCACCTGCCCCTCTCCCTCGATTTGCAAAAAGCGGGCAGTGGACTCTATAGCGCCCTGGTGGGCGGCCGGGGACTCTCCTACGAGTTGAGCGGTATGCTCGACGCAACCGGCGATACCCCGATCATTGGCGATATCAAAATCCCCCTCGATAAACAGGGCCGCTTCAATCTGAACCGCTGAGCTGGGTTTGGCTGGTTGGGCCTGATCTAGGCCGTGAATGGAGAGAAGAAAATCACTCCGCAAATGAACACAAATAGTATGAAGCTCTGGTTTGATCTGTGCGAAACGAGAGAGTTTCAACGGTAGCAGTTCATCTCCATTGCACCGGTACTACAATTTGAGGGGCTCAGTCGTTCCAAGTCCCTTAACTGATAGACCACAGCTAACCCGCTAACTCAAATTTAGCCGAGGAGATGCCTATTCGCCCCTCTCCCCCAGCCCCTCTCCCGCAAGGGGAGAGGGGAGCTACTCTCTCTTTTAAATCACATGCTGATGGCTATGGATTGAGGCATCAGACAATGATTGTCTGTATAGCGAGCATTGGCGGTGAATGGGTCACTAGCTTTCAGTCGGTGTGTAGGCCAGGTTTGGCGCCAGCCAGCGCTCCATTTCGTCCAGCGGCATCTTTTTGCGTGCCGCATAATCCTCAACCTGATCACGATTCAGCTTGCCGACTGCGAAATAGCGGGAGCTGGGATGGCCGATATAGAGACCGCTCACCGAGGCGGTCGGCACCATCGCCATGCTCTCTGTCAGCCAGATGCCGGTATGCTCCTCTGCTGAGAGCAGGGACCAGAGCAGATCCTTCTCCGTATGGTCCGGGCTGGCGGGATAGCCCATAGCGGGACGGATTCCTGCATACTCCTCGGCGATCAACTGATTGTTGTTCAGGGATTCATCCGGGGCATAGCCCCAGAAATCCTGGCGCACCCGTTGATGCAACCACTCGGCCAGTGCCTCTGCCAGGCGGTCGGCCAGTGCTTTCAGCATGATTCCCCGATAGTCGTCATGCTCCTTTTCAAAGGCTTCCAGCTTGGCGTCGATGCCAATCCCGGCCGTGCAGGCGAAGGCCCCCAGATAGTCCTTGACGGTGGAGTCCTGCGGGGCGACGAAATCGGCCAGACATTCGTTATATTTTCCGTTCGGTTGGCGACCCTGTTTTCTCAGGTTGTGCAATCTGCTCAGAGGCTCTGATCGTTGATCGTCACGATAGAGATTGAAATCATCGCCATCCGAGTTGGCCGGAAACAGGCCGACCAGGGCCGAGGCCCGCAACCACTTCTCATCCACGATCTGTTTCAGCATCTCCTGGGCATCGGCGAACAGTTTGCCGGCCTCTTCACCCTTCACCTCATCATCAAGAATCTGTGGGTAGCGCCCCTTCAGCTGCCAGGCGTGGAAAAAGAAGGTCCAGTCGATATAGTCGATCAGCTCGGCAATGGGGATATCCTCAAGCAGCACCATGCTGGCGGGGTGCTGTTCCGGCTGGCCCGACTCCGCCAGGCGGATCACCCGGCATCCTGCCGCGGGCTGATAGTCCGCTTTACAGATGTTCGGTGTGGTTGGTTGGTACGCTTGCCACGGGATCCGGGTCGGATTCTGTCGCGCCTGGGCGAGCGGTATCAGATGGCGGGATTCATTCGCCGCCGCACGACGATCCCTAACCTGTTGGTACTCAGCGCGCAATTGGTCCATATAGGGCGCTCGTAGCTCATCGGAGAGCAGGTTGGAGGCAACCGCCACCGCCCGGGAGGCATCGGCAACATAGACCACCGGGTGCTCGTACTGGGGTTCGATCTTGACCGCTGTGTGGGCGATGGAGGTGGTGGCACCACCGATCATCAGCGGCTGGCTCATACCGAGGCGCTGCATCTCCTTGGCGACATGGACCATTTCGTCCAGGGAGGGGGTGATCAAGCCGGAGAGACCGATCAGATCCACCTGCTCCTCTTTGGCCTTTTGCAGAATGGTATCCGCCGGCACCATCACGCCGATATCGATGACTTCGTAGTTGTTGCACTGCAGTACCACGCCGACGATATTCTTGCCGATGTCGTGCACATCTCCTTTGACTGTGGCCAGCAGAATCTTGCCCTGGGTAGCGCAATCCGCCTTTTCGGCTTCCAGGAAGGGCTCCAGGTAGGCCACGGATTTTTTCATCACCCGGGCAGATTTCACCACCTGGGGCAGGAACATCTTGCCGGCGCCGAACAGATCCCCCACCTGGTTCATGCCGTCCATTAGAGGTCCTTCGATCACCTCCAGGGTCTTGTTCACCTGCTGGCGGGCCTCTTCGGTATCCTCCACGATGAATTCGGTGATCCCCTTGACCAGAGCGTGCTGCAGTCGCTTGTTGACCGGCCAGGAGCGCCACTCCGCATCCTCCTTGGCGCTCGCCTGGCTGTTATCTCCCAGATATTGCGGGGCCAGGTCGACCAGTCGGTCACCCGCCTCCGGGTCCTGGTTCAAGACCACCGCCTCAACGGTAGTGCGCAGTTGCTCGGGCAGGTCGTCATAGACAGCCAGCTGTCCGGCGTTGACTATGCCCATATCCATGCCGGCACGGATCGCATGGTAGAGAAAGACCGCATGGATCGCCTCCCGCACCGGATTATTGCCCCGGAAGGAGAAGGAGACATTGGAGACGCCGCCGGAGATCATGGCGTGGGGCAGGCTCGCTTTGATCTCCCGGGTCGCCTCGATGAAATCCACGCCGTAATTGTTGTGCTCTTCGATGCCGGTGGCGATGGCGAAGATATTGGGATCAAAAATGATCTCTTCCGGGGGGAAACCGACCTGCTCGGTCAGCAGCCGATAGGCGCGGCTGCAGATCTCAACCTTGCGCTTGAAGGTATCAGCCTGTCCCAGCTCATCGAAGGCCATCACGATCACAGCTGCGCCATAGCGGCGACACGCCTTGGCCTGCTGGAAGAACTTCTCCTCACCCTCTTTCAGGGAGATGGAGTTGACGATGGGTTTGCCCTGTACACACTTCAGTCCGGCCTCGATGATTTCCCACTTGGAGGAGTCGATCATCACCGGCACTTTGGCGATCTCCGGCTCACCGGCACAAAGGTTGAGAAAGCGCTGCATGGCCGCCACCCCGTCCAGCATCGCCTCATCCATATTGATGTCCACAACCTGCGCCCCGTTTTCCACCTGTTCCCGGCAGACATCCAGAGCTTCGTCATACTCTTCACTGAGAATCAGGCGTTTGAACTTTGCCGATCCGGTCACATTGGCCCGCTCACCGATGTTGACGAAGAGGCTGTCCGGGCCGATGTTGAGTGGCTCCAGGCCGGCCAGGCGGCACTGTTTTTCGATCTCTGGTCGGTTGCGCGGTGGCTTACTCTGCAGCGCCTGGGCGATCGCCTGAATATGTTGTGGTGTGGTACCGCAACAGCCACCGACGATGTTGACAAAACCGGCGTCGGCCCATTCGCTCAGATACTCGGCCATGTGGGCGGCATCCAGGTCGTATTCGCCGAATTCGTTTGGTAGGCCTGCGTTCGGATGGGCGGAGACAAAGCACTCAGATATTTGCGATATCTCCTCCACATACTGACGCAGCATATCCGGACCCAGGGCGCAGTTGAGTCCTACCGAGAGGGGACGAATATGGCGCAAGCTGTTGTAGAAGGCCTCGGTGGTCTGCCCGGAGAGGGTACGCCCGGATTGATCGGTGATGGTGCCAGAGATCATCACCGGCAAGCTGACCTGATCCTCTTCAAAGACCAATTCACAGGCATAGGCGGCGGCTTTGGCATTCAGGGTGTCAAAAATGGTCTCGATGAGTAGCAGATCACTGCCACCGGCTATCAGCCCACGGGCGGCCTCGGCATAGCAACTGACCAGCTCGTCGAAATGGATGTTTCTCGCCCCCGGATCGTTGACATCCGGGGAGATGGAGGCGGTCCGGTTGGTTGGGCCGAGTACCCCGGCAACAAAGCGGGGCTTCTCCGGGGTGCTGTATTGGTCGGCTGCTTGCCTGGCCAGACGGGCGCCTGCCTCACTCATCTCATAGGCGAGGGAGGACATATCATAGTCCGCCATGGAGACACTGTTGGCGCCGAAGGTGTTGGTTTCGAGGATATCGGCGCCGGCTTGCAGGTACTGCTGATGGATATCGCGGATGATTTCCGGCTGGCTCAGGCACAGCAAGTCGTTATTACCCTTCAAATCGGAGGGCCAATCGGCAAAGCGCTCTCCTCGATAATCCTGCTCACTCAGCTTGTGTCGTTGGATCATCGTACCCATCGCTCCATCGAGGATCAGGATGCGTTGCTGCAGCAGGGATTCAATAGGATGACCAGGGTTATTCAGGGTTTCGGAGACCATCAGCTACTCAGGTTTTAAGGTAAACGGTCGCCAATTATAGGACCCTGGCCGGTTATAGGCGAGTTGCTATTTATAAAGAGAGTCGGCAGAAGGTGTGTTGGTTGCCTGTGTCATAAATAAACGATGATCCGGTTGCGGTTGATACGGGTGGGTTATAGGATTTGTGGAAGGGGCGGATTTTCTGTTCTTTCTTCTAGCGATAACCGATAAAAAGCCAAATAAAGCCATTAAAAACAACTAGCTGATTTGCAGTCGACTCCTTGAATACCAACCTCTAGAAAAGGAAATTATAGTGTCAAAACAAGCATTTCTGGTAGATGATTCAAAATCTGCACGTATTGTTCTCAGTCGTATGCTGAAAAAAAGCGGTTTTGACGGCGTGGAAATGGCGGAATCCGGAGAGGAGGCATTGGAGCGCCTGAAGACGCTCACACCCGATGCCATTTTTGTCGATTTCCTGATGGAAGGTATCGATGGACTTGAGACCATTACCGAGATCAAAAAGGATCCCCGTTTCGATGCCACACCGATCGTGATGTGTACCGCCAACGAGGGTGATGAGTATGTTCGTGCCGCTGTCGATCATGGCGCTCTTGGCATCCTGGCGAAGCCACCGACAGAAGAGAGTCTTGGTGAGATTATCGACCTGATCGAAGAGCATCAGCGTGAAGTGGCGATGAGTGCTTCTGCGCAGGTCGAGGTGGCCGAGGAGCAGGCGGAGCTGCCGGTAGATCTGGTCGAGGCAGGGGAGACGCCTGCCCAGGCAGTGCCGGTCGGCCTCTCAGAAGCGGATATAAAGCGTATTGCCCAGCAGGCTGCCACTCAGAGTGCAGAAGTGGTTGTCCGCGAGATTGTCGAGCAGGCGGTCACAGACTCCCTCGAACAACGCCTGGCCGGACTCGTGGACGACTATCTGGAGCAGAAGCTGCAACCGATGCTGGCTGAACTCAGGCAGCAGTCAGAGAGTGCAAAGCCTGCGGAGATTGACACGGAGGAGCTGAAAAAGGCTGTGGTGGAGGAGGTTAACAGCGATCTTGAAGATTATGTCAGACAGCTGAACCAGCGCAGTGTGGAAGAGCTGATCCAGGCCACTACTTTCACCCAGATCAACGAAACAAGGGATGAATTTTCCGACCGCCTCAAACAGCAGGAAGCGCGAATTCTCGAACAGGTTCCTGAAAAGAACGATATGATTGAGCACATCAGGGTGGTCACTGAAGGGTCTCTGGAGGCCCATGTGCACGAGACCGCCACACAGGTATCCCAGGAAGTTGCCAACTCCGTTGCAACCGAGACGGTTGAGCAGATGCTGGAACAGCATCTGGCTCAACAGACGGTGGTCAATGAGAAGCCCGCAGCCGGTAACACAATCTGGGTCATGCTGGGAGCCTTGCTGGCCGCCTCGGCCGGTGCGGCCTACTATCTGCTCTGAGCGGTTGCCGGCGCAAATGGCCCACTAGCCAGGCTCGGATTAACCGGACACCGTTAACTCGCCCTGATTAATCGCACAGGGTGTGGGGTTGGCCGTGTCGGATTCGACGCTATATTGATCATTATTCAATGATTCCCGGCAAGCGCTGTCACCGTGATCAAACCAAATGGTGATACATCTGTCTATCTGACAGAGTGAGTCGGTTTGTGGCAACAGATTACAGGAGCCTCCCATGTTTGGACTTGGACGCAAAACCAAAATGCCTGCTGAAGATGAGGCGTTGCCTGGCCGCACAACACCGATTCAGCTCAATGCTGAGCACTTCGTCAGCGGTCACAGGATCTTGCCGCCGTTTCCGCAGGGCATGAAAACAGCAATGTTTGGTATGGGTTGTTTTTGGGGGGCGGAGCGCCGCTTTTGGAGCCTGGACGGGGTCTATTCAACCGCTGTGGGCTATGCGGCGGGATCGACGCCCAATCCGACCTATAAAGAGGTCTGTACCGGAATGACCGGCCACAATGAGGTGGTGCTGGTGGTCTATGATCCGGCGAAGATCGATTATCAAACGCTGCTGAAGACCTTTTGGGAGTCTCATAACCCAACCGAAGGCATGCGGCAGGGGAATGATGTGGGTACCCAGTACCGCTCTGGAATCTATACTTTCGACGATGACCAACGGGTGCTGGCCCAGGCTTCCCGGGAGGACTATCAGCATGCTCTGGCACAGGTGACATCCGCTCCGATCACCACAGAGATCGTTGATGCGCCACCGCTCTATTATGCCGAGGACTATCATCAGCAATATCTGGCCAAGAATCCTGCCGGATATTGTGGACTGGGTGGCACCGGTGTCTGTTATCCGGCCTGAATCTCCCGCTGTGTGAATGCAACTGACCGTGTTGCGAACCGTTGTGCCGGTTGATGAGAGGCACTGTCTGCCCGTCGATCAGGCACAACAGGGCGTATTGGATTAGCGCTAACAAGCCCTAGAATGGATTTAAAATTTTTCTCGATGTGCTATGCCTATAGATAGGGATCCCAAAGGATCTGGGCAGACACCTTTGAGATTTAATTAATCAGTGGAGACCTCTCACCTGTGGTGCGCATGGAATGCGAATATCAAATACAACACGCCTAAGTCACCCACATATCCAACTCGTTGGCAGAGCCTCATTATTGGTTTTAATGATGCTGGTATTCGCCAATCTGGTGCTATGGGTGGGTTACAGACTGAGTGTCGACAACATGAAAGAGGTGTGGCGGGATCTGACCGATCTCTCCGCCGACAGCACTCTCTATACCCTGGAACAGAGGCGCAACGACTTGAGAGCGGATGTGAAACTGCTGGCATCCAATCCGGATCTTATCAGAGCGATCCTCTACTACGACGAGTTGGTACTGAACCGGATTGCGGCTGACTGGGAGCTGTTTGTTTCCGAAAAGCGTCTCTATGATCATATACGTCTGATCGACCTGAGCGGAAAGGAGCGTCTGCGTGTCGATTTGACTTCCCATGGCGCGAGTCGGGTATCCACCGATCAGTTACAGAACAAATCCCATCGCTACTACATTCAGCAGGGTATGGCGATGGATGCCGGTGCGATCTATGCTTCGCCGATCGATCTGAATGTGGAACAGGGAAAGGTTGAGATTCCCTATAAGCCGATGGTTCGCCTGGTGACACCGTTGGATGTGGATGGTGAGATCAAGGCACTGCTGGTGGTGAATGCCCTGGTCAGCCATATCTTTGGTGATCTGCAGCGGCATGCCAGCCTGGTGCATGGTGGACTGCTGTTGCTTGATGAATCGGGTAATTATCTGCGTGGATTCAGCAGCCATCAGGAGTGGCAGTTCATGTTTCCAGAATCATCCTCTGAAACACGGCAGTTCAATGAAAACTACCCTGATGTGTGGGCGATGATGCAGCGGACCCCATCGGGTCAGATCAACAGGCCAGAGGGGATTTTCAGCTATCGCACGGTCACTTACGGTGCAGTTGGTTTTACCCATAGCTACCGGTTGGTGGTGGTGATGACCGAGGAGCAGCAACAGGCATTGTTGCTACCGCAACGAAACCTGTGGCTGTTCATTGCCCTCGTTTTGACCCTGTTGCTGGTGTTTGCGGTAGTGATCCTGGGTCGTTACCGCTTGGGGCAGCTACAAGCAAAACCTGTGGTTAACCGAAGGCCTGTCGATTTGTGGCATCTGTTCCGTTGAGCTGCCGGCTATTCGGCTTTATGCAATATCTCTCCTGCCTGGTTGAGTACTTCCACCCCGACGGGGATACCCTCTCTGATACTGGCGGTAACCACGCAGAAGTCTTCAAACAGCGTCAGGCAGCGGTCACTTTTTTTCGAACTCAAAAGCTCATCTCCGGCCGTTATCTTTACATCAAGCCGACCGACCCGCAGGCGTTTTTTATCATTTCGCACGATTGTGCAAGTGACTTCCGTGGTCACTTCATTTGAAGGCGCATCCTCTTTCGCCAGGCAGAACATTAGGCTGGCGCTGAGACAGTTGGCGGCCGCAGCGGCAAGCATACGCGAGGCGTTGGGTCCGTTGCGCTCTCCGAGGGGTGGCGGTTCATCCATGATGACATCCTCTGCCTTCTTGAGATCGAATTTCACCCGGAAAGCGTAATCCTCTTCCTGCTCTAGATGGATGGTGAATCGCCCAACTTCTTCTGTCATTGGATTTTCCTCGTCGTTTAAGTAGCGTTAACAGGGTCTGCTTGAAGTCCCTAACTAACTGATTTATGAAGGCAGGTCGCATTGAGCCTGCCTGCAGACTTCGTTATCAAAACTTGCAGTAGGCGTGCTACAGCGGCGTTTTGATGCCTCGCTGCAGCCAGGCTCACTGTGGCTGAAAGTGAACTATTTGGTCGCCGGGTTAATAGAGTTGCACAATGTAATAAAATTGACTGGATGTAAATTGTTTCTCTCTGCCTGGCGAATAAATAGCCTGCGAACACCCTGTCGGCTGATCGCTTCGTCACTCGGATACCGATTGCCAGGCCGGGTGGAGCCGGATCAGTTTCAAGGCCTGAGCCAATAACGATTTTCCCGGTTCTGTTCTATGCCAGGTTGAGGCGCCGGATGGATGGGGGAGTGGGATTAGGTCCGTATCCCCATGAGCCAGGCTGAGGCGATGTTGTTTGCCGATGATATCAGCCAATTTGTCCACATCAAGAAACTGACTGATTGCCAGTTTGCCTACCGGCAGCAGAAGCTTGGGTTGCAATAGCTCAACTTCTCGGTCCAGCCAGCGCTTGCAGTTGGCGATTTCCGCCTTGCTGGGGACCCGGTCGCCCCCCTTCGGATTTTTACCTGGAAAGCAGCGACAGACTGCGGCCATATAGACCCGGTTGCGAAATTGCGATTCGGACATCCCGATCGCATCAAACCATTTGAAAAGAGTCTTTCCCGCAGTCCAGGCAAAGGGTTTTCCCGCGCTCCCCTCTTTATCGCCAGGTGCTTGTCCGATCAGCAGTATAGGCGAGGGTGTGACATTGCCCATTACCACTGGCCCGGTCATGGATTGACAGAGGCGGCATGCACTGAGTTTTTGTTGGTGTGCTTGAAGCAGTTCTATACGAGACATGTTAGAGCCTGTTAACACTAATTAACTATGAATCCACTACCTTAACTTTTATCATAAACAGGCCCTAAGCATGGCGAACAGTTATTTCAGCCAGAAAAACTATAATTACATATTCATGCATAGCTGAATATGAACGCACCCATCGGATACAAACAAATTACAAAAAATAAAATCGGTATTTAGTTTGTTGCTATCGAGGACAAATTACCGATTAGGAGGATTCAATGCGAGCAGTGGTGTTGAGGGAGCTGGGAGAGCCGGAGGTGTTGAAAGTTGAAGAGATCCCTGAGCCTGCGATCGAAAATCCAACTGAGATCAAAATCAGAATTATGGCGGCCGGAGTCAATCCGATCGATACCAAACTTCGTCAGAGAGGTGTGTTTACTGACGATGGCCTGCCTGCTGTGCTTGGCTGCGATGGCGCCGGCCTCGTTGTTGAGTGTGGTGAATCAGTAACCCATTTCCGGCCCGGTGACGAGGTCTGGTACTGCAATGGCGGCTTGGGGGGGCTGCAGGGTAACTATGCTGAATTTGCTGTACTGGATGAGACGGTCTGTTGCAGAAAACCCGCTTCTCTGGATTTCGCCCATGCGGCGGCCGGTCCCCTGGTGTTGATCACCGCCTGGGAGGCGATATTCGGCCGTGGACGCATGACCGATGGTATGTCTCTGTTGGTACACGCCGGAGCTGGTGGTGTGGGTCATGTGGCGATTCAGCTGGCAAAACAGGCTGGGATCAGGGTTTTGACCACGGTCAGTAGTCAGGAAAAGCAGGAGTTTGTCAGGGAGCTGGGTGCTGATGATGTGATCAACTACAGGCAGGGTGGGTTTGTCGATGAGGTGATGCGACTGACAGACGGTCGGGGTGTCGATATGGTATTGGATAGTGTCGGCGGGCCGGTGTTCAGCGATTCCATTGCAGCCACTGCCCACTATGGCGATCTGGTGACGCTGCTCGATCCAGGAAACGGCATCGAGTGGAAAGAGGCGCGTACTCGGAATCTGCGCATAGGATTCACGTTGATGCTGACTCCCATGTTGCGCCATCTTCCCCAGGCAAGGATCAATCAGGTGGCCATTCTGAGCGATTGTGCCGAGATGATCGATAGCGGCTGTCTCAAAATCGCAGTGAATCGAATTCTGCCTTTTGAGAAAGTGGTGGAGGCCCATCAGCTGATTGAGGAGGGTGGCATGATCGGTAAGCTTGTGTTGAGTCCGGAGGCGGAAATTGATCGATAATAACCGGATCCGATGTAAGCGATTATCCAATCAGCATGCCACCGGTTTGCTCTATAGTTAAATTCAGAAACAGATTTGCGGTTTGCAGAGAGTTACTTTTCGCTTGTTTTTTCGGGGGTCTAGGTCTGAATGAATGCCGACACTGATAGATTGGCTGCTCGGTCGCTTTATCACAGATAAGCCCTGAAAACTCTTTCAGGTTAGCTGGCATGAGATATCACGAATCCATAGATTATGTTGAGTTCCCCGCCTCGGATCTGGAAGCGGTGAAGGTATTTTTCAAACAGGTTTTCGGATGGGATTTTGTCGATTACGGTGAGGACTACTGCGCCTTTTCCAACGCGGGTCTTGATGGCGGATTCTACCACTCTGAACTGACCACAGCGGCTGAGCGAGGCAGTGCTCTTATCGTCTTCTACAGCCGTGATCTGGAGAAGACTCAGGCGAAGATCGTCGATGCCGGTGGGCGAATCAAAGTCCCGGTGTTTGGGTTTCCAGGAGGCCGGCGTTTCCATTTTTGCGACCCAAACGGCAATGAGTACGCGGTATGGTCTGATCTTCAGGCCGGTACTGGCTGAATTGTCAATGCATTGGATTAGCGTTAACAGGCCCTAGTCAATCGATGTTATACGGAACACTCTGAAACTGGTATCGGGCAGCACCTCCCGATCATAAGCCACCTTTAGTTTGAACACCATGGCTTGACTCAATGGTTGCCCCTTGGCGAGCAGCAGAGCACCGGCATTGGTTTTGATCGGTTGGTCGACGATCATCCCCGGCTCAAGTTGATCAAGGGGCAGATTCAGTATCTCGACTTTGCGGTTCATCGATCCCTGGATGAGTATCTCCACCAGTGCCGGATCGAAGTGTTCAGGATTGTCCCGAAGGAATTCGATCGCCTCTTCCTCCGATTTACCAGTGTCGAGCAGTTTGTCGTAATTGATGGCGACCTTTAAAATCTGCCCGCCCAGTATTGCCTTTTCCTCATTGTTCAGTTTTCCCTGGATTTCAATCTTGCCGATATCGTCGAGTTGATGCTCGATCATCGCGGCAACCGTTTCGAGACGGGGTATATGTTTTAACAGCCGGCTCCCCATCTCAGGATGTGAGTTATAGAGCTCCGTTTCCGCCTTGCTTAACTCATCACCAGCCATGACTTTGTGTATCAGATCGTCGGGTAGACTGACATAACCCAGTTGGCAAAGCATACCGGCAAGATCGTAGTGCCAGCCATCTTCCAGTGAAAGGCTTCTGACAATACTTCTGACATGATGTTTGATGCGGGAAGATTGGCTGAACGCATCTGGATTGACCATGCTGAGAACATCAGCCAGTAGGTCAACCGCCCCTTTCAGGGTTTTATTCAACAACACCTTTTCATTGGTGATCAGACGATACTGCTTGATACCCTCTATGACGGTCTGATAGAGAACCTCAGTCTCTACCGGCTTATTCAAAAAACGGAAGATGTTGCCATCATTCACCGCGTCGATGGCAACATCCAGATTGGCGTTACCGGTGAGCATGATGCGTACCGTATTGGGTGACTGCTCCCTTACCTTGGAAAGAAACTCCACCCCATTCATATTCGGCATCTGCATGTCGGAGACCACCAGGGCAAATGGGCCCCCATCTCTTACAGCCTGAACGCCGTCCGCTCCACTGGTGGCTGTTTCAAGGTTCAGACGTTTACGGAATTGTCGGCGAAAAGAGTCGAGCAGGTTACGGTCATCGTCCACCATTAAAACTTTTTCAGGTGGTTTGTCCATCAAGGTACTCCTGGGCAATCTTGTGCCAACGGTTGAACTCTTCATCACCAAGCAGGGATTGTAGAGACTGGGGGTCGTAGTGTTGCCTGTACTGCTCATCGCTTAACCAGTGCAACAGCAGGTTGGCGCCGTAGACCAACAAACAATCCTTGCGATCGATCGATTGATACTCATGGTTATGATGATGTGCGACCGCCTCAACTGCGGAGAAGGGTAATCCCCACAAGCCCATCAGATAGGCCCCGATACCGGCATGATGGCACCACAGGGCTTCTGCTTCAGTTTCGAATAGGGGCAGGATTTCCTGAGTGGCCTGTTTGACGATACGGCGATACTCATCCTGGTTCTGCGAGGCGAGAATCAGTTTACCCAGGTCGTGCAGCATGCCGGCCATAACCGGGGTTTCCAGCTCCTGGCGGCTCATCCCCATTGCCATCCCCAACTGCCTGACCAGACCTGACACCGACTGGCTGTGTTGCCACAGGGGCTCAAGTTTGAATTCATCGATCAGTGCCTGATCGAGACGTGAGAAGATGGCTGCCCCCAGCGCCAGATTGGAAACCGTCTCGATACCAAGCAGGGTTACCGCGTGTTGCGGTGATGAGATCTGCTGCGGTAGCCCGAAAAAGGCGGAGTTGACCATCTGTAGCAGTTTGGTCGACATTCCCAGGTCCTTGGCAACGATCTCGCCGATCTCCGCCAATGAAGTGTCCTCCGATTGCAGTGCCTCGATCATCTGCTGATAGCTGGCGGGCAGACTGGGAAGTGAGCCCAGGCTGTTAACCATCTCCGTCATGGCAGGATTATTCAGTAGATCTCTAAGCTGAATGACCCGTTCCAATATGACAATCAGAGTCTGGGTATCGCAGGGTTTGGCAATAAACTGATGGGCGTGATGAACAATTTCCTGGGCGGGTGTGCGGAGAGCCTGGCCGGAAAACAGTAGGCGGGTGGTGCTCGGATATTGTTGTTGTACCTGCTTCAGCAGTTCGCTGCCACTCTTGCTGCCTAGCTGGGTCTCACTGATGATGATTGCTATCGGCAGTTGATGTAACAGCTCCAATGCACTGGCGGATGAATCGCAAAAGTGTAGCTGCCACTGGTCGTTGTGATCCCTGAGGGTTCTTTTCAGAGCTTCTAGCTGATTCCGGTCGCTATCAACAAACAGGAGATGGTTCGTGTCAAATAGTTTCATTGGTGGTGTTGCCCACTTGTATCGACTCTCCAGTCACCTCTAAGAGGCTCTTCAGAGCCATTGGTCTATTGCTGTAGAACGGGAGATGCATAGAGCCGCGAATCAAGCTAATCATTTTGTTGTTCTTTGTTTACTTCAACTTAATCTGAGTGTAGTACCTCTGTGGGTAATTGTGTCGAAATAGAATTAAAGCTCTCTACTCATTCGGCTTGATCGATCAGCAGCACCACACCCTGAACGCCAACGACTTTGACTTTGGTTCCTGCGGGACAATCGTCACCATTGATTTTCCAGGTGCTGTCGTCGACACTGATTTTTCCCACACCGTTGATGACCGGTTCCTGCAGGGTGAAAACCCGGTCGATATACTGTTCACCCCGCCGGTTGAGATGGGGGCTGTCGGTCTCTATGGGGCGATGCTGCAGAAACAGGCGAACCAGGACAATCACGGCAACACTGAAGACCGCGAAAAAGATCAGCTGGAATTGCCAGGCAAGCTCCGGAAAGAGCAGTAGTGTCAGTCCGGTAATGGCCGCGGAAAGCCCCATCCAGATTAAAAAAGCTCCCGGGGAAAAGACTTCCAGGATCATCAGCACAACCGCCAGGATGAACCAGTGCCAGTAGTCGAGGTGAGACAGCCAACTCATTGGTTGCTCTCCTTACTGTTGCTCTGAAGGGCCTGTTTGGCAATCTCTCCAATACCCGCTACGGAGCCGATCAGGCTGGAAGCTTCCAGAGGCATCATAATCAGTTTCTGATTTTCAGCCGAAGCGATGTTTTGCAGTGCCTCGGTATATCGCTGCGCGATGAAGTAGTTGATGGCATTCACATCACCCTTGGCAATCGCTTCGGAGACCAGGGTTGTCGCCTTGCTCTCTGCGGCTGCCAGTCTCTCTCTTGCCTCCGCCTCACGAAATGCAGCCTCCTTGTCACCTTCCGCTTCCAGGATGGCAGCCTGTTTTTCACCTTCCGCTTTGAGTATCTCTGCCTGTCTCAAGCCTTCCGCTTCGAGTATGGCGGCACGTTTTTCCCGTTCCGCCTTCATCTGTCTGGCCATCGCATCGACCAGGTCTCTTGGTGGTGAGATATCCTTGATTTCGATACGGGTGACTTTGACACCCCAGGGGGTGGTGGCGTCATCCACCACAGTGAGCAGCTGGGTGTTTATCGTATCCCGTTGCGAGAGCAGTTCGTCCAGATCCATCGATCCCATCACAGTACGGATGTTGGTCATGGTCAGGTTGAGAATCGCCCCGTAGAGGTTGTTCACTTCATAGGCGGCCTGTGAGGCATCCAGTACCTGGAAGAAGATCACGCCATCCACGGTGACCATGGCGTTGTCCTTGGTAATGACCTCCTGTGAGGGCACATCGAGCACCTGTTCCATCATATTCATCTTCTTGCCGATCTGATCGATCACCGGAACAATCAGATTGAGGCCGGGTCGCAGGGTTTTGGTATAGCGGCCAAATCGCTCCACCGTATACTCATTGCCCTGAGGTACACGTTTGGCACCCAGAACGACCAGTACCACAGCTAGAACAAGAAAAACCAGAACAAAAATATCCATTTGTATGCCCCCATGATGACATGACTGTGATTGATTCCTCCGGCAGTAGCGCTTCCATCCACTCCCGCATAGACCTTTATGACCTCAGATCAGTTTTGAATCAAGTCCGGGATGAGAAGAAATCTCCTGATTCAATACCAACCCCTGCGTTTGCGGTTGAAAAAGCCATATAGATTCAGCAGTTACCTGGCCGTGGCTGAGACATCCGCCAATCAGTCGAAGCGGCCGCCACTTTCCGGCATTGGTGCGCAACAAGCTTCATGTCAAAATGGCCATATGAACGATTCAATCAAACCCCCGAAGTCAATCATGCGCAAAGTGGGCAGAGCGATTGCGGATTTCAAGATGATTCGCGATGGGGATCGTATTCTGCTCGGCGTATCCGGAGGTAAGGACTCCCTTACTCTGCTACAAGTACTCTCCCATCTGCAACGTTATGCACCGGTCGAGTTTGAGCTGGGTGTGATTACCGTTGATCCCGAGATCGAGGGATTTGATCCGGCACCGCTGAAAGCCTACTACGAGGCATTGGGTGTGGCCTGGGTCTACGCCGAACAGCCGATTATGGAGGAGGCCAGGGAGAAGCTGTCGGGTGACTCGTTTTGTGCCTATTGCGCGCGCATGAAACGGGGCATCATGTACAGCACCTGTCGCAAGCAGGGCTATAATGTTCTGGCATTGGCTCAACACCTGGACGACCTGGCGGAGAGTCTGATGATGTCCCTGTTTCACGGTGGCCAGATGCGTACCATGAAGGCGCACTATGTGAATGATGCGGGGGATATTCGCATCATACGGCCACTGGTCTATTGCCGGGAGACTCAGACGGGCGATTTTGCCGTGAAGGCGGGGTTGCCGATCATTCCCGACAGTTGCCCGGCCTGTTTCACCAAGCCGACCCAGCGCGCCTACATGAAGCAGCTGCTGGCCCGGGAGGAGCGCAGCAACAGCCACCTGTTCGCCAATATGCTGCATGCCATGAAACCGATGATGGATGAAGCCCCGCCATGAAAATCAAACATATCTCCATTCCGACCAAGGTCGCCCGTCCGGGTATGAGTGTCGGTGAAGTGATGACCGAGTGTGTCAGCAAAGGGGTTCCCGGCATTCCTTATGTGGATCAGAGTGGTGCGATCAGTGGACGCTTCTCGGTAAGGCATATGTTCCGTATCTGTTGTATTCCCGATGACATCATTCAAGGCGCCCATCTGCTTGGGGATGATATCGAGCATCTCGATTTTCCCCACATCAAAGCGGAGGATTTGATGTCCCGGAGTGTGGATGATTTCATCTATCCGGATACGGTTCGTCTGTCAGCCAATTTTCAAGCCATCAAGGCGCTGGCGATTATGGAGCAGTACAACACGGAGTATCTGTTTGTTACTGAAGGCGAGGATTATCAAGGAGTGGTGACGCGTATGAGCGTTGCTGCGGCGATAGTAACCAAAGAGTGTTGCATCGACTGATGATGGAGCAGATCACAATCGAGATGTGGGTCTCGGCGCTTCTGCTGTTGGGCGCCTATATCCTGATTTTCACGGAGATACTGCATCGAACTACAGCCGCCATGCTGGGCGCCCTGACCATGATTGGTGTGGGTATGTGGATGGGATTCTACAGTCAGGAGCAGGCGCTGCTGGCGGTTGACGGCAACACCATTCTGTTGTTGGCGGCGATGATGATGCTGGTCGCGCTGCTGCGTCCCACCGGGGCCTTCGACTATGCGGCGGTGCATATTACCCGTTGGGCCAAGGGTAGCCCGAAACTGCTGCTGATCTATCTCAGTCTGGCGGTCAGTCTGATCAGCATGATCCTGGATAATGTCACCACGGTAATTGTTTTCGCACCGTTGACCGTACTCATCTGTCGCTTGCTGAAGATCAATCCCATGCCCTACCTGATGGCAGAGGCGATGCTCTCGAATATCGGTGGCGCCGCTACGCTGGTGGGTGATCCCCCCAACCTGATGATCGGCAGTGCTGCCGATATCAGTTTCAACTCTTTCCTGGTACACATGGGGTTACCGGTGCTGGTGGTATGGGTCGGTACGGTGGCGCTGATGCTGTTTCTGTTTCGCGAACAGCTGACCAATGTTGGCGAGGATCCCCGAACTCTGGTCGATACCCATGCGATCAAGGATGCCAAGGGGCTGAAGCGCACCCTGTTTTCCCTGGCTGTGGTGGTGGTGCTCTTTTTCATCCACCACAATCTGCATATCCTGCCCGCCTATGCCTCTTTCATCGGGCTCTGTCTGGCTTTGCTGATGCTGAAGCCCGATATGGAGAAGATTTTCGGTACGGTCAACTGGTCGGTGTTGTTCTTCTTTGCCGGCCTGTTCATGATCGTTGGCGGGGTGGAGGCCTCTGGACTGCTCGATCTGTTGGGAAATCAGCTGGCCAGACTCGCCAGAGATCCGCAAATGCTGTTGATCACCGGATTGCTGCTGATGTGGGTGGCTGCGGTTCTCAGTGCGGTGGTGGACAACATACCTTTTACGGTGACTATGATTCCGATCATTCTGGGGCTTGAGAGCAGCGGGGTGAACATTGCGCCCCTGTGGTGGGCTCTGGCGCTTGGTGTCGGTCTGGGGGGGAATGGCACCCACCTGGGGGCGACAGCAAATATCATCGCGGTCAGCGAGTCTGAAAAGAGCGGTATGCCAGAGGCGAAAATAACCCCACTGATCTGGATGAAAACCGGCATCCCGGTGATGTTCTTCGGTCTGATCCTCGCCAGTCTGGTCTACTGGCTGTTTTTTGATCTTTTCACCAGCGCTTAAGCTAGCGGCTGATTGCAATCCAAACAGCAGCCTATCCAGAGACTGTTTACGCTCATCCAACCCCGGCAGGCCTTTTGGATTGGTGTTAATAGTCTGTAGGTCGTTATACCGATTGAATCCACCTCTCTCGGCAACAATCCCCCAATTTCCTCGTCAGATTTAGAAGGCCTATAATCTTGATTGTTTTGCTAGGTATTTCTATAGCTTAAGGTATCGCTGTTGAGTACAGTCTTGTAAAAGTGAATTCTGAGTAGTAACCGAAACGGATTTTACTGACCTTCAATCCGGGCGGCAGCAGGCTGCCCATGATCAAGGCCAGAGAATAGGCTGCGGCATTCTCTACAACAGAAAGGCACACACCAGATTGAATATCAGAACAACCATGGATCCAATTACGCTGCGTGATGTATCCAATCCCGATGATCACCCCTGCCTCTATGAAGGCGACGGTGAGAAGGGTGTCGAGATCTATTTTGAAAGTGAAGAGACCAAGCGACTGTATATGGATATGGCGCTAGAAGGTCAGAAAGTGATCTGTGGCAACGTGTCAGATGACTATGTGGCTGAGGGTTGAGTGATGATATTACGGCGTATCTCTATGCTGGTGCCCTCTAAACGTCATGCGGAGGAAGTGGTTAGAGACCTGATGTTCGCCAGGGTGAAGCGGCAACACATCCATGCCGTGGCCAGGCCGGGTGCCGACCTGAAGGAGCTACCGGCAGCAAAGATACGCCAAACGCGCGGTTTTACAGCACGGTTGGAGAGCTGGTTCTGGGATATCAATCTGCTGCTCTGTTTTGCGGCAATTGCGGTTCTGTTGATCGGTGTATGGGCATCCGAATGGTTGCTTGTGGCAGGCTGCCTGGCTTTAGTAGTCGCTGCGGTGTTTCTGAGCTTCTACTTTTCAGGTCAGGTACCACAATCCCAAATCGATGACTTTGATGTGCCGTTGAAACACGGAGAATTTCTACTGTTGGTTGATGTCCCTCGCTGGCGGGTTTCACAAGTCGAACATTCGGTTCGGCAACAACATCCTGAAGTTGAGCTAGGTGGTGTTGGTTGGGGTATCGATGCCCTCGGCATCTGACTTGCCAACCACGGGGTGACGCTTTGCGTCACCCGTTTTTTTTTAACTTCAGTCCACAAATCAACACCAATCGACGTAAATGCGATTTGTTACGTCGAGATTAGTGTGGTTGGAATTTAATCATCAATCCGGTGAGCAAGAACACTGTACTGGCGACGCAAGCAGATGAACATTTGCGTCTGTTCGCGCCCATTCGCGGACTATAAATCAGCCACTGATTCCGCTGTGTCTCAGCAAGGGTTCGATCTGTGGCTCCCGGCCTCGGAACGCGACAAACAGCTCCATGGCATCCTTTGAACCACCCTGTTCCAATATCTCCTGCAGAAAGGCCTGTCCCGCCTCCTGACTGAAGATGCCCTGCTCCTCGAATCTGGAGAAGGCGTCGGCTGAGAGCACTTCGGCCCATTTGTAGCTGTAGTACCCTGCGGCATAACCACCGGCAAAGATGTGTGAAAAACCGTGTGGGAAACGGTTCCAGGAAGGTGGTTTGATCACTGAGACCTGCTCGCGCACCTGATCGAGAATCTGATAGATCCTTCCTCCCTGGTCCGGGTCGTACTCCTGATGAATGCGAAAGTCGAAGATCGAGAATTCCAGCTGACGCACCATCTGCATCGCCGTTTGGAAATTTTTCGCCCCATGCAGTCGCTGGTAGAGTTCGTCCGGGATCGGTTCGCCGCTCTCCACATGGCCGGAGAACAGTTCCAGTGCCTGCTGCTCCCAACACCAGTTTTCCATGAACTGGCTGGGCAGCTCCACCGCATCCCAGGCCACACCGTTGATTCCAGCAACGGAGGGATAGTCGATGCGGGTGAGCATGTGGTGCAGCCCATGACCGAATTCGTGAAACAGGGTCTCCACTTCATCATGGGTGAAGAGCGCCGGCTGGCCACCCACCGGGGGGGAGAAATTACAGGTCAGGTAGGCTACCGGAATCTGGTCGACTGATTCGCTGAAAAATCGGGTCGCACACTCGTCCATCCAGGCGCCGCCACGTTTTTTCGGGCGTGCATAGAGGTCGAGATAGAACTGCCCGCGAAGCTGGTTCTGCATGTCGCGGATCTCATAAAAACGCACATCCGGATGCCAGGTATCCACCCCTTCGACGGATTGGATACGGATCCCATAGAGACGCTCCACCACCGCAAACATGCCGGGTATCACCCGGGTTTCGGGAAAATAGGGTTTCAGCTCTTCCTGGCTGATGGCGTGGCGATGTTGACGTAGTTTTTCCGAGTAGTAGCCGATATCCCAGGCCTCCAGATGATCGATGCCGTAGTTTTCACGAGCGAATTGTGTCAGGTCGGCCAGCTCACGTTCCGCCTGGGCCTTGGAGCGTTCAGCCAGATCGGTCAGAAAGCTCATCACCTCTTCCGTGCTGCGGGCCATTTTGCGTGCCAAAGAGCGCTCTGCGTAGTTGTTGTAGCCGAGCAATTGCGCCTGCTCATGGCGCAGCGCCAGGATCTGCTCCATGACCTCGCTATTGTCCCACTGACCCGCATGGGGACCGCAATCCGAGGCCCGGGTGGCGTAGGCCTCGTAGAGCTCTCTGCGCAGTTCCCGTTGATCCGCATAGGTCATCACCGGAAAGTAGGAGGGGAACTCCAGGGTCAGCAACCAGCCCTGCTGCTCGCGCTGCTCCGCGGTCTGTTTGGCCAGTGCCATGGCAGACTCCGGCAGACCAGTCAGCTGTTCCGGGTCGGTGATTAACTTGCTCCAGGCGTTGGTCGCGTCGAGCAGATTCTCCTCAAATTTGGTGGTCAGTTTGGAAAGACTCTGGCTGATCTCCTTAAAGCGTTGTTTTTTCTCTTCCGGCAGATCGACCCCTGAGAGTCGGAACTCCAACAGGGTGTTTTCGAGCATCTTTTTTTGCGCGTCGTCCAGGCCGCCCTGTTCGGTAACCTTTTTGTAGGCCTCACACAGCCGGCTGTTCTGGCCGACCTCGGTGGCGTATTCGCTCAGCTTGGGTAGGCAGGCATTGTAGACCTCGCGCAGTTCATCATGATTGACCACGGAGTTCATATGGCTGACGGGTGACCAGGTTCGGCTGAGCCGGTCTTCGGCAATTTCCAGAGGCTCGACAAAATTATCCCAGCCAGGATCGGAGATAGTGCTGAGCAGGCGTTCCATGGTCTGGCGATTCTCCTGCAGCAGTGTGTCGATGGCGGCTTCCACCATGGGAGGCTTAATCCGACTGAAGGGTGGCAGTCCGGTCATATCAAGCAGGGCATTGGTCATGGTTCTGTTCCTGGTTCTTTATGTTATGCAAAGCGTATCGGTTACTGCCCCCTTAGGGCCAGTTGGATTAGGGTTTACAGGCCCTGCTTAAACGTTCCGGAAGGGCGGCTGTTGAAATCTATCCGATGGAGTTATCCGAAGCAAAAACATGCTCAATCAGGCAATCGATACGAAAGCTGCTGTTTGTGGCTGCTGAGGGATTATGTCAGCAGTGCTTATTAGTCTTTGCCTACCTTGATATTGTTCCGCATCGCTTCGATGGCCTGCTCTATCGGATTGGGTTCGCCAATCTGCAGGTTGCAGAGCAGGTCGTCATAGAGGGTGGCGCGATAGTCTGTCGATTCATCTTTAGGGATCGGCTCCCACTTCCCACCCGGCATTGGCGTCAGGCGCTTACCCCCGCCATAGGCATAGACTTTGTAGAGGCGTTCCCGACAGCGAAATCCCTCGTACGAGCTATTCGAAGCGCCGGAGCTGGAGCGAATCACCAGGGTGAAACGCACCGCACCGTCGGCACTATGCTGAATCGAATTTCGTTCCACATAGTAGCGAAATCTCGTCTCATTGGCGGCAACCTCAAACTCCTGAAGGTCATCACTGTTTATGCTATCCGGAACCTGAACCTCACCCTCCAGCCAATCAAGTTTGTCGGGTGCGTCGTATTCCTCATCATCCAGCGGGTCATCCAGCAGGATATCCCTGGCCGGGGCCGGGGTGGCAATGAATACTGCAAAAAGTAGTATCCAGACAGTTTTCAAGGTCATGCAAGGTTTCCTGTTGTATCATTCCGGGCGACAGGCCGGGTTTATAAGGTGCTGTGTTATTAAATCGCGAAGGGGCTATCTTATAACATGCGCGCCGCAATGAACCATGCGCTACCTGAACCGAGGGCGAAAAAGGCCGCCAGGGTGAAGAAGGAGTAGTAGCGGAAGCGTCTGACCAGATCAAACTCCTCCTTGGTCGAGATCAACATCGGGCGTTGGCTAGAGCCGGTTGTGCTGAGTGTATGCAGGGGCTGCTGGTCCTCTTTGAGCTGCTCCCGGGTGACCTCCTGTTTGGCCGCTTTGCGGGCGCTTTCCCACTCGTCCAGGTCAATTTTTCCATCCCCATTCAGATCGAAGCGGTCAAGTAACGTGGCATGGTCGCTCTTCCATTGACGCAGACGCTCTTTGACCATGTCATCGCGCATCGCTTTTCTGTCGATTTCGCCCAGTGAGCTGAACAGACCGATGGCGTACAGCGGGTCACCGGGCATGATCAGCTCCTCGCTGTATCGATAGTCCCCGTCGAATGTGGTGTTGATCGATATCTGCAGTCCAAAGCGGTTGAACTGGCTATGGGTGGTGCCGATCCCCCGGTCAGGGCCTGCTGAGGGGGTTGAGTTGGGGCCATACCAGATATTGCGTTCACTGGGGGTGATTGTGGCCCCCTCGGGATCGAGTATGCACTCGCCGGTTTCATCTTTGATCAGAAACAGGGCGTTGCTCTTTTCGCTACGTACCGCGTGCCAGCCCTTGTCATCCTTGCGGTCAACTTTGTAACGCCACCAGCAGCATTGGGTCGCACTGAGCGGTGATATCACCGGTTCACCCTTCATCATATCGGCCTCGCCGATCAGCTCGACATAGCCCTGGGGGGCGGAGCGTATGCGCGAGGTTGGGGTGTCCTCGATCAGGCGGGCTCGATGGAGATGGTAGAAAGAGAAATAGAGCGCTGCCAGCGACAGCAGTATCAACAGGGTGCTCCAGAAGAAAAAAGCCCCTGTTCCCAGATTGGCGATTTCCTGCATCAACTAAATAATGTACCCATATCCACGTCAGTCTTCTCGGACTCGTCGAACTCCAGCAGTTCGGCGGCTTTGAAGGAGAATTGTTGGGCTAGAATGATATCGGGAAACTGCTCGATGCGCACATTGTTATTGTTCACACTTTCATTATAAAACTCACGCCGGTCGGCGATGCTGTTTTCCAGACCGGTGATACGGCTCTGCAGGTGCAGAAAGGTCTCATTGGCTTTCAGGTCCGGATAGTTCTCCGCCACTGCGAACAGATTGCCCAGGCCCAGCCGCAACTGCCCCTCGGCAGCACCAACCGCGCCCACATCCCCCTGCTGCATGGCTCGGTTGACTGCAGCACGAGCGTTCATCACCTTTTCCAGGGTCTCCTGCTCGAATTTCATGTATTGTTTGCAGGTCTCAACCAGCTTGGGCAGTTCATCGTGGCGCTGTTTCAACAACACATCGATATTCGCCCAGGCCTTGTTGACATCGTGTTTCAGACGCACCAGGTTGTTGTAAATCATGACGCCGTATATGAGGATAACAACGGCGGCACCAATCAATACAAAAAACGCAATTTCCATCGGTTCAGGAACCTCCAATAGCTATGACGAATATTCGCCCATTTGAATCCCATCAACCACAAATCGCAGACGATGCCTGGATCGACGAGACGGCTGTGGTGATCGGCAATGTCAATATTGCCTCACAAGCCTCCATTTGGCCAATGAGCGTGGTCAGGGGAGACGTACATAAAATCGAAATCGGCGCCCGTACCAATATCCAGGACGGTTCAATTATGCATGTCTCCCACGACAGTTATTATCTGCCCGGTGGCCGCTCGCTGGTGATTGGCGACGGGGTTACAGTGGGCCATCGGGTTCTGTTGCATGGTTGTGAAATCGCCGATGACTGCTTTATCGGCATGGGATCGACAATTCTTGATGGCGCCGTTCTGCAGCGGGGCGTGATGCTGGGGGCTGGGTCCCTGGTACCTCAGGGTCGTACGCTGGAGGGTGGGTATCTCTGGTTGGGGCGTCCTGCCAGGCGGGTCAGGGTTCTGACAGAGAAAGAGCAGGAGGTCATTGCCTATACCGCTGAACACTACGTGAAGCTTGCGCAACGCCATGCCGGCTAACGGCTGCAGTCGGATTGCGTGAGATTTGTTAACAAACTGGAGGCTGATTATCCGCAATGACGCTGGGGGCCATGGGTTATCATGGTTGCCCAGCTTTTACGAGGCTGTCGCAATATTCGGAGAGTGGATCGTGTAAGCTGGGAACAGCCTCGACAAAGCGGGGCCGCTAAAAATATAGATGAGGTGTTAACATGAAGTTACACAGTTCCATTGGAATGACCGCCTTGACTATAGCTGCACTACAGAGTGCTCCTGCCTATGCGGCGGTGATGGGTTCCCTGGTATTCACTGAGCCGACAGCTACTGTCGCGGCCGACGAGACCATCGATGTTCGGGTTACCCTCTCCCTGGATGAGAATTCGGATCCACTGCGCTATAACCGCTCAGCGCCGCCACTACATGGGTGGCATGAGGAGGAATTTCCGGCAGAAGCGAATGGGGTGCCGTTTGCCAGCTATGAAAGGGTTGTGCCGTTTACCACCCGTACCTGCAGCGATACCTTTACCCTGAATTGTGGTGATGCCGGCTCCCAGTACCGTTTCAGTGCGCCGACTTCCGACTCCTGGTTCGCGATCGACGGGACTATCAGCCCAGGAGACACAGCGGACTTCCTGCTCTATCAATTGATCCCCGATGCGGATGGTGCAGATCCAGGTATCTATGAACTCCATACCGCAGGCCTGGGGCTCTCTGTGCAGGGTTGGGATGGTTCGGGTCATGCCGTCGTCGAGGAGCTGTTCGGTTTTCGCACAACCTGTCTGGATGCCAGTTGTACCTTTTCCAGGGAAGTTGCCCCAATACCCATTCCGGCGGCGGTGTGGCTGTTTGGATCCGCTCTGCTGGGTTTGGTTGGGTTTTCACGGCATCGAGACAGTGTTGGTTGAGTGTTTGATTTCGTCTTAACAGGCCCTGGAATCAGTGGGTATTCTGAATATTGGGCCTGTAGACAAATCCTGCAATTTGACATTTTTCACCTATTCCGCCGGTGAAAGATCCCTTTATGGCGCTCTGTTTTGAATAAAACAGTTTTCAATTGGTTTCATAACCCTTTTGAGTTAAGGGTTTGAGACGACTGAATTTGATGCTGTAAGGGACTGACTCCGTATGGAATCAATGAATGGAGTGCCGCTGGTTTGTTGCCTCTTGTGTCGAATACGAGTGATCGGGTAAGACGTCTATACTTCTGATTAATAGTGATAAATCATACTGTTCTTGATGATTGCAACGCTGATGGGAGTGACAGCCGATCAGCCCATGTTCTCATTATGGGATGACACAGGCGATTATCTCTCAAGTAGCTGTAAAAAGTGCCGATCATCAAATTAAGCGTCTGAAGGCATATAGGGGCTTTTCTACATTTGTGAAACTTGTCATAGATACCAGTGGGCTGTCAGGTGAGCGAGATTTGGGCCAACTTAATTGCTGCTTGGCGGGTGCCTTTCATCCGTTATGGCCTACTTGTGTCTGTGAGTGCTGTATTGGCCTTTCCAATTCTCTCCTCTCAATATCTACAGCCGAAGTTTTCTGATTTGTTGATTACGGTTGTTGAGCGTAATGCCAAGCTGTCTGCCGGGCATATGCGTAATATGCTGGGCCTGGGAAATCAACCCATAGCGCCCGATGTGGTCGACCCTGTGTTTGAACACCATATCGCCATGCTGGAAGCGGACTATGCGTTGTGGAAGGCGAAACTGTTCGATGCCGATGGATTGACTGTCTACTCAACCGCTGCAGAGGATATCGGTAACTATAACGAATACAGCTATTTTCATGACAAGGTGGCGGTTGGTCAGACTTATAGCAAGCTGGTAACCAAGCAGGCAACGACCATGGAGGGTGAGACGGTTCCCCGTGATGTGGTGGAAATTTACGTTCCGATGATGAATGGCAAGGAGTTTCTTGGCGCCTTCGAACTCTACTATGACATAACAGATGACAATCGAGCCCTGCTTACCCTGATCAGAAATGGCACATCATCAAGTCACGGTCTGTCGTTATTTATTCTGGTTCTGTTGTTGATTGTTGCAGTCAGAGCGGGATTCGATGTGAGGAGGCGGCAGCATTTCCAGGATCAGTTGGCAGAGAAAGAGATGAAACTCAGTGCCATGAGAGAGTCAGCTCAGGATGCCATTCTCACCACCAATCAACAGGGAAGAATTGAGAGTTGGAATCCTGCGGCCGCACGCATTTTTGGTTATCAGGAGAGTGAAGCTCTCGAGCGAACGATTTACGATCTCGTTCGTGCTACCGGTAATCATCAAGAGAAAGATCAGAGCCTGATCGGTTTCTTGAAAAGTGAAACCCAGATAGGTGATGGAGTAATCGAGCAAGTTGGTATAGACCGGGAGGGAAAAGAGTTTCCATTGGAAATGTCAATTGCCTCGATGCCATTTCAGGGTCAATTGCATACAGTATGTGTGATCCGGGATGTGACTGAGCGGAAGAGGTCGGAGGAGCAGTTGCGCCTGAGTCATCAGGTGATGGCGTGTGCAACGGAAGGAATCATGATAACTGATCAACTGGAGAATATTGTTTCGGTGAATAATGCCTTCACCGAAATCACCGGATACTCTGCTGAGGAGATAATTGGTGAGAAACCGGCCCTTCTAAAATCGGGCAAGCACTCCGGGGATTTCTACCAGGCTATGTGGTCAGAAATCAAAACAAAAGGTTTCTGGCAGGGTGAGATCTGGAATCGAAAAAAAGATGGTGCAGTTTTTGTTGAATGGTTGGGTATCAGTGCCGTAATAGATCAGCATGGTGACCTTACCAACTATGTAGGAATATTTACCGAGATAACACAACGTAAAAATCAACAAGTGGAACTGGAGCGGCTTGCTTTCTATGATCCCCTGACCGGTCTTGCAAACAGACTTCTGTTACAAGATCGACTTGAACAATCATGCAGCTATGCACGGCGAAATGATTCAATGGTTGCGGTACTGTTTCTTGATCTCGATAAATTCAAGATGGTCAATGATAGTTTTGGTCATGAGGTTGGTGATCTGCTTTTGCAGGAAGTGGCCAAGCGGATTTCGGCAGTGGTGCGTGAGGGAGATACAGTGGCCCGCCTGGGTGGGGATGAATTTGTAGTTGTGCTAAGAGATTTGAATGCTGTTGATGCCGTTAGCTATGTCGCAGATAAAATTATCGCTGCGGTGGATCAGCCGATTGAGATTCAAGGAAATCACTGTGCCGTTGATGCGAGTGTCGGTGTTTCTCTCTATCCAAATCATCAGCAGGTAAGTGATTTACTGAAACAGGCTGATCTGGCCATGTACGAAGCAAAGCGCAATCATGAAAAGAAGGTCTGTTTTTCAGATTCAGTGGAAATTCCCAGTTAAAAATTTTTATTGTCACCTGTATGTAGCGTGAGCTTGAATAAGTGTTACGCTCCAGGATCAGTCTCGCTAACACGCTCCAGTTATTTCTGGTTTGATAATATGGAGATCAACAACGGAGAGTTAGGCCGGTATAGCGCTCGTCATTCCGGCGGATACCGGAATCCAGGCAACGAAGCCCACAGCTTGAATGCTGTGAATGACTCAATTGTCCTCATCTAATAATTATTCAATTTACTTCACGTTGGTAATGTGACGTCTTTGGCATTCGGGTTAGTCGTTTTCAGTGGAATAACAATCTTTGCGTTTGTCTCCATTGATAATGCAATGGTATGGAGAAAATGATATCCAATTCATGATGAATCAGCTATCAAACTGGCAGTGCGCTGTTACCACAAGATATTTCGCCCTCTTACAGTGAAGAGGGCGAAATGATTTGCGTGGTTGTACTATCACTGCAGATTCATTAATCGCATTGCCATTGTACTGCGGTTTCCGGCTACGCTATTGCTGCTTGATTTTAATCGCCTTGTCAGTTGATGAGGGGGCGTCTGAATTGTCCAATCTGCAGTCCCCCCGATAGAAGGCCCAGCTGTCACACTTTTTACTGGTGCTGGGATTGATGCAAAGATAACTTGTGGGGATACCGTTTTCAGTAACCACTACGCTTTCGAACCCCGCCTCCTTACAGTGCTGAATCGATTTGTCCGGCATGCCCGGTTTCTCATTGGCTTGACTGATCTTTTGATCGGTTTGAGGCTCCGAGTTTTTTGTGGAACAACTGGCAGTAACCAGCAGTAGGCTCAGGGATAGAGATAACATGGCGCTATTTCGTATCATTATCGGTATCCTGAGCTATAGGCATTTGTATGCGGTTTACCCTTGGGGTTATAGCCTGGTCAGCAGAGGTTATAACCTTGTTGTAACGCTTTTCACCGGAGATGGTGCCTGTCTGTTGACTACTACCAGGTTTGTCGCTTTCCAATACTGTCATGGTGCGGCTACCGTCAGCCTGATCGGTGATTTTGACTTTCGCCATGAGTACGTTGGTATCGGGGATGCGGCGCCCGTTATAAGTGTGTCTGATGTTTTTACCTGCACCGTCGAATGCCAATGCCTGCATATCGCTGTTGTTGTCAGAGGCCGGTTTCTTGGTTGCTCCCTGCTGGTCCTCCGATGATGATCGATAACTGTTGTTGGTCAATGTGACTTGAGTATTGCCAATGGAAAGATTGTTGATTTCGTTGGACTCATTTTCATATCCCTGATCATCTACCCAGAGCGACATATAGTAGGTGCCGCTGGGAATTGAGTTTCCATTGGTATCGGTGAAGAGATTGAAACTGGCGGGAGACTCCTCATCCCGATAGACAGACACGCCCGGATCGAGAATATGATTAGCATGTTCGTAAAAGAGGTAATAGCCCCCCTGGCTGGTATCTTCACCAATGGTCAAGATGAGGTTGATATCCCAATCGGTGCGAGTCGTTGGGACGTCACCATCGTTGTATACCGTATACTCCAACAGGCCATTTCCATAACTGTCCCACTCTGCATACCAGTAATCGATCGCAATGTCGGGTAGGGATGAGGAGTCGATGTGGACCTGGCCGTCACCAAACGATTGGTTGTCATGTTCGTCACTCTCTTCGACTTCCTGCAGATCATCCACCCAGGTGGCGATGTAGTAGTCACCAGGCGGCAGATTTTGCGGCAGTTTGAAATATCTGGGGTTGGATTGATCACGTGAAGCACTGTCACCTGGTGCCAGGGTCACCGGGATCTCTTCATAGACGATATACCAATCGGAGCTGTCGATCTGGTTATCCGTCGATAGCATCAGATTGACATCCGCACCCATTGGCGCATCGGCTGTGCCGCCATTGATGACCTCCCACTGCCAGGTGCCTTGACCGCCGGCCTGGGTGTCGTAATTGAGCTGCCATTGAACAATCTCCAGATTGGGTAGTTCGCCATCGGTGGGGGGAACAACCGGGTCGACATCATCATCGGTGTTCTCGCCGGTATTGGCGCCATCGGTTAAAACCAGTGCCTGGGACATGACCCGACCGACCATGGTATAGGGGAGCCAGAAAAAACCATTATCCCCCCAGCCGGTTCCCCAGGAGTTGATGATTTTGAAAGCCCCGCCATACTTGTTGTCGTCGTAACCGACCAGGGTTACCGCATGGCCACCACTTGGTTCGCCGGTGGTTGAGTTGTAGACCGAGTTAGGGCCGCTCAGTCTCTGTAGATCATCGTATACGAGAATACCGGCCACCACCGGATTTCGATTTGCCAGGGCTGCCTTTATCTGCTGTGTACTGGTAATGGAGCGATACTCACGCGCTTTGTAGTTGGCAGCCTGAGCGATCGCCTGTTGACTGGGTTGTCTGGTGAAATTGGTGTTGTCATAGGGCATGTTTCCCCAGGTGGCAGCACCTCGATCGATTATCAACTGTAAGGCTTCATCGATGCGTGAACCCTGATCCACACCACCATTGATCTGGTTGTAGATCCAGGCGGGACTGAACACCGTTGCCTCCGAGAAGGCCCACTGCTCTTCAACCTTTTCGTGGTAGGATTTCAAGGCATACCCGGTTGCCCAGCCGACGCAACTGCCCTGTGTACCCTGGTTGCCCGGCTGCGGAAAATTTCCCGAAAGGTCGATCGAGGCTGGCAGGCTGGGATCATCTCCGAGTGTGGAGCCAAACCGCTCGCCATCAAAGAAAGCCAGCTCCAGGCGTCCATACTCTTCAGCAGGAATTTCGTTGGCGCCTGTACCATGCCCCTCCAGTTCTCCAATGGATATGGTGACCTCGGCAACGTTACTGAAGAGGGAGCCGTCGGTTACCTTGTACGGAATAACAATGATGTCCGTACCATCGTCTGTGAGGATGGCGTAGAGGTCACCTGTATTGGGATTGACAAAGGCGCGCTCATAACCGGAGCCATCACTGGCAGCCTCCATGCTATAGGATAGGGTGTCATTGTCCGGGTCGTTACCGATCAGCTTGATGTTGATATAGGGGCTGTTGATATTGCTTGTGACTGAAATATCCTCAGCGGTGGGCGCTCTGTTTGAGGTTGGTTCAGGATCGTCATCGTCCCCACCTCCGCCGCCGCAGGCTGAGATGGTCAGGATAAGAGATAAATAAAGAATGAGAGATTTTAGATAGTTCCATCTATTCATCTTTGCGAAACTCCTTTTCGTAACGGTTAGATAGATAATGTGGGATGAGAGCAGGGATAGGTCGAGATGGCTAGCTAGGGATTCCCCTAGCAGCGACGTTCAATTTTTACCGTACATTTTTTTGCGTCGATAAACGTGGCAAGGCAGGACAGATGTTTACTGCCACGGTTTTTTTCAGGGTCAATGGCGCTCTAACAATTAATCATCGTTATAAAAAATCCTGTGTGGCATTGGGTTTTTGCCGGTTTTGCAATCGGTGAGGATTAAAAATTTTGATAATTTGCACCAGTTCACAGGTTCCGGAATGGGATAAGGCGTCGTAACAAATTTCATTTACGATTTAGCGGGCCTGTTAAAAACGATTTTCTTTTTAACGGTGTTCGGGTAACCCTTCTGTGATAACTGACCGGGGCATCTTTAAGAGTGGTCTGTCGGTTTCAGGTTGGTGAGAGGGTTATGGTTCTCCTGGATTCTATGGATCAGTTTTGATGAAAACTCAATCCGATTACAGATTCACCTTGATCCTGAAGGTGTTTGACCGATGACGACCACAACAGATTTCACCGCAGAGGGTTCTAAGGTTGAGTTGAAAGCGGGTGCATTCACACTGTTGAAGCTATGCATGTCTGAGCTGGATACCGATGCCATTGATGGCCTGCTATGCGAGCGCATCGCCAAGGCGCCCGATTTCTTTCGCAACACACCAATAGTGATCGACCTTACGCAGAGTGAGGTTGAGATGGCGGATAGCGACCTGGCTGTCGCGGTCGGTGCCATTCGCGGTTACGGGTTGATACCGGTTGGTGTTCGGGGTGGCTCGAAGGCATTTCAGGAACAGGCGAGATTGCTGGAGCTGGCAGTATTTTCCGATAACCGCCGTTCTGCAAAAAAAGAGTCCACAAAGCGGCCCCGTGCCCCATCCTCATCGATGCCTGTGGCGACCAAGGTTGTCGACACGCCGGTACGATCCGGACAACGGGTCTATGCACAGGGTGATCTGGTGCTGTTGGCGCCGGTAAGCAGTGGCGCGGAAGTGGTGGCAAATGGCAGCATTCATGCCTACACCTCCATTCGTGGTCGGGTGATGGCCGGGGTGAGAGGTGATGAGCAGGCCGCAATATTTTGCAAGGACCTCAGAGCGGAGCTGGTTTCAATCGCGGGTCGTTACAAAGTGAGTGAGGATCTTGAAGCCCGTTTTATGGGGCGTCTTGTGCGTGTCACCCTACTGGGGGATGCCTTGGTATTCAAAAAGTTGTAGTCGGATTGATCATAGATCTGAAAAGTTTATATACCTAGAAAATGGGAGCATTGAGTTGAGTAGAATCATCGTTGTCACATCCGGAAAAGGGGGCGTAGGGAAGACCACTACTGCGGCAGCTTTGGCAATGGGGCTTGCTGAGCGTGGCTTCCGCTCTGTGGTGATCGATTTCGATGTGGGTCTGCGAAATCTCGATCTGATCATGGGGTGTGAGCGTCGGGTCGTGTATGACTTTATCAATGTCATTCACGGTGAGGCGCGTCTCAATCAGGCGCTGATCAAAGACAAGCGGAATGAGAACCTGTTTATTCTTCCGGCGTCACAGACTCGCGACAAAGAGGCCCTGACCAAAGAGGGTGTGGGCAAGGTACTGACTGATCTGTCTGAAGATTTTGATTACATTGTCTGTGATTCACCTGCGGGTATTGAGCTGGGTGCCACGATGGCAATGTATTATGCAGATGATGCGTTCGTTGTGACCAATCCGGAAGTCTCTTCGGTGCGCGACTCGGATCGTATGATCGGTATCCTCTCAAGCAAATCCCAACGGGCCGAAGAGGACCGGGAACCGATTCGCGAGTAT
This sequence comes from Candidatus Thiodiazotropha endoloripes, assembly GCA_001709035.1. Lineage (GTDB taxonomy): Bacteria > Pseudomonadota > Gammaproteobacteria > Chromatiales > Chromatiaceae > Thiodiazotropha > Thiodiazotropha lotti. The sequence continues at coordinate 73,304 of LVKA01000019.1, read as the reverse complement.
CTGCTGCTGACCCGCTACTCCCCTGAGCGGGTGGAGCGTGGTGAGATGCTGAGTGTTGAGGATGTGCAGGATATCCTCTCTCTCGATCTGATTGGGGTGATTCCGGAATCCCAGGCAGTGCTCAATGCCTCCAACTCAGGTGTGCCGGTCATCATGGATGGTGAGAGTACGGCGGGACAGGCCTACAGTGATGTGGTGGCCCGTTATCTGGGAGAACAACTGCCTCACCGCTTCCTTGAGATCGAGAAGAAAGGCCTGCTGGGCCGCTTGTTCGGGGGTTAAGACAATGGGTTTGTTGAGCTACTTTAAATCCAAATCCACATCCGGTTCAGCATCGCTTGCAAAGGAGCGTCTGCAGATCCTGGTGGCTCATGATCGCGCGGGTCGGGACGCCCCCTCTTACTTGCCACAGCTGCAGCGGGATATTCTCAAGGTGCTGCGCAAGTATGTCGCGGTTGAGCCGGGCGCGGTGAATGTCAACCTGGAGCATGATGAGCATCACGAGGTGTTGGAACTGAATATCGTATTGCCCGAGGGTGAACGCTCCACCGGGTAAGCGTACATCAACGGGCGATGAACTCAGGTGGTCCTATCAATCCCGTAACATGGATATCACCGGCGGGGTTTCCGGTAGGATGCTGCGCCAAAGCCGGAAGGATTCCGCTGCCTGCTCCACCAGCATGCCGAGACCATCAAGAGAGCGGGCGGCCCGATGGGCCTTTCCCCAGATCTGAAACGGGGTAGCCTGGTTGCTGTATAGCATGTCGTAGCACCAACCCCCTTTGGTCAGGACATCATCGGGTATGTTGGGCACTTCACCATCGAGTCCCGCAGCTGTGCCGTTGATGATCAGATCGAACTGCATGCCTTGCAGCTCTTCCAGTCCACAGCCGGCCACCTGTCCATAGCTGGTAAGCACGCTGGCTAGGGCGTACGCCTTGCTGGCAGTCCGGTTGGCGATGATGATGCGTTTCGGTTTCTGCTCAAGCAGCGGGCGCATCACACCACGCACCGCACCACCCGCACCCAGCATCAGGATACGTTTGTCCGCCATGCGGAATCCCTGGTTTACCGTCAGATCGCGAACCAGACCCACCCCGTCGGTGTTATCTCCCCGCAGCAGGTTGTTATCGAGGCGGATCAGGGTATTTACCGCACCCGCAGTATGGGCTCTGTCACTCAGTTCGTCAGCCAGTCGCCAGGCCTCCTCCTTAAAGGGCACGGTGACATTCAGCCCCTGTCCACCCTCAGCCATGAACCGATGCACATCCCCGGCAAAATTCTGTTTGTCACCGAGAATGCGCTCATAGGTCACCGCTTCACCGGTCTGACGGGCAAAGGCGGCATGGATCTCAGGAGACTTGCTGTGGGCGATTGGATTGCCGATGACTGCGTACTTATCCATAGGGTTCTGCTGCTCGTGGGCCTGGGCCTGTTAACACGGATTCAATCAGTCCTGCAGCCACTGTGCTGCCTGCTTGGCAAAGTAGGTGAGGATTGCGTCGCAGCCAGCCCGCTTGAGACACAGCAGGGATTCCATCACCACCGCCTGTTCATCGAGCCAGCCGTTTTGCGCGGCGGCCTTGAGCATCGCGTATTCACCACTGACCTGGTAGGCGAAGGTGGGGACCTGATAGGTCTCTTTGACCCGGCGTACGATGTCCAGATAGGGCATGCCCGGCTTGACCATCACCATATCGGCGCCCTCCTGCAGATCGAGTCCCACTTCGTGCAGCGCCTCGTCACTGTTGGCCGGATCCATCTGGTAGCTGTATTTGTTGCCGCCACCCAGGTTTGCAGCCGAGCCTACGGCGTCACGAAACGGGCCGTAAAAACTCGAGGCGTATTTTGCCGCATAGGCGAGAATCCGGGTGTGGATATGTCCGTCGGTTTCGAGTGCTTCGCGGATCGCGCCGATCCGGCCATCCATCATGTCCGAGGGGGCAACCACATCGGCGCCCGCTTCGGCGTGGGAGAGGGCCTGTTTGACCAGAACCGCCTTGGTCTCATCGTTCATCACATAGCCGCTGTCGTCGATCAATCCGTCCTGACCATGGGTGGTAAAGGGGTCCAGTGCCACATCGGTGATCACGCCCAGTTCCGGCAGCGCGGTTTTCAGCGCCCTCACCGCCCGTTGCGCCAAACCGTCGGGATTGAAGGCTTCACGGGCGTCCAGGCTTTTTGCCGACACCGGGGTAACTGGAAACAGTGCCATGGCAGGAATGCCCAGGGCATCAATCGCCTTCGCCTCCTCAACCAGCAGGTCGATACTCATGCGCTCCACCCCAGGCATTGAGGGCACAGGTTCCCGCTGCTGTTCTCCTTCCAGAACAAAAACCGGGAAGATGAAATCTGCCGGGGTCAATTGGTTTTCACGCATCAGGCGACGGGAGAATTCATCGCGCCGCATTCTTCTCATTCGTGTGGCGGGAAATTGTGATCGGCGATATTGGCTGGTCATGTTTGAGACTCTGACTGTTTGGGAAAAACTCCTACGATAACCTATGATGCTGGTCTGAGTGTACTATCGGTTGAAAATCTTCCGTAGTAGTGATCCGAAAACGTAAAAAAATCCAAGACTCCAGGCTGTCTTCATGAGTAACAACAAGCAGAATCCTCCCTATATCTACAATGTCGATGAGGCGGGCTTCGATGAGCAGGTGATCCAACTATCCCACCAGGGGCCGGTATTGGTCGATTTCTGGGCTGAATGGTGTGCCCCCTGTATCTCACTGGCGCCAGCCCTGGAGCGTGTGGTCAGCGAGTATGAGGGACGAATGCAGCTGGCAAAACTTGAAGTGGATGACAACATGCGGCTAGCCGGGCGCTATCGGCTACGGGGGTTTCCAACCGTCATACTGTTTGTCGATGGGGAAGAGAGAGGGCGTTTTCACGGTTCCCGTGCCAGCCACTGGATCAGGGCGTGGATCGTCGAACATCTGGGCGATTTTTAGACGCTTTAGCGTGTGCGGCTCTCGGGCGATGTTTAATAGTTGTCCAGCGGCCTTGATTGAGTCGGATTCGAGCAATATACAAAGAAAAAATCGCTATAAATACAAAGAGCTAGTGGTTTATGACAATTTTAGGTAATTAACTTCCGGAGATGGCTAAAGATTTTTTCAGCGCAGCCGTCATTATGGATAAGTTTTGATGGTTTCGATCCTCCTCCGGCGCTGAAACATAAGCGCTTTAAACCCACCCATTCCCCGGGTGGGTTTTTTTTCATGCTCCAGTCTGCTACCTCTCAGCCTCGAATCAGGGTCTCTTTCAGGGCGTCTCTGATGACTGTGGGTCGCGATAACCCCCCTGTCCTGCCATGGATTACCAGGTCAACACCGGGGGTGCAACGCAGATTGACCTGCAGAGGATTCAGTGCCGGAGGGTGCTGGCTGAGATTGGCACTGGTGGAGACCAGTGGCGTACCGGCGACTCTGCAGAGTGCAGCGGCCAGTGGATGGTCGGTAACTCTCACGGCGATCGAATCGTGCCTGCCGGTCAGCCAGACCGGGGTGCGCTCTGAGGCGGGTACTACCCAGGTGTTCGGTCCAGGCCAGCTTTCAACAACCCGTTGCCAGGCCTGTTCAGGTATCTCACCCAGATAGGGCGTAAGGGCCTCAGGCCTGTCGGCGATCAGAATCAATCCCTTTTCCTGTGGGCGTCGTTTCAGCTTCAGGAGTCTGGCTACGGCATCCCCATCCTGGGGGTGGCAGCCCAGCCCAAATACAGCCTCGGTTGGATAGGCAATCAGCCCGCCTGCATGAATGACATCGCGAGCCAGGCGAAGATGCCAGGGGTGTATGAACTGTTCCACTGCAATTGCTTTTTTTACGTCAACGGTTGGCGAAATCTCATTGTACGTAGTATCGATTGGCTTAGAAAGTTATCGCTTCCATCTGGCAGAGTGCCGTTGAAGGCTTGGCAAGTTCCCGGGTTAAGCGCTATTCGCTGTTGTTTGTCAGGCAAAACCTCACCAAACTCATGGCTGGGTTGTACGGGTATCAGTGTAAAAATCCGCAAATCCATCTTGGCAGATGACTCGGATCATGGAATAGTCTGTAAAAGTCGGGGTAATGGGGTGAGTTAAGCGGTGAGTTCAAGGACGTTATTGATTAAATTGGGCATAGGTCTGCTGGGACTGTTTCTAGTCGGGCAGGTAGTTGCTCAGGTTTCTCGATACAGTTTGGCAGAGAAAGCGTGGCTGGATGATCGACAGAATCTCAAGGTTGGTGTGGTTGAGATCAGCGCGCCGATTCTCTATTTCGAGGCTGGACAGACGATGGGCTTGGCGGCAGACTACCTGCGTGCTTTGGCAGCCAAGCTTGGCCTCAATCTCGACCTGGTCAACTACAACTCGGTCGATGCCCTGGTGGAGGGCCTTCGCAGTGGCGAGATCGACCTGATTGGGGCGATGGTCCACTCTGCTACAACCCCCGCCGATTTACACTTTTCCCGTCCCTATATCACCCTGCCTACCGCCCTCTATGCAAAGCAGAAGCTCTCCGTGAAGGAGATCGCCGGTTTGCAAGGGCAGGAAGTCGCCGTGACGACGGGAACGATCTGGGAAGAGCTGTTGCCCCACTATCTTCCCGGCATCAAGTCGCGGTCTTTTGCATCGCTTGAGAGCGCTTTGCAATCGGTCGTGGATGGACGGATGCCTGTTTATCTCGGAGACACCACCAGTGTCGAATATCTTCTTGCCGGGGGGCGCTTCAAAGGACTGAAAGTTACCCAGCAACTCGATCTGACCATGGATGTAGCGCTGGTCACCCACGCCGCTACTCCCGCATTGCACAGCTTGCTGCAAAAAGCGATCGATCGTCTCAGCCTGGATGAACTGCATGAGATCTGGAACAACTGGCCTGAGGTTGAGAATACACTGCCAAGTCAATCCAGCTTTTTTGTCAATCTGCTGTGGGGGGTGTTGCTGATCAGTTGGAGTTTGATACTGATCTGGATAGTCAACAGGCGTTCAAAGCATGGCCTGGAACACCACCGCTCTAAAACCCGACGCTCCATCAAACGGCTGCGCAAACGGGAAGAGTTGCTGAAACATAAGCTGTTGGAGCTCAAGCACAAGACCAAGCGCTACAGAAGCAGAGCCAAGAGCCTGCGCCGTCAGGTCGATTTTACCAACCATGTGCTGCCTTGTGCGAGCTGGGCCTGGGATCCTGCCAAGGGCGAGTGCTTGTGGGAGGAGGATATGTTCGCACTCGTAGGGATGAAAGAGGGGGATTTTCAGCCGACCTCCGACGCCTTTCTGGAGCTGGTGCACCCACAGGACCGGGAGCTCGTATCACCCCTGTTTGTCGAGAACAGCATCGAGCCGAGTAAAATCAGTTACCGATTGATACTTCCTGATGAGACGGAAATGGTGCTGTTGCAATACAGTCATATCGTCGGGGCGGAAGACAATGAAGATGCCAGGCGGGTCTCCATCTGTTGGCGCATCGATCAGTATACCGGCGGTTCAAAACGTCAACATTTGTCAATTGTGCCAACCACCGCGCCGATTTCTGATGAGGAGAGCGGGGAATAGCGGTGATACTCGGGCAACCGGCACTGTTTTGCAGTCTGCAGCCGGGATCTGACTTGCATTCACTGCAGGATCGCCCGAGCACCTTTCGCGAAAACCGTTGTCTCAACAACCAGCCAAATAATAAGGGATAAGATCGATGATGAGATTGTTTTCAATTTTGCTACTGTCACTGACATTTACCACCAGTCTGCCTGCTGCCGCCAAGGTTACGCCATCAGAGCGGGTCAAAGAGACGGTGGATAAAATTCTCGAGATCCTTAAGGATGAGAACCTGGATAAGGGGGAGCGTCGCGACATGGTCAAAACCATCGTACGCTCGCGCTTCGACTATGAGTCGATGTCCCAGGTGATACTGGCGGCCAACTGGCGTAAGGCCACGGCACCCCAACGGGAACAGTTCATTACGCTGTTTCGTGAATTGCTCGAACAGACCTACTATTCCGCTATGGACAGCTATTCCAATCAGGAGGTGCGCATGGGGCGTGAGCGCCTGAAGGGCAAGCTGGCGAATGTACAGACCTACATCGTGGCCTCGAATAAAGAGCTGCCGGTCAGTTACAAGTTACGTTTCCGGAATGATGACTGGTATGCTTACGATGTGGCAGTGGATGGTGTGAGTCTGGTCAGTAACTACCGCACGTCATTCAGAAACCTGGTGAAAAACAAGGGAATGGACGGGTTACTGGCTGAACTTGCCGAAAAGGTTGCTACACTCAAATCTCAGAATAAGAAAACTGAAAAACAAGAGGCGCCTGAAGCCTCGGTAAACTGACTTAAACGTGACAACTGGATAGGTACCCTGATTGAGCGAGAATCAGCCGGGGGGAGTAGGCTGGTCAGCGGCTGTCCGGTTGTCGGTTTAATTCCTTATCCCAATCTGGATCATCGAAGGAGATCTGAGCATGTATAAGAAAAAACTCTTGACCCTGATGGTGGCTTCTCTGCTGCCCTTAAGCGCTGAAATCAATGCAGAAGAAGCCCTCCAGGAGGGTGGTGGTATGGCCCAGAGTGAGGCCGGGGAAGCGGTTGAGACGGTGGAGGCTGCTGCCACCGGGCTGGCTCCGATTGTGTCAGCTGAAGCGCAGACGGCTGAGGCCGCAGCGGCGGCTGAGCCGGCATCGGATCAGAGTGAATCCATGGGGGCCGAGACGGGGCAGAGTGAGGCGGCTGGTGGGGATCAGGCAACCGAACCTGCCGCTGAAGCTGGCATGCAGTCAGAGCCGGTAGCGGACGCTGAGGCAGCCACCGCTATGGATGATGCCTATACACAACGCTGGAAGGAGCGAGAGACCCGCTATCAGGAGTTGCGCAATCGTGCGGAAGAGGCTGGCGTAATGCTGCCGGCACATCCGCCCTGGCGGATGTCGCAGATGGAAGCCAACAGGCCATCGATGGATGAGCGTCGTCAGCACCATGAGAAGATGATGAACATGAGCCCCGAGGAGCGTGATGCCTATCGTCAGGAGCGCTATCAGAAGATGCGGGAACAGGCGAAGCAGCAGGGTATCGAGATGTCTGAAACACCGCCATGGGTGGCCCGTAAAAAGGCGATGGAAGAGGAGTGGGCAAAACACCAGGCGGTGATTGAAGGGATGACGGATGAAGAGCGTGCTGCCTGCCATGCCATGCACAGAAGACACATGGGGCATGGTATGGGTCGAGGTCACGGTATGGGGCCAGGGCATGGTAAAGCCTGTGGTCAAGGCTGTCAGGGGCCCTACGGCAATCCTGGGGCAATGCCTGCCCCCCGGTATCCAGGATATGGCTATGGTCCGGCGCCTTATGGTCAGGGGAACTTCTGGGATCCCAGCTACTGATATTTAAATTTTCAGTCAAACCGTGAGGGGGGCTTGTGCCCCCTTTTTTTGTGGGTGGCTGAAAGCTGGGGATAGTAAGCAGCGGCTATCGGTTCTGCAGCTCGCGGGCCTCTGACTCGGAGAGATAGCGCCAGGGTCTGGGTATCAAACCAGGTACCCTCTGCTGGTACTCCTGGTAAATCGTGCCATGAAAAGTAACCAGTTTTTGCTCCTCCAGTCTGGAGCCCAGCCACAGATAGAGGGTGATTGAGATTGCCGAAACCAGTCGGGCTGGATCCATATCCTGGGTCCAGACAAGCAGTAACCCGAGGCTATACCAGGGGTGACGTACATATCGATGCATGGGCGATATGTGCAGCTGCTCTTGATCGGCCATCTGCTGTTGTCTTCGGGCCAGCTGGCTGAATCCCAGGAACTCCTGCCCATCGTAAAACCGCAGAGACCAGATAAATCCCAGGCAGGCCAGCAGCATCAATGCGTAAGCCAGCAGGGACCAGATTCCCTGCCACACCCAAAGCGGTTCACTGCGCAGCATCCAGACCATGATCAGTGGCGGGAGTAGCAGAGCGGTTGCCAGCAGGTTGAAGAGAATTCGGTACCAGGGGGTTAACCGGGGATAGCGGCTGGCCAGCCACTGCTTGACGGTCAGCGAAGCCAGAGTGGAGTGAATCAGAAAATAACCAAGCCACAGCAGAGCCAGCAGAAGCAGGTTGGTGTTTTGGTTCATCAGAGTCGATTGGATGCCTGTCGAGTGGCCCTAAGATATGACAAATGTAGCCTATCATCCAAGAGAGGAGAATCCCTGCCAAAGCAAAACTCGGCTGACTTAAAGCCGGTTGCAGAGACAACGCCGGGTCTGGAACCCGGCGTTGGAAGGGATCAGCCGACGAATTTACCCTGCTGCAGAAGTTGGGCCTCCATCAGTTCCAAATCTCTGGAACCGGAGACCACTACAGTTGGATCCGGGACAAAATCCAGATCGGGGTTCAGGCGCTCATATGGCACTGAATTGAGTATCACCCGCATGGCGTTGACCCGGGCCTTGTGTTTGTCGTTTGAGCGGATCGTCGTCCAGGGTGCATGAGTGGTGTTGGTGCGTTTCAACATCTCATACTTCTGCTTGGTGAAATCGTCCCATCTGTCCTGAGCCTGAACGTCGATCTCCGACAGTTTCCATTGACGCAATGGATCATTCTTACGTCGTTCGAATCGTCTTGCCTGTTCCTCTTTGGTGACTGAGAAGTAGAGTTTCACCAGAATGGTGCCCTGACGAACCAGGTCCTTTTCAAAACCGGGGCAACCGATCATGAAATTCTCATACTCTTCATCAGAACAAAATCCAAAGATCGGCTCAACCACGGCCCGGTTGTACCAGCTGCGGTCGAACAACACCACTTCGCCGCCACGTGGGCATTGGGTGACATATTTCTGAAAGAACCACTGGGTCTTCTGTTCGTCTGTGGGCTTGCCCAGGGCCACCACCCGGTAGTGCTTCTCGTTCATGTAGCGGGTGACTCGTCGGATGGTGCCGCCTTTACCGGCTGCGTCCCGTCCTTCGAAGAGAATGATCATGCGGGTGCGGGTCTTCTCCAGATACTGCTGCATCTTGATCAGTTCAGCCTGGTAGGGTTTCAGCTCCTCTTCCCGCTTGAATCGCCGGACTGCCTTTTTGTCCTGCTTCTTCTCCTCTTCGACATCCGCTTTCAGCTTGTGATATTCCGCCAGCAGCTCATCAAGTCTTACTGGCTGCTCATCAACGAGGATAGTGTCCGGGTTACTGATAGTGTCGTTCATATGCCCCCTCTCTACGTCGTTTAAAAATTAGTAATATCTTATGCTTTTTCGTCGCAAGATGTTGGTGTTTTTTTTAATCGTTACCATGAGTTTTTAAAAGCGGTAGGCGGATTCGATCTGAGCACGGGTCAGGATGCCTTGGATACGCCAATAGTGCGCCTCATCAAACCATTCGATATAGAGTGCTTCCGCACTGCTGTTGTCCAAAATTTCCAGCGCCTCCTGCAGGGTGGACTGCATGCGGATGGGAGACATCTGGTAGCGGGTTGCCGGGATTTTTAGCAGATCGATCTCTTTGTCGTTCTGCAGTTCCAGGTTGCGTAACAGTTCGACGCTGGGCATCAGGGCCAGCTCGTCCTCAGGGCCATTGATCAGCACCCATTCAGGTTTCTGATTAAGTGCCATCTTGGCCGCCTCCCGGCTCAGGCTTGCGTCGAGCTGAACAAAACTGCGGTTCATGAATTCAGCCGCCCCGGTCCGGCGCAGGGACTGCATCACCGGATCGGTATGGTAGTTCAATCCTGTGGCTTCCAGCAGGGTGTGAAACATGGAGGATTTGCCGAACACTTCGCTGCTGACCAGGCTGGCTACCACGATTGCCAGCATTCCGGGCATGATGATTTCCGGATTGTGGGTCAATTCAATCACCGTGGTCAGGGCGGCCAGCGGGGCTTGCAGTGCGGCGCCCATCACGGCGCCCATACCGATCAGGGCATAGACGCCGGGGTCGGATACCGGTCCTTCGAGCAGCAGAGAAGGTAGCGGGGCAAAAACCCCGCCGAGTGCAGCGCCGATGAACAGGGCAGGGCCGATGGTGCCGCCCGGGATGCCCAACCCGATACTCGCTGCAGTGGCGATTAACTTCGCCACCACCAGCAGTGCCAGCAGGCTCAAGCCGATTTCACCCAGCAAGATCTGGTTAACCGTGTCATAGCCAATGCCCATGATCTGGGGTGCGACCAGCGCGCACAGACCGACCAGTACTCCGGCGCTCAGGTTGCGTAGCCAGATACTCATTTTCTGACTCTTGTCGGAGATGAATTCAATCAGTTGAACATAGGCCGCTGAGACAGTGCCGGCGGCCAGTCCCAACATCAGGATGAATGCCAGTTCGTGCAATGAGCCGAGCTGGATGATATCCAGGTCGAATACCCGCTCACCCTCGAACATCATCAGGGAGAGGCTGTTGGCGCTGACGGCAGCCAGCATGATGGGTATGAAACTGATCAGGGTGTACTCCATCATCACCACTTCAAGGGCAAAGATCACCCCGGCCAGCGGGGTGTCGAAAGAGGCGGAGATGCCGGCCGCAGTCCCGCAACCAACCAGAATGCGAATGCTGTTGTTGGGCAGTGAGAGATATTGGCCAAGCAGCGAACCGCTGGCGGCGCCGAGAAATACATGGGGGCCCTCTCTACCTACCGAGTGGCCGGTAATGATGGCGATTGCGGCGCCGAAAAACTGCAGCAGCAAGCCGCGCAGGGAGAGGTGTCCCTGGTGGTAGACCAGGCGTTCCATGACCCGCGCGATACCCAGCACATGGAGTCCTTTGGAAAAACGCACGAACATCAAGCCCAGCAGCAGTCCCCCGATCACCGGCAGGGCGAACTGAATCAGCGGCGGCAGGGCTTCATAGTTCTCCACCTCACCGCCAGGCAGCATGGATGCCTGGATAGACTCCACAAGCAGGCGAAACAGCACGATTACCATACCGGCAAGAAAACCGCACAGCAGCCCCATTACCGACAGGATCAGCAGCGCGTCGTGACGGGAGAGCTGCAGTCGCAGCCGGTCGAGCCGATTAACTATCCCATCGAGTAGCACGTTGTGGAAACCTATAGCGTAGAATGGACTGCGAAACAGGATAAGATACTGGAGCAGTAATAAAATGTCAGCAAATCAAATGGTTCTTGATCGGCCTGAAGCTTATGTCACCGGACAGGAACTGGACCTCATGGAGCAGCTCCTGCGGTTCGATGGGATGCGGGGAATCGAGCTGGGGTGCGGCTCTGCCTGGCTGACAAAAAACCTGGCCCGGCGCTATCCCAATGCCCGTTTCATCGCCACCGAAGTGGACACTATTCAGCATCGCAAGAACCTGCAGGAGTCGATTGAAAATCTTGAGTTCCGGCTTGAGGGGGCGCAGCAGATTAGTGAGCCGGATGAGAGTCTGGATGCGGTCTGGATGCTGAAATCTCTCCATCATGTGCCCACCGATCTGATGGCGCAGGCGATGGAAGAGATCGCACGGGTGCTCAAGCCCGGTGGTTATGCCTACTTCTCTGAGCCGGTCTACTGTGGCGAATTCAATGCCCTGATGAGCCTCATCCATGATGAAAAACAGGTGCGGCAAGCGGCATTTGCAGCCATCTGCAGTCTGGCGGAGCGTGATGATATGGCTCTGCAGCAACAGCTGTTTCTCAATGTGCCTGGCTGTTACGAGAGTTGGGAAGTGTTTGAATCCCGTTTCCTCAAGGTGACTCATACCAAGCTGGATCTGGATGAGCGAAGATACCAGCAGATCAGGAAGGCCTTTAGTGAGCACCTGGGAGAGGACGGAGCCCATTTTCTCAAACCCCATCGAATCGACCTGCTGAGAAAGCAGCCAGGGTAGTCCTGTCGAACTGAAGTGGGCGTCTTGTCTATTAGTTAATCGGCAAATACTGTAAAAAGATCATTGCATAGCAGCGGGAACCCTGCTCTAATGAGAATCATTAACATTTGATGACTAAACACGCTCTGCAGGACAAGTGGCTTTGAAATCTACCCTCTCAGACGATCTGGTGAAGCTGTCTGATCTACCAGTCAGCAGCCGAGCCACAATCAAACGGGTAGTGGGTGGGCGGCTTTTGGTCCACCGGCTGCTCAGTCTTGGTCTGCGGGCGGGTTCGGAAATCGAATTGCTGCAACGTCGTGGGAGCGGTGTGGTTGTGGCTTGTCAGGGCAATCGAGTGGCTTTGGGCGCCGGTGTGGCGGAGAAGCTGCTGCTCAGCCCGGTCGACAAATCGGTTTAATCCAAGGATCCAGTAACGCGAAATGGCCTGCCACGACCCCGAATCATCCAGCAGTAGACCCAATTCGGGAATCCTGACCATTGCCCTGGCCGGTAATCCCAATTGTGGTAAAACCGCCCTGTTCAATATCCTCACCGGAATCCGCCAACGTACGGGTAACTGGCCTGGGGTCACGGTTGATCGCAAGGAGGGTCAGTTCACCATCGACAGTGACGAGGTGAATGCAGTCGATCTTCCCGGTATCTATTCCCTGGATGCCTCCTCCCAGGATGAGAAGGTTACCCGTGACTATCTGCTCTCCGGAGAGGCAGATCTGATCGTCAATGTGGTGGATGCCTCCAACCTGGAGCGAAATCTCTACTTCACCGTGCAGATGCTGGAGATGGGGGTACCCCTGATCCTGGCATTGAACATGATGGATGTGGCGCGTAAGCGCGGTCTTGAGATCGATATTCAGCGTCTCAGTGAGGAGCTTGGCTGCCAGGTGATACCCATTGTGGCGGTCAGTGGTGAGGGGGTCACCAAGCTCAAAGGCACGATTCAGGATCTGGCCGCTGAGCGGGTCAAAGGTGGTTTTCCGTTGGCCCAGGATGAGATGGTTGAGCAGGCGATCACCGATCTGGAGAGCGGCTTGCAACTGCCGGAGAGTCGATACCACTCGCAACGTCGCTGGCTGCTGCTGAAGATGCTGGAGGGGGATGAGTTCGCCCTCAACTATGCCGATGATCTGTTGCGTGAACGGATCAGGCATTGGGGCAAAATGATCGAGGACAGGGTGGACGAGGAACTCGATATCCACATTGCGGACTCCCGCTTCAGCCATGCCCATGCGATTGCCCAGATTGCAACCCGCAACCATGGCCGGCTGGAAAAGACAGTCAGTGACCGGATCGACAAATTGGTGCTCAGTCGTCTCTTCGGCATTCCGGTTTTCCTCGCCGTGATGTATCTGATGTTCATGTTCGCCATCAACATCGGCGGGGCCTTCATCGACTTTTTCGATGGGGTTGCCGGGGCGCTGTTTGTCGATGGTTTCGGCCATCTGCTCAACAGCTGGGGATTGCCCGACTGGCTGGTGGTGCTGCTGGCGGATGGTGCTGGTGGCGGTATACAGGTGGTGGCCACATTCATTCCGATCATCACTGCGCTCTATCTGTTTCTCTCGGTGGTGGAGGATTCCGGTTACATGGCCCGTGCCGCCTTTGTCATGGACCGCTTCATGCGCTCCATCGGACTCCCCGGCAAGGCCTTCGTACCGATGATCGTCGGCTTCGGCTGTAACGTGCCGGCGGTGATGGCGACCCGTACCCTGGAGAGTGACCGGGAGCGCAAACTGACCATCCTGATGAACCCGTTCATGTCCTGTGGCGCCCGCCTACCGGTGTATGTGCTGTTCGCCGCGGCCTTCTTTCCAGAGAGCGGCCAGAACCTGGTCTTCGGTCTCTATCTGATCGGCATCATAGTGGCCATATTGACCGGACTGATCATGAAGAAGACCCTGCTCTCCGGTGAGAGCTCAGGTTTCATGATGGAGCTGCCCCACTACCACATGCCGACCCTGCGCGGGGTGATGCTGCGAACCTGGGACCGGGTGAAGCTGTTCATCAAAGAGGCAGGCCAGGTGATTGTCTTGATGGTGCTGGTGATCAATACCCTCAATTCGATCGGTACAGATGGCAGCTTCGGCAATGAGGATACGGAACATTCCGTTCTCAGTGCGGTGAGCAAGGTGGTAACCCCGGTGCTCTCACCGATGGGGATCTCCGAGGATAACTGGCCGGCGACGGTTGGGGTGTTTACCGGGATACTGGCCAAGGAGACCGTGGTGGGAACCCTGGATGCACTCTATACGAATCTGGCCAATGATGAGGCGGGTATCACACCGCAACACGATGCGTTCGACTTCTGGCAAGCCATCCGTGAGGCAGCAGCCAGCGTACCGGAGAATCTGCTGGGCGTGAAGGACTTGGTCACCGATCCTCTGGCAATGGATGTGGGGGATATCTCCAATCAGCAAGCGGCGGCTGAAGCGCAGCAGATCAATGTGGGGGTCTTCGGCGCCATGGCCGCCCGTTTCGATGGCCAGGCCGGGGCCTTTGCCTATCTGCTGTTCATCCTGCTCTATTCACCCTGCGTGGCGACCATCGGTGCGATCCGCCGGGAAGCCGGGCCGAGATGGGCCGCCTTCGTCGTCGCCTGGTCGACAGGTGTAGCCTACATCAGCGCCAGCCTCTTCTATCAGCTCTCCACCTACGACAGTCACCCGGATAGCGGTTTTTTCTGGGTCATTGTTCTACTCGGTATGCTTGTGGCTACCATTGTCGGGTTGAGATTCTGGTCGTTGCGTGACCAGAGCAACAGCGGGGTGGAAGCCTGATGCTGTCAGCGATCCGCGACTATCTTCAACAGCGAGGCGAGGCGTCACTGGCCGATATCTCCCGGCATCTGGATGCGGATGCGGATGCGGTTAGGGGTATGCTTGAACAGTGGGAGCGTAAAGGCCGGGTTGAGCGGCGCAAGGTAAAGGCCGAATGTGGCAGTAGTTGCACTCGATGTGATCCACAAGTAATGGAGTTGTACGTTTGGAGAGGTGGAAAGCGTCCTTCCTAATTATCAATTGATTCAGATATTCCGTTATCAAGTTATTGAATTGGAAGCGAAGTGAATGTGAGCTATTAGGTTAATGGTAAAAGAGGATTCCTAACCCATAAGATGTGATTGAATTGGTATAGTCTGACAGTCTTTCCATCGGGCCGAAATGAGCTTTGAAGAAAATAGGTATGTTCCACCCTTCCGTTTTTGATGACCATCGGTACATAAGATAGATATCAGCTGAATCAGTGGCGAGACCGCTGAGTCCGACTTTGTAATCAATCTCCGTTTTAAGTGTCTTTGACAGTTCCTTTGTGAGTTTTAGGTTAATTGTATCGTAATCCTTGAAACTCGTTTTATTTCCAGCGAGTTTGCCCCAGGTGACCTGTGACTCTTCCGAGTTGAAATAGAGTTTGGTGCTTAGTTCGTATTCAAGGTTTTTCCAAACCACTCCACCTAATGTCAGTGAGAGGTAGTCGGCGCCTCGGCTAATAGTATCAAAGTACTGGTGATTGTTGTTTTGATGTTCAATTTCTGCGATATGTTGGCCGTATGTTGGGCTGTTCGGGTTTAGGTCTAGTTCGTCAGCATCCACAGTTTGACCATTTGAGCGGTGCTCTAGTCCTAGATCAAACATGTTGATAGATCGATTCTTATCTTTATAAATCCAGCGTAGATGTAGCGCTGGATTGCTTAATCGATTGATGATTGGGCCGGAGTCTCTGGAGTCAAGATAAAAATCGAATTTTCCTGTGTATTTAAAAAACAGCTCAATATCTGTTTTGTTTTCATCCTTACAGCCCAGAATGGCAGGTCTGTCAAAAAGATCGCAGCTGAAGAAATTGTACCTGAAAGAGTATTGGGCCTCGAGTGCCCATTCATCATTTTCACTCCACTGACCGAGCGCGTAGTTTGTGTCATAGGCTTCAAATCGATTTGATGCAAAATTTGCGAATGTTTGAGACGAGTATATGACTAATAAGTATATGATGATTTTGCTTTTCATGCGGAATCTCTAAAAGCCTATGTACGCAGAAATCATTAGGGTTAATCCCTTGATGTCTTGTCGTTCAGTAAGATCATCCAAGTTTGTTGAAGGATCGAGTGTCTGACCCTCTTTAAAATCATCTGCAAGAACTAATCTGTCTTTGTGGACTGTCCAGCCAAGTCCAATATTTAAAGATGAGGACTTTTGTGTTTCAGAATTAACTTTCCAGTACCCATATAGCGCACCAACAGAAAGGCCATTAATGCCGTTATTGAAATCATAGAGGCCTATGTAAGGAGAGATTGTGTGGCCAGATATAAAGTCATATTTTTCGGATTTTTCGCAGCCACTCATATCGTCCTTTAGCTTGGATTGCTTTTTGCTGTATTGGTGTTTGCACATTAAACCAAAAGAAAGGTTGTAATGTACTTCAAGTCCTATCGAGGTTGAGTACTTGGATCCGGATGAACTTAGCTTTCCATCACTCCTGATCTTGACGTCTTTACTGTCTTGAAGAATTTCGTTGTCATATGATATTAAGTAAAGTGCAGGAGCAAAGCTGAAATCACTGAGGTTACTAGAATTTTCTATTATATTATCCAGTTTACTTTTAGTTTTTTTACCATCATCCGTGTCTTTGGTATCTGGATCTTGTTTTTCTTGAGGTGTACTGGTGGTGCTGTTATTCCCGCTTTCGTCTGCTAATGCATTGCAGGTAAAAATCAATAGAGCGGAATGAATGGTTAGTACTAGTGCTTTCATTATAAATGCTCCCTGTACATGAAAGGAATGTAAATGGGTCGAGTAAAACTCCTCCAAACTGGTGTCGTGTTAGAATTTAGTTAAGAATTAATAATTAATTGAGGTGTTATTTAAACTAGAAAGTAGAGATGGACTCGTCATCCCCTATATGGGGTAGAGTTTCTCTGGCAATTAGCGTGTATTGCTTGATGCTTGTCAGGTAAATCTTGGGTGCAGTAGCAAATTGCTAGAGAATAAATAAGATAATGAGATCAACTAGTCCGCTAGTGAGTGAATCTACTTGGGCCTTGGAGTATTTTTCTTACCAACTCTGTTTGTTTATTGACATCAACCTTGTGCATGATTGATTTTAATTGCGAGCGCAGGGTTTCAAGGTTTCTGTTTCGCAGTTCTGAGATTGTTTTAAGATCGGGGTTGTTTGCAAAATCGATGGCTATGGAAGCTTCTGTGGGTGTTAGTGAGTAGAGCTGTTGGAGTGTTTGTTTGCAGGTGATTTGTATATCGGATGGCGTTAAAAAAATGGCCACTGCAGCATATTTGAAATAGGTGCAGGTAAGATGGCTTAGTTTTATGGGGGATACCAATAGCTCTAGTTTTTGTTGATACTTATTGCCTGGTATTGATAAAGCGCCGCCGGGTTTGCATATGCCATGATCAAGAGCGGATAGAGCGTTGTTGATATATGTGTCGACCGTGCTTTTATGGCTTTTACAGGAAAAGGTTGCCGCGCAGGAGAGTATGTGTGAGTGCTCTTTGATTAGTGTTTCTGCTTGGTGGTTTAAAAAAATGACACGCTTCTTCCTGTCGAGTAAAACTATTCCGGTAGAGGAGTCGGATAAACTGCTGGAGAGGCAGTTAACGATATCGCTATGCAGTGAGATTTTTTCACAGAGAGTGATCGATCTCTTGATATGGGGCGCCAAAAAATTAATAAAACCACTTGTCTGGCGTGGGTTGTTATAATCGCCATCCTGTTTGCTGCGATTCAGGTATAAACAGATATGTTGAGAGCTGTCATAGGGTATCGCGACTCCTAGCCTGTAATCGTAGCCATATTTGCGAAAGAAATCGGCTTCGACCTCTTCCTCAAGAAATAGCTCAGGTCTGCGGGAAACCGCTTCGGTACTGTGTATTGCTAGGCCTGGATGGTTGCCAAGTTGAACAGAAAACTTATCGATTCTGTTGTAGTGACCCGATTCGTAAAGTCGTCTGTGATCCGGATCGACGTTGATCAGGAACTCTCCATAATTTCTCTCTGGGTGTTTGGTATTTACAACCAGAAAAACACTACTGCTTGATCGGGTAGTGGTCACGAGTTGATTGATAATATCTTCCCAGCAACCAAAATCCGTAGCAGCTTCATAGATCAGGTTAATAAAGCGGTCGTATGTCTCAAGCATTGGCTAGAGTGCTCCCTACTCTGGTGATGCTATCTGTAAAAATAGGCTCTATAGGGTGCTTGGTATATGGGTAAAACTGTGTATTTGAAGGATAGTTCTGATGCCAGGTAGCATAAGCAACTAAAATGATCGCTGTTAAATTATTTGGTATTAGGGTGGATAAGTAATACTTTTCGTTAGTATCAAGAATGATGAGGCATGGAAACCGGTAAGAATCGAAAACCACCTTAATGGTGGAATAACGGGAGGCCCTTTATTTCAATTGATTGATACTTAGGAAAGCATAAAAAGGAACTGTAAAAGAGTACGGAAAAACCAAAAATCCAGCCTCGAGGGATTGGTGTTTGTTCGTGTTCATTTACGCAAATAAACTTACTCTTTCAGCTTGATCACCAGACTGGTAATTCCATTTTGCTTGGCCAGTTTACGGGCGCTGTTGAGTTGCGACTGTGACCGGTAGGGACCACTGCGTACCCGGTGGTAGGTATCCCGGTTGTTGATGCTCACCCGCTGAATCTCGGCTTCGATACCGATCAGGGCCAGTCTGGCCTTGAGACGGTCAGCATCCTGGTGTTTGCGGAACGAACCCATCTGCAGGATATAGCCCCCATTGCTGCGCTCACGGCTCGCCTCGCGATTCTCGCTTGAGCTGGGTCTGCGCGGTGTGGCTGTTGGTTCGGGAGTGACGATCTCCTCATCCGGAATCACCACCTCCATTTCCGGCAGGATGGTATAGAACTCGAAATTCGGTTTTGGGGCCGTCTGTTGCGGTTCCCGGCTCTGTTGTGGTTTGGTGGCAATGCCGGGGATTTCGTGACTTCTGAGCTGCTGACCCAACTGCAGCCAGGCCAATCCAGCCAGAAACAGCCCGGCCACCAGGCCGCCAAAAAAGAACAGCCCATGACTGCAACTGGTGGGGCGCTTTTTCTTGCTCCCCGCTCGGTGTTTGTAGTCCGCCACGGCTGTTACATCTTCTCAGGTGCGGAGACACCCAGCAGACCAAGGCCGTTTCGAATCACCTGGCGGGTCGCCAGGATCAGCTGCAGACGGGCATCGCGCAGCTTGGCATCTTCCACCAGGAACTTGTGGGCGTTGTAATAGGTATGGAAGTCGGTGGCCAGGTCGCGCAGGTAGTGGGTCAACTGGTGAGGCTCTTCATTCAGAGCGGAGAGTTCCAACGCTTCCGGATATTTTGCCAGGTTGGTTAGCAGCGCCTCTTCCTGGGATTCGACCAGGCAGGCGTAATCGATCGCATTGGCGTCGCTGGCAATGGTGATCTGCTGCTCGGCGGCCTGCTGCAGTACACTGCAGATACGGGCATGGGCATACTGCATGTAGTAGACCGGATTGTCGTTGGACTGGGATTTGGCCAGATCCAGGTCGAAATCCATATGCTGCTCACATTTGCGCATCACATAGAAAAAGCGCGCCGCATCGGCGCCTACCTCTTTGCGCAGCTCCCTCAGGGTGACGAACTCACCGGAGCGGGTCGACATCTGCATCTTCTCACCGCCACGGTAGAGAATGGCGAACTGCACCAGCAGTACATCGAGTTTGTCCGCATCCTCCCCCAGTGCCTGTAGTGCCGCCTTGACCCTCGGCACATAGCCGTGGTGGTCGGCGCCCCAGACATCGATGACCCGTTCGAAACCGCGCTGCAGTTTGTCCAGGTGGTAGGCGATATCCGAAGCGAAGTAGGTGGTCTGGCCATTGTCCCGAACCACAACCCGATCTTTTTCGTCACCGAAATCGGTCGAGCGGAACCAGAGTGCGCCCCCTTTTTCATACAGGTGTCCGCTGCCGCGCAGGCGCTCGATCACCTGGTTCACCGCACCGGATTCCATCAGACTGCGTTCGGAGTACCACTCCTCATAGTTGACCCCGAACAGAGAGAGGTCGTCGCGAATATCGTCGAGTATGGTGTTCAGGCCCAGCTCGAAAACGAACCGGTAGCGGTTGTCTCCCAGCAGCTTTTTCGCCTGCTGGATCAGGCCGTCGATATGGGCCTCCTTGTCACCGCCATCGGGCTCATCAGCGGGTACTCCCTCAAACAGGGTCTCCGCCGCGACTTTGTAATCCTCGCCGTGATCCCGGTGCAGGGTGGCGGCGATATCCCACACATAGTCCCCTTTGTAGCCGTTGGCGGGAAAGGTCAGGCTCTCGTCACACAGCTCCAGGTAGCGCAGCCAGACCGAGGTGGCGAGGATATCCATCTGCCGCCCAGCATCGTTGACGTAATACTCCCGGTGTACCTCATAGCCCACCGCTTCGAGCAGGTCGGCGACCACCGATCCATAGGCCGCCCCACGGCCATGCCCCACATGCAGGGGACCGGTGGGGTTGGCTGAAACATATTCGACCTGAACCTTCTTGCCCGCCCCCAGGTCGCTCCGCCCATAGCGATCGGCCTGGCTGATGATGGTGGGAATCAGAGTGTGATAAGCCGTTGATGAGAGTGTGAAATTGATAAATCCGGGTCCGGCGATATCGCACTTTTCCACCAACTCGGAGGCGGGTAGGGCATCGATGATCGCCTGCGCCAGCTCCCTGGGATTTTTACCCGCAGGCTTGGCCAGCACCAGTGCCGCATTGGTGGCAAAGTCACCATGCTTACTGTCTCTCGCTCGTTCAATTTTGGGCGCCGTCAGGGAATCGGACGGTATCATGTTCTGGGCGGCGAGTTGCTGCAGCGCCGTGACGACCAATTGCTCGATTTGCTTCTTCATTTCAGATGTCGGATTTACCACTTTCAGAGGCGGGCAAGGATACCAGGAATTGGCCTGTTCGTGGGAGATTCCCGAGAATTTGTTGCATTTCGAGACATTGTCGAAAAAATGACTGAATCCGGCCCTAAGTCCGGGTGAAAGTCGTGGCGACAGGCCCGGTTTGAGCTGAAAAAGGTAATGATTTCAGGTCAGAAAGGCTTCATCCCCTGGTCACATGTTAGTCATATTGGCTGCCTACACTTGGCGCACGAAGAGTCCAAGGAAAAGAAAATGCCAGTCGAGAAACGATACAGTAAGCGCTATCCGATGGATGGCGAGGTCTATATCCGCTACAGGAAACAGCGGTTGATTCCGGCAAAAGCGGTGAACTGCTCCATGCAGGGGATCTACCTGCGCACCGAAAGCCTGACCATGCTGACCGGGGCGCTGGTGGAGTTGGAGCTGTTCCGTGGTGGTCGGCAGTGTTCGATCATGGGGGTGGTTACCCACACCCAGCAGGATGGCGTCGGGGTGATGTTCTGGAAACCCCAGGCAGAGCTCTATGAGTCGGTGATTGCGGAAGTCTCGGATCTCAGAAGAGTTGCCGCGGTGCCTCTGCTCACACCTGTGGATGTGCATCCTTAGTTTTCAGGATTCCAACCCGGTCATAATCACATGGAGTGTCTGATGAAATCCGCCGGTTTGTTGTCATCTCCATGTAACAAACCTCCTGTTTAATATGGTGCTAAATATTGGCAGCTTATGGACACGGAGATGACAATCCCAAGAATACTTGCAGTAGACGACGAACCGGCGGTTGGCGAGATGCTGCGTTTCATCCTGGAGCAGGATGGTTTTCAGGCGGATTTCGCTGAAGATGCGACTCAGGCGATCAGCCTGATCAAGAAGTCCCGCCCCGATCTGATCCTGCTGGATTGGATGCTGCCGGGGATGAGTGGTGTCGAACTGGCCGGTCGTTTGAAAAAAGACCGGGAGACCGAGTCGATACCGATCATCATGCTCACCGCCAAGGGTGAGGAGAACGACAAGGTTACCGGGCTGGATATCGGCGCTGAGGACTATGTCACCAAGCCATTCTCCGCCAGGGAGCTGCTGGCCAGAATCCGCTCCATTCTGCGACGGGTATCGCCCCTGCTGGCCGGGGAGGTGCTGGACTGTGGCGGTCTGCAGCTCGATCCGGTCAGCCATCGGGTCACCTCCGATGAGGAAGTGGTCGAGCTGGGCCCGACCGAGTTCCGCCTGCTGCACTACTTCATGACCCACCGGGAGCGGGTTTTCTCCCGCAGTCAATTGCTCGACCGGGTCTGGGGAACCAACGTCTATATCGAAGAGCGTACTGTCGATGTGCATATCCGGCGTCTGCGCAAGGCGCTGGAACCCTCAGGTAAAGAGACGCTGCTACAGACTGTCCGAGGTGCGGGTTACCGCTTCTCAGACAAGCCCTGACCGTCTCCTTTTCTGGTAAATCAAGGATGTCCCGCCTTTCATTCAGTTGAAACCTACGCCTTTCTGCAGGAATGGTGGTGGATGGCTGTGACGGTAACAAAACTGTCACCTAAATCTCATCCAGTATTCATCTTGCCCGCCTATCCTCTGCTTACCCAATAAAACGTCAAACCCTTTTATTGACAAAATTCTCGTAAGGAGAGAAATATTATGAAGAAGCTGATTTCAGCAGCGGTCGCAGTTTCGCTGACCGGTTTTGTGAGCATGGCCTCAGCCCGCGACTACATCAGCGTAGTCGGTTCCTCGACCGTATACCCATTTGCTACCGTGGTTGCTGAACAGTTCGGCAAAACCACCAAGTTTAAAACTCCGAAGATCGAATCTACCGGTTCCGGTGGTGGTTTGAAGCTCTTCTGCGCCGGTGTCGGTGTCGAGCATCCTGATATCACCAACGCTTCCCGTCGCATTAAAAGCTCGGAAGTTGAACGCTGCGAGGGCAACGGCATCAACGATATCATCGAAGTCAAAGTCGGTTACGACGGTATCGCACTGGCCAACTCCAAGAAAGCGCCTCAGTTCAAAGTAACCCGTAAGGACATCTTCCTGGCTCTGGCCAAACAGGTTCCGGATCCCAAAGATCCCATGAGCGGTAAACTGGTTGCCAACCCTTACAAAACCTGGAAAGAGGTGAACAAGGATCTGCCTGACATGGCGATCGAAGTGCTGGGTCCTCCTCCCACTTCCGGTACCCGCGACGCATTCGCCGAACTGGCCATGGAAGGTGGCTGTAAGAAGATCGATTGGATCAAGGCCATGAAGAAGAAGGACAAGAAAGCCTACAAGGCGCTTTGCCACACCGTTCGTGAAGATGGCAAATACATCGAAGCCGGTGAGAACGACAACCTGATCGTGCAGAAACTGGAAGCCAACAAAGGTGCTCTGGGCGTATTCGGTTACAGCTTCCTGGATCAGAATTCCGATAAGGTTCAGGGTTCCCTGATCGATGGCGTTGCTCCGACTTTCGAACTGATCGCCGATGGCAGTTACCCGGTATCCCGTCCGCTCTACTTCTATGTGAAGAAAGCGCACATGGGCAAAATCCCCGGCATCATCGAATACCTGGCTGAGTTCAGCAGTGATAAGGCCTGGGGTGAAGAGGGCTATCTGGCTGACAAGGGTCTGATCCCAATGCCTACTGAAGAGCGTAAAGCTTTCAGGAGCGACATCGAAGCGATGAAACCTCTGAAGCTCTGATGGGCTGAAGCTTTGGCTGCAAGGAGCGGCTACTTGTGAAACGCAAGTAGCCGCTTTTTTCTGGGTAGTAAAAAAGATGCATACATCCACACTGATTATTCTGCTATTGGGCCTGATGTCGCTGGCCTATTACTTCGGGCGCAAACGCTCTCTCAGTCTTGTTGGGGGAAAGGTTCGCGATCTTCATTCACTACCCTCTTACTATGGAATGCAGACCGCCATGTGGTGTGGCATTCCGGCACTAATTCTATTGGCGTTTTGGTTATCCTTCGAAGAGTCGGTGGTCACCGGCATGGTGGTCGAATCGCTTCCGCAAGAGGTTCAGAACCTGCCCCCTGAGCGTCTTGATCTTGTTCTAAACGATGTTCGAAATCTGTCACAAGGTGATATTGTCTCCTCGACAGTTGATCAAACCATGCAGCAGGCGGCAGATCACTACACCAGTCTGATGAGCATCAGCCATATGGCGCTTTTCGTTGTTGCGCTGAGTGTGGCGATACTGGCTGGCCTATGGGCGCAACGCACCATCACGCGTGAACAGAGGGCACGAAACCGGGTTGAAAAAGCGATTAATTTCTTTCTGCTTTCAAGTTCAACCCTGGCGATATTCACGACCGTAGGTATCGTGCTTTCAGTGCTGTTTGAATCTGTCAGGTTCTTTCAGCAAATCCCAGTTACAGAATTTTTGTTCGGTCTGGAGTGGTCGCCGCAGACCGCCATAAGACCTGATCAGGTTGGATCATCCGGCGTGTTCGGCTCTGTGCCTCTGTTCGCGGGCACCATGTTGATCACCCTGATTGCGATGATTGTCGCCGTACCCATCGGCCTGATGTCGGCGATCTACATGGCGGAGTATGCCAGTAAACATTTCCGTACCCTGGCCAAGCCGGTGCTTGAAGTGTTGGCTGGTATTCCCACCGTTGTGTATGGGTTCTTCGCGGCGCTGACCGTGGCTCCGTTCTTCCGGGATCTGGGGACCGACATCGGCTTGACTGTCTCCTCTGAGTCGGCTCTGGCTGCAGGCGTTGTAATGGGTATCATGATCATCCCATTCGTATCCTCTCTTTCCGACGATGTAATCAACGCTGTCCCACAAGCAATGCGTGACGGCTCCTATGGCCTGGGCGCCACCCGTTCCGAAACCATCCGTAATGTCATCATACCGGCCGCACTGCCGGGTATCGTGGGTGGTGTATTGCTGGCAGTTTCCCGTGCCATCGGTGAGACCATGATCGTGGTCATGGCCGCCGGCCTCTCCGCCAACCTTACCGCGAATCCCTTGGAGGCGGTGACAACAGTAACCGTACAGATCGTTACTCTGTTGGTCGGGGATCAGGAATTCGACAGTGCCAAGACTCTGGCCGCTTTTGCCCTGGCGCTGGTGCTCTTTGTCATCACCCTGGCGCTCAACATGATCGCACTGCACATCGTACGTAAGTATCGGGAACAGTATGAATAATCAGCAGCAACAACATAAAAAGACCATGGATCGGGTGCAGAAGGGACTGGATCGCCGTTATCGTCAGGAGAGGCATTTTCAGTGGCTAGGTTTGGGTGCAATCATCCTGGGCCTGGTATTTGTCTCTTTTCTGTTTATCACGATTATCTCTAACGGTTACACCGCGTTTCAGCAGACCTACGTGAAGCTGGATGTGTTTTATGATCCGGAGATGATTGCGCCGATTGGGGAGACCGATCCGGAGGTGCTTTCAAGAGCCAACTATGGTGGATTGATCAAAGCCTCGATGCGGCAGATGTTTCCTGATGTGACCAATCGCCGAGAGAAAAAGGTGCTGTATGGTCTGATCAGTAGCGGCGCCGCTTATGAGATCCGGGATGCGGTGATGAATAACCCGGAACTGATCGGCACCAAACAGGAAGTCTGGGTAGTGGCTGACGATGATTTCGACATGCTGATCAAAGGTCATATCGACCTGCGCTTACCCGAGAGCGATCGCCGCATCAAGGATAATCAACTGGCCTGGATCCATGATTTACAGGAGCAGGACCGGGTAGAGAAAAGGTTCAATACCACCTTTTTCACAGCCGGTGATTCCAGAGAGCCTGAACTGTCTGGTATCAAAGGTGCTGCCTACGGTTCGTTCTTTACCTTGCTGATATGTTTGACCATCGCCTTTCCGGTAGGTGTTGCCGCGGCGGTCTATTTGGAGGAGTTTGCTCCCAAAAACCGCTGGACCGATATCATCGAGGTGAACATTAACAATCTTGCTGCTGTGCCTTCCATCGTGTTCGGTCTATTGGGCCTGGCGGTATTCATCAACTTCTTCGGTCTGCCCAGATCGGTACCTCTGGTTGGTGGTCTGGTATTGGCATTGATGACCTTGCCGACAATCATAATCGCCAGTCGAGCCGCACTTAAGTCGGTACCCCCTTCGATCAGAGAGGCCGCGCTGGGTGTTGGTGCTTCTCCGATGCAGACCATAACTCATCATGTACTGCCATTGGCGCTACCGGGTATGTTGACCGGCACGATCATCGGCATGGCGCAGGCTTTGGGTGAGACCGCACCACTACTGATGATCGGTATGGTGGCGTTTATCGTAGATGTGCCGGGTAGCGTGATGGATCCGTCAGCTGTCCTGCCTGTACAGATCTATCTGTGGGCAGACAGTCCGGAGCGTGCCTTCGTCGAACGTACATCCGCAGCGATTATGATACTGCTGGCCTTTCTCATCAGCATGAATCTGCTGGCGGTCTGGCTGAGAAAGAAATTTGAGCGCCGTTGGTAGACTGGCGTAAGTGAGGAAACTGTGGAACAAGTAATGAATGAGACAAGTGCCGCAACGCCAGGTTTAGCAGAAGAAACCGAAGCGGCTGCGGGCACAGTGCAGAGTACGGATGCCACCGTCGGTGAGATCTATGTTGATGATCCACGTATGACTTGCCGTAACGTCAATGTCTATTATGGTGAAAAACAGGCGATTTTCGATGTCAGTCTGGACATCGGCAAGAACCAGGTGATCTCCATGATTGGCCCCTCCGGTTGTGGTAAATCAACCTTTCTGCGTTGCCTAAATCGGATGAATGATACCATTGATGTCTGCAGGGTGACCGGTCAGATAAAGATGGATGAGCAGGATATCTATGATGGTGGTTTGGATGTGGTTCCACTGCGCGCCAGTGTTGGTATGGTGTTCCAGAAACCCAACCCGTTTCCCAAGTCGATCTACGACAACATCGCCTATGGTCCGAAGATTCATGGTCTGAGTGATAACAAAGAGCACCTGGATTCGATCGTAGAGAGTTCACTGCAGAGAGCCGGTCTCTGGGAAGAGGTCAAGGATCGCCTCGATCAGCCGGGTACCGGTCTCTCCGGTGGTCAGCAGCAGCGGCTCTGCATTGCCCGCGCGATTGCTGTCAGTCCTGAAGTCATTCTGATGGATGAGCCCTGTTCCGCACTCGACCCGATTGCTACGGCAAAAATCGAGGAGTTGATCGATGAGTTGCGCGAGAACTTTACCATTGCGATTGTCACCCACTCCATGCAGCAGGCTGCCCGTGTCAGTCAACGTACCGCCTATTTTCATTTGGGTAAATTGATTGAAGTGGGGGAGACCGATCAGATCTTCACCTCACCAAGACACAAACTGACTGAAGACTACATCACTGGCCGTTTCGGCTAATGCGAGGGTGGATCTGTAATGAATGAAATGACAAGCGGACATATCGTTAAGGCCTATAGCGCAGAGCTTGACCACCTGAACGAGCTGGTGCTGGATATGGGTAACCTGGGGCAGGACCAGCTTCGCCGGGCGGTGCAGACATTAAAGGATGAAGATCCGAAGGCGGCCGGTCAGGTGATCGACCGTGATCGTAAACTGAATGATATCGATATACAGGCGGATGAAGAGATTATCCGCTTGATCGCCAAGCGTCAGCCGATGGCAAAGGATCTGCGAGACATCCTGACCGTTCAGAAGACCATCTCGGATCTGGAACGGGTGGGGGATGAAGCGCGTAAGATTGCCAACCTCACCATCCACTTCTATGACAACGGGAAAAATCCTCCCAGTAAAGAGATTCTGCATGACATCTATGACATGTCGGAGTTTGTCGATGAGATGCTGGGGCTGAGTCTGGTTGCCTTTACCGAGCTTGATCTGGACAAGGCGCTGGAAGTGATCGAGATGGACAAGAAGCTCTACGAGGACTTCAGGGGAAGTCTGCGTCGTCTTTCAACCTTCATCATGGAAGACTCCCGCAACGTAGGCTCTGTTGTGGATATTGTGCTGGCGCTGCGCGCCCTGGAACGGATTGGCGGTCATGCAAAGAATATTGGTGGCTTTGTGATCTTTTTGGTCACTGGTAAGGATGTTCGGCACGAGGACATTCAGGCGATTTCGGCGGAGATTGAAGCCAACCGAGTAGCTGAATAATTGCCATAATAGACCGTACTCCCGTCCTAGGGCCTGTTAACACGTATCCAATACGCCCTAGAATCCCATCCCTCACGGTCTCATTGAGGGATGGGAATCTGATCAACCGAATTCACTTCCTGTCTTGAGAGAGTTTGCTGATCTTCTTCGCGGCAATGTTGACACTTCGGCGCATGAGTTCAAACGAGCGTGTCAATGCGCCAATTTCATCATCTCTTTCTGAGTAAAACGGTTGATTGCTACGCCCAAGGCTGACCTCTTTGGCGATTTCAGTGATCTCCTGTATAGGCTGTATGATCTTGTGCTGCACCACTCGGTTAAGCACCAGTAGAACAATCGCAAAGAGTACGGTGATGGATGCGATAACAATCAGAAATCGTTGCAGGACGGCGGAGTTGAGATCGGCCAAGGGTACGCCCACCAGGCTGGCGCCGATGATCGTACCGGACTGCCATCCATAGCCCGAATTCGAGCCGTATTGATCAACGATCTCCCGCGGTGCTGTTTTCGCAGAGCCATGACAGATCAGGCAGCCATCACTGACCTTGGTTGCCGCCGCAGAGATCAGATACTGACGACCCTGAATGTCACCGGTCATCACGAGGCCGTCATCCGGGTTGCCGTAACGCAACATCTCCAGGACTTTCAGCTCAAGCCCTTGTGGGTAGTTGTCCTTGTTGAGTGGATTGTCACTCACCATTCGGATCAGGTAACTGGGCTGCAGTTTTTTAAACTGAGTTGCCAGCTCCTTTGCCATTACCGTGGAGGAGACTACGGGTGGAAAAAAGACCCCCTTGGGTAGAAAGTGGGGTCTGGTCCGCTCCCTGACGATAGAGCGTGCGGAGCGGACCACGTCGACCATGAGCTTGAGTTCCTTGTCAGCTTGAGAATAGAGTTCATCCTTGGTAATAAAATAGATGGTCGGTATGGCGGTCAAAATACTGACCAGATAGATGATAAAAAGCCCTCTATAAAAAGCTGTTGAAACAGATCCTGTTTGTGTTGTTTCCCGGGACGCAAGACTCATTGGACTTCTCAACAGCCTGGTTTGCTCATGCCTGATTTACAGGTGGCCGGAAGCGGCTCAAGCATCACAGTTTTTACCGGACGGTTCTGCAGGGTCCATTGATGCATCGAACCATCAAACAGGCGTGCCTTGTTGTTGCCGACGAGTTCATGTTCGATAAACCAGGGGCCGGCGGCTAGATGACCACTGTTGCAGTAGAAAATGGTCGGTTGGTCGGCTTCGATCTCACTGATCTCCAGGATCGAACGGTAGGCCTCAGGGGAGTAGAATTTGACCGCATCGCGGTCTTTGCGGAACAGTACTTCTGTCGGCAGCATTTTAGCGCCTCTGATATGGCCGAAAGCTGAGACATAGTCCCGTTTGTTGATTCCGTAGAATTGTTCAGTACCACGGGCATCGACCAGTTGTACATTGGTATCGGCGTTTGAGACGTCATTCGGTGTGGCGATCAGTTCACTGCGGGTTGCAGTGGCCTTCCAGTCGCCTGGTGTGGCGCTTCCCTCAGTGGTAACCACTTCGTGTCCATCGTTGAGCCAGGCGGCCAGTCCGCCATCCAGTACGGAAATATTGTCTTCACCGAAATATTTCAATTGCCAGAATAGCCGCAGTGCTTCGTTTACACGCTTTGGTGTCATGCCGGTGGAAACGATGATAATAGGTTTACCGGCACGCAATCCCGCTGATTGCATGAGTTGTTCAAAATCATCTTTTTCCGGTAGAAGATATTTTACTTTCTGGCCATCAACCTGACGTTCACCGCGAATCGATTTATAGGGCAGCAGAATGGCGTTTTCAATATGTCCGCCAGCCTGTGTCAATACTTCCCGCTGGGCTTTTTCCTGTAGTTCAAACACAGGTTGGGTTGTAAAAGTCGCTTTATTGGAGCGTACATCGATGACTTGAACCTCTTTGAGGTTCTTGGCCAACCATTGGGTATCTACGATTGAGCCGGGCAGTTGAGCAGCGGATGCATTTCCGCTCAGAATGGCGAATGAAAATGTTAGGGACAATAGAATCCTATGAAGCTTCATTGGTTTCTCCTCATTAAATATTATGTAACTAATTTATATAAGTAATCTCAAATACTGCTGATGTATCTAACTCGGTGTGAGATCTTGATTGCGGTTGGTTGCAAGTTGACTGTAGGATCTAATGGTTGGTGTTTCTGATTAAGTCCTTGTACTCCTCTATATGTCCTTTCCGTGTTGTAGGCGTTGGCCATCGATCGTTTTGTTGATCGGGTTCGTGGGATGTGTGCCGAAGCGCTTGTCTGTCTGTGCCAATTACCGCTGAAACGATGGGCCAGGCTGGCCAAATGGATTGGCGGGTGTGACCGGAGACAGTTCATGAATGGTTGGTTCAAGTTGAGTGGCTGCTGGATTGACAGCAGGATAGACTGGGCTTTCCGGGTTTTTGGGCCAGTGAGCTTGTCATGTTTCAGACTGTCTACGGCTGGTAGTGAGTAGAACAGTGTGTTTAGACTGATTGGCGGTTTCAATAACCGGTAACGCCAATACTCCATCGAATCACCAACAAACTGATACGTGTCAGTTCCTTATTAAATGAACCCAAGGTTGCGTGTTGATGTTCAGCGATCCTTCACATCCCTAAAAAAACCAGGGTAATCTAAACCAAATAAAATAACAGAAGCAATAACTATAACTAAATGGTGTTATAAAACTCACCTGTTTAATCCGCTCGCGACAGTGATAGTGAACGCTTATTGGTTCGGGTTAACTGGTTGGAATTGATGGTTATGAGTCGGCTCCATGAAGGAGTTTCGGCTCGTCTTCATGTATCGTAATTCCGAAGGTCTCTTTGGCGTTTTAAAGCGGCTTCATTCATTGATCACAGTCAATCAGTGAGTTACACAGATTGGTTGATAATCTTGTCGATTTTGAACAGAAGTGCCTGCGCGATATCGGGTCGGTCAATCTCTTCATTGATGATATCTTTGATTGAATCGAATTCGTTACATCGTTCAATTGTATCCATAACAAAACTGCCCATTGGACCAATCTCTTCCAGTAGACTGTTTTCGATTTCGGTTCTCTGTTGAGTGGAGAGCTGTATAGGGCGGTTATTGCCGGAGATAGTTTTTATAGCTGCTTTCGCTTGGTCGGACGCAGCTTCAATCATCTGTGCGTGGAGGGATAGGATCTTGTTGAAGATGGTTTCGTTATCTTCTAGCTGCATCTTCTTTATCAGGCTGGTGCTCTCCTCAAATCGGCAGGATCCATGCTTGGTTTTTGCGATCAATGGAATCGCTTTATCGCCGGTACGCAGTCTGCATTGGAGGGAGACGATACGACCCTGTTCAAGGCCGAATGTGGCGGAGTGTTGCTCGCTGCTGACGATAAAGAGATAGCCAGTGGATTTTCCCTTGGCCAATGAACGAAGTTCAAGAATGATCTCGGTAAGTGGTAGGTAGTTTGAGCTCATAAGTCACCAACCAGACTGTCATGCGGCCTGCTTTTTATCTGTTGATGTTTAATAAAAAAGTTTTTATCTAAAACTGTAAATCCAATTTTTACGCTTACTCGAAGCGTAAGTATTTTTTAATAACATAGAATTCCTTAGTATCCTAGCTTATCGGCAAAGAATGGTGTTCGAATTGCGTTGTAGTCGACAAGTAGAAAGATCGTGTCATGTGTTGCGCTTCATCTCTCCGCAGGTAAATGAGCGAGACAACTCACTGGTCTGCTATTAATTCAGTGCTTAATATGATTGGGTTGGAGATTTGGTTAAGAAAAAAGAACGTTGTTGAGTTTTAACAATAACCGATGCTGGTTTATAAGTAGTTTTGTCGTGACGAGTTTGATACGTCAGAATAGATCTCTGTTATAACAATATCCATCAATATGCTTAGGGCCTGTTAACACTAATCCAATGCGCCCTGCTGGGGCTGTTTTTGCACCCAGCGGCGTTATCTTTCGCTCATGTAGCTGGGCTACACCACGCTCACTCTGCCTTGCCGGGCACAAAAACAGCCCCAGCAGGGCGCATTGGATTAGTGTTAACAGGCCCTAGTAACTGGTCTAATGTTTCGTGAACTCTGCGTTGAGATCACAGCATCTCTTGTGGGTCAACGTCGACAGACCAGCGTACCTTGCGGGCGTGAGGTAGCGTCGGGAATATCTCGATTGCTTCCGACAACCAGCGATGCAAAGGCAGGCGCTGATTTGATTGAATCAGAAGATGGGCTCTGGTCTTACCGGCCCGCCGCTCCATGGGAGCAGGGACCGGGCCCCAGAACTCAAGTTCTGCGGCGTGTTGGAGTTTCTGACAGGCTTGTAACAACTGTTTAAGAAACAGCTCAGGATAATCCGATCGAGTCGCTTCGGCGCGAATCAGAATCTGATGAGCATAGGGGGGCAACATAGCCATTTGCCGCTCCTGCATTGCCAGTTTGGCAAAAGCAGCATATCCCTGTTGGGTCAGCAGTTGCATCAATGGATGGTCGGGATGACGGGTCTGGATCATCACTCTTCCCGGGCGTTCGGCCCGCCCAGCTCTGCCGGCCACCTGCAGGATCAGCTGGGCCATTCTTTCAGAAGCTCTGAAATCGGCACCAAACAGCCCCTGATCAACATCCAGGATGGCGACCAGTGTGACGGCGGGAAAATGGTGTCCTTTGGCGATCATCTGGGTACCGATCAGCAGTGGGATACTGCCTGATTGGACCTGCTTCAATAGTTTTTCCAGACTGCCCTTGCGGCTGGTGGAGTCCCTGTCGATTCGTGCCAGGGGATAATTCGGAAAGTGCTGCTGTAAGATCTCTTCAACCCGTTCGGTACCTTGACCGATTGGGCGCAGATCGGGGCTGCCACAGCTGGGACAAACGGCCGGTTCTCTCTGCTGGTGACCGCAATGGTGACACCAGAGCATTTTCTGACGGCGATGATGAGTCATGCGCGCATCGCATCGGGGACAGTCGGTCAGCCAACCGCAGGCGTGACAGGTGAGCATCGGGGCGTAACCGCGACGGTTGAGGAACAACATCGCCTGCTCCCCGGCCTGCAGGGTCTGTTCAAGGTGTTTGAGCAGGGCGGGAGACAATCCCCCTTTGAGATGACCATTGCGAATGTCGATCAGTGAAAGGCTGGGCATGCTGGCATCGGCGGCCCGTTTCGGCAGATCGAGCTGGCGGTAACGGCCCTCCTGAACGTTTCTCAACGACTCTAGGGATGGGGTCGCAGAGCCCAGAATTACTGGGCAGCCGGTCTGCTGCGCACGAACCAGAGAGATATCCCTGGCGTTATAACGGAATCCTTCCTGCTGTTTGTAAGAGAGATCATGCTCCTCGTCGACAATTACCAGACCCAGGTCGGGCATCGGGGTAAACACGGCTGAACGTGTTCCGATGAGGATATGCTGCCGCATCTGACGTATGGCATGCCAGACCTTTTCCCGCTCTCCATCCGCCAGTCCGGAGTGTAGTACGGCAACCTCATGCCCCATGCGTTGTTGAAAACGCTGCAGCAGCTGCGGGGTCAGACCGATCTCCGGAACCAGGATCAATGCTTGGCGTCCCTGGGCCAGAACATCGGCTACCAGGTGCAGATAGACCTCGGTTTTTCCGCTGCCGGTTACCCCGTTGAGCAGAAAGGCCTGAAATCCATCCAGTTTTTCACGGACCTTGTCTACCGCCTGCTTTTGTTGTGGATTGAGCAGATAAGCCGCTTCACTGGGGAGTGGTTGGGGCGGTAGTTCACAGGGGGTAACCAGACCTTTATCAAGCAGACTGCGCAATACCGCAGGGGAGAGGTCGTGATCCTCCACAAGCTTGCTTTTGGCCAAGCCCTGGGGATGTCGTTGAAGTGCCAGGATTACACTGCGCTGCTTGGGTGCTCTGGAGAGACTGTCTGCATCCACAGTCTCGCCTGTCTGGGTCAGTCGCAGACCTGGAGGGCTGGTTTTGGAAGCGGTCGGTTTTTTTCTCAGGTTGACAGGCAGGGCATGAAATATGACATCACCCAACGGGTGCTCATAGTAGTCAGCCGCCCACTTCAGAAGACGCAGGTCTGATGGCTGGAGCAGCGGGGTATGGTCGAGTTGAGACAGAGCTCGTTTCAGTTTATCAGCCGGAACTGAAGACTTGTTGTTGGTTGAAATCAGTATGCCCACTCGGCTGCTGCGGCCAAAAGGTATCTCAAAACGGCATCCGGGGGCGAACGTAATGCCTTTGTCTTCGGGAGGTAGGTAGTCGAAGTAGCCGCGAAGGGGGCCGGCGAGCGCTATCTTTAATATGGTATCCGATTCCATCACGAGACTTCAGGGCCTGTTAACACTAATCCAATCAGCCCTGCTGGGGCTGCTTTATTTTCCAGCAAGGTGGAATGAGCGATGTGTGATTATTCTACATCAGTGAACGACTCTGTTAGCGGTTGAAATGGTTGTCGCACCATTTCGGTTTGCCATACCCGTGGTCACTCTGCATTGTGCGTCGTTCAATTGCAATCTTCAGAGCTGTCTGTGGTGTTTTGGCGTGTTGATGGGAGAGAGGATTAGGGTGGTGTTATTGGGGTATAAAATGTTGTTATCAATGAGTTGGCGAAATGCACTGGTTTAAGGCAGGACTTTTTCCACAAGTGCTGTGGATAACTTTGTGGACATTTATGGAATAGAGGGCCCAAGGCCTTGTGTTTGTTGGATTACTGTTAATTTGACTATTTTTTTAGCAGTTTGACTAACACTATAATTAACAAGTAGTTATAGTATATTAACCACTTCTAATAGTAATAAAATTCGCAAAGCCTTGTATGTTGTGTTGCAACATTAGCACATTGTGAATAATCACTGGCTGCCAGAGGTGTGAAAGGGCGGGCTTTGATCCGCAGGATAGGGGGATTTGGCATGAATGATTGGCAGATTATCGCGCAGCACATTGCACACGCTACTGAAGCGCCATTCAGTCCGTTAGAGCCTAAAATGATCGGTGGGGGATGCATCAACACCGGGGTGCGCTTGAACGATGGTGAGCGCAGCTATTTCGTCAAACTCAATCGAAGTAGTTTGCTCGATATGTTCGAAGCGGAGTCAGAGGGACTTCAGGCCCTGGCCGATACCCATACCATTCGAGTACCCAGGCCGGTTTGCAGCGGTGTGAGTGGCGATCAATCCTATCTGGTGATGGAGTTTCTGGAGATGGGGCACGGCAGTCGGGATGGTGCGGAGATTGCCGGGCGCATGCTGGCCGCCATGCATCAGGTAGAGCAGCCCTATTTCGGATGGCACCGGGACAATACCATCGGTTCAACCCATCAGCCGAATCAAAGAGAGGATGACTGGATCGAGTTCTGGCGTGAGCAGCGTCTCGGTTTCCAGTTGCAACTGGCAGGAGAGAACGGATACCGGGGAAGTCTGCAGCGGCGGGGTGAGCGGCTGCTCGATCACTTTCATCTGCTGCTGGACCACCAACCGGTCGCGTCGATCCTGCATGGTGATCTGTGGGGTGGCAATTTGGCCTATGACCGGACGGGGCAGCCGGTAATCTACGATCCGGCGGTCTACTTTGGTGATCGGGAGGCGGACCTGGCGATGACCGAGCTGTTTGGCGGATTCGGCAACCGCTTCTACGATGCCTATCGGGAGAGTTTGCCCCTGTCGCCGGGCTACTCCACTCGCAAGGTGTTGTATAACCTCTACCACATTCTCAATCACCTCAATCTGTTCGGTGGTGGTTATCTCAGTCAGGCGGAGGGGATGATCGACCGGTTGCTGGCTGAAGTTTGAATCTAAGGAAGCTCTGAGCGAGTCATGAACCGACATCTCGTCACCAAAACGCACCACTTCTATGTTGCAGATCTTCTCAATAGCGGGCTATTACCTGCGATCTGCGCCTTGAATTGGTGCATTTTGATCGACAATCTGTTCGGTTCATGACTTGTTCGGAGGTTCCCTAAACCAGGAAGAATTCTGTCTGCAAATGAACACAAATATATGTGAGTTCTTCTGTGTCAGTGTCAACCGGTAGTGATGGGTAATATGATCAAACCGATACCGTCCGAATTGGACAATCCATTGAATCAGCAGATATTGACTCATCTTGATGGGCAGAGCTGTCATACAGACATCATTGCTCCGATTGAAAAGTGTCTATCCGAGCTTGAAGGTGTGAAGTCCTATTGTCCCGACAGTCAGAACTTTGCTTATATGCTCTGGTATGTGAATGGGATTGTTTTCGCCTATGCCTCGGGTATGCGGAATGTGGGTTTAAGATTGTCACAAAGCGCTGAATTGGGTTTGCCGATGACACCACAGCCTGAAAGCTTTAAGCAAGAAACTGGTTGGTACCCGGTACCCTACAACTCAGAAAATCTGCAGATGTTGGTTAACCGTGCCTATGAGTCAGCAGCAAACTCATAAGCGGATTTCAGCAGCTAAGCAAGAATAGAGGGAGAGGCAGGAAAGTCGTATGTGTTCATTTGCAGCCTGAAAATCGACTCAGACGATCTGCTGCAGTACTTCGAGCAGTCTTTGGTTCTCTTCCGCTGTACCGACGGTGATACGCAGAAACGCTTTGATTCGGGGCTGCTTGAAGTGACGCACGATGACGCCCTGTTGCCGCAGTTTGGCTGAGATGGTCTCAGCCTGATGTCGAGGATGACTGGCAAAGACAAAGTTGGCTGCAGAAGGCAGCACCTGGAAACCCAGCTTTGTCAGTGCTTCGGTCAGGGTGTCCCGGGAGCTGATGATCTGTTGACGGATCTGCTGAAAATAGTCCTCATCCTTGAATGAGGCGATCGCCGCTTTGGCGCCGATTCGATCCATCGGATAGGAGTTGAAGCTGTCTTTGACTCGAATCAGGCCTTGGATCAGGCCCACATCCCCCATCGCCAGGCCAATCCTCAGGCCGGCCAGAGAGCGGGATTTGGAGAGAGTCTGCACCACCAGCAGATTCGGATAGCGGTCGATCAGCGAGGCGGCGCTTTCCCCGCCGAAATCGATATAGGCCTCGTCAACCACCACGGCAGAGTCACGATTACGCTTCAGCAGCTGTTCGATGTCAGATAACGCCAACAACCGCCCGGTGGGGGCATTCGGATTGGGAAAGATGATGCCGCCGTTTTCCATCGGATAATCTTCCAGGCCGATGGAGAAATCCTCTCTCAGGGGGATGGTGCGGTAATCAATGTTGTAGATGCCGCAGTAGACCGGGTAGAAGCTGTAGCTGATGTCGGGAAACAGTAGCGGCTTCGGCTGCTGGAACAGGGCGAAGAAGGTGTGGGCCAGAACCTCGTCAGAACCATTGCCGACGAACACCTGGTCGGCTTGCAGGCCATAATACTCAGCTACCACCTCACGCAGTTCGGCGGAGTCCGCCTGGGGGTAGCGCCGCAGATTCTCCCCCGCCTCTTCACGGATCGCCTCGATCACTTTGGGTGAGGGGGCATAGGGATTCTCGTTGGTGTTGAGTTTGACCAGTCGCGCAAGCTTGGGCTGCTCCCCCGGAACATAGGGGGATAGCTTATCGATGCCCGGGCTCCAGTAGGGATTCATGCTGATTAATCCTTGTCAGCCTTGAAACGGTATTCGGCAGAACGGGCGTGGGCGGTCAGCCCCTCACCGCGTGCCATCACCGAGGAGGTTTTTGCCAGGGTGTCCGCCCCATCTGGGGAGGCCATGATCAGGCTGGAACGCTTCTGGAAATCATACACGCCCAGAGGCGAAGAGAAGCGCGCTGTGCGGGATGTGGGCAACACATGGTTGGGCCCGGCACAGTAGTCACCCATGGCTTCGGCAGTGTGTCGGCCCATGAAGATGGCGCCGGCGTGACGGATACTTTTTGCCATCTCCTGCGGATTGGCCACCGAGAGCTCCAGATGCTCAGGGGCGATGTGGTTGGCCACGTCCACCGCTTCGTCCATATCCTTGACCTCGATCAGCGCACCTCGCACTCGCAGTGCGGTGGCAATGATCTCCTGGCGTTCCATGGTCGGCAGCAGTCGGTCGATGCTGGCCTCCACCTGTTTCAGGTAGTCGCCATCGGGGCAGAGCAGGATCGATTGGGCGTCTTCATCATGTTCCGCCTGGGAGAAGAGATCCATGGCGATCCAGTCCGGTGCGGTCTGGCCATCGCAGACGATGAGGATTTCAGAGGGGCCGGCCACCATATCGATACCGACCTGACCGAATACGGCCCGCTTGGCGGTGGCCACATAGATATTGCCAGGGCCGACGATTTTATCCACCGGTGGTACGGTTTCAGTACCGTAAGCCAATGCCGCCACAGCCTGGGCACCACCCACGGCAAAAACCTTGTCGACCGAGGAGACGTGAGCGGCTGCCAAGACCAGTTCGTTGAGTTCGCCGTCCGGGGTGGGGACCACCATGATCAGCTCATCGACTCCGGCAACCTTGGCGGGGATGGCGTTCATCAGTACCGATGACGGGTAGGCGGCCTTGCCGCCAGGCACATACAGTCCAACCCGGTCCAGCGGGGTCACCTGTTGACCCAGCAACGTGCCGTCCGCCTCGGTGTAGGACCAGGAATCCATCAGCTGACGCTGCGCATAGGCGCGGATCCGATCGGCCGAGACCTGCAGCGCCTGTTGCTGCTCCGCGGGAATCGTCTCCCAGGCCTGTTGCAGACGACTCAGTGGGATCTGCAGATCATCAGCGCTGTTTGCCTGCCAGCGATCGAAGCGATGGGTGAATTCCAGCAGCGCCTCATTGCCTCGTTGACGGATAGCCTGAATGATCTGGTTGACCGTATCGTTAACACCGGTGTCGGAGACCGATTCCCAGGCGAGCAGGGCATCGAGCTGTTGCTGGAAGTCGCCGTTGCTGGTCGACAGTTTGCGTATGTCGCTCATCTTCAAGTTCTCTAAAATGGATAGTCCGGCTCCATCGGGAGACCGGAGTTTCAGTGAATCTGCCCGTCAATAATAGCGGATTGGCTGGGGCTATTTCTTGACTGCTTCGCGGAAGGCTTCGATCAGCTGCATGATCAGGCTGTGCTTCATCTTCCAGGAAGCCTTGTTGACCACCAGTCTGGAGCTGATATCACTGATATGCTCAAGCGGTACCAGTCCATTCGCCTTCAGTGTATTGCCGCTCTCAACCAGGTCGACAATGATGTCTGCCAGACCGACGATGGGCGCCAGCTCCATCGAGCCATAGAGCTTGATGATCTCGACCTGTTCACCCTTGGCGGCAAAATAGCGTTGCGCGCTTTTGACGTATTTGGTGGCCACCCGCAGGCGTCCTTTCTGTTCTACCGCGTCCGGGTAGCCGGCGGTCATCATGCGGCAGCGGGCGATATTCAGATCCAGCGGTTCGTAGAGCCCCTCACCGCCATGCTCGAGTAACACATCCTTACCGGCGATGCCGAGATCCGCTGCGCCATACTCCACATAGGTGGGTACGTCGGTGGCGCGAATGATCACCAGTTTAACCTGTTCATGATTGGTATCGAGAATCAGCTTGCGGCTCTTCTCCGGGTCGTCGGTAGGCTCGATTCCGGCATGGGCCAGCAGGGGCAGACTTTGATTGAAGATGCGGCCTTTCGACAGGGCGATGGTTATGGGTGCGTCAAATTTCATGATTGGTACAGGGTTAGCACAGCTTGGAAGCTGCAAGGATAACAAATGACGAAGCGGATGAAATCCGGGAAAGGGCGATTATTCCGCCGTCACCCGGTTTTTCATGCACTAACTGGGGATCCGTCGTATCTCGCCTCCCAGGCCGGCCAGCTTCTCTTCGATATTCTGATAACCCCGGTCGATATGGTAGATCCGGTCGACCAGGGTCTCACCTTCAGCGATCAGCCCGGCCAGCACCAGGCTGGCGGAGGCGCGCAGGTCGGTGGCCATCACCGGTGCGCCGGTCAGGTTTTCCGAGCCGGTGCAGATCGCTGTATTGCCTTCGAGTTTGATCTGGGCACCCATACGCTGCAGTTCATGGACATGCATAAAACGGTTTTCAAAAATGGTTTCGGTGACAATGCCGACCCCTTCCGCCACTGAGTTCAGTGCCGTGAACTGGGCCTGCATATCGGTAGGGAATGCCGGGTAGGGCGCGGTATAGACATCCACGGCCTTTGGACGGTTGCCCTGCATGTCGAGGCTGATCCAGTCATCACCGGTTTCAATCACCGCACCGGCCTCGCGCAGTTTCTGCAGCACTGAATCCACCAGTTCGGGGCGGGTGTCGCGTACTTTGATGTTGCCTCTGGAGATGGCGGCGGCAACCAGGAAGGTGCCGGTTTCGATCCGGTCGGGCAGTACGTTGTATTCGGTGCCCTGCAGACTGTCCACACCCTCGATGGTGATAGTAGGCGATCCGGCGCCACTGATCTTGGCGCCCATCAGGTTGAGGCATTCGGCCAGATCGACCACTTCCGGTTCCCGTGCGGCATTCTCGATCAGGCTGGTGCCTTTCGCCAGGACAGCGGCCATCATCAGATTCTCCGTGCCGGTCACCGTCACCATGTCCATTACGATACGGGCTCCGTGCAGTCGTTTGCAGCGGGATCGGATGTAGCCGTTTTCGACATCGATGTCCGCCCCCATCGCACGCAGGCCTTCGATATGCAGATTCACCGGGCGTGATCCGATGGCGCAACCACCGGGCAGGGAGACATCGGCCTGGCCGAAGCGGGAAAGCATCGGACCCAGTACCAGGATTGACGCACGCATGGTTTTAACCAGTTCGTAGGGTGCGTTGAACTCCTTGATGGTATTCGCATCCACCTCGATGCCCATCTTTTCATCCACCATCAGGCTGACGCCCATGCCTCCGAGCAGTTCCATGGTGGTGGTGATGTCCTGCAGGTGCGGTACATTGCCGACCCGCATCGAGGTTTCGGACAGCAGGGTGGCGGCCAGAATCGGCAGTGCTGCGTTTTTGGCGCCGGCAATCCGTACCTCCCCCGATAGGGGTGTACCCCCGCGAATGATCAATTTATCCATGGTTGTCCCGGATAGCCAGTTTTTAACAGGCCCTACTGTAGATTGAATCAGCCCTGGGTCTAGCACCTATATCTATGTAAAGGATATAGGCCTGAAGTCTGGTTTTAGGACCAGGTTGGGTATGGAAAGCGACAGTCGTGGAAGCTCACTGTCCCGCTGAAATCCACCCAACCCCGGGGTTTCTGACGAAAAAGACAGGAGATGATAACGAAAATGGATGGAAAACGGGAGTATTTGTAGAAAACTTACTCAATCGGTGCTGTCAGCGTCGACTCACCGCCTGGTCGATGTACCGTTTGATGGCGCTCTGTCCCGCTTCGTCGATGCCGGTAAACTCCATCCGGCAGAGCCAGTCCTCACCGTTTTTCTCGTTATCGAGAATCTTCGCGTAGATGTGGCTGCTCTGCTCGCTCATCATTGAGGTATAGAGGGTGATGCGGATGTCCGACAAGGCCTGCAGCTCGATCGGTAGACGTGCCTGCAGTCCATAATAACTCAGGTCGATGGCCTGCCCTGCATAGCTTGTTTCAGATACGGTCTTGTTTTTAAGGGTTTGAAAAGTTAACGGAAAATCGACTTCTATGCGTGGGCTTTTGCGGGATTCAACCCGTGGGACTTCAAGGAACCTTGGGCGCTTGGTGGAGATCAGCTCATACAGTTTGACCGGCGTCTGCTTGCCTTTGACCAGTACCTGGTTCGGCTTTTCGCACTCGATAAAATCTTTAGCCAGTTCCCGGGAGTGTTCGCTGAGCAGGATCTGGCCTCTCAGGCTGTAGGCCTCGATACGTGAGGCGAGGTTAACCTCATCACCGATTACCGTGTACTCGTGATGCAGCTCCGATCCCAGGTTGCCGGCAACCACCTCACCGGTGTTGATACCAATGCCCATGAACAGTCTGGGGTGTCCATGCTGGATGTTTTCGCTGTTGATGCTCTGCATGCTGCGTTGCATCTCCACGGCACAGGCGATGGCGCGCTCCAGATCGTCTTCCCGCTGCTCCGAGAGGCCGAAAAGGGCCATGATGGAGTCGCCCATGAACTTGTCGATGGTGCCGCCGAAACGAAAGATGATCTCGCACATGCGGGAGAAGTAGAAGTTTAGGATCTCAATGATGATATCGGGTTGGTAGTGTTCCGAGAGTGCGGTGAAACCTCTCAGATCGGAGAGTAGAATGGTGACCTGTTTGGTCTCCGGTCGAATACCTCCCTCGGGAGTGTCGAGAGATTTGATCAGCGCCTGGTGAAGCCGGCTTCTTTCAGTCGGTGAGAGCTGGGTTTGCAGGGTCTTGCCGACGGTATCGATAATTCTCTCGATCTCTTCGGCGTGTTTCATGAAACAGCTCCTTATTGGATTTCTTCTCTGTCCCGAGTGCTCGGCGGTAGCTCGAAGGAGCCTCATTGGCCGCACCGCAGCGTGGCACTGAAGTGCCGGAATCGGTTGTCAGGCCATGGTTTCAGTATAGCCAGACAGGCGTGATCTGAAACCCGATGAATAACGGGTGTTAGGGCCCCGGCAAGGGCTGCTCAACCGCTGCAAAGCTCGGATCTACTCATCAAATGCCGGGCGCTCTCCGGAAACGGTTTTCAGATTGAAGGCGTCGCTGCCGCGCCAGCCACCAACCATCAGCTCGGTGCCGGGTGGCAGGCCGGCAATATGCTGCATCAGATCCTGGGAATTATTGAGTTGGATCTGGTTGATGCTTGTGATCACATCGCCCGGCCGTAAGCCGGCTCGGCTTGCCGGGCCGTTTTCCAACACCCCGGTCACCAGGACACCGTCCTCAATGTGCAGGCCAAACGCTTCAGCCAGCTTTTTCGTCACATCCTGTCCCTGGATGCCGATCCAGCCCCGTACCACATGTCCGGTGCTGATCAGCTGTTGCATGATGCCCTGGGCGAGATCGAAAGGGATGGCAAAACCGATCCCGTGGGAGCCGCCGGTCTGGGAGAAGATGGCGGTGTTGATGCCGATCAGTTCGCCATGGCCATTCACCAGCGCGCCTCCGGAATTACCCGGGTTGATCGCCGCATCGGTTTGGATGAAATTCTCGAAGGTGCTGATACCCAGTCGCGATCGGCCGGTGGCGCTGATAATGCCCATGGTCACGGTCTGTCCCACACCGAACGGATTGCCGATGGCGAGTACCACATCCCCCACCTGCTGGGTGCTGGAGTGGCCAACCGGTATCGGTTGCAGGGATTCTTCACTCTTGATCTTCAGCACCGCCACATCGGATTCCGCGTCACTGCCCACCACACTGACACTGACGCTCTGACCGTTGGCCAGCACCACTTTGATCTCGTCGGCGCCATCGATCACATGGTGGTTGGTCAGCATGTAGCCGTCTTCCGTGACGATCACCCCGGAGCCAAGGCTGGTATCCAGGCGTTGACGGGTCTTTTCCGGCAGAATGCTACCAAACAGGTGCTGCAGAACCGGATCCTTGAAGCGCATCGCCTGGGATTCGGTGGTGATTTTCGTGGAAAAGATATTGACCACCGATGGGGCAGCCCGTTCGACCGCCTCCGCATAGGATACCGGGCCGGATTCTCTGGGCAGGTTGATCTCCGGCTGGTTGGCCGTTGACGCGGCGGGTGGGTTTGCCGGTTGCGGTGCGAATATGCGGTCAGGCATCAAAAAAAGAACAACGAAGGCCCCTGCCAAACCGGCGGTCAAGGCCGTGAGTAGTAGTGATAGCAGTCTTTGCATACGCATCGGATGATCTAGTGTGGTAAAAACGTTACTTCTGGCAACTCTAAATTGAAGTTTAGGTTGAGTTGATGGTTGAGAAAAAGTTTCAAATTCGCTGGACAGTGCTCGAAACCTCATGCGCAGAGCACACCAGGCCCCAGTAGAGCCCTATAGCAGGCAAACATAACATGATTGAACTGATTACGCTTGAAAACTACTGTAACCATTTGTTGGCAGCGGATAGCTTCGATGACTACTGCCCTAACGGTATCCAGGTCGAGGCCGGCACCACAGTTGGTAAGTTGATGGTGGGAGTGACTGCCAGCCAGGCGCTGATCGATGCGGCGGCAGACTGGGGGGCGGATGCCTTGCTGGTTCATCACGGCTATTTCTGGAAGGGTGAGCCGCAACCACTGCGTGGCATCAAAGGACAGCGGATTGCCAGCCTCTATCGTCAAG
This sequence comes from Candidatus Thiodiazotropha endoloripes, assembly GCA_001709035.1. Classification (GTDB taxonomy): domain Bacteria; phylum Pseudomonadota; class Gammaproteobacteria; order Chromatiales; family Chromatiaceae; genus Thiodiazotropha; species Thiodiazotropha lotti. The sequence continues at coordinate 29,485 of LVKA01000019.1, read as the reverse complement.
GCATCAGCCTGCTTGCCTACCATCTGCCGCTGGATGCCCATCAGGAGTTTGGCAACAACCGTCAATTGGGCAATCATCTGGGTCTGCCCCAGGCGGAAGCTTCAACCGCCGGGCAGGGCCTGGTGTGGACGGCCGAGTTCGCCCAACCCCAATCGCCGCAAACCCTGAATGCAAAGCTGGCCGAGGTGCTGGGCAGGGAGCCGCTGCATATCCGTGCCGAGCGGCCACAGATCAAGCGGCTTGGCTGGTGTACCGGCGCGGCCCAAGGTTATATCGAGCAGGCCGCCGCGCTGGGGCTCGACGCCTATATATCCGGTGAGGTGTCGGAGCCCACGGTGCACCTGGCCAGGGAGCTCGATATCCACTATTTTGCGGCAGGCCACCATGCAACAGAGCGCTATGGTGTTGAGGCCTTGGGACGCCATCTGGCTGAGCGCCATCAGCTTGAATGGCGCTTTTGCGATATTGAAAACCCCGTTTAAATGGAGTGGCTTTACACGGTTTTATTTATCTTCGCCATGTGAATGCGCCTTGACCAACAAGGTCACATTGTGGAGAATGCGCGGTTAATTTTCATTGTTTTATGTAAGTATATTCTAATGTCCTGAAAATGTGGGCTGGGAAGGGGCCGTTTCGGCTTCGAAGGCTCATGACAGTATCCGGGGAGTCCATAAAGTTATGAGCGCAGATGGCGTTGATTTAAAGAAGCGGCGTACCCTTACGCTTGCTACCAGTGCGGTCGGAGCGGTTGGTGCCGGTTTCGTGATCTATCCATTTCTGGCGGCCTGGGCCCCCAGTGAGAAGGCCAAGGCGGCAGGTGCGCCGGTTGAGGCTGATATCGGCAAGCTTGAAGCGGGTCAGCTGATGCGGGTGAAATGGCGCGGAAAGCCGGTTTGGATCGTTCATCGTACCGATAAGAACCTTACCGATCTGCCGTCACTGGATGGTGTCTTGGCCGATCCAAACTCCGATGATACCGGACAGCAGCCAGACTACTGCAAAAACCCAACCCGGGCGGTCAACGACAAGTATCTTGTCGCTGTGGGTATCTGTACTCATCTGGGTTGTTCTCCCACCTACCGTCCTGAAGTGGCTCCCGAGGATCTCGGCGCTGATTGGAAAGGTGGCTTCTTCTGTCCTTGCCACGGTTCGCGATTCGACCTGGCTGGTCGCGTCTACGCCGGTGTGCCTGCACCGAAAAACCTGGAAATTCCCCCATACCAGTATCTCTCTGAGACGAAGATTATGGTCGGTGCCGACGGAGGTTCATCCTCATGAGTATGATGAAAAATTTTATGACTTGGATAGACGACCGCTATCCGGCGACCAAGGTCTGGAACGAGCACCTGGCGCAATACTACGCCCCCAAGAACTTCAACTTCTGGTACTTCATGGGCTCACTCGCCCTGCTGGTACTGGTTATTCAGATTCTCACCGGCGTCTGGCTGGCGATGAACTACAAGCCTGATGCGGAACTGGCATTCGGTTCTGTGGAATACATCATGCGTGATGTGGACTGGGGCTGGCTGATTCGTTACATGCACTCAACCGGTGCTTCAGCCTTCTTTGTGGTGATCTATCTGCACATGTTCCGTGGTCTGATGTACGGTTCATACCGTAAACCAAGAGAGCTGCTGTGGATCATCGGTGTGATCATCTACCTGGCGATGATGGCGACCGCTTTCTTCGGTTATCTGCTGCCTTGGGGTCAGATGTCCTACTGGGGCGCCCAGGTTATCGTCAACCTGTTCTCAGCGGTGCCGGTGATCGGTCCGGATCTGGGTGTCTGGGTTCGTGGTGACTATGTCATCTCCGATGCAACCCTGAACCGCTTCTTTGCCCTGCACTTCCTGTTGCCTTTCATCTTGGCTGCACTGGTGTTCATCCATATCGTTGCGCTTCACAAAGTCGGCTCCAACAACCCGGATGGCGTGGAGATCAAGAAGGGTCCCAAGGGCAACCGCTGGTCTGACAAAGCGCCTGCTGACGGCATTCCTTTCCACCCTTACTACACAGTGAAGGATATTGCCGGGGTTGCCGGATTCCTGTTCATCTTCGCGGCGGTGGTATTCTTCGCGCCGGAGATGGGTGGCTACTTCATCGAGCATCCAAACTTCGAACCAGCCAACCCGCTGAAGACGCCTGAGCATATCGCGCCGGTGTGGTACTTCACGCCGTTCTACGCGATTCTGCGTGCTGTGCCCTCGATTGCCGGTTCGGCCTTCCCGGGTGTGGTGGCGATGTTTGCCTCGATCCTGATCATGTTCTTCATGCCCTGGCTGGATCGCAGCCCGGTCAAGTCGATCCGTTACAAAGGTATGCTCTATAAAGTGATGTTGTGGGTCTTCGTGGTCAACTTCATCCTGCTGGGTTATCTGGGTACACAACCGACCACTGACCTCTACAAGCTGTTGGCGCAGATCGGCACCATCTACTACTTCGCCTTCTTCCTGCTGATGCCGATCTACAGCAAGATGGACAATACCAAACCCGTGCCAGAGAGGGTGACCGAATGAAAAAGCTGATTGTTGCATTCTTATTAGCCGTGACCCCGATGCTCGGGCTGGCAGCCGGTGGCGGCGTGCCGCTGGACGACGCGGACATCGATCTGAGCGATCAGGCCTCCCTGCAGCGCGGCGCCAAGTACTTCATGAACTACTGTCTGAGTTGTCACTCGGCCAAGTACCAACGCTATAACCGGATGGCGAAGGATCTGGGTCTGACCGAGCAGGAGGTCATCGATAACCTGATGTTCACCACCGACAAGATTGGTGGCACCATGAACATCGCCATGACGGCCGAGAAAGGTACTGAGTGGTTCGGTAATCCGCCGCCGGATCTGAGTGTTATCGCCCGTGCCCGTGGTGTGGACTGGCTCTACACCTACCTGCGTGGTTTCTACATCGATGAGAAGCGTCCTTTCGGTGTCAACAACCGGGTCTTCCCCGATGTGGGCATGCCCAATGTGTTGTGGCAGTTGCAGGGTGATCAGAAAGCGGTCTTCAAGACCGAGGTTCACAACGGCACTGAAACCGAAGTGCTGGATCGCCTGGAACCCGCCAGCGAAGGCACCATGAGCCCGGAAGAGTTCGATCAGGTTGCGCGTGATATTACCGCCTTCCTGAGTTACATCGGTGAACCGATCCAGATGGAGAGAAAGCGCCTGGGTGTCTGGGTGTTGCTGTTCATTGCGGTGTTTTTCGTGATGTCCTATCTGCTCAAAAAGGAGTACTGGAAGGACGTTCACTAGAACTCATTGGTGTTTAGCTGACAAAAAGGCGTACAGTTGCGTTATACTGTGCGCCTTTTTTTATGTGAAAATTATTTTTCCGGCACAAAATCCACTGGTTGATGGCGTGTCAGAAATTTTGGAGAGAGGCAATAAATGGCAGCAGTTGCGAATAAACGCTCAGTGATGACCCTCTATTCGGATCCGACGGACCCCTACTGCCACCGGGTCAGGATGGTGTTGGCGGAAAAAAACATCACCTACGAAGTGGAGGATATCGATCCGCTGAACGTACCCGAAGAGGTGATGGAGCTGAATCCCTACGGAACCCTTCCCACCCTGGTGGACCGGGATCTCAAGCTGTACGAGTCCCGCATCATCATGGAGTATCTGGATGAGCGGTTTCCCCATCCGCCCCTGTTACCGGTCGATCCTGTCTCCCGTTCCACATCGCGTTTATTGATGTATCGGGTCGAGTCGGACTGGTATCGTCAGCTGGATATCATTCTGAGTGGCAAGAAAGAGGCGGCAAAGGCTCGTAAAGAGCTCCGTGAGAGTCTCATCTCCACGGCACCGGTATTCGGTGCCAAACCCTTCTTCATGAGCGATGAGTTCTCCCTGGTGGATTGTGCCATTGCACCGCTGCTGTGGCGCCTGCCTGAAATGGGCATCGAGATTCCGACCAGCGCCAAGGGCCTGCACGAATACTCCAAGCGTCTGTTTGAGAAAGAGTCATTCATCAAGAGTCTGTCTGAAGCTGAACAAGAAATGCGTGGATAAACCTCGGTTCCGCAGTTAACCGCTCCATTCTGTTGCTTAGTTGGAGAATGACATGAAAAAGTGTTCGAAAGAGGGTATCACCCGCTGGGGGAGTCACGCTACAGAGCGAGTAATACGCCTGTGGCGGCGCATGGCGGCGTTGCAACTCCTTGCCCTAGATCACGACAAGCGCACACATCAACCTGTCCATCTGCGGACTCTAGGTTAGACCATGTCAGAGATGACATCCAATCGTCCCTATCTGATCCGGGCCCTCTATGAGTGGCTGGTGGATAACGACAATACCCCCTATCTGATGGTCAATGCAGAGTATCAGGGGGCAGTGGTGCCAATGCAGTTCGTCGAGAACGGACGCATCATTCTGAATGTGGATCCATCTGCCGTGTCCGGACTGGAACTGGGTAACGACTGGATCAGTTTCAGTGCCCGCTTCAGGGGTGCTGAGGAAGAGATCCTCATCCCCCCAGGCGCGGTGATGGGGATCTACGCCAAGGAGAATGGCCAGGGTATGCTGTTTCCGGAAGAGGAAGTGGATACCGACAGTGAACCGGAAGACGACCCGGATCCTAAGCCACCCAGCAGCCGTCCGGCGCTGAAGGTTGTCAAATAGCTTAATCCTGCTGCTGCTCCGATGGTTCAGCTGGGGGTTGAGGCGGCTGAGGGATATCCATGTGCAGGCTCACATTGTGGATGCCCATCATCACCAGATAGCCGGTTCGGCGCCCCGATCCCTCAAGACTGTAGTCAAAGGCGTAGACACGACGCAGTTTCGGGCCGCTGCGCAACCAGCGGACTCCCAGCCGGTGCAGCGCCACCGTCTGATCCAGAAACTGGACCCCATGGCTTTGACAGCTGCTGCGGCTGATCCGGATCGCCACCTCTCTGACTTTCAAACTGTCCCGCCAGAACCAGGCAATCAGCATCAGCAGGAGTAACAAATTGAGTGTTGAATAGGACATGGGGTGGTGTTGTGATCTGTCGGATTATAAGGATTCTACCTGATTGGCGACCGTACAGGGGTTGCGCATTTACTTTTTTATCAGGCCAGTCGCGGCGTTATGCCTACACTAGAAGTTATGGGTCAGATACACATTGTAACGGCAGACATCACCCGGCTGGAAGTCGATGTTATCGTCAATGCCGCCAATACAACCCTGCTTGGCGGTGGCGGGGTGGATGGTGCCATTCATCGGGTCGCTGGTGGGGAGCTGCTCGACTACTGCCGTAGCCTCGGCGGCTGCCAGGTAGGTGAGGCGAAACTGACGCCCGGTTTCAAATTGCCCGCAAAATGGGTGATTCATACGGTTGGGCCGATTTGGCAGGGTGGCACCCTGGGTGAACCGAAACTGCTTCGGGACTGTTACGAGAACAGCCTCGCCCTGGCGTCAGAACACAAGCTGCAGCAGATCGCCTTCCCCGGTATCAGCACCGGCGTCTATGGTTATCCCAAGACCGAGGCGGCTGAGATCGCCCTGTCGGTGATGCAAGCCTGGCGGGAACGTTTCCAACGCATTATCGCATGCTGTTTCAGTGAGGCTGATGCGGAGCTCTATCAAAACGCCTGTGCTCAGTGCATTAGGGAATAAGTCTCTATGGTTGATCCCAGCTTTGGAATCTCTTGCTGGCTCTGTATCTGAAGTTGCCTGTGCCTTGATTGGAAAGGTGATATCATGCGCTCCTTACAGGACAGGCCTAAGCTGAATGGCGCTTACCTTAAGCCGCATCTGGTGGGGCGTGGCCCCACCCTACTGTAGAATTATGGCTGTAGGGTGGGGCCACGCCCCACCAAAATCCTTTGATTGTACTCACTGCCATTTTGGTCCGAGCCTAAGCTGTCTTAATACAACTGTTGTCTACTGATGGCGCTATCCGGATTAGATAAACCCATGCCCGATTCATCCAAACCTGTTCCTCACGTCTGTCTGTTTATTCTGAAGTTCGGTGACGGCGGCGTTGAACGCATGATGGTCAATATAGCCAGAGGCTTGGCGCTGATCGGGGTGAAGGTCGATTTCATCATCAAAAACAGCAATGCCCCCTACCTCCATCTGCTGCCCGAGAATGTCCGGGTGATCAAGTTTCCGGTGGCCAAACAGAGCGACTCCCTGCCCAGGCTGCTCGACTATCTGCAGCAGAACGATCCCGACATCCTGCTGACGGCAAAGACCCGGGATGACGAGATCGCCATGCAGGCGCGGCAACGCCACCATGGCAAGACACGCTTCTACCTGCGCCCGGGCACGGCCCTGGTTTCCCGTATGAAGGCACGGGGCATGGGCTGGTTGCGGCGTTGGCTGAAGACCCGCAATCTGGTCAAGCTGTTCAATCAGACCGATGGTGTGGTCGCGGTCTCCCAGGGGGTTGCGGATGAAGTGATGGCGTTGAGTGGTATCCCCCGGGAACGGATCAACGTGATTAAAAACCCAACCATCACCCCCGAGCTCTATCAACAGTCAAAGGCCGAGCTGCCGGATCCCTGGCTGGCGAAGGGCCAGCCGCCGGTGATACTCGGTATCGGCGGACTGCGCCGGCAAAAGGATTTTCCCACCCTGTTGCGTGCCTTTGCCCAGGTGCGACAGCAGCAGTCCTGCCGCCTGATGATTCTTGGCCAGGGCAATAAAGAGGCGCAGTTGAAACAGCTCGCCAGGGAGTTGGCGATTGAGGACGATTTTCGTCTCGCCGGCTTTGTCGACAATCCCTACGTCTATCTGAAGCATGCCGGACTGTTTGTACTCTCCTCCCTGTGGGAGGGATCCCCCAACGTGCTTACCGAAGCACTGGCTCTGGGCACGCCCTCGGTCAGCACCGACTGCCCCTCCGGTCCCTTTGAGATTACCCGGGCGGGTGAAGTGGCGCCGTTAGTCGAAGTGGGCGATGTGGACGGTCTGGCCGAGGCGATGTTGCAAACACTGAATCAGCCACCGGATCCTGAAAAGCTTCAGGCAGCCGTGAGTGAGTACACCCTGGAGCGAAGTGCCAGAAGCTATCTTGCTGCATTCGGCCTGACAGCCCCAGTGGCGGTCGATGGTTGAGTCCCGCCGTATCGCCTGCTTTCTTGCCACCTCCGGTCACAGTGGCGTGGACCGGCTGGCGAAAAATCTGTTGCCGGGGATGGCCGAAGCGGGCTATCAGGTCGACTTGCTGAAGATCCACAACCATGGGCCAGAACTGAATCACCCTCTACCGGAGAATCTGCGGGTGGTGGAGTTTAAAGCCAAACATGTCTATCCCGCCCTGCCGGAGCTGATTCGTTATCTGAAACAGTACCGTCCCGAGGTTCTACTCTCAGACAAGGACCGGGTCAATCGTACCGCTCTGTTGGCCAATGCCTTGAGCGGTAATCGCGCCCGGGTGGCAGTACGCAGCGGCACCACGGTGAGTACGAACCTGGCCAGCCGCAGTCGCTTCGATCGCTTCGTGCAGCGTAACTCTATGCGCTACCTCTATCGTCATGCGGATACTATCCTGGTTCCATCTCAGGGTGCGGCGGATGATTTTGCCGACTACATCGGTGTTGAGCGCGCGGGAATTGAAGTGGTGCCCAGCCCGATCATCACACCGAGTTTCTATCAGCGGATGAATCAGCCACTTGACCATCCCTGGTTCAAACCTGGTGAACCGAGAGTGATCCTTGGGGTGGGTGAGCTGTGCCGCCGAAAAGATTTCACCACCCTGATACGGGCATTCGCACAGCTCAAGGATCGATATGACTGCCGCCTGATGATCGTTGGTGAAGGGCGTGCCCGTGAGCGGCTCGAAGCCGAAGTAAAAAAGCTGGGCCTGGAGCAACGGGTTTCATTGCCGGGCTTTGTGGACAGCCCCTACCCCTACATGAAGGCCTCGGCTCTGTTTGTGCTCTCCTCTTTATGGGAAGGATTGGGGGCGGTGCTGGTTGAAGCCCTGGCTGCCGGGACACCGGTGGCTTCCACCCGTTGCCCGAGTGGTCCTGAGGAATTGTTGGGGGATCTGCCTGGAGAGCCATTGGCGCCGCCGGGCGATCCGGCTGCCCTGGCCGATGCGATGGCCAGGCAGTTGGACAATCCGTTGCCCAGGGAGCGGCTTCAGACCGCAGCGGCGCCATACACGTTGGAGAAAAGTGTCACCAGCTATTTGAAGGCCATAGGATTGCCAGAGGCTCAGTAAGCCAGCGGTGTTGAGTGGCTGATACCCATCATCCCGGGTGTATGAGCGGCATACTGGTCTATTTGACTTTGGCCTGACCAGGTGTGTCGTGTTCATTCCAGCACAGGCCGGAATCCAGCGGCACAAGCTGATGAAACCCTCAAGCAGAAACCCTCAGAATTCTTTGTATCATCAATTCAGTATTTTTATTCGGGTTTTGGCGCTTCCCGGCGGGACATCAGCTTTTATTCAATCCTTTATTCTGGCATCTTTGTACAGTGTTTAATTTGTACGTGGCGAGGCGTTTTGTGTCGAATCCCGTCAAATGTGTAGAGTCCGGTTTCAATGGGCCACGCATTCAGGATCCACGTCGTTTCACCCGTGCGCTGGGTTCGAGAATAAACAACCAAGACACTTAAGAGCTTCCCTGGATGGCCGTTTTTAGCTCGGCCTCCAGGGAGTCTGGATCTGACCTGAAGGGAACGCGATGCAGGTCATCGCAATCAATCCGGCATAGGGGGAAGTTGAGATGAAACATCTTCGAGCACTACGAGATTGTTGTCTGCCGATCATTTTTTTCATGACCGTCGCCTCGGCCTGTGCCGGACCCTCGGCTGGTACGTTGAATCACAAAAACTATAAGAGCATCGCTACACTTCAGCAGCAATATGTCTGGTACGACGGTGACGAGCCCAGGACCATCTGGCTCAATCCAAGCCTGATCGCAGAATTTGAATCTTCCGATGCCACCGCATCCGTGATGCGCCAGCGTTACAGCGGGCGGGATGTGGCGGCGTTCCCGGCTCAAGGTAGTGTGCGCTTCTGGCGGTTGGAGTCCGGCAACTCACTAAACGTGACGCAACAGGCGAAGTCCGAACAGTATGCCGGCAGGCTTTCACCGGTATTTCACGACTCTCCCACAGAAGCGGGACCATTAAGGGCGCTACCCGGTGGGCTGATTGTGACACTCGATCCCAGCTGGGAGAAACCCCAGATTGACAATTGGTTGATTCGCAAAGGCCTTGAAGTCGAGCGCCGCTTACCGATTGGTGCACACACCTATCTGTTGCGTACCGCACCAGGGATTGAAGCCCTGGAACTCGCCAATCAGTTGCGGGAGTCCGGTGAGGTTGTCAATGCAACCCCCAATTGGTGGAAACCCAGTTCAAGGCGTTAGAACATGACGATCGCAATTCAATCGAAACAGAATCCAAACGGGTTCAGGTGGGGGCCGCTGGCCGGGTTCCTATTGGTGTTAACCACGGGCCTGCTCGGCTCTTGCGGCGGTGTTGAAGATGATGAGGATGTAGAAGATGAGATCATCGATCAACTGACGACCTTTCTGCTGACCATCAACATTACCGGAGACGGGGAAGGCGGCATCATCTCTACCCCAAGCGGTATCAATTGCAGCGAAATCGACAGTGTTTGCTCGGCACGATTCGACAGTGGCAGCCGTGTGACGTTAAACGTCTATCCAGCCCCTGACAACGCCGTTGAGGAGTGGAGCGGTGGTGGTTGTTCCGGAGCCGGAACCAGTTGTGTGGTAACGATGAATGCCGATACCGAGATCTATCTGACCCTGACTCAGGGGGACCCGCTCTATGATCAGCAGTGGCACATCAAGAATACCGGGCAGAGTGGTGCTACCGCCGGAGAGGATATCAATGCTGAGCCAGTATGGGATGTGGACGGGATCAAGGGCCGTGGTGTACGCATCGTGGTGGTTGATGATGGCGTGGAGATCGGCCACGAAGATCTTGCCGCCAATGTGGCGGTGGATCAAAGCTGGGACTATCAGAACAACGATACGGACCCATCGCCACCACAACCCAGCGCTTCTGACCCATTCGCCCATGGTACTGCGGTAGCGGGACTGATTGCGGCTCGGGATTTGAATGGGGTGGGTGTGCGTGGTGTCGCGCCTCGCGCCAGTCTGATTGGCTATAACGCAATCCTCACCAATACCGATGCGGACAAAGCCGATGCCATGTCACGTGATGCGGTGGACAACGCGGTATCCAGTAACAGCTGGGGTTCGTTCGACAGTACCGGCATGCTCGAGTCGCCACCGTCGTTATGGGAATCCGCAATCCAAACCGGTCTCGCCAGCGGCCGTTTCGGCCGAGGCATCGTGTATGTGTTTGCCGGAGGCAATGGGGCAGAAAGAGGCGATAATTCCAATCATGACGGGTATGTGAACAATCGCGGAGTCATCGCGGTGGGGGCCGTTGACAACGATGGGTTTCAAGCCGACTTCTCCGAGAGTGGCGCCAATCTGTGGATCAGTGCACCGGGCGCAGACTGTGTTCTCTCAACCGATAGAACCGGCGAATTGCCCTACAACGATTCCACCGATGGAACCGCCGATGTATCGAACCGCAGTTATACCTGCTTCAGTGGGACATCGGCCGCTGCACCGGTCGTCTCCGGTGTGGTTGGCCTGATACTCGAAGCGAATCCCAATCTGGGTTGGCGGGATGTGCGCATGATCCTGGCCCAGACTGCGCGTAAAAACCATGCCTCGGATTCCGGCTGGCTGACCACAGGAACCAATCCCCGTTACAATTTCAATCACAAGTATGGTTTTGGTGTTCCTGATGCACAGGCGGCTGTCGCATTGGCGCGCAGCTGGACCAATCTCGGCCAGGAGCGAACCCATGAGACGGATCTGGAGAGTCCGAATGAACCGATCGCGGATATGGGTACAACAACCAGTACCATCACCGTATCCAACAGCGGCATCGACCATATTGAGTATGTTGAAATCACCTTCAGCGCCAGCCATACGGAGCCCGGTGATCTTGAGGTTCTGCTGACCGGTCCCGATGGCTCACAGAGTCTGCTTACCGAGCCCCGTGGCTGTTCCAGCGGATTCCCGCTGTTTACTCGGGTGACCTGCAGCAGTTTCAATGGCTGGGTGTTCGGCAGCGCACGGCACCTCGGGGGCGACGCTGATGGTGATTGGACCTTGACGGTACGGGATCGGGTGACCGGCGATAGCGGTAGCCTACAATCCTGGCGTCTGAAGTTTTATGGCACCGGTGAACCGGAGGCCTGCAGCAGTACCCAGAATGCAGGGGGTGATACGCCCGACACCCGTCAGATCGAGCTGGGCCAGAATTCTGGGAGTTTCGATTTCTACTACGAAACCTACAGCATTCGTGATCGCATGCGCTTGCACTATGAAGGCGAGCTGTTGTTCGATAGCGGTTGTGTGGGTGAGGAAAAGACAGTGCCCATCAACTACTCGGGCAACTCGTCGGTGATCGCGGTTGAGGTGGTTCCAAACTGTGAGGGGACCAGTGGCACCGCATGGGAATACACGGTCAACTGTCCACAGTAACGTTTTGTGATTAACTGGTCGTCCCGGGCCGAAGTTTCTTGACTCAAGCCTTCGCCCCGGGGTTGTCCGCAGGTTGTGACGACGGCGACTTCAATCTGCCTTGTCCATCGGTCGGCCGTTTTGCAATCAAGCCGTAATACGGCCCAACCGCAGTCACTTTGCCTGATCGAAATGGTACCCAAACGCCTCGATGTCGCGTTTGAAGTGGTTGCCCACCAGCTCCGCCAGGTCGTCCGTATAGTACTCCCGATAATCCTTTGAGCGATCTTTTGCCCGGCGTTTGTGGGGCAGGCTGATGTCATCGAGCTTGAGTTGGGTTGTGATTGTTTTGAAATCTTCCGCCAGATTTTCGTAGTGGCCGATGAAATCCACCAGGATCTTGCCCTGCAGGTCGATCAGGTAGTCGAGCTGGGATTGGATGGAGGTGTCCACATGGTATTGATAGGGCCGCTCCGGATCGAGTTTCCAACGGATGAAGTGGTCGAAGTCCTCGATATGGGAGATCAGGTGGGGCCGCTCCCGGCGGATGTGATGGTAAGAGCTGACCTGCAGGTCCCAGGGGTTGCGCACAATGGCGAACTTGAACAGATTGTTGAAGAAATCTTCCGGCAGCAGCTCCTTGGCGGCGACGATCCTTGAGTGACGGGGGAATTTGGTGCCGATACGGTGCCCGCTCAGATGGCTGAAGCGGGAGCAGAGGAACATCGGGTAGTACCAGGGGTCGCGCCAGCGCAGGGGCTGCAGGGCCGATCTGACACTGGTGCCGCCGGTCTTGGCGATGTGGACGAACAGAAAATTGTATTTGATGGAAAGCAGCATGGTGTCAACCGATGAGTTTTAAATAGTGGGTGGCGCTGATCTCAGCGCGGTATTCTGCAACAGCCTCACGCAGCCGCTCTCCCTGTGGTGGTGAGTCGAGTACTTTCCCCATCGCCGCCGCCAGGGCCTGGTGATCGCCAACCGGGACAAGCGGTGCGATTCGACCTTGATCGAGGATTTCGTTCGGGCCGCTGGGACAGTTCGTGGAGACCACCGGTACCCCCAGAGCCATCGCCTCAGTGAGTACGTTCGGTGAACCCTCCCAACGTGATGAGAGTACAAACAGCTGTGCCCGTTTCATGTAGGCGTAGGGGTTCGAGGTGAAACCGGGGAAGTCCAGATCGGCTGTCACGCCGAGGCTTTCAGCCAGTTCCAACAAGGGTGTTTTCTGCCGTCCGTCACCAAGGATGATCAAGCGGCAGGGACGGCTTTCTCTGAGCTGGGCAAACGCCTGGATCAGGGTGTGAAAATCTTTCTGCAGGGTCAGGCGTCCGGCGCCCAGTATCACCGGCACTTCGCTATCCTCGAGCCAGGGGTGAGGTACTGGTGCTTCCGCGGCTGTCTGCAGTTGCGGGGTGATCACTGGGTTGCGCACCACACTGACCTTTTGTGGATCGACCCCGGAGACCGTCAGGGTATCCTGCCGAACCCCTTCGGAAACGGCAACGATTCTGTCGATGTGCGGGTAGAGCAGGCGGATCGGCAGGCGTCGCAGGCGCATCCGCCAAGGGGATTTATGCGCCAGTGCGGCGGTCAGGTTGGTGCCCAGTCGCATCAGCAGTCGGGTTTTGCCGGACCCGGCCAGTACCCTGGCGATGACGGCCATGCGACCGGCCCGGTCTTTCGCCGCCAGCAGTGCCGGTGGATTGGCCTGCTTCAGGTAGCGGCGCAGCGGCCATAGGCTGGTGGCGGTATGCTTGCTGCCGAGATCGATGCGATTCACTTGGGGATGGAGTGCGTCCAGGTGTTTGCTGCGGGTCTTGATCAGCAGCAAGTCGACCCGGGTTCCCTGTTCAGCGATGGCGTTGACCAGATTCAACACCATTCGTTCCACGCCTCCCTCTCCGGAGAGTGATACAAGCACAGCGAGATCCGGGGGCGATACCTTGCTGTCACTCATTTCTTGCCGGGCAGGGTATCGTAATGGGGTAGCGTATAGGGTTCTTCGTACCAGTCAGCAGCAGAGGTGGTGAAGACGTTCTGCGAGGGATGGATACCCGGATCCTCATCCAGGGTACCGGCAGGCACGATTACCGCCTTGCCGCTCTGGGAACGCCAGGGCAGAGAGGAGCCGCACTGTTTGCAGAAACCGGTGGCAAAGTGTTTCGCCTCGCTCAGTTCGAAGCGCCCCACCAGCGCCTCGCCGCTCAGCCATTCAAACTGCTTCGGTGAGACAAACAGGTTGGCTGCAAAGGCACTGCCGGTGAATTTGCGGCAACGGGAGCAGTGGCAATATTGAAATATTCCCAGGTTTCCCTTGATCTGATAACTTACCGCGCCGCACAGACAGCGGCCGGTGGCAATGGTTTGGTCTTCACTCATCGTCACGCCTCTTGGGGGATCGGTACTGGCGCTCCAGGTGTGGCCTGAAGGTCATCAGGGTAAAGGCATAGGTACAGCCGGCGATTATCAGCCAGTAGAAGCGCCAATTCCAGTGTAGATGGCGAAAGTCGGTCAGGCTATAGATGGCGATCAACATGAAGTTGCTGAACAGGAAGGCGAGGAAGTAGATCGAGATCCGCTGGCGGCGAAACGCCTCCATGATTTTCGAGATCATCAGGCCGCAGATCAGGGCGATGATCATGATGCCCACCAGCCCGAGCTGAAACACCACCTCCAGATAGGCGTTGTGCAGATGGTCGAAGCCGATATCCCGGTGGTCCTTCAGGTTGGGGTTGTTCTCCGCTTCCACCAGAGCATGGGTGGTGCCAGGCCCCCAGCCGGTAAAAGGGCGCTCCAGCCATTTGTTGAGTCCGAACTCCCACAGATGCAACCGATAGGTGGAAGCGGTGAGAGGGGCCTCATCGAGACCCTCGCTGACCACCGTGCCCAGCTCGGTCTGCTCGGTTGAGACTCTGGCCTGAATGGTGTCCCAGTTGAGAGCCAGGATCAGCGCCAGCACCAGGCCCACCGCAGCCAGGGGCATCAGCAGTGAGACCTTTGGCTGTTTCTTGCTCTGGCGAGTGAACTTGAGTGTCAGAAAGATGGTGGGCAGGGCAAAAAAGAGAGCCAGCCAGACCCCGCGGGATTGGCTGATGATCAGCCCCTGGGTGTAGAAGAGTATGCCCAGAATGATCAGCACAACCAGTAGGATCTGCTGACTTCGGTTCTGTTTCAGCTGGGGGTTGAGTCGGTAGATCGCCAGGACGATCAATCCAAGGATCACCGCTGCACAATCAAAGCCGAAGATGATCGGCTTGCCAAAATGCATGCCGGAACGCTCCCCCTGCAGCAGTTGAGAGAGGGACTCCCCGTCCAGTGCGCTGAGGATGCCGAGGGTGAATCCGGCCAATATCAGGCCCAGGGCGGTCGGGATTCGCCTCGGAGACTGACTGAGCCACCAGGCGGGGATAAAGAACAGAAACAACAATGCCCAGTCCCTCGCCTGATTGGCCTGGGTCTTGTGGTCGAGTGGAATTTCGGCCATGGCTTCGCTGCCCCGGTAGGCGATATAGGCGATGATCAGCAGGCAGGACCAGAACAGAAACTGTCGCGGCAGGCGTCGCCAGGCGTCACTCGAGAGGAGCAGGCCGATCAGCATCAGCCCCAGCCCCAGGTTGGCCCCGGCGATACTCAGCAGGCTGAAAAAGGAGAAGATATAGAGCCCGAGCACACCAATCCAATCACTGGCCTGCTGCAGTTTCGAGTCGGCTAAACGGCTCGGTTTGAAATAGGGGCTAAGGGCTTGCAACATGGTTTCTGCGTTTCTAATAGTTATGTCGTTCTTATAGTTTTCTTATTATTGACCCGGCGCCTGCATAGGCCGTGTTCAGCCGAAGCGTGCCTGTCAGAAGCCCTGAACATGGCCTATCAAGGCGCCGGGCTAATGATATCATAGGAGACCGATGGCTCTGGCAATGCCTGCCGCCCGGTTCGGCCAACTGTAGGCAGCCGCATCTTCACGCGCCTGCAGAGCGATTCGCTTGGCCAGCTGCGGATTATCTCTCAATTCAGCCACCTGTTGCACCCAGGCATCCGGATCGGCCGGATCGGCCAGCAGGGCATTACGCCCAGACTGAAGAATCTCCCGCAACGGCGGAATATCACTGGCAATGATCGGCCGTCCCGCCGCCATCGCTTCGAACAGCTTCATTGGGCTGATCCCGTCCGCATGGCTCAGGTCGGCCTGGTAGGGTAGCACCACCAGCTCGCTCTCGCCGTAGAGCTTGGCCACTTCCCGGTGGGGGACGCTGGGTCGGTGCTGCAGTGCCGGGTGGTTGGGTATCGGATCATCGCAATCGCCAACCAGCACTACCTGTCCAAGTTCACCCTGCGCAATTCGGGTCAGAATATCCAGGCCCCGGTCCCGACTGATGCGTCCGAGATAGACGATCCTCGGATTGTTCAGGTCATTGCTGTTGAATTCAGGCACTTTTTGAAATGCCTCAAGCTCAACCCCGGAGGGGCTGATATGGATTCGCTGTTCATCCGCACCCGCCTCGATCAGGGCATCAGCAGCGTTGCGGCTGATCGGCAACAGTTGATCGATTATCCCCTGACGGTGCAGCTCGATCACTTGAGACAACTGGTTTCGCTGTATCATCGGCTGCAGGGTGTGCACCTCGAAATGGTGCCTGATCCTCTGGGAGGCAAGTCCGAGACTCAACTCGGGGGAGCGTACATAGACCGCTTTCGCCCGGCTGAGCATGCGTTTATGCAGACGCGGGAAGAGTGACAAAGGCCAGCGCCGATGCAGCCACTGGCTGGCACGGATATCGATCTTACTGGTGATGCCCATCTCATCGCAGCGTTGCTGTGGGGTCACCGGTCGATGCCAAGGGGGGAGATAGAGACGGGTGTCGATACCCAGTTCGGTTAGTGCCGCCACTGTGTGCAGGGTCTGGATCAGATTGGCACGGTTGCGATGCAGCCGACTGCGGCCCAGATAGATCAGATCAGGAATGTCAGTGTTCAGCATTGATGTTATTTATAAAAATAAGGAAGTGCTGATAGATTCATCCTCATCCAGGCAGATGCCGGAATTGAGTGAATCATCCACAGGGAAACCGGTTCTCATCGGTATGACAGAATAATCAGGACTTCCATTGAGGGTTAACACTAACATAATCCCCAAGCTGCTTGTAATATATCCGGTTGTAATCAATGCCGTGTCAGACTCAGCGCTCCATGACGTCGACAAACAACCAATACCGGATCCAATGTGAAAATCCATGAGCATGACAATCCGTCGATTCTGATCGTGCGCCTCAGCGCCATCGGGGATATCGTGTTCGCCTCGCCACTGATCCACGCCCTGCGACAACGCTATCCCGAGGCTCGTATAAGTTGGTTGGTGCAGCCCGAATCGAAAGCCCTTTTGGAACACCATCCAGAGTTGGATGAAGTGGTGATCTGGCCCAGAGCCAGATGGCAGACCCTGTGGAAGGAGCGCCGCTGGTTGACCCTCTGGCGGGAAGTGGCAGGTTTCCGTCGTTCATTGCAGGAGCGGGGTTTTGATCTGGCCCTGGATGTACAGGGCTTGCTAAAGAGCGGTCTGCTGACCTGGTTCTCAGGCGCCAGCCAGCGGATCGGTTTGGGCTCCAGAGAGGGCAGCCAATACCTGATGAGTGCCACAGTTGAGAAGGGAGGGGAGCCGAGGCGGATCGGTTCCGAGTATCTCTATCTGGCGGAGCAGCTGGATCTTCCGGTGGATCGGTTTGAGATGCATGTGGGGCTCTCCGATGAGGACCGGGCGTATGCGGATCAGCTCATCGAAAAGCATCAGATGAAGCGGGGATTCGTGATAATCTGTCCCTTTACCACCCGGCCACAGAAGCACTGGTTCAATGCTTCATGGCAAGCGCTGATAGAACAGATCGCGGAAAACTGGCAGTTGCCTGTAGTGATGCTTGGCGGTCCGGGAGATCGTCAGCCGGCAGCGCAGATTAAAGCCTCAGGCGAGGGATTGATCAATCTGGTGGGGGAGACCAGTCTTCGGCAGGCGGCCGCACTGATTGCCAGAGGCTCACTGGTTGTGGGGGTCGATACGGGGCTGACTCATATCGGTATCGCCATGAACCGGCCGACCCTCTGTCTGTTCGGCTCCACCCGACCCTATCTGGATACAACCCATGAGAACGCTCAAGTGATCTACCACCCCCGCAGCTGTTCCCCCTGCAAGCGTAAACCGACCTGCCAAGGTTCGTTCGATTGCATGGCGGAGATTACAGCAGCGGAGATCGTGGCGCGGGCCAATCGTCTGCCCGGTTTCATCGGAGGCGATCAGTGAAAGTAGTCCACGTAGAGACAGGTCAACATCTCTACGGCGGCGCCAAGCAGGTCAGTTACCTGCTGGCCGGGCTACAGCAGCATGGGGTGGAGTCGTATCTGGTCTGCCCAATCGGCAGCGCCATCGGCCGCACAGTGAAAGAGAGTGTGGCAGAGGTTTACGAAGTGCCGATGCGGGGTGATCTCGATCTTGGATTTATCTGGCGACTGCGTCGGATCATTCGCCAGGTTGAGCCTGATCTGTTACATCTGCACAGTCGCCGGGGAGCTGATCTGCTGGGCGGCATAGCAGGCCGTTGGAGCGGTATTAAAACCCTGCTCTCCCGTCGGGTGGACAATCCGGAATCCCCCGCTGTTGTGAAGTGGAAATACGCCCTCTACGACCAGGTGATCGCCATCTCACAGGGGATCGCCGATGTGCTGCTCGAAGAGGGAGTGGCGCAGGAGAAACTGGCCTGTGTCCGCAGTGCGGTGGATGTGGAGGCCTATCAAAAGTTCTGCGACAAGAATTGGTTCAGAGCGGAATTCAATCTACCTGAAGATGCTCTGGTGATGGCCACCGTCGCTCAGTTGATCAGTCGCAAAGGTCATCGTTTTCTGATGCAGGCGATGCCCAGACTGATCCAGCGATTTCCCAATCTTCGTTGGTTGATTTTCGGCAAAGGGCCGTTGCAGGAGGAACTGCAGGATGAGGTCGACCGACGTGGTCTGCAATCCCATATACAGTTAGCCGGATTCCGCCAGGATCTGGCAGACATCTACCCCTGTCTCGATCTGCTGGTGCATCCAGCGCTGATGGAAGGGCTGGGGATAGCCCTGTTGCAGGCGGCCAGTGCTGGACTGCCGATCGTGGCGGTGGATGCCGGTGGCATGCCCGAAGTGGTTGAGGATGGTGTCAATGGCCGTCTGGTTCCTGGTGGCAGTGTGGAGGTCCTTGGGGATGCGGTGGAGCAACTGCTGGGCGATGAGTCCCTGCGCCGGGAGATGGGTGAGTCGGGGAGAGAGAAGATGCGTAGAAGTTTCTCGGTGGAACAGATGGTGGAGGGTAACCTGGCCGTCTACCAAGGCTTGCTCAACACAGATAACACCCCATGAGCGAGATCAAAAGCCTACAGATCATCGGCAGCAAATCCTTCGGTGGTGCGGAGCGCTGGTTCCAGCGCTTCTCCCTGGAGCTGGAGAAGCTTGGCCATCCAACCGAGATCGGTGTGCGCCGGGACAGTGAACTTGATGGAGAGCACTGGGGCAACCTGAGCTGTCATCCACTGGGAATGCGCACGGTTTGGGATCCGCTGTCGAAATACGAAGTGAAGCAGCTGATCAAACAGCGCCAACCACAGATCGTGCAGACCTACATGGGGAGGGCAACCCGGCTCACCCATCTGCCGAAACAGAGTGGTGCTGTGCATGTCGCTCGTTTGGGCGGTTACTACAAAGTAGATGGTTACCGACACGCCGACGCTTGGATCGGTAACACCAAAGGGATTTGTGACTATCTGATCGATGCCGGTTTTTCCAGTCAACAGGTGTTCCATATCTACAACTTCGCTGAACTGCCTGAACCTGGACCGGCCCCGGCAGGCCTGAAAGCTGAGCTGGGCATACCTGAGGATGCCTGGGTACTGATGACCCCGGGTAGATTTGTTCCCTTCAAAGGCCACCGCTTTCTGCTCGATGCCCTGGCTAAACTACCGGATGAGATCGCTGACCGACCTGTCTGGCAGGTCATTCTTGGTGATGGGCCACTCAAAGATGATCTGCACCAGCAGGCAGAGCAACTTAATATCGATCAACGCATTGTCTGGACGGGTTGGCAACTCAATCCGGATGCCTACTATCGGCTCGCTGATTTGATTGTCTTTCCTTCCACCAATGCGGAGCCTTTCGGCAATGTCATGATAGAGGCTTGGGGATATAACAGGCCCCTTGTCACCTCGGCTTCCATGGGAGCAAGAGAGGTAATGCAGCATGGTGAGGATGGGCTGCTGTTCGAATGCGAAAATTCGAACTCACTAGCAATATATATTGAGCAGGCTCTGAAGGATGAGAGTTTGCGGAAATCGATGGCGGACAGGGGATTGCAACGGGCCCAACAGGAGTTTGCCAAACAGCCGATCATGCGGGCCTATCTGGAGCTTTACACGAATCTACTTAGTGGACGATGAGAGGGTTGTTTTAAGTTTGCCGGGTTAGCTCGTGTTTTTTGTAAGCGAAATGATATTGTTAGGAATGTGGTTAGTTGATTAAAGAGGCCTGTACGCTGTCGCTTATCGGATCGTGCGATGTTAATCGCTCATAATATGATAGATGAGTGTTAGTGTTGGAAATCACCTGTTGGAAATCAGTGATTGGATTGAATCTTGATCTGACGATTGTTGATTTGCCTAGGTTGTTTTCTGGCGCCTGAAGTTGAATGGTTATTACTGTGGATTGCAGGGAAGGAAGCTGATTCGGCTATTGATATAGGGGATTGTGATGGAAGGAAAGAGGCTTTACCAGATGGATTCAAGAACTGCTGATACCCTATTAGTCATGCAGTCAATTCAGCTTGTAGCGCTTATTGTTACAAGTATGCTCCTGGCACAATACGACTCAAGCAAATTGTAAAAATGAAGCTGATAGCTACACGAACAAATTATTGGATCTTAATGCTTCTGCTGACAGCTCTATCCTCTACAAGTCTGGTTGCTGAAGCAAAGTCGGCTGCCGGCGCATTGAAAAAAATGGATCGGGATGGGGATAACCGACTCAGTTATGACGAATGGCGAAAAAAACGACTATTCAAGCGAATCGACTTTGATGGCGATAACTATCTCGATATAACTGAGTTGAAGCGCTTTTTTGGTGAAGCTGTTGAGGGTGTGAATCCGGGGAGTCTGCCTGACAATAAAACAATCAGTGCTATCAGAAGGTCGAAATTTGACGACCCCCAGGATCTTAAAGAGAAAGGTTTGATTCCTACAGGCCTCTATCCTGTCTGGCCGAAAGGAATTGCCTGCCGTGGTATCGATGAGACCTATGCCATGGACTACTCTCATAAGCGACCGAAAGAGGCTTATCACGGTGGTATTGATCTGCCTGCACCCTTTGGTACGCCGATTCTGGCTGTGATGGCGGGTGAAGTTGTGGCGATCTATGATGCAGCCAGGACCAATCCACGCGGTATCGAGGTTGTACTCAGACACACGCCAGAGCAGAGTGGTTTGCCTCTCTACCTCTATTCACGTTATACCCATTTTGATTCCCTGCCAGGGTTAACAATCGGTGAAACGGTAGCGATGGGCGATGTATTGGGTGAGACGGGTAATACGGGATTGCTCGGTTGCGAGCTCAAGAACAGACCTTGCAGGGGCAGATCGCGTCGACCGGCCCTGCATTTCGATATTCTCTATTCAGGTCGCCCGGAATATTACGATACTGGTAGCGTCTTGATTCCCGTAGATGGATATTGGATGGATCCAAATGCACTTTTTCGTGGCAGTATGCCGGTGGACTCTGAATCTTTGAAAGCTCTCGCGGAAAACCGAAAGGGTGTCTCAATCGCGTACAGACTTGAAGAGGGTGGGGTATGGCCTGTGGATACGAAGATGATCTGGCCTTACGCATGTTGGCAGGAATGAACTGGTTATATTTTTATTGTTGAAGTGATGAATCTCATAGTATGGATTCAGTCGCAGTGCTTGGTGGTCAGCCGTCATTGATAAGGTGGATGCATTATGAAGTCTCTAATTGCAATAGTCCTGTCTGTTCTCGTTTCATGGTATTTCATAGATTTGGCGTCTGATAGTCTGCTCAGAAGCATCATGGCGCCAATATTACTCTTTGTCTCGATCGTTGCATTTGGCTTTTGGTTGGTTATAAAAGCCGGTATCGGTCGAGAGGCTGATGGGAGGTATGGCGGTGATACTGGTGGTTTTGGCGATGGAAGTGGTGATGGAGGTGGATGTGGAGGGGAGTAGCCTGGCTGTGATGGATCCAAAGGTTTTTTCTTTCAGGTGTTGATGTTTAGTACAAGGAGTCGGTATGAAGTTTTAGTTCAATCAGCCTATCTCAGACTGATTTATCTTCTAACGCCGATAATTCTGTGTTTAAGTTTACTGGCTCCGGTGTTCATGGAAAAGAGTTTGTCCATCTGTTGGCTTCAAATGTTTTCCTCTATGTGCTTTTAGGGTGCGTTATTTATACAGCCCATAAGCAACCAAGAACGCCTGTTTTTGAGATCGACAACGATACTCTGAACGTGAATGATATACGGTGTAGCGTTAAGAGGTACCACTGCAGTCTATGTAGTTCGGTAGAAAACTCAATACGATCCATGATGATGTTGTGTGCCGCTTGGTTCCTTGAGTGGCAGGGATCGAGAGAAGCTGTTATCCGTGTTGAAGCTTAAGGAGCCAGGAGCTCGACAGAGATTAGGGTAGTATAAAATGACGCGTAGCCGAAGTGGAAAAGCCAAGCACGCCGGTAGCAAACTCTACAGGATTCTATTCACAAAACTACCACTTGGTAGAATATGGGAAAAACCAAGGCCGTTGAGTTTTACAGTTTTGGTTCTTTTTGCGGCGTTTTGTGTCTTGGTATTTGTCAGTGTTCACTATCTTGGTTTTATTGAGGGCGTGCTGTTTGCTCTGATTTTTTCGGGGATATCACTCATGATAATGCTCGATTCGATCCGTACGGCAAAAAAAAGAAAAAGTGGTTTCAGGATCAAGGGGTTTCATAGAGATGAGTGACAGCGTACGCCATTTTGTTTGGTGATTCGGCGTGGATGATAAGCAGTTAAAGTAGGCGGCAAATAAGAACAATGAAAATATTCTATCCGATTATACTGTTGTGTTTGTATCCGCTGGCAGGTCTGGCCGATCTTGCCTATATCAATCAAATTCCCGATTTTACCCAAACAGATGTCACCTATTCTGGTAGTGGTAACGGGCATCAGTTTTGTGCTCCAGTTGCTGTGTCTAACTCATTTATTATGCTGAGTGGCCGCGCTCAGGAACAGAATGAGATGATCGCGTTACTTGCCTCTTCCGAGTATATGAATACCAGTCTTAAAAATGGTACCGGAACCACAGGGGTACTGCGTGGTGTCGATAAGATCGCTAAAGAGTTGTTTGGTGGTTATTCAAAGCTGGAGTATCAAGGTTGGAGAAAACACGCTTCGAAATATTCGACAGGGATACTTCGTCCCGAAATAAACAAACTGAAAAACGCTATATCCAACCGATCTGCTGCCTGGTTGAATGTCGGGTGGTATCGATACGATAAGACAAGGAATGAGTATCGACGATTGGGAGGTCACTGGGTGACCTTGGTTGGTGCAGATGCCGAGCATTTGGTAATACATGATCCTGCGCCAAGGGCCGGGAGAGGCTTTTCAAATGAGTTTGTCGAGTATCAGACTATCAACAGCGGTATGTTGGTGGGTGGCAAGGAGGGGCTGCCGGTTGAGGCTGAAGGCTACCTGGTGCTTGGAAGGGGATTTCATTTAAAAAGCGGTGCTGACTTTGCTATCGTGGACGGTGCTGTCTATTTCAGACTCTAACATTCCAGGCAGCTACGGGGTCAACCAAGCCGATTCGCTTGCATGGATGCTGATCCTGGCGGTTAGCCGAATTTCGATTGGTCTACACTTTTACCAGAAGGGGCATCAAACTGTTACGCACTTGGGTTCAACAAGAGGAAATGCAATGGAAAACAATCCTGTAGGCTGGTTTGAGATCTATGTGGACGATATGGAGAGAGCAAAAAACTTTTACCAGACGGTGCTTGATACTTCCCTGGAAAAACTCGTTGTTCCAACCGAATCAGGGGTGGAGATGTGGTCATTTCCTTCAGATATGGAGCGTTATGGGGCTCCTGGTGCGCTGGTGAAGATGGAGGGATTCTCTGCTGGTGGTAACAGCACACTGGTCTATTTCGGTTGTGAAGACTGTGCGACAGAGGAGTCACGTGTGGAGAAGGCCGGAGGGCGGATACATCAGGCCAAGATGTCTATTGGCG
Source organism: Candidatus Thiodiazotropha endoloripes (assembly GCA_001709035.1). Classification (GTDB taxonomy): domain Bacteria; phylum Pseudomonadota; class Gammaproteobacteria; order Chromatiales; family Chromatiaceae; genus Thiodiazotropha; species Thiodiazotropha lotti. The sequence continues at coordinate 5,738 of LVKA01000019.1, read as the reverse complement.
AATATGGTTTTATTTCGATCGTAATCGATACTGAGGGTAATATGTTCGGGCTTCACTCAGAAGGTTAAATGTCCACTAAAAATCAGAATATTATGAGTTCGTTAGTGAGTTTCAGTGAGTCTGGTGGGTAAGGGGGGTGCAATGAACAAGGTCTATTCACTATTAAGATATATGCTGGTTTTACTGTTGGCTGTAACGCTTGCATCCTGTACGGCGGGAGATTCTCAGTTCACCGCGGAGAATCCAGCGGGATTCTTTTGGGGGCTCTGGCACGGTGTGATCTCTGTGATCAGTCTGGTAATCCATCTATTCAACGACAATGTGGTTGTCTATGAACTGGACAACAGTGGGGGTTGGTACGATTTCGGATTCCTGCTTGGTGTCATCATGGTCTGGGGTGGTGGTTGTCATGCCAGCTGTAAGACAAAGCAGGAGGCGAGCAGTGATAAAGAGTGGGATGAGATCGGTGACAAAGTGGAGAATAAAGTGATGCGCAGGCTTAAGGAGTGGGCAGAAGAGGATGCGCCAGCTGGGTCGGATGGGGAGTGGGATGAGATCGGCGAGAAGGTCGAGAAAAAACTCAAACGCAAGATTCGTGAGTGGGCTGAAAAAGAGTGATAATAAAAGCGTCTGCGAATGAAGATGTAGATGCAGTCATCGAGCTGCATAAGCAGGTATTTGGTGCAACTGAAGGCGAAAGTGTAGCCAGGTTGGCTGCTGATCTGCTTCGTGATGAATCGGTGAAGCCACTGATCTCACTGGTGGCTATGGATGAGGGGCAGATTGTAGGGCATATTCTCTTCAGTTCTGTGACCATAGAAGGTGCTTTGAATTGTTCGGGAGTCATTCTGGCCCCTTTGGCTGTACGCGAGGCCTATCAGAAATCAGGTATCGGTACTGCTCTGATCAAAGAGGGTATTGAAAGAGCAAGGAAACTGCAGGCCGATTTCGTGCTGGTTCTTGGTGATCCCAACTACTACCAGCGTGTTGGCTTCTGGGCTGGACATGGAATTGAGCCACCCTATCAGATCGACTATCCGGAGGCCTGGATGGTATTGGAATTGAACCCGGGAGCGGTCAGCGACATTAAAGGCAAAGTGCGATGTGCAGAGGCCTTCGGTAAGCGCGAGCTCTGGTAGTCTGTGCATCAGGTTCGCTTGTTGATTGATTAACAGGCGGTAGTATTCAGAGGTAATCCATCATTCCAGAACCATCGAGTTCCTCCAGTGCAGGGATGAATGAGGGTTATACAACTGGTGATTATTGGTTATGCGTATAACGCTACTAAGACATGGCAGTCCTGATTTTGAGTGGCAACGAAGTGTTAGAGGCTATGAGTTTAAACAGCTGGAAAGGGAGTATGATGGTGCAACTATCAACGATTCACCACCGGCGGAATCTGTTCAGCAGATAACACATCACCACTGTTTCGTTTGCAGTGATTTGGCTCGATCCTTGGATTCGGCAAAGGCGCTTGGCGTGGCTCAGGTGGACTTCTCAGATCGACTCTTTCGTGAGTTGAATCTGCCCTATTTTGACAAAACTTCGCTAAGACTACCGTTGGAAATATGGGTCATTGTATTGAGAAGTCTGTGGTATATGGGATTTTCAAAAAACAGTGAGTCATACCGGGAAGCCAGGTCGAGAGCAAAGTCGGCCGCAGAGAGGTTGATTGAGTTGGCGTCGAAACATCATGCCGTGCTGTTGGTTGGTCATGGTTTTCTCAATCACTATATTGCCAAGGAACTGAGGGCATTGGGTTGGAATGGCCCTTCAAGTCCAGGAAGAAAATACTGGGAGTTCGGTAGCTACGAAATGTGCGTGACAACAGAGTGAGTTGAACTTCAGAAACGGTCGAATATGCACAAACCGCTAAAAGCTCTGATGATGCATCTACCGCAGAGAGGCTGCGTGGAATGGATCGGTGTGAGGCCTGCACGTGGTGAACCCATGCGCTCTCTCCAATCGGTGATGGTCGAGCTGGGAAAAGGCTTGGTCGGGGACCGTTTCAAAGGTCGTGCCGAGAGTGCCAGGCAAGTGACACTGATTCAATATGAGCATCTACCGGTCATAGCAGGATGTCTTCACCGAAAAGAGCTGTTGCCTGAGCTGTTACGCCGAAATATTGTGGTGTCGGGTATCAATCTGCTGGCACTGAAAGATAAACGCTTTCAGGTTGGTGAGGCGGTTCTCGAGTTCAGAGGGCTTTGTCACCCCTGCAGTAAGATGGAGAAGGCTTTGGGTGAGGGAGGCTATAACGCAATGCGTGGTCATGGCGGGATCGTTGCAAGTGTAATTCAGGCCGGAAAAGTCAACCTTAAGGATAAGGTTGTTTCATTGGGTGGTGTGGCTGAATCACCCTAGGGTGAATTGGAACATTGTTTACATGTCCTGGTTGACTTCAAGCTGTGGGCGCAAGTGTGGCATTACTCATACCGATGAGTCATCTATACTGCAATGGTGGGTGATTCATGCGCAGGGCCAGCCGATGTAAGGTTCGGTGTTTGAGTCCGCTTGATCATAAAACTTACAATGAGGGTTTACGCTTTGACACTCGGCTTTACCCGTCAAATTGTCGTTTCTGCCACGCCGGCAATTACATTCCAGGCGCTTACCGCAGAGATCGATCAGTGGTGGACTACGAATTGCAACGTTATCACTCAGATTGGCGATCGAGTAACTTTCAGATTCGATTCAACCTATTGGAAAATGGAGGTTATTGGGCTGTCTGAGAACAGACTGATAGAGTTGCTCTGTATTGAAGCCCATCATCTCCATCAAGGTTTGCCTGCCTCAATCGAGAAGGAGTGGGAAGGAACAAAACTCAAGTGGGAGTTGCAAGCGGTTGATGGAGGTACTCAGATCGATTTCCTCCATGAGGGTCTTGTGTCTGAACTTGACTGCTATGAGATCTGTGAGCAGGGCTGGAACTTCTATTTTACCAGTAGTTTGAAAGATTATCTGGAAACGGGTAAAGGATCACCTTATCAGAATGCTGAGACCTGAGTCGTATCAGGATAAAACACTCTGTGAAGAGTTCGTATTCATTTCCTCAGATGAAGCCGCTTTATCAAATATCATCCATACTGTCAGGCTTGATCCGGCTGCGCCTTTGCCAGCACTCAGAGTTACCGATCTGGATGGTTGCGTTGCGGGACTGGCCGTATTCAGTGGTAAAGTGTAGAAGTCTGAACTTGATCTGACAGATTGAAAGTCTAGTTTTGATGTCATCTAACAGTCATAGTTTCCGTCCCGGTAAAAGGAGACATAGCGAGTCGTTAGCTTAGACGCCTGCTACGCGACCGAAGCTGACATTGAGGATAATCTCAGTACTTAGAGAAAGCAGACATTAACGTTTTACATATGCGGAGCACGCAGCGAAGCGGAGTGCGTCCGAGTGAGCAAAAGCGAACGCCATAATGTGCTTGTTAGCTTTTACTCCCATGGCTCAGCCGCTGCTTGTACCCTTGACCACACATCATTGGACATGGCGTTTTTCCACACTCCACCCAATAGATATTTGAACTTTTGATCGTTTGCAGCCAGTAATTCTACTCGCCCAATATATTCTTCGCCTTTTGCAGCCAGAACATCTTCCAGTGCTCCGGCTGATAGAATTCCAATGACCTTTTGAGTGAGATCTTTTTTATATGCTCGAATAACGAACTGCCAAAGCTCCTCGATTTTTCCATTAAGCATTAAGTTGAACAGATGATCATCTGTCCAATGTAATTCCGTATCGTCATCATCGTACGTTTTTTCCTGATACATAATCCATTCTTTAATGAAGTGTTCGCCAATCATTTTTTGAAAGCTAACAGCGTATTATCTTACGCGCACTGATATTGGAATATCTAGCATGCACTGATATCGCGATATATCGCATACACCCTACTTTCTAAAAAACCGGGGTCAGATGAAACTTAAACCATAAATTACCAATTCTAAAAGTCTATTCTGACCCCACTTATTCTTCTGGGCTAATGAAATTGATGGTTAAATTATCTACAAATACAAATCAACAACCTCTTTAATCATTTCGTCATTGTAGTCATCTGAATTAATTACTGAATCAAAGAACGCTTTTGATGCATCTGACTCTAGGTCTCCAATTGATTTTAACGCCATAAATTTCTGTGTATTTTCATGGTCAGCATAGAATGTCTTTAATAAATCCAGTTGATCTTCCGCTTGCAACATACCTAATGACGATACGGCGGTCGCCCTCATCATAGAATCCGGATGATTAATCAACTCTACTAAATGAGGTATTGCTGAGGGATTATTTGTATAGCCGAGCTCTAAGACCTTTAAATAGTTATATTTTTCGTTAGTTTCATTGATCTCGTGTGCTAACTTCTCTACTTTCTCATCAGATGATTGAAGCCCAAACACATGTCTATTGATTTTTGTAGATATCTCTTTAACCATCAAACTTACTGGCACGTTATAACAAGGCTCTTCGACTTCTCGAAATGCCCATACTGGGACCTTACCGTTCTTAAAATATGCGGTGATTCGCCTTTTCATATCACCATATACTAGATCACCACTAAGCATGGAAAATGTGTAATACGGCGAAAAAGCAGACGTTCTATGATTTCTAATTTGGAATTTTTTAACCTTAAATTGAATATTTTCGCTAGTACCTGTTGATTTGTATTTAGCTGCTATTCCCCGCGAATTAAGCGCTTTCTCAATATTATTTCCTAAAAACTCTATCTCATTCTCCATTCCAACCAATACGACATTCAACCTTCCTACACTAATAGCTTTATCATCCCCCTCTCGAAGATCTTCTATTGAGAAATCTTGAAGTCCAACCACGCTGCTAACGTATTTAATGGATGATGGATTTGCTCTTTGATGTTGAATGATTTCGAACAACCAGAAAGAAACATAGCGGTAAGAAGCATTAAAAAAAGAATGATATTTCTATGAGTGTTCATGTTTTTTCCTACTATAATTTACAACTGTAAAATTTAACGCTTAAATGAATAAATGGCTAACAACTGTGGTAGATGAGGCTTAATCCACAAACCACTAACTCTAAAAGTCTAATCTGACCTCACTTATATATATCGTTCTTTTGATTCAACGTACATATCTTATTCCCGAAATCTATCGCCGTGCATCACCGGGATTTTGCGGAGCGACAACAGAGCAAAATATCCGTGTGAATGCGATTGTTATGTGTTCACATGACAACAGAAAAATTAAACGCGCCATTTTCACTTTTCGCTCTTTTAGCAACTAGAAGGCTTTCTTTTAACTCTCTAACTACCTCTTCATGATCATTACCTAAAAGCCCAAATCGAACACCTTTCTCAGTAATATGGGAAATAATTATTTCTAGCATTTCTACTGCTTCAGACCCTGAGATCCACACTCCTTCTTTAGCCATTAATTCATCTGTTGATTCCATACCCTCAGGTAAATCATCATCAGATATATTGCATTGCATTTCGGTAATATCTTGTGCTGCCTTAAAGCCAACTACATTTAGGCTTTTTGAAATTTCATCAAGCTTCTTAGTATATTTATATAAAGCGTATTTATCTGACTCATCTGAATCAACCTTCCCGTCGATGAGAACATTTGCCCATAGAACTGTGCTCATGTTTTCTCCTTACACATAACAGTTACGTTAACGAGACCCCTTGTCTCAATGGTATGGACTCCTCCCCTTTAAACCGGAAGCTCGGTAAAGTGGAAGGTCACCACAACCCAAGGAGCCC
>LVKA01000018.1 GCA_001709035.1 Candidatus Thiodiazotropha endoloripes | reverse complement strand
CTCATTGATCCCATCTCTGGTAAATCGGCTAGCAGAGTATAGGCCAGCGTTTCACCGACACCTGGGGCTGACATTAAGATCGATTTCCGTTCGGACCATTCAGCCTGTTTTTCGATGACCCCTGTAAGCTTCTTCTCGATTCGCTGAATTTCAGCATCCAGTGTCCGTAGTATTCGGCGGCAGGAGGCTTCAAAGGTCTTGCCCATAATCTGCAGCCGGTTGAGCTCTTGGGTACGTATTTCCATAACTTGTCTACGGCGGGTTATTAAGTCTTTTATTATCTGAAGGTTACGGCTGACCTTTGGGGTTGGATCAGGCTGGATGACAGCAGCGAATTCGGCAATCACCCGGGCATCAATCTTGTCGGTTTTGGCCAGTTGCTCAATGGCACCGGCATAGCGACGAACCGACATGGGCTTGACGATACAGACGGGTAGAGACTTTTGGTAGGCGGCAGTTGCCAGGGCCAGTTGGTAGCGGCCTGTGGCCTCCATAACCAGGCGATGTACCCGGTAGTGGGCCAGGCGCTTTAGGATTCGTTTGATACCTTCAGGCGAATTCTCTTCCTGCCAGTGGAGATCTTTTTCGTATATATGAATATCTAGCATCCATTTGCCTACATCGACACCGACATTCACACGGGATTTTCTCTTTCTAAGGTTTGTCATTTGTACTCACCCTTGCTAAATTCGGGCTTGAAGCCCATTCGACTGTTCGAGATAAATCGGGTCGGTTCAGTGCCCCCGCTTGTTAACGGTCTTATAGACCTGTGCATCATCGGGCTACTGAACCGGTAACTTGCTGCTACAAGTTACGGGCTTCATTTTA
>LVKA01000017.1 GCA_001709035.1 Candidatus Thiodiazotropha endoloripes | reverse complement strand
TCGGAATTCCGAACGTACGGGGTTAGGATTAGAGTTAGGGTTAGGGTTTCTCCTTTTAGCCGCAATGCGGTGATTATCTTTTTCTCCTGTTAGCTTCTCATTTCATCCATATAATACAGCCACATTGTGGTGTTTATTTTTTTGGTCATATATAGGAACTGTCAAGTTCCCGGTGCTGAATTAGCCCTAGCCAAGCAGAGGCGAGCCATCCACATTGATGTTTAATATTTCACATCACCAGCCAAATGACTAAGTTCTCACTTTACAGTGAAAATGACTAAGTTCTCATTTTCTTGAAAAATTGGCTATGTTCGAAAAAAAATCGGACTCTTAAGTTATCACTTTGCTAAAAAAATGACTAAGTCCACATGCTAACCCTAACTTTTGTATCGATGCTAACCCTAACCCTAACCCTAACCCTAACCCTAGCCCTAGCCCTAGCCCTAGCCCTAGCCCTAGCCCTAGCCCTAACCCTAACCCTAACCCTAACCCTAACCCTAACTCTAACCCTAACCCTAACCCTAACAAACCCTAGCTCTAACCCTAACAAACCCTAGCCAGAACAACCAATCCGAGGTCCCAGTCACTGGGGGTAATGACTGAAACACGATTAAACCCCATCCTTGGGGCCCTAAACGAAACTCATCAACTAAAGTCGTGGTTTAAGATTTTCGTTTTGGGCTCTCCGGGCTCTGGTCCCCGGGGGTCCAGCAGAGCCAGAACAACCCATCCGAGGTCGCAGTCACTGGGGGTAATGATTGGCACACGATTAAACCCCATCTCCCTATTCCTAGGGGTCATAAATAGAAATCGACAAAAATTGTCATGTCAAGCTAAAAACGACAAAATTTGTCGATTTCTGTTTTTGGGC
>LVKA01000016.1 GCA_001709035.1 Candidatus Thiodiazotropha endoloripes | reverse complement strand
AAAAAGTGCCGAGAAAATAATTGCTTCAGTAAATCGCGCTAAAAATGCGTCGTCGAATTAACCGCATGGCCCACTAGCAATTTGCATATTATTAAAGACAGGCTATCTTGGCTGAGAGCGAACGATTTGGTCGCCGGATTAATAATTAATACAGACCGGGGATATTTGAGTGTGTGCATTGCGGTTCTGCGGTTTTTTACGAATTTTGCATAACAGCACCAAGAAGATAGTAGTAAGTGTTGATTCTGATGAAGGCCCTTTTTTCCACCGGGCAAACCTGCCGCGACTGCTGCTCTGTTTTCTGATATTAATTCCTCTGCTCTGTTCAGCTGAACAGGGGAAGGTTCAGCAGGTATTGATCCTGAACTCATACCATTCAAGCATGGATTGGGTTGTTGATATTGAGCGAGGTGTGCGTGATGCCCTGCGAGGGAAGGCTGGTCAGATCGAAATCTTTTCGGAGTACATGGACACCAAGCGCATCCCTTTTACACCTGAGTATGAGCAGCAGGTCCGTGATTTTTTAAGTAACAAGTTCACAGATAACCAGTTCGCAACCGTGCTCGTCACGGATAACAATGCCTTTGACTTTGTGCGCCGTCATGGTGAGGTACTTTTTTCCGGTGTTCCAGTGGTATTCTGCGGTATCAATTTCTTCAATGAGGAACAGCTTGAGGGGTACCCGAATTACACCGGTGTGACGGAGACCTATGATGCCAAAGGCACCTTGTCGCTGGCATTGGAGTTGCATCCCAACTCCCAGCAGGTTTTGGTGATCAATGACCATCTGCCGACCGGACTGGCCACGGAAGCGGATATCCGTCAACAGCTGAAAGGGATGGATCTCAGTATACCTGTCCGTTACGCGGAGAAGATGCCGATTGCAGAACTTGAGCGGCAATTGGAAAGGCTACCGGCGGACAGTATCGTCCTTCTTGGCAACTACTATCGGGACGGATTGGATCTCTTTATCCCTCCCAAAGAGAGTTCGCGCCTGATCTCCACCACGAGCAAGGCGCCCGTCTACAGCATGCTGGAGTTTCGTATTGGCCAGGGTGTGGTGGGTGGCTATGCGGTCAGTGGATATCGCCAGGGTCGCGCCGTCGGGGGCTTGATGGCACAGATCCTCAACGGGAAGCCGGTATCCGAGATACCTGTCCTCAAAACCGGTGTGAATCGGTTGATGTTCGATAGCATTCAGTTGGATCGTTTTGCTATCGATCCAACCAATCTCCCTGCGGAGAGTATCCAGGTCAATCTTAACAGGACCCTCTTTACGCACCAGGAGAGACTGTGGCTGGAACAGCATCCCGTGATACGAATCGCTCCGGATCCCGATTTTCCGCCTATCGAGTATTTCGATGAGAGCGGTGCGTATTATGGTCTGGCGGCTGACTATGTGCGAAAACTGGAAGAGAAGATCGGCTTTCGTTTTGACATCGTACGTCTGGAAAACTGGGACCAGGCGGTGGTCCAGGCGCAACACCGTGAGGTGGACATGTGGGCAGCGGCCAGCCCTACCGAACAGCGTCTGGAGTATATGTCTTTTACCCAACCCATGATTGATGTCCCTGCTGTCATAATGACGCGGCGTGACGAGGAGGGGGTGCTGGGAATGCAGGGCCTGATCGGGAAGGAGGTAACTGTTGTCTCGGGTTATGCCGCGCATGACTTTCTTTTGAAAAACTATCCTGCGATAACACTCGATGTGGCCCCCGATATCCGCAGTGCTTTACGCAAGGTCTCTTTCGGTGAGGTGGATGCCATGATCGGTAACCTGGCCACCTCCACCTATTACATGGAACAGGAAGGGATCAGTAACCTGAAAGTTGCCGGTGAGTCCGGTTACCGCTACCGCTTGTCATTGGCGGTACGCAGTGACTGGCCTATGTTGCGCCATATTCTCGATAAAGGGCTGAGGCTGATCACTGAAGAGGAGCGGCGCGCCATCATGGATCGATGGGTGCGTTTCGATGTGGCGGATCGGGCATGGTGGCAACTGTCACGTGAACAGTGGGTTGTACTGCTTGCTGTGCTCGGAGTGTTTGCGGTAGGCATCGTTCTGGCCTGGAATCTGATCCTGCGGCATCGCGTCAGGGAACGGACAGTCGATCTGGCCAGGATCAATGAGCGGCTGAACGAGATCAACAGTCAGCTGGTCGAGAGTGAAGAGAAATACCGCTTGATCTTCGAAACCTCGGAAGATCCGATGTGGCTGATCGAGGATAATCAGTTTGTCATGACCAATCACGCGGCATCCCGTCTGCTGGGATACGCGAGCCCGGATCAGCTGGTCAACACGCCACCCTGGGAGTTGTCACCGGAATTCCAGCCCGATGGCATGTCCTCCGCCGAGAAAGCCAAAGCAATGATAGGGCAGGCCATGAAATATGGCTATAACCGTTTTGAGTGGGAGCATATAAAGCGTGACGGTACAACCTTTCCTGTGGAGGTTTCCCTGACGCGTATTCCCTACCGCGGGCACTCGGCCATTTTCTGTATGTGGAATGACATTACCGAGCGTAAAGCGGCCGCTATGGAGATCCAACGCCTGGCTACCCATGACGCGCTCACCGGTCTCGCCGGTCTGCGTCTGGCGGAAGACCGAATAGAGATGGCGATTGCCAAGGCGCGACGGGAAAAATGTAAGATGGCCATACTGTTTATCGATCTTGATGGGTTCAAGGCGATCAACGATGAGTTTGGGCACGATGCGGGTGATGCGTTGCTTAAGGAAGTGGCGGCTCGATTGGAGAGCAAGGTGCGTGAGGTCGATACTGTCGCGCGCATGGGCGGAGATGAGTTCCTGATTGTATTGACCTCCATTCAGACGCTAGCGGATATCAAGCGTGTTTCGGAACAGATTGTTCAATCCGTGAGGCGCCCCTACCACTATGAAGATCAGAAGCTGAAAGTCAGCATCAGTGTGGGAGTCGCGCTCTATCCAGATCATGGTGAAACACGCGAAAGCCTGGTGCGGATAGCCGACAGGGCCATGTATGATGTCAAGAAGGAAAGTAAAAACGACTACCGTGTTGCGCAGTTAGAGACGCAGGGTGCGGTGGGACGAAAAGAGTGACAGGAATGAGAGGCGTCCTGTTTCCGTCAATGCAATCCTGACAATGGAGAGCCAGGCGGATCCCTCACGCTTCAGGCTGACTTGTCTGGTTGCTTCGCTTCAATTTTCCCCCAGCACCCTGCGGCGTAACAGCCGCAGATCGACCGGCAATAAAATAGCGATCATCAGAAGGAATAGAAACACCGCCATGATCAGGTGGAAACTCCATACGCCTGACAACAGCAACAGCCGTACCCCCTCCGCCAGATGGTGCAGTGGATTGATCATCAACCAGGCCTGGGCCAACAAGGCATCGCTCTCCAGAGGGAAGTAGGTGTTGCTGGCAAAACCCAGTGGCATGATCACCAGATAGAACGGAATGTTCATATGATCAATGGTTGGTACGATGGCCGTGAACAACAGACCCAGGGCCGCAAAGGCGACCCCCGCAAGAAACAGCAGCGGCAGGGTCGCAATCACACCGGTCCAGTGAAGATCGAGCCATCCCCCCAGGTTAAAACCGAGTAGTACGAAGAGTACGATGACCGCATAGGCCAGGCCCAGGCTGGCGGACCAGAGCGCCTCACCCCAGACCACATGTTCTAATCTCACCTGGGTGGTTAGTTGACCGTCCCAGGTCTTCTGGTAGTGCATGCGGATGTAGGCGGCGAACAATGCCTGAAAAAATGCGGTCATGAAAACGGTGTAGGCGAGAATGCCCGGCGCCAGATAGGCCAGGTAGGAGACATTCTGCGACTTCCAGTCGAAGTCGGGGATATTACTCCCCAGACCAACCCCGAATACCAACAGCAGGATGATCGGTTCAAAGATCGGTGGCAGCGCGGCGGTGTGCCAGTTACGCAGATAGACGGTCAAATGACGCCGCAATACGGCCCAGCTCTGCCAGGCTGTCATAGCCAGATAGAGCCTCATGAGTCGTCATCCGTCAATTGCAGAAACAGATCATCGAGATTTGGCGGCCGAACCTCAAACCGTAACTGCCCGAAGGTGGCAGAGAAGCGAGCCAGACCCGCACCGTCCAGGGCAAATTGCCAGGTGTTCAGAATTCGCGTTGGTTCGCCAAATCCCTCTTTATCAAGCCAGGACTCTATCATCTCTGCCTCCGGGATCTTGGCGTCCAGTACCACAACGTGTTCACCCACCAGATCCCCCAAAACCGTACGCGGCGCCCCCACCGAGACTACTTGTCCCTCCTTCAGGATCAGCAGATTATCTGATAAACGCTCTGCTTCATCCATGTAGTGGGTGGTCAGCACAATTCCCAATCCTTCGTTACGTAAGCCGTCAACGAGCTCCCATACTGCCATCCGCGCCTGAGGGTCGAGTCCTGTTGTTGGTTCGTCTAGGAAAAGTACCTTAGGCTGGTGCACCAAGGCTCTGGCGATCATCAGCCGGCGTCGATAGCCGCCGGACAGGGTGTCCGGTTTAGCCGTGGCGTAACGGGCGAGATCGAAGCGTTCCAACAACTCCCTGACGCGGGATTCAATATCCGTCGGTCTTGGACGAAAATAGTGTCCAAACCAGAGCAGGTTGTCCCGCACGGTGAAATCAGTATCGAAGGTATCATCCTGTGTGCAGACACCGATCAGACGATTGACCCCGTCCGGGTCTTTCTCCCGTTCGACGCCATCAATAAACACACGGCCTTCGTCGGGCTGTAAAAAGCCGTAACAGAGACGGAGTGTTGTGGTTTTACCCGCGCCGTTGGCCCCCAGCATGCCCAGGATTTCACCGGATCGGCACTGTAGATCGACTCCATTCACAACCCGAGCAGAGCCGAAGTGCTTTACCAACCCATGTGCCGCCAGCAAGGGTTTTGGGCTGTTTTGAATTACTCTACTCATCGAGTCTCTCTAGCCTGTTATCCAAGTGGGTGATGATTACGAACAACGTCATATCAGTAACGTCAAATCGTGTCCTGAATAGCTTCAATTGATCTGGGATCCTACCCTATATTTTCCACGGTTAGAGTAAAGATATCTGCAAACACTCAACCTATGGCCTAGTGAGATCTTTTGATATCATTCTTGGTCATTCAGGTGCAGGCCAAGTTCCACATAACGCATAAACAAGATACCCATTTTACATTCTCCACTCATGCCTCGATCGAATTACGGATGGTATGATTTGTCTCAGATCAAGCCAGGTCGGCCGGTAATGAAATAGAGTAGCGGCCCTATATGAAACAGGCTACTACACGATCAATAATCACTTTTTTGTTACTGGTGTCCACCCTCGGTGCTTGCCACGCTTCCGCCTGGCCCACACTGCAGAGTCGAATCCAGTTCGGTGCCATTGCCAATGACTCTTCATCGGAGAACGTTTTCCCGTCAGGGTTTCTGAATTTCGATGAGGGGGTCAACCTCAATCGGGCGGAGTTAATCATCGAAAAGTCAGCGAACTCCAATATCAAACCCCGGATCGGTCCCTTTCCCAGTCCCGCACCGGCAGAGTCCGACTGGGGTTTCGAAGTCGACTTGCGCTACGGTGAGGACGCCGCCATTACCTACGGTCTGGATGATGAACTCTCCATCAACGAGGACAAGGATCGGCTGTTTCTCATGCCCCAGTGGTTCCTGAGCGGCTACCTGCCGTTGGCGGACGGTTTTTCCTGGATTGCGGGGAGTTGGTTCACCTCGCTGGGGTATGAGATTGGCGCTCCGGTCGATCCGCCAACCGGCTTCTATACCCACTCTTACGCCTTTGTCTATCAACCGGTCAAGCATGTGGGGGTGATGGGGGCGCTAAAGCTGCCGATGGCCGCAGAGCTTGGTCTCTGGTCTGTCGGTCTGGGATTGGTGCAGGGTTGGAACAACCTGCAGGACAACAATGACGACAAGACGCTGCTGTTCGACATTCGTTGGCGCAGTGCCGATTTCAGGACCTGGTTCGATTTTGAGAACATCATCGGCTACGAACAGTCGGAAGATGGCCTGACTGAACAGACACGGCCGTTCAATGCGGTCAGCACTAAGGGCGAAAAGCTGTTGCGCCGCATGCACTCGGTGTTGTTAAGTCACCGTTTCAACCCGATCCACCGGGTCGCGTTGAACGCCGTCTACGGCTATCAGGAAGGGGGCGATCTGCTGGCGGATAGCAACAATCCCCCCGGCTTTCTGATCACCCGGGACAGTCGCTGGTACGGTGCCAATCTGAACTGGTACCTGAAGTGGCGTGAAGATAGTCAGATTGGACTGAGAATGGAGTGGTTCAAGGATGCGGATGGGGCTCACGCGCTGTTACCAGCGGGTATCTATCGGGGATTGACCGCCAATATCTCCTGGTGGGTGAGGGAAGGTCTCAGGATTCGCCCTGAACTGCGCTATGATCACTATTCCGGCGCCGGCGCGCCTTTCGGTGGCCGGGTACCGAGCACTTTTTTTGGTGAGGAGAAAAAGCAGTGGGTGGCCTCTCTGGATGTCACCTGGTCATTTAACCTATGAGCGGCAAATACAGTTTTATCGGCGCCATGCGACCATTTTCCCTGGTCGTGGCCATCGCCACCTGTGGCCTGGGGGTCAGTCTGGCACTGATCGACCAGGCTGTGGATGGCTGGATGGCCTGGCTGGTATTGCTGACCGGCGTGTTACTGCAGGTGGCGGTGAATCTGATCAATGACACGCCCGATCTGCAAACGCCCGGGCTGGAGTCGGCGCTCAAGCAGGTGATCCGGCGCAATGCCAGCGTAGGCTGGGGGGTGATGCTGCTGGCCATCGCCCTGGGGCTCTACATGGTGAGTGTCCGCGGTTGGCCTCTGTTGCTGCTCGGGCTGATCGGGGTGGCCGGTGCCTGGGGTTACACCGGCGGCAAGGTCAATTACAAACAGCGGGGACTGGGTATTCTGCTGGTGTTCCTGTTGATGGGGGTGTTGCTGATCGGTGGCTCCTACTACGTTCTCACCGGCATCTACACCCTTGAGGTGTTCTGGTTGTCACTACCGTTCAGCCTGTTGTCCTCCTTGCTGTTGCTGAGTAACGAACTGCGGGACTACGAAGCGGATCGAGAGGCCGGTATCCGTACGTTGATTGTGCGTATCGGCTACCGCTCCGGCATCAAGCTCTACTACCTGCTGGTGAGTCTGGTCTATCTGGTCAGCGCCTTGCTCTACTGGACCCAGATGCTGCCGGGCATTGTCATGTTGCTGGTAACCTCGATCGCACTGATCGGTCCGATCAGCCTGCTCACCGCCAATGCGTCCCAGCGCCGCAGATTGACGCCGCTGACCGGTCGTTTCTATCTGCTTTTCGGTGCCACCTATCTGGCGACACTCTGGATGCAACTGCCATGAATCACGACATCGTACTGAAACTGGCGCTACCGGTAACCCTGTTCTGTATCATGTTCAGCATGGGTAGCCGTCTGGTGGCTGCCGATTTCAAGCGGGTACTGGAAACCCCAGCCGCTGTCATCACCGGAGTGATCAGTCAGATGGTCGTCCTGCCGCTGGCGGCATTCATCCTATTGTCTCTACTGCAGCTGCCGCCTGAGCTATTCATCGGTTTCATGATTCTGGCCTTCAGTCCGGGCGGCACCACATCGAACATGTTCTCCTATCTGGCGCAGGGTGATGTGGCCCTCTCCATCACTCTGACCGCGATCGTCAGCCTGGTGACACCGTTGACCATCCCTCTGCTCGGGGGGCTGGTACTTGAATGGCAGTTGGGTGATCAGAGTGAAATTGTGCTTCCTTTCCTGCCGACCTTCGCCAAACTGGTGGTAATCACTCTGATTCCCGTACTGCTTGGTATGTTGTTGCGTCACTATCGGGCGGGCTTTTGTCTGAAACATGAGAGGCTGATAACCCGCATCCCCTTGATCATGCTGTTGTTGGTGATCGGCGGGATTATCTGGCAAAACCGGGACTCAATGGCCTTGTTCCTGGATCAGACCGGCGTGCCGGCGTTGTTGTTGTCGAGCATCGCCCTGGGTCTGGGTTACGCAGTGGCGAAATTGGCCAGCATGCCAGTCCGTACGGCCCGGACCATTGCCATAGAGACCGGAATTCAGAACGGTGGTACGGCGATTCTCGTCACCGGCACGATTCTCAACAACCCCAATATGACCATTGCGCCGGTGATGTACGGCATACTGATGCTGATACCGACCTTTGCCTATATCCTCTGGCTCAACCGCAGACAGGCTGCGATCGCATGATAGTTGGGTGCCGTTGTCCGTCATTGAGTAGATAGCTGTTGAATTGATCAGCGCCGTAATCTTTATGCCCGTTGGGTGTCCTACATGTTGCAAGGGGTATAACCGGGAATCGGCATCCCTGCGGGCTTGGCAACGGACTAGCGGCTATAATCGGCAACTGTTATGGGACACAACCATTGGAGTTCAACTTGAGTCAGGCAAACAAACCCTACGCCGAAGCCTGTGATGAGAATAAGGTGCCGATTCTGGAGCAGCTGCAGCGGTTGTTCCGTGCGACACGCTCGGTCCTGGAAATTGGCAGTGGGACCGGTCAGCATGGGGTCTTTTTCGCGGCGGCACTGCCGGATCTGACCTGGCAAACCAGTGACCGGGAGGAGAATCTCGAGGGCATCCGGGCCTGGTTGTCTGAAG
The DNA here is from genome assembly GCA_001709035.1 of Candidatus Thiodiazotropha endoloripes. Classification (GTDB taxonomy): domain Bacteria; phylum Pseudomonadota; class Gammaproteobacteria; order Chromatiales; family Chromatiaceae; genus Thiodiazotropha; species Thiodiazotropha lotti. Next base: position 431,698 of record LVKA01000016.1, on the reverse strand, counting down.
CCGGGCTGGACAATCTGTTATCCCCATTCTCGCTCGACGTTACCTCGGCCTGGCCGGAGATCCGCTACGACGCCGTATTCAGTGCCAATACCACCCATATCATGTCCTGGCCGGCTGTGATCAGCCTGTTCCAAGGGGTTGGTCGTGTGCTGCAGGCAGAAGGGCAGTTTGTTTTGTATGGGCCATTCAACTACCAGGGGGCCTTCACCAGTGAAAGCAACAGTCGCTTCGATGAATGGCTGAAATCCCGGGATGCGTTGAGTGGCATCAGGGATTTTGACGATCTGAATGCTTTGGCTGCAGATCAGGGCCTGATCTTTGAAGAGGATATCGAGATGCCGGTGAACAACCGTATCCTGGTCTGGCGTAAACGCTCTGACCCCGCATAGTATGAGATTCAGTTAACGTTCAGTTTGACTCTCTTAAGCTGTAGATAACAACGGTGAGCCACTCACCTCAATTATCTGTATCTGCCAGGAGAGCGTCATGAAAAAAACCTCACTGATTACCGGGATCCTAACGCTGGCCCTGTCGATGAGCGCCACAGCCGGGCCACGGGATCGTTACCAGGATAGCGCCAAGGTCATCGATGTGGAACCTGTCTACCGGACGGTGGAGATCACCGAGCCGGAGCGCCACTGCTGGGATGAAGAGGTCACTCAATACCAGCCCGGAGAGCATGGTTACACCGGTACGGTTCTGGGCGGTATCATCGGTGGTGTGGTCGCCAATTCCGTCAGTCGCGGACGCGGTAGAGGCAAGGATGCGGCAACTCTGGCCGGAACCCTGCTGGGTGGCGCCATCGGCCACGACCTGAGTCATCAGAAGCGTGGAGGAGGTCACTATTCAACTTCCTATGAACGTCGTTGTGAAACCACTCATCAGACCCACTATGAGGAGCAGCTGACCGGCTATGATGTGACCTATCGTTATCGGGGCCGGGTCTTCACAACTTTCACAAAAGAGCACCCGGGAGAGCGGATCCCTGTGCGAGTCAGTGTCAGGCCGATCCATGATCACTGATCTGAATTTGATTGTCCTGTGATTGTCTGACTGGAAAATCGCATTAAACTGACGAAAGAGGTATAACTGATAGACCATCTGTGGCGAGCCGGGTAGTGCCCTGGCTCGCTGCAGGTGCGGACTGAACAGGTTTCAAATCTACCATCGGGTTTTCATCCTATGAGGAAAAGCAGATCACAACTTTGGCGTACCCTGCTGCTCAGCTTGCTGCTGTTGTCGCTGAACCCGGCGTTGGCCGAGGTGAGCCTCAACAAGGCTGTAGAGCAGGCTAAAAAGCGTACCGGTGGCCAGGTGATTTCGGCGGAAACCCGTAACCAGGACGGGCAGAGAGTGCACAATATCCGCATTCTGACGCAAGACGGTAAGGTGCGTCGGTTACGAATCAATGCAAATAACCGAGGTGGAGGCAAAGGTGGCAGACGCTGATCAACGGATGGTTTTACAGTGTCCATCAGTTTTCACTCAACTGAGCTGAAGGTCGGGGGCCTACGATGCGTGTTCTGCTGGTAGAAGATGAAGCGGAAATCCGCGAACCGCTTGCCGCCCGACTGGCTGAAACCGGCTACACCGTTGACAGTGCGGAAGATGGTGCAGAAGGCCTTTTCCTCGGGCGGGAGTATGCGATCGATGTGGGCATCGTCGATATCGGTCTGCCGAAAATGTCCGGTATCGAGCTGATCCGCGAATTGCGAAAACTGGATAAGCATTTTCCGATTCTGATTCTTACCGCACGAGGCAACTGGCAGGATAAGGTGGAAGGCTTGGAGGCCGGCGCGGACGACTATCTGGTGAAACCCTTCCATGTGGAAGAGCTACTGGCCAGACTGAATGCTCTGTTGAGACGCTCCGGTGGCTGGTCTCAGCCCGTGCTGTCGGGTGGTCCTGTCTCCCTGGATACCCGGACTCAGGCCGTATCGATCAATGATCAGCCCGTCGAGTTGACCGCCTACGAATACAAGGTGCTCGAATATATGATGCTGCATGCGGGAGAGGTGGTCTCGAAGACCGATCTCACCGAGCATATCTATGAGCAGGACTGGGACCGGGACAGTAATACCATTGAGGTTTTTGTCAGACGCCTGCGTAAAAAACTCGACCCGGAAGACCGCTACAAACCGATTGAGACACTGCGCGGAAGAGGTTACCGGTTTGCCCTTGAGCGGAATATCTAATCTCTCGATTCGGCAACGTCTGCTGTTGGCGGCATCCCTGGTGCTGGGTGCCTTCCTTGGTCTCACCGGTCTGTCGCTGGACAAGGCGTTTCGATCCGCCACGGAAGAGGCGCTCGAGGCCAGACTGTTAAGCAATGTCTATGCGCTGCTTGCCGCCGCGGAAGAGGGGAGTGAGGGGCAACTGACCATGCCCAGGGTATTGACCGATCCCCGCTTCAATCGCCCCGAATCCGGTCTCTATGCCCAGGTGGTCCAATATCCGGAAGGTTACAACTGGCATTCAGGCTCATCACTTGGACAGGCGTTGAGTTTCTCCCGTGACATTGCCCCCGGTGAGTCTGAGAGTGGTCGATTCCAATTGACCGTTGGGGATGTCATGGGCTTTAACTTTGCGGTGGTCTGGGAGGACTTCAATGGGCGGGAGTTGAAGTATGTGCTGTCGGTGGCCGAGGACCTGCAGCCGATCCAGGAGCAGATTGCCACCTATCGCGATACCCTGTTTCTCTGGCTGGGAGGTGCAGCGCTACTACTGCTGTTGGTGCAGGGGTGGGTCTTGAGTTGGGGGTTACGGCCGCTGCGCGAGGTGGAACAGGCGCTCACAGAGATCGAGTCGGGACGCTCGGAAAAACTCCAGGGGCGCTACCCCAAAGAGTTGAATCGACTCACCTCAAATATCAACTCCCTGATTCAGCATGCCCAGGCACGACAGCAACGCTATCGTGACAGTCTCGGCGATCTGGCCCACAGTCTGAAGACACCCCTGGCGATCCTGCAGGGTATTGCCGACCAGCCCGGCAGTCACACCGAACAGACGGTGCGGGAACAGGTAGAGCGAATGAACCAGATCGTCAGTCATCAATTGCAGCGCGCCGCCGCTTCAGGGCGACATCTGCTGACCCAGAGTCTGGAGATCGGGCCGCTGCTTGAAAGGCTGGTCAGATCTCTGGACAAGGTCTATCTGGAGAAGGGGATTGAGTGGCAGACGACGGTTGCCCCGGAGAGCCGCTTTTTCGGTGAAGAGGGGGATCTGATGGAGCTGCTCGGCAACCTGACGGAGAATGCCTGTAAATATGGCCACAGCCGGATTCGGGTGACGGTGAGATCTGATCCCTCACTGTCGATTCTCATTGAAGATGATGGGGAGGGGATTCCCCAGCACCTTCAGCAGAGTGTGTTTCAACGGGGCAATCGAGCCGATACCAGGCAGCCCGGCCAGGGAATCGGTTTGGCCGTGGCCCTGGATATCGCACAGGCCTATGGAGGGGAGATCAAACTTGGTAAATCCGCCGATCTGGGTGGGGCTGCGGTGGAGATTCAATTCCCGGAGAGTTGATAGATAGAGCTGTCCGGCGCTGGGGTAAATCCATCCTAAGTAGACAGATCCGAGCCAAACAATGAATGGCCTATGATGCCTTGCTCAAGCGGAGAAAATTCTCCAGTCGGAGCCGGGTTATCTCACCCTGTTCCACCGCACCCTGGATGGCACAATCCGGTTCATGGCCATGGGTGCAGTTGTGAAAGCGGCACTGCCCGATATAGGGGCGGAATTCGGCAAAACCCTGCTCCAGCTCCTCACGACTGAGATTGGTTAGCCGGAAACTGCGGACACCGGGAGAGTCGATCAGTTTGCCCCCCTGCGGCAGGTGGTAGCAGGTTGCCGCTGAAGTGGTATGGCGGCCCAGTCCGGTGGCTTCTGAGAGTATCCCGGTTTCAATGTCGTGTTCCGGGAGCAGGGCATTGATGAGTGAGGATTTTCCCACCCCCGACTGTCCCAGCAGAATACTGGTTTCATCCTTCAAATGGTCAATCAATGTATCCAGTCCATGCTCACGCTTTGCACTGATGTTGATGATCGGATATCCGATCCTCGAATAGGTCTCAAACTGGTCGATGAAAGCTGATTCTGTCTCCTCGGTCAGCAGATCGATCTTATTGATCGCAATCAGCGGTGGGATCCTGATGGTTTCCGCAGTAACCAGGTATTGATCGAGCAGATAGCCACTGGGTTCTGGTTTGGGTGCCAGTACGATCACCAGTTGACTGATATTGGCGGCCAGGGGTTTGTGTCGACCGCTATAGTCCGGACGGCTGAGTACACTCTCACGAGGCTGCAGTGCGGTGACTACCCCGCTGTGTTCATCCACCTGTTGCCAGATGACCCGGTCACCGCAGACGGGATGGCCAATGTTCTGACGGGTCTGACAGCGGTAGATCCTGCCCGAACCGTCGTCGATGCCCAGCGTCGCGCCATGGCGAATGATCACCACACCCTCTTGTTCAGATTGTTCGGCAGCACTGCAAAGGGCCTGGTTTGCCCGTTGATCCAGACGTTGACGGCGTTTTTCCTGAATGGCCTTGATACGGTTTCTCTGTTGGTTTGTCAGACGCCGTTTAGCCATGCAGCGGTAATCCTAAGCTGGAAATCGCGGGCTCACCTGAGTCACACAAGATTTTGATCTGTACAGCGATGGAAACAGTCTCACCAGAGCCTAAGGTTTGAGGTCGAATTTGTAGTATTCCAGGTTGAGATAGGTTGCGGTACCCTCGATTTGGTCTTCGAACCAGGTGAGGCCAAGATTCTGTTCGCAAAAACGTACTTGTTTATGCAGACCATCGAGGCTTTTCACTCGGCGGTTTGGTCGGGTATAGAGCTCACTGCCATGACATTTCAGGCAGTGCGCTTCATTCAGCTGCTTACCCAGTTCCGCATCCCCCGCCATCAGGTTTGAGGTGGCAAGAATCAGCAATGAGGTTGCAGCTATCAATATCAGTTTCATCTACTCGCTCCGTCTATTGGGTAATCTGCTTGGATATGTGGGCGATACGCACCGGTGCCGGTGGGTGACTGTCATGGAAGAATGAATAGAGTGGATCCGGTGTCAGTGTGCTTGCATTGTCCTGATAGAGTTTGACAAGCGCCTGAATCAGAAACTCCCCACTACTCTGGCTGACGGCATAGTCATCCGCTTCAAATTCGTGGCGTCGGGAGAGAAAGCTGCCCAGGGGTGTGAAAAATATGGTGAACACAGGGATAGTCAGGACAAACAACAGTAGAGCCGCCGCATTGGAGGGTTGAGATATACCCAAACCGTTATAGAACCAGAGCTGCTGGGAGAGCCAGCCAAGCAGTGCCATGGCGCCAAGTGAGAGCAGGGCCATTAGCAGCATCTGTTTGTGGATATGTTTGTAGTGAAAGTGGCCAAGTTCGTGGGCCAGAACCGCTTCCACCTCATCCGCATCCAGGGCCTCCAGCAAGGTATCAAAAAACACAATGCGTTTGGTTTTGCCAAAGCCGGTGAAATAGGCATTGCCATGGGCAGAACGTTTGGAGCCGTCCATGACAAAGATACCGTCGCTGGTGAATCCGCAACGTTGCAGCAGCTTACCAATGCGCTCACGCATCTCCCCTTCCGACAGTGGGGTGAATTTATTGAACAGCGGTGCGATGAAGCGGGGATAGGCCCAGGAGATGGTCAAGGTGAAGCTGAGCCATACCAGCCATGCGGCAAGCCACCAGTATTGACCGGCACTGGCCATTAATTTCAGTATCACCCACAACAGCGGTAAACCGAGCAGCATTGACAGCAGCAGTCCGATCAGACGGTCCTTGATATATTGCTGCGGAGTGTTGCGGTTGAATCCGAACAGGGCTTCCAAGCGAAAGGTCCGATAGAGATCGAAGGGCAGGTCGAGCAGAGAGCCGAGAAAGAAAAAAGAGAATATAAACACAATCCCAGTGGTTAATGGACCCCATTGCATCCCGTTCCAGTACTGAATCAGTAGCTCCAGGCCGCCACCCAGAGTCCAGAAGAGCAATAGAGCCACTCCGATCAGGGCCTCGATAAAGGCAAGCTTACCCTTTGCCTGGGTATAGTCGGCCGCTTTTTGGTGGTCCTCGAGGGGAACCTGGTCCTTGAAGGCATCAGGGACCTGGCTTCGGTGTTGTGTGACATGCTGCAGATGCCGATAGAGCAACCATAGCTGTAGCATGGTGCCGAGAATCAGAAACAGTAAAAACAGTTGTGTGAAAAGTGCCATCAGTGGTTAATCAAAATTCCTGGGGTTACGGGACGCGATCGATGCGGCGACTAATTATGTCGTGTTGAGCCCTGGTATGCCAGCCAACAGACTGGGATCCGTTTCCAGTTTTGCTCATTCACGGTCTGTTCCAATGTTCCCTCTCACTTACAGTTACGGCGGTTTGTTGGGAGAATGGGTTGTGATTTTGACAGGAGTTGCAAAGCAAAGGTTCGACAGTATGTATCTTTTGCATGAATTACCATACAGTCTTAGACAGCTTCCTGTTAGAATTTCGCCGCGTAGCGATTCTGTAACAGAAGGATAACAAGATGCCTGTTGATGCCTCCAATCTGATTTGGATCGACCTGGAAATGACCGGGTTGGATACCCTGCAAGACGAAATCATTGAGATTGCAACCATTGTTACCGATGTCAATCTGAACATTCTTGCTGAAGGGCCGGTGATTGCCATCCATCAACCCCAGACAGTTCTCGATGCCATGGATGAGTGGAATCAGCGCCAGCACGGCGGCTCGGGATTGCTGGATCGGGTCAAGCAGAGTCAATTCAGTGAAGTTGAGGCACAGGCAGAGACGATCCGCTTTCTGCAACAGTACGTACCTGCCGGGGCATCACCCATGTGTGGCAACAGTATCTGTCAGGACCGGCGTTTTATGGCCAGGACGATGCCTGACCTGGAAGCCTACTTCCACTACCGCAATCTGGACGTCAGTACTTTGAAAGAGCTGATGAACCGCTGGTCACCATCATTGAGCGAGGGATTTACCAAACAGGGGAAACATCTGGCTCTGGACGACATCAAGGACTCGATTGCCGAGCTCCACTTCTATCGCAACCACTTTCTCAGGCTACCCTAGTCTGACTCCGGTTTATCCATGCTTGAAGGTTCAGGGAAGTACCCTCAAAGTATATCGGTTCACTATCTGATCGCCACCTCACTGGTGCTCCTGAGTTATCTGTTTTTTGCCTCGGTCGATGCTTACGTGGTTGACGGTGAGCAGTTGCTGGTCAACCCGGATTTTTCAGATCATCTGGCCGGCTGGCGGATCAGTGGTGATAAGGATCTGCTGCAGGTGTCTGATGGTACTGTGGAGATCCGCCACGATGCGCTATCCCAGTCCAACACGCTCTCCCAATGTTGGGATCGTGAACGGTTTCCTGACCGGATACTGGTCGGCATCAGCGCTTCAACTAAAGATCTGGCGCTCGGAGACAAACCCTGGCACCTGGCCCGGGCAGGGCTGATAGGTCAGCTTCCCGATGGGACAAAGGACTACCGGTTGACCAGCCGGTTGGTGTTGCTCAAGGAAGATGTCGGCTGGCAGCCCTATCGGACAGGCATTGAAATTGATCAATCGCTTGAGCGTATCTGTCTCTCAATCGGCTTGCTTGGCTCAAAAGGCAGCTTTCAGTTCAAAGACCCGCTGCTCTATCCGGCCGCAATACCACCCACCTACAGCCTGATCAAAAACCTGCTGCTGGCCGTCTGGGCCGCTGTTGGAGTCATCTGGCTGATACGGCTGATCAGACATTATCGCCAGAGAACCCAAATGGGATTTATGCTGGCCATGCTGGTGGCGATTTCAGTGGGCATTCTGATGCCGGCCGAGCTGAAATCGGAAGTGGAAAACTGGCTTTCACTCTATCTTCCCGAGTTCACCACCAAGCAGGTGCTGAATACGCTGGGAGTACCGTATCAGTTACCGGCAGACGTACTTCCGCAACGCTGGGACGTATCCAAATTCGGCCACTTGCTGGGCTTTTTTCTGCTGAGTCTGATTCTGTTTTCTGAAAAGGAGAAGTCGGTTTGGATCCTGTTGCCGGGGCTGGTGATTGCTGCGGTAGTGACTGAAATCCTGCAACACTATGTGCCTGGCCGGGCGCCCCGATTGAGTGATGTGATGGTCGATCTGATCGGTATCGTTGCGGGCTGGTGGTTGATCAGAGGTTATTTCAAGATCCGTCAGAGCGTCGCCGGTTGATTGCGCTGACGACTCAATGCCCAGAGTATATGCTCCTTCACCAGTGGTGTGGCCTGCTCCAACCGGCCCAACAGTGCCTCTTCAACGGCATCGGATGGGGGGGTATTGCCCAATGCCACGGCCAGGTTTCTCTGCCAGCGTTGATAACCGATCCGTCGTATGGCGGATCCCTCGGTCTTCTGTAGAAAAGTCGTTTCATCCCAATCAAACAGTGAGAGCAGGCCACTGCTGTCGAGATGGTGTCTCGCGAGAAAGTCCTGTTCGTCGGTCACCTGGGCGAAGCGGTTCCAGGGGCAGATTTGCTGGCAGTCATCGCAACCGTAGATCCGGTTGCCCATGGCGGCCCTGAATGGTTCGGGAATGGCGCCATTCAGCTCTATGGTCAAATAGGAGATGCAGCGTCGCGCATCGAGCTGGTATGGGGCAGTGATGGCCCGGGTTGGACAGATCTCCAGACAGGCCTGACATCGGCCACAGTGGTTTTCAGCCGGCCGGTCGATCGGCAGGGGAATGCTGGTGTAAATCTCGCCGAGAAAAAACCAGGAACCTGAGCGTTTGTTGAGCAGATTGGTATGTTTGCCGATCCAGCCCAATCCGGCTTTTTCCGCCAGTGGTTTTTCCAGCACCGGCGCGGAATCCACATACAGCCGGTTGCTGCTGTCCGGTATTGACTGCTGGATCTTCTGCTGCAGCTTCTTCAGACGGTTTCGCAGGAGTTTGTGGTAATCCCGGCCGAGTGCATAACGGGAGATAAAGGCTTTCTGCGGATCATCCAGTACCTGTTGCAGATCCTGCATGGGCTCCGGCAGGTAGTCCATGCGCACAGAAATCACCCTCACGGTTCCGGGTTCAAGCTCTACGGGACGACTCCGTTTGCTGCCGTGCCTGGCCATGTAGTCCATCTCACCGTGACAATCCGATGTCAGCCACTGCTGCAATCGGCGCTCTGCTTCGCTGAGATCGGTATCGGTAATGCCGACGGCATCAAAGCCCAGTTCCTCACCCCACTGTTTGATTTGCAGGCTCAGCTTAAGTAGTTCGTCAGCGTTCAGTGTCTCGCTCATGCTGCTGCACTATAGCCCAGTGTCATCACGATACAACTGCTGCCCGTTGTGGGATCGATTATTTTGAGTCACCAGGGGGTTCGCGGTATCGTTGCCGATCAAATCAGAGGACAATGGATCTATGCGAGTGATGCCATTTACCGACAGTTTGCCCTACGCCCTCTACCGGGCTGATCAGGTTCGTCAATTCGATCGTATCGCCATTGATGAGTTTGAAATCCCGGGAGAGACCCTGATGGAGCGGGCAGGTATCAGAGCCTTCGATCTGCTGCGCCATAAATGGCCTGAGGTGAGAGAGATTCTGGTGGTCTGCGGGCTGGGCAACAACGGTGGGGACGGTTATGTGCTGGCCAGGCTGGCGCTGCAGGCGGGATTGCGTGTGCGGGTGCTGCAGCTTGGTGATGCCGAGAAGATCAAAGGGGATGCATTGCTGAAAGCGAAGGCCTGGATGGCTTTGGGGCAGCAGCTTGAACCTTTTCAGGGGCTTCCAGGTAAACCTGGCCTGATTGTGGATGCCATCCTGGGTACCGGGCTGGAGCGGGATCTCAGAGGGGATTGGAAGGCGGTGGTGGAGCAGATCAATCAGCATCAGGCACCGGTCTTCGCCCTGGATATCCCTTCAGGCCTCAATTCGGACAGCGGCCGGGTGATGGGGGGTGCGGTGAAAGCGGCTGCAACGATCAGTTTCATCGGTCTGAAGCAGGGTATGTTCACCGGCAACGGACCGGACTACTGTGGTGAAGTAGCCTTCGATGCCTTGGAAATACCGGCACAAATCTACGCTCGCCAGCTACTCGCCTGTCGTCGCATGGATTGGTCGAAGGTCTCTGCGTCGGTCAGCCGCAGAGAGCGCTCCTCGCACAAGGGCAGCCATGGCCATCTGCTGGTGGTTGGTGGGGATCAGGGTTATGGCGGTGCGATACGCATGGCAGCCGAGGGTGGCGCCAGGAGTGGCGCGGGGCTGGTTACCCTGGCAACCCATCCTCAGCATGCCCCGTGGAGTAACCTTGGTCGCCCTGAACTGATGTGCCGTGGTGTTGATGCTGATACGGATCTGACGCCCTTGCTACAGCAGGCCAGTGCTGTAGTACTCGGTCCTGGGCTGGGTAGGACCCCTTGGGGTGAGCGGGTCTACCATCAGGTGATAAAAACCGAACTGCCCCTGTTGCTGGATGCCGATGCGCTCTATTGGCTGGCCAGGCAGCCGGATCAGCACAACAATCGGGTGCTGACCCCCCATCCCGGAGAAGCGGCCCGTCTGTTGGGTTGGGACACCCGGCAAGTGCAAAATGATCGGTTTGCGGCGTGCGAGGCCCTGCAGCAACGCTATGGCGGGGTGGTTGTATTGAAAGGGGCCGGAACCCTGGTCGGCAGCAGCGGGAGCCAACCCTTGGCCCTCTGCAGTGACGGTAACCCGGGTATGGCAAGTGGCGGATCGGGGGATGTATTGAGTGGGGTGATCGGTGCTTTTCTGGCCCAGGGTCATGCGCTTCGGGATGCGGCGGAGCTGGGTGTCTGTCTCCATGCGGCCGCCGGCGACAAGGCCGCCGGACAAGGTGAAATCGGCATGCTGGCAGGCGATTTGATCGATGCCCTGCGAGAGACACTGAATTCGGAGCTTGTGGATGATTGAACTGAGGGTCACTGGTGAAGCGGAGCAGGAGGCTCTCGGTCGCCGTCTGGCAATGAACTGTCGAGCGCCCTGCATTGTCTACCTGGTGGGCGATCTCGGTGCGGGGAAAACCACCCTGACACGGGGGTTCCTGCGAGGAGTCGGCTATCAGGGACGGGTTAAAAGTCCTACCTACACACTGCTGGAACCCTACGAACTGGGGAGCATTTCCTGTTATCATTTCGATCTGTATCGACTCGCTGATGCCGAAGAGCTGGCCTATCTCGGCATTCAGGATCTGTTGACGGATGATGCAGTGATGTTGATCGAATGGCCAGAGAGAGGGCAGGGGGGGCTCCCGGCTGCCGATCTGCTGGTGAAGATCGAACATGATGGCCTGTCACGGCTGATTACCATCGAAGGGGGCAGTGATCGGGGATCTGAAATTATTCAGAAAATACAAAGTGATCTGGTGGATGGTTAATTTGGATCGTAGGAAATTTAGCTATCTAACAGAATAATCTGGAAAAAAAACCTTTTGCATGCTATTTTTTATGTTGTATTTTCAGTGTTACGGGTCATGGGGCAATGAGGATTAGGCTCGCTATGCTGCTGATCATGCTGATCAGCGCACTACCGCTACAAGCAAAGCAGTCTGAGATAACCGGTCTCAGGATATGGTCTGCACCGGATCATGTGCGTCTGGTGTTCGATGCCAATGGCAAGGTAAATCACAAGATATTCACTCTGCAGGGTCCGGATCGCCTGGTCCTCGATCTGAAAAACACCTCCCTCACCAAGCACCTGCCTGACCCCACCAAAGAGAACAAGATCATCCGCGGTATGCGTACTGCGAAACGCAACGACCACGATGTGCGGGTGGTGTTCGATCTCAACAGCGCGGTCAAACCCAAAAGTTTCTCGCTACGCCCCAACCGGGAGTATGGCCATCGGCTGGTAGTTGATCTGTATGATGGCAAAACCGGAATCAAACAACGTAATGCTCCGGTCAAGACAGCGAAAAAGACAAACACAGCCGGTCATCGGGATGTGGTGATTGCGGTGGATCCCGGTCATGGTGGTGAAGATCCCGGAGCCCGCGGGCGCAAAGGTACCTATGAGAAAGATGTGGTACTGGCGATCGGCCGCAAACTGGTGAAGATGCTGAATCAGCAAAAAGGCATGCGCGCCGTCCTGATCAGGGACGGGGACTACTATCTAGGGCTGAGAAAACGTATTGCAAAGGCCAGAGCCCATCAGGCGGACCTGTTTGTCTCAATTCATGCCGATGCCTTCCGTGACCCGAAAGTCAGAGGGTCCTCTGTCTATACACTCTCCCGCAGTGGCGCCTCGAATGAAGCGGCCCGTTGGCTGGCGGAGCGGGAAAACAGTGCTGACCTGGTGGGAGGTGTCTCCCTGGAGGATAAGGACGAAATGCTCGCATCGGTGCTGCTCGATCTTTCCCAGATTGGTACCTTGCAAGCCAGTTCAGAAGCGGCCAGTCGGGTATTTTCCGAACTCAAGACCCTGGGCAAGACCCATAAGCGCCGTGTACAGCAAGCCGGTTTTGTGGTGCTGAAATCGCCCGACATCCCTTCCATGCTGGTGGAAACGGCGTTCATCTCCAATCCGGATGAGGAGCGCCGGCTGCGCGATCCCAAACACCAGACCAAAGTGGCCAGGGCGCTGATGAAGGGGATCCGTGACTACTTCAAGTATCAGCCTCCACCGGGTTCCTGGCTGGCGGCCAATCAGAGAACGCGTAAACACGTGATCTCATCCGGTGACACCCTGATTGCGATCGCCAATCGCTACCAGATCAGTGTCAAACGGCTACGCCACGTCAATGATCTGAAAAACGACACCATCCGTATCGGACAGGTATTGCAGATTCCACCGGGCAGTTGATCCATTCTCGGCCTGGCTGTTGTGCCCATCAAAGCTCATCTGATCTCCCTTGGCAGCCCATGACAGCGGCCGGGCTCTGCTGCCAAAGTCCCTTGACCCGATAATGGATCTTGAAGTCGGGACTCTGAGCCATTATGGTGCTGGGTTTCTGTAACCTCTGGGGCCTGACTATGCCCATTCGCACGCTTCCACCTCAACTGATCAATCAAATCGCCGCCGGCGAGGTCGTCGAACGACCAGCATCCGTGATCAAGGAGTTGGTGGAGAACAGCCTGGATGCCGGCGCACGTCATATCGAGATCGAGATTGAGCAGGGTGGCATCAAGCGTCTGCGGGTACGGGACGATGGGGTGGGGATACCCCAGCAGGAGCTGAACCTGGCCCTGTCGCGCCATGCGACCAGTAAGGTTACGCAGTTTGAGGATCTTGAGGTGCTGCAGAGCATGGGGTTTCGTGGTGAGGCGTTACCGAGCATCAGCTCGGTCTCCCGTCTGCGCTTGACCTCCAGACATCAGGACGCTGAGCAGGCTTGGGAGGTCAGCGGTGACGGCACGGACAAGACGCTGCAGCATAAACCGGCTGCACACCCTCAGGGGACCAGCGTTGAGGTTCGGGATCTGTTTTATAACACCCCGGCAAGGCGAAAGTTCCTGCGTACCGAAAAGACCGAGTTCGGCCATATTCAGGCCCTGGTTCAACGTCTGGCCCTGGCCCGTTTCGATGTGGGGTTCACCCTCCAACATAACCGCCGGGCGATCTTTTCACTGCCACCCTGTGACAATCGGCAGCAGCAGGAGAAACGTCTGTTGGAATTGCTTGGGGCGCAGTTTCTCGAACAGGCGCTGCCAATCCAGGAGCAGGCGGGGGATTTCTCGCTTTCCGGTTGGGTTGCCAGACCCGGTTTCTCCCGCGCCCAGGCGGATATGCAGTATTTCTACGTCAATCAACGGATGATCCGTGACAAGCTGGTAACCCATGCGGTTCGCCAGGGCTTTCAGGATGTGCTCTACCATGGTCGTCATCCCGCTTATGTGCTGTTTTTCAGCCTCGACCCCCATAAAGTGGATGTGAATGTCCATCCGACCAAACACGAGGTGCGATTTCGGGATTCACGCTCGGTGCACGACTTCATCTTTCGCGGACTGCATCGTCTGTTGGCTGATACCCGGCCCCAAGCGTCGACTGAAAGCGGACAACATGAGGCAGTGAACCTGCAACCCCCGGTGACAGTTCAAGGGGCGGTTGAGCACCCATACACCCCGCCCAGGCAGCAGGGGCTCGACTGGCGTGTAGCCGAGCGGCCGACTGCCTATCAGGCGGGTTTTTCTGCTCAGCAACCGATCGCTGCAGATCCTGATGAGGCGGTCACTGAGCGTCAGCCGCAACAGGTTCCCCCACTGGGTTATGCACTGGCGCAACTGCATGGGGTCTACATCCTGGCGCAAAATCAGAGCGGTCTGATTCTGGTGGATATGCACGCCGCCCATGAGCGGATCACCTATGAACGATTGAAACAGCGCTACCATGGAGGGGGCATCAGCCATCAACCGCTACTGGTGCCGATCTCAGTCTCAGTCAGCGTCAGGGAGGCCGATCTGGCGGAGGATGCCTCTGATCTGCTGCAGCGAATGGGTTTTGAAGTCAGTCGCTCCGGACGGGAGTCCCTGGCGATCCGCTCCATCCCCTCACTATTGCAGGGGGCGGATCCGGAAAAGATGTTGCGGGATATCCTCTCGGATCTGATTGAGCACGGCAGCAGTCAACGCGTGAAAGAGGAGATCGATCAGGTTCTGGCCACGGTTGCCTGTCATGGGTCTGTGCGTGCCAACCGCCGTTTGGAACTGGATGAGATGAACGCCCTGCTGAGAGATATGGAGCGCACTGAAAGGGCGGATCAGTGCAATCATGGTCGACCCACCTGGACCGAACTCACCATCAGTGAGCTCGATCGTCTGTTTCTGCGCGGCCGTTGAGATGACCCAATCCCCACTGACTCAGGAGCAGTTGCCTGCGGCGATTTTTCTGATGGGACCCACCGCCTCAGGTAAGACCGCGCTGGCGGTCGAGCTGGTGCGCCGGTTGCCGTTGGAGATCATCAGTGTGGACTCCGCTCTGGTCTATCGGGGGATGGATGTGGGCACTGCAAAACCGGATCGGCAGACGCTTGATCTCGCCCCCCATCGACTGATCGACATGATCGACCCCTCGGAGAGCTACTCCGCCGCCGCTTTCAGACAGGATGCCCTGGATGCGATGGGGGAAATCCATGCGGCGGGTAAGGTGCCGCTGCTGGTCGGCGGCACCATGCTCTACTTCAAGGCCCTGAGCCAGGGGCTCTCAGACCTGCCGGCAGCCGATCCGGTGGTGCGAAAGCGTCTGCAAGGGGAGATGGCTCAGCTCGGCCTGGTGGCACTGCATCAGCGGTTGGAGCGCCTGGATCCGGAAGCTGCGGCGAAGATTCATACCAATGATACACAACGCATACTACGGGCCCTGGAAGTGATTGAACTGAGCGGAAGGGCCATGAGTGAACTTCAACAGTCTGACAAAGGTCACATATTGCCATACCGGGTATTGAAGCTGGTTCGTGCGCCCAAAGAGCGGGCGGTACTGCATGCCAGAATTGCACAGCGTTTTGAACAGATGCTGGCGAACGGCTTTGAGCAAGAGGTCCGAGCGTTGTTGAGCCGGGGCAATCTGACACCGGCCATGCCATCGATGCGGGCTGTGGGCTATCGACAGATGCTGCACTACCTGCTTGGTGAGATCAGCAGGAATGAGATGGTGGAAAAAGGTATCATCGCCACTCGCCAGCTGGCGAAGCGACAGTTTACCTGGTTGCGGGCTGAGCAGGAATGCCACTGGCTGTATGACGGCAGTGACATTGTGGAGCAGGCTCTGGTGCTGATTTCAGATAAGTTTCCTGAGTTGACAGGACCTGGCTGAGTATTTGATTTTTAATAAATTTGAGGTATTGATATTTTGAATAGTTGGATAAAAACACAGTATGCTACACTTTCGCTTGTGAAGTAGATATTTACTACCATTTTTTCGCGCTTGTTTTTCGTTTAAAACTACAAACACAATAAGGAGAATTTCCATGTCTAAAGGGCAAAGTTTACAAGACCCTTTTTTAAATGCATTGAGAAAGGAAAGGGTACCGGTCTCAATATTTCTAGTGAATGGTATTAAGCTTCAGGGACAAATCGAGTCATTTGATCAATTCGTGGTGCTGTTAAAGAACAGTGTCAGTCAGATGGTATACAAGCACGCTATCTCCACTGTGGTGCCAGCCAGAAATGTACGCATCCAGCACGCTAACGGCCAATCCGAAGAGGAGGGGTCCGCCGGCAGTGGTAATTTTTGAAATTGTTAATATCTTTCTGCTTTAAAGGGCGTACCATGACATGGATGCGCCCATTTTAAACGCCTGTACTCTTATATCCCCATACTGTTTCCAACATGTTTGAACGTCCTAAGTCGGGTGAACGCGCTGTATTGGTTCACCTGGATCTGAATGGGATCAGTGATCCCGATGAAATCGCGGAATTCCAGGATCTTGCCCGCTCTGCCGGTGCGGAGCGGGTAGCCTTTGTCTCCGGCAGTCGCCGCCAACCCGATCCGAAATATTTTGTCGGTCGGGGCAAGGCCGAGGAGATCGGTCATATCGTCTCCTCGGAAAGTGCCGATCTGGTGATCTTCGATCACGCGCTTTCCCCCAGTCAGGAGCGAAATCTTGAGCGGGCATTCGGCTGCCGGGTGGTCGACAGAACCGGGTTGATTCTTGATATCTTTTCTCAGCGTGCCCGTTCATTTGAGGGTAAGCTGCAGGTTGAGCTGGCTCAACTGCAACATCTGTCGACCCGACTGGTCAGAGGATGGACCCATCTGGAGAGACAGAAGGGTGGTATCGGACTGAGAGGGCCGGGCGAAACCCAGTTGGAGACTGACAGACGATTGCTGAATCAGCGTATCAGCCAGATCAAAAAACGTCTTACCCGTGTCAATTCCCAACGTGAGCAGGGTCGACGCGGGCGGGAGCGTGCCGACATCCCAACCGTCTCCCTGGTTGGCTATACCAATGCCGGTAAATCAACCCTCTTCAACCGCATGGTTGGATCGGATGTGTATGCGGCGGATCAGCTCTTTGCGACCCTGGATCCCACCTTGAGAAGACTTGAACTGGATAGGGAAGGGCCGGTTGTATTGGCCGATACGGTAGGCTTCATCAGCCATCTGCCCCATGATCTGGTGGCCGCATTCAAATCGACGCTGAAAGAGACCACCGATGCCTCACTGCTGCTGCACGTGATCGATGCGGCCAGTCATCAACGTGCCACCTGTATCACTGAAGTGAATGAGGTTTTGCAACAAATCGGGGCCGACAAGGTCCATCAGATTGAAGTGTTCAATAAGATCGATCTGCTGGAGGACGTCAAACCCAGAATCGACCGGGATGAAAACGGCATGATCACCAGGATCTGGCTCTCGGCACAGACCGGTGAAGGCTGCGATCTTCTGCTGCAGGCATTGGCGGAGTACTACCGTAAAAACCATGTTAGGCAGAAGCTCAGATTGAACCCGGAAAACGGCAGATTGCATGCACTTTTATTTGAACGTGGTGCTGTGATCAATGAGTCCTCCACCGATGAGGGAGGTTGGGAGATGGATATCGATATGTCTGAGAGGGAGTTTCGACGTTTACTCAAAGAGGAACCTGCACTCGAGAGCTGTTTAGTCTGACTACCAGCGAATCCCGTTTTAGTTTGAAAACAGGAGAGATTGTGCCGTTGTCCCTCATTGCCGGCGCAGTTTCACTTGTTAGGGTATCAACAGATTCGGGTTAGTCTGTACGCGAAACCGATGGTATCGTATCCTGAAACCTGCTGTTAGAATGTGCGGCTGCAGGATATGCTGTAGACGTCTACCTAGTGGGCAGTCAGGAATCGAAGATTGAATCGTGTCAGTATGCCCCCATATATACAGATTCGGGCAGCTGACAAATGCTGTTAACAATCAATAACCAAGTTTGGAGTGATCAATGGCCTGGAATGAACCGGGTGGAAACGGTAAAGATCCTTGGAGTGGCAAGGGTGGCGATCAAGGACCGCCGGACCTTGATGAGGTAGTCAAGAAACTACAGGACAAGTTTGGAGGCATCTTCGGAGGAGGCAAGCCCTCTCGCGGTGATGGCTCGATCGGTGGTGGATCCGGACCTGGATCGAAATCCATTGGTTTCCTGGTCGGCATAGCCCTGCTGGTCTGGCTGGCCAGTGGTATCTACATCATCGACGCCCCTGAGCGTGGTGTGGTGTTACGCTTTGGCGCTTACCATGAAACAACCCCGCCGGGACCCCACTGGCATATACCTTTCCCGATCGAGCGGGTGATTCCCGTCAACGTGGATCAGATCACCTCGTTCCGACACAAGGCGCAGATGCTGACCCGGGATGAGAATATCGTCGACGTGGAGTTTACCATTCAGTCGCGTATTCAGGACGCGGCCGACTATCTCTTCCAGGATCGCGATCCGGACAAAACCATGCGCGATGCCACGGAAACCGCGGTTCGTGAAATCATCGGTAAAAGTGACCTGGATTTCATTCTCACCCAGGGGCGTGGCGCGATTGCCGACCGGATTAAAACCGGTGCCCAGGGCTTGATCGATGACTACAAGGCCGGTTTGACGATCACCAGTGTGAACATGCAACCGGCAAAGCCGCCTGAGCAGGTGAAAAGCGCCTTCGACGATGCCATCAAAGCCCGTGAGGATAAAGAGAAGCTTGAGAACCAGGCTGAGGCCTACGCTAATGAAGTGGTACCCAGAGCGCGAGGTGAGGCAGCTCGAAGACTTGCGGATGCCAGCGCCTACAAGGATCGGGTGATAGCAGAAGCGGAGGGTGACGCCAGTCGTTTCCTGGCAATACTCAAAGAGTATGAGAGGGAGCCCAAGGTCACTCGGGCGCGAATCTATCTCGAAGCAATCGAATCGATGCTGGGTCAGACCAGCAAAGTCATGCTCGATACGGCTGAAGGGGGAGGAAACAGCCTGATGTACTTACCTTTGGACAAGCTGATTCAAGGTGTTGAGCAGGGTAGTGTCGGTAGAGGTACGGCTTCAAGCAAGACCGAGTCTTCCCGTGCACCGGTTGAAACAACCAAGTTCCGCAATGTGGACCGCACCAGGGGGGTACGTTGATGAAAATATCGAAACTGATAATCCCTATTGTTGCGGTTGCCGCGGTGTTTTTCTATTCGGCGACTTTCATCGTCAATCAGTGGGAAGTTGCCCTGAAACTGCGTCTGGGTGAAATCGTCGCAACCGACTACAAGCCTGGTCTGCACCTGATGTGGCCGATCGTCAACAATGTCGAGACCTTCGATGCCCGGATTCAGACCATGGACTCCCGTCCTGAGCGTTTCCTGACCGCGGAGAAAAAGGACGTCATCGTCGACTATTTCGCCAAATGGCGCATCGCCAATGTGGCCCAGTACTACCGCTCCACAGGCGGCAGTCTGGACAAGACAGCTCGACTGCTCCAGGAACGGATCAATACCAGTCTGCGTGATGAGTTCGGTAAACGCACCGTGCAGGATGTAATTTCCGGTGAGCGTGCCGAGATCATGGCAAAGCTGACCAGGGATGCCGATTCGATGGCCGCAGAACTGGGGGTTGAAATCCTCGATGTGCGGGTCAAGCAGATCGATCTGCCACCAGAGGTCAGTGAATCGGTCTATCAGCGTATGCGGGCAGAGCGTGAGCGTGTCGCCAGAGACCTGCGTGCGAAAGGTGCCGAGGCTGCTGAACGAATCCGCGCCAATGCGGACCGCGAGTATATCGTCATCGTCGCTGATGCCTACAAGGAAGCTGAGATAATGCGTGGTGAGGGTGACGGCAAGGCTGCCGAAACCTATGCCAACGCCTATCGCCAGAACAGTGAGTTCTACGCCTTCTATCGAAGCCTGAATGCCTATAAAAACAGCTTCCAGGACTCTTCCGATGTAATGGTGCTGCAACCGGATTCAGACTTTTTCCGCTATCTGAAAAACAGCACTGGTCAGTAGCTTAATCCTCACTCGCCCGCCTTCTCCAACTGGGGGGAGGCGGGTTAGTCAGGTCAGTCAATCGATTCTATTGCGTGTGTCAGGGAGGATGCATGAACAGGATTATCATTGTTTCAGTCGGGGCGTTGACGATTACATCTCTTTGTGTGGCCGCCTTTGTGCTGGGGAAATCTCATGCATCCCAGTCTACTGAGACGATAAAACTCAAGATCGACAGTACCATCAATGGTGTTATTTCCAGGTTGCCTGAAGAGGACCGGGACGGGGTGGCTGATCTGCTAACTCCACTGGCGCAATTGATCGATGCCAGACTGGAAACGGGCAAGGTAGAGCAGGAAATAGTTGAAAGCACAGCACTCAATCTGCAAAAAAGTCTTCAGAAACTCGCTCTGAACAACTACCGGGCCGATACCTCTCCATTTGTCCCGCCGCAGGATAAGGCTCAGTTTATCTGTGGCGAGGCCTTTACCCTGGTCTATCTCGGTCAGGATCAAGCTCATCAACTCCATGCAAAGCTGAAGATCAACTCCAATGTTGCCTATTTGAGTCCAGGTGACATCAATCAATATAAAACCGCTGATCAAAAGCTCGAAATAGCCTACCTGGAATACAAACGGGAGTGGCAGGGGCCACTTCTGAAATATTCGTGTGATGGCGGAAATCACTAGCTCCGATAACATTCTCTGCTGATGAGACTGATCGTGACGGAGCATGGCTGTGGAGGAAACAGCTGGCCTGATTGAGTAAAGCCAATCGATGAATGGACAACCGAAGCCCACTCTGGGAAAATGTTCGGCGGCCTGAATAAGGCGTCAATACAGGACCGGGACGATCCCGGTTTTTTTTTGGGGTATGACAGATGTGGCATGATCTGCTTGTTGCGTTGGCTCTGCTGTTGGTGATTGAAGGCATATGGCCTTTTCTGAATCCCAACAGCATGCGCTCAATCCTGCTGATGATTGCCCAACACGACAACCGATCCATGCGTCTCAGTGGTCTGGTCAGCATGGTTTCCGGGGTTATCCTGCTCTATCTGGTGAATTGATCTTGATGATGGAAAACGAACGTTGGATATTGCCTGACGGCATTGATGAGGTGCTTCCCCAGGAGGCGCAAGTCGTAGAGAGTAAGCGGAGAGAGCTGTTGGATCTCTATCGCAGCTGGGGTTACGACTATGTTATCCCGCCGTTTGTTGAGTTTTTGGACTCCCTGCTGACGGGAACCGGCAGCGATCTGGACCTGAATACTTTCAAGCTGACTGACCAGATGAGCGGTAGGCTGATGGGGGTCCGTGCCGATATCACGCCTCAGGCGGCACGCATCGACGCCAATCGAATCCAGGCGAAACATCCTACCAGACTCTGTTACCTGGGCACTGTCCTGCATACCCGGTCCGATGGTTTTGCCGGCACCCGCAGTCCATTACAGATCGGTGCTGAGCTGTATGGGCACTGCGGGATCGAGAGTGACATCGAAATCCTGCGGCTGATGATGGAGACATTGAATAAGACCGGGGTCGAAGAGGTCTATCTCGACCTGGGCCACGTGGGCATCTTCAAGGGGCTGGCGGAACAGGCCGGTTTAAATAAACGGCAGGAGACGGCGCTATTCGATGCTCTGCAGCGAAAGGCCCTGGTGGAAATTGAGAGCCTTTTGGCTTCGTTCGATATTGCCGAGGAACATGCTGCCATGCTGCTGCGTCTCGGGGAGCTGAATGGGGACCAGGCGTTGAGCCAGGCTCGAGAGGAGCTCAAACAGGCTTCACCGAAAGTGATTGAGGCCCTGGACTATCTGCAGGCTGTGGCCGACCAGATCGCGCAGTGGTTACCCGATGTGCCGGTACACTTCGATCTGGCGGAACTGCGAGGCTATCACTTTCATACCGGGGTTGTATTCGCCGCCTTTGTGCCGGGGAATGGCAAGGAGATCGCCAGAGGAGGCCGCTACGATGCCATCGGCAGCGTATTTGGACGTGGCAGGCCGGCAACCGGTTTCAGCACGGATCTGAAGAATCTGATCCGGGTTGCACAACCCGAATTGCAGATCACCGACGAAATGGTGATATTTGCACCGGTCTCCGAGGATCCGGCACTAACCCAGGAGGTTGCAAGATTGCGTGGTGAGGGACACCGGGTGATCAGTGCTTTATCAGGTCAATCCGGAGGAGCGGCCGAGATGGGCTGCCAACAGCAACTGCAGTGGCTGGATGACCGCTGGCAACTTATTTCTGTTTGATTTTATCAATATATCTGTAAGAATCGACAGGTTTTGTAATAAAAAATCCGGTTTTACCCGGATCTAACGATTTTGAGAGAACCATGGGCAAGAATGTCGTAGTTATCGGAACACAGTGGGGAGACGAGGGCAAAGGCAAGGTTGTTGACCTGTTGACTGAGAAGGCGTCTGCCGTCGTCAGATTTCAGGGTGGGCACAATGCTGGGCATACCCTGGTTATCGATGGCGAGCAGACCGTACTGCATCTGATACCCTCGGGTGTTTTGCGTGAAGGGGTGCGTTGCCTGATCGGCAATGGTGTGGTGTTGGCGCCGGATGCCCTGCTGGAGGAGATTGAAATGTTGGAGAAGGGTGGGGTGCCCGCCTCTGACAGAATGGGAATCTCCGAATCATGCCCACTGATTCTGCCCTATCACATCGCTCTGGATGCGGCCCGTGAAAAGGCCCGTGGCAAAAAAGCCATTGGTACCACTGGGCGCGGCATCGGGCCTGCCTATGAAGATAAAATCTCCAGACGGGGCATCCGGCTGGGTGAGATCTTTGATCAGGCACACATCTCTGAACGCCTGCGTGAAGTGATGGAGTACCATAATTTCGCGCTCAAACATCTGTTTGAGTATGGTGAAGTTGATTATCAGGAAGTGCTCGATCAGCTGATGGTGCAGGCTGAGCGCCTTAAACCGATGGTGGAAGATGTTACCGGCACCCTGCATCAGCTGCGTCAGGATGGTAAGCATGTGATGTTCGAAGGGGCTCAGGGCGCCCTGCTGGATATCGATCATGGCACCTATCCCTATGTCACATCCTCCAACACCACCGCGGGTGGCGCTGCCACCGGCACCGGTATCGGTCCACGCTATATCGACTATGTGCTGGGTATCGTAAAAGCCTACACGACTCGTGTCGGCGCCGGTCCTTTTCCAACCGAGCTGTTTGATGAGGATGGCAATCACTTGGGTACAAAAGGTCACGAGTTCGGCGCCACCACCGGACGTAAGCGGCGTTGCGGCTGGTTGGACGTTGTGGCTCTGCGTCGTTCGCTTGATATCAACAGTGTCAGTGGTATCTGTATCACCAAACTCGATGTGCTGGACGGCCTGGACAAGATCAAGATCTGTGTCGCCTACAAGCTCGATGGTCAGGAAGTGACAACGCCACCCTGCGGCGCTGATCAGTTTGAAAAATGTGAGCCGATCTACATCGAGATGCCGGGTTGGCAGGAGTCGACAGTCGGTGTGACCGACTACGATCAGTTACCCCAGGCTGCCAGGGAGTATCTGAGTAAAATTGAATCCCTGTGCGATACGCCGATCGATATTGTCTCAACCGGCCCTGATCGTAACGAGACTATCATCCGTCGTCATCCATTCAATTAACAGATTCAATCAGCTCAACTTGTTGATGCGGGAGGTCAGCTTCCGCATCAACCATTTCCCATCTTTTCAAGCAGACCTCTCCTAAGCTACCTATTAGTGGGTATGTGGCTACCAATAAATGGTTAGCAGCTGTTTTGACACTGAAATGTCCTATCTGATCGGAGTGTGATCTGGGTCAATTTTTGGTCAGAATCAGGCGGGTTCCCGAGAGCCGGTCATGCCAGGCCAGGTTGTCGGAATCGAACACCACCCAAAAAAAACCGAAACCGAAAACCAGCAGCGAGAGAATGGCGGCGAAGTGGCGTTTCAGTGCCTGTTCCCAATCCACTGGCAGACCCTCCATTGAGACCAGTTTGAGACGCCAGGCACGCATACCCAAGGTTTGGCCACCCCTTAACCAGAACCAGCAAAAGAATGCTAATGGTATGATTTCAAAGAGAAATATCTGAAAAAACAGTAACCAGTTACCAGTCGGATATCCAAATGGCAGAGTGACGACCGCGGTGGCGACAAACACCAGTGCAGTCAACAAAAGGCTATCGTAAAAGATTGCGCCGAGGCGTCTCAGCAGTCCCGGAGCTACGGCTTCAGTGAGGTCATAGGGGCTCTGTGGTCGTTCAGTCATGATCCGATAATAAAGCTAATAAAAGGGAAAACCCTAACAGTCAGGCGCGATAATCCGAATTTGAAATTTGCACCACAGGATCCATACTTTAAGTTCATGTTCAGTGACATCTGATAACGGGGAGCCAAAGCATGGAACACAGATGTGATCACCGAAAATTGCTTTCATGTGAGATCACCATCAAAGACCGTAATCTCGGTAAACTGACAGGGAAAGTTCGTAATATCAGTCTTAGTGGCATGTTAGTTGATATTGGTGAAGACTCACAGCAGATTAATACAATTGTTGAGGTCTCTTTTCCTGTCGAGGCCTGCGGTGGTACCAGTCAGTGTCGTGCTAAAGCCATGGTTGTACATCAACAATCGGGTTGTTTGGGGCTTATGTTCAGTGAGCTCGATTCCAGTGTCAGGCAGATGCTTCGAAAAGCACTCTACGGCTATGCCACAGTGGCAGAGAGAGCCTACCTCTATCAGGGTTATAAAACCACCCGCAATCCCGATCCGGTGAAAAGCCTGAGGGCTTCGACATACTGATTACGAATACCTCCTGAATAATAACTATTCCATTCCAGTTAACTGGATCTATTGAGAAAGACGCGTTAAGTGTCTTTTTTTTTGCTGAGTGGTCGATGAGCCTTCACCAAGGTGAGATGATCGTAAATCCCTCCGAGATTCTCTACTGCCAGCAAGCACACTTCGGCTGGACATTGCCTATTCACGTGCCGGGTTAAACTGTCTCCAGGCCAATAGGACTGGAATCGATAGGTCAAGAAGAGTACAAATAACCCATTGAATCTAAAAAATATCACTATTAAATTATGCGATATGCCGAAACTAAAGCAATAACAGGCATCAGACCGATTTTTCAGCTGATAGGGAAAGCATGAGTGCATTGAGAAGCTCAAAATGGCAGGCGAAACTGGCTGCTGTTCCACTCCCTGCGCTCTCCCTGCTGGTAGGGATCTTGTGTGGTCTTTTGATGTGGCTGGTATTGGAGCCAATCCAGGACAGACGACTGGCAAACCTTTTCCATGATGAACTGGTCAGACGGCTCGATGTGCGGGCGGTTGAGACCCGACAGCGGTTTGAGCATTTTTTACACGAGTGGCGCCAGGTGGGGAGTGGGCTGTCGAACCATTGGCGCATCAAGAACTATCTTGGTTCAAATGCATGGTATGAAAGCAAGAACTCGGATACGCGGGCTATTCTTCACCAGCAGACGCCGGAGTGGCTGGATCCCGGCTATCCCAAACTCAACTCCATCGAGCCTAAACATGTGGTGTTACTGGATAATCGGGCGACGCCTAGGGAAATCTATCAGAAACAGCCACTCTCATTCGATCTGGACCAGTTGTTTGAATTTTACTCAGGACGCAATGAGGCGCTGGTTACTCTGATCGATCAGGTACCCTATCTGCTGGTCTGGTCGAATGTTTCCTATCTGGAGGACGATCTGGCTGCGGTCCTGCTGCTGATTGTGCCGGTGGATGATCAGTTTCTGTTGGAATCACAATCGATGACCAATGATTCCGATACCCTGATTGCCCTGGTGGACGCCAACACTCTGAAGCTGTTATCCAGCAGCAAGCGGGAGATGATCGCAAGAAACTCTCATCTGAATGACTGGCATGAGAACTATCTGCTGACATCCCAGGCGATCACCCGTTTTCAGTCGATGGAGCAGAGCTTGCTGTTCACAACGCTGGTCTCCCGTGATGCGGTGGAAAAGACCATCCATAACATCACCAAACTGGCCCAGCAGGATCGGTTTCTTGCGGCACTGGTCTATATCATCGTCTTTTCTGTCATCTTCTATCTGATCTCGGCCAAGATAAGCCATGTGCTGATACGGATTTCACGATTCGGCCAGCAGGCGCTGGGAATCGAGCAGCCGGTAACCAAGAAAGGCAACCAGTTACTGCTGTTGGAGGATTGGGTGAAAGCCTTCTTTCGGCAGTTGATCAGTGCCCGCGATACGTTGCGCAACAAACAGGAAGAGCGGTTGCGTGAGACAGAGGTGCTGAAAAGTGCTCTGTTCGATAACTCAATGGTCTCCATCGTGACGCTGAATCAGGAGGGCATAATCGTTGAGGTCAATGGCACAGCGTTCAGAACCTTTGGTTACAGCCGCAGCCAATTGATCGGTCGTCATCTTGAAGAGATGGCGATCCATCCCAACGACCGTGAGCGCTTTCGGGCGATGCTCACGGCCTGTATCAGCATGTCGGCCTCGAACAGCAAATGCCGAGGGCAGGCGATGCAGGCCGTCACGGTGAATGGTGAGGAGAAATCCGTTGAGTGTTCTGTGATCTCGATCCATCTACATCAACAGACAGTATTCAATGTTTATCTACGGGATATCTCAGGGCAAAAACAGGCTCAGCGGGAAATCACCAGTCTGGCGAAGCTGGCCAGTGAAAACCCCAGCCCGGTGTTGCGTATCAACAAACGTGGCGTGATTGTCTATGCCAATGCCGCCAGTGAGCCGCTGATGGGGTATTGGGATTGCGAACGGGGACAGACTCTGCCGCTGTACTGGAAAAACCTGGTTGCCAGCTCATTGAAAGAGGGAACCACCAAAGAGTATGAAGTCAATCTGGACAGTCAGATCTTTTCCCTGCAACTTGCGCCAATCCTGGAGCTCGAATATGTCAACATCTACGGCCGGGACATCACACGAATCCGCATGGCTGAGATGCAGAGCCGCCAGCACCAATCCGAACTGGTCCATGTCTGTCGTCTCAGTACCATGGGTGAGATGTCCACCGGCCTGGCGCATGAGCTGAATCAGCCGCTCTCTGCCATCGTCAATTTTGCCAGCGGCTGCGTGCGTCGGTTGCAATCCGGAAAAGGGGGCGAGCCGGAGATCATTGATGCGATTGCCCAGATAACCGCCCAGGCTGAACGGGCCGGGGAGATCATCAAACGCTTGAGAACCCTGGTTGGCAAACGGCCGCAGGAGCATGAGGTCGTCAATCTTAATCACTTGGTTTTGGAGGTGGCGTCATTTATCGAATTTGAGGCCAACCGACAGCATGTGGAAGTGGCGTTGGAGCTGTCGGAGGGCGTGCTGCCGGTTGAAGTGGACCTGGTTCAGATTGAACAGGTGATGTTGAATCTGGTGCGCAATGCCATCGATGCAATGAAACAAGTTGATCAGAATCAACGGCGTCTGGTACTGAAAACCGGTAGAATGAGCTCCAAAGAGGTTCAGGTTTTAGTCCAGGACAGTGGTTCAGGGATACCGGAACAAACACAGAAACATCTTTTCGATGCATTCTTTTCTACTAAAAAGAGCGGTATGGGTATGGGATTGCCAATCAGTCAAAAAATCATGCAGGATCACAAGGGAATGATTGAGGTAGAGTCTGAATATGGTCATGGAGCAACCTTCAGATTGGTTCTGCCCTCAGATCCAACAATTGAATTACCGGGTTTTTAGTCATGAGCAATCGGCCGACAGTTTTTGTAGTTGATGATGATCAGGCGATGAGAAACTCACTGAAATGGCTGATCGAATCAGTGTCCATGCAAGTCGAGACCTTCGAATCGGCGAATGCCTTCATTCAGTCCTACTATCCAGGGCGCTCCGGTTGTCTGCTGCTTGACGTGCGCATGCCGGGGATGAGCGGTTTGGAGTTGCAGGAGTATCTGAAGGTCAATCAGATCGCCATACCGGTGATCATCATCACCGGCCATGGGGATGTACCGATGGCGGTAAGGGCTATGAAAGCCGGGGCTGTGGACTTCATCGAGAAGCCTTTCAATGACGAGTTGTTACTGGAGAGTATTCGTCATGCTATGGCGGTGGATGCCAAGCAGCGCGATATGCAGTCGCAGCGTGCTGAGATAGCCACCCGACTGGCGAGGCTGACCCCCAGGGAGCATGAAGTGATGTTGATGGTTACCAATGGCAAGGCCAACAAGGAGATTGCCACCAGCCTGGGTGTCAGTTCGAAGACAGTGGAGGCCCATCGGGCCCGGGTCATGGAGAAGATGGAGGCTGACTCGCTGGCAGAACTGGTACGCATGGCAATCAGTGCCAACCTGACCTTGGTTGAAGAACCTGAGGAGTAGGCTCCTGCCGGATCGACAGACTTGCCTGTAAGCATGCTGGCCGGCGATCGTCTGTGAGCGATCCAGGGTCACCTGCCTTGAAACAGTGGCCGGCCTCTGATATGACTCTTTTTCATGAACCAACAGACCAGTAAGGCCTTACTCAAGCACCCACCCACCTTCGCCTGGACACTCTATGACTGGGCAAACTCAGCCTTTGCAACGACTGTAATGGCCGGATTTTTCCCGGTGTTTTTCAAGCAGTATTGGAGTGCGGGTGTTGAGGTTACCGAGTCGACCTTCCGACTGGGCATGGCCAACTCCCTGGCGAGCATTCTGGTGGTCTGCATGGCGCCATTTCTCGGCGCGCTGGCGGATCAGGCCGGAGCGAAAAAGAAGTTTCTGTTGTTTTTTGCCGCCATGGGTATTGTCATGACAGGTTCCCTCTATCTGGTGGCAATGGGCAACTGGGTCATGGCCCTGGTACTTTACGGCCTGGGTATGCTCGGCTTCATGGGGGGTAACATCTTCTATGATTCCCTGCTGGTGTCGGTTACCCAAAAACAGCACTACGATCGGGTTTCCGCCTATGGCTATGCGTTTGGTTATCTTGGGGGAGGGCTGCTGTT
Source organism: Candidatus Thiodiazotropha endoloripes (assembly GCA_001709035.1). GTDB lineage: Bacteria > Pseudomonadota > Gammaproteobacteria > Chromatiales > Chromatiaceae > Thiodiazotropha > Thiodiazotropha lotti. The sequence goes on along the minus strand of LVKA01000016.1, from coordinate 402,911 downwards.
CACCTTCAATGTGTTGATGACCCTCTATCCAGACGCTTTTGGACTGGCTGATGCCGCCCAGGCGGTACGTCTCTCGTTCATCAGTGTGGCCGTCTGGTGGGGGCTGTTTTCATTGCCGTTGTTTCTGTTGGTTGAAGAGCCCTCGGGTCCAAAGCAGCAGAAAGGACGGTTCTCTGCCAGCCTGCGCCAACTGCTGGAGACCTTCGCCAGTCTGCGCAGTCTGCGTATGACCTTTCTGTTTCTACTCGCCTACTGGTGCTACATCGATGGGGTGGACACAATCGTCAGAATGGCGGTTGATTTCGGTCTCTCGATCGGTTTCGATGCCAACAACCTGATGGTCGCCCTGTTGATCACCCAATTTGTCGGATTTCCCGCCGCACTGGTGTTCGCCTCCATTGCTTCCAAGCGAGGGGCAAAGCAGGGGATCATGATCGCCATCTTTATCTATCTGCTGATTCTGCTCTGGGCTTACCATATGGAATCGGTTTGGGAGTTTTACACCTTGGCGATCGCCATCGGCTTGGTGCAGGGTGGTATACAGGCACTCTCCCGCTCCCTCTATGCCCGGTTGATTCCCCACAATCAGGCCGCTGAGTTCTTTGGTTTTTACAACATGCTGGGTAAGTTTGCTGCGGTACTGGGGCCCTTTCTGATGGGCTGGGTCGGCGTATTGACCGGCAGCACCAGAATCTCCATTCTCTCGGTTGGCATCCTTTTTATTCTCGGTGGCGTACTGTTGAGCATGGTGGATGTGAAAGCGGGTGAAAAGGCGGCCCAGGAGTTGGAATAGATCGTTGTCATGAAAAAAGATGAACTGTATGCCGATCCGCAGCAGGTGGTCCCCGATTTCATCTTCGATGAGCGGGTCGCGCAGGTCTTTCCCGATATGATCAATCGTTCGGTTCCCGGCTATGCAACCATTATCAATATGATCGGTACTCTGGCGAGCCGCCGGGTGACCCGGGGTTCCAACTGTTACGACCTGGGTTGCTCACTGGGGGCGGCGAGCATGGCAGTCCGCTCCTCCATGCCGCACCAGGACTATGCGTTGATTGCGGTGGATAACTCCCTGCCGATGTTACAACAGGCTGCGAAGCTGCTGGAGCAGGATCAAGCCGATAGTCCGATACAGCTGGTCTGCTCTGATGTGCGGGATGTGGCAATCGAGCGGGCGTCGATGATTATCCTGAATTTCACCTTGCAATTCATACCGGCAGAGGACCGAGCGGATTTTTTAACACAACTCTATGATGGGATGCAGGATAAAGGTCTCTTGGTACTTTCGGAAAAGATTGCACTCTCCAATGAGGCTTCACAAAACCTGTTTACCGAGATGCACCACAGCTTCAAGAAAGCTCAGGGCTACAGTGACCTGGAGATCAGTCAAAAGCGCAGTGCTCTGGAAAATGTGTTGATTCCGGAGACCCTGGAGACTCATAAGCAGCGTCTTCAAATGATCGGTTTCACAACGGTGGAAGTCTGGTTTCAGTGTTTTAACTTTGTCTCACTACTGGCCATTAAATGAACTACGATTGGGATTGGTGTGACGCCTACAGTGATCATCCTCTGGGACGCTGGTTAAAGGAACTTCCACAACAGGTTGAGCGGGTATGGCGTGAACAGACCCATGGGGATATTCATAAGTGGCGAGAAGCACTGGCCCGGTTACCCGATATCCCTGTTTCAAAAGTAAATTTCAGATCCGCCAAAGTAGAAGCGGGTGACGCAGCTGATTGTGATGATCCAACCAGGAGTCAGATCGTCGATGCGCTACAGCAGCTGCACCCCTGGCGCAAAGGCCCATACCGGATATGTGGCATTGAGATCGATACCGAATGGCGCTCAGATCTTAAGTGGGATCGCCTGGTTGAGCAGATATCGCCATTGAAAAACCGAACCGTGCTGGATGTGGGTTGTGGCAATGGTTACCACCTCTGGCGCATTCATGGGGAGGGGGCGATGCGGGTGATCGGGATCGATCCGACCCAGCTGTTCAATATGCAGTTCGAAGCCTTCAAGCACTTTCTCGGCAATGACTATCCGGTGCATCTGTTTCCGCTGGGTATTGAGGATCTGCCTATGGACTTGAAGGCGTTCGATACGGTCTTCTCGATGGGGGTCTTCTATCATCGCCAATCACCTTTCTCTCACTTGTATGAGTTGATGGGGGCACTGCGCAAAGAGGGTGAGCTGGTGCTTGAAACCTTGGTGATCGAGGGGGCTGACAGGGAGGTTCTGGTGCCGGAAAACCGCTATGCGAAGATGCGCAACGTTTGGTTCATTCCCACGGTCGAGACCCTCAAAGGATGGATGAAACGCTGTGGTTTCAGGGATATTCGACTGGTCGATATTTCTACCACCACAACCACTGAGCAAAGATCGACGGAGTGGATGCGTTTTGAGTCACTGAAGGACTATCTGGATCCTCTGAATCCTGATCTGACCATCGAAGGTTATCCCGCACCAAGACGTGCCATATTGGTTGCGAAAAAGGGTAGGGGCTGAGGCAGATTTCTCTCTACAGAAAGCCTAACCGGTACCTAACTACACCGAATAGGATGGAAATAACCTGATTGATTCTGCCTGTCGCCCCTGAAAAGCGTTCAATACAAAAGAGAACATAAAAACGAATCTTCTAGAGCGCCATACTGCAAATCGCTCTCTGTGTTACATAACCCGGAGTCTGTGAGATTCCGCTATTCGTGGCAATCGCAGTGTTTAGTGCAGGCTATAGTTAGCAGGATTTCGTCTGAAGTGGATAGCTGGGAATTTCCCCAGCTAGGGTTATCCCTAGTCCATGTACGAATCGGTGCGTGATCTATTCGGTAAGGATGACCTATTTGACCTGGATCGAGAAATCGGGCGCGGTGTGCATATGTCGTTTAACTGCACACAGCTCAATGGCCCGAATGATGCCGCTTTGGTAGCGCTCTGGAAAATCCTTTGGCAAGGTCAGGTGAAAGATGATGTTACCGATCATTTTCTTCTTTTCATCCTCGATGCACTCCATTTTCAGTGCCAGACCCTCGGTGGACAGCTGTCGGGATTCAAGGAAATTCCAGGCAAAAATACCGGCGCAGGTGGCGAGCGATCCCAGGAACAGATCGAAGGGGGCTGGGGCGCTCGCCTCGCCACCATATTTTTGAGGCTGATCCGTCTGCAGGGTGAAATCCCCCACCTGTGCTTCTATGCGTTTGCCGCCGCTAAAATTGACCTCGATAGCGTCCATCTCTCACTCCTGTCTTATAAGGGGTACAGCTCTTTGATCGGGCCTTGGTTTTTTGTTTCGACCTGGGCATAAAGGCTGTTCAAAGCAGCCTGTAGTGCCTCTTCGATCACCGGGTGATAGAAGGGCATGCGGATCAGATCCCCCACGTTGAGCTGTTGTGAAATGGCCCAGTTCAACAGGTGTGCCAGATTCTCGCCGCGGGTGGTGATCATCTCCGCGCCAACCATCCGCCCTGAGGATTTCTCGGCGTAGACACGGATCACCCCCCGGTTCTGCCCCATGATCAGCGCCCGTCCCACAGGAGCCAGTTTCACCTCGCCGATGGCTGTGTTATCCAGCTCCAGCTCCTGATAGCGTTTGCCGACCAGACAGATATTGGGATCACAGAAATTGATTGCCAATGGGACCTTGCGTTTGAAGCCCATCACTTCATCATGGGCGGCGTTATAGCCGGCGATTTTGCCTTCGTCCCCGGCTTCGTGAAGGATCGGTTTTTCACCGTTCAGATCACCGGCGATGAAGATATGGGAGTCGCCGCATTGCATGGTGTTCGGGTTATACAGAGGGATGCCGTTGGCATCGAGTTCTATGCCGGCATTGGTCAGCGATAATCCCTCCACATTGGGTGTCCGCCCAAGGCTGGCAAGCACCTTGTCGACAACCACCGAGTTCTCACCGGCGGTGACCCTCACTTGCTCGCCCTCAGCAGAGAGTTCTACCGCTTCCCCCAGATAGATTGGGAATTCCCGCTGCATGATCTCCAGCGCGGTCTTGGAGACCTCGGGATCGGTGGTGCCGCCAATGGTCTCGGCCATGTCGAAGCCACTGACCTTGATACCCAGTCGGTTGAGTGACTGACCAAGTTCCAGGCCGATGACGCCCAGACCGACAACGGCCACCGATTCCGGCAGATCCTCCAGTTCAAAGAAGCTGTCGGTGGTTAAAACCTTATCGCCAAAAGCTTCCCATGCCTGGGGTACCACAGGACGGGATCCTGTGGCGATGACGATTTTCTCGGCAATCACTCGATCGCCGTTATCGAGTTGCAAAGTGTGAGGGTCGACAAACTCCGCATAGGCCTCGACGAACCGCTCACCCATATTGTCCGTACTGTTCGATAGCACCCGGTCGACGAAGTTGTCACGCAGGTCCTGAACATGTTCCATGGCTTCCGGAATATCGATCGTCATTTCGGTATGGCCATCCACGCCGTAGCGATCAAGATGGGTGCGGCGATGATAATCCTCGGCAACCTGGATCAGGGCTTTGGAGGGCATACAGCCAACTCTGGCACAGGTGGTGCCCGGTTCTCCGCCATTGATCAGGAGAAAGTTCTTCCCGCTCGGTCCAACCTGGCCGGTAGCGTTCAGACCGGCGGTACCGGAACCCAGAATAGCGACGTCGACACGTTTTTCTGCCACAGAAATCTCCAGTGAATATTTTGATGGGCGAAATTCTAACGACTTGGCCGTTAAATTTCAGCTTCTATCCGTGTGGGTTTTGGCTGTTGTGGATTTCGCCAGCGAATTAACGGAAATAAAATGCGTTATTGTGTCAAACTAGAACCTCTCGGTTTCCAGGCAACAGACCCTGAAACGAGATCATCATAATTACTAAGATACGCTGAGGAGAATCACATGAAATGGCTACTAACGACTCTATTGCTGCCAACCCTTGCACTGGCCCAGCCACCGGGTCAGGGGGGAGGACAGGTGGATCCTCAGCAACATTTTGACCAGTCGAAAAAAGCCATGCTGCCGCTGATTGAGAAGAGCATCCCGGCCATGCAGGAGACCAAGGGCTGTCTGAATCAGGCCAAGGATCAGGCAACGTTTCAAAAATGTGTCGAGATCATGATCGCCCTGGAGCAGGAGATGCAGGCTAAAATGGGCCGTGGTCCCATGCCAGGCGCAGACAAAGCTCAATCACAGCCAGCGAAAAAGATCGAGTTCAACGAGAAGAACAAGCAAAACATGCTGAAGTTTCTCGACCAATCCATTCTGGTGGGTCAGTCATTGAAAAACTGTTTCACTTCAAGTCAGTCAGCGGATCAGATGCAGAGCTGTATGCAGGCAGCAAAGCCGAAGCAGTAGCCGATAGGGCCTTGTTGACAGGAATCCAATCGTCCATGGGAGACAATCGGATTCGTGTTAACCGGTCCAAGCTTAATAGTCTGAATAGTGCCGGCCTGGATTGAACAGGCCGTGCGGATCGAATACCGCCTTCAACCCCTGCTGGATCTGCAGGATGCGGGGGTGAAGCGGGTGGAAGATGTCACCACTTCGATCACCATTGCGAAACTGTATGGCATGTCCACCCTGACTCTCAACCAGAGTGCGGATCTCCGTTGCCGGGCGCTCGCTGTAGAGCCAGCGTAACCCACCGGACCACTCTTGCAGGCAGGGTTCAGTCAGCTCCAGTGGACTGGTCGGTTTCAACGAAAGTCGCCAGAGTGGTTTGGACTGTTGGAAAAAATCGAGCTTCTGATCTCTGAGTTGTTGCCAGAAGTCGCTTGATTCACTGCTCTCCTGCAGGCCGTACTTCAGGCAGATAGCGCCGAGCCGCTGATGGTTGCAGGCGAGTCGAACCGCCTGTTTATCCGCCAGGCTGTAGCTGGCGGTGATAGGTTGTGAATCTGCGATCATCTCTCCAATAAGGCGGGTCGCACTGTCCGGATCCCGATCAATTATCAGGCTATGCTCCTCAACAGGCTTGGGCAGTACCTTGATGGAGACTTCCAACAGAATACCGAGCGTACCCATTGCACCGGCCATCAAGCGGGAAATGTCATAGCCCGCAACGTTCTTCATCACCTGACCACCGAAGCTCATGATTCTGCCCTGTCCATCCAGCAACTTGATACCCAGAAGAAGATCTCTTGGAGAACCGCCCCAGGGGCGTCTGGGGCCGCTGAGACCGGCCGCGATAGCACCGCCGATCGTACCCTTGCCATCGAAATGGGGTGGTTCAAAAGGCAGCATCTGGCCATTCGCCTCCAGCGCTGCTTCAATCTCATCCAGCGGGGTTCCTCCACGGGCGGTGATCACCAGTTCGGTGGGTTCGTAACTGACAATGCCCCGGTTGCCGCTGAGATCCAGAACCTTCTGCTGGCCCAGTCCCCGTCCATAGAAATCCTTACTGCCACTGCCCATCAACCGCAGGCAGCTGCGTTCGGCAATCGCATCTTTGATGTTGGCCTGCAGCCGTGATGATTGATCTTGATCGCCAGACATCAGAACCGCTCCAACTCAGGAAAACGCAGCTTGCCCGCATGGACATGCATGGCGCCAAATTCCGCACAGCGGGCCAGGGTCGGTATCGCTTTACCCGGATTGAGCAGATTGTGGGGATCAAAAACCGCCTTTACCGCATGAAAGGTCTCCAGTTCAGGATCCGGGAACTGGGCACACATCTGGTTGATTTTCTCGATACCCACACCATGTTCCCCGGTGATGGTACCCCCAACGGCGACACAGAGTTCGAGGATTTCACCGCCAAACTCCTCGGCTTTTTCCAACTCACCCTCATTGTTCGCATCATAGAGAATCAATGGATGCAGATTGCCGTCACCCGCATGAAAGACATTGGCGCAGGGCAAGCCATATTTTTCGGACATCTCACCGATCATGGTCAAAACCTTGCCCAGTTGATTGCGCGGGATTGTGCCATCCATGCAGTAGTAATCCGGCGCCAGCCGACCAACTGCGGGGAAGGCGTTTTTGCGGCCAGCCCAAAACCTCATGCGCTCGGTTTCATCCTCTGCCGTACGAACCTCACGGGCTCCTGAATCGAGCAGAATCTGACGTACCCGCATGATCTCTTCGGAGACCTCATCCTCACTGCCATCAACCTCGCACAGCAGTATGGCAGCCGCATCCGTGGGATAACCGGCATGTACAAAATCCTCTGCGGCGCGAAGCGAGAGGTTATCCATCATCTCCAGACCGGCAGGAAGAATTCCCTTGGCGATGATCTCCGCAACCGCCTTTCCAGCGATCTCCACATCGTCAAAAGCGGCCAGAGCCACCTGCTGTCGCTCCGGGATCGGCAACAGTTTAACGACCACTTCGACCACCAGGCCGAGCATGCCCTCTGAGCCTGTGATCAGGGTCAACAGATCGAGGCCCGGGGCATCCAGGCCGTTGGAGCCGATAGTCAGACGTTCGCCATCAATGGTGAGCAGGGTGACCTGCACCACGTTATGCAGAGTGAGGCCATATTTAAGGCAGTGAACTCCCCCCGCATTTTCCGCCACATTGCCACCGATCGAACAGGCGATCTGGGAGGAGGGATCCGGCGCGTAGTAGAGTCCATAGGGTTTGGCCGCTTCACTTACCGCCAGGTTTCTCACCCCCGGTTGGACGCAGGCCAATCGGTTGTCCTGATCGATTTCAACGATCTTATTAAGTCTCGCCAGACTGAGTAATACCCCCTGTTCGTGGGGTAGTGCACCACCGGAGAGACCGGTTCCCGCCCCACGGGCCACGACAGGTACCTGCTTTTCATGGCAATGTTTCAGTACAAGCTCCACCTGCTCAGCGGTGTAGGGCAGCAGGACGATCAGAGGAACCTTTCGATAGGCGGATAGACCATCACACTCAAAGGGGATCAGCTCCTCCTCCCGAAAGATGACGCAATCGGAAGGGAGTATGTTTAAAAACTCTGCCGCTAGGCTTTGGCGGTCAATACCCATCAATAGATCCTGCATGGTCTGTCATAGACATGGTTTCGTCTCGCTGACGACACGGGGTCATCGCGATTGCAACACTCATTGTATGCGATTGTTCCAGAAAGTGACTACCAGGTTAACCTGGGTTAGTTGGGGTTTAAACTATTGACCCTGGAGAATTTTGGCAATCAATGGATAATCCATGAGATTACAGATGGATAGGCTGCCTCTCTCATGATAGATCCATTTGGTCACCAGACTGATATTATGAGAGATTAGGTATGGATTGGATCTTGCAGGTACACTTCGGCAGACACGATAAATTGAGTTCCTGAATTGAACAATACGGAGAGGCCGAAACGACTCGGCTGAATATACCAGTGACTAGAGCCTGTTAACGCTAATCCAATACATCCTGTTGTGCCTGAAAAAGCGCCAATCAAGGCATGAGGAGCGTAGTTTGATTGTTCCAATTGAGTGACGAGCAACACCGAGTGGCACTTTTTCAGGCGCAACCCCTCCTATGAATTATCTAAAAGAGGGGGCTGGGGCTGTTTTTGCACCCAGCGGCGTTATCATTCGCTCATGTAGAATAACTACACCACGTTCATTCTGCCTTGCTGGGCGCAAAACAGTCCCGGCTGGGCGGATTGGATTGGTGTTAACAGGCCCTAAGGCGCTGGATTAATCAGAATAAAAGATAATGAAGATATTTATGACATTGGCAGTTGCCCTGGGTCTGTTGATTTCACAGGGCGATGGATTCGCTGCGGAAAAACTTAAACGTGCCATCGATATAGAAGTAGCTGGCCAAAAAGCGGCCGGTAACTCGCAGAAGAGTGTTGAGCGTCTGGATGACGAAAGCCGCAAGATGCTTGAAGAGTATCGTCTGCTGAGTCAGCAGCTACAAAGGACCAAACTGGCAAACGACGATCTGCAATCCCAGGTTGAACGGCAGTCCGACGAGATCCAACGGATTTCCGCTGAGCTGAAGGAGATCGATCGGATGCGCAGTGAACTCGATCCCCTGATGCAACAAATGCTGGAGACACTGGCTGAGTTGGTTGCCAGGGACAGCCCGTTTCTCAGTGAAGAGCGAGAGGCCAGGGTGGCCTCTCTGCAGGGTGCCAATGAGGATCGCTCAATTGAGATTTCCGAGCGCTATCGGCAGCTGCTCGAGGCCTACCAGATCGAGGCGGACTATGGCCGCAACATTGAGGCCTATCAGGCCCAACTCGTGACCGAGGCTGAACAGCAGAAAATGGTGGATTTTCTGAGAATCGGTCGGGTTGCCCTGTTTTACCAAACCCTGGACGGCAAAGCAGGGGGGGTATGGGACAATCAGAATCGTCGCTGGATCAGCCTCGATGCGAGTCATATGACGGAGTTGACCCGGTCAATCCGGATAGCACGCAAGCAACTGCCTCCCGACCTGATGGTATTGCCGATGCGGATCCCTGAAGGAGGCAGCCGATGAATCGACTGCTTATCATCATCACGCTCCTGATCGGTGTTTTCGTTCAGCAACCGATGGCACTGGCCGCAGAGGATCCATTGCAATCCCTTCTGGAGGAGGTCAAAAAGTCCCGTCAGGCACAACAAAGCAGAGATCAGGCGAGGGAGAAACGATTTCTCGAGCAGCACCAGCAGCGAAAGTCGGCGCTCGAAGCCATAAAACAGAAGCTGCAGGCGGAACAACAGCGCCAGCAGCAGTTGCTGGCTCAATTTGAAGCTCAACGAGAGGAACTTGAAAAACTCAAACTGACCCATCAGCAGAGTACAGGGAGTTTCGGTGAGTTGTTTGGTGTGGTCAGGCAGGTGGCCTCAGAGAGTTTGAACCTGTTCAAAAATGATCTGACCTCGTCCCGGCAACAGCAGGATCTGGCCATCCTGGAAGAGGTCGCCAGCAGCCGTTCACTTCCCTCACTGGAGCGACTGCAGGATCTGTGGGAGATCTTTTTGACACGCATTATCCAATCCGGGCAGATCTGGCAGGCATCACTGCCGGTGATCCTCACCAGTGGAGAGGAGCAACAGGAGCAGGTGACGGTCGTCGGACTGTTTAATGCACTATCCAACGGCCGCTACCTCCGATATCTGCCGGAAACCGCCCGTTTCGTTGAGCTGAGCAGACAGCCGGCTCCCCGTTACCAGCTTCTTGCCAAGCAGGCGGAACAGAGTGATGGCGGTTTACAGAAATTGGCAATCGACCCCTCCAGAGGGGCGATTCTGTCACTGCTTGTGGCTTCGCCAACTCTATCTGAGCGGATACAGCAAGGCGGCTATATCGGCTATTTCATACTTTTCCTGGGTGCACTGGGTTCACTGGTCATCATTGAGCGACTGGTCAGTCTGTTTTTGGTCGGGCGCCGGGTAAAGCGGCAGCTGAAGCAGGAAGAGCCGATGGATAACAATCCCCTCGGGCGACTGCTCGCCATCGATCGACTGCATCACGCAATCTCCGGGGATGCCCTGCAGAAACACTTCGATGAAGCGATCCTCAGGGAGCTGCCGAAGCTCAGAAGAGGGCTGCGATTGCTGGCCATCTTTGCCGCCGTCGCGCCACTGCTCGGTCTACTCGGTACGGTGACCGGCATGATCGAGACCTTTCAGTCGATCACACTGTTTGGTACCGGTGATCCGAAGTTGATGTCAGGGGGCATCTCCCAGGCCTTGGTGACCACCGAATTGGGCTTGGCCGTGGCCATCCCGATGGTCCTGCTGCACAGCTATCTTGCCGGCCGGAGCAATCGGGTGATTCGCCTGCTGGATCAACAAAGTGCCGCAATGGTGGCGGCCCGTACTGGAAGCTGAGATGGAGATCCTGCTGAACTGGTTACCACTCGATGCACTGCGCCTGCTGGAGCGGGGCGGTATGATCCTGTTATTGATCCTGCTGCTCTCCCTGATGATGTGGAGCCTGATCATCTATCTCTATCTGCATATCTGGTGGCGCAATGGCGACCAGGTCAGTGATCGCTGCATGCCCTGGCTGCCGTTGATCATCTCCCTGGTACAGATTCTCCCGATGGTTGGACTGCTCGGTACCATTGAGGCGATGATCGAGCTCTTCCATGTAATCGCGCAACATGGATCCGGCAATATCCGGGGGATGGCCGGCGGAATTTCACAGGCCCTGATCACCACCATGGCCGGGCTGATGGCCTCGCTTTCCGGCTACTACTTCTCCAGCGATCTGCAACATCGGTTGAGCTACCACGCCACGCCCCAGGAGAGTCTCTGATGCGACATCAGCATGTCGATGACGAGAACGGTGAACTGGCGATCAATCTGACCCCGTTGATCGACATGGTGTTCATCCTGCTGATCTTTTTCATGGTGACCTCATCTTTTGTCAAAGAGACCGGGGTTGAGGTGGATCGTCCCAGTGCCGCCACAGCCACGATGAAACAGCAGGCGGCAATTCTGATCGGCGTCACCCACAAGGGTGAGGTGTGGATCGACAAACGCCGGGTTGACATAAGGGCTGTTCGGGCCAATGTGGAGCGTCTGCATGCGGAAAATCCCGAGGGTGCTGTGGTCATCATGGCCGATCGGGAGGCACCAACCGGTGTGGTGATCCGGGTATTGGATCAATCGCGCCTTGCCGGAGTGGATAGTGTCTCCATTGCGGCAACCCGGGATCAGGAGTAATGCGTTTTCTGCTTGCTGTGCTGATTGCCGTGGCCGTGAACCTGGCCCTGTTTCTGCTTCTTGACCGGATGTTGAGTGAAAAGACGATTCAGGTGGATAAACTGGTCTCATCAGAGATCATTGAGTTCGTGCGTCTGAAATCTGAGCCGGAGCCGCCTCCCCAACAGGAGCCTGAGCAGGTGGAGGAGCTGCCGGAACCACCTCCGGCGGTACCGGAGACACCCCTGCAGCCCCTTGCTGTGGATCGCCCCGAGCTTGCGGAGTGGCAAATCCCTGAACTGGATATCCCGCTGCAGATCGGCACTGGCCCGTATATCGGTGTACGGCCGGAAATGCCGACAACCCTGGCGGCAGAGCCTGTGCCGCGAATGCGTTTTCCACCCCGCTATCCACAACGGGCACTGATGCGCCATGTCGAGGGAAAAGTGGTATTGCGCTTTACCATAAACCCGGACGGATCGGTCAGTGATGCGGAGGTCATCGAGGCTGAACCAGTGGGTTATTTTGAACAATCGGCGCTGCGGGCCATCAGCCGCTGGCAGTTTCACCCCAAAGTGGTGGATGGCAAGGCGGTTTCAAGGGTTGCGACCCAAACTATTAGCTATCGTTTGAACTGATGAGATCTGTAAAGCAAGTCATGGTGTGTTGGTGTCTCGGGGTTGGCCTGAGCCTGCAGCTGTGCACGCCACTCCATGCCGCCGATGAGCTGCCCAAGGATGCAGCCGATGCGAAGCGCTACACCTACGACTATCTGTTCATGATCGATGCACTGATACGCAATGAGAAGTATCAGCGTGCCCGTATCGAACTGGATGCTCTACTGGAGCGGGTCAAGCAGAATCCGGATGAGACGGCACTGACCCGTCAGGCTTATGGTTATCTGAGTATTGGCCTGAAGGACTACCCCTCGGCCATCGATCATTTTCTGTTTGCGGTGGAATCCGGCGTATTGCCAGCCGGGGTCAGCCTGAATCTACGCTACACCCTGGCCCAGCTGATGTATCAGGAAGAGCGCTATAAAGCAGGGCTTGCACAGCTGCAGAGCTGGTTTGAACAGAGCGAAAAGCCCACTCCCCAGGCACGGGTGTTACTGGCCAGTTTTTACTATGCGTTGAAAAAGTACAGCAAGGCGATCTCTGCTCTGAAACTGGCGATCAAGCAGTCCGACTCACCACAGGAGTCCTGGTATCAGATGTTGGTGGGACTCTATTTTGAGACCAGGCAATACAAGCCAAGCGTACCCGTGTTGCAGATTCTGGTGAATAAATACCCGGCCAAAGCCCAATATTGGCAGCAGCTGTCAGATGTTCTGCTGCAACTGGGCCGAGAGCAGCAAGCGGTAGCCGTGCTGTCACTGGCGGCTTCCAAAAACTTGGTCTATGAGAGCGGCCTGATCCGGCTGGCCAAACTCTATCTGCAACTCAACAATCCTCTGGATGCGGCGGAACTGATCAGTGAGGGTATTCAACAAGGCGTTATCAGGCTGCGCAAGGAATCCCTGACTCTGCTGGTTGATGCCTGGTTATTGGCAAGAGAGCCGGAGCATGGGATCAAGGTGCTGAAGCAGTTGGCGGAGATCGATACGTCAGGCAAGCCCCTGCTCAGAATGGGGCGTTTACTGATGGAGCAGGAGCGGTGGCAGGAGGCTCAGCAACATCTGGCACAGGGCATCAAACTGGCCCGCAAACCGGCTTTCGAAGATTGGTTGCTGTTGGGTAGCACCCACTATCGGCTGGCCGACTCAACAGCCGCACTCTCTGCATTCCAATCGGCATTGAAACTGGCTGACAAGCCTCAACAGACTGAGCTTGCCCAACGCTGGATCGACTATCTTGCCACCCCCTAGTGGGGCTGTCTGATCGTTACTTCATCTACTACATGACCCACTGGGCATCTAACGGTCGTACGGCATGCGGCTGTGTGATATGCCGCACTCGTTGTGTGATATGCCGTATTGCCGATTCTACTCTGCCACCGACAATCGGACCTAATCATTAGATATCAGTCGCTTAAGGTTTTTGGCTCGAAAACTGCTATTTAACACTGTTTCCAAGAATTTAATAATAGAGGTGAATCGATGCGTTTTACGGCCCTATCATTGGCAATCAGTTCCATACTAACCGCTCAGGCAGTAGTGGCAGATGAACATACGGAAGATCTGCAGGATGTAGTGGTTGAAGCAGAAGGTGGAACCAGTCCAGCAGTAACAACAGCGCCAATGGATGGGGCTTCAAGCGGTATTCCTGGCGATGCAGCGGATTTCCTCAGGGACATAAACGGTGTATCCGGTATTCGTATGGGTGGCCAGGGTATCGATCCGATTATTCGTGGTCAGAGTCAGAATCGTCTCAACATCATCATGGATGGCGCCTACATCCATGGCGGCTGTCCTAACCGAATGGACCCTCCAACCGCCTATTCAGCCATGGAAAGTTACGACAGTGTCACCGTGATCAAGGGATCGCAGACCGTTATCTATGGTGGCGGCGGTAGTGGCGGCACCGTGCTGTTCGAACGCAATGCGCCGGTATTTGAGGAGGGTAAACCCTATCTGGGCAGTGCCGAAGTCGGCTATAAGAGTAATTCTCAAACCAAAGAGGCCTCGGTTGATGTGGCGGCCGGTACGGAGCTGGGTTTTGCCCGCGGCATCATTGGTTATAAAGATGCGGACAACTACGAGGATGGTGATGGTAATGAGGTTCGCTCCGCATTCACCAAACAGTCCGGCAATCTGATTCTGGGGTATACCCCAGACACCAACAAGATTCTGCAGCTGAATCTGGAAGCGACCCGTGAAGATGATGCTCTGTATGCCGGCGCCGGCATGGATTCGCCAATGAGTGATGCGGACAACATCAGACTCAAGTATGAGCAGAATGATGAAGTTGGTCCGTTCTCGGCAATCAAGGCTGAGATCTATTCAAGTGAAGTCGATCATCTCATGGACAACTATTCACTACGCGAGTTGACCGCTCCGATGCGTATGAGTGTGCCGACAACCTCCGATACCAAAGGCGGACGCTTGCTGGCGGACCTGATGCTGGGAGAGACCACTCTGACAGTCGGTTTCGATGTTCAAAACAATGAGCGCGATGCGGATCGTTTCTCCGGCATGGCGAATATGGAGCCGACCACCCTGCAGTCCATCATGTGGCCTGGCGCCGAGTTGGAGCAGACCGGTATCTTCATGGAAGTCTCCCAACCGATTGGTACTCTGGATCGGGTCAAGGCCGGACTGCGATACGATCGGGTCGATGCCTCCATCTCACGGGGTGATGAGAAACCCGATCTGGGTCCAAGCCCAACGCCAAACAACCTCTATGCGGCCTACTACGCCGACACTTCCGACGAGACCACGGAGAACAATGTTGGTGGTTTTGTTCAGTATGAGCGGGAAGTCGGTGACGGCACCTTCTACACCGGCTTCAGCCGTAGTGTCCGGACTGCAGACGCAACGGAACGTTATCTGGCAAGCTTTTCACGCAATATGATGACCATGATGGATATGAGCTGGGTGGGTAACCCGGAACTCGAGCCTGAAAAACAC
Organism: Candidatus Thiodiazotropha endoloripes; assembly: GCA_001709035.1. Taxonomy (GTDB): domain Bacteria; phylum Pseudomonadota; class Gammaproteobacteria; order Chromatiales; family Chromatiaceae; genus Thiodiazotropha; species Thiodiazotropha lotti. The sequence goes on along the minus strand of LVKA01000016.1, from coordinate 387,809 downwards.
CATCAGCTGGAAGCCGGTCTGCGCTGGCAGGGTGGGGCCTGGGATACCGATGTTTCGGTCTTCTACAACGATGTAAGCGACTATATCCTGCGTGACAAGGCGCGTGGCCAGGATGGTATTCTGGTGGCCAATGGCACAGCCAACATCTATCGCAATGTGGATGCTGAGTTCTATGGTATTGAGTGGGAAGGTGGATACCAGATTATGGATTCCCTGAGTACTACCGCCAGTCTGGCCTACGTACGGGCGGAAAACACCACGGATGATCGCAACATTGCCCAGATCTCACCTCTGGAAGCCACAATCGGTATGGAATATACCATCGGCGCTCTGGAGTTCGGTGGCAATGTGCGCATGAATGCAAAACAGACCCGTGCGGATCTTGAGAATGGCAGTGGCCAGGATGTTCAGGAGACACCGGGATGGGGGGTGATCGACCTGTATGGCAGTTATGAGATTGCCAAAGCGGCCGAAGTGAGTTTCGGTATCGATAATCTGCTCGACAAGAGCTACGCCTACCATGTCAACCGCGCCAATGCGGATCCATTCAATCCGGAAGCGATTCAGGTCAATGAGCCGGGCCGTGAGGTTTGGGTGAAAGCTGGGGTTCGGTTCTGATCCGGGTCGCTGCTGAATGAGCAGGGTGGGGGCTTTGCTTCCACCCTGTTTTTTTAACTCCGCAAATGGACGCGAATGAACGCAACTTGATTCCGTTTGGTATCCTGCAGCCCTGGAGCAAAGTAGGGTTAGATTGACTACACAATGACAGTTTGGGATTGGTATCAATTCCACGCTGTATGATCTTTCTTTGTTAAACCGTCCGAAGCACTTTTGTTGGATAAGGTCGATTTGCGTTCATTCGCGTTTGTTGGTGGGCATCTTTCCTACGACTCTGTAGGTACATGAGGTACTTCCAGGCTTTTATAATCGTCAAACGATATAGGACACTACACAAGGGCCTGACAATCTGATTTGCTGAAGACAGGATGTGTAAAAGCGGGATACAATCCCGTCTGAATCAGAAACGGCGATTTCCAGGCTCCCTTCATGCCCCAAACTGTTCCACCACCCGAAGCGAAGGTGCAACATCTATTCTGGGGAATCATCAGTACGATACTCGCCTGTTTCCTGTTGGCCATCATGGATGGCCTGGGCAAGTGGTTGATGCGCGATCTGCCAATGCCCGAGGTGGTCTGGGCGCGCTATTTTTTTCATACTCTGATTGTCGCTATCCTGTTCTCCTCCCGCAGTGGTTTTACTTTTGTCCGAGCCAACAGACCAGGGATACAGCTGATCAGGGCGATCTGTCTGATGGGGGTTACGCTGAGTCTGTATAGCGCCATTCAGACAATATCCCTGGCGGATGCCACCTCAATTGTCTTTTTTGCTCCGGTGCTGGTGACTCTGCTGGCCGGCTGGTTTCTCAAGGAGAAGGTTGGCGCCACTGAATGGTCTGCGGTAGGGATCGGTTTTATCGGCGTGCTGCTCATCGTCAGGCCTGGGTTTCGTGATCCCGATCCGGCGTTGTTGCTTGCCTGTCTGGCAGCTGTCTGCCTGGCCTTCTATTTTGTACTGACCAGAGCCCTGAAGGGGCATGACAGCGAGCAGACAACCCTGTTTCACACCACCTTTGCCGGTGCCGTGATTCTGACTCTGTCACTGCCAATCTGGTGGCAGCAGCCTTCACCAATCCAGTGGGTCTATCTGGTGGTTACCGGTGCATTGGGTGCAAGTGGACACTTCTTGCTGGTGAAGGCATTCCATATGGCTTCAGCATCGCTGCTCTCACCCTATCTGAATGCACAGATTGTCGCTGCGGCTCTGATCAGCGTGATCTTTTTTGACGATCTGTTGGATTGGCCATTTTATGTTGGGTCTGTACTGATCGTCGGAGCCGGTCTAATGATCTGGCTTCACCAGCGGTTGCTGGCCTCGCTGTCAGCCCGTAACTCACGGTGATCCTGAATTTATCTCGAGCCGGTTGAGTGGTCAGGCTTAACTCTGCACAATGCGCCCACTCTGCACCACCAGTTCAGATCGTTCAGGCATAAGCGAACCCCGCTCTCTGTTACAAGATCAGGGCTCGCTTACAAACCGGGTTGATTGGAATCAGGTTTTGCTCAGCATGTCGTTAATGATCGCTTCACAATCGAGCCAGTCCTGCACATCATAACCGGGTTCGAAGTTACGTGACTCAGCTCGATAATAGGCCATCGTGGCGATCATCTCGTAACGTTCCCGTGGACTGATTAACCCTTTGTTTGGAGTGCTTTTTTTCGCGACCCGTTTTTTAGTGACTTTTTTCTTGGCTGTCTTCTTTTTGGCAACTTTGGGTTTGGCAGCCTTTTTCTTTACGGTTTTCTTATTTGAAACCTTTTTCTCGTTCTCTTTTTCCTGCTTCTTGTTCACGCTATGCCCTCTAAAGTGTCGTTAAATATCGGTATCAAAATTCAAACCTGAATCCATGGATCCAGGTTGAAGCTGTAATTATTTTTTTCTCAGGCAAACTTATAGTGATCGTTGTCGGAATTGTCCAGAAATTCAGGTGATAACTGTGGGCTCGGTACGGCCTGTGCGTTGTACGATTTCCGCCAGATTCTGAGCAATCGCCACCAGAGGCTTCATCACCTCTTCTGTGGCTGACGTCTGTTTCTGTGGATCTGGCTCATAGGCCTCCAGGTAGACTCTTAAAGTTGCACCCTGAGTGCCTGTACCTGAAAGTCTGAAGACAATCCTTGATCCATCCGTAAAGCCGATCCGGATACCCTGATTACTTGAAATGCTGCTGTCTACCGGATCCGTGTAAGAGAAGTTGTCGGCATATGCCACCTGGTATCCATCAATGTCGCTGTCCACCAGGCTGTCGAGCTTATCGCCCAGCGATTGCATCAATGCTTCTGCTGCAGCCTTATCGATGGCTTCATAGTCATAGCGGGTGTAGTAGTTTCGGCCATAGGATTTCCAGTGTTCACGCACGATTGACTCGACAGACTGCTGCCTGACTGCGAGCAGGTTGAGCCAGAACAGCACGGCCCACATGCCATCCTTTTCCCGAATATGGTTGGAGCCTGTGCCGAAACTCTCCTCTCCGCACAGGGTGATCTTTCCCGCATCGAGCAGATTGCCGAAGAACTTCCAACCGGTCGGGGTTTCATAACACTCGAGGCCGAGTTTCTCGGCAACCCGGTCCGCTGCCTGACTGGTGGGCATGGAGCGGGCGACCCCGCTGATGCCTGAGGTATAGCCTTTAACCAGGTGGGCATTGGCTGTGATCACGGCCAGACTGTCACTGGGGGTGACAAAAAAGTCACGTCCCAGGATCATGTTTCTGTCTCCATCCCCATCCGATGCCGCACCAAAGTCGACACCGCTGTGTCCCTGGGTATGATTGACCAATTCGTGAGCATGAACCAGATTCGGATCCGGGTGGCCACCACCGAAATCAACTTTGGGCGTACTGTTGATCACCGTACCCGGTTCAGCACCCAACCGTTCCTCGAAAATATGTTTGGCATAGGGGCCGGTGACCGCGTGCATGGCATCAAAGCACATCGTGAACGCACCGGAATTGAACAACTGGTGAATACGTTCAAAATCGAACAGATCCGCCATCAGTTCCGTGTAGTCGATTACAGAATCGACAATTTGGATCAATGTCTCACCAATCCGCATTTCGCCGACCTGATCCAGATCCACATCATCCTGTTCCGTGATGCGATAGGCGTCGATCTGTTTGGTGCGACTGAATATCGCCTCGGTAACCGATTCCGGGGCAGGTCCGCCGTTGGGGGTGTTGAATTTGATGCCGAAGTCCTCATCCGGCCCGCCGGGGTTGTGACTGGCTGAAAGAATGATCCCCCCATCCGTCTTGTATTTGCGAATCAGGCAGGAGGCGGCCGGGGTGGAGAGCAGACCGCCCAAACCGACAATCACCTTGGCGACACCGTTGGCCGCCGCCATTCTGAGGATGATCTGGATCGCTTCACGGTTATAGAAGCGTCCATCCCCACCCAATACCAGACTGCCGCCAGTCAGGTCGGTCTGAGTGTCGAAAATGGACTGTACAAAATTCTCCAGGTAGTGGGGAGTCTGAAACACTTTGACCTTTTTCCGCAGACCGGAAGTGCCTGGGCGCTGGTCATCAAAAGGTTGGCTGGCGACAATGTTGCTGTTCATGATTTATTTACTTCATCGGGTTTGATTACTGAGATAGCTGCTATTCAATCATAATTGGCGTAGTCAGTTGAAGCGCGGATGGTGACATATTGCCTGGTTATGTCCGGGTGATTGTAGGAAGATTAGCGACAGGTTTCGTGAGATCGATTGGATTCGTGCTGACCGGCCATGCCTCCATCTGGGTGAAATGTCAGGCTGAAGATTTGTGCAGTAGATAACTTCAAGCACAATAAAGCGTGGTAGAATGCCTGCCCCACTAGTGTTCTCACCGAGGTTCCCCCCTTGCGGAGCCTCCGTCTCACGGGATCAGTTAGGATCGTCGCTGTTGACGCAAACATGGATGAAAGATACAACATGACTCAATTAAGACCGATACAAACGGGGTGGATAGGATGTCTTGCGTAAAAAATCACAGGCACGACCGTAAACTGGCGATACGCATGCTGGGCATGTGCAGTATCCTCTCACTGCCATTGGCATCTCAATCGGCGGAGTGGATCGTCTCCCCGTCGATCACACTGGACGAGATCTACACAGACAATGCGCTGCTGACCAATGATGACAAGCAGACAGAGTATGTCACCCTTGTAAGACCCGGAATATCCATTCTGCGGGAAGGCGCCAGGGCAAATCTGGATTTCAACTACTCCCCTGAATACCGCTACTACAAAGAGGAGACCAGGGATAACGACACGGTGCATATGCTGCGCACCAACGCTGATGCGGAGCTGATGGAGAACCATCTCTATTTGGATCTTTGGGCAACGGCCGACCAGACCCGGATCTCCTCCAATCGCAACAGCCCGGACGGTGTCACTGGTCCAACCGAGAATCTGGACTATTACACCTTGGGGGCAAGTCCCTATTATACGACCCGGTTCGGCAATGTCAGCGTTCTGGAGGCGCGTTTCTCGACTGACAAGGTCGACTATGAAGAGGATACCGAGGTTGACAGTACTTCACAGAATTACGATCTGGTACTCGGTAGCGGTACCTACTCGACGGCCCAGGTCTGGGAGCTCTCTGCAAGCCATACCAGGGAAGACTTTTCCGAAACCGACGAGGACAATAAGATCTCGACCTACCGCGGGGAGTTTCTACAACAGATAACCCGCCGCTGGGCAGTGGCCTTTGCAGCAGGTTATGAAGAATACGAACTGTTCAACGGTGAAGATGTCGATGGTGAAATCTGGTCGGTAGGCGTTGTATTCACGCCAACCAGTCGTACCCGTTTTGCCATTGGCGGCGGTGAGCGGGCGTTCGGTGATGATTACTACATGGATTTTGAGCATCGGGCCAGTAATTCGGTCTGGCGCGCCACCTATACGCGGGACTACATCAGTGCCCGTGATGAAGCGACCCATACTTCACTGTTCCAGCGCCAGGATGCCTTTGGCAATGTGGTGCGGGATGCGGTGCTTGACAATCCGCCGCCGGTACAGGTTACCGGTGTCTCCACCCTGAGTGCGGAGTATTACGAGCTCGATCGTGTCGATGCCTCCTATCTGTTCAGCACCCAACGTACCCACATTGAAGTGAGTGGAGGGTACATCAAACGGGATTACGTGGACGACATTCAGGATACCGAGGATAGCACGGCTGCCATCTCATTCAGTCGACTGATCAGCCGCAAGCTTACCGGATTGGCCCGTGTCTTCTGGTCGGATCATGAGCAGGATAACGGCAACTATGACGAGTGGACCGCCTCTGTAGGATTCGGCTACTTGCTCGATCAGGATGCCAGGGTGGCAATCGGTTTCAGCTATCTTGAACGGGATGGGGAAACTGAATTGAATACCTATGAAGAGAATCGTGTAAATATCGGATTCGTGGCTGGTTTTTAAATCTAATGAACATCCGGCCTTGAAAAACAGGCCAACGATCCCAACTATCTGACCACTTTGTAATCCTGGAAGTGGTGCAGGGTGGTAACGCCCGTTGCGAGTCAGACCGCTTTCCAGGAATTCTTGTATCTACCTTGATAACAGAGGCCGTTCTCCAATATGACCGTTGAATCCCAAAAAGAAACCCTGGATTTTCAGGCAGAAGTCAGCCAGGTACTGAATCTCGTTATTCGATCCCTCTACAGTAACAAAGAGATATTTCTGCGGGAGCTGATTTCGAATGCCTCGGATGCCGCAGAAAAGCTGAGATTTGAAGCGCTCACCGATGAGGCGCTTTTCGAGGAAGACCCGGAGCTTAAGGTTCGGGTCACTTTTGACAAGGATGCCGGTACTTTGACCATTTCCGATAATGGTATCGGTATGAGTCGTCAGGATGTGACCGAAACCATCGGTACCATCGCCAGCTCCGGCACGCGCAAGTTTTTTGAGGCCATGTCCGGTGATCAGGCCAAAGACAGTGAGTTGATCGGGCAGTTCGGTGTGGGTTTCTACTCGGCGTTTATCGTTGCTGACAAAGTGACTCTGAAGACCCGCAGAGCCGGTCTTGGACATGAACACGGCGTTCAATGGGTATCGGAGGGTCAGGGCTCCTATTCCATTGAAAACATCGACAAGCCGTCCCGTGGAACAGATGTCATTCTCCATTTGCGGGAAGACGAAAGCGAGTTCCTGGAAGGCTTCAGGCTGCGCAATATCATCTCCAAATTTTCCGATCACATCACCATGCCGGTGGAGATGGAAAAGGAGTTCTATGGAGAGGATGAGGAGAAGCCTGAGAGTGCAGAATTCGAACGGGTGAATACAGGAACCGCCCTGTGGATGCGTAGCCGCAGCGAGATCAGTGATGAGGAGTACAACGAGTTCTACAAGCATGTCTCCCATGACTTTGAGGATCCGCTACTCCATGTCCATAACCGGGTTGAAGGCAACAATGAATACACAGCCCTGCTGTATGTACCTTCCCGTGCCCCATTCGACCTGTGGGACAGGGATCAGAAGCACGGTGTGAAGCTCTTCGTCAGACGGGTATTCATCATGGATGAGGCTGAAAAACTGATGCCTCGCTATATGCGATTCGTCAGAGGGGTGGTGGACTCCGATGATTTGCCACTCAACGTCTCCCGGGAGATCCTGCAGCACAACCGGAAAATCGACACCATTCGCCAGGCCAATGTGAAGCGGGTGCTCGGAGCTCTGGAAAAGCTTGCGGAGAACGACAAGGAAAAGTACCAGGAGTTCTGGGATCAATTCGGCAAGGTGTTGAAAGAGGGACCGGCAGAAGATTATGCCAACAAGGAGAAAATCTCTGCGCTGCTGCGATTCGCCTCTACCCATAACGAGCAGGATGAGCAGACCGTCTCGCTGGCCGACTATGTCTCCAGAATGCGTGAGGGACAGGATAAGATCTACTATATCACCGCTGATTCAGCGGCCGCTGCCCGTTTCAGTCCGCATCTTGAAGTGCTGAAGAAAAAGGGTATTGAAGTATTGCTGCTCTCAGACCGGGTGGATGAGTGGCTGGTTACCAGCCTGACAGAGTTTGATGGTAAGCCCCTGCATTCTGTTGCCAAAGGTGAACTCGACCTCGGTGAGCTGGATGACAAGGAAGAGCAGGAGAGTCAGGAGAAGCAGGCGGAAGAGCATAAGGCGCTGCTTGAAAGAATGCAGCAGGTACTGCAGGAGTCCGTCAAAGAGATCAGAGTGAGTCAACGCTTGACCGATTCTCCGGCCTGTCTGGTTGTTGAGGAGCATGACATGAGTGCCAATCTGGCGCGGGTGCTTAAATCGGTCGGACAGGATGCACCACAGACCAAGCCGATTATGGAGGTAAACGCGACTCACCCACTTGTAGTGCAACTTGAAAATGAGTCTGATGAAGAGCGGTTCGGTGATTTGAGTAAAGTGCTGTTTGATCAGGCACAGCTGGCTGAAGGTGGTCAACTGGATGATCCTGCCGCATTTGTGCGGCGTCTGAACAGCCTGATGCTGAAACTGGCCGGACAATAATCACTTCCAATCGGACCCGGGCAGGCTGATGATCAATCGGTCTGCCCAGGCCGAATGACTCCAGGCGAACCTCAGCCGAATAGGGTTACCCGCTGAATAAACGACTCAGTCTTTTATGGACTGATGAAGAGAATCAGTATAAAAACAATTATTATCAATATATTAGCGGATAAAGTTAATTCGGTTTCTGCATGATGGGCAAGCGGGGATGGGTCACCGCCAGGTGAACAGATTCTGCATCCACTCCATAAGTGACCTGTATCCGCCTATTGATAGCCTCAACTGGTCCCCGTCTGTCGGGCATGGCAAACTCAGGCCCATGATTCGGAAAGCACAGGCTGAAGCCCCAGGTTTTAGCATCCAGAAAAAATCCGGATAGATCAATTACAACCAAAGGAGAATCATAATGCGCGTCATTTTGTTGGGTGGCCCAGGTGCCGGTAAGGGTACGCAGGCGAACTACATAAAAGAGAAATATCAGATACCGCAGATTTCCACCGGCGATATGCTGAGAGCTCACGTCAAAGCAGGTACCGAGCTCGGAGTTGCAGCGAAAAAGATTATGGATGAGGGCGGCTTGGTCTCAGATGAGATCATCATGGGCATGGTCAAGGAGAGGATCAGCGAAGATGATTGCAAGAACGGCTATCTGTTTGATGGTTTTCCCCGCACCATTCCTCAGGCAGAGTCTCTGAAAGAGGCCGGTGTGCCGATTGATGCGGTGGTTGAGATCGATGTACCCGATGAGGAGATAATTAAACGTATGTCAGGGCGTCGTGTCCACCTGGCTTCCGGTCGTACTTACCATGTCATCTACAACCCACCGAAAGTGGAGGGTAAGGATGATGAGACAGGTGAAGACTTGATCCAGCGGGATGATGACCAGGAAGATACCGTGAAAGCCCGTCTCAAGGTCTATCATGACCAGACTGAACCGTTGATCTCCTTCTACAGCGCTGAAGCCGATGCTGGTGATTGTAAATACATAAAAATCAATGGAGTAGGCGGGGTTGATGAAATCCGGGATCAGATTTATCAAGGTCTGGGCTAAACAAAAATCGGATTGAAAAAGCTCGGGGGGCCGCACAATTGTCGCGGCCCCTCTTTGTTTTGAAAAGCAGTTCAGGGGATAGGTAATCCGGCAGGCATTCCACCTTCTATTCTGATACTATCTGCCATAACTTAACTTCCAGTAAGGGGCTACCACGTGGCTGTTGTAGAATTAACTAAAGAGAATTTTGAGTCGACCGTAACCGAAAATGATTTCGTAATCATTGACTTTTGGGCGCCTTGGTGTGGTCCATGCCGTTCCTTCGCTCCGACCTATGAGAGCGTCTCTGAAGACCATCCCAATGTCGTATTCGGAAAAGTGAATACCGAAGATGAGCAGGAACTCGCCATGCATTTTCAGGTGCGGTCCATTCCAACTCTGATGATCTTCCGTGAAAATATCATTATTTTCTCTCAGCCAGGAGCGCTCCCTGAATCTGCGTTCCGTGAATTGCTCGGTAAAGCCGGTGAACTGGATATGAATGAAGTAAGAGCACAAATTGAGGCTGAGCAACAGGATGGTCAAAACGCTTAATCAAGCGTCGGCTGCAGACCCAGACTGAGCGTTAAACGGAGCGATTCAAGTCTGCTGTGACGCAGCGGACTTGAGTTACCGAGCAGACGACATGAGATCTACAAACTACCCATGGAGTATGAAAAAGCTGCTTTCCCAGCAGCCAACGATGGGTCGTGTACTGGATCTCAGCGAAGAGAGCTATGGATTGCTGATGCGAATGGCGCCCGATCTTCAATCTTTGACCGGGGAGTATCGATCAAGATTGGGCGGGTCGATGGATCTCTACCTTGATGTAATCGAACAGACCCCCTACACAACACTGGTACACCTGACCTACTACTTCACCCATGTTGTGGGGGATTATCCCGATCCTGATGCCATGCTGAGGGTCTACCATGATTCGAGGCAGGTGGATGTGATCGATTTGCGTCAGTCCAGCTTGCCGCTCGATCGTTGGGGAATGAATCCAACCCTGGAGCAGCGCTGGAAAATCAATCTGTTTCTCTCAAAATGGCTTAGATACTGCGTAGAGCAAGGTCATTCCTTTCTTGTTAACAGCCGTAATCTGGCTGCCGAATTTCCGATGTCCCAGGTCGGTTAAGTACCGCTGCTGCCAGGTTCAGCAGGGCTTAAAGGACTGAATTTTACAACCTATAGTACTCGCCGTTACCACTTATTTGGGGTAAATTAGCCCACATAAGTCAGTTTGAGCGTGGATTTAAGGATAAATTTTCAATAGATATCTATATACCTAATTTATAAGGGTAAGAGGGATCTGCAGAGATGCAAAAATGATAAAAGTATTACTGGTTGATGATCACGAATTGATCAGGACCGGAGTTAAGGGGATTCTCGACAAGGCGGATGAGATAGAAGTTGCCGGGGAAGCCTCGACAGGTGAAGAAGCTATTGAGCTGGTGAGAAAAAACTCACCGGATGTGGTGCTGATGGATGTCAACATGCCTGGCATGGGGGGCATTGAAGCAACCCGCAGAGTTCTTCGTGTAAAACCGGATTTGAAGGTGATTGCATTGACTGTGCTCGATGACGACCCGTTCCCATCGAGACTTCATGAGGTCGGTGCCATGGGCTTTCTCACCAAAGGCTGTCCAGCGGATGAGATGATCCGGGCGATTCGCGCGGTATACAATGGGCACCACTATATTGCTTCCGATGTTGCCAGAAAACATACCCTGACCGAGTGGCAGGGACACGCTGACAACCCATTCAAAGCACTCTCTTCGAGAGAGACACAAGTCTTGCTGCAGATCCTGGAAGGACAGAAGAATCAGGAGATCTCCGATATCCTCTCCCTGAGTCCTAAAACAGTCAGTACTTATCGTCAGCGAATCTATGAAAAACTCGATATCAAGAACGATGTTGAGTTGACACGACTCGCCTACCGCCATGGTATTTTGATAGACAGCGATTAGTAACAGACCCTAGCCCTGGTCACCCTCGACACAGATTCTGTATCATGCAGCGAGCCATGCCCTGATCCGGCGGATCGGGTTGGCTCTGACCGTTACAGAAATCATGATGAGGTTGATTAGTTTTGAAGAGATTTACTGCCAAATGCCGTCGCTGTCCCAGGTTGGCAGAGTTCCTCGATCAGGTGGCTCAGGATTATCCTGACTATCATGCGGCGCCTGTTGCGCCATTTGGCGATGCTCAAGCCAAACTGCTGATTGTCGGTCTGGCGCCGGGCATGCATGGCGCCAATGCGACAGGCAGACCGTTTACCGGTGACCATGCCGGATTGCTGCTCTATCAGACACTCTACGACTATGGGTTTTCCAATCAGCCTGAATCGACAAGCCGTCGGGATGGACTTGAGCTCTATAACTGCCGCATCACCAATGCAGTCAAATGTTTACCACCGCAGAACAAGCCTTTGGGGGCAGAAGTCAATCAGTGTAATGACTTTCTTGTCCAGGAACTGTCAGCGATGCCATCTGAGAGCGTGGTGATCGCCCTGGGTTCGATTGCTCATAAAGCGGTGATCAAAGCACTGCAGTTGAGACAAAAAGATTATCCATTCGCCCATGCAATGGAGCATCAGATCAGTGATCAGCTAAACCTCATCGACTCCTACCATTGCAGTCGCTACAACACTCAGACACGACGTCTGACAGCAGCGATGTTTCAGCAGATTTTTCAACGGGCGGGAGAGCTTCTAAAATAGCTCGAAGAGTGGGTTTGCAGCACACTTCAGGGAATCCCTGCCCGCTGGAAAGTGGTGGAGGAGCGGGTCTCTCACCGTATCTCGATTCATGCTAAAGAATGGCCCTGGGAACCGGCCCGACTGGATGTTTCAACAAACGACTCAGTATTGACCTCATATGGCTCAGCAGCAATTCGATCATGCTAAATTTCTCAACACCCTGACCTCCAGGCCGGGGGTCTATCGGATGATCGGGAAACAGGAGAAGGTCCTCTATGTGGGTAAGGCGAAGAACCTCAAGAAACGGGTGTCCAGCTATTTTACCCGGAGCCTGAACCGGCGTATCCAGATCATGGTCTCGCAGATTATTGAGATTGAGATCATTGTTACCCATACCGAGGCAGAGGCGCTGATTCTTGAGAATCAGCTGATCAAATCGCTGAAGCCGAAATACAATATTCTGCTGAGGGATGATAAAAGCTACCCCTATATCCACCTCTCTTCGGATCAGGACTATCCAGCCCTCTCATTCAGGCGCGGAGCCCGCACGGGCAAAGGGCGTTATTTCGGTCCCTATCCCAGCGCCGGTTCAACCCGTGAAACCCTTCAGTTGCTGCAGAAACTGTTTCCGGTGAGGCAATGTGAGGAGAGTTTCTACCGTAACCGCTCCCGTGCCTGTTTGCAGTATCAGATAAAACGCTGCAGTGGTCCCTGTGTCGGTCTGGTCAGCGAGCAGGCTTATGCGCGGGATGTGGAACACGCGGTTATGTTTCTGGAGGGTAAGACCAACCTGGTTGTGGATGAGCTGGTGAAACAGATGGAATCGGCCTCGCAAAAGCTGGAATTTGAGCTGGCGGCCCGCTACCGGGACCAGATCAAAAGTCTGCAGCGTATCCAGGAGCGTCAGTATGTGAGTGGCGAGTCGGGTGATCTGGATATCGTGGCGATCGCAAAACGGGGCAACAGTGCCTGCATTCAGGTATTTTACATTCGATCAGGGCGTAATCTGGGAAACAAATCCTTCTATCCCACAGTGCCACAAGGGGACTCGGAGGAGAGTGTCTTGCGTGCTTTCATAACCCAGTACTACCTGGATAAGCCACTGCCCAACGAGATCATCATCAATACTGAGTTGGAAGAGCAGGCGCTGCTGGAGGCCGTCTTCAGTGAGCAGGCCAAACGGCGGATTCGTATCGGCACCAAGGTGCGCGGTGAGCGGGCCAGATGGTTGAAGATGGCGGCGGGCAATGCCAAGCTGGCCCTGCAGAGCCGTATCAATGCCCAATCGAACATGGACCAGAGGCTTCAGTCACTTCAGCAGGCCCTGGATCTGGCGGCGATTCCGGAGCGCATGGAGTGTTTTGATATCAGTCATACCCGGGGCGAGCTGACCGTGGGTTCCTGTGTGGTCTTCAACCAGGAGGGACCGCTGAAGTCGGATTACCGACGTTTCAATATCGAGGACATCACGCCGGGCGACGATTATGCCGCGATGGGGCAGGTACTGGAGCGCCGCTATCGCAGAGTGAAGAAGGGTGAGGTGCCCTTACCGGATCTGCTGTTTGTCGATGGGGGCAGGGGGCAGCTGGCTTCGGTCAACGACTGCTTACAGGGTTTAGGGGTGTCTGGCCTGATTCTGGTCGGCGTGGCGAAAGGGGCTGATCGAAAAGCCGGTATGGAGCAGCTGTTCTTGTTGGGGCGAAAGTCACCGATTATACTGCCAGCAGATTCACCGGCGCTCCATCTCATCCAGCAGATACGGGATGAGGCACATCGATTCGCCATTACAGCGCATCGTCAGCGCAGGCAAAAAAGCCGTAATCGTTCTGTGCTTGAGGATATTCCGGGTATTGGCGCCAAACGTCGACAACGTTTGATGAAGCAATTCGGTGGATTACAGGCACTCTCCAGGGCGGGCGTAGAGGATCTGGCCCGGGTGGAAGGAATCAGCAAAGGATTGGCGGAACAGATCTACCAGGCCTTGCATGACAAAACATAAAAACGACTGAGAACGAGATGTGGAACATTCCTAACATACTGACACTTCTAAGGATTGTGTTGATTCCTGTGTTTGTGTTGCTGTTCTATCTGCCGGTTGAGTGGGCCAGGCTCAGTTGTGCGCTTGTATTCTCTGTAGCGGCAGTGACCGATTGGCTTGACGGTTATCTTGCCAGACGATGGGGGCAGGTATCCCCGCTCGGAGCGTTCCTTGATCCGGTCGCGGACAAACTGATGGTGGCTGTCTCGCTGCTGCTGCTGGTGCAGGCCGAGCCGACGCCAGCGCTCGCCATTCCCGCTGCCGTTATCATCGGGCGGGAGATCACCATCTCCGCATTGCGTGAGTGGATGGCAGAACTGGGTGAGCGGGCCATGGTCGCAGTATCACTGATTGGTAAATTCAAAACTGCGGTACAGATGGTGGCGATTCTGTTATTGATATTCAGCGAGCCGTTGTGGGGCATTCCGATCTACACGGTTGGATTTGTGCTGCTCTATGTGGCGGCTATTCTGACCCTCTGGTCGATGGCGCTCTATATCAAAGCGGCCTGGCCGAGCCTGCTGGGTAAGCGGCAGGTCAGTGGCAGCCTGGAGAGCAGTAATATCTCTAACGTTGAGATTGATGGATCTACAGGACAGGTTAACGACTAAACTAATAGGTTAGAGGCGACAAAATGACTTCGCCTGGAGGCGGCCCTCGATGAGCGATGGGCCATGGCCTGAGAACCGTGCCATTTTTACACGCCTGAGTATCGGGATACTCATGGCCTGGTTGGTATACAGGATCTGATCTTGTAACGGGTAGAATCGGGTTCTTGTTAACAGAGCGTAAGACTGGGAAACGGGAGGTGACGGATGAATAAGAGAGTTCCACTCATAGGCCTACTGCTGACTGCATGGTTGATTACACCTGTTGATGCACAAGCATTTGACTACAGATCCGGATCCAGTCACAGGGCTCCACTGACTCAGGGGAGCAGTTTTCATACACAAAAATCGGTAAAATTTCAGCGCTATCAGGATGAGCAGGGCTATCACCTGCGTATCCTGAGCCGGGGGTACGCACCGGAGTCCATTCAGGTTGAGGTCTCAGGGCCCTATCTGGTGGTGAAGAATCAAGAAGCGCACCGGGTCGAAAACCGAAACGAACGGGGTTACAGCTTTAGCAGCAGTTCCTCATCGATGAATCGTCGCTTCAGGCTGCCGGGTAATGCGGATGTATCCGGGATGAGTAGAAGCGAGGAGGATGGGGTGATCGTTATCACCGTGCCCTACCGGTATTAGTTTTTACTGAACTCTGTTGATCCTGGTCAGAGTGCCGGCACTGGCAGTGCAGCCAATCAGGCCAGGATAATGCTTTCATCGACGCAGAATTTTCCTGGGCCAGGCAAGATACATCGGTAGGCAGGTGTTGAGTCTGGCTGATGGGGATGATTGAGTGCGGGGACTGTATGGTGCCCGGGGCCGGAATCGAACCGGCACGACCCGAAGGTCGAGAGATTTTAAGTCTCTTGCGTCTACCAATTTCGCCACCCGGGCAGATTGGCGCTGATTGTGCAGATCTTAAATCAAAAGATGGAGGCTGAGCCCGGAATCGAACCGAGGTCCACGGCTTTGCAGGCCGCTGCATAACCACTCTGCCACTCAGCCATTATGATCGGAATTCTATCATCTATTCCTGATGAATCGAATCGGCACATAAAAAAGCCTCGGGGGTGCCGAGGCCTTCTAGAATTGGAGCGGGAAACGAGACTCGAACTCGCGACCCCAACCTTGGCAAGGTTGTGCTCTACCAACTGAGCTATTCCCGCTGCGTTCAGGAAGGGCGTATTCTAGCTTCTGCGGAGGATCTGTCAACCTTTTCTGAAAGATAATCTGCGATCAATCAGAGTTTGAGTTTCATGGCGGTGCTCAAGCTATGCTGCTTTTCAGCCGATAACCTGTACTAGGAATAGGGAGCGTTATAGAGGGTTGTACGAGTGATCAAACAGATCGAAGCCAGTGAGCTCAGGATAGGCATGTACGTGCATAAGTTTGAAGCCTCGTGGGTCGATCATCCATTCCTAAGAAATCAATTTAAAATCAAACAAATATCCGATATCAACAAAATCAGAAAATCGGGTATCAAGGCGATCTACATCGATACCGACAAGGGGTTGGATATCGTACGACAGCCAACCGTCGAGCCGCCTGCAGTAACAGACACAACAGAAGCTGTGGTGGATCGGAAGGCGAATGCCAGTGAACCGCAAAACTCAGTAGAGGAAGAGATCACGAAAGCAAACCAGGTGCGTCAGGAAGCGGGGCGGGTGATTACCGATATCATGGCGGATGCCCGGCTTGGAAAACAGATCGACACTGAGCGTGTCGCACCAGTGGTAGAGGATATGCTGGCTTCGATCTTCAGAAATCAGGACGCATTTCTCGGACTGACTCGGATTCGCCAGATGGATCAGTACACCTTTGAGCATTCGGTCAGTGTGTCAGCACTAATGATCGCCTTTGCGAAAAAACTCCAGCTTGATCAGTCCACCATCTGGGAGCTTGGTGTGGGGGGAATTCTGCATGATATTGGTAAATTGCAGGTACCCGACAAGATCCTCAACAAGCCTGGACGACTCACCGACTTGGAGTTCGATGTGATGCGCCGTCATGTGGGTTTTGGCTACAAATTGATCGATGAAGCTGACACCATACCGAAAAGGGGACGACAGGTAATATTGCAACATCACGAACGACTCAATGGCACCGGTTACCCTGGAAAACTCTCAGGTGCAGAGATCAGTCTCTACGGCAAAATGGCTGCAATTGTCGATGTCTACGATGCCATTACCTCAGACCGGGTCTACCACAAGGGCAAATTGCCCAGTTTGGTGTTACGTCAACTGGTTGAGTGGAGTGGTGAAGGTGTTTTTGATGCCGAACTGGTGCAGCGATTCATTCAGTGTGTCGGCATATACCCGGTAGGCAGCCTGGTGGCCCTGGAGAGCCAACGTTTGGCTGTGGTTATCGCATCATCGCAAAAAGCGCTGCTCAATCCGGTGCTGAAGGTGATTTACGACCTTCGCAAGCAGCAACGGATTCCCCCTGAAGTTCTGGATCTGACCGAATCCGCTCCAGGTTGTGGAGATCGAATCGTCAAATCGGTCACTCCCGAAGAGTACAATATCCGCATCGAGGATTTCCTGACTCATTGAGTGCTCCCAGCCGCCGCCAGAGAGCTGCTGCGGTTTACCGCAGCCAACTCTCGGGAGAGTCCTGGTCCGGCAAGATGCCTTGTGATTTACCAGTTTTCCTAGGGCCTGTTAACATTAATCCAATAGGCCCTAACTCTCCGCTTGGGCTATTTTATCTCCATATCACCGGATCGGATCGAATTCATGCAAGTCGCTTTTCATAGTCAGATAGATGACTTCAAAGCAGAAGAGTGGAATTGCCTGGTAAAGGATGACAATCCATTTCTCAGGCACGAATTTCTCTCGGCCCTTGAACACAATGGATGTGTGGGTGAGCGATTTGGCTGGCAACCGCAGCATCTCAGCGTGCGTGATCAGGGTAAACTGGTTGGTGTCTCACCCCTCTATATAAAAGACAACTCCTATGGGGAATTCGTGTTCGACCATGTCTGGGCCGATGCCTACAGGCGAAGTGGTTTGAACTACTACCCGAAACTGATCAGTGCGGCACCCTATACCCCGGCCTACGGCAATCGCCTGTTGGTTGAACCTGCGGTTGATAGCGAACAGGTACAGCGGGTGATGGTCGAAGCCACCCTGGGTCTGGTGAAGCAGTTAAAGCTCTCATCCATGCACTGGCTGTTCACAGCGCCTGAGGAGGGGGAGACCCTGAAGCGCCTGGGCATGCATGAACGGCTGGGGGTTCAGTTTCATTGGAGCAACCCGGGATACTCGGACTTTGACAGTTTTCTCTCCCAATTGACCGCCAAACGCCGTAAAAACATCCGTCATGAACGACGCAAAGTCGCTCAGGCGGGGATACGGTTTCGGTTGGTCAGCGGTGATCAGGTGAGTGAGTCCGAGTGGGCCCTGATGACGCATTTCTACAGTAAGACCTTTGAGGAACGCTACAGCCTGCCCACGTTGAATCAGGGTTTCTTTCAGGAGGTCGGGGAAAAGATGGGTAAGCAAGTGGTGCTTGTATTCGCCTACGATGGGCCCCGCTGTGTTGCGGGGGCCATTCTCTACCGCAGTAGATCCGTGCTCTACGGCCGTCACTGGGGGAGTCTGGAACACTATGACAGCCTCCATTTCGAAGCCTGCTATTACCAGGGAATTGGCTATGCAATCGAGCAGGGCCTGAAACGATTTGAGCCTGGCGCCCAGGGGGAACACAAGATCTGGCGGGGGTTCATGCCGACCCTGACCTACTCATATCACTGG
Source organism: Candidatus Thiodiazotropha endoloripes (assembly GCA_001709035.1). Taxonomy (GTDB): domain Bacteria; phylum Pseudomonadota; class Gammaproteobacteria; order Chromatiales; family Chromatiaceae; genus Thiodiazotropha; species Thiodiazotropha lotti. Next base: position 369,593 of record LVKA01000016.1, on the reverse strand, counting down.
ATTGCCAATCCCGAATTCAACAGTGGAATTGAGCATTTTCTCCATCAAGAAGCTCCCGCATTGCTTGCCTACCACAAAAACCTTCTGGAAAGCTCCCCTTACAGAAACAAAATAACAACAGTAAACACCTGAAATATAAGAATAAAAATAAATTTCACAATAAAATTGTTATTTTTTCGGGATAATTGTTGACTAAATTACTGAGTTACTTTAGTCTAAATACCGACTGATTTACTAGGTAATAGAGTTCATACCTCTGGAGAAAATACAATGAGACTGTCAACAAAAGGTCGTTATGCGGTTACTGCGATGCTGGATCTGGCCCTCAATGGCAAAAAAGGTCCGGTTACACTTGCAGAGATATCTGAAAACCAGGGTATATCCCTCTCCTATCTGGAACAGCTGTTTGCTGCCCTCAGAAGCAAAGATCTGGTGCGTGGCGTCAGAGGACCTGGCGGTGGCTACTATCTGGGTAAGAGTGCAGATGAGATCTCCATTGCCAATATCATCTGTGCGGTAGATGAGTGGGTGGAATTTACCCGCTGCGGGGGAAGACAGAACTGCAGTGGTGGTGCTCGTTGTCTGACCCATACCCTGTGGGACGACCTGAGCAGCGAGATTTTCAACTTTCTCGCAGACATCTCGCTGGGAGACCTGGTGAGAAGAAACCTGGGTAAAAAGGATGAGGAAGAGGGCAATCTGAGTGTGGTTGCGAACTCCAGCTCCCAGGCAGCATAAATACCTAACCCGGCGACAGAGAGTATCGCTCTCAGTCGTCGGGTTGATCTTTGCCACAGGCAGCATTCGACACCGCTCAGTGGTTGTGGATATTCCTGATGATTCTGTCCTGGCAAATCCGAGTGTAATCAGATTTTGATTATGACTGGATAGCCAAATCGGATATGATTGTACGTTTGATAATCTGACAAATTACGTGCAATCACTCAGATCCATTACCGATTTCATTCGTTGGACAGCCAGCCGTTTTTCCGAAACCGGGCTGTTCTTTGGGCATGGCACCGATAATGCCCTGGATGAGGCCGCGGCCCTGGTTCTGCATGCCCTCCATCTTCCCCCGGATCTTCCCCAATTCTGGTTCTCCAGTCGATTGACTGAGCAGGAGCGTGAACGGGTTATCGACCTGGTGACCCGGCGGATTGAACAGCGCATGCCGTTGCCCTATTTGACCGGAGAAGCCTGGTTTGCCGGCCTCTGCTTCCGGGTCAATGAGCAGGTACTGATCCCACGTTCCCCGATCGCCGAGCTGATCGAGAATGAGTTTGTTCCCTGGGTGGAACCCTCTCAGTTGCAGCGGGTGCTCGACCTCTGCTGCGGTAGCGGTTGCATCGGTATAGCAACCGCAGCTTATCTTCCCGACTGCCCGGTGGATCTGGCGGATATATCCCCAGCAGCCTTGACAGTCGCCAGTGAGAATGTCGCTCTGCATGGGCTCAATCAACAGGTCAACCTCTATGAATCCGACCTGTTTGATGGATTGCCAGGGGTAAAATATGACCTGATTCTCTCCAATCCCCCCTATGTCGGGGCCGTCGAGATGGCGGAGTTGCCGCCGGAGTATCTGCATGAGCCGAATATGGCGCTTGAAGCGAATGATCAGGGCCTGGAAATTGTCAAAAGGATATTGAATCAGGCACCTGACTACCTGACACCCGGTGGGGTGTTGGTAATGGAGGTGGGCAATAGCGCCGCCCTGTTAATGGAAATCTATCCCGAGGTACCGTTTGTCTGGCTCGATTTTGCCAGAGGCGGGGAAGGGGTGTTTCTGATCAGCGCTACGGACCTCTCCAGACACGCCGGGCAGTTTTAGCTCCATATCAGAGAAAAATGCAATGAGTCTGCAACGTGCAAGAAGCGCCGAAGAGTTTGTTGAATGGGTGAAACAGGCACTGTTTGAAGTCGGTGATCTCAGGGACTGTTATGATTATCAGATGGATGAGCTGGGAAGCTATCCATCATTCCTGGCGCCATTGGAGTCCGGTATCAAGGAGTTGCATCAGTCGATGTTGGATGGGGAGTATCACTTCGACCGGGAGGATCTCCCGTTCATGGGGCTGGTTGATCGTCATGGTGATGATATACCCTTTGCCATACTGCTGCGTCAGATCAACGAAACCCACCGCAAGGGAATCGATGCTGATTCAGAGTAGTATTAATCGAGGTATTGCATCGGCAATATCCTGGCTAGCGCAAATACACAATTAGAGAGATAGGTTATGGATCATTCGACACAATTCGACCTGGAACTGATCGGTAAATACAATCAGACCGGTCCGCGATATACCTCATATCCGACTGCCGTCCAGTTCGAAGAAAAATATGATGATGCCGAGTATCGTCGTATTGCCCAGCAGAGCAATGCCAGCGGCAGCCCTTTGTCTCTCTATTTCCACATACCTTTCTGCGACACCGTCTGCTTCTACTGTGCCTGCAATAAAGTGGCGACCAAAGACCGCACTATGGCCGCAGGCTATCTGGCCCGGGTTCATGAAGAGTTGCGTATGCAGTCAGAGCTGTTCGACGACTCCAGAGTGGTGACCCAGCTTCACTGGGGCGGTGGAACCCCGACCTTCATCAGTCATGATGAGATGCGGCAATTGATGAACAAGACCCGGGAGTCTTTCACCCTGCTGGATGATGACAGCGGTGAATACTCCATTGAGATCGATCCCAGAGAAGCTAAAGGGGATACCATTAAGCTGTTACGCGAGCTGGGTTTCAATCGGATGAGCCTGGGGGTGCAGGATTTCGATGCCAATGTCCAGAAGGCGGTCAATCGATTGCAGAGCAAGCAGGAGACCCTGCAGGTGCTGCAGGCTGCCAGGGATGAGGGATTTCGTTCCACCAGTATCGATCTCATCTACGGTCTGCCCCATCAGAGTCTGAACAGCTTTTCTGCAACCCTGGATGAGATTCTTGAGGTGGATCCGGATCGGCTGTCGGTATTCAACTACGCCCATCTACCGGAACGCTTTAAACCGCAACGGCGCATCAATGCCGATGAGTTGCCAGCGCCGCAGGAGAAACTCGACATTTTGCAGATGACCATCGATAAGCTGTCGGATGCCGGTTATATCTATGTCGGCATGGATCACTTTGCCAAACCGGATGATGAGTTGGTGAAAGCTCAGGAGGATGGCACTCTGTATCGAAACTTTCAGGGTTACTCGACCCATGCGGACTGCGATCTGATCGGATTGGGTGCAACTTCCATCGGTATGGTCGGGCCTAGTTATGCGCAGAACATGCGTAGCCTGGATGAATACTATGAGCGTATCGACGCAGGAAGACTGGCGGTATTTCGTGGTGTGACGTTGACCCGGGATGACCTGATCCGGCGCGATGTAATCACTCGTTTGATCTGCCACTACACCCTCAATATTGGGGATGTGGAGGCCAGCTGGGAGATCGATTTCAGAGACTATTTCGCGGAAGAACTGGAGCGCCTGCAGGAGATGGTGGAGGACGGTCTGATCAGCATCGAGGATGGGGCCATCAACGTGCTACCCAGAGGGCGTCTGTTGATTCGCAACATCTGTATGCAGTTCGATATCTACCTGAACAGCAAGGCCTCTCAGGGCAGTTTTTCCAAAGTGATCTGATCCGTCGACGCGGCTATCAGCCGATTCTTATTGTACTGGGGTCAACGCCTGGATTGCTTTGCGGTTTCCCTGGGCGGCGGCCTGCTGAACCCAGTGCATCGCCTGGCGTTCATTCTTTTCGACTCCCATACCATGATAGAAGAGGTAGCCCAGGGCGTATTGCGCCTTGTCATTACCGGCAGCTGCGAGGGGAAACAGCAGTTGAAAGACCCTCTTATACTCTTTGGCGTTGTAGGCCTTGTGAGCTTCAGTCAGGATAAGCGCCGTTTCATCCACTGAAGGATCCGGGGAGGTTGCACAACCACTCAGAATGGCTAAACAGAGCGCAATGATGAGTGGCAGTGTGCGTATTGGTTTGCTAGGAAATTCCATAGAGTCAGGCTACCAATTGGTTAAGATCGAAAATAGGCAGCAGTATAGCCAGTACGATGACCAGCACAATACCACCCATGACCAGGATGAGTATAGGTTCGAACAGTCCCTGAATCGTGGAGACCAGGGTTTCTATCTCTCGCTCCTGGATATCGGCGGAACGCTCCAGCATACCTTCCAGGTTGCCACTCGATTCACCGCTGGCGAGCAGACTGAGGGTCATCGGCGGGAAGTATCCGGTTTTGTCCAGGGCCTGATAGAGACTGGCCCCTTCACGAACCCTTAAAGTGGCTTCCTCGACGGCGCTGCGCATCGGCAGATTGGTCAGGACCTGGGAAGCGATGCGCATCGAATCGAGAATCGGCACGCTGCTTGCGGCCATGATGCTCAGGGTTCTGGAGAAACGGGCCGCATTCGCGGTCCGCACGAGACGCCCCACCAGGGGGATGCGCAGCAGGGTGCGATGCCACCAGCGCTTGGGGCCGGGTTTCTTCAGCAGATAGCTGAAAAACAGACCGAGCGCCAGCAGCGTCACGAAGATCGGAACCCCGTAGCTGCGCAAGGTGTCACTGGTGGACATCAATGCCTGGGTAATCCAGGGGAGTTCGGCGGACATGGATTCGAACACCCGGGTGACCTGGGGTACGATATAGGTCAGCAGACCGCCGACAATCAGCAGAGAGACGATGGTCAGCAGTGCCGGGTAGAAGAGGGCGAAGATGGTCTTCTGACGCATCTGCTGGCGCTGCTCGGTGTAGTCCGCCAGTCTCTCCAAGACCACTTCAAGATGGCCGGACTCCTCCCCTGAGGAGACGGTCTGGATATAGACTTCCGGGAAGGTTTTGGGGAAATCCTTGAGGCCGTCCGCCAGGGTTCTGCCTTCCAGGACCTTGGCCCGTACCGCCAGCAGGGTGCGCTCCACATGACGTTTGTCCGTTTGCTGGGCGGTGGTTTTCAGGACATGCTCAAGGGGGAGTCCTGAGCGTAGCAGGGTGGCCATCTGGCGGGTGATCAGAGCCAGTTCCATGGCATTGATCTGACGCTGAAACAGCTTGCTCTTGCTCTGTGTGGCGGTGCCGCTTGCGGAATCGATAGAGAGGGGGGTCAGCCCCGATTCCCGCAGTTGCTGGCGTACCTGTCTTGGGCTGTCACCCTCAAGAACACCACGCTTCTCCTTACCGCTCGGATCGAGTGCTACATATTCAAAGGCATCCAAGGCGGGCTATCCTTCCTGGGTCACACGGATGATCTCATCGATGGTGGTATCACCATCGAGAACCCGCTTCATGCCATCCTGGCGAATGCTGTCGGTGAAGTTCCTGGCGTGTTCCAGCATCTCCATCTCACCGCTGCCCTTGTGAATCATGTTGCGCAGGCTCTCGTCGATGGTGATCAGCTCATAGATGCCGGTTCTGCCCGCATAGCCGTGGTTATGACACTTTTCACACCCTTTGGCGGAGTAGATCGTGACTGACTCACTGCTTGGTTGCTCCATCAGTTCCAGCTCCTGCTGGCTGGCGCTGTAGGGCTCCTTACAGTGAGGGCATAGTGTGCGTACCAGACGCTGGGCCAGTACACCGATCAAACTGGAGGAGAGCAGGAACGGTTCCACTCCCATATCCCTGAGGCGGGAGATGCTGCCGATTGCCGTGTTGGTATGCAGGCTCGACATCACCATATGACCGGTCAAACTGGCCTGTACCGCAATTTGTGCGGTTTCCAGGTCACGAATCTCACCAACCATCACCACATCCGGATCCTGGCGGAGAATCGCCCTTAGGCCGCGGGCAAAGGTGAGATCAACCTTGTTGTTCACCTGGGTCTGTCCAATGCCGTCGAGATAATACTCGATCGGATCTTCCACGGTGACGATGTTACGGCTCTGGGTATTGAGTCGGCTCAAAGCGGCATACAGGGTGGTTGTTTTACCCGAGCCGGTGGGGCCGGTGACCAGAAAGATGCCGTGAGGACGCCGAATCACGCCGGGATCGACCTGTTCCAGCAGATCTCTGGCCATGCCCAGGTGTTCCAGATCGAGCCGGCCCGCCTGTTTGTCGAGTAGACGCAATACCACCCGTTCGCCATAGCTGGAGGGTAGGGTTGAGACACGCACATCCACTGGGCGGTTCCCTACTTTCAAAGAGATCCGGCCATCCTGGGGAATGCGTTTTTCAGCGATATCGAGCTGCGCCATGACCTTGATGCGGGAAACCAGGAAAGAAGAGACATTGCGAGGAGGCGAGAGGACTTCACGCAATACCCCGTCGACCCGGAAGCGCACCACCAGGCGGTTTTCATAGGGTTCGATATGGATATCTGAAGCCTGCTCTTTGATCGCCTCGGTAAACAGGGCATTGATCAATCGGATAATAGGAGCATCATCGTCACTGCCCAGCAGATCTTCCGGCTGGTTGAGCGCCTGGGCGGCATGATCGAGATCCATATCATCGCCCATGGTCTCCATGATCTGGCTCGATTGTTTGGAGCCCGACTCATAGATCAGCGAGAGCTGTCTCTCCAGACTCTCCTCATCGATCTGTTTGAAGACCAGGGGTTGACCATAGAGCCGGCGAATTTCATTCAGTACTAAAATCGAAACTCCGGTTTTGTAGAGTAACTCGTACTCACCTGTCTGATCATTAAGCACCACCACAGCGCCATGCCGTCTTGCGTAAGCATAAGGCAGCTGACTTGGCTCCTGGGGTGGTAGGCTTTCCGGATCTTCGGAAAGCAGTTCGGACACCGGGTTCAATGCGTCCTGTAGTGGATTTGAGGTTGTCGTGTCAGACATGGCTTACGCTACCGGTCAGAGTTCCGGCTCTGTCGGCTCACCCTCGAAAGGTGGAGCGAAAGTACCAAACCGGGGTGGTATGATCGGTGTCTCCTCATCATCCATCAGATTGACGCCTTCCTGCTTCATTTTAAGCTGCTGAGCGCGGAAGTAGTTGTACTTTTCACTGGCAATCTGGGAACTGATCGCGGCATCCCTCAACACTACCGGCCTGAGAAAGACCATCAGATTTCGTTTGACCTTGGAGGTCTTGTTGGAGCGGAAGAGGGCGCCTAACAGAGGAATGTCGCCAAGCAGGGGGACTTTCTCTTCGGTCTGTTGAAGGTCTTCCTGGATCAGTCCGCCAAGTACGATTGTCGCGCCATCTTCCACCATCACCACGGTTTTGATGGTGCGCTTGTTGGTGACGATATCGCTGGTGCCGGTACTTGCTGAGGCATTGATGCTGGAGATCTCCTGTTCAATCTCGAGCTGAATGGAGTTGCCTTCGTTGATCTGAGGTTTGACCTTGAGTGTCAGACCCACATCCTCACGCTGCACGGTTTGGAACGGATTGACCGAATTGCTGGTGCCACCGGTGGAACTGTAGGAGCCGGTTATGAACGGCACATTCTGACCGATCACAATCTCCGCTTCCTGATTATCCAGTGTGGTCAGGCTGGGGGTAGAGAGAATATTGCTGGTGGTATCACTCTCCAGTGCCTGTATCAGAGCCGCGAAATTGACCCGGTCGCTGTCAAATCGGCCCAGGCCGATCGAGGTGCCGGGGCCCAGTGGTACACCGGCGCCGGCAACCACCGAGTTGTAGACGTCCGTAATGGTCGGTGAACCCAGATTGATCACACCAACCGGGCCCTGACCATCCGGTGTGCCATCGACCACCCACTGCACACCCAGACTTTTGGCCTTGTCATAGGAGACTTCAGCAATGATTGCCTCGACCAGAACCTGGGCGCGACGGATATCCAGTTTACGGATGATTGCCTGCAGGGAGTGGAAAACATCCGGTGGCGCAGTAATGATCAAGGCATTCGAGGCTTCATCAGCCTGTATGTTGACCGGCACCTTGGGTTTGCTTTTCCCCTTTGCCGCTTTACCCTGACCACCCTCATCGATGTTTTCACTAACCCCGGTCAGTACGTTAACCAGGTCTACGGCATTGGCGTATTTCAGATACACGACCTGGGCGTTACCCTCGTTATCAAACGGGGTATCCAGATGTTCGATCACCACCCGTGCCCGTAGGCGTTCAGTCGGGTCGCCGCTAATCAGGATGCTGTTGGTGCGTTCATCGGCGACCATCTTTGAGGCCGATCTGGAGGCACCCTTGGCAGCCGTCGGTTTGAGACTTTCCAGAATCCGTACCACTTCCGCTGAGGAGGCGTGCTGCAGTGTGATGACCTCAATGGAGCTGTCACTGACTTGATCGATCTGTTCGATGATTCTCATCAGACGGTCCACATTGCGGCGTCGGTCAGAGATGATCAGTACATTGGTGTCCGGGTAGGCCGCCAGGTGCCCCTCCTGGGGAATCAGCGGACGCAGGATGGGGACCAGTTGGGCCGAGGTGACATTCTTCACCTGAATAATCCGCGTGACGATTTGATCCCCTGGCAGCGAGCCGGCTCTCGCCAGGGTGGGAATGCCACCCTGTTTGGCTTTTACATCGGGAACGATCTTGATTACCTCGCCACTGGGAATGGTTGAAAAACCATGAACCTCTAGGATCGACAGAAAGACCTCATAGAACTCATTCCGATCCATCGGGTGGGCGGATATCACCGTGACCTTGCCTTTGACCCGTGGATCGATGACGAAGTTCTTGCCGGTATGTTCTGAAACCGTTTTGATCAGGGCTTCGATATCCGCGTTGTTCAGATTCAGGGTGATCTGCTCGGCTTGAGTGGGCGTGATCGTCGCAAAGTTCAATAGAATCATGCAGCAGCACAGAAGCAGCGCATGGCGAATTTTGTGCTGGAGCGGAACTGATCTGTCCATGAATTTATTGGCCGAAATGGTCATCATTGAAGCTGTCCCCTAGCACTCTCTGCAACAAGCCTGATCCAATTCAGGTCACTGGTTTGTGACAGGTCAGGGAAATAGTTGTGAAATTCTTTATCCATCATGGGTTTATGTTGAATATGTAATCCATTCCATAATAGCAGATGTTAGCCCATTGGCCTACCGGTTCAAAACAGTAGTATGAAACAGTGCACATGCTTCAAAGCCGCGCGCTGTAGGCGATCTGGTAGCTGCCATCAGGTTTGCGTTTGCTGATTGCATTCAGGGCACCGCCAAGTCGGGGATCGGAATCTGTTCCCGGTTTGATCTGGCCATTGACCTGGAAGTTTCCGTCCAGTGTCAGACTGAGCTCCCCATCCACGGCGGTAGGTCCTCCCAAGTCTTTGATTTTTGCCCGGACTGCTCCTGAATCATCCGTTTCAAGATCAGCCTTAAGATCGCCAACCTTGAGTGCGAACGGGCTTTTCAGGGCTGAGTCCAGCCACTGCACCTCGCCTTCCGCATAGATGATCTGATTGTCTGACAGAGTGATCTGTTGGAGGTTCAGGTTAACGTTACCGTCAACCCCGATTTGTGCCATATTGATCAACTGAGGAATGATCGCAGCCTGAATCACGCCACTGATATCCTCAATTTGGATCTCATTGCCAAATCCTTTCGCAACATCTGCTTCCAGTTCCTGACCCGCATGATTGATCTGAACGTCAAAGCCGAGACGACCGAATAGCAATTCACTTGGAGAGAAGCGCCATTTGAGTTTGTCGAGGGGAACACCATTCACGGTCAACGCCTCCATCTTGCCACGCCACAGGCTTCCTTTGATGGTGCCGTAGGTGAAAGGAGTTTTCTTATCGTTGCCTGCCGTCCAGCCCAGGACATGCTCTGCCGGCAGGCTGATCACCATGATCAGCAGATAGGCCCCGAGACCGATCAGCAGATAACTCCACCACTTCATTACCTTCTATCCTCCGCGCTGCAGGACCACCCGGGCATTGATCAGCCCTGGAGCATCCTCTCGATCGATATTGAGTGATTCGATATTCAATGCATGCTCCTGGGTCATCTGACCCAGCCAGCGAATCAGGGCGTCAAAAGAGGCCTGTTCGACCCACAGCTGAACCGCATCGTCACCCTGGGGCTTGATACGCTTGATCTGCTGCCTCAACTGCACCCGTTTGGCTGTCCTGTCGACCAGTGTCAGCAGTGCTTCGTTGCTGGCTGCGCCTTTACCGGGTTGGTTGTTGCGCATGTTTCTCACCAGGTCCGCATTGTCTTTCATCCATTGCAGAGTCGATTCCTGGCTCTTCACCAATAAGGCTTTCTGCTCAAGGCTCTGCTGGAAGGGGCGCCATACAATCAGGTAGATCAACAACAGCAGCACAGCCGTGCCACCAATAATCATGGCCAGATGTTCTTGCGGGGTTTTACTCAGCCACCACTGCTTCATCAGGATCCTCCGGTGATTCTCAGATGGGAGGTGACTTGGTTATCCGCCGCATTGGCAGAGCGGATTTCGACAGTCAGCTGTTTTTTCTCGATCGTCTTCTTCAGGGTCTCGAGGGCTTGCAGCTCTTTGATGGTCAGTTGCAAATTGAGTTGGCCATCGCGAAAGCTGATGTTTTGCAGGGTAGTGTTCGGGCTGTTTTTAATGACGCTTGCCGAGGGTACGAACAGGCTGGCAAATTGGGCGAAGCTTCCGGATTGACCTCGTTGCAGGGATTTCAGACGCTGCTCCATTTGTGCTCTGGGATCGACAATTCGCTTCACCTCCGGAAAGGCCTGCTGAAAAGTCTCCCTGATCTGAGCATGCAGCAATTTGCTTTGGTTGTCGTACTGGTTGTATTGCTGAATCGACGAGCCAATCGAGAGGCCAACGAATACCAGCGCCAAAACTGCCGCGGGTAGCCAGCGCTTCCACTGCAGGGTTGTCTTGTCGACCCTGAGATACTCCCCTTGCAAAAGATTCAATAGCTGTTTCTGATGCAGGTTTTCAGCCAGCAGGTTGGTTAATTCACCCGGGTGTTCTATCTCCCTGGTGATGATCTCGCAGTCTGGTGCGATCGTCTCCAGGTCCAGTTCTGTACGGCTGCCGTTAAGACGGTAGAGGGTCAATTTGTGTGGAGCCGATTCCCCAGCCTGCTGCAGTGCCAGTTTTAAAAACTCTCCACCATTGACGCCATCGACACTGTATCCCAGGTTGGTCTGGGTGCGAATCTGTAACTGATGGTCGCTCTGGTAGAGACACCAGGCGTCATTCTCCATCGGTAGCCCGAGCATATCCGGATAGAGACCGAGTGGTTCGATACCGGCCGACTCCAATTTTTCAAGCCACGCTTCAAGCCGACTTCTGGCAACAACGGCAACCGGAGTGATGTTATCGCTATCCATGATGCCGGCGGCAAAATGGAGTTCATCGATATCCTCAGTAAGCTCGTTCTCCAAAGAGAAAGGTATCGCTTGCAACAGACGCTGGCGATTTCGGGTTGGTATGTTGACGGATGTGATCAGGATTTCGGATGCAGGAACCAGCACCAGAGTGCGTCTGCCTTTCGCCTGTTGAGCGGCCTGTTCCAGGGTGCCGGTTCCCGGCTCGCTGCCACTAGCGCCACGAAAAGACCAGGAGACCTGCTTACAGGATGCATCGTGACAGTGCAGAATAAGATGCTCGGCCATCAATAGACCCCGGTGGTTCGGGATATGACAACCACATCCTCACTGCCTTGGTACAGGCGGCTGACCAATCTTTGGCTGATATTTTCCATGCGTACAACCGTCTCCAGTTGAAAAAAGTGACTGTCTACTGAGATCAATGGCTCTATCTCTTCAGATTTTACTTTATTTTTATCCAAAAGTTCTCTAAGTCTTTCAATAAAGGATGCCGTCTCTTTGAACGGGTTCTCTTCTCGCTCACTGATCAGTTGCTCTGCATGCCCATCCGAGAGCTCGTTGAGCAGGCTTTTCAACACAATCTGGTCGGCTGTGTTGACATTGATCGGGGTTTTAACCGGTAGAGCAACGACATGTGGCGCCAGTATGTCGTAACTCTCCTGATCGATATCCTTGATCAGTCTTAGCTCAGTGTGGCTGGCCATATAGCCATTGGCCGTTCGGTAGGCCGGTTCCTGTCCCAGGTATTCAATATCTTCAGCACCATCTGGGAAAGAGGTCTTGATGTCACTGTCGAGCCAGTCCTGGGTTGCCTGGGCGATCGACTCCGGTAGTTCGAGAGCTGCAAGAATACGTTGAAATATGGCCAGTTGGACGGCGGCTTCCTGTTTGACCTGCGGTTCCGCTTCTGCTTCCACATAGAGATTGTTCAGGTTGAACCGACTTTGCAGGTCGGTGGTAACGGCCTGTACCTCACCCCCTTCCACCGGAGTGGGGGGAAGTTCGATCGCCCAGTTCTCATCGAGGGAGTCGTACTCCTTGGAGTCATCATCCAGCAAGTCCCTGATCAGCATGCCTCTGGACCAGGCTTCACTGCCCAGGGTGTAGTAGTAGGACTGGTCCGCTGCCTGGATATTGCCGGTTCGACGAATATTGAGCTGCAGGTTGTGGGTCATTGCCACGGCAGCGATCGATGCCATGGCGACAATCACGATGGCGGTGATCAGGGCGATTCCTTGTTGTTGGGATGGACGCTTATTGAGTGTCGCCATTACTGTTTTTTTCCCTGCTCCTGTTGTTCATCCGGAATGGGCCTCACCAGGGCAAACAGGCGTCTGATCTTACCCCAGTCCTTGAGTTCCATCTTGACTTCCACCGCCGTGGGAAGACCGGGTTTCTCTCCTGAATCGAAATCAAACTTTTCAGGTGGCCACTGACTCTGTTTTTTCATCTCCTTGTCATAATAGACCAGCTCAAGTTCCTCAATATTATCGATCAGTTGGTAGCGGTGGGGTTCACTATCCTGGGCTCTGTCCAGAATTCTCCAGGTCAGGCGATAGAGGGTCTGCTCTTCCAACTGGTAACCCACCCGCTGCAGATTACTGCGAGGCAGCTTCATTGGGTTGGCATAGCCGTCCCGGGTCAGCTCGAGCAGTGTGCCGGCGAAACCACCACTAACGAAAGCGCCGACTTCGTCACCATGCTGATCCCGGATTGGCCTTTCAATCGCCTGCTCGATATCCCGCTGCATCAGGTTCATCGCCAGCTGCAATTGAGACATGCGTTTGCTGTATTGGCTGGTTTGATTTTCAGAATCCAGTACCACCTTGAGGCCCGAGTAGGCGAAGGTCGCCATAATGGCGAAAACGGTGATGGCAATCAGCAGTTCCAGCAGGGTGAATCCAGCGGAACAGGGCGTGTTTCGCGGTTGATGGTCTCGTAGTTTATGTGCCAGAGGTTTCATTTGATCGGTTGTGAAAGAAAGCTCACCAGTCGGGTTACACTGTTCTCATCGTCCTTGTTGCGAAAGACCCGGATCTCCACCTGTCTGACACGATCATCCGGTGTCTTGCTGACCTCTCGTTGCCAGTGCCATTCCTTCAGTCCCATCTCCTCTTTACCCTTTTTCGAGCCGGTCGCGGGCCATTGATTGGTGACCTGCAGCTCTGTCATCTGGTTCATGGCAACCCAATGGGCCAGGGTCTTGTCACGCAAATAGGCGACATTGACCGATTGGTTGGAAGCCACTGAGATGATCGAGGTCAGTGCAATCGCCAGAATCGCCAGTGCAATCAGAATCTCCAGCAGGGTAAAGCCCTGATTGCGACTGCCTGGTGCAGTCCTGGAGGGGTGGGTAGTAGTGGAGTGTGGTTTAGTAGGGTGAGACATGTTCCAGGGAGAGCTCTCCAAGTTCATTGCCTGTCAACCGGTAGTAACTTTCAACCTGTTCAGAGCTGACTTTCAGCTCGAATGTGGTCATCTCTCCACTGTTCAGGAGGATAATCTCAGGCGTTCTCTTCTCTTCGTCATCCCCTTCGGGCAGTGCGGTGGCAACGCTGATCTCAACTCCTGGGGGCAGTTGACGCTCTCGAAACAGGTTGTCGGATACCGCTTCCCACTCCCCCTCGTTGAGGCTGAGGAAGCCATAACTCTCTTCGGTGATATCCACCCCGATCAACATCGACCTGAGCAACGCCTCTTCACTGGCCAGCTCAAGCAGGCTGTTGAGTCGCTGGGCTTCATCCCTGAGCTGGTCTCCCGGGGCATTGCGCCCGAATGAGATTGCCACATAGTTGATCAGTATGCCGATGATGACCACCACCACCATCACCTCGATCAGGGTAAAGCCCATGCCCAATCCTTTGGCGCTTCGCATTGGCCAAGCTCCCTCAGGCTTACGATTGATCTTTCGGGGCTGTGTCAATCCAGATTCCAGTTACCGATGTCATCATCTGTCGATTGCATGTCCAGGCCTGTAGTATAGATATCCACCGTACCTTGGGTTCCGGGACTCAGGTAAAGATAGCCATTACCCCAGGGATCACTGGGCAATCGATCGAGATAGCCGCCTTCCTTCCAGTTTCTTGGTTCTGGAGAGTCGGTGGGCTTGCTTACCAGAGCCTCAAGTCCCTGCTCGGTGGTTGGGTAGATCATGTTATCCAGACGATAGAGGTTCAGAGCCGCTTCCAGCGCCCTAATATCGCTCTTGGCTTTGGTGATACGGGCCTGTTCAGGGCGATCCATGATTTTCGGCACAACAATCGCCGCAAGGATACTCAGTATGACCACCACCACCATGACTTCGATTAGTGTGAAGCCATTGATTTTCTTTGATTTATTTAATTCAGCCCAGTGATGGCAAGTGGCTGCTTTAGGGGCAGGAAGAGAGGAGACTGCATTGATGGTCATAAGATAAATCCGTGTCATTATCCGTGTTGATTTGTCGTAAAAGTGGGCCATTATCCTGGGAATATGTGTAGGAATCCAGATTCCCGTTAAAAATCACGCTGACAGGGTGAATCGTTTCACTATCTTTGTGTACTATAGAGGCTCTTGAAGCGGAATCAGCATCATTTTGGCGATAGTATCCAAACAATAATCAATCGCCGGATCTGCTTCAATCGGCAGTATAGACGACAGCCTCATGAGTTCAGTTTCTGCAAGACCCTATACTGAAGAGTGATTGGGTAACCGGTAGTCGGCTTAAATCGAACATTGTTCGTTGTGATTTGCCGAAAACAACAAAGACTGCTGCATTTGGGGTAGTCCATCACAAATGCCAAATACTATTACTCACTTCAATAGAGGGTATACAGGATCTCAGTGATTACCGGGATAATAAAACCCACAGTTGTAAGTCTCTGTCAGCGAGTAAAAGTTCATTGAGTATAGACACAACTAAGTACCCTTGAGGATGACTGATTGACTATCGGAATAATCGGCTATGGATTTTCGGCGACACTGTTTCTGATATTCAGTGTGCTTCTACTGACCAGTTGGCGTGGGCGTATCGAAGGGACTTATCTGCTGATTGCCTCGACCACATCCGCCTGTTGGGCGCTGACTGCGATCGCTTTTCAGGTTCAGGAGTCGGCTCTTACTGCCAATACGTACCAACTATTTGAAATTGCAAAAAATATTGCCTGGTTTGCCTTTCTGCTGAGACTCTTGTCTATTCTCAAGTCAGCGGCAGGTGGAGATGATGGCCTGCTCAGATACGCACCAGTCACGATCTTTTCCGTCTCCGCTCTGCTGTTGGGTGTTGAGCTATCAGCCCAGTTTTTTCCCTGGGTGCGTAACTGGGGAGGTACTGCAAGCTTTCAACTGATCGGACATTTGGGGTTTGCGATTGCCGGTCTGGTGTTGATCGAGCAACTCTACCGCAGTACCCGGCCGGATATGCGCTGGTCGGTTAAGTATCTCTATTTCGGTATGGGCATACTGTTTGTCTATGATCTGTTTCTCTATGCCGACGCGTTGATGTTCGTACAGGTGGATTCCGCGTTGTGGCAGGCCAGAGGCTTTACCAGTTCACTGGTTGCTCCCTTTGTGGCGATTGCCGCGACCCGTAATCCCAGCTGGTCTGTGCGGGTATTTGTCTCCAGGCAGGTGGTGTTTCATGCCACAACCATGCTGGTTGCCGGCAGCTACCTGGTGCTGATGGCGGCGGTGGGTTATTACATTCGCTATTACGGTGGCAGCTGGGGTAAAGCGACACAAATCGCATTTGTGTTCGCCGGGGTCTGCTTTCTGGCCGTCGTGCTCTTTTCAGGATCACTGAGAGCCAAGCTGAAAGTTTTTGTCAATAAACACTTTTTTAGTTACAAGTACGATTGGCGGGACGAGTGGTTGAGAGTGGTTCAAACCCTCGCGGAAGGACCCGGTGGCGGCCAGATACTGCCCAGAGTTGTGCAGGCGATATCCGATTCCGTGGAGTCCCGTGGCGGTTATCTCTGGACCTTGGGTGACGATGGGCGATACCACTGTACCAGTCGTTGGCAGGTCGACGATATTTCCCTGGATCTGCAGGCGGAGAGCGAATTAATTGCCTATTTTCAGCGTAGCGACTGGATCATCGATATCGATGAATTGAACAGATACCCTGAACGTTATGACAATCTGGCCCTTGATCAGAGTCTGGCGAAGATTCATGACGCCTGGTTAATCGTACCTATCAAACATCACGAAGCCTTGATAGGATTTGCACTGCTTATCCGTTCCCATTCACTACCCTCGATCAACTGGGAGGATCGGGATCTGATCAAAGCTGCCGCGAAACAGGCGGGCGGCTATCTGGCACTTCTGCAGGCCTCTGAGGCGTTGAACCGAGCCAATCAATTTGAGGCCTTCAACCGATTGTCTGCCTTTGTTGTGCACGATTTAAAGAACCTGATCGCGCAACTCGAACTGGTTGTGAAAAATGCAGAACGACACAAAAACAATCCGGCGTTCATGGATGATGCGGTTAGAACCATTGGCAATGCAGTCAACAAAATGGGCAAATTGTTGGCACAATTGCGACAAGGTAGATTTGAGTCGACAGAAACGAAACAGTTCTATATTGAGGAGTCAGTGGCACAGGCGGTTAATGAACTGTTTGCCTATCAGCCGAAACCGCAGTTGAAGATCAAAGACAACTATTTAGAGATTGTTGCAGATAAAGATCGTTTCACCGCCATTATGATTCATATGATTAAGAATGCTCAGGAAGCGACCGCTAAGGACGGTGAGGTGATGGTGTCCGTCGAGAGAATCGATCAGAATGCGATTATTACCATTCAGGACAACGGATCAGGGATGGAGGATAAGTTTATCAAAGAGCGATTGTTTCGGCCCTTTCAAACAACCAAGGGAAATGCAGGAATGGGAATCGGCGTCTATGAAACCCGGGAGTATGTTAACTCCCTGAATGGCAGCCTGACAGTGAATAGCCAGCTTGGTGAGGGCACTTGTTTCACCATATCCATTCCACTTGTTAAATCAGGGACTGCAGCAGACCGGCAGTCAGATGCTACTGTAGAGGCGTAATTGCGTGAGTAAAGCCAATAATCAATTAAAACCGCTGATCATTGTTGAAGACGACCCGGGTTTGCAGAGCCAGTTGAAATGGAGCTTTGACGGCTATGATGTACAGATTGCCGGGGATCGTGCTAGCGCAATCAATCTGTTGAGAAAGACGACCGCTCCGGTTGTGACCCTGGATCTCGGCTTACCCCCGGACCCTACCAATGTCAGTGAGGGCTTCGCCACCCTGCAGGAAATTCTCAGTCTGATGCCTCAGACGAAGATCATTGTGGTGACTGGAAATGACGACCGGGAGAATGCGCTGAAGGCGATCGATCTCGGTGCCTACGATTTCTACCAAAAACCGATCGATCCGGATGTGCTCAAGGTGATCATCGAACGTGCCTATCATGTCCATGAACTTGAGGAGGAGAACCGGGGGCTCAACAAGATGCAGCGCTACTCACCCTTGGATGGTGTGGTGGCGAACAGTCCTGAAATGATCGAACTTTGCCGGGTCATAGAGAAAGTCAGCCCGACAAACATTACAGCGCTGCTGCTGGGGGAGAGTGGCACCGGTAAAGAGGTCCTGGCAAGAGCAATTCATGGTCTGAGTGACCGGGGTGAGCAGAAGTTCGCTGCCATCAACTGCGCCTCGATTCCGGAAAACCTACTTGAAAGTGAGCTCTATGGGTATGAAAAGGGCGCCTTCACCGGGGCGTCCAAACGCACCATCGGTAAGATTGAATCCGCCAATGGCGGGACACTTTTTCTGGATGAGATCGGAGATATGCCGATCGGTCTGCAGGCAAAAATGCTGCGCTTTCTCCAAGAACGTGTGATTGAAAGACTGGGTGGACATGAAGAGATACCGGTGGATGTCAGAGTCGTCTGTGCCACCAATCAGAACCTTGAAGAGAAGATATCCAGTGGTGAATTTCGTGAGGATCTCTACTACCGGATCAGTGAGATCATAATCGATATTCCTCCGTTACGTAACAGGGCGGGGGATGCGGTGCTGTTGGCCTGGTCATTCATGACCAAGTACGCCAAGCAGAACAACTCCAAAGTCAACGGATTTACAACCGATGCATTGCAAGCGATAGATGCTTATCACTGGCCAGGTAATGTGCGGGAACTTGAAAATCGCATAAAACGCGCAGTGGTGATGGCGGATGATCAATTGATTACACCCGGGGAACTGCAGCTCAACGCTGATGGCGAAGAGAATATGCCGATCAATTTGCGAGAGGTCAGAGAGCATGCAGAAGCCAGGGCGATAATCAGGGCGATGAGTTATGTGGGTGGGAATGTGTCAAAGGCGGCTGATCTGCTTGGCGTCAGCCGGCCCACGCTCTACGATCTGGTTAATAAATACGGATTAAAATAGCGCAGTACCAGTAAATACCGGCAACTCAACAGGATCCTTTCCAGGCTTCGGGAATGTTCTTGAATCGGAGGTGAGTGACAGAGAGTGGATACTTGCCAGTCAAGCGCCATAATGAGGGGCAAGGAGATTCTGAAATCACTGATGTTTTGTGTTTTTCAGTAAAAAGACAGGTCGTTGCGCCAGTCATTAAAAAGTGTAAACAAACCTGTTGCCCGGTGGAACAGCGGCATTTCGATGCCTGACTGCAGGCAACTGTATTTCGGTTGAAGATGGCCCGATTAAGGTGCCGGGATAACAATTCTTGGATTGATAGGAGAAATTAATGGCCGTCTACAAGGGTGGATCGACAACTATCGTTACGCTGATACTCACACTGATACTGCTCGCGGGCTGTTCCGGTGGCGTGAGTGAAGAGGAGAGATATCAGAACGCATTCACCAGCTATTCCAATCAGGAGTTTAACAAAGCGATTATCGAACTCAAAAATCTTCTGCGAACGAATGGAAAACATCAGGCAGGCCGGATACTGTTGGCAAAAACCTATTTGCAACTGGGCGATGGAATCGCAGCTGAAAAGGAGATCAACAGTGTTACTGAAGCGGAAAAAGGAGACCCCAAAGTTCATCAGATCGTTCTCGATGCATGGCGTTTACAGGGTAAATTCGAGCAGATTGTTGAGCAATATGAGGCGGGTAATTTTAACACTCTGGAACAGCGTCCCCTGAATCAGACTGTTGCCAATGCCTACATCCATCTGCGTCAGCCTGAAAAAGCCGACAATATGGCTGAGACGCTGCTGCAGGCGGATGCCGGAAATGTGGATGCGATGGTGGTTCGCGCTAAAGCGGCAAGTATGCGTGATCGGGATGAGCAGGCGATTGAATTTCTCAACAAAGCGATTGTGCTCGATGGCAAGAATCCACAGGCTTGGCGGACTCTGGGTGGTATCCAGTCCAAGTTGCAGCAGTTCGATCATGCGATAGAGTCTCTGAAGCGGGCGGTTTCACTCGATCGACTGGATGATTCCAAGCAGGAACGATTTCTCACTCAGACTTCATTGATTCAACTGCTGGTACTGAAAACCAGATTCACTGAGAGCAAACAGTATCTTGATGAGCTCAAAGTTGAGTTCAGCAGCCATCCGATCGTTGTCTATTTATCGGGTCTGCACTACTACATTGACAAAAAGTATGACTTGGCGAAAACAGAGTTAACGGATGCGCACAACGCCTTGCCAAATCACTTGCCGACGGTATTGCTATTGGGGGCAACCCACTTTGCCGAGAACAACCTGGAACAGGCGAATGTTCTGCTGTCGCGCTACGTCAATCAGGTACCGACTCATCTCCAGGCGAGAAAATTACTCGGTGAGATCAAACTGCGGTTGAATAAACCCCAGGAAGCCCTCTCCATCCTCAAATCCTCGAGTGATCAGCAGAAGGATCACCAACTGCTCTCGATGATCGGTGCAGCCGCCAGTCAATCCGGTGACTTTCTGCAAGGCGTCGAATATCTGAAAAAGGCGGTCAAATCCCATCCTGAAAGCACTCAGATCCGACAGGAGTTGGCGAAGCTCTACCTGAGTCAGGGTGCGGTGGATGACGCCATAGCAGAACTTGAACAGATGGACAGTACGTCCGGTAAGAGCACCACCAATCTGTTGATACTCTCTTATCTGAAGAAACAGGACCTCGCAGCGGCCAGAAACAAGTCTGATCAAGTGTTTGCCGAAAACCAGGACCTGTCAACAATAGACTATTACCTTCGTGCCGTGATTGAGTTGCAATCCGGTAACCGGCATGAAGCGAGAGAGAATCTGCGCAGTGCGGTGGAGGTGAACAGAGCCTATGTACCGGCCCTGGTGGCGCTTGGTCGGATGGACCTTGAGGATGGCCGATTGAGTGAGGGCAGTGATCGACTCGATCTGGTACTGGCGACTGACCCGGAGAATACTCACGCCTTGCTGTTACTGGCGCAAATCAGCGAACGCTCCGGTCAGCAGAGAGAGGCGTTGAATTGGCTTGACCGGGCCGCAACATCTTCACGCAACCCGACACTACCGATCATTATCATCAGCCGTTACTACCTGCGAACCAAACAACCGGAAAAGGCCGCAAAGTACCTGCAAAACAAAGCACTCCTCGAAACTGAGAACTCGACCATTCTCTCGATGATTGTGGAGATGAATCAGCAATCGGGTAATTATCAACAGGCGGGGGCGACAATTGAGCGAATGATCCAATTGAATCCGCAAAACCAGGAGGCCTATCTGCAATTGGCCGACCTGCAGAGAAAGCAGGGGGATTATGCCGCCGCCATGTCGACCCTCGATGGTCTCAATCCATTGCCGCAAAAGGGTAAGCTGCTGAAGTACAAGTTGGCGCTGGAGAGTGAACAGTACGAGGTCGCTGAGGCGGTAGCCAAGCAGCTGAGTGTTGACGCCAATAACAAACATCTCGGTGTGGTGTTGAGTGCTGGAGTGCTGCAGGCCAAAGACAGGCCACAGTCGGCCATTTCACTCCTGAAGAAAAATCTAACACCAGATGCGCCGTTTTATCTCTATAGAAAGCTAGCCGACATGTACGCCATGAATGGCAATGTGAATGCCGCTACAGAGGTATTGAAACAGAGAATCAAGTCCCAGCCTGGTGGAGACAAGCAGGCGAAACTGGCACTGGCGATGATTCTACAGACCTACAAAAAGCCGGAAGACGCAATAAAACTCTATGATGAACTATTATCTGATGAACCGGATAATGTAATCGCCCTGAATAATGCGGCATTGCTTGTTTACGAGAAGCACCCGGAGAAAGGGCTCGATTATGCCCGCAGGGCCTATGATCGTGTTGGTGATTCGTCCCTGGCGGTGATCGATACCTATGCCTGGCTGACCTATCGGGAGGGGGATTCCAAATCAGCTCTGAACTTGCTTGAGCCAATTATGCACAGAGCCTCTGATCCATCCATCCGCTATCACTACGCAGCCGTGCTGAAGGCTGAAGGTCGAAACAAAGAGGCGCGGGAAATTCTCCAGGCAATTCTGGATAATAACCAACAATTTGAAGAATCCAGTGAAGCCAAGCAGCTATTAAGTGAGTTATCATCTGCGAATGGCTAGTCATGGATTGCTGTGAACAGGCCCCAGTAACAAGAACCGGGAACAGTTCTCGAACTCGAAAATTACAGGAAAGTGTTATGTTATCAGTAGATTATATGAAAATTACAAGCTTCTTCGCGGCGATCGGACTGATGCTGTTGACGGCATGCTCAAGCACCCCTGAAATGAATGCGGCCAATTCAGCCGGCGGCGGGTCGACCGGTGCGACCTCTACCTCTTCGCCACTCTACCTGATTGGCCCAGGCGATACCCTGAATGTTTTTGTCTGGGGAGACCAGGAGCTGACGACCGATGTGGTGGTTCGTCCCGATGGCCTGATAACCACCCCCTTGGTGGAAGATCTGCAGGCCAGTGGCAAAACCCCAACAGAGTTGGCTAGACATCTGGAGGCCAGGCTCTCCAAGTTTGTCAAAAACCCCAAGGTCACCGTCAGCGTACGGGAGTTTATCGGTCGCTATACCGAACAGGTTCGTGTCGTCGGACAGGCATCCGAGCCCCAGTCCCTTCCGTTCCGTGAAGGCATGACCCTGCTGGATGTGATTATCGAAGTTGGCGGTTTGACTGAATTCGCTTCAGGTAACAGAGCTAAGATCGTGCGTAAAATCGAGGGTAAAATGTCTGAATATCGGGTCAGACTGGATGATCTGATTCGTGACGGTGATATTTCAGCCAATGTCAGAATGATGCCGGGTGATGTGCTGATCATTCCGGAAACCTGGTTTTAATTGATCGACCAGGGCTATATTCAGACTAGGTGCTATTGAATTGGAATTGGTTTAAATGAGCAGCATAGAAAAAGCGATTGAACGTCTCGAGAAATCCAAAGCTGGGAAGAAGCCTGTGGATCGGCCAGCTGTGGAGGTTGAGCCGGAGAAAACGGCAACGCCCGAGGTGGCTCCAAGCGAAACGGTCGCTGCTTCCCAGCCTGTGGAAGAGAAGGTTTCTCCAGCCGTGCAGGAGACCGTCAAGGAGAGCAGTGAAGAGGCAAAACGAATCAACCTCGACTATGAAGCGCTCTCCAGCAACGGGTTCATCGTGCCACACTCCGGCAATAAGCAACTCTCTGAAGAGTACCGGATCATCAAAAGGCCGTTGATTCGCAATGCGTTGGGAAAGGGGGCTGCTCCGATTTTCCATGGTAACCTGGTCTCCATCGCCAGCTCGCTCCCGTCCGAAGGCAAAACCTTTACCGCAATGAATCTGGCCCTGAGTATCGCGACTGAAATGGATACTACGGTACTGCTGATCGATGGGGATGTGCTGAAATACTCACTGAGCCGTCTGCTCGGAATCGAAAATGACCCGGGTCTGATCGATCTGTTGAGTAACAAAGAGTGCAATGTGAGTGATGTCATCATTCACACTCAAATACCCCGTTTGAAATTAATCGCAGCGGGTCACCGGTCTGAAAAATCAACCGAGCTGCTGGCCAGTAAAGAGATGGAGCGACTACTGGATGAGTTGTCCAGTCGCTACAGCGACCGGATCATCATTTTCGATTCATCACCGATTCTGGCGACCAGTGAAGCGGCCGTGCTGAATCAGCATATGGGACAGATCCTGTTGGTTGTCGAGGCCGGTGAAACACCTGTGGATGCCATTAAGGACTCCCTCTCCCGACTGGATCAGGAAAAGGCGATCGGTCTGGTGTTGAACAAAAGCCGGGAAGACAAAGGTTCCAACTATTACGGCACCTACTATTAACCCGGCATACTTAGGGCCGGTTAACACGAGTCTACTCATACCCTGGGTATCGGTGTGCCCAGGTTTTCACTCTGTGCAATCACTCAGTCCTGTTCTGCACGCGGCACATCCGCACGGCTTTCTGGGTTGAAAGGATGATTCAGTTATATCGACTGAAAATCACCACTTGTGTTTCGATCTGAGCAGACCATACTGAAGTGAAAAGCCGTATTTGCCTGATTCAAGGTGTATTAAATACTGCTAAAATTGTGAAAATAATCCCAAAATAAACGATTACATCCACTGAAAACCACTTGTTTTTATCCCCTTGTTAAAGCCTGTTTTTTGTGCTGGGATATGAATGATTTTATCCATAACATACTGAAATTAAAAAGTTAATTAATTTTAATTTTTTTGGACTATGCTGGATTCGACCCCCTCTTACAACGGCTTGGCAAGGGCTGGGTGCAACTTGTGAAGTCCTCTGTTTGGCTGGATAATGCAGCGCAATCTGAAGTATATGATTTCATTAGACATAAATTTGGCTGAGTAAAAAAACATGAAAATAGGCCTGTTAAAGGAGTCGGTGGTAGGTGAGCACAGGGTTGCTCTGTCACCTGACATTACAAAAAAACTGATCGCGAAAGGCTTTGAAGTCGATGTCACGGAAGGTGCCGGCGAGAATGCCCATTTTTCCGATGCCCTGTACAGCGAGGCGGGTGCGCAGATTGTTTCAGCGGCAGATGCGCTGAAAGCGGACATTCTGGTACGGGTACGCAAACCATCGGCCGATGAGGTGGCCGATCTGCCGAACGGGGCGATTCTGATATCGCATATTGAATCCTGTGATCAGGATGAGACCCTCAAGCAGATTCTTGAGAAAGAGGTTGTGTTTCTCGCGATGGAGCGGATACCCCGGATCTCCAGAGCCCAGGCTATGGATGCCTTGTCCTCTCAAAGCAATATTGCCGGCTATCGTGCGGTGATTGAAGCGGGTGCTCATTACGGACGCTTTCTCCCTCTTATGATGACTTCGGCAGGCTCGGCTAAACCGGCAAGACTGGTTGTACTGGGCGCCGGCGTTGCTGGTCTGCAGGCCATCGCCACGGCGAAAAGGCTGGGTGCAGAAGTGTTCGCCTACGACATCCGGCCTGAAACCAAAGAGCAGATCGAATCCCTCGGTGCCAAAGCGATCGAGCTGGATATTGGGGAGAGTGGCTCGGGTGAAGGTGGCTATGCAAAAGAGTTGTCCGACGAGGCCAAGGCAAAACAGCAGCAGGCGTTGGCCGATGAGCTGAGTAAAGCCCACATCATCATCACCACCGCACTGATCCCCTGTCGTCCCGCACCAACCCTGGTGACCGAAGAGGTGATCAAAAACATGCGTGAGGGCTCAGTGGTCATCGACCTGGCGGCTGCCAATGGAGGCAATTGTCCGCTGACCGAGGCTGACGAGGTGGTGGTCAAGCATGGTGTCACTCTGGTTGGGCATACCAACTACCCGTCGATGGTGCCATCGGATGCCAGCGCCTTCTACGGAGGCAACATAATGAACCTATTGAATATCATGGTGGATAAAACGGATGAGGGTCTGGTCCTGAAAGATCTGGAAGAGGACGAGATCACATCGGCTATGCGTCTTAAGCCTGAGTGATGATCGATCACAAGGTGATTAGAAAAGCGCAATTCAACAAATAACGATAAAGAGTGATCCTATGCCTGACACACTAGTCGCACTATATGTATTTGTTCTCTCCTGCTTCATCGGCTACTGGGTGATCTGGGGGGTAACCCCGTCACTGCATACACCGCTGGTGGCACTGACCAATGCGATATCCGGAATTATCATCGTCGGTGCACTGCTGGTTACCGGTCTCGAATCGGTTGGCACGGCGGCAGAGATTTTTGGCTTTATTGCGGTGCTTTTGGCCTCAATCAATGTCTTCGGCGGATTTCTGGTAACCAATCGCATGCTAGCCATGTTCAAGAAAAAAGATAAGTGAGAACCTGAGCAATGGAGATTTCAGCAAATACACAGTCGATCGCTTACCTGATATCAGCGGTTCTTTTCATTCTGGCCCTGAAAAGCCTGACACATCCCGCTTCGGCAAGACGCGGCAACTATCTCGGTATGATCGGTATGGCGATTGCCATACTGGCCACCCTGTTTGGCAGCGAAGTTCAATCCTACGGTTTCATCGTCGCCGGTGTAGCCGCCGGTGCATTGATCGGCTCCGTTGTCGCGGCCAGGGTTGAGATGACCGCAATGCCCCAGCTGGTTGCTGCATTGCACAGTTTTGTGGGTATGGCCGCTGTCCTGGTGGCAATCGGCACCTATCTCAATCACGATGCCGCCGGCACACTCAACCCGGTGATGATGGGTGAGTTGTCCGCCGGCATTATCATTGGTGCGATCACCTTCTCCGGCTCGGTGGTGGCATTCGCCAAACTGCAAGGCCTGGTCAGTGGTGCGCCGGTCAAGTTCAAAGGTCAGCATATGCTGAATGCCGCGATCGGTGTGTCCACCATCCTGTTGGGCATCCATTTCGGCATGACCGAGAGCATGACCTCACTGGTGCTGATGACCCTGCTGGCCTTCGTGCTCGGTTTTACCCTGATCATTCCGATCGGCGGGGCGGATATGCCGGTGATTATCTCAATGCTCAACAGCTACTCCGGATGGGCTGCGGCGGCGACCGGTTTCACCCTGGGTAATCTGTTGTTGATCATCGTTGGCGCCCTGGTCGGTTTTTCCGGTGCCATCCTCTCCTACATCATGTGCCGGGCGATGAACCGTTCGATCATCAATGTAGTGTTCGGTGGCTTCGGCAGTGAAAGCGGCGGCGAAGCCAGTGCGGCAGGGCAGGCGGCGCAGAAAGGTGTGAAGTCCGCCTCGGTGGAGGATGCCATCTACTGGATGGAGGATGCGGGCAAGGTCATCATCGTCCCCGGGTACGGTATGGCGGTAGCCCAGGCCCAGCATGCCTTGAAAGAGATGATGGAGCTGCTCGAAGCGCGCAACGTCGAGGTTAAATTCGCCATTCATCCAGTGGCGGGTCGTATGCCCGGCCACATGAATGTACTGTTGGCGGAAGCGGATATTCCCTACGATCACGTGCAGGAGATGGAGGAGATCAATCCGGAATTCCCAACCTCGGATGTGACCCTGGTGGTTGGCGCCAACGACGTGGTCAATCCGGCCGCCAAATCGGACTCCTCCAGTCCCATCTACGGCATGCCGATTCTGGATGCCTCCAAGTCACGACAGGTCTATTTCCTCAAGCGCTCCATGAGTCCCGGTTATTCCGGGGTGGATAACCTGCTCTTCTATCAGGATAATACCTCTCTGATCTTTGGCGATGCCAAGGATACGATAGAGGGCATGGTTTCTGCACTTAAAGGGGGCGGTCATTGAGACCGGCCAGAGGTGCAAAAACAGCGGGCTTCGGCCCGCTTTTTTCGTTATGGCAGATTGGTTTTATGGTTACCCAGGGTGATGATATGGCCCTGTAAGGGTAGCGATTTAAGGTTATTCAAAGCTCAACAGAATCGGGCAGATGCACGAAAGCTTACACAACAAATCACCCCTGATGGATGATCTACCGGATCCGGCAGAGCTGGAGCTCTGCATGCTGGCGGATCGCCACCGCTTCAGGCAGCGCCTGAAAGGGGTGAAAAAGCGACTGGCCAGTGGTGCCGATTACAGCCAGGCAGCGCTGAAGCTTGTGCAGCAGATCAGGGCATCACAACAGCGTCTGCAGCAACGCCAGGCAAACCTGCCGGTGCCTGCATTTCCCGCCGAGCTGCCGGTCAGTCAGCGTCTTGATGAGATCAAGACGCTGATTGCGGCAAACCAGGTGGTGATTCTGTGTGGTGAGACCGGATCCGGCAAATCGACGCAATTGCCGAAGATCTGCCTCAGCCTCGGTAGAGGAGTCTCAGGCTATATCGGTCATACCCAGCCCCGGCGTATGGCGGCCCGCTCACTGGCGGCCAGGGTGGCTTCTGAGCTCGACTCCAAGACCGGTGAACATGTGGGCTACAAGGTGCGCTTCAGCGACCGGGTAGGACCGAATACCCACATCAAACTGATGACCGACGGTATCCTGCTGGCAGAGATTCAGCAGGATCCCTATCTCAACCAATACGATACCCTGATCATCGATGAAGCCCATGAGCGGAGTCTGAATATCGATTTCATCCTCGGCTATTTGAAACAGCTGCTGCCGAAACGCCCGGAGCTGAAGCTGATCGTTACCTCCGCAACCATCGATCCTGAACGCTTTGCCGAACACTTCAGCCAGGCGCCAATCATCGAGGTATCCGGACGTACCTACCCGGTAGAGGTCCACTATCGGTGCCAGGAGGAGGAGCCGGAAAATGAGCGTGACGATCCGATGCAGCAGGGGATCGTGGACGCAGTGGATGAGCTCTCAAGACACTCCCAGGGGGACATCCTGGTATTTCTCAGTGGCGAACGGGAGATTCGCGAGACCGCTGAGAATCTGCGCAAGCACAAACTGAAGGCCACGGAACTGGTGCCCCTCTACGCCCGGCTAAGCGCCCAGGAGCAGGCACGGGTCTTCAAGTCCCATACCAGTCGACGCATCGTTCTGTCCACCAACGTGGCCGAGACCTCACTGACGGTGCCCGGTATCCGCTACGTGATCGATACCGGATTTGCCCGCATCAGTCGCTACAGCCATCGCAGCAAGGTGCAGCGCCTGCCGATCGAACGGGTCTCCCAGGCATCCGCCAATCAACGCAAGGGGCGTTGTGGACGGGTAGCTGCCGGCATCTGTATCCGTCTCTACAGCGAACAGGATTTCGACGACCGCCCAGCCTTTACCGAACCCGAGATACAGCGAACCAATCTGGCTTCGGTCATCCTGCAGATGAAGCTGCTGGGGTTGGGGGATATCAGTCAGTTTCCCTTTATCGATCCGCCGGATAATCGTCTGATCAAGGATGGCTACCGGGTGCTGGAGGAGATCGGCGCCGTGGATGGGGATCGCCGGGTCACCCGATTGGGGCGCCAGCTCTCACGCCTGCCGGTTGATCCGCGAATCGGCAGAATGCTGCTGGAGGCGGCACACCACCACTGTCTTAATGAAGTGATGGTGATCGCCGCCGCTCTGAGTGTGCAAGATCCCCGTGACCGGCCCGTGGAGAAGCGGCAGCAGGCTGATCAAGCGCACGCCAAGCATCAACATGAGCAATCGGATTTCATGGGCTATTTGAGTTTGTGGCAGGAGGTCGAGTCCCAGCGCAAGCATCTTTCGAAAAGAAAATTTCATAGCTGGTGCAAACAGCACTTCCTCTCCTGGAACCGGCTGCAGGAGTGGCACGACATCCATGCCCAGTTACGTGGCCAGATGCACGAGATGGGGTATCGCGAGAACAGTGCGGAAGCGGGTTACCAGGAGATCCATATGGCACTGCTCAGCGGTCTGCTGAGTCATATCGGATTCAAAGGCAAATCCCATGACTACCTAGGAGCACGAAACAGCCACTTTTTTATCTACCCGGGATCCGGGCTTTTCAAGAAGCAGCCCAAGTGGGTGCTGGCCGCAGAACTGGTGGAGACCAGTAAGCTGTATGGCAGAAACATCGCCCAGATACAACCGGAGTGGATCGAAACGTCGGCCGGTCATTTGTTGAAGCGCAGCTACTCGGAGCCCCACTGGGAGAAGCGGCGGGGACAGGTGGCCGGTTATGAGAAGGTGACCCTGTTCGGCATCACCATCGTGCCCCGCAGAAAGATCAATTTCAGTCCGGTGGATCCGCTGGTGGCCAGAGAGATCTTCATACGCTCTGCCCTGGTGGACGGGGATTTTCATACCCGTGCCCCGTTCTGGCGACACAATCAGGAGCTGATTGCCGACATCCATGCCTTGGAAGCCAAGTCGCGGCGACGGGATATTCTGGTGGATGAGGAGCGCATCTACAGCTTTTACGATCAGCGGATCCCAGAGGGTATCTGCACCACCCCGGGATTTGAAAAATGGCTGCGTAACCAGACTAAAAAGCAGCCGAAACGGCTCTATCTGAGAGAGCAGGACCTGATGCGGGATACCTCACAGCAGGTTTCAGCCGAGCTGTTTCCCGATCGATTCAACCTGAATGGCATGCAGCTGCCCCTGGAGTACCACTTTGAACCGGGCAGTCAAACCGATGGGGTAACCCTGGTGGTGCCTCAGGATGTGCTGAACCAGGTCAGTGACGCCCGCCTGCAGTGGCTGGTGCCCGGCCTGTTGCGTGAGCGGGCGATCACGCTGATCCGGGGGCTGCCGAAGGCACTTCGCCGCTCCTTTGTACCGGTGCCTGATTTTGCCGATGCCTGTCTCAAAGGTATCTCGCCCAGCGATCGACCGCTGGTGCAAGTGCTTGGCGAACGACTGAAAGAGCTGACAGGTGTTCATGTTCCTGAGGACGCCTGGAGTCAAACTGAGATACCCGAACACCTGCAGATGCGGCTCAAAGTCGTTGACGAGGCTGGCAAAGGGCTGGAGTCCAGTCGCGATCTGACGGGTTTGAAAAAACGTCATGCCACCCAGAGCAGGGCAGAGCATCGTCAACTCAGTTCCCCGGAATTGGAACAGAGCGGAATCAAGAGCTGGGACTTTCCACCGCTACCGCAGCGGATGTCGGTTGCCCAGGGTGGCATCCAGCTACAGGGTTACCCGGCCCTGATCGACGATGGGGAGAGTGTCTCAATCCGCTTGCTGGATGCGGAATTCAATGCCCGCCGGCTGCATAAGGCAGGGGTACGACGCCTGCTGATGATCAAGCTCTCCAAAGAGACCCGCTATCTGCGCAAAAATCTGACCAACCTGGATCGCATGCGACTGCTTTATGCCAAGGTCCCACCACCGATTCAGGGAGTGGCCGGCTCCGGCAATAAAAACCTCGAGGATGAGCTGGTGATCAAGGTGTTTGATCAGACTTTTCTCGACGGGCAGGCGGAAATCCGGGATAGGGAGAGTTTCGAATCCCGTTATCAAGCCTGCAAGGTCGAGTTGATGAGCAATTCGAATACACTTTGTGAACAGCTGCTGAAGATCTTCGAGGTCTATCATCAAGCCCATCGCACCATTCATGGGATCAATCAGATCAACTGGATGAAATCGGTGATGGATATGCGGGAGCAGCTTGATCGCCTGGTCTATCAGGGC
This sequence comes from Candidatus Thiodiazotropha endoloripes, assembly GCA_001709035.1. Classification (GTDB taxonomy): domain Bacteria; phylum Pseudomonadota; class Gammaproteobacteria; order Chromatiales; family Chromatiaceae; genus Thiodiazotropha; species Thiodiazotropha lotti. The sequence continues at coordinate 339,031 of LVKA01000016.1, read as the reverse complement.
TTTCTGCAACAGATACCTGAGAATCAGTTGAAGGAGTACCCCAGATACCTCAAAGGATTATTGATGCGGGCTGAAAAGCTGAGTCATGCCGCGGCCAGGGATCAACAGCGGATGGCTGAGATGGCGGAGTTGCTGCAGAAGTGGAAACAGTGGGATGAGTTGTGTCGAAAGGAGACCAGAACGGATCAGCGCATCGAGGAGATCCGCTGGGGACTGGAGGAGTTGAGAGTCTCCCTTTTCGCCCAGGAGCTGGGTACCAAGTATCCTGTCTCGGTAAAAAGATTGTCCAAGCGTGCCCGGGAGCTGGGGCTCTGATTGCCGCTTCAGTAGAGTTTCATCAAAGCGTTATCCGGCGGTCATCAATTGGTCAAAATCAACCGATATTATTGCAACCGTTAGGAGCGATCCCTGAAGGTCTCTAAACCGGTAAATTGATAACAGGGTCTTTCAACAAGGGGCCGTTCCGCATTCCAGTCTCGCGCCTCGAGGATAGAGGCATTAAGGTGGGTTGAATACCCGCCTTTTTTATTTCCCCAATTGCAACAACAGCATAGCTTGGTTTGCTCTGGTCTGGTCAGGCTGGAGTCCGACAGGTTTTGTGCCACATCGACCGCTCGCTGCTGAGCTTCTGAATCACTCACTTTCTTGGTGCAATGGATGCCTCATGGTATCTTTCATTCCCAACTTACCCCGGATGGAAGCAGACTCTGTAACTCAGAGGCCATGTCTGCCCGGTGATTTGACGCACGAGTTTGGAGAGTATAAATGGCAGAATGTTATTGCGGGTCCGGTGTTGATTTCGATGCTTGCTGTGGACCGATCCTGGAAGGCAATGCACAAGCGGATACCGCAGAAGCGCTGATGCGGGCGCGCTATTGCGCTTTTGTTGTCAATAATCCGGAGTTCCTGCATCAATCCCTGCATCCGGACCACCGTCACGACCATGACGTCAATGCCACCCGGCGTTGGGCGGAGAACTCCGAATGGCTGAAATTGGAGGTGGTCGACTCATCAGCCGGTGGTGCAGATGACGAGCAGGGGAGTGTGGAGTTTATCGCCACCTACAAAGAGCAGGGGATGGTTCGGCCCCATCACGAAATCAGCCGCTTCATCAAACAGGAAGGCAGCTGGTATTTTGTCGACGGTGAACTGGTGGCTCCGCAGACCGAGGTGCGCAAACAGCCGAAAGTCGGCAGAAACGATCCCTGTCCCTGTGGCAGTGGTAAAAAGTACAAGAAGTGTTGTGGGGCGTGAATCGATACCGGTGCGGCCCGATCGGCAATTTCAAGTTTCAATTGCCAGCGCCGACACCTTAGGTAACTGAACGACTCAAGGATCAGCCGTGACGCTATTGACGATGAAAACAGCCAGAGAGTGCCTGGGAACCCTGTTCCTGGCGGGGCTTGTTTTTGTCGTGCCCCTGAGTGCCGAAGCGGAAATCTACAAGTACAAGGATTCCAGGGGGGGTATCCACTTCACTGACAAACCCATGAAGGGTAACTACCGGCTGCTCTGGCGCAGCGGCAAGAAGCAGAGCCGCAAAGGCCGCTTCAGTATGAAAAAGTTTAGGCAAAACAAGGCTGAAGTCTCACCGTACATCGATGATATCGCGAAACAGCTGCATCTCCATCCCGGACTCCTGCATGCCATTGTCAGGGTGGAATCGGCTTACGATCCCAAAGCTGTCTCACACAAAGGGGCGCAGGGGCTGATGCAACTGATGCCGGCAACGGCAAAACGGTATGGTGTGGAAAATTCCTACGATCCCCGGCAGAATCTGCGGGGTGGGGCAACCTACCTTAAGGACCTGCTGAGAATGTTTGAGTATGACATCAAGCTGGCACTTGCGGCTTATAATGCCGGTGAGAATGCGGTGCTCAAGTACGGTAAACAGATTCCGCCCTATCCTGAGACCCAGAAATATGTGAAGAAAGTGCTGAACGAATTCGAGCGTAATCGTTTGGCGATGCTGAACTGATTCGAATTAAATCGATATCGCCGACTCGCCACACCGCCACTCAGGGCAGTGCATCATGTAAATCCCATTCGTGATAATTGACTCTAGCGTTACTGCTCAGAGTTCCACTCCAGAATCAATCGATCGATGTAGAGCACATCGTCGCTCGAGATCTCGGTGATGCGAAAACCGCTCCAGAAGCTCTCCGGATGGGAGGCTTCGGTAGTCCATACCGCTTCTGCACTGAATGCCACCGGCTTCTGCGTCTCCTGAAATGAGGGATCAAACAGATTCAACTGGTAGACGGTGCCGATCAGCATCGGTTCCTGGCTGAGTAACATGAAGCCTTCAGCACTGATATTGACAATGCGCCCCAGTGTATTGCCGGTGACCTGATCCTGAATCTCTAAAACCTGATCAGCCACTTTACGGGGGGATTGACGTTGTTCTTGCATGGTTACTCCTTAGGGCCCATTGGGTTGATGATAAAAAAGCTCCACATTAACGGGCTTCTTTCCCATCATTCTCCTCGTCATCAATCAGCTCACTGGCGATATCTTCTGTGGTTTTCAGTGAGCGCTGCAGCATGCGCCGGATGGCATGCAGGGTTCTTTCGACAAATGGGTCGCCACTGTCTTCCAGAATGGTGGATTCACCACTTAGAATCTCTTGAGCAAGGGTCCTCAATGGTTTGATGGCGGTCTGCACACCCGCACGGTCGACAAACATGCATGAAGCGGTCAGCGGGCTGAGCCAGGAGAGTTTGACCTTCTTCGATTCGCCGCTCTGTGCATCGTGAATTTCAAACCAGGTACCGAAGCGAATCTTACGCAATTTCTCCATCATGGCGGCTTCGTCTTCGGGGATCTCTTCGTCGCCCGATGCGGCTTCCGCATCGGCTTCACTGACAGCAGGCTTGCTCGGGACTGCCTTCAGCTGAGGCTTGGCCGCGGTTTCTTCTGCCTCTGCTACCTTTTCTGCCTGTTTGGGTTGCGCCGGTTCTGGTTTTTTCGGTGCTTGTTTGAGTGCCAGTTCCGAGGCAATGGATGTGGATTGCGCACTGCTCAACAAGCCGAACAGAGTCTGACTCTTTTCTTGATGGAAGCCGCCCAACGTGGCTAATCCCTGTTCGATGGCCTTACGCAGGTCCGGCAGACTCTGCTCCAGCTCTTCACGCTCTTTGTCCGATTTAGGTTCGAAAGCCCAGGCAATCTCATCGGCGATACGCAAGGCTTCCTTCCAATCTTCACTCATCTCCCCATCAGGATGGCGCAGCAGCACGAAGATCAGTTTGTCTACCCAGGTCTGCTCAAGAAACTCTTTGGCCGGTTTTGGCAGGTGCTCACTGAAGGAGCGTGCTTTCATCTCCTGGGAGGCGCGCTGTCGTGCAATGTTCAGCTTCTCACGGCCCTTGATGGAATCCTGGGCACGCTTCTCGAGGATGTCCGATTTGCGACGGAACTCATCCATACGCTTCTTGAAGTTCTCCAGCAGCGTGCCGAACAGACTGACATTGTCGGAAAACTCCTTCAGAACCCGGTCGACCACATTCTGCATATCGGGGTAGATGCCCCGTTTCAGATTCCGTTCGTCGATCCAGTGACTGCCCGCTTCAACCAGGGCATCAAGCAGTTGTCTGGCCTCGTGGCTGCTGTCGGTCAACAGCTTCCGATCGATGATCGCAACCTTCAGATATGGGGTATGCAGATGACTGATCAGGGCTTTCGCCACCGCGGGTAGAACAGGATCGTTGAGCATGTACTCAAACAGCATGCCCACCAGGTCGATGGTGTCCTCATCGGCTGCTTCAAGCCGGTCTGCACCAACCTCTGCATAGAGTTTGTGCCGCTCCTCGGCCAGGGTGTGTTTAACCCGGCTGAGAAACTGCTCGTCGATCTCGATGTTGGCAATCACATTGCCAGGCGCATTCACATCCGGTACATATTCGAAACGTTTTTCCGGCTGAATATTGTCGAGGGCGCTGACCAGGTTCTCCTGGCTGGCGGGTGGTGATGCACCGGGTTGTCTGCCGGCGGCCTGCGCGGCGGCGGCCTTGGCCTGGGTCTTTTCAGGCGATACCCGCCTGCGGTTTGCCATCATCTCCAGAATCGAGCCAAACAGCTCTTCGCCCAACTCTTCCTGGGTCTGTTCTGTGGCGGTTTCCGCATGCTCCTCATCCTTCTCTTCAGAGTCACCCCGCTCGGAATCCGGTGATTTCTGAATGGAGGGGCGCAAGTGGGGTAGCACACCAGCCTCTTTCAGGCTGTTGTTGAAGTCGTCATAGATGGAGCCGAGCTGCTTCAATACATATTTGTCGAACAGGGCCAGAATGATGACTTTGATTCGTGATTCCAGGCCGAGGGCGTCGATGGCTTCATTGAAGGCATGCGCCAGATGATGTGGGCCGGAGGGAATCTGTTTGTGTTTGACGCTATGTCCACCACTGACCACACTCAGTCTCTGGCCCAGGGCATAGAGCTGGGCGCGGTGTTGACCGACGGTGCGGCTGATCATGTTTTCCAGCGCGGTGTTGACGTCCATCGCCTCCTGGTCGACCAGTTCAAGTTCGGTATCCTCTTCCAGGCTTGAGAAACCGTCGATCTCAGGCTGATCACGCCAGAACTTGTCAAAACCCTCATTTATCAGCTCACGGAACTCATGCTCCACCAGGCCATGACGGTTACGGATCATCGCCATGGCTTCGAAAAAGCGGTTCTGCACCTCGTTGGTTTCAGCTTTCTGGGCGAAGCTCGTGAGTGCTTTGTCGGTGTTATTGAACAGCTCCGTCATCAATGCATTGATATAGACAAGGGCAGTATCCCTGCAACGATTGAGCAGTGGTTGGAACTGACTCTGATATCTGTTTTTTCTGTCTTGAGTAGACACGATGGACGGGTCCTTCAATGGATAGTTGGTAAGGTTGCCAGCATCTTATTACATTTTATCCCGCTGCAAGCATACCAAGTTCTGAGTAAAGCGCTATCCGACAAAGATTAGCATGAAGAACTCATTAGATGAATATTATCTTTCGTGAACATCCGTGAAGCGCGCTCTTTCCCGTGTGTTGGTTTTTCAATCATCACCTATGATTCTGTCGTCGTTATTACTCGGTGCGAGCAAGGTCTCCCCTTGGCCGATGGTTTTTGCGAATACCATCCGATAGGTGGCGCCATCCTCCTCCTGATGGGCGGCGCGAAGCGTTCTGACCTTTTCCCGCGCCGGTTTGTACTTCTCCTCTTCCTCGAGAAACTCTAGGGTCTGATCCGCTCTGACTTTGAAAATGAAAAATGGCATCTGACTGCATACTCCTGAATTTTCTTACTATCTTGATCAAGCTTCCTGTCATTATGTCGCTAACTAATGATAGAGGATAGCTTTATAAACCATTTAGGTTTCGGAGAATATCTATTAAACCTTTTAAAATCAGCAAATTGATTGCTTTATGGTTGGCTGGGTAATTACCTGATGAGGTGCGAGGCATGACTCCGCAACAACTTGTGATTGAGCTTGATAAGCTGGTCTCTTTACCCGATGTCTGTGTAAAAGTGAATCGCTTGATCGATGCACCGAACTATTCGGCATTGACCCTGGGTGATCTGATTGCTCAGGATTCGGATCTTTCAGCCCGTCTGCTGAGGGTTGTGAACAGTGCTTTTTTTGGCATGCAGGCACCCGTGGATACCATCTCCCGGGCGATTACCGTAATCGGTACGGAAGAGTTGCGCAACCTGGTGATGGCGACCACAGCAGCCAGAGTATTCACCGGTATACCCTCAGATCTGGTGGATATGGCGGAGTATTGGCGCTATTCCATCACGACTGGGGTGGTGGCGGGAGAATTGGCCGGTCATTGTAACGTGCTGCACAGTGAGCGGCTGTTTGTTATGGGGGTTCTGCACGATATCGGTCGCCTCGCCATCTATCTCAAGCTACCCCAGGAGGCCAGGGATATTCTGCTGATCACCGGGGGTGAATATGGTCTGCTGGCGGAAACTGAACAGGAGGTTCTGGGATTTACCCATATGGCTGTGGGCGAGGCCCTGTTGAGGAAGTGGAAACTGCCTGAGAGCATCATCGATGTGGTGGCCTGCCATCACAAGCCTTCAACCACCAAGACCCATCAACTGGAAACTTCCCTGCTGCATATCTCGGCAGCGATCGCCGATGCGGATCTGAACGGTTACTCCCATGAAGAGATTTGTGAACAGCTCGATGAGGGGGTCTGGCAGATCACCGGTCTGCAACCGCAAGGGATTGACAGCTACCTGGAAGCGGTTCCCGATAAGGTGCTGGAGATCATGGACGTGGTATTGGCGCCCAAGCTGAAAGCGCGTATGCGTGAAACCCAGCTGACCAAGAGCTGAGCGCGGATTCGTCAAGGATTTAATAAGACTCAGGATTTGAGCCCCAACCAGGGTAGAATAGGGTCTCATGTTGAGACTCTACCAATCCAACCAACTTGAAATTCTGGCGCGGCAGCTGGCCGAGGTGCTGGCTACCCCAGCTCTATCCCCTCTGCAGAGCGAACAGATCGTGGTTCAGCATCCCGGAATGGGGCGTTGGCTTTCACAGCGGATTGCATCTCAACTGGGGATCAGCGCCAATCTGGAGTTTCCCCTGCCGGCAAACTTCCTCTGGCAGCTGTTTGAACAGCTGTTGCCCGATGTGCCTCATCAAGACAGCTATCAACCAAAACATCTCGCTTGGCGTATACACCAGCTGCTGGCCAGTCTCAGCGGGCAGCCTGATTATGCCGCGATCGGGGATTATCTCTCGGATGGTGGGGATTTGCGCCGCTTTCAGTTGTCTCAGCAGCTTGCCCGGCTGTTTGATCAATATCTACTCTATCGTCCCGATTGGATTCACGCCTGGCAGGCCGGTGAGTCTGCCGTGCCCGGTGACCACTGGCAGGCGGATCTCTGGCGTAAGCTGGTGGACCAGGAGAGCAGACACTGGGTCCATTTTCAGCAACAGCTGTTTCAGTCGATCGACACGGCTAAGCCACTCAATGCGTGCAATCCCAGGGTGTGCATCTTCGGAGTGCCTTCACTCTCGCCGGGCTACCTGGAGATCATTCGCTATCTTGCCAACTGGATCGATGTGCATCTGTTTCTGCTCAATCCGTGCCAGGCTCATTGGGCAGAGATTGTCACCCCGGAGGAGCAGGCCCGATTCTCCCTGGCGGCCTCGGGTGAGGATCTCTATCTCGACCTGGGACACCCCTTGCTGGCCACCCTGGGGCGTCAGGGGAGGGACTTTTTTGCCGCGATCAACGAAATGGATCCCGGCAGTGAGGAGGCCTTCACGATGCAGCCTGATGGGAGCCTGCTGCATCGATTACAGAACCAGATACTGAATCTCGAACCACCGGAGGCTGGCGCTGAAGCGGACGACTCCATCAGCTTTCAGCTCTGCCACAGTCCGATGCGCGAGGCTGAAGTGCTCTATGATCAGCTGCTGGCGGCGCTGGATGACCTTCCCGGCCTGCGGCCTGATGAGATCCTGGTCATGACAACCGATATCGAGCGCTACGCACCCCTGCTGGAAGCGGTCTTTGCTGCCCCGGGAGAGCGTCCGAAAATTCCCTATCGGATCAGCGATCACTCGATCCAGCGGAGTAATCCGCTCGCTGAAGGCCTGCTGAGTCTGTTATCCCTGCCTGGCTCCCGCTATGGGGTCACCGAGCTGCTGGCGCTGCTGGAACAAGCTGCTGTCAGAGCGCGTTTTGGGCTCGATGAGGCGGGTCTGGAAAAGGTGACCCAGTGGCTGCAGCAGGCATCCATCCGTTGGGGACGGGACGGTGCCAACAAAGTGGATTTCGGCCTGCCGGAAGAGGATCGCAACACTTGGCGGGCCGGGTTGCGTCAACTGATGCTGGGCTATGCCCTGGCCGATCACGGGGAGAGCCTGTGGCGTGGCGTCTATCCATTGGACGCAGTGGAGGGATCAGACAGCCAGTGGCTGGGAGGTCTGCTGGCATTCACCGAGGCGGTGTTCGAACTGGAGTCGGTTTTTGCCGAGTCAGCGACACCACTGCAGTGGCAGAGAAGGCTGACCGATACGATCGAACGCTTCTTTGCCGTGGAGAGCAACACGGAACAGGATCTGATCGGGGTGCGAAGCTGTATCGAACAGCTGGTGGAGGAGACTGGTGATGCGGGCTACCAGGCGAGCCTCTCCCTGGCGCTGGTCAGACATCGATTGAGCGAACTGTTTGAGCAGCCGGTGGAGCGGGGCTTTCTGGGTGGTGGTGTCAATATCTGTGCGCTGGCGCCAATGCGCAGCCTGCCGTTCCGGGTGATCTGTCTGCTGGGGATGAACGATGGCCAGTTTCCACGTCAGCCACAGGATTTGGGGTTCGATCTGATGCGGCGGGAGTTCCGCAACGGGGATCGATCCCGCCGGGTGGACGACCGTTATCTGTTTCTCGAAACCCTGCTGTCGGCCCGGCAGCGTTTGATCATCAGCTACTGTGGCCAGAGTCAGCGGGACAACATGCCGATGCCGGCCTCTGTGGTGGTCGAGGAGCTACGGGACTGTCTGCAGCAGATGGTTGGTGAAACCGGCCTTGCCCGGATCAGCCAGCGACACCCGTTGCAACCTTTCTCGCCGGACTATTTCCGCAGCGGCAGCGATCTGTTCAGCTACTCAACAGAGATGCGCGAAGCGGCCATGACGGTCGGTCGGGGCAGGGCGGTCGATCTTCCGCTGGTTGAACAGCCGCTGCCGGCTACGGAGTCACAGCAGGTGATCGAGCTGGATCAGCTGATACAGTTTTTTGAGAATCCCCAACGACAGTTTGCCCGGCTTCGCTTGGGCATCAATCTGGAGGCGGCTGCACAGCTGCCGGAGGAGCGGGAGCGGTTTGCCTACGACCGTTTCGAGCAGAGTGATCTGGAACATCAGATGGTGGATCTACTGCTCCAGGAGCAGCCGGCTGAGCCGCTGTTTGAACTGTTCGACGGTCGCGGTCTGTTACCACATGGTCAGGCGGGCAGGCTGGCATTCGAAGCAATGCTGGACAGGGCTCAGTCGATGAGCAGCCGGGTTGCCGACTGCCAGGGGGAGAGGCTGGAAGCGCCATTGGTCGTGGAGATCCCTTTTGAACAGAACCGCCTGAGTGGTTATCTGCGAACGGTCAACCAGTCTGGTCTGCTGGTCTACAACACGGCCGGGCTCTATCCATACCACTTGCTCAGAGCGTGGATTCGGCATCTGGTACTGAATCAGTTGCGCCCCGAAGGGGTCAGTCTGGAGACCCGCTTGCTGGAGGCTGAGCGGGATGGCCGTTTCACCCCGGTCGATCAGCCTGAGGAGCATCTGCAGAAGCTGATGCAGGCCTATCAAACCGGCATGCAGACCCCCTTGCCATTCTATCCGGGCACCTCCTGGCAGTTTGTTGAACGCTATCTGCAGGGAGACCCGGAGAAGGCGCAAAAGGAGGCGGAGAGAAAGTGGTTCGGCAGCAGCCACCATAGTGGTGACGCGAGTAAACCCTACAATCAACTGCTCTACCAGGGCCATGCCCTGAATCATCAGGCTTTCTCAGAGACCAGCCTGACACTGCTGCAACCTCTGATGCAGCATCTGGAGTGGCAGTAGTGGCGGCAGATTCAGGCATGATGATCGAACGCTTTTCTCTGCAGGGGGTCAATCTGGTCGAGGCCAGTGCGGGTACCGGTAAGACCCACACCCTCTCCAGTCTCTATCTGAGGCTGCTGCTGGAGCAGGGGTTGATGCCCCAGTCGATCCTTGTGATGACCTATACCAAGGCGGCAACCGCTGAGCTGAAAACCCGGATACGTCAACGGATTGTTGAAGCCAGGCAGTGGTTTCAGGCGGCCGATACCCCGGATCCGCTGTTCCAGACGATCGATGAAAAAGTGGCCGACAGATCCCTGGCGATACGCCAGCTCGATCTGGCCCTGGCCAGTTTCGATCGGGCAACGATTTTCACCATCCACGGATTCTGCCAACGGGTGCTGACGGAATTCGCCTTCGAAAGCGGGCAATCCTTCACCACCGCGCTGGTCCCCGATCAGGCGGAACGACTGCAACAGATCGCGGATGATTTCTGGCGTCTCGAGATGTCCAGTCTGCCAAGACACTTCTTCAGCGCCCTGCAGGGGTGGATCGCCACTCCGGATCAACTGCTCGCGAGAGTCAAACCGGCGCTGGGCAAGCCCTATCTCCGGGTGAGTGGTGCTGCATGGCCCGACAATCTGGTCGGCTTGGAGCAGCAGGCTGAACAGGCACAACAGCAGTTGCGCGCCTGCTGGTATGCCGAAAGGGAACAGGTTGAGAAACTGCTGAGCGACAAGCAGGTGCTGAAAGGCTATCGCGCCGACTGGCTGGCAGGTTGGTGTGCACGGATGGATCTGTGGCTCAACGGTACTCTCTATGAGGCCCCCTTCGATAAGGTGATCCGTTTTACCCCGGAGGTGATCGCTCAGGCGGTGAAGAAGGGCAAAACAGCGCCGGAAAATCGGTTTTTCAATGCCCTGGCGGACTATCTGCCCCTCTCTGAGCAGTGTGTGGCTGCCTTCCATCAGGCCAAGGTGGCCTGGCAGGCCCGCCTCTACCACTACCTGCAGCAGGAGTTGCCCCGTCGCCAGGTGGAGGCGGGGGAGTGGTCCTATGACGATCTGCTGCTGCAGCTTCATGAGGCGCTGCAAAAGGATCAGTCGGGGCAGCTGTGCGGTCTGCTGCGCAACCGCTATCAGGTCGCACTGGTGGATGAGTTTCAGGATACCGATCCGATTCAGTATGAGATCCTGCATCGGATCTACGCAGAATCGGAACAGCCCCTGATTCTGGTCGGCGATCCCAAACAGGCGATCTACAGTTTTCGCGGCGCCGATATCTACACCTATCTGCAAGCCCGGGAGGGTGCCGGGGGGCGACGCCACACCCTGGATACCAACTGGCGCTCCACCCCCGATATGGTGCAGGCGATCAACACCCTGTTCGGTTTTTCACCCCGTCCTTTCTACGACCACCGAATCGGCTTCCAGCCCACCGAGGCGGCCGAGCGGCCCCGGGATCAGCTGACCGAGCAGGGCAGGCCGAGTGCGGCGCTGCAGATCTGGCGTTTGCCTGCTGAGGAGGGCTTATCGGTTGAGACACTGCGTCAATCCGTCGCAGAAACCACCGCGGCAGAGATCGCCAGTCTGCTTTCTGTGGATGATTCAAGGCAGGTCAGAATCGGCTCAAGGCGGTTGCTCGGCAGTGATATCGCCATCCTGGTGCGAACCCACTCGCAAGCCAGTTGTCTGGCCGTAGCACTGGCCGCCAAAGGCATCGCCAGCGTACGCAGCAGTCAGCAGAGTGTCTATTGGAGCGCAGAGGCCGAGGCGCTGGAGCGGGTCTTGATTGCGTTGCTTGAGCCGCACCGGGAAGCGGTTGTGCGTGGGGCCCTGGCAACCCCGCTGTTTGGCTGGAACGGTGCTGAGATCGATCGCCTGAATGAAGACGAACCGCTGCAGAGTCAGATCACCCGGCACTTCTTCGAATATCATCAGGTCTGGCGCAGCAGTGGCTTCATGGTCATGATCCGGGGCCTGATGACCGAGTTCAGCATGGAGAGCCGGATGCTCGAGTATCACGATGGCGAGCGTCGTCTGACCAATCTCTACCATCTGCTGGAGCTGCTGCAACAGCATGAAAACAGCCAACGCCCCGGCATGGAGGGGCTGCTGAAGTGGTTCGCACAGCAGCGCCAATCCAGCTCCCAGGATGAGGAGTGTTTGCTGCGTCTGGAGAGCGATGGGGATCTGGTGAAAATCGACACGCTGCACCACAGTAAAGGTCTGGAATACGGCATCGTCTTCTGCCCCTATCTGTGGGACGAATCCCCGGAGAAGCGCAGTGACTGGCCGTTTCTGTTTCACGACCCACTGGACAACGATGCGGCGGTGCTTGAACTGGGCTCATTGAATATGGAGCAGAACCGGGGCTATCGCCAGCAGGAGAACCTGGCGGAGAACATCCGGCTGGCCTACGTGGCACTGACCCGATCCCGCTACCGCTGCTATCTCCCCTGGGGTTTGACCAAACAGAATCGTCATGGAGCGCTCTGCTGGCTGCTGCACAGCCGAGGCAGTGCACAACCGCCACATCAGTTGAGCGATTGGCTGTCGACCGCCAAGGCGCTGCAGCCCGCCGATGATGACGCCCAGCTGAGTGCATTGGCGGCCTCGGCGGGATCGACCGTTTCCGTCACGCCGATGCCCGGCTTTGAAGTGGCAGGGCAGATGTCCCTGCCACTGCCCCCTGAACTGATCCCGGCCAGACGTTTCAGCAAAGCGCTGCCCAAACATCAGCAGGTCGCCAGTTTCTCATCCCTGATCGCCGGCCTGCCGGAGGATCTGCCGGATCATGACGGCATCGAGGCGAGCGACAGCACCACCCTGGAGTTCGAGTCACGGCTCGATGTGCATGGTTTCCCCAGAGGTGCCGGTCCCGGCAGCTGTCTGCATGCGATTCTGGAAAACCTCGACTTCCAGCAAACGGACCGGAGTGCAATGGAGCAGTTGGTTGAAGAGAAGCTGTTGCTCTACGGCATCGACCTGCAGTGGCGTGAGGTGGTGGTGCCATGGATGCAGCGCTTACTGGCCACCCCACTGACCGAAAGCGGGCTGCACCTGGGCCAGATAACCCCGAGCCAGCGTCTCAACGAGATGGCCTTTCAGTTTCCGGTGAGCGCCTTCAATACCCGGCAGATAAGCCAGCTGGCGGAACGCACCCGGTTCAGTCATGCCCCTGGGCTGATTGCCGGTCTGGGCGGTTTGGGGCGCGACAGCGTGGATGGCTATCTGAAAGGCTATATCGACCTGATTTTTGAATCTCAGGGCCAGTATTTTCTAGCGGATTACAAATCGAACTGGCTCGGCACCGACTACCCGGCCTACCACCAGCAGGCCCTGACAGAAGCCATGGCCTCACACCACTATCCGCTGCAGTATGTGCTCTACACCCTGGCGCTGCATCGCTATCTGCGGCTGCGAATTCCCAACTATGACTATGAAAAACACGTCGGTGGTGTCTTCTATCTCTTCCTGAGAGGTATGCGTCCAGAAGGGGAGCAGGGTATGGGCATCGTGCAGGAGCGGCCACCGGTCGACTTCATCAACGCCATGGATGAGATGATCGGAGAGCTGTCATGACAGCCGGGTCCGAGCAGCACCCGTTCGAACAGACAGCGGCCCAACTGAAACGGCTGCGAGACCACAATCTGCTGGAGGATCTGGACTGCCAACTGGCGATGTTCCTGCTGCAGGAGGCGGATCAACCGTCGCTGCAACTGGCTCTGGCGATTGCCCTGACCTGCCGGGCGACCGATGAGGGGCACGTCTGCCTCGATTTGGATCAGCATGCACAGCGGGCACTGCTGCCCGGGATCGACCCAACACTCAGAACGCCGCCACTCGATGAGTGGCGCTCAGCATTACTTGACAGTGGTGTGGTCGGCAGTCCGGGCAGTCGACAGCCGCTGGTGCTCGACGATCAGCAGAGGCTCTATCTGCATCGATATTGGGACTATGAGCAACGCCTGGCGAGCGCACTGCTGCAACGCGCTTCAGACCATGGGGCCATGGTCGACAGGGTGCAGCTGAGCGCTAGCCTGAAGCCGTTGTTTCAGCCGGTAGAAGATCTTGTTACCGATTGGCAGCAGGTTGCGGCAGCCAATGCCCTGCTGTCGAATCTGACAGTGATCTCCGGCGGTCCGGGGACCGGCAAAACCTCGACCGTGGTACGAATTCTGGCTCTGCTGCGCCAACAGCCCGGCGGGAGTGCGCTGCGCATCGGGCTGGCCGCACCAACCGGCATGGCGGCGGCGCGGCTGCAGCAATCGATCCGTGACGCCAAACTCCGCCTGCCCCTGTCGGCAGAAGAGCAGGAAAAGATACCTGAACAGGCCTCCACACTGCATCGGCTGCTGGGTGTCACAAATCAGGGAACCGGTTTTCGACACTATGCAGAGAATCCCCTGTTACTGGATGTGCTGATCCTGGATGAGGCCTCGATGGTGGATGTGGCGCTGATGGCCAAGCTGCTGGACGCACTGCCCAGCCAGGCCAGACTGATCCTGCTGGGGGATCGGGATCAGCTCGCTTCGGTAGAGGCGGGTGCGGTATTGGGGGATATCTGTGCCGGTTGCGAAGGGCCGAGTGCTGAATCGGCCGCCACCTTGGCGCAAATCACCGGTCAGCCGATTGAACCGCTACCCCGATCTGACAATTCGCTGCAGGATCGGGTGGTGCTGCTGCACCACAGCTACCGCTTCAGCGCCGAGAGCCCGATCGGTTGTCTGGCATCGGCGATCAACCGGGCAGAGGCTGATCAAGCGATCCATCTGATTCAGCAGGGAACCCCGGAGGATGAGTTGACCTGGTTGGCCGATGAGGCCGAGACACTGGCCCTCGGAGCGGCCCATTTTGCCCAACTCGGCCAGGCGATCGAGCGGGGTGATTCCGTCGAGGCGCTGTTCGAACAGCTGCATGCCTTTCGTATCCTGGCGGCGTTGCGGGAAGGTCCGGCGGGTGTGATACAGCTCAACCAGGGTATCACCGGTCGGCTGAGAGCGCAGGGGGTCATTCCCCAACAGGCAAGCTGGTATGTAGGGCGACCGGTGATGCTGACCCGCAACGACTATCAGCTCAATCTCTACAACGGTGAGACCGGGATCGTGCTGCCCCATCCGGACGGCTCCGGTGAGCTGTCGGTCGCTTTCAATGGGGCCGACGGTGCTGTTCGCTGGGTCTCACCATCCCGCTTGCCCTACTGTGAAACCGTCTACGCCCTCACCGTGCACAAAAGTCAGGGGTCGGAATTCCAGCGGGTGCTGTTTCATCTGCCGAAGCAGGACTCACCGGTGCTCTGCCGTGAGCTGGTCTATACCGCCGTCACCCGCGCCAAGCAGCGGTTCATTCTGGTTGGCCCGGAAACGGTTTTCAAAACCGCCTTACTGAGAGGTATGCAGCGCCAGAGTGGCCTCAGTGATCGGCTCAAACGGCTCTCCTAGCTGTGGTTTACGGCGACAGACCGCCACTTTCAATCAATCCCCCGCAACACCACACCTGGGAATGGCCCGATTAAACGGGGCGAGCAGATATTTTGCTGAGCACATAAAAAATAACTTGGGTTGGATAACTCCTGGTTGTGGTAGGGTATGGGCTGTTTGAGTATTGGTGTGAGCATACTTGCTCATACAATTAAATAAAAAACAGTGGCTTACGGCTCTTTTCAAGAAATTAAAACAGATCAATGAAGGGGCCAATCGATCGAATCCACTGACGACAAAATCGGCAGAACCGAACTGCCCTCGGTGACGAGGCGAATCGGCCATAAGAATTTAGTGATCTAAGCGAAGGAGAAGAAACGTCATGATCAACCCCGTTGGTTCAACAGAACTACAACCTTTGTTTGTCTATGACCCGGATACCCACCACAGTCTCTCCCATGAGGCTGAATCACTGCCTTCCGTAGTGATCAGCTCCCAGGCCGCCGGTAATGCGGTGATGATGGGTGCAGGCTACTTCAACCCGCTGAAAGGCTACATGTCGGTCGCTGATGCGATGGGTGCCGCTGAGAAGATGACCCTCACCGATGGCAGCTTCTTCCCAGTGCCTGTACTCTGTCTGCTCGAGAGTATCGATGCAATCGGTGACGCCAAACGCATTGCCCTCAGAGATCCGAACATGGAAGGCAATCCTGTCCTGGCGGTGATGGACATCGAAGCCATCGAAACCGTCAGCGATGAGCAGATGGCCGAGATGACCGATAAGGTCTACGGTACTGACGATGCCGAGCATCCCGGTGTGGCGGCGTTCAACGGCCAGGGCCGTATTGCCCTGTCCGGTCCGATCCAGGTACTGAATTTCTCCTACTTCCAGGCTGATTTCCCGGATACCTTCCGCACCGCGGTAGAGATCCGCAACGAGATCCAGGAGCGCGGTTGGAGCAAGATCGTCGCCTTCCAGACCCGTAACCCCATGCATCTGGCCCACGAAGAGCTGTGCCACATCGCCATGGATCGTCTCGGCTGTGACGGCCTGGTGATCCACATGCTGCTGGGTAAGCTGAAGAAGGGTGATATTCCTGCACCGGTGCGTGATGCCGCCATCCGCAAGATGGTCGAGCTCTACTTCCCGCCGAACAGTGCGATGGTGACCGGTTATGGTTTCGACATGCTCTATGCCGGCCCCAGAGAAGCGGTTCTGCACGCCTACTTCCGTCAGAACATGGGCGCCACCCATTTCATCATCGGCCGTGATCACGCCGGTGTGGGTGACTACTATGGTGCCTTCGATGCGCAGACCATCTTTGAGAACGAAGTGCCGGCCGGCGCCATGGAGATCGAGATCTTCAAGGCCGACCACACCGCTTACTCGAAGAAACTCAACAAGGTTGTGATGATGTGTGAAGCACCGGATCACAGCAAAGAGGATTTCGTACTGCTGTCCGGCACCAAGGTGCGTGAGATGCTGGGACAGGGCATTGCGCCTCCCAAAGAGTTCTCCCGTCCTGAGGTGGCTCAGATCCTGATGGATTACTACCAGTCAATAAAATAACAATTGACTCGATAAGAAAAAAATTGCCCGCTTTATGCGGGCATTTTTTTTGTTGCAAGCTTATTATGGAGACGCTTTAAAAATCTTCAGATCAACTGTTCTCCCGGCAGAGGTCGGCTTCCGCTTCGATCATCATCTCAACGATCACTTCAATCTCATCGGGATTGGTTTCCACCAGTTCCCTCAGCTCGGCACAGCTAAACAGCAACATATCATTCATGATAAACACCAAAAAGTATATAATTAATTACTAATATAGTTTGAATCACGCCATTCGTCAAGTCAGCTGTCGGCTGTTCAAAGCGAATCACACGATATTTTGATGTGTTAATGACCTCAGTATTGCCGATATTTAAGGTAAACTAGTCACTGTTAAGGCACTGACGCCCGGCGAATTCCAACTCTGAACATGTCAAATCGCAAAATCACCTTCATCAACCCCCCCTATGACTCCATCGCCAAGGGGTATGAGTTCGTCAAGGAGATCACCAACAACTCCCCCTCGTTGGGATTGATGTATCTGGCGGCCGAGGTGAGAGAACACGGTTACGAGCCGGAGATCATCGAAAGCAACATCATGAACCTCACCATCGAGGGGGTGGTGGAGTGGGTGGTGGAAAGAGCGCCCGCCTATGTGGGCATCACCCTGTTCACCGTCGGTGTCTGGAATACCGCAGAGATCGCCAAATCGATCAAGGAGAAGCTGCCGGAGACGGTGATCATCATCGGCGGTCCTCACGTCTCCTCCATGGGGCGTGAGACCATGGAGCGGTTCAGTCAGTTCGACTATGCGGTAACCGGTGAAGGGGAGAAGACCCTGATGGACCTGCTGCGGGCCATCGAAGGGGAGGGCAAGCTCACCGAGGTGCCTGAACTGATCTATCGGGACGGCCCGTTCATCAACCAGACCCAGGGCCGGGCAATCAACCGGGATCTGGATTACCTGCCGATGCCGGCCTGGGATCTGCTGCCCGATTTCCCCCAGGCCTACAAGCCGGCCATCTACGACTATCCCCGTGGCCCGGTGGCCACCATCGCCGCCTCCCGCGGCTGTCCTTTCCACTGTAAAT
Organism: Candidatus Thiodiazotropha endoloripes; assembly: GCA_001709035.1. GTDB lineage: Bacteria > Pseudomonadota > Gammaproteobacteria > Chromatiales > Chromatiaceae > Thiodiazotropha > Thiodiazotropha lotti. The sequence continues at coordinate 321,431 of LVKA01000016.1, read as the reverse complement.
TCTGCGACACCTCGACCTTTGGCGACCGGGTCCGTTACTACTCCCCGGCCAAGGTGGTTGAGATGATGCGACATCTCAAGCAGACCTACGGCATCCGCCATGTGATGTTCGTCGACGACCTGTTCCTGGCGAGCCGCAAGCGGGCCTCTGAGTTCTGCAAAATCCTCATCGAAGAGGGGCTCAACATGACCTGGTCCTGTACCTCCCGGGTCGATACGGTGCATGAGGATGTGCTGGCGCTGATGAAACAGGCAGGCTGCTGGGAGATCAGCTTTGGCCTGGAGAGCGGTTCCCAGGAGATGCTGGAGAAGATGGTCAAGTCCGCCAAGGTCAAGGATTCGGAACGGGCGGTGAAAATGACCGCCGCTGCAGGCATCCGCACCAAGGGACTTTTCATGCTCGGTTACCCGGGTGAGACGGTGGACTCCATCGAAGAGACCAAGCAGTTCGTGCGCAACATCCCCATGACCATCATGAACCTGACCAAGTTCACCCCCTATCCGGGCTCGCCCATCTACTACGACCTGTATGGTTCGAACATCCGTGACGACCACTGGGAGAAGATGAACGGCATGAACTTCCTCTGGTCCCCGGAAGGGATCAGCATCGACGAACTGGACAAACACTATCGGGAGATGCTGGTCTCCTTCTACCGGCGACCCTCGATCAGCTGGCACTATACCTGGCTGTCGCTGCTCTACCCGCAGCACATGGTCCGCTTGATCAAGTTCGGTGCCCATTTTGCTAAATACAAAGTCACCAATCTGATCCGCAAACCGGCCCTCGAAAACGAAAGTTGAAGCGCTCTGTTGAACATCGACTCCTGACCAATGCCCGAGTTATCGAAAAGGTCTTTTCTCTGGTTTTTTTAGCCGCGAATGGACACAAAGTACCGCGAAAGCCCGCTAATCACTTGGGTGATTGATTCCATATTGCTTCGATTGATTGTCTCATACCGACGTGTACCCACCGCTGTTTGGGAAATAGGTGGGGCATGGCCCCACCCTACCATAGAGTTCAGCGTGTAGGGTGGGGCCATGCCCCACCAAAAAGGTTTGAGTAAGCACCATCCAGGTCTGTTTAAGATTGACTTATCCGGATTATGAATCTTCGTTTATGAGTCACTGCCATGGCTAATACCCTTCAAAATCAACCGCTGCATCCTTTCACCCAGATGATCGGAATCCATTCCGGACAGCAGTGACCGCTTACCGGTTCACGGTAGCAGACTGAGAGGGGATGGCCCTGCAGCTAATTGGGTGAGGGGGGGTAGCAGAAATTGCCTGTTATTTATCTCCCAGAGGCCATCAAGTCTTGGCATTCCGGACCGATAACATAACAAACAGTCATACGCCGTTCATACCTTTGCAATCCGTGGTTTAAGCTGCTTTGTCATGCTAAGGTAACTAAAATTCTGTGACTGGAAAGGAGCTGTACATGCCCGTCTCTAAACGCTCGTTCCAGATACTGCTACTCACAGTGTCTGTGGTTGTACTCCTCTGGCTCAACCAGGGAGAGCACAGCGCTGAACACGGAGGTGGTGCTCACGAAGTCATCCTGCAATCCTTCATCTGGTTTGCCGTGGCCATGGTACTTGCCCGGGCCTTCGCCAGTCTGTTCAAGCTGATCAATATTCCAGCAGTTCTGGGCTGCATAACCGCCGGCATCGTTGCCGGCAATTTCGCGCTGATGACCGGTCTCGACTGGCTGGAACCGATCAAGACCACCGAATTCATCCGCATCATTGCAGAATACGCCGTCGTCCTGTTGCTGTTCAAGATCGGCCTCGAATCGAACATTGAAGACATCATGAGCGTCGGGCTCCGCTCCCTGGCGGTTGCCATCGTCGGGGTGGTTGCACCGATGGTGCTTGGCTACGTCACCCTGGCGGTACTGATGCCGGGGCAGTCCGATGTGGTCTACCTGTTCTTCGGTGCGGCACTCTCCGCCACCTCCATCGCCATCACCACACGAACGTTTGAGGACCTGGGGCAGAAGGACTCCACGGAGTCAATCATGGTGCGCTCCGCAGCCGTCATCGACGATGTACTGGGTCTTGTGATCCTCGCTTTCGTATCATCACTGGCCGCCACCAGCGGTGACGCCGAAGCAGTTGGTATCGGCAGCATGTTTGTCATCATCGCCAAAGCGATCCTGTTGTTCGCGGTGGCCATTCTGTTCGGTCAGAGCATCGCGCCGGGCCTCAGCTATTGGGTGAGCCGGCTGGAGGACAGCCTGGAGATGAAGGCGGCCTTCGTGATGGGCATAGGCATCGTGTTTGCGGTGCTTGCCTACTCAGTCGGATTAGAGATGATCGTTGGCGCCTACGCAGTGGGGCTGGCACTCGATCCGGTACACTTCCGCTACTTCAAGGAGCCGGAAGCGATCATGGAGTTGCGTGAGCGGCTGTTTCACAACGACACCAAGTGTGAGAAGGAATCGCGCCGCATTCTGGAAGCCACCATCAACAAACACAGCGACAAGCACATTGAAGACCTTATACATGGTTTTGTGATCTTTATCGTGCCGGTGTTCTTCTTCTACACGGGCATGCAGGTCGATCTGGCGTCACTGGTGGCGAATCCGACCATACTGAGTATTGCACTGGCTGTATCCGTTGCGGCGATCGTAGGCAAGTATGTCTCCGGTTGGGCAGCAGGGCCGGGTGTGGACAAAAATACCGTCGGTTGGGCGATGGTGCCTCGTGGTGAAGTCGGTATTGTATTTGCGAATGTGGGTTTGAGTCTGGGTGTCTTGTCTGCGGATCTGTTTGCGACGGTGATCATTATGGTGATCGTGACCACCTTTGCAGCACCGATTGTGCTGGCGTATCGATTGTCACATAAGTCATGATGTCAATTTGGCTATTCGATGGTGTAGCCACTCGTTCTTAATCTCGTGTCGGAAACTCCCTGTTTCGCCCTCCTGGGCGAGTCACTTTTCTTTTGCGCCAAAAGATAAGTAACCAACAGACAGAGCGCCCGGCCGTCACGCCCCTTCGGGTCCGCTGCGATGCTCGGCAAAAACCGGCGGGCCTGAAACTCGCTATCGCTCAAACAGTCAGGCCCGCTGATCGGCTTTTGCCTGCGCTTCTCGCTCGTGCCGGGACGGGGATTAAGAGGGAGTGGCCCCAGGCTTATTGCGCGAATAGAGGAGTAGAAAGGCAGGAAGCTAAGTGATTGATATTGTCCTAAATTGGGTGTTATATAGAACGTCTAAATAAATACCCAACAGGGCAGGGGAACTCGGGAAAACAACAATCATGAGTAAAAAGGAATTTGACCGTGTGGAATCCCTTTCGTAAAAAGCCGTTACTCACCGAACAAGACACTCGGTTTCAAATCGAGTGTTACAGATGGCTGCTGACCCATTTCGGAGGGAACGATTTCTATAAAGAAGCCCAACTCGTTCTCCCCACAAGTGACTATTTTCCTTCCATCGTCGACTCAAATGAATCCGCTGCCCAGACCACGTTAAAACAAGTGATGAAATACGCCGGATTGGAGAACTGGCCGGTAACCCTCCAGGTTCAGGAGGAAGATCCTAATCTACGGGTTGCCCCGACTTTAACCGTGCAAAACGTGGAGCAAAGCCCCCTCGGCACCTTCTCGGTAAATGAGAATAACCAAGCCACGATCACCTACAACCCAAAACTCACCGATGATCCAACCCAAATGGTGGCGACCTTCGCTCATGAGTTGTCCCACTATCTCACCGGCACAGCACCAGAACCACCTCCCGGCGGATGGGAAAACTGGGAGTTTGCTACAGATATTGGCGCTACCTTTCTGGGGTTCGGTATTTTCCAGGCAAACGCCGCTTTCAATTTCCGGCAACACGCAAGCGTGGATGCGGTTGGCTGGCAAACGTCTGGCGGCGGTTATCTTACGGAGGCCGAGCACAGCTATGCACTGGCAATCTTTCTGCGTCTTAAAGGGTTAGAGCCGGAAATTGCTTTTCCTCACTGTGATGTGAATGTGAAAGGGTATATCAAGAGGGCATTGGATGAACTTGATCGTAGCAATGCGATTGCTGAGTTGAAGGAGGTGGCTTATGTGCCGCGAAGTTTATGATAAGTTGAGTAATGAAATTGTCCGCAAGCGACCCAAAGCGGACATTGGTTGAGCCCTCGAGTGAAGTACACCTTGGTCATAAAAGCTGACGGCTAAGCAACATAGATGCCTGGCCGGAGAAGACGGTCTAAATTAATATTAGGGATATCGGTAATGTATGTTTCTGAACTACATATTCTGAACTTTAGGATATTTGAAAGTTTAAAATTATCTTTGAACCCAGGGCTTAACGTACTTGTCGGCGAAAACAATTCCGGCAAAACTGCGCTAATTGATGCCATACGGCTCACTCTGGATACGAATTCAGCGGAATGGACCCGCATAGCCGAATCCGATTTCAATAATTCTTCCGACACTTTTTCAATCAAACTCAAGTTTGACAGCATTACGCCAGATCAGGCCCGTACCTTTGTAGAGCATCTTACACATGAAGAACGGGATGAAGGTGTAAGACATTCCGTCTTATATGTGACTTTGACCGCACGCCGTACCGAAGTGATTAGGCGGGGAAACCGCTTAATACGGACAGAGTTGAGGTCAGGGATAAATGGTGACGGTCTCTCTATCGAAAGAGAAATTCGGGATTATCTTTCGTCAACGTATTTGAAGCCGCTTAGAGATGCCGAGGCGGAGCTGTCCTCTGGTCGAGGTTCTAGGCTTGCACAAATACTCTCCTCTTCGAAGCACTTCAAACGTGATGGAGTTCATTTCGAGGCGTTGCTCAAGGGATTGATCGAAGCGAGTAGTGAAGCGAAGAATAATCAGGGGTTAAAAGATAATCGGTCAGATATTGACCGCTACGTTAGAGAGCTTACTTTCAATACGGACAAATTTGATTTGTCCATTCAAATGCTTGGCAGTCAGGAATTTGACACGCTGAACTCTCTAGAGCGAGAGCGTGCGTTTCAGGATATTTTGCAACGCTTGAGTTTGGTACTTGATGTGTCAAAGCCCATGCAAGGGCTTGGATATAGCAATATCCTCTTCATGGCTACAGAGTTGATATTGCTTGAGCAGGAGAAAAGTGACTTCCCGCTCTTGTTAATCGAAGAGCCCGAGGCTCACTTGCACCCGCAGTTACAAATGAAGCTTTTAAAATTTATCAGAGATATCTACTCGGACACCAACTCAGCTACATTTCAGACTATCCTTACCACCCATAGCCCCAATTTGGCTTCTAAAGCGCCCCTTGAAAGCATGATCCTGGTTTCAAATGGGGCCGCGTTTCCTCTAACAAAAAGCGAAACATTGCTCAATCCGGAAGACTATGTTTTTCTTGAGAAGTTTCTCGACGTAACGAAGTCGAATTTGTTCTTCGCGAAGTCAGTTCTAGTTGTAGAGGGTGATGGTGAGAACATTTTGCTTCCTACGATTTCAAATCTTCTCGGTAGGCCTCTGGAGGATTATGGTGTAAGCGTGGTCAATGTTGGAAACACCGCTTACATCCGATATGCAAAAATATTCCTTAGAAGGGCTACTCTGAGCACCGACACACCAAAGCTGCCCATTCGCGTTGCCTGTCTCAGAGACATTGATCTTTGGCCGGAAGCTGCCGATAGCGCCGTCAATGAGGATGTGGGATTCAAGACGCTCAAGTCCAGGAACAAGCATTTCTGGTTGCCCCGGTTAGGCTCTGATGGCGTGACTTTTGGAACTGCCGTAGTTGACAAGAAAAAGTCACTCCAGTCATTCGAAGTCTTGCATGAAGAAGCAAAGCTCACCCTAGTTGACTTACAAAATACGAAAGTTTTCGTTTCTGATGAGTGGACATTTGAATACTGCCTTATCCGAAGCGGTCTCGCAGAAGATATATATGACCTCGTAAAGGGCGAGGATGATCCGGCCTTCGCGGACCTCCCTGCTGAACCGGAACTGCGGGCCATAAAAATATACGGGCTCATTGAATCAAGCAGCCTCAAGACCGATGTGGCATACCGCCTAAGCCAGAAACTGATTGAAGACTATTCGGATGCGGATGGTAAAAATCGACTTCTGGATAAGATGCCCGCGTACATTAAGGACGCTATCGCTTATGTTACCGAACCGTTCAGCACGCCTCCCGTTGCCGAGGAAACTGCTACAGCAGCAACCGATACAGGAGGCGAGTAGGTGCCTGAGCTAGAGATTACTGATAACGATATCGACGAGTTCCTCCAGGACTACAACCAAAGGCTTTCAGACCCGTCGATGACTCTCGAATTTGACGACGATAGGCGGGTTATTATCAAGTCCTGGGACGATATTCAGGCCTGTCCGGGTAGCGGAAAGACGACGATTGTTGCGGCCAAGCTTCTCATTCTAGAAAAGAAGCTGAGGTCTGCGGACTCGGGAGTATGCGTTCTGACGCATACCAACGTCGCCCGTAATGAAATTATCGCTCGAATTGAGAGCCACCCTTCGGGCCTTCGGCTCACGCAGTACCCCAACTTTATTGGAACTATTCAGGAGTTTATTAACAGATATTTGGCATCACCCTATTTGCGATCAACTGAGATGAATCCTGTCCGTATAGATGATGATGCCTGCGCGTCGTTGATGGGAAGCCGGATTAGTTATGGAACAAGGACCTTTCTAGCTAACAAGAAGTACGCATCTATATCCGATCTTAAGATTCACCATGAGACTGGGGAGGTTCAGGTTCCAGGCTTCAGAAATGAATCGACCAAACCTTCTTATAAGAATCTTGTGGAAGTATTTCTTGAACGGCTTGACCGGGGATACTTTTTTTACTCAGAGATGTACTACTTTGCAAAGCAGTGCATACAAGAGAATAGCGAGGTTGTAAGCGCGATCAGAAAACGTTTTTCCTATGTCCTCGTGGACGAAATGCAAGATACACAAAAATATCAGGAGGATCTCATTAACGAATTGTTTCTTTGCGATGATGTTATGCTGCAAAGGTTGGGTGATCCGGACCAGGCCATTTTCGACAATATGGGTGGAGAGAGTCCGAATGAGACTTTCAATGGCAATGGCGCGCTTGTTCCCCTCAAAAGCACACATAGATTTCCGGTAGATATAGCTGCCAAGATATCCGGTCTGAGTGTCACAGGGATAGGCGAACTTCAATCGTTTAGAGAGGCTTCAGATAATACCCCTCACACTATATTTCTCTACACAGATGCGACAAAAGAAAATGTGTTGGAGAGATTTTGCGAATTGCTCGATGCGTTGGAGATAAACAACCAGTCTCGTTGTGCAAAGGCCGTGGGAGGCACAGAAGGCCAGGGTGGCTTTATCAGCGAGTATTGGCCTGGTTACGATAGAACAAAATCCGTTAAGACACCGAGGCCCCAGTTGCTCATTGAGGCGGTATCACGTGAGTGGTGGGCGACGGAAGCTGATGCGGCCTTTCAATACGCACTACTCATGCAGTGCGTACTGGATTTGTTACGTAGAGGCGGCATTACTGAAAGCGTCGGAGACTATACAAGGCACTATTCCGCGACCAGTCTTGGTAGCCATTTAAGGACCACGGGAGTACACGAAGAGTTTAAATGTCTGCTTACGTCCTGGATTATGGATGGAACCCCCTCAAAGGAACTCTGGGAGGCACAATGCACTAAGTTGTTGTCTGTACTGGGAATTGACGGTGAACAGGGGCCGGTGAAAGAATATTTGGTCTATTCAGAGAGCAATGACGACGATAACGTTATTTCCCAGGCTGGAACGGCGAATTTATATCGCTCAGCTTCCGGTCGTGAAATAGAAATCGGAACGATCCATTCTGTGAAAGGTGAAACACATGATGCGACGTTGGTACTGGAGACAAAAAATCACCAGTATGATCTAGAGACGCTATCCGGAAGGTTGGCGTTCACGCAAAACGGGGCAATTTCCGGACCGCGGAAGCAAAAATTTGCCAGACAGCTTTACGTAGCCGCTAGCAGACCTCGTAGGCTCCTTTGTATGGCGGCTCACCAGGACCGAATTCAGCCTGATGTAAGGACGCAGCTAGAGCAGCATGGGTGGATAATTCAGCTAGTATGAACATGAGTTTTCAAGGTAATGGATGTACTGAATAATAGGGAGTGGTCAATATTGATATGGTTTACAGCCTTAGCACTTTATTTAGGGCTGTCGCCAAGAATGCGAGAAGTCAGGGGGCCATTGGTAGATGTTATCCAATCCTTCTTTGTCTGGAAGATTCAAGCGCTACTCTTCTTGGCATTATTTTATGTTTCTTTTCTAGTCTATTGTCTCCACGAAATTGATCTCTGGCATATCGGGCAGCTTAAAAACACGATGATCTGGTTTTTTGCTGTGGCTTTCCTGTCATTTTTTGACCTTGAGAAATACAAGAATAACAGCGGGTTATTTAAGAAGACCGTATTAGACAATATAAAACTTATTGCATTGGTCGAATTTCTGATCGGGTTTTATGTGCTTCCATTCTGGGCGGAATTAATTCTGTTTCCAGTGTTGGTTTTCATCACTATGCTGCATGCTTTTTCTCAAGCAGATAAAATGTATAAGAGTGTTGAAAACCTGTTCGGAATGATTTTGTCGATTTTTGGACTTTCTCTGATTATTTATGCGCTATATGAATTAGTCACAAATTTTTCAGAGTTTGCAAAACCGGAAACTGCCGAAGATTTTTTGCTTCCTCCATTTTTAACGTTGGCCTACCTGCCGTTAATTTTCTTTCTAGTGGTTTACACAACCTATGAGAATATATTTGTGACGTTGCAGTTTTCCGTAAAAGACAAATGGGTAAAACGATTTACTAAAGCTTTTGCTCTTATTGTATTCAACTTCCATATTAAAGACCTTGAGCGGTGGGTATGGATGCTTCAAGTTCGGGATATCAATAATCTTCGGGATGTACTCAAAGCGTGGCAGGATTTCAGCGCCATGCGAAGGGTTGAGAGAAACCCGCCTTCCGTTTCAAAAACTGAAGGGTGGTCGCCATATGAGGCACAAGAATTTCTTAAAAATCAAGGTGTAGAAACAGGGCATTATAAGGAATTGCAAGGAGACTGGTTTGCTTCAGCTCCATATGTAGAATTTGGGGATGGGATTATAAAAGCAAATTTCGCTTATTATATCGATGGGAATAGCCGTTCTGCACGATCCTTGAAAGTGACCGTGAATGTAAATGATAGCAAGGATGCAGATATAGCCCGAGAAAAGATGCTTGATGTTGTCGAGACATTATTTCAAAAAAGCACCAATCAGATCCTTCCTGAAAAGATAAAAGAGGCGATTATCAGTGAAGAAAATATGGATGATATCTATGACCTGTATAGCGTGTCCTTTGAAAAGGATGCTTGGCCCAATCACCGCTTAAATGGCTACAGCCTCCGGTTTTGTATAGCTATGTTGGAAGGTGATCTGAAACCTCAAATAGCTTAAGTAAAATACTATTCTAATGTCCGCTTATGGCCGAAAGCAGTCAATGAAAAAAGTCATGCATTATCATATTGGAAGTAATATATGGCATGAGGAAATGAAGCGATATTCACATGTGCCTCTGAGTGAGTTGGCATTCACCGGGCGAAGAAAAGAGAATTAATCAGATATCCTTTTGATCTTACAAACTAGATCAGAGGTTGCACTGTCAGCATAATGAGAAACAACCTTCTGCAAGGTTTTACGTATCTTTGAATCTGCGGTTTTCTTACCGGAGAGATCAAGTGCTCTCGTGCAATCATTCCATACCTGTTTTTGTAGCACTCGTTTAATCAACAGGCTGTTCTCCGCGTCATCTAACAGCCCATCGACAAGTGCATTTAAGGCGAGTGTCTGAATGGTGCTCTGGGTATAGTCATATCCCCGATTGCCAAAAGCGTAAGCAATCGCATCCAACCACTCCTGTTCTGTCAGATCCGACACGGGGGGTGTTTCAAGCCCCTTGAGCAGGAGTACGAGCAACTCGGATGAGACTTGACTCAGTGGCTCTGCAAGCAGTGCTGGCAGTTGTCTGGCATAGCTGGTTCTAGCTTGTTTCAGCATCGATTCGCCTCTACTACTCAGGGCCTGGATATGCATTACCGATTGCTGACTGCTACTTGCTCCCGGGTGGATACCCAGCCTTACGGCTTTCATGCCGTTGGCCTGCCAGAATCGAATCAGTCTCGCCTCAGCACCAAAACTGACACCTAGATAGTCATACGCCTGATCAGTGGCGTAATTTTGTATCGCATTAAGCAGTTGTTGACCAAGGCCTCTGTTTTGTAGGGCAGGATGCACGGCAATTCTCATGATCCGCAATCCCTTCAGAGTCGACGCCGTTCTCAAACCCAGATGGGCGGAGAGTGATTGGGCCAGTAAGTGTCCTCGGGGGCGTCGTCGACCGAGCCAGATCTGTTCTGCGAGTTCCGTAGAGAATTTCCCTTCAGAAGCGAGCAGGGCGACGGCGATGATCTGTTGTCGATGTTTCACAACCACCGGTTGCAGATTCGGTCCGTCCAGCAGATGCCAGAGATCCCTCGGTGTGGTCCGGTAGTGGGCCAGGACCAGCAGGCCGAAGAACTGTTGCAGCTGCTGTTCATCTTCCATCAGCTGCTTCTGGCTGGGAAATGTTACGCAGAGCTGGTTCTTATCCAGGCTCAGGTCCGAATTAATCTGCGCCGGTTCTGCATCCAGGGCCAGCATTCTGAAGACCAGCTGTTCCAGGGGATCATTGGATGCCCAACGGATCGGTGTCTTGAGCTGAATCTCCCGCCACTGGGGGCGTTGCTGGTCGAGGTGTTTTTTAAATCGGTGGTTGAATCCCAGGCCGGTGCCTTCATAGCCATGCACTGTGGTGGCGAAGGTGATACGGGGGTAGTGGGCCAGCAGTTTTTTGAGTTGGGGCGTGGGGATGGTGGCTGCTTCATCCACCAGCAGAAGATCTCCCTTGGGCTGCTCCAGGATCAATCGATCCGGGGCGACATACTCAATTTCGCCATGCAGGTGGTGTAGGGTATCCGCTCCCTGTTGTTCCATCCCCAGTTCAAGGGCTGCCATGGCGAACAGGGTTTCCACCGCAGCCTGTCGTGTGGCGGTTACCAGGATGCGCTTGTAGCCGTTCTGGAGAAGCCGGGCGGCGGCGATCCCCAGGGCTGAGGATTTACCGCGTCCCCGGTCGGAGCTGAGTACCAGCGGCCGTTTGCCATGGCCTTTGACCACATGGATGATCGCTTCTACGGCGGCCGATTGATCGTTGGTACGGCAACTGGGATCCGTTGTGGTTGAATCTGTTTGGTCTGGCAGTGTGTCGGTCTGTGTGGGCTTGATAGCAGCGGCTGTGATTCTGGCAACAGTCGGTTCGGTTTCCAGGATGGATGCAAGCCTTGTGAAGAAGCGGCTGGGTTTGGGCAGGTTGTAGTTGGCCACGGTGATCCGCTCGGCTTCCGGATCACTCTGCTTGGCCCACTGATCCAGGGCAGGGGTCAGCAAGAGCAGGAGTCCGCCGCCCGCCAACGTGCCGCTGACTGCGCCGAAGGCGTCCGGGTCGAATCCTGAAAAGGCGTTGTAGATCAGCAGGCCAGATTCCCTGCCCAGATGCTGCCGTGTCTGTTGATTGCCGGCATGGGGGATGTTTTCCGGCGGTTGCTCTCCAATCCACAGTGTGTTGGGTTCGTTGATCCCTTCAACGATCTGTTTGGCCTGCTCAATACACCAGACTGCTTCACCCGCGATATGCAGAAGGTAGCGATGCCGTCTCTGTTGAGCCAGTTGACGGGTCTCTGAGACCAGGTGCGTGATTGTGTTGATGGTTTTGATAATCTTTCAGGATCTGCTGTTGGTGTTGGTATCAGTGCATCATTGAAAGTGCTGCATTGGTATGGTTAAAGCATGCCATGAATTACTATTGACTGTAATACCTATCTGTTGGATGGTGGGTTGCTGCCTAAGGCAATTCTGCTACTGGTTGTCACTGTCCATTATCCATCCGATGGTGGTTTCTGGGTCCAGCATTCGCACGGGTGTCGAAAATCAAACGATTCAGAGGTTACCTATCGACTTTAATGAAGTGAGTCATGCTGAAGCTGAGTGCGAAGGGCCAGATTTCATTTATGATTGAACAGTGCTGAATGGCCTTCTTCCAACCAGGTGGTCAAAGCTGGAAATAGTCACATAGCATCTGTGTGCCCAATAGGCGGGGTGAGCTACTCCCCTCTCCCCTTGCGGGAGAGGGGCTGGGGGAGAGGGGGAGAATGAACGGCATCATTTGACCAATACTCGATAAGATAAAAGATGAAGGGTTAAATTGGCTTTATCTTTAAGGCACTTGAAGCGCTTCGCGCGCACCCTCTCCCCAACCCCTCTCCCATCAAGGGAGAGGGGCTTTCAGATTTGCTCAGGGCAGGCTGAAAGTTAGTGGGACAGAAACAATCCCTAGGTCATTCATGGGAACTTTGTAAGGACTGCTGGGTGACGACAAACTGTGTGATAAAGCGTCATTGCAGAGCGGTTTAAAGAGATGAAACAGAACAATGGCAATTGAATCAGCTGAGCGTATCCGGGTTCAGGGACTGGTGCAGGGGGTCGGTTTCCGCCCCAAGGTCTGGCACCTGGCTCGCGAGTGTGGCTTGCGCGGCTCGGTGTGGAACGATGCCCAGGGGGTGGAGATCCATATCTGTGGAGAGACTGCTCAGATCGATCGGTTCTGCCAGTTGCTGCAGGATGATCCGCCACCCCTGGCACGGATCGATGATCTCAAGCGCCTGCCAACCGATAGCCTGCCGGAGCAGCCATCGTTTGAGATCTCAGTCAGTCAGCAGGGTGAGATTCAGACCGGCGTGGTGCCCGATGCCGCTACCTGTCAGGCCTGTGTCGAGGATTTCCAGGATCCACAGAACCGGCGTTATCGCTACCCCTTTACCAACTGCACCCACTGTGGCCCCAGACTGACCATCGTCGAGCGTATCCCCTACGACCGGGCCAACACCAGCATGCGCCACTTTCCTCTCTGTGAGGCCTGTCGCCATGAGTATGAAGATCCGGCCGACCGACGCTTTCATGCCCAGCCCAATGCCTGTCCCGTATGTGGGCCAAAGGTCTGGCTGTGCGATGCCCAGGGTGACGTGATCGAATCGACTGAGGCCGGTGAGGATGCGATTCAGGAGGCGAGCCGGCGTCTCGCCCAAGGGGCGATTCTGGCGATCAAAGGCATCGGTGGTTTTCATCTGGCCTGTGACGGAACCAATGAGCAGGCGGTGACCACTCTGCGGGAGCGCAAACGGCGACATCACAAACCCTTTGCGCTGATGGCCAGGGATTGTGCGGTGATTCGTCGCTACTGCAGCCTCAACGAAAGAGAAGCCGGATTGCTGGCTGAAAGCAGTGCGCCCATCCTGTTGCTCGAACAGCAGGAGGATAATGGTCTGCCGGAGAATCTGGCGCCAGGCCAGGCCTCTCTGGGTTTCATGCTGCCCTACAGCCCCTTGCACCATCTGTTACTGGCCGACTGGGATCGCCCCCTGGTGATGACCAGCGGCAACATGATCGAGGAGCCCCAGTGCATCGATAACCGGGAGGCCACTAAGCGGCTGCAGCCTCTGGCCGACCTGTTCCTGCTGCACGACCGGGAGATCATCAACCGGGTGGATGACTCGGTGGTGCGGTTGGTCGATGGAGAGGCCAGACTGTTGCGAAGGGCGCGGGGTTATGCGCCAGCCCCCATACCGCTGCCCGAGGGTTTCGGGCAGGCGCCGGAGCTGCTGGCCCTGGGGGGTGAGCTGAAGAACACCTTCTGCCTGCTGCGTCAGGGAAAGGGGATTCTCTCCCAGCATATCGGGGATCTTGAGAACCTGATCTCCTACCAGGACTACCTGAAAAACCTGGAGCTCTATGCCGGCCTCTACGATCACCATCCCAGCCACCTGGTGGCGGATCGTCATCCCAACTATCGCTCGACCCAGCACGCCAGGACCTTGGCAGAGGAGCAGGGGCTGGAGCTGCTGCTGGTGCAGCACCATCATGCGCATATCGCCAGTGTGCTGGCTGAAAATGAGTGGCCACTGGATGGGGGTGAGGTACTCGGGATCGCACTGGACGGCTCCGGCTACGGTGACGACGGCACCATCTGGGGTGGCGAATTTCTACAGGCGGACTACCTGGGGTTCAAGCGTCTGGGGCATCTGAATCCTGTGCCGCTCCCCGGTGGTGTACAGGCGATCAAACAGCCCTGGCGCAATACCTTCAGTCAACTCAATCACTATCTGGGATGGCAGATGGTTGCCGATCAATGGGGTGATCTGGAAGCGGTGAAATGGTTGCAGCAACAACCCATCGAGGTGCTTCTCCGCATGGTCAGTGGTAGCGTCAACTCGCCCATGAGCAGCTCCTGCGGCCGCTTGTTCGATGGGGTGGCGGGGCTGCTGAACCTCTGCCGGGAGGAGATCAGCTACGAAGGGCAGGCCGCCATCGAGCTGGAGACCCTGGCACGGCTTGGTCGTGAACCGGAGGATGAGGGCTACAGATTGAACCCGGTCGCGGTTGATAGCGTCCAATGTCTGCAGGCTGAGGGACTCTGGCTGGGACTGCTGCAGGATCTGCACAAAGGCGTTGCCGTGGAGCGGATTGCCTGGCGTTTTCATGCCGGTTTGGCGATCAGCATCAGCGAACTGGCGGCGCAGCTGGCGCGGCAGGCGGAACTCGACACCATCGCCTTGTCCGGCGGTGTTTTTCAGAACAAGACCCTGTTCGAACTGGTTTCCGCCAACCTTAGCGGACAGGGGTTCAGACTGCTCAGCCACCGCCAGGTGCCCTCCAATGATGGGGGATTGGCTCTGGGTCAGGCCGCCATCGGTGCGGCTGTCGCTTTGTCCTGAACAGGCTACATTTAAAGTTAGAGGAGGCGGTATTTGGGCGTCACAGATGAACGACCATTTTCCTACAAAATATTGGCACAAACTCACTGAAGACCGGGTGCAGTGTGATCTTTGCCCCCGCTATTGCAAGATCAAGGAGGGTAAGCAGGGCTTCTGTTATGTGCGTGAGAACTACCAGGGTGCGGTGGTATTGAATACCTATGGCCGCTCCAGTGGTTTCTGTGTCGATCCCATCGAGAAGAAACCCCTCAACCACTTTCTGCCCGGTACGCCGATCTTCTCGTTTGGTACCGCGGGCTGCAATTTGGCCTGTAAATTCTGTCAGAATTGGGACATCAGCAAATCGAGACAGCAGCATACCCTGGCCGACGCCGCCTCACCGGAAACCATCGCCCAGGCCGCGCACAACAGTGGCTGCCGCAGCGTGGCCTATACCTACAATGATCCGGTGATCTTTCACGAGTATGCCATCGATGTGGCCCAGGCCTGTGCCGAGCTGGATATCAAATCGGTGGCGGTTACCGCAGGCTATGTCTGCGAGGAGCCCCGGGAGGAGTTCTACCGTTACATGGATGCGGCGAATGTGGACCTGAAATCGTTCGATGAAACCTTCTATCACAAACTGACCGGCGCCCACCTGCAGCCGGTGCTGGAGTCACTGCTCTATCTGAAGGCGGAGACCTCGGTCTGGTTCGAACTCACCACGCTGCTGATCCCCGGTGAAAACGACTCCGATCAGGAGCTGCATGCAATGAGCCAGTGGGTGGTGGAAAACCTCGGGCCGGAGGTGCCGATGCACTTTACCGCCTTCCATCCCGACTGGAAGATGCGCGACCATCCGCCCACACCCCATACCACCCTGAGCAGGGCGAGAAGGATCGCCATGGAGAACGGGGTCAGGTATGCCTATGTGGGGAATGTGCATGATCCGCAGGAGTCGAGCACCTGGTGCCATCAATGCGGCAGCCGGTTGATTCAGCGGGATTGGTATGAATTGGGCAGCTGGGCGCTTACCCCGGATGGGTGTTGCCAACAATGCGGCACGAAACTGCCGGGACTGTTTGAAGCTGAACCGGGTATGTGGGGGAGTCGTCGTCAAGTGGTCAATCTTCAAAGAGGTGCGCAATGACAGTCAGGCAACCGGCAGTCGCCGATCTTTTCTATCCTGGCGACCCGGCCGGATTGAGTGAAATGGTAAAGGGTTATCTGGATGCCGTGGCGCCCGAAGGTGAAGCACCCAAAGCACTGATCGCGCCCCATGCCGGTTATATCTATTCCGGTGCTGTGGCGGCCCGGGTCTACGCCCGTCTCAAACCAGTGGCCGACAGAATCAAGCGGGTGGTGTTGCTTGGTCCCTCTCACCGGGTGCCATTTCATGGATTGGCCGTCAGCAGTGCGGACTCCTTTCGAACCCCCTTAGGGGATATTCCACTCGATAAAGAGCTGATTGCCGGGCTGGAGAACCTGCCTCAGGTGGTTCATCTCGATCAGGCCCATGCCAACGAACACTCGCTAGAGGTTCAACTGCCGTTTCTGCAACAGCTTCTGACCGACTTCACCCTGGTGCCGATGGTGGTCGGGGATGCCATGGGCGAGGCCGTTTCCGAGGTGCTCAGCAAACTCTGGGGTGGGCCGGAGACTTTAATCGTGATCAGTTCAGATCTCAGCCACTTTCACGACTATGAGACTGCACAGCGACTCGATCAGCAGACCAGTGAATCGATCGTCAGTCTCGATCCCGACTCAATCCGCTACGAGGATGCCTGTGGCAGAATACCGGTTCAAGGTCTGCTGCTGCTTGCCAAAAAACTTGGACTGCAGGGTGAAATCGTCGATCTTCGCAACTCCGGGGATACCGCCGGGGATAAGAGCCGGGTTGTGGGTTATGGCGCCTACGCCTTTACCGAGCCATCATTGAGCCTTTGAAAAAAGTTTGAACCTCAACCCATGAAGAGACGTTTTCAGCGGGACCCCTGTGTGGCTCACCTTGCCTCCTGGATCGTGCAGTCAGGTCGTGAGCTTAAACCGGATCGGCAGGAGGCTGAGTCATTTCTGCAGGCACTCGATGCGGAACATCAGCAGTTCTCCTTCCGCACCTTTTCCGATTCAGCCTATACCCGCAACGGCTCAAAGGATCCTTTGGAAACTGCGCTTCACGGCTCGCTTTCCGACTGTTGGGAGAGACTTGTGCAGCTCAACGGCGCAGGTGCCGTGATAACCGCTACCATCAATCAGACCAATGGGATTGGGCGCGGTGTCGAGGATATCTGTCGTGTCCGGGCGATCTTTATCGATGACGACCAGGGGATCGATGTCGAGCGGTTTCCTGTACAACCCCATATACGGGTAGAGACTTCAACGGATCACTACCATTACTACTGGCGGGTTGAAGACTTCCCACTGAGTGAATTCCAGAGCTGTCAGCAACAGCTGGCCAGATGCTATCAGGGGGACAGCCGGGTACAGGCGCTCAACCAGTCGATGCAACTGCCGGGGTTCTGGCGCAGGAAACGTTTGAACTCTCCCCGGTTGCCCAAGATTTTGGCAATATCAAACGCTCCGCCCCTGAATACATGGCTAGTCGAAAAACTACTTGGTGGATAGTTCGGAGCTGTTTTATTGATACCGCAAATGCACGCTAAGTACCGCAAGTTTTCACAAATTAGCAGGTGGGGTAAACAGCTCCCCTCTCCCCTTGCGGGAGAGGGGCCGGGGGAGAGGGGGGAATCAACGGCATCATTTCTCCAAGAATCGATATGATAAAAGATGAAGGGTAAAAGCGGCATTATCGATCACATAGTGAAACGCTTCGCGTACACCCTCTCCCCAACCCCTCTCCCGTAAAGGGAGAGGGGCATTAAGATAGACTGAAGTTAATGGTGTGGCGATGAGGTCACACAGAACAGCTTTCTATGAATCCACAATTCCAAATACAAGAAAACCCTAGCTCGGGTAACCCCGTATACAAGGCTTAATCAGTTTCTGAGTTAATTGGCTTTTCGTCATCCAATAATCGTCGGGATAGGGGAGGTTGATCCAATCAACAGGTCCTGGTGATGATTCAGGAGAACAGGGAGAGGTTATGAATCAATTGAACCGACAAGTGACGCTATTTTTGATGCTGTTTCTGCTCAGCTTGAGTGTCCATGGAAGCAGTCTGCCAAAGTTGAACATCATCTGGAATTGCGGAGCCTGTGCACAGAATGCGAAGGTCATTCCGCTGATCAGGCAGGCTTACCGGGCTGAAGCCCAAAGCCGTGGCCGCACCATCTCATCGACCGAGACCGCCCAGGTTGAGATCATCGATTTCAGACAACGAAACCCCGGTACCCGGGTGATGCTCGGAATCATGGCGGGTAAAGACCGCCTGGGTCTGCGAATCACCTACAAGGATCTGGAGTACTACACCAGCGATACGTCTGCCAATGCGATTCAGGGAATGAATCATCTCTGTGCCGCGGTGGGAGCCGAAACCTATCAGCAGCTTGCTTGGGCAACAAAATAGTTTTTGTTTAATCTGCGAATGAACGCTCATCACCACAAAGCATTGCGAATTTATATTTGAAACCACGGCTTTCCGCTAACTCTAAATTAGCCAAGGAGATGCATAAAAGCCCCTCTCCCTTGATGGGAGAGGGGTTGGGGAGAGGGTGAGCATCTTGCATTTGGTGTTACTTAGGCATCAATCATACTGTATGGAAACATCAATCCTTGTAATGCGGATTTTTATACATTTGAGGGTACTGATGGATACTCCCCCTCTCCCCCGGCCCCTCTCCCGCAAGGGGAGAGGGGAGCTACTCTCTCCATCTGTTTGGTGTGCTGGTGATTGGGTGCATTAACCTTTATCTCTTGTTGGTTATCGCTTTTCATGTCTCAAATTACGATAGGTTGAAGAGACCAACTGAAATTAACCCATTAGTATCAATTTAGGTTAACGGGAGAGCAGTGATTTGAAACAAAACATATACGCACTATTTGCGGTGATTTACGTCCATTTTGCGTCCAGTCTTACAGCACTTATAACTTGAGTGTCTCTATCCGGCCGCTGCGCAGTCGTCTGGCTTCTTCAGGGTTATCGGTCTCTGAACTGGTGATGAACAGGGTATCGTTCTCTGCGCCACCCACCATGCAGGCGTAAGGATCGCCGACCGGCATGACTTCACGTACGATCTCGCCGCCTTCTTTAACCAGCAGCAGACGCGATCGGTTTGGTGCAGCAACCCAGAGATTCTGTTGGCTGTCCAGCGCAATTCCGTCAGGGTAGGCGCCGTTCAGATCGGCCCAGAGTCGTCGCTGGGTCAAGCTTCCATCAGTGGAAACCGTAAAGGCGGTGATGCGGGAGGCGAAGGTCTCGGCCACCAGCAGCGTCTTGCCATCCTGACTCAGAGCGCACCCATTGGGAAAGATCAGCTGCTCCGCAGCCAGTTGTGGCTTGGCATCACGATTTACCAGGATCAATTCAGCGGGTGCCTGGGCCTCACCACCATGCAGGTCGTAACCAAAGTTGCCGGCATAGCAACGCCCGAGGGGATCGACCAGCAGGTCGTTGCAGTGAAAGGAGGCAAGCTCATACAAGTCGGCATAGAGAGCGAGTTTGTGATCCGACAGGGCAAGAATCCGGCGCTTGGTCATGGAGACCACCAGCAGACGGCCGTCCGGCAGCCAGCCCAGACCACCGGGCAGGTCATCCAGTTCGGCGACGACATGCGACTCTCCCTGCAGATTGACCCTGACCACCTGTCGGGCGTGCTGATCGGTGAACCAGAGTTGGTTGTCCCGCCAGCGGGGTGCTTCAGGGAACATCAATTGTTCGAGCAGTACCTCAGTTTCGGCACTTCCGGGAGTGAGTTGCATGTGCTTCATGATCTGATCGGCAATCGTATTGGCTGGTTGGTCTATCGGTAGGGTGAGGGCGTTTGATGGGGGCTCCAGGTCATCGAACTGGCTCTGCAGCAGCTCCACTCTCATGAAGTGATCTGGTCGCTGTTTGAGGCGTGACAGGATCAGTTCATAGGATCCTTCAAGATAGACAAAACGTACCGCCTCAGGGGCTCTCACCAACTGATCCCGATAGACTTGTTTCAGCGCAGAGCAGGAGAGTACGGCGGAGCGATCCATCTGCAGCTGTCGGTCGATGAGATTCGCCAGACTGGCCAGCCAGGGTTGGCGGTCCTGATCATTGAGTGGTTCCGCCGCTGCCATTTTTACCCGGTTTTCAGCCGGGTGATAGTGGTCTCCTTCGATAAACCGCCAGCCGGTCTTCTCAGCAAGCAGCCGACCGACTGTGGATTTACCTGAACCGGAAACCCCCATCACGATGATAATCACTCCAGATTCCTCCTTGCATGCACCCCTGACAGATGCCCCTCATCATAGCCGAGTGGGGCTCGCGCCACATCCGCATAAATAATGCCCCTATAGGCGCGATCATTTTGATTTCAACGCTGAGCCTGTTTAGGGTGTCATTCAACAGTTGGCACTTCATCATCAGGAGGTAGATTCATGGAGTACGGCCCACGGGAGATCACCACCCCTTTTCGCCCCATACCGCTGGAGGTTCCGGAGGGTATGAAGCCGAATGAGTTTTTCAACAGTACTGAAAACCTCAACGACCTGGTGCATAACAATGGCCTGTTGATGAATCCGGAGAATCTGCTGCTCTATCGCAAGGCTCTGGGGCACAGTACCGAGTTCGATACCTCGATCATCTACAACACCTCCCAGGTGATTCTGAATCCTCTTGGTCGACCGGTGCGGCGCACACAGGTGCCTGAGGATGTGCGGCATGTCTGGAACCGGATGAACCAGATCATCATCGAACATATGCTGGAGGCCTATCCCGATCCTGCGGACCATCTGTTGCTCGCCGGTGAAGCCAGTCTCGATGCGACCTGGCCGCTGACCTCGCCGGGTGTGCCGAGTATCCGAATGCTGCACAACCATTTCATCAGCTTCCCTATGGCCCAGCTGAGACAGGCGGAGATGGCCGATCCGAAAAACCCCAATCTCTCGGACGGTGGTCAGCACAGTCTGTTCCAGGCCTATATGCGGGATGTTTACCGGGAGTTTTTTGACAGTGCGCTGGAGCTGAAGGTGTTGAAACCGATCAGCTCGGATGAGTCGGGCATCAATCTGACCGGCTATCCGCAGGGGCTACCCTGTTGGGAGATTCGCGGTGGTGGCGCTGCGCTGAAGAACATCCGTTTCTGGCAGGAGTATGATGCCATCCTGGAAGGCTTCATCGATTTCTATCGAACCTTCTTCAGTCAGGTTTCGACCCGTAATGCGCCGATGCCAAGGGATGTCTACTATCCGGAGCAGGTCGAGAGCATGCTGCTTTTCAACAACGACTTTTTGGCAACGGCGAAAAGGGTCAGGGACCGTTGTATCGTCGATGCCAAGTATGCCAACTCGGTTCGCTGGCAGCCGGCCTTTAAACAGTTGATCTACAGAAACGAAGCGGGAAAACTGATCGTCACCATCAGTCAGAACTCGATTGGCAATGCGATCACCGAGCTGTTGGGTGTGGTGGTCAAACGGGTACCCGATGCGGAGGCTTACGAAAAAGCCGAGCCGGCGCTACTGGAGCGACTGCTGGAAGTACGACGCCGACTCATCGAGGCCGATCTGGGGTCCGGAATCGCAACCGACTACTGGCCTGCCGAGTGATGTTTTGAAATAGAGATTTAAGCCGCGAATCACCGCAAATATTCGCAAATAAAAAAATCACTATTTTTAGTCCGCTAATGAATGCAAATATGACTAAGGAGTCATCAGGTAACCACTTTCGGCATCCGCTGGGATGACGAAGGTCTTAAGCACCGAATATGAGTGATTTTGTTGGCGAGTATTTGCGGTGATTTGCGGCTTGAAATTTCCAGGCGATGACAACGCTTCAGGGCACAGGCTTACCTGGGCGGTATCACGATTCTGACAATACTGAACAGCAGGGCAGCCGCAACCACCACCGATGGTCCCGCCGGGGTGTCCCATTGCCAGGAGCCGGCCAGCCCAAGGATTACCGATAGGGCGCCCATCACGGCCGCCAGCAGCGCCATCTGCTCCGGTGTGCGGCTGAGGCTTCTTGCCGCCGCCGCCGGGATGATCATCATCGATGTCACCAAAAGCACACCAACGATTTTCATCGATACCGCAATCACCAGGGCGATGAGCAGCATGAAGGCCAGTCGTACCGCCATCACCGGCGTACCTTCCACCTGTGCCAGTTCTTCATGAACCGTAATGGAGAGCAAAGGTTTCCAGATCAGCATCAGTATGGTCAGAACCACAAAGCCACCACCCCAGACCCACAGCAGATCGGTGGCGTTGACCGCCAGAATGTCGCCAAACAGATAGGCCATCAGATCGACCCTCACCGAGGTTTGAAAGGCCATCACCACCAGGCCCAAAGAGAGCGCGCTGTGGGCCAGAATACCGAGCTGGGTGTCGTGTGAAAGATGACGGTTTCTGTTCATGCCGACCAGTAGCAAGGCGAGCAGGATACTCAACAGGATCACCGAAAGATTGAGGTTGATTCCCAGCAGAATACCAAGCGCGATACCGAGCAGGGCGGAGTGGGCCAGTGTGTCACCGAAATAGGCCATTCTTCGCCACACCACGAACACACCCAGCGGGCCGGTTACCAGTGCAACCCCCAGACCGGCGACCAGAGCACGCAGCAGAAAATCATCCATGACCATGCCCCTCGTCATCGGACTTCACATTGCCATGAATGTCATGAGTGTGGTCATGATGATGGGTATAGATCGCCAGCTCGGCCTGGACGGCTGTACCGAACAGTTCCAGATAGGCGGGGTGCTGACTGACGCTGTCCGGATGTCCGGAACAGCAGACATGGTTGTTGAGACAAAGCACCTGGTCGGTATTCGCCATCACCAGGTGAAGATCATGGGAGATCATCAAAACACCACAATTGAAACGATCTCGGATACGGGTGATCAGGTTGTAGAGAGCGGCCTGTCCGGTGACATCCACACCCTGAACCGGTTCGTCCAGCACCAGCAGATCCGGTTGCCGCAACAGGGCGCGGGCCAGCAATACCCGCTGATGTTCACCCCCCGAGAGTCGCTGCATGGGGTAATCGGCGAGCTGCTCAATATCCAACTCCTGCAGAATATCCTGCATACTGAGTTTGCTGTTTTTGCCCGCCATGGTGAGGAAGCGCATGACAGTCAGCGGCATATTCTCAGATAGAGTCAGATGTTGCGGCATGTAGCCGATGCAGAGCCCTGGCGATCGGACGACATCGCCACTATCCGCTTTGAGCAGGCCCAGCATCACCCGCACCAAGGTGGTCTTGCCGGCGCCATTGGGTCCGATCAGCGTGACGATCTCCCCACGTTGGACTGCCATGTTCACATTCTGCAATACCGCTCTTCCCTGATGAGAGATGCTGACCGCTTTGGCCTCGATCAGCGTCTCCCCCTGGCTATTCATCCGCTGTGCCCCGTTTGCACTGGTCGCAGATGCCGCTGATCTCAAGCGTCCATTGGGCCACGGTGAAACCCAGTTGATCGGCATCTTTCGTGATGACGGAACCGATCCGGGCATCATCCAGTTCCGCTACCTGTCCACAGGTTTCACAGATCAGGAACTGTGCGGTGTGATCATGTCCGGCATGGCTGCAGCCCACATAGGCGTTACGTGAGCTGATGCGGTGCACCAGGCCGTTCTCCATGAGGAAATCCAAAGCCCGATAGACGGTGGGTGGAGCTGCCTTACGGCCTTCTTGGGTCAATTGTTCCAGCAGTTCGTAGGCGCCCACCGGTTGATGGTTGGCCCAGATCAACTCCAGAACCTGGTGACGCAGCTTGGTCAGACGCAGCCCCTGTTGCAGACAATAGGCTTCAGCATTTTTAAGCGCAAGGGAGACACAGTGTTTGTGATCGTGGTCGGCACTTGGAAAGGCTGGGTTGTTGGTTTTCATATTGCACCGCCGAGACAGGAGGCAAGGTTGTCAGCCAAGCCGTTCAGCAATTGAAAGTAGGCTTCCGGACCCGGGTCGAGCGCCATTCCCAAAGGATCAAGAATGCCGGTATTCGCCTTGGAACCGGATGTCAGGGTTTCCACAAGTTTGGGTTGAAACTGGGGTTCGCTGAAGACACAGTTGGCTTCCAGCCTGCGGATTTTCTGTTGCAGTTCATCGATATGTTTTGCGCCACTCTGGCGTTCCGGGCTGATACTGACGGATCCCACGGCATTCAGACCAAAATGATCCTCGAGATAATGGTAGGCATCATGGAAAACGATAAATGGACGATCTTTAACGGCCGATATCGTGGTATGGAACGCCATCTCCTCTCGATCGATTCGCTGCAGCAGCTTTTGCAGGTTGGTTTGGTAGTCCGCTGTATGCTCGGGATCGAGTCTGATCAGCGCCTGAGCGAGGTATCGAACGGTGGTGCGGGCGTTTTTCGGCGATAGCCAGATATGGTTGTCCCACTCCAACTCCTCATCCGTATGAGCCTCATGATGGTGTTTCGAATGGTCATGGCTTGACCAGTCCAAATCATCTCGTATCGGCAGAAGGTGCATATTGGGGATTGCCAGCAAACTGATGACGCTCTCTGCATCGGAATTATTCTCTATCACACTGGTAAGTGGTGATTCCAGCGATTGACCTACCCACACCAAAAGGTCGGCCTGGCTGATTGCCCGGACATCCGAGGGTTTCAGTGTCATGGTGTGCGGGGACTGATTGCCTTTCAGCAGCAGATAGGGCTCGCCGATACCACTCATCAGGCCTGAAACCAGGGAGTGTACCGGTAATATGCTGACCACAACCTTGGGCCCGGCTAAATTGGAACTGCTGAACAGTAGGGTTGTGATGAAGAGCAGTAGAGCGATTGATTTGGAACTTCTGTGAGTCATGGTGCCTGATTAATCAATAAATATTTTTATATTGTTATGTTATATTGTAACATAATGCAGCGCCATGATCGAAAATCCTGATGAGCAGGATCTTTTGACTTTCCAGTGAGCTTTTAAGTAGCCGGTTCTATGCGTACAGCCTTGCTGACAATCCTGATCCTCAATCTCCTGATCTCTCAAGGGATATGGCTAGATCATATTTATCATGACCATGATCACGATCAGGATGAGATTTGCGAGGTCTGCTACTCGGCCCATGGCCATGGGCTCAGCACATCACCAAGCTTTCCCCTGGCGCTGCCGGATTGGCGTTCGCTTCCAGTTGTCTGTTTCTCATCCTCAATTTGCACCAACCACTGGGTAAACTCCCAGCTCATCAGAGCCCCTCCATACACTGGTTGATTGGTTACAGATTCCAACTGTTTTCAGTCCTGATTGACCAGGGGTATCCGCCCTGGGTCAAGCGGATTGGAGTGTGATGATTCCAGTTTTTTGTTGAGGGTTTTATGAGTACACGTCTGTTACAGGGTGCTGCCGTGATGGCGGCTATTTTATCGACAGCCGCCGGGGCCGCTGGCGACAGCAGCTTCAATCCGGAGATCAGTCTTATTCTGGATGGCCGCTATGGTTCATTCGACAACGATTCCGATTATGAGCTGCCCGGTTTTATGCTGGGTGGTGAGGCCGGTCGCGGCGAAGAGGGGTTTCATCTGGGGCATAGCGAGCTGGTTCTGAGTGCCAATGTGGATGATCTTTTCTACGGCAAGATGACGGCCGCAATCGCCGAACACGATGGTGAGACCGAGGTCGAGCTGGAAGAGGCCTATATCGAGACCTTGGGCTTGGGGCATGGTATTACCGCGAAAGCGGGTCGCTTTTTCTCAGGTCTGGGCTACCTCAACCAGCAACATCCCCACGCCTGGGATTTCACCGATGCACCGTTGATCTATCGGGGGCTGTTCGGTGACCAGTTACTCGATGATGGTGTGCATCTGAGTTGGGTTGCGCCAACCCCGATGTTTGTCAAAGTGGGTGCCGAGATCACCCGGGGGGAACGCTTTCCCGCCGCTGGTGCCAGTAATGACGGTGTCGGCGCTTCTACCATCTTCGCCAAGGTCGGGGGTGACCTGGGTGAGAGCCAGGCCTGGCAGTTGGGCATCTCCCATTGGCGGGCGGAAGTCGAGGGCCGAACCTCGGGTGGCCATCACCATCATGAGGACGAGGAGGGTGGTCATGAAACCCCCACCTACAGTGGTGACAGTGACGTTACCGGTATCGACTTCGTCTGGAAATGGTCCCCTCACGGCAATGCCACAGAGCGGCACCTGAAGATCCAGGGTGAATATTTCATCCGCAATGAGGATGGCGATGTGGTAATGGACGACGAGTCGGATGCACCGGAATCAACTACATACGACGGCGAGCAGAAGGGTGGTTATCTGCAGGCGGTCTATCAGTTCATGCCCCGCTGGCGGGTCGGTCTGCGCTACGATTGGCTCGATTCGGACAACAAAGGCTCCGATGAAGAGGTGCTGGCCGAGGCGGGCCTGGACAACGAGGGCCACACACCTCAGCGCTTTACCCTGATGGGTGACTACTCCCACAGTGAGTACAGTCGGGTGCGGCTGCAGTTTGCCCGGGATGAGTCCTATGAAGATAAGGACAACATCATCACCCTCCAATACATTGTGAGCCTCGGTTCCCACGGTGCCCATCAGTTTTAGGAGCAGACCATGTTGAGCAGAATAGTGCTGTTGCTGTCGGCGATCGGCATGATGCTCGCTCAATCGGCCAACGCCGGTCTGAATGTCTTTGCCTGTGAGCCCGAATGGGCCTCACTGGCTGAGGCTCTGGGTGGGGATAGGGTTACAGTCACATCGGCCACGACCGCCCGACAGGATCCCCATCACATTGAAGCGCGCCCCAGCCTGATTGCCAAGCTGCGCCGGGCGGACCTGCTGATCTGCAGTGGTGCGGAACTGGAGGTCGGCTGGTTGCCGATGCTGCAACGGAAAGCGGGTAACCGACAGGTCTTGTCCGGGCAGAAGGGCTATTTCGAGGCGGCCATGTTGGTGGATCGCCTGGATGTGCCTGAAGTCCTGGATCGTTCCCTGGGGGATCTGCACGCTTCGGGAAATCCCCATGTGCATCTCGACCCCCACAGGCTGTTGGCCATCGCCATGGCGTTGAGTGAGCGGATGATCGAGCTGGATCCACAGAATGGTGGCTTGTATGAGCAGCGGCGGAATGACTTCAAACAGCGCTGGCAGAACTCGATCGAAACATGGGAGCAGGTCGCTGCGCCCCTGAAAGGTCTCAGAGTGGTGGTCCATCATATGGATTGGAGCTACCTGTTCGATTGGCTGCAGATGGTGAATGCGGGTGCACTGGAGCCGAAACCGGGACTGCCGGCCAGTGCCAGCCACCTGACCAGTTTGAAGCAGGAAATGGAACAGAATCCTGCTGCCGCCATCCTTCATACCCACTATCAGAGTCCGAAAGCGGCCAAACGCTTCTCTCAACTGAGTGGCATCGAGGTGGTGGAGCTGCCCTATACGGTAGGTGGTGCAGCGGAAGTGACCGATCTGTTTTCCCTCTATGACGTCACTCTCAAGCGTCTGCTGAAGCTGGTGCAATGAACTGGCAGTTGTTGGATCCGGAACTGCTGCTGCCTGCCTTCCTGGCCGGTCTGCTGGTGGCTTCGACCCATGTGCCGTTAGGTCGGCAGGTATTGCAGCGGGGGATCATCTTTCTCGATCTGGCAGTCGCCCAGACCGCCGCCATGGGTCTGATTGCCGCTTACAGTTTCGGCTGGGAGCCGGGTGGCTGGCAGGTTCAGCTGATCGCGGTCACGGCGGCGGTCAGCGCCTCACTGCTGCTGCATATGACAGAGCAGCGTTGGGCGGAGATCCAGGAGGCGCTGATCGGAACCCTGTTTGTGCTCACTTCGAGCGGTAGTATTTTGTTGCTGGCGGCCAACCCGCACGGTGGTGATCATCTGAAAGAGATGCTGGTGGGTCAGATCCTCTGGGTCGACTACCATCAACTGCTTCCTGTGGCATTGCTCTATGCGGTGGTGCTTTTGCTCTGGTACGGATTGCGCCAGCGCTCATCGTCGCTGCTCTTCTACCTGCTGTTTGCCATCGCCATCACCGCTTCGGTACAGCTGATCGGTGTCTACCTGGTCTTTGCAACACTGATCATGCCAGCGCTTGCACTCAGGAAGTCAGGCCGTTGGGCGGATGGGATCGGCTATCTGATTGCCGCATTCGGTTATGGCTCAGGCTTGATCGTTGCAGCACTCCTCGATATGCCGGCCGGGGCGATGATTGTCTACACGCTGGCCATGACTTCTCTGGTGGCAGGTTTGATATTCAGTAGAAGGGTACTCTCCCCACACTCCTGAGATTCAATTGAAGTTGATGGCATTGGTTGTTTTTGCCGACACATTAGGGCCATCTGTGTGTTTACTTGAAATCCAGAGAGTGTGTACATGCAATGTACATATGATTCAGTTTGAATGGAACTCAACTGAAGCTGTAGCAAATCTGCAAAAACACGGAGTCTCGTTTGAAGAAGCTAAAATTGTGTTTTATGACGAGTTTGCTATTCAATTCTATGACTCTGAGAATTCAGAGCTGGAAGAAGACCGCGTTCTTATGCTTGGTCTTAGCAGTGAATCCAGAATCTTGATTGTTTGCCATTGCAAAAAGATGCAGGCAGAACAATTCCGATAATTTCAGCAAGAAAGGCAACAAGTAGAGAGCGTAACTATTACGCAGGTAACTCATCATGAAAAAAGAGTACGATCTTTCTAATATGAAATCTCGTAAAAATCCTTATGCTTCCAAGCTGAAAAAGCCTGTCACCATGAGGCTATGTGAAGATGTCATAGCCTATTTTAAAGAGATGGCTGATGAGTCCGGTGTGCCCTATCAGAGTTTAATAAACCTCTATCTCCGTGATTGTATGACTCATCACAGGCGGGTGGATATTCAGTGGCATAAACAACTCTGACCAGCCCCGCTTTGCAAACATAGAGAAACTTTTAGACGAATATATTAGTGCACCGGAAGTGTGCATGCTGGGCTAGAAACTTTATTAGATTCCTGCTCACAGAATCATCAGATCCTTTTGACTTGGAAGTGGCGCTGTATTAGACTTCCACCGATATTGAGTTGGTTGATTAACTTGTTGATTTTATAACAACATTAACCAACAGTAAGAAGGAAAACTCTTACCGAGCGGGCCGGCCCTGATGCGCCGGCTTTTTTTGTTTCAAGTGGCCTCTCGTATGGGCCACCACTGATGAGGATGCACACGAATGCCTGTAATCTCTCTTCCCGATGGTTCCCAACGTAATTTTGACGATCCGGTGACGGTCCATGATGTGGCTGCCGATATCGGTCCGGGCCTGGCTAAAGCGGCGATGGTCGGTCGGGTTAACGGTGAACTGGTCGATACCTCCTTTCTGATCGAGGCGGACTGCGAACTCGCCATCGTCACCAGTCGTGACGAGGAGGCCCTGCCACTGTTGCGCCACGATGCCGCCCACGTTATGGCGCAAGCGGTACAGGAGCTCTATCCCGGTACCCAGGTGACCATCGGTCCTGCCATTGAAGACGGTTTCTACTACGACTTCGCCCGGGACGAGGCGTTTACCCCGGACGATCTGAAAAAGATCGAACAGCGGATGCAGGAGATCGTCAAACGCAATCTGCCGATTACCCGGGAAGTCTGGGATCGGGAAGAGGCGATCAAGACCTTCGACTCGATCGGTGAGACCTACAAGGTTGAGATCATCAAAGAATTCATCCCCGAGGGTGAAGAGGTGTCTGTCTATCGCCAGGGTGAGTGGTTCGATGTCTGTCGAGGTCCCCACCTGCCGAGCACAAACATGCTGGGTAAAGGCTTCAAATTGATGAAAGTGGCCGGCGCCTACTGGCGTGGCGACTCCAACAACGAGATGCTGCAGCGTATCTACGGTACAGCCTGGCGGGACAAGAAGGAGCTGAAGGCCTATCTGCACCGACTGGAGGAGGCTGAAAAACGGGATCACCGTAAGATCGGCAAGACCCAGGATCTGTTCCATACCCAGGAAGAGTCTCCTGGTATGGCCTTCTGGCACGACAAGGGCTGGCGCATCTATCTTACGGTTCAGCAATATATTCGGGACAAGCTGAAAGACCACGGTTACCAGGAGGTCCATACACCTCAGGTGATCGATCGCAGCCTGTGGGAAAAATCGGGGCATTGGGAAAAATTCCGTGACGACATCTTTGTCACCGAGACCGATGACCGGGTCTATGCGATCAAGCCGATGAACTGCCCGGCGCATATTCAGATCTACAACCATGGGCTGAAGAGCTATCGGGATCTGCCCCTGCGCCTGGCGGAATTTGGTTCCTGCCATCGCAATGAGCCGTCCGGCACCCTGCATGGTTTGATGCGGGTGAGAAACTTCGTACAGGACGATGCCCATATATTCTGTACCGAAGATCAGATTCTCTCCGAGGTAGAGGCATTCAATACATTGCTGCTCGAGGTCTACAAGGATTTCGGCTTCGACGAAGTGCTGGTCAAACTCTCCACCCGACCGGAAAAACGGGTTGGTTCGGACGAAGTCTGGGATAAAGCGGAAAAAGCCCTGGAAGATGCCCTCAATCATCAGGGACTCGATTGGGAGCTGCAGCCGGGGGAGGGTGCCTTCTACGGACCGAAGATCGAATTCTCCCTGCGGGACTGTCTCGGCCGGGTCTGGCAGCTGGGTACCATACAGCTCGATTTCTCCATGCCTGATCGTCTTGGGGCGAGCTATATTGCTGAAGATAATAGTAAAAAGGTCCCTGTGATGTTGCATCGGGCGATCCTTGGATCGCTGGAACGCTTCATCGGAATCCTCATTGAACACTATGCCGGCGCACTGCCGATCTGGCTGGCTCCGGTACAGGCAGTACTGCTGAATATCACCGATCGACAGTCCGAATATCTGAATCAATGCCACAAATCACTGCGGGATAACGGTTTTCGGGTAGAATCGGACTTGAGAAATGAGAAGATTGGCTTTAAAATCCGCGAGCATACGTTGATGCGCGTGCCTTATCTGCTGGTCATCGGTGATCGGGAGATGGAGGAAGGGACCGTCGCTGTGCGTACTCGCACCGGGGAGGATCTTGGATCCATGCCTCTGAGTGAGTTCATGGAACGGGCCAACGCAGAAGTGTCTCAACGAGTAAATTGAGTGTAAAAAGCACTGGTTTTCCGGTGCTTTTTCTACTTTTAGGGTTTGGACTTTTTGGAGGAACCGACTATCGCTGCTGTGAAAAAGCACCGTCTTAATGATGACATTGCTGTAGCTAAAGTAAGACTCATTGGCGCTGATGGTGAACAAGTAGGTGTTGTATCGATTGAAGATGCCCTTAGGGCTGCTCAGGATGCAGGGCTGGATTTGGTGGAGATCGTGCCGAACGGGGAGCCCCCGGTTTGTCGCGTGATGGATTATGGCAAGTTTCTCTTCGAATTGAAGAAGACGAAACAGGCTGCCAAGAAAAAGCAGAAGCAGGTTCATATCAAAGAGATCAAATTCCGGCCAGGGACTGGCGAAGGGGATTATCAGGTAAAACTGCGCAACCTGATACGTTTCCTTGAAGACGGGGATAAGACCAAGGTAACCATGCGGTTCCGCGGTCGTGAGCACGCTCACCGTGAATTGGGTTTGGAGCTTCTTGAACGGGTGGAAAAGGATCTGGCTGAATATGGTCAGATGGAACAGAAACCCGCAATGGAAGGCCGCCAGATGGTGATGGTGCTCGGTCCCAAGAAAAAGTAACTTTTTTTACGCCTTAAGGCGTACAAATCGCGGAGTTAAAACGATGCCCAAGATTAAGACTAATCGTGGTGCGGCCAAACGGTTCAAACGCACCTCGTCCGGTTCATTCAAGCGTAACTGCTCTCATCGCCGTCATATTCTGACCAAGAAGAGCACCAAGCGGAAACGCCAGTTGCGTGCACCCAACACCATCGCAAAGTCCGATGTGGCAATCGCCCGTCGTATGATGCCTTACGCCTAACCTAACGAACCGGATCTGAACTATGTCCCGAGTAAAACGTGGTGTACAAGCACACGCCCGCCATAAAAAGGTGCTTGATGAAGCTAAGGGTTATTACGGTGCCCGTAGAAAAGTTTATCGTGTCGCTAAGCAGGCGGTCATCAAGGCCGGTCAATACGCTTATCGCGATCGCCGTCAGAAAAAGCGCCAATTCCGTGCGCTGTGGATTGCCCGTATCAATGCCGGAGCCCGTGATAACGGTCTGTCCTACAGCCGCATGATCAACGGTCTGCATCTGGCCAACATCGAAGTCGATCGTAAGATGCTGGCTGACCTGGCGGTGAACGACAAGGCGGCATTTAGCGTGCTGGCAGAACAGGCCAAGGCCGCGCTTTCCAGCTAAATAACTACTGTTTCCGGTTCAACCGGTGGCAGAGTAAGCAAAGAAGGGGAAGGCCTGAGGCTTTCCCCTTTTTTTGTCATGGATCCGCATGACCTAGGTTTGTCAGTTGATAGATTGGTGAATTGGCAATGGCCGGCCACTGGAAAACTGACCGAAACAGCCCCTTTATTCGCTCACTTGAGGTTTAAATAGACAGATGGAAGATTCCACATTGGACTTACAAAGTCTGATTGAAGCTGCCGAAAGTGCAATCAAACAGGCCGACAGTCTGCCCGCATTGGATGAGATTCGCGTCTCCTATCTGGGTAAGAGTGGCCAGTTGACTTCACAATTGAAGAAACTGGGTAGCCTGCCCCCTGAGGAGAGACCTCAGGCCGGACAGAAAATCAACAAAGCCAAGCAGGCCCTGCAACGCTCGATCGAATCCCGTAAAGGTGAACTCGAAGAGGCGGCGCTGGCGCAACGACTGGCCGACGAAAAGATCGATGTGACCCTGCCGGGCAGGGGGCTGCAACGTGGCGGTCTGCATCCGGTCAGCCGAACCCTTGAGCGTATCGAACGGCTCTTCTCCAGTGCCGGATTCGAATCTGTTCAGGGGCCGGAAATCGAAGATGATTATCACAACTTCGAAGCCTTGAATATTCCCGATCACCATCCGGCGCGGGCGATGCACGATACCTTCTATTTCGATGCGCACCTGTTATTACGTACCCACACCTCTCCGGTGCAGATACGCACCATGGAAAAGGGTGAACCGCCGATGAAGATCATCGCGCCGGGCCGGGTCTATCGTTGCGATTCCGATCTGACCCACACACCGATGTTCCATCAGGTGGAGGGATTCCTGGTAGATGAGGATGTTTCGTTTGCCGACCTTAAGGGCGTGCTGTATGACTTCCTCAGCCACTTCTTCGAGCGGGAGCTGAAGCTACGCTTCCGGCCCTCCTACTTCCCCTTCACCGAGCCTTCTGCCGAGGTTGATATCGAGTGCGTGATGTGTGGTGGTGAAGGCTGCCGGGTTTGCAGTCACACCGGTTGGCTGGAGGTTCTTGGCTGCGGCATGATCCATCCGGAGGTTTTCCGCCATGTGGGTATCGACAGTGAGAAGTACACTGGATACGCCTTCGGCATGGGGGTCGAACGTTTGACCATGCTGCGTTACGGGGTCAATGACCTTCGTCTTTTCTTTGAAAATGACCTGCGCTTTCTAAAGCAGTTTGCCTAATAAACAGAGTGTTCGGCGTCAGTAGAGCTATAGAGTGGTAGATAAGCATGAAATTCAGTGAAGCCTGGTTAAGGGCGTGGGTCAATCCACCGGTAACAACCCAGGAGTTGGCGGACCAGCTGAGTATGGCCGGTCTGGAGGTGGATTCCGTTGAACCGGTCGCCGCCGCCTTCAATGGGGTGGTGGTTGGTGAGGTGTTGGCCCGTGAAGCCCACCCGGATGCGGACAAGTTGAGCGTATGTCAGGTCAGCATCGGCGCTGAGGAGCCACTGCAGATTGTCTGCGGGGCGAAAAATGTTGCGGCCGGGATGCGTGTGCCGGTGGCCACGGTCGGCGCCCGTTTACCTGGTGATTTCAAGATCAAAAAGGCCAAGCTCAGAGGTGTCAGCTCATCCGGGATGATCTGCTCCGCCAGCGAACTGGGATTGGCGGAACAGTCCGACGGTATCATGCCGTTGCCGGAAGATGCACCGGTTGGAGATGATTTTCGCCAATACCTGGGACTCGAGGATCAGAGTATCGATGTGGATCTTACCCCGGACCGCAGTGACTGCCTGGGACTGCTCGGCATAGCCCGGGAGGTGGGGGTGATCAATCGCTGTGCGGTTGAGTTTCCCCGAATTGAGTCTCAGCCAGCAACCACAGATGAGCGGGTCGATGTGGCACTGGAAGCGGACCAGGCCTGCCCCAGATATCTCTGCCGGGTGGTGCGTGGTGTGGATGTCAATGCACAGACGCCGTTGTGGATGCAGGAGCGCCTGCGCCGTGGTGATGTGCGATCGCTCGGACCGGTAGTGGATGTGACCAACTATGTGATGTTGGAACTGGGTCAGCCGATGCACGGTTTCGATCTGCAGAAGATCGAAACGGGGATCCGGGTACGGCTTGCCGAGCCTGACGAGAAGCTGACCCTGATCGGTGGCCAGGAGATCGAGCTCAGCGAAGGGACACTGATGATCGCCGATGCCAATCGTCCTCTGGCGCTGGCCGGTATCATGGGAGGCGAGGATTCGGCGGTGTCTGACGCTACTCGGGATATCCTGCTGGAGAGTGCCTTTTTCGCACCCACCGCAATCAGTGGTAAAGCCAGAGCCTATGGGCTGCATACAGATTCCTCGCATCGTTTCGAAAGGGGCGTCGATCCCTATCTGCAGGCTCAGGCGATGGAGCGGGCGTCACAACTGCTGGTAGAGATTGCCGGAGGTGAACTGGGTCCGGTGGTGGAAGCGAACAATGAGTCGATGATCCAACAGCGACCGGAGATTCTGCTTCGTGCGGACCGGGTCAATCGCCTGCTCGGGGTTGAAATCGATCGGGCCGAAGTGACTGATATTCTCAATCGTCTCGATATGAGAATCATCGAAATGACGGCGGGCTGGCGGGTAACCGCACCAAGCTGCCGATTTGATATTGCGATCGAAGAGGACCTGATTGAAGAGGTTGGGCGTATCTACGGTTACGCAAAAATTCCGCCTCACAGAGGCAAGTCCGCGATGGTCATGGCCGATCGTCGGGAGGCTGAGTTCAGTCTGTCGAGCGCAAAAAACCTGTTGGTGGGACGAGATTACCAGGAAGTGATCACCTACAGTTTCATCAGTCCTGAGATTGAGGCACAGGTCGATCCGGAGGCGAAAGGCATTCGCCTCGCCAATCCAATCTCTGCCGATATGTCGGTAATGCGCACCTCTCTGTGGCCGGGATTGATCCAGACAGCCGTCTACAACCAGTCGAGGCAGCAGCAGCGGGTGCGGATTTTCGAGTCCGGTCTCTGCTTTCGCCAGGGAGACGGCATTGAACAGGAGCCGATGATCGCAGGCTTGATCGCGGGTAACGCTCAAGCCGAGCAGTGGGGTGAAGCCGGCCGTGCGGTCGATTTTTACGATATCAAGGCGGATCTGGAAGCACTGTTGAGTCTGACAGGGCGCCATCAAGGTATCGGTTTTGCGGCCGTTAAACATCCTGCACTGCATCCAGGTCAATCTGCCGAGGTGCGCATCCACGACAAGGTGGTGGGTATGCTGGGTATGCTGCATCCGGAACTGGAGCAGAAAATGGGCCTGAATGGGGCGACGTTTGTGTTCGAATTGGCCTTGGAAAACCTGGCCGAGGGTGTGCTGCCCGGATTTCAGGCGCTCTCCAAATACCCATCCATCCGTCGAGATATCGCTCTGGTGGTGGACGAAAATGTCAGTTTTGAGTCGATCAGGAATCTTATTCGTGATGAATCCGGCAAAATTATTAAAGACATCCTGCTTTTTGATGTCTATACTGGAGAAAACATAGATTCGGGTCGAAAAAGTCTCGCATTGGGATTGATTTTACAGGAAAAATCACACACTCTTACTGATAAGGAAGTGGATGAGGTGGTCGACGCGGTGTTACAACGGTTGGCTAAGGATACAGGCGCGAAACTGAGAGATTAGGACAACAAATGGCACTGACAAAAGCAGATATGGCAGCCAGGCTTTTTGATGAGCTTGGACTGAACAAACGTGAAGCCAAGGAGATGGTGGAGATGTTCTTTGAAGAGATCCGCATGTCTTTGGAACGAGGGGCGCAGGTAAAGCTTTCCGGATTCGGAAATTTCGATTTGCGTGAAAAGAAACAGAGGCCTGGACGAAATCCGAAAACCGGCAAAGAGATCCCGATCTCGGCGCGTCGGGTGGTGACATTCAGACCAGGACAGAAACTTAAGGCACGAGTAGAAGCCTATGCTGGATCCGAGCAGCAGTAATACCGATCTGCCCGCAATACCGGGCAAACGCTATTTTACGATTGGCGAAGTGAGTGACCTTTGCCAGGTTAAGCCCCATGTTCTGCGTTATTGGGAGCAGGAGTTCCCGCAGCTCAAACCGGTCAAACGGCGGGGTAATCGACGCTACTATCAACGGCACGATGTGCTGATGATCAGGCAGATACGCAGCTTGCTCTATGAGCAGGGATTCACCATCGGTGGGGCACGTCAGCAGCTTTCCGGGGATACCGCAAAAGAGGATCTGCAGCAGAGCCAGCAGATCATCAAGCAACTACGCGGTGAGTTGGAAGAGCTTCTGCATATCCTCAAACGATAAACCTTTCCTGGCATTGACATAGGCCGTGTAACTGCCTAGTATTGCCGCTCTTTCCGGGCGTAGCGCAGTCTGGTAGCGCACTACAATGGGGTTGTAGGGGTCGGGTGTTCGAATCACCCCGCCCGGACCAAATAAAAAAGGGGTTACCCATGGGTAACCCCTTTTTTTTGCCGTGATTTCAGTCTTACTTGTTGACTGTGGTCAGGCCCAGGCTTACCCAGTCCTGCATGCCACCGCGATACCATTTCAGTTTATAAGCGGGATATCCCAGGTTGAGCAGGGTTTTGATGTTGCTCGAAGACTGAGGACACCAGCTGCCGTTACAGAACATCACCAGGGTCTTGGCATTACGGAAGTCAAGGTTGCCTTTGATATCCTGTACACCAAGCTGATTGATCAGAATGTCATGCAGTGTGTCAGCTTCTGCAGACACGTCAAAGGCACCCTGAACATCCACATTGATCCTGTTCCAGGGAATGTTAACGGAACCGGGAATGGTGCCGCGAATGATCCATTCAGGGGTGCGTGAATCCACCACCATCACTTTACGATCACCATCACTGACACGTTTCAGGTAACCCAGGACTTCCAATTCACCCACAGTATCCACCCCGGCTGAGATGGTCGCAGGTTGAATGCAGAAGGGTGGGCAGTGACGAGATGTTTTGGAAAAGGATTTCGGTACCACCGCATTCTTATCGGCAGAGCGGGTGATCATGACCTTTTCAC
Source organism: Candidatus Thiodiazotropha endoloripes (assembly GCA_001709035.1). Lineage (GTDB taxonomy): Bacteria > Pseudomonadota > Gammaproteobacteria > Chromatiales > Chromatiaceae > Thiodiazotropha > Thiodiazotropha lotti. Next base: position 284,224 of record LVKA01000016.1, on the reverse strand, counting down.
CGCCATGCATCACTTCCACTGACTGCAGTCCTGGTGAAATCTGATTACCTTCTTCCGCACGCAATTGTGTAGTAAGTGCTACGCCACCAACAAGTGTGGTCAGCATGAGTACTTTGACAAACTTCATTATGTCTTCCTCCCGTGGCGTTAGCCGTTATTCGTAGTGTAGGTAAGAGGGCAGTTTAAGCTCTTTCTGTGACATCGCCTGTTCATAACCCAGGTGCCCCTGCTTGGCTGCTTTGTTGGCAAGCTTCGCCGCTGCCACAAAATCACCTTTTTTAAGAAGCCCTTTTGCCTTCTTGATCATTTTACCGGTATCACGCCATTCGCCGCCCACTTCGGCGGCCTGTTTTCTGGCAGCATCCGCTGCGTCAATCAGTTTTTGCACCTTGGCGGTAGATACTTCGTCAGCCAGGGCTAAGGTTGTCATGCTGCTGCATAAAATGCCAGCCAGCAGGCTGAATTTGAGAACTTTTCTTTTGTGCATCGCTTTTACTCCGATCACGTAATCTTGTCCTGATAGGGGTTACTTTCTGGCGCCGGGGCCGTTGAGTGGCAGGCCATTGCTCATGTAGGTCAGGAAGTACTCCAGATTACGGTACTCCTCACCATGCGCCTTGAAAGGTTTGGCACGGACCTGTTTGTTACAGCCGGTGAAACGGCGATGCAGTGTGCCTACCGTACCCCACTTCGAGCGATAGACAGGAAAGTGAGTGGTATGTCCGAGAGCCGGACTGAGAATCTCGGTACGTAGAATCATACCCGCATTCTGCAAATGACAATGGGCACAGGAGAAGTTCAGCTGTCCACGGCGGGTATAGTAGAACTTCTTACCATCCTCATAGGCCTGCAGGGCTTTTGGATCATCACTGGGTACGACCACATTAGTAACCTGACCGCGGGACTCATATGAGAGATAAGAGAGGATGCTGTTGATTGGGCCTTTCTTATACTTCATCGGCTTTTCGCCATTAGCTTTGCGGCAGTTGTTGAGTGCCAGAGGCAGGGTCATGACCATGCCTTTATCCTTGTCCCAGTGCGGATATTTACCGGCCAGGGCAGGACCGTCTGGAAAACAGTCTTTATAGGTTTTGCCATTCGCAAAGGGGGTCTCCCACATGGCTTGCCCTTCATCAATGAAAGGTTCATAGGGGGGGAACTCTTCGATGGCTTCCCAGTTTTCACGCCCGACCGGGTCGATGGAGTAGGCGCCATTGATATAGTCTTGGGTCTCTACATTGGGAAAGCGCTTTTTGAAGAAGTTCTGGAACGCCGCCAGGTCTTCTTCAGGGGTTGTTGCCTGTGCAGAAGCAATAAAGCCACAGGTCATGACCAGCAAGGTCAACTTACGAAATAGTTGTTTCATGTTATTTCAACCTCAAAGGAGTGCAGTCTTGATCTTTAGGAGTTGTATGGCTTAAAGGGTCCAGACGTACTCAACCACTTTTTTGAAATCAGACTCGGAAAGAATGCCGTGCTTGCCAAAAGGTGGCATTGAAGATTCCGGGTTTTTAATGGTGGCATCCCAGATCTGCTCAGTGAGTGCTTCCTTTGTCGGATAGCGGGATTTCATGGCAATCAATGCCGGTGCGATATTACCCGGTGAGGGCGCGCCGCTGATGTTGTGACAGGCCAGGCAGTTGCCTTTTTTCCTGTCGAATGCGATTTTTTTGCCTTCTGCGACATCTGCATCGCCGGCTAGGAGAGTGGGGGAGACCAGAACTTGGCCGGCTATGACACCAATCATACCGACTTTTCCAATCCACTTTTTGGTATTACCAATCATCGTGTCCTCCAGGATGGGGGTTAATGTGGTTGTAACCTGTTGTTTAATAAGCTTTATTGAGTTTATTTTAAGCTAACTGGATTACAACAAGTCGTTTGCTTGCCATTGTCTCTCAGGACGAATTTTTGGCTGATTGCATTGTGATACTTTGTAGTAGACTCTGTAAAGTCCTGAAAGTAGCAAAAATTATAGTGGTAAACCATGGTATCGACTATGGAAATCTGATTTGGCATGAGTATCTGGTTAATATTAATGAAAAAAACACCATTCAGCAGACAGCTTCACAGCGGCTTAAACAGGCCCTAGTGGCCCACGAGTGACTTTGATCGTCAAGCCTTGGTAGATCGATGACAACAGCAGATAAATCAGATTGGTATGTTTATATATTGAGATGTACTGATAACACGCTCTACACCGGCATAACAAATGACATCAATCGGCGGGTTGCTGAACACAATCGTGGGATAGGCGCCAAATACACCCGGGGAAGAACCCCCGTCGAACTGGTCTTTACAGAAACCCTGCCAGATCGAAGTGCTGCGTTACGTCGTGAGCTGGCAATCAAACGGATGAAAACCGCAGAAAAGCAGCTGATGATCAATCAGACCGTATCGTCATGAGGATTCACTCAGGATCAGACTGCTACCGCAGGTTTGGCAGAGATAAGTGACGCCGGAGATGATTCTGTTGTGCCGGATTGCACTGAGTTTATGTTGTCGGCAAAGACAGTGGTAATCGAAATAACGCATGCTGCGGGCTGCACTTTGCGAGGTGTCAAAACTGTGGCAACGGTTTGCCGGTACATTGAAGTAAGACATGATCGACCGCCACTCGCTGCCATGGGGTTTGATCGACTGACCGTAGAGTCTGCGTGCTAGCAGGTGTGCCACTTCATGGGGTACGGTCTGCTCAAGAAACTTTTCACCATACTGTGCCAGCAGCGTTGAGTTGTAGCGGATTTTCATATGGCCGCTGGGGTGGATCACCAACAGCCCGGCCGATTTACCCTTCAGATCAAACAGGATCTCCGGATGGCAGGGGGATAACTTGAAGCTTTGCTCAGCTGAAGCCAGTAATTGGCGCGTTCTTTCCCTTGCTGCTGTTTGCGCTTGTTGTTCAGTCATCTGACCCTATGTAACCCGGTATCGACAAATCAAAGATTCAATATATCACCAGATGTGGTCGGTCCGGTAGGCTGATAAATCTGCTGCGTTCGCAATTGCAGTGTCCCAGATAGGGTGATCAATTACTGAGTGTTAACAGGCCCAAATAGGTGGTTCAAAAAACAGCCAGCGATGACTCATTCGGAGTTAAAAAAAGCCCCTGATATCAGGGGCAGGAGGAACTACATATAGTTTTTGGCCTCCTCTCCTGGATTGGGGAGTCCTGAGATACGCCAGGCTTCCCGGCAACCGCCAAACAGACGGGTCACACCATGCTTACCTAGGTGCATGATTCGGCAGATATGAGACATAACCGGGAGTCCACCGGATTCAAGGTGTTGCTCACGAAGATAGAGAATCACAGACCAGTGATCGGGGGTTAACTCTCTGATGCCATCCATTTGGGCAATCAACCTTCCGGTTTCCCGTGTCCATGCCTCTGTGTTGATCAGGAAGCCGTCCTCATCGAACTCCAAAGGTATGTTGCCTTTACCTTTCAGAGGCGCTTGTGTGGAAATCTGTGCCATTACCAGCTCCTTTAGTCGTTTAATCAGTGATGTCCTATTGGATAAGAAAAACTAATGCGCCAATAAGTAGTCGTATTGGATAATATAGTCTGAAAAATCGCTCATTCAAGTTGAGAGTAATGGCATTATCCGCTGTCTAAATCAGGGATTTCTCTGTTTTCGTACAACCTGGGGAGGGTGCGGTGAAAAGAATCCTATTTTTAATAATAATGGTGTTGCATCCACTCGTGCTAAGCGCAGATGATGAACCGATAATCACTCAACCTAACTACGACTCGCCCAAAGTGGTTTACGATTTTTTTCTGGATGAGCCGGAGAAAATGTCTGCGGCCCTGTTCTGGATACGTTCACTGATGAATCCCCTGACTGAATCCCCCTATGACCTGGCGCCGGAGATGATGGACATCAAGGTCGTGATACACGGCACAGAGATCGTGACACTGGTAAAGAAGAACTATGCCAAGTACAAAGATGTGGTTGAACGCATGCGCTATTACGCCGCCCTTGGCGTTGAGTTCAAGGTCTGTAATCTGGCAGCCAATGACTACGACTATAAATTGGGTGATTTTCATGAGTTCGTCGAGTTGGTGCCTTCGGCCTTTACTGAATTGGTGCATTGGCAGCAGCATGGCTATGCACTGATCATTCCTCAGGTGCATATCCGCAGAAGAAGTCTCGAAGAGATACGCTGATTATCACTCAAGCGGGTATCAATCTTCATTCCATAGCCATGGATGGGTCCTTTCGACTTTGGCTTAACACAGAATATCAATCAGTTATCTAAAACTACCCAAGTCTGACTGTTTTTAACAAATGCGTCATAAAAAGACGCTACAGATCACAATCCCTATCCGCTAAAGGAATTACTATACGCTGATTTTTTCAAGCAGTAGTCCCATATGTTACGACCCAATCTGGTTATTACGCTGGCCATAGCTCTGTTGACGCTGATGATCTGGAATCTGCTCAGCGGAAGTTCCAGCGAGCCGCCCTGGCCAAAACGCATCCAGGGTTTTTCATTCTCTCCGGTCAGAGCCTGGCACGATCCGAGTCTTGGCCACTACCCGAGTGAAGCGGAGATTGAAGCGGATCTGTTGCTGCTGTCGGATAAGACTTATGCGGTACGTAGCTACTCGGTCAGCGGCAGTTATCGGGAAATACCCAGACTGGCTGAAGAACAGGGTCTGAATGTGGCGCTCGGCGCCTGGATCGATGGTGATCAGGCAACAAATTCAGAGGAGATCGAAAACCTGATCTCACTCAGCAGACAACACCATAGAAATGTTGTCCGCGTGATGGTCGGTAACGAAGCCCTCTATCGTGGTGATATCACACTGCAACAGGCGATCGACTACCTTACCCTGGTAAAGCAGCGGGTCTGGGCGCCGGTCAGTGTTGCTGAGCCCTGGCATATCTGGTTGGAGTATCCGCAGCTGGCTGAACATGTGGACTATATTGCAGCCCATATCCTGCCTTACTGGGAGGGGCAGTCTGTGGATGCTGCCGTCGATTTCACTGTTCGCACGTTTGAAAAGCTGCAACAGACCTTCCCGAACAAGCCGATCGTGATCGCCGAAGTAGGTTGGCCCAGCAACGGCAGGCCAAGGCGCGAGGCTACACCATCGCAAGCGAACCAGGCCAGCTTTCTAAGGCGGTTTTTGCAGGTAGCGGAAGAGCGAGGCTATATCTACTACGTGATGGAGGCGTTTGATCAACCCTGGAAAGAGCGGCAGGAGAGTGGGGTTGGTACCTACTGGGGTGTCTACGACATCGACAGGAATGCCAAATTTACCTTTTCCGAACCGGTTGTCGATGTACCTCATTGGCGTGAGTTGGCGGCTATTTCGATTCTCTTCGGTGTTATTGCTCTGCTGTTCCTGTTTCGCGACAGCGAGGGTTTACGCTCCAGTGGCCGGGGTTTTCTGGCACTGGTTGCCTATGCGGCAGCGACTGGTGCGGTATGGATGTTCTACGACTATACCCGGCAATATATGACGCTGAATACCGTACTGGTAGGTATTGTGCTATTTATCGGCATGCTGGGTGTTCTGGTGGTGCTGTTTGCCGAAGCCCATGAATGGGCAGAGTCTTTGTGGTTGCGACAGTGGCGCCGGCAGCCGAAGCGTAAGCAGGTGAATGATGATGATCTGCCAATGGTTTCAATACATGTGCCGGCCTACAACGAACCACCGGATATGATGATCGAAACCCTGAATGCTCTGGCCAAGTTGGATTACCCCAACTATGAAGTTCTGGTTATCGATAACAACACCAAAGATCCACTGGTATGGAAACCGGTTGAAGCACACTGTGAAAAACTGGGCCAGCGGTTTCGTTTTTTTCATCGATCACCATTGGCCGGATTCAAGGCCGGGGCATTGAATTTTACCTTGCAGGAGAGCCATCCCGATGCCCAGGTGATTGCCGTGATCGACAGTGATTATCAGGTTGAGGCGAGTTGGTTGCGTGATCTTGTGCCGCTGTTTCAGCGCCGTGAGACGGCCATAGTCCAGTCGCCGCAAGACTATCGGGATGGCAGTGAAAGCTGTTTCAAGGCGATGTGCCTGGCTGAGTACCGCGGTTTTTTTCACATCGGCATGGTTACCCGCAATGAGCGAAACGCGATCATACAGCATGGCACCATGACCATGGTCAGACGTAGCGTGCTGGATGAGATTGGCGGTTGGGGAGAGTGGTGCATTACAGAGGATGCCGATCTTGGATTACGGGTATTTGAGCAGGGACATGAGGCGGTCTATATCCCTAAGAGTTATGGCCGAGGCTTGATGCCGGACACCTTTCTCGATTTCAAGAAACAGCGTTTCCGTTGGGCCTATGGTGCGGTTCAAATCCTCAAGCACCACCTGGGGATGCTGTTTGCAACCAGAACCAGCCAGTTGACCCCGGGTCAACGCTACCACTTCATAGCCGGATGGCTGCCCTGGTTCGCAGACGGCTTCAATCTGTTTTTCAATATCGCCGCGATCACCTGGTCCGCCTGCATGCTGATCTGGCCGGTGGATTTTACCGCACCATTGCCGTTGTTTGCTGTACTGCCGATGAGTCTGTTCGTGTTTAAGATCTTGAAGATGTTTTTTCTCTATCGACGTCGCGTTGAGGCAACGGTACGCCAGAGTATCGCGGCAGCACTGGCAGGTCTGGCACTCTCCCACACGATTGCTCTAGCAATCGTGCAGGGTATCTGGACCAGCGGTTTACCCTTCTTCAGAACGCCCAAACAAGCCAATAACTCGGGGCTATTAAAGGCATTGCAGGATGCCCGTGAAGAGGCGCTGTTCTTTCTCGCCTTGCTGTTGGCCGCGACGGTGATCAATTGGCAGTATGGTGCTGATTCCCCGGACGCGCAGATTTGGTCCATCGTGTTGTTGCTGCAGGCCATACCCTATGGTGCGGCAATCATTGTTTCCATGATCAGTGCCTTTCCTAACTTGTCGGCAAGGATTGTGGGTCCGATGGGTGTGATGCCTGATACGCTTGAAGGTCAAACTACAGAGATCGACCCTGGTTTATTATTGCAAAATCCGGACAAGTAATTTTCATGTCATCAATTCAAACTCCAGTTTGCCGGTTATTGGATCACAATCCCGCTCTATTTCCATGAAAAATTGAGTGGATTTTCTTAGAGGTTTTCTACCGGGAGACACTGCCAAGTGGCTTGCCGGGTGAATGGATAACTACTATTCTGCATAGCCACACGGTGAATCCAATCTGCAACGACCATCGTAATAAATAGAGTGCGTTCGTTGCACACTGTTTATCCTCTGTACTTGATTTTAAACAACAATGAGGTTTTGGAATGGATTTGGTTTTGCCTCTCCTGGCCGTTTCAATTGCATTGGTATCGATACTGTTGGCGCCCAAGGCGAATGGGGAGGGAGCTTTCTACAAAGGACTATCACCTGCGGGAGAGACACCTGGTTTGGTCATGTTGATCTTTTCCCAGGTTACGACCTGGATTTTTGCCCGCTCACTGATGAATGCAGCGATCCTCGGTTTCTACTACGGTTTGTGGGGTACGCTTGCCTACGGGCTCTACTATCTCTCATTTATAACCGGTGGCATGATTATCGATGATCTGCGTTTTCGCAAAGGTTACGACAGCATTCAGGCCTTCTTGTTTGATCGATTTGGCGAATGGGGTACGGGTTGCTACAACCTGGTAATCGGGGTGAGATTGACCAGTGAGGTATTTGCCAATTTACTGGTAATCGGCATTCTGTTTGGCGCGGCCGGCAGTGGCTCTTATGCCTTGGCGGTGGTGGGTCTGGCTCTGGTGACCCTGACCTACTCCATGCTGGGGGGGCTGCATGCGTCATTGAGAACCGATCTGTTCCAAATGGTTATCTTCCTGGTTGTCTTGGTTATGTTGTTGGTACTGGCCTTCAGCGGCGGGCATGTGAGCCTCGATAATCTACTGTTCAAACCTTTCGAGATCGATCAACCTGGGCCGATCCTGATGCTGGTGGCACTGCTGCAGATCTGGAGCTATCCAATGCATGATCCGGTGATGATGGATCGGGGCTTTCTCGCCGATCGACAGACGACGCGCCGTAGTTTTTATCATGCCGCCTGGATCAGTATGAGCTGCATACTCTTATTTGGTGGCTTGGGAATATTAGCCGGATCGCAGGCGGCAACAGGTGAGGCCATGAATGATGTTCTGATGCGCCTGCTGGGTGATGTGCCGATGTTGCTGTTCAATGCTGCGTTGGTGATTTCCGCTATGTCGACACTGGACAGTACGCTTTCAAGCTCAGCAAAACTGGTGGTTGTGGATATGAAATTCCTTTCACCCACGATGAGAAATGGGCGTATGGTGATGGCGCTGTTTATGTTGCTGGGTCTGTTGATGGTCTTCGTCGGTAACAAGGATCTGTTCAGTGCTGTAGCGGTTAGCGGTACAGCCTCCCTCTATCTGGCACCGGTGATCTTCTTCTCTCTGTGGCGGAATTGGGAGCGAATCCCCGTTTGGAGTTATTTGGCAAGTTTTACACTCTCAATCACTGGAGCTGTGCTCTATTTCATGGAGTCCACCGGCTACACCATGTGGCTGGGAGAGAGTCATAAATACACCAAACTGCTCACGATATCCTTGAGTGTGTTAATTCTGGGGTGTTTGATGTTTTGGCTTGGGCGCCGGCAGAGTGATACCTATAAGACCATCCCTGCAAATGCCAGTGATTACTGAGCGGCTGGCAACTTCAGGTTGACGAGGGAGTTATAAGAGTGACTGATAGCGCCGTACTCAATCTGGGTTGTTTTGAGCAGGCTGTAATGATCTTTGGCGGTCCCTATGGAAACCTGCAGGCGACACAGGCTCTATTACAGGTTGCCACTGAGCTGAAGCTACCGCCAACACAGGTGATTTGTAATGGCGATTGTGTTGCCTACTGTGGCCAACCGGCAGAGACCGTAAAGTTGATCAGAGAGTGGGGGATTCCTGTCGTTATGGGGAATTGTGAGGAGTCTCTCGCAACAGGGCGTGAGGATTGTGGCTGCGGTTTTGAATCCGGCAGTCGCTGTTCAGTGCTGGCAGAGTCCTGGTATCCCTACTGCAGTGAACAATTGAACGAAGCGGATAAAACATGGATGGGGACACTGCCTAAGGCAATCCAGTTCACAATGAATGGCCACAGCTTTCATCTCGTGCATGGTGCAGTCAGCGCTATCAACCGATTTGTTTTTGCTTCATCTCCGGCGGATATAAAGCGGCATGAGTTATCCTTGGCCGGCACCGATGTATTGATTGGTGGCCATGCTGGAATCCCGTTTGCTGAAAAACTGGAAAACAGATATTGGCTGAATAGTGGTGTGATCGGTATGCCAGCCAATGATGGAACCCGGGATGGTTGGTATCTACTGCTCATACCCAATGAGGACTCTGTTAAGTGTCAATGGCATCGATTGAAAACTGATTACCGACAGACCCGGCAGGTGATGAAGCGGGCTGGTCTGGATAATGGTTATTGTCAGGCATTAGAGAGTGGATTGTGGCCAAGCATGGATGTTTTGCCGGAAAGTGAACGTGAACAACAGGGAAGGGCGATTACACTTCAGCCACTCTCATTGTGATAACTTATCAAGTGTCAGGTTATTTTAAGCTTGTCTGTTTGATTTTACTGCAAGGTTATGGATGTTCATTGAGAGACCGCCCGAAGCAGGTTAACAGGCCCGAACTCTTCCAGCCGCTTCAATCCCTCCTGATTTATCACAAACAGTGAGCCGACGTAAGCCATCGCATTGACAGATATCTTCTGCCAGCACTCTGTCGTGCGTGGTACCAGCAGCATCCATTGTTTCGTCACCAGTAGATTGTAAGGGGTTGAGTGGTGTTGCTCCTTTGAACCGGCCAATCTGGTGATCTCAAGGCGTTCCAGCATCCTGTGGTAGAGATGGTGACAATGGATTGCCGCCTGTTCCGGGTTATTGAACAGGCCCTCCGGCAGGCAGCAAAAGGCGTGTTTGAACGGCAGTTGGGTGAGTTGTGAGATTGTGTCGGTTTCACTCTGTTTTGCAAAAACCGCTGAGAATGGGAAGGGTTCTGTTTCTCCGTAGAGTGGTAAGGGCGCCATTTGCAGATGCTTGTGTTTCTGGCTGGCGCCGGCAGCTTCCCCGGCATTGTAGAAACCGAGACTGGGATACTCCGGCAGGCAGTGGCAGAGCGCAGAAAAATCCGTCATGGTCAGCAGACTCTGCTGTGATTCGAACTGTCGTGTGACAATCAGCAGGTGATGTTCAACCACATTGAATTTATTCAGTACGGCGATATGGGATGTGGAGATGTCACATACCGTCAACGCGGCTTCCGGCGGTAGAAACGGATTGAAATCGGGCGCTACTCTCTTCTGATCTCTCTTGCGCTTGATGTTTTCAGCAACCCGAACCGTAAAATTCAAGCCTTGCTGCCGGATGTTGTAGGAGTGGGTCTCGATGGTAAGCAGGCTTTTATTGTCAATGGCCTGTTGAGTCGTGTCGACGACCTTCCTCCACAGGGTGCCTTTTTCAAGCTCGATTGACATACTTGATGACAGCTTTGTATCAAGTATCCGCTTGATTGTGTGTCATCCGCTGATACAGCTCTGGCAGTAGGTTGGTCACCGTATCGACGATCGCCTGGGTCTGCGGATCAATCTCAATGTTCACCCGGTCACCGATTTGACGACTGCCGATGTTGGTGCGCTGCAGGGTTTCCGGGATCAGGTTGACTTCAAACTCATTGGCCGCCACATCACCGATTGTCAAGCTGATGCCATCGATGCCTATGTAGCCTTTGGTGAAGATGTATTTTGTCCAGGCATGCGGCAGGGAGAATCTGATTTGATGATTGTTTTCGGAGGTCCTCACATCAACCACCTGGGCGGTACAAAGGATGTGCCCCGACATGGCATGTCCACCTATCTCATCACCATATTTCGCAGCGCGCTCAAAGTTGACCGCATCACCTACCTCGAGTTCACCAAGGTTGGTAATGTTCAGGGTCTCCTGCATCAGATCAAAATCGACCAGTTCACCGTCGATCCGGGTTACGGTCAGGCAGCATCCGTTATGGGCAATGGATGCCCCCGGGGTTAATCCAGTCAGCGCCTCTGAGGGGAAGCGTGCCCGGTGTGTGCGGAAGTTATGTTTCTGTTCAATGGCGACAATTTCGGCGGTGCCCTGAACAATACCGGTAAACATCAAAAATCTCCTCAACCGATGGTGTGATTCTGCATATGATAACAACACAGAAGCCGGTCTGGTCAGTAACTGTTCGAACCCTGTTCCTGACGGCCGTATAGGGTACTGTAGAGGCCATTGTTCTCTATCAGCTCATCATGCCGTCCCTCTTCGACCACCAGGCCATCTTCAAACACCAGTACCCGGTCCGCCTGTTTCACGGCGCTCAATCGGTGTGCAATGATAATCGTTGTACGCCCGTCGAGAAACACCTGCAGAGCCGAGTGAAGGTTGCCTTCTGTGGTGGTGTCGAGTGCCGATGTGGCTTCATCGAGTATCACCACACTGGGATCGGTCAGGACCATTCGGGCAATGGCCAGGCGTTGCCGTTGACCGCCGGACAGCCTGACGCCAAAGCGACCTATCAGGGTTTCCAGCCCCTGTTCCATCTCCATGATGGTATTTTTCAGTTGTGCAATCTCCAGAGCCTGCCAGAGTTTTTCCTCGTCAATATCCTTTCCTAGGGTGAGATTGATTCTGACACTGTCATTCAGTAGAGCCGGGTGTTGCAGGACGGTGGCCACATGGTCGCGCACGATGTCCATGCCGATCTCTTCAACCGGTACATCATCAAAATAGACGTGACCGGACTTCACCGGGTAGAGACCCAGGATGATCTGTACCAGGGTGGTCTTGCCGCCACCACTGGCACCGACAAAGGCTACTTTTTCTCCGGCGGCGATGTTCAGCTCAACCCCGTTGAGTACGGGGGGGCCGTCGCCATAGGCGAATTTCAGATCCTGCAGGCGCAGACTGACCGTTTTCTTTCCTTCGAACGGATTTTGCTTATGCGGATAGCAGGGCTCCAGGTCGACCTGCATCAGAGCATTGATTCGACCGAGCGCGGCCTGGGCCCCGTTATAGGAATACTGAATGTTCAAGACCTCCTGAACCGGCCCCATCATAAACCAGAGGTAAGCGTAGACACCCAGCATTTCGCCAATGGTGAGATCTGACCAGAGCACCATGAACATACTGACACCGCGAAAGATATCGAAGCCGAACAGGAATATCATGAATGAGAGTCGATTTGCCGCATCGCTTTTCCAGGTGAATGCGGCTGAATGCTTACGGATATTATCCGCCTTGTCGATAATGCGGTGTATGTAGTGCCGTTCCCGATTACTCGCTCTGATCTGTTGAATGGCATCCAGTGTCTCTTCCAGGGATTCCTGAAAAGCCTGAAAGGCAGAGTTCTCCCTTTTTTTGAGATGTTTGACTTTGCGTCCGAATATTGTGGTGAAGTAGATCACCAGGGGGTTGAGAAACAGGATGAACAGGGCCAGTGGCCAGTTGATCCATAACAGCACCACGGCTGTACCGATGATGCTCAATGCCGCGACCAGGAATTTACTGGTGGTGACACTGACAAAAGTGTCGACCGCTTCCAGGTCGGTGACCAGGTGAGAAGCGACTGTGCCACTGCCCATGGTTTCATAGGAGGACATGGAGATCCGTTCCAGCCGATGCAGCAGATCCCGGCGGATATGGAAAATCACATCCTTGGCGATCCGGGTAAACTGCCAGGTCTGCCAGACGCCGAAGATCAGGGCAAAAATGCGCAGAATCAGGGTTAAAACCAGGACCGCCATAATATAGAGCACCGGGCCATGCCAGTGTTCCGGAAACAGACTGTTCATGATGCCCACCGCTGTGCCCGGTTGATTGAGCAGAACTTCGTCAACCAGCAGTGGAATCAGCAGTGGAACAGGAACGGCAGCAACAGCTCCCAGGATGGCAATCAGGTTGGCGGCAACCAACTCCCGACGATGCTGAAACACCATCTGGGTCAGTTCGCTCCAGCGGTAACTCTTCTCCCTTATGGCAGGCGGTGAGGCGATCTGATCGGCATCAATACTCATAACAGCGAAGTCTGGCCTTCATCCGTCGTAGCGCTTCAATCCGGTTCTCTGCTTCACTGACCCGATCCTGTTCGTAGTATTCTGCAGCACCTGAATAGCCCAGATAGGCCAGTGCGCCTGGGGCCCAAACAGCACCAACAAAAATCGAAGCTCCGGCATAGGGGTCTTCATAGAATCCGGGTTTGGCACTGTATGTATCGGATTCAAGACTGGCAAGCTGCTGATCCAACTGGCGGCAATTCAGCCTCTCATCACCTGCTTCAAAGGCTGGTCCCATCGGGCGTGGATAGAATCGGGTCTCACTGCTGTCGGCAGGGTGGGTCGATTCAGGCTGTTCGGCTGTCCTCGTCGAGTTGATTAAAAGAGGATCTATCGGGCTGGGGTGGTTATCGATTTCAGCCATCAGATTCTGTGAAAAGAGAACCAGAAGGGTAGAGATCATGAGTTTGAGTGGGATTGTTTGCATGATAATTCACCTCCGGTGCCTATTAATCAGTCAAGCAGTTGGCCTGAATACATGAAAAAACATGCATATTACGAGCCAAAACCCCGGATTCAATGGCTGAAATCCTCTCTTTTTGAATGCGATTTAAGTCAAGTTTCCAGTCTGTCGTCGAAAATGAGTGAGCTTGATCCAGGACCGCCGGTTTGCTGTCAATTCACTCCTGGTGGGGATCAGGTCAACGGCGTGATCAGCCTCAGAGTACTGACTCATTGAAATCATAGATGAGGTTGCTCTCCGGTCTCTGTACAAAGTTGCCCTGTACATAGTCGGCGCCGCTGCTCCACAACAGAGCGATACTGCGTGGATCCTCAACCTGGGGAGCAATGACTTTGATGTTGCGTTTATGCACCATTTCAACCAGCTGTTTCACCTCATCCCCGGCATCGAGCAGGAGACTTCTATCCAGTTTGATATAACTGATCGGCAAATGTTGCAGTACCCGTTCGGTTTCCGGGTTTATGGAGACCCGGGTTAAAAGGGTGGAGATGCCCATTTTTTGCAACACTTCGAAACAGATCTTTGCCGATTTCATTGATTTGGCAACTTCATGAATATTGAATTCGAAAGTCAGCGTGTTTGGGGCCAATTGCCCGCCGCGCCGCTTGTCTTTTAGCCAGGTCAGTCGCTCCATGTTGTCCAGTAGATCGGCTGATTGAGAGACGAACAGATGCAGTGGCGTACCCTGTTTTCGGTGTTCATTGATCACGGCTATGGCACGCCGGGTTGTCCACTGGTCTACCTTACTGATCAGACCGGCTTCTTCTGCGGCCGGTATGAAATCGGCTGCCGCATGCAGGTTCCCGTCAGGTTCCTGCAGCCTCAGCAGGGTTTGGTAGTGGGCGAGGGTGGATCCCTGCAGGGCCACCACAGGCTGGAAGAAGACTTCAAAATAGTCCTCATCCAGGGCTTTCAGGATCAATGCCTCCATATCGTGGGCTTTGTCCTCTTCACTCTCGCTCTTTTTCTCAGGAACAAAGACTTGTACCTGATTACCACCCGCTTCAGTGGCCTGACGACTGGCGATCTGTGCATGTGCAATGATCGCACGGGAATCCTGATTTCCCGGTTCCACCGGGTAGATGCCGATGCTGAGGGTTACACCAAGGGTGGTGTTTTCAACTTCGATGATCTGCTGACTGAGGTGCTTGCATAGATTTTCGCCAAGTGCTGTTAGCGCCGCCTGATCACTACGCATGACAAGCAGACTTAGGCTGCTGTTACCAAATCGGGTCAGAATATCCTGTGATGTCAGCTGGTTTTTCAGGTGTTTGGCGACTTCCGCAAGCACTACGTCTAGCCCGCCTATGCCGACCGAGGCAACCAGGTCTTCCGGTTTATCGATCTTCAGAAAAAATACACCGGTCACCTCGTTGAGGGCTGAATCCGAAAGCAGTAGCGCATCCAGGCGTTCCAAAAGATAGTTTCTGCTGTGCAGACCGATCTCTTTTTCACTGCGGAAGTGGCCTGGCAATCGATGACTGAGCTGACTGGCGCGCCGTATCCTGTTGGTTACCGTACTGATCAGATGTTTCGGGGCGATCGGTTTGGAGAGGAAGTCTTCACCGCCAAAGCTCAATGCCGCCAGCTGTTTATCCAGATCCTGTTCACCGGAGAGGAAGACGATCGGTATGTCGACGTATTCATTCTGTTCCCTGATCACCGCCGTCAGTTCTGATCCACTGGCTCCCGGCATGTAGAGATCCATCAGAATCAGGTCCGGCTTGAACTCATTGAGTGCGTCCAACACTTTGAGGGGATCGGTAACGCTATGACAATCGAAATTGGCTTTGCTGAGTATCGCGTCGGCAAAATCTGCCTGGGCAGGATCGTCTTCAACGATCAAAATCCGATAATTCTTATGGCTACCGGTGGTGGAGAGCTCTTCGATCCGCTTTGCCACCAGATAGGGATCAACCGGTTTGGACCAGTAACCGCAGGCATCGACCCGCATCGCAGCCAGCCTTGTCTTCAGGTCTGATGAATCGGCGATAAAGGCCACGGGAAGACCGGGTAGACCGTTACTCTTGTTCCATAATCCACCTGATTTCGATTCGGGAAACAGCTCATCAAGCATATCAACATGGCTGATCAGGAAATCGGCCTCGTTGGGGTCGAGGTCATAGTGACGGATGATCTCGGCAGGTGTCTCAATCAGTACGGCTTCAAGATTCTTGGCTTGAAAGTTTCTCATCAAACCTGCGGCAAGTGATTCTTCTATGCCCAGCAGATAGACTTTATGTTCTCCATTGAGTCGCTGGCCATCCTCCGCTGGAGCCTCTTGCTGCTTACTCGCCAGAGCTTCAGCCTGTTGATTACAGGCTTGTATCGAGGCATCTTTAAACGCATGGATCAGCCCGTCCAGGGCCACCACGTCGTCATGTTGGGGCTTCAGGCCGGTATTATGGTAGTCGCTCAGATGGCCAATCAGTGAGTTGCCGCTCTGGGTGATTTGCGGTACACCAAACTTGGTGCCCGATTCGGCAAGGGTGGAGATTCGTTCGATCAGGGTGTCGATCAGGTTCCCTTTCCAGTCGCTTTGTACCAGCTGATGCCAGTTTTCCAGGATGGCTGAGATCCTGCCGGGTACCTGATTGAGAAAAGATTCGATCAAGCTTGTGCTGGCGGCTGTTTTACTGGAAATATCACTGCTCATAGGGGTCGAGTCTTTAGCCCAGGGTTGATGACGAATGAATTTTTGGCGCAAAACCGGCAAGCGGCGGTGTGTCCATCCTTACAGGAAACTTATGTTATCCGAAGTGCTACCTTCGATTTTAAGTCTAACTGTTTGTCTCTAATTGAGAATAATAACGTTTTGTGGTGTTCGCCGAAAGGGGGGATATCATTGATAGGTTGCTTTTTTAGAGATTTTAACAACTCTGTGGACACAGAGTGGCAATCTCTCTCACCGCATATTGATTCAAGTAAACGGTTGATCGCTGAGCGGGGATAATTCAGTGATCAGATATCGGTCGTCTTCAACCTCCCAAATGATGTTGAAATCATAAAGCCGCATCCCAAATCGGTTACGTTTTTCTTGCTCCAGATAGGATGGACGGGGATTGTTGGACAATATCTGATAAATGAGCCGTTTCAGTTGGGTAATCTGATCAGCAGAGTGCTTTTGTAACTCAGACTCAGCTTGCCGGCTGAAATTGAGTTGAATCTCTTTGCCAGGTGGTGTCGGTGCAAAACCGGCTGTAGCATCCGGGATGGCGTCGGAATAGGGTACATAGGGCTTTATATCCAGCACAGGTGTGCCATCCAACAGGTCTACGCCGCCCAGCTTCAGTTTGATCTGTTGTGCCGAGAACTCCAGATCGATCAGCTTCACCACCGAGAGTCCGATGGGATTGGGCCGAAACGGGCTGCGTGTGGCAAACACCCCGACACGCTGGTTTCCACCAAGCCGGGGTGGGCGTACAGTCGGTTTCCACTGATCCCTGATCGCCGCGTGAAACACAAAACTGAGCCACAAGTGTGAATAACCCTCGATATCACGAAACGCCTCCGCACGATTGTAGGGTGGGAGGATAGTCAATATCGCCTCGGCCTCAGGGATCAGCCCCGACTGACGTGGGATACCGAACTTCTCCTTGAAGCAGGATTGGATAATACCGATGGGTTGGAATTCAAATTTCATGAGGGGTTGAACTGGATGACTTTCTTCAGCGGATTGAGATTGATTTCATCAAACACAGTGCCTGGATGGGCGTTCAGTACCCAATGGACCGCCTCTGCGATATCCTCAACCCGCAGGTGGTTTTCCGGGGCATCACCCGGCCTGAAATCCAATTCGTTGAAGAAATCACTGGCAACCATACCCGGATTGATCAGGCAGACCCGGGCTCCGCTGGTACTGCATTCAGCCCGCAGGGACTGGGCAAATCCCCGCAGCGCGAATTTGCAGGCACTGTAGAGGCTGCCTCGCTTGCCACCACTCAGGGCTGATTCGGATCCGATGATGATGATGTCACCTCGGCCCAGCTTTTTCAGCTGGGGAACCATCGCTCTGGCAGTATAGATGTGCTGTGTCAGATTGACATCGATCATCTGGCGGATCTGTTGAAATGAGAACTCCTCAAGTGAACCGAATTGACCATAGCCAGCATTCAGAACAACGCCATCCAGATCCGGGTGGGAGCGAATGATCTGATTCAGACAGTCAGGTAAACGCTCTAGATCGGACAGATCGAATGTTACCTTGTGAAGCCGGTCTGGTGGATCAGTCCATGCACTGAAATCCCGTCCAATTCCGACAACCTCATTGCCCTGCTCAAGCAGAGATCGGGAGATGGCCTTGCCAATGCCGTGGGTGGCGCCGCTAATCAGCAACTTCCTTCTGGCTTGATCACCCATCTTCAGAGACCTTTTCGATAAATTCCCTGATCAGGGAAATTTGATCTGTTATCAAACTGTTTACCCGTTTGGCGTTAATCGTTTCAATCCCGTTTTCGGGATTGTCGGAGACAACCTTGAGAATATGCACACGATCCAGAGACGTTGTTGGCGTCAGGGATGCGAGGAATCCTGAAGACTCCATATCATAGGCCATTTGTGGTTGGTAGACAGCCTGAGGCGATGCAACACAATTCAATTGTCCGTGATTTGCAATTGAACCTGCCGGGCTCTGTAGTTTCCAATGCAAACCGTCTGGCGTTGTAACCTGATTGGCAAGCAGCAGTTCTCCGGTGGCCAGGGAGCCGTGACCACAAATCCCAAGATTGATCCAGACCGGTTGGCTTCCCTTGGGGGTCATCGCTTGCAGATAGCTGATCGCTGGCTTTATCGATTTCAAACCGGGACCTGAAATGGCCAGATGGATGCCTTGTGTCGTGTAGAGCGGGATGGCGCCAACCGGCTGATGCCGTTGCAAAGCAAAACACTTGATCAGTGGTTTGGCTTCTGCAGGCAGGGCAGTGAGCAGATTTAGTTGTCGCCTGTGTTGCAAGCTGGCAACTCCTGTTGATATTGGGTATGGATCGCCATGAAATGGTCAGCGCGCTCCTGATGGCCACGCTTTTCGGCGCCCTGGCTGAGGATCAAGCACTTCTTGCAGAGTGTTTCAATGGCAGCACACCGGTCAGCATGATTCAAATGGTGGTTATCGAGCAGCTTCTGCAAAGCGTAGACTCGGAAACGGTCCATTCCCCAGTGTTTCCGTGAAAGCTGATCCTGGTGTCCACCAGTTTTGACAACCAATGGTTTTTCTACGAAATCCACCGCTTCTTTGGCGCAGATTCGAAGCCAGAGATCATAATCCTCACAGGCTGGTAAATGGGTGTCGAAGAGGCCGTACTCCTGGAAAACTGAATGATGTATGAGTGCAGCGGATGGGGAGATCACGCATAATGGTAGACACTGCTTAAAGATGTGCCCACCCTGTTTGGCGTGTTTGTTCATTTGATTAACCCGGACTCCATTTCTGATCCAGATTTCATCCGTGTGACTGATACGAAGTTGAGGTGAGCGGTTCAAACTCGCCATCTGCAATTGCAGTTTTTCCGGAAGCCATGAATCATCAGAGTCGAGCAGCGCCAGCCATTCACCTTTGGCGTGCTGGATACCGGTATTGCGCGCATGGCTTACGCCTGAATTGGCCTGCGACAGATAGATCACATCCGGGTAGTCCCGTTCAACCACTGTTTTGGTCTCATCCTCAGAGCCATCATCAATGACGATCACTTCCAGAGGAGGATGGGTTTGGGCGAATACGGAATCCAACGCCCGGGGGAGGGTGGAGGCGCGGTTGTAAGTGGGGATGATAACCGATACAGACATCCCTGAAAGCCTAACCTTTAAGCTTTCGGTTGTTAATATGTTTATTGAAATTGTGAGGCAAGTATTAAAAAAAGCAGTATTTATTAAATACCCCAAGCCAGACAAACTGTAATAATTGCTTTATACTGACAAATGGTGTTTGCCGTTGTAAGTGCTAATGAGGGATTACTAAGTGCTTATTTGGAAAAGGATTTTTCTGAACATAATCTCCTACCTACATAGGGTGGGTAGACATGGAGCCTCTGCTAAAGTGAAATCGAGACGATTTGATACAGAAGCGGTACTAAAAAAGATCCTAAAACATGATAAAGAGGGATTCTCCTCTTTTTACGAACGATATCGGGGGCGTGTCTATCGCTTTATCGTTCGCCAATACGGCACCAGTGAATATGGCAAAGCAGCCTACTATTCAACCTGGCGACACTTGGTTGTAGCCGGTGTCAGCTGCAAGACTCCCAAAGAGTTAAAACTCTCTTTCTTTCAATATCTTGGTACATCTGTAGGCTCATTGATGTCAGCCCAGCGTATACAAGAGCAGACCAACTATCTGCCGAAAGACATCGAACAGGATGAGAACTGGAGTCTGGCTCTGATCGAGCATATGAAACAGTTGGGTGATGATCAGAAACGCTACTTCCTTTTCAAACACGAAATTGGCATCAGTGAAGCGGCGATTGCCAGGACATTCAGCGTTAAAAGAAAGGCGATTGAAAGCTGTATCACTGCGGCTGAGGAGACGCTGAAGAGCAGTCTGCATGAGGCCGGAATGCCACAAAAACTCTCTTTGGAAAAGGTCTACCGGGAGAGTCGGGTGGTGAAGCCGCCGCACTCCTGGGATAAAGAGATACTCGATTCGTTCGATATGTGGGTCAAGCAGGCGGATGGCCCTGTCAGCAGACCTGTCAAACAGGAAGATCCGCAGATCAGTGACGGCATTGCCGGCAAGTGGCATCAACTTCGTGATCAACTGAAAAGCAAGTTTTCATCCATCAACAGAAAGTCATCGGCAAAACAGAGTCGAGATCGAAAGCTCTCATCTTCACACAACTGAGTGCCGTGGTTAATCAATGCATAAATCCTCTACGCATTGACAGCAACGTCGATCAACCCAATCAACCCCAGCAGGACGCATTAAAGTCGTGTTAACAGGCACGAATGAGCGATCAATCTCATTGTGGTGTCTGATGCTTCGATAACAAGACTTCAGCGGTTGGTTTTTCAACCGGTGGATAGAGTTCATTCAATGGCAGGGATTTTCCATTCTCGACCACCATTCGGGCATGAAACCTTTTCAGTTCACGAGGCTCTTTAACTCCGCAGGAGTGGGCCAATAGACCGACTTCATAGCTCATGTTTTTTACATAGTTGGCAACCCGCTTTGTCTTCTCGGTAGAGACCAGGCCACGTTGCAGTTTCTTGTTATGGGTGGTGATGCCGGTGGGGCAGGTGTTTTTATTACACTGCAGAGCCTGTATACAACCTAAAGCAAACATGAATCCCCGGGCTGAAACCACAAAGTCAGCGCCGATCGCCAGTGCCCAGGCAACCCCGGCGGGGGTGATCAGTTTTCCTGAACAGATCACTTTGATACGGCTTCTGAGGCCATATTCACAGAGCATATCGACTACCATCGGCAAACTTTCGTGCAGGGTCAATCCCACGTAATCCATCAGTGCCATCGGTGCAGCGCCTGTACCGCCGTCCGCACCGTCAATGGTGATGAAGTCGGGGGCGCAGTCATCACCCCGTTGGATGATTCGCTCACATAGGGTTTCCAGCCAACCGTAGGCGCCAACCACCGTCTTGAAGCCAACCGGTTTTCCAGTAACGCGTCGAATGCGCTGGATCATATCCAATAGATCATCCGGATTGTTGATATCCGGATGACGGTTTGGGCTGATCGCGTCTGCGCCTGGCTTGATGCCACGGATTTCAGCGATCTCCGGAGTGACTTTAGCGGCTGGAAGAATACCTCCCTTACCCGGTTTTGCTCCTTGGCTGAGTTTGATTTCAAACATCCGTACAGCCTGGTGGGCTGCGACCTGCCGAAGCTGCTTATCTGACAGTTCGCCATGCTCATCCCTGACGCCGAATTTTGCCGTACCGATCTGAAACACCAGGTCGGCGCCGCCTTCCAGGTGGTAGGGGGAGAGGCCGCCTTCACCTGTATTCATCCAACAGCCTGCCGCCTTGGCGCCCATGGAGAGGGATCTGACCGCAGGTATCGACAGGGCACCGTAACTCATCCCGGAGATATTGATTAAAGAGTTGGTTTCATAAGGTGTGTTGCAGTTTGGCCCTATGACGACCTTTTGGGTTGGTACTGCATCCTCGCCAAGGGTTGGATAGGGACAGTTTACAAACAGGATTGAACCGGAGTGGCGCAGATCCCGCGTCGAGCCGAAACCGATGGTGTTGTTGACATCCTTGGCCGCCCGGTAGACCCAGGATCGGTCTGCCCGGTTGAAGGGGAGCTCCTCCCTATCCATAGCGAAAAAATATTGGCGGAAAAACTCCCCCAGGTGTTCGAAGAAGTAACGGAATCGTCCGATTACTGGATAGTTGCGCCGAATCGTCTGACGGGTTTGTGTCACATCGATCACATAGATGACCGCAACGGCCAAGACCGCTATACCAATCAGGAAAATGAAGACTACCGTTAGAATTTCAATAAAACCAAAAAACCAGCTCTCTGCGAGTGTCGTCATCATAGTGATTCTATCCTCCTGGTATAGGGTACGGTGGATTGACCTGGTTGGATGTGGTCAATCGAAACAATTTATCGCTCTCCTCCTGGATGATGGTCGAGTTTGAAAAAACCTGTGTCACTTTTTTATAACTTTTTTATAAGATTATCGGGTCGCCGGGTTAATAAGATCAGAGGGGGCGCAGTTGTCATGGCTTTTCCATTTGGTGATCACTGGGGTTAACACTGATAGGGTAATTCCCAGCTTGTTGGTGTGCATTGAAAGTGATCTATTGAACACCAGTTGCCACCTGATCCGAAATAAGGAGTGTTCCGATGACGTTTTTCTCACCAACCAATCCAATGAATGCAGCTGGACTCTGTTCCCTGTTGAGTAACGCCGGCAATCAACAGTTCTGTCTGCCCTCTCTATTCAAGATCCGTTGCCTGTTTCAGCCTCAGGGGCAAGCCATGAGCTCCATTATGGCAGGTGGTTGTTTTAGACCCGACGTACAGATGAACATTCCAGGACGTCCACCCCAGTGTCCACCAGAACCGTCCTGCCCATCAGAACCAGCCTGTCCCGAGGAACCTCAATGTCCTGTTGAACAGGAGTGGACGGTTTGTCAGCAGGAGAACGGTCGGGCGACCATCGATCTTGGCGATAAATACGAACTTGAGCTGAATGAAAACAAGTCACAAATGATCATTCGCAACAAAGCGAATGGTGAAGAGACCAACATCTGGGGTGATCCCCATGTGGACTGGAACGGGGATGGAAAAACCGATGTGGATTTCTGGGGTAAGACCACCTTCCAATTGGAAGACGGAACCAAGATCACCATTGATACCGAAAAATGGAAAGGCAATGAGAATATGTACGTTGCCAATGAGTTGACCATCACCAAAGGGGATAAGGTGATACAGGTCACCGGATTGAGTCAGAATGAGGTTGGGGATATGCAGATCAACCAGAGTGACAGGGGCGGTCAACTGATGGATCTGCTGGTTACTGATGGCTTCGTGGTGAGTGAAAATGCCTGTGGTGAGGGTTGGATCAATCCGGAGACCGGGGAAATGGCCACTCAGGAGGATTTCAATGTGACCAAACCCGGGGCGGAGAAACCCTATGAGTTTTGTCAGGACTTCGGTCGTGCATTGGGACTGTTCCTGGTTACCGGTCTGATGGACTGGAGCTGGAACAAATAATGACTAACAGGCTGACTGCCACGGCTGAGTCGGCAGTTTGATCCAGAGGTGTCGGATGTGGCTCTTAATACATCCGACACCATAAAACCTGCCGACTGAATCGTCTGCTCGGAAACGACCCTCAATTGGCTGTCTGAAATGCGGATATCCGGACTCATGGTTTTCCCATTTGGCTCCGTTTTCAACCTGTAACCAGTTTGCGCAAAATTGAAAATTGCTTGCTTCTGACGCTAACTGTATGAAATTAAAGATAATAGTTAGTGCGATTATTCTGATTGTCTGAGTTGGGCAGGCTGACCCCTGATCGATATGGGGCTGCTTTATATCGCCCCCCTCAATTTGCACACTCGATCTGCCGTTCAGCACTAGGCAGCTTGGAATGTGTTGAGGCTTTCTGCTACATCTCAGGTAGTGTAGAATCCCCGCTTTTTCCCGGCCGGTGTTGCAATGCAAGATATCAATCCCATCAACCATCTGATCGATGACCTGAAGAGACGGGCGGCATCCCTCAGGGGGTATCTTTGACTACGAAGCCAAACAGGAGCGCCTGACAGAAGTCCTGAGAGAGCTGGAAAACCCTGAAATCTGGAATGATCCGGATAGGGCCCAGGCACTCGGGCGTGAACGCTCGACCCTTGAAAACGTGGTGTTAACCCTGGATGAGCTGGACCAAGGTCTGGGCGATGCCTCGGAACTGCTGGAAATGGCGGTGGAGGAGGGTGATGAAACCGCTGTCTCCTCGATAGAGAGCGATCTCTCCGACTACGAAAAACAGGTCTCAGGCCTGGAATTCAGACGCATGTTCTCCGGCGAGACCGATGCTTGTAACGCGTTTCTCGATATACAGGCCGGTTCCGGGGGGACTGAGGCTCAGGACTGGGCGGAGATGCTGCTGCGCATGTATCTGCGCTGGGGAGAGCATCGTGGCTTTAAGACCGAACTGATCGAGGTCTCTGCCGGGGAGGTCGCCGGAATCAAAAGTGCCACGGTACGTTTTGAAGGTGAGTATGTATTCGGCTGGCTGCGCACCGAGATCGGTGTCCACCGGTTGGTGAGGAAATCCCCCTTCGATTCCGGCAATCGGCGCCATACCTCCTTCGCTGCCGTATTCGTTTCACCGGAGATTGATGATTCCATCGAAGTCGAGATCAATCCTGCCGATCTGAGAATCGATGTCTATCGGGCCAGTGGTGCGGGTGGACAGCATGTAAACCGGACAGAATCCGCCGTACGTATCACTCACAATCCTACCGGTACCGTGGTGCAGTGTCAGAACGACCGTTCACAGCATAAGAACAAAGCCACGGCAATGAAGCAGTTGAAAGCCAAACTCTACGAGCTCGAGATTCAGAAGCGTAGCGCTTCACAGCAGGAACTCGAGGAGACCAAATCCGATATCGGATGGGGTAGCCAGATCCGCAGTTATGTCCTGGATGCTTCCCGTATCAAGGATCTGCGAACCGGTGTAGAGACCGGCAATACCCAAGCGGTGCTCGATGGCGGACTCGATATGTTTATCGAAGCAAGCTTGAAAAGCGGTTTGTGACAGAACCTCGCCAAGACCAGTAAGCCAAGTATTAAAGAAGTTAGACCTAACTGAGTTGACAAGACTATGAATGATCAGACACAGGACGAAAACAAACTCATCGCCCAGCGTCGTGAAAAACTGCAACAGTTGCGTGATGGCGGTAACGCCTTCCCCAATGACTTCCGGCGCAACAGCATGGCCGGCGAGTTGCATGCAGAATATGATGCTAAAAGCGATGAAGAGCTGGAGTCCCTCTCACTGAGAGTCAGTCTGGCCGGGCGAATGATGAGTCGCCGGGTGATGGGAAAAGCCAGTTTTGCCCATCTGCAGGATATGTCCGGTCGTATGCAGCTGTTTGTTCAGCGGGATGTCCTGGAGGAGGGTTTTTACAACCAGCAGTTCAAAAAATGGGATATTGGCGACATCATCGGTGCTGAAGGTGTGCTGTTCAAGACCAAGACCGGGGAGCTCTCGGTAAAGGTCGACAGCTTGAAGTTGCTGACCAAAGCGCTACGTCCACTGCCTGAAAAATTCCATGGCCTGTCTGATCAGGAGCTGCGTTATCGTCAACGTTATGTGGATCTGATCATGAATGAGGCCTCCCGGGAGACCTTTCGTCAACGCACCCGGATTGTTCAATTCATCCGCAGTTACCTCGATGGGCGGGGGTTCATGGAAGTTGAGACGCCGATGATGCAGGTGATCCCCGGGGGCGCCACAGCCCGACCCTTTGCCACCCGGCATAATGCGCTGGATATGGATATGTTTCTGCGTATCGCACCGGAGCTTTATCTGAAACGCCTGGTTGTGGGCGGCTTTGAGCGGGTGTATGAGATCAACCGAAACTTCCGCAATGAAGGGCTCTCCACCAGGCATAACCCTGAATTCACCATGCTGGAGTTCTATGAATCCTATGCAGACTATCATGATCTGATGGATCTGACTGAAGCCATGTTGCGGGATCTCTGCCAGCATGTGCTGGGCACCCAGCAGGTCAGCTACCAGGGTGACAGTTACGATTTCGCCGCACCCTTCCAGCGCATGACGGTGAAAGAGTCGATCCTGCATTTCAATCCCGATATGACCGAACAACAGATCGATTCTCTGGAACAGGCAACAGCCACCGCGGAGAGACTGCAGATTCCCATCAAGTCCAGTTATGGGTTGGGAAAAGTACAGATCGAGATTTTTGAAAAGACAGTGGAACATCGTCTGATGAATCCAACCTTCATCACCGCCTATCCCACAGAAGTTTCACCTTTGGCAAGGCGTAATGACAACGACCCGTTCGTTACAGACCGTTTCGAGTTTTTTGTCGGTGGGCGTGAAATTGCCAATGGCTTTTCCGAGTTGAACGATGCGGAGGATCAGGCCGAGCGTTTTCGTAAACAGGTGGCCGAAAAAGAGGCTGGAGATGATGAGGCCATGCACTATGACGATGATTATGTGCGGGCCTTGGAACACGGCATGCCGCCCACTGCCGGGGAGGGCATCGGCATCGATCGATTGGTGATGTTGTTGACCGACTCGCCCTCCATCCGGGATGTGTTGCTGTTCCCCCATATGCGGCCTGAATAGGGTCAGCTACTGCAGGCAGGGCGGCAGATCGATCATTCAGTTGTTGTCTATACGAATGCTGATGGTCGGTTAGTGACCATACAATAGCAAGCCTTCAGCATGCTCCAGGTGGTGTGGTGTACCGGCAAGCACCAGTACATCACCCTCCTTCAAGCGGGTTTCAGGCCCCGGTGCTTCACCCCGGATGCCGCCGCGACGTACGGCTGTAACACTTACCTCCCAGTCCCATAGGTGCAGGTCTTCAATGGTGTGACCCACGGCAAAAGCCCGATTGGGCAGGGTTACCGTATGCAGACGCTCCTGGAATCCCTCATCATGCTCGATATCGATCGCCTCCTGGCCATGATAGAAATCCCTGAGCAACTTGTAGTGATTCTCGCGGATCTCTCGCATGATTTTGAGGATTCGGGAGCCGGGGACCTTGAGCAGCAGCAGTAGCTGGCCACCCATCATCAGACTCGCTTCCACCGCTTCCGGCATAACCTCTGTCGCTCCGGCCAGCTCCAGGGTTTCCATGTGCGTGTCGTCCCGGGTGCGCACCAGCACCTGGATTTCCGGGTAGTTGGATTTCAGATGGTGGAGGATTTTCAGTGCTGTGGTGTGCTCTTCAAAAGTGATCACCACCACAGCGGCTCTGACGATACCGGCTGCCTGGATGATCTCCTGTCGGCTGGCGTCACCGAAGTGTACCGGTTCACCCGCTTCATGCGCCTCCTGCACAACCGTCGGATCCAGGTCCAGGGCGACATAAGGAAAGCCTTCGTTTTGCAGCAACCGCCCCAGGTTTTGCCCGATACGACCGTAGCCGCAGATGATCACATGCTGTTCGAGATGTTCTGCCTCATGCACCAGGTCATCGATGGGTCTCTGATTTGCAGTGGAACTGCGCAGCGAGCAGAACAGCTGCGCCAGGCGGCCGTTATAACGGATCAGAAACGGGGATATCACCATACTGATGATGATCGCCGCGAACAGTATCTGACTCGTCTCCGAGGGAAGCAGTGACGATTCGAGGCTCAAATCGAGTAACACAAAACCAAACTCGCCACCTTGGGCGAGCAGCAGACCGGAGCGGAAACTGGCCTCAATCGGTCGTTTGCTGAGATATCCGATGAGAAAGATGATGCCGGCTTTGAAGACGATCAGCACAATGGCTGCGAGGGTGACCCAGTGGAGTATCGGCAGCAGTGAGCTGAGATCCACCCGCATGCCCACGGTGATGAAAAAGAGTCCGAGCAGCACATCCTGAAAAGGTCGGATGTCCGCTTCAATCTGGTGGCGATACTCTGTTTCGCCCAACATCATACCGGCGAGAAAGGCACCAAGGGCCAGGGAGAGTCCCGCTTCATGGGTCAGCCAGGCGGCAGCCAGCGAGACCAGTAGTACGGTCATGGTAAACAGCTCGGCAGATCGGGCGCGGGCAATCTCGTGAAACAGTGGCCGCAGAATCCAGTGGCCGAAGGCCATGATGACCGCGAACACCGCCGCCGCCTTGACCAGTGCCCAGACAAGCGGCATCAGCATGCCGTCAGAGCCGCCTGCCGAGAGCAGGGGGATGATTACCAGCATTGGGATCACCGCCAGATCCTGGAACAGCAGGATACTGATCCCCAAACGTCCATGGTCCGTATTCAATTCCACCTGTTCAGAGAGTTGTTTGGTGACAATGGCTGTGGAGGAGAGCGCCAGAACCGCTCCGGTGATCAACGCGGCGGAGGTCTCCAGTCCCAACAACCAGGCAATCAACGCGGCGACAATACCGGTTAACAGAACCTGGGTCCCACCCAGGCCAAAAACAGCCCCTTTCATGGCCATCATCTGTGGAAGGGAAAATTCAAGACCGATGGTGAAGAGCAGAAAAACCACCCCGAATTCAGCCAAAAATCTTGTGTCTTCGTTGGAAGCGATCATGCCGCCGCCGAAGGGGCCGACCAAGATCCCGACAATCAGATAGCCGAGTATGGGCGGCAGGTGCATGCGTCGGAACAGGGTAACCGTCAATACCGAGACAGCAAGCAGCAGGAGAATGATCTGAAGGGTATGGATGTTCATCGGTGTTTTTTTTTGGGGCTTCTTAAGGAGTGTCAGTTTGCGCAAATCGATTGAAGAAATCCATTCAACATGAGTACGGAAATACAAGCCGAGTGGCCAAGCCGTTCGAACTCGGGGCATCAAGTCAGTCATCGATCAAGGCCTGGTTCGAAGAGAGTGGTTGTCCCCTGTCAAGTGCCACAAGCCAGAGTGAGGGCTGTCTCGATGTCCCTAACATTCTGTTTCTATTAAAGACAGGCCATTGTGAGCGAACTATTTGGCCGCCGGGTCAATAATTCATGGGGTAATAAACACTTAAGTGTTAAAATCAACGGATTTAAAGCAAAAGAATGAAATACCGTGGCAAAAAGATCTAAAAAAGGCGCGACTCATAAGGATCCGTACCGGGATCGCGAATCGCGTAAGTACGAGAATCCCATACCCAGTCGGGAGTTCATCATGGAAACCCTGGAGGAAGAGGGGATTCCAATGAATCGTCATGCACTGGCGGATAAACTGAAGATTGAGTCGGAGGAACAGTTAGAGGCACTGCGACGCCGTTTGCGGGCCATGGAGAGAGACGGCCAGTTACTCTGCAACCGCAATGAGAACTACTGTCTGGTCAATAAACGGGATCTGATCGTCGGCCGGGTGATCGGTCATGCGGATGGTTTCGGTTTTCTTCGTCCGGATGACGGGGGTGACGACCTCTATCTCTCCTATAAGGAGATGAGACCGGTATTCCATGACGACCGGGCGGTGGTTCGGGTGACCGGACTGGACCGCAGGAACCGCCTGGAGGCTGCCGTGGTCGAGGTGCTGGAGCGGAATACCAGCCGAGTGGCCGGCAGACTCTATATGGAGAGTGGTGTCGGTTTCGTGGTACCCGATTCGAAACGCCTGAGCAAGGATATCATCATCCCCTCCAGTGAGATCAACCAGGCTGATCAGGGGCAGATGGTAGTTGCGGAGATTCTGGATCAACCCACCAAACGCACACCGCCCATCGGTCGTATCCAGGAGGTGCTGGGGGATCACATGGGTCCGGGTATGGAGACAGATATCGCCATCCGCACCCATAGCATACCGGTCGACTGGCCGGATGAGGTCACTCAGCAGATCAAATCCCTGACCACCGAAGTCGCCGAGAAAGATAAACAGGGTCGGGTCGATTTGAGAGAGCTGCCACTGGTCACCATCGATGGTGCGGATGCCAGGGATTTTGACGATGCGGTCTACTGTGAACCAAAACCCAAAGGTTGGCGGTTGCTGATCTGTATCGCCGATGTCTCCCACTATGTGGAGCCTGCCAGCGCCCTCGATCAGGAAGGAAGAACCCGGGGTAACTCCGTCTATTTTCCAGACCGGGTGATCCCGATGCTGCCGGAGGTGCTGTCAAACGGTCTCTGCTCCATCAATCCGCAGGTAGACAGACTCTGCATGACCTGCGAACTCTATATCAGCAAACAGGGTACGATTACCCGCTCCAGGTTTTTCACCGCGGTAATGCGTTCCCATGCCCGCCTGATCTATGATGATGTGGCGGCAATGCTGGAGGGTGATGCGGAGCTGACGGCACAACACGCTGAGCTGTTGCCTCATCTGCACAATCTCTATCAGCTCTATCAGGTGTTGCAGTCACAGCGTGCCGAACGGGGCGCCATCGACTTCGATACCACAGAGACCCGGATTGAGTTCAATGATCTCAAACGGGTGGAACGGATCGTTCCTGTGGTCAGAAATGATGCCCACCGTATCATTGAGGAGTGCATGCTGGCGGCAAATGTGGCCGCTGCACGGTTTCTCCTGCGCAACAAAGTACCGGCCCTCTATCGCATTCATGAAGGGCCGGCAGAAGAGAAGTTGACCGATCTGCGGGAGTTTCTTGCCGAGCTGGGCCTGAGTCTGCCAGGTGGTAAAAAGCCGACTGCCGGAGACTATGCGATCCTGTTGGATCAGATTCGGCAGCGACCCGATCGGCATCTGATCCAGACCGTACTGCTTCGTTCACTCTCCCAGGCGGTCTACAGCACGGACAATGTGGGCCACTTCGGACTCTCCTATCAGGCCTACACCCACTTCACATCACCGATACGCCGCTATCCTGATCTGATTGTTCACCGTGCTCTGAAACATGCGATCTCCAAACGCAAGCCCGATGATTTCGAGTATCCGAAATCTGAGCTGCAGAGTCTTGGAGAGCACTGTTCCAGTACTGAACGCCGAGCTGATGAGGCGACCCGCGATGCCCTGGACTGGCTGAAATGCGAATACATGCAGGACAAGGTTGGTGAGACCTTCAGCGGCATCATCACCAGTGTCAACTCGTTTGGTGTGTTCGTTGAGCTTGAGGAGATCTATGTCGATGGTCTGGTCCATATCACGGCGCTCGACAACGACTACTACCACTATGATCCGGTAGGACACCGGCTCACCGGCGAACGCACCGGCAAAGTGCTACGCCTGGGAGATCCATTGACGATCATTGTAGCCAAGGTCAACCTGGATGATCGCAAGATCGATTTCGTGCCGGCCAAACCGGCATTGAGCGAAGTCGAATCAAAACCAAAGCCGAAGCGAAGAAGATCGAAACGGAAAAGCAAAAGCAGCACCAACACCAGCACCTCTGGACAGTCTGATAGCAGTAAGAAAAAAAGCAGCAAAAAGAAGCGCCGTAAAAGCAAATCCAATTAATGTCTGATCAACGATCCTGGATATTGGGCCTGCATGCAGTAAAAGCCGCCCTGCAACAGAACAGGGCGGCTGAAGTGCTGCTGGTTGATGCCGCTCGTCATGATGCCCGAATCCGGGAGGTGGTCTCTCTGGCTGAGGCTGTCGGTGTCAGCTGTCAGAAAATCACCGGAAGAAAACTCGATGAGCAGGTCGAGGAGAGCCACCATCAGGGGGTAGCGCTTCGCATCCGACAGCAACAGGTACAGGATGAGCCCTATCTTAAGGCGCTTCTCAAGCGACTCGATGGATTACCGCTGCTGTTGATACTCGATGGGGTTAAGGATCCGCACAATCTGGGTGCCTGCATGCGCACCGCGGATGGTGCAGGAGTGAATGCCATTGTGATACCAAAGGATCGCTCGGTCGGCTTGACGGCTACGGTGAGAAAAGTGGCGAGTGGGGCGGCCGAGACAGTGCCGTTGATTCAAGTGACCAATCTTGCACGAACCCTGAAGTGGCTGAAGGCCGAGGGCGTATGGTTGATCGGTACCGCCGGCGAAGCGCAGCAAACTTTGTATCAGGCTGACTTGAGCGGACCGCTCGCCCTGATCATGGGGGGAGAGGAGAAGGGGCTTCGCAGACTCACCCGGGAAAACTGCGATCTGTTGGTCAAGTTGCCAATGCAGGGAAGTGTGGAAAGCCTCAATGTTTCTGTGGCGGCCGGTGTGTCACTCTATGAAGCGCTCAGGCAACGCCAGTAGATGCTTGGTTTCGAAATCTATTTTTGGGAATGATTCAGTTTAATTGGAGATTTAATGTGATGAGAAAACTTTCCTGTCTCGCCTTGCTGTCTGTTCTCTCGAGCGCTCAGGTGCAGGCAGATACGCTGCTGGGATTTACCGCAGGCATAGACCTATGGAATATTGACTCATCCGGTTCCATTTCCGATATCTCTGAATCGGATCTGCAGTTTTTCGACCTGGGAACCGAGGTCAAAGGGGTCGTTTCGATCGCCTTTGAACATCCCGTACCACTGGTACCGAATCTGAAAGTCAGAACCAATGATTTGAGCTCAGACGGGGATATGGTTCTGAGCGAAACATTTCGTTATGCGGGCATGACATTTTCCGCCGGTCGTGAGGTGGATGTCGAGTTCGACATGCAAAGCACCGACTTCGTCTTCTATTATGAACTGTTCGACAATGATCTTGTGTCATTCGATTTCGGACTGAATCTGAAATATCTGGATGGTGACATCCGGGTCGAGGATATCGGTACCAGTCAGGCCTCACAGGACCGCTTCAAAGGTTACGTGCCGATGCTCTATGGCGCCGCACAGGTAGGCATACCATCAACACCGCTGTGGGTTTACGGTGATCTCAACATACTCAGTGTTGGGGACCATAAACTGCAGGACTACCAGTTCGGCCTGGCCTATAGCCTGATCGACAATCTGGCGATGGATCTGCGCCTGAAAGGCGGTTACCGGAGCTTTTTACTCGAGCTGGATGATCTGGATGGGGTCTATACCAACTGGGATTTCGACGGCTTCTACCTGGGATTGGACGTGGACTTCTAAGGACTCATCCTCCGCCCCCTGGTGGCCCTAAAGAGATTTACCGCAAATACACGCCAAAATTGACAACAAAATAGTAGTTATTCACGACATTTTGCGGTGATTGGCGTTCATTTGCGGCATGGTGGCCATTTACCCGTCCAAGATTACGGTGGTAAATCTTGCGGTTTTCCAGGCAAAACGGTAGAATCCGCCGCTTTCTGATACCCGATTGCCAAAGGCAAACCCTCTCCGGGGGGTGAATCGACTGCCGATCGGGTATCGCTCCTTGCCTTACTGCACATGCAGAAGGCTGCCTAAACCGTAAGGAGATACAATGAGGCACTATGAAGTTGTGTTCCTGGTTCATCCGGACCAGAGTGAACAAGTACCCGCTATGATCGAGCGTTACCGCTCGGGTATCGAAACCAAGGGTGGTTCCATCCACCGGCTTGAGGATTGGGGACGCCGTCAACTGGCCTATCCGATCAACAAGATCCACAAAGCACACTATGTTCTGATGAACATTGAGTGCGATCAGGAAGCGCTGG
This sequence comes from Candidatus Thiodiazotropha endoloripes, assembly GCA_001709035.1. Taxonomy (GTDB): domain Bacteria; phylum Pseudomonadota; class Gammaproteobacteria; order Chromatiales; family Chromatiaceae; genus Thiodiazotropha; species Thiodiazotropha lotti. The sequence goes on along the minus strand of LVKA01000016.1, from coordinate 251,055 downwards.
ACGAGTTGGAAAGCGCCTTCCGTTTCAACGATGCCGTCATTCGCAATATGGTGATTCGTCGGGAAGAGGCGATTACCGAGCTCTCTCACTTGGCCAAATCCCAGGAAGCTGACGAACGCCCAGCGAGCCGTGGCAATGATGATGATGCACAGAACGAAAACGAAGATTCAGTTGAAGAAGCGACTGAATCAAGTGACGACTGAGCAGCAGGAACAGAGAGAGGACAAATAGATGGCACGTTTTTTTCGACGTAAGAAATATTGCCGCTTCACAGCGGAAGGCATCAGCGAGATCGATTACAAAGATCTGAATCTCCTCAAGGCCTATGTCAGTGAGAGTGGCAAGATCGTACCCAGCCGTATTACCGGTACGAAAGCAAAGTATCAGCGTCAGCTGGCGAGCGCGATCAAGCGCGCTCGCTATATCGCGCTGCTGCCATACACTGATCAGCACTAAGGGGAGTTCATACCTGCCGGGGTAGCGGAATGAAAGCAGTGGCATCCTTCGTGATGCGTGGGCCAGCGCGATCAGCCATGGTGGCAACGGTACTGGCCGTGCTGTCGATCATCATTCCATTTATCGGTGTGTTCAGCAGTGCCAGTGTTGCTCTGGTTACCCTGAGACTGGGTGGTCTGGCAACAGCCAAGGTATTACTCCTTGCAACATTCGCCTGCGCTGTCCTGATGACACTGATTTTTGGTAACCCGCTGGCGGCGCTGGGCTTTCTGCTGGTGTTATGGATGCCAGTGGTGTTGCTCGGACTGCTGCTTCGCAATACCCGCTCTTTGGCTTTGACAACCCAGGCCGGATTGATTTTCGGCCTACTGGCGATACTGGTGCAATACATCAGTATGGGGGATCCGGCCACTTTCTGGCGAGAGTATCTGGAGCCCATGAGTCAGCGCTTCATTGAGGCTGGTCTGTTTGATCAGGCTCAAAGCATTGAGGTTTTAGACCAGCTTTCCAGAATGATGTGTGGGCTGGTCTCGGTCGGTTTTCTGCTGCAGATGTTACTCAGCCTCTATGTGGCTCGTTGGTGGCAGTCGATACTCTACAACCCGGGCGGGTTTGCCGAAGAGTATCAGCAGATGCGACTGCACCGGTTTGTGGGCGTTGCAGGTGCTGCGGCACTGTTGCTGGGACTGCTTCCGGAACAGAGCTATCCGGCCATATTGGGTTGTTTGGGAGCAGTGGTTCTGGGGTTGTTGTTTCTGCAGGGCATGGCGGTGATTCATGGTCTGGTGAAACTGATCAAATCCGCCCAGCTCTGGTTGGTAGTGACCTACCTGATGCTGATTGTTTTTTTACCGCAGATGGTGCTGGTGATGATCAGTATTGGTCTGCTGGATATTTGGATCGATTTTCGAGCCCGCTTTAAATCGCAAAGCAGCGGGTAAGAAGTCGCGCGACAAGCCGCCGAAGGTGGTTTGGACGCAACTAAAGATTTGACCTAATAAGGGTGATTACAATGGAAATTATTCTATTGCAAAAAGTGGATAACCTGGGTGATCTGGGTGAAAAGGTAAACGTTAAGAGCGGTTTCGGCCGTAACTTTCTGATTCCCAGCGGTAAAGCCATTCCGGCTACCGAAGCGAATCTGAAGGTTTTCGAGCAGCGTCGTGCTGAGCTTGAAAAAGAGGCTCAGGAGAAATTGCAGGCTGCCGAGGCCCGCAAAGCCAAGCTGGACGGTATGGAACTCTCCATCACCTGTAAGGCGGGTGATGAAGGACGTCTGTTCGGTTCGGTCGGCACCTCGGATATCGCCAAGGCGGCAAGCGCTGCTGGCGAGTCGGTGGAGAAGAAAGAGGTCATGCTTCCGAATGGCCCCTTCCGGATTGCCGGTGAGTATGAAGTCGACCTGCATCTGCATGCGGATGTGGACGTCACCATCAAACTGACCATCGTTCCAGAGGCTTGATCGCCAGCCTCGGCTGTCGATCGTTACCCGCTAGCCACAGTTCTCGACGGCGCCTTTCAGGCGCCGTTTGAGGATATGTGATGCCGGCTGTTTCAGCCAGCGGCACGACAGCTTCGCTTTCGCTCAATGGTATGCAGCTGGCAGTTTTTGCAGTTGTTTCAACCATTTGCCACACTACCTTCAATACGCCTCTCAGCACGGTGATTGATCCGCGGCTTTTCATTCCCCCATCGGGCCGTTTTGATGCGTGCTCCAGCCGAAGCAAGGGACGGGTTCTCTTTCCTCGACTCCTCCAATACCGTATCCTTGTCTGTCCTTGCGGCCAATTTGATAAACCTAGATTCCGCAGTTGACCGCTCCATTCTGTTGCTATTTTGTTGAATGAGATGAAAAAAGTTTCGATAGAGGGTGTCCCTCGCTGGGTGGGTCAGGCTACAGGGCGAATTGCACGCTTGTGGCGGCGCATGGCGGCGTTGCAACTCCTTGCCCTGCACCCCCACAAGCGCACACTTCACCCTGTCCAACTGCGGATTCTAGGTTCAACCCAAAAACTAACGTATTCCGATGTCTGAATCTGCCTATCCAGAAGAGCTTGCTGTCTATCCGGAAGTCGAACAGCGGGCGATCAAGGTACCGCCCCATTCAAGCCAGGCCGAGCAGTCGGTTCTTGGGGGATTGCTGCTGGATAATGCCAGTTGGGACAAGGTGGCGGATCTGGTGGTCGATGGGGATTTCTACCGCAAAGAGCATCGTTTGATCTTTAGCGCCATCGCCGCACAGGCTGAGGATAACCAGCCTTTTGATGTGGTGACCCTGGCAGAGCATCTGGAGCGTAAAGAGGAGCTTGGGGATGCCGGTGGCTTACCCTATCTGGTACGCCTTGCGGAAGAGACGCCCAGTGCCGCAAACATAAAATCCTATGCCGGGATCGTGCGTGAGTATTCGGTAATGCGCCAGCTGATTTCGGTTGGTACCGATATCTCCGATAGTGCTTTTCACCCCCTGGGTCGTAAGGCTGAAGAGCTGCTTGATGTCGCTGAACGCAAGGTTTTTGAGATCGCTGAACAGACCAGTAAGGGTAAGGGTGGATTCACACCAATCAAATCCCTGCTGACCAAGGCGGTTGACCGGATTGAAACCCTGTTCCAGCAGGATGAGCCGATCACCGGTATCAGTACCGGGTTTTCCGATTTTGATCAGATGACCTCCGGTCTGCAGCATGCGGACCTGATTATTGTTGCCGGCCGTCCCTCGATGGGTAAGACCACCTTTGCCATGAATATTGCCGAGAATGTCGCCATTCAGGCGGGCAAAGCGGTGGCTGTCTACAGTATGGAGATGCCGGGCGACGCTCTGGCGATGCGTATGATGTCATCCCTGGGGCGTATCGATCAGTTGCGGGTGCGTACCGGTAAACTGGAGGATGAGGAGTGGCCGAGGCTCTCTTCCGCCGTGAGTATGCTGGCAGAGACCAAGCTCTATATCGACGATACTCCGGCCATGTCGCCGACCGAGGTGCGTGCCAGAGCCCGTCGCCTGAAACGGGAACACGATGATCTCGGACTGATTGTGATCGACTATCTGCAGTTGATGCAGGCACCTGGTGAAGGGGAGAACCGGACCAATGAGATCTCCGCCATCTCCCGTTCCTTGAAGGCGTTGGCAAAGGAGTTGGATGTGCCGGTGATCGCTCTGTCTCAGCTCAATCGCAGCCTTGAGCAGAGAACCAACAAACGGCCGATCATGTCTGACCTGCGTGAGTCCGGTGCGATTGAGCAGGATGCGGATCTGATCGTCTTCATCTATCGGGATGAAGTCTATAACGAAGACAGCCCGGATAAAGGCATTGCAGAGATTATCATCGGTAAACAGCGTAATGGTCCGATTGGAACCACACGTCTGACCTTCCTTGGAAAATACACCAAATTTGAAAACTATACGGAAGATGTCTACGGCGACGAGGGGTATTGATGGAGTTTGCCCCACAGGCATTAATCGATCATGCTGCCCTGAGGCACAATCTGAGACTTGCCCGACAAGCCGCTGACACGAGTAAAACCTGGGCGGTCATCAAAGCGGACGGTTATGGCCATGGTCTGTTCCGGGTTGCCGAGGCGTTGGATGAGGCAGATGGGTTTGCTGTTGCGCGGCTTGATGAAGCAATGGCGCTCAGACAACAGGGTGTGGTCAAACCCCTGTTGGTGCTCTCAGCCTGCATCAGCCGATCTGATTTCGAACAGGCCATATATGCAGATCTGCAGGTGGTTGTGCATCATCGAGATCAGTTGGATGTTTTAGAGTCCCTCTCCTCGACAGGCCAGCGGCTATCCGTCTGGTTAAAGCTCGATAGCGGCATGCACAGACTGGGGTTTACTCCGGCTGAGCTCAACGATAGCCTGGCGCAACTCAAGACTCTGCCGGTTGTTGGTGATATCAATCTGTTGAGCCATTTGGCCAATGGGGATGATCCTGACGATCCGATGACGGCTACTCAGTGTGAGCAGCTGATGCAAATCGATCCATCCCCTTATACGGCACGCTCACTGGCAAACTCAGCCGGGCTGTTGGCAAATCCCGCAACCCATCTTGACTGGGTGCGGCCCGGTATCATGTTGTATGGTGCTTCCCCTTTCATCAATACAACCGCAGCACAGTTGGGACTGCAGCCGGTGATGACCCTGAGCAGTCGGGTGATGGCGGTCAAATCCTGTCAGGCGGGAGATGCAATCGGCTATGGGGGGAGTTATGTCTGCCCCGAAGCCATGCCGGTGGCCGTGGTTGCAATTGGCTATGGGGACGGTTATCCCCGTCACGCGCCGAACGGCACGCCGGTGCTGGTCAATGGGGTTCGACTTCCGCTGGTAGGACGGGTTTCGATGGACATGCTGTGTGTCGATGCCAGGGCGCTGAACGGAATACAGGTTGGCGATGAAGCAGTATTGTGGGGAGGGGAATTGCCGGTGGAGGAGATCGCCCGGCAGGCGGGTACCATCGCCTATGAGCTGCTCTGCGGTGTCAAGCGACGGGTTCGATTTCACGATCTCAATCGTCAACAGCTGGAGGGGTAATGGCGCAGGGCAGTAAAAAAGCGGCGAAAACCCAATATACCTGCAGTGCCTGTGGCGCCAGTTTTGCCAAATGGTCCGGTCAATGTTCCGAGTGCCACTCCTGGAATGTGCTGGAGGAGAGCCTGGCCCCGGCCACATCCGCAAAGGGACGCTTTGCCGGTTATGCAGGAACCGGTGGTCAGCAGGTGATGCCGCTGACTGAGGTAGAGACAGAGCATGAGGCCCGCACCACCACCGATAGTGCGGAACTCGATCGGGTTCTGGGTGGGGGGTTGGTCGAAGGTTCGGTGGTGCTGATTGGCGGTGATCCCGGCATCGGCAAGTCAACTCTGCTGACCCAGACCCTGGCCAGATTGTCCGTGAATATGCGCTCTCTCTATGTGTCGGGCGAAGAGTCTCCACGGCAGATATCGCTACGCGCCAAGCGACTCGATCTGGCGGTCGACAAGTTGAAGCTGTTACCCGAAACCTGTGTTGAGAGGATCATCGCTGTCGCCGAGCAGGAGAAGCCGCAGGTGATGGTGCTGGATTCAATTCAGACCATGTATACCGAGCTGCTGCAGTCTGCACCGGGTTCCGTCTCCCAGGTGCGGGAGGCAACGGCGCAACTGGTGCACTACGCCAAACGAACCGGTACCGCACTGTTTCTGGTTGGCCATGTGACGAAGGAGGGCAGCCTGGCCGGACCCAGGGTGCTGGAGCATATGGTGGATACGGTGCTCTATTTCGAAGGGGAAGCGGGGAGTCAGTTTCGTCTGATCCGTACCATCAAGAATCGTTTCGGTGCGGTCAATGAGCTGGGCATGTTTGCCATGACCGACAAGGGTTTGAAGGCGGTCAGCAATCCCTCCGCCATATTTCTGTCGCGCCAGGCGGAGCAGGTGCCGGGCAGTGTGATTCTGGTAACCCGTGAGGGAACCCGCCCGCTGTTGGTCGAGGTTCAAGCCTTGGTGGATGAGAGTCCCCTGGCCAATCCGCGACGTATCACCTTGGGTCTGGAGCAGAACCGGCTCTCCATGTTGCTGGCGGTGCTCCACCGGCATGGTGGTATCGGCATGTTCGATCAGGATGTCTATGTCAATGTGGTCGGTGGAGTGCGGATCACGGAGACCGCATCGGACCTGGCTGTGTTGATGGCGGCCCTCTCCAGTTTCCGCAACCGACCACTCGATCAGGGGTTGGTGGTATTCGGTGAATTGGGATTGACCGGGGAGATCAGGCCGGTCCCGAACGGAGCGGAACGGTTGCGTGAGGCGGCGAAACACGGTTTCATACGGGCCGTGGTGCCTAAAGCCAACGCCCCGAAACAGCCGATTGAAGGTCTGGAAGTGGTTCCGGTTGAGACCCTGGCTGAGGTTTTGCAGATCACTTGAATCAGCGGCAGGGCGTTATCTTATTTGCCGCGTGGCCCACTAACCAAGGGCTTCCAAATCTCTGTGCAGGATGATGTCGTCACCGAGATTCAGTTCAACCAGACGGCGCAGCAGAGAGATGCTGATCATATCGATCTCTTCACAGAGCAGGCCGAGCTGATCCTTTTCGACATGGGCGCAGGAGGCCAGCATCGAAATGGTGCCCCCATCGTCCAACAGCACTTTCAGGGTGACACTCTCTCCCACCTCGGGTGACCAGGCTGTCGGTATCTTAGCCAGGGCGCCTTTCAAGGAGATATCGATCAGTTCCGTTTCATAGCTGCCACTGCTGGTTTCAAGGGTGGCCCGAGCGTCGAAAATGATGCGGTGAAAGCGTCTGCGCTCTTTGTTGTCGTGATCACTCATAGATGACTCTGGTTAGGCGTGAAACTGCATCTGTGTGCCGCCCACTTCGATCAAATCCCCATCATTCAGCAGCTGACCCTGATCTGCAAGGGGCTGTTTGTTCACTGTGGGTGGATTGATCCCTTCGAGAAAGGAGATGTAGTAACCCTCTTCACGACGGGCGATCATGGCGCAATCCCCACCGGTATGCCCGATTCGGGTCATGTGGCGGTGTAGCGAGATTATGCGGCCGAAATTGTCGCCATTGACAATCTGCAATACACTGGAGGAAGCCTCTTCATTCTCCTCACTTTCATCTTCTGTCTCAGCCTGGGGTTGCTCGTCCGCTGCGGCAGGGGAGAGCGTAAGATCCGCACCCAGTTCCATCACATCTTCAGCAAAGGTGAGGGTGTGCTTGCCGATCTGTATGACATCACCATGATGGAGATTGATCTCTTCTGTCTTTGCATGGTTGACCAGCACCGGAAACGCCTCATCCTGAGCTTCCAGGCGATAGACATCCCCGGATTCGGTAATGGTGGCTTGTACTGGCGCGATGGCCAGGCTATCGATGGCGATGGCGCAGTCCGGATCACGACCGATCTTGGTCGAATCGGTTTCAAGGTGAAAAACGTCGATAACTCGACCTTTGAAGGAGAGGGTTAGTTTTGGCATGGAGCTATTTTAGATACAACCTGTACAAATGTAAGTATATATCCAGTTTCATTGATAAATCACTAATAAACTCACTTTCTAATTCCCATTCTGGGAATTAAACTACTGCGAAGAGGGGATTTCAATATCAGCCTATATTTCTGCTAACCTTATTTAATAACAATATGTTAATGGAACTTGTTTAATTAAAATCTTGGTTCGTCGTAATTTTGACATTTTGCAAAAATGCTGCTTAACTTCGCACCATTGCTACAAAATTCTCACTGCAATTAGGGCCTGATGAATGGGGCAGAGTTCTGACAAAGACGGTTCAGTGTTTCCTAATCTCTGTATTTATCTTTTCGATCAAGACGATCAGCGTCAAAATTATCTACAACACATCCTGAGCTTTGTTGAAGGGGATGTGGTTGTGGTTGATGACACCTCTCAGATCGAACTCAGTGAGCAGAGTCGGTATAACTGTGTGGCCGTGATGGTCGGCGCCGGAGAGGGGCGTGATAAGCAACTGGCCATGGCCAAGGATCTTGCCGAGAGCTATCCTAACCTGCCCGTGTTTCAGATTTACGATGAGCAAGAGGGCGCACCTCAGCTATTCGAGGGTCTCGAAAATGTCATTGGCAGCTTCAAACTACCCACCCTTTATGACGATCTCATGGCCCTGGCTCACAAGGCGCAGGTATTTCAGGAGCTGAAGAATCCTGAAGCAGGCAGTTCAAGACCTGTGGAGCTGTTCCGCAGTCTCTCCGGTAGCAGTCGTGCGACGCGCCAGGTCAATAAGATGATCGAACAGGTTGCCGATTCCGAGGCAACCGTTCTGATTCTTGGGGAGTCGGGTACCGGTAAAGAGGTGGTTGCCCGTAAACTCCATTTTCACTCGGTTCGCCGCGGCAAACCGTTTGTGCCGGTGAATTGTGGTGCGATTCCGGGTGATCTGCTGGAAAGTGAGCTGTTTGGTCACGAGAAAGGGGCGTTTACCGGGGCGATCAGTGCCCGTCAGGGCCGTTTTGAGATGGCCGAGGGTGGCACCCTGTTCCTCGATGAGATCGGTGACATGAGCATGCCGATGCAGGTCAAACTGCTGAGAGTCTTGCAGGAGCGTTCCTTTGAGCGTGTCGGCAGCAACAAAACCATCCCCTGTAATGTGCGGATCATTGCGGCTACCCACCGTAACCTCGAATCGGCAATCAAAAACGGTGATTTTCGTGAAGACCTCTTCTATCGTCTCAACGTTTTCCCGATTGAGATGCCGCCGCTCAGGGATCGGGTTGAAGATATCCCGGTGCTGGTGAATGACCTGATCCACCGGATTGAGAATGAGAAGCGGGGTTCCGTGAGGCTGACCCCTGCAGCAATTGCGGCTTTGAGCCACTACCGCTGGCCGGGAAATGTCAGGGAGCTGGCGAATCTGATCGAAAGGTTGGCGATTCTCTATCCCTATGGAGTTGTGGATATGGGGGAGCTACCGGAGAAGTTTAAACCGGCGGCTGAATTGATCGACACCACCAAGCTGCCACAGGTCAGTCTGGACGGGGATGAGCCTGGCACGACCCAGAATGCGCCACGACTGCCGAATGACGGCATCGACCTCAAGGCCCACCTCAACTCCCTGGAGCAGAGTCTCATTCAGCAGGCCCTGGATGAGTCGGACGGTATCGTAGCCCATGCCGCCAAACGTTTGCATATGCGCCGTACCACACTGGTGGAGAAGTTACGGAAATATGGCCTTCAGCGTCAAACAGAGTCGACGGGAATTTGACGTCTCTTCAGTTTAGAATTTATAACCTACTGATAATAAATAAAAAATAGTATAGGCACACATTTTGCTTCATTAGTCAGTGATGAATAAAGACTGACTACAGAGGCTATCGACGTGTCACCAAAACCATCACTTGCCGATCGACAACACGCCCTTGAGGCGGCCTTCACTATGTTCAATCAACTCTCCGAAGAGTTGACCGGCTCCTACCAGCAGTTGCAATCCCAGGTTCTGGAACTGAGTCAGGAGCTGGCGGCGGCACGTAGCGAGCGGATGGTGCAGCTGGCCGAGAAAGAACGTTTGGCCGATCGTTTGGAAAGGTTGCTGGAGACCCTGCCAGCGGCGGTGATCGTACTCGATGGTGAAGAGCGGATTCGTGAGTTCAACCCGGCCGCACAACGTCTGCTGGGCGGTCTAGAGGCCATGGCTCCATGGCCTGAGGTTGTTCGTCAGAAAGCATTGGGCGGTGTGATCAAAGGCAACGAGCTGAAACTGCTCAGCGGTCATTTGCTAACGCTTTCATCCAGTCGCCTGGAACAGGCACCTGGCCATATCCTGGTGCTGGTTGATGTCACCGAAACCCGCAAGTTGCAGGAACGACTCAACCGTCGTGAGCGGTTGACCGCGATGGGCGAAATGTCTGCTCAACTGGCCCATCAGATGCGCACCCCGCTGAGCAGCGCCTTACTCTATGCTTCCCATCTTGCCAGTGAGGATCTGAATCTGGCCAAACGTCAGCAATTTACCTCAAAGTTGAGAGACCGATTGCAGCATATGGAGCGTCAAATTCACGACATCCTGATGTTTGCCCGGGGTGAAGATGCTGGCGAATCGCGCATTCTGCTCAGTGAGCTGCTAATGCGTTTTTACTCCACTGTCGAGCATGATCTGCAACAGAGTAGCGTCTCATTGGTGATCGATGATCAGAGTCAGGGACGGGCGGTCATGTTGGGGCGGGAAGATGCCTTACTGGGTATGTTGAGCAATCTCCTTGAGAACGCAATTCAGCAAGGAGCGAAGGTTGTGCAGATCGTGCTGCAGGTTGAAGACGAGATAGAGATTCATCTGGCCGATGACGGTAATGGCATTTCCGATGAGCTGTTGCCACGAATTTTTGATCCATTTTTCACCACCAGAAGTGGCGGTACTGGCTTAGGTTTGGCAGTGGTGCAGAATCTGGTGCTTAACCATGGTGGTGAGATTCTGGCAAGTCACTCAAGCCTCGGCGGGGCACTCTTTCAAATCCATTTCCCACTTGCCTCACCGGCAATCGAGCAGCTTTCTCCGGTGGGATTCGACAAAGAAAAACAAACGCTTGGCGTTGCACACATAAGGAGCCTGTCATGAGTCAAACGACGGTGCTGATAGTAGAAGACGATCCTGCACTGCGGGAAGCGCTGAGCGATACCCTAGAACTGGCCGATTATTCGGTGGTCACCGCTGAAGATGGCAGATCGGCCCTTGAGCTGTTAAAGCAGGCGCCTGTTGGCATGGTTGTCAGTGATGTGCAGATGCAACCCATGGACGGCCATACCCTGTTGCGAGAGCTCAGAAAAGGCTATCCCGACCTGCCGGTTCTGCTGATGACCGCCTATGGCAGTATTGAAAAAGCGGTTATGGCAATGCATGACGGTGCCGTCGACTATCTGGTCAAACCTTTTGAGGCGGAAGTCCTGGTCAGCAAAGTGGCAGGCAATATTCTACCACTGGTGGAATCGGTGGATGCCGGACCGGTTGCTGAAGATGTGCGTAGTCGTGAAGTACTTGAATTGGCCCATCGGGTGGCGCAAAGCGAGGCTACGGTATTGCTGAATGGCGAGAGTGGTACGGGTAAGGAAGTATTTGCCCGTTATATCCATCAGCATTCCCCACGAAACAGCGGACCTTTCATTGCGATCAATTGTGCCGCGATTCCTGAAAACATGCTCGAAGCGGTGCTGTTCGGTTATGAAAAAGGGGCCTTCACCGGTGCCTATCAGGCCACAGCCGGCAAATTTGAGCAGGCCCAGGGCGGTACCCTGCTGCTGGATGAGATCTCCGAGATGAGTCTGGCTCTGCAGGCCAAATTGTTACGGGTACTGCAGGAGAAGGAGCTGGAGAGGCTGGGTGGTCGTAAAATGATTGAACTGGATGTGCGGGTTCTGGCGACCACCAATCGCAAGCTTCGGGAGGAGGTCTCGGCCGGTAGATTTCGTGAAGACCTCTACTATCGACTCAATGTCTTCCCGCTGACTTTGCCACCGCTGCGTGTGCGGCAGCGGGATATCCTGCCATTGGCGAACCATTTGTTGCAGAAGAGTCTGCGTCCCGGCCAGAAGCTGCCTCAGTTCAGTGAAACTGCTGAGCAGCAACTCATGACACACCCCTGGCCCGGCAATGTCCGGGAGCTGGACAATCTGATGCAGCGTGCATTGATTCTCAACGGCAGTGGTGAGATCGGTGTTGATGATCTCTGCTTTGAGTCGACGACCATTGATACCAAGCCCGAGATGGAGCGACAAACCGGCAATGCCGGAAAACTTCCTGACGATCTCCGTTCAGTGGAGGAGCAGATGATTCTGGATGCCCTGGGTGAAGGTGGGACCAGCAGAAAACATGTCGCCAGTCGTCTCGGTATCAGTGAACGGACATTACGTTACAAGATTGCCCGTATGCGGGATGCGGGTGTGGCCATACCGGGCTAACTGGTGCGGATAGTGCATAGACCTAAGTAGTTATGAAGATAATGGAGCTTTACGAATGAACAACAGCATGAACATCGATCAAGTATTGGCTCAAATGCGGGTGATGTCTGCTCAAGCTGCTGACAATGCACAGGAGTCACCGAAAAGCTCAGGGGCCGATTTTTCCGATCTGCTGAAGCAATCGATCGACCGGGTTAACTCGATCCAACAGGAAGCCAGTGCACTTCGCACCAGCTTTGAGAGCGGCGAAGGTGAGATGGATCTGGCTCAGGTGATGATCGCGGCACAAAAATCGAGCCTCTCTTTCGAAGCCATGGTGCAGGTCCGCAACAAGCTGGTTGAGGCCTATAAAGATGTCATGAGCATGCCAATTTAACTGATTGAATAAGAAGGCGAAAAATGGCAACTGTAACTCCCGAACAAGCAGCAAACGAAGTCGAAGTGGCACGTATACAGGATAACCCCATCGTCAGGCAGATCGCCGTGATGGTGGGTATAGCAGCCAGTGTCGCATTGGGGGTAGCCGTTGTGCTGTGGACCCAGAAGCCGAGCTATGCGCCACTGTTCGGTAACCTTCCCAACAAGGATGCCATGGAGATCTCACAGGCTCTGCAGCAGGCCGGTATCGATTATGAAATCGATCAGGCCAACGGCATCGTGATGGTACCCAGTTCAAGCCTGCAAGAGGCGCGGATGAAACTTGCCGGCCAGGGTTTGCCGCGTTCCGGATCGACCGGTTTCGAACTGATGCAGGAGGATACCGGATTCTCAACCAGCAAACTGGTGGAGACGGCCCGTTATCAGCGTGCCATCGAAGGGGAACTGGCCCGTTCGATCATGACCATGGCCAATGTGGATAGCGCTCGGGTACATCTGGCAACACCGAAACAGTCAGTGTTTATCCGTAAAAGAAAATTCCCAAGTGCTTCGGTGGTGGTGAAACTCTATCCCGGACGAAGCCTGGAAAAGGGGCATGTGGAAGCGATCACCCATCTGGTCGCCTCGAGCGTGCCTGAACTGGATGTATCAAATGTCACGGTGGTCGATCAGAAAGGACGTCTGCTGAGCACCAAGAAAGACAGCCGTGAAATGCAACTGACTTCCCGGCAATTTGAATACACTCGCGAGCTTGAAGGCCACTACAAGCAGCGGATTGAAGATATCCTTGAGCCTGTGGTCGGACGGGAAAATCTGCGAGCAGAAGTTACCGCTGATGTGGATTTCACCTATGTTGAACAGACCCAGGAATACTATAATCCGGATGTGAACGCACTGCGATCAGAGCAGATCAATGAGCAGCAATCTGTGTTGAGCGATGTGCAAGGTGTTCCAGGTGCCCTGACCAATCAGCCTCCGGCCGCTGCGAATGCGCCTCAGGTGGCTGGTGGAGAGGGTGAAGCCGGTGGTACTCCAGTCAATACCAGCAAACGGGCCACCCGCAATTTCGAGCTGGACAAGACCATCAGCCACACCCGTTTGCCTAGCAGTCGGCTGCGCAAACTCTCAGTTGCTGTTGTGGTGAATGATCGTTATCAGGCCGGTGAGGATGGTGTGGCGGTGCCGGTTGAACGGACAGCGGAAGAGATTACCCGCATTTCCAACCTGGTCAAAGAGGCGGTCGGATTCGAGATCCAGCGTGGTGACAGAGTACAGGTGATCAGTGAGGCATTCTATGTCCCTCAGCCCATGGAACCACTGCCTGAAGTGCCGATGTGGGAACAGAGCTGGTTTTGGGATCTGATTCGTCAGGTTGGCGGCGCATTGCTGTTCCTGCTGTTGGTTTTCGGTGTGCTGAAGCCCACCATGACCCGACTGACCAAGCAGGTGGTGACGACACAGATGAGTGAATCGATGGCGACCGCAGGGGCCGTTGCAGGTGAGGGAGGTATGGCGCAGATGCCTGGTGGCGCTGGCGGTGGTGAAATGGGTATGCTGTCCGAAGATGATGATTCCCTGCAGCTGCCAGGGCCGAGAAGTTATGAGAAAACACTGGATGCTGCACGTAATATGATTCAAGACGATCCTAAGCGAGTGGCTCAGGTAGTTAAAAAGTGGATTGCTGAAGATGGCAACAAATAATCAAACGGCTAAACAAGCAATGACGGCATCTGATGGTAATGCCTCGGATGTCAATAAAACGAGTGGACTTGAACGGTCTGCAATTCTGTTGCTGGCACTGGGTGAGAAAGATGCGGCTGAAATCCTCCGTCATATGGGACCCAAAGAGGTTCAGGATGTGGGGCTTGCAATGGCCTCTCTGACAGGGGTGAGCACGGACCAAATGGAAGCGGTGATGCATCAATTTGTATCCACACTGGAAAAACAGACTGCCTTAGGACTGGGCTCTGATGAATATATTCGCAACATGCTCACCAATGCCTTGGGAGAGGATAAGGCCGGCGGTGTCATCGACCGCATCCTTCTGGGTCGCAACAGTAAAGGTCTCGAACAACTGAAGTGGATGGATCCCCGCGGAATTGCCGAGTTGATTCGCCTAGAGCATCCACAAATCATCGCCATCGTACTCTCTTTTCTGGAGCCGGATCAGGCTGCTCAGGTGGTCAGTCAGTTCGCTGATCGCGTACGTACTGATGTGATCATGCGCATAGCCACTCTGGATGGCATTCAACCGGTTGCTTTGCAGGAGCTTGATGAGATCCTTGAAAAGCAGTTTTCCGGCGCCTCCAACGTCAAATCATCCAACCTGGGTGGCGTCAAAACTGCAGCCGAAATTCTCAACATGCTGGATGGCGCGGTTGAGAGCAAACTGATGGAAGAGATCATTGAAGTGGATTCGGATCTTGGTCAGGAGCTGCAGGATAATATGTTTGTGTTTGAAAACCTCATCGATGTGGATGACCGGGGTATTCAGGCACTGCTGCGTGAAGTCAGTACCGAGCAGCTGCTTCTGGCGCTGCGTGGTGCCGATGAAGCACTGAAAGAGAAGATCTTCAAGAATATGTCGAAACGTGCAGCTGAAATGCTCAAGGATGACCTGGAAGCAGCCGCTCCTGCCAAGTTGAGTGATGTGGAGGCCTCGCAGAAAGAGATACTACAGGTAGCACGCCGCCTGGCGGATGCCGGTGAGATCATGCTCGGAGGCGGTGGCGATGAGTTCGTCTAAGTCCGGTGACGGTGGCACTGCAGATATCAGGCAGTGGTTGCCGCCGGAAATGGGAGATGGCAAGAAACGGACAAATCGAGGCACCATCAATCCCCCCAGTGCGCCACCTACTGCAAAAGAGCTTGAGGCGATACAGCGCCAGGCCTATGAAGAGGGCTTCGAAAAGGGTAAGCAGGAGGGATTTGAGTATGGCCATAAAGAGGGTCTGAACCAGGCCCAGCTGGAGCTGAAACAGTATACCTCTCAATTTGATCGCCTGCTGCAAACCTTCGAACGGCCATTGAGAAATCTGGACAATCAGATTGAGAAAGAGCTGCTGGCGCTGGTTATTGCAATTGTTAAGCAGCTTGTCCGCCGGGAGGTCAAAAGTGACCCAAATCTGATTGTCGGTGTGGTCAGGGAAGCGCTTTCCGTATTACCGGTCTCTTCACGCAATGTACGACTGCTGCTGCATCCGGAGGATGCTGAACTGATACGTGAGGTCTACGCGCTGGGTGATTCCGAAGTGGGTTGGCATCTGATTGAGGATCCGGTGATCAATCGGGGTGGCTGTAAAGTGGTGACCGATACCTCCCAGGTCGATGCATCATTGGAATCCAGGCTCGCCAGTCTGATTGCGCCACTGTTGGCCGGTGCCCGTGCCATCGACGAGCAGATGGAAGAGGAGTAGTCATTATGCAACTGGGTGCGGAGAGACATCAGATTTGGGCGGAACGGTTACGCCGCTATCAGGATCGACTCGGAGATGACCGGGGTCTGGTGGTTGAAGGTCGATTGACGCGAATGGTCGGTCTGACCCTTGAGGCGATTGGATGTCGCGCCGTGATCGGTGGCCAATGTGATGTGGTCAGCAGCAACGGTACGCATATTGAGTCCGAGGTAGTTGGATTTGGTGAAGACAGTCTCTACCTGATGCCCACAGGAGATATTCATGGCCTGGAGCAGGGGGCGAGAGTCATTCCGACCGGGCGTGTCTGCGAAGCTGTGGTTGGTGAACACCTGCTTGGACGGGTCATTGATGGCGCCGGAAAACCGCTGGACAACCTCGGACCTATCCACAACGACGAACGTCGTCCCCTGACCGGAACCAGTTTCAACCCCTTGGCCAGAACCCCGATCAGGGAGCCATTGGATGTCGGTGTGCGTGCGATCAACTCACTGCTGAGTGTCGGGCGGGGCCAGCGACTGGGTCTTTTTGCCGGCTCCGGTGTTGGTAAGAGTGTGTTGCTGGGGATGATGACCCGCTACACCAATGCGGATGTCACTGTGGTGGGGTTGATCGGTGAACGTGGTCGTGAGGTGAAGGAGTTTGTCGAAAATATCCTGGGAAAAGAGGGATTGAAACGTGCCGTCGTGGTTGCCGTACCGGCCGACAACCCTCCGCTGCGAAGAATGCATGGCGCTATGCTCGCCACCAGTATTGCCGAGAGCTTCAGAGAACAGGGTAAACATGTTTTGCTGCTGATGGACTCACTGACCCGCTTTGCCCAGGCACAGCGTGAGATTGCTCTGGCCATCCATGAACCGCCGGCAACCAAGGGTTACCCTCCCTCGGTTTTTGCCAAAATGCCACAATTGGTGGAGCGGGCCGGTAATGGCGATAAGGGTGGGGGCTCAATTACTGCATTCTATACGGTCCTCACTGAAGGGGATGATCAAAACGATCCGATTGCCGATGCGGCCCGGGCAATTCTGGATGGACATATTGTACTCTCCCGACAATTGGCGGATGCTGGTCACTATCCGGCAATCGATATCGAGGCTTCGATCAGTCGAGCGATGAACGATATCACCAGCTATAGCCATCAGGATGCCGCGCGCTCGTTTAAGCATCTATACTCTCTATATCAGCAGAACAGAGATTTGATCAGTGTTGGCGCCTATGAGGCTGGCAGTGATGAACAGATCGATATTGCGATATCAGCGATGCCGGCACTGAATGAGTTTTTACGCCAGGACATGCACACACCCGTGACTCTGGCACAGAGTCTTGAGGACCTTGAAACCCTGTTTCCAGCTGAGCCGGAGCCTGAAGCAGAGATGCCGGCAGGTTTGAATCTGCCGAATCCTGTGGAATAACAAACTGAGAATCGATTATGTCGCCTTCGAAACGACTCAAGCCAGTACAGAGATTCGCACACTCCAAGGAGCAGAATGCAGCGCGCACTATGGGAAAGGCGCGTAAGAATCTTGAGCAGGAGGAGGCGAAGCTAAAACAACTGAAGCAATACCATCAAGAGTATCTGGAGCGCTTTGAGCTGATGGCGCGGGAAGGCATGACATCCACACAACTGCAGGAATACCGAACCTTTCTTGCGAAGTTGGATGAGGCGATCAATCAGCAGCAACAGGTCGTTGCCGCCAGTATGGTCAATCACAATAGCCAGAAAACCAATTGGAAACAGAAACACAGTCGTACTCAGGCACTGAATAAAGTGCTCGATCGTTATCGTGAAGAAGAACAGAAAAGTGCAGATCGCAGAGAGCAGAAAGAGAACGACGACCATAATCAAAGAAATCGCTGACACGGCTCTTATAAAGGTCTTTTCTTCGAGCCAACCCTAGTGGCCCACTAGATTCGGTAGATGCTTGACGTCTTGCATAAACCTCAGTTTTATATCTTACATAGCTAGTTGAACACTGCAGTCTGAATAGATTACACAGCTTAAATCTGCTATCACAAATCCAATCAGTACCGACACTTTGGTATCTTGCAGAAAATGTACCGCTTGGTTGTGTTCGTTGTTCAGTGGCAACGGCCAGGTTTTTTCCTTACTCAATGTTGCTCCATTTCAAGGTTTGTAGAACCGAATGGATTTACATTTTCCCGCTCAACGACCATGGTAGTCGTACAGTTAACTTTATTGAAATCAAGGACTGATAACTCTAACTTATGTATGATAAACAGCATGAGTGAAACGATGCCAGACGCTGAATTGCATCTGCCCCCGGAAGTCGTTCAGGTGGGTCGCCAGCCTATTCTCGACAAAAACCTGAATGTCTATGGGTATGAGTTGCTCTATCGGTCAATCTCTGACTCACAGCAGGGTTTTGATGGTGATATGGCGACTGCCCGTACTGTGCTGAACAGTTTTCTGGAGTTTGGCCTGCATCGCCTGGTTGGCAAACATCGTGTATTCATCAACATGACTCAGCGGTTTTTTACAGAGTTTACTTCATTGCCTGTTGACCCACATCAGATTGTGATCGAGGTTCTGGAGGACTTTGAGCTGACACAGGCAGTTGTTGACGGTATTCGAAAACTCCATGAAGCCGGCTATGCGATTGCATTGGATGACTATCGTTTCGAGGAACGCTGGATACCCTTGCTGCCTTATTGTTCATTGATCAAGGTCGAGATTCTGGGGCTTGATCTCGAGAATTATGTTGAGCCAATCAATGATCTGCTGAGACGAGGTATCACACTGCTTGCTGAAAAAGTGGAAACCCGCGAGCAGTTTGAAACCGCAAAACGTCTCGGTTTTACCCTGTTTCAGGGCTATTTCTTTGCCAAGCCCCAAACACTCAGTACCACCCGAAACCCAGGTAACAGGAGTATATTGCTCAAAACCATCGCTCAGATCAACGATCCCAATGCGGACATTGAGGAAGTGGCCAAACTGATTGAGCTCGATCCCAATTTGAGTTTTAAGCTGCTACGGGTCATAAACTCTGCCGCTCAGGGATTGACGCGCAAGATATCATCGATCCAGGAGGCGGTTGTTTTTATCGGCCTGAATCGTCTAAGGGCCTGGTCGACGCTGTTTGTGATGGCCAGTATTGAGGAGGCTTCTCCCGAATTGATCACCACCAGTCTGGTCAGGGCAGAGATGTGCAGAGCGCTGGCCGATGAGTTCAACACTGGCCATCCCGATAGCGGCTATACCGTAGGCTTGCTATCCACCCTCGACGCGATGTTGAATCAACCGATGGAACAGCTGCTCAAAGAGATCCCTCTGGCGGACCATATGATCGAAGCCCTTGGTCGACACTCCGGCCCATTCGGTAATGGTCTTCAATGTGCTATCGATCTCGAAAGATGTCACTGGATGAGTGAATCGACAAAGCTGCTTCCGGTAGAACAGCTGAATACGATGTATGTCCATGCGCTTGAACGGGTTGAGGAGATCAGAGGGGTGTTCTCCGCTGAGGAGATTCAGGAGAGATGAGATTGTAACCATCCGCAAGAAATGGCGGTTGATTCACATGTCAGGGTAAACCACCGATCCATACCTGACGCCTTATTCTGTTCAATCAGTTGTTTTTCCAGGCACTATGGAATCACAACACCGTGTATCGGCCCTGATGGTGTATTGCATATGCAGTAGGCACCGACCTCACTGCGTTTGCTCATTGGACAGATACCTGAGTAGATAGCGCATTTTCGACTGAGCTTCGGTCTGCTGCCGCTACCCGCGGTATAGGTTTTGTTCTGTGCAGATGGTGTTTGCTCAGTAGCTTTCTCTTCAGCCTGCAGACTCATGGCAATTGAAAAACAACCTAGCAAAAGGCTATAGATCAATATCTTTCTTTTGTTCGGCATGATTCGCTCCGTGATTGCAGTGTGGTGATTAATGTTAACAGGCCCTAGGAGAGTTATTGGTCCTCAAACCCAGGCGGACGTTTTCCGGAGAGCAGATAGGCGAAGGCAATCACCTCTGCAACGGCCCGATAGAGAGCCTGGGGTATCTCATCTCCAAGCGGTATCTGAGAGAGTAGGGCGGCAAGCTCCACATCTTCATGCAAAGGAATATTGTGCTCTTCCGCCAGAGCCAGGATCTTTTCCGCCAGTTCACCGCGGCCTTTCGCCGTCAGCCTTGGGGTATTTTCCCCATCGTACTTGAGTGCGACGGCAAGATCCGAGCTATCTAGGTCTTTTTTATTCATGCCTGCTCGTTGAGTAATGAATGTTCGCCATGTATCTGCTCTTCGTTATGCGCAGCACCTTGAAAGGATTCCAGCTTCTTCACTTCCAGACCAGCGGTTTCAAAACCGATGCGCAGCCTGTCCAGATGGTTGCTTACCAGCTTTGATGTACTCGGGTTTTCCGACCAGATGGTGGTCGAGAGGCTTTCACCAACCAGATGCAGTTTGATACGCATGGGACCAAGTGGTTGTATGTTCATGTGCAGGGTTAACTGCCATCCGGGTTGGGCGGCAGCACCCCGATGTCCATCCCTGGCAATTTTCAGGTGAAACAGGTCGAAACCGTTTTCATGCCGTATCGGCAACTCGAACTGCCAGATCTGTCTGGCTGATTCGTCTGTCGGTGGCAATGAACTGAGCTGGTTGGTTTGAATCCTGGCGATGGCGCCATCGAGATGTTTGAACAGATCGAGCAACAACTTCAGTGTGGGGCTGGCTTCCAGGGTCTGGGCTGGCAATGCCGCCTGCGGATTGGATAGCAGGATTTGATTGGGTAAAGTCACGGCTGGGGCAGATGACGATGGATTGTTTTGGCTGGTTGCGGGTGCGCCAGTCACGGGGAGCTTTAGACCTGCGGACTCAAATGATTGAGCAAGATAGGGTTTGATAATGCTGATCAATCTGAGCAGATTGAGCTTCAGATCCTGATTTGCCGGTAATTGTCGAATCAGTAGGGATTCAGTCTGGTTACCACTCAGTTGCAATGCCTGATTCAGCTCAGTTTTAAATGTTGGCTTGTCAATCGAAAGGGCGCTTGTCAAAACCTGGCTGATCGCCTGTCTGACCGGTTCCGGTAGCGGTTTTGTCTGTGGTTCCGAGGCCAGCTGGGTAAGTGCTTTGAACAGTTGAGGCAGGGGCTGTTGTCGCGGTAGATTACTTTTCAATGCCCAGGCAGTCAGCTCCTTCTGGGTGGGTTGAGTGAGGACTCGCAATTCAGGTAACTTACCGGCCTTTTCCACTTGAAGTAACAGGGATTGGCCAGGAGTGACACTCAAGGTTGTCTGGGCAGTCAACTGGGTTACGCCAATTTGTAATTTCATGGCCCCATTGAGGTTTTCGGACAGTGCTGTACCTTTTAACAACTGCCCGGGCTGAATTGCCTCAAGCAGTGATCTGGCACTGGTTGTGGTCGGCAGTGGCGGTAAAATTTTGGCGATCGAAAAGGGCATGGAAACTTCCAGTGGATGGATAATCAGAAGTATACTCAACTTATCAGTCCGGTGACCAAATAGTTCACTTTCAGGAATTCAGGCTTCGTTCCGCATTCAGGAGATGCTTGAAGGTCCTAAGACAGAGCCCGGTCAAATTTCCAGTCAGCGGTTTACTATGAACGAACAAAACAGCGAATCCCCAAAGGCCTGGTTCACCCGCCATGATGGCTTGATCTCAGGACCGGTCAGCGAGGCTCGTATCAGACAGCAGTTGCTCGAGGGATTATTAAATCTGACGGATCAGATCAGCCTGGATCAGCAGGAGTGGCTGGAGATCGGTAGGGTTGCTGAGGTTGTTCCCCTGCAGATGCGTGCTGAATCGGGAGATAAAGCGGCCATGGCCAAGGTTGAGGCCAGAGCCAAGCAGCGCTCCAAGGAAAGGGCGCGAGTGGGAAGGATTCCAGTCGTACCGCTGGTGGTCACTGTGGTGATTCTGCTTGGGGTGTTGCTGCTCTCACTCTTGATCGGTATGCCAGAGAAGATTGATACCCCCCAATGTGATCAACCGCCGGCGCCTGGTGTCAATTGGCGTAACTGTCTGCTGTTGGGTATCGACGTCGGTTCATCGAGTTTGGCCGGCGCTAATTTGAACAGCGCTGTATTGCGTCAGGGAAAGTTCAGTGCCACCAACCTTTCGGCTGCTGATCTCAGTTATGCCGATTTGAGGAAGGCAGATCTGCGTTATGCGCAATTGACCAATGCACTGCTGGTTGGCGCCAATCTACAGGGGGCCGATCTTCGCGATGCTGACCTCAGAGAGGGTGATCTACGCTTTGCAGACTTTACCGGTGCGCGTATGCAAGGGGTGCTGTTGTCGGGATCCCGACTCGATGATGCAATCTGGACCGATGGCAGGCAATGTGCTGAACAGTCATTGGGAACTTGCCGATAGGTGGGGATAACTTGGACAACCAGGTTAAGGCTCTAACCTGATCTTGCCAATGGGTTGATCAGTGAGAACAAATCGACTCGAATTATTCTGCAAAGGATTCGCTTTCGTATCGCATCACTTCCAGGCTGTCTGACCAGTAGTTACTGGGTAGACCGGCCTTCAGTTTGAGCTGGTCAACAAAATCCCGTGGATTGGGCAACGACTCCCAGACCGATGGCAGAAAGGTACCTCGCCGTATCCCTTCGATCAGAATCAATCCATCTATGCCGGGTCTGATCTTGGCCAACAGATCGGCTTCGGAGCTGAATTCAATGGCAACCGAAGGGGTTAGAAGGGAGAGATGAATCGCCACCTGCTCTCTTTCCGAGGGGGTTAATGGCGGAAATCGAGGGTCACGAAAAGCCGCTGCGTAGGCATTTCCAGCCACATCGCATACCACCGGCTGGATGGCTTCCAGGTGACCGATGCAACCACGTAGCTGATCAGCCAGTTTCAGGGTGACAAAACTGGCGCGGATGGCTCGCAGTGTTTCTGGGTAGTCCTCCGGCTTCACTTCCAGCGATGTGTGATTTTTGAGGCCGTAGTCGATTGAGCGGTTTGCAATATCCAGTAATCGGGCGCGATCCTGATCGGAAAGGGTGGTGAATTCGGAGGTCATACAGGCCCTAACTCCGTTGCTGTGGATTGGGCAGAGTGTTGGTACTTTAAGCCAACAGGCCCCGATTTGCCATTTACTTGAGATGAACTGAAGAGATGAAAATGCAATCAGTCAGAACCTCTCCACTCTTAAAGAATAGCCTACCGGCAGCAGGTGCCCGAGTACAATCAGAGCAGAGATTTTTTATAGTTGACTGAACTCTCTGATTTCCCAATGAAAGCATGATGGTTGCATCACCCATTACCGGAGATTGCAGGAAAATCGGTTTGACTCGACAACTGAGAGTTCTGGATAATCCGCTCCCTGACACTCTCCGATGGAAATAATATATGTGGTTTAAGAATCTCCGGATCTATCTGTTGCAACAACCTTTGAATCTCTCACAGGAAGCCATGGAGGAGCAGCTGAAAAGCAAGGCCTTTCAATCCTGTAGCAGTCAGGAACTGATGAGTCTGGGGTGGGATACACCTCTTGGCAGGCAGTCGGAGCTGCTGGTTCATGAGATCGCAGGGTGCCAGATGATCTGTGCCCGCCAGGAAGAGAAGTTGTTACCGTCGACGGTCATCAATGAGATCGTGGAGGAAAAAATCTCTGAGATCGAACAGACCGAGGGGCGTAAGGTGGGGCGCAAAGAGCGTACCGAGCTGCGTGAGGATACCTTCCAGCAGCTGTTACCCCAGGCCTTCAGCCGCCATACCCGGCAATATGCCATGATCGACAAACAGCAGGGATGGATTTTGGTGGATGCCGCCAGTGCCAACCGGGCAGAGGCTTTGATTTCCCTGCTACGGGATACTTTGGGTTCTCTGCCGGTGAAACCTCTGGAGAGCGCCACAGCGCCAAGTTTTATCATGACGGAGTGGTTGAAACACCCAGGTCAGCATAAGAACTTCAGCCTGCTGGACAGCTGTGAACTACAAGATCGATCGGAAGAGGCAAGTGTGGTGCGCTGCAAGGGACAGGACTTGACTGCTGATGAGATCCTGGCCCATCTGGAAGCGGGTAAGGATGTGGTCAAGCTGGCGGTTGAGTGGGATGAGCGTATCTCCTGTCTGATCGAGTCAGATCTCTCGATCAAACGGTTACGGTTTTTGGATCTGATTCAAGAGCAGGCTGCAGACAATCAGATTGAGACTGAGGCAGATGCATTCGACAGCCACTTCACCTTGATGTGTCTGGAGTTTCGGCGATTTCTACCCAGTCTGATCGAGCTCTTTGGCGGTGCCTCGGAATAGGTGGGCCCAGATATGTTTGGCTTGGTTACCAGGCGGGTATGTGTGCTTGTCGTAGTTTTTTGGACATTGTTCCCGAATAACCTGATGTAGTTTAGGGTTTATTGACTCAGGTCAATGTCCGCCGGGAAGAGAGCCTATAGTCTCTCCCTACGCTCACGGTTGGTCGTTTCCGTGTTAAGCGCTAGTCTGGCGGGGATCGATGGCCCAACTGCCTCCAGGGCCATCCCCCGCCTGTTTTTTTTCCAAATATACTCCCTCCCAGGCTGTTTGCGATTGTCGTTCGTCAGCGATTGTGGCTCTAATTAAACCGGTAGCTGAACAGGTTAGGTAACGCCTAAGCGTGCCTTGATACGGGCACGCACGCTTAGACCTATCTTTTAGATTCAGATGGTTAGCGGCTTAAAAAATGCCCTGAACAGAACCTATTGAGTTTTTCGGTTAAGAAGGTGACGATTGATCAGTAATCGTAGTAGTCGAGGAACCAGCGGGCGAAGTTGGTGACGCCGTCTTCCAGGCGTGTAGCGGGTTTATATCCGGTATCTTCGATCAACTCTGCCACATCAGCGTAGGTTGCTATCACATCCCCATCCTGAAGTGGCAGCAGATTCAGTTGTGCCTTATTACCCAGGCTCTCTTCGAGAAGCTCGATGTAGCGCATCAGCTCCACCGGTTGATTGTTACCGATGTTATAGAGGCGGTAGGGGGCGGTACTGCTGGCGGAATCGGGATGGTCGGAATCCCACTCCGGGTTGGGCTCAGGTATCTTGTCCAAAACCCTGATCACCCCTTCGACAATGTCGTCGATATAGGTGAAATCCCGCTTGTGTTTACCATAGTTGAAGACATCAATCGGCTCACCCTGCATAATTTTGTGGGCAAACTTCAGCATCGCCATGTCCGGGCGGCTCCAGGGGCCATACACCGTGAAAAATCTCAATCCGGTCGTCGGCAGGCGATAGAGATGGCTGTAAGTGTGAGCCATCAGCTCATTGGCTTTTTTTGTTGCGGCGTAGAGGCTGACCGGGTGATCCACATTGTCATGCACAGAGAAGGGCATGGAGGTATTTGCTCCATAGACGGAGCTGCTCGATGCATACACCAAGTGCTCAACGCCGTGATGACGGCAACCCTCCAGAATATGACCGAACCCGACCAGGTTGGAATCGACATAGGCCAGTGGGTTTTCGATCGAATAACGAACCCCGGCCTGGGCGGCCAGATTGACAACCCTTTGGGGTTGATACTCTGCAAAAATCTTTGCAATCCCAGACCTGTCCTCAAGCTCCGTTCGAAGGTCGGTGAAATTTGCGTGTGCCTGAGTACGGGCCAGCCGTGCCTTTTTCAGATTCACATCGTAGTAGTCGTTCAGGCAATCGATGCTGATGACCTCATCGCCCCTATCCAACAAACGCAGAGCCAGGGCGGATCCGATAAATCCGGCACCGCCGGTGATGAGTACACGCATGACTTCAATTTCCTCCTTTAAATACAGATTCCTGAGTGTAATTAGATAGAAATGATCTGTAGCTGATCGACAGCTATGAGATCAGATGATTTGATTCAGCTGGCTAAATCATCGATATACCAGGACATCGCTTCAGCCAGACCCTGATCGATGTTATGGCTGGGTTGATAGCCAAGCAGGGATTTTGCCTTATCGGTATTGGCCAGGGAGTGACGAACGTCACCTGCCCTGAAGTCCCGGTATACCGGGGCCAGATCACTCAGATAGTTAAACCTGTCTGCAAGGGTGTCTCTGATTTTGGTGAACAACTGATTGAGGCTGGTTCGATCACCTACCGCCACATTGTAAACCTGGTTAGTCGCATCCGGATTGGTGGTTGTGGCAGCTAACAGATTTGCCTGAACCGCATTGTCGATATAACAGAAATCACGACTGGTCTCACCATCCCCATTGATGAAGACATCCTCCCGGTCGATCATCGAAGCCACCCATTTGGGAATCACAGCCGCATAGGCCCCATTCGGATCCTGGCGTTGGCCAAAGATATTGAAATATCTCAGGCCGATGGTGTTGAAATCATAACAACGGGCAAATACCTGAGCATAATGTTCATTTACCAGCTTTGTGACGGCATAGGGTGAGAGCGGGTTTCCGGTTTTATCCTCGACCTTTGGCAGACCCGGGTGATCGCCATAGGTCGAACTTGAGGCGGCATAGACGAAACGCTTGACCTGTGCATCCCTGCCGGCAACCAGCATGTTCAAAAATCCGCTGATGTTGCTCTCATTGGTGGTTATCGGATCACTAAGCGAGCGGGGTACCGAGCCGAGAGCCGCCTGATGGAGTACATAGTCAACCCCGTTACAGGCATCGTGGCAGGTCTGCAAATCACGAATATCACCCTCGATGAAACGGAAACCGGACCATTGTTCTGCGGAAACAGCGGCCTGAACCTTGTCAAAGTTGTACGCATGGCCGGTTGCGAAATTATCCAGGCCGACAACTTTCTGATTCAGTTTCAGCAAAGTTTCCAGGAGGTTAGAGCCTATAAACCCAGCTACACCGGTGATCAGCCAGGTGGCCTGTTGGTTTTTAAGGCGCTCTTTCAGTGATTCATAAGTAGTCATAGTCTGGCATCAACCTCATCAACCGGGAGTACGTTCTTAACGTCGAATAGTACGCCGTTCTCTTTGCAAAGTGCTCTGATCTGGTTCGCCCCCATCTGTTGGAATTCCTGATGGGCTACCGCCAGGATGACCGCATCATAAGTGCCTTCAGATAGACTATCGATGGGGCGTAATCCGTACTCTTCCTCTGCCTCCTGCGGATTGACCCAGGGGTCATAGACATCGACAGATGCCCCGTACTCCTCAAATTCACTGACGATATCGACGACCCTGGTATTTCTCAGGTCCGGGCAGTTCTCCTTGAATGACAGGCCCAGTACCAGAACACGGCTGTTGTTGGTGGACAATCCCCGTTTCATCATCATCTTGACGACGCTGTGTACCACATAGGCCCCCATGCCATCATTGAGACGACGACCAGCGAGGATAATCTCCGGCTGATAGCCGATGGACTGGGCTTTGTGGGTAAGGTAGTAGGGGTCAACGCCAATGCAGTGGCCACCCACCAGTCCTGGTCTGAAGGGAAGAAAGTTCCACTTGCTTCCGGCCGCTTCAAGCACTTCCAGAGTATCAATATTCAATTTGTTGAAAATCAGAGCCAACTCATTAATCAGGGCGATATTGACATCCCTCTGGGTATTTTCGATGACTTTTGCCGCTTCAGCCACTTTGATGCTGCTTGCTTTATGGGTTCCGGCCGTGATGACTGTCTTGTAAAGTTCATCAACAAAATCAGCGACTTCCGGGGTGGAGCCAGAGGTCACCTTCTTGATGGTGGGCAGTCTGTGCTCTTTATCTCCGGGATTGATACGCTCAGGGCTGTATCCGACAAAAAAGTCCTGGTTAAATTTCAATCCGGATTCCGCTTCCATAATCGGTACGCAGACCTCTTCAGTCGCACCCGGATAGACCGTTGATTCGAAAATCGCAATGTCACCAGGTTTCAACACCTTGCCCAGCTGATGGCTGGCATCCATCAGCGGAGATAGATCCGGCTGCTTGTGCTCATTGATTGGTGTTGGAACCGTAACAATGAAGATATTGCATGGTTTCAGGTCTTCAGGCTCGCTGGTATAGCTGAGGTGGGGTACCTGCTGAAGCTCAGCCGGATCGACCTCCAAAGAGCTGTCCTTGCCCTGTTTCAGCTCCTCAACACGTGCTTCATTGATGTCCAAACCGATGGTGGGAAATTTCTTTCCGAACTCAACTGCCAGAGGCAGCCCAACGTAACCAAGACCAAGTACACCTATGTGCACTTTATCGAAATCGATCATGCTTCCAAATCCTTTCTGCCATGAGAGTGTTAATGCGTAATCAGAGTGTTACTTGAGAAAATTGAGCAGAGTCTCAATATCTGCAATCAGGCTGATGAATGATAACTTGGCAGGCCATTGAAATCGAGGAATTTCTAATGACGAAGTGGCAATGATGAGGAACCCGGAAGGTGTACAATACACAGCTGATTTTGTCATCAAGGACCTAAGCTGGTCAGGCTGCCAGTGCTTCTGGATAGTGAAGTCTGATAGATGAATCTTATTCCTGGATCGTATTAAGGTTAGAGGAAAAACTTGTTACCGCCAACAGCTTCAGAAAATCGTCCCAAGGTTGCGCTTGTAGCGCTGCATGCTGGTTACAGCCACAGCTCGCTTGCTCTCCAATCCATTGCAGCCTATGCGGATGCTCGAGGCTGTGAGCACCGGATGAAGTTGTTTGATGCGCTGGTGAATACCAATCACCAGGTGCTGATTGAGAGGCTGGTTGAATATGCACCGAAAATCCTCGGTTTCTCCACCTATTTATGGAATATCGCAGCCAGCATACGTTTGACCAGACTGCTTAAGCAATTATTGCCTGATACGCATGTGGTATTCGGTGGGCCGGAGGCTGGCGCCAGAGGGGAAGAGCTACTAAGCAGGGTGACTGAAATCGACTATGTGATCGAAGGGGAGGGGGAAGCCGCCTTTACCGACCTGATGAACGTGATTATTCAGGCGCAAGGGAGCTATGAGGCGGTTTCAGGTCTGGTCTACCGGAAAAACAATCAGATTCAACAAAATCCAATTCAATTGATGGCTGTATCCGAGATTCCCCCGGTTCTGACAGAAGGACGGTTCGATAGCGACAAGCCCTTGGTTTACTGGGAAACTTCCAGAGGCTGCCCCTATCAGTGCAGCTTCTGTAGTAGTGCAACAGAGCGCTTGAGAGCTTATCCCATGGATCGGGTCGAAGCCGATCTGCAAGTGCTCGAACGGTTATCCAATAAAACCGTCAAACTACTGGATCGTAGCTTTCATCTGGGAGAAAAACGCACCACAACACTGCTACGACGTTTTGCTGCAACGCCTGCAGGCTTGCGCTTTCATCTGGAACTCAATCCTGACCGGATCTCTGAACAGGCCATGCGTGTGTTCCGGGAATCGATGCCGGGGAAGTTCCAGTTTGAGATCGGATTACAGACCCTGAACGACCAGGTGCTTTTCAATATCGATCGCCACATGGATGTGGCAAAGTCACTGGAGAATATTCGTCGCCTGGTTGAGATGAGACGACATCCGGTCCACCTTGACCTGATCGTTGGGCTTCCAGGGGAGTCCGTTGAACTGTGTGCCAGCTCCCTGGATCAGACTTTCAGGCTCTATCCGGATCATTTGCAACTGGGCATTCTGAAAATGCTCCCGGGGACCCCTTTACAGCAGCAGGCTGTGCAACTCGGTTATCGGTGGGATACCGAGCCACCCTATGAGGTATTGTCCAATCCATCTTTAGAATTCAAAGAGATAGCGCAATTTAAGCGCTACGCGGAATTACTCGAAAGGCTCTACAACAGTGGTTTGCTAAAAACTACCTTGTCGGGACTTGTAAAGCACTGTTTTACAGCAAGTGTCAGCCTCTGCTTTGATCGGTTGCTTGAGGTTTCAGGAGTGGAGATTGCCAGGCACAACCTGCAGCCTGACAAACTCTTTGAAAAGGTCTGCAATTTCATTATTCCCTACCTAGATGATGCTCCGGAGTTAGAGGAGTGGTTGCTATGGGATTACTGTCAATTCAGCTTGGTCAACGGTAAAACACCCCGATGGATCGCAGATCGATTGACCCGGAGCGAGAAGGTAGTTGTGCAAGGCAGTCGAAGGAGATTACCTGTCATTACTTTGACCGATAGCGGTGTGAGTATGATTAATCAGTTATCTGAGAGTAACCATATGGCAGGTCGGTATGCACTCTGGCCGAGACAGCATAAAAAAGGCAAACCGGTAGAGGTATTTTGCCTCACTCAGGCGAACAGCGTAACACTTTAACGATTTTCCACCCCCTTGAAGTGCTGCCGTCTGTAGAAATCTCAGAATATGTGGGTAATATTTTTCTATCTGAACAGCGGTCATTTTTGGATGTTACCGCATGGAATAGCCATTAGGCTCTTAGGGCCTGTTTGCTTTCTGCTGTTCTACAAATGCTGTAAAGACTAGACACTTCAATGTAATTGAACAACTTAATTTAAGTTCAGGATGTATAGGAAAGATGTTCCTATCAGCAATCCAATAGATTGTTGGACTATCGAGTTATTGTACAGATCGTGACGGATGACTAGCGGCAGAGTTTTAAGATCGTCAAAGATTGCTTTTTTATCGGTATGACTTCAAATACTCGATTGTTATTGGGATGTAATTACCATACTCAAAGGGTCTGTTCCGATTCAATATAATTGAACAATCACTATTTATTGATAATAAAAAAAAGCTGTACTCCATATTTGTTGCAGTCACCGCAATCAAAAAAAATCAACTAAAATTGGGTTGAGTTTCTGTGGATCTGCATATCCAATAATGTATGATTGGACTATTAGTTCTACTGTACATTCATCACTCGCTATATGAAAAAACTGACCAGGCCATGTCGGTTCTGTACGGTAAACTTAATAATTATATGCTCCAAGGAGGTAGCTAATGCTGGTACTGACACGCCATTTGAATCAGTCACTGCAAGTAGGAGAGGCAGTAACACTTAGGATTCTGAGTATCCATAATGGCAATGTAAGATTTGGGATCGATGCGCCATCTGATGTGTTGATATTGCGCGAAGAGCTCGCGAACAGAATGAATTCGACCACACTTAAACCCACTGTTACAGATCGAAAGAAGAATCAACCACAGGTTACGTACAAACCAAGGCGTAAAAAGCTTGTTCTCGATCTCTGACTCCGAGGAAAAACTCAACACGGGTACAAGGGCGGATATAGACCAATCAGGAAGACCTGCAACAGCTCAGTAAAGGAAAGATCAAAGGCAAGTTTTACCAGACAAAGAGGTTAACGAATTCTCATAGGGTTGATGCCGGTGTTATTTTTGTCTGACTTGTTGCAGTAGAGCGAGTTGGTGTTATTGTGCGGGCTAGCGGATAACGTGTGATTTACGATTGATGACTGAATCGTATAGACCGAGTTATTCCTCGACCACTATTTCTGTATGACTGGCCCACTGTTGTCCTGTCCAGTATTCGAACGGGCGGAAGCGGGACTTATAGTTCATTTTACTGCAGGCTTCAATCCAGAACCCCGGGTAAACCCACTCCAAGCCGAGCTCTTTTGTATGGTAGATCTGCCATATCAAAGCAAACACACCCAAACCCTCCCGGGTCAGTTGCGGATCATAAAAGGTATAGACTGATGAAGTGCCATTTGGCAGTAGATCACTGACCGCAACAGCAGCTAAACGATCGGCATCACGGAATTCAATAAACTGCGTTTCAGCCCAATCACAGGTAAGAAACTGGGTATATTGCCCGGGACTGTTACATGCCATGGCGCCATCAGGATGTCTCTGCAGAAGGTATCTCTTGTAGAGCTGGTAGTGTTCATCAGAGTAGTCGGAGTTCAAGAGTTTGACCTGGTAACGATCACGGTTCCTTGTCCAGTTTCTACGCTGACTGCGTGATGGTCGATAAGCTTCGACCGGTATTCGTAGCGAGACACAACTGGTGCAGTTGGGACAGGCGGGCTGATAGAGATAACAGCCACTGCGTCTAAAACCTCTGTCGATCAACTGCTGGTAGAGTTCATCAGTGACCTTTGCCATAGGGTCGAGAAACAGGTTTCTGGCTTCTCTACCAGGCAAATAGGAACACTCATGCAATTGGCTCATATAGAGCGCATAGGCATTCTCCTGTGCAAAGCCCGGGTTATCTAACATGGTTGGATTGGCTCGATGCTTGCCCAGCTGCCTACCTGGGTATCGAGGCGGGTCCAGCTGTAGAGGTCCTGACAGAATTGCTGTCTCGGAATCTCCTCAGCTCCAAGACTGGCCAGATGTCTGGTGTAGACCTGACAATCGATCATTCTGAAACCCCATGCTTTCAACTGGCTGCTTAAATAGACCAGGGCAACCTTGGAGCTGTCATTCGCCCGGCTGAACATGGACTCGCCAAAAAAGACACGCCCTATCGCCATACCGTATAGCCCACCCACCAATTGGTTCTCCTTCCAAACCTCGACTGAGTGGGCAAGCCCCAGCTTATACTGTTCAGTGTAAGCATTGATCATTTCCGGCACCAGCCAGGTCCCAGGTGAGTCGTCTCTGGGCGCTGCACAGGCTCGAATGACTTCATCGAATTTATGGTCAAAGGTGACACGATAGAGTTTTTTTCTCAGGGTTTTACGTAGGCTGCGACTGATTTTGATCTTTTCGGGATAGAGCACGGTTCGAGGGTCAGGTGACCACCAGAGTATGGGCTCACCCTCGGAAAACCAGGGGAATATGCCCAACTGATAGGCCTGAATAAGGCGTTGAGGGGTGAGATCTCCACCCACTGCCAACAACCCATCCGGCTCTTTTTCAGCCAGTGACACATCCGGGAACGGGGTGTTAGGGTTATCGTCGAGTAGAAAAATCATAGTTTGTTTATAGCCTGGTTTTAATATAATCATAACAGGCACTTGTACAAACAATAAAAAATTCGCATTATTCACCGGATGAATATGTGGTTATCGGAAAAGCGCTGAAATATTTTCCCGGGTCCACATCACTGATTGGGATGCGGCTCTGGTATTGGCTGGGGAGATGGAAGTGCAACTGATCTCCGGTAGCGGTATAAGCTAAGCAGTAAGCACCTGTATACAATTGTTGTCAGATTGTCTCGATGGCTTGAAGGGGTATTTATTTTGAATCAGATTGCGGAGTATTGTTTTGTCTGACGCCGTCAAACACCTGCAGATTGGTGATGTATTACAATTACAGTTTGCACCTCCCGCGGAAAACCTGGATCGCTATTCCGCTACCCTGGTCGGGTTTCTGCCAGGTCAAAGCCTGGTGATCACCACACCACGTAAAGCCGGTAATCCCATCATTGTCCGCGACGGTCAGAGTTTTACGGTACGGATGTTACAGGGCAGTAACATTTTCGGATTTGTCGCCAGAGTGCTTCACGCCTCGTCAAAGCCCTATCCACACATTCATCTGGCCTATCCTGACGATGTTGAGAGTGCGGTGGTAAGAAACGCACCTCGTGTACCCACTGAATTGCAGGCTGTGGTTATCAAGCCACAAGGCACAAGCGGCACTGATCTGCAGCGACATGTGATCATCACCGACCTGAGCAGTACCGGCGCAAGGGTAATCGATAGTGACAAACTTGGTGATGTGGGATCGATCATTCAGATTACCCAGACCCTATCGGTCTGTGGTGGCAATGATGTCCTCAAGGTGTTGGCCACGATCAGGAATATCCGTGAGACACCTGCGCCTGATGGGTCTATGCGTTATCTGCACGGCCTGGAGTTTCGCGGACTCAATCGCTTTCAGCAGTTACTGCTCTGCTCCTATGTGCTTGGCAGTATTGCCCGCGAGCGAGGCTGATAGCCTCAGCCCCCTCTTTAGATACTTCTTAGGAAGGGGTTACGCCTGATTATGTGCCACTACTCGTCGGTGTTGCGCGTTTTGGGCTTGACTAAAAAGACAAAAGGTATCGCTATCGGCCCTAATAGCAGGCCTAACAGGCCCCAAA
Organism: Candidatus Thiodiazotropha endoloripes; assembly: GCA_001709035.1. Lineage (GTDB taxonomy): Bacteria > Pseudomonadota > Gammaproteobacteria > Chromatiales > Chromatiaceae > Thiodiazotropha > Thiodiazotropha lotti. The sequence continues at coordinate 217,566 of LVKA01000016.1, read as the reverse complement.
CAGCACCATTTCCTCCTCTTTTTACAGCGATCCTGTGGCAGAGGATTGCACTACCCAGGGTGATGATGAGCAATACGATTAACCCGGCCATACGCAAACAGATGGCAGCAGACTGGCACTCAGGGAAAACTGCCTATTGACCGGCGAGTGAGGGTAGTGGTGTTTGGCTTGACCGGATGAGCGGGGGAGGGAGGCAGCCAGATTCATGAGCCTATTGTATCTATCCCGGTTTCCGTTTCAGAAACCGGGCTAGTCCAGAGTGGTCATTCGGATTTGACGGCCAAGGCATCCAGGAATCGTTCGGCATCCAGCGCCGCCTGACAACCTGTGCCGGCAGAGGTTATGGCCTGACGGTAGACATGGTCCATTACGTCTCCAGCGGCGTAGACCCCCTCGATTGAGGTCTCTGTGGCATTACCTTCCAGGCCACCTGCAACCTTGATGTAGCCGTTGTGCATATCCAGCTGACCTTCGAACAGGGCAGTATTCGGGCTGTGTCCAATGGCGATGAAAACACCTTGCAGGTCGATCTCTTTGGTTGAGTCATCTTTGACATTCTTGATTCTCATGCCGGTCACACCAGTTTGGTCTCCCAGCACTTCATCCAGCACATGGTCCCACTCAATGGTGACATTTCCCTCTTCAGCCTTCTTTTTCAGCTGATCAGAGAGGATTTTTTCCGAGCGGAATTGATCACGCCGGTGCACCACCACAACCTCAGCGGCAATATTCGACAGGTAGAGTGCTTCCTCAACGGCGGTATTACCACCACCGATTACAGCTACTTTCTGATTTTTATAGAAAAAGCCATCGCAAGTTGCACAGGCTGATACACCTTTTCCGCGAAATGACTGTTCCGATTCAAGTCCTAGGTATTTCGCCGAGGCACCGGTGCAGATGATCAGTGCATCACAGGTGTAGATGGCCTGATCGCCAGTCAGACGAAATGGACGTTGGCTTATATCCGCTTTGTTTATATGGTCGAAGATGATTTCAGTGTTGAATCTCTCCGCATGTTTACGCATTCGCTCCATGAGATCCGGACCTTGAACGCCGTCGTTGTCACCAGGCCAGTTATCCACTTCCGTGGTGGTCATCAGCTGGCCGCCCTGTTCCATCCCGGTGACCAGGACAGGCTGCAGATTGGCTCGTGCTGCGTAGACGGCCGCCGTATAGCCGGCGGGACCGGAGCCGAGGATCAATAGGCGGCAATGCTTGGTTTCACTCATGTATACTTACTCCACTCGGAATCTGCCCTGAATCGGCGGCAGATTATGAAAAACTATGGGACTAGAAGATTATAGAGTCCGAAAATCGGAGACCCGCATCCAAGTCTGAATTAGAGAATGCGGGAATACTACGGAATCATCACTCCTGGGTAAAGATTCACCACGAGAAACATGGTATGAAAATTGGTATTCCAACAGAAATCAAACCCCTGGAGGGGCGTGTTGGCCTGGTGCCGGAAGCCTGTGCAGAGCTTGTGAAGAAAGGTCATCAAGTGCTTCTGCAGAGTGGAGCCGGCCTGGCAAGCGGCTACCCGGATCAGAGCTATGCGAAGCTGGGGGTAACCCTTGTCGGAAGTGCCGCAGAGATCTATCAGGAATCTGATCTGGTGGTCAAGGTGAAGGAGCCCTATGGTGATGAGCCGGAGATGCTACGGGCCGGGCAGTTGCTGTTCTGCTTTCTGCATCTCGCTGCTGATGAATCACTGACCCGGCGGCTACTTGCATCCGGGGTCACAGGAATTGCATTCGAGACGGTGGAGGCGCAGGGTAAATTACCGATTTTGGCGCCCATGAGCGATATTGCCGGACGTCTTGCAGTTCAGAACGGCATCACTCTATTGCACCATCATCAGGGCGGCAAGGGATTGCTGCTTGGTGGTTTACCGGCTGCAGAGCGGGGTCACGTTGTGATTCTCGGTGGCGGTCAGGCGGGTGGAAATGCTGCGGAGTTGGCTGCCGCCATGGGAGCGCGGGTGACTGTGTTTGACCGATTGAGGGAGAGGATGGGGGAGTTGCGCCGGATCGGTAGGAATGTGACCGCAATCTATCCCTATACGGATGCGGTGAGTGAGGCCGTGGCAAATGCGGACCTGTTGATCGGGGCTGTACTGATTCCCGCATCCAAGGCACCCAAAATTGTTGATCGGTCGCAGATCTCCTCAATGAGTCCTGGTAGTGTGGTGGTGGATATATCCGTGGATCAGGGTGGGTGCATTGAGACCACCCGACCGACCAGTTACGAAGATCCAACCTACAAAGTGGATGGTGTGACGCATTTCTGCGTGACTAACATGCCTGGTGCGGTGCCGAGAAGCGCCAGTCAGGCCCTGTCGGCATCAATGATGCCTTATCTACATCGTCTGGTCGGGGAAGATTGGCAAAGTGATCAGCAGCTGTGGGGTGCGGTAAACCTGGCAAAGGGGGAACTTGTGCATCCTGTATTGCGCGATCAATACTTGTGAATCAAGAATAACAAAAATATGTAACCCTATAATATAGAAGTGATAATTGATAGAATATTCCAGATTGAAATAACCGGAAACCACAGCTTGAGCGCAGACCCCTGTGGAATATTCCTCCTTAGGGCGCACGCTCCTGATTGAACCCGCCAGGGTCAGCGATTGGATTGAGACGAAACTATGGCAGTACAGGCAAAAAGCCAACAAACACCAGCACAGAGTGCCTTCCATTCCCATGTCAGTCATGCCATGCGGGAAGGTATCATGTGGAGCCTGTTCTGTCTTAGTGGTTATCTGCTTCTTTCGCTGTTCAGTTACTCCCCGCTTGATCCGGGCTGGTCCTATACCGGTTCGGAAGCCAAGGTTCTCAATTCAGGGGGACCCGCCGGCGCCTGGTTTGCGGACGTCTTTCTCTATCTGTTTGGCATCTTTGCCTATCTGTTTCCGATCATGCTGAGTTGGAGTGCGGTACTGGTTTTTCGCCGTCGCAATCCGGACGACTCTGTAAACATCAATCTGGTACTGGTTCGCTGGCTCGGTTTTTTCATCACCCTGGCCTCAGGATGTGCGCTGGCGGCACTGCATACCAATCATCTGATGGCTAATCTGCCTACCGGTACGGGCGGGGCTCTGGGTACGCTTCTGGGTAACTATTTCGAGGCTGTTTTCAGTAGTTCAGGCAGCAGTCTGTTGATGTTGGCTCTGTTTCTCAGCGGTTTTACCCTGTTTACCGGCGTCTCCTGGTTCACCGTAATGGATTTTCTCGGTGGCCTGGTACTGAAAACCACACACGCTCTTCAGCGGGGATTTCTTTCACTGCAGGAGCGTCATGCTGCGAAGCGTGCGCGACAGGAACGGGTGGAGTTGATCAAAAAGGAGCAGAAAAAGGAGAAGAGCCGCAAACAACCCAGAATAGAACCGGTAATCAATGCGCCTAAACCCAGTGCGCGGGTTGAGAAGGAGCGTCAGGTCCCTCTGTTTGAAGCCGATCCCAACAGCGAGCTTCCACCTCTGGCACTACTCGATCCGGCCAAGCAGACGGTGCAGGCCTATTCACCTGAGGCGCTGCAGGCCATGTCACGTCAGGTGGAGCTCAAATTTGCCGACTTCGATATCGATGTCGAGGTGGTTGCCGTACATCCCGGACCCGTGGTCACCCTCTATGAGTTGAAGCTGGCGGCAGGTACCAAGGTCAGTAAGATCAGTGGCCTGTCGAAAGACCTTGCCCGGGCACTCTCAACCGTTGCGGTGCGGGTGGTGGAAGTCATTCCGGGGAAATCGGTGATTGGCCTGGAGATCCCGAATGAGTATCGGGAGATGGTCTTCCTCAGTGAGGTGCTGCAGTCGGAGACCTACGAGTCCTCAAAGTCGCCCCTGACACTCGCTCTGGGTAAGGACATCGCGGGTAATCCGATGTGTGCTGATCTGGCCAAGATGCCCCACGCACTGATCGCAGGTACCACCGGTTCCGGTAAATCCGTTGCGATCAATGCCATGATTCTCAGTCTGCTCTACAAATCGAAACCGGATGAAGTGCGGATGATCATGGTCGATCCGAAAATGTTGGAACTTTCGGTCTACGAGGGCATACCTCATCTGCTGACTCCGGTGGTGACCGACATGCAGGAGGCAGCCAATGCCCTGCGCTGGTGTGTCGGTGAGATGGAGCGTCGTTATCGTCTGATGGCCAGTCTGGGGGTTCGTAACATCACTGGCTACAACCGTAAAGTGAAAGAGGCGATCAAAAAGGGCGAGCCGATCAAGGATCCGTTGTTTCAGCCGGAACCGACCGAAGTCATCGAAGCGATGGCTCATCCGACCCTGGAACCTCTGCCATTTATTGTGGTCATTATCGACGAGCTTGCCGACATGATGATGATGGCAAGAAAAAAGGTCGAGGAGTTGATTGCACGATTGGCGCAGAAGGCGAGGGCATCCGGTATCCATCTGATCCTGGCGACCCAGCGGCCCTCAGTGGATGTCATTACCGGTCTGATCAAAGCGAATATTCCTACCCGAATCGCTTTCCAGGTCTCATCCAGAGTCGATTCAAGAACAATCCTCGATCAGATGGGGGCCGAACATCTGTTGGGTCATGGTGACATGCTCTATATGGGAACCGGCAGTAATATACCCCAGCGTATGCATGGCGCCTTTGTCGACGACAACGAAGTGCATCGGGTGGTGAAACACCTGAAGGATTCGGGGCAACCCGACTATCTGGAAGAGATCGTGCAGGAAGCGACGGAATCGGTACCTGGATTTCCAGCTGAAAGCGGTGATACGGAGGACAATGATCCGCTCTATGACGAAGCGGTACGAATTGTCACGGAGACCCGGCGGGCCTCAATATCCGGCGTGCAGCGCAGGTTGAAGATTGGTTACAACCGGGCTGCCAGAATGATAGAAGAGATGGAGCGTACCGGGATTGTCGGACCGGCTGAAAATAATGGCAGCCGTACTGTACTGGCACCACCTCCGCCTAAAGATTAAACCAACTCGTAAACGGATCACTCTATGAAAAAGTGCCTGAGCGGCTTGATGCTGCTGCTGTTCTTAAGCTTCTCCCAAAGCCTCTGGGCGGAGAGTGGAATCCGCCAGCTGGAGACTTTTTTGCAGGATCTGAAAACCCTCAAAGCCGACTTTCGTCAAACCCTGCAACAGCCGGATTACGATCAGGTCTATGCCAGTAACGGGGTTTTCTATCTGAGACGCCCCGGACAGTTGCGTTGGGAGTATCAGACGCCCAGTGAACAGTTGATCGTAGCTGACGGGGATCGGGTCTGGTTGCATGACATCGAACTGGAACAGGTCTCCCACCGCAGCCAAGAGGCGGTATTGGATGGTACTCCGGCACAACTGCTGAGCGGTACCGGACCGATCTCCCAACACTTTGAGGTCAATGAGCTGGGCGTGGAGAGTGAATTGACCTGGATTGAGCTGATTCCAAAAGGCAAAGAGGCTCAGTTTGCCAGTGTTCGCCTGGCACTCCAGGAGAGTCGCCTTGAACGCATGGAGATGTTTGATAATTTTGGCCAGGTCACCCGGTTTTTCTTCGATAATATGCAACGCAACCCTAAGTTGGATGATGCGTTGTTCGAATTCGAACCACCCCCTCTGATCGACCTCATTGGCGATCTATGACGGTTCAGGATCAGGATCTTTTTACGCAAAACCGGGTTGAGGAGTTTCGACCTCTTGCTGACCGTATGCGACCCCGCAAACTGGCGGCGTTCATCGGCCAAGGCCACATCATCGGCTCCGGTAAACCACTGCAGGTAGCGATCGAAGAGGATCGTCTCCACTCGATGATACTCTGGGGGCCCCCAGGCACCGGCAAGACCACCCTGGCCGGTATGATTGCTGAACATTCCGGCGCGCAGTTTCTCAGCCTTTCCGCGGTACTCTCCGGGGTCAAGGAGATCCGTGCGGCGGTGGAAAAAGCGAAACTTTCTCAGCAGCAACAGCGTCCGACGGTGTTGTTCATTGACGAAGTGCACCGCTTCAACAAATCACAGCAGGATGCCTTTCTGCCTCATGTGGAGGACGGCACGGTGGTGTTCATTGGTGCCACCACTGAAAATCCATCGTTTGAGTTGAATAACGCGCTGCTCTCAAGGGCCCGTACCTACGTTCTCAAAGCGCTGACAAAAAGTGAGATCGAAAAGATTATCCTGCAGGCGTTGGAAGATGCATCGAACGGTCTTGGTGTCAGGCAGTTGCGTATCGAAAAACAGGCTCTGGCCTTACTTGCTGAAGCCGCCGACGGGGATGCCCGAAGGGCGCTTAATCTGCTTGAGATTGCCGCCGATCTGAGTGATTCCAAACAGATCGGAACTGCGACGGTCGAGGAGGTGGCGAGTGGTACCCTGCGTCGTTTCGATAAGGGTGGCGAGGCCTTTTATGACCAGATCTCCGCACTGCATAAATCAGTTCGTGGATCATCACCGGATGCCTCACTCTACTGGTTGGCCAGGATGATCGATGGAGGCTGCGATCCCCTCTATGTCGCCCGCCGGGTGGTCAGAATGGCCTCAGAGGATATCGGCAACGCGGATCCCCGGGCCTTGCAACTGGCGATCAATGCCTGGGATGTCCAGCAGCGGCTGGGCAGTCCGGAAGGGGAACTGGCGATTGCCCAGGCTGTGGTGTACATGGCCTGTGCGCCGAAAAGTAATGCGGTGTATATGGCTTGGAAAAGCGCGCTTGCGGATGCCAAATCTTCAGGCTCACTGGAGGTGCCGTTGGCGCTTCGAAATGCACCGACCAAGCTGATGAAGTCTCTGGACTACGGTAAGGCTTATCGTTATGCCCATGATGAACCTCACGCCTATGCAGCTGGTGAAAGCTATATGCCGGAGGAGTTGCAGGGGTGTCACTACTACGATCCGGTAGATCGGGGTATGGAGATCAAAATCGCAGAAAAACTGGCGTTTCTGCGCAAGCTGGATCAAGAAGCAGGCGAGGAGTGATGTGTGATTCCTAAACTTCTGCCAGATCTAGCCGCAAATTACGCAAATCACCGCAAGTACACGCCAACACTTTAATCACTCGTTAGATCCATTCGCGCCTTTTAGCAGTGCCTGGCGTGAATTGGCGAGTTGAGTGAATCTAACGCATCAAGTCGAGCAGTCCGCCACTGCCTTTATTGGCCTCGATATACTCGGCCACCTCATCATGATTACCCTGTCTGGCGAGGTCTTCGGCACTCTCACGTCGGAGGTTGAGATGGTGGGCGTTGGCTTTCATCTCCAACAGGCGTTTCACAACGGAGAGATGTCCTTGTTCTGCTGCAAGCATCAGGGCACTGTTTCCCGCATTGTTGCGATGTTCCAGGTTTTCAGAATAGCGTAACAGGATGTTCAGAGTGTTTAGTGAACCGCTTCTGGCTGCCAGCATCAATGCCGTATTGCCATTGTTACTCAGCCGGTCCACATAACCTTCACGGGGAATCAACTCTTTCACCATGTCGGCATGACCGTTTGCAGCGGCGCGCATCATGGGTGTGAGTCCATCATCAGCCTGCAACTCGATTTTTGCACCACTCTTCAAGAGTTGATGAAAAATCGCGGGATCACCAACACCAATCGCATGGTAGAGCGGGGTTCGGCCCTTGTTGTCTGCCTGATCCGGTGAGGCACCGCGCGAAAGCAATATTTTAACGATCTCAGGCTGGGATTTGAGTACAGCCAGAATCAGTGGTGTGATGCCGGTGTCGGTGGTCTTGGACAATCGGGCATTGTTTTTGATCAACAGCTCTACCAGTTCCAGATTCTGCTGCTCGATCGCCAAATGCAGTGGCGTTATATCATTTTTACCTGAGACATCGATTTTGGCGCCACGTGCTATCAACAGCTTTACCAGTTTCAGATTATTCTCACGGCAGGCCAGCAGAAGCGGGGTGGGGCTGCCAGGGGTTGCCAGATTGGGATCGGCTCCATGATCAAGCAGTAATGTGGTCACTTCAGCATGGCCTTGCCATACGCTTCGGCTTAACGGGGTTAAGCCTTCCGGATCCAGTGTGTCGAGTTCATTCTCCTGCTTGAGTAGAGCCTCGATCAAAGGCTTCTGGCCGCGCCAGGCAGCAAGATGCAAAGTGCTCCAGCCTGCAAAGGGATTACTCTTGTTATCCGGGTTTTCATTGGACAGGGATATTGATGCGCTGATCTTCGCCAGATCCGGGAACTCTTTGGTTTTATTTCGAGTTTGGGTTGCTATGCCACCAGCTGCCTTGAGCTGTTTGGCAATCGCTTTGTCATTGCGCAGCAGTGCCATATCCAGCGAAGTCTGTTTTTTACGGTTTTTGGCATTTACGCTGGCACCGTTTTCCAACAGTACCTTGATGGTCTCCAGGTGCTTTCTGCCGGTGGCAACCAACAAAGCTGTGTTTTCATTGGCGTCGAGGGTTTCCGACTTGGCGCCAGCCTTGATCAGGCTGCGCACAATCGATGTGTACCCCAATCCTGCAGCGGAGTGGAGTGGGGTGTCCCCAAGGCTGTCACTGGTATTCGGGTTGGCACCTGCCGCAAGCAGGATTTCAACCGCATCTGTACGGCCATTGATGGCCGCCTCATGCAGGGCGCTACGGCTGAATTCATCTCGGGTGTCGGGAGAGAGGCCTGACGCCAGGATACGTTTCAGGGTTTCACTCTTGCCCGCTGCCGCCGCGCGATTGAGAAACTCAGCCGCCTGCTGGTCGCTCAAGCCTGTCACCGGGGAGGTGGTGGAGAGATTTTCCATCCGCTTTTTCGCCAACCGATGACCCTGTATGGCGGCTTTGTCATACCAATCACTGGCAACCGCTGAATCCGCATCAATTCCCCAGCCGTTCTCATACATGGTTCCGGTGGTGTATTGGGCTTCGGTATGCTCCTGGTTGGCGGCTTTCAAGTACCAGTGGAGTGCCTTGGCATAATCCTTCTTAATACCGCGGCCGGCACGATACAGACCGCCCAATGCAAATTGCGCCTCGGCATCTCCCTGTTCGGCTAGTTGAGTGTAGATCTCCACGGCACGATTGAAATCCCGGATACGAATCGCCGCTTCGGCCTCGGCATGTTCTGCTGAGAGTATTGGAAAGGGTACTACCAGCATGAGACACAGTAACATTACCATCCCTGTCTGTCTGATTATTGTGTTGGATCTAGGCGGTGCCATGTTTGGTTTCCACATTGATGCCGGTCTCTTTAAGAAATCCTGTTGGAAGTATACCGCCGGCGCAGATGATGGCAGCGTCATTAGGAATTTCAATCTTCTCTCCACCCTTGTCGATGGTGACAGTCTCTTCAGTGAACTCAGTGACATTGGTGCTGAGTAACAGGTTGATCTGGCCTGATTCGGCAGCTTGATCCACCTTTTCCCGATTTTTTTTCTTCGCCCGGCTAAAGGCTCCACTGCGGTAGGAGAGGGTGACTGTGGTGCCTGGCTCCGCAGCGATACTGGTTGCAGCCTCAAGCGCACTGTCACCGCCGCCAACCACCAGGACATGCTGGTTTTTATACTGTTCCGGATCGATTAAACGATAGGTGATCTTACTCAGATCCTCCCCAGGTACACCGAGTTTCCGGGGAGTGCCCCGTCGGCCGATGGCCAGCAGGACCATGCGGGTATGATAGGCGTCTTTGTTGGTTTTGACATCATAGCCACCAGCAGGGTTGGCTGTAATCTTCTCCACCCGCTCATGGTAGCTGATCTGCACGCCGGTCTTGCGCTCTACATCCTCCCAGAACTCAAGCAGCTTCTCTTTGGTGGTTTCAGTAAATTTGACCTCACCAACCAAGGGCAGCTTTACCGGTGCGGTCATCACAAGTTTGCCTCTGGGAAATTGAAAAACCGTTCCACCCAGAGACTCCTGCTCCACAGTCTTGTATTTGATCTTTTTCTCCATCGCCCTCAATGAGGCACAGAATCCAGCAGGTCCGGCTCCTACGATCAGTAGATCGAGGGGTGCGCTGCCTTCACTTTTGAGTGCCTCCAGGATCTGATCCATGGCTTTGGTTCCCTGTACGATGGCATTTCTGATCAGACCCATGCCACCCAGTTCACCGGCGATGTAAATGCCCGGCATGCTGGTTTGAAAATTATCCAGCAGGGGAATATCGACACCGCGTCGTTCTGTGCCGAAGACCAGGGTAATGGCATCGAAAGGGCAGGCGGTTTTACAAGCGCCGTGGCCGATGCAGTTGGTTGGGGCGATCAGCTCAGCCTTATTGTCGATCAGCCCCAGTACGGGATGGTTGGCCTGCTCCGGGCAGGCTTTTACGCAGGTTCCACAGCCCATGCATTTTGCAGGATCGATCAATGGGTGGAGCGAGGCCGGTTCGGTCAGGCCTGCTTCGAACTCTTCTGTCTTAAGAGCAAGATTCTTTTTACTTTTCCTGCGGCTATGCAATATGTAAATAGCCCATACAAGTAGTATGGGTATTAGGTAGATCAGCAGGAAATCGATGGTGTACTGCATTGTTGATCGTGTCTCAAAGGCTCAAAAGAGTGCTAACTGTCACAGTTTGTGGGAAAGGATGCCTAAATTGTACACAGTAATTTCAATCACTGAGGTTTCTGCCGAAAACATAAATGTATTTAGAGTGATTTTTTGTGAAGCCCTTCATGGATGGGAAATTTGTCCCAACATAACATAGAGACGTAATGTGGAGAAAATGCTGATCGCGGCTCTCATTCTAAATAAAAAGCAGTAATAAAAAAGTAAGTGATTGAAATTAATACTAAATATGTAGGTGATGTCGATGCAAACAGCAGCCATATCAACCAGTGTAAATGAGACTCTACTGGAGAGCATTCTCTCTGCCTGGCAACGCAGAGCGGGGTTTATAACAACCCTGGGATTTACCCTGTTTTCACTCTTGCTCCTCTATATGGCCTGGTTGAACCACTCCCAGGCAGTATGGACAGCTGAGGTCGGCTGGGGCTACTGGTTAGGTATCGTCGGTGGCAGCATGATGTTGCTGTTGCTGCTCTATCCGATGCGCAAACGTTTACACTTTATGTCCAAATGGCTGACTGTCAAGTTCTGGTTCCGTCTGCACATGGTGTTTGGTGTGCTGGGTCCGGTTCTGATCATGATGCACTCCAGCTTCCATATCGGCTCCCTGAATGGCCAGGTTGCACTCTACAGTATGCTGTTTGTAGCAATCAGCGGTCTGTTCGGCCGTTACTTCTATACCCGAATCCACTACGGTTTGTATGGTAAAAAGGCGACATTTGCCTCCTTGCACGCTGACTCTCTGGTGCTGAAGAAAAAACTGGGACGTCTGTTCGAATTGAATCCGAAAGCCAAGGAGCTGATGAAGCAGTATGAAAAGGATGTCATGAATGCTCCTACCGGCCCGATCTCCAGCGCCAAGCACTGGGTCAAAATGCGCTATACTTCTGCGGTACTCTACCCAAAGGTGATGCGTTCTCTGAACAAGAAACTGCTGGCCGTGGGCTACAAAAAAGGCTGGTCCAAGTCCAAAGTTCGACGCAATCAGTTGCGCATCAGAAAAATGCTGTTGTCCCACAGGTCTATCCTTCGGCAGGTTCTAGAGCTACATTTCTATGAAAGACTTTTTGCGATCTGGCATCTGCTGCATATGCCGCTCTTCATCATGATGGTGATTACCGGTTTTGTGCATGTCTATGCTGTGCATGCCTACTAGACCGTTAAGCAAGCAACACTCTACCTACATTCGTCATGAACCGATTTGGCTGTCATGTCATTTGCGTACTATTGCTGATGATATTTACCCTATCTCAAAGCCACGCAGGGAAGCTGGATCTACTGTTGATGCCGGGACCGGTCATCGAAGGCCATGCCGAGTTCGAAGAGAAGTGTGAGAGCTGTCATGAGACCTTGAAAAAAGCGGATCAAGTTGAGCGATGTCTCGCCTGTCACGATCACAGCGATGTGGCCGAAGATATTGAGCAAGGCACAGGTTTTCACGGACGACTGGACAAACAGCGCGCCGCCAACTGTAAGCAGTGCCATACCGAGCATAAAGGAAGAGATCGGGATATCGTCAATCTGGACACTGAGGATTTCGACCATTCACAGACCGATTTTCAGTTACGGGGTCGTCATGAGCAGCTGGCCTGTCAGCTTTGTCATAAGCAAGATCTGAAAAAGTACAGTCATGCCCCCTCACTCTGTTTCGATTGCCATGAGTCGGACGATGCCCACCGGGGGGAGTTGGGTGAAGAGTGCGATAAATGTCATAACGAAAAGGGTTGGCGTAAACAGGATTTCGATCATGATCTGGATACCGACTATCCATTGACCGGTAAACACCGGGATCTCGACTGCAAGCTCTGCCACGCCGATGAACACTACAAAAATACACCCAAAGAGTGTATTGGCTGCCATTTGATCAATGATGCGCACAATGGCCGATATGGCAAAGTCTGTGCGAAATGCCACGCAACCGAGGATTGGAAAGAGCTCTCATTCGACCACCGTGCGGATACCAAATTTCCGCTTGAAGGGCGTCATAAGGATGTGCCTTGTGATACCTGCCATATCCGCGGCCCGTTCGAAAAGAAAATCTCAAGTAAGTGTTTCGCCTGTCATGAGAAAGATGACGATCATAAAGGACGTAATGGCGAGAAGTGCCAGGACTGTCATCGTCCATCAAGTTGGACAGAAACACAGTTCGATCACGGCAAAGACGCTAAATTCGAACTGAAAGGCAAGCATAAAAAGCTGAGTTGTCACGCCTGTCATCGAAATGCCGCAATGGATGATTTGAAAGAGGCCGAGTGTATCACCTGCCATAGGGCAATCGATTTGCACAAAGGTGACTTGGGTGAGGATTGCGGCTACTGCCACAATGAAAAGGGCTGGACTGAGAAGCTCTTTTTTGAGCATGACATCACACGCTTTCCACTGATCGGTATCCATAGTGTTACTGCCTGTGAATCCTGTCATCTCAATGCTGTCTACCCACAGACAGAGATTGAATGCTTGTCCTGTCATGAAAAAGATGACACCCATGAAGGAAAAATGGGTGAGTTGTGTGGCGATTGCCACAACCCAAATGCCTGGATGCTCTGGACTTTTAATCACGATGAACAGACAGAATTTCCATTGGATGGTAAGCACGGCGAGGTTTTCTGCCACGCTTGTCACCGCGCTGAGCTGACCGAACATAAACAGTCAGCCAACCATTGTTACGGTTGTCATCGGGGGGATGACATACATCGAGGTGGATTTGGCCGGCATTGCGATCGTTGCCACTCTACAGAAACGTTCGAAAACCCGGAAATTCGTTGATCGATTCGGTATGGAAAATAGGATGATGAGACTGCCCAAATATAGATTACTGTTACAACAGGCCAGTTGGCTACTGCTCTTTGTTGTCAGTCTGTCATTGATGAATTTCGTGCAGGCAGAGAGTGCTGAATTCGACCATTTTGAAACAGGCTTTCCGCTCACAGGTGAGCATCGCAATGTTGAATGCGATCAGTGTCATGACAAGGGCCAGTTCCAGGGTACCCCGGTCATGTGTGACGGCTGCCACAACGATACCGATGCAGCCGGTAAGCCGATTGATCATATTCAAAGTGACGACCGTTGTGACGATTGCCATACCACTGTCGGCTGGCATGTGGCCCGCTTCGATCACGGTACCATCGACAGTGGCTGTTTCTCCTGTCACAACGGCTCCGCTGCCCAGGGCAAGGACAGTGATCATATCAGTACCGGGAATACCTGCGAGTTCTGTCACACCACTTTCAGTTGGGGACGGGTCAGCCGTGTGGATCACTCGGTCGTCACAGGCACCTGCGAGAGTTGCCATAACGGCAACATCGCCCGTGGCAAACACGATACCCACATCGCAACTGAAGAGCCCTGCGATACCTGCCATATCACCAACAGCTGGTTACTGGTCTTTTTTGATCACTCTACCGTCGCCGCCGGCAGCTGTGAAAGCTGTCATAACGGCACCAGCGCCACAGGTAAATCGGCCAATCATATTGTGACCAATGAGGCCTGTGATCTCTGCCACACCACCAACAGCTGGCAAGTGGATAACTTCTCCCACGCCGGGATCCGGGGAGATTGCGAGAGCTGTCATAACGGGGTCAGTGCAATCGGAAAGCCTGTCGGTCATGTGCCAACCAGGGAGCCGTGCGAGATCTGCCATACCTCGACCAATTCCTGGTTGGTGGTTAACTTTGTCCATGGAGAGGAGGTGTTTGGCCGTTGCTCCAGTTGTCATGACGGTATTACACAGCCCGGTAAGGATGCGGATCATGTACAGACCACGGCAGAGTGCGATACCTGTCATACCTCAACAGAAGACTGGAGTGTGGTCGGATTTGATCACAGTGAGGTTGTACCGGGTACCTGTGCAAGTTGTCACGACGGAGTACAGGCGCCAGGCAAACACGATACCCATATTGTCACCAATGAATCCTGCGACGTCTGCCATGCGACCACCGCCAACTGGCATGTCATCAATTTCAGCCATGACGGATTCCAGAGTGCTGGCGTCTGTTCCACCTGTCACGACGGTACCCGGGCGACCGGTAAGCATGCACTGCACATTCAGACCAGCGAACAGTGCGATGTCTGTCATCTCTCTACCGACAACTGGCTGAATACCAGTTTTGATCATAGCGGCGTGGATGCCGCCGGGCGCTGCTCCACCTGCCATAACGGCAGCCAGGCAACCGGCATGCATGCGACGCATATTGAGACTGCCGAGCAGTGCGATGTCTGTCATAACTCAACCAGTAACTGGAGTGATGTCAGCTTTGATCACAGCTCGATTGAAACCGCAGGCGTCTGCTCCACCTGTCACAACGGTGTACGCGCCACCGGTAAACACGCCAATCACCTGCAGACCAACGGCGAGTGCGACACCTGCCACACAACCACTGCCTGGAACGTCAACAACTTCTCCCATGAGGGTATCACCGCGGATTGTGAGTCCTGCCACAACGGGGTGACCGCCACCGGTAAGCATTCGGATCATATCCTGACCAGCTCACCCTGTGAGGCCTGCCACTCAACCAATGACTGGACTCTGACAGGGTTTACCCATGAAGGTGTCTCCGGTACCTGTGAATCCTGCCATAACGGCAGTGTGGCCACCGGTAAACACGATAACCACATTCCAACTTCGGCATCATGCGACAACTGCCACACTACCAACGCCTGGACGATCAGCAACTTCAGTCATGAAGGGGTCACCGAGAGCTGTCACTCCTGTCATGATGGTGTTCGTGCCACCGGCAAACACGATACCCATGTGGCCACTACGGCGGTCTGTGAAGGTTGTCATACCTCGACAACCAGTTGGGCGGAAGTCACTTTCGACCATTCAATCGTGACCGGTAGCTGCGCCAGCTGTCATGATGGCGTGACTGCAACTGGTAAATCGGCCGACCATATCGAGACCGATGCGGCCTGTGACAACTGCCATATCTCCAATGAGACCTGGACAGCGGTGCGCTTCGATCACAGCGGCATTACCAGTGGTTGTGAATCCTGCCACAACGGGGTGGATGCCACCGGTAAACCCGATACCCACATACCCACCACAGAGCCCTGTGAGAACTGCCACAACACCATTACCTGGAGTACCGGTCGTTTTGATCACGCCGGTGTGGCAGGGGCCTGTTCAAGTTGTCATGACGGTGTGGTTGCAACAGGCAAACACGCCTCACACATTCCCACCGATGCCCAGTGTGACAGCTGCCATACGTCAACCATCGACTGGCTGCTGACCACCTTCAATCATGACAATGTGGCTGCCAGCGGTAACTGCTCAAATTGCCACGATGGTACGCAGGCAACTGGTAAACATGCACAACATATCGAAACGACCGCTCAGTGTGATATTTGCCACCTCTCTACCATCAACTGGCAGGATACAAGCTTCGATCATAGTGGCGTGACCACCACCGGTGTCTGCTCAAGCTGTCACAACGGCACCACCGCCACCGGTATGCATAGCAACCACATTGCCACCACTGAGCAGTGTGATGTCTGCCACAACTCGACCACCAGCTGGTTGAGGGTCAGTTTCGATCACAATGCGGTGCCGACCTCAGGGATCTGTTCGAGCTGTCACAACGGGGTGCGGGCAACCGGTAAGCACGCCGGTCATCTGCAGACCAATGCCCAGTGCGATACCTGTCATACGGTTGATGGATGGCTGATCTCCAATTTTGACCATGCGGGGATTACTGGGGATTGCGAATCCTGCCATGACGGGACCACCGCCACCGGTAAACATGCCGGACATATTGCCACCAGCCAACTATGTGAGGATTGTCATACCCCCACTAACTGGAACCTCAACGGTTTCACCCACAGTGGTGTCACAACAGCCTGTCACCTCTGCCATAACGGAGATATCGCCATCGGCAAGTCGCCATCCCATGTGTTGACCAACGCCACCTGCGATACCTGCCATACCACCAGCAATTGGAATATCTCCAATTTCAATCATGATGGGGTTACCGGTAGCTGCCAATCCTGTCATGACGGGGTCAGGGCAACCGGCAAGCATGCCGCCCATGTGGCGACCACAGCCTCCTGTGAGGCTTGTCATACGTCAACCAACAACTGGTTGCAGATCACTTTCGATCATGCGGTGGTCTCCGGTGCCTGTGCCAGCTGCCACGATGGCAATACAGCAACCGGCAAGCCGGCCAATCATGTCCAGACCAATGCCGCCTGTGACAACTGCCACATCTCCAATACCACCTGGTTGAACATTCGCTTTGATCACACCGGTATCGTCTCCGGCTGTGCAAGCTGCCATAACAATGTGGATGCCACGGGTAAGCCGGCCAATCACATACCGACCAATGAGCCGTGCGAGAACTGCCATACCACGGTGACCTGGGCAACCGGCACATTCGATCATGCCGGCGTGGCTGGAACCTGTTCCAGTTGCCACAATGGCAGCATTGCCACGGGTAAACATGCGGCCCATATCGCCACCAGCGGCCAGTGCGACAGTTGTCATATCTCAACCGCCAACTGGCGCTCGGTACGTTTCGACCACAGCACAGTGACCGGTAGCTGTCAGAGCTGCCATAACGGCACCATTGCAACCGGAAAATCGGCAAGCCATGTGGCCACCAATGCAGCCTGTGATGTCTGTCATACCTCCCAGACTACCTGGACAGCCGTCAACTTCGATCACTCTGTGGTTACCGGTACCTGTTCAAGCTGTCACAATGGGGTTACCGCTACTGGTAAACCGGCTAGCCATGTACCGACCACATCCGAGTGCGATGCCTGCCATACCTCCCAAACGAACTGGTTGGCGGTCAGGTTCGATCACACCAATGCGGCGGGTAACTGCTCCAACTGCCATGATGGCATCACCGCTACCGGTAAGGATCCGGGGCATGTGCCGACCACCGCACAGTGTGATGATTGCCATCTCTCGACAACCAACTGGCTGAACGTGCGCTTTACCCATGGCAATGTGGCGGGTACCTGTTCAACCTGTCATAACGGTGTGACTGCAACCGGCAAACATGCCGGCCATATCCAGACTTCAGGTCAGTGCGATACTTGCCACATATCCACAACCGATTGGACCAATGTCGATTTCAACCACGGCAGCATCATTACCGGTTGTTCAAGTTGTCACAACGGTTCCCTGGCGACCGGCAAGCCCGGCAACCATATACCCACTACGCAAGAGTGTAATATCTGTCATAACTCAACCGACAACTGGTTGAATGTGACCTTCAGTCACACCAATGTGGCGGGTACCTGCTCCAACTGCCACAACGGCACATTCGCCACGGGTAAGTCGGCTAGCCATCTGCCCACCACGGCTCAGTGTGATAATTGCCATACCTCAACCAGTAACTGGCTCAGCGTTACTTTTGATCACAGTGGTGTAACGGGTAACTGTAACAGCTGCCATAACGGTACGACGGCCACCGGTAAGCCTCAAGGGCATTTCGTTACCACCCAGCAGTGTGATGCCTGCCATACCACCAATGGTTGGTTGCCCGTAATAAACTATCGTCATACATCCGGAAACTATCCGGGTGATCACCGGGCTAACCTGTCATGCCAAGATTGTCACACAAGTAACAGTGAGTCAGTGCCTTGGCCGTTTCCAAGCTATGCTCGCTCCTGTGCGGGATGTCATGCAAACGACTACGAAAATGGTGAAGATGACCATAGCGGACTCAGTGCTGATCGTAATTGCGGAAGCAGCGGCTGTCATAGAGTGAGCGACAGGGAGTGGTAAATGATATCTGAATAATCCCTTAGTGATTAGGGATTATTCGGGTCATTTTAAGCACTTTGTTCATTATTCTCATGACCTGATAGGATGGCCTTGCAGCCCATCAACCAGCAGTCTTTATTTAATAACATTTTTTAATTCAATCAGGTAACAAGCGTGCAGCTCAAAGTTCAATCGAGGGTCTATTTCTGGCTGTTGTCAATCGTGTTGTTGCTATTGACCACACAGTCACAGGCTGCATCCAGAATTCTCGATCGTATTGAAATCGATTCTGAAGCGGGGGCAAATGTCATCGCTGTCCACTTCAATGTGCCGGTCCGTTATGTGTCTCACCTGATCAATGAGTCAAACAGTGAACTGGGAGTGCAGGTCAGGGTAGGACAGACCACGGATGAAGAGCTGGGTGCGACAACCGAGCAGGACCAGGATGGCGAGCTCGATCAGGAGGATCAACTAACCTGGAGCCCATCTGCTGCGATACCACTTGATAAAGTGGTTTTTCAGGGTAGCCGTCTAGGCACCTCCACCCTGCTGGTCTCATTCGCCACGCCGGTCAGGGATGTGAAAATCCGCCAGGGCAGGGATTTCTATGTGATGGAGTTTGTTCTCCCGGAACAGGCCAAACGCAGCTCTGGTTTCGGCCAGGCCAGATTGAAGACGCTGCAGACCGAAATGCCTGAAATGAAGGCGCCATTGAGTGTCAAGTCACTGCCCCTGGTGATCTATGTACTCAATCTCGGTGTCCAATCCGAACCGGTCGACTATGAGGAGATGCCACCGGTGCCAATCGGCGAAAATCAACTGCTCTACAGCACCAAGGGGGAGATCGAAGGTAATCCGATCTACCGTCTGCGGCTCGGATTTTTTCGCACCAAGCAGGATGCCAAACGGCAGTTAGAGGCGGTAAAGAGCTTCTATCCGAATGCCTGGATCGACACGGCGGATATTGTTGAGCGTCGACAGGCCTTTTTTGAGAGGGGATTGGAGCCGGGATTGGACGGTCAATACATGGAGGAGCCTGAACTGGCCAATGTGGACCCCCGTATCACCAAGATGATGGAGATGATCCGGCGCACCATCACGGCGGGTGACTATGCCAAAGCGGTACGCTTGTTGGAAGCCCTGCTGGAAGAGCCTGACAACATCTACACCCAGGAAGCCCTGGAGCTGCTGGGTCTCTCCCGTGAACGTAACGGTCAGATTGCCCATGCGAAAGGGGAGTACAGACTCTATCTGGAAAAGTACCCGGAAGGTGAGGATGCGGAGCGGGTGACACAGCGTCTGCTGGGCCTTGAGACCGCACCTCAACGGCCCAAAGAGACCTTACGCAAAAGGCCCAAGCCGGGGGAACCAGGCAGCGAAGAGGAAGGGGAGAAGGCGATTTGGGATGTCTACGGCAGTTTCTCCCAGAACTACCGCCGGGATAAGATCGACAGTCCCTTTGTCGAGGACGAAGACAGTATCTCCCGCTCGGAGATTGAGAGTTTCGTCGATTTCAATGCCCGTCGCCGCAGTGAAGATTACGACATGCGCATGAAAATCACCGGCAGTTATATCTACGATCTGCTGGATGATGGGGAAAACGATACCACCCTCAGCGATGCCTATATCGATGTTGAACACCTGGACACCCGGACCAGCGCCAAGTTTGGCCGTCAGAGACTCCGTTCAAGCGGTATCCTGAACCGATTTGATGGATTGGTACTCGGTTACGAGCTCACCCCGGATATCAAACTCCGGGCCTCAGCGGGTCTGCCGGTCGAACGCTCCCGGGATACCTTTCTGCATGAACACAAACAGTTTGCCGGGATCAGTGGTGATTTCTCCAGCATATTTGAAAACTGGGATGCGAGCCTGTTTTTAGTCGAGCAGCGGGTCGATGGTCTGGTTGACCGAAGAGCACTGGGTGGTGAGGTCCGCTATTACGATCCGCAAAAGTCCCTGTTCAGTCTGGTCGATTACGATATCTTCCACAAAGAGCTGGGTATTTTTATGCTGCAGACCAACTGGCGCCTGGAGAACAAAACCAGCCTCTATCTCAATCTGGATTATCGCAGCAGTCCAATTCTGATGACCTCGAATGCCCTGAGTGGACAATCAGACCCGGACACCTTTCTGCCGATCGAGTCAGTTGAGGAGATGCAGGATTTCTATAGCGACGATGAGATCTATGATCTGGCCCTGGATCGTACTGCCAAATCCTCGAGTATCTCCTTTGGTGTCACCCATCCTTTCTCGGACACCCTGCAATTGAGTGGCGACTTTACGGCCAGTAAAACCGGTGAAACCCCCGCTTCAGGTGGCGTACTGGCCACGGAGGCCACCGATACGGAGTTCTTTTACTCCTTTCAGGTGATCAAGAACGATCTGCTGAAACAGGGGGATATCGGAGTGTTCACCCTCCGATATTCCGATTCGGATACCTCGGATACCTATCGGGTTGGGGTCAGCAGCCGTTATCCCATCACCAACGCCTGGCGGGTCAATCCGCGTCTGGACGTCTCCTATCGGGAAAACAAAGAGAATGAAGGAACCCGGTTTACGGTCAGTCCGTTTCTGCGGATGGACTACCGTTTGCGGAAAGACTTCAGCTTCGAACTGGAGGGGGGACTCAACTGGTTTGAAGAGGATGATGGTACGGAAGTGACCAATTTTACCGACTACTTCTTCTATGCGGGCTACCGATGGGATTTTTAAACTTCAGCAAACGGCCACTGAAAGCTCTAGGGATGTAACAACGGATCCTTTTTTGGTCCAAATATTTTTATTTACCCTAGCCAAAAGTCCATCAACAGCGGTTATAATCCCATCTTTTCCAGTCCCTAGGATTCCGGATTGTATCAACTACTCGTTATTGCCAGCGGCGGTGCCGCCGGAGCTCTATTCCGCTTTTGGGTATCCAGCGGCGTCTATGGGGTTTTGGGACGAGGGTTTCCCTATGGCACCCTGGCGGTCAATGTATTGGGTTCCCTGGTGATGGGATTCCTCTATGTGTTGTTTATTGAACGCATGGCGGTCTCGACTGAATGGCGGGCCGGATTGTTGATCGGCTTTCTGGGGGCTTTTACCACTTTCTCCACATTCTCTATGGAGACTTTGAACCTGCTGGAGCAGGCCGAGGTCCTAAAAGCGGGCTTGAATGTTCTACTCAGTGTGGTGGCCTGTTTGTTGGCTTGCTGGCTGGGTCTGGTACTCGGGAGGCAACTATGAAACAGGCCGAAGTCACCATGGTGCGGGTCTATATCACCGAGGGAGATCACCAGCTGAGAAAGCTGCTCGACTTCCTGCATAATGAAGAGCAGGTAAGGGGAGTCACTGCATTTCGCGGCATTGCGGGCTTTGGCCGCTCGGGCAGAGCCCATGAGGCGTCACTTTTGGACATCTCCATGGATCTTCCTCTGGTGATCGAGTTCTTTGATAGCCCGGATCGGGTGGAAAAGGTTTTACAAGATTTGAATCAATGGGTAGAGCCAGGTTACGTAGTGAGCTGGCCTGCCCAGGTTAATATGGGTAAATAATCGATGTTGGATCCACGACTGATAAGAAACAATCTGGAAGAGGTGGCAGCACAGCTGCGTCGCCGTGGTTATGAGTTGGATACCCAACTCATCGCTGAACTGGAGGAGCGTCGCAAGGGGCTTCAGGTTGAGTCCCAGGAGCTGCAGAATGAGCGCAACAGTCGATCAAAATCGATTGGCAAGGCGAAGGCGGCCGGTGAGGATATTCAGCCACTGCTGGCTGAGGTCGCCGAGCTGGGAGACCGGCTGAAACTCCTGCAGGAGGATCTGAATGGCGTTCAAGCCGAACTCTCCGAGATCACCCTGGGCATACCCAATATTCCTCATGAAACAGTACCTGACGGCCGGGATGAAGCGGACAACCGTGAAGAGCGGCGTTGGGGCGAGCCCCGTGAGTTCGATTTCGAGCCCAAGGACCATGTGGACCTGGGTGATGCCAGTGGGTTGCTCGATTTCGAAGCGGCAGCACGGATTACCGGTTCCCGCTTTGCTGTGATGGCGGGCCCGCTGGCCCGACTGCATCGCGCCCTGATTCAGTTCATGCTCGACACCCACACCACAGAGCATGGCTACACAGAGGCCTATGTTCCCTATATGGTCAACAGTGACAGCCTGCGGGGAACCGGTCAGCTGCCAAAATTCGAGGAAGACCTGTTCAAACTCTGCGGTGAATCCGGTTACTACCTGATCCCTACCGCAGAGGTGCCGGTCACCAACCTGGTTCGGGATCAGATCATCGACGCGGAGGATATGCCGAGGAAATGGGTGGCACACACACCCTGTTTTCGCTCCGAAGCAGGCTCCTACGGAAAAGACACCCGAGGCATGATTCGCCAGCATCAGTTTGAAAAGGTCGAGCTGGTGCAGGCGGTCAGGGCGAGTGAGTCCTTTCAGGCATTGGAGGAGCTGACCGGACACGCCGAAACGATTTTGCAGAAGCTGGAACTGCCTTACCGGGTTGTCACCCTGTGCACCGGCGATATCGGGTTCTCATCCACGAAGACCTATGACCTGGAGGTCTGGCTTCCGGGACAGAGTCAATACCGGGAGATCTCCTCCTGTTCCAACTTCGTCGATTTTCAGGCGAGAAGGCTACAGGCCCGCTGGCGAAATCCGGAGACTGGAAAGCCGGAGCTGGTCCACACCCTGAACGGATCGGGACTGGCGGTTGGCCGTACCTTGGTTGCTGTAATGGAAAACTACCAGCAGGCTGACGGATCGATAGAGATCCCGGAAGCCCTGAAACCTTATATGGGTGGAATTGAGAAAATCTAGAGGAATGGGTGGCTAGACCATCATGATCAGTAAGGCCACAAAGCCCACTACAGCGGCCAGTGGCAAAATGGCAGCCATCCAGTCTCCCTCTTTCGCCTTGGGACTGTTCTTCATCCAGTGTTTGGCCCGTGGCCAGAGGAATATGATCCATCCCACGATGAGGATGGCGGAGAATATTTTTACCCAATCCATCGTTTTGCCTGTTCTATAAAAAAACCCCGGCATAGCCGGGGTTCTCTCACCACATCAATTGTGCTGATTAATCTTCCCCACCCAGTGCGCCAAGCAGATGCAGCAGGCTGGTGAAGATGTTGAGAATGGCCAGATAGAGACTTACCGTGGCCATGATGTAGTTGGTCTGAGCGCCGTTAACCATCTGGCTGGTCTCAAACAGGATATAACCGGACATCAGCAGGATCACGGCTGCGGAGATGGCCAGATGCAGGCCAGGCATATCCAGGAACAGACCGGCAAGTGAAGCGAGCATCACAACAATCATACCGGCAAAGATAAAGCCGCCCATGAAGCTGAAATCCCGCTTGGTCGAGAGGGCATAACCGGAAAGCGCAAGAAAGATGATACCGGTACCGCCAAATGCCGTTGCTACGATCTGACCGCCATTAGAGAGGGCGACATAGTAGTTCAGAGTGGGGCCGAGGCCAAAACCCAACAAGCCGGTGACACCGAATACTACCCACAGGCCTGCGGCAGAGTTGGCATAGCGGGGCAGTACAAACCAAAGCACCACCAAGGCACCGAGTGAGGTTCCCAGGGAGATCATCGGTGAAGGTGCGATGGCCATGGAAACAAGCGCCATCAACGCACTCCAAACCAGAGTGGCGGATAGCAACATATAAGTATTTTTTATTAGCTTATTAGTCGAAAGAGTGGACTCAATCGATTGTGTTGCAGTGAAATCTAGACGATTCATTTTGGTGTAATCTCCTGATTTATTCCCAAAAATCAAACTCTTTGTATCAGACAGTGGCTGCCATGAAATGTTCAGCACAGCATACCGTGCCGGCACAAAAGGTCAATACATATATAGGTAGGGATAACACTAGCAATTTCAAGGATGGTTATGTATCCTAGCGCCCCTTCAGGAGAGGTGGCAGAGCGGCCGAATGCGGTGGTCTTGAAAACCATTGAGGGTTAGTAGCCCTCCCAGGGTTCGAATCCCTGCCTCTCCGCCAAATAAAAAGGGGTGCTCAAATGAGCACCCCTTTTTATTTGGCGGAGAGGCAGGATTTGATTCGAACCCTTCGTTCGAAAGGAACGCAGTGACGCAGACGCCGCAGCGCAGCGGAGGCGCCCCGAAGGGGTGAGCGCAGCGAATCAATCCCTGCCCATCAGCAGGCACCCAAACCTCGCGTGGCGAGCACCCTTTATTACTGGCGGAGAGGCAGGATTTGATTCGAACCCTTCGTTCGAAAGGAACGCAGTGACGCAGACGCCGCAGCGCAGCGGAGGCGCCCCGAAGGGGTGAGCGCAGCGAATCAATCCCTGCCCATCAGCAGGCACCCAAACCTCGCGTGGCGAGCACCCTTTATTACTGGCGGAGAGGCAGGATTTGATTCGAACCCTTCGTTCGAAAGGAACGCAGTGACGCAGACGCCGCAGCGCAGCGGAGGCGCCCCGAAGGGGTGAGCGCAGCGAATCAATCCCTGCCCATCAGCAGGCACCCAAACCTCGCGTGGCGAGCACCCTTTATTACTGGCGGAGAGGCAGGATTTGATTCGAACCCTTCGTTCGAAAGGAACGCAGTGACGCCGACGCCGCAGCGCAGCGTAGGCGCCCCGAAGGGGTGAGCCGAAGGCGAATCAATCCCTGCCCATCAGCAGGCACCCAAACCTCGCGTGACGAGCACTCTTTATTATTGGCGGAGAGGCAGGATTTGATTAGAACCCTCGTAAGCTTCCCCCCCTGAAAACAGATTGAAACTGGGTTTTTCTGGCGAACTACAGCCAGGAGGCTCAGATGAAAAAGTTCCGATTCACTGAAACACAGATCGTCTCAGTCCTGAACGAGGCGGATGCCGGCATGAAGGTTGCTCATCTCTGTCGTAAACACGGCACTTCCGAGGCGACCTACGACAACTGGAAAGCGAAGTACGGAGGCATGTCCGCCTCGGAACTGAAACGGAGAAAGAGATGGAAGCCGAACTCTCGCATTTGAAACGCATGTTTGCGAATCTAGCACTGGAAAACAGGGCAATGAAGGACCTGATTGGAAAAAAGCTCTAAGACCGTCTGAAAGATGTGAGGCGGCTGAGTACATGATTCAGAATCATGACATTTCCATATCCCGGAGCTGTCGCTGTGTAGGCTTGTCTCGCACCGCGTTCTATCAACAGCCAATTGACTGGATGCAGCAGACAAGCCGGGTATTGATGCCTTGAATCAGCTGACGGAGGAATTTCCCCGTTTCGGCTTCTGGAAATATCGGGATATTCTTGCTCTCTGGGGCTACCCCTGGAACCACAAGAAGATTTACCGGGTGTACTATGAGTTGGGATTAAATCAGTCCAGGTCGACGAAGAAGCGCCTACCAGATTGCGATCCAATTCCTCTGTTTGTTCCTCAGACTCGAGGGTCACGATTCGGTATGTTCAACGTGATCGACAATTTTAACCGGGAGTCGCTGGTGATCAAAATCGACACCTCACTTCGTGCTGCTCGCCTAGTCCGGGTGTTCGAGCGTTTGAAAGAGACGAGGGGCCTGCCAGATGTACTTCGGGTGGGCTATGGCTCTGAGTTCCTGGGCGGTATCTTTGTCGAATGGTGCCAAGCCAATGCTATCTTTATCGACTACATAGTAGCCGGGTAAGCCAAACCAAAATGCATTCATCGATCGCTTCAGCCAGAGTTTGAGAAATAAAATTCTGGATCTATATCTCTTCCCCAGTCTGGCTCAACTACATTAGCTTGGCGATAACCGATCATCCTCTTCCCTCGCCGTGATGGTCTGCAGCGTGATCACTTTGCGCCCTTGCAGTCAATTCCTGCTGGGTGGGTGTATGCACCCATTCGGCTCGCACGTCGTGCCGGGAAAACAATGATGACACACTAGACGGCCGGGCATCTCCAACCAATACGAGATGACGGCCGCCGTGGAATGTCAATTCATTGTTTGCTGATGTAAAACTCGATCAGCGGTTGAATGTCTTCGTCTTTGACCTTCTTCATTTTCTTCTTCATCTTTTTTGTCGTTTCGCGTTCGCCCGAGGTGATCAATGCGAACTGTCGTTCCAGATAGCCGCGCCACTGACCTGCCAGGATTGCTGCGTCGTCATCGGCATTGGCGCCGCCTTCCGAGTGGCATTTTTCACATAGCTTGTCGTGCACTTCTGCACCCCGTTTGGCGGCCACTGCATCGAAATCCTGTTTGATGGGTTTGAAAGTCTGCTTGGCGTAGTGGGCGGAGATCGCATTGATATCCTTGTCACTCATATCCTTGGCAATCACCTGCATGTCGGTTTCCTCGCCACCACTGGGCTTGTACTTGTCCGCAGGTCGATCCCCCGCCTTGTATTGTTCCATCATATCTACCATTGAGGATTCGGAAAAACCGGCTATCGAAGGAACCTTGTCATCTGTGCTGTTGCCGTTGCTGCCATGACACTCATCACATTCCTTTGCCATATCGGATAGGCTGGCCGCGAATACGGAACCGGAGAACACCACACAAATGGATGAAAGTATGCCAAACACGGCAACGCGTTGCTTGTTATTCATATAGATCCTCTCTCTCATAGATTTGATTATTTTGATATCGATTGAATCCCTCCGGCACCATTCCTATGCTGCAGGCGAGCATCCTGCAGTGTACGATAATAGTAGCATTTCATTTAAAAAAAACGAGATCGAACCTGAAAAAAACATCATCAGCGAACATAAACTCTAATATCAGAAACAAACGCTGTCTAACCCGAACCTGTTTTCTTAAGCTTCCTTAATAAACAAGGCCGGAGCGGAATAATCTTTATAATTAGAAACATTTTCTCTTGGACCCTGTAGGTTATTTTTACTTTACTTTTAAGACGCCAAATACGATACAAATGGCACCACCCACCATACCAGCTCAAGCCTCAATTGGTGCGTCATCACTTAAGACGCTGCTAACCTGAAAACCAGCAGGATCATAAATGTTGTAACCCCATGCTGCCAAAACAACACCAGCAATCATGAACACAATTCCGATAACTTTGTTATTCATAATCAATCCAGTTTGTTGAGTTCAAGTTTTACTTTCTGCTTTCACATTAAGAGTTACGTTAACGAGATCCCTGTACCATTGCGATTTTTGAGCAAGATCTCTGAATAACACCCAAGCAACCAAAAAAAATTTCCTGATTACCCATAAACTCAGCCATCCTCAAGAGACGATATGGCATCGGTGATGTGCATAGAGCAACAAAGCGTAGCCGCTCGATCATTTCTGGAAAATTGAAATGACGATTAAATCGATACTCGATCTCTGTTAAATAGCGAGGCGCATGTTTTTCACGAATAGCATGAAAAGATCCCAGCATAGTATTCACTCATTTGAAGATGAACAGCCGGACGCTCTTTCTTCCACCATCCATAAAAAGAGCAATATGCTCATGCTCGGTATCGGTGACTGCCTTGAAACAGTACAATCCATCCGAATAGACGGTACTACCCGAAACCAATCTGGCTTTGGCATATCGGGTAATCTCCGTACTACGAAAACCACGTATCCGGCATAGATGAATCTTAAGTGGCCTGCCGTCCTGCCTCATCTCAATGGCGGCTTCGAAAGGGATTTTGTTACGCGAATCCCGTCCACGTTTACCGGGCTTCTCGCCGCCAATATAAGACTCATCCTTATCAATGGGACCGCCCAGATTCTTCTCACACTGTCATTTCATCATGACTTGTATCAGCTTATGCTGCACTGCGAGCTCAAGACGACATCGCATGACGGCACCACGCCTGTGATTTTTGAGTTGCTGGAATAGATGGCACATCCTTGTGCGTCACCCGGCTGTCTGCGATGACACCCCGGCCAAGAGTCAGCCTTACCCGCTTTCCTGGGGTGTTTGCACCTGGCCGCCGGCACCGGGTGTTGGTGATGCCGGCAATGCGGAAACTGCTGGGACAATAACCCAGTTGAACGATTTTTTAAGAAGCTTGAAAACCGAATGGATGCCTGAGATCGGTTATCGCACATTTAAGGAAGCGAAGTGCCATATCACGAAGTAGTTTATTGGATACGATAGCCATTTCAGGCCACATACACACAACGATGGGTTGGCGCCTAGGTAGGGTATTTGAGCAGCGATAATGGAATGCACAAAAAACCGTGGCCAAAAGGGCTTGACCACTACATTCTTGACACTGGTTGGGCTGAGTTCGTGAATTGCCAAGTTTCTGTCCTCAGGTTTTGGTTCGAACCCTTCGTTTGAAAGGAACGCAGTGACGCCGACGCTGCAGCGACACCATCCCTGCTCATCAGAGGTTGATGACACTATGGCGTCAGGGAAGTGAACGAGTACTCTTCTCACCCTCAGAAATCAGATACTGAAGAAAGGCACTGGTAACTGCTGATATCCGCTTGCCCCGTGGATAGACCGCATACCACTGTCTGATCAATGGAAATCCCTTCACATCCAGAACCGCAAAGGCACCCGAGGCTCGATCAAGGGTTAATGTGTGTTGGGATAGCACCGCCAGCCCCAGGCCACCGGCAACGGCCTGCTTGACAGCTTCATTGCTGCCAAGGGTCATGCGGGTCTTCAGTTCTATCTTGTGAGATTCAAAGAAACTTTCGGCTGCAAGACGGGTACCGGAACCCTGTTCGCGCATCACAAAGGACTCATCAGCCAGCAGCTTGGGGGAGATGTTTTTTCGGTCGGCCAGGGGGTGGCCGCTCGGTGCGATCACCAGCAGCGGGTTTTCCATGAAGGGAACGGCTTCAACAGCGAGCGCTTCGGGGTATTTTCCCATGATATAGAGGTCGTCGAGATTTCGCTCCAGACGGTTCAGACACTGATCGCGATTCGCCACATCCAGGGAGACCTCGATAGCGGGATGCAGTTGGCAAAACGAACCCAGTAACTTGGGTACAAAGTATTTGGCGGTGGTGATAATGGAGAGTCTGAGCCTGCCTTGTTCCAAACCCTGCAGCTCCGCAATCTCCGAGCCCAGTGCCTCTAACCGGTTCAGAATGTCACGGGCGGCCTCTTCGACCCGTCTGCCCGCATCGGTCAGATAGAGCTTCCGGCCAATCTGCTCATGCAACGGCATGCCGATCGCATCGGACATCTGTTTGATCTGAATGGATAGGGCCGGGGTGCTCATATGCAGCGCTTTGGCAGTCCGGGTCATATTTCCGTGCTGGGCGAGCGCCGCGAATATTGTCAGTTGATGGAGTGTTAAGCGCCTGATCAAAGGTTTTACCTGAATATAACGAAATATTAGTATAATTTAAATTAACCTAACAGTTAAGCAGGCGTAAAGTTGCCGGGGAAAAGCCGTCATCCGCCATAACACCTCTATTGGGAATAAGGAGAGATTCTGTGCCGCTGGTAAATATGAAACAGATGCTCAATCACGCCCATGCCAATGGGTATGCTGTGGGTGCTTTCGATGTGGTCAGCCTGGATTTTGTGACCGGTGTGATGGCTGCTGCCGAACAGACCGCCTCGCCGGTAATCCTCTCCCTGGCCGAGTCCCATTTCCAGCACTACGATTTCGAGTTGTTGATGTCCTCCGTCGAGACAGCTGCGAAACGCGCTGCGGTTCCAGTGGCGATTCACCTGGACCACGGGAAGAGTGTTGAGTCTGCCATCGACTCGATTCGGCTGGGTTGTAATGGGGTCATGGTCGATGCCTCCCACACATCGTTCAAGGAGAATGTGGAGACTACTGCCCAGGTCGTCTCCATGGCACATGCTTGTGGCATTCCTGTGGAAGGGGAGCTTGGCTATGTACCCGGGGTGGAGGGCGAGGATGCGGAGCAGCATCCTGGTGAAATGAGCACTACCTCGGTCAATGAGGCCAGGCAGTTTGTTGAGCTGACCGGGGTGGATTTTCTGGCTGTCTCAATCGGCACGGTCCACGGCCGCATGAAAGGGGAGCCAAATCTTGATTTCGAGCGTCTGCAGCAGATCAATGAGTCCCTGGCTGTACCGCTGGTCCTGCATGGCGGTACCGGACTCTCTGCAGAGCAGTATAAAAGGCTGATCGAAAACGGTATCGCAAAGATCAACTACTATACCGCCTTGGCCGATGCGGCTGGCGCATGCATGGCTAAGAATGCGGGCCAGCATCTGTTGGGTTATACCGGTCTGATGCAAGGGGTGAGCGATGCAATCCGCGAGGAGGCGGCACGATGCATGTCACTCTGGGGATCTGCTGGACGCGCCTCGGAGGTATTGGCCGAATCTGATCCCTGGCTGCCGGTTGAGCATCTGATTATCTACAATACCAGTATCGACGATGAGAAGCAGATCAATCATATGATGGAGGAGGGGAGGCGGGTCCTCGGCGCCATTCCCGGTGTGCGCCGGGTATTTACCGGTGATGCAGTACAAGAGAGTGCTGGATATCGCTACACCTGGCTGGTGAAATTCTGTCACCCTGCCGTGATAGACAGTTATCGCGAGCATGTGGATCATGTGGCATTCGCGGACGGTTTTTTCCGTCCTATCGCCGGTGATCGCATCAGTATCGACTACCAGGCTGTCGAGTCTGATCAAAGTTCTGTTGCAACGGACAGCAAGGCCAAGCTGTCAGCCTGAGAGCACCGGTAGTGTGGTGTAGAAAACCAATTCGAATTTGAGGCTGCAACCTGTTCCGTCTTTTTAAGGCTCGGTTTGGTGCCCATGGCGTGTGATTGGGAACTTCAATTGAAAATCAGTATCAATGATCCCATATTCAGATAGATTCTTTTTAGAGTTTAAAACGATCAGGACGTGAAACGGATATGATGAGGATTGCACTCTTTCTCGGTACCAACCTGGCGATTCTGGCCTTGATCAGTATCACCTTCAGACTCCTCGGAATTGAAGGGCTGCTGATGCAGAATGGGGTCGACCTGGATATCAATGCACTGTTGGTCTATTCAGCGGTCATCGGTTTTTCCGGATCTCTGATCTCTCTCTTTATCTCCAAATGGATGGCCAAGCGGAGCATGGGGGTTCAGCTCATCCAGACCCCCGGCAATGAGGTGGAGCGCTGGCTGGTTGCCACTGTGGAATCCCAAGCCCAGCGGGCAGGTATCGGCATGCCGGAAGTGGGCATATTCAATCACGCTTCACCCAATGCCTTCGCCACCGGCTGGAACAAGAATGATGCCCTGGTTGCGGTCAGCACCGGCCTGATGCAGCAGATGAACCGGGACGAAGTCGAGGCGGTGCTGGCTCATGAAGTCAGCCATGTGGCCAATGGGGACATGGTAACCCTCTCTTTGATCCAGGGCGTGGTCAATACCTTTGTGGTCTTTCTCTCAAGAATCATTGGACATACTGTGGATCGGGTGGTGTTCAAGACGGAGCGGGGTTATGGGCCAGCCTTTTATATTGTCTCGATAATTGCTGAATTCGTGCTGGGTATCCTGGCGATGACGATCGTCATGTGGTTCTCCCGCTGGCGTGAATTCAGGGCAGACAAGGGTGGTGCGGATCTGGCCGGTAGAGGCAAAATGATTGCCGCCCTGAGGCGATTACAACAGGCCCATGAGCCGGAACCGATGCCGGAAGAGATGGCAGCATTCGCCATCAGTGCGGGAAAAGTCCAGAAGCTGTTCGCCAGTCACCCGCCGCTGGAGGATCGTATCGCAGCGCTGGAATCTGTGTAACCGGGCCTATCTACGGTTTTTAAGCTTCAGTACTGCAGGAGGTCGGGGGTATCAGGCGCTTCTCGGTTGTTTCGATTGCCTGATCCGCTCGATCTCTTCAACAACCTTGTGCAGATTCTCCATAGCCTCATGGATTGGTACCTCCATCACCTTCCTCGAATCAGAAAATCGGCTGTCAATCAGTTCGATTGCTTCGAAGCTGTTGAGCGGCGTCGTGAAGCTGTCCGCTTTAATGATATTCAGCCACTCTGCCTCAATGAATGAGAGATGTTCGTCTGATAGTCCCCGGTTGGCATGCAGATGAAAATGGAGTCGTTTCCCGGCATTTTTCAGCGTCTCAAGGAAATCCAGCCACTCTGAGAGAGGCTGGTTGGACCAGACTTTTGCGTGGCCAAAATCGAAACAGCCGTGCAGGTAGTCGAACCGGTTTTCGATGATCGAGTTGAAGACCTGCCTGTAGAAGTTCAGATCATGATAGGTGTTCTCAAGGTAGATCGGGAAACGATGTTTCCGGCAGATACTGTTTAGTAAGTGCAGTTGCCGAGTCAGTTTATCCATCAAGGCGGGCTGATAGCTTTCCCTTCGGCTGAGGGAGAATGCGGATATATGATTGATCCCGTAGTCGGCACCCCAATTCTGCGAGAGTTCGATCTGTCGCTGAAGAAGAGGCACGTTTTCATGTTCATCGAGGCTGAAAACGCTCAGCTTTCGATGATCGAGATGGGTATTCAGCATCAACTGATGTTCAGCCAGCCACATCTCTATGAACTCATGACAGGATGGATCGTTGAAGTAGAGACCAATCTCAATGGGTCTGTTCTGTTGCCGACAACTGGCGAGCAGTGGCTCGATCTCTTCACGTCTGCGATCAACAACTTTGTGTCCAATGGAGCTGATGTTTTTTTCACTCTTCATGAAGCGCAGTTTAAAGCTTATCTGTTACACAGGAGTGAAAGCGGGCTGAAATGGAGATCAGAAACACAGACACTCTTTCGGATGAAAAGGTGTTCCGGTTGGGCATATTTTATGAAGCAGAGAGCCTTTGACCCGCCTACTTCAGTGACAGGGGGCTATGAGATTGAGCGCAATCAGTGAATTGGACTGATTGGTCAGGAGTCAATCGAAAACGGCAGGCGTATCAGCCTACCGTTCTCAAAAATCTTCGTTGTAAAGCGACAAATTCGGAATTTGGTGCTTACCAGCGACCGCCGCCGCCACCACCAGAGTTGCGACGAGGCTTTTCCTGGGCTTCATTAATTCTCAAACTACGGCCTTGAAAATCTTTTCCATTCAGCTCGGTAATGGCACGCTCGGCATCAGCCTGGCCCATTTCAACAAAAGCAAAACCACGGGAACGACGGGTTTCCCGGTCAAGGATCAGATTAGCAGATTGCACCTCACCGATATCGGAAAACAGTTCCCGGATATCATCTTCTGTGGCAGACCAGGCCAGGTTGCCAACATACAATTTAGTCATCGATTTACATTCCTAAACAGATAAATTGATCTTGTTCAGGGTCTGACGGTCCCATGTGTAAACCTGCCAGACAGACCTTGAACGCTAAAGCACTGGCGTTTCGCCTCGCTTGTTAGCTTGGAAACGAAGGATGCCGATTCTCGACCTGAAGATAAATCAAATGAGGAGCGGATATGGGTCTGTTTCTTTGCCTATACGGAATGATACCCATGTAAATAATAATATGCCAATGCTTTCACTTAGAATATTGCCTGTAGACATCACAGCTTACAAAAGTTTGAGGTTGTTGATTTAACTTTACCGTCAAGAAAATGTAATAAAGTGTAAAAAAGTAAATTAAAACAGTATGTTATCAGCATTCTCGGGATATTCGCCAGTTTTACAATAAATGGAAATTAGAGTAAGAAATTTGTGGTTTTCCTATGCTGCAGCGCGTAAAGATTGAGTAAGATAATAGTCATGAAAAAAATATCCTTCTCTATTCTCATGCTTATGTTTTACCAAAGCGGTGTTTGGACGGCAGAAATGTCTACTGTACTGCTGGAGCTGAGTGAACGTTGGGCGATACTGAAGTTTGATACGACACAGGATCAGCGTCGCGAACCGCTGCTGGCGCTTGCAGCAGAGATGGAGAAAGTAGTCAACGAGCAACCGGAAAATCCGGCAGCACTGATCTGGCATGCTGTGGTTCTGTCAACCCTGGCCAAAGACAGCAGCAACATGTCCGGTCTTGGACTCGCGAAACAGGCAAAAAGTCTGCTTGAACAGGCGGAATCAATAGATCCGACGGTTCTTGATGGTACTTTATATACTGTGCTGGGGAGCCTCTACTACCAGGTACCAGGATATCCCTTGGGGTTCGGTGACGCTGAGAAAGCCGAGCAGCATCTGCTCAAGGCTCTGGATGTGAATCCGGACAATATCGATGCGAACTTCTATTACGCTGAGTTCCTGCTTCATGAAAAGCGTTTTCAGCCTGCAATCACAGCATTTGAAAAGGTTTTGACTTTGCCCATCCGAGCGAATAATCGGGTCGCCGATGCCGGACTTAAAAGAGCGGCTGAAGCAGCGCTTTCAACAGCCAAAAAACAGCTACAGTTAAAGTATGACAATCAACCGGGGTTTCCACACTCGTTTTGAATCTTTTCGCTAGGGTCTGTTAACAGGCCCTAGCATTGCAGGCAGATAACTCGAAAAATCAAGTGCGTACTTTATAAGTTAGAAAGATTGAATCAGGACTTGTTTGATGCGAATCGTATTGGCAGAAGATGATCGTCATCTGGGAGAGGGGCTGAGTATGGGGCTGAGAGAATTGGGCCACACAGTCGATTGGTTGGTTGATGGCTCAGCGACAGAACAAGCCTTGTTGAATGAGAATATCGATGCTCTGATTCTGGATCTTGGACTGCCTACTCAGGATGGCCTGGATATACTAAAAAATTTACGCAGCAGAGGCAGTAATGTACCGGTATTGGTACTAACCGCTCGTGACACGCTTGATGACCGGATCCAGGGATTGGACCTGGGGGCCGATGATTACGTTGTGAAACCGTTCGATTTGCTTGAGGTCGATGCCAGGTTACGCGCCATCTGCCGCCGGCGGGAAGGGCGTGCTGCACCAGTAATCAAGTATGCCGGAATTACCATGGATCCCGCATCCCGCAGTTTGCAAAAGGATGGAGTAGAGGTCATATTGGGCGCGAATGAGTTCTCCATTTTGGAAACCCTGATATCCCATCCGGGACGAATCATGTCCAAACAGGCTCTGGAAGAATCGCTCTATGGGTGGGATGAGGGTGTGGAGAGTAATGCCATTGAAGTGTATATCCACCATCTTCGCAAAAAGCTGGGAAAGACGTTGATCAAGACCGTGCGCGGCGTTGGCTACATGATCCCTAAGCAGAGTCAATCCGATTAGGACATGTCAATTCATGACTATTCAATCAATTCGTCGACGCCTTTTAGCCAGTCTGATAACCACAATCATCTTCCTATGGCTGATCACCGCGCTGTTCGTCTACCAGGTCGCCTCTCATGAAGTCGAGGAGATCTACGACGCTACCCTGGCTCAGGAATCAAGAATCCTCGCCACTTTGATGATCCATGAGATTGAAGAGGATGAGGAGGTCAAGGAGACTCTGCAGAAACTGGTTGCTGAAGCTGGTGAAGATGTCGCGACTCGGTCTTCGAAGTTCATGGAGATCTTGCACGAATTTCAATCGCATGAGAGTGAAAGCGAAAAGGATTATTTGACTTTGGTGCCCAGAGATCTGGTGGAGGGGCACCGATATGAATCGAAAATCGCGTTTTTGATAAAAGGGGTTAATGGAAAAACCTATTTACGTTCAAATCTACCTGCATCATTCAACGATTTTAAGATTGGTTACAACAATTTTGTTGTTGAGGATAAAGCGTGGAGGATGTTTGGACTAAAGGAGTCGAGCGGCCAGTTCAATGTTCTCGTGGGCGAGTTACTCTCTGTCAGAGAGGAGATCGAATCGGAAATAGTCTTTAACAGCTTATGGCCAATTATTATTGCACTACCACTACTTGGCTTCATTATCTGGATGATGGTTGGCAACGGCCTGAAACCACTGAGTACGATTGCAGACAAAGTCGAGAACAGGGATCCTAATTCACTCGACCCGATATCCACTGAGGATGTACCGAGTGAAGTGGTACCCATGGTGGAGTCGTTGAATCATCTGTTTCTCAAAGTTCACTCTGCGTTGGAAAATGAGCGAAGATTTACCGCCGATGCGGCCCATGAACTGAGAACGCCCTTGGCCGCCTTGAAGACATTGGCTCAAGCCAAATCTCTCTCAACAGAACAGGCACACAAAGGGTTTCTTGATCAGGTGATTCGTGGGGTGGATCGGGCCACGCACCTGCTCGAACAGTTGTTGACTCTGGCCAGAATGGATAGTCAATCTTTCGATGAGTCCCATACTCATCAGGTGGATCTTCAGCAGGAGGCGATCAATGTCATCGCTGCCATAGCTGGTTTGGCATTGGAGAAGGATATTGAGATCTCTTACGATGGCCCGAATGATATGGTGGTCGTACCCGGGTTTTCACCCGCCATACAGATTTTACTGAGAAATATTATCGACAATGCGATCCGCTATACGCCCAATAACGGCGAAGTCACCGTTAAACTGGTAGAGCAGGACTCCGGTGCAAGGCTGGAAGTACATGATACAGGGCCTGGGATCCCCGAATCTCAACAACAGGGTCTGTATCAGCGTTTTCGGCGAGGTGAGGATACCAAAATCCAGGGTAGTGGTTTGGGGTTGGCAATTGTTAAAAGAATTATCGATCTTCATCATGCAACCATTGAGATGGAAAACAGAGAAAACCATGGTGGATTGACTGTCTCTGTGAATTTCCCTGGCGCCCTAACCCACTGAGCTGGATCCAGAAGCAACTACTTGTGACCGCAGGAAGCCTTGACCTGTTCCAGCAGCCTTTCAAGATAGTTCATTCTTTTGATTGAGAGGTTAACCTTATCCGCCAGTTCGGTATCCTCCTCAGCGCCATCGATCAAGTGGAAGGTGTCTTCAAAAAAGAACACAAAAAAACTGTCCAGAAAATGGATATCACGGTTGGTATCCATGACCAGATTGTCGATGCCGAACAGATCGATGACTTTAGGATTATCCGACTTGCGCCAGGCTTGCGCCGCTTTGACGAAACGGGAGAGTTGAATCCGCGATTTCGGATTGGCGCACAACAACTTAATTGCCTCTTCTTCATTCTGCTGATTGGCGATGTTAAACCAAACATTGATTGCCTGGGCCAGCACCAATACACTTGCGCGACCATTGATCTTTGTTACGACGAACAAGGCATCCGGGATAATCTCATCAAGGGTGTCCTTGAGTTGACGATAGTGTCGGGCCAGTAGTTTCGTCTCACTTTCCGAGTAGTCTGTATATGGCCATTTGATAACAAATTCGGTATAGGTTGTCTCGATTTCACCATCGATGAGTTTTTCGTGGCGTTTACTACTACGCCAAACTTCACAATGGCTGCCAATGGTTGAAATGAGGGTTGCCCGGAATCGACTGTGATCGAGACAAGCGATATCCACCACCATCTGATCTGTTTCTTTACCACTGGGATCAGGCATTCAAATAGACCTTGAAATACATAAAAAAACAGAGTTGTCCGCTGCAATCGCTTGAAATGTTGTGAGATTGGATTCGTAATTACAGGCGTTAGGTATCGTGCAGGCAGAGCTGGTGTTGATGTCTGACCTGATTATCCAAACAGGCATGCAAGCTAAGGTGTAGATTGTGTCAGTTGAATGATAATTGCAAGTCGTTGTTATCGTTGGGTTGATTTTTTGACTTGAGTAGAGCTTTCAGGTACTGGCTGATGCGTTTATCCAACCAATACTCTGCTTTGAATGGCAGATTCCCCTGGATAAATCCAACATGCCCACCATTCATGCAGAGTTCCAGGTCAACGCCCGGGCCCAACTGATCAATTGTCGGGACACTGGCTGGAAACATGAATGGATCATCCAGGGCATGGATGATCAGGGTTGGGGTGCTGATGTTTTTCAGTTTTGTGCCTGAACTGCACTTGCTGTAGTAGTCATCCGCATCGTTAAACCCATTCGCCTGAGAGGTAATGTTGTCATCGAACTGATAGATGGTTTGAATGGCGGATAGGTCGACGATGTTGTCGAAACCACGTATCTGGTACTTTTTAACATAGCTTTTTTTTAATTTATCAAGAAGATAGCGCCCATATATCCTGGAGAGCCCCAGCTCCAGGCGAGTCGCAGCCTGGCCAAGATTGAAGGGTACGGAGACAGCGACAGCTGCACCAATTGCACTCTCGTTTCCTGTTTCAGACAGATACTTCAAAAGCAGATTTCCTCCCAGGGAGAATCCGACCACGGCATCCGGAATCTGATTCCTGGAGCGGAGCAGTTCCAGGATCTCTTTGAGATCTTCAGATGCCCCGGAGTGATAACTTCGCCGCAGTCGGTTCGGTTCGTCACTGCAGCCCCGCAGGTGCATGAACAACGTGCTGAATCCAGCTTGATGTAATGCCTGAAGGGTTGGTGTGACATAGTGGGAACTGATGGAGCCTTCCAATCCATGGATCAGCATCACCAGAGGCCCACTGGAGCCTTGATGCCAGGAGAGGTCTATAAAATCTCCATCCCTGAGATCGATTCGTTCGACATGAAAATCGAGCTTCACCCTTGACCTGAAGAGACTTGGCCAAATGGTTTGAAGATGGGGTGACTTGAGCCACCAGGCAGGTTTGAAAGAGCTGTGGGTCACACTGGCCATGAAGCTAAACGCAATCTTTACAGGCAGTGGGGACTCAGTGCTTCAAATCACTGTTTAGCGGATAACTGCTCAAGTCCAGTTTTGTGACCAGCATATGAAGTCGCTCAGCGATGTCGACAGTTTCGACCATTGACTGCTTGTCCTCATGGGGCAAGGGGAGGGCTGTGGTCAGGACATTCACCAGCAGGTCAGTAGGAAGCTGTTTCAGCTGTTCGGTATCTGTCTGCAGGTCATTGGCCAGTAGATAGCGTTCGAGGGTGAGTTCGATCTGTTTTCGCTCTTTGAGCAATGCCGTGGAAGTGGGGTCGTAATCCGATTCAAACCTTGACCAGATAGGGGTTATGAGCCGATAACCACGGGTAGTCTTGAGTTCATCACCGATATCGAAACGACATACGCCGGTAAGAATGATCTCGATTCTGCCATCGGGTGTCTCATTGTAGTAGCTTATTCTGCCGGAGCAGCCGGTGTTGAATACCTTATTTTTACTATATTCCGGTTCTTCCTGAGGTTGTACCATGCCAATCAGGTGATGACTTGCCATCGCATCTTCTATCATGTTGATATATCGGGGCTCGA
Source organism: Candidatus Thiodiazotropha endoloripes (assembly GCA_001709035.1). GTDB lineage: Bacteria > Pseudomonadota > Gammaproteobacteria > Chromatiales > Chromatiaceae > Thiodiazotropha > Thiodiazotropha lotti. Next base: position 178,390 of record LVKA01000016.1, on the reverse strand, counting down.
AGATATTTAGCGGCAGCTGCGCTCCAGGCATCACGATAGCGCCAGCAAGTGGAAAAATCGGGATGGTATCGGGTAACTGCTCGAATTGAGTGATAAATGGATTTGGCATTTCGCTTCCTACTGGCCGTTCAGTATTTATGAGTACAGCTAACTGGCAATTGTTCCTTGGCAATATTACCCCGAATAGACCAGAAACATGACTCATCGCTCTGAATAGACATTATAGTTTGAAGATGACCAATACAGTACTAAGCCGACACTTTGAAAAACCATGTTCAGGGGATTCTTTATGTCCCTAACCGGTTGAATTTCCAAGGCAGACTTGCTTTGACTGAGGATGGTTTTTCAAGGTGCCAAGTTAATAGTCTGCTATATTGATTTGCTAAAGACCATGATTTGAGAGGAATAATGTGGGTTTTTATTAATGGGATATCGGAAGAGTGTTCTGCACGTGAATTGACCAAAATGGTTAAACGTCTGGTAATGCCAGGTTGGTCTTTTTTTACTGAGAAAGCCAACGCGGTGGACATCACCAGGTCGAAGGTACTGAAGTTGAAGTTCAATAAGGCCCAAGAGTGGGAAATTCATGGGCTTGTCTTTGTTGATCCATCTGAATCTGCCCACGAAATGATCGGCAGACTTAATGCGGCCTCAAAGCTGGGCAGGAGGCTGCATGCTCATCCATATATCCACCGGGAATCCTCACGGGACCGGCGAAGGTTGGTGCTCGATTTGGCTAACCGATATCCCGGTGATCGAAGAAGGCAGGACCGGCGGCGGATCAGCCTCGCCAGTCAAGTCGTCGACGCGATCAATTAGTGTTAACAGGCCCTAGGGTAAGCAGACACTGGAATACCTTGATAAAACATTTAACACTTGTTTAGAATTCAGAGCTAAATCAAGATTTATCAAACTCTTATAGTGTGTATTATGGACATCTCACAGGGATGATAAAGGGGGCGATGGAAAAGCCAGCTTGATTTTTCTGCTGCATAATCGTTGTCAGAGGGTTCAGGGGAGATGCCACTGAATCAACAGGTCACCTGTATTGCCGCCCATTGTGGAAACCAGGCGGCCTATGCCGGTAGAGTGATTGTGCAGGATGATAAGCCTTTCAGAGGGTGCATAGGGATGGCAGATGTTGAGTATCGGAACACTCACTATGGAAGAAGAATAACCACCTATCCGACCAGAGAGAGACTTAAAATCATGACTAAGCTAGTCGAAATCGAGGGTATCGGTGCAACCTACGCATCAAAACTGGAAGCGGCTGATATCAAAAGCCTGGAAGCCTTGCTGGAGCAGGGGAGTACCAAGAAAGGGCGTAAGGCACTTGAAGATTCAACCGGAATCAGTGGCAAATTGATTCTCAGATGGGTCAATATGGCCGACCTTTTCAGGGTCAAGGGTATTGGTGAACAGTACTCCGATCTGTTGGAAGCTGCAGGTGTGGATACGGTGCCTGAACTGGCGCAAAGAAAGCCTGAGAATCTGCATTCTAAAATGGTTGAGGTCAATGAAGCAAAGAATCTGGTACGTGCTACTCCCAGTCTCTCCTCAGTTGAGAAATGGGTGGCTGAAGCTAAACAGCTTCCAAGAGTAGTGACCTACTAGTTGATATCAACGCCATAACCATCCATCTGGCATGGTTATGGTGTTGTTGCAGAGAGGACTAACAGGTTGAACGCTGCTGGTTGTCAACAAGCACCCTGTCCATACAGCAAGGCCCTACCTCCGCCTCCCATCCAATACTAAGAATAAACAAGAGGGTTTCTCAAACTTTTCCTGCCACTGATCATCATAGTATAAACACGACATACTTAGTCGCAGGGTTAATAGTAGGCGAGCCGCCGGTTACGTTATAACCCTCAACGTGACGTATTGAATTACCAGGTTATAAACTGATCAATTCCAAACCATAATAGTTCTGCTCTCGGTTGAGACAAGGCATGCACTACGTATTGATTTTGACACTGCTGCTTCTGCTTCTGCTTGGGCCACAATGGTGGGTCAATCGGACAATGAAAAAGCACAGTCTACAGGATGAAGATAACTTTCCCGGCAATGCTGGTGAATTGGCTAGGCACCTGTTGGATCGGTTTTCCCTGAAGGATGTGCGTGTTGAAAGTACTGATTTGGGAGACCACTACGATCCAGGTGATAAAGCTGTCAGGCTATCTAAGGAGAGAATGAGCGGGAGATCACTGACTGCAATTACAACCGCAGCTCATGAAGTGGGCCATGCGCTGCAGGACGCGGCGAATGAACCGATGTTTCGCTGGCGGACCCGACTGGCTCGGTTCGCACAATTTGCTCAACGCCTGGGTTCATTTCTGCTGTTTCTGGCTCCTGTTGCCTCAGTGATCTCCAGGGCGCCGGCAATCGGGATGATCAGTGCCCTGGCGGCATTTCTGATCATGGGGACCAATGTACTGTTACAGTTACTCACCCTGCCGGTTGAATTGGACGCAAGTTTTAAAAAAGCCATGCCCCTGTTAAAAGATGGCTATCTAACAACGGAACAATACCCAGCGGCAGAAAAAATATTACGGGCGGCAGCCTTTACCTATCTGTCCGCCTCACTCGCTGGTTTATTGAATTTCTGGCAATGGATTCGTGTTCTGCGAAGATAGTCGAGGCAAAAACTGGCGCCTGTCAGGGATTTCTGTTTCAATTTTTCAATAACAGCATGTCGGAGGTGTTAATGATAAAAAAACTTCAAGGATATAAGCCTATAAAGCAGGCTTGGCTGGCTATCTTGCTGATCTCCATACAGTCCTCACTATGGTCACAGGAAGCGATTGATTCGCCACAAGGGAGTGTGATCTCGGAGGAGGTTGAAACGGAAGCACAAATGCTACTGGAATCACAAGGTATCGAAGAGTCTCCTGTGCCCGATGCCTATGTCGCCCGGGCAGTTTTTACCACCGCTGTGATCAACAGAGAGCCTGTGGATCAGGTAGTCAGCCTGGATGAGAACGCCACGGAAGTCTCTTTTTTTACGGATCTTAGAAATCTCCAGGGTCGTACAATCATTCACAGATGGGAATTTGAAGGGGAAGTGATCAGTGAGGTCAATATTCATGTCGGCGGCCCCCGCTGGCGGGCCTATTCAATCAAGAGTCTCAACCCTGGGGAAGAGGGAAAATGGACAGTTTTCGTAATTGATGAGTCTGGTTGGCCTCTGCATGCCAGTATCTTTCAGCAGCAAGCCAGTGACCAGACTGAGAATTAAATCCTGTTATGTTTTGCGGGATACTCAGTTATCAAGGCAACAGAAGATGAGCGATGCAAGATGGTTATTGCTGCGGTGAGTGAGAAAAGAGAGGTATTATCAGATGGATTTGGACAATCCGGGATGGATGCCTATGCCTTAATTGTGGCCATCAGCAGCCGCATCGAGATCCACTGTCTCGGCTTCTGCTTCAAATGCAGGTGATAGGGGAAGCACTTCGTTGGCTGGCTCCGGCTGAACTTCAAAATCTGTAGAAAATGTTTCTGTCGGATCAGAATACTCTGGTTCGGCCGTCGTAGTGCTGACCAGACTACGAGTGAACTCTTCCTCAGCCATCTGACGTAATGTCAGCTCTTTTTCAAGCCTCAGCTCCTCAGAAATGCTCAGCACTCTGGCGACGGGAGCCACTTCCTGAAATCCAGCGCTGTTGATTGATGGGGCTGCCGTACTACTGCTGCTATCTGCGGTTTGCTCTACTACGACCTCCTTGCTCGCCGGGGCTGCAGCGCCATCATTGGGAGAAGTGCTCTGCAGCGCTACCTGACTTGTGTCAGAAGCAAGATCATTCGGGTGTGGAGCAATCATTACTGTGTAAAGGTAGATGCCGCCGATTACGACTACGGCCAACATGATCAAGCTGGCAATAGTGAATGAGGAGGGATTGAAGCCATTTTTGAAGAACATCGGTTCAGCTTCTACCCGAAACGGTGGAATCCTGCTCTCTTTCACCTGCTTCTGTTTCAGGTCGACCTGCTCTTTATCCGGAAACAGGTGCACAGAATCGGTTTTATTCTCTTTGACCGATTTGTTTTGCTGCGGCGGCTCCGGAGTGGCTGACAGAGCCAATTCAGGCTTGTACAGCTCTTCCAGTAGATCAGTGTCTGTTTTTAATTCCGAATTTGATTCAGTGCTTGGGGTGCTGTTCTGTTTCTCGTCAGTTGTTGGTTGCTGATACTGTTTTTCCCGCAGTTCGTTGACTTCCTGTTGTAGCTGATCAACCTGCATCTTCAGCAGATTGCTGTTATCCCTCAGACTGGTTACCAGCTGATTCGATTTCAGGCTTTCAAGCTCTGCTTTCTCTGCTCGGCTTTTTAAATCGCTGATCTGACTCTCAAGACGCTTATTTTCACCTTCAATCAGTTGGTGAGACTGTCTCAAAGAAGCTGTTCTCTCTTCCTCTTCATCAATCAGTCGCCGATTCTCTCTTTCGGTGGTGTCGGTGCGGTGTGCCAGATCATCATTGGCCTTTTGCACTTCGCTAAACTTGACTTTCAGCTGTTGGAACTGGCTTTCAACCTCAAACAGTTGCCGGCGCAGATGTTCAGCTTCGGCGGACTCATTTTTCCAATGCTTGACATCTTCGATCAGTGATCTGTTTTCAGCGGTCAAATCCTCCAGAGCTCTCTTGTATTCAGAAATCTGTCCTGCCTGAGCTTCGAAATCCTTCGCTTGATTCGTGTACTTGGCTTTGATTTCCGCAACCTGTTCAGCCGCCAACCGGTTGATCTCGGAGGAGCTTTTACTCACTACATGGGGAGAGCTGGGCTGTGTGTTGGATATGACGTTGGATATCTCCATGCTGTCCTGCATGGAGACCGGAGTCAGATTTTCATTACCTTTATCGACAACTTTGTCGCCACCATTCTCAAACGCGGCTTTGAGGCGTCCTTCTGCAAGTTTTACCAGATCCTGTAGGCGAATTCCCGGTTTTATATCCGGTGCTGATATACCAATACTCGCCGTGACGCTTTCATCCGCTTCCCCAAGATAAAACTGTTTTGAGGTGAGATCTTCGAGAATTCTGCGACTCAGGTATTTTGTGCCTATGGCATTCGAGGCGGGACGTAGAATCGAAAAGCACCCCTCTCCGAAATAGCCTAGGGTGTCGTCAGGATGGATATGTTTCTCAATGATCTCTCTCAGCGCCAGCAGGATATGTTCGATCGCCGCTTCGCTATAGTGGTCCAGAATGCTGCTGAATTGATCAACTTTGATCAACGCCAAAGCAAGCTCATTCTTGTTGCGGATCGCAAATGAGAGTTCCCGACTGGCAATCTCCAGAAATTGTGTTTTGTTGGTGGTGTTGTCGAGAAAATCACTCTGTTCTTTGACGTTTTGTTCTTCTATGGAGAGCTCTTGATTAGTCTCTTCGGCTAACTCTTCAACGAACTGCCGGATCAATGTTGGATCAAACGGCTTACTTATCATTCCTGATGCGCCAAGCTTCTCAAGCTCTTCTGCGATACCGTCAGTCGCCTCATTACCGGTAACAACGATGAACGGTAGGTTGGATATTCGTCCAGTTGTAGAATTTCTGATATTGGTTAATAGGTTGCGACCATCTATTTTTGGCATGGAGAGGTCGCTGAAAACCAAATCGATCGATGGCGTTTGGCAGATGACCTGCCACGCCTGCTCCCCATCCTCAACTTCAATGAGTTGACAGGTGTCGTTAAGAATATTCCTCAGCGATACTCGGACAACCCGAGAATCATCTGCAATAAGGACTACCGGCTTATCACCAGTATGTTGAGTAAAGTGGTTGAGTGCCTGTTCTGCCATACCGTCAAAGTCTTGATCGTTAGACATGTTTATTGTTTAGCCTACCCATAAAGTCGTCTCATCGTGCTAAAACTTGAATGAGCAATTGTTAAATATAATTCTGATTAGCACAGTTAACTCCATGAAATAACAGCATTAATACTTTAGTTATGGGTCAGATGGGAAGCGAAAAATGAGAGACAAATCACTATTATTCAAATTAAGTGCGTTTCCAGGTCGGCTAGGATTAGCGCTGCTGCAGCGAAATTGAGTGATTTCGGGTTGGTTGTGGGCCGCAACTCATCAGTGCGTACTATTATCGGCAACAACAACTTTAATTTTTGTGAAAGATTTAAAAAAAATGGCCCGTTTAATTATGCGGTATTCAGACTTGAGAGCCCCATCATGTATCCAGCATGCGGGCTCACTGCGGCTGAAAGTGAACGAATTGGTCGTCGGGTTGATAAATTGTTGATTGTGTGATGCTTGACGCATAGCAACCACTCAACTAGCTTGAAATGATTCGGAAACTGGAGAAATCGGGTTGTCTTGCCGCTATCTTCTGCAGGTGTTTTATAGTTTGGTTTTAGGCTAATCCTAATGGATAGCAGATACACTACTTCGTCTTAAATTTTAATGACTGATCCTGCAATTAAAGTCAACTTTATAATAGTGTTATTAGTATTTGATTTATATAATGATTAGCGATCTGGGTTTTCGCCTGGATATGTGTGCCATGTTGACCTGAGAGAATGGCATAGGGGCTGTAAACACAGGTTTGGTCACTGAATGAGTAGATCTCCAACTAGACAAAATAGGCTGGCAGCAATCGGATGACAAAATCGGTTTTTACACTTGCAGATGGTGAGCGGGTAGATACTGAGACAGAACAGGAGCGTGAGCAGAAGCGGTTTGAATCTGCGACAACCAAGGGTTTTGTCGACTCGGTAAAAGAGGATCTGCTTGCCAACAATATCTATCTGCCAACCTTGCCGGCTTTGGCGCTGGAAGCGCTTATTATTATTAATGATGTGGATAGCTCTGCATCTGATCTGCAAAAAGTCATTTCGCGGGATGCTTCTCTGACCGCCCGGCTGATCCGCTATGCCAACAGTCCTCTCTACCGGGGCATGAACAAGATCGCCACCATCAAGCCTGCAATTACCCGGATCGGTTTTCAGCGTGTGAAAAATGCGGTCTATGCCGTCTCCATGAAAGAGGTATTCCGAACCTCGGTCAAAGAGATTGAGCGACGAATGGATAAGCTCTGGAATCACTCTGTAAAAGTGGGGGCGCATGCCGCGATGTTAGCCAAAGCCCAACCAGGACTGGACCCGGATGTTGCGCTGGTGGCAGGGTTAGTACATGATATCGGGCATATACCTCTATTAATAAAAGCATGTAAATATAAAGAGTTAATAGACAAACCTGAGTTTCTTGATAAGGTCCTGCGTAAGCTGCACCCCCATATAGGTGGGAGTATCTTAAAGTTATGGAAATTCGATGAGAGCATCATCGAGGTGGCAGCCCATCATGAGGATTTTAGCCGGGATCCGGGTGATGATGCGCCAGTCGATTATGTGGATATTGTTCAGGTAGCAAATATTCTGGCCCATGAGGGTACGGATCACTATCTGGCATCGGTGGATCGATCCACCATCAAAGCATTTGCCAGGCTGGAGCACGGTGAAAACAGTGATAACCTGGACGTCGACACCAAAAAAGTCGAGGATGCGATCTTTTAGGGCTTGTTCACACGAATCCAACCCTTGAATCGGTTCACTCCGCTGGTGACTAAGAGCAGGTGATCGCAGCTGGTTAGTCCGCTTCCGTGGATGAATCCTCAGACTATGCCAGGATGTTCACACCTTCCTGACGCAGCATGGTGATGAGACGTATCAGCGGCAGGCCTATCAAGGCATTCGGATCCGTACCTTCCATAGACTCAAACAGGGTGATCCCAAGGCCCTCTGATTTAAAGGAACCGGCACAGTTGTAAGGCTGTTCTTTGAGCAGATAATTTTCGATTTCGGATGGAGTCAATGTTCTGAAATGAACATGAAAGGGCTCACAACAGGTATGCTCCTGCCCGGTTTTACTGTTGTAAAGAGTGAGGCCGGTGTAAAAAGTAACCCGCTTGCCGGAGGCGTTGAGTAACTGTTCAATCGCCTTTTCATGCTTACCGGGTTTACCCAAAATCGCTTCATCCACCGTAGCGACCTGATCCGAGCCGATTATCAGAGCCTCAGGGTGGCTCTCTGCAACCGCCATGGCTTTCAGTTTGGACAGCCTCAGCACGAGCGCTTCTGCTGATTCATTGTTCAGCCTGGTCTCATCCACGTTGGGTGAAGAGGTACTGAATTCCAAACCAAGTCGGCTGAGCAGTTCTCTTCTGAATGGGGAACTGGAGGCTAATACAAGTGGCAAAGGATCAGACTGGGTTACCTGGGTCATACTGGTCCATGGTTTTCGGCAACAAAATTCTACCTATTTTACCAGACAGGGTGGCAATAGAATGAAAAATTCTCGCCATGCAGCCTCGTGAAAGTATAGAATTGATTGATGGGCTTAATACTGAATATATATATTCTAAATAAATGGAGTATTATCTACGTAAAAACAAAGGGTTAGTAGGTATTGTCAGTACACATGTTGCTTGACAACATGTCTTCACCCAACGTAGAAAGACAAAAATAATCACCAAAGAGTAAAAATATCCAATGCCAATTGAAGACTTGTTGCTATCAGGCGTCAACCTGATGCTGCTTGGAATGGGGATAGTTTTCACTTTCCTTCTTGTTCTGGTTTTTACCATGAAGGGGATGTCAAAACTTGCTATGGCCGTGATGGAAAGACAAAGGATCGTTGATACACATGCCAATGCGCCAGTATTGGCCGGCCAGGAACAGGCTGCTATGCGTGGCGACCTGGTTGCCGTAATATCGGCGGCAATTAACCAATATCGTTCGATTCGTCATTGAGTCAGAATTTTTCATATTTTTAACACCTGATACCAGGCTGTTTTATTAACAACGGCGGCTAGCTTATGAGCGAAAAGAAACCACTAGGAATAACAGAAGTTGTGTTGAGAGATGCGCATCAGTCTCTGTTTGCGACCAGAATGCGTATTGACGATATGCTTCCGATTGCAGAAAAGCTGGATAAAGTTGGCTTCTGGTCATTGGAAACCTGGGGCGGGGCAACTTTTGACGCCTGTATCAGGTTCCTTGGTGAAGATCCCTGGGAGCGTATCCGTATCCTGAAATCGGCCATGCCGAATACACCGATGCAGATGCTGTTTCGCGGACAGAACATCCTGGGCTATCGGCATTATGCGGATGATGTTGTTGATAAATTTGTCGAAAGGGCGGCGACTAACGGCGTTGATGTGTTCCGAATTTTCGACGCGATGAATGATCTGCGTAATCTGGAGACAGCGGTTAAAGCGACCTTGAAAGTCGATAAGCATGCACAGGGCACCATGTCCTATACCGTAAGCCCGGTTCACAATATGGATTACTGGCTCGATATGTGTAAAAGCATGGAAGATATGGGCTGCCACTCAATCTGCATCAAGGACATGGCAGGGCTGTTGAATCCCTACACCGGTTATGAGCTGGTCACCCGCCTGAAAGAGAACATTTCGATACCGATTGCAATGCATAGCCATGCAACCACCGGGATGAGTATGGCGACCGCTCTTAAATGCGCCGAAGCGGGTGTTGATATGATGGATGCCTCAATCTCCTCTATGAGTATGACCTATGGCCACTCTGCTACAGAGTCCGTGGTGGCGATTCTTCAGGAGAGCGATCGGGATACCGGATTGGATCTCAACCTGCTGGAGGAGATTGCAGCCTATTTCCGTGAAGTGCGTAAAAAATATGCAAAATTCGAAGGTTCCCTGAAAGGTGTGGACTCGCGGATTCTAGTCGCTCAGGTACCAGGTGGTATGTTGACCAACATGGAGAATCAGCTCAGAGAGCAGGGCGCTACCGACAAGCTTGATGAAGTACTGGAGGAGATTCCCAAAGTACGCAAGGATCTGGGTTATATTCCACTGGTCACCCCAACTTCCCAGATTGTCGGTACCCAAGCGGTTATCAACGTGCTGATGGGTGAACGCTACAAGAGCATTGCCAAAGAGACGGAAGGTGTATTGAAAGGTGAGTATGGTGCAACACCGGCCCCGGTCAATGCAGAGCTGCAGTCCCGGGTCCTGAAAGATGGCGAAGAGGCCATTACCTGCCGTCCAGCCGATCTGATCGATGCCGAGATGGACAAGTTGACCGCGGAATTCCGTGGTCTGGTCGATGAACACGGCATCAAAGTGGCGAAAGATGAAGTCGATGATGTACTCATCTATGCGCTTTTTCCCCAGGTTGGCCTGAAATTTCTCAAAAACAGAGACAATCCGGATGCCTTTGAGCCGGCGCCGGGAACGGAACCACCGGCTGCGAGCGCAGCGCCTGCCGCCGCACCTGCCGCGGCATCGGCTGGCGTGCCCGAAGCCTATCAGGTTGAGGTCAATGGGGTGACCTACAACGTCAAGGTATCCCCCGCGGGTGCGGTTACCGATGTGGCCCCGGCCGCACCGGCGCCTGCCGCAGCCCCAGCGCCAGCGCCAGCTGGTGGTACGGAGATTGCCGCACCATTATCTGGAAATATCCACGCCATCAAGGTGTCCGCTGGCCAGCAGGTAGCTGCTGGTGACGTTGTCATGGTGTTGGAAGCGATGAAGATGGAGACGGAAGTACGTGCCAATTCAGCCGGTACGGTGTCTCAGGTCCTGGTTAAAGAGGGTGATGCCGTACAGGTTGGAACCCCACTGTTGAGTCTTTCCTGATATGGTTGAAATAGGCTTAGAACCGCTATGGCAGTCGACTGGTCTGGCGAATCTGGAGTGGGGCCAGGTCCTGATGATGGGCGTTGGCTGTGCATTGATCTACCTGGCAGTGGTGAAAAAGTTCGAACCGCTACTGCTGTTGCCGATCGGATTCGGTGCCATTCTGAGTAATATCCCGCTGGCTGGAATCGGCGGTAGTGATGGCCTGCTGGGCCTTATCTACAGTGTGGGCATAGAGACCGGCGTGTTTCCGCTGCTGATCTTCATGGGGGTCGGGGCGCTTACCGATTTCGGGGCGTTGATTGCCATGCCATGGACCCTGTTACTGGGAGCCGCCGCTCAGTTCGGTATTTTCGTCACTCTGCTGGGTGCATTGGCGCTGAATTTTGTTCCCGGTTTCGATTTTACCCTGGCGGAAGCTTCAGCGATCGCGATCATCGGTGGTGCGGATGGGCCGACAGCGATTTTTCTCGCGTCCAGGTTGGCACCTGACCTGTTGGGAGCGATCGCGGTGGCGGCCTACTCCTATATGGCACTGGTGCCGATTATCCAGCCGCCAATCATGCGCTTGCTGACAACCGAGGCGGAGCGCAATGTCGAAATGCAGCAGCTGAGGCATGTGAACAAGCTGGAGAAGGTGCTGTTTCCCTTTGCGGTGCTGCTGTTATGTATTATTTTTTTACCCTCCGCAGCCCCACTGATCGGTATGCTGACCTTCGGCAATCTGCTTCGAGAAAGTGGTGTGGTGGAGCGGCTCAGTCATGCGGCGCAGAACGAGATCATCAATATCGTGACGATCTTCCTGGGGCTGGCGGTTGGCTCCAAGCTCTCTGCAGACAAGTTCCTGACCATTGATACCCTGGGTATCCTCACGCTGGGCGCTTTTGCTTTCTGTATCGGTACGGCGGCTGGTGTGATCATGGGTAAAATCATGCATCGGGTGACAGGGGGCAAGGTCAATCCGCTGATCGGTGCAGCCGGGGTTTCCGCCGTGCCCATGGCGGCCCGTGTGGTCAACAAGGTGGGTCTGGAGACCAATCACCACAATTTTCTGCTGATGCACGCGATGGGGCCGAATGTGGCGGGCGTGATCGGTTCGGCGGTCGCTGCCGGTATTCTGCTGGCGATGGTAGGTGGCTAATCCTGTGGTGGGCAGATCCCCACCTCTCACGTCATTTTGACATGAGAGGTGCTCTCATAATATTATCTCGCGCTTATGTCGAAGTGCTTTCCCGATCGATTGGATCCCTGGCGCTTCGCTGATCTCGGAAAAGAGGTCAGCGGAGAGTTGCCTGTTGAGGCTTTTGTGAGGCTCCGAGATTGTCTGATGCAGGCAGATGGCGAGGTCTTGTTCAATTTGAGCTTCAGTCGTGACGAGCGGCGGCATGCAAGGCTTGACGGGAGTGTCCGGACCGAGTTGACACTTGAGTGCCAACGCTGTCTTGGGGCATTGAGAGTTCCTGTAGAGAGAAGGTTCTCGGTGGTCTTTGTTCAAGGACTGAATGAAGCTGAGAGGCTGCCTGAAGATCTGGACCCATGTCTGGTAGAAGAGGGTGTGGTGGATTTCAGGGAGCTGATCGAAGATGAGCTTCTTTTGGCACTGCCTCAAGTGCCGATGCACGACACAGATGTTTGTCAGGTGCCTCATGAGTTCGTCTCAGATGAGGAGCTGCAGGTGTCAGAACCTGAGCAACAGGAAAATCCGTTTGCCGTGCTGTCCGCGCTACAAAAGGACAGGCATTAGTTTTAGTTTGTATAAATTTTTTCAGGAGATCAGCCATGGCTGTTCAACAAAACAAAAAGACCCCATCAAAGCGCGGTATGCGCCGTGCACATGATGGTCTGAAGAGTGAGACTCTCTCTATTGATTCAACTTCCGGTGAAACCCACCTGCGTCATCATGTGACTGCGGATGGTTTCTATAAAGGCCGTAAAGTAGTCGATACCAAAGGCGAGTGATTCTCAACTCGTCGGTTCAATGACCTGTTTGGAACCCGTATGGGGCGATGGCCTCTGACGGGTTCTTCTTATTTGGGTGAATCTATCTTCTATGAATAGACCAGTCACAATCTCTCTGGATGCAATGGGCGGAGACATCGGTGCAGATGTCGTGGTGCCAGCTGCTTTAGGATATCTGAGCAAGGATAAGGAGACTGCGCTGATTCTGGTCGGTGACGGAGATACGCTTCAGGCAATGCTTGGAAATCATGGGTTTGGTGACAGACTGCGTATCAAGCACGCATCTGAACTGGTTGCTATGGATGAGCTGCCGTCCAAAGCACTGCGAAACAAAAAAGATTCATCCATGAGAGTGGCTATAGATCTGGTCAAATCCGGGGATGCGGACGCCTGCGTCAGTGCTGGTAATACCGGTGCCTTGATGGCTACCTCCCGATTTGTGCTGAAGATGCTACCGAATATCGATCGTCCTGCAATCATTACGGCATTACCATCCATGACGGGGCAGACATTCATGCTCGATCTGGGTGCGAATGTGGATTGCAGTGCCGGACACCTGTTTCAGTTTGCGGTTATGGGCAGTGAAACTGTCTCTGCGGTAACCGATATCAGCAACCCGAAAATCGGTTTGCTGAATATCGGCCAGGAAGAGATCAAGGGTAATGAGCAGGTGAAAGAGGCTCATGAGCTGTTACACGCCAGTTCACTCAACTATGTAGGCTATGTTGAGGGGGACGATATTTTTCAGGGTGGCACGGATGTCGTCGTTTCCGATGGTTTTGTTGGGAATATCGCCCTGAAGAGCAGTGAAGGGGTTGCCAAGATGATCCAGCATTTCTTGCGGTTGGAATTCAAAAAGAATCTCCTGACCCAATTGGCTGGATTGATCGCATTGCCGGTATTGCGCAGTTTGGCGAAACGCATTGATCATAGACACTACAATGGCGCCAGTCTGTTGGGGCTGCGTGGGATTGTAATCAAAAGCCATGGCGGGGCAGATGAACTTGCTTTTATGAATGCAATCAGCATTGCCCGCAAAGAGGTTTCAAGCGATGTGCCCAGCCGCATTGCGGAACAAGTCAAGGCTCATCTGGATAAAAGGGAAACCGCGTGATCTATTCGCGTATAACCGGTACAGGTGGTTATCTGCCTGAGAAAGTCGTGACCAATCACGACCTTGAAAAGATTGTTGATACGACTGATCAGTGGATCGTAGAGCGTACCGGCATCCGTAAACGTCATATTGCGGAAGAGGGTGAATTTACCTGCGATCTGGCTGAAAAGGCGGCGCGGAATGCCCTCGATATGGCTGGCCTGAAGCCAGAGGAGATCGATCTGATCGTGGTGGCGACAACCACAGCGGATCAAGTCTTTCCGAGCACCGCCTGTCTGCTGCAGGCGCGCCTGGGGATCCGGGGACCTGCGGCGTTTGATGTTCAGGCCGTATGTACCGGCTTTGTCTATGCTCTCGGTGTCGCTGACAAATTCATTCAAACCGGATCGGCTAAAAAAGCGCTGGTTGTCGGTGCTGAGACCATATCGCGGATTCTCGATTGGAACGACCGCAATACCTGTGTGCTGTTTGGTGACGGTGCAGGCGCTGTGGTGATCGAGGCCAGTAATGAGCCGGGCATCATCTCGACCCACCTGCATGCGGATGGCGCCTATGAAAGCCTGCTGCGTGTGCCATCGGGTATCTCACGTGGCTATGACAAGCTTCGCGAGAGTGAGGCTTATATGCAGATGCGAGGCAACGAGGTGTTTAAGGTGGCGGTAACCACACTCGGTCGCATCGTGGATGAGACGTTGGCTGCGAACGGGATGCAAAAATCGGATATCGATTGGTTGATACCCCATCAAGCCAATATCCGTATCATTAACGCCACGGCAAGGAAGCTACAGACCCCAATGGAACGGGTAGTGGTTACTGTGGAAGATCACGGTAATACTTCGGCGGCTTCAGTGCCGCTGGCACTGGATGTGGCAGTCAGGGATGGAAGAATAAAACGAGGTGAGACCATTCTCATGGAAGCCTTTGGCGGCGGCTTCACATGGGGTTCGGTACTGGCAAAATTCTAATTCCTGCGAAAGTCGAATATGAGTGATACACAATTCAGCATGGTATTTCCCGGTCAGGGCTCCCAATCTGTTGGTATGTTGAAACAACTGGCGGAAGATTTTGCCGTTGTAACTGAGACCTTCAAAGAAGCATCCGAGGTTCTGGGTTTTGATCTTTGGGATTTGACTCAGAACGGCCCGGCTGAATCGCTGAATCAGACAGAGAATACCCAACCCGCGATGTTGACTGCCGGTGTTGCGGTTTGGCGTGTTTGGCAGCAGCAAGGTGGGCCATCCCCGGATTTGATGGCAGGCCACAGCCTGGGAGAGTATACCGCTCTGATTTGTGGCGGTGCGCTCGGCTTTGAGGACGGGGTGAAACTGGTTGCCCAGCGTGGCAAATTCATGCAGAACGCCGTGCCTGAAGGAAGTGGCAGTATGGCCGCCATTCTTGGTCTCGACGATGAGGTTGTGCGCCAGGTGTGTCAATCCGCAGCGTCGGGCGATGTGGTTGAGGCGGTCAACTTCAATTCCCCTGGTCAGGTGGTTATCGCCGGCAGTAAAAGTGCCGTTGAACGGGCTTGTGAGTTGGCTAAGGAGGCCGGTGCCAAGCGGGCATTGCCCCTGCCAGTGAGTGTGCCGTCCCATTGTGCGCTGATGAAACCTGCAGCAGAGCAGTTGAGTGAACAATTGGCTACAATAAGCCTTTCTGCAGCCGAAATTCCCGTACTTCACAATGTCAATGTGGCAACTGCAGCAGATGGTGACGAGATCCGATCGCTGCTCGCGGCACAGTTGTACAGTCCGGTACGCTGGGTTGAGGCGGTGCAAAAGATGGCTGCTGCCGACAGCTCCAGAATCATCGAAGCCGGGCCAGGCAAAGTGCTGGCAGGGCTGACAAAAAGAATAGACCGGAAATTAACCGGTATGGCGGTATATGACACAAATAGCCTGAATCAGGCTCTGGAGGCTTTGAAATGAGTCTGGAGAATGAAATTGCCCTGGTCACTGGCGCCAGTCGCGGCATCGGTGCAGCGATCGCTGACTGCCTGGCCGCTGCCGGTGCCACGGTGGTGGGTACCGCAACCTCTGAAGGCGGCGCCGAGGCGATCACTGCGCGTCTGAATGAGGCTTCTGCTGTTACGGGATGCGGCATGGTGCTGGATGTGGCAGACCAGGTCTCCATTGACGCACTGATGAGTGGCATTGCTGAAAAATACAGTGCACCGACCATTCTGGTGAACAATGCAGGAATCACCAACGATAATCTGCTGATGCGAATGAAGGATGATGAGTGGGAGCGGGTGATCAACACCAATCTCTCCTCGGTCTACCGTCTCAGCAAGGGTGTGTTGAGAGGTATGATGAAGGCGCGCAAAGGGCGGATCATCAATATCTCCTCAGTCGTTGGCTCGATGGGGAATGCAGGCCAGTCCAATTATGCGGCTGCCAAGGCCGGCATCGATGGGTTTACCCGTTCACTGGCTCGTGAGGTGGGTTCCCGAGGAATTACCGTAAATTCTGTAGCGCCGGGCTTCATCGAAACCGACATGACCAATGAATTGCCAGAGGCTCAAAGGAAGAGTCTGATTGAGAATATTCCGTTGCAGCAGCTGGGATTACCAGATGATATTGCGAACGCCGTTCTGTTTCTTGCCGGTGCATCTGGACGCTATATCACAGGTGAGACCCTGCATGTAAACGGCGGAATGTACATGTCCTAAAGACATTTTCAGATTAAAAACATTATAAGTTAAATAAAGTTTAGCTTATAATTATTTGTTTAGAAAAAGATAATCAATAAATTAGTGACATTAAGCTGAACTAATGATTACGCTTTTCTCAGAACTTTTTTGTTACTACAATACCGCATCGGCCCTATTGGAGGTCGTCGGTTAATTCAGAGGAAATTAATAAAATGAGCGATGTCGTAGAACGAGTTCGAAAAATCGTGGTAGAACAACTGGGCGTTAAAGATGAAGAGGTGACACTTGAAGCTTCTTTTGTCGATGATCTTGGCGCTGACTCTCTCGACACAGTAGAGCTGGTAATGGCCCTTGAAGAGGAATTTGAAACCGAGATTCCAGATGAAGAGGCTGAAAAGATTACAACTGTGCAATTGGCTGTTGATTACATCAACGCACATAGTTGAGCTGTACAGCAGATCTAATTTTTGCAGGCCGTCATGCTCCATCCATTACGGGGCGCGGCCTTTTGTTTTTCAGCAATACCGATGAGATTTGGGGGTAGTCATATATGACTGCAAGAAGGGTTGTCGTAACTGGGCTGGGCATGATAGCTCCAGTTGGACTGGATGTGGCTTCCTCATGGGAGAACATACAGGCTGGTAAGAGTGGGATCCAACCGATCACCCACTTTGATGTCGAATCGTTTTCGACTCAGTTTGGTGGTCCCATCTACGGCTTTGAAGTGACAGACTACATCCCGAAGAAAGAAGCCAAGAAAATGGATAAGTTTATCCATTATGGTGTTGCTGCCGGTATTCAGGCCATTAAAGATTCCGGACTGGAAGTAACCGAAGAGAATGCTGACCGTATCGGTGTGCTGATCGGTTCCGGCATTGGCGGTATCACCGGAATTGAGAATAGCTATCAGTCCTACCTCGATGGTGGACCGCGCAAGATCTCTCCATTCTTCGTACCTTCCAGTATCATCAACATGGTATCGGGCAACCTCTCCATCATGTATGGCTTGAAGGGGCCTAACTACTCGATCGTTTCTGCCTGCAGCAGTGGTGCTCACAGTATTGCCGAGGCTGCCATGATGATTCGCTTCGGTCGTACCGATGTGATGATTGCCGGTGGTGCGGAAATGGCCACTTCTCCGGTTGGTCTGGGTGGATTTGCTGCCGCGCGCGCCCTATCACGGAGAAACGATGATCCTCAGGCGGCGAGCCGCCCCTGGGACAAGGATCGCGATGGTTTTGTACTCAGTGACGGTGCCGGTGTGGTGGTGCTGGAAGAGTACGAGCAGGCCAAGGCCCGTGGTGCAAAAATCTACGCCGAGCTGGTGGGTGTGGGAATGAACTCTGACGCCTTTCATATGACCGCACCTTCGAAAGATGGCTCAGGCGCGGCCCAGTGTATGGAGATGGCGCTCAAGGATGCGGGCATCAACCTGCAAGAGGTTGACTATATCAATGCCCATGGCACCTCCACTCCAGCCGGTGACGTGGCTGAAACCCTGGCGGTCAAACGGGCCTTTGGTGATCATGCCCACAAACTCTGTGTCAGCTCGACCAAGTCGATGACCGGTCACATGCTGGGTGCCGCTGGTGGCGCAGAAGCCGTATTCACCATTCTGGCGCTGCACAACCAGGTGGTGCCTCCGACCATCAACCTGGAGAATCAGGATCCGGAATGTGATCTGGACTACGTACCCAATACAGCCCGGGAGATGAAGCTGGATGTGGTGATCTCCAACTCCTTCGGATTTGGTGGCACCAACGGCACATTGGCCTTCCGCCGAGTCTGATAGCTTCGAAGATCTCTGTTGCTGATTGACGGATTACCAGCAGACCGGATACCCATCACGGATCGTGGTCTGCAATACGGGGATGGTCTGTTTGAGACCATCGCTGTAAAGGATGGTCTTCCCTGTCTCTGGCAACGCCACATGGCGCGGCTGGAAACAGGTGAACAGGCACTGGGCTTCACTCCCACAGATAAGCAGCAGCTCTGGCAGGAAGCTCTCCAGGTCGCTGCCGGACAGGCCTCCGCAGTTCTGAAGATAGTCGTGACCCGGGGCAGTGGTGGTCGAGGCTATCGTCCACCTTCTCCCTCTCATCCGCGGCGTATTCTCTCAATCCACCCCTGGCCCGACTATCCGCCAGAGTGGTATGAAAAGGGAATCGAAATTCGGATCTGCGAGACTCGTTTATCAAACCAATCCAAACTGGCCGGCATCAAGCATCTCAATCGTCTGGAACAAGTGTTGGCCAGAGCCGAGTGGGATAAGTCTGAGATCGCTGAAGGTCTGATGCTGGATCAGCAGGATCGGGTGATTTGCGGAACCCAGTCCAATCTGTTTTTGCTCAAAGGGGATCAGCTACTGACTCCAAATCTTGCAACGGCTGGTGTTGCCGGTGTTGTGCGAGAACTGGTACTCGAATCGGCGCAACAATTCTCTCTGAAGCCCAGCCTTACTGAGCTCTCCATAGACGATCTGAAACAGGGTGATGTTCTGTTCATGACCAATGCCATCATGGGGCTTTGTCCTGTGGTACGCTTTGAGCAGACGGTCTATGAATTGAAAAAAATCCCGACAGAACTGATGAGGTTCATCGAACGTAGCTCTCTTGCTGCAGGATGAAAAGTTTAACCGGCCCTGAAATGAGTGGAGCATGAACAGACTGCTAGGCATCACAATCTTTGTTTTGAGTCTCCTCATGGCTTGGGGGTGGTTAGAATACGATGATTTTGTCCACAAACCTCTGAATCTGCCACCTTCAGGTATTAACTATCATCTGCAAGCCGGTACCAGCCTGAGAGCGCTGGCTGATGATCTGCAACAAAAAGAGATCATCCAAAAACCGATACTGCTCGAGATATTGGCCCGCTGGAGTGGTCAGGCCGGTCAGCTCAAAGCAGGGGAGTACTATCTGCCTGCCGACACCACACCAACAAAACTGCTGCAAATATTCAGTTCGGCGAGAGTGATCCAGCATTCACTGACTATCATCGAAGGGTGGACGTTCCGGCAATTGATGAGTGCCGTTCGGGCAAATCCGGTTCTGGTCAAAACCCTGGACGAAATGGATGATCAACAGATCATGGCGCGTCTGGGCTATGAAAATGAACACCCAGAAGGGCGTTTCTATCCCGATACCTACCATTTTCCGAGGGGCGCCACGGATGTGGCGTTCCTGCAACGGGCTTACCGGCGAATGCAGAAGACATTGCAGGAGGCCTGGGCAAAGCGGGCCCCAGATCTACCATTGAAAACGTCCTATGAAGCACTGATTCTCGCGTCAATTATCGAGCGGGAGACCGGTTTACCGAATGAGCGGGAGGAGATTGCCGGGGTGTTTGTCAGGCGACTCAAGCGTGGAATGCTGTTACAGACCGATCCGACTGTGATCTACGGCATGGGGGAACGCTACGATGGCAACATTCGCAAGCGGGATTTGACCACCGACACACCTTATAACACCTATACCCGTAAGGGCTTGACGCCCACCCCCATCGCCATGCCAAGCGGTGCAGCAATCGAGGCGGCACTCAATCCAAAGGCGGGTAAGTCACTCTATTTTGTGGCGACTGGTGAGGGTGGCCACTATTTTTCAGAAACGCTGAAAGAGCACAACAATGCAGTCCGAAAGTATCAGTTAAAGCGATGAGCAACAGGTTGAAAGGAAGATTCATTACCGTTGAAGGCGGTGAGGGTGCTGGCAAGAGCAGTAATCTGGATTATATCCGTAATCTGCTCAACTCTGCGGGCAAACAGGTCGTGTTTACCCGTGAACCCGGTGGAACCCCGTTGGGTGAAGCGATCAGGGATCTGCTGCTGGGCCATCAGCATACCGGGATGGCAGACGATACGGAGTTGTTGCTGATGTTCGCGGCGAGGGCTGAGCACCTGCAGCAAAAGATCATACCCGCGCTGCAACAGGGGCAGTGGGTCTTATGCGACCGGTTTACCGATGCCAGCTATGCCTATCAGGGTGCCGGGCGTGGACTTGCCAGTGATCGTATCGCATCTCTTGAGCAATTTGTGCAGGGCGAGCTTCGACCCGATTTAACGCTGTTGTTGGATCTGCCTGTGGAACAGGGGCTGGCCCGGGCCGGAAAAAGATCCGAACCGGATCGTTTCGAGAAACAGGCGATGAGTTTTTTCGAGAAGGTCAGGGCTGGCTATCTGGAGATTGCTGCCAGGGAGCCGCATCGGGTCAAAATTGTTGATGCTTCCAAATCGCTGGAAACCGTACAGCAGCAGATCAATGGTGTCGTGACAGCTTTTCTGGAGCAGAGCGGTGGCTGAGTTGGGCTACAGCCCCATGCCCTGGCATCAACCACAGTGGCAGCAATTACAACAGTCTCTCAAGCAGGGGCGGTTGTCCCATGCATTACTGCTCTGTGGACCCCCAGGACTCGGTAAACAGCAGTTTGCCCTAAGCTTTGCCCAATCCCTGCTCTGCACGAATCCCAGTGAATCCGGTCAAGCCTGTGGGACCTGTCAGCACTGCCACTTGATCCGGGCCGGAAACCACCCGGATCTACAGTGGATCGGACCGGAGGAGGGGAGTAAGAGTGGCGAGATAAAAATCGATTCAATCCGGGCCCTTACCAGTTCCGCTGCGCTGACTTCCCACTCTGCAAAATATAAGGTCATTGGCATTCAACCGGCCCATCGGATGACAAATGGGGCGGCAAACAGTCTGCTGAAAACCCTGGAAGAGCCCACATCCGGGACGGTCATTCTGTTGTTGACAGATCAACCCGCCAGATTATTACCGACCATTCGAAGTCGTTGTCAATCGGTGCTGTTTCATCCGCCGCAGCGGACTCAGGCCCTGGAGTGGCTCTCCGGTAAAGTAGAGCACGGTGATCCCGCTCTGTTACTGGGGTTGGCAAACGGTGCGCCACTCAAGGCGCTGGCGTTGAGTGACAAATCCCTGCTTGAGAGCCGCAGTGAGATGCTGAATCAGTTTTTGGCCTTGAGCGATCAGCGCCTCGATCCGGTCAAACTGGCCGGTATCTGGCAAAAATTTGACTATAAGCTATTGATTGAGTGGCTTATTGGTTGGGTTATCGACATCCAGAGGCTCAAAGTGTCATCCACTGGGGCAGCGTTGTCTAATCCGGATCGGACTCAAGCTTTGCAGAAGACAGCCGACAAGTTAAACTCAAGGGCGATACAAAGCTATCTGAAGAAACTCTATGCAGTTAGGGCTCTGACTGATAGCAATATCAATCTGCAATTGACATTGGAAAAACTACTTATCGAATGGCAGGCCTGTTCAAGACAGGGTGCCTGAATCAGGTCAGGAAACATATGGCTGGTGGACCAAAACAAGGAATACTCTCGCTAACCATCAAGGATAAAAACGCCTTGTATGCAGCCTATATGCAGTTTGTGGAATTTGGCGGCCTTTTTATACCCACCACCAAACAGTACCGTCTCGGTGATGAAGTCTTTATGCTGCTGACCCTGATGGATGAGGCCGAGCGCCTTCCAGTGGCTGGAAAAATCATCTGGATTACACCGGTCGGCGCCGAGGGTAACCGGGCAGCCGGGATCGGCGTCCAGTTTAGTGACCAGGACGGTGGCGCGGCGCGTAACAAGATTGAGACCTATCTGGCCGGTGCGCTCAAGTCAGATCGGCCTACCCATACCCTCTGAATCCGGCTGATTGCCGCCTCTTTATCGGATCCCCGCAGTAATGACCTTTCATGGATGATGGAGTAGCTATAGAATAGCTGCCCCACAGCCAGAGACTCTACTATGCTTGTTGACTCACATTGCCATCTTGACCGGGTTGCGCTCGATCACTATGCGAATGACTTCAGTCAGTTCGTCACATCAACCCTGGATGGTGGAATCAGCCATATGCTCTGTGTCTCCATCGATTTGGAGTCCTGGCCCTCGATGGTCTCATTGGTCGAATCCTATCCCCAGATCTCCGTGTCGGTTGGTGTCCATCCCAATGACCGTGAGCGGCACGACCCAACTCCGGATGAACTGGTTGAGTTAGCCCAACACCCCAAAGTGGTTGCGATTGGTGAAACCGGTCTCGACTACTTCCATGGCAAAGGCGACTTGGATTGGCAGCGTAATCGTTTTCGACAACATATCGAGGCGGCCAAACAGGCCGAACTGCCACTAATCATTCATACACGGGATGCCAGAGAGGATACGCTTAGCATCATGCAGTCACAGGGCGCTGATCGGGCTGGTGGCGTTATGCACTGTTTCACTGAAAACTGGTCAATGGCTGAGCAGGCGTTAGAGATGGGTTTCTTTATCTCCTTTTCAGGCATCATCACCTTTAAGAATGCCGCAGATTTGCGTGAAGTGGTGAAGCAGGTGCCCATGCAGCAGCTGCTGATTGAAACAGACTCACCTTATCTTGCGCCTGTACCCTATCGCGGCAAACCAAATCAGCCGATCTATGTTCATCAAGTGGCAGAATGCGTGGCTGAGATCAAAGGTGTGAGCGTAGAGCATGTAGCCGCGCAGACATCAGAAAACTACCACCGTTGCTTTCCTCTGGCAGGTCATTGATCAACATCTCAATTATAATAAATAAGGATCATGGAGGATCACAATTTCAGGTGCAAATACCCCAAGTCGAGTGTGCCATGTCCAAGCTAAACTTGTTTTTACTTCTGTTTCTGTTGCCATTCAGTCTCTTGGCTGCTCAATCATCAGATGGAGACCCGACCAAAAGGCAGCATAGGCTTGAAAGTCAAACTGATCATCACAGTTTACTATTAGCCCAATCGAAACCGGTGAGCAACAGATCAGTTGAGCGTGACTACGATACTTTCACCTCAACCCGGGGTGGAGTAGAGATTGTATCTTCAGATGGTGAGTTCTCCGCGACCATGGGGGGTAGATTGCTTTTGGATGCCGCTTACTACGATGAAGACAAAAACAGTCTTGGTAATGGTACAGAAATCAGAAGCGCCAGGCTTGATATGGAAGGAAGGATATTTGCTGACATCATCTATGAGTTGAGTGTTGATTTTGCCGATGGGGATGCTGATATGAAAGATGCCTGGTTGGCCTATGATGCCTACCATCCCTGGCGGTTTATCCTGGGGCACTTCAAGGAACCATTCAGCCTGGAAGAGCTAACCAGCCGGAAACACCTCACCTTTATGGAGCGTGCATTGCCAAATGCGTTAGTACCAGGCCGGAATATGGGGCTTGGTCTGCAATGGCATGGTGAACAGGTCAGTGTGGCAGCCGGGCTTTTCGGTGATGATTTCAATGACGATTCGGATGACGAGGGTGACGAAGGTTGGGGTGTTTCAACAAGAGCGACCTATGCACCAATCGCCTCTGAACGCTCTGTATTACATTTTGGAGCCTCTGCCGCATATCGAAAACTCGATGATGAAGAGGAGTATCGCGTTGACATTCGGCCTGAATCCCATTTAACCGATGTTCGCTATCTGGATGCCGGTAAAATCAAACAGAGCAGAACCTTGACTTTAGTCGGGCTGGAGACCGCCTGGATTTATGGTGAAACTTCATTACAGGCTGAATGGTTGGCATCGAACCTTGAAAGGGATGATGATACGGATATCGAATTCAGTGGTTGGTATGTCCAGGCAAGCTGGTTCCCGACTGGAGAGAGCAGACACTATAAACATCAGCAAGCTCGTTTTGGTCGTGTTAAGCCACTCAGTGAACTGGGTGCACTGGAGCTGGCCTTGAGGTACAGCACACTTGATCTGACTGATCAGGATGTGGAAGGGGGGAGCAGTGATCAGATAACTGTTGGTGTGAACTGGTATTACAAACCTCAGATGCGGTTCATGATGAACTACAGCTTGGTAAAGAATGATCGATATGCGGATGCTGACGGTGATTTGGAAAATGAGGATGAACCTAAAATACTACAACTTCGCGCTCAGGTTGATTTTTAAATCATTTTAACATTCAGCTAATGAGTTTGATATTAGAGTAAGTAGATAACTTATGAAGATCTCACTGTTCTGCCTGTTAATTCTGTTCGTGGTTGCACCAAGCCATGCAGCCACAGATCAAAAGGATACTCTGGTTTTAGGAAAAATCAGCCACAATCCGAAAAAGCACTATCAATATCTCAAACCAATGGCCAAATATGTGATAGATAGAATGGCTGATCTTGGTATTGACAAAATCAAGATTCGTTTGGCAAAAAGTAAGGAGCATCTGGCTGATCTGCTAAAACAAGGGGAGGTGGACTGGGTTACCGAAACACCGATTGCTGCAGCCTATCTGCATGAAGTCGCGGGTGCTGAAATACTCTTGAGAAAGTGGAAAAAGGGTGTGGCGGAATACCATACGGTATTTTTTAGCCTGTCCGGAAATGGAATTGATCACCTGCAGGACTTAAAGGGGAAAGTGATTGCTTTGGAAGATCCGGCATCGACCTCAGCTTTTTATGCACCTGCCAGTGAATTGATTACACAGGGGATGAAACTGGTCAGGCTCAACAGTGCCAGGGATAAACCACCAGCAGACAGTGTGGGATTTGTGTTTTCAAGAGAGGAGATCAATATAGCCACATTGGTGCACAAAGGTGTTGTCGACGCAGGTGCTTTCAGTAGTGATGACTGGATCAAGGAGGATCATCTACCAGTAAAATACCGGAAGGATTTTAAGATATTTCATCGTACACCCGATTTGGTTAGGGCGTTGGAGATCGTCCGGCAGGACCTGGAACCTGAGATCCGCCAACGCTTGACAGAGATACTTCTTGATAGCAACGATAATCCTGCAGCCGCGCATGTTCTGCGGGCCTATCAGAGAACCATGAAATTTGACCGGCTCTCAGAAGATCAAAAAAAGAGTGTGTACAATTTGCGCATCATGATCAAGAGAGTTGATCAAGCGGTCGCATGGTAAAAAAACTTCTACATCGCTACACGATTGCTTTTGGTATGGTGATCATTATTGTGGTGATCGTGCTGGCATTTGTCTTTTTTCTTCAATCGAGCTCTGTATTCTCGCGAATCAACACTTCCAGTGCTGCGACTATGGGTAGTGCACTTCACGCGGAAGCCAACAAGCGGATTCATATGTTGGGTATGATATTGAGTGAGGATCTGGCAAATCCACTTTACGAATACGATATGCTTGGGATGTTTCAGCTTCTGCAAAGTGTATCCAAACTCGATGATATTGAGTATGTCATAGTACTCGATGCCAAAGGTACCATCGTCCATGATGGTACAGAATTGCTGAGTCGCTATGGGGAAACGATAGAGGACACTACCATTCTGCAATGGGTTGAGCGTGAAAACCAAGCCTTGCTTCAACAAAAGATGAAAACTCTGGAATTGGTTTCACCGATTCAGATCGCAGATGAAGTGACGGGCTGGGTTCTCATTGGGCTCTCTCTATCCTCCCAGCTTGACACGATCAAGACCATGTCTAATGACCTTAGCCGGGTTATTGTTCAGTTCGAAAGAGATACTGGCAAGATCGTAATTGTTGTTGCATTGTTTCTGTTACTCATCGGTCTGCTCCTCGCGTTACTGATTGCCAAACGTTTCGTTCAACCCATAAGACAGTTGGCAGATTCAGTCTACCAAGTGGGGCAAGGTGATCATGGTCTACAGATGGCTCATCAAAGAGAGGATGAGTTGGGTCATTTGATCGATGCGTTCAATCGAATGAGTCTGGACCTCTCCAAAACCACTGTCTCACGTCAGTATCTTGAAGACATACTCAACAATATGCATGATGCTTTGACAGTTATATCCCTGCAAGGAAAAGTACTGCTGGTCAATAAGTCTGCAGTTGATATGCTGCAAGATGTGGATGAGGAACTGATAGGCAAGCCTTATTTGGAGCTCATTGCCAGAAAAGAGATTGATCGAGTGGAATCCTGGCTTCATCAGGTAGTCGCGCAGGGATCAGAGCCAATTGATACCGCCTATCGTCTACCAAATGGAGAGCAACTGCCAGTGACACTCTCGGCAGCTTTTTTGCAAAAGAAGGATGGTGATAATCAGATTATCTGTGCTGCGCAGGATATCAGTGAGCGTAAGCGAAGTGAGGCGCGTATTCGTTATCTTGCTCAGTATGACAGTCTGACCAATCTGCCAAATCGACAGTTGTTGAGGGACCGCTTGAAACATGCGATGGAGCAGGCGATCCGCAGTGATTATTTAATCGCGGTGATGTTTATCGATCTGGATAGATTCAAGAAAATCAATGACAGTATCGGGCATCAGGTGGGTGACCGTCTGCTTAAAGAAGCGGCAACCCGATTAAAAAAGCTTCTGAGACTTGGTGATACGGTTGCGCGGGTCGGTGGCGACGAGTTTGTTGTGGTTACTGAGCAGATCAACACGGTGGTCAGTGCCTATCATGTGGCAGAATTGATCATTGAAACGCTCAAAGAGCCTTTTGAAATTGAGGGAAGAAAACTCTACATCGGTTGCAGTATTGGCATTACATACTATCCTTTCGCCGACGATACTTTGGAAAACCTCATTCAACAATCCGATATGGCCATGTATCATGCGAAGCAGAGTGGCCGGGGACATTACGAGATCTATCATCATAAATTAGGTCTGCAACAGGATAGCTACATACGCTTGGAACACGAGGTTGTTCAGGCAATCAGAAACAACGGATTTCATTTGAACTATCAGCCTCTGGTTACTGTTGAAAATGACCGGTTTACAGGTTTTGAAGCGTTACTGCGCTGGTACCATCCCAGGCAAGGGCTGATAGGTCCACTCGAATTTCTACCCATTTTAGAAAGCACGGGTATGATAAATGAGATGGGTGACTGGGTGCTTGAAACAGCCTGTCGTGAAATCCTGACTTGCCAAAGGTTGACAGATCAATTGATCTCTCTGAATGTGAATGTTTCTATGCACCAATTCAATCAGATCGATTTTCCGGTCAGAGTATCCTCCATCCTTTCGAAGACCGGTTTTAATCCACAATTGTTAAAATTGGAAATTACTGAAAGTTGTCTGGTGGATGATATCGAGTTAAGCCGGAGTACCATTAAAAAGCTTAAAAAACTAGGTATTAAAATCGCAGTAGACGACTTCGGGACCGGTTATTCTGCATTTACCTATCTTAGAGACTTTGAACTTGATTGTTTGAAACTGGATCATAGTTTTATCAAGGATATTCCGAATGATCGCTATGCTGAAGGTATCTGTCGAGCATTGATTACCATGGCGAAAGAGATGGACCTGAGTGTGGTCGCTGAAGGGGTTGAGAATGAAATGCAACTCGAATGGTTGAAGCAGGAGGGTGTGGATGATTATCAAGGCGAACTCTTCAGTGCACCATTGAGTCTCGAGCAGACAGAATCGTTTATAAATATGGGTTGCCAGACTGCGGATCAGTCATCAGGGTCTAGTTGAATTCAAACTCTTCAACAATGAATGCTGACGATTTGGTATGGTCTACGAAGTTTTTTTCGTCTTCCAGTAGTGTCGCGCCAAGTTGTTGACCTTCTGGAGAGCTCATGCCTTCCATCAGAGCTTCTGTTGATTCAAACCAGACTTCGGCAATCCCATCGTATTCAGGTTGCATGTTTCTGGACTCCCTCAGCACTTGATTCAAAGGAGACTCCAGGGTATGGGATTGCACATATTTTTTCGCCCCCATTACAGCAGCGTTGCGCATAAAAAATGGTCCATGTTTGTTCAACCAGTAATCCCTGAACTCTGCTCTACTGGTGTTCGGGTGTCTGGTTAAGCACATTACGAATTTTATCATTGTTCTTCTCTACCTTAACAGTTAAACGGCCAGCGGCTCGCATCGTTTGTTAAAACGATCCGGTTGATGATACCGATAAAAAAATCAGTGCCCTTTGTAGAGTTGATCAAGATCCTCTGCATGTTCACTGTAAATCTTGTTTCTACGCAGTTTCAGGGTTGGGGTCATGAAACCATTTTCCACACTCCAAGCTTCATCGATCAATGCCAGCCTGATAATCTTGGCATATCCGGGAAAATTATCCAGGTAACTGTTTACTCGCTCAAGCAGGGCTTTCTCATCAGTCTCAGTCAGGGTTGCAGGGTTGTAGCGGGTCGCATCCTCATGCTCGGTGTTAAGATGAATCAGTGCACTGAGATACGGCTTTCCTTCACCCATTATCAGCACTTGATCAAACAGGCTGTCCATGGAGATGCACATTTCCATATCTGCAGGCGGCACTTTCTCTCCATTCGCGAGCACGATGATCTCTTTCAGTCTTCCTGTGATGAAAATGTGGTCGGATTCAATCTTCGCTTTATCACCGGTGTGGAACCACCCTTGATCATCGATGCACTCATTTGTGGCTGTTCGATTGTTCCAGTAGCCGAGCATTACGTTTGGTGCACGGCATAAAAGTTCATCCCGGTCACTGATCCGGATCTCGATGCCCGGAAACGGGATGCCAACACTCGATGGAATGTTGTCTTCATGGATATTGGCAGAAATGATCGGACTGGTTTCGGTTAGACCGTAGCCTTGCAAAATAGGTACGCCAAGCCCGATGAATACTTTTGCAATTTCGGATGAGAGTGGTGCGCCGCCAGAGACCGCGATGCGCAACCTGCCACCGAGCTTCTGCTGTATCTTTCCTGCAACCAATTTGTTAAGTAACGGCCAAAGTAACATTTTGGCATTCCAGGGTTGTCGACCCTGCTTGTTTTCAAAAACCTGCCAACCGGTCTCTACCGCTAATTTGAAGAGTTTTTGTTTGATGGCTGAATCGGCGGCGAGCTTATCCTGGATCTTGGCGTAGACGCGCTCGAAAATACGCGGCACAGAGACCAGGATGGTTGGCTTGATTATCTGTAAATCCTCACCCAACTCTGCAATGGATCGGGAATAGGCGGTTGTCGCACCAGCGACCATTGCCAGGTAGTAGCCAACCGTCCGTTCAAGGGTGTGAGAGAGTGGCAGAAAAGAGAGAAAGGTATCTGTGGGAAAGATATCGATGATTTTAACGCCACTCTCGATATCCCAAAGAATGTTTCTGTGGCTCAGCATGACCCCTTTGGATCGCCCTGTGGTACCAGAGGTGTAGACGATGGTTGCCAGGTCTTCACTGGCTTGAGCGACTAACTCTAGCTCTGCATCGGTTTCTTCGGGTAGCCACTCATCGATATGCATTAAGCGTGGCTGAAGACCCAGTGGGTCTACCTTCTCCATGGTGAGAATACGATTCAGGCCGGCAAGCTGATTACGGATCTGTTGCAGATCCTGCCATTGTTGATCATTTTCGAGCAGTAGCAGCCTCACCCCGGCATCCTGCAGGATATAACCGATATTTTCCGCCCGGTCATTGGTGTAGAGGGGGACGGTGACCAGACCCAACCCTGAGGCGGCCTGATCGAAGATCACCCACTCCTTGCAGTTTTTCATCATCAGGGCAACCCGGTCACCCGGTTTCAGGGCCTCTTTTTTCAGAGCTGCCTGCCAGAGCGCGACCTGCTGTGCCATCTCATGCCAGGTGCTTTTTTGCCACTGATCACGGTTTGGTTCGTATTGGATGAAGGCAATATCCTCAGGTGTCCGCCTGACCCGTTCCTGAAAAACGCCTGCCAGGGTATCCGCCACATCGAGACCAATGTAATCTGTATTCGGTTTGTTCATATTCAGATTATCGTTGTTATAGGAGTGTTGTCTTTTTGCTTCCGGTTGATGTAAGTTTTCAAACAATAACATTACACACCTCTTAAGTTAGCCCATCCGTCATCAGGATGGAACTGATTACCGTGACGTTTTTCAAGTAACTCGAGTTGATGGCGCTGAGTATCGAGCCCACCGCTGTGAATGGTATGCATCGGACCGCCCCGGAAAGGGGCAAATCCGGTGCCGAAAATCACGCCGGCATCCAAAAGATCCTCATCTTCTATCACCCCTTCACGCAGGCAGGCTACCGACTCATTGAGCAGGCGGAATATCATCCGATCGGTCAGATCTTCCGGTGGTGTATAGCTGCTATTAACCTTATCTCTCCGGATCCGTCCCTTTTCGTAGGCATAGAAACCCTGGCCACTTTTCTTGCCCAGGTGTTGTGCTTCCACCTGTTGCTTGAGTTGATTCGGAATCTCCAGATCGAACAGCGGGGCAAGTTTTTCAGCGACCGCCAAACAGATATCCAGGCCAACCGCGTCGGCCAGCTCAACCGGTCCCATCGGCATCCCGAATTCCACTGCGGCCTGGTCGATTACCGGTGCGGGCACCCCTTCGTCGATCAACTTCATCGCTTCAAGCAGATAGGGCATTAGAATGCGGTTGACCAGAAAACCAGGGCTGCTCTTTACCGGCAGCGGCAGACGATCGATGCAGCGGACAAATGCGGCGCCTTTGTGAATCAGCTCAGCATTCGTCTGCTCGCCATGGACAACCTCAACCAGCTGCATCTTGGCCACCGGATTGAAGAAATGCAGGCCGATCAGGCGGCCAGGATTATCAAGCACCTCACTGATGGTTTCCAGAGGAATACTGGAGGTATTGGTGGCCAGCAGGGCATCCGGCTGCATCTGTGACTCAAGTTGCTTGAACAGTTGCTGCTTTGCTTCGATATCCTCAAAGATCGCCTCGATTGCCACATCAGCTTTGGCGATACCGTAACCTTTTGGGTCCGGCATCAAGCGGTCCATAGCGGCGTTTACCAGACGGGGTTTACGCAATTTTCGACTGAACAGGCTATGGGCTCTAGAGATGGCGCGGGTGAGAAACTTGGCTTCCCGGTCCTGCAGGGTTACCTGCATGCCTTTCAGGGCACACCAGGCAGCGATATCGCCACCCATGATGCCACCACCCACCACATGCACATGGCGAGGATGGAAGTCCTGTTTACCTCCCAGGGATTTCAAGCGCTCCTGCAGAAAGAAGACCCGGATCAGGTTTTGTGCCGTACTGCCGACCACAAGACGGCTCACTTCACTCGCCTCACTGCGATACATGGCACCAGGGTCACCGCCATGCTTTTGCCAATGATCGATCAGTGCAAACGGGGCGGGATAGTGTTTGCTGTTGGCATGCTTGGCGGTTTCACGCCTTAGTAGAGGTGCGGCAATCATCCGTCCGGGCAGTGTATTGGCCAGACGGTTGAGGATTTTTTGCGGACGAGGTTTTGGTGCTTTACGGATCAGTTGTAATGCCAGGGCTTTGATCTGCCTCTGCGGGGCAATCTGATCAACCAATCCCATTTTTTTCGCCTGTTGGGCACTGACACTACGTCCACTCAACATCATCTGCATTGCCGGTAGGGCACCGATACGACGGATCGATCGGACACTGCCGCCATATCCGGGGAAAATCCCCAAGCGGACTTCCGGGAAGGCTAGCCGGGTGGATGGATCATCCTGTGCAACACGGATGTTGCAACTGAGCGCCAACTCCAATCCACCCCCCAGGCAGAAGCCATGAATCAGCGCCAGGGTTGGAAAGTCGAGACTCTCGATTCGGGCAAACAGCTCATGTACGCCGTGGATGTGCTCTTCCGCCTCACGCTGACGCATACCGCTGCGAAAACTGTTGACGTCAGCACCGGCAATGAAGCCGGAGGATTTGTCAGAGATGAAGATCAGACCTTTGGGTTGCAGCACTTCCAGTTCGTCCAAACATTCCGCCAACTCGGCGAAGGCCTCTTGAGATAGAATGTTGACCGGGCTGCCGGCATGATCGAAGTGTAACCAGCAGATGCCATGTTCATCGGTTTGCGGATGCCAGTGCTTACTCATTTCGCCACCTCCAGCAACATGGCGCCACCCTGGCCGCCACCAATGCATAGACTTGCCATACCCCGGGTTGCACCTCTTTGTTCAAGGGTCTTGAGCAGATGGAGTACCAGTCGGGCGCCACTCGCGCCAACCGGATGGCCGATACTGATCGCACCACCATCCACGTTCAACCGCTCCTCTGGAATCGCTGACAGGGGTTGCTCCACCCCCACTTCCTGTTGCATGTAGCCGTGATCCTGCCAGGCTGCCTGACAGGCCAAAACCTGGGCGGCGAAGGCTTCATTGATCTCCCAGTAATCGATCGCCTCCCCATCCATCTGCTGACGCTGTAGCAGACTGCCCATGGCATGTACCGGACCCAACCCCATCTGGGTTGGATCGAGAGCGGACCATTGGGAGTCGACCACCCGACCGAGGATCGGCAGATTGTGTTTTTCCACAGCCTCTTCCGATGCCAGCAGTAACATGGCCGCACCATCGGTGATCTGGGCACTGTTGCCGGCAGTCACCTGTCCCACCGGTCGATCAAACGCCGGTTTGAGGGTGGCCAGTTTTTCAACTGTGCTGTCCCGTCGCAGGCCGTCATCCGTTTCAAAAAGATCACCATTGTTGCTGTAGATGGGTTCGATCTCATCGAGACGCCCTGCATCGTTCGCCTCGGCAACTCTTTGATGGCTGCGTACGGCAAAATTGTCCATAGCCGCACGGTCGATTTGAAATCGCCAGGCCAGTTTCTCCGCTGTCTGACCCATGGTGAGTCCAGCCAGCGGGTCGGTCAGGCCGCGTAGCAGGGCAATCACCAGTTGCAAATGTTGAGGGCGCAATGCAGCGAGCTGTCTGCTTTTGGCACCAAAGCTTTTCGCTCTGTTCCAATCTGCCAGCCAGGCGACCATGGTCTGATTGAGCAGTATCGGATGGTGGCTCATCGATTCGGTACCGCCGGCGAGCACCAGGTCGGCCCGGCCTGTGGCGATATCCAGAGCGGCACTGTCGATCGCCTGCATACCGGATGCACAATTACGTTGAACGGTCCAGGCTGGCACCTTGTCCCCGCAGCCAAGTCGGAGTGCGATGATTCGCGCAATATTGGCCTCATCAGGGCCCGGTGCGATACACCCGACAATCACCTCATCCAGCTGCGTCGCCGCGAAGGACTGTCTGGTGAGCAGGGGGCGAGCGGCTGAAACAGCCAAATCCGAGGCACGGAAGGGGCCCGGTTTACCTCGAGCTTTGAGAAACGGCGTTCGACTACCATCTACCACGAAGACGTTTCTTGGTACATATGTGTCCATGACCATGGTGGTTCCTCACTGCAACTGTTATCAGGGTATATGCAGCTCCAGAACAACCGTTCAGGCTGCACCCAATTTATTGATTGTTGATACCTTCGACTGCTGTTTCCCGGAGCTTACGCCGCTCGGCATTAACCGTTCAAAGGCATTCACTTCGATAACTTGGCTACGCAAGCGTTCAGCTTCTGCCAGCAGACTCTTATCAGATTCACTCAGGATTCCCAGTTTGATTGCTTCCTTGATCATTTCAGGCAGCTCACGTGTGTGCAGTTGTCCCGCCCGTTTGGCCCGCTTCAGGGTCTTTTCCAGGGGGATTGCTTTTGCAACTACATGCATCGCCTGTTCAAGCTGACCAATACGTTGCTGGGGATCGTCATCGGTGAAAACCCCATGGGTCAGGCGGTCACGTACTTCACCGGGGGAGAGCAGGGCACGGGCTACCTGGTGGTCCAAACGGTCTGTGGGTTTATGGAATGGTAGACCGGTTGGGAATATCAAGACCCGCATTACCCAGGCCAAAGGCCTCACAGGCATGTTGCGTAACAGTCCTCTCAAGGCATGCTGTATACGATAGAGTGAATCATCCAGCGCCCACTGCATCAGCGGCACATCCTCTGGTTTTTCGCCCTCTTCAACAAAACGCTTCAGGCAGGCGCTGGCAATGTAGAGGTTACTCAGAATATCGCCCAGCCGTGCCGACAAGCGTTCTTTGCGCTTCAAAGAGCCACCCAGGGTCATCAGTGCCAGGTCCGTGGTCAGCGCAAATGATGCGGACATCCAGTTGAGTCGTTGGAAGTAACGGCGCATCGGGCCGCCTTTCGGACTCTCGGACAGACGTCCGTGGGTAAGGCCGAGCCAGAGGGTCCTGGCAAAATTGGTGACAACAAAACCGATGTGACCGAACAGTGCGCTGTCGAACTGTATCAGTCCGGCCTGCTGATCAGGATTCTCCGCCGCCTCAAACTCCTTGAGTACAAATGGATGGGCGCGGATTGCACCCTGTCCAAAAATGATCATACTGCGGGTGAGAATATTGGCGCCTTCCACGGTGATGCCGATGGGGATCGCCTGATAGGCACGCCCAAACAGATTGTCGGGTCCAAGACAGATACCACTGCCACCCTGGATATCCATGGCGTCATTGATCACCTGACGATAGCGCTCGGTCAGGTGGTATTTTACGATCGCTGAGATCACGGATGGGGTCTCTCCGCTATCCAGGGCACTCAGTGTCAGTTTGCGTGCGGCATCCATTTGGTAGGTGAGTCCGCCGATTCTGGCCAGTGCCTCCTCGACCCCTTCGAAATGACCGATTGGCTGGTTGAACTGGCTCCGAACTGCCGCATAGGCTCCGGTATAACGGCTGGCTGTCTTTCCTGCACCGGTAGAGAGTGCGGGCAGGGAGATACCCCGGCCTTCAGAGAGTGAATCCATCAACATCCGCCAGCCCTGTCCAGCTCCGTCAGCACCACCCATCACCCAATCGATGGGTATGAAAACATCCCGACCATAGATCGGACCGTTCTGGAAAGGAATATCCAAAGGCATATGCCGTTTACCGATCTTGATCCCGGCTGTCTCTCTCGGTACCAGGGCAACGGTAATGCCGGGTAATGGATCATCACTCAGCAGGCGTTCCGGGTCTTCCAGTTTGAACGCCAGGCCGATCAGCGTCGCAATGGGCGCTAGCGTGATGTAACGCTTTTCAAAATTGAGGCGAATACCCAGTACCTCTTTGCCCTGAAAGTTTCCATAGGTGACTACGCCGCTATCAGGAATGGCCCCCGCATCGCTGCCTGCTTTAGGGCTGGTGAGTGCGAAGCAGGGTATCTCTTCCCCAGTCGCAAGTTTATGCAGATAGCGATCCTTCTGCTCCTGGGTGCCATACTGCAACAGCAGCTTGGCAGGCCCCAGGGAGTTAGGCACCATGATGGTGACAGCCGCGGTGATACTGCGGCTGGCAACCTTCATCACGACTTGAGAATGGGCATAGGCAGAGAAACCCAATCCCCCATAACTCTCTGGAATGATCATGCCGAACATTCCGGATGTCTTGATGAACTCCCAGATGCGTGGTGACAGATCTTTTTCTTCATGGGTAATCTGCCAGTCATCGAGCATCTTGCAGAGCTCATCAACCGGCCCGTCAAGAAAGGCCTGTTCCCGCTCACTCAGTTGGCAGGCTGGTTGATGAATTAGCTCCTGCCAGTTGGGTTGACCGGAAAAGAGCGCACCGTCCCACCAAACATTACCGGCATTCAGGGCCTCTTTTTCTGTTTGTGATATGGCTGGCATGACACTGCGAAAGGTACTGAGCAGGGGGTTGCTGATCCACTGCCTGCGCTGTTCAGGCATCAGATAGAAAATCAGAGCAACCGTATAAGGCAGGCCAACCAGCAGGGATCCGATCGGTGTGACCAGCCCGGCCAAATTCAGGGCAATCAGAAGCACCGGTGGGGTGATGATCCAGACAATGGCCCGCGCCGAACCATAGGCCAGCCCCCAGAAAGTCATTAATAAGAGTATGAGTCCTAGAAGTGTCATCGGTCAGCCTCCCTTAATGGTGGTGTTAGGAACGGAGGGCGTGTTGTCATCAATGGGTTCAGCTTTTTCTTTATTCTTTTTGGCGAATGAGAATACAGTGCGCTCATCGATACGGCTCACTGTTTCACCTCGGGTTGCGGCCACAAAGGCCCGTTCGTCGTCGTTGTAGAGAATGTCATCGTCACACCAGGGTAAGCGGCGGTAGACACCCAGATCATCAAGCCCCAGAAATGGATATTTAATAATGTCGAAATAGGGGGAGTAGTCGAAATCTTTCGGTGTGAAGAGTCTGGGATTGCGCTTGAAGAAGCGCAGACTGCCGTCATCGTCACGATCAATGAATGGCAGGATCGGAAAATTTACCCGATTGAAGGCCGATGCGAGCATGGAGGAGCAGACAGTTCGGGTCGGCATACCTGCATTGTGTTCGAACAGACTGGAGCGCCAACGTCTCGGCAAAAAACCCCAGGGAAAGAAAAAACGCGCCAGGTCCAGCAGATGACGGACATCGTAATCCGTGCCAATGTGCTTAATGGAATGAGCCACCACCTTGTGGGCATCTTCCGGCTCCAGCCCGGATGGACGACAGATCCGTAGGTGGTCGCGGCGATATTTGGAGACAGGTGCAATGATGGTGCCCTCACCGAGCAGGGCCTCGACCATCAGCTGTTCACTCAGATCACCCTTGTAGGCCATCCTGACCCGCTGCTGCAGATCGGGATCCCGGATATCGTAGATTCTACCGATGTAGAGGGCAGAGTGGGTCCAGGTGCTCTGGGTGATGGTCTTGATGACATTGCTGACACGACTGCGGCCCTCGACCAGCAACACATCGCTGGGCCGAAGTTCATAAGTGAGCCGGTTAAAATCACACAAAGGGGAAGAGGAGGGCGGACCCTCTTTGGTCAGCCACTCAGCGATCCATTGCATCATCCTCTGCCCGATTCTGCGCATACTAAAACCCAGTAAAACAGTATGTATTAGTTTTAGTATAGACCTTTATCGGAGGGGGCGAGTTTCATTGAGTTTTGCAAGAGCACTCAATATGAGCACTAACTAGTTTACGATCAGATGCTTGTGGCTGTTTTGTAATAAGTGACTGAGGTCGATTGTTAAAGATTTTTTACCAATTCTCATCAAGTAGTAAGTTAGACCGTCCATCGATACCGAGCGTTACATTAAAAACTGGAACGAACACCAAACGAGATCAGCATCGGTAATTGGTAGATTGGATCGCGATCACTGTAATCAGCATTATATTCGTAACCGCTGACATTCTTCTTGCCATAGGCATTGATCAGTTCGACATAGGCCGCGGTGTTATCACTGAAACGGCGGCTCAAGCGTAGATCCAGGCGGTGGTAGTTCGGCATACGCTCAGAATTGATATCACCATAGACCGGTCTGTAACGATCATCTCTCATAGTGTCTTCTGTTGAGCCGATGATGGGTGTATAGGGTGCGCCGGAGTGGTACCACCACTTGGCACCTAGTTCCCATTTACTGTTGATATGGTAATTACCAACCAGGGTGACTGCGACAGGCTGATCGTATTCAAATGGAAAACTCTCTCCTGTCGCCGTATCGGTACGTTCTGCTTTGGAGAGCGCCAGCGAGAGCCAGCCCGACCAGCGATCAGTGCGTGTTTTACGTAGAAACAGCTCCACACCGGCGGCCTTGCCTTCTCCGGAGTTGTTGTAGCGCGTCACTGGATCACTACTGACCAGATTGTCGATATCCTTGTAGTAGAGCTCTGACTTCCACTCCCATCCATCGGCACCGAGATATTCTATACCCGTCACATAGTGAGTAGCATCGAAATGACTCAATTGGGGATTTCCGAATACCTTCTCTACTTGAATCAGGCTCGGCATTTGATGATATCGACCGAAGCCGGCACTGTATGTCCATCCATCGTGTTGGGAAATCTCAATGCGCAGGCGTGGTTCGACAAAAGTCTCATCCAGGTAGTCTTCATGCTTCCCGGAGAGGCCTGCTGTGATGGCAAGCTTTTGATTGGGATACCAGTTCTCTTCGATGTAGAGTTGCTCGGAGGTTACTTCAACCTGGGCATCGCTGTTGCGCTGATCAGCATCGGTGTAGCTGCAATCCACATCGAATTCAGTGCAGCCGGTGTCGCGAAAACTGAGTTCGTAATCAACTTTAAAACGGGAAACCTCTCCGCCAACGGCGATAAGGTGTTCACTGCCCAAGGCCTGAGTCCATCGCCCTTTTGCAAACCAGGTATTCGTCTCCACTTGCCAGTCACCCGCCGCGGCCGCTTGAGCGCGGGTTTTGCTACTCATATGCCCGGTAGCGAGCGTGGTTTCCCGAATCCCTGGAGAGGACTCCCAGACAATACCTTGGCTATGGTATGCCGTATCATTGCTGTGGGTGCCGACCAGGACCGGCTCCTTTTGGGCTGTATCACTGTCGGAATCGAGGGTTATTTCCATCTCATCGCTGGCACCGGTCGCTTGCACTCTGAGGCGACTGCCGTTGTGCATTCGCCAGAGGTATTTCCCCTGATAGTCTGTGTAGCGTGGAAATTGAACGAATTCGATATCATCGTCATTGTCTTCCACAATATCCTCTATAATCAGATCCATATAACTCATTCGGCCGGCCAGATAAAATGAGTGTCCAGCACTCAGCGGTCCTTCGAACAACACACCGCCCTGAAGCACACTGACATCTATGGTAGTGGTGAACTCGTCATTACGGGGGTCACGTAACCGGGTATCGATCACCGCACCTGTGCCACCATTATATTCAGCGCCATAGGCTGCCGGGTAGTAATCGAAGCTCTCTACCACTTGAGCGTTGAATACGCTAACGGTACCCCCTGCATGGAACAGGTAACCAGCAGGAAGGAAATCGACAAAGTAACTGTTATCTTCCGGGCGGGAACCGCGAATCGCCGGGTCGGCACTGGTATCATCATTGACTGTCACCCCTGGCAGAGCTTGTATGGCGCGCAATGGGTCACTGCCGCTACCGGGTATTCCATCCATGGTTTTTCTGTCGATGTGGTAACCGAGAGGGGGTGCAGTCTCTAGACTGGAAGGCTCCTGATCTGGCGTAACGGTAATCTGTTCCAACTGTTCACGCTCCTCAGCGATTGCACCTCCGACGCTGATTGTGAGGGCGTGCAGTAAGCATCCCCTGGCGATAAATTCCTTGATGACGGTGTGATTCATGGCTGTTCCTTCGCTGACATATCGCGGTTGCATCTTTTGCAGATGAAGCTATCTCCAATGCTCAATGGGAACTGCTGCGGATATGCAGATGGTGATACTTTCATCCCTCGGCTTGTCGTAGCCATCTATGCCCAGATCTACCTGCCATCATAGATGCGTCAGTGTGTAACACTCCATAGGTGCTGTGTAACGGATTGTACGCGCAGGGAGAATCCAGTGACTTACAGAACCTCCAATGAGGTTAACTCAATGTCAGGTGCCGCGAGGCCACTAGCCGTGGATTTTGTTGTTGAGCCGAGTCTTGACGATTTAATCTGGTCTTACGCCGCCACTCCACCATATCCGGCAAGCCCCTTCATCCGAAACCATACAGGGTCCAACAGGATTTCGTGGTACACAGGCAGTACCGTAGAGTTTGCACTGATTGGGATACTTTTTGCCCAATACCACCTGAGCACAATCGCAACCGGCCGGCATCTCTCCAGCCCGTTTGCGGTCGGCTTTGTCATACTCGGGATAGCGGAGTCTGGCATCCCATTGGGCGTAGTCGGCGTGCAGTGCAAAACCTGACCGGGGTATGGTGCCGATGCCCCGCCAATTGGCATCGACAACCTCCAGGGCTGTACTCAAATGTGCTCTGGCGCTGAGGTTTCCCTCGGGTTTCACAAGTTGCGCATAGCAGTTGTCGAGAAAACGCCGATCTTCCAGAGCTTGGCGGCAGACCGAGTAGGTTGCCGCCAGCAGGCTATCACTGGTGAATCCTGCGATAGCGGCCGGTAGCTGATGCTTGTCGACGACAAATTGCCACTCTTCAGGTCCCATCACTGTGGCGACATGTCCTGGAGCGACCAGTGCATCGAAGCCGGGGGTATCGGAATCCAGCAGCATGGAGACCGCTGGCCAGGTCAGGCGACCGGAGAGCAGGATCGAGAGATTGTCCGGAATACCCTCTACCAGGAGGGAGGCAACTGGTGCGGTGGTCGTCTCAAATCCTGCTGCAAAGAAGACGAATGCCCGATTCGGTTCAGATTTGGCCAGTTTCAGCGCCTCGATTGGTGAAGCGATTGGGCGGATATCGGCGCCGGCTGCGTGGGCCTGATCGAGAGAGCGGGGCTCCTGTTTACTGACATTCACAGGGACCCGCAACATATCGCCAAACGCAAGCAGAGTGATCTCTTCATTCAGGGCCAGTTGTATCGCCTGATAGATATCCTCTTCCGGGCAGACACAAACTGGACAACCCGGGCCCGGGATAAGTTCGATCTGCGGGGGCAGGGCGCCGCGGAGCCCCGCCTGTGTGATGGAACGTTCGTGTCCCCCACAGACATTCATGATTCTGAATCGATCAGATAAAGGAAGCTGGTGAAGCTGTGTCAGCCACTCTTTTGCGGTCAGAGACATATTTGGATCGACCCTGCGACTTCAGAGTGATGCGGTTGCCGGTTCTGTTGTGTTTTCCTTTGCCTGGCTTAGCTGCGCTTCCAGCCAGCTGAGCCACTCATCCATGCCCTGATCTGATTTTGCTGAAACCAGCGTGATCGGGTTTTTATAAGCGAGTTGCTGCAGTGCCTGGCCGGCGTTGTCCGGATCGAAATCATCCAACAGGGGGAGCAGGTCCGATTTGGTAATCAGCACATGGTCCGCTGCACGGAAGATCACCGGGTACTTGGCCGGTTTGTCATCCCCTTCGGTTACCGATAGCAGGGTGACATTGAGATGTTGTCCCAGATCGAAACTTGCCGGACAGACCAGATTTCCCACGTTTTCAATAAACAGCAGGTCCAGCTGATCCAGAGGGGTCTGATGCAAGGCCTGGTGGATCATGTGAGCGTCCAGATGGCAGGCGGTACCGGTGGTTATCTGTATCGCGGGCACGCCTTTGTTTCTGATCCTTTGGGCATCGTTTTCTGTCTCCAGGTCCCCCTCGATGACACCGATTTTGTAGCGGCCGCTGAGGTGGTCGATGGTGCGCTCCAGAAGACGGGTCTTGCCACTGCCCGGGGATGACATCAGATTGATCGCCAGCACACCATGTCTTTCGAAGTGCTCCCTGTTGTGTGCCGCCTGATGGTCGTTTTCGCTCAGCAGATTCTCCAAGACCTCGATAGCTACATGGTCATCGGAGGTATGGGCATGCTTGCCACCTTCTTCGATCAGATGACGGTTGCCATGGGTAACATTACATCCACAGGTGTCACACATTTTACAGCTACTCCCAAATTAGTTTTTAGTGAGTTCAACACTGGCCAACAACAGTTCGTCACCACTGATCAGGCGGGTGCGATAGTCTCCACACTTGGCACAAAGCAGGCGATTGGCCTGGGCGTCGGAATCATAACCACATTGTAGACAATGAACTCTGACCGGCTGGGTCTCTGTCACCAGTTCCGCCGACTCGGCTTTGGTTCCGCATCTGGCTATGGTGAAGGCCTGTTGCAACAATTCAGGAACCACCCCGGAGAGTGGTCCGATCTGAATGATGATCCGTTCTACCAAGATTGCTTGTTCGCGCTGGGCGATCTCTTCCACTTGTCTTAGCATGGATTGACAAACCGACAGCTCATGCATCAGCTTGTGGGTCCATTTTGGTTAACATCTCATCATAGATTTCCCAGGCGGATTGTGCCTCCTGAGGGGAGACCTTCTGGATTGCATAGCCGACATGCACCACCACGAAATCATCCGCAGCCAGCTCCTCATGCTGCAACATGAACAGGCTGACCTCCCTTTCAACCCCTTTGGCTTCACAGCGTGCCGTGAAGCCATCAATCTCTTTTATCTGCATGGGTATGCCAAGACACATGATGTAACCTGCCTGGTGAGGTGATTTAAGTCGCCTGTCTGGGCCTGTTCAGAGGTCCAAAGGGAACTGAATGATTTATCTTGGCTCAACCTGGCATCTTGATCATCCGGGGGCAGCCAAGATAACAGTGAAACGGGCGTGACATATCACTCCAAGTTCCCTTAAAGTTATTCTCGCAGGGAGTCAGGTGTCGCTTCAAGGTAGAATGTTGATCAAGCACAATAACTCG
Source organism: Candidatus Thiodiazotropha endoloripes (assembly GCA_001709035.1). Lineage (GTDB taxonomy): Bacteria > Pseudomonadota > Gammaproteobacteria > Chromatiales > Chromatiaceae > Thiodiazotropha > Thiodiazotropha lotti. Next base: position 136,287 of record LVKA01000016.1, on the reverse strand, counting down.
GTGGATTTCAGGGCTGAGAGTATGAAGATAGAAAGTGTTTTAATCCTGGGCATTGGAAATACCCTGCTCAGTGATGAGGGTATTGGTATCCATCTGGTGACCGCCATGCAACAGAAAACCGGGGATATTCCCGGAGTTACCTTTATGGATGGGGGTACTCTGAGTTTCACTCTGGCCGAACCCATTGCCAATGCGGATGGGTTGATCGTGGTGGACGCGGCACGTATGAAACAGCCCCCCGGCACGCTTCAGGTGTTTCACAACGAAGAGATGGATCGCTACCTGAGTGGCAACCGCTCAAGTGTTCATGAAGTCAGTCTGGGCGATTTACTGGACATTGCTCGTTTGTCGGAAACCCTGCCTGCCCAGCGCTACCTGGTGGGCATTGAACCGAAGGAGCTGGATTGGGGGGAGTCCCTGAGTGATGTGGTTGCACCTTCCGTTGAGCAGGGCATCGAAGCGATAATTTCCATACTGACTGAATGGGGAATAAACTCATAACAGGATTTTATTTAATCTATTCATAATTAACTAATGCTAAATAGTTCTTTAATGGTGCATTGATGATCCAGATCAGCACCTGTATCAGAAATTAGTGATATTCTTTCTGATAAGCATATAGTTAGGGCTTTCCTGATGCCGCGACTCCAGGACATCGCTGTAAAAGTAGAGTCTCCCGATGGCACTCAGAACAGCCATGGGAACGCACTCCCCATCCTGCATGAAATCCACCACGCCCTGCAGCGCTTCTCCAGCGAAGGTGAATACTGTTGCATCGATTTACGTTCACTGCCGTTTGGCCCTGGTGATGAAGAGCAACTGTTGCAACTGCTGGGCCGGGGTGAGATTCACGTGACAATGGATGCCCTGGGTGAAAGCACCATCTGGGAGACGGCATTTTCCGGAGTCTGGATCGTCGATCACCGAAATGCAGAAGGCGAACGTGTCGCTTTACAGATAGAGATCGGTTCTGTCCCAAAAATTGTATTCTCACAGCAGGAAGATATTGTTGATGCCATAGATCGGCTAGAGGCAAAGTTAAAAGAGCATTAAGTCCGCATCTTGATCGAAGCGGTAGGAGTTGTGATGGCTGATGATCTAAAAAAACTCTCTATGACACTGGGCGAAAGCCTACGTCAACAAGGGGTCTCAAGGCGGGGTTTTCTGAAGTATTGTGCCGCCACCGCATCGATGATGGCGCTGCCGCCCACCATGGTTCCTGCGATTGCGCAGGCCCTGGAGAAGGCAAAGCGCCCATCGGTTATCTGGCTTTCCTTTCAGGAGTGTACCGGGTGTACCGAGTCACTGACCCGCAGTCACTCCCCAAGTGTGGAAAACCTGATTTTCGATCATATCTCATTGGATTATCACCATACCTTGCAGGTTGCTTCAGGTGATGCCGCGGAAGCGGCCAGAGAAGCGGCCATGCATGAGAATGAAGGTAAATACATCGTGGTTGTCGATGGCTCAATACCATTGGCCAACCCGGGCTATTCGGCGATTGCCGGCATCAGTAATCTGCAGATGCTTGAAGAGACCGTGGCCGGCGCAGCGGCCGTAGTTGCGGTAGGTAGTTGTGCGGCATTCGGCGGTCTGCCTCATGCCAATCCCAATCCCACTGGTGCGGTCTCTGTTGGTGAGATCGTCAAGGACAAACCGGTTGTCAATGTATCCGGTTGTCCACCTATCCCTACGGTAATTACCGGTGTACTGGCCCACTTCCTGACCTTTGGTTCACTACCTGAACTGGATGCTCTGGGACGCCCGATGGTCTTCTTCGGACAGAGCATTCATGATCGATGTTATCGACGGCCATTCTATGACAAAGGGCTGTTCGCTGAGACATTCGACGATGAAGGGGCGCGTAAGGGTTGGTGTTTGTTCAGACTGGGTTGCAAAGGTCCAATGACCTATAACGCCTGTGCCACAGCAAAATGGAATCAGGGTACAAGCTGGCCGGTTGAATCCGGTCATGGCTGTCTGGGATGTTCTGAGCCCGACTTTTGGGATGCCGGTGGTTTTTATAACGCACTCTCCATTCCCGATAGCGATCTCACCAGAAAGACTGGCTATGTTGTGGGTGCCGGTGTCGCATTGGGCGCCGCTGCTGGAGCGCTCAATCGCAGTACCCGGGCGAAAGCGGCGGCACAACATGAAACCGTTACCATTGACGACTTGGATAAGAAATCATGAGCACATCAATTGATTTTCTTTTATGGGTAAGAGGACCAGGGTTCGATATTGCTTTGTTCATCTTTGTTGTTGGGGTTTTGATACGTCTGCTTGAGGTTTTGATCCTCGGGCGCAAAGCCGATTATTCAGAGCCTCGTGGCGCTGAGTTGGGAGCCGGGCTGTTGACCCTGGTAACCCGTACCGCACCGGAAGGGGGCAGCTTCAAACGCTCGCCGTTTACCGTAGTGGGAGGGTATATCTGGCACATTGGATTTCTGATCAGTCTGTTTCTGTTCGTACCGCACATCGAATTGATCGATTCGGTACTTGGTATCCGCTGGCCCGGTATTGCCAGTAACCTGGTTGATGCAATCGCTGCTGTGACCATTGTGACCCTGGTAGCGATGTTGTTCAGTCGTCTGACCCATCCGGTGAAACGTTTTCTCAGCGGCCCGGAAGATTATCTGACCTGGGTGGTCACATTTCTACCGATGCTTACCGGATATCTTGCCTACCATCGCATGATTGACCCCTATCCATTGGTACTGGGTCTGCACATACTCAGCGTTGAGTTATTGATGGTGCTGTTTCCCTTTACCAAGCTTATGCATGCCTTCACCTTTATTATCGCCCGTTGGTACAACGGGGCTATGGCAGGTCGCAGAGGAGTTCAGTCATGAGTGAGGCAACCTTAGAAAGAGGCATGAACGCCTTTCGCGAACAGATGAATGCACCCGTGGCGTCGTTCTTCTCCAGCTGTGTGAATTGCGGTATGTGTGCCGAAGCCTGTCTCTTCTATACCGAGACCGATGATCCCAAATATACGCCGATTCATAAGCTGGAACCTTTACGCCGGGTATGGGAGCAGGAGTACACCCTGTGGGGTCGCCTGAAATCGATGCTGGGTCTGAGCAAGCCTGTAACCAACGAACTGTTGGAGGAGTGGGAGACCCTCATCTATGACGGTTGCACCCTGTGTGGCCGTTGCTCCATGGTCTGTCCGGTGGGTAATGATATCAGCTATATGATCCGCCGTGCCCGGGAAGGTTTTGTGGCGGCGGGTTATGCTCCGGAAGGTATCAAAGGGGCGAGCCGACGGGCGGTGACCATCGGTAGCCCAATGGGGGTCAAGTTTCCAGCCTTGGCGGCACAGATCAAACATGTGGAGGCGGACAGCGGTCTGACCATCCCAGTGGATGTGGAAGGCGCTGATTACATGGCGTTGTTGTCCTCCATGGAGATCATGAACTTTCCTGAGTATCTGGAGGCCCTTGCGCGGATCTTCAAACAGGCCGGGGTTACCTGGACGATCAGCTCGGAGGCATTTGAGGCAACCAACTCAGGTATTCAGATCGGATCTTCCGATATCGCCCGTGAGTTGGTGAATCGTGTCGTGGTGGCGGCAGAGAAGCTGAAGGTCAAATATGTGATCAGTCCGGAATGCGGACACGCCTACACGGCGATCCGTTGGGAGGGACCCAACCTGATCGGGCGGCCCTATGATTTCAAAGTTGTGCATATCCTGGAACTGCTCGATGAATTACGTTCCACAGGGCGTTTGAAGACAGAGGGTACTGAAGATGACCGTCTGACCTTCCACGATCCCTGCCAGATTGTACGTAAAGGTGGTGTACTGGAACCGCCGCGCAACCTGCTGAAACTGGTTGCAACGAACTTTGTTGATATGAACGACAGCCGTGAAATGAACTGGTGTTGCGGCGGTGGCGGCGGAGTCAGTGCCAATGAACGGGCCGAAGAGTTGCGGATAAAAGCATTCAAACGCAAGAAGACCCAACTCGATGAACTCAATGTGGAGACTTTGGTGACCGCCTGTGCCAACTGTCGCCTGATCATCGAAGAGGGTTTGGAAGAGTATCGCATGGAGATGCCGGTCGTCGGTTTAACCGAGATGATTGCAGAGCATCTGGTTGAAGATGAAAAGTAACTCTGAAACCTTAGCGCCATTCCTAATGATAGGAGACGAGACAAAATGAGTGACAGAATCGTCGTTGATCCCATCACCAGAATCGAAGGCCATCTGCGGATTGAAGCACAGATGGAAGGCGATCAGATCAGCAGTGCTTATTCATCAGGCACCATGGTTCGCGGCATAGAGATCATCCTCAAGGGACGGGATCCCCGTGATGCCTGGGCCTTTGCACAGCGGATATGCGGTGTCTGCACCCTGGTGCATGGTATCGCCTCGGTCCGATCGGTTGAGGATGCCTTGAATTATCAGATTCCGCAGAATGCCCAGCTGATCCGCAATCTAATGATCGGCGCTCAGTATATTCATGACCATGTGATGCACTTTTATCATCTGCATGCCTTGGATTGGGTGGACGTGGTTTCCGCCCTGTCGGCTGATCCGGGCAAGACGGCTGAACTTGCGCAATCTTTGAGTAACTGGCCAAAAGCCTCTCCCGGTTACTTCTCCGATGTGAAAAAGAAACTCAAAGGCTTTGTTGAAGCCGGGCAGTTGGGTATTTTCGCCAAAGCCTATTGGGGACATTCGGTTTATAAGCTTCCCCCCGAGGCGAACCTTATGGCGGTGGCTCACTATCTTGAGGCGCTGAGTTGGCAAAGGGATGTGGTGAAGTTACATGCCATCTTTGGGGGCAAAAATCCACATCCCAATTTTCTGGTGGGTGGGGTTGCTTCTGCGATCGATCTCAACTCCGATTCTGCGATCAATACCAAGAAGCTCTCTCAGGTGCAGGATGTGATCACCAAGATGCGTGAATTCACCGATCAGGTCTATGTGCCCGATACTCTCGCGGTGGCCAGTTTCTACAAGGACTGGGGTGAGCGTGGCGAAGGTCTGGGCAACTTCCTTTGCTGTGGAGATCTGCCGGGAACCTCGATGGATGATCCGGACAGCTTCTTCTTCCCCAGCGGAGTAATTCTGGATCGGGATCTCTCCACTATTCATCCACTCGATCTGAACAGTGCCGATGAGATTCAGGAGCACATTTCCCACTCCTGGTATGACTACTCTGGTGGTAAGGATCAGGGTTTGCACCCCTATGATGGTGAGACAAACCTCAACTACACAGGTCCGGAGCTGCCTTACAAACACCTTAATGTCGAAGAGTCCTACTCCTGGTTGAAGGCACCCAGATGGAAGGGCAAAGCGGTCGAAGTTGGACCGCTGGCCCGGGTGCTGATGCTGTATGCCAATGGTCATGAGCAGACCAAAGAGCTGGTCGGTATGACCTTGAGCAAACTGGATCTGCCCACCAGGGCACTCTTCTCCACACTTGGACGTACCGCGGCCAGAACCCTGGAGACCAAGATTCTCGCCGATGCCATGCAGGGCTGGTATGACCAGCTGGTGGCCAACATCAAGGCAGGCGATACCAAGACCTTTAATGAAGCGCTGTGGGATCCTTCCACCTGGCCAAGTGAATGCCGAGGTGTGGGTTTCATGGAGGCCCCAAGGGGCGCTTTGGGTCACTGGATCGTGATCGAGGATGGCAAGATTGCCAACTATCAGGCGGTGGTACCCAGTACCTGGAATGCGGGGCCCCGGGATCCCAGCGGTCAACCCGGTGCCTACGAGGCCGCTCTGCAGGACAATCACCAGTTGGCCGATGCCAAGCAACCGGTGGAGATTCTCAGAACCATCCACAGCTTCGACCCCTGCATCGCCTGCGCCGTCCACCTCTCTGATGAAGAGGGCGAGGAGATGCTGCAACTGAAGGTTACCTGATTCAATCTCAACAAGTGGTGGGGCAATGCCCCACCCATCAACTTACCCAGATTTTAAACCCTGACATTTAGGGCCTATTGGATTAGTGTTAACAGGCCCTAATTTAAGTCCAATCCTGGCTTGGCGTAGTAAATTTAGCCTCCCTTCTACATTCAATACCTATCAGCAGTTTCTGGTCCATTTGGACCAGCTTTGTCCGGTCTGAAAAATTATTTCGCCATTTTCAGCTTGATTTCATTTTCTTCAGCCATGCTTAGCCACATTCAGGTTATAGAGAGACTGTGAGGATGAGTAAAAAGCGAATGATAAAGGTTTGGGATCCCTTTGTACGACTTTTCCATTGGTCACTGGTGGGAGCTTTTGCCATCTGCTGGATGACGGAGGATGAGTGGATGGATCTGCATGTGTATGCCGGTTACACGGTGGCTGTACTGCTGTTGATCCGTATTGTCTGGGGGGTTATTGGAACACGCTATGCCAGATTCAGCGATTTCGTGAAATCTCCCGGCAAGGTGATGGCATACCTGAAGGATCTGCTCAGTTTCAAGGCAAAACGCTTTATCGGTCACAATCCTGCCGGCGGCGCAATGATTGTGATGTTGATGTTCGGTCTGCTGTTAACGGTACTGACGGGCATGCTGGCTTATGGTGCAGAGGGACTAGGACCCTTGGCTGAACCTCTGTTTTCCAACAGGCCCTATGGCGGTGAATTGTACGAGGAGATACATGAGGTGTTTGCCAATACGACACTGTTGTTGATTGCGGTCCATTTGACAGGGGTATTGGTCGGATCCCTGCTACATCAGGAAAATCTTGTGCGATCGATGATAACAGGCACAAAGCGAGGGTAAGCTAATGAAATTCAACCTTAAAGCTGTGCTACTGCTGACTTGCCTTCCAGTAGCAGTTCATGCTGGGGCACTGGACGAGCGATTTGCCAGCTATCAGGAGAAGGGTGTCGATTCATTCGATCCGGAAAATGGTCAGGCTATCTGGCAACAACAGGTCAGGCATGCAAAAAGTGGTAAAGCCCGCTCGTGTAGTGATTGTCATGGGGATGATTTAAGCGAGCCTGGAAAACATGTTAAGACAGGTAAATCCATTCAGCCAATGGCCCGGTCTGTCAATCCACAGCGTCTGACTGATGGTAAAAAGATTGAAAAGTGGTTCAAGCGGAACTGCAAATGGACCTGGGGCAGGCGATGTACCGCCCAGGAAAAGAGTGACCTATTGAGTTTTCTGCAGCAGCTATGAATGGAGCCTGGCAATGAAAAAGATCTGCTTACTATTGATTTTGATTTTATCGCTCATATTCGGTATTGGTGTGGTGTTTGCCGATCGGGATGAAGCTGTATATGAAAAGGAGCCTGGATTTCTAACTCGTTGGTTCCGTTCAGATACTATGCTGGCCGATAAAAAGGGAACCCAACAATATCAGGAGGAGTGCGGGAGTTGTCATTTCCCCTATCAGCCTGGCTTTCTGCCTGGCGCTTCCTGGCGTTTGGTTATGGCAGGACTCGATGACCATTTTGGCGAAAATGCGGAATTATCGGACTATGAAGCAGAATACATTTTGAATTACCTCACACAAAATGCTGCAGAGAATGTCAGGGGAGAAATCTCCCAAAAAGTTCTTTGGTCAATTCGCACAAAGCAGCCGCCAATGCGCATCACGGAAACTGATTTCTTCAAGCATGAACATGACGAGATCTCTCCCAGGATACTGCATCGCAATGGAGAAAAAATTCAGTTCAGTAATTGTGACAGCTGCCATGTTCGGGCACTTCAGGGGTCATTCGATGACGATGATATTAAAATACCAGGTTATGGTCGTTGGGATGACTGAATGATGTTTTATAGGGCAAATATGGTGCTTTTATTGGTGGTTTTGTTCACTGCCTCTCTGCTATATGCCGATGGAGATGTGGGCTATCAGGAGGCACGGCGCCTTACGCAAAGTGGAAAGATCGTGCCATTGACAGATTTGTTGAGGAAGATTCAGGCAGAAAGGCCAGGCCGGGTGATCGAAGTGGAATTGGAACGGCATGGCCAGACATTTCTTTATGAAATTGAGATACTCGATGAGCAGGGTATGGTATGGGAATACAAACTCGATGCGGTAAACGGAGAGCTTCTGGAACTTGAGCTGGAGGATTGAGGGATGCGATTGCTGTTGGTTGAGGACGATAATTTACTCTCAGCATCGCTCAAACAGGATCTCGAGCGGCAGGGGTTTGCGGTGGATCTGGCAACTCAGGGTGTTGAGGCGGAGTACCTGGGTGATGAGATGGAATACGATCTGGTTGTTTTGGATCTTGGATTACCCAAACGATCCGGCCTTGATGTGTTAAAAAACTGGCGCTCAAGAGGGAATGATATTCCGGTGATCATCCTTACTGCCCGCGATGCCTGGCATGAACGGGTGGCTGGATTCAAAGCGGGTGCGGATGACTATCTAGGTAAGCCGTTCCATGTTGAGGAACTGGTTGTACGTCTGCAGGCCCTGGCGCGACGATCTAACGAAATGGTAGGCCGCAGCCTTAAAGCTGGTGGTGTTGAGCTGGATGAGGAGAAGCAGCAGCTGATTCTTCCTGATCAGCAACGACTGGATCTCACCGGTACAGAGTTTAGATTGATGAGATTTTTTATTCTCAATCAAGGGAGAATTCTATCCAAAACCCGGCTTACAGAGCATGTCTACGAGCAGGATTTCGACCGCGACAGCAATCTGATTGAGGTGTATATCAGCCGATTGCGTGAAAAGCTCGGAAAGCAGGCAATCGAAACCCGGCGTGGTCAGGGATACATCTATGTCGGTCTTGAATCCTAAATCCATCGAGCGGCGATTGCAGATTGGCCTGACGCTCAGTCTGGCTCTGTTGATGGGGTTGTTGTGGATATTCGGTGCGGGTTCGCTTGAAAAACTCACAGAGGATTTCATCACCTCAAGGCTTGAGCATGATGCTGAATCGATACTCGGGGCAGTCGCAACAGAACCCCGATTAGCCGTTGAAGAGGCCTACATCAATCAAATTTACCACCGACCGTTTTCGGGTCACTACTTTCTCATTGTCAGTGACTCCGGATCAGAGTTGACTTCCCGTTCATTGTGGGATTATAAGCTTCGTCTTCCCAGTATGAAGCCAGGTGAAAGCAAACGACTCTATCGCCAGGGACCCGATGGGCAACAGCTACTTGTCTGGTTGACCGGCTATCGAAAAAAAAACCAGAATCTGACCATAGCGGTTGCCGAGGATCTCTTACCGATCAACCGGCAACGTCAGACCTTCCTATGGAATTTTGCCCTGTTGTCGATCGTGGGGTTGATGGTTTTGTTGATTATTCAGAGCCTGGTGGTAAGACTGGCTTTCCGTCGTCTTGAACCCTTACGTGAGGATCTACGAAACCTCTCCTCTGGGTGCGAAAAGCCGTTGAATGAAGATGTGCCCAACGAGATGCTGCCGTTGGTCAAAGAGGTAAACCACTTACTGCAACTGCTCTCACAGCGAAACCAAAGAACCCGTAATGCACTTGGAAACCTGGCTCATGCGCTAAAAGGACCGCTCAATCTGTTAACCGGATACTTCGACAGACAGTTGCGGCATCGATACGGTGAACAAGATAATCAGGCCAGCCAGCAGGTGGAGCGTATACGCCTGCTGATCGATAGGGAACTGAAAAGAGCACGGCTCAGCGGCGAACGGAGCATCAATCAGAAATTCAGTGCAAAAGTGGATTTACCAGACCTACTGGATGTACTGCGAAAGATTTATCAGGGGCGTAATCTGAATATTCAGGCAGTATCGAAGCCTGAGTGTCCGCCATTCGGAGATCGAGAAGATATACTCGAACTGCTGGGAAATCTATTGGATAATGCCTGTAAATGGGCAGCGGGAAATGTAGTTTGTCAGATTGTTTGTGCTGACAATCTGACGATTGTGGTTGAGGATGATGGAGTAGGACTGGATGTGTCGGATTTACAAAGTCTGCTGCAGCGGGGCAGCCGACTGGATGAAGCCACCGAGGGGCACGGTTTAGGTCTGGCAATCGTCCACGAGGTGGTACAACTTTACCAGGGAGAGATCAATTTTGACCGCTCCCCCCAGTATGGTGGACTCAGGGTAAAGGTCGTTTTGAAACATCTGTAACAGCAAGGAGGCTGTGGACATGAGCAATCGATTGGCAGCAATTCACATCAAGCCAGGGCCATCACGACAATTGATGATTTGGCATCGTAGTCTGTCTGCCATGACATTTCTGGCGATAATCACTGCGCCGATTGATGTGGCACTCAAAACTCTCCTCTTGATGATACTTTTTTTTACTGACTAGGCTGCCGGTTTCCAGGAAATTTAGCCCTGAACACGTAGCAAAAGCGGAAATCAAGAGTAACGGCTGGTCGAAAATTGTTCTGGCAGGCGGGGAGAAATATTCAGCAAGGCTACGTACCGATAGCCTGGTAACGCCCTGGCTGATCTTATTGCGCTTTAGTCTCCGGGAGCGCTGGCGCCATCCAGTGATGGTTCTGTTTCAGGATGCTTTGCCAGCGGAAGAGATGCGGAACTTAAGGATCCTTCTCAAGCATGGTTCATTCACCCGGGAGGAGCCGATTGTCTGAACTGATACACTACACAATAGCAGCTCCCTTCACTAATGAAGATGGCCTGTTTTGCCGGTTTACAATTGTTGAGTGATCGCTCAAATGAGCACATTCAAAACCTGGGTCATGTTTCAGTAAGGTGAATAGGACTCAGGAATCAAAATCGTCGGTTTGTTCTGCACCCGGTCGTCCCGGTAGGGGAAATCCAGGATGAAATGGAGTCCTCGACTCTCACGTCGGCATTGGGCCGATCGAATGATCATATCGGCCACATCGACCAGGTTTCTCAGCTCCAGAAGATCCATGCTGACCCTGAAATTGCTGTAGTACTCGACAATTTCCCGCTGTAACAGGTCTACCCTGCGGCGGGCGCGCACCAGGCGTTTGTTACTCCTGACGATACCCACATAGTCCCACATGAAGTGGCGAAGCTCATCCCAGTTATGGGATACCACCACCTCTTCATCCGGCTCTGTAACACGGCTTTCATCCCAGGGGGGAATCTGTGGAGGCTCAGCTGTGGTGGAATCCAGTTCCTGAATATCCTCTGCGGCAAGCTTGGCAAACACCAGACACTCAAGCAGTGAGTTGCTGGCCATACGATTAGCGCCGTGAAGACCTGTGTAGGCACTCTCACCGACCACATAGAGTCCGGCGATATCGGTTCGTGCTTTATGATCCGCCATTACACCACCGCAGGTGTAGTGGGCTGCCGGCACCACCGGAATCGGTTGTTTCGACATGTCGATACCGAAGTCGAGACAGCGCTGGTAGATGGTGGGGAAGTGCTCCTGGATGAATTCGGCCGGTTTGTGGCTGATATCCAGATAGAGGCAGTCGGCGCCAATGCGTTTCATCTCATGGTCGATCGCCCGGGCGACGATATCTCTGGGCGCCAGTTCCCCCCGCTCATCGAAGCGATCCATGAAGCGGCTGCCATCGGGAAGCTTGAGTTGACCACCTTCTCCTCTGACCGCCTCGGAGACCAGGAAACTCTTCGCCTCCGGGTGGTAGAGGCAGGTTGGATGAAACTGGATGAACTCCATGTTGGCAACCCGGCAACCGGCCCGCCAGGCCATCGCGATCCCATCCCCCGTGGAGACATCCGGGTTGCTGGTATAGAGATAGACCTTACTGGCGCCACCGGTAGCCAATACGACGAATCTGGCGCTGAAGGTCTGCACATGATTGCTTTCATGATCAAGAATATAGGCGCCATAGCAGCGTTTCTGGTGCTTGGTTTGCTCTTTTTCGCTGGTGATCAGGTCGATGGCGATATGGTGCTCGAAGATTTCGATATTCGAGCGGGCTCTGACTTGTCCCTGCAGGGTGGTTTCCACCTCTCTACCGGTGGCGTCTGCTGCGTGAATGACCCGTCGGTGGGAGTGGCCGCCTTCCTGGGTCAGGTGGTAGCCACCACTCGATGCGGCACTGTCGTCCCGGGTGAAATTAACCCCACCCTTGAGCAGCCAGTCGATGTTGGATGGGCCATTTTCCACCACCAACTGCACGGTCTCCTTATCACACAGGCCGGCGCCGGCATCCAGGGTGTCCTTGACGTGGGAGGCGATGCTGTCCTCCTCATCGAGTACCACGGAGATTCCTCCCTGAGCGTAATAAGTGTTGGTCTCTTTCAGCTCTTTCTTTGAGATGACTGCGATATTCAGCTTCTGATCCAGGTGCAGGGCAAGGCTCAATCCAGCGGCGCCACTGCCGATGATCAGTACGTCATGTTGGTGATCTGTCGTCATAATTTGCGGGGTAGGGTCGTTATGGTGATAATGCGTTTCCAGTTGTAATGCATCCTAGCTTAAAACCGCGTTTGGTTGAACCAATCGCATCGGCAGACTGATGTCGATCAATTAAAGCTGGAATTGCCAGAACTTATCCAATCCATGACTGTCAATGGGACTGTGCACAGGAAGTGCTGGTCACGAGGAGGTAATAGCCCGGATGGGCGAGCGGTTAATTGATCAGGAACTCGTAGCTCGAGTTCAACAGGGTGACAAAAAGGCGTTTGACCTGCTGGTATTGAAATATCAGCAGAAAATCACCAATCTGATCTCCCGCTATATCCGAGATCCTCATGAGGTGCTGGATGTGACCCAGGAAGCCTTTATCAAGGCCTATCGGGCCATACCCAAGTTTCGGGGTGACAGTGCTTTTTATACATGGCTCTATCGAATAGCCATCAATACAGCGAAGAACTACCTCGTAGCCCAGGGGCGACGCCCCCCTTCAGATGATGTGGAGGCAGAAGTGGCTGAACAAATGGATGTCGGTGTGCGTCTAAAGGAGACAGGTACACCGGAAAATCATGTATTGACTGAAGAGATTACCATGACGGTTCAGCAGGCGATCGATGACCTGCCTGAAGATCTGAGAACCGCCATTGTACTGAGAGAGCTGGAAGGCATGAGTTATGAAGAGATCGCCAATGCCATGTCCTGTCCTGTAGGTACGGTTCGCTCCCGAATATTCAGGGCGCGTGAGGCGATTGATAAAAGACTGAGCCCATTATTAAAACCTTAAAATCAGGCATAGCACAAATGACTGAGCAAGAGTACGAAAGATTATCCGCGCTGGTTGATAATGAGATTTCAGAAGAAGAAATCTCTATGGAAATTAATAAGTTGTCGAATAATAAGGTGAACCGGGATACCTGGTCCAGGTACCATTTGATCGGTGATGCCATGCGTGGTGAGACAGGCTCACTGTACAACCCGGATCTGGCACAGGCGATCAGCAAGCAACTGGAAGATGAGCCGGTCGTGCTCGCTCCGGCAGCAATCAAACGTCGTCCAGGTTTGAAGAAGCGTTCCTATACCGGATTGGCTGTCGCTGCCTCTTTAGCCGCTGTCGCGGTGGTGATGGCCCCACAGTTGATCAATCCGGAGGGATCCGAAGCACCACCGGCGAATATCGCCGCTACTCAGGTGCCTGCAACAGAGACCCTCTATGTCACGGAAGACGGCACTCGCTGGGAGCTGCTGAAAAAACCCGAAGTGGAATCACGGCTTAACGCCTATCTGGTCAATCATCAGGAAAGGTCACCGTCGAGCAACATCAAAGGGATCATGCCCTTTGCCACGTTCGTCAGTTACGATGAAAACAAACAAAAATAAGATTGAGCTGAACGGATGAATTTTTCCTCTTCCAGAGCTGCTTTGAGACAATATTGGATCGGTTTTCTTCTGTTGCTGCTCTGCAGCCAGCCAATTTTCGCCGCTGAACAGCTCACTCCCAGGGATTGGCTTGAGCGAATGATGGAGGCGGTGCAAAAGCTGAACTACCAAGGAACCTTTGTCTATCTGCATGACAATCAACTGGAAATCATGAAAATCGCCCACGCGGTGAACGGGGACAAGGTCAGAGAGAGCCTGATGTCCCTGAATGGTGCACCCCGTGAAGTGATTCGTGATGAAGAGTCGGTAACCTGTGTCATGCCTGGCAGTAATGAAGTGTCAGTGGACAAGCGCTCCCCAAGTAAGAAATTTCTCAATATTCTGCCTCAGGATCTGGCTCAACTTGAGGATCACTACAGTTTTCGCATGAGCGGAAAAGACCGAATTGCCAATCGCCAGGCTCAGGTGGTAGTGATCATGCCCAATGACCGGCTTCGCTACGGCTATCGTTTCTATCTGGATCTGGAGAGCGGCCTACCGCTCAAGTCGGATTTGATCAACGAGCATAGTGAAGCGGTGGAGCAGACCATGTTCACCGATCTGGAGATCGGTGTTGCTGAGATCAGTGAACTGCACCAGAGAGAGTCGTTGTTCACCTACCGGCTGAAAAATAATGAAGGCACCAGTCTCTCCAATGAGGCAGACAGTCGATGGGATTTTCTCAAGCTTCCTGCCGGATTCACATTGAATATGCAGCACCAGCTGCATGATCCGATGCTGAGTGCGCCAATCGAACAGTATGTGTTCAGTGACGGATTGGGTTCACTCTCTGTGTTTATCGAAGCGGAAACACGCAGCGAAGCCTTCAGCGGTGTATCCAGATTGGGTGCGATCAACGCCTGGGGTGGTCAGATTGCCGGCTACCAGGTGACTGCAGTGGGCGAAGTACCCGCAGTCACCATACTGGGTGTGGTTCAAGGGATGAAGCTGAAGGGCTCGAATGATTGAAGAGACCGCAATGGTCGTGCGTATTGAAGGTGAGTACGCATTTGTCGAGACGGAGAAGCGAGCCGCCTGTGGATCCTGCGAGAGCCAGGGAAGCTGTAGCACCAGTGTTCTTGCCGGTTTGTTCAAGCGTCGTTATAACCACCTGAGAGTAGTGAATACCGTATTGGCGAAACCCGGTGAGCAGGTGATTATCGGTTTGCAGGAACAGGCTCTGTTGAAACTCTCCATGCTGGCCTATCTGCTTCCATTGATCCTCATGATTCTGGCAGCCATTGTTGCTCAATATCTGTTTGGTTTGTTTAACATCCAGTCAGGGGAACTCCCGCAAGTTATCGGTGGTCTATTGGGGCTGATTGGCGGGTTTTTTCTGTTGAGACTACTTGCATATAAAAATCGACATGACCCAGGTTATCAGGCGGTGATACTGCGCCATGCAGATAGAATCTCTGTGCCTTTTGTCTGAGACTCTATTCACCTCATACCTGTTGTCGGTCGATCCCTCTTTCCTCCAGGAGTTGTTTCAATGAGAGACAAGAAATTTCAATTTATCATGCTAGCGGCAATGGCAGTGGTACTGCTGACATCGTTCCCTCTGATGGCGCGCGACCTGCCGAACTTTGCGGATCTTGCAGAGCATAACGCCCCCTCTGTGGTCAATATCAGCACCAGAACCTCTTCATCCAGAAATCAGATGTCACCCTTCAATATGCCCGAATTGGAAGGCTTGCCCGAAGGCAGCCCTTTAGGTGAGCTGATGAAAAAGTTTTTTGGCAATCATGGATATCGGATGCCGGAAAATGATGTGGAAAAGCGCTCTCTCGGATCTGGATTCATCATTTCAGAGGATGGCTATATTCTGACCAACAATCATGTTGTGGAAGAGGCTGACGAAATCCTTGTGCGGATGAACGACCGACGAGAGTTTGTTGCTGATGTTATCGGCAAAGACGAACGCAGCGACATTGCGTTAATCAAAATTAATGCAGATGATCTGCCAATGGTTGAAATCGGTGACTCTGATGGGTTGAGAGTCGGTGAGTGGGTGTTGGCAATCGGTTCACCCTTCGGCTTTGATCATTCAGTGACCGCCGGTATTGTCAGCGCAAAGGGAAGAAACCTGCCGACTGAGAACTATGTGCCCTTCATTCAAACCGACGTAGCCATCAATCCCGGCAACTCCGGTGGCCCACTGTTTAACATGGAAGGTGAAGTGGTTGGAATCAACTCCCAGATATACAGCCGCTCAGGCGGGTTCATGGGGCTATCTTTCGCCATCCCCATCGAGATGGCGATGAATGTTGCAGACCAGTTAAAGACCCGTGGGCGGGTTACCCGTGGTTGGTTGGGGGTGTTGATTCAGGATGTCACCAAGGATCTTGCCGACAGTTTTGGCATGAATCATCCCCGGGGCGCATTGATTGCCCGGGTTCTGCCCCAAAGTCCATCGGAAAAAGCGGGGCTTCAAGTGGGTGATGTGATTCTGTCATTCAATGGTACCCCGATACACAGCTCATCAGAGTTACCTCCCTTGGTTGGGCGTAGCAATGTGGATAAGCCAGCCACACTGAAGATTCTGAGGAAGGGAAGAACCAAAATGGTGGATGTCAATATTGGTGAATTACCCTCCGATGATCAGTTGGAAATGGCCGAAAATACGCCACCTAAAGTATCTGAAAACCGTTTGGGAATGATGGTTTCTAGCGTCAGTGAGCAAGTTCAGAAGGAGTTGGGTCTGTCATCTCGACGAGGTGTCATGGTTGAGTCGGTAACCGGTAAGGCTGCCCGTGAGGCTGGAATCCAGCAGGGCGACATTATTACGATGATCAATAATATGGATGTGGAGGGAGTGGAGCACTTTAACCGTTTGGTCAAGGAGCTACCCGGGGAGAAAACTGTCGCCTTGCTTGTGCACCGCAATACAGGGCCGATTTTTCTTGCCCTGCATGTACCGGAAAATGATTGAGCTGAAATTCTATCATCGGCAAGGATGCCACCTTTGTGATGAGATGTGGGACGAACTTTCAAGCGTGAATGGATTGGAGAAAATTGTCCTGGTGAAGGTTGATATCGATCGCGACTCCGATATCAAAACGGAGTATGGGCTGCGAATTCCCTGTCTGGAGGGGCCGGATGGTATCTCACTGAGTGAACACTATCTCGATCAATCCAGGCTTCTGAGCTATTTGCGCGACGTATGATTTGGTATCATCTCTCCTTTTGTGGCAACACGTTTACGTTGAAGCGCCCCGAAACGGGGCGTTTCTTGTTTTTTCAGTGACAAATCAGGGCTTTATGGCTGACCTTCAACACATCCGAAACTTTTCCATTATTGCCCATATCGATCATGGCAAATCCACCATAGCCGATCGGTTCATCCAGACCTGTGGTGGTCTGAGCGACCGGGAGATGGGTGACCAGGTGTGTGACTCCATGGAATTGGAGCGGGAACGGGGCATCACCATCAAAGCCCAAAGCGTCACCCTGGAATACCAGGCTAAAGACGGAATCACCTACCAGCTCAACTTCATTGATACGCCTGGTCATGTGGATTTCTCCTACGAGGTTTCCCGCTCCCTGGCGGCCTGTGAAGGGGCGCTGCTGGTGGTGGATGCGGCGCAGGGCGTTGAGGCCCAGAGTGTGGCAAATTGCTATACCGCGATCGAGCAGGGGCTGGAAGTGCTGCCGGTACTCAACAAAATCGATCTCCCATCGGCGGAACCGGAACGGGTAATCAATGAAATTGAAGAGATTATCGGTATCGAGGCCGATCAGGCAGTCCATGTAAGCGCCAAGACCGGTTTGGGCATCGAGTCGCTGTTGGAGCAACTGGTTGTCACGATCCCCCCTCCGGCCGGTGACTATGGAGCACCGCTGCAGGCGCTGATCATCGATTCCTGGTTTGATTCTTATGTCGGGGTCATATCACTGATCAGGGTGATGAACGGTGAGATCAAGCCGAAAGACAAGATGCGGATTATGTCTACCGGGCGGGTTTTCCAGGTTGAGCAGGTTGGCGTGTTCACCCCCAAACAGCTCAGTCAACCCTCATTGAAAGCGGGAGAAGTTGGCTACCTGATCGCCGGTATCAAAGAGGTCGATGGCGCGCCCGTCGGCGATACCATCACCTTGGAAAACCGCCAAGCCGATCAGCCTCTGCCGGGATTCGAAGAGATGCATCCACGGGTTTTCTCGGGACTCTATCCAGTCAGCTCCGATGACTATGAGGGTCTGCGGGATGCTTTGCAGAAACTGCGCCTCAATGATGCGGCACTGCACTATGAGCCGGAGACTTCTCAGGCCTTGGGATTTGGATTCCGCTGCGGATTCCTCGGCATGCTGCATATGGAGATTGTTCAGGAACGGCTCGAACGGGAGTACGACCTGGATCTGATCACAACTGCACCTTCTGTGGTTTACGAAGTGCTGAAAAGTGACGGGGAACTCATACATATTGAAAATCCAGCAGCACTGCCTGATCCCGGTAAATTGGAAGAGGTCCGCGAACCGATCATCGTTGCAACCATCCTGGTGCCGCAAGAGTATCTGGGTAACGTGATTACACTTTGTATTGAGAAGCGCGGAGCACAGAAAAATCTGCAATACCTGGCCGGACAGGTGCAGTTAAGTTATGAGTTGCCGATGAATGAAGTGGTACTCGACTTTTTTGATCGTTTGAAGTCGGTCAGTCGAGGCTATGCTTCATTTGAGTATGAGTTTACCCATTTTCAGGCCGCTCCGCTGGTCAAGCTCGATATTTTGATCAATGGTGATCGAGTGGATGCCCTGTCGCTGATTGTGCATAAGGATCAGGCTCAGTTCAGAGGGCGGGATCTGACCTCGAAGATGAAAGAGATCATCCCAAGGCAGATGTTCGAGGTGGCCATCCAGGCCGCGATCGGTACCAAGATTATTGCTCGTACCACGGTCAAGGCACTGAGAAAGAATGTTACTGCCAAATGTTATGGTGGTGATATTACACGAAAGCGTAAACTGCTGGAGAAGCAGAAAGCTGGTAAAAAACGCATGAAGCAGGTTGGTAAGGTGGAGATACCGCAAGACGCCTTTCTCGCTGTGCTTCAGGTCGGCAAGGATAATTAGTGTCAACAGGCCCTGACAGACGCAAGTTGCCTATACAACACAGGAGAGGACGCAGTTAAACCATGAATTTCGATTTTCCAACTTTTCTTGTTGTCGCCAGCGCAGTGACAGGCGGCATCTGGCTATTGGATAGCATATTCTTTGCCAACAAACGAAGTGCAATGGCTCCGGATGTGGGTGAAGAGGCCGATGATTCAAGCCAGCTGGTTAGAAAAGAGCCATTACTGGTTGAGTACTCTAAATCCTTCTTCCCGGTTATATTTGCCGTACTCATTTTACGCTCTTTCCTGGTAGAGCCTTTTCGTATTCCCTCTGGCTCCATGATGCCGACCCTGCTGGTTGGTGACTTCATACTGGTGAATAAATTCAGTTACGGTATTCGACTGCCCGTTTTGAATAAAAAAGTGGTCGATCTGGGTGATCCTCAACGAGGGGATCCGGTCGTCTTCCGTTATCCGAAACAACCCTGGATTGACTATATTAAACGGGTAGTGGCTGTTCCTGGCGACAAGCTCTACTATCGTAATAAGACCCTTTTCGTCAATGGTGAGCCGATGAAACAGATGCTGTTGGGTCAGTACACCGGTGTAGGGAGTGGCTCCCGTATGACCGGTGCGGTCATGGCGGTCGAGGATCTCGATGGGATAGAACACAACATTCTGATCAATCCACTGGCACCCGATCTGCCAATGGGGTGTCAGGTACTGAGACAAGGACCGATAACGGTTCCTGAAGGGCAGTATTTTGTCATGGGTGACAACCGTGACAATAGTAATGACAGTCGCTGCTGGGGCTTTGTACCCGATGAGAATCTTGTTGGTAAAGCGTTTGGTATCTGGATGAACTGGGATTCCAATATCAATGGTTTTCCACCAATAGCCTGGGAGAGAATTGGAAAAGGCATCGACTAGATAGCCAGATCTCTGATGTTTTAGCCAATGTTGTTGTAATTGAGGCCTAGCTAAGAAAGTTATAGAGAATCTTTAGATTGGGTTTTCGATCAAGATGGCATAATTCCTTTATAAGGCTAGGATAGTGTTAATGTACTGAGAGGGAAACAATCCTAATTTAGGATCACCATCTTGGTTATGATATTTGAATTATTTAACTTACACATCACAAGTGAAGGTTTCTGCCAACTTAACAGTTGCAGCAGGTGGATAGTACAATCTAGTACTAAGCTAAAAGAACTTAATTGATCAGTATGGTTTATTTGAGGAAGTAGATATGCAATCCATTAAAAAGCAGCGTGGTCTTACATTCATCAGTTGGCTGGTTATTTTAATCGTTGCAGGGTTTCTGGTGATGGTGGGTATCAAGGTTACTCCGGTATACATTGATCACTTTGCTGTTAAATCAGCACTCGAATCGGTCAAGAATGAACCGTTTGCTGAACGGAAGTCTAAGGTAGAATTACGCAATATGGTATTGAAGCGCCTCGATATCAATAGTATACGCCATGTGACCAAGGAACATATCAAGGTTAAGAGAGACACTGGTTCAAGGATTATCAATGTTTCCTATGAGGTTCGTCGACATATTGCTTATAACGCTGCCCTTGTCATGACGTTTGATGAAACGGTTGAGCTAACATCGAATTGAAGGCCGACATCAACAAATTTTGCCGTGATCTGGGTTATACCTTCAATCAGCAAGAGCTGATTGAACAGGCTTTGACGCACAGAAGTGCCGGTGGAAAAAACAATGAACGCCTTGAGTATCTGGGTGATTCCATTCTGGGATTTGTGATTGCAGACGCGCTCTTTAATCATTTTTCCAAGGCCAGTGAAGGGCAATTAAGTCGGCTTCGCTCCGTGTTGGTTAAACGGGATACACTCGCCCAGGTCGCAAGGGAGTTCAAACTTGGGGATTATCTGAAACTCGGGCAGGGTGAACTGCGCAGTGGCGGTCAAAGCAGGGATTCCATTTTAGCAGACAGTTTTGAAGCGGTTTTGGCAGCAGTCTATCTTGATGGTGGATATGAAGCGACCCGCTCAGTAATTCTGAAAATATTCACACCCCGGTTGATTGCACTGAGTCCGGAAAACCAGCAGAAAGACCCTAAAACCCAACTGCAAGAGTATCTCCAGGCAAAAAAGGTTTCACTGCCCAGCTACACAATTTTGGATGTCAGCGGAGATCCTCATACCCAGCATTTCAAGGTTGAGTGCGTTGTAGAAGATCTTCAGAAGAAGAGTAAGGGTGAGGGACACAGTCGAAGAAAGGCGGAGCAGGATGCCGCATCCCAAATGTTGTCGGATCTGAATAATGAGTAAGCGGAAAAATCATTGTGGTTATGCTGCGATTGTCGGGCGGCCAAACGTTGGTAAATCAACCCTGTTGAACCAGATCCTCGGTGTCAGGCTGGCAATCACTTCACATAAAGCACAAACCACAAGGCATAGTGTTTTAGGGGTCAACAGTCTGGAAGGGGGGCAGATAATCTATGTCGATACCCCGGGTATCCACCAGCGTAGTGATAATGCCATGAATCGCTACCTCAACCGTACGGCCCAATCGGTACTGACGGGTGTTGATCTGCTGATCTTTGTGGTCGAGGCATTGCGCTGGACTGAGGAGGATGACAAGGTACTCGGTCTGATCAAGGAGAGTAAAATACCAGCGATAGCGGTTGTCAACAAAGTGGATCTGGTTAAAAAGAAAGAGGCATTGTTACCCTATCTGTCTAAACTCTCTACGAGTTATGAGTTTCTGGAAATTGTTCCTCTGTCTGCGAAAAAAGGTAAAAATCTTGCTGCTTTGGAAGGGCTGGTATTAAATGCGCTTCCTGAGGCTGAAAATGTCTATCCTGATGACCAGCTAACCGATCGCCCCGAAAAGTTCTTTGCCGCGGAAATGATCAGGGAACAGATCACCAGACGCTATGCCAAGGAGTTACCTTATGCTGTCTCCGTGGAGATAGAACGTTTCGAGGAACAGCAGAGTCTGTATCGGATCAATGCAGTGATCTGGGTAGAAAAGCCCGGTCAAAAGGGCATCATCATCGGCAAAGATGGACAGGCATTGAAAGAGGTAGCGGTACAAGCCAGAAAAGCGATGCAAGCTTTTTTCGATTGTAAGGTTCATCTTGAACTTTGGGTTAAAGTAAAAAAGAGCTGGTCGAGTGACGAAGCGGCTTTAGTCCGACTTGGATATGGTGAGCAGTGAAACCATCCAACCTAGGGCCTGTTATCACTAATCCAATAGGCCCTGTTGTGCCTGAAAAAGCACCGATCAGGCTCGAGGAGCGTAGTTTGGTTGTTCCAAATGAGTGACGAGCAACACCGAGTGGCACTTTTTCAGGCGCAACCCTCCATATTGAGTTTGAAGAGGTGGCTGGGGCTGTTTTCGCGCCCAGCGGCGCTATCATTCGCTCATGTAGCCGGGCTTCACCACGCGCATTCTGCCTTGCTGGACACAAAAACAGTTTCAGCAGGGCGTATTGGATTAGTGTTAACAAGCCCTAGAAAACTGACTGCTACAACCATTTAGATTGAGACATCACAGATGTCCCGTATCAACTTTATACCAGCCTATGTTTTGCACAGACGTGACTATCAGAATTCCAGTCTGCTGGTGGAATTATTCACACCAAATGAGGGACGTCTTCCAGCGATTGCCAAAGGTGCTAAATCAGGACGTTCCAGCAAGGCAATTCTATTGCAACCCTTCCTGCCTCTCAGAGTTTCGCTCAGTGGGCGTGGAGAGATAAAAAGCCTGCTCGAAGCAGAACAGAATGGCCAGCCATTCAAACTGACTGGCGACCGTCTCTATTGCGGTTTTTACCTGAATGAACTGATTGTGAGATTGATCGAAAGGGGAGATCCGTTTCCATCACTCTTTGTTCACTATTGTCAGAATCTTGCACAACTGGCTTCAGATGAGCCTATCGGTCAGATACTGAGACAATTTGAACTACTGCTACTAACAGAGCTTGGTTATGGTTTGTTACTGGATCACACGGCGGATAGTGGGGAACCCATAAGAGAGGAGCTGCTCTATCACTATCTCATTGAAGTGGGGCCCGTAGTATCGTCATCTGACAGTTCCGGGATGAAGATTCATGGCAGCACCCTGATTGGTTTACATCATGGTAAATCATTGTCAAAACAGTCTGCTAATGAGGCAAAACAGTTGATGCGTTTTGTACTCTCCCATTACCTGGGAGACAAGCCGTTGAAAAGCCGGGAGCTGTTTGCCGGACCAACGGGTGGATGAGTTTGCCTGATTATGGCAACTGACGTTCAAATAAACTCGACCAACTTATAGAATAGTTGTTATTAACATTCTTCATTGGACTACAGATAAACTCTCGATGAAGATGTCTGAGAAGTTAGGCAAACAGGTGTAAAATAGATATATTTACACCACGAATTGATTTGGCGGGTTGATAACCTGCAATGGGGTTCTGTTACCTATGAATCCAAAGGTAAGTGTATGACAAATAATGTAATGTTACTTGGGGTCAATATTGACCATGTGGCGACCTTGCGTCAGGCTCGGGGTACCCGCTATCCGGAGCCGGTGCAGGCTGCACTGACTGCAGAACAGGCCGGAGCCGATGCAATAACACTACATCTGCGTGAAGACAGACGTCATATTCAGGATCGGGATGTGGAGATACTCTCCGATCTCTTACAGACAAGGATGAACCTGGAGATGGCGGCAACCTCGGAAATGGCTGCCATTGCCACCCGGTTTCAACCCCATGATTGTTGCCTGGTACCTGAGAAACGTGAAGAGCTGACCACCGAAGGTGGTCTTGATGTGGCATCCAAACTCGAATACATGACCGATTACTGCACGGAATTAAAAGAGGCGGGGATCCGGGTATCACTCTTCATCGACGCAGATTTGAAACAGCTGGATGCTGCCAAGGCATCCGGTGCGCCGGTGGTGGAGATCCATACCGGTCACTACGCTGAAGCAACCAGTGAAACAGCGCGCCAAGCTGAATTGAAGCGAATTGTCGATGCCGTAGCCTATGGCAAAGGCCTCGGACTCCAAGTGAATGCTGGGCATGGACTTGATTACCACAATGTGGCGTCAATTGTGGAAATTGAAGGAATCAGAGAGTTGAATATCGGACACTCCATCGTTTGCCGGGCGCTCTTCACCGGATTAGACCAGGCGGTCCGTGAAATGAAAGCCTTGATGAGCCGATAGCCTGGGACACCAACTTACCAACGGCCTGTCGAGTTTAGTGGCAGGATATCTGGGTTAACAGTCATAGCGGGCCCTCAATGTGTGGACGGGCCACAATTGCCAGTACTACCAATGCAAGGGTGATTGCCCATACCACCAAATAGATGGACATAGCACGTTTCGCCTTGGCTTTTTCAGCCCAGCTGCGAGGTTGAATACCTTTAAACAGAAACAGCAGTTTGGCAGACAAGTTCACACAGACGATATTGGCAACGAGTAACAATCCTGCACCCATTGCCAGGTCGACTCTAGCATGACCCAAGGTTAAGCCTAATGCTGCAGCCGGTGGAAGCAATGCCACCGCAACCATCACTCCCACCAAGACGCTGGGCAGGCCACTGGTCAGGGAGAGTGCAGCTGCGGCACCTGAAGCCAGTGCCAGAGCCAGCGAGTCGAGGCCCACTTCAGTGCGGGCCAACAGCTCTGGACTGTTCAGCTCGAACGGCCAGAGTAGGCCGATGATGTAAGCAAGAAAAATGGCAATGAATATTCCCGAAAGCAATGTTTTCAGGGATTTCTTCATCAAGTGCATATCCCCGAGGGCCGTTCCCAGGCCAAACGCCAGATTTGGGCCCAACAGGGGAGCGATCACCATGGCGCCAATCACAACCGCAACATTGTTTTTCACCAAACCGATGGCTGCTACCAATGTGGAAAGTATGACAAGAATGATGAAATTACTGTCCAGATGGGTATTCTTGTCCACATTGGCATACATCGATTCTCTCGATGAAATGGCTTTATCTTGATCTTTTTCCTTTTCACTCGTTGGCTGAGGCAGTGTGGCGTCGATCGGGAAAACGATAATCCGCGCTGTGGATTGTGCGCCGAGCACAGTCTGCAGTGCATCCAGTGCCGGCTGAACGTTCTCGTCCGTAAACAAAATACGTATCGCTTGTCGGCCATCTTCACCCTCTCGGCCGGTACGAAAGTCCCTTGCTTTGAATTTTTCAGCGATAGCCGTGATGGTATTTTCACTGCTTGATTTGGCAATAACTTCAATTAACTTCATTTCTGTTCCTGGCGGAAAAAAACAATTCTAACGCACAATTGAACTCACTCCGGCAACCAGATCAGTTGAGGAATAATGGTTTCTGCTTGGAGTTTTCCATACACAGGCAACGCCGCTTTCACATTCAGCTCGGAGGGCTCGGGAAATAGGCTGTTTGAGCAATAGAAAACAATATTTTGCTGCCTTAGAACATCGAGTAGAGTGACTTGTTCGAAAATTTGTCGTAACCGTACAAGCATGTTGACGATGTGTGATTCACTCTCAGCCAGGAAATTAATTGCGACCACGCCTTGAGGCAGTAGCGCACTGGTTAAGTTTTGCAAAAAAGCATCTGTTTCGATCGGATTAGGCTGGTTCAGAGGACAATGAATATCACAAATAATGAGATCAAACTGCTGTTGATTACCGTGAAGAAAAGATTCGGCTGACTGATTTCTGACAGGATAGCTGCTGTCAAGATAGAAGCATTCCTTGGATAGGATGATCATATCGACTTCCGGTTCTATCGATGTCACGGCAATATCTGGATGATGAGACGTCAAATAGCGCTCAATGGCACCTGAACCCAAGCCTAGATTCAACATTTTTGCAGGGTTATCTACAAACACCAGAGAGCATAACAGTGCTTTGATATAGTGCAGCACGGGATAACTGTGGTCTTCAGTAAAAAGCATGGACTGTACAGCGCCGTCGGCTGTGCAGATCCAGCGAAGAGAGTCGTATTCAAAGACTTCGCAGCTGTGCTGAACTGAGCAACTGATGCGGGTGGCCTGTTGCTGTGCCATCTTGAACCAGGCTAGATCGATAAAGGGTGGTGTATCACTGGGCATGGGACGGATTATGTCTGTCAATCAGGTATCGGGTCGCCAATACCTTAATTCTCCATGCACCGGGCTTCAAGTGTCACATCTCGTGATCCGCTTTCCTGCCAAATAGGGGGGGTTGTCAGCCATTGATATAGCTTACCAACTGTTCAATCATGAACTGTTGTTCCTCGATGATGGCTTTTACCAGGTCGCCGATTGAGATGATGCCGACCAGCTTGTCGTCTTTCATGACCGGCAGGTGGCGAACCCGTTTTTCGGTCATGATCGCCATACACTCCTCGATGCTTTGTTCGGGAGTAACCACTACAACCTGGCTGGTCATGATCTCCTTGACCTTGGTCTCTTTGGATGTGCGGCCATTCAAGATAATGCCCCGGGCATAATCCCGCTCTGAAAACAGTCCAGTCACTCTGTCTCCATCCATCACCAACAGTGAACCGATACCGTGTTCAGCCATGATCTCAAGTCCCCGAAAGACAGTCTCATTGGCATCGACGCTAAGGATATCGAATCCCTTGTTCTGTAACAGTTGATTTACGCTAGTCATTGATCTCTCCTTCAGGATTATTGTTATTCACATGAGATAGTGATTCACCGGGTAAATCTAACCGACCCTGGCCCGGTATTTAATCGGTAAGAATTTCTCTCAATAATAGAACAACATCCGCACTTCGGCTCTACAGAGGTCGATTTCCACACGAATACCCCGGAGACCAGTTCGCTGATTGGTCGATGCAGTAAGACGTACTTTAAATCGGATTGTGTGTATCAAGCATCGGCTTGTTACGGGCTCTGGCTGCCAAAAGGGGGTAACTTTTCTCTGCAGCCACGCTTTGCTCTGATGCGATTTTTACGTTCTGAGACCGAGCTCCATTGCGGGCGGAAGAATAACGCTGGTGTTGTGCAAATTTGTACTGATCAAATGCCCTAAATCGGGGTAGAATCATAGCTATGCAAACTAAAACCATCGAAGATTTCATTGGCAATACCCCACTGGTTCGTCTACAGCGTCTTGCCGTAAAGAACGGTAATACCGTATTGGTGAAACTGGAAGGCAATAACCCCGCCGGATCGGTGAAAGACCGACCTGCCTTGAGCATGATCCGTCTTGCCGAGGCGAGGGGTAGCATCAAGCCCGGTGACACGCTGATCGAGGCCACCAGCGGCAATACCGGGATCGCTCTGGCCATGGCTGCTGCAATCAAGGGTTATCATATGATTCTGGTCATGCCTGAGCATATGAGTCTTGAGCGCCGTGCCGTGATGAAAGCCTATGGTGCCGAACTGGTTCTTACCCCGAAAGAGGGCAGTATGGAAGCTGCAATCGATAAAGCGCGGGAGCTTGAAGCTGGCGGAAAGGGGGTGATCCTGGATCAGTTCTCCAACCAGGACAATCCTCAGGCCCATGTCGAGGGTACCGGGCCTGAGATCTGGCGGGATACGGATGGCGGCGTAACGCATTTTGTCAGTGCCATGGGCACAACCGGGACCATCATGGGAACTTCAAGTTTCCTAAAATCGAAAAATCCCCAGATTGAGATCGTGGGGGTTCAACCAATGGAAGGCGCCAGTATTCCGGGTATCCGCCGTTGGCCGGAAGAGTATCTGCCGAAGATATATGATGCCAGCCGGGTTGACCGGATTATCGATATTTCTCAACAGGATGCAGAGCAGACCACCCGTGATTTAGCCGCAAAGGAGGGTATATTTGCCGGTATCTCATCCGGTGGTGCGGTGGCGGCGGCGCTGAAGCTCTCGCAAACGGTTGAAAATGCGGTGATCGTGGCGATAATTTGTGATCGTGGTGATCGATACCTGTCTACCGATGTGTTCCCAGCGTACTGATTGATGGCAAGAAAGCGTAGGCGCAAGCCGCTACCGACAGAGCCGGTTGAAGCTCAAATCGAGTCCCTGACCCATGATGCGAAAGGGGTAACTCACATCGATGGCAAAGCCACCTTTATACATGGTTCCTTGCCAGGAGAAACCGTTCGTTTCCTCTATACCGGACGCTGGCGCAAATATGACGAAGGCCGGGTGGTAGAGGTCCTTGAACCCTCAAAGGAACGGGTTGAACCGAAATGCAGTCAGTTCGGTGTATGTGGCGGATGCAGTCTGCAACATCAGGATAGCAAGGCACAGGTACAGGCCAAGCAGCAATCGATGCTGGAGAGCCTGCAACACATCGGAAAAGTGCAGCCGGAAAAGATCCTGCCTCCATTGGTCGGTGAGACGGCCTGGGGTTATCGGCGCAAGGCCCGCCTGGGTGTCCGCTTTGTACCCAAAAAGGGGGGGACTTTGATCGGCTTCAGGGAGCGGGGCTCCTCATTCATCACAGACATCGATTGCTGCCACATCCTGCATCCACGGGTGGGTGAGTTGCTGCCTGAGATGAGTCGTCTGATAGACCAGTTATCGATCAGGGATCAGATTCCTCAGATCGAAATGGCCATGGGTGATGAGGTCTGTGTATTGATCTTTCGGCTGCTGGAAGCGGCCAGTGATGAGGATTTGGCAAAACTGAAGGCCTTTGCCCCTGCGCATAAAATAACCATCTATCTCCAGGAAGGTGGACCGGAAACCATACGTCCACTGGAGGGTGGCGGGGTGACACTCAGTTATCAATTGCCCGCATTCGATCTGACACTGGATTTTTTACCCAGTGACTTTACCCAGGTAAACAGTGATATCAACCGGCAAATGATCCAGCGTGCTGTGGATCTTTTGCAGCTGCAAGAGGGTGACCAGGTATTGGATCTGTTCTGTGGATTAGGCAATTTTACCCTGCCCATGGCGCGCCATGCGGCACAGGTCACCGGTGTTGAGGGTGATACCGGGCTGGTGGCTCGGGCCAGGGAGAATGCCAGCAGAAACCATCTCGATAACGCCAGTTTCTATACCGCAAACCTCTATGAGACACTGGAGAGTGAGCCCTGGCTACAGACCTCATTCAACAAAGCTCTGCTGGATCCACCCAGGAGTGGGGCACAGGAGGTACTGCATCATCTGCCAAAACTGGGCGTTGAACGTATCGTCTATGTCTCATGTTACCCTGGAACCCTGGCCAGGGATGCGGGTATTTTAGTTGCTGAACATGGCTACCGACTGATCAGTGCCGGGGTCATGGATATGTTTCCACATACCGCCCACGTGGAATCCATTGCCCTCTTTGAAAAGGTTAAATAGATGGCTTTAGAAATAGAGCGTAAGTTTTTAGTTATAAACGATAAATGGAAGGATTCAGTTATCAGTGAAGCGGTGATCAAGCAGGGTTATCTGGCAACCACGGATCATGCCACTGTACGTGTCAGGGTGGATGGTGATGAGGCCAATATCAACATCAAGGGGCGTACTGTCGGTATCAGTCGACGGGAATATGAATACCCGATTCCACTCGAGGAAGCCGAGGAGCTCCTGAAGCATTTGGTCAGTGGGGCGGCGATCGATAAGGTCCGATACAAGGTCCGCTGTGGTGACCATATCTGGGACCTGGATCTGTTTCATGGCGCCAATCAGGGGCTGGTGATGGCTGAGGTTGAATTGAGCCGGGAGGATGAGGCGTTCGTCATGCCGGAGTGGGCTGGTGAAGAGGTATCCGGGGATACCCGCTATTACAACGCCAACCTGGTGAAACATCCGTTTTGTGAATGGTAAACGGATGCCGAGAGGAGGCCTCCTGACGGCACTGTTGCTCTCCTGTTTGCTGATCGGCGGCTGTCAGGAGCAGGAGACGGAGGTGATCCGTATGGGACTGGCGAATGCACCGCTGAATCTCGATCCCCGTTTTGCTACCGACGCAACATCCGAGAGGGTGAACCGGTTGCTCTATCAGCGTCTGGTGGAGTTTGATCCCAACAGTATGCCGAAACCGGGGATCGCAAACTGGCAAGCGATTACACCTGTCCACTATCGTTTTACCTTGAATGATCAGGCCGGGGTATTCGGCAATGGTGAAAAGCTCAATGCCCGGGATGTGGTTACAACCTATCGTCAGGTGCTCGATCCGGCCCTGGGGTCTCCCAAGCAGGCGAGCCTGGAGCTGATTGCATCGATGGAAGTGATCGATGAGCAGCGAGTCGATTTCCACCTGAAGCGCCCCGATCCGCTTTTTCCCGCTTATCTGACCCTGGACATCCTCCCTGCAGAGCAGATTGAGAGGGCTCACGACTTTGCCCGTGAGCCTGTTGGCAGCGGCGCCTTTGATTTGATCGCCTGGCCACAAACCGGGGAGCTTCATCTGCAGAGGCGCTCTGACGGACAGGTGTTTCAACTCATCGCAGTTAATAACCCAACGGTAAGGGCATTAAAGCTACTGAGAAATGAGATAGATTTGTTGCAAAACGACCTCTCCCCGGAACTGATCGGTTATCTGCGCCGTCAACCGGCGTTGAGGGTGGAACAGCAGCCAGGCAGCAACTATTCCTATATCGGTTTCAATCTACAGGATCCCCTGACAGGGGAACTGGAAGTTCGACAGGCAATCGCCCACGCCATTGACCGGCAGGCGATTATCCGATGGGTGATGCAGGGGGCCGCGCGTCAGGCTGAATCCCTGTTTCCACCGGAGCATTGGGCCTCATACCAGCTGACATCCCATGAATATAATCCTGAAAAGGCCAGGAAACTGCTTGCTGAATTGGGTTACAGCGATTCGAAACCTTTGAGACTGACCTATAAAACTTCCAGTGATCCGTTTCGGATACGTCTCGCCACAGTGATACAGAGTCAGTTGAAAGCGGTGGGGATCG
This sequence comes from Candidatus Thiodiazotropha endoloripes, assembly GCA_001709035.1. Classification (GTDB taxonomy): domain Bacteria; phylum Pseudomonadota; class Gammaproteobacteria; order Chromatiales; family Chromatiaceae; genus Thiodiazotropha; species Thiodiazotropha lotti. The sequence continues at coordinate 105,780 of LVKA01000016.1, read as the reverse complement.
AGATCGATCTGCGCAGTTACGATTGGGGTACGTTCTTCGGTGATATCAAACAGGGTAATTTCCAGCTCTATAGTCTGAGCTGGGTCGGTATCAGGACGCCTGACATCTATCGGGATATCTTTGCCAGCGACGCATTGCCGCCGAGCGGGGCGAATCGTGGCCGGTATGTGAGCAACACGGTCGATCAATTGTTGAACCGGGCGGAGCAGACGGACAAACTCTCTACACAGGCAGAGCTCTATCACCAGATTGCAGCTGAACTGCACCGGGATCTACCCTATATTCCACTCTGGTATGAAGATCAATTGTCTGCCCAGGGAAGTCGTATCAGTGGTTATCAGCTGATGTCAGACGGTAACTACGATGGCTTGGCCGAGGTGAAACTGAAGCGTGCTTTGGATGGAGACCATGTGCAATCGACAACTGCAAATTGACCTAACCAGGCAGCAGCTAAGCTGTCTGGAATCCGCTCAAGAGGTGGCCTGCTACCCGGTCTCCACCGGATTGAATGGCCCTGGTGAATCAGTAGACAGTGGTTGTACTCCCCGAGGCAAGCATCGGGTGCGTATCAAGATCGGTGCTGGCTGTCCGCCAGACACAGTGTTTGTCGGCAGGCGCCCAACCGGTGAACGTTACAGCGAGTTGTTGGCGGAAAAGCAGCCGGATCGGGATTGGGTTTTGACCCGCATTATCTGGTTGTCAGGCATTGAAGCCGGTTTCAACCGGGGTGGTCAGGTGGATACCCTAAGACGATACATCTACATCCATGGTACCCCGGATCTTGAGCCCATGGGGATAGCGAAATCCCATGGCTGTATCCGAATGCGCAACCGGGACCTTATCGAGTTGTTCGATTGGGTTGAGCCGGGCATGTTGGTGGAGATCAGGGAGTAATGGGGCGTTTTCTGTTGTCCAGGGTGGTGACTGCACTCGGCTCGATGTTAGGGGTTGCCTGTCTGGTCTTTCTACTGATTCACCTGGTGCCTGGAGATCCCGTGGATGTGATGCTGGGAGAATCTGCACGACCTGCAGATCGGCAGGCGTTGCGCGTCAGTCTCGGTCTGGATCAGCCGATTGAGACTCAGTTGGTAAACTATTTCAGTGGCTTGGCTCAATTCGACCTGGGGCAATCCCTGCATAGCAAACGACCTGTCAGTGAGTTACTGGCAGAGCGAATCCCGGCCACTCTGGAGCTGGCAATTGCGGCGCTTTTTGTGGCCCTGCTGATCGCTGTTCCATTAGGTATTCTGGCTGCCGTGGAGCGGGGTAAAGCCTGGGATTGGGGAGCGATGGGCTTTTCCATGCTCGGGGTTTCGATACCGAATTTCTGGTTAGGTCCCATGTTGATACTCTGTTTCTCACTTTGGCTGGGTTTGACACCGGTCAGTGGGCGAGGGGGCTTCTCCAACCTGATCTTGCCGGCTGTGACCTTGGGCACAGGATTTGCCGCTATTCTGGCCCGCATGGTCCGTAGCAGCTTACTGGAAGTTCTGGGTGAGGATTTTGTTCGCACGGCAAGGGCTAAAGGCGTTGCTGAACTGCAGGTGATCTGGCGTCATGCGATGCGTAACGCCTGGCTCCCGGTGATTACCCTGCTCGGATTGCAACTCGGTGCACTACTGGGCGGAGCTGTCGTTACCGAGGTCGTGTTCGATTGGCCCGGTATTGGTTCATTGATGATCGAGTCGATTCAAAAAAGGGACTATCCCGTAGTGCAGGGATGCGTACTCTTTATCAGCCTGATGTATGTGCTGGTCAATACCTTGACCGATCTGGTGTATGGATTGGTCGATCCGCGTATACGGCTGGATGGTTCAATATGATCAGGTATTGGTTTCCACTTGGCGTGCTGGCGCTATGGGCAGTGGCGGCTATCACCGGGGGTTGGGTTGTGGATTCAGCCAACCAGATTGACCTGCAACGAATTCTCATGCGACCGGGTGATCTGGGGTTGATGGGCTATGACGACCTGGGGCGTCCGATTCTGCAACGGATCTGGGTCGGAGCCCAGGTATCCCTGTTGGTCTCATTTGGTGTGGTCTCACTCTCCTTGTTGATTGGCACGGCTGTTGGACTGTGTGCGGGCTATCAGGGTGGCTGGTTGGATCTGATCCTGGTCAGAATCATGGATGTGTTTCTGGCATTTCCCGGAATACTCCTGGCAATTGCGCTGGCCGGTGTCATGGGGCCAGGCGTGGACAATCTGATTATCGCTCTCTCTGCTGTGGGCTGGGTGGGATTTGCCCGTTTGACCCGGGGACAGGTATTGTCACTCAAACAGCGGGATCATGTTACTGCCGCGGTTGCCCTGGGAACGCCTCGTCATTTGATTCTTTTACGTCATCTGCTGCCTCTGCTCTCAGCACCGCTGATCGTGGAAGCAACCTTTGGAATGGCTGGCATGGTGATTGCCGAGGCTGGACTATCCTTTCTTGGGTTGGGTATTCAGCCACCTGATGCTTCTTGGGGGAGTCTGATCAGAGATGGGGCCAGCTATATGTTGATGGCACCCCACATGGTATTGGCACCTGGGGTGGCGATCATGTTGGTGGTACTGTCACTGAATATGCTCGGTGATCGGTTGAGGGATCGCTTGGACCACCGGTCTCACTCCTAAGCAGGGCGTGGCGTCAAATCAGCAGCCCCTTTCATGAACGACCCAATTCGACTTACTGCACAAAAAATGTTGTGAACAGCAGTGCCTCGACGGCATCTTTGCCGGTTGCGTCATCAAGGATTTTTTTGACTTCGGTGAGTGCAGCTTTGCGTAGCGCTTCTTTTCCATCAGGGGATTTAAGGGTTTTACCATCCTGCTCGGACAACAGCATCAGTAGAGCATGACGTATCGCCGGCCCATGCAGGGTCAAGGATTCGAGAAAAGCTTCGTCTTTGGTCATCAGCTGAATGTCGCAACGGATGTACTTCCCTCCCTTCGCCAGATTGGCAACCAGTGAAGGCTTGATCTGATAGTAGCTGATTGTTGGTGGAGCTTCTTCTACTTCCTCTTCTTCTTCCTCAGCCCAGACAAGTTGGCTGGGAATGAGCAGTAGGAGACAGATCAAAAAAAGATTTCGCATGATTCAAACCCTGATTTTCACTTCATCTATGTTTGCGGCATACTGAGTTAAAAATTTAAAACTTTAAGTAAGCTTATTGATTGAAAGCCCCAAGCGGACAGTATTTAAAACCCAATGACAATAAATGTACCAGGAAACAGCATTCAAAATTGCATAAAGGCTATTTGGTTTCCCCTTCTGGCAGTCTTTGATGCCAATTTGAACCAGGGAGAAATGGTATGAGTCTTGGGCCGGTGATGATTGATCTGGAAGGGCTGGAGATGACTCCTGATGAACAGGAGTTGCTCAAGCACCCAGCGGTGGGTGGGGTTATTCTGTTCTCCCGGAACTATCAATCGATGGAGCAACTCAGCCAGCTTTGCGCCGATATTCATGGCGTCAGAAGCCCTCAACTACTGATTGCTGTGGATCACGAGGGGGGGCGGGTTCAGCGTTTCCGTCAGGGTTTTTCAGAACTGCCACCCGCCGCCTGGTATGGGGAACAGTATCGTAAACACCCGGAGCAGGGATTGAAATTGACAGAGCTTGGTGGCTGGTTGATGGCCTCGGAGTTGCGTGCCTGTGGCGTTGATTTCAGTTTCGCACCGGTTTTGGATCTGGGCCTGGGGATCAGTGAAGTGATCGGTGATCGTGCCTTTTCCGCTAACCCGGATGAGGTTATCCGCCTGGCTCACGCATGGATGCAGGGCAGTCATGAAGCCGGCATGGCGGTGGTGGGTAAGCACTTCCCCGGTCACGGTGGGGTGGCGGCTGATTCCCATCTGGCCTTACCGATAGATCAACGGCGTTTCGAGGATCTGAAAATGGAGGATCTGCGGCCGTTTGAAAGTATGATCGAAGCCGGCATGGAAGCGATTATGCCCGCGCATGTCATCTATCAGCATATCGACAAGGATCTGGCTGGTTTTTCAGGTTTTTGGTTGATGCAGGTACTCAGGAAACAGCTGGGTTTTCAGGGGGTGATTTTCAGTGATGACCTGGATATGGCTGCAGCCAGTGAAGCCGGGAACTACGCTGATCGTGCCATGGTTGCACTCGAGGCGGGATGCGACATGATTCTGGTCTGTAACAATCGACCTGCCGCGATAGAGGTGTTGGAAAGCTTGAAAACCTATAACGATCCGGCTGCCCATGTCCGATTGGTACGGATGCATGGCAGGAAGCAGCGCTCTCTACAGCAGATTCACCTGGACAGCCGCTGGAAACAGGCGGTCAATCAGCTTTCCGTAATCCCTCAGGAAACTCCGCTAAACCTTGGACTCGATCATGACGATTAGTGCACAACAGGCCGCTGAAGTATTGGCTGCAGCAGATTTGATCTATAACAGTCAACAGATTTCACAAGCCTTGGATCAAATGGCACTGGAGATCAGTGATCGGCTCGCGAACAGGGATCCACTGGTGTTATGTGTAATGAACGGCGCTTTGATTCCGGCTGGACAACTTTTAACCAGGCTGAGTTTTCCACTGCGTCATGATTATATCCATGCAACCCGTTATCGGGGGGGGACATCAGGCTCTGAACTGGAGTGGAAAGGACACCCCAGTGCCTCACTGAGTGGAGAGACGATCCTAATCATTGATGACATCCTGGATCATGGCATCACCTTGGCGGCGATTGTTAAAGCTTGTCAGGATGCTGGAGCAGAGGAGGTATTGAGTGCGGTTCTGGTGGAAAAGAGGCACGACCGGGGTATCGGATTCAAAGCGGATTTTGTTGGATTGCAGGTGGAGGATCGCTATGTTTTCGGTTATGGAATGGACTATAAGGGCTACCACAGAAATGCTCCAGCCATCTACGCAATTCCTGAAAGTTAGTAATTTCCCTTATATTGAATAATGCTATACAAGGGTAAACCCTGCCTCGATTTCCTAGAAAAATAGTAGAGATATTAAGCACCTATTGCTATTTATCCACAAATAGTACAAGCTTGTACCATCATGGCGGAACCCGGCATCAGACCGGGGAGTCTTGACAAATTCAATAGAGTTCGCTTCTCTCCGACTGGCAGTCGGAGTTTGCACCGTTAAAGGAGGGTATAGTGTGAGCACATTGGAAAGTATGAAAGGTAGCCACACTGATATGCAGCAGATTATCAGTGATCTAAGAGCTATGATGACCAGGGAACAGTTGAGCATAAAGCCAAACGCAATGACAACTCACAAGATGATTTGCGATCTGGCGGAGATGATGAAGGGCCATATGTCAGACCAGGACCGGGGTGTCTATCCTGACCTGCTAACACATCAGGATCCGAAATTGAAATCCATGGCCTGGGGATTTCTGAATGGGCAAAAACCTATTAGAAAACAGTTTGAGCGATATCATAATAAATGGTTGAAGAACTGCGACTTCAACTTCTCAGATGAGTTTATCGCTGAAACCTTTGAGATCTTTGACATGATTGAAGATCGGATTCAGCGCGAAGAGACGATCCTGATACCAACATTAGAAAAGTCCGGGGTATTTGCCCAGGCCGTATAAAATCAGGATCATTGGAGGAGAAGTATCGGGGGGTAGTAGTTAGCCCCCTTTTTTTTGCCTGGAAGAAAGTCCATTCCCTACCAAGCCGCATAAATCAATCGATTCAGCCAACCACTTTTGCTATCTGATTTTCCACATTTTTCAATCACATACCTGGTTTTATCTACAACCAGCCTGAGCTGTAGGTGCTTGTCGAACTTCCGATGAGGAAATTGAGACAAATCGTAGCATCATGGATAAAGAGTCTCTAAGATAGCGCTCAGATTTTTTAATTCGAACTTTATTCAACTCAAGCAAAACTCAGGAGGTTCATTGTGGGCGTACTTGTTGGACGGGAGGCACCGGATTTTACTGCAGCAGCGGTGCTTGGTGATGGCACGATCGTTGATGATTTCAATTTCAGTAAGACGATCAAAAACAGATATGCAGTATTGTTTTTCTATCCTCTCGACTTTACTTTTGTCTGCCCCTCGGAACTGATCGCTTTCGATCATCGTCTGGAGGAGTTTAAGAAACGGCAAGTCGAAGTGGTGGGCTGTTCCATCGACTCTCACTACACACACAATGCCTGGCGTAATACACCGGTAAACAATGGTGGCATCGGACAGGTAGGCTATCCTCTGGTCGCTGATATGAATCATGCCATCTGTAAAGCCTATGATGTAGAAACAGCGGATGGCAATGTGGCCCTCCGCGGCTCCTTCCTGATCGATAAATCCGGCATTGTCCGCCATCAGGTTGTCAATGATCTGCCTCTGGGCCGAAATATCGATGAGATGATACGCATGGTCGATGCACTTCAGTTCAATGAGGAGCATGGTGAAGTCTGCCCGGCCGGTTGGAAGGACGGTGAAGCGGGTATGAAAGATACGCCTGAAGGTGTGGCAAACTACCTGGCAGACCACAGTGAAAGCCTCTGAGTAGGTTTCTCTCTGTTGTGGCCGGTGTCGATGCCGGCCACAATAGGGTATGGATCATCGAACAATAAAAGACCAAACAAAGAATGACTAAACTGGCCATCATCGGCGGTACCGGGCTGAATAAAATTCCGGACCTTGAAATCACTCACCGTGAAGTCTGTCATACGCCTTTTGGTGAGCCTTCCGCAGCGCTTACCCACGGCAGAATTGCCGGAAGTGATGTGGTATTCCTGCCCAGGCATGGGGCAACCCATACCATCCCGCCACATCGGGTCAACTACCGGGCAAACCTCTGGGCTTTACACCATATCGGTGTGGACAGTGTGATTGGTGTGGCCGCCGTGGGGGGCATCACGTCGGAAATGGCCCCGGGCAGGATTGTCATTCCTGATCAGATTATCGATTACACTTTTGGCCGCGACCACACGATTTATGAGAAGGATCTGCAGCACGTTACCCATATCGACTTTACCTACCCCTACTGTCAACAATTGCGGCAACGCCTGATCGATGCTGCCAATAGCAGCGGTGTGGGCTGTGTTGACAGAGGAACCTATGGGGCAACCCAGGGGCCGCGTCTGGAGACCGCCGCAGAGGTCACTCGGATGGAACGGGATGGTTGTGATATCGTAGGCATGACAGGAATGCCGGAAGCTGCCTTGGCCAGGGAGTTTGAACTCTGTTATGCCTCTTGTGCCGTCGTGGCTAACTGGGGGGCAGGTAAACAGGAGGCATCAATCAGCATGAAAGATATCGAAAAAAATCTGATTGTGGGGATGGAACAGGCGAGAAAGTTACTGACGATACTGCTTAGGGAGACTACCTAAGCCGGATCCAGAGACTGAGATAAGATGACGATCAGAAGTAATAATATTTTAATAACAATATGTTATAGGTCATTACTGCTTTTGATTCTAATGAATAGTCGTAACCTGCACGGCGGAGCTTTCGAGCTTGGCATGTCATCATTGAATGATGGTGATTTCGCAGAAGCATTCTGTCTCTGGCGGCCGTTGGCAATGCAGGGACATGTGGAGGCTGCCTATCATCTGGGCTGGCTCTATGCCAATGGTAACGGTCTCAGGGTTGATATCGATAAGGCGGTCTACTGGTGGAAGCGTTCTGCCGCCCAGGGACATAACGAAGCCATGTTTGCCCTGGCATTGGCTTACACCAATGGGGAAGGCATCAAAAAGAACCACCAAGAGGCGTTCAAATGGTATCGTACGGCTGCCGAAAGGGGGCATGGAGATGCTCGTGAGATCATAAAATCCAAGCTTCTGAAACCGGAAAAAGTACTGATAAATCAACTTAAAACAGTACTGCAGTCAGATTGGCTCAGTGAACGGAGAGTGGTTAAGGCTGATGTCGTCAATTTACGTGCCGGTCCGGGAACAGAGCATCCGGTGATTAAACGGGGCGAGGCCGGGTCCAGGCTGTTTATCCTCGATCGCAAGGGAAAATGGTTGCTCGCTGTCGATCCGGACGACCTGAGTCAGGCCTGGATTGCAGACTGGTTAACAATACTCAGTGAATGAAGGTTTTGGTGGTATCAAACCGGTGATAAAAACGTGACTTTCAGGGCATGCTTGATGCGCCTAACATTTTGATTATTATAGAGTCAGGCTTGAAACAAGCTGCTGCGGGTATGACCCAACATCAATTTGATACCTTACTGCAGGCAGGCTGACAGCAAACTGTTTGGTCGCCGGGTTAATATTATCGATTCAATCAGTTTACAGGTACAATGTCGCAGTAATTATGTACGTCGTTATAGGGGAGTGAAGATGGCTGATGAGACTAACAGCGCAGATGATAGCGTAGAAAAGCAACCTCAAAAGACAGAAACAACAGTCAAAAAGAAAGCTGCGAAAAAGAAAGCTGCCAAGAAAAAGGTAGCCAAGAAGAAAGCGGCAGCAAAGAAAAAAGCCACTGCCAAGAAGAAGGTCTCAGCCAAGAAGACAGAGAGTAGTAAAGCTGCAAGCGCGAAAATCGCAACAGCCTCACAGGCCGAGAAGCCGGAAGCCAGCACTGAAGCAAAAGCTACAAGTGCGAAAGTCGCCACAGCCTCACAGGCCGAGAAACCGGATGCCGGTACAGCAGCTAAAGCTGCAACACCGACCACCGTGGCGGCGGCTGGTGCTCAAGCCTCTACTTCAACCACAGCTGCTGAGAGCAATAAGACGCCATCATCAAATGTGGTCGTACAGAAACAAATAGAAGATAAAGATATAACTTCGGAGGAGACATCCATGTCGACAACAACAAAAAGCTCAGGTGGCTTTTGGATAAAAATCATTTTCTGGCTGATTATTATTGTTCTGGGATTCATGTATATCCGTTCACTGGCGAAAAATCCGGTTGATGAATCTACAGGCGAGGTGTCGGATTCTGCTCAGGTTGAGGTCGCAACTTCGGAGTCAGATGCTCCATCCGCGACAGATCAGGCGGCCGCCTCACCCGCACCAGCCGCTGCTACCGACGAGGCTACCACAGACAATCAGCAAGCGAGTGTGGCTGAAGCTGAGAGTGGACAAAGTGAGGAGTCTTCATCAGCAGATGCTTCTGGTGAAGATTCCGGCAATCTGGCCTCAGGATCGAGCATGTCACCAGAGGTCAAGGTGTCAAGCCAACCAGCGGCGGCTGAGGCATCAGGCGAGGTGGATCAGTCATCTACCGAGACAGCGGCAGCGGCACAACCAAGTGAACAGGAAACGGCTTCTGATCAGCAGAGTGTCCATGATATGCACACCGAGTCTGTGACAAAAATCCTCAAAGAGTTCGATGAGTTGAGAGATGCGGCACAAGCAGAAATGGAAGCCATGCAGAACAGAATGCAGGCTGAGAGAGAGCTGCACGAAGCCATGATGCCACCACCACCACGTATGTACCGCAATCCTAATCCAGGTTACGGACCCTACGGTCCTGGTCCAGGTCCTGGGCCATATCAAGGCTACTACAACTACAGATAATTTCTGAAAGCATAAAAAAACGGGCTAACAGCCCGTTTTTTTATTTGCACACAACTCACCGTGTGCTGATTCGATCAGTGACCAATCAGTCGAGATGAGCCAACGCCGCATCATAGTCGGGTTCCTGAACGATTTCAGGTACCAACTGGGTGTAGACTACTTTGTTGTTCTCATCCACCACAACCACAGCGCGTGCGCAGATGCCAGCGAGTGGACCATCGCTGATCAAAACACCATAATCCTTGGCGAAGTTACGGTTATGCATCATGGAGAGTGAAACGACATTCTCCACCCCCTCAGCACTGCAGAATCGACCTTGAGCGAAGGGGAGGTCAGCAGAGACGACCAGGGCTACCGAATTGGACTTGTCGGCCATGGCTTTGTTGAAGGTGATGGTTGAGGTTGCACAGACACCGGTATCAAGACTGGGAACGATATTCAGTAATTTCTTTTTGCCGGCATAATTCTGTAAAGAGACATCGGACAGATCACCAGCCGTCAAAGAGAAGTCCGGTGCATCAGAGCCGACTGCCGGGAGCTCGCCATTGGTGTTGATTGGGTTGCCTTCTAGAGTGATCGTTGCCATTTCTTAATCCTGTTATTTGAGTTGAATTCTAAGAATAGCGCAGATTTTAGGAAGAACACTCAGTAAGATAAACCTTATTTTATTTATAGTAATTATTAAATAGCCTGAATTGGATCGAGAGCCAGGTCAGGGATTGATCATCCGTTCGTACCCTGGTCTTTGCTATGGGGCGTCAGTGGTGAAAGTTGATCGGTGCTCAGTTAATCAGCGGATGTGTCAGCTCTTCAGGCTGAATGGAATGGGTTTCGTAATAGTAGGTCCGACGGCAGAGCCCTGAAGACGGGTACTTAACCGATAAGGATGATTACCCCGTCGATTAAGAGACGAGTTCCTGATAGATCTCAGGTGTCACCTCCTGGGTAATCCCGAGCAGTATTTCCCGAAGCGGATCTGACATGACCCTGATGTCATTGATTTTGATGATCTCTTCAAATGATGGAATACCGGAGATTTCCGTATTTTGAATAATTACATCATCTGAGGGCAGTTCAGTGGAAACCGGACAGGAGATCAGCATCACAGGCAGGTCACCCAGGCTATCCACATGAATCGTCTCCAGATTAAAGCGCAGATCCTTCAGCAGATTCCTCATGCCGGTCTGTTTTTCCAGCACAAGGTTCAGTGTCATGCACTGCAGTAAGGTATGCGCCAACTCATCCTGAATCTGGCTTCTGTTGCCTTTCAACAGATCAGTTATCTGATTCGGTGCCATGCCAGGATAGGAGAGTATCCACTGCAGGGGTGAGGTGACCGTCAGTTCCGCGGATTTTCCCTCATTTTCGGCTTTGTAGGGGTATGTAACCGGTGTCAGTGCGGGGGTGGCTGCAAAAATATCCAGCGGTGGTGAGATATCACTGTCCAGCGAGAACGGCTTTTGCCTGGCAATGGAGAGGTAGTGCTTTTTCAGCTCTTGAAAATTCTTCTCTGCACCCTTGACGGAGGATTTGGAGCCCCCTCGGATGTACTCACCAAGGATCGGTTGAGGTGAAAAAAGTGGTGCCAGGGTAGACAAATAGGACTTGAGTTGTGTCTCGATCCGTTCAGATACTGAGCGGGTAAGCTTGCGGAGTTCTATCAGTCTTGGAATGTCGAAAGATTCTGTCATGAGATGCCCGCTTATTATTTGCCTGAGAACCAGGATTATCAGGCTGTTTATCCAAACGACAAGGCCTTTTCAATATGTGTCGCCCTAGGGCCTGTTAATACGAATCCAATATACCCTGCAGGGTCGGTCTGTTTTTGTGTCCAGCAAGGCACAACAGGACGTGTTCGATTCGTATTAACAGCCCCTAGGTAAGAAAGCTAATCAAATAAATGAGTTACGTCAATAAGTTTTTGTTGATTTGCTACACTCTTTCAGGAAAATGGACGATATTGTATAGTGAACTAAGGCAAGAACCGCCACCATCAGGTGGCTGCAGGATGTGAAGTAAGATATTGGGTCTATTGGCGTAGCCACTGAAGTTTGAACCCGGTTTTTTACGGCTCCGCTTAGCCATGAGTGATGTCTGCCTCATAGGGCTCGGAAGAAGGCCTTCCTGTGTTTGTTAGCGCAGTTGTAGGAGAGGTGATTTGGATAACCAATATCCTATGCCGGAATCGATCGGAAGATTCCAGTTGGTGGAAGAGGTAGGCGAAGGCGCAATGTCGATTGTCTACAAAGCTTTCGATCCTGAAATCAATCGGCCCCTGGCCATCAAGCTGCTCCGTGGTGAGTGTGCTGTTGACCCGGAATATCGATATCGCTTTCTGCAGGAGGCCAAAGCTGCAGGAAAACTGACCCATCCCAATATTGTCACCATTTTCGATGTCGGCGAAGTGGAGCAAGGGCCATATATCGCCATGGAGTTTCTTGAGGGACAAACCCTCGAGGAGATCATGGACAATGAGCAGGATATTACAACCCGAGATGTGGTTATCTATGGGATTCAATTGGCCGAAGCACTCGACTATTCCCATGCCCGGGGAATTGTTCACCGGGATGTCAAACCAGGCAACATCATCTCCCCCGGTTATGGCCACACACTGCGTATAACAGATTTCGGTATCGCCAGAATGGATGCCCCGAATAAGGAGCATAAAACCAGGATCGGTTCTGTTCTTGGCACACCTCAATATATGTCACCGGAACAGGTTGAAGGACAGCAAGTGGATGGTCGATCCGACCTGTTTTCACTCGGTGTGATTCTCTATCAATTGCTCACCGGTGAGAAACCGTTTGTTTCAGAAACCCTGACCTCCCTGCTGATGAAGATCGTGCAGGAAGAGCCTGCACCGATCGATATCAAGAAGACGGACATCCCCCAAAGCCTGAAAGCGATTGTCGAGAGATTGCTGAACAAGAATCCTGGTAATCGTTTTCAAACAGGCAAAGAGCTTGCCGATGCGCTGCGTCGCGTGATCCATGAGATTGATGAGAAGCAGCAGCATATCAATGAATCAAAGATCCTGCCGTTACGCATCAAGTGGACGGCAGTAATGGCAATGGTCGTCTCGTTGGCAATGGTTTTAGGTTCCTATCTGGTCTATCAAAAGCAAGTTGAGACGATGACGGAACTGACCTTGGACTCAGGTGGCTCTTTGGCTGATTTTATCGCCATTGAAAGCGCGGAAGCCGTATTGATACAGGATTGGGTGGCCGTTGAGACGTTCGTACAGGAGATCAACGATCGTCAACAGATCAGCTACCTTAAGATCTTTGATCACAGACGGGTGTTGCGGGCAAGTACATCACCGGATGAGGTAGGTGAAATTCTGCAACAATCGCTCTCTGGCGAGGTGTTGAAAGAGGAGGGGGGGATAGTCATCTCCGAAACCGAGTGGCAGGGTGAGGAAGTCTTTGATTTTCAAGCACCGTTGATCTTTCAGAATAAAACAATTGGCGGTGTGCAGTTAGGTCTGTCTCAAACCTCACTGATCGCTGCAGCAGATCTGACTTTTTACACCATGCTCGGTCTTTTGCTGGCAGTTGTTCTCACTGTGGTTGTGGTGGCCTATCTCTTGGCAACCGGTATCACGCTGCCGATGAAAATCCTGAGAAAGGCGATGCGGCATATCAGTCAGGGTAACTACGCTTATCGGATACGCCAGGAACGTAATGATGAATTGGGCTTGATGTTCAAAGATTACAACAGAATGGCAGAGGAGCTGCAGAACAAGCAGCAGGCCGATGCTGAGTCTGATGATCAGACCCAATCCGATCTCAATACACAAACAGCTGCTCAGACCCAACCACAAATTGAGCCTGAGCCTGGGGCTGAGCCAGATGAGGATGATGATGAGACACGGATTGCGCCAGTAAAGCCGCCTTTGGATGCTGTAATCGGCGTGGATGATAGTCAGGAGCTAGACGATAATATGGATGATGCGACTAGAATCATAAAACGAAATTAGGCTGTTATGAGACTCTCTCGTCGGCTTACGGCCACAGTTAAAGGTGCATTGTCTAGGAATCAATCGGGCAGGCTGCTATCAGCCACAGCAATAAGCAACGATAAAAGATCAAAGTTGCTCATTGCCGGATTATTTCTCTCGCTCTTCGTTATGTTGGGTGTGGGGTGCTCGTCGCGTCCTGTCACATCTGAAATTTTAGCGCGGGATAGCGAGTTTATTGTGCTCAGGGGGGGGAATGAGGATGCCAGTGAGCTTGCGCGGCGCTATCTGGGTGATGAGAATCTCGGTTGGGTGATAGAAGATGCCAACGAGTCTCGATCCATTGCATCCGGAAATGAGATCATTATTCCGCTGCAGAATAACAACCCGATAGGCTTCGAATATGAAGGTTATCAGACTGTTCCCATATTGTGTTATCACCGCTTCGGCAACAAGGGGGGGCGGCTGGAAGTCAGTGCGGAACAGTTCGAACAGCAGCTAGCCTACCTCAAGCAGCATGACTACAGAGTGATTCACCTTGATGAGCTGTATGGTTTTTTGAAAGGTGAGCGTGCCTTGCCGAAGCGATCGGTGGTGTTAACCATAGATGATGGTCATCGATCCATCTATACAATCGCCTATCCACTTCTTAAAAAGTTTAATTTTCCTGCAACGGTATTCGTTTATAGCGATTATATGAATAACGGTGGATTGAAAACCAGTGAGCTGAAAACCATGCATGCCAGTGGCTTGATCAGTTTACAACCTCACTCCAAGACTCACTCGAATCTCGCTCTGAATGGCGTTGGGGAAAGTAAGTCTGAGTATCATAAGAGAGTCAGGGATGAAGTTCGGTTACCCAGCCGTAAATTGGAAAGTACACTGGGAAAAGCGCCAAAATACTATGCCTATCCATTTGGTGATACCAATGCTCAAGTGATTGATGAGTTACAGGCAAACGGTCTATTGCTCGGTTTGACAGTTCAGTCCGCTGCCAATGCCGCATTTACCTATCCCTATCTTCTGAACAGAAGCATGATTTTTGGAGACCGGAGCATAGATGATTTTGCCGCAAAGCTGAAAACCTTCCAGGCCCGGTGATGTTGTGATCAGTTTCCTTCGTACTTTTTTGTTATTACTTGTCACTCTGTTTATTTTATCCAGTCTGGGATGTGCGAACAGACAAGTGGCAAAGACTGGTAGTACAGGAAGTTACCCGAATCCAAAGAGTTTTATGCTATCGGCAGCTAAACATGAAAAGAAAGGGGATCTCTACAGGGCGCTGAAGGAATATCGTATTGCCCGTACATTGTCACCGGGCAGTCGCAAGCCAGCCAATCAGGTCAAGAGGCTGGAAAACCTGATAGCAGAAAAAACAGCTAAGTTAATGGCGATCGCCGAAAAGAAGTATCGGCAAGGTAAAACACAAAGTGCAGAGGTGCTGTATTTGAAAATACTGACCCTCGATCCAAAATATAAAGCTGCCTTTAACAGACTGCGCGAACTCAATAAGAAACAACTTCATCGGAAAATGCAGCAGAAAGTGGCGCTCTCCCAGCGTTACCGAAAAAACAGTACTCGTAAAAAGAACCGGCAGACTGAAGATGAGGGGTATATCTATTCCCGCCAAGCCATTTTAGAGGCAGAAAACCGGGCTAAGGATGTGGCAGGTTATATTGGCGAGCTTGAAAAACATATAACAAAATATCCAAATGACATGGAGCTCAAGAAGATGCTGTTGAATGTCCGGATTGTTCAGGCGCGTGCAGCATTTGGAGCATCAGATTACGACAGGTCGCTGAGCCATCTGACAGATGCAGAAGAGTCGCTCAGTAGCGATAAAAAGCTTCTGAAGAAGCTGTCGGACGCCCGAAAAGAGTTCGGTAAAGAGCTCTATTTGAAAGGGTTGAGACGTGTCCGTTCCGAACCGGTCAATGCGATAGAGATTTGGAAGATAGCGTTAAAGTTTGATCCGCATGATAAACGTACTCAATTGAGGATCGATACTTTTGAAAACCGCTAGACTAGGGGCTGTTAACACTCTGCAGAAACTCTGCTCACTGCAACTCTTTGTTGTTCCAGGGTATGCGAAGGAGTTTCAAGGTGCCGAATGGAATTACCAGTAGTGCGAGTAGGATGAACAATTCGTACCACGCTAAGCTGGTGAGTTGTGTGGTAGCGGGGTAACGGGTTTCGAGGCTATGAACAAATAGCAGCAAAGGCAGAAACAAAGTGCCTATGGCAAAACTAGTGAGTGCTATTTTGTAGAGTTGTCCCATCATATTTGGTAGCCAAAGGTCAAACAAACTTCAGTTACGAATAAGCTTACACTCCTGTAACAACGTAACCAGTGACATATCCATCTGCCTGAGTTAGCGACTCATTTCAGAGCTTCTTAAGCCAAAGGGCTTTAAAAAACAGCAAGATGCGAATAAAATTCCGTGTAAGATTGATAACCTGGGAACGCAAATCTTTTTTCAGGATTTCGATTACTCAGTAACAACATCAGTGATCGCGGACAGGCGCATTTAATGGATCAGGATCATGGATTTCACATAAAGGTCTGTTTCTGTTAAATCAGCTTGTTATACCTGTAACTTAAAGCTGTAAGTGTTAAAGGTGACGATACTGGGTTGGATCTATTTGATTAGGGAGATGGATTATGGAGTTATGGGTCAGATTTGAGTATTTGGGTAAACAGGGATTTGGCACCTTACGGAATGATCATATTGCCGTTTATCAAGGGGATATGTTTCAGGAGTCGAAAGCGACGGGTGAATTTCTACCGGTTGCGGATATTAATCTGTTAATTCCCTCTCAGCCGTCGAAAATGATCGGTTTGTGGAATAATTTCCGTTCAAGGGCGGCAAAAGAGGGCTGGTCTCAGCCTAACCATCCGCTCTATTTCATGAAGGCCAATGGCTCCTTTCTGGCGAGCGGACAGACGATACGGCAACCGGAAACCTATGATGGCCCGGTGGCATTCGAAGGTGAGCTAGGCATAGTGATCGGGGAGCGTTGCTGCAACATCAACGAGGATGAGGCAGACAAGTACATTTTTGGATACACCTGCGTCAATGATGTTACTGCCAGAGGACTGATGAAAGAGGATCCATCATTTGTTCAGTGGACCCGAGCCAAAAGTTTTGACACCTTCGGCGCTGTCGGGCCGGTTGTTGCTACTGGACTCGATGTTGACTCGTTGACTGTCAGGACACTGCTTGATGGTGTAGAGCATCAGAACTATCCGGTTGAAGACATGTTTTTCTCCCCAAGAGAGATTGTCAGCCGGCTCTCAAGGGATATGACACTCAATCCTGGAGATGTGATTGCCTGTGGTACCTCATTGGGCGCTGGGCCTATGTCTCAGGGATCCACGGTTGAAATACGAATCGATGGAATTGGCTCTTTGGTAAACCTTTTCGAGTGATTGAGAGACTATTTCACTAATAGAGAAATACCGCTGACAATGAGCAGTAGGCTGATTCCCCTTTGAAAGGTCTGCTGCGAAAGATTGCTGTGTATCTGCCCACCAATGTACATACCAATGGCCATCAGAGGAATCGCAACCGCAACGACTTTGAGTAACGCAAGGTCAAAGAAACCGGTTGCCATGTAACCTATCAAGCGTCCAATGCCATCGATCAGAAATATGGTCGCAAATGTCGCACGAAATTCTGTTTTGTTAAGCCCTCTGAGCTTCAGATAGAGGACATAAAACGGACCGCCGGTACCGAAAAGCGTGCCAATGAAACCTCCCAGAGTTCCACCTGGGGCAGCCCATAGCAGAGAGGGTGCGGCGTTTGGTGTTATGCTGAAGAGTGAATAGACAGCGAACAACAGCAGAAAGATTCCCAAGCCATAACGAAGTACCTGAGCATCGACTGAGTTGAACAGATAGAGAGCCATCAAAACCCCGATGATCGAAAAGGGGAGGAGTGGCAAAATATCCCGCCAGCAAATTGCTTCACGGTGCTTTACACCGTGGCTTGCAGATGCAAGGTAGTCCAGTAATACAATCAGAGGTACTGCAAATGACAAGGGGAGCATCAATGCAAGTAAGGGTATAGCAATAAGACCTGAGCCAAAACCTGCAATACCTCTTACCAGATAGGCAGAACAGATAATGATCGCGGCAATTATTATATTTGTTGTCGAAAGTGCTTCAAGCACATTAAGTCCATTTTGCTAGATATCAATATCAAATCTATTGCTGCGAACAAATGGTTCCATTAAAGATTACATAACGATAAGCAAAACTCTGCTTTCAGCCTGATTCCGTTCGAGATTATCCCGCAAACAATTCCCAAAAATATAGTTTAATCCTGGATTTAATCCAATAGATTACAATAGTTTCAGCGCTATTATTCATGCTCTTTTATAGAAGTCAATTGAGCAAAGTCAATAGAACTAAAGCATAGCTCATAGCCATGACGAATTGTGATCAAAACCTGATTGTTTCAAGCAGAATCAACAAACGTAGGAATTAAATTCTTGCTTAAGATATCGCATTCACACATACCGGTATAGCTATTGTTAACCAGGGGGATATGATTAAAAAACTGTTGTAAAGTCGTGTGCAACCAGCAGCCAAACTGAGACGGAGTTTTACTCTAGAAATAGGTTGTTGTTAGTTTGGTTTGTCAGCATTGGCAGCAGGACATGCTCAGTCACTGGCTGATTCAATAACTCCAAGCAGTGATCACCACCACAGCCTATCAATTGGGCTTCGAGTCTATCCTTTGAATCTGCTGTTTCATCTCCAGGGCTCGTGCTTTGTAACCCGGGGCAAGTGAATGGTTTGGATCCAGTTCCAGGATCTTATTCCAGAACCCGATGGCTTCATCAAGCTCTTGTCGTCGAAACAGTTGCATGGCCTGACGATGGTAACTGCCAGTCAGTTGATTTCTCACCCTTATTTGAGACTCTTGTGCGGATTGATTGTCAGGATCATAGGTCAATACCTGGCCATAAGTGCGATACGCGGTTTGATATTGTCCGTCACGCTCTTCATTCTCTCCTTTTTGTAACAGCTTGCGGGCTTCGAGCTTGTCTTCCACATAGATGAGTTGATTGATTGCGCTGTTATCAGAGGCATCGAGGATGATCAGCTTTTCCAATGTCAGTCGGGCACTTTCCAGGTCATCCTGTCTGATCAATTGGTTTGCGTGCTCCGTGTAGTAACTTGCCAGCTGGGTACGTACCTCTGTAGCTTCGGGGTTACGGCTGTTCTCACTTTCCAGCAGATAGATGGCTGCCGGCAGGTCTTTATCGGCACGCAGCTGCCGGGCAGAAGTCAGTGCGTCATCACTGTTTGGGGTGCTATCAACAAGTGTGGTTGCTGTCTCTTCCGGCTGTTCGAGATCAGCCTTTGGCTCCACTACCAGCGCAGTTTCCGAAGCTGGATCGACCACTGTAACCGGTTCAGGAGTTGTTGACGGCGGTGGCTCATCTACCTGGGAAGAGACTGTATTCAGATCGCTAGAAGTGTCAGGTTCGGTTTCGCTCTGTACGGGTTCTTCAGTCAACGCCACTTCAGGCTTCTGCTTGGCTTTGGGTTTTGCCTTGATTTTGACCTTTTCCGGCATATCCCCCGGCACGCGAATACGCTGACCCGGAGCCAGTTTACTGGGGTTATCCAGCTTGTTGTATCTGGCGAGAATGACAAATTTGTAGGCATCGTTAAGAAAATTCTTAGCAATCAGGGAGAGCGAATCACCCGGCTGCACATCGTAAAAGAAGTTTTTAAGTCCGAGATACTCGATAGGATCTGCATCCATCTGCTCCAGCAGATGGTTGGCCCGGCTATGATCTGGATCATCCATCAAGGCCCAGTTCAGCTGGTTACGGGCATTCTCATAGTCACCCTGCTGCAGATGTTGCAGCGCTTTTCGTACCCGCTGATTGGGCGTCAGTGAATCGGTAGGTGGAGGGATAGCCTCTTCGATTGGTTCCGGCTCCATGGCAACCGGTTGCGCCTCTTTTTTAGGGCCGGTCAACTGACAGGCACTGAGAGCCAGCACTGAAATGACAATGAATAGGAATTTGCAGAAATCCCGAAAGCTGGTTACCTCATTCACTTCTTAGATTCCTTTTGGCGGCTTGTAGCAATTAGCTGGATTGTCATGTCGATCAATATAGCAGATTAGATTTCATCGGGCTGCTGGTTTTGCACCGCTTTCGCTTGCACCATGACCAGGGTGACATTATCTCTGGCACCTCTGTCCATGGCCAGGCTAATGAGTTGCTGTATTGCATCCTGAAAGCTGTAACGTCCTAGAATTTCGGCGATTTCTGCATCCTTGATCTCTTTGTTCAGTCCGTCACTGCAGAGTAGAAACAGGTCACCGTCACAGGGTTCCACCATTTCAGCATCCAGCTCCAGGACCTCGGCAGCACCGACTGCCCGGGTGATGTAGTTGGCGATGGACGACTGTTCAGCCTGATCGGAAGTGACCAGGCCCTGTTCGACCATCTCTTCGATCTGACTGTGATCGCGGCTGAGTTGCTTCAGGTTTCCGCGACGATAGAGATAGATACGGCTGTCTCCAGCCCATTGATAGATGCAATAACCATCATAGGCCAGTAGGGTAACCACCGTTGAGCCGATGATCTCGCCACCCCGCTGATGGGATTCCAACAGCAGGTGCTGATTGACCTGATGCAGGCTTTGTTCGACGTTTCCGGCAAGTTCACCGATTGAGTTACCTGGGTCGACCGATTTTAACTCACTCACAATCATGCCTGATGCAAGGTCCCCGGCAGCATGCCCACCCATTCCATCGGCAACCACCCAGATTCCCAAGTCAGCCCGATCGAGGCAGGCATCTTCATTGATGCTGCGCACTTTACCCTTATCAGTCAAGTGGGCAGAGACCCAGTAGAATCGATTCTGGGTCATAAGGATTCTGGTGTTTCTGAAGTGGCGAATCCCATGCTGTAGGCACCGGTTTCTATCTCTTCCCAGCCATGCTCTGTCCAGGCGCCATCAATCAATGCACTGGCTCCTCTTATCTGTGGTAGACCCTGACAGATCAACAGGGAGGGGGAGATCCGCTCTGAACCCTGTGTCCACCAAATGCTGTAGGCAAATAACAGTTTTTTCATCAGATGGGGCATAAACAGGGGGTAGAGACCACGCAATGCGGCCTGTTCCTGCAACTGAGCATGCCAGGCATTGTTCAGCGGGGTAGCAGGTGCATCCACCTGAGTCAGTTCTTCCCGCTCCGCCGTTGGTGCGCCGAGCTGCCTCAGCTGTTGTTCCAACGCCTCCATCTGGAAACCATCCTCCAGACAAGATAGGGCAAGCTCTTCCAATCGGGCAAACCAACTCTCCGACTCCTCCATGAACAGAAAAAGATTAAACTTCGGATCGAGTTTTGCTGCCAGGGTAAACGGGTAGTAGCGACCAACCCGGTCGACGCTGGGCATCATGATTCCCGCCCACCCCTGTTCGCCGCAGATTCCTGGCGAGAGTGCGAAACGCCACATGGGGCTGGTCAAATAGTTATCGAGCCAGAAGTCTCCAAGCTGTTCCCGGCTGTTGGCGATCGCCTCCTGCATCCAGGTCTCCCAAGGGGCAATGAAGCCGCGTGGAAGCCGGCGGGTGACAAAATCCCCCAGTGAAGGAATCTTACCGTAGAGGCCTGGAAAGTCCTCGTTTTGCAATGAGTTCAAAGTCTGTTCGGACACCGGAAGTCTGCCAATTCTTTTAGCTGGAATGGATTGAGTGCACCACTTGCGCGTAGTGCAAAATGGGATTTACGGCCACCCACATCAAAGGTCACATTGATGGTTTCAGGGGTGTTGGTGGCCTCAGATGCAGCCTGATCGATCATGCGGAACCAGCCCCAGGGTCCATCCTCAGTCAGACCGGAGGGTTTATTACCTGCGGGCGGCGCAAGCAGGATCTTGGCATCGCTGATGCCGGAATCATCCGGCCAGGTGAGTCGGTTCCAGCGGGCCGGGCCATGGTTGTATCTGACCCGCTGCTGATTAATCAGCAGAGTGATCTGAGTGATCGTGGTGTCCATGCTCAGCGGTTTGATTTCGAAGTTGATCTTCGGCTCCGGACTACTGCCGCTGAAGAAGGCATCCCGGATCACCGCTGCCCGCTGAAACTGCCGCAGGGTACTGGTCGGTATGCCCAGGGTTTTATTGCCGGCCGCATTCCAACGCCAGACTCTGCGTGAGGTATCGACAAAATCGATCAAGTAGGTATTGAAAAAGTTCTCCATCATCCCGCCTGGACCGAAGAAGCGTCCAAAATCACTGATCGTCACTTCACGAACGCTGTTGCGCTCCAGTGGATAGCGTCCCGCCAGGCTGCGCTGACAGAAAGGCAGAAGCTGGGTGTTCCAGACAGAGTTGAGATGGCTTCTGACCCCCGAGACGGTCAGATTGGAACTGCCGTCCGCCAGGGTATTGATCATGTTGGCCAGTGGGCCGGGTTGACGCTGCGCCTCCAGTTTCAAGCGGCTGATCACACCACCGGATGCCGGATCTCGCGCGGCGTTGAATGCTTGACTCGACTGATTGCCGGCTGAGGCAATGGAGTTCATGTGGGCATACAGTTCGTTGAGCATCTCCAGGGTTCTCTCCAGCGGAGCCTGCTCACCCTCCTGGGCATTGATCATCCGGTTCAGATCAGCAAAATGTTGATCCACCGGTGTACTCAGCAGCTGCTTTTCGGGCTCCTGCTGGCTCTCATCCGGTGATACCTGAAGGATTGAAGCCAACTGGCGGGTAATGCCTGATCCGTGTTCTGCCGCCAGCTCAGCCGCCTTCTGAGCGCCTCCCGGCAGGCGGGAGAGGGTGGTCTGCTCATGCACCAGTTTCAGATAGCGGCGTAGCGGCGAGGTAGGTCCGGAAAGAACATTCAACACCTCGACAGCCTGGCGCATATTATTGAAAGGTTTTACCCGAATGTCTGCCAGTAGCTGTTCCCAAATACGGATGTACTCGGCGTAGTAGAGATCTTTGACCCGGCTGCTGAGCCTGGCCAGGTCGGTCTTGCCGATGATCTTTTCCAAATCAGGGCCGAGAATCCACTTCTCCTCGAGCAATTTATTGGCGATTGACAGATGGTCCTTGAGGAACAGTTTATGATACCCCCCATAGGTAAACAGGCTGGGAATCTCCTTATCCAATGGTTCACCGGAGCGACGACTGAACACCAGTTCCGCATCGGGGCCGATCTCCTGGGTTAGTCGCAATGCGGCTATCGAGCCACCTGCGGTGGTTCGTTTCATCCGATCATAAACCCGATCTGCAAGCGGTACTCTTAACAGGTCATTGCGTACTCGGCCGATCAGCGCCTCATCCAATGGGATGGTTGGCGGCATCGGCATCTGGCTGAGCAGGGCATCCAGATGGCCCGCTAGGGCCTGACGGGCTTGAGCGTTTTCCCCACCAGGCAGGCTGAGCTGCCACTGCAACTGCATCCAGGCCTTCACAGTCTCCGCATCGTAATGCTCCTTATCATCGAACATCAGATAGACCTTGAGCGCCTCATACAGATAGTCAGGGTTGTTACCCTGCTGTTTCAGCTGACCTTCAAGGCTGAGAATAATGCGTGGCAGGAACAGGTTTTTAAGGCTGTTGTGGTAGGCAGTGATCGCCTCGCTGCCCAGTTTATCGCCCTGGTAGAGTCCGAGTCCCATCAACCAGGGGATCTCTTTCTCCTGATCCTCATAGCCGCCAGGGATCCGTCGCACCAGCTCCAGGGCGGGTACCACATTGGTCAATGTCAGATCATCAGCGGCCACCCCGTTGACTTTTTCGTCTGCGGCATTGGCCTGAATGGCAACCTGATCGATATAGCTTTGATTGCGGCTGTAGCTGGTGAACCAGGCAATGCCAGCCAGTAGAGCCAGGGAGATGGCGCCCACATAGGCAATACGTTGTAGCCAGGCCCGCTGTTTCTCAACCCGGGTATTGATACCGGCCAGATGGGATTCGGCAAAGATCAGATCCTTGAACAGTCGGTTGATGAAAAAGCTGCGGCCAGTACCGGAAAAGGCTGGGGCAATCTGACGGTTGAGGCCAAACTCCTGGGCCATCGAACCAAGCAGACGGTCGATCGGCGTGCCTTCCTGAGTGCCGCTGGTGAAGTAGATACCCCTGACCATTGGGGTTTCCTGAAAACGGTTCTCGCTGAACGCTTCCTGGAGAAAGGTCTCCGCGGCTTCACGCAGTGCGCTGAACTGTTGCGGAAAGGAGTAGATCAAGACCCGACGTTTGACGTCCCGCTCCTGTTCAAGCCGGTCCATCAGGCGGGCATCGATACGCTGCTCCAGGGCTTTGAATTCACCCTTGAAGTGGTTGATCACATCATCCTGGCTGCCTTTTTCATTGAGCGGAAAGGTCATTCCCCAGACCTGGTTACGCTCATCCCGGCTCAGATTTTCGAAAAATTCATTGAAACCCGCCAGCAGGTCGCACTTGGTGAACAATACATAGATTGGGAAGCGGATACCGAAGTGGTCGATCAGCTCTTTGACCCGCAGACGAATCGCCTTCGCGTGATTGATTCTCTCAATGTCGGTCAGCTGCAGAATGTCCTCCACGCTGATGGCGATCAGGGCGCCATTGATCGGTCTGCGTTTGCGATGTTTTTTCAGCAGATCGAGAAAGCCCATCCAGGCAGCCCGGTCCACCTCTTCGTAACTGTCCTGGGTGGTGTATCGACCTGCGGTATCCAACAGTACCGCATCATCGGTGAACCACCAGTCACAATTGCGGGTTCCACCGATACCCTGTACCGCATCGTTACCCAGCTTGTCCGCCAGTGGAAAGTGCAGCCCCGAGTTGAGCAGGGCGGTGGTTTTACCACTTCCAGGTGGCCCGATGAACATATACCAGGGGAGCTGATAGAGATATTGGCTATCCTGTTTACCCCCCAGTTTCGACTCTTTGAGAATGCGGATCGCATCGTCCAGACGTTGCCCGAGAATCTGCACCTCTTCCGCCGACTCCTGGGTCGATACGGAGGTCTGCTCTTTCTGACCGACAACGGACTCCAGCATCTGCTGGTTTTTCTTGCGTGCTGCAAACAGCCGTCTGGCCTGATTGGCCGCCCAGAGCAGAATGATCACACCGATGGCAATCAGTCTGGCCATGGGCGAGGCAAGAGGTTCGCTGCCGGCAAAGGCAAACAGGGGGCCGATCAACCAGATGATCACCGAGATCGCGATCAGTCCCAGGATGGCGACAAACCAGCGGTTTTTTATGATTCTCAATATTGCCTGCATGGTGTACGCAAGTCCTATTGTTTTACAAGAGTGATCTCCACACGTCTGTTACGTGCACGTCCCTCTTTTGTGTCATTGGATGCCAGGGGCTCTGCCGAGCCACGCCCTTCACTCTGAATTCTTGCGGGTTGGCTTAAATCCAGAGCCAGTAGTTTGGCCACGGATTCAGCACGCGCCCTTGAGAGGTGCCAGTTGGAGGGGTAGCGAAGACTGCGTATGGGAATGTTGTCAGTATGACCGACCACTACAATCTGTCCCTCGAGTCTATCCATTGCCTCGGCAATACGATTCAGTAGTGGCAGGAATTGACTGTTGACTGCCACTTTGCCGGAAGCGAACAGACCATCCCCGGCAATTCTGACCGTACCCTCCAGATGATTCTCTGCAACGCTGACTAAACCCTGAGTGATCTCATTGGCGAGCAGGACTTTGAGTGAGAGTTCCGGTTTGGGCGGTGGTGGCGGGGTACGCTCAACCACCGTTTGCACATTGCGGGCAATGTTGTGCAGTTCGGCATGTACCGGATCGGATTTGACATTCAGGCTAAGACTGAATCCGGAGAACATCAGCATCAGCACCACACCGGATATCGCCATCACCACCCAAAGCGGAACATACTGAACCAAGGCATTCTGTTTCAGTGGTTCACCCCGCCAGTGTCCGGAGAGATCCCGTTCATACTCATCCCGGTGGTTACGAAGAGTGCGGTATAGATTGTCTTTCAGGGTCTGCAGTTGTGCATAGCCATCCGGAAGAGGACGATAACGACCTTCAAATCCGAATGAGAGACAGACATACATCAACTCCAGCAGCTCAAGATTCTTGGCGGGATTCTGCAGAAGTTTTTGCAGCAGTTGAAAGAATTTTTCCCCACCCCAGGCCTCCTTGTGCAGGGTCACCAACAGGCTTTGATCACGCCAGATGCTCTGATTGCCCCATGGAGTGGTGAGGACCAACTCGTCGGTAACCGTGCAGAGTACATAGCGAGCCCAGAAGGTGGTCTCCTGTTCCACACCCTGTTCCTGGGCTCTATTTTCGAACGTCCGGATCTTATCGATGATGGAATTTTTCAGTGACACCGGATCCGAGTGAGAAGGGGTGTCACGCAGTCGGCCCATCATCGATAACAGCGAGGAGGCAGCGACCTCAAGCTTGTTCGCCCCATGGCGCATCGGCAGACTCGGGGCTGGGCCGAGAGGGCGTTGCGGGGGCGGCTGACCTGTTGGTGCCGTTTGGGGTGGGGGAGTGGCAGGGCCTTTACCACCCGGCCTTGGCCGGATGACTGTGCGATCGCCGGATTCGTTGGGCTTCATGCCAAATGGGTCATCGTGATCCATGGTCAATTACCTTTTATCGCCCAAAGTTCAAGTTCCAGACCCGGAAATTCACCTCCTATATGTAAGGCACATCCGCCTGAGGTTTCAAGCAGGTTCCAATAGTCGTTATTCTTGTCGAGCTCGAAATAACTGAAACCTGCATTGTAGGGAATTTGTCTTGGGGCTACGGAGAGAATGCGCAGCCCAATACCGGGCAGTTGCAGATTGACCAGATCGCGGATTTTTTCCACCGGGCCAATCTTGGTTTGTGAGGGAAAGCGTCGTTGTAGCAGATCCGCCGTCATACTGGCATTGACCGCCAGCACGAATACCGCATCGCTCAACAGGGAGCGGTCCGATACGGTTGCAACACGGATGCCATACTTGCGCTCTTCCAGGGGTATGGATACTGCTTTCTGCTCCAGCACCATGCTCAGGGATCGTCGCAGCTCGCGGATCACCGGTAGAAAGGTCTCATGCAGAGACTGGTGCTGGTAGAGCGGAAAGGTCGGTGGTCGTTTATTGCTGCTGGTGAAGGTTGCCAATTCACCGGCCAGCTCCAGAGCGGCTTCATAGAAGCTCACTGGATGCAGCGGCACCCGATTGCAAAAGTGGGTGTAGAGTGGTTCATAACGGTTGACCACCTGCAGCATCAGAAAGTCTGCTACTTCCGCAATCCCTTTACCGCCATCCACCAGTCTGGAGGCAATGGCATCGGCACGGTGATGAAGCAGGCCTTCGATCTCTTTGAGATAACCGGCAAGTCTGGGGGATACCTGGCAGTCGAGACAGGGTGGAATGAAATCCTCATCCAAAACCAGCATATCGTCAGATCGACGCTCGATAATTTTGGCCACGGCAAGATGGGCAAACTCCTCCAGCTCGGCGTCTCCAACCAGCAGTCGCAAGGTCGGTTTGGCAACCTGCAAGGTGGAGCTGTTGGAAGATCCGGCAATACCATCCTTGATGTCGATCTCATCCACCAGAAAGCGCTCCAGCCCCGCTTCCTGATCGGAAAACCTCACTTGGGCTGTGCCTGGCCTTGAGAGGGGCAGTGCCAGGTAGATGATGGTGCCTTTATGCTCTGCCGGGATCTCCAGGGGAGGCGGGGGATTGTCGTGCCCCGGGATATCGAAGGTGGTGCCATCCGGCAGTACACCGCGACAGGATTCTATGGCCAGACGACCGAGTGCCAGGGCCTGGCGATCAATTTTTAAATGGGTGAAGCCCCAGCTGAAGGGTGTTAGATCAGCGCATCGGGTTTCGATGCGGTGCTCTAAGAACCGCTCCTGCTGTTGAAAGTGGTGAGGTCTGAGGAACATTCCCTCCGACCAAACGATCCTAGACATCCAAGACATGGGCTTCTCTTATTTGTGTTTCAGGATGTTGATGCCGCTCTTACCGAACTCTATCACAAAGGCTGTTTCATCGTTCACATCGATCTCGATGGTACGGCGCCATGTGGCGTTTTCGATATCCCGGTAGGCGCCAATGACGCCCAGGTATCTGGTGTCAGGTTGCAATTCACGCTCAAGCAATTTGCTCTCTCCAGGCTGAAAGTGAAATTCATCGCGCATCAGCAGTTCATCACCCAACAGGGCAACATCCTGTTCGAAAAGATTGAAGAAATCCGCATTATTGAAAACACTCAGCGATTTCAATTCGTAGATTCTTGCAACGATAGGTGAGGGCCTTCCATTGATATCCGGGTTCACTCCCTTTTCGGCATTCAGAGAGGCCTTTACACTGGATACACTGGAACAACCTGATGCAATAAAAATTGTCACTAGTCCGATAACGAGCAAGAGTTTTTTGATCATCTCTATCTTAAAACCTTTTATCTAAATGGGGATCCGTGTGTTTCAGAGCTTCCAGGCGTCGGATCTGCTCTTCATAGGCCTGGGAAAAAGTGCGACCGAACAGCTGGTGGAAGTCATCTTCCGCCTCCACGGCGATTTCGCTGTAGAGTTCAGTAAACAGATCCCAGGTTTTTGCGTGACGATAGAGGGGCAGCTTTTCCAGCAGTGCGGATTGACCAAGCCGCTTTTCCAGAATCTCCGGTTTAAAGCGCTGTAACACCACTTGCAGGGCTGCCTGCATACCCACCATCACAGCCAGCATGTGGGCTTCGATATCCTCATGGGCCTCTTCAATGGCATTCAGGGGGGGAAGATAGCCACTCTTCTGGCTGGGGTTGACCAGATGTCGTAATGCCTCTTCGGTATTGATGGAGAACTTGAGCGGATTGTTCTCCACCGGCTGAATCATGGTTTGCGACATGCGGAATTCACCCTTCATCTGGGCTCTGGCACGCAAAATTGACATGGTGCCTTCAACGTTCGCCCGCATGGCGCTGCCCAGATTAGATAACAGATCAGCCAGGGAAATTCCCTCAAGGTAGGTCTCCGGGATACCCAACCCTTCCGCAAGTGCCCGGCGTAAACCTGCAACATCACTTGTTGTGCCAGCTGTGGCAGTGACTGGTTGAGGTGCCGGTGGTGGACTGCTTTGGGGTGCGCTCTGTGGTGGGCTGCTCTGTTGCACCGGCTGTTTCGCCTTCAGGCCCGGGCGTGGTATCGATTCCTGGGAAAGCGCCGGAGCAGCCGGTTCCTCTTTGACAACTGGTTGGGAATCGGGAAACGGGGCCTGGGATACGGGTTGATCGTCCAGTGGCGGCAGGATCTCGGGTGAGGGTATTGGCTCATCTGCCGGTATGGCACCAGCCGGTGTTTCATCCAGATCCCAATCTTCCGGGATCGGTGTCGGTTGGTTGAAAAAGGCATTCAGATCTGAAGTATGATCCGTTTGTGATAGCGGAGCAGGGGATAGCTCGTCGCTTGGCTGCTCGACCACCAGTTCGGAAGGGTCCGGTTCATCCAGTGTATAGACTGGTTCCTCGGCAGGCTGGTCCAGATCTGCAGGTGCATCAACATGCGGCGTCTCCACGGTTTCTGGCTCACCGGCCAGTTGCTCTGACATCTGCGCAAAGGGATCATCCAGGTTATCGAAATCCTCCGCTGCCAAGGTCTCAGGCTTGGGTAGGGATACAGTGATCTCATAGTCACCGACCCCAATGGTGTCGCCATCCTCCAGTTTGATGACATTGTCCTTACCCAGAGCAGTGGCGGAACGATTGATGAAAACGCCGTTGGAACTGGTATCGGTAAGGTGAAAGGCATTTTCGCTGTAAAAGATCAGTGCATGACGCCCGGAGATAAAACGCTCAGGATCAGGCAGCACCCAATCGTTCTCATCTCGGCGACCGATTGAACCACCCTGTTGGTCAAAGGTTGTCGACATCGGTTGCGCCGGCGCAGAGCCCGCTTTGAGGCTTACCGTCAAGGTGATGGTTGCACTGTTGCTGTCAGAGTACATCGATCTCGCTGCTTCTATCTACTGTTAAATTGGCCCTAGGAAAAGTTATAGCTGAATTCATCATTCTCCACACCGATGCGGATATTGCCAGTTGCCCGCCCCTCCATCTTTTCGACCAGAATATGTCGGCTGATTTCAGGTAGCATCGTATTGGTGAGAATCGCATCCACCATTCTCGCGCCACTCTCCACTTCAGTGCAACGGCTGATGATCAAACTGATCACCTCGTCATCGATCTCCAGTGGTATGCCATGGTTTTCAAGGATCCGTGATTCGATTCTGCCGAGTTGCAGGCGTACCACCTTGGCCAATACCTCATCGCTTAACGGATAGTAGGGTATAACCACCAGCCGTCCCAGCAGTGCGGCTGGGAAGACCTTCTGCAGAGGATCCCGCAAAGCGGTCGCGATGGCACCTGGTTCCGGCATCAGTTCCGGGTCCTTACACAGATTATCGATCATCTCGGTGCCGGTGTTGGAGGTCAGTAGTATCAAAGTGTTCTTAAAGTCGATATGTCGACCCTCGCCATCTTCCATCCAGCCTTTGTCGAATACCTGGAAGAAGATCTCGTGCACATCCGGGTGGGCCTTCTCCACCTCATCCAGCAGTACCACACTGTAGGGTTTGCGTCTGACCGCCTCGGTGAGAATACCGCCCTCGCCATAACCCACATAACCTGGAGGTGCACCTTTCAGGGTCGATACGGTATGTGCTTCCTGGAACTCACTCATATTGATGGTGATGACATTCTGCTCGCCGCCATACAGGGACTCTGCCAGCGTCAGACCGGTTTCCGTCTTACCCACGCCGGAGGGGCCGCACAGCATGAAGACGCCGATTGGTTTATTGGGATTGTCCAGATTGGCCCTGGAGGTCTGGACCCGGCGTGAGATCATCTCCAGCGCGTGATCCTGTCCGATTACCCGCTTGGCCAGGGTGTCACTGAGGTTGAGGATGGTCTCGATCTCATTCTTCACCATTCTTCCTACCGGAATTCCGGTCCAGTCTCCAACCACGGAGGCGACTGCCTGGGCATCCACACTGGGCAGGATCAAAGGCGTTTCACCCTGTAGTTCATTGAGTTTGCTCTTGACCTTGTTCAGGCGCTCCAGCAACTCTTCTTTGGTGGCTGTTGGCGTCTCTGGTGCCTCGGCAGATTCTTCGGATGAAGCGGCTTGCTCCTCATCGCGGTCAGCCGCTTGATCACTCTCAACCGGTTCCCCTTTGAGCTGCTGTTGTACATTGAGAAGCTCTTCAACCAGTCCCTTCTCTTCCTCCCAGCGGGCTGTTAACTGTTCGAGACGTTCTCGCTCTTGGTCGAGTTTCTCCTGAGTTTCCTGTTCACGCTCTTCGGTATCGAGTCCAATGGCTTTTTCCCGGCCGATGATCTGCAACTCGGTCTCCAGCGCCTCGATACGGCGTCGGCTGTCATCCACCTCGGCGGGAACCGCGGCCTGACTGATGGCCACCCGGGCACAGGTGGTATCGAGCAGACTGACCGATTTGTCCGGCAGTTGGCGGGCCGGGATGTAGCGGTGAGAGAGTCGTACCGAAGCATCCAGTGCTTCATCGAGTATCTGTACCTGATGGTGATCTTCCAGCGTTGACGCCATACCGCGCATCATGCGGATGGCCCGATCTTCATCGGGTTCATCGACCTGCACCACCTGAAATCGGCGGGTCAGGGCGGGATCCTTTTCGATGTATTTTTTATATTCAGCCCAAGTGGTGGCGGCGACCGTTCTCAAGGTGCCTCGGGCCAGCGCGGGTTTTAACAGATTGGCGGCATCACCGGTACCGGCGCTGCCACCGGCACCGATCAGGGTGTGGGCCTCATCGATAAACAGAATGATCGGCTTTTCTGAGGATTGTACCTCTTCGATCACCTGTTTCAGACGGTTCTCAAACTCACCTTTCATGCTGGCCCCCGCCTGCAGCAGCCCCACATCGAGCACTCGCAGGCTGACCTCTTTCAACGGAGGAGGGACATCACCGCTGGCGATCTGCAGCGCGAAGCCCTCGACCACAGCGGTTTTACCCACACCGGCCTCACCGGTCAGTATCGGATTGTTCTGCCGTCGGCGCATCAGGATATCGACAATCTGACGTATCTCATCGTCCCGGCCCACAATCGGATCGATTTCACCATTTCTGGCCCGTTCAGTGAGATCCACCGAGAACTGCTGCAGTGCCTGTTGCTTCCCCATCTGAGCCGGCGCCATGGCATCACTGGCTTCGCCAGGTGCGGCGCCACCACCCACCTGAAAACCGTCGTTGGAGCGCATCGCCTCTTCGGGTGATCCCTCGACCACTTCGCTAAAACGGTCGGTAAGGGTTTCGATATTGAGCTTTTTGAACTGATCGGAGATGCGTAACAGCGCATTGTGCAGACTGTTGGTCTTCAGAATACCGATCATCAGGTAACCGGTTCGAACCTGGGAGTCTCCAAACATCAAGGTGCCGTAGACCCAGCCCCGTTCCGTCGCCTCTTCCACATGGGAGGAGAGATCGGAGATCGAGGTGGATCCCCTGGGCAGAGTATCCAGGGTTTCGGTAATGTCTTTCGCCAGATGGGAGGGTTCCAGATTGAACTGTTTGATGATGCGGTGCAGATCGGAATCCTGCAGTTGCAGGACCTGGTGGATCCAGTGAACCAACTCCACATAGGGGTTACCGCGCATCTTGCAGAATACGGTTGCACTCTCGATGGCCTTGTAGCCCAGACTGTTCAGCTTGCCGAACAGGGCGGCACGATTAATTTCGCTCATGAGTGAAGACCTCTAAGTTCAAGGGGGTGTAGGAACAGGTCATCACCATCCCGCCCCAGGGGTTGTTGTGCTAGCCAGCTGGTCCAGCCGAGACGACTTTCGCCATCGAGACAGAGTTGTGGTACCTCTGGCTGTTCTAGGATCAGGTTCAGCTCCCAATCCTGTTCATCACCAATATAGTTTTTTACCACGGAGATCAGCCGTTTCAGGCTTTCACCGCCGGGTAACATCCGCTGGTAATCCTTGAAGGTCAAGGCGCCCAGTACGATGCGGAATTTCTGTTGCGCCTGCCAGACCCGGTCACCCAGGATGATATTGGTTCCAAGCATGCTGATCTCCAGGGATTCACCCAATCGACAACGGCTGTTATCGGGCAGGTCGATCCAGGCGCCGATGAACTCATCGATACGTACCGGAAGCTGGAAAAAATCCTGCAATACCGCTTCCAGACCCTCAGCATTACGGGGATGACTGGCGAAGCGACCGGCATAGTGGAGCTTGGCAAGATCCGGCATCGCATCCCGCTCTCTGAGATGGGATGAGCCGATACCGATCATCGATCCCAGATGGTCGCCAAACCGGTCATTCTCAGGCCGATCAAAACTGACGGTGGGTTGACAGTCTGCCCAGACTCGATAGAACAGGCTGAGCAGGCGGTGATGAAAATGATCGAGAAAGGCGACCTGGGTTGGATCATGCTCATTGTGCAGACGGTCATGTACGAATTCTGTCAAGTGCAGAGGCAGTGGACCGTTGGGACCGAACAGGCCGAAAAAGTAGACCCCCAGGCGGGGTGGCAGACTCCCTTTACCCTGTCGAAATGAGTTGAGGGTAGAGGGTTGAAAGGCCATGGTTGGGTCCTGACCCAGGCGGATTTTGTCCCGTTTGGCATGTCTGGATTGTGCCAATCGGGGCTCATCCGGATAGGCGCACTCCAGGCGTCGCATGGCTTGATAGAAATCGAAGCGATAGGGCGCCTGGTGCAGTCTGTCAAACAGACTCAAAGGGTTTTTCTCAGACCCAGCCTTACTGGCCATCGTTTGATCTCTCCCCTCTGTTGTGTGACGACTACGGTTTCGGTAAATGAATTGATTGCGGTGTATTTTCGGAAAAACTGCTCCATCACAGCGCCGAACAGAAAAGCGCCACTACCCTCGAAAGCCTGATCATCAAGCGTCAGGGTGATCTCAAGACCGTGGCCGAAGGCGATCGGGCCAGGGCTCGGCAGGCGTCGGTTGACCGGCTTGGAGTCGATGGATATCACCCCCTCGATCAGCTTGCGCATCGAAGGGTTATTGGTGTCGGCATAGAGCTGCAGAAAGTCTTTCAGTGCCGCTGTACTCTGTTCCCGGTCCTCACTGGCCAGGGAGAGATAGTTCAGAGAAAGGTGGTTGATCAGGCGCCAGCTGATTGATCCCGGCGGTGTAGTCGGTTTCGGTCTGGTTGGTGATCCGATGCAGCGAATGTGATTGACCGGTGTACTGCTCTCGAGGGTGAACGGGGAGCCACTCTGGCCCAATGGGATATGCATTGGCAGATCCCGGTTTGTGCACAGAGTGCTTACCGCAAGCTGTCTGAGATCAGTGCTAAAAGGTGCTTCATCCGCATCGACGATTGCGATGTAGATTTCACTGCCGATATAACCGGATCGAGCCCCTTCACGCTGCTGTTTGGATGAGAGCAGTCGGGGTTCCCTCCGGTTGGTGTAGTAGGCGCGAGGTTGATCCGAGGCAATGAAATCATTACTGGCGTAGAAGGCCTGAAATGTCTGACGCTGTTCCGTGTTGGTGCCAAAACCGACCACGTTGTCTATCTCATAGACCTCATAGTCCATCGGGCGAGTTCGGTCGGGCAGGATGTGATATTCAGCCGCCTTATCGTTGAGATGAATTCTGTCCGCCCGTTTCGGAAACAGATTGATCGCCGGTGTACAGTTGAGTAAAAAGTTGGCGTCACTGATACTGCTCTCCAGCTCCGGATCGCTCTCGTCCAGCAGTAGCAGTAGCTCGAGTTGCTGTTGATCACACCCTTTTATCACTGACTGCAGATCATTCAGTTCCACGAACATGAAACGTTCTGGCAGGGTGAAGTATTCAGACAAAAAGCGGTAACCCTGAAAAGAACGCAGGCTGTGAGGCAGCAGGGATTCATGCTCCTCGAAACCCATGATTCGGACCGGTGTTGAAGTGGTGGTTCTGTATTCATCCGAATCCACCGCCCGGCCGACGATCTTCATGGTATGGCCGGCAATGGCTTCAAACGCACGCATACCGCTGTCACCACCGGAAAAAAAGATGGGTAACTGCTGCAGATTAAGATGATTGAAGGGGATATCACCGGAGGTCTTGAGTCTGAGACGGATTGCCGCTCTGGCACCGTCCTGTTTACCAATACCTGCCAACGCTATGGCGGCCGGTGATGGCAGATAGTCGACGCTCTGGATTTCGATCGGCCAAAGGGTGACATCCTGGGCTGTACGATAGATACAGGCGGTATGGCTGCCTTTGCCTACCCGGCTACGCATGGTGGAGTGTCTGGGTAGCAGAAAGCCCTCACACAGTGAGGGTTCCAACATATCGACTTGAAACTGCACCACCATCATCGACGGCGTGGGGCAGAGATAGTGGGGGAAAACCCGCTCCATCATGTGTTGGGTGAAACGGGGAAACTCTTCATCGAGTTTCAGCTGTATCCTGGCGGTCAGAAAACTGAAACCTTCGAGCAGACGTTCAACATAGGGATCGGCGCACTCAAATTCATCGAGCGAGAGACGACTGGCAATTTTCGGGTAGGCCTGGGCGAACTCTGCGCCCATCTCACGCATGAATTGCAACTCCTGGTTATAGTATTTGAGCAGGCGCGGATCCATCTGATTACTCCATGCCTGTGCTAAAGGCGTCAGCAAGGGTAACGCCACCTTCTTCGAGGTCTATCTGGGTTTTGATCAACAAATGTGTCGGAGTGGGTACAGCCCAGAGTTGTCCCTCGATCTCAAACATCAATTGATTATGGCTCTCCTTACTGGCATCCCGGACCGAACGTACTTTGACTGAATTGGGCAGAATGCGTGGCTCGAAATCCTGAACTGCCTGACGAACCATCCTCTCCAGTCTGGTTAAATCCAGGCCGGAAACCAGATGCCCGGATAGCTCGGCCAAGCCATAGTTGAGGACCGAGTGACTGACTTCCGGGTAAGCCTCCAAATCCTCGGTGGTTTCCAGGTTGGTGGTATTCATCAGCCAGGCCAGGTCGCGTAATACGGAATGACGCAGACGGCGCATGGATATGACCCGTTTATCCTGGGACTCTTTTGTCTTGCCGGGTTCATCATCGATCAACCGGTCAAGCAGGGATGGTTGCAGCTGTTGTTGGTTACTGGCCTTCAACTGAGTGGTATCTCCGCCTCATTGACTCATTCAGTTTCGCTGTCCATTGCAGATTGGAATTGTATCTCCCTGACATTGAGTAAGGGGTAATCATCCTGGTCGGTGGCCATCATCCGTTGGCCAAGTCCAAGGTAGACACCTTCAGCCGGTGTCTGCCACTCTGTTTTGTGAGAAAGCTTAAGTGCCGGTTCCGGGGCATTCTCGGTACCTGGATAACGGCTTGGAATCAGCGCCACGGCTTCACCTTCATTTTCAAAGGTCAGTTGGGCTGGTGTCCAGACCATGTCACGCAGATCCTCTGGTGCCTCCATCGTTATTTTTTTCAGTCGCTGCATCGGGATCCAGTAGTAGCGACCGTTGACTATGGCTTCGATCATAGGACCGAGGCGTGAGTCCGCATCGGCGATCCATTCGAATGCCTGCCCATCGATGTTACCCGGCGTGGCTGGCGCCAGCTCGAACGCCTGGTTGCGCAGACTTTCAGCTTGACTGTATTCCCCTTTACCGGAATGTTTCAGAGCTTCAACCAGAAACGCCGTCCATTCCGGGGGATCACCGAAAATCAGTGGCGACTTGTCACCACTGAAGACTTCCTGTCGGAACAGTTCGCAGCGAATTGCTTCGCGATAGGTCTGGGCCATGGGTAGATTCAGCGAATCCATGTCACCGGCAACCTGCAGCTGACTCAGTGCCCGTTCCCAGGCACCCATCACGCAGAGCAACTGAAACAGGAAGACTCGCAGTTTGGTATCGGATGGTGCGTTGCGTATCGACTGCTGTAGTGTTTCCAATGCCTGGTCTAGTTGACCTTGTTGTAATAGTTCTTGTGCGCCCGTCATGGTGTTTTTGTCTTCTCTGTGTTTTGAGGCAATCTGTAATATCTTTAAGAAAAAACTACGGTTGCCTGCAGATCAATGTAGAGTGGATCAGTTCGATGTTACTGAAATTGAATGTCTCCAGTGTCTGATCTGGATCTGCGCAGCAAATACCATATTTCCAGCGCAATTACCGATTAAAGTCAGAGATTCTGCATTCAAAACCCATCTCTCATCGTGCATGAGAGATGGGTGTGTTGAAGCATTGTCCTGCGCAAGAATCAATCCTGCTTGTTGGTTTCCAAGTTCCAGGTTCTGTCAGTAGAACCACCAGGTTTACCGTCTTGCCCCAGTTCTGTGTACTCCCATTTGATTTTGCCATAGGCGAAGCTTACGGTTTCAATAGGCTTGATGTCACCTTTACTGCAGGTGGGCATGACCGCCTGAACGATGATGTTTTCCATGGTGTATTTCATGAAAATATGCTTGTCTCCGGCGGCTTCGCAAAGATGGACTTCAATCTTCGGAATGTGCTCACCCTTGGCACACTTGATGTTCAGATCGGGTGTGCCTTTATCGATCTCCTTCATTGCGGTAAACGGTTCGAAATCGGCTCGTCCACCAGTACGACCACCCGTGCCGCTGGCACCGGACGTCGGTTGTGTCACGCCGTGACTGATACTAACCAGTTCAATCCAGCCTTTGTGTTGGTCATCGGTACTTTCGCCATCGATGCCATCAATCTTCATAAACATATCAACTGCCATGATTTATTCCTCCAATAAGTGAGATTTTTGGACCTAAGCTGTTTTTTCGGATGGCAGCTTAGAGACCAGACGTAACGAGACTGTCAAACCTTCCAATTGATAGTGGGGCCGCAGGAAAAACTTTGAAGTGTAATATCCTGGATTCCCCTCAACTTCAGCGACAACCACTTCAGCCGCTGCCAGCGGTTTACGTGCTTTGTCTTCTTCTGAAGCTGTCGCCGGGTTCGGTTCGACATAGTTCATAATCCATTTGTTTAGCCATTTTTCCATGTCATCACGCTCTTTGAATGAGCCTATCTTGTCACGCACAATACATTTCAAGTAGTGTGCGAAGCGGCAACTGGCGAACAGATAGGGCAATCGGGCAGCTAAATTTGCATTGGCTGTTGCGTCAGGATCGTCATATTCCGATGGTTTTTGTAGTGATTGCGCGCCGATAAAGGCGGCAAAGTCGGAATTCTTACGGTGCAACAATGGCATGAAGCCATTTTTTGCCAATTCGGCCTCACGTCGATCGGAAATTGCGATCTCTGTGGGACATTTCATATCCACACCACCGTCATCGGTGGGGAAAGTGTGAGTCGGCAATCCTTCGACGGCACCGCCTGACTCCACACCGCGGATTCTTGTTGTCCAACCATACAGCTTAAAGGCCCGGTTGATATTGACGGCCATGGCATAAGCTGAGTTGGACCAGGTGTACTTGTTGTGATCTGCTCCTTCCGTGTCTTCTTCGAAGTCGAACTCTTCCACCGGGTCGGTCTTGGCCCCATAGGGAAGGCGAGAGAGAAATCTCGGCATCGCCAGACCGATGTAACGGGAGTCGTCGGACTCTCTGAGAGAACGCCAGGATGCGAACTCCGGTGTCTGAAATATTTTGGTCAGGTCCCTTGGGTTTGACAGTTCCTGCCAGGAATCCATCTGCATCACTGTAGGCGCTGCACCAGCGATAAACGGGGCATGTGCAGATGCGGCAATTTGTGCCATGCCATTGAGCAGCTCAACATCCGGTGGCGAATGATCGAAATGGTAGTCTCCTACCAGGCAACCATAAGGTTCACCACCAAACTGACCATACTCTTCCTCATAGACCTTTTTGAATAATGGGCTTTGGTCCCAGGCTGTACCTTTGAACTTTTTCAGGTTTTTGCCCAGCTCTTTTTTCGAGATGTTCATCACCCTGATCTTCAGCATCTCATCGGTCTCGGTGTTATTGACCAGATGGTGCAGGCCGCGCCAGCTGCCTTCGAGTTGCTGAAAATCCTCATGATGGAGGATCAGGTTGACCTGCTCGGTGAGCTTTTTGTCGATTTCGGCAATGATCCCTTCAATCGTCTCAACAGCATCATCCGAGATGGTGCCGGACTCTTTCAGGACCTGCTCAGCAAGGGTTTGTACCGCACTGGTAACGGCTTCCTTGGTGCGCTCGGTTTTCGGTTTGAACTCTTGTTGCAACAGCGCTGAAAATTCATCCGGTGCTACACTCTCTGCCGCTTCGCCCGCTGTTTGTTGGGTATCTGTTTCAGCCATGTTTTACTCCTCGCCGGTTGAATCTTCAGATGATGCATCGTCTGCGTTGGGAGAAGATGCCAGGGACTGAAGCAGGGTTGGATCGTTCAAAGCTTTGGTAATCAGCTCTTCCGCACCGGCCTTGCCATCCATATAGGTCAGCAGGTTGGCCAGTTGAGTACGTGCATCCAGCAGTTGGCGTAGCGCACCGACCTTTTTGGCGACCGCAGCGGGTGAAAAGTCATCCATACTTTCAAAGGTGATATCGACACTGATGTTGCCCTCTCCGGTCAGTGTGTTGGGCACCCTGAACGCGGTACGGGGTTTCATGGCTTTGAGTCGCTCATCGAAGTTGTCCACATCGATTTCCAGCATCTTGCGATCAGCGACGGGGGGTAGCGCCTCTTCGGGTTTTCCCGAGAGGTCTGCCATAACGCCCATGATAAAGGGCAACTGAATCACTTTTTCAGCACCATAGAGCTCCACGTCATACTCTATCTGTACCCGGGGGGCTCGGTTTCGGGCTACGAACTTCTGGCTGCTCTCTTTTGCCACGGTCTACCTCTCTTTAATGTGCTCTGTACCTTAATCGGTATGTTTGTTATCTAATTAGGGCTTATGCCCGGATCCTCAATCTATCTATCTTCCTGTTTCCACAGGAAATCAAAATGTGAAGAACCACCTGGCGCCAAGTCCTGGACAATTTCATAAAAGTCCATTTTTACCAGTCGCTTCGCCCGGTCAAGTAGCAGTGGGATCGGGCTGGAGGGCTCATTTTTCTCGTAATATTGAGTAATACGCTCAAGTGTCTTGATTACGTCATCGCGATTGTTGATCGTACCAGGGGCGGCCGGTTGGTTCTGCGCCGCTCCAGCAGAACCGTCAGCTGCGGCTTCTGATGCCTCGGAGGCACTCTCCAGGCCACAGC
Source organism: Candidatus Thiodiazotropha endoloripes (assembly GCA_001709035.1). Lineage (GTDB taxonomy): Bacteria > Pseudomonadota > Gammaproteobacteria > Chromatiales > Chromatiaceae > Thiodiazotropha > Thiodiazotropha lotti. Next base: position 66,252 of record LVKA01000016.1, on the reverse strand, counting down.
GTTGTGCCACTTCATTGGCAATCTCCTTCAATAGCTCAACAAGGGCGTTGAGATTCGGTGCCTGGTCAACACCGACCAGTTCATTCAGGCGGGATTCGATACCCACCACGGCCTCTGCTGATGCGGTGATCAGGTCCAGCGTCTGTTGGTTATCTTCATCGCTGGACTCCCGGAAAGCCGCATCGATCTGGTCGAGAGAGAGCTCCTGTGAATCGCCTTCAGAGGTTTGTAGATTACCGCTGGCGAGCTGTATATCCCTGTAACTGAATTTTCCCATGATAGTGGATGAGACCACGGGGATCTTATTAATGCCGGCCAGGTAGTCGAAGGGATCGCAGATATTGATCAGGGTATTGATTCTCAATGTTGGATCGTTATCGTCATCCGGATCGAGTTGGGGATGGACTGAATCCCAGTACCCATCCAGATAGCCTTTGACCAGTGCCAGGCCATCGGCCAGGCCATTGAAGCCGTCGGTATGAATCAGTGCCCGGGTCAGATGAATGGCAGCTCGCAGATCTCTGCTCTTGCTCGCCACTTCGAGCGACTTTTTCTTCAGCTCCCGCCAATCCGGGTCTTCGGCAGGTATGATGGTATCGCCGAACTGCTGCTCCTCTTTACCCTCGGCAGCTCTTTCCATCTCTCCAAACAGGGGGTCGTACTCTAAATCGGAACCGGCTGGCTCATCATCAGATACTGCACTGAGAAGTTGGTCTAGATCGAGTGTACCAGTCAAGCCTTCATCCCCCGTGGGTTAGCACAATAATGCCTCTGCAAACCTGAAACTGAGTTGATATATAAAGTAAACATACCTGTCTAACTTATGTTTTGGTTATTGTTGCCTGACTCCAACTCGGTCGGTCAGGTTGTTTCGTTTTGTGATCTCACCCTTTCATTGGGTAGGTTTAGCACAAAACCCTTGTACTTGATACTACACGATAAATAAGTGAACACTAGTGAAATAATACCAAGCTATGTTGTTGATACTACCCCCAATACTGATTAGCTCATCGACTCCCTGGCATTATGATTTATTGTCGGCGATCAGCACAGCAACGATTATAGTCGTCGGTACCAGGGTATCCTGACCTGATTACTGCGTCGACTGCCTACGATTGGCACCAGCCCAAGCTCAACCAGAGCTTCCAGTTGTTTATCCGTAAACAGGCTTTCTGTACAAGGTTGCAGGTGGCTTTCATGCGCTTTGCGATAGGCGAAGGAGGGGCAATCGGCGAGTGCCGCAGGGTCCTGTTGCCGCTCCGACTGATTATCCGCTGCCAACTGGATGGCCAATGCAAAAGCGGGATTGCCCCAAAGCAGTTGATCACTGCACCATTCAGCATCAAGCTCTTCAAACTGAAATGATTCCACAGGATCATACTGTTCGCCATAGGGCAGGCGCATCAAAATCCGTGGCAGCACCAGACTGACATGCGTTGCTAAACCGCTTTGTTGAAACGCTTTCCATGGCTCCAGGGCCTCAGGGCCGGATTCCGCAGAGGAGAGGAGTGGGCCTGCAGTTGCTGCCAGCAGCTGGGCATCCAGGACAGTGCCGAGTGTCGACAAGCTTTTCAGTAGATCCAAATCTTCAATTGAGGAATTAAAATAATGATCGCATATTAGAATAAACTTCTGTTCTGATGGTTGCTTTTCGCTGAAACGCTCTAATAGGGGTTGATAGTAGTCTGATTGTTTGAATCCCAGCTCGCTCTGAGTAGTGCGTTGCCACTCATTCCTGGGCAGATCAACAATGTAAACCTCATTCAATTCGTCAGATTCCAGGCTGCGAACAAGCCAATCCAGACCACGCCAGTTCGACTCCAGGGTTTGAAACTCGGAATGGTGGATGACTTTTTTGAGCAGACTGCCATGGGACTCACTGTGATCAGCATCCTGCTCAGAACTCTCTGCTGTTTGCTGCTTGAGTGAACCATTAATCAGGTGTCCAACCACTGACTCAACCACTGACCGGTTTGCCTTGGACTCACCAGCGTTTGATGATGGGGTTGTGACGGCGCCATCTCCCAGTAGTCTTGACAGAGTCTGTTGATCAGACTCCTGTGCCCCATTGGCCGCAGAACCTGCTTTCGTAACGGTTTGCTGTGGCTGATTCAACTCATCAGATGGGCTATCCTGCGATTGAGGTAGCTTATTGTGGAGCTGGTCCGGATGAAAATCATCGAGGCTGCTGAATCTGAGCTGCAGTGGGTCTGCCAACTCACTCAAGTGAATTTTCAGGCAAGGTTGCATCTCACTGAGTAGCTCATCGAAATTGTCGAGATCCACCTTGCGTATGCTGGGGAGTGCATTGTGTTGCGGATCGGACGAGTCCCGGTTGCCGGAAAAACAACCCAGGAGTATGAATTTCAGTCGCTGACTGTCGGTACTGCTACCATCTCCGCCGTGATGCTTTTTTCCAAGTTCAACCGATAGATTTAATCGTTGCGCCATATCGATTACACCTTAAGTAAGCTGATCCTGTCATTTAGGCAGGTCTTGAGGCTTGTGTACAGTCTCTTATCAACGCCTGATATTTATGACTTGCAATGCCTTTGTGTGCAAAGCACAAACCACGGCAACAGGCCTGGCATTCCCCTGAGTCAGAGAGACCAGATCAATCCCTGTGACAAAGTACCGTCAGGATTTCATTGACCACAGTGGCTCTGACACACATACTTTATCTCAAATAGCTACAATTACCATCTCGATTTAGCAGTAACCAATAAAATGTTGAACCGGGGTGTTTACTCACTAGTGGTATAAGTTAAAGCCTGTTTTTCAGAAGAGAGTCTTTTTCTTTGCTATGATTGTTCGATTGGGTAGGAGTCTTGGATGGCGTTTACACAGAGTAACCGGCAATTACAGATAAAAACCCCTTTGGGTCCAGATGAACTCTTGATTCTGCGCATGGAGGCGAGAGAGGAGTTGGGGCGACTGTCTGAGTTTACTGTAGATCTGCTGAGCGACAATGAAGAGATTGCTCACGACGATCTGCTGGGTAAACAGATGACCGTGCAGATGGATCTGGTGGATGGCGGAAAACGATACTTTAATGGCTATGTCAGCCAATTCACGCAGATAGGCCATCTTGCCTTTTTTGCCCACTATCGGGCGACCCTGCGTCCCTGGCTGTGGTTTTTGACCCGTACTTCCGATTGCCGCATATTCCAGAACAAAAAAGTCCCCGATATTATCAAAGAGGTGTTTCAGGACAACGGCTTCAGCGATTTTGAAGACAAGCTGAGCGGTTCGTACCGGGAGTGGGAGTATTGTGTCCAGTATCGGGAGACGGATTTCAATTTCATCAGTCGGCTGATGGAACAGGAAGGCATCTACTACTACTTCGCCCATGTGGATGGCAAGCATACCCTGGTGCTGTGTGACGGGTACAGTTCACACAGTCCTCTCGAAGCTTATGCAGAGATTCCTTATCTGCCGCAAAGCGAACAGGGAAGTACCCGCTGGAAAGACTATATCCACGCCTGGAAATTTACCAAATCCGTGCAACCGGGCAGTTTCGCCCATACGGATTACAACTTCACCAAACCCAAATCGGATCTGTTTGCCACTGCGCCACTGCCCAGAAGTCATGCCCATGCCGAGTATGAGATCTACGACTATCCGGGTGAATACGAAGAGTCAGGCGATGGAGACAGTTACGCCCGTCAGCGAATTGAAGAGCTCCAGAGCGCTCACGAAGTGCTCGAAGGGGAGGCGATTGCAAGAGGGGTCGCCAGCGGTGGACTGTTTACCCTGATTGAACATCCCCGGGGTGATCAGAACAGGGAATATCTGATTACTGGAACCACCTGTATCCTCCATTCCGATGCCTTTGAAACAGTGCCGGAAGTTGCCGAAGAACCAATCTTCACCTGTGAATTGAAGTGTTCTGTGAGCAAGGACAATTACCGCAGTATCCGTAGCACTCCGAAACCGATTGTCCAGGGTCCACAGACCGCTGTGGTTGTGGGCAAGGCCGGTGAAGAGATCTATACGGATGAGTATGGGCGGGTGAAGCTTCAGTTTCACTGGGACCGCTACGGGGGCAGTGATGAGAACAGCTCCTGCTGGGTAAGGGTATCCCAGGTCTGGGCGGGTAAAAACTGGGGTGCCATGCATATTCCGCGGATTGGCCAGGAAGTGGTGGTGGAGTTCCTTGAAGGGGATCCTGATCGCCCGATTGTCACCGGACGGGTCTACAACGCCGATCAGATGCCGCCCTATGGGCTGCCTGCGAATATGACCCAGAGCGGTATTAAGAGTCGCAGTACCAAGGGTGGATCAGGTGAGAACTTCAACGAGATCCGCTTTGAGGACAAGAAGGGGGATGAGCAGGTCTACATCCATGCGGAAAAGAACCAGGACAATGTGGTAGAGAACAATGAGACCACCAGTGTTGGCGTCAACCGCAGTGAGACCGTCGGCAATGATGAAACCATCAATATAGGCAACGATCGGACTGAAACGGTCGGCAACAATGAAGATATAACCATTGGCGTCAATCGGACCGAAACCGTAGGCAGCAATGAAACTGTCTCCATCGGCAGTAATCGCAGCGTCAATATAGGCAGTAACAAGAGTGAAACCGTAGGGATTAACAAGACTGAAACCATCGGTGCCGCCAAAGCACTCACCATCGGTGCCGGATATCAGGTGACGGTCGGTGCCGGGATGAACGAGACCGTCGGTGCCTCCAAGGCAATGCAGGTTGCAGCAAATGTCAGTGAGGATATCGGTGGTGGCCATGGTGTCAATGTCGGCAAGGATCAGAGTGTCACTGTCGGCAAGAACCAAGCCGTTACGATCGGTGAAGATGGTTCGATCACAGTGGGTAAGAATCTGGTGATCGAGGCGGGTGATTCGATCACGATTAAGACAGGCAAGGCATCCATCACCATGAAAAAAGATGGCACGATTGCTATTCAGGGTAAGGATATATCAGTCAAAGGATCTGGTGCGGTCAATGTTAAAGCCTCTAAAAATGTTGTTGTGAAGGGCAAGAAGATCTTGCAGAACTAATTCGATCAGTTTTTCAAATGATGCAAAATGACAATACGTGGAGGGTGGATACATGCCCAAACAGACAGATGAGTTAGAGCCAATCTCAAAACCCCGTAACCAAGCAGCAAAACTCGATGGTGTGGTGATCGGTATTCTTACCGGATTGAATCAACAGCGTGAACCACTGGTTGTCTATCCGGGGAATCCGAACAGCGAGAGCACAGTTGCCAAATCCACGATTCAATTCAGTGAAGAGGATTTCGGTTGCGAGGTTGCTCTACTGTTCGAAAATGGTGATCCGTTGAAACCCATGGTTATCGGGCGTATTCAACACCCCGAACGCAAAAACAGCGAGGCTAAAGAGCAGTTTGCCGAGATCGATGGTGAACGCCTGGTGCTTTCAGCCGAGCGGGAGATTGTCCTGAAATGTGGCAAATCAAGTATTACGTTGACTCGTTCCGGAAAAATCATACTCAGGGGCAACTACCTTTTGAGCCGCTCTTCTGGAGTCAATCGTATTAAAGGCGGATCGGTGCAGATTAACTGATGCATGGTGAAACCAATTCTGAGCATACTCAGTCAGCAGAGTGGACGACTTTCACCATACCAGCCTTGCGGATAAGCGACAGTCCGAAAATAAATAGAATAGTGAAATTCCAGTGATTATCGAACATATTGTCTCGCAGCATGCGGAGGAGTCAGCCTTCCTGTGGCTGCTTCGCGACTCAGCCATACGCGAGCCACACTATGATCTTGCCGATCTTAAGGAGTTGGAATCGAGGGTATCGGCCCATTTGGACGGACTCCATGTGGCCGGATCTGAAGCCTGGCCATTCTGTGAGGCTGGGCTCAATCAGGCAGAATCCGGTGAGGTTTTTACAGCGGCTTACGTGGCGCTGGACCAGGCTAGCAATGAATGGCTGGAGCAGACTCTGGCTGTAGTCGCCGAAACCCCGGAAACCCTCAGGGGGCTGGTCTCCGCTTTGGGTTGGCTGCCACAGGAGAAACTGCAGGGCTTTGTCGTCAACTGGTTGAAATCCGATCAACCGCTGAATCGGTTGATCGGGCTTTGTGCCTGTTCCATACAGCGTGTGGATTGTGGTGGATATCTGAAGCAGGGAATAGAGGACAGTGATGTTTCAGTCTGTTCAAGAGCGCTACGCAACGTGGGTGAGATCAGACGCCGGGATCTGTTGCCTCTGGTCATTGAACAGTTGAATAATGAGGATCCATCCTGTCGATTCTGGGCCGCCTGGTCAGCAACCCTGTTAGGTGATGAGAAAGGATTGAGTAGGTTAAGTGAATTTTATAGCGAAGCCAGTGATTTTCAGCACCGTGCACTGTCACTCGGTCTTCGTGTGATGGATAGGGAGCTGGCAGTCAACTGGGTTCGTGAGCATGCCAAAACGGAAGGCTATGAGCGGGCGATCATCGAGGCGATCGCCACCATCGGGGATCCGGTTAGCATCCCCTGGCTGATCACGATGATGGATAAACCTGAGTACAGTCGATTGGCAGCTGAATCCTTCGCGGCGATTACCGGTCTGGATCTGGCTTATCAGGATATGGATACAGACCAGCCGGCCGGGTTTGAATCCGGACCAACTGAAAACCCCGCTGACGAAGAGGTCGCCCTGGATCCGGATGAAGAACTGGTCTGGCCGGATCAACAGAAGATCAGTGATTGGTGGAGCAGTCAACAGGGCAGATTCAATGCAGGAGGACGATATTTAAATGGTGCACAAATTACCCGGGAGCAGTGTATTGAGGTGCTGAAAAAAGGCTATCAGCGTCAACGACGTGCAGCGGCAATGGAGCTGGCGATTTTTGATCAGCAGCAGCCTCTGTTCAATACCTCGGCCACTGCGATTCGCCAGTCTCAACTGCTCAAATGAGAAGCTAAGGCGATGGCATTCTGGATGCCCATAATTATCGCCGCTCTGGCAGTGCTCAATGGTCTGCTGGCGATCTACAGTTATACGCAGTATCAGTCCTGGGGCCATCCGGCGGTCAAGGCCCGCATCAGAGTGACCGGTGTGATGCTTCTGGTCAGTCTGTTTTTATTTATCTATCTCTAACCACGTGTTGAACAACTCATGAATCGATATTTTGCCGTCAAAATGGACCACTTCAACCTAGCAGAATCCGGTGATCTCTCAATCATCAAGTGGCACATATTGATCAGCACACTAACTGTTCTGAATCTGTTCAGCGCTTAATCAATGTGACTTTGCCATGTGTGATACCCCATCGCCTGCCCGTAGAAATCGACCGGTAGCCAGCGGCGCCAATCCGGATACACCCCATGCCGGTTTTACTGCAGCACAGCCTGCAGGAGGGGGGACAACACCTCAGGGTGGTCCACGACTTAGCGGTTGGCCCAGACAGCTCACCTGGTCAGATTTCACGGATATTCAGAATCGTCCGAGGGGAGAATCAGAAGATGCGACCATTGCAATGGCAATGCGTCCAGGCAGTTTGCGATTTCTGGAAGAGGGTGGTCAGCACAGATTGGGGGATGTAGCGTTTCAAATGGTCTTGAATGAGGGCGGTACCTGGGTGGTTGCTTCGGCCAAGACTGCAGAACTTTTACGGCATGAACAGGGTCATTATGACATTGTCGGGCTCTGCTATCGGGATATGGTAAATGAAATCAGGGCATTGAGAGAACGTTCCCGAAACCGCTTGGTACGTGCGATACGCCGGGTGATGAGTAGTCATGATCGACGTGCTGACAGCCTGACAAGAGATTATGATTCCGAGCAACAGACCAACCACGGCCGTAACAGCGCCAGACAACAGGCCTGGTCGCGACAGATTGAGAGCTGCCGCCGAAGCGGCGCCAGGATGACAGTCCCTGATTGAGCGGCGTATTAAAGGTATTTGGTCGCTGGGTTAATCATGCCTGGTCAGTCATCATATCCCTTGACTGAACAAGGGTTATCCCTGCTTGGCTCTTTGTGCAGGTTGGACTATCTTTTGCGGAGGCGCTGAACAAACCATTTGAAAACCTCTGGTTAATTCACCTTTTTGTTTTACTATCGTCTGCCGGGTTCCTGAAATATCAAGCACTTGGGTTTCCGTATCTTGCGCAGTGACAGATCAAGCCGAGGTTGCTTTATCATACTAATAGACCTGGGCAGTAGATGACATCTGACAGCAAACCACTGGCAAAGGTAATGTTTTCGGCGATGAAGGAATGAGGGGAGATATGAGAAACAGAAGCGTTGCTGTTTTGGCAATGGGTCTTTGTTTTACACAGATTACCAATGCGGCTGACACCAATCTCGGCAGCTACGGACAGACACAACTGCAGCAGGATACCGGTGATTCGGTTCAGAGAACCTGTATCGGGTTCGTCATGTCAGGTGCTCTACCTGGCACAATACCCCTTTTTGATACCTGCAGCGCCATGGTTCAGACAGCCAATGAACTCTCGGATATCGGTTCGTTTGACAGCAGTCTTGGTTTGAACGCTGATGAATTGGCCGATGCCCTGCAGCAGATTGCCACAGAAGAGTATTCGGCGACTGGCACCCTGGCGAATGAGGCGGCAGGTACACGAATGGATCCTCTGATCTCGCGTCTTACGGAGTTGCGCTCAGGTTCAAGAGGGTTTTCTATCTCCGGACTGAACATCAATAACAGCGAAGCACTGGTCAACAGACCAGGTTTCCGGGAGCAAGGGGCCGGTGCCGGCGATCCTTTAATGGATAATGCGTTGAGTGGATTCGCCACCATCAATTCAGGGGTTGGCGAGAAGGATGCCAACAGTAGTTCTGCTGCTTTCGATTATGACAACTACCGCCTCACTGCAGGCGTAGACTATCGTCTCAGCGAAAACCTGGTGTTTGGCGGGGCGCTGAGTTACAACCGGATTGACACCGAATTCGATAACACCGCAACAGTTTCAGGTGGTGATCTGGAGACCGATGGATGGGGTGGCGCCTTGTACGGAAGCTTTTACAAGGATAGGTATTACCTTGACACAATGGTCAGTTACGCCACATCTGATTATGACATGGTGCGGAATATCTACATTCCATCAAATACGGCTGTTCCATCGATCAATGAATCAGCCAAAGCAACGACCGAGAGCAGTGATTATGCCTTCAGTATCGGTGGTGGATATACCATCAATCAAGGTCCCATCTCATTCGGTCCTTATGGTCGTGCAACCTATATGCGAGTCGATATCGACAGCTATGAGGAGCGTGGTGCCGATGCTTCCGGCTTGAATTTTTCAGTCAATGATCAGGAATGGACCTCGTTGACCTCAGTCCTGGGAGCGGAATTCTCCTATGCGATCAGCAGTCAACAGGCGGTGATTATTCCCCAGGCCAGATTAGGCTGGGTCCATCAGTTTGAGAATGATCAGAGCGAAGTAACCGCGAATTATATCAATGATCCCCGCAATAACCAGTTCAGAGTCCTTACAAGCGAGCCTGACAGAAACTATTTCGAGCTGAATTTGAGCGTCTCTTCCGTGTTGCAGGATGGTCTGCAGCTGTTCGTCAACTATGACACACTGCTTGGACTGGAAGATCTGACCGATCATCAATTCACCTTGGGTGGGCGTTTGGAATTCTAGTGCCTGTTAGCCCGAATCCAATGACACCCAACTGCTCAGTGGTTGCTTAAGATCAGTCAATCCTTCATCAGCGTTTTAGTCATGCGATAGAGACCTGGGTCAGAGTCGGGTATCTCAATGACAGGGGCAATTCTACGATAGAAGTCGCTTGAACTTGGCATGCCGACGATTGCATAGCCATAGCCTTTCAGATGCATCTCCTGTAGGCAGCTAAGTGTCAATCGCCGCCCAACTCCCTGGCCTTTCGCAGCTTCAGTGACGCCCAAAGGCCCAAAGTAACCCAAAGCTGTTGCATCATAACAGGCAAAACCGATTATCGAGGTGTGTTGTTGCGCGATATAGCAGGAGCAGGGGGTGTTAGCCAGTGCGGTTTCAATTTCACTTAACCAAACATCGGGATAGTGTTGTTGTGCCCATTCGATCAGCAGTCGTCGGTCAGTTCCGATCGGTTTACGCACAGTGATATCTGGATTTATGTTGTTCGATACCAATAACTGGTCAAAATTCATCTCATAGAGCTTGATGAGAAGATCATTGTTTGCCATCAAAACTATCTCATTTAAGGCTTGATTCAGTTTTCAAGAAGCAGTAGCTTCCTGTTATCGATTTGGCATCAATAGAGATCACTCTCAGGGCATCAGGACATGGTCTTGAACAGGATCTGGTGCGCAGGAAATTGTTGATACCGAGTTTCATCATTAGCATAGCGGAAAAATCCGATCATCCAACTGCTCTAAGAATCAGATAAAGGGTTGAAACATTGAGTGAGACTAACCAATCAACTACCGAATCCATCAGCGCTGAACTGCGCATTGGTAGTGAGAATCTAAGATTTTCTGTGGAAATTACCAATGAGCCTGTGCATATTCATGATCTGCTACCATTTTTTCAACAAATCACAGACAAGGTTATCGAGATTGGTGTCAAGGAGGCTGAACAACAGGGAAAATGCATCTCCTGTAAAAAGGGTTGTGGCGCCTGCTGTTCTCAGTTGGTGCCTGTCAGTAGAGCTGAAGGTTATAAACTGCTGAATCTGATTGAATCCATGCCTGCTGAAAGGCAGCAGGTCATCCGAGCGCGTTTTGCGCAAAATATCAACGCATTGAAAGATGCGGGTATTCTTCAGATGATGGAACAGGCGGTCAATAACAACGACAGAAAGCAGTTGCGCGAAGTAGGGGTCAACTACTTCAGACTCAATCTGCCTTGCCCGTTTTTAGAAGATCAATCCTGCTCAATACATCGGGATCGTCCACTCAGTTGCCGTGAGTTTCTGGTTACCTCTGATCCCGTTCATTGTGCTGATACCAACCCGGAGACCGTTGAGAGCCTGAGCTTGCCAAAGCGCATATCACCCATCATTTACAAGATGAGCCGCGATCTCAACGAGGCAGGCAGAGGTTATCTAGCTCTGATACAGATCCTGGACAGTGCCGAGGTGCTAAGCTCGAATCAGGCCAATGAACCTGCCATCGATCTGATCAAGCAGTTCCTGCAGAATCTGACACAATCCTGAGGCCTGTAAGCAGCCCTGGCGACTGAGGGGATTTTTAGTGCCCGCCATACGGCGGGCATTTGTTTGAGTGGATCAGAACTCGCTGCGCAGACCGATGCTGATGGTATGGGCAGTCCAGTCGTCGTGGGCGAGGATGGTGCTGTAGTCGAGGAAGCCGACCACGCCGTTCTTGAACTGGGCGGAGGTGCCGAGTCTGAGTCGCAGGTAGTCCCGATCAGGGTCATCGCTTTCGATACGGATCGCCTGAGCGTTGGGATCACCGACCAGATAGGCGTTGATCACCTGGGCGTCATCCTCGAACTCATGTAACCAGTCGAGGCGGGTGTAGGGGATCAGGATGCCCCAGTCGGCGCTGTGGGTATAGGCCAACCGACCACCGAGCTTGAGGGTCAGCCAGGTCTGGTCGGTATCATCCACCCGGGTGGCCCAGCCGCCACCGTCCGCATCCGGATTGGAGACCTCCTCGGTGAAGCCGTCCACATCCGACTTGATGTACTCCAGATCGGCTCTGGGGCCGAAGCTCCAGGGGCCATTGCCGAAATCGTAGCCGGAGCCGATGAACAGGCTGAGCATGCTGCCGTCGTAGTCGGCGGAGAGCTTCTGATTTACATTGGCGAGTCCGTCGAGCTGGTAGCTGATACGACGGCTCTGATCGAAGTTATTGGCGCCATAGCCAAGCGAGAAGTCGACAAAGTAGTTCTGCTCGGCGTAGTAGGTGCCGTAGAGGTTGAGGCTGTAGCCCTGGGTGTCGATTTCGGCGGCATCGTCCTCCAGTTCGGTGGTGGTATCCACATAACCGAGCGCACCGCCGAGGATGAAGTTCGGGTTGATGCGATAGTCGACACCCATGGTGAGGCCGAAGGTATCGAAATCGAGGCCGGATTCCAGGTCGGTCTCATCCTTGCTGCCGGTGGCGATATCACCGGTGATGAAGAAGCCCAGCCGGCTCTCCATCAGCGGATTGTCGCTACTGGCGCCGCCGCCCCGTTGCCGATAGGCCTGGGCGATGGTATCGATGGAGAAGGGCTTGTCGTCGATCAGCAGATCGAGTCCCTGGAAGGAGATCCCGGAGGCCCCGGCACGCAGTGCGGCGATGCGTGAGCCGAGATTACGGATCTGCGCCTGTCCACCCTGCTGGGAGGCGTTGTTGGCCTGGGTCGCCGTTTCCGGGTTGACCTGGTTCAGGGCTGTGGCGGTATTGGGGTCACCACCGATGGCAGCACCGACCACGGCATTACAATCCTCCTGCAGGCGGCTTTCGAGGCGGCCGCTCGGACAGGCCTCACCGATCACCTCCGCGAGCGCGCCGAGATTGGGATTGCCGCCGGTGTAGGGATCCAGCAGGTCGGCTACCGGGTTGTCTGAAGCCGCAGCGTTACCCGTCAGGGGGACGGTGTTACTGCCGGAATCTGTGGTGATCAAAAGATTGCCTGTTAAGGTGCCGGACGCTTGTGGAGAAAACACCACCTGAATCTCACAGCTGTCACCGTTGCTCATGAGTTGTGCAGGACAGTTATTACTCTGGGTGAAATCACCTTCGGTATCAATCGAGAGCAGGGAAACCGGAACATCGCTTTGATTCTCAAGGGTCACTGTCAAGGGATCGCTTTGCCCGCCAGACACGGATTGTGGAAAACTGAGACTTGCGGGTGATACCGAGGTTGCGGCTGGTGCCCCGGATACCAATAAGGGAATGATTCTCTGTAATGCGCCGGATTGGTTGGAGCCGTTGATTGTCAGAGAACCACTGATGTCACCTGGGCTTTCCGGTTTTACCGATACAAAAACCGCACAGCCTGCACCGGCGTCCAGGGCATCCGGGCAGTCATTGGTTTGTGTGAACGGTGCTGTAACCGTGATGGAGCTGATACTCAGCGGTGCATTGCCAGTATTGGATATCGGGACCTGGATGGGATCACTCTGGGCGTTCACGGAAACTGAGCCAAAATCGAGTTCGGTCGATGGCACAGAGACCTCACCTTGCAGACCCACACCACTCAGAGTTGTGGTGAAAGTAAACAGTCTGGCGGCAGTAGCAGGGCGGGTTGCATCGAGAGAAGGGTCATCACCCGCAATGGTCAATGCGCCGGCCAATTCTCCAGATGATTGAGGTGAAAAGGTTACATCCACGGTGCAGGTGGCGTTAGGCGCAAGAAAATCGCCGCAGTTTGTCGTGAAATCGAAATCACCGGTAATATCGATGGAAGTGATACTCACGCTGTAAAAGCTGCTGGAGTTGCTCAATGTGACAGATCTTGGTGTGGTGCTACTACTGCCAACATCAACATCACCAAAAGCCAAGTTACTCGGCGATATGCCTAAGGTGGCTGAAGCATTCGTGGAAGTGATTAACAGCAGAGCAAAAAGCAGTTTGCCTACGATAGAGCGTCTACTGATGAGCGACATCACCCTTTGGTAGGTAAGGCGCATGATAAGTCTCCCCAAGCGATGATTTTGATGGTGATTTTTCGGGCCATGGTAGCGAGCGTCCGTGCAGATGTCGATTAGCAGAACTGGGTAGTGTTCAAGGTATCGAGTCCCGCTGGCTCAATGAAGTCATTTAACTGAGTACTTTCCGATTGTTAGACACAGGTTTTGAAAACAATTAAAGATCATGAGGGATCTTTGAAACCGATTAAAAATGCCCGCCAAATTGGCGGGCATTTCAATAGGCTGATCAGAACTCGCTGCGCAGACCGATGCTGATGGTATGGGCAGTCCAGTCGTCGTGGGCGAGGATGGTGCTGTAGTCGAGGAAGCCGACCACGCCGTTCTTGAACTGGGCGGAGGTGCCGAGTCTGAGTCGCAGGTAGTCCCGATCAGGGTCATCGCTTTCGATACGGATCGCCTGAGCGTTGGGATCACCGACCAGATAGGCGTTGATCACCTGGGCGTCATCCTCGAACTCATGTAACCAGTCGAGGCGGGTGTAGGGGATCAGGATGCCCCAGTCGGCGCTGTGGGTATAGGCCAACCGACCACCGAGCTTGAGGGTCAGCCAGGTCTGGTCGGTATCATCCACCCGGGTGGCCCAGCCGCCACCGTCCGCATCCGGATTGGAGACCTCCTCGGTGAAGCCGTCCACATCCGACTTGATGTACTCCAGATCGGCTCTGGGGCCGAAGCTCCAGGGGCCATTGCCGAAATCGTAGCCGGAGCCGATGAACAGGCTGAGCATGCTGCCGTCGTAGTCGGCGGAGAGCTTCTGATTTACATTGGCGAGTCCGTCGAGCTGGTAGCTGATACGACGGCTCTGATCGAAGTTATTGGCGCCATAGCCAAGCGAGAAGTCGACAAAGTAGTTCTGCTCGGCGTAGTAGGTGCCGTAGAGGTTGAGGCTGTAGCCCTGGGTGTCGATTTCGGCGGCATCGTCCTCCAGTTCGGTGGTGGTATCCACATAACCGAGCGCACCGCCGAGGATGAAGTTCGGGTTGATGCGATAGTCGACACCCATGGTGAGGCCGAAGGTATCGAAATCGAGGCCGGATTCCAGGTCGGTCTCATCCTTGCTGCCGGTGGCGATATCACCGGTGATGAAGAAGCCCAGCCGGCTCTCCATCAGCGGATTGTCGCTACTGGCGCCGCCGCCCCGTTGCCGATAGGCCTGGGCGATGGTATCGATGGAGAAGGGCTTGTCGTCGATCAGCAGATCGAGTCCCTGGAAGGAGATCCCGGAGGCCCCGGCACGCAGTGCGGCGATGCGTGAGCCGAGATTACGGATCTGCGCCTGTCCACCCTGCTGGGAGGCGTTGTTGGCCTGGGTCGCCGTTTCCGGGTTGACCTGGTTCAGGGCTGTGGCGGTATTGGGGTCACCACCGATGGCAGCACCGACCACGGCATTACAATCCTCCTGCAGGCGGCTTTCGAGGCGGCCGCTCGGACAGGCCTCACCGATCACCTCCGCGAGCGCGCCGAGATTGGGATTGCCGCCGGTGTAGGGATCCAGCAGGTCGGCTACCGGGTTGTCTGATGGAGCTGGACCGGAATCATCTGCGGTTCCCGATAAATTGATTCTGGATATACCTTGATTGGTATCGATTACCAGTGCGCCGGTTGCGTCCCCCATGGATTGAGGTGAAAAAACCACCTGAATATCGCAACTGCTTCCAGCTGCCAGCTCAGCGCCGCAATCATTGGTCTGGCTGAAGTCCCCCTCAGTGGAGATACTGTTGATGCTCAGTGGTGCACTGCCCTGATTGGTCAGGGTTACCGTTTGAGGATCACTGCTGCTGTCTACAGATGCATCTGGAAAGGTGACTTCCGTATCGGATGTCACCAGTTCAGCAATCGTCCCTATGGCGGTCAAAGAGACAACCTCCATCAGGTTGTGCGTGCCATCGGTTGCATTGACTTCAAAGGAGCCGCTCAGCTCTCCCGCAGTGGTCGGAACAGCGGATACGGTAACAGTGCAACTGCTACTGGGGCTCAGGGTGGTAGGACAATCGTTGGTTTCTGTAAAATCACCGCTGAGTGAGAGGCTGATTTCAGACAAGGTGGTGTTGCCCTGGTTGCTGATCGTGATGTTCTGTCCATCACTCGTAGTGCCGACTGGTGTGTCGCTAAAACTCAGACTCGTGGGATTGACTTCAATTTGTGAGACCAAAGCAGCCAGTCCGACAGCGGTCAGTGAGGTTACCGAGCTGGTGGGGCCTTGTGGACCAGACCCACTGGCGGTCAGGGAACCTGCAATGTCACCGGTTGATGAGGGGGAAACTCTCACCATAATGGTGCAATTGGCACCGGCAGCCAAAGATACCGGGCAGTCGTTTGTCTGGGAGAATTGAGGTGTGGTGCTTATCCCTTCAATAGAGACTGCTGCGTTACCGGAGTTGCTTAATGAAACCGATTGAGTGCTACTGCTGTTGCCTACATTAATGGCACCAAAATCAAGATTATTGCTCCCAAGTACCAGATCGCCACGGATACCGACACCAGTCAGAGGGACAGAAGGGGCAATAGGGAGATAACTTGCCCCCAATACAATCGAGCGATCAAAGCCTGTGATGTTGATTGATCCGCTTCTAATACCAGTGGTGGATGGGGTTAGCGTAGCCGTGATGGTACAACTGGTCAGCTCATCGAGCAGCACGGGTGACATCGGACAGTTGTGGGTAATGGTGTAGTCACCGGTAGCTGTGATCGATGTGAACTCAATAGCGGCTGTTGAATTGTCGTTGTTGAAAGTTACGCTCATCGGTGTACTGGCAACACCCACTCCGACATCGCCGAAGTCGAGTGAACCAGGGGCAATGGAATAGATTGCGGATGCCCCCATTGAGTACAGCAGCAGGAGTGTGGCGATCAGACACTTCTGCCACTTCGAAATAGACCAGCGCTGCACAGTTACTGCATTACCAAGGTAAAACATCAAGACTCTCCCCGATTTGATTATTCGTTATAAATCTAAGGAAATATCTGATAACCCACGATTCCGCCCATTCTTATGGGGGCGTCACAGGTTTATTACGTTTTCTCACCCCAGTGTAGAGCGGGATCCAGGAGAGCCAACTGCCTGGATTCCGGCTTTACGCGGAATGGGGGATAAATCAGATTTTCCCTAAATGTTCAGCTCAGTGGCTGATTATCCTTGTGGTATGAAGAAAAATTCCCCTGCTTCATGTCCACCATGCTTTATTGGAGCATATTCAGGTATCTGGTCAATACCAAATTTTGATGCTGTCTGCTGAACTTCTTTGGCCAGACCGCGAAATAGAGTATAGGCCTCCAGTACGGAGTTGTTTTCCGATAGGGTCTTCAGGAACGATTTTGCGAACACTGAGTGCTTACCACCGCCCTGATCGAGTACCGGTTTCAGTCCCCCGGAGGTGAGTACGGTACGGGAGCGGGTCTTGGCCATGACTTTTAACCATTTTGTCTTGATCTCGTAAGACATGCCCACATCCAGTCTTGCCATGGAAGAACGGGTCAGAGAGCCCGAATAACAGGAATCGGCAACCACCAGTATGTGTTTGGCCGACATGGCGTTGAGAATGTCTGTGATGGCAATATTCGATATCCAGTTTGCTGTGCTGTTGGGTTCTGCATCGACAGGTAACCAATAACCACGTAGGTTGACCCGGTCGAGTTCACCATGACCGGCATAGTAGATCAGTAGATTGTCCTTATCGGTCAACTCCTCTCTCAGCTTATTCAATGCAGAGAGCATGTCGTAACGTGTGGCGTCCATCAGTACCGTGGTCTTGAAGCCATACTTGTCTCTCAGCAACTCGGCGGTCTGCTGAGCATCGGTACTGGCACTCACCAGATCGGGAAAACTGCTGTACTGGTTGTTACCGATCACCAGAGCGTGATACTCGCCAAAGTCAACCTCACCGATCAGTCGTTTTGTATCAGCGACAGGATCGACAGCCTTCTCGGATATCAACTGTGGTTGTCGTACATTACGCATCTTCGGGATCAACAGAAATTCCAGGCTGGTGCGCTGTCCCTTCTTGTCCACTGCGATCATTTTGACCGGTGTCTGATCGTTATCGACTTTGACCTTGGTGGAAAAGATACCGAGTGGGTCAGGTGCCTGGGTTTGATCATTGACCGTAAATGAGACCAATCCCGCCGGTGCCGACACCTTACCGGTGACAATCCGCTCTTTTGAGGCGGAACGCAGTCTGACACTGGGCACACCCCGTGTCAGAGCGATCGGCGGATCGAGAATCTCAATAGTCGGTCCGGATAGGGCTGCAGTTTGTCGCTGATTACGCAGGTCAGCCAGCTGGGTTCTGTAGCGTAGTGCCTCTGCTTGATAGCGATCGATCTTGACCTGTTGCTCCTGGATTTCATCCAGATAGGATTTCTCGGAGTCTTTGAGCTTCTTCAACTCAAGCTCTTTGCGAGCCGCTGCAGTCTTGGTGGAGACCAGCTCTTTCTGAGTCTGAAACAGCAGTTTCTGCTGGCGGGCCAGATCCGGATTGAGTTGACTGATCTGCTGCTGACTGAGTTCCAGCTGTTGCTGTGATTGAGTCAGTTTCGTTTTCAGCCCGTTGATCTCTTGCTCTCGACTGGCGATGTCCTGTTTCAGGGTTGAGCTTTCAGACAGCTTCGCCTGTTCCAGTGTCTGCAGGCGTTGTTCATACTGAAGTAACTCTTTTCTCAGTTTTGTGACCGCAACACCTTGCTCACCCATGGCACTCTCTTTGAGTTCCGTGTCTCGCTGCAGATTCGCAATCTGGCTCTCAAGCGTGATGCTCTTGTTGGTTGCTTCCAGCAGCGATTGCTGAGCCAGTTCCAGCTGGCTGCGTTGTTCCGCCAGTTTAGGTTGGTTCCTGGCGATCTCCTGATTGGCTTTTGCCAGCTCGGTCTGTGCTCGATCATATTTCTGCTTCAGTGCTGAGGCCTGGCTGGTCTGTTCGCTTAATGCCTGTTCCAGGGCCTGTTTCTCCTGGCTTGATAGTCGTAGCGCGTCCGACATCTCCTGATGCTGGGCAGTGAGGCTGGTCTCCAGCTGCTGAATGGCCTGTTGCTGGGATTTTACTGCCTGTTCCTGCTGCGCCAGTTTACTGCGGAGTTGTTCCAGCTGCTGCTGGTTTGAGGGGATCGAGGCGGCTGGTGCGGTCAGCACCGTGCGTGTCTCGATCTCTTTTCGGAGACTCAACATGCGCTGCTCGGATTTCGCCAGCTTTGAGCGTTCTGCACTCAATTGGCCTTTGGTGCTCTTCAACTGCTTGCGTAAACGATTGGTTTCGGCTTTCTGCTGTTGGCGCTCCTGTTTGAGCAGGCGCAGTTCAGTGCGTTCCGCCTTGGATATCTCAACCGAGGAGGAGAACTGCAGATTGTCACTCTCCAGTCCGGAAGCCTTACGATACCAGTTGAGCGCCTCTGCCAGATCCTTTTTGACGCCGAAGCCTTTTTCGTAGAGGAAACCCAGGTTGATGCGTGCCCGTGAATTGCCCTGATCCGCGGCTTTTCTATACCAGGCTGCAGCAGTCTGATAATCGGGTTCAATACCCAGCCCCTTTTCATAGATCTCACCAACGTAGTTTTGTGCCTCGGGATCACCTTGCTGGGCCTGCGGCAGCCATACCCGCAGGGATGTCCGGTAATCGGCTCGATCAAAGGCTACGTACTCACCACCGCGAATCTCACACTCTGAGGCCGTTGTTTTGACCGGTCTTCTGGGTGACACATAGGTCATATTGGAGCCCAGTTTACGTACCTGCCCAGGGAGTAGGCAGTCTACGATCAGGAGTTTGTCCGTATTACCGGCCAACTCTGACAAGGATTGCTGGGTCTCTGCCTTGGTTGCTTGAGACTGACAGCCGGCAAGACCGAGCCAGCCGCTGAGCAGCGCAGTGACCGCAATGGTAAGTGGGCTGAATTTGGGGGTTTGTTTCAGGGTGGGAAGTTGTAACATGTCATTTTCCAACAAGGATTTTATACTCTCTGCGATTAAGGATAGACAAATTGCATGATAGTGAAAACGAATAATCTCCAGACTATGACATATTCACGTTTATTTTGCGTTGCAACATTGATGCTCCTGGTAGCCTGTGCTTCGCCGAGTAAGCGATTCGATCGACAGGCGGCGGATTTGGGATTCGACAAACAGGAGAGGCTTGGCGACGGGTTTATTCATACACTGTTTAAAAATAAGGTCTCCCAGCACTCATCCCAATTGCATGTCTATCTGGGTGGGGATGGCACGCCCTGGATGGGGGGGAAGTTCATCGCGTTGGATCCGACACCGAGAGATCCGGTGGGTCTGCGCCTGATGGCCCTCGATGACAATCCTAGCGTCTATCTGGGACGTCCTTGTTACCATGGGCGATATAACACGCCTGCCTGTTCTCCACTGCTCTGGACCTATCAGCGCTACTCGAGTGCTGTTGTGGACAGTATGGCCGTGGTCATAGAGAAATTACTGGCGGGTGGCGGCTATCAGGATCTGGTTATGGTGGGATTCAGCGGGGGAGGTGGTTTGGCCATGCTGCTGGCTCCGAAACTGCCGCAAACTCGCCAGGTTGTGACTTTGGCCGGAAATCTCGATCTCGAGGCATGGACCGATTTACACGATTATGATCCGTTAGAAGGATCGATCAATCCCAGTGTACAACCGCCACTTGATGTCGCCATTCAGCAGTTCCATCTGGCAGGAGGAAAGGATAAGAACATTCCTCCCTGGATAATCGAGGCAGCGGTGAAGAAACAGCCCAACGGTCAGTTCATAACCTTCGAAGATTTTGGTCATGGTTGTTGCTGGGAAGAGATCTGGAAATCGATGTTGCAGTGTCTGGCCGAGTCCTGTGAATGGCGTCATCAGCAATCGCCAGCGATTTCCGCCCATAGATAGGCCGTTAAAATGTCTGTCGCAGCGCTTTCAATCCTTCATGTTGAGGCAGTTTTTCCAGGCCTCTGCTGATCAGAATTTCCGCTTGATCCTGTTTTCCGTCATCAAGCAGCTTCTGGATTGCAACCACCAGTTGATCTCCCAGACTGTGCAGGCCTTCCCAGGCCTGCTTGTTGTTTTCATGCAGCGCCAGAACCTGTTGATAGGCATCGTAGGCACTACTGCCCGAGGGTTCGATATAACGTCCCACCAGTCCATGAACCTCTGCCACTTCCAGCAAATCCTCAATGCGTGTGCGCTGTTCTTCCACCAAAGTAGATGTGTCTTCCAGAACGATTTCCGGTTGATCGTCTCCTTGACCAAAAAACAGTACTGAGACGAGAGCCAGTGCCATCAACAATCCTGCCGCAAGCGAGAGAGGATAGGCCCACTTGGGGAATCTGCTGTCCCGTCCCACCCTTGGGCCAGACATCTCCTGTAGAAATTTTGTGGCATTGATGGTCCGCTTTTCCCGCTCGAATTCGAGTCCATGGGAGATTGCCTGCCAAACCTCTTTTGAGATCTCCTTGGGTCGTTCAGCCTTCATGCCCAGGTCTCTGGCGTAGGTTGCCGGCTTGCGGTTGAAGGGGTGACTGCCTGCCAACAACTCATAGGCGACTACCGCCAGACCGTAAACATCATCCCGAGGATCGGGTGTGCCGTATTCAAGCATCTCGCAGCTGGCATAGGTGGGAGTCAGAGCGCCTAAAGAACCTGGATCGAATATGGTGGCATCTTCAACCACCCGGTCTGAACCCTTGGCGGCCCGTGCGATGCCGAAATCAACCACTTTCACCACATTCTTCGAAGTCAGGAATACATTACCCGGCTTGAAGTCGGAGTGGACGATATTTTCCGAGTGGGCATAGGCCAATGCCCGGCTCATCTGTTCAATGATCGACAGAGCCTCTTGGGCCGGCAGTGCTGAGGGGCGGATGCGTCTGATCAGATGGTCCAGAGGTTCCCCCTGTAAGAGCTCCATGGTCATATAGACATTGGGTCCATCCCGGTCGAAGTCGTAGACAGTGACAATATTGGGATGGGCCAGCTGTTGAGCTTTTTTAGTCTCTCTTTGCAGGGCTATGAATGAATCGGGATTGGCCTGGAAATCTTTTGACAGCACCTTGACCGCGATATACGGGTCTCTGTCCATGGCCTCGACCTTCCGCATGTCCTGTGCTTTGTAGACCACGCCCATACCGCCGCGTCCCAGCATCTCTTCGAGAACGAAGCGGTTTTTCAGAACCGAGCCAACCTGAACAGCTTGGATATTCTCCGTATTGAACTCTTCGGTTATCCCGGTATAGGTAGGAGAAGTGGTGCTTGCCGGGTCGGTGGTTGGACCTGTGACTTCACCCGTATTTTCGGTATTAGGCGAGCTCGTCTCTGCCAAACGGGTGGTATCATCTGAGGGGAGGGAATGGTTATCTTTGGTATCCATAATCCACCATGGTATTAGCTGGCCCGGAGTATGACCGAATCACCGATCGCTGAGTAGTGTGAAGCGTTTGAGTATTATTTTTAATTATCAACGAGTTACACCGATTGCTGGTGAGCCGGGCCTGCGAGTCGCCCAACTCGGATGATTCTGAAATTTCAAGCCCACTAAGAGTACCTAAAAACAGTTTGTGAAGCACGTTGCCGGGTTAATAGCACGAGTGAAGCTAAAATATCCAATTTGTATGAATTTAGTTCCGATCCGGTGGCAATAAGTCAGCTTCCCCGTGTGTGAATATGAATTGATACGACGAAGGGTGTCGGAATCAGGAAGTACAACTGCGTAATTCGGGTTAAACTAAAACTATGCATTTACCGGATTATCATGGCGGCAGCATCGTCAATCTGATGGCCTCGATCCAGCAGGGATTGGGCGGCGAACCCCACATCTACCCAGAACACCGTTTACTGCCCGCCGATCAGATCAGTCAATATCAACAGGTGCTGCTGTGGGTTATTGATGGGCTGGGACTGAACTATCTTCGCTCTCACCCTAAAGCCAGTCATTTTAACGCCAATCTGCTGGGGGGTATGACTTCCGTCTACCCGCCAACCACAGCGAGCGCGGTGACCAGTTTTCTCACCGGACTGGCGCCTCAACAACATGGTCTCACCGGCTGGCACATCTTCTTTGCCGAACTGGGAGCGATCCTGGCCATCCTGCCTGGCAGGCCCAGATATGGCGGCGTCCCCTTAAGCCAGGCAGGGATTGATCTGACGGCTTTGCTCCAGGTAAGACCCCTGACCGATTCAATACCCGGTTCAACAGCCTGTCTGGTACCAGAGAAGATTGCCAAATCAGATTTTACCCAATCGTTTCTCGGTCGTTCGAAACTGCTGACCCATAACAGTCTGGATGATTTAAAACAGAATATGATCGGCATGATGAAGCGGGCAGAAGAGCGCTATCTGTTCGCCTACTGGCCGGAGTTGGATACTCTCGGTCACCATCAGGGGATATGGAGTGAATCAGCAGAGCAACATCTATCAGAGCTTGACCACTGTTTCAGTGAAATAGTCCGCCAGTGCGAAGAGACTGGTACTCTGGTCATCGTCTGTGCTGATCATGGACAGATTGACACTCATCCGCAACGGCGTCTTTCATTGGATGATTATCCAGCACTGGCTGATTGTCTTGCCATGCCGTTATGCGGAGAACCCAGATCAGCTTACTGTTATTTGAGGCCAGATAAAAGTGAGCGCTTTGACCAATACATCACTGATCATCTTGCAGAGCAGGCAGACAATTATCGATCCGATGAGTTAATCGAGCAGGGATGGTTCGGCATCGGAGAAACCCATCCTCAACTGAAACGGCGGATTGGTGATCGGGTGCTGTTGATGCGAGAGGACTATATCTTAAACGACTGGTTGGTTCAGGAGCGACGCTATCAACTTGTCGGGGTGCACGGTGGTTTGAGCGAAGATGAGCTCCTGGTGCCATTGATTGTTGTTGAGCCTTAACAACCTCAGAATAATTTGTTCACCGACAGCGTACCGTCGTAATAGACCGCACTCGTATCACAGATCGAGTCAATGGCAAACTCATACAGTCAATTCGCTGCCAAAATCCGCGCATTCCGATCGAAACCTGATGGGGCAGGGCCTTTTAGAGGTTACCTGGTCGAGTTGTGACACAGTTGATATCACAACTGTCGGAAAATTTTACAACCGGCTCGAGTATTTACTTCAAAAAAAGTCCATAAAGTTTTTATTTACTGAAATAAATATAAATATGGCTCAAGTTGTGCATTAACTTATTTTCAAGTTGGCAGCGGCTTAAAAATAAACACTGTATGGATAGTGTTAATTGAATTTCGTTAAGGATGACAGAGAATGAAACCAAGAACAACGACCACAAGATACATTGCCTGTATGGCAAAACTTTTATTAGTGACGCTATACGCTTTCTCAAGCGGTGTGCAGGCTGCGCCTCTTCAAAAGACGACTACCAGCAAAGCTTCTGATGAAGATCCATCCAATCTTTGGCGCTGGTTGTTTCATGATTCGGCACAACAGAGTATTGCACTTTCCAACGAACTACACTGCCTTGCTTTGAATATCTACTTCGAGGCCCGTAGCGAATCGGCTCAAGGCCAGTATGCTGTTGGACATGTGGTGATGAACCGGGTAGCTCATCAGGAGTTTCCCAACACAATATGTGCTGTAGTCAAGCAAGGTGGTGAGAAAAGGTTGAATCGTTGTCAGTTCTCATGGTGGTGTGATGGACGTTCCGATAAGCCGATTAACCGTAAGGCGTGGTTGAAATCGCTGGTCAGGGCCTATGAGGTCTATCTCGGTCAAGTTAAGGATCCAACCTATGGTGCGCTTTGGTATCACGCAGATTATGTCTGTCCTAAATGGAGCAAGGCATTCACCGTGGTAACCAAAATCGGCCAACATCTGTTCTATCTGAAAGGCAAGCAGCCTAGCCTGGCGCTAAATCTCAATGCTGGACTCTAGTCTGAATTTCACAGCAGACGAACTATTCGTTTGTTGCAGCCTGACTTAGTATCAACCATTCTGTTCGAGTTTCCAAATGCGAATTGACGTCTTTTCTTTCACGTATATACCCATGGCTGTGTGGTCTAAGGACAACTATCGATGATTCGTGTTTTTTAGCTATGAAGTAGGGATTTAATTATACAATCTCATCAACAGGGACAAGAGCCACAAGAGATGATTAATCATCGAATAAGCCGTTTGTCAGTCAGTGAAGATCTGTTCACTGTGTAACAGAGTTGCGGTTATTACATGAAATCCCGATTTCAACATAACACGCAGCATCGTGAACTGGAGTAACTGACACAGCTGATGGTGGGACTAAGCTGGATCTAACGGTTCTATTGTTGTGCTCAATGGCAGGTTATCAGGCTGAATGAATTGTTTTAGCGTTTACGTTGTAGCCACAACCAGCTTCCTGAGAGAGCCAGTAGAATCATTGCCAGTGCCACCAGATCATTGAACAGTGCACCAGGCATTTGCAAAATGCGACCGCTGTGTAGATCCAACAACAGCCGTTCAATGGTAATGCTGTGACTTTTGAAGTTCAGGTCAGCCTGTAAACTGGCGGGAAGGGGGGTTGCAATGCGAGCAGTCGTATTTGTAACGGTATCTGGTTTAAGCTCCAAGGTATCAGAGTGCAGTGTCTGCATTCCAGTCTCGGTGACAATGACCAACCAATCATCGTGTACGCCAGACAGAGCGCGCGTATTATCGGGCACCACATCATCCACGATTTCGATCAGTTCACCATCGCTAGTGAGCAAGGTCAACGAGGTGTCACAGAGTACAAACCAGATCCCCGCAACCATTTCTGCACCTTTCAGGGGCTCAGCACAAAAGCCGACAGATTCACTATCCCAGTAGAGTTTTCCTTGAAAAGCACTAATCCAACTCTCCGCTGTGGCATAACCTTTAATCTCTCCTACGAATTCGACCCCATACCAACTCAATATCCAGGGTGAAGTAATGGGTCTGGTATCCAAGCCGAATCGATTGGCGTGATTAATGACAATACCGGTTATAGCGATCAGTATCACAAACAGTGACAGTATGAACCCGATGCGGCGGTGCCAGCGCAACATAAACAGGCGCAGACTACGCTTGAAACTTCTCATTAGCCTGAACTGTCTCCATTCGGTTTAATACTCACAGCAGGGGAGGTCAGTCTCACCTGCCGACTAAGATAGAGTGCAGCCCTGGCAACTTTTTTCATAGCAATAACCGAGAGGGTTGCACCACTGATACTGTCGATATGTCGATTGAGTCTCAATCGTTCAGTCAGCGAAGCACCAACAAACTGATCACTGAAAAAGGTCTGTTTGATTTCCCAACCTCGACTTTCACGGAACACCAGCACAGCGATCGACGCGATCTGATGGTTGTTTACCACCACACCGAAGGTGATGGGTTTAACCTTACCGATTTCGTTCAGAATCCAGGCTGTCTGATCCGTATTCTCATCATTTGTCCAATAACGAATACGCAATCCCGGGTATTTATGACCAAAAATATTTTTTAGTTTCTGCTTTACAGGCTTACTGATCCACAGTTTATGGCCAATATGATTGGCACCTAGATTTTGACTGAGGAAATCTTCTTTGCTCAGGTAGGAGCCTTGAGCCCACAACGGTGCTGCTACAGTGAGCAACACGGCAAAACTACAACAGGCTAAAAGGAGCAATAAACGGTTCAGACTCATGATGGCAATGAAATCCTCTGAAGCTCTCCCAGTGCGGTACTACCGCACCGGGTTTGCCGTTAGAACTGGTAGCCTAGACCCAGGTTGAAGCCATCACTGTTGCCAGCATCATCATTCTGTAATTGGTAATCAAACTTCAATACCACATCACTGTGTGGATAGTAGTTGAGTCCAAAGTCTGTCTGGGCCGCGTCCACTTCGGCCTCCTGAGACCAGGCGCTCTGGCGTATAAAGAAGCCTAATGCTTCCATGGGGCGCCAGGCGAGTTCGAGATAACCGCCGTCCTGTACATCTTTACCCGCCGCTTCTGCGGCATCGCCACCCAGGTCCCAGCGGGCATACAGACCTTTGGCCGTGAATTCACCCAACTGGTAGATGATATGACCACCGATCAGCGTGGCTTCTTCAGCATAGGAGTCCTCTGCACTTTGATCCAGGTCAGGCTGGTATTGTGCATAAGCGGCCACCTCCAGGCCTGCCATGCCGGTATAGGTGGCACGACCTGTCACAGCAAAATCGAAGGCATCAGCGAATGAGCCTTTCTGTTTGCCACCCTTGAGATTGAAAGGATCACTCTCGCCGGTTTTCAGGCCTTCGGAAAGCATCAAGTCGAAGCGTAGGGCATTGTTGGTTCTGTAGATCAGATTGACACCGTTAGACCACCAGGTGGTAGGGATAATCGTAGTCTCCACAATAGGACGCTCTACACCATAAAAAGTCGGCGGCTCATGGGTCTCATTAATTATGCCTATTGGCATCAGTATCGCACCAACCTGTGCCATTGTGCCCTCATATACATCAAACTCGATGAAGGCCTGCTCAAGTTCCACTGCACCACGCCTGGAGGAGCTGGCGATAATGTGCTCAACTTCAAGTTCGGAAACGAACCGGATTGAGTCAGAGAAGTCATACCCAAAGAAGATTACGAAACGGTGAAAGTCCAACTCTCTATCATCGACTCCATCCACATCCAGGTGATTGTAATGCAGTTCACCATAACCGCCGAGATGGACCTGGTTAGCCATACTCTCGTCCGTCTGTTGACTTTCCACGCTGTCGGCCATGGCTTCCAGTTTGGCATCCAGGTCTTGCTCCAGTTGATCGATACGTTCACGAAGTGCTTCGATTTCAGCTTGGTCATTCGCGTTCTCGGCAATCGCCGCACTGCTGAACAGGGTTGTGGCTAGCAGCAGAGAGTTTCCGATATGTTTCATGTCTATTTAGCCTGTCTAATAAATGTATGTTGTGCGATTGACGGTCAGTCTCCGTCACTGAAGTTGATCCCCAGTTCCACATCCAAGCCGTTGGGTATCTCCCGCTTGAAGTGACCGTCTAGATTGGCGATGTTTGTTTCCAGTAGCTCGGCATCCCGGGTATTGATGGCGGTGCGGATTGTGGCAATGGTCTCCCGGATAGCTGCTACCGAATCGCTAAAACCGCCAGCTTCCATCAAGCCGAGAAAACTGACCTCTGTATTCCCCTCCAGTAGTATTTCGATCTCATCGATTGTGGCGCTGAAGCCGTTCCAGGCGACCCCGGATAGGGTCGCACTGGTGGAAAGTACGTTGCGTTTATTCAAGTAATCCAGATGTTCCTGAACCGAAACCAGGAGCTGGGTGAGATTGTTGCTACCATCATCGAGCTGGTCATCAAGAAACAGAGTACGGTAAGACAGCTCGGTATCCTTATGCTGTAATTGCCAGCCCTGCACTACATAGTCTGCATTGCTGGCCAGCTGACGAGCTATACCCGTGAGAATCTCACACTTGCGAGGGTTGTTCTGAAAGTCTTCGATGATATCGTCCACCAAAGCGCTCTGAGCACCACCGCTCGCTTCGAAGGAGAGGACTTCCAGTGCCAATAGGCCAACTTTGTTAAAGGTCAGCTGTTCAAAGAAAGTTTCATCCAAACTTTCTGATCCGGTAATCAGGTTGTCGATCTCATCTCGTACCGTATTGATATAGTTGGTGCCACGTACCCGTAGACTGTCGATAAATGTGTATTTGGCAAATACCAGATCATCATTGAGGGGGCCAAAATTGTAATTCGCCAAGTGAAACCACTTTTCATACAGGTTAATCCAGGCGCTCTGCAGAACTTCCAATTCTGCGGTATTGATCGTGCTGCAAAAACGAACGGTTGCAGTATCAAAGGTCATGGCCTGGGTATTGAAGGCTGTAGCAGCAGGAATGACCGACTGATCAACCGCATATTGCAGGGCTAGATTCAGGTTATCGACTGTCAATTCCGGTGGGTCATTGGGGCGACTGCCACTACAGCCGCTGAGTATCAACAGGCAGAGAATAATCAGACTGGTATTTCGCATGGCGATAAACATCATAGGATTGACTTGGAGAGTTACCCTGTTGTGAGAAGCAGATGGTTGTCCCATCTGAAATCAGGGTGTTGGCGATGTGCTCGATCTTCTTTAAGGGTCTGTGCATCGAGCAGTCTCATCTGACCATTCGAACTGGTCAGGGCAAAATAACGCTGATCTTCTGTGACTGCGATGCCGCACACATCGTGCAGTTGGTGATATCCGAGAAAGGCCCCGTTATTCAGATTCCAAAAAAGTGCAATACTGCCTTTGGGGCTGGTGAATCCAACGACTCGACTTCTGTTATTGATCGCGACACTGCCAATATAATCGCGCAATTGCATCACTATCGCCGCTGGTGCTTCGAGCAAGCGTAGCGGATCACCGAGTCGATGAGTTGCGGTTAATGGCACCAGTGAATCGTGAGCAGCAGCCTCTCGCTGAAACTGCATTCCAAAGGCAACGGTATCATCATCGGCCACATCAAGATGACGAATGCTGGCTTTTGTCTCAGTGAGTCGATGTAAGGCTAGCCTTTTACCGGAGTAACTATCGATATAGCAGAGGTTTGAGGACATGCTGTCTAGATTGAGTTTTTTTCTACCACTGTCGGGATGGGTGAGTATGCCGCCATTGGCGACAACCAGTGTCTTTCCATCATTGAGCAGTTTCAGTTCATGAGGCCCAATACCGTGGCTGGAGATCTCAGCCAATAATTCATAGCTGTTTGCATCTCTGATGGCGATCAGACCTCGACCCGTATCGATCTCTGCTTCGGTGGTGTATAGGAGTTTTCCGTCAGGTGAAAAACTGCCATGCCCAAACAGATGCCGGTTGTTTTTACACACAAATGCCAGTCGATGATCACGGCTCTCCAGGTCAACCTCTATTGCCTCTGTTCCGGGACGACGGGCAAACATCACGACTCGGTTATGTAATGGATGCAGACTGACACCATGCCCACGGAACCCAGAGGGTATCTTTAGACTGTTGGCGTTATCTGAGAAAAACAGACCGATACCGTAAGTTTTGGCTTTATCCCCTTGTGCTGAAAGCCAGATATTACTTCTACCCTTATTCAGATGAGCGCCTGCAGCAAGAAGAGAGGAGGGCATAAACGCCAGGGTTGCCATACCTGATATGAGTGCTCTGCGAGATATTCCAGTTCTATTAACCATCTTCTAATACCGCTTAAAGGGATTTCACAAATTCAATCAACAACTGACGTTGATCCGCCTTGAGATTGACGAAATGTCGCCTGACTTGTTTGGCCTCACCACCGTGCCAGAGAATCGCCTCTTCAACCGTTCGGGCACGGCCATCATGTAGCAGGTTGTTACTGCCATTAACTGCTTCACGTAATCCAACACCCCAAAGTGGAGGCGTTCGCCACTCACTCCCGCTGGCTTGGTAATCTGGTCGACCATCAGCTAGATCAGGCCCCATATCATGTAGTAACAGATCTGTGTAAGGCCAAATTTTCTGTTTAGAGAGGTGGGGCAATTGGCTTGATTCAGCTGTGGTGTAATCCGGGTGGTGACATTGCTGACAGCCCGATTGGTAGAAGAGCTCCCGCCCTGCCAATACTGGCTCGCTGTTCCAATTACTGCGCTTGGGAACACCAAGATTGCGTAGGAAATCAGTTACCAGACTCAATAGATTGTCTGGGATTTCCACACCTTCTTCGCCGTTCCCATTAGCGGTTTTCAAACATCGGGTCTGTGCTTCGGTACAGGGTTGCTGCGGGAAAAGGGGGTTGGTAATACCGACATCGCCAGTAAAGGCTGCAGCGGTAACAATACGTAGGTTATTCGCCCGATTGGCCTTCAATCCAAATCGTCCCGGTACAGTCCTGGCTTGTTCAAAGTCCCAAACCTGATTGACTCTGCCTGAGATTCCATCACCATTGATGTCCTGTGGATCGGCAAGTTTATCGATGGCGGTTTGGGGGATCAGTTCCAGCAGGCCTGTACCATGGATAGGCGGGGAATTACGTAAGCTGAACATGGTGTCAGCATTCAATTCACCATACGCAAGTTTTGTGATACGGGGTTTCGGCCAGCGCAGAGTAACCTGTGTTTGGTCCGGGTAGGTGAAGGTCGAATGTTGCCAGTCGATATAGATATAGGCCTCGGGTTTAACCTCCTCGGCTTTCAGGCTCACTTTTTTCAACTGGCTTACCTGACGTAGTTGATGACTCAGAGCAACCGACTGGGTCTGTAGTTGGTCACCGTATACCGGTTCAGGCACCACGCCTTGGATTTTGTCTTTGCCTGGTATACTGATGCGTACGAAAGGTCCTATCAGCTCTCGATCCGGGCTCTCCGGCATCTGGCTGCGACCACCGTTGATATGGCAAAAAAGGCAGGTTCGTGCATTGTAGAGTGGGCCCAATCCATCCCGGGCAGTCGTTATGGTGGGGGCACGTACCCAGGGCTGGTGAGCCAGGGCCTTGCCAGCATGAAAATCCGGATGCTGTGCCTGAGGAAGATTTTCAGCAGGCAACTGAAATGAGGCGAAAGGTTGGATTGAAACCGAAGCTTCACCTCCAGGTAGTGATTCTGACGACGACAGGGTGGGCGCCGCTGAGTTACCGCAACCGCTAACAATCAGCAGCAAGCAAGAACCTAGCGCAGCACTTATCACAGTTTTTGGGATAATGTACATGATTGGCAATTGATCGTATGAAGAGGCAAAGCCGGCTTTGCCCGATTACTACCGGTAGACAGATCAGCTGAAGCGGCTGATCTGTCTATTTACAACTACTGATCAGCATTCAGCGGATGGATCGCTTGTATCACACCCCGATGCATCGTCATCAACCACATTGCCCAGATTCAGTTCATCAGCAATTTGTTGAATCAAAGATGATTGGCTATTCAGGGAGATGATTGCCGGATACAGGGGATTGTCACTGGTTTTTTCCTCAGTGATCAGTACGTCTACCGGACGACCTGCCCGAGCGGCAGCATCAATCGCCACATAAGCGGATTCGGTGTCTGTCAGGGCGGTTTCGATATTGCTCTTCAGTGTCGTGAGCCCGGCATCCTGGAGGTAGTCATCAATGCCATAACCATCCACTGCATTGGTGGTTTCATCGTCAATACCATCCAGGTCGCTGTCATACCCGGCATAGACACCGTAATAACTGTTGGAAACCCCTTCCGCATTCAGCCAGATATCACGGTGGGTATTATCGGAAAAACAGGAGTGTTCATCTTCCTGGGAGTTGGTGCTAAATGCGATCTGCATACGCTCACCTGCCAACTCGCCTTCAGATAAGGTCCCCATCCCAGTAAGAATCTCAGCCAGCTTCTGTTTCGCTTCGGCTTCATTGGCCACCGAGGTGAAGGCAGTACGGTAACTGGCACCTTCGATCCAACCATCTCTAACCTGTTGCAGGTCAGCAATCAACTTATCTACTGCAACTTCCAGGTACTGGTGTCGGCGATCTGCAGCATCATTAGACGCCGTACTGACAAAGTCGGATATGGGGCGTTGCCCCCCTGTTGCCAGATTGGAAGCGTCATGGGTTTTAACCGCCTGAGTTCTATCCTCCGGGACTGTAATCGTGGCGTTGTTATTGAGATCCTGACCCCATAGCAGGAATTCAATGGCATGGTAACCGGCAATAACATCATGTTCGTCATCGGCAGTAGCCGTGTTGGCCAACAGATCTGCGTTGATGGTAATACTGGTATTACCAATGATGTTGTTGCTGCTGTCGGTTTCAGCATCGGCTTCAGTAAGCGCACCATTACCATTGATGCCTGCTGCATTTGCAGTCACACCCACTTGGTCATCACCAAAATCATCGGCACTATTACCGGTATCCACATTGACATAGTCGATCAGTGCCTCTCCAAGAGGCCAGGCATTGATGTCACCTTCAGGGCCGTTTTCATCGCTGTAGTTTGTCGAGTCGATGGGGCTGAGGCGGAAACGGTAAACTTCGGTCTGACCGTAGGGCTCACGGGCTGCCAGCCAGGCATCCTTAGCTGATTGCAGGGTTGTCTCTGTGGGATCGGCACGTAAGGCGGTGAGGGCGGTTTTCAATGCTTCAGCTGTCGTAATGGCATCAGTGTAAACAGCTAGAGCGATATCTGCGTTCGTCTCCAGTACTTTCAATACATTTTCTATATTAATCAATGATGTAGTCGAATTGTTATCGTCGTCACTACTGCCACCACCACCTCCACAGGCAGTGAACAGGCTAGCACTCAGTAGGGCCGCGGCAATGGGTTGCAGTCTCATTCAGGTACTCCTAATCAAACTCAATTTAATACGGCCCGAAGTCACACAATCGAGAGAGGTTTCGAACAGGCCGTGTAAGCGTGGATAAGATGATAATGAAAATAAGAATAATTATCAATAGCATTAACATTAATTTTAATTTATACTCTCAATTTCCTGGTATTTGATGTGTATATAGCAACCTGGCCGAAATGGCTGATGACTTTAAACTATGAATATTTCGAGAGATTTTACGAAATTTACGGTTGTGATGACCTGTGGCCTTTTATTGTCGGCATGTGGAGGCGGTGGCGGTAGCAGTGATGGCTCTGATGCAAGTGAGGCAACTTTTGCAAGCAAAGAGGCATTGGGAGAAGCGCTTTTTTCCGATGTGAATCTTTCTGGAAATCGTACCCAGGCCTGTTCAACCTGCCACAATCCGGATCGGGCCTTTGTCGATGATCGCCTGGATGCTTTTGGTGAAATCGGTGCGGTTTCTATGGGTGATGACGGAATATCATTAGGCGACCGCAACACACCTTCAGCTGCCTATGCTGCCTTCAGTCCCGATTTCTTTGAAGGAACTCGCGATCGTCTCAACAGTGATGCAGGTCAATATCAGGGATTTATGGGTGGCCAGTTTTTGGATGGCAGAGAAACCGATCTCAAAGGTCAGGCTGGCGGACCGCCATTGAACCCCATCGAGATGAACATGCCTGACAAGGCGAGTGTCGTGGCTCGAATACAGGAGAATGAAGACTATGTTGAAGCCTTCGAATCACTCTACAGTGAGACTGTATTCGATGATGTGGATGCTGCCTACGAGGCCATGACCGAGAGTATCGCTAAGTTTGAGAAAACCGAGGGTTTTGCAAGCTTTGACTCTGACTACGATCGCCATATAAATGGTGAGTATGATGAGTATATTCTCACCAAGGCCGGCTTGGGTAAGGCGCTGTTCTTTTCTCAGGAATTCACTAACTGCGCAACCTGCCATCAACTGCAGCCCAACAGTCATCCTCAGGAGACCTTCTCCAGTTACGAATACCACAATATTGGTGTGCCGGAAAACACCACTGTACGAGCGGTCAACAATACGGCTGAAGGATTTGTCGATCATGGCTTACTTGACAACCCTGCCACTACTGATGCATCCCACCAAGGTAAATTTAAGGTACCCACGTTAAGAAATGTGGCGGTTACCGAACCCTATATGCACAACGGTGTGTTTCGCGACCTTAAGACGGTGATTTTGTTCTACGATCAGTTCAATAATGAAGATCGCAGCTTGAATCCTGAGACGGGGGCCGCTTGGACGGAGGCTGAAGTTCCAGAGACGATCAATCACAGCGAACTCGCTGCCCCGGCATTGACCGATGAGGAGGTGGAAGCGTTGGTATGCTTCTTACGTTCTCTGACGGACGCCCGTTACAAGCATCTCATTGTGGAAAAGGGCGTTCGTTGTGATTGATAGCGGCAGAATTTAGCAGTGACTTGGCAACTTGCTGTAACCCATTGTATCTATTGAAAATGTCAGTATAGACATACTCACTCTTCCTCGGCTGATAAATCGCTTCATGATCGCAGGAAGTGCGGGTACTCACCTGTTATTCAGGCGGTAGACTGAGTCGAGGCATCTGTGACCTTAAAAAACGGCTCTTCGGGTGGGTGAGAAAGTGGCCAAGTTGTCTATTTAGTTGCCAATCTAAATAAGAATAAGAATCCTTAATAATTAGGCCGGCAACAGAGTCAAAGTTAATTTACAACGTTCGAGAGTCAAGGTTTTTGTCAGCCATCAACCAATCTCCTGAATAAATTACTGAATTAACAATAACCAAGGAGTTAACTCATTGTTATTAAAATGATTTAATTCGAAGTATTAGTGTATATTAATTCAGCTAATCAGCTAACAAGGATTACTGATTTGTGAATATCATGCCAAATTATTAGGATTGCTCGCTCTAAATAAACCACGGAGATGAGGAGACGATGTTTACCACAAATCCCTTCAGCGAGCTTTCCGGAACTATCTCACCTGAGACCATGCAGATTTATGTAATCCTGATGGTCATCATGGTGGTCGGTGGCACTATCATCGATATGATTCACAAGAAAAGTGCTCAGTACTTTTTCGAGAATTCCAAAAAAGCTGAAAAGAACGCCAAGCGTACCGTTAGCAGCGGTGAGAAAATGTCGCTTGCAGTGCAAACAGTTGCCAGCGAGGTACTGACCTC
Organism: Candidatus Thiodiazotropha endoloripes; assembly: GCA_001709035.1. Lineage (GTDB taxonomy): Bacteria > Pseudomonadota > Gammaproteobacteria > Chromatiales > Chromatiaceae > Thiodiazotropha > Thiodiazotropha lotti. Next base: position 31,319 of record LVKA01000016.1, on the reverse strand, counting down.
ATCTGAATTCTGTAATCCGCAGCGCCGGCTTTCACACCTTTTAACTATGTACGGTTTCATCATCTTCGTTGTCTCCACGGCAACGCTGATTTTTGCCTATCCAACCGAGGCTTCAGCTGGCATCTGGCCAATGCTTTGGCATATCGGCGCAGCCATGCTCTGCGTCGGCGGTTACTGGTTCTGGTTCATCATCCGTGTTGATGTGTCTGCCGAGGGCAAGCCCTGGTACAAACTGGCAAAGGCTGACATTTTCATCGTGTCTCTGCTGACTACTGCGACTTTCGGTCTGTTGTGGTCCGCAACTCAGGGCGGTGGTCTTGGCTGGTTGTTCTTCGCACTGTTCATTATCTCTAGCACATCGCTTTTCGGTACGGTGCTTTGGTCAAAGTTTGCCCACATGTTCTTCAAACCTGCTGCGGCTTATCAGAAGAAAATGACCAAAATAGACGGCTCGCAAGAGAATCTGCCGGATCTTGGTGAATTGTCTGATCCTGCACTGCAGTCACGCTATCCGGATATCCCCGAGTACATGGGTACTAACCCACCGAACATGGGGCTTGGCATCAAGCGTGAAGCGCCTCAGCACTATTAAGTCGTTTCAACCGAATTAAGAGAGAACTGTTATGCCAACATTCGTATATATGACCCGTTGTGACGGCTGCGGACACTGTGTCGATATCTGCCCTTCAGACATCATGCACATCGATCCGACTTACCGTCGTGCTTACAACATCGAACCCAACATGTGCTGGGAGTGCTACTCCTGCGTCAAAGCATGTCCGCATCATGCGATTGACGTGCGTGGTTATGCTGACTTTGCTCCTCTCGGCCACTCAGTTCGAGTGATTCGTGATGAGGAGAAGGGTGTTATCGCCTGGCGGATCAAATCCCGCAATGGCGAAACCGACCTGAACCTGCTGGCACCTATCACCACTAAGCCTTGGGGCAAGCACATTCCTCAACTCTCCAGTGTTCCTGCTCCTACTCAGGATCAGCGTGACAGCCAACTGCTGTACAACGAACCGAAATACATTCGTCTCGACGATGGTGATATCCACACTCTCGAGTCCAATGGCTTGCATATGGAAAAAGGGGTGTACTACTAATGGCCTACAAAACTATCGTAGAAGACAATATCGATATCCTGGTCGCTGGTGCTGGCCTCGGCGGTACCGGTGCGGCTTTCGAAGCGCGCTACTGGGGTAAAGACAAGAAGATCGTAATTGCCGAAAAAGCCAACATCGACCGTTCCGGTGCTGTGGCCCAGGGTCTGTACGCGATCAACTGTTACATGGGTACTCGCTTCGGTGAGAACAACCCGGAAGATCACGTACGCTATGCCCGTATCGACTTGATGGGTATGGTTCGTGAGGATCTGTTGTTCGACATGGCTCGCCACGTAGACTCGGCTGTACATCAGTTCGAAGAGTGGGGCATGCCGATCATGCGTAACCCCAAGACCGGTTCCTACCTGCGTGAAGGTCGCTGGCAGATCATGATTCACGGTGAGTCCTACAAGCCGTTGGTGGCTGAGGCTGCCAAGAAGTCTGCAGACAAGGTCTATAACCGTATCTGTGTTACCCACCTGCTGATGGATGACGCCAAAGAGAACCGGGTTGCCGGTGCTGTTGGCTTCAACGTACGTACTGGTGATTACCACGTATTCAAATCCAAGACTGTTGTCGTAGGTGCCGGTGGTGCTTCCAACATCTTCAAGCCTCGCTCCGTTGGTGAGGGTGCTGGTCGTGTTTGGTACGCTCCTTGGTCCTCCGGTTCAGCTTACGGTCTGATGATCGGCGCTGGCGCCAAGATGACTCAGATGGAGAATCGTATCGTACTGGCACGATTCAAAGACGGTTACGGCCCTGTTGGTGCTTACTTCCTGCATCTGAAGACCTACACCCAGAACTGTGACGGTGAAGAGTACGAATCCAAGTGGTTCCCGGCTCTGGAAAAAATGGTGGGTAAAGCCTACCTGGACACCGAAGCGTCCCACGTTTCACACCGCCCGATTCCAACCTGTCTGCGTAACCACGCGTTCATCAACGAGGTTGCTTCTGGTAAAGGTCCTATCCACATGGTCACCATGGAAGCCTTCCAGGACCCACATCTCGAAGAGATCGGCTGGCATAACTTCCTGGGTATGACCGTTGGTCAGGCTGTTCTCTGGGCAGCTACCGACGTTAACCCCAAGTATGAGAACCCCGAGCTGACCACCTCTGAGCCTTACGTCATGGGCTCTCACGCCACCGGTTGTGGCGCCTGGTGTTCAGGTCCTGAAGATATCTCTCCTGATGAGTATTTCTGGGGCTACAACCGTATGACCACCGTCGAAGGTCTGTTCGGCGCAGGTGACGCGGTTGGCGGAACTCCTCACGCTTTCTCCTCCGGTTCTTTCACCGAGGGTCGTCTCGCAGCCAAGGCTGCTTGTAAGTACATCGACGACGGTAAGGCACAGGGCATTCGTGTTTCCCAGGAGCAGATCGATCGTCGTAAGGAAGATATCTATAAACCGATGGAGCACTACAAGATCTATCGTAATGAGATCGTTGCCGGTTCTGTCAACCCTAACTACATCAACCCACGTCAGGGTCTGGATCGTCTGCAGAAACTGATGGACGAGTATGCTGGTGGTGTTACCGTTCAGTACATGACCAATGAGAAGTTGCTGCACATCGGTCTGAAGAAGATGAAGACCCTCGAAGAGGATCTTGAAAAGGTAGCCGCTGAGAATGTCCATGAACTGCTGCGTGCATGGGAGCTGAAGCATCGTCACCTCGCTTCCGAGGCCGTTATCCATCACACCCTGTTCCGTGAGGAGACTCGCTGGCCTGGTTATTACTACCGCGGTGACCACATGAAAGTGGACGATGATAACTGGCATGTGCTGACCGTATCCCGTCGTGATCCGGTTTCAGGTGAATACACCATGGAAAAAGCACCTCTGTATCACCTGGTTGGGGATATCGAAGATAAGGCGCTTGCAGAAGTGAAGGCTACTGAAAAAAGTTAGCCGATAAGCTACCGGACAGGAGTCCCTGAATGGGGCTTCTGTTTGGCTTTTAAGAGAGAGGCCAATATACTTGTTGGCCTCTTTTTTTATTTGTAAGTAACTGCATTTCTTGTATAAATAGATAATCACCAATTAATGTCCAGTCTGCGGATGTTCAGCTAACTGGCAGAAACTAAAGGTTTTTATCCTGTTTTGAATGCGCATTGTTTGTGATTCTTCCTAAACACAGAGCAGCAGATGAATATTATTGACAATACAGACGAAGAGCTTCTGGCCATAGGCATTCCCTGGTGGGAAGATCTGATCAAATACTCCAACAAGGGGCAGTATGGAAAATTCATCCGTAATTTTTCCTATGATCTACTGCTCGGGCTGAATGAAGTCGAAGTGGGTAAACAGTTTGCCAAGAGCGATCTGACCCGTAGTCTGGATACAAATTACGACTTCCTCGGATTCATCCGACGTGGTGAGCATGTCACTTTTCTGTTCAGAGTTCGCAGTACCAAACGAGAAGGGGAGTGGCTTGGCAGAATGGTGGTCGGTTACGAAAGAGGTGACCCGAAAATATTTGCCGCCTCTATTTTCTGAGGAAGGTCTGAACAGTTTATTTCGTTATCCCTGCTCATACCGGAATCAAGCAAGTTTGATCCGGTTTTCGCCGGGACAACGACTGCATCAGAGGTTGCCTAAACGATCATGAAAGAGATCATACAACATCATAAACTCGTTGAACTGAACTATAAGGTTCTCGACGAGAAAACCGGCCAGGTTCTATCAACTGTTGAGTTCCCGATCAGTTATGTACATGGTGCTGATCAGGTTCTCGCCACCCAGGTTACTGCACAACTGGAGGGCAGGGCAGAAGGTGAGATCATTGAAGTACCGATCGACGGTAATATGATCTACGGTCCCCGTGATGAGGGGCTGGTTTTTACCGATCATATCGAAAACGTACCGGAAGAGTTCCGTGAGATCGGGACCAAGATTCTTATGGAAAACGAAAAGGGTGAACCCAGGGAGTTTATTGTTACCCGTATGGATGACACGACCCTGACCGTTGACGGCAACAATCCCTTGTGCGGTAGAGATCTGATCTTCAAGTTAGAGATCCTCAAAGTCAGAGAGGCTACTGAACAGGAGATCGAAGCCGGAACCAAAGTGGTGAACGGGCCAGATATCGACTTGGGCAGCGATAAGATCGTGCCGATCTAGAGACTATCGAATAGCAGCTTAGCCTAGCCGCCAGTAAACGCAAATCTGCTCAGATAGAAGCCGTAATGTGAAAGATATTCGCAGCATTTTGCGGTGATTGGCGTGTATTCGCAGCTAACTTTTCTTAAATGAGTGCTGGTTTTGATTAGCCGCTACATGTTGCTGAAGGGGTCGTCGTAGAGCAGGATGCTCACGTAGGGCGCATAGGTCAATACCGCTCCTTGATAGGAGCCCAGTTCATTGAAGGCATGCAGTACACCAGTCAGACTCTTATCACTGTTTGTATCGGCTTTTAACCGCTCCAGTGCTGTGATCAGGGGCTCGATGTCTTGCATTTCCAGATGCTGTTTCAATAACTCGATCGTTTCATCGATTCGCTCGACTTGAATATGTTCCCGATTTTGAGTCAGTTGTGCTTCACCCCCCTCACCAAAGTCCACTGGAGCCCCATCTACGTTGGGATTCGCAGCAGCCGATCGGCTGGTGGACTGAAGTCCGGCAAATGCATTGAACTCCTCAAATGCCTTCTGTTTTATGGCATTTACAAAACCGTTGAACGCGTCAGTATTCGGTTTTCCCAGAAATAACGAAATTAACGGTTCGCCATTTACCCGGCTATTGAAATGCAGGGCTGACTGGCTGATCACTGGCTCCGGATCCAGTACGGTGAGCATCACCGTCAGGTTCTCCTCTTTTTTAAACGGCGCCTTGATTCGAATATCGATATGGTCATCGACCAACTCAAATTCCTGTGTTCCTTTAAAAAGGTCTTTCTGTATCAGCTTGGTAGTCATATCCGCGCTTTGCCGTTAACTGCTGAAGACTTTCTTCATGATGTCAGCGACAAACTCATGGGCATATGAGTTTTCCCCGCAGTGGATGACCTCGTTCTCTGTGCCGATAAAGGCCAGATAGGGGTGAACTTCGACTCCATCGTGTTCGATATTGGCCTGATCATCCAAGCTGCTGGCCACGCTGAAGGCGATTTCGCCCGTCAATTCTCTTAATTGGTCACCAGTAATACCGCCTTGGGCCAGTTTGAAACGAATCTGCTCGATGATTTCTTGTACTAGTATCTCTTGCAGCTGTTCAAATTTCTCGATATCAATAATTTGTTGCATCTTGAGTTTCTTTTATCATTTCCAGGTCAACGATTATACACTTTCTCTTTTAGGCTTTTCAGCTTAACCGTCAGTGCACTGATAGGGTTCATCCCCCTATTTGTTTGGGGGGTATTATCTATACAACTCAGTCGCCAGCGTTGCCGGCGTTGCGACATCCAATCCTGTTTGTAGGCATCGTTTCCAGTGAGAAAGTCAATCTCTTCAACTTTATCTCGGTCGATTACGTGCTCCATCAAATAGGCAAGTAGAATCGTGCCGGGTGAGTAGCGTTTCCAAGCTTCGTCATAGACCAGCTTAAAGATACTGGCCTTACCGTGGGCGACGAACCAGAATTGTGCGGCTACCGGATGGTTGTTGATATAGAGAATCGCGAGCCTTAACCAGCCTGATTCAGACAGAGTTTTGGCCAGCCCCTCAACAAACGGTTCAAACACCTCATTGGCCTTCCAACTGGCATTATAAACCGCTCGATAATCGGCCAAAGCCTGACCTAATTGGCGATCGGTGAAGAGTTCGATTCGGTAATCCTGTTCCCGTGCGAGCTTGCGTTGTTTCCGTCCGACAGTGTTTCTCACCCTTGATGGGCGTGCAGCCATATAGTCGGAAAAAGACTCTCCGTTTGTCCGGTGATACCAATTATAGAAACTGAAGTAGCGATGGCAGGTGTATCCGTAAGAGGTCATGGTCTGTTGTAGCTCATACACGCTCAAATCATTTTCGGCAACAGGCTCCAGTTGCAGCGAATGGAGTGGCAGATCTCTTAACCCTTCAATCAGGCAGGCCAGAACCTGTCTGTTATCGCTGCCTTCAAGCAGCAGGGTGTAGAGGGAGGTATAGAGGTGTTTTACCGGGTAGGCGTGCTCACCATCAGGACGCATCAGTGGAAGCAGGGCAACCACCTTTTCCCCATCAAGTACACAGGCCAGTAACAGTGTCTGGTCTTCACCAAAACCTGTTTTGTGTAGGTTTTCAAACCAGGTTCGGGAAAAAAACAGGCTCTCCTTTTCCGCCGAGGCAAACAGCTGAGCGACGCTGGCCGGCAATTCAGACCAGTCAGCGTAACAGACAAATTTCATTACAGAGATTAATTGGCTTTCTGACTGTCGCCCTGGTCAGAACCACCGCTCATCTCGATCATCTCTGACACTTCCAGGGTGCCGTTGATCTCCAGAAAAGGGCAGCTTTTGGCGGCTTCAAGGGCCTGTTCCATAGAATCGGCCCGGATGATACTCATACCGGACATGGCTGATATGGTGCCAGGTGAGGCCTGACCGCCGGGTTGTACCGTATGGGTATCCTTAAAGGGAATAGCTGGACTGATCACCGCATCGCCGAGGGAGATCAGCCACTGTTGATATTGCTCGAAATGTTTTTGTCCCTCTTCAGGACTCGTGGGGTATTCACCCCCCAGATAGACAAAGATATATTGTGGCATTATTTGTAGGGTCTCTATCAAGAAATACGGTATTATTGAGTAAGTTACGGATTTTACCGAAAATTCCCCCTAAAAACAGAAATAAATCTGATATATGCAGTCACAAAAAATTAGAATCATCATAGGGGGTGTGATGACTGGTCAGCAAAAAGTCGCTGCTATATAATCCAGGCTCTATGAATTATTCGTTGTCGTGAGAGTTGCGATATAGGATTCTTACGCGAACTATTTCGACTGCAAAACAAAAGGTGAATTATGAGCGGACAGCCTAAAACCAGACCTAAAGTTCCTGAGGGTAAATCACGTTATCTGACCACTCGTCAGAAAGAGCCTAATGAAAAAGGGTTTGTCGGCTACGATACCATTTGGGAATCGTTTCAGAAAGTGGCTGAATACACCACTCCAAAGCGCCCCTAATTCAAGTGGTACCGCGAACCTTCACCGGTTCGCGGCTACTTGTAAAAAAGCCTGCTGACTGTCAATTTTGACAGGCTGTTGGCAGCTGAATTACCTACAATACACCTCTCTTAGATCTGCTTATCAGGCGGACGACGCTAGAGCTAGCTCTAGTATCATTTCTCCCTCTTCAGGATAAATGCTCTCTATCTGGGTATTATATCTATACTGATTCCGATGCTGATCTCTGAAATAACGAGTGTGAGATCTCAGAAGTTAGCTCATTTGATTGATTGTGTTCCCTGATCTGTTCAAGTAAATAAAGATCGAACACTCCGATCAATACAATCAACAGCACGAGAGGGGATAGTAGGCTAACTGTCAGCTTCATAGTCTTTACCTCATGGTGAAATCTCAACATCAATCCACTTGGCTTGGTAACTACCTGGCTGAGCTTGCAAATAAGAATAATAATCAATATCGATAACTGCAGTAAAGGCTATAACAAACAAATCTGCCAGTGTGCAGACTCATCGACTGAACAGCCTCCCTCAAAATAGCGTTAGCGCGGTATTTCACATCGATTCAATGCGTTATAATTCGGTCCGTCTATTCTCAATTTACAGGCTGTCTCATGAAGCATTGCCAACCGGGTATCCTTGCCGAGGTGCCTCGTCTTGCCCGTTACCTATCATTTACTCTGAAACCCGATATCGATGTGGACACCACCCGTAGACTGGTGCGAGAAAGGCTCAATCTCGAGCACTCTGTAGTGGGTTTCGGACTCGAGTTGGTATTGGCCCTGGGGAAGGATATCGATGGCTTGAAGCCGTTTCCTGTTCTCTGTGGACCGGGCTTTACCGTACCGGCGACACCATCCGCCTTATGGATCTGGTTACAAGGGGATGATCGGGGTGAACTACTACAGCGTTGTCGAGCCTTGGTACAGGACTTGAGTGAAGCTTTTGTTCTACACAAGGTGATCGATGCCTTCCAATATCAGGACAGCCGAGATCTGACCGGCTACGAAGACGGCACTGAAAACCCCGAAGGTGAGGATGCCATAAAGGCAGGTCTCGTTCAGGGGGCAGGGCCTGGCATGGACGGCTCCAGCTTTGTCGCGGTACAGCAGTGGGTACACGACCTGGATCACTTCCAATCGCTGCCTCAAACGGAGCGTGACAACATCATCGGCCGACGTATCAGTGACAACGAGGAGCTGGATGAAGCACCACCATCCGCCCATGTCAAACGTACAGCTCAGGAGGATTTCGAGCCGGAAGCCTTCATTTTACGTCGTTCCATGCCCTGGGCCGATGAACATCAGGCCGGCTTGGTGTTTGTTGCCTTTGGCCACTCCTTTGATGCGTTCGAAGCACTGTTGTCACGCATGACCGGTAAGGATGATGGGATTTGTGACGCCCTGTTTCGCTTTTCCCAACCGATCAGTGGTAGTTACTACTGGTGTCCTCCAGTCAAGGATGGACAGCTCGACTTGAGTCTACTCGGCCTCTCTTAATGTCAATCTGATGTGGAGGTGATCAGTGTCGATCTGACCAGATGTATCTGAGATTACACAATGATCACGTAGATACTTTTCCATTCAAGTAAGACTGAACTGACTATCAGAGTAGTAACGCCGGTTTAAAAGCAGGCAGCGATTCTGGCAAGAGCCCGCTCGATATCGTCATTCCATTCACAGGCACAGGAGAGCCGCATAAAGTTCTGGTATTTGGCGGTAGCGGAAAAGATCGGTCCAGGTGCAATACTGATTCCTTCGTGCAGCAGATCCCGAGTCATGGAAAAGCTGTCCCGCTTATCCGGCAGCTCAACCCAGATAACAAAACCACCCTGAGGTCGAGTGATGCGGGTACCCTCCGGGAACAGGCTCTCCACCGCATTGCTCATGCGCTCGACAGCCTGTGCATAGTCCTCTCTGGTTTTACGCAAATGTCTTTCATACTGGCCATTCTCCAACAGTTGAGCAACCGCCAGTTGAGGCAGGGTGGGGGTGGCCAGATTGGTAACAAATTTCAAGTACTCCACCGCCTGCAGATACTGTCCAGGCACGATCCAACCCACTCTCAGGCCTGGCGAGAGGGTTTTAGAGACCGATGAGCAGTGCAGCACCAAGCCCTGCTGGTCATGGCTTTTACAAACCCCGGGGCGTTGTTGACTGAATCCCAGGTCGCCGTAGACATCATCCTCAATCAATGGAATCTGATGTGAAGCGAGTAGCGCCACCAGCTCTCGTTTGTGCGATTCGCTCATACAATAACCGAGCGGATTGCTGTAATTCGGCACCAGGATACAGGCCTTGACCGGCCACTGCTCCAGGGCCATCTGCAGCGCCTGGAGTGAGATACCATCCCTCGGGTGAGTGGGTATTTCCAACGCCCTGAGCCCCAGGGATTCGATTACCTGCAGCAAACCATAAAAGGTGGGTGATTCAATCGCCACCACATCACCAGGCTGGGTCGTGGCACGCAACGCCAGGGTGAGCGCCTCCTGGCAGCCATTGGTAATGACGATATCATCGACGCTGACACTACATCCGATCTCACCCAATCGGCGGGCGACCTGACGGCGCAGTTCCGGCACGCCTGGGGGGAATTCATAGCCGGCATTGCGTTGGCGTTGCAGCCGGTTGGCTTTGGCCATCGCCTTTTCAATCTGCCGGGTTGGCAGGTAGACAGGGGCTGGTACTGCAGCTCCAAGTTGGATCATGTTGGCTTGGTTGGAAGCCTTAACCAGTTGTAGTGCCAGATCCTGTCCGGTTACCGGTGATGGGCGGTTTTTCGGTTTCGAAATCTCCGGCTCTGCACTACTCAAGGATGGGCGTAGACGCACATAGAAACCAGAGCGTGAGCGGGCCTCGATATAACCCTCATCCTCCAGCTTGCGGTAGACCGCCACACTGGTTGCGGTACTGACCCGGTGCTGGGTGCTGAACCGGCGGATTCCTGGGAGACGTTCCCCTGGCCGATAGTGGCCGATGGATATTTGTTCCACAAGTTGTGCAGCCAGCTGCTGGTAGAGATAAGACATGGTGAAACCACTACAGTTTTAACAAGTTTGAATAGATACAGATTGTTTGAAAATTAAACTGTACCGCTACAATAATCAAAATATGACTCTGTACCGCTTATTTGTAAAGGCTTAGACTTGGTTTGTCACTTTCAGGGAGATCAATAATGAGCAATTCGATTTACATCGTAGATGCATTCACACACCATCCATTTCAAGGCAATCCAGCGGCAGTCTGTCTGCTCGATCAGCCAGTCGATACAGCATGGATGCAGTCTGTAGCAAGTGAAGTCAATCTATCAGATACAGCTTTTCTACTGCCGATGGACGACGGTGAATGGAATCTCCGTTGGTTCACACCTCGTAGAGAAGTCGACCTCTGTGGTCATGCAACGCTTGCCGCTGCTCACATACTCTGGAGTGAACTGGAGCAAACCCAGGAGCAATTGGTTTTCCACAGTCCCAGTGGTCTGTTAAAGGCCTCCAGGGAGCCGCAGGGGATAATGCTCGATTTTCCGATAGATCATCTGATCGAGCAGACTATCGATCAACCCTTGGTAGATGCTCTGGGCAGTCGACCTGAAATGGTATTCAAGGGGAGGGAGGATCTACTAACCGTTTATGATAGTGCACAGCAGGTCAGAACGCTCAACCCGGATCAAATAGCATTGTCTAAGATCGCTTGCCGAGGTGTGATCACGACAGCACCTGGAGATGAAAATGGGGTGGACTTCATATCTCGCTTTTTCGCCCCGGCCCTTGGCATTCCGGAAGATCCGGTCACAGGCTCAGCGCATTGCACACTGGCCCCATACTGGAGTAACCAACTTGGTAAGCAGACGCTCAAAGCCTACCAGGCCTCACTGCGAGGTGGTGAAATCGAAATTAGGATACGTGATCAACGGGTTATGCTGATTGGTCAGACAGTTACCATCATAAAGGGTAAACTTCATGCCTGAATCACCTCAATGTTGGATAAATGGAGAACTGGTCACCCAAAACGAAGCAAAAGTATCTGTGTTCGACCATGGATTTCTTTATGGGGATGGTGTTTTCGAAGGAATTCGGTTTTTCAACAATCAGCCATTCATGTTGCATGAACATCTCGTACGATTGCGAAAATCCGCCAAGGCAATCGCGCTTGAAGTGCCCTATGACAATCAGGCGATTCTTAACGCGATCGAACAAGTCATCCATAATTTTGCTGAAGATTCCAGTTACTTGAGATTGATTGTGACACGAGGTGTGGGGCCATTGGGGTTAGACCCAACGGGTTGTATAAAGCCGCGCCTCTTTATCATGGCGGATCAACTGGCCATTGTCAGTGAACGGATCAGAACAGCAGGAGTGAAATTAATAATCGCATCAACACGGCGTTTACCCAATGACGGCCTCGACTCCAGGATAAAAAGCCTCAACTACCTGAATCAGATTTTGGCGAGAATGGAAGCAAACCAGGCAGGTGCAGATGAAGCGGTATTACTTAATCAGGCGGGTAGGGTTGCTGAAGGCACGACAGAGAATATATTCATCGTTGTGGAGGGTAAACTGCTGACGCCACCGGTTACTGAAGGGGCCTTGGATGGTATTACACGTAATCTGGTGATTCAGTTAGCGCAGCAAAATGGGATATCGGTGGCTGAAAGTCCGTTAACCTCCTATGATCTCTACAATGCTGATGAGTGTTTCTTAACCGGTACAGGCGCCGAGTTGATAGCTGTTCGCAAGATCGATGGAAGAAGAGTGAATGCTTGTCCTGGACCTGTCTTCCAACAATTGGAACGGTACTACAGGAATAGGATAGCCGCCTAGAGAGGGTACAGAAAGCACCACTGAGCCAGAACAGTTATTTGTAGTGTTTTTATTCTCGAGCAGAATTAAACGCGGAGCAACCGGCATTCTGCAATGTCCTACCGGGAGATACAATATAAACACAACTGCATACGGTAATTAATCATCTCGGCGTTCGACAAGCTCAGGATCTGCAGTAATCTCACGATAGACCTCAATCCTGGCTCCCTCATCAACAACCGTATCCAGTTTTGTTATCTTTCCGAAGATTCCCACTTTCTGGCGTGTCAGATCAATCTCCGGGAACTGTTCGATTAACCCCGACTTCTCAATCGCTTGCTTTACAGTGGAACCGTCAGGTACCTCAAGTTTGAGCCATAACTGTTTGAACTTATCTGCGTAGGCAACACCAATATTCATTTAATAATCCCTGCAGTGAAAGATCAGGAGGTTTCTGGTTGTAATTTAGCTGAAGCATCGATAGCCTGCTGCTCTCTTCCAGCCAGTTTTTGGTCCAGTAATCTCTTCAATGCCAGTATGAATCCCAAAACCAAAAAGCCACCTGGCGGCAAGATGATCAAGAGAAAACCTTTGTAATCTTCAATCAGTGTAATTTCAATGAAGCGGGCCCAACTACCGAGCAGTTGGACAGCATTGCTAAACAAAGTACCACTGCCCAATATCTCTCTTGCCGCACCAAGTAATACCAATGCTAAGGTAAACCCTATACCCATCATTAAGCCGTCATACATGGATTTCATAACGGTATTACGGGATGCAAAGGATTCCGCACGCCCAAGAATGGCGCAATTGGTCACGATCAAAGGGATGAAAAGTCCCAGTACTTTATGCAGATCATGAACCCAGGCGTTCATCGACATATCGACCAGTGTCACCAGTACGGCGATAATCAGCACAAATACCGGGATCCGTACCTGAGGAGTGATAATACCGCGCAACAGAGAGATCAACAGGCCGGAAGCGACCATGACGACTGTTGTTGCCAGCCCCATTCCCAGGCCATTTGTTGCAGTACCGGTAACGGCTAATAGCGGGCAAAGACCCAATGCCTGCGAAAAAACAATGTTGTTATCCCACAAGCCATCTTTGGTAATACGTCTATATTCGTTACTCATAATCGGCTTACTCACTTAATGAGGCACGTTGCAGAGGCTCGTCATCTGAATTGATTACAGGTGGTCGGAGCAGTTCGTCCGTATGTTGCTGGAAAAAAATTAGACCATCATGGACCGCAGTTACGATAGCGCGGGGTGTGATGGTTGCACCACTGAACTGGTCAAATTCTCCACCATCCTTTTTGACACGCCATTGTTGATTGGAGGTATTTACTAACGAGTGATTTTTAAAACCTAAAATCCAGTCATCCTTTGCCACTTCGATTTTATCACCCAGACCAGGCGTTTCTGCATGGGACAGTACTCTAACGCCCAATACCTCACCCTCTGCATTGACCCCCATAATAAGTCGAATATCTCCAGCATATCCCTTGCCGACAACTTCCCAGGCGAGGGCATTGACCTGCATACCCTGTAGACCTCGGTATACTGTCAGATTATCTCCTCTCTTATCGGCAATGCTCAAAGGCTGGTCGAGTAGATCACTGTCATAATACTCGGTGGGGACAACCTGATTCAGAGAACGCAGAAGATCCTCTTTTTGTCTTGCCTTGATGTCATCCTTAGTAGCGATATTGCCGGCCACCAGAAGCGCGGTTGCAAGGGTGGAGAAGCCACCTAACAGTACCGCCTGATAGCCAACCCGCTTACGATATTGGGGTTCTTTCGGGGTGCTCATTTGCGATCAGTTCCCTCATTGCTATAAACCAGCGGTTGACCTTTTCGATCACGCCCATAAATTCTTGGTTTCAGGTAGTGATCAATCAAGGGGGTACAGGCATTCATCAGCATCACTGCAAACGCCACGCCTTCCGGGTATCCGGCCCAGGTTCTGATCGCATAGATCAGTAGGCCACAACCCGCGCCAAACAGAATTTGGCCACGTATCGAAACCGGGGATGTAACAAGATCCGTAGCGATGAAGAAAGCACAGAGGATTGCCGCACCACTGAGAAGATGTGTCATCGGCCCAACATAACTATTCGGATCGATCAGATGGAACAGGCCGGCCAAAAGTGCCAAGGTACCCAGCATGGAGACAGGTATATGCCAGTTAATCACCTTTTTGTAGATCAGAAATAGCCCACCCAGAAGCAGTAACAAGGCTGATGTTTCACCAAGACTGCCCGATGTCTGCCCCCATAATTGTTGCCAGATCGAAACCGTTGTGGTTGCTGCCTCCGGCAGCGCAACACCCCGGCCAAGCTCAGTCTTGAGATGTCCCAGTGTCGTTGCGCTACTGACTGCATCGATAGCATCCGACGAGCCGAAGGTGATTGCCAGACTCTCCAGAAAACCAGGTGCCTGGGCTGAAAACATGGGTACTGGTTGGTTGAAGAGCGTCATTTCAAGTGGAAATGAGATCAACAGGGCAACCCGGGCAACCATTGCCGGGTTGAATAGATTCTGGCCTAAGCCACCAAATACCTGTTTGGCAACAATGATGGCAAGCAGGGCACCAATCAGGCCGATCCACCAGGGTGCCCAGGGAGGTAAAGTCATAGCCAACAACCAGCCAGTTAATATCGCAGAACCATCCATAACGAAGGGCTTGATGGGTTTTCCGGCAACCCTTAATGAGAAGGCTTCAGCCAGCACACAAGCCACTATGGTCGTAAGAAAAAGGAAAATTGCAGGCCATCCGAATTGATAGAGCCCGAACAGTGTGGCCGGGAGTAAGCTGAGCATAACCAGTCCCATGGTTCTGCTGATACTACTCTTGGCATGGGTATAGGGACCGAAGATCGATGTCTCTTCACTCATGATTCTGCTCCTGCTACCGCAGCTTTATCAGCCTTTTTCCGTTTCTTCTCCTCCATCTCTTTTTTACGTTTGGCCATGGCTTCTCGCTTAGCGCGTTTGATTTTCTCCATGCGCTCAGTCCTAGCTTCAGCGAGACGTTTGGTCTCATTTTGTTTATGTTGTGTCCGTTGCCTGGAAGCCAGCTCACCCTTGGCATAGTTAAAGTATTGAACCAACGGGATATGAGAGGGGCATACATAGGCACAGGAGCCACAGGCGATACAGTCGAGCAGACCCAGTTTGACTGAACTGTCGAGGCTGCCGGCCTTGATATGATTTGCCATGTCGAGTGGCACCAGTCCACAGGGGCAGGCATTGACACAGCTTGCACAACGGATGCAGGGCATCTCGGTTGTGGTTTTATTTGCCTTGTCGGAGAGTGCTAGCAGACCATTACTGCCTTTAACTGCTGGAACCCGCAGGCTTGGCAGAGGTTGTCCCATCATCGGGCCACCACTGATCAATCGCTCTGGCACCTCCCTGAAGCCACCACAGTAATCGATCAGATTGTTGAGGGGGGTTCCAATCAGTACTTCAACATTCTTGGGATCTTGAATGGATTCACCGGTGACAGTCATCACCCTGGAAATAAGCGGTCGACCGAGTGCGATGGCATCATATACAGCCCGTGCGGTAGCGACATTGTGTACCACCACACCTATATCTGCGGTAAGGCCCCGTGCCGGAGTCTCTTTACCGACCAGTGTCTGTACCAGATGTTTTTCAGAGCCCATCGGATAGCGGGTCGGTAAGCCGACCACGGTGACTATATCAGTGTCTTCTGCCGCCTCTCTGATAGAAGCTTGCGCATCTGGTTTGTTATTCTCAATCGCGAACAAAATGTGATCCACATCCAATGCGCGGGCCATCAGTTTCACACCTTCAACAACCTGCATTGCCTGTTCGCGCATCAGACGATCGTCGCAGGTCAGATAGGGCTCACACTCAGCACCATTGATTACCAGGGTATGGAGTCGGTATCTCTTACGCAGATTCAGTTTCACTGCGGATGGGAAGGTTGCACCCCCCATACCGACAATTCCGGCACGGGCTACCCGGTCTGCAATCTCTTCCGGAGAAAGTTGGTAATAGTCATCGCAGGGCTCTAATTTGTCCAGCCATTCATCCTCGCCATCTGGTTTTAACGTGATGGTTCTAACTGACAGGCCCGAGGGATGGTGTGCCGGATATCCACCAACACCCATGATGCGTCCGGATGTTGGTGCATGAACCGGTGCTGAAATCGCACCCTGATTACGTGCCAGCAGTTGACCCTTTTTGACTTCGTCACCACGCCTGACCAGGGATTCGGCCGGAGCACCGATATGTTGTTGCAGGGGAATATGCAGAAGCGGGGGCATGGGCAGTTTTTCAATTGCCTGTCCGGCACTTAACTGCTTACGATCATCCGGATGAACGCCACCTCGAATTTTAAACAGTTTGAATAGTTTGCCAGTTGACATGACTAGGCCACCTTAGCCGGTTCAGGCCAATACCATGTCTGCAAGGTCTTGATGATCGGACGCATCTCTATGCATTCGGTGGGGCAGACGTCATAACACTTCTCACAACCTGTACAAGCATCAGCAAATACGGCATGGATCTGTTTGGGGCCACCTAAAATGGCATCGGTAGGACATCGTTTGAAGCACTTTGTACAACCGACACACAAATTCTCATGCACGAATGCAACCATCGGTGCTTTCTCTTCCACTGATGAGAGATCGATGCTAACTCCCATTTTTTCCGCCAATGACTCCGCGAGGGCTTTGCCTCCTGGAGGACACATGGTTACCGCGGCATCGCCATTGGCCACAGCTTCAGCGGCCGGACTGCATCCCGGGTAGCCACACTGCCCACATTGGGAGCCAGGCAGTAGACTCTCAATCTCCTCCTGCAGCGGATTGCCTTCAACAGCTAGATATTTGGCAGCGATCCCTAACATGGCGCCCATGGTGATACCCAGTGCAGTCAATACGAGGATTGCAGAAACCATCATTGCATCTCCAACTGTTGATACAGATCTTTACAAATCACACCGAATGATTTGGTTTTGAAACAATCTGGTTCCATCGGTTCTCCGAACATTGAGTTCTCCATTTAAACAGTCTCTTTACAACTTCTGAGTTACTGGCTGGTCAATCCGGCGAAGCCCATAAAAGCCAGTGACATCAATCCGGCCACCACATAAGCAATCGGGGTGCCGCTAAAGGCCTGTGGCACATTGGCCAGTGCAAGACGTTCACGTAATCCGGCAAACATCACAAGCACCAGTGTGAATCCCAGTGCAGAACCGAAGCCATACAGTAGACTGGCAAGAAAGCTGTTTTCCTGTTGCACATTGAGTAGAGCAACTCCGAGCACCGCACAATTGGTGGTGATCAGCGGGAGGAAAATACCCAACACCTGATAGAGTGCAGGGGAGGTTTTGCGAACCACCATCTCGGTAAATTGAACGACGACTGCAATGACCAGGATGAAGGTCAGGATTCTCAAAAAGCCCAGGTCCAATGGCTGTAATACATAGAATTCCAGCAACCAGCCTGCAAATGCAGCTAAAGTGAGGACAAAGGTCGTGGCCAATCCCATGCCCAGCGCTGAGTCAAGCTTGTTGGAAACACCCATCAAGGGGCACAAACCCAGGAACTTGACAAGAACGACATTATTGACCAGTGCGGTCGAAAGAATGATCAGAATATATTCCATAAATAGCCATCGATTCAGAGTAATGGCTATTACCCCAACAAAAAATATGCCAAGCGCCATAAAAAAGGTAATCAACTGCAATCACTATTGTTCAGCAATCTCCCAGGGTGCAGAAATAAAGGCCTGAATGGAATAAGCCCTAATTTAGTGCGGAATTGCACCGGCACCGGGCATAGGCATGTTTGTAGTCTTCGTTACAGATTCCGCTAATTCATTTGTAGATTACGTAACAAACAGGACATTTTGCAGGATCAAGCACCGATCTGGAGTGCTGGTATGGGAATTGCACAAGTATTGTCATGTATAGAGTTTCTACAGTGGAATTAAGGTGCAGCGAGCTATGATCCAGCGCAAAATACAATCAACAAACAGCGACAACCTAGTTGACAGGATCAATGATTTTCTGGCCTCACCTCCTGAGGGAACACCGACTGAAGTTTTGGAGGCATTCAGCAGTTTGGACAGTAATCAGTTTTTACCACCCAAGCTTTTCTATGAATTGGTCGAGCAAGCACCGATTGCTATCTCTATCACCGACCCGACAGCCCGAATTCTCTATGTGAACTGCGCCTTTGAGACGTTGACCGGTTATGCAAGAGAAGAAGTTATCGGAAAAAATGAATCGGTACTCTCCAGTAAATCGACACCTGAATCAGTCTATCGTGAACTTTGGGAGACGATTCAGGGTAATGAAGTATGGCAGGGTACATTGGTCAACCATCGTAAATCCCAAGAGGAGTATCTCGCTGAACTGACCATCTCTCCTGTCAACAACAACAAGGGACAAACGGCCTATTTCCTGGGGATGCATCGAGACATAACTGAGATGCATCAGTTGGAACAACGCTTGAAATTTCAAAAAAACCTGACTGAAGCAACACTGAACGCAGCGCCAATGGTGGTAGCTGTTGTTGCTGCTGATCGTAAGGTTTTACTGGACAACCACGCCTACAAAGCCTTGATAGGCGACTTTAGGGGTGTGGAGCCGGCCTCTCTGTTTCTTGAGGCGCTGGAACAACAGGTCGGATTTGATCTGGGTAAGGTATGTCAGGTTGGTAACGGCTTTACCAATGTTGAGATCAGATTGGACCCCCCGGGTGGTGCGGCACCCAGATGGTTTACCTGTTCAGGAGTCAATGTTCCAGAGTTGGATGAGGCTGCCCGTAACTATTTTAAACAGGCAGAATCAACAAGATGCTGTCTGTTGTTGATCGCCAACGAGGTCACCGGAAGTCGCAAACGTATACAGGAAGCGCGGCTCAATATGATACGTGCCAATATGGCAGAACAACAGATGGTTCAGACCATGCGTGAGGCTATATCCGGCGCCATTTTCAAAATTCAGGCACCGTTGAATGTCATCAAAGCCGCATTGTCCATGCCGACAGCGGGTCAAGAGAGTATGGGGATGAGGATTGTTTTGCAACAAGCCTTAAAGAGTGGTGATGAGGCAATGGAGAGCCTGCATGAAGCACTACCAAGTCCTGTTGTTGAGCAGACCTCGTTGGTCAATATCAATGAGCTGCTGCATGAGGTGGTGAAACTTTCTACTGAAAACCTGCTTTCCGCCGGTGTCGTGGTCGACTGGCGTCCGGCACCGGTACTAGCGGAAGTGAATGGTCGGATCAATGCGCTACGTGGGTTGTTCAAATACCTTATAGACAATGCCATTCAGTCATTGATTGAAGCCAAGCAGGACTATCGGGAAATTCGTATCCAGACCAAACAGGATAATCAGGATTTACTGATTGAAGTAATGGATAACGGCGTAGGTATTCCAAAGGCCCACAGGTTGAAAGTATTCGAGCCTTTTTACTGTGGGTGGGAACAACCAAAGGAGCATGCCGGAATGGGATTGACCATGGCTCAAGAAGTCGTCATCGGACATGGTGGTAATGTTGAGATTGATGCTAACTTTTATGGTGGCTGTCGAGTCTTTGTCAGACTACCTCTAAACGGCATGGAGGAGACGCTTTAATGAGTTCGACTGATATCAATATGGATAATATGGGAGTGGAACATAACAATATTGTCCTGGAGTCGGAGCTGGAGAGCCTCTACCAAGTCAGTCAGGTTTTAAGTCGTTCCTTGGATTTCAGGGAGACACTGACTGAAGTGCTTAGTCGGTTGAGTGATACCGCCAAACTACGCTATGGCATGATCTGTCTGCTGGATGATAGCAGTGGTGAATTACTGGTTACCGCTTTACATGAGAATCCTGCACCCTTTAACACAGTAAGATATAAACCGGGAGAAGGTGTGGTCGGGGCGATAATGTCTAGCGGTAAGCCTCTTGTTGTCAGGCGTATCTCCGATGAAGACCGGTTTCTGGACAGACTTGGCGTGTATGACCCGGAGCTGCCATTTGTTGGTGTTCCCATTCTGATTGGAGATGAGACCGCCGGTGTACTGGCAGCCCAACCATTGGGCAGTATCAGTTTACTGAAATTGCATGAACGTTTCCTGCAAATGGTTGGCAATCTGATCGGTCAGAGTGTGCGCCTGGCAAAGAAGGTGGAAGATGAGCAGCTGGCGCTAAAGGATGAGCGCGATTCACTTCGGCGCAAGGTGCGCGGAGAGCATGGCTTCTCCAACCTGGTTGGACACACCCCCAGTATGCGCATGATCTTTGAACAGGTACGTCAGGTGGCCAAATGGAACACTACAGTACTGGTTCGAGGTGAATCAGGAACCGGTAAAGAACTGGTGGCGAATGCGATTCACTACAACTCCCCGAGAAGCAATGGCCCTTTTATTAAGCTGAATTGTGCGGCATTGCCGGATACCCTGTTAGAGACGGAACTGTTTGGACATGAAAAAGGCGCATTCACCGGTGCCGTCAATCAGCGTAAAGGACGGTTTGAACAGGCTCATGGCGGTACCATCTTTCTTGATGAAATCGGAGAAATCAGTCCTACCTTCCAAGCCAAGTTACTGCGAGTACTGCAAGAGGGAGAGTTTGAGCGGGTAGGTGGTGTAAAGACCCATGTGGTGGATGTCCGGGTCGTGGCGGCCACCAATAAAGATCTTGAGTACGAAGTACAAGAGGGCAATTTCAGAGAGGACCTCTACTATCGTCTCAATGTGATGCCGATTCAGATGCCACCTTTGCGGGATCGCAAAGAGGATATCAATGATTTGACCCGTTTTCTGGTGTCAAAAATCGCCAAAAGCCAGGGGCGTGAATTATCCATTGATGACGGTGCAGTCAGGCTTCTAATGCATCATGACTGGCCGGGCAATGTGCGTGAACTGGAGAATTGTCTGGAACGCGCTGCTGTTATGAGCGGCGAAGGGGCGATAGATGAAAACGCGATTAACCTGAGTGGTCTGAAACCGATGCTCGATCAGAGCTACTCCCAGGTAACCGGTACCGGTAACGCTAAAGTTGATTTTGACGATCCTGACCTGGATGAACGTGAACGGGTGATTGCTGCCCTGGAACAAGCCGGATGGGTACAGGCCAAGGCTGCACGGTTACTTGGAATGACTCCAAGACAGATCGGTTACCGGATTCAGACCTTGAATATTAAAGTTCGGCAGATGTAGTTACTCTCTGTCGGTTGTCATACAGACACTGTAGGCAGCTCTGTATAGAAACTGACAGATAGTCCCCTTATGTTGTGGAATATTCTTAAATACAACAGGTTATATGTAGATAAAAACTAGGCACGCAGATTGCATTATCACTTTCAAGCGTAATAACAACCTCATTGTGTCGCTATTTGGAGGCCGGATGATGGAATTGAAAGTGATAGGTCAATCAGCAGATAACACAGCTGAAAGTGGGTGCAGTGCATCCGGATGTGGTGGTAGCAGCGATCAGTTATCCCATCTACCGGACCATATTCGGGACAAGGTGCATAATCATCCCTGTTATTCCGAAGAGGCACACCACCATTTTGCTCGTATGCATGTGGCGGTCGCACCGGCCTGTAATATCCAGTGTCACTACTGCAATCGAAAATACGATTGTGCAAATGAATCACGACCCGGTGTGGTCTCTGAACTGTTGACGCCGGATCAGGCAGTTAAAAAGGTGATGGCGGTAGCTGCCAATATCCCGCAAATGACTGTGTTGGGTATCGCCGGGCCTGGCGACCCTTTGGCCAATCCAGAGCGGACTTTCGATACCTTTCGTCAACTGACCGAAAAGGCACCGGATATCAAACTCTGTGTCTCTACCAATGGGCTGTCACTGCCGGATCAGGTGGATGAGCTGTGCAAACACAACATCGATCATGTAACCATCACCATCAACTGCGTTGATCCCGATGTCGGTGCGAAAATCTATCCCTGGATCTTCTGGAATAATCGCCGAATCAAAGGTCGTAAGGGTGCAAAAATACTCATTGAGCAACAGCAGAAAGGGCTGAAGATGTTGACCGACCGGGGCATTCTGGTGAAGGTCAATTCAGTCATGATCCCCGGTGTAAACGATCAACACCTGGAAGAGGTGAGCAAGGTCGTTAAGGAGAAAGGGGCGTTTTTGCACAATGTGATGCCACTGATTGCTGAAGCGGAACATGGCACATTCTACGGTGTGATGGGGCAGCGTGGACCCACCCATGATGAGTTGCAAACCCTGCAGGATAAATGTGCCGGTGACATGAATATGATGCGTCATTGCCGGCAGTGTCGCGCGGATGCTGTGGGCATGCTTGGTGAGGACAGGGGTGATGAATTCACCATGGAAAAAGTTGAAGTGATGGATGTCGATTATGAGCAGGCAATGAAAAAGCGTGCTGATTATCAGGCAGAAATCGAAGCCAAGCTGGAAGCGCAAAAGAGCAGCGCAAACGAAACATTTATCCCCCTCACAGCCCTGACCAAGCAGAAAAAAGAGACACGCCCGGTATTGATGGCTGTTGCCACCAGTGGAGGTGGTGTAATCAATCAGCACTTCGGCCATGCAAAAGAGTTTCTGATCTACGAGGCCTCCATGACCGATGTTCGCTTTATCGGCCATCGCAAAGTCGATCTCTACTGTTCAGGTGGTGATACCTGTGGTGATGCAGAGACAACACTGCAAAAGACAATACGTCTGCTTGAAGGATGTGAGACCGTGCTTTGTTCAAAGATCGGCTATGAGCCATGGGAAGTACTGGAAGAGTCCGGTATTCAACCGAATGGTGAGCATGCCATGGAACCGATTGAAGATGCAGTGGCCAAGGTCTATGCGGAAATGGCGGAGAGTGGCCAACTTGAGCAACAGAGACAGGCAGATCAACTACAGGCTGGAGCCTGAGGAGTAGAGCATGGCTTATGAAATCATAGAGAGTTGCGTCAATTGCTGGGCCTGCGAGCCGCTTTGTCCAAGTGATGCGATATTTGAAGCCAGGCCGCATTTTAAGATAGATGCAAAGAAGTGCACAGAGTGTGAAGGGGATCATGTTGACCCGCAATGCGTCAGCATCTGTCCTATCGAAGGTGCGATTCTTAATCCATTCTCGGAACCTGCCAATCCTCCGGGGTCATTGACCGGGATACCGCCGGAACGGATGGAAGAAGTCATGGCTGAGATTCAATCACGCTAGGAGATCATCCCATGTTCGATCACAAACCAGCTCTGCAACCTGTACATCGGGAGACGGATAAACCCAATCGCTACTGGATGAAATTTGTGCGTAACCATTTTGTCAAGCCGGCAGACTCACTGCCACCAAGAGGCATGGCATTACCAGAGCGTCTGTGGCAACGGCAATCTGCTTTGATTACGAGTATGCAGGAGTCACACAAAGATGACTGATCTGGTTTTTTATGAAAAGCCAGGTTGCATCGGCAACAAACAGCAAAAAGCGATCTTGCGTAGGCTGGGTATCAGTTTGGAAGTACGTGACATACTCAGTGAAACTTGGACAGCGGAAAACTTACGATCATTTTTTGGCAATAAAGCCATCTCCGCTTGGTTCAACGAAAGTGCACCACTAGTAAAAAGTGGGGAGATCGAGACCGATCATTTAGATGAGACTGAGGCATTACGCTTAATGGTAGAGCAGCCGATTCTGATCAAACGGCCATTAATGATCTATCAATCGCTGAAGCAATCCGGCTTCACAGTTGGGCCGGTACTTGACTATCTTGGTGTAAACCTGAATGACGGTCAAAAAATGGAAACTTGCCCGATGTCTGATCAGCCGTGCGAGACGGTACCGTGAGTAACCAAATCGATGTGTCAAGTCACCGAGATGCTGTCGAGTTTGCAGATGGTGTCTACTGGATTGGGGCGCTGGACCCTACATTGAGGACGTTTGACATTATCCTCAGTACTGCGAATGGCACGAGCTATAACTCCTACCTAGTCAAAGGGCAGGATGGTGTTGCGATTATTGATACGGTCAAAGAGAATTTCAGTGAGGAATTTTTTGCCCGCCTAGAATCAGAGGTTGATTACAAAGAGATCAAAGCGATCATTCTCAATCATCTGGAACCGGATCATACCGGCGCTTTACCCGAGTTGATGCGTCGTGCACCTGAAGCAAAACTCTATATCTCCCAACGAGCAACTTCAATGCTCAAAGCACTGCTCAAACCAACTAGCGATGATGGTTTCGAGTACACCACTGTAACCACTGATGACCGTATCTCACTGGGAGATAGAACACTTCGTTTTCTACATACTCCATTTCTTCATTGGCCAGACACCCAATGCACCTACCTTGAAGAGGAGGGGATCCTCTTCTCTGGAGATGTATTCGGTTGCCACTATTGTGACAAAAGATTGTTCAACGACTTGGTTGGCGACTTCAGATTCTCATTCGACTACTACTACGCCCATATCATGCGGCCATTCAAAAAACATGTCATGGATGCATTGAAATTGATTGAGCCACTCAAGATCAAGCAGATCGCCCCGACCCATGGTCCAATACTCAGAGAGCGACCACGTCGCTACGTTACCCATTATCGGGAACTATCCACCTCCAGCCTGTCACGGGAAATCGGTGTTGCAGAGCAGTCCCTGGTGATTTTCTACATGAGTTCCTATGGCAATACCGCACGCATGGCGGAAGAGGTCAATGAGGGGGCCAATGCAATCGACGGCGTAAGGGTCTCTCTATATGACCTGGAAGGTGGTGAGACTGGACCGTTCGTCGACCTGATCGAAGAAGCCGATGCCTTGCTGTTTGGTTCACCAACCATCAATGGTGATGCCGTCAAACCGGTCTGGGACCTGCTTTCCTCACTGGCCGTTGTCAACCTGAAGGGAAAACTGGGTGGTGCTTTCGGTTCATATGGCTGGAGTGGTGAAGCGGTAGCGATGATAGAAGACAGAATGCGTGGATTAAAAATGCGTATTCCACAACAGGGCTTGAGAATCAAATTGATACCCACTGAGGAAGAGTTGGAAGAATGTCGGGCCTTTGGTAAGGCCATCGCTGAGGAAATGGTAGGGAAAAAACAGCAAAAGGCAGTGATCGACATGGCCGACCTGGCATGACTCCGAGTGTTATTAATTTATTTAATTAAGGTGAAATGAAATGGCAAAAGCGAAAATTACGTTTCAAGACATTGAGCAGACTGTCAATGTGCCTGCGGGTACAAGAGTCATCGAGGTCTCTGAAAAAATTGGTGCCGGTATTATCTACGGTTGCCGGGAAGGAGACTGTGGTACCTGCATGATGCATGTTGAAGAGGGTTGGAACAACCTGACTGAACCTTCTGTACTGGAGGAGAAAGTTTTGAAGGAGAATATGGCTGGACGACATGATCGTCTCGCCTGTCAGGCCCAGATCCTTGGTGACTGTAGTGTAAAACCTACTTAAAAACAGTATTTAGGAGTTAATGAAATGCCATTAATTACATTCAGTAATCCCGATTTTAAGGATAAAACGGTCTACGCAGTAGCTGGTAGTTTTACCGAAACAGTCCTGAAAATTGCCAAAACCAACAAAATTCCAATCAACTTCGATTGTGGTGATGGTGATTGTGGAAGCTGTGCAATTCAGGTCAGATACATCGGTGACAAAGAGCCAATGGGCTACCATCTTGAGGAGAAAGAGAAGAAAATCCTCAGGGAACTAGGCAAAATCAGCAAGCAAGAGATGGAAAAGATGATTGTTGATGATTTGCCAAGCAAATGGCGACTTGCTTGCCAGTTCATTCCCAGAGATGAAGATATCGTAGTTGAATATGAGGCGCTATGATGTCTAGCACAGCACCGATCAGTGATAGTGTCACAGCGTGTCATTGCAGACTGATCGGTGCTGCTGCGCACCAGGATGATGCTATGGAATCAATTCTGGCCCGTATTATTGCTTCATGGGCCTATGGACATAGCGTATTACCACAGTGGATGGGCTTGGGAGAGCTGGAATTTCGGCGCCTGCTCCACCACCATTTCCCGACCATACAACCACAAAACCTGTTAGGTTTCGATCATTCTCCAATGTGTGAAAATGATGAGGAGATGGACGATCTGCGTAATTTGTTAATAAACAATCGCGCTCAACGGAGTCTTTCTGAGCATTGGTTAGTTGAAATACTGATCTATGGCTGTTTGGGAAACGACCATTTGTGGCAGGATCTGGGGCTTTGGAGTCGTGCCGACCTCTCAAAATTGATGGCAGATCACTTCACGCCACTATATGAGCTTAACTCTAAAAACATGAAATGGAAGAAATTTCTCTATAAAAGGCTGTGTGAAACAGAGGGAATTTACACCTGTCGTGCACCCAGCTGTGAAGCTTGCGCCGATTATTCGGTTTGCTTTGCTCCTGAGGACTAATAAACTATAGAGAATCAGGCTGTTAATCTCCCGGCGACCAATTTGACTACATTCAGCTACAGTTAGCCTGACTGAAAGGAGGCAACAAACGTTGCTTAATCAGTCTGTAGCGGGAATTGATGAATGGTGCATAATGCCAGGGCAAAAAACAATAATTGATAACGACATTTCACAGCGTGCACTTTCAGCTTATCTGGGACTGGCTATTGGCGATGCTCTGGGCGCCACCACAGAATTTCTCACACCGAATGAAATTAAAGTGCAATATGGTGTCCATGAGACCATATCCGGGGGAGGCTGGTTGCATTTGAAACCTGGTCAGGTAACGGATGATACCGAAATGAGCCTGGCTCTAGGCGATGCATTACTCAAAAGTGGTGGTGTCAGTGCCAAGGCCGTGGCTGAATCATTCAGTGACTGGATGCGTAGCAAACCAATCGATATAGGCAATACGGTTAGGAGGGGTATCATACAGTTCAGGAACACCGGCCGCCCATGGGTTGATGAGAATGAATATGATGCAGGTAATGGCGCATGTATGCGGTCACTGCCAATAGCAATTCTGTATGTCAATGGATCGCAGGATACCCTGGTCGTTGCATCACGAACGCAGGCTCATACTACCCATAACAATCCGCTTTCAGACGCCGGTACCGAGGCTGCTTTGGAGATGTGTGCTGCGGCTATGAAAGGAGAGGATAAAGCGAGACTTAAAGAAATAGCCGACCGACTGGTTGAAACCCATAAAGCATTTCGTTTTGACAAACGGCGGGTAGAGAACCCTAGCGGGTATATCGTCGACACCTTGCAGGCAGTATTTCAGGCCTTATTTGATAATGAAGACTTTGAGTCCACCCTTATTGATGTGGTCAACAGAGGTGGGGATGCTGATACGACAGGTGCAATCGCTGGGATGATCGCCGGGGCATTCTACTGTCAGAGTGGTATACCAAAAAAATGGCTCAAACGGTTAGATCCATTTATCGTGAATCGCTGTAAGTCACAAACAGATGCACTGCTCAAACTGGCAGCTGAGCATCCTAGTGTATCTGGTTGACTACGACCGAGTAGACTCTATTACATAAAACTACTATATCCTGACTACAGTCTACACCTAACCAGAACTACTGCTTTACCTCCAGAGCGATTGTCGAAATACTTTACAAATACACACTGTTAAATCGCTTTCTCTTGTAATTAATCTTTAACTTTCAATAACTCAAATGGGTTGGCATAGGTATTGCTGCAATGACTATGTAATTGATGTTGATTTTGCTCGTCAATAACATCAATTTTTTTTGCAGCACCAGGAGTCCTAGCAAGTGATCAACTTATTTGAAAATAAACTGGAAACAGCAAGGCTCTCCAGTCATATCAGTGACGCAGTCGAATCGAGTTCCGGTTGCCTCATGAG
Source organism: Candidatus Thiodiazotropha endoloripes (assembly GCA_001709035.1). GTDB lineage: Bacteria > Pseudomonadota > Gammaproteobacteria > Chromatiales > Chromatiaceae > Thiodiazotropha > Thiodiazotropha lotti. The sequence continues at coordinate 3,534 of LVKA01000016.1, read as the reverse complement.
CTCTCAACAGTCAGACAACCGCAGGAGCTCAATACTCAACATGGCTAATCGATCAAAGGTCTGTTCTCTTCCGACAAGAAACGGAATGGTTAGGCGTTTGGTCTGGTTTTAGTTTACTTTGAAATCCTGCGAGCTGTCTCTTCTCTTATTCTAAATTATCCTGCACAGTTTCCATCATCTCATTCCAGGATCGATTGATTACACATCAGATAATCATTTGATCACAGTTCTGCAAATTAACTGTATAATCCTCTAGGATGAATAAACACAACAGTGATTCCGTCTACAAAACCCCAGAAGCCAATCTGTTGGAGGAAGAGGAACTACCCACTTCCTTGCTGAACAGCAATCTTAATTATACCAAGCTGATATTGCTATTTTGGTTGTCTCTTCTCTATTTGTTGGCAACTCTTCCAATGGTGGCAATCTCTTTTATTAGTGGCGTGGTGCCAGATAATGAAAGCTACCGTTTAGCAACTGATATCGTAAGCCTGATAGACAATCTACTCTATCTATACCTGCTGTATATGTTTAAGCTTTTATTGAATTACAGACTGGCTTGCCATTCAGTTGATAACTATATTTATGCCGCAATTATCCTCTCACTGATTATGTCTGTACTCTCATATATCATGCCGGAAGAGGTGGAGTCACTCGGTTTCAGTACGCTGGGCTTTTTTGTTCTGATGGTTCCATTGGGGGTTGTCAACGTTATTTACGGGATCAAGCTTCTTAAACTCCAATCCTATTTCAGCTATCTAAGGCTCTATTCATGGAGCACCATCATTGCAGGAATATTTCTGGCTTCTGTCGTGTTGTTTTTGTTTGCAATTCCCGCTGGTATGGTATCAAGTTTTGCAATGGCAATGATGTTCCATACAACGGCAAAAGAGCTTAAAAGGTATGACGCTGGCAAAAATACCACCACCTACTGATTGACGCCCATCACAACGGTACAGAATCACCTATTGCGCTCTTGTCGGCGTATGCAGGAGATGGAATCTATTAGAATTTTCAGGTTTATGGGAAATCTCCTAGGTTATTCTTTAACGGGATAATCCATTGGATTTTTCGGTTCTTTCATGACGAATCGTTTTTTCGACCTTACGAGCAAAATATTGTACAAACTCCTCAATATTTTCATATTCATATTCAAGAGCCATAGAGCTAATATCTTTCATAAGGCGTCGTAACTGTTCGATTTCAGATAAACTGCGCCCACAAGTGAGGCAAACCTCTCCATTGTCTCGGCAAGCATTCTTTCCCTGGCAGGGTTTGAAGATGGACATTTTACTACCCGATAGATGATTGAATACACTTCAGGTTAGCAGATTGCATCGGTTTCCAACACCAGTTTGTCATTAACTTCGCTACCTACAGCAGGGGTTGTGGTAGCTAGAAAAGAATCGATATCTGCTTCAATGATCTCAATGTTCATTTTCTTACAAAATCGTCGTTCCTTATCATTTGGTTCTGCAATCAATGCCCAACCGGCTGGTTGATCTGCTGCATAGATGATGTCAGACATAACCATCCTTTCAGTATCACGATTCATTCTCAAACCGAGAAACAGATACTGTTTGCTTTTGCGTTCGGCTTTCAGAAAACCTGGAATCGCAAAACCGCCCATTAGTTCAGTAATATAATCCACATAGTCAGCATCAGAAGCGATGTAGGTGGAATCGGGTAAAGGACTGCCCATGGGTTTAAATAATATCGGCAGACTTGTGTCGACATCACTTTGATCTATCTCGTTATCGGAATATTTTTTGCCATCATGCTGGTGGATGCGAAATCGATAATCTGTTCCACCAACTCTGGCAATTCCTCGTATCAGGATATGTGGTGTATTGGCATAGCTTTGCTGTAATTGAATATCCCGGTTGATATCGACTACATATTTTGGCTTCACCGATTCCAACCAGGCATGCAGTGGTGATTGAGACCATGGTTGATTGGCATATAAATCATCAAGAAAGCGATTGACAGTTGTTCGTCCACGTTTTAACTCCACATCCATCGCGGCACGGGCGAACTCATACATCAACCTAGGGGCCATTGGTCTGCCACCATTCATTGCAAGTATCAGACTGTCACTGTCTGCCGGTATCGGTTCGCCTGTATCAGTGTGAAACGAACCTTTGAGTACACCTGCACCAAGGTAGGGCACTATTGTACCGTTTTCTACACCTGACTTAAGCTCCGATAATTGCGTAACAGACATGATCAACCTCCAGATAAAAACTATTTGTCTGCTGATGGTGCAAAACACAGGCCAATGATAAGAAGCGCACAAATAATATCTGCAGTAATAACGATTACACTCTTAAAGTAAACTATTAAGTGGATTAGATATGTCATGTAACTAACTAAATAATAGAATAAATGCTTATATTAATTCAGCGTAATTAGAAAACGATTGATATTTCCACCGATGCGATCAAGAAAACACAACTAAGTTGGAATGATCACGAAGAGGAGTGTTTTTGTATGATTTATCACAATCAGAAGTATCTTAACGAATGCTGATTTCCTTCAAGCTAATGATGCAAAAGCTCAATGTAACCACTTTCAAACGCACACAATCATGGTTGGCATGAAATATGTAAGATGAATTTCAGATGGTGTTATTTCTACAGAGTGCCTTTCAATGCAGGAAACAGACTTTAGAGAAGTGGCTGATGAGTTCATTCATCTGGCTAACGATTTAAGTGAGGAGTGGGCAACGCCCTTTTTAAGTGCGGCATTTATGTATGCGGCTGCATGGTATAATACCCATTTCTTTTTTGAATCGGATGGTGTTTCAGATAATCAATTGGCTGCTGTCGATTACTATTGTGATCAATACAGGAAAATGTTGATGGAATGTATGCATGATTTTTCAACAAAGGGTAAGTCATAAGTTTTCTGTATACCAATACCTGATTTGGACAAGATATGAAACTTCAACCAGTTATTGAAACGCCACATCCAGCTGCAATCTGGGCCGAAACAGCACCTCTAGATCCTTTGCAGGTCGATTGTGTCACTGCTGTAATGCTGAAAATTCTTGATAACAAATGCAAGATGCAACCTGAACAACAGATGGCGATAACGGCTATCTATACTGTTGTCAGACAGAGGCAGGGAGCTCTATTCGAGCCTTCCATTCATCAGAAAATCGATGATGCACTGAATGCGGACAGTGCTATATCCTGTCAACAGATCCATGAGCTTCGGCTTTATGCAGAGAGGATTATCCCCAAGCCTGTCATGAAACATTTCAAAAGCTATCTTCGTGACTCCCTGTACGATCTCAATTAGGACCTGATAACACGAATCCAATATGCTCTGCCGGGTCTTTTTTTACATCTAGTGGAGATATCATTCGCTCATGTCGCCGGGATACACCAAGCCATATTATCTTGCTGGGAACAAAAACTGACCCAGCAGAGCATATTGGTTTCGTGTTAACAGGCCCTAGTGGGTCATGCGGAAAGTAATGTAACTAATGATGATTGAGTGTATAATTCGTTATGCGCTTAGCCAAATCAT
>LVKA01000015.1:286662-476413 GCA_001709035.1 Candidatus Thiodiazotropha endoloripes | reverse complement strand
TTAGCGGAAGAGGGTGGGTTGGTGACTGGTCAGTTGCAGGCGAGTGATGTTGATCTGGCAGAAGGTTATGCTCTCTCTTTCTCTACATCGACAGAAATTGATGGTCTGACTTTAAATGGGGATGGATCCTACAGCTTTAATGCCTCCTCTTATCAATCACTCGGTGCGGGTGAAACAGAAACCCTAGAAGTACCTGTGGTCGTGACTGATGACCAGGGCGGCACAGCTGAAACCACTCTGACAATTACCATTACAGGCACCAATGATAATCCAGTTGCAGAGGCCCACGAAGTCTTAGCGGAAGAGGGTGGGTTGGTGACTGGTCAGTTGCAGGCGAGTGATGTTGATCTGGCAGAAGGTTATGCTCTCTCCTTCTCTACCTCATCAGAAGTCGAAGGTCTGACTTTGTATGAGGATGGTTCGTACAGTTTCGATGCTTCCTTTTATCAATCTCTCAGTGCGGGTGAAACTGAGACCATTGAAGTGCCAGTAGCGGTCGCAGATGATCAGGGTGCTACGGTTGAAACCACTTTAACAATTACTGTCACCGGCACCAATGATGCCCCAGTAGCAGAAGCGCAGCAGACAGCTGTAGAAGAGGGTGCGTTTGTAAAAGGGCAGCTGAAAGCTGGTGATATTGATTTGGCAGAAGGTGCAGCTCTCAATTTTAGCACTTTGTCAGAAGTAGATGGACTGACCTTAAATGAGGATGGCTCATACAGTTTCGATGCTTCCTCTTATCAATCACTCGGTGCAGGTGAGGTAGAGACACTCGAAGTGCCTGTGCTCGTAACTGATGACCAGGGCAGCACAGCTGAAACCACTCTGACGATTACTGTTACGGGTACCAATGACAATCCGGTTGCGGAGGCCCACGAAGTCTCAGCGGAAGAGGGCGGATTGCTAACCGGTCAGTTGCAGGCAAGTGATGTTGATCTCGCTGAGGGAGCTTCACTCAGTTTTAGCACAGAATCAGAAATCGAAGGGCTGACCTTAAATGAGGATGGTTCGTACAGTTTCGATGCTTCCTCTTATCAATCACTCGGTGCGGGTGAGACAGAAACCATTGAAGTACCGGTTACGGTCACAGATGACCAAGGCGCTACTGATGACACCACTCTGACGATTACTGTTACTGGAACTAATGATATACCTGTTGCCGAAGCGCAGCAGACTGCTGTAGAAGAGGGTGCGTTTGTAAAAGGGCAGCTGAAAGCTGGTGATATTGATTTGGCAGAAGGCTCAGTACTCTCCTTCTCTACCTCATCAGAAGTCGAAGGTCTGACTTTGTATGAGGATGGTTCGTACAGTTTCGATGCTTCCTTTTATCAATCTCTCAGTGCGGGTGAAACTGAAACCATCGAAGTACCTGTGACGGTGATTGATGATCAGGGTGGTTCATCCGATACCTCACTGACTATCACGGTAACCGGAACCAACGATCTTCCAACGGTAGTTGCCGAAGAGGTCGTGGTAGATGAGGGGGTAATCATTAAAGGACAATTAGAGGCTGATGATATCGATTTGCCGATTGGAGCCTCTTTGACCTTTTCAACAGATGCAAATATCGATGGATTGACTCTCCATGCGGATGGTTCCTATAGCTTTGATGCAAGTGGTTATGAAGGATTGGATTCAGGTGAAACCACAGTTATCGAAGTACCTGTGATAGTTGAAGATGATCATGGAGGGAAAGCCGAAACTATTTTGACCATAAATGTAGCGGGTATCGATAGTAATTTGGATTCATCTGGAGAACGTGCCGGTAGTGATCCTGACGAAGACGAGGAGAACCGTGGCAGAGGCGAAGAAGACCGGGAAGAACAGCAAGGTCGAGGTGACGGGGAAGACCGTGATGAGCATCGAGGACGAGGTGATCGGGAAGACCGGGAAGAACACCGAGGTAGAGGCGATCGGGAAGACCGTGAAGAGTATCGGGGTCGAGGTGATCGGGAAGATCGTGAAGAACATCGGGGGCGAGGCGATCGAGATGACCGGGAAGAACACCGAGGTAGAGGCGATCGGGAAGAACACAGAGGTAGAGGCGATCGGGAAGAACACGGAGGTAGAGGCGATCGGGAAGAACACGGAGGTAGAGGCGATCGGGAAGACCGTGAAGAACACCGCGGCCGAGGCGATCGGGAGGACCGTGAAGAGTATCGGGGTCGAGGTGATCGGGAAGATCGTGAAGAGCAGCGGGGTCGAGGTGATCGGGAGGACCGTGAAGAGCATCGGGGTCGAGGTGATCGGGAAGATCGTGAAGAGCATCGAGGACGAGGTGATCGGGAAGACCGTGAAGAGCACCGAGGTCGAGGTGGCCGGGATGATCGTGATGAGCACCGGGGTCGAGGTGGCCGGGATGATCGTGATGAGCACCGGGGTCGTGGCGATGATGATGACCGAGAACACCATGGAGGATGGGGGCATCGTGATAATTGGGATGAACACCCTCGTAATGGCGAGCATGGCGAACGACATGAACATCGTGGACATAGATTTCGTGAAGACAACGAAGTGTCCCAAGCCTCACCGACTGATATTCAGGTTCAGGGTGGAGTTGTAGAAGAGGGCTCTGCAAGCGGAACCGTTGTCGCAACCCTTTCAGCCATCGATGAGGATAGTGGTGATCAGTTCAGCTACGATCTGATCCGGGATGATTCAGGGCATTTTGATATCGTTGGTGATCAATTGGTTGTCTCCCATGGTGCTGATATCGACTATGAAGATCGCAGTGCGCATCAGATATCGATAAGAGTGACCGATTCAACAGGTAACACATTCACAGAGACCATTGCGATCAATGTTGCAGACGTGCAGGAAGCGATGTCGGTTGCAGAAGAGGATTACTCAAACTCGGATGACGATGATGATAGTGGCCTGCTGGAGGATTCAGATGATCTGGATCACAGGGATGAATTGGATGCGGACTCGGGACTCTCTACAGACTCTGACTATGAGTTCAGTGAAGAGTCTTCAGAGTTGGCGGATGGAAGGGATTTTGATGACAGTCAGGATCTTGAACATGAAGTCAGAGAGGATGAGGCGGATAATCCATTCGATGGGGCAAACTATTTTGCTGAAGGGCGGGGTGAAGGCTGGACCGATGTGGTGCAGCTGAATCCGGATGCAGATCCAAATGCCGATCCATCCAATCCATGGGAAATCTCGGTGGATGGTGAGCAGGTTCAGTATGATATTGCAGACAATGCACTTTCTGTGAATCCAGAAACAAGTAGTCAGATTACATTTTCTGATGGTTCTGAGTTGACGATTGAGGGCGTGGAGCGTATTGAGTGGTAAGCAGAGTTGTTACGCTTTGTTTTTCGCTAGTAGTTCTGAATTGATGTGAACTGAAAAACTTCAGCTCAAGGGATACTAAAAGCGATTAACGAAGGCACTTGATTTAATACTACCTGATCCAGATAATAGGGTTTGTAAGATTATTAATCTGGGAGTACGTTTTATCTCGTCTGATAGGATTGGTGAAGATCTGTTGAATCTTGCCTGGTTATTTGATTTTTTGTTGTTAACTTGTTTCTCAGTATGTGATGACAGGTGTGTTTAAGCCTGAGTTAACAATACTAGATAGCTTCCACTCTATTTTTACCTGTGCGCTTGGCCATATACAGTGCAATATCTGAACGAGCAAGGATGTCTGTGTAACTTTCATCGTTCTGATCTATCTGACTGACTCCGATACTTACAGTTGTAGCAATGTTTTCGTGACTTGAATCGAAAGGTTTACTTCTGACATCATCACATATTCGTTGTGCTAAAAGCTTCGCCCCCTCAATGTCAGTCTCTGGTAGTAGCATGACAAATTCCTCGCCACCGTAACGTGCTAAAAGATCCTCCGATCTGGTTGAATCCAGAAAAATATTGGCGTTATGCTGAAGTATTTGATCACCTATAGTGTGGCCATATGTATCATTCACTTTTTTAAAATTATCAAGATCGATAATAAGAATGGAATAATCTCGATTAAACCGCTTGGCGCGTTTGAACTCAATTTCGGCAATTTTATTGAGTTCACGGCGGTTATAGAGACCGGTCAGTTCATCAGTATTTGCCTCCTGTAGCAGTTTGAGTGAAGCTGTTTTTTTCTGGATGCCATTCATGGCTATAAATCCACTCGAGAGACTGATTACTATGAATATCAAGACATATAGAATCGTTGACATATAAACAGGTATCGACGATTGTTGGCTGATTTTATCGTTTGATAAATAGGAAATGTAGACCCAATATCGATCGCCGTTTTTCCGTACTACTGCATCTGCCCTGAGTTGTATATTTTCGAGTGTGCCTATCGTGTGTCTGTTGAGAGGATAAGCCCTTTGGAATATATAAACGCCTGTGCTCGTGGTTATTAAGCCGCTGTTGTTACCGTGTTTTATTTTCTTCCACACCTCAGGCTCTTCGCTTTCAAAAGTTACTTTACTGCTATACATAAAGCCCCAGAGCTTTTCTGTTTCTGCTCCCATTAACCAATATCCATCGCTGTTATGCATAGTGACATTCCCGCGTAGAGATTTGAAGATATCCTTTATCTTTTGAAGCAGTTCAATGGGGGTGTAATTGATGATGAGAACGCCGCGTTTTTTTCCATAGCCGTCGTAAACGGGGGTGGCAAACCGAATGGTGGGGACGATAGGTACTTCAATCTTACCTTGTTCCATATTAAGGTCTAACGGCGATATATAGATCTCTCCCTGAGCTAGTGTTATTGCGTTTTGATAATAGTATCGATCACTTTTATCCTGTAGTTCTGTTTTTGGTACTATCTCTGGATCGCCCGATGTTTTGTTAACCCTTGTTATCTCTTTGCCATTTGCATTAATTAAGCGAATTTGGTCATAGTAAGGTTTTCGCCTTACAAAAAGTGAAAAAGCTCGATTGAGTTCAATCCAATTCAATAAACTGTCATTCTGTAGATACTTTCTGAGAATTTCACCTTCAGAGAGCACAAACAGGTCAGAAAGTTTGTCCTTGAACAGGGTTGAAGTGAAATCACCTGCGCTTTTCAACGCAGATTGCTCGCGAGACAATATTTTTTGTTTATCCTGAGATTGTGTTTGCTGGATTATATAAAAAAGAGTGCCATATAATATTATGGTGGCAGGAATAAAGATCTTCAAGAAGAAGATAATAAACGATGGTTTCTTTACCAGTTTCTTGTCCAATGAGGTCTGGGCATTAATCACAGACTGGTTCCTCATTGCGATTACGCTTTCTACAGTCTCGCATAGGAGTGCATGTATAACGGTTTCCCGTTATTTACTGAAAACGCTATAAGCGTATTCAATAATATGATTGCAAGCGCAGTTTTGAGTTGCTTAATCTTCAGGAAGATGACGCACTCTTTATAGGTAGTGACTTTAAAGGCAATCAGTAGTGAGCTACTGTATTTCGAGATGTTATTTAAATGAATTCTATTAGCAATCATATTTATACGCCTCTGATTAACACCTCCTTATGTGGTTGCTAAACCTGATTTTATATCGCGCATGAACTGGCATATCGTCATATGAATCCGGCCTGATTCAGAGGCGATCTTTCTAACGAAACAGCAGGTTTAGTTGTGGTGTGAAAGTTGAAACAGACTATGTAAACATTCTTATGCCTGTTTTTGATCTATCGGTGATAGAATCGTCTTCAAAGTGTCTAGGGACATCATTAACATCTTATCGACGTGAGGAGTGATGTTTTCTGGACTAAGTCCTGTCTCTTCCCATATTGATGGATCAATCGCCCATATCATCTCTTCAACAGATAGTCCTGTCATCTGGCCACGGGCGATCGCTAGAGCTATATGTACAAGGGATACGTCGAGTTTATGGTCGGTTGCCCTCGTCGGTGTATGGTGATTCTGAATGACGGATATAATACTGTCTGGCAGTTGCCAGGATTTCATCAGTGCGGCACCCACATCCATATGATTGAATCCTAAATTGTGGTCTTCCTCTTCGGCGAGAATCCACTCGTCGCCAGCTGTGATATTTAAGATTTCAGTCGCTTTTTCCGGTATTGTTAGGTAGATAACCAAACGTCCAACATCATGTAGCATACCGGCAACAAATAGACGCTCACTATGCAGTACATTACATTGCTGGGCCAATATCTTTGCTATTACGCCGGTTGTTACACCATGGCGCCAATAGTCCTCCATATTGATCAAGTGCTCTGGTATACCAGTAAAAGACCTGACAGCACTGGTTGCAGTCACGAGATTTCGTAACTCCTCGGTACCGGCAATGGTGACTGCTCTGGAAATCGTGTCAATTTTGGATCTGAGTCCATACATAGAGCTGTTAACCAGTCTTAACAGTCGGGAGGAGATGTCTGTATCGGCTGAAATTATTTCGGCAAGCTTGGCTGATGAACAGTTGGGCTGTTCCATCATGTGATTGACTTGTATGAAAACTTCGGGGAGAGCAACCAGCTGGTCGATATCTCTCACAAGTTCATCTGGTGACATGGCAATAACAAACCCCAATAAATTACACCACGGCTAATATAACCAATGGTTCTATGATCTAAATAAGTCGTTTATTGGTATCACTGATACGTGATTACCTATCCATGGGGTTTGATATTTGTATTCCGTAAGAGGTCGCTAATCTAACAAAGGTGACAAAAAATACCTACAAATAAGTACTCCTTCGCTGACGATATTTGAACTGGTTCTCACTTTTTAATGCCATTTAAAAATTAGATTCATTCTAAATAAAGGTCGCATAGGGATAAGGAATGCAATAAAGGGTACTTGTATCAACAAACGGTCTATCTTTTTCCATTTGTTGCATTCGTGAGATAAAAAAATAAGTCTGGCTTTGTTGACATAGATCAATAGAAAGATTCTGTGTGCTGGTAACTTTGGCGACTTTGATTGACGTGGCGTCTCGTACCAGTAAGAGGCCTCTTATGCCTATTGCTCGTAGCAAGTGGAGCATTTAGGTAAATAATTATTTATTTTGACTTGAATGTAACGCTATCGAAGTATGTGCTAATGCTTGCCATAAACCAGATTTGAAAAATCCTATAGATAAAGGTCGATATGTCGGTAAGCAAAGAGCAGATCAGAAAGTACTGTAGGATAAAGTATGTCGAGCATGCCCGTTCTCAAGGTGATACTCACGTGACGATCATATCATCAGAAGTCACTAGAGCACTCCAACTCGAACCCGATGATCCAATTGTGTGTGAGGCTCTATGGTCAAATGAGTTTGAGTATGAGAATTATCTGTTTAGAGTATCTAACAATTGCCAAGGGGAGCATGGTGTCTCATGTATGGTCTACCGAATTCTCACGGTAAATGAGGGGGTAGATGAGAATAATTAACATGCTTTTGTTAGCACTCATAGAGCTCATTACTTTAAACTGCCTCTCTATGTAAAAGCGTGGCCTCGCATTTAGCCAGTCCCTGTCGGTCACTCTCTACAAAATCCACCAATAAATTAATTTCAATTAATCGCATCAGTATTTACTATAAAAAAGTACTACTCCAATTTGAATTGGGAATTATTGAAAGAACTAAAATGTCAGATTGATATGAAGGGAGTAAATAAACCAACTACAAATCTGTTTTAATAAGTCCGTTCTTTTCCGGAAGTTAAAACGAGCGATGACTCTTAAGGATGTGTTAGTAAGATAGCTTATGAATGACCTCACACTACTTCAGTAAACGAGTCAAATATGATCGGAAGGGATCTGGCGAGTCTCCTCATAAAGCCGTGTCAATTTCTGTTCCATCTCTTTCATGCGCCATTTAAGCCATAACGCGTTCTGTTTCATACCTCTTACAGAAAAACTGCTGATGCTGTCGTGATGAGTTGCAATATGATCAAATGCTCGACAGAGTTGTTCACAGCGTGAGTTGAATTCTGAAAACTCCTCACAATAGCTTTTCAGTCTGTTTGAGTAAGAGGGCGCTGCTTTAAGTTTTCCATGTAACAATAATCGATTCCTTGTTGCTGTAGCGAATAATCAGGTAGAGCGTTTTGGCTTCTGTTGTTCGCTCTGTTCTTTGGGGTAGAGGTCAGGTCGTAACTCATGTCTGCTCAATATAGCCCCGGAATGGCGTTCAAGTAACAGGGTCAACCTTCCACTGGGCTTTCTAAAACCAGAGGCGATCTGAGTCAGGTAGATATATTTGGTACCGCACTTTGCTGCCAGACGGGTGGCTGCCTCGCGACCTTCCGTTGCAATAAATGTTTTCATATCCATATTGAGGGAGAACATTAGCACAAAGCTAAATGAGTAGCAATATGTGCATGGCCAGTCATATAGCAATTTGCTATTGTTTTCCGACCATGAATATCAAGACGATACGTAAAGCCAATCTGTTGGATCAGATTGACCGTTTTCATTCCCAGCGGGAGTTTTCCGAAAAGGTTGGCCTGACGCCAGCCCATGTGAGCCAGATGGTTACAGGAAGGCGCAACATGGGGGATGTGGTTGCCAGACGGATCGAAACCGGTCTCGATCTGCCTGAAGGTTATATGGATGTTCAGCACCCGGTGGAAGGGGTGGAGTATCAATATCCGAAGATCAAAGGACGTAAACAGCCTGCCGTCTCAGATGGGGATAATCTGGAAACCCTGCTGATGTCAGTACGTCAGATGAATCAGCGTCTCTCACCGAAAACCCGAGAGGTGGTGGCAAAAATTGAGCGGGCTGCTCTGAATGGCAAGTTGACGGATGAGGAGTGGACTACCCTGGAACGCTTGCTTATCTGTTTTGAAAAGGGGTGCTGAGCATCCTTTCCTACCTTAAGTAAAAATCCTCAGTGTGGTTATTCACTCAAGACTTAATGATGCGAAGGGTTGAATCACAACCTGGTCCCCTTCACTGACCCCGGCGCAACTTTCCGGCAGTAGGATAAAGCAGTTTCCACGACTCATTGAAGTGAGAATTCCCGAGCCCTGTTGACCAACGGACTCAACCCTGAGCTGACCATCGTCAGTGGTGGAAAAAAGACCCCGTATAAACTCATATCGCCCAGGCCGCTTGCGGAGTGTGTCATGACAGACTGCCGTCAGGGTGAAAGGTTGATAGGGCTTGCCAGTGGCCATGTAGTGTATGGCCGGCAGAACGAACTGATAGAAAGTGACCATGACCGCCACCGGGTTACCGGGCAGGCCAAAGAAGCGGGTTTGTCCCAGTTCGCCAAATGCCAGGGGGCGCCCTGGTTTCATGGCGATTTTCCAGAAGTGGATTTCACCCAGCTGTTGCAGGATCTTTTTTGTGTAGTCGGCTTCACCAACCGAAACGCCGCCGGATGAGATCACCATATCCGCCTCTGCAGCGGCTGCCTGGAAGGCCTGACGCAAGGCTTCCGGGTCATCTTTGATTACTCCCATATCGAGCAGATCCACGCCACAGTTTTTCAGCATGCCGTAGAGACTGTAACGGTTACTGTCGTAGACATCCCCCTCTCTCAGGGATTCACCGATACCGCGCAATTCATCGCCGGTGGAGAAGAAGGCGACACGGGGTCTGCGTCTGACGCTGACCTCTCCAAAGCCGAGTGATGCCATGACCCCCAGATCGGCAGCCGTCAGGCGCCTGCCCGGTTCCAGCACACGGCTGCCTTTGGCAATATCCTCACCGGCATGACGCACATTCTGTCCCTGTTTGTGTTGCGAGGTGAAAGAGACCATTTGCGTCTCATCGAGCTTCGCCTGCTCCTGCATGATGACCGTGTCCGTACCTTCGGGCATCGGCGCGCCGGTCATGATGCGAATACACTCACCGGATTGGCAATGACCTGGAAAGGGTTGACCGGCCACGGTAGTGCCGATCAGTTTGAAACTTGTAATAGAGGAAGATTGCAGATCTGAGCCCTTCAGAGCATAGCCATCCATCGCGGAGTTGGTATGGCCGGGAACATCGAGTGGGGAGATGATTGGTTGTGCCAGCACCCGGCCCAGAGCATCGCGCAGTGCCAGCCGTTCAGTGGTCAGGATCGGCTTGATACCACTCTGGATCGCCTCTCGGGCTGCAGCAACCCGGAGGGTGCTGGATGGTTCGGGATCAGCGCAACTGGTTTGAGGATTGGTGGCTTGCCGGGTCATGAATGGGGCGTTCTCCGAATCGATAGAGCTGTTGACGTATGAAGTTTGCAATAGCTTCCGGTTGGTTGAGATCCAAAACCGGTAAACCCTCCGGTAGAGAGCATATCGCCTCATCCGTGGCGATGGCAATAACGTTTGAGTCCGTCTGGCAGATCAACGGCTTGCCCAATTTAGGCCGGTGCAACTCAATTTTTTGTATGGGGGCGTGTTTGAATCCCTCCACCAGCACCAGGTCGAGGGCGTGATGGTCGAGATGAGGCAGGGTGGACTGCAGATCCGGTTCATTCCGGTCATCGGTCTCGACAATCAGTGCCATCCGTCCTCTGGAGGCGACCAGCATCTGGCTCGCACCGGATTTACGCAGTTCATAACTGTCTTTATGAGGGTGATCGATCTCAAACTGATGCTGCGCATGTTTCACCACCGCGACCCTCAGGCCTGCCGCTTTGAGGATCGGCAGCAGTTTGGTCAACAGGGTGGTTTTACCGGTGCCACTGTAGGCTATGATGCCGAGCAGGGGGATCGGATAATCGATCATCCCTACGCCCTTAACGTTCAGCGGTTTGGGGTTGTTCGAATTCATTCCTTTCCTCTGGCGTATTGATGTTCAGAAAGGTTTCAGGAATATCGGAAAAGTCGGCCGTAACCATTTTATGTTGCGCGTACCAGAGATCGATTTTCCGATCGCCGCCGTCCAGGTACGCCTTCAGGCTTGGCCGCAGTTTTTTCCCGATCAGGGCATACACCGGTTGCAGGCGCTTGCCGTCGTGAGCCACCGCAATATCTGCATCTGCGTCTTCACGGGCGCTTGCCAGTCGGGCTACCAGATCTTTTGGTAATCTGGGACCGTCGCAGGGTACGGTGATCAGATTCGGGGTAGTGATCTGTTCCAATGCGGAGTAGATGCCCGCCAAGGGTCCCTGGTAGCCACTCAGTTCATCACGAATCACCGGATAACCGAATCTCTGATAGTCCGCCATGTTTCGGTTGGCGTTGATCAGCAGATGCCCAACCTGGGGTGCGATGGTGTTGATGACATGTTCGATCAGTGGTTTACCATCAAGCAGGACCAGGCCTTTGTCATTGCCGCCCATACGACTTCCCCGGCCACCGGCCAGGATGACTGCGGTGTAATCTGAACGGTCGTTCACGCCGTACTCCTGAAGTTTGGGTGAGTCTGATCGAATTCGAACAGTTTCTGATCATCGATGCGTATCAGTTTACCCTGATCCAGGCGTAAGTGTTGGTCTATCAGTGAGGGGAAGTGCATGGGATCGTGGCTGGCCAGCAGCATGGCTGTGCCATCGCTTTTGAAGGCTTCCAGCAAACCAAGTGTTCGATGTCTCGATTCCTGGTCCAGGTTGGAGGTGGGTTCATCGAGCAACAGGATTGACGGTCTCTTCAGCCAGGCCCGGGCCAGGGAGACCCGTTGTTTCTCGCCACCGGACAGTGTTTTCGCCGGAGCGTGTGACAACTGCCGTAGATCGGCCCACTCCAGGGCTTTGTCGATCTGTAGCTGACGCTCCCGCTTGGTCAGTTTCGCACCGATGGCGTAGTCCAGGTTGTAGGTTACTGTGCCGTCAAACATATAGGGGTGTTGATGAAGATAGAGAGCATGATGCTGCAGGGTTTTTTTGACATGACGCCAGTTGAGTGGCCCTTTTCCCAGATCGATCTGGATGCTGTCCGGTTTCTCCAGTCCGGCCAGAATACGCAACAGGGTGGTTTTACCCGCCCCATTATCGCCACTCAACAGGTGGGTCTGTCCGGCTTGAAGGGAGAAGGCGACCTCGTCCAACACCTGCCGTTTAGCAAAGTGTTTTTTCAGGCACTGGACATTGAATTGATCTGCTGTAGTCATCAGGCTGGTTGCCCCTTACCTTGAAAGTGCTGCAGGAAGGCGTTCAGAGTGAAAGCCAGAATCAGTAGAACCAGACCCAGAGCGATGCCCTGAGCGAATTCACCCTTACTCGATTCCAATGCGATGGCGGTCGGAATGTTGCGGGTATAGTGGAGAATGTTGCCGCCAAGCATCATTGAAGCCCCAACCTCGGCAATGATGCGACCAAAAGCCGCAAGCAGTGCAGCCATCAGGCCAAAGCGCGCTTCCCGCATGATGGTAATCAACGCCCGTATTGGTGTTGCACCCAGGGTGCGTGCCGTCTCCCAGGCTCTACGGTCACAGGCTTGCAGTGCCGAGTGACCCATGGCGACAAGAATCGGAAAAGCAAGCGCGATCTGGCCAAGCACCATAGCCGTTTGGGTGAACAGCAACTTCCACTCCCCAAGCGGACCTTGTCTGGAGAGCAGTATGAAAAGGGTCAGGCCGACTACCACGGCGGGCACTGAGAGCAGAGTGCTGTTGATGGAGATCAGCAGACGTCTGCCGGGGAATTGGTAGTAGGCAAGTATGAAAGCGACCAGCAGAGCCGGTGGTGACGCCACCAGTATGGCAACCCCTGATACTCTGAAGGAGATGGCAATGATCTCCCAAAGTTCAGGGTTACCGCTGAACAGCAATTCAAGGGCTGCCAGCGTTGTGGTGGTTAAGGATTCCATTTGGTTAATGTTTCGCCGCGGCAAACTCTCCAGCATCGGCGGATGGGGTAAAGAGACGGTTACTGCCTATGCGAAAATTATTGATGCGTTCCTGACCCTCCGGTGAGATCAGCCAGCGGATCAGTGTCTGGGCACCCCGATGGTTGGTGTCTGGATAACGCTGTGGATTCACCGCGATAATGCCATAGGGGTTGAACAGCAGGGGATCGCCCTCAAAACCGATTTTCAGCGGAGACTTCTTTTCATAGGCAAGCCATGTTCCCCGGTCGGTTAGGGTGTAGGCATCCATTTCTGCTGCGATCTGCAGCACTTTACCCATTCCCTGGCCGGCTTCACGATACCATTGCCCCTGTGGATCGACTGCCGCCTTATTCCATAGGCCCAACTCTTTCTTATGGGTGCCGGAATCATCCCCGCGGGAGACGAAGGTCGCCTGATGCTCAGCGATAAGTTGCAGGGCCGTGGTGGCATTCTTGGCTTTTGATAATCCGGCAGGGTCCGTTTGAGGGCCGACGATCACAAAGTCGTTGTACATCACACCGAATCGTTTTTCACCATGTCCCTGTGCGACAAAATCATCTTCTGCTGTCCTGGCGTGTACCAGAACCACATCCACATCGCCGTCACGTCCCATACGCAGTGCTTTACCGGTACCGACCGCAATTACATGGACGTTATAACCGGTGTCGGCTTGAAATTCCGGTAACAGTTCTTTCAGCAGTCCTGAATTGTCGGTACTGGTTGTGGTGGCCAGTCTGATGATTTTGTTAGCGTCTGCATTGGCTGTATTCAAAGGTATAAGCAGTGTCATCAACAGGAGTGTGAATAAGTGTTTCACCATATTTTTATTCATTGGGATTTGCCTCATTGCGTTCTACATTTCGCTATCACTAAATCGTCCAATTAAAGTGTGGGTACAGCGATTGATCCGGATATGTTGCTTAACAAAAACATAATTTAAGTGTGTTTTATTTCTTTTCAGCAGACTTAAACAGTCGTGTGCAACCATTGAACAAATGCCTAGAAAATCAGTCGTTATCTATGGTTGTGTGGATTTTAATTGCAAGAGTGGTGCCACTCTTATCTGGGAAAGTTGTCATGGTATTTGCAATAGCAAATGGACCTGCATTGTCTACTATGTAGATAATGGCAGGATAATAAACACAATTTCTGCATTCTTTAGCTGTCGGTTTCTCCCTGTGCTGTTCAAGGGAGTCCAAAATTGAGACAAATGGTCCCAGATTGACACACTTTTTGTTGGACATTTTGTCTCACCCAGCCGTCGGTGGATTGCCTTGATAGAACAGTACTCAATGAATATTAAAACTGAAGAGCTCGTGGTTCGGGATGAGTCCACAAGCGTTTACCACAAGGAAGGTACAACCAGCCGAATGACCTCGGTGCTCATCGTTGACGATGAGCCGGGTATCCTCAGCTTTCTGCAAAAAGGGCTGAGACGCCATTTCGGGCTGGTGGAGACCGCCAAGGATGTGTCTACTGCCGAAGAGCTGCGAAGACACTGCCATTTTGATCTGATTATTACGGATATTCGCCTGCCAGGACACCGGGGTGGAGTTGAGTGGGTAAGAGAGCTGCGTGAGCAGGGTGGGACCACCGGGGTGATCTTCATGACTGCCCATGCAGACCTGGAGACGGCCATCTCCGCGCTCAGGGCCGGTGCCGAGGACTTCATCATGAAGCCGTTCCGTATGGAGCAGATGGTGGCATCCGTGGAGCGCTATCTGGATCGACAGAAGATGCAGCGTGAAAACTTCGTGCTGCGACGCCAAGTGGATCAGATCTACGACAGTTCCGGCATCGTCGGTGAATGTCAACAGATGCACGCCTTGTGTGAAGTGGTCAAACGGGTGGCTCCAATGCCATCCACGGTGTTGATCGAAGGTGAATCGGGTACCGGTAAAGAGCTGGCTGCCCGGGCGATACACGATTTAAGCAACCGCTCAGGCAGTTTTGTACCGGTTAACTGTGGCGCGATGAGTGCCGAGTTGCTGGAGAGTGAGCTGTTCGGGCATGTCAAAGGTGCTTTCACCGGCGCTCACCTCTCCCGGGATGGGCTGTTTACCTACGCCAATGGAGGGACCCTGTTCCTTGATGAGATTGGTGAGATGCCCCTATCGATGCAGGCACACCTATTGCGTTCTCTTGAAGAGCGTACCATCCGCCCTGTCGGTTCCAACCGGGAGGTTCCTGTCGACGTACGGATTATCGCTGCCACCAACCGGGATCTGGGCAATGAGGTGCAAAAAGGGGAGTTCCGCGAAGATCTCTACTATCGACTCAATGTGCTTACACTGCGCATGCCGGCCTTAAGGGAGCGACGTGAGGATATACCGCTGCTGGCCAACCATTTCATGCATACGCTGGCTTCCGATCTGGGGATCGATGTCCCGGTGTTGGGTGAGAACGAGATAGAGTTGCTGTTGCACTACGAATGGCCTGGAAATGTACGGGAATTGAAGAATGTGATTGAGCGCTGCCTGCTGTTGAATCGCTCGCCGAGTCTTTGCATCACCGGTACTGAAAAACAGGACGGTGAGGCGATTCCTGAGCAATCGGAAGCTTCATTGCAGCTTGAGGCAGTTGAGAAACGGCATATCCTGAAGGTGCTGGAACTTCATGGAGGCAACAAGTCGGCCGCGGCCCGGGTGTTGGGGATTTCACGCAAGACACTTGAGCGTAAAGCACAGGCCTGGGGAATCACCTGAATCCGTGTTGAAACTTATCCGTACCATTCAGAGCACCCTGCGTTATAAAATGCTGGTGCTGGTACTGTTCCCGATTCTACTGATTATGCCGATCGCACTTGGGCTGGCCATCTACTGGGGCTCCCAGTTCAGTTATGAGCAGCTGTTTATCAAGGTCAACACGGACCTCTCGGTGGCCGAGGATAACTTCCATCGTCTGAAGCAGGACTATCTCAATACCCTGGCCCGCTTGGCTGAGTCCTATACGTTCAATACCGCACTGGAATCGAAAAGTGGTGGAGTGATCCATCAACAGCTGGAGAAGATCCGACAGCAGAACGATTTCTCCTATCTGCATCTGCTGGGATTGGATGGCAGGATCTTATTTACGACAGATGCCGAACTGCCTCAGAGAGCCCACCCATCTCCCTCCCTATTGATTGCCCTGCAGGGGACGCCGAAAGTGGCGATTGAGATCTTCTCTGCTGAAGCACTTGAAACCCAATCCTCAGGATTGGCGAACAGGGTTGCACTACCATTGCTCGAAACTCCCAGAGCCAGACCGACCGATCAGCAGGTGGAAGAGCGGGGTATGATGATCAGGGCTCTCTATCCAGTGAAGAATTCAAGGGGAGTGGTGGTGGCGATACTGGATGGCGGGGTGTTGCTGAATGGTAATTTCAAGTTTGTCGATACCATCAGGGATCTTGTGTATGGTCCGGGCAGTCTGCCCGAGGGCAGCATCGGTACAGTGACGGTATTTCTTGATGATGTGCGGATCACAACCAATGTACCACGTGCTGTGAATGAAAGAGCACTGGGTACCCGGGTTTCTGATGAGGTGCGAACCCAGGTGCTGGAGCATGGAAAAAAGTGGATCGATCGGGCATTTGTAGTTAATGATTGGTATATCTCAGCCTACCAACCGATTATCGATGTGAATGGCGAACGGGTCGGCATGTTGTATGCCGGTTTTCTTGAAGCGCCATCACGTAACGCACTCTGGCAGGCATTGGTAGTACTGATCCTGCTTTTTCTGGCGTTGATGTTGTTATCCTCGCTACTCTCCATCAGGGGAGCAAAATCGATATTCAAACCTTTGGAAATGATGATGAGCGTGGTTCGCGCCACCCGTGAAGGCTATACCAGACGTATCGGTCGGATCTCATCCACAGACGAGATTGGCGTTCTGGCGAAAGAGTTTGATCTGTTGTTGGATCTTCTGCAACAGCGTAACCGGCAGATGCAGGAGTGGACGGATCAGCTTGAGGAGAAGGTGGAGGAGCGAACAACGGAACTGAAGTTGAAGAATGAGCGATTACTGAGCATGATTCAAACCCTCAAGCAGACCAGGGCACAGTTGATCAATGCGGAAAAACTGGCTGCACTCGGTGAGCTGACGGCCGGGGTCGCCCATGAAATCAACAATCCGACGGCGGTAATGCTTGGAAACCTGGATCTGTTGGTAGCCGAGCTGGGCAAGGATGCCGAGCCGGTAAAAGAGGAGATCGATCTGGTGATCGAGCAGATCTTCCGCATCAAGGATATCATTAACAGTCTGCTGCAGTACGCCCGCACCGATCAGATGAGCGGTGAGAGCGCCTACACCGATGTTAACAGTGTGATCGAGCACACTTTGGTATTGGTGCGCCATCTGCGCAGCAAGAGCGACTTTGAAATCAATTTGGATCTGCAGGCAACCAAACAGGTCAAGATCAATTCACAGGAGTTGCAGCAGGTGTTGGTCAACCTGGTGGTGAATGCCGTCCATGCACTGCACCAGCAGAATGGGAAGATCAGCCTGCGCAGTTCCGACTGGGAGAGTAAAGGCGTGGTGATTGAAGTGATTGACAATGGCCGTGGCATTGCACCGGAAAGACTGGGTTCCATCTTCAATCCGTTCAACAGCGGGAAGCCTACTGGTGAAGGTACCGGTCTGGGGCTTTCGGTCAGCTACAGCCTGATCAAGAAATATGGTGGTGATATCGGTGTCAGGTCTGAGTTGGGTAAGGGTTCCGTATTTACCATCTGGCTCTATCAGGAGGCCGATATGGTAGATGATGAGAAAGGCTTGCTTGAACACTATAATAATTGATCCGAAGATTGAATATGTCATATTCAGGGCTTAAAGCCAGCCCGAATTGTGAGCGAAGCATTTAATCCTGACAACGACAGGTGAGATACTCTCTTCTAAAGAAGCGCGATGCGTACAATCTAAAACTGACTATGAATAACAATCTACTTCAATTGATCGTCAAAGCCTTGGCATTTTCCGCCCGCAAGCATCGAGACCAACGACGTAAGGATGTCCAGGAGACCCCCTATGTCAACCACCCCATCAGCTTGATGGATATCCTGGTGAATGAAGGGGAGGTCTACGATACAGAGACACTGATAACTGCCTTGCTGCATGATACGATCGAGGATACGGAAACTACCTTTGAAGAGATCGAGGCCGAGTTCGGATTGGTTGTCGCCAGCCTGGTGATGGAAGTGTCTGACGATCAATCCCTCTCCAGGCTTGAACGTAAAGCGATGCAGATACACCATGCCCCCAATCTCTCTGAAAAGGCCAAGCTGGTAAAGCTGGCTGACAAAATCGCCAATCTGCGGGACATCGCCCATAGTCCCCCGAAAGGCTGGGACCTGTCCCGACGACAGGCCTATTTCGATTGGGCCAAGGACGTTATCGATGGCTTGAGAGGTGCCCATCAGGGTCTCGAGTTATTGTTCGATGACGCCTACAGCAAACGACCCTGATGAGTTTGCCTGTCAGCCAGGATATGGGGCGCAAGCAATCCTCGTGTTCTGATCTTGATCAAGGAATTGCGCCTTGCAGCTGGCATGCTATCGATTGTTTTTCCTGATGAATAGAATGAGATCTACGGAGCCTACAAGATGAGTGACGAACGTCAGTTTATCCCTTTGAATATCAGCGTGATGACTGTATCGGACAGTCGAACGGAAGAGAATGACAAATCCGGCCAAAAGCTCAAGAGCATGCTCGAAGAGGCTGGGCATCAACTGGCCGACAAGCGCATCGTGAAAGATGATCGCTATCAGATCAGGGCGGTGATTTCCGAGTGGATAGCCAATCCGGATGTGCAGGTGATTATCACCACCGGTGGTACAGGGTTGACAGGAAGGGATGGTACACCGGAGGCGGTTGAACCCCTGCTGGATAAGATTATCATCGGTTTCGGTGAGATGTTCCGCTCCCTCTCATATGAGATCATCGGCACATCGACGATGCAGTCCCGGGCGATCGCCGGTGTCGCCAATGGCACCTTTGTCTTTTGTCTGCCGGGTTCTACCGGTGCCTGTAAGGATGGTTGGAGTAAATTGATCTCCGCTCAACTCGATTACCGGACACGCCCCTGCAATCTGGTGGAGCTGATGCCCAGATTATTGGAGAAATAGTTTTTCGATAGCAACTTAACATGGGTCGATATATTGCTAACGGGTTAGTTTCAGTTGGTTTCTCTAGCCTATCGAGATTGGTGACATAAAAAGAGATAACCAAACAGAAGATGAAGGTTAAAAATTACCAATCAGCAGAGTGCCAAACAGATGGAGAGAGCCGCTCTCCTCTCCCCTTGCGGGAGAGGGGCCGGGGGAGAGGGGGAGTATCCGTCAGCACGCTCATCAATCGAAACAATACCCAATACAAGGATTGTTGGGTAAGTGCAATTTACACTTCAATTACATCAATCGCTTGATGCTCACCCTCTCCCCAACCCCTCTTCCATCAAGGGAGAGGGGCTTTAATGCATCGCTTCGGCTGATATTGAGTTAACCAGACAGCAGTGACTGGGGATCTTGAATTATGAGTTCAAACCATCCCCAGAGACTATTTCTATTCGCGTTCATTTGCGGACTGATTCTTCCTATCCATTGGCGATGACTGGCGTCCATTTGCGGCCAATAGCAGAAGAGAGCTATGGTTTATGCGAGTGTGTCTACAGGCCTTGGCAGACTAGACTCCACTGATGAAATTGAGGAACAAAAACAGCAGCACAAAAAAGCCGCCGACGATCATCCAGGTTCGGTTCCAGATGGCGTGGCGACGTTTGAATTGTGCTGTTTCCGCATCGATTGCGGCCCTTGTCTGAGTGTCTATGGTGGGATCGATCCACACCTGTTGATGGCGCAGATCATCCGATTCCACCGCAGAGATGGCATGGGAAACTTCGGTTTTGTAGAGTCGGCTGTCCAGATCGACCAGTCTGTTATGAAGCTGATTATGCAAGTGCATCAGACCCGCTTCGATATCATCAAAACGGGCGATGTATCGAATCTCGGAGCCCGCTTCAGATTCCTGGGTATTCGGCAGCTCATCTCTGATTCTGGCTCTGATCATGCCGACGTGATCAGGGTGGGTTTCCAGTACCAGATAACCTGTTTTCATATTAAGGCCTGTCGATTGTGAAAGCGGCGACGATAAGTGGATGAGCCCATCATACCATTGAGTGTTTTTTTGAGTGAAATCGTGATGCAGTGAGTCGCCAGGCCATGAAGACCAGGATTTATCTCTTCCTATTCATGTTTAGGATTGCGGGAGTTTGCGGAGAATGGCGTCCATTTGCGGACTTCTTTATTCTTAAGATGATAAGAAACTGACAGGCTACTCATCCCCCCACACAAGCTCACCCGCTTCGCTCAGATCATAGCCCCCAAGATGCTCACCCATGGCCTGGCAGTCGGCTGAGCGAAGACGATTGATCAGATCCTGGAACAAGCGACGGAACCAGATGTTTCTCGGTAGTGCCAAGTCGAAGGACTCCCAGCCGAAAGGTATGAAGTCGAGACCATACTCCTGCGCGGCCGCGCGCGCGCCTGGTGCGGCATCGGCCTGATCCATGGCGATACTGGCGGCTGCTTCCCGCTCTGATAGGGCAGTACAGACCGAGTTCAACTGCTCGATGTTGACACTGTATTGGCTGAGTACTTCGAGTAGAAAACGCTGTGCGCCAGCACCGGTTTGTCGCATTGCCCAGCGATGGTTGCCTTCCAGCAGGGTTTTGGTGTCCGGCCTGAGTTCACCCAGTGTGCGATTGACCATCAAGCCCTGTTCCCGGCGAAACAGACGAATCAGCACCCATTGCCTGAACTGGGGATATTGACGCAATAGGGCCGGGTGGCGGGTGTTGCTCTCCTGGTTGGGTCCCCAGTGTATCCCGCAGGCATCGATGCGGTTCGCTTGAAGTAGATCCAGGCCGAGTCGGGTACCGGTCGGAGAGTAGCTGATCAGGGCATGGGCACCGGTCTCTTGGGCAAAGTTCATGATCAGTCGATAGAGCAGGGGGTCGTCACTGCCGGCAATCACCAGCCGGTTGGTCATCAGGCCACCATGGGCGGAATCGAGCATCCAGCGATCTACCAGTTCTCTGGGAAACAGCCACTTGCCGGTGATCTTGGTTGCCGGAATACGCTCCTCGTTGACCAGAGAGTAGATCTTCTTCTCGTTAAGGTGCAGGTATTCGGCAACCTGTTTGACGTTCATGAATACATGCTGGTCTTGCGAGATCACTGCAGCCATATCCTCTCCTTAAATTCAACTCTTGGCGTGTTCCACCGGTTTCTTATGGTTGGTCTGATAACGCACCGGCGGTATGGCGTCAAAAGTAATATTCTCTGCACCGTTATAGATTAAAAAGTGCTTACCCTTGGCTCGTGCGATCAGGGTCACCCCGATCCGCTTGGCCAGTTCCACGCCCATCTGTGTGGCACCCGAACGGGAAAGCAGAAAAGGTATGCCCATCTGCGCGACTTTGATCACCATCTCCGAGGTCAATCGTCCGGTGGTGTAGAAGAGCTTGTCCCTGCCGGGAATATCATCAAGCAGCATATTGCCGGCAATCGCATCCACCGCATTGTGTCGTCCCACATCCTCGATGAACAGCAGGATCTCGGCACCCCGGCAGAGCGCGCAACCATGTACGGCGCCGGCTCGCTGATAGACTTCGTTATAGCTGCTGAGATTCTTCAGCAGGGCATAGACCCCGGATTGCCGATGGGTGGTTTGGGGTAGTTCGATTTTATCCAGATCCTCCATCAGATCACCGAAAACCGTGCCCTGACCGCAGCCTGTGGTCACCGTTTTGCGGGCGGTTTTCTGTTGCAGGTCCGGAATGCCGTCAAAGGTGGTGACGGCGGCTGATTCGGTCTCCCAGTCCACCTGGATGGCCTTGACCTGATCGATTGTCTTGATCAGTCTCTGGTTGTGCAACCAACCCAATACCAACATCTCCGGGCGGGTGCCCAGGGTCATCAGAGTCACGATCTCCTGTTTATCCAGATAGACGGTCAGCGCCCTTTCTGCGGCTACCCGGCCGCGGCGTATCTCACCGTATTCATCTACAGCTGTGGCAGGGTGGGCGGCACTCAGGCCGGCATCGGTAAGCTGCGGGCGATGAGTGTACTCATTTGCCTTGTTCATTGCGGTCACCTCATCCTCCGGTAACATTCATATGCCGGAACAGCACCGGCTGGCTGCTGAGGTCAAACTCATGTCCTTTGGGTTTGATCTCCATGGCATCGATGATGGCTTGACGCAAGGGGGCGTCATCAAGTGGATTGGCGCGTACCACACGGCGCAGATCCATGGAGTGCTCCTGGCCTAGACAGAGCAATAGCCGCCCTTCTGCGGTCAGGCGCACCCGGTTGCAGTGTTCGCAGAAATTGTGGCTGTGAGGTGAGATGAATCCCACCCGGCTTTGCGAACCATTCAGGCGATAGTAGCGGGCCGGTCCACCGGTGGTTTCAGTGGTTGGAATCGTTTCGTAGTGTTGCTGGATATCCTGTAGAACCTGGTCACTAGAGTAGTAGACCTGTTGCCGATCATGATCGCTGATCACCCCAAGCGGCATCTCTTCAATGAAGCTGATGTCCATACCGCGAGCTTCTGCGAAACGCACTAGGTCGACCACTTCATCATGATTGCGATCCTTGAGAATCACCGTATTGATCTTCAGCCGTTTGAAACCGGCCTCCAGGGCGGCGTCGATACCGTTCAGGGTGCGTTGTAGTTCGCCAACCCGGGTCATCTCGTGGAAACGATCCGCCTGCAAGGTATCCAGGCTGATGTTGATCCGGGTAACTCCGGCGGTCTTCAAAGCCTTGGCATAGCGGGGCAGCTGGGTACCGTTGGTGGTCAGGGTCAGGTCTTTCAGGCCGGGCAGTCTGCCGAGTGCCTGAAACAGCTGCATGATACCCCGTCGAGTCAGAGGCTCGCCGCCGGTGATGCGGATCTTATGCACCCCCATCTCAACGAAACTCTGGGCAACCCGATAGAGCTCTTCCAGGGTCAGCAGCTGCGACCTGGGGACAAACTTCATATCTTCAGACATGCAATAGACACAGCGTAGATCACAGCGGTCAGTGACCGAGATACGCAGATAGGTGATCTGACGATTGAAGCGGTCAGTCAGGCGATGGGTTTCAGCGGCCGGTTTATTATTTGTTTCGGACATGGATCAGGGTCTCTCAATAAGCGCTTGTTCTCTATGAGCAAGAGTCATACCGGATTCCTATACCCCATTTAAGGCCCATGCTACGTGGGGTGAGAGCAGGTGGTGGTATTAAATGTCTCACTCAGTGAATAAGAACGGGACATTTTGCCCTGTTTTGCCACAGCTCCAATTTTTGGATTATTTTCCGGTGCCGTGAATTCTCTGCCGATTTTCCACATCGGCTTTCTGGTACATAACTTGCGGTTCACTCCAGAAGGTTCCTATCAGGAGGTGTCGAGCATGTCTGCATCACAGAAGAGAATCGGTGACGACCTGCCCCGGGAGTTCTCGCTATCGGTGATTACGCAAAAGTCACCCAGCGCCAATCGATGGCAGCCCTATCAATGGGAAGCCGTGGGTGTGCTGGCAACCGGTACAACGGCCAATTCGAAACAGGCGGAGATGATTTACGAGCAGCAGGAGACCAGCCGTTACCTGCATGCCGGTTTCAAGCTCAGGCTGCATGAGGATGAGTGCGAAAGCTATTATCACAATCTGCTCTCTGCAAACCCCTGTTGTTATGTGGTTGCCGATATGTCGGATGACGGTACACCGACCCCGTTTATGGTGAGTTTCAGTTTTGATGAGGCTCACGCCTATCTGGAGGGTGATGAGGCAATCTACGCCGTTCCGGTTCCGGCCGAGATCTATCAATGGGCTGAGGCCTTTGTACTTGCCCACTATGTGCCAACCAAGCGCAGCAAACGCAAACGGGCGGATTGGCGAAAGTCTGAGAGGGACTCTCATGGAGCGGGATGAAAAAAAGCCTCTGAATGAGCTGCGAAACAGCCGTGATGAGAATTTTATCAGGCGCTGGTCAGATCGAAAACTGGCCTCTCAGCAGCCTCTGGTCGAGCAGGCCGAAGCGGAACAGCCGCTGGAACAACCCTGTGATGAGGATATGCCACCCCTGGAGTCGCTCAACGACTCTTCCGACTACAGCGGTTTTCTCTCTCCCAAAGTCTCAGAGCCGCTTCGTAAGATAGCCTTGCGCAAACTCTTCCACGGCAGTGATTTCAATCTCTGTGACGGCCTGGATGACTATGCGGAGGACTTTACCAAGTTCGAAGCCCTCGGCGATGTGATCACCGCCGATCTCAAGCATCAGCTAGAGGTGCAAGAGCAGAAAGAAGTGGAGCAGCAGGCCCTGGCTGAGGCGGAACCGGGTGAGTCTGCAACGGCTGCAGTGGAGAGCAAGGATGAAACCTCAGCGGAGGATCCGCATCCGCCTACTGACCAACAACCATCCGATGACGATGGCAATGACAACCGAGAGACCCCCGCATGAACGAGACGAACAACAACACCATTCAACAGATCAATCATCAGGCCCGGCGTGAGGCCCAGGCCGCCATGGGGCGGGTGAGAATTGAGGCCACAGGGCTGGTTAACTACCAGAGCCGCGGGCGTTTGGCAGTGATCGGTGATCACCGGGCGATGGAGGTTGCCCCGGGGCTGGGTGATCAGTTGCACCCCATGGTAATACTCACCGCTGGCGCCGAAGAGCCGGGGGCGCCGCTGGTGCCGCTTGGGGGGCGGGCGATTGAGATTGATGGCTATCTGGGAGATTTCAAGATCCATCTCGGAGAGGCCGGGCAGGCCAACTATGAGCTTCTGGCTGTGGATCTGGTTCTTGATCTATCCACTGAGCCCCTGTTGGATCGGGCAATGACACCGCCTGGCTATTTCCACTGTGCCGGGGATGATGCAGAACTGGATCAGGTGATTGGTGCAATGGGGGAGATGAAAGGGCAGTTCGAAAAGCCTCGCTATTTCGATTACGACCCGCAGATCTGCGCCCATGGTCGATCGGGAAAAACAGCCTGTAGCCGCTGTCTCGATGTCTGTCCCGCGGAAGCCATCAGCAGCTTGGCTGAGACCATCGAGGTGAACGCCTATCTCTGTCAGGGCGGAGGAGCCTGTGCCACAGTCTGCCCAAGCGGTGCAATACGCTATGTCTACCCCAGTGTAAAGGACACCCTGGAGCGGTTGCGAAAACTACTCTCTGTTTACCGTGACGCGGGAGGCGTGGATCCGCTGCTGCTGATCACCGGGGAGGGCGATCAATCCTTTGCAGAGCCAGCGCTGGGCAATCACCTGGTGATGCAGGTGGAAGAGCTGGCCAGTGTGGGGCTGGAGGTCTGGCTCTCGGCTCTGGCTTATGGCGCCAGGGCGGTCTGGCTGGTGGATCGTCAGCAGATGTCCGCCGGTGTGAGTGACGCCCTGCAGCAGCAATTGACCACCGCTGAAGAGATTCTGACCGCCATGGGCTATCCTGCCGGGGTGATCAGACTGGTCCAGCCAGACCAGGTTGAAGCCCATTCGCAGATGCCTGAGTTGGAAACAGCCGGTTTTTCCGGACTTGGGGATAAGCGTCAGACCGCCTATCTGGCAATCGACCACCTCTACAGCCAGTCAAAACAGGCGGAACCCATGGCCAGTCTGAGTCAGGGCGCTCCTTTCGGTAGTGTCACGGTCTCCAGCCACGCCTGCACCCTCTGTTTCTCCTGTGTCGGTGTCTGTCCGGGGAAAGCGCTGCAGAGCGGTTCGGGTGAGCAGCCGCAACTCCGCTTTGTCGAGGCCAACTGCCTGCAGTGCGGTCTCTGCACCAGCACCTGTCCCGAGGATGCGATCTCGATTGCCCCCAGGCTGTTGTTCGATGCTGAGAGCAGAAAGCAGCCGCGTACCCTGCACGAAGAGCAGCCATTTCACTGTGTCTCCTGTGGCAAGCCCTTCGCGACCCATTCGGTGATCGAGAAGATGCGCAGCCGACTCAGTGACCACTACATGTTTCAAAATGAACGGGCAATCAGGCGTCTGAGTCTCTGTGATGAGTGCCGAGTGGTTGATATTGCCCAAGACCCGGACGCGATGGATGGACAGATTCGCCAATAAAACCACCGATGCTACGCCATTCAATTCCCCTTTTGTCATTTTTTTACCCGTGGATTTGGTCCACGGCTTGCAATTGCTTTATCCGAGGAGCGTGTGATGAATGACCTGAGCCCCAGGACGCAAAACAACTCAATTAACAACCAGTGGAGAACCGAAGAGTCAAGCTATGCCGGTGAGGTGATTGGTCTGGATGAAGAGCAGCAGTGTCGGGTCGGTGCCTATGGCATGTTGGCACAATTGCTTAGGAATCCACCGGATCAGCAGGTGCTGAGTCAGGTTTCCGCATTCACCGAGCTGACTTCGGAGGTTGATGAGTTGGCGTTGTCGATGACCATGTTGGGACTGTCGGCGGCAAGTTCGAACTGTGGCGCTGTTGACGATGAGTTTCACAATCTGTTTATCGGCATGGGTCGGGGAGAGCTGGTGCCATACGGATCCTGGTATCAGACCGGTTTTCTGATGGAGAGGCCATTGGGACGCCTGCGTGATGATCTGGTCCGTTTGGGCTTTCAACGCCAGCAAGGTGTTACCGAACCGGAAGATCATGTGGCGGCACTGTGTGAAGTGATGGCCATCCTGATTCAGGAATCACAGCCCTTTCAGTTGCAGGCAGAGTTTTTCGAAGCCCATATGGCCGGTTGGCTGGAGCGGTTTTTTACGGATTTGAGTGAAGCCAGGTCAGCTGTCTTCTATAAGGCCGTGGGACGCTTCGGATCCGCCTATATGGCATTGGAAAAGCGCTACCTGAATATGACCGTATGAAGTGAAACCAGTAATGATCGAATGACTATCCAACGGAGGAAGAGTCGATGAATAAGAAGTCCAGACAAACACCGGATAACCAACGCAGGGCCTTTCTGCGGGGTACCGCCGGAGCTGGTGTCGGTGTGGCCGCCATAGCCGCTCTTCCCGGTCTGACAGCCGCCTCTCTGGATGAGGCCAGTGAGGAGAAGTCGGAGTCTCAGAAAGGTTATCGACTGACACCTCATATTGCTGCCTACTACAAGACCACGATCCGTTGAGTCATCGAGGGTACCGGAATGAAACTACACAAGATCTCTGACTCTGTAACCGAACTCAACAAAGCCCAGGCGCCATCGAAGCAATCAGCTGCTGGCAAGACGATGAGTCGGCGCAGCTTTCTGCGTAATTCAGGTTTGATGGCTGGCGGTGCCGCGCTGGCCACAGGTTTTACCCCTGGGATGATCAAACGGGCTGAAGCCGCCACGGATACAGCAGGTGGCCAGGTCGAGCTGAAGAAGACCATCTGTACGCACTGCTCTGTGGGTTGCGGCATCATAGCCGAGGTGCACAACGGTGTCTGGACAGGCCAGGAACCGGCCTTCGATCACCCCTTCAATCTCGGCGCCCATTGCGCCAAAGGGGCCTCGGTCAGAGAACACGGTCATGGCGAACGTCGACTGAAATACCCTACCAAATTGGTCGACGGCAAATGGAAAAGGGTCTCCTGGGAACAGGCGATCAATGAGATCGGCGACAAGATGCTGGAGATTCGTGAGCAGTCCGGGCCCGATTCGGTCTACTGGTTGGGATCGGCCAAACACAATAACGAACAGGCCTATCTGTTCCGTAAATTTGCCGCCTTTTGGGGCACCAACAATGTGGATCATCAGGCGCGCATCTGTCACTCCACCACCGTAGCCGGTGTTGCCAACACCTGGGGTTACGGCGCGATGACCAACTCCTACAACGATATTCACAATTCCCAGGCGATTCTCATTATCGGCGGGAATCCTGCCGAAGCTCACCCGGTCTCCCTGCAGCATGTCTTCAAGGCCAAAGAGGAGAACAACGCACCGCTGATCGTCATCGACCCACGCTTTACCCGTACCGCAGCCCATGCGGATCTGTTTCTGCGTTTGCGTCCGGGTACTGATGTGCCGCTGATCTGGGGCATGCTCTATCACATCTTCAAAAACGGCTGGGAGGATAAAACGTTCATCCGTCAGCGCGTCTATGGTCTGGAAGAGGTGAAAAAAGAGGTGGCCAAGTGGACACCCGATGAAGTGGAGCGGGTAACCGGTGTGCCTGAGAACCAGGTCTATGCCGCGGCAAAGACCATGTCGGATAATCGCCCGGGCACCTTCATCTGGTGTATGGGTGGCACCCAGCACACCATTGGCAACAACAACACACGCGCCTACTGCGCCTTCCAGCTGGCCCTGGGCAATATGGGGGTTTCCGGTGGTGGCACCAACATCTTTCGTGGACATGACAATGTTCAGGGTGCCACAGACTTCGGTGTGCTCTCCCACACACTGCCCGGTTATTACGGACTCTCGAAAGGAGCCTGGGGCCACTGGTCCAAAGTGTGGGATGTGGATTACGACTACAT
Organism: Candidatus Thiodiazotropha endoloripes; assembly: GCA_001709035.1. Taxonomy (GTDB): domain Bacteria; phylum Pseudomonadota; class Gammaproteobacteria; order Chromatiales; family Chromatiaceae; genus Thiodiazotropha; species Thiodiazotropha lotti. The sequence goes on along the minus strand of LVKA01000015.1, from coordinate 448,310 downwards.
CGCAGGGCGCTTCGATCAGGGAAGCTACGAACAGTCCAAGGGTAAGGATGTTCCAGTGATGAACACCAAGGGGATACCGGTATCCCGCTGGATCGACGGTGTTCTGGAAGAGAAGGGCAACATTGCACAAAAGGATAATGTGCGGGCGATGGTGCTCTGGGGACATGCGCCGAACAGTCAGACCCGTGGTCCGGAGATGAAAAAGGCGATGGAGAAGCTGGATATGATGGTGATCGTCGATCCCTATCCCACCGTCTCTGCCGTGATGCATGATCGAACCGACGGTGTCTATCTGCTGCCGGCGGCAACCCAATTCGAAACCTATGGTTCGGTGACCGCTTCAAATCGTTCCTTGCAGTGGCGGGATAAAGTGATCGAGCCGATGTTCGAGTCATTACCGGACCATACCATCATGTATCGGATGGCAAACAAACTCGGATTTGCCAACGAACTGTTCAAGAACATCAAGGTGACCAACGATGAACCGCTGATCGAGGATATCACCCGGGAGTTCAACAGAGGCATGTGGACCATCGGCTATACCGGTCAGAGTCCTGAACGGATGAAGAAGCAACAGCAGAACTGGGGCACCTTCGACTATACCTCACTGCTGGCAGAGGGTGGTCCCTGTGATGGTGAATTCTACGGTCTGCCCTGGCCTTGTTGGGGCACCGCTGAGATGGGTCATCCGGGAACACCGAATCTCTATGACACCAGTAAATCGGTGGCCAACGGCGGCCTGACCTTCAGAGCCAGGTTCGGGGTGGAGCGCAACGGCGTCAGCCTGCTGGCGGACGGTGCCTATTCCAGGGGCTCGGAGATCAAGGACGGCTATCCGGAATTTACCGATAAACTGTTGAAGAAGCTTGGTTGGTGGAACGATCTGACCCCCGAAGAACAGGCCCTTGCGGAGGGTAAGAACTGGAAGACCGACCGCTCCGGCGGCATCCAGCGGGTGGCGATCAAACATGGCTGCGCACCCTTCGGTAACGCCAAGGCCCGTACCGTGGTCTGGACCTTCCCCGATCCGGTGCCGATTCATCGGGAGCCACTCTATACCAGTCGCAGAGATCTGGTGGAGAAGTATCCCACCTATGAAGACCGCAAGTCCTTCTATCGTCTACCGGTGCGTTACGGATCGATCCAGGCGAAGGACTACTCGAAGGACTACCCGATCATTCTCACTTCGGGGCGTCTGGTTGAGTACGAAGGCGGTGGCGATGAGACCCGCTCCAATGCCTGGCTGGCCGAACTGCAGCAGGATATGTTTGTCGAGATGCATCCGAGGGATGCCAACAACGCCGGAGTCAAGGATGGCGATGATGTCTGGCTGGAAGGTGCCGAAGGCGCAAAGATCAAGGTGAAAGCCATGGTAACCCGCAGAGTTGGCTCCGGTGTGGCCTTTATGCCGTTCCATTTCGGCGGCCATTTCCTGGGCAAGGATCTGCGCGATAAGTATCCCGAAGGGGCCGATCCCTATGTGTTGGGCGAAGCCTGTAACACGGCCATGACCTATGGCTACGACTCCGTTACACAGATGCAGGAAACCAAGTGCAGCCTGTGTCGCATCACGAAAGCCTGAGCGCGGGTTTAACAGAGGATATACGACATGGCACGAATGAAATTCTATTGTGATCCTGAACGTTGCATCGAATGCAATGCCTGTGTGACTGCCTGTAAGAATGAAAACGAGGTGCCCTGGGGAGTCAACCGTCGTCGGGTAGTGACCATCAACGACGGGGATGAGGGAGAACGCTCTCTCTCAGTGGCCTGCATGCACTGTTCTGACGCCCCCTGTGCAACAGTCTGTCCGGTGGATTGTTTCTATACCACCCAGGATGGCGTGGTGCTGCACGATAAAGACATCTGTATTGGATGCGGTTACTGCTTCTACGCCTGTCCTTTCGGCGCACCTCAATTTCCGGAAGATGGCGCCTTCGCCACCCGTGGCAAGATGGACAAATGCACCTTCTGCGCCGGTGGTCCGGAGTCGGACAACAGCTCGGATGAGCATCGTAAATATGGCTCGAACCGACTTGCTGAAGGTAAGTTGCCACTGTGTGCAGAGATGTGTTCCACCAAAGCCCTGCTTGCCGGTGATGCGGATGTGATCTCCGACGTCTATCGCAGTCGCATCATCAACCGCAGTGCCAGTGTGATGGCCCGGGGTGTCTCCTATCGGGAGTCCTCATTCAGGGCGCCGAAAAACATGAGCGGTAAAAGCAGCTCGAAAGAGTGATAAGGATAAAGTCCTCAAACATATCGTAGGGTGCGGCCTCGCCGCACCTTGCAATATTGAGTGACTTGGCAGGGTTTAATCGTCAATTTGTTGCTTTTAAAACGCAGGCTCCAGGAGGTTCTGATTGATCTGAAGAGAGTTACCCCAAGCTAGGCCGGAATCGGGAAAATCGATCAGATGGATTCGGCGCTTTTTACAATGACCGATTTTCAAGAGACCACATAAACGGTTTTATTTAAAAATAACTGATGGGTGCAGGCTGGAGATGACGCTTCAATCACCTGCTTACCAACCATCAGTAAAAACAGATTTGTGTTTATTCACATTGATGAGCGGACTAAACAAAAACCAGGCCACCAGGATGAGGTTAATGATTAATAACAGTGAGAGGATAAGTCGCTATATGGGGCGCATCTCATTTACCGGATTACTGGTATTTCTGCTGCTCTACAGCCTGCCTCTCGAGATCATTGCAGAGACCAAGAGCGGCCGGGAAATGCCTTCCGTGATGGTACTTAACCCTGCTGCAGAGTTATGGCGGGATGTACGTCAGAGAGAGGGGGGTAATATCGGTAACTCCCAGGTGCGGGGTGTCGATAGCGGTGTTTTGATCAATGCCTATGGGGATACCTGGCGTAAGTTCCGTATGCAGCAATTGATACCGATCGGCGGTTCGATACTGGCTGGTGTGTTTATCCTGTTGGGTATCTTCTACATGATCAGAGGCAAGGTGCCAATCGAAGGCGGCCCATCGGATCGTAAACTGTTTCGATATACCACCTATGAACGGATGATCCACTGGTTTGTGGCCTCGATTTTTCTGTTTCTTGCAATCAGTGGACTGATTCTTCTGTTTGGCAGACCGGTGCTGATTCCGCTGATGGGCAAGGAGGCGTTTTCTATCTTGGCATCGGCCTGCAAAGAGGGGCACAACCTGATGGGACCCCTGTTTCTGATCGCCGTGGTACTGATCTTTTTCCGCTTTGTCAGACGCAATATCTACCAACGAGGCGATCTGAGCTGGTTGCTGCGGGGCGGGGGGATCATCGGTAGCAAACATGTACCGTCCAATTTTTTCAATATGGGCGAAAAAAGCATGTTCTGGTTGCTGATCCTGGTCGGTGGTCTGATCATCGCTTCAGGCCTTGTATTGGTGTTTCCACTGTTTGGTCAGGGAAGAGAGTGGATGGAACTCGCTCATGTGGCTCATGCACTTGGGGCACTGTTGATGATTGTGGTGATCATGGGACACATCTATATCGGTTCAGTAGGCATGGAGGGCGCATTGGAAGGCATGACTACCGGTTATTGTGATCTTAACTGGGCCAAGGAGCACCATGACCATTGGGCAACTGAAGTAATCGAGCGTGGCGAGGATCTCTCCAATGAGGCGGTGGAGCGATTAAGGCGTAGCGAACCCCCAGGCGGTGTCAAGCTGCATCTTCAGGAGCATGGCAAATGATCGGGGAATTCATCGATGGGCCACTTTGGACCTTCGCACTGACTGTGTTTGTGATCGGTGTGATCTGGCGGATTGTATCCATTCTGTTGAGTGGTGTCAGAAGCGATCTTGCTGTACCGAAAGGCAGTGCGGGCAATGGTGCTTTTCGTGCGATGTTCAGCCGTTTTGTTCCTGAGCGTACCGTGACAAAACGGGGTAAACTGCAACTGATCGCCGGCTATGCCTTTCATCTTGGGCTGTTCGCGCTGCTCTTTTTCGCACAACCCCATATCGATTTTTTTGCACAGCGGATTACCGGTTTCTCCTGGCCTGCAATGCCCTATTGGGCATTCATCGTATCGGCAGAACTGGCGTTCGCCGGTTTGATCTTTCTGTGGCTGTATCGACTGCTCAATCCAGTCACAAGGTTACTCTCCGATCTGGATGATCATGTGGGAGCCATACTGGTGTTTGTTGTGATGCTGAGCGGTTGCCTGGCACTCGCCCAGTCCTTCGAGGCATTGCGCCTTCTGCATCTGCTGCTGGCTGAACTGCTGCTGCTCTACTTTCCATTCAGCAAGTTGATGCATGCCTTTACCTTTGTCATGAGCCGGGGATATACCGGCGCGACCATGGGACGTAAAGGTGTAAACGCATAGAATTTGGGAGACCTGTCGATGAGTGAAACCTTTGACCTTGGTGTGGAAGCAATGAAGGCGCAGCTCGATGCGAAAGTCGCTTCCTACTTTTCCAGTTGTGTCCATTGCGGACTGTGTGCCGAGGCCTGTCTCTTCTATACGGAGACCGGGGATCCCCACTTTACGCCGATCTATAAGCTGGAGCCGATGAAGAAACTCTGGCGCCGTGAGAAGACTTTCTGGGGTAAGCTCGGTGCTTCACTGGGTATGGGTGAAGAACTCACCGAGCAGGATTTTGCCGACTGGGAGACTCTGGTCTATGACAGTTGCACCCTGTGTGGGCGCTGTTCCATGGTCTGTCCGGTGGGTAACGATATCACTTATATGATCCGTAAGCAGCGTGAAGCATTTTCTGTCGCAGGTTACGCACCGGAAGGAATGAAAGAGGCTTCCCGGCGTGCGCTGAAATTTGGCAGCCCAATGGGCGTTACCTTCAAGACCCTACAGGCCACCCTGTCCCATGTGGAGAAGGATACGGGGCTGACCATCCCGGTGGACCAACAGGGTGCCGATTACATGACACTCTTCTCCTCCATGGAGATTGTCAATTTTCCGGAGTACATCGAAAGCATCGCAAGAATTTTCAAGAGTGCCGGTGTCTCATGGACCATCAGCAGCAAAGCCTATGAAGCGACCAACAGTGGTATTCAGATTGGTAATAAAGAGATTGCAGCTGAACTGGTAGGCAGAGTGGTGGAGGCGGCGGAAGATCTGGGTGTGAAATATGTTGTCAGCCCGGAGTGTGGACATGCCTATACTGCGATTCGTTGGGAAGGGCCAAACCTGATCGGCAGGGCCTTCAATTTTGAAGTTGTACATATCCTGGAACTGCTGGAGCAGTTGCAATCGGAAGGGCGGTTGAAGTTGAAGTCCACCGAGCAGACCCCGATGACACTGCATGATCCCTGTCAGATCGTTCGTCGGGGTGGTGTGGTGGATCAGCCCAGGGTGTTACTCAACAGTGTGGCAGACAATTTCAAAGAGATGCCGGATCACGGAGTGATGAATTGGTGTTGCGGTGGTGGTGGTGGAGTGAGTGCCAATGAGCGCGCCGAAGAACTCAGGCTGGAGGTTTTCACCCGTAAAAAGAGACAGCTCGATCAGACCGGGGTGGATACCATGGTTACTGCTTGCGCCAACTGCAGGATCATCCTGGAGGAGGGTATCGAACACTATGAAATGGATACCGAGGTAATCAGTCTGACTGAGTTGCTGGCAGAGCACCTTCAAGAGTGAGCGATGGTGGATCCCGGCCTGTACCGGGATGACAAAAGTCAATGTAATTAGAATTTGAGATCCTTTTGACGTTGTTTTTTTTGGAGGATCAATTTTTACCGAATTTTTCAAGGGTTATCCTCGGCCAACCATTTTACTGAGTGACTGTCTTACTATCAGCAAGGTATGTATTGAATCTCTACCTGGCGAAAATTGAATGGGGCTGTTGAATAAAGGCACTAAAAAAAATCATCCGAGGAGGAAACCATGCTTTCAAATATAACCAAACTGTTTTCAGGGTTTGTTCTCATATTGCTGGGTATGCCACTTCTGTTGGCCGGGACACCGGCTCCCGATGGGGCGCACCTCTATATCATCTCGCCAAAGAACGGTGAAACTCTCTCCGGGCCTGTGACGGTCATGTTCGGCTTGAAGGGAATGGGGGTCGCACCGGCAGGTATCGACAAAGCCAAGACCGGTCATCACCATCTGTTGATCAATGTGGATAAAATGCCGGCGATGGATCAACCACTGCCATCCGATGACAGGCATCGTCACTTTGGTGGTGGTCAGACCGAGGTTACTCTGGAGCTCCCTAAAGGCGAACACAGTCTGCAACTGGTGTTGGGCGACATGAATCATGTGCCTTTCAATCCACCGATAATCTCTGACAAAATTATGATTACGGTGAAATAGAGATCGCAGAGGATGGATAGTGTGTTGCATCCGATCCAGATAGGGTGAGATGTTGGTATAACTCTCTCCATCCTCTGTAGGTTGGTAAAGACCCACGAATCATCAGGACCAAGTTAGTAATCCCGTGCCTTGCAGCATTGCCGGAGCTTACGATTTGTTATGCAATCAGCCTAATCCCTGTGCACATGCCTGACCAAGTCTATGGTTTCACCAAGCGTATTCGATTCCACTTCACTCGATATGGCGGCAAATCCAATCACCGGTACTCCACGCCAGCTATGGCTTACAGTGGCACCCAACCCTCCAGCAGGTTCTGTTAGTGCTATAACACTTTCTTTGTATTCATATTCGTAGGGGAATTCAAAAGTTATACTCCCCGACTGGAAGCCTTCGGTTGAACTTAATTCATAGGCATTTGCTGAAGGTGTGCCGAAGAGCGTGCCTGTTGAGCCGCTGAATCGCTTGACTTGGTTGATATTGACAGACCTTTCCAGAAACAGATCAAAAGGGCTAGGGTAGTAGATAGTGCAGTTGATGCACGGTCCGTCATGAAACCAAAAAACTCCATAGCCTCCTTCGTAATTGTAATAAGCCACCTCGGTTTGAACGTCAAATAATGTTGTATTGTATTGATTTACATTATCAATATATCCTGCATTCTCGCAGTAACTACCGTTCGAATAGTGGGGAAAGTCCTGTACAGCGACACCCAATCCTGTCAGTCCAACTGCCTGACCATCATCAATACCATCATTTAATGTGCCGGCGCAGGGTGTATGCTCAGGATCCACTTGGTTGGTGATTATGCCACTGTTGTAGATGCCATGCTTATACATCGGAAAGGTCAATGCAATCTCTGTCTTCCCGTTGAGATTTTCTTCCACGAAAAAGGGGATAGAGACTTTCTCTGTGCTCAACACGGTGGCGATTGGGAAAGGATTTGATCCCATGGGCACTGAGGGTAGCGGTGAAATATCCTGCAGGGCACCCGTGTCGTACTCGGTTAACGGCATGGTGTCACCCTTTCTGCCGCTTCCCAACCCATCAGTGATATAGGCCTCGCGAATATCCCCGGATGCCAATGAGGGCAGACGATAGAAGGCAGGATCACTCGGCAGATAGTGCTGGGGGACTGTCGTATAGCGATCTATATGTTCAGCCTCCTGAACATAGGCTGCACCATTGCCGACATCAATCAAAATGCCATACGCTTTCAGACCACCACTTGGAGCAACCAATCCAGCATTCTGGCTGTTATCATAGGGGCTTGATGAATCGCCATTGTCTTCTGCAATGCCTTCAGCCCCCATAACGCCTGGCTCAAATCCATTGATGGTGGATGAACTGGATGCCCCTGCCTTCCAAGCATCAACTACGACGGAACAGTCGGGGGGTGAACCATCTTGGTGCATGATTCCTTCTGTGATTGATTGATCGCCCGCTGTGGTGTTCAAGTTGCCATCAGCACTACCGCTGGCATCGATCTCCGCGTAGTTACCACTGTCATCTGCTGCACCAGGGCCGTCCGCGATGTCTCCCATATCAATGATCTCAATGTAACCTTCGGTCAGATCATCATTTGTGACTTTGCTGTATGGGTTCGTGATATTGAAACCGGCCTGTAGTTGAGAATTGACTGGGATTGTACAACTCTCATCTTCAGTGATTAGGTTAGGTAGGCCGGTCTCAGGACTTTTTCTTAGAGTTGCATTCCAGACATCGTAAGGAGATAAGTAGAGATTGATATTCAATAGATCGGCAGAGATTTTTGAATCGAGCAAACGAACCCGTACCGCTTTGTACATCGCTGTGGTATTGGTCACCGTGAAGTTGGTGATAAAATTGTTGTTGACCGTGTAGTAGGGTAGTAGAGCGATTTGTCCAACCCGGTCATGGTTGCGATGTACGGCTTCTATCGTATAGCTTGTGGTTAAGAGGAGTAGAGAAAGAACGAGTTGTGATCTTTTTTGCACGATTCCCGTTTACTCCCGATTGGTTTGGCGTTGCAGTTCAACTGTCTCACCCAGATGACCACTCTGTAGTTCGCTGTACATGGCGGTAAATCCGATCACGGGTACACCTGTCCAGCTGTTTGCCACACCTGCTCCCATGCCGCCGCTTACTTCTGTCAAATCACTGATACTGGTATTCAGATGGTAGTCGTAGATATACTCAGAATTACCGGCAAAACTTAGTTTTAACCACCCGGCTTCTTTATACAGACCAGAAAACAGATCAATAAGATTCCTGTTTGTAACGGGTGATCCAAACAGCGTGTTGGAGCTGTTAAGTTGTGTCAGAAAGAAGCTGTTGACGTTAACGCCGAGTTTTAAGATATGGACAGGTGTAGGCTCCCCGCCAATTGGTACAGGAGTGCCATTGTCATTTAACAATACCTGTTCACTGTCAGCTTCATAGTCGAATTGATCGACGGTTAACGAGATGTCATGGCTATAACGGTTGGTTGAATCTCCATTGTCAATAAAGCCTGTATTCGCGCAATATTCTCCATTCCCATTGTGAGGATAGTCATGCACAGTTGCACTTACCGATGTCAATTGAACGGTTTGACCGTCATCGATGTTATCGTTCAAGAGACCCTCACAAGCGGCCTGATTCGGATCGTGCTGATTGGTGAGGCGGCCGCCATTGTAGATGCCATGCTTGCGCATCGGAAAGGTCAACACAACGTCCGTTAATCCATTGATGGTCTGCTCAATGAAATAGGGGGCTGAGACCGATTCTACGCTCAGAACAGTGGCTATTGGCAGCGGATTGGAACCCATGGGAACAGAGGGGAGCGGTGAGATATCATGCAGAGCGCCGGTGTCGTACTCGGTTAACGGCAGGGTATCACCCTTTTTATCATCACCCAGTGCATTGGTAATGTAAGCCTCCCGAATGTTTCCGGACGCCAAAGAGGGGAGGCGGTATGTTACCGGGTCATCCGGCAGATAGTGTTGGGCAACGGATGTATAGCCATCAATATGCACGCCTTGCTGAACAAAGGCAGTTCCTTGTGCAATATTGATCATGATGCCGTAGGCACTGATTCCGCCGCTTGGCGCAACCAACCCGGCATTTTGGCTGTTGTCATAGGGTTCTGTTGATGTGCCGTTGTCCTCGGCGATGCCATCCACACTCAATGCGCCGGGTTCAAATCCATTGATTGCCGTGGCGCTGGTCGAGCCTGCATTCCAGGCATCTGTAACGATTGAGCAGTCGGGCGGTATGCCATTAGACTGGGGGAGGATATTCTCCGGGATCGAACGGTCACCGGTTGCTGTATTGATCAACCCATCAGCCGAACCACTGGCATCAATCTCTGTTGTCTTGTCATTGTCTAGGGCAGGTCCTTGTCCATCGGCTATATTACCCATCTCAATGATTTCGATATAGCCTTCTGTCAGATCCTCAGTCGTGTTTGCGGTATAAGAGTCGTCAAAAGTTACACCAGCTTGAAGTTGATGCTTATCCGGGTAGGTACAGCTCTCATCCTCGGTAATCAGGTTGGGTAATCCGGATGCAGGATCCTTTCTCAAGGTGGCATTCCAGGTGTCATAGGGCGAGAGATAAAGGTTGATGTTCAGCAGGTCCGCTGAGATGCGGGAGTCGAGTAAGCGCACCCGTACCGCTTTGTACATTTCTGATCGATTGGTGACCGTGAAATTGGTAATAAAGTTGTTGTTGACCGTGTAGTAGGGCAGTAGCGCGATCTGCCCTTTACCGTCATGGTTGATGTGGGCGGCATTGCTGAGTGTGGCCGCTGTCAACAACGCAATGCTCGTGAAAACTCTGAGTCCCTTCATCGATCTGTTCCCTGTCAGTCTTTGTGAATCATGTTGAATCTATACTTCAAATGTTTGAATATCAAGTCATCTCACTGTGCTCTTTGTCGTTTGGGAATAGAGATCGGCCAATCAGAAACCAGCCCCAGCCTATCAGAAGGCCGACAGCCACATTGATCGTTGCGCAGCAGATACCGGTCAGCAGTATGACGCTCAGATCGAGGGGCGTAGAGGAGGTGAGTGATTTGTGCCAGGCGAGATCGAGTCCCGCATAGATTAGCAGTGCACCTACCGCTGCCAGGGGGATCAGCAGGAGAATCTGCAGTGCCTGTGGGCCGAGCAATACCCCTAGGGTGATCATGGTGATGCCGAAAAGCGCTGGCGCCAGCCAGCTGCGGGCACCGAAGCGGTGTTGTACTACCAGCCCTCCGGCGCCATGGCACATGGGAAAAGCACCGAATGGGGCCAGCAGCAGATTCACCGCACCGGTGGTGAAACCGAGTCTGGTCGGGGAGATGCGTTGTTTATCCTCGGGGAAATAGTGGCCGGCGATGGCCGCTGTGGCCAGGATGGCATTGGTCAGTGTCAGGCTGAGCTGGGGGAGTAGAATGGTCTGTGCCGAGAGACCAAGTTGAGGCCAGCCGAAGCTGGTCCAGTTGGGGGTATGCAGAGCCAGGTGTAAGTCTGTCAGCGGATTCTGTGCGGTCGACAGGCTCCAGAGGCAGGCGCCGATGACAATCGCCACGGCGGCAATGGGCTTCAGGGGGGTGGCCAGCAGGAGAAACAGTAATCCTGTGGCGACGATTCCGGTCCAGGGGTCGGTAATGACCAGCCCGATACCGGCCCATGCGAGCATCAATCCGACGCCGAGCTGGATCCCGGTCATAACCGGGGTGGGTATTTTTCGTGCCAGCAGATCGAGAACGCCGAACAGAGAGAGCAGAACAACGGTAAGTCCCAATAGAAAACCGGTGGCCGCGATCGTCTGGGCATCCAGGCTCTGGGTGATGGCGATGGCGGCAACCACCTTCATCGGTTGGATTGGAATCGGGCGACGATAGACCGCAGCCACAACCAGGGCGAACAGACCAAAGCCGATCAACAACCCAGTGGGATCGACCTTTTGTAAGGTTAAAACGCCGATGACAATCGGCAGAAAGGTGCCAAGATCGGCAAACGCGCCGGACAGGTCTCCAAGATATCGATGTTTTGAGTGCGACTTGAAAGATTGAAACACTCTCCGAGTATAGGACACATATCAAAGTGGTGACCAAACAGTTAGCATATCCTTGTGATGGACCTCAATGGTGTTGAAGGTCCTAATCGTCGATGGATGAGACTGGGGTTGTAAACTCCGCTCCACTCGAACAATCGGGCTATTTGTCATCAGATTGCAATAAAATCACGGCACAATCTGCCCGGTTCTGTTGATTTGTCTATATTCATGCTTAGTTGGGGGGCATATTTTGAAAGCACGCATCGGTATCAATGGTTTTGGGCGTATGGGTCGTTTGGGCCTCAGAGCAGGCTGGAACGACGCGAATCTGGCGTTCTGCCAAATCAATGAAATTGCCGGTGATGCCGGCTGTTCCGCCCATCTGTTGCAGTTTGACTCAGTGCATGGCGTCTGGGATCGCCAATGCCAGGGTGAAGGGTCAGCGCTGAGGGTCGATGAGAGCAGTCTCAGTTACTCATCCAATCCAACGATCGATGAGACCGATTGGTCCGGTTGCGATATTGTTATTGAAGCCACAGGCAAACATCACAAGAAACCGGAACGGCTTCAATCCTATTTCGATCAGGGGGTGAAGAAGGTCGTCGTTGCTGCACCCACCGAAGGTGCCTTGAATCTGGTGTATGGGGTGAATGACCATCTCTATGATCCGCAGGTCAACCATTTGATCACCGCGGCCTCCTGTACCACCAACTGTCTGGCACCTCTGGTGAAGGTGCTGCATGAGAAGATCGGTATCGTGCATGGCTGCATGACCACCATCCACGATATCACCAATACCCAGACCATCGTCGACAGAGGGCATAAGGATCTAAGAAGAGCCCGCGCCTGTGGTCAGTCGCTGATTCCCACCACGACCGGGTCTGCCAAGGCGATTGCCAAGATCTTTCCTGAGCTGGAGGGGCGCCTCGATGGCCATGCTGTACGGGTGCCACTGTTGAACGGGTCATTGACCGATTTTGTCTTCGAGGCGCCCAGGGCGGTTACGGCTGAAGAGGTGAACGGCTATCTTCGTGAGGCTGCAGAAGGGGAGTTGAAAGGTATCTTGGGTTATGAGGAGCGCCCACTGGTTTCGGTCGACTATGTCAACGATCCACGCTCCTCGATAGTGGATGCCCCATCCACCCTGGTGATTGATGATCGCCAGGTCAAGATCTATGCCTGGTATGACAACGAGTGGGGTTATGCCAATCGACTGATCGATATCGTGCGTAAAGTGGCCGCAGGATAAGATGGATCAAGGTGTACGTAACTACCTGGTGGTGACCGGGGGCTATTGGGCCTTCACCGTCACCGACGGGGCAATCCGCATGTTGGTGGTGCTCTACTTCCACCTGCTGGGCTACTCCCCGTTTGAAGTAGCGATGCTGTTTCTCTTCTATGAGTTTTTTGGCATTGTCACCAACCTGGTCGGCGGTTGGTTGGGTGCGCGTATCGGCCTCAATCTGACCATGCATATCGGCATGGGGCTGCAGGTGGTTGCTCTGATGGCATTGACCGTACCCGATGCCTGGCTCTCGGTGGTCTATGTGATGATCGCCCAGGCACTCTCCGGGATTGCCAAAGATCTGAATAAGATGTCTGCCAAAGCCTCGGTCAAAACGATGGTGCGTGACGGCGGCGAATCCAAACTGTTCAAGTGGGTGGCGCTACTCACCGGTTCAAAGAATGCCTTAAAAGGGGCCGGTTATTTCATTGGAGCGGCGCTGCTTGAATGGATCGGTTTTCGCGGTGCACTGGCTGTTTTGGCCGGGATGCTGTTGCTGGTTTTGATTACGACTTCATTGATGCTTCCTGCCGGACTCGGGAAGATGAAATCGAAGCCGAAGTTTTCCCAGGTCTTCTCCAAGGTGGCAGCAATCAACTGGCTCTCCGCGGCGCGTTTTTTTCTGTTTGGCTCCCGGGATGTCTGGTTTGTGGTCGGTTTGCCGGTGTTTCTCTACGAAGTGCTGGATTGGAGTTTCACTCAGGTTGGTGGGTTTCTGGCACTCTGGATTATCGGCTACGGCTTTGTTCAGGCCAGTGTTCCCAAACTGCTTGGGCGGGTTCACCAGGGGCAGGGGCCAGGTGGGGGAACGGCGCGCCTGTGGGCTTTTCTGCTGGCACTGTTACCGGCTGCCATAGCCATGGCACTGAATCAGGGTTGGCCGGCGGAGCAGGTATTGGTCGTGGGTCTGGTTCTGTTCGGGATTGTCTTCGCCATCAACTCAGCGGTTCACTCCTATCTGATCCTGGCTTACTCGGATCATGAAAAGGTCTCCATGAACGTGGGTTTCTACTATATGGCCAATGCCGGAGGCAGGCTGATTGGTACCGTGCTGTCCGGTTTGATCTATCAGACGTATGGCCTTCAGGGGTGTCTCTGGTGGTCGGCGCTGTTTGTGATTCTGGCCGCTTTGCTCTCCTTCCGTTTGCCCGAGGTTGGGGCGGATGAAAATCAACCGCTGAAAGCCGACAGTCACTGATCCGCCGGTGCGCATGGTCTCTTTAACCCACCATCAGTTGCAATAGCAACCGAATCCAGATAATGAAAATCAATAGATAGCTGACAATAAAGGCATTCTTTCGATGCAGCACATTGTTGCTTCCCAAGTGTATCCAGCTGTGGATCATGCGTGAAGCGAGGTAGCACCATGCCAACCCCAGATAGATGGGATCTGATTTCTCCAGTAGCAGAATAACAATCGTACTCAGATAGAAAAGCGGTGGTGTTTCCAACAGGTTCTGAAAATGGTGGCTGATTTTGATCAGATATTGCGGTGGTCGGCCACCCCGGTTGTACTTGAAGTAGGCCATGCTCAATGAGCCCTCTTTGACCGCCTTGTAGCGAGCAGCGATCAGGGCGACCCCCATGCCTCCGGTTATCAGTACCAGGCAGATCATTGGTAACAGAATTTGTGAATGATTCATGACTATCCTTAGGTTTGCATTGAAGTTGCATCAGGGATCCTAGTCAGTTCCTAAATATGATCAAGATAATATTATTGGCATGTGCTATTTTCATCTCATGATTCAGCCACTGATTAACGGGCCCTGATAACCATGCCTTATACCGCTGAGCACAAACAGCAGAGTCGTCAGCGTATTCTCGATAGTGCGGTACGATATTTTCTACAGCAGGGCTATGAAAAGACCGGGATCAGCGAGATCATGCAGGATGCCGGTCTGACTCATGGAGGTTTCTATGCCCATTTCAGCAGCAAAGGTGAGCTCTATATCGAGGCGATGACTCATGCCGCGAAACACGGTCGTTTCACTGCCCATTTGAGAAATGGCAAACAGGGGCAGGCGTGGTTTCAGGGAGTGCTGGAGGGTTATCTGAATCTGGACCATGTAGAAGGTGATGAGAGTCCCTGTCCGCTTGCCTTCCTGGTTACCGATATCGCCACCCGTGAATCTGACGTGAGACATGCCTATACCTGCATTTACAAGAGCATGAATCGTTACATCAGCCGTCAGGCTATGGAGGAGACAAAGAAGCCCAGTGATGATATCTACGCTGTAACCGCCATGATGATTGGTGGAGTGGCAATCAGTCGTGCAATCGATGATCCGAGGTTGGCCAAACGCCTGCTGCACAGTTGCAAGCAGATTGCAGAGAAATTGATAGCCGGTGACTGATTCCATTCCCGCCATTGAATTTGTCATGAAGAACGGTATCCAGTGCCGGGTACAACCCTGTGTTGAACCCAATACCCGACACACCGCGGAATTTCTGAAAAAGCAGATCGAGATCGGTTTCCAGCATATGTCCGCCCGTTCCCGTTTCAGCCGCTTTGCCACTGCACTGGATCATTTGACAGATCAACAGCTTGACTATCTGACTGATCTGGATGGTAAGGACCGGGTGGCCTGGTGCGCCTCAATAACCAGTAAGGATGAGGAGAGTGGTATTGGCATCGCCCGATACATCAACTTACCCAATGAAGCGAGGATGGCTGAATTTGCCATCACGGTGGTTGACGACTATCAGGGGCTGGGGGTTGGCTATCAATTGCTGAATAAATTGATCGAATCGGCAAAACTGAATGGTTTCCAGACATTGCGGGGATATATACTGATGAGTAATTCAGCGATGCTGGCACTCTGCAAGCGATTCGAAAGTAAAAAGACTTCGGTTGATGGATCTTTTGTAATTGTGGACATCATTGTGCAGTAAAATCTTTCCTTCTCTTGATGTGAATAAAAAGGGGAAAATAATCTGTTCGGGAGCACAGCCTGATGAGCGCAAACTTAAAATTTATTGGGCATATCAATAGCCCATACAGGACATTAGAGGATTGTCCGAACAATGTAAATTTGAATGGTCCGCTGTGCCAACTGGTGATTTATGATACCTATATAGATGGCCTGTCTGGTTTGAAGAAGGGACAGCAGATCCTGATTCTCTACTGGTTTGAGAATACTGACAGGGGTGCAATACAGCAGGAGAGTAATCAGGGTGGCGAGAGGATCGGTACCTTTGCTTTGCGTTCCCCCCACAGGCCTAACCCTATTGGCGCAGCGGTGCTGCCGATCGAGGCTATTGAAGATGGTGTGATCTTTGTGAAGGGCCTTGATTGCCTGAACGGCACCCATCTACTGGATATCAAACCTGCCATTCCCCAGGAATAGCCTTAATAAAAATATGGAATTGTATGAAGATTAAATGAGGCTGTATGTGGTCCTGGCAATGATTATTCCTTTATCTTCAAATGCTCTGGATTTATCAGCACGCTTAATCGCCGCTTATCGGCCGGGGATTACAAACAGAGTAGCATTTTCGAACAGCTGACCAGCGGTATAGAGATTTTATCGGGCACTGAAGCAGTGCAATAGTTCGGTCAAGATCAGAGCATCTACTGTCACTGTTCTATTACCAATGGCTTCATCAAACCGTTACGAGCACGGTGAACGCTGATTGATCTGACACTTGCGTGTCAGATCAGCTCTCAATCACCGGTTCACATCGACAATTCTTCTGCCCCGGATCTTCCTGGCAAGTAGATTGTCTGCCGTCTCAATCACTTCAGACAGCCCGATCTCTTCCGCAATATTGCTCAACTTGCTGAGATCCAGGTCCTGCTCGAGGCGGTCCCAGGCCTGCTGGCGTGTCACTTTTGGACACATCACGCTGTCGATACCGATCAGAGAGACGCCTCTTAGGATGAAGGGGGCTACCGTTGCCGGAAAGTCCATACCGCCCGCCAGACCGCAGGCGGTGACCACGCCGCCATAGTGGGTGCTGGCACAGGCATTGGCCAGTACATGGGAGCCAACCACGTCGACCACCCCGACCCAGCGCTCTTTGGCCAGTGGTCTACCCGGTTGAGCGAGTTCTTCGCTTGCGATAATTTCTGTAGCACCCAGTTCCTTCAGAAAAGCCGACTCCGCTTCAGCTTTACCACTCAGGGCAATCACTGAGTAACCCAGTTTTGACAGTATCGCAATCGCAACACTGCCAACACCGCCCGATGCTCCAGTCACCAGGATATTCCCCATGTCCGGTGTGATGCCGTTTCTTTCCAATGCGAGGATACAGAGCATTGCGGTATAGCCGGCTGTGCCGATCGCCATGGCCTCTTTCGGCTGTAACGACTTTGGTAGTCGAACCAGCCAATCGCCATTCACTCTGGCTTTTTGCGCCAGTCCTCCCCAGTGCTTTTCACCCACACCCCAGCCATTCAGGATTACCTGATCACCGGCTTGGTAATCCCCGTGAGTGGTGCTGCTGACCGTTCCCACCAGATCGATACCAGGCACCATGGGAAAGCGTCTTACAACCGGTGACTGGCCAGTGATCGCCAGGGCATCCTTATAGTTGATGGATGAATAGTGCACATCGATGGTGACATCACCTTCCGGGAGCATCGCTTCATCGATGTCGGAAATCGTGGCTGTATAATTCTCGTCTTGCTTGTCAATCAGAACGCCTTTGAACATATCTGTGCCTCATTGGTTAGACAAACGTCAGGTAAAAACAATAAAAAATTATTTCAGACTGTTTATGAAAAAATCTGCATAACTTTGCAATGCACTAGGAGTGCGTTCGAGTTTTGCACGCAATACCGCTCCCTCCCAGCCTGTCCAGAACAGATAGGCTGACGCCTTGCAATCTGTTGTGGGGGAAATCTCGCCAGCCGCTTTGGCTTCCTCCAGGCAGGCTTCCAGTCGCTGCTGCCAGTCTTCAAAGACCTCGATCAGTTGTATGCGGAATGGTTCGGGCAGGGCGCCCATCTCCTGGCCAAGGTTGCCAACCAGACAGCCCCGCTTGAACTGATGCCGGGCCATGCCGTCTATCGCATCCTGCATGAATGCAATCAGACGCTGCAGAGGAGGGAGAGATCGATTGCCCAGTGATTTATCCAGCTTGTGCTTGAAAAATTTTGCATAGTTACTGATCAGTTCCGAGCCGAAGGCATCCTTATTTTTGAAGTAGTGATAGAACGAGCCCTTCGGCACCCCGACACGACGCAGAATTTCATCAATGCCGGTGGCGCTGTAGCCTTTTTCGGTGAGCAATTCCATACCTGAACGAATCAGTTCAGCTTTGGTTTGATTAAATCCGGCCTGGTCTTTCGGGGGCCGGCCGCGACGTCGTTTCAGAGGGATGGCAGAGCTCATGGGGAAATATTAGACCGATCGTCTATAAAAATCAAACAGCAGTAGCTCCGGTGACAAGGTCGGGGGCTCCTCTCAGCTGACCGGCGACAGCTAGCCAGTCTCTTCTGAGGAGAATTGAATGGATGATCCATGTCGGCCTGTGGACCTGTTTTGCGTTTCAAGGAGCGTATCGCTGTAGAGAAATTTTTGGCTGGAGATCTTAATTTTCTGGTATCGAGTGAAATGCCTTATTTTTCAAGCCCTGAATTGGGTCATATGACGCAAAAAAACGGTGAAAACTTGATTAATGATTGATGTCAATGAGAGATGGAAAGCGGGCCGGCTAGACTCTAGCCAGTTTCTGATTTTTGCATGGCGCTGTCATTTATTCGATGAAGAGATCCAACACCTTTTTTGTCTGTCTGCTGGTGTTGCTGACAGGTTTTATTGCAAGCCTTGTGGATGTTGCGATAGAGAATGGGCAAGTTTTACCGCAGGCAGCTGAGTCGGCTGAGCTGGTCAGCCGACTGGGTCTGACCGACCTGGCGCTGTTCACCGAGGCCCGCTATACCAGACATCCCTCGCAGGCCGATATCCACTCCGCTTTCCAGGATCATCCCGTCGCATTGGAGCATTTCCCCACAGGTTCGTTGCTACAACCATCGAACGGTTCCTTACCATGATCACCATACTGCGCAAGCAACGTTATTTTATCGACTATACCTTGGGCACAATGATGCGCCACAAGGGGAAGAGTCTCGGTCTGCTGTCAGTCTACACAATGATCATATTCATGCTGGCTTCAGTGATGTTGTTCAGTCATGCCATGCGCAGCGAAGCTGTTGCTCTGCTGGCCGACTCTCCGGAAATCATTGTGCAACGGATACAGGCGGGGCGAAGTGTCATGGTGCCGGCAGAGTATTTGCAGAGAATCGGTAAGCTGCGTGGTGTCACTGAAAAGCGTGGCCGCTTGTGGGGCTACTACTACGATCCTGCGGTCAAGGCCAACTATACAGTGATGGTCAGTGAACAGGATAATCTATCGATTAACGATATTGTGATTGGTGCGGGGATAGCCCGAACCAGAGGTTTGTCAGTTGGTGACTATCTGACACTACGGTCACATGAAGGCAAAGCATTCTCTTTTCGGGTGGTAAGGCTGCTGGAGAGTGAATCAGAACTGATCAGTAGTGATCTGTTACTGATCAGTTCAGTGGGCTATCGGCGATTGTTCGGTATTGATGAGTCATATTACACCGATCTGGTGTTGTCTGTGAGAAATCCCCGGGAGATACAAAAAATTGCAGAGAAACTGACACGGTTATTGCCGGACAGCCGGCCAATACTCAGAGCGGAGATCCTGCGTACCTATGAGAGTCTCTTCTCCTGGCGGCAGGGTGTGATGTTGATTCTGTTGCTCGGCTCAGTACTCGCTTTTGTCATATTCGCCTGGGACAAAGCTTCCGGTTTGAGTGCCGAGGAACGTAAAGAGATCGGTATCCTGAAAGCGGTTGGCTGGGAGACTGGCGAAGTGATGCGGATGAAGTTCTGGGAGGGGGTGATCATCTCCCTGATGGCTTTTCTTATTGGCTATTTGGCCGCCTACTTACATGTGTTCTATACCTCGGCCGGTCTGTTTGAGCCTGTGCTAAAAGGTTGGTCTGTTCTCTATCCCAGTTTTCAGCTAACCCCTTCAGTGGATGGTCTGCAACTTGCGACGCTGTTTTTCTTTACCGTGTTGCCCTATACCTTGGCGACCATCGTGCCTGTCTGGCGGGCCTCCATAACGGATCCTGATCTGGTCATGCGGTAGTTCGTGATGTTGATTGAATTAACAGATGTACGTAAGGCCTTCAATCAGGGCAAGCCGAATGAGTTTTGGGCGATACAGGGAATCACCACTCAGTTTGAGGTCAACCGAATCAGTTGTCTCAAGGGGGCCAGCGGTTCAGGTAAAACCACCCTGATGTCGATGATCGGCTGTCTGTCACGGCCAACCAGTGGCCGTATACGTCTACAGGATCGTACCATCTCCTCGCTTCCTGAGCGTTTTCTTACGCAAGTCCGCAGGCATACCTTCGGATTCATTTTTCAGCGTTTTAATCTCATTCCCGGGCTTAGTGTGGTGGAAAATATCATGCTGCCGGCCTACCCGTTGGGTTTGAAGGCCAGCAGCTTGAGAAACAGGGCGGATCGTCTACTCGAACAGTTCTTACTGGCCGATAAATCGGATAATCCTGTTGAATGGTTGTCCGGTGGTGAAGCTCAGCGGGTGGCGATCTGCCGTGCACTGATCAATGATCCGCAAATTCTGATCGCCGATGAGCCGACCGCCAATCTGGATAGCCGGCTCTCCCGTGAGTTCATGGCTCTGCTCGATGAGCTGTCGAAATCCGGCAAGACGGTTCTGATCAGCAGTCATGATCCGGTTGTCTTCGATTCGCCTGTTGTCGACCGGGTGGTGGAACTTGAGGATGGTGTGATGGTTGCCGGGGAGACATAGCCTGTGATGTTGAATCCTGCCATTCTGGTACTGCTGATGGTTTCGATAATAATTTCCACGATGCTGTTGGTGGCAGCCACTTTTGCTTTCAGAATCTTACGTCACTGGGATATTCAGAGCGGCAGTGAGTTGCAGCTTCGACTGGAAAGGCGTACCTATCTGGTCTCAACCCTGTTGATCTGGGCTTTCCTGTTTGAGTTTCTCTCGCTGTTGCTGTTCATCTACAACGCAGAATCCTTGTCGGGACAGTTTGTTGGCGCCATGTGCGCAACCGGGGTATTGAATCTGAATCCCTGGGGTTGGCCCACACTGTTCTTGAAGATTGCCATGTTCTTTGTATCAGCCATTTGGCTGGTGCTGAACTATCTCGATAACCGGGGCTATGACTATCCGCTGATCCGTTTCAAATATGCTCTGTTACTGTTGGCACTGCCGCTGGTTGTTGCCGAAACAATTGTACAGTGGCTTCATTTCACTGAGATGGAGCCAAACCTGATTACCTCCTGTTGCGGAACGCTCTTCTCCGCCGATGCGCAGGGGATCTCCGCTGAGGTAAGTGGTATCACTCCGGCAAAATCGATAGTCACTCTGGCTATCTCGGCGATACTGGTTATTGCCGCTGGGGTATGGGTGGCGTTACGTGGACGGAGTGGCTGGTTGTTATCGATCATGGGGGCTGCAGCCTTTGTGATCGCACTCCTGGCTATTATCTCATCCATCTCGCTCTATATTTATGAGCACCCTCATCACCACTGTCCGTTCTGCATTCTCAAACAGGGGCACGGCTATGTGGGTTACTTTCTCTACATACCTCTGTTTCTAGCAACCGCACTCTCTTTAAGCGCCGGGTTTGTATCACCTTGGCGGAAGATCGTCAGTCTGAGTCAAACGGTGGCGGAAATGCTGCCTGTTATAAGCTGGTTGGCGCTGTTCTTTTTTATACAGTTCTACCTTACCGCAGCCTGGTCGGTCTGGGTTTCAAGGCTCACCATGATGGAGGTCTGGTGGTGATTAAACAGACAATATCCATCTTATTTGTTGTATTGAGTCTGAGCAGTCTCAATGGCTGTCAGTCAGAGAGTTCAGCTCTGAGCAAAGGGGTGCCGCCACCCGCTTTTCAGTTACAGGATCTCAACCAAGAACGGCTGAATTTTCCACAGGATTATGCGGGAGAGGTTGTTGTGATCCGCTTCTGGGCCGATTGGTGTCCCTTCTGTGAGTCGGAGATGCAGAGCATTGAGCCGGTCTACCAGGCATACCGTTCAAAAGGATTGGTGATCCTCGCGGTGAATGTGCGGCAGGATCGTGAAACAGCAGCCGCTTTCATAGAAAAACTGAATATCAGCTATCCGGTACTACTCGATCGGGAGGGGGCGGTGGCGAGAGAGTATGGGGTAATCGGTCTGCCCACCACCTTCATTCTTGATCGCAAGGGGCGCTTGCATACCCGTATCATCGGTGAGTCCACAGCGGAGCTGTTTGCCCGGATAGTGGATGAGTTGATATGAATGCTGAGCTGACCCTCGGAGTGGCCTTTCTAACCGGCATTCTCGGTAGCTTTCACTGCCTCGGAATGTGCAGTGGAATCAATGCAGGGTTCTTTGTCCGTTTTGCACCCAGATTGCGATTAAGCCATCTGCTTACCTATCACTCACTGCGGATTACCGTTTATGCGTTACTCGGTATCGGTGGTGCTGTCGTCGGTCAGGTGTTGGTGCAGAGTGGCATTGTCGGAAAAGCACAGGGATTGCTGATGATTCTTGCCGGTGGTTTGGTTGTGTTACTGGGATTGAATCTGTTGGGTGCATCACTTAACAGACCGGTGAAGGCCAAACCGATCGCACATGTCGTTCCAATAGCCAATCTGAGCAGACCGATCTCAGTTCCAACCGTCGCGGTCGGCCTGCTCAATGGCCTGGTACCGTGCAGTCTGGTGTTCTCCGTTGCCGTGAAAGCGGTATCCACTGCCGATCCGTTGACTGCGGGGCTGCTGATGTTGAGTTTCGGTGCTGGAACCCTGCCGTCCATGGTAACGGTCAGTCTGCTGGGCGGTTATGTCGGCAAGACCTTGCGTGGCACGCTTGCCCGGTTGGCTGGTCTGCTGGTGGTCGCGCTTGGGCTGTGGACAGTTTATGAAGGGGTTGTTTTTTACGACATTATGCGTGGATTGGCCAATTGGTAGATCCACCAGTCGGATGCGTACTGACAAACCTTGAATCGGCGCATTATTTAGGGGTTGTTGAGCGGTTCAATCTCAGTACATGGTTCAAACCGCCGTTTATGTTTGAGTAGAAGAGGAGTAGTAAAACGATGAGTGAAACGAAAAACAAGGAACGCAGAAATCTGTTGAAGCTGCTGTCGGCAGCTGGATTGACCGGTCTCTCCGGTGGTGCGTTGGCAGGCCAGGGTGTCGGTGTCATGGTGCCGGGTAAAGGCTGGGTCGAAGCAACAGGGGCCAGTTGTGATGGGGATGGTACGCCATTGCAGTTTATTCCCAAGACAGCAGCAGACGCCAATCCCCTGGAGAATGAACTGGAGAAATATGCCAAGTGTCCCTATTGCGGAATGGATCGCACCAAGTGGCACCATAGCCGTCATCTGGTCCACTACGATGATGACCTGGTGGATGCCACCTGTTCGATCCACTGTCTGGCGATCAGTCTCTCCCTGAATATCGATCGTGGTCCGAAGGCGATCTATGCGGCAGATTTCGGTGCCGATGGTGAGATCAAACCGTTAGTCAATGTGGATGAGGCGAGTTATCTGATCGGTGCCAAGCTGAAAGGTACCATGACCACCCGAAGCAAGATGGCCTTCGCTTCCGCTGATGCGGCAAAAGCGACTCAGTCGGAAAAGGGGGGAACTCTGGCAAATTTCGATGAGGCTTTGAGCGAAGCCTATGCAGGAATGGCAAAGGACACCATGATGGTTCGCAAAAAGCGTGCGGAACGGCGCAAAAAGATGATGCAAAAGATGAAGCAGCAAAAAGGTTGATGGGAGACATGCTGTGCCAAGTAATACTTGGCACAGCGATGTGATTTTCGGAGTTGAATTCATGATTCTCCGCTTGAACCACATAATCTGGGAGTCGTGAGAATGATCTCTATTTCGATGAATGACAGATCGATGAGTATGAAAAAAAACGGGCTGAAACGTCTGCGCGCCAGTCTGCTGATAGTTGCGTGCTGGTTATTGCATTTACCGATTCTGCAGGCTCAGCAACTCCCTAACCCCGGTCCCAAGGATACCTGCCCGGTATGTGGCATGTTTGTCGCAAAATACCCTGAATGGATCGGCACGGTACTTTACAAGGATGGTCATGCCCACCATTTCGATGGTGCCAAGGATCTTTTTAAATATCTTCTCGATCTGCAGAAATGGGCGCCTAATCATCAGGCCAGTGAGATCGACCGTATCGCAGTCACTGAGTACTACAGCCTGGCCCGTATCGATGCCAGGAGTGCCTATTATGTGATTGGTTCGGATGTGCTGGGTCCAATGGGGCATGAGCTGATCCCCCTGGAGAGTCAGGCCGATGCCGAGGAGTTCCTGAAGGATCATCAGGGGGTAGCCATCCTGAAATTTGATCAGGTTGATAAAGGACTGCTGTTGAATCTGGATGTAGGTGTTTTTGAGTAGTTCTGCACCTTACTTGCAGCCTTGTGCTGCCGCATGATTTAACTCTGGTCTGTAAGCCTGGGAGAGAGAAAGCGCCACGATTTTTCGCGCCTGTTCTGATATGATGATCTGACATGATACAGGGTTGATACGGTTCCCAACCAGGACGATCCCACTATGTATATCTGTCTGATAAGTGTTCATGGTTTGATACGCGGTCACGATCTCGAATTGGGACGTGATGCCGATACCGGTGGTCAAACCAAGTATGTGGTGGATCTTGCCAAAGCGCTTGCTGAGCGGGATGGGGTCAGCCGGGTCGATTTGGTGACCAGACGCGTGGTCGATGCGGAAATCAGCGACGACTATTCAGAACCCCTCGAACTGCTGTCGGAAAAGGCCAAGATCGTAAGGATCGATGCCGGTCCTGAAGGTTATCTGGCCAAGGAGACCCTGTGGGATCATCTCGATAGCTTCATGGACAATCTGCTCAATTGGCTGAAGTCTCAGCCGCGCATGCCCGATATCGTTCACACCCACTATGCGGATGCGGGTTATGTCGGTGTAAGGCTTTCCCATCTGCTGGGTGTTCCGTTGGTGCACACCGGCCACTCCCTGGGGCGGGATAAACAGCATCAACTACTCGCCAAAGGTTTCAGTCGAAAGGAGATCCGCGAGCGTTACAACATGGATCGTCGGGTGGAAGCGGAGGAAGAGGTGCTGGCCAATGCGGATCTGGTGATCACCAGTACCCACAATGAGATCGAAGAGCAGTACAGCCTCTACAATCACTATCAGCCGGACAATATGGCGGTGATCCCACCCGGCACCAACCTGACTCAGTTCTACCCCCCGTCCCGTGGGGATAAGGTGCCTTTCCGTAAAACCCTGTCACGATTTCTGCGCGATCCCGACAAGCCGATCATTCTCGCCCTCTCCAGACCCGATGAGCGCAAGAATATCCTCACCCTACTGGAAGTCTATGGCGAGTCGAGTCAGTTGCAGAGTGCCGCCAATCTGGTGATTGTGGCGGGGAACCGGGATGATATCCGGGATATGGAGAGTGGTCCGCAGTCGGTGATGACCGATATTCTGATGACCATCGATCTCTATGATCTGTATGGTCGGGTTGCCGTACCTAAACGCCATCTGGCCAAAGAGGTGCCGGAGATCTACCGTCTGACTGCGCTCTCTGAAGGGGTATTCGTCAATCCAGCGCTGACGGAGCCCTTTGGTTTGACTCTGCTTGAAGCGGCAGCCAGTGGATTACCGCTGATTGCCACGGAGAATGGCGGGCCGGTGGATATCATCGGCAACTGTAACAACGGACTGCTGGTAGACCCGCTGAATAAGAAAGCGATCCGTCGCAGTCTGCTGAAGGTACTGCATGATAACGATTTGTGGCAGAAATTTGCGCGCAACGGATTGAATGGCGTTCGCAAGCACTACTCGTGGAAGGCGCACGCCAAGAAATATCTGGCAATGATCAAACCGATGCCCGCAGAACATGAAAGGCTGCCCACCAAGCCACCGAAACATGTCAAGTATCGCTATCGGGATCGGGCCATATTTACCGATCTGGATCAGAACCTTCTGGGTAATCCCACCGGCCTGAAACGTTTCATACAGGTGGTGCGTGAAAACCGGAAATGTGCCGCCTTCGGTATCGCTACCGGGCGTCGCCTCGATGACGCCCTCTCCATCATGAAGAAGTTCTCGATTCCGATTCCTGACGTACTGATCACCAGTCTGGGTACCAAGATCCACTATACACAGGGTCTTTCGATGGATGACTACTGGGGCGAGCATATCGATAATCTGTGGCAGCCAAAAGGCATACGCCGGGTTCTGGCCGATCTTCCCGGGATCAAACCGCAGCCCAAACAGGATCAGAGTTTTTTCAAAATCGGCTACCACTACGACCCCAACAAGGCACCCTCCGTTGATGAGATCAACGCACTGCTGCGCAAGGAGGAGTTGACCTGCAATGTGATTCACGCCTTTGGGCAGTTTCTCGATGTGTTGCCATCCCGGGCCTCCAAAGGGCAGGCGCTGCGTTATGTGGCGCAGCGGCTGGACGTGCCCCTTGAACATATCCTGGTCGCGGGAGGCTCCGGTTCTGACGAGGATATGATGCGTGGCAATACTCTGGCCGTGGTGGTGGCCAACCGCCATCATGAAGAGCTCTCCCATATGATCGATCTTGAACGGATCTATTTCGCCAAGCAGTCCCATGCGTTGGGGATTCTTGAGGCGATCGATCACTACGACTTCTTCAGAAGCTGCCATGTACCTGAAGAGCCATGAAGCTCAATCTGCTACTCTGAATAGACTTGGACAGAAGTCTGATCATGCTACAAGCAGTCTGTCGTGATTTGCTATCCTTAACACGAATGGCGCTTAATAAAGCACTAAAACCCATTGCATCCAGTTTTATCAATGGATTTTGGTGGGGCATGGCCCCACCCTACTGTTGAATTCATGGTGTAGGGTGGGGCCATGCCCCACCAAATAACGCTAAAGTAAGTGTTATTCATCCTTAACCCCAATAAGCTTATTCTTTAAGCAGTCGGGTTGATCAAGCTTTGTGTAACTGAAACTCAACTCGTTGTTCGATGAATTCGTCTTAACAGGCCAAGATAACAATGAATAATAAAAAACTGATCATTTTTGGGGAAGTGCTCTACGACTGCTTCCCAAATGGAGAGCAGGTACTCGGAGGCGCACCGTTCAATGTCGCCTGGCATCTCCAGGCGTTTGGCCAGTCCCCCTATTTCGTCAGTCGTGTCGGTCGGGATGCGGACGGGGAGCGGATCCTCCAGGCCATGGCTGACTGGGGTATGGAGACCGCCGGGGTGCAACAGGATGACGAGCATCCCACAGGCCGGGTCATGATCACCCTCGAGCAGGGCGAACCGAGCTATGAGATCATGGCCGACGCCGCCTATGACTTTATCGCCCCGGCCGCGTTGAACTCTCTTAATTGTGAGATGCTCTATCACGGCAGTTTGGGATTGAGAAACCGGATCGCCCGTAGTGCACTTGAGCGACTGAAGCAGAATGGTGCAGCGAGCGTATTCCTCGATGTCAATCTACGCCCACCCTGGTGGCAGCGGGAAGCGGTAATGCTCTGGGTCAATCAGGCAGACTGGCTTAAATTGAATCAGCATGAACTTGATCAACTGGATGGCGGTGCCGGGGATCTGCATAAACAGGCGCTGGCTTTCAAGCAGAAACATGACCTGACCGGTTTGATCGTCACAATGGGGGAGCAGGGTGCATTTGTACTGTCGGATCAACCATCACCCCTGCAAGTGGTCCCCGAAGCGAGTCAGGAAACCGTGGACAGCGTCGGTGCAGGTGATGCTTTCACGGCGGTGATGCTGCTTGGCCTGAACGCCCGCTGGCCGCTGAACCTTACCCTGCAAAGGGCGCAATCCTTTGCTTCAGCGATTGTAGGCAAGCGTGGTGCTACCGTATCATCAGCAAAATTCTATGCAGACTTCATGTCACAATGGGAGAGTGAGGAGAGGAGCGCGGGTTAGTGCTACAGGTTCCGGTATCGCAATATGTATGAACAGGTTTCACATTCACTGCTGAATCATATCCTCGACGAACTCAAAACCGAGATTCGTAAACGGGATCTGCGCCATTTCTATACCCGGCTCGGGGCCAATTTCTATGGCATTCATCTGCTGTTCCACCACCTCTACGGAAAACGGGATGATTTCAAGGAGCAGCTGATTCATCTGGTGGAGGTCATGGCGACCCGCTATGTGCAGCGCCATGTCACCCTCAAGCAGTTGGACAGCGAACGGGAGAAGCATCACAACTGGTTCCTTAGTCAGGAGTGGGTCGGTTTGGCCCTCTATGCGGATGGATTCGCCGATAATCTGCAGGGGGTGGAGGAGCGTTTACCCTATCTGCAGGAGCTGGGCGTCAACATGCTGCATGTGATGCCGGTGATGGTCTGTCCCGATGGCGCCAGCGATGGGGGCTATGCGGTCAGTGATTTCCGCAATGTGGATGAGCGTTTCGGCACCCTGGAGGATATCAACAGACTGGCTACCTCCACCCGTAAACGAGGCATGCTGCTGGTGATGGATATGGTGCTCAACCACACCTCGGATGAGCATGAGTGGGCGCAACGGGCCCGTGCCGGAGAGCAGAAGTACCAGGACTACTATTACAGTTTCGATAACCGTGATATTCCGGATATGTTCGAAGAGACCATGCCGGAGATTTTTCCCGAGACCTCACCCGGTAACTTTACCTGGGATGAGCAGATGAACAAGTGGGTGATGACGGTCTTCAATCACTACCAGTGGGATCTCAACTACAACAACCCGGCTGTATTCATCGAGATGCTGGATAACACCCTGTTCTGGGCCAACCAGGGAGCGGATATTCTGCGTCTCGACGCGGTGGCCTTTCTCTGGAAGAAAATCGGCACCACCTCGCAGAATGAACGTGAGGCCCATCTTCTACTGCAGTTGATGAAGGATTGTTGTCAGGTCACCGCACCGGGTGTTCTGTTCATCGCCGAAGCGATCGTTGCACCGGTGGAGATCACAAAATACTTTGGTGAGGATGCGGTGATCGCCAAAGAGTGCGAGATCGCCTACAACGCCACCTTCATGGCCTTGATCTGGGATGCGGTTGCCACCAAGAACACCAAGCTGCTGCGCCAGGGTATCCAGAGTCTGCCGACCAAGCTCGACCGGGCCACCTGGCTCAATTATTTGCGCTGTCACGATGATATCGGTCTCGGTTTCGATGATGCAGATATCCAGCGGGCCGGTTACCAGCCGCTGGCCCACCGTAAGTTTCTGGTCGATTTTTTTACCGGTCAGTACGATGATTCACCGGCACGTGGCGCACCCTTCGGAGTGAACCTGAAAACCGGGGATGCCCGAATCTCCGGATCTCTGGCCTCCCTGGTGGGGCTGGAGGCTGCGATTGATCAGGGTGATGCTGAGGCGATTGAACAATCGGTCAAGGTGATCCTGTTGCTGCACAGTCTGATCTGCTCCTTTGGCGGTATGCCACTGCTTTACTATGGGGATGAGATCGGCACATTGAATGACCGGGAGTTCCTCAACGATGAAAACAAGGCGGGGGATAACCGCTGGATGCAGAGACCGAAGATCGATTGGCAGCGGGCGGAACGCCGCCATCAGCACGGCACCCCTGAACAGCAGATCTTCGATGGCCTGAAAAAGATGATTGCCGCCAGAAAGGGGATTCCCGCATTTGCCGATTTCAACAACCGGGAACTGATTGAAGTGGATAATCCTCATCTGTTTGTCTTCTGGCGCAGCGACCCATTCATGCCGCTGGGTTCGGTTCTGGTGGTCTGCAATTTCGACAGCAGCCCTCAGTACATGGAGCTTAGCGCGTTGGGCAACCGGGGGATGTTTGAGTATGGTAATCTTAAGGATCTCTATTCCGGGGAGAGTCCGCGACTGTTCAAGCAGCAGTTGGTGGTGCCTGCCCACCAATTCTACTGGTTGACCGATCAGCGGCCTGAAACAGGACTCAGATTGTAAGGTGTCGACTGCAGTTGTGATTGTTTTGTGATAATTACGTGAAAGTCGCGCTATAGATTTTTGATTCAATCGCTAGTTAAAGAGGATTAGTGTTAACAGGCCCTAAGATAAAGACCAACCGCAACCTATACCTATAACTGGAATTGATTGATTAAATGCAACGTAAGTTACTGATCGTTGAAGATGAGCCGGATATTGCCCATCTGGTGCAAAAACATCTGCAGGATGCTGGTTACGACGCGGATATTGCGAGTAACGGTGCAGCAGCCATGGAGCTGTTCAGAAAAAACAGCTATCAATTGGTGATACTCGATTTGATGCTGCCCGATACGGATGGTTTGACCCTGTGCCGCAAGATGCGTAGTGCCGAAGAGTATGTGGCGATTCTGATGCTGACGGCCAAGTCGACCGAGCTCGACCGGGTGTTGGGTCTGGAGATGGGAGCGGATGACTATCTGACCAAGCCGTTCAGCGTGCCTGAACTGATGGCTCGAATCAAAGCTCTGTTCCGGCGTATTGATGCCTTGAAGGAGGATACTAAAGGCATCACCGAGCAGGCGAGTATTGAACGGGGCGGTCTCTACATCGATGTCAACAAACGCTCGGTTCAGGTCGAAGGCGAACTGGTGGATCTGACCGCCAGAGAGTTCGATCTGCTGCTGTTTTTTGCCCGCCATCCCGGTCGTGTTTTCAGTCGCATTCAACTGCTCGATAAGGTTTGGGGCTACAACCACGACGGTTACGAACACACGGTGAACTCCCACATCAATCGGTTACGCTCAAAGATCGAGCAAGATCCCTCTGAACCGCAGTATGTGTTGACGGTTTGGGGTGTGGGTTACAAATTTCGCGATCAACGGAGTGACGCGTGAACGGTCGAGATCAGTTTACGCTCCGGCTGCCGCCGGGTTTGTGAGGTGCGCATGTTTCAATCCCTCTATGCCCGTCTCTCGCTTGCCCTGATCGGCCTGTTTCTGGTAACCGGGCTTCTCTATACCCTGATCACCCTGGTCACCACCAATCGCTATATGCAGGAGATCACTCAGCACTTCAACCGGGATCTGGCGCAACGCATTGTGGCGGATCGCCGCCTGGTGATCGATGGGGAGATGAACGATCTGGCGCTGAAGAAAACCTTCAGTGACTACATGGACATCAATCCGAGTATCGAGATCTATCTGCTGGACAAGCAGGGGACGATTCTCGCCTTCTCGGCGGATGCGGGGAAAGTAAAACGCAAACAGGTCGACCTGGAGCCGATCGATGCCTTTATGCGGGGTGAAGGCTTTCCTCTGTTGGGAGATGATCCCCGTTCCCATGAAAGGCGAAAAGCTTTCTCTGTGACCGAGGTGCCGGCTGGTGATATGCCTGACGGTTACCTCTATGTGGTGCTTAGGGGTGAAGAGTACGATAATGCCGAGCAGGCGGTATTGGACAGCTATGCGCTGCGCTACAGTGCCGGCGCCGTAGCGGTCAGTATGGGCTTTGGTCTGCTCACCGGACTGTTGCTGTTTCACTGGCTGACGCGTCGCCTGCAACGACTCTCCAGTGTGATGACGGCATTCCAGCAGAGTGGTTTTACCCGCCATCAACAGCTGCCGGAGAGTTTTGATCCTGGCGGAGATGAAGTCGAACGGCTGGGTGCTGCATTCGAGAAGATGGCACAGCGAATTGCCGATCAGTGGGGCCAGCTGAAGCAGCAGGACAAGCTGCGCCGGGAGTTGGTGGCCCAGGTATCCCATGATCTGAGAACCCCACTGGCTGTGCTGCACGGTTATCTTGAAACCCTGCATATGGAGCAGGGAGAGCGTGATGGTGAGTCGCAACAGGATTATCTGAATATCGCCCTCAAACAGAGCGAACGCCTGAAGGAGATGCTTGAGGATCTGTTTGAGCTGGCCCAGCTGGAGGCGAGAGAGACCAAACCGGTGTGCGAACCCATGGCGTTGGCGGAGCTGGTTCAGGATGTGATTCAGAAGTTTCAGCTGCCAGCGCAGCAGCATCAGGTCGAGGTGAAATGGCATCTGCCCCAGTCACCGCCTCAGGTGAAAGCGGATTTCGCCATGACCGAACGGGTGCTGGACAACCTGATTGGCAACGCGATTGATCATTGTGAAACGGGAGGCAGCGTCACGCTGAACATTTCTCAGCAAGCAGAATTTGCCCTGGTGGAGGTCATGGACGATGGGGAGGGTATCGATGAAGCGGAACTGGCGCACCTCTTCGATCCATTTTTCCGTAAGCGCAAGCAGGGTAAGGAGGGTGGACATGCCGGTCTGGGGCTTGCGATTGCCCGCCGCATGGTGGAGTTACAGGGTGGCACCATCTCTGCGTCCAATCATCAGCATGGCGGGGCCTGTTTCAGCTTCACCTTGCCGCTAGCCTAAACCAGCCGCCAACCCCACAAACCCACTTGTGATTCATTTGTGATAATTGCGTGAACCTCTGAGGAGGCTTGCCCGCTAAGCTCTCACCATGCGTTGGCGAAAGCGAGGTTTTACTGCAAAAAGCACCGAGTTATTCCGAGTGAATCTGCTGGGATAATTTCTGTCTTAACAATCAGGCTCCATCGATTCAGAGCAGCCAAGAACTAACAGTTATTCCCGCAGTTGTCGGATTGACTTAAGGTGAATTGGTCAGAGATCCCCTCGGGTATCCAAGCCCTGATATCAGCAGATTGTGCAGTGACGCTCAAACCGATTTTAGCGCGAATGCCTGATTGGTCTGAAAGGTTTCCGTGTGATGACGGACGTTACCAGCTATCCCACTTTGGACTCTCCAGCGCGTCCTTGGTCTATGTAACAGGAGATATAGAATGAAGCGAAGAAGTTTGATCAAACTACTGGGTGTAGCAGCGGTGATGCCGGTCGTCGGTCATTCGGTGTTTGCCAGACAGGGTGAAGAGATGACTAAAATAGGTAAACTTGATCTGAGCAAGGAGGAGTGGCGCGAGCGCCTGACCCCTGAGCAGTTCCGGATTTTACGCGAGGAGGGAACCGAGATGCCCGGCAGCAGCCCGTTGCTGCATGAACAGCGCAAAGGCACCTTCGTCTGTGCAGGTTGCGAGAACCCCCTGTTTGCCTCCAGCACAAAATATGAGAGTGGTACCGGTTGGCCAAGTTTTTATGACCATCTGCCGGACGCCCTGGGCACCAAAAAAGACTTTAAACTCATCTGGCCCCGTACCGAGTACCACTGCGCCCGTTGTGGCGGTCATCATGGGCATGTCTTCAATGATGGACCGAAACCTACCGGTCTGCGCTACTGTAACAATGGGGTTGCACTGAAGTTTGTGCCGGATGTCTCATGATCTCCCGGCAAGCATTGGCCCTGTTGCTGGGGATGACTCTGCCGCTCGGTATGACAGCTCAAGCCTTGACACTTGAGAGTCCGGAAGAGCGGGTGCAGCTGGTCGAGCTGTTTACCTCCCACGGCTGCAGCAGTTGCCCGCCGGCGGACCGCTGGCTGGGTAAACTGGAGAGTCATCCCGGGCTCTGGCAGAAGCTGATTCCGATGGCCTTCCATGTGGACTACTGGGACTACCTGGGTTGGCAGGATCGATTTGCCTCCTCGGCCTACAGTCAGAGGCAGCGGCAGTATCGTCAATCGGGCGCCATCCGATCCGTCTACACACCAGGGTTCGTGGTTAACGGCAAGGAGTGGCGGGGCTGGTTTCGTCATCCGAAGCTTGAGCTTGGCGAGGCAAAAAAGGTCGGTCGGTTGACCTTGGATGTGCAGCCCGGTGTTGCTGTTAAGGCCGAATTTTTCCCCCAGGCCGGTATCGATCAACAGGGTCTGGAGGCGAATCTGGCCATTCTCGGTTTTGATCTACAGAGTGAGATTGGCGCCGGTGAAAATCGGGGCAGGACCCTCAGCGAGCATTTCGTGGTGTTGAGCCACAGCCGCTCCCGGGTTCAGAGCGGACCAGGCCAATGGTCCCTTCCCTGGCCTGAGTTTTCCAGATCCGGCAGCAAGCGCCTGGCGGTTGTACTCTGGTTGAGCAACCCTGAGAATGGTGAGCCGGTTCAGGCGGTGGGCGGATGGCTGCCTGGATAGGCCCAATTCTGCCATACTCCCAAGAGTTGATCGGAATATCGGAGCCACCAACAAGATACCATCCTGAAATTGCGTGATGTTGGGCGCTATGCTAGAATTCGCACCAGAATTTTGCGATAGCTGTCGGTTGTCAGCCGCGGTGAATTATAATAAAACCCCGATAGCGGGGTTTTTTTATTTTAGAAAATAGGTGGTTACCAACGCGGCGGTGCGTCGCGTGAATTGCCTGTTTTCTGCTACGACAGGATGGGCCATGTGCCCATTTTTTATTGCGGTGGAAAAAATGAGGTCTGCGCCAGAAAAACTGAAAACGCTTATACGTCAGGAGGTCGAACTTCTGGGCTATGAGTTACTGGGCGTGGAGCTGACCGGGCAGGGTAAAGGTGGGTCTCTGCTGCGGGTCTATATCGACCATGCGGAAGGCATCTTGCTGGATGATTGTGTACAGGTCAGTCATCAGATCAGTGGTGTGCTTGATGTGGAAGATCCAATCAAGGAGCGCTATCAACTTGAGGTCTCGTCACCAGGTATGGACAGACCCCTGTTTGAAGAAGCGCACTTTGATCAATTTAAAGGTAGCAAGGTGCGCCTTAAGACCCGTACCAAGATTGATGGCCGACACCGATTCACTGGTGAATTGGGCGGTGTGGAAGATAGTCAGGTTTTAATTGAAGAAGACGGGACACTCTATCGAATACCGGTCGAGATGATCGATTCGGCTCGAGTCATACCGGAATTTTGAATTGGGAAACATTGATGAGTAAAGAGATATTACTGGTCGTAGACGCGGTCTCCAATGAAAAAGATGTGGAAAAGTACATCATCTTTGAAGCCATTGAAGCGGCGTTGGCGTCTGCCACGAGAAAACGTAATGGAGATGACATTCTCGTTCGGGTCGCGATCGATCGTGCTTCCGGAGATTACGATACTTACCGCCGCTGGGAAGTTGTCGAGAGCTATGCGGAAGATGAGCCGGACGCACCACTGAGGCAGATCATCGTGGATGCTGCCCGGGAAGAGGATCCGGATGTACAGATTGGTGACTTCGTTGAAGAACCGATCGAGTCCATTGAGTTTGGACGGATTGCCGCACAGGCCGCAAAACAGGTGATCGTACAGAAGGTGCGTGAAGCTGAGCGGGCCAAAGTGGTCGAGGCCTTCAAAGGGCGTGAAGGTGAACTGGTCACCGGTGTGGTGAAACGCATCGACCGGGGTAACATCTTCATGGACCTGGGTGGTAATGCGGAGGCCTTCATCGGACGTGAACACATGATCCCCAAGGAGTCGATCCGGGTGGGTGATCGGATTCGCGGCTATCTTTATGAAGTCAGATCGGAACCGAGAGGTCCGCAACTGTTTATCAGCCGCACCATGCCTGAACTGCTGATCGAGCTGTTTAAGCTGGAAGTGCCTGAAGTGGGTGAGGGGCTGATTGAGATTCGCAGTGCAGCGCGGGATCCCGGGTTACGTGCCAAAATTGCTGTTAAGGCATTGGATCAGCGCATCGATCCGGTTGGCGCTTGTGTCGGCATGCGTGGTTCACGGGTGCAGGCTGTCTCCAACGAGCTGAATGGTGAGCGGGTCGACATCATTCTGTGGAATGACAACCCGGCACAGTTTGTGATCAATGCCATGTCACCGGCAGATGTGGTCTCCATCGTGGTTGATGAAGATACCCATGCCATGGACGTGGCGGTCAGTGAGGAGAATCTCTCCCAGGCAATCGGACGTGGTGGACAGAATGTTCGACTGGCCAGTCAGCTGACCGGTTGGGAGCTGAATGTCATGGACGAAGCCCAGGCCTCCGAGAAGAGTGAATCGGAAACGAAAGGCTATATGGACTCCTTTATGGAACAGCTGGATGTGGATGAGGATGTAGCAGCGATTCTGGTACAGGAAGGCTTTACCAGTGTCGATGAAGTCGCCTACGTACCAATTGAAGAGATGCACTCCGTTGAGGAGTTCGATGAGGAGCTGGTAGAAGAGCTGCGCAACAGAGCAAAGGATTTTCTGTTGACGCGCGCGATTGCCAATGAAGAGGCTTTCCGTGAACCTGCCGAAGATCTGCTGAATATGGACGGCATGGATCAGCAGCTCGCCTTTACCCTGGCCGGCCGGGGTGTGGTGACCATGGAGGATCTGGCGGAACAATCCATCGATGAGCTCATGGAGATTGACGGCATGGATGAGGAGCGGGCAGGCCAGCTGATCATGACAGCGCGTGCTCCCTGGTTTGAAGAGGCAGAATAGGTCACTCCGGTTTCTGGGTGAAGACAAAGCAACAGATGGAAAAGGCAAATTCGAGAGGCTGATGAATGAGTGAAGTAACGGTAGCACAACTTGCAAATGTCGTTGGCATTCCTGCCGATCTGTTGATGGAACAGTTGGCGGACGCCGGCATTCAGGCGAAAAGCCCTGAAGATAGGATTTCCGATGATGAGAAGGCGAAACTGCTGCTGCATCTGCGTGAGAGTCATGGCAAAAAGAAGACCTCAACGGTTACCGCACCCAGCAAGGTGACACTCAGACGTAAAACGGTCAGTGAACTGCGCCAGCCCACCTCGAGTGGACGCACGCTGAGTCGTGCATCGGCCGCATCGGCAAAAACGGTGAGCGTGGAAGTGCGAAAGAAACGCACCTACGTGAAACGCACCAATGTCGAGTCGGATGAGAGCAAGGTCAAGCAGGCTGAAGAGGCGCGGAGAGCGCTGGATGATCAGGCGAAAGAGCGTGCCGCAATCGAGGCGGAAGTAGAGGCTCGTAAGGCGGCCGAAGCTGCCAAGCGCCAAGAACAGGAAGACGCCGAGAAAAAAGCACAGGAAGAGGAAGCTGCCAGAGTTGCAGCCGAAGAGGAAGCCAAACGCCTGGCTGAAGAAGAGGCCGCAAGAGAAGTGGCAGAGGAAGTGAAACGTCAGCAAGAGCTGTTGAAATCAGAAGCCCCTGCAGAACCTGAGCCGGTTGTTGAAGCGAAACCTGCTGCCGAGGCCAAGGCCGAACCGTCCCGCGGTAAGAAAGGTCGTAAAGACAGTCGTCGCGATGAGAAGGGTTTTAGCGATGACAAAAAGGCTGACCGTAAAGAGCTGCACGTAGCGGAAGGATTGCGTGGAAAGCGCAAGAAAAAGCCGGGTAAACAGCGCAGAGCAGCGGCAGCGGCTGCCAGCGATGCCCAGCACGGCTTCCAGCGCCCAACCGCTCCGGTTGTGCATGAGGTCAAGGTTCCCGAGAACATTACCGTTGCCGATCTGGCGCAGCGCATGACCATCAAAGCCGCCGAAGTGATTAAGGTGCTGATGAAGATGGGCATGATGGTAACCATCAATCAGACCCTGGATCGGGATACCGCCATTCTGGTGGTCGAAGAGATGGGCCATGTGCCGGTTGCGCAGCGTGACGAGGATATCGAAGCCGATCTGCTGAGTGAGGAGGAGGATGCCCATACTCAGGGAGAGCAGGTTAACCGTCCTCCGGTGGTCACCATCATGGGCCATGTCGATCATGGTAAGACCTCTCTGCTCGACTACATCCGCACCAGCCGGGTGGCTGCCGGGGAGGCGGGTGGCATCACCCAGCATATCGGCGCCTATCATGTGGATACCGACAAGGGCACGGTCTCATTTCTCGATACCCCGGGCCATGCGGCATTTACCGCAATGCGTGCCCGTGGCGCCAAAGTTACCGATATCGTCATTCTTGTGGTGGCCGCCGATGACGGTGTGATGCCTCAAACCAAGGAGGCGATCCAGCACGCCAAGGCGGCCGAAGTGCCCCTGATCGTGGCGATCAACAAGATCGATAAGGAGGAGGCCAATCCGGATCGGGTGATCCAGGAGCTCTCCCAGGAAGAGGTCATCCCCGAAGACTGGGGTGGCGATACCATGTTCGTCCGCGTCTCGGCGAAAACCGGCGCCGGTATCGATGATCTGCTCGATGCGATTCTGCTGCAGGCCGAAGTGCTTGAGTTGCAAGCGGTTGAAGATGGACCGGCTACCGGTTCCATCGTTGAATCCTCACTCGACAAAGGGCGTGGCCCGGTGGCTACCGTGCTGGTTCAGTCCGGCACCCTGAACCGGGGCGATATGATCGTCTCGGGTAAGGAGTTCGGCCGTGTACGGGCGATGTTCGATGAGGCCGGTCGCTCCATCAAAACCGCCGGTCCTTCCATTCCGGTGGTGGTGCTGGGCCTCTCCGGCACCCCGGAAGCCGGTGACGATGTGCGTGCGGTCAGCGATGAGCGCCGCGCCCGCGAAATCGCCGAACTGCGTCAGGACAAACAGCGCTCAACCCGTCTGGCCGCTCAGAAGGCCGCCAAGCTGGATGAGATGTTCACCCAGATGGAAGAGGGTGAGACCCAGACCCTGAATGTGATTGTCAAAGCGGACGTGCAGGGTAGTGTGGAAGCACTGAAGGAGTCTCTGGTGAAGACCTCCACGGATGAAGTTAAGGTGCGCGTTGTGGCGTCCGGTGTGGGCGGAATCAATGAGTCTGACGCCAACCTGGCGGTGACCTCGAATGCGATCATCATCGGCTTCAATGTGCGTGGTGACGCCGGAGCCCGTCGAGTGGTGGAAGAGCAGGGCATCGACATGCGCTACTACAGCATCATCTACGAAATCATCGATGATGTGAAAAAGGCGATTTCCGGTATGCTCTCTCCCGAAATCAGGGAAGAGATCATCGGCCTGGCCGAAGTGCGGGATGTGTTCCGTAACTCCAAGCTGGGTGCGATTGCCGGTTGTATGGTGCTCGAAGGGATGGTCAAGCGTAACAATCCGATCCGTGTGCTGCGGGACAATGTGGTGATCTACGAAGGTTCACTCGAGTCCCTGCGTCGCTTCAAAGATGACGTCACTGAGGTGAAGAGCGGCATGGAGTGCGGCATCGGTGTGAAGAACTACAACGATGTGCAGTCTGGTGATCAGATCGAGGTCTTTGAACGTACCGAAATCGCACGTACGGTATAAGCTTGATTGAGACTATGCATTCCATCAATCCGAACAACCACGGTCTAACCGAAACAGTCTGCACCAGCAGGCTGTTTTTTATGGGGCATGCTGCATGAGCCGGGATTTCAAACGTACCGACCGGATCGGCGCTGAACTGCAAAAAGAGTTGGCCGAACTGATCCGCGAAGAGATCAAAGACAAGGCGCTTGGCATGGTGACCATCCAGGAGGCCCGTGTTGTCCGGGATCTATCACAGGCCAAGGTGTTTTTCACAACCTTGGGCGCAAGCTTCTCTCATCAGGAGAGCGCAAAACATCTCAACCAGGTGGCCGGTCATCTGCGCTGGTTGCTTGGACAGCGTATGAAGATACGCACAGTACCCAAACTTCAGTTTGTTTATGACGTTTCGGTCGAGCAGGGGGAGCATCTCTCCAACCTGATCGAAGAAGCGGTAACCGAGAAACAAACCTGATTCCAGTGATAATGTTTTTTAGAGATTAAGTATGGGACGTCGTCGTAACAGAGGGCGCAATATCAATGGGGTATTGCTGCTCGACAAGCCGCAAGGCATGACCTCCAACAAAGCGTTGCAAGAGGTTAAGTTTCTTTACAAGGCCGCCAAGGCCGGCCATACCGGCAGCCTGGATCCACTGGCCACCGGTCTGTTGCCGATCTGTTTTGGTGAGGCCACCAAACTGTCGGCCTTTCTGCTCGATGCGGATAAGCGCTACCTGGTCAAGGTCAAGCTGGGTGAAACCACCACCACCGCGGATGCGGAGGGTGACGTAGTTGAGACAAGTGATCCGAGTGGCGTGACGGAAGACGCACTGCGCGAGACCATGGCGGAGTTCCTTGGGGAGCAGCAGCAACTGCCACCGATGTATTCAGCCATCAAGCACAATGGCGAGCGGCTCTACAAACTGGCCCGTCAGGGCATTGAAGTGGAGCGGGAGCCCCGCACCATCCATATTCACGGCATCGATTTGCTGAGCTTTGATCTGCCTGAGTTCGAGATGGATGTGCGTTGCTCAAAAGGCACCTACGTACGCACCCTGGCTGAGGATATCGGCAAGCGCCTGGGTTGCGGCGCCTATGTCAGCGGTCTGCGTCGTACCGGCGTGGGTCCTTATGACGATCAGTCGATGCTGACCCTGGAACAGGTCCAGGAGGCCTTCGGCGAGAAGCGTTTTGCTGAGATGGATGAGTGGATGCTGCCTTTGGAGAGTGCTCTGGCCGACTGGCCTGAAGTTGCCCTCAGTGCCGATGCCGCTTTCTATATGAAGCAGGGTCAGCCGATACTGGTGCCGAATGCGCCGACCAGCGGCTGGGTCAGGCTCTACGCCAATAAAACCGATTTCATCGGGGTTGGACAGATCCTTGATGACGGGCGGGTGGCCCCCAAGCGGCTGATGCAGGCGGTGGACTGATTCTGAGCGCAGAATTGAACCGTTCGTCATTCCTGCATGCTCGAAATAAGGGAATTCAGTGGAATAATCAGGGCTTAGCCAAGCATTTGAAGTGGGTGACTTGCCGTCGCAGCGGAGAACGCGCATACTACGCGGTCTTCCTGGCTTTGCCTGAATAGATTTGATGAATTAAACCGGTCCGGTCAGCCTGAACTCATTGTCGGGTTGGCCTGAAAAGTGGCCATTTTTCAAGACGTAACCTATAGGAGTACACGTCATGTCAATGAGTGCAACAGAAAAGAAATCCATTGTCGAAGAGTATCAGCGCGCCCCTGGCGATACCGGTTCACCTGAAGTGCAGATTGCACTGATGACCGGCCGAATCACCCAGCTGACCGAACACTTCAAAGATCACAAGCAGGATCATCACTCCCGTCAGGGTCTGGTGCGTCTGGTCAACTCCCGCCGCAAGCTCCTGGACTATCTGAAAGGCAAAGATCAGCAGCGTTATAAAGACCTGATCTCCCGTCTGGGCCTGCGTCGCTAAGCCTCCCCCTTAATACACAGAGTATCCAAGGATTCAAACGTGACATTAATAAAGAAAGAATTCCAATGGGGAGACAACAAGGTCTCCATCGAGACAGGTGAGATCGCACGGCAAGCCGATGGCGCGGTCATGGTCAACATGGACGACACCGTCGTCCAGGTCACCGTGGTCGAAGCGAAAAGCACTGTGCCCAGGGACTTTTTCCCTCTGACCGTTGACTACCAGGAAAAAACCTACGCCGCCGGTATGATCCCCGGCGGTTTTTTTCGCCGTGAAGGTCGTCCCAGCGAGAAGGAGATCCTCACTGCGCGTCTGATCGATCGTCCGATCCGTCCACTTTTCCCAAAGGGATTCACCAGTGAAGTTCAGGTCATCATCACGGTGATGTCACTGAATCCTGACGTAGATCCTGAGATCCCGTCTCTGATCGGTACTTCTGCCGCGCTGGCCATCTCCGGCCTGCCGTTCCAGGGTCCGGTTGGTGCAGCCCGGGTCAGTTATAAGGATGGGGAGTACACCCTCAACTCACCCTCAACCGGTCTGAGTGACAAATCCGATCTGGATCTGGTGGTCGCCGGTACGGAAGAAGCGGTACTGATGGTGGAGTCGGAAGCCAACCAGCTCTCTGAAGAGGTGATGCTCGGTGCGGTGCTGTTCGGACATGAAAATATCCAGGTCGTGATTCAGGCGATCAAAGAGCTGGCAGCGGAAGTCAACAAGCCGATTGAAGCGTTCAATCCGCCTGTGGTTGACGAAGAGCTGAAAGCTGCGGTTGCAGCCGAAGCCGTAGAAGGCATCGGTAATGCTTATCGGATTGCCGACAAACTGGATCGCTATGCCGCCATCGATGCAACCGTTGCTGCTACCGTGGAAAAGCTGACTGCCGTTGAGGTGGATGGTGAGCAACGCTGGAGCAAAGATGAGATCTACGGTCAGCTGGAGAAGCTGAAGAAAGTGACCGTTCGCGGCCGCATTCTGGACGGCGAGCCTCGTATCGACGGTCGCGACACCCGCACCGTCCGCCCGATCGCTGTACGCACCGGCGTACTGCCCCGTACTCACGGTTCAGCCCTGTTCACCCGTGGCGAGACCCAGGCCCTGGTGGTCACTACTCTGGGTACTGAGCGTGATTCACAGATCATCGATGCACTGGACGGTTCACGTCGTGAGCACTTCATGCTGCACTACAACTTCCCGCCATTCTGTGTCGGTGAGACCGGTCGTGTGGGTAGCCCCAAGCGTCGTGAGATCGGTCATGGCCGTCTCGCCAAGCGTGGTGTGCTGGCCTGTATGCCGACCATCGGTGACTTCCCCTACGCGATCCGTGTGGTCTCCGAGATCACCGAATCCAATGGTTCCTCCTCCATGGCCTCCGTCTGTGGTACCAGCCTCTCTCTGATGGATGCGGGTGTGCCGATCAAAGCACCGATCGCCGGTGTCGCCATGGGTCTGATCAAGGAAGAGGACAAGTTTGCCGTCCTCACCGACATCATGGGTGACGAGGATCACCTGGGTGACATGGACTTCAAAGTGGCCGGTACCGCCGAAGGTATCAACGCCCTGCAGATGGATATCAAGATCAACGGCATCACCAAACAGATCATGGAGATCGCTCTGGATCAGGCCAAAGAGGGTCGTCTGCACATCCTGAATGAGATGAACAGCGTCATCGATACCCATCGCAACCAGATGTCCGAGCATGCACCGCGGATCATTGAGTTCAAGATCAACCCGGACAAGATCCGTGACGTGATCGGCAAGGGTGGCGTGACCATCCGCTCCATCACCGAAGAGACCGGCGCCACTGTGGATATCACCGACGATGGCGTGGTGAAGATCTTCTCCGTCGACAAGCATGCCGGTGAAGAGGCACAGCGTCGGGTTGAGCTGATCACCGCTGATGTGGAAGTCGGCACCATCTACGAAGGCAAGGTCGCCAAGCTGATGGACTTCGGTGCCTTCGTCACCATCCTGCCCGGTAAGGATGGCCTGGTGCACATCTCCCAGATCTCCAACGAGCGTGTGGAGAAGGTCAGCGACAAGCTGGCGGAAGGGGATGTTGTGAAGGTCAAGGTGTTGGAAGTCGACAAGCAGGGCCGCATTCGTCTCAGCATGAAGGCGATTGATGAAGCCGACGCCTGATCAGCAAGCTGATCGGTAGATGAAAAAGGGGCCTGACGGCCCCTTTTTTTATGTCCTGAAAATCGACTTAAATCTGCTCTAAAAAATCGGGGAGTTGCAGATTATGTGATATTTTGGTGATAGGCTTGATGTAGAGTCAGCTGGCATTGATAAACGATCCCGACAGGGTATTGCCTAAGTCAGTACATAAAAACAGATCCAGGTCCTAGCATGAAAGCACGCACAATACTGATACTTCTAATCACCCACGGCATCGTTGGCATAGCCGGTTTTGCCATAGGCATCTTTGTACTTCCCATACTGGTGGCGCCACCGGCTCCCACTCAAGCCGCCGTTGAGGAGATCTCCGCACAAGCCAGCTATACCGCTGAGTTTCGCAGAGACCTGCAGGATAGTGATGCACTGCACTGGGGTGAGGGACAGGTTTCCGTGAGCTCAAACTCCATTACCCTGATGGGAGAGCTGGCGCCTGGGCCGGATTACAAACTCTACCTCTCTCCGAAGTATCTGGAGACAGAAGCGGAATTCAATCGTCTGAAGCCCGAGATGGTCCGGGTGGGGGATGTCAGGACATTTGATAACTTTATTGTCGAGGTGCCATCGCATATCAATCCATCCGATTACACGAGTGTGGTTGTCTGGTGTGAGTCGTTTGGGCAGTTCATATCGTCTGCCAAATACAAGTGATCAAGAAGGTAGTGATTGAGAGCTTGTTGGCTATATATAATGGTTAGAAAAAACAAAGTAAGCTCATAGCTAGAGGTTGTATCTGTAAAAAAAATTGAATGGTATTCAATTAAAAGTACTGATTAGTTAGTCTTTAAATATTACTCCCTGGTCCGCCCTGGTTCTGTATAAACGTAAGAATTCAATGTTTTAAGGAAAAAAGATTCTTAAG
This sequence comes from Candidatus Thiodiazotropha endoloripes, assembly GCA_001709035.1. Classification (GTDB taxonomy): domain Bacteria; phylum Pseudomonadota; class Gammaproteobacteria; order Chromatiales; family Chromatiaceae; genus Thiodiazotropha; species Thiodiazotropha lotti. The sequence goes on along the minus strand of LVKA01000015.1, from coordinate 404,755 downwards.
AAATTTAAGTAATCTTGTCCATTTCTTTTACTGATTATTTTATTGATCAAGATCAGTATTAGTTATTATTAAGTGGATTGTCTTTTGTGACCGACATGGATATAGTTTCAACTCATCAATCAGTGATTCGACAGGAAGTATCAGCAAAAAAATCAGGGATGACGTCAATGACTCGAAGTCTCTTCCGTAATCTCCTCGCATCCAGATTCCATTTTTTGCTATTTATTTTGATCGTTTCATTTGTAAACGAGTATTTGAATACTAACTTCAAGGAAGTTTTAGCATTCAAGGAAGATAGAGATGACGACTTTAAAGAATCAAACTTTCAGTTTTCTATTTAGAAGACTACTAAATTCAAATCAATTCTACAGTAACCGTAAAAACTCTTTGTTTTCCATAGCGATTTTATTTTTACTGTTAAGCCCCCTTAATTCGAATGCTAGTGATGCGGCATTTTGCTGGAAAGCCTTCCCATCTTCAATGAGTGGCATATGCCATGATGACAAAGCGGGTGCTATTGCTGATTTTCAAGGTAGAGGTGCACCTTATTCATTGATGAATGAAGAGTTTTCAACTGAAGACCAGGGCGATAATGTTCGATATAAATATAAGATGACCGATGAACCGGTTTACGTTGGTCCATGGACGTATAGAGTGGAAGGTGTTAATCAGAATCCACTTCCGACATTCGATAATGAGCAAGACGCATTTGATTCTTTAGAAGCGTTTCTGTTAGAGGGGCAACAAGCTGCTGATTATTCATGCTTTCCCTTTTCAGAAGTATGGCCCTCAAGTGAATGGCAGAATGCATTTAATCCTCCGAAACTTACCTTAGGATATAGCTATGGTGAGCATAAAGTGCATAGCCACTTGTTTTACAGAGGTGATTACTATACGACTTTTGCTGGTTATATTCCGTGTACTGCTCATGGTCCTGGTAGCCGATTTATTTCCAGAGGCCGCACTGTGAGGTGTCCACAAGGCTCTCTTCAAATTTATGACCCTGAAATTGAGATGTGTGTAAATCGCAGTTCAGCACGAGTCAGTCAACATGCTAAGTATGGTATTTCGGCACCTCCAAGCATATGTCCAACTGAAGGTAATCCCTGTAGTCCGGCAACGGGTGCAAAAACTCAAACAGAAACTGACTATTTATTAGCCAATGGTACCCTAACTGTTAAACGCACATACAATTCTCAGTCTGTTGAAGATGGTTATACTGGGTTGGGTCCGCGTTGGCGTCACAACTACACCAAACGATTGAATGGTTATGAACGGTCCTCTGATGAGAACGGTGTGCAGGATCATCCCTTTCGTGAAACAACGGCTTCGTCTTACTATGATAGCCGTTATTACGCCTGTACTCAGGGCTGGGAGGAGATTAAGGGAAAGGTGTATGGTGGGTTGCTGGTGAATGATAGGGCCTACTATCGTTCGGGGGTTTGCGAAGTTCGTCATGGTAGTGAGTATGTTCTGAAACTGCCGATCTTCAATACTCTGAATCCTAGGATGGATACCGGAACCTATATCAACATCAGCTATGTTTCAAAGGGTGATGGTAATGTAGAGGTATTTCGATATATCAATAATCAATGGAAACCACTGTATCCCGGTAAAACAGTTTTCTTCCAAACAGAAACAGGTTGGTCATATACAAGTAATAACAATACGGTAGAGACCTATAATGACGATGGTAGGTTAATGAGTAGTACAAACCAAAATGGTCAAGCTACCTTGTTCACTTATGATAATGCAGGACGTTTAGAGAGGGTTATAGGTCATTTTGGTGATACTCTGACTTATCACTATGATAATGCTGGCAATCTGATTTCAATATCAACTCCGGATGGGAATTTGGGTTATAACTATGATGCAGATGGTCGATTAGTCAGTGTCACCTATCCCAATAATCGTTCACGCCATTATCATTACGAAGATCCACGTTATCCCTATCATCTAACAGGAATAACCGATGAAAACAATGATCGGTATGCCACCTGGGCCTATGATGCAGAGGGCAGGGCGATTCTGTCTGAGCATGCAGACAGTGCTGAGCGGGTAGAGTTTTCTTATAATGCGGATGGCACAACAACTGTAACAGATTCTGCAGGTGCTGTACGTAAGTACCATTTTGTGGTTAAGCAGGGTGAAATGAAAATTGATCACATTGAAGGTGACCGCTGTGCCACCTGTTCTGCTGGTGATATTCAAGCTTACACCTACGACAGTAATGGATTTATTGCCAGTAAAGCCGATTGGAACGGTAATATTGTGACCTATACCCGCGATGCGCAGGGCAGGGAGTTGAGTCGTACTGAAGCCTCAGGGACACCCCAAGCCAGAATAATTACTACCTCCTGGGATACCTCAATCAACAAACCATTGACAGTCACTGAACCAGATAAAATTACAGTATTTACTTATAACGCCACTGGTAATCTGGTCAGTCGACAGCAAAGGGCGGTTCAGTAAGAACAGTTTTCTAATATTTAGTTAATGTTTTTAAATACGGACAAGAATATGAGCAATTGGTTTTATATGAACAGGTTTTTGGTTGTCCCCAGTTTAATGATGTCACCCTTAATGATGATTGCCTTACCAGCGAAAACCGAACCCTTGTCGTGGAAAGCTTCACCAACAACTACTGGTGGTACTCTGTTCAATTCTAAAGAAGAAGCTGTTAGTGATTTTCAGAGTAAAGGCGGGCAAGACGTGGTAGTGATTGGACATCACGGCATAGGCGCAGATATCGATGGCAAAAATCTCAGCCAACAGCTTCATACGATCGACGATCCACTGTCGACGATGTTCATAGCTTTTCCCGGAAAGCGTATCGAATCCACAGAGAAAAGCACGCCTGACGCAGCGTGATACGCAATGGTAATAGGGGGTTTGATCCAGCAGAACCAGAGGTTTCCTTGGTTTTGGCATCGTATCGCTCCTTGATAACAGATGATTCACAAAGATTGCCAGATGTATGTAAAATTGGCAAATTATGGATGGGTGTCCTGTTTATCACTAGTGCAACCAATATCACATTTGATTCACTGGTGAAAGATATCGAGGGAGAAGATGTAGAGTCGATTGATTACCTCATGAATCGGGAGAAAGATCGAGTATGTCTAAGTTCAGAATTGGCCTTAAGTACTGAACTTTTCAAACGCATGTTCGATGTTTTAAGGCCAATGGGTACATTACTTGTTACAAAAGAGCGGTCCTCTTCAGCCGTGTTTTATTCTTTTGTTTGATCTACGTCAGTGAAGGGGATGATCTGACAAATTATAGTTTCTTCAATAAATCAACTTTTACAGGAATAACAAACAAGACAATGAACAGGGATGTCTAGTAAAATTCGATCCTCCTTTCTAGATTACTCCGCATCTACTTTTTAATTTTCTTGTTTTTTAATGGATTGCTTGAGACGTACCGATGTGACCAAAAGCAATCACTAGGAAAATATTACGCTTAAGGAACTGATAGATGAAGGAACTAAGTAGTCGATCAATCTATAGCTTATTGCAGCTGAATCAAGGTTCAAAGAGTAGTTACAGTGCGGGGTATTTATACTACACGAACATCTTTAGTCTACTTATATTACTCAGCTTTTTTAGCATCCCATTGAATTCAATAGCCAATGATGCTCCATTTTGCTGGAAAGCATATCCGAATACATCCGGTAGCCAATGCCATGATGAAAAATCATATGCCATCGAAGATTTTGAGAGCAAAGGCTTACCTTATTCATTGATGAGTGAACAATTTTCTTTAGATATCGCTGATGAAAGAATTAGGTACAATTTCAAGATGCCTGACGAGGAAGTTTATGTTGGGCCTTGGGTTTATACACCTCAACATATAAATGTGAATCCTCTTCCAACCTATGATACAGAAGAGGCTGCATTCACTGCGCTCAGTGATTTCCTAATGGAACAGAGGTTATCCGCGACTCAGCAACATCCTTGTTACCCCTATTCTGTATTAGTACCTGGTTTAGAGTGGATAAGTACAACATCGAGGTATGATATCAGTTACACTGAATACAAGGTAAACGATCATACTTTTTACAATGGTGATTATTGGGGTACCGTAGCACCTTATAGGTATGTTCCTTGTGAAGAGCATGGGCCAGGCTCAAGATTTATTAATAGACACAGAACAGTTCAATGTCCCTTAGGAAACTTGCAGATCTATGATTCAGGCATACAAATGTGTGTCAATCGTATTAGAGCTCGGGTAACACAGAACGCTAGATACAAACTTGGAGTGCCTCCAAATGTATGCCCTCCAAAAGAAGCCAACCCATGCAGTCCCGCAAATGGTGAAAAGTCCCAAACCGAGACTGACTATAGCCTGGCCAATGGTACCCTTAAGGTACAAAGGACTTACAACTCCCAAGCGATTGAGGATGGGTATATCAGTATGGGTCCCCGTTGGCGTCATAACTACAGCCAACGGTTTAATGGATACGAGCAACCTATGGGCGATCAAGGTGTGCAAGCGCATCCCTATCCAGCTGTAACACAAACACCCCACTATGATACGCCTAGAGATGCCTGCTATCAGGGCTGGAGCGAACTAAAGTCAAATATTTATGGTGGATTATTGGCAAATAGCACGGCTTATTATATATCCGGTTTATGCCAAATTCGACATGGTAGTGAGTATGTGTTGAAACTTCCGATTATAAACACCTTAAACCATAAGTTCGATACAGGTACATATTATGGAATAAACTATGTTTCGCGAGTTAACGGAACAGTATCAGTCTTTTTTTACAAATCAGGTCAATGGCAGAGTCTCTACCCAGGACAATCGAGTTTGACTAGTAATAATGCAGGTTGGAGTTTTAAGGCCTCAGATGGATCTACTGAGAAGTATGATTCCGATGGAAAACTTATCTCCAAAACCTCGACTACTCATCAGACGACTCTATATCACTATGGAGATGATGGGCGTCTGGGATCGGTCACCGGTCACTATGGTGATACCTTGACCTACCATTATGATGAAGCAGGATTCCTGACCACAATCACCACTCCGGATGGTGATCTGGAGTATGACTATGATGCAGAGGGAAGGTTGGTCAGTGTGACCTATCCTGATAACAATACACGTCAATACCACTACGAAGATCCCGACTTTCCTTATCATCTAACTGGTATTACTGACGACAACGGTGATCTCTACGCTACCTGGGCCTATGACACCGAGGGTAGGGCTATTCTCTCAGAGCATGCCGGCAATGCGGAGCGGGTTGAGTTTGCCTACAATCCAGATGGCACCACCACGGTAACCGATGCGGCCGGTGCCGAACGTATCTACCACTTCACCGTACAACAAGGCCAGATGAAGGTCGATCACATCGAAGGCGATCGCTGCACAACCTGCTCCGGCGGAGACAATCAAGCCTATACATACGACAACAATGGCTTCATCGCCAGTAAAACCGACTGGAACGGTAATACAACAACCTATAGCCGAGATTCTCAGGGTAGAGAGCTCAGTCGTACCGAAGCCTCAGGCACCCCCCAGGCCAGAACCATCACCACCACCTGGGATACCACCCTCAACAAGCCGTTGACGGTCACCGAGCCTGAACAACGCACCGAAAACACCTATGACACTGAAGGTCGCCTGCTGAGCAGACAGCAAAGCCCCGTACAGTAAACCAGACAACCGGACCGACAGGACCTGATTGAAGCAAGGACATGGACATGAGCAAACCCACCATGACATTCACCCCTAAAAACCTCACCCTCTGGGCCGGCCTGAGTCTGGGCCTGATGCTGCCTCTCACGGTATTGGCTGATCGTACGGTCAGCTATACCTATACGGTGCACGGACAGGTAGAGACCATCGACGGACCCAGGGTGGATGTCACCGACGTCACCAGCTACGGCTATGATGAAAATGGCAATCGTAACAGCATCACCAATGCCCTGAATCAGACCACCCAGATCACCGCCCACGATGCCTCAGGACGCCCGCTCACCATCGTCAGCCCCAATGGCCTGACCACCACCCGAAGCTACGACCTGCGGGGGCGGATGATCCAGCAAAGCGTCAGCGATGGCACCACCAGCCGCACCACCGACTATGACTACGACGGTGTGGGTAACCTCATCCAGGTCACCCTGCCGGATGGCAACAGCATCAGCTACGACTACGATGCCGCCCATCGCCTGACCGGCCTGGAAGACCAGCTGGGTAATCGTATCGACTACACCCTGGACGACATGGGAAATCGACTGAGTGAAGAGGTCAGTGACCCCACCGGTACCCTGACCCGCACCAAACAGCAGGTCTACGACCAACTGAGCCAACTTGATCAGTCGATCGACAGTCAGAACCACACCACGGATTTCGACTACGATCCGAATGGCAACCTCACCCGGACCCTGGACGCCAATCTGAATCCCACCGCCCAGGCCTACGACCCCCTCAACCGGCTCAGTCAGACCACCGATGCCAAGAACGGCATCACCCAGTACAGCTACGATGCCCAGGATAACCTCACCCAGGTCACCGACCCCACCGGTCTGGTCACCAGCTATGAATATGATGCCCTGGGCAACCTGATCACGTTGACCAGTCCCGACACCGGGGTGACCACCTACACCTACGATGAAGCGGGTAACCGCCTCACCCAGACCGATGCCCGGAGTGTAACCACCAGCTACAGCTACGATGCCCTCAACCGCCTGACCGGCATCAGCTACCCGGATACCAGTCTCAACGTCAGTTATACCTACGACCAAGGGACCCATGGCATCGGCCAGCTCACCCAGATGAGTGATGCGGAAGGAACCGCCGACTACCAATACAACGCCTTTGGTGAGCTGACCCAAGTCACCCGTACCAGCCAGGACGGGGTAACAACCAGCTTCACCTACGGCTACAACCCCCAGGGTGAACTCACCAGCCAGAGCTACCCCTCCGGGCATATCGTCCACTACAGCTATGCCCAGGGCCAGCTCACCGGCCTCAGCCTGGAAAAACCCGACGGCACAACCCACTCCCTGGTCAGTCAGATCCAGCGACTGCCCTTTGGGCCGATTAACGCCCTGGCGTTTGGTAACGGCCTGCAACTCAGTCGTACCTTCGATCAGGATTACCAACTCATTGCCCAGACCCTGGGCAGTGTCCTGGATGACAGCTATGGCCATGATCCGGTCGGCAACATCACCAGCTGGCAGGATTTGATTCAGAGCAGCCGAGACCAGAGCTTCGACTATGACGAACTCGATCGACTGACCGATGCCCTTGGTGCCTATGGGGATCTGGATTACAGCTACGATGCGATTGGTAATCGGTTGAGCCTCACGGAAGATGGCGTCTCAGAAAGCTACAGCTATGCCGCGGACAGTCACCGCCTGGAGGAGACCCTCGGAACGACGACCGATGCCCGTCAATATGATGCTGCGGGTAACACCATCAGCAGCTTGCTGGGCAGCTATACTTACGATGATCAGAATCGGATGGTGGGTTTTAGCAAAACCGGGACTACGGCCAGCTACGGCTATAATGGTAAAGGCGAGCGGGTGCGCAAAACCGTCAATGGCACCATCACCCGGTTCCGGTTTGGGCCGAGTGGTGCGCTGTTGGGTGAGTATGACCAGACGGGGCAGGCGATACGGGAGTATGTCTATCTGGATGGGCAGCCGGTGGCGCAGTTGCAGGGTGCGGCGCCTATTCAGGTCTCTTATCTGCATACGGATCATTTGGGTGCGGTGGTTAAGGCGACGGATGGTGCGGGTAGTGTGGTTTGGGATAGTGATCGTAGGCCGTTTGGAGAGAGAGCGGTAACGGTTGCACAGGTTGAGATGCCGTTGGGGTTTCCTGGGCAGTATTACGATCAGGAAAGCAATAACTATTACAACTACTTCCGGGACTACGATCCCACCACCGGAAGGTATCTGCAATCTGATCCAATTGGATTAAATGGAGGAAATAATCTGTATGTTTATGTTATGAGTAGCCCAATTAATAATTTTGATCCGTTAGGGTTGAAATGTTGCACAATCAGGGTAGTTACTGATATGGAATGTGTGATTCGTGCAAATGATAAATTTAGGAAGTGCCTACATAACATGTTTATGGAATGTAATTCACTTACAGGAGAGGGTGGTTTTATACCTTTTGGAGCTAGTGTGATCATGTGTTCGTCACCGCCTGCACATGATCGATGGAGAATTAATTGTAACGAGCAATTACAACGTGATCTCTTAAAGTGTAAGATCGAGGTATGTTATTTTAGATGATCTATCCATATTAATCATTATGTTTAAAGCTCTTGTGAAAATTGAAATAGAACAATTAAAGTCAATTTTTGTATTGTACTGTATATGGAATGTCGTATTGTTACTTCATTCTCTATGGACTTTTGAGGCTGAGAGGTTATCCCAGCTTTTTGGAGAGGATGCATTTAAACAGTATTTGCTAATATACATCTCTTTAGGCTTTCTTATTTTTTTTGTTGGCGCAATATTAGCCTGGTTGTCTGAAAAAAAGAATTCTAGCTTGGCTAGCTGGGGATTTATAATATTTTGTGGCTGGCGTGCAATAGATTTGATATGGGGTAAGTACACTATCGAATTAAATCAAGTAAATAATATTACAGAAACCACCGGTTGGGGGAAGGTGGTAATATTTACATTATTCTGGATCAGTTTACTACTGCTAGAGCTAAACAAAACCTTGAAAAAAGGTAGACTCAAAATGCTCTGAAACTTGGCTAGTTATAGCTCTGTAGAGCTGGGGGCCTCCCTAATATTTAGACCTCGCTTCTGTACTTGTTTATATCATGACAATAAACAAGAAATAAGCAATGAAATAAACAAAATAAACAAGACATATATGGACGCCTGCCGATTGTCAAGCCAAACTCATCTCTAGGGCTGCAACAAACAGCCTTTTAGATCTCACGTTTATCAATGTTGCAGGTCTAATTTGCTAACGGTTGTTGTGCTGACATATAACCGGCCTGTTGATTGGAAGTAATCTTGATTCTTCCTGGCCCTGATGAAGATCCGCACTTGACTGTCTAAAACACCCACTCGGCTTCTAAAGCCATGTCTTGGCCAGACTTAGGTCAAGGCGGGTAACCGCTTTCTCATCAGTTAAACGCAGCAACAAAGACAATACCATTAAGCTCAGCGTGTCACCTGATACGGTTCCTGTTTTTGCAGGAGTATCCATGCCAGCCTGGTCATACAGAGAACCGGGACACTCACCAAAAAGGGAATAGATGGGGACATCCATAAAACGAAAGGGGCCAACGGCCCCTTCGTTTATTGAGTCTGTTAAGTAGTCGGTCTGTTCTCCTCACGCTACCATCACCAGTCAGAGATTCAACGTTGTAAATCCTCTGGCTTGAAATGCCGGCGTTTATGAAAGACGCCATGGATGTAGATGGTGTCTTGCATCAGTTCATACATGATGCGGTAGGAGTACATAGCGATTTCCCGTACATTTTCTTCGCCGATTTCCGCTACCTTTTTGCCAAGGCGGGGCGTTGTCAACAACACTTCCACTTTGTCGGTGATGTCCTGTACGACGCGGGTAGCGTAGCGCTTGGAGTCGTGAGCGATGTATTGGTGAATCAGCAGAATAAACAAGCAGAATAAACAAGACACCCATTCTTAAATTGTTTTGCTTTTGGTGGAAAAAGGTTCGTATTAGATGAACCGCATTTCTAGATTGAACGGTAAAATAAAGTGACGATACGAGTAAAATTGTCTAATTCTGAAGTTTGACGTGACACTTTTAGGTTGATTTCTCACACACAAGCACAACCCGCGCTCAGTGCCTACTGATGATGTTTTTCAAGTTGTTGTTTGAGAGGATTATCTAGTTCAATAATTCTGAAACTGCCCCAAGGTTCGGCGTTCGTTGGAACTTAAGTTTTTTGCATGCCGCTTTAAGTACATGACAAGCGCCGACCATTCCGTTAAATCGACTCTCAAAATGCTGAGTCATGTAGAGCCAATGCTTGGTATCGAGCTGTAGCCTATCCAGAATAGGCGGAGCATGCTGAGAAATGTAGCCCCGTTTGTTTTCCAAAATAGCCCGACCCGTCCAATCGACGAGTTGCAGATAGTCTTTGAGACGAAAGGGTATGCCTTTGGGCCTATCCTCCCGTGGGTAGCCAGCAAAAGGGAGTAGGCCGCCAGGGGTGCTGGGTCTCTCTGAATGATCGGAGTTTTTCTTGAACTGATGAGCCCGTTCTTTGATGGAGGTATATTCTGACTGCTCAGGCGTCTCTGCCAGTCCGGCCCGAACAGGGTTGAGATCGACATAGGCCATACAGGCAGCCAAGGCTTTCTCATCCAGCAGAGCCTGTGACTTAAATCGCCCCTCCCAATAGCGCCCTGTACAACCATCCTCCTGGTTGGCTTGTCTTGCGATCGGCTCATTGAGACAGCGCATGAACCAGCTGATCTCCTGGAGCCTCATACGCCATTTAGTGGTCAGTTCAGTGACTGCATCTCGTTCAACCCGGCTGAGCGACTCCCTGGCCAGATAACGCTGGACGATGACCGGTAGTGAGAATAGATGTTGCCAACGATCAATGACTTGCTGCTCAGACCAGCTGGTCGCTGTCTGGGTATCGACATGAAGGATGACGTGGTAGTGATTGGACATCACGGCATAGGCGCAGATATCGATGGCAAAAATCTCAGCCAACAGCTTCATACGATCGACGATCCACTGTCGACGATGTTCATAGCTTTTCCCGGAAAGCGTATCGAATCCACAGAGAAAAGCACGCCTGACGCAGCGTGATACGCAATGGTAATAGGGGGTTTGATCCAGCAGAACCAGAGTTTTCCTTGGTTTTGGCATCGTATCGCTCCTTGATAACAGATGATCCACAAAGATTGCCAGATGTATGTAAAATTGGCAAATTATGGATGGGTGTCCTGTTTATCCGCTCCTTCAGAGAACTCTGAGATGTGTAGCGATGATTGTAAAAAGATCGCTGGTACAGCGGTAATTGGTGGAATTATGTATATTGTTTATAGGTGTGGTCGTATGGTACCGTCGCTGTATCCTCCTCTTTGGTGGACAATTCCAGGAAACCTTGCTGCACCGTAATAGGAAAATTCCATGATGCTTAATTGGAGAACTGAATGCTTAGTTTTCAACTGAATGATGCAGGTAGATCTGTAATGGTCTATTGCGATTCAAATGGACTTAATCAATTGATTAATACATTAACTAGCTTGAGAGAATCACCAGATATGGGTCATATTCATATGCGGTCCCCTTCAGCTGGAGGCGAAATGTTAAATGACCAAAATCCATGGGGAGAAACAGCAGTCAGTGAAGTGGTTATTTCCTTCAGCCAGAACGACTAGAGCTAACGTGTCAAGAGAATTCCGGGAATGCAGAATTTCAGGGGGCAATTTACTTAAATTCATACATCAGGATTAATGTCTAACGTGGCTGGTCATTAACAGCTGCCTGGTCAGGTTTTTCCGGTTTGAGTGGTCAGTTGTTACCGGAATGGTGGTCATTTGTGTGCAGCACCTGCATTTGCAGATTCCACCTAAACTGAACATATTCGCTGTTTTAATCTGACCACTTAATCCAGAAAATCCTGACCAATTATGGATGGGTGTCCAGTTAATTCGTTAATTCGGCCTCCAGTTAATTCGGCCCGATGCCCGGTTAACTCGCATCGGTCTGTGAGTGATTGCTTGGATATCTCGCATAGATAACTCTGGTTCAGGAAGCCGCTTGTCCCGCGGTTTCCTGCCACAAAGTTAGCCCCAAGATGAAAAAAGCTAATGCCAGGGCACCACATACCACCGTCAACAGTATTTGCGACCAGCGTCGTTTAGTCACCAGGGAAGACCTGCCGGAAACGAACGCGCCTGCGGCCGTGACAAGAAAACCGAATTCGGTGATGAACAGGGTCGTCAACAGGGGAAAGCCGCGCTCAGCGGGATCTCTGAAAACCCCCGAGCTGATCAGAACCATGGCTAGGGTCAGGCCGAGTCCAGCCGAGATCCAGGGGAAGTTTGCTTTCATTGAGAATGTCCGTCGATTCCTGAGTGTCTGTCAATACTAACCCAAAAAAACTCAGAATATGAGCATTGAGTGTGTGATAACTATAAGAAAATATATATGTGGAAGAGAAATTCTTCTCATATCAGAAAGCCATTACTGGAACACCCGTAAATCTTAGGCCTTGCTTCTACGCTTTTTTGTATCTCTTGTTGACCTCCTGATCCTAATGCTATTGATTGTCTAGAAGCATGTGTTAGAGGGATGCACAACATTTATAGAATAGTATACCTGCCCTCCATGGCAGGGCACTCATCAATCAGACAAAGGTTTCGGTTGTTTTGAAAACAATCTATCCGACACCCTGAACACCAATGCCAGCAGAGCCGGCATGAAGGTCAAAGTCACGATCATCGAGAACAGCAGCCCAAAGAGCACAATGGCCCCCAGTCCCCGGTAAAGCTCGGTTCCGGCTCCAGGGTTGAACACCAGCGGTGACAGCCCGGCGACCGTGGTAACCGTGGACATCAGAATCGGTCGCAATCGGATACGCACCGCCTCGGTCACCGCCTCGACGATGTTCATGCCTCTCTTCTTCAGGTTGGAGGCAGTGAGTTCAACGATCAAGATCGGATTGTTGACCACGGTGCCGATCAATACCAGAAAGCCGAGCATGGTGATCATGTCGAAGGGTTGGTTGATCGGATTGAGGCCAATCTGGTCCAGGTTGGCGCCGGCCAGATTGATCAGATAGAGACCGGCGATACCGCCGCTGATGCCGACCGGCAGATTGGTCATAATCAGCAGTGGATATCCCCAGTGTGAGAAGACCGCTACCATCAGCAGGTAGGCGATCAGTATCGCCACGATGAAGTTGCTGAAAAGGGCTTCCCGCGTTGCGCTCAGTTGATCACTTGCACCACTGATCTCCAGGCGGATATCGGCAGGCAGTTCACCGGACGCTTTCATTCCTGTGAGGATCTCTTCAGTCACTCGCTCCACCCCGGCTTCCAGCGGAATGTCTCTGGGCGGTATGACGCTCAGGGTGATGGTTCGATCTCCGTCGACGCGGCGGATGGTCTCGGTATTGACGCTCTCCTTAAGCCGGGCGATGGCACTCAGCGGAACGATTTCGCCCCGCGAGGAGTAGAGCATCAGGGATTCGAGATCCTGGGGCTGTTCGATGTTGCCCTGAGTGGAGTAGAGAAACATGTCGATCTGGTCATCGTCGAGGAAGAACTCATCGACAAAGGCGCCGTCTGAATAGGCCCAGATGGTGTATCCCAAGTCCTGAGTATCGATGCCGAGTTCAGCCGCACGCTCCCAGTCCGGCTGGACTTCGAGCATGGGTTGCCCCATGGTCAGGTTTGAGGGTTCGGGCCGTACCCGTGGGTTTTCGAAGATCTGCTTCGATTTGAGAAAGACCTTCAGCCCGGCATCGAACAGCGACTGGAGTTCCGGGCCGCTGATGTCGATGTTGATACTGCGCGTACCGCCGAAATTGCCCGAAAAGATCGAGCCCTTGGAGGAGAATGATCGCAAGCCCGGCAGTTCGTCGGCTTTGGCGCTGGCGATCTCCAGAAACTTATCGGTCTGGTGCCGGTCCGCAATACCGCGAACGGAGAATACCCGAGTATTGTTGACGAAACCTACTGTGAAGGTCATGGCGGGAATGTCGGTTTCACCCTTCGCGAATTGTTCCGGGTCCGCACCCAGTTGCGGCAGGAATTGCTCTTCCACCGAGTGATAGTGCTCCTTCATGGTGTCGATGTTATAGCCGGGTGGGGCGAACATGATGGTGAAGACCTTGGCCTCTTCACCTTCCGGCAGGTACTCGGTTTGCGGTGTCAGGTAGTAGAGGATAGCGCCAGCCCCTGTCAGTACGATCAGAATAACCGCCAGTGGGCGTACGTAGCCCACTACCAGCCAGTGGATCAGTGACAACACCCCGTGCGATACGCTGGCGCCGAGTCTGTCGAGAAATGAGTTTTTGGACTCCTTGTGGATTGAGAGGAAGCGACCGCTGGCCGCCGGCACGAGGGTGACCGCCACCAGCATCGACATCATGATCGATGCAGCAATCGCAATGGCGATATCCGAATAGAGCTGTCCGGCCTCTTCGTGGATGAACAGGATCGGCAGGAATACGCAGACCGTGGTCAGGGTCGATGCCAGTACCGCAGGCCAGACCTCGGTGATGCCGTTGAGGGCGGCCTGCAGGCGATTGGTGCCCTTACTCAGGTGTCGGTAGATGTTCTCCGCCACCACGATGTTGTTGTCCAGCGTCATACCGATGGCGAAGGCGACACCGGAGAGTGAGATGACGTTGATTGTGCGTCCGGCGATCAGCAGTCCGAGAAACGCAGCGATGGCACAGATGGGAATCGCCATGGCGCCGATCAGGGTACCCGAAACCGAACGTAGAAACAGGAAAAGCACCAGCAGGGCAAGGATCGCACCGATCGCCAGGTTGTGCTTCACTACTTCAACCGCATCGGTCACGTAGATCACGTCATCGGAGTTCAATACGAGTTCCAGGCCATTCTCCTGGAGAACACTGGCATTGAGTTCCGCCACCTTTGTCATCATCGCCTGCTTTATCTCGATCACGTTGGTGCTGATCTGTCGGTTCACTGCGAAGGCCAGCTGGGGTTTTCCAGCTCCGTAGGCGTAGTTGCGGACTTCGGCGAAACCCAGCTCTGCATGGCCCAGGTCTCTCAATCGAACGAAGGTGCCATCCCGTTCGCTGATGACCAGTTCATTCAGTTCCTCAACGGACTGGAAGCGGCCGATCGTACGCAGCAGATAACGTCGCTTGCCGCTGTCCAGATCACCGCCGGAGACATCACGGTTCCTCGCCCGAATGGCGTTTCTCACATCGAGCAGGCTGATGTTGCGTTCTGCCAGTTTAAGTGGATCGACATAGATTTTAATCTGGCGTTCAGCGCCGCCCCAGAGGCGCACACTGGAGACGCCGGGCACTCGTTCCATCGGGCGTTTGATGTACTCTTCCGCCCAGTCGTAGAGGGCGATGACATCGGCTTCGGAAAAGTCACCGCTGACCGGTGTCAGACGGAAATACATGAACGAGTTGGATGAGAAAGACTCGGCGCGGATACTCGGCTGGCGAACGTTCTCCGGATAGTTGTCGACTTGCGACAGGGCGTTGTTGACGTCCAGTAACGCCTCGTCGATGGTGACGGTGTAGGGGAACTCCAGTTCGATCTGGGCGTTGCCGGTGGTGGCTGTGGAGATGATCCGCTCCAGCCCCGGGATGCGGGTCAGGTACTGCTCCTGCTCGATGATGATCTCCTTCTCAACGTCCTGTGGCGAGGCGCCGGGCCAGGTGGTGCTGACGTTGATCAGGCGGGCGTCCAGATCGGGAATCATCTGTACCGGCACGCTGAAGATGGCCAGCAAGCCGAACAGGGTCAGGATCAGGATCGCGACAGTGAGAATGACCGGTTTTTCGATGCAGAAGCGAAACATGGTGAGATGCCAACTCCTATTCGGTTTGTCCGATCTTGACGGATTGGCCTGGGCGTAAGTTCTCGTTGCCCAGCAGTACGATGCGATCACCGGCATTCAGGCTGCTGTCCAGGATCTCCACAAGATTGCCCTGGGTACGCCCGATGGTCACGCTGATCTGTTTTACCTTGAAGGGATTATCAGAGCCGGACACGCGCCAGACGATCCGGCTGCCATCCGCCTTGAGAACAATCGCGTCTCTTGGAAGCATGATCGATGGTTGCTGCTTGCCGCTCAGTTCAATGAATATGCGCGCCGACATACCGGGGGCAATCCGGCTTTTCGGATTGTCGAGCAGCAACAGAAGGGGAAAGGTGCGGGTGCTTCGGTTGCCTGCTGCGACTATGGAAGCGACCTTGCCGGTGAACTCCTCCCCTGGTAGGGAATCGAAGCGGATTCGAGCCTTCAGGTCGGGTTGGATGCGTGAGTAGAATCGCTGCGGTATCGATGCCCGTATGCGGATACGATCCAGCGCTACCAGTTTCACCACACCCGACTCAGCTTTTACCCACTGCCCGGTTTCAACGTTCTTCTCGGCAACAATGCCGGAGAAAGGAGCGGTAAGCAGATGCCGGGACAACAGCTCTTCCAGCCGTTTCACCTCCGTACGCTGTTTGGCGATCGAAGCCTGGGCAATCTCTTCGTCGGCCACCGCCGAAGCCAACTGGCTGGCGGCGACCGCCTTGTTGCGGCGCAGTGACTGATACTCGTTTTTCTGGCGCACCGCCTCCCGGTGCCGGGCGATCGCCTCATCGAGTCCGGCCTTTGCCGATACCACCTCAAGTCTGGCGATAACCGAATCGAGGGAGAGAATTTTTTCACCGGCCTCGATCCGTTCGCCTTCCTCAACGAACACCTCATTCACTACTCCTGACAAGCGCGGAGAGAGCGGTGATTCCTGGAGCGCCTCTGCCGTGCCCGAGAAGGGGAACTCCTCACGCAGGTTCTGCTCCACGACCTCGGTAACGGTAACCAGACTGGGTTTCTTTGGAGGTGCTGCAACCACATTGGCTATACAGAGGAAACCAATGATCAGTATGCTGAGCTTCATCACGCTCAAACCTCCTTTAGGGGTGTGGTAAACAGGCCATTATTTGGAATCATTGCGGTCCCATTTATTTGCAATAAGGCGGTTTGGGTGATGCGCATTCCAAAATTATTAAAGTGTAAACAACTTATTGAATCAAAAGAGATAACCAAGCTATAGCTCATAATATACGGTATTTTCACAACGGCACAAACTGATTTTGAGCGGTGAATTCGAGAGCCTGGGAAAACAATCTCATCGTGGTTGGGTATTTATATCAATGATTCAAGCGGTTCATGGTTCAAGGGTTATGATGATGGGACAGTTATCGGCAGAAAGAGTTTGCGGGATATAACCAGAATTCCATTATGACTTCACTGTTGTCCCGTTAACTCAAATTAGCCAGAGAGATGCATAGAAGCCCCTCTCCCTTGATGGGAGAGGGGTTGGGGAGAGGGTGTACGCGAAGCGTTTCACCGAGCCAAAAGATGATAGATCATATCGATCCTTTTATTTTTATTGCGTTGAATTCTTATATTGACTGAGGTGCTTATTCTCCCCCTCTCCCCCGGCCCCTCTCCCGCAAGGGGAGAGGGGAGCTACTCTCTCTGTCTGTTTGGTACACTGATGATTGGTGCTTATTCTAACCTTCATCTTTTGCTTGGTGATCCTTTTTCAAGTTACAAAACTCGATAGGCAAGAGAAGTCAACTTACATTAATCCGTTAGTATCCGATCGATCAAAATCAATGGGACAATTGCGTTGTGGATTACAGAAGTAAGAAAAAAATCTTCTTCTATTGGGTGGGCGGTGTTTGGCTGGGTTTTGTTGCAGTCATTTTGTTTTTTAGAGAGTTCTTTCCTGAATATCTTGGTGAAGCGGTCTATGGTTGGGCCGCCATCGTAATTCTGATTGCCGCACGAAAAGAGCTCAGCCAAGGATAACTGAAAAAAGGTCATAAACGGGTAAAGCCAAAAACACGAAGAGCGAATGATACCTAACTATCAATGAACTCCGGCACTCCGGTTGTTGATCTCTCATGCTCTGGAAATCTGAGGATGGGGGGGTTATGATGGCCCTAATGTTGAAATTCGAGGGATCGATCATGGGAAAAAGACTTTCTTCAACGCTGCGCCACCTTTCTGTTGGGCTGGTATTCGCATTTTTTCCGTTCATCACAACTGCCGCTCCCACCAATCAGCCTTCAGTCACAACCTCGGGTGAGCCGGCCGATGCGGCCATGTCATGGTCTCTCTCTACGGCAGATACGGATCAATACACCCCGCTATACGATACCGAGGATGCCATCTCGGTTGAGCTGAGTATCCGTGTGGATGCAGCCTCTGTGGGGGCTGAGCGTAATCTCTATCTGGTAGCCCGTGCTCAGGATAATTGGCATATGCGGGATAGCGAGGGGCGCTGGCTCAACTGGAACGGTCAGGTTGATGCGTTGGTACCATTCACCCGCAAGACTCTCTCCGAGACCGAGATCGTCGAGGTGCACAGTGGCGGACCCTTGCCGCCGGCGGAGTTTGCAGTCTATGGTGGCTATGAGGCGGAAGATGGTTCCGTTATCTATAATCAAGACCCCTTAACCTTCATCGTCTTCGATACCGACAATCCCACCCTGCATCGCTTCCGGCACAATGTCATGCTGGAAGGCTACTTGTCCGAAGCAATGATCGCAGCCTATGCAACGGATCGTCCGCTGCCTGACACCAGTCGTGAGGATTTCAGCCCGGCACCGATAGACAGTATTAACCCGATATCTCTGACCAACACACAGGAGCAGGGGGTGGATGAGGCGGATTTGATTAAATCCGATGGCGTCCATTTCTATCGATTTGGCTATTGTGGCTCAAACACCAATACCTATTTCCGAAGTTGTCTCTTCACTTACGCCATTGAGGAGCAACCCGCCTCAAATCGGTTGTTGAATGAGGTCGGGATACCGGGGGTGGGTGATGTTGAAGGCATCTATCTCCTCAACCAGCTCGGTGAAGGGCTCTCCGATATGGTTGTAACTGTAGGAGGAGACACCAACAATGACTATGTGGATATTGGCTTCTTTGGGCCGCTATCGATCTGGGAGGAGCCCAGATACTGGTCGCATGGCACCAGTGAGGTCAACCTGTTTCGTTTGGACTCTGCAGATGCGCCAACCCATGAACGTACATTGAGCTTTGACGGAGCAATGATCTCCAGTCGAGTCATCGGCAATACACTCTATCTGGTTACCCGTTATACCCCCTATATTGGTGGTCTGGATCAATACGCCAAATACACAGGTCAATTTCAACACAATCGTACTCTGTTGGAGAGTGCCACTTTGAGTCAGCTGACTCCGACCTCTACCTTAGGTGATGAACCAGAACCTCTTATCGACACGGAGCGTTGTTATCTGGCGCCAAGTGCCACCGTCGGTATGTTGGATCCTACCATTATCAATATCATCGCCGTTCCACTGGTGGATCCTGACAGCTACCAAACCAGCTGTTTCATCGGTAACTCGGAAGTGCTCTATGCCTCACAAGAGGCGATCTATCTGGTTGCACAGGGTGCCGGTCAGACCCTTCTCGATAATGGTGAATACACTTCGATCAACGAGGTCCACAAACTGGCACTGGTCGGTGATTCACAGAGCGGTATGGCCGCCGAATATCGTGGTTCAGCTCAGGTGGTTGGCCATCTTGGTTATGAAGCAGAGTACAAATCCTACCGCATGGGCGAGTATCAGGGGGTGTTCCGAATTGCGACATCCATTGGCTACCTGGGTTCGGTGAACAGCTCCACCAGCGTGACCCTGTTGCGTGAAGCGGCGGATGGGGGACGACTGGAAGTGGCCGGCAGGCTGGATGGACTGGGGCGGCCGGGAGAAGCGCTTTACGCCAGCCGCTTTATTGGCAACCGCGGTTACCTGATCACCTTCAAAAAGGTTGATCCCCTCTATGTGCTGGATCTCTCCGATCCGGAGAATCCCGTATCGTTAGGCGAACTGGAGGTGTCGGGCTACTCGGAATATCTCCATCCGGTGGGAGAGAACTACCTTCTCGGGATCGGTAAGGAGGCAGTTGATGCGGTGGCCTCGGGTGACCGGGGAGGGTTGGGCTTTGCCTGGTACCAGGGGGTGAAGGTCTCCCTGTTCGATGTCTCTGATCCCACCATGCCAACAGAAGTCAACTCACTCATACTGGGCGGCAGGGGAACCAATTCAACGATCCTGTCCCAGCCTCATGGCTTTGCATCACTGCCTCAGACCGATACGCTGCCGATGCGCTTTTCCATCCCAGTGGATCTCTACGATGAGTCTCCCGGTTTGATAAATCCGCCACCCAATATGAGCTGGGGATGGACTCATACCGGTCTCTACACTTTCGATATCCAGCTGGGTGATACCCCTGGTGTCGAGCTCGTAGACCGATTCGTGGTGAGGGACAATGGTTTGAGCAGTTATTCATATGGCGTTTGGAGTGACAGGTCTGTAATCCTGGGGGATAGTGTTCACTATCTGCATAATGATTCACTCTATTCATCGAATCTGCCAGCAAGGGAGTGACAGCTCCTTATTAACCCCTGTAGCTTGTCGATTCTAATCTTTAATTAGAGGCCAGCTTAAGGAATGGGTCTGAGCGGCGTGCTCCAATGTTGTGCAGGGAGGTGCAGCGAGTTCAAGGAGCATCGGCGGATGCATCGGATAGCCATCCCACGCCAAGGACAGAGTGCGATCAATGGAATGATGCTCGTTACAAACTCAGTGCAGTGGTTCTGTTTGTCATGTTAACCGGATGCGGTGGCGGTTCCAGTGATCAGATCAATCTGGATGAGCAATCGGCCAATCCTTTATCTCTGTCCTTGCGCTCATTGGGCAGTCACATCAGCCTTTTCAAATCATTCAATGCAGAACAACCGCCTGTTACCGACACGGCGATGCAAGCGCGTGCTCGAAGCGATCAGCGAGTTTTCTCAGGATCCATGGCAAACGCCGATAGGGTTCGTGTTAACGATTCTGGTTACAACTCCTACCCTGAAGCGTCAGCATCAGATGACCGTAGTAAACAGCTTGTCGTTCAATCTGTCTCTTTCCGCTTCAGAAGCGGTTCCAACAGATCCATCGGCAGAGGAAAGACCAGGGTGTGGCTCTTGTCGCCAGCCACTTCAGTCAATGTCTCCAGGTATCTGAGTTGAATCGCCTGTGGTTGTTCGGAGAGGGTTTTGGCCGCCTCGACCAGTTTCTTCGCCGCCTGCTGTTCGCCTTCCGCATGGATTACCTTGGCTCGCCTGGCCCGTTCCGCCTCGGCTTGCCGGGCGATTGCACGAATCATGCTGTCATCCAGATCGACATGTTTGATTTCCACGTTGGAGACCTTGATCCCCCAGGTATCGGTCTGTTGATCGAGGATTTTCCTTACGTCGTTGTTGAGCCGTTCCCGCTCTGCCAGCATCTCATCCAGCTCGTGCTGGCCAAGTACCGAGCGCAGGGTGGTCTGGGCAAGCTGACTGGTAGCCGCCATATAGTCCTCTACCTGGATGATGGCCCGCTCGGGATCGAGTACACGGAAGTAGACCACGGCATTGACCTTGACCGAGACATTGTCCCGGGAGATCACATCCTGGGAGGGTACGTCCAAGACGATAGTCCTCAGATCAACTCTGACGAATTGCTGGATGATCGGAATTATGATGATCAATCCAGGCCCCTTGACCCGCCAGAAGCGACCCAACATGAAGACCACGCCTCGTTCATATTCACGCAGAATCTTCAGCGCAGAGGCCAGGAAGGCAACCAGCAAAAATAGAATAACCGCATAGAAGTAGAGCGTCATGATCACTTCTCCTTATCAGTCGGCATAACTTTCAGTATCAGGCCCTCTCTGCCGGTAATCTCCACCAGCTGATCTTTTTTCAGGGGTTGTGCAGATTGGGCCCGCCAAATCTCACCGTGGACTCTGATATCACCTTCGCCACTGAAATCTTCAGCCACCACACCGACACTGGTCAGCATCTCCTCACGACCGCTCACGACAGGGCGGTTGCGGGACTTGATCGCCATGCCGATGACAAAGGTCATGATGAAGGCACTGCTGGCGGCGACGGCCAGTATCAGTGGGAGTGATATGCCATAGCCGGCCTGGTCGGTATCGATAAGAATCAGTGAGCCGATGATGAAGGCGGCCACGCCGCCGATACCCAGGGCGCCGAAACTGGGTACAAAGGCTTCTGCGGCCATCAGTGCGAATCCGAGCAGGATCAATGCGACACCGGCATAATTGATCGGCAGTAGGTGAAACGCATAGAGGGCTAACAGCAGGGCGATAGCGCCCACGGTACCGGGTACGATGGAACCGGGATTGGCAAATTCATAGATCAGACCATAGATGCCCACCAGCATCAGGATATAGGCCAGGTTTGGATTACTGATAATACTCAAAAACTGGCTTTGCCAATCAGGCAGATGTTTCTCCAGGACAATGCCTTGTGTATTCAGGTTCTTCTTGCCGAGCGGGAGCTGCACTTCTTTGCCGTTCAGCTCAGCGAGCAGAGCGTTGATGTCTGCCGCAACCAGATCAATCACACCCAGCTTCATGGCTTCCTCCGCAGAGAGGCTGGCGGCCTCACGAACCGCCTTTTCCGCCCAATCGGCATTTCTGTTACGTAGCTTGGCGAGGCTGCGTATGTAAGCGGCTGCATCGTTAATCGCTTTGTTGTTCTTGGCATCCGTTGTCGGGGATGGGGCAGTCTCCTGCTCACCTTTTGCTTTGGATTTATCAGGGCTGGTGTTTGGTGTGCCACCCAGGGATACCGGCGTGGCGGCTCCCAGGTTGGTTGCTGGCGCCATGGCGGCGAAATGGCTGGCGTAGAGTATGTAGGTGCCGGCACTGGCGGCTCGAGCCCCACTGGGCGCCACATAGGTGACCACGGGAACCTGGGAGGCGATAATCCGTTTTATGATCGCCCGCATTGAGGTATCCAGGCCACCCGGAGTATCCATCTGCAACAACACCAGCTCTGCGGCCTCACTTTCCGCCTTGCTCAGTGCTCTGTCCAGATAGTCTGCAGTGGCGGGACCGATGGTGCCGGAGACCTCAAGTAGAAGCGCCTTTGGGCTTTGAGTTTCAGCATACAGCGGGCCTGCGCTACTGAAACAGAAACAGAGGAAGAGAAACAATGACACGGTGTGTTGAGCCACAATCCACTCCACGATATTTAGGGACCTCTGACTCCGTGATACCGGAGAATGTGTAATCCATAGACTTGATCAGTCTGGATCCCCAATCCGTCAGGGGATGAAGCATGAACCAAAGAGGTCTTTATTATTCTATTTTAGACCCACTGCCGGCTATGGGTGTTCCCTGAAACCGGCCAGCATCAGGTGAATAGATTTATACTTATGTTTATTAACTGGTTTTTTGTGATAACTAATCCCCTACAGGGATGCAGATGCGTGGAATCTAACAGGGTAGGCTATGAAGAGATTGAATTTTTGTCCTCATTGCGGCAACGAGGGGCTGGATTGGCATGAGGGAAAACAGTGGTTTTGCAATAAATGTAAATTTACCTATTACCACAACGCCGCCGCTGCGGTCGGTGCAGTTCTGAGATGTCAGGATGAGATACTGTTGACTGTGAGAAAGCATAATCCATGTCAGGGTATGCTCGATCTGCCAGGTGGATTTGTTGACTATCAAGAATCTTTGGAAGTGGCTCTGAGCCGGGAGATCAGTGAAGAGTTGAATCTACTTGTCAGTGAACGTAGTTGGCGTTATTTGTTCTCTTATGGCAATCGCTATCTCTATGCAGATATCCAATACTACACCACTGATGCGTTTTTCCTTTTGCAACTGGAGGAGAAACCAGAGATTGTTGTTGGTGATGATGTGGTTGAAACAAGATGGATGAAAATCAATCAGGTTGCGCTGGAGGATATTGGGCTTGAGTCGGTACGGAATGCTGTAGGGCGGTTTATGCAAACTGACTGATAAGTCATCAGAGCGGGGCACTGCGGTCCGGTATGGTTCAAAAAATAAAGCTCAGATGCAATTGGCTGAGATTGGCCGCCAATCACCTCAAATCCTCACCAATAGCAAAGTAGCCTCTGTAGAGATTTAGATCCATTTACCCGGAGAACGTTAACAGGCCCTAGTTGCAGGGAGAATTCTGGATCCCGGCATTCGCTGGGATGAGGAAAGTTGAATTCATCAGCGGTAGATTCTTGTAACAACTGATGAGCGCGGATTGCTACGAAAAGCGCCTCAGGCCTGATATGTTCCAGCCACATTTTCAGCGCTTTCGGGGATCTCAAGATAGACGCAGGTCAATTGCAGATCCTCATCGAAGCTGATATCGCAATAGAGACGGTCACCCACCACAGGGTATCCGATCCCGCTCAAGTGTCTGCGTATCTGGTGTTTACGTCCGGTATCAATCTCAACCTGGAGCAGTGAGCGGTCCTGTTGCGGGTTATATTGAAGCAGGCTTACCCGACTTATCGCCGGGCGGCCATCGATCGGTTCCTCGATCAGGCTTCTATTCTCATCAGCGACATAGTGTCCCACCACCCAGGCCTGATAGCGTTTTACGATTTTTCGTTCGCGAAACAGTCGGGCCAGTTCTGTGGCAACCCGTTTCCTGTGGGCCAGAACCATCAGACCGTCTGTTGCCCGATCCAGTCGATGCACCAGAAAGACGGGTCGTTCAGGCTTCAGGTTGGTTTGCACCCATCGATCGATTGCGCAGTGATCACCCCACTTGGAGCCATGGGAGCGCATCCCTTTGGGTTTGAACCAGACACTGAAGTCCCCTTCATCCGCCACCAGGCGGGCCTCTGCCGGTTCTTCAGCCAGAACTTGTTCGTTGTGATAGAGGTGTAAGCGGTCACCTTGTTGCAGACGGCTTTTGGCTCGCCGTATACGCCGTACACCGCCGTCCCGTTCCAACCAGACGGCTCCCTTCCACATTGTTTTTTTGATGGTTTGTCGGGAAAGGCCGCTGGCTTCGGCCAGTAATTCAACCGGATTTGCAGATGGTTGATCTACGCTGATATGAAATTCGGATGCCGACATAGAGTGTGTCCAGTTACCCTGGTGGGCCTTCTGGAGGAGCTGATGAGATTCTGAACAGTAAGGTGGTTACAGGATCGTTAGTTTGTGGTCAGAAGATTTTAGCATGTCTTTGGGTGGAGATGGTATTTGAGCATTTAAGAGCAATGCCTGTAGCCATCTTGAGCATGGTTTACCTGCAGGATATGAGTTGGTATAAGGCTCTGCTTGCTTAAAGAGAATCTGATTGATCCTGTGAAACGTAGATCAATAGCTTTCTGGCCCATACTTCCCCATCCGGGCATCTACCGGGATGGGGAAGTATGGAGTATTCAAACTGCATCAACAGGCTTTGAATCAAATCTTCAGTAGTTGGATAGTGCGCCATAGGTCTGGCAGTGAAGGGTTGCGTTATGCACATTGACCTTTACAGGTTTATCCGATTTTTCAATGACCAGGGTCATCATCTCAAGGCTGACCACTGGCAGTAGAATGCACTCATCGGCGGGAGCTCCGTCAATGATGTTGATCACCAGGTCTGTTGACTGGGTTGTATCCACATCCGCAACCATAGCCTGAAAGTCGCTGCTGGGTTTTAGGCCAAGTCCTCCGACGACAATTTGTGAGGTTTTGAAATCCACATCTGGCGGCCCTGTTAAACAGGGGTCGTCCTGCTTAACAGGCGTCTCTGTAGGAAATACGCAGTTTATTCCGTTGGCTGGTAATAGTTCGTTATAGTAGAAGTTGCCCCAGTCAGCCTCCGTGGTGATCACATTCACCCAGGGATATTCGTGAGGCATGATGTATTGAAGTTCGAGAACTTTGAAGTCACCAGCCCGGGTCGGGGTTGCCAGCAGTAGAGAGCATAGAGTGAGATAGAGCAGAGTTCTTTTCATGATATCTTCCTTAATGACATTTCCTTGTTATATGCGATGTTATCTATAAACGATTTTTTCCTGTCATGTAAAGTGAAAATTTTCAACATTATTTAAAAAATGTTACTCACCGATCTTCCCCATAAATTGCCGGACTGATCTATAAGATAAGCCCGTTTCTCCTGCACAGGAGTTGGCAACTTATCGGGTGGATTTGAACTACAATTGCCCGGACTCACTTTGTAAAAAAAGTGTTGCTACTGATCCGGAAGTCGATTCGATGGTATTAAAGTAGGGATTCTTTATTGCGAATGGTGAGGCTCAATCTCCCGACTGAAATCAGGATAGGTTGATTGACGATTAACTCAAGACTAGCTTTGAATTTTCATCGAGCAGAGATCTGAACTCATCCAGGTCTAACGACGATGGGCATTCTGCTGTTGAATGCAGCTTGTTCGGTAACAGTGGCTTGGAATCCAAGTGCATGGTCTGTTTGATTTTTAACAGTTCCAGATTATGCAGGTAGTTTCGATCCCTGATTAGCAGACGTTTGTAGATACGAATCATCCTCTCGTCAGTGTCGTTTTGAGGTGGTGTATGCCTGGCAATTTTCAGTTTTAGATCATCACACTGTCTCAGTGTGGAGATTGAGTAGGATTCCAGATTGCTCATGGTCACATCCTGTATTGGTCTGGTCGTTAATTGGCCAACCTAAACATAGGTCAGCTCTTGTTTCAGGAAGTAGGGTAGTAATAACCGTTTCATGTTAAAAAAGCAGAATCTATGCCAAGTAAATAAAAACAAACAGTTACTGCGCAGTGGTGGGTGAGAATGTAAAAGGATCCGACAGAATCGGATTTATTTTCTGATTGACTGAGAGGTGTTATTTACGATTTAAATCCAGCCAGGTTTGATCAGATTTGTGGGTGGTCTTGCAGCACCATCTCCAATGGTGCGGCGGGATTCAAGCGTAACAACAGTGCTCGGGTTTAAATGTTAAACCAGCTTTTGGGGTTCACTCTTGAAGCATTGGGTTGCGGGCGGGTTCAATTGTTCAGTAGCTGTTTGTTCAGCCTGGAAATATCAAACGGTGCGGACAACTGATGTGCCGTGAGGAGCTATTCGCTGCTAGCATCCGCCACAATGTCTATCTGCAGAAGCAGGTTTTTGCTGGATTTTTGAGGATCAGATCTTATAAAACCCAGGCGTCAGCTACAAAAAAAGCAATCATCAGGGGAAACAGTATTGAGATGCAAATACTGCCGACCCCGGTGACGATTTCCATGCCGGTCAGAAACCAGGGCTGATCGGTCCAGCGCTCCTTGACATGATCCCGGTAGTCTTTGTTGAAGAGAAATTTCCATCCCACCAGGTAATCGATATAGCTGGTGTTGCGGTATGGGCGTACAGTGTTAGAGTTCATGGTTTCGTCTCTCAATTCAGCTGTTACGATGTAATGTCGGCAGAGGAACAGTGCGGCTGGATACCGATAGGCCTGCAGATCAGTGAGGCGGGCGGATTCAACCAGTCGATTTAACACCGTCGTATCGTCTCAAATTAAGATTGCAGGAATATGACTCTATTGTTACGGAATGGGATATGTGCTTGTATTTCAACACCTTTGCTCTATTTCGGATGAATGCTGCAGAGTGGATTTATGCTGATTATTCAGGCTGATATCCGGAGTTCTTTACTACCTTGGTCCGATACTGGGGATTCCTTCTGATCCATCAAAGCTTCAGCGCAAAACCAGATCGGTTTTAGCCGCTTTTTTTCATCCTGCCGTTCCAGCTCTGGGGGCTGGTATCAGGATTCTGTCTGAATCAGCCCAGTCGATTCTGAAGGCTGGCTGAAAAAATCTGAAACGAATGTGAATCCAACTGCCGATACCTCCCGTATAGGTTACTGAAAGCTGAAACAACAGTTCTCGTATCCAAAACTAGGAGAAATAAGATGAAAACATTAATCGTCACTGCAGCAATGATTCTTTCAACCAACCTGTATGCCAGTCCCTTTGATGTGACCGGCCAGAACCCCGATCTGTACGACGGCCATGTAAATTCCACCATGCTGCCGACCGCAGTTCAGCCTGGAATCGGCGACTCATATGGCAGCTCCATTCTTCACTCCGGTGGCTATGCCAAGACCAGCCATACTTTGCAGGGTGGTGTTGACGAAGGTTACGGTAGCGTTCTGATCGATGTGGGCACTCCGCTGAATTGGTAATGTCTAAGCATGAGAAACCTGGGGTGCGGCCTTACCGCACCTTATGGGGGAAAGCAGGATGGGCAAAGGATCGAGGTATTGTGTCTGTCATGCGGTGGCGAGTCTGGTGATTCTCGCTGCCAAATGACAGGCAGGATACCCTTTGTTCATGCTGCGTTTTCGGTGAATCCGGATGGTAAACAGACTCCCGGAATGTACTTTGCAAGAGGTCCATTGTGCAGCCTCAGATATCTGTCTTACTGGTTACGCTGACCATCATGTTGTCGTCCTGTGCGGTCGTCGATAACAAAGCGTCAAAACAGAATCGTCTGATCCCGGAAGCCGGTATGGCCCAGGTGCGATCCGAGGCGATCAAGCTTATCGAACGGATGCTCGAGGAGGAGTTTGTTCCCGGATTGAGTGTTGCCCTGGTCAACAGGGAGGGGGCTTTGTGGTTGGAGGGATTTGGCGAGGCAAACAGCCGTTCAGGGAGTTTGGTCACTGCGGATACGGTATTCAGGGCAGGCTCTCTTAGTAAGCCGGTAACAGCACTGGGTGTGATGCAGCTGGTGGCACAGCAGCGTGTCGATCTGGATGCACCTTTGAATGAACAGCTCCACCAATTCTCAATCCGACGACATGAGTCATCAGTTATGCCGGTTACCCCACGTCAACTGCTTAGCCATCGCAGTGGACTACCCAGTGATCTGCGTAAAGGGATGTATACCGACACCTACTTTACCCAGGTCACCGGACTGCTCAGCAATGAGTATGCCGCTTATCATCCTGACAAGGTCTACAGCTATTCAAATCTCGGTTATGACCTGCTGGGTCATCTGATTGAGATAGAGTCCGGTAAGCAGTTTGCCGAGCAGATTCAGGAACAACTGCTGAAACCCTTGGCGATCAACGACAGCGGCTTCCAGCTGACCGCCAACATGCAACAGCAACTCTCAGCCGGCCATCTGGATGGCCAGGTCAGGCCGTTACCGCCGCTGCGTGACATGCCTGCATTGGGGCTCTATTTGTCTGCCCGTGATGCGGGCCGATTGTTGTCGGCACTGCTGCGTCGGGAGGTGCCAGGTTTACCGGCGGATCTACTGGAACAGATGTGGACACCACAAACGGTCGACGGCCAGATCTCACTGGGTGTCTCTCCGGGACTGGGCTGGTTTCTTCAGGAGTATCCGATAACGGGTCGGCAGGTACGCCATGGTGGCAGCACCCTGTTGTTTGGTGCAGAGATGGTGATCCTGCCCAAGCATGATTTGGGGGTGGTTGTGCTGGCCAATGGTGCCGGTAGCAATCGTATGGCGCGGGAACTGGCGGCAACCATCCTGGGGCTTGCCCTAACTGCCCAGGGTGGAAGTGGTTCGGTTGAGGTGGCACAGCTGGATGAACAGGATGCCAACAGCTATGAAACTCCTTCAGGCGGATATGCGACCGATCTTGGTCTGTTGATGGTCGACCCGGAGCGACCCAGGTTATGTGCCTGCATTATTGAGCGCATCTTAGACCTGGTTCGATTCGATGATGGCAGCCTGGGGCTGACACAACAGAGTATCGACAGTCTGCCGGATGGTTATCAGGTGCTTGGGGATCTACGTTTCAGATCACGTCAGATGAACGGTATGGACGTGCTTGTGGCCGATCGGCAGGGCGAGGAGATTCTGCTTGGGAATAAGATTGAATCGGATCCCTGGGAGTCGGTCTGGCGTCAACGTCTTGGAAGCTATCGAACCATCAATCCCGACGGGGATTTTTCCATCCAGGACCTGCAGTTGAGTGAAGAGAGCGGTGTCTTGTGTCTGCACTATCGGGCACCCCACCTGAGTCAGAGTCTGGTGCGTTTGCCACTGCAGCCTGTTTCGGAGAATGAGGCGGTGATCCAGGGCTTTGGCAGGGGGCGGGGAGAGACGGTGCAGATTGTGACGGTGAATGGCAAGCAGTGTCTGAAGTTCTCAGGTTTCATGGGAGAGCCGGTTGAATAACTAACCTGCATAGGCATGATTTGAATCGTGGTTTGTATGCATTATTCCAATAAAAATCATTCGGTTAATGGCTTTTTGGAGGTTCCTGCCAAGGTCTATGAAAGTTGAGGGATTGAGCTCCCCTAGGGGTATCTTACTTTTTTGAGGCAAACGGCTATCTGGCGAATGAATAACCACCGCGCAGACCGGTGACAGACATTTGGCCTGGTGGTCCGTTGTTGAGCTTGCTGTGCGGGCTTCTGGTCAGTACCCTTGAGGATTGGTTTCAATCCCTCGGAGGGGGCAATGGCAAATGGGGATATAGATCAGCAGGATGCGATTAAGCAGCGCAACCAGGAGCTCGAAGCGCTGCTGGCAGCTTGTGCACTGAACGATCGCAAGGCCTTTGCCCGCTTGTACCGGATGACATCGGCGAAACTGTATGGCGTGGTTCTGCGTATATTAGTTAGGGACGAGTGGGCTCAAGACTGTTTACAGGAAGCCTACATCAAGATCTGGAACAATGCTGACAGCTATCGGGTTTATCTGGCTGCACCGCTGACCTGGATGTCGACAATTGCAAGAAATCAGGCGCTGGACCTGTTACGCAAACGTAAAAGGGAAGTCATGGAGAGCGACGATAAGGGCTTGCCGGAGCAGGTGGATGATGCACCCTTACCGTTGGATGGGCTGACCAACAGCGATGAGGGCAGACGGCTGGAAAAGTGTCTGGGCGAGTTGAAGGATCAGCAGCGGCAGGTGGTTGTTTTGGCCTATTTCAAGGGCTTGACCCACGATGAATTGGCGTCCCATACGGATACACCGCTTGGTACGGTTAAGACATGGATACGTCGTGGTTTGAATCAACTTAGGAGGTGTCTGGAAAATGATGCCTGAAAATGAACATTACGATAGCACGACACAGGCCGGTGAATATGTGCTCGGAACCCTTGAGGGTGAGGAGCGGGCAGAGTTCGAGCGGCGATTGCGTGACGATATAAGACTCCAGGAAGAGGTCGATGCCTGGCAGCAGCGTTTTGCGCCGATGCTGGAGGGCATAGAACCGGTCTCGCCACCGGATGCTGTCTGGCTGGCGGTGGAATCCCGTCTTACCGATCATAGTCAGACCGATGCACAGACCTCAACGGCAACCAGTTTCTGGGACAGTCTCAGTTTCTGGCGCAACCTGGGCATGGTGGCGGCCACCCTGGTATTGGCTTTCGGGGTCATTTTCATGACTCAGCAACCGGAAACCGGCATGAACAATGTGCTGGTGGTGATGAATGATCAGGACCGTACCGGCTGGGTGGTTGCGGCTAAGCCTGATTATGGATTTGTCAATGTCAGTGCCGTGGAACCCACCCAATTGCCGGCTGGAAAGGCCTGTCAATTGTGGATGGCGGATCAGCATGGGAACCTACATCCTGTCGGCGTACTGCCACACGACGGTCGCCATGAAATGCCCCTACCAATGATGCCGAAATCGGAGAATGTGTTTAAGGTATCCGTCGAGGAGATGGACGATATGCCTGCAGAGCAACCGCATGGTGAAATCGTCTTCGAAGGGAAATTGACTGAGATATAAGCCTCCTTTAACCGATCATTGTCTCTCTATAATCCAATGCACTGAAACCCGGATGAAAATCCGGGTTATTTGTTTTTTCGTCAAACAATTGCTCAGCGTCAATTGGATCCAGGCCGCATCTTGTATACTTCTGCGCTGCTTAGTTGTGCCTGCAATGTGTGCTGCTTGCTGTGGATCACGCCTTGTTCCAGCCTGATCGGGCGGGCTCTGAATGGAGCAGTTTCCATGATGAGATACACTGGATATTACGCATTACAGGATTCGTGCAGCCCTGACGAAGACAAGCTCTGAAGTCAGCAGGCTTTAAGTCATGGTATGAGGGATTGGCAAATTGAGTGGATATAAATTTATCAGCTGAATTTTTCAATCCGTACTACAGTCAGAATAATTAATGGACAAACCAAACTCCTACGCAGTGTTCTGGGATTAGGTTGCTGGGATTGGTAACAACATGAGTTTTTCTGCATGCGCCTGAACAGAGATAGGCCCATCTTACCCGGACTTGATTCCTATCGGGGGCGCTATACATACATGGCCGTACTGGTTGGTGCTGCACTGATCGCCATTGCCTTTGTGGGGTGGAGTCTGGTCAAGTCCTCCACCCAGACTCAGATCTCGAATATCACATCCCGCACACTGGCCTCCGCCGTCCTCGCCGATGCCCAGACACAACTGAATTTGATTGAAAATCATCTGCAGCGAATTCTGATCGATCCTGTCAAGGAGGAATCGGAGGATATCAGCCATGGTTTGACCCAGCTGGGGCTAGTTCTGAGTGACCTGACGGAGTCATTGGAGCGGCTGCCTGCCGGTAACTCGGATGTCGCTCTGGCTCTGCAGGCCGACCTTCGAGATTTGGAGCAGAAGATTACACAGCTGGTCAAGGTGCGTCGTGATGTGCAGGCCTGGTTTCCTGCCATGCAACTGATGCTGGATGAGATGTATCCCTACAATCAGAGAGTGTTGGGTAATCTGCAACTGCTGCAACATGAAATTCAGTCTGATGATGAAGCGCAGATGGATCTGATCATGCAGCTCTCATCAATGCAGCGGCTTTGGTTGGGAATGACCGGGGAATTTCGGCTGGTCATTGCTAATCGGTTTGGCATCTTTCTCGCCAAATCCAATCCGGCGCCTGAGGAGCGGTACGATACGATTATCAACTACGCTGCACGTTTCATTGAACGTCTAAAGATCCTGCAGAATTATTTTCATCAGCAGAACACAGATTTTGTGGTGATTGAATCCCTGCATGGTATTGAAGTGGATTATCTCGCCTGGATGGCTGACTTCAATCAGGTCAGGGAGCTTATGCAGAAGCCAACCTGGCGCCAGGATCTGAACTTCATGCAGCAACAGGTTACACCGGTATTCAATGAGATGCGGCAGAAACTATCGGTTGTTGATCTGAGCCTGGATACCCAATCCGGAGAGGACATCACCCGGCTTACACAAACAGCAAAGCGGCTTTCCATCTCTATTCTGGTGATGGCAGTGATGGGCATGCTGATGCTGGTGTTTGCCTATCTGTTCATCAAGCGAAATCTGCTGCAGCCCATCGCGGATACGGCCCATGCCTTGAAAATGGAAGCCAGCGGTTCACTTGATGTGGCAAGTCATCCAAGTTCCAATCTCAGGGAGACCCGGGACCTGGTAGAAGCATTCAGTGAAATGCGTCGACAAGTACATAACCGGCAGAATCATCTGGATCATATGGTGCATCATGATGCGCTGACACAGCTGCCGAACCGGATTCTGTTTCGGGATCGTCTCTCCCATGCCCTCGAGATTGCGCTCAGAGGGGAGGTCATGGTGGGCTTGATGTTCCTCGATCTGGATCGATTCAAGCAGGTCAATGACAGTCTCGGGCATCTGGTTGGGGATGAGCTGTTAAAGGTGGTGGCTGAACGGTTAACGTCAATGATGCGCAGTTCTGATACGGTGGCCAGATTAAGTGGTGATGAGTTTGCGATTCTGATTGAGGGGATCAACAGCCGGGAGGATATGGAGCCTCTGGCAGAGAAGATTCTCAACGCCATCAAGAAACCGATCAATATCGCCGACAATGAACTTCGTGTCTCGGCTTCCATCGGCATAGCTATCGCGCCACACGACGATATCTCGGTTGAGCATCTGTTGAGAGACGCGGATACCGCGATGTATGAGGCAAAACGCCAGGGCCGCTCAGCGTTCCGTTTTTTCAGGGGTGAGATGACCAAGCGTGCCTCGGAGAGCTTGTTGTTGGAAAATGAAATTCGTCAGGCGGTGGAATCAGAGCAGTTTATCTACCATTTTCAGCCAATCGTTGAGACTCAGACCGGGCGACTTTTCTGTTTTGAGGCACTGTTACGCTGGGATCATCCCGATCGGGGATTGCTGGATCCTGAGGTGTTTCTCGATGTATTGGATGAGACGGGCCTGATACAGGCACTGTTTGAACCCATGCTGGCCCATGCGATGGCCTTTCAGAAGGAGCAGAGCAAGGAGCGAAAAGAGACGGTGGCGGTCTCGATCAACCTCTCCGCACGACTGCTCAACGACCCAACCTTTTGTCGAGGTCTGCTTGAGAACCTGGTTTCCGGTGAGGTGCCACTGGGCAGCCTGATCCTGGAAATTACTGAAGATACACTCACCCAAGAGCTGGCGGAAGCCGATATCTTTCTACAGCAGGCCAAAGCACTTGGCGCGCGAATCGCACTGGACGATTTCGGTACTGGACAGGCATCCCTGAGTCATCTGCGACAGTTTCCCTTCGACATATTGAAGATCGATCGTGATTTCGTGAAAAACGTAAATGTGGATAACTATGATGCCAGCCTGGTGACAGCCATGATCCAGTTAGCACATGCATTCCAGATCGATGTGGTGGCTGAGGGTGTGGAGAGTCAAGCTCAGCTGGCGTTTCTACAACAGCAGGGGTGTGACTATATCCAGGGTTATCTGATCGGCATACCGCAACATGCGGAGGAGCCTTTGGAGTCGATCAGTGAGATTCCACTGTTTCAGACCTGAGAGTGCAGGTCTGCAACTCGAACGCCTCTAGGATAGGCTGAGAAGGTTTGGGGACTTTTTTCTAAGTCTCTGAATATCAGGTAACTTTGATTGGATCGTTGTTTTCGGCCGAAGGTTTCCATCGGCTAGACTGACCACAGAATGGATTAATTCCTGGATCAGGATCAGCTTGCAACAGATAAACCTTGACAGCATCATCAAAGTGCCGTAGATTTCGCGCTCCACTTTACGAGTGATTACCCGTTTAGGGTGTCTTTGTAAAGACCTGTCCCCATCGTCTAGAGGCCTAGGACACTGGCCTTTCACGCCGGTAACAGGGGTTCGACTCCCCTTGGGGACGCCATATATTTCAATGATTTACAGTTGATTTGGCCTTCTCTTCTTACCGTATCTGAAATTTCTCTGAAGTAATATTCAGTGCATCACCAGACCTAGGGATAGCGCTATGACTGACGAATCTCCTCAAAAAAAATGCTTTGTTATTGGTCCCATTGGAAAGGCAGGGAGCGATACAAGAAACAAAGCAGACTACCTTCTTGAATACATCATAAAGCCAGCTGCTGAGAAACACGGTTATAAAGCTTTCAGAGCTGATGAAGTTTCTGATCCAGGCTTGATCTCGGAACAAGTGATTTCTTACACCTTAGATTCAGACCTGGTTATTGCAGATCTAACAAGTCACAATCCAAATGCTTTCTATGAGTTAGGTATTAGGCATACAGGCTCAAAAAAGCCAACTATTCACATGATATTGGAAGGTGAGATTCCTCCTTTTGACGTGAAGGATCATCGTTACATTACCTATAAGTTAGATAATCCAAAAGACCTAGAGGATGCTGTAGAAAGCCTCTCTAAGGCTATTTCTTCTTTGGGTTCTAATCCTGAAGTACATAATCCCGTCACTAGAGCAAGGGGGCTAGATCTAATTTCAAGCGGCGAAGACAGCACGGATCAGATTCTTAATGGATTAGTTGAGAAAACTAATCGTCTTGAAAGAGAGCTAAATTACTTAAGACCTAGTAAAGACAAAGTTGATGTTCCTAGATATATATATCTACCTATAAATGATTTAAGTGAGAATCCGCAAGCTATAGGTAAAATGATTGCTAAAAGATACACAGAGATAATCGAACAAGATGCTGACAAAGAAAAACTTCGTGTAATTCTACATAACCAAGATAAAGAAGAAGACGAGTAACAAGTATCCTTGTCTTATAAAACAAACCTGGATATCAAGACGAAAGCATTCCCAGATTTAAATCCGAACAACCACAAAAAGCCCCCCGAAGGGGCCTATTATCCTTTAGCAAGGGGTAGGTATTACTCTGAGGTGATCTCGTCTAATTCACCCGTTTCCAGGGTCTTCCCGGTCTGTTCCTGGGCCTTCATTAACTTCCTATGAAGCCGCTTCACTTTTGTCAGCCTGCTCGATACAGCGATACATAAGAGTGTTGATGGAGTGATTTTTGTATTGACTCAGATCTGTTTTACTGTTCAGCGTTATATTGTAGAGCAAATCATGCCACACCATGAATATATTCATCAGCCACATTGAATGTGCGCTCAAGTTCGTTCACTGTCTGGTGATGATCTGAAACAGGTTGTGCGTTTATGTTGGTCATGATGCCACCTCATCAGTATCCCGGATGTAAATAGCCATTTCAGCGAGTGCCCCTATCTCATGGGCTAAACTGCTAACAACTTGAGAAGATAATAGATTCTCATTGCCATAGTCCTTGTTAGTACTCATTGCAAGTAAATCGCTCATATCTTTGACTGTACACAAATGCCCGACTAGCCGGCCCACAATTAGTTTAAATTTGAACTATATCTTTAATATACAAACGGCTTTATATCCTATGCTCAGTACAAGTAATTATGCTGGCACATACCGGGTAATCTATTAGTGAAATTGACCGATCCTTTCGGCCGTATGGAAAGACGTCATCAGCTGGGCTATGAACGGATGCGCAAAGCTCTTCGTGAGGCGGGTATTGAAACTCCGGATGAGGCGAAGGATGTCATCAGTCAGGCATGGAAGCGGGGATTTAAAATCATGGGTGTGGGAATGCTGTTACTTCTGGGGGTACTGGCAATCATACCCATCGCAGCACCACTGATTCTGGTAGTGGCAATTATCATGGTGGGCTGGGTGGTCAGTTCAAACATCAATGGTCAAAAGTATATTAATCGCTATATTGAAAAGGAGATGAAGCCGTAGTCTGGTCCTCTGCCAGTTAGAAAATATGCGTTCTGTTGGAAGCGATAGGAGTGCTTGTGTTGCGTTTTGTGTTTTTTATGGCAGGGTATACGACATGGAATCGATTATCTGCACGCCCTGAGGCAACTTGGTGTCAGGATTTCCATCGATGACTTTGGTACGGGATACTCATCACTGAGTTATCTGAAATCACTCCCTGTCGATAAGATAAAAATAGATCAATCCTTCATTCATGATATTCCGATCGATCCAAATGACATGGCTATTACCCAGGCTATCATTGCACTGTCAGAGGTCCTCGGACTGGCGGTGCTGGCTGAAGGGGCGAGACCCGGAACAGGTTGAATTTCTAATTCGACATGGCTGTGAGCAGGCACAGGGTTTTCTCTACAGCCGGCCTGTTGATCAACAGCAAATTAAAAAGTTGTTGAGTCAACAATAGCGATTCATACGGCACTTTTCCAAGCGACTTCAACCTGGCATTCTGCGCCAGGCCGGATAGACCGGCAACAGTCGACAGGGGTTTCAGATTGCACGAACAATTCTGCCTTTGTATTGTCTTCAAAAGAATCCACTAACATTCGCTAAGACGCTTTAATTCGGGCCTGTTAACGCCAATCCAATACGTCCTGTTGCGCTTTTTCAGGCGCAACCCGGAGGGCTGGGTCTGTTTTTTGCGCCCAGCGGCGTTATCATTCGCTCATGTAGAATAACTACACTATGCTCATTCTGCCTTGCTGGACGCAAAAACAGTCCCAGCAGGGCGTATTGGATTGGTGTTAACAGGCCCTAATGACAGTTGAAACATCTGACAATCAGCCGAAGAGTAATCTGTTGCTTTGGATTGCGCTTGGGCTATTGCTGGTTGCACTTTCCCTGGTGGCGATCTATAAAGCCTGGCCAATCCTGTTTCCCCAGATCAGTCAGACCGCTACCATTGATCCGAATTGTGATCTGCGCAAAGCCCCCTGTGTCTCCTCAATCAACCATGAAGTGGCAGTCGGATTTTCAATCGAACCCCGCGAAATACCCCTGTTGAAACCCCTGAAACTGACGGTGGAGATCGCTGGGGTGGCGGTGGAGCGGGTGGAGGTGGATTTCGCCGGTGTCGATATGAATATGGGTTACAACCGGGTGGTTCTGCAACCTGTCACTGAGGGGCAATTCGAGGGTGAGGGGATGATTCCAGTCTGTGTCATGGACTCCATGGAGTGGGAGGCAAAAGTCTTGATTACAACGAAACAGGGGTTGTTGTCCGCCCCGTATCGGTTTGTCACGGTACGACCCGGTCTGACACTGCCCTGATTTCAGGATTCCGCCTGGAGAAAGGGGGAATACTCGGCTGTAGGCTGAAGGCCTGCAGGGATTCGCGCTTTGTCTCAATATCTAAAAAACCAATACTATTTATAAAAATAATGAATACTCGATTGAATCGCCGATTCTTTTAATGCTCATGCTGAAACCCAGGCACCGCGCAGACTTGCTGAAAGGTCCATTCGGACCACTTCGTACAACTTCCATGCAACATCCCGTATTACTGATTTTCGCCACTGTCAATTGAGCAACTCCTGTGTTAAATACTTGCCCTGCTTGTGGATATCGAAATTTCCACAGCAAGGCAGAAAGACCTGGAACGCTATTGCTGCGGCGCAATAAAACAATCATGCAACGCGACATGATGTGTATAGCGCAAGCTGCTATCCAGGATTATAAACAGATCAATTCTGAATGCTGAAACACCGGATTGACCGGTGTTTCGCGTTCAGGGCAGAAAAACACGGAGGAATCCACTATGGCCTTTAAGAATCGCCTTCATAGAAGCGAACTGGCCGTACCAGGCAGTAATATGCGGATGCTTGAAAAAGCCCCGCACTCTGGCGCTGACCTGGTATTCATCGATCTGGAGGATGCGGTTGCACCTTCGGACAAAGAACAAGCCAGAAAAAATGCCATCCAGGCACTGAATGAGTACGACTGGTCGAACTGTTCAGTTTCCGTTCGCATCAATGGTCTGGACTCCCACTTCTGTTATCGGGACATCGTCGATGTGGTTGAGCAGGCCGGTGACAAGCTGGATACCCTGCTGGTCCCCAAGGTCGGGCAACCATCCGATTTGGAATTTGTTGCGCTGTTGTTGGAACAGATTGAAGCAGCCAAAGGCTATAAGCAGATCAACCTGCACGCGCTGATCGAAACAGCCATGGGAATGGCGAATGTGGAAGCGATTGCGCAGAGCTGTCCCGATCGGCTTGAAGCGCTGGTCTTCGGTGTTGCGGATTATGCTGCTTCCACACAGGCACGGACCGTTAGCATGGGTGGCGTCAACCCGGACTACCATGTGTTGTCTGATGCGGATGCCGAAGGCAAACGTGATGTCTATCTGGGTAACCAGTGGCACTTCGCCATGTCGCGCATGATCGTGGCCTGCCGCGCCTACGGCTTACGTCCGATCGACGGACCGTTTGGTGATTACAGTGATCCTGATGGTTATCTGGCTGTCGCCAAATCTTTTGCTGCCCTGGGTGGTGAGGGTAAATGGGCCATCCATCCCGCGCAGATCGAGTTGGCCAATCAGGTCTTCACGCCCAGTGCGAAAGAGGTGGATCGGGCCCGTCGTATCGTCCAGGCGATGGAAGAGGCGGCGGCTGCCGGCCAGGGTGCGGTCAGTCTCGACGGTCGCATGATCGACGCCGCTTCGATTCGCCAGGCTGAAGTGATGCTGTCGAAGGTGGAACAGATCGAACGCAACTCCAAGCAGGAGGCGGCCGCGTGAATATTCATGAATATCAGACCAAGGATCTGTTTCGTCACTATAAGATCCCAGTACCCGAAGGCCGTATGGCTCACTCCGCTAATAAGGCCCTGACCGCAGCGGAACAACTCGGTGGCGAGGGTTGGGTCGTAAAGGCCCAGATCCACGCCGGTGGACGGGGTAAGGCGGGTGGCGTGCTGCTTGCGAAACAGCTCGATGAAGTACGTGAGCATGCGGAAAAACTGATCGGTAGCCACCTGGTGACCAAGCAGACCGGTGAACAGGGCCGGATGGTCAACCGGGTACTGGTTGAACAGATGCAGGATATCAAGGCGGAGTATTACCTTGGTCTGGTGATCAACCGGGCAAATCAACGGATCACCCTGATCGCATCAGCGGCTGGTGGAATGGATATCGAGGAGGTGGCCGCCAAATCACCCGACAAGGTGATCAATGAAGTGGTTGACCCCGCCGTCGGCCTGCAGGATTTTCAATGCCGCAAGGTGGCAGCCGGTATCGGTCTCAGTGGTAAACAGATCAATATGGCGGCTCGTATCATGAAGCGTCTCTATCGCTGCTTTCGTGATAAGGATGCGCTGATGGCTGAGATCAATCCGCTGGTAACCACCGGAGACGGTCAATTTCTCGCCCTGGATGCCAAGATGTCGTTCGACGGCAATGCGCTGTTTCGTCAGCCGGAGATTGCAGACCAGCGTGATTTCGATGAAGAGGATCCCAAAGAGGTCGAAGCCTCGGGGCACGATCTCAACTATATCGCCCTGGATGGCAGCGTCGGTTGCATCGTCAATGGTGCGGGACTGGCGATGGCGACGATGGATGCGATCAGCCTGTATGGGGGACGGCCCGCCAATTTTCTCGATGTGGGTGGTGGCGCCTCACCGGAGAAGATTGCCAACGCTTTCCGGATCGTTCTGGAAGATCCCAATGTGAAGGTGCTGATGCTGAATATCTACGCCGGCATCAATCGCTGTGACTGGATCGCAGAGGGGATTGTCAAAGCGGTTTCAGATCTTGAGGTCAATGTACCCATCGTGGTGCGTCTGGCCGGTACCAATCTGGAGGAGGGGCGAAAGATTTTGGCCGACTCGGGGTTACAGTATATCCATGCCGATCGTTTGAGTGACGCGGCGGAGAAGTCAGTCAAGGCACTGGCGGGAGGTGCGGCATGAGTATTTTGGTCAACAAGGATTCGAAGGTTATCTTTCAAGGTTTTACCGGACAGCATGCCACTTTTCATGCGCAAGAGGCGATTCGCATGGGCACCCAGGTGGTTGGTGGCGTAACTCCTGGTAAGGGTGGTCAAACCCATATCGACAGACCGGTTTTCGATACGGTCAAAGATGCGGTGGAGCAGACCGGCGCCGATGTGAGTGTGGTTTTTGTACCCCCTGCTTTTACCGCCGATGCGGTGATGGAGGCGATAGACGGTGGCATCAAGGTGATTGTGGTGATTACCGATGGTGTGCCGGTGCAGGACATGGTGCGGGTGAAACGTTATCTGATTGGCCATGACACCATCATCATCGGACCCAACACCGCCGGAGTGATCACACCGGAAGCGTGCAAGGTGGGAATCATGCCGGCACATATCTACGTCCCAGGGCGGATCGGTGTGGTCTCTCGCTCCGGTACGCTTAACTATGAAGCGGTGGAGCAGATGAGTGAACTGGGTCTGGGTATCTCCACCAGCATCAGCATCGGCGGTGATCCGGTGAATGGCTGTGATTTTCTGACCCTGATGAAGCAGTTTGCTGAGGATGATGAAACCGATGCGGTGTTGATGATCGGTGAGATCGGCGGATCACAGGAGGTCGAGGCGGCCACCTGGGCCAGGGATCACATGGATAAACCACTGATCGGATTTATCGCTGGCGCAACCGCACCCCCTGGACGGACCATGGGGCATGCCGGGGCGATCATCTCCGGCGAGGACGATACCGCCCAGGCAAAGATGAAGCGTCTGGCTGAACTGGATGTGCATGTGGTTCAGAATGCGGCGGAGATTGGACGCACGGTTCAACAGAGCCTGGAGCGCCAGGAGTGTGTCGCCTAGTCATTTGTCTGTCGGCCTGGCCGCAAAACCAAGCGGGATGGATGGTTGGGCCAGGCTGAGTGAAAACATCTTTTGGCTTAGGTTTAATTCTCTAAAATCATTGCGTTAACAACCCCCGGTTGCGATAGGCGGTGCCAGGCAAGGGATTGGGATAGTGGCATCAGCGGGCAGGGGTGTGATTGGTGTTAACAGGCCCTAGGACAGGCTCTTTGATGGGTAATGGATGGTGGCTGACAGGGGTTGAGGGAGCCCGCTTATATCAGGCTTTATCAACCAGAACTTGTATTTGGCAAAGAATAGGAGGAACATTCCTCAAATTCACCCCTGTCACAGGTCCGGTGTAATGAAAAGGCTTTTGATACTCAACAGCAAGGGAGGCTGTGGGAAGACAACGATCGCGACCAATCTGGCGGGTTACTACGCCTCGGCCGGGACGCCGACTGCATTGTTCGACTATGATCCTCAAGGTTCCAGTCATCGCTGGCTGGAGCTGCGCTCCGATGAGCTCTCAAATATTCATGGTGTGTTTGCAGCCAAACCGACTCAGGGGGCTGTAACCCAGGCGTTTGCCCAGCGGGTTCCCGGAGAAACAGAGCGTATCGTGGTGGATACACCGGCCTCCATGAAGCGCTTGGAAATGATGAATATGCTGAGGAATGCATCGGCGGTCATCGTTCCGGTATTGCCCTCCGCCATCGATCGCCATGTTACCCTAGATTTCATACAGGAGCTGACAACCCTCTGTCGTCAAATGGGTATCAACATTCCGGTGGGTATCGTGGCCAATCGGGTACGCTTGAATACCCGCGCCTTTAAACAGCTTCAGGAGACCTTGGAACTGCTGGATATCCCACTGGTGGCCTTTCTGCGGGATACCCAAAACTATGTCCATGCAGCGGAATCCGGCTGTGCGATTGTCGAGTTGAAGACCGCCTCGATGAAAAAGGACAGGCAGCAGTGGCTGGCATTGATCGAGTGGTTGGAAAGTGCGCATACACCACCGATGACACCAACTGCCGAGAAACAACAGGCTGGACTGCATAGTTAGTTGGCCAGGCGCTAAATAGGGTGGCTGATCGTTACCTTATTTACCGCGTGGCTCACAAGTTCTTAGGGCTGATTCAGTTGTGTTAACAGGCCCTCGATTCTGTACCATTCCCCCAATCCTCATTAATAATCCTCTTTTTAATTCGTAATAGGACTTGGTTATGACCACCATCGGTACCCCCTTTACCTCCAATGCAACGAAGATTCTGTTTTGTGGTTCCGGCGAGTTGGGTAAAGAGGTGGTTATCGAGCTGCAGCGCTATGGCTGCGAGGTGATTGCCTGTGATCGTTATGAGAATGCCCCGGCAATGCAGGTGGCTGATCGTG
This sequence comes from Candidatus Thiodiazotropha endoloripes, assembly GCA_001709035.1. GTDB lineage: Bacteria > Pseudomonadota > Gammaproteobacteria > Chromatiales > Chromatiaceae > Thiodiazotropha > Thiodiazotropha lotti. Next base: position 362,084 of record LVKA01000015.1, on the reverse strand, counting down.
CCTATACATTCTCAATGCTCGATGGTGAGGCATTGAGAGAGGTGATCGAACAGGAGAAGCCGGATTACATCGTGCCGGAGATCGAGGCCATATCCACCGATACCCTGGTCGAACTTGAAGCCGAAGGATTCAATGTGATTCCGACCGCCAATGCCGCCAGACTGACCATGAACCGTGAGGGTATCCGCCGCCTGGCAGCGGAGACGCTGGGCATTCCAACCTCCGACTACCGCTTTGTCGATAACCGGCAGGACTTCATGAATGCGGTCTCCGAGATCGGCATACCCTGTGTAGTCAAACCGATCATGAGCTCATCCGGTAAAGGTCAGAGCACCATTCAAAGCGATGCGGATGTTGAAAACAGCTGGACCTATGCACAAGAGGGTGGGCGTACCGGGGCAGGGCGGGTTATCGTCGAGGGGTTTGTCGACTTTGACTATGAGATCACCCTGCTGACCATACGCCATATCGATGGGGTCAGTTTCTGTCTACCCATCGGACATCGTCAGGAGGATGGGGATTATCAGGAGTCATGGCAACCTCAACCGATGAGCGATGCCGCCTTGAGCAGAGCCAGGGAGATTGCCGAAAAGGTGACCTCAGCGCTTGGTGGACGGGGGATTTTCGGTGTGGAGCTGTTTATCAAAGGCGATCATGTCTATTTTAGTGAGGTCTCTCCCAGGCCCCATGACACGGGTATGGTGACCATGATCTCTCAGGATCTGTCCCAGTTTGCCCTGCACAGCCGGGCGATTTTAGGCTTGCCGATTCCGAACATCAGACAACATGGTCCCTCGGCATCCGCGGTGGTGCTGGTTGTGGGGGAATCAAATAACGTCCGTTTCGGTAATCTCGAAGCAGCCATCGCAGAGGCGGATACTCAACTCAGGCTCTTCGGTAAGCCGGGGGTCAGCGGCAAGCGCCGTATGGGTGTGGCGTTGGCGCGCGGTGAGGATATCGAACAGGCAAGAGAGAAGGCCACGAATGCGGCCGCTGCCGTGACCACTGAGCTCTAATCAATTCAGGTTTCACAGTATCAAACGCTGCTGTGGCAGCACTCCTGCGCTGTAGGAAAAATACTCATCTCCAATCGAGCTATCACTTCCAATGATCTGATCTAATGGGATAAATCAGATAAAGCTCAACCAGTTTCCAAGCAGATTTTCCCTCAGGCGAATAGGCTTCAATGTGAAAATTTGTGCCCAGAGTCTGTGAGATGAATTTTTGCAGAGAAATAATATAGAATATTCGAAATTTTTAATGCGCTAACAAAATTGGCCTGCCACCGCCTGTTCTGTGGCCAGTCCTCTGACAGGAGAGAATCTGATGTTCCGCACCCGCCCAATTGTGACCATGATGCTTGGCCTGATGATCCCAGTCGCCCCGGCAACCCTTCTGGCTGACGATAAAACGGCTTCAGAATGTCCACCGATGACCGCTTATGAAGCTGTTCAGGTCCCGGATTGGGTGAAACAGCGCCGTACTGAAATGGAGAGAATGCGTGAGCAGTTTGCAGCACAGCGTCAGGCCATGATGGCGCGTCAAATGGTACCCATGCAGCCTTATCAATCTGCCGAGCAACGCGAATGGGTGGCCGAACGCCGTAACCGCTTACCGATGGCACCACAAATGCCTGGGTTCAATCTGCCTCAAGTACCGGAGTGGGTCGCTGAAAGTCGTCGTCAGAGACCCGTCGCACCCCTGGAAATGCAGGATTTCAAGGTGCCGGAGTGGGTCGCTCAGCGTCGTGCCCAGCACTCCGCCATGCCGCAAATGCCGGCATTTCAGCCACCACAGTTCCCCACCAGGCCGATGATCGATCAGGCCCCGAAGTCGTTACCCCCCTCGATGGGTTTTGAGCGTCCTGAACTGCCGGAGTGGGTAAAAGAGCGGCGGGCCCGGATGGCGCCGATGCCTCAGCTGCCAACCGCCAACCACTATCCCGATAGAGCGCAATACCCGGTAGCTGTCTCCCCTGCGAATGGTCTACCGGTCTATCGGGCTCCCGCGCCTTTTTACGGCCGTCCCTATCCTCGCCATGGCTGGGGTGGGTCTGATTGGGGGCCGTTTGATGGTATGGGTGATCTGTTCGGTGATATGGATATGAGTTTCAACTTCAAACTGCGTGGCTCAGGCTCCGCCTATGGTGACGGTCGGGGGTATCACGGTTATGGCAATGGGCTTCATGGCTGGGCACCGGTAGCGGCACCGTCTGAACTTAATCTACCGGCTGCCGCTGCAGTTGAAGCGGAACAGCCCGCTACCGCAGAAGACTCAGTGGCGGCTGCAATTGAAAATGAGGAACAGCCGACAGTTGATGAGGGTTCGATTGTGGCCACCGACAGCGATGGTGATGGGGTGCTGGATATTGCAGATATCTGTCCGGATACCACAACCGGTGCGGAGGTTGACGGCTTGGGTTGTGAGCAGAGTGTATCCATTGTCCTTCGTGGGGTTAACTTCAAGACCGACTCCGACCAGTTGACCGACACCTCTACCGAGATTCTCGATCGAGTGGCCAATACCCTGATTGCCAATCCCACCGTGGCGGTTGAAATCGCCGGTCACACAGACAGCGATGCGGATGAAGCCTATAACAAGGATCTGTCACAACGCCGTGCCGAGATGGTTATGAGCTACCTGACAGAGAAAGGGGTGATCGCCGATAACCTGAGTGCCATGGGATACGGTGAAGAGCAGCCGATCGCTTCCAATGAGACGGCTGAAGGTAAAGCAGAGAATCGTCGGGTTGAGCTTGTTCGTAACAAGTAGACTGACTTTGATCCATCTTTCAGGGGACCTATTTTGCGTCCCCTGAAAAGTTGAGTTTTGTGATCACCGGGTCTGATTGATACCGTGTTTTCTCAGTTTTCTGTAGAGGGTATTACGGCTCATACCCAGGGCTTCCGCCGTCTTTGAGATATTCCAGTTATGTTCTCCAAGGGAGGCAACGATCACCTGCTGTTCGGCTGACTGCAGCGGATTGTCCTCTGACTCATCTTCGGTTTGTTCATCAACGCTCTCTTTGAGGGAGAGTTCCAGTGGTGCAACTTCCTCTTTTTCAGCGGGCGGGGATGTCACATAGTCGAGGTTGAAATCATCACGCTGTAACTCGACGCCGTCACACAAAGCAATGGCAGTACGGATGACAAAACGCAGTTGCCGTAGATTACCCGGCCATTGGTAACTCAACAAAGCATCCATCGATTCCTTTGAGATTCTCAGTTCACTACCGGTGTCGTTCTCTGCCGCCAGAACCTTGAGAATGATCTTGCTCAGGTCCTCCCGTTCACGCAACGGGGGAAGGTTAAGGGTGATGCCATTCAGGCGATAGTAGAGGTCCTCCCTGAACTCACCATTGTAAACCAGGGTGCGCAGATCACGATGAGTGGCTGTCACCACGTGCAGGTCCACCTTTACCGGAAGATCGCCACCCAGTGGCACAACCTCCTGGGTTTCCAGTACACGAAGCAGTCGGGATTGCATGGCCAGCGGCATGTCACCGATCTCATCCAGAAACAGGGTACCTCCGTCGGACTCGATGAATTTACCCCGGCGACCATCTCTACGGGCTCCGGTAAAGGCCCCCTGGCGATAACCGAACAGCTCGCTCTCGATCAGCGTCTCTGGAATTGACGCACAATTCAACGCAATAAAAGGTTTCTCTCGCCGTTCACTGGCCAGATGAATTGCCTGCGTGAAGAGCTCCTTGCCGGTACCGGTCTCCCCATGCAGCAGAATCGGGATGCGTTTGTTCATCACCCGCTCGGCCCGTCGTGCCGCCTCTTTCATGCGCGGGTCTTCACCTGCAAGTACTGATAATTTGCAGAGTTCACCACGACACTCATCCGGGTTACGTTCTGCCGGAGGTATGGAGAGATCCCTGTTGCGGCGTCTGGTTTTCTCTTTGAACTTGAGTAGATGTCCATAAAGTTGATTGCCATTGCGCTGATCCCTGAAGCTGCAGACCTGGTTATCACCGGCATCAGCATGCAGCAACATGCTTTTCAGCTCTTTGCCGAGAATCAGATCGATCTCCTGGTTGAGCATGTTGTGGCGATCATTGAGGCGCAGGATTTTCAAAGCACTCTGATTGATTGCACGTACCCGGTTTTGTTCATCGATGGCCAGCAGTCCCTCTGAAGCCAGCCCCAGATGATTGGCCTGTTGATGGAAACGCAGGATCCGCAGGTTTCTCATCTCATGCAGAAAATACTGATTTTCGATAATCGTTGCCGAGTTTGCCACCAATGCACGAGCCAGAACCTGGGCTGACATACTGTCTTCATTGCTGCAGCAGGAGGCATCCAGTACCGCCAGTAGATTGCCGTGGGGATCGTGGATCGGTGCAGCTGAACAGGTGAGGTCGATATTTTGCGAAAGAAAGTGTTCGTCTTTATGCACGGTCAGTGGCCGGCCTTCCGCGATACAGGTACCAATGCCGTTGGTGCCTGCATGGGATTCTCCCCAGTTGGCGCCCTGCCAGAGTCCGGCCTCCCTGAAATCCTGTTCCAGATGGTCCCCTGTCAGGTGGTTGAGAATAACACCGTCATTGTTGGTGAGGATGAGAGCGTAACCGGAACCTTTCAATGAGCTGTAGAGGTTCAGCATCTCCGGTTCAGCGAGCAGCAGAAAACCTTCAAAGCGTTGGCATAACTCTCTCAAGGCAGTGGCGTCGACCACGGCAGGACAGTGGATATGCATCGGATCGAGTTCAACGGTATCTGCACAGCGACGCCAGGAGGTGAGAATCTGGCTGGCTATCTCTGAACTCGCGGTGGGTTTTTTATCGGCGAGTACGGCGAAAATATTTTGTGCATGTTGACGCTGTAGGTGTCTGTGAGCCATCTACTACATCCTCCAACCTAACCTTAAACTTCAAGGGTTTATTTATAGTTAAGTTGCAAATCTGTAGAACAGTTTTGCAGTGGCATTATCGTGTGCCGACTCCATGGCGAAGTTTTATACTGCAAAACCGTTGATACTCAATTGTATCCTGCATCGATAAGCGGATCGGACCGTTTCACGGACCGAGCAACCGCGGAGCATACTACTGTTCGCTCCCGGAAAACAATCTCCAAAGGGGTTAAATAAGGACAGCCACCACTGCTCCTTATCACTATTACAACTCCCGCTGTACGACTGAAGACTCTGATCAGCTGACGAATACGTTGCAGCGATGCGTGACACCTTTATTGTCACAGTGATTCAGCTCATGACGCTGCAAGCTTCGCTATCACTCGATGGGATGGGTGTGATATGCCATGTAATATTCGAATAAGTCTAGACAACTTGTTTGCTTACAGCAAACTTATAATTTCTGATACTTAATCACTTGTGAGTTGTGGAATTATCAGGATTATTAAGGCCTTACTTTACCGGGCCGTTGATGACGGATGCCAAAACCGGAAACGGATTTGGTAACAAACTGTGCCAACTGGCGCAATGCCTGAGGTGATTCAGAGACAGAAAAGCATATGCGAGTCTGATGCTTCATACCAATTGAAACCGCTATTCAGCGCAAACGACAGTTACCCCTGAAGGGACTGAATTCCTTCAGTTGGGCGCTCGTAAGGTCAATTCAGAGAGCCCATGAGGCTGCGCCAAAAAGAGCAATCCTGCTACTGTCACCTGTTGTAACGAAACTGATACACAGTTTGTTGTGATCTGATACCCCGCCTTTTTCAGATTTTTCCATCATTTGTTTTTGCTGCTGTAAATCCTTTTTAAAATCATAGAGATATATCTTTTTTTGTTATGGCCTGGGTCTTGCTATAGATGTTTGAAGGAGAGTATGGCTGCGTCAGTGTGATCTGTCCTGCTGACCATCCATCGACGATCAACCACTATCGGGGAGGAGAAACAAATATGAAATTCCCGCTGAAATTCAAGGCTCTGAGTGCAGCTATGGCGACCGCTGTAGTGACTGCAGGGCTCAGTCTGACCAGTCTTGCCCAGGCTGGGGTTACCCAGGCTGATATTGACGCTGATGCCTCGACCACCGGTGATGTGGTGAGTTGGGGAATGGGCCAACAGGGCCAACGCTACAGCCCGCTAAAAAAGATCAACAAAGGTAATGTGAAAAAGTTGGTGCCGGCTTGGAGTTTCTCCTTTGGTGGTGAAAAACAGCGCGGTCAGGAGGCTCAACCGGTTGTGCATAATGGCCGGATCTTTGTAACCGGCTCCTATTCACGACTCTATGCGGTGGATGCGACAACCGGTGAAGAGCTGTGGCAGTACGATCACCGCTTGCCGGATGGTATTTTACCTTGCTGTGATGTGATCAACCGGGGTGCGGCCCTGCATGGCGACCTGGTCATCTTCGGCACCCTGGATGCCCGTCTGGTGGCGCTCGATCAGGCTACCGGTAAGGTGAAATGGCGTTCCAAGATTGATGATTACAAGGCTGGCTACTCATTCACCGCTGCGCCTTTGATTGTCAAGGATATGGTCATTACCGGTGTCTCCGGTGGTGAGTTCGGCGTTATCGGCCGGGTTGAGGCGCGGGATGCCCAGACCGGTAAACTGCGCTGGATCCGTCCCTCTGTTGAAGGCCATATGGGCTACATCTGGAAAGATGGCAAGAAGATGGAGAACGGTATCACTGGCAAGACCAACGCGACCTGGCCTGGTGATCTGTGGAAGACCGGTGGTGCTGCCACCTGGCAGGGGGGTACCTATGACCATGAAACCGATCTGATCTTCTACGGTACCGGTAATCCAGCGCCATGGAATGCCCATATGCGTCCTGGAGACAATCTCTACTCCACCTCCACCCTGGCGATTGATCCGGATACCGGCAAGATCTCCTGGCACTATCAATATACCCCCAACGACGGCTGGGATTATGACGGTGTAAATGAGCTTGTCTCATTCAATTCCGGTGGTAAAAAACTGGCAGGTCATGCGGACCGTAACGGTTTCTTCTATGTGTTAGACCGTACCAACGGCAAAGTTGAGAATGCATTCCCCTTCGTTACCCGGGTCGATTTTGCCAAGGGTATCGACAAGAAGACCGGACGCCCGATCGAGACCGGACTGCGCCCCGGTGATCCCACCAAGAGTGCCGACGGTAAAAAGGGCGAGACGATCTTTATCGCACCTTCATTCCTCGGCGCCAAAAACTGGATGCCGATGGCCTACAGTCCAGACACCGAGCTGTTCTATGTGCCAGCCAACGAATGGGGCATGGACATTTGGAATGAGCCTGTGACCTACAAGAAGGGTGCAGCCTATCTGGGTGCCGGATTTACCATCAAACCGCTCTACGACGACTACATCGGTGCACTGCGGGCAGTTGATCCGAAAACCGGTGATATCAAGTGGGAGTACAAAAACAATGCTCCTTTGTGGGGTGGTGTGATGACCACCGGTGGTGGACTGGTCTTTACCGGTACACCTGAGGGTTACCTCAAAGCCTTTGATGCTGAAAACGGTAAGGAGCTGTGGAAATTCCAGACCGGTTCCGGCGTTGTCGGCTGTCCCATCACCTGGGAGCAGGATGGCGAACAGTTCATCGCTGTCCCATCAGGCTGGGGTGGTGCAGTACCGCTTTGGGGCGGGGATGTGGCCAGCAAGGTCAAGTACCTGAACCAGGGTGGTTCGCTTTGGGTTTTCAAGCTCTCTGACGCCTGATGCCCATACCCTGGACGGCGGGCAGCCAGGTACTGTCCGTCGTCCAATCACTTTCCGATCGGCAGTCACGATTGGATGTCGTTCAAACCAGGGTGTGATGTCACCCACTGTTTAGTCCATTAATTGACGGAGTTTTTTTTCATGCGCCTCCCATCACTCAAACTCGCCGCACTCGCGACGGTCCTCTGGGCCGCTACAGTTACCACGGCCTTTGGCCATGGCGATGTCGCACCACAACCAGTTGACACCTCCGCACTGCGCCAACTGGGTGAGGAGTGGCTGGAACTGAATCCATACCCCGGAGATGACAAGGCTATCGAGATTGGTTCATCTGCCTATAATCAAAACTGTGCACGTTGTCATGGGCTGGGTGCCGTATCCGGCGGTATCGCGCCCGATCTGCGCAACCTGCCACCGGATGAAGAGGGCGATGCCTGGTACATCATGCGGATACGCAATGGTGCTATCCGTAATGGCATCACCTATATGCCGCCTTTTGAAGGCATTCTCTCCCAAGAGGCCATGTGGTCGATCAGGGCTTGGCTGGTAACCCTGGAACCAGATCAATAATAAAACGATTTATTTGGAGGGTGATGATGCAGAAACTGTTGAAAGCTGTGCTGATGTCCATGCTGGCATCCGTGTTCATGGCCTCAGCACTACAGGCCGATGAAGAGCAAACGGCCCTGCAGCGTATCCAGGAGCGTGGTGTATTGGAGGTGGCGGTGTATGCCGATTTCCCGCCTTTTTCCTATCGCGGAGAACGGGGACGTATTGTCGGCATCGATGTGGATATCGCTCACGCATTGGCCAAACGGTTGGGCGTTGTCGCGGCGATTCGTGCGGTTGGCGCTGATGAAAACATGGAGGATGATCTGCGCAACAACGTCTGGAAGGGACACTACCTGGGTGGTGGTGTTGCGGATGTGATGCTGCATACTCCATTCGATGAAGCTTTTGCCGAAGAGAATGACCGGGTCAGTTTCATCGCACCCTACTATCGGGAGCAGATTGTGTTCGCCGTGGTGGCGGATAAAGCGGGACGTGGTTCGCCTCTGGAGATCTTCACCCGTGAAAAGATTGGTGTTGAGCTGGACACCCTGGCCGATTTCTACCTGCTGACCGCCTATAGTGGCCGAATCCGTGATCAGGTGGTGCACTATCGTAATATGAGCGAGGCGGTGGCTGATCTGAAGGCCGGTGAATTGAGTGGTGTCGCCGGACCCCGCAGTGAAATTGAATTCGCCCTGGGAGCGGGCAGAAATGGCTACGCAGTAGGTCCGATTCAGATGCCGGGTATGCGCAGCAGCGGCTGGGATCTGGGCGCTGCCGTGCGGCAGGGTAATCAGCAACTGGCGAATGCCCTAGACCAGGCGATGATTGAGGTTCGGGAGACAGGAGAGCTGCAAAAGATCTTCGAAAAGCATGGCTCCAGCTATCAGCTGCCAAGCCGTATCGTGAGACTCAAACCTGAAAACTCAGGTGTGATTGCCTACAGTGATGATGCGAAACTCTGTCTACGTCGCCCTTAGTGCTTCACTCTGCCTGACAACCGGATCCGTTGCGGCGGATCTGGCGGGAGATTATCGCCTCTCTATGGAAAACCAGGCCGGTGAGCGTCAACATCTGGCTCAGGTTGAGATTCGTCAGGCAGAGCAGGGCTACCGTTATTGGATCGATTGGCTTGAAGCGCCATTTGAGAACCACTTTCTCTCGATGCGTCCGTTTAAGTGTCTGCCCCATCCTCAACGCATGATCTGCCGCTTGCCCTATCCCTACGAGATAAAGCGGCGTATCACCGAGTCGGATCTGACCGACCTGGAATATGATCTGCTGTTCCTGCACAAAGTACCGGGCGAGTACGGTATCAATGCCTGGAATGGCCTCTACTATGTATTGAAAAAGTCCGGCAGGGAACTGGTTGGTGAGCTGCATGAAACCGATCTCAATGTCCTGCAGGCGCCTCCTGAGGATGGGGGTCTGCGGCCCATAGATCCGATGGAGATTCATCCCGCTTCCGATACCCTCTGGCCGCGCCGCATACTGCTCGAGCCAATACCATAGGTCTCTGTTATGAGATATCGGATCTATTGTCTGCTGTTCCTGCTGTTAGCACGACCGCTTGATCTGTTTGCAGCCGAATCGCCTGCCGATCCCCTCAACTCCGTCATGTGGCATGAGATGCATCAGCGCCTGCTGGATGGGGCGCCGGTGGTATTCGATGAGCGGGTGAGGGTGTCTGCTCCCGCTGTTGCTGAGGACTCGCTTAACCTGCCGCTGTGGATCGATGCCACGGCCCTGGGTGAGGTCGAACGTCTGCTGGTATTTGCCGAACTCAATCCGATTCCGAAGGTGCTGGATATGCAGCCGTTAAAAGCAGCGCCCCGCATCGGTCTGCGGATCAAGGTGCAGCAGGCCACCCCGGTCAGGGCGGCTGCACTGACAGCGGACGGAGTCTGGCATCTGGGCGGTGTTCTGGTGGATGCGGCCGGTGGTGGGTGTACAGCGCCCAGTATGGGCAGCGGCTCCTCGGACTGGGCTGACCGGCTGGGGGAAGTGACAGCCCGACTCTGGTCGAGAGAGAATCACAGCCGGCTGCGTGCCAGTATCGTACATCCAATGGATACTGGGTTGGTTGCCGGAATTCCCGCCTTCTATCTGGAACAACTGGAGATCCGGGCGAGCGGGGGAGATCTGATCAGTCGTCTCGCCCTGTTTGAGCCGATTGCAGAGAACCCGGTGTTGACGCTTGATCTGCCGAAAGTCAAACAACTCACGATGGCCGGACGCGACAATAACGGTAATCCGGTCGAGGCTCAGATTAGTGAAAGCAGTCAGACCGGGAGTAACCGTCTGTGAGATGTTTGATCTTCATTTCAGTACTGCTGCTGGTTGGCGTGTGCCAGGCTGTGGAGCGGGATTATCAGTTGAAGCCGCAGCAGGTCGCTGAAGACACCTATGTGTTGATTGGCCATGACGAACACTTCAGTTTTTCCAATGGGGGTAACATCGTCAATACCGGTTTTATCGTTACCGAAGCGGGTGTGGTGGTGATTGACAGTGGACCCTCCAGACTCTACGGCGAACAGTTGAAAGCGGCGATCGCCCGGGTAACCGATAAACCTGTGGTAAAACTCTTTATCACCCATATGCACCCGGACCATTTTCTCGGTAATCAAGCCTTTGAGGATCTGCCGATTGGCGCCCTGAAAAAGACCCAGGGTGGGATTCGATTGCTGGGTGAGACATTCAATGACAATCTCTATCGCCTGGTCGGCAGCTGGATGAAAGGCACCCGGGTGGTGGCGCCTAATCTGCAGGTCGAACCGGGTCTGGAGGAGATCGGCGGTCACCGTCTGCAGTTGATTGCTCTGAAGGGTCATACCGGGGCCGATCTGGTGATACTGGATCAGACCAGCGGTGTGCTGTTTGCCGGTGATCTGGTGTTCTACGGCCGTACCCCGACCACCCCTCATGCCCGCTTGGATGAGTGGCAAGCGGCACTTCAGCAACTGCAAAAACTCGATTTCAAGGTATTGGTTCCCGGGCATGGCCCGCCGGTTACCAGTGAAGTGGCCATATCCCAAACCTCAGCTTATCTGAATTGGTTGCAGACCTACCTGACAGAACAAGCCGGTTCCGGTGCCGCGATGGCGGAATTACTGCAACCCGAAGCCCCTCAACATCTGCGGGAGCTGGCGGTCTTCAGTGAAGAGTACACCCGTTCACTGAGCCATCTCTATCCTGCTCTTGAGGCAGCCGCCCTGGCTGAGGGTAAGGTAGAGCAGCAACAGTGAGGGGGGTGTCATGGCTGTTCTGCCTCCTGATACTGGTTTCTCTGTTGCTGCCACTCCAGAGTTTCGCCGGGAATCAGTCTGAGCTCTTCTCCGAACCGGGGTATCGAATCGCAAACTATCGCAGGCCGCTGCCAGATCAACCGCCTGCGGGCGAACGCATCGATACCGAGATCCTGTTGGAACTGATCAAACGGAGCAATCCGTTGCTGGTGGATGTCCTGGCAATCACTTTACGGCCGGAGAGCGCCGAGTTCGGCCTCTCTTGGTTGCCCGCCTCCCCACGCCAAAACCTGCCTGGCAGCACCTGGCTGCCGAATGTGGGGTATGGCTATCTGGAGCCCTGTATGCTGGCCTGGCTGGAGCGTACGCTGCAGCGTCTCACCGGTGGTGACCTGAATCGAGCAGTGGTTTTTTATTGCATTACCGATTGCTGGATGTCCTGGAATGTAGTCAAGCGCGCATCCGAGCTGGGATATCGGAATCTCTACTGGTATCCGGAGGGGAGTGACGGTTGGGCCGCAGCGGGGCTACCACTGGTTGCCGGTGAGCCACAGCCTCTGCCGGGGATGACAGCGGGGGAGAAGGATACCCTGTTCGACTGTCCGGCCACTGACCTCAAAGCAGCGCTGAACCGAAGTGACGAGGCGGATAAGCAGGGTGTGCTGCTGTTTTTCGAGACGCACCACTGCCCCTTCTGTCGGCGGATGCGCGCTGGGGTGCTTGCCGATCCCGGGTTGATCACCCACTATCGGCGAAATTTTGTCGCACTCGCCCTGGATATGGAAAGCGATCAGCCGTTAACCGACTTCGACGGCACCAGCACCAGTGCCAGGGAAGTGGCACAACGCCTGGGTGTGGTGCGCACTCCGACCATGCTGTTCCTGGACAACCAGGGTGAGGAGGCCTACCGCTATTCCGGGCTGATCGTCGATCCGCGCAGATTCCGCTCACTGGCAGATTATGTCTCCGGAGGTCATCAGCAGAGCATCGGTTTCAAAACCTATTACAAACAGCAGCAGGACTGAAAGCCCCTCTCCCTTGATGGGAGAGGCTGTACGCGAAGCGTTTCACCTGGCTAAAACCACGAATCCGTGGGTTCAGGTAAAAGATAAAAACTCATTGATTCTTCATTTTCTCGCAGAAGTTTCTTATTAAGGCTAAGGTGCTGATTCTCCCCCTCTCCCCCGGCCCCTCTCCCGCAAGGGGAGAGGGGAGTTAATATCACTGTTTATTTGACATTCTGACAATAATTCTGACCCGAGCTCTTTATCAAACTGGGGTCTTCAACGTTAGTAATAATTGACTGTGTTACGGATTGAGCATGTCAGGATAGACGCTTTATCGGTAGCTTTGTCGTACGTGAAACAGTAACAACTCATCCTCTCTATACAGCTACTCTCACTAAGGTTTGTCAATTCACAACAACTGGATACAATACGATCCCCACTTTACGACTTGAAGATACAGGGTGATCCATGAGACACATCAGGAAAGTACTCTCTTACTCCATCGCCGGAACGATTGGATTGAGCACTATCGCCAGTCTGAATGGCTGTAGCGACCAGGGTAATCCGCCGCAAGGCAGCGGCTTCGGTAACCAATCCGGGGTCGAACAGGGGCAGAATGTCTTCATGGTGATTGAGCAGGTTGCTGTAAACCCGGACAGCTACACCTTGGTAGAGAAACATCCGACCAGTGGCCCAACTCGCGCGATTCTTCGTGATCAGGAAGGAAATGAGCGTTTTCTTAGCGAAGATGAACTTAAACAGATTGCCGAACAGGAGGCCGCGAAGGTTGAAGCGGGCTCCTCACGCCTGACACAGGATCCCTCAATGCACTCTGGAGGATTGTCGCTGGGTGAAACCCTATTGGCCGCCGCTGCAGGCTCACTGATCGGCGGCATGCTGGCCAACCGACTGGCCGGCAACAGTAATTTTCAGCGCACTCAACAACAGTATGGCGGTGGCCGCCCTACCAGCACGATCTCTCAGCCTTATAACAAGACGGCCAAAAGTCAGCCCAAGAGTGGCTTTTTTGGTGGTAACAAATCGGGCGGCAGCAGTTCCAGCAGCCGCTTCAACTCCTTTGGCGGCTGATTGATGGTCGACACTCTGAAGGTAGAGCCCCTCAGCAAGGGAGTTATGGAAGAGATCGGTATGAGTTGGCATACCGATGCGGATGGCAGTGACTATATCGTCAGCGATCTGGTTCAACTGAGTGAGGCAGAAGCGGAGGCCTACTATCAGGCTGCCAACACTCTCTATGACATGTATGTAGAAGGAGCCCAGCATGTCATAGATAATCAACTCTACTATGAGCTGGGCATACCCGCCAATCTGGTCGGGCTGATTGAGAACAGCTGGGATCGAGATGATTGGCATCTCTATGGCCGTTTCGATCTGGTCGGGGGACTTGATGGTCACCCCATCAAATTAATCGAATTCAATGCTGACACCCCAACCAGCCTGTTCGAAACAGCCATTATTCAGTGGGCAATTCTGAAGGCGAACGGTATGAACGAGGCTCGCCAGTTCAACAACTTGCACGAGATGTTGAAAGAGAATTTCCGGCGTCTGATCAGTGGTGACGATGCCGATTTCGATTTTGCCAGCCGCTACAATGGGGAGAAGCTGCTCTTTTCCAGTATCAGCGACCTGCCGGAGGATGAGCGTACAACCCGCTATCTGCAGCAGGCGGCTCACGAGGCCGGCTTTTTTACCGACTTTTGCTACCTGAACGAAGCGGGCTTTAGTCATGATGAAGGTGTGTTCAATAAAGATGGTCAGCTGGCCGACTTTTGGTTCAAGCTGTTTCCCTGGGAAGATATCGCCGAGCAGGAGCTTGAGCTAACCCGGATGCTGGAGCAGAGTGCAAAGCAGGGGCAAACCCGCATCATCAATCCGCCATACACACTGTTGTTTCAGAGTAAGGGGATGATGAAGATCCTTTATGATCTGTTCCCCAACTCACCCTACCTGCTGCCCACCGCATTCGAGCCTCTGCCTGGCGTGGCTCAGGTTGAAAAGAAGTTGTTTGGACGTGAGGGCGCCAATATGCGCATCCTGGATGCCGGCGGGCAGCTGATTGAACAGAGCGATGGTCCCTACGATTTCCACAAAAACATCTACCAGGAGTGGGTTGACTTCCCCAAGGACAGTGTTGGACAAAACTATCAGGCTGGTGTCTTCTATGTCTGGGAGGCCTGCGGCCTGGGCTTTCGGCGTGGTGGCAAGATCCTTGACGACATGAGTAAGTTCGTGGGCCATGTGATCTCTGAAGAGGAGCCGTTACGGCTTGGCTCTCCTGGATCTTAAGCTTAAACAGGGCTTGTTAACAGGAATCCGATCTCTCTATATTTGTATCTCTGGTTGAGGTGTCAAAGTCTATTGCGATCATACGGCTAGGGCGTTGTCCGCAATTCAATGTTCAACCCCAATCAGCTCGAAGACCACCTTGCCTCCACTGAACACCGAACCCGACATGGGTTCCTCGCGAACCAGCTTCACCAGGCCGACACCGGGTGCATACCACTCACGGGTATTGATCTCGATATCCTGATAACCCTCACGTCCATCCGCGTAGAGTGTTAACTGCGCCTCTCCTTCAACCAGCAGACATTGCTCAAAATGGCCGGCCGGTACATCGACCTGCGCATCCAGTTGGCTGATCTGGTAGGCCATCTTCAGGGCGCTGCCACGGGTCAGGGTCTGTTCATAGGGACTGATTCGCCGCAGCACGTAGGGATAGGTCAGGTTGCTCCAGCTGGTGCCGGTTTGGTACGGGCGTTTCAACACCCAGTGCGGGTCGTTATCCATTCTCACCTCCGTCTCCACGACAGTGCGCTTGCCATTGCGGTAGACCCCCTCATCCACGTTGCGTAGATAGTAGCGGGTGCCCTCACTGGTGATGCGAACGCTGTGAGGCAGGCCCTTCAGCGTTTCCGGTTCGCTGTTGTACTCCACAAATTCCCGCCTCTCCACACGTCCGGCGACCTCGGTGGTGACCCGGTAGGTCCATCTCATATCCGGGGTGAGTGGAAAGTAGGATCCCTGACGGGTGGGATGTCGTTCACTGCAGCCTGTGACCAGGGAACCGAGCAGAGCGAGCAGTAGGCCGATCCGATGCATCTTATTTTTCCGGCAAGGCTGGATCAGGCAGGCTATAGATTTCGAGCTGCTGGCGTTTCTCTCCCATGCGGGTAAAGTCCCGTGGCATACCGCTCACACCGCTCTCTTTGATGCGGCCCAGTTGGATCACACCGTTGCGCAGATTTCTCAATGCCTCCTGCAGATTGGTATGCAGACTTTTTTGATAGTCCAGTCGATAGGCACGGGGTTTTTCAGCGGGTTCGGCTGTGCTCAGGTCGGTGATCCAGACATGGATGGTACCTGGCGAACCAGAGGTTTTATTTGGCTCATTGATGATTGCTGCATGCAGCTGAAAACGAGTCGGCAACGAACTGCTGACCGGCCACCCCTGGACTTCACGCCAACCCTGATAGCTGACAAAGTAGAGCGCGGAGGTCGCCACCACCAGTAACAGTTTCAGGCTCCAGTGGAATGGCGAGCGGAACAGACAGAGGGTGATCAGGGCGGTCAGGGCCACATAGGCCAGTACCAGCAGCAGTGTGGATTCCATCAAAGTTTGCCAACCTCCACGATCGATTTGGGTAGGGTGTTAATATCGAAAACCTGGCCATCCGGCGCGATTGAGAAGCGCACCGCGGTCTGCTCCTCTCCCAGTCGTTGTAGCTGTAGATTGGCGTAGTGCAGGATCTTCAGTACCGGATTGACCTCTGCCAGAGAGACGGTCACCGGCACCGGTTGCCGGGTCTTGCTGTTGTAATAGTGCACATTGACCACATACTCCCCGGGTGGACGGCCGCGCAGGGTGACCACTTCCTGATTAAGTGGATTGACCACCGCTTTGCCATCCACCACCAGACTGTCATTGGCCAGGCCTCTGTCATCCCGGTCGAGGTGCAGCAGTCCCGCCTGCGGCTGCTTGAACCAGACCAGTTGACCGGCCGGTCCCTCTACCCAGGTGTCGATATCATCCGGATTGTTGTCGGGCCAGCTAACGGTGATGATGAAATCCGCCTTCGGGTTGATGGTGCCGGTTTTGGCTGGCGGGTTGAGAAACATCAGCGCCACCAGAAACAGGAAGGTGAAGGCAAGTAATGCATTGAACAGCAGGTCGGTGAAGGGGTCGGCATCGAAGTCGCGGTTGTTGCGGAACATGGCCATGGGCTATTCAACGCTCGACTTTACGGTGAGTCGTGTCTCAGCCAGATGGACCGCCGCCGCCACCAGGCGGTCGGCGGCCCGGTCCAGCATCAGATATTGCAGTCCAAGCAGCATGCTGCAGACCAGACCGAGCAGGGTCGTATTCAGGGCGACGCCCATACCCCCGGTCATTCGTTGCAAAAGTCCTTGAATGTCAGCCAGGTCAAATGACTCGAGCTCAGCGACGGGCGCCAGCATCAGAACGAAGCCGATCACCGTGCCAAGGAGGCCCAGTTTGATTAGCAGTCCGCTGACAAACCATCCAGCTTCATGCTGACCCCGTGCCTGCTCCGCCATCACCTGGGCGAGCAGTTGGGCGTCGCGGTTTGCCTCCGGCTCGGTGGTTTTTTGCAGCAATCCACGCAGGAACTCACCTGTTAGGGAGCCATCCAGCAGGTTTGATCCCTTGTTGAGTGGCTTGTCACTAAGCCCCAGCACCTGAATGATCTGTTGCAATGCCTCTTGTTCCGTTGAGAGGTAGAGGCTGCGAAAAGCACAGTGTCCGCTGGCAGCGATAAAGGTTACGGCGATGATCAAGGTGATTCTGGTCGGATCGGAGAGCAGGATGTTCTGCAAAATCCCCTGGTCCCATGAAACCCAACCGCCAAACAGGATCAGGCCGGCCAGCAGCAGCCACCTCAAAAGTAGGCTATAGGCGGGTATCGGTGCGGTCATGAATGCTTTGGTGCTCTCTATATCATTGTTCTCATTAGATACTAGCCTACTGCATTACGCTCATTGTCAGGCTCCGGTTTCGGGCATGCAGTCAGCTGGGCCTATTAGGCCTGCAAGGCGCATGCCTGTTGTATCGCTCCAGGGCAGCGGTGCAGAGATAAAATTGGATAGGGGCTTGTATCACTTGTGGTACATCCGCATCGAATCTGAACAGTCAGGTTCAGGATAAACCGAACGAACCCCGGCAATCTGCCAGAGTCGTGTCTGATCGGGCAGGCATGAATGTTGCAAATTGAGTTCAGATTGAATGCCGGATTTTTCCTGGCTTCGATCTGATCATGCTCAGATTTCTGAGTCGTGACAGGCTTAAAGAGAGATCCATCCAACCGTAATATTGCGAGCAGGAGAGACCAACCATGAGAAGGTTTTTGACGTACCTGAGCGGCATTGTCGTTGCTCTCGTCGCGCCGACCACACTACAGGCCAAAGATGAGCAGATGCTTGATCTGGCCAATACCAGGGGGTGTTTTATCTGCCATCAGGTGGCAGCAGACAACCGTGGGGGAAAGCCTCTGGCGCCTTCATACCAGGAGGTAGCGGTACGTTATCGTGACAATCAACAGGCTTTCGATCAGCTGCTCGATCGGGTCATCCACGGTACCGCCTATCGGGATCAGAAGTGGGAAGGCAAGGTGGCGATGCGTTTTATGCCGCCGAATGTGAATGTATCCCGTGAGGAGGCTGCAGCCCTGGTGCGCTGGATCATCGATTTGGATGTGGACCAGAAGACCGTAGCGCGTCTGCAGAAGCACGACAACATGCTCAGGCTATCGAGTCTCAGCGGCTGCAATATCTGTCATCGTGTGGAGCCTGTATCGGAGTCCAGAGTGGTTCCCCTGGCGCCATCCTTTCGCGAAATTGCCGGACGTTACCAGGCAAATGCCAATGCAAAGAGTGAATTGGTGGACTCTGTATTGAAAGGCACCCAGGGTGGGACCAGGATGTGGCATAACGTCAACATGCGATTCATGCCGCCAAATGTCAATGTACGCAAAGAGGATGCGGCCTCGCTGGTTGACTGGATTCTCTCACTTGAGACCAAAGGGCTTGCCAAACATGCCCGGGTACCCGCACAACGACCGGTAAAGAAGCCCTAAGCCGGCCACTGACTTTGTCACCTACCGCCGAAGCGTATGTCCCGGGTGCGCTTCGGTCTGTGACCTGTCAAAGGCATCAAGTCCGTCCCTGCGCTGTGTTGCGGCTGATTGGTATAGAGGCACACCTCTCTGTGACCCGCGAGCTCACCCTGGCTCGCAAGAGCAGCTGGCGTTTAATTCTAGAAGAGATGATGAGAGTTGGTGGGGTATATCAGAATTTATGATATAAAATCACGAATTATCATTTTTCATAAAATGGATTCTCTTCCATACTCCTCTTCAATACTTCACACAACTAGCCGCAGGAGATTGAAGTCATGGTTCAAACAGCCGTAGATCAATCCGCCAACATTCAACCACTGATCCGCTTTGATGAGAATGGTTTTCTGATCGATCACCAACTCTGGAACGAGGAACTGGCTCGTGATCTGGCCCATCAGGAGGGTGTGGATCACCTGGGTGAGCAGCATTGGCACATCATTCATCATATCCGTGAACGCTACCTGAGCCTCGGGGCACTACCGAATATGCGTCTGGTCTGCCGGGCAACCGGTATTCCAAGGCATAAGGTGCATCATCTGTTTGGCAGCTGCTTGAGCATCTGGCGAATCGCTGGTCTGCCCGATCCGGGAGAAGAGGCAAAAAGCTATTTCAGCTGAGTCACTCGATTACGCAAATGAACGCGGATGAACGCAGTTTGGGTTTCGAGTTAAATTGACTAACACTTATTAACCCGCCAGGAGTTGGTCAGAATAGGTTCAACAACGGATTTGATTGAGTCTTTTGTGTTTATCAGCGTTCATTTGCGGCCTTAGAAAACAAAACCATTTATGTCCGGTTTCGTGCCTTGAGCAGGGCTTGGTACTCATCCGGGGCAAAGATCTGGCGCAGATCGACATAGCTGCCACTCTCATATCCCTTGATCTCAGGCAGGGCCTGCAGGATTCTCTCTGCGGCTGCCGTGGGTGTGAGTGTATTTCCCTCCACACGTGCCTGTCTGATCCGTTGCAGGGCAGGGTAGGCGTCACTGTCTGCCTCATTACACAGATAGTCCATCATGCTCGATTCGATCAGTCCCGGTGCAATGGCGGCAATGTGGGTTTCACCAAACTCATGGGCATAGAGACGTCCAAGCATATTCAATCCGCTCTTCGAAAGGGCATAACCGCCCCATCCTTTATTGCCCAGTACAGCAGCACCGGATGATATGAGGAGAATCTGATCGAGTTTCAGTGTTGATTTCAGCAACCAATCCAGGATGACCTTGTTTGGCCATAGGTTGATCTCCATGATCTGCAACAGTTCATCCAGCGAAGTGTCACTGATGTTTTTGATCTCTCCCAGTATGCCGGCGTTGAGTATCACCAGATCCAGGTTTGTGACACCGTTTAAAAGTTGCTCAAGGGCATCGGGTATTGTCTCCGGCTGGGTTAGATCGCAACGCTGATCCACGAGTTCTCCCTGCAGATTGCAGCCACGTCGGCTGCACCCATAAACCCGATAACCATGGTTTAGCAAAACCTCGCTTATGCCCAGGCCGAGACCACTGCTGTTGCCTGTGATAAATGCTGTTCTTTTATTCATAGTCGCAAATAAAATTGGTGATCTATAGTCATACAATCGATGAATTGAATCAGGAATCTAATTTAGCAGTGTTTTATGGTTTTTCGTAAAAAATTTTCAATCGGTGATGATATGAACGTCTAAAAACAGCTTGGGATATTGAGACGCGGCTCGCACCTCGATATATAGCAAATTCCTATACTATCGCGAAATTGCTGAACTGGAGATTGTGTATGGACACCTTCAATAGGGAAGGATATGTAACGACTCTTCTTACCACATTTTTTGCTTTGGATCTGGCAGAAAAAAAGAGAAAAGAGCTGCAGGCAACAGCAGAGCTTCAGGCTCAGGTAGAGATCGCATTGGAGCTTGCACAGTCACCTACAACCAATCAAAAGCTACCCGAGAAACCGATCGAGGGTGAGTGGTTGAAACATTTGAGTGCGATGGGTGTTAGTCTGGTTGAGGCGCTAACGGTCAAGGAGTTATATCATATACAGGGGTTGTCACAGCCTGCCAGTCCACGACAGGTGGATATATTGAAACATTTCAAAATGCCCGGCGCTGTGAAGATGAATAAAACAGTGGCTAACTACACGATCAGGCGTCTCTTCGCCGAGGCTGAAAATGTCGAAGCCTGGCAGCAGCGCCCCCCTACCTCCCGGGTAATGCAGGGTTTGCTCTATATAAACGGCAGTTTTACCCGTGGCATGACCCAGCATCAGGCACAGCGTAGACTCAGGAAGTCCGGGATTGAGAGTCCATCGAAGTATCGTGAGTGGAAACGCATCGAAGCGCTCTTTATCGGGGTGAACGATCTGGTGACCCGGCAACGAAACGCCACCCGGAAGATTACCTGGAAGCGTTTTTATCACTATTATGATGAATTAAAAAGTAATGGCGTGGCCAGCGATGAAATCTCGGTGGAGATGATGCTTACCCGGATCGCCTATCATCAGCGCGGCGAACTTCGGTCGACTCATTTTGGTGGCGATGAGAGCGCCCTGTTAGCTGCGGTATAAAATACTCTTGTGATCGGCTGGCTTAGCGCTGATGAAATAGAAGGAGGGTCTACCCGGCAGTGCACCTTGAATGCCTGTTTAAGCCACCTCACTGGTCACCGGTAGACGAATGATAAATGTCGTGCCAACTCCCTGTTCTGTTTCGAACAGCAGTTCCCCCTGATGCTTACCAACGATGATGTCCTGGGCGATAGCCAGGCCCTGGCCGGTTCCTCGTCCCACATCCTTGGTGGTGAAAAAAGGATTGAAGACGGAATCCTGGGCCTCTTCGGGGATGCCGGTTCCGGTGTCACTGACACGGATTTCCACCTGCTCATCCTTTAGCTCAGAGGTGATGGTGATGGTGCCTTTCTCTTCCCGCTTGGCCGCTTCAATGGCATGGGCTGCGTTGACGATGATATTCAGTACAACCTGAGACACTTCTCCTGCAAGGCACTTGACGTCTGGAAGGCTGTCACTCAGATCCAGCTTGGTATCAGCAACATATTTCCACTCGTTCTTACATACCGCGACCGCATTGCTGACAACACGGTTCAGGTCGGTCAAAGCCATATCTTTTCCGCCCGGATGAGCAAACTCTTTCATGGCCAATACAATTCTGGCCACCTGTGAAGCACCGGTTATGGATTGATCGATGGCATTGGTGGTTTCTTCAGTAAGATACTCCAAGTCGATCTCTTCAATGGTTTCATCAATTTTTGCCAGTTCGGTTTGCAGCTCAGGTTGCTGTTTCGCTTTACCCGAGAGTTCAGCATAGTCCTGTAACAGGGTTTGCATATCCTGCTGTGACTCTTTAATGAATTTCAGGTTGTCCCCAATGTACTGTATTGGGGTGTTGATCTCATGGGCGATGCCCCCGGCCAACTGTCCGACCGCTTCCATTTTATGGGTCTGATTCAATTGGCGCTCCAGATCCATACGTTCTCTATCGGCACGTTTACGCTCCGAGATGTCACTGAATGTCAACACTACCCGTTTGTTATTATCATTCTGTAGCATGGGCGATACGGAAAAAACGATATCAATCTCATGCCCGGCTTTATGTGAAAAGACGTCATCGTTGTTAGCGCGGATAACACCATCCTTCAATGTGTCCATGACTGTCGTTTCGGCACTTCGATCATTACCCGGATTTGACTCTCCATAGACAATCTGACTGAACCGTCTGCCCAGCATGTCATTTTTAGTCCATCCGATCAGTCGTGCGCTTTCTGGATTGGCATATCTAACGACGCCACCATTGTCCAGTACTACGAAACCTTCACTCATGCTGTTGGTGACGTCACTCAGAAATTGCTCTTTTTCCTTTAGGTTCTGTTGTGTTGATTTCAGCGTCAGCCAGTGTTTTCTCAATTGACTCATAAGAAAATTACTGGTGACTGAGATCACCAGAAAACCGATGAAGTGTAGCAATGTCATGATCTGCTTGGCTTCGTCCTGGGCGGCAATAATGGGTTCCGCCAAGACTTTTATGCTGATGCCACCACGCACGTCGCCAATTTTTTTCCCTTCATACCCATGGCATGCAAGGCACTGTTCCTGCATATACACCGGACCGATGTATCTGAAGTAGGCTGGTTTCTGGTTCAGAAACGGTTCGAATTTAAACTCTATGCCTTGCTGAAACTGACTCAGGGCTTGACGCTCCCAGGTATCGGAGATGTTTTCCGGATTCATGGGTTTGGATGAAACAGCTCGATACTGAATATCCTTAACGTTCTGCTTTTTAAAGAGAGTGGGATCATTTGCCATCAACACCGGATTGATCTTCGTCAGTCTGACCATCTCATACATGATTTGGCCGCGCTCAAAGGCAATTTTCTCGACAGAGTTGTCGATCACGCTGAGATTCCATATCAGTGAGATCAGGGTCAACACCAACCAGAAGATGATTGGAAATATCCAGTAGTATGTGGATTGTAATAGTCGAATCAACATGGCAACATCCGTTTGATTACTCGGTCAAGTTTCAGCAGTCGACTTGTTAACTCAATGCACAACTACACTTGGCAGCAGGATGTTGCGGAACGGGGGTCAGTCTTGGAGCACTAAATCTGAACTGCCTGTTCCACCCGTGAACCTGCTAGCGATATAGAGCGCTTATTAAAATATAGCGTTCGAGTGAATGAATACTTGAGGATCTAAATTCCGTTTTCAGCACATATTCATCAGTCTATAAATCAGATTGATTGCGCTTATGGTTGTTATTTCTGCAAATAAACAACATGTGCAAGTTTTCTGAATTCTAATGAGGGCCGACCTGCAATGGCACTGACAGCAACACAGCAATTACAGATCAATCACCACTCGGTGAGGCGGTTTCTCGACAAACCCCTGGATCCAGGGCAGTTGGATACGTTGATCAGTTGCGGACAGGCTGCAGCGACATCAAGTTTTATTCAGGCCTATTCAGTCATTCGGGTGACCCGCCCTGAAGCGAGACAAGCAATCGCCATGGCTGCTGGAGGTCAAGTATGGATTGAGAAAGCGGCGGAGTTTCTGGTTTTTTGTGCTGACCTCCGGCGTATCAATCAGATTTGTGAAGCAGTGGGCAAAGGCGAATTGGAAGGCTATAGCGAACATGGGCTCGCGGCGGTAATCGATGTGGCTTTGATGGGACAGAATGTGATGTTGGCCGCTGAATCCCAGGGTTTGGGGGGTGTCTTTATCGGCGGTATTCGCAATCAGCCAGAAGTGGTAGTGGAGCAGCTCGAACTCCCCCACAGAGTTGTGCCACTGTTTGGAATGTGTCTGGGCTGGCCGGATGCGAATACCGAGGTGAAACCCAGGATGCCGGTGGAGAGCATTCTGCATCAGGAGCGATACCAGGAGTTGGATCCGGATAGATTGGCTGATTACGATGAGCAGATGTCAAAATACTATGTCGGTCGTGGCGCCAATGTGAAACTGACCGACTGGTCGCATGCCACCGCACAAGCCATGCAGGGAAAGAAGCGTGAACATATGCTCGATTTTCTGCGTTCAAAAGGTTTCTTTGTCTGTTGACTACCACTGCCATATAACCTGTTTGAGGCTATGGAATAAGATCGGTTGAGGCTTCTGAGCTGTGTGATATCCCGGATGACACGCTTTCTGTGGCGCGGTATGAGTGGCACTCAATCCCCATATCTGTGCTGCAATTCATACTCTTTTCCCCACCTGTTGCTTGACGCAGAATAATCCACCTAGTCAAGCTGCAACACACTGTGCCACGCTTCACAGGTGTGACTGTTTAAGCTCTGCAATCTGGGTGATATCACCCAATTGGTAAGTGATATCTCAGATTTTCATCCGTTCAATCCTGACCGATTTGTCGTAACCAACTGAATTCATATAACAAAAATACTGGCCTGATATCTGCTGAGTCCGGTTACTTGTTTAAATGGAGATTTTTCAGATGGTTCGAAAAATAACTTTGTTGATTGCGTTGTCAATTCTGATACTGACTCAGGTACACGCTGGTTGGGGGGGTGGAAACGGTCGTGGCTGGCGTGGAGGTCAGGAGCAGGTTGTCGACAGCCTTACCTCAGAGGAGGCCCAACACCTACTGTTGCTCAGAGAGGAGGAGAAGGTGGCGCGGGACGTCTATGATCTGCTCTATCAGCAATGGGGTTTGTTTATCTTCAGTAATATCGCCTCGGCTGAGCAGCGCCATATGGACTCTGTGCTGGCGCAACTGCAGCGCTACGGTCTGGTCGATCCCGCACTGCAGCCAGGTGTGTTCGGCAATCAGGAGCTACAGGCACTCTACGACAGCCTGATCCTGCAGGGCACAAGCTCTGAAATGGATGCCCTTCTCACCGGTGCTTTGATTGAAGAGGTGGATATGCAGGACCTCCATGAGATGCTGGAAGCCACGGAGAATAGCGGTTTGACCAGGCTCTACCAGAAGCTGTTGTGTGGATCCAGAAACCATCTGCGGGCATTTGTCAGACAGATAGAGAGCCGGGGGATGGTTTATCAGGCTCAGGTGATGGATCAGGCAGCGGTTGATCAGATTGTCGACAGCCCCATGGAGAGAGGTTGCGGGCGACGCTACAGATGATGGGTAAACCGTCTGAGTACGTTTGATCCGCGTAGATTTCGCCCCCTCAAAGGGGGCGATAGGGATCAGCTCAAACGCTTGTACTTGATACGGTGTGGCTGATCCGCTTCAGCGCCCAGACGGCGCTTACGATCAGCTTCATAGTCTGCATAATTTCCTTCAAACCAAACCACACCCGAGTCACCTTCAAAGGCCAGGATATGGGTGGCGATTCTGTCGAGAAACCAGCGATCATGGCTGATTACCACAGCACAGCCCGGGAAGGAGAGCAGCGCTTCCTCCAGCGCCCGCAGGGTCTCCACATCCAGATCATTGGTTGGCTCATCGAGTAACAACAGATTGCCGCCGCTTTTCAAAAGCTTTGCCAGGTGAACCCGATTGCGTTCACCCCCGGAGAGATCGCCGATACGTTTCTGCTGGTCTGAGCCTTTGAAGTTAAAGTGGCTGACATAGGCCCGCGAAGGCATCTGGAAACGGTCGACCGTGATGATATCCTGACTGTCTGAGATCTCTTCCCATACGGTTTTGTCTCCATTCAGTGCGTCCCGGCTCTGGTCCACATAGGCGACCTGAACGGTGTCACCGATACGCATTTCACCTCCGTCAGGCTTCTCCTGGCCGGTGATGATGCGAAACAGGGTCGTCTTACCCGCACCATTGGGGCCGATAATGCCCACAATGCCGCCTTTTGGCAGATTAAAGGTGATGTCATCGTAGAGCACCCGGTCACCAAAGGCCTTCTTCAGCGATTCGGCCTCGATCACCAGGTCGCCCAGTCTTGGGCCGGGCGGTATGTAGAGCTCGTTAGTCTCATTGCGCTGCTGAAACTCTTGCGACTGCAGCTCTTCAAAACGCTGCAAGCGGGCCTTGCTCTTGGCGTGTCGGCCTTTCGGGTTGGAGCGCACCCACTCCAGTTCCGCCTTCATAGTCTTGATATGGGCGGCCTCTTCACGGGACTCCTGCTCAAGGCGCTGCTCTTTCTGTTCCAGCCAGGAGGAGTAGTTGCCCTCCCAGGGAATGCCGTAGCCCCGATCCAGCTCGAGTATCCAGCCGGCCACATTGTCGAGAAAATAACGGTCATGGGTAACCGCCACCACGGTGCCGGTGTACTCATGGAGAAAACGCTCCAGCCAGGCGACAGACTCTGCGTCCAGATGGTTGGTCGGTTCGTCGAGTAACAGCATATCCGGTTTTTCCAGCAGTAACCGGCAGAGTGCCACCCGGCGCCGTTCGCCGCCGGAGAGGGTCTTCACATCCGCATCCCAGGGCGGCAGTCTCAGGGCATCGGCAGCGATCTCCAGTTGACGCTCGATGTTGTGCCCATCACAGGTCTGGATGATGTCTTCCAGTTGAGCCTGCTCCTTGGCCAGCGCATCGAAATCCGCATCCGCTTCGGCGTAGGCGGCATACACCTCATCGAGACGGCTCAGCGCCTGTTTCACCTCGGCCAGCGCCCCCTCCACATTGCCTCGAACGTCCAGGGACTCATCGAGCTGGGGTTCCTGGGGCAGGTAGCCCACCCGGATACCGGCCTGAGGACGGGCTTCACCTTCGATGTCAGTATCCACACCGGCCATGATACGCAGCAGGGTCGACTTGCCGGCGCCGTTGAGGCCGAGAACACCGATCTTGGCGCCTGGGAAGAAGGAGAGTGAGATATCCCGCAGAATCTGCTTTTTCGGGGGGACGACTTTGCCCACCCGATTCATTGTATAGATGTATTGGGCCATGGAACCTGTATCGTAGATTGAACTGTTGTGGTGTAGCCTTCGAATCACACGCTGACGCTAACTTGGGTGCGATTCTGCTGACCAGTTTTCGGCGCTTATCCTACCATGAGACTATGCCTGCAGGTAGATTTACCTTAGGTCCTTCTATCACTAATCCAATCTGCCCAGTTGCGTCTGAAAAAGTGCCTCTGAAAGAGCGAGGAGCGTAGTTTGGTTGTTCCAAATGAGCGACGAGCAGCGGTTCGTGGTGTTTTTCAGGCGCAACCCCCATGTTGATATCTAAGGAGGGGGTTGGGGCCACTGCCGTTCCGTTAACTTTCAATCTTCCCGGCATTATGACTAAAAAGCACCTCTACTTTGACGGGAGAGGGGTTGGGGAGAAGGTGTGCGCGAAGCGTTTGACCTGACTAAAAAAGGTAAAAACTCACTAACCCTTCATTTCTTTCACGTTGGTTTCTCATCAAGGCAAGGTGCTCACTCTTCCCCTCTCCCCCGGCCCCTCTCCCGCAAGGGGAGAGGGGGGTTAATATCTCAGCCTATGTGGCATTCTGACAATAATTCCGGCCTTGTCGATCAGTGCTTTTTCATGTCTCAACGCTCAAACAGCAATGAAAACCAACGAACGATTCGTCAGTTAACAACATTATGTACGGAGATTATGGGACAGCAGCGGGCTGGGTCTGTTTTTGCACCCAGCGACGTTATTATTCGCTCATGTAGAACAATTACACCGCGCTCATTCTGCCTTGCTGAGCACAAATACAGATCCGGCAGGACGTATTGGATTCGTGTTACAGGCACTAGCACCCGGTAGATCCAGCCAGGTCACTACTTGCATGCCACCCGGCAGGTTGCGCTCGGGCACATTAAGAACGGATCAGACAGGTTTCAAAGTCGATGTCCGTCGAGCCATCGATCTCAAAACCATATCTAAGTACTTCAAGGATTAATACCTCAGAGAAACACAAGCGGTCTTGGTTGATCGTGAAAAAGGCATCGATCGGATACTTTTCTCCATCAAAGTTGAATTCGATGATGAGGCTCCTGCCGATGATTCCCACCTGCAGCATCGTCTCTCCAAGGTCCTGATAGGTGTCTGGTTGGTGGAGGTGTATCGGCGCAGGATCGTTCGCTTGAGGGCGCGGTAGTGTACAGTCTGAGTCATAGTATGCTTTGGGTTCCATATAGATGGCGCCAAAACTTGTAAACTCATAACTTCCTTTTGCCCATATTTGGGTCGTATTGGATTCTTCCTGTTCAACGTGCTCACAAGACTCTGTCACCCATAGACCAACCAGTGGTGATTGCTCAGTACGGTTTTCAGAGTTGTTGTCATCGTTGCATCCATTGAGAAGAGCAAAAGTAAAAGCCATAGAAAACAACAGTGATTTCTGCATGATATCCCTATCCAATTTTTTTTAACAATGTATTGAAGACTTGATTGAATCATTCCGTCCGTCAATGAGACGATTGTGTTTCAATTAAGTTCATGGCAGGGGTGAAGATTTGTCACTATTACCGGATGGCAATTGACTGGAGCAGGGTGATTAACACCGGTTAATAAGGATGTCTGAAAATCAGTTCTGCAAGCGTGTCGGGAGGAGCGATGCTGCAGCAGATGGGTGTTTTCAGTTGATCGAGTTCGGCTGAGACTTGACCATCTGCAGAAACTCATCTTCCGGCAGGGGGCGGCTGTAGAAAAAGCCCTGTGCCAGATGACAGCCGGCACTGTTCAGCTGATCGATCTGTGTCTGGCTTTCGACACCTTCCGCGATCAGGTCCAAATTTAGTCCCCTGGCCATTGAGATGATTGCGGTGACTATCGAATTGTCTCCCTTGGACTTGATGCCTTCGACAAAGGAACGATCCATTTTCAGGGTATTGATCGGCAGAGATTGCAGATAACCCAGGGAGGAGTATCCGGTGCCGAAGTCGTCGATGGCGATCCGTATGCCTCGATGGGATAACCGGGAGAGGGTGTCGATGGCCTTTTCCATATCCTGCATGATGGCGTGTTCGGTGATCTCAAGTTCCAGAACATTTCTATCCAGGTTATGACGCTTGATGATCGCCAGGGTTTTATTGACGAATTGGTCCATCTCCAGTTGCTGCACAGATATATTGACCGACAGGCTCAGGCTGATGTTCTCCTCGGTTTTCCAGCGCTGCATATCCTGACAGGCTTTGCGCAATACCCACTCGCCCAACGGTACGATCAAGCCCGACTCCTCAGCAACATTGATGAACTCATTGGGTTGTATGATGCCCTTGTCCGGATGCTGCCATCTCACCAGTGCCTCCACACCCACGATCTTCTCCTCCATGGTGTTGTATTGAGGCTGATAGTAGAGACAGAGTTCATCCGTGGAGATGGCTTTGCGCAGGCCGTTTTCGATGTCCAGGGAGGCGGCAAAATGGCTTTTCATCCTGTCCGAATAGAAGGCATAGCCGTTCTTGCCTGAGTTTTTCACCTTGTACATGGCGATATCGGCATGCTTGATCAGGGAGTCTTTGGTGTCGCCATCCGATGGGTAGACCGATATGCCGATGCTGAAGCTGATAAAGATCTCTTCGTTTTTGATCAGGAAAGGTTCGGTAGTCAGGCGCAATATTTTCTCGGCCAGATTCCGCGCATCCTGAATGTCGTTGATCTCAGGTATCAACAGATTGAATTCGTCACCACCGACGCGCGCCAGGGTATCCGCTTCCCGCAGTTCGCTGCGCAGACGCTGACCCACCAGTTTCAGCAGTTCGTCACCCACATAGTGGCCCAGCGAGTCGTTGATGATTTTGAATCGGTCCATATCCAGGTACATGACAACCAGCTTTTTACCGGTACGCTTGGAGTGGGCCATGGCCATGTTGAGGCGATCGCGGAACAGGGTGCGGTTGGGCAGATTGGTCAGCAGGTCATGGTGCAGCTGATACTTGATCAGCTCTTCCGCCTGCTTGCGCTCGGTGATGTCTCTGGCAACACCATAGGTGCCGATAAAGGATTTCTGATTATCCTCGTCGACCGAATAGATGCCGATCGAACTCAGTTCGATGGGTACGGTTCTGGATTCGAAGTAGCGGGGGCCATCGTTGATTTTACAGTTCAGTCTCAGTTCGGTACTGCGGGTGGCCCGGTCGCCGGTGCGGCGCTCGTTGAATGTGTAGTTAGCCTGGTTGATATCCTCCTCAAAGATCAGTTTTGAGAAGTGCTGCCCAATGATCTCTTTTGGATCATATCCCAGCAAACCCTCCACCCGGTCGTTGATGAAGGCGAAGCGACCCTCCTGATCCAGCAGGTAGATCATGTCGGGCGAGTTGTTGACGATGAACTTATGCAGCGACTCCGATTCATTGAGGCGCTGACTGATCTGCTTGTTCTCAATTTTGAGACGGCGATGATCGAGGGTGTTGTCGATGGTGCGCAATAGCTCTTCAGGCTGGTAGGGTTTGCGCAGAAAGTCCTTTGCCCCGTTGCGCAACGCCAAAGAGGCGTGATCAAAGGTGGCTTCCCCACTGATGATTACAATATCGCAATCGATACTGTATTGATCCATGTGTTCCATCACCTTATGGCCATTCAGATCAGGCATGTTGAGATCGAGCAGTATCAGATCGAAGCTGTTGCTGTTGAGAAGCTCGATTGCCTCCCGCCCGCTCTCTGCGAGGGTGATCTCGTGCCCGGTGAATCTCAGCAGTTCCTTGAGGCTGGCTCTGGCTCTGGGCTCGTCATCCGCGATCAGGATACGTGCATGGGTTTGATGTCTGCGTTGCTCGCCTTTGGCGCTATTGGGTATGGTGGATAAGTCACCCTCGATTCCCCGCCAAGGTGCTGGATAGTATGGATGCATAGTCTACTCTCGAGTCGAACGCGGTAAAAACAGCTGAAAACGGGTGCCGGAGCTGCTATTGGAGGTGCAGTTCACCACCCCGGACAGCTCGTCCATCAGGCTCTTGATTATGGCCAGTCCCAATCCTGAGTGACTGTTATCCTTGGTACTTTTTCCTGGCAAAAACAACTGGTCCATAATCTCGGCATCGATTCCAGGGCCCGAATCGACCACTTGTATCTCAATATGTGCCTTACCATTAAGATAGGCATTGTCCCTGGAGGCAATACTCAGTTTCCCTCCCTCTGGCATCGCCTCGACTGCATTTTTGATGAGATTGGTCAGTATCTGCTTGATATGGCCACGCCGCGAAGCGATTAACGGGATATCGGGATCGAGATCCACCTCGGTATTGATGTTGTGAGTGGCAAACAGAGACGACTGAAACAGCTTGTGAAGATCCTTGATTAAGGCATTGATATCCACACCTTTTTCCTGCTGTTCCAGCTCTTCTGGAATGTCACGCATTCGCAGCAGAATCTTGCCCACCCGATTGATCTCATCCTTGATGATATCAAGCTCTTCCTGCGCCTCGTGATTTTCACCCAGTTTCATGCCGAGGATGTGCAGATAGTTGTTGATGATCCCCAGGGGATTGTTCGCCTCATGGACAACCTTGCGTGCCTCCAGGTGGAAGGCGGCGCGTTCATCCTCCAGGAGTTGCTGTTGGGATTTGCGTGTCTCCTGCTGGCGCAGCAGTGTCTCACTAGCTTGCCGGGTGAACAGATGCAGCATCGGCAGCTGGGTTTCAAACAGCGGTAACTGATCTCTCTCCAGGCCGATCGCCAAAACCCCCAGCTTCTGTTGCTGTGCTGTCAGTGGCAGGTAGCAGAGGGCTTCACTGTCGATGAATCCCATCAGCTGTTGGTCTGCGACAGTCAGGTTTGCTTGATGCGCCTCATCGTCTGTTGTGACCCGTATCTGCTTGTTAAAGGCCAGGGCAGCCAGGCTGCGATCCGTCTCTGTGCCGAAGCTCAGCTCTTCAAGTTGCTTCTGTCCGCCACGTGAGGTGGGAGAGTAGGGGAGTAACAGGGCCTGTTCATCGGCTTTTAGCAGAAAACAGGCCCGTTTCAGTCCAAACAGCAGTTCAAGATCCCGGTGAATCTGCTGCAGAGTGGTATGGCGGTCTGCTTTGTCAGGCGGAGGGGTGAGGCTGCCGCCAAACAGTGCGGCCTGTTGTACCCGCTCTGCAAGTGCGATCTGATGTGCGGCTGAATCTGTCTCATCATCCTCATCCAGTTCCAGTTTCAGAAAAGGAATACCCAGGCTGCCTGCGCACTCGGTTGCCTGCTTGAGGGAGTCGGCGGTCAGTTTCTCGATGACCGATTGATTTAAACCAAACAGATTGTCGGCCTGGGTCAGTACGGCTTCTTCCGGCTTTGTCTCTCCAAGGGCGAGCTGACAACCAAGGTTGACCAGTTTCACCAGTGGGGCACTGTCCAGGATCCGATCCGCCGGTTCATACTGATAACGAAGCGCATCGGCCAGAAAACTGTGGAGTTGCCATTGCTCGATCATCTGCGAGCCGATCAGTGGATAGCTCACCCCGTATTGCTTCAACTCCTGCTTGAGCTGTTTTTCGATCTCTGAATTGGCGTCGACCAGCTTTTGATATCCCTGGGCGTCTTTCTGCAACAGGGCGAGCTGTCCCAAACGGTGCAACAGGCCAGCCAGGTAGGCCTCTTCCGGCAACTTGTAGGCCGTCAGGTCAGCCAGTGAGCGACACACAAATGCACAGAACAGGGATCTGGACCAGATCAGATCAAGGCTCTGTCCAATGGTATCGCTCAGCTTGGAGAAATACTGTTGTACGGCGCTGTTGATGGCAATGGTTCTGACGCTGTTGATTCCCAGCACCACCAACATGCGATGCAGGCTGGTGAACTCGTTCCACTGCCGGTAGAAAGGGGAGTTAGCCGCCGCCATAACCTGGGAGGTGATCGCTGCATCCTGCTGAATGATGGCACTCAGCGATTCAAAACTGACATTGGGGTCATTACAGCTATCGATCAGCTGAATGAGTATGGCTGGAGGGGATGGCAGATCGTAGAATTTTTCGTCGATCATCTTGTCTTGGTTCTGTGTGGTCACGTAAATACCAAGTTTATTATGAAGTTACGCCAGTATCTTGTGGCAATTAATAGCACTTAATCGAGTTGAATGAAAGCGTTTTCAAAGCATTGCATGATCTGAGTGTTGTTGTGGAATTCCCATCGCAGTCAATTCTGCGTCCACTTCCTTAACATAATAGTGCCTGAATCCACTTCGATCCGGTTCCTGATCTACCTGGGAAGCAGGAATGCCTTTCCCACTCAGGCAGAAACAGATTCCTAAAAAACAGCTGACGGAAAATTGCCTGGATGGTTTCCCATTGAGAGTCAAGAAATTGTCCTTTTCAATATGAGTAATTTTAACTTATTGAAATTAAAGGTGAAAATGTTTTCTATGAGTGTGGCACTTTATTTGCATTCCATATTGAGTAGTCTCATTGAGGAATAAAAAATGGCAAATGAAGAAGCATCAGAAGAACTGGATCTTGGCGAAGAGAAAAGCGGGAAATCCAAGCTGATTATCATTATAGCCATTGTGGCGGTGTTGCTCATCGGTGGTGGCCTGGCAGCCTTTTTTCTGCTCGGTGGCGAAGAAGAGGCGACGGAGGAAGCCGCTGCCGAAGAGCCGGTGGAAGAGGAAAAGGGGCCGGCACAATATCTCGATTTCAAACCCCCGTTCGTGGTCAACATGCCCGGACGCCCGAGTCTGTTGCAGATTGGCGTCAGTATCCGGGTCTATTCCGAGCCGATGGCTGAGTTCATCCGGCATAACGACCCGATGATTCGCCACCATCTGCTTGACCTGCTCTCCACCAAAGATGGCAAATCCCTGCAAACACGTGAAGCCAAAGAGGCGCTGCAGACAGAGATGCTCGAGGCACTCAACAAGGTCGTCAAAGAGTTGGAGGGGCCTGGCGAAGTGGATGGGATCTTTTTTACAAGTTTCGTGATGCAGTAATTCAACCCGATAGGAATACAAGATGAGCGCCAATGACCTGCTATCACAAGAAGAGATCGATGCCCTGTTGCACGGCGTTGACAGTGGGGATGTCGCCACAGAGTCCGATGTGTCGGAAGAGGGTGGCACCGTTTCTTACGATTTCACCAGTCAGGATCGAATCGTAAGGGGACGTCTGCCAACCCTTGAGATGATCAACGAGCGTTTTGCAAGGCTGTTCAGAACCAGTTTATTCAACATGCTCAGAAGGACCGCCGATCTCTCCGTGTCCGGTATCCAGATGCAGAAGTTTTCAGAATTCGTACACAGTCTGTTTGTACCGACCAGTCTGAATATGATCAAAGTACCTCCATTAAGAGGCAAAGGCCTGTTCGTTTTGGATCCCAAGCTGGTGTTCAGCGTGGTAGACAACTATTTTGGCGGTTCAGGCCGTTTCCACACCAAGATCGAAGGCCGTGATTTCACGCCAACTGAAAACCGGGTAATTCAGCTGTTGCTGAGCAGCGCCTTCGAGGACCTCAAAGCGGCCTGGAAACCGGTATTCCAGGTCGATTTTGAATACAGCGGTTCAGAGGTCAATCCCCAGTTCGCCAACATCGTCAGCCCATCGGAAGTGGTGGTCGTGACCTCCTTTCATGTGGATCTGGAAAATGGTGGCGGTGACTTTCATATCTGTATGCCCTATTCGATGCTGGAACCGATCAGAGAGTTGCTGGATGCCGGTGTTCAGAGTGACCGGGGTGAACGGGATGAGCGCTGGGAGCGCTCTTTGAAAGAGGAGATTCTCGCCGCCAAGGTTGAGCTGTGCAGCAATCTTACCGAGGTGCAGATGAGTCTCCAGCAACTCTCCGAACTGCAGGCGGGGGATGTGATTCCAATTGAGATGCCTGAAGAAGTTGAAGTGGAAGCTGCGGATGTTCCGGTGTTTCGCGCCAAGCTGGGTGTTGCCGATGGCAATTACGCCTTGAAGATCAGTGAGTGGATAGTCAGCAATCAACGCAAAGGCTTGCATGACTATCTGGATATGGAGCAAGAGGCCTGAGCGGCCTGCCGGCAGCGTGGCCGGCACAGCGCAGCAGTCAGACTGCTTTCAATGGCTTAGGTTGAATCCCCAAAGAGGGTAAAAAGATGAGTGATGAGAAAAGTGTAGATCCCAATGAAGCATTAGCGGATGAATGGGCTGCTGCTCTCGAAGATCAGGCGGACGGTGATCAATCAGCTGGAACGGAAGCGGCCAGCTTTGATGAGTTGACCGATGAAGCTGTCTCTACCGGCAGTGTCAATATGGACGCCATTCTGGATGTGCCGGTAACCATCTCGATGGAGATCGGCCGGACCAAGATCAACATTCGGAATCTACTGCAGCTTAATCAGGGCTCGGTAGTTGAGTTGGATCGGCTGGCTGGCGAACCGATGGATGTATTGGTCAACGGTACCCTGATTGCACAGGGTGAAGTGGTGGTGGTGAATGAGAAGTTCGGCTTACGCCTGACTGACATCATCAGTCCTTCCGAGCGGGTCAAGAGGTTAAGTTGATGTGCCGTTGGCTGCTCATTGGTCTCTTTTTCAGCAATGCCTTGATGGCGGCGGAAGAGGGCAACAAGCAGATTGGCGTCAATGTTTCGCCAATTGGTGCTGAAGGCCTGTTAAATACCTTCAGTGGCCTGTTGGTTGTGTTGGCCGTGATCGTCGGTGCCGCCTGGCTGTTCAAACGTTACGGGCAGTTTTCGATGGGCGGCAAGGGCATGGTCAGAGTGCTCGGTGGTGCCTCGGTCGGCAGTCGTGAACGGGTGGTGGTGGTTGAGGTTGAAGATACCCGGGTGTTGCTCGGCGTGGCTCCCGGACAGGTTCGGATGCTGCATCTGCTGAGTGATGAGTCCCCCAGTTTCCGTGAGCAGTTGCAAGGGTTGGAGCAGCAGGAACCGGCTGACAGCCAACAGAGCGAGCCGTCACAATGAAAGTTTGGGTACTCTTCATTGGATTGCTGGTCACTGGCCTGGTCGAGGCGGCGCCTGGTGTGGATGCCTTCAGTGTCGCCCCCGATGGGGAGGGTGGGCAGACCTATACCCTGACCATTCAGGTGCTGCTCTTCATGACCGCCCTGACCCTGCTACCCGGGGCGTTGATGATGATGACCTCGTTTGCCAGGATCATCATTGTACTGGCGATCTTGAGACAAGCATTAGGTACTCAGAGTACGCCTTCAAATCAGATTCTTATCGGGCTGGCGCTGTTTTTGACTCTGTTCATCATGATGCCGGTCTTCAATGAGGTGAATCAGATCGCACTGCAACCCTATCTGTCTGAAGAGATGGATACCATGCAGGCGCTTCAAGCGGCGGCGGAACCGGTCAAGTCCTTCATGCTGGCGCAGACCAGAGAAGATGATCTGGCGCTGTTCGCCAGGATCGGAAATTTTGGTGAATTCAATGGGCCGGAAGAGGTGCCATTCAGTCTGCTGCTGCCATCCTTTGCCACCAGCGAACTGAAAACCGGATTTCAGATCGGTTTCCTGCTGTTCATTCCTTTCCTGGTGATCGATCTAGTGGTGGCCAGTATTCTGATGTCGATGGGTATGATGATGCTGTCACCGATGATTATCTCTTTACCGTTCAAGATTATGTTGTTTGTACTGATCGATGGCTGGGCCCTGGTGTTCGGTACTTTGGCATCGAGTTTTCAGATATAGGCAGGAGGGAGATCCATGAGTCCTGACATCGTAATTGCCATCGGACAGAACAGCCTCGAGATTATCGGTCTGCTTTCAGGCATGGTGCTGCTGCCCGCCCTCGCTGTCGGTTTGATCATCGCCATGTTTCAGGCGGCAACCCAGATCAATGAGATGACCCTGACCTTCATCCCCAAGCTGGTGGTTTCCGGTCTGGTGCTGATGTGGGCGGGGAACTGGATGTTACAGCTGCTGATGAATTTCTCAATCAACCTGATTGAGAGTATTCCCGAACTGATTCTTTAGGCAGAGAGGGATACGCGGGGAGCTTGGTGAAAAATCATGATCTTCAGTGAAGCTCAACTCAATGCCTTGATCGCCACCTATTTCTGGCCAATGGTGCGTATCAGCGCCATGCTGCTCGCCGCTCCCCTGTTCAGCTCACGCCAGATTCCGGCACGCCTGAGACTGGTGCTGATGATGATGATCGCTTTTCTGGTGGCCCCGACTCTGCCTGAGATGCCGTCGGCGGATGTACTCAGCCACAGTGGCCTGATCATCATGCTTCAGCAACTGTTGATCGGCATTATGATGGGTTTCATTCTGCAGATGGTTTTCGGCGCCCTGGTGTTTGGCGGGCAGGTGATTGCCTACAGCATGGGCCTGGGTTTTGCCTCCATGGTCGACCCAGCCAACGGTGTGCAGGTGCCTGTGGTCTCCCAGTTCTATCTGATCCTGGCTACCCTACTGTTTCTCATCTTCAACGGACATCTGCACGCCATCGAACTGGTGGCGGACAGTTTTGTCACCATGCCGGTGGCGATGGATGGCATCTCACGCAACAACTTGATTGATCTGGTTGCCTGGGGCAGTCGACTTTTTGCCGGCGGCCTGATCATCGCGCTTCCGATTGTCGGCGCCATGCTGATGGTCAACATGGGCATGGGTGTGGTGATGCGTGCCGCACCTCAGTTGAACATCTTTTCGGTCGGTTTTCCCATCACCATGTTACTGGGTTTCGCGTTGATCTGGGTGAGTCTGCCCAACGCGATGTCTGTCTTCACCGATCTGCAGGATGAGGCTTTCCAGCATCTGATGCAGACACTGCGGATTGCGAGGTGAAGCATGGCTGAAAATGAGAATGGCCAGGAAAAAACAGAACAACCCTCGGCGAAAAAACTTACGGACGCAAAACGCAAAGGCCAGGTGCCCCGGTCCCGTGAACTCAACAGCATGGCCGTGACCATGGCCGGTGTTATCAGCCTGGTGGTGATGAGTGGTTCTGTGGGTGATTCGGTATCCGAGATGATGAGCCAAAGTTTTGTCATTACCCGGGAGCAGATGTTCGATATCGGCTCCATGACCACCCGCCTGGGTGAGGGGATAGGCCAGGCCTTTTTTGCTTTGATCCCATTTTTCCTGATGGTGATTCTGGCTGCCATCTTGAGCTCCGTTGCTTTAGGCGGTTTCTCAATCAGCGGGGAATCCATGACCCCTAAATTGAGTAAACTGAGTCCGTTAAAAGGATTGAAGCGGGTGTTTTCCGCCAAAGGCCTGGTGGAGATGTTCAAGGCGATGGCGAAGTTTGTGCTGATCGGCGGTACCACCGTGTTTCTGTTGTATACCTCCCTGGGGCAGTTTCTGGCGTTACACAACATGGAAATATCACCGGCGCTGCAGCATCTCAACTCGCTCATCGGTTGGTCGGTCATTTTGATGAGTACCACGATGATTCTGATTGCGGCGATCGATGTGCCTTTTCAGCTCTGGGATCACAAGCGCCAACTGAAGATGACACGACAGGAAGTCCGGGATGAGATGAAAGAGACCGAAGGTCGGCCGGAAGTGAAAGGCCGGATTCGTCAACTGCAGCGAGAGATGGCGCAGCGACGGATGATGCAGGAAGTGCCGAAGGCGGATGTGATCGTCACCAACCCGACTCACTATGCGGTGGCTTTGAAGTATGATCCGGAAACCATGCATGCGCCGAAACTGGTTGCCAAGGGTGTTGACCTGATCGCGCAGAATATCCGTAAGGTTGGCGGCGAGGCCAATGTGCCGGTTGTTGAATCACCGCTGTTGGCCAGAGCAATCTATTTCCATACAGAATTGGATACCTTCATCCCGGCCGGTCTCTATATGGCGGTAGCCAGGCTGTTGGCTTATGTATTCCAACTCAAAGCCTACAGCACAGAGGGTGGCATCTATCCTGAGATGCCTGACGATATCGATGTGCCGGAAGAGTACCGGCACAGTGAGTGAGATTAACCAGAGTATCGCATAAAGCGGAACAGATAGATGGATAACACAACAATCTTAGACAACGTCAAACAGTTTGGTGCCCGAGGCCTGGGTGCGCCATTGGTCCTGCTGATGTTGCTGGCGATGTTGGTTATCCCATTGCCACCGATCGCCCTGGATCTGTTTTTCACCTTCAACATCACCCTTTCCCTGGTGGTGATGCTGGTTGTCGTCTACACAAAACGCCCGCTGGAGTTTTCAGTTTTTCCCAGCATGTTGTTGATCGCCACACTGCTGCGCCTGGCATTGAATGTGGCGTCGACCCGGGTGGTGCTGCTGGAGGGGCATACCGGTGGCGATGCGGCGGGTAAGGTGATCGAGGCATTCGGCGCATTTGTTATCGGTGGTAACTATGCAGTCGGTCTGGTGGTGTTCCTGATCCTGGTGATCATCAACTTCGTGGTGGTCACCAAGGGTGCGGGCCGGGTATCGGAAGTCAGTGCGCGGTTTACCCTGGATGCGATGCCCGGTAAGCAGATGGCCATCGATGCGGATCTCAACTCGGGTCTGATCGATCAGGATGAAGCCCGCACACGTCGTGAGGATGTGGCGCGGGAAGCCGACTTTTACGGGGCGATGGATGGTGCCAGTAAGTTCGTTCGTGGTGATGCCATCGCCGGTATTCTGATCCTCTTCATCAACATCATCGGCGGCCTCTCGATCGGCATGGCTCAGCACGATCTGGCCTTCTCCACAGCACTGCAGAACTATGTGCTGCTGACCATCGGTGACGGCCTGGTTGCGCAGATCCCCTCGCTGCTGCTCTCTACCTCTGCGGCGATCATCGTTACCCGGGTGGCGAGTACCCAGGATGTGGGTGGGCAGATTATCAGTCAGCTGTTCACCAGCCCCAAGGCGCTGGCGGTCGCTGCAACCGTCTTGCTGTTGATGGGTGTGATTCCCGGTATGCCCAATTTTGCTTTTCTTACCCTTGCTGCTGCGGCGGGCGGTGCCGCCTGGCTAATCTGGCAGCGTCAACAGGAGCCGGAAGAGGAGATGTTGATCGAAGAGCCGGTTGAGCAACCTGAGCAGCGGGATCTGAGTTGGGAGGATGTGCAGCCGGTCGACCTGGTGGGGCTCGAAGTGGGCTATCGTCTGATACCTCTGGTTGACCGTAACCAGGGCGGTCAGCTGATGAACCGTATCAAAGGGGTTCGCCGGAAACTCTCCCAGGAGCTCGGTTTCCTGATACCTTCTGTGCACATACGGGATAACCTGGATCTGTCGCCAAACAGCTATCGGATTTCGCTCAACGGTGTGGTAGTCGCTGAAGTGGAGATCTTTCCGGATCGTGAACTGGCAATCAATCCGGGACAGGTATTCGGTCAACTGCCGGGAACGCCCACCAAGGATCCCACCTTCGGTCTGGATGCGGTATGGGTCGATCCGGAGCAGAAGGATCATGCACAGACACTGGGCTATACCGTGGTGGACTCAAGTACCGTGGTGGCAACCCATTTGAGTGAAATCCTCCAGTCTCAGGCGAATGAACTGCTCGGTCATGAAGAGACCCAGCAGTTACTCGATATGCTGGCCCGTACTACCCCGAAACTGGTTGAGGACCTGGTGCCGAAGACCCTCTCCTTAAGCGTGGTCACCAAGATCCTGCAGAACCTGTTATCGGAGCATGTGCCCATCCGGGATTTCCGCACCATTGCCGAAACACTGGCTGAACAATCGACCAGAACCCAGGATCCTGGCGCATTGACTGCGTCTGTACGAGTGGCCTTGTCCAGGGGCATAGTCCAGAAGCTGATCGGTACCACCGATGAGATTCCAGTCGCGGTGCTGGATCCAGGCTTGGAGCAGCTGTTACAACGTACATTACAATCATCGGAAGAGGGGCAGGCCGGTTTCGAACCTGGATTGGCGGAAAGGCTGCAAACCGCACTGGCGGAGACTCACGCCTCAATGGAGGCGCAAGGTCAACAGAGTGTGTTGCTGGTGGCCGCACCGATCCGCGCCTGGATGGCCCGTTTTGCCAAGCATACGGCGCCGGGAATGCATATTCTCTCGTATAACGAAGTGCCGGATAATCGGCAGATCAAAGTGATCTCAACCATAGGAAATGGTGAAGCGACGGCAAGTGCTTAGTGTCATGTGAATTTTAAACTGGTATCAGACTATGCCGTATTCTGATGTGGTTGACTTTCAATTTGGGCTTTTACACCATCAATGATGTGCGATTCTCTAATGTGTTCATTAGTAATCATTACCAAGCCGATCAACGCAAGAGTCTTCAATATTGCCGAGATTATAGTGCCTTAAGGTATGCCGAGATCCGTTGGAAATTAGCCGCCATCTTTCATATGCCCTGCCTAGATCTATTGCCTGAATTTCAACAAATTCATCAGAATATGCCCCTAGCGACTACATGTCGCACACCATAAGGCTCTTGTTGATCATAAGTTTAAAATCTGATTGACCGGCTATCAAATGACAAGCAGAAATTATAAAAAAATTTATGTATCGATAGCTGGTTGCTATTTGGAAGCCTGCAAACCCGCAAGAAGCGGCTAGGGTAATTCCCTATATCCAGGTGCGAGCGTTTATCAATAGTATTAGACAAGCTATCAATCTTATATTCGTTCCAAGGAGGGAAGAATGTCACTCGCAACCAATAGGCTAAATACACTACCCGGACAAGTGGCGGCCTCCCTGCCTCAGTCGAGTTCATCTGCCGCGCAAAACCCAGGTATGAAACTTTTTGTGAAAGCCTTAAACAGTTCTCAAAAAGAGACGCTGGTAAAACGGCAGTTCGATCAGACCACCTCTGACCAACGTTCAGTATTGGCGGATGGGTTCGTCAGTGAGGCGGGGGAAGAGGGCATCAACCAATTCGCCGAGACCACAGATGGTCAATACGCACTGAAAACAGTATACGGCCATGCTGGAAAAGAGAGTCGTAGTTTCATGGAAGTGGTGCATGAGCAGCAAGGTAGCACTGCTGTTAACTACACTCATAATGAAACTGCAGAGCAGGCGCTAGGAGACCGGCTACTACCCATAGCTGGAACCGTTAACACCTTTAGTAGTGGAGCTGGGGCTGCATTGCTGACTTCATCAGTGAAGCTAGTTGACAGCATAGAAAACTATGATGGGTATCTTAAGCAATACGAAGATCTAAGAAATCACAAAGCTGCACCGGCA
Organism: Candidatus Thiodiazotropha endoloripes; assembly: GCA_001709035.1. Lineage (GTDB taxonomy): Bacteria > Pseudomonadota > Gammaproteobacteria > Chromatiales > Chromatiaceae > Thiodiazotropha > Thiodiazotropha lotti. Next base: position 320,166 of record LVKA01000015.1, on the reverse strand, counting down.
ACAATTGCAAAAAAAGAACAGGAATTGGCCCGGGCCTTCGATGAAATGAGTGGCGCACTGGAGGACAAGAAACAACCGCTGCTTGAAAGAAATAGCTTTGGTACAAAAGAGAACATCAACCAAAACGGTCGGGTTGTCAGGGAATCAGTTCCGGTGAGTAACTGCGATGATGCTCAAAAATTGATGAAGTATGCTAAAATAGGGAGAATAGCAGGCCCTGCATTTATTGTGATAGATGGTGTTTTTCGTGCGAAGAGTGTCATAGAAAAATACAATGCTAATGATCCATCTTGGAAGCGTGAGGCAGTGGTTCAGTCAGTCGGTTTTACAGCCGGTATGGCGGCAGGTGTGGTGATAGGAGCGGCGATTGCTTTTTCACCTATTGGACTTGTCGCAGGCGTGGTTGTTGGCGGTGCCGCAGCAATTGGTGCTGACATTGGTGTTAAAGTAGTTGCTGAAAAAATATACGATTGGTTTGAAACACGTAGTTAAATGTGGGAATTATATTATTCATTTTTTGGTGTTGGAAATGTTGCGTTAATAATTCTAAGTCTTGTTGTTTCTCGATTAACATTGTATCGGCATGCATGTAAGCTTCTAAAAGACCACCCGCTCGGTAGTATCCATAAATGTACCAGTATTGGTTTTTCTCGCACTATACGACTCATTCTTTCATGCGTGCTTCCGAATCACATTCAGGATCCGATATATAACAGTGAATTTAAAATCTCACAATATGCTACCTATATTGAAAAACTAATTGCCTACACTTTCGTTATTAATATGTCAGTGTTTTATGTATGTGTTATTTTTTATTTGTTAACGAAGTGGCTAGGTCTACTGGAATGGACGATATGAGACATCCTTCTGCAAAAAATATTAAAAAATGCATTAAGAATACACTGATATTTTAATCAAAGCATACATATGTAATAAACATCCTTTGGCAACATGATGAAGTGAACGTGAGCTTCATCACATCTATGGAAAGAAGCTATAAACTGTTCTGATTCGATATCTAACTAGAGGGGTGTTTAAATAATGCTAACGAAGGTACTGCAATCAATAATTCATTGAATAATCGAGTTACTAATAATTAAACACTGGCTGTAGCAATTGCTTTTTGGGTATATATCCTAGATGCGTTGCAGGAAGCTAATTCTTGTTCAATCAGATAAATCAACATATAATCGGTGTCTCTTCATAAAACCTAGAGAGGTTCAAAGGATAGAACAATCAACCACGGATAGGTGCTAACCCTAGCTAGGGCAATTCCGGATTTCCCAACACCTCCGTTAGGCATACAGTAAAGTCGTCATCTAAATAAACTGGGTGGCGATCGAAAAGGATGCAGGCATGGAAGCTGATTCGATGCCGCTGATTAAAAATATTTAAATATTTGTAATTATTAGGAGAAAGGATATGGGTTTTCTCAGTTCAGTTGGTGGAATGGTCGGTGGCGTTGTTGGGGGTATGTTTGGTGGCCCCATTGGTGCGCAGATTGGTAGTCAGGTCGGTGCGGGCCTTGGAGGAATGCTTGAGAATTTGATTGGTCAACATGGCCAGCCAAATGTTCAAAGTGCAATGAACAACAATATGATGGGTTCGCTTGTTGGTCAATTGGGTCAGGCAATTCAATGTGCCCCGGGTATCCCTCAGTTTGCGAGAGATGAAATGTGCCAGGCATTGCAAGATGTCCATAAGGGTTGTCCTCCAGAGCCTACACCTTCTGGCTGTCAGCGTGATACTGACGATTCAATGAGTAGCTTGATCGACAAGATTGTTAATAAAGTTGTCGATCAGATTATGGAAAAAATACAAGCCGGTGGTTGTCAGTCCAGTGGCTCTCTTCAGGATATGGTTCGTCAGGCGATTGAAGATGTAGTTCGTGAAACGATCGGTGGTGGTGCTGATGAAGGCGGATGTGCTGCTAGTGGTGGTTCACAATCTGGGGCAGTAACTGCTAGTGGTGGAACTTCTAGTGAGTCATCTGATGTTGGCAGTACCTCCAATGTTACTTCTTCGATTATAAATGAATGTGGTAAAGACGAGGAAGAGGCTAAAAGCAAGTCTAAAGGCTCTGGTAGCTGGCTTGTAGCATTAGCTAAGGCTATGGGTCAGATGACTGGCGATCACCTTGCAAGAATGATGGATGCACAAAATGCTATGGAAGATTCCAAGGTAGATGAAAATAGTGCAGAGTTCAAAGGGGCCTCAGAAGAAAAACAAAGAGAAATGAAAGAAGAAGCAGGTAGAGTATTCACTGAACAGCAAGCAGTCTTTCAAGCAGAATCTAAACTTTTCGCTATGTGTTCTGAAGCCACTTCAACTGCACTAAAATCCGTTGGTGACGGCCTTTCATCTATGGCAAGAAAACAGTAAAAAAGCACTCCATTATCAATACCAAATACCAAGTACCGAGAGGTGCTTGGTATTCGTTTTTATGTGATTCAGGTTTTAAAATGCTCAACTGTCTATTAAGATTTAGAGATAACATAATGAGTCAATTAAATAACCGCGTAAAATTTGCACTGCCGTATCTTGTGTTATCTATTGCTCTATATGCATGCGGCGGCGGGGGCGGTGGTGGTGCTGATGATAGTGGCGATTCTGAAGGTGGCGGTGACAACCCACCACCAGTAAGTGGAAATGTAAATGGTGGACTAACCGGCCGCATTTTTATGCCAAATGGCTGGATTATAGATTTACCAACAGGTAAAAGTAAGAGAGTTCCAGGCGTTGTGTGGGACAGCTACTGCTATGAGCGTGATTTTAATGAAGTTGGAAATGATTTTTACTGCACTTTAATTGATCCAGGTATGGACTACGGTTTATATGTTACTTTTAGCGGTTATCCGAATATTAATGGTAGTGAATATCTGTTAACAGCTTCTGATTGTATTTATGGCGGTGGTTATACGGATAGTGATTGTCTTGAGATACGTAGCAGTGAAACAGGTGAAATTACTGGTGGCCGTCTTACTAGATACGAAAATATAAATTCTGGTGCTAAGCTTTCTAGAGACGGTCAATATTATGCATATACACACAATGAAGATGGTGCATCGTCACCTACGTTATTCGTAATCAACGACAGAAATCATCAAGAAATTACTAGTGGAACTTTGCCTGGTTCTGGTGAAGTAACTTTTGACTGGGGACCATCTGGCGAAATAGTATTTCACTACGATGGTGCATTATATATAACATCGCCATACAGCTTAGATGACTCAAAAATATTTGACTTAAGAGATCATCCAGAGTTGACTTCTCCTGAAACAAACTCTAGAGGTTTTACTGCAACAGGGTTTAGTGGATTTAGGGTAAGTCCTGATGGAACAAAAATAGCTTTTTTACTATATGATGGTGGATATCCTGATCTTATTCTTACGCCAAAGACACCATGGATCATGAATATTGATGGAACAGATCTTCACAGATTAGCTTATGTTCCTGAGAAAATGGGCCAATTCGAACTTTTTGGTAGCCTTGCATGGTCTCCAGATGGTAAATACATATTGATCAATGAAGGTTATGTCAAGAACACAACACCAAGTTACTTATATGCTATCCTTTCTGATAGGCGTAATGTGGAGTTAAATGATGAAGGGAGTAATGGTATTATACGTATACAAACAAACTATAGAAATATAACACAAGAATTAAGGTACACATTTAATGATGGGGGGTTTTGGTGGCTACCATAAATTTTAATGTTATGTCTAAGGCTCTCAGCTCTCTAAGTAACAAAATAAACATAAAATAACCAAGAAACCCATTCTTAAATTGTTTTTCTTCTGATAGAAAAAAGGTTTGTTTTAGATGAACCATATATCTAGATTGAACAGTAAAATAAAGGAGGGTGAGAGTGAAAATCGTTAAATGATGAAGTTTGACGCGACACTTTTAGGTTGATTACTTAGAGACAAGCACAGCGAGCGCTCAGTGCCTACTGCTGATGTTGTTCAATTTGTTGTTTGAGGGTATTAGCTAGTTCAATAAATCTGAAACTGCCCCAAGGTTCGGCGTTCGTCGGGACTTGAGCTTTTTACATGCAGCTTTAAGTACATGACAAGCGCCGACCATGCCTTTAAATCGACTTTCAAAATGCTGAGTCATGTAGAACCAATGCTTGGTATCGAGCTGTAGCCTATCCAGAATAGGCGGAGCATGCTGAGAAATGTAGCCCCGTTGGTTTTCCAAAATAGCCCGACCTGTCCAATCCACGAGTTGTAGATAGTCTTTGAGATGAAAGGGTATTCCTTTGGGCCTATCCTCCCGTGGGTAGCCAGCAAAAGGGAGTAGGCCATCAGGGGTGCTGGGTCTCTTTGAGTTATCAGAGTTTTTCTTGAACTGATGAGCCCGTTCTTTGATCGAAGTATACTCAGACTGCTCAGGTGTCTCTGCAAGTCCGGCCCGAACAGGATTGAGGTCGACATAGGCCATACAGGCGGCCAAGGCTTTCTCATCCAGCAGAGCCTGTGACTTAAATCGCCCCTCCCAATAGCGCCCTGTACAACCATCCTCCTAGTTGGCCTGTCTTGCGATCGGCTCATTGAGACAGCGCATGAACCAGCTGATCTCCTGGAGCCTCATACGCCATTTAGTGGTCAGTTCAGTGACTGCATCTCGTTCAACCCGGCTGAGCGACTCCCTGGCCAGATAACGCTGGACGATGACCGGTAGTGAGAATAGATGTTGCCAACGATCAATGACTTGCTGCTCAGACCAGCTGGTCGCTGTCTGGGTATCGACATGAAGGATGACGTGGTAGTGATTGGACATCACGGCATAGGCGCAGATATCGATGGCAAAAATCTCAGCCAACAGCTTCATACGATCGACGATCCACTGTCGACGATGTTCATAGCTTTTCCCGGAAAGCGTATCGAATCCACAGAGAAAAGCACGCCTGACGCAGCGTGAGACGCAGTGGTAATAGGGGGTTTGATCCAACAGAACCAGAGTTTTCCTTGGTATTGGCATCGTATCACTCCTTGATAACAGATGATTCACTAAACTTGGCAAATTATAGGTAGGTGCCCCGTTTATCGTTGCAATATCAAGCTGCCACATTACATAGTCAATACATGTTTGTATGTCATCATATTCTGACAGGGTTACCCCTAGTGTCAGCAAGATTGATTGGCCAGTATAGTTATCTCAATAACGATGGGTTTCTAGATAACTAATTAAGCATACTTAATAAGTAGCTGATTAAGTAAATAGATTATGTTAAAGGATTAACAATATGACTAATTCAATGATAAATAATAATGCATCAGTAAACTTTAGTAATTTAGGTAATTCTTCGGATAAAAAATCTCTGAATGCTAATAATTCAAACAGGGGTTGCTCTACAACTCAAAATGAAAATGATAAAGAAGGTAGTCTATTATACAAAAGGAACCCATCAGCAGATATATGGAGTAACTTTTTAACAGCAAGTGACAAAATTAGTAACATTCAAACAAAGAGTGAAATGTTAAGATTTGCTCCTACGACGGAAGATAATTTAGTCACTTCAGTATCTACTGAGGAAAAGCTAAGCGGGGTATATGAGCTTACACATCATAAGCAGAATGACTGTCCATTACCAGACTTTAGCTTTGAAAAGAATATTGATTGTGATGTGAGTGTTTATACCAATGAGTCTAAAAGCTTTCACCTAGGTCGCTTTCAATTCCAGTATACAAAACCTGGTTTTGATGGAAGTTCGGAAAAAATGAAGGCTGGTGGAGGAGCTGGATTATCTACTGGTATAAATATAGCGCATGCTAACCCTGATTTAAAAATTGGTGAATTAGGAAGAATTGATGCAAGGTTTAGAGTTGGTGTAGCCAATGTGGATGCAAACATTGAAGGAAAACTACAAATTGATTCACTAAACCCTAAAATGTCTGGAGCAAGTATAAAAGGAGGTTTGGGTGCCGAAGCGTTGCTTGGGGATGCGCGTTATGCAATGGCTTTTAAGATAACACCAAAAACAATAGGGGATACATTAGCAGGGATTTATAATAATTACGTTGATCCTGTAGTTGATAGTATTGCTGGTTATGATGTACCGGAAATGCCATGTGTACCAGAGGAGTATGATCATGGTGTCTCTGTCTCGGGTCACGTAACTACGGGTTTTGGCGGGGCTGCAAAAATTGGTGGTGAACTAGAAATTGGAGATGGCAAAGGTTTTAAGCTTGGTGCAAAAGCTAAATTGGGAGTAGGGCCGGTACTTGGTGCAGGTTTAACTGTTGGGGTAAAGTAATAATTTCTAATTACAATTAATGACTTAATAGTAGAGATCCAAGTGTAGGAATTATAAAATCTCTGAGTATGTTATTGATCCTTAATTCCACCAGAATGATACACTACCTCTCTTAACAAATTAGTGGAGTACATTTTTATTCGTGAACATGACAAAAACAGAATTAGATAATGGATCCCAATATAGTAATAGAGGGTTTTTGTTATATATTACAATAATTTAAAGTTGCGTAGAAAAATTGTAAGTATTCTTTGGTATTGGAGGTGGGTTATAATATTCACTTCTAGTGTGTTGGTGTTTGTTTTTATTAATAACAGCTTGTTAGGTTTATCTGATAACGCAGGATTTAATGAGAGTGGCATTCGATATAAGTTTGCATTTGTTTTTACTATTTTAGTTGCACAACTTATAGCATCATTAATCTGTATATTACACTCCCTGATCAGTGGTAGAATAAAGTGGCTTTTAGGTCTTTTTTTCCTACCGCCAATTGCTTTTGTATATCTATTTACAAAGCCTGGTAATTTAGATAGAAATAACCAGTAATAACCAAGACATATATGGACGCCTGCCGATTGTCATGCCAAACTCATCTCTAGGGCTGCAACAAACAGCCTTTTAGATCTCACGTTTATCAATGTTGCAGGTCTAATTTGCTAACGGTTGTTGTGCTGACATATAACCGGCCTGTTGATTGGAAGTAATCTTGATTCTTCCTGGCCCTGATGAAGATCCGCACTTGACTGTCTAAAACACCCACTCGGCTTCTAAAGCCATGTCTTGGCCAGACTTAGGTCAAGGCGGGTAACCGCTTTCTCATCAGTTAAACGCAGCAACAAAGACAATACCATTAAGCTCAGCGTGTCACCTGATACGGTTCCTGTTTTTGCAGGAGTATCCATGCCAGCCTGGTTAAGCGGTTAGCCAAAGCAACCGCTGCCTTGTTCGCATTACTGCGCTTTGCTATTTCCCTAGCCCACAGAATCATACTGTCATGCGGATTCTTACAGCGATACAACGCAGCTCTCGCGCCATGGATCATCATCCTGCGTAAATAACGATTTCCTCGTTTGCTGATACCCGACAGATAACCCGTATCACCACTCGCATGCAATTTGGGAGTCACTCCAAGCCAGACTGACATCTCTCGGGCATGGGTAAACTGGCTACCGTTCCCCACGGCACTAACAAGAGCCGTAGCGTTGATATAACCTATACCCGGCAATGTCATGAGAATTTCGCATAGTGGATTAATAGCTGCTATATCTTTCAGTTGCCGATTCAGTTTGTTGAGTCGATCTGTCAGAACGCGATACTCTTGAGCGATTAGCTGCAGTTGATCTTTAATTAGCCCTGTAAATTCCCTGGCTTCAGGTTGTGATAATGCAGCCAATAGTGTACTGAAGTGCTTTATTCCTTTCTGGGTAATGATGCCGTACTCACTTAGAATGCCTCGGGTTTGGTTAATCAATCCAGTTCTTTGGCCAACGATACGTTCACGAATTCGATGCAAGGCCTGAATGTCCTGCTGATCAATCGTCTTGATAGGAACGAATTTGATGTTAGGTCGTTGTGAGGCTTCGGCGATCGCCAATGCATCATTGTGATCGTTCTTATTCCCCCGCACAAAGGGTTTTACGTGCTGCGCTGGAATCAGCTTAACATCATGTCCCATTTCAGAGAACAATCTAGCCCAATAGTGACTAGAATAACAGGCTTCCATCGCTACTGGCCCAGGTTTTTGTTGGGCAATAAGTTCAGCGAGTTGACTTCTTTTTAGTCGCATATTGAGTGTAACTTTGTTGTGCGGATCAAGCACGCAGACCTGAAAATTATTTTTTGCCAAATCGATGGCTATGAGGCTATGCTTTTTCATGATGGATGCCCTCCATGTAACCTATGTTCACTGAACTAGTTTGGCGCATCGACGCCGGATTGGTAGGGCGTCCATCTCATCACCCATCCATAATTTGCCAATTTTACATACATCTGGCAATCTTTGTGGATCATCTGTTATCAAGGAGTGATACGATGCCAAAACCAAGGAAAACTCTGGTTCTGCTGGATCAAACCCCCTATTACCATTGCGTATCACGCTGCGTCAGGCGTGCTTTTCTCTGTGGATTCGATACGCTTTCCGGGAAAAGCTATGAACATCGTCGACAGTGGATCGTCGATCGTATGAAGCTGTTGGCTGAGATTTTTGCCATCGATATCTGCGCCTATGCCGTGATGTCCAATCACTACCACGTCATCCTTCATGTCGATACCCAGACAGCGACCAGCTGGTCTGAGCAGCAAGTCATTGATCGTTGGCAACATCTATTCTCACTACCGGTCATCGTCCAGCGTTATCTGGCCCGAGAACCGCTCAGTCGCGCTGAACAAGATACAGTCACTGAATTGACCACTAAATAGCGTAAGCGTTTACGGGAGATCAGCTGGTTCATGCACTGTCTCAATGAACCGATCGCAAGACAAGTGTAGTGGCATAGTTATTTTGGCCACCTGATTATGGGTGATATTATCACCCCAGACGATAAACAGGTGATCAAATGGCAAAAACACGCAGGAGATTCAGTCCAGAATTCAAACTGGAGGCGGCACAATTGGTTGTTGACCAGCAATACTCAATCAGGGCGGCCTGCGAAGCGATGGGGATCAGTAAATCCTCGATGGAAAACTGGGTACGACAATTACGCCTGGAAAGACAAGGAAAAGCACCGAAAGCATCAGCACTGACACCTGATCAAAGACGTATCCAAGAGCTTGAAAAGCGCTTACGACAGGTGGAAACGGAGAAAGAAATCCTAAAAAAGGCTACTGTAGATTCAATTGATCAATGCAACATACTTGTGCACACTTGGAGCAGCGGAGGATCAATAGATGAAGCGTATTTTTACGGCCGAAGAGAAAGAGTGGATTTTCGACGCTTGGAAACAAGGGATTGGATTTAGCGAAATTGCCAAGACTCTGGATTCAAAGCCAGGCACAATTTTTACGGTTTTGAGAGATACAGGCGGCATCAAACCAACGCCGAGAAAACCATTTCTTCACCATTTGACACTAGCTGAACGCGAAGAAATACGCGCCGGACTTTCTGCCAAGAAAACCATCAGAGAAATTGCACGTTCACTGAATCGTTCGCCATCAACGATATCGCGTGAGATACAACGAAATCGCGGTAAAAGATACTACAAGGCCGTAGACGCAAATAATCGTGCTAGGCGTATGGCGAAGCGACCCAAACCTTATTTGCTTGAAACAAACGCTGCTTTGAAGAAAATCATACTGCGCAAGCTTGAGCTCAAATGGTCTCCAGAGCAAATCTCTAGCTGGCTGAGGAAAAACTACCAAGATAGGCCTACGATGCAGATCTCAGCGGAAACCATATATAAAACGTTGTACTTTCGCGTACGCTCTGCACTACACCATACGCTCGTGAAACATTTACGTCGATCGCACAGCCTTAGACACAGTAAACAGCACACACGTAAGGGCGAGCGAGGCACCATAAATATCATTATATGGTACATCCATAAGGGAACGCCCCACCCATATTGATCAACGGAGTACGGTTGGGCACTGGGAAGGTGATTTAGTATCCGGCACGAATAATTCACATATCGCCACGCTGGTGGATAGGAAGTCACGCTACACAATTATCCTGAAATTGAAGGGAAAAGATGCAACTTCAGTTAGTCAGGCGCTGGCTGACAGGTTTAAAACACTTCCGGCTGACCTATGTAAATCCCTTACCTGGGATCGTGGAATGGAGCTGGCCAAGCATGCTGAATTTACGAAACAGACCGGTGTTCCAGTGTACTTCTGTGATCCACAAAGCCCATGGCAAAGGGGTACGAACGAAAATACCAATAGCTTGATCAGGCAGTATTTTCCCAAGAAAACCTGCTTGGCACAGCATTCTCAGAAACAGCTCAACCTAGTAGCTAACCAGCTCAATAGCAGGCCGAGAAAAATATTGGATTTTGAAACACCACAGAACATCATAAATCAAAGTGTTGCGTTGACGTGTTGAATCCACAACCGCTCTCTTGATGTCGGACTCGTTGAACAATTCACGCTAATTCAGCGCCTACACCAAGAGAGCTATCCAGTAAAACAGCGGTGTTGCGTGTTCGGTATTCACCGTAGCAGCTATCGGGCCTGGCGGGATCGCCCGACGCAGCTGTCAGAAACGGAGCAACGGTTACGCGAGCAAATGAAGACTGCCCACGAATTAAGCAATGGTTCAGCCGGCGCCAGGACAATAGCGAGAATGGTGACAGCACAGGGTTATCCGCTAAGCCGTTATCGTGCGACACGCCGTATGCAGGCGCTGGGACTGGTGAGTAGTCAGCAACCCAAGCATCGCTACACGAAAGCTGAACAGCCGCGTATCAACATACCAAACCGGCTGGATCGACAGTTTGACGTGGATGCACCCAACAAGGTTTGGGCGGGCGATATTACCTATATTTGGACTGGACGACGATGGGCTTATCTGGCCATCGTACTCGATCTATTTGCGCGACAACCGGTGGGATGGGCATTATCGCTGAGTCCTGACAGTTTGCTGACAAAGAAGGCGTTAACGATGGCCTTTGAGTCACGCGGTGAGCCTAAAGGGGTGATGTTTCATTCCGACCAGGGCTGCCAATACACCAGCCTATTTTTTCGACAGCAACTGTGGCGCTATCAAATGGTACAGAGTCTGAGTCGCCGTGGTAATTACTGGGACAACAGTCCCGTGGAGCGATTTTTCAGAAGCTTTAAAATGGAATGGATGCCTGAGATCGGCAATCGCACTTTTGAGGAAGCGAAGTACCATATCACGGAGTATATTATTGGATACTATAGCCAATTCAGGCCACATACTCACAATGATGGATTGGCACCTAGGGTAGTTGAGCAACAGTACTGGAATGCACAGAAAACCGTGGCCAAAAATACTTGACCACTACATACATGTGAAACTTGTTCAAGGATAAATGTCATATTATTTAAGCACACTTTAAAAGTTTCGCGTATGCGGTTTTTTTAAACAATAGCAATAAATATCATCGGTTCTGGTCTTGTAATTATTTGGATTATCTGAGAATCTCACGCCAGAAAAATTAGGAACGCCATTCCTGGAGGGATACCGTGATACGTTTAAATCAAACTCCAGAGATCGTGGAGTTACTGCTAAGAATCTATTTTTCTGCTTCAGTCAAAAACTATCGCGAGAGCCACTGTGAAAGACTACTCAGTCGATCGCTGTCAGGCTTCCATTCTCAGATTGAAAGTCTCTGCACAAAGAATGATCAAACCTATTAGGAGTAACTGGAATTTTACAGTATCCGTGTTCGATCATAGGCTTGAGTAGTGATGATCTGATCTTTTAATCAACAATCAATCACCAATAAAAAAACATACTGCAACTCTTGGCGGGTGTCCGATCCGTTATGGAATGGATCTTGTGGTTATTGAAGTTGGTTCGCAATGCAATACGAATTTATAAATATTTAGTTCAGGGAACAATCAAGATGAAGGATATTCGTAGAATTCATAAGCTGGCTACACTGTTTCAAGTGTCGGTCGTCCTGCTCTCATGCATGCTCTCACTAATGGGGGTAGTGGTTAGTCATCCGCTTGTACATTATGCCGAATATGCGGTGCTGGCAGGAGTGGTTTCAATCCCGCTCACCTCATTGGTCATGGGGATCACGGTTTTTTTCTCCCATAACACTCTATCAAATTATGTTGATGAAAAGGCAGGGCAGGGGATGAAGCGGTTTTCATGGAGGCGTTCTCTTCGGCAGATACGCCAGCTGGTCGGCAGACCGAGTGTTGTGACGTCCAAACCTTGCCGTAAAAAGCCGGCTTATTGATCTTGGCGGCGGTCAGGAGGGGGGCAAACCGAGTTGGCTGTAACTGATCTGTGGGAGCGGCAATGTCAAAGTAAGATGTATAAGTGGTTAAGGGGTTGACTGAAATGAACATTCATTTTATGTTTGTCGCTCTTCTAAACTATCCGCTTGGTGGCTGAATTGATCTCTCTTCGAACTCGCGCCCGCGCTTGGGCAGAAATGTTGTTTGCTTCACTGTTGTTGTTCACTGCTATGGCTCAGGCAGAGCAGGTAATCGATGACTCAGCTGCACTCAATGGGGTGAAATCGACCAAAAGTGTGTTTCTCATCGACTTTACCAACCCACGTAAGACGGCCTTCTACCTCGATATCATCCGAGGCACCCATGAAGGCCTTGTAAAACAAGGCGTTACACCGAATATGGTGCTGGTGTTCATCGGTGAGACGGTGCGCTATCTCTCCACCAAGCCTGACGACACCCTGGAGATGGAGTTCGGCGACGACCTCAAATCCATTGCTGAAACCGCCAAAATCCTTAAACAGAAGGGGGTGCGCATGGAAGTGTGCGCCATTGCGAACCGTGTTTTCAAGGTTGAGAATGAGACTGTCTTACCTCAGATGGAGGTGGTGGGGGACGGATTTATCTCCCTCATCGGCTGGCAGACACAAGGGCACAAACTGGTGCCAATCTTCTGATTGGCCGCCTTACCGGATTTTTCATCCGCCTGTTACCGGCCAGTTCCACGCTGGCCGGTAACAGGCGCTCGTCGTTGTTCGAATCATCAATCTCTTTGTGATTGGTATCCGCATCGAAACCCGCTTGTTCCACTTCCATTTCTGTTGAGTATCGGTGCTGATTGCAGACTCCCTGTTCGACGGAATTCTCTCTGCCGAAACCTTGGCGCTGCCCTCTGTAAGGAGTCAATACCCTGGCGTGCCGGGGCCTTGACTGATCCGCTGGCAAATCAGGTCATTTCTTCCAAGTTATTGTAAAATGGATAATATTCCTGATCCCAAAACCCCATGTCACGATTGGAATGGTTGTTGCATATGATCATTAGGAGCCGTGTGTGGGGAGAGTTTGACGGGTTACTGCCGGCTCAATTTTAGCTAACCCGGAACTAATTGCTGCGATGTTTTTTAGCTAAGCAGATTAACAGGCACAAGCCCGAAGTCGGGTGACTGCCGGGGATTACGGATTATGAAAATAAGACGTTTTTTCGCCTCTGACATGAGACAGGCCTTACGTCAGGTTCGAGAAGCTTTGGGCGCTGATGCAGTGATCCTCTCAAACAAGGGTGTGGAAGGGGGTGTCGAGCTGGTGGCTGCGGTGGATTACGATGAATCCGCCTTCAACAGTACCCAGCCAACCGCTATCGAGACCGAAGAATCCACCACCCAATCCCAGCCTGCTGTAAGCAGAAACTTTGCAACCGCCGCCTATACGGATATCGAAGAGAAAATCAAACCTGAGACTGATCGCGCCAAGCCAAAGGCTGACTACGATCCGGAGCCTCCCCTGGAGAGACCTCGGGTTGAGTGGAGTCAGGACCCGGTGTTACGGGAGATGCGTCAGGAGATGCAGGCGCTGCGGCGAATGATGGAGAACGAGCTTTCCGAGTTGACCTGGCGTGATCTCGGCCATCGTCGTCCCCAGACTCAGGAGTTGATCCGACAGTTGATGGGCCTGGGGCTGGATGCGGCCCATTGTCGTGAACTGGCCTATCGGGCCGAAGATGCCGAATCCCCTGAACAAGCCTGGCTTCAGGCACTGAATCACCTGCGCCGTGAGTTGTCGGTGGAGAGCAATGACCTGCTGAATGCCGGTGGGGTATTGGCCCTGGTCGGACCCACCGGTGTGGGCAAAACCACCACCATCGCCAAGTTGGCCGCCAAATTCTGTCTGCGTCACGGTAATCGTCACCTCGCCCTGATCTCTGCCGACAGCTATCGAATCGGCGCCCAGGAGCAACTACAGAATTATGGCCAGATTCTCGATGTGCCGGTTCGCAGTGCCTCGACAGCTGAAGAGCTGAGCAGTGCACTGCACGCTTTCTCCGAAAAACGGCTGGTGCTGATCGATACCGCCGGCATGGGGCAACGGGATCTGAAACTGACTGAGCGACTCGGCCTGCTGAAGCAGGGCAATCATCCGGTCAAGGCACTGCTTACACTTTCGGCAACCACCCAACGCAGTGCATTGAGTCACGCGATACGCTCATTCGGCGCTATCTCCCCGATTGGCGCGATTCTGACCAAAATGGATGAAGCCGCTTCACTGGGTGGCGTAGTCTCCGCACTACTGGAGTCCCGGTTGCCTTTGGCATTCACCACGGATGGTCAGCGGGTTCCTGAAGATATTCAGGTTGCCCGGGCGGAGATTTTAATTCGGCAGGCTGTTGAAATGACGCAACAGACAGAGCATCAACCCGATGAGGAGTATCTGGCTATGGCCTTCGGAGGAACGAGTGAACATGCAAATGTCTGAACAGATCGAAGACCAGGCTACCGGACTGCGCAGAATGGTGAATCCAGAACCCGTCAGAGTGATCGCCGTCACCGGAGGTAAAGGTGGGGTAGGCAAGACCAATATCTCCGCCAATCTCGGTGTGGCCTTGCAAGAACTCGGGCGAAGGGTCATGCTACTGGATGCGGATATGGGGCTCGCCAATCTGGATGTGGTACTCGGATTACATGCTGAACACAATCTCTCCCACGTGATGCGGGGGGAGTCTTCACTGGAAGATATCATTGTTACCGGACCGAAAGGCATGAAAGTCGTGCCCGGGGCGTCCGGTATGCAGCATATGGCTGAAATGTCGCGTGCTGAAAACGCCGGTTTGATCCATGCGTTCAGCGAGGTGGCCAACGATGTGGATGTGCTGCTGATCGATACGGCAGCCGGCATCTCCGATCTGGTGATCAGCTTCAGCCGGGCCGCTCAGGAGCAGATTGTGGTGGTGTGTGACGAACCGGCCTCGATCACCGATGCCTATGCGATTATCAAGTTGTTAAATCGTGAGCATGGCATCAGTCGATTTCGTATACTGGCGAATATGGTGAAGAGCGTCCAGGAGGGCAGGGACCTATACAATAAGATGTGTCGGGTCACCGATCAGTACCTTGATGTTATGCTCAGCTACATGGGGAGTATTCCTTTTGATGAGCAGCTCAGAAAGGCGGTAAAGAGCCAAAAACCGGTTGTCGAGGCTTTTCCTCGCTCCAGAGTAGCGCAGGCGTTCAAGAATTTAGCTAAAAAGGCCGATAACTGGCCTGTACCAACCGGAGTCAGTGGGGATCTGCAGTTTTTTGTCGAACGCCTGATCCAATTTTCAAGCCAATATGGGGAGTAAGACGGTGAACGGTTTAGCGACATACACCGCCGTGCAAAAACAGCAGAGCTACAATGATCTGGTTGATCAGCATGCAGGACTGGTAAAGAGGATTGCCTATCATCTGATGAATCGGCTGCCACCCAATGTTCAGTCTGATGACCTGATCCAGGCCGGTATGTTGGGCCTGCTTGAGGCGAGTAAGAATTATGATCCCACTCAGGGCGCCAGCTTCGAAACCTATGCGGGTATCCGCATTCGTGGCGCCATGCTGGATGAGATCAGACGCAGCGACTGGACACCTCGATCCGTGCATCGCAAGGCACGCATGGTGGCGGAAGCGATGCGTGAGATCGAAAACCACGAAGGCCGGGATGCCCGGGATGTTGAAGTGGCGAAGGCGCTGGATATGAGTCTGGAGGATTATCACCAGATTCTCCAGGATTCGACCGGCTGCCGGATCTTCAGTTTGGATGAACTGACCGCTGTCAGTGACGGTTTTCCGGCTACCCGGGAAGGCCCGATGGACAGTCCGTTCGATGGCCTGCAGAAGGATGCGTTCAAGAAGGCGCTGGCAGAGGCGATTGCAAGCCTGCCGGAGCGGGAGCGATTGGTAATCGCGATGTATTACGATGATGAAATGAATCTTCGTGAAATCGGCCATGTGCTGGGTGTCAGTGAATCCAGAGTCTGTCAGATACACAGTCAGGCAACTCTGCGTCTGCGTTCACGTTTGACGGACTGGCTTTCATTGGTACGTGACGAAGAGTAGTAATTGGTTGGCCTGTGTGTGCCGAGACTGGAAACCACCGGTGATATGCAGGAGGGAGTGAGCATTGGATAAAAACATGAAGATCCTGATTGTGGACGATTTCTCCACCATGAGGCGTATTATCAAAAATTTGCTACGCGATCTGGGTTTCAACAATACCCAGGAGGCAGATGACGGTCTGACGGCGCTGCCGATGCTGCAGAGCGGTAATTTCGATTTTCTGGTCTCCGACTGGAATATGCCCGGGATGACCGGCATCGATCTGTTGAAAGCCGTGCGGGCAGACGAAAAACTTGCCGGTCTGCCGGTTTTGATGGTGACCGCCGAATCAAAACGTGAGCAGATCATCGAAGCGGCTCAAGCCGGCGTCAATGGTTACGTCGTCAAACCCTTCACCGCTACGACCCTTGAAGAGAAGATCAACAAGATCTTTGAACGTGTGGGTTGAGCTTCTATCGCCTGGAGTTTATCAATATGGGGCACAATCAGGATAACCAGCAGCGGTTAGAGACGGCAAGAGCATTGGTAGCCAGCCTGGAATCGGGCGATCAAGAAGAGTCTGAAAGACTGATTGCTTCTTTAACATCCCCCGCAAGTAACGATCAGTTATTCCTCGAAGTCGGTCGCTTGACCCGTGAACTGCATGATGCAATCAACGGCTTTTTACTCGATGCAAAAATCAGTGACATGACAACGGTGGAAATACCGGATGCCAAGGAGCGACTGACCTACGTCATAACCATGACCGAGCAGTCGGCGGATCGCACCCTCACCGCAGTGGAAAAGAGCATGCCGTTGATCGAGGGAATCGAGAAGCAGTCCACTGAGCTTTCGGAGCAGTGGGAGCGACTGCGTTCCCGCATGTTGGATAAAGAAGAGTTCGTGGATTTGAGTCGCGACCTGTCTCAGTATCTGCTCAAGTCAAAGGAGGATGCGGCAGAGTTGCACAAAAACCTGTCCGATGTGCTGATGGCACAGGATTTTCAGGACCTCACCGGTCAGATTATCCGCAAGGTAATCACTCTGGTACATGATGTGGAAGAGAAGTTAGTCATGTTGGTCCGTATTACCGGCAACAAGCTTGAAGACGATTCTGGCAAGAAAGAGAAGGAAGAATTGGCTGGCCCGGCAATTCCTGGACTCGATCAAGGCGATCAAGTGACCAGTCAGGATGACGTGGATGACCTGCTCTCAAGTCTTGGATTTTAGTTATTCGAGTTCAGACCGATATATCAGTCAATAAGAATGGCAATATTCGGCAGTGTTACCGGGAGTGATAGATGAGCATCGATGTCAACGACGAAATCCTTCAGGATTTTCTGGTTGAAGCGGGTGAAATTCTCGAATTGCTCAGTGAGCAATTGGTCGATCTGGAGCAACAACCGGATGATTTTGATCTGCTCAATGCGGTATTTCGTGGTTTCCATACCATTAAAGGTGGCGCCGGATTTCTGACCATAGAACCTCTGGTCGAGGTTTGTCATCGTGCCGAGGATGTGTTCAATGTGCTGCGCCAAGGGCAGCGCAGCGTCGGCCCCGATCTGATGGATTCCGTGCTGGAGGTGCTCGACGTCGTCAATGTCATGTTCGATGAGGTCCGCCAGGGCGTCATGCCGGATCATGCCGATCCAGGCCTGATTCAGAGGCTCAATCAATACGCTGTGCCGGAAGGAGAGGAAGAGGAAGCCGAGGAGCCGCAGGAAGAGGTCGTCGAAGAGACAGTCGAAGAGGCGGAAGCGGAAGTCGCCGTCAACACTGAGGATAGCGCTGAAGCCCAGGATGAGTTGAGCGAGAATGAGTTTGAAGAGCTGCTGGATGCGATCCAGGAGCCTGAACCCAAAGCCGCGGACAGTGATGAAATCTCCGAAGATGAGTTCGAATCACTTCTGGACGAGTTACACGGAAAAGGCCAGTTCACCGGTAAGCCTGCTCAGGAGCAGGAGACACCGAAAGCGACGAAAGCCGCTTCCGATGATATCTCGGAAGATGAGTTTGAGGATATTCTCGACCAGATCCATGGCAAAGGAAAATTCGATCCTGGCAAATTGCCTGATAAACCTGCCGAGGCCAAACAAAAGCCGGCAACCCCAAAGAAATCCAGCGCCCCGGCCGGTGATGAGATCACTGAGGATGAGTTCGAGGATCTACTCGATCAGATTCATGGCCAAGGAAAATTCGATCCAAACAAGCTGAGTCAGGAGAGTGCTGACAAGCCGAAGGCTGAAGCGGCCAAAAAACCGGCTGCCAAGAAGAAAGCCGTGGCCAAGAAGAAGGCGGCGCCAGCAAAAAAGGCGAAAGCCGAGCCAGCGGCGAAACCTGCAGCCAAACCAGCCAAACCAGCCAAACCAGCCAAACCAGCCAAACCAGCGGCCAAGGGGGGCAAGCCTGCTGCTGCAAACAAGCCTCCGGCCGAGACTACCGTTCGAGTCGATACACAGCGCCTGGACGATATCATGAACATGGTGGGTGAGCTGGTGCTGGTAAGAAATCGCCTGGCAACACTGAAGGCGACCCTGAATGATGAAGAGGTCTCGAATGCGGTTGGCAATCTGGATGTTGTAACCTCCGATCTGCAGCTTGCGGTGATGAAGACCCGCATGCAACCGATCAAAAAGGTTTTCGGTCGATTTCCCAGGGTGGTGCGTGATCTGGCCCGCAGCCTGAAAAAAGAGATTGATCTCGAGATGCAGGGTGAGGATACGGATCTCGATAAGAACCTTGTCGAGGCGCTTGCCGATCCGCTGGTGCATCTGGTGCGAAATTCTGTCGATCACGGCATCGAGCAGCCGGAGGACCGGGAAGAGAAAGGCAAGCCGAGACGTGGCACCGTGGTCCTTTCGGCGGCCCAGGAAGGTGATCATATCCTGCTCTCGATCGCCGATGACGGTAAAGGCATGGATCCTGATGTGCTCCGCCAAAAAGCCGTGGAGAAGGGCATGATGGATGCCGAAGCAGCGGCCAGACTCGATGATAAAGAGTGTTTCAATCTGATCTTTGCGCCGGGATTCTCAACCAAAACCGAGATATCCGATGTCTCCGGTCGAGGCGTCGGCATGGATGTTGTGAAAACCCGAATCGCCCAGATGAACGGCTCGGTGGAGATCGATTCCGAATGGGGGCAGGGCAGTATCATTATCATCAAGTTGCCGTTGACATTGGCGATTCTGCCTACCCTGATGGTGCTGTTGAATGATCAACCCTTTGCCCTGCCGCTGGCCAGTGTGGTGGAGATCTTCAATCTGGATCTGAAGCGGACCAATGTGGTGGATGGACAGTTGACGATCATGGTGCGGGAGCGTGCCCTGCCGTTGTTCTATCTGCGCAACTGGCTGAGACCGAACAACCCATTGGTCAATGAGGAGAAGGGCAGTGGTCATGTGGTGATCGTGAACGTGGGTAATATTCAAGTAGGTTTGGTGGTCGATCATCTGATCGGTCAGGAAGAGGTGGTGATCAAACCCCTGGGGGCACTGCTGCAAGGCCTGGAAGGTATGGCGGGTGCCACCATAACCGGCGACGGTAAGATCGCTCTGATCATGGATGTGCCTGGTCTGATGCGAAAATATGTTAAGAAGTTTTAACGAACCGGTCATTGACGGTCTGGTGCATTCTTTCGGCAAGGTTTGGCTTGCAGTCCGTCTCTAAGACTAAGGTCAACTTTGAAGAGGGACTATGGGCGCCAAAGTGCGAGTACTGATTGTCGATGACTCAGCCTTTTTTCGTAATCGTGTAGCGGCTGCACTGCAATCTGCACAGGATATGGAAATCATTGGCTTTGCAGCCAATGGTGATGAGGCGATCCGGCAAACAAAAAGCCTCAAGCCCGACGTGGTGACCATGGATGTGGAGATGCCGGTGATCGATGGGATCACCGCCGTTCGCAGAATCATGGCTGAGACACCAACCAGAATCCTGATGTTTTCAGCAGTTACCACCGAGGGTGCCAAAGAGACCCTCGAAGCGCTGGATGCGGGGGCGATGGACTTTCTGCCCAAAGAGATGAGCAATCCGGTAGCCGGGGCCGAAGAGACTTCCAAGGCGCTGCTGGAGCGGGTTCGGGATTTGGCAAAATCTCCCCTGACCCTGTCGCGAGCCAGTGTCAAAGAGTACCTGACTCCATCACCCTCTCGCGTTGCCGGCGTGGGTCAGGCGGCACCGACATTCTCAAGCAGTCCGGAAATGGTGGCGATTGGTGCGTCTACCGGTGGACCGGTAGCACTGCGACAGGTATTGAGTGCCTTGCCGAGAAACTATCCTCTGCCGGTGGTCGCCGCGGTGCATATGCCGGGCAGTTTCACCCGGGCCTATGCGGAGCGTCTTGATGGCTCCTGTGCCATCAAGGTCAAAGAGGCGATGGATCGTGAAACGTTACAGCCGGGTGTGGCGCTGATTGCGCCAGGTGGAAAACAGACAACAGTGGTTCGTGGCGCTGTTGGATATCAGGTGCGGATCTCCAATCCGTTGCCGGGCGAGATCTACCACCCCAGTGTCGATCAGATGCTGGCTTCGGTGGCGGAAAGCTACCGGGGTAAAGCGCTTGCACTGATCCTGACCGGTATGGGATCAGATGGTCTGGAGGGGGCGAAAAAGTTAAAGAGTTACGGCTCCTCCTTGTGGAGTCAGGATCAAAAGAGCTGTGTTGTTTATGGAATGCCACAGGCAGTCGAGAAGGCGGGTCTTTCTGACAAGGTATTGAGTATCGATGAGATTGGGCCACTTATGGCGAGAGTGAAATGAGAGTCGACTTTCTGAGCTTTATCGGTATCGTCGTCGCTTTTCTGGCGATTCTGGGCGGCAATTGGCTGGAGGGGGGACATATGGACTCCCTGGTCAATGGCCCGGCCATGGTGATCGTCATCGGCGGCACCATCGGTGCCATACTGCTGCAGACTCCGGTGCCGGTCTTCTGGCATGCCCTGCGTCTCTCCGGCCGGGTGTTTCTGCCGGCCAGACTTGATATGCCGACCACCATTGAAAAACTGGTGCAGTGGAGCAATATCGCTAGAAAAGAGGGTTTGCTGGGCCTGGAGACCATCGCAGACGAAGAGCCGGATCCGTTTATCCGCAAGGGGATGCAACTACTCGTCGATGGCAGTGAGCCGGATGCCTTGCGCTCGATCCTGGAGATGGAGGTGGATGCCAGTGAACAGTATGACATACAGGCTTCCAAGGTATTCGAAGGGATGGGCGGATACTCGCCTACAATTGGTATTATCGGCGCGGTCATGGGATTGATTCACGTGATGCAAAACCTGGCCGATCCCAGCAAGCTTGGCAGTGGTATCGCAACCGCCTTTGTCGCCACCATCTACGGTGTCGGCCTGGCCAATCTGTTTCTGCTGCCGATCGCCGCCAAGCTCAAGACCCAATCGGAAAATATCTCCAAGTTTCGGGAGATGGTCATCGAGGGTGTTATCGGTATTGCGGAAGGTGACAATCCCCGCAGTATTGAAACCAAGCTGAAGGGATTTCTGCAATGATCCTGTTTGGCTTTGAAAGGTACAACGATCATCTCAGAGGCCACTATGGCTAGAAGACGCAAACGTCAGGAAGAGCCTGCGAATCATGAGCGTTGGATTGTCTCCTACGCTGATTTCGTGACCCTGCTGTTTGCCTTTTTTGTGGTTATGTACTCTGTTTCATCGGTTAACGAAGGTAAATACCGGGTGTTGTCTCAGACCCTGACCCATGCCTTCCAGGAGTCTCAGCGCAGTCTCGATCCGATCCAGGTTGGTGAGCTCTCCCGCAGTCGGGGCGATACCCCCGGTCTGGGTGATGAGAGCGCCTTGATCCAGGGGGAGTTGCGTCAGGGCCCCGGTATCGAGAATGAACTGGGAATGGATACGGCTGTTGGCAAACAGGTGATCCCCGATCTGCCAAGCAATGAGACACAGCGGCTCAGTTTTCTGGCCGCCACCATCGAGGATATGCTGAGTGACTATGTCGACCAGGATCTGGTCGATGTGAGTTTCAGTGAAGATCGGGTGGTGGTGAACATGAAGGACAAAATGCTCTTCCCGAGTGCCAGCGCGCATCTCTCCAGAGCCGCGGTAAAAGCGCTTGGCGAAATCAGCCAGGTGTTGAAGACGGTGCCCAATCAGCTGCAGGTGGAGGGCAATACGGATAATCGCCCGATCAATACGGAAGAGTTTCCCTCCAACTGGGAGCTGTCAGCCGCTCGTGCAGCCAGTGTGGTGCATCTGATGACCCGCACCGGTATCAATCCTGGGCGCATGTCCGCTGTCGGATACGCAGAACATCGGCCGGTGGCAGAGAACAATACTCAGGAAGGGCGCGCGAAAAATCGTCGCGTCACACTGATCATTCTGGGTATGAACAAGCAGGCGGACCGGGTCATCGATCTGCCGGGAAGTGGCCGGTGAAAGTCTGGACGGTAGCCAATCAGAAAGGCGGTGTCGGCAAGACCACCACCACCGTATCCCTGGGTGGACTGTTGGCGCAGTGGGGACTGCGTACCCTGCTGGTCGATATCGATCCCCATGCCTCTCTGACCAGCTATTTCCGTTACGATCCGGATGGGCTGGAAGAGAGCGTCTACAGCCTGTTCAAAGGCGTGGCACAAAACCAGACAGTGGATCCCCTGAGTCTGATACACCCAACCGGTACCGAAGGCCTCGATCTGATGCCGGCGGAAATGGCTCTGGCAACACTGGATCGACAAGCCGGTAAGCTGGATGGCATGGGACTGGTCATTAAACAGGCGATGGGTCAGCTGCAGAATCGCTATGATCATGTGATCCTCGATTGCCCGCCGATCCTGGGTGTTTTGATGATCAATGCACTGGCGGCCTGTGATCATCTGATCATTCCGGTACAGACTGAGTTTCTCTCATTGAAGGGGCTTGAGCGGATGCTGCATACCCTCGATATGGTCACCAAATCGAGACGCGTACCACTGCCATACCATATTGTTCCGACCATGTACGATCAACGTACCCGCGCCTCCATCGACAGCCTCAAAGTGATGCGCGAGAGCTATCCGGATCATGTGTGGCACAGCCTGGTTCCTGTCGATACCCAGTTTCGGGAAGCCAGCAAGGCGGGGATACCCCCGGCGTTCTTCGCCCCACAGAGCCATGGCACCTTGGCCTACGGCAAACTGGTTGAAGAGCTGTTGAATGACCATGAGACGCTACCCCAGGCAGGAGCAGGTGGATGAGCTTGGGAAATGACAAAACCCGCAGCAAACCGGTTAGCGAAAAGGTCGAGGAACCGGATCATGCGTTGAAAAGCTATCTGGATACCCTGCTGCTCGAGATCGATACCATCCCGAGCGAAAGTGTGGCGGTTAAAGAGCCACCTCAGGTGGCCGATATCAAGGTGGAAGAGACCCGGATATCTGAGCCAAAGCTCGAGCAATCAACACAAACCCAACAGCAACAGGATTCTGCGCTTCCGGCGTGGGTGGAGAATGAGTTTCAAGTGCTGTTGTTCAAGGTAAACGGTATTACCATGGGGATTCCGCTGAATGCCATGAAAGGGATCCTCAACTACCATGGTGAAGCGAGTCAGTTACCTGGACAGCCGGCCTGGTCCATGGGAGTGATAGTCAATCGGGATGAAAAGGTGGTGGTCATCGACAGTGCACGATTACTGATGCCGGAAAGATTGACGGCCGAAACACAGATCGAATCGCAACAGCTGCTATTGATTGGTGAAGGGGACCGCGCGCTGGCGGTTGATACCATTTGCAATACGATGAATGTGGTAAAGGAAGATGTGCGTTGGCGTAATGGTATCCACAATAAACCCTGGTATGCGGGCATCATTGTCGAAGAGCTGAGTGTGTTGCTCGATGTGGATGGGGTGTTGCAACTGCTGGCGGCTTAAGTTGAAAGGCTAGGGTTTGGATGATGTTCGGTCATCGAATAAACGACAGTTGTGAAGCAGTCATCTGCTGCGCGCTAAAAACCAACAGATAAAAGTCTGCAAGCGATAGGGGTGTAGATAATGAGTGTAGATGACGACGATAGTGGCGGTGGCCCACTGATTCAATTTGTCACGTTCATCCTGATGGATGAGGTTTATGGCATTAACGTCATGCAGGTACAGGAAGTCTTGAGAGTGACGGAGATTGCACCTGTACCCGGGGCGCCAAGTTATGTCCTGGGTATCGTCAATCTGCGCGGCAATGTGGTGACGGTAATCGATACCCGAAAGCGGTTTGGGCTCCCTTCCGTGGAAGTCAGTGATAATAGCCGTATTGTTGTGATTGAATCTGAAAAGCAGGTTGTCGGCATACTGGTTGACGCCGTTGCCGAAGTTGTTGAACTGCGTGAAGATGAAATCGATGCAGCACCCAACGTGGGGACCGAAGAGAGTTCCCGATATATCCAGGGTGTGGCGACACAGGAAGGCCGGTTATTGATACTGGTGGATCTGAACAAGCTGCTGACGGATGAGGAGTGGCAGGAAATCAGCATGTACTGATCAACCTGAGGGTGCGGTCAGTCAGGATACAGCCGCACTCGGGGTCCCCGGGACATGCGTTGAGCTGAAAATTAACTAAACTATCTGGAACAGTAGTGAATTAATTTACTAGGTTCACACAGGGCAACTGATATGCCTGAAATTGGAGATCAAAACCCGCTTACCCCGCTCTATCCGGTTAAACCGAGCAAGCCTCCCATGCGTCGGGAACGCCCCAAACGCAAGGATGAGCAGACGAATCAGGAACGCAAGAAGCCTGACCAGGATAAAGACAATGGAAAGCCGCACATCGATGAGTATGCTTGAGAAACTTCTGAACAAGTCATAGGCTGGGATGTTAACGCCAAACTAGACTGTATGTACGATGTGAAATATAGGTAAATGTGAGCTATTAGGTGCAATCCGCGCCCTGAATCGGTACATTTTCATCGACAGAGAACTATTCAGAGGATCTTTAATGGTCAAACCACTTCCCTCGATCCGCCCTGGTATTGAAAGCAGCGCAATACGCCAGGGTAGACTATGACCGGTAGCTCAAATCTCTTTTGGTTCGTTCTGCTTCCGCTGGCACTGTTACTGGTGGCATTTCTCAGTTACCTGTTCTTCATCGACCACAAGCGGAGGGAGCTGCAGGCGCAACAGAGCAGAGAGATTCAGACCCTCAAGCAGACCGTGGCGGCACTCTGTTCGAGCGCGGTTGGGGTCGACAGGCGGGTCAATCGTCTGGAGCGGCAGGGACGGGATCTGGAAGAGCGTCAGGAGAATATCGAACAGTCCAATCTGCAGGGTGATCCTCCCTATAGCGACGCCATCAGCATGGTGCGGGCCGGTGCCGGTCCTGATGAGCTGATTCAGGAGTTAGGCATCAGTCGGGATGCGGCCGATCTGATCATTATGATTCACGGTGCAAAGCGTGAAGATGCATGAGACAGTTCAGTAGTACACCACTGCTCGGATTTGCCGCCTACAGCGGTACGGGTAAGACCACGCTCCTGAGGCAGTTGATACCGCTGCTACGGGAATCCTCCATCAACCTGGGGGTGATCAAACATGCGCACCATGAAGTGGATGTCGATCAGCCGGGTAAGGACAGCTACGAACTGCGTAAGGCCGGCGCAGGGCGGGTTCTGCTGGCAACCTCAAAGCACTGGGCGTTGATGGTAGATGAGGCGAAAGCGAAAGAGCCGGAACTGCCTGTGCTGCTGGAGCGACTGGATTGCAGCAGCCTCGACCTGGTGTTGGTGGAAGGCTTCAGGCACCTGCAGTTCCCCAAGATAGAACTCCACCGTCCGGCACTTGGTAAACCGTTGCTGTTTACCGACGATCCTTCGGTGATCGCGATTGCCAGTGACGCACCCATCGAGCAGCCCTGTGAGCTACCCCAGCTCGATCTGAATAATCCGCAACAGATCGCGCAATTTGTCAAAGATTACTGTGAGGCACAAGACAAGTGACGATTGGCTTAGTGTTAGGGCCTGTTCTAACGAACTCAATATGTCCTGTGGTGCCTGAAAAAGCGTCAATTAAGGCGTGTGGCGCGTAGTTTAGCTGGACCAAATGAGCGATGAGCAAGGGTTTATGGCGCTTATTCAGGCGCAACTCCCCATATTGATTTAATAAAGAGGGGATGGGGCCAGTTATCTCCCGTTAATTTTCAATCTTCCCAGCGGCAAGATTATAAAAGCCCCTCTCCCTTTATGGGAGAGGGGTTGGGGAGAGGGTGTACGCGAAGCGTTTCAGCTGGCTAAAAAATAGAGCAAAACTCGCTAACCCTTCATCTTTATCACGTTGATTTCTCATAAAGGCTAAGGTGCTCATTCGCCCCCTCTCCCCCGGCCCCTCTCCCGCAAGGGGGGAGGGGAGTTGATATCCGACATTCTGACAATGATTCTGGCCTTGTTCATCTGCCGATCTTTGCCTTCTCATCTCTCAATCAGCAATGAAAACCAACTAACGATAAGTCAGTTAACATAATGTACGGAGTTTCTGGGGCAGCAGTGGCAGGGTTTGTGGTACGCCCAGCGGCGTTAACATTCAATTATGTAGAATAACTTCACTACGATCATTCTGCCTGGCTGGGCACAAATCAGCCCCAGCAGGACAGATTGGGTGAGTGTTACCAGGCCCTAGTGTCTTGTCTGCGTCCGATCAACTTTTCTCAGCCGTCATGTAACAGATCCAACCAGCATCGGCTTCCCCCTCTTCAACGGGAAGAAAGATACCATCGGGTTCGCCATCATCATCGAATCCCTGCCAATAAAAAGTGATCTTCTCAAATCCCACCTCGGATAGCAGTTCACGGACTTCGGGCAGACTCCACAGGCGCCAGTCGTAACTGAAGGCCTTCTCGTAGCGTGAGCCATCCTCAAAATCGAAATGGATATGGCAGATTAAGGTGCCGCTGATCGGGTCGTATTTCTCCTGCTCCCAGATGTAGGTGAAGGTGGCGTCACCATCCTCGATGTCACGCTCTTCCTCGATCTCCTTGTAGGAGTCATAACCGCCATAGGCATCCATGAAAAGTACGCCATCATCGGAGAGCTGTTCATAGACCCGTTGAAAGTAGCTTTTCAGCTGGTCACGCTCCTTGAACAGCCAATAACTGAAATTCATGGCTGAGATGATCTCCATCGGCTCAGTCTCGACATTCAGTACATTCTCCTCCAGCAGGGTAACCCGTTTACGCTGTGAGGATTTCAGCTTTGCAAGCTGATTCGCTTCACCCCATTGCAGAACCTCGGTATCGAGATCGACCCCGATCGCCTGGTTGCTCTTGCGTCTTTTCACCCATTCGCAACAGACATTGGCGGTGCCGCAGAAGTCCTCTCGCAACCGTTTGGCGCGACGCCCTTTGAGCTTTTTGAAAGTGTCATCGACGAAATCGATTTCAGCTTCGGAGCATTGCACTGAAAGTTCGTAAAGATGGTGACGATCGGCTGTATCGGCTATGGAGTGCGATTTCTTTTTTCGTTTGCCCATTGCTGTTTTTTTAATAATACGGTTGGAGTTGTCTGTGATTCAATCAAAGAGTGAATGCTACCCCATCAAGCTCTGCATCGCTACGCTAAAAAAACCGGTTTGTTGTTCCAGCAGGTGAATTTTAAAGAACAGAGTGAAGAGGGCCTAACGAGGTATTAGTTTAAACATCAAGCAATGTCTTGTTCGTCGATAAACGCCGCTTCGACCAGCTTGTTCAATATTCGATTGCACTTCGCTTTGAGTTGATCTCTCAACAGTCGCACAGCCGGTGTGATCAATTGCCGGTTGGGGCAGATCAACCAGAGTTCGGTGGCGGCAGGCTTGTATTCGGGTAGCAGGTTGACCACTCTGCCGGAGAGCAGATCATTCGACATATCGAGGCAGGATTTTACTGCCACGCCTTTACCGGCAACACACCAGCGTCTGACCAGATCACCGTCATTGGAGGCCCGGTTGCCACTCATTTTGATTTTGTATTCGGTGCCATCCCGGGTAAAGCTCCAGAGATCATGAATGATGTCATAGAGCTGATAGAAGAGTCCGTTGTGTGCCGGCAGATCGTGTGGGTGGAGAGGGGTGCCATGCTGTTGCAAATAGTCGGGAGTTGCGCAGAGCAGCCCCGGAACCTTGCAGATTTTGAAGCCATAGAGATTGGCGTCATCGGGTGAGCCGTAGCGCAGGGCGATATCCACCGCATCCCGATAGAAGTCGATGTTGCTGTCACTGATATAGGTTTTCAGACTCACCTTCGGATAGCTGTCCAAAAACTCGTCCAGCCAAGGGGTGACCAGGTTGCGCCCCAGGTCCGACGAGAGGGTGATTCGCAATTCCCCGTCCACGATATCCAGATCATCCCGTACATTCTGCTTGGCCTGCTCCAGCATCAACAGGGCCTGCTCGCACTGGGGGATATAGCGCTCGCCGGCGGAGGAGAGTCTGAGTCGTCTGGTGGTGCGGATAAACAGATCCATCCCCAGCTGACGCTCCACTCGTTTGAGTGCGGCGCTGGCGGTGGCGGTACGCATGTCCAGCTGTGCCGCGGCACCTGTAATACTGCGCAGTTCAGCGACTTTTAGGACCACTTGCAGATCTTCGAGCAGCATATTGTCAAATAATTTTTGAAAATGTTTCTTTAATTATGCTGTTTAAGGAGGATTAATCAACACCTACACTTCATTTCATTCGTTCACGCCTGAGATGGAGCAACCCCATGAAAGCCATTGGTTACAGTAAATCCCTGCCGATTGAGACCCCTGAAGCACTGCTTGATATCGAGCTCCCCCAGCCAATCGCCACAGGCCGGGATCTGCTGGTGAAGATCGATGCGATTGCGGTCAATCCGGTGGATTATAAGATTCGTCAGAATATGGCCCCCAGCGATGAGGCCTGGCGGGTACTTGGTTGGGATGCGGTGGGTGAGGTTGTGGCCACCGGTGAAGTGGTCACCACATTCAATCCCGGAGACAAGGTCTTCTATGCCGGTGATCTCAACCGACAGGGAAGTAACGCGGAGTACCAATTGGTGGATGAGCGTCTGGTCGGCCATAAACCGAAAAGCCTGACGGATGAAGAGGCGGCCGCACTGCCGTTGACCGCGATCACCGCCTGGGAGCTGCTGTTCGAACATCTCGCGATCACTCTGGTATCACCCGAGACAAAGGAGAGATCCGATGAGGTCATCCTGGTGGTCGGCGCCGCCGGTGGGGTTGGCTCCATCCTGCTGCAACTGGCCAGTATCATCACCGGTGCCACCACCATCGCCACGGCATCGCGGCAACAATCACAGGCCTGGGTAATACAGCTGGGCGCGGATCATGTGATCGACCACAGCAAACCGTTACAACCCCAGATCGAGGCACTGGGCATAGGCCCGGTGACCCACATTGCCAGTCTCAACAATACCGCCGACTACTTTGAGGCTTACACGGAACTGCTGGCACCCTTCGGCAAGATCGCCATGATCGATGATCCCGAGTCGCTGGATGTGATGAGACTGAAGCCGAAGAGTCAGTCACTGCATATCGAGTTTATGTTTGCCCGTTCGATGTTCAATGCGGCGGATATGCAGGCACAGAGTGATCTGTTGAACCGGGTGGCTGATCTGATTGATCAGGGGTATATCAGAACCACCGTCGGTAAAAAACTGGGTGTGATCAATGCCGATAATCTGAAGCAAGCCCATCAGGAGCTGGAGTCGGGTCGTTCGATCGGCAAGATTGTTCTGCAGGGATTTTGAATGCCACAACCTGTACTGTCCAGCAAGCAGGATTCTCATATCAGAATACAGATGAGGATTTAACCATGTCTTATTATTCAGTCTTGGATGTAACACCGACCAGTGAGGATTGGATTCCAGACTACATCGAGCCGGCCAACAGGCTGGTCGCTCAACATGGCGGAAAATACCTGGCGCGTACCACCAGCCACACTCAGCTTGAAGGCGAGCAGAAAGAGGCGGCATTGCGCATCATCATAGAGTGGCCATCCAAACAGGCTGCCAAGTCATTCATGGCAGACCCCCTATACCAGCCTCATTTGCAGGCCAGAACGGCCGGATCGGTCAGTCATCACTATCTTGTGGAAGGTAAGGACGATCTGGCTTGAGTGGACCAACATGGATTGGAGGGGATCAGCTTCGGCTTCCGCCAATCCGTTCTTCTGATGAGACAAGATTATGAATGCAGCAATTGAAGAGACAGCCTTTGAAACAATCAATCCAGGCTACAACAGTACATTTCAATCGGGTCGTTTGAGTCTCGGTCTGGTGGTGCCCCTGGAGCAGTACACCTCGGCGCCAGTTCCCTCGATGACACGCCATATGGAACGGGTGGCTTTGGCAGAAGCGCTGGGCTTCTCTGCGATCTGGCTCAGGGATGTTCCGTTCAATGTTCCATCCTTCGGTGATGCCGGGCAGCTCTTCGATCCGTTTGTCTATCTGGGGATGCTGGCCGCTAAAACCGAACGTATCACCCTGGGTGTCGCCAGCATCGTACTACCCTTACGTCATCCGGCACACGTTGCCAAAGCGGCAGCCAGTGTCGACCAGTTATCCGGCGGACGGCTGATTCTCGGTGTGGCCTCGGGTGACCGGCCGGAAGAGTATCCGGCGCTCAATATCAGTTTTGAAGATCGTGGTGAGCGCTTTCGCCAGAGCTTTGACTACATTCGTCGTATGTGGGAGGAGCGAGCGGCATTTGAGAGTGACTATGGCAATCCCCATGGTGGTATGGATATGTTGCCGAAACCTGCCTTTGGCAAACTGCCGATGCTGATCACCGGTGGCAGTCAACAGGATCCGGATTGGATCGCCAGGCATGGAGAGGGGTGGATCACCTATCCCCGCACTGTGTCGGCTCAGGCGCGACTGGTCAGTGACTGGCGCGCCAATGTTAAAGCTGTGGGTGGGCTTGCCAAGCCTGCGGTGCAATCCCTCTATATCGACTTGACTGAAAACCCGAAGACAGATCCGCAACCGATCCATCTGGGATTCAGGTTGGGTGCTTATCATCTACGCAACTATTTGAAGTCACTGGAACAAATAGGCATCAACCATGTAGCGCTCAATCTGCGATTCAATCAGCGGGATATCGAGACTACACTGAAGCATCTGTCAGCAGAAATCCTGCCCGAATTTCACCACTAAGGGAATGAACAAATGCAGAAAACCATCATGATAACCGGGGCAACCGATGGTATCGGTCTGGCTGCCGCAAAAAAATTGGTCAGCATGGGACATCACCTCATACTGCACGGACGCAATCCAATGAAACTCTTAGCGGTAGAACAAGATCTATCGCGCCTGGCAGACAGTGCCCGGGTGGAAAGTTATATCGCCGACCTCTCCGTGCTCAGCGAGGTGCAAAAGCTGATCGATCAAGTGGCGGAGCGGCATCAGCAGATCGATGTACTGATCAACAATGCGGGCATCTTCAAAACATCCGAACCACTTACCCCGGAGGGATTGGATGTGCGCTTTGTGGTCAATACCATTGCCCCCTATCTGTTGACAAAAAAAGTCTTGCCACTGATGGGGAGAACGGGAAGGATCATCAATCTCTCATCTGCGGCTCAATCCCCGGTGGACCTGCAGGCACTGATGGGACGCCAGCGAATCGATAACGATTTTGAAGCTTATGCACAAAGCAAACTGGCGATCACTGCCTGGTCCCGCAGCCTGGCGGAGATTCACAAGCAGCAAGGCCCGAGAATCATCGCTGTCAATCCCGGTTCGATGCTCGGCAGTAAGATGGTCAAACAGGCGTTCGGCGTGGCCGGCAAGGACATCAGCATCGGTGCGGATATTCTCACCCGGGCCGCTTTGTCGGATGAATTTGAATCGGCCAACGGGCAATATTTCGATAACGATTCCGGCAGCTTTGCCTCACCTCATGCCGATGCGCTCAACCCAAAGATCTCCGACTCGATCATTGAATCGATTGAGTCGGTACTGGATGAATATTCGAACTAGGTTGGCAGCTCGTTTGAAATGGCAACATCCCGAGGTGTGATTGAGATCTATGCTGTCGATGGGACAACTGAACTTGATCGGGTCAGCTAGATTAAAAATAACAATCCCAATGTACTCCGCAACAGTTTTCGTTTATGGAATAGAGTGTCTGATTGATCTTCACATTTCACAGGAGATGAAAACTCGAACTATAATCTTTTTATCAGGACGAGAGAGAGAAGAGGTGGTGTTATGGCAATTGCGATTTCACTCCAGCAGTTTTTGCAGAATCATGCTTTAGATTACGAGATCATCGATCATAGACGCACCAATTCCACGCTGCACAGTGCGGAAGCCGCGCACATTCCTGGAGACAGGATGGCCAAGTCGGTATTGCTGGGGGATGACGAGAGCTATATGTTAGCGGTTATTCCGGCAACCCATCACATCGATTTTGATGATCTGACCCAACTTACCGGACGCAATCTCTTTCTGATATCAGAAGAAGAGCTACAGCAGGCCTTTGCCGATTGTGAGACAGGTGCGGTGCCACCGGTTGGCGATCCCTATGGGATTGAGACCCTGGTGGATGTGGCCCTGTTACAACAACCCGATCTCTATTTCGAGAGTGGTGATCACGGCAAGTTGTTGCATCTCAGTACCGATTCCTTCCGGGAATTGGAAGAGAATGCGATTATGGGAGAGTTCAGCTACCACATCTAACCCTCTGATGAGCTTGGTTGGCCATAGAGGCGATTTGTTGGCCGGGGCGAAATCAGCTGAAAAAATAGTGCTTTGACAGGGATATGCCATTTTACAGCTGATTTCTCCATGGAGATCCCACTTCCTATCGACCCGATAACCGCTTAGCCATTTGATTCCAGGTACAAACTAGTTTAATCTTGCGCTCCTTAAATCTGGAGAGATGTCCGAGTGGCTGAAGGAGCACGCCTGGAAAGTGTGTATACGTTAATAGCGTATCGAGGGTTCGAATCCCTCTCTCTCCGCCAATAAAAAAAGGGGCCCCAATCGGGGCCCCTTTTTTTATTGGCGGAGAGAGAGGATTTGATTCGAACCCTTCGTTCGAAAGGAACGAAGTGACGCCGACGCCGCAGCGCAGCGAAGGCGCCCCGAAGGGGTGAGCGTAGCGAATCAATCCCGACCTTCAGCCCACACTCAAGCCAAGGAGACCCACTGGCCCCTTTTTTTATTGGCGGAGAGAGAGGATTTGATTCGAACCCTTCGTTCGAAAGGAACGAAGTGACGCCGACGCCGCAGCGCAGCGAAGGCGCCCCGAAGGGGTGAGCGTAGCGAATCACCAGGAGCGAAGCGACGCAGGACGCTGCAGTGAAACGTAGGCGCCCCGAAGGGGTGAGCGTAGCGAATCAATCCCGACCTTCAGCCCACAC
>LVKA01000015.1:0-286638 GCA_001709035.1 Candidatus Thiodiazotropha endoloripes | reverse complement strand
AGGCGCCCCGAAGGGGTGAGCGTAGCGAATCAATCCCGACCTTCAGCCCACACTCAAGCCAAGGAGACCCACTGGCCCCTTTTTTTATTGGCGGAGAGAGAGGATTTGATTCGAACCCTTCGTTCGAAAGGAACGAAGTGACGCCGACGCCGCAGCGCAGCGAAGGCGCCCCGAAGGGGTGAGCGTAGCGAATCAATCCCGACCTTCAGCCCACACTCAAGCCAAGGAGACCCACTGGCCCCTTTTTTTATTGGCGGAGAGAGAGGATTTGATTCGAACCCTTCGTTCGAAAGGAACGAAGTGACGCCGACGCCGCAGCGCAGCGAAGGCGCCCCGAAGGGGTGAGCGTAGCGAATCACCAGGAGCGAAGCGACGCAGGACGCTGCAGTGAAACGTAGGCGCCCCGAAGGGGTGAGCGTAGCGAATCAATCCCGACCTTCAGCCCACACTCAAGCCAAGGAGACCCACTGGCCCCTTTTTTTATTGGCGGAGAGAGAGGATTTGATTCGAACCCTTCGTTCGAAAGGAACGAAGTGACGCCGACGCCGCAGCGCAGCGAAGGCGCCCCGAAGGGGTGAGCGTAGCGAATCACCAGGAGCGAAGCGACGCAGGACGCTGCAGTGAAACGTAGGCGCCCCGAAGGGGTGAGCGTAGCGAATCAATCCCGACCTTCAGCCCACACCCATGTGCGGGAAGACCTCAGTCTTATCGGTAAGACAAAGAATTCAGCCATATATAGGACCAATTGAAATGGAAATCCCCATTACACTAAAAGCAGTGTAATAAGTTGCTTAGGCCCATGAATCCCATAAGCTAATGTCTGCTCAATATCC
This sequence comes from Candidatus Thiodiazotropha endoloripes, assembly GCA_001709035.1. GTDB lineage: Bacteria > Pseudomonadota > Gammaproteobacteria > Chromatiales > Chromatiaceae > Thiodiazotropha > Thiodiazotropha lotti. The sequence goes on along the minus strand of LVKA01000015.1, from coordinate 285,805 downwards.
GCTGTCTTGGAGGGGCCTGATATCAACAGTGTATTCGTTGGCAGACCATCGGCCCACCGTTCTTCCTCAATCACTTCAGCAAACGATTGATAGAGTTTCGTTGCATCCAGCAAAGCGATATGAACCGGCGGCACCAAGGACATCAGGCGTGGCTCATCCCGGTCAGGCATGAGTACCAGGGTGCCGGTCTCGGCAATTCCACAACGGCTGCCGGTGATCGCAACATCGATCTGTGAGAAGAGCTCGGGCTTCCAGGATTCGATCGGTTGATCGTATTGATGAAATACACAGCTTTCGATGTTACTCGCGCCCAATTGGTTGCCGGTGTCTCCTGTACCGGTCAGGACCTGATGCAGGCCCCGCTTGGGCAGCTCTTTCGCTAACCAGTCGATCCATTGGTCAGCGGGCAGGGTGTGGACTTCACCGTGAACGGCCTCTTGGTTCTCGGTAAACCGGGTGATCCGTTGTTCGGCACTCCAGGCTTCCAAGGGGGGTATGTTTTGCTCTGGCTGCTCCAGGTCGACCCGATTGCCACGCAGGCGTTGCAGGATGTTGTCTCTGGCACTACTCATCGTCATATCCCTGCTGGCGGGCCAGTTCGCTGAGCGGCTTGGAGGAGGGGGTCGGGATGGGGCGATAGCGTGTCCAGCCATTCGAGATAGGTGGCTTGATGTGACGTAAGCGGGTAGCCAGATATTTGAAGGCACTGTAGATCCGGGATCTGGTGTAGATCTGCTTCCAGAGTTTCCAGATCAGGGCTTCACTTCGGCTGCGCAGAGCCCCTGTTCCGGGTACGCCGTTGTCGCCCGGTGTTGCCTCCACTGCTTCGGCACGCAGCCGGTTGATCAGTTTCGGTAGCGGGATGCGTACCGGGCAGACCTCACCACAGGCGCCACAGAGAGTGCAGGCTGAGGTCAGGCTGCCGACCTTGTCGATGCCCAGACGTTGTGGTTCCAGCAGGATGCCGATGGGGCCTGGGTAGGTGGTGCCGTAGGCGTGTCCCCCCACATGCACATAGACCGGGCAGTGGTTCATGCAGGAGCCACAGCGGATGCAGCGCAGGGTGTCGAGCAGTTCATCGTCGTTGCGGATGCGTGATCTTCCATTGTCCAACAGCACCAGGTGAACCTGCTCCGGACCATCCTTCTCGCCGGGTTGGCGAGGACGGCTGATCATATTGAAATAGGTGGTGATCGGCTGGCCGGTGGCGGACTTGGTGAGGATCTCCAGCAGCGGTGGGACGTCGGAGAGTTTCTCCACCACCTTTTCGATGCCGGTGATGGCGATGTGGATCCGGGGTGCGGTGGTGCTGAGTCGGCCGTTACCCTCATTCTCCACCAGACAGAGGGTACCGGTCTCCGCGACGGCGAAGTTGACCCCGGAGATGCCGGCGTCCGCATAGGCGAACTTTTTGCGCAATACCTGGCGGGCGCAACCGGTCAGTTCGTCCACATCGTCGGTGTAGGGCTGTTCCGGGTGGAACTTCTGGAACAGTTCGGCGACCTCGAAACGGTTCTTGTGGATCGCCGGAACAATGATGTGGGAGGGAGGCTCCTGGGCCATCTGCAGGATATACTCACCCAGGTCGGACTCGATCACTTCGATGCCCCGTTGCTCCAGGTAGTGGTTGAGGTCGGTCTCCTCTGAGACCATCGACTTTCCCTTGACCACCGAGGTGGCCTGTTCGGCCTCGAGGATCTCATGGATCCGGGCGTTGGCCTGCAGCGGGGTCTCCGCCCAGTGTACCTGGATGCCGTTCTCTGTAAGTTTGGTTTCGAGCCTTTCAAGTAGTTCGGCCTGGCGGCTGAGGGATCGGTTGCGTATCCCTTTCGCCTGAAAACGCAGTGTCTGAAGTTCCCGATCATCCGGGAACTGGGCCAGGCGACGTTCCCGGATGCCGTCCATGGCACTGCGGAAGTTACGTCGCAGCTGGTCATTCTGCAGTGCCTTGTCGATGCGCTGGTAGAAGGCCTGGTATTGGTTCATTTGCCTTCCCCTGTGATTCGCTGCAAGAGAAATTCCGCCACATGCTGGGTTGGCAGCTCACGCTGCTGATGCTCCAGTGATCCACTTATGTTCATCAGACAACCGCAATCCTGGCTAATCACCGACTCGGCGCCAGTGGCCAGCAGGGCCTCACATTTGGCCTCCACCATGGCGCCGGAGATGTCCGGTTGTTTGATAGAGAAGGTGCCGCCGAATCCACAGCACTCGGTTTTGTGCGCCTGCTCCACGACCTGCACATTACTGAGTTGGGCGATGAGCGAGTCGATCCGGTCGGCAATCCCCATCTCCCTTCGTGCCGAGCAGGAGGTGTGGATGGCGATACGGGTCGGTTGCCCCAGATCCTTCAGTTTCAGCTTCAGCACATCGACCAGGAACTCGGTCAGCTCATAGGTTCGCTGTGCGGCGGCGATCGCCTGTGACTCATCCGGCTGACCGGCGAACAGCTCCGGCCAGTGGTGTTTGACCATTCCCGCACAGGAGCCGGATGGCACCACAATGGGATAGTCATTGGGGAAACAGTTCAACTGGGCGCGGGCCACCGCCAGCGCCTCCTGGCGATAGCCGGAGTTGAAGGCGGGTTGACCGCAGCAGCTCTGGTTGGCGGGATAGATGACTTTTACACCCTGTCGTTTGATCAGCGCCATGCCGGCCAATCCTGCCTTCGGGTAGAGCAGGTCGATCAGACAGGTGCCGAAGAAGTAAATCTGGTCCGGCTGGTTCATCGTTACTCCTCACTGAACATGGAGGCGTACAGCTCTGAGTTACGGGACAGCTTGGCCTGGCTCTTGAACTCGTGGAATGCCTGGAAGGCAAACTGCAGATGAAAGCGCGCCTTGTCACGCGCCTCTTCCGGATCCCGGTCCATGATGGCTGTGACAATGGTTTTATGTTGCTTGCAGAGCTTATCGACGAACGCGGGTTCCGCATAGAACATGTCCAGGTATGCACTGACGGTGTTCTTCAATACATCGTGTATGGCGTTGGTGAAGTGCACCAGCACCACATTGTGGGCCGCTTCGGTGATCGATTGGTGGAAGGCCGCATCCACCTTCAGCTTTTCGATGCTCGAGGCCTCGGCGCGGTGAATCTCAACCATCTCGTTGAATCGGCTCCAGATTCGTTGTCGGTCGCTCTCTGTGGCTCTGGTGGCCGCATTGAAGGCGGCCACGCCCTCAAGCTCTTTACGCACCTCCAGGGTATCGAACTCCGCATCCGGCTGGTCCTGCAGCAGGGCCATCAGGGGATCGGTAAAGCTGTGCGCCAGGGATTCGGTGACGTAGTTGCCACCGCCCTGATGGGTATGCAGCAGCCCTTTGCTGGAGAGTTTCTGGATCGCTTCCCGCAGAGAGGGGCGTGAGATTCCCAGCCGTTCCGCCAGCTGCCTCTCAGCCGGCAGACGCTCTCCGGGCTTGAGGGTGCCGTCGGCAATCATGCCCTCCAGCTGTTCTGCGATCTGATCCGAGAGTTTTCGTCGCTGCATTTTATGCTCTATTTGGTCATACCAATTGTCCTTTCCGGCAGTTTAGACTGCCTTCAATTGAACAACAAGAAAAAATTCTTAAGTAGACAACTCATAACCAAGAAATTAATAATCTATATGTATATGAAATATAATATTTTATTCATAATATCTTGAGAGGATTTGGCTTTGGGAGATTGATAGGAGAAATATTATTGCTAATAGAAATAGGACAGACCAATAAACCAAATAATTTATTTTATCTAATGGCGACATTTATTATCACCATTCCAAGTGAGCTCTATTGTCCCTGGCTTTTGCAGTAGTGCTATCACTATCGATAGTAGCCATATACACTTTTTATTGGCTCGCAATTTCAGTACAAAGTGCCGGTCTGGTTTGATGTTCACCTGACCGTTTTCAAATAGGCGGAGTAAACCACTTTGTGGTGAACCTGAAGTAGATTGACCAGCTCGACAGGCTCGTACTTCATATCACCTGTACTGCTTGTAAAATAGGTTTGGAAGAGGACTTTCTTAGCGTTGCTCAAGTCTGTACCAGCGAAGCGGTGCTGGCGCTCGAAGAGGGGGGTTGTGAATTTGCCGGTGATTAGGAGTTCTCCCATCCTCAACTCAATTCACACGCCTCAGAGAGCAACTCCCGCCGGGCTGTAACCAGGGTTACACCAACAATCGTACCTGTGAGATCGGGTTGTCACTGCACAGCGGCATTCCGTTCCGTTCCTGGCCTATCTGGTGGAGCGTTGTTACGGTGCCGGTAACTCGCTCCTGTGATGTGAAAAGGTTGAAAAAATGATTCCGATCAGTACCGAGATATCATTCGGATTGATTAATCGCATTGTTTTACAAAAAATGAAATAAATTACTAAAATCCTAGGTATTTCAGTGAGTTAAATCATGCGGTCGATGGCTGGATGTACTATGCTTGGGGGATGAGGTCCCTATTCAGTCAACCCCGCCAGGCCTTGAATGATTTCAACTCAATCGAGGCTGAACGGCGGCGTATCCAATATCATCTGATCTTCCTGATCGGTGCATTTTTTCTCGCTGCCTTTGCCTTGGCCAGCTATATCAATCTACGTTATGAGACTGCCTATTTCCTCTCCGGCTCACTTCTGGCGGCCATAGTCATCAACCTGTTTGTTCTGAAGACCGAAAACCACAAGATCGCGGCCTGGCTCTACAGTACGGTTATGCTGGTGCAGGTAGTCTATCTGATTATCAGTGGGGGAGTTGAGGCAACCGGCCCTCTTTGGACCTATCCAATTGTGGTCATCATCATCTCCCTGTTGGGCCATTTGCACGGCTATTTTTTATCCCTGTTTGTGATCGCGCTGCTCTCCGTGCTGTTGGGCTTTGGAGATAGCTATGGTTTGGTTCCGCACTATTCGGATACGTTCAAAATCCGCTTTATCGCCACCCTGTTTGCACTGAGTTGGCTGGTCTGGAGTCTGGAATTTTCCCGCGCCAAGGCAGCTGCCCTGTTGAACAAACTAAACCAGCAGATCCTGGATATCAGCCGAACGGATCAATTGACCGGGCTGCTGAACCGACGGGGATTGGAAGAGAACTTCAACAGCGAAGTGAACCGCTCACAACGGATCAATCAATCCTTCTCCCTCGCCCTGGTGGATATTGATGATTTTAAAGCGACGAATGACCGCTACGGTCATCTGCTCGGGGATGAGATTCTCAAACAGATCGCCAATCTGGTGCAGTCCCAGATCAGAAACATCGATACCCTGGCTCGCTGGGGGGGAGAGGAGTTTGCCATTCTGCTCGATAAATCGTCCCTGACAGACGCGGCCTACATAGCGGACAAGGTCAGAAAAGCAATCCAGGATTTAAACCGGGAGCAGTCACTGATCAGTGAAAGGATTACCATCAGTATCGGCGTGGCGGAGTATCAGCCGGGCCAGACCATGCTGGAGTTGTTCGATGCGGCAGACAATGCGCTCTATCTGGCGAAAAGGTGCGGTAAGAACTGTGTCAGAACTACGGAGGATGTTGCCCGGGAGAAGGGCAGGCCGGATCTCTCTTTGGTTTGAATCGGATTGAAATTGCGACTGTCGATTGCGTCATCGGAAGGCCGCTAAGCGGCCTTCCGTTGTATTGGCTACATCATCATGTCGTCGATCAGATTGGCGAACCAGCTGTGTGCATAGCTGACTTCGCGCTTGCGTTGTTGATCCGAGGCGTCCATCGGGGAGAGGCCACCGGCACCTTTGATCGGCAGGATGGTATTGCTGCTCTTGTCCAGGGTATAGACCGCTGCCACGGAAATACCGTGCTCTTCGCCAAGGATGCTGTAACAGGTGTTGACGAAGGTGGGATCCGGCGGTTCGATACCATTGAAGCGCGAGACAATGGCAGCCGCTGCAACCTTGGCCTGGGAATTGGCGGCGTAGGCCGATTTCGGCATCTTCGCGGCGCTTGAGGCATCACCCAGAACATAGATGTTTTTATGCTTGCTGGATTCGAAGGTCAGTTTATCGACCGGACACCAGTCCCCATCCGTGAGGTCAGAGGCGAAGGCGACCTTGCCCGCTTTCTGCGGTGGAATGATGTTGATCACATCCCCCTGGAACTCCTCGATCTCCGCCTGCAGGGTCATGGTGGAAGGGTCGAGCTCCTCAACCGTGCCGCCACCGGCAGCGCCGACCCATTCGATCATGCTGTTCTCAGTGCCGAAGCCGTAGAGCTTGCTCCAGCCCTGGGTGAACAGCCCCTGCTTGGAGAATTTATCCTTTGGATCGAGGATCAGGATTTTCGCCTTCGGTTTATGGTGTTTGCAGTACATGGCGATCTGCGCAGCCCGCTCATAAGGGCCGGGGGGGCACTTGTAGGGATTGGGTGGCGCGACGATGATCACCTTGCCGCCTTCCGGCATCGCCAGAATCTGATTGCGCAGGGTGGTTGTCTGAGGTCCGGCAAACCAGGCGTGCGGCACCACTTCGGCGACTTTCTCGTCGTAGCCCTCGATCGCATCCCACTTGAAGTCCACTCCCGGGGAGACGATGCAGGCATCGTAGGCGAATGTTTCGCCGCCCTGGGTAACCACCTGTTTTTTGTCGGGCTCGATGGCGTCGACCCGGTCGATCACCACTTTCACCCCATGACGCTTCAACCCCTCATAGTCGAAGGTGATGGAATCCAGGGTACGGTCGCCACTGAGTACTTCGTTACTCATGAAGCAGGATTGGTAGACCTTTTTGGTCTCAATCAGGGTGACTTCGGTCTGTGGGTGGAGTTTGCGTAGATACTTGGCTGCGGTGCAGCCGCCGACGCCTCCACCAACCACCACCACTTTGGGATTGGCAGCCAGTGCGAGTTGGGGAAAGCCAAGGGATGCCCCGGCAACGGTGGCAAATCGAATAAAATCTCGACGGTTAATCTCTGTCATGCTCTTTTCCTGTCCCGGGAATCAGTGTTGGCTGCCGTAGTAGTGAATCAGAGCCGGAATGGCCTGATCACCTTCGGCTTCGATGGCGGCATCGACTTTGCGTTTCATCTTTCTCGGGTATTCCCGGCGGCCATCGATGAAATCCTCCATGGTGTAGTGCAGATAGGGCATCCACTGACCAGCAAGAGTGCCGGCATCACCGGGTCTACCGCCATCCTCATGACACTTTTCACAATGCTCATCGTGCAGTTTGGCACCGAGCTTGGCCATTTCCACATCATGCTTCTGTGGGCTGAGCCGCAACGACTGTTTGGCGAAAAACCAGGCCATACTTTTGATCTGCTCCTCGTTATAGCCTTTCGCAATGCGGTTCATGATGGTGGAGTTTCGCTCATCGAATTTGTAACCCTGCATGGCATCGATAAACACCTCCGGATCCATGCCTGCAATGGATGGACTCGAGGGGCCGACACTTGAGCCGTCTGTGCCATGACAGCCGGCACAGGTGAAGGCCAGCGCCTGACCAGTGGGTGCCGCCGTAGCGGAGGCTGGAAACAGTACTGCGAGTCCCAGCAGGAGATAGGGCATTTTCTTGTTCATAGTTTTCTCTCTCTGCATATTCCCTGCCTATCAGTTCGGTGAGGTAACCAGGCCGATCAGTACCAGGGTGAGCAATGCCAGGCCTGCCATGATCAACACCGTAGTGATAAAAGAGGCGGCCAGATCTGCCCGGCGTGAGGGTTTTCTGACCAGGTAGTTGTTGATCTCACCGGTGGCGGCCAGTCGCTCGTACTCTTCGCGATGGTCGTGGCGGAACTCCTCGAACGGAATGGCGCCGGTGAAGATGGTGGTACTCATCGGGAAGCGCTCAGGCCGGAAGTGCACATTGAAGAAATGCACCGAGTTGAGGAATATCGCCGCCAGCAGCGCTTCTTCAGCATGTACCAGGGTCGCGATGTTGAACATCCAGCCAGGCAGAATGAGGGCTGTCTTCTCCGGTGCAAACAACATGATGCCGGATGTACCGATTACCGCGGCACCCCAGAAGGGGGCCCAGTAGTCGAACTTCTGCCAATAGGTCCAGTGGGAGAATTCAGGGCGCTCACCTTTTCCGATGAACCATCTGAACATACCTTTCAGGTCGCTCCAATCCTTCCAGTTGGGCAACATGGAAGTGCTGCCGAACCATTTGAAGTCCTTACCCTCGCGAATGATGTTGGTCATGGCGATCGTCAGATGGACCAGGAATATTCCGAGCCAGATCACGGCGGCTGTACGGTGGATGATCCCCTCCATCTCAGTTCCACCGAGGAATACCACCACCGCCTTGGCCCAACCGGTATGGGCGAACAGCAGCGTGGTGCCGGTGAGGATCAGGGTCATGGTGGAGATGGCGAAGAGGCCATGAATCCAGCGCCAGACGACCGGGAAACGGCGGAAATAGACGATGTCCGGTTTATCCAGATCTTCGATGAAGCCTTTGCCCTGAATGCGGTCCATGACTTCGCGGTAGAGCCACGCCAGCACATGTACCCAGAAGAAGGCCATGACAGCAAAAATCAGTGTCTGCATGAACAGTTTGAAGAACCAGAGGCCAGGGTAGTTCTCCCGGTCGTCCGCATCGCCATGGGGCCAGAAGGTCAGGAAGTTATCATTCGCATCCTCGTGGCAGACCCGGCAGTTCTCCAGGCGGTTGTTGGCGTGGATCTCCGAGGTGGGATCATCCTCGCCTTTGATCTTGTGGCTGCCGTGACAGTCATGACATTTGGCGGTGTTGGTATAACCGAGCCGGTGCACCTGACCATGATAGGAGTCGAAGTAGGTGCGTTGGGCCTCTTCATGGCAGTCACCACAGTTTTTGGTGATCGCCAGTTTGGCCTTGTCGGTTTCCGGTGAGTCGATCTGGTGGGTGGTGTGACAGTCGGAGCAGACGGCCGATTCACTGTCTTTCTGTTCCAGGACCGCGATGCCATGAACGGAAGTGCGGTAGTCCTCCAGCTGCTGCTCATGACATTTGCCACAGACTTCAGGATTCTTGAGGCGCTTTTCGGCTCGTTGAATGCTGCCCAGCTCGCCCACGTTATGGGCTTCATGACAGTCGTAGCAAGTGGCATTGGTGCGGGACTGATCCAGTGAGTTGGGTTGGGCATGGATCGATTGCATGTAGCTGTCGATCGACTCGTTGACCACTTTGAGTCGTTCATGTTTGTCGTCCGGATCGTCCTTCACTTCTTCCCAGGTCTCCCGATGGCAATCGAGACAGCCGACGATGACAGCCGGCGCCTTGCGATGGGGGACACGATCGATGGTGATGTGGCAGCTGTTGCAGTTCAGTTCACCATGCACACTCTCCCGAATCTGCTTGCTGTGGACGAAGATCTTCACTTCGCTGCCATCGTCGCGAACATCGGTTTTCATCTGCTCATCGCCGTGACAGGTCAGGCAACGTTCGTTGGAGATGATGCGTTCACCGGTAACCGGATCGAAACCTTCCGGAGGCTCTTCACCAAGGATGCTGATACCGGGCTCTGTAGCGCCGTGTGCAGACTGTACGAGCAGAATCAGAAAGAATGGAATTAGCCAGGTAGCAAGCCTGGAAACAGTTTTAGGCATGATGCCTTCCCCCTTTTTAAATTCTTTTTCAAACACACAACCGATCCATCGACGACGGGGCGTGTACTGTTTGTGCTACTACTTGATTGATTGCAGGCCGGGTTGATTCTAGTTAGTAAAAGGCGTGCAATCTGTTCCACCCAGGGAATCTTTGGTTCGGCATTTATACCATGCCTAAACCTCATTAGCGCCAAAGAATAACAATGCAGTTGACTATTATCAATGAATTTGGTGCTGTTATTCCTGATGCGTTAACCGGGCTTGTTTGTGCTGTTATAGCTATTGCACTGCAACAATCGGTTTCTTTCCAAGCACTGGATATTCCTGCTGTTCAGATAGTCTGAAATCTCTTTCAAACGGGTTTTGTCTGTTCATTTAATTATCTGTCCGTGGTGAATACCCTGGCCATTCGGGGATCCGTTTCCGGGGAGTCCATCAGTCCCGGTTGTGGCGGTGTTATATTCCACCAGAGGTGGATCTGATTCCTCAGTGAGGGTGGTAAGGTAAGATCGAATGACCGGTGACTGACAATCTATATGTGATGGAGATGATTTGAAGCTACAGCTTCTCGGTGTGGATCTGGCTTGGCGTAGTGACAGGAATCCAACGGCGTTGGCCAGTGGAGAATTGGTTGATGGTGTACTCAGGCTGCAGACAATCGACGTCGCCCTGTTTCCTGTCAATCAACTGATGAAACATCTGAGCGGACTTGAAGGCTTGTCGGGAGTCGCCATCGATGCTTCGCTGATCATTCCCAATCCACATGGCCAGCGGCCATGTGAAAAAGCCCTGTCCAGAGTCTACGGATCCAGAGGGGCAGCCTGCCATGCCTCCAACACCAGGCTCTATCCCCAAGCGGATAGTGTGGCGTTGTCCCGGCATCTCAGCAGAGAGGGTTTTCAGCATCTGGGCCAGGCCAAGTGGCAGATTGAGTGTTACCCTCATCCCGCAATGATCGAGGTCTTCGGACTTGACCGTAGGCTGCTCTATAAGAAAGGTCCTGTGGTGCAAAAACGGGCTGGTCAAAAACAGCTGGCGGAACTGATCGGGTGTCTGACAAGCAGCCCGGTATTACCACTCGAAATCGATCCGGTTCTACGCAGATATTTCGATCCGACAGAGATTGATCAGCTTACAGGCCGGTCGTTGAAGTCCAATGAGGATGCTTTGGATGCAGTGATCTGTCTTTATATTGCCGGTCTCTATGCACTCAACACCCCAGGCTTGGTTTTCGGTGATGTGGAAGCGGGCTATATCTGGGTCCCTCAGGGAAGCAAACTTGCGGATCAATCCGCTTTGTAACCCCATGCGGCATAAACAGGATCGGATAAGGGCGCATGACCCGCATGGATGTTATCCGGCGGTCGCCTATCCACCTCACGCCAGATACTGAACTTCCCAGCATGCAGCCACTCCTCATGGAATGCCTCCTCATCGGACCAGTGGGCTGTCAGGGTGACAGAGGCCAATTCCTGACTTTGCAGGATCCGGAGAGGCTCTGATCGATTGATCTGTGTGTTTATGGAGTTTCTATTGGTAATACCTTGAATTCCTAATGGTACAATAATTACACTGAAAACTTGTACATAATAAACTTAATTGTACAATTATTGTCACAGCCTGAAAGAGAACAATGCCTGTGACAGATTCAGGAGGTATTTTCGATGAATGGTGTAGACCCCTATGCCTATCAACAGCAGGTATCCAGAAAACCCGACTCACTAACCCAGCCTCGGCAGATCGAAACGGTTGTGGGTCGAGTTGAGTATCTGTTCGAGGTGATTCCGCCTGAATTTCATCACCTTGTGGAACCTGGTTCGAAGAGTTACGCAGCTGCTCGGCAGAGAGCGAATGATCAGTAATGCGCCAGTCAATTGTTACGGGATACGTCGTTTGAATCCTTTCCTGGGTGTTCTGCAGATCATCGAATTGGCGGGTGGACGGGCTTCAACGACCAATGGCAGGGTGTGGCAGTTCGAGATACAGATTGTCCGACCTGGCGGTTGGGGAAGTCTCAATGCCCATGCATCGATCAATAACTGGCAACTGGTTGGTCTTTGGTCTGAGAAGGAGGGTTTGATCAAAGCCCCGATGGGGCCCGGCGATTGGCATGGGGATCTGTGTACTCTGCTGATAGAGCAGATTCTGCAACACCAACATGAACTACCCTTTCCTTTAACAGACCGGCGTGAGTTATGGTTACTGGATCAGACAGATCACAAGCCACTGGCGCTGCTGATGTCGATGCAGCCTGGGCCCAGACACAGCAATCACAAGCCCCGCTTCTGGCGAGGCTGCCTGGAGCGTTCCGGGGTTGGTGGGGATCATCACTTCAGGGAAATCGATCGCTTGGAGAGGCTGGTCAGGAAAAGAGCGGGCTTTCATGTCAATCACCTGTGGCTGACCTGGGATGTGGATCGTCAGTATGCCGAGACCGACCAGGGTGAGCGGTTCGAGCGGGCCGGTTTACCAAGTTTTGGTGTGACAGAAGATTGGCCGGATGATCAGAGCAGTGCCCTTGTACAACGTTATGTGGATTGGTTAGCCCCTGCGCTACTGACGCTACCGACTCTGCAGGAGGCAGAGCGGTGTCGGCTGGAGTCGAATCTGGGACGGCGAGTTTCCCGCATTGAGTACTATTGGCGACTCTATCCGGAAATACTGGATCGGGATAAAATTCTCGCCCCCAGGGTGCAGGCCAGATTGACTACAAATAACAGTGGGATAACACGATGATAGAGCTTGGCCATGTGGCGCTGTATGTGAAAAATCTGCAGGTTTCATCAAAGTTTTACACAGCAGCGCTGGGCCTGGAGGCACAGGGTGAGATATTTGGCGGCAAAGGGGTCATGTTCAGTGGTGGACGTACCCATCACGAGTTATTGCTGATTGAGGTGGGTGAGGCGCCCGGTCCGCTTCAGGGGCGCCGAACGGGGCTTTATCATATCGGCTGGAAAGTGGGTGATGAACTGGCTGCGCTGAAACAGGCCCTCGACCGGCTCAACGAAGCCGGTATAAAGATAAACGGCCTTTCTGACCATACGATTAGTCAGAGTATCTATCTTGAAGATCCGGATGGTAATGAGATCGAACTCTATGTGGATGATCCGTCCATCGATTGGCAACAGGACAAAAGCTGGATCGATGACCCGGTCAAACCCCTCGACCTCTTCTCATGAAACAACTCTTGAAACGGTTACTGGTGAGTTGCCTGATTGTGCTGTTGTCGGGCACAGTAGTGGGCTGCGCGCAGGACCGATCACAGTTGAAGACGGTGTCAAGCGTGGATATGCAACGCTACCTTGGCAACTGGTATGAAATTGCCAGACTACCGAATCGTTTTCAGGATCATTGTGCCGGTGAGGTAACGGCAAACTACAGACAGCTTGAGGGTGGTGATATTCGGGTCATCAACCGCTGCCGGGATCAACAGGGTGAGATGGATGAGGCAAAGGGCATCGGACGCATCGTGGATAACCGTTCGAATGCAAAACTGGCGGTCAGTTTCGTCTCCCTGTTTGGCTGGAATCTGTTCTGGGGTGACTATTGGATCCTGGGACTCGGTAGTGATTACGACTTTGCGGTAGTTGGTATGCCGAGCAGAAAGTATTTGTGGGTTTTGTCGCGGCAACCTGAAATCACCGCCGATGACTGGCAGCTGGTTGAGCATATTGTTGAAGCTTCCGGTTACGATCCGGCCAGACTGTTAAAAACAAAACAATAGGCAGCGTATCCTCCATACTCTCCAGGTCAAGCGGCACCCTCAGTGTGGCGCTTGCTGATACCGAAGATACTTTCCAACCGAACATTTCCACTGTTTTGCAGATCAGTAATTTGTCACACAGTAACAGTGTCAAAGATCACTTCAGCGATTATTTAAACGACTATTATTTAATTAACTTACTGAATAAAGCAGACTTTCAGTTTGGTTAATCACCGGTTTCGGTGGAGGAATCCTAAGTAGGTATAGGGTTGATGTCTGTCAGGATTACACTGGCTGTGGTCGTTTCAGACAGGTTTAATAAAATCCAAAATAGAATGGATTGGAAACTGAGCGGGGGAAGTGACATGTTGACTGATAATGAACGGCTTCCGGGCATGGATGATACCAGGTCGAGACCGAGAGGCTTCCGACATATGGTTAAACAGGCGTCAGTTCGTGAACTGGAAGTGATGGCTGTGCGGTTACGGGATGCAGGTGATGAGAAGGGGGCTGAATATCTTGAGCGTCAGGCTGTAGCCCTTCTGGATAAAAAAATATGCCGTCGAGTATTGACTCAGAGTCGCCACTTGAAAGCTGGAATTGACGGGAAGGAGATACCTCTGATTGAAAGTCTGTCCTAGGGCCTGTTAACACGAATCCAATCGGCTCTGTTGCCCCCATATTGATACTAAAAAGAGATGGGCTAGGGCTGTTGGATTGGCAAAATCAGATCCTAAGCCCTAAGTATCTAAAGTAAATTTTGTGTTGGCCGTTGAGTGAGTCTGACAGGGATTTGATTAAAGATTTCAGATATAGCAGAAAAAGCGACCATAAGAATTGTTGTGATTTTGGGATGGTTTTTAGTTGTAAAAACTACGTAGCTGTAGATCGTGGTAGTAATGGAAGAGTTAATTCAGCAGTACACAGATCATGCCAAAAACGGTTTCTACTCTGTTCACTTGTCAGAGATCTCAAACAAGGGAAACCAGGCGTTCACCACATCCGATATTCTCAATGACAAAGGCGTCCTTGTAGCACGTAAGGGCATCAACATCGATCGGGATGTACGACAGCAACTGATCAAACACAAGCTGCTGAAGCCTCTGGATAACCACATAGGTCTGGCACATCAGGCGGATACCCAGACCCTGATCGCTGAATTCAGACGACTGTTAGAAAAATATCCTGACCTGAACAGAGTGAATGAGGCCCTGAACTATGGACCTGAGTTCGAAAAACTGTTGCAACTGGAAAGACTGCATCCGCTGCTGACTCAAAAACTGACCGTTCTTGAGGCACAGATGCCTACCGAGTTTGAAAAAAGCATCTTCTCCGCCTGGCTCTCTACCATGATCGCACGGGAGATGGGACTGAGTGTGGATGAGCGGCGTGACATCCTCGTTGCGGCGCTGATGCACGATATTGGACTGCTTCATCTGGATCCCGAAATTGTCTGCAGCAACAGAAAACTCTCCGCTCAGGAGTGGAGTACCGTTCGTGCACATGTGATTGTGGGTAAGATTATTGCTGACTCAGTACCAGGCATCTATCCAGAGGTCTCCCGAGCCGTCATAGAGCACCATGAAGACTGTTTTGGCGCAGGCTATCCATTCGCCTTGAACGAGGAGCAACTCGGTAATCCTGGAAAGATCATAAGCATGACCGACAGTATCCACTCCATCCGGATCAAATCTTTTCGAAACAGCCAACGAACCCTTGGTGATATCAAGCCATACCTGCAACTTAACCCTACCACCAACGGTTACGAAGTGTATCGGGCAACGATGTCGATCATCAAAAAGTCAGGCCTGCAACCGGTCAGGTTGAACGCTGACGATTGTCCAAAGGATTATGCCAAGAAACTTGGTAAACAGATCGATATCCTTAGAGAGGCAAAGCAGGCCCTTGACGATATTCACGAGAACCTGTTGGAGCTCAAGGAGCGAATTGACCAGCATGATGCCAGGCAGCTATCCGCGATTGCCGCAGTCACCTGTCGAATACGCTCTACACTGGATGAGTCCGGACTTTTGAGCAGTGAAATTGCCGCATGGCTGTGTAAGGAGAGAGAGCTGTCCAGGGTTGATCAACAGGTCCTGGGTGAATTCAATGAGATCGAGTTGCTGATCAAAGAGCTGACCTGGCAGATACGCAATACTGTGCGGATGTTTCACAGTTACAAGGATTCGGATGCAACCCGTGATGCTATGATGCTGGAACACATTGAGGCATCAATCGAGTCGATTCAGGAGATCTTTGACCGGCTTGGTTAGGTGGGTGATAACACGAAACCAGGTTTTTGCCAGGTGAAACGCTTCGGGTGCACCCTCTCCCATCAAGGTATTGCTATCCGGAAAAATCAGTGCGTCTGTGTTTATTCGATGATCATGGTGATGCTTCACCTGATTACTAACCTGACCATCAGCGTATTTGGTGGGGCATGGCCCCACCCTACATCATGAAATCGATGGTAGGGTGGGGCCATGCCCCACCAAATAGGGTTTGAGTAAGCACCATACAGGTCTGTTTGAGTTTGCCTTGCGCAGATTATGAATCTTTGATTGTCAGGCAATGCCATGACTTCTACCCCCAAAATCAAGTGCTGCACAGCTTTCAGTAGATGAAACGTATTTATTCCGGACAGCAGTGGGGCTGGGTCTGTTTTTCTATTGCTGGCAGAATCGATGATGGTCACGGTTATGAGAGTCGGCGCTCATAATCGTCATAGCTGAATTGCCTGATCACTTCGATCTCCCCCTGTTCATGACGAATTGCGATGGCCGGGTGCGGGACTCCGTTAAACTGGGTGGTTTTAACCATCGTGTAGTGAATCATATCCTCAAAGATCAACCGCTCACCGATTTGCAGGGGGTGATCGAATGCGTAATCCCCAATGATGTCACCGGCCAGGCAGGTCGGTCCGGTGAGTCGATAGGTATAGGGACGGCTGCCTGGTTTACCCCCATGACGGACTTCCGCCCGATAGGGCATCTCCAGTACATCGGGCATGTGAGCTGTGGCCGAGACATCCAGCAGTGCGATGGCGATACCTCCACGCTCGATTAGATCCAGTACTGTGGCGACCAATGGACCGCTATCCCAGGCGATGGCTGAGCCCGGTTCAAGCACGATATCCAGGTGTGGATGACGTTGACGAAAGCCTTTCAGTGTCTCGATCAGGCCGTCAACATCGTAACCCTGTCGGGTCATCAGATGACCGCCACCCAGATTGCACCACTTCAGGTTGGGCAGCCAGCGAGCGAATTTCTCTTCCATGGCCTGGATCAGTCTGGAGGTTGCATCGGCGTCGGATTCACACAAAGCATGTACATGCAGGCCTTCTATTCCGGCTGGCAAATCCTGCGCGGCCTGTTCAACGGAGATGCCGAGTCTGGATTGGCTGTGGCAGGGGTTGTAGAGATCTATAGCCACTTCATCGATGGCGGGATTGACCCGTAAGCCACAGGATTTACCGGCAGCAATCGCCTGATCCCCCAATCTCTGCCATTGGGAGAGGGAGTTGAAGCTGATCCGTTCGGCCAACGGCAGCAGCTCCGGGAACTCGGCTTCGGAGTAGGCTGGCGCATACAGATGAACATCCCCGCCGAAATGGGTTTTGGCCAAGCGTGCCTCATTGTAGGAGCTGGCGGAGCAGCCCGACAGATACTCCCTCACCATTGGAAAGGCCGACCACATGGCAAAGCCCTTGAGTGCCAGAATGATGTTGCAGCCTGACGCCTGCTGCACCCGATCGATCAGCTGAAGATTTTCTCTCAGCCTGGCCGCTTCGAGCAGGTAGCAAGGTGAGGGCAGGGCGTCGAATTCGCTACTCATCGACAGGCAGTGTGTCGATATCGATGTCAAATGCCTGGTCCTGCCAGGGCAGGCCGTAACGCTCGAGATCCGCCATAAACGGATCCGGATCGTACTGCTCCATATTCCACACACCGGGCTCGCGCCACTTGCCTTGCAGAATCATCTTGGCGCCGATCATTGCCGGCACACCGGTGGTATAGGAGACACCCTGGGCGCGGGTCTCTCGATAGCAGGCCTGATGGTCGCAGACATTGTAGATATAGCGGCTCACTGGTTGACCCGCTTTTTCACCCTTGATGATACAACCGATATTGGTTTTTCCCTTGGTACGGGGGCCCAGGGTGGCCGGATCAGGCAACAGCGCCTTGAGAAACTGCAAGGGGACGATCTGCTGGCCCTGAAACTCGATTGGTTGAATGTGGTCGAGTCCCAGGTTCTGGATCACTTCGAGATGTTTCAGGTAGCTTTCACCGAAGGTCATCCAGAAGCGCATCCGCTCTACCGGAATATGTTTGGTCAGAGATTCCATCTCTTCATGGTAGAGCAGGAACATCTTGCGCGGGCCGATCTGCGGGAAGTCGAATACCCGGGAGATCTCCATCGGCCTGGTTTCAACCCATTGACCATTTTCATAGAAGCGACCGTTGGCGGTGACCTCGCGGATGTTGATCTCCGGATTGAAATTGGTGGCGAACGGATAGCCGTGATCGCCCGCATTGCAGTCGAGAATATCCACCTGATGTATGCGGTCGAAATGGTGTTTCAGTGCGTACGCAATGAACACGTTGGTGACGCCGGGATCAAAACCGGAACCGAGCAGGGCGGTCAGCCCCGCCGCCTGGAATCTCTGCTGGTAGGCCCATTGCCATTTGTACTCGAACTTCGCTTCGTCCGGTGGTTCGTAGTTGGCCGTATCGAGATAGTGCACGCCGGTCTCGAGACAGGCATCCATGATGGTCAGATCCTGATAGGGCAGAGCGACATTGATGACAAGTTCGGGCTCAACCCGTTTGATCAGTTCGACCAGCTCCGGCACATTGTCCGCGTCCACCTGGGCGGTCTGTATCGTCGTGGATTCGATCTCACTGGCTATCTGATCACACTTGGAAAGGGTTCGGCTGGCCAGCCAGATTTCACTGAAAACCTCAGCAACCTGGGCACACTTGTGAGTGACGACTCTGCCAACGCCGCCGGCACCGATTATCAATACTCGACTCATGGTTCAACTTCCCGGGTAGATTTGGAATATGCGCGGATTTTAGTCCCAGATTATGGGTTTTGTCTTGTGCTTTTTTTCGGCCTGCAGAGTTTAATAAAACTAGAATTATCTGAATATTCCATTGGCCACGAATGAACGCCAATCACCGTAAATGGACACAAAAAAATCGCAGTCGATTTCTGCTGTCCCGTTAACTTTGATCGATATGAAACAACGAGTTAATTTCAATTGGTTTCTCTAGTCTATAGAGGTTTGTGACATGTAAAGAGATAACCAAGCAGAAGATCAAGGCTAGAAAATGCACCAATCATCAGTGTACCAATCAGTGAGAGAGTAGCTCCCCTCTCCCCTTGCGGGGGAGGGGCCGGGGGAGAGGGGGGTATCCATCAGTACCCTCATCAATCTAAACATTCCCCAGTACAAGGATTGATAGGCGAGTGCCATTTACACTTGAATTGCATCAATGGCTTGATGCTCACCCTCTCCCCAACCCCTCTCCCATCAAGGGAGAGGGGCTTTTATACATCTCCTTGGATGTTTTTGAGTTAACGGTACAGTAGTGATCGCCTATGATTGTTTTGCTGCTATTGGTGTCCATTCGCGGACAGAAAACTAAGGCACCCGTCGGAACATCCACCAGGCCAATCCCATGAAGAACAGCAGCGGTAAAGCGGTGGCGAACAGGGCATTAAACGAATAAACCACAGCCATATAGGAGAAGGCCCGGTTGAGCAGGTAGAACACAATCCCCAGCATCGCTCCGACGAATACCCGCTGTCCCACACTCACACTGCGCAGAGATCCGAACACGAAAGGGATGCTCAACAACAGCATCACCAGGGTGACCAGAGGCGCGGCGAGCTTGCCCCAGAAAGCGACCTCATAACTGACCGATGCCTGCCCGTTGTTGCGCAGATAGTCGATGTAGCGCCACAGGTCCCAAGCAGCGAGCATATGAGGTTTTACCGTCAATACATCGAGGGAAGCCGGTTCCAGTTGGGTCTGCCAGGTCAGCTCATTTTGTTGGTGGACCTGGATGCGTTGATCGCTAAACCGACTCACCGAGACACCATGCAAGACCCAGCCGTCAGACTCATAGCTTGCCCGTTCAGCATAGATCGCCCGGAGTAGGCGGGATGCACCGTCGTATTCATACAGAGAGACATCGGCGAGTTGTGCATCGGGCAGCACCTGACGGATATTGATGAAGGTGTTGTCGTCGCGGGACCAGAACCCGTAGCGGGTCTTCAGACTGATCTGATCGGAGAGCGCCTCCATTTTCATGCGTTGCGCCTGCTGTTCCGTGAGAGGCGCCAGATACTCGCCGACCCAGATTACTGCGGCCAGAATCAGCAATCCCGCCTTCAATACCGATGAGACGATCCTGGCGATGGAGATCCCGGCGGCACGCATCGCCATCAGCTCCGAATTGCTCGCCAGTACGCCCAACCCGATCAGGCTGCCGAGCAGGGTTGCCACCGGAAACAATTCATAGATGTATCGGGGTAGTCCCAGAAACACATAGCTGTAGGCCTTGCCGGTGGTATAACCACGCTCGACGTCCTCCAGTTCGGCCACTACCTCGAAAAAGCCGATCAGCACCAGCAGCAGTAACATCACCGCCAGTACACCGGTGAGTACCGACCTTCCGATGTAGCGATCCAGGGTAGTGATCATCCTGGAATCCGTAGTTGGACAGGGTGAAGTGTGCGCTTGTGGGGGTGCAGGGCAAGGCGTTGCAACGCCGCCATGCGCCGCCACAAGCGCGCAATTCGCCCTGTAACGTGACTCACCCAGCGAGGGATACCCTCTATCGAAACATTTTTCATCTTATTCAATAACTTAGTAACAGAATGGAGTGGTCAACTGCGGAATCTAGGATCATGCCGGCTGACTCCTCAGTCGGCGCCGCAAACGGCGAACCGGCGGGGTATCGGGCAACAGCATCAGCAAGCCGACGACCGCCAGGCTCAGATGGACCCACCAGATACCCAGCCACTCCGGTGTGCGTGCGTGGATCATCCAGTTTTCAGCAGCACCCTGCAGGCTCAGGTAGACGGTATAGAGCACAAAGGCGAAGACCAGCCGGCC
Source organism: Candidatus Thiodiazotropha endoloripes (assembly GCA_001709035.1). GTDB lineage: Bacteria > Pseudomonadota > Gammaproteobacteria > Chromatiales > Chromatiaceae > Thiodiazotropha > Thiodiazotropha lotti. The sequence continues at coordinate 265,474 of LVKA01000015.1, read as the reverse complement.
AAAGGGGCCTTGTCTCGGCAGAGTCCGACTCAGGGGAAGGCTCAACAGGGCAAACACCAGCAGGCCCAGCACCTGGGAGAGGCGGACCTGAAATTCAGCCCGATCCTTGATCGAATCCGAGTGGAGCAGATCGTAACTGGAGAGGGATCTTCGGGTCACTTTCGTCTCCCCGCCGGTTGAGGTCTTGATCAGCAGTGCATATTCATCGAATTCACTGACCTGGTAGTCAGCCTGACCGGGTATGCCGACATAACGCAGCCCATCCTCCAACACCAGATAGCGGTCGCCACTATTATTGTCGATCCGCTGATAGCCCCGTTTCGCGCTCACCAGGGTCAATGCACCCTCCCGGCGTTGTTGTACGAAAACCTTCTGCATGCGGCGTTCGTCACTGTCGAGGGATTCCACATAGAGCACCAGATCTCCCTGACTGTATTCGTTAAAACGACCGGCACTGATCCCGGCCAGCTCCATTGCCTGCCCCTGCTGACTGCTGAGCAGTTCGGCACTCATGCGACCGGCCCAGGGGGTCACGTAGAGCGAGAGCCAGCCGGTGATCAGCGCCACCGGCACGACCACCAGAACCATCGAGCGGTAGATCCGCATGCCACCGATGCCACAGGACTCCAAGGCCACCATCTCGCTGTCCCGGTACATTCTGCCCACCACATAGAGCACGGCAAAAAAGAATGCCGGCGGGATCAGGCGGGAGAAGTAGACCACCATTTGCAGTGCCAGGGCCTGGGCAAGCAGCTCCGCATGCAGCTCGCCGGTGGCGACCTCCTTGAGCAGTTTGATGAAGCTGTTACTGGAGAGGATCAGGGTCAACACCAGCAGGATCGCCGACATCGCCTTCAATACCTCTCGCAGCAGATAGCGATCGATCAGAGTGGTCAACGTGACTTCCCGGCGGTGGTGTGTATTTCAGAAATCATTCATTCAATTCAGGCTGTTCCGCCGCAAATCCTCGCAAATCAGGCTTAAGTCCGCAAATGGAAACAGATTTTAACTGACAGCAGACAGTTCTGGGTGGTTTTATGACTCATGGCTATCTGTTCGGCCCGGCTAGCGGGATCGGATTCGCCAGGACCTTATTGGAATTACGATCCCCATTGAATAGAACACTTCAGACACTATTCTATCCCTTTGATTTTCAGGTTGTCGGCTTCTCTTGCCTCCCATAAGATGTGTCACAATGAGTGAGCAACGATTAGAAGAGGCCTTTGACTTCATGGAATACAGCATCAAAACCGGTGACCTGACCAAACAACGTACAGCCTGTTTGATTCTGGGGGTGTTTGCCAAACGGCAACTCTCGCCTTCAGCACTGCTCGTGGATAGAGCCAGCAAAGGCCACCTCAAGGAGATCCTGAAGCGGGGAGACATGAATGGTGAGAACGGTCAGCAGTTGATGCTTTATGATGTACCGGGAATTCAAGCGGAACGGGTACTGCTGCTCGGACTGGGCAAAGCATCCGAGTTGAATCGCAAGCGTTATATGAAGGTACTCACAGCCAGCATAAAAAGCTTGAATGAAGGGCATGCCATCGAGGCTGTCTGGGGTTTGTGCGACATTGCGGTGAGCAATATCCCCGAGGCTGGGATCGTCCGCGAAACCATTGTCCAGTGTGAAGAGAGTCTGTATCAGTTCGCAGAGACTAAAAGTACGGTCAAAAAGCGCCAACGACCACTCAAGCGGCTGGCTGTCTGGCTCGCTGACAGACGTCATCTGAAAACGGCGCAGAAGGGCCTGCAGCAGGGTAAAGCCATTGCCAAAGGCATCAAACTGACCAAGGATTTGGGTAATCTGCCCGGTAACTACTGCACCCCCACATACCTGGCGGACCAGGCGCGTAAGCTGGGCCGCTCCCATGACAAGCTGAAGGTGCAGGTGCTGGAAGAGAAACAGATGGAGAAGCTCGGCATGGGAGCACTGCTTTCCGTCTCCCGGGGTAGCCGACAGCCTGCAAAACTGATCATCATGAACTACCAGGGCGGCAAAGCGGACGCCAAACCGGTGGTGCTGGTCGGCAAGGGACTCACCTTCGATGCTGGTGGCATCTCGCTCAAGCCGGCAGCGGCGATGGATGAGATGAAGTATGATATGTGTGGCGGCGCGTCTGTTTTCGGCACGATGATGGCCTGCCTTGAGATGGATTTGCCGATCAACCTGATCGGCGTGGTTCCCAGTTCCGAAAACCTGCCGGATGGGGATGCCAATAAACCAGGTGATGTGGTTACCAGTATGTCCGGACAGACCATCGAAGTGCTCAATACGGATGCTGAAGGACGGCTGATCCTCTGCGATGCTCTGACCTACAGTGAGCGTTTCAAACCAGCCACAGTTATCGATATCGCCACCCTGACCGGTGCCTGTATCGTTGCTCTGGGCAATCAGGCCTCAGGCCTGATGGCGAATAACGAGGCACTGGCGGAGGAGCTGCTGGATGCTGGTTCATCCTGTGGTGACCGGGCCTGGCAACTGCCTCTCTGGGATGAGTATCAAGAGCAGCTCGACAGCAACTTTGCCGACATGGCCAATATCGGCGGCAAAGGTGCCGGTACCATTACCGCAGCCTGTTTTCTCTCCCGCTATACGAAGAAGTTCAAGTGGGCTCATCTGGATATCGCCGGTACCGCCTGGCGCTCCGGGTCGGCCAAGGGGGCTACAGGTCGTCCGGTTCCCCTGCTGACCCGCTTTCTGATGGGGCGTTGCGGATTATGAGTCTGTTCTTGAGTGCGGAGCTCTGCTTTGCCGGATAAAATCCATGACACAGATTGACTTTTATGTACTCGATGAAGGCTCCAGGGGTAATCGTTTCACCTTGACCTGCCGGTTGTGTGAAAAGATTTATCACCAGGGACGCCGTATCCTCATCCATACTGAAAGTGAAGATGAGACAAGGCACATGGAGCGTCTACTCTGGACCTTTCGCCAGGGCAGTTTCGTGCCTCATGGGATTGCCGAACGTTGCGATCACAGTGTCACCCCGGTGATTATCAGTCATCAGCAGGAAGCTGGAGAAGAGCAGGATGTATTGATAAATTTAAGCCGAGAGGTGCCAAACTTTTTTAGCCGCTTCAAGCGGGTTGCTGAAATCATCGACCAGGAGCCACCGGTTGTGAGCGCTGGTCGGGAGCGATTCAAATTCTACCGCGACCGGGGCTATCCATTGAACAAACACGATATCAGATAGATGAGTGACGAAGAGAAAAAGCCGGAAGTTGATGATGAGATACCTCTCCTGGAGGATGTCATCGAACCTGATGAACTGGCTTCAGAATTTCACACCTTTACCAAGCTGCCTGAAGCCTCGGAGGATAGCGGGATTCCCGAGTATGATGAAGTTCTGCTGGCGATGCGTGATGAGATTGCAAAGCAGTTGCAGGATGACCTCAGCAAGATGCTCTCAGAGGTACTCGAACGTGCTATCGAGGAAGCCGGAGAACAGATTACACGCGCCTTGCACGATGAACTGGATACGACCCTGGAGCAGAAGATCCGGTATCACATCGACCAGCGCCTGGATATGGAGTTTGGCCCGAGGGGGCAGTTCGATCCCGAGCAGGATTGAGTACCATCGGGTTCAGTTCCCCATCACTTTAAGCCAGCCTTTCGATTCTCGTCCATGAAAGTCACACAACTCGATCATCTGGTACTGACCGTTCGGGAACTCCAAGTGAGTTGCGACTTTTATACCCGCATACTGGGTATGCAGCTGGTGGAGTTCGCCGGTGGCAGAAAAGCTCTTAAGTTTGGTGCACAGAAAATCAATCTGCACGAATATCATAACGAGTTCGAACCCAAAGCTGCACTGCCAACACCGGGCTCTGCCGATCTCTGTTTTCTGACTGAAGCACCGGTGAGCGAAGTGGCCGTCCATCTGGAGCGGAATCAGGTTGAGATTATCGAAGGGCCGGTGGAGCGAACCGGTGCTGAAGGGGCAATTCTTTCGATCTATCTGCGCGACCCGGATGGCAATCTGCTGGAGATTGCAAACCGGCTTTGATCTGGCAACCCGTCACTGTTGCACTTGGATTAAGATAGATTCCAATCAACCTATCGGATCAGAATTTTTAGTCCGCAAATGAACGCAAATGCTGCTGATGCATTGAGTTACCGTTGTCTCGAAAACACGCACATACCAAAAAAGTAAGCATAAAACCCCTCTCCCTTGATGGGGGAGGGTGAGCATCAAGTAGTTGATGCAATTGAAGCGTTAAGTGCACTCACCCGACATAGCTTGTATTGAGGGTTGTATCGGTTGATGAGGGTGCTGATGGATACTTCCCCTCTCCCCCGGCCCCTCTCCCGCAAGGGGAGAGGGGAGCTACTCTCTCTGCCGGTTCGAGGTGTTTCAGATTTACCATTTTTACGACATGTGCTTATGTCTGATATTTGCTGGGATGTCCAAGGACTGGATCATCTGGCTTTGCTGAGTTATTAGCGGATTAAATAAAACACGCCATTCCCAAAAAAATCATCAGCAACAATTTGCCTTCATTCACGTTCATGAGTGAAATGAAATTGATAAAAACTATCGCCAGTGAACGGTTAGCTGCAATCCGAGATAGTCGTTGACCAATGGGTCGATGCGTTGTCGGTAGGGGCTGTTCCAGTCGGTATCGTCGTAGATGCCGAAGCTGGGACTGCGGTAGAAGGAGCGTAGTTCCAGTTCACTGTCGGTTTCGATCCAACCATCCACAATGGTGTTGAGGGTGCCCAGAGGGTCAGTGAGGACGAGCACGCTCTTGTCCCAGAAACTGTAGCTCGACTGACTTTTAATCTCTCGACGGGTGTCTTCGAAATACCAGCCGAGTAGAGAGCCGAGACCGGGGGTGAAGATCATGTCCTGGATCGAGACAGGTTCGAACAGAGCTTCCAGGCCGAACTCATAGATCGAGGAGAGGGCGAATGAGTACCAGAATGCACCGGTCTCACTCAGGCCACGCTCTCTACCCCTTGTGTAGTAGGTCATGCCCCAGTAGGGGTGAAGGATGTAGTTGATGTACCACTCGTCGGGATCCCAGCGGGGATGGGTGACATTGTCCCACCACTTATTGACCGTGTACTCCTCTTTCTGCTCATCGGTCCAGGCGGAGATCTCTTCCGGAAGCACATACAGCAGGCCGACGATAAAGAACTGGTAACCGAAGAAGTATCCCGCATCCTTGCGCAGCCCAGGATAGTCTGCCGGACTGGTGTCTCCAAGCTCTCTGCCGTATCCGTAGGGTCGTTCAACAGCCGGTTCGCTGCTGTCGAGGATGACGTTGCCGGTCAACGCGGATAGGCGGGTGGAATTGAACAGTGCACTGCGTTGCAGCTCTGTCTCGTAGAACGAAACCGGGCTCTCTGAAAGCCATTCTGAACTGTTTGCCACGCCCCAGGAGAGCAGGCTAATGATCAGGATAATCAGTCGACTCATGGCACCTTTCATGTCTGCTTGTCTGATTGCACTCTGCATAGATGCCAGAAATCCTTGTAACACCCGGAAAATCTAATACAACTTGGATCCACACCAATCGCCCGGCTCGATTGTGGGCGTCATTGGCTAATTTTGGTGACCAGTCCATGTGGTCCAGCCAGTTAGTCTCAGAAACTGACTACCTGCACCTAGGGCCTGTTAACACGAATCCAATACGTCCTGTTGCGCCTTGCTGGACGTAAAAACAGTCCCGGCAGAACGTATTGGATTCGTGTTAACAGCTACTATTCATCGGCTGCCACTCTGATTCCTAAACCACCAGCCCTGAAATCCGGGGCTGAGACGGTGATGAGTCGGGCCAAAGAAAGAGGCGTCAGGATCGTCAAACCGCGCGATTATAGCGGATTGGGGGGCGGTCGCCCACTGCTATTGTGAGGTTTTGAGGGTCAGTTGGTTTTGCGCAGGTTTTCCAGATTGTTCAATACCCGTTGGGCACGTTGAATCTTCTCCCGTGCCCGCTGGTCCTGGGGGTCGAGGGCGAGTGCCGCTCGCCAGGTCGCTTTGGCGCTTTCGATTTCACCATCCCGATAGAGCCGGTCCCCGGCGCTCAGCAGGTTGTCGATATAGCGTTGCAGTTGCCGGTTGACCTTTGCCAGCATCTCTCTGGCTTGGCTGTTTTTTGGCACATCTTTGAGGATTTTCTGCAGGGCGTGTTTGGCATCCCGCAGCTGACCACTCTCCAGTAGTCGGTTGGCCTCCGACAAACGCTTATTCAGCTTATCTTTCCAGCGTTTCTGGCGGGCGGATTTCTCTTTTTTCTCCAGTGCATTCTTGCTTTTGATCTGCTCTGTCAGCAGGTGATCCATCAGGTTCTGATCGGACTCGTCCAGCTTCAATGAGAGCGCGATACTGAGGCAATCCTTGGCCAGTGCGTTGTTCCGTTTGTAGTGACGCCAGCCGCAGTCTGACAGGGCAAGACGCATGCTCTGTAGCTGTGATTGGGTCTGTTCCAGCAGTTGCAGGTATTGGGGGTTGTTGCTGGATTTGGTCAGTTTCACCAGGATCGGCAGCTGGTTTTTAAGCGCCGAGGTGTTACTGATCAGCAGTTGGTCGTTCAGCTCCTCCTCGACGATTTTCTGTTGTCCGCGCAGATTTTTCAGTTCCTGGAAGTAGGTTTGATTCTTGTGTTGCCCCACACTGGCCTGATTGAGTAGCTGGATGGCCTCGCTGTAGCGTCCTTTGGCGACCAGCTGTCGGCTATATTCAAGGGAATCATCTTTGACAGGCGCGGGTGTCTCTCTGGATTGCAGCAATTGACATCCGCTCAGCAGTAACTGACAGATACAGACTGTAATTAGTGTCAGAGAAGACTTCATCCAGGGTGTTTGTTCAGGATATAGGCCATGGTGCGCATCAACCATTGACCAAATTCTCGCGACGGTGTTCCCGCGATGGAGGGAGAAACCCGATTTTTTTTGCCTCTGATTTTCAATTCTGGCTGTCGGTGCAACTCTACCATCTCGTTGACTCCTGGAAACTCTGCCGTGGTCTCACTCATCATTATGCCATCAGCCGGAGCAGCGCCACAGAGCCTGGAGGCCAGATTCACACTGTCTCCGACCACGGTGTACTCCAACCGGTCGGGAATGCCGATATTGCCGGCCAGCATGACACCACTGTTGATTCCGATGCGTAGCATAATCGGCTCTTTTCCCTCTTGCCGGCGTTGTTTGTTGATATGTCGGACCATGGCCTGGATCAGCCAGGCGCAACGAACCGCCTGCTGACCATGCTCGTTGTCGGCTTCGGGGACGCCAAATAGGATCATAGCACTGTCACCGATGAATTTATCGACCACCCCGCGACAACGATGGGCCGCATCGGCAATCGCACCGAGATAGAGATTGAGCAGCGAGGCGACCTCATCCGCTGGCAGATCTTCCGACAGCTGGGTGAAACCCACGATGTCGCAGAACAGTACACTGCCTTCCATCTCCTGGTTGGCGAGTCGGGGCTGTGAGAGATTGGAGAGGATCTTGTCCGCGACAACCGGTGAGACATAGCGGGAGAGGGCATCCTCAACCTGGCGTTTTTCCAGCATCCCGGCCGACATGCGCTCAAAATGGGCGTAGACCTGTCCGATCTCATCCTTTCGGTCCTCATCTCCCTGGGAGATCAGCATCCCCGTTTCCGGTTGATGGCCGGCCTGGGCCAGCAGGGTGATCGGTCGGCTGAGTCGCTTGCTCAGCACATAGGAGAGAATCGCGGCGATCAGGATCAGACCGATGGTGGCGAAACTGATGATACGAATGGTGCGTTTCTGGTTGCGGTCGAGAAAGGCCCGATCCAGGGTGATCACAGCGTGACCGGCGATGACATCCCGGAAATGGATCGGGCTGAAGAAGGTAATCGCCGGATACCGTCTGTTATCCTCATCCCGCCAGGACCAGATCATCGGGGTGAGCTCCTCGGTGGTTGGCAGCTGATGGGGTACATTGCCCGAGATCACCCAGGGTTTCTCCGAAGGTACGATGGCCGCACCCACCACATTGTCGTTCTGTGTCTGACGACTGACCAGACCTTGCAGGTTGAACTGGTCATCCGCCAGCAGGGGTTCACTGGCCGAGTGGGCCAGCTGCTCAACCAGTACCTCTCCAAATCCCCGGACTTCGCGCATATGAAAGCTGGTCTGCTGGGTGATCAGAAACCAGCCGAGAATGCCCATGACCATGGTGATCAGGGTACCGATATAGATCGTCCACTTGATGGAGATCGGAACAGGTGCTTTACGAAATAGTCGAACCAGCCAATTTAACAAAACGATAATCCAATATAGTCAATGGAATGGGGGTGTTTATATTGGTTTTATATGAGGATTTCAGAGCAATCCGGGAGCGAGATTATAACCCTATTTCCGCACGCTGTCGTAGACTCTGTCGATATTATCGATAAGGCCCGACAGAGGCACCGGTTTAATCGCTCAGGCGACCCGTTTGATGTGTTGAATCAGTCTCGCCGAGATCTCCTCGATCGACATGGAGGTGGTCTCGAGATAGGGGATGTTATAGTGCTTGAACAGGCCCTCAGCCAGTTTGACCTCCATTTTACACTGTTCAAGAGAGGAGTAGCGCCGGTCCGGGCGTCTCTCCTGGCGGATACGTTGCAATTGATGTGGATCGATGGTCAGACCATACAGCTTATCCTTGTAGCCGTTGAGGATCTTCGGCAATAGATCGCTGTGCAGATCGTCATCGGTGAGTGGGTAGTTGGCAGCCAGGACACTGTGCTGCAGGCCAAGAAAGAGGCAGGTAGGGGTTTTGCCGCTGCGGGAGACACCGATCAGAATCAGATCAGCTGTCTCATAGTTCTTGGTAATTGCACCATCGTCATTGTTGAGGGCGAAATTGACCGCGTGGATACGCTGGTCATAGGCGCGACCGTTCTTGGTGGTATGGAATTGCCCCAGGGCATGGGAGGAGGGAAGACCCAGCTCCTGTTCCAGGCGGGTCGTGAAAGTTTCGAAGAAATCCATGACCGGCACATCCAGGGTTTTGAAGTAGTCCCGGATCGAGGGATCCACCAGGGTGGTGAAGACGATCGGCTTCTGTCCCGACTCCATGGTTGTCTGATTGATCCGCTCAGCCACCCGGCGGGCCTTTTCCAGACCGTCTATGAACGGCCAATGCACAGTCTCATATTCAAAGCCGTCGAATTGGCTCAGCAGGGAGCGTCCCATCGCTTCGACAGTGATGCCGGTATGGTCAGCCAGGAAATAGACGGTACGTTTCATCGGAATTACAGTTGACTCAAGATTGTGTCACAAGGGCAGCGGGGAGACCGGTGGTCTCCCCGCGACACTTCAGTCACTCAAGCCGGTCAACAGCCTCCAGGTATCGACAACCGTGTCAGGGTTCAGGGATACACTGGTGATCTTCTGTTCTACCAGCCATTCGGCAAGATCGGGATAATCGGACGGCCCCTGGCCGCAGATACCGACATACTTACCCGCCTTGTTACAGGCCTGTATGGCCATGCTGAGCATCCTTTTGACGGCCGGATTTCGCTCATCGAAGCTATTGGCAACCAGCCCGGAATCCCGGTCCAGTCCCAGGGTCAACTGAGTCATGTCGTTGGAGCCGATGGAGAAGCCGTCAAAGTACTCAAGGAACTCTTCCGCCAGCACGGCATTGGAGGGCAGTTCGCACATCATGATCACACGCAGGTCGTTTTCACCCCGTTTCAGTTCATTCTGTTCCAGCAGGCTGATGACGCCGGCAGCCTCATCCAGGGTGCGGACGAAGGGAATCATGATCTCGACATTGCTGAAGCCCATCTCTTCCCGAACCCGTTTCAGGGCGCGGCACTCCAGCTCAAAGCAGGGTCTGAAGCTTTCAGAGATATAGCGTGATGCGCCACGAAAACCGATCATCGGATTCTCTTCGGAGGGTTCATAGAGCTTGCCGCCGATCAGGTTGGCGTACTCATTCGACTTGAAGTCGGACATGCGTACGATGACCGGCTTGCCCTCGAATGCGGCCGCCAGGGTGGAGATACCTTCCACCAGCTTTTCCACATAGAACTCCACCGGATCGTCGTAGCCGTTCATCTGGCTCTGCGCGGCCGCCTTGATGTCCTCAGGCAGCTTGTCGAACTCCATCAGCGCGCGTGGATGAACACCGATGGTGGTGTTGATGATGAACTCCAGTCGAGCCAGGCCGATACCCCCATTCGGGATTCGGCTGAAGGCGAAGGCGCGGCTCGGATTGGCCACATTCATCATGATCTTGGCCGGTGCTTCCGGCAGACTGGTGACATCACCCTGGGTGACCGAGTACTTCAGCAGGCCCTCATAGATGAAACCGTCATCCCCTTCCGCACAGGAGACCGTCACCTCCTGGCCTTCCTGGAGTTTTTCAGTCGCATCATGACAGCCGACCACGGCGGGGATACCCAGTTCGCGGGCGATGATCGCCGCGTGGCAGGTACGGCCGCCCCGATTGGTGACAATCGCCGAAGCCTTCTTCATCACCGGTTCCCAGTCAGGATCGGTCATGTCGGTGACCAGCACATCGCCGGCCTCCACTTTGGCCATCTCACTGGCGTCGGCAATCACCTTGGCGACGCCGCTGCCGATACGCTGTCCAATGGCGCGACCCTGAGCCAGCACTTTGCCACCACTCTGTTCCAACTTGAATCGCTCAACAGAGGCGGTGTCGACCCGGCTCTCAACAGTTTCTGGGCGCGCCTGCAGGATGTAGAGCTGGCCGTCGGTACCGTCCAGACCCCATTCGATGTCCATCGGACGCTGGTAGTGTTTCTCAATGGTGATCGCCATTTGGGCCAGGCTCTCAATCTGCTCACTGGTGAGTGAGAAATTGGTTTGATCCTGTGGCGCCACATCGACCGTCTTGACCCGCTCCTCGCCTTCCTGGCCGTAGACCATCTTGATCGCCTTGCTGCCCAGGTTACGGCGCAGTATAGCGGGTCTGCCGGCTTCCACATTGCCTTTGTGCACATAGAATTCATCGGGATTGACGGCACCCTGCACCACAGTCTCACCCAGGCCGTAGGAGCTGGTGATGAATACTGCATCCTTGAAACCGGATTCGGTGTCGAGGGTGAACATGACCCCGGCAGAACCTACGTCGGAGCGCACCATCCGTTGGATGCCCGCAGAGAGCGCCACATCCTCATGGGCGAATCCCTGGTGAACACGATAGGAGATCGCCCGGTCGTTATACAGAGAGGCGAATACCTCTTTGATCGCGATCATAACGTCATCCAGACCCTGTACGTTGAGAAAGGTCTCCTGCTGTCCGGCAAAGGAAGCATCTGGGAGGTCTTCTGCAGTCGCTGAGGAGCGTACCGCCACAGAGGGTACTTCCGCGGCATCGCCGACCAGCTTCTTGTAAGCGGCAGTGACCGCGTTCTCCAGCTCTTCCGGGAACTCGGCTTCAACCACCCATTCGCGCACTGTCTTGCCCGCTTCCGCCAATGCCGTGACATCGCTCACATCGAGTTGCTGCAACAGCGGGTCGATTCGCTCCGCAAGGCGGTTGTGTCGCAGAAACTCACGATAGGCGTGGGCTGTGGTGGCAAAGCCACCGGGAACGGAGACGCCGGCATCGGCAAGACCGCTGATCATCTCGCCCAGCGATGCGTTCTTACCGCCGACCTGATCGACATCGTGCATTTTCAGGTTTTCAAACCAGATTATTTGTTCATTCACCGCTTGCCCTCGGCTTGTGGATTGATTGGATGGATCAGTCATTGTTTTAACCTCTGAGGTGGTCTCCTTGACGTTGGCAGCTGTTTCCGCTGCACAGACAGCTTTTACCGCAGCCTGTGCCCTCTTCCTTATGAGGACCAAACTCAGGATGCAGTTTAGAAAAGCGTCGGGTGATGGACTGGACGATCAACCAGCCCAAAAACAGAATCGGTATCACAGTCATGGCGATGAGAAAGTCGAGCATCGAATCAACCTCCGAGTCCGGCAAAGCCCATGAACGAAAGTGAAAGCAGACCACCCAGCATCAGACTCACGGCGGCACCCTGGGTAATGCTTGGCATGGTGGATAACTCCAGCTTCTCGCGCAGACCTGCCATCAGCAGGATCGCCAGGATAAAACCCAATCCGGCACCCAGTGCGTAGACCAGGGATTGCAGGAAACTGTACTCCTTGAATGTCTGAAACAGGGCCAGACCGAGAATTGCACAATTGGTGGTGATCAGCGGCAGAAAGATACCCAGAGAGCGAAACAGGGCAGGGGTAAATTTTTTCAGGGCCATTTCCACCAGTTGTACAGCACTGGCGATCACGGCGATATAGGCGATCAGACGCAGGAATTCGATCTCAAAGGCCACCAGGACCTCATTGATGAGAAACGCGCAGACTGAACTGACCAGCATCACAAACAGGGTTGCCAGGCCCATCGGCAGGGCGGTATTGATCTTACCCGAGACACCGAGAAACGGGCACAGGCCAAGGAACAGGGCGAGTACGAAGTTGTTGGCCAATACAGCGTTGAGAAAGATAAAGCTTAGAGTTTCTGTCGCCATAGTGGTCACTTGATTAGGTTAGAGGGGAACAGGCCGTATCGGCCTGCACGGATCTGAACGAATTTCATCTGAGAGAGCCTGATGTTCATGATTCTGCCGCCGGGTTCAGTTCTGTCTCGGATTTCCGCTGCTTCAGCCACTCAAACAGCAGCAGCCAGGCACCCAGTACCAGAAAGCCGCCGGCGGGCAGCACCATCACCACCCAGGGTTCGAATCTGGGGCCGAACAGATCGATGCCGAACAAGCTGCCGGCACCCAGGATCTCGCGCACCACACCGAGGCAGAGCAGGGCCAGGGTAAATCCCAGTCCCATGCCGGTGGCGTTGATGATCGACTTCAATGGCGGATTCCTGGAAGAGTAGGCCTCGGCCCGGCCCAGTATCATGCAGTTGGCTACGATCAGCTGGATAAAAGCACCCAGTGCATTGTAGAGATCCAGGGAGATCGCCTGGATGGTATAGTCGACAATGGTGACGAAGGTGGCGATGATGACGATGTAGGTGGCGATGCGCACCTGCTTGGGAATACTGTTGCGCAGCAGCGAGATCAAAGTGCCTGAGGCGAGCAGTACGAAAAGTGTGGCGATACCCATCGCCAGGGCATTGATTGCCGAGTTGGTCACTGCCAGTACCGGGCACATACCCAGCAGCATGACAAACACAGGATTCTCACGCCACAAACCTTCACTGAAGGTATCCCAGGTGATGGTGTTGTCTTGTTTTTTTGCCATGGTTATCAGTTAGTTCAAATCAGTTGTTGTCAATCAATTGGACTCTGTCTTACTTTGCGCATGATCATTTAATCAGGCATTGTTCACTGCGTCCCGCTGTCAGGAGTTTCAGGCTCACTTGGCGGTGGTGGCGCATTGCGTACTACATCAATGTGCGGCATCAGCTGGGGCAGCAATTGCTGAGTAGATCGATTCAGCGCCTTGCCGACCGCCTGTGAGGAGATGGTGGCGCCGGATATGGCGTCGATCTCCCAGGGGTTCTGTTTGGTGCCCGCTTTGACGGTCACAATCTCGTTTGCCAGTTTACCCCCACTCGCATTCAGCTTGGCCTCCAGTGCATCAAAGTTGGCGACAAAGTCGGCATCGGTAATGATCTTGTCCCCCAGTCCTGGGGTCTCAGCCAGTTTCAGCACTTTGATACCACGAATGCATTCGCAATCCGGATCGTAGCCATACAGCAGGTGGATCATATCCGCATAGCCCTGAGCGCCAGCCTTGGCGGCAACACCTTTCAGGTTGCCCTGCTGATCGTAACCCGCATACACCAGCACGCCCTCAGTGGGACCGTCCGGGGTGACGGCCGTCACTGCAGATTCTGTGACCAGGAAATCACGCCGGGCAACCGCACCGGGGATCACCTGAAACACCGCGGCCTCGATGGCGCGCCGTTGGTTTTCAGCGATGATCGGTTTGGTCAGCTGGTAGGTGAGTACCACCAGAAAACCCGACAGCATGGCGATTCCCATCAGGGTGCGGATCATCGGGCCCGTCGGGGTGGACGGTTGGATGGCTTGAGCTTCCGGTGTACTCATTTGCCTGCCCTCTGCTCTCCGAACACCCTGGGTTGAGTGATCTGATCAATCAACGGTGTGGCGGCATTACCCAGCAGGATGGCATACATCACACCCTCGGTAAGGCCACCGAAGAGTCGGATGATCACAGTGATCACGCCAATCATCAAGGCATAGATCACGACGCCGAGGGGGGTAACCGGTGAACCAACCATGTCACTGGCCATGAACCAGGCACCGAGCATCAGGCCGCCGGAGAGCACCACGAACAGCGGGTCCGGATATTTGACCGGATCGATCATGTAGAAGATTCCGGCGGTCACAGCGGCACCGACCAGGACCAACACCGGAATGCGCCAATCGAGCATCCGTCTTGCCGCCAGATAGAGACCACCGGCCAGGATCAGCAGTGCAGATGTTTCACCGGCGGAGCCGGCGGTGGTACCCAGCAGCATATCCATATGATCGGTGACCACCCCTTCGAATTTCTGCAGTGCCAGCGGTGTGGCACCGGAAAAGGCGTCCACGGTGACTTCCGAGACCCAGTCCGTAATCCCAGGGGGCTGCAGAAACGGGGGGGTGAGTGTGGTGGGGATGAACTGGCTGAAGCGGCCGTCAAAAAATGCCGGAGTCCAGGTGGTGATGGCAACCGGAAAGGCCGCTTGTACGAACGCCCGCCCAATCAGTGCGGGATTCATGGCGTTCATGCCGAGACCGCCAAACATCGCCTTGCCCAACGCCACACCGACGAAGGCGGCTACCGCTCCCATCCAGAGGGGAAAACCTGGGGGCAGGGTCATCGCCAGCAACAGTCCGGTGATGGTGGCGGACCAGTCACCGAGGGAGCTGGACTTGCCGCTCAGCGCATTGAACAGGCGTTCACTCAACAGACAGGTCAGGGTGACGACCACCAGCAGTGCCAATGCGCTGATGCCGAATTGCCAGACAGTGAATGCACAGATCGGCAGCAAGGCGTAGACCACATTGCGCATGATAACGACCACATCCTCCCCGGCATGGGCATGAGGAGAGGTACGCAGTTCAATGGTGGTTTTTTTACTCATGTTTGTTTTTCAGCTATACAACATAGGCCTTAGGGTTAGGCAGCCTGTTCCCGGTTGATCGCTTTGGCGATCCGAAAATACTGCACCAGGGGAATATTCGAGGGGCAGACATAGGAGCAGCAGCCACACTCGAAACAGTCGGTCAGGTGATAGTCTTCAGCCATCTCCTCATATTTGCGTTTCGCCGCCAGTTGTCCGAGCATCGAGGGATTGAGATGCATCGGGCAGGCACTGACGCAACGGGCGCAACGGATACAGGGCCAGATTTTATGGCTCTCTTCCTCGATAGAGGGTTCATTGAGTACCAGCAGTCCGGAGGTTCCCTTGGTAATCGGGGTATCCAATGCGGAGACGGCTGGCCCCATCATCGGACCGCCCAATATAAACTCGGTGCGGGCACCCTCATAACCCACATGGTCGAGAATATGTCGGATCGGGGTACCCAGAGGCACCAGGTAGTTGCCCGGTTTGGCGATGCCAGGTCCGGCGACGGTGATCACCCGTTCGATCAACCCCCGTCCTTTTGGCAGTAGATCGCCTAGACCGGCCAGGGTCCCCACGTTGTTGACCACCACACCGACATCGGCAGGCAGACCGCCGGTGGGTACTTCCCGGTCGAGGGCCGATTTGATCAGCATCTTTTCAGAGCCCTGAGGGTACTTGGTCTCTACCGCCTTGACCTCAACCGGGCTGCCTTTGGAGAGGTGGCCCTTCAGTAGCTCCACCGCATCCATTTTGTTGTCTTCGATGCCGATGATCGCCTTTTCCGTACCGGTGGCGCGCATCGCGTAGCGAATCCCGCGCAGCAGGGCTTTGGGATGCTCCAGCATGATCCGGTGGTCACAGGTCAGGTAGGGTTCACATTCGCAACCATTGACGATCAGCGTATCGACCTGCTTGTCATCAGGAATGGCGAGCTTCATATGCGACGGGAAGGCCGCGCCACCAAGACCGACCATGCCGCTGTCCTGGATCGCCTGGATGATCTCCTGCGGGGATAGTTCGCTCATATCCCGCGGCTGTTCCCAAAGCACCTCCTGAGTCGAGCCCTCATAGACATCGATGAGGATGGCACTGGTCTTCGGGCCCTTGGGGGTTGGCATCAATTCGATACCGGCCACTCGTCCAGTGGCCGGGGCATGCAGAGGGACTGAAAAGTTACCGTCTGCCTTGGCAATCGGTTCACCCCGAACCACCTCCTGACCTTTGACGACCAGGGGTATTGCCGGTTTACCAATATGCTGGTCCAGCGGCAATACCAATTGCGGGGGGAAGGGAAGACGGCGGATCGGTTTATCCGCCGTATCCTTGTGATAGGGTGGATGGATACCGTGTGTAAAGCCTTTCTGCCCAAACAGCAGGTTGAACAATCCCATAGTCTCTCTGATCTCGTTTAACCTTGAGTTCGCAATTGAACACGGTGTTGTGGGAAATCCATTATCGGGTTTGCCATAACAGTATCCTTGCGCCGAATAGTAGCGATCAATTGCGGAATCGAGATTTAACAGGCGGAGCCGAAGCTCCGCATACTGTTAGCCTTATCGACCATGCCGGCAGAGCCCCATGGTCGCCCTGAATTTACTGAAATTTCGCGGCCCGTTTGACAAACTTTTCCAGGTCTTTTTCAGTAGCGTTCCAGGGTGATCCCGGATGGATGCAGGCAGCCGTACACTTCTCGGCAGCCTTCACGATATCCTTGAACTTACCCCCCTTGGGATCGACGATAATCGCTTTCTTTTCGTCGTTGTAGGCGAAAATTTTCGGATTGATCTCGATACATTCGTCACAGGCGGTGCATTCCGGGGTTTCGATCCATACCGGTTCGTAATCCGCAGAATCTGCACCGTTACTTCCCGCCGGGGCAGCTGCCCCATTGCTGCCGTTGGCTGAGATGGAACCTGCCAGGGCGTCTGCATTGCCGCTGGCGGCCATCGACAGCAGAGTGGAGCTGAGGCGGTTGGCCATATCGACCTTGGCCTGATCGACCAGGGCATCCACATCCACTTTGTTCATCTCACCGGCGACACCCTTCAGCTGACGCCAGAACTGTCGGCGCTCTTGACAGGATTTGGCGATCTCCTGTGCACAAATGATACGCATAAGACGGTTCTTGCTGTCCACACCCCAGATGTAAGGGAATTTGCCTTCCCGATCATCTTCATCCATCTCCAGGAACTCATGCATGGCGACCATGTCATCGTTCCAGGTCTCTGGAGGCGCCGTGCGGAACTGCTTGCGGAAACGCCCTTCGGTGACGGCAAAGTCGGCGAAGGTCATGGGAACTTCCAATTTACACGCTTCACCTTTGTCGTCCAGGTAGTCGATGGTGTAGGTCGGCCAGTCATCGTCCAGTGAAGGATTGCCATCCAGATCGATACAATCCTCAATGGTCTCACCGGCATCCGGATCATATTTCATCAGCGGGTAGGCTCTCGATTCCACAGCCATTTTCGACTGTCTGAAAGCGATGTCGTCGCCAACTCCATGCTCCGGAGGACAGACCGCATAGATGTTGAACAGTGCCGGATGGCGGCTGTTCAGGCCATCGATGTAGCCTTCCAACAGGTGGGTGGTGTTACTGATGGTGCCCTGCAGGACGTAGGTTGTCCGATGGGCGATGCCGATCAGGGAGACCTCTTTACGAATCTCTTCCTTACCTTTCCAGGCCTTACCGTAGGGGCTCATATCCGCAACCTGGCCGATGTAGCCGGAGGTACAGGCCTGACCACCGGTGTTGGAGTAGACCTGGGTATCGAGTACCAGGACTTTCACCGGCATGCCGGAGGCGAGGGCACGGGAGAGGTTTTGGAAACCGATGTCATACATCGCGCCATCACCACCGACCGATACGACCGGTGGACAGAGCAGCCACTCCTCTTCGTTGAACTGCTTCCAGTTGAACTGCTGGAAGAAGGCGCCGTGCTCGACGGCATTGTACTTGCCCGCCAGTTCCAGTTCCGCTTTACGGATGGTGGCAAAGCCGTTCGCCATCTTACGCATGTGGCCTTCGAAAAGGCCCATGGCGACGGATGGGCTGTCCTGGAACAGGTGGCTGGCCCAGGGGAACGGATAGGGGTTGAAGGGGTAAGTGGAGCCCCATACAGAGGTACAACCGGTGGCGTTGACAATACCCATCTCCGCTCGACCGTTGTTGGTCTCACCTTCGGTGTAACGCCATTTCAGATCTCTCAGTTCATCCAGCAACCGGGTTGTGGACTGCAGCCACTCACGATCGATGACCGTCTTCTCGTGGTCGCTGTCCAGATTCTCGCTCAGTCCGGAGAGGGTCAGATCACTCTCTTCACTGCCGGACATCGCTTCCGAGATGGCTTTCGAGCTGCTCAGATCCACACCTTCGGCCAGTTTCAGTCGGATGTGTTGTTCCAGCTGTTCGATCAGTTTGTCGATCTTCTCGATCTGCTGTTTGACCCGCGGCTGCATCAGGGCAGTGACGGTTGAGGTGAACAGATGGATGATGGTCTTTTCACCACAACCCAGGCAGGCGCCGTCACCACAGGAGAGGGAGTTGTAGTTCTCCTTGTCCATCAGCAGGGTCTGCAGCGCACCCACTTTCTCATCCAGGTCGTCGATGCGGTTGAAGGAAGGATCACTGGTCGGCAGATCCAGCCAGAAATTCCAGTCGTCACGCATGCGCGCAATCGCGGCTTCGTCCTGATGGGTGGCGACCAATGCGTCGTCTTCACAGATGGTGACACACTCCATGCAGCCCTTACAGGTGTATGGGTTGACGGTAATGGAGAAGAGGCCACCACTGTTTTTGCTCTTCTTCTCCATATTGTTCCAGTAGGGTTTGGTCACGGAGAAGTCGAACTCACCCAATGCCTGCAGAAACAGACCGAACTCCTCTTCCAGGGCAGCCCGCGCATCCTCTTCAATCTCGGCGGCACCTATGGTCTCGAGTACGGCCTGATCCAGCACGCTGCGCACGTTGGCGGCTTCACCGGCCTCTTCGAGCAGTTCACGCAGACGTTTCTCCACGTTGCGGCTCTCTCTGCGCAGGTATTGGGTCGGACGGCCAGCGGTTTCGATGCGGTTGATCGCAGTGGCGAAAACATCGCTGACTTTGTTGACCAGGCCGGGGATCGCACTGTCGGGACAGATGGTGTAGCAGTCGCCACAGGCGGTGCAGTTTTCTGCGACCCATTTCGGGTAGTCGAAACGGATCTGGGTCATGTCACGGAAGACACCGGTGGAGGCCGGCATCAGCGACAGAGCCTGGTAGGGGTCGGCCAGATTCTCATTGCCCTTACCGGTGGCATAGAAGCTGCCGGTCTGTTCCCAGAAACGGTGTATATCGGAGATGCCGCCTTCCGCTTCAGGCAGCTGCTTGAGCATCACCGGCATGCCGATCTCTTTCTTCACCGGCAGCTGGGCACGGCTGCCAATGGTCTTGTTGGTGATCTCATGGATCTCATCGAAACCACGACGTACAACCCGCAGATTGTCTTCAACCACCCGGCGACCCTTGCTGCCGAACTTGGCTTCGAGCTGACTCTCGATGGCGCTGAAAAGTTTCTTCTCATCCAGCCCTGCCATCTCCATCAGCGGAGAGCCGGCAAAGAAGGCGCCCTGGAACGCGTTACCCTGCATACGCAGTTGCAATTCAGCGTCGGAGGCCTCCTCTTTGGCGATCTTGAAACCATCCACATAGAAGACATGGATCTCGTTGTCGATGACCTGCTGCTGCATCCAGCGGGGGAAGGATTCCCATACCTCATCCGCTGAACCCAGGTACGACTGGATGATCAGGGTGCCGCCCTGTTTCAGACCGGCCAGCGGGTTGGAGTGACCGAATACGTTCGGATCCGGGCTCAAGACCACATCCACATAGTGATACTCACAGTTCAGCGGAATCGGTGTCGGTGCCGCAGAGAGGTAGTAGGTGGTGGGCTGACCCTTCTTCTCGGAACCATATTTCGGATTCGCTTTGATCTCGTAACCGAGCAGATCATAGAGGGTCATGACCAGGTTCTTGCCGGTGGTGATGGCGCCCCAGCCACCGACCGAGTGCATTCTTACGGTAATCGAGCCTTCCGGCATCAGGTTCGGATTTTCGGAACCGCGCAGTGCCATATCACCGATGTCGGGATAGGCTTCAAGCAGTTTCTGGATATGGATCTCCTGCTTGGGCGTATCCGCATCGCGTACGAAATCGATCCCCAGGTAGAAGAACTTACGCTGACTGCCGTCAGGTAACATATTCTCAATGGCGGCAATCAAGGCCTCAGGCTGCAGGTCACGGGAACCCAGGCCGTAGGCGCCGGAATAGAGGTGAGGGGCGTCGGCGAAACTGCTGTAGCTGTCATACTTTTCATAGGGCTGTGCCAGTTTGCCCGCTTTTGCCTGACCGTTTTCGATACATTTCGAGACCACCGAGCGGAGTTCCCGCATCAGTGGCAGATCTTCAGCCAGGGGCTGGTCGGTACGTTCCAGTACACAGACGCCTTTTTTACCCTTCAGAATCTGCCCCAGGAGGTCACCCGGAAAGGGGCGGAACATGGTGATATCGACCACGCCGATCTTCAGTTTGCGGGTCTTTTCCAGATAGTCGGCCAAACCATGGGCCTGTACGATCATCGAGCCCATGCCGACGATCAGATAGTCTGCCTTTTCTGTGTTATAGCAGCCGATGCGCTCGTAACGGCGACCGGTCAGTTGGTAATACTCTTCCATCGCCTGATCCGCGATCTCCGGGATGTGCTGGAAGAAGTAGGGCCTTTGCGCAGCGGTGGTCTGCATATAGGCATCCTGGTTCTGTACCGAGCCTGAGAGCATGGGGTTGTCCACATCCCAGATGGCCGGTACCCGGCGACGGGTCTCACCGAACAGCAGCTTCTGTGCCGGGGTGGGGCATTCGATCTCATCCTCCGGAAGACCCAGATATTCGGCAATCAGCTCCCGTTCAGGCACTTGCAGCGGTTCGATAAGATGGGTGGTCAGAAAGCCGTCCTGAGCAACAGCCGCCGGAGTCAGAGACAGCTCAGCGATCTTGCGGCCGATCAGGTTCAGATCGGCGGCACCCTGGGCGTTGTTGGCGAATACCTGGAAAAAGCCGGTATCGTCAATACAGTGAAAATCGTCATGGCCGCAGTGTACGTTGAGCGAGGCTTTGGTGATTGCCCGGCAGCCGATATTCAGTACATAGGGGAGGCGTTTACCCACGGCCGCATAAAGGGATTCATGCATGAATGCGATGCCCTGGGCAGAGGAGAAGTTGGTGGCGCGCAAGCCGGTCATGGACATGCCGGCAGTAACCGCAGCGGCCGCATGCTCCGACTCCGGCTCGATAAAGATCAGTGACCGATCAGAAACATTGACATGCCCTTTGGCGGTCTCTTCGGCCCAATATTCACCCATCTGGGTTGATGGAGTGATGGGGTATGCGCCAGCGGCATCAGAGGCTTCCCTCTCACACATGATGACTGCCCCGTTACCATCCATTGCCATACGGATGCCAGGGTATTTGAAGCTCTTCTCTTCTTTCTTACCGAACATGGAAACTTCTCTTTGCTAGGTTTGCAATTTACCTTCCACCACTCTCTCGATGCGTATCTCAAAGAGTGGAAACAGAAAGCATAGGCTTAAGGTTTTCACCGCCCACATCAGATAGGCAGTGCTTCTTTACGTACTATGCGCTTGGCTTGTTGTCCTTTGATGACTCCCAGGGTTTCATCAAGCCAAACAATTGCCCCGGTTGGGCAACGCTCAGTAGCAATAGGGGAGGCTAAACTAATCTTGTTATAGTCGATTACAGCCAAATTGTCTTGAATACTAATCAATCCTTCCGGTGAGTCCTTTACGCACCTTTCGCAGGCGGTGCAGGCGACTTCGCAATCATTCTCTGCGCTGTCACCATGTTCCAGGTTTTTACAGGCCACCCACAACCGATGAGCAGCATCCTGAATTGAGAACAGATCCTTGGGGCAGATATCGACACAATCGCCGCAAGCGGTGCACTTTGCGTTGTCCACGATGGGCAGTCCGTTGTGATCCATAGTGATTGCATCGAAGTCACACACCTCCGCGCAATCGGACAGACCGATACAGCCCCATGTACAGCTTTTCGGACCGCCGGAAACGACTGTGGCCGCGCGGCAGCTCTCCAAACCATTATATTGGGCGCGCATACGGGCGACATGATTGCCACCGGCGCACGCTAGACGAGCTACCCGTTTCACCACGTCGCCACTCTCCACGCCCAGGTAGTCGGCGATGTCCTCGATTGCCTCAGCGTTGCTGACGGTACATTGAGCGGGGGTAA
The DNA here is from genome assembly GCA_001709035.1 of Candidatus Thiodiazotropha endoloripes. Lineage (GTDB taxonomy): Bacteria > Pseudomonadota > Gammaproteobacteria > Chromatiales > Chromatiaceae > Thiodiazotropha > Thiodiazotropha lotti. Next base: position 243,122 of record LVKA01000015.1, on the reverse strand, counting down.
CCTCGCCGGAGATCAGCGCCTCGGCGAAGGGACGGCATCCGGCACTGCCACAGGCGCCACAGTTGGTGGCGGGCAGCATGCCTTCGAGATCATCGATTCGGGGGTCTTCAAAGACCCAGAGTTTTTTGTTGGCAAATACCAGCATGGAAGAGAGCAATAGGCCAAGAATGCCCATGAAGAGGATAGCGGTCGTGACGTTTAGTGCGATCTCAATATCCATTTCCAATACCCGATGTCATGCCTGTGAAACCTAACTGAAACCCTTTAGAAACCTTACATAGTTTAATGTTGGGGCTAGTATTGGTCTATGGAATGGGTTAAATAGAAAGTATTAATTTTTATAAATACTTCAATAGCATTGAAAAAACTAATGATCACATAAGTGCCCTGATTGATGCCAATCTCTACACTCAACTCTATACCCAAGGCATAGGATTTCAACCATGCTGGCCTATCAGAAAGAGTATCGGCGGTGTGGGCTGAAATTTAACCTAAAAAAAGTGGTGGTATAGCAACAGCGATGTCCTTTTCAGCTAACCATACTTGTTGTTGGCCTGAGTGCGCTGGTGATTGGATCGGGGAGTGCTGTCGGTGACTCAAAAGGGCCACCATCCGGAGCCACTTTCCAGTCTGCTTCGGCAGTTGGCGATCTGTTGGCGGTAACGTTTTGCATTACTCTCCACCCGGCGCGCCACCTTGGTCAGCCAGGGTTTTTTCTTGAAGCTGTCTTTTGCGTAACCACCGTGCCCCTCATGGTAGGCCAGGTATTGCCGGTACGGGTCCCATTTCGAGATACCGAGTTTGCTGTGGGTCATTTTCACATACCAGCCGATGAAATCTACGGCATCCTCATAGTCATCCCGGTCTGCCCAGCGATTACCCGTCTTCTCCCGGTACCAGTCCCAGGTGGAGTCTTTAACCTGAGCATAACCGTAGGCGGAGGATTTACGAAACCAGGGAATAAACCAGAACAGCTTCTCCCTGGGCGGTTTGGCATCATGCCTGAACCTGGATTCCTGATGTATGAATGCCAGTTGTATATGAATGGGTACACCCCATTTTTCAAACGACGATTGGGAGGCTTCGTACCAGTCGCTCTTTTCCTCAAAGATCTGGCAGGCGTCAGCGGTATCTTTAGGGGGCGAGCTTGAGCAGCTGTTAAGCAATAAGAGTGAAGCTGAGAAAGCTACTGTAAGTTTTTCTTTTTGCTTGAAAATAACTTGGCACCTCAAGTTCTGCATGAGTTACCGGCCTATCCTGCAGGACTGCCGGGTTCTTGTCACGTATAATAGCGCCGGTTTTGACCATGGGCCGAGCGTTACTATCCCCATATCGGGTATTTTTGTGCCGGCCTTAACAACAAAAACACGATTTTAGAAAAACAACTTTCAGGAGCGATCATATTATGAAGCTGATACTTTTAGGTGCGCCCGGTGCGGGCAAGGGCACAGTTGCCAAGGAATTGACCAAGCTGGACGGTTCAGTTCAGATTTCTACCGGTGACATCTTACGTGGTGCGGTCCAGGCCGGTACAGAACTGGGCAAGCAGGCAGAGGCCTTCATGAAGGCGGGTGACTTGGTACCTGATGATCTGATCATGGGCATCATGGAGCAGCGTCTGCAGGAACCGGATTGTGAGAATGGCTTTCTGCTGGATGGCTTTCCCCGTACCATTCCTCAGGCAGAGGCCTTGGGTGAACTGCTTAAAAAGATCGATGTGGATCTCGATTTCGCCGTGGAGATCGATGTGCCCAGGGAGGTGATCCTGGATCGCCTGACCACCCGCAGAACCTGCGAAGCCTGTGGCGCCATCTACAATGTCAAAAGCATGCCGACAAAAGTCGAGGGTGTCTGCGACAAATGTGGTGGAAAAGTCGTACAGCGCGATGACGAGACGGAAGAGGCGATCTCAAACCGTCTCGACGTCTATCAGGAAAAGACCGCACCGCTGGTCGGTTACTACAGCAATGAAAATATGCTGTTGACCGTCAGCGCCACCTCCAGTGAGGCAGTAGTGAATGCCATTCAGGAGAGACTGAACGGCTGAATATGGCCTACGCGGTAACAGACAACCCGCTCTGTGCGGGTTGTCTGTTTGGCAGCGCTCAGCGTGATTCCCGGCTATTATCTTTTGATTACAATGAGGAGTGGTTCTATGCCCGAGTTTGGTAGTCCCTACATGCTCGAAGAGTATACCCTGGATGATCTGAAACAGAACCCGATTCTGGTCTGGGCAATGCATGATACAGACAGTGGAGAGAGACAGTTTCTCACGCCTCTCCTCAATACCAGGAATCTCAGTCCTGATTTCAACCATGCCAAAATACTCCTCTCCGTGGTTGGCGAACAGGTGTATGCCGAAGCCAGCTACAATGTGGAGGATCGTTCGATCTACTCAATTTTGATCTGGGACGGAGACAACACAGTCGAAGCAGAAGACTGTGATCTGGAAGCTCCAATCACCTTGCAGGCAGTCCCTGAAATTGATGGTGAAGCCAATGTGGTATTCGTGCTCAACTCGAAGGAGGACTACTACGCCTACCGGGACGATACCGCTCGTTAGTAAAAATTCCACACAACAACAGCATTCTTGTGCAGAAATTGTTATGCTTATCGGATTAACAGGCCCTGGTCTGTCAACTCAAGGATGTTGTAAAATTCGACGGATTGAATTTCTGATGTAAATTGGATGACGTCTGTTAGTACCATCGAGAGATAGCAATAGCTAAGCCATGATCAAGCTTTTTGGAATCTATATCTCTAAGGCCGTAGTACTTCTGGCTGTTGCTGAGGTGTTGATATTTTTCTCTTCGATGCATGGCGCCATTCTGCTATTTCATCAAATCGCCAACCAAACAATCTCCAGTTTGGAGAGCAACATACCAGTAATTTTCTCGTTGGTGTTGTTCTCCGCAATGACCGCCCTGGGCCTCTACCAGAAGGGATCGATGGCAACCTCATCGGGCTTCCTGCTACGGATTATCCTGGCCTTTCTAGTCGGTGGTGTGGCGATGCTGTTGTTACTAGTTGTTGCGCCCATATTCGTTGATAATGGCCAATCGGTACTTAGTTATGGTTTGGCTCTGTCACTGCTCGGAATTCTGGTGGCGCGAACCATTTTCGTTCGTGTGACTTCCGATAAAATCCTGAAACGCCGGGTTCTGGTCCTGGGTGTGGGAATCAATGCGGATCGCATTGAGGAGTCGATGAGAGATAAAGATACACTGGGTATCGTGGTGGTGGCCTATGTGAATCTCGGTGACAGAATTGAACTGATCGATAAGGATCGGCAGATCGTCAAGGATCAGTCGCTGCTGGAGATATCCAACCGCCTGGCGGTGGATGAGATTGTGGTGGCTGTGGATGATCGGCGCAAGAAACTGCCTAACCATGAGTTGCTTGAGTGTAAAATCAAAGGGATCAGAATACTCGATCTACTGACCTTCTTTGAAAAAGAGCTTTCGATCATCAATATCGATCTGCTCTATCCCAGCTGGATGCTCTATACCGATGGTTATCGGCAGCGGGCATTGAACCGGACGATCAAAAAAGCCTTTGATATGTCAGTAGGCATCATAATCTTTCTGTTTGCCGCACCACTGATGGTTCTGGTTACCATCGCCAGTCTGATCGAATCCGGGGGCCGGGATCCGATTCTCTACAGTCAGGTTCGTGTAGGCAAAAACGGTAAGCTGTTCAAGGTCTATAAATTCCGCAGTATGCGCACCGATGCCGAGGCGGATGGTGTTGCCAGGTGGGCTACCAAAAATGACGCCCGTATCACCAAGCTGGGTGGTTTCCTGCGCAAGACCCGGCTGGATGAGTTACCGCAGATCTACAACATACTGAACGGGGATATGAGCCTGGTAGGACCACGACCGGAGCGGCCGGAGTTCGTCATGCAGCTGTCGAACGACATTCCCTACTATCCACAACGACATTGGGTCAAGCCCGGTTTGACCGGTTGGGCGCAGATGCTCTACCCCTATGGTGCATCTGAAGAGGATGCCAAGCGAAAGCTTGAATACGATCTCTACTACGTCAAAAATGCCAGCACCATGCTCGACTTCATCATCCTCTTGCAAACCATTGAGGTGGTATTGCTTGGCAAGGGTGCCCAGTAAGTTGCTCTAACCGGTCGCTTAGAAAGTCGTATTCCGTAGATCGTACAAATCCTTGATCGAATTGTGACTTGCTGGCAAGGGTAATCTACCCAAGCGGAACAACAACATATTGCATGCATCATCAACAATTCCCTTTGTTCCTTCGAAAATCATGTTATATCATCAACTGATGATATTGAGTTCCAGCGGAATAAAATTCATGTGGTGTAACAGCATTGGATCGCTGATTTTCGGGTGATATTTCACCCTTTATTCGAATAAAAAATGATGAAAGCGATCCTCTTCAATGAAACGTATCGACATCTTCCCCTGGGACGATAATTTCAACACCGGTCTTCCCACGGTCGATGAGCAGCATCGTCAATTGGTGCGGCTGTTGAACGAGCTGGCATCCCAGTTTGCATTCGAATCGGATCAGATCGACCTCAGCAAGGTATTTGATGGGCTGTTGGAGTACACGGTCTACCACTTCGAGACAGAAGAGGCCATCTGGCGTAAATATCTGCCGGATGAGTCATTGGAGGCGAGTCATCGGGATTCCCATCAGGCCTTTATCGATCAGTTGCAGGCGTTGATCAGTCAGACAGAGCAGGGATCCGAACATCAGACCGCTGAAAAGACCCTGGAATTTCTGGTTCGCTGGCTGGCTTCCCACATACTTGAGTCCGATCGACATCTCTCCTACATCATTTTAGGCCTGCGCCAGGGGCTTGCGCTGGAAGAGGCCAAGCAATATGCACTGAAAGAGATGAGCGGGTTTACCCGCAAGATGATCGATATCATCCTAGTCAGCTACGGGATTCTCTCCAGCAACACACTGCGACTGATGCAGGAGCTGGCGCAGCAGAAACAACTGGAGACAAAACTGCTGCGACAGAGCGGTTTTCTCAAAGTTCTGATACAGACCTTGCCCGATCTGATCTGGTTGAAAGATCCTGATGGGACCTATCTGGCCTGTAATCCTAGATTTGAGGGTTATTTGGGTGCCGTTGAGGATGAAATTCTGGGGAAATCAGATGTCGATTTCATGTCGGCGGATAAGGCGGCATCTTATCGAGAGCATGATCAGAAAGTTATTGAACAGGGTGGTCCGAAGGTCCATGAAGAGTGGGTCACTTTTGCAGATGGTCATCGTGAGCTGCTGGAGACCACCAAGACACCGATGTTTGACGAACAGGCGAGCCTGATCGGAATCCTGGGCATTGGGCACGATATTACAGAGCGTAGAAAGACCGAAGATCAATTGCGTCAGGCCGCCAGCGTTTTCGACTCAGCCCGTGAGGGCATCATGATAACCGATCCTGACGGCACCATTCTGGATGTCAACAGTGCGTTCAGTCGTATCACCGATTACAGCCGGAAGGAGGTGCTGGGGAAGAATCCCAGATTGCTGGCTTCCGGACGTCACGATAGCGCCTTCTACGCCGACATGTGGCAGGAATTGCTGAAGCACGGACATTGGTCGGGAGAGATCTGGAACCGGCGAAAAAGCGGTGAGGTCTACGCTGAAATGCTCACCGTCAGCAATGTCTATGACGAGCAGGGCAGTCTTAAATACTACGTGGGACTCTTCTCCGACATAACGCCGCTGAAAGAGCAGCAGAGGAAACTGGAACGTATCGCCCACTACGATGTGCTTACCGGGTTGCCGAACCGGGTTTTGCTGGCTGATCGACTCTATCAGGCGATGCTTCAGGCGCAGCGTCGCAACACACTGGTGGGTATCGTCTATCTGGATCTGGATGGTTTCAAGCAGATCAATGATGCGCATGGCCACGATGTGGGGGATCTGTTTCTGATTCAGCTTGCGGAGCGAATGAAGCATGCCTTACGCGAGGGCGATACCCTGTCACGCCTGGGAGGGGATGAGTTTGTCGCTGTGTTGATGGATCTTGCTGATCATGCCGCGAGCGTCAATATCATCGAGCGGCTGATGGCATCGGCAGCCGAACCGATACATACCAAAGGTATGGAGTTGAAAGTCTCGGCCAGCCTTGGTGTTACCTTTTTTCCTCAGGCAGAAGTGCTCGATGCGGATCAACTGCTGCGTCAGGCGGACCAAGCCATGTATCAGGCCAAGCAGGCGGGAAAGAATCGCTACCATATCTTCGATGCTGAACATGACCGGACGGTTCGTGGCTACCACGAAAGTCTGGAGCGGATCCGTATTGCCCTGAAAAGTGGTGAGATGGTGCTCCACTATCAACCCAAGGTGAATATGCAGAGTGGTGACATCTTGGGTATGGAGGCACTGATTCGTTGGCAGCATCCACAGCGAGGGTTGCTGTTACCCGGTGCTTTTATGTCTGTCATAGAGCAGCATCCGTTCTCTGTGCAGTTGGGTGAGTGGGTGCTGGATACCGCGCTCGGACAGATCGCAGAGTGGCGACGGGCCGGGGTGCCGTTGCAGATCAGTGTAAATATCGATGCGATGCATCTTCAGCAACCCAATTTTGTCACCCGCCTGCGTTATCTGCTGGCAAAGCATCCCAATGTAAAGCCTGGTGATCTGGAACTGGAGGTGCTCGAAACCAGTGCATTGGACGAGATCGATCAGGTCTCTGAAATCATTCGCGAGTGTCGGAATCTGGGGGTTGGCTTTGCCCTGGATGATTTTGGAACCGGTTACTCCTCACTGACCTATCTGAAGCGACTGCCCGCAGGGCTGCTCAAGATCGATCAGAGTTTTGTGCGGGACATGCTGGATGACCCGGATGATCTAGCGATACTGGAAGGGGTGCTCGGTTTGGCATCCGCGTTCAGTCGCAACGCCATTGCCGAGGGAGTTGAAACCCTGGCCCATGGTGAGATGCTGCTGAAACTGGGATGCCAGCTTGGGCAGGGGTATGCGATTGCCCGACCCATGCCATCCGAAGAGGTCCTGCCGTGGTTAAGTGATTGGCAGCCCGATCATCTTTGGAGCGAAACAGCCCGACTCAGCCGGGATGATCAACCGCTGCTGTTTGCTGCGGTTGAGCATCGGGCCTGGATTGCCCATCTGTTGCAATATATCCAGGGCGAGAAGATGGGCCCACCGGTGCTCGATAAACATCAGTGTCGATTTGGCCAATGGCTGGACGGGCAGGTCGATAGCCGATTGGCCGATTCTCCAATGTTACGGAAGATCAGCACTTTACATAATGCGATTCATGACTCTGCCGAGCAGCTTGTTAAGCATAAAAGCGGTATCGAGGTGAAGGATTTCTTTAGTGAAATCGAGATTTTTGAATCTCATCGTGATGAGTTGTTGCTGATGTTGAACGAACTGATGGAGCACTCCAGTCAGGATTAGCAACAGCACATTCTGAGACGCCTGGTTTCTCGGTCATCCTGACCCTTATCTTCGCTTCAAACCACAGCGGCCGCCGCTAACAGCTGAGCCGACACCTTGGCACTCTGGAGTTTGCGGGAAAATCTCAACTTCTGCGGATAGGGGAAGACATCCGCCTGTTGACCGGCTGCCAGGCTCTCCTGGGCATTCTGCCAGCTACTGATATCAAACAGATCCGGATGCAGTTCCATCAGCATTTTGCGGATTTTCGGATCGGTGCTGATGAAAGTGATGAACTCTTCCGGAAAGATGTCATTGGGATTGACACTATACCAGGGCTCATCTCTGAACAGATCGAGCGAGCTTCTTGGCGGCGGGATTCTGCGGAAGTTACATTCACTGAGATAACAGATCTCATCATAGTCGTAGAACACCACTTTACGCTGGTCGTTAACCCCAAAATTTTTGAACAACAGGTCACCGGGAAAGATGTTCACGCCCATCAGCTGTTTCAGCGCCAGCCCCCAGTCGCCGAGAATCTCACGCGCCATCTCGTCATCAGTCTCTTGCAGATAGAGATTGAGAGGTGTCATGCGGCGTTCGATATAGAGGTGCTTGATCACCAGTTTGTCATCGTCGATTTCGAGTTGATTGGCGATGGTGTTCTGCAGCTCCTGGAGTAGCTTTGGTTCAATCCGATCCAGCGGCAGTGCCACTTCGGCGAAATCGAGGGTGTCAGCCATACGTCCGATACGGTCATGTTTCTTGACCTGCAGATAACGCTCTTTGATCAGCTTGTGCGTAACCTCTTTCTGTGGTGGAAATTGGTCGCGTATCACTTTGAATACATAGGGAAAGGATGGCAGGGTAAACACCTGCATCACGAGCCCGGGTGTGCCAGCGGCAAGCACGAATTTATCCGTACTGTCGTCGAGATGGTTGAGCAGATCCCGATAGAACTCATTTTTCGCCTGTTTATGTAACCCAATGCTCATGTAGAGCTCAGACAGGGTTTTGTCGGGCATGATGCTTTTCAAAAAAGCGACTGTGGCGGTGGGGACCGGGGTCTTGGCCATGAAGTAGGCCCGGGCAAAGCTGAACAGGGCTTCCACATGTCGGCCGCGGATCAACAGGGCATCGACGAAGAGCCCACCCTCCTCATTGTTGATCAGTGGGATGATGAACGGACGGATTTTATCCCCATAGACCATTCTGCCGATCAGGTAGGCCGCCTTGTTGCGATAGAAAGGGGATTCCAGGATATCGAAGCGCAGATCTTTGGGCAGGCGATCGAATCCGGCCTGCTCAATCAGCGAGTCGGTCAGCAGTTTGCAGTCCCTGTCGATGTTCTCGTAGGGCAGGGAGAAGTAGAAGGCGGAGAGCATGTCCCAGATACAGCCCTGCAGATCCCCCTCATCCAGATGGAAAGACATGTAGACCTGATAGCGTTCGGAGAGGCCCTGACGATCCACCTGGGATTCGATGAAGATCTTGTCGTTATCGTAGTAACGCCTGTCAAAGAGCCTGCAAAACACTGAATTGTAAAAAGTTTCAGCCAGCTCAGGACGGCTGTGGGTACGCAGCAGTTTGCTGTAGATCTGTTTCACTTCCTGCCACAGCCTCTCATCCAGCACCTCAATATCGAAACTGGATTTGAGTCGTTCGATCGCCTCTTTGACTCGTAGATCATAGAAGTTGATGCGCTTTGCCGATGCCTCACGCACGGCCTGCCAGTCCGCATGTTCAAAGCGTTGGCGGGCCGCACTGCTGATCTCCTGAAAAAAGGAGAAGTGTCTCTCAAATCCAGTCAGGATCGAGCGGGCGATCTGTTGAGGCTGATTCTGCATTGTTTTGGTGCGTCGTTTTTCGTTGGGTCGTTATATCTGAGTGATTAAGTAAGGTTTAGCAGATTTTTATTGCAGTGCACTATTTTTTTTGTCAAAGCTAACTATTGAGATTTTTTTGAAAATAATGTTGACCTTTTCACTATGCTTTAACGCAGTGCACAAAAAATTGAACACGCCTCAGAGAATGGCAGTGTGATTTTTCAGCCGTTACGACCGCACCAACCAAGTGCGCGGCGAAGAATATGAGGAGATTGAAAATTATGTCGAGTACCACATCAAACCTCTGGCATCAGACACAAGAGGTCAGAATCACCGGCGAGATGAAGTCGGAGTATCAGGAGATACTGTCACCGGAGGCACTTCACTTCGTTGCTGAGCTGGAGCGTCTGTTTGGCGATACCAGACGTGAGCTGTTGAAGAGCCGTTCGCGACGCCAGCAACAGCTCAACCAGGGTCAACTGCCCGATTTTCTGGAAGGGACCAGCGGGATCCGGCAGTCTGAATGGAAGGTTCGCCCGGCACCAAAGGATCTGCAGGATCGACGGGTGGAGATTACCGGCCCGGTTGATCGCAAGATGTTGATCAACGCCCTGAACTCCGGGGCAAAGTGTTTTATGGCGGATCTTGAGGATGCCCACTCGCCTCACTGGAATACCACCGTGGAAGGGCAGATCAATCTGCGTGAGGCGGTAAACCGCACACTCAGTTTCACCAGTCCGGAAGGCAAGCAGTACCAACTGGATGATCAACTCGCCACCCTGATTGTGCGTCCCCGTGGCTGGCATCTGGAAGAGAAACACATGAGTGTGGATGGCCGCCGCATCAGTGGCGCCTTTTTCGATTTCGGGCTCTATCTGTTCCATAACGCCAAAACCCTGCTGGAGATGGGCAGTGGTCCCTATTTCTACCTGCCGAAGATGGAGAGTTACCTCGAGGCTCGCCTGTGGCGTGATGTCTTCGCCTGGGCGGAGCAGGAACTCGGTCTCGATCAGGGCACCATTCGCTGTACCGTACTGATCGAAACCATCACCGCTGTGTTCGAGATGGATGAGATCCTCTATGAGTTGAGAGACTACATCTGCGGTCTCAATTGTGGCCGCTGGGACTATATCTTCAGCTTCATCAAACGTTTTCACGCCCATCCGGAATTCGTCCTGCCGGACCGCAGCCAGGTCACCATGACTGTGCCTTTTCTCAGAGCCTATTCGAAGCTGCTGATCAATACCTGCCATCGTCGTGGCGCCCACGCGATGGGCGGTATGGCGGCACAGATCCCGATTCGCGACGATCCGCAAGCGGATGCGGCGGCCAAAGAGAAGGTCAGACAGGATAAGGAGCGGGAGGCCACAGACGGCCATGACGGTACCTGGGTAGCGCATCCCGGACTGGTGCCTGTGGCGATGGGGATTTTCAATCACCACATGCCTGAGGCCAATCAGCTCGATCGTTTCGACGAGTCGCTGTCAGTCAAGGCGGCCAATCTGCTGGCAGTGCCTGAAGGTGAAATCACCGAAGCCGGATTACGCAACAACGTCAGTGCCGCATTGCGCTATACCGCCGCTTGGATCGGTGGTCGTGGTGCTGTACCGATTCACCACCTGATGGAAGACGCCGCCACGGCTGAAATTGCCAGATCTCAGATTTGGCAGTGGATCCGCTATCCAAAAGGCGTTCTGAGTGATGGCCGCAAGGTTACCTATCAGTTTTTTGAGCAGGCCGTTAAAGACGAACTACATGAGATCAGGCAGGAGTTCGGAGAGCTGGCCTATGAGTCGGGCAATTTTGAGCAGGCAGCTGAGCTGTTGAAACAGATCGTTGCCAACGATGAGTTTGAGGAGTTCCTCACCTTACCGGCTTACGAGCAACTTACTTGATTGGTCGTAGCGATACCACCAAAACAATATCGAGACATGACTGGAGATGAGACAAATGACACGTAAAGAACAGATCGAAGCGTTGAACAAGGATTGGGCAGAAAATCCCCGTTGGACAGACGTCAAACGCGGTTACAGCGCTGAGGATGTAGTCCGCCTGCGCGGCTCGGTTCAACCCGAATACACCTATGCACGGAAAGGCGCCGAAAAACTCTGGGACCTGGTTCGCGGCGATGCCAAGAAAGGCTATGTGAACTGCATGGGCGCCATCACCGGTGGTCAGGCGATGCAGCAGGCGAAGGCCGGTATCGAGGCGATCTATCTGTCGGGCTGGCAGGTTGCCGCCGACGGTAATACTTCCGAAACCATGTATCCCGATCAGTCTCTCTACGCCTATGATTCGGTGCCGACCATGGTGCGTCGTATCAACAGTGCCTTCAAGCGTGCTGACGAGATCCAGTGGTCAAGAGATATCAATCCGGGTGATGAAGGTCATGTGGACTATTTTCTTCCCATCGTGGCCGATGCGGAAGCCGGTTTCGGTGGTGTACTCAACGCCTTCGAACTGATGAAAAACATGATCTCCGCCGGTGCTGCCGGAGTTCACTTTGAAGATCAGCTGGCAGCGGTGAAGAAGTGTGGTCACATGGGTGGCAAGGTGCTGGTGCCGACTCAGGAAGCGGTGCAGAAACTGATCGCCGCCCGTCTGGCAGCGGATGTGATGGATGTGCCCACCCTGGTACTGGCCAGAACCGATTCTGAGGCGGCCAATCTGTTGACCTCCGATGTAGACGCCAACGATCAGCCCTTCCTCACCGGTGAGCGTACTGCCGAGGGTTTCTACCGGGTCAAGAATGGTCTGGAACAGGCCATCTCCCGCGGAGTTGCCTATGCACCTTATGCGGATCTGGTGTGGTGTGAAACCGGTACACCGGATCTGGGCTTTGCCCGTGAATTTGCTCAGGCGGTACTGGCTGAAAATCCAAACAAGCTGCTGGCTTATAATTGCTCACCATCTTTCAACTGGAAGAAAAACCTGGACGACAGCACCATTGCGAAATTCCAGGATGAGCTTTCCGACATGGGTTACAAATACCAGTTCATTACCCTGGCGGGTATCCACAATATGTGGTTCAACATGTTCGACCTGGCCTATGACTATGCCCGCGGTGAAGGCATGAAGCACTATGTCGAGAAGGTTCAGGAGCCTGAATTCGAAGCCCGCGACAAAGGCTACACCTTTGTTTCTCACCAGCAGGAAGTCGGCGCCGGTTACTTCGACGATGTCACCACCGTGATTCAGGGTGGTGCCTCATCCGTGACCGCTTTGACCGGTTCCACTGAAGAAGAGCAATTCGACAGTGCGGCAAGCATGTAGTCTTCCCAGCGTGTGATCCAGCGCTGAATCATCCATTCAGCTGCTGCTTTCACACCGCTACCCAGTTTTCTGCCCTTCGGCCGTGCCTCCTGGCACGGCTTTTTTTTCTGTTCAGACAGGGGTGTTCGGGCTGGCGTTGTTGGACATGAGTAAGTGCTATAACTTGATATAACACAACAAAAAATCAGATTGGAGAGCGGAGATGACTACCACTGAAAGCACCCTGAAGACAGCTGATCTCTATGACATACATGAAGAGTCACTACAGATCTGCTATCCCGGATTTCGCCACTATGGAGGACAACATGCCTTCAGCGGTCCTATCGCAACCCTGAAATGCTTTGAAGACAACTCCCTGGTCCGGGAGCAGTTGGATCAGGCGGGGCAGGGAAGGGTGCTGGTGGTGGATGCCGGAGGCTCACTGCGTTGTGCTATGTTGGGAGACATCCTGGCTCAATTGGCGGTGGATAACGGATGGGCAGGGATCATTATGAATGGCTGCATTCGAGATGCGGCGGAAATCGGTGAGATGCCCCTGGGGGTTATGGCACTCGCCACCAATCCCCGTAAAAGTGTCAAAAAGGGTGTTGGAGAAGTGGGCGGTGAGGTCTATTTTGCGGGGGTAAGCTTCAAGCCCGGTGAGTGGCTCTATGCGGATGAAGACGGTATCGTGGTGCTTGACCATCAGGCGACTTGAGTCGGGTTTTTTAATCGTTAATCCATTCGGCCCGGATTTATTCATAAGTTGCCTAGTGAATTCCCCGTCGGATCACGGTATAACCTGCATTCAACATCCAACCAAACGATGGTGTCTGTATGGTTTTGCTGATTGTCTATGTCTCCATAGCCTTGGGTTTTTCCTTTCTCTGCTCGGTTGCCGAAGCGGTGATTCTGAGTGTCACACACCCTTATATTTCTGTGCTGGAGAAGGAGGGGCATAATGCCTCCTATCTACTGCGCAAGATGAAGCAGAACATCAATGATCCCCTGGCTGCGATACTGACCCTCAATACCACCGCCCATACCATCGGTGCCGCCGGTGCCGGTGCTCAGGCTGCGGTGGTATTCGGCAACGCCTATGTGGGGGTTGCCTCAGCGGTATTGACCCTGATGATTCTGATTTTCTCCGAGATCATTCCGAAGACTCTCGGTGCCCACTACTGGCGCCAACTGGCGCCGATTACCGCCTATGTGCTGCAATTCCTGATCTGGATACTCTATCCCTTCATCTGGATGTCCGCGATACTGACCAAGCTGCTTTCCGGTGGTCACAGCCATGGACAGTTCAGAAGGGATGAGTTTGCCGCCATGGCTCAGGCCGGTGCCGACGAGGGCAAACTGGAACAGCATGAATCCCTGATTCTGAAAAATCTGCTGCTGTTAAGGGAGACCCGGGTGAGTGATGTAATGACCCCGCGGACAGTGGTCTTTTCATTGGACGAGGATATGTCGGTCAGTGACTATCTTGAGCAGCACAACAGCAGCCGCTTCTCGCGGATTCCGGTCTACAAGGATAACCGTGACCATGTTACCGGGTTCGTGCTGCGCAGCGACCTGCTGCTTTCCCATGCCCGTGGCAATTCTGACAACCCGTTAACCGTCTATCGAAGAGAGATCACTGCCGTACCCAACAGCAGTTCCCTTCAGGCAAGCTTCGAAACCTTCATGGAGAAGCGCAGCCATATCATGCTGGTGGTGGATGAATATGGCAGTATGGAAGGTATTCTCACCTTGGAGGATATTGTCGAGACTCTACTTGGCATAGAGATCGTCGATGAAGGTGACAAGATCGAGGATATGCGCAAACTCGCCAGGCGGTTATGGAAGAAACGGGCATCGAATATGGGGATTGATATCGAAAATCAGGGTTAGTCAATCCCTGATCGATTCACAATTCATCTCGCTGATGGTTTAGCTCACTTTTTGTCAAACTGGTGAGTGCCCATGACTGTGCGAAATAAATTCAGGTGATTCAGATCTGCTGTTGCAGATGGTGTAAAGACGAATGGACACCAATCACTGCAAATTTTCGCTAAAAACTCCGCAAAGCCTGAGGATTGATAGCTTCGTCATCGATGTGACTCTGCAAGCAGGAGTTTCCTAGTTTACACTTGGAGCTTCGTATGTACGTTAATAACAGGAAGAATAGGATGAATCGAATGTATCAAGTTGTATCTATTGGAATTATGTTGATTATTGCGATGAGTGGCTGTGGTGGTACCACAGGTGGTACAAAACCGGTCTCAAGCACAAAACAGCAGACAGAGGTGATCACTGCCTCTGGTGGGCCTGCTGTGAGTGTTACCAAGCGGATCAGCTATGGTAAGAACTCCAATGTGCCCGAGAAGGTTAAGGCAGAGTGTACCCTGGATACCAAACTACCCGCTTATATTAGAACCTTCGCCGCTGAAACTGATATTGCCGTCAATCTGAAAGATGGTGCGGTCAGCAAAAAAGCCAAGGGCAGGGTGCTGAATGTTGAGTTCAGCAATGTGGTTGGTGCCGGCGGCGGGGCCTGGAGCGGCGCAAAGTTTGTTGCTGTTAAAGGTGAACTGTTTGAGAACGGCAAAAAAATCGGCAGTTTTAACGGACGCCGTACATCCGGTGGCGGTTTCTTCGGTGCCTACAAAGGTACCTGTAAAATTCTGGATCGTTGTGTAAAAGCGCTTGGTAAGGATATCGCATTGTGGATGATCGATCCGTCAATGGATGCGATGATCGGAGAGTTTTGAATTGTCGTTGGACAGGGTCTGATCCGGTCGACGACTGGTTCACTTGCAACCCCAGTGGGCCTGCCTGCAGACCGGTTTTTATAGCCGAGTCTGCAGGCAGGCTCAACAGGGACTACCTTTATTAAGTTTTAGTCGGGGCCATCAGGCCTCATACCAGCCTCTAGTGCTGTTGACGATTCTTACGACTGAAAGCATCACGGGAACCTCAACTAAAACACCTACCACCGTTGCAAGCGCGGCGCCTGAATCAAAGCCGAAAAGAACAATCGCAGTGGCAACTGCCAACTCAAAAAAGTTACTTGCCCCGATCAGGGCGGAAGGTGCAGCAACACAATGGGCAACACCAAGCTTTTTATTGAGCAAATAGGCTAATCCTGAGTTGAAATAGACCTGAATCAAGATCGGGATAGCCAGTAGAACTATGATCAATGGTTGAGAGAGTATCTGTTCTCCCTGAAAACCGAAAAGCAGAACCAGAGTGGCCAGCAGGGCAGTCAATGATGGTATATGCAGGGAATCAAGTCTTCTCTGGAGCAGACTCTCACCGCCGGAAGCGAGTAACCGCTTTCTCCAGACCTGCCCCAAAGCAACAGGTAGAACGATATAAAGCACTACCGAGAGTAGCAATGTGTCCCAGGGAACGGTGATCGCGGATAGACCCAGTAATAGGCCGACTACGGGTGCAAAGGCAAAAATCATAATGGTGTCATTCAGAGCAACCTGACTCAGGGTGAAATTTGCATCGCCTCCGGATAGTCGACTCCAGACAAAAACCATAGCCGTACAAGGTGCTGCCGCCAACAGAATCAGGCCGGCGATATAACTGTCGAGCTGGTCAGCCGGCAGATAGGCTGCAAACAGGTTATGAATGAAAACCCAGCCAAGCAAGGCCATGGAAAATGGTTTCACCGCCCAATTGATAAAAAGTGTTACACCGATACCTTTCCAGTGCTCTCTGACATGGTGCAGTGAGGTGAAATCCACTTTGATCAGCATCGGTATGATCATCAACCAGATCAATATCGCAACCGGAATATTGACGTGGGAAAACTCCATTTTTCCAATCATCTGAAACTGCTCGGGAAAATAGTTTCCAAGTATGATGCCGGCGACGATGCACAGCCCTACCCAGACAGTCAGGTAACGCTCAAAAATCCCCATCTCACTGCCTGTCACACGTTTGGCGGTAACTTCACATTGGGCTGTCATTTCTGTTCTCGGTTCATTTGTACTTAACGGATGTCACGCTGCAGTGTCTTTGGATGTTTTAGGTGTGCTATTGCCAATCAGATCAAGTTGTTCCTGAAGCTTTAGTTTGTCCAGTGAGGCTATTGGCAGGTTTACAAAGATTGAAATCCTGTTTTGCAGTTCATTGAAGGCTTTGACAAAGGCTGCTTTCTTCTCAATCTCACTACCTTCAACACCGGCAGGATCCTTTAGGCCCTAGTTCAGGTACGGCATTTCGATTCTGTGCCATTGGCTACTTCCTTCAGCTTGATCAGATCGGATTTATAGGGTTCATGACCAATGGCACCCGTTTTAGCGGCCTGCAGGATTCCGCTTACCCACTCAGGTAGTTCAGAATTGATGCGATAGTAGATCCACTGTCCCTCTCGTCGATCAATGACCAGTCCTGAGTCGCGCAACAGCCCCAGGTTTCTGGAAATGTTGGGTTGCGCTCCACCAATCACATCATTCAATTCGCAAACACAAAGTTCATCCTGTTCAAGCAGCAGAAGAACAGAGCGCATCCTTGTGGCGTTGGATAACGCGCTAATGACAGATTCAGTGTTCATGTTCTTCATGGTGCATATACTATAAATGATATATATCAAAAAACAAATATATATTAAGGCTAAATTACAGAGTGAATCGTATTTGTCTAACTTTTGTACAAATCAATCCTGGATGGGACTGTTGAAACCCGGGACAGATATCCTGTGCCGGGTGGAAGGTTGCTCTGCAGAGATCTGATCAGAAGCATCGGTTGCTTTGTGGCTGTCGGGTTACTGTCTGTCTGCCTGTTGTTCTTTGCAATAGGCTTTGGATTTCATATTTGCAGCAACTGGATCGACTCCCTGATCGATATACTCTGCTGTCATTTTTTTACGGCAATCCTGGTAGCTAAAGTACTCAACATCGACTGACTCTGAGCAGCCGGATATGAGGATTGGGATTGCAAGAAATGCTGACTTCATCAGACTCCCTTCCTATACAGAGACACCAGTGTTTAATCGGAGTAAACGGAGTCTTTCAATCAGACAGTGCATTGATCTTTTGTAACATATGTCTGGTGCTTGCATCCGTCTGTTTGACAATACCGGTGAGAACTCTTGTCGGTGCGATCTTATCCTTCTGATCACCATAACAAGGTGACCCTCTGAAATAGACTCTAAGCGTATGTGCAACCAGTTTTTCCGAAGCAGAAAATCTTGGCCGGTTTGCCTTGATCGCCTGGATAAATGCACTGTCACAGTCACAATTCATATGTCCATTTGCCAGATAACAGTAGTCGTGCTCTCTGCAGATTGAATCCAATGTATCGATGGGCGGTGGGGCAGTGAGTGGATCACTCGGATGGTTCAAACCGCACCAGTTACCATACTTTGGCAAAAAGGATGAGGACTCCTCTGTTCTGTCAACTCTGTTTGTATCAATTTCATCCGCGGCTGCATTGGACAGGTTAACCAGAGTCAGGAGGAGGGTAAGAAAAAAAGTGATGATGTTATTCACATGAATTCCTTTCTATGAATAAAACACTGCATGCTGGATTGTTGTAATGATCAATGCCAATCCGTTGGAGCTTACAAGCTCTATAGATAGGAACCCGGGGCGACCACTTTCATACCATGGATCACCAGGTCCTCGTAAAGCGGACTGTCGATGCGTCCCAGCGAAAAGATCAGGGTCGAGTCCTCCGGTGCCTTGACTGCGGCCTGGTGTCCCACCAGTTGTGTGCCGGCAATGTCGAGTCGACTGTTGTTGGCCTCGATTGCCACTTCGCCTTCGAGGTGACCTCCGGTGATATAGACGTTTGAATTGCGTGTCTTCAGGGCGGTGCCCATGGCAATCACTCGTGTTTTGCGTAGGCTGACATTGGAATCGACAATGACGATGTTGTTGATTTCTGCATCGTGGACTACCACATCTTCACAGCTCTGTATCAGCAGGCTGCCAATGCGTCCGCTGATCACATGGCCCGATTCACTGTTGCACTGTACCGTCTGGCGGAAAGGCTGGCTGGCCGGTTCGGCGTTTGATTTAGCTTTTGTCTTGTAGCTTTGGCTGAGATGGGGCCTGAGCATATCGTGGAACAGTTCAGGCTGATCGATAAAGGCCACATGGCCGCCGTTTGGAATCAGCTCCAATCGGGCGTTGGGCATCAGCGATTCGAGTACATAGCCAGTTCGTATGGGAGCGATCTTATCCTGATCTCCCCAGACGATCAGGGTCGGTTGGTGAATGGTCTCCGGAATTCGGCTGAAATCATTTTGCACCAGCGCCAGTCCGGCAATGGCTGAGGGGTCGCCACGCAGTACCTTGTTGCGGAATGGTTCCAGATTGATCAGCAGGTCCATATTCACCGGGTAGCGTTTCTCCAGGGCGCTCATCAGGGCACCCGCCAGATCAGTGACCTTGCGTTCGTTGAAAACATTGTACTGGTTGAGCACCCTGTCGACGCCCAGCGGAGCCAGATACTTGGTGTAGGCTTGGCGGTGGAGGATGCCAGCCGCATCGATCAAGGTCAGGGTTTTCACCGCTGCCGGGTAGCTGTGGGTGAACTGCAGACTGATTGCGCCGCCCATCGAGTGACCAACCAGGTGAAATGGCTTGCCGACATGTTTGTCGGTCAGCTGATGGATCAGCCGGGCGTAGTTGACCGGTGAGTAGAGGGCGTTCTGCTTGGTCGAGCGGCCGAATCCCGGCAGATCGAAGGTGAATATGAAATAGTCCTTTTTCAGCCGTTGCAGAATATCCTCCCAGCAGGTGGAGGCCTCATCCCCAAGACCGTGAACCATCACAACGGCCGGCTTGTTGGGATTTCCGGCGGTCCTCAGGTAGACCTGGCCACCGAAGACCCTCTCCTGCTCATACCACTCCCGCTCATGGGGTTTGGCATTAGCTTGTAGGCCGACGAACAGCAGCGAGAGCAGAAACAGCAGTACAGTTGGTTTTCTCATCATAGGATAGTGCTCAGAAGCTTTCCTTCACTCCAGGGCAAGATGATAGCAGGGTGAGTAGTCCCCTTGTAGTTTCATTCTATTCTGTTCGGCAAAGGCAATCAGTAGCCGGTCCATGGCATCCACCACCTGCTGTTCCCCATGCAGCTTGAACGGCCCATGCTGCTCCACGGCACGGATGCCATCCTCTTTGACATTGCCGGCGACAATGCCTGAAAAGGCTTTGCGCAGGTTGGCGGCGGCCAGATGGGCTTGCTGTTGTCGGTTGAGCTGCAATTGCGCCATCGCCTCATGGGTTGGGATGAAGGGGTGTTGCAGGTCGGTCTCGATATGCAGTTGCCAATTGAAATAGAAGGCGTCATTGCCGTCATAGCGGTAACTTCTTACCCGTTCCATGTCCTCAGCCATGGCTTTTGCCACGGCTTGCGAATCATCGATGATGACCTGATAGTATTGGCGGGCTTGATCGCCCAGTGCAATACCGATGAAGCGGTCGATTTCATCGAAATAGTCCGCACACTCGGCAGGCCCGGTCAGGATCAACGGAAAGGCGTGCTCCCGGTTGTCGTGGTGCATCAGGATGCCGAGCAGGTAGAGCAGTTCTTCCATGGTTCCCGCACCACCGGGAAAGATCACCACCCCATGACCGGTGCGGACGAAAGCTTCCAGGCGCTTTTCGATATCCGGCATGACCACCAGATCGTTAACGATGGGGTTCGGCGGTTCCGAAGCAATGATGCCGGGTTCGGTGATGCCCAGATAGCGTCCATTGCCGATACGTTGCTTGGCATGGCCCAGTGCCGCCCCTTTCATCGGGCCTTTCATCGCCCCGGGGCCGCATCCTGTGCAGATATTCAAGCCTCTCAGGCCGAGTTGGTAGCCTACCTCTTTGGAGTAGTCGTATTCGGATCTGCCGATCGAGTGTCCACCCCAGCAGACGATCAGATTGGGATCCATGCCGGTGTGTAAAACTCTGGCATTACGCAGGATATGGAATACTGCCGAGGTGATATGTACCGGGTTGTCCAGATCGTAAGCAGGATTGTTCTGAATCTCATTGTGGACGTAGATGATGTCCCTCAATACGGCAAACAGATGTTCCTGGATACCACGGATCATCCTGCCATCCACAAACGCGCTGCCTGGGGCATTCTCCAGGCGTAACTGGAGTCCCCGGTTACTCTGCATCAGATGGATGCCGAAGTCCCGGTAGCTGTCGAAGATATCCTTCGCATTATCGGTTTCACTGCCGCAATTGAGTACCGCCAGTGCGCAGCGGCGAAACAGTCCATACAGACCCCGTGCACTGGTATCCAGCAGGTCGCTGACTTCAAGGTGAGAGAGTACTTCCAGGCTGCCGCCCGGCCTGACTGTGGCACTTAACCGAGTGATCGGTGGTTTGGTTTCGCTGTGGGTCGCTGAGGACAACTTGTTCTGGCTTGCTTTACTCATGGTGCTTCTGGTTTGAGTCCGTTACACATTATCGTGAACCTGAGGGTTCAGGAAAAGGCTATCCAAAAATCAATAGACCGAGTAGCAGCCTGAGAGTTCGAGGATGTGACCTTGTCACATCCTCGATGCGATTTCCTCGCCGGGTTGGTGAGGGTGACAGTATCAGCGACTTGGCAGCAGGTCCTCGATGATTTTACGCTCTTCAAGCAGCTCTTTTTCCGAGGCTTTCAGACGCGCGTTACTGAAATCATCCAGTTCCAGGTCCTGGACTATCTCATAGTCACCATTCTTGCATTTCACTGGAAACGAGAATACGACGCCCTCATCAATCCCGTAACTGCCATCGGAGTGGACCGCCATACTGACCCAGTCACCATCCCTTGTACCCAGTGCCCAATCGTGCACATGGTCAACGACCGCGTCGGCTGCGGAGGCAGCAGACGAGAGGCCGCGTGCCTCGATGATTTCTGCCCCGCGTCGCTGAATCCGGGGAATGAAGTGGTCGATCGCCCAATCCTGACTGACCAGATCGAATACCGGCTGGCCGTTGATCTGACAGTTATCGATATGGGGATACTGGGTCATGGAGTGGTTGCCCCAAATGGTCATTCTGGTGATATCGGCCACCAGCGCATTACTCCTGTTGGCCAGCTGTCCCAGGGCCCGGTTGTGGTCCAGACGGGTCATCGCGGTAAACTGACTGGGTTTAAGATCCGGTGCATTGGCCGCTGCGATCAATGCGTTGGTATTGGCCGGATTACCCACCACCAACACCCGTACATCCGCGGAGGCATGATCGTTGATTGACCGGCCCTGATTGGAGAATATCTTCGCATTTTCAGTAATCAGGTCTTTACGCTCCATGCCCTTGCTACGGGGTTTTGCGCCAATCAGGATGGCGTAATCGGTACCTCGAAAACCAATACTTGGGTCATCGGTGAGGACGATATCGTGCAACAGGGGAAAGGCACAATCCTCTAACTCCATACCAACACCGTTGAGTGAGGAGATGGCTTGGGGGATCTCAAGCAGACGAAGAATGACTGGTTGGTCCTGACCGAACATGGCGCCTGAAGCGATGCGAAATGCCAGCGCGTATCCGATATGTCCGGCAGCGCCGGTTATGGTGACTTTTACAGCGGGTTTCATTTCAGTTGGATCCTCCCATTAATTTATTAGATGCCCGGATAAGTATAGTTAGTTCCGTTCTTGTGGCATAGTCAATTCTAAAGCTAAAAGCGATGTATTTATCAATCCTTTTTATTGCGCTGCGCTGGATTCGTGCGAACAGGCCCCTAGGCTTTGGCAGATTCAGCCTCAATGATCACTTCATGCATTTCAATGGCGCCTTCCCCTGTGAAGGCCTCTTTCGGCATCGGATTGGCGTGGGCCTGTCGAAAGTCATCGCTACCAACCCAGTTCTCGAAGGCGGCTCTGTCCTGCCAGCTGGTCAACACGATATAGGGTGTATCCGGATTGCTTGGTTTCAAGACTTGCATCCGTACGAAACCGGGTTGTTTGTCAATCTGACCGCTGCGGGCCTGAAAGCGGGCTTCGAACATCTCCTGGTAGGCCTCAGCGACCGGAACTCGGTTGGCAACAATAAACATTTTGACTCCTGGGTTTCTGATTTCTTGGGTGGCGTAGTGGTTATCTGCCTAAATGGTGGTAGGCGGGGAGTGTCTGCAGCCTGTTGTCGGGTTTTGCTTCGCCAACAGTGAAGTGATAGAGGCTTTGCAATCCACTATCTGTCACTCCCGCAATTTGGTGAACCGCATCATCGAAAAAACAGCCGATGCCCGTGCCTCTGACAGCATGGGCCTCCGCTTGCAGATAGAGTACTTGTCCGATCAGCCCGGCCTCCCAGAAAAGCTCCGGATAGGCTAATGGCCCGAAAGCCTGCAATGCGGTGTCGAACTCCGCCAGCATGCCGAGGCTGAAAAAGCTGCTGGCAGCAATATCCTGATGGCAACTGAGGGCTCGCGCAGCTTTTTTTACCTCAGTGCTGACCAGTTGATGGAGCAGAATATGGGCAGGACAGCTCTCAATCGGCTGCCAGCTGAAATCCTTATCCAGGCTCTGTTTCAGCCCGGGAAGCGCCTGCGGCGAGCGGGGCAACAGATAGAGGCCGGGTGACAGCTCCTCCACCCGGTGGACAAACAGCAGCAGATGTATTCGGGGCTGGTAGGGCCAGCTTTTCCAAGGCTGTTCGTTGGCCCGGGGCAGGCAGTGGTCGAGGATCCGATAGAAGTGGCTCAGTGGCAGGCTCGATTTACCGTTGAAGGCCTGTGCACTTCGCCGCTGCAGAATGATCTGGCGGATCGGCCGGTCCGGTGCCTTGGCGGGTGCCGGGATCGTTTCTGCCAAAGGCGATTGCCGGCAGGGTGGGCACTCCATGAGGGGTTGTTCCAACTCATCGATCAGTGGCCAATGGTGGCTTGGCTGTTGGCTGAGCCGATTGGCAGTGCCATGCCACTGACTGGTTGTGGGGAGTTGGGTCTTCTCAGCACCGCTCAAGTCCGCTGTCTGATCCGGCTGCTCCTGGAGGCGAAATATCAGATCCGGGTATTCAACCTCGGCATCCTTGAAATCCTCCTGTCTGTTGAATCCCAGTAGTTTTGCCAGCTCCTGACGGCTGACCGGTAGACGTCGCAGGTAATATCCAAGTGCTGCGGCAGAGTAGGCGAGGGCACCGATCGCATGACCGATGTCGAGCTGCACATAGCGGTAGGCACGCTCACCATATTTCCAGGCTTCACGCCAGGCAATGCTGCTGAAGGCCAGCAGGATCTGCGGCTGGCTTTGTGAAGCTGATCCGGTTTCCGCACGCAACTCCAGGGCGTGGGGATAGGGGGCATAGTGATAAACCCCATTCTTTAGCGACTTCAAGCCACTGACCAGCAAATAGGTTTCTGTCGGATGCAGATTGCCGCTGGAGGGGTTGCAGCGCAGTGACCAGCGATCAGGTCCATAGACCTTCCAGGCGGCCAGACCCATGCTGAAACGCAGCAGGCTGGAGATCTCAGTTAATCCCCAATCCTTTAAGGCAAGCTGGGATTGCAGGGTGCTGAGGCTAGCCAGACCCGGTTCGGGCAGCTCGTCAAAGTCCAGGGGAAGTTTGATCTGAGGGGCAGCTTCAAACAGTCTGAATGGATTGGGTTGCTGCTCCCAGTCGAGATATTCCGGG
This sequence comes from Candidatus Thiodiazotropha endoloripes, assembly GCA_001709035.1. Lineage (GTDB taxonomy): Bacteria > Pseudomonadota > Gammaproteobacteria > Chromatiales > Chromatiaceae > Thiodiazotropha > Thiodiazotropha lotti. The sequence continues at coordinate 219,076 of LVKA01000015.1, read as the reverse complement.
CCGGCAGCGTATCGGTCGAAGTGGTGCTTGGTCCGCTCGTGATAGGCGCGTACCAGCTCCAGGGTTGAATTCGAGTGGTTCGCAATCATAGGGGGGGTCGACTGTCTTTCACTCTGGTTTGGGTGGTGCTCACTTGACTGGTGTTGTTACCAGCCGGAGTCGCCCCATACCTCTCGCAGGACTCACTTGCTTTCTATGAGGCGGCCACTTCATCGGGAGTTTTGGCCCGGATAGTAAGCGCATGCAGTTCACCGGAGGCAATTTCCTGATTGAAAAGGGTTAATATGGAGCGTTGTCGCTGCAGGCTTTTCATCTCGGCAAACGCAGGTGTGGTGACATTGACCTCAAAGCTGCAACTCTCCCCGGCAACGCTGATTTCCGCATCCGGATAGATCTCTTTAATGCGCTGCATCAAATCTTGTTCATTCATGTCGATATCTCGTTGCTCATTAGGAACGGCCCCATTTTCTCACGGTTTCGCATCCCAGGGGCAGATTGATTCGATGGGAAATTTGTGGAAATCCGGCCGGAATTGACTGATAAAGCCTATCCGACTCACTATACGGACTGGTTCTCCCTGCTACAACCGCTTGATGGCCTGGCAGATTACACCGCAAACGGCCAATCGGCATAATCAACGACGCTGCCAATTGTGGACGTTTATCCTCTCGATTGAGAGATATTTGACAGGCTGCAACAGTTGGTGCAACGTTCTGTTAACCCGGTGAGCCAAGCCTGAATCAAAGGCATGCTTAAAACCACTGAAAAGTGAGTTGCAGGCTCGTCGGCTAAGAATAATATTCCGGCAGGAAGGTGACCATGGATATCCATAATAAACCGATTCAAGAACGTATTGACTGGTTGTTCAACCACGCCAACAACCACTCCTGTGACTACAGCAACCCGGAAAACTGGTTGGCCCGAACCCGCTATCTGGCAGAGCACCCAACAGCGATTGCGGTACTGAAATGTATGGATGGGCGTATTAATATCCCGATTGCCACCAATACTCCGAAAGGTATTATTCAGCCTTTCCGCAACCTTGGTGGCATGTTCGATCTGGGCTGGCCCCATCTGGGTGAAGTGTTGGCCAGCTATGTACAGAACATCATTTCTGAAGGCCGTCACACCATGATTCTGATCACCTACCACTTTTCCAAAGGTGATCCGCAAAGGGGGTGCGCCGGATTCAATTACGATACAGAGGCGGCAAAAGCCCATACCTACGAGATCAAACGTCAGGTAGAAGCGGTATTTGGCGGAGGACACCAGACGGTCTATCCCATCGTCTGCGGTTTCGAGACCGACGAGGACGCCCTGATTCTGCATGGCAGCAATGGGGAACTGCTCAATATGGCTGAGATCAAGTCATTTGAAAGGGATACCCTGAGACCACGGCTGGAAGCCCTGTACCCGGATATGTCACAGCAGATGCGGGATGATCTGCTGCCGCTGATTGCGGGCAATCTCGATCATATCGAAGCGGCCAGGCAGAAGGAGCGTGAACTCGACATCGTGCACCGGGAGTGGATGATCTGCATCGGCCGTGGGTTCGACTTTCTGCACATGCCGAATATTGCTCTGATCATCGGTCCTTACAGCCCCAGTCTGGCCGATCCGATTCATAAAGCAGCCGGTATCATCGAGAGTAACATGCAGGCTGGCCGGATACCGGATGATGGATTTCTGCTGTTTGCCTCGGTACCTTTTCAGGATGTGGGTGTGGATCAGGCCAGGGCAAAGATGAAATCCAATTTTCTGTGTGAATTCGCTGCCAAGGAGATTCGCCAGAGCAATCCGCAATTGGCTGAGAAGATGCATGTGAAATCTGCTGTGTTGAATTGGCAGTCACGGGCACTCGAGATACTGAATGAAGAGCATTGATCGTTTTGGGGTAAGCTGGGATTGAAAATTGAGCGTGTGGCTCTCAGCTTTCCCTTAAAGAGCTTCAGGGCCTATGAGCGCGAATCCAATTACCCTTGCTTGCTGGGATTCGTCTGCACAGACCCTGATTGAACAGCTGGCAATCAAAGCTTGAATTGAGTCACAAGGGCTTTCAATTTTGCTCCAAGGTTAGATAGTTCCTGACTCTTATCCGCTGTTTTGCTGCTGCCTTCCGCTGCGGTTTCAGATACCTCGGATATTCGCACAACACTACGATCGATCTCATGGGTTACCGTGGTGTGTTGTTCCGATGCCGTTGCAATCTGGGTGTTCATGTCCAGGATAGTGGTTACTGACTGAACGATGTTATTCAGAGCATTACCAGCGCGACCGGCAGTCTCTACGGTCTGCTTTGCAGCGGTAAGTCCACCACTCATAACTTGTGCCGCATTCCGTGTTCCACTTTGCAGATTCTCGATGATGCCATGAATCTCACTGGTCGAATCTTGGGTGCGTTTGGCCAGTGTGCGGACCTCGTCAGCAACAACGGCAAACCCTCGTCCCTGCTCACCGGCCCTTGCAGCTTCGATCGCCGCATTCAATGCCAAGAGGTTCGTTTGATCGGCGATACCACGGATCACATCAAGGACCGATCCGATTGACTCGCTGTCAGCTTCCAATCGATTAATCACATCGGCGGCATGGGTCACTTCAGCAGCCATTGAATCGATTGCATTCACCGTATCGTTCATCGCATCCTTGCCTTCGGTCGCTTCATTGTTTGCCTCCCTTGCGGCCGATGCGGCGGAGTCTGCGCTGTGTGCAATCTCCTCCACTGTTGCTGCCATCTCTGTGATAGCTGTAGCAACCTGTTGTGTCTCAAGACGCTGCATGTTGACACTTTCGCTGTTTTGCTGAGCAAGGCCCGATAGGGTTGCAGTGGCACTATTCAACTCATTCATCGAATCGCAGGTCTGGATCAAGGTATTTTGAATCTTGCTAACGAACAGATTGAAGGCGCTTGCTACCTGGTTGATTTCATCGCTACCTTTTTCTGGCAGACGTTGAGTCAGGTCACCTTCACCTTCGGCAATATCCTGCATGGTCGTTTTCAAATCATTAATAGGATGTATTATGCGAATGACAAAAAAGACACATAGAGCTGTCAATATCAAGATGCCGATTACTGTCATGGTACCGATTTGCGTCCAAATCAAATTCGTCGCACTTGATTCAATGGTCTGTTTGGCTTCCATGTTCGATCTTGCACTCTGATCATTGACTAACGCAAAGTTGGTTTGTAGCTGCTTGGTGATTGATTCAGCAACACTGTTCATTGCGCTTGTTACTTTGGCGCCACTGTCGTCAATCAGCTTTTGAAACCTGGTTTGCATTTCGTCCATGCGCTGATTCACGCCTTCAACTGTCACGCCGAGTTGGACAGTTGCCAGCTTTTTACCTTCAAAAATAACTGGGCGGATGATCTCCTGAATATTGCTATCTGCAGCCGAAGCAGATAACAGTTTGTCCATCGGAGTGCGGCCTTCACCTTTGCCTATCAGCCCTTTTACTAGGGGGTTTTTTCGATTTACATATCGTGTCAACGGGCGTTTTCCATCTGCCCGGATATAGAGTGCATAGATGACCCGCGGATTCTTGTTGGCTACTTTCACATAGTCAACCAAGGTAGAATACTTCTTACCGAGGATAGCCTCTGCGGATACAGCTGCTAGCATGTCAGCTATCGCCTCGGCAGTCTCAATCAGTGAAGCATTCATTACTGTTTTGGTGGTCTCAAGTTCACCTTGCATGCTCTTGGTTAAATGGTCGGCGAGTAGTTTGCTGGTCTGATTACCGGTTTCCGCTACCGATGCGGAGACCTGTTCCAGGTTCTGGTCCAGTGTTTTGCTGATCTCATCTTGTCCGACTTGCAGACTGTTTCCTACCTCCCTGTTAAGTGAATCAAATCCGTGAACAGTCAGATAAAGAGAGACAGCTGAGAGTAGCAGCACACCGGTAATGATTGCTCCGATCATGAGCTGAAAGAGTTTTCCTTTGGCGTATTGCATTATGGTCGTCGTCTTCATTTGATTTCACTCGTTACCCACCCCTGTGACACAGAGCGTCAACAGGGGCATATTTGCGACAGGGATCAGTAGTCAAAGCTATTGATATGCACCCACTTTAAGCAGCTTTTGCAGATCTTCCACTTCCGTATAGTCAAGCGGTGCAGTCCAACCTACGATTTTGGCACTCTGTGCGGCCTTGGCATCACTTTTCAGAGCAATTAACGCATTGGCAGCCCGGCTGGCTACATCGTCCGGAGTATCCGAAATTTTTGCGAATGGCCACTCCGGGTAGAGTGCAGTGCTGACAACAAAAGGGAAGCCTGAGTGTGTTTTTGATGAGATGATCTTAAATTCAGAAAGATCGATATCACCAGCGGAAGCCATACGTTCCAGTGTATCAGTGCGAACAGTGCCGGCATCCACTTCACCATTTTGCACGGCAAACACCACATTGTCGTGTTTTCCGCCAAACTGCAGACTGGCGAAATCTTTTGTTGGATCCACGCCCTGATCAAGCAACTCTTTGTATGCCATCTGCCAACCACCAAAAGAGCTCTCTTTTACCGCCATGAAATTTTTGCCTTTGATATCAGCGGCACTGTTGATGTCATCTCGATCTATATAGGTGAGTATGACACCGCCAAAGGATTTCAACGCCTCTCCTTGACGGGAATTAACCATTGTAGCTACAGCTTTGGCTCCATATTTAACTTGCGCGGTAACAAACATGGAGGAGTTCACCAGAAAGAAATCCACTTCTTTATTTTCAATAGCAGGAAAAACTTCATCAAAATCCAGGGGCACAATCGTGAACTTGTCACCAGCAATTTTTTCAGTCATGTATTCTGCAGTGTCACCCCATTTCTTCATGGCTTTAGCAACGCCTCTTTTTGCCAGTACACCGATTTTGTAATCATCGGCGTATGCAGAATTAGTAATGGCTAAAATACTGGAAAGTACCGCAATAGAGGCAATAGCCAATAAACGTTTCATTTTTGACTCCCGATTGGTGGATTGATTTGTTATCTGGTGATGCTCGGATTTTCTTTGAACTGCATTGAGTGGTGACTAATCCAGCAGAAAATTGAAAAGATCAATTTTGCTGTCATTGCATCCCCGATATTTGTCCATATCGGCTCAATTAAGAAATGCTTAAATCAGGAATAAAATTCTTCAGGCAGGGCTAATTGAATTCCTGCAAGAGAGATTAGAAGTCACAGCTTTGTCTCTGTATTTCCAATAAGTTTCTCGGATACCTCTGCTTCCGGTCGGTAACGTAACAATCCCCTTGCCCAGGAAGAAAAGGAGAGGATAGGATTATTGTTCCCTGGGCGGCATCAGGGTTACATTCTCTTCCTGCTGGGAGATCAGCAGGGAGTGGGCCTGCTCGGCTGTCATCGGTCTGCCCAGCAGATAACCCTGCCCAATACGGCATTTGGTTGATCTGACGAAGCTGTGCTCCTGATTCGTCTCAATGCCTTCAGCGATCGCTTCCATGCCCATACTCTCGGCGAGCTCCAACATACTTTGAACGATGGCTTGCCCGGTTTTATTACGCTCGATGTTGCGTATGAAAGTCCGATCGATTTTGATGATTTTTGCCGGCAGGTTATGCAAATAGGCCATCGAGGAGTAGCCGGTACCAAAGTCATCGATGGCTAATGGTATGCCGATGTGACTCAGCTGCTTGAACACCTCTTTGGTATGGTTGATATCATGCAGCATTGCCGATTCGGTTAACTCAATTTCCAGTTCATGGCCACTAAGGCAATACTCGGTAATATTGCTGGAGACTATTTTGGCAATATCGGTTTGGGAGAACAGCATGGCGGAGATGTTGACGGCCATTTTGCCTGGTTTCAATCCCTGTTTTATCCACTGCTGCTGTTGTTGACAGGCCATTTTCAAAATCATCAGATCAATCTCGGCAATCTGTCCGGAGTGTTCAGCGATCTGGATAAATTCACCAGGCAGCATTAAACCTTCAGTGGGATGTTGCCAGCGTACCAGGGCTTCGAATCCGCAAATGGTATCGTTGTGCAGATCCCATTGTGGTTGAAAGTAGACAGTAAACTGTTGTTCACGGATTGCCGTACGCAGATCGTGTTCAATCTGTAGTGTCCGTTTCACTCGCTTGTTGATCTCATCGGAGTAGAAGAGAAAACTGCCCCGGGCACTCTTTTTTGCCTCGTACATGGCATGGTCGGCATTGATTACCAGTTCATCCGCTTCCAGTGCATCGTATGGATAGATGGCGATGCCGATACTAGCCGAGAGTTCCACCTGATGGCCATTGATGTTATAGGATTTCGCCAACTCATGAGCGATGGTGTCTGCAACCGACTGCGCCGCTGCAGTGGCGTGATCCCGATCATCCAGGTCCGCCAGAATCACCGTGAACTCATCCCCCCCCAAACGGGCCACTGAATCATCTTCACGCAGACTCTGCTGGATGCGCTTGGCTGCGAACGTTAAAAGTTGATCTCCGTTAACATGGCCCAGACGATCGTTGACACTCTTAAAGCGGTCGAGATCGATGAACAACATTGCCACGCAGTTTGATTTTCTTTTCGCATGGGTTATTGCGGTTTCGAGTCTGTCAATGAACAGTGTTCGGTTGGGTAGGCCGCAAAGACTGTCGAAGTGTGCAAGGTAGTCGAGTCGGTTGTTCTGGGATTCGATCTCTTTGTTTCGCTGCTCAATTGTCAAAAGATTGTGGGTTCTTTGACCTTCCAGACGAAAAAGGCTTACCGCAACAATGATGCCTGTGGTGAGCAGCATAACCACCAGAATGACGGTGATTTGCTCGAACCTTTTCATTTCAGCATTGATGGATGCTTGCAGCAGGGTCTTGACCTGGTCCGCTTGGTCGATAAAGCTGGCAAACACCTGGTCAAATTTCTGATCGATGCCGGAACCCGGCAGGGAGGCTGCGTAGTTGCTATAACGTTCTTCAGCAATACGGCGGAATTGATCAAGTGCTTTGCGTACTGACTCAATCTGCTGACGCATCGATTTCGATTGCAGTGGTACGAAGGTTCCTTCCTGATTGCTGCCCCCCTCAAGCAGGGCGCGTGCATACCAGTCGGACTCATCCAGATAGTGCCAGACATCCTCGATCAGTTCATTGCGGTCGCCGGAGATGATCTCCTCGAACCAGAGGTGTGCCATGGTGGCATTGTGCTTGATTTCCATCGCCGCATCGATCTGTGGTGCATGGCGACGGGCCATTTGATCACCAGTGAACGACAGATAACCGACAATGCCGAGTGAGATCAGCAGGGTCACGCCAAAGCCTATGGAGAGATGTCCGATCTTCGGTGGTTTCATGTTGTCGCTTTCTTAATCCCATCTATCCGTGAGGAATGGTTGAAGAATCGCAATTATGTTACTTCGGCAAACCTACAGGGGATAAAACCACGAATTGTAATGATTGTGGATTTATTGACCTGAAAACACTGTAGGCTATTCTGCGATTAGCCTCTCGTGATTACAACTCTCAAAAATAGGCTTTTTTTCCAACCAATCAATTACCGTTCGAAATAGCAGTCGATCTAGGGCCTATTGGATTAGTGTTAACAGGCCCTAGCAAACCATTTAAATCTGCGATTGAGAAGGGCATGCAACAGGTCAATGTACCAAGTGACCAGTTGGATCATCAACAATGCAAAACCTAAGGAGAAGTAGAATCGGTTTTGACGGTCATCTGTGTTGACTATGCCTGAACCCGTTTTGTTGAGGCTGAGTTGGTAAGCTAAAACAGAAATACGCCGGATAAGCCGATAAGCCACCAACGCCTATGCCACATGAAATGGATGAATTTTACGAGTGGATAGAAGATCTCCAGTCTTCCTTAACCATTACCATTTATTATTGATCAATGAGAGGGGTAATCGGCTGGATGGGAGGGAGATCGGGTCACACAAATGCTGATCAATACATTCAAGTCACATTAGAAGATCACTGCAACCTGGATAGCCATGCAGCTGCGGTTGCCTGAGTCAAATCCAGTACTTTTCCGGGAAACAGACCGAACATCAGCACCAGCAGGGAAAACACCAGCATGGTCAACAGTTCTCTGGGTTTCAGATCCTGAGCGGTGCGAACCTGACTGTCGGTAATTGGTCCGTAAAAACTTTGTCGATAGCTGTTGAGCAGATAGCCGGCTCCGATGATGATGCCGAACAACGCAGCCAACCCGGCACCAGTATGGGTAGTCAGGGCGCTGATGAGGATCAGAAACTCAGCCGGGAATCCACTGGTACCGGGTATCCCCAGTGAGGCGAGACCGAGAAACATGAAGAAGGCAGCCAGCAGCGGCATGGATTGGGCCACACCTCCGAGATGGATCAGGTCTGTTGAGCCCAGGCGATGGTGCAGATAACCGGTGAGTAGAAACAGGCCGCCGGCAATCAGCACAAAGTTGTAGAGCTGGAACATCGCGCCCTGCAGGCCCTGCTGATTGAAAGCGGCGACACCCAGCACAACCAGACCGACATGGCTCATCGATGAATAAGCGAGCATACGACGCAGATTGGTCTGATTCAGTGCGGCCAGTGCACCATACAGGATGCCCACCACGCCAAGCCCGGCCAACAACCAGTGCAACTCCTGGGCAGCGGTGGGCGCCAGGGGGATGGCAAAACGGATTAGTCCATAGGCGCCCAGTTTCAACCCGACCAACAGTGCGGCAATCGGCACCGGCCCCTCCAGGGCTACGATCGGTAGCCAGGTGTGTAGAGGGAACAGAGGGGTTTTGATGGCAAAACCGATCAGCAGGAAAACAAAGACGATGGTCTCCATGCCTGGGGGCAGGGGTGTGTCGAGCAGTGTCAGATAGTCGAATGAGAGTCCCGCCGGGGGAGTCGCCCCGATGATCTCAGCGTGGTTGATCGCCAGTACGGTAAAAGCCAGCAACAGGGGGATACCGCCGGCCAGCATGAACAGGGTGTACTTGGTGGCGGCGTAACGCCGATGTGGGCCGATGCCCCATAAGCTGATCAGAAAATAGAGTGGCGCCAGGGTCAGTTCCCAAAACAGGAAAAAGGCCAGGGTATCGATGCTGATAAAGACCCCCAGAGTGGCGGTGGCGAACATCAGCAGCAGACTGTAGTAGATACGCGGCATGTTCTGGGTCCGCTTCCATGAAGCCAGGGTCACGGCGATAAACAGCAAGATCGTCAGCGGCAGAAAAGGGGCGGAAAAGCCATCGATGCCGAATCTGAAATGGGCATCCAGCGCCGGTATCCAGGGGTAGGTCTCCACCATCTGGAAGTCACTGCTGGCACTATCCAGCAGAATCAGCGCAGCGAGGGCCGGGATCAGGGCCAGGCCCAGTGTGACCAGGCTGATCAACCTGGCTCTTACCTGGGGAATCAGCCAGATCATGGCGATACCGAGCAGTGGCAACAACAGCAGGGTTGAGAGCAGCGGCATGTTGGTGAGTGTTTCGATTCGGCCCATGGTGATTAGCTTCTCAATGGGATGTGTAGAGGGCACTCAGTGCCGACAGGGGCTGGTCGATCAGTTTCAGCCAGGGTTCGATATAGAAGCCGGCACTCAGCAGCACGACCACCAGGGAGCTGACCACGAACACTTCCGCTTTGGTGATTGCAATGTTCTGATAGGCTTGCGCACCAGCGGGTCTGGGGGCCAGAAATGCCCGCTGGAAGGCCCACAGCAGAAAGCCGGCGGCTGCCACATTACCCAGAGCGGATGCGATGGTCACCAGGGCACCGAACTTGTGGATTGCCGATTCCAGAATCAGATGTACCGCATCGAATCCCGGGGTGCCGGGCATGCCGATGATCGCCAGGCCACCGATCAGAAAAGTGATGCCGAGAAACGGCAGATTGTCGAACAGTCCCCCCAGGTTGGGTAGCAGGGTGGTATGGGTGCGACGATAGAGCAGGCCGGTAGTGAAGACCAGGGCGGCCAGTGCGAGACCGAAGGTGAGCGATAGAATCACACTGCCCATGAAAGCGGCATGTTCCAGGCTGAACACCCCGAGTATCAAGATTCCGGTATGGGAGATCACCGCATAGGCCAGCAGACGCCGCAGGTTATCCTGCATCATGGCCAGGAAGGCGGCGTAGAATATGCCGCACAGGGCAAAGGTGACCACATAGTTGTGCCACTCGATCACGGCCGTAGGCAGCAGCGGCAATACGAATCGAAACAGCCCATAGATGCCGATCTTCAAACCGAGCAACAGGGTAGGTCCAACAGCTACGTTGCCGTGCTCGGCAACCAGTGGCAACCAACCGTGCAACGGAAACAGCGGGGTACGGATGGCCAGACCGTAGAACAGCAGAAAGAATGCCACTGAACGGAAAGTCTCGGAGACTGGCGCTTTGGCCAGTTGAATCAGATCGAAGGCCCAAACCCCCTGGTGACTGTCTGCGTAGTTCCAGCCAAGCAGCAGGGTGCCGGTCAACAGCAACAGAATGCTGATCGTCATGAACTGATAAAACCGCCGCATCGCCATACCTTTGTCCGGGGAGTTACCCCAGCGCCAAAGTATGTAACCCACGATACCGATCTGGACTGCCGAGATCAGCACAAACAGCAGCAGGTTGAGGGTAACGAACATACCCATCAGGCAGGCCTGTACCGCGAAGGTGGCCATGAAGAGGTGGTTGTAAGGTTTGAGCTCGCGAACCTTACCATAGAGTATCAACAGCAACGTCAGCAGACCGGTCAGCAGGATAAATACCACCGAGAGACCATCCACAGCGGCCTGGTAATTGAGGACGGAGAAGAGTTGTGCGGTTTCACTGAACTGCATACTGCTGACACTGCTGTCGTAGTGGCGCCAGAGATCGATGCCCAGCAGCAGTTCAATTGAGGCGGCGGCGATAGCAGCCGGCACCAGCAGGGGATGGCGCTTCAGCAGCCAGATGGCAAACAGAGAGAGCAGCGGCAGCAGTTGCAGCAGTGAGAGTATGGGGTAGCCGATTTGAGTCGACCAGTGGATGGTATCTATGGTCATCAGGCCCCCCTAGAGAATCACCGCAAAGGTCGCCATGACCAGCAGAATCAGATAACGGGGCTCAGTCAGCAACTGCTCGACCCGTTCCACCAGTGTGCCGATGCGATGCATCGAATCCCACAGACTGGCGCCGCCCTCCCGTAACACCAGGTGGGACTCGAACCAATACAGCAGGTTGGCCAGCCAGGCCATCAGTCGACCGGCCACACCGGTGGCCTGATTGACATCCACCGGGCCGCCCGGTTTCTGCTGTTGGATTGCTTCCCACTGGCTCAGCGAGGAGACACTGCGGGAGTAGATCGGCAGGCCGACCAGACGGGTCACCACCTGTTCGTCGAAATACTGCACATCCTTGGCCAGGGAGTTGGTCGGTCTGACCAGTAGCACATCGGCCAGTGGATCGAGCCAGAAGCGTTGCAGTGAGGCCCGATGCAGCCAGCGTTGGCGGGACAGCCACTCAGGCACCGCTGGGGTGGGCTTGTCGATCTGATTGACCAGGCCGGGGGAGGCGAGAAACTGGAAAACCCGCCAGATGGCGTGTAGCGCCAGATGCCAGGCTGCCAGGGTGAACCAGCCCATGCCGCACCAGAAAAACATCCAACCCAGTTGCGTAGTGGTGGCGAACATCAATGAACTTTTGATGTCGGTCTGACTCAGTCCGGAGAGCCAGCCGTAGGCCACGGTCAATAAACCCAGCAGGGCAATGATCACCATGATTGCCGGTGCCTGCTGTAGCAATGGGGCGAGGCGAATCATCAGGATCACACCCGCATGCACCATCAACGAACCGTAGAAGATGGCCGAGGTCGGTGTCGGTCCTTCCAGAGCCCTGGAAATCCATGGAGAGAATGGGATCTGAGCCGATTTGGCCAATGCAGCGATGACAAAGCCCATAATCACCACGCCGGCAGCCAGGGTGTCCAGCTCACTGCCATGGCGGGCGATCTCCGGCCACTCCACACTTCCCAGCCAGTAGAGGGAGAGGGCGATTCCGAGGATGAACCCCGCATCGCCGATGCGGTTGGTGACGAATACCCGCACCGCATTTCTGGTGGCCGTGGTTCGTTCGATCGCATAACCGATCAACAGATAGGATGTGACACCGGCAATCTCCCAGCCGACAAAAGCCAACACCGCATTGCCGGCAATAACGATCAGCGACATGGCGCCGGAAAAGAGGCTGAGCAGTAAGAAGGCGCGCTGAAATCCTGCTTCCCGATGCAGGTAGTTGACCGAGAACCTGAGGGTCAGCAAGGCGATCAGGGTTATCACCGGCAGCAGTGACAGGCCGATAACATCCAGACTGAAACTGATCGACAGTTCGATCTTGCCACTGCTGAACCACTCACCCAGGATGACCTGCCCGGGAGGGCCCTGCCAGAGGCCCATGATGGCCAGAGCCAGACTCAACAGAAATGCAATCGCAGCAGACGATAGTGCGATATGAGCGGTCAGCTGTTCACCCGCTTCCCCTCTGTTGAAGTTGAGGATGTAGCCAAGTGCGATAAAGGCGGCTGCGAGCCAATAGACGAAGGGGACCAGCCACACACTCTGCTCAATCATCAGCGGTATCCTCCATCGGCGTTTTGATCAATGCGGTAGGCAGTGCGCCTGATGAGCCCAGATACCAGGCTTCCGATTTATCCACCTTGGTCAGGGGTCGCTCATCCGCTGCCTGCCAGGCTATCCATCCCTGGCGGGGATTGAACAGCTTCAACTCGCCGCTCTGTGGGTCGATGGCCACCAACTGTACCCAGTCGTTGCCAACCAGTTGCTGCAATGGCGGTTGACGTTGGTAGATGGTGGTGAGGATCTCTGTGCTGGCCTCAACCACCACCAGCAGACGCATCGCTTCATGGATCTCGATCATCTGGCGGGGCAGGCCGGTTCGAAGATCCGAACTGGCACCCTCCATGACCCCGAGAAAACCGGTCACATTGTGGGTGACCTTGGATCCGCTGCCATAGTTTTCGTTGTCCACCGTGGAGAAGTAGTACTCGAGGCTGATACCGGCACCCACCGCACCATTGATCAGCAGGTGGCGCTCCAGCACCTCTCCTTGCGGATCGGTGCTGGCATCGTAAGAGATCAGAAACGCCCGTCGGTCGAAGAATGCACCCCGGCTGAGACTGCGCCGACCGATGAAGGCGCAGGCGTTGGTGGCATGGCCCAGCTCAGGCCGGGCCTGTGAGAAGTCGTTGGCACGGCCTGCCACATGATCCATCGCCTGTTGATCGGTCAGATTGTGCGGTGCGGAGGCGAAGCGTCTGCAGCGCTCCCGGGCGTGACGTTGACTGGCCTGTATCAGGGCCTGGTCAAGTTGGTCGGCGGCCGCTTTCAGCGAGTCGGGTATCAGGTCCAGGTCATAGCAGATGACCTGATCGCTGCAGGTGTCGTGCTCTGCACCGATGAACCAGCTCCCAGCCGGGATTTCGATGCCCCGTTCACTCAGCAGTTTACGCACCTCGGTGCGGTTGGCCATGGCTGCGACCAGTCGGGCATTGGGGCCACTGAAACGACCGGAGCAGGCACCGCAGTTGTAGGCGGAGGTGTGTGGATTGTTCTGATTTCTGGAGCCATGTCCAAGGATCATCACCAGCGGGCTGAAGCCACTGGTGAGGCCGGTAGCCTTCAGCAGGGTCTGCACCCGGTCGGCCTGCTCGATATCGGTAAATCCCAGGCGTGGCGCCTGCAGTGTTGCTTCCGGACTCTCATTGGGTGCTGTGAAATCGATGCGGGTCTGCAGATCCTTTTCAAAGCCGCTTTTAAGTCGTTGCTGCAAACGGCCAAACAGACCGGGTGCGAGGACCTTGCCAATCAGCACCGGCAGGGTCAGCGGAGCAGCCAGTGCTGAAATCAGACCGGGCAAAACAATACCCTGGCGGGTCATCTGCAGAAGTCTCTGGTGGCCCTGATTGAGCAACGTGTGACGTTTTCTGTGTTGTGCACCCAGGGTGGCCAGCTCAGCAGCCGGCTGTTCGCATACCTGATGAACCGGAATCACCGGTGCCGGGATTACCGGCGCCAGCGGGGCCGCGGTTGTATCGTCCAGTCCCTGCCAATTATGGGGCACATTGAAGTGGGCGGCAGCACCCAGGGTCTCAACTTCCGGGTAGATCTCTTCCAGATGACGCCGGATACCCTCCTCACGATCATCCATGCAGAAGATCAGTTGTGCAGCAGGCGCACCATCACGATCGGTCCAGGCTCCGCGACCATGATTCTGCGCTAGGGCCTTGAGAATGTTGTCCCGATAGTGTTTTTCGTAGGCTTTCAGCCAGATATAGCCCTGGCGGTCCTTATCCAGTTCATCCAGCGCGGTGAATATCGCACCGATCTGATCGAAAGTGAGTTGGCTCACTTGGCTGCCACACCAGCCCAGGTGCTGAGCAAGCTGGAACAGGGGCCAGGCGCCGTCGCACAGGGTTGGCCGATCCTGACCTTGCGACTGGCCACTGCTCAGGCGCCAGGTCCAGATCAGTTGTGCCAGGTGGTTCCAGTGTTTCGCATTGGCCGGGGCATCCCCCTGCTCAGGGGCGTGCAGCGCCCGTTGTGCGCGACTGGCGAGATATTCCGGCAGACGGCTGTTGAACAGCGCCTCCCTGACGGTGAACTCATCAAACTGATGGCGGAAATACCAGCGCAGCATGTCGAGACTCGACTCGATATTGAAGTGCTGGGCACAGAGATTGTGGGCATGGATCCGTTCCAGGACCAGGCGAACCGCAAGGTAGTCGAGCATCTCCACCGGTGCGGCGAGGGATTCATAGTTCGGATTGTTATGCCGCCAGAGCACCATGCCTGACCAGCCAGGCAGTTCGAGTGCCAGCCGTTCAAGATAGCCAGTCCACTGCTCCTGTGCCAGCCCCATGCGATGCAGTTCGCTGATGATGGTCTCCAGGGGATCGTTGTCCAGCAGTTCAAAGTGCTGCTGCCAGCCTTCGATGCCGGCCAACTGCCAGGCAGGGTCGGTAGCGGCCTGGGATCGCCAGAAGTGGTAGAAACCACCTTCGGTAAACTCCGCTTGCCAGCTCGATACCCCCTGGTCGAGAAAATTGCCCAGTCCCCTGATCAGCTGGGGTCTGATGGCTTCAAGCAGGTCCTCACCTGTCAGTGAAAGCAGCAGGTCGCGCATGGTCTTACTCTGGCCAAGCTGCGCCAACATCTCATCCAGTCGCAGATGAGCTGAATGCTCCATCAATTGGCTGCTGCTTTGTGAACTGGTCTGGTTGTCGCTGCCATCCAATAGATCATGGAGCAGGGTTTCAGCCAGATCGGGAGCCAGGTCGAACAGCTCCTCCGGATGGGTTGGATCGTAGGAGAGGTTGAGGACTGCAAGGCAGGCTTGCCAGAGATGCTCAACTGCCGCTGCCTCAGTGCCCTGGCCTGCAGTTTCCGCGTCCGCCAGCAGTTGTCTGCGGGCTGTGACGGGCAGTTCGGGATTGAGCTTTTGCAGTGCACCGTTCTCCTCGATCTGCCAGTTGAGCTGGCAGCCGGAGACAATCGTGGCGGGCATGATCATTGCCGCCAGGTAGACATCGCTGCGCTTCAGTTGATATTGATCGGTTTCCGCCAACAGCAGTTCGGGCTGTAACGCTGTTTCCTCATCAATCCCGTGTCGAAGTTCATCCCGGGTAATCCTTCCCTGACGGAGGAATGCCTGATAGCGCTCAAGCGGAAGATAACCCCGGGCCCCGGTCAGACGGCGGGCCGTTGCCAGGGCTTCAGGAAAGGGGAGATGCTGATAACCGTGCAGTGTATTGTGATGCACGAAATCCCGGATCGGTGCCTGACTGGGCAGAGTGTGTGCAAGATGATCGATCGCCGCTCTGATCTGTTCTCGGATCTCCTGGCTTGGTGAATGAGTTTGCTGCATAACCGGCCTCACAACCTGAACAGCTCAGCGAGCTGGTATGCGGAGGCGTTGACCAGACTCAATACCGGCCCCGGCAGGAAACCAAGCAGCAGGGTAAAGGCTGCCAGAGTAGCTGCCGCGATCAGTTCCGAAGGGCGCAGATCCTCTACATTCTGCATCCCCGGACGAACTGGCCCGGTAAACAACTGATTGATGGTGCGGACCGCATAGGCGGCACTGAGCAGCACTCCAAGAGTCAGTAGAGCGGCCGCCCAGCCCCAACGGGAGAATCCACCGATCAGGGTATTCAGTTCCGCGATAAAGCCCGCCGTACCCGGCAGGGATACTGCAGCGATAAAGGCCAGGGTGGTAAAGAAGGCAAATCTGGGCATTACCCGCACCAGGGAACTGTAGTCCATCACATTGCGGGTGTGGGTTCTTTCATAGAGTAATCCGATCAGCAGAAACAGCGAACCGGCTACCAGGCCGTGTGCCACCATCTGCATCAGTGCACCGTGCAGACCCGCCAGATTGAGGGCGGCAATGCCCAGTAACACCACACCCATGTGGCTGATCGAGGAGTAAGCGATCATCGCTTTGAGATCGCTGTGCCGCCAGGCGAGCAAGCCACCGTAGATCAGACTGATGAAGGCGAGTATGGCGAGTACCTCCTGCAGTGCCATCACCGCATCCGGCAGCATACTCGCCGCCCGCAGCAGACCATAGGAGCCCATCTTCAACAGAATGCCTGAGAGCAGAATCGATACCGGACTGGGTGCCTCCACATGAGCCAGGGGCAACCAGCCATGGAGTGGAAAGATCGGCATTTTCACCCCAAAACCGATCAGCAGGCCGAGAAAGATCAATATCTGGGTCTGTTGGGGTAGCAGTCGGCTCGTCTCGGTCATCGCATCCATGGCGAAGCTGTGACCCGGCACGGAATCGAACAGCACCAGGATGCTGATCAGCATGAATACCGATCCACCCATGGTGTAGAGGACAAAATTGAGCGCTGCCCCGTGGCGGTTGCTGCCACCCCATCGGTCGATCAGGAAAAACAGGGGAATCAGGGTCAATTCCCAGAAGACATAGAAAAGGGACCAGTCCTGGGCCAGGAATACACCCAGCATGGCTGATTCAAGCAGCAGCACCAGCATGTAGTACCCCTTGACCCCTTGACGGATGGCGCTGGAAGCGAGCAGAGCGACCAAACTCAATAGGGTGGCAAGCAGCACCATCGGGTAGGAGAAGCCGTCCAGTCCAAGTGTGAAGGTGGTGCCGAGACGGGTATTCCACTCGGTCTGATGGACAAACTGCAACCCGGCCTGGTTTTGATCGAATGCCCCCAGGTAGGACCAGGCGAGCAGCAGGGTCGCTGCAGAGGCAAACAGGGCGGTGTAGCGGATCAGGCGTACCCCGTCTCTGGGCAGAAACAGCATTGCCAGGACACCGGCAAAGGGTGTCAGCATCAGGTAGATCAGACTAGGCATGGAAGCCTGCCAGCGAAAATGGCACTCGAGATAAGTGCCATTCGCAGAACCTGCTCATCGGTATCAAGCTCGGCTGCTGGCGAGTGGTGACCTGAGTGGGCAGCTATTCCGGTCGTAGCTGTCGCCCAGCTGATCCCAGACATAATTGAGCGCCAGACCGATCCGTGAGTAGAAGATCTCATCACCCATTTTGTCTTTCAGACCGGTACGACGGATGGTATCCATGAACTGCTTTTTCATTCTGGCGACCACCAGGGTGATTCCCTGAGCCTGCAGTCGCTCCCAGAGATGGTGCAGAACCTCTTCGCCGGTGGCATCGATCTGATTGATGCCCTCACCATCCAGAATGATGTATTTGAGATCCGGATTGGCGGCCACTACGCCGAGCATTTTGGTCTCGAAATAACCGGCACTGGCAAAATAGAGCGAGCCATCGAAGCGTACCACCGAGATCTGCGAGCTGGTCTGCAGCTTACGCACCCGGATATCCCGCATGGTGCCGTCCTTGTAGCGGGAGAGTTGAGCGAAACGTGGACGCATGGTGCGCCACAGAAACAGTCCCAGAGAGAGCAGTACGCCGACGATGATGCCTTTGTCGAGATGTGGGGCGAATGCCAGGGTCAGCACAAAGGTGACCACCGAAACCACCGCATCGTGTGGCTCGGCTTTCCAGGCATGGATGATCGGGTCGATCTTGATCAGATTGATGACCGCCATGATGATCACCGCGGCCAGTGTTGCCTGGGGCAGATGATAGAGCAGCGGGGTCAAAAAGATCAGGGTGATCATCACCACCACACCGGTGACGATGGAAGAGAATCCGGTGATCGCACCGGCATTGATGTTGACCGCAGAGCGGGAGAAGGAACCCGATACCGGGTAGCCGGAAAACATGCCTGAGAAGACATTCGACAAGCCCTGCCCAATCAGCTCCTGATTGGCATTGAGGCGCTGTCGGGTTCTGGCTGCCATCGCTTTGGCGATGGAGATCGCCTCCATGAAACCGATCAGGGATATGGTGATCGCGGCCGGAATCAGGGACCAGATGGTGGTTACCTCGAAGGTCGGTATGGAGAAGCTTGGCAGACCGTCCGGGATGGTGCCTACCACTTTACCGCCGGCATCGGCAAAACCGGTCGTCCAGGCCAGTACCGTGGTCACTACCACAGCGATCAATACACCGGGCATTGCCGGATAGAAGCGCTTGACTCCCCACATGATGCCAAACGCGATCAGCGCCATCAGCAGGGTCGGAGCGTGGGTCCCCTCGGCGGCGGCAAGCAGGGTGTTCCAGACAGTCTCATAGTGGTGCTCCGCCCGTTCCGCAAAGACGCCGAAGACCTTGCCCAGTTGTGAGGTGGCGATAATCAGTGCGCCGGCATTGGTAAAACCGACCACCACAGGATGGGAGAGAAAGTCCACCAGCACACCGAGTTTGAACAGACCGAGAAACATCTGGAAGATGCCAACCATCAGTGCCAGCAGCATGGCGTAGGCTAAATAGGTGTCGGGTGAAGTGGCCAGGGGTTCCAGTGCGGCGGCGGTCATCAGCGAGACCACGGCGACCGGGCCGGTGGCGAGTTGTCTCGACGAACCGAACAGGGCGGCGATCATCGGCGGCAGGAAGGAGGCGTAGAGACCGTAATAGACCGGCAGACCGGCCAGTTGTGCATAGGCCATGGATTGGGGAACCAGCACCAGGGCAACAGTTATGCCCGCGATGAGATCGGCCCGAACCGTCTTTTTGTCCTTGAGTTCGCCGATCCATTGCAAATAAGGGATAAAAGCGTTTTTCCAGCCCGCCATCAAACTTCTAATATGATCCCACATTGTTGCTCACCCACTTTTTAGCTGCCTACACCTACCATCTGACACGATGTGCAGCACCTGGGGCCTGATAAGGGGGGGGCAGGTCGTTTCCTGACGTCCCTAAATTGCCACGCTTTATTGTTTTTTTTGATTTTGCGAAGGCGCGGTCGTACTGCGTCGTAAGCTGTTGTTATACATTTTTTGCCTAGAAAACCCGTTCCTAGAACGGATCAAGGGTAAAGGAATCGCCGTAAAATTGAAAGCGGAATTGGGAATTTACTCCCCATCGAAGCGCTGCTTACTTGAGCAAAATGGTCGGGAATTTCTCAGGCGGGCTCTTTTCTGGAAGTTCTGATCGAACTCATCCACGAGGATTTCTTGAACAGTATCAGGGAGAAAATTAGAACTTTAAGTAACAAGAACCAAAACCTGATGAATCTGACTAATCCTTCTTGCCTTTAATTTGACCAACTTAACAGTCTGCAAAAGTAATAGAACTGTAAAACTCAATAAACAATGTTAAGTTTCCGATAGTTGTGATGGCCGTTGTTTGATGTGCGGTCTTTTTGTGATTAGCCAAACTCAGAGGTATTCAGTGAAAGTCTTCTCTTGGAAAAATGTGGTAAGCGGGATCCTGGTCATTCTGTCGATCTCAATCTTCAGTCAGGCCCATGCAGCCAAGCCGTTGTTGGAAGGTGGGAATGAAGTGGGGTTCGTGGTACGTGCCTCGGACGGTACAGCCTGGGGTTGGGGTGACAATCGCAATGGCGAACTGGGAGACAGCACTGGCGAGATGAGTACATTACCTGTCAAAGCACTGGATATCGCCGATATCGTCGACATTTCCACTGATGACTTCTACTCATGGACAGCTGCAGCACTGTCTGACGGCACGGTCTGGGTCTGGGGTAACGTTCTTGGTCGAATGACACACTACATGCCGTTCCAGATTAGGGGGTTCAGCAATATCGTGGATGTCGCAGCAGGACCCTGGCCGATGGCGGCAGTGGGTGCTGACGGTTCGCTTTGGGAATATGCCTTGAACAGTGTCTTCAACGATGACGAACCAAGGCAGATCAATGGGGTTAATAATGCTGTGTCGGTTGCAGTATCCCTCAACAACCCCTACGTTTTGCGAAATGACGGTACGGTCTGGACCTGGGAGCAGGTGAGTGCCTATGACGAGACCCTGGGATACTCGGTGTTGGTCGATGAACTGACCCAGATCGATGGCCTGACCGATATTGTACAGATCGATGGCGGTTATGATCACGCCCTGGCCCTGCGTGCGGACGGCACCATCTGGGCCTGGGGTAAAAACGCCTATGGCCAACTTGGCAATGGTAGCTTCGAGAACAGTAATAGTGCGACACAGGTAGAGGGTTTAACCGGTGCCTATGACATCTCAGCCGGTTATCGGCAAAGTGCTGCTGTTCTGTCCGATGGCAGTGTCTGGACCTGGGGTCGTTGGAAAAGCAGTATCACCGACTTTGTCTCCATTCCTGAGCAGGTAGGCGGTTTTACCAATGCGGTTCAGGTCTCCACTGGTAGAGGGTTGGGCGGCCTGGTGATGGACAGGGATGGTGATGTGGTCACCTACAATGTCAACACGGTCACTGCCATACCCAATGAGGATGACAGCGCCTTATTAAGTGTCGGTCCGGTTCTGGAGTCGCAGATCCCAACGGCCTGCAGACCGACCTACTTCATGAATGGCAAGCTGCACCTGCCTTGTGTCCACCTGGGTGGGAGTACCCTTTATGATGTAGAGCTCAGTCTGCAAGCAGAGGGTAATTTGAGGTTCGCCGTGGATGCGGCGACTGAATTCACACCCTCTACCCAGTTACAGCAGCGTAATTGTATGACCACCTTTGCCGATGGAGAGGCTGATATCACTTGTCTGGTGGCGATGGATGTCACTCTGGGTCTGGATAATCTGCTGAATGTGGTTTTAACCCACTCGTTGGATTCCGATACGACCACACTGTTAGATCTTACACAGATCACTTCCTACTGATTGCGAAGAACCCGGCGACCAAGAGTTCGCTCGCCGTCGCCGGGTCAGCATCCCGCTTTAACCTGATCCTCTGGGAATCAACTCTACCGCTCGTCAGGCGGATCCATGCCGGTCTCTCTTGTTGCAAATCGATTCATTGGCATGTTTTGAACATAGCCAGGGCATTGATCTGCAATCTCTATGATTGGCTCTTTTCTTCCGATTTTTTCCATCATTACAGCAAGATGGCGTGCTTAAGATACGGTGCAGCATGCCGTTAGAGAGCCATAGACAGTTTCCTGTCTGAGATCGTTATTTTACTTGGAGGTGGTATGCCATGATCGGCACTGGTCTTTCTATTCGGGCAAAACTGATGGCAGTAACCGGCATCACGTCAGCACTCTTTATATTTGCACTCTACTACACGCTCACCGGTACTGATCAGGTCAGTCAGCACTTCACCAGCTTCATTGAACAAGATCAAAAACGCATTGAACTGTTGCGCACCATGCAGGCTGAGGGCTCCCAGGCCGTTATCGCAGCAGCGAAAAAAGTGATGGTCCCCAGTCTGGTTCCACCAGCAAAAGTTGCGGCCAAAGCTGGAGAACAGTTCGATCAGGCGCTGCATGCCGTCAACGCACTCTATAGGGATGACCCGGCAGGGTATGCCAAGCTCAAAGAGATCTCAGAACTGTGGGCGCAATGCCTGCCGAATGCCCTGGCAGTCATCAAATATATCGACGAGGGCAGGCGTGATGAGGCAAAAGGGCTGTTCACTGCTAAGGTGCAGAAGAGCTGGGGCAATATCCGTAAACGTCTGCAACCTTTGCTTATTGCTGAAACCGAACGTACTGCGATTACCCAGCAAACCGTCAGGACGGAGGTGGCGGATATCTTTATGGCCGGTACCGGTCTTGGGGTGATGGCGCTGTTGATTGGGTTGCTGCTGAATTTTCTGGTCAGCCGTAACATCATTTGCAGTATCAACCGGGTTGCTGATGGTCTGGAGTTGATCGGCGCCGGAGATGGAGATCTTACTCAGCGTCTGCCGTTGGCGGGTGGGGTTGAGCTGGAGAGGTTGGCGAGCGGTTTCAATCAGTTTGCCTCGGAAACTCAAAGCCTGGTACGCAAGGTCGCAAACTCCTCCCAACAGATGAACTCTTTTTCAGCGGAGCTGGCTGAAGTCGCGCAAGCTTCCAAAGTCACAGCTGATCAACAGGATGAAGCAATGAGACAGGTGGCAACCGCCATGACGGAGATGACAGCGACCGTGAAAAGTGTCGCAGCGAGTGCAGCGGGCGCCGCGACAGCGGCGGAAAACGCCGATGATCAGGCAAAACATGGCAGTCAGGTAGTCGATCAGACGCTGCAGGCGATCGAAACGCTATCCCAGGGTGTTGAGCAGGCGAGTAACGATATGAAAGCGCTTGAGGAGGAGACCGCCCAGGTTGGTGTTGTGGTGTCTGTCATCAAGGGGATTGCCGAGCAGACCAATCTACTGGCCTTGAATGCGGCCATCGAAGCAGCACGCGCCGGTGAAATGGGCAGAGGCTTCGCTGTGGTTGCCGATGAGGTCCGAACCCTGGCCAGCCGTACCCAATCTTCTACCCGTGAAATCAACGATATTATCGAACGCCTGCAGGAGGGTGCACGCAAAACAGCCGGTATGATGGAGGGGCGTCGTGACGATGCGGTGGAGACACTCAATCAGGCCGCTCAGGCGGGTACGGCACTGGACGAGATTACCCGGGTGGTTGCAGACATCCGGGATATGAACGTTGAGATTGCCAGTGCGGCCGAGGAGCAGGAGGTGGTGTCGCTGGAGATCGAAAGGAATACCGCGAGTGTCGGGGCGTTGTCACTACAGAACAAAAGCTCAACATCACAGACCGAAGCAACGGGTTTGGAGATGCAGACAATCTCCAACCAGATTTCACAGCTGGTGGGACGTTTTAAGATCGATTGATCCGGGACTCATTCAATACACCCCGTTACGACTGAAAAAAGCGCCTATCAAGGCGCTTTTTTTATGGCAGGCACTATACAGAAGTATGTGTATCGATTCGACTTCAGGATGCCCATCTAGCTCTAGAGATAGGGATCTCATAGTGCTGAAACCATAGCGTCAATTCTCAAGTTTCATTCAGAGTAATCAATCATTTCACCTGCCAGTAAATCCCTCTAATAATAAGTTGATAATTCCCCTATCAGGAAAGGTAAATTAGTGCTTGGATAAAGGATGATAAATTTCAAAAAAACTGAAATCCGGATTAATAACTTTTCGCAATCGTGATTGATTGTTTGCCAAAAGCTCTTTAACGAACAATACAAATAAGTAGGGGAATCCATATGGATAGAGGCGTGGGTCATTATGCTACTGGTTTTACGAAAAGGTCATTGCTTCGGTTGACCGTTTTACTCTCGGCTCTCCTGTCTGCCGTTGTTTTGGCGCAAACACCACCCCCCGCAGTTGTCCAGTCGAGTCAGAAGCCGCTGCAGCTGGTGGTTGAAAACAGGACCGGGTATGAGGTCGATGTGCTCTATCAGCAGAACGACCAATATGCATTCCACACCAGCATTCCCGATGGTCAGGATATGGTGCAGCAGGTTACCCCTGGTTTCGTCTGGTTCTTTGGCGCTGGCGGCGAAACCATTATCACCCAGTATCGGACCAACTCGGAACAGCAGCAGCGATTGTTGCTTACACCGGAGATGATCGTCTCAGCAGGATTACCCCCAGCCACTTCGGCAAGCACTGCTGCCGCTGAGCAACAGGGTTCGGTACTGCCGGCCGAGTTGCCGCCACCGAAATTCGTCAAAGGGCCTGAAGTCGAGAACGATATCCCGGTCAAACAGGCGTTCGATGAACAGGCAGCGATCGAAGAGTTGGAGCCGATCCGTGCACCCTTGGTTGAGTGGTACAACATCAGTAATGAAGCGTTTGCGATTCTGACTTCAGATACAGCCTTTCTCACCGCCACGGAATCGGGTGCACTGACTGTTTTCAAACAGCCGAAAGGCACTGCCGCTGATACAAAGTCCGGCTGGATGGCCACGGAGGTGGAAGGTAAAGAGGGTATCTATCGAATCAACAATCTCTATATGAACGACAGCTATCTCTATATCGATGAGCTGGCTACCCAGGGTTCACCAGTCAAACTGGGCCCTGAAGGTATGACTTCCCCCACCGGTGAGTGGCGTATCGACAAGGGCCAGACCTATACCTTCCTGGCCAACGTGGTGCGACCCAACCTGAAGATTGGCGTGCGTGACGGCAAAGTGGGCTTAAGCTCTCAGCCTTATAATCGAGCCGAATATATCGATGAGATCAAAGCCCACCAAGCGGGGGATGCCTTTGTCTTATACAGTGCCGAGGCATACCAGACCATCCTCGGTCTGGTGCCTGCCCTGAGTCAGATGGCGGAAAATGTGCGTATTCTCGAAGAGCAGGAAGCGAAGCGTCAGGCCGCCATCGAAGAGAAGAAACGCCAGGCGGAGGCGGCAGAAAGGGAGCGGCGCCGAATCGCGGCGATACCCCAAGTGAATCGCACACGCAGCCATGTGACCAGCAGGATGGGAGTCGGTGATGTCTATGATGGTGAAAATGGAGAGAAGGCCATCAAGTATAAGTTCAATAAGGGTGATAATGTTGAGGTGCTATCGTTTAACCTTCACACCTCAAAGGATCCGGCTAAAACTCAATATCTGGATCTGGCCATCAAGCCTGAGGTCAGCGCCTGGGTGAAGGATGGGGATCTCTATGTGGCGGTAAAGACAGACAAGCAGACCACCCTCAGTCTGCGCCACGGCCAGACCCCGAGTAAGGATTTTCCAACGGATGGCAACTTCTACGTCGGACATGTCCGGGCCAATTTGAGATTCGATGCCGGTCGGGAAGTGCTGTGGAAACCCTCGGTAAAGAACAAAGAGATCGGCTTTGGTTCAAGTTCCGATGTCTCCAAAGGTATCAATGTATCGGCAGAAGAGATCATCGGCGCTGACATGTCGGAGAGTAGCGGCACCAATGTAAATTTCCAGTCCCGGGAGTTCGAGGTTTCCGGTGTGCGGGGGCCCGGACCGCAGATGATCGGTTCGTTGCAGTATGAGTGGGACAGCTGTGCGCTGGCGGATAAACCAAAATCCACCGAACCCTGTACCTATGAGAAGCCGGTGGATCTTTATGATTCGGAGACCCTGAGTCTGCGTAAGATACCTTTGATTGCACACTCGCTTACCGGCATGGAGACAGTCACTGTCTTCAAAAATCGATTTCCAAGGGAAGGCCTCTGGTCGAATGTGCCGATCTATCTGAATATCGATGTACAACTGCATGCAGTGAAGGTGGTCCGCTCATCCAAGAAGAATACCAAGAACAAGGATTGGGAGGATTTCAAAGCGGGATTCACCTACGTCTGGCGCCCCGATTTATGGGATACGGACAAATCCTTCAATGATCAGCATATCATCAAAGAGGCCTTACAGAAGCCGGTCGGCTCAACCTTCAATGCTTCGTTCAAGGTCTACATGCATGCCAATGTGGATGATCTGAAGCCGTTTATGAAGTCCTCTCTGTAGGCGAAAATCAGGAGTGACCATCGATGCTTAAAGCTACGAGAGTGCTATCATTACTCCTTCTCTCTCTTTTGTCGACGACTGTTGCGGCAAAGCTGTCAGCGGATCATCGCTATCTGAAGATTGATTTGGCTGACGCATCAGGCCTGTTGGATCAGGCTGAGCAAAGCGAGCCATCAGTAGATCAATATTCCCTGTTTAAAAAGGTATTGATCGCCAATAGCGGCAGTGGTGTCCCCCAATCTGTCAAAAACAATCGTCGTCGAGACAACGATAACGACAACCGCGGTAACTTTGGCAACAATAACAACAACAATGCCGACAGTGCAGATGACAATAGTGATACGGGTGACTTCAATGGGGAGCCTGCTGTTCCCATTCCGGCAAAGCCGACACGGAAGATCGGTCCACCACCGGTGGTGTCACAACCCGATGCTGATGATGGGGCGGTAAAAGCGGATGCTCCGCCGGTCGATCAGAGACCAGGCTGGGGGGGCAATCCGAAGAGTGTTTGGGGGGATGATCCACAACAGGGTAATCAGGCCAAACCGGATCCCAGGTTTCCTTTTGGCATCCCACCCGGAGTCGATCCCAATAAACCCTTTCCTGCAAACGATGGTAAAGCGAAAGGCTACAACAACGCCCAACAGGCAAAGCCAGATCCAAGATTTCCCTTCGGCATACCGCCCGGCGTCGATCCCAACAAGCCATTTCCAGCGAATGCTGAGAAGGCAAAAGGCTATAACAATGCCAAACCGGTTCAGCAGGTCCAGCAACCACAGCCAAACCCAAACCCAAAACCGCCGGTGGCTGGCGCTCCTGGTAATGCGGGTAAGCAGCCTGTGCCAGCTACGGGCGGCAAAGCGCAGGGTTACAATAAAGCCAAGCAAAACACTGGCGCCATAGCAAAAACTCAACCACCATTGAATGCTTTGCCAAATGCCAAACGAGTCTACAATGGAACCATAACTGAATTCTTTAACGGTTCACGTAAGGCCGATGTTGAATATGCCGGACGCGTTGAATGGGTCAATCTCAAGGGTCCGGATGGAAAAACCCTGCGCGATGACTTTGGCCAACCGGTGGCCGAACCTATGCTGATATCCGGTGACCAGCTAGGGGAGCTCGGCAAGAGGCTTGGTGGGGGTGCCAATTCAGTTGTCTATCTGAGTAAATCGAGGCCAAAAGAGCTGGTCAACAAATTTGTCAGAATAACCGATAACAACGGAAACCTCAGACCCTCGAAAGAGCGGACAATTACCGATCAAGCCGTCGGCCGACAAATATTGAAGGACCTGAAAAAACTCAAACCCAAGAGTCCGTTTCGTATTGCCAAACAGGAGGGTAAGGTCAAGATCTGGAAAAAAACCGATAAGTTTGGGATCACCCATCGCTTTGCCTTGACGCGGGATGAAAACATATCCTCCCCCATCTATCACAGTAACGGTGCACCATTCGTCAACAAGGATGGATCGCCTGTGACAGTGACCAATGCGGCAGACCGGATTGCAGAACGTGGTCGATATCTATCGCTCAAAGAGGAGCTGACCATCAACATGGTGATCAGAGAACTCAACCAGAATGGTATTGTCTGGACTGACCACAAGCTTGAGAATCTCGATATCGTAAAAGACAACAGTTCCGTTACCGGATACCGGGTCATCTTTTTCGATTTTGATGCTTTCAGACCGGTGGTGGGAGATTCGAGAAGACATCGCTATAAAGTCGCCCGGGATATGCAAAAGTTTTTTGACAACATCGAGAAGCATGAACGGGCGGGACAGAAGGCGGGAGTCGATATCCATAACTATATGGACTGGACCGTGTTCGCCAACGATAGCTCCTTCAGCTACCTCTATACACCTGGGGCGAATACTTACAGAAAAGAGTACAAGGATTTTGATCGGCTCGATGCGAGAACCTTTAACAAGGCGCTGTTTACCAGTACCGGGAACAATACCATCGGTGTAGAGTTTGAGTAACGCCTAGCGCTGATGGTCGATAGGTTATTGTTGCATACATAACTGTCCCAGTATGAGTCGCAACGATTGATCCGGTGCCTGGCCATCAGCTTGCAGGTCAAACGGATCTTTCGTTTTCGAGGTTTGCATCGGTTTCGTTTAGTTCAATTGGCAGCTCTTCAGATTCATCATCTGCTTGTCCCAGTAGATCGAAATCATCGAGAATGCAGTAGACAGCCGGAACCAGGAACAGGGCTACCAGGGTGGCAGCAGTCAAGCCGAAGGCGATGCTCGCGGCCAACGGGATCAGAATCTGTGCCTGCAGACTCTTCTCCAGCAACAGGGGTGTCAGTCCGGCGATGGTACTGATCGAGGTCAGCAGAATCGGCCGGAAACGTGCTCTGGCGGCATCTTTGGCCGCCTTCATAACGGCGGTTCCCCTGGCGGATGCCTGGCGGATGAAGACCACCAGCAGGATTGAGTCGTTGACCACAACACCGAACAGGGAAGCCATACCAACCATGCTGGGCATGGTCAGATCGAGACCCAGGGCGAGGTGGCCGAACATCACCCCGATCAAGGCGGCGGGGATCACCAGCATCACCGTCAGTGGCGCCATATAGCCTTTGAACTGCAACGCCAGCAACATGTAGACTCCAATCAGACCCAGCAACACATTGCGGCCGATGGACTGGCCGGTTTTGGCTGACTCCTTACTCTCGCCCTGAATATCGAAATGGATATCCGGATAGCGTTCGAGCAGTCCCGGAATGAACTCGGTCTGTGCCAGCGCCAACAGCTCCTGGGCATTGGCCTGGGTGCGATCCACATCCCCCTGTATAGTGACCGTCCGCTGTCTGTCCACCCGGTTGATTCTCGCCCATCCACGTACCTCTTCAATCTCTGCAACGGCCGAGAGGGGGATCAGTCTGCCTTCACTGCCGGCGATGCTCAGGTTGTAGAGATCCTCCGCATCGACCCGGTCACTGGCGATCAACCTCAGATTGACTTCATAACTCTCCGGGCCGATCTGAAATTCATCGATCTTCATACCCTGGTAGGCGGTTCTGACCTGTTCGGAGACCTGCTGGGCATCCAGCCCGAGGACACCGGCACCCGGTTTGAGATGCAGTCTGAACTCCCGTTTTCCCGGGCGAAGGTCATCGCTCAGGTCATTCACACCCTGGTAACCGTTGAGCCAGGCCTGAAGTTCGTTCGAGGCTCTTTTCAATCGCTCCAGATCATATCCCATCAACCTCAGATCAATCGGGCGTCCGCCAGGGCCGAATGCAGGTTCCGTGTATTTGATACTGATCACATCGGTGAGTTGGCCTGTCTCTTCGCGCCACTTGTTGACCACATCATCGAGTCGGGCATCCCTGACCTCTGCGCTGAGCAGATCGGCGACAACACGGGCTACATGTGGACCCGACTCGTAGGCATCCGGATTCTGTCCATAGATGACGGTGACATTGCTGACCAGCGGCAGACTGTCGGGCTGGCTGGGTATGAAGGCCTGGTTGGTCCTTTGCAGGGCCTGGGTGAGTTTTTCAACCACTTCCTCGGTTCTCGACAGGGGGGTGCCCTGGGGCAAAAGAATGCGCGCTTCGAGCACATCCCCATCCAGGTCTGGAAAGCCGACAAACTTCAAGGCGCCACCGGCGGGCACGGCGATGGAGAGAATCAGCATCATGAAGACGATGCCCAGGGTCAGGTAACGGTAGTCCACGGCCCGGTCGACGAGGGGGCCGAACCAGTTGTCCCGGAAGCTGCTGAAACGGGTTTCGAATCCCTGTCTGAAGCGGGAGAGCTTTTTACTTTTCATGTGAGCCAGCGAGTGGCTCAAATGGTGCGGCAGTATGAGAAAGGCTTCCAGCAGACTGACGCTGATTACAATGATCAGCACAATCGGCATGATCCGCAGTATCTGGCCGATATCTCCGGAAATAAACGCCAGCGATCCGAATACCATCAGGGTGGTGGCAAATGAGGATGCGATGCCGGGAAGTACCTGTTTCACACCGGTGATGGCGGCATGCAAGGGTTTGTCCCCTTTGCTCATGCGTGAGGCGATGTTTTCTGCGATCACGATGGCATCGTCCATCAGCAGACCGATACCGATCAGCAATCCGACCATGGAGATCATATTGATGGTGACAGCAAACAGCGGCAGTACAAACAGCGCGCCAAGAAAAGAGACCGGTAACCCCATAGTGACCCAGAAACTGTAGCGCAGACTGAAAAACAGCCACAGCACCAGGAATACCATGATCAATCCCTGGATGCCGTTTTTCACCAGCATGTTCAGACGATCCTGTACCACCGAGGCCCGATCCTGGGTCAGGGTCAGAACGATCCCCTGAGGCGCCTGAAGGCTCTCCTGCTCAACGAATGTCTCCACAGTTGAGAGAACCTCGAGAATATCCTGAGAGCGGGTCTTGGCAATATTCAGTACAGCGGCCCGTTCCCCATTGAAGAGAATTTTGTCTTCATCACGATCGAACCGGTCAGTGATCCTGGCAATGTCGCCCAGTCGAATGGTAGCGCCGGTTGAGCTGGCGATCACCGGCAGGTCGAAGAACTCATCCGCATGTTTCCGCTGATCATCGAAGCGGATCAGGATATCCTCCTGATCACTCTCCAGTCTGCCCGCCGGGGTGCTGATGCTGTGCCGGCGTACCGCATTGGCGATGTCCTGAGCGGAGAGACCGAACTGGCGCAGACGCCAATCGGCAATCTCGATGCGGATATGGTGGTCGGAGAAACCGGATATGGTGACCTCCGCCAGATCGGCCTGGGTCAACAGCTGCGATTTCAGATTTTCCGCGTAGGCTTTCAGGGCAACCGGATCCCGGGGGCCGGTAACCGCCACCGAGATCACCGGTTCGGTTCGTCCCAGCTCTTTGATGATCGGTGGCTCTGTCTGTTCGGGCAGGTCATCGACGGCGTCGATCTCCGCCTTCACATCGTCGAGAAAGCGCGCCATCTCCGCCCCTTCGACCATGCTTGCGGTTGCCACGCCAACCCCTTCACTGGCCTCGCAACCCATCTCGTCGAGATCGCTTATGCCTTCCAGCGCATCTTCCAGGCGGCGACAGATGGCATCTTCCACATCTTCGGCAGTGGCGCCTTTGTAGATGACTCTGACCTCAACCTCATCATTCTCGATTTCTGGCAGGGTTTCACGCTGCAGGCCGGGCAGCGCGGTCAGGCCCAGCAGCATGATCGCGGCCATCAACAGATTGGCGGCATTGGGATGACGGGCGAACCAACTGATCATAGCTGACCCCGGGCGCGTTCCTGCAGCAGCGCTTCCATCTGCTGATCCGGAACCGTTTGCAGCAGCATGCCGCTGACAGCCGGTACCAGGTCGGAAATGACAACCCTTTGACCGGGCTGGATGCCGTTCTCGATGACACTGATATCACCCTGGTTGTAGAGAATCTCCACCGGTTGGCGCTGTAACCGATTGTTCTCGTCCGCCAGATAGACGACACCGTTCCTGATGGTGGAGCGGGGCAGGATGATACGGTCTGCCTGGGTTTTGCCTTTCAGCAGTACCTGCACGAACATCCCCTTGGATAGGGGCGGGCGTTGTCCCGGTATGACTTTTTCGAAGGGTCGATCCACCGCCACCACGACACCCATGGTGCGGGTGTCCGGATCGACCTTGTCACTGAAGCGGACAAACTCCGCCTGCCATTCGGCTATGGTGGTTCCCAGGTCGAGCCTCAGCAATGGCTCAAAGGCCACCGCTTCGGCCAGACTGCCCCCCAGCATCTCAAACTCAGAGACGTCCCGTCCGATGAACAGACGACGTAGGGACGACATGGGAAAACGGGCCACCACCTCCACCCGGTCCACCTCGTCACCCGCTAGCAACAGACCGCCCTTGCTGACAAACTGGTCGATTTCGATTCCCATGTCAGCGACTCGCATATTGAAGGGGGCATAGACGCTGGTGTTTTCCAGATCCCGTTCCGCCTGGCGCTTTTTCGCTTCGAGTACCTTAAGTTTGGTGGGCAGCAGGGCCAGGTTGTTTTTCACATTCTGGACTGCGTTACGGTTGTTCAGGAGATTCCGTTCCGCGTTATCCAGATCACTCTGTGAGGCGGTCCCTTTTGCGGTCAGTTTGGTGATGCGCTGCAGCTCCCGCTGGGCGATCTTCAGACTGCGTTCCTCAATTGAAAGTGAGGCTTTGGCGTTGTTCTCTTCAATCTTCAGTTCAGCCAGCTCTGCGGAGACCTGAGCCAGATTGAGTTCATAATCCACCGGATCGATCTTCAGCAGCAAGGTCTCCTTGGTGATGATCTCACCGTTCCTCAACCTCGGGTGGAGTTCCACGATACGACCGGAGACCTGAGCCACGCCCGACCAGACTCTGGCTGGCTGAATGGTGCCGTAGCCTTCGGCGACCGGGGTCAATGCCAACTGCGGAGCCTCAACAACCCGTACCCGCTTTGTCGGTTCACCAGCCTCGCTGGTCACGGGTGGCTGCTTGTTGCCAACCATCACCATCAATACACCGATCCCAAGCAGAATCGGGGGGATGACCAGGAGTTTGCGCCAAATTGATTTATGATCAGTCATGGTGTTCAGTGACTCTCTCTATCTGTGGGACGGTTAATGATTACTATGGTTGGTGATCGGCTGAGTGTCGAGAATGGCACGGCACTGAGCTCCAAGCTGGCGTTTGATGGCGTTGATGTTTTCCCGGCTGTATCGTTTCCGTTTAAGAATTTTCAGCAGGGTGGTCTGGGCAATTCTGAAGATCACAGTCTGACCCAGCAGGCTGTGGACCATAAACAGAACCTGGGGATCCTGTGCAGATTGCCCACGGTATTTGGCGACCAGTTGAGCCAGGGATTTGTGCATCGGGCCGAGCAGATTTTCAAACAGAATCTGATACGCTTCGGTTGGCCGGTTCTGCTCGCGGAAGATTATCCCCGGTGCATGTTTGCCGACCTCACCCAGCAGAATATGCTCGAAAAAATGGGCTAAAAACTGACAGGCCTTTTCTCCACAATCTTCCGCTGAAGCCTGCTTCAGCCAGGGCTCCAGCGAATCCAGCTGCTCTGCAATGCCGGCTTTGAGAATCTCGGAAAGGTAGGCGACAGTGGCGTGGTAGAGGCCCTGCTTGTGCTCGAAATGGTAGGAGATGGCGGAGATGTTGGCGTCTGCCATCTCCACGATTTCCCGGGTGCTGACGCCATCATAATCCCGACTGCCGAAGGCCTGCAGTGCCGCATTCAACAGACGGGTTCGGGTGTCATTCTGGCTTTCAGCGGGGGTGGTGGACATGGGAGTCGGGGCCTGTTCGATGGAGCAGGAAGTATAGTTCCGAATAAAATTTAAATCAAACGTTTGATTTAATTGTCAGTCAGCCATAACCCGGTTCTAATTGTTGGCAGGCGTGAGGGTTCGCAGCCGTGGATCAGTCCATCGTGTGGCCGGCCAGTTGCAGCATATCGGGGAAGTGTGAAATCAATACCCCGATGACCATCAGTACCACCATCAGGGTGATGCCGCCAACAAAATTCACCAGCATGTTTTTACCGGAACTGTGGTCCGCGAGGGCATGGGCCACATCGGAGATATTCACCAGACCCTGCAATTCATCGTTTTTATAGATCAGCAGGCGCCGGCATTTGTTGCTGCGCATCAGTTTGATGGCATTGGCGCAGGAGCTGTCGTAGTGGACGGATACCAGGTTTTTTGTACAGACATCGCTCAATTTTAGTGCGGACGGATCCTGGTCTGCACCAATAACGCGCACCAGCAGGTCCCGCTCGGTAAACAGACCGGAGATCTGCTGTTTATCCATCACCACCAGCGAGCCGAGGTTGTTATCCGCCATGAAGCGGGAAGCGGTCAATATGTCTGTATCACGGTCCAGTGATGAGACTGGCTCTGAGATAAGTTTGCCTACACGACATGCCATCTGAGTATCCTTTGATTGGTATATATTAATGTAAAAATAATTGTTGTTATATTTGGCTGGCAGCAATACCCGTGCCATTGCGGATAATGTCTCGCCTTACAATCCGCCAGTTCGAGTCATCATGACCTTTCTTTGTTCAACGATGTTACTGAATTGTTATCTTTTGATTGTTGATCTTATTGTGACTCTGTGATGAAACTGTACGGAGTTGTGAATAAGAACCCGTTGCCGCCTTACAGGGCTCGACTGAAAAAGCGCCAGTCAGCATTGCCGGCCGTCTATTTGGCAGAGTCTTGTTTCACTTCACGTACTTTGATCTGAACACTTCCACTACCCCAAAGTAGTGTATGTTCCGGTTCTGATTGGTGAGCAATAACATACAACGGAATGTGGAAATTGCCAATGAGTGAATCCGTACGGTGATTAATTGAGTATAGGGTTTGAGTAGACGGCAGTCGTCAGCAATAGATATGAATTGAATTTGCCTATGAGTCATGTACAGACAAATGCAGTTGGCATGGTACATGCGAGATCTATAGCAGATGGCTCTCAGGGTCGACCGCTTAACTCTCCGTAATGTAAATCAGTTGGTGAGCAACTTGCTCATACTACTGTTGAAAGTGATTACTGCCGTCTATGGGTATTGGTACTAATATGGTTATAACAACAAACAAAGTGTGGCAAAACTCATGAAAGCATCTGACCTTATCGTAAAATGTCTGGAGGAAGAGGGTATCGAGTATATCTTCGGTGTGCCTGGAGAGGAGAACGCCGACTTCATGCTCTCTCTGGAAAAATCTGAAAAGATCAAATTCATTCTGACCCGTCATGAACAGGGTGCGGCATTCATGGCTGAGATCTATGGTCGTTTGACCGGCAATCCCGCCGTCTGCCTGGGGACACTTGGCCCGGGTGCGACCAACCTGATCACCGGTGTTGCCGATGCCAACATGGACCGTGCACCGATGCTGGTGCTTACCGGGCAGGGATCCACTGAACGTTTACATAAAGAGTCTCATCAAATTATGGATGTGGTGGATATGTTCAATCCGGTCACCAAGTGGGCCACCAGTATCTACAATGCGGTTACCATTCCGGAAGTGGTACGCAAAGCGGTGCGTATTGCGCGTACGGAAAAACCCGGTGCGGTGCTGATTGAGTTACCGGAAGACATCGCCAAACATGAAGTCGATTCGGAGCCATTGGAGCCGCGTCGATTCAGACGCTCTGTCGCTGACGATAAGATTGTCGACCGGGCATTCGATTTACTCAAAAATGCCAAACGACCGGTGATCATCGCCGGTAACGGTGCGATTCGTCGCCGCGCTGCCAAACAGTTGAGAATTTTTTGTGAGAAGACCGGTATCGGTGTACTCACAACGTTCATGGCCAAAGGCGCTGTGGATTTTGATGCGGACTACTGTCTCTATACCATCGGGCTCGGTAGCAAAGACTATCCCACCTTTGCCATTGATGAGGCCGATCTGGTGGTGACACTGGGTTTTGACATGGTGGAATACCATCCCAGATTGTGGAATCCACATAAAAACAAGCCGATCATTCACGCTGATTTTCTGCCTGCGGAAGTGGATGAATACTATCATCCCCAGGTCGAGTTGGTGGGTGACCTGGCCCATACCCTGTGGATGATCAATGAACGATTGGAACAGCGGGGAGTACCCAGTCTCGATCTCACAAGACAACAGGAACTGCGGCGGCTGATGCAGGAAGAGTTGGCAATGCATGCGGATGATGAAACAGAGGGGACGCTGCGTCCGCAGAAGATGTTGTGGGATGTTCGAAAGGTACTGGGCCCGGACGATATTCTGTTGTCCGATGTGGGCGCCCATAAGATGTGGATTGCCCGACACTACCATTGCCATCAACCCAACACTTGCCTGATACCCAATGGTTTCTGTTCCATGGGGGCCGCCTTGCCCGGCGCCATAGCCGCCAGTCTGGTCGCCCCGGAGAGACGCATCGTCGGAATTTCCGGCGATGGCGGATTCATGATGAATATTCAGGAGATGGAGACGGCCAAGCGACTCAACTGCAATCTGGTGATGTTGGTCTGGGAGGATCACGCCTATGGACTGATCGCCTGGAAGCAGGAGAGTCAGTTCGGGCGCCATACCGATCTGGCGTTCAATAATCCGGATTGGCTGCAGCTGGCGGAATCCTTTGGCTGGCATGGATATCGGGTGACCGATAGCAAAGCGTTTGCCGATACCCTGGAAGCGGCTTTTTCAAAAACCGGTCCAAGTTTGATTGTTGCACCGGTCGACTACCGGGAGAATATGAAGCTGACCCGAAGACTTGGTGAAATCACCCAGCCCTGTCCATTGTCCAGTTGAGGAAAAAATATATGACCACCAGCCTTAAGGTGACTTCCCCTTATGATGGCTCTCTGCTTGAAGAGATACCTTTTAGTGATAGCAGAGCGATTGAGCAGGCGCTGGAGACGGCCTATGACTGTTATCGGAATCGTCAGGCCTGGATACCCCTGCACGAGCGGGTAGCGATACTGGAGCGACTTACCCAGTTGATGACCGAGCGCTGCGATGCACTGGCCCTGCAGGCCGCCCGGGAAGGGGGTAAGCCATTGGTCGACTCGATTGTGGAAGCGAAACGGGCGGCTGACGGCATCAAGTTGGCAATTGAAACCATTCGTACTGAAGCCGGGGAGGTTGTGCCGATCAATGGTACCCAGGCCGGTGCCCAGAGAGTGGCCTTTACCCAAAAGGAACCGATTGGCGTGGTCGTAGCAGTGAGTGCCTTCAATCATCCGTTGAACCTGATTGTGCATCAGGTGGCAGCGGCGGTGGCGGCAGGATGTCCGGTTATTGTAAAACCGGCCGAGGACACGCCGATCTCATGCAAGTCGTTTGTCGATATGCTGCACGAAGCGGGATTGCCCAAGCCCTGGGCTCAATTTGTACTGCCTGAAAGCCTGCAACTTGCGGAGCGGCTGGTGACCGATCAACGGGTCGGTTTTTTCAGTTTCATCGGCAGTGCAAAGGTGGGTTGGATGTTACGTTCCAAGCTTGCCCCGGGTACCCGGTGCGCCCTCGAACATGGTGGGGTGGCACCACTGATTCTGGCTGAGGATGCGGACATTGACAAAGCCCTCGCATCGGTACTGAAAGCCGGTTTTTACCATGCCGGGCAGGTTTGCGTCTCTGTGCAGCGGGTCTTTGCAGAGGCGGGTATCGCTGAGGAGTTCAGTCAGCGACTGGCGCAACTTGCAGATGGATTGAAGGTTGGCGATCCTGCTTCATTGGAGACCGAGGTTGGACCACTGATCAGACCGGCTGAAATGGCGCGGGTTGCAAGTTGGGTGGATGAGGCGGTTGCTGAGGGTGGTCGGCGGTTGAATGATGGAGGCAGGCTGGATAACAACTGTTACAGCCCAACCGTGATCTATAACCCATCCCATCGCTCTAAAGTCTCTCAACAGGAGATCTTCGGACCGGTGGTCTGTGTCTTCCAAAGCGACTCACTGGAGAGTGCCCTGCAGCAGGCCAATAGTTTGCCCTATGCCTTCCAGGCAGCAGTCTTCACCCGGGATATCGACAAAGCAATGATGGTCTATCGTAATATCGATGCCTCGGCGGTAATGGTCAATGATCACACAGCTTTTCGGGTGGACGGTATGCCCTTTGCAGGATTGCGTCAGTCCGGACTGGGGGTAGGCGGCATACCCCATACAATCCGTGACATGCAGATCGAGAAAATGCTGGTCTTGAATTCAGCGCAGCTGTAGCAGGGATATCGGAAGTTTAAACGGAATTCAGGGTTATTCCCGATCAAACCGGTATTCCGGCAAAAGTCCAAGTCAGAGATTGCCTGATGAGGAGGGTAACTGACTCAGGTGCGGATTAAAAAAACAAAAGAAATACGATTGATGGAGCAGACCATGACGATCCATGACTATTTACTGAAACGGCCGATTCTGACTTTCCTGCTGTTAATTGTCTCTGCTTTGGCCTTCGGCTTTTTGACCATCAACATCTTTCGACTGCTTGCAGCGAATTGGGATTTCATCGTAACTTACGGCCTGGTTGCGCTACGTGAGGGTGCTTTATGGCAGACCTTTGAATTAATCCTCACCGGTATTGTATCGATGCTGTTTTTTCTGCTGTTCAGGTTTTCCGAGGATATTCTGATCAGCTGGTTGGGCAACCGCAAAATCGGTCGGAAAAAGCAATCCTGATCTGTCTCAGTTCAGGCTATGGATGCATGGATCCATACCCTGAAACATGCGATCAGCCGATCAGTTTATAGATTCTCTTCAATGATCATGGGCTGAAACTTGAAGACCTGTTTCGATTTCGGGTTTACACTGATTTTGACCCAGTGAACCCGGCTTGAGCCAAAGTTCTCCACCCGGGTGAAATTACCGATAAAGCCATTTTCAACCAGTCCCGGTTTGTCCACCCGGAAGTAGTGGGAGTCACCGTGTGCCAGAACAACCGGCTTGGCATACTCCAGTGTACGTTGTTCCAGGGTGGTGAGGATCTCATTGAAACCTTCTCTGGCTGCAGTAAGGGCATCCCCTTGTGGCAGGGCATAACCGACTTCCAGAATGGGATTGGCCTGCATCATGAACAGTAGTCCGGGAGCATCCTCTTCAATCGCCTTGTCGAAGCTGTCATTGATCCAATGTACCGCCGCGTCGATCCGACGATAGGCTTCAGCATCATCCTCATCACCGCGGACTGCTGAGGAGGCAGGATCAAAGGCTTTCAGACCATTGTTGCTGCCAACTACATGAAGGGCTGCGAAGATCACACCATTTTTACTCCAGCGTACATTTTCCGGAAACTCCTCGTAGCCTGAGGTCCAAGCCTGGGTCTCGACAGACATGGTCTTGTCACCGATGGTTTTGCCGGGATTGGAGAAGAATACCTCTCTCAGTTTTGCGAGTCTTTCAAGCGGCTGGTATTCACCGGCGTTGACCCGATGACAGTCGGTCCACTCATTGTCACCAGGGGTGTAGATGAAAGGCTTTTTGAATGCGTTGTAGCGGTCCAGCCGATCGTAGAACAGATCATCGGAACACTCAGTTCCACCGCTTTTGATATCACCGGTATGGATAACCCACTTCAGCTTTTTCTGGCGGTTGACCTTGTTGACCAGATTGTCGAACGCAGGATAGTCACTATAGGGTGCTACGCCATAGGGAACGTCACCGATCATGGCGAAAGCAAAACTGTCGCTACTCTCTCGTTCGGATTTGTCATCACGATCATCACCTGCTATCGCTGAGCAGGAGATCAATAGAGCTGCAAAGCTGGTAGCGATTTTGGTAAGTGTTGAGTTCACTGGCTTATCTCCGGAATAGATTGGTTCTGTTATATCAGGATGCTCACAAGTCGATGTTCGGCGATGTGGTTTGGTTTGGCTTTGCCATTTTTCTGTCATAGGCTTATAGCTTTCCAACACTAGTCAAACATCAGTCGGTGAGTGTAGAGCTGAAGCCTTTCAGGATGATTGCAATTGTATGGTTAATATATTTCAGGCAGACAAAAACGCGCTAAGGTGCCGGTGTAATCGCTACCATGTTAGAATCTGATTCATATAGGTGAATCACACATGGTTACCATAAAAAGTTCGCCCTGATGAGTTGTTTTTATTTCACAATTCATGCAGCGAATCGGGCCCTGAATAGCAAAGATTCGATCAGTCAGGGATTGACGGTGACAACGCCAGCAAGCGAGGAAAAAGCATAGATGTTCAGACCCTTGTCGGTAGTGTTAATGACAGTTCTGATTGCCCTGGCTGGAGGGAGCGTGACGGCTGAGGGATTGAAGAGCTATAACTTCAAACCACTTGATGAATCGGCCAGATGGACTGATTGGAACCCCGCTTCACCCTGGAAGTTGCCTCGGGGCTACACACAATGGATTGTGGCTGGCGAGCGACAACTGAATATCTATGACAAGGGTCGAAACGACTGGCATGACATGAACACAGTCAATGAGACCGGGCCCAGGCAAGGCCGTTTCCTGTATCGTACCCACGAAGTACAACTGCCGGAGAGTTTGCCTGAAGGTGGATCTGTCAGTGTGGTCGATTTAAAAACCGGA
Organism: Candidatus Thiodiazotropha endoloripes; assembly: GCA_001709035.1. Taxonomy (GTDB): domain Bacteria; phylum Pseudomonadota; class Gammaproteobacteria; order Chromatiales; family Chromatiaceae; genus Thiodiazotropha; species Thiodiazotropha lotti. The sequence continues at coordinate 179,419 of LVKA01000015.1, read as the reverse complement.
GAGGCGACTCTGCTGGTGCAGGATTCCAGCTATAACTCACTCGACGGTATTCGCTGGACGCCGTGGGGAACCCTGCTGTTTGCTGAAGAGATTGAAGGTGGAAGACTGTTTGAGATACTTCTCGACGAAGATCTGGTAACGGCCCGGGATGTGATCGACAGACCGGCAGTGGGGCGGCTCGCACACGAAGGAATAGAGCTTGACAGGGCAGGCAACCTCTATCTGGTTGATGAATACCGTGGTCGTACCTCCGGGTGTCGAGGGGTAGTGCCCTGTGGTGGCGGTATCTATAAGTTTGTCCCCGATGTGGCAGGGGATCTCTCATCCGGAAAGCTTTATAGCCTGAAGGTTACGGGTGCGGATGGTGTCGGTCAGGGCGAGTGGGTTGGGCCAATCGATCCTCAATCGGCGCGGATTTCCGCCAGTCAGGCTGGCGGTCAAAGTTATCAACGACCGGAAGATCTGGAGGTGATTGGCAATACCCTCTATGTGGCTATTACGGAAGGGCCTCGGGATACGGCGGCTGTGCCGACTTCTGGTCAACTGGTTTATACAGAAGAGTTATACGAAGGGCGTGTGATTGCAATCGATCTGAAGTCAATGCAAGTGAGTAACTTTGTGAAACCCGGAATCAATGTCCCGGTGGAAATCGGCTACCCTGGGGATGAGGGACATCAGACAGGCTTTGACAGTGTCGACAATCTGGCTGAAGCGCCAACAGGTGATCTGCTGATGATTGAAGATAACTCGCCGTCGGATATCTGGATCGCCAGCCAGCATACCAACGAGTTTGGTGCTTCGCGCAAAGTCTCACTGTTTGCCTCTTTGAGTGATCCACAAGCAGAGGGTTCGGGTATCTATTTCAATCCTCATGATCCCAGTGTACTCTATGTCAATGTGCAACACTCTACTGCAGAGGATGGGGATGCTACCTGGGCAATCAGTCGACATGCCGGAGAATCGAAGTAGAGAGACATGGATCCATAGACAGTAAAGAAAAATAACTGAAACCGGTAGGGAGACCGGTGCAAAACAAGCAAGGGATTGAGTACGTCTGAGGTGGCTAATGGCCACCTTTTTTTTGTCCAGAATCCAAGCTTCAGTTGAGCATATCAATACCACCACATACTCAATCACCGGGTTATTAGTGAAATCCGGTGATAAGAAATTGGTTGTCATAAAACGCGCATATCGATCTGTAGAAAAAAGATAAAAAAAGCGTCATCAAATGCTCAAATCCACGAAATGGAACAAGTATAGGGTTGTGAGCCAGTTTGAGATGAGCTGACCCTATCAATGTAAGGATATAAACAGATGTTAAACGATAAGCGCCTGGCGGCGGCTCTATTTGCGGCCTCATGCCAACCGGTTTTTGCCGATACAACCGTCTTTATAAACGAGATCCACTATGATAATACCGGTAGTGATACCGACGAGTTTGTAGAGATCACAGGTCCAACAGGTACAGATCTGAGCGGTTGGCAACTGGTGCTCTATAACGGTTCAGCTTCAGTACGCAGTCCTTATGCAAACATCGATCTGTCCGGTGTGCTAACGGATGACACGGGCAGTGGTTATGGTTTTACAGTAATCAGCCACAGTGGTATCCAGAATGGTTCCCCGGACGGTCTGGCACTGATCGACAGTGCGGGTACAGTCGTACAGTTCATCAGTTACGAGGGCAGCTTTGTTGCCAGTTCCGGTCCAGCTGCCGGCATCACCAGTATCGATATCGGCGTCGCCGAAACCTCTTCAACCGCTGTTGGCCAGTCGATGCAGATGCAGGGCAGTGGAGTCATGGATACAGACTTCATCTGGGTGGCTGATCTTACACAAACCGTCTCTGCTCTGAACCTGGGTCAGAGTCTCAACGGTTCTGTGATTGGCGATGGTGGTGATTCAGGTGACGGTGGAAATGATAACAACGACACTGTCGCCATCTATGATATCCAGGGAGCTGGCCACAGCTCACCTTATGAAGGACAGAACGTCACCACCACAGGTGTGGTCACCGCTACCGACTCCAATGCGGTCTTTATCCAGGACGTGCTGGGAGACGGGGATGATTCAACCTCCGATGCCATCTATCTCTACACCGGTAGCGGCCATGGTCTGCAAGTGGGTGATGCGGTTCAGGTAAGCGGCACGGTAAGCGAGTACTTTCCGGGTGGTGCAGGTACAGGCAATCTCTCCAGTACCCAGTTTTATCGCCCTGATGTGACAGTCGAATCACAGAATAATATGCTGCCGGATCCGGTGATGATCGGGCGTGGTGGCCGGATCGCGCCAAACCAGATTATCGATGACGATATGCTGGCAAACTTCGATCCGAAGAATGATGGTATCGACTTCTATGAGAGTCTGGAAGCCATGCGGGTGACGATCGAGGATGCGGTCGCCGTATCACCAACCAACCGGTATGGTGAGATCTTCACCTTGGCCAACAATGGTGAGGATGCATCGGGTCGTAACCTTCGCGGTGGTATCACGATCAAACCGGACGACTTCAATCCTGAAAGAGTCCAGATCGATTTTGACAGCGGAATACATGATTTCCATGTCAATGTGAATAGCGGTGATCAACTCGGTGACGTTACCGGGGTGGTGGGCTATTCATACGGTAATTTCGAGGTCTATCCCACAGAAGACTTCTTGCGTACGGATAATTATCTGCAGGCTGAGCAGACCCGTCTGGTAACCGAGGGTGAACGTCAGTTGACCGTGGCAAGCTACAATGTTCTGAATCTTGACCCGAATGATGAAGATGGTGATCAGGATCTGGCCGATGGCCGTTTTGATCGTCTGGCCGAGCAGATTGTCAACCAACTGCAATCTCCCGATATCATTGGCTTGCAGGAGATACAGGACAGTTCGGGATCCGCCGATGATGGAATTGTGGATGCTGATGAGACACTGAGGCTGCTGGTGGCCGCGATTCGAACCGCCGGCGGACCCAACTATGATTACATCGATAATCCACCTGAAAATAATCAGGATGGGGGACAGCCCGGTGGCAATATTCGGGTAGCCTTTCTCTATAATCCGGAAACTGTCGAAGCCGACAGGGAGTCGGTCAGCAGGCTGACGGATCAGGATCTATCCGATGGAGACGCCTTTGCCAACAGTCGTAAACCGCTCTATACACGTTTTGAAGCTGCGGATCATGAAATCCATCTGATCAACAATCACTTCTCTTCCAAGGGGGGCAGTACACCACTGTTCGGTTTCGTACAGCCTCCGGTTAACGGCAGTGAGGATGAACGGCTGGCCCAGGCAAGAGTTGTCAATGGTTTTGTTGCCGCACTGCAGGAAGAGGACCCACAAGCCAGAGTGATCGTGTTGGGTGATCTGAATGAATTTGAATTCATGGATCCGATCCGTGCACTGAAAGGGGATGAGAGTCCCCTATTGGCCAATCTGACGGAGACTCTGCCGGTTGAGGAGCGTTACAGTTACAACTACCAGGGTAATGCCCAGGCACTCGACCATATTCTGTTGACACACAATCTGGCACAACATGCCGAGTACGATCTGGTTCATCTGAATACAGAATTCCATGATGCGGCCAGTGATCATGATCCAGCGGTTTTGCGGCTGGAATTGTCTGAAAAGAAGCGTGTGCGGTTTGCCACTTTCAACGCCTCATTGAATCGTTCCAATCCAGGTGAACTGATCGCGGATCTCTCCACACCTGAAAATCCACAGGCCAAAACCATTGCGGAGATCATCCAGCGTGTACGGCCGGATGTGTTGCTGCTGAACGAGTTTGATTTCGATGACGAGCATGAAGCGATCGAGCTCTTCCGGAAGAACTATCTGATGAAACGTCAGAATGGTCAGAAGCGGATACGCTACAAACATGTCTATGTGGCCGAGTCCAATACCGGCATTCCCACAGGTTTTGATATGGATAACGACGGTAGTGTGGATGGACCGGGTGATGCCCAGGGTTTTGGTTTCTTTCCAGGTCAGTACGGCATGGTGCTGCTATCCCGTTATCCAATCAAATACAATAAAGTCCGTCTGTTCCAGAAGTTTCTGTGGAAAGACATGCCGGATTCAATGCTGCCTGAAGCGTGGTACAGCGAGGATGAGAAATCGGTGTTGAGACTCTCATCAAAGAGCCACTGGGATATTCCGGTGAAGGTGAAAGGCAAGCTGATCCATGTCCTGGCAAGCCATCCGACGCCTCCGGTATTCGATGGTCCGGAAGACAGAAACGGTCGCCGCAACCATGATGAGATCCGTTTCTGGAGCGATTACATCTCCGGTGCGGAATATATCTATGACGATGAGGGGGTGGCTGGAGGGCTGCCGGCCAACGTGCGGTTTGTCATCATGGGTGACCTGAATGCCGATCCGCACGATGGGGACAACACTGCCAACCCAACCGCAAAGTTGCTGGCCAATCCATTGGTCAATACAGCCATTACACCGGTCAGTGCTGGTGGGGCGGATGCCCTGATCAGACAGGCAGGCGCCAATCTGAGCCATATCGGCGGTGCGGATTTCGATACCGCCGATTTTACCGACGGTTCGCCTGGCAACCTGCGGGTCGACTATGTTCTGCCTTCACATAACCTGAAGATGCTGGGTGCCGGCGTGTTCTGGCCCGCCGCATCGGATCCCTTGTTCGATCTGGTCGGCGACTGGCCCTTTCCCGGCTCCGATCATCGTCTGGTGTGGATCGATCTGGTGAAAAAATCCAGATAATCGACTACACCTGGCAGGACCTGATGGGTGGTTCTGACACAGATAAGCGGATAACAGGGATGTTATCCGCTTTTTCTTTTCGGGTCTTTCTGATTCCTTTCATCCGAACAGATAAAAAAATCAGTCCGTAATTCAACGCGAATTATTGCATATAGTTTCAGGGCGACTAGGCTGGGATGCGCTCTTAATAGTGGTTCCATTCGTAGATGGTTTGAAACTGCAATAAAGTGATCAATCAGAATACAGCGCCCCAATGAGATTATTCCGCACCCCAGTGGGCTTGGGCTGGAATGGTGTCGCGTGAAAATTCAGAGGTTCTTTATTTATTGAAAGCCATTAGTATGTCTTGTATACAATCATCGAATGAGTGTTAAAGAGCCGTGAGAAAACCTAACTATCAGTTTGTATTCAGCAAAGTGCCATGGTTTGCGCTGATTTTGCTGTTGATCTCCGGGTGCAGCTCCGTGCAGCGACAGTTTCCCGCTCCGGCGGAACATCATTATGAGAGTGTCCAGGTTTCAGGTTACAAAAATATAAGATTCTGGGGGGATAAACCGGCCCCCTATCTTGATGAAGCGATCGAAAATCTGCGTATCAGCATTGAGAGCAATCCAGAGTGGAAACAGCGGTTCGATCTGCTGGCCCTGTCCGGCGGTGCAGAAGATGGAGCCTATGGTGCAGGATTCCTCAAAGGTTGGAGTGATCGGGGAGGGCGTCCTGAATTCTTCATGGTCACCGGTATTTCCACCGGCGCCTTGATCGCTCCTTTTGCCTTTTTAGGCTCAGCCTACGATGATGCGATCAAGCGGCTCTTCACCCAATCCTCCAAACAGGATATCTTCATTCTTACTCCTTTCAGCGCACTGTTTGGCGGATCGGCGTTAGGCGACACAAAACCGCTGCAAAAAATCATCAGTCAGGAAGTTGATGATGATATGGTGGAGGCTATTGCCAGAGAGAGTCGAAAAGGGCGGATTCTGCAGATCGCCACCACCAATATCGACGCCCAGCGACCCGTTGTCTGGGAGATCGGCAGGATTGCCGCAAGCGGTCGTCCCGGTGCAAAACAGTTGATTCAGAAAATCATGCTCGCCTCAGCTTCGATACCCGGTGTGTTTCCACCGGTTGTTCTGGATGTTGAGATTGATGGGGAACAGTTTCAGGAAGTACATGTTGATGGCGGTGTCACTTCCCAGATCTTTGTCTATCCCCGAGGACTGCAGGTGAGGGAGATAGAGAAACAGCTTGATCTGCATCCCCAAAAGTCATTCTGGTTGATTCGAAATACCAAGATAGATCCGGAATATGCTCCTGTCGGGTTGGGTGTCGGTGATATCACCAGTCGTTCGATCAGTACGCTGATCAAATACCAAGGGCGTGGTAATCTGTTGAATATCTCCAGTCTGGCTGAACGGGACGGCTTCGATATTCATATCACCAATGTACCCGCTGACTTCGACGAACCGCTGAATGATTTTTTCGATCCGGTCTACATGCAGAGGCTCTACGAAGTGGGTTATTTTAAAGCGCTTTCAGATTGTCCCTGGCATGTCACACTGAATGAAGAGTGTAATGTCATGGAGGACCGTCTGAGCAGCTACTGATATTTTTTAACCGGCACTGGCTGAATAAGAACGCACACAGAGTTCACTCCTCACCAAGCTGATGAATGGGGGTTGTGAAAGCCTTTGGCAAGTACCGACTTTGAGGTCTTGTTCTGCTTCAGAACAGATAGAAAACAGGATCTGTATAGGGCAGCTCGATGGAGCCGATATTGCGCTCCGGTGAAGCCAGGCCGTTCACCAGCATACCGCGACTGCTGATCGAGTAGATGTAACTGTTCATCTGCTCATCGGAGACAAAGAAACTTCTGCGAATGCCTTCCGGATAGAACCAGTTTCCATTATCCGGATCTTCATAGAAGAAATCGTGATCGATTGCGGCATAGGGTTGGATACCGGATTCGGCAGTGACCCTGAACAGCTCCAGGCCATTGAAGATATCACTCAAACCGAAGTCTGTGCTATCGGTCACACTGTTCCACTGGGTGACCGGAATGGCCAGTATCTTCTCCTGTTCAAACCAGGTGAAGGCGTGATGGTCATACTGTGCTTCGCTGTAACTCCCCTGGCCGATCAGATGTTCTGACAAGAGTATCGGTTGGGAGAGGGTGCTGACATCAAACAGACTCAGTTTGATTGAGGTGTCCTGTTGACCGATGGCGAGCAAGCGATCTCCTTCAATCGGATGCAGATAGGTTGAAAACCCGGGTACCTCCAACTCTCCGGCCACCTGAGGATTGGTTGAATCGCTGAGATCCAGGGTGATCAGCGGGTCGATCTGCTCAAACGTCACGACATAGCCCCGTTGCTGATCAAAGCGGACGGCAAAGACGCGCTCACCAGGTTTACCCAGACCACTGAGTTCTGCCTGCTTCTCCAGCTGATTATCCAATTGCTGCAGAACAAACAGGCGGTTTTCAGGATCCTCATCTCTCCACCAGTTCAGTTCTGTGGTGACCAGCCGGAGCTCGCCCTGGAATTCATCCATCGCGAACTTGTTCAACAGATGACCTTCCACGCTGCCGGAAGCAAGATATTGTGGCGAGCCACCGAGACTGAATTTATGGATCTTAGTGGATGGAGTTGGATAGTCCTCTCCCTCCAAGACCGGAAACCAGAGCCAGTTGTTATCCTCGATACTGGCGAGATAGAGGTTATCCTGGCTGGCATAGACCATGGTGCTGTTGGCCAGAACGCTTGCACTGGTCAATTCAGCCAAGGGATTCTCCAGGTCAAAACCGAGTATGGAGACCGTACCTGTACCGGTGACGTTTTCCGGCTGATAGATCTCGTTACAGCCACTGATGACTGAACTGACTGCATCGATCTGAGCTGCGGGGCTGGTGTTATCCGCCATCATCGGTAACAGTTGCTCAACTTCCACACCCTCCGGATCATCAATCACGCCAGTCAGATCGAGTTGTGTGGAAACCACCAGGTAGACCTGTTGGTCGATCCGCAGGGCATCCATGTAGATCGACTCCAGCACCGTCTCCCTGATCACCACAGGTTGTTGCGGATCGCTGATCTGCAGCATGGTGATTTTGGTCATCAGAGCGATCCGCGGCGCGAAATCCCCATTCAGACTCTCCTCGAAATCCTCATAGGCATCCTGATGGATTTCACTCACGACCCAGGCAGTGTCTTCATATACCAATAGGTCCCTCGGGGTGCCGTCTATTTCGGTTCTCGATAGTTCCCGGCTTTCGGCAGCAGGCCAGGTCTGCAGCACCATGAAGTAGTTGCCGGAGAGGAGATAGGTATGGTTGCCATCCGTTTTGATGAAGTCCGCTTCATCCACGCCAGCGACCTGGTTATTGGTGCCGGTGACCTCCTGGACAGCCGGTTGCTCCTCCTCGAACGAGATCGGTTCCGGGGAATCGGTCGCATCATCAACGGATACCGGCAATTCCGCGACATAGTTGGTTAGCAGATTCTGTTGTTCAGCCGTGTTGATCAGATAGCTCTTCAAGCTTTCACAGCTTTCGAATTGGCTCAGTTTGGCTGAGCTTTGCGTGGTTGAATTGCCGCCATTGTCGCTGGACGAGTTGTTCGATGAGTTACAGCCGATCAACAGTGTGAGAAGTATGGTAAGTGTGCAACAGATGAGTGAGCGGGGGCTTGGAAATGACATCAATGTCTCCAGCAAAGCATTGCAAGTTTAAATGGTTTGCAGAACTTGGTTTCAATGTCATTCATGTTAACAAAATGGTGGTTTATTGATACTCATGTTACGGCATTCTGAAAGTATAGCAGTCGCAAAACAGACCTAAAAAAGAAGCTTAAACAACAACTAAGGAATGATCATCCAGTTTTAACCGAATCATCATTTCCAGGCAACAGTCACACGATTTACTTAGCACTCCTTCTATTGACCGACGACCAGACGGATCACTTTCAGCACTGAACGCTATTCAACAGACGACATCAGTCTGTCTGGTTGCCGGACTTTTTTAATGACCATATGGAGAGTGCAACAATGAAATACAACTCACTCATGCTTAGTCTGATGCTGGCCATTGGCGCGGCGGCTACGACGACGGTTTCTGCCGGTGGTGATGAAGCGATGCCGGTTACCCATGGTGTGGCCAGTGGTGATGTCACTGGCCGTTCTGCCGTGATCTGGTCACGTACAGACGGTGAGGGTTACATGCATGTCAAAATCGACGGTCCGGTTCGGGGTAAGAAAGTGAAGACCGTCAAGGTGGATGCCCGTGGGGACTACACCGGTAAGGTGCTTTTCAACGGACTGAAGGCCGATAAAGATTATGAGTATAAAGTCTGGTTTACAGAGTCGAAACGCAGTCGCGATGATGACAATTCTGAGTCGGGACATTTTAAAACCGCACCCAAGGCAAACAGTAAAGCGGAGGTCAGTTTTGCCTGGGGAGGTGATGTGGCCGGACAGAATGTCTGTCGAGATGCGGACGAAGGATTTCCAATCTTTGCCGCGGTCAACGATCTGAAGCCTGACTTCTTCATCGGCCTGGGCGACATGATCTACGCCGACGGGGTGTGTGAAGCGGTGGGACGCTATGGCAATCAACAGATTGCCGGGGATTTCATTCAATCGGCTGATCTGGACAACTACTGGGCGCATTGGAAGTACAACCGGGAAGAGCTGAACTACAACGAGATGCTTCGCCAGACGCCCTATGTCGCCATCTGGGATGATCATGAGGTGGTCAACGATTTCGGTCCATTGCACGATACCCGGGATACCGCTCCCTATACGCCAGGTGAGCATCTGTTGCCAATGGGTCTGCAGGCCTTCCTCGATTACAATCCGATCGCCGAGTCCTCGCGTACACCGGGTCGTTTATACCGCAATATCCGCTGGGGCCAGCATTTGGAGCTGATCGTACTGGATAATCGCCAGTATCGTGATGCCAATCTTGAAGCGGACGATGAGGTGCTGGTCAAGACCATGTTGGGTCGGGAGCAGCTCACTTGGGTCAAACAGACCATCAAACAGAGTGATGCAACCTGGAAGGTCATTGTCTCCAGCGTGCCGATCTCAATCCCGACCGGATTTCCCGTGGAAAACGGACGGGATGGCTGGGCCGACTTCGATCAGCCCAGAGGGTTTGAACAGGAGCTGCGGGATCTGCTGAAGTTTATGCATCAACAGGGAGAGAGAAATATTGTCTTCATTACCACCGATGTGCACTTTGCCGAGATCTTCCGTTACACCCCGTTTGCTGAAGATCCCGACTTCCATGTGCATGAAGGGGTAACCGGTCCGATGAACGCCGGGCTGTTTCCCAATCGTGACTTCGATACAACCCTGGGTACCGAGAGTCTGTTTTTCTACGGTCCCGAGTCTTCCAATGTAGGCAGTTATCAGGAGGCCCGTCAGTGGATGAATTTCGGTGCTGCAGAGATCGATGAGCAGGGTCAGTTCACTCTGTCGGTGATCGACGTCGATGGCAACGAGGTTTATCGTAATACCCTGATGCCTCAGTAGGCGGTTCAACGATGACCGGAAAATGGAAGTTCCGGTCCATTCACTTAAAGGATTCTCTGAGGAACATCCGATTCCCGTTTCTCCCGTGCCCAATCTGCTGCTGCCAAGTAAAAAAACATGCAGCTTGCGGGATTCCGCATGACAACCAATTGGCTAATGTATTTCTGGGTATTTAAAAAAGTCATTTATAATTAATGTGTTATGCCGGTTATTTGATTTTGTTATAAGAACTATGGCTGTTTGGTACTTGTGATCTGAGCTGAATCAACCTATAAACATATCCCGAAACATGGCTACAATGTCAGCCAAGATTCCTTTCAAATGGCCGAAAATAAGAAGTTTCCTGTGATCGCTACACGGGAATAGGGGGCCTGTCCCGGTTATTTGCAAGTATCACAGTTAATTATCTATCTACAGGAAATATTCATGGCATATGACAAGATTGAGATACCTTCTGAGGGTGAAAAGATAACCGTTGATGCAAAAGGGGTGTTGAGTGTTCCCAACAATCCCATCATTCCCTATATCGAAGGTGACGGCATTGGCGTGGATATCACCCCTGTGATGCGTAAAGTCATCGATGCCGCTGTGGAAAAATCCTATGGTGGTGAGAAGAAGATCTCCTGGATGGAGGTCTATGCCGGTGAGAAGTCTACCCGGGTCTATGATGGCGACACCTGGTTACCCCAGGAGACGCTGGATGCGGTCAAAGAGTATGTGGTTTCAATCAAAGGTCCTCTGACCACACCAGTGGGTGGTGGTATTCGCTCACTCAATGTGGCATTGCGTCAGCAGCTCGACCTCTATGTCTGCCTCAGACCGGTACGCTATTTCGATGGCACGCCGAGCCCATTGAAAGAACCTGAGAAGACCAACATGGTGATCTTCCGTGAGAACTCCGAGGATATCTATGCCGGTATCGAGTGGGAGTCGGGTAGTGAAGAGGTGAAAACCCTGATCGAATATCTGCAGAATACCATGGGGGTCAGTAAGATTCGCTTCCCTGAGACCTCAGGTATCGGGGTGAAACCTGTCTCCAGCGAAGGCACCCAACGCCTGGTTCGCAAGGCGATCCAGTACGCGATTGATAATGACCGGGACTCTGTGACTCTGGTGCACAAAGGCAACATCATGAAGTTCACCGAAGGTGCCTTCAAAAACTGGGGCTATGAGCTGGCCAAAGAGGAGTTTGGTGCTGTCGAGCTGGATGGTGGACCCTGGTGTACCTTCAAAAACCCCAAGACCGGTAACGAGATCATCGTCAAGGATGTGATTGCCGATGCGTTTCTGCAGCAGATCCTGCTGCGTCCTGCCGAATACAGTGTGATTGCAACCCTGAATCTGAATGGTGACTATATTTCCGATGCGCTGGCAGCTCAGGTGGGTGGTATCGGGATTGCGCCTGGCGCCAATCTCTCTGATTCGGTCGCAATGTTCGAAGCGACCCACGGTACAGCCCCCAAATATGCCGGTCTGGACAAGGTGAACCCAGGATCGCTGATCCTCTCTGCCGAGATGATGCTGCGTCATCTGGGTTGGGTCGAGGCGGCAGATATGATCATTAGCAGTCTCGGTGACACCATCTCGGCGAAGACAGTGACCTATGATCTTGCCAGGCTGATGGATGATCCACAGGAATTGAGTTGTTCCGCCTTCGGCGATGCCATGATCGCCAACATGTAACTCGTCGATCGTCGGCTTCCAGGGATGGGGGCCATTGGCAAAGCTCAATCCGCGCCTGGTTGGCGAAGGCTATCGAAAAAGTGGCTGATGGCCCTGTTCAATTGTTCTGATCGCTGAGGATTGCGCAGGCTGGATTGCAGCCAGGTACGGCTGCTCGGCATGTAGAGCAAGTCACTGAGCACACCATCGAAAAGCTCTTGTCCCACCTCATTCTCTGCCAGGCGCTGCAGAAACTTCTCACTGATCTGCTGCTCGGACAAACATTCCCAGGCACGGCCGGAGATTGCCACAAGCAGTTCGCTGTGTGAGGAGATAGGATGCTCAAGTGCTTTCAATATCAGTTCGTTACGATGCTCAACTGCAATTGATTGTGAGATGCCGCGAATCACCGAACTGATGATTCTCAGATCCGCTTGCGGTTGTTTCATTGTCTGACGTGCACGTTTGATCAGCGCCAGGGTGATCGGTTTTGAGGTGAACTCATTCTCCAGGCAGTGGCAGAGAGCTTCCAGGGGGGGTGCAGGCAGCTCGGCTATGGCTGCGACTATTTGGTCCTCGCTGATCTCCGAACCGATCCGGGCTGCCAGGTCGGCAATGCCCTGATATCCTACAAACGACCACTGATCCCAGCCCAGCTCGCCCTGGAAATAAGCTTTGGCGTGTTCATAATGGCGAGAGACCGGTCTGTTCAGGCTGGCGGTGAAACGGGCGTGGAAAATGGCTAGACGCTCCTCCTTGGGCTGAAACAGATAGGGATTGTCCTGAATCGCCGCCTGCATCTCCTCCCGTTTCCCCGCGGCGCTCTGCCCCAGGTTTTCCATCAGTCGATGCAGAAAGTCGTCTCGGGCCGCCTGCAGCAGTTTCGCCTGCTCATCAAGCGGGAAGCGGACGAACCAGATCATCGGATCGAGTTCCTTTTGTTGCGGATCCGATAGAATCAGGGCAAACCAGGCCTGTTGCTGAAGCGGAGCGGGATAGGGAGTGTCGGTCAGTTCAAAACTGACAAAAACGTCTCTCTGGATCGGTGTTACCCGCCGGCCCATGTCGTAATAGTTAAGCTGTAGACCGCCAGACTCGAGAAATTCAGTCAGCGTTGCTATCTGGTTCATATCCAATCGATCAGGTGGTGTTCCCAGTCATCCGCCTCTGACTCTGTCACCACCTTGCCATGTATGGAGTGTCCACCGAGCCTCATCTGGCGACTCTCCCCGTTACACAGCAGTGGGTGCCAGGCAGGTAAATCCTTGCCCTCGGCGATCAGTCTGTAGGCACAAGTTGGTGGCAACCAGTAGGGATCCTTCAGATCCTCCGGTTGCAATGTGATGCAGTTGGGTACCAGGATGGAACGCTCCTGATAATGTGTACAGCGACAGGCTTCCTGGTCCAGCAGGTCGCAGACCACGTTGGTGAAGTAGATCTCCCGGGTCTCTTCATCTTCCAGCTTTTGCAGGCAGCACTTCGCGCAACCGTCGCAGAGCGATTCCCACTCCTCCTGGGAGAGCGCCTCCAGGGATTTGGTGCGCCAGAATGGTTCAGTTGTCTCGCTCATACCATACCGATAACAGGGCTATTTCAAGGTGGGCTATCATAGGCTAGTTGGGGCTTGAATGCTGTAACTTTCTTACGCCTGAAGTGCCATTCCATAGATCACTTATGCTGGCTTCTGTCAATACTGTTTATACACACCTTTTTGCTGGGAAGCGAGCATTTGACCGTTTAATGAAATTATCTAATTAAAATTATTATAAAAGAGATGTAACATTATGAATAATAAAGAAATATATTAATTGTATAGAAATTACACAATCTAAAAAGGGTACAGCAGGATCAAGGGTTCCAGACGTATTTGGAGACTTTACCCACAAAGTTATCCACAAGTTCTGTGGAAATAATTGAGTGTTTTTTTGCCTCGATTGGTGCCTGGGTTCCCCTGAGCAAAAGAATTTCGAGTATCCGATCAATCCACGCTGTGAAACCGCCATGGAATTTAGCTCTCAACTATAACCTGCCATAATCGGAGGAAGCATTTATTGGCAATAACTGCGCGCCAACCAGAGGTCAGATTGCAGAAGTTCAGTCGTGAGTAGAGAAGAAGAGGATCAAAAGTTAATTGAGGCTTTCGCGGACGCACTCTGGATGGAACGGGGGTTGAGTCGGAATACCTTGTCGGCCTATCAATCGGATCTGCGAAAAATCTCTGCTGCATTACGGGAGCAAAACCGCAGGGGCCTGTTGAGTGCCCGCCGTGAGGATCTGCAATACTATCTGGCAAGCTTGAGTAAGCAGGGGGTAAAGCCCCGTTCCAGCGCCAGATTACTCTCCTGCTTACGCCAGTTCTATCAACACTGTCTGCGCGAAGGGTGGATTGAAGCGGATCCCAGTGTGCGTATCTCTGCGCCAAAACTAGGGAGACCACTGCCGAAATCCCTCTCCGAAGCGGAGGTGGAAGCACTATTGGGTGCCCCGGATCTTGAGGATCCGGAAGGTGAGCGGGATCGCGCCATGCTTGAGGTGCTCTATGCAACCGGACTGAGGGTTTCGGAATTGGTTGAATTGCGACCGGAGCAGGTCAGTTTGACCCAGGGTGTACTGCGTGTCACCGGTAAAGGAGGCAAAGAGCGGCTGGTTCCTCTTGGGGATGAGGCACAAGGCTGGCTGGAAGGTTTTCTCAGCGGTGCACGAACGGTTCTGTTGGGTGCTCGAGTCTGTGCTCATCTGTTTCCTACCCGTCGCGGCAAGGGGATGACCAGGCAGGCCTTCTGGTATCGGATTAAAAAACATGCCGCAACCGCCGGAATAAGCGACACCGTCTCTCCACACACGCTGCGACATGCGTTCGCAACCCATCTGCTCAATCATGGTGCTGACCTCCGGGTGGTGCAGCTGCTACTGGGGCACAGCGATCTATCCACAACCCAGATCTATACCCATGTTGCCCGGGAGAGATTGAAAACCTTACATGCCCGGCACCATCCAAGGGGTTGATTAAGCTGCATTTTGATAAGCTTTAAGAAGTAGATATAACCTCATGATATTGTAAGGGTTTAATATGTGTCATTCGAGATGCTCTGTGGGGCGCGCACCTATTCCTGTCAGTGTGATGAGCAGACCAATAAGAACCTGCTGTCTGATGTTTTAGAGACTGCGCTGAGCGATCACACCCAGACAAGTCACTGCAGAACCAGAGCAAAGTATTTGATCGCCAGGTTGATAACAACCGCCAGGGATGTGGTAGAGTCGCAGCCAATTCAGCCAACACAGAGGGTTCCATTAATGCCATCATTCGATATCGTTTCCGAGGTTGATCTGCAGGAGGTTCGCAATGCGGTGGACCAGGCAAATCGAGAGATCGGTACCCGGTTTGATTTCAAAGGGGTGGATGCTCAATTTGAGCAAAACGAGAGCGAGATCAACCTAAAGGCTGAACAGGAGTTCCAACTGAACCAGATGATGGATATTCTGCGTCAGAAACTGGTCAAACGGGGTGTTGATGTAGCTGCTATGGATATTAAGGAGCCCCAAACCAGCCTGAATGCTGCACGACAGGCAGTAGTGATCAAGCAGGGAATCGAAACGGACATTGCCAAGAAAATGGTCAAAGAGATCAAGGCAAGCAAGTTGAAAGTCCAAGCTCAGATTCAGGGAGACCAACTCAGGGTGAGTGGTAAAAAACGGGATGATCTGCAGCAGGTGATCACACTCATGCGGGAATCAGATTATGGTTTACCGCTTCAATATCAGAATTTTCGGGATTAATTAAAATGAAACTTATAACCAAAGGCAATTCATTCCCCGGCTTTATGAAAGCTGTGATCATGGTGCCTGCTCTGTTGATGGTATCGACCCTGTATGCTGAAGTGTCCAAGCATGACGCGGAAATTGAGAATGTCCGTAGTGGCATGAATAAAGTACTGAAAAGCGGTGATATCAGCAGTATTACACCCAGTGCTGTGGATGGCCTGTATGAAGTGATGGTTGGACCACAGCTCTATTACGTCACCTCGGATGGTAAATACCTGCTGAATGGCAAGCTCTTCAATATTGAAAAGCGGGAAGACCTGACCACTCCCAAGATATCCAAGGCCAAGGCAGTCTATATCGAGTCGATTGGTGAAGATAACATGGTTATATTTGCCCCCGAAGAGTACAAACATACCATTACCGTGTTTACTGACATCGATTGCGGTTATTGCCGAAAACTCCATGAGGAGATGAAGGACTATAACGATCTGGGAATCCGGGTACGTTATATGATGTACCCAAGGGCTGGCGTCGGCAGTGAATCCTTCCAGAAGGCTGTTTCCGTACTCTGTGCCGATGACAGAAACGAAGCGATGACTCTCTCCAAGGCGGGTGAAGAGATTCCAGTCAAGAACTGTGAAAATCCGGTTCGTAATCACTTTCAACTGGGCCAGTTGCTGGGTGTGACGGGTACGCCAGCGATTTTTCTGCAAAGCGGGGATATGCTCCCAGGTTATATTCCGGCCAAAAAGATGAGTTCAATTTTGAACGAGCTGGATATGGAACTGGCCAGTCGGAATGGAGCCGAGAGCCAGTAACGATCAATCTGGCATGCAATTGGGGAGCTTCATACAGAGTGCCTGTTGTTAGGGCCTGTTAACACTAATCCAATGCGCCCTGCTGGGTCTGTTTTTGTGTCCAGCAAGGCAGAATGAGCGTAGTTTGGTTGTTCCAAATGAGCGAATGATAACGCCGCTGGGCGCAAAAACAGACCCAGCCCTTCGGGTTGCGCCTGAAAAAGCGCCACTCAGCGTTGCTCGTCGCTCATTTGGAACAACCAAACCACGCTTCTCGCGCCTTGATTGGTGCTTTTTCAAGCGCAACAGGGCGCATTGGATTAGTGTTAACAGGCCCTAACTGAACCGGGTTGCTGGGATATCAATTCAGTCCCCTGATTCAATGTGGTAATTGATCCGCCCCAACCCTACCTGAAAAAAATGGACTAGTCTGGTAATTTACACAGTTGAGATTACCGGGCTGGTCCTTTATGTTTGAACAGATCTTGATGGGGTCGTCAGCAGATCCGTCAATCTTTGATCTCAATCAAAAAAAGCGGACTTGGGAGAGAGCTTGATTATAGAAGTGGCCATGCGTACCGATAAAGGTATGGTACGAGAGCAAAATGAAGACGCAATCGGCGGTGACCCGAATCTCGGTGTGCTGATTCTGGCTGATGGTATGGGGGGAGCCAATGCTGGTGAAGTGGCCAGTGAGCTGGCTGTCGATCTGCTGACGAGCCAGCTGATCGTAGGCAGGACCCGTGAGACCATGCCGGATGGGTCATCCATGCGCGTGTCGATCGAGACAGTCAATCAGGCCATTCTGGAACTGGCTGAGCAAGTGCCCGAGTATCAAGGAATGGGAACAACCCTGGTGATGGGTGTGTTCGACCAAAACAGTATTCGTTATGCCCATGTTGGTGACTCAAGACTTTACAGGTTACGCCAGGGTCGATTGGAGCAGTTGACGATAGACCATACACTGATCCAGGAAATGATTAATCTGGGTGATTTTGCCAATATGGAAGAGGCGATGATGGCTGGCGTTCCCACCAATGTGCTTTCGAGAGCACTGGGATCCCAAACAGAGATTGTGTCGGATATTGGCGAATCGGAAGTGGAGCAGGGTGACCTCTATCTATTCTGCTCAGATGGACTGACCGGTATGGTGACGGATGATGAAATGCAAAGTATCCTTGAAAACAAAAATCTGGATCTTGAGCAGCAGGTGAATGAACTGGTCGATTTCGCCTGTCGCTGTGGCGGCGTCGATAACATCTCAGTGATTGTCGTGCGGCCACAATTAAGCACTGAACAATGAATAAGTGATAATTGAATACCTGGGTAGATGATGTATGGAAAAACTCGTAGTTCTGAGTGACGATGAGTCCCCACAAGAGTTTCCTCTTGTTGATAAACGATTGTTGATCGGACGGGATGCGACCTGTGATGTCTGTCTCGGTGATCGCTCGGTCAGTCGCCATCACGCTACTCTGCTACGCGTCTTTCGTGGCTTCTCCATTGAGGATGAAGGCAGCACCAATGGCACCCGTGTGAATGGGGAAATAATTACCAAAAGGTTTCTCAAGCATGGTGACTTGATCGAAATCGGCAAGTACAACCTGCGTTATATTGCGCAACTTCCTCATCATGAGATGGAAGAGGAAGACCCGGATCGCACCGTGGTAATCAAACCCGTTCAGACTACTCCGGCAGAGCCTGTTCCCTCACCGGCACAACAGGTCAAACCGGCGTTTTCCTCGACACCAGTGGCTGATGATAATGACGTGGCAGCAGAAGCTTTATCGGCGGTGAAACCTGCGCTGAAGCCGGCCGCTCCATCAGCAGCCCCCAGCGGCAGCCCGGCACAGAATGGCACAGCAAAAGTCCGTTTTCTTGAGGGTGAACATAGAGGTGAGGAGCGGGTGATTGACCGCTCCTTTTTTAGTGTTGGAAAACCGGGCGGTGACCTGATCCTGATCAATCATCGTCACAATGGTTACTACCTGCTGAAGGTGGGTGGTGACAATGTACCGATGATCAATGGGAAACCGATCAAGGCAGGCGGGGTTGAGCTTAGCAATGGTGATCGAATCACCCTCGGGGAACTCTCCCTGGAGTTTGAGGATTAGTGTTAACAGGCCCTATGCCTGGACAGATCGACTGTTGCGTCGATCAGCCCGCTCAGTTGATACCATTACTTCTGGACGTGAAGCGATAATCACTGCTAAGCAGTGAGGTCAAACGCATGCAGGCGGCGAAGTTCGTGGTGTTTTCGAGAATGCCATGTTTGATCACCCCTTCCAGCAGATCCTTGCCATCCCAGTTGGGATTGGTCAACTCCGACAGAAAACGGCTCTTCTGTGGGTCGAGTTGACGGAAAGTCAGCGCAGAACCCCGGTTATTTATGCGTGTGACCTGTGCGTTCAATTGCATAGACTCGATTTGCCCCGGTTTTTTGAATAACACCCGATAGTGATCGTTGAGCTTTGAACCGCTCAGTGCGTTGACAAACAGGCCAGATTGGCTGATGTCGGCAATAATTCGGTTTTGACTGACCCCGTTGGCATTGGATATGAAAGTGACCTGAAAGGATGTTTTTGTTCTTGGGTTTTTACGTGCATCCATTGTTGTGACTCCGTCATCAAACTGTCACATTACAATTTAGGCGACCACAAAGCGCTTGGGTATGGTGGTGAATACCCTTGGATATCAGGGTATACCATAATTTGTACTACCTATCGAACGGGGGGGGGATCATAGGACCCGGCAGGACCGCACTCTGGCTGTCACAAATCAATAGAAGCCAGGATTTGATGCGTCCATGCTGATGGTGATGCCTTGGGACCTGATCAATCCTTCAAGCGAAAGCCGATATCGATGGTCACCTGCCAGTGGGCGACCTGTCCGTCTTCAATGTGCCCACGGGTCTCCACTACTTCAAACCATCCCATGTTACTGATGGTCTCGCCTGCCCGGGCAATGGCATTGCGAATGGCATCGTCACTACTGCTCTGGGAAGAGCCGACTAACTGAATCTTTTTATAGACATGATCGCTCATCAAATACCTCGGTGATTGTTACGTTTGGGGAATTCAGGAATCACTGGATTCCAGTTTCTCTTTCAACAGATAGAGTTGCTCCAATGCCTGACGGGGGGTCAGCTCATCGGGATCGATCCGCTCCAGCATGGTCTCCACGGCAGAGGATTCGGCAGGCTCAGGTGAAAGGTTGAAAAGGGGGAGTTGGCTCTGCTGCTGCTCCGCATGTCTTTGGGCACTGGCCTCAAGTTCCAGCAGCCGTTGCCTTGCCTTCTTGATTACGGTTTTCGGTACGCCTGCCAGGGTTGCCACCTGCAGTCCGTAACTCTGGTTGGCCGGACCCTCTCTGACGGCATGGAGAAAAACAATACTGTCTCCATGCTCGACCGCATCCAGATGAAGATTGGCAATCCCTGGATACTCTTCAGGCAGCGTGGTGAGCTCAAAATAGTGGGTGGCAAACAGGGTGAAGGCGCGCAGGTAGGTGGCCAGTTCCACAGCACAGGCCCAGGCCAGTGAGAGCCCGTCGAAAGTGGAGGTACCACGGCCCACCTCATCCATCAGCACCAGGCTCTGTTCGGTGGCGTTGTGCAGAATATTGGCGGTCTCTTCCATCTCGACCATGAAGGTGGAGCGACCGCCGGCCAGATCGTCTGAAGCCCCGATACGGGAAAAGATCCGGTCGACCGGTCCCAGTTGCGCTGAGGCGGCCGGTACAAAACTGCCTGCATAGGCGAGTAGGGTGATGATCGCGATCTGACGCATGAAAGTCGATTTACCACCCATGTTGGGGCCGGTGATCACCAGCATACGCTGCTGCTGGTCGAGGGTCACACTGTTGGCGACAAAGGGGTCCTGACTGACCTGTTCGACCACCGGGTGACGACCGTCCACGATCTTCAAGCCAGGCTCGTCAACCAGTTCGGGACGGACCAGGTTGAGACACTGCGCCCGTTCCGCCAGATTGCACAGCACATCCAGATGGGAGAGGCCTTCCGCACACTGCTGTAACTCCGAGAGGGAGTCGCCCAGACGCTCGAGCAGCTGATCGTAGAGTAGTTTTTCCCGGCTCAGCGAGCGCTCCCGGGCACTCAATACCTGATCCTCGAACTTCTTCAACTCCGGGGTGATGAAACGTTCGGCTCCCTTCAGGGTCTGGCGACGGATGTAATCGTCCGGCGCCTTGTCCGACTGACTGCGGCTGATCTCGATGTAGTAGCCGTGTACCCGGTTGTAACTCACCTTGAGATTGGCAATGCCGGTGCGTTCTTTCTCCCGGATCTCCAGATCGAGCAGAAACTGATCGGCATTCTGCGAGAGGGCGCGCAGCTCATCCAGCTCTGCATCGTACCCTTCGGCGATTACCCCGCCGTCGCGGATCAGCATCGGTGGTTGTTCGATGATTGCCGTCATCAACAGTTGATGTTGTTGCGGATGTTCACCGATCTCCATGGCCAGGGATTGGGTCAAGGGGCTGTCGAGGCGATTCAGCAGGGGTTGCAGCTGGGGCAGTGCGCCAAGTGCCTCGCGCAAGGTGGACAGGTCTCTGGGTCGGGCGCTCTTCAGGGCGATGCGGGCGAGAATGCGTTCGATATCGCCGATGCCCTGAAGGATCTCCTGCAGCTCCACATAGAGGTCAGACTCCAGCAACGCCTGGATGGTAGCGTGGCGATTGGCAACCGTTTGCCGCTCACGTTGCGGTTGACTGATCCAGCGCTTCAGTTTGCGACTGCCCATCGCGGTGACCGTGCGGTCCATGATGCCGGCCAGCGTGTGTTGGGACTGTCCGCTGAGTGAGTGGATCAGTTCAAGGTTCCTTCGAGTGGCCCCATCGATGATTACACTGTGGTCCCGGTGTTCAACCTGCAGGCCGCGGATATGGGGCAGGGTACCGAACTGGGTCTCTTCCACATACTGCAGCAGGCAACCGGCAGCGCCCACGGCGTAGGGATGGTCCTGGCAACCGAAACCGCCCAGGTCCCGGGTGCCGAACTGCTTGCTCAGTAGCTGTTCCGCAGAGTCGAAGTCGAAATGCCACACCGGACGACGGGTGATGCCGCAAGTTAGGCTGATGGTCTCTGGCAGGGACGAGTCCTCATCAAGCAGGATTTCCGCTGGATTGAGACGCTCCAGCTCTCCCCCCAAAGCCCCCAGGCTGATCACCTGCTGAATGGTGAAGCGACCGCTGGCCAGGTCCAGAGCAGCCACTCCCAAGCCATCCTTCTGTTCATTGACCGAGACCAGCAGGTTCTCCTGTCGCTCTTCCAATAGAGCCTCATCGGTGAGGGTGCCTGGGGTAACGATACGCACCACCTTGCGCTCCACCGGTCCCTTGGTGGTGGCCGGATCGCCGATCTGCTCACAGATTGCCACCGACTCCCCAAGTTTTACCAGCCGTGCCAGATAGCCCTCGGCTGCATGGTAGGGGACCCCCGCCATGGGGATGGGTTTGCCCGCTGACTGGCCCCGTTTGGTCAGGGTGATGTCGAGCAGTCGTGCGGCCTTCTCCGCATCGGCGAAAAAGAGCTCATAAAAATCCCCCATGCGATAGAAGACCAGCATGTTGGAGTGCTCGCCCTTGATGCGCAGATACTGCTGCATCATCGGCGTGTGCTGTTGGTTTTTGGCGGCTTTTGTCATCAGGCAGGCAGACGACTATTCGAAGGTGTAGTGCTTTTCCACATCCTTCAGGATATCCCAGGTGCACTTCATGCCGGCCGGGAAGGTTACCAGGTCGCCCCGCCCGAACTCCTGGGGTTCGCCCCCTTCCGGGGTGACGATAACCTTGCCACGCAGGAAGTAGCAGATCTCGGTCTGGTCGTAACTCCAGTCGAATTTCGACACCTCCTTGCTCCAGATCGGCCAGTCGTAGACCCCCTGGATCTCCAGTTTCATGGAGGATGGGCGGTGTTCACAGAGAATCTTTAACTCAGTCATTAGTCTGTTTCGTTTTAGTCTTGGTGGGAGCCAGCTATCGGTATGTGGCCAACAGTCAGACGGGAGAGTTTACCCTGAAAGGGAGAGGAGGTTAACCCGGGTTAATAATCAAAGTGACTCATGCATGTTTGTGATGGTTGAGGTTAGAGTTGTCAGAACCAATCAGGCTCTCAATGGGAATATGCAACCCCTTCCAATGCTTAAGAATCATATCTATCGACAGAGGGCGCTTACGATTCAGTCCACTCAATGCGCTGCCAAAAGCATCTCGGCCTTTCAGCCTTTTCAGGATTCTGCCAAACAGCATGGGTGACTCGCCCCTCCAGATGAGCCCTGATTTTCAGATGCGAGGCGCTCTTCAGCCCAGCTCATGACCTGGGCGAATGGAATCTCAGTCAAAGTATCGAAAAGCTCGTGTCCACTCAGCTTCGCCCGGCTCAGTCTGGGGGAAGTGATCCCACGCAGGAAACGGCTCAGCATACGGGTAGCGTCGATAATCTTTAGTCTTTCATTGAGAAAAGGGATGAGTGATTCGGCCAGTCATTGCGGGGTGGGCGGATCATCTGGACATGCTTATTGGAACCGGTTGAGGCTGCACCCGCTTCTATTCAATTACCACTTTCGCAATCATTTTCGCATCGATTTCCAGTCGCTCAGCCTGTTGCAGGGCCAGGTCCGAGATCTTCTGCAGCATGGCACGCTCTTCCTCAATGTAATTGGGCAGAGACAGTAATGTCGGCAGCTGGATTCTGAGCGCTTTGATCATTCGGTTCATCTCACGCACCAGAAGGCGGCGTGCTATGCCACAGCGGTCGGAAAAGTCTGCCCAATCGAAGGCACGGACTTTAGTCATATCGAACTCGTCTCCGATGGCCATGGCGAATTCGTGTTCGATATCCGGATAGATGCACACCGAAACCAGGTCGTAAGCAGGGGCGAGGCGCAGGCCGCCCGACTCGACCAGAAACGAGATATTTTTACCATGGGCATCACTATTGCCGATCAGGTATTGCAGGATCGCCCAACGGATCAGTGCCATGCGAGTGGCCGCTTCAGACTGGGTGAGCGGCGCGATGGAGAAGAGCCTCTCGAAACCAACGCCGTCCCGAATAGTGGCGACATCACGTCCACTGCCGAAATTGCGTTCATATTTGTGGTTGACGCTGAGATTGAGCACCTGGCAGCTATCCACCGCGTGTAAACGCTCGACATGGCGGTTGTGTTTGATGCGGTCGAAGCGTTTGACCATCAGTACCGGCTCCGGCACGCGTAGAATTTCTACCTCGGCCGAGGGTATACCGAGCGCGGCAGCCAGCTTCAGGCAAAAGTGCTCATTGGCCACCAACCTGGAGAGCTTTGGGTTTAGCGGCTCCGGTTTGAGGATATGCGTCGACGCCAGCCGGCCTTCCACCAGGAACAGTTTTCCTTCCTCATCAACATAGACCGCCAGTTTATCCTGGTAACCGGCAATGGACATGCGTACCCGGCCGTCCCATACATTGAAGGGGCGATTGGCCCGGTCGTGGATACGCTCGGAGAGCTCTTCAAAGCTGACTTCACGCACGCTCGGTTCAAGCTGGGCCGACAGGGTGTCTTCAGGCAACAGTGCAAGCGCACCGGTACTTTCCTGGCCTAGCCAGCGCAGCAGACCAAACAGGTTGCCTTTTGAGACCATGTGCGCTGCAGCCGCATCCTCCAGGGCTTTGCCCTCGGGCAGCAGATTCTCAAAGAAGCGGCGTACGTTGACCGAGTGCAGTTCATCGGTTTGGCCGTCCGGACGCCAAAACGGGAGGGGGGGGGATATGGGATAAGCACCGCTATTCGTCATCCAGGCCGGTTCGTATTCAAACGAGAAGCGCCCGGTATCGTCGTGATAGCTCAGGGTGCCAACCTGTTGTTCACCAATCCAGGCTGAAAGGCTGTGGGTTGTCATAATGACTGACGCTTGATGGCTGCAATTGCCTGGGATTGCGCCGATTTTGGTACCGCCAGCAGGGTGAGCCCCAGTTGCTGTGCAACCGCCAGGGCCTTGTCCAGGCCGACGGAACGGTTGCCATTTTCAAGATCCGAGAGCAGTTGAACCGAAACACCGCACAGTGCAGCGGCATCATCGATGCGCAGTTGTTGTTGCGTGCGCAGGCTCCGTACAAACGCGCCAAACGCCTCAACCGAATCGACGACCGGGGAGGTGGGCAGGGGTAAGGGCGTAATTTTTCGGGCCATATAGTTTCTCCAATAAGAGAAACTATAGGATGATGCTGAGCAATAAGTCAATAATTACTTAAAAGCAAGAAACATATGTTGGGTGGTGGATAATGTGTAATATATTTCTTAAATATGAGAAATAAAGGTGGCCGAATAACACTGGTGGGGATGCCTGAACCCCGGCAGGCTGGCGTTTGCCGCTTTTCAATGAGGCCTCCCTCGCGGTGTTTGGCACTTCCCGGCTTCATAGCTGAGGCTTCAAGATCCCGCAGTCAAGCGATAGACTGTACAAAAATACAGTATTGCAACTGGCCCACACCATCGCCCACCGTGTGGGATGCTATTTGGAACAGCAAGGCCTACTGGAACGGGATGCCGAAAACAGTTACCTGGTCGGGGACGCGGTGGATGACGATCCATGAGTCAATTGTGCGGTCACTCGATCACGTACCGCATCGCCGTGGGGCCGCAGGTGGGGCGCAAGGATGCGCAGGAGCAACTCAACTCAAGACGCCGTACCGAGACGGCACCTCGCATGTGATCTTTGAGCCGCTGGATTTCATTGCCCGCCTGGCGGCGCTGGTGCCCAAACCGAGGTGTAGATCGCTGGTGTAGATGGACACCCATCCATAATTTGCCAAGTTTACTTTCACCTTGAACCTGGCCATCAGAAGCAAATAATTTAAGAATGGGTGCCTTTGTATTTTACTTGTATTTTATTTTGTATTTTTTGTATTCTTGTATTTTGTTCTTATTAATAAACGCTATGATTTCTTCTTTAGGCAAGGGTTTTGAATACAGGTAACCCTGAATAGAATGGCAATGGTGCCTTTGCAGTATATCGGCCTGATCCGTGTGCTCAATGCCTTCAGCAACAACCTTTAGATCCAATGTCTTTCCAATGGCAAGAATATTTCGCACCAGAAGATAATCTGGCCGAGAGTGCTGAATATTGTCAATGAATGATTTGTCAATCTTGATTTCATCAATAGGGAGCTTGCTCAGCATGCTGAGTGATGAGTAGCCTGTACCAAAATCATCCAGAGAAATGTGAAAGCCCCTTTCGTGTAACTGAAGTAGTATATTTTTAATGTAAGCCAGTTCTTCAACGAAAATACTTTCCGTTATTTCAAGTGTTAATAATTTGGGTGGAATACCGGAATTGCCAATAATCTCATCAATGTCATTTAAAAAGGTGTCACTCAGAAATTGATAGATGGAAAAATTGATGGAAAGCGTGAATTCTTTGTTGGTTTTCGCCAAAATATCCTTGAAATCATTGATAGCGATGGTGGTCAGTTCCCGCCCTAAATCTAAGATGAGCCCTGATTCTTCGGCAATATCGATAAATTGTAATGGTGGAATGAATCCCAGTTCTGTGCTGTTCCAGCGCGCCAGCGCCTCAATTCCAGTTAAAACACCGGTATTGGGTTCGATTTGTGGCTGATACACGAGGTGGAATTCATGCTTGGCAATGCCATCATCCAAAAGCTCTCTTATCCGGCTGCGTTGTATTACCTGCTCGTGGGTCTCCTCAGTATAAGTGTATAGGTTAATTTGTTCCTTTTTCGCTTTCCAGAGTGCCAGGTCGACACACTTTAGCGCTTCTCTATAGGATATGGAGGAGAGGTTTCCCTTGAATATTCCCGCTTTAATATTGAGCCGTAATTTGACATCACCAATTGCTATGGGTTTTTTTACCTCTTCAAGCAACTGCTCTATGGCAGGCTCGATTTTATCGGATTCTGAATCTGGTGAGATGATAAAAAAATCTGGACCGATATCACGTATTAAATAACAAGGGTTGGTGCAGTAATTCTTGAGATAGTTCGAGATATATTGTAGCAGCAGGTCACCGGTATGGTGTCCAAAACGCTCATTGATAAGATGAAATTTATTAATGGATATTTCGGCTAATACGTAGGTTCCGCTAATAGGATGCTCTTCCATAAACACCTGCTCTGAGGCGCGTCTTGTAAGCAGGCCGGTCAAGCTGTCGTGTTTGTTTTTGTATTCGAGATCAAGGCGGTGTTTTTCGTTGAGTTTGTCGTATCGTTTAAAGAGGAAAAAAAGTACGGTATTAAATCCTATGGTCAATAGTACAATTCCATAGATATAGCTGAGAAATTGTCGCCAGATCTCTGAATAGGTATACCCAGATGCGATAAACAGATTATAGGTGGGAACACTGCTAAGCATGATCAAAGTGTGCTCTCCATTAAGCACTCTTTGCTGGTAGCTGTGACTATTTTCTCCCGCCAGAAATTCGTCTAGTGATAGCCCAATTTCTTCTTTTAGTGATTTCGAATGAGACGCCAGGGTTTTTGCTATCGGACCCTTCATCATATTCGCAGAATATAATGATGCAAACTGATCTTTGTCAAAAAAGCTGTTATGTATTAACCAGTAATCCGATGTTGATATCACGTGGTTGATCCCCGTTGTTCTCGCGCCTCTGGTAAGCAGCGTGGTTAGATCTTCGAGGTCAATGGCAAAGCAACCAACATCACCTTCAGAGAATCGATAGCAGATGGGGGTTACCCATTGTTTCTGGGTTGTGTAGTAGAAGCTGTTTTTCAAAAAGACCTGTTCTGGTTTCTGTTTATCAAGAAATTCCCTGTCGAATGTCAAGTGGCCTTGAAAAAAGTTCGTTCCTGCGTTTCTATCAAAATCAATCGTATCAATGAATGTGCTGAAAATCAGATTGATTTGATCTTGATTTCTATTATTATAAGATTTATCAAGGAGTTGGAAGATTTCACTCATCTTCACGATTTTTTCCAAAAGATAGCTTTTGGTCAGTGCGTGGGCATGATTGAGGTCTGATTTGATGCTGGAAAAATGTTTATCCCATGTGTACACCGACATGACGAATGTCAAAAGGATAGAAACAAATACGGTTGCTATGAAAAGCAGCCATACGTTTTTTCTTAATCTATGCAACTCTTTAACCTAACTGAAGGTGTATTGTTATGGTGCTTCCAATAGGCGTTAATCATTACCCTTGGTCTTAGCACCTCAACCAGTTTGGGCAGTCCAGTCCATACAAAACACAGGCTTAGAGGTTATCCTGATTATCAAGATATAACGACAGCTGGCTAACCGGTAGCATTCAGTGCTGAGAATGTGTAATTTCAGCTGATAGGGCTGCTCTTGGAACAATTTGTAGTATATATTGTATATTTTGGCCAGTTTATTATCATCATTTACTTGCGGTGCGCCAATCAATTTTAAGATATTATCTTTGGCGGATTTCAAGTAGAAATCTTATGATTTTGCCTTACTGAGCAGCCCCCTCTATCAGAACATCAAAAAATCTACTCGGATTTCGTTTTATTGGTGAAATCGGTATTAGCTAAGATTGTGTGGTAAAAACGATTACCAGAGATTTCATAGGGTGCCACTTGTATTATTGCCATAGACGCTGATAACGCAGAATGGCATGTTGTGATTCGATAAAGCCATTTTCCGTATCCAAATCACTACCAAACTGGAGAATTAACTTCCCAAAGCTGAACTTGCCCATAACTGCCAGCTGATAACGGTCACGCTTTATTCTGTCATCCCGATCAACGCCATCCAACTGTGTTTCGCCACCTGTATGAATGAAGTAACTCCCAGCCAACATGAACTGCTTGTTGATGTTGTACATCAAAGTTGCCTGCGTGGAATACAACGGTTTTTGCTCCAGACACTGATGAGTCAGCCGGTAATCGTCATTGTTGCCAAACCACTGCACGTCGGTTGACAGCATGCCCTCGACAGAATCTGTCAGTTTTGTGTGATAGGTAATCTTGAAGGCTGCACCATAACGGTTCTGACCAAGATTAACCAGTTTATTACTGTCGTATTTGCCCGTCGGTGCGATTAGATAACCGGTCAAGGAAAAATAATCTCCCGTTTCGCGATTGGCATAAGGCCAGTACGCAAAAGCGAAACCCGTATCACCAATGCCGGTTGAATTATCATTACCAGACAGAGAACCACCGGGTTCTACCGCTCCCAAAGAAGGTTGGATATAAAAACCGGCCGGCTTGCCGTTTATTGAAAATGAACGGGTGTAGCGTAATAACAGGTTTGAAATGTTAAGCTTGGTATCAAGCCCCTGCTTGAGCCCTTGAATGTACCTGTCTCCAGTTTCAATATTCACGAGAGATGCCATAAAGCTATTCATATCCGGCGGTGGTGCGACCGCATAGCCCGGAATAACGTCTATTGCATGGGCAGGTGACAGGAATAGTACAAAAACAAAGCTAGGCGGTGTATAAAAAACAAATCTATCAATAATGCTGTTCTTTGTTTCCATAAAAATAAAATCAGATAGAAACGCTTGTGCCAGAATTAAATTAATAAATTTGCGCGCAGTCAGTTTACGCTACTGTGCTCTACATGAGCATATATCGAGTTGGATTTCAAATTCTAACTTCAACTCATAAGTGCATAACTCGTAGAAGGTAGAAGAAACGGCCAGTTTTCCGTAGGTTAACCGCTTTTTCTCCGGCAAGAGATGACACAATGAGCAATTACAATCAACCGACCTATGAACAAAGATGCCAAATTGAAGCCCTAACAAAAAGTGGTTTCAATCAACAAGCGATAGCGGGTGCAACTGGTGTGGATCAATCTACCATCTCACGTGAGCTAAACGGTAACACTCTGATTCAGAAGGCAGGATTCACTCGAAAGACCGCGCAGACCGGTGCGGTGACGCTGATCCAGCGGTTCGGCAGTGCGCTCAATCTCAATGTACATTTCCATTTCCATATCCTGTTCCTGGATGGGATTTAAACGGAAACCTAACACGGTCGAACACGGTTCCAGCGCACCGATGGGCCAGAACAGCAGGAACTGATAGAGCTGGTGCATACGATCAGCCACCGGGTTGCCGGCTTTCTGGAGCGCGAGGGCATCCTCGAGCGTGATGAAGACGACTGCATAGATGCAGGAGGTAGGGTGAAGCAGGAGCCAGAGCCGAAAACAGTTACCTGGATTTGGATGATGCGGATGAGAACCCCATGCAACAGGTATTGGGGTGCTCGGTCAGTTATCGCATCACCGTGGGGTGGGGCCACAGCAGGGGCGCAAGGTATTCACGCTGCAGACGATCCCGTCCTGGGAAGACGATGATCGATTTTCCCAGGTGGCGAAAGTATCTGGCTTTAACCTACACGCCGGTGTCGCGGCACATGCCTGGGAACGGCAGAAGCTGGAGACTATGCCGATATATTTCAAGACCAGCGGTATCCGAGAAGCGGCTGTCACTGACATCCTCAGGGAATATTCGGTACGACGTGAAAGGAATCACAAGTGTCACGGGCGCAGGGATGCCAGGAGTGACCCAACTCAAAACGCCCAACAGCGATGGCACAACGCACGTAATCTTTGAGCCGCTGGGTTTCATGTCGCACATCCGGCGACGCTTGTCGTACAAATCGGCTTTCCTGCCGAATTGTCATTGCCAAGCTGGCGGCGCTGGTGCCGAAACCGAGAGTAAACCTGACCCGGTTCCACGGCGTATTCGCGCCCAACAGCAAACACCGGGTAGATGTGACGCCGGCTAAACGCGGCAAGGGCCGTCCCCACGAGGAACACGAAGACAAAACACCCGAACAGCGGCACCAGACCATGACCTGGGCACAGCGCCTGAAAAGGGTATTTTACATCGATGTCTCGGTCTGCCCAAAGTGTGGAGGCGGAAATCAGACCGGTCAGTTTAACCTGAAAGAGGGTAAGAGGTTAATTCCGAATACCGGTGCAAACGGATAGCCGATGAGATTTGTATGATCTTCCACAGCCTTCCCATTATTACGATTCATTGTGCCCTTGTGCTAACTGGTCTTCTCAACAGCCTCTGTCGCTGAATCTGGACAGTTCTTCTGAATCAGATTTAGAAACTGCTGGGTACAAGCCTCCCAGGAGTACTGCTCGGCAAACTCCCGGCAGCTCTTTCTGTCGACTTCCAGGGCTTTGGTCGCCGCAGTTTTGAGATCTTCGTCCATCCAGCCGTTGATGCCGTTTTTGATCACGTCCAATGGACCTTCCACCGGGTAGGTGGCCACTGGCACGCCACAGGCCATAGCCTCCAGCATCACCAGACCGAAGGTATCGGTGCGGCTTGGGAAGACCATTACATCCGCCGCTGCCAGCAGGTTGGCCAGATCGCCGTTTTTACGGTAGCCGAGGAAGTGGACATCCGGGTACTTTTTCTTGAGACTGGCCATTGCCGGTCCGTCACCGATCACAACCTTTGAGCCTGGGATATCCAGATCGAGAAAGTCCTGGATGTTCTTTTCCACCGCAACCCGACCGAGGTAGAGGGAGATGGGACCTTCGAGATCCAGCGCCTTCTCCTTCCTGGGTACGAAGTGGTCGATATCGACACCCCGGGTCCAGTACTCCAGATTTTTGAAACCGTGTTCTTCCAGGGTGGCCTTCATCGAGCTGGTGGCAACCATGGTGAGGGTCGCTTTACCGTGAAACGTTCTGACGAAGGCGTAGGAAAGGGCGAGAGGGATAGGTGCCCGCAATCGTACATATTCTGGAAAACGGGTGTGGTAGGTGGTGGTGTAGGGAAAGTCGTGGCGCAGACAGTAACGCCGGCCCGCCCAGCCGATCGGTCCCTCGGTAGAGAGATGGATCGCATCGGGATTGAACTCATTCAACAGCTTTTTGATTTTGCCATAGGGAAACAGAGAGAGCGGAATATCCGGATAGGTTGGCATTGGCAATGTCCGAAACAGCTCCGGATTGATGCAGAGGATCTCATGACCCCACTGCTCCAGGATGGTAATGGTTTTGTTCAGCGTACGTACGACGCCGTTAATTTGTGGGTACCACGCGTCCGTCAGTATCGCTATCCGCATAGTCATCTTCTCTCTTATCGATAAGTTGCATTGATTCGTCGACCCAGTGGATCAGTTTCAGTGAGCCGTCCGCCTCTTCAGCCAGAGCGGTACAGCTCTCCACCCAGTCCCCGCAGTTGGCGTAGGTCAGACCATCCAGATCACTGATCACCGCATGGTGAATATGTCCACAGATCACTCCGTCCAACTGCCGTTCACGGGCGGCCTGGATCACCGCCTGTTCGAAATTGCCGATATACTTCACCGCCTCTTTGACTTGGTGCTTGAGATAGGCAGAGAGGGACCAGTAACCAAACCCCAAACGTCGCCTGGCGACATTGAACCAGCGATTCAGCCAGAGCAGCAGGTCGTAGGCGTCGCTGCCCAGGTGGGCCAGCCATTTGTTGTTCATCACCACACCGTCGAACTCATCCCCGTGGAGTACCAGGAACTGGCGATCATCCTCGGTCTTGTGGATGATCTCCTTGTGGATCTCGATCCCCGAGAAGTGGAAGTTGAGATAGTCGCGCAGCAGCTCGTCATGGTTGCCCGGTACGTAGATCACCCGGGTGCCCTGCTTGGCTTTGTTGATCACCAGGTTGATGATCTCGTTGTTAATCGAAGGCCAGAACCAACCGGAGCGCATCTTCCAAAAATCGAGAATATCGCCGACCAGATAGAGGTTTTCGCTTTCGGTATGTTTGAGGAAATCGAGCAGATACTCGGTGCGGGCGGCTCTCAGTCCAAGATGGGTATCGGACAGAAACAGACTTTTATATTTCAGTGATGCCATCGGAGTTCTCGCATTGGTCTTGTGAACACCAGTTTGAACACCTGCTTATAGCCATGCGGGCAAGGCCTGAGCAAGTGATGTGAAGTCTTTCTCTATTCGCGACAGAGAAAGAAATTGAGGGGGAGAGAGGCTTTGCTCTCCGGGCTGACCCGGAAAAAACGCTGGCTGGTATTGCTCCATGTTTAATCGGTATGACCAAACATTACTCCTCGCGCCAAAAAAGGCGTTTTTTTGTCAGTACAGGGGGGCAGATTGCTGCTCGCGAGCCCTGTTTCACTGGATGCGAACCATAGTGGTTCTGCGTTGCAGTTTTATGAGAGGATCATGATTTGTTTATGACAGGGTCGATTTTTTATGTCTAAGCTGGTAGAAGGAGCCGCATTATGGTGATGCAAGGCGAACGTAATGTTGGGCTCCGGCGATTGATCAACGCAATGCGCTGGTCAATGAAGGGATTTCGGTCTACCTATAAGAACGAGGAGGCCTTCCGTCAGGAGGTGCTGCTGCTGATCATCCTCGCTCCTTTGGGGCTTTTGCTGGGTGATAATGGAGTCGAGAAGGCACTGCTTGTCGGGCCGTTACTGATCGTATTGATCGTAGAGCTGCTGAACAGTGCTATCGAAAGCGTGGTGGATCGAATCAGTACCGAGAACCATAAGCTCTCCGGGCGTGCCAAGGATCAGGGTTCAGCCGCTGTGCTGGTATCGCTGATGCTGGTGGCTCTGTGCTGGATTATGGTGCTGTTTTTCTAAGCTTACTCGAATAGATCGTGGGAGAAGTGCGTTAAACATTATTATGAGACAGGCAAGTGAATTGACAGGCCTGGACGCCGATATCCGAAATGCTGTGCGTGCTGTGATTGTGCGAGATGAAGCCGTTTTGATGCAGAAAAAATGGCAGCAGGAGAGGGGCTTCTGGTACACCTTGCCTGGGGGTGGTCAAGAGGTGCAGGAGAGCTTGACCCAAGCTCTGCAGAGAGAGTGTGAAGAGGAGATCGGCACCAGGGTGGTGGTGGACGGCCTGTTGGCTGTCGCCGACTTCTACAAACAACGCAGAACCGAGCCCCCCTCAAGCCGTCATCTGATCGAGTTTCTGTTCGCCTGTTCCGTCCCGGATGACTATCGTCCTGGCCCTGGAGTTCATCCTGACAAACACCAGGTCGAGGTGGTATGGCTGCCATTTGCTGAGTTTTCCCAGGTCGAACTTTTTCCAAAAAGTCTTGAGCTCGATCTGCAGCCGGTGTTGCAAGGCGTAAAACCCCTCTATCTGGGAGTGATTGACTGAGATGTCCCTACCGAAGGCGATTAATGACAATCTACAATTCCTGCTCGCTGAAACGGCCTCGCATCTGAGCGTGTTGCGGGACTATCTTGCAACAACCGCCAACACACCACCATCCCGACTGCTCGATCGCAAAGGTTATGTGGAGAATCTGCGTTTGAGCATTCACAACCACTGCCTCTCCGAGCATGCCGCTGCGGACAATCAGGGCGGAAGCAAGCAACTGCTGCGGGCGGTTGAAGATGTTGCCACCCATCTGGAGCGGATCACCGAACTGAGCCGGGAGGCGATGTTGCAGTCCCTGCAGGTGGAGCAGAAACGTCTGTTGAAGCGGGGCAAGTATCTCCCCATGCTGGAGCGGGTGCTGAAGGCATTGGAGATGATCGAGCCGGCACTGGCGGACAAGGACACCCGTCGGGCATTGAAGATCGGTCGGGTGGAGCAGCGTCTCGATCAGGCCTATCAAAAACAGTTGCTGAGCTATTCGAAACTTCTGAAGAAAGATAAGTATCCGGCGGATCATATCTCCCTGATCATGTTGGGCCGTAACATCGAGCAGATGGGTAACGCCCTGTTACGCATCAGCGAAGCGATCATCTCGGCCGCCATGGGACAGCACTTCAATACCGATCGTTACCACACATTGAATGCCTCCCTGACCGAACTGAAGGCGGTGAATGAGATGGATGGTCTGCAGGTGCAGACCATCGCACAGACCAAATCCGGCAGTGCGATCAATGCGGTGGCCAGTACCGGTGAATCTGGCTATCACGGGATCTTCAAGGATGGAGGCAAGCGTAAACTCAAGGAGGAGAAACAGCGGGTTAACGACTGGCACGAGATATTTCCCGGTCTGGCGCCGAAAATCCTGGCCTATAAAAAAAGCGGCGATTCAGCAGCGATGCTGATCGAACATCTGGCCGGACAGACCTTCGAGCAGATTCTGTTGAGTGGTTCCGATAAGCTGTTTCAGGAGAGCTTCACCCATCTTACCGAGACCTTGAAACAGGTCTGGGATGAGACCCGAACGGCCAAACCGGTCTCAGCCAACTATATGGATCAACTCGCCAAACGTATGGATGATGTGTATGCCATACATCCTGAATTCAAGCAGAACAACCTGGCCATCGGCGGCCAGAAGCTGCCCTCATTCAGCAAACTGCTGACACAGGTTCAGAAGCTTGAAGCCGATATCCAGGCGCCGTTCTCAGTCTATATCCACGGAGATTTCAACGTCGATAACATCATCTACGATCAACAGCAGCAACGGATCAACTTTATCGATCTGCATCGATCACGCTATATGGATTATCTGCAGGACATCACAGTCTTCATGATTTCGAACTATCGTCTGCAGGTGTTCGATCCCAGGGTGCGACAGCGTATTGCGATCATCAGCCATGGCATCTACCGCTTTGCCCGTGGCTATTCGAAAAAGGTCAAGGATGAGGAGTTCGAGGTCAGACTGGCGCTGGGCCTGATACGCTCCTTTGTCAGTTCCACCCGGTTTATTCTCGACAAATCGCTCTCCAGAGCGATGTTCTACCGGGCACGTTATCTGATGGAGCAGCTGCTTGCGGCAAATGCTAAATCCAAACGTCGTTTCAAGGTACCCATAGAGGAGATATTCATTGGTTAAACCGAAAATCGGGGTTGTCGGTATACCCGGTAAATGGTCGACGGAAGTCTTGGCCGATGCGGTGGCAGAGGCGACCGGCTACCGGCTGGTCATCGATATGGCGGAAGTGACTGCGGAGCTGGACAGTGGCAGGTTGCTCTATCGGGGAGAGGATCTGACCCGGCTCGATGCGCTGCTGGTGAAAAAGATCAGTGCGCAGTACAGCCCCCATACCCTCGACAGGCTGGAGATGTTGCGGCAACTGGAGCTGGCCGGGGTACGGGTATTCAGTCAGGTTGAGCGGATCATCCGCCTGATCGACCGACTCAGCTGTACCATGTCCCTCTACAATGCCCGGATTCCCATGCCGGAGACCCGTATCACCGAGGATCCCGAAGCGGCCGCCCAGGCAGTCGAGGCGTTTCAGGCGGCTGTGTTCAAACCGCTCTACTCCACCAAGGCAAGGGGTATGACCCTAATCGAGCATCAGAGCGGTTCTGAGCAGGTGGCTAAACAGATTGCCGAATTCCGCGAGCAGAATCCGGTGATGTATATCCAGAAGAAGCGCGAACTGCCGGGTAAGGATCTGGGGATGGTATTTCTGGCCGGTGAATATCTGGGGGCCTATGCCCGGGTGGGCAAAAAAGGTGTCTGGAACACAACCATTCTGAGTGGTGGGCACTATGAAGGTTATCAGGCCAGTGATGAGCTGATCGAACTGGCCAGGCGGGCGCAAGCGGTCTTCGGGCTCGATTTCACCACCGTGGATGTGGCCGAGACGGACCAGGGGCCGGTGGTCTTCGAGGTTTCCGCATTCGGCGGTTTTCGCGGCGCCCATGAAGGGATGGGGATCGATGTGCCTTCCCGTTATGTTGCCCATGTTATGGAGGCGTTATCAACGTGACTCAACCAGCAGATGAACACCGTCAGATGGAGAGTAAGACCGCCGCTGCCCTGTTGATGCAGGAGCAGACCTTGTGTGAAACCCCTCTCTATCTGAATCTGGGCGGGTTATCGGTCGCCATCAACTCGAACAGCCGGCAACTGCTGACCCGCTTGGCTGACTACTTTTCCTACCTACCGCAACGGCTGGCCGACGATGCACTGGAGATTGTGGCCATTGAGAGCGATGTGTTGGAGACAGGTATCCAGTTTACCGATTGGAAACGGGAGCCTGGAAAGACCGGCCGCAAGGATGCCTACCTGGAGCTGCAGGATGGTCGTATGATTCTTAAAGTGCGTACCGGCATGCTGTTTCTGCAGAGCCGGGATCACTGTGTTGCAGCCGGGCCCTGTCTGACCTATGACAATCAACTGGTCAATTTCATCAACTCCCAGATCATGAACTGGTTGCAGAACCGACACTGGCTGATCTGTCACGCTGCCGCTCTGATGTTGGGCAAGAATGCGGTAGCGGTTGCCGGCTTTTCCGGTGGTGGGAAGTCGACTTTGATGCTGCATCTGATGGAACATCCAGAGAGCCGCTTTCTGACCAATGATCGGCTGTTTCTGCGTGAATCGGATGAGGTTGTCGAGGCTGTCGGCATCCCCAAGCTGCCCCGGATCAATCCCGGTACGGTGGTCAATAATCCACGCCTGCAGGCACTCATCGATGAGCCTCGCCGCAGCGAGCTGTTGGCGATGCCGAAACAGACGTTGTGGGAACTGGAAGAGAAGTTTGATGTGAATGTCGAACAGTTCTACGGCAAGGGTCGGATCGATACCTCGACAGCGGTGCCTTTGGCTGGGCTGATTATCCTCAACTGGCATCGGGACTCTGACCAGCCGGTTAGTATGAGCCAGGTTTCAATCAGTGGAAGAGAAGAGCTGTTGAAGGCGGTAATGAAGTCCCCCGGGCCATTCTATCAGGATCAATCAGGTCACTTTTTACAGGATGAAGCGCCGTTGGCCACCGAGCCCTACCTGGCATTATTGGATAGAATCCCTGTCTATGAGGTGTGTGGTGGATTGGATTTTGCAGCCTTGACCGAGCTCTGTATCGCCAAATGGGGCGGCACTTAGTCGATAGATTGTGTTGAATAGGATGGACAGGTCAGTTTCAAAAATGGTGTATAAGGCATCACCTTCAAATGGTTGTAGAGAAGAGATAACAGGCCCTAAGAGGTAGAGAGACGATGGCACGTGAATTGTTGTTACTCAGGCACGGAAAGTCTGACTGGAGTGAACAGGTAGAGGACTTTAAGCGTCCACTCAAGGATCGTGGCAAACGGGGTGCGCAACGCATCGGAGTCTGGTTGCTGCAATATCAGCTTCAGCCCGATTATGTGGTCAGTTCTCCTGCCGAGCGGGCCATCATCACGGCACAGAAGGCAGTCAAGGTGATGGGGCAGGATGCCGACAAGATTACCCAGGATCGGCGCATTTATGCCGCGAGGGTTGAAGACCTGCTGCAGGTACTTGCCGAAACGCCGAAGAGCGCCAAGCGGGTGCTGATGGTTGGTCATAATCCCGGTCTCGAAGCCCTGACCGAGTATCTGGAGGGTAAGCGAATTCCCTTACCAAAGGATGGCAAACTGATCCCCACCGCAACCCTGGCCAGAATCAGTATGCCCAACGACTGGAAAAAACTACGTCCGGGGGATGGTAAGTTGGATTCCATAATCCGTGCCAGCAGTCTGGATAAAAAATTCCCATTTCCGGATCCCACCAGCAAGGAGATGCGGGATCGTCCCGCCTACTACTATAATCAATCTTCTGTGATTCCCTATCGCATCAAGGATGGCAAGCCGGAGTTTCTGCTGGTCCGCTCCAGTAAACAGAAACATTGGGTGGTGCCGAAAGGGATCAGTGAGCCCTGGCTGACCCTGCAGGCGTCCGCGGCAAAAGAGGCATTTGAAGAGGCCGGTGTCGAAGGTGACGTGGGAAGTGAAAGCCTCGGCAGTTACAAATATGAGAAATGGGGCGCCGAGTGTTCCGTTCAGGTCTATCCAATGTTGGTCAAAAATCTGATTCCGGAAGATGAGTGGGAAGAGCGTCATCGGGGTCGGGAGTGGCTCTCGCCAGATGAAGCGATCGAGCGTATCAAACAGGCTGAGCTTAAACCAATGATCAAGAAACTGGCAAAAATGCTTGAAAAACAGAAATCCAAAAAGTGATGATGTGCTTACCATTCCGTTATACACCATCCGGATTGATATCCGATGCCTAGTGTCATTGCGGCTCTGTTAAGGCATGGAGATTATCATCAGCTGAAGGATACCCCCAGTGCCTGGCAACCCTTTCCTCTGACTGAGCAGGGCCGTCAACAGGCGAGACGCTCTGTCACGCTGCTGAGTGGAGCGCTACAGATGTTTGACTGGGATCTCTGTCCTGTGATCGACAGTTCCAATCTGTTACGTGGCTGGCAAACCGCCGAAGTCATCCGCCAGGGTTTCAGTGACGCAATCTCATCACCATTGTCGATCGAGGGCTTTGATGAGTTGGCCGAACGCAGTATGGGGTCTGCGGCAAATCTGACCCGGCAGACCATCGAATCCATACTCCAGGATGATCCGCGTTTTGAAACGCCGCCGGCCGACTGGAAGTCGAACAGCCACTACCAACTGCCTCTGCAGGGTGCTGAATCACTGATGCAGGCGGGCGTCAGAGTGGCTCGTCATCTGGATCATAGGCTTGCCGAGTTACAGCAGCGGGTCGATACCGATACCGTCAAACTTTTTGTTGGTCATGGTGCGGCATTTCGCCATGCCGCTCACCATCTGGGGATATTGGAATTCGATCAGATTGCGGCTTTGAGTATGTATCATTGTCGACCAGTTTTTCTTGAGCGCCGCTACGCAGGATCCTGGCGTCATCTAACCGGGGAATGGAAGGTCCGCTCACGAGGAGAGGCATTTGTCGATTAGCGCTGATAACAAAACCGATAAGTATCATCACAAACGACTCCCCAAATACCGGGGGCTGAAGTGGATCAAGCCTGATCTACCCACATCCAGTGAACTCTGGCCGCTTGGCAAGCATCGTTCCATCGTCAAGGAGCGCGGGCAACGTAATACCACAGAGTATCTGCTGACCGAAGTACTGGGTAAGGAGAAATGGCAATGGCCAAAACGGGAGCTGTTCTTCTTTTCAGATCTGCACGCGGATGCAGATGCCTTCATCTCCTCACTGGTTGCCTCCGGCGGGGTAAGGAAAACCGGCGATCAGGATGGTGACCTGAAGTTGACCCGTCGTGGCAGAGAGGCCAGCTTCGTGATCGGTGGAGATTGTTTTGACAAAGGGCCAAGCAATCTGCGGCTGTTGCGGGTCATCCGCCAGTTGAAGAAGCTGGGAGCGAGGATCACCATCCTGGCCGGCAATCACGATATTCGCATCAAACTGGGTATCTCCTCGGTCGGTATGGAGCCTGATCCGAGACATGACCACTTCTTTATTCGCATGGGCAGTAAGGCAATCCCGATGTTGCGTGAGATTGCCGATCAGTATCTGCAGGACAGATCCGCTTTGCAGGGGATTCCTTCAACCCGTGACTGTCGACGTCTGCTCTACCCGCCGAAGCGCTGGTTCAAAGAGTTCCCGAAGATGGCGAGCTGGGTCATGCCGGACAATCGCATGGCCAGAGAGCTGAAACGGCTGAGAGAGAAGATCGATTCATTCGAATCTGATTGTGAAAAGGCCGGCTTGTCACTACGTCAGGCCTATGCGGCGGTACTCAAATGGCAAAGCCTGTTTCTCAAGGATGACGGTGAGTTCAACTGGTTCTTCAAAGAGATGAAACTGGCGGTTCATCATGGCTCTTTCCTGTTCGTCCACGCGGGTATCGACGACCGAATGGCAAAGCTGATCAATCGCAAAGGGGTCAAATATCTCAACAAACAGTTCAAGGAGGATGTGGATGATGAGATCTTTGAATTCTACTACGGGCCGTTGGCCAATCTGATCAGAACCAAGTATCGGGATGTGGATATGCCGCTGACCCGCAAAGGAGTCAGACTGATGAATGAAATAGGAATCTATGCGATCGTGCATGGACATGCCAATCGCTACCACGGCCAACGAATCATGTTGCGCAAAGGTATGCTCAACTTTGAGTGTGACACGACCATCGATCGCCACTCACGCAAAAAAGAGGGCTTGATAGGGGAGGGAGCAGCCGTGACCATATTCCATCCCGATCGACTGGTGTTGGGGATCAGTACCGACTACCCTCAGATCAAGGTGTTCGATCCAAAATCAATCATCGTCAAGAGAAAAAGCTCATGAGGCAAGGCAAAAAGAGTTTTCGACATGAATCCCTGCAGGATCGTGCTTCCATAGAACGCCTGTTGAAATCGATCACCCAGGGTATCGGTAAAGGCAGTTTGGTACTCAGTGATGATGAAGATGAAATGGAGTTAAAGCCCGATGGTTTACTGCAGCTTAAAGTGACCGCTTCGCAGGATTCGGAAAAGCATCGGCTGAATCTGCGAATCACCTGGACAGCGGCCGATAGTGAAGGGATCAAGCAGAAAAAACTCAAGGTCAAGACAGATTGACTGAGTGGAATTGTGGTGCCTGGTTTAAATCGTAATTGGCGTTCATTCAATTGCGGCAGCCTGCATAACAACCTCTTTCTGGCGTAATGGTTATGATCGATTCAACTGAACAGATTCATGGGCTGTGCCTTGAGCTTGCAAAGTTGTTGCGAGCCCGGAGTGATCGCCTGGTGGTCGCCGAATCCTGTACCGGAGGTTGGGTGGCCAAGGTTTTGACCGATCTGCCCGGTAGCAGCGACTGGTTCGACCGGGGTTATGTCAGTTACAGTAATCAGGCCAAACAGTCCATGTTGGGGGTCAGCGCTGAGACCCTGGCGCAGTTTGGAGCAGTCAGTCTGCAGACAGTGAGAGAGATGACCCAAGGTGCATTACAGCAGAGTGGTGCGGATCTGGCTTTGGCGGTCAGTGGCATTGCAGGACCCGGGGGAGGCAGTCAGGATAAACCGGTAGGTACGGTCTGTTTCAGTTGGCAGATGACCAATCGGGATCCTCTGCTTGAACTGTGCTGCTTCGCGGGGGACCGGGAGGAGGTCAGGCTGCAAACCGTGGAGCATGCCCTGCGCCAACTGATCAGGTTGGTTGAAAATGTCTGACCAGCGCCTGTTTTTCGCCCTCTGGCCCGGGGTGGAAGTGAGAGAGACACTGATGCAACAGCTGGCGATGGGTCCACAGGTGAAAGGGCATCGACACCACCCGGACGATCTGCACATGACCCTGGTATTTCTCGGACAGCTCCAGGGACGAAAACCTGCCTGCATCGAGCAGGTGGCCGAGTCACTCTCCGGCCAAAGGTTCGAACTGAGCCTAGATCACACAGGTTATTGGCCCAGGCCGAAGATTGTCTGGCTCGCACCTCAGTCGACACCTGAGCCGTTGATCCAACTGGTTGATGCCTTGAAACAACAACTCACAGAATGCGGTTTCGAACCAGAGCAACGGCTTTATAAACCCCATGTGACCCTCTTCCGCAAGGCCCAGCGCATCTCCCCCTGGCAGTTGGCGCAACCCATCCAATGGCCGGTCAAAGAGTTCGTGCTGGCATCATCGAACAATCCCCAACCGAACCAGAGCCGCTACAAAATTCTGCAACGTTGGCCATTGGCTTAGGCTGGTTTGGTGGAATAGGCTTAATAATCTTTAAATTACTCAGTAAACCGTTTTCATGGACCAGCACTCATTCATGGCTGACATGCTCCAGTATGTAATCCACGAATGCCCGATCGGCCCGGGAGAGGTAACCATCCTTTTTCCAGGCGAGGGAGAGATCCAGGTGGACAGGATCTGAAAATGGCACGGCCACCAGGTCCTGTTGTGCATCCTGTTCGACAACCATACGCAGAAAGGTGGTGATACCGAAACCCTGGCGGACGATCGCTTTTGTCAGGGGAATCAGATTGGTCTCGAAGGCGATGGTTGGCGCTTCGCCCCGCTGTTCGCTGAAACCATCGATGAATTCCCGCAGAAAATAGCCCGGCTTGAAGACCACCAGCTCCTGACTGAAAAACTCATCCATGGTGATCGAAGTTTTATTGGCAAAAGGGTGCTCTTTGGGAACACAGGCAACCATCTCTTCACGGGTCAGAAAGCGGGTCTCGAGATCGGCGGGTGGGGCATCCGCCACCACCACACCCAAGTCGAGTTCACCGCTGCGGATCATCTCCTGCAGACGTCGGGTACCCTGTTCGAATACCGAGAGCCGTAATTCCGGATAGCGGTGTTTGAATCCCATCAGAAAAGGTGGGAAGTAGTAGGAGCCCAGCATGCTCGGGATA
Source organism: Candidatus Thiodiazotropha endoloripes (assembly GCA_001709035.1). GTDB lineage: Bacteria > Pseudomonadota > Gammaproteobacteria > Chromatiales > Chromatiaceae > Thiodiazotropha > Thiodiazotropha lotti. The sequence goes on along the minus strand of LVKA01000015.1, from coordinate 136,990 downwards.
CCGATTCGCACCTCGCCCTTGGTCAGTCCTTTGAGCTCATTCATCTCCAGATTGGCGATACTGGCCTGTTCCAGCAGTCGATTCGCATGTTGCAGCAATACTTCACCTTCGGTGGTGGCGGTGATCTGGCGCTCGCTGCGCTGCAACAGAGTCAACTCCAGTTCACTCTCCAGTTTGCGGATCGCGATACTGATGGCGGGCTGGGCAATATGCAGATGGCGGGCTGCGGCACTGAAACCGCCTTGCTCGACCACCGCCTTGAAATAACTCAGCTGTTTCAAATTCATATTCAAACAATATCAAAAATATATAAATAATATATTTTCATTATAGGCATTGATTGACTAATCTCAATACAGAAACAACCACGTAATCAACAAGATGATTCAGACCCACAGCAAAGACTTCTGGCGCGCCACCCTGGCCCTTTGCATTGGCTCGGTAATGGTGTTCAGCAATCTCTATATCACGCAACCGCTACTCCCCCAGTTGGCAGAGGTGTTTGATATCGACTCCTTGCAGGCCACCCTGAGTCTCTCGGTTGCCACACTCTCCCTGGGCGGAGCGCTGTTACTTTTTGGTCCCCTGTCGGACGCATTCGGTCGTCGGGTGGTTATTCATACCAGTCTGCTGCTTTTGTGCCTGACGACTTTTGCCACGGCATTTGTCACCGATTACCACACACTGCTGATACTGCGAGGTCTGCAAGGGGTCTTTATCGCCGGACTGCCTGCAGCCGCCATGGCCTATATGGGGGAGGAGTTTGAGCCCCAGGGACTGCTGCTGGCGGTGGGTTTCTATATCGGCGCCAATTCAGTCGGAGGGGTCTCCGGACGCTTGATCAGCGGTCTGGCAGCGGCCGAGTGGGGCTGGTCAAGCAGTTTTCTGGTACTGGCGGGATTTGATCTGCTGTGTGTGGTTGTGGTGATTTGGCTGCTGCCGCCCTCCAGTCGATTCCAGCCCAAGCCGTTTCGGCCATCCCCGGTAATTCACGCTCTGGCCACGCATCTGCGCAATCCGTTGATTTTGGCTGCCTGTTTTGTTGGTGGCCTCAATTTCATGATCTTTGTGAATCAGTACAGCTACATCACTTTCGTGCTGGCAGCGGAACCGTTCGGACTCTCATCCTCGTGGCTGGGTATGCTGTTTCTGACCTATCTCTCCGGCACCCTGGCAGCAGCGCTTTCGGGGCGGCTGGTGAGAAACCGCTCCCAACCCATCGCCATGGGGGTGGGGATCGTGCTGTTCATGTGCGGTACACTGATGACCCTTAACCAGCAGCTGTTCTGGATCATTACCGGTCTGTTCATCAATGCGCTCGGCTTTTTCTTTAGCCACTCCCTGGCTGCGGGCTGGGTCGCCGGCCATGCCAAGCGGAATCGGGGCAGCGCTACCTCTCTCTACCTGATGTTCTACTATGCCGGGGCCACACTGGGTGGCTTCTATCTCGAGCCCTTCTGGCGCTGGCTGGGGTGGTCCGGTGTGGTTGTCGCTTCCCTGTTGATCCTGGGTTTTACCCTGGGGTTGTCCCTATGGCTGGCCAGATTTGAGAAGACACGCGCTTCCGATTGGATTTCTAAGGCGACACAGCGGGCGGATTCGGTTGCCTCATAGGTCGGTTTTGCGCTAACCTTAGGTACTCAAAATGTTCTATTGTGAATGGTGGGAAGTCGCTGATTATCGATTCTATTGGGAAACCAATACCTTAGGTTGAACATAGCAAAATAATTTGAAGTATCGGTTTTTGAGGCTCATGACTTGAGCCTGTGGCCGTGTGATAATCCCGCCATCAATTTCAACGATAAAAGTTTACAGATGAGGATCCACCGAATGGATGATAACCGTGCAAAGGCTTTAAGTGCCGCTCTGGGTCAGATTGAGAAGCAGTTCGGCAAAGGTTCTGTGATGCGTATGGGCGACACCAGTTCCATAAGAAACATTGAAGCCATCTCCACCGGCTCGCTCACACTGGATATCGCCTTGGGTATCGGCGGTCTGCCGAAGGGCCGGGTGGTCGAGATCTACGGTCCTGAGTCCTCCGGTAAGACGACCCTCACTCTGCAGGTGGTGGCCGAGGCGCAAAAGATGGGTGGCACCGCGGCGTTTATCGATGCTGAGCATGCCCTGGATCCTCAGTATGCGGAAAAACTGGGGGTCAATGTGGACGAACTGCTGGTCTCTCAACCGGATACCGGCGAGCAGGCGCTGGAGATCACCGACATGCTGGTGCGCTCCGGTGCGGTGGATGTGGTGGTCATCGACTCGGTGGCGGCGCTCACGCCCAAAGCGGAGATCGAAGGCGACATGGGTGACTCCCATGTGGGACTGCAGGCCCGTCTGATGTCCCAGGCACTGCGTAAACTGACTGCCAATATCAAGCGGACCAACTGCCTGGTGATCTTCATCAACCAGATCCGCATGAAAATCGGTGTGATGTTCGGCAGTCCGGAGACCACCACCGGTGGTAACGCCCTTAAGTTCTACTCATCCGTTCGTCTCGACATCCGTCGCATCGGCGCCATCAAAAAGGGTGACGAGGTGGTGGGTAACGACACCCGGGTCAAAGTGGTTAAAAACAAGGTGGCGCCGCCGTTCAAACAGGTGCAGTTTGAGATTCTCTATGGCGAGGGCATCTCCCATCAGGGTGAGATCATCGAGCTGGGTGTACGGCAGGGTATCGTCGACAAATCCGGCGCCTGGTACAGCTATAACGGTGATCGTATCGGCCAGGGCAAGGAGAACGTTCGTAACTTTCTCAAAGAGAATCCCGAAATCGCCGATGAGATCGAAACCCGGATCCGGGCTGAGCTGCTGCCTTCTCCCGAGGCGGAAGAGGCATTGGAAGAGGCGGAAAGCTGAACCAGCCCGATTATTCGGAAATCGAAGCCGCAGCGGTCAGGTTACTGGCCGCACGGGAACACTCCCAGCAAGAGCTGCGACGTAAGCTGCTGAGTCGGCACTACGATGAGGCGCTGATCGAGCAGGTTCTGGATGATCTGACAAGCGCATCCCTGCTCAGTGATGGCCGCTTCGCTGAATCGTTCGTCGAGAGCCGAGTGAGAAAAGGTCAGGGGCCGCTGCGCATCGCTCTGGAGCTGCGTGAGCGGGGCATCAGTCAGTTTATGATTGACGAAGTGCTGGTGCCTTATGAGGATCAGTGGCAACAGCTGCTGGGAGAGGTCCACGATGCCAAATATGGTGCCATCAGGGCGGAGTCGAACAAGGAGCTGGCGAAACGGGCCCGCTTCCTGGAATCCCGCGGTTTTCCCAGTGAAATGATTCGTCGTCTGTTGCTGGATTGAGCTGTGAATCATTTCCATTAGGGTTTTGTCAGCCAATTCACATGGCTACATCCTGTCACTCTTAATCCTATTGAATTCAATCACGATGGTGATAGCGGATTCATTGGAGCCCTTATCTCCGACCAATTGCGATTTGAGGCATCAAAGGCATTCCACAGCCGAGACTGAAGGCCGGAAGAAGCACAATTCACCAGAGTCTCAAACCCTGATGAGAGAGTAGCTCCCCTCTCCCCTTGCGGGAGAGGGGCCGGGGGAGAGGGGGAGTATTTATCTGTACAATTATCAGTATTAAAACTCCGCAATGCAGGGATTGATGGGAGAGTGCAGTCAACGCTTCAACGACCCTAACGCCTGCCTTCAACCTCTCACCAACCCCTCTCCCATCAAGATAGAGGGGCTTACAAGCCTGATTCCCGGGGAGAGGGTAAATGGCGGCTTTCAACGTGAACAGTTACACGAGAAATTTTAGTGCAACAAAACGGGCTTTTTTTCTCCGTTCCTGCTATCTTTTGTCGTTTGTTTTTTATCAGTAATTTTACGCCGAAATCATGAAGACCAGCGCTGAAATCCGTAGAGCCTTCCTGGACTATTTTGCCCAACATCAGCATGAGATTGTGGCCAGTAGCCCACTGGTTCCGCAAAACGATCCAACTCTGCTATTTACCAATGCCGGCATGGTGCAGTTCAAGGATGTTTTTCTCGGTCGGGAGAAACGGGACTACACCAGGGCGACCAGTTCGCAGCGCTGTGTCAGGGCAGGCGGAAAACATAACGATCTGGAGAATGTGGGCTACACAGCCCGTCATCACACCTTCTTTGAAATGCTCGGCAATTTCAGTTTTGGCGACTATTTCAAACAGGATGCGATCAAGTATGCCTGGGAGTTTCTCACCGAAACCATTGGTCTGCCGGCAGAAAAGCTCTGGGTTACCGTCTATCAGGATGACCAAGAGGCCGCCGAAATCTGGCTCAATGAGATCGGTGTCGACCCAGCCCGTTTCACCCGCATCGGGGACAAACCCGGCGGAAAACGCTATGAGAGCGATAACTTCTGGTCGATGGGGGATACCGGACCCTGTGGGCCTTGTTCAGAGATTTTCTACGATCACGGTGAAGCGATCTGGGGTGGACCTCCAGGAACTCCTGAGGAAGAGGGGGATCGCTACATCGAAATCTGGAACCTGGTGTTCATGCAGTACAACCGGGATGCGGATGGTGTCATGACCCCACTGCCCAAGCCCTCTGTGGATACCGGTATGGGTTTGGAACGGCTTGCCGCCGTCTTGCAGCATGTCCACAGCAACTACGAGATCGATCTGTTTGCCCATCTGATCGAAGCTGCGTCAAAAGTTACCGGTTGTGACAACCTGCAGGAGAAGTCCCTGCGGGTCATCGCTGACCATATCCGCTCCTGCGCCTTCCTGATTGTTGACGGTGTATTGCCCTCCAACGAGGGACGAGGCTATGTGCTGCGCCGTATCATCCGCCGGGCCATTCGTCATGGCTACATGCTGGGTGTGAAGGAGGCCTTCTTCTATCAACTGGTGGAACCTCTCTGTCAGGAGATGGGCGATTTCTATCCTGAACTGGTGAAACAGCAATCCCAGGTGGAAAAGGTCCTGCGTCTGGAAGAGGAGCGCTTTGCCCAGACCCTGGAGCAGGGCATGAAGATCCTCGAAGAGACGATCAGTGGTCTTCAGGGCAAAGTGATTCCCGGCGAGACCGTGTTCAAACTCTACGACACCTACGGTTTCCCCAAGGATCTGACAGCGGATATCGCCCGTGAGCACGAACTGAGTGTCGATCAGGACGGTTTTGAAACGGCGATGGCCGAGCAGCGCAAGCGGGCTCAGGCCGCCAGTCAGTTCGCTGCCGGTGACGCTGTTGATATCGCATTGGATGAAGCGACCCGATTCACCGGTTATGAAGAGCTTGAAGAGGCCGCAGAGGTTGTCGCACTGTCGAAGGATGGTGCGTCGGTCGATCAGTTGGCTGCTGGCGATCAGGGTATGGTATTTCTCAACCATACCCCGTTCTATGCGGAATCCGGTGGTCAGGTAGGCGATCTGGGTGTGCTTGAGGGGAACGGCCTGCTGTTCGAGGTCGAGGATACCCGCAAGCAGGCCGGTGAGCTGTTTGCCCATATCGGCAAGCTTGAAGAGGGGGTTTTGAAGGTTGGAGACAAGGTGACTGCCCAGGTCAATGCCTATACCCGTCAGGCCACCGCACTCAACCACTCCGCCACCCATCTATTGCATGCCGCCTTACGTCAGGTGCTGGGCGATCATGTGGCACAGAAAGGCTCTCTGGTGGATGCGGAGCGGTTGCGTTTCGACTTTTCCCACTTCGAACCGATCACCCGGGAGCAGCTGCAGACCATCGAGCAGATGGTGAATGAGCAGATTCGCTATAACCATCTGGTCAACACAGACATCATGTCTCTGGATGAGGCGAAAAACTCCGGTGCCATGGCGCTGTTCGGTGAGAAATATGACGAACATGTTCGGGTTCTGAGCATGGGGGATTTCTCCACTGAATTGTGTGGTGGTACCCACGTCAATGCGGTTGGGGATATCGGTCTGTGTAAGATTACAGCTGAAACCGGTATCGCGGCCGGAGTCCGGCGAATCGAGGCGGTCACCGGTCAACGGGCGATCGAGTGGATGGAAGCGGATGAGGAGCGGGTACAGCGGGTCGCCGAGATGATCAAGTCAGGACGTGACGAGATCGAAGACAAGCTGACACAGATTCTCGATCGCAACCGCAAACTTGAAAAGGAGCTGGAGCAGTTGAAGGCCAAACTGGCCAGTGCGGCCGGCAGCGATCTTGCCTCTTCTGCGGTTGCCGTGGGCGAGATCAAGGTACTGGCTGCCAATCTGGATGGTGCAGACCCCAAATCCCTGCGCGAGACCATGGACCAGCTGAAGAACAAACTGGGTTCGGCGGTGATTCTGTTGACTGCCGTGGCGGGCGGCAAGGTCTCACTGGTGGCCGGTGTCACCAAGGATCTCACCGGCAGCATGAAAGCGGGCGATCTGGTCAAACTGGCTGCTGAACAGGTGGGCGGTAAGGGTGGTGGTCGTCCCGATATGGCACAGGCGGGTGGCAGCAACCCGGATGCCATACCTCAGGCTCTGGAGTTGGTCGAACCCTGGGTCAGAGAGAGACTCGGTTGAGCATCTGTTAATATTCCCTAAACCTGCGGATTCATGACACTTTTAGATGAGTTGTGATGCACTGTGTGTTTCAACTCATCTGCCAATGGTGTTAAATGAGCAATTTTTTATTGGCACACTTTTTACAGGACTTTGAACAGACATGGCACTCATAGTGCAAAAATATGGCGGTACCTCCGTCGGCAGTGTTGAGCGTATCTCAGTCGTCGCCGAAAAGGTCAAAGCATATCGCGACAGGGGAGATCAGGTTGTCGTGGTCGTCTCGGCAATGTCGGGTGAGACTAATCGGTTGATCGGTCTGGCCAGTGAAATCGATGACAGACCCTCTCCCCGTGAGATGGACGTACTGGTCTCAACCGGTGAGCAGGTGACGATTGCGCTGCTCTCCATGGCCCTGCAGAAGATCGGTTGTGACGCCCGCTCCTACACCGGTGGACAGGTACACATTCTGACCGACAGCGCCCACAGCAAGGCGCGTATTCGGGATATTGACGCCGCTCGTGTGAAATCGGACCTGGATAAGGATCGTGTGGTCGTCGTGGCCGGTTTCCAGGGAGTGGATGAGCACGGCAGCATCACCACCCTGGGGCGTGGCGGATCGGACACCACAGCGGTTGCCATGGCGGCGGCGCTGAAAGCGGACGAGTGTCAGATCTATACCGATGTGGATGGTGTCTATACCACCGATCCCAGGGTTGTGCCCAACGCCAGACGGCTCGAGCGCATCACCTTCGAGGAGATGCTGGAGATGGCCAGTCTCGGTTCAAAAGTACTTCAGATTCGGGCGGTTGAGTTCGCCGGAAAATACAATGTTCCCCTACGTGTCCTGTCCAGCTTTGAAGAGGGCGAAGGCACACTGATCACCTTTGAGGAAGAGAACATGGAACAGGCAAAGATTTCAGGTATCGCGTTCAATCGCGATGAGGCCAAACTGACGATCCTGGGTGTTCCGGATCAGCCCGGGGTGGCGCACAAGATCATCGGGCCGATTTCGAGCCAGAACATCGAAGTCGATATGATCATTCAGAATATCTCCCACGACACCGGTCGCACCGACTTCACCTTTACCGTCAACCGGGTGGATTTCAAGCGGGCCAAAGAGATCCTGGAACAGACAGCGAATGAAATGGGTGCCCGGGAGGTGCTGGCAGACGATCGTATTGTGAAAATTTCCCTGGTCGGTGTGGGGATGCGCTCACATGCGGGAATTGCTAGCAAAATGTTCGAAGCTCTGGCAAAAGATGGTATCAACATTCGTATGATATCTACTTCTGAAATAAAAATTTCCGTGGTGGTTGATGAGAAGTACCTTGAGCTGGGTGTGCGTGCACTGCACGACGCATTCGAGCTGGAAAAAGAAGTATGATCCTAAAATTGCTTGAAACTTGCTTAAACAGGGAGTTTTCTGATCATTTCAGTACTTTTTTCCCTTTTTAACGTCTCTTGCTATTGCTAAAATAGTTTTACCAGTCCCGTATCTGCGGCGGCTTGGTTGGCAATGGTATAAGTCTGTGGGAATTTCTACAGGAGAATACCAATAAATGAAGGAAACACATGGAGACTGGAAATGTTAATACTGACTCGCCGAGTTGGCGAAACCTTAATGATTGGAGATGAAGTCACCGTTACCGTTCTAGGGGTAAAGGGTAATCAAGTTCGAATCGGTGTGAACGCACCACGAGATGTTACTGTTCATCGGGAAGAGATTTACGAACGCATTAAAAGAGAACAAAGTGAAGAATCCTCTTAATTAGAGGTTCTGAACAAAAAAATCCCGGGGTTAAACGCCTCGCAAACAACTTTGCCACGGAAGGCAAAGTTTTTTTTGTTTATATGGAAATAAATCTGTACAATCTCGACTCCTTTTGGGGACCTGGTCGGTGCTCTGAACAGAGACACCATCAGCTGGCCGGAGAATCGGCGAATCGCCCCAAGAGATCAAATCCGGAGAGATGGCCGAGCGGCTGAAGGCGCTCCCCTGCTAAGGGAGTATGGGGTTAATAGCTCCATCGAGGGTTCGAATCCCTCTCTCTCCGCCATAAAAAAAGGGGCCCCAATCGGGGCCCCTTTTTTTATGGCGGAGAGAGAGGATTGATTCGAACCCTTCGTTCGAAAGGAACGAAGTGACGCCGACGCCGCAGCGAAGCGTAGGCGCCCCGAAGGGGTGAGCCGAAGGCGAATCAATCCCGACCTTCAGTCCACAGCCAAGCCAAGGAGACCCTCAAACCCCTTTTTTTATGGCGGAGAGAGAGGATTGATTCGAACCCTTCGTTCGAAAGGAACGAAGTGACGCCGACGCCGCAGCGAAGCGTAGGCGCCCCGAAGGGGTGAGCCGAAGGCGAATCAATCCCGACCTTCAGTCCACAGCCAAGCCAAGGAGACCCTCAAACCCCTTTTTTTATGGCGGAGAGAGAGGATTGATTCGAACCCTTCGTTCGAAAGGAACGAAGTGACGCCGACGCCGCAGCGAAACGTAGGCGCCCCGAAGGGGTGAGCCGAAGGCGACCTCCAGCCCACAGCCAAGCCAGGGAGACCCTCAAACCCTTTTTTTATGGCAGAGAGAGCATTGAAGAAGTATTCAGTCGCAAATAAACGCCAATCACCGCAAATCCACGAAAATCTTCCAATGATGAAGCCCTGGCAATTCAGCGATTTATCAGAAACTATTGATCCACAGCGGCCACTCGGTAATATTTGCGACCATTAGCGGTGATTCGCGTTAATCTGCGGCATACATTCAATACAACAACCATTAAAAAAGATCACTTGTGAAACCGGCAATCAATTCCCTGCTGCTGGACATGGACGGTGTCCTCTATCATGGCGAAAAAGCGATCCCTGACGCACTGGAGTTCATGCGAAGGGTTGGGGATATGCCCCATGCCTTCATCACCAACAATCCCATCCTGTCGCCAGTCAGGGTTGCGGATCGTCTCGAGGGAATGGGCTTCAGAAGACCGCATGAGAGGCAGATCGTCACTTCCGCCGAAGCGACAGCTCTCTGGCTGGGCCGACAGAAGCCGGATTTCAAATATTTTGCTGTGGGAGCCGAAGGTCTGCATCTGGCACTGCAGGAGCGCGGTCGGGAGGATTCGCAGCAGGCCGATTTTGTGGTGATCGGTGAGGGGCCGGGGATCGACTTCGAGTCTATCACCATCGGCACCAATCTGATCCTGAAGCAGGGGGCTCAACTGGTCTGTACCAATCCTGACCACAGTGTTGATGCTCATCATGAGGGCAGTCATCGCGTGTTGCCCGGTGGCGGGGCACTGGTAGCGCCCTTCGCTGTTGCCACAGGGAAACAGCCGCTGATCATTGGTAAACCTTACCCACTGCTCTATGAGATGGCTGCAGAGCGACTCAGGATAAGTCTCGACCATTGTCTGATGATTGGTGATCGACCGGATACGGATATTGCCGGTGCGGCCAGACTCGGTATGAAAACAGCCCTGGTGCGGACCGGTCGATTTGCCCCGAATACCGATTACCCGGCGGAACTGCCCAGACCGGATTGGGATATCAATTCACTCTCCGAGTTGAGTCAAATACTGTTTTATTCTTAGAGAGCCTATGCGTGACATCATTACTCTGACAACCAACCAGCGGGAAGAGCTGGTTGATATCACCCCACAGGTCGAAACGGTGGTACGCTCCAGTGGCGTACAGAACGGCTTGGTGGCCCTCTACGCCCAGGGTGCCACCGCAGCCATCATGATCCAGGAGAACTGGGATGACAGTGTGCAGCGGGATGTTGTGGATCTGTTGCGTAAACTGATTCCCAAGGGCATCTGGCAGCATGATCAACAGGATGGCAATGGGGATTCCCATCTCAAGTCGGGTCTGGTCGGTCCTTCTGAGACCATTCCACTGATCGATGGCAGGTTGGGGCTCTCCCATTGGCAGAATATCTTTTTCTGCGAGTTCGACGGACCGAGAAGGGAGCGCAGGGTGGTGTGTTCGATCCTGCGGAGTCATACTTGACTGTTACCAATACTAACCGAGTGTCTTGATGTCCTCTTCAGCTAAACAGCAACCCTACTATCTCTCCCGTACTGATGTGATTCATCCCCTGGCCAGCTGTTCGAAAATTGGTTTCGAACTGGACGGTGCGGTCTGGCCGTCGGCAGAGCACTACTATCAGGGCATGAAATTTGAAGATCAGGCACTGCGCGAGGAGATCAGAACAGCAGATCATCCCACTAAGGCACAGACGCTGGCGGCGAAGAACAAGCGTTCGATTCGCAAAGACTGGAAACAGCTGCAGAAGGTGATGATGACCCGTGCCATCTACATCAAATGCAGGGCTAATCCGGATGTGGTGGCTGCACTGCTTGCAACCGGGGAACAGGAGATCATCGAGACCAGCCAATATGACTACTATTGGGGCTGTGGTCGTGACGGACGGGGGCACAACACTTTTGGCAAGGTGCTGATGGCGGTGCGTAACAAGTTAAGGGAAGAGCAGTTGACTGAATAAGGCTTCTTATAATGTCAGGGTATACTGTTTGTTACAACAGCAATAGGATAAAACAATTGACTGTTGACCAGACTCATTCTGCCAATGCATATGAGTGTGCGGATGATTCGCAAGTTAACTAACTACACATATGTGCAGATATGGATAAAGTAACAATTCTTGTTGATGCTCAGAATGTCTACTACACGACGAAGCAGGCTTACAGTTGTGGCTTTGACTACAACAGATTTTGGCAGATGGCTGCATCTAATAGAGAGGTCATCCGAGCCATTGCCTACTCCAGTGATCGAGGCGATTCGAAGCAGCAACAATTCCAAAATATTCTCAGGGCAATTGGTTTTGAAGTGAAGTTGAAGCCGTATATTCAGCGGTCCGATGGCTCTTCGAAATGCGACTGGGATGTTGGAATAACGATTGATGCAATTGAATCTGCAAGAGATTCAGATGTGGTGGTTTTGGTTAGCGGGGATGGTGACTTTGATTTACTCATGAAAAAGCTGGAAAAGGATTTCGGTGTCAAAACGGAAGTTTACGGCGTTCCAGGTTTAACAGCGGCTTCACTAATCCAATCCACATCAAAATATGTGGCAATAGAGAATGACTTGCTGCTAAGAAAATAAAGATGCCATATAAGCACATTCACTCCGATTCGAAGAGATACGGGATACACAAGAAAACAGTTGTACATTCGTTTTGCTAGAGCCTGTTAACACGAATCCAATACGCCCTGTTGTGTCTGAAAAAGCGCCAAGCAAGGCGCGAGGAACGTCGTTTGGTGTTCCAAATGAGTGACGAGCAACGCCGAGTGGTGCTTTTTCAGGCGCCCCCAGAGTGATTTTTTAGGGGGGGGCTGGACAAACAAAGGGATGAGCAGTCGGCTCAATAAGCCTGAGTAAGATTCAGACGAGCATCAACGGTAGAATCTCATCCAGCCAGCTGTCGATGCGTTGCTCTGTCAGCAAGTGCTGCAGATGTTGATCCAGAACCAGACCGACAAATCGCCCATCCACAATCGACTTTGAGTGGTTGAACTCGAACCCTTCAACCGCACAGCCACCAATCAACTCAGCACCGGCATCTTGCAGAGGTCGATGCAGACGCATCATGCCATCGACGAACCGGTCGGGATAACTCTCCTGATCTCCCAGACCATAGAGGGCAATCTGTTTACCGCTTAAATCGGTGGATTTCAGTTGCGGCAGGAACTCCTCCCAACTGATCTCCTCGTTACCCGCCGCCTTTCCTGGCAGCCGGCCTTCACCATAGGTTGGTGTGCCGAGTATGAGCTTGTCATAGGCCAGCAACTGATCCAACTCCACCCGGTTGATGTTGATCGGTTTGGCCGCCGGTTGGTCCTCATACCGGGCGTTGATTTTGCGGGTGATCTTTTTTGCAATCAGTCGGGTCGTACCCGATTCTGTGCCGAAGAAGATACCGATCTTATGCATGGTGTTTCCTGTCTGTTACGGTTGATTGGAGAATTTTTGATTGTGCCTTGGGTAGGGCAATTACGCCGTCTGCACGGTTCAGGTAAGTGGTTGTATCTGTACCAATCCGCCCTGTGACGATAGTTCAGCCGGTGTCTTCGCCTTGATCGTCAAGGCGTGCAGAGTACCGTTGCTGATCTCCTCTTTGAACAGCGCCAGGATCGGTTGCTGACGTTTCAGAATGGAGACTCCGGCAAAGGCTTTACTGACCACATAGAGTTCAAAGCTGCAATCCTCACCGGCTACATCGATGATCGCTTGCGGATGCAGTGTACGCACACGGTTGAGTATCTCTTCCTCATTCATGGGTGACTCCTAATGCGCCGTGGCTGCTTTGAGCATGGGAACCAGTTCGCCGCTCTGATACATCGCCTCGACAATATCGCTGCCACCGATGATCTCGCCATTAATGAACAGCTGTGGAAAGGTAGGGAACTCCGAGACCTCGGGCAGTGCCTGCATGATCAGTGGCGAGCTGAGCACATCCACATGTGCAAAACCCACCTGAGTTGCTTTCATTACCGCCGCCGCCTTGGCTGAGAAACCACAGCGGGGCTCTTCAGGGGTGCCTTTCATGTAGAGAATTACCGGGTGGTCACTCAACTGTTTGCGGATCTTGTCTGTGGTTTTCATGCCTCTTTTCCTGTTTCATCATTAGATGCTTTAAAACGTTCCCAGGCCTCCCAGCCTCCGGCCAGGTTGTGTACATTTTTCAATCCCATTTGGCTTAGAAAACTGCAAAGACCACGGCTTTGATTCCCGTGATAGCAGTAGACCAGTACTGCTGGATTACTGCGTCGGCGGCGGATCAGTTGTCCAATGGTCTCATCTGAAACGGGCAGGGCGCTGGGCAGTCTTCCACGTTTTTGACTCGGCTGGTCGCGCCTATCAAGGATCAGTGGATCGGCCGTCGATAGCAGAGTCTCGATCTTCGAAGCCTCAATATCTGAATAACCCATACCATCCCCCGAAACCTGTACACAAATTACCTGATCAGGTAGTGGCAAAAACTGTTCCATCTGAAAGAAACTGGGGTATTTACCTGAAATATGAGAAGAAAGGAGAACTCAGCGAGGATGATTGTTGCTAATCCTACAAACGAATCCCGTGAGTTCGTGGTAAGTGGCACAAAAGAGCGGGGGGATAAAAAGTATCGAGATCGGGTCGTCGCTGCACCACAACTTGCGCATCAGTAGATGTGTGTTCTCATCGAGATGGTTGTGGTTGAAAATTCAGTTTGGTTTGTGATTGCCAGGCCCGGATTGATCAAATTTCAGTTTAACTGGCTGGCTGATTCGATATCAATCACCTGTCCTCCACGTTTATTACTATACATTTTTCGATCACTGGTTTTGAGCAGACTGTCCAGGGACTCTCCATCTTCAGGGTAGTAGGCTATACCCGAACTGGCTTGGAGTTGGATGGTTCGGTTTTCCACAAGCGCGTTACCAATGAGTTTATTGATAACCTGCTGTTGTGCCTTTTCCAGATCACTACGGGTGTGTACATCATCAATCAGAATGATGAATTCGTCACCGCCGCTTCGACAGACAGTATCTGTGGCACGGATGCTCGACTGCATGCGGAATGCGGCGATTTGCAGCAGTTTGTCACCAACACGATGCCCATACTGATCATTGACTGCTTTGAAACCATCCAGGTCGATACTGAGTACCCCAAAGCCGGTATTGTTCCTTTTATGATGTTCAAGTAACTGCTGCATGCGGTCTTCCAGCAGTCGCCTGTTGGGTAGAGCGGTTAGCGGATCGTGCAGGGCCAATTCCAGGTTGGTGGCCCGGGTCTCGACCAAGGCCGCAATCAAAGCGCCAATCAGCAGTGCCAACAACCAGCCACTGGTGCGTAATAGCCAGACCGGGGTCAGGCCTGAGCCCCATCCTGCAATAGGGATTGCGGCGATTTGCCAATTGCCATTGGGAAGTACAATGGATTGAACAACCGGTGACCTTTGAAAAAGTGCCTCATCGCCGAAGATCATTTCACCCTGTGCGCCCTGGCTATCTTTACCCCTGAGTGCCAGTGCGAGTCCATCGGTCTGTTCCGAGATCCCTGCACTCTGAAACAGACTCGGTATATCGATCACGATGGAAGCCATACCCCAATAGCTGGGTTTATGTTCACTCAACAGACCGGTGATGCCTTTGCGGGTAAATATCGGGGTTCGGGCGATAAACGCCTGACCACCCTGTACCAGGTTTACCGGTCCTGCGACAACGGTACCTTTGGCATCCATCGCCTGTTTTACAGCAGGCCACTGTTTACTGTTTTTCTCATACTCCAGTCCCAGTGCCGATTCATTTCCCGCTAATGGAAAAATATGGGTAATGATATTGTTTCGGGCCAAACCGATGTTTCGGATGTTTCGTCCCTGAGTCAGGATTTCGCTGACCAGCTGAGAAAAATTAGGCTCTTGGATATCTGGATGAGTTGCCACATAGGCAATCAAGCCACGGGTAAGGTGGAGTGTGGAATTGAGTTCCCCCTCCAGCCTGGCTCTAAGAGTGGAGACTTTTTTCACCACGCTGGAACGCTCATGCTCCTGATTTTTTGCCTCCAGCAGATAGGCAATCACTTCCGCCGTGGCGGCCACCACGAGGAAGAAGAGAAGCCCTGAAACTATGGCAAGGGAACGTTTTCCTTTGAATTTGTGCAGATCAAGATTCAACTGAGAAATCCCGTAATCCTGTTCATTCAGGTTCCTGGAGGAACAAATACAAAAAATTGAACGGTGTAATTATAACATATGGTCTTTTTGAGAAATCTGATTTAAGTAACCCAATGCTCTTCAAAAGCAATTATAGAGGAATAGATGTTTTACAAGGGTTTTGGTTGTCAGATTCCTAACATTATGATTATAAGGAGTTATTTATGGTGTGGAGTGCGTTTTAGCTAGTTGTGCAAGCGCTGGGAAAAGGATAAAAAGATTCTAACTGCTCTTCGATACTGGCGTGCCTGGTCGACCCGACCGTTTTGATTCAGAGGTTCGAATTATCTTAGATTCATGTTGGGAGGTTACAACTTGGCTGGTGTATAAGCCTAAAATGGTGCGCCCGGAAGGATTAACAGCTATTAGCTGCTCTGCGGCACTGGCGTGCCTGGTCGAACCGGCTGTTTTGATTCGGAGGTTCGAATTATCTCAAGTTCACGTTGGGAGGTTCCAGCTTGGCTGGCGGGTAAGCACCCAGCTTAAAATGGCGCGCCCGGAAGGATTCGAACCTCCGACCACCTGGTTCGTAGCCAGGTACTCTATCCAGCTGAGCTACGGGCGCGTTTTTGTGGAACGCGAATTCTGAAGATATCTTGGTCCTTTGTCAATCCCAGATGAGAAATAGATCGTCCGACCGGAATTCAGGCCCGTAGCGGCTCTACTCTTCCTCGTAACCGGTGATCATCGCCTTCACATAGCCAAAGGGCTCCTTGCTGGTGGTAATCGCCAGGTAGAGATGGGCCACCAGAAAGGTCAGCATGGCAAAGGCGGCTGCTGTATGGATCAGGGCTATGGCACCCAGGCTCAGCCACCCCAGACCCCAGGCATCCCAGGAGGTATAGAAAAGATAGAGCAGGCCGCTGAGCCAGACCGCCGGGGAGATCAGCACATGAAGAGAAAGGTAGGCCATGCGCTGCAGCGGATTGAGCTTGTGCTCCCTGGTTTTGTGGAACGGGTGGCCCCCACCGAGAAAGATGTCGACCCCGTAGTATTTGGCCATCGCCATCAGCTTGTTGGCGCTGGAGGGGATGTACTGCTTCCACTCCCCGGTGGTCAGATGCCAGAAGATGGCAAATATCCACAGACCGATCAGTGTCCAGGCAAAGGTGATATGCAGGTCCACCGCCTGTTCAAAGCCGAAAAGGGTGAGGGTGCCATGAATTTCGAAGCCGGTAATCAGCATCGATATGATCAGGAAAGCCTGAGACCAATGCCATAAACGCTCAAAGCGTTTGTACATCATTACTTTTGCCATCAATCTTTCCTCCTGCCGCGCATTGCTATCCGGGCCAAGCCGTGAAGTGAAACGCCACCCAGGGTACCTAAAACCGCCAGCCAGCCGATGATATCGAGGAGCTCATTCCGGTCTCTGCCCGGCATGTAGAATCCAGTCAGATTGGCCAGGCGACCATCCCGGCTGTGACAACTGTCACAACCAAGGGCTTCTGCCTTAGGCGCCACCATATGGGACAGAGGCCAGTGGTAGGTGGTCTCGATAAAACCATATTCACCGCTATAGTCTGCACCGGCAGCATCCATGGCAGCCTTGATGGCCCGATTCCAGTCGAAGGATTTCCAATAGGCCTCACTGTCCTTGCCGAAAAGATGGGTGATGACCAGGGTATTATTGCCCTTGTCGTAGGGTTGCTTCCCCCGCATGATCTTGAAAGGCCAGATTCTGGCGTCAGGATCATCGTAACTGCCATTGAAGGTATTGATGGGGACGATGGCATTCGGATCGAGTTTTTGATCAAGTTCCTGATAACGGATATCGCCGGAGAGCCAGTCATATTCCGGAATCAGGTTTTCACCCCACTCAAAACTGCCTTTTTTGGTTACATAAGTGACATAACCATTTTCATCCTTTTTCTTGATATGTTTACCATCCGCATCCATTCGTCCTGCGGTTGACCAATCCCACCAGGTTTTTGACGGTATGCCTCCCTTGGCATAGTAGGGGATATGGCAGGTTTGACAGGCCACCTTGTCCGTATGGTCGTTGATCTTGTTGTTGATGGTTTCAGTATGGGGCTTGAGGCCGTGGCAGGACTCACAGGTGGCTCGGCTTTCATCATCCCGGCCTGGTATGTCGATACCGTGGGTATCCTTGGCCACTGTGGTATATCGGCTGCCCTTAACATCATGCCCATCGGTGGTATGACATTCGGTGCAGACGAAATTGAGTCCATCCACACCCATATGCACATCCAGCTCTTTTGACGGGTTGTACATGGAGGAGTCGAGGTCGCCATGTTTTACCCCGTCGCCACCGCCACCAAGGAAATGGCAGTTGCCACAGTTCTGCCGGCGGGTCTTGCCGACATTTTGTGCCACATGTGTAAGATCCGGCGCCTTCCATATTTTGCCCTTTTTCGGCGGGAAGGGCTTATCCACATAAGCGGGATGACCGGCATCCGTGGGAAATTTTCGATAGGTATCGGTGGTGTCGTGGCAGGCCAGGCAGTCGACATTCACTTCTGAGGCAAAATCGAAGCTGTCGTCCTTCCAGCCATAACCGATATGACAACTGGTGCAGCGGGCATAGTTGGTGATAATAGAGCCGCAAAAGCTGTTGACCACCTTCTTTTTACCTAATTCCTGATTGGTTGCCGGATGGGTGAATTTCCAATTCCAATGGGTGGTTTTATGGATCTGTTTACTGGCCTCGGTATGGCAACCCAGGCAGGCCTTGGTCACCTCGGGAGCGGAATCAAACTCCTGTTGGAGCTCTTCGAATTTCGTGTGATCAGCTGTAGAGTTGCTCTGCTTTTCAACTGCGGCAGTTGCTGAAGCTAGAGGCAGACAAACCAGTAGAAAACAGACTAGAGACAACAGACCAGGGTTGCTGTTTTTCAAGCATCGGGCAATACGAAGCATCACGCCACCTATAGTCAATATTAGGGACAAACCGACATGGTTCGCCAAGTACAACTACTTATGCGTCCTGCAAATACAACGGGATTTTTCGATACTGCTCAGAGGATAAATCCAACCTCTGAAAGTGAGGTTTGTGCGGCTTGGCATCCGCTGATGCCAAGCCTGTTTGTTATCAGTTAAAGTGTGCTTTCCGCAGTTGCTATCAGTGTAGGTGCGGTCAAATCTTCCGGCAGGTGCTTGAACTTCTCTACCAGTACCGGCCAAAGCAGATTGTAGTAGAGTTCACCGCGCACCAGTTTTACCCCTTTCGACGGTATATCGTAGACCAGGGTCCGCTCTTCGTGAGGCTTAAGACGTGAATCCTTACCCAGTGCTGTTGCGGTAGGCGGCATGGCTGGTTTACCTTCGCTGTCAGCCAAGGCATAGACGAAGTAGGCTTTGGAATCCCCATCCTTCGGATGACCCTTGGCATTTTCCCAGACCACATTACCCTCGCCATCATAGGCAGTCAGCTTCATGTAGATATTACGGAAAGGCGCCCCGGTTGGCAGGCTGTGAGGTTGAGGGTTTTTCAGATAGGCAGTTGCCCGGATGACATCCCCAACAGATTCGGTAGAGACATCAAACACCACAGAACGCTGCAGAATGCCGCTGTCGTGTCCACCACCCATGGAGTGATCCGCCAGCCCGTCATTGATCGGCATATGACAGGAGAGACAGTTTACCTGAGAGTGGCTGATGGAGTACTCGTTACCGGTCTGACAGAGAGGAACACCGTGTGGGTTGTTACGCTGGTCATGACAACCCATGCAGGCATCTGAGGTTTTCATCAGTTTGGGATTGCTCTCCATAGGAATGGAGGGAATCTCTTTGCCGTCAACGGTTACCGCTTCGCCTAAATGTGGATTGGGCTTACTGTCGTCGCTCATGGCGCTGCCACCGAAGGCGTCACCTGCGGCAGACAGTTTCTGCAAGCCGACATTGGAGTGTCTTCCCGGTCCCTGTATCGCATCTTTGGAGTAGTCATAGGCCTTCAGGCCGAGCTGCAATTTGCCATTCGGCGCCTGAATGCCGTTGTACTTTTTCAGGGTATGGCAAACCACACAGTTGACCCCTTCGGAGTAGGCCGGTTTGGCGTCGAGTTTGGTGGTTTTATCCTTTGCCGCATTGGGTGCATGGCACTGCAGACAGATGGGATACTTGCCTGATGCCTTGTGTTTAACCCCTTCCTTGGTAGGGTCACCCACTACCTTTTTGTAGAAGGTGGCGTGAATCGGATCGTTGAGTGCTGAACTGTTTCCATGCATCGATCCTTTCCACTGCTTGTAGATCTCTTTGTGGCAGGTCTTGCAGGTTTCCGATGAGATTTGATGAAGGGGTTCAGCCAATGCGAGAGTGTGTATACCAAACCATCCGATTATTGCGAACAGCAGGGTAAGCCCTTTGTTATTATCCATCTACTTCCTCCGTTTTTTTATTAACTTCGCAATTCCATGACCCTCATGTTTGCGAATTTTTACCCGCTCAATAATCACACTTTTAATGGCATCTCATCAATTAGGGAAAATACTCATTTATAAAAAGCTAATATACTTTTGAGTAATCAGAAAAAAAGCGGTTTACAGCAAGACGTATTGATCATCAATTATAAAAATTGCATAGTGTTAGGGTATTTTCAGGTCTAGTCTTAAACAAAAAATGATAAGCAAGTTGGTATCTGCGCCGGAAACTATTTCCTACCAAACTAATAAGTAATCTGTAACTGAGAGCAGAGTGAACGTGTCCTGAGTTTATCTTTGAGAACGCGGTAGATAACAATTCAAGAACGCACTTTGCAAGGGGGAGGCATGCTCGATCTGCAATCATTGGGACGCACTGGTCAGTGGGCGCTGCTTGCGCTTTTGATATGGTTTGGTCTGGCTTCTTCGGCCATGGCTGAAAAGGTAAAACTGGATCCAAGCAACTGGGGTCTGGAAGAGGGTAAGGAGTGTGTCTCCTGTCATAAAAAATCTTCAGCGGCTTTAACCCATGAATGGCAGAACAGTGCCCATGCCGAGGCTGGGGTTAATTGCCTTGATTGCCATCTGGCTGACCAGGTCGATAACGATGCAATAGAGCATGAAGGTGCAATCATCGCCACCATTGTCACCCCGAAGGATTGTGGCCGTTGTCATGACAAGGAGTTCAAGGAGACTGAGGGGTCGGTCCATGCAAAAGCACTGAGTATGATCAAGAATCGCTTACCTGCTCTGGCAGATAATCTGAGCGGCAAAGAGATGGTTGCCGCAGGCTGTGCCCAGTGTCATGGTTCCAAAGTGGAAGTGCGTGGTGATGGTACCCTGACGCCAGAAACCTGGCCCAATACCGGTATCGGGCGGATTAATCCGGACGGTTCCCTCGGCTCATGTTCCGCCTGCCATGGGCGTCACAGTTTTTCCAAGGCGCAGGCCAGGGATCCGAGTGCCTGCACCTGGTGTCATACCGGTCCTGACTCCCCGGACGATGAAGTCTACGCAAGCTCGAAGCATGGCATGCTCTATGAAGCCAATAGATCGAAAATGAATCTGGAGGCTGATCAGTGGGTGCTTGGCAAGGACTATAGTGCCGCACCAACCTGTGTCACTTGCCATATGGGCTCCACTCCGGGCGTGAAAGGAAGTCACGATGTGGGGATGCGGGATGCCTGGAGCCTCAATCGTCCGATATCCGAGCAACAGTATCTGGTCATCTTCGAAGATGGGGATCGAAGGGAATTGCCCGATTCCCAGCCAGCCCCAAGGCGAGGGTCAGAGCTGAGTAAACTGGATGGCACTATGGGTAAGGTTAAGGCGGTTGCCAGTCCGAAACGGCGTCGGCAGGTCATGACTAAAGTCTGTCTTGAGTGTCACGGCAAGAACTTCGTAAACAGCTACATGAAACAGTTTGACAATGTGGTCAAGCTCTACAACGAGAAGTTCGGCAAACCGGCTCAGGCAATTATGTCGGCACTCTATGAGAAGAAATTGCTAACCCCTGCGCCGTTTGATGAGCCGATCGAGTTCAGCTTCTGGCGGCTCTGGCACGATGAGGGTACGGCAGCGCGTCATGGTGCGGCGATGATGAGTCCCAACTATGCCTCATGGGAGGGGATGCACAAGGTAGGGCAGAATTTTTATGGTGAGTTTCTGCCCCAGCTTCGTCAGCTCGCCGGAGAAGAGACTGCCAATGAGTTGATTGAAATGCATGTCACCAGCCTGGATCAGCACAGCTGGCTGAACAATCCGGGAAAACCGAATCCGATTCTCGGTTACGGCATTGGGAAAGAGAGCCATGAGTAAGCTGAGACTGCCACTGTTCATTACTCGCCATGTCGTGTTTGCACTGTTGATTGGCGGATTCGCCGGTATCGGGTTTGTACTTTTTTTGACTGAATTCGATCACCTCACCAGCACGGAAACCTTTTGTACAACCTGCCATTCAATGGAACTGGTTGCCGAACCCTATCGGCAATCCTCCCACTACAGACCCGCTTCGGGTGTACGCGCAAGTTGTGGAGACTGCCATGTATCCGAAGGTGTATTTGCCGCAACCTGGGATCACTTTATTGGGGGCAAGGATCTGTTCAATCAGATTTTCGGCCCGGAGTACGATGATCCGGTGATTAATGCGCTGCATCTGCCTGACGCTGCATTTGCCGCCAGGGATTGGTTCAAGCAGCGGGACTCTGCTACCTGTAAGCGATGCCATGTCAAAGAGGCAATCTATGGCACCCGACCGGATACGGTTCTGATCCATACCGAGGATGCAAAAGAGAAGAGCTGCATCGAATGTCATTACAATCTGGTACACAGAGCTGTACCGGATAAAGCTGTTTTCAAAAGGGATAAGTGGAACCGGATGATTGAAGAGGAGTTTGGTTTGTCGCCGGGTGAGGCAGATATACTGCTTGGTGGGGAGTGATTATGTTTACTCGGCTGAAAAAACGAGGATAACCGATGGGTCTATTGAAAATCGGCTGTAAATCGATGCGAGAGGGGGTCGTTGTCTCCTCCATATTTTTTATTGCAGGTATCCTGATGATTCTGGCCGGGAGCAGAATCGTACCGGACATTCTGTACATGCAGCAGATTGTGATGTTTGCAGGATTGATACTTCTTTTGTTTGCTCCATTGATTCTAATTGCCACATTTCTACTCACAGTTTTACCTGGTGCAAAGGAAAATCTGGATAAATGTGAACATTGAATGAGCCGGTGTCAGTAAAGTGGTTTTACAAAAACTACCGCTGAGCAGATCAGAGAAATGACTGGAAAGTAGCTTGCCACTCACTGAGTGGTCACGAAAGATTAGCGTACACTTCAGTTTTTGTATTTCGCTTACTTAGAATGCTAACCCATTGATATAAATTAATTTAGTTAATATGGCATAACTGTTGCTCCAGTAGGGCAAAGTGCGGAAAGAAGAATAAGACCGCACAGCCCATTCAAACGACCTGGAGGAGCAGGGTGATGACCGAAACCTTTTACCAAGTCATGCGACGGCAGGGGATTACCCGTCGCAGTTTTCTGAAGTTCTGCAGTTTGACGGCTTCCGCCCTGGGGTTGGGTCCGGCTGTGGTGCCTCGTATTGCCGAGGCCATGGAGACCAAACCCCGTATTCCTGTGATCTGGCTGCACGGCCTCGAGTGTACCTGCTGTTCCGAATCCTTTATCCGCTCCGCACACCCGCTGGCGAAGGATGTGGTGCTGTCGATGATCTCCCTCGATTATGACGACACCATCATGGCCGCTGCCGGGCATCAGGCGGAAGCGATCATCGAAGAGACCATTGAAAAGTACGATGGCAACTTCATCCTGGCGGTGGAGGGCAATCCTCCGTTGGATGAGGATGGCATGTACTGCATCATCGGTGGCAAGCCCTTCGTTGAACAGTTGAGAATGGCGGCGGAACACTGCAAAGCGATCATCTCCTGGGGCTCCTGTGCCTCCTGGGGTTGTGTGCAGGCAGCACGGCCCAATCCCACCCGGGCCACACCGGTCCATAAGGTACCTGGGTTGGCCAACAAGCCGATCATCAAGGTGCCCGGTTGTCCACCCATCGCCGAAGTGATGACGGCGGTGGTGACCTACATCCTGACCTTTGAAAAGTTTCCTGAACTCGATCGGCAGGGACGGCCGAAGATGTTCTACAGTCAACGCATCCACGATAAGTGTTATCGACGTCCACACTTCGATGCGGGGCAATTCGTCGAGGCCTGGGATGATGACTCTGCGCGTAAGGGTTACTGCCTCTACAAGATGGGGTGTAAAGGGCCGACCACTTATAACGCCTGCTCAACCATCCGCTGGAACGGTGGGCTCTCCTTTCCGATCCAGGCCGGCCATGGCTGTATCGGTTGTTCGGAAGATGGTTTCTGGGACAAAGGCTCGTTCTATCAGCATGTCACCGATACCCATCAGTTCGGCGTCGAGGCGAATGCGGATAAGGTCGGTCTGGCGGCGGCCGGTATTGTCGGCGCAACCGCCGCTGCCCATGCGGCCGTCACAGCCATCAAAAACGCGCAAAAGAAAGGAGACCGTGATCAATGAGCACCAAGACTACTCCCAACGGTTTCAAGCTGGATGATTCAGGTCAGCGTGTGGTGGTCGATCCGGTGACCCGTATCGAAGGGCATATGCGTTGTGAAGTGAATCTGGACGAAGAGAATGTGATCCGCAATGCGGTCTCAACCGGCACCATGTGGCGCGGCCTTGAGGTGATCCTCAAGGGTCGGGATCCCCGTGATGCCTGGGCCTTTACCCAGCGGATCTGCGGTGTCTGTACCGGTACTCATGCCTTGACCTCGGTGCGTGCTGTGGAAGATGCACTGAAAATTGAGATTCCGGATAACGCCAACTCGATTCGCAACATCATGCAGTTGACCTTGCAGGTGCATGACCATCTGGTGCACTTCTACCATCTGCACGCCCTCGACTGGGTCAATCCGGTGAATGCGCTGAAGGCGGACCCCAGGGCCACTTCCGAGTTGCAGCAGAAGGTCTCGCCGAAACATGCCAAATCCTCGCCGGGCTATTTCCGCGATATCCAGAACCGACTGAAGAAGTTTGTCGAGAGTGGCCAGCTTGGTCCGTTTAAAAACGGATACTGGGACAATCCCGCCTACCTGTTGCCACCGGAAGCGGATCTGATGGCGGTGACTCACTATCTGGAGGCCCTCGATTTTCAGAAGGAGATCATGAAGATCCGCACCATTCTCGGTGGAAAGGATCCCCACCCGAACTGGTTGGTGGGTGGTGTGCCCTGTCCGATCAATCTGGATGGGGTCGGCTCTGTCGGTGCACTCAATATGGTCAACCTGAATCAGATCTCCCACATCATCGACAGCTCCCGGGAGTTCATCAAGAATGTCTATATTCCAGACCTGCTGGCAGTGGCTCAATTCTACAAAGGGTGGTTGTATGGCGGTGGTCTGGCGAGCACCAATGTACTCTCCTACGGCGATATTCCCGATCGGGCCAACGACTACACCACAGCCAATCTGATGATGCCCAGAGGCGCCATCATCAATGGTAACCTGAAAGAGGTGCATGAAGTCGATCTGCGCAATCCGGAAGAGATTCAGGAGTATGTACCGCACTCCTGGTACAACTATCCGAATGGGGTCAAAGGTCTGCACCCCTGGGATGGGGTGACCGAGCCCAACTATGAGCTGGGTCCCAACGCCAAAGGCACCAAGACCAACATCGAGCAGATCGATGAGAATGCCAAATACTCCTGGATCAAAGCGCCCCGCTGGCGTGGCCACCCCATGGAGGTTGGTCCTCTGGCTCGCTATATCGTCGGTTATGCCAGTGGTCATGAAGAGATTACCGAGCAGATCAACTTCGTCCTCAAGACGCTGGATGTGCCGGTCACCGCTCTCTTCTCCACCCTGGGTCGCACGGCGGCGCGCGGTCTGGAGGCGGATTGGGCCGCCGACAAGATGCGCTACTTCATGGATAAGCTGATTGCCAACATCAAGGCGGGCGATTCGTCCACTGCGAATGTGGATAACTGGGATCCTGAGGCCTGGCCGAGGGAGGCGAAAGGGGTAGGTTTCAGTGAGGCTCCGCGCGGTGCCCTGGGACACTGGATCAAGATCAAGGATACCCGCATTGATAACTACCAGTGTGTAGTGCCCACCACCTGGAACGGTTCACCCCGGGACAGCGAAGGCAATATCGGTGCCTTCGAGGCCTCATTGATGAATACCAAGGTAGCCAGGGCTGAAGAGCCGGTGGAAATACTCCGCACTCTGCACAGTTTCGATCCCTGTCTGGCCTGCTCGACTCATGTGATGAGTGAAGAGGGTAAGGAGTTGGCAAAGGTGAAGGTGCGTTAACTCACCGGTTCTGTTTGATTAATCGTATTAAGTTGTATTAGGAGTTGAGATGAAAAAGCTAATGATTGGTTTAGGTGGTTTGTTGGCAAGCAGCCCTCTGCTGGCCCACGTTGGTGAGCACAGTGATGCAACACTCTTTTCGGTCATTCTGCATCTGATCGCTGAACATCCACTGCCGTTGATGCTGCTAGCCGGGGTACTGGGGGTTATTGCCTTTGCCCGGCTACAAAAAAATCAGTGAATTTCCGGGTGTGGCGGGAGGTAGGGTGCGGCCCGGCCACACTAATGGAAACAACCGGTAGTGAACAGACGATCATAATAAATCGATTCAGGAGAGAGGCCAATGCAAACGACCATTAAACGCACTGCTGTCTATGTCTATGAAGCCCCTGTCAGGTTATGGCATTGGATCAATGCGCTGGCGATTTTGGTGCTTGCGGTTACCGGCTATTTTATCGCCAATCCTCTACCCACCTTACCGGGCGAAGCGAGTGACCATTTTCTGATGGGCTATATGCGATTTGCCCATTTTGCGGCGGCTTATATTTTTACTGTCGGATTCATCGGCAGAATATATTGGGCGATTGTCGGAAATGAGCACTCCCGTGAACTCTTTCATCTGCCTTTCTATCGGCTCTCATTCTGGAAAGAGCTGATACATGAGGTACGCTGGTACGCCTTTCTGGAAAAGGAACCGAAGAAGTATGAAGGCCACAATCCTCTAGCCCACATCACCATGGTGGCGATCATCACAGTGGGCGGAATTGCCATGGTATTGACCGGTTTTTCACTCTATGCAGAGCAGACCGGATTGGGCAGTTGGCAGGACCAGCTGTTTGGCTGGCTGATTCCCCTGGTAGGGCAGAGCCAGGATGTGCGTCTGTGGCACCACTGGGGAATGTGGATCATCGTGGTATTCGTCATTGTTCATGTCTATGTGGCAATCCGGGAGGATATCGTCTCCCGTCAGAGTCTGATCAGTACCATGATCAGCGGCTGGCGCATGTTCAAGGATGATCGCCCCTGATTTTTCTTGAAAACCCTCCGGCATAACCAGGGATGGTTCAACAACGCCGTTTGCAAAGCGCGGACCCCGCGCTTTTTTTTTCAGTGACGATTGATGGGGATGGGTATCACGCCTGACATCTCTGTGGGGGTCAGGTCGGATGAAAACCGATAACCCGTAGAGAAATTGGGGTGATTATCAAGTTTCCACTCTGCCTTCGGGTCCCCTGTTGAAAACTGCTGTAATCAACCGATCCTGTGTCAAAAATGAAAAGTATGTTTCCAAAATTGAGCAGAAGTGATAACCAGATGACCGGTTTGGTTTTGCTGTGGCTTGAAGGCTCTTCAATAAAAACCAATAAAAACAATAACTAAATAAGCCTGGCAGGGATTGGCGCGTGGCTTGCAAACAGTGCAGACAACGCTAATCGCAATCACAGGATCCACCTATGAGCGAAACACCTTCAGTCTTGATTCTCGGTATCGGCAATCTACTTTGGGCCGATGAGGGATTCGGTGTGCGCGCCCTGGAGAGCCTGCAGCGAAACTACCGGTTTCCAGCCAATGTGCGATTGATGGATGGGGGTACTCAGGGTATCTACCTGGTACAGCACATCCGCGAGGCGGAGGTGCTGGTGGTGTTCGATGCGGTGGATTACGGCCTGCCGGGTGGAAGCCTGAAGCGGGTTGAAGGGGATCAGGTACCGAAGTTCCTTGGTGCGAAGAAGGTCAGTCTGCATCAGACCGGTTTTCAGGAGGTGCTGGCGATGGCGGAGATGCTGGGCGACTACCCACAGCATCTGCTGCTGGTCGGGGTTCAGCCCGAGGAGTTGGAGGATTTCGGTGGCAGTTTGAGACCGAAGGTCCGTGAACAGATTGGGCCGGCCATTGAACTTGTTCTGAACTATCTGGCGGATTTTGGCATTCAGGCCGAACTTCGGGATCAGCCGATGATGCCCGACACGCTGGTGCAGGGCGCGATATCCGATATGCAGACCTATGAAGCGGAACGTCCTTCAAACGAAACGGCCTGCCGGGCGGGAGACGCCAGGGTGCTGCAATCGGATGCCTTTGAAGTGGCCTATCGACCGATCGATATACAAGGCAGTGCGGTGAGCGTCGACGTGGATGCCCATCTCGATAAGTATCGTCAGGGAGAGAGCGACTAGTGTGTATCGGGATTCCCATGCAGGTGGTCTCAACAGAAGGCACCACAGCCCTCTGTCGGGGGATGGGTGAAAGTCGCAGAGTCGATACCCTGCTGGTGGGTGATCAGCCGGTAGGCAGTTGGTTGCTGGTGTTTCTCAACAGTGCCAGAGAGGTGCTGAGCGAGCAACGCGCTGAACAGATCAGCCAGGCACTGCAGGCACTCGACCTGGCATTGAGCGGTGAATCAGAGCTCGACCATCTGTTTGCGGATCTGGTCGACAGAACACCACAACTGCCTGAACATCTCAGGCCAAAGCCGTAGATAACACATAACAGGAGATGGCGATGTCATCAGCTTTAATCAATGCACTTATGGAACAGCGGGCTGTTCCTCTGGTCGATGAGCACTCGCTCGAAAGCTTTGCCGCTAAGCAGAGCCATACACTGCTGTTTTTCACTGAAAACCCGCAGCAGTTTCCCGAGAGTAATGATGTGGCGGTGGTGATACCCCTGTTGATGGATGCTTTCGCTGAACGCTTTCAGGTCGCCATTGTGGATCGTGCCGCCGAACATCAACTGCACGCCCGTTTTCCCTTCGATGGTTGGCCATCCTTGGTGATGCTCAAGGATGGTGCCTATGTGGGAGCGATTTCAAAGATGCAGGATTGGGATGTCTATCTGGCAGAGATAGAACGGCTTCTCAATGCCCAACCTGCCACAGTCAAGCCGATCAATATTCCCGTGGTCAGTGCGGATTCCCACTGCCACTAAACCGGGGTAGCCAGTATGAACGAAATCAATAGTCCTGTGACAGTCAGCGGTCCCGGCTCACAACCCGCGGAAGAGGATGGGACGGATCTGGAGATCCTGCAACTGCCTGATGAGATGTCCACCTTCAGTATGCCTAGCCTGCAGAATGTGGAGGATATGAGCAAACTGCAGGATGGCATGGCGCTCCTGAAACAGCTGGATGTGACGTTGAAACAGCAGGCCAAGGCCAGGCAGGTGAAACCGGAATACATCGATATCGATCACCTGGACAAAGCAAACAAGCAGCTAATCGATCAGGTGCTGGGTGAGGGTGAAGTCAGTATGGTCTACCATTCGACGGATACCCATGCGCAGATTCAGGAGTCGGTCATGGCCGGTCTCTGGCGGGTGCGCTACTACAATGATGCTGATGAAGTGACCGCAGATACCGTGGAAGTGGCCTACGTACCGAGGTTAAGTCTGCGGCATGTTTTCAAACAGGCGGCTCATCGGGTAGAGCAGCAACGGGACTCAATCCCGCAGGGGGTGATCAATGCGCCTCCCTTGCTGGCAGAGATCAATGACAAGGTTGCTGAATACAGACCGGGAACTGAAAACCATATCATCAACCTGACCCTGCTGCCGCAAACCGAAGCGGATATTGAGTTTCTCACCAGCGTGTTGGGCAAAGGGCCACTCACCATACTCTCCCGGGGTTATGGTAACTGCCGGATCACCAGTACAGCGGTGCAGAATGTCTGGTGGGTGCAGTACTTCAACTCACAGGATAAGAATATTCTCAATACCATCGAAATCGGTGCAATACCGGCGGTGGCCGCAGCGGCCCATGAAGATATACAGGACAGTGCAGAGCGACTGAGTGAGATATTGGAGGCCTATCTGTGAACAGGGACTTCTTTGCCGGTTCCTATGGCGGTGACAATGAGAAGTTGCAGGATGGGAGTCGTCTGGAGTGTAAGATCTGCTGGTATGTCTACGATCCCGTTGAGGGTGATGACTATTGGCAGATACCTCCGGGTACACCCTTCTCGCAACTGCCGGATCACTGGAGCTGTCCCAATTGCGATGGTAAGAAGCGGGAGTTCATGGTGCTGCAGGAGGATGCATGATCTGCCCCGACTACATCATCGAAGGACTGGAAGTACAGTTTCGTAATATTGAGCAGCAGCGTATGCAGGGTCTGCCGCTGTTGAATCCCGCCTTGCAGGTTGAAGCGGTTGGATTTCGCCAATGGCAGGATCTCTGTCTTGGGGTATTGATCACCCCCTGGTTCATGAACCTGATGTTGATTCCCCATGAAGGGGACAGCTGGCGTGAGAAGCGGATCGGCGACAAGCAGACCCATCTGTTTCCTTCCGGACCCTATGAGTTCATCCTGGGGGAAGAGGAGGGTATAGGCCGCTATCAGATGTGCTCACTGTTTTCCCCCATGTTTGAGTTCAGTGATCAACAGACAGCAGTCACCACCGCCACACAGGTGATGCTGGCGATCATGAATGAGGAGAATCAGGATGGACTCTCCACTTGTGAGAGTGAGATCAATCGTCGTTGGCATGGTGAAGCGGAAGAAGATGAAACGACAACCGATGAAAGTTCCGAACCGGATCGTTCAGTCGCCATCAGTGAACGTCTGCAGCAGCCCGTGAGTCGTCGTGATCTGTTGCGTGGCGCCATTCATCAGGATGGCGAGCAGTGAGTATCGAGGGTGAAATCAGGATCGAGCTGCAGTGTCAGGATGACCGGGTAAATCAGGTTGTGATCAACTCAACCAGACCACTCAATCTGCCTAAAATATTTCATGGCAAAGCGGTCGATGAGTTGTTGACCATGATACCCATGCTCTACAGCATCTGTGCAACCGCCCAATCGTCAGCCGCGGTCAAGGCCTGTCGTCAGGCAACCGGGATGACGACAGATTGGCGGATACAACTGTTGGAGCAGATGCTGGTCAATGTGGAGACCGCCAGGGAGCATCTGTGGCGCATCATGAGCGACTGGTCCAGCCATTCAGAGACAGCCTTGAGTCGTGATCACCTGGCAACCCTTGCAACCCTGATGAGCGATGCGAGACAGGCCTGTTTTCAACAGGGTGACAGCTTTACCCTGCAGCCGTCGATCAGTTTCGATGCAGCAGCCATCGAGTCGATCATTCAGCGTATCGACCAGCTCTGCCATGAGAAGATATTCGCTGTCTCACCGGCAGAGTGGTATCAGCTTGAGGATCAACAGGCGTTTAATCGTTGGCTCGATAAGTGCGACACCCTTGCCGCTGCACTACTCAGAGATCTACGCGATCAGACACAGAGTGATTCGGGCGACTGGGGAGTTGAGCCGCTCCCTTCATTGGATCACCGCAAAGTATGTCGACGCTTGTCGGAAACTGATGCGGATGACTTTATCGCAGCGCCCGACTGGCAGGGGCAGATTTATGAGACCGGGCCATTGACCAGGCAGTTGAGTCACCCATTGATCGAACAGTTGATGCGGCCGTATGGGCAGGGTGTCATACCACGTCTGGTTGCCAGGCTGCTTGAGCTGGCATCCATACCGGCAAAACTGACCCGGCAGCTAAGTCGGTTGAAAGGCACATCGGATTCCATTGAACGCCAGCATGAATCAGAACTATCTCAGCAGGGATTGGGTGAAGTTGAAGCCGCCAGAGGACGTCTCTTCCATCGCGCCGTGCAGCAGGATGGTGTGATCCGCCAATATCAGATCGTGGCGCCCACAGAGTGGAATTTTCATCCCCGTGGTGTGGTCTGTCAGGGTCTGAAAAGCCTCTCGGCCAAACATCAAAAGCAGCTGATGCAGCGGGCGCAACTGCTGATCGGTGCGGTCGACCCCTGTGTCGGTTTTCAACTGGAGTTGCGCTGATGCATGAGATGTCACTCTGTGAAGGGGTGTTGCAGATACTCGAGGAGAGTTCGGCCAGTCAGGGTTTCAGCAGGGTTAAGCGTGTCTGGCTGGAGATCGGTGAACTCTCCGGTGTGGAGAAAGAGGCGATGCGCTTCGGCTTCGATGTGGTGATGAAAGAGACCCTGGCGGATGGGGCCAAACTGGAGATCATCGATGTGCCCGGCGAGGCCTGGTGCATGCCATGCTCAAAGCAGGTGAAGGTGGCAGCCAGATTCGATGCCTGCCCCGATTGCGGCAGTTATCAGTTGCAGGTCACCGGGGGGGATGAGATGCGTGTCAAAGAGCTGGAAGTGGAATAACCGATCCACAATGAACAAAGCGATGTCGGAACAGACATCAGTGAATGCAGTTAATGTTTAGAGGATAAGAGCCATGTGCACAGTCTGCGGTTGCGGTGAAGGTGAAACAACGATTGATGATCATC
Source organism: Candidatus Thiodiazotropha endoloripes (assembly GCA_001709035.1). GTDB lineage: Bacteria > Pseudomonadota > Gammaproteobacteria > Chromatiales > Chromatiaceae > Thiodiazotropha > Thiodiazotropha lotti. Next base: position 105,322 of record LVKA01000015.1, on the reverse strand, counting down.
AGCATCATCACCACGAGCCTAGTCATGAACATGGCCACGAGCATACTCATGATTATGGAAAAGGACCGGCACACGCCCATGCGCCGGGGATGAGTCAGGCGCGTATGGTGCAGATCGAACAGGATATCCTGGGCAAGAACAATCAATATGCGGCGGCCAACCGACAATACTTCAGTGAGCATGGGATTCATGTATTGAATCTGGTCTCCAGCCCTGGCTCAGGTAAAACCAGTCTGCTCTCCCGAACCATTGAAGATATGCAGGCTGAATTCAGTGTTGCGGTGATCGAAGGGGATCAGCAGACCGCCAATGATGCGGAACGCATTCGCAGCACCGGCGCCAAGGCGATTCAGATCAACACCGGCAAAGGCTGTCATCTGGATGGCCATATGGTGGGGCACGCGGTGGAGAGTCTGCAACCGCAGGATGGCAGTCTGCTGTTCATCGAGAATGTGGGTAATCTGGTCTGTCCCGCTGCCTTCGATCTGGGTGAGGCTCATAAAGTAGCCATTCTCTCTGTCACCGAAGGTGAGGACAAACCGATCAAGTATCCGGATATGTTTCATGCCGCCGACCTGATGCTGTTGAACAAAATCGATCTGCTGCCCTACCTGGATTTCGATGTGGCGCAATGCATCGCCTACGCCCAACAGGTCAATCCGCGGATTCGAGTGCTGGAGCTCTCCGCCAAAACCGGTGAAGGCATGGACGAGTGGTATCAGTGGCTGCTCTCCACCCGGCAGACAGCGCTGATCGGTCATCCGAAAAAGCGCGCCAAGTAGTCCGGTTGCGGTTCTTTCGTATCACTTAAAAGACGGAGTGAACAAACATGTGTCTGGCCATACCGGCAAAAGTTATCGCCATCGATGAGCAGGCTGATAACGCCACGGTGGAACTGGGTGAAGTCAGGAAAGCGGTTTCACTGGCGCTGGTGGAGGATGTGACGGTGGGTGACTTCGTACTGATTCATGTCGGTTATGCCCTCAACAAGGTGAGTGAGGAGGAGGCCCAGCGAACCCTTGAACTGTTTGCACAAGCCGGAGTGACCCCATGAAATATGTCGACGAGTTTCGCCAGTACAAGCTGGCCAAGCAGCTGGCAGCAGCCATCCGGGATGAGGTTGATACAGGCAGAAGCTACCATCTGATGGAGTTCTGCGGTGGTCATACCCATGCAATTTTCCGTTATGGGGTGCAGGACCTGATGCCGGGCAATGTGCGTTTTATCCACGGTCCCGGCTGTCCGGTGTGTGTGCTGCCGGTCGGGCGCATCGACAATGCCATCCATCTGGTTGAAGCGGAGGATGTGATTCTCTGCACCTATGGGGATCTGCTGCGGGTACCGGCAAGCGGTCGCAACAGTCTGATCAAGGTGAAGGCGGCCGGTGGCGATGTGAGGATGGTCTACTCCACCCAGGATGCGTTGAACATCGCCCGGGAGAATCCCGCTCGGCAGGTGGTGTTTCTGGCGATCGGCTTTGAGACCACCACTCCCCCAAGTGCGGTAGCGCTGCAGCAGGCCAGGCAGGAAGGACTGAAGAACTTCAGTCTGTTCTGTAATCATGTGCTGACACCGGCCGCCATCCAGAACATCCTGGAGTCCCCCGAAGTCAGAGAGATCGGTTCGGTGGCCATTCATGGCTTCTTCGGACCCTCCCATGTCAGCTCGGTGATCGGCAGTCGCCCCTATGAGTTCTTTGCCGAAGAGTTTCAACGGCCGGTGGTGATCGCCGGATTCGAACCACTGGATGTGATGCAGTCGGTGCTGATGCTGATCCGACAACTGAATCAAGGGCGCTATGAGGTGGAGAACGAATATACCCGGGTGGTGACCCGTGAGGGGAATCAAAAAGCTCAGCGACTGGTTGCGGAAGTGTTCGAGTTACGTCGCAGTTTTGAGTGGCGGGGTTTGGGGCTGGTGCCCTACAGCGCACTGAAAATCAAAGCGGACTACCAGGAGTACGATGCGGAGCAGCGATTTCAGATCCCGGTCAGTCCGGCAAAGGAGGTCAAAGGGTGCGAGTGTCCGGCGATCCTGCGTGGGGCGAAGCGTCCTACCGACTGCAAACTGTTCGGGGTGGTCTGTACCCCTGACAATCCAATGGGTTCCTGCATGGTCTCGTCGGAGGGGGCCTGTGCCGCCTACTGGAGTTATGGCCGATTCCGTCAACCAGAAGCAAAGAGCGCATGAACAGAGGTGGCGATATGAATGCCCAGGTGAAACCTTTTACTCTACGACTCGACACCCGCAAGGGGAAAGTTGATATGACCCATGGCAGTGGTGGTCGGGCAATGGCTCAGTTGATTCAGGAGCTGTTTCTGAAGCATTTCGATAATGAACTGCTGCGCCAGGCCAACGATCAGGCCAGCTTCGATGTGCACGCGGGTCGCATGGTGATGAGTGTGGATGGTCATGTGATCTCCCCGCTGTTTTTTCCCGGTGGTGATATCGGCTCACTGGCTGTGCATGGCACCATCAATGATGTGGCCATGTCCGGTGCCCGTCCCACCTATCTCTCCGCCGGTTTCATACTGGAAGAGGGGTTCCCCCTCGCCGATCTGGAACGGATCGTGATCAGCATGAGTCGAGCCGCCAATGAAGCGGGTGTGCCGGTTGTGACCGGCGACACCAAGGTGGTGGAGAAGGGCAAAGGGGATGGTGTATTCATCACCACCACCGGTATCGGGGTGGTGCCCCAGGGGATCGATATCTCCGGTGACCGGGCCGTGCCGGGGGATTTGATCATCGTTAGCGGCAGTATGGGTGATCATGGGGTCACCATCATGTCGAGCCGGGAGAACCTGGAGTTTGAAACCTCCATTACCTCCGACTCAGCCGCACTCCACACCCTGGTTGAACAGATGGTGGCGGTGGCGCCGGATATCCACTCTCTGCGCGACCCAACCCGGGGTGGTCTGGCCACCACGCTGAATGAGCTGGCCCAGCAATCACAAGTGGGCATGCAGTTGAGCGAGGCCGAGATACCGGTCAAGCCCGCTGTCGCCTCGGCCTGCGAGCTGTTGGGTCTGGATCCCCTCTATGTGGCCAATGAGGGCAAACTGATCTGTATCTGTTCCGAGGCGGATGCTGAGCGTCTGCTGCCGGTGATGCGGGCTCATCCACTGGGTGGGGAGAGTGCCGTTATCGGACGGGTGATTGAAGATCCCCATCACTTTGTGCAGATGGAGACACTGTTCGGCGGCAGCCGGGTGGTCGATTGGCTTAGCGGCGAGCAGCTCCCCAGAATCTGCTAAAAAGGCCCTGATATGCGAATCCTGTTTTTAAGTCACGCCTTCAACAGCCTCACTCAACGGCTGTTTGTCGAACTGGAGGCCCTGGGTCACCAGGTCTCGGTCGAGTTCGATATCAACGACAGCGTGGCCAGGGAGGCGGTGCTGCTCGCCACGCCCGACTTGATCATTGCACCCTTTCTGAAACGGGCGATCCCTGAATCGATCTGGCAACAGCATACCTGTCTGGTGGTTCATCCAGGGATTCCCGGAGACCGGGGGCCATCTTCACTGGATTGGGCCATTCTGCAGGGTCGATCCCGTTGGGGTGTCACGGTACTCCAGGCCAATGGTGAGATGGACGGGGGCGATATCTGGGCCAGTTGCGAATTTGTCATGCGCCAGGCGAGCAAAGGGAGCCTCTATCGCAATGAAGTCACCGAGGCGGCGGTGAAAGCGGTGCTGCTTGCGGTGGCGCGGTTTCAAGCCGACGACTACCAGCCGCTGCCCCAGGATCAACTCAAACAGTCCGATTCTGGCCAGTGGCAACCGTTGATGACACAGCAGCAGCGCCAGATCGATTGGCAACAGGACACTACAGAACTGGTAATGCGTAAACTGCAGAGCGGTGATGGCGTGCCCGGAGTCAAAGACTCTCTGTTTGATCACCCATGTTATCTCTACGATGCCAGAGTTGAGCGCGAGCTGAAGGGTAGACCGGGTGAGGTGATCGCCAAATCCGGACCTGCGATCTGTATTGCCACCATCGATGGGGCGGTCTGGATCGGACACCTCAAGCTCAGTGACGGCGAGATCCCTTTCAAACTGCCGGCCAGCACACTGCTGGCAGGTCAGCTGACGCAACTGCCGGAAGTCAGGCCAACCGCAGAGAGTGGTTATCGGGAGGTATGGTATGAAGAGGCCGATGGGGTTGGCTATCTCCACTTTCCTTTTTACAACGGTGCCATGAGCAGCGGTCAGTGCCGTACCCTGCTTGAAGCCTACCGGGAGGCAAAACAGTGTGATACTCAGGCCATCGTGTTACTCGGTGGTCCGGACTACTGGTCGAACGGTATGCATCTCAATCTGATCGAGGCCGCCGAGAGTGCGGCGGATGCCTCCTGGGAGAATATCAACGCCATCGATGATCTGGCTTTGGAGATCATCAATACAGAATCCCATCTGACCATAGCGGCACTGCAGGGCAATGCGGGTGCCGGTGGGGTGTTTCTCGCCCGAGCCGCTGATGAGGTCTGGGCCCGGAACGGTGTGATCCTCAATCCTCATTACAAGGATATGGGCAATCTCTATGGATCGGAGTACTGGAGCTATCTGTTACCCCGCTATGTGGGTGAGGAGCATGCCCAGACCATCATTCATAACCGGCTGCCCATGGGCGCAGCCCAAGCAGCGGAACTGCAGTTGGTGGATCGGGTGATTGATCAGCGTGGCGACGCCTATCTGGCACAGGTCAGAAAACTGGCTGAGGCGATGATCGCCGCCCCGGCGTTTGTCAAGCGTCTACATTATAAGCGTGCCCGCCGCACAGCGGACGAGCTGCAAAAAGCCCTGTCGCAATACAGGGAGGAGGAACTGGAGCAGATGAAACGTAATTTCTACGGCTTTGATCCAAGCTACCATATCGCCCGTTACAACTTTGTACACAAGATTGCCAAATCCCGTACTCCGTTGACGATTGCCCGTCATCGTCGTACCGACAACCAATGGAAGTGTGCCTCATGAGCAGTCGTCCAACCGTTTTGATTGTGGACGATGAAGTCCGCAGCCTGGAGACCCTGGAGCGGATTCTGGAGGATGAGTTCGATATTCAGACCGCAGAGAATGTGGAGCAGGCAAGAGCCATTCTGCAGAGCCAGTGGGTACAGATCATCCTCTGTGATCAACGCATGCCGGATATCACCGGGGTGGAGTTTCTCAAGCAGGTGCGTGAACAGTGGCCCGAAGTGATCCGCATGATCATCTCCGGTTATACCGATTCCGAGGATATCATCAGCGCGGTGAATGAGGCGGGCATCTATCAGTTCGTCACCAAACCCTGGCATCCGGACAGTTTGATACTGCTGTTGAAAAATGCCGCCGAGCTGTTTGAGCTGCAGCGTAAGAACGAGATCCTCAGCATAGAGCTGAAGATGTCGCCCAGCCGGCTGCAGACCATGGCGGATGAGAAGAGTCAGCGACTGCGGGACGACTACAGTTGTGACGATCAGATCGTACGCAGTCCGCAGAGTTGCATGAACCAGGTGTGTGAAAAGATCCGCCGGGTATCCCCCTACGATATCTCGGTACTACTGACCGGTGAGTCGGGTACCGGTAAGGAGTTGGCGGCCAGAGCGCTGCACTACAACAGCAACCGTTGGCAGCAACCCTTCGTAGTGGAGAACTGTGGTGCGCTCCCCGATGAACTGCTGGAGAGCGAGCTGTTCGGGTACAAACGGGGCGCCTTTACCGGTGCCGTCGAGGATCGGGCCGGGCTGTTTGAGCGGGCCAGCCGCGGCACGGTGTTTCTCGATGAAGTGGGTGAGGTCTCTGCGGCTTTTCAGGTGAAACTGTTGCGGGTGCTACAGGAGGGTGAGATCCGTCCCCTCGGCAGCAGTCAGACCCGGCAGGTCGATGTACGCATCATTGCGGCCACCAACCGGGATCTGGAGAAGGAGGTCCGGGAGGGACGTTTTCGGGAGGATCTATACTATCGGTTGGCGACCGTGACCATTCAGCTGCCCGCTTTGCGTGATCGCAAGATGGATATTCCACTGATCGCCAGCAGTATTCTGGAATCCTCCATGAAGCAGCTGGGCAAACGGGTGGAAGGATTTACCAATGAGACCCTGGCCTGTATGCAGGCCTACCATTGGCCCGGCAATGTTCGGGAGCTGCAGAATGAGATCCGTCATATGCTGGTGATGGGGGAGGGTAAGTTGCTCGGTGCCGATCTGCTCTCACCCCGGGTGCTGAGAGCGACCCCTGAAGCGGATGATGGGGATATCGAACTGGTGGATGGATTGAACGGCACCCTCAAGGAGCGGGTCGAATCCCTGGAGGCGCGGATCCTCAAAGAGTGTCTGATCCGTAACCGCTGGAATAAGAGTCAGGCGGCGAAAGAGCTGGGACTCTCCAGAGTCGGTTTGCGCAGCAAACTGGAGCGTTACGGTCTGGAGAAGATCGAACAGCTGCGCGATGATGAAGATATGGTGGGGTAATAGCCAACCGTAGAAGACTAAAAAACAGAGTAATTTGAGGCATAAACGATCAAGATGCAGAGCCATACCGAAGCAACCAAGGGTCTGACTGATGTAATCGGTTGACAGGGAGCAGTTATGACAGAGACCAAGGAATCTCCAAGTCCCAGCCTGATCGACAAGGTCGGCATGGACACCCCGATCGAGTTCTCCGAGTCCACGGAGAGCGCCTGGATCGATGTGATCCAGAAAATGGATAAGGTGTATGCGGATCTGGTCCACTACCAGGTGGAGTTGGAACAGAAGAACGCGGAACTGGAAGAGGCCCAGCAGTTTATTCGCAGCGTACTCGAGTCGATGACCGAGGTGCTGGTTGTGTGTGATGTGCAGGGTCGTATTCTGCAGGTCAATCAGGCGCTCGAGGATCTTACCGGTAAGCCGGAAGTGGAATGGTTGCATCGGTCTTTTGTCGAGCTGTTCGGTGAAGAGTCGCAACCCCTGGCAGGTGAGTTTGCCGAGAAACTGGGCAGTGATGCGATTATGGATTGTGAAGTCAATCTGCAAACCCTGGAGGGAGGCTCGATGCCCCTGGCGATGAACTGCTCATCCCGCTATGACGTAAAAGGGCGTCTGATGGGGATGGTGTTGATCGGCAGACCGGTCGGTGAGTTGCGCCGAGCCTATGAGAAACTCAATAAGGCCCATGGGGATCTGAAACAGACTCAGGAGCAGTTGGTCCACTCGGAGAAGATGGCCTCTTTGGGGCGTCTGGTGGCCGGGGTGGCCCATGAGTTGAATAATCCGATCAGTGTGGTGTTCGGCAACATGCACGCCTTGAAACGTTATGGTGAACGGATCAATGGCTATCTGTCGGCGGTGGGTGATCAACTGCCTGCCGAACTGAATCAGAAATTGCGGGAGGATTTTCGTATCGATCGCATCGAGTCCGATATGGGGCCGTTGATCGATGGCACCATGGAGGGGGCTGAGCGCATCAGCAACATCGTACTCGATCTGCGTCGCTACTCCGGAGTGCAGAAGGAGAAGCCGGAACGTTTCGATCTCGGTCAGGTCATCCAGACCGCTGTTCACTGGGTGGTGAAGGCAGCCAGAGAGAAGCTGGATATCGTCTGTGATCTGCCCGATGATCTGCAGATCGTCGGACGCCAGGGACAGGTTCATCAGATCCTCATCAATCTGCTGCAAAACGCCATCGATGTGATGGAGGGGCAGCAGGATCCCAAGCTGGTTATCGGCTGCAGCAAAGTCCAATCCCGGGTTTCAGTCACTGTCAGGGATGCCGGGCCGGGGATTCCGCAAGCGGATCTGAAAAAGATATTCGATCCGTTTTTCACCACCAAAGCGGTAGGCAAGGGTACCGGTCTGGGGCTCTATATCAGTTATGGCCTGGCACGGGATATGGGTGGGGATCTGCAAGCGGACAACCACCCGCAAGGGGGAGCCATCTTTACCCTGCAGCTGCCGTTGAATGGAGTGGACGATGAGTGATCAGCCGTCACTCAATCTGCTCTGGCTGCAATCCGGCGGCTGTGGTGGATGCACCCTCTCTCTATTGTGTGCCGAGGGGCCGGATCTGTTCACCCTGCTGGAGAGTGCCGGCATCAATCTGCTTTGGCACCCCTCTCTGAGTGAAGCCAGTGGCAGTGAACTGATGGAGTTGCTGCAGAACATTCTCGATGGAGAGGTCAGGCTGGATCTGCTCTGTCTGGAAGGCTCTGTGGTTTGCGGTCCCAACGGCAGTGGGAAATTTCATCGCTTTGCCGGAACCGGCCAGCCGATGATGCAGTGGATAGAGCGGTTGGCCAAGCTTGCCGGGCATGTGATCGCGGTGGGCAGTTGTGCCGCCTATGGTGGTATTACCGCTGCCGGTAACAATCCCAGTGAGTCCTGTGGTCTGCAGTACGATGAACATGAGAAGGGGGGATTGCTGGGTCATAGCTTCAGTGACGAGTCGGGTCTGCCGGTGATCAACATCGCCGGTTGCCCGGTACATCCCAACTGGGTCAGCGAAACCCTGGTGCAACTGGCCTGTGGGGAGCTGCAACAGCAACACCTGGATCATGTGGGACGGCCACGAAGCTATGCGGATCACCTGGTCCATCACGGTTGTCCACGCAATGAGTTTTATGAATACAAGGCGAGTGCGGAGAAGTCGTCCGATCTGGGTTGCATGATGGAGCATATGGGCTGTCTCGGTACTCAGGCTCATGCGGACTGCAATACCCGCCTGTGGAATGGTGAGGGTTCCTGTCTGCGCGGCGGGTATGCCTGCATCAACTGCACCGCACCGGGTTTCGAAGAGCCGGGTCACCCGTTTACCGAAACGCCCAAGATCGCCGGGATACCGGTTGGTCTGCCCACCGACATGCCCAAGGCCTGGTTTGTCGCGCTGGCCTCGCTGGCGAAAGCGGCCACCCCGAAACGTCTGAAGGAGAATGCGGTGGCCGATCATATCCGCGTGCCACCAAGCCGCAAGCCAGGTGAGAAAACGTGACTCGACGCATCATGGGCCCGTTCAATCGGGTAGAGGGGGATCTGGAGGTTGAGCTGGAGATTGAATCCGGTCAGGTGGTTTCCGCCCAGGTCTCCTCTTCACTCTACCGTGGCTTCGAACAGATCCTGCAGGGTAAAGAGCCTGCTGATGCGCTGGTCTACACACCGAGAATATGCGGCATCTGTTCGGTATCCCAATCGGTTGCGGCGGCGCGGGCTCTGGCCCAGTTGAGTGGCGTCACGATGCCGACAAACGGCGACCTGGCCATCAATCTGATTCTGGCCAACGAAAACGTGGCGGACCACCTGACTCACTTCTATCTCTTTTTCATGCCCGACTTTGCTCGGCAGACTTACCGCGATGAGCCTTGGTATGAGTTGATCGCCAACCGCTTCCGTGCGCAGACCGGTAGTGCGGCCAGAGAGATGCTGGCAGCACGCGCCCAGTTCATGCATCTGATGGGACTGATGGCGGGCAAATGGCCCCACAGTCTGGCCATTCAGCCTGGTGGGGTAAGTCGCTCGATCGAGATGCAGGAGAAGGCGAGGCTGCAGGCGATCCTGTTCGGCTTCCGCCGGTTTCTGGAATCCCAGCTGTTCGGCGACAGCCTGGAAAATATCGTCTCACTGGATAGTGCCGATGCTCTGCAGGCCTGGTCTGTCGAGCATCCGCTGGATCGGAGTGATTTCAGCGCCTTTCTTGAAGTGGCCAGGCAGCTTGAGTTGGATCAACTGGGACAGGCTGAAGACCGCTTTATGAGTTACGGCGCCTATCAACTCAATGGCCGTAACAGCTTTGCACAGGGGGTCTGGGAAACAGAGCTCGAACCCCTTGATAGCAAGCTGATCACCGAAGATATCAGCCACAGTTGGATGGGCTATCAGACAGCGCCCAAGCACCCCTTTGAAGGCGTCACACTGCCGGATGCAGAGATTGAACAGGCCTACAGCTGGTGTAAGGCCCCAAGGCTGGATGGCAAGGTTGTGGAGGTTGGTGCCCTGGCCCGTCAGCAGGTGGACGGGCATCCCTTGATCAGAGATCTGGTAAGTCAAAGCGGTGGTAATGTGAGGAACCGGGTAATTGCCAGATTGTTGGAGATTGCCCGGGTGACGTTACTGATGGAGTCCTGGGTCAGAGAGATCCAGCCAAAGCAGCCCTTCTGTGATCATGCGGCAATGCCAAAGGAGGCGCAGGGGGCTGGTCTGGTGGAAGCAGCACGGGGCAGTCTGGGACACTGGATAAAAATCCGCAATGGACGCATTCTCAACTATCAGATTGTTGCGCCGACTACCTGGAATTTCTCACCCCGGGACGCAAAAGGTCAACCCGGTGCGCTTGAGCTGGCCTTGCAGGGCGCCAAGCTCAGGGTAGGGGAGCAGGAGCCGGTATCGGTACAGCATATTGTTCGATCATTCGATCCCTGTATGGTCTGCACAGTTCACTAGGGCCGATTGGGTTAGTGTAAACAAGCGCTGGTACTTTACTTCAATTGTCACTTTTAGTTTGATAAATCCTTCCGGCAAATGTTTGTATCAAACCAATCCTTCATGAGTTAATCCTTCGTTGCTCAGTGAGTTAGGTGATGTTTGTAGTGATGAGTGTTATTCAGGCCAGCTGTTTGTCTAGACGGTTTGATAGATCTGGATACAGGCCTAATGGACAGGTTATGTTGTGTTATCTAATATTAAAACATGGGGTATATCAGCATATTAATTAGTGTTTATGTGGGTTTTGTGGTGTAACCCTATCCGATACCTGGATGTTTATATCTGGTAGATTAGGCCGTTGATGCATTTAACGGTATTCAAGGGATAGCCATAAATGACCAGTAGCAAGCAATCAAAGCGTGGCGCATCAACCACTGCTCGGAAAAAAAAGGCGCCGAGCAAGCCGAAGGTTGGTAAAACCAAAGAACACCAAGAGGATGTGCCTGTTGTAGGCATTGCCGGATCGGCGGGTGGTCTGAAGGCCTTCAAAGCTCTGCTCTCAAACTTATCTGGCGAAATGGGTATGGGTTTCGTACTCATTCAGCATCTGGATCCCAACCACAAATCCATCCTTTCTGTATTACTGGGCAAAGATTGTCCCTTACCTGTGCTCGAGATTACCGACGGCATGAACATCGAGCCGGATCATGTTTATGTGATACCGCCGGGAATGCAATTGACTCTGCTGCACAACAGCCTCAGTTTAATGCCAATACCCAAAGATAAAAGACTCTACAATCCGGCAGACCTGTTTTTTCAGAGCATGGCGGATGATCGCGGTTCAAGTGCCATTGGTGTGGTGCTGTCGGGAACCGCTTCCGATGGCACGCTGGGTTGCCGTGCCATCAAAGAGGCGGGTGGAATCACCTTTGCTCAGGACAGTGACAGTGCGGAATACGATGGCATGCCGGCAAGCGCCGTGTCTGCTGGCTGCATCGATTTTGTTTTGAATCCGGTTGATATCGCCCATGAATTGGCGCGGATTGTCAGTCACACAGCCCTGCGTTCCAGTCAGACCTTTCTCAAGTCCGAGGAGACGCTGACAGCGACCCAGGAACAACTGAACAAAATATTCATTCTGCTAAGGGCACGCACTGGCAACGACTTTTCATACTATAAGGCCACTACCGTCAAACGTCGTATCAACCGGCGCATGCTATTGCACAAGTTAGAGCGGATTTCTGAGTATATTTTGTTGATGCAACAGGATCCGCAAGAGATCGATGCCCTGTTCCAGGATATATTGATCAATGTCACCGCCTTTTTGCGTGATCCCGAAAGCTTCGATGCATTGAAAACAAGGGTCTATCCTAAACTGCAGGAAAACCGCCCGTTGGATGCGTCGATCCGCATCTGGGTGCCTGGCTGTTCAATGGGTCAGGAAGCCTATTCCATCGCAATGACACTGCTTGAGTATCTTGGTGACTCAGCCGCTGACTATCCAATCCAGATATTTGGCAGTGACATTGATGAAAGTGCCGTCGAAAAAGCCCGCAGTGGCATCTATCCTGAGAGTATCGAAGATGAGGTCACCCAGGTGCGTCTGCAACGCTACTTCCACAAGGTCAGTGGAGGCTATCAGGTGAACAAACAGTTGCGTGAAATGTGTGTGTTTGCCGTCCACAACGTGATCAAGGATCCGCCATTCTCGCGCATCGATCTGATCAGTTGTCGAAATCTACTGATCTATCTTGGCGCTACGCTGCAAAAGAAAGTCCTGCAGGTGTTTCACTATGCTTTACAACCCGGGGGGTTTCTGTTGCTCGGCACATCTGAAACCATTGGCAGCCAGGCGGATCTGTTTGCTCTGCAGGAAAAAAAGGCGAAACTCTATCAGAAGAAATCGGTCGCCACACATCTGAATAATGATTTTGTGTTTCGTGAGAATCATAATCCGGTAGCCGTTGAGGTACCTCAGCATGCTGAAGATCCCGCTTTGGTCTATGATCTTGAACGAGAGACCGACCGGTTACTGCTGGACACCTACGTGCCTCCTGGTGTCATTGTCAATTCCGATCAAATGGTGATCCGTTTCCTTGGACGTACCTGGCCCTATATCGAGCCTTCGGATGGTGCTGCCTCCCTCAATCTGTACAAGATTGCCCATCCCGACCTTATTGTCGAATTGCGTGCAGCCATTCACAGTATCAGCAAAGAGGGCGGCAAGGTGCGCAAGGAGCATGTTCGACTGAAGGTCTGTGGTGAGGCCCAACGGGTGAATATACAAGTGTTGTCCTTGGGTGGTGCGATACGCAGTGAGGAAAATCTGCTGGTAATGTTTGAGCCGGCGCCTGTGTCATCAGAAGAACAGATTGTCAGGAACGAAGCCGAAGGCGAACAGAAAGAAAACCTTGAAGTTCTGGTTGCTCGCAACAGCGAGCTTGAGCGTGAAGTGGTTACTACCCGGGAATACATGCAGTCGATCGTCGAAGAGCAGGAAGGCACCAACGAAGAGTTGCGCTCAGCCAATGAAGAGATTCAATCAACCAATGAAGAACTGCAGAGCACCAATGAAGAGATGGAGACCGCCAAGGAAGAGTTACAATCCGCTAACGAAGAGTTGTCCACGGTTAACGAAGAGCTGGAGAATCGCAATGATGAACTGGCCCGCACCAATGATGATCTGACCAATCTGTTGGCCAGTGTCAATCTGCCGATCCTGATGCTCGGTGCCGATCTGCGCATACGTCAATTCACCCAGACGGCGGAGAAGCTGCTCAATCTCATCGATGCGGATCTGGGTAGGCCGATCGGCAATATCAAACCGAATATCGATATACCGGATCTGGAGTCCGTAGTTCTGAATGTGATTGATTCCATGGCCACGAAGTCAATTGAAGTTCAGGATGATTCGGGTGTCTGGTATGCAATCAGCATTCGCCCCTATAAGACACTGGACAACCGCATCGATGGCGCAGTGATCATTTTCATCGATATCAGTGCGATAAAGGATTTCGATCAGATCAAACAGGCCCTTGCCAGGGAGAGACGTTTGGCCACCGTTGTCAGGGACTCGAATGACGCCATTACGGTTCAGGATCTGCATGGCAATATACAGGCCTGGAACCCTGCAGCTGAGCGTCTCTACGGCTATACAGAACAAGAGGCCCTTGATCTGAATATCAAGCAGCTCGTTCCGGATACTGGTCAGTCAGATCTAATCAGTATGTTGGAGGATATTAGCGAGGGCGAAAAATTTCGACCAATGCAACTCGAACGAATAACCAAGTCAGGGGAAGTGGTTCAGATTTGGCTGATTGCCACGGCTCTCATGGATGATGAAGGAAAACCGAATGCCCTATCAACCATTGAGCGAGTCGCCCACTGATCATCAGCGAGGTATTTCAGCCAGATGAGTCGATACAGTAACCTCAGCCACAGCGATCTTGAAAGAATGCTCAGTGAATCTGAAAGGTTACTGCGTGCCGAAAAAGATACAGATACAGATTATCTGCTGCACAATCTACAGCTGCATAAAATTGAACTTGAGATTCAGAATCGGGGCTTGATGGAATCCCAGAAGGAATTGGAAAATATACGGGATCAATATGCTGAACTCTATGATTTTGCTCCCGTGGGTTATTTGACGCTCGATAAGAACGGCATTATTAATAACCTAAACATAACTGCAGCGGCTATGTTCGGAGCGGAACGCTCCCGAATCGTGGGTAAACCCTTATCAACGCAATTGGCCCCGGGGATGGGACGTTTGTTGTTCGATCACCTGCGTCAGGCATTCTCATCAGATCAGAAAGTCACGGCTGACCTTGCCCTCAAGACGACATCGAATGGCATTACCCGATATGTGAGAGCCGATACCATCGTACATGCGGACATTGAGAATCAGGCTTACTGTCTGATGAATCTGATCGACACCACCGAGCGGCGACGAGCAGAACAGGCGGTGATCGATGAGCGGACTTTTCTGCAACATGTGATCGACGGCGTGGAAAATCCGATTATGGTGATCAGCCTCGACTACAAATTGCTCAGGATGAATGAAGCCGCCAAGCGTATTGCCACTATGCAGCAGATCGATCCGGAGCACGCCTGCTGTTATCAGATTTCCCACCAGGTGGATCGGCCTTGTGATAGCGATGATTACCCTTGCCCACTTAAAATTGTACTGCAAACCCGCTTGCCGACCAAAGTAGTACACAATCATGTTTCGGAGTTTGGCACACAACGGAAGTATGAGGTTTCAGTCAGCCCGCTGTTTGATGATGATGGTGAAATTATGGGTGTCATTGAGTCATCCCATGACATCACTGATCATCTTGAATTGCTGGATGAGCTGAAAGAACGGCAACTCAGCTATGCCCATCTGGCGCAACATGATGCGCTCACAGGGCTGCCCAATCGTTTGCTGTTTGCTGATCGCCTGAGTCAGGCGATTCATGTGGCGCACAGAAACGAGTCGATGCTTGCCGTATTGTTTATCGATCTTGACAGGTTCAAAGAGGTCAACGACAGCTTCAACCACGCAACCGGTGATGCTGTGCTGAAAGAGGTTGCAGAGCGATTTCAATCCTTGTTCAGAGAGGATGACACCATTGCACGCATGGGTGGTGATGAGTTTACGGTGATTCTTACCCACATCAAGAAAGACTCTAACGCGGCATTGGTTGCCAAAAAGCTGCTGAATTTATTCAAAAAGCCCTTTACCATCCAAAATCATAAGTTGTACCTGAGCGCCAGTATCGGGATCAGTCTCTATCCCGACCACGGGAACTCGGTTGATGAACTGGTTCGAAATGCGGACACGGCAATGTACCGGGCCAAGGAGGAGGGCCGGAATACCTTTCAATACTACACACTCGAGTTGACGGCTAAAGCGTTCGAGCGGGTATTCCTGGCTTCCAGTCTACATAATGCGATATCGCAGAATGAACTCATACTCTACTATCAGCCTCAATTTGAGCTGATTACAAAAGAAATTTGTGGCGTTGAAGCATTGGTGAGATGGCAAAACCGGGATCTGGGACTGTTGTCCCCCGATAAATTCATTCCGTTGGCCGAAGAGTCGGAAGTCATCGACGAAATGGGTGCGTGGATCATGAAAGAAGCCTGCCAACAAATGAAAGCCTGGCAGGATTCAGGTATTCTGAGAAGTGACATGACGATCAGTGTGAATTTGTCCGGAAAGCAGTTTGATCATAACAATCTGCTTGAAGAGATAGAACAGATTCTCACAGCCACCGGTCTTGTGCCCAGTTGCCTGGAACTGGAAATCACTGAAACCACCATGATGCGTTCGACAAGGGTAACCAGTGAAACCCTGAGAAAATTGCGCAAGCTTGGTGTCAAAGTTGCTATCGATGATTTCGGAACCGGATATTCGTCATTGAATTATCTAAAACAATTACCGATTACACGCCTTAAGATCGACAAGACATTCATTTCTGATATCCCTGATGACTTGAATGATGTGGCCATTTCAAAAGCGATCATTGCCATGGCCAACAATCTGTTGCTGGATGTCTTGGCAGAAGGTATTGAAACCGGTGAACAACATCAATTCCTGATTCAGCAGGGCTGCCGGGTGGGTCAGGGGTATCTATTTGCCCGGCCCATGCCATCGGATCATTTTGAATCCTTTATTGAACAAAAGCGACAGGGCTGATCTGGCTTGCTAAACGATTTCCCTTTGCACTTGGGATTCACGATTTACACACTCTGCGTACGAACCTGAGAAGAGTGATGGCGGGCAAGTAACCCCACAGTCTGTTGATATTTCGCACTACCCAGCTCTGCAGATGCAATGTGTTGTACTGAGGCAAGGGGGTCGAGAACCCGTGTCCATACAGCATATAGTGCGGTCGTTCGCCCCTGTATGGTCTGTACATGTAGCAGAAATCCTATGGTCTGTTTGCCTGCTATCCATTCCGAAAACCACCCAGATAGTGCAATCCAGTATGAATGCGATGTAATACAGAAAGAGTGGAGAGAATTTGGTAGAAGCTCGATTCGGGCTTATCAAGTTGATATTCCTGCGAGTAAAGTCTGCTGTGATAGCATCGAGTGCAAACCCAGATAATATTAGTATTTACTAATGGTCTGTTCTGGCATAGAATGCGCTCATTATGAATGCCTAATCTACATATGCGGGGGAAGAGCAGCTGCTTTTGCTGAGCAAAAGTTGCCCGCTGCCGTCTATTCATTTCCCTCGGAATCCAAAATATCCAACTAAGAATTATGAAGCCAATTGGCTTCGAAGGATTTTATTATGTACGAATTTATTCATGACATTGCGCTGCATCCCAGCCCATTTTCTCGCTATACAGCGAAGCAACTCTGGACGAAACAGCATCTTGCAGAACAGATGCTCGAATATCATCTAAGCCAGGAAACGGATCTTGCATCCAGGCGTGTCGAGGTTATCGATCGTGTTGTAACCTGGATTAATGGGCAAATCGAACTGTCCGGCAAGACATTATGCGATCTGGGTTGTGGGCCCGGGCTCTACACCAAACGTTTTTCTGAGCATGGTGCACAAGTAACGGGGATAGATTTCTCCGAATATTCTCTGAACTACGCCAAATCAAATTCGGGTGGGGTGGTTGACTATCTACAAGCAGATTATGTTGTCGATCAATTACCCTCAGGATTTGATCTCATCACCCTGATCTATACGGATCTCTGCGTGTTATCACCTGAGCAGAGATCGATACTGTTACGCAAGATGCGTGGCATGTTGAATCCTGGTGGTAAAATCGTGCTCGATGTTGCCGGGATGGGCCTGTTGGATGGCCGGCAAGAAGTTACTCTCATTGAGGATCGATTGATGGGTGGATTCTGGGCTGCAGGTGACTATGTTGGGATTCAGAAATCTTATCTATACGATGAACAGCATTTGGCACTGGACCGTTACATTATTGTCGAACCTGATGAAAGCTGGCAGATCTACAATTGGTTTCAACACTACACGCCGGAGATGATAGAAACGGAACTGCGGAATTCCGGGTTTGCAATTACAGAGCTGGCAGGGGATCTTACTGGTAAACCATTGGTTGAAAATAGCGATCTGATGGGAATCATCGCGACTCCATGCTAAACCTCATGTGGAGGTGTTGGCTGACGGCTGACATCTCCACGTTCTGAGGTCCACTCGATGAACGAGAACGACACAGTTATGATAGAAATTCGCAAAGAACAAGCCGAAGACCGAGATGCCATTCACCAGCTGAATACAATCGCATTCGACAACGGCCCGGAAGCCGCGCTTGTTGATAAACTTCGAATTTCATGCAAGGACTATTTATCATTTGTCGCCGTTGAAGATGGCTCTGTAATCGGTCATATCTTATTTACTCCGGCTAACATGGACGATAACTCCGTCGATGGTATGGGGTTGGCCCCAATGGCGGTATTGCCTTCACATCAGGGAGAGGGTATTGGATCCCGTCTTGTCCGTTACGGCCTTGATTACTTGCGCGAGACAGGCTGCCCATTTGTTATTGTTTTGGGTCACCCAGACTACTATCCGCGTTTTGGATTCGAGCTCGCGTCAAAATATCAAATTCACAGTCAATGGGAGGGTGTGCCGGATGATGCCTTCATGATAGCGGTGTTCGATCGGGAGGTGTTACCGAAGCATGGTGGTGTAGCAAGATATCGGGATGAATTTGATGAGGCGATGTAGTCTGTGCTCGTTACGATTCCATTTGATAATTACTAGGGATTGGATTTCTACCGTTGAGAAAATAATCACTCTGAACACCCTTCGGTTAAAGACAATATACTGAGTTCGCCTGTGGATCAGGACGCTCTTCCAAAGATTTATAGGTTTTCCGGTCCCGCGTAAATCCCCCAGCATAAAAAAGACCACACTGAAGATTCAATTCTACAGTGTGGTTTTTTGTTGTCAGTAACAGGCCTTAGATCCTGTTAACACGTTTAAGCGCCGCCAGGTTCACCGGTAAACTGTACAAGCAGGTCTTCATCTGTGACAACGGTCTGGCAGGCAAGGCGGAAGCTTGGTGGAAGATCTTTTACATTAGCCCGCTCTTCTTCATGCTTGGAGAGCTTGCCGATTGACTTGAGTACCTCTCTCTCCTTGTCGGTTAGCGTGACGCCTTTGATATGGTCACCATCGAGATGAGTGACTTTAATAAGGCATGAGCCGCACTCCCCATCCTGGCACTCGAATGGGATTTTTACATTGTTTTCCTTGGCAACGGCAAGCAGGGTATCCCGTTTGCCTACGACGGCAGAAACTTTTTTGTTTTTGCTCATGATTGGAGATGAGAAGTAGATTGTGGCCATGATGTGCTCCACTGGGTCAGTTAAAAAAAGATTGATTTGCTGGATTTAAAATCAGAAAAAAACCAAATATTTGTCACGCAACAGTATCAATAGTGTGTTAGGACATGACCCATCATACGTAAAAAAAGGAGACAATGAACAGTTAATTATGCATTGCACCATATTGATGCCTGACTTGATATAAGTGCCGTTTTTGTTCTGTTTTCATGCGCTATTTGAATGCATTTCCAAACCTGATTTTTTGCTGACAGAGGAAAACGCACCAATATGATGCCTTACGAAAAAATGTTCTTGGATGATGGTTGTAAATCATACACCGATATGAAACGCTGGTTGTTGAGTAGTTGGATATTTTGCAAATCGTGGAGTGATCAATGGCCTGGGTATGGTTATTAGCAGCCGGTGTTCTGGAAGTCTTTTTTGCCGTGTTCCTAAAGCTGTCTGATGGATTCAGCAAACCAATGTTTACAGTGCTTTTTGCAATTGCGGCTGGGTTGTCGCTCTACTGTTTGTCCAAGGCAATGCAGGCGATTCCGATCGGTACAGCTTATGCTGTATGGACAGGTATCGGTACCGCAGGTGTGGCGTTGCTTGGGATCTTACTTTTTTCAGAACCAGTAACTGGTCTAAGACTCTTTTTTATGGCAACACTGATTATGTCAATCATAGGATTGAAGCTGGCCTGAATCCTGTTGCTTGTTGGTCAGGATTTGTAGGGTAAGGCAAGCACATCTTGAACAAACCATCGATTTGAAGTGCGGTTCCCAACTTAAAACTAAATTCCTAGAATAGGGTTGAACTTCTATGAATCTGTCACTTCAGAGAGATGGATATAACTCAGAAGATGCGATTGAGGCCATTCAGTGCTGCAACACGATAGGCTTCAGCCATCGTTGGATAGTTGAAAGTGGTCTCTGCGAAATAGAGCAGGCTGTTGGCCTCGCCCTGTTGGGCCATGATGGCCTGGCCGATGTGGACGATCTCGGAGGCCTGCTCACCAAAACAGTGGATGCCGAGAATCTCCAGTGTCTCACGGTGAAACAACAGCTTCAGCATGCCGACTTCATGGTCGGTGATCTGGGCGCGGGCGATGGTTCTGAAACTTGCCTGTCCCACCTCGTAGGGGACTTTGCTGGCGGTCAGCTCCCGTTCAGTCCGACCGATCGAGCTGATTTCAGGCAGTGTGTAGATGCCAGTGGGAAAGTCATCGATCAACTGCCAGTCAGCACTGCCGGTAGCGATCTGGGCACCGACAAAGCGTCCCTGGTCGTAACTGGCGCTGGCCAGTGCAGGGGGGCCGACCACATCACCGACCGCATAGATGTGGGGTAGAGAGGTGGCATAGGTTTTGTCGATCTCGATCTGACCCCGGTGATTGACCGCTACCCCGATCTCATCCAGTCCCATGTTTTCCGTATTACCGCTACGTCCATTGGCCCACAACAGATAGTCTGTCTTGAATTTCTTACCCGATTTACAGTGGAGCACCACACCGTCATCCACCGCCTCGACCTGTTCATAAACCTCATCATGGCGGATCACAGTGCCCTGATTGCGCAGGTGATAACTAAGAGCATCAGTGATTTCATCGTCAAGAAAAGAGAGCAGGCGGTCCCGGGTATTGACCAGATTCACTTTGACATCAAGATTGCAAAAGATTGAAGCATACTCACAGCCGATAACACCTGCTCCATAGATGGTAATCGAGTCTGGTGTGGTATCGAGCCGCAGTACCGAATCACTATCGAGAATCCTGGGGTGGTTGAAGTCGATGTCTTCTGGTCGATATGGGCGGGATCCTGTGGCGATTACAAAGTGTTCCGCCGTAATCTCTTCGCTGACACCACTCGACTGAACAATTTCGATTCGGTGCGTATCGATGAATCCTGCCCGGCCATGGATCACGTCAATCCGATTTCTGGCATAGTGACGCAGACGACTGCGCACCTGCTGGTTAATTACCTTGCCAGCCGCCTTCAGCAGATCGGAATACTCAACCTGAACCTGGTCGTGTGTGTGTTGGAATAGGGGATTGCGCCGATAATCCCTTAACAGTTGAATATTGTGTCTGAGTGCTTTGGATGGGATGGTGCCCCAGTGGGTACAACCTCCTCCAACCATATCGTGCGCTTCAATCACGGCAACGCGTTTACCGCTCTTGACCAGTTTCATGGCAGCCCCTTCACCACCGGGGCCACTACCAATTACAACCACATCAAAATGCTTTGCACTCATCGTTTCTCCGCTTCGCTACCGTGCTGACCGGCCACAGTCTAACACTTTTTCGCAGTGCAATATGGCTGATTACTGGATTTTAACTCTCCGTCTCTGCCTGCAGTCTCAGCTTGGGGTATCAGCAACGTTTATGTCTGGTTGCTGGCAAAAGTCGATAAATCTGTCGAGATCCATCGGTTTGGCAATCATATCGCCTTGTACGATATTGCAGGCATAGCGCTTCAGCAGCTCAAAGGTCGACTGCTCTTCAACACCCTCTGCAACCACTTTCAGGCCGAGTTTTCTAGCCATATCGATGGTGCCTTCAACAATCACGGCATCGGTCTTTTCCCGGGTGATGTCCTTGACCAGTATCCGATCGATCTTGATCAGATCGATCGGCAGTTTTTTGATATAGGCGAGTGAGGATTGACCGCTGCCGAAATCATCGATTGCCAGGGTGAAATTCGCCTCGCGCAGTTGTTGCAGTTTACTGATTGTCTCTCCCCAGTCAGGCAGCAACGCGTTTTCTGTGATTTCAAGTAACAGATGTTTCGCTTCAATACCGTAACGGCGTATGGTGGCCTGGATATCCGTGACAAAACTATGATCGGCAAACTGCAGTGGACTGACATTGATTGAGATTTTAAATTGGTCCGTCAACAGGCCTGAATCGGCCAGTCTGTTGAGGTGTTGGCAGACCTGTTCCAGCACCTGTCTGCCCAGTTCGATGATCAGGCCGCTCTGCTCGGCATGCTCGATAAAGTTGTCAGGTGCCACCAGGCCATCCTGCGGGTGGTGCCAGCGGACCAGGGCTTCAGCGCCGATCACCTCTCCATCGATACTGATCAAAGGCTGATAATGGATAACCAGATCATCATTTTTCAGGGCATTGCGTAGACCCTGCTCCAGGGTCATCAGCAGATGTGCCTGCTCCTGCATTTCGGGATTGTAGAGGCTCATTGTATTGCGGCCGATGGCTTTGGCCCGGTACATGGCGAAATCCGCCCGTTTCAGCAGGTCATCGGCGTTATCCCCATGCAGTGGAAACAGAGCAATCCCGATACTTACCGACATGTGGATCTCCCTGTCGCCAAGCATAAAAGGGCGTGCGAGGGTGTCCTGAACCTTCTTGATCGTCAGTTTGGCCAGCCTGAGAGCTTCACTCTCCTGGTCTGCCAGTTCCGGCATCAGCAACACGAATTCATCTCCGCCAAGACGGGTGGCTGTAATCTCATCACTCAGACAGCCGTTCAATCGGAGTGCCAACTGCTTGAGTAGTTCATCGCCTTGCTGGTGACCCATGGAATCATTGAGGGTTTTGAAATTATCCAGATCCAGATAGATCAAAGCGCCGATATGGGAATGGTGGATCGAGCGTGCAATATCCTTGCTCAGGCGTTCGGTAAGCAGACGTCGATTGGGCAGATTGGTGAGCTCATCATGGTAGGCGAGGTGTTCGATGATCTTGCGGGAATGGCGTTGCCTGATGTTCATCGCCAGGGATTCGGATAAATTCCGATTGATACTGATCGCACCTGAAGCCATCACGATCACATAGATACAAAGCATGAAGCCCAGGCCGATATTGGCCGGTCCACCGAGCGTGAAGAGTCTGATGATCAATGGGATGATGACCAGTAACATGTAACCCAGAGAGGCGGGTAACAGGGCCGCTTGAGTTATCACCCCGCCTGCGGCCATACCGATCAGGCTGGCTATGATTATGGTCTGATGGAAAGACTGTTCTCCCAGTGGCACCAGTAGAAATGCAGCGGACCCCCAGATGGCGCCTGAAGCCAGCGTGCCGGCAACAGCCCGTTTTCGCCAGATCTTCAGGGAGCCCTCTGTGGATTTTCGGGCTTGATAGACACGGTAGGTGTAATATCGGTAGAGGCTTAAACCGAGCATACCGGAGAACCAGCCAACTAGAATCTGCCACTGAATCACAGACCACTGGGCAACCACGATTACGCTGGTGTTGATCATGATCGCACTCAGCGAGGCGGGCAATCCGGTAAAAGACAGCTCTACCTGGTTCTCCCTGAGACGGGCTGCAAAATCGGGTGGTTCGCTGAGTGACGGGTCGGTGTATTCGGTCATCTTTAGAGTTGCTTTGTTTTTATACTCAGTAACTGTTCGCTGAGTGTTGGCGATTTGTTTCCTACCGGGCAGATGAACCGCTCACTTCTGGTCTACCACCCCAATGGATTCTGTACCATAAAGATTTCCAGCTTGCTGAGTAGCTGGATGGTACCCAATCTGTGGCATGGTGAAACAGTGCCCTGATCCTGTATCAATTAATAATCCCTGTTCCGGACCTTGTCTGGCTCAAACAGCCGGTTCGTCCATTTTCAGCAGTAATCCAAGCTTCTTGATGCGATCGGTCTAGTGCCTGATAACAGGGCATATGGACCGAACTGCCAAGATAATGTCAGAAATTTCACGATGATGATAGGGTGGCTGGCCGATTTTAGCGCCAGATACGGAATATGGTTCGGTGTCTTGGCGAAAGCCTGGTTGTGTAGCCGGTCGGCAGGTCCACAGACTGATCTGGGAGATCTTTCATTGGGCTGGTGTAGCGGTCTGATCTGTCTCCTAAATCGAGCAGTCGATCGATGCGTTCTTCAGGCTCAGGGTGTGTGCGCAATAGAGAAGGCTCCGGCCTCCGATATCCCGGAATGAGCAGCTTTTGCCAGAACCTGCCATGGGGGTAGGCAATTTTGTTCAAGGCATTGGCCAATCCTGCCGGGTCACCTGTCAATTCAGCGGCCAACAGGTCGGCATTGAATTCCCTAATTCTGGAGAGACCGAGTTGCATCACGGCACTCAGAGAGGGGGATACAATCAGCAGCAGTATGCCCCACAGGGAGAAGGGGGTGTAGCCAAGGAACAGCAACGGGAATGTGATCAATAGTAAGATGATTCCCAAGCTGGACATCAGATGAGTCAGCCGGCTGATCAGATCGGCGATACTCATCAGTCGGATGTCATCGTTTGCAAGGTGGGCGGTTTCATGGGCCAGTACCGCAGCTAGCTCGCGCATTGAGAGCAGTTCCAAAATCCCATCAGTCAGCGCAATCGCTGTATCATTTGTACGACCCACGCTGAAAGCATTGGTGGTTTTACTGGGTATCCAGTAAAGGGCCGGGATCGATTTGAGTCTGGCACGACGGCTTAACTCTTCAATCATCATCCAGAGTTGTGGCGCCTGATCAGGACTGATCGGTTTGGCCTGATAGAGATGCAACAACCAACGTGGAGACATATCCGGCAGGACAAAGATGATCACAGTAGTGCCGATGAATACCCACAGCCATAACTCCTGCCCAAACAGCAGTTCCACACAGAGCGCCAACAACAGAGACATGCCGCCAAGCAACAGTAATGTCTGCAGGAAGTTTCTAAATTTATGCTGTGAGATTCGAGTAAAATTCATGATGGGTGATCAATTACCACAGGTTTGGTAGTTTGATAAGGCGTAAACCCTGTTGTTCCCACATTCGGCCAGACTTGTCTGACAGATATTTCTCCTCTCGCTATAGTGGCGCGAAAGTCGTGGTGATTCGTGTTTATATGCGGCAAATCACTGCTTGATCCACTAAATTTCGATCTCCTTATTGAACAACAATCGCCCGGCAACTTTGAGGGCTACGATTTTAGGACCTGCTAATACGAATCTAATGCGCCTTGCTGGATCTGTTTCTGTGCCCAGCAAAAAAGCGGTATGGATGATCATTGATCAAACTGAACCAGGCAGGGTCTGCAATACTATCCGGCCTCCAGACTCTCGATTGTCGCTCACCGCTGCCGGGGTAGACCGATTCGTCATCGCCAAAGGCAAGATCTTAATGGTTACCAGGATAGTGCTCGATCAGGTAACGGATAGAGTCAGCCTGATCGTGAGTGGACCTATTTGAATTGACGGGGTGACATAAGGTTACAGATATCCTCATGAGCCGTCATTGCTCCTTGGATGTCCGGTAACAGATTCCGATGTCTGCCATCTGTCATTTTAACGTAAATCAATGAGAACGCTGTGACGCTCGACTGTTTCGGCTGCGTGTTTTTGGTGCGAAGCGGTTGCCAGCGTGCACCATTCTGCTTCGTGTTCCAAGGATGAAGCGATCGGGGATTAGATGTTGTTTTGGTTAAAGTATTGAATATTGGTCAATTAATTTCATTGGCCTGGGTTTTGCAAAGTAGTTTGCGTCCGTGCCCTTGTTATCAGGACAATACAATTTAACCGAAATAGAAAGCTAGGGTTCCGATCCGGCTCAATACCAGACAAGGTGGTGAGCTGCGATGACTGGTCCAAGAGCGTTCGACCTCTCCCTCTCAGTGCAGGGTATGGGTTACACGGCGGGATAAAAGCCCGGGAGACTTGCTTGGTCTGACTGCCAAGGGTGCTCCGTGTAGACAGATGTAACTGAGAGGTTCTTCATGAAACGTTTTGCCGCATTAATTCTCGCACTTTCTCTTAGCTCTGTGGCTCAGGCCGCCGACAGTTTCAAAATATGCTGGTCGATCTATGTCGGTTGGATGCCCTGGGCCTATGGGGCAGAGCAGGGCATTGTCAATAAATGGGCTGATAAATACGGTATCGATATCGAAGTGGTGCAGATCAACGACTATATTGAATCGATCAATCAATACACAGCGGGTGAGTTCGACGCCTGTACCATGACCAACATGGATGCCCTGACCATTCCAGCTGCCGGTGGTGTGGACAGTACCGCACTGGTGGTGGGTGACTTCTCCAACGGTAACGACGGGGTGGTGCTGAAAGGCAAGGACAAGCTGGCCGATATCAAAGGGCAGCAGGTTAACCTGGTGGAGTTGAGTGTCTCGCACTATCTGCTGGCCCGTGGTCTGGAGAGTGTTGGTTTGAGTGAAAAGGATCTCACTGTGGTGAATACCTCCGATGCGGATATGGTTGCCGTCTACGGCACCGATGATGTCACTGCCGTTGCTACCTGGAATCCTCTGCTGAGTGAGATCACATCCATGCCAAAGAGCACCAAGGTGTTCGATTCCTCGATGATTCCGGGCGAAATTATCGATCTGCTGGTAATCAATACCGAAACACTCAAGGCCAACCCGAAACTGGGTAAGGCGCTGGTGGGTGCCTGGTATGAAATCATGTCTGTCATGAGTGGCTCCGATAAGGCTGGCGTCGATGCGAAAACCCATATGGCAACCGCATCCGGTACCGACCTGGCAGGCTATGAAGCACAACTGGCCAGTACCGAGATGTTCTATACTCCGGCGGCGGCTCTGGAGCTCACCAACAGTAAAGAACTGCTGGCCACCATGGAGCATGTCGCCAACTTCTCCTTCGATCATGGCCTGTTGGGTGACGGTGCGCCGGATGCGGGTTTTATCGGTATCGAGATGCCTGCCGGCACCTTCGGTGATAAAGGCAATATCAAGTTCCGCTTTGACCCCAGCTACATGACCATGGCTGCGGAAGGCAAGCTCTAACTGGATATTGTTAGATTTAGCAGACCATCAGTTGACTCGGGCAATGCAATTTTGATTCGACATCCCGGCAAAGGCCGGGATGTCGATGAGTGAATTAATCATTGCGGCCTGAAGCTGATCGATTGTTGCGGAGATTTCATCCTCCTTAATTACCATTGGACGCTCAATGCCATAGCTTTGCATGCAGGCTGGCCGGTGGAGTTTGTTTCGAGAAACCCTATGAAGAAATTCATCAATCAACACCCGGGCAGGGCATTCAAGCTGTTATTGGGTATCGCACCCTTTGTGCTTTTGATCCTGCTCTATGTGATGGGTTCGGATGCCCGTCTGGAAGTGAATCCGAATGACAAACTGTTACCCAGCATGAGTCAGATTGCCGATGGTCTGGAACGGATGGCCTTCGAGCCCAGCAAACGATCCGGCGAGTATCTGTTCTGGCAGGATACCGCCAGCAGTCTGACCCGTCTCGGTTTGGGAATCCTGATTGCGGCAATGCTTGGGTTGCTGATCGGTCTGGTGACCGGCGCACTGCCGATGATCGCTGCCTCCCTTTCGCCATTGCTGACTGTGGTCTCGCTGATACCACCGCTGGCGATTCTGCCGATTCTGTTCATTGTTTTCGGTCTCGGCGAGCTCTCTAAAGTGGTTTTGATCGCCCTCGGCATCACACCCTTCATCGCCCGGGACATTCAACGACGCACTCAGGAGATTCCCTTCGAGCAGTTGGTAAAAGCCCAGTCACTGGGCGCCAATACCTCGCAGATCATGATTCGGGTGCTGCTGCCCCAGATCATGCCAAAACTGTTCGATGCGGTGCGCTTGTCGCTCGGTGCAGGCTGGCTGTTTCTGATCGCGGCGGAAGCGGTCGCTGCAACAGACGGTCTGGGGTATCGGATCTTCCTGGTAAGGCGTTACATGGCGATGGATGTGATTCTTCCCTATGTGGCCTGGATAACCATCCTCGCATTTCTCATTGATGTGACTCTGCGGAAGCTGACGAACAAACTCTTTCCTTGGTATGTGCAGGGAGGTAAGTCATGAGTGAAACCGATCAAGATTCCACACCGATGATTCAGGTGAACCAGGTATGGAAGCAGTATGACGACAACATCGTATTGGAACGTCTCAACAAAACTGTCGATGAGGGAGAATTCGTCACCCTGGTTGGCGCCTCGGGTTGCGGTAAGAGTACCTTCTTGAACATGTTGCTGGGCACCGAACAGCCCTCCAAAGGCGAGATACTGCTCGACGGTAAACCGATCCCGAATGAAGCGGGATCGGATCGGGGTATTGTGTTTCAGCAATACTCGGTATTTCCCCATATGACCGTGTTGGAGAATGTGATGGCGACCTGTGGCTTTCAACGTCCAGGCATTACCGGTTATCTGTTCGGTTCGGGGCGAAGCGCAGCCCGTGAGGCGGCTGAGTCGATACTCGAACAGGTCGGTCTCAGTCAGGCGTTGAAGAAGTATCCCCATGAACTCTCCGGTGGTATGAGGCAGCGTCTGGCGCTTGCCCAGGCCCTGCTGGGTAAGCCTCGGATACTGTTGCTGGATGAGTCTTTCGGTGCCCTCGATCCAGGTATCCGATCGGATATGCACGACCTGGTGTTAA
Source organism: Candidatus Thiodiazotropha endoloripes (assembly GCA_001709035.1). Taxonomy (GTDB): domain Bacteria; phylum Pseudomonadota; class Gammaproteobacteria; order Chromatiales; family Chromatiaceae; genus Thiodiazotropha; species Thiodiazotropha lotti. Next base: position 77,316 of record LVKA01000015.1, on the reverse strand, counting down.
ACCTCTGGAGTGAACACAAACTGACCGTCTTCATGGTCACCCATGACCTGAAAGAGGGTTTCTATCTGGGCACCCGGTTGTGGGTGTTCGACAAGCTGAGACATGATCCCCAGGCGCCACAAAGGTACGGTGCCGTGATTACCTATGATCTGCCGGTGGGGCATATGGATCAAACAACCTATCAACAGATCGACGACCACTTGAGACCGATACCGGCTCAAGCAGGTTAGTGGAGAGATCAATATGAGCGATATGATCAAGTCGATTGACTATACAACGGAACTGCCCGGCGGGGCCCATTGGTCGCTACGTGTGCGCCGAGGCAGCATCATGCGGCTGAGCGATATAAAAGGTGCCGCCAATCTGGGAATGCTCTTCTATAACCCGGAGAATCTTCTGGAGCGATACAACGCACCGGACACCCTGAAATGCCAACATACCTTTAAGTTGACCAGAGGCAATTGTCTCTACTCGGATATGGGGAGAATCTTTGCTTCTATCGTGGAAGACAGCCTGGGTTGGCATGAGACAGTTGCCGGAAACTCCCATGCCTCACATGTTGAGAGCCTGTGGGGGGCAAGGGATTATCAACACGATCGCAACGATTGGAAACAGAACGGCCATGATGCTTTTCTGGTGGAGCTGGCCAAGTATGGCCTCAGTGCGGCAGACCTTGCCGCCAACATCAACTGGTTCAGCAAAGTGATGGTTAACGATGAGGGTAATCTTGAACTGGCTGCTGATCACAGCCAGGCGGGTGATCAGGTGACTCTGCGCTTTGAGATGGACACGCTTGTCATGATGCACACCTGTCCACACCCGATGAACCGGTCGGCAGACTATCCGCAAAGCAGAGTGCAGATCGAACTGGGGGTGGCTGAGGCACTGCAAGCGGATGACTACTGCATGCACTTCAGGGCGGAAAATACCCGGGGATTTCAGAATAACGCCCTCTATCATATCGGCATTGGAGAGTAGATGATGATCAAAGAGTCAGAGCTGTTGGCGCAGCAGGCAAGCCGAAGAACCCGGGTTGATGCAGGTGACTATTTCATCGGCATCGTCAAAGCGGGTGAGACGATTCGCATCCTCGATCTGGAAGGTAACCAGGCGGCGGATACCCTGTTCTATTCAGCCGATGATCCGGCAGAGCGCTACAGTGCCATGGATACCATCAGGGAGCAGGGTAACGTCTATCTGACTGCCGGTTCGAAACTCCGCTCGAATGAGAATAACGTGATGCTGGAAGTGGTGGCCGATACCTGTGGCCGTCACGATACCCTTGGTGGTGCCTGTGCCACGGAAAGTAATACCGTGCGCTACGATCTGGAGAAGCGTTGCATGCACGCTTGTCGTGACAGCTGGATGCTGGCAGTGGCGGAACACCCCGAGTATGGCATCAGCAAACGAGATATCACTCATAACATCAACTTCTTTATGAATGTGCCGGTCACCGCAGTGGGGGGATTGACCTTTGAAGACGGTATCTCCGCCCCGGGAAAGTATGTGGAGCTCAGGGCCGAGATGGATGTGATTGTGTTGCTTTCAAACTGTCCTCAATTGAACAACCCCTGTAACGGTTACAACCCAACCCCGATCGAGTGTCTGATCTGGGGTAGTGCCTGAACAGTTTGCCGCATTGATTAACGAAAGATCAGTGGACGACCACTGATGACGCTTTTTTAACCGGGACGACCCGGTCAAGGTAAGCATGTTTTCCAAAGTAATGATCGCCAACCGTGGCGCCATCGCAACACGGATCATCCGTACCCTGCATAGACTCCACATCCCGTCCCTGGCCATTTACGCAGAGAGTGATGCGGATAGTCTGCATGTCCGCCATGCAGACCAGGCCTTCTCCCTGGGCGATGGTGTGGCCGCCGATACCTATCTGGATATGGATAAGATCATTGCCATTGCCAAAGCGAATGGTGTCGATGCGATACACCCCGGTTACGGCTTTCTCAGTGAGAATGCCGACTTTGTCAGACGCTGCGAAGCAGAAGGTATCGTCTTCATCGGACCGACTCCGGAGCAGATGGAGCTGTTCGGTTTGAAACACAAAGCCAGGGAGCTGGCACAACAGGCGGATGTGCCACTGACTCCGGGCACCGAACTGCTGCAGGATCTCCAGTCCGCGCTGGCAGCAGCAGAGACCATCGGCTATCCGGTGATGCTGAAGAGTACCGCCGGAGGTGGGGGCATCGGTATGCAGTTGTGTCACTCATCTGCAGAGGTGACTGCTGCCTTCGATTCGGTCAAGCGCCTTGGGGCCAACAACTTCGCCAATGACGGGGTATTCATAGAAAAGTTTATCGCCAGGGCCAGACATATCGAAGTTCAGGTTTTTGGGGATGGTGAAGGTGGCGCATTGGCGATCGGCGAACGGGACTGTTCAAGTCAGCGACGTAATCAGAAAGTCGTTGAGGAGTGTCCGGCGCCCAATCTCACCGACGAAATGCGCCAACAACTCTATCGCACCGCCGAATCCCTGCTCTCCAGTGTCCACTATCGGAATGCGGGCACGGTTGAGTTTATCTACGACGCGGATACGGATGCGTTCTACTTCCTCGAAGTCAACACCCGTCTGCAGGTGGAACACGGGGTGACGGAGGAGGTCTACGGGATCGATCTGGTGGCGTGGATGATCAGACAGGCTGCAGGCGATCGTGTCGATCTGCAGCGTGAGCGTGCCACCCTGTCACCACAAGGCCATGCGGTCCAGGTCAGACTCTATGCGGAAGATCCCTATCGGGATTTTCAACCCTCACCCGGACTGTTGACCGAGGTGCTCTTTCCCGATGACAAGGAAGTGAGGATAGACCACTGGGTCGAGTCGGGTGTCGAAGTACCCGCCTATTTCGATCCCATGCTGGCGAAGGTGATTGTCCATGCTGCTGAGCGGAAGGCAGCATTTGCAAAACTCCAGGCCACACTCGCAGCAATCCGACTCTATGGCAGTGAGACCAATCTGGACTACCTGTCGGTGTTGAGTCGGGATCCTTTGCTACTGGCGGGTGAAGTGACGACCCGCTATCTCAATGATTTTGTCTATACCCCGAGCCGTATCGATGTGCTGCAGGGAGGAACCCAGACCACCATTCAGGACTATCCCGCAAGAACAGGTTACTGGGATGTGGGTGTGCCTCCATCCGGTCCTTTCGACAACTACTCCTTTCAGCTGGCCAACCGGCTGCTGGGCAATCCAGCCGGGGTGGCCGGCATGGAGATCACCATCCAGGGGCCTAGCCTGAAGTTCAGCTGTGATAGCCGGATTGCACTCACCGGTGCGGAGATCGAAGCACACCTCGATGGTGAACCTTTGGCGATGTGGAGCGCGGTGGAGATTCATGCCGGGCAGACACTCACCCTGGGCAGAATCAAACAGCAGGGGGCGCGGAGTTATCTGGCGGTAAGCGGCGGCATTCACTGCCCGGACTATCTGGGTTCCAAATCGACCTTTACCCTGGGACAGTTCGGTGGCCACAACGGCCGGGCTCTGCGAGCTGGTGACGTGTTGAGGATCACCTCATCCGACAACGTAACCGACCTGAAAACGATCGCTGAAAATGCCAGGCCACAGATAACCCATGAGTGGCAGTTGCGGGTGATCTATGGTCCCCACGGCGCCCCGGATTTTTTTACTCAGCCGGATATCGACCGATTCTTTTCACACCAGTGGGAAGTTCACTACAACTCCAGCCGTACCGGAATCCGTCTGATCGGACCCAAGCCCGAGTGGGCGCGTAAGGATGGCGGGGAAGCGGGACTCCATCCCTCGAATATTCATGATAACGCCTATGCCTTCGGTACAGTGGATTTTACCGGTGACATGCCGGTGATACTCGGGCCGGATGGTCCCTCACTGGGCGGTTTTGTCTGTCCGGCAACCGTGATCCAGGCCGATCTGTGGAAGCTGGGGCAACTGCGTGCCGGAGATAAAGTCAGCTTTGTGCCGGTGAATCTGGAAACGGCCGTCAGGCTGGAACGGGATCAGATCAAGGCCGTTGCGCAGATGAGACCGCTGACCGATCAATACCAGCCCACTGAGATCACCACCCCTGTCGTGGGGCGGCTTGAAAGCAGTGAATATGGTGTCGATGTGGTCTATCGTCTCGCCGGCGATCACTTCATGTTGGTGGAGTATGGCGAACAGGCACTGGATATTTCACTGCGATTTCGTGCCCATGCATTGATGCAGTGGTTACAGCAACATCCTCTCAATGGACTGCAGGAAATGACACCGGGGATTCGCTCATTACAGATTCACTACGATGCTCAACGACTCAGTCAGCGCAAATTGCTGCTCCATCTGAAGACGGCGGAGCACGCACTGGCGAGTCAGATCGATCAGCTCCATGTGCCCTCGAGGATTGTGCATATACCCCTCTCATGGGATGACGAAGCCTGCCATAAAGCCGTTGAAAAATATGATCAGTCGGTGCGCAAGAACGCCCCCTGGTGCCCCAGTAACCTGGAGTTCATACGTCGCATCAATGGGCTTCAAAGTATCGATGATGTGAAACGGATTGTGTTTGAGGCCTCCTACCTGGTGATGGGATTGGGTGATGTCTATCTTGGTGCACCGGTCGCCACGCCGGTGGATCCCCGTCATCGGTTGGTGACCACCAAATACAATCCAGCCAGAACCTGGACCGCAGAAAATTCAGTGGGTATCGGCGGCTCCTATCTCTGTGTCTATGGCATGGAAGGGCCGGGAGGATATCAGTTCGTCGGACGCACTCTGCAGATGTGGAACCGTTACAAACAGACAACGGCCTTTGAAAAACCCTGGCTGTTGAGATTCTTTGATCAGATACGTTTTTATGAAGTCACTCAGGATGAGTTGGTCACCATTCGCAAAGACTTTCCCCAGGGTCGCTATCCGATAAAGATTGAGGAGAGTCGTTTCAGTCTGACTGAATACCAGGCGTTCATCCATTCACAGCAAGCTGAGATCGAAGCATTCCGTCAACACCGGCAGCAGGCCTTCGAAGCCGAGCTCGCCCAATGGCATGCGGATGGACAATTCAACTTTGAAGTGAACGAGCAGACCGAAGAGCAGACAGATAGCAGTTGGCCGGAAGAGAGTCTGGTGATCGACAGTCCGATCAGCGGCAGTGTCTGGCAGACGGAGGTCAGTGTCGGCCAACAGGTGAAAGCGGGTGAGTGTCTGATGATTCTGGAGTCGATGAAAATGGAGATTCCGGTCTATGCCTCGGCCGACAGTACGGTTACCCATGTGTTGTTGGAAAATGGGCAGCGGGTTGGAGCGGGGCAGGCCTTGGTCGTCCTGCAGGAGGGTTAGCTCATGACAACAGACTTTCCCTATGAGATGACCATCTCTGCACTACGCAGAGCCTATCTTAGCGGCAGTCTGACACCTGAGCAGGTGATGCAGACGATCCGTAAGCGTGCCTCGGAGTATGAGGATTACAACATCTGGATCCATCTGCTCAGTGAAGCAGAGCAGGCACACTATCTCGATCGATTGCAACAGCTCGATCTGGCGCGCTTCCCCTTATGGGGCATTCCCTTTGCCATCAAAGATAATATCGATCTCAATGAGATCCCGACCACAGCGGCCTGTATCGAGTTTGCCTATACCCCGACGGCATCCGCGACCGTGGTTGAGCGATTGATTGCCGCCGGTGCCATCCCGGTGGGTAAAGCCAATCTGGATCAGTTCGCCACCGGCCTGAACGGTACCCGGTCCCCCTGGGGTGCCTGCAGTAATGCTTTCAAGCCGGACTATATCAGCGGTGGATCCAGTTCCGGTTCCGCTGTGTCGGTTGCTCTTGGATTGGCCTGCTTCAGTCTGGGTACAGATACCGCCGGATCGGGCCGGGTGCCAGCCTGTTTCAACAACCTGGTCGGATTGAAACCAAGCCGGGGTCTGTTATCCACCAAAGGCCTGGTGCCAGCCTGCCGAAGTCTGGATTGCATCACCGTCTTCGCCTGCGACACCGACGATGCCAATCTGGTGCTGTCGGTGGCTGAAGCCTATGATGCGGATGACGAATACAGCCGCAACAATCCGTTTCAGAATCAGCAGCGGCACTATGGTGAGCGGCAAGGACCGCTGAAGATCGGTGTCATCCCCGGGAAGCAGTTGAACTTCTTCGGTGATCAGGCCTATCAACAAGCCTATCGCGATACCCTCAAGCAACTTGAAACAGACGGGATCGAATTTGTCGAGATTGAGTATCAACCCTTTGCCGAAGCAGCCAGACTACTCTATGAAGGGCCCTGGGTGGCAGAGCGTTATCTGGCAACCCAGCCTTTGATCGATGACAACCCGGAAGCACTGTTTCCGGTCGTGCAGGAGATTATCGAACCCGGTAAGGCATTACAGGCCAGCAGCCTGTTCGAAGCTCAATACAGATTGAGCGGGTTGAAGGCAATCTGTGATCGACAACTGGCAGCGGTCGACTGTCTGCTGACACCAACCGCAGGCACCTGTTTTACCATCGAGCAGATGTTGCAAGAGCCTATTCTGCGTAACAGTCAGTTGGGTTACTACACCAACTTTATGAATCTGCTGGATCTGGCTTCAGTGGCCGTGCCGACGCAGATGACCGCTTCCGGTCTGCCTTTCGGCATTACCCTGGTCGGCGATGCCTTTACAGACCGGGCCCTGCTCTCCATTGCGAAACGGATTCACCGACAGTTTGAGTTGAAAATCGGTGCCTCCCAGTATGAACTTCAATCAACTGCTCAACCATCAGTGGGTGACTACAATAAGATCGACGTTGTGGTGTGTGGCGCCCATCTGCAGGGCCTGCCGCTTAACTGGCAGTTAACGGAACGTGGCGCCACACTTATAGCTAAAACCGAAACAGCCCCGATTTACAGAATGTATGCCTTGCCAGGTGGACCACCCGCAAGACCCGGATTGATACTGGATGAAGCAGCGGGTGAGGCGATCGAAGTCGAAGTCTGGTCGATGCCACAGAGTCAGTTCGGTAGTTTCGTTGCAGCCATTCCATCGCCACTCGGTATTGGTAAGTTGCAACTTGCCGATGGTACCGAGGCGAGCGGTTTCATCTGTGAACCTTATGCGATTTCCAACGCAGAAGAGATTACCGGTTATGGCGGTTGGAAGACTTATCTGAACAGGTAGTCCTGTTCGATTGGGTGAAGCAAGTTATCCAGTTACCCCTCAACCACTGCCTCCCGCAACAGATCGGCAAACGCCTGAGCTGCCGGTGAGAGGGTGCTGCCGCGACGGGCAATCACCGCCAGCTCTCTCTCGACCTTGAAATCCTTGACCTCGATCTCAGCCACATCCTCCAGGCTGTCCACTCCGAGCTGACTGACGAAGGCCAGATTGCCGGTGGTGGCCACCATCCTAAGGATGGCGGGGATCGAACGAAGCTCCATCACCACATTCATTTCTACACCCGCATCCCGCAGTGTGGCATCGATGATCTGGCGAACCGCAGTATCCGCTTCAAAGCCGACAAAGGAGATGCCATCCAATGCGCTGGCACTGATGCGGCGCTTTTTCGCCAGTGGGTGCTGATTGGGTCCAACCAGCACGATCCGGTCGGTGAGCAGTGGCCAGACTTTGAGTTCCCGGTTTTTCACCGGCATGGTCACCAATCCCAGTTCCAGGCGGCCATTGATCACGTCCTCGGCCACCTCATTACTACCGGCCTCTTTCAACTGAAACTTCACGGCCGGATGGCTGCCCTGGAAGGAGGCGATTGCTTTCGGCAGAAGAAATGAGACTGCGGTGGCGCCGCCGCCGATTCTCACTGTGCCCCCTTCGAGACCCTGATGCGCTCTGACCTGGTCCCGTAGGTGATCGTAGCGGGCAATCAGGATGCGGGCCTCGCTCTCCACCAGGCGACCGATTTCAGTCAACTGCACCCCCTTGCGACCGCGGGAGAACAACTCGGCACCAAAATAATCCTCCAGTTGTTGCAACCGGCGGGAGAGGGCAGGCTGGGTGAGACCGATCCGATCCGCCGCTTCAGTGATCGAACCGGTATCGGCAATCGCAAGCAGAGATCGCATCAACAACAGGTCCATGGCGGTTATCTCCAGTCGAGATAATGATCGGATGAGAAAGCTTGCATGGGGTCACTCCTATGGGAGAGGGCAGGGATTTCGAACCACAAAAACCTAGGATGAAGAGGGCCTGGCGGAATTATAGCATGCAAAATATTTATATAATACATGCGAACAATCAATTATACGTATGATAAACGGTCTGATATCGTGCCCCCATTATCCGGTTGCTTAACCGGAACGATCACCATCGGACAACGGGCATGACTGGCCGTTGGTCCCCTGAACCGAGGAGAGAGATTATGCTCGAAGCCTATCGTCAACATGTTGCAGAACGTGCCGAACAAGGTATCCCCCCACTGCCCCTGAATGCACAGCAGGTCGCCGATCTGGTTGAGCTGTTGAAGAGCCCGCCAGCGGGAGAGGAGGAGACCCTGCTCGAACTTCTGACCAACCGGGTGCCGCCAGGTGTTGACGATGCGGCTTACGTTAAAGCGGGTTTTCTGGCCGCCGTGGCCAAGGGTGAGGCGGCAAGCCCTCTGGTGGATAAGGCCAAGGCAGTAGAGCTGCTGGGCACCATGCTGGGGGGCTACAATATCCAACCACTGATCGAACTGATGGATGACGCAGAGCTGGGAGAGCTGGCCGCTGAGCAATTGAAGTTCACCCTGCTGATGTTCGATGCCTTCCACGATGTGAAGGAGAAGGCGGATGCAGGAAATGCCAACGCCAAGGCAGTGATGAACTCCTGGGCCGAGGCCGAGTGGTTCAAGCGCAAGCCCGATGTGCCTGAAGAGATCAAGCTCAGGGTATTCAAGGTGACCGGCGAGACCAACACCGACGACCTGTCACCGGCCCAGGATGCCTGGTCCCGTCCCGATATTCCGCTGCATGCCCTGGCGATGCTGAAAAATGAGCGTGAAGGCATCAAACCGGATGAGCAGGGTAAGATCGGCCCGATCTCCGAACTCCATTCACTCAAGGAGAAGGGAGTGCCCCTGGCCTATGTGGGCGACGTTGTGGGTACCGGCTCCTCGCGTAAGTCAGCCACCAATTCGGTACTCTGGCACATGGGTGACGACATCCCCTTCGTACCCAACAAACGTCAGGGTGGTGTGGTACTGGGCGGCAAGATCGCACCGATCTTTTTCAATACCGTTGAGGATTCCGGCGCCCTGCCAATCGAGTGCCCGGTGGAGAAGCTCGCCATGGGTGACGTGATCGTGGTCAAGCCCTATGAGGGTAAGATCGAAACGGAATCCGGTGAACTGCTCTCCGAGTTCAGCCTGAAGACCGAGGTACTGCTCGACGAGGCGAAGGCGGGCGGTCGTATTCCCCTGATCATCGGCCGCTCGCTCACCGAACGGGCACGTGAAGCGCTTGGCCTGGGCGCCACGGATCTGTTTCGTCGTCCGGTCGATCCGCAGGATTCCGGCAAGGGCTTTACCCTGGCGCAGAAGATGGTGGGCAAAGCCTGTGGGGTAGAGGGTATCCGTCCCGGCACCTACTGTGAGCCACGCATGAGTACGGTCGGTTCCCAGGATACCACCGGCCCGATGACCCGTGACGAGCTGAAAGAGTTGGCCTGTCTTGGTTTCAGTGCGGATCTGGTGATGCAGTCCTTCTGCCATACCGCCGCCTATCCCAAGCCGGTGGATATCAACACCCAGCACACTCTGCCCGATTTCATTCAGAATCGCGGCGGTGTCTCCCTGCGTCCCGGTGACGGCATCATCCACTCCTGGCTCAACCGTATGCTGCTGCCCGATCAGGTGGGTACCGGTGGTGACTCCCACACCCGTTTCCCGCTGGGCATCTCATTCCCGGCCGGTTCCGGTCTGGTCGCCTTCGGTGCGGCTCTGGGGGTAATCCCGCTGGATATGCCCGAGTCGGTACTGGTGAAATTCAGCGGTGAGATGCAGCCCGGGATCACCCTGCGTGATCTGGTCAACGCCATTCCCTACGCCGCTCTGCAGCGGGGTCTGCTGACCGTGGAGAAGAAGGGCAAAAAGAACATCTATAACGGTCGCATCCTGGAGATCCAGGGGCTGCCCGATCTGACTGTTGAGCAGGCCTTCGAACTCTCTGACGCCTCGGCCGAGCGCTCCGCCGGTGGCTGCTCCATCGAGCTTTCCGAAGAGTCGGTGGCGGAATACCTGCGCTCCAACATCACCATGCTGCGTTGGATGATCGATAACGGCTACGAGGATGCCCGCACCCTGGAGCGTCGCGCCCGGGCGATGGAAGCGTGGCTGGAGAATCCGAGCCTGATGCGTGCCGATGCGGATGCGGAGTATGCCGAAGTCATCGAGATCAACATGTCCGAGATCAAAGAGCCTCTGCTGGCATGCCCCAACGATCCGGACGATGTGAAGCCCCTGTCGGAGATCGCCGGCACCAAGATCGACGAAGTCTTCATCGGCTCCTGTATGACCAACATCGGTCACTTCCGTGCCACCGCCAAGATGCTGGAGGCCTCCGGCGAGTCTATCCCGACCCGCCTCTGGCTGGCGCCGCCCACCAAGATGGATGAGCAGCAGCTGATGGAGGAGGGTGTCTATAACGTCTACGCCAGTGCTGGTGCCCGCACCGAGATGCCCGGCTGTTCACTCTGTATGGGTAACCAGGCGCGTATTGCGGCGGGTTCAACAGCGGTCTCCACTTCCACACGTAACTTCCCCAACCGCTTGGGGCAGGGTGCCGATGTCTTCCTGTCATCAGCAGAGCTGGCCGCAGTGGCCGCCGTCATGGGCAAGCTACCCACGGTGGAGGAGTACATGGCCTACGCCACCAAGATCGACTCCATGGCGCCGGAGATCTACAGGTATCTCAACTTCGACAAGATGGATGAGTATGTGGCATCGGCGAAGCGGGGGCAGGAGATTGCGGTTAAGCTGATCGCTTGATGATCTAGACAGACCGGAGGGATTTGCCTCCGGTCTGTATGAGGCTTGCTGGGTGTCGATAAGTACCTGACATCCATGTAGTCGAGAATAGCATATAGCTACATAGAGAACATTGTGAGAATATTGAAAGCTGCATGGAATGGAGCATGCTATGTCTCAAGCAGCGATCACGGACCGATCGCCACTCAGCCCACCTTATAAACGTCACTGGCCGGAACAGACGCTGCTCTATCAATTCATCGAGCGGTATTACCCGGAATTTAGGGATGTGATGGCCATGCAGGGCAAGCCCTTGCCCTTGCATGTGGCACAGGAATTTGCGGATTACCTCAAATGTGGCCGCCTGGAACACGGCTTCCTGCGGGTGCAATGCAGCGAATGTCATCATGAACACCTGGTAGCATTCAGCTGTAAGCGGCGCGGATTTTGCCCCAGCTGTGGCGCAAGACGTATGGCGGAAAGTGCTGCACTGTTGGTGGATGAGGTTTTACCAGAACAACCGATCCGACAATGGGTGCTGAGCTTCCCATTTCAATTGCGGTTCCTGTTTGCCAGCTGCCCGCAACTGATGAGGCGGGTGCTGGGGATCGTTTACAGGGCCATCTCGTCCCATCTTATTAAGAAGTCGGGATTCACTCGAAAAACCGCGCAGACTGGTGCGGTGACGCTGCTCCAAAGATTCGGCAGTGCGCTCAATTTGAACGTGCATTTCACATGCTGTTTCTGGACGGTGTTTACACCACCACGCCCTGGGGTAAAAGTTGATTTCATTGTGCCCATGCACCCGCTCAGCAGGAATTGACGGAGTTGGTGCATAGGATCAGCCATCGGGTTGCCGGGTTTCTTGAGCGCGAGGGAATCCTGGAACGCGATGTGGAAAACAGCTACCTGAATCTGGAAGATCAAGACGAAGATCCGATGCAACAGGTATTGGGCTGCTCGGTGAGTTACCGCGTTGCCATCGGACTCCAACAGGGACGCAAAGTCAGCCCAAACGGACGCCGTCACCCGGCCCATAATCGCCGGCTGGGCGGTAGAGTCAGGTGAAGCAAAAATGAAACCATGCGCAAAGCGGTTAATCCAGGGAAGTATGGCCAGGCGTTATTGGGACTACCACGGCATTTTGGTCGTGTGCAGATACGCGATTTCGCCCTTCAGACTTTGATTGGTACAGGGATCGATCAGCAAGCTCGATAAGTGTTTGCCAATTTTTACATCCATTGACTGCAGAACAAGATGCAATACCGGCGCTTATCGTTACCCGGCCTAATGCGCATTCACGATGTTCTATGTCAGCATCAAAGATAGCCATGCGCATCCGCTCAGCAACAATTAAAGCACTATCCTGGTTGGTGTTCGGTAAGAGTGCGACAAATTCCTCGCCTCCGTAGCGGGCCAGGAAGTCGCTTGATCGCTGTAGAGTTTCCCGTAGGACAGTTGCAATCATGCGTAAACATTGGTCACCTTCTAAGTGCCCATATGTGTCGTTGAATTTCTTAAAGTAATCAACATCGATCATGACGGCGGACAGGGGCGTATGTTCCCGACGAGCACGTTTTATTTCTAGTTTCAGGACTCGCATAAAATGCCGTCGATTAGGTATCTGGGTTAACTCATCAGAAAGAGATATCCTGCTTAGCTCCTTCTGGGTTTTCTCTAACTCATGATTCAGGGAGTTCAAGTCATCATTTTTCTTTACTAATTCTTTCACAAGATCTTCGTGCTCGAAGCGATACTCAAATCCATCAGCAAAGGTCTTAGCTGCAAGCTTATGAGAGACTGTAAGCATGAGGGTAAAAAGTATGAGCATGATCGTCATGACCAGACTTAGAAGATTCCCTTGCGATGCACTAATGGATATGGCAGGAATCAGCATCGGTAAGATGTAGAGTAGATAGGTGAATCTGTCACTGGCCATGGATGAAAATGCGCCAGCGCTCATGCCTGCGAGGGTAAACAGGAAGAGCAAGGTGTAGGTGTCGTTCAACTCGGGGCTGAAAATAGCAAATCCTGTCCCCCAAACTACTCCTGTTACAAAGACTCCAAGGCGAAATTGAAGCAATTTGCTTTTATCGGTGGAGAACTCCCAGCTTTTTTCCAGAGACAGGCTGGTGTGTGTCATACGTGCTATTGAGACCAGGGTCATCAATATCAGCCAAGTCACTAAATAGGATGGCTGTAGCGTGAACCAATAAACAGAACAAAGCAGAACTGCATTGATGATGTTAAAACTGATAGCGCGCACGCCTCCCTGGTAGAGAAAACGAACGCGTTGGTGATAAACACGCTGTATTGTTGTTGCAGAGGGTGTCGTTAAATTAGCCACTATTGATTTCTCTTATGAGTGGTTTTTTATTATAGTTTTACATAGCCTTTTTATCGGAAAATTTACCGATATCTTTAGTTGGCTTTTTCTCACGTGATGCTTTGCAGTTAAATACCAGATTTTTAAAGATATTTTCAGCTTGAAATGTCAAGAATCGAAAGGCTTCCTGTATCACAGCAACCTGGTCAGTAGTTCGATGGATAGGCAAGCCTGAGCTGGTTTGCTTGCCGATTTCGGCATTACTCGACTTTTAAGGTACGCTACGACATGAATGCTTCTAACTCAGGGGCCGGCATCGGTCGCGCAAAGTAGAATCCCTGCCCACATTTGCAACCCTGCTGAAGCAGAAACTTAAGCTGATCTTCGGTCTCGATACCCTCCGCCAATACATCCAGTGACAAGTTTGTAGCCATACTGATTATGGCTTTGGCAATGGCTACATCATTTTCATCCTGTAGGATATCAGACACAAATTTATCGCCAAGCTGGCGGCGCTGGTACCCAAGCCTACGGTGAACCTGACCCGGTTTCATGGCGTGTTTGCGCCCAACAGCAAATACCGAGTCGATGTAATGTCCGCCAAACGTGGCAAAGGATCAAAGCCTCATGAGAGTGATGATAAGACTCCGCAACAGCGGTACAAGGCGATGACCTGGGCGCAACGCCTGAAGCGTGTGTTCAATATTGACGTCTCTATCTGCGAGAAGTGCGGAGGTGAAGCCAAGATAATCGCCAGTATCGAGGATCAGGCGGTCATCGACAAGAGCCTTTATCACTTACAGGCCAAGGGTATTTTAGAACACCCCTCCGAGTTGCTGCCGGCAGCACGGATCTCACCCGATTCAGACTAGTTAGCATATGCCCAGCTCCAGAAAAAAATCTGGCACAGAGGACAGCGATCAGCACTGAATAATTACCGACTTATTACTACTTAATAGTGATTAAAGGGAATATTTGAGATTAACTCTTTGAAATATCGGAAATATTTAATGAGTGTCCCAGAGACTGGTGAATCTCGTGGAGTGTTGATCAGAGGGTTTCATATACAGTGTTGCAGAAGTGTATTCTTGTATGGACATAGTAAAAATCCTGATACAGGCACATAATATGCCTGTGTGCACTAATTTGTAGTGGCTCGGCTTAGCGAAGGGAGGCAATTTAGAGAGACAGGAATTCTATTTACACAGATTTACCCTGGGGTGGGTGATGTTCAGTCACTGGGTACCGCGAGTTTTTCCAGCGATCTTCCTGCTTTTGATTATTCTAAGCCCTCCAGTATTTGGACAAACACACCTTGACTTGACCGATGTCGGTGATGATTTCCGTTTTGCCACATTGACTGGGGTGATGCAGGTTCTGCTCGATCCTGAGCGCCAGCTGGATATCGATAGCGCCAGTGCAGCAACACTAGATTCACAATATCAGGATGTGTCTAACGGCGGAAAAATCGGTTTTACCGACGCTGCTGTATGGACGCGCTTCACACTGGCTTCCCATCTGTCTTCCGCACAGACCTTTTTACTCGAGCTTGACTATCCACTCATGGATCGAATCGAGCTCTACGAGCCCGATGGTCAGACAAGTTTCAGTAAGCGCCTTGGGGGAGATGCATTTTTATTCTCTGCACGTGACGTACAGGTTCGCACGAATGTCTTCACCATTGATCTTGTGCCGGGTGAGATCAAGACTCTCTATATGCGGTTGACGACGAATGGTTCAATTCAATTGCCAGTTCGACTCTGGAATCAGATTGCGTTTGCCGAATATGTTGCACAGTCACAGCTTTGGTTTGGGCTCTATTTTGGTGCTATCGTGTTATTGGTGGCATCAGCAATAGGTGGTTTGCTATTTCTTAAATCACCGCTTTTTTTCTGGTATGCCCTGTACTTAACCTTCTATGGATTACTCAATTTCACATTGACAGGGTTGGGTTTTCAGTTCATCTGGCCGGGGTTTCCCTTGTGGCAGGACATGGCACCCAGTTTCTTTGTTGGTGTTGTGGTGATAACCGCCATGATTTTCTCGAGCAAGCTGCTCGATATTGCACAATATAGTCGCACTTTCTATCATCTTTTTTGGTTAACCGCTGTGTTGGCGGCTATTGGTATTTTCTTATCTCTCACAGGTTACACTGGATTTGCGAAGCGGGTCAGCTCATTCTCAGGTCTGGTGCTTGTTCCTATTGTCATGTTGGCAGCTGTCATCGCCTATCGTGGTGGTAATCTCGCTGCGCGCTACTTTCTGATTGCCTGGGGCGTATTCCTGATTTTTGTTTTTATCTCCGGCCTCTACTATTGGGGAGTTTTACCGCATAATTTTGTGACTGCCTACGCACTACAATTAGGCTCAGTTTTCGAAGTTACGATGTTGGGTATGGCACTGGCTGAGCGGGTGGCGTCATTAAACAGAGAGAAAGAGCAAGCCGATCAGCAGGCAAGGGGCTATTTGACCCTGTTGAACGAAAAGCTTGAATCTTTGGTGAGAGAACGTACATCAGAGCTAGAGGCGAGTAATCAACGTCTAGAGGAGCTAGCCACCCATGACAGTTTGACGCTTTTGCTGAATCATCATGCAGTGCTGCGTGCGTTGGAGGGTGTTATCAATGCATCTGAGAGGCATGGGCAATCGTTCTGCATTGCCATTGTTGATGTGGATAACTTCAAGCAGATTAATGATCAGTTTGGCCATCAGGTAGGGGATGAGGTGTTGGTTGCGATCGCCAATACCCTGAGTAGTAGTCTAAGAACATATGATATTGCTGGACGATATGGCGGGGAAGAGTTTTTACTGATTTTGCCACAGACATCTACTGATGATGCCTCTGATCTCATTGATAGATTGAGACTATCTGTTTCAGATTTGGTGCTTAACAACACCGGGGGTGAGCGAATCACAGTCAGTGCTGGAATGATGGCATACGAACATGGTGTTTCTATGGATGTGGAGGCTCTATTTAGATGTGCCGATGATGCACTTTACTTGGCAAAGGATAGGGGTAAAGACAGGATTGAATGGGGTAGTTTAAAAAGTCTTGATCGCAGTTTGAAGGGCTTTGCTGATGAGAAGGGTGGGCATAAGTTTCATTGCATAAAGGAATGAAGACGCGGATATTGATAGATGACTGAGAGCAGGGAGTGTAGTGGCATAGTTGTTTTGGCCACCTGAATATGGGTGATATTATCACCCCATATGATCTAAATTCTTGCTGCCTGTCAGCCATATTGTCAGCGCCGCCCGATGCTACACTTAACGGAATAGCTTTCAGATATGTCACTTACGCATCAACCTGAATTCTAATAACAGATATCATCTCAATGATTAAGCTAGAACTTGCCGACATACTTACCGCCCCGGTAACCACGGTGCCACCCAATTGTACTGTGGATAATGCGTTGGCACTCATGCGCAAACAGCGCATCAGCTCCATTGTGATCACCGAAGGACAGGTACCGGTTGGGATTTTTACCGAGCGCGACGCTGTCATTATCAGCTATCGACATCAAGACTCCGAACATCTCGCAGTACAGGACGTAATGGGTACGCCACCTCTGACTGCTCCATTGGATATGGATTATCGCGAGGCCTATCGATTGATCGCTGATCATCACGTTCGCCATCTGATCATTGTCAACGATCAGGGGCATTTAGCGGGTATCGCATCCGAGAGCAGCTTCATGCAGCATCTGGGGACCGAATTTCTGGTGCGGTTCAAGGAAGTCGGTGCGCTGATGACCCGTAGCGTCATCACCCTTCCATACGATGCACTTGTTGATGACGCAATCAGGCTCATGGCGCGTGACCGCATCTCGTGCGTAGTCGTGGAAGATGCGGGCGCTGCCGTTGGCATCTTCACCGAACGAGACCTGGTTAGGCTCTCCTCTTCCATTAACAAAGGGGAATCTATTAGCCTCTCCAGCGTAATGGCCCACCCTGTTCGATCCATACCTATCGACATGCCCGTATCGGACGCCATCAAAATCATGGATCAGGCACATATTCGACGCCTGGTTGTGATTGGAGAGAGTGGCTCCATCGTAGGATTGGTGACCCGGAACAATATCGTTCGACAACTCTATGACACTCACATAGAACACCTGCGTCAGGCACTGAATGACCGGGAACAGGAGCTTGAAAGTTTAAAAAGCCAGCTTCAGCTTGAGAAACGGCTTCGCAACACGGAAGAGGCGCTGAAAGACAGCGAGCGTCGACTCAAGCTGGCCCTCTCTGCCGGGGGTATTGGAACATGGTCCTGGGATATCGGCAGTGACATGATTGTAGCGGACAGTCACTTTGCGAAACTTAGCGGGATACCAGAAGATCTGGCCGTTAAGGGGCTTTCATTTGAGCAGGTTTTTGATTCCATCTACGAAGAAGACCGCGACTCGGTCCACGGGATTATCCAAGAGTGTCTATCAGCAGGAGGATCTGATCAATACAGTTTTGATTTTCGTGTTATTTGGCCTGATGAAAGCATGCATTGGTTATCAGCACTTGGCGAGGTCAATGATCGGGACTCTACCGACAGGGCAACATTTATTCACGGCTGCCTGATAGACGTATCTGATCGCAAGGAAGCAGAACACGCCTTACGCGAGAGCGAAAAGCAATATAAAAATCTTATTACGCACAGCCCGGACATGATGTACCAGGTCGGTCTAGACGAAAAAGTTATATTTGTATCACCATCCATCGAACACATGACCGGCTTTACACCAGACGAGATAATCGGAATCGATGCAGCCGAATTACTCTATGTCCGGCCTGAAGAGCGCAATATTCTTTTACAATTATTGAATGAAAATGGATCCGTGAAGGGGTTTGAAGCCGAGTTAAAGCGAAAAGATGGCACTACCTGGTGGGCATCGGCAAACGTCCATTACGTGAAAGATGAGAATGGAACTGTGCAGGCCGTAGAAGGAATAGTCAGGGACATCACAGAACAGAAACGCATAGAGAGTCTGCTTCATGAAAGTGAACAACGGCTGAGGTTTGCCCTGGATCGCAGTCATACTGGCGGCTGGGATCTTAATCTTGTGGATCACACGGTACACCGAACGTTGAAGCATGATCAAATATTCGGTTATGACTCACTGCTGCCTGAGTGGACCTATGAAATGTTTCTTGATCACGTCATTCCTGTAGACAGGTCAGACGTTGACAACAATTTCAACAACTCTGTAGACACTAAATCCGACTGGAATTTCGAATGCCGTATTCGTCGGAGAGATAATGAAATACGGTGGATCCGGGGAGCGGGCGGTCATGAACTCGTCAAGACGGGAGAGATTAAACGCATGTCCGGTATCGTGCAGGACATTACTGAGCGGAAACTGGCTGAAGCCAAACTCATTGAGAGTGAAAAGAGCCTGAGAACCCTGCTCGATACCATACCCGACCTGATCTGGCTGAAAGATCCGGAAGGGGTATATCTATCATGTAACTCCCATTTCCAACAGTTCCTCGATCTATCCGAAGAGAGGATCATTGGAAAAACAGATCATGACCTCTTCGATCCTTCCATAGCCGATGCTTATCACAAGAACGACAAGATAGTGCTAGACAGCGGTAAAGTCCACATGAATGAAGAGGATGCGATTTATGCGGACGGTCATATCACTCAAATGGAGACCACCAAGACACCAGTGCATGCCCCCGATGGATCGCTTGTCGGCGTGCTGGGTATAGGTCGCGACATTACAGAACGTAAGAGAGCAGAGAGCGACCTTACCGAAAGTGAACGCCGCTTTCGCGCCACCTTCGACCAGGCTGCTGTTGGTATTGCCCGCGTCGCTCCAGATGGCCATTGGCTTGAAGTCAACGAGAAGCTCTCAGAGATCGTCGGCTATTCACGTGAGGAACTGCTTGAAAAGACCTTTCAGGACATCACCTACCCAGACGACCTGGATGCGGATCTTGCCCTTGTCAAAGAGGTATTGTCAGGCAAACGCAAAACCTACTCGATGGACAAACGTTACATCAAGTCATCGGGAGCGTTAGTCTGGATCCGGCTTACCGTTTCTCTGGTTCGTGATGATGATGGAGAACCGCTCTACTTTATCTCCGTAATCGAGGACATCGACCAACGGAAAAAGAACGCTGAAAAGCTCATAGAGGCAGCAGCGGTTTTCCGCAGTACCGGAGAAGGGGTCACCATTACCGATCATGAAGGTAACATTCTCGATGTCAACGACGCTTTTACCCGAATAACGGGTTACTCGCGGGATGAAGTGATAGGCCGGAACCCCCGTGTTCTCCAATCCGGTCGACACGACAAGCATTTCTATGAAGACATGTGGCATCAGTTACTGGAGAATGGCCAATGGCACGGTGAAATTTGGAATCGCTCAAAAAACGGCACCGTCTATCCTGAAATACTCACCATCAGCTCAGTAGACCCGGATGACGGCGGACCAAAGAAATATGTCGGCGTGTTCGCTGATATCTCTTCACTCAAGGCCACCGAAGCCCGCCTCGATCATCTGGCACACCATGACTCTCTCACCGGCCTGCCCAACAGGTTACTGTTCAGGGACCGACTCATTCACAGCCTGGCCAGTTCCGAGCGAAAAGGCACCAAAGTAGCAGTCGTGTTTCTTGATCTGGACCGCTTCAAAAACATCAACGATACACTTGGCCATGGTGTTGGTGACCAACTGCTGGTTGAGGTTTCAGAACGTATTACCCGAATCACCCGTGCTGGCGACACCGTTGGCCGCATCAGTGGCGACGAATTCTGCCTGGTGCTGGAAGATCTTCATCTCTCAATCGAAGTCATTCCTGTGGTGGAAAAGGTACTACAGATTTTCGCTGATCCGTTCGATGTGGAAAGCCATATCCTGCGGGTCTCATCCAGCATCGGCATCGCCTTGTATCCGGATAACAGCAAGGATGCCGACGCCCTGCTGAGCTTTGCCGACGCAGCCATGTACGAGGCCAAGGAGGCGGGCAGGAACACTTACTGCTTTTATACCCGAGAGATGACCGAACAGGCGCAAGAGCACAGCTTCGTGCAGAGCGCCCTGCGCGAGGCCCAGGATCAGTCCCAGTTCTATCTGGTCTACCAACCGCAGATAGACCTCAATACCAATAACCTGGTTGGCCTCGAGGTATTGTCCCGCTGGCAACACCCGACACGCGGGCTTATCCCACCCAACATGTTTATCCCTGTTGCCGAACAGAGCGGCTTGATCAGACAGCTTGGTGCCTGGATACTGCGTACAGCCACAACCCAGGCAAGAGCCTGGCTCGACGAAGGTCATGAATTTGGCCGTGTTTACGTTAATGTGGCAGGCCCGCAACTTCACGATGCGGGGTTTCCCGAGTTAGTGAAAAGCTGCCTGACCGAAAGTGGCCTTCCGCCTGAACGACTGGGCCTGGAGGTCACTGAGAGTTTCGCCATGCGCGCCTCCGAGCACGCCTTCGAGGTGCTCTCGAGTCTGCGGGATATGGGCATAGAACTGGCGATTGACGACTTTGGCACTGGCTACTCCTCACTGAGCTATCTGAAGCAATTGCCTGTGCACAAGTTGAAGATTGACCAGTCTTTTGTCCGCGATATACCTGTCGATCCCAACGACATGGCCATCGCTGAAGCCGTCATCAGTATGGGCCGGGCGCTGAATCTGAAGGTGATAGCTGAAGGGGTGGAAAAGCAGGAGCAGGCCGCTTTCCTCTACGGCAAGGGCTGTCAGGAAGCTCAAGGCTATCTCTACAGCCGGCCATTAAAACCTGAACAGTTTGAAGAGTGGATGGCTCAGACCATGAAGTAGCAGAAGAGAATTGATCCGCCTGTCTCAGATACCGGGCTCTTCCAGCAATCTATCGATCAGCTTTTCACCCAGTGCAGGGTCAAATCCCCGAATCTTTGCAAGCGCACCATACCGCTACGATCGATGATGGCCATCTCCGGAGTGCCTCGGGTTTGATACGCCCGCATGGTCTCAGGGATCTCCTCCCCCGGCAGATGCAGATCTATCCCCACCGGATGCGTAATGCCCTTCTTCTTCACATACTCGCGCAGTCGATCGGGATTCTGATACTCATACCGTGTGTTTCCACATGCTGTTTCTGGACGGTGTTTACACCACCACGCCCTGGGGTAAAAGCCGATTTCATCGTGCCCATACACCCGCTCAGCAGGAATTGACGGAGTTGGTGCATAGGATCAGCCATCGGGTTGCCGGATTTCTGGAGCGCGAGGGAATCCTGGAACGCGATGTGGAAAACAGCTACCTGAATCTGGAAGATCAAGACGAGGATCCGATGCAACAGGTATTGGGTTGCTCGATGAGTTACCGCGTTGCCATCGGACCCCAACAGGGACGCAAGGCAGAAAAGGGGCAGAAGAGGGCAGGGCAGAAGAGGCAGAAGAGGGGGCAGTACCCTTATTTCGTACTCTGAGCTATAAAAAGCTGCCCGGAGTTGGACTTTGGGCGGCTTTTTTCTGACCCCTTTTTTCTTATCTGAGTCCGGGATCTCAGTATTGGATTAAAGGGGGCAACAGGGGTCAAAGCCCTTTTCTACCAGTCGTACGCTCATCACCAGTGTCGTATATTGGTTAGGTCATCTCCTGAGTGTTATGAATTCTACAGAGTGCATCAATTACCGAAGCAAGCTGTTATTATTACTGCCTAGTTCGATCCTCATCGGTTTATTCATCGGTCTGAAATGCACTCTACGACAACCCAGTTTCCTCATTAAAACTCGCCTCAGCATTGTTGGCTAACCTTATGGGCTTTCATGACGATATGGCAGAGATCCTTTCAGCCACCCCATCTCAACGACAAACCCTGCTCTTCTCAGCCACCTATCCCGAGACCATTCGAGAAATGAGTGCCGCTTTTCAAAGCGATCCGATTGAAGTGACCGTCGACTCACATCACAGCGATTTGAAGATCAGGCAGCACTTCTATGAAGTCCAAAAAGGCAAGCGAAATCAAGCCCTGGCACTGTACGGCGACCTGGAGCAAAAGGATCGTGATCTGGTACTGGTGTGCTTCGCAAATGGTAGTGTTCCGGTACTGGTGGCTACAGATGTGGCAGTTCGCGGCCTCGACATCAAGGAACTTGGCGCGGTGATTAACTACGAGCTGCCCCGGGTTCCAGAGATCTATGTCCACCGAATCGGTCGTACAGGACAGGCAGGGAGAAATGGTCTGGCGCTTAATCTGTTTATCGCCTCAGAGGCCAATCACGTCAACGCCATTGAGGCCTATCTCAAGAACGAAGTGCGCCTGGAGCAACCGGCAGGGCTAGACATACCTGAGGGTTTCAGTCTCACCGCACCGAATGTCACGCTCTGTATCGATGGCGGCCGCAAAGAAAAAGTTCGTCCCGGCGACATTCTCGGCGCACTCACTGCAGATAAAGCAATACAAGGTGGACTGGTTGGAAAGATCGATATTTTCGACCATGTTGCCTATGTCGCCGTTGATCGCAGTGTGCGGAAAATAGCAATCCGTGTTTTGTCCGATAACAAGATAAAGGGACGTCGCTTTAAAGTGCGAATACTACATCGACTCTGACTCCATGTAGTCAGTATGAACGCCATCGTTTTCACTTGTTGCTTCAGTTTACCTGTGAACATTTGACCAGAATAGATCAAACCGTCCGGTTTTTTAATGCCCTATCTAGGCCGCTATAAAGGTTTCAACGCTACATAGACATTTTGATGCATTTATCTTCAATTTGACAGATGTGTGATTGGCGGCGTTTTTCCTGATATCACAAACAGGTCTTTATCAGATAAGAGAAACCGGATATCGAACGGAAGTGAAATTCCCATCAAGACTGCCGGAACTGATGTATAATCCTAACTAAATCCCATCGTAACCCGCCAGAATGAATTCAACGGTTTTTGATTTGCTGTTAGCTATGAATCGGGTATGAGTATCAAAGATACAGACTTTAGACGTGGTTACCAGCTCAGCATGTTGGTTGGGGCTTCTGGGTCGACGTTCTTGATCGTCTTTGGGATCATTGCGATTGTTAATGACAGACAAATCCTAGGGCTGACGCTTCTTGCCATTACCCTACTGGTATTGGTGTCAATGTTCCTGATGTGGCTGACGACAAATCCGTCGTTCGGAATCAATGGAATCTCAATTGCGGTTGTTATTGCTTTTACCTATATCATCTCAACAGGGGGAATCGATAATACCGGCCCCCTGTGGTGTTATCCATTGACTCTGATAATAATGTTGCTCCAGGGGTTGCGAAGAGGAGTCATCGCATTATTTGTGCTACTGATAATCGTAATCGTTGTGATGTATATCCCGTCTGTGTTTTTTGTCTCTGCAGACTATCCACAAAGTTTTAAAGTCAGGTTTATTGCCTCCTTTTTTGCTTTGTCCATTATGGTGACAATTTACGAGTTCCTGAGGGAAAGGACGCACAAAAGATACATCGAGATCAGCAACGAATTGGAACACGCTTCCCACACTGACATGTTGACAGGATTGGCAAATCGACGGGAAATGTTGGCGCGACTGGATGCAGCCTACGGTACCTATAACCGCCATGGCGCACCTTTTTCGATCATCATGGCCGATTTGGATAATTTTAAACGAATAAATGACACATATGGGCACGTCGTTGGTGATCAGCTTCTAATCGGGCTTGGCAAGCTTCTATCCTCTGTTGTAAGGCGACAGGATCTGGTTTCCAGGTGGGGGGGAGAGGAGTTCCTGATTATGCTTTCCCAGACTGATAGGCGCGAGGCTATGGAGGTTGCGGAAAAGTTGCGATTGTCTGTGGAATCAGCGGTTTTCTCTGATGAAAATAAATATCAGATAACCCTGAGTCTGGGTGTACAATCGATTACGGAAGCCGTCAACACAGATACAATGATCAGAGATGCCGATCGATTTCTCTACGAAGCAAAACGGAGAGGGCGCAATCGAGTGGCAGGACCGCTATAGTTTGCTTGAATATCTCCCGTTACTTATTCAATATTAAACCAATTCAAAAACACCACCAATGACCGATAGGATTGCCTCACAGCAGATTGATTACTCCCCGGTAGCCTTGGGTAAGCGTATCTTTGTCAGTCTTACATTACTCGTCCTCATCATTTCATCGGCCATGACCGGGGTCTACTATTGGCAGTACCAGGATCGGCTGCGCCAGGAAATGCGGGAGAAACTACACGATATCGTGGCGGTTGCGGCTCTGCAGATCGACGCCGAAGCCCACAATACCCTAAGGTTACCCGAACAAGAGTCTGGTCCGACCTACCTCAGGCTACGCCGTGATCTGCAGCGCATCCGCGACTCTGCCACCGGAATCCGCTACGTATACACAATGGTGCCGAGCGCGGATGGACAGATCATGTTTGTGCTCGACGCAGAAACGAATCCTGAGGAGATTGCCCACCTCGGTGATCTATACGACGATGCCAGCGAAACACTTAAAACAAACTTTGCTTCGCTAGACAAACCTCTTGTGGAACAAGACTTCTACACAGATAAATGGGGCACCTGGCTCACGGCATACGCCCCTTTCTACAGCAGCGACGGCAAGCGGGCCGGCGTGCTGGGTATCGACATCGAGAACAGTAATATCCAGACTCGGGAACGCTATCTACTACTCACCTCCCTGCCGATATCATTCGCGGTCATTCTCGCAGTCCTGATCTTCAGTTGGCTTGTCGCCTATCGGTTGTCAGCCACTACGCGCTCAGCCCTGCAGTCGCTACGTGCCAGCGAAGAGAAGCTACGCAATATCGTGGAGTACAGCAGCAACTTACATTACTTTCACACAGATCAACATGTGCTCACATATCTCAGCCCCCAGACCCATCGATTTCTAGACTGCGGACCGGAAGAGGCGAAACGGCGCTGGACGGAGTTTGTAAGCGACCATCCGGTTAACAAAAAGGGATTTGAGATTACCCAGCGCGCCATTGATACCGGTGAACAACAGCCATCTTATGAATTAGAGCTTGTCGGCACAAAAGGTCGCAAAATTTGGGTGCAGGTCAATGAAGCTCCGGTAGTACAAGAAGGCAGGACTATTGGCATTGTCGGCGCTTTGACAGATATCTCCGAAAGCAAACACTACGCCGATTTCATACAGCACCAAGCTACTTATGATGCGCTTACGGATCTTCCAAACCGTCGACTGTTAATGGATCGGCTGAGTCAAACCCTGACCCGTTGTCGACGCCATGGGAAAAAGGGTGCCCTGCTGTTCCTCGATCTTGACCAATTCAAGCACATCAACGATTCACTGGGCCATCCTGTCGGTGATGCTGTGTTGAAAGCTGTCGCAGAACGGCTCAAGAAAAATCTTCGCGATGAGGACTCTCCCGCCCGCCTGGGTGGTGATGAATTTGTACTGCTGTTCAGCGAAGTTGGGGATGATACCGAGAAGGTCGCGGAATATACTCAGATGTATGCGGAAAAAATTCGTGATTTGTTGTCAAAACCCTATAAGATCCAGGACCACGAATTACATGTAACCCCAAGTATCGGTATTGCACTGTTCCCAATGGAAGATGAGAATGCAGACGACATTCTACGTCATGCAGATACCGCCATGTACAGGGCTAAAGAGGCAGGGCGCAATACAGTGCGTTTCTTTCTGCCAAGTATGCAGCATGCGGCAGAAGAACTGCTGCACCTGAAGAATAATATACAGCAGGCGCTGGAGAGACGGGAGTTCCAATTGCACTATCAGCCCCTGGTCGATCATGCTAATAATCTACTGGGATTGGAGTCATTGATACGTTGGCGACACCCGAAACGGGGGCTGATTCAACCCGATCAATTCATTCCTGTGGCCGAGGACACAGGACAGATTCTGAAGATTGGCGAGTGGGTTCTGGCAAACGCGCTCCAACAATACAAAACCTGGACACATTTCCCAGGATTCCCGCTGCCTAGCCGAATGTCGGTCAACATCAGTCCACGGCAATTCCTCAATCCGGATTTCGTCATAAAGGTTGAGCGCCTCCTCGCAGAAAGTGATGTTGATCCTGCCTGCCTGACCCTTGAAATCACCGAAGGCGTACTTCTGAATAAGCTGGATATGGCACGGGACAAGATGCTGACATTGAAGAAGTTGGGCGTTCGTTTCAGTATTGACGATTTCGGCACCGGATATTCATCTCTGGCATACCTGCGCAGATTACCTGTGGACGAAATCAAGATCGATCGTTCCTTCATTCGTGATATCAGCAACGATCCCGAGGATGCCAGCCTGGTCGAGACCATTATCACGCTCGCAGATAAACTGTGCCTCCAAGTGGTTGCTGAAGGAGTGGAGACTGAAGAACAGTGCCGTTTCCTGAGAGAATGCGGCTGCAGTTGTTTCCAAGGCTATTATTTTCACCGGCCTCAATCGGCTGATACATTGGAGGCATTGTTCAAGTAGTGTGAGCTGATCCAATCTCGATCGGGGAAAAGGTGTCAGTACCCTTATTTCACTTATTTAATTACTGTTTTATTTTTATTTGGGCGTCCTCTTCTTGCCTGACCTACTTTACACTCTAGTTGCTTTTCAATCTGCTCGCAAAAGCGAGCACTGCCAAGGCGTGCCGGTTTAAACAGTCGTACGGATATCGTGAACCCGATCAGCTGCTAGTGCATTGCAGAATCATTTAAGATAAAAAAATGCCTTCTTGGTAACCTTGGGCAAATTGTCGATATACAGCATGAGGAGTAGTCAATTTGTCAGTGTACTGGGTGGCGTTGCCCGATAACTGGACCAACGATAATTGATTGGTTTTTTACCATACCCGCCCGAACTGGATTGAGTTCTCTGTAACGCATACAAGACAATAGATACGTGTCATTGTCAATCACGTATCCTTTGTGGCGTCCTTACCGCAATGTACCAGACCTACTGTAGGCATTATTGATATGGGGGACATAATGGCGGCCTATGAACTGCATGATTTTACTGATCGCCTCAGACGATTCGGGTGTTAGAAGTAAATGGAGATGATTAGTCATTAAGCTATAGGCGTGGATGGCGCAACCGTGTTTGTTCGCACCCTCTTTCAAGCATCCCAAATAGGCCTGATAGTCATCAGATTCAAAGAATACGGGTTGGCGACTATTGCCACGCTGTATCACGTGGACAGGGATACCTGGTAAATAGAAACGGCGTTTTCTTGGCATTTTAACATCCTTGTTCAGATGGCTATTGAAGAATGATTGAACTAACTATATGGGCTTAAGGGTACTGATCCCTTTTCTGCTGAAGGGATGTCGCTTTAAAGTGCGAATGATACATCGACTCTGACTCCACGTGATCAGTATCAACGCCATCATTCACTGCTACACTCAACAGTAAAGGGGAACTCATTTAACCATTCATGAAGAGTGCTCGTCGGCCAGCCCTTATTGCCTGGCATACGGATTTACAGAGTGCCTTCACTGAATCCAAGTGTACTTACGGATAGAGCATCGGTGAAAAACACCTATAAGCCAAGGGCCGACAAGGCGCATTGAGATTCACGATTCACACTCAAACGAGCACGGGATCTAGCGGATAAACAATTAACATGGAGTGAAGTGACATGACTAGAGTATTTCGAGGTGTTACCACCACACCAGAAAAGTTGATCAAACGTCATGGGTTCAAGGCATGGCAGTCTTTGGATAGAAATGCAGCACTGAATGTGATTGCCTCATATTGTTTGAAAGGCAGATACAATCCTCCAAATGTGAACAATGCATTAGTTTCCAACATGCTGAAAAGGCAATTAGATCTTGCACTCATTCGACGATCGACAGAGGGCGAGCAAGATTACCAGCGGCGAAGAGAGGCGTTCTGCCCCAACCTCAATGATCTCAGAGTACTTGTGAAGAAGGAAAAGCGGAATGACACATTTTGGATCTCCACAGATCCAACACCTGCCTGCGGCGGATATGCCGGCAACTACGTATACTGGATTGAACTGCCTGAATTGAGAGTTGTCAGCCCAGGCTTTAAGCACAAAGGCATTTCCATAGGTAACAGGCAGGGGAGATTTGCCAAGCTTATGACCGATGGCTCCGGACAGGTCGTCGCCCTCGATCTTTACGGAAATGCGGGTGCAGAATACGCATTCCTAACCGGGATTAAATTGGACTGGATTAAGTATGTAAAGCATAAGCAAAGGAGCGCAATTCCGGAATCGTATGAACTTGTAACGGGCCTGGAATTTGAAGGGCCCTGGTATAAAATGCCAACAGGCTGGAAACGCGATAAGGTGCAACCCACACCGCCAACAACAAGAACAAAGCCCCCAAGGCCGGACAAGAGAAACCGGCCGAGAATTAACAAGTGAAATAGCACCTAATCCCATAATCCTCTTCCTGCTGATGGAAATAGGATTAACAATAAAAGAACGATCCAGCTGGAGCGTCGTGCCCGGATATAAGGGGGCAAAGCCCTATCGGTATAACCGTCAATCCGTGGGTGAGGGGAGGTAACTTACTCTACGCGCTAGAGGGGAGGATACAAAACAATGAGAGTATCAAGATGCTACTGATTTTCGTGGGCACAGCGAACATTGACTAGTTCTCCTTCAAAAGCACTGTCGTCAACAGTCCAGCGTGCAATTAATTTGAAGCTCTCTCCAGCATTCAAAGCTATGGACAACATTCCCTGGTTCCAGTCACCTCCGGGCTGATAGGCGTGCTGAGTAGGAAACTGCGCCCAGTGAAAAGCAATCATCGCCGCCTTGCCTTGATTGGCCGGTTTCAGACGCTTGTTGACAGGGGGGCACTCTTCAGGTTCCGTAATGATGCGCCAATCCGCCACTTGAAAATGGGAATACCCTTGGCGGCATCATTGCGTAGAACAGTCATATATATGCATGAGCTTGCATAGGATTCAATCGAGTCAATGGAAAAGCCACGATTCACATAGAAGGCGCGAACTTGAACCGGCAGGATTTGCGTCAGAGAAACGGTGGCGCCATCTGTTGTTGTCTGCCAGGTTTCTATCCCTGTCTCTGTATCGATTCTATGGAATTAGGCGCTCATGGCCGAACTGGTGATGAGGAGGCAGAGCAGACTGAGTGACTTTTTCATGCTGTTAATCTTCAACCAGAGTCAGTTACGTTAATAGCCGTTTAGGCTGCCATGGTACCAGTGCTCTCGATAAAACTTCATAATAACAGCTTAAAGATAGTGTAATCTCAGGGAAAACCACACATGCCATAGTGTCTTCCTTCTCTTTCTACCCATATAGATTGACTAGACTTTAAATCAGCCCCTGATCAATTCTTACCAGGTAGTCCAACGTGCCCTGGTCTGTCCCGATATATTTTATATAATCGATTGATCCTTGGGCATTCAAATGTCCGGAATGGGAGTGACCTGGAAGCTGAGGTCATGTAGGCACCTGGAGTTGCCGTTAATCATAGGTAATCTCTATACAGAGCAGCATCCTGTACAGAATGGCCAATCACCTGAAAATCCATTGGGAGGCGAGCCATGAGTATTTCCAATACCGTCCGATCCTATATAGAGGGTCAATCCATAACCTTTGAAGTCATTACTCACCGACACACTCAATCAAGTATGGAGAGCGCTGGCGCAGCACATGTTGAGAGTGACCACCTGGCCAAGGCGGTTATCGTCAAGGAGGGTGATGAGTTCATGATGGTAGTCGTCCCTTCGGACTACCATATTCACTTGGGCAAGCTACACAAACTGCTGGGCAGAGATGTTGGCCTGGCGACCGAGAACGAGCTGATGCAGCTTTTTCCCGACTGTGAACGTGGCGCCATACCACCACTCGGCACGGCCTATCGACTGATCACCCTGGTCGATAGCAATCTGCTGAATCAAAACGAAGTCTATTTCGAGTCGGGGGACCATGAGCATCTGATCAAGGTCTCCGGTGAGGAGTTCGCCCATCTATTGGGTGAAGCAGAACTGGTTGATGTGACTCGACACCACTGAGCGACGACAAAGAGGGAAGTTGTTGAAGCCGGGTCAGTGAGCGGTGGCAAGGATGAAAGGGACTCCTTCTGCTGTCCCGGTATTTTCAGGAAGGGTGGGGCCATGCCTCACCGATTAAAGGGGTCAAAGCCCTTTTTCTAAGGGTGTTTGCCTAGCGGCTTGTTGCCCGGATTCAGTCAGAAGGCCATGAAGGCAGTAGGAGAGGTCAATTTTACTAAGGATTCTTGGAGGTTTAGCAAAAGGTTGACCGGGCAAAGATATTATAGAGTGTTACTGCTGTCAGCTTTCCGACCTGATATGAGGGGGTGCTTTTATATTACCGATACTTCTCGTTGCGAATGGATCGAATTGGAACCTGATACCGGGGGCAGTTCAGCCCCCGATACAAGGACTCTTACAAGAATCCACCGTAGATAAACCTGTCGCCACCATATAGATCAGGGTTGCTGAACATGAACTCGTCTTTGGAAATCATTCCATCATCATTCATGTCGGTCATCATGAAACCCTTGCTAGCAGACTTCTCAGCATAGTCCATGTACTCATCCTTGCTGATCATTCCATCCTTATTCTTGTCCATCATACCTTGTGTCATTTTCATTTTTTCCATTGCAAGAAAATGACCGTAAAGGTCGGGATTTCCGGCGAACGGATTGTCCTGTGCGTGTACAGCAACACTAGGTAATGCTAATGTCAAAACGAGTGCAGTAGTTGCAGCAATTTTCTTCA
Organism: Candidatus Thiodiazotropha endoloripes; assembly: GCA_001709035.1. Classification (GTDB taxonomy): domain Bacteria; phylum Pseudomonadota; class Gammaproteobacteria; order Chromatiales; family Chromatiaceae; genus Thiodiazotropha; species Thiodiazotropha lotti. The sequence goes on along the minus strand of LVKA01000015.1, from coordinate 46,438 downwards.
TCTGTTTTCTCCTAACTGACTATTGGTGTCTGAGCAGGGACCGCTAAGACGGCGAGCCCCAGCACAGGTGTGAGTAGATAATTCTGCTGAAATAGGCTCACTTATTTATCACGGCGGAATAACAATTCATTACATTAGGGCGATGCATCAGGGGTTGGAGGCAAGCCACAATACGCAGTGAGAAACTGGCGATATCGTCGGTCGGCTTGACTCCGATCCCTCGATTGAAAATGGGTGCGGGGCTGAATTTTTGATTCAGATGGTAAAGAAGGGGGAAGGGCTGTATAGAGGATCAGGTGGAGATCGACATGACTCTACAATATAGCCAGTCAATGAGCATTTTGCTGCAACCACCTCAGTTGTTACGAGTAGTATTGGTTTCGCCGGAATGTGACTGGCTTGCTAAGCTGCGGGCTTTTTTACTCATCTCTACTCGGTTCAGCAACAGAAGGATAGGCTGCTTGGTGGCCTGTTACCTGAACTAAGCAGAAAGGCCATGAAGGCAGTAGAAGAGGGCGGAATCAGTCGTCAATCCAGGGGGTTGAATGATTAAAGGGGGCAAAGCCCTTTTTCTTGTCCAAAAAATTAGTTATTTTTTTCATTATGTCGCACCCTGTTGTACTAGGGCCTGTTAACACTAATTCAAATGGGCCCTGTTGTGCCTGAAAAAGCCCAATCAAGGCGCGAGGAGTGTAGTTTGGTTATTCCAAATAAGCGACGAGCAACGCCGAGTGGCGCTTTTTCTCGGAGTACAGATATTTGAGAAGCTCGTCTTCGGCCGCTGTCCTAGCTCACCCATATCTCTTGCTTCGTTCTCAAGCTGAGAGACCGTTACAGGCGAACGATGCTTCGAGAAACTGGTTACTTGCGTTGAGAGTGAACCAAGCCTTAGCGATCCTGATAGATGTGGTATCACGTATGGTTTATTTTAAACCGATTGATCAGTTCAGTGAGTTGACTCATACATTGTCAAAGAACTATTGAATTCGGTAAGGGCGGGGATGGTATCTGATCCGGCTGACTATCTCTGGTCGAGTTATCAATGCCATGCACTGAACAAGGCTGTCAATGGGCATACTCCACACGCGGAAGTTCTAAAATTAGCAAATAGCGATTCAGTGAGGCGGAGAAAATACTGTAACTTGTAGAGCATTTGCTAATTGATTTCGGAGAAAACCGGATTCACTGAGACAGCCGGTTTTTTTACGCCGATGTTCTCGGGGTCGGAGTCAAGCCGCGACACGCCGGGAGAACATGGCGATAGCGTCGATTGGCATGACTCCGGTTCGTCGGTATTTATCCTTTTGACAGCAGCTCATCGTCAAGCCAGCGATGCAGCATCAATCCGAATTCAGTCACGACATCGACATCGGGGAAATCCTGCGCCAGATACGCGCCAACGGCCTCCAGCGTGTCTCCGGAGCAGACACGGGCCAAAGCCGCGGATTCAATCTTTGAGATACTCCGAAAATGGGGTGAATGACCCTTGCGCCAAATCAATACTTCGATGGGTTGCGCCGACTGCTCAACGACCGGCGGCTGCCCATCCTGGTCGATGGCATGCCAGATATCGAGGGTATTGAAGTGTTGTGTGGTGGTGCTCAGCGTAGGCACAGGCTGTAAACGGATGTTGCTGATTTCCGTGGCGGCAAGGCGTTGCAGGTCGTCGTGGGTCAACAGGTTGCTGTCGGCGCCATCAAACGCCCTGCGCAGCTTCCAGTCCATCAGTGCCAGTTCCGATATCTCCATGTCACCGGGAAATTGCTCAGCCAGGAAACGGGGGAAATCCTGACCGTAAAACCCGATGTTGGTGTTCGTCGACAGGTGTGCCTGAACGTAAGTCGAAGCGAGCTGTTGGAACCACTCATCACCCAGGTAGATGGCGGTATGTTCAAAGGTGTCCAGCAATACGTCGATCAGCCGAATACGGTAGGCGTTGTGATAAATACCCAGGCGCTCTTGACTGGGCAATCCTGCGGCGGACTCTCGAATCCAGTCTGCTTCGGAGCACTCTGCAGCGAGTAGGTTGCGTTGAAACCGGGTTTGCAATTCTTCTAGGTTCATACGGCGATTTCCTGATTTAGAACGTCATTGGCAATTGACCGGGCTATATCCAGTTCAGACAGGAGCTCTGCCAGTGGTGGGATATTGGCGTCGCGCTCAATCATTGTGGGTATGTAACCGAAATGCATCAGCGCTTGTCGGTACAGATCCCAAACACCGTCACAGACCGGGTGGTCATGGGTATCGATCAAATGGTCGCCATTGTTCAGGTGGCCGGCCAGATGGAACTGGACGACACGGTCGGCCGGCACGCCTTCGATGAACCGCAAGGGATCAAAGCCATGATTAAAGGCGCTAACGTAGATGTTGTTGATGTCGAGCAATATCTGGCAGCCAGTCGCCTGGCTGATCTCTGTCAGAAATTCCCATTCGGTCATTTCGGATGCTTTGTATTCTACGTAGCTGGATACATTCTCCAAGACCAGAGGGCGTTGCAGCACTTCCTGTGCCTCATTGACGTTGCGCTTGATGATTTGCAGCGCCTCATTGGTATAGGGAAGAGGTAGCAAATCGTGAAGGATACGTCCATGAACGCCGGCCCAGCACAAGTGATCCGATACCCACATGGGCTCGATGCGTTGCTCGAGAACCTTGAGTTTGCGTAAATAGTTTTTATCCAAGCTGTCGATTGCACCGATCGACATGGAAACGCCGTGCATCACCATCGGGTAATCGGCGCGAATTTTGTCAAGCATGGCCAGCGGCTTTCCACCTTCGACCATGTAGTTATCAGAAATGACTTCCAGCCATTCCACCGGTTGGGGTCCGGCTAGAAAATCATTGTAGTGTTGGGTGCGTAGCCCGAGTCCAAAACCAGAAGTCATTTCTGCATCCTTATTAGTTATGATTTACTATTTGATGTCGGCGATGACGCCATCGGCTGCCAGGCAGTCTTTTGCTTTCATGCCCTTGAAGCCATGGCCGCCGCATTTATTCTGACCTTTACAGGCATGCTCGGCGGTCTTACAGTCTGAGTTTCCTTTGCAAGAGTGCACTCCGTAGCAATGCACCTTGTCACCGGCGCCGATAGCAGCGCCGTGGCTGCCTGCGGGTGATTCTGCGGCACCGACGGGTGCGCTCATTGCTACTGCGAGGACTGCGGTGGCAAAGCTGGAAGGGATAGTGAATTTTTTCATCTGTTTTCTCCTAAATGACTATTGGTGTCTAAGCAGGGGGTGCTACGACGGCGAGCCCTGGCTCAGGTGTGAGTAAAGAATTCTGGTGAAAAAGTCTCACATATTTATCACGGCGAGATAACAATTCATTACATCAGGGGCTATCCTTCGATCAGAAAAGGTGCCGGACCGAATTTCCGTTTCAGACGGTAAAGAAAGGGGAAGGGCTGGTTAGAGGGTCAGGCGGTGATCGATAATATTCTTAAGTACTTACAGTCAGAGGGCATTTTACCGCAACCCTCTGAGTGGTTCCCGGCAGTACGGGCTTCGCCGCAATCGGACTGGTTTGCTTAGCAACGGGCTTTATACCCATCTCTACACGGTACAGCGTCAGAAGGAGAGGTTGTCTGGTGGCCTGTTGCCCGAATTAAGCCGTAAAGCCGTAAAGCCGGTAGGGCAGTAGAATCGGACGGATTTAGCCGGGAATCCAGAGTATTGAGCCGATGAAGGGCCGGGCAGATGAATGTTGCCGGTGTATCCTGCGTTCAATTGTCTGCCTTGATAGGCAGAGGGCGGCTATTCTACTGTAAAAAAAAAGCGTTAAGGCCCAGTGTTGTCCTCTGTAGTGCCGAAGGGGACATGTGATTTGGTGATTGCCTGTCGCCAAATTTGATCTGCCTCAAGAAAAAATAATTACATCCGATAACTTCTCCAGGGAGATACATTTCATCATTCATATCTCAGGGAGGAGCCTGTGACTATTAAACAGCAGTTTTTTATTCTGATCGCTATCGTAACGCTAGCGATGATGACGCAGATTGGTCTCAATCGATATCACTCCACGGCGCTCATCCAGCTGGAACAAGACAGTGTTCTCTTGGCTCAGGTGGAGACGGGTATGCTTATATTGCGACGCAATGAAAAGGATTTTTTGATGCGTAAAGATCTGAAGTACGTTGAGAAGTTTGAAAAGAATCATCAAGTACTTCTAACAAGAATACAGCAATTAAATGATATGTTGCTAGCGTCTGACATCGACAACGAACATGCACGGAAAATCGGTCAAATCCTGACCGAGTATGCAGATAAATTTCGTGCTTTGGTATCAGTGCAACAGGAGATTGGCCTGCACCACAAGGATGGTCTTTATGGAAGCTTGCGCAAAGCAGTCCATGACGTAGAGAAAATTGTCAAGGAGCAGCAGGAATACCATCTGTTGAGCGATATGTTGATGCTCCGCCGCAATGAAAAAGACTTTATGTTGCGAGACGACCTTAAGTACACGGAAAAATATAAAAAGAATATTACTAAGTTTGAGCAGACGCTGGCAGTCACTTCGATTCCCAGTGATGTGAGAGCTGAGATAACCAAAGCCTTGAGCACATACCAGAAAGACTTTTTTTACCCTTGTGGAAGGCTACAATCGCAGGGGGCTAAGCCCAAAAGAGGGGCTACGCGGAGAGATGCGCTCCATTGTTCATCAAACGGATGAATTGATTGCGCAACTCGATGGGGAAATCAATGCGACAGTTTCTTCGAGAATCAAACAGGGTAATATTGTTACTCTTGGTGCAAGCACATTACTATTGGTCGTGCTGATTGGTGTAATGTTCTGGCTGTCTGGGTACATCAGGCGCCCCATTCAGCAGTTTTCTTCGGTCTTTACCCAGGCGGCACAAGAGCATGATTTAACCTTACGTACCGACATAGGCGGAGAGAGTGAGATCGGCAATATGGCCAAATCCTTCAATCGAATGATGGATGAATTTCAAACTCTTTTGCAGAAAGTAAATGATTCAACCCAGGCGGTAGCAACAGCGTCTAGTCAAGTTAAGCAAGTAACTTCCGCAACAGCCAAAGGTGTGCAGCAACAACAGATAGAGAGTGATCAAGTTTCTACTGCCATGAACGAAATGGCGGCGACAGTACAAGAGGTAGCCCGAAACGCTATGCAAGCGGCAGAAACCTCAACTGAGGCAGACCAGGAAGCTGGTTCCGGTGCGGCTGTCGTCGCGCAATCGGTAAATGGCGTTCAGAGCCTGGCAGACAAGATAGAGAGCGTTGCAGTAACCATTAAAGACTTGGAAGTTGAAAGTGGAAACATAGGCACGGTGCTGAGCGTGATCAACGGCATTGCTGAACAAACTAATCTTCTGGCATTAAATGCAGCTATAGAGGCTGCTCGTGCAGGTGAACAAGGGCGCGGATTTGCTGTGGTAGCAGATGAGGTGCGCACATTAGCAAAGAGAAGTCAGAGCGCAACCGAGGAAATCAAGACAATTATTGAAAGGCTTCAGAATAAATCACAACAAGCGGTTAGTGCTATGGACGCGGGACGTGGGCAAGTCCATATATCTGTTGAGCAATCCACTCAGGGGGGAGCTTCTCTGCAGAGTATATCAGGCTCTGTTTCACATATACGTGATATGAATACACAGATCGCTACCGCATCTGAGGAACAATCTGCCGTCGCCGAGGAAATTAATCAGAGTATCGTACGTATTGCGCAAATAGCACAACAGAGTGCTGCTGGTGCTGAACAAATGACCGAGACTAGTTCGGAATTGGCCGGCCTGACAGAACAACTGCAAACCGATATTGCCCAATTTAAACTAGGGCCTGTTAACAGTCCCTAGACGGCAGCAAAAAAATGGAGGTTCCCGGCAAGTCTGTATGCACCGGTTCCTCCGGGTGGTGACTTGTGGTCCATGAGGCCATCCTCCAATTGACCGAATTGATTTAAAGCGCGGATGAGGCACTTTATCAGGCCAAGGAAAAGGGCGGAAACAGAGTTGAAGTTAGTTGAGTCGTCTTCTGCTGGACTGTCTCATAGAAAATAATCTATAACGGGGCAAATTCGGGATGTAGTTGAAGCTCGGTTTATTTTGAGGGTGATAACCATGCATTCAGGGCTACACCGATCGTGCCTGGTGATTCTGGTATTCTCGTCGACTTTCGTTAATTTAAGCGTTGCTGACGAGAAAAAATACCAATCCTGATCTTGGTTGAGACACCAATCCCAGTGGATTCAACAGGGCAAAGCCCGTTTTCTCTCTCTTACCAACTGGGGGTAGGTCGGATATTTCTGTGAACCAAAAAATACTGGGGCTCGGGAGAGACCTCATTGTACAAGTAGAAGCCGCACTCCGGGTAAATAAAACACTGGATTTCTTGCCATCGTTTCTTCCTTTAAATCGATTAGAAAGTACACTCTATCACACCCAGTAGAAGCTTAAAAAAGAGCATTGAATCCATTAATTGTCACATACATAATTACTATACGGGCTTGGAGTTACCACCTGTACGTGAGCCCTAGCTCCGCTTCAGCGGAGTTAAGATTAAACACCATGCCGAATGTAAAGTTCCTGGCGAACAGGACATGCGCATATATGCCAACCCGCAAAGGGTTGACCGTATCCACACAGTCTACATCGGTCGCTGTTTGAAAGAATTACCGAGGCATCTTCGATATGGAATTCAACTCTACATATTTCGAACTCTGGATCTTCAAGGCAGGCATGGCAATCATAGCATTCAACTGCCTGATTTCGAGCGGTTTCACTAATTTCGAAAAGCGGATAACTTTCCATGCTCCCTCCTCTATACCGCAATACCTGTATTTATAGTCTTTTCGGCTCTTATACAGAAGTTTATACATGATTTCGCATTCATGAGCATTAAAAAACGTCAATCAAACTGACTAATTCGAACTTGGTCATTGGATATCTGACCGTTGTAGAGGGCAGGGATTCTGAATAACGATTAAAGGGAGCAAATCCCTTTTTCTACTTCGACGTGGTCTGGTTTGAAGGCAAGTGATCCGATTATGAAGTCGATTGAAAACGCCGTCTGGGTGTTGAAGCAGGCCAACCTCATCGAATTAATTACCAAAAATTGTGCAGCTGATCAGGGTCGCCAAGTCAACACATTTACGTGTGCTGATAAACCCTAGCTCAATGCCAGAAACGACACCAGAGGCATTGGTCGATGGAATAGGTAACCCTGAAACTGATGGCAACCCATCGCAACCAAGGTCTGCAGAGCCTCCGGCCGATCGATTCCTTCGGCAATTACCTGCATGTTGAAATGTTGCGCGATTGAGATAATCACTTCGACTATGGCCTGATCATCCGTACTGGAATCGATATTGGCGACAAAAGCGCGATCAATCTTGACTCGATTGATGGGCAATCTGCGCAGATAAGCAAGTGAAGAGTAACCGGTACCGAAATCATCGATGGATATCTGTAAACCCGCCTCTCTCAGTCGTTGCATTTTTTCGATCGCCTCCTCAACATTATCAAGTAAGGTTCGCTCTGTCAGTTCCAGTTCAATCTGTTCTGCGGAGACATTCCGTTCTCTGATCGTAGTTAGGACACGATTGACAAAATCGGGTTGATGAAACTGTTTTGCGCTGAGATTGACCCCGAGTTTCGCCCCGGCAGGCCAGGCACCTTGTGTATTCAGCAACTTGACCAGTCGACAGGCTTCAATCAAAACCCATTCGCTCAGCGGCACAATGAAACCGGATTTCTCGGCCATAGGTATGAAACTGTTGGGTAACAGCAGTCCTTTGTCCGGATGGTTCCAACGAATCAGGGTTTCAGCCCCGATTATCCGGCCTTGTTGATCAACCTGGGGTTGTAACCAGAGTTGAAATTCACCGGATTTGAGTGCCGAGCGCATATCGTAATCCAGACTCAGACGGTGGCTGGTCTCCTCATCCAACGAGGTATCATGCAGATGAATGGTGTTCCGGCCCAGCGATTTGGCACGGCGAAGTGCCGAACGGCCATGACTAAGCACCGCCTGAGGCCGATCGTCATCAGCCTTGAAAATGGCGATACCTGCACTGGCCGCAACACTGACCGTACGCTCATCGAGTTCACAGGGTTGCTCAATCTGCAGTAGAAGCCAGCGGGTTAATGCCACGACGCGTTCATTTGCGGCTGATTCTTCTGCGGACAAGTCGGTGATCAGAAGACCAAACTCATCCCCATCCAGGCGAGCGATTGCCGCCAGTTTCTCATCGGCAAAAACAAACCGCTTCGAGATGGCGCCCAACACGGCATCCCCAATCTGATAACCGAGAGACTCATTGATGTCACTGAAGTTATCCAAGCCTAAATAGATGAGTGCACAAAAACCCTGACCCGCTCCATGCCCTTTGCAAAGTTGATTCAGCTGTTTGAGCAAGTGTCTTCGATTTGGCAATCCGGTCAGATCATCATGAAAGGCAAGGTGCTCGATCCGCCTTTCAGCGACCCTCCTGCGCTCCATCTCATGGATGATCTGCTCGTGTTTGATGGCAGCTTCACAACCCTGACGCAAGCGCTCGAAAACCGGAGTCAGTGCACCCACCAGAATATCCGGCAGTGGGGTATTTCTACGGTCGAGTAGCAGCACACCGTTGTCAGCAAGTGGATAGGCATAGACAAACTGTCGTCCAAACTGAAACACAGTCACTTCCGCTGAAGTCAAAGCTCCGCGGAAGAAGTCTACAATCCACTCACCCACTTGCGGTGTTTCGAGAATTTCAGCCTGATGGTCAGCCGGCAAGGCAAAAAAGACACTCTTCTCAGGCCCAGGATAAGCATCGACAGGTAGCAATTCATCTTCATCTATGCGCAGAAACAGATAAGCACGGCGCACGGAAAGACGACGCAAACAGACCTTCATCAGATGTCGTACCATCGGTACCAGTTGAGGATCAAGGCCGATATTCATCGCCAGCTCATGCTGAATGGAGATCAGATTCAGCGTATCGATCTGGCGTGAATCGCTCATCAGGCCAAGCCACCAATCACAGTCGTTTTATTCAACCACTGAATCCCCCCCTGGTGGGAGTTGGCTATCTCCCCGATGGAGAGAATGCCCAGTACCGAGACGTTGTTCGGCAGGCACTGACGTATGATTGCCAATTCATCACCGTAGTGTTCACCCAGTACCATGCGCCGGGAGATACAGTCGATCAAAAATACATTCAAGCCTGTCTCCTGGCCATAGCGAGAGGAGAAACGATCACGAAGATTGGCGACAGCACTGCCTGCGGCTTGCACCAGCTCATGAGGACTGGCGTGCAACAGATAGACCATGGCATTGGTTGGGACCGCCCCAGCAAAAACAATAGCGTTTCTCACACGATTGACCGGATCACGCACCAGAAACTCACTGTCTAATTGGGCCATGCCAAAAGGGTAGTGATTCGCCAGCGCCGCAAACTCCTCAACCGCCACCGTACGCCCTAGGTGTTGGGAGAGAATGTTCAGGTAAAACGGAAAGGCTGGTTGGTAGTTGATCTGCTGAATCTGGTTGTCCAAGGCGTCCGTGATGAGAAACGGCCCTTCTACTGGCTCCCAACCATGACTAACACTGGTCACCAGTTCCAGGGTGGTGAATAGCAATAGCGCCGCATTCAACAATAAACCATCGGCGGTGATCACATTCGGCTGGATAGAGAAATCCCTATAGCCGCAACCGGCACCTATGACCTGCACATCAGGCCCGATACAGTCGTGCAGCGTGGTGACAAAATTATCCACACCCCGGGAGAGACCATCAATGACGATCAACACCCCCGAGGGATTGGGGTTCATGTTCAGTATCTGCTGTATATCATGGTTGAGCTCATGCTCCGATCTGTTGATGTTGGGCACCACAGTGGCTGCTGAAGTGGATGTAAGGCCACACACCGCGATACCATCCTCATAAACTTGATCCTGAAGCAACACACCTGGAACAACCACGCCCACAGCGGGAATAGAAAGTTCACGCAACAGACTTGGGAGTTGTTTGAGATCGATCTCGTTGGCACTGCCTATCAGCAGTAAAAGCCCCTTCGCGCCTTGATCGATTGCTGCCTGCAAGCTGTCTCGAAGCGCTGAAACAGTACTGCTTTCTTCGAGCTGAACACTGGAAAAGACTCTGTTCATGAGTGTCTTTGGATTCGTGATTGGAAAGATACGGTCTATATAACCATGTAAGGCAATGATCGCCAAGTCTTTTAGTGACTGGCCATGGTGATCTACAGTCACCTGCTACGCTCAAAAGCGGTTGTTGATCACAGATCAATATGAAGCGGGGTTCCTGTCTGTTACCTCAACAGATAAACAATCACCTGGCTCGCATGAATTCAATCATGTGTTCTCATATCTTGCCTTGTACGGTGCTAGCATTCGCTTTGGACCAGTCACTGAGTTTTATATTACGGCTGTGTCCGGCTTAGTAATCCGCCATCATGACGGTGAATGCCAGAATCGGTCTATGTGTATCATTCATAAAGATTATTTGTATCTATTTTTTTTGTTTATAATACTAAATGATATATAACAATTGAATCTACTGATTGGAGTGAAGTTTTTTCGTATTGGAGATGGGTCTATGTTTAGACTGGGTCACGAAAAGATAAAATACATCATTGAGCAGTTGGATCGTGCTATAGAAAACCACCAAATATGGTTTCAAAACGTAAATCGCTCTCTTGCCTGTCGCGTACCTTGCAAACCGGAGGATCTTTTACCGGATGCGCATCGGAACTGTGATTTTGGCAAGTGGTATTATCGATTGGATGATGAAATTCTTCTGCGTCACGATGGCTTCAATGCCATTGAGAAAGAGCACCATCATATGCATAATCTTGCTACGGAGTTGTTGATAGAGTGTCAGGATGCCACTGTTTCAAAGATTGATAAGTACGATCAATTTTCCAAGTCCGTTGAGCGTCTTCGCATGCAGATAATGAGCTTACAACGTGAGTTGCAGGATTCCCTGTTTAATGTGGATTCCCTGACAAGCGCACGTACACGGTCAGGCATGCTGACAGAGTTACGAAGGCAACATGAGCTGGTTAAAAGGAGTGCGTTTACATGCAGTATCGCCATGATGGACTTTGATCACTTTAAGCAAATCAACGACAATCATGGTCATCAGGAAGGTGACATGGTGTTGAAGACTGTCATCAGATACATCTTAGACAGTATCCGTCCTTTCGATATGGTGTTTCGCTATGGTGGAGAAGAGTTTCTGCTTTGTTTGCCCGGTACAGACCTGAGTACAGCAAATTGTGCGGTCGAGAGATTGAGGAGCGGTATTGAAAATCTGATTATCTCAGGCATCACCAAAGCAGAAATGCGAATTACGGCATCATTTGGCATGACAGCTTTATCAAACGAAATATTTATCGAAGAGTCAATTCATCGTGCTGACCAGGCGCTGTATCATGCCAAAACAACCGGTAGAAATCGCTTGATAGCTTGGGAGAACATGAACGCTGATCTTATCGAATCATGAAGTGATGTGCTGACTACTTGCTCAAAAACCGCTGCCAATGGAAGTTCCTAGACCTCCACTCCAATACGCCTGTTATCTTGCTGATAAATAAATGAATTACGGATGACCTAAATAACATTTATCTTCGCCGTACAGCTCCACGGTTCCCGCTGAGGTGTTTGAACAGATACTGATGAAAGGCAGCAAACCTTTTCACCTTCACTTCTCCATATACGGGCCTTGATCAAATAACCCCAGATTATTGTACACACCTTAAACCCAGCATTGGGAATAAACAAAATACCCATCTCTGAAGCACTTTCCTGTTGATGGAAACAGGGTAACAATAATCAACGATCCATTTAGATCCAGCGGTGAAATAGGGTGTAAATAAGAAAATAATCGTCAACTTATTGAGATTGACACGGCTTGTAGTGATGAATTTGCCAGGATTAAGCGAAGTACACGCTCAGTACGCACTGATACCGCTATCCGTTTTTCTGCTTGATAGAAATAATGGATGGGTATCTAGCTAAATCAGGTTTCTAGCTAATTCAAGTATCTCGGCTTCGTCAAGATGGAGGATGTGGTATCCGTCAAGCGGGGGCAGGAGATTGTGGCTCATTTGGTTGCTTGATTCTTAAAGCCGTAAAAACGTCCGGAGTTGAACTTTGGACGGTTTTTACATGGCATAACTTTGAAGATCAGAAAGGCATTGGAACAGGGTAGAATCGGACTGAAGTAAAGGGCCTTGAATTGACTGAGGTTGAATAACCGGTAATTCGTTTATATCTGTCCTGTTTCCGTCTGTTGAGTTGATAACTAGGGGGTGTTGCGTTTATTCTACTGAAACTTCAGTCTCATATTTATGATAATTTCAACATGCTGAACTTGCTCGCGGTAACAACATCTGCGCTAGTGATCCTGCTCGTATCTGCACATGATTCAGAGGCTTCCTCAAATAGTACGAATAACCCTAACCCTGCTAACCGTCAATGCATGGATTGCCATGAAAAGGTCATTGATCAATGGCGTCATTCCCTGCATGCAAAAGCCCTTAGTCCAGGTGTGCTGGGGCAATTTGCCCTGTTCGATGGGGAGACAATTGCCGACTGCCTGAGTTGCCATTTCCCTAACACTGAAACCGGAGAGGCCTTGGGTAATTGGAGCGGTTCGGTTAGCTGTTTTTCCTGTCATGGTCATTTAACAAGTCCTCATCCATCTGAAGTCCCAGTCACCAGAAGTCCTGTCACTTATGAGTCTTGTGTCTACTGCCATCAGTTTGTTGACAATGGTATTCTGGTTAACGGCAAGCCCTTGGAAAACACAGTTGAAGAGTGGAGGCAGAGCCTCTACCCCAGGCAGGGCATCACCTGCATCAGCTGCCACCTGCAGGAGGGTAATCATTACATCCGTGGTATACATGATCCGGAAATGACACGGTCCGGCCTTATCGTTTCCGGGTTGCGTAACCAAAAGCAGATTGAGATCACCCTGCAAAACCAGGGCGCAGGCCACGCCTTGCCAACCTACATCACACCACGAATTCGTGTGCAGTGGAAAAATGCCAGGGGTCAGTCAATTCCGATCACTACCGTCCAGCGTAAGATGGATTGGAACGAAACTCGCGGATGGACTGAGATTCATGATTCCCGTCTGCAACCACACGAGCAGCGCACCATCCATTTCAACACAGACAACACTGCTGTTGGCTACATTGAAATTTGGGTGGATCCGGATGCAGACTACTACGAGCGGGTCTATCCTGCTATTCTCAAAGCTATGAATGAATCCGATGTTTCTCAGGAATCAAAGGATATGATCCGCTCGGCAATGCAGGTGGCAGGACAATCAAGTTACCTGCTTTACTCCCTTCGCTGTGGACCGGATGATGGCGCCTGCCAGTAAAACAGTGCTGCGCCGGCTCATCCTGCTTGTGCTCACGCTGTTACTCTTGGCCTGCCAGAAACACACCGCTCAGTCACCCGACCCGTCGAAACCGCAGCAGCCGCCTCGTCCAGCACTGTCACTTATCATCCATCCCTATGACAATCCCAGTAGATTGCTGGCAAAATTCTCCCCGCTGGCAAGCTACCTCGGTGAACAGCTGAATCTGCCGGTGGAACTGGTGATTGCGCGTTCCTACATCGATCAGATTCAGCGCATCTCAAGCGGGCAGGCTGATCTGGCTTACATGGGGCCAACCCCTTTTCTGCGGGCTCAGGACCACTATCTGAAACATTCGCAAAACAAGCTGATTCCGCTTGCCGCCGAGGTCAAGCAGGGCAGAGCCAGTTACCACAGCGTGATTGTCGTGCGTGAGGACGCCCCGATCGCTGAACTAGCCGATTTGAGCAACCGCACACTGGCATTTGGTGCTCCACACTCCTTCAGCAGTCATTACGTACCACGTGTGATGCTCGGCAACGCCGGCCTATCAATTGAAGATTTAAGGGACTACGCGTTCCTCGGACGACATGAACGCGTGGCGCTATCGGTATTGCATGGTGACTTTGATGCTGGTGGAATCAACGAAGATGTCGCACGGCAATACAACGAACGCAGCCCCGGTCTGCGAGTTCTCTCCACCTCCCCACCATTGCCACCACATCTGATCGTCGCCCGCCCTGGACTTGAGCAAAAGCATGTCATCGCGTTGCGCAGTGCACTGATATCCCCCACGGAAGACCCAGCTGGTTTTGCCCAAGCCATGCAGGCGCTGGGCGGGGCTACACGATTCACCAAACCCGAGATGTCGCGCTTTCAGCGCGCCCGTCGTGTGATTGCCACAGTGGAATCCACCCCCGCTGAACTACCACAATGGTAAAGCGCAACTGGTCATTGACAGAGCGTCTGACCGCAGGTGTCGGGCTGGCCATGGTCATGCTGAGTCTGGTGCTCGCTGGTGGTGGGTATATTGCGCTCTCTAAGCTATTCGAGACCCACCTAACCGAGCGCGCCGTATCGCAGGCCCGGCAGCTGGCACTGTTCTCGGTGGATGCCATTCTGGTATATGACTATGCGACACTGGAGCGTTACACCACCGAGTTGGCCCGTGAACCCGGCATCGTCTCGGTTCTCATTCGACGCAACGATGGCGAACTACTGGCCGAGGCGGGTGTCTCGCCCGAACTCGACAATCCCTCGCTGATTCATGTCGAACAAGGCCTTTCGATCGGTAATTCTGAGATCGGCCGCGTCTTTTTATCTGTCGACCGAGCGGGCATGGTGGAGGCCCTTTTTCGCGTCGGGCTAAGCGGCCTCGGCCTGCTGTTGCTTGTATTGGCAATTCTGTTCCTTGCGCTGCGTAAGTTTATCAACAGCGAACTCATCCTGCCGGTGCAACAACTGGCCCAGTCCATCAACCCGCTGCATGCCGAGCAATGCCCTGAGCCCACCGGACTGCCGGAGGAGTTACAACGCCTGGCACAGACCTTCCAACGATTGTGCGGCGAGATCAAGGATCATCTCGCCAAACGCGACCAGGCTGAGCACATGGTGCGTAGCGTTACCGAACGCCTGAACCGTGACCAGCGCTTGGCCGTCGTCGGTCAGATGGCCGCCGGGCTGGCACACAACCTCAATACACCGCTGGGGTCGATTAAGGGTTATGCGCAATTGCTGGAAGAGAGTGGCGATGATAGCCAACAGCATCAGGCCCGGCTGATTATCGAACAAGCGGAATCCTGCGCAGCCAAGGTGACCAACCTGTTGACTGCCGTACGCCTGCCAGAGATCGAGCAGCAGGCCTTCGATCTCCATCAACAAGTAAATGGTGCGGTAGAATTGATTGCGCCGATACTCAAGGGATACGACGTGAAAATCAATCCCCCTGTCGAACCTGAAGGGGAACGTTGTATTGTGACTGGTGATCCCGGCGCCCTGGAACAAATACTGTTCAACCTGCTGGCCAATGCTGCGCAGGCCGGCGCAATCCATGTCAACCTATCGGTTATTCGCACCAGTGAATCCGGGCTCGTCCATCTGCGCGTCGAAGATGATGGGCCAGGAATTCCGAGCAACCTGCAATCGACGCTGTTCGATCCCTTTGTCACCAGCAAGCCACCGGGAGAGGGCACCGGCCTAGGACTGTATATGAGCCGTCAGATTGCCATTCAGATGGGTGCCGAGTTGAGTATGGTTACACAAGACCTCAATAACGGTGCATGTTTTAATCTGATTCTGCCGGACCATTACGCAAGCCAAGGCGAAGAGACTACATGACCACACCCAGCCCTCACCACCTATATATCGCTGAAGACGATGCAGCAATGGCTGGTCTGTTAGCTGAACTGGCAAGAAAATGTGGTTTTGTGGTTGATCATTTCGCCGATGGTCACACCGCACTGTCTGCGCTGACCCGGGAACCACCAGATGCACTGCTTGCTGATATCCAGATGCCAGGCATGAATGGACTGGAGTTGATTGAAAAGAGCGCGGAAATATGTCCTGGGTTGCCGGTTGTCATCATTACCGGTTTCGCCACCGTGCCTGATGTGCAACGCGCATTTCGTGCCGGCGCCATGGATCTGATTACCAAACCTTTCGACAACGAAGATGTCCGCCTGGCGTTGAAGCGTATTGTGCGTCAGCTTGCCAGAGAGCGGCGCATGGAGTCCCTCAGTCAACGTCTTGCCATGCTCGAACATGGTAAGGCTACTCCTGTGGTCAACAGCCGCGCCATGCAGGATGTGATGTCGCTGATCGACAAGATCGCTGATCTGGATACACCGGTACTTCTCAGCGGCGAAACCGGTACCGGCAAAGGTGTCTTGGCACAGGCCATCCATAGCACCAGCGCCAGAAGAAACGGCCCCTGGTTCAGTGTCAACTGCGGCGCACTGGCGGAATCAGTGATCGAAAGCGAACTGTTCGGCCATGAACGAGGCGCCTTCACCGGTGCCGATTCGCGTAAGCGCGGCATACTCGAATTGGCCCACACCGGCACTCTGTTCCTTGACGAAATCAACAGTGCCAGTGCCGCGGTACAGACTCGTCTGTTGGAGTTCGTACAGGAGCGCAGCCTGAGGCGTGTGGGCGGCAGCCAGTCGATTCAGGTTGATGTGCGCTTGGTCATTGCCAGCAATCAGGAGCTGGGTGACTTGGTCAAGCAGGGACGTTTCCGTGAAGATCTTTGGTATCGGCTCAATGTATTTCCACTGCAACTGCCTCCATTGCGGGAGCGGCGTGACGACATCATCCCGCTCGCCGAGCGATTTGTACTGACAACCGCACGTCAACTTGGCTGCGCAGCGCCAAGCTTCAGCGATGAATGCGAAGCACTGTTGCAACGCTATAGCTGGCCGGGCAACGTACGACAACTGGAAAATGTCATGCATCGTGCCGTGGTGCTCGCCGATGACAGTCTGATCGAAAAACAGCATTTACCACCGGAATGCCTGGAGGGTACAAACCCGGCATCCGCCCCAAGCCATAACTGGGATGCCGATGCCAGCCTACAACAGGTGGAGGCTCGCTGGATACAGCACATGATTGAACGTTGCAACGGCAACAAAAGCGAGGCTGCGCGGCGGCTTGGGATCGATGTTTCGACCCTGCACCGCAAGTTACGTAGCTGAACAGAGTCCGGTGGTCAGAAGCACCATGGCAAAATGCCCCACCGTTGCAATTCGCCACGACCTGACCTCGCCACAACCACCCTAAGTCATTGATACTTCACGTTGGCACTCTGCTTGCACTGTGGATTTCCAGTGCATGCAAGTTGCACATAACAAATCACTACACCAATGTTGGAGGATCATTATGAAGCCAATTCAATGGCTGACCTGCGCGGGCCTCGCCCTGTCACTGCTTGCCTTGCCGGTACAAGCGTTGCAAGTACCCGGCCCGTTGGTCGATGTCGACTGGCTGGTCAAGCACAAGAGCGAAGTGGTCATACTCGATGTGCGCAAAGACAAAAAGAGTTTTACCGCCAAGGCCAAAAAGAAAGCAAGTATCGCCGGCATGCAAGGCTGCGGCGCCAAGAAAGGCGCTGGCATTAAGGTCTCCGGCCATATACCGGGCGCGGCACTGGTACCCTGGAAAGAAGTGCGTGCCAAACGCACCGTGGATGGGATACCGCTAATCAAACTGGTGCCGACTCAATCAGAAATGGAGTCACTGATGCAAAAGCACGGCGTTAACAAAAACTCCGCTGTAGTCATCACCATGAAAGGTGCACAGTCCAAGGATGTCACCTTCGCCACTCGTCTGTACTGGCAGATGAAATATTGGGGGCATGAGAATGTCGCGGTACTGGATGGTGGCACAGCAGCCTGGGATGCTGCCGGTCATGCGTTGAGTCGGGACAAATCTAAGCCCTCAATGGGTAACTGGACTGCCGGCTCGCCCAACACTTCAATTATGGCCACTACTGCAGAAGTCGAACACGCTATTGGTAATGGTACTCAAATCATGGATGGCCGTACCGAGGACTTCTTTCTCGGCACTACCTACAAGAAGAAGTACGTCTATGCCCCGGGCCACATCCCTAGCTCAAAGGTTTTTCCACATGAACTGTTGGTGAACGGTGAAAAAGCCGCGACTTTCCTGCCGGCGAAGAAAATCGCTGCATTGATGAAAGCCAAGGGCATGGATGCCAATGCCCAGACCATCACTTACTGTGATTCCGGTCATCTCAGTACCGGCCACTGGTTCATCATGCACGAACTGTTGGGTAACAAGAACGTCAAGCAATATGACGGCTCGATGCATGAGTGGACCAAGCTGAAGAAGAACGTCGACACGATTTAATCCAATCAAAGCTACGGGCCACCTTGTGTGGCCCACAGGTTTGCGTACAAGCCCAGATAACCCGCGAAACAAGAGGCATTCATGCAGTTACTAAAAACACTCTGGCAAAAACAGTGGCCGTTCTGGCTCGGTGGCCTGTTCGTCGGCCTGGCCGAGATTATCTTCTACTACCACTACGACATGTTCATCGTAGTCACAACCGGTCTGGCGCAGATGTTTGCGGTTGCTGAGGTCAATCTGTTTGGCGTCGACTGGGTGGCTCGTGTCTACGAACCAGGTATCTATTGGTTCATCGTGTTTGCGATTGTCGGCGCACGCATGGCAGGTATCGCAGAGAAGGACCACCGCGACTGGGTGCATTACGATGGAGGGATGTTGGCGTTGGCGTTTATCGGCGGATTCCTCTTCTCGTTTGGCACTCGCATCGCTGGCGGCTGCACCACCCACCATTTTCTCGGTGGAATCCCATCCATGAGCATAGCCTCCTGGGTTGTCCTGCTGAGCGGAATTCCATTTGCTTTCCTTGCCTTCAAGCTTGTCACCGGATTGGGTAAGGGGGGCTATCTCAGGCACCAGGAAACCTGGTGTGTATCCTGCGAGCAGGATGGCGCAGAGCATAATCACAATCCGGGTTACAAACCGGGCTATAAACCCTGGAAAAATCCTCTCCATCTTGGTCTGACCTGTCTCTTGCTGGGATTCCTTCTGGTTCCGCTCTATTACGGCCTGACAAGTGATATCGCAGGCTCCATATCCCAGATCGGTTGGGGTGAGTTGGCCTGGCTGGCTGCGCCTGGCCTGTTGCTGGGATTCGGCATTGCGAAGACCGGTTTTGGCACTGAGTGTTCAGCCATGGCGCCCGAATCCGCCTTCACCAGCCACGATTTTTATCGCAAGAATGGAGTGCCTGATTGTACCTATCGCATGTTCCGCGGCATGTTACCGTTACAGGGTTTGATGGTATCCATCGTCACCCTGAACCTGTTTATTGTTTACTCCTGGATCTGGGGCGAGGGCACGATACCCAACGCCTCTGGCGATGAAGGCCTGTACTGGGGGCATATCCTGGGTGGCCCGTTGCTCGCAATGGGTGCGGTGCTGATGATCGGCTGTGAGGTACGAACCTATGCCCGCTTGGGACTGGGTTACTCGACCGCGCTGGCAGCTCTGCCGGGCTTCTACCTGGGCTACCTGCCTTACACCCTGTATCAAGAAACCATCGACGAGGTGGTATTCGGCGAAGGCCTGACGGAGTACATCACCTTCGCGGAGTGGGCATCCGATACATTTGGCGCCTCAGAGCAGACCTGGGCCTTCGTATACTCGGGATTGATGATCGCCATTCTGCTATGGACCTTTGCAGCCGCACGGCGCTTCTTGCGCCTCAGAGCCCGCGAATTACTGGTTCGCAATACCGATCAACTGGTCTATGCGCCCGGCGGTTCCTGATATTCACTTTCCTTGGTATATGGCGCTAACATAGTTGCCCTTAGCCCCGTGGTTATCACGGGGCTTTTTTTGTATACCAGTACGCCGAGGAGTTCACCGGAGCGAAAAGCGAGATTCTGAATCTACACGTGAGACGACCCCGGACAGAATAAAAACATGACATACTAAAAAAGCCGTTAACAGGCCTACGGGTATCCCAAACGCCATTCTTCTTTGCCTTACGGCACCACGGTTTTCGGAGTAGTGTTTTAACTGATACTGACGGAAGACGGCAAACCATCTCACCACCACTTCTGCACATGCAGCGGTTGATCAGATCACTCAAAATTAACGGCACTCACCTTAAATCCGACATTGAGGCGTTGTCTGAATTACGACACATCGTGCTACTCAAGCTGTTGTAACTCATCGGAATCACGTGCTATCTAAATAAAAAAATAAAATAAAAACAATAGATTAAGTTGATGGTGTGGTTCTTGCTTTATGTCGTCTATGAGATTACTTGAGGTGCAGTCATTTGAATGATTTTAGATTCGAATCTTTTTCGACCGATTATGGTTTTGACGGTTTATCGCTCGATAATAACCAATCTCTCGGCCCTTATATCCCTGATACTCAAGAGTGCTTAAGTTGCGGCGTCTGCGTTGGCAGTTGCCCAACATATCGCATCAGGCCAGAAGAAAACTATGGCCCTCGTGGCCGAATCCGCTTGTTGGAGAAAGCAGTACGAAAAGGCGAGGCACTTGATATGAATGAGCAGGCCGCTTTGGCTTCCTGTACGCTGTGTCAAGCCTGTGAAACCTTATGCCCGTCAAAAATGGCTTTTGCTGAGCTCTACCGGCAGGCGCTTGAGGGTGATCATTTCAAGCCTAGCAAGAGCTTGCTGGTTTCATGGATACTTGCATTGGCCATGGGAGGCGAGACAACCCGGCGACGATTGAATCATTCGATCCGCATCTATCAACGCAGTGGATTACCACGACTCTTTGCGCTGTTGGCGAAGCTACCGTTTCTGAAAAGCATTCAGCCATTATTGGTGTTACTCCCGACGCCTCACGACCCACAGCCGATTGTCGGTTTTGCACAAACTCGGGTGGATCCGCCCTTGAGGGAAGTAATCCTGTTCACCGGTTGTATAGCCAGTCTATTCGATACACGCACTCACAATGCGACCACTACATTACTGTCCCGGATTGGCTGTGACGTGACTGTGGTTGAAAATCAGACTTGTTGTGGTGCTGCCTATGCCCATAATGGAGAGATGAGTCAGGCAAAAGTCTGTTTGGAACAGAATCTGACCGCCTTTACCAACTCCAGTACTGTCATCTACAACTCAAGCGGTTGTGGTGCCTTTCTGAATGATTATCCCGCACTCATGGGGTGTTGGGAAAAAATTCCGGATGAAATACCATCATTCCTCGATGTTCTGGACTATTTAGATCAGAGTGATCTTTTCCATGAACTACAATTCAATCCACTGCAGACGCAGGTTGTCGTGCATGAACCTTGCAGTCAACGCAACGCCCTAAAAAACCAAACTCTGGCTTATCGATTATTGGCAAAGATCCCCGGTCTTAAGATCACATCCCTTACCGACAATCAGATCTGTTGCGGTGCCGGGGGCACAAAGATGGTTACTCAGCCTGAACTGGCCAATCCCATGAGAGATGAGAAGGTCGCCGCTCTGACATTGGGTGGCGCGGATATACTGGTTACAACCAACCTCACTTGCGCACTGCACCTTGCGAGCGGGGCTCGCGATGCCGGTTTTAAAGGCCAGGTGATGCACCCGGTACAACTCCTTGCACAGCAGTTAATCGACTGATCATCAACAGGGTTCTGTGACTGGATTGTTTTTGGGTTCACACAATCACTATAATGTTCAGCAGGGGGTGCGATAAAACATTAAAGCAAGACATCCATTCCTAAATCCTGAACGTCAAAGCGTTTGAACCTGCCTTGACTGAACAAGCGCTATCATAATCGGGTGGCGTGGTTAAGGGCCGGATGGTGTTGCTCTAGTTACCAAGAAAGACGCTGTATGACAAGATGCATAAAAACGGTCTGGTTAACCAACGATACCGGTTATCATGCTAGGTAACGCTTTTTTCGGGTTCCCGCCAGGGATTGTGCTGCAGATGGGTGGAATTCCGCCAATCTGTTTGAAAACCTGTATTTTTTCGATATTTTTTTTCTCAATTAAATCAGTGACTTACAAAATTATGATGTTTGTATCATGAACTGGCGTGACATTTGCGGCTATCCTTTCTTCATTGCTCGAGTTTATCGAGTCAATTTCTCAATCTATAGAAAATAAATAGGTGGATCAATGAAAAGAAGAGTCTTTTTAACCAGTAGTGTAGCCTTACTGACAGCTGCTTTATCAATACCGATGTCAGCGCAGGCGGCCAAAGAGCGCGTCGTCTTCAGTGGCGGCCCGGCAGGCGGTACCTTCCAGGTTGTGGCCAACGCTATTCAGGTCTACAAGCCTATCAAGAGTTCGAAGGATTTTCGTGTTCGCGCTCAGTCATCTGCCGGTTCAGTGGAAAACCTGCGTAAGGTGAATTCCGGCAAAGCGCAGATGGGAACGGTCTATTCCGGTCATGTCTATCTGGGGCGTAACGGCCAGATGAAGAACGATACCAAGAAGTACGAAAATGTCATGGCGGTAGCCTGGTTGTATGGTGCACCTGCACAGTTGGTTGTTCGCAAGGGCTCCGGTATCAAGAGTACCAAGGACCTGGCTGGAAAGAAGGTCGGTGTCGGTAATGCAGGTTCTGGTGCTTTCGCCAACTGTGAGCTGTTCTTCACCCATATGGGTGTTTGGGATAAGGTTGAGCGTAATGCAATGGGTTACAACGATGCCGCATCGGCATTCGGTAACAACCAGCTGGATGCGTTCTGGCTGTTTACCGCATTCCCAAGTGGTGCTGTGATCATGGCGGCGCAGACCAATGACATTGAGTTGATCGACCTGGGTAAGGATGCCAAGGAGAGTGGTTTCTTTGACCAGTACCCCTACTTCTCCCAACTCTCAGTGCCTGCCGGTACTTATCGTGGCGTTGATTACGACTCCCCATCATTCCAGGACTCTGCACTGTGGGTGGCGAACAAAGACGTTTCAGAAGATACGGTTTATAAGATGCTTTCGGCCATCTATACTGATGAAGGTCTGGCGCACATGAAGCAGCAGAAAAAAACCTTCAAAAACATGAGTCTGGAGACAGGTACTCAGGGTGTGGTGACTCCTTGGCATCCGGGTGCGATCAAGTTCTGGAAAGAAAAAGGCATGATGTAAGCCATACTCGACCTAGCCAAAGGGCGGGAATTACTCCCGCCCTTTTTTAACAGGGGCAGGTTTCAAAACAAAATAATCACAAAGAATGAGGGTGGGGCATGCTGTTTAGTAAACTGAACAAGTTTGAGCAATGGGCATTCGATGCCATGGCCATCGGTCTGGTGCTGTTTTATTCCTATTCCGCAGTACTGGAGCCAGCAGCCACACAGTTTCATCGTGGTGTTTACGTTATTATCACCTACATCCTGGTTTTTCTGCTTTACCGCTCCAATTGGGGCGGTATCTATGGGCGCATTTGGGACTACTTACTGATGGTGGTAGCCATAGTTACACTAGGCTATTGGATACTGAATTTTGAGGCCATCAACTATCGTGCTGGTGCAGAGAACGAACTGGATACATGGATTGCAGTAGCGGGTGTGCTGGTTGGTATCGAAGTTGCCCGTCGTGTGGTAGGCACGGTGTTTGTGGTAATAGGTACCATTATGTTGCTGTTCGGGGTCTATGGCGATTCCGAATGGATACCGGAAGTGATTCAGCATGCGGGAGACACCTTTCCACTGCTCTGTGTCAGCATTTTCTACAAGAGCGATGGTGTCTTCGGCATCATGGCCAACGTGCTGGCGACCTATATCATCCTGTTTGTGATTTTTGGCGCATTCCTGGAGAAAAGTGGTGCGCAGAGATTTTTTATTGACTTCCCGCTGGCAGCGGTAGGTCACAAGATTGGTGGCCCTGGCAAGGTATCGGTGATTGCATCCGGTTTGTTCGGATCGATTTCGGGTAGTGCCATTGCCAATACAGTTTCCACCGGTGCATTTACCATTCCGATGATGAAAAAAGCAGGGTTTCGCCCACATGTGGCAGGTGGCATAGAACCGGCTGCATCCCTGGGTGGAATGTTCATGCCACCGATTATGGGTGCGGGCGGGTTCATCATGGCGGAACTGACCGGTTTGCCCTATTCGCAGATCATGCTGGTGGCGATATTCCCTGCGCTGATGTATTTCTTTAGCGTTTTTATGATGGTGCATTACGAGGCTAAAAAAGAAAACATTGTCGGTGAGCCCAGTAAGGAAAAAGCAATGGATATCCTGAAAAAGGAGTGGTTCTATGTGCTACCGCTGGTCATGATTACCATTTTCATGCTGGCAGGCTATTCACCGGGCTACTCGGCAATTCTCGGCATTGTTACCTGTATTGTTGTCAGCTGGTTTCGCAAAAAAACCCGTATTGATCTTAAAGGATTCGTGCATGCCTCCCGAGCCGGCGCAGAGTCCAGCCTAAAAATTGGTGCAACGGTTGGCGTGATCGGCATCATCATTGGTGTACTGACCTATAGCGGCCTGATATTGACCTTTGCAGATATCGTTATCGAACTCGCAGACGGAAAGCTGTGGCTCACGATATTGTTTATTGCCCTGGCTTCGTTGATTCTCGGTATGGGGGTGCCTGTCACCGCTGCTTATCTGATCACTGCGGTGGTTGCGGTGCCGGCGTTAACTGAACTGGGAATTAACCCCCTTGCTGCCCATATGATTGTTTACTGGCTGTCGCAGGACTCAAATATCACACCTCCGGTCTGCATTGCAGCCTTTGCCGGTGCGACAATCGCCAAGGCGAATATGTGGGCAACTGCATGGATCGCATTCAAGTTCGCCAAGTTCCTTTATCTGGCGCCGTTTATTTTCGGATACGTGCCTGCGTTCTCCCTGGATGGAAGTGCAACAGATATCGCGGTGACCTTTGTACTGGTGTTTTTTGGTACCTGGGCGTATAGCTGGTTTCTAAGCGGAATCTGGCTCAAGCGCAGTAAGCCGGCCACCATCTGAGGATGAAATCATGTCGAAATCAAACCTTTTAAAACAGATCGAATATAAAAAAATCCTCTATGTTACCGACTTGTCCGAGTCTGGACGGCAGGGATTTCTGCATGCGGCAACCATTGCCCGTTACAATGATTCCGGACTGACTGTTTTTCACGTGGTGGATGACCGCGACCTGCAAAGTTTAGCGAGTTATATGGGCGATGACCTGTGGAAGGAACTGGTGAGCAGAAGCCTGGATGAAGCCAGAAAGATACTGGTCACACGGAAAAGAGACGATGTTGCCATCAAGAATGTTGAGCAGTTTTGCGAGGAGTGCATCTCTAATCAACCTGAACAGCCTGTGTTGAGCTATGAAGTGAAGGTCGAAGTAGGTGGGGCACTGGAAAAAATCCTTGAGGAGGCCCATACAGGGGCATACGATTTACTGGTGGTTAGCAAACATGGGAACCGAGTATCGGTGAAGGATGCCGTGATTGGCGATACCACTCGGCGCATAGTTCGCCGATGTAGGATACCTGTTCTAGTTGTGCCACTTGGTGAGTAATGTGGCTGTAGGCAGACAGAGTGGAGTAGGCTTTATTAAATATCAGTTTTCAACATGAGCAGAAATTTGAAAAAATATTTTATGGTGAGTTGGCCTACTCCAAGATCATAGAATAGACGGAATTTCTAATTAACTCTGTAGATTTGAACTAAGGCCTCGAGCTCTTGCTCAGTCCAATCGTGAGCAGTCTGCGTATCAACATGAAGGATAGTGTGGTCGGGATTGGATATCACGGCGTGCACAGATATCAATGGCGAAAAGCTCCGCCAATAGTTTCATGCGATCAACGATCCGCTACCGTTGATGTTCATAGCTTTTGCCAGAAAGCGTATCGAAACCAAAGAGAAAAGCACGCCGGATGCAGCGGGAGACACATAGGTAGTAGGGGGACTTCCAACAGAACCAGGATTTACCTTATTACCAGCTTTAAAAAGTGCAGACTCGAAACCTTTGCTGATGCTCCTAGCCGCCCGGTTCAATCTATCCGTCAATAAACCCGGGTCAGCAGCCACAACACATCTTGTATCAATACTTACAATTCGGAATATGGGAAGATAATTCCCAATTTAAAGTGCACATTACCGAAATGCTGATGCTTAGGTCACTGTTTGTACTGTTATTTTTGTGACAGAAGAATTATATTACTATGATGAAACAATTAGGCTTCTTGTACTACAATATCACGTTGTACAGGCAGTTACAGATCATATTTCGGCTATCTAAGGTGTATGGGGTTTATTGGCGATTGGATATTTCATTCTAATGGCTTAAGCCTTGAGAGATAGATACAGCTACACGGATTTGTGCTGACCCTTATCTCAATACTAAACAAGCAATCATAATAGAGCCCTATGCTATACAACCCTCCGCCGATATCCTCAACCAACAAGTCTGATGATGAAGAGGTCAACAAATCCCCATCAAATTACTCAGTTGAAGTAATTAAAACCTATAACGACTTTAAGCAACTGGAATGTATTTGGAATGAGCTGCTTTCAGATTCCCCTACAGATACATACTTCATGCGTTGGGAATGGATATCCAACTGGTGGGATATCTACGCTCAATCATCCGACGAGTTAAATATCATTGTAGTCAGGGATAACGACACTATCGTATGTATAGCTCCTTTTTTCACCCGTAAAAAATATTTATTCAAGTTTTACCCCTTCAAAGTACTCATGTTCCTCGGCACACAGGATACCAGTCAGGGTGATGTCTGTTCTGTCTACTCAGACTTAATCTATCGAACAGACAATTTGGATAAGGATAAACTGTTTGGCTTGGTTTTAGAGCAAGTAGTTAACCGCATTGATTGTGACAAGTTCTATTTTTCACGAGTCGACGTCAACTCGGCCAGCATCGAATATTTACTAAATACTTTCAATGACAGAGGATTAGAAAGATATACTAAACAAGTACTATTCAGCCCTTACATCAATCTTCCCGATAACTGGGATGCTTATATGCAGAGCATTTCCGCGTCAATGCGCTATAAAATCAGGCGCGAGCAACGCAAGTTTGAAAGAAATTTCAAAAACATCAGTTTCAGAAAAACAGCAGATCATAACGGGTTGAGTTCTGATTACGCGACACTGGTCAATCTACACCAGTCCTGGTGGGGCTCAAGGGGTGTCGTAGGCTCATTTTCAGACAGAAATTTTCATGATTTTCACAAGATTATGACCCGCACGATGCTCGATAATGATCACCTGGATCTAAGCTTTATCGAGAATGACGGTGAGAGTCTGGCGGCTATCTATTTAATCAAATACGAAGGTAAGATCTACTACTATCAATCCGGAATTTCGGAAGCGAACCGGAACGTTGCCCTCGGATATATCATGCATGCCTACTGCATCGAAGATGCCATCGATTCCGAGTTTACAGAGTACGACTTTTTACCGGACAGCGATTTCAACAGCTACAAAACTAAATATACGAAAATCTATAAAGACGTTGAGGTTGTCTATTTTTACAACAATCGTCTACTTGCAATACACGAGAAGTCTTTCAGGATCTTGCGCAAATTATACAAACGCCTATTCAGATCGAAGCAAAATCAGACTGAAGACCAATCTGTCTGAGCCTCCCAAATAAACAACTAAAATAAGAAAACAAATAAGACACCTAAAGGATGGGTGTCCCGTGGTATACCAGCCCGTTTGTTGAGTAGTGAGGTCGGATAAAAGGCTGTTTGAGCGGCACCGTCGTTGGCAGCAAATTGCACGGCACTGATGGTTTGTCTGCAGTAAAGTATATCGCTGAATCTCCACCCAGCTTTGTATCGTTAAATTGGAAGCTCCTACCCCCAAGCCATCTCCTGTCTCCAGAATTTAATATCATACTGATACTTGAGCCGTCACTCGCATAGGCAGCCAGATGGGTGTTACTTTCATCGCACCTACATACGCACTGATTGTGCGAATCCCCCAAAGTTCTGTAGCAACTGTAGGCATGGGAGAGGCATCTGCAGACCACGAGGCACATTCCGGATGACCGCGATGAGCAACCAGGATGGTCAGACCACTCGAAATTACAGTGGAAACGCCCTGATCGGCACCGGCATTAAACTCAACAGGTTGTCCCTGGGGAAGACTGATTTGGTGGCTTCAACCGTTAATGTCGATGTGAGCTGTTGCGTTTTCTTCCATCGAATTCAACTAGTAAACATGTCCATATCGTATATGAGGGTCTGCAAACCTAGTCGCGGCCATCGAGCTATGGACAGATGTATCGGTAGCATGGATGTTACTGGCAAGTTCAAATGGACCAGTCCCGTTGACTACCATGCCCTGTTGTAATACTTGGCATGCATTTAACAAAAATGATCCAGTTCGATATCGATTAAGATTGAGTGTTAACAGGCCCTAAGCCGAGTGAACCTGAACAGGCGGTTATTTCCGACCTGTCTTGTCGCCATCTGTTGCATTTATTCTACTTCTGAAACTTCAACACTCGTCATTTTGGCCATTCTTTTTTTCGGTCGCTAGCTATGCAACCTGGTATGCTTAACGGGATCTGGTGGAATAGAAAGGATAGAGATAATAAAACACCGGACCCATAGGGCCCGGCGTTTGTCGTATGAAAAGTGCGACGATTACTTACCGAAGCGGACAACAGGAGTCTGGTCAGCGGTCTTCTGCTTGTATACATCCCCATAGAAGGCGTCATTGTAATCTTCGATGCTGTAAAATGCGTCGAAGCCGGTAGGAGCCTTGGGTTGAAGGGTTTCGCTTGTGCTGGCAGAGACCAGACCGGTTGTTGCAAGAAGTAGAGTAGCAATCAGCAGTTTATTCATCCTGTTTTACCTATATAGCTTAAATATGAGCAGACTATAGCATATAATAATATACTAATAAACTAATTATATATGATGGGCGTTTAATTCTGATAGGGGCTTCACAATTTTGAGGGCTGATGCCTGGGATTTGAAACGGTATAACTCCCTAGGGCCTGTTAACAGGCCCTAAGTCTTACGTTCAGAACCTAAGATGTGTGGAAGCATTCAGACTCTTTTGTTGCCCTCTCCAGTTATCGATATGGAATTTGGTGAATGGCAGCCCGGTCAATTCGAAGAATCGGGGCCAACCGATACGCTCCACCCAATCATTGATCCGCTCCCAGTCTTTGGCATGGGTCTGATAAGCCTTGAGAATCCGTTTGACAATGGCTGTAGCCTCCGGCCAGCGTGGTGGATTGTTGGGGATACCGGCCGCCACCAGTTTTTGGAATGTGGGCCGAGTCCGGGCATTCGAGTGATTGCCGCCAACCCATACCGCCAGCTTTGAGTGTTCCGGATCGTTGATCTGCATCGGCGGGCAGGGTGGATAGCAGGCGCCGCAACAGACACATTTCCTCTCATCGACCTCCAGGGAGGGTTTGCCATTGACCATCGCAGGTCGTATCGCCGCTACCGGGCAGCGCGCCACCACTGATGGCCGCTCACAAACGTTTGCCACCTGGGTATGGTCGATTTTTGGGGGTTTGGTGTGTTGAATATTGATCGCGATATCCCCTTGGCCGCCGCAGTTGATTTGGCAGCAGGAGGTGGTGATGTGCACCCGGTTGGGCATGTTCCATTGGCGAAATTCATCCACCAATTGGTCCATCATCGATTTGACCACACCTGAGGCATCCGTGGCGGGTATATCGCAGTGCAGCCAACCCTGGGTATGGGAAATGGCGGCGACAGAATTTCGCGTACCACCAACCAAAAATCCGTTCGACTCCAAGGCTTCGACCAATGCGGCCACACGATCACCGTCGGAGAGCATAAACTCGATATTGCTGCGTATTGTGAAACGTACGTAACCATCCGCGAACTGATCACCGATTTCACACAGTTTACGCAATGTAAAGAGATCCAGAATACGTTGGGTACCCGCTCTCACGGTCCAGATATCATCGCCACTGTCAGCCACATGACGAAGGACCCCCGGCCTGGGATCTTCGTGGTATCGCCAGTGACCAAAATTTTCGCGCATCACAGGATGCATATACTGAATACCGTCGGGACAGCCGCTTTCAATCGGGACTCTACGCTCTGCATTCGCCATCAGGTCTCTCCTCAAGCAACATCCGCTGACGGGTCGTCATGGGGATGGTGTTCAAACCACTTCTGGGCCTCTTCCTCCCACTGATCGGTGCGCACATAGGAGTTCTCCCGTGGGTGCACGATCATATTGGGATCCACATCAATATTCAGTGCTTCGATGAAGTTCACCAGACCGATACGTTCGATCATCTCTCCGATGCGCTCATGCTCGAGGGCATTTTCAGCAAAGAAATCGATGGTCTCCTCTGCCAGCGCCACCAGTTTTTCATAATCCGCCTCATTCTCCAGCTTCATGAACGGAATCATCATGGTGCCGAAACGATCCCCGATCTTCAGGGTTCGTTTACCACCGATCAGCAGGCTGACACCTCTATCCTTACCGGGGGAGAGCGCCTTGGGCATCACATTGAGACAGTGCATACAGCGAACACAGTCGGCATTCTCCACCTCCAGCCTATCCTCATCGGTCAGTGAGAGTGCGTGGGTGGGGCAGCGGCTGATGACGTGGTCGATGATGTATTGTCGACCTTTATCAGAGAGATACTGTTTCACTTCGGTCTGATCCACCTGCATATCGTCTCGCCAGGTACCGATTACTGCAAAATCGGCACGCTCGATGGCATTCATACAGTCGTTTGGGCAGCCGGAAACCTTGAACTTGAATTTATACGGTAGCGCCGGCCGGTGCATCTCGTCGAGGAAGTTGTTGACCAGGCGACGATGGATCTCATGTTCGTTGGTACAGGATTGCTCACAACGACCGGATCCCACACAGGACTGAGCAGTACGCACACAGGGTCCGGCGCCGCCTAAGTCAAAACCGTATTCATTGATCTCATTGAAGAAGTGTTGGGTGTTTTTTGTGTTCGCTCCGATGAACATGATGTTGCCCGTCTGACCGTGAAAGGTGACCAGGCCGGAGCCCCACTTCTCCCAGCTGTTTGCCAGCTGCCGCAGGATATCTGTGGTGTAGTAGTTTCCCGCAGGGGGTTGCACGCGCAGTGTATGAAACTCCTTCGATTGTGGAAACAGATCGCCAACGCTTGAGAAGCGGGGAATGATCCCGCCCCCATAACCAAAAACACTGACCGTACCCCCTTTCCAGTACCCCTTTCGGGTCTCATAGGAGTGCTCCAATTGACCCAGCAGGTCATTGGTTGTTTCTCTAATACGGCGATCGGGATGAGTGTCACGCAGTCTTTTGATGCCTGTGACAAAGCTAGGCCATTCGCCACTTTCCAGCTGATCGAGCATAGGTGTCGGGTGAGACTTCATCAAAATGCCTCCTGTTCCTGGCTGCTCAACCCATCAATCCCGGCTGATGCTGTGCCATATGAACCGAACATGATTGTCGTCTGTATCCTCCAATAATAGTTGATAAAAATGGTAGGTTAATATCACCTTTGGAATAGACAGACTCAATCTCTGTAGCGAAAAATAGGCTGTGAACTCCCATCCGGTCTATTTGGTTCTTTTATTTATCCATGTCAACGTCAATGACATTCCGGACAAAATAGCGCCAACCGCTATGAGTGATGTGATCGAAAACGTGGAGAGGCCGGAGAGTCCCTGTCCAATATTACAGCCACCGGCAAATACCGCCCCAACACCCATCAGGATGCCGCCCAACAGATAGCTGCCTACCATTGAACCTGCAGGGGGTACCCAATGAAATCTGCCGGATATGAGTGCGCTGACGAAAGCGCCTAAGATCATTCCCGGTAGTAGATAAAAGGCGAAATGGTTGCCTGTAACCTCACCTGTCGATAAATAAACCGCACCACGAGAAAGGGGGCCAGCGACCGCGATGGAGGTGGGAGGCAATTCAAAAAAATCATCCTGGCCCAGTACGCCGGTTATCCACCAACTGATAACGACACATAGGCCGATACCGCTACCATAAAAGATATAGGACCAGTTGTTTTGTTCTCTTAAGTGAATGTAAAGAAAGATTATGCCTGTCACTACTACCATAACTGGCAGCAGATAGTGAGGTTGGCCTATCAATTTGGAGAGTGAGGCATCACCTGGTTCAAGATCAATGGCTGATGAGGCAACCCACGCCCTGGCTGGGTCCAATATACCAATCAATGTGGCCATACCGGAGAGTGCGAATGCCAATAGGGTGACAATTGCACCGATATTGCCTTCTGCAGACCGAACCAAAGTTCTTGACGCGCATCCACCGGACAACATAGCACCGATACCGAATATGAGTCCGCCAAACAGTGCACCAGCCCAGTTAAAGGTCGGACGTCTGTAGGGAGATGTGCCAATATCGACCAAACCGATCAATTCGAGAATAAGCGTTCCGGATAGTGCAACAATGATAGCGGCAATGTAGCCATCCAAATGCCGGTAGTCCCCCATCAATTTAGAGTTACTGATCGCAGAGACTGCACAAAATCCTGATCTTTGTGCCAAAAGACCGAAGAATGTGCCTATGACCAACCCTCCGCCGATTAGCCATGCTTTGGATAATTCATCCATAATATTTTATTTAATCGTCGTAGTTATCCTGTTTGACTTGCCCAAGTTGTCTGCCCAGGTGATAGTTATCACTTCTCCTGCCTCTCCTGAAAGCAGTCTGAATGATAGATAGGGATTTCTCGATACTCCCCAACCCCAATGACATGAAAGTACGACAACTCCTCTATGTTCACATGTCACCTCTCTGATAAAAAAACGTGGAATTTTCACTCCGGTTACTTTGTCTCTACGATTGCCTGTTTCCATAGGGTGTCTGAGGAGCATGCGTACTTGTACATAACCCGTTTTTTTTCTCGCCAGAAGCTTATGCTTTTGTGTGGACATAACAATAACCTCAAATCCAATTGTGGGAGACTCAGGCACATCCTCCTGCGGTTACTTTGATCTTTTTGCTCGCGCTGAAATAGCCGTTGTCAGTCTCGACTACTGCTATGACGGACCCGGATCCCCCCATCTTGATTCTTGTACTGATTGTTGGAGCAATATTCGATGTCATTTGATATCTGGCAATGACTGGATTGGGGTTTTTGTCAGATAAAACAGTGATTGTCTTTGTTGCTTCAAGTTCACTAGTAATTGTGACCGGAACGGTACTTCCATCCTCAACGATTTTATCCACTTTGAGTTTCACTCGATCACTGGTTTGTAACTTGTGTAAGGGTTGCCCGGTAATCTCTTTAATTGCACGATCAATCGTGTCTGTATGGAAGATATAATTTGGCCAGCTCGCACTGATTTTGGATGAGTAGAATCCGAAACCAGATAGGGCAAAGGTGTTTAAACTTAGCATGATCCCTGACTTTAAGAGTTCTCTTCGCTTCATGATATTCACCCTGACATGGTCCATAGATGATCATCTGTCTGTATTCACTGATTGTGAAATTGTATTGGTTCAGGCCTGTGTGTTTACGCTGTCGTATAAACCAGGATAGTATTTCTCAACTTAGATCCATGTTGTTTTAGTTTTTTTCAAATACTCCCTGCATAAGTTTGTCTATTGTTTTGACTAAAAAAGAGGTACAAAAATTCACTTTTGGAGTTGCAGACGATTAACCATATTTAAATAACGTTATAAATAGAGGGTCAACAGACCTTGGTTTGATATTACAGCTTCTTATATGCAGAGGAGGGGGCGTTTAAATCAACTCTAAGGTAATGAATCTACTCATTATATTGGTAGATAAAAGGGAACTGTCAGGCTTTTGTTCAGAAATGAGTGGTGTGGCAGGAGAAAATCTCACTACCGATTGGCTCAACTCAATTTCTAATCTTCCTTGAGTCAGACCATTGACGCTGTAGATTACTGCTTAACCAGACCGCTTCGAGATAGGGTACAACACCATTATCACGCATAATATCTCGACCTTCCCGGCTGTGTGTAAAACTAAGAAAGCGTTTGACCTCGGCGTAGTTGGCGCTCTCTCTGTTGCTTATGATATAGAGGGGGCGATACAGGGTATAGGAGCCATTTTTGATATTCTCAAAACTGGGTTCTTTACCATCCAGTTTGAGGATTTTGAAGTTACGCTTACGAGCACTGCTGATTCCGGTCATACCGATTGCATTGGGATTTTTCTCTATCGCTTTTTCCAGTGGCCCTGAAGAGGGGAAAAACGCACGGCCCTCAAAGCTCATTTGTGGATCGTTGAACAATAACTGTCGAATCGTGTGCCCGACACCGGATATCTTTCCTTCACGCACATAGAGATCCAGCGGTTGGTCAGAACCGCCCAATTGAGACCAGTTGGTGATTTTACCGGTATAGATGTCACGCAGTGATTCCAGGGAGATGGAATCGATCTGATTGGCTTGGTTGACTACAACTGTCAAGGCATCCCAGGCCACTGGGTTGAACTTGATCGAGGCACGGGATGCATCGTCATCAGTCACACGGAAGCGGCATGATCCGCCTACATCGACGGACTTTGAAATGACTTTCTGAATCCCCTTGGTGGCCCCACCGCCTTCCAACTCTATCTTGACGCCGGTTTTTCGCTCATAAGCAGAAGCCAGTTCGGCCATGAAAGCCTTTTTGGTAATGCCACATCCAGCCCATTTTAGCTCAAGTCCATAACTTGAAAGTGAAAAGCTAAGCATGAGTAGAAAGCTCAGCTGTTTTATCGATATCTTGACACTCACCGATGCACCTCAGGGTAGAAAGACCCTTAACCAAGCCCCCGGGTCGATAAAATGGCTCGAAAATCCTGATCGAGTTAATTAAATATTGAGACGATCATAGAGCATGTCTACCAAAGGTAAATTATGGTTTTCCTTAATTAGTAGTCCTGATCACCATAAAAAACTTTATTTATTGATGCTGGTTCGTAAGAGGTTTTCCATGATTGACTATACTGTTAATTTTACTAAGGCCTATTGGATTAGTGTTAACAGGCCCCAATTCGATGAGCTTGGGTATAAGATAAAATTATATTCAGGCACTTAGCAACACAACATGAGGTTGTCTGCATTAAGTTACGATTAGATGGTATGTGTGTTGTCTACGGTAATGTGTGGCAGGCCACAAGAATTGCATTGTCACATGTCAGTTTGTAATGAATTATGACAATTAAATCAAAAGTGGTATGAGACAGATCAATTAAACCGGAAATTCCAATTATCACTCTGCGATCGTAGGTTTCTCTGGTGAAATTATGTCATATACTGGATTTATGAAAATTCCGCCAGTGGAAGATCAGAGGTCTTCTAAGCGAAACCAGATCTATTGATTTATCTGTATCATGCAGCCCCAAGAAAGAACCGCAATCCTCAATCAATTTGTTCTGCTCTCAGCTCTGTTTCTTTTTGGTATGCTTCTGTTGCTCTCTTATTTCTATGGGAATCTGTCAGATAGTCTTCTACAAAAGCACAAAGACGATGCCCGTGAAGTATCACAAATCGGCATGGGTGTGATACGTTATTTCTATAAGCTGGAAGTGGCCGGGGAGCTGTCAATGTCTGAGGCAAAAAGACTCGCAGCCAATGCACTGGAGAATGCTACTTATAAGAAAAATGGTTACTACTGGATTAACCTGGGTAACGGAACCCTCTATATGCAGCCTCACACTCCGGAGCGGGTAGGTATCAATCAAATGGACTGGACTGATATCAAAGGCAAACGGATTTTTGAAGAGTTCATCGATGTCGCCAAGCGAGGTGGTGGCTGGGTAGAGTACTACTGGAAAAAGCCACATAACAGTATGGAGTACCATAAGGTTTCCTATGTTGACTATTTTGAACCCTGGGATTGGGTGTTGGGAATAGGTAAGTATCTTGATGATATCGCACAGGAGACAGAGGATATCATTATCAGAGGATCAACCCTGGCGACCATACTGCTGCTGATCTTCATCGGATTTTCAGTCTTCTTCGGCTCTCAATTGATCGATAGATTGAGTCAGCTGGCAGTCAGGGACTCTCTTACCGGTCTTTACAGAAGGCGCTACTTGATTGAGAGTATTCCATCCCTTATTAAGCTTCAGCGAAGAGAATCCAGCAGTTTGATGGCAATTCTGTTTATGGATATCGATCATTTTAAAAAGGTTAACGATACTCATGGACATGCGGCTGGAGATGAAGTGCTTACCACGATGGCTGGTTTACTTAGACAACGCTCAAGACCCAGTGATCTACTGATCCGCTATGGTGGTGAAGAGTTCGTCGTCGTGGGGCAGTTTGATAACGAGGATGCAATCTTAAGTTATGCTGAACGTATACGTGATGTGGTTTCCGACTATCAATTCGTTGTTGCCAAGAATAGCTTCAACATGACAATAAGTATTGGTATTGCGGTATTCATGCCCGGCGAGGAATCGTTTGAAAAAGCAATACAGAGAGCAGATACCTATCTCTATCAAGCAAAACAAAATGGTCGGGATCAAGTGATAATGCAATAGATGTTCAAAGCTAACCAACTGACAAATTATCAGGCATATCTTTGACTATTAAATCAGGTTAATTTTAGTTGGTATTAACAGGCCCTAATAGGATTGGTCGTGAAGGTAATGTCAAGGAGTGTCGGTTTCAGTACTCATATTCTCAGGTGAAACAGGCTGTTTAAAATGCGCCATTGTATGGTTCTATCTAGAATTGCTAGGCTTCATATCTTAGATATATTCAGATTTGTGTGAAGTCATAATTACTGAATAGGTTGAATATTCAGCAGCCTCGGTTCTCCACTGTCTATGTCGTATACAACAATACGATCGTTATTGGTATCTGTGATATAGAGTCTGTCCTCATAAAGTGCCAACCCTCCCGGTTCGTTTAGTTGCAACTGACCATCTACAGTACTAAGAAATCCTGGTTTGCCATCACCAATCAGCGATTCCACTGAGGATGACTCAAGGTCGATCCTTTTGAGTTTATGATTGTAAGTGTCAGCGAGGTAAATCGAGGTTTGGTCTTTCACTGATATACCGAGTACATGTTGTAACTTAGCACTCTGGAGATCACCATCTCTGTCTCCAAAATCGAATAATCCTGTACCCAACAGTGTTTCTACCAGATTATTTTTCAGGTCAACCCGTCGTACTGCTGAAGCTTCGGAATCAGCAATATACAACCAGTCATTGTCAATGTTCAACCCGCTCGGTTGACTGAAGGTTGCCTGCTCTACATCACCGTCCAGGATGCCCTCCCGCCCTGATCCGGCGAAACGACTGAGCTGCTTTCTGCTGATGCTGTAGACCCAAATCTGATGGCTACCAGCCATAGCGATAAATAACCTGTCATCCAATAAAGCGAGTGCCCAAGGTGAGGCCATACCGATTGACTTGGCCTGGAATTGACCACGCTGTTTCCGCTCTAAAGAGCCGTTTCCAGCTATGGTAGTAACGCTGTCATTATCGAGGTCTATTAATCTAAGCAGATGGTTGCCAGTATCCGCTACATAGATATGATTGTTGTTGAATAGCAGCCCTTGTGGTGAGCTGAAACTGGCATCGGTGAAGCTGCCATCTTGTTTGCCGGGAGTGCCCGAACCAACGATATGTTTAATCTTGCCACTGTGATTGGTAACAATAATCCGATTATTGAGGGAGTCGCTAATCGCAATAGAGTTACTGTTTACAGCGACTTTTCCCGGTGCTGACAGGAGTGTTGTGTCATCTTCTTCGCGCTCCAGTTTTACAGGTATGGGTGAAGGATTAAGGTCTGCCTCGTGCTGAGCTAGAAGCTCGGATATCTTATCATCGATCTGACTATACCGACCTTCTCCGACCACTTTTCCGAGAACCTCACCCTTGGGGTCGATTAGTACTCGAGTGGGCCAGGCCCGCATTCCATAGTAGCTGGCGAGTAAACCATTTACGTCATTGATTACAGGGTGGTCGACGCCGTATCGGATCACGATTTTTCTCAAGGTTTGCAGGTTTTTCTCATTATCGAATTTTGGGGTATGAACACCGATGACCAGTAATTGATGGCCATACTTCTCTTCCAGTTTTTTTAGGTCCGCCAGTACATGGATACAGTTGATACAGCCATATGTCCAGAAATCCAGGATAACAACTTTGCCCAACATGTCGTCAGTGGTCAGCGGGCGTTCAACATTTAACCATGGTAAGCTGGGAGCAAAATCGATTTGCTTGTTGACGGGTTTACTCTGATTAACGATTCGTTGTTCAGGTTCCGGAGATTCAGATGAGCAGCTGGTAGCAAAGATCGCCACCATTACGAGAATGGAAAGTTCAAAGTAGAGGACAAAACAAGCAGATTTACGCAAGTTAATCATAGTCTTATGTTTCCGATCTTCTGAACCTTGAATTGAAGTAGAGCATAGGAAAGCAGATAAGTCTGTAGCGTAGGAGAAATGTTATGAACTTGTTATATTTATCTAATCTAGGGCTTATTGGATTAGTGTTAACAGACCCTAGGTCCCCTTCACATGAACCCAACAACTCTTCGGACTGTTAATCCATTACCTGATAAAGGTTACTCTGATGATTGACTTGAACACAAATTCTGCATAGTGATTGGTGATTATCTGACGGTGAGTGTGCCGGGTTGCCACAGCTCAAACATGTAAAGGTATTCAGAGCCAGTGTCTGTTGTGGCAGATTTGTCCACTTCATGATAGTGATCGCCTCTCTCTCACATACATCCCGACAAATCCCACATTCAGTACAGGCTTCAGGCCGGATTTTATAAAATTTATTCTCACTTTCGGTGATAAGCCTGATCGCATTATGTGGGCAGGTATTTACACATGCGTCACAGCCATCACACAGGTTACTGTTAATCTGTGGTACATAGGGCCAGATTGTTGTTCTATTCTGGTTCGGCATTAGCTTACCTGGTGGAATGGCAGTCGTTGCTGGTTGTTTTTGTTTAAAATGAGTGGATGGACCATTGACACTGTTCTCCAGTGCTCCTCTTAAAAAAGCTCGCCGACTGAGATTTTCTGACGGGTGGGTATCCTCTGCCCTTGACTGGATACGTTGCCATTGTGCGAAATCAGTTTCGTGATAGTCGATGAGAGGGAGTCCTTCCTCAATCAATGCATAATTAATCTGTTGAATTCGCTCACAAAGGGCAGTACTAGAGCCTCGTTGGCACTCTGAGCAGTTACCGGTTGCACACACCCATTGTATATAGCCCTGATTATAGAGATTGAGTATATCGTTGAGACTGATCAGGTGAACGCAAGGTAAAACGCCTTGGTTGTGCTTCATTCCAGTCTGTTCACAGGCACAGAGTGCGAACTTTCCCTGTACCAGGTCACCGGTCAATATTTCATATTGGATTGAGACAGCACTTTCAGGACAGACGGGTAGACAGAGTCCACAGCCATCACAAACAGATGCATCGAACAGCAAAGCTTCGTCATCCAGGGCCCAGGCCTGTGTGGGGCAGACATCCACACAAGCAGAACAGCTGGCAATCTCAATCAGACTATGTACACACCGATCCGGGTCTACAACAGGTAATCTCTCTTCCTCTTGTATCCGATTGAACAAATCCTTGAGAAATGGCATAAGGGGAACACTAAACAGCAGGTCCAATACCTGGCATATAGCTCATTGTTACTTCTTGACTCACCGAATCACACTTCATTCTCTCTTCTATCTCCTCCGCAGATGGTCGGGGGAGGTTGGTGATTGTGGCAATGAGATCCCTTAACTCCTCACAATAAGCCCCTGTTAATAGAGCGATTCCTGAATAGTAGGGTGTCGCTGAACGATGGACCACTCGTGATGTAAATTGGCCAAGCCAGCGCAATAGATGTTCATCCATGAATCGGGCAATATCCTCTA
The DNA here is from genome assembly GCA_001709035.1 of Candidatus Thiodiazotropha endoloripes. Classification (GTDB taxonomy): domain Bacteria; phylum Pseudomonadota; class Gammaproteobacteria; order Chromatiales; family Chromatiaceae; genus Thiodiazotropha; species Thiodiazotropha lotti. The sequence continues at coordinate 6,817 of LVKA01000015.1, read as the reverse complement.
GCTCTTTTATCGATTCAGAAAGCGAGAATAGGTGAGAAATGAACTGAAGTTGCAGCACCAAGTCATCATCTGGTCGGATACGCCAGTTTTCCGCTTTCAGACCATAGCTCTCATACCAGGCTCGAACCTGAAACATGCTCTCTTGACAGGTCAGCTTCTCTTCGTCGATCCATACAGACTCCAGTGGTGAAGCCTGTAGGCTATGATTCAGATAGATATCCGCGAAGTCTGCTGCTAACGTATCGAGATACTCATCATCAAACTGTTCAGGCATCATTTCAATAACACGCTGCATAAACTGGTTAGCCTTTTTACCCTCTTCACTGACCAGATTTAGCGCCATAGTGCTGGGGAATTCATATTCCACCAATAACTCTAGAAAATCCGCATCCGGTTCCTTGGCGTGTAAGCGAGTCAGCATTAGAAAGTCATCCGAGATTACACGCAAAAAGCTTTTGATCTGCGCATTATTCGAGTTGTCGTTCGGGTCAGTAACCAGCTTCATTATTTGACCTTTCCTTTGCTATGCGCCACAAAACCGATCGATGGTTTGGTCAGCTCTATGTTTGCCATGTTTTTGACTTGTTTCGAGACTTTATCTGTAGGACCAACTGCTACGGTGTCTAAGCTACCCCTCCAGATTTCATCGATGGACCCGATATCCAACACCCGCATCATACAGGCCATGACACAATATGGCTTACGCCCCGCCTCAATCTCATCCACGCACATATTACACTTCTTGACGATGTTATCGTTTGGATCAAACTGTGGCGCACCAAAAGGACAGGCCGCCTCGCAACGTCGACAACCGATACATAGCGTGGAATCGATATCGACGATGCCATCCTCCTGACGTTTGAATATCGCCCCTGTGGGGCAGGTGGGCAGACAGGCTGGTGATTCACAATGGTTACAGGACATATTGACCTTATAGGCATAGACGTCCGGATAGGTGCCACCTTCGATATATTGAACCCGTCTGAATCTTGGTCCGGCCGCCAGTCCATTTTTGTCTTTACAGGCGATTTCACAGGCCCGGCAGCCGATACAGTCGACATTGTTGTGTACAAATCCAAGCTGTTTATCGGGTACAACCGGTGTATAGGTCTCACGTTTACGACGCTTTACTGCAGCTTTAATCCTGGCCTTGTCTTTTTTGCTTGTCATCGATCTCTCCTCCAGGACTAAAGGTCACGCCTAAACACATGTGCTCGGGATGTGGCCAACTGGTCCCAACCAGGCCGATGTTCCAGGTCGGTTTTCTTGATATTGCACAATACGGTGTTGTACGCGAATGCTCCGGCTGGACTTGGCTCGTCCAGGGTCAACATGTCCGGGTTACCCGCCCGGTCGACACCCTCAGCGTCCAGATCGATCCATACTCCCTCATGCAGTACTGCCACCCCGGGCATGCAGCGCTCTGTAACATAGGTCGGTACCACAACCCGGCCACGTTTGTTCCAGATTTCAACTGTATCACCGGTTCTAATGCCAAGTTTTTTCGCATCTGCGGCATTCAGTGTTACCTCTTGTTCGTAAGTCTCACGTAACCAGCTGCAGTTGTTGAATATGGAGTGGGTTCTCCATCGAGGGTGGGGTGAGATCAGGTGAAAGGGAAATTCACTGGTCTTTGGACTGTTCAGCGACTCCCAGGGCTCGATCCATTTAGGTATGTAGGGGATCTCATAACCATACATGGTTTTTTTCCAGTCGGTGATCTGTGCCAATTGGGAGGCCAGTATTTCAATCTTGCCGGAAGGTGTCTGGAACGCTTTACCGTTCTCTATTTGCTCCCTGAAGGCAACGTGCGGTTGGTCGAGTTTGAATTTGTAGACGCCTCGTTGTTTGAACTCATCCCATGACATATCCACATGCTGGTGACCTATCACTTTCTTGTCCCACCACTCTTTCAGATAGGCTTCATCCACATTGTCATTGATGTGAAAATAGTCGCGGTTAGCTTTTGGGTTGAAGGCCTGGCCGAATACATCGCCGCCAATCCGGTAGGCAAGTTCAGTGAATACCTGGAAATCGGTTTTCGATTCACCCATCGGCTCTATCACCTTGGGGCGATGGATGTAGTAGTGTCCTTTATACCAGGGCAGTGCCACATCATGGCGCTCAAAGTGCGTAGCTATGGGGAGCAGGATGTCGGCATACAAGCCCGAGGGAGTGATGGTAGAGTCCATGCAGACCACCAGTTCCAACTTGTTGATCGCCTCAATCTCTTTATTGATATTGGTAAGTTGATTGAACCAGTCGGATCCCTGCCAGAAGATGCCTTTGATATTGGGGATCTGCCCGTCGGTATTATCCTGCCGGGGCCATAGTCCGATCTCTTCTCTTTTTACATTAGGATAGTTGAGTACGCAGTGGGCCCAGCGATCAGATTTTATGGATTGAAACCAGATATTGGAGTATTGATCGTAAGGGTATGCCACTGCTTCGGCATGCCAGGCCTTGCCAACACCTTCAGCACAGCCACCAAGGATGCCGATATTACCGGTCATCGCCTGCAGGGCAGCAGCCATTCGGTTGTATTGCTCACCATAGGCATTTCTTCCCGGTGCCCATGATGCCTTCAGTGCCGCAGGTTTGGTACGGGCATACATATCCGCCAGTTTGATAATGTCTTCGGCCGACACACCGCAGATTTTCGAGGCCCATTCCGGCGTTTTGGGTTCATTGTCATATTTACCCAGGATATAGTCCTTGAAATTCTCCTTATCCTTGGCCCAGTCCGGCATTGTCCCAGCGTCCATGCCTTGGCAGAATTTGTCGATGAACTCCTGATCATGCAGATCGTTAGTGAAGATATAGTGGGCCATGCCCGCCATCATCGCCGCATCCGTATTGGGTCGAATCGGAATCCACCAGGCGTCGTAAGCAGCAGCAGAGTCGGTGTATTGGGGATCGATCAAGACAAATTTACAACCGCGCTGCTTGGCCATGCGCATGTACATGAAGGTATTGCCGCCATGGAAAGTGTAGGCGGGATTCCAACCCCACATGATCATCAGTTTCGAATGGGCGAAGGTATCATCCTCATTGCCATCCTCGATGGTGCCGAAGGTCATACGTGAGCTGAAGGTGGTTCCCTGGTAGGAGGGCACCGACCATGAGCTTGTTCGACAGCCAAACATACCCAGAAAGCGGCCGAGCAGGCCCTCGATCTGATCGGATTTGTGCAGCACGCCATAGGAGGCGCCCGCGTAACTTTGATCCACCAGAGCGGTAGGACCGTAAGTGTCCTTGATCTCGACCATTTTGCTGGCTACATACGTCAGGGCCTCATCCCATGAGATGCGCTTGAATTTACCCTCACCCCGCTCGCCAACCCGCATCATTGGGTAGAGCAGGCGCTCAGCCGAGTAGAGCCGTTGTCGATAGGAGCGTCCTCGTAGGCAGGCACGCAGTTGCGGTTCTTCGTTATCGTCCTTACCGAAGTGGCCATTCCGCTGGTAGCGACCATCGTCTGTAGAGAGACGCACGATTACATCTTTCCACTTATGGGCGACCAACATATGCCTTGAACCACAATTATGGGCGCAACTGGTTACCACCGTCTCGAGTTGATCGTCTGTCGGATAGGGCTCGTAGGCAAATGCTTTGGCCTCTTTGGCAGTCTTCATTTCCACCAAACCACCGGCAGTCAATGATGCGCCACCCACGGCGGCAGATTTCAGGAAAGAACGCCGGGAGAGATTCAATCGCTCCTTCAGACTCTGGGTCAGTTTTTCTATACTCATCCGTACCTCACGCTGTCAGCGGTTGCTAGTTTGCTGCCTGCTGGATCTCTTTCCGGAACCTGGGCTCCGATTCGGTTGGTCTATCTCTGGCCCATCCTGGGGTGACTTTCGACATGCTTTTCCAGGGATTTCGGGGGTAGGGGTAGGCAATGCGATACCATTGACGACCACCATGGCAGCCGTAACAGACATCTGAATTTGCTTTACCGGCTGCCTCAATGGCATCCGCTTTCAAATAATTGACCTGGTGCCGCTCAGTGCGGATATAGGAGTGACAGAGAAGGCAGTTGTTTTGAAAGTTTTTTCGCGATTCCGTCCAAGGAGTGGGAAGGCCCATCAACTCGTAGGCATTCGCCCCGTGACACATCAGGCAGATGTCCGGATTGACCGACTTGCGAAGTGTTAGATCCTGGTTGCTATGGTCAGGCGGTATCACCGCCTCTTCTCTTAAATCGTTACCCTGGTGGCAGGTATTGCATTTCAAATCCATCAGCTCGGTTGCCAGCGGTGTCACCAAATGGCGGCGATGAAAGGTCTCCTGTTCACCTTCATAGGTCGACAGGGTTTGATACCAGGCTAAAACCTCTGTCGAAGTAATACCTGCCGGTGACTGATTCAGTACCTTCCTCTCCAGTATTTCTTGATGACAGCTGAGACACTGTTCATCTTTTGCGTTATCGATATTAGGTTTGAAATGAATTGGATGCCAACGTGATCGTTCATAATCTTCAGGACCAATATCACGGGCAAAAGCCGGATCAATTGATAGCAGCATCGGCAGTAACAATGGAATCAAGGTCCTGATGGGTAAAATCATTAGATCTTCCTCAGATGAAGCCCTATTGGAAAATATGAAATTGGATTAATTGGATTCGAGCGCATCCCTGCGCTCTGGGGAGTGTTATGACTGGGTATTCCAGTCAATAACAGTCGATTAACGCCAGCCACTCATGCCTGACATGCCATCCATACCTGACATGCCACTCATGCCACCCATACCTGACATGCCACTCATGCCACCCATACCGGACATACCACTCATGCCACCCATACCGGACATACCACTCATGCCACCCATACCGCTCATGCCTGACATGCCGCTAGCCGGGTAGAAGAAGATCTGTCCCTGGGGGGTGATCTTGAAGTAACCGGACATGCCGCCCATTCCGGACATACCACTCATGCCGCCCATACCGGACATACCGCTCATGCCGCCCATTCCGGACATACCGCTCATGCCGCCCATTCCGGACATACCGCTCATGCCGCCCATTCCGGACATACCACTCATGCCGCCCATTCCGGACATACCGCTCATGCCGCCCATTCCGGACATACCACCCATGCCGGACATGCCACTCATGCCTGCAGGTACCCAAACCCACTGGCCGCCCATGCCGCTCATACCGGACATGCCGCCCATGCCGCTCATACCGCCCATGCCGGACATACCGCCCATGCCGCTCATACCGGACATACCGCCCATGCCGGACATACCGCCCATGCCGCTCATACCGCCCATGCCGGACATACCGCCCATGCCGGACATACCGCCCATGCCGGACATACCGCCCATGCCGGACATACCGCCCATGCCGCTCATACCGGACATGCCGCCCATGCCACTCATACCGGACATACCACTAGCTGGATAGAAGAAAATCTGTCCCTGTGGCGTGATCTTGAAGTAACCGGACATGCCACCCATGCCGCTCATACCGGACATGCCACCCATGCCGCTCATACCAGACATACCACCCATGCCGCTCATACCGGACATGCCGCCCATGCCACTCATACCGCCCATGCCGGACATACCGCCCATGCCGCCCATACCGGACATGCCATCCATGCCACTCATACCGGACATGCCGCTCATGCCTGCGCTAGCGAGTGGGGCAACAGCAAGTGCTACGACCATCCCCATCGCTTTGATCACTCCTTTCAGGTTTGGCATTCGAATAATTTTCATAATTTTCGCCTCTAGTTGTAGTAAATTTTTATACCTTAAATAAAGAACCGTTCACTGCTTTGTAGTCGCCACATCAATCGAGCTTGGTTCTATTTGATACCAACGCTACTGATGCCATTGACGAATATCATATGGACCTCTCATGCCTGGGCGGGTGAAAGGTGTGTACCAGTTACCTTGGTTGTCAAGGAAGTGGAGACTTCTGGGGTAGGGTTGTTGAACGCCTGTCAAGGATGATTGGTACCAAGCCTTATTACGCGATACCTGTTTCATGACCGGTGCATTCATTGGCCGTTTGGAAGGCTCTAGACCGGCTACGGGATACCCAGCCATGAGCTGTAGTGGAAGTAGTACAAACAGACCAGTGCAGGCAGTAGCTAACAGCCGCATTCTAAAACCCTCCTCGATTCGTCTTTGTTATCAGTACGGGTTGGCAAGAGTTACAACGCAAGGGCTATGCCAGTGAGTAGGTTTTAGATTTTCTCTATTGATTTCTAAGGGTTTTTTTCGATTTTAAAGCTCTATCTCAGATAACGGCTGAATCTATTACTCTGACGATTTGTCATGCTGTCGTGAGTCGGTTTAAACATGTTGCAATTGCAGAATCGTGAAGGATTTGGATTGAGACAGAATTTAAATATTATTTTTCATTCGCTTAGACGATATTTTGCAGTTTACATTTCAGCTTTGGATAAGATTTTGAATGACTGACATTTCGTCATACATGGCTGTTAGCCCTATGCGATTTGTAGGCGGACCCAAGCCGGGGAGTGGAAGGATGGTGCTCAGCAACCACACGTCATGCCTATTGTGAGGGCCCGATATGAAGATTCCTATCGACTCTGTTGCTTATGAAAAAGGGTCAATCAAGAGCGGGGAGGGTTTGGCTGTTCCTTCATTCAGTGCTGTTATCCTTTTTTCCCCGATGACAACCACACCACACCCATTCTGTCGTGCTGGGGAAACTGAACCTCAGCCAGACACAACAGGACGTATTGGATTACTGTTAACAGGCCCTAGTGGGTCATGCGGAAAGTTCACAAACTAATTATTGAAATTGATATAATGGGGTATGGCAAAGAAAGCAGCTCCT
>LVKA01000014.1 GCA_001709035.1 Candidatus Thiodiazotropha endoloripes | reverse complement strand
CTAGTGGGCCATGCGGTTAATTGTGTAACGCATTCTTGGCTCGGCCCACAGCAGCAATAATGTTGGCTGCAGGTTTGCTCCACTTAAAAGGTTTGGCGCTGTGCGTATTGTGAACCTTGATGAATCTTTGTAACTCAGCCTTCAGTTCCGGCACGCTGGTGAATACGCCGCGGTATAAAGCACGGCGTTCCAATTGAGCGAACCAACCCTCTACGGCATTTAGCCATGATGAACTGGTCGGTGTGAAATGAAGGTGGATGCGGGGCTGTGCTGCAAGCCATTCAAGCACAGCAGGCGTTTTATGCGCGCTGAGGTTATCCAGGATGATATGCAGTTGTTTATCTGCGCTGATGCGCCGATTCAACAGTTTAAGGAAGGACAGGAACTCCTTGCTATTGGTCTTATCCGTAACCTTGCCAATCACTTTGCCCGTCAACGTATTGAAGGCAGCGTACAAGGCTGCCGTACCGTTGCGCTTGTAGTCATGAGTGCGACTGCCAATGCGGCTCGGGTTTAGTGGTAAACCAGGCTGAGTGCGATCCAATGCTTGAATCTGTGTCTTTTCATCAACACTGAGCACTACGGCATTGTCAGGCGGACTCATATACAGTCCGACAATGTCGATTACCTTATCGGCAAATGCAGGATCATTGCTGATCTTAAATGTCTTTAGCCGGTGAGGACGCAAATCTGCAGCTTTCCAAACCTGGCGTACTTGCCAGGGCGTGACCCCGGCATACTGGGCCATCAACTCAATGCTCCAGTGCGTCGCTTCTTCCGGGATGCGTTTCGTTGTCAGGAACATAATCTTGTCTACGGTCTTTTTGTCGATACGCGTCGGGCGACCAGAACGTGAACGTTCCAACAGACCGTCAATCCCCTCGATTTCAAAGCGGTTTCGCCACCGATGTACGGTCTTGGCTGAGGTTCGTTGTGCTTTGGCAACTTCCGTCGGTGTCATGCCTTCAGCGAGTTGTAGAATGATTTTGGCACGCATGATCTGGCCCTGAGGAAGTGTCGTGGATCGACACCACTGAGTCAGCGTTGTGGCGGCATCTGGGGAAATAGAAAATGATTTGGCTAAGCGCATAACGAATTATACACTCAATCATCATTAGTTACATTACTTTCCGCATGACCCACTAGGG
>LVKA01000013.1 GCA_001709035.1 Candidatus Thiodiazotropha endoloripes | reverse complement strand
CTAGTGGGTCATGCGGAAAGTTCACAAACTAATTATTGAAATTGATATAATGGGGTATGGCAAAGAAAGCAGCTCCTTTTTATATCACAAAAGATGCTCAAGAAGAGTTAACTGGCTGGCTGAGGTGTACGAGTTTATCTCACGGCTTAGCTTTGAGAGCACGAATTATTCTTAAATTGGCATCAGGAAACAGCCCTCTTGATATTAGTCGCAGCTTAGGGATAGGTAGAGGGACGGTTCACAAATGGAGGAATCGGTTTAAAGAGGGGGGTATCGATGGACTATACGATGCATCTCGGTCTGGACGCCCCAGCGTAATAGATGAAAAAACAGTGCAAAAAGTTCTGAAAATGACTTGCGAACAAGTACCACACGAATCTACGCACTGGAGTATCGCATTGATGGCGGAATATGCACAAATCAGCACATGGCAGGTTCGCCAGATTTGGGATGCTGCTGATCTAAAGCCACATCGTCTGAAAACGTTCAAGATCAGCAATGATCCTGAGTTTGCAGAAAAGGTTGTTGATGTTGTCGGTTTATATATGGACCCGCCAAGTAATGCCATTGTGCTGTCTGTGGATGAGAAAACCCAAATACAGGCATTAGATAGGACTCAGCCTGGCTTACCGCTTAGCGAGGGACGAATAGCGAGTCGTACTCATGACTATAAACGACATGGGACGGCCAGCTTGTACGCGGCATTCAACATACTCAGCGGCGAGGTGATTGCCAAGGTAACTGATAGACATCGTGCTAAAGAGTTTATCGACTTTCTGAAGCAGATCGACAAGAGTACACCGAAGAATCTGGACTTACATATCATCCTGGATAATCTCAGTGCTCATAAGACGGTAGATGTCATCCAATGGTTAGAGAAGCACCCAAGGATACATTTTCATTTCACTCCAACCAGTGCATCTTGGCTTAATGCAGTGGAAGGCTGGTTTGCCCAACTGGAGCGGCGCGCGCTTTATCGTGGGATATTTACCAGCGTAAAAGACTTGAAAGATGAAATAAATCGATATGTGAAAGTCCACAATAAATACAGCGCTAAACCATTTCGTTGGACAAAAAGTGCCGAGAAAATAATTGCTTCAGTAAATCGCGCTAAAAATGCGTCGTCGAATTAACCGCATGGCCCACTAG
>LVKA01000012.1 GCA_001709035.1 Candidatus Thiodiazotropha endoloripes | reverse complement strand
CAAACCTGCAGCCAACATTATTGCTGCTGTGGGCCGAGCCAAGAATGCGTTACACAATTAACCGCATGGCCCACTAGTCAGTGGATCTCCCAGCCGGGTAATCGGGAGGAGGTTCCAAGGGAGAATCTGCCAGTAGGATGTCACGCACCGTGTTTAGATCGAGCCCAGGAATGTGGGGCTGGCCATACACGCCTATTCGGATACCAACATAATTAAACACAGTGCTGGAATGATGATCTGATTCAGTCCACGAACAAACGCAAATGGTTTGCGCTGATTAATGCTGAGTCAGACAAAGATTCAGATATAACAGGTGGATGGATTGAGTCCTTCGCCGGAATGACTACAATAGCCAAATCTAGTATTTGCGGGATCTTTGTGGTGATTGGCGTCCATTTGCGGTTGCCATCAGCCTGACCAACCGCAGATGCCAGAGACGAATCCGGTGCTCAGATATCAACCTTTCGATTTGGCATCCATCTCAACCGCGCGGACCTTTCTGGCCACCTGATCAAGCACACCGTTGACGAATTTGTGCCCCTGCTCGGCGCCAAACACCTTGGCCATCTCCACCGCTTCGTTGATCACCACCCGATAGGGCACTTCGATCTTGTGCTGCAATTCGTAGGCGCCAATTCTCAATATCGCCCGCTCCACCGGATCGACACTTTCGATGGCCCGGTCGAGGGAGGGTTTGAGCAGCTCATCCAGCTGCCCCAGGTTGCAGGGAACCCCCTGCAGCAGATCCTGAAAATAGGGAACCTCAAAGCTGGAGAGCTCCTGCTCTTCGAGAAACTGATTGGCGATATCGGAGACATCCTGCCCGGCCATTTGCCACTGGTAGATGGCCTGCACTGCGTGTCGTCTCGCCTGACTGCGTTTTTCGCTCATTAATCGATCTGACGTAGAAGATTGACCATTTCGATGGCGGAGAGGGTGGCTTCTGCCCCCTTGTTGCCTGCCTTGGTACCGGCTCTTTCGATGGCCTGCTCGATGGTGTCCACCGTGAGCACGCCAAAAGCGATTGGTACACCGTGCTTGAGGCTGACCTGAGCCATACCTTTGACACACTCGCCGGCCACATAATCGAAATGGGGGGTACCGCCGCGAATCACCGCGCCGAGGGCGATGATGGCATCGTATTTACCGCTCGCCGCAAGCTTGTCGAGCGCCACCGGCATCTCGAACGCTCCGGGCAGACGCACCAGGGTCAAATCGTCTTCGTTGGCCCCATGGCGCTTCAGGGTATCGATCGCCCCATCCAGCAGACTCTCAACAATGAAGCTGTTAAAGCGCGCCACCACCAGGCAAAAGCGTGCATTGTCGACAGTCATTGCCCCTTCGATTGTCTTGATCGTCATTCTGTTATTCCTGATTAGTAACCAATTGATCTCAATATTACCTGAATCCGTCGATTCAGATGCAACTCAGCGCGAAGCCTACTCTGTTTCCACATATTCGGTGACTTCCATATCGAATCCGGATAGGGCGTGGATACTCTTCGGCGCACTCAATACACGCATTTTTCTGACCCCCAGATCGGAGAGGATCTGCGCCCCCACACCATAGGTACGCAGCTCTTTGCTGTTGTCCTTTTTGTGGTAATTCTCATGACCGCTGCTCTGAGTATGGAACTCCATCATCCGCTGTACGATCTCCCGGGCGGTATCGTGATTTCGCAGCACCACGATCACCCCTTCATCCTGCTTGCTGATGTAGCTCATGGCATGACGCAGAGGCCATCCGCACTCGCTGACCTTGGCCTCGAACAGATCACACAAACTGTTCTGCATGTGCACCCGCACCAGGGTCGGTCGATCTGCACTGGGGTGGCCTTTGACCAGAGCCAGATGGAGATCGTTGTCCACCATATCTTGATAAGCAACCAGACGAAAATCGCCGAATTCGGTTGGGAAATGGCACTCACTCACCCGCTCGATGGTGGTCTCATTCTGCACCCGGTACTGGATCAGATCGGCGATGGTGCCCATCTTCAAATCGTGGTCGGCGGCGAACTTTTCCAGATCGGCGCGGCGGGCCATGGTGCCATCCTCATTGAGGATCTCCACGATCACCGAGGCTGGAGAGAGACCGGCCAGTCTGGCCAGGTCGCAGCCCGCCTCGGTATGGCCGGCGCGTACCAGAACACCACCAGGCTGCGCCATTAAGGGGAAGATATGTCCGGGCTGAACCAGATCCTGGGGCTTGGCATCCGGCGCCACGGCGGCCAGCACGGTGGTGGAGCGGTCTGCTGCGGAGATCCCGGTGGTAACGCCCTCGGCGGCCTCGATTGAGACCGTGAAATTGGTCGCCGCCAACTCATCGTCGGTGGTGACCATCAACGGCAGGCGCAGCTGACTGCAGTGCTCTTTGGTCAGGGTCAGGCAGATCAATCCGCGACCATAGCGGGCCATGAAATTGATCGCATCCGGGGTCACCGCTTCGGCAGCCATCACGAGGTCACCCTCGTTTTCCCGATCCTCATCGTCCATGATGATGACCATTTTGCCCTGCTTCAGGTCTTCAATGATTTCTTCTGTGGTGTTCAACGACATGGAAACTTCTATTGGTTTTGTCCAAAGTGAACCGATTATTGTATCAGAGGCCGCCCTTCAGAACATCAAGCAATCCTACCCAGCGGTTTGTGACCTATTCGTGATGTTTTCGTGATCCTGCCGGGAGACTCAAAGCCCAGACTCCTCATTACAGCGCAGGCCCAACCAATCTGTTTCAGCTTTCACTCGACCCCTTGGGACTGCGCTGTCTTATACCTAAAGGAGAATTAACCATGAAAAAGACCTTAACCAGCCTGCTGGTATCAGCGAGCATGCTGTATGGAACCACATCCCTGGCAGATGACCGCACCCTCAGCGTGGAGATCACCAACCTGACCAACGCCATCTATTTCACCCCCCTGCTGGTCGCCAAACACGACCGTCATGCCGACCTGTTTGAGCTCAGCGAAGCGGCTTCAGCCAATCTGCAGGCAATGGCGGAAGGTGGTGATACCAGCGGCCTGATCGCGGACCTGGATGCCAGCGGCAATGACTATGTGGATAACCCGGCCGGCGGCCTGCTGGCACCCGGTGCCTCAGCAACCGCGGATTTCTACGAATTCGGCAAGAAAAAGCGCTTCCTCTCCATCGTTGCCATGCTGCTGCCGACCAACGACGGATTTGTCGGTCTGGACAGCATGAGAATCCCCAAACGTAAGGGCACCTACACCTACTATCTGCATGCCTATGACGCCGGCACCGAGGCCAATGATGAGATCATCAACGGCGGTGGCGCACCCAACACCCCCGGCATTCCTGCCGATCCAGGTGGTAATGCAGGCAGTGGGGCAATTGCAACAGCTGGATCTGACCACAATCCGACTGTGCATATCCATCGGGGCAATATCGGCGACAACGACCCCTTCGGCGGCCACAGCGACCTGGATGCACGGGTTCACAGTTGGGATGGTCCGGTAGCCAAAGTGGTAGTTCGGGTTCGGGATGATGATTAGACCTGAATGCTGATATCGAGCCGATCGTTATCGTCTCCAAACCCCGCCACCGGAGAGTTCTGCCTGGTGGTGGGGTTGAAAATCAACTCTCAACACCATCCGCTAAAGACGCCTGTGGTAGAGTTCCCTGAAACGGGATAATTGCAGGATGAACAGATGAGTCAGACACCACCAAGCCGGGATGAATTCAACGCCCAGGCGACCGAACTGATCAACGAGTTGGGAACAAGAGCCTTTTGTGCCCCACCCGGTAAAATGCCTGACTACACACTGTTCGTTGATGACAACAGAGTGATTGCTGAGCCAAGGAGTGAACCGCGTCACCCTTATGGAATTCATTGCGAAGTGCCTGAAGGTATGACTCAACCCCAAATGGATGAAGCACTGCAGAAATGGCTGGAGTCCGGGGAAGCCTACGAGGCGTTCATTTCAACCAACGTCTGCAGGTTCAACTGTTGATATCAAGATCTGTCAGGATCTACCCATCACCTGAACCGCACACTTCCGCTGTCGCGGCCCATCCATCTCAAGCATCAATACAGACTGATATCTTCCCAATACCAGACTGCCGTTGTGCACCATGACAGTTTCACTGTTACCAATCATCATGGCGATCAGATGGGCATGGGCATTCTCCGGCTCGTCCGGTGGAATATTCACCCGCAGATGCAGATCATTGTGTTTGTAGGGTTGATCTTTCGGCGCAATGGTTAAAAAGTAGTTACGAATATCATCGAACAGCCGCTCCTCATTCTCGTTGACCGCCAAGGCACAGGTGGTATGCAGAGAAGTGATTGTGACCAATCCCTCTTTTAGCGCCGACCGCTCAACGATGCTGTTGATTTGATCGGTGATATCGATCACTTCAAACGATTTCCCGGTGGGCAGCTCGATTTCGTCGTAAAAACTCAACATGCAGAACTCTCAAAGGGGTAAGGACTTGCACCGGTTTATAGCACAATCCCCTTTGAGCTGCGATTTTCGACTGAGTTGGGTGGGGTGGGGTGTGATTTATTCGCTTCAAATGGACACGAAACACCGCTAAAAAATCGTTAATCAGAATAGATGATCAACTCACCAGACATGCCCGGACTGAGCAGACACCCGTTTGGCTATCCAGCAAAACCCTTCGCGTCTATTTGCGGTGGTTAGCGTCCATGAGCGGCCAATTCAATTCCCTGACAAGGAACAGATCGCCTGAGCTTCCTGCTCAACCACCCCGAATTCTAGCAGTCGCCGAAAAAACTCGTCATGCTCGATGTAGTGACTTCCATCACAGGAGAAGTTCATACCGATCAAGCCGTTGAGTCGATTGACCGAGGCACTGCGCAGATAGATCTGCTCATCGGTGAAGCGCAACCGCTTGAACTCATCGAGTATTAGCAGCATCTGCTGAGGGCTCACACAGGGCTTTCTCCCCTCGTAACTCAGATCGGGAAAACTATCGAGAAATCCAGGCTCAAGGACCTCTTCCTTGACATAAACCTTGTAGTTATAGGGATCGTCATAAAACCAGCAGGTCAACTGGGATGATGAGTAGTGCGCTTTCACATGAAATGCGCCCTTCTTGGTGCACATGGTGTGAATGATGTAGTGAATGCGCACAAGATGTTCATCAAACAAACTTGTTTTTCTTGTCTGATGAAACAGAAACTCTCTTACCGAGGGGTCACCTTTGATCTGTAACCAACGCTGGGGCATCTCAGTTCTCCTGTGAATATGGGTTTCATTGAATAACCGACAATTCATTCAGTCACTTAAAACACCGGTCAGGCAGACAGGTAACTGAGATAGCCTTGTGTATCAAAGGCCAGAGTATCCCCCCTTAAACAACCCAGGGATGACCGATAGAAAATATCCTAGTGTAATACTGTGTTTTAGTATACCTGAAGATCCAGCGGTATTTGTTTGACTAAGACCAGAGAGAGAGTGGAAAAATAATAGGGTTATTTCCTGCCAGGTTGCGACAATTCATCAGACTCACGCCCCAACCGCTTGAATCTCTGGTATTCCGAGACAACAAATAGCGGTAACAGCAAAGGTACAAAACCCCAGAGTAACCAGGTACCAGGTGAGTTATGGAATTCGATACCCTGCGAGAGTCCATAGGCAATGAAAAGCAGCAGCAAAGGCCACTTCGCCCAATCCGCATGTCTAGCGTCATCACATGATCAACAAAAATAAAGATGACAAAAAGTAGAAGAACTGACCACATGGTCACTAGTCTTATTTGAGACTTATTCATACTTCCCTAACTGAAATCCTTCACTAAAGACCATGGCACGAGTCAGATGCGCACCGCTTACCAAGCACATCCACATCAATGACACGGCATCCTTGATGATGCTTATATTCCTGAAACAACACTACCCCTCATCAGTTGCAAGCTCAATGCTGAACTGAGGATCTCACTATTCATGATGAAACCCGAATTTACGAAACCTGCGCTCATACTAACCAGTTAATACCGCACCCCGTGATCAAGGCGAATACCGGTATCCGGAGCACCCTAGTGGGTCATGCGGAAAGTTCACAAACTAATTATTGAAATTGATATAATGGGGTATGGCAAAGAAAGCAGCTCCT
>LVKA01000011.1 GCA_001709035.1 Candidatus Thiodiazotropha endoloripes | reverse complement strand
TGTCAGAGTGGTTTCAGCTGTGCCGCCCTGGTCATCAGTCACGACCACAGGTACTTCTAGGGTTTCTGTTTCACCCGTACCGAGTGTTTGATAAGAGGAAGCATCGAAACTGTAGGATCCATCCCCATTTAAAATCAGACCATCGACGGCTGATGAAGCAGTAAAACTGAGTGAAGCTCCATCAGCGAGATCAACATCACTTGCCTGCAACTGACCGGTTAGCAATCCGCCCTCTTCCACTGAGACTTCGTGGGCCTCTGCAACTGGAGTATCATTGGTACCCGTAACGGTAATCGTCAGAGTAGTTTCAGCAGTAGCGCCTTGGTCATCAGTCACGACCACAGGCACTTCGAGGGTTTCTGCCTCACCCGCACTGAGTGATTGATAAGAGGAAGCATCGAAACTGTAGGATCCATCCCCATTTAAAGTCAGGCCTTCGACTTCTGATTCTGTGCTAAAACTGAGTGAAACTCCCTCAGCGAGATCAACATCACTCGCCTGCAACTGACCAGTCACCAAACCACCTTCTTCCGCTAAGACTTCGTGAGCCTCTGCAACTGGAGAATCATTGGTACCAGTGACGGTAATCGTCAGAGTAGTTTCAGCAGTAGCGCCTTGGTCATCTGCGACCACGACTGGCACTTCTAGGGTTTCTGTCTCACCCACACTGAGAGATTGATATGAGGAGGCATCAAAGCTGTATGAGCCATCCTCATTTAAAGTCAGACCTTCGACTTCTGTCGCAGTAGAGAAGGAGAGAGCAGAACCCTCTGCCAGATCAATATCACCAGCTTTCAGCTGCCCTTTTACAAACGCATCCTCTTCTACAGCAGTCTGCTGCGCTTCGGCAACAGGTACATCATTAGTTCCAGTAACTGTAATTGTCAGAGTGGTTTCAGCAGTAGCGCCTTGGTCATCTGCGACCACGACTGGCACTTCTAGGGTTTCTGTCTCACCCACACCGAGAGATTGATAAGAGGAAGTATCGAAACTGTATGAGCCATCCTCATTTAAAGTCAGACCTTCGACTTCTGTCGCAGTAGAGAAGGAGAGACCAGAACCCTCTGCCAGATCAATATCACCAGCTTTCAGCTGCCCTTTTACAAACGCATCCTCTTCTACAGCAGTCTGCTGCGCTTCGGCAACAGGTACATCATTAGTTCCAGTAACTGTAATTGTCAGAGTGGTTTCAGCAGTAGCGCCTTGGTCATCTGCGACCACGACTGGCACTTCTAGGGTTTCTGTCTCACCCACACCGAGAGATTGATAAGAGGAAGTATCGAAACTGTATGAGCCATCCTCATTCAAAGTCAGGCCTTCGACTTCTGATGAGGTAGAGAAAGAGAGAGCAGAACCTTCTGCCAGATCAATATCACCAGCTTTCAGCTGCCCTTTTACAAACGCACCCTCTTCTACAGCTGTCTGCTGCGCTTCTGCTACTGGGGCATCATTGGTGCCGGTGACAGTAATTGTTAAAGTGGTTTCAACCGTAGCACCCTGATCATCTGCGACCGCTACTGGCACTTCAATGGTCTCAGTTTCACCCGCACTGAGAGATTGATAAAAGGAAGCATCGAAACTGTACGAACCATCCTCATACAAAGTCAGACCTTCGACTTCTGATGAGGTAGAGAAGGAGAGAGCATAACCTTCTGCCAGATCAACATCACTCGCCTGCAACTGACCAGTCACCAACCCACCCTCTTCCGCTAAGACTTCGTGGGCCTCTGCAACTGGATTATCATTGGTGCCTGTAATGGTAATTGTCAGAGTGGTTTCAGCAGTGCCGCCCTGGTCATCAGTCACGACCACAGGTACTTCTAGGGTTTCTGTTTCACCCGTACCGAGTGTTTGATAAGAGGAAGCATCGAAACTGTAGGATCCATCCCCATTTAAAATCAAACCATCGACTTCTGTCGATGCAGAGAAAGAGAGAGCAGAACCTTCTGCCAGATCAACATCACTCGCCTGCAACTGACCAGTCACCAAACCACCCTCTTCCGCAAAGACTTCGTGAGCCTCTGCAACAGGAGTATCATTGGTACCAGTGACAGTAATCGACAGAGTAGTTTCAGCTGTACCGCCCTGGTCATCAGTCACGACCACAGGTACTTCTAGGGTTTCTGTCTCACCCGCACCGAGAGATTGATAAGAGGAAGCATCAAAGCTGTAGGATCCATCCTCATTTAATGTCAGTCCATCAACTTCTGACGAGGTGGTAAAACTGAGTAATACCCCATCAGCCAGATCAACATCACTCGCCTGCAGCTGACCAGTCACCAACTCACCCTCTTCCGCTAAGACTTCGTGGGCCTCTGCAACTGGATTATCATTGGTGCCTGTAATGGTAATTGTCAGAGTGGTTTCAGCAGTGCCGCCCTGGTCATCAGTCACGACCACAGGTACTTCTAGGGTTTCTGTTTCACCCGTACCGAGTGTTTGATAAGAGGAAGCATCGAAACTGTAGGATCCATCCCCATTTAAAATCAAACCATCGACTTCTGTCGATGCAGAGAAAGAGAGAGCAGAACCTTCTGCCAGATCAACATCACTCGCCTGCAACTGACCAGTCACCAAACCACCCTCTTCCGCAAAGACTTCGTGAGCCTCTGCAACAGGAGTATCATTGGTACCAGTGACAGTAATCGACAGAGTAGTTTCAGCTGTACCGCCCTGGTCATCAGTCACGACCACAGGTACTTCTAGGGTTTCTGTTTCACCCGCACCGAGTGATTGATAAGAGGAGGCATTAAAGCTGTAGGATCCATCCTCATTTAATGTCAGCCCATCAACTTCTGACGAGGTGGTAAAACTGAGTAATACCCCATCAGCCAGATCAACATCACTCGCCTGTAACTGACCAGTCACCAAACCACCTTCTTCCGCAAAGACTTCGTGGGCCTCTGCAACAGGAGTATCATTGGTACCAGTGACGGTAATCGTCAGAGTAGTTTCAGCAGTAGCGCCTTGGTCATCTGCGACCATGACTGGCACTTCTAGGGTTTCTGTCTCACCCGCACCGAGTGATTGATAAGAGGAAGCATCAAAACTGTATGAGCCATCCTCATTTAATGTCAGTCCATCAACTTCTGACGAGGTGGTAAAACTCAGTAATACTCCATCAGCCAGATCAACATCACTCGCCTGTAACTGACCAGTTAGCAATCCGCCCTCTTCTGCTAAGACTTCGTGAGCCTCTGCAACTGGAATATCATTGGTGCCAGTAATGGTAATTGTCAGAGTGGTTTCAGCTATAGCACCCTGGTCATCTGTGACCGTGACCGGAACACTAATAGTCTGAGTCTCGCCTTCTCCAAGTGATTGATAAGCTGAGGCATCGAAACTGTAGGAGCCATCTCCATATAAATTCAGCCCATTAACTTCTGACAAAGTGCTAAAACTGAGAGCCGCACCTTCTGTCAGATCAACATCACTTGCTTCCAACCAACCGGTTAATAAACCACCTTCTTCAATTGATACCTCTTGAGCTACTGCAACTGGTGTATCATTGGTACCGGTAATTGTTATTGATAGCGTTGTATGTGCAGTAGCGCCGTGTTCGTCCGTTACCGTTATCGGTATTTCAACTACTTGACTCTCTCCAGCTCCAAGCCCATTATAATTTTCCGCCGTAAAACGGTAGTGGCCATTCTGACTAAGTACAAACCCAGGTGGAAGATCATTTTCATCAGATAGAGCGTATGTCAGAACTGAGTTGTCATCCACATCCGTTGCGTGAATCTCTCCTTCAATAACTGAGGATCCCTCCGTGATCACAGCACTCTGCGCCATTTCGACAATGGGCAGATCATTGCTTCCATGAACAACCACATGAATCTCATTTGTCGTCACCTCACCTTGGTCCGTGATGATTTGGACCGGTACAATCAACGTCTGACTATCACCCACGCCAAGATGTTGATACGCCTCATGGGTAACATCCAAGTCGTAACTGCCATCTTCATGAAGTATAAATCCAGCCGGTGCTTCTGATCCGTCAAGCAGTGAATAGGTAAAACTCTCATCAGGTTCTGGTTCTACATGGGTCGATGAATCACTTTCTTCATTGATTGGATCTGTCTGTTCCTCCGGTATACCCAAAACAATGACAGCTTCCTCAGTGGTGAAATCAACAGTGATGACAACCGTTTCCTGATGCGAATTCCCTAAGCTGTCAGTTAACTGAAAAGTCAGGCTATGGTATGAGGATTGGGTTGTGTCAATATCGACACCTGGTTTGATCAATATCTGATTATCCAACAGCTCAAAATAATCATTACCTGATCCAATCAACTCGTAACTGTAATCCTGTTCATTTTGAGGGTTTGCCAACATCAAGTTAGCAACCACCAACTCTTGGTCACCTCCATCAACGGGTGTCGCCTCCAACGGCTCGTCTGGTACTGATTTCTGATCTGTGGGATCCAGCTTATTCACATCATAATTTGGCTCCGGTTGTCCATTACCCAAGGAAGCCGTAGCTGAGGCGCTTTCAGAGGATGAAGCTACTGAAGAATGAGTCTCTTGTTGAACTTGATTGGATAGGCCATGAGCCTGCTGCACACGGCTGCCACCAGATATAGCTGACGAGGTGGCTGCAACATCATCATCGCTGACGTTGGAAGACGATTTGAGAGCTCTACTCTCCTCTCCTCTTGATGGGTTGCTATTCTCATTCAATTCCTGCTCAGTACCAGGGGGGGACGCCGATTGTACTGCCACAGAATCTATCGCTTCTTCAGCCTCTCCATGCAGCTTGTCATCGGCTTTTTCAGCCATCGCGACATCAGTCTGGGCTACCTCATGATGGTCACTGCCCGTCACATCATCCGCCTCCAGGTCTTTACGAATACCAGCTTTCGCAAGATCCCGCTCAAACAGCTCCTTTGTCGCCTTTTCTCGCTCATCCAGTGAACCCCTGTTTTCACTGTTTTTATCAACCATGGTGCCTCTCTGGTAAGGAATTAATTTCCTGTCGCTGAATATTTGTTGTTTCTAAAGCTTGTCAACAGGTTATCGGCAAGCACTTTAAAAACCTTGCGCGAGGATCTGCGCTCTATTAAATAAATTCCTGAAGCAGTCGATATCTGTAATATCGCTCATGACTAAACTCAACCAAAAGCCGGTTGTATGGCTGAACTGCCTTGATAATTTATAAATATGATTAGTTCATCCGGTTTCACGATTCCACGCGGCTGGCGAAGACCCGATGTGCTGCTGGCATCGCTGGGTATCAATACCCTTGCCCTCGCCATGCCCATGGTGGTTCTGCAGGTCTATGACCGCATCATCCCTCATCAGGCGTTGGGAACGTTCATGGCATTGATGATCGGTATGCTGGGGGTGGTCATTTTAGAGGCGTTGTTGAGAATTTTCAGGTCAGCAATTCTTGCCTGGAGCGGTGCACGATTTGAGCACAGGGAGAGCATGGATGCCATGCACAAGGTGCTGCATACCGACACACTTGCCTTCAACCGGGAGACCAGTGGGGATTATCTCACCCGCCTGCAGTCAGTCGAAGAGATCAATCAATTCTATTCCGGGCAATCCATGCTGCTGCTGATGGACTTCCCCTTCGTGATTCTCTTTTTGTCATTAATCTGGTTTATCAGTGGTGAACTGGTACAGATCCCAATCCTGCTGCTGGCCGTTTTCGCATTGGTTTCCATTGCACTGGGACGACAACTGCATAACGCCCTGAAGGCAAGAAATACCACCGATTCGCGCAGACAGAACTTTTTAATCGAGGTTCTGAGTGGTATCCATACGGTGAAATCCATGGCCATGGAGGCGTTGATGCTGCGTCGATATGAACGACTGCAAGCACAATCAGCTGAGAGTATTCGCAAACTGGCGCATATCAACAGTGTGGTACAGGGGTTTGGCAGCACTTTTTCACAAGTCGCCATGGTCAGTTTCGTCAGTTTTGGCAGCTTGTCCGTGATTTCCGGGGATTTAACTATCGGTGCACTCGCAGCCGGCACCATGCTCACTGGCCGGGTACTGCAACCTGGCCTGAAAGCGATGGGGCTGTGGACCCAGTTTCAGAGTGTTCGCCTCTCACTTGATCGACGTCAGGAAATTGATCGAATGCCCGCCGAGATATCCGGTGAGTATGATGGACCAGAGCCGCTGCAAGGTGATATCAAAGTCGACAGCATTCACTTCCGTTACCCAGGGCAGGAGCAGTGGTTACTTGAAGATCTATCACTCGAGGTTCCTGCGGGGGGATCAGTTGGTATTACCGGCAACAATGGAACCGGAAAAAGCACGCTGATATCCATCATGACCGGATTCTTGCACCCTCAACAGGGGGAAGTGTTACTGGATGGCCGCAACATCAAGGCCTATCGACAGGAGTTTTTACGGCAACAGATAGGATTCATGCCTCAACACGGTATGCTCTATGAAGGCACGATCCTGGAGAACATGACCCTGTTTCGTGAAGGGGAAGCCATTGATCAGGCCATGGTACTGTCCAGAGAACTGGGTTTAGGCGAGATCATCGCACGCATGCCTGATGGACTGGATACCCAGATAGGCGGTTCGGCAGTGAACTCCCTGTCAGAGGGCGTCAGGCAGAAAATCGTAATGGTACGCTCGCTGATCGGTCACCCCAATATCATTCTTTTCGATGACGCAAATGCCAACTTCGATATTAAAAATGATGCAAAACTGATGGCCCTGATTAAAAAAATGAAGGGCAGCCGCACCCTGGTCATCGTTTCACACCGCCCCTCATTTCTGCGTCTCTGCGATAAGCAGTTTGAACTGCGTGCCGGCCAGCTTCATGAGCAGCAGCGAAAACTCAAAATGGTATTCAAAAAATGAGCGGCGCAAAGCACAAGCCGATTCTCAGTGAAGTACTGGCCGATGCGCTCAGACATAACCGGCTGGATGATATTCATCTCGATTCACCCTTTGCCGCCAGTTTGATGCCGCTGCTCAAAGCTTTGGGCTGGCACCACTATGCGCGGGAACTGATCGAGGCACTCCCCCACTTCACAGACACCATCGACCTGGTCGACCTGCGTAACATCCTGGTCAACCTCGGCTATGAAAGCAGTGTCGAGAAAATCAATCTTCGAGATATCCGCGAGGAGCTCTACCCATGCCTGTTTTTAGGTCGCAAAGGGGAAATTCTGGTACTTGAAGAGCGTCAAAACAATACCATCCGTTTCTATGATGCCAATAGCGGTGAACATAAAACACTGCCAGTAAAATCCCTGAAGGGCACTGCCTACTACTTCACCGATACTCACAGTACACATGGTTTTGTTGAGACTGAATCGAGACAGGCCTGGTTTGCAAGGTTGATGCGGCGTTTTCAGGGGCTTACCTGGCATCTGCTTTCAATGAGTTTTTTGATCAATCTGGTTGCGATGGCTGTGCCGCTGTTCATCATGTTGGTCTATGACAAGGTAATCGGCGCCAAATCAGTTGATGCCCTACCCTGGATGGTGGCCGGGATCGGCTCGGCACTGCTCGCCGATATGGCATTGCGGTATCTACGTGCTCGTGTCATTGGCAATATTGCCGGTCGTCTTGACTATTTGATCGGTGTCGAAACCTTTAAACAGATTCTGCACCTGCCCCCGCTGTTCACTGAGCGCTCAACCATGGCCGCTCAACTCTCCAGGCTGAAACAGTTTGACTCAGTGCGGGACTTTTTCACCGGCCCGAATGCCACACTGATCCTGGAACTGCCGTTTGTGCTGATGTTTGTCATTGTGATCGGCTTCATTGCCGGACCGGTAGCACTTGTACCGGTTGTGATGCTGATTATCTACGCTGCTTTTGGTGCCCTCTGGTTACCCGCAAGCGCTCACCGGGTTACCCATGCATCGTCTTCCCGTACGGATAAACAGCGTATGCAAATACAGACTTTGAACGGGCGCTACGAAATCAAGGGCGTTGGTGGGGAGACCACCTGGTGGGAACGCTATCGTGAGTTTTCCGGTGAAGCGGTGACTGCCAACTATCGTACCACCGTATCGAATGCGGTCATCAATTCATTTGCACAAGGCGCAATGAGTCTGTCGGGTGTTGCCGTGCTCGCCATTGGTACCTATATGGTGATCGCAGGTTCGATGAGCATCGGAGCGCTGATCGCCACCATGGCATTGATCTGGCGGGTTCTGGCACCGTTACAGAGCGCCTTTCTCAGTTTCAGCCGTTTCGAACAGGTCTCCAAAACCATACAGCAGATTAACCAATTGATGAAACTCGATGTGGAGCGACATAGTGGCCGATCAGCGTTGATGCTTACCGAGTTGAAGGGACGCATCAATATCGATCGAGTCAGTTTCCGCTATGGGCCGAATTATGACCCGGCACTGCTTGGAATTTCAGTGCATGTTGAGCCAGGCGAGATGCTTGCAATTATGGGTGAAACAGGATCCGGAAAATCCACATTGACCAAACTCATTGCCGGTATGTACAGACCACAAGCTGGCTCACTCTCGATCGATGAATTTGACATCAGGCAACTCAATGCCATGGATCTGCGCCGTGCCATAGCGTATGTACCACAGAACCCACATTTCTTTCACGGTTCGGTCGCTCAGAATCTACGACTCAACAATGTATTGGCCACCAACGAAGAACTGCGACAGGCCTGCTCACAGGCAGGCATTCTCGATGAGATCGAACAACTGCCAAAGGGATTTGACACCCGCATCGGTGACAACGCAACAGAGCATTTACCGCCCGGCCTGACCCGGGGACTGTCAATGGCAAGGGCTTTTTTACGTTCGGCCCCGATTATTCTGCTTGATGAGCCAGGTGCCTCTCTGGATATCGAGAGTGATGAACGCTTTATGCAGCAGATTAAAAAACTGAAAGGGAAAAAGACCATCATCATGGTCACCCACAGGCCCAGCCATGTAAGACTGGCTGATAAAGTCATTGTATTGGATCAGGGTTCTGAGGTATTTGCCGGTGATCCGGACAAAGCGATCCAACTGGTTTTGGAGAGTGTGGCATGAAAGAAGACAGCATCGTTTTTGCTCAGGAAAGTACAGCTGGATTACCCAGAGCAAGAGCACACTACCTGGCACAGGCCATCAAGCTGGAAGAAGTAACCCCTTCCCGCACACTCAGCGCCGCTATCGTTGTCAGTATTTTTCTGTTTGTCTCTCTGCTGTTCTGGGGAGCACAGACCAGGATCAGTGAAGTCGCCATAGCCGACGGTGAAGTCATACCTTCAGATCTGATCATCAATATTCAACATCTTGAAGGGGGTATTGTCAGGCAGCTGCATGTTCGTAATGGGGATCAGGTGGATCAAGGTGATACTCTGGTCAACTTCTCGCCATCATCATCTCAGTCGGAACTGCAACAGATGCTGACCCGCAAAACCAGTTTGCAACTGCAGGGAGAGCGACTGCAGGCATTGGTGGAGACTCGTGACCCGGACTTCAGCAGCCTGCAGCGGGAACACCCTGATCTTGCGGCTAAGCAGAAGACTATATACCTGGCACAAGTAAATGGACTGAAGAGTGAACTTGCCGTCATTGAAAGCCAGATCAGTCAACGAAAAAATGAACTGACCCGTCAGCGGAACCAGGTCAAAGCCCTGCGTAATGAGTTGACTATCTACAAAGAGCAGGTCTCAATCAGACAATCCCTGGCAAAGAAAGGGACGGTTTCTCGTACAGAACTGCTCAGTGCACGCTCCCGCTTGGCAGAGGCTGAAAGTGAGCTGAGGAAAACCGTGGATGGCATTGCTGTTGCCAAGACAGAACTGGAAGAGAGCAAACAACGCAAGCTGGAGCTGTTCAGCAGACACAACAAAGAGATCGAATTGGAAGCCGGAAGCGTTGCATCGGAGCTGGCGGAAGTGGAAGGCACCCTGATCCGTTTGCGCGATCAATTTGATCGACTGCAGGTAAAGGCACCCATTAACGGTATCGTTAAAAGTTTGACGATTAACAGTAATAACGCTGTAGTTGCACCCGGTGAAGTGATTATGCAGTTGGTACCGGTGGAAGACGAACTGATCGTTGAAGCGAAAATCCTCCCACAGGATATCGGGCATGTGCATATCGAACAGCCTGCGGAATTAAAATTCACCAGCTACGATTCATCCCGATTCGGCAGCCTGCAGGGCAAAGTACATAAGATTTCCGCCTCCACTTACCTCGATCAGGAACAGAACCCCTACTATCGGGCTGAAGTCATTCTTGACCGTAACTATCTGGGCAGCAATCCCGACCAGTTGAAGATTCTGCCAGGCATGACTGTCACAGCGGAGATACGCACCGGAGAAAAAACCATTCTGGACTACCTCATGCGACCGGTCAGCCGAGGTATGGACAGCGCTTTCAGAGAGCGCTGACCGATGCGGTTTGATTCCAACTGGTTGCCTGGTATTCTCAATTGAGAATTGGCAGCCACGGATTGGACTACAAATTGTACCCCCGCTGAATACCAAGACCAGGTAATCCATTTTTATGATTTCCTACAGATACCGAAACAGTAGATTGGTCTTAAATCTCTGATTATTAAGCGGCTTTCAATAAGAACCCCCTTCGTTTTTAACCCTAATCTGTTAAGATGAGCGGACACTAGGGACTGTTAAGAAAGGAGACTTGAAAATGAAAAGGATTTCCCGGGTTTTGCTGCTGGCCACTCTCTGTACCACGTTTCTCACACCCGCTCTCGCACAACAGATCAGTCAATCCTCACTGGAAAGTCTGAAGATAAAACTGAAAACAGTATCCAATGATGGCCTGATACTGTTGAAGCAATCAAAGTCATGCTTCGATAAAGTCAATAACGATGCGGAGTTCAATCAGTGCGTATCCGCCATACCTGAAAAGTTAAAGCCCGATATTTTGAATCTGTTTTCCTCTTCAAATAATGTTCTCAACTTGAGATCAAAGTCTGAGAAGAACCTCTCATACTCACAAAGCAACAATCAGAAAATCGTAGACTATCTGGAAACCAGCATTAACAGCATCTCGACAATGCTAACCTGTCTCGATCACAGCATCGATTCAAATCAGTTACTCAGTTGTATCGACCGGAAACAGACCAGCAACTCCAACAATCGAGCAACCGGCCGCCTAAGTGAGGATTGGTGATAGCTCCGAACAGAACACATAAGAGCCACAGACTGGCGACCATACCCGGCAGGGCGTATTGGATTCGTGTTAACAGGTCCTAAAGGGCTTTTCTGATCTTTTCGTCCTGTAAAAGTCCACTACTCAGCTCATCTGCACTGTCATTACCCAATCAATTGTTCAGGTCTGGCTAGGCCATATTTCCACCTGGATAAGCTTGGCACCTGTGGTTTTTGCTGATTTCAAGAAAAACGCAGTCGCAAGATGAACCTCGGATAGAGCAGTTTCCATACAAATGGTCATCCTGGTCTCTTTCGCAGCCCCCTACGCCTGAGTAAGCGATTGAATTAATCAGCGAGTTTACGAATCAATGGCCTGACGATATCTGAGAGAAATGGGAGATTAAACACGAAATAGTACACTTTGAGGTTAACTACATTAGTTTTTCCTGATATACTTCTGCGCTTTTTGCCGATCCCCCCAAGAGAAAACAGATGTTTCAACTGACCTGCCCGGGAAGACAGTGTGTTAAGAATGATGTGCTGTCAGGCCTGACCGTAGCCCTAGCCCTTGTCCCGGAAGCGGTCGCCTTTGCATTCGTCGCCGGCGTGACGCCTCTGACAGGCCTCTACGCTGCCTTCATGATGGGCATCATCACCGCCATCATCGGAGGCCGGCCCGGCATGATCTCCGGCGCTACCGGAGCCATGGCTGTGGTCATGGTTGCCCTGGTCGCTCAGCACGGTGTGGAATATCTGTTTGCCGCCGTTCTGCTTGCCGGCTTGATTCAGATTGGAGCGGGCATACTCCGGCTGGGTAAGTTCATCCGTATGGTGCCCCACCCCGTCATGCTCGGTTTTGTCAACGGGTTGGCGATCGTAATCTTTCTTGCCCAGTTAAAACAGTTCCAGGTTCCTGATATCGAGGGGCATCTGGTATGGCTCTCGGGAGCCCCCCTATGGACCATGCTGGGCCTGATTGGGCTCACCATGGCGATAATTCACTATCTTCCCAAGCTGACTTCCGCGATTCCCGCTTCACTGGTTGCCATTGTCACGATCACCCTATTGGTTACCCTGTTCGATCTCGACGCAAGGACGGTGCAGGATGTTCTGCAGGACCTGTCCGGAGATCCAAACGCCACCATCGCAGGGGGACTCCCTTCATTCCATATCCCGATGGTACCTCTGACCCTTGAGACTCTGCATATCATTCTGCCCTATGCCGTTATTCTCGCCGGTGTCGGTCTGATCGAGTCACTGTTGACCATGACTCTGATCGACGAACTGACAGAAACCAGGGGACGTGGAAACAGGGAGTGTATCGGCCAGGGCATTGGCAATACGGTAAACGGTATATTCGGAGGCATGGGCGGCTGCGCCATGATCGGGCAGAGTATGATCAACATCAATTCCGGAGGTCGTGGACGACTTTCCGGAATTTCTGCCGCCCTTTTCCTACTGCTGTTCATCCTGGTGGGTTCAAGCCTGATCGAAGTGATCCCGATTGCCGCGCTCGTTGGTGTCATGTTTATCGTAGTCTTAGGCACCTTTGAGTGGGCCAGCTTCAGACTGCTCGGCAGAATACCAATCGCTGATACCTTTGTTGGTATTCTGGTCGCTGTAGTCACAGTTATGACCGATCTGGCCATTGCCGTTGTGGTCGGCGTGATTGTTTCTGCCTTGGTATTCGCCTGGCAGCATGCGAAGCAGATGATTGCCGAGATCAGACTTGATGAGTATGGCATCAAATACTACCACTTGAATGGTCCGCTGTTTTTTGGCTCAGTTCAGAATTTTGCAGACCTGTTCGATCCAAAAAATGACCCCCAGGAGGTTATCGTAGACTTTGCAAACGCCCGGGTGTTCGACCACTCAGGCCTTGAAGCCATTGATAGCCTTGCAGAGCGTTACATGCGCGAGCAGAAAACCCTGCACATCCGTCACCTCAGTCAGGAGTGCCAGAATTTACTGGTGAAGGCCGGGGACCTGGTAGAGGTCAATATGATGGAGGATCCTGTCTATAAAGTGGCTGATGATCGACTGGGTTGATATCGAGGCCACCCAACCCTATCAAAATAATCTCAAGATACCACGGATGGTTTTTTCTTTATTATCTTATAGTTACACTCTTTTTGTGCACGCTGTATAATTTTATGATATCGACTACTATTTGATATATAAACAGTATGGGTCAGTCTGAAAAGCAGGAGTTACAACTAAAAACTCTTGTTTATACATTAAGTTACCTATATTCCGGCCGCTAACCACTGAATAGAGTGACTAATCTAGGAAGAGCGAGCCACCATCGGACTTGTTGATTGCTCCCATGGAACAGATATCCGAAATGAACCATCTTGTTCGTTATACCCGACAAGCGACCGTTGTCTTTTTGCTTGTTTGTTGTGAATTTCTAAATTCTGCCTTGGCCGATCCACTGCTGGTTGGTATTTTTCCCAGACGGGATGCGGCGGTCACTGCAAAGCTCTTTCGCCCCCTTACCCAACATCTGGAAAAGCAACTGAATCGCCAGGTAAAGCTGGAACTCTCCCCTACTTTTGAAGTGTTTCTGAAACGCCTGAAAGAGAGGCGCTACGATCTTGTACATCTCAACCAGTTTGAGTATATCAATGCCAATAAAGAACTTGATTACATCGTCATAGCACAGAATGAGGAGTTTGGTGAGCATACGATTCGTGGCGCAATTTTCGTGAGAAAGGACTCCGGCATCACTGATATCAGCCAGTTGAAAGGTAAGAAAATCCTCTTTGGTGGCGGGCCGAGGGCGATGATGAGTTATATCGTCCCAACCTATCTGTTAAGACAGAAAGGCCTGATGGAAGGAGACTATAGAGAGACATACGCATCCAACCCACCAAATGCTGTCCTGGCAACATTTCAGAAACAGGCTGATGCTGGTGGAGCTGGAGAAGTAGTAGCCCGCTTACCTTTGGTTAAAAACAAAATCGACGTTAGTAAATTAAAAGCGCTTACTGTGAGCAAACCGCTCCCACACCTTCCTTGGGCGGTAAAACAGGAGTTGGATGAAGACCTGAAAACCAAAATAACGGATTTACTTCTGAAGCTTAAAAATAGTGATGATGGAAAAAAAATACTTAAATCGGCACGTCTAAGTGCATTTAATCCTGCATCCGATGCAGAGTATGACTCACACCGTGTAATTATTGATTTTGTCTATGCCAAGTGATGTAAACAGTGAGAATTCAGAATCTGTAAGCCCAACTTTCAACGGAAGGTTACGTCTAAAGTTTTTGAGTTGGATTAGTATTATTTTAATAATCACGCTTGGTGGAGCGACATACTATATCTACAACACCCAGCAAACACACCTAGAATACAGTCTTAAAAATAAGGCTTACGCTATAGGGCAGTTTATTGCTTTAATTAGCCCCGACGCCATTTACAGCTATGATGTAACTACACTGGACAGCTTTGTAGAACAGATCTCGAATGATGTAGATGTACTTTATGCGCAGATCGTTACCCCTGACAATGTGCCAATCACTACTTATTTACCGGTAGACATTGACCCAAATACGATTGCAACCTGGATTTCAGACAATCCTGGATCAGTTCAGTATAAAAATAATCTGGACACAAGTTCGATTAAATTAAAATTCCCGATCAATGATGGTGAGATCAACCTTGGGTGGTTAGTCATTGGCCTGGATACCACCAGAATAGAATATATAACGCAGACCGCAACAGTCTTCCTGATTGAAATATATACAATCATCGTGCTCATCTTAGGCACAGTGATTTTTATAGTCTTTAAGATGCAGGTTCTTAAGCCTGTGAACGCATTGACCACGGGAGCAACGCGTGTAGCAGACGGAAGACTTGATCAGGATGTTCCGATCATTTCACATGATGAGCTTGGTCGTTTGGCTCATAGCTTTAACACGATGCAACGTGAGATTAAGACTGACAGAGAGACCTTGATCGGTTTCAACAAACAACTTGAAGAGGAAATAGAATACAGACAAAAAGCTTCTGAAGAGTTAAAAAAGCTCTCCATGGCAGTTGAGCAAAGCCCAGCATCTGTTGTTATCACCGACACCAATGGATTGATCGAATATGTAAACCCCAAGTACTCTGAGATTAGCGGGTATACAGCCAAGGAGGTTATCGGCAATCCAACAAAACGTCTTGGTGCAGAGGTGGAAGACAGAACTCTACTGAACAGTATCTGGGACAATATTAAAAAGGGTAAAGTATGGACTGGTGAATTCTGCACTAAACGAAAGAATGGCACCATCTATTGGGAATCTGCTGTAATCGCACCGATCCGTGACAACAACAATATCACCACCCACTATCTCACCGTTAAAGAGGATATTACCCAGAGAAAAGCAATCGAAGACAAGCTTTTGGAACAGGCAACCCACGATCAGCTTACTAAGTTGCCTAATAGATTTCTCGCCTTTGATCGCCTTGATCAACTGATACAGCATGCAGAAAGGAACAAGACACATGTAGCTGTTATCTATATAGATCTTGACAATTTTAAAAACGTAAATGATTCATTAGGCCACTCTGTCGGTGATGAGTTATTGATCTTACTATCCAAGCGCATAAGCGACCAATTAAGAAAACAGGATACCCTGGCGAGACTTGGTGGTGATGAATTTTTAGCGCTTATACCGGATCTTCACGATCTGTCTACCGATCTGGAAAAAGTCGTTACCCGGCTACTTTCAACGACAGAGTCTCCTGTCGAACTGCATAATCACCAACTTAATATAACCTCCAGCCTGGGTATTGCCATCTATCCGGAAGACGGAACAACCGTATCAGCTTTGATGAGTAATGCCGATATAGCTATGTATGACGCAAAGCATGCGGGCAGAAATACTTTTCGATTTTTCACAAAAAATCTGAATAATAAGATCAGTGAAAGAATAGTGCTTGAGACTGAACTGGGTCAGGCACTTGAGATGAATGAACTCTATCCTGTTTATCAGCCGATAATCGATATCGCACACCAGAAACTTGTCGGCGCAGAAGTACTTCTGCGTTGGAAAAGCGCACAGCTTGGTATAGTACCACCATCTGAATTCATTCCTATCGCTGAACAATCTGGATTAATCCGACCTATCACGGATTGGCTTTTCCAAAAAGTACTTGAAGATGTCAATGAGTGGAGTTACTTACCTAATAACTTTTGGTTGTCTGTTAATGTACCACCTAACTACTTCTGTGATACCTCATTCTGCAAGGCGATCACCCGCATCAATCAACAAGCGAAAAACGCAGGAATCAGATTCTGCATTGAAATAACAGAAAACCTATTATTGCAAGGTGATAGCAATGTACTTAACACATTTGAGCACTTAAGTACTTTAGGCATAGAGTCAGCGATAGATGACTTCGGAACCGGTTATTCATCACTTGCTTACATCAAGAAATTTCCATTGAACCACTTAAAAATCGACAGATCCTTTGTTGAGGGACTTCCTTATGATGAGGATGACCGGACATTAACCGAGATCATAGTTCTGATGAGCAAAAAATTTGGCCTCTCTGTCATTGCTGAAGGCGTTGAAACTGAAGATCAGGCAGAATTCCTGCATTCTCTGGATATTAAATATGCTCAAGGATTCTTATATGCAAAACCCATGGTCTCAATGAAATTTAATGAATACTTGGTTGATCGACCCAATCCAGTACTTACACCCTAACTAATTCTCATCGTCGCCTTTACGTATCTGGCTATATCAAGGTCGCAAATTTGATACTATTGAGGTTGATAATTAAGGGTATCCATGAGATCAATCATGAACTCCATCTCTTCATCATTCATAACTTCCCAATCATCAAACGACATAGATTTCAATACGCCAGATCCTTTATTATTGCTCTTCATAGTTAGCAAATGCTGACTCAGTAGATCTCGTTGGTGTTTTAAATGAGGGCCTACTAACAGCGTATGATGCATTACATTTATCTGACTTCGCACCAATACTCTAAGCTTTTGTCTTGTTAAATTTGATAGTGACAGATAAGCCTCGACCAGAAAAAAACCAATATCGGCTTTGCCATCGATAAGCGCTTTAGCAACCAGGGGATAACTACCCATCACCAACCTGCGCTTACCCGAGTTATGCATCTCAGCGGGTTCAAGCATAATATCACAGATTAGGTTCACATCTGGATCCTCTGTTAATGCGATTACCGTATCTGTACTCAGCTCTTCTATTTTTTCAGTATCACTGGATTGATTTACAGCTATTATTGCCTCATCTGCAGCCTGCCTGGGCCTCGCAACAGGTATGAATCCCTTATCACGAACTAGCATTGAAGCATCAAACGGATTTGCATAGATTAAATCTATTTGATCATCGCCTATGGCTTTACGCTGCTGATTATAATTGTCGTAAAGTTCCAGGTGTATTGGTATTTGTAGACTTTTTTGCAGCCAGGTATTAAAGATATACCATCCGCATATATGATCCGGTGTAAAATCTGGACTTACCGTCATTCTGTAGGACATACTATTTTCCGTTTAAAAAAGCGTCGGATAAACTTCAACACACTCTTCCACCTTGCGACGAGCAGGTTTTCGCCTTACTGAAGTAAAACCAGTAATCTTGCCATCTCTTATGTTTGGGATTACCACAGCAAGAACCCAATAGTAACCACCATCCTTGCGAAGATTTTTAACATAGCCATGCCATTTATCTCCTTTTTCGATGGTATCCCAAAGCCCTTTGAAGGCTGCTGACGGCATATCCGGGTGTCTTAAAATATAGTGAGGTTGCCCAACAAGTTCCACCTCACTATAACCTGACATTTCGATAAACGATTGATTTACATGAGTGATGATACCTGCCGCATCAGTACGCGAAACAATTAATCTGCCATCTTGAAATGGCGTCTCTTTATCTGTTATGAGCACTTTACGTCGACTACCATCATTGAAGATAAGGATTTTCTCTATATAATCACCATCGATATCTTCTGGTTCCATATCCTGCATTATCAAATGCCTCTTACAAAGAGAGATGCTTGTATCTGTAGATACTTTATAAGCGCAACTAATATTAATGACAGCTGCATCCGTGCCACTGCTCTAAAGTCATGGTCAAAAAGTCATATCAAATGACTTTCGATATTGCTTCAGCTGCTCTCTTTATATCGAGAAATACCAAACCAAGCTTTGCCGATGATTTGGCTTGAACTGAAACCACCGCCTCTTCACCAGCATGAGTCATTACCACATATCCCTGACTACCTTTTATAAGAACCATTTCCAGGCTTCCACGTGTCAACTCTGAAGCAGTTCTATCACCCAGAGACAACATAGCTGCACTCATTGCACCGACACGGTCTTCATCCAGATTAGCAGGCAACAGGGATGCCATTATCAATCCATCAGTTGATATGACTGCAGAGGCTTCAATATCAGCGGAACTGCCATTTAAATCACTTAGTATCGATGCGAGCATATCTTCGCGCATGTTTCAACTCCTTTAAATACAATCTTACTAACTCTTTCCAATATCTATTCTTTGTATGCACTGGCCAGATTATCAAAAAGCGTACGGCTCATACCGGTTATTTTTAAAAACTTTTCCAACTCCTCGGCCAATCTGGATGATTCATAGGACTGCTGCATTACCATCAAAGTAAAGCCCAGTATTGCATCGACTGCAGTGACAGACTCCATAAGCTGCTTTGGGTCATCTTTGAAAATCGTACCGAGTAGTTGGTGTAGACGGGTTGTTACCAGAGCCATTGATCCTGCCATGAACTCCACTGGCAGTTTAGCCTTTACATGCACATCTCCAACTCGATACATTGCTTTTACATAGATCAGGTCAAATGGGCCACTAAAAACCGACTCCAACCACTTTATATGGGTCTCTCTTAAGGCATCGATACGCTCAACAAGAAATGGCTTTGCCTTTGGGATATCAAGAAGTACTGCATAGAAACTGTCTGTTACCTCAGCCATGTGGGGCTTTACTCTCCCATAAAGCCCCTGCAGAGTATTTTCCATATCATCAGTTACGCCGGAAAACTGCTTGGCATATTGCAATAATTGTTCATATTCATGATCATCCATAAGATGAATCGCCCCTTATATCAAACGTTTCAGAATAACGAAGTAATAAGACCCAAATCAGATCCCTGAAAGAGGGCTGATTTAGAGTTGGCCTACCCTGTATAATCAATACAAATCGTTGTTTACCAATATAGATTGGCCAAAATCCCAGCTGGCTGTTACCAGCCGCATCAGCGAGCGCCCAGGCCTGAACATCCAGTGAAAGATTGTTTTTCAATAAAAGCCTGTGTCGGTCATAAAGAGACCCCAGATCGGCACTGACAGCTGAAAGTGCTTCTGCTGCCTCGTGTGGAAAATTACTGGTACTGAGATAGAATCCCTGATCATCGGCAAGTAACGCTTTACCTTCAATTGATACTTTGGCCAATAGATTCGGCAAAACCTCTTCCAGCGAGCCATTTGGAACAGTCAGCTGGGTTTTATTACCTGAAAGCAAAGACATATCCTGCAAACGTTTGATCAAACTCATGGCGTCCGATTCTGACTCTCCACTCCAATGAGAGATTCGTGAAATATCAGATGAAGGTAATTTCTTCTCACTCATTACACCGATCAGAACACGTCTGGCAGGCTCATCATGTATTGAACTGACCGCGTAGTAGGCTCCTGCCGGTGTTGGTTCTAGATATATTCCAGCTTTGAGATTGAAATTCATACTATTCTGTTACTGTTGGGTCTATTGTATAAAGCAGAGACTGAACCAACATGGACATATCTTCTTTCTCCCTTGCATCGACTTCCATTATGGGAAGCACCGGCCAGCCCATTGAGGTTATTTCACGATGATAATCATCAATTTGAGGCTGTGATTTCTCATCCATCCGGGTGATCCCGATAGAAATAGCTGTCCGATGAATGAAGCTCTTGAAAGCATCAAGAAAAAAATAGAGGTCCTGAAAGGGCTCTTTTCTTGAATTGTCGATCAATAAAACTAACCCCAGACCTCCTTGTGTCAAAACATCCCACATGAAGTTAAATCGTTCCTGACCAGGCGTACCGTACAAATGGACACGCTCTGAACCATTGATGCGCATCAATCCATAATCCATCGCAACTGTAGTCTGTTGCTTCAGATTTTTTGTCATATCAGATGCCACTTCATCTGTTGTGATCGGCGCTATATCCGACAAAACACTGATCGCAGTCGTTTTACCAGCACCAACAGGTCCAGTGAATATTATTTTATGCTCTGCCATCCGTTCTCCAATACCACATGGAAAAATTAAATCGATTGTAAGCGTCTTAATATACGCCTTAGAAGCCCAGTATTGGCGACTTCATTTGGAGCACTTTCAGTCTGCTTACTAGGCTGCTGATAGGAACTGTGATACTGAATCAATCCTACCGCGTGACAAGCACTGAAAAATGCATACACATATCCGGTTTCAATACGCAAAAGTTCAATTGTTTTTGTTAACGAGATAGGATTTTTACTCCACAAGGCCGCTATCCTGATAAATTCCGGTATCGCTAACATCCGCGTCAAATTTGGCCATTGCCGAATACCGATATTCAACTCTTCAGATATCCCTAGAGGCAACCTACCACGGGAACTCCAGAGAGAGACCTTCCAAAGCAACGCATCAAGCGGTTGTGGATTCGTGTCACAACTCATCCTCAGCTGAGATTCACTATAGTCTGAAATCACTATTTTTACTTGATCTGAATTCAGTTTTAGTAAACAACGGGGTTTTAACTTTGAGTCATTTATTGCATTCAGGCATTGATTCGATTTCGGCAGTAATGTAATACTCTTGTTGTCCTGAAAGACCAGATGCACTGGCTTTTTGTGTGACCTGGATAACTCCATTGCATTTTTCAGTATTTCCTGAAAATTACTCTCATGATTGTAATAATCCACTCTATCCGTAGTCGCCAACTGATTACTGTCCTTGTGTTTACTCTTTCCACAAGTGCTCTGGATAATACGTGCCTGTGAAGCCGCAGAGGGCAAAGACAGTCGTCTTATATTTTTGTCGGATACTATTAAATTGTGTTCAGCATTACCTGTTTTCTGTTGAACCGGTCTAGACCTCGGTAATACGCGGACAATACGCTCTTTTTCAGACTTAGGTGTTTCTATTTTAATTTGATTTTGTAATATCTCACTACGACATATATCGATCGTTTGTTTCAATAACTCAATTTTCAACGGTTTGCGCAATACACGTGCACCATCGATTGAAGTATTACGCACCGATAGAACAATCAGTGGTCGATCCGTATATTGACTCTGCTGCTTTTGCAGCAAATCCTTTCCCTCGAAACCATCAAGATCCAAGATACAGAGCTTTGCAAGATGGTCAGGAACCACAACATACTGACTTGACCACTGCCTCTTGAGAAACATCTCCATCATAGGCTGGTCTTTACCGCTCATACCCACCAGGGCTATGCCCATTGGTTCATGATTTACAAACAGCATTTATCATCCTTGAGATTCTAGATAGTAACGAGTCTCCATCCATGCAGATTGAGCAACCTTTATATGATCACCTAGACGATCCTGCATCTCCAACAGACTACTAAGAGAACGGGTATGTTTATAGATTTCAAGTAATCCGATATGCAGACTCATACGTTCCGGTGATGATAATAGTGCTTTTTCGAGTATCTCTTGAGCGACTTCGATATCACCAAATGTCAACTCTTCTTGTGCCACCTCAAGTGGATCAATACGACCA
This sequence comes from Candidatus Thiodiazotropha endoloripes, assembly GCA_001709035.1. GTDB lineage: Bacteria > Pseudomonadota > Gammaproteobacteria > Chromatiales > Chromatiaceae > Thiodiazotropha > Thiodiazotropha lotti. Next base: position 1,181,318 of record LVKA01000011.1, on the reverse strand, counting down.
CCAGCATGTTCATTTGATTCCGCATCTAGATCAACCAGAGTCAAACCACCATCAAAAAAGTTGGCCAAAACCGAGTGCTGGCTGATCGGGTAAGGTTGGTTTTTTTGCAAACCCTGTTTTAAGTTTTTGGCAAACAACTCGAAAGCATCGCTTTCTAAGACTGTTTTTGCTTTATTTAACAGCCCATTACGTAGTGATTCTCCTTTATCACCCAATACCAGGAACAGGTCCAGCATGGCACCATAAAGCGCTTCGGCCTGCTTTAATTGCAGATGCAGATAGACTCTTCTCACATGGTTGAGTAGATTTTCAGGCTCTCGCGCCGATCGATAGGCTAAATGGTTTGCCCATAGCCGAGGTTCCACTTCTTTAGGTAATTTAAGCCCTTGATGCGTGGGTTCGTGAAATGTTAGCTGAGATGACTGATGAGGTGATTTCAATGTACGAAAGAAAAACAGGCAATTAATTAATTCAATCCATTGATTTATATATTGGAGAGAGTTCGGAATATTTCTGACGAGCTTCCTGCCAAATAAACAATAATCAATTAGTCCTAGATACTTGATCCTTCAAAATATTACTAATACCCTAGTAATCGCTTCCTTCTCATCAAGTATACTGCCAGATGGTTAACAAATAAATGCCCTATTTGTTTCTATTTTTCTCATCTCAAGCAAGTTAATGATTTTATGAAATATTTGTTTCTTATTGGAACTCAGACCACAAATATTACATTGTTTTTTTCTTGGCTTGAATTGCCGCTAACCCTTTAGCAACCCACTTCCACCAATATCATATCTCTCGACAAACACCAGATGACTCAAATTTGCTCTTTCGTGGACAATGACTAGTCCAGTTTTCTGCTTCAGATCAGTTGATCATAAACTATTTCATAGAGAGACATATTCCTGATGCTCTTCAGGATATTTATCTCAATTGGTGTCAGATCAAAATATCATAAAGCTACAACTCACCCAGTTTGTATCAGTATTTCCACTATCGTACATACGCATACAGAAGCCTACTGATGGATACTTTTAAAAATAATGATAAAACCAGGCCCGCAGCACTATCGTGAGTCTATACTGAACTGGAAACTATTCTGACGGATCATGAGTAGATATCTGGAAATTAATAAATTTTGTTAATTTTACAACCATTTAGGTTAACTGCATCGGTTTTCAGTGTATAAAGCCTATGTCGATTAATATTAGAGACCAACCATTCCATATCATTTGGAGGATACAGACATGGGAAGATACAAAACTATTATTTTATCAATTTGCTTTCTAGGTATCGGTGCCTGCAGTCAGTCTTCTGACGCTGACAAGAGCACAGCTTCCGCTCAGGGAGATTCTAATAAATCGGTTACGGAGAAGATCGTAGAAACAAGCAAGGATACTTGGGAAAAAACCAAGCAGATGAGTAAAGATGCGACAAATACGGTCGTCGACAGTAGTAAGAAAGTCTATGAAGATGCGAAACAGATGGGCAGTGATGCAGCAGACACAGTCAGCGACAAGTCGAAGGAGCTCTACGAAAACACCAAACAGACGGCTTCTGAGGTTGGTAGTACGGTCAAAAAAGAGACGAGTGAAATGATGTCAACTGCCAGCAAAGAGAGTGGTGAAGCTTATGATGCTGCAAAGAGCGAAACAGGTGAACTCTACGAAGCCGGTAAAGAAAAAGGGAGTGAAGTCATCGACTCCATGAACAAAGAGTAGCCTCGAATTGATTCGAGACACTATTGGATCACAGATCGTTTAACCTCTAACAATTCTCAATTGCCCTCTCCACCGGAGAGGGCGCTATTTTCTGGTTCTGAACAATTTCTTACCAGAGTCAGGCATCCAGCATCACATACAGAGCCGCTTCCTATCTGTTGATCACAAACAACATAGGCAATCAGCCCAAAAATCAGAGCAATTTCAGTCAAAATAAATAAGTATTTAACCAGATGCTAATTGCCTGAGAAGGTTTAATATCTTATCGAATTTCCCCTCAAAATGGTTATTTAGAGTTAGTCTAATTAAAGCAAACCCCAGGTATTAAGCCCCTCACAAATGATTCGCACATAAAAATCAAGTAACCATCTCATTTCTAAGCAATAACTTGATGCGACTACTGTTATTTATTAATTATATGGAGTATAAATAACCCACTTTTTTATGTAGATATCATTTGCTTCCAACAGAAGCGTGAGTAGCAGACTCGGGTATGGTTCATGGCGATGAGCGGAGAGAACGAAAACAATCAGCTATTGCACCTTTTAGCTGAAAATCTGCAGCAACTGAAATCAGCATGGCCAATTCTACCTTCAGGTATCTGGAATGCCTCTTCTGTGATGACCGCTCTGAGACATTTGAGTGAGCTCACGAGAAAAAGTCGGCAGGCAGGATTGATCAGTGTCACGGACATTGCCCAGTCGATAGACAATAACATCACCAATGTTTTCCAAAATGCCCAACAGCCTGATCCTGTAGATATTGACAGGCTCAATCACCTGCTCGAAGAGTTACAGCTGAAGATTCAGAGCATTCATAATCAAAGAGCGTCTGCCCCTTCTGAACGTCAGATTAACGACCTGATCTATCTACACAATTCAAAACCCAGTGACAACCAGATCATTGAGGCCATTCAAAATAATGGATGGCAGGTTCTGAGTATCGAGACCATTGAAGAACTGTTTGAAGCAAACAGTTTCGAAACGACCAAGGTTATCCTCATAGACACACAATACCTGCAGAGTGTTGATCAGGTTAATCAAGTACTCGACCAGTTGTCTGTACAGAAGAAAAACCGTCCAGAACTGATTTTTTTGACACCGGATTGTGATATCGAGATACGCCTCCAGGTACTGCGGACAGGCGTCACTCAGTGCTTTACCAAGCCTATAAACATCAATGACTTAATACTAAGCATCAGCAAAATCGTCTCACCTCAACATGTACCCAGCAAACGGGTTCTGGTGGTTGAGGATGACGAGTCACAAGCTAATTTTGCCACGGCTCTTCTTAAAAAAGGCGGGCTAAAAACCCTTTCGATCACCAATCCACTAAGTGTCCTCGAAGCTGTACAGCAGTTTCAACCCGACCTGATCCTGATGGATCTCTACATGCCTGGTGCAAATGGTATTGAGCTCACCCAGGTAATACGTGAAAAAGTTGAATTACTGCCTATACCGATCGTCTTTTTATCCGGTGAGGATGATATGGAGAAAAAGCTCCTAGCCCTCCACTCCGGCGCCGATGATTTCTTGACCAAACCTGTTAGACCACAGCATTTGTTAGCAACAGTGAAAACCCGGATCAGCAGAGCAGAGGTGGTTTTTACTGCAGGTGATAAAGGTTACATCGACCACACAACAGGTTTAGAGACCAGAAAGATATTATTGCGCAGTCTCGATTGTCGTATACAGCAGTATCCGACAAACAATACTGCTCAGGGTATGATTTCTATCACGTTTGCAGATCCAGACCAACATATTGATAGTGAAAATTACACCGCAGTCCTGCTTGAAACTGTAAAAGTCTTGAAAACTACACTCGATGCCAATGACAAAATTGCCCGCACATCGGTAACCAGCATAGGAGTGTTGATATTACGTGAAAGCGCAGCAGCGATCGAACAATTCAGTGCTACAATTTATGACCTTATCAAGGAAGTCCTGAAAAAATCATCAACAGAATCACAATCCGGTAACTTTGGCATCGGTTTGGCCTATGTAGACAATACTCAGGAAGATACCGATGCCTATCTGCTCCAGGCTGAAACTGCCTCGCTCAACGCGTTTCGCCAGCAAGCCAGTGGCTATCTTACTCATCAGGATCAAACTGAAGTTTTAGATACGGATGAAAAATCCCCGGATCAGTTCCAGCAGCAACAGTTCAGTAATGCTCTTGTAACCAATCTTATTGAGTTTAAGGAGCAGACCTTCAGTGCTACAAACCAGAGCGGTAATCAGATCATCGAGCTGAGCCCCAGACCAGCACCGGCAACTGATATTATTCTGATCTCTGACAGCATATTTCTAACTGCAGAGCACTATCAACTCAGTGATAAACTTGACCAGTATATCTGCCAATATGGATTGAACTTCTTGGGTAAAGCCGCATTGAGTGGATCAGCAAAGAAGATATTACTGCCAATCTCCGCTCATGCAATCCATAGTGATACATTTATCGACTTCATCAAATCAGAATTACGTCGACTTCAGTTGGTTGGTACCGGTCTGATCATGGAATTCAACCTACCGGCACTCGCAAAGGATCTAAAAAAGGCCCGTCATCTTCTCGGTGAACTGTCATCTTTAGGCATCGACACTCTGCTCGCCAATTTTGCCTGCAATGAAACTGCCTATAAGGTCCTTGCCTATCTGAATGCTGATGGTGTACGTCCCCATTTCACACTTCTGAAGGCTGAATTTGAAGAAATCAATGATATTGCAACTCAGATTCACTCACTAAATGCAAAAATCATCTTGCCGCGTGTTGATAAATTCGACCAAGTCAGTCTGTACTGGTCTGACGCTGCAGACTATGTTCAATCAAGTTATGACTTTTAGCACCCGGTAAAACTGACTTTACCACGGATTTCGCTGAATTCTGATTCAATGGAGATTGATTTTTCAGATGGTTGACTGGTTGATACGATTCCATTTCGATAATTACCCTCGATTATTGAAACACCCCAAAAACCATATATTCAGGATACCACTCCTCCTGTTGGTACTATGTTCAGCCAGCCCGGTTCAATCCGAGCAGCTTCCAATCGAGAGCCTGCTGCAGCGCAGTTATCTTGATGACTACTACAGCAATGTAGTGTATGGCTATCGAATCGTCACAGAAACTGAAAAATATGGCGCTCGTTATACTGGCAATAACCTGCGCTGTACAAATTGTCATCTGGACGCCGGCCGTAAGCAAAATGCCCTCCCGTTGAATGTTGCCGGAATGTATCCCAAGTGGCGAAGCAAGAACGGTCGACGCAATGGTATCGGCTTACGCATCCGTGAGTGTTTCGTCTACAGTCTGAATGGCATCATGCCCCCTGAAGACGCTCCTGAGGTGATGGCGGTAGCCGCCTATATCTCATATCTTTCACATGGAGAGATTATCGGTAAAGCCCCTGCCGGCCGAGGCGTCCCCACACTACCGGATACCGGTTATGATCCGAATCCGGCATCAGGCAAAGCAATCTATGACCAGATGTGCGCCGCCTGCCATGGTGCTGACGGCCAGGGGATACCAGGCATACCACCGCTTTGGGGTATGGATGCCTATAATGAGGGGGCCGGTATGGCGAGAGTGCATCGAGCAGCCGGGTTCATCTGGGCCAATATGCCTCTGGGGCAGGAACGTACGCTCAGCCATCAACAGGCCCTGGATGTAGCGGCATATATCAATATGCAGATTCGTCCTGGCGACCCCAGAGAATACAAACTCTTAAAACTGTTCGAGACAGTTTCTTGGTTTTTCGATCGATGAATATTTACCATGGAGGGTATAGACGTTTGAGGTTGGCCAGGAGGCTAAAAGTCATATTGCCATGGCATTAAACCTGCTAACGGATATAACACCATGGCGTCCCAGTCACTCTCCTGGCTTAAGTATCAGAAGTGAATTGTTTGCAGCGCTGATCGGCGCCATTCTGGTAATACCTCAAGGGATCACCTTTGCCTATCTCGCCGGACTTCCTCCTGAGTACGGTATATACACAGCAATTTTTGTAACGCTCTTTGCGAGTCTCTTTGGTACCAGTTCCATGCTGGGTGGACCCAATACAGCCGTTGCGATTCTGATCGGTGTCGCGGTCGCTCCCTTTGCCGGACGGGGAAGCCCACTCTACATTGAGTATGTTTTACTACTCAGCTTCATGGTTGGCTTGATACAACTTACCATCTGGTTGTTGCGGGGTGGGCGGTTTTTTATGTACCTGAGTCCTGCAGCAATTACCGGCATCACTACCGGGGTGGGATTCATTCTAATACTATCATCACTTGATGGTATCTTTGGTCTGTCATCCTCGGATACCCATTTTTTCTACCATAAACTCTATTTTCTATTTGATGATGCAGAAAGTTTAATCAATCCTTTCAGCTTTACCATCGGTGCGACCACCGTAATTGCCGGTATGATAGCGCGCCACTATAAGACCCGGTATGTCATTCTAATCGCCATCACGGCCGGTTATCTCTATGGCTTGGTGCTGATGGCATACTATTCCCAGGTGGAGATGGAACTTGAATTACTGGGACATTTGCCGATCAACCCATTACCTGTTTCACATCCCCCTATGGGGACAGACTACCTGATTACCGGTCTGGCCATGTTACCCGACGCATTGATCATCGCACTGATCGGTTTAGCTCAATCGATGGTAATCGTCAAACAACTGCGTAATGATACGGACCAACCAATACAACCGGATAAAGAGGTGTTTGCTCAAGGCATAGCTAATCTACTTGCCCCGTTTTTTTCAAGTTTTGCAGGATCCGGAAGTTTCAATCGTACCCAAGTCAATCAATCGCTGCATGCTGAGACACCTCTAACCGGCATAGTCTCAGCTGGCATCGTACTGGTTCTGATCTTGCTGCTTGGCCCTGTGCTGACCTACCTGCCAATGCCTGCCATATCCGGCACGTTGATGTTGGTAGGTATTGGTATGATCAAGACAGATGAGATCAAACGCTTGTTCAACTGGCGAGGAGAATTGGCTGTATTCGCAACAACGCTGTTCTGTATTCTTTTCCTTGGATTACAGACCGGATTGGTCGTCGCATTGGTGTTATCTGTTTTGCTGTTTGTGATCTCCGCCTCGAGCCTTGAACTTATAGCCGAACGGGAGAGTGTCTCGGTCAGAATTCGCGTAGAGGGCCACTTGTTCTATGCATCGATCGACCAACTCAGTCAGATACTCAAAGAGCACCGTCATGAGAGTGTCGTTCTAGACCTCAGTGTTGTCACTTACCTTGATCTGTCAGCTACAGAAGCAATCACCAAGGAACTGGCCAACCGGGATCAGGAGAGTACCTTCTTTGCAGTCAAACTGAGCTCGAAAAGATTGCAAAACCAGTTTGAAATCAAAATGGCTGGGCAGCCGGTTCAGTTCATCCAACATAATCAAGTCTAAAATCTTTTCGTACTACCGGCAAAAAATGAAGCAGAGGACTCTGATCATTTCAACTAGGGCCTGTTAACACTAATCCAATAGGCCCTATGCTATTTGCATATCCCGATAGTTAATCTTATTGCTCACACAACCCTGGAAAGGCATAAAGTGACCTACCCTTTTACATGTCTTCCGGGTTGTATTTGGCGCCACTGACTAATCAAGTGCGATGAAGAACAACTGAAGTAACACCATTGATTCCTATCTGGCCTATTGGATAACCTTTACCGATATCAGGTGAATTCTGTGCTTCACTCAATATCAAAGATCAAAGAACCTCAATCTGAATAATCAAATAAAATGGTGGATGTCCGGGTTAATTCGTATCCCAGGAGATTCTTTTATCAATCGAGTTATAGTCGATAACATCATTATAACTACGTAATTATTTAACTTCCGTTACCCGCCATCCTAATCTAAAGTATAAATTATGGTTTTGAAAACAACCGCATTGAGGGGGGTTATGGCTGTTTTGGATCCACCTTTGAGCTCTACTTTATAAATCCAACACATCATACAATGTCTAATATAAAACTACTCTACTTCCCAATACTTCTAATTATCTTTGCAATCCTGGCTGGGTGCAATCATTCCGATTCGGATGAAAGTGAACCCAGCACAACAATATCGGGCCAATTGATTACCAACGCTGATTCAGATGAATCTTCCACTATCTGTCCCAGTACGGCTGTTAAGATTTTGGTTTTGCAGGATGGTGATACGGTTTCGCAAGTCGAGATCGCACAGGGATGCGATTTTACCGTTGATATTCCAGCAGAGACACCAGTCTCTCTCAAATTTGTTGATGCTTCAGAAAGCGATGTTGGCGTAGTGATCTACGAGAATCCTCGTATCAGTCAGGGTGGAACTCTGGAGGAGTTCATCGATCGATTCCAACTTCCACTGGGTGCAAATGAAGATATCGGCAACGTCCTTCTGTTGCCTGACCAGGATATAGCGCTTCTGCAACGAAACCCGTTGCTCTATCAAGACCGGGATGGGGATGGTGTCGCAGATGGAATGGATGCAGATTTCAATCTATCTGTATTACTCTCCAACCAAGACATTGATAACGACAGCATCGATAATGAAAGCGATAACTGCCCCTATGAATCAAATCCAGACCAGGAAGATACAGATCAGGATGGCCTGGGTGACGCTTGTTCCATTCCGCTGGATATGCCGTTATATGGCCAATTGACTCTGAGCCTAGTCAAAAAACTGGCCACAGAGGAAGAAGTTCAGGCGATCATGGATGACCCTGCTCTTCTGGATTCAACGCTTTTGGAAGTATCTGAAGATGATCCCAATACGATTGTATTTGGCCCCATACCTCAAAAGGGCAATTGGATTGTGACACAGAACCAGAAGGTTATGATCGATCCTGACGGCTTCTTTACCTTAGATCCAGTAACAGACCCAGGCTCCGGCCTGGCGGTTGTCGTTAGAGAAGTAACAGATGAAAAGCCGTTATTTACCTTTCCACTGCACAAGTTGAGCACCGATGCCTCAAACCCGGCAGTAATCGACATCAAGGGTACTTTCCCGAGACCATGCGGTATGGATGGTGACGTTTGTCATAACCCAGCCATCGCTGAGAAAGGCGGTGCAGTACATCATATCAATCATGGGCATATCCATTTACCTCCGATACGGCCGTTCGAAGAACAAGGCGATGAGGGTGTCTCAGGAAATTGCAAGGAGGATTACAATACGTATCCCTGTTGCTTGGACTATGATGGCCCACTCGCCGGTCCTGACGCTGAACCACAAACCGATTCAGTGACCGAAGTCCAAGTCTACCTTGGCTCTACCTGCCATGAATCGGTACTGCACAACTGCTGTACTAATGAGCGGGGAGATTTCGCCTATCGAGCTGTCGAAATCTTACGCATATTCTCGGATAGTATCGATGAGTTGTATGAACCAATCGGATGTCATGACAATCATAAGAAAAGGAACTGTCAATGGATTGACTATGACACCGAACAACGAGGCCTTTATCTGTCTGAAACTGCACCAAGCATCATTCAACGTTCCGCACGATACCAAGAGAATACCCGTCCACAAACAGGTTCGTTATATGTTGAAAATATCGTTGTTGCCTGCGGGCAAGAGAAAACACTCTATATGTACAACAACACCTGCAGAAACGAATCGGTCATCCACTTTGAACGGAATATCGGCGGCTCAGCAAAACTCAATGGGGACGGCGTTGAGAATGAGCGGGAAATACCCGCAAACGAACGTGCCAACCCGTTGGTCGTAAAACACTACAAAGATGGCGTAGACAATTTTATCTTTCAACGATCAATAACCTACACAGCACCATCAGAAGCAGGCTCGGCCGATGCCATTTCAGTACAGGCTGGCGGTATTCATCGACGTGTCAATATTGAAGTAGTCTGTGAAGACACGGTAATAGAGGACCCCCCGCCGGAAGAGGAAGAGGAAGTTACAGAACCACCACCACCGACAACTAACCCTGAAATTGACGTAGTCGAACAGACTGCCTTCATATTTGATCACTACATCGGTGAGTCACCCTGTCCCCAGGAGATTGGTCAACTCAATATCGGCAACAGTGGCGATGGCACTTTGACCTGGAGGATTGAGCATACTATCCCATGGCTGGATGTAGCGCCTGCAAGCGGCATAGCTCCATCCACCGTATCACTTCGATTCAATTGTAATGTGAGTGGTCCTGGCAATCTCAGTGGAAGCTTTTCGATCGTCTCGGATAATGCAATAAACAGTCCGTTATCAATCCCCGTGGGCGGGACGGTTCACTGATGAAAAGCGTCTGATGAGCAAGAGGAGTGTTGTACTTGGCCATCTGCCTGGATAAAAAACAAACTGTATCCCCTAATATCTTGTCAGCGACTGAAACATAAGATATTCAGGGGACCTGTGTGCCGGTTAATCAAGAAAACAAAGTGAGTCACTTTTTTCCAATCATCATTTTCCAAAGGTGACTTTTCCCGCTTACCCACTCAAATGAAAAGAGGCGTTCCCCGATTATCTGACGATCGTGCGTCGTACTTTCAAACTAACGCTATCGCGAAATCGATCGGATCAATGCGTGTCAATTTCTGGCACCCAGGTGTTTCATAAAGAAGACCGGGTTCCACCACTTCAATGTCTCAGAAAAACTGTGTGATTGGCTTTCTCATATCACCAGAGCTGTTTGGCTCCACTGAATACTGGGAAAACCGGCACCTGGAAGAGCCGACGAAAAACAGCAGATGGGTGTGATTTCGACTGAAAAGAAAAAGGCCCGAAACACCACTATAGCTAGCGTATTTCAGGCCTTTTCAATTGTTGGTAGCGGGGGCTGGATTTGAACCAACGACCTTCGGGTTATGAGCCCGACGAGCTACCAGACTGCTCCACCCCGCATCAAGGTGGGGAATACTACCTGTGATGGACCTGGATGACAAGCCCTTTATAAAAAAATTTTAAAAGATTTGAAACATTAGATTAGACAGCCCGGAAAGGCAGAAATTTCAACGCTTTTTCAGACAGAAAAAACTGGAAAAAAAAGCCTAAACAGATCTACCCTTGAGGGATTTGCGAGGTGACCCAGGATGAATCACCTCGAATCAACTGGCCAGAAGCTGGGGTCAGCTGCCTATCGCTGCAGCACAGAGAGACAGCAGGCCTGCGGGGAAAAGTCCCAGCACCAGCATGGAGAGACCATTGATGGAGAGCATCACCTGAGTGTCCACCCCGATTGAGAGCGGTGTTTCATCCTCTGGCTGATCGAAATAGATCAGCTTGACCACACGGATGTAGTAGAAGGCGCCGATGATCGAGAAGGCCACACCGACCAGGGCCAGCCAGGTCAGGTCTACCGAAACAACCGCATCGAGAACGAACAGTTTGGCGAAAAAGCCCACGGTAGGGGGTACGCCGGCCATGGAGAACATCAGCAGCAGCATCATTCCGGCAAACCAGGGATTACGCTGATTCAGGCCCTTCATATCATCCAGATTCTCAGCCTCGAAGCCTTTGCGGCTGAGGGCAATGATGATACCGAAGGCACCAGCCGACATCAGTGCGTAGACCAGGGTGTAGAACATGGCTGCGGTATAGCCCTCTTTGGTCCCTGCAAGGATGCCCAGCATGATGAAACCCACGTGGGATATGGTTGAGTAGGCCAGCATACGTTTGATGTTGGTCTGCGCGATGGCAATCAGATTACCCACACCCATGGAGAGCACCGCCAGGATGATCAGCATCCCCTGCCAGCCCTGCCAGCCACCATTCAGCTCAGCCAGGCCATCCACCAGTAAGCGCATCGCCAGAGCGAAGGCGGCGATTTTCGGGGCACTGGCAAGAAACGCGACCACTGCGGTCGGTGCACCGTGGTAGACATCGGGCACCCACATATGAAAAGGTACTGCACCCAGCTTGAAGGCCAAGCCGATTACCAGAAAGACGATACCGAAGATCATCACGATCTCGTTCATGTCCCCCTTGCTCACAACTTTTGCCAGCTCATCGAACTGCAGCGTGCCGGTGGTGCCGTAGATCATGGATATGCCGTAGAGCAGCATACCCGAGGCCAGTGCACCCAGCACAAAGTACTTCATGCCCGCCTCAGCACCCTCGGGAGAATCACGATTGAAGGCGACCAGGGCATACAGACAGAGAGCCAGCAGCTCCAAGCCAAGATAGATGGTGAGAAAACTGTTGGCGGAGATCATCACTGTCATACCCAGAACCGCAAACAGGCCGAGGGTGTAGAACTCTCCCTTGAACAGATCCCGTTGGATCAGATAGTCCTTGGCATAGAGAAAGGAGATAAACGTAACCAGCAGCACTCCAACCTTCAGCAGATCGCTCATGGGATCCCGGATGTAGCTGCCATCGAACAGAATCTGGGTCTCGGAACTGGCCACGGCCAGGGTGACCGCCACGGTGACCAGCAGACCCACCTGGGTGATGACATAGCTGGCGATGCGTTGCTCTTCACGGATGAAAAGATCAACCAACAGGACCAAACAGGCCAGGGTCAGCAAGGAAATTTCCGGTAAGACCGGGATCAGTTGTGTTGCATCGAATTGCATGATTTCGCTACCGAGTCAGGCTCCGTCAGGTTATAACTTGGACACAGCTATATGCTGCAGCAGGTTGTTGACAGAGGCGTCCATCACTTCAACCAGGGGTGCGGGCCACAAACCCAGCAACAATACCGCTGCTGCCAGGGTGCCCAGGACAATGAATTCACGTCGGTTCATATCCTCAAGCGAAGCCACACCATCGGAAGTGACATCACCGAAGACCACCCGCTTGACCATCCATAGGGTATAGGCGGCGCCGATAATCAAGGTGGTTGCCGCCAGGAATGCGTACCAGAAGTCGGCCTGGAAACTGGCCAGGATGACCATGAACTCACCGACAAAACCGGAGGTGCCGGGCAGCCCCGCATTGGCCATCGCAAAGAAGACCATGAAGGCGGCGAATACCGGCATGGTGTTCACCACCCCGCCGTAATCTTTGATCTCCCGACTGTGCAAACGATCGTAGAGCACACCGACGCAGAGGAACATGGCGGCAGAGATGAAGCCATGGGATACCATCTGAACCATGCCTCCCTCGATACCGAGTACTGCACCAGCACTGTTATCACTGTTCTGACTGATGATAAAGACGATAAAGAAGCCGAGGGTGACAAAACCCATATGGGCGATCGACGAGTAGGCGATGAGTTTTTTCATGTCCTGCTGGATCAGCGCCACAAAACCGATGTAGACCACAGCGATCAATGACATGCCAATGATCAGCCAATCCAGGGTATGGCTGGCGTCCGGCGTGATCGGCAGGCTGAAACGGAGAAAACCGTAGCCACCGATCTTCAGCATGATCGCCGCCAGGATCACCGACCCACCGGTGGGCGCTTCCACGTGTGCGTCAGGCAACCAGGTATGAACCGGCCACATCGGCACTTTCACCGCAAACGCGAGCAGGAAGGCGATGAAGATCAGGATCTGTTCGGTCAGCCCAAGCTTGAGGGTATGGAAACCGAGGATATCGAAGCTGCCGGACTGGAAATACATGTAGATCAGGGCGACCAGCATGAACACCGAACCGAAAAAGGTATAGAGGAAGAACTTGATGGTGGCGTAGACCCGGTTCGGTCCACCCCAGACCCCGATGATCAGGAACATGGGAATCAGCATCGCTTCCCAGAAGACATAGAACAGCATCGCGTCCAGCGCGGAGAAGACACCGACCATCACACCTTCCATGATCAGGAAGGCAGCCATGTATTGGGAGGGACGATACTGGATCACTTCCCAACCGGCGATCACAACCAGCGGGGTGATGAAGGTGGTGAGAATGATCAGCGGCATGGAGATGCCGTCCACACCCATGTAGTACTCGATATCGAAACCGGGAACCCAGGGCACCCGCTCGACAAACTGCATATCTGCCGTGGCGCTGTCGAACGCGAACCAGAGAGGCAGGCTGACAATGAAGGTCAGAATGGCGATGGTCAGGGCGGTCCACTTGGTGGCGTTCGCTTCCCGGTCGCCACTGGCAAGCACCATGAAGCCACCCACGATGGGCAGCCAGACCGTAAGACTTAGGATGGGCCAATCGGCAATCATGCTCAACGTCCTTTATAGATATACAAACCAGGTCAGCAACAGCAGCAGACCCAGAATCATGGCAATGGCGTAGTGATAGAGGTAACCGGTCTGGACGTGGCGTACGATCGAAGCCAGCCAACCCACGGTATGGGCGGAGCCATTCACCGCCAATCCGTCAATCAGGCCCCGGTCACCGACCAGCCAGAGGAACTTGCCAATACCCCGGCTGCCTGCGGCAAACACGGCTTGGTAGACCTCATCAAACCAATATTTCTTATCCAGCATCGTGTGTAGCGGCGCCAGGGTATTTTTAATCTTCTCCGCCAGGGCGGGATTCATCATATAGAGATAGAAAGCCAGAGCCAGTCCGGCCATCGCCAGATAGAAGGCGTAGCTTGCATAGGTATGCGCCAGCATGCCATTGCCACTGTGAACCATCGTCTGTACCGCCGCCAGCGTATCGTGCTCGGGCAGCACATAGAGTGCATCTTTGAACCAGTCGCCGAACAGCATCGCGTCAATGGTCAGGTAACCAAGGAACACCGAGGGGATGGCGAGCAGAATCAGCGGTATGGTCACCACCTTGGGTGATTCATGGAGATGCGCCTTGGCATGTTCGTCACGGGGGCCTTCACCGTGGAACACCAGGAAGAACATACGGAAGCTGTAGAGGGCGGTGACAAACACACCGGCCAGCACCAGCCAATAGGCATAGCCGGAACCGGCTATGGTTGAGTGATGCACGGCCTCGATAATCGCATCCTTGGAGAAGAAACCGGAGAAGCCGGGAAAACCGATCAGGGCCAGGGAACCGAGCAATGAGGTCCAGTAGGTGATCGGCATGTATTTGCGCACCCCACCCATGTTGCGGATATCCTGATCATGGTGCATGCCAATGATGACTGAACCGGCAGCAAGGAACAGCAGCGCCTTGAAGAAGGCGTGGGTCATCAGGTGGAAGATGCCGGCGGCATAGGCGGAGGCGCCCAAAGCCACCATCATGTAACCCAGCTGCGACAGGGTCGAGTAGGCCACCACCCGTTTGATATCGTTCTGCACAATACCGATCAGACCGGTGAAGAAGGCGGTGGTGGCGCCGATCACCAGGATGAAACTGAGGGCTGTCTCGGAGAGCTCATACAGCGGTGACATACGCGCCACCATAAAGATACCGGCGGTGACCATGGTGGCCGCATGGATCAGTGCTGAGATCGGGGTCGGGCCTTCCATGGAGTCGGGCAGCCAGACATGCAGCGGTACCTGAGCCGATTTACCCATCGCACCGATAAACAGCAGAATGCCGATCACGGTCATCAGTGACCAGCTGCTGTCACCCCAGATCTGGACCTGGGTATCGACCAGTCCCGGCGCCAACGCAAACACTTCGGCATAATCGAGACTGTTGGTGTACATGACAATCGCGGCAATGCCGAGAATGAAACCGAAATCACCCACCCGGTTGACCAGAAAGGCCTTCAGATTGGCGAAGATCGCCGTGGGTCTGACCGACCAGAAACCGATCAGCAGATAGGAGACCAGACCAACGGCCTCCCAGCCGAAAAACAGCTGCATGAAGTTGTTGGCCATAACCAACATCAACATGGAGAAGGTAAACAGAGAGATGTAGCTGAAGAAGCGCTGATAACTGTTTTTACCGGCCAGACTGGTCTTTGGCCAGTTGTGCTCATCATCCGCCATGTAGCCGATGGTGTAGATATGTACACAGAAAGAGACGAAGGTGACCACAGTGATCATCACCGCCGTCAGATGGTCGACCAGAAAGCCCACCTCCATGCTCAGTCCACCGCTCACCATCCAGGTGTAGACCGTACCGTTGAAGGTCTCCAGGCCATCGTACATAAAGCCTTTCAGTACATAGAGCGAGAGCAAGGCGGAGATGCCGACCCCGGTACTGGTGACCCAGTGCGACCCCTTGCGCCCCAACGTACTGCCAAAGAAACCGGCCAATATCGCGCCGACCAGAGGCGCCAATACGATTGTCAGATAGATATTTTCCATAAACCGTTTCTTCTTAAATTTGGTCCGTGAATGAACGCTGATGATCGCAAGTGTGTTTATGCGTAAGCGTTTTCATTTACCGACTTTCATTAACCTATGTTTCAATTCTGTATATCCAGTCCGTATAACTTCGCCAATAACCACAAACCATCTTTGCGTTCATCAGCATTCATTTGCGGACTTCTTATCAATCAACCCTTCAGGGCATCCATATCCTCGACGTTGATACTGCGTTTGCTGCGGAACAGCACCACCAGTATGGCCAAGCCGATCGCTGCTTCAGCGGCCGCCACCGTGAGGATGAAGAATACGAACACCTGCCCTGCCGTATCCTGGAGAAAATGGGAAAATGCGACAAAGTTGATATTCACCGCCAACAACATCAGCTCCACACACATCAACAGCACGATGACGTTTTTGCGGTTGATGAAGATCCCCGCCACACTGATAGCGAAGAGGATGGCGCCAAGGATCAGATAGTCTGAAAGTGCAATCATGTCGTTAGCCTTTTTCCGCGTCCATGGAGACCATTCGGATGCGATCGTCCCCCTTCTTGATCACAACCTGGGTAGACGGATCGATAAACTTGGTATCGGTGCGCCGCCGCATGGTCAATCCAATCGCTGCAATGATCGCCACCAGCAGGATCACCGCCGCTATCTCGAAGGGGTACATGTAGACGGTATAGAGTACGCTGCCCAGCTCTTCGGTATTGCTATAATCGGCGGCGTGTCTGGCCGGAGCGGCGTATTTTTCCAGGCCGAAGTTGCCTGGCCCGACGATCAGAATCAGTTCCGCGGCCATGGCTATCGCCATCACCACCCCGAGCGGCAGCATCTTGATGAATCCGGACCTCAGTACCGCAATATCGATATCCAACATCATCAGCACGAACAGGAACAGCACCATGACCGCACCCACGTAGACCAACACCAGCACGATGGCGAGAAACTCCGCTTCCGCCAATAACCAGATGCCGCTGCTGGCAAAGAAGGCGAGGATCAGAAACAGCGCCGAATGAACCGGGTTGCGTCGGGTCACCACCATCACTGCCGCCGCCAGAACGACAGCTGCCAGTACATAAAAAATCAGCTTTTCAAGTGTCATATACGGATTCCCGTTATCTCCAAGGTTGCCTGTGGGTCAGCGAACTTTCGCCTGGGCTTCGATATCCGCAGCCAGCTGCGCTTCACATTTATCACCCACTGCCAACAACTTCTCCTTGGTCATGATGTTCTCACCGCGATTCTCGAAGTGGTACTCATAGATTCGCGTCTCAACGATGGCATCCACCGGACAGGCCTCCTGGCAATAACCGCAATAGATGCACTTGAACAGATCGATATCGTAGCGGGTGGTCCGCCGGGAGCCATCCTCCCTGGGTTCCGCTTCGATGGTGATCGCCAGCGCCGGACAGGTCGCTTCGCAGAGCTTACAGGCGATACAGCGCTCCTCACCGTTGGGATAGCGGCGCAAGGCGTGCAATCCACGAAAGCGGGGGGAGACCGGCGCTTTCTCTTCTGGATACATGATGGTGAACTTCTTACGGAACAGGTAACGCCCTGTCACACTCAGTCCACGGAACAGCTCCAGCAGAAAAAGGCTCTTGAAATAGTTTTTAAACACGTTCATAGAAGACCTCAGTCGAACCACCAGGGTACTTGATAGACCACTGCCAGGCCGACCACTGCAATCCAGACAATGGTAATCGGAATGAACACCTTCCAACCGAGTCGCATGATCTGGTCATAGCGGTAGCGGGGAAAGGTGGCACGCAGCCAGAGAAAAAGAAACATGAAGAACCCGGTCTTGATCACCAACCAGAAGAATCCGGGCACCCAATCGAATAGAGGTCCAAGTACCGGCCACCCCTGAAACGGGGAGAGCCAGCCACCGAAAAACATCACCGCCGTCAGCGCGGAGATCAGAATCATGTTGGCGTATTCCGCCAGAAAGTAGACCGCAAAGGCCATACCGGAGTATTCCACATGGAAACCGGCGACGATCTCGGATTCACCTTCCGCCACGTCAAACGGGGCGCGGTTGGTCTCCGCCACACCGGAAATCACATACACGGCAAACAGCGGCAACAGTGGTAGCCAGAACCAGGAGAAGATCCCACCCTCCTGGGCGCGGATGATCTCACCCAGGTTGAGGCTGCCGGCAGCCACCAGAACCCCGACCAGGGCAAATCCCATGGCGATCTCGTAGGCCACGATCTGTGCCGCGGAACGCATGGTGCCGAGGAAAGCGTATTTTGAATTCGACGCCCAACCACCAATGATCACCCCATAAACCCCGACCGAGGTCAGCGCCAGGATGTAAAGCAGACCCGCATTGATGTCTGCAAACACCAGTTTTTCATCGAAGGGGAAGACGGCCCAGGCAGCCAACGCCGGCGCCAGCGTGATGGCCGGCGCCATCAGAAACAGCAGTTTATTGGCATTCGCGGGAATGATGATCTCTTTGAACATCAACTTCAAGGCATCCGCAATGGGCTGCAGCCAACCCTTGGGCCCTACCCGGTTGGGACCGACGCGCACCTGCATGTAACCGATGATCTTGCGTTCCGCGTAGGTGTAGTAGGCCACCAGCAGCATCATCGGCAGGACAATCGCCACGATCTTGATCATGGTCCAGATCAGATATTGAAGTTCGTAGGGAAGCGCTTCCCAGAGACTGATAAGGAATTCCATCGGTTATGCCTTCTCCACGGTCACTTCACCAAATGGCTGACCCAGTGTCGATGTGCGCGCCAGGCCGGTGGATATCCAGACACACCCCTGAGGAATGCGCTCGTCCAGCTGCAGGGGCAGATCGATCTGATTGCCGTTCTGTTTTACCAATGCCGTATCGCTGCCATCGAGTCCCAGTCGGGCCGCCTCTTGCGGGTGCAGACGGATGGTATCCGAGCCCGCATCCTGGGTCTGCTGCAAGGCCGTGGCGCGACGCACCAGCGGATCGCAGGCATACAGCGGTGTATCCCCGCCTCTCAGGAGCACATCGGCGCTCAGCAGCGGCTCAAGATTTTGAGGTTCTGCCTGCTTGTTATCGAGTGTTGAGGATTCACACAGTTTGTGAAGCTCATCATGAATCTGTTGTGAATCGATGTAATCGAAACCTGGCTGATCCGTCAGGTTGCCGAGCACCCGCAGAATCTTCCAACCAGGACGACTCTCTCCCTGAGGCCTGACCACTCCGCGACTCTGCTGCCAGCGCCCCTCCGCGTTGACATAGGTTCCTGAGGTTTCGGTAAAGATCGCCATCGGCAGCATGATATCCGCACAGGCTTCCAGTTCAGGACTGCGGAAGGCACTGATCGCAACCACCATATCGGCGCTCTGCAGTGCACTCATCGACAGAGAACCATTCCAGAAGTCACGACCGGGCTCCACCCCCAGCAGCAGATAGCCTTTGCGGGGCATCTTCAGCATCCGCAGGGTATCCAGGCCAGCACGCTCAGCCGCTGTGCCTCCGGCTTGCAGGTGAGGCACCGCACCGGCAAGCTGGGCGCCAACCGAGTTGGCCGATGTCGGCAGTATAGAGAGCTGCGCGCCGGTCGCTTCAGCCAATGCAGCCGCGAGGGTATGCAGCAGTGCGTAGTCCGGGTGAGCCTGAGCCATCGCCCCAAGCATGACCAGTGCGCCATCGGCAGCCTTCAGGTTGGCGGCTGTCTGTTTCGCGGACTCATCCACTTTAGCGGCACCCAGCAGGGAGGCACCCCCGCCAGAGGCTTTGACACCGGCCGCTTTGGCAACCGCCGCCAGACGGCCAGCCATCTCGCCCGGCGTACAGACATCCTGGTCACCACGGTGATTCAGATCGATTTGGATGGGATTCAGGTAGTGAAGCTTGGCCCCATTCACGGCGGCCTTACGCAGGCGATGCGCCAGAATCGGCTGCTCTTTTCGAATGTTCCCGCCGACCACAAAAACGGTCTGCATCTGATCCATATCACTGAGGCTACTGCCCAGCCAGTGGACGCTGTTTTGGGTTGCATCCATTCGGAAGTCGCCTTGACGTAGACGGCTGTCGATATTGTTACAACCCAGTCCGCGCATCAGTTTCTGAGCGAGAAACAGCTCTTCAAGGGTTGAGGTTGGGGCTAACAGGGTTCCGATCTGATCACCATCGCCGATCTCTTTGAGACTGGCCGCTGCCATCTCCAGAGCCATCTCCCAGCTGACCTCTTTCCATTCGCCACCTTTTTTCACCATCGGTGAAGTGAGCCGGTCACTGCTGTAGAGCCCTTCGTAACTGAAACGGTCCCGATCGGAGATCCAGGTCTCGTTGATCGATTCATTGTCTTTGGGATGCACCCGCATCACTTTGTTATCACGCAGGTGCAGGTTCAGATTGGAACCCAGACTGTCGTGCGGTGCGATCGCTTCCACCTGAGTCAGCTCCCAGGCGCGAGCATTGAAACGGAAAGGTTTCGAGGTCAACGCACCTACCGGACAGAGGTCGATGATGTTGCCGGACAACTCGGAGTCCACGCTCTTTTCGATATAGGTGCCGATCACCATATGCTCACCACGACCGGTGGCGCCCATCTCGCGGATACCGGCGATCTCTTCGCCAAATCTTACACAACGAGTACAATGGATACAGCGGGTCATATCGGTGGCAATCAATGGCCCGATATTCTTGTCGGCAACGACCCGTTTACCCTCACTGTAGCGGGAGACATCCCGCCCGTAACCAATCGCCACATCCTGCAGCTCACACTCGCCACCCTGATCACAGATCGGACAGTCGAGCGGGTGATTGATCAGCAGGAACTCCATGGTGCCTTTCTGCGCCGCCAGCGCTTTTGGAGATCGGGTGTAGACTTTCATGCCGTCAGACACCGGCGTGGCGCAGGCCGGGAGAGGTTTCGGCACCTTCTCCACTTCAACCAGGCACATACGGCAGTTGGCTGAGACGGAAAGTTTCTTGTGATAACAGAAGCGCGGTATGTTGATACCGGCTGCATCCGTGGCTTCAATGAGCATGATGCCGGCTTCCGCCTGCAGTTCCTGCCCGTTTACTTCTATGGTGACTAACTTATCTGTCATCGTGGTTACTGTAAGACCTCAGCCAGCCCCGACCATACAACGCTGATGGTCGATGTGATATTGAAACTCATCCCGATAGTGGCGCAGCATGCCCTGTACCGGCAAAGCTGCAGCGTCTCCCAGGGCGCAGATGGTTTTGCCGCTGATTTTGTCTGCCACATCATCCAGCAGGTCCAGATCCTCCTGGCGTCCCTGTCCGGATTCGATGCGGTGCACGACCCGATAGAGCCAGCCGGTACCCTCACGGCAGGGAGTACACTGACCACAGGACTCTTCGTGGTAGAAATAGGACATACGCTCAAGGGTCTTGACCATACAGTTGGTGTCGTCCAGCACGATCACCGCACCTGAACCCAACATGGAGCCGGCGCCGGCGATGGAGTCGTAGTCCATATTCAGATCCATCATCTGTTCACCGGGAATCACCGGTGCCGATGAACCACCGGGAATCACCGCTTTGATCTTGCGACCGTCTTTCATTCCCCCGGCCATCTCAAGCAGCTCGGAAAACGGCGTTCCCATCGGAATTTCGAATACCCCCGGATTATTGATATTGCCGGAGATTGAAAACAGTTTTGAGCCACCGCTGTTCTTCACACCGATATCGGCAAACCACTCACCACCCTTCTCCAGGATCATGGGAATCGAGGCCAGACTCTCGGTGTTGTTGATGATGGTCGGCCGGCCATACAGGCCGAAGTGGGCCGGAAATGGAGGCTTGTAACGGGGCTGACCCTTCTTGCCTTCGATCGACTCCAGCAAGGCGGTCTCTTCACCGCAGATGTAGGCGCCACCACCCAGGTGGGTATGCAGATCAAAGTCGAATCCCGATCCCAGCAGGTTGTCGCCAAGAAAACCGGCTTCGCGGGCCTCCTGCAGCGCCTGTTCGAAGCGCTCGTAGGGTTCCCAGAACTCACCCCGGATATAGTTGTAACCGCGGGTTGCGCCGATCGCATAACCGGCCAGAATCATCCCCTCGATCAGTTGATGGGGGTTGTATCGCAGGATATCCCGATCTTTGAAAGTCCCCGGCTCGCCTTCGTCCGAGTTACACACCACATATTTCTGTCCTGGCGCATTGCGGGAGATAAAACTCCACTTCAGGCCGGTTGGGAAACCTGCCCCGCCACGTCCGCGCAGTCCGGACTTTTTCACCTCTTCAATGATAGCTTCAGGCGCCCGTTTCTCTGTGAGTACCTGCTTCAATACTTCATAGCCACCACGGCTCTGATATTGCTCCATCAACCAGGGGCGCTCAAGATCCAGGGTTCGCAGACAGACTTCATTGACCATGGCTGTTACTCCAGACCTTCCAGAATCGCATCGACGATTTCCGGTGTGAGATTTTCATAATACTGTTTGCCGATCTGCATCATGGGTGCGCCACCACAGGCCCCGAGACACTCCACCTCTTTCATGGAGAAGCGGCCATCCTCGGTAACTTCGCCAAAGCTGATACCGAGTTTTTTCTCAAGATGCTCGACAATCAGATCAGATTTATTGGTCATGCAGGAGACGTTGGTGCAAACACAGATCTTGTGTTTGCCTACCGGCTTCAGCTCATACATGGAGTAGAAGGTCGCCACTTCATAGACCGCAATCGGCGGCATATCCAGATAGTCGGCAACCCGGTCCATCAGTTCCGTGGTCAACCAGCCACCATTCTCATCCTGCACGATCATCAAGGCGCCCATCACGGCGGACTGTTTCCACTCAGCGGGATACTTGGCAATCCAGCGATCAATTTCCGCACAGATTTGCGGGGAGAAAAGTTCCGTTTTGTCTTTAACTGTTACTGTCATTTTTCAATTGCTCTAACGGTCGATCTCACCAAATACCACATCCATGGTGCCAATCACCGCCACAACGTCGGCAAGCATATGGCCGTTCACCATTTCGTCCATGGCAGCCAGGTGAGAGAAACCCGGCGCTCTGATTTTCAATCGGTAAGGCTTGTTGGCGCCATCGGAGACGATGTAACAGCCAAACTCCCCTTTCGGTGCCTCAACCGCTGCGTAGACCTCTCCCTCGGGTGGGCAATAACCTTCTGTGAAGAGCTTGAAGTGGTGAATCAACCCCTCCATATCGTCCTTCATCTCGTCCCGGCTGGGTACGGCAATCTTATGATCGTCGACCATCACCGGACCCGGGTTGGCTCTCAGCCATTCAATACACTGCTTGATGATGCGGTTTGATTCCCGCAGCTCACCAATGCGCACCAGGTAGCGATCGTAACAGTCACCGTTCTGGCCCACCGGGATGTCGAAATCCACCTGGTCATAGGCCGCGTAGGACTGTTTCTTACGCAGATCCCAGGCAATGCCCGAGCCTCTCAGCATGGGGCCGGTAAAGCCGAGCTGCAGTGCCCTTTCCGGTGAAACCACACCGATTCCGACGGTACGCTGTTTCCAGATTCTGTTGTCGGTGAGCAAAGTCTCGTACTCGTCCACCAGTCCGGGAAATCGGTTCGCAAAATCCTCGATAAAATCGAGCAGAGATCCTTGGCGGGTTTCGTTGCGGGCGGCTACATCACGTCCGGTTACCCACTGGCTTGCCTGGTATTGAGGCATCTTTTCCGGTAGATCCCGGTAGACACCGCCAGGGCGGTAGTAGGCGGCGTGCATACGCGCACCGGAGACAGCCTCGTAGCAATCCATCAGATCCTCCCGTTCCCGGAAGGCGTAGAGAAACACAGTCATCGCCCCCACATCCAGGGCGTGGGTGCCCAGCCACATCAGGTGGTTGAGAATGCGGGTGATCTCATCGAACATGGTGCGGATGTATTGAGCCCGAATCGGCGCCTCCACCCCAAGCAGCTTCTCGATCGCACGAACATAGCCATGCTCGTTACACATCATCGACACATAGTCGAGGCGATCCATGTAGGGAATGCTTTGGTTATAGGGTTTGCTCTCAGCCAGCTTCTCGGTGGCTCGATGCAGCAGTCCAATGTGTGGATCAGCACGCTCGATGACCTCACCGTCCATCTCCAGAACCAGTCGCAGTACACCATGGGCAGCCGGATGCTGGGGACCGAAATTGAGGGTGTAGTTACGAATTTCAGGCATCGGCGGCATCCTGCGTTGTGTCATCTTCATTCAGATAACGGTTGTCTTCACGGGTAACCCTGGGCACCAAGGTGCGCGGATCGATGCTCACCGGTTCGTAGATCACCCGCGCCTGCTGTTCGTCGTAGCGCATCTCCACCTGACCGATCAGCGGAAAGTCTTTTCTGAAGGGGTGGCCGATGAATCCGTAGTCGGTGAGGATTCGGCGCAGATCCGGGTGTCCGTCAAACAGGATGCCGTACAGATCGAAGGCCTCACGCTCGAACCAGTTGGCACTGGCCCAGACCGGAACCACTGAGGCGACAATCGGTTGATCGGTGTCGACAAATACCCGTAACCGAAGACGGGTGTTGTTGCTGATGGAGAGCAGATGGTAGACCGCGGCAAAGCGCCGGTTCTGTTCGGGCTCATCCCCCGCCTGCTCGGCCACACCCCGGCCGAAACCGGTATTTGGCGCACCGTCAGTCTGCCACTCGGAAATGCCATAATCCGAGTAGTCGACGCCGCAGACGTCGATCAACTCATTGAAACCAAACTCGTCATCGTCGTGCAAAGTGTTGGCGACTTCGATCAGCTTGTCGGTCGGCACCACCAGGGTGACCTCACCACAGCTTCTCTCCACCTGACAACTCAAATCGGAAAAGCGCTCTTCAAGTGTCGAGGCCAGCTGATCCAGTCGACCTTGCATACCGTTTTGGGAACCGCTACTCATGATCTATCTACCACCTTAACGCGCTATGGTACTGGTCCGGCGAATCTTGTCCTGCAACTGAAGCACACCGTACAGCAACGCCTCTGCTGTCGGAGGACAACCGGGGACATAGATATCCACCGGCACAACCCGATCACAACCTCTGACCACGGCGTATGAGTAGTGATAGTAGCCACCGCCATTGGCGCAGGAGCCCATGGAGATCACCCAGCGGGGTTCAGCCATCTGGTCATACACTTTACGCAGTGCCGGGGCCATCTTATTGACCAGGGTACCGGCTACGATCATCACATCCGATTGGCGTGGGCTGGGCCGGAAAACAATGCCGAAACGATCCATGTCATAGCGTGCTGCAGCTGCCTGCATCATCTCCACCGCACAACAGGCCAGACCAAAGGTCATCGGCCACATCGAGCCGGTGCGCGCCCAGTTGATCAACTTGTCTGCGGAGGTGGTGATTACACCTTTCTCAAGAATGCCCTCAATGCCCACTCTTAGCCTCCCGAAGGATTACAGCGCTTAAAATCTTGATTACTCCCACTCCAGAGCCCCTTTCTTCCATTCGTAAATAAAACCGATTACCAGAATACCCAGAAACACCATCATGGCGATAAAACCCACCATGCCGATCTGGTCGAGCACCACGGCCCAGGGGAAGAGAAAAGCGATCTCGAGATCGAAGATAATGAACAGGATGGCTACCAGATAGTAGCGAACGTCGAACTTCATGCGGGAGTCCTCGAAGGCCTCGAAACCGCATTCGTAAGGAGAGTTTTTTTCGTCGTCCGGCTTACTTGTACCAAGCAGAAAACCCAATCCGATGACAATGCCACCCAACACGAAAGCGACCGTTAGGAAAATCATGATGGGCAAATAATTTTCAAGCATCAGAAAGCTGACCCCCCAGTTAATTCAATCGTTATGTTCTTAGGTGAAACTTCAGGGAAGGCAGGCAGTCTATCCTCTGGCCCGCAACAATGTCAAGTGGGGCAAAAAGTAATAACTATATAAAATTCAATTAGTTATAATACTTCTAGAGGCATAAAAAAACGGTATCACACCAAAATGGTGTGTACCGTTCTTATTGGATGGTGCCGATGGCCGGATTTGAACCGGCACGGCTTACGCCACTACCCCCTCAAGATAGCGTGTCTACCAATTCCACCACATCGGCAAAAACTGTTTCCCTGCTGCTTACTCTTTTCCGCCCACTGCAGCCGGTTGCTGCTCTTCGCTCGCAGCCCCCTCGGACGATTCGGCCACTGCCTCTGAAGCCGGAGCATCCATTTCAGCCATGGATTCACTGGCCTGGACCGGCGGCATCTCTTCAGACTGAACTTGTGGCACGCTGTCAGCCGCAGGTACTGCTGGCAGATCGCTATTACCACCGGGTACCGCAGGAAGATCAGTTTCCGGCGCCGGCGCTTCGATCACAGGTGCTGTGCCCATATTTTCCATCAGCCCTTCCGGCTCGTTGGTCTGGGCAGCGAAATAGGCCATAACCATGCTGGTAACGAAAAACAGGGTTGCCAGAATCGCCGTAGCGCGGGTCAGAAAAGAGGCCGACCCCTTGGAGCCGAATACGGTGCCTGAAGCACCACTGCCAAAGGCAGCGCCCATATCCGCACCTTTACCGTGTTGAATCAGAATCAACCCAACCAACCCAACGGCCAGAAAGATGTGAAACACGGTCAATATCGTTTGCATGTCTGCGTTACCTAATAGAGGGTATCCAGTCAGTCAGCAGCTGACCCACAACCCTGAAAAAATTAATTTGCTGCTGTACAGATTCCCAGGAAATCTTCCGCAGCCAGGGATGCGCCACCAATCAGGCCGCCATCGATATCTGCTTTGTCAATCAACTCTTTGGCGTTTCCAGGCTTCATCGAGCCACCGTAGAGGATGCGTACACCCTCGGCCACCTCGGCACTCTTCTCCGCCACCAGGGAGCGAATGAAGGCGTGTACCTCCTGGGCCTGCTCAGGGGTCGCGGTTTTACCGGTACCGATCGCCCAGACCGGCTCATAGGCGATGACGCCCTCCGCCAGTGCCGCCACACCCTCGAGATCGATCACCGCATTCAGCTGACGCGCCACGACCTCGTTGGTGACACCGGACTCACGCTCTTCCAGGGTCTCACCGACACACAGGATCGGTGCCAGACCGGCGGCCCGCGCGGTGGCAAACTTTTTAGCAACCAGCTCATCACTTTCGTTGTGATAGGTGCGGCGCTCGGAGTGCCCTACGATGACATACTTACAGGCGAAGTCATTCAGCATCGAAGCGGCCACTTCACCGGTATAGGCACCGGATGTCTCTGTGGAGAGATCCTGACCACCCCAGGCAATATTGGTGCCACTCAGTCGCTGTTGAGCCTCAGGAATGAAAATGGCCGTGGGGCAGACCGCAACTTCAGCGTTGGTGACCGCGCCAGCACCCTCCTTGATACCATCCAATAAGCTACGAACACTCTCAAGCGAACCGTTCATTTTCCAATTTCCGGCAACTAGCGGTCTACGCATGCTTACACTCCTGCTATAAAAAGAAAGCGCGGTAGCTTAACGGCCAACGCCTCCGAAATCAATCTTCAGAAGGTCTTTCCTGGTCATTTTCTGCAGATTGGATCCAATTCCCCCCTGGAATGGCGAGAATCGGGGCTCACCGCCGGCCAAACCGCAGTAGCCTCCGCATCAGCCGGTTACCAATGCCTCGACGGTACTGGCGATCTGTGACGACAGCACTTCGACCTGCTCACCGTCACTACCCTCCACCATCACACGCATCAGCGGCTCGGTACCGGAAGGTCTGAGCAGTACCCGGCCTGAGCTGCCCATCTCCACTTCAGCTTCACGCACCGATCTTTTGACCGCATCCGACTCCATAATCTCCTGGGCGCTGGTTCCACCCAGGTGAATGTTGGTCAGCTTTTGCGGGTATTTGCTCATCCCGTCACTGAGCTCTCGTAGAGAGCGCCCTGTGGCATGAACTTCCGCCAGAACCTGTAGCGCGGAGACAATGCCATCTCCGGTGGTGGTGCGATCCAGGCAAATGATATGGCCAGACTGCTCACCGCCGAGCACCCAGCCCTTTTTGGAGAGGCGCTCCATGATGTAGCGATCACCCACGTTGGTCCGCTCAAACACCACGCCATGTTCACGTAGCGCATGCTCCAGCCCGAGGTTGCTCATCAGGGTACCGACAACTGCCCCCTTGAGTTCTCCGAGCCGCATCCGGGAACAGGCGATGATATAGAGAATCTCATCCCCATCCACCTCATTGCCCTGATCATCGATCATGATCAGACGATCGCCATCCCCGTCCAGGGCGATACCCAGATCGGCGCTATGCTCCAGGACCGCGGCTCTCAGATACTCGGGATGGGTGGAACCCACCCCGTCATTGATATTGAAACCATCCGGCTGATTACCAATTGCAATCACATCGGCACCCATTTCATCGAAGACGTAGGGTGCGATGTTGTAGGCGGCCCCATTCGAGCAATCCACGACGATTTTCATACCTTTGAAGCGAGTCTTGAGTGGGATGGTGCTTTTACAGAACTCGATATAGCGCCCTTCTGCATCCATTTTTTCCGCTCGCCCCAGATTGGCGGAATCCACGGTGGTGAGCGGCTTCTCCATCTCCGCCTCGATGGCACTCTCCACCCGGTCCGGCAGCTTGAGTCCATCGGCGGAAAAGAACTTGATGCCATTGTCGGTGTAGGGATTGTGGGAGGCGCTGATGACGATACCCGCCTGGGCATGAAGGGTTCGGGTCAGGTAGGCCACACTGGGGGTGGGCATGGGGCCGAGCAGGGTGATATTGACGCCTGCTGCTGTGAGTCCGGCCTCCAGGGCCGATTCGAGCAGATAGCCGGAGATACGGGTATCCTTGCCGATCAACACCCGGCTCTTTGATTCTGTACCCAGAATCCGTCCGACAGCCCAGCCCAGCTTCAACACAAACTCAGGTGTAATCGCCCCTTCACCAAAACGGCCACGCACACCATCGGTTCCAAAATACTTTCGACTCACAGATTATTCCTCAGTTATTTATCGCTTATGAACCCGGCGCCTGAACAGCCGACACTATCTTCAAGGCGTCAACTGTGGCTTGTACATCATGTACCCTTAAAATGGCACTCTTTTTCATGGCAGCCAGCACCGCAGCCGCCAGGCTGCCATACAGACGATCTTCAACAGGACGTTCTCCAAGCAGTGTCCCTATCATAGACTTTCTGGATATTCCCACCAACACCGGCACACCAAGCTGATCGAGATTTTGCAGATTGTCGAGTAGCGCAAGATTATGCGCCAGGGTTTTACCGAAGCCGAACCCGGGATCAACAATCAGCCGATCCTGGGGGATACCCGACGCCACACAAGCATCCAGTCGCTGCTTAAGAAAGGTTTTAACATCCTCAACCACATCATCATAGTGAGGATTGCACTGCATGGTACGGGGCTCACCCTGCATGTGCATCAGACAGACTGGCACGGCGGCTTCAGCGGCGGCCTCCAGGGCGCCGGAATCGCGCAATGCCATCACATCATTGATCATTCCCGCACCGGCGGAGACAGCCTCTCGCATCACCTCCGCCTTACTGGTGTCGACTGAAATGGGTAGTGGGATTTCACCGGCCAGCGCTTCGATCAGTGGAATCACCCGGTCCATCTCCTGTTGCGCGGTTACCGGTTGGGCGCCTGGTCGGGTTGACTCACCACCAATATCGATAATCGCCGCCCCTTCATCGACCATCTGCATGGCATGTTCGATGGCAGCATCCCGGGCGGTGAAGCGCCCCCCATCGGAGAATGAATCCGGGGTCAAATTGAGGATCCCCATCACCCGAGGCTGACTCAGGTCGAGCTTTTTACCAGCGCAGTCAAGAACCTTAGGCACAGATATGTGTTTCCTTATTCAGAGCAAAACCGAAAAGCAAAGCTGTAAACGATAGATTACCATCGTCAGGCTGACGGATTTCCTTTAATTGTCGTACCGCTCAGGGCCTCTCGTTTGGAATTGCCCATAACAGGCTTCAAACATGTTCAGACATGGTTCGCGCCATGGCAATCAGCATCTTCCTCGATTTGCTGTTCATCTCTGAATAGATTGTCATCAGCTCCCGCAGATCATCAGGAAATGATCCACATAAGCCATCCGACTCAATATGTTGCTCATCCAACCATTTAACTGGTCTGTCACTGGCCTTTTCGATGTTGCGCGCTAGACGCTCGCCAATATGTTTGAAGGGATTGTCAATATGGTCGGCCAGCTGAGCGGCCTTGAACCGGCTGGCCATGAGAAATTCAGCGATCGCCTTCGGTCCTTCCGTCTCTGTCTGGCGATAAAGGAAGACCAGGTTCTGATGCCTTACCGCTTGCAGATCCCGCTCGCCGGAACGGATCGGACCAAGTCCGAACATGATCCAGCAGGTCGATGTGCCTGTGGCCCTGGCAATGATCTCAACATGGCCGGGATGGGGCATGGAGTAACCGGCCTCATACCAGGAGAGCCTGTTTTCCGGCCACTTCGGTAACTTCTCCCTGAAGGTCTTGGCTGTCTTGAAGCCGGCCATCTTGCGGGCCTGAGCAATACGCTTACCAATCTTCACCGCGACCGGGTCTTTACTGCGCGACTGGCCGATTGAATTATTTTTTGTCATATGCAAAATTTTCTCTTGCAAAATAAAAGATCAGTATTATACTTGCGCACCAAGTTATGGGAAGCGTCAAATCGACTGTCGCTTCTCCCACATTTATTGAAACGGAAACTGACTATGTATCTATCGGACTTACGCAACATCCACACACCAGCATCCCTGGAAACCGGGTCTGCTTGCGTGGCTGCGTATCCAGCAAATATACAAACTGTCAGCTTCCTGCTTAACAGCAGGGACATAACAGGTATGACCTGACGCCTACACCCCAAAACATACGGGAAGGTGTCATGCACTACTGACACCTCCCGGAACAACCCCCGGTTGGTGAAAACCCCGGGGGTTTTTTATTGCCCGGGGAAAACCCGGGCTGAATCCCGGACGCTCTTTAACAATAAGGAAAACGATTAATCCCTGTCCTGTGTATGGACAGGGTTTGTGGCCGCTTGGGGCAAATACCAAGCAAGCCTCGTCCCCTCATGTCTCGGTTATGGGCCGGGAATGGTCACCTGTCCGACCAGGGACAAGAGGTAGTGCTGCTGTTCGAATCGAATCATGAAACGACAAGCGCAGCTGTGCAGTGCCAGGGGAGAAGTCTCGACGGATACCCGAAGCACCGGTCCGCTGACTCTGGGTAAGCGGACCAATTTAAGTGTGGTAATCAACCGAATGGTACTTACTTAAGCATTAAAACTCATTGCATCTAGTTGCATTAAAGGGTCTTGGTGGGGCATGGCCCCACCCTACACCATGAATTCAACAGTAGGGTGGGACCATGCCCCACCAAATAGTGCTTAAGTAAGTACCATACGGGGAATCACCCCTAAGATTTTTCCATGGGGATGTGGCGCAATTGGCAGACGCAGCTGGTTCAGAACCTGTTTGTTGTGAGTTCGAATCTCACCATCCCTACCAACCGAAAAAACACTTTTTTGGAGGTGCGACATGAAACACAACCGATACGATAAAACAGACCACTCCTTTTGAGAGCATGAGTAAACGACGCAAAGGCTTTCCCTCCGAGACACAGGTTAAGCGCGGTGTTCGACTCGTTCATGGTGACAAGGAGCTGATCGAAAAGCTCGGTCGAAACGATCCCTGCCCATGTGGATCCGGCCATAGATTTCAAAAACTGTTGTCTGCAAAGCAAGTGCTACGAAAGCACTAACAGAGACAACTATTTCAGATCATGAATAGATCTCTCATCCGCCGAGGTTCGACTCCTCGCGGTTGACACAAGTCCTCATAAAGACTCAAAGTGACAGCGGCCGGGTCTCGGCATGGCCCGCCGGCACAGCTTGCCGTGCAATCCTGTGTACCGCACACGAGTAGCTTGAAGACACCACGTGGATATAGCTCAGTGGTAGAGCAATCGACTTTTAATCGATTGAACGGAGGTTCGACTCCTCCTATCCGACTCTGGTAAGGGCCTTCACGCCCAGCGGTTCAACTCCGCTTAGTTTCCACAACCAAGCAACGCCCCAGCGGCATTCATTGAGATGTTTTTTAATGGATCGCTGCAACACTTGCAGCGCCCGCGTTCGACATGGTGCATTGGGTCAGCTGGAACGCCATCAACAGACAACCCGGCAATGGAGTGTCGTTTTGTTTTGTCGACCGCATTCCCGCCCACCCTCTCGCCCCAACCGATCCCGCGCTGCAGGTGTGGGGCCAAGCTTTTCCGAAACACATCATCCGGTGTGTTTCGAAAAAGCAATCATTAATCAACAAGGAGAAAAACAATGTTTGCAACTAAGCGCATCGTTGTGGCCCAGCACGAGCGCGGTTTTCTGTTTCGTGACAGTCAGCTGATCGAGGTGCTGGAGCCTGGTGTCTATCGCCACTTCGACCCATTCAATCGTGTAAAGATCGAACTGCACGACCTGGGCCAGGCGGTATGCAGCAATAAAAATGCTGAGTTCCTGTTGCAGGACGCCAAGGATCTACTGGGCTCCTACCTGGAACTGGTGGACCTGACCGAGCATCAGATCGGTGTGGTCTATCGGGACAACAAGTTCATCGATCTGCTGGCGCCGGGTGAGCGCAGGATCTACTGGAAGCAGCCCTACAGCTTGCGTGTCGACCGAGTCGATCTGCACAACGATCTACCGGTCTCCAGGCATCTGGTGGAGACGGTCTTCCGTTCCCGGGGTGGCGTTGTGGCGCGAGAGCTGCAGCCCTATATCCATACCGCCGAAGTATCGGACCACTACCTCGGTCTGCTGCTGGTTGACGGTGAGTTACGCGAAACCCTGAAGCCTGGCTTTCACGCCTTTTGGGCGGTCAAGCGGCACGTTAAGGTAGAGCAGTTGGATACCCGTGTGCAGTCGATGGAGGTGCAGGGTCAGGAGATCCTCTCCCGCGACAAGGTTTCGCTGCGTCTGAACCTGGGTGCTCAGTTTCAGATTGTGGACCCGGTAATGGCTCGCTCAAAGCTGCAGCAGCCCCTTGACTGGATCTATCGGGAGTTGCAATTCGGCCTGCGACAGGCGGTGGGCTCCCGTGACCTGGATAAGCTGCTGGAAGACAAGGAGCGTGTCGACCGGGAGGTGTTTGACAAGGTCGCGGTCAGAGCAGCGGAAAATGGTTTTGAGTTGCGCAGTGTCGGCCTGAAGGATGTCATTCTACCCGGTGAGATGAAGGAGATTCTCAACCAGGTGGTTCAGGCCGAGAAGGCGGCTCAGGCCAACGTGATCAAGCGGCGTGAGGAGACCGCAGCGGCCCGTTCGCTGCTGAACACCGCAAAGCTGATGGACGAGAACCCTACCCTGTTACGTTTGAAGGAGCTGGAGACTCTGGAAAAGGTAACCGACAAGGTGGATCGTCTCACCGTCTTCGGCGGTCTTGACGGTGTCCTCAAGGATACTGTGAAGATCAATGTCTAACCGTATTAACCCGGCCATTAGGCCGGGCACCTAGGGCCTGTTACCAGGCCCTAAGCAAACACATCGGGAGTCAACCATGTACAAAATCCAACCTCCAAACAGCCAAACTATCTGCGCCTTAACAACCAAGGAGATAGAACATGGAGCAGAACGACTTACAGGAGCTGTTGGCATGTCTGCCTAAAGAGAGAACCCTCTATCCCTATTGTCAGGATTACTACGCAGTGCAACTGCTGCAACTCGCAGCAGAGAAGCATCCGTCGATCCAGGCCTTGAAGGGGTCCAGGTTTGGCCGACTGCTCAACAAACCATCGATTACCACGCTACTCAGCAATTGCGGCAATGGCGACATCAGCAGCGAACTGCTGAACAGCTATTGGCAGGAACCCGGCACCACCTACCTGGTTACCGCCGGTACCTGGGGCAGCAAATCCGACCGAACTGCACAGACCTCCAGGCCCGGCATCAATCTGGTGTTGCGTCTGAACTTCAACCATCAACATGACCAGATGTTTCGTCAATCGATCCACCCGGTTGAGGATGGTGCGTTCAATAACTGGGGTCATCCGGTACTGCAGCGAGGTGATCGCCGCTACTACCGGGAGACTCTGGCCTGGTCACGGCTGGATATCGACCTTCAACTGGGTGAAGTGCTGATCGAAGAGATCCAGAGCGACTGGATCAGAGATGTCAGCTGGTTGAACAAGTGGCATCAATGCTGCGCAACCGATGAGCATCCGATGCATTGCTACAGCTTCAAAACCACCGCCGCACTGGCAGGTCGCTATTTGAAATTCATCGAACCACTGCTCAAACAGTGGAGTCAGGCGATGCTTGCAGCAACCATCGACTTTATCCACCGTGAACTGGGCCTGAAACGGATCTGGTTCCACAACTGGGAAGTCGGTAACTATCTGAAGCGTATCAAGGACAGCTATGCGCCACCGAGATCACTCTACACCAGCCTGCCAAAGCAGTTCTGTTTCGAACTGACAGATCAACTGCCTGGTCTGCTGAGTGACAGACGTACGATCAAACGATTACGCCGGGGAAAAATTTCGCCTCGTTTTTATAAACTGGAACTATGAGGAGGGTAAAACCATGCCTATTCTGCAAACACTCAACAAAGGAAAGGTGCCGGTCCATATCTGGACCGGCGATACGGAATCCACCGCACTGAACCAGCTGGAGAATGTATCCCGTATGCCTTTCATCCATCACCATGTGGCGGCCATGCCCGATGTTCATGCGGGTATCGGTGCAACGGTCGGCTCAGTAATTCCCACCAAGGGAGCGATTGTGCCGGCAGCGGTTGGTGTAGACATCGGTTGTGGTATGAATGCCATCCGGCTCTCCCTGAAAGCAGACGAACTGCCAGATAGCCTGCGTATGCTGCGTAATCGTATCGAGCAGGCGATTCCGGTCGGATTCGAAATGCACGATCGGGATCCGGTCAAACGCTCAACCATTGTGCCTTTGGCAAAACGGCTGGATCAGATTCTCAATCGGCATCCGGCGATCGCCAGGATGCAGCGCAAGCGACCCTACGACATCTGGGTTCGGCAACTGGCGACTCTGGGAGGCGGCAATCATTTCATCGAGCTCTGCCTGGATGAAAATGACGCAGTCTGGGTCATGCTGCACTCCGGTTCCCGGGGTATCGGCAATGTGATTGGTCGCTATTTCATCGAGCTGGCACGCAAGGATATGGGGGATCAGCTGGGAAGACTACCGGACCGGGACCTGGCCTACTTCAGTGAGGGCGCTCAGCATTTCGATGATTACTTCGAGGCGGTCGATTGGGCCCAGGACTATGCCATGATCAATCGCCGGGAGATGATGCAGCAGTTGTTGGATCTGTTGGGGAGGCATCTGCCTCACTTCACCATCACCAAAGAGGCAATCAACTGTCACCACAATTATGTGGTGCGGGAACACCACTACGGCGCCGAAGTCTATGTCACCCGTAAAGGCGCCATACGTGCAGGTGAAGGGGAGCTGGGAATCATCCCCGGTTCGATGGGCGCCAAATCCTATATCGTCCGAGGCAAAGGTAGTGAGGCCTCGTTCTGCTCCTGCTCCCATGGTGCGGGACGCCGTATGTCCCGTTCCAAGGCCAAACGACAATTCAACCGGGCCGATCTGGAATCCCAGACCCAGGGCGTGGAGTGTCGCAAGGACAAAGGGGTGATCGATGAGATTCCCGGTGCCTATAAGGACATCGACCAGGTGATGACCAACCAGAACGACCTGGTTGAAGTGGTACACACCCTGAAGCAGGTGATGTGTGTAAAAGGTTAAGTGGGCCGGGGCAAGGCCCATTTATTATAGGGTTAATAATGAGGAGTTTCTGATGAAGAAAAAAGCTCACAGGTCACGCAATCTGTTGCACAATCACCCGATGCTGCGCAAAGGTGGTGTGCATGATAAATCCACCAAGGCCAAACGTAGGAAGGAGAAACAAAACCTGCGCAAGGCGTGGTTTTCTCTGAGCACAGATTGTGTGTTGAGAGAAGACCACGCCGCTGTGTAACCATTTGACTTACATGGACTCTGAACAATCCAACAGGCACAACATTGACTTACTGCTGAAGCAAATTTAAAACTTTTGTGTCTTTCCCGCCCACCATCTGGCGTAATTTTCCCGGTCACCTATGCTACAGACTGTGTCTGAGGTTGCTGAAAAACACCATCCGACATTGCCAAGAAAAAAATTTCGACTTTGTGATTGATGTTGAATCACGGATCACCCACCCCATGAGGAGAGACCATATGTCAGTTGCAAAAGTTACTGAAATCATCACTTCATCCAGTAAGAGTTTTGATGACGCTGTCACCAAAGGAATTAAACGGGCCAACAAGACACTGAAAAACATCAAAGGGGCCTGGGTTAAGGACCAACAACTGTCGGTAAGCAATGGCAAGATCACCGAGTACCGGGTAACCCTGAAAGTCACCTTTGTATTGAAGGACTGAATGACCCATCGAGCGGGGTATTCAGCAGCTGAGACCACACAACAACATAAATTACGATAGGAGCATACAGCAATGGGACTGTTCGATTTCGCAACCGATTTAGGCAAAAAACTGTTTGGTAAGGATGACGATCCGGCAGAGAAGATAAAACAGCAGATTGAATCGGACAATCCGGGGATTCAGGATCTGGATGTCAGCTATGATAACGGCAAGGTGATCCTGTCAGGCAATGCGGAAACTGCTGACGCTTTGGAAAAGGGCGTATTGATCGCCGGGAATGTTGTCGGTGTCAGCGAAGTGAGTGCCGATGGTGTGACAGCACCGGAGCAACAGGCGAAGGTGGAATACTATACGATCGTCAGTGGTGATACGCTATCAGCAATCGCCAAACGTTTCCTCGGCAATGCCTCGGCTTACCCGAAGATTTTTGAAGCAAACCGGGAAGTGATCAAGGATCCCAATCTGATCTATCCTGGACAAAAGATCCGCATACCCATGGATTAACCGATTAAGCTGATAATAAGGCATGGTTGGCTCATTGAATCCCCGTAACAACGGGGATTTTTTTTACCTGCCGTTTAAGATAGAGGGATCTCTTTTGACCGTGAATGGACACTAAACTATCCTGCGGGCAGAGCATGTTGTGTATGATGCCTCCGGCTCTTCCACCCCAAGGTAATCTCTTAATTGACCCATTCCATCCAAATGATCTCTCAGATACAGATCAACGGACTGTATCGGTATAAAAATGATAGCTATCCGTAGTAATTCTTGCATTAATAGAGGTTAGTCAGAACCAGCAACGTTAAGCCGGAAACAATCCCTATGGAAGCTATGCAACGATTACTCGAAATCATGGGCCAGTTACGGGATCCAGATAGAGGTTGCCCCTGGGATCTGCGCCAGACCTACAGCACCATCGTGCCCTATACCCTTGAAGAGGCCTATGAAGTTGCAGACACCATTCAGCGGGGTGAGATGGGGGAGCTGCGGGATGAACTGGGCGATCTGCTGTTCCAAATTGTCTTTTACAGCCAGATTGCCCGGGAAGAGGGTCATTTTGATTTCAACGATGTGGCTACCGGGATCTGTGAAAAAATGGTCCGGCGCCACCCCCATGTATTTGCCGATGCCGAGTATCAAAGTGACGAGCAGTTACGCCAGGCCTGGGAACAGCAAAAAGCAGATGAGCGTGTTGAGCAGAAACAATCCGCGCAAACAAGTCATATGGATGGGGTAGCTCATGCCTTACCGGCACTGATCAGAGCGGAAAAACTGCAGAAACGGGCTGCCCGGGTCGGATTTGACTGGCCCGATGCACAAGGAGCATTCGATAAAGTCAGCGAGGAGTTCGATGAAGTTCGTCATGAGCTGGAAAACTTCAATCGGCAACAGCTGCAGGATGAACTGGGGGACCTGATATTTGCCATGGTCAACGTGGTACGCCTGTTGGGTATGGATGCGGAACAGACTTTGACACAAGCCAACATGAAGTTTGAGAGACGATTTCGCGCCTTGGAACAGACGCTGCAGCAACAGGGGATTACTGACTTACAGACTCAAAGCCTGGAGCAACTTGATGCGGTCTGGGAGCAAGCCAAAAAAGCAGAGCAGCAGAATTGATCAAAGGCGATGACTTTCCGGATTAGGATCGGTATAGGGAAAACGAAAGCAGGCCGTGATGACAGAGAGGGTTTTGGAGAGGATCAGCGGCCAGCATCAAAGCTGGCCGCTGGTGAGGTTTTAATGCTGGCCTGCAGGACCACCAATGGGGCCCGACACATCATCGGAGGATGGGGACTCACCGGAAGGTCTGGCGCCATCATCTGAATCCATATCGTTATCCACCCAATCCTTCGGCGGCCGAGGGGGCTTGCCTTCCATGATGTCATTGATCTGTTGCGTATCAATGGTTTCGTACTTCATCAGCGCGTCGGCCATCACATGCAATTTTTCCAGGTTCTCATTGAGAATACTCTCAGCCCGGTCATAGTTGCGGTCGATGAAATTTCGGATCTCTTCATCAATGGTATGAGCGGTGTCGTCAGAGACATTCTTGTGCTGGGTCACCGAGCGTCCCAGGAATACCTCTTCCTCTTCCTCGCTGTACATCAGCGGTCCGAGGCGTTCCGACAGACCCCATTTGGTCACCATGTTGCGCGCCAACTCTGTGGCTCGCTTGATGTCGTTGGAGGCGCCGGTGGTCACTTTGTCGATACCAAAGATCAACTCTTCAGCAATACGGCCGCCGAACAGGCTGGAGATCTGGCTCTCAAGATGCTCTTTGCTGTAGCTGTAACGATCCGCTTCCGGCAGAAACATGGTCACACCCAGTGCCCGTCCCCGGGGAATGATACTCACCTTATAGACCGGATCGTGGGAAGGCACCAGTCGACCGACAATGGCATGCCCGGACTCATGGTAAGCGGTGAGTTTCTTCTCATCCTCGCTCATTACCATGGTACGGCGTTCAGTACCCATCATGATCTTGTCTTTGGCCTTTTCCAGCTCTTCCATACCTACCAGGGTTTTGTTGGCCCGGGCGGCAAACAGTGCGGCTTCATTCACCAGGTTGGCCAGATCGGCTCCGGAGAATCCCGGTGTACCCCGGGCGATGATCGCCGGTTTCACATCTTCACCGGCAGCCACCTTGCGCAGGTGTACCTTGAGAATCTGCTCACGACCGCGCACATCGGGCAGTGGTACCACCACCTGACGGTCAAATCGTCCTGGACGCAGCAGTGCTGGATCGAGTACATCAGGCCGGTTGGTGGCCGCGATCACGATCACACCTTCATTGCCTTCGAAACCATCCATCTCCACCAACAGCTGGTTGAGGGTCTGTTCACGCTCATCGTGTCCACCGCCAAGACCGGCGCCGCGATGACGACCTACCGCATCGATCTCATCGATGAAGATGATGCAAGGGGCATGTTTCTTGGCCTGTTCGAACATGTCACGTACCCGCGAGGCACCCACACCGACGAACATCTCCACAAAGTCAGAACCAGAGATGGTGAAGAAAGGTACCTTGGCTTCACCGGCAATGGCCTTCGCCAGCAGGGTCTTACCGGTACCCGGTGAACCGACCATCAGCACACCCTTGGGAATCTTGCCGCCGAGCTTCTGGAATTTTGAAGGATCACGCAGGAAGTCCACCATCTCGGTGACCTCCTCCTTGGCCTCTTCCACACCGGCCACATCGCTGAACGTAACCTTAACCTGATCTTCACTCAACATGCGCGCCTTGCTCTTGCCGAATGACATGGCGCCTCTTCCGGCACCACCACCCTGCATCTGTCGCATGAAGAAGATCCACAGGCCGATCAGCACAAACAGGGGAAACCAGTTGATGAGGATATTCATCAACAGGGAGGGTTTCTCAGGTCGCTTGGCCACGATCTCCACATTGCTGTTCAACAGATCGCTGACCAGCATATTGTCGCCCGTGCTGTAGGTAGAGAACCTCTGGCCCGAGGTCAGGGCACCACTGATTTCATGGCCATTATTCCCGACCTCGACTAATTCCACCTCCTTCACTTGTCCGGTCTTGACGTTGGAGATGAATTCCGAATAGCTCATAGGTTGAGCCTTGGGCTGGGTAGTTGAAAAATTGTTGAACACCGTCATCAATACGATGGCGATCACTACCCAGAGAATTAAGTTTTTTGCCATGTCATTCAAAACGTAAGAACCTCTTGATCTCACTCCGGCAGCTGCCGGTATATCTATCCACACTGGCATCCGTGTGGTGGTTATTCTGTGACATCTCTACTCACTGGCTGTAAGGAATAACCGATTTGGCGGCTAAAAACCTGAATAAAAATGTGCAAACATCTGATTTTTTAGGGCTTACTGGTTGGTACGGTACTACATCTTAAAGTTCCCTGCTACTAAATAGATCTCCCTGCTCTTGGCCCGCGATG
Organism: Candidatus Thiodiazotropha endoloripes; assembly: GCA_001709035.1. Classification (GTDB taxonomy): domain Bacteria; phylum Pseudomonadota; class Gammaproteobacteria; order Chromatiales; family Chromatiaceae; genus Thiodiazotropha; species Thiodiazotropha lotti. Next base: position 1,141,247 of record LVKA01000011.1, on the reverse strand, counting down.
AATCCGGCTTACGGCTGACTACCCGGGTGAAAGAGCTGCGTACCTCCCGCAAATAGTCATCAAAGCCTTCGCCCTGAAATACTTTAACGACAAACCCACCACCTGGCTTGAGGGTTTCACGGGCAAAATCCAGCGCCAGTTCGCAAAGATAGATCGATCTTGGCTGATCCACACTGGCCATACCTGTAACATTGGGCGCCATGTCAGAAATTACAAGGTCTATCGCCGCACCGTCCAGTAGATTTCGCAACGATTCGAGAGGCTCTGTCTCACGAAAGTCACCCTGAATGAACTCAACCCCGGCAATCGGGTCCATCGGCAGAATATCGAGGGCAAACACCTGCCCTTTCTCCCCAACCAGATCCCGCGCAATCTGACTCCAGCCCCCAGGGGCCGCTCCCAGATCCACCACCTTCATTCCGGGTTTGATTAATCTGTCTTTTTCCTGAATTTCCAGTAGCTTGAAAGCGGCTCTGGAACGATACCCCGCCTTCTGTGCCTGCTTCACATAGGTATCGTTAAAATGTCTGTCCAGCCACTTACGACTGCTTTTGCTGCGCTTCATGAGATCTGCTTACCCGCTCTATTACCACCACTATTATTTTAACCCGGCTGAAAGTTCTTTTCTGACATAGGAGTTTCAACCCTGCAACACACCAAACCACATGTTTATTATGGCTATTTTTCTGTCGGCAAATGCACGCCAATAAATGCAAATTGTTACAGGGTAATGATGTTACGAGTATTTCCACTCATCACACTCACATAGATCTGAAACCGGCAAGTAGAGCTGGAATTCTGCCTTAGTACGTCAGAAAGTTGGCGTTCATTTGCAGACTTTAATTCTTAAACACTTTCTCAATCCAGGGAATCAGGATAGAATCCGCCTCCCTTAATCGACACGGCCAATACAATGCCCCTGACCTCCGAGCAGACCAGATCCCTGAAAAAACTCGCCCACCACCTGAAACCGGTGGTGATGATTGGCCAGCACGGTTTGAGTGAAGGCGTTATCGGCGAAATCGACACCAGTCTCGATGTGCATGAGCTGATCAAAGTTAAACTGGCAGGCGCAGATAAAAGCGACCGGGAGGCACTGAGTGCCGCCATCGTAGAGCGTCTCTCAGCAGAACTGGTGCAAATTATCGGACGGGTGGCGATATTCTACCGGGCGAATCCCAACAAGAAGAAGAACAGAATCGTCATTTGATAATAGATACCGTGGGTCATCGGCATAGCAGATCAGAGACTGATCATGCTGGCCGAAACAGCCTCAGGCGAGCCTATACGTAACGCACTTCCAGAATCTCAAATTCCCGGTCACCGCCCGGTGTGTTGAGGAACACATCATCCCCTTCCTGTTTACCGATCAATGCTCTGGCAATCGGTGAACTGACAGAAATCAGGCCATGCTTGATATCGGCCTCGTCATCACCCACGATCTGGTAGGTAAACTCTTCATCGTTATCCAGTTCCAGCACCACCACGGTGGCGCCAAAGACCACTTTACCACCCGCATCCAGCTTGGTGACATCGATGATCTGGGCATGAGAGAGCTTACCCTCGATATCTTTGATACGCCCCTCAATGAAGCTCTGCTGCTCACGGGCCGCGTGATATTCCGCATTCTCTTTCAGATCACCATGCTCACGGGCTTCCGCAATCGCTTTGATCACTTTGGGTCGCTCGACAGTTTTCAATTGCTTCAGCTCATCTTGCAGATTAGCAGCTCCACGAGCAGTCAACGGTACCTTGTTCATTGCACTCTTCCTCTGTTAAGCCGGTTACTGCTGATGCAGATCTTGCAGTCGGTTGACGTTCAGTTCATCCAACTGTTTGAGGGCCAGACAGGTCGCCTCGGCACCTGAAATGGTGGTGGTGTAGTTGACCTTGTGCTGCAGAGCGGCGCGTCTGATCTCCGCTGAATCGGCAATCGCCTGGACACCTTCAGTGGTATTGATGATGAAACTGACTTCCTGATTCTTGATCGAGTCGACGATGTGGGGGCGCCCCTCCATCACCTTATTCACCCGGGTACATTCAAGCCCCGCATCAAGCAGTGCCTGACAGGTACCACCTGTGGCGCTCAGGGTAAAGCCGAGCTCAACCAGATCCTGTGCCACCTGTACGGCACGCACCTTGTCCGCGTTGCGCACACTGAGCAGGGCCTTGCCACCCTGGGGCAACTGATAGCCCGCACCCATGATCGACTTGTTGTAGGCTTCACCAAACGTGACGCCGACACCCATCACTTCACCGGTTGATTTCATCTCCGGCCCCAATACGGTATCCACACCGGGGAATTTGACGAACGGGAATACCGCCTCTTTCACGAAATAGTTCTCAGGCACCACCTCTTTGACGATGCCCTGCTCTTTCAGACTGGTTCCCGCCATACAGCGGGCCGCAATTTTTGCCAGCTGCATACCGGTCGCCTTGGAGACAAATGGCACGGTCCGGGAAGCTCGTGGGTTCACCTCCAGCAGATAGATCTGATCATCCTTGATGGCAAACTGAGCGTTCATCAGACCCACCACTTTCAACTCCAGCGCCAGCTTGCGCATCTGCTCACGCATCCGGTCCTGAATGGCGGCAGACAGGGTATAGGGAGGCAGTGAGCAGGCGGAATCACCGGAGTGAACACCCGCCTGTTCGATATGCTCCATGATACCGCCGATGAGGACCTCCTCACCGTCGCAGATCGCGTCGATATCCACCTCGATGGCGTCATCCAGAAAGCGATCGAGCAACACCGGAGAGTCGTTGGAGACACTCACCGCTTCCCGCATATAGCGGCGCAATTCGTTCTCGCGATAGACAATCTCCATCGCCCGGCCACCCAGTACGTATGAGGGGCGCACCACCAGGGGATAGCCGATCTCTTCTGCCAGTTTGACCGCACTCTCCGAATCACGGGCGGTACGGTTTGGCGGCTGTTTGAGATTGAGTTTCTCGACCAATTGCTGGAAACGCTCCCGATCTTCCGCCAGATCGATGGAATCGGGACTGGTGCCGATGATCGGCGCACCGGCCGCCTCCAGGTCGTTGGCCAGTTTCAGTGGGGTTTGACCACCGTACTGGACGATCACGCCGGCAGGCTGCTCTTTATGAATGACCTCGAGCACATCCTCCAGTGTCAGCGGCTCAAAGTAGAGTCTGTCTGAGGTATCGTAGTCGGTGGAGACGGTTTCCGGATTACAGTTGACCATGATGGTCTCATAACCATCTTCACGCATCGCGAATGCAGCATGGACACAACAGTAATCGAACTCGATTCCCTGGCCGATACGGTTCGGGCCACCACCCAGCACCATGATCTTTTTACGCTCACTGGGTAGCGCCTCACACTCCTCCTCATAGGTGGAGTACATGTAAGCGGTGCTGGTGGCAAACTCTGCTGCACAGGTATCGACCCGTTTGAATACCGGGCGGATTCCAGCCTGGTGGCGACGCTGACGGATCTCGGTTTCACTGGCATCCACCAGTTCCGCGATACGCCGGTCGGCAAAGCCTTTACGTTTCAGAAAACGCAGCCGCTGCTCATCCAGACCTTCAAGACCCTGTCCGGAAATCTCTCGCTCGATGTTGATCAGCTCTTCAATCTGGATCAGGAACCAGGGATCAATGGCACAGATATCGAAGATCTCTTCCAGGCTCATGCCATAGCGGAAACACTCGGCCACATACCAGAGCCTGGCCGGTCCGGGCAGCCGGATCTCTCGCACCAGAGTATCTTTAACATGCTCTTCGTTGAGATCGAGGATCTCGTTGAGGCCATACTTACCGATCTCAAGCCCGCGCAGCGCCTTCTGCATCGACTCCTGGAAGGTACGGCCAATCGCCATCACCTCACCCACGGATTTCATCTGGGTGGTCAGGCGGTCATCGGCCTGAGGGAATTTTTCAAACGCAAACCGGGGCACCTTGGTGACCACATAGTCGATGCTCGGTTCGAAGGAGGCCGGTGTGGCGCCACCGGTGATCTCGTTCTGCAACTCATCCAGGGTATACCCAACCGCCAGCTTGGCCGCCACTTTGGCGATTGGGAAGCCGGTGGCCTTGGAGGCCAGCGCCGAGGAGCGGGAGACCCGGGGATTCATCTCGATGATGATCATCCGCCCGTTTTCCGGATTGATGGCGAACTGCACGTTCGAACCACCGGTCTCTACACCGATCTCACGCAATACCGCCAGGGAGGCGTCACGCATGATCTGGTACTCCTTGTCGGTCAGCGTCTGGGCCGGCGCCACGGTGATCGAGTCACCGGTATGCACCCCCATGGGATCGAGGTTTTCGATCGAACAGATGATGATGCAGTTGTCATTTCTGTCCCGTACCACCTCCATCTCATACTCTTTCCAACCGAGGATCGACTCCTCGATGAGCAGTTCACTGGTGGGAGAGAGATCGAGTCCGCGGGTACAGATCTCAACAAACTCTTCCGGGTTGTAGGCGATACCACCACCGCTGCCACCCATGGTGAAGGAGGGGCGGATGATCGCCGGATAACCGATTTGAACCTGTACCTGCTGTGCCTCTTCCAGACTGTGGGCAATCACCGAGCGGGGCATGTCCAGACCGATCTTACGCATCGCCTGACGGAACAGATCCCGGTCCTCCGCTTTGTCGATCGCCTCTCTGGAGGCGCCGACCATCTCCACGCCATATTTTTCCAGCACCCCTTCGCGCACCAGATCCAGCGCCGAGTTGAGTGCGGTCTGTCCACCCATGGTGGGCAACAGGGCATCCGGTCGCTCTTTCTCGATGATCCGCTCAAGGGTACGCCAGGTGATCGGCTCGATGTAGATGGCATCGGCCATATCGGGATCAGTCATGATCGTGGCTGGATTGGAGTTCACCAGGATGACCCGGTACCCCTCCTCTTTCAGAGCCTTACAGGCCTGAGCGCCGGAGTAATCGAATTCACAGGCCTGGCCGATGACAATCGGGCCGGCGCCAATGATCATGATGCTTTGTATATCTGTACGTTTTGGCATTAACTCTTGAGTCCGCAAAAAAACGCGAATGAACGCAAATATAAACTAAATAATCGATCTATCGTCATGTTGCCAAAAGACTCTTCGTACGCCTAGACGAGGTGTACCAAAATCCAGCAACAATCCAACACTTAACCCAGTCGCTCGAAGGTAGTTCATCACCTGGGCATGATGCTCCCTAGTCAGTTGCGACAAAGCCTTGAGTTCCACCAGCAGTTTGTTCTCAGCAACAATATCTGCCACGTAGCGCCCAACAGCCTGTCCTTTGTATCTGACATGTAAATTCTTCTGCCTCTCAAAAGCCAACCCAACACGTTTGAGTTCCTGACAGAGTGCATTCTCGTAAACCAGCTTAAAAAACCCGCCTCCAGTACATTGCTGCCCTCAAAACCACATCCAATGACGCGTTTGGATATGGCCTCTCCTTGCCGATCACCTACAAATCCATTTGCGTTCATTCGCGTTTATTTGCGGACTTCTATCAACTCGATAAAGTGATCGAAGACTGGGGCCACATCATGTGGACCGGGGCTGGCTTCCGGGTGTCCCTGGAAACTGAATGCCGGTTTGTCGGTGCGGTGGATACCTTGCAACGTACCGTCAAACAGTGAGCGATGTATGGGGGTCAGGCAGTCAGGCAGTGAGGCCTCGTCCACGGCAAAGCCATGGTTCTGGCTACTGATCATCACGTTGCCTTTTTCCAGATCCTGCACCGGATGGTTGGCGCCGTGATGGCCGAATTTCATCTTCACTGTCTTGGCGCCCGATGCCAGGGCCAGCAGTTGATGCCCGAGACAGATGCCGAATACCGGCAGATCGCTGTCGATAATCTTTCCGATGGCTTCAATGGCATAGTCACAGGGTTCCGGATCACCCGGGCCATTGGAGAGAAACACCCCGTCAGGCTGCATCGCCAGAACCTCTTCGGCGGGTGTCTGGGCAGGCACCACGGTGAGGCGACAACCCCGGTCCGACAACATCCGCAGAATGTTGCGTTTGACGCCAAAATCGTAGGTGACCACATGGTATGGCAGCGACTCGGAGGCTGCGCCATCCGGCAGCCCCTCTTCCAGTGACCAGGTGCCCTGAGACCACTGATAGCTGGCTGAGGTGGTGACCTCTTTGGCGAGATCCATACCTTTAAGACCGGGGAACCCCTGAGCCAACTTGCCGGCCGCTGAGAGATCCGGGGCATCACCGGCGATGATACAGCCGCTCAGAGCACCCTTTTCACGCAGAATCCTGGTCAGTCGCCTGGTATCGATACCGGCGATGGCAACCACACCATTACGCTCCAGATAGTGATCCAGCGACTCTTCCGAGCGCCAGTTACTGGTTATCAGAGGCAGATCCCGTATCACCAGGCCTGCGGCATGAATCTGGCCGGACTCCTCATCCTCCTGATTGATACCGGTATTACCGATATGGGGATAGGTCAACGTGACAATCTGCTGACGATAGGACGGATCAGTCAATATTTCCTGATAGCCGGTCATGGCGGTGTTGAAAACCACCTCACCGACGGTTTGTCCCTCGGCACCGATGGACTCACCCTGGAATTGGCTGCCATCTTCCAGGACCAGAACTGCTGGTTTTCTCAAGGATCTCTCCGTTACAGGCGTGCAAAAAGGGGCAGACCGCTAAGTGCCTGCCCCCTAAAAAATTCAAATGCTGCTCCGGGAATGAAAAGTGTTAAGAATCACCCCGGATCTGATGGCCGTATATTGTACTTTATGTCGGGTAAATCTGTCTATCCACTTGATCCTAGATTCCTATCAATTGGTTTCTGGTCCAGCTGACGATACCGGCCTGATCCATGGCGCCAGCCTGGCGGGCCAGCTCCTTACCCCGGTGGATCAGCATCAAAGTGGGAATACTGCGGATACCATACTGCATACCAAGCTGTTGAGCCTCTTCAGTATTCACCTTGATCAGCCGGATTTGCGGCTCTAACTGTTTCGCCGCCGCTTCGAAAGCCGGTGCCATCATTCTGCAAGGCCCGCACCAGGGGGCCCAGAAATCAACCAGCAGAGGCAGGTCACTCTTTTGCAGATGACGTAAAAAACGCCCCTCATTGAGCGACAGAGGCTGCCCGGCAAACAGTGGCTGATGGCACTTGCCGCAATTAGCCTGTTCCGCTGAACGACCAGCCGGAAGACGATTGATGCCATCACAATGGGGGCATACCAAATGCGTAAATTCACTCATTACAACTTACCTATTCGCCACACCTGGGCTATCGGCCGCTATTGACAATCTCACCACCCAGGCAGACCCATACCCGGTCTGGGCAGCAGTTTTTCGAAACCTCTTCAGGTTGGTTAATCAGTTGGGGCGAGAGGATCTGATTTCAAGACTCTATAGGTTTGTGATTTTTCAGTATAATGTCGCTCCTTTTGCAAAAAACCGACAGAGGAACTGAACATGGCGGACTCACCATACATCTTCGATGCAACCGCTGAAAATTTTCAGCAAATGGTCCTGGCTGCATCCATGGAGAGGCCGGTACTGGTGGACTTCTGGGCGGAATGGTGCAATCCGTGCAAAGCCTTGATGCCGATCCTTGCCAAACTGGCCGATGAGTACCAGGGGAAATTCCTCCTGGCAAAGGTCAATACGGAAGAGCAGCAACCCCTTGCCGGACATTTTCAGATCCGCAGCATCCCCACTGTTAAGCTCTTTTTTCAGGGCCAGGAGGTCGATGAGTTCATGGGCGCCCTGCCGGAAGCGGAGATTCGCAAGATCCTCGACAAAGTCATTCCCAGGGAGTCGGACGGACTCGTGGAGCAAGCCGAAGCACTCCTACTGCAGGGGAATACGGAACAGGCAGGCACTCTGTTGAAACAAGCCAGCGACCAGGATCCGGAGAACCCAAGAATCCGCCTGGCCTATGCCCGTTATCTGGCAACACTGGGTAAGCTGGAAGAGGCTGAGAACATCCTCAATGCGCTGCCGGATGAAGAGAAACAGAACCCGGACGTGATGGCCATGTTGACCCGCATCCAGTTTGACCGTGCCACAGCCGACAGCCCACCGGTTGAAGAGCTGGAAAAGCGACTTCAGGAAAATCCGGCCGATAGCGAAGCCCTGCATCTGCTGGCCTCTCACAAAATCATGGAAAACGACCATGAGGCTGCACTTGAGCTGCTGATGACCCTGCTACAAAAGGATCGTGCATACGGAGATAACCTGGCACAGAAAGAGATGCTGAAGGTATTCGAAATGCTCGGCGGTCAGGGTGAACTGGTGAAGCGTTTTCGCAACAGGATGTTTAACTTCCTGCATTGAGTCCATACATTAGGAGCTGATTGAAATTGCTGAATCCCGGCCTGCGCCGGGATGACCATTACCGGTGCCGCCAGCGTCAAAAAGTTATTGCCTATTCGCTCATAACTCACCCGACATCCCCTGACCTTCAGGCAAATCTGATGTCAGCTTAACCCGCTCATTCACCACCTCGCTAATTTCAGTCGCCACCAGACTATCAGCACATTCCGCCAGTTCTGAGATATGTGCCAAAGCGGTCACGAAACCTGACTAATTAGGATTTAAAGAAGTGGAGAAGCCCGCCGCTATTCATTTCTAGGTTAATGAATAACCTGAGAATTCCGTCCTAGCATGACCTGGAGGGGTTCCAATATGGGCCTCAAACGAAAGACAACCACATTTTTTTTCATCCTCACTGTGATCATGGTGGCTGCCCTGGTGGGGGCCAGCCTTTTCTCTTTCAGGTATTTTGCTCTCAGCACCGCCGAAGATCAGGCCCGAACAGCCGCAGAAATCGTCCGGGTGCATCTTACCGAGTCGATGGTCAATGGGACGATCGATAAACGCAAGACTTTTCTCGATCGGTTGGCTGCGGTCAAGGGACTGTTCGATGTCAGAGTGGTGCGGGGACCTGGTGTGGTCAAACAGTTCGGCCCCGGTCTGAAGTCTGAACAGCAACTCGACTCCATCGACAAACAGGTAATTCAAACGGCAAAACCCTTCTTCGGCCTGGTCGATTCCAATGGTAACCAACTGTTTCGCGCCACCATCCCATACGTGGCACAGAGTGAAAATGAGCCACACTGCCTGCAGTGCCATCAGGTGGCAAAAGGCGATGTGCTGGGCGCTGTATCACTCTACCTCTCAATCGAGGAACAACGTGACCAGGCATTTCTGATCGTCCTGTTCATGGCTTTAGTGATTGGATTGTTTGCCGTTGTCTCCATGGGATTCTCGAGACGCTTGATCAAACCGCTGATCGATACAGCTGAAGCGGTACAGCATGCGGTTCACGGGGCACGCAAAGGGGATTTTTCTGCCAGAATCCAGCATCAAAGCGACGATGAGGTGGGACAGATTGCAAAAGACCTCAATGTCCTGCTGGTTCTGTTGAGCAAGGGCCTTGAAGGAATCGCCCACAAAGTGGCTGGATTGATACGCTATAACCAACCGATTGGTGAGAATCAGCTGGCGACAACCATCGAAATGGTGGAGAGTCTTGAGGACGTCTCCCGTTTCAAACAGGCGATCGAAGAAGATGAAACCAAGGAGGAGGTCTACTGGCGCCTTTCAAAAGTCATCAACGACGATTTCATGATCGATCACTTCTCAATCTATGAAGTGGCCTCAAGTAAAAACAAACTCACGCCGATGGTGGTTGATGGGATTCCGGGACAGGACTGCTGCTGGTGTGACCCACAGATCCTGGTCCGTGCCGATGCCTGCCGCGCCAAACGTACCGGACATGTGGTGGATGGGATGAGCACGACCGGCATCTGCACAGCCTTCTCCCCCAGGGATGATCAGGCGGATGCTTATCACGTCTGCATACCGATGATACAGTCGGGCTCCGTAGGCGGTGTTGTACAGGTAGTGACCGACCGGGACCGTAAGGCACTGGCCTGCAACATGATGCCCTTTATCGAAGTCTACTTGCGAGAGGCCGCACCGGTACTGGAAGCGAAAAGACTGATGAGTACCCTGAGGGAATCAGCGTTACGTGACCCGATGACCGGCCTTCACAACAGACGATTTCTGCAAGAGTACGTGGACATTCTTGTCTCCTACACCGATCGTAACAAAACCAGCTTTTCCGTGCTGATGGCGGATCTGGACTATTTCAAACAGATCAACGACACCTACGGACATGAAGCTGGGGATGCCACACTGAAGGCACTGGCCAAGACACTGACCAGCTGCGTAAGAGCCTCAGATCTTGTGATCCGTTACGGTGGTGAGGAGTTTCTGATTGTTTTACGTGATACTGATCCGGAAAAGGGTCTGCAGGTTGCCGAGAAAATACGTGAAGCCATCGAAAACATGAAAGTCGAGCTGACAGGCACGGTCGTCCAGAGAACCATTTCTGTGGGTGTCTCCGGTTACCCCGATGACAGCAGTAGCTTCTGGCAAGTGGTCAAGTATGCGGACGTTGCCCTCTACCAGGCAAAAGATACCGGGCGCAATAAGGTTCTCCGTTTTATCCCGGAGATGTGGAAAGAGGATGATGTGTATTGAGATGATAGATCGTCTACCCGATATATCGGATCAGATCTCACCATCTCTTACCCTTCACATCACTATCCGCAAGCTGTTGGCAATTCTTACCAAAGCAGTATAATTCTCAATCTGACAGAGACGGTCTGTTTTAGGTGCGACATGCCCACTCATAACCTGACCAGATGCAAGTTTCTCTATTAGCCGACCTCCTCATCCATCTATATAGACTGACTCTATACGAGGCGTACTACCGTGGGAAATACACTTCAAGATCAACTCCTGAAAGCTGGATTGATAGATAAAAACAAGGCCAACAAAGCCGACAAAGAGCTTCGCAAGCAGTCACGCCAGCAGCGAAACAAAAAACAGACTGCCCAACCTACCGCACAACAACTGAGACAGCAGGAGAAAGCGGCCAAAGACCGGGAACTCAACCTGCGCCGTGAAGAGGCTCGAAAACAGCGGGAAATTGCCGGACAGATCAAACAGCTGGTCGATACCCATCGCCACCCACGCAGCAATCACGAAGATGACAAACCCTTCTATTTCGATAATAAAGGCAAAGTCAAACAGATGTATGTATCAGCGGAGACCCATAAACTGATCATCTCTAAAAAACTCATCATTGTGAATTGCAACGGAGTATTCGAGTTGGTTCCGAATGATATCGCCGAAAAAATCCGTCAACGTAATCCCAGTCTGGTCATCGACCTGACTGAGGAAAAGCCAACCTCAGAGGATGATCCCTATTCTGATTATCAGGTACCTGACGATTTAATCTGGTAAAACTCTCCTAGGGTTTGAATGGTATAAGCCATGGCAGTGACTCACAATCAAAGATTGATAGTCTGCACAGGGTAATACTAAACAGACCTGAATGGTGCTTACTCAAACCCTATTTTGTGGGGCATGGCCCCACCCTACAGCAGATGATTCATCTCTAATGAACCCTCATCCATCAGAAGTCCAGACTAATTAGAGCGGGATGTCTTGTTGATTTCAGGGTTCAGGAGATTTACCAGGCGTTCCGAACGAAGTACGAATACCCATTTTCTGCAACCGGTGGCTTTCTCCTGTTCTTAAGAATAATTTTAATTCGTTCCTGGCTTCCTCACTTGCGATACCCATCTCAACCAATTGCGCTAATAGCTCGTCAAACAAATGCCGTCTTCGCAAGCCAATCTCTGAAGTATCCCGGCGATCTGAAAAAAACTCCATCAATGTAGAACCACAACTACAGTTCCGATAGAGTTCAACGATCGGATCATCCCCTTCCTCGGGGCAACCGATATTCTCCATGAGTCCGCTCCGTCCCTCCAACTGCTGAGTTTCAGAGATGAAGGTTTTTAAATCGGGGTACTCCTTACCACAGTTAGTACAAACCCTGGGGAATGCGGTATTCGACAACTCCCGAAGTCCTTCTAGTAGCGTATCGTAATTCATTATTGGTCGTTGGTGTTGGTTCTCAAAGCAATTATAGTTTGATAACCGCTGATTCTGAAATACGCCGGTGATTGGTCTAACTTTCCCAATGGACGACAATTTTATTCATTTTCAATTTTGCTTGTCGGTAGCCAGGAAACATGAGTCCGTTAATCCATGAAATCTCGGATTCTTCAGTCTGCTTAGTATTTAAACAAGAATTAAGCCGGACACGCCATCTGCGCAAAGCTGGACAGAACAGAAGATCCGCTGATTCATGCACTGGCTCAATGAAGCGATTGCACGTCAGGCCAAATAGCAGGATGGTTGAAGCAGAGCCAGCGTCTATGCCAGGATCACAATTCGGTGGTGCATAGGGACATTTGAAGCAGAACCCCCTGTTCGTTGTCAGCCACCGAAAATCCTTCACAGATCATTATTCCGGGAACAGCAGCCAGCTCTCCATCGATATAGATTAAGGGTGTTTGATCCCTTTCCCAAGGGGGCACACCACTCTCCTGGAAAAGCTTTTTCAAGGACTTGTGATGACTACGACCGGCTGGAATACAGCGCTCTCCTCCCTGGCGGAATCTGACTTCAACCTTTCCTTGCTGCCAACGCTGTCTATCCAGGCCTGTTGAACCGTTTGTCGCAATCAGGGTGCCCAGTCCACCCGGCAGTACCAGCTTCTCTTTATCCTGCCAGACGATGGACTCCGGCAGGGATTCCGCAGGTCTGCTCTGTCTGAGGATCAGATCATCCCGATAGCGGCGAATCTCCCAGCCGCTCCAGGCAACCAACGGCTTTGCATCCTCGCGCCCGTGAATCGACTCTTTTTCAATCCGCATCAGCTTTTTTGAGTTGGGCATTGGCGCCCTGTTGAGATCGATCCAATAGCGCAACAGGTGCCTGATCCGCACGGAAGACATCTCCCTCAACAGCGCCACCGAGAGGCTGCCAGACGGGGAGTTTTCTACCCGCTCCAGCTCCACGGCCATCTCTTCCTTAGCCAGGCTCAGCATCTCACCGCTGAAGCGAGCAGACCGGGCGAGGGTCACTGGAGCCGACGGCCAACGGGACTGCAGCAAAGGCATCACACTGTGGCGGATAAAGTTGCGATCAAACCGCTGATCCTGATTGGATGGATCCTCCTGCCAATGCAGCCCCTTCTCTTCTGCATAGGCCTCGATCGACTGCCTGGATTCATGCAACAGGGGTCTTGCCAACCAGCCCGTAGAGAATTCGCTGAGCAGAGGCATTGCCGCCAGACCGGCAGGACCACCACCTCTCAGCAGCTGCAGCAACAGGGTTTCCGCCTGGTCATCCTGGTGTTGAGCTGTAAGTAACAGGTCGCCGGGTGCGAGCTGTCGGGCCAAAGCCTGATAACGGGCTTCGCGGGCCACAGCCTCCAGACTGTCACCCTTCTTCGGTACCAGATCCAGCTCCAGGGAGATCAGGGGAATGCGATAGTCGGCACACACCGCTTCGCAGTGCTGCTGCCAGGCATCCGCTCCGGTCTGCAAACCGTGGTGGACATGTATCGCCTGCAGGGGATAAGGGAGCTGTGGGCCAAGCTCATGCAGTAGATGGAGCAGCACGCACGAGTCCAGACCGCCACTGAATGCCAGATAACAACAGCCTGCCTGTGGCAGGCTGTCGAGAGTCTGTTTCAATTGGTCAGGTGAGAGGGACACGGCAGATCCCTGGGGATTAGTCCCCGGAGAACTGGCCGTACTGCATCAATCGCTGATAGCGGGTATCGAGCAGCTTGTCGATGGCCATACTGGTGATGTTGTCGATGCCTTCGAGCAGCGCATGCTTGAGGTTTTTCGCCATGGTTTCGATATCCCGATGGGCTCCACCAAGGGGCTCGGCAACGATTTCATCAATCAATCCGAGCTCTTTCAGCCGATCGGAGGTAATCCCCATGGCTTCCGCTGCCAGGGGCGCCTTTTCTGCGCTCTTCCACAGGATCGAGGCACACCCCTCCGGCGAAATCACCGAATAGGTGCTGTACTCCAGCATCAAAATCCGGTCACCGACCCCAATCGCCAGGGCGCCACCGGAACCGCCTTCGCCAATCACCGTGCAGATAATCGGCGTTCTCAGACCGGACATCACCTTGAGATTACGTGCAATCGCCTCACTCTGCCCCCGCTCCTCAGCACCGACACCAGGATAGGCTCCCGGTGTATCGATGAAGGTCATGATCGGCAGCTTGAAACGCTCGGCCAGCTCCATCAGTCGCAACGCCTTGCGGTAGCCCTCAGGGCGGGGCATGCCAAAATTCCGATGCAGCTTGTCCTTGGTGTCACGCCCTTTCTGATGGCCGATCACCATCACCGGACGCCCCTCCAGACGGGCCATTCCACCGACTATGGCATGATCGTCCGCGAAAGCGCGGTCACCATGCAGCTCATGGAATTCATCAAAGATCCGATCGATATAATCGAGCACATAGGGCCGTTGTGGATGACGTGAAAGCTGGGAGATATCCCACGGCTTGAGGTTGGAAAAGATCGACTCTGTCAGCGACTGGCATTTGGTTTCCAGTCGGGTGATCTCGTCCTGGATATTGATTTCATTATCGCTGCCCACCAGGCGAAGCTCTTCAATCTTCGCCTCGAGTTCTGCGATCGGTTGTTCGAATTCTAGAAAGTTCAGGTCCATAACGGGAAATATACCGGAAAACAGCCGATTGGGACAGCCCAGCCTGAATGCTGATACAGGCCGGAGCGGGTGAAAAAAAAGCCTAAGAAGTTATTGACTTAGACCAATTACCTCTGGCTCTTAGCTGAGATCAACCAATCCCACAGCTACCGCCGGGACATCCACCGCCGGTTGCACAGGGGGGAACGGGATCACTGCCAACTCCGCCGGTTATCACATTACCTCCGGTGGCGAGACGTTTCACCGGGCTTTCAGCCGGAGTATCCCCTGCTTCAATACCCGCTTTGCCGCAGAGTTCTCCCCAATTATGAATCTCTTCACTCATTCGATGGCTGACCTCAACCACCCGGCCATTGGCCTCACATCTGTAATCATATGTCGGCATTTTATGCTCCTGAAAACTTCACATCGGACCTACACGACAGCGGTTACTGAAGGGCCGGCGAATTCAATCGGCCGCACCTGCAGCCTGTCTCACGCGAGCATGGAGTAATCCACTGAATTCAGCAGCCACTCCTGTATCGCTCTCTATTGTGGACGCCGCCTTGAGGCGCGCCCTGCCCTTCAGTTGCAGATGATGGAGAAAGCTGTCGAAGGTCTCTCTCTATGTTGCAGTGGGCAACGATATCACCGATTACCGGCTTGCGGTAATCTATCTCACCTCTTGCCATTACCAGTTCTGCCCCTCAGGCAGGCGGAGAGAGTGGCGATCGCATAGAGAGAACCGGCAAATGCGGTGCCATGACCGTTATGGTTCTCATCGCTTTCACCAGCAACCGTAATCCCAACATCCGTGAGGGATTGCACACGAAACACCATCTGTGCTGCGATCGGAATACCTTCGCGGATGCGCTGTTCCAATGGGCTACCATTCATTTTGAACTGAAACTCTCTTTGTAGGTGTCGCGCAACTGTGCCTTCTGCACCTTGCCCATGGTATTACGCGGTAACTCATCGACAAAAAAGACCAGCTTGGGTTGCTTGAAGCGTGCCAGCCTCCCCTGCAGAGGTTCAATGATCTCCTGTTCATCAAGCTGACGACTGCCATCCTTGACCACGATGGCTGCCACAGCTTCACCGAAATCCTGATGGGGCACACCGACTACGGCAGACTCCGCCACCCCTGGGATGGTATCGATTTCCGCTTCAATCTCCTTCGGGTAGATATTGTAACCTCCGGAGATGATCAGATCCTTGGCACGACCGACGATGGAAATACGGCCAGTCTGGTCCATGATTGCATTGTCTCCGGATATGAACCACCCGCCCTGACGGAACTCTGCAGCGGTCTTTTCCGGCTTCTGCCAATAGCCCTTGAAAACGTTTGGACCTTTCAACTCCAACACACCGGTTTCACCCCGAGGCATTTCATCTCCATTGTTGTCGACAATGCGCACAGAAACACCGGGCAGCGCAAAGCCGACTGTGCCGGCCAGACGATCGCCATGATAGGGATTTGAGGTAATCATTCCCGCTTCTGTCATGCCGTATCGTTCCAATATCTGAAATCCGGTACGTTGTTCGAACTCACGATGGGTCTCCGCCAACAAAGGAGCGGAACCGGATATGAACAGTCGCATCTTACTGCATAACTGATCAGTCAACCTCGAATCACTCAGGAGTCTTGTATAGAACGTCGGCACACCCATCATGACCGTACAGTCAGGCAGAGAATCTATAATCTGATCCGGATTGAACTGGGCAAGAAAGTGTACCGAGGATTGACCCAACAGCGCACAATGCAACGCTACGAACAGGCCATGCACATGAAACACCGGCAGTGCATGCAGCAACACATCATATCGGTCCTGCCAATGCCAATAACCGTGAAGCACCTCTGCATTCGAGGCCAGATTATGATGCGACAACATGGTGCCTTTGGAACGACCGGTTGTGCCCGAAGTATAGAGGATTGCCGCCAGATCGTCGGCTTCTCGTTCTACCACAGACACTTCAGGCGCCAAACTTTCTATGCCAACCAATAGATCCCCATCGCCTTCACTACCCAGGGTTCTGGTATGAGGCACATCGCACGCCTGGGGCAGCGTGAACAAGCTCTCCCGCTCTCTCGGCTGACAGATAAACAGTTGTGGTTTTGCATCCGCGATAAAATAGCTGACCTCGGCCGGAGTATAGGCTGTATTGAGCGGGACATAGATGGCGCCGACACGCAGACAGGCCAGATAGACAAGCACTGATTCAGGCGATTTCGCCACCTGCACCATCACCCGATCGCCAGGATCGACATCGAGCGACTGCAGTCTTGCCGCGATAAGGCCGGTCATTCTGTCCAACTCTGAAAACAGAAGCGGTCGGCGCCCTGGCGTAATCAGAAAGGGTTGGTCTGACGCTTTTTCAAAGCGATCACCAACAAGTCGAAGATAGAGATTATGATTAGTCATGGAGTTCTGATAAATAAAAAACCAGTAGCATGGCCGGTCCCATATCGGGTATTGGATAATGTTCCATTACTCAAGTTGGTTGAACTATGACTCCGGCAATCGAAGAGTCGATGTAGAGCCGACGCGGCGTAAGAGATCGACACAAAACTGCAGAACAGAGAAGATCTTATAGATCGACTGAACATTTCGAAAGCTCTATTTGAATTTGTCTATTGTCAGATACCTTCAACAGCATGGAGTATACCCCATGTGTCAATCAGCTGATTTGTATTACCGCTCTGAAAGCAGAGCTGACCACAACCCGCAACAGCTCAAGCGCCATCGAGATCAAAGCCTCTCACCAATGACGGACGACAAAGGTGATAGTTACAAAGAGATGGAGCGATGATTATATGAGATAGGAATGAGATTGAGGCATGGCGTTAATCGGTCATATGAACCAGTGAGAGCCAATAGCTCCCGATCTGAAGTCTATCCCAGGCAGACCGAGGCGATGACTGAAAACTCGGATATTCCAGTCTTTCAAAAGCAGCGGCAGTTTCACGATCCGTTGCCTAATCCACTGCTGGATACCTAAGCCGATACCAGACTACGGAATTTATGGCGTTTAGAATCGCATACACTGTCACTGGCTTGTTGGGTATTGGAGGCAGGATGATTACACCTTCAACTGTGACCGCCAAGTACCACAAGAACTCTTCTCTCGGGTGAAGATTGGTAAGCGGTAGTGATTGTGGATTAAGTTTCGCTTAAGAAGCGATACAACTGGCGAATTCTTATCATCCAAGCCAATTGAGATTACAACTGTTTTTCATATTTTCAATATCGATTCGAAGGCCTATTAATATAACAGCGTTATTTTTTTAGTCACTCTAAATCCTTAAAAATAATTGACAATTGGGCTAATTGAATAGTGAAATGACATACAATTGATGTTGTAATTACGCGTTCCGGTGACTTTTTATACTTTTACTCGTCACCGAACCAATGCATGACACACAAGGATCAATTGATAGTCTAACTATTCTGAAGTATTGCGTGTATGGAAACCGCAGACATTTAACGGAGAATTAGAAGGATCTTCTATCGGATCAAGTAAGCATGCCGGATTCCATCAGTTACTCACCAACCACGCTGATACAGAGTGCCTGTAGAAGACAAACTGGAAATCATTGTTACTTTGGAAAAACTCAATCGTTTGCAAACGCTCAACACAACCTCGTCTTATCTCCTCAACCACAACCGGCCAAGCGGCATCGCTGTATCATGCATACAGGCCTGCAAAGTGGTGTGTACTCTCTCAGCACCGGGAAAACATCGGTCATAACATCCATGCTTTCCGTATTACAATCGCGTTTTAACTGAAAACGAGTCGCTTGATATGGATTTCATGTACACATAAGGGAAAACAACATGGTTGACGGCGGTATTCTTGATCATCGACAATTCATCAAGGCACTGGTCACCCTATGCAGAGAAAGATCCAGCGGGACGGTGTTCTACAACCTCAGCAGCGGCTTATCTGCGCGTATTGTCATGAATCGCGGCGAAATCAGCTGGCTAGCCTTTGGTGAACATCGGGGCGCAGAGGCCATTGAGGCGATTCGTTTGATCGACAGTGGCAGGATGAGTTTCAACCCTTCACTTAAACTGACCATAGGCAAACAGACGCTACCAACCACACCCGAAATACTGAAACTGATCAATACACGGAGCCACGAAAGGAAAAGCCGGCCTAAAGGCACCAATCACAAGTCAACAAACTCAAAACCCATAAACAATCAATCTAGCTTGGGCAGAGTATTCAATAAAAATGAAGTATGTGAGATTGTTGTCAAAGAATCGACCGAGTTCGTCGGCCCGATAGCCAGAATTGTCTGTGATGAATATATGAAATCCCAACCCACACAAATCAGCCTCAATAGTGTGCATAAGCTAATTGATAACATGGTGCTGGATATCGACGACGAAGCGAAAGGCAATCTGTTTAAGGGCCGCGTCAACGCACTATTGCAACTGGATTGATTGCACAATCCCCTCCCCTGACAAATCGGGAAGCCACCTCTCCTGTTGATACTCCCTCTGACCTTCCCAATGGCGCTTACTGATCAATACGGCTATTGATGCAGATGTGCATACTTCACACATTCAAATGGCAATAGTTACTCATCTTAATAAACAGCCAGGTGTAATCTATCGGTCACCCATGTAGTTCTTGCTAACGGTTTTTCGCTTCTTAAGCTCCGGGGGAGTCAAAATGAAAGCTAGCTACATAACCTTTATCCCCATCGTGATCAGTCTGATCACAGTCTCAAACTGCCAGGCTGTCTCTGCTGAATTCGATCCCGATGACTGGCAGATGCGGCGACTCATGTCACCTTCTGAGAGTGAAGTTCGAGCGGAGTCTGCAGGACAGGTAATGATCTACGATGGATTGACGGACAAACAGATCTCCTCTGCACTGGATCGGCATTTCAATCGAATTGATGCAATGATGTTCACCAGTGTGATCATCACCGACAGTGCGGGCTTACCGAAACAGGACCCGCTGACTGGCGAGATTCTCATCGAACAGGATGGATGTGACTGAATCAGTCTGGCCTTACAGAGAGCCTGGTACTCCAGCAATAGCGTCAAACAAGGTGCGAAGTGTGACGTTTGGTTGTTCCGATTGAATACCAAGTGGCACTTTTCACACCCCTCGAGTAACTCACGTTTGCAGACAGGGTCGGGTACCAGCTGTGCCAGCTCCTCCACTACCAATGCGCAGCGCAATGTCTGGATGCTGGTGTTGAGGGGAACTTGTGAAAAGATCGTCGGTGGCAGCCTGGCGGAAACATAATCCATGGATGTTATCCCGCTGGATGGACTGCGGTTATACCGACGCTATCCATGATGGCAACCAATCTCTCTCGTCAGACTACGCGTCTGCCCGATAGAGTAGCTCCAGGTAATTTCTACACTGAATCAGCTGCTCGGATGCAAGCTTAGGTTCATTCATCACTTTTGACAGCACAAAAGCACCTTCAAAAGTGGTCAGCAAATGATCGGCAACCTGAGTATGCGTGACCGGTAGCTGGGGTGTGTAAAGCTCATTGACCGCATCAAGTTTATGGCTTAACTGGTCCCGCCAGAAGTGCATCATCTCCTCGATTCTGCCCATCACACCTTTTGAGATGGCGCCGCTCTGATAACAGTAGGCCGCATACAGGCAACCGGGAAACGGATCCTCAAGCTGCTCCGTCATTTCGATAAACAGGCCGATGAAGATCAGTAGCTGCTGCAGTGGATCCCGGGCCAACTGTTCAGCCTTTGCCATATAGTCATGAAAGTGGTGCTGATCCTGATCGGCATAACGTTCGATCAGGGCCGCCGCCAGATCATGCTTGGTTTTAAAATGGTAGAAAAAGGTCCCTTTGGTCACCCCGGCCTCATCGATGACTTTATCTACCGAGGTACCGGTGAGTCCAACATTGAGCACCATCTGTTGGGCTACATCCATAATCTTGTTGCGGGTAATCGTACCGTCACGGGGCATAGTTGGCTCCAAGTCTAAACGCGTTTCCCGGTTTTTATCTGTTGATTTTATACCACAGGTCAGAAACCCGGCCCAATTGTAGCTCAAGCGGCAGGCCACCCATCAATCAAATCATATTATTTCTTTTATATTCATTGGTTTACAGTCATATAAATTAATTTCCATAGCTGTATTGTCTGCTTAAAATCCTTTCACCTAGGCTAGGGTTACCGCACACAGAATTCAAACCACCGGAGGAATCAAAATGTGTAATGCCTGTATACCCATGCCCACCCAGGGCAAAAGCGTCGAGGCCTTTGCCGACCAAATGATGGATATGCTGAATCAGGGCGCGCTCTCCCTGATGGTCTCGATCGGTCATCGTACCGGCCTGTTCGATGCCTTGGCAGAACTCCCGGCGACCACGCTGTCCCAACTCGTCAATCATACCGGCCTCAATCAACGCTATGTCAAAGAGTGGCTTGCCGCCATGGTATCGGGAGGCATCCTGGATTACGATCCACAACAGCAGCACTACAGCCTGCCTGACAGTCATGCCGCCCTGCTGACCCGCTCTGCCTCTCCCGACAATATGGCGGTATTCGCCCAGTATATCGGCTTGATGGGCCAGGTTGAGGATAAAGTGATCGACTGTTTTCGCCTTGGCGGCGGAGTTGGCTATGAACACTACCCACGCTTTCATGAAGTGATGGCGGACGACAGTGGCCAGACGGTATTGGCGGCCCTGGACGAACATATCCTGCCGCTGATCGAACCACTGATCCCATCACTCGAATCGGGTATCCGGGTTCTGGACATCGGGTGTGGCCGTGGCCGGGCGCTTTGCCATCTCGCCGCCCGCTTTCCCAACAGCCGGTTTGTCGGTTATGAGCTCTCAGAAGAGGCGCTCGACTATGCCCGTGATGTCGCCAGGCAGATGGGGCTGGACAACCTCCGATTCGAACAACGTGATCTGAGCGGATTTGAAAAGCGAGCGGAAACGGATGAGTTCGACCTGGTAACCGCCTTCGATGCCATTCACGATCAGACCACACCGCAAAGCGTTCTCAACGGCATACATAAAACCTTGAAGTCAGGTGGCACCTTTCTGATGCAGGACATCAGGGCTTCGAGTCATCTGGAGAAAAATATCGATCATCCCATCGGCCCCTTGCTCTATACCCTCTCCACCATGCACTGCATGACCGTCTCCCTGGCCAATGGCGGGGCAGGTCTGGGCACCATGTGGGGCGAAGAGCAGGCGTTGGAGATGTTGAGCATTGCCGGTTTTGATTCGGTCGCCGTGCATCAGCTCGATCACGATATCCAGAACAACTTCTATATCATGCGCAAAGGCTGAGCTGTCAACAGCCTTGAATCTGCTCAGCCACCGCTGGCCGGTCTTTGTCGATTGGCGGCCGGTGGCTGTTCTTTGGCAAAGGCGGCCTGACCCGCGGAGTTCCGATAACCCACACTGACCGAGCCAACCCCGAAGAGTTGCTCCAGGCGCTTCAGCAGTTCATCCGTGGGATTGACCCGCCAATCCTTGCCCAATTGGATATCGCCGCAGGCCTGTGCATTCCGATAGTGGAGTCTCACCCCGGTGGTCCCGCCAAGATAGGGGGAGAGTGTCTGCTGCAGGTTTTCACACAGCTGCCCCGGTTCCAGTTGATCGGTTCGCATGTGAACATTCAGCAGCCGCGCGTAGTGTGATCTGGCCTGCTCTATGGTCAACAGATTATCGGCACGGATACTCAACCCGCCACGAAACTCGTCGTAGTTGAGCAACCCTGAAACCACCAGAATCTTGTCCGCCGATATCAGATCCCGATGCTGCTCATAGTTCTCATTGAACAGGGTGCACTCGATGCGTCCGCTGCGATCATCCAGCAGCAGGGTGCCCATACGGCCACGCTGGGTCTGACGATGGGTAGCGGTAACCACCAGACCGCTGACAACCACCGGAACCCCCCGGCGACGCTGTCCTCCGGCCGGCGCACCGTCGAGACTCAGATCACCGATACGGCTACTGCAGATAGAGTCCAGCTCTATCAGATAGCGATCGATTGGATGGCCGGTAAGATAGAGCCCCAGGGTCTCCTTCTCACCCTGCAGACGCTGCTCCTCCTCCCACTCATCCACATCCTTGGGGATCACCTGGGTATGACTCGCCTCCGCCGGTTGCGGCTCTCCCATGCCGAACAGATCGTTCTGTCCGACCGCTTCCATGGCGTGGTGTTGCTCCGCCAATTTCAACGCCAGGGGCAGTTGCAACATCAGGGTTGCCCGGTTGGCACCAAGACCATCCAGGGCACCGGCACGGATCAGTGACTCCAACACCCGTCGGTTGACCTTGCGCAGATCGATGCGCCGGCAGAACTCAAAGATATCTTCGAATACCCCGTGACTCTCCCGCTCCTGGATCACCGATTCGATGGCCGATTCACCAACCCCTTTGATCGCACCCAGACCGTAAACCACGGTCTGATCATCGATTGCGGTAAACTTGTAGTGGGAGAGATTGACCTGGGGTGCTTCCACCTTCAGTTTCATGCGCCGGCACTCTTCGATCAGCGGCACCACCTTATCGGTATTGTCCATATCCGCCGAACAGACCGCCGCCATAAAGGCAGCCGGATAGTGGGCTTTCAGCCACATGGTCTGATAAGAGACCAGAGCATAGGCCGCCGAGTGGGATTTGTTGAAACCGTATCCGGCGAACTTCTCCATCAAATCGAAGATGTAGGTGGCTGTCTTCTCCTCAACACCCCGCTCCACCGCGCCTTTGCGAAAGATCTCTCCCTGCTTGGCCATCTCCTCGGGTTTCTTTTTACCCATCGCCCGACGCAAAAGATCGGCGCCACCCAGCGAGTAGCCGGCCAGCACCTGGGCGATCTGCATCACCTGCTCCTGGTAGAGGATAACGCCATAGGTGGGCTTCAGGATCGGTTCCAGATCCGGATGGGGGTAGGCGACTTCAGCACGGCCATGTTTTCGATTGATGAAATCATCCACCATGCCCGACTGCAACGGCCCGGGTCGGAACAGGGCAACCAGTGCGGTAATATCGTCGAAGCAGTCGGGTTGCAGCTTCTTGATCAACTCCTTCATGCCGCGGGATTCAAGCTGGAATACCGCTGTGGTCTGAGCGCTTTTCAGCAACTTGAAAGAGCCTTCGTCATCCATGGCGATGGCATTGATATCCAGAGGTTCAAGGTTCTGCTTGAGGCGATCTGCGTTGACCGCCTTCAGCGCCCAATCGACAATCGTCAAGGTACGCAGGCCGAGAAAGTCGAATTTGACCAGCCCCACCTTCTCCACATCGTCTTTATCGAACTGGGTCACCAGCCCCTCGCCGGTGGCCTCGCAGTAGAGGGGAGTGAAATCGGTGAGCAGGCCTGGCGAGATCACCACACCACCTGCATGTTTGCCCGCATTGCGCGCACAACCCTCCAGCTTTTTCGCCATATCGATGAGTTCACCCACCTCCTCATCGGTCTGGTAGGACTGTTTGAGATCGTCACTCTCAGTCAGTGCCTTATCCAGGGTCATGCCGATCTCGAAGGGGATCATCTTCGCCACCCGGTCGGTAAAACCGTAGGGATGACCAAGCACACGTCCCACATCCCGCACCACGGCCTTGGCCGCCATGGAGCCGTACGTGATGATCTGAGAAACCGAGTCCCGCCCGTAGCGATGCGCCACATAGTCGATTACCTGGTCTCGCTTATCCATGCAGAAATCCACATCAAAGTCAGGCATCGAGACACGCTCAGGATTCAGAAATCGCTCAAACAGCAGCTCATGCTCGATTGGGTCGAGATCGGTGATCTTGAGTGCGTAGGCAACCAGGGAGCCGGCGCCTGAACCACGCCCGGGACCGACAGGTATATCGTTGTCCTTAGCCCACTGGATGAAGTCGGCAACGATCAGAAAGTAGCCCGGAAAACCCATCGAGTTGATAACATCGAGTTCCACCTGCAGACGTTCGTCATAGACCTTGCGCTGTTCGGCAAACTCAGCTGCCCCGGCATCAAAGATATGATTCAAGCGCCAATCGAGACCTTTGCGCGACTCCGCTTCGAGAAACTCATCGATGGTCATGCCTTCAGGAATCGGGAAATCGGGCAGAAAGTTCTTCCCCAGAGTCAGCTCAATGGTACAGCGCTTGGCGATCTCCACGCTGTTTAGCAGCGCCTCGGGAATATCGGAAAATAGCGCCTCCATCTCCTCCGGGCTGCGCAGATACTGCTGATCACTATAGTTTTTCGGCCGCCTCGGATCGTCGATGGTACGGCCTTCATGAATGCAGACCCGCACTTCATGGGCATCGAAGTCACTCTGCTGGAGAAAGTGGGTGTCATTGGTGGCCACCACCGGCACCCCGAATTCAGTTGCCAACGCCACACTCTGATGCAGGCAGCGCTCCTCATCCGCACGCCCGGTCCGATGCAGTTCGAGATAGTAGCGGTCACCAAACAGCTCAAGCCAACCCTTCAGCAGCTGCTGCGCCTGCGTGGCGTTCTCCGCCAGCAGTGCCCGCCCCACATCGCCGTACCGACCGGCAGAGAGAGCGATCAGGCCCTCCGTATTGCCTTCCAGCCACTCCCGCTCCATCAGTGGCCGACCCAGATGCTGGCCTTCCCGGTAGCTACGGGATACCAGTCGGGTCAAATTCTTGTAACCCGCCTGATTCTGCACCAGCAGCACCAGTCGGAAAGGGGTGTTCACATCATCCGGGTTGCGGATCCAGGCATCCACACCGGCGATCGGCTTGACTCCGGCGGCCAGGGCCGCCTGGTAGAAACGCACCAGGGCAAACAGATTGGATTGATCGGTCAGGGCCACGGCAGGCATCCCCTGCTCCGCCACTTGCTTGACCAGCGGCTTGACCCTCACCAGGCCGTCAACCAGCGAATACTCTGAATGGACCCGAAGATGTACAAAATTAACTGTCATGTCACCCCAGTGACCTGTTGATGTGTGGGAGTTGTAGTGATCAGCCTTTTCCGAACCCCACTACTCAACCGAAAATCAGCTTCAACCTTTGCTACCTGCAAGCCCGGCTATTCTAACCCGATTCGAGCTCAAAAGATGAGTCTGCATGATCGAATGGGAAGTTGATTACGCAGGCCGATGTGCCATTTCGCCGTACCCATTCGACCACCATCTCAAGGTGATAATATATTGATTTTTCTAGATAAAGCAGCCAGACACATGAAAAATCATGGCAAGGACACGACCTGATTCTTACCCTTTTGTTTCGCATTGTAGAGTGCGCTGTCGGCATTTTGAATCAGCTCATTGAGATTCTGCTGACCATCCCACATAGCGGCACCGACACTGGCAGTGACTTGCTGACCATCGAGCTCATCCAAAGCCAGATCGGCAATGTGTTGGACCAAACGCTGAGCAATGCCCACAGCATCTTGCAAGGCTGTTTCGGGCAGGGCGATAATAAACTCCTCACCACCGTAGCGCCCTGCAAGATCACTTTGGCGTACCAGTTGCTGAATGATCGCTGCGACCTGCTGAAGAACCGCATCGCCCGCCAGGTGTCCGAAACGGTCATTGATAGCCTTGAAATTGTCCAGATCGCACATCAACAAACTAAGCCGGGCAGTCGAGCGTCTCGTTCGGCTCATCTCCTGTAGAAGACGTTCATTGAAGTAGCGGTGGTTGTAGAGGGCGGTCAAGCTATCACGCTCTGAGCGGTGTTTATAGAACTCTTTCAGTCGATGGATCTCATCCGTCTGCTGATCGATGAGTGAATGGACCCGTCTGGATCCATACACGATCACCAGATAGAGAAGCATCTCGATCACGGCAAAACCGACGACCGCATAGACCAGGTTGAGCTTCAATTGGTGCTTGTTTGCCAGAACAGCCTCGCTGACATCCATCAGCATAACCACCATACCGACCTGCTGAGTTTCACCAGCGGCTTGAGAGCGGTAGTCATGCAATGGAAAGTGTGTGATGCCATAAAAGCGGTCACCGTGACTGAGTGTAAAAGTGCGTAATTCATGTTTATAGGGCTCCAGCACTTCGCAATTACCCAGCACCTCGGAGACAATAGGGTTTGAAATGGCCTCAATGTAACAGGACGACTCGCTCGACAGTTTGACGATCTGCTTTCTGATCGATTCCGGCCACATGGCCATGTGGACTTTTTCCTGATTCAGCAGCACCATCATCTCAACACCGGTTTGTTGATTGATCTTATCGAGTACGGTTTGATACGAGGAACCGACTTCGAGCACCCCGATCAACTCAGGAGCGTCCGACCCTGCCGTTGACCAGACCGGTGTCACCCCGCGCAAGCCGGCATATATCCGGCCGATCTCGAAACCGACCTTGGCCTGTTTGTGCTTGAAGCTGTCGACAATGATATGGCGAACATCATCCATTCGGTCACCGAATTTTTTCGGCTTGTGTACTCGAAGAAAACTGAGCGATCCGGGACCAAGATGAAAATGGAGCTGTCTGGCGCCGTACTCCTCCATCAGTGGCGACCAGCTGGGTATCAGCGACCGATAGAGCCTCTCCCTGACATCTGCCGCCAGCGCCCGACCGGCACCGCCACCCTCCTGAGCAACCGCCTGTTTACCGGCAAGAAACAGCTGCTGAACATTTTGCTGACTGGCGATATAGGTTGAGATCTGCAACATGTTCTCATAAACAAGCTCCAGCGTGAGCTGATACGCATGCTTGAGATTCCTGCCGTTACTATCCAGGGTCAGATTCAAGGCGTGCCGGCTGGCATAGTAGTTGATTCCGACAAAGATCAGATCGCTGAGCAGTATCAGTAATGTCAGGACGAGGAATATTTTTCTACTGTTCAATTAACCCATCCAAATGATCAACCACCCCAATCAGCCTCGCCTATACAAAGCTTTAAAATCTGGGGGGATACTTCTACATTCAAGTGAGAACGTTGCCAGAATAGATTGCCGGCAGTGTAAATACCAGTGCCATCAACTTTTTAGCTGACTGAAATCAACTCATAAGATCAGGCTTCAACCTACTTTTTCAGCAAACTCTTTATGCACGGGTTCACTCAATTTTCTACCACAGCGCAACATCATGAAGAGACTCGATATCGTATTTGCAATTTCTATTTCTCAACTGGATAACCATACCTCAGTTTAGCGATAAACCGAGCAATTCCTATGCAGGCCTAACCTCAAATTGACATTGAATTAAAATACTATCTTTCCAGTTAGCACGGGATTTATCTCGAATTGACTGATCGACATCAAACCCCCTCTCTGGATATGTCCTTTGTTAGGGGTTAATCTTCACACTTCACTTCTCTGGCAGAAAGGGAATTCACATGAAATACAGCCTAACAACGATAGTCATTGCCGCTTTTACACTTCTCACCGGATGCTCTGTAGTCAGCCATATTACAAAGCTTGTCCCGAACCGGGACCAGTCCGCCATCCAGAGCTTCTATGTCATCCACCAACCTCAGGATAAGCGAAATATCGATGCCGAAATCAGTGAACTGTTACGGGAGAAAGGCTATCAGGCCACTCACGGTCCAGCAGCAAAAATAGCCTCTGATTCGGATATTCTGGTTACCTATGAAGATCGCTGGTTTTGGGATCTGTCCAATTATCTGATTCAACTCAATGTTGAATTTCGTGACGCTAAAAGTCGTTACCCGATAGTCGCCGGAGAGACAATTCGTACCTCTCTCGCCCGCAAGTCCACCAAAGAGATGGCATCGGAAACCATCGACGCCATGCTATTGAAAATTGAAAAGGGTGAATAAAATGAATGGAATCAACCAATCCAGAGTTCTGATACTGGTAATAATCTTTCTCCTCATTACAGGATGCGCGCAGACCAAGCAGTTGACATCAGAGGGAATTACACCGGAAGGCACTACAGTTGGCAGACATTTCAACGACACCCTCTCGGTTTCAGTTTCCGGTGGCCGGGAAAAGGACCCTCTTGGCATCAATGAAGTACCCAATGAGACTCTGCTGAATGCTGTCAAGGATACCATCGTACAAACCAAGCTTTTCAAGCAGGTGGTTGATAAGAATCCTGATTACAAACTGGAACTGTTCATTGTCAAAGTCGGGCAACCTGTTGCCGGTAAAGATATGACTGTTAATGTTGAGATAGCCTGGGCGCTGAAAAATGGCAGCTCTGACGAGGTAGTCTGGAAGAGATCGATTGTCACTTCTGCTGTGAAGACCCGAGATGATGAAAGCATGGCGGTAAACCGAATCATGCTGGCTACCGAAGCAGCCACAAAGCTGAACATTGAACAAGGAATTGAAGCGCTATCCAATATTTAACAGACGATAGCAGACACTCCGGCAGCTGATTGAAAAGTATTGTCTACTGCCGGAGTTTTCCGCATTGCTTGACATCAAGGGCTCAGCCTGAATAGACGCCGGCATAAGCTATACCGGCGAGATGAGCCAGCTCCCGATCAAAG
Organism: Candidatus Thiodiazotropha endoloripes; assembly: GCA_001709035.1. Lineage (GTDB taxonomy): Bacteria > Pseudomonadota > Gammaproteobacteria > Chromatiales > Chromatiaceae > Thiodiazotropha > Thiodiazotropha lotti. The sequence continues at coordinate 1,112,297 of LVKA01000011.1, read as the reverse complement.
GTGGTCAGATCATCCAGAGCGAATCCGTTCAGGTGATCATGGCCGCAGGCCCGCGCCATCACCTGCATCAATTCGGTTGAGGCACGGAAGAAGTTATTCAGCTGTTCGGCCCCCTTCTCGATCTTCAGGCGCTTTCTCAATTCCGCTTTCTGGGTGGCGATACCCACCGGGCAGTTATTGGTGTGGCAGGCACGCATGCCCAGGCAACCGATCGCCTGCAGGGCCGAGTTGGAAAGAGCAATCGCATCAGCGCCCAGTGCCAGTGCTTTGATAAAGTCTGCCGGTAGTCTGAGGCCACCGGTAATGATCAGTGACACATCATCCCTGCCCTTTCTGTCCAGATAGCGACGCGCTCTGGCCAGTGCGGGAATCGTCGGCACCGAGATATTGTCACGGAAGATTAGTGGCGCAGCACCGGTGCCGCCACCCCGACCATCCAGGATGATGTAGTCGACCCCAATCTCCAGTGCGGCCTCGATATCCCTTTCGATATGCTGCGCGGAGAGCTTGACGCCAATCGGGATACCGCCGGTCTGCTGGCGAACCTCGGCCGCAAAACGCCGGTAATCCTCAACATACTGCCAATCAGGGAATCTTGCTGGAGAGACGGCCGACTTTCCCTCCTCCAGCCCTCTGACTTCGGCAATACGGCCTTTGACCTTGCTACCCGGCAGATGCCCACCTGTCCCGGTCTTCGCCCCCTGCCCACACTTGAAATGAAATGCCTGGCACTGCTTCACCTTCTCCATTGAATAGCCGAAACGGGCTGATGCCAGCTCATAGAGATAGCGACTGTTTGAAGCCTGCTCATCGGGCAGCATGCCCCCCTCTCCGGAACAGATACCGGTACCCGCCAGCTCCGCACCCTTGGCCAGAGCGACCTTGGCCTCTTCAGAGAGCGCACCAAAACTCATATCGGAGACGAACAGGGGACGATCCAGATGGAGCGGTCTTTCGGCCTTGGGACCAATCACCACCTCGGTTCCCACCGGATGGTCGTCAAGCAGTGGCAGCCGATGTAACTGGGCCGTCAATAACTGGATCTGCTCCCACTTCGGCAGCTGATCCCGGGGCACACCCATGGCACTGACCCGCCCGTGATGTCCCACCTTCGACAGACCATGCTCAGCCAGATGCTGGATATATTTATAGTGAGGCTCCTCAGGGCCGCCATGCAGATCCTTGTAGAGCCCCTGATAGCGCTCACGATGATAGGGTTGAGGATTGTGTTGTGCCCAAGCCCTGATCTCATCCTCATCCACCCAGACCTGCCCTGCTTCAACCCAAGCTTGAAACCGATTGAGTTTCTCAGCCGGATTATAGGAACTCACCCCGGTTTTATAGCCGTAATCCCAATCGTGCAGGCCGCAGATCAGATCCTCACCCTCGATACGGCCATCCGCCATCAATGCGCCACGATGCGCACATCGCCCATACAACACAGAGACCTGATCCCCCTCCTGCCAGCGGATAACAACCAGGTCCACATCAGCGACCAATGCATAAGTAGGGTTAAGCGGTTCGAGTTCGTCCCAAGCAAAAATGGCAATTTTGTTCATTGTTGTTCCTGAAGTTATTCGCTTGCCTTGAGCATCAACTTTGGACAACAGCAGTCAAATCAATCAGGCAAACATTTTTTATGGATACAGATAGGAGAAAAGCCTAGCCCAGGAGAGCCAATTCATCCAACCAGGGCCTGTTAACACGAATCCAATCGGCCCGATCAAGACAGATCACTCAAGGCTATGCAGGACGAATAATGGGCTGAGACGCGTACTTTTCTAATCGAGAGAGTTAAGCCGCGAATCGACGCCAATTACCACAAACAGTCACCAATAAAAGATCGGGGTGATGTTCGGTGATTCTGACGCGGGCCGAAATTGTGCATCAACTAAAATCTCAGCCGGTCCGATAGTCAGTGGATATCAACCAATCACACCCACATCTGTTCATCGGCACTATTTGCGTTCATCAGCTGAAAAAAAGCCAAGTACGATTTGCAGTTATTGGCGTCCAATGGCGGATAGGAACCCAAAGATCCAGGCAAGCGAATTTGCCTCAATCCAGTAGTCGCTTCACCGGTCCGAAAGATCGGCGATGGATGGGAGAGACCCCCAGATCCTCCAATCCCTGAAGGTGTTGCTTGGTGGGATAACCCTTATGCTTGGCCAACCCATAACCGGGATACTGTAGATCCAGCTCAACCATCTCTCTATCCCTGGCAACCTTGGCTATGATCGATGCCGCGCTGATCACCTCAACACGACTGTCACCACCGATCACCGCTTCGGCACTGCAACTCAATTGAGGCAGATGCTTACCATCCACCAATGCATGACCGGGGGCATCCGCCAACCCTTCAACCGCCCGCTTCATCGCCAACAGACTGGCTTGTAGAATATTGATACGATCGATCTCTTCCACCTCCGCACGTCCGAGTGACCAGCTGTAGGCCCTTTCACGGATGATCAGATCGAGAGACTCACGCCGCTTTTCACTCAACTTCTTTGAATCGGCAAGCCCTTCAATCGGCAGTTCAGGGTGAAGTATGACGGCAGCCGCCACGACCGGACCGGCCAAAGGACCCCGGCCGACTTCATCGACTCCAGCAATAAGCTGGGCAATAGGCAATTTCTTTTTATCATTCATAAGAGCGGGAGTTTCAAATAGGATTCTGCTGGTTACTGATCGACGATTTCGTCCATTAACTGCTGCGCCATCAACTTTCTGTCCAGTTTTCCATGGGGATTGGTTGGCATTGTGCTACGAAATATGATCCGGCTGGGAATCATATAACTGGTCAACTGTTTTTTACAGAGATTGATCAACGACTCTTCGGTAACCCCTTGATCAAGCTTGGGTGAAACAATCAGCACAATCGATTGGCCCAGCACTGGATGGGGCATCCCCAGGGCCACCACTTCGTTCAACAATCCCGTAGCCTGAAAAATTGATTCAATTTCATTTGGACTGACCCGATAACCCGAGGTTTTTATCTGATCATCGGCTCGTCTGATGAAATAGAGATAGCCTTCACTGTCCCGCTTCACGATGTCACCGGACCAGACAGCATTCGATTGATCCGAGCTGTCGGGAATCGGACGAAACCGCTGCCGGGTGGCCTGATCGTCTTTCCAGTAACCCTGGGCCACCAATGGACCCAGATGTACCAGCTCACCAGGTTGATCGATTTCACAGGGCTTGCCGTCATCTTGCAATACCCTCACTTCGGCATTGGGAATCGCCCGCCCCATGGAGGTTGGGCGACGATCAAGCTGGTCCGGCGGCAGATAGGTTGAGCGAAAGGCTTCGGTCAAACCATACATCAGATAGATATCCGTATTCGGCAGATTACGTCGCAACTGCTCTGTCGTCTCCACCGGCACCACACCACCGGAGCTGGTGATATACCTGAGGTGCTTTGCGACTTCTGCAGGCCACTGCAGCTCAACCAGCGCATTCCAGAGTGGTGGCACTGCGGCAAGGCCGGTGATGCGCTCTTTAACCAGGGTATTGATCACCTCCATCGGCAACAGATAGTTGATCAATACCGCCGTGGCGCCCACCAGAAACGCGGTTGTCAGCTGGCTCATCCCATAGTCGAAACTGAGTGGCAGGACGACCAGAATCCGGTCAGAGGGACGATTATCCAGATACTCCGCCACACTCTTCGCACCGATCACCATGTTACGGTGGCTCAGCATGACGCCTTTGGGTCTGCCGGTACTGCCGGATGTATAGAGCAAAGCGGCGAGATCGGTGTCATTGATTTGCGGCAGACCTTGCGGCTGATCCAGATGCATAAAGCCATCCCATGAGAAGAGATGCTGCACGCCTGCCGTAGCCTCACTGATATCACAATCGTCAATCACCACCAGATTGTTCAGATCCACAGCTTCATCGAGATCATCAACCAAAGCACGATATTTACCGCAGGTTGTGATCAACAGCTTGGCATCGCAATCTTTCAGGATATGCAACACCTGATGGGGCTTGAGTACCGGATTGATCGGTACGAATACCGCCGCGGCGGCCAGCGTGCCAAAGATGGCAATCACATTCTCAAGACATTTCGGCAGATAGATGGCGACACAATCCGAGGGTTCGATACCGATTGTCTGCAGTGAACCGGCAAACAGCCGAATCTGACGCTCCAGCTGCGCGTAGTTGAGCAGCGAGGACTTATACTGCAGCGCTGGCTGTTCCGGCCTGTCGATGGCAGACTCAAATATCAGCTCGTGTAGTAGTGTAGCCATTGCTTGAAATGTGACTCCTTCTATCGACTTTCTGCCAGGTACGATCGAAAACCAATAAAGGCCAATTTATCGGTTAATGTTTCAGCTGTTTCTACAGACCCTAACTAATCTGGCGGCGACCTCACTAACTACCGGATTGGGCCTGCCTCGTCACGTTTTCGGGCCAATCAAATCGAGAACCAGATCCGCCGCCCTTTGTGCCGCATTCTGCCGCAGATGCTGGTGAATCTGTTGATAAGTCTTCGAAATTTCTTCACGCTGCTGCGGATCATCCAACAGATCGATGATCGCCTGCCCCATCAACTCTGCCTGACAGGCCTCTTGTAGAAACTCCGGCGCCAGCATCTTCTCTGACAGCAGATTGGCAATCGCCACATAGGGTGTCTTAAGCAGCTTGAATCGACGGATCAACCAGGCTGTAAGTGGTGACAATCTGTAGGCGACAACCATCGGTTTCTTCAGTAACAAGGTCTCTAGCGTAGCGGTTCCTGAAGCGGTCAAAACCAGATCTGCGGCGCCGATCGCCAGCCTGGGTTCACCGTCAAGCAGTTTCACATCCACACTCGGTGACTGCTTTGCCAAGGCAGCCTGAAACGCCTGCTTGATTGTCTCATTGACCATCGGTGCGACAAACTGCAGTTCAGGTTTTAGCCGCTTCAACCAACAGGCCGTTTCTGCAAATGGTTCAGCCAACCGACTCACTTCACTCATCCGACTGCCGGGGAGCAGTGCAACCACCGGCAACTCGGGCGCCAATCCCAGTTTACTTCTGAGCTCAATCGGATCTGTCGGCCGCAGCGGAATCTGATCTGCAAGCGGATGGCCAACATAAGCGGCCGGCACCTGATGCTGCTGCAAAAAATCAACCTCAAAATCGAAGATACACAACATTAAGTCGACCGCTTGGCGCAATTTTTTAACCCGTCCCTGCCGCCAGGCCCAAACAGTGGGGCTCACCCAGTGGGCGGTTTTGATGCCCGACTGCTTGAGTCGGGTCTCCAGCGCCAGGTTGAAATCCGGTGCATCCACGCCGAGTACCAGGTCCGGGGGATCATTGAGAAAGTGGCTGATCAGTTGCCGGCGGGTTTTCAATAAACCGGGCAGATGACCAAGCACCTCAAACAGCCCCATCACCGGATCCATGCTGGCCAGGGAACGGCAACCGGCTGCCTCCATCAGTGGACCGGTCATACCTTCAAAGACCACCTCTGGCGAGCGCTCCTGCAAAGCCTGGATCAAGGCAGCAGCCAACTGATCACCGGAGACCTCATTCGCGATGATGCCGACTCTTATTGCTTTTGGCTGGTTTGCGGATTGCATCAGAGGGTGCTCTGAAGGCATTCGACAGAATGTCTATCGCAGAATGCCTCTTCCACTATGGGAGAGGAAATCGACAAGAATCTTCAGTTCAGGAGTCTCCGTGGCCAGACTTTCGATCTCCTCACGTGCTGCTTCCAGACGCTGTCCTGAGTGATAGATAATTTTGTAAGCCCGCTTGATCTGCCGGATGGCATCCTTACTGAAACCTCGCCGGCTCAACCCCTCACGATTAATGCCGTGGGGCTTGGTCGGCTGCCCAGCTGCCATCATGTAGGGGGGTAGATCCATATTGATCGCAGATCCCATTCCGGAAAAGCTGTGGGCGCCGATACGACAGAATTGATGAACCTTGGAAAAGCCTCCCAGAATGGCATGGTCGTCAATCATCACATGGCCACCCAGTGAGGCCGCATTGGCCAAAATCACATGATCACCCAAGACACAGTCATGGGCTACATGGATATAGGCCATCAGCAGATTATCGTTGCCGATGCGGGTGACGCCTTGATCCTGAACCGTGCCACGATGCAGGGTGGCAAACTCCCGAATCACATTCCGATCGCCGATCTCCAGAGAAGTCGGTTCTCCCGCATATTTCTTATCCTGGGGATCTTCACCGACTGAGGCAAACTGGTAGATGCGATTGTCCCTGCCGATGCGGGTCGGCCCATTGACAACCACATGGGGCCCGATCACCGTACCAGCGCCGATGCTCACGTCAGGACCGATGATCGAGAAGGGTCCGACGGTGACCCCCTCATCCAATTCCGCCTGTGGATCTATAACTGCGCGTGAGTCGATCAGTTGCCTATCTCCCGGGCAGTACACATGATCTCTGCTGTGGCCACAGTACGGCCATCCACAGTCGCTGAGCAGGTAAAGAAACCGATGCCCCGCTTGAGTTTGTTCTGCTGCACATCGATGATCAGCTGATCGCCTGGCTCTACCTGCTGCTTGAAACGTGCTTTATCGATACCGACAAACAGATAGATGGTGGTCTCATTCACTGTTTCCGGATTGGATTCCATCGCCAACAGGCCTGTCGCCTGGGCCATCGCTTCTACGATCAGGACACCGGGCATGACCGGTTGAATCGGAAAATGTCCATTGAAAAAGGGTTCGTTGTAGGTGACATTCTTCAGCGCCCGCAAGCGGGTATTTTTTTCATACTCGGTAACCCGATCGATCAGCAGAAAGGGGTAACGGTGCGGCAGTAGACTCAGCACCTTGTTGATGTCCATCGCTATCAAACTACCCTCCCATGACTCAAACGTTTCATTTGAATGACTCTCCAGTGAGAGATTTCACTGTTTTTTTCAATAATTTCAGATCCTTAGCCATATTATCAAGGCGTCTGAGCCTGGCAATCAGCTTTCGCCAAGCACTATTTTCCATCGCGGGAAGATTACCGCTGTAATAGCCTGCCTCGGGAAATGAACGAGAAACCAGGGCCGCACCTGAAATGTGTACATTATCACCGATCGTGATATGCCCTACCAGACCGGTTTGACCACCGATAGTACAGTTCCGACCGATCTTCGTCGAGCCGGCAACACCCGCACAACCCGCCATCGCGGTGTGCTCGCCCACCTCCACGTTGTGTGCGATCTGTATCAGATTATCGAGCTTAACACCATCATGCAGGATCGTATCCTCCAGAGCACCCCGGTCAACCGTGGTATTGGCACCAATCTCCACATCATCCCCGAGCCAGACCCTTCCCAGCTGAGGCACTTTGACCCATCGACCCTGATCGTTGGCCAGACCGAAACCGTCGGCGCCCAATACACTACCCGGGTGTAGCAGACAGCGGGCGCCGACTCGAGTCCGATGGCATAGGGTAACTCGCGCCACCAACCTTGTCTGCTCGCCGATTTCACAATCCGATTCGATCACTGAGCCTGGGCCGATAACCACATCGGCACCAATCCTGACTCGCTCACCGATGACGCTGCAGGGGCCGATCGAGGCGCTTTTGTCGATTTCAGCCGATGCAGCAATCACCGCAGAATCGGCAATACCCGGGGCGGCTTCCGCAACAGGAAAAAGCAGGCTGGCAGCCCGTGCATAGGCCAGATAGGGGTTGTCGGTGACCAGTGCGGCCACGCTACAGTCGCTTGCGGCCTCCTGCGACAGAATGACTGCTGAAGCACCGGTCTCCGCAAGGTAGCACCGATACGCGCTGTTACTGAGAAAGCTCAGCTGCCCCTCTGTGGCACGCTGCAGCGTACCGACCCCTTGAATGGCGATCTCCGGGTCTCCGCGCAGCTCAGCACCTACCGCCTCAGCTAGTTCTCCGAGTCGAATGGACAAGTGTAAAAATCCGAGTTATTCAGCTTTTCGTTCACGCAGTTTTTCCAACACCTTGTCAGATATGTCGATCTTTTTGCTGAAATAGACCACCCCATCTGAGACGATCAGGTCGATTTTTTCGCTCTTACCCACCTCCTGAATGACCTCACGAACCTGCTGACGCAGCTTCTTGAACTCCTCATTCTGACGCAGGTTCAGATCCTCACGAAACTCTGTCTGGGCATTTTTCAGTTTGCGACTGCGACTGAGGATATCACGCTCAAGACGCTTGACTTCGGACTCACTCATCACCGAACCGTCCCGCTGCAGTTTCTCCTCCAGCTGCTTGAGCTGCTTCTGTGAGGCCAGCAAGTCTTTCTCACGCCGGGAAAACTCTGTCTGCAGGCGCTCCCTCGCAGTTTTGTATTGCGGTGATTCTTCAAATACCTTGGTGGCATTGACAAAAGCAATGCGATACTCCTCAGCGTAGGCACTACCGGCAGCAAAAATCGCCAAGCTCAAAGTGATTAGTAAAAAACGTATTGAGTTCACCCATCGACTCCCTAATTAATTTTAGAATCCGCTACCAATTCGGAATTGAAGCGATTTAGTCTTGTCACCCTCTTCCTCCTTCAGCGGATATCCCAAACTGAACGAGAGTGCACCTACCGGAGAAAACCAGGATAACATCAGACCCGTAGAAGCCCTAAATCCATCCCACTTGATCTCCTCGTCATTTGCCAGATCGAAGACATTGCCCACATCGGCAAACAATCCGGCTCGTACTGTATCTTTGAAGTCGTCACCAAAGATCGGGAACAGTAACTCGATCTGTCCCACGATTCTAGCATTTGCGCCTATCGCATCGTCTTCTGAATCTTTCGGACCCAGGGTATTCTCTTCGAAACCCCTGACCGAACCTATGCCACCGGCGTAGAAATTTCGATAGAAAGGCAACTCTTCGTTATTTCCGTAACCGTCACCATAACCCAACTCACCATTCAGTTTTAAGGTCAGGTTGTTGGTTAAGGGGAAATACTGGGCATTCCGATAGCTGACGCGGTAATACTGAAGATCACTGCCCGGTGTGTTCAATTCCGTGGTAAAGACCTGACGACCACCTTTGTTCGGAAAGATTGCCCGATCCCGGGTGTCCCGGATCCAGCTACCCACCAACTCAAAATCGGAGAATTTCGTTCCATATTTCTCTTCGAAGTCCTGAATTTCATCCGAGGCCGAGTCGGCGATGAAAAATTTCGTATTTTCATAGGCCAGACTGAATCTCAGGCGGTCGTACTCGGATACCGGCACACCGAAATTGACCCCCAGACGCCCTACATCGGTGGAGTAGCTGGAGATATTCAGCTCTGAAAAGTCGGTCTCCCGATAGCTCAATTCATAACCCTGACTGACCCCATCGATGGTGTAGTAGGGATCGGTATAGACAATCGTCACCTTCTTGGTCGCATCACTGGTGTCAAAACCGGCGCTGACCCGGTTACCGGTGCCCAGAAAGTTGTTCTGGCTGATACTGGCATTGAACAACACGCCCTGGGTCTCCGAGTAGCCGACACCGGCGCTCAAACTGCCCGAAGCGGCTTCTGTGACGCTCAGATTGACATCCACCAGATCCGTGGTGCCGGGTACCGCCGGGGTCTCCATATTGACGTCATTGAAGAAGCCAAGCCGTTGCAGACGCTCTCGGGAGAGCCGGGTCTTCTCCCCGGAGAACCAGGCGGATTCCATCTGCCGCATCTCCCGGCGCAAGACCTCATCGCGGGTTGTGGAGTTTCCGGAGATATTGATATAGCGGACGTAGACCCGTTTACCCGGATCCACGAAATAGGTAATCGCCACCTTGCGGTTCTCTCTGTCGATATCCGGAATACTGTTGACGTTGGCGAAGGCATAACCCGCATCGGAGTACTTTTTGTTCAACCGCTCTGCACTGGCGGTGACCCGCTTACGCGAGAACACCCCACCCCGGCGCAAGTGAATCAGCGGAAACAGCTCCTCTTCCGGCAGCTCAAGATCACCGGCCAGTTTGATATCGCTGAGGGTGAATACATCCCCCTCATCGAGAGCGATGGTAATGTAGATATCCTTCTTGTCCGGGGTAATCGATACCTGAGTCGATTCGATTTTAAAATCGATATAGCCCCGGTCCAGGTAGAACGAGCGCAGGGTCTCAAGGTCACCGGCAAGGGCCTGTTTGGAGTATTTGTCCCGGCTGGAGAAGATCGCGTACCAGGCAGGCACTCCCAGCTCGAATTCATCCAGCAGATCATCATCTTCATAGGCTGAATTGCCGATAATGTTGATGTTTTTAATCCGCGCCGTCAGTCCCTCTGAGATCTCGATATCGATCCCCACCCGGTTGCGCTCAAGCGGGGTCACCTCGGATTTGATCTTGACGCCGTATTTACCACGGGAGAAATATTGCCGGTTCAGCTCCTGTTCGACCTGTTCCAGCAGAGCACGCTTGAAGACCCGACCCTCTGCCAGCCCAACATCCTTCAGCCCGGCCATCAACCGTTCCGTATCGAGATCCTTGTTACCGGTAATGTCGATCTCAGCAATCGCCGGCCGCTCATGCACGAAGACGATCAGCACATCCCCTTCACGCTCCAGTCGAATTTCCTGGAAAAAGCCGGTTTTGTGGAGGGCACGAATGATCTTCGCGGTGTTCCCCTTATTCACTTCATCACCGGTTTTCACCGGCAGATAGTTAAAGACCGTTCCCGCTGAGATGCGCTGAAGCCCCTCGACACGGATGTCCTGGACGACAAAAGCGGCGGCCAATTGCGGAAACAGGGCACCGGCAGACAGCAGTAGAGTGATAAAAATCCGCAAGAAAAATGGCATTATGGTTTGAAACAACAGAGTTTATTCATTATTCGGCTGCCTGTTGGCAGAAATCTCCGACAAGTCAGCAATGTCACAAAGGGCGTAAGTATAAGTTATCTTACAGCTTCAGGATACAGAGCTATCCCCTTGAACGGATACGAATGGCTACCCCAGAAAACGGTTCAGGTCGACATAAAAAGCAAGACTCATGACACCGAGCAGAATCAACAGGCCGATTTTCTGTCCCTGCTCCATAAACCGATCGGACAGGGGCTTACCCTGAATCGCCTCGATCAGGAAATAAAAGAGATGACCGCCGTCCAACACAGGGATGGGCAAAAGGTTCAACACCCCCAGACTGATACTCACGACAGCGAGAAACTTAATAAAATAGACCAGGCCAAAACTCGCTGATTTACCAGCAGAATCAGCAATCGATATAGGGCCGCTGAGGTTTTTGACCGAGACCTCGCCGATGATCATTTTGCCGAGCATTCTCAGCATCAGCACCGACAGATCCCAGCTCTTGCTGACCGCCTGCCCGACCGATTCCAACGGTCCGTAGCGCACAACCGCCCGATAGTCGTCCCACAGTTCACTCGGTATCTGTTCAACCCCGGCACCGATCCGTCCGTAAGGCTCGCCCTGATCGGGATTTACCGTTTTCGGCGTTACCTCGATGATCAGCGACTCTCTCTCCCGACTGACCTCGATCAACATCATCTGACCTGGCCGCTCCCGAACATAGCTGACCCATTCGACCCAATCGGTAACCGGTTGATCATCAACCCGAATGATCCGGTCTCCCACCTTCATGCCAGCCTTGTCAGCCGCTTCACCAGCCACAATCTCACTTATCACCGGTGGAATCTCTGGTCGGTCAGGGGTCAACCCCAGATTAGTCAGCAACTGCCCCTCTTCCGCCATTGTCGCAAGATCCTGGCTTGGCAGCAGCAGTTGACGCTCACCCTGCTGAGGATTGGACACTCCGATCTGCAGGATATCCTTATCCAATGCCTGGGAGAGCATCGCATAGACCACATTCTCCCAGGTGGGGGTGGCTTTACCGGCAATCGAAGTAATCCGGTCACCAACCACAAATCCGCTCTGCTGCGCCAGGGACCCCTCCTCCACCTTACCGACCAGCGGTTTGAGGCCGGTATCACCGGTCACGAAAATCAGCCAGAAGGCAAAGATTGCAAACAGGAAGTTGAATAGGGGACCGGCAACCACAATCGCGCTGCGCACCGGCAGCGACTGGCGGTTGAACGCCTGATTCTGCATCGCCTCGGGGACTGGCGCCTCCCGTTCATCGAGCATTTTCACATAGCCACCGAGTGGAATGGCCGCAACGACGTACTCTGTACCATCCACCTGACTGGTCTTTTTCCACAGCGGCTTGCCGAAGCCGATGGAGAAACGCAACACCTTGACGCCCAGTTTACGCGCCACCCAGAAGTGGCCGAACTCATGCACAGCGATCAGGATTGCCAGTGCAACTAGAAACGAGATGATGGTGAAGAGTAGTGAATTCATTATGTCTAATCAGCTGATACCGCAGCTTGAGACCCTTTTCTGCACGACTTGTTCCGCCATATTTCGCGCCTTCTGGTCCGCTTCCAGCAGGCTCTGCAGATCCGTGACCTGCTCCACCGGCTGCTGTTGCATGGTCTCCTCGACCACTTCGGCGATTCCGGTAAAACCGAGACGTTGATTGAGAAACGCATCCACCGCCACCTCATTGGCCGCATTCAGCACCGCACTGGCGGTACCGCCACTCTGGATTGCCTGATAGGCCAGGCCCAGGCAGGGAAATCGCTGAGGATCCGGTGGCTCAAAATCGAGACGGCCGATCTGAAAAAGATCCAGGCTTTCAACCCCGGACTGAATCCGCTTCGGCCAAGCCAGTGCATGGGCAATCGGTGTCCGCATATCCGGCTGTCCCAGCTGGGCGAGCACCGAGCCATCCTCATACTCAACCATGGAGTGGATGACACTCTGGGGATGCAACACCACCTCGATCTTATCCGCCCCGGCCTGAAACAGCCAGTGCGCCTCGATCACCTCCAGCCCTTTGTTCATCATGGTTGCCGAGTCGACTGAGATCTTCCTGCCCATCTCCCAGTTTGGATGAGCACAGGCCTGATCTGGTGTGACATCATGCAGTGCTTCCACCGGGGTTTCACGAAACGGCCCACCGGATGCGGTCAGCAGAATACGCTTCACTCCGGACTGCGCCAGATTACCCTGGTAGTCCTCCGGCATGCACTGGAACACAGCATTGTGTTCACTGTCGATGGGCAGCACCAGTGCATTGTGAGCCTTCACTTCCTGCATGAACAGGTCACCGGCCACCACCAACGCCTCTTTATTCGCCAGCAGCAGACGTTTGCCGGCCCGCACAGCCGCAAGCGCCGGCAACAATCCGGCCGCACCGACGATTGCCGCCATCACATAGTGGGCCTGCGGCATGGCTGCCGCAATCTCCAGGCCGCGCAACCCGGAGAGCACTTCTATCGGCAGTCCGCGCTGATTCAGCCCTTTCGCCAACTGGTCGGCACAGTGAGGATCGCCCATCACCGCAATCTTCGGCTGAAACCTTTCACACTGGCTCAGCAGCCCCTCCACATCCCGATTGGCGGTCAAGGCGACAACCTGGTACTCATCCGGATGTCTGGCCACCACATCCAGGGTGCTGATGCCGATCGAGCCAGTCGATCCCAGAATCGTCAAACCTATCATCACGCTTCCCCCAACAGGGTCAGGCCGAAGAGAAATACTGGAGCCGCGGCCGTCAGACTATCGATACGATCCAACATACCACCATGTCCGGGTAGCAGGGTACCACTGTCCTTCATTCCCCGTTGTCGCTTCAACAGACTCTCGAACAGGTCTCCGACCACCGAGGAGAGCATGGTAACCAGACAGAGAAGCAAGATCAGTATCGATTTCAGAACAGAACTCTCCAGCCACCAGATTAGAACGACTCCACACAACAGGGCGCTGCCCATGGCCCCATAGACGCCCTCCCTGGTCTTGCCCGGGCTCACCTGGGGCGCCAGCTTATGGCTCCCCCAGCGATGCCCAGCAAAGTAGGCTCCCACATCCGCACTCCAGATCAGCATCAGAACAAACAACATCAAACCGGGGCCGAAGCCGGGTATCTGATGCAGGGTGATCAGCGCAAGCCAGGGAGGAAGCAGCACAACGATTCCCTCCAGGCCTTTCAACAGCGAATGATCGGAGGGGGTCTGATCCGCCCGATAACGCATGATCCGCACCAGCACAAAACACCACCAAACAACCGCAAAACCGGTGATGACAGGAATCCATGATGGGGGCATCAAAAAGTAGCTGCAACCTAACAGTAGCAGCATCAGCAGCGTATAGAGCAGTTGTTGGGGCAGATTGGTAAAACCACTCAGTCTGGCCCATTCCCGACTACCCACCAATACCACGACGGCGAGAAGCAGGGCCACATAAGTGGTTGGCAGCAGCAGAACTGAAGAGATGACCAGAGGGGCCAGAATCAGGGCTGTGATCACACGCTGCTTCAGCATAGCGGACGGCTCAAGAGGCTTCAGCAGTCTGTCCCTGAACCTGCTCTCCGGTACGACCGAAACGACGTTGTCGGCCTGAATAATCCTGAATTGCCGCATCCAGGGCCTGGTCATCGAAGTCCGGCCAGAGCAGATCAGTGAAGTAGAGTTCGGTATAGGCACACTGCCACAACAGGAAATTGCTGATCCGTTTTTCACCGCCGGTGCGAATGAACAGATCGGGTTCCGGAACCCCGGCAAATGAGAGGTGCTGTGCCAGCGCCTGCTCATCGATCTGTTCGGCGGAGAGCTCTCCTGATGCGACCGATTGCGCCAGGCATCTGGCAGCCTGGGTAACATCCCAGCGACCACCGTAGTTGGCAGCCACCTGCAACAGCAGGCCTTGGTTGGATGCGGTCTGCTGCTCTGCTTCGGCGATCTGCTGCTGCAGCTTTTTGGAGAATGCGCTGCGATCGCCAATCACTTTGAGTTTGACCTGATTACGGTCGAGACGTTTGATCTCTTTCCTCAAGGAGCGGATGAAAAGATCCATGATCAGATTGACCTCTTTGGCGGGCCGCCGCCAGTTCTCGCTACTGAAGGCAAACAGGGTCAGAACCGGTATCTGGCGCACCACACAGGCTTCAACCACCCGACGCACGGCATCGACACCTGCCGGATGACCAGCGTAACGCGGTAGGCCACGCTTTTGCGCCCAGCGGCCATTGCCATCCATGATAATCGCTAAATGCCGAGGCAGTTCTGCGACGACAGTTTCGGGGTCCTTTGTCATGCCGCTTGTCATAGAGGTTTCATTGGGATCTTCAGGAGGATCAAATCTCCATCAAGTCCTTCTCTTTCTCCTCCAGCAACGCATCAACCTGCTTAATGTGTTTGTCTGTCAGATTCTGGATCAGTTCCTGCCCACGGTGTTCATCATCCTCTGAAATCATCTTCTCTTTAACCAGATCCTTGAGATCATGGTTGGCATCGCGCCGGATATTGCGCACCGCAACTTTAGCCTGCTCAGCCTCCTGGCGGACGACTCGAATCAGATCCTTGCGCCGCTCTTCGGTTAATGGAGGCATTGGCACCCGTAAAACCGAACCGGCACTCATCGGGTTGAGCCCCAGATCGGACGTCATGATCGCCTTCTCCACAACCGAAACCATGTTCTTTTCCCAGGGCACCACAGTCAGCGTGCGAGCATCCTCGACATTGATGTTCGCCACCTGGCTGATCGGCACATCCGATCCATAGTAATCGACCCGGATATGATCCAACAGACTGGGATGGGCGCGGCCGGTACGCACCTTGGCCAGTTCATGCACCAGGGACTCTACACTCTTACCCATACGGGTTGACGCATCACTCTTAATATCATCAATCATAGTCAGTCGCCTTTTTCCACCAGGGAGCCAATTGCCTCTCCACGCATCAAACGCATGAGAGCACCCGGGTCGTTGATATTCATGATCCGCAGGGGCATGCCATTATCCCGGCACAGAACGATTGCCGTGGCATCCATGACCTGAAGGTTTTCCGCCAAAGCGCGATCGTAGGTCAAACGGGGATAGAAGGTTGCCTGGGGATCTTTCATCGGGTCGGCTGAATAGACACCATTCACCTTGGTCGCCTTGATCAGCAGATCCGCTTTAATCTCCACCGCTCTCAGGCTGGCAGCGGAGTCAGTGGTAAAGTAGGGATTGCCGGTACCTGCCGCGAGAATGGCAACCCGACCCTGTTCCAAGCTACGCCTGGCATCTCTCGCGGTAAAGGATTCGCAAACATCGGGCATGGCAAGCGCCGAGTAGACATCGGCTTCCACGCCCAGGCGGGAGAGCATATCCTGCATCGCCAGTGAATTCATTACGGTGGCCAACATACCCATCTGATCGCCCCGTACCCGGTCAAAGCCACCCTGAGCCAGACCTGCACCACGAAAGATGTTACCGCCACCGATCACAACCCCCATCTGAATGCCGGCATCGATCAGATCCCTGATCTCCTCAGCAACCCGCTGAAGCACGCCAGGATCAATACCGAAGTCCCCCTCTCCCATCAGGGCCTCACCACTCAGTTTCAGCAAGATGCGTTGGCAAATTAGCGCACTCATATCATCCCTTTCCTGGGGTCTGTTATTAATGGTGACCAGCCATCGCAGTGGCTGGCTGTGGAAAGGCATCGGTTTGCGATGGATGCCTTCCCACTAGGCCCATGGGCTTGGCGCAGAAAACTCAAGACATCTTGGCTTGAGCCATGACCTCTTCAGCAAAGTTTTCCTGCTTCTTTTCGATACCTTCACCGACTTCAAAGCGTTTGTAATCCACAATCTGTGCATTTTTGCTTTTCAGCAGCTTTTCCACACTGGTATCCGGATCCTTGACGAAGGCCTGACCCATCAAGGTGTTCTCTGCGAGATACTTGCGCATCCGGCCTTCGACCATTTTGGTAATGATCTCATCCGGCTTGCCGCTCTCTTTGGCCTGAGCGGTGACGATCTCACGCTCTTTGTCCATCATATCCTGTGGCATCTGCTCCGCAGAGAGACAGATCGGATTGGTTGCCGCAATATGCATCGCCAGATCGCGTCCCAGCTCATCATCGCCGCCGTCGAGCTCAAGCACCACACCGATACGAACGCCGTGACGATAGCTGACCAGCTTACCGGATGAGGCATTGAAACGGACGAAACGGCGTACATTCATGTTTTCGCCGAGTTTTGAGACCAATGCCTCACGGGCCTGATTGACTGTGGTCTCTTCGCCTTCATGCAGCGGTTGCTCCATCAGTGCGGCGACATCGTCTGCACCACCGGCCAGAACACGCTCTGCAACGGCCTTTGCGAAGGAGGTGAAATTGTCGTCCTTGCCGACAAAATCCGTTTCACAGTTGACCTCAACCATTGCACCCTGGGTACTGTCATCGTTGAAGCTCAACACGATGATACCCTCAGCTGCGATACGGCCCGCTTTTTTGGCCGCCTTCGCCTGACCGGATTTGCGCATCTGCTCGATGGCTGCATCCACGTCGCCATTGGACTCAACCAATGCCTTTTTACACTCCATCATCCCTGCGCCGGTACGATCACGCAGCTCTTTCACCAGAGAGGCTGTAATTGCCATAATACGCCTACCTATAATATTTAAGTACTAAAACTGTCTTACAAGAAATGCTGACCGGACTCCGGGGAGTCCGGCCACTTTGCCGATGGATCAGGCCTGATCAGGCGCTACCTCGACAAACTCCTCGTTACTATTCGCTGCTACATTGTTTGCGGCGCTGGCGCGACCTTCCAGAATTGCGGCCGAAGCACCCTGCACATAGAGCTGGACTGCGCGAATCGCATCATCGTTACCCGGAATCACGTAATCGATATCATCCGGATCGTTGTTGGTATCCACCACGCCGATCACTGGAATACCCAGTTTGCGGGCTTCAGCCACAGCATTCTTCTCGTGGCCAACATCGATGATATAGAGAGCATCGGGCAGACCGTTCATGTTCTTGATACCGCCGAGGCTGCGCTCCAGCTTCTCCAGCTCGCGGCTCAATCCGAGCGCCTCTTTCTTGTTGAAACGCTGCTCAACACTACCGTCTTCGAACATCGCCTCAAGCTCTTTGAGTCGCTTGATGGACTGTTTGATGGTCTTGAAATTGGTTAGCATGCCACCCAACCAACGATGGTTGACGAACGGCATACCACAACGCTCCGCCTCTTCGCGGACCACGGACTGTGCCGCACGCTTGGTGCCGACAAACAGAACTTTGCCGCCGTTGGCGGAGAGGGAACCGATGAAATTCATCGCATCCTTGAAAAGGGGCATCGTCTTTTCCAGATTGACGATGTGGATCTTATTGCGATGTCCAAAGATGTAAGAACCCATTTTCGGGTTCCAGTAACGGGTCTGATGACCAAAATGTACGCCTGCCTCAAGCATCTGGCGCATTGATACTTCACTCATGAGTGACTCCTGATATGTATCGGGTTAAACCTCCACATATCCCATAATCCAACCTTATGATACTGATTAATAAGCAAAACTTAGTAATACTCAGTATCTTCCAAGGCACCCAGGACCATGTGACGATATGTGTGTGTTTTCTACCCGCGAGAATAACCCTAGGGCCTCCGCGGACTTGGGATGCTGAAGCGTTTGCGATTCAGCGGGGCGTTTTATACCATAACCGGCTTGTTGCGACAATCTTGCCGCACCCGCCATTCCCTTTTAACCTGAATCCGAGGGTTGATGGCGAGTTCAGAGTGTAAGCTATTGATTCCCCAGTGGAATCAAACAATCTTAGCTCCACCCATAGGTTAAGCGGGCATTTTTTGAACCGCTGGGGAAGCAATAGCTTGCGCTATGTGCCGTCATGAACCCTCGGATTCAGGTTTAACTTCCCGGACTTTCAAGCGATTTCACATGGGCGTCACAATAAAAACAGCGCAAGAAATAGAAAAGATGAGACAGGCCGGCAAACTTGCGGCTGACGTACTGGAGATGATTGCTCCTCATGTACAGCCTGGCGTGACAACCCTGGAGCTGGACCGCATCTGCCACGACTACATCGTCGACCAGCAGCAGGCCATTCCGGCACCGCTGAACTACCGAGGCTTTCCAAAGTCGATCTGCACCTCGGTCAATCAGGTTGTCTGTCACGGAATTCCCAACGAAAAACGTCTGAAAAAGGGCGATATCGTGAACATCGATATCACCGTGATCAAGGATGGTTACCATGGCGACACCAGCAAGATGTTCACCGTCGGCCAACCCTCAATTCTTGCCAAGCGACTGATCGATGTCACCCAGGATGCCTTGTGGCTGGGGATCAATAAGGTAGAGCCTGGCTGCCGGCTCGGCGATATCGGTCATGCGATCCAGACCTTTGTCGAGAATCACCACTATAGTGTGGTCAGAGAGTATTGCGGCCATGGTATCGGCAAGGATTTCCATGAGGACCCCCAGGTGTTGCACTACGGCCAATCCGGCACCGGCATGGTTCTGCAGCCCGGCATGTGCTTCACCATTGAGCCGATGGTCAATGCCGGCAAACAACAGGTCAAATTAAAGCAGGACGGCTGGACCGTGATCACCCGGGATCGCAGCCTTTCAGCGCAATTCGAACACACCATCCTGGTTACCGAGAGCGGTTTTGAAGTGCTGACTCTGCGCGAGGAAGAGCGGGAAAGCCGCTGCTGACCGGGAGTAAATACCCTGCAGAGCCTGTCTTAATCAAGGTCCTGAAATCCACCGCAGTGAGTTAACCGCGAATTAACGCCAATCACCGCAAAATGCCGCGAATAATTATCCCATCGTGGCCTCGATTTGCGCAGATTCACGATAATCAGCGTTGATTGGCGGTTAATTCTCTTACAGCCTGAGCCTCACTGCCTTTATACTGAGTAATATGATTGATTATGCCGCCCTGAGAGAGGCGTTCACCCACGACGTCTCCCCAATCCAACCCTGTAAAGACTATCTGAAACGCTACGTTGAGGATGTCAATGAACGCTTTACCACTGGACAGACACCCACCAGTGAGCTGGTTGCCGAGCGGGCCGATCTGATCGATGAGATTCTGAAACAGGCCTGGAAGCGTTTTTTTTCCGACCAGGCGGCGGCCTCCCTGGTTGCAGTCGGGGGCTATGGCCGGGGGGAACTCCACCCTGCCTCGGACATCGACATCATGATTCTGCTGGAGCATGAGAGTCAGTTTGAATCCTATGAGGACCAGCTGCAGCAGTTTCTGACACTGCTCTGGGATATCGGCCTGGAAATCGGACAGAGCGTTAGAACCATCGATGATGCAGAACGTGAGTCCAAGCAGGACATCACCGTCATCACCAACCTGATCGAAGCACGTCTGCTGACCGGCTCCGTAGCACTTTACGAGAATATGCGGCTGGCAATCGCTCCCGACAGGATGTGGAACAGCGATGAGTTTTTTGAGGCGAAATGGAATGAGCAGCGTACACGCCACACCAAGCAGGGCTGCAGCCTGAGTAATCTCGAACCCAATCTTAAAGAGAGCCCCGGTGGATTGCGGGATATACAGATGATCGGCTGGGTCGCGAAACGCCATTTCCAGATCCATGACCTACACGACCTGGTCAAACATGAGTTTCTTACCGAAGCCGAGTACCAGACCCTGATCGAGGGACAGAACCACCTCTGGCGGGTTCGCTTTGCTCTGCACCTGCTGACCGGACGTTGTGACGACCGGCTGCTGTTCGATCATCAGCGTACCCTCGCCAGTTATCTTGGTTATGACGCCGATCACGCCAACCTGGCTGTCGAGTGCTTCATGCGAGACTACTACCGCACGGTAATGGAGCTCAGTCGTCTCAACGAAATGCTGCTGCAGCACTTTCAGGAGAGCATTCTGTTGAAAGACAAGCTCGGTGAACCGGTCGAGCTCAATCAGCGCTTCCAGCAGCGCAGTCAATTTCTGGAAGTCACCGACGAAAGCGTCTTCAGGCGCAACCCTAACGCACTGCTGGAAATGTTTCTGGTGATGCAGGAACACCCGGACCTGATCGGGGTCAGAGCCAGCACCATACGCCTGATCAGAAACCATACCTATCTGATCGATGAGGCGTTTCGCCAGGATATCCGGGCGCAGAGCCTATTCATGGAGATTCTGCGTCAGCCAGTAGGGCTCACCAGAGTATTACGACGAATGAATATCTACGGGGTTCTGGCGGCCTATATCCCGATGTTCGAAAATATCGTCGGGCGCATGCAATACGATCTGTTCCACGTCTATACCGTCGACGAACACACCCTGATGGTGGTTCGCAATATCCGCCGATTGAGTGTCGACCAATTTGCAGATGAATATCCCTTCTGTACCCAGCTGGCCAAAACCCTGCCCAAGGAAGAACTGATCTATCTGGCCGCCCTGTTCCACGACATTGCCAAAGGCCGTGGTGGCAACCACTCAGAGCTGGGAGCCGTAGACGCCTACGATTTCTGTCGCCTCCACCACCTGAGTGAATATGACAGCCAATTGGTCAGTTGGCTGGTGCGCAACCATCTGGTGATGTCGATGACGGCACAACGCAAAGATATCACCGACCCGAAGGTGGTTCAGGAGTTTGCCGCACTGGTCGGCGACCTGAACCGACTGACCTATCTCTACCTGCTCACCTTCGCTGACAGCCGCGCCACCAATCCGGATGCCTGGAACTCCTGGAAAGATTCGCTGCTCAGGGATCTGTTCAATGCCACCCGACGGGCACTGATTCGCGGTCTGGAGAACCCCCTCGCCCAGGAGGAACTGATTCAGGAAAAACAGCAGGCCGCACTGCATCAGTTGAAAAACCAGCAGGTTGATGAAACGGCGGTGCGTCAGCTCTGGTCCACCTTTACCCATGAGTATTTCCTCACCCATTCACCGAATGCCATCCAGCGGCACAGCAAATCCATCCTGCAGGCCCCTGCGGACGCCTTTCCGCTGATTCAGATGCGTCAGACCCAGAAGCGGGGAGGAACCGAGGTGCTCTATTACGGTATCGACAGGGACAACCTGTTCGCCGTGACGACCACCCTCCTCGACCAGCTAACCCTCTCGATCGTCAATGCCCGGGTAATGAGTACCTCAAACGGCTTCTCACTCAACTCCTATCTGGTTCTCGAACAGGATGGCTCACCGGTTGAATTTGGTCTACGTAGTGAGGAGATCGTCAACACGCTGCGAGAGGGGATATGCCAGGATGGTGACCAGCCACTCAGCGTAAGCCGGAGAATTCCCAGACAGAACAAACACTTCGATAACTCGACAGCAATCTATTTCACTCAGGAACCCACCCTGGAACGCACCATCATGCGGCTGGTCACCCTGGACCGACCCGGCTTACTCTCTGATGTAGGGCAAGCCTTTGCAGAATGCAATATCCGCTTGCAGCACGCGAAGATCACCACCCTGGGTGCCCGAGTAGAGGATATCTTTTTCATTACAGATCGACAGAACAAGCCTCTATGGTCCGATTCCACGCTCGATTGCCTGAAAAGCGCCGTCATGAACCGTATGCCGGAAGCCACTGAACAGGCGGAAAACTGAAGCAGATCACACCGGTTCCATAGGCTCTGGAACTATCATGGACGAGGGCCTTGCTGAATCCAATTGACCGAGCGGGCCATGCGGTCGATGTTGAACGTTGCTTTGTATCATTTCAGTGGGCGCACCGTAAAACCTGCTTCCGCTAAAATGAGCACATAACCGTGCTAAAGCCACTTTGTGATGTAACATCTCAACAACGGATTCTGGCAACACAGAACAGCGGTAGGAAACCATGAAAAAATCAGCACTCTACACACTAGCGGTATTCGCCTCTGGGCTTACTGCCTGTGGAGATGGTGGTGGGGAGGATGACAATACCTCTGTTGATCCATCGGATAATCAGGTACAGCAGTTGATCTGGGTTGCCCCATCCACCAGAACGGACGGCAGCTTCCTGGACCTCAGCGAGCTTGCTGGATATAAAATCTATAGTGGCCCATCGTCAAACAATCTGGAGTTGATTGCCGATATCAAGGATGGCCTCACAACCGCTTACTATCTCTCCAGCATGAGGCCCGGCCGTTACTTTTTCGGAATTGCGGCCTACGATACCGATGGCCGGAATGGCCCGATCTCTGAACGTATCGAGAAAACCATTACAAAATAAAAAACCTGATCAGATAATCCGTTTTTCTTGAATCACTCAAGCATCGGTAGAGTGGGCAGTAGCTTTCATCGATGATGAAATCGTTATCGGGACTGACGGGGACGGCGCTGTGGTAGCAACTATCTACGATATCAACATAGCTGAATTCTCCACCTGGTGTGTTCGTGTCCTGCTGGACATAAAAGCCATTCAACTCATCACCCTGTGCGGTGAGTTTGAGTCTATTGTGAATTGAATCAATCTTTTGAGAATGCTTCGATCGATTGTCTTAAAGAAGCCTCTACTGCATTTCAGACTGTTTTATTATCCAATCTGAGGCACACTCTCCGAATTGTAAAAAAGTGTATGGCACTCCTCGAATCGCTGCCAAAGATTTTTCTGATCGTTAGAATCAGTGTACTCTCCGAGCAAATCAGAATCAGTTATTGGCTCTCCCTTATCCACATTTCATCCAGATCAAGCAATCCAGGTATTCATAGATGAAGAGCAATCCAATCTCCGGTGTCGGCTATCTGTTAGAAGGTTTAAAGTTACTTTTCAAACCGGGAATCAGGCCCTTTGTTTTGATCCCGTTACTCATCAATATTCTGGTATTCAGTCTGCTGGTCTGGGTAGGTGTCGATCAATTCGAGCAATTGATGGATCGTTTTCTGCCCGATGATGAGAGCTGGCTGGCCTGGCTTCGCTGGCTGTTGTGGCCACTTTTCGCGATCGCCATCATTCTGGTTGTTTTCTATACATTCACTGTCATTGCCAATCTGATTGCATCACCGTTCAACGGCCTGTTGGCTGAGAAGGTGGAACTCTATCTCGGCGGTAAACTTGGCAATCAACCCGCTGGTGCAAAACAGATCATGAAAGAGGTATTACCCTCACTACTCTCTGAATTACGCAAACTCTTCTATTTTCTGCTTCGCGCCATACCCCTGTTGTTACTGTTTCTGATTCCTGTGATCAACCTGGCAGCCCCCTTTCTCTGGATACTCTTCAGCGCCTGGTTTCTTGCCCTGGAATATGGCGACTACCCGATGGCCAATCACAAGCTGCCTTTCAAGGAACAACATCAACGCTTAAAGCGGGCACGGATGACCTCGCTGGCGTTTGGCGGCGGCCTGACCGCGATGATGATGGTACCCCTGCTGAACTTTCTGGCCATGCCGGCCGGGGTGGCCGGCGCCACGGTATTCTGGCATCAGCAATTACAAAAGATGCCGAAGTTGTAGCCTGCGCCTGTGAACAGGCCCTAGTGGGCCACTAGGCAAGAAAACGGGCGATCCGTTGCACCCCTTCCTGCAGCTGATCCATTGCAGTGGTATAGGCAAATCTCAAATAGGATTCAGGCCGGTTGAAACCGAAATCGAGACCCGGGGTGACGGCAACGCCTGCCTCATTGAGCAGCTGTTGGGCCAGCTTTTGACTGTCACTGGCGTGCTCTCCACAGCCGGCATAGAGATAGAATGCACCTTGGGGGGTCACCGGCAGAGAGAAACCCAGCTCCCGCAGTGCCGGCAGCAGAAAATCCCGCCGCTGCTGGAAGGCCAGGCGTCGCTGCTCCAGAATCGAAATCACCTCTGGAGAAAAGGCACTCAAGGCGGCCATCTGCGACAGGGTTGGTGCAGAGAGAAACATGTTTTGCGCCAAACGATCGAGTGGATCGATCATCTCCTCGGGGGCAACCATCCAACCCAATCGCCAGCCGGTCATGGAGAAATATTTTGAAAAACTGCTGATCACGCAGATCTCGGAACTGATATCCAGGGCGGTATTTGCTTCAACACCGTAGGTCAGGCCCAGATAGATCTCGTCAACGATCAGTACACCACCCAATTCGGTCACCTTGTCATACAGCTGTCGCAGCTCGGCTTCAGCCAGCAATGTACCGGTGGGATTGGAGGGAGAGGCGATCAGAACCGCTTTGGTGTCATCCCGCCAGGCCTGCTCCACCAAGTCGGCGGTCAATTGGTAGGCGCTCTCCTCCCCGACCGGCACCCCCACGGGTATCCCATCGACCATCGAAACAAAATGGCGATTGCAGGGGTATCCGGGATCGGCCATAAGAACCGATTCCCCCGGATTGATCAGCACATTCATCAACAACTGCAACGCACCGGATGAGCCGGGTGTCACGATCACCTGATGCGGGTCCACATCGACCCGATATTTGCTTTTATAGTAGGCGGCAATCTTCTCACGCAACTGCGGCAAGCCGGTAGCCGGGGTATAGTGGACATTGCCGCCGCTGAGGGCCCTCTGCGCTGCCGCAACCACCGGTTCCGGGGTTGGATAGTCGGGTTCACCGATCTCCATATGGATGATCGAACGGCCCTGAGCCTCCAGCTGACGCGCTTTTGCCAGCAGATCCATCACGTGAAATGGCGCGATTTGCGCCATGCGCCTGGCGATCTCGGTCATTTCACACCAAGTCCATGGAGTGCTCGCAGCATCTCGATATTGGTGTAACTGAAATCACCGACACTGCCGTTCAGGCGCTGGAAAGGCTGATCAGGTTCACCCAGCTGGTCGATGATCAGGCTGGCGCCGGTAAAATCATCCTCCACGGTATAGCCATTGGTCGTCACCAGAATGGTATCAATCGAGGCGCGACTCGCCGACTGAACCCCATTATGGGAATCCTCGAATGCCATACAGACCTGTGGCTTCAACTTCATCTGCTGCATGGCCCAGATATAGATATCCGGCGCCGGTTTTTTCGCTGGTACGATATCGCCTGCCGCAATCACTTCAAACCAGGATTCCGCGTGCGGATCCAGACTGTGCTGCAGCAGCGCACTGACATTTGCCGGTGTGGTGGTGGTGGCGATTGCCAGGCGCATACCCTGCTCTCTCGCCTCCTGCAGTAACCTTTTGACACCGTTTCGCACAGGAATCATGCCCTCCGCAAGCATCCTGGTGTAGTGCTCGGTTTTTGCGGCGTGCAGCCCGGCTATGAACTGATCCAGCTCCGCCGGACCTTGAAAAGCGGTATTGTAGTTTGTCAGATAGTGGCGGATACGCTCCTTGCCGCCGGTTACCGCAAGCAGTTTTCCATACAGCTCCACAGACCACTCCCAATCCAGTCCGGCCTCTTTGAATGCCAGATTGAACGCGACCCTATGACCATCTCTCTCGGTGTCGGCAAGGGTGCCGTCCACATCAAATATCAATGCCTCTAATTCAGCCATTTTCACACCTTCATCATGTACAACCCGGGATGAGTACCCCGATGGCGGAATAGTGTAACAACAAAACCGGAGTTGCTCGCACATGATCAAGTGGGGTAATTGATGCTGCGATTTCCCCGCTAAGTGTCAGGGTTTAGCATTTTTCTCGATTACCTCCCGGATATTCCGCCGAATGTACCGAAGTAATCCGGTCATTCAGCGGCTCAATCCATCGATAACAAATGACGCAAATGCCTGCTCTAGATCAACAACGAAGCATCTACAGGGAATGTTATTCCTGCTCTACCTTTATTTTTTCTGAATTTTGGCCAACCTTATTGATGGAAGAGAGAACTTCGCAATTGGCTGTTAATCGCCTTACACGGATGAGCGCCCTGTGCACCAACTCAGTGCCCGATTCTTGATTCTGGTTTAACCATGTATTGTGTCGTTCTCCCCTTTCTGGTATAGATATGCGCCTTCACGTAAGAGGTACCATGAATGGCCCAGAAGAAAGCCACAGCTAAAGGAGCTGGATCCTTCGGCATCGATCCCTATGAACCCGCTAAGGGTGAAGAGTATATGAGTGAGGGGCAGGAGAACCATTTCCGCTCCATACTTGCTGCTTGGAAAGCCAATCTGATGCAGGAGGTCGACCGTACGGTTCACCATATGCAGGATGAGGCTGCCAATTTCCCTGACCCGAATGACCGCGCCACCCAGGAGTCTGAATTCAGTCTTGAGCTGCGTACAAGGGATCGGGAGAGGAAACTGATCAAGAAAATCGATGAAGCCTTGGAGCAGATCGATAACAAAGAGTATGGCTATTGCGAGTCCTGCGGCATCGAGATCGGCATCCGCCGGCTGGAGGCCAGGCCGACTGCCACCCTCTGCATAGACTGTAAGACGTTAGATGAGATTCGTGAAAAACAGATGGGCTGACGCTGATCAGGTTTTTTCCAGTAAAAAAACCGGCGCAAGCCGGTTTTTTGCGTTATGGATAGGGGACGATGAGCCGTAGCACCTATCGGGGACGCTTTGCGCCATCACCGACGGGAAAACTCCATTTCGGCTCCCTGGTCGCTGCCGTTGGCAGCTTTCTCGATGCCCGCCATCACAAAGGTGAGTGGCTGGTGAGAATTGAAGACCTGGATCGTACCCGGGAAATCCCCGGGTCCGCAGCGGAGATCCTCTCCAGCCTCGAGGCTTTCGCTCTGCACTGGGATGGCGAGGTGATCTATCAGAGCCGGCGCACGGCAAGCTATGCCGAAGTGGTTGAACAATTGCTTGCCGCTGACCTGGCCTATCCCTGCAGCTGCTCCCGTAAAGAGATTCGTGAACGTGCTCGGATCGGCCCGGAAGGCCCGATCTACCCGGGAACCTGTCGATCCGAAAAAAAACCGGGCATTGACACAAACAGCATCCGGCTGGTGACCGAGGATCGGGAAATCCTGGTAGAAGACAGATTGCAGGGGAAGTTTCGGCAGAATCCTGGAACAGAGATCGGCGATTTCGTGATCAGACGGGTGGATGGCTATCACGCCTACCAGCTGGCCGTGGTGGTGGATGATGCCTGGCAGAAAATCACCGATGTGGTGCGTGGCGCCGACCTGCTCAGCTCAACCCCCAGGCAGTGCTACCTGCAACAGCTGCTCGGCTTGGAGCAACCCAACTATCTACACCTGCCGCTGGCAGTCGATCAAAGTGGGCGTAAACTGAGTAAACAGGATCGGGACAGGCCGGTGGAGCCGAAAGATCCCCTGAACTCCCTGCTCAGTGTCCTTGCCTTCCTGCAACAGCCACTGCCTCCGGAGCAGCCGGAGAGCCCGGAAGCACTCTGGCAATGGGCGATTCCAAGATGGCGGACCGAGTCTCTAAGGAGCGCGAGCTCAAGCGGGCTCTGACTCCTTATGCCGGCAAGTGGCTCAACTGGTTTGACTGACGGCACCGCCAATAGGACATTGCGGTTCCTGCAGTGGCCGGATCACCTGGTACTGACCAACTGAATAGGAGAGATTCCATGACAGGGACACTATAGCCCGGACACTTCTCGCAGATACTTGAACAATTTGCGGAAGGCCTGAGGGGAACCACCCTTCTCCTGCTCCCGCTTGGCCGCTTGAATCAGCTGTCGAAGATGTTGACGGTCGGCATTTTGATACTCCGCCAGAAAAGCACCGAACGCTTCGCTGTCCCCCTCGATCAGGCGATCCCGCCAACGCTCGAGATTGTGAAACTTTGCAACCGATGCCTGATGTTTATTGTCCAGCTCATCCACCACCTGGTGGATCGCATCCAGATCTTCCTGTTGCAACAGTTTACCCAGGCGCCGGTAGTGCCTGCGCAGGGCATTCAGCGATTTGATCCGTTTTGCCTCCGCCAGGGCGGCCAACATGGTTTCACTCAGTGGCATTCTACCCAGCTGGGTCGCTGACAGACCGGTCAACCGCTCACCCAGTTTCTGCAGGGCGAGCATTTCACGTTTGATCTCGCTTTTGCTCGGCCCCTCGTCCTGCTCTAGTTCGTCGTCTCGAATGTCGATGCTATCTTCTCCACAATCAATTGCGCGCTCTTCTGACCACGAAATTCGTTCACATCCAGTCGGTAGGCCAGCAACACCTGCCCGGCAGGATCAGACAGCGGTGGCTGATTGAAGGCAATGGCATCGATCAGCCACTCACCACTGTCATCCCCCAGCACCAGCTTCAGATGGTGCTCGGCAACCACTCTCTGCTGCTTCACCGCAAACCGCCCCTCAAACATCGGCTCAGGAAATCCCTGCCCCCAGGGACCACCGGCGCGGATCTGTTCCGCCAGACTGAGATTCATCTCCTCCTGGCTGAGAACACCGTCGGTCAGTATAACCCCCTCGAGCAACTGGGGATCCAGCTGCTGTTCAAGCGTTTGCTCAAAGGCGTGTTTAAAATCGTCAAACCTTTCCGCAGAGAGACTCAAACCAGCGGCCATCGCATGGCCACCAAAGCGTTTGATCAGACCGGGATTGACGCTGTCGATGCGCTCAAGTAAGTCGCGTATGTGCAGCCCGGCAATGGAGCGGGCCGAACCCTTGATTATCCCGGAGCCGGCATCTGCAAAAGCGATTACCGGGCGATGATACTGCTCCTTGATCCTCGATGCGAGAATCCCGATCACCCCCTGATGCCAGCTCTTTTCGTAGAGACACAAACCCTGGGCCAGGACACCGTCGGCAGATGGCAGCTGCTGCTGCAACAGGCTCTCTGCCTGCTGCTTCATCTGTTGCTCGATCGCCCGTCTGGCATGGTTGAGCCGGTCCAGTTCGGCCGCGATGGCGGTGGCCGAATCAATACCTTCACTCAACAGACACTCGATACCCAACCCCATATCGTCGAGACGACCGGCGGCATTCAGCCTGGGACCCACGGCGAAACCCATGTCTGAAGCGACCACACGCTGATAGTTGCGCTTGGCCACGGCCAACAGCGCCAGAATTCCGGGCCTGCAGCGTCCGGCGCGAATCCGTTTCAAGCCTTGCGAAACCAGTATCCGGTTATTTCGGTCCAGCGGCACCAGGTCGCTGATGGTGCCCAATGCGACCAGATCGAGCCAATCTGCCGGTTGCGGGTGTTTCAGCCCCTGCTGCTGAAACCAGTCATTGGTTTTAAGCAGATTGTAGAGCGCAATCATCACGTAGAAGATCACCCCAACACCGGCCAGATAGGGGCTGGGAAAATCGTCATCCGTCTGGTTCGGATTGACGATCACGGCGGCCTCAGGCAGCTGTTGCCCCGGCAGATGGTGGTCGGTGATCAAAACCGGAATGTCCAGAGAGTTGGCCCGCTCAACCCCACTGAGACTGGAAATGCCGTTATCCACAGTCACAATCAGACCTGGACTGCGTGGTGAGGCCAGGTCGACAATTTCCGGACTCAGGCCATAGCCGAACTCGAACCGGTTGGGCACCAGATAGGAGACCTTATCACTACCGAATGCCTGCAGAGCGAGCACCGAGAGTGCGGTACTGGTCGCCCCATCTGCATCATAATCGCCGATAATGACAATGGGCTCTCCAGCACGGATGGTCTCGAACAGTAGCTCAGCTGCGGCTTCCACCCCTTTCAGCCGGGACACTGGACAGAGTTGTGACAGGGCCAGGTCGAGCTCTTCCTGCCGGGTCAAACCCCTGGCATGGTAGATCCGCTGCAGCACCGGGTGGATCTCTGCTGAAAACCGGTGAGGCTCTGACGGTTGATTTCTTGCTTGGATTTTCACTGAGTTATTATTCTGCCTGGCACGATATTTCCGTTTCAGAGTCGTTCTGTGCGATACCTAACGGCCTAAGGATATCAGAGTAAAAACTCTGTAAAATCCATTGGAAACTTATGTTTGCCACCCCCATCTAAAGGGGTGACCTTGAACCTGTCACGAATGCACGATTATAGGGCAAGCGAGCCTGAGTTGTGCCTGTGCAGGTCTTTAAGCAACACTCACAGTCACCCCGCTGCAACCCGGTAGTGCTGAAACAGAGGGTTTCCACAGCATACCAGCCAGCAGCCGGGTAGGATGGAAAACCGCAATACAACCAGGACTATGCCAGAGTTTTTAACAATCAACACCGCTCATCTTGCCCGCCTGATGGTGTTTCTGCTGTGCCTTCCGGCAGGCTTACTTCAAGCCCAGGTGCAGAGCCGGCTCTCCCACCAGGTAACCGGCCTGGATCAGCCGGTACGGCTGACCATAGAGATCGATGGCGGAGAGGATCTCTCTCCCAATCTCACCCCCCTAGAGCAGGATTTTGAAATTCTCAGCCGCTCCACCCAGCAGAGCATCTCGGTAATCAATGGGGAGATGACGTCAAAGCGTTCCCTCAACCTCACCCTGCTGCCGTTACGCAGCGGCAGTTTGACCATCCCGGCAATCGAGGTTGGTGACCAAACCACACAGCCACTGCCGCTGCAGGTGGAGCAAAAGTCCCAGGAGGAGGCACAGGCAACCAGGCAGGCACTGATCGAACTGAGCCTGAACAAGGATTCCGCCTATCTCGAAGAACAGATCCTGCTGACCCTCAAGCTCTACCAGGCCAAGGGAGTCCGGGGTGAGTCCCTGGATCCGCCTGTACCCTCCCTGGACAACACCCAGATCAGCCTGATCCATGAGGATCGCTACAGCAGCCGCAAGGATGGGGTGGACTACCGGGTGGTGGAGCGAGTCTACGCCCTGTTCGCACGCCAAACCGGCACGCTGACACTGAATGGGGTCAAATTTCGAGGCCGCTCAGGTGGCAGCCGGGATCCCTTCAGTTCCTTTTTCAGCAATGGCTTTCCTTCACATCAACAGTCCGGGCGTATCATTCGAGCTGAATCCAACCCGGTCTCTCTGGAGATACTGCCAATTCCACAAGGATTTACCGGCGAACGCTGGCTACCGGCTGAAAATCTGCAGATTGTGGAGAATGGTATCGACGACGAGATGGCGCTGGCCGGCAATCCGATCACCCGGCGTGTGATGATTATCGCCGACGGAGTGATGTCGAACCATCTGCCAAGCATCGAACAGAGCATGCCAAGCGGACTCAAGCTCTACCCGGAGAGCCCACATCTGAATGACAAGCCGAATCGCTCCGGTATCAGCAGTTCACTGCAGCAGAGCCTGACCCTGATCGCCACGGACCCGGGTACTTACACCCTGCCCCCGATCGAGATTCCCTGGTGGAATACCGAGACCCGCCAGCAGGAGATTGCCAGATTGCCCGCCAAAGAGATCAGTTTTATGCCGAATCCATCCGGGATGGCTAATCAGGCTCAGCATTCGGCCGCAGCACAACCCAGTGAACAGAATCTGAGCGTAGAAAAAACAATCAGCGCCAGCCCGGAGTCTGCTGACGATTTCCCCTGGTTGGCCACCCTGTTCGGATTGGCCTGGCTGATAACAATCAGCGCCTGGTGGTTCAGCAGTCGACAGAAGCAACCCACCAAGCCGGTGGCAATCAAAGAGCCCAACCAGCAGAGATCGATTCAGCCAGAGCTGGAAAACGTCCTGCAGCAGCTGGCCGAGGCCTATCAGGCCAAGGATGGGCAAGCGGCGAGAGATGCCTGGCTCCACTGGGCTCTGCTCAGCTGGCCCGACAACCCGCCCAACAACCTCAGCAGACTGGCCAGACGCTGCCATCCGGATCTGGCAAAGGCAGTAAATGCTCTGGAGAGGGCCATCTACAGCCCTAATTCTGAAATCAGCTGGTCGGATTATGAGATTCTGAAGCTGATCGAGGCAAAGGACGCCAGCCAATCCGCTGATAAAGCCGAACAGAATCTACTGATACCCTTGAATCCCTGACAGCTGGTGGCTGACCTCGGGCCTGTCGCCGAACCGAAGACGAGATAGAGAGGGGGAGCCTACTCCTCTTCCCAGCCTCCATAATCGAAGGTGATCTCTTCGTTGGCTTTGATGTCCTTCAGTGCGAACAGATCGAAGCCATCAAATTCAGCATTACCCTGATCATGATGGTTGAGATAGCGAAGCAGATTTCTACCGCTACGGCCGACCGGTTGCTTGTCATCTTCAAACACCCAAAGCACATAGGTGCCGTCCCGCTTCGCTTGCGGGCCCTCATAGGTTCCTATGTAGTCCCCTTTGGCAATGGATACCTTGGCAAACAGTCCATTACCGTGTATCCGGGAGGGAGCTTTATAGACGATATTACCGAGTCTTATTTTACTGTTTGCCATCTTTGATACCGCTTCGCTGATTATCTTTGGGAGAGCCGATCGGGCAACTCTCTCCATATACCGCCATGATGGCGCGCAATTCTTTCAAGACTTTCTTTCTTGAAAGGTCGTCTAGAACCTTCAATTCGGGTAATATAACGCCCTGTTCCAACAACTTAATGTCATCACGGACTGATCTGCAACCCTTCTGGCAGAGTATCTCGATATAGTGATCTATCTGATTATTTCCCATGAATCACAACTCGCATAGGATATTTCAAGTTGATTTGCGTCAATTCGCCATACCGTACCGGGAACCATACTGCTATTCAAATTTCTAACAGGTTTCAATAGGATTTGATCCTATCAACATTACAACAAACTGAAGGACAGATTATGCCCTTGATCAACCGACTGACACTACTTTTTCTCATTGTTACCAGCCAAACACTGTACGCCGCCGAATGGGGCGAGGGATATGATCCGGTGGATCCGCCGGTGGCCACTTCCGTTGCGGATGGCAAGGTGGAGGTTCTCGAGTTCTTCTGGTACGGATGCCCTCACTGCTACCACATGGAACCCGATCTGGAGAGCTGGCTGAAAGCGAAGCCGGAAAATGTGGAGTTTGTCCGCGTGCCTGCACCACTGAACAGTCGCTGGACCGCCCACGCACAGTTCTTTTACACCGCCGAAATCCTCGGTTTGACTGAAAAACTGCATACCCCCCTGTTTCAAGCCATCCACGACAAGAAACGCAAAATTTACGACAAGAACGCCCTGATCGACTTTGCGGCGGAACAGGGTGTGGACAAACAGAAGTTCACGGAAGCCTGGAACTCCTTCGGTGTCTACGTAAAGGTTCAGAATGCGAAGAAGCTGGGGCAGCGCTACCAACTGGATGGAGTACCTGCAATCGCGGTCAATGGTAAATATCTGACCAGCGGTAGCCGGGCCGGCTCCTACAGCAAAATGTTCGAAATCGTCAGCCAACTGGTTGCCGGTGAGAACACAAAACCGGCCCAGTAGGCCGTATCAGAGTTACCGGGTTGATCGCAGCTGATCAAACCCGAGCTTTAGCGACACGCTCCCGACAGGCAGAGAGCATCCGCTCTCTGCCTTTGATCCCCAAACCTCAACTGAATAACAACGACAGGATGGGCCAACCCAACACGGCCGCATCCTGCATCAGAAGTGGTAGGACACACCAACATTGATCACCGGCCAGTAGCGGATGTCATCCAGATCCTCACTGTTGATCCGGTTCTCCTCAACCGCCAGCTCCGACTCCAGTTGGGCTTTCAGCGCCGGGTTGGCATCAGCCAGGGCACTGTCCGCTTCGAGTGAAATCGTCGGGTTGTCGGTAAACAGAATGCCGAAATCGACACTGAAGCTGAACTTGGAGCCCGGCTTTACCGCATTCCCCCAACCGATACCAAGATAGGGGGCCAGATTGCGGCTGTAATCCACCTCTGCCTCCAGGGTGCCCACCTGGTCCGGAGTGAAAGTGGTGCTGCCAATCTCCACGGGCTCGGTGGGTTGAGCGGATGCTGTGATATTGGACTGCAGGGCATAGAGTCCGCCGCTTACTCTGAACCCGCCATTCATCGGGTGCCAATCCAGCAGTGCTCCCCAAGTGAAGACATCCAAGTCTATGTCATACTCGATATCATCGAGCTTCTCTTCCGTGTCATAGGGCATGGTTGCCAGCAGAGTTCGAAAGTTGAGACTCTCTCCGCGCACAGGCAGAGTCAGCGCCAGGCCGGGACCGGTGGTACCGATGAACAGACCCGCCGCAACATGCTGATCCTCACCGGCCTGCACCAGATGGATATCCTCTGCCGGACCGCCAAACGGCATGCGCGCGCCGAGCTGCCAGGTATCCAGGTCCAGATCATCCCTGGCCAGCATGGTGCTGTACCGGACAAAACCTGTGATGCCGTTTTTGAATTGACCGGTGAGTGAGATGCCCGCATTGACATAGCTGTCATCCGGATCCTCATTGGTCAATGTAAAGCTACCCGCTTCCGGTACCAATGCAAATTCCGCTTCGATCTCCGGTGCTTCATTCTTGAAATCCTTGACTAACTCAAGTTCGAACTGCGGCACCAGCACACCAAAGCTGAAGCTGAGTGCGTTACTGGCCCGAACACCGAGCCGACCGGACAGAACATCGGTGGAGGTCTTGTAGATGTTCATATCCAATCCGGCATCGTTGCGCTCCCGGTAAGCATCGATTTCACTATTGCGATACTCTAGCGCGGTATAGCCGTCGATCGTCCAGGCTTGCACGTTGTAGCTGTATCCGGTACCAACCACGGCACTGAAGATATCCGCATCCGTTTCACCCTCGGCCTGGGAGGCAACACCCCCGATATCGATTGAGCGACTGGTATCGATGGATGACTCACCATAACCGAGCAACCAATCCACATACCAATCTTTGGCCGGATAGTAGTTACCGTAGATCGAGAGGTTCCAGCCATTCACATCGACACCGGTATCGCCACCATTTTCACTGGTCTCAGAACGGCTGTAGCCGAGTGCCGTACCCATCACCAGATCGTTGTTGAAGCGGTAGTCGAGACCGGCCAACAACTCCTGATTATCGATTTCGAAGGAGTTCTCCCGGTTGCGCGACTCCCCATCACCGATATTGATCGTTCCGGTAATAAACCCACCCAGACGCTCATTGGCCATGCCATCACCAGCACTTCCGCCCTGTTGCATGCCGGTCAGCAGGCGTCCAAGATTGAGCTGCTGGTCATTGAGGATGGCCTGCAACCCGGCCAGGCTGACACCAGGTACACCACTACGAATCTCCTGCAGACGTCCAGCCACATTCTTGATCTGGTTTGCAGCCACCCCTTTCATCGAGTTCGCCTGGGCGCCCACCTGCCTTAACAGCACCTCTTCCAGTGCACTGTCAAGCTCTGAACCGCTCAATGACGAGAGGGTGCTACAGGTGGTAGCCAAGGCTGCATCGGTCTGTGATCCGCCAGCGGCCGAGTTGGCGTCACAGGCCACCTGCATCACCCTGGCAAGACTGCTCTGTGCCTCATCCGCACCAGCATTGGCAATGGGATCCAGGCTCGGATCGAGGCTTATAGTGACACTGGCCGGTGCACTTACCTCACCACTGTCAGCCACCAGGCGATAGTCGAAACTGACTGAGGTCGGATCACTGATATCCGCTGGAGGCGTATAGAGATAGAGACCGGTAACATCGGTTGTGGAAAGTGTACCTTGACTGGGCTGGGAGAGAATCTCAACACGGAACCCGATACCCGGATGGATGTCGTTCTCCTGGGGAAAAAGATTGATTGCGCCGCCACTGCTGACATAGTGATCGTTGACGGTCTCCAGGGATGAGGTGGAGGAGACGATATTCAAGGTCACCAGGGTGTCATCGCTGGTGCCTC
Organism: Candidatus Thiodiazotropha endoloripes; assembly: GCA_001709035.1. Taxonomy (GTDB): domain Bacteria; phylum Pseudomonadota; class Gammaproteobacteria; order Chromatiales; family Chromatiaceae; genus Thiodiazotropha; species Thiodiazotropha lotti. Next base: position 1,076,109 of record LVKA01000011.1, on the reverse strand, counting down.
TGATGTCGCTGACACGATAGGTGAAGGTCACAGTGCCGGAGAATCCTGCATTGGGAAACACATTGATCGAGAAGTTGTCATCCGGATCGATCTGCACGGAACCTGCAGCGGAGTTGGAGAGCGTGCTGATCGAGACGATTTCAATCGCATTGATCGCTTCCAGGGTGGAGATCTCCAGACGATCATTCACCGTTACCACGATGGTTTCCGAGCGATCATTGGCATCGATGGTGTAGATGTCCGGCACCCCGGTAGCCGCTTCAAGGCCACTTGAAAAAAGCGTGGCCCCGATCGATACGGCGGCGACGGTAAGCGATGTAAACCCCTGAGAAATGGCAAATGGTTTGTGGCTTTGTTTAATCATGAGCTACCCGTTTATTATTTTGCTGAAGGTCCCTGGGACGCAGCAACGGTAAGGTTGTTAAGGAAACCTCTCTCCAGACAAGAGGCTCTCATAGCGACCATTTTAGTCGACCACGGACGAGACTCCACCATTGAATGCCTAATATTGACCCGGTGACTATGTAGGTTGTGTTCAGGGCTTCAAGCCTGCCTTTGATCAAGGCGTGGCTCGCAGGTAATGGTTGTTCCATTGGCAACAGCCACAACACCGGGCAAAAGCAGGCTTGAAGCGCCAATCATTGTGAGCTTAAAAGAGACGCCAGCACACGCCGCCTGAACACAACCTACTCAGTCGCCGGTTTAATTAGTTACGTGGCCTCGCTCAGGTGCCGCAAAAGGTACGATAACCCAGATCTGCATCGGGCGTAGTCTGCTGATAGAGTGCTGTATTATCTGTCAGGGAGTAGGGTGATCGTAGAACTTCGAGGAACTGTTCCGCAGCACTGGCGTCACCCTGTTGCGTGGAAATCTGAATCACCTGTTCCATCTGCTGATTTCTGGGAATCACCAGAGGATTCATCTGCCGCATGATCGGTTGCGCCTGTTCAAGCTCCCCGTCAGCGCTCAAACGGGCCTGCCACTGCTGATACCAGTCTCCCAAATCCCTGCTCAGCTGCTGTGCCAGAGCTGGAGAAGTGAGACTGCGAGTCAATCGGTCAAAGCTCTCTGTGTAGTCCAGGCGCTTCTGTTGCAGGCGCTGCAACAGCTCCGATATCAGTTTTGCATCTGAGGGGGCTGCTTGGGTGATTCCGATTTTGCGCGCCATCATCCGCAGATACCGAAGATTAAAAAGATCACCAAACTCTTCCAGTTTGTGGCTGGCGATCTCTACCGCCCGCTTCTCCTCAGGATGGATCAATGGCAGCAGAGTCTCGGCGAAGCGGGCCATATTCCATTGAGCGATCGCAGCTTGGTTGCCAAATGCGTAGCGCCCGGCCCTGTCGATCGAGCTGAACACTGTATCCGGACTGTAAACCCCCATCATCGCACAGGGTCCGTAATCGATGGTTTCACCGGAAATGGTGGTGTTGTCGGTATTCATCACGCCATGGATGAAACCAACCCGCAGCCACTCAACCACCAGATCGACCTGTCGCCTGATCACCTGCTCCAGGAGTAGCGCAAAACGCGCCTCTCCCTCGCTCTGCAGTTCCGGATAATGGCGCCCGATGGCAAAGTCAGAGAGCTGTTTCAGCGCCTGGTGATTCTTTTTTGCAGCAAAATATTCAAAACTGCCCACCCGCAGATGACTCGCTGCAATTCGGGTCAATACTGCACCCTGGTTGGGTGTCTCCCGATAGACTGTTTCACCGGTCGTGATTACTGCCAGACTGCGGGTGGTTGGAATGCCCATGGCATGCAGGGCCTCGCCCATGATGAACTCACGGATCGCCGGGCCTAATGCGTAACGTCCATCCCCGCTTCTGGAGTAGGGAGTCGGACCGGATCCCTTCAGTTGAATCTCTTTCAGTTCTCCGCAACAGTCGGTCAACTCACCCAACAGATGGGCTCTGCCATCACCCAGCTGAGCAACAAAGTGACCAAACTGATGGCCGGCATAGGCGAGTGCAATGGGATTGGCGCCGGGTAGCAGCCGGTTGCCGGAAAAAACCTGCGCCAGCGAAGACCCGTCGCTCTCCAGTATCCGCTCCAGTTGCAGCGTTTCAGCGAGGGGGCTGTTCCAAAGAAACAGTTTCGGCTCTCTCACCGGCTCGGGGGGAATGCTCTGATAGAAGGCCCCGCCCAACTCCGTGTAACTATTCGACAACACCATGACTCTAAACTAGCATAGCAAGGAACTGATTTATCCATGCAAGATCAATGGGTTATCTTGCACCAACCATTAATTATCAGAAGCATCCCCAACACAGAGCCAGCTGTTTTTCGACACCAGGAACGCCTTGTATCGATGCGCAAAATCCGTTACCACCGACTGCTGCACGGCGGGACGCTGCAACAGACGCTGTGACCAGCTGCGTACCGGATCCGGCATTTTTACATCAGCCTGCTGATTTAGTTCAGCCAGATGCTGGATGCGCATGAAAAGTGGTGCAATGGCTGCATCGACCAGCGAAAACTCATCCAGATTTGCAAACAATCCTTCATTCAAAGGCTCGGACAGGCGCGCAATATCCTCTTCAAGCAAATACTTTTTCTCTAAAAACGTATCTTCGTCACTGGCGGTCGCCATGGCATGTTGCGCCATCAGCAGAGTCGATCCAAATTCGATCCAGGATCTATGCTGAGCTCTTCTGAGGGTGTCTGCCGGCTGGAAGCCGGGCGGAAATGACTCATCCAGAAAAGCCAGGATGACTGAGGACTCAAACAGGGTGGCGCCATCAACCAACAACAGTGGTACCTTTCCAGTCGGGGATAGCTTAAGAAACCACTCCGGTGGGTCGTTCAGGTCGATATAGTCAATCTCATGATCGATCTGTTTCTCCCGCAATAGAATCACGGAACGCTGTACAAATGGACAGATTGCAAAGCTGACCAGTTTCAGTTTCATATCACCCACCACATTAATTCATACCATCTGCGCTTCATCGTCTCTCCGGCACCCCTGCTGTCTTGCTCTATACCGCCAGATCTGCAGTTGACCAGTAATCTCCACGCAGGTAAACGATCGGCTACTTGCAGGTGGTACTCGTTGTTCATGAACAGACCGATTACCATTTCATGACATTAGACATAACCTTCTGATTAAACTGAGGAATTTAAGGCACTATTGCAATCCGTCAAAGCTCGGCTTATATTGATAGGATAGCAAGCGAGTTGACAGACATAAATTCTTTATTATCAACAGCTTGAGAAAAGTAATCAGGGAATATACAAGGCATGGAAAGGGCTATACCCAGAGTTTACAGGGTTATTTACAAACGTTTACAAAATCTGTATTTTTCCTATCTATTCAAGATACTGAATGACCTGCTCACGGATGACCTGGGGGCTCAGGTATCCCATCCCGCAGACCTATCCCGTCGGAGAGATCAGCTCGTCAATCCTCAGCAGGTTGTCAGTGGGGGTGTTGTTATCCATGGTCTCCGGTGTCTAACCTGAACAGTTATTACAGAATCGGATCATAGAGTCAGTTCTGTGTATTTGATGGAAAAAGTGACTAATCTAATTTTATATGAGTAACAGTCAATTTCGGTGGCAAAAGTAATATGGCAACCAGCAATCCGATCGGCTTGAGAATTCCGGAGCAATCCTCCCCGTCTGGCGTACCCTTTTATCTGAATGATAAACAGGTCGCAGCTTGGGCGAAGGAGCTGCCAATGGCCAATATCGGTGAAACGTCAAGACAGATCTTCCAATCCCTGCGCGCCTTCAACCGCACCAGTCTGGACGCCGCGCAGCGACTTCGTAGTATTGAGAATTTCCGCGAACCCTTATCCTATGTCGCCTCCAATCTGAACAAACACTATCTCGGCACCCGCTTTCCGCTCAGTGAGAAGTCACACAAGATAGCCAACCTGAATCGTGAGCTCCACAGTGGCATGGCAACCGCCTATAAGGCGGTCATCGTCAACCTGTTGACCCATGCACAAGAGGGTGTGGATCGGGCCCAACTGACTCTGGCTCTCCATCGATGCATCACTTATCTGTCAAAAGTGGTTCTGCTATCGGCCATTGTCTATGACCCCTGCCCCAAACGCACCTGGCAGGAACTCCATGTCTGCCACAGGCTGGCCAGCCGCTATGGTGTCGGTTCAGATCTCATCAGTGATCCCTACGAAGCATCGGAAAAACAGTCGACAATCGATCAGAACTACACCCGCTGTCTGCTATTCTCTCTGGCATCCCCTTACAAAATGCGTCAGGAAGAGAACTTACAGCTCTTCGATACATTGCTGAACTGGAGTCAATACACCAATCTTTACGGTTATGACGACGCCCCGGAAGAGAGCTCCATTACCATCCATCAGGATACCGACATGGCGCCCAGCCATGAGAGCAAAGCGACAAGCATCGCAACCAAATATCTGTTGATTCTTGAGGTTTCCAGGCTGTTGTCGCAAATGCGGGAGCACTTCACCGATGAGCCGGATTCGGAACCAACCCTATCCGGTATCAACGAGCTGGACAAAGGGGTTATCCGCCAGTTGATCATGCTCTGGTCGAAAGCACAGAAACGCGCCTTTGTCCGCACCAAGTTGAACTTTGAGCTGCGCATCGCCGTTGGCCTTCGCTCGGTGCATAAGCTGATCACACTGGGAGATATTCCGGACCCAACACCTGAATCCGAAGTTGAAGATGAGGCCACCTGGATCGATGCTCAATTCGCTCACGGCCAAGATATGCATGTGGAAGCCAGATTCTCACTGCAGCCAATGGATATCGCCTCCTACAATCCCCGTCGGGGTAATTTCGAGGAGTTTGGCCCTAACTCCACGGATATCAGCGAGAGCACCAACGAGCCAAATATTGAAATCTGGCAGGATGACAAGGAGCAGCAGGTGGACAAGGCGACCTGTCTGTTCACCACGATCAATGAGAGTGCCGGTGGCTATTGCCTCGACTGGCGCGGAAAAGAGATCCCCAAGATCCAGGTTGGCGAACTGATAGGCGTACAATCTGCCATGTCTGCCGCCCAGTTCGGCGTTGGCATGGTACGCTGGATGCGAAATTCCGATGATGAATCGATGCAGGTCGGGGTGCAGATGATTGCACCTAACGCGATGGCGGTTACGGCCCAACTCTCAGACCAGAACATTGGCCAACAGGAGAAGTGTCTGCTTCTGCCGGAGGTTGGCACATCCGGCCAGCCCACCAGTCTGATCTGCCCTTCATACCCATTCAGTCTGGGTAAGACACTGCTGATCAATGATGGGGAAAACGCCCAGGAGATCAAACTCACCAGATTGCTGGAGTCGAGCGGCTCCATCTCTCAATACCAGTTTGTTCACCTGGATGAAAATGCCGCTTCGAAAATGAAAGAGGATCAGAACGATCTGGATGACGACTCAGATTATGAGAGCCTCTGGTCAACTCTGATCTAGGGCCTGCCGTTCAGAATCCGGCCAGCTTGTACCAGCGCTTGGCCTCTTCAGGATCTTTTTCCACTCCGCGCCCCTCTTCATAGAGCATCGCCAGAGTGGTTTGAGAACCGGCCAGCCCCTGCTCCGCCGCCTTCTTGAACCAGTCAACGGCTCTTTCCAGATTCTGCTCCACACACTCCCCTTCCAGATACATGAAACCCAGCCCATGCTGAGCCATGGCATGACCGGATTCGGCGGCCGCCTTCATGTACTTGTAGGCCATCAGCTCGTTGACAGCGATTCCCAGTCCACCCTGAGACATAATGGCCATGCGGTACTGGGCTTCGACACTGCCCTGCTCGGCCAACGGCGAGAGCAGTACGGCGGCACGGGAGAAGTTTTTACCTTCAAATGCTGCGATGGCACTGCTCAACTCAAAATCCATATCACTGTTTGAATCAGTCATGTTAACCTTCTCACTGTTTCAGTTTTCTCATACTCTACTGGCCCTGGCTAGCTGGTCGGATAGCCACCCTGTTGTTTACCCAGGCGACTAGCTCGCCATCCGTATCGTAGATACCAAACTCAAAAGCCGGCGTACTTCGATTTCTCTCAGCCAGCTCATGGGCAATTTGTTTCGACGTCCGATCCGGAAAATCAAAGCGTAACTCCAGATCACTCAGCCCGGGGCGGCGGAAATCCACACCCAACTCCTTGGTCCATACATCATAGTCCGGAAACCGATGATTGCAGGCCAAGGCCGGTACTGGATCAGCCAATGCGGCAATACTACCACCAAACATACTGCCACCAGGATTCCTGGTAGCGTGGTTCAGCGGTAGAAGCAGGCGTACTTGAGCCCAATCCTCACTGATCGACAATAGCTTCACCCCAAGGCTCTGAAAGGGGGGAAAGCGTTCCAAATCGTCGGCCAGTATCAGCTTGTTGTCACTGTCGGACATACCCTGCCTCAATCCCTGTGCCTGTTAGGGCCTGTTAACACGAATCCAATACGCCCTGTTGTGCCTGAAAAAGTTATACCACCGGCAAGCTCCACAACTCCCTTCGGGATCTTATGGAATATCTTGGTTTTCCATCGAAAACACATCACAATACTCGGACCTCATAAGGTGCTGAGTGAGTAACCCGCCGAAGATTATGCAGACTCAATTAACCTCCGACATTCTATCATCTGAACAGGGCCAGGAAGCGGAAACCATTCTGCGCAACTGTGTGCATTGTGGATTCTGCACCGCAACCTGTCCGACCTATCAGCTGCTCGGCAGTGAACTGGACAGCCCCCGTGGTCGAATCTATCAGGTGAAACAGTTGCTTGAGGGGGCCAGCCCCAGTGCTGCGGTACAGCGGCATCTCGATCGCTGCCTGTTGTGCCGCGCCTGTGAAACCACCTGTCCATCCGGGGTTGATTACAGTCGGCTGCTTGAAATCGGACGACAACACCTGCATCAGCGGCAATCCCGCACACTACCCGATAGATCCATTAGATGGCTACTGCGCAAAGTGATTCCTCGCAGCGATCTGTTTGCCACCCTGCTGAATCTAGGCAGACTGTTCAAACCTCTGATGCCATCAACCCTGAGCCGTCTGATTCCAAAAAAAGTGTCGATCGATGACAGCGATTGGCCGCCAGTGCGGCACCAGCGGAAAATGCTCATTCTGGATGGCTGTGTTCAACCAGCCCTGGCACCGAATATCAACCTGGCAACCGCCCAGGTACTGGACCGGCTCGGCATCTCACTGATCACCACCCCCAAAGCCGGCTGCTGCGGCGCTGTCGAACACCATCTGGATGATCATGAAGCGTCACGCCAGGCCGCCAGACGCAACATTGACCAGTGGTTGCCCTTGCTCCAGGATCAAGCCGAAGCCCTGGTCATCACGGCCAGCGGTTGTACTCAGATGGTGAAGGAGTACGACAGGTTACTGGCTGACGATGCGCAATATGCCGACAAGGCCAGGCAGCTTGTCAGCCGCTGCAAGGACATCGCTGAAATCATCCAACAGGAAGATATCGAATTCCTGAGTCAGCCGATGAGAAGCCTCCCAAAGATCGCCTTTCACGCCTCCTGTACCCTGCAGCATGGGCAGCAGATCAGCGGGGTGGTAGAGACGATTCTGAGCCGAATAGGCTATCAACTGACCCCGGTTGCTGAAGCCCATCTCTGCTGCGGTTCAGCAGGCACCTACTCGATCCTGCAACCGGAACTGTCAAATCAACTGGGTGAGCGTAAAACCGAGGCGCTGATGAAGGGGCAACCGGAACTGATCGCAACTGCCAATATCGGTTGCCTGAGCCATATCAGTAAAACCGCACCGGGCAGCACACCGGTTGTGCATTGGATCGAGCTGCTCTCTCCCAGCCGCTTACAAGCACCAACTGAAAAATCAGCAAGCCGGTAACCCGGTTTTACAGTCTGGTTATCAGCCACAGCGAACAGGAATGGGATCCCCTGCTGCAACTCTGATCCTCTATTTTTGATTATTCCTTAACAATGTCTAATTACACCAATCGCAAACCGAGTTAAAGCTGATATGCGACCGGCCGATAAAACACTTATCACACATCGTTCCTGCCAGTTTCATCGCAGGACAAATTTTTTACAATTTAGGCATTAAAAGTCGTACTTTTTCAGCTTATACTCGCCTACAAATATTGTGTAAGCCTTTGCGTTGGGCCGATCCTGATTCAGGATTCATAAAAACAACAAAATACCGACGCAGTTAACTGGGGTGATCTGATATCAACAGAACATCCCGTTGGTTGAATACCTGCAACGGATGACCTAAATGACCATGACATCTGTGTTCGCCAAATCGCTCTTCATCGGATTGCTGATCAGTCTGCTGCCTATGACTACTCTGGCAGTCGAGGTGAATCTGAGTGAAGAAAAACTGGCGTTACAAAGGGAAAGCTTCCTGGCAGCTGAGAGAGCACTCTCAAAAGGCGATCTGACAACCTACCAGGCCTTAAGAGATGCGCTGATTGGCTACCCGCTCCTGGTCTATCTGGATTACCAGGAGACGGTGAAACATATCGACCAGCAATCGGTTCAAAGCATCAGCAACAGACTCTCTCGCCTCGAAGGGACACCACTGCAGAGCATGCTCAACAATCAGTGGCTCAGGTTTCTGTCGAAACACAATCTTTGGCAGACCTATCTGCAATTCTCCAAGCCCGGAGGCAGTGTCAGACAGCAGTGTCGCAGACTCCAGGCGATGCTAAAAACCGGACAGACTGAACAGGCCTACTCCGAGGTTCCCGGATTGTGGCTCAATGGCCGATCCCAGCCCAAGGTATGCGATCCGGTATTCAAAAGCTGGATCGATGCAGGTCACCTCACTGAACAGCAGGTTTGGCAACGATTCAATATGGCGATGTCCCAGCGCCAGACCAGGTTGGCCAACTATCTGAAACGCTACCTGAGTAAACCGGAGCAGCAGATCGCAGACCTCTGGCTCAAGCTCTATCGCCAACCCCGTAAAGTTGCGATGCTGTATGGCATCGATCACCCGATGAAGGACGAGATGGCCATCCAGGTCATCCGCAAACTGGCCTGGCGCGATGTGGAAGCAGCTTTCGGGGCATGGGAAAAACTCCAGCCCATGGGAATATTCTCAGACAAACAGCATCAAAAGGCGATCTATGCCTTGGCCGGTGGACTGGCGAGAGAGCCAGACAAGCAGCTTACTCAGCGTTTCAACCAACTCCTGCCGGAACAGCTGAAACTGGATAGCAGAGTTTCGGAGAAAGCACTACAGGCCGCACTCCAGATCAATGACTGGGTTTGGGTGCTGCAGCTCGTGGAATCCCTCTCTGCAACGGAAAAACAGCAGGCCCAATGGCAATACTGGCATGCCCGTGCACTGACCAAACTGGATCGGGAAAATGAGGCAAGAGCAATTCTCAAGCACCTTTCCCAGGAGCGCAGCTACTATGGCTTCATGGCGGCCAATCAATTGGGAGTACCGCCGAAACTGGAGCATATCGCGCTGCAGTCAGATCAGACGATCACAGCCGTGATGGCCCTAAACCCAGGCCTGCAAAGAGCCCGTGAACTGCATATCCTGAAACGCCCCATGTCGGCCCGCAGGGAGTGGAACCTGGCACTGAAGAAGGCCCCACCGGATGAGTTGAAGGCGGCGGCGCACCTGGCGCAAAAATGGAACTGGCCGTCCCAAAGTATCATCACCCTGGCGAAGCTGCGCCACTGGAATGATCTGGAGCTGCGCTTCCCCCTGGCACACCAGGAGACCATCACCGGGCAGGCTCGGGGACATGGTATCGATCGAGCCTGGGTCTATGCCATATTGCGTCAGGAGAGCGCATTTATCAGTGATGCAAGATCCTCAGCTGGCGCAAGGGGCCTGATGCAGCTGATGCCGAAAACCGCCAAGCAGGTCGCCAAGGAGCTGAAACATTCGCCGCTCAAACTTGACGATCTGTTTCGGCCGGAAGTGAATATCAGGCTGGGTACCGGGTATCTGAATAAGATCTACCGACAGTTGCAGGAGAATCCGGTATTGGCGACAGCGGCCTATAATGCAGGCCCACATCGGGTGAAAAGCTGGCTACCAGAGCAAACTCAGGCCACCGATATCTGGATTGAGACAATCCCTTTCCACGAGACCAGAGAGTATCTGAAGCGGGTACTGGCCTATACCGTGATCTATAACTACCGTCTCGGTGAGCAGTCCAAAGTGGTGCCTAAAAAGTGGCTGACCCCGATCGAGGCCAGAAACAGGACTTCAGGAGTCTGATTCAAGGCTGAGAGGAATAACCTCCTCTGTCTGCTGACCTTCCATCTGATTTGGTGCGCGTTTTGCGTTGAGGCGTTTTTTAACCTTACCAATCAGTTCTGGATCGGTCACCACTTCATAGAAGCTGGCGTCGGCTTGACCCACACTGGGCATATCATCCTCACGCTGCCAGGTCTTGATTACAGCCTCTCTGATAACCAGCCAGTGAGCACTGCCCCTGCGGTCGACAAATCGGCCTACATGGTAGGTATCCCCTTCGCCGGAACGACTATGTACTTTCATCTTGTGCAGTACCATTTCCGATCTGAGCTTTTTGAATGCAGGCGGAGCCAACTCAATTCCGTTGACATTGAAACGCAGTCGTCTGGCACCTTTTCTCTCAGTACCGGCATCATCGGAAAAGACCTCGACACGATGACGTTGGCTTTTGCGCCAACTGGTGTCATAACGTAACTCAGAGGAACAGGACGACAATCTATCTGCTTCGTTGATGGCCGGTGAAATCATGATTTTGCGCTGCTCATCATTCAGATAGGCCGGCGCCTCACTACTGAACGCGATGCCCAGACCCAACTCCAGCTTCGGCAGATTGTGTGCTTTGTTCTGATTGTTTTGCGCTTCCATGACCAGCAGTATCTTTCTCGCCAGACCGCAGGCATTGGCGACCGTCATCCCCTGAGTGGTCATAGCGCCCGTCTCTAAGACACTGAGGATCAGAGCATCCCCCTCAACAAACACCTTCTTGGCGCCAAAGCGATTCAGCAACTTGGTGATCGGTCCAAAAAAGTTCATACTGAAATGGGTGGCTGGATTGAGCCGTTTCTCTACCAGTTGGCTGGTGATTTCAGTAGAACCTCTGACATCCGCTTTAAGAATTGCATGCGCTTTAATCTTGCCTTCCTGTGCATCACCGTCCTGACTGAGACGAAACTCATAGAGACTGCCGTTATCCCGCGACAACTGAATGCTCTCGCTGTCCTGCAGAATATTCAATTGGCTCATCTGTTGATAGGTATAGTAGGCCAGTTTCAGGTCCCTACGGAAGGTTAGAAAATCCTTCAGGTAGCGTATCGCGTAGCCCTGTTGCTTGATTGCCGGCATGCGGCGGATATACCCATGCACCACGTCAAGTGCCTTGACAACCGATGCACCTTTGTCGGCTGTTGATGAGAGCTTTTTCAGTAGCGTTCTTTTCGGAAGCGCATCCACCAGGTAGTGATAAATATCCCGATTTGAGATCAAACCGTTAAATTGCCGATAGAGTTTTTCAGTACGATAGGCCGCAATCGCACGACGCGTCAGTCCGGATCGGTCAAACTGTTTAAGCAGGTTCGACTTCAACTGTTGCTGTACTTTGTTGTACTCGGAATTATCCCAAAGCCCCTTGTCCTGTTTCACCGGAGCACGGGAAAACCATCCACTCCTGGCGTCGCCACTCTGCTTAAGCAGCATCTCCATATTTCTCGGATCATCCAACCAACTGACATAAATCTCTTTGAACTCTTCTGCAGAGAGATTGCGTTCCAGCAATCGTTGACCCTCAAGAAAATCTGAAAACCCGCTATGACGCTCTCGCTGGGTGATTTGAAACTGAGTCGTATCGCCCGATTTCGGGTTATCGGCTTCAGACGCTTGAGGCTTTGCCCATTCTGGAAGATAGTCGCTGTAGGTTGTGGTGATATAGCGATTGGCCAGATCAAAGTAGTTGCCGCCTTCCCGGTCGACACAAAGCAACGGATAGTGATTTAGCAGATACTCTTCGCTGGTAAGGTCCGGAAGATGCAGTAACGGATTGAACAAAATTCGTTTGGAAACCACCCAGGAGCTACCTACAACGGATTTACGCATTTTGCGCAGCTCCTTCGATTCAAGGCGCTGTACGATCTTGAACAGTCGACTCAAGGTACGGTAACGAATCCCTGGTTCGAGGCGGGCGAGACCGACAATCCGATCATGCATCTCCATGGCTCGGCCACTGTGCAGATCGGCAGCGGATTCGACGTCCTGCTGTAACTGTCCCCGCAGCTTCGATAGCGCACTCTGCGGTGCATCCAACATCAACTTGATTAGCACCAGATGCAGCAATTGCAGCAGTTCCTTGACTGCCGCATTCGCATGAATCTGTTCCAGCGCACCTTGCAGAACATTGCGATAGTTTGATTTAAAACTCTCGATATCCGCACCGGACGAGAATTGTCCGGTATGGGCCCAACCATGTTTAGCCAGATCTTCGTGGACAATCTTCTCAACCAATGATAACAGCGAGCTACGGAATTGATGACTGATCGCCACATCGATACGGCGATTATCGATGCCGATTTGAAACTGCTCCAGACTGACCTGCCATGAGGGACAGCGTCGTAGCGGCGCAAGAAATTCTCCAACATTCGGTTGAACGCCCAAGGTAATACAAATCCTCAATGTATTGGTGGATTGACGGTCTGGTGGATCAGCCCAAAAAGCATTTGCCGATATGAACTTCGTATCCAACCAGGCTAGGGCCTGTTAACACTAATCCAATATACCCTGCTGGGACTGTTTTTGTGCCCAGCAAGGCAGAATGAGCGTGGTGTAGTGATTCTACATGAGCGAATGATAACGCCGCTGGGTGCAAAAACAGACCCAGCCCTTCGGGTTGCGCCTGAAAAAGCGCCACTCGGCGTTGCTCGTCACTCATTTGGAACAACCAAACTACGCTCCTCGCGCCTTGATTGGCGCTTTTTCAGGCACAACAGGGCATATTGGATTAGTGTTAACAGGCCCTAGAGTAAAACTATCATGAAACTCAGCAAGTTACATAGAGTGAGTCTAGATGAAGAGGTTAATTAATTAAATATTACAAAATGAGATTTATTCACATCGGAACAGAAATGTGAACAGCGTTTTAATATTACAACGATCAATTATTGTTCCGACTACCTGCTTTGCAGGCAGCTCAATAGCTTACGGGGAGTAATCAGATGGATGAGTGGCAGTTCTGTGATGTCATTTATCCCAAGTAGGGCATCACTTTTTGTACAAGCAATGGGTTACACCAAGGCTTGGCCAATCCGGACTATCGATCAAGCATGGTTGCCAGAAGCTGATCTTCCAGTTCGATACGCACAGCCAGCTCTTCACCAAGTTGACAAAGATCTTCCGATAAATGGTCCAGCTGTAACTCATGGTCAGACAGATCATAGCGGTCATTGAAACTGACTGCGACTTCACTCGCCCTGACAAACTCCGGATAGATTTTTTCGGCGACCTGCAGGACGCCGCTGCGTCGCTCATTGCCGTTACTCACATAACCGAAGACTTCAAAGTGGCCAAATGCGGTATAGTCGATCAGTACCTGACAAAAGGTCTGTAACTGCTGATCCAATGAAGCAGACCGATGGTATGGCTCCAGACCGGCCACTTCACAAAATAAGACCAACATCTCTTGTCGCTCTTTCAAGAGCTTGTCAATCAAATCTCGAGTGACGGTTCTGCGCTCTTCTGCTGCTCCCCCTTGAGAACTCATCAAAAGCCTCCGTAACGGCATAGTATTTTGGGCAATCTCAAACTGGCCAGATCAAAATGCAGCCACCGGCCAGAGTGAACATTCGATTGCGAAGCGCATCCTGTATCGAGGATGACACTTCACACAAAACCAAAACCCGTAGAAATCGTCTAAAAGACAGGAACAGGCTCTGAAAGAAATTACAATATCACAACAATCGTCATTAATGTATGTCGCGAACTGTAAAGTATAATCCGATGATATCATGCATTTTTGCAGTGTGGCGACCGTTATTAGGTCAAGTTAACGCCAATCCAACAGACCCAGCTGCATCATCGCTCGCTCATCCGGCCGGGCTTCACCGCACCCATCCCACCTGACTGGACATTAAACGACCCCAGCGGGATCGATTGGATTGGTGTTAATACCCCCAAGTCCATAACCTGGCCGATGGATTGCAATTATCTATCCGCAGCCATAGTATGTTCAGAGTGTGGCTTGCTCATCAGTATGAAACGATTGGCGTGACAAGATTGTGCTGCAATCGGACTGAACTGATGCGAAGCTTCATACAGGCGCTTGTTCAGCGAGTTACAATCCAGCGAAACCTATCGATTTCATCGCGGAATATCGGAATCTCAAAAAATGCCCTCCATCACCATCAAGCTGGATCTTGTTTAAGGAATCTGCGAACAAGTCATGGACCATCATCCTGTTGAAAAAAAAGTGTGTTTGTTGCCTGTAAATCTTGACATAAACGGGCAATCTCATGGCTTGTACAACGCCAAACGTTCCAATTTGAAACGCAAAAAGTGTGCTATGGGTTGGCTGAGGAACAGCTTGATCTGGTTGATCCTGCTGCTTCCGATGGGCCTATCCCAAAGCCATGCGGGAAGTTCAGCAGCAAGCATCATGAGCAGCGCCATGCTCACCATGATGGACACCATGGGTGATCTGGCTCATCGCTATAAACGGGGAGACGACTGGCATAGCGATAACTACCGGGTCAACCCGAATCCCTACTCCTACTGGGCCTCACCAACCTATCCGGAGTACTATCCACCGACACAACCTCCCGGGCCTTACCCCATGCCTCCCCATTACACAACCGAGCCTCGCTCTGAAGTCGATGGCATCTGGATTGGTCAAGGTGGAGAGATCGTACTGGTGATGTATGGCTATTTTCGGGTCTATGCCGACACTGAGACATACCGTGACGGGCGTTACCAGATCGATGGGGATCTTTTACACATGCACGACCTGGAGAATGGTATGAGCCAGACCTACCAGTATGCACTCGATAGCGGCCGCATGATCATGCGTAACCGGGAAGGTGTATTGCTGCTGTTCAAACAGCTGCCTATCCCGATTCCCCCGCAAACCCTGATCCCGCCCCCCCAACCACAAATCGAACCACCCAGTGATACGGATCTGCTCGAAGAGCCCGACAATCTTCCGGAAAAGTAACCTGTCAGGCAACAATCCGGACAATCAAAACGATCCAGGCAATCAAATAGTTTGATTTCTACCGGGTTGATTGGCCGTCTGGGTATTGCCATCTTCGTCAATCTGGTTAATATTTCGCAGCCAAGCACAGGTTGTCTTGCCTAGCCTGTCAAACTATTCACAACTCTGTAAGAGCCTTTCCAGGCACAGATAAAGAGACCAGGCTCTGATTATCAACCCGCTATTCCGATATCAAGGAACAGACTATGAATCGAATTTGTATACTTGGTGGTAGTGGATTTGTCGGTCACCGACTGGTATCGGTATTGAGTAAGCGGGGTTACCCATGCCGCTTGCTATCCCGCCATCCACAACGCCATGCCGGATTGAAAGTCTACCCAGGTGTGGAACTGGTTAAAGTCACTCAATTTGACTCACCCAGCCTGCAGCAACACTTTGCCGGTTGTCAGTGCATAATCAATCTTATAGGCATCCTCAACGAGACAAACAAAGCCAGTTTCATGGATACTCATGTGGCACTGGTGGATCAGATCGTTGAGGCTGCGATCAAAAGCGGAGCGACCCGGCTGCTGCATATGAGTGCACTCCACGCCGATGCAGGCAAGGGTTCCAGTGAATATCTACGTAGTAAGGGAGAGGGTGAAAATCGCGCTCATACCCATGGTGGCTCAGCGCTGACTGTAACCAGCTTTCGACCGTCTGTGATCTTTGGCCCGGGAGACGGACTTTTCAACCGCTTTGCCTCTCTGTTGAGCCTTTCTCCCGGAATATTTCCACTCGCCTCCCCTGACAGTCGTTTCGCCCCTGTCTATGTAGGTGATGTAGCGGAAGCCTTTGCCCGCGCACTTGAGGACTCATCGACGGCCGGGGCCCACTATGACCTGTGTGGTCCGGAGGTCTACAGCTTGAAAGAGTTGGTCCGGTATTGCGCCAGACAGCTGGGGCTCCGCCGTTTGATTATACCGCTCAATCCCAGCCTCTCGCGCCTGCAGGCCAGGCTGCTTGGCCTGCTACCTGGCAAGCCCTTTACCATGGACAACTACCTCTCACTGCAGACAGACAGTGTCTGCAAAAACAACGGCCTCCTTACCTTGGGCATCTCGCCCCAATCCATCCAGAGTCATGTTCCTCGCTACCTGGCCGACCAGGGCTACCGAAAGCGCTTCGACCGTTACCGGCAAGTCGTTGAGTGAATCAGGGCTGACAGCCGGGCCTGACTAAAACGGCTCAGGGATTCCTGCGGATACCTGCACAAGTTTTACCACGATGCTCATCAGCTATAGCATACTGCTATCTTTTTAACACCGATACTTCAATAAAAGTGAAATGTTTCACATACGGAATCAATACTGAGTATATATAAACCGTATATATTGCAATATTAGAAAATTTGTATATACTACCTTTCCAAGTCATCAATCATGTAGTAAATTCTGATGATAAAGAAGTTATTGATCTCGATGTTTCTTCTCTTCGGCAGCGGTCTGAGTGTTGCCGAATCCCTCAACTCCACTATCAATTGGGCGGATACCTCAGCCCTGGCCCGACAAAACCATACGGTTATCATGGTGGTGTTCGAATCCGAGGATTGCGGCTATTGCGTCCGCTTGAAGCAGGAAGTTCTCAAACCCTTTTCGGATTCAACCGAGCAAAATCCACCGGTGATCAAAGAGATTGATATCTATGCCGGTGGAAAAATCACCGACTTCAACGGTGATCTGATTCGCAGCCGTCAATTCAAGGATCGCTACCAGGTGTTTGCGGTACCGACTCTGCTGATTCTGGATCCGGATGGAAATCTGCTCGCCGACCCGATTGTTGGTTATAATTCCCAGGAAGAGTACGAGAGGCTGTTGCAGGACTCTCTGCTGGTATCCTACGAAGCCCTCGACTGACCGGGCGAATCAACAGGCGCTTTGCTGCATCGGGGATTCCTGAAGCCCAAGCTTGTTGATCATCTGTGAGGACGCCGCACGCCTGTCTGTACACGGCGGCTGAAAGCGATATACTGATTTTCCCGCCCTATACGCCATAGCAATCATTCAATCCATGCCAATCCGATCCAAGTTGCCTCTTTCGATCACGCTCATACTCTGTTTGTTGCTCCTTAGCCCGGCGTTTGCGGATCAAAGCGCCATTCCACAGGTCCACGATTTTCAAAGACTCGCAATAGAGGCCAACCAGAAAAAGCTACCCATTGTATTACTGATCTCACAATACCATTGCGGGTATTGTGACCGGATGAAAGAGGAGGTGCTCTACCCGATGAGCATCAGCGGAGACTTTGAACAGACAGCCCTGGTGAGAGAGCTGTTGATCGATGAGGGTGAAATGGTCAACGACTTCCAGGGTAACCGTGTCGCCGCCTCGGCTTTTTCGCAACGATACAGCGTGTTTGTCACCCCTACCCTACTGTTTCTCGACAGCCGCGGAGAAGAGGCGGCAGAGCGGATACTCGGCATCAACACCATGGATTATCTGCTGTTTTATATTCTCAATGCTGCGGAAACCGCCGCCGAAAAGCTCACTGACATCTGACGGTGCCAGCCACACCCCAGAGCTATTGAGCAGATTGCCAGCTCTGCAGGGATTTCGGCAACGGATAGTCAGGATAGGTCACCATAAAAGCATCCAGTGATCGCCTGGCTGCCTGATCCTGACCGGCTTCGATCAGCGCTTCAATCTCGGTCAGCCAGAGTTGCGGCGTCCTGTGGGCTTTCTCAGAATCAATCGACTGCAAGATTGTCTCTGGCGCTTCTTGCAGCTGTTTTCTTTCAGCTGCGCCTTCCCGGGCTTTTGCCCTGGCGCGTTGCTCCATCAGGGGGGGTCTAGTCAACTCGGCCTGAGGAACCGGCTCAGACCGTTTTTGCAGCTCAATTGCACTGCTGGCTGGTGCTTGAGCGGGTATTTGTAAGGTTTGATCACTTTCAAAGCGCGATTCAGCCTGCGGTGCCGGGGCTGGTAGACGCGGTGGTTGATCGTAAATGTCATTGCGCAGATCGATCAACGGCAACGACAAACCGATCCCAAGCAACAGCAGAGCGGCTGATGAGAGCGGTACTATCCAGCGGTTGCGATGCTTTGCTGTCGCTTTGCGTGCCTGGTTCAAAACAGCCTGATCAAGTGCTTCACTTGGCGCTTCATGCCGACCGGCATGATAGAGTCTGTTGAGCCCCGAATCCTCCGGGAGCTTGTCTGATTCGCTCACAAGCACTCCTCCAGCCGTTGGCGTAACTGTTTCAGGGCATATCGCATTCTACTTTTTACCGTCTCTCGACCCGTATCAATCATTGCCGCAATCTGTACCAGTGTTAAACCCGCCTCCTCTTTCAGCAGAAACACCTCCCGCTGCTCAATCGGGAGTTGACCGATATGACGTTTCATGCGTTCACTGCACTCCTCATCCTGCATCTGCTCTTCCACAGACTTACCCGGCTGGACCGGCTCATGCAACTCTCCCTGATCGGTGACCAAGGTGAGATGTGCACGACGATGTCGATCGATGATCAGGTTACGGGCAATACGAAACGCATAGGCCTTGAATGAACCGCCATCAAACGGTTTAGCGGCAGAGATGATTCTCGACCAGACATCCTGATAGAGCTCATCCGCATCCCCCGTGCAGTGGGTGCTGCGTAACAAAAACAGATAAAGCGTTTGACGATAGCGCTGATAGAGGGTTTCGAATGCTCTGTCATCCCCGTTGCGGAACAGTCGAAACAGCGCTTCATCACTCTGCTCCTTGTCACTCATGCCTTTGAGACCTTATTCATGGGATTTTAAAACTAAAATATAGTCCGCCGATGAACCCTAACCGATGCAAATCCTTTACTGCCTTGTTTCAACGATATGGAATTCGCCACTGAGCAGGAGCAGATCATATCAGCCGAAAGCAAATTTGTGATCATTAGCGTTCATTTGCGGACGCAACTCAAACATTCACTCGTTCAGGCTCAGAGGTGCTGCAAGTGAACCCGCCAATCTGACCAATCGGATAAACTCACCGCGATAGCCAAACCGATCCTCACCCTGGGCCGAATTGGCCAACGCCACTGCATCATCAAAATCGAAAGCTTCGGTATAGCGCCCACCCCTGAGCAGTTGGGCGAAGCCGGCAACCGCAGCACTGAAGCGATAGGCTTCACTGGTAGTCGACAGTTGCTCTCGATCGGATAAAAAAATCGGCTGGGTGATCAATTGTGACCGGTGTTGATCGGGCTGTTTGTAGCGCAGCCTTAAAAAGGCGAGTTCCCCCGCCTTCTCATGACTTTCGGCAGGGGTCGAATGGTAGCGTCGTGGTGAGAGACGCTGCCCATCACTGTCATGCAACGCAATCTCATACAGAGCTGTCACGTTATGTCCGGCACCAATATCTCCTGCATCAACCTTATCGTTATTGAAATCCTCAGCAGCCAATAAGCGGTTCTCATATCCGATCAGGCGATATTCAGCCACCAGTGCCGGATTCCATTCAACTTCGATCTTCACATCCTTGGCAATGGTTTCAAGGGTCGCACTCAGCTCCTCCACCAGAACTTTTCTGGCCTCGTTGATGTTGTCGATGTAGGCGTAGTTGCCATTGCCTTTATCTGCCAGCTGCTCCATCAGATGGTCGTTGTAGTTACCCTGCCCAAAGCCCAATGTGGTCAATGAGATGCCCCGTTGGCGTTGCTGTTCGATCATCTCCACAAGGCGCCTGTGATCCACCGTACCGACATTGAAGTCTCCATCGGTCGCCAGAATCACCCGGTTGATGCCACCCTCGACGCGGGCCTGATCCGCCATCTCATAAGCGAGTTTGATACCGGCCGAGCCATGGGTCGAGCCACCCGCCTCCAACTGCGCCAGGGCTGAGACGATTTTGCCCCGCTGATCCCCGGCCGTCGGCTCCAACACCACACCGGATGCACCGGCATAGACCACCAGACTGACCCGGTCTTCCGCGGTGAGCTGGTTAAGCAGAAGTTTGAAGGCGGATTTGAGCAATGGGAGTTTGTTTTGATCACTCATCGAACCGGAGACATCGACCAGAAACACCAGATTGGCGGCCGGTCGCAGATCGGCGGCCGTGGCGATACCCTGAATACCGATATGGACCAGACGGGTATCCCTGTTCCAGGGAGTTGCTCCCACTTCGGTAGTCAGGCTGAAAGGGTGCTCTGCCGAATGAGGAGCGGGATAGTGATAGTTGAAATAGTTGATCAGCTCTTCCGCTCGCACCAGGTCTCTGGGCGGCATCCTCCCCTGATTGAGAAACCGCCTGACCAATGCATAGGCACCACTATCCACGTCGACACTGAAGGTGGAGACAGGCCTATCGGCCACCGAATGAATCCCATTTTCATCCAGTTCACCATAGCGTTCCCGGTCAACTTCGGCGGTTGGCCTGTGCCGCTGCGGCAGGGCTGCGATTTTTGCCTTGGAGTAAGCCTGTCCGGTGAGAGATAACCGGGCCGGGGCCTGTGTCGCCATCTCGGCTTGATCCTGATGCATGGATTGAACAGGTGCCGGACTCTGTACCGCTTCATTTAACGTCTGCTGATGCCGCTTCGCAGAGGCATCGGTAACCCGATCCCTTTCCGCCTCCGGTGCCGAACCACAGGCCGCCAGCAGCCCGCTCAATATGGCGGCAGAGAGGGTTAGGCTCAATTGTCGTAATTTCATTGTTTGCTCCCAAACGAGTTGTGTTTCATTAGGGCTAACGCAGAGAAGTCGACAGTGGGGTTAAATTAATTTAAAAAACACGAATGGGTCTTTTTTCAGTCCGTAAATGGATAATCTTTGATTACTTTTTGCCAGGGCGGTCAAGACGAATTCAATTGACCCTAAAAGGCTGATCAGAAAAAAATAACCAATCAGTGAGATGCTGACACAGAATGTGCCCGGAACATCCGGTAAAAAACACGCGCGTTCATTTGAGGTAAAAAAACAATTGATCGTCAAACAGCTTGTGACTACAGACGCTCGCACATATCCCGCATGGAGAAGCCCTGAAGATTGAGTTGTAACCCTTTCAGTAGGCCCAGCACTTTGAAGCGCTCGCCCATTTCGGCCGGCAATGTCAGCCGTTTGACCCCCTGCATCAGAGACATGTGTCGGGCCACATCCTCAGGATCGGAATCCGCCAGCAGGCTATCGAGTCCGTTGGCCAGCAGAAAATGCGCCTGGGTTGTATAACCCCCAAGGCTGAACCCCGACTCAACCGCCACTTTGGCGGCGGCGGTAAAATCGACCTGGCAGGTAATATCCTGAATACCGACCCAACGGAATGGATCGCTATGGGCACGATGCCGGTAATGGCACATCAGCGTGCCCTGATCACGTTGTGGATGGTAGTACTCGGAACTGCTGTAGCCATAATCGATCAACAACACCACCCCCTGACTGATGGCCTGGGCCAGGCTTTTTATCCAGGCACTCTGACGCAGGTTCACCTCAGAGTGATAGCTGGATTTGAAAGGACCATACTGAGCCTGCAACTGCTTTATCGCAGCCTCAAGCCCCGGAGTGACCGGTTCACGATAGCTGGCCTTCAGTTGCTCCCCATCCTGAACGACGAAACACTCCTGTATGGCTCCATCCTCAACACGAAACCGGCTTACCGGAAGTGCATCCAGCAGCTCATTGGCCAACACACAACCGCAGAACTGCTCAGGCATGTGTTCCAACCAAACAACCCGCTCCAGCAGATCAGGCACTCTGGCCTCGAGCGTGGCTTTCTGGCGGCTCTTCAACTCCGGGCTGACCTCCAGAATCTGGTAGCGATCCGGAAGTTGATCAAGCGCTGCAAGCGCCTCCAGCAGGTCGGCAGCCAAAATGCCTGAGCCGGCACCAAACTCAAGTATGTCGGCTGAGGGCAGTAGATCGAGTATCGGCGCCACCTGGCGGGCAAGACACTGGGCAAACAGGGGTGAGACCTCAGGTGCGGTGATGAAGTCCCCCTGATCACCGAATTTTCGGCTACCTGCCACATAGTACCCCAGGCCAGGTGCATAGAGGGCCATATCCATGAATCTATCAAAAGGTATGGCGCCACCGGATTGCTCTATGGCACGTACAATCTGTCGCATCAGACGCTCACTGACAGCCTGCGCTTTGGTATCCGGCATGGGTAGTGCCCGCGTTGAATTTCCTGCTTGAGCGCTGAGACAGTCCGGCATAGTTCAGAAACCTATATGAATCCGTTAGAGTAGAGGACACCATTCAAACATGGAGTCACCAAATGACGCAAAGTCATTCCTCTCTGTCGGGCCAAACCGCCTTGATCACCGGTGCGGCACACCGGATCGGTGCCGCCATTGCAACCGAGCTGCACCATCAGGGTATGAATATTCTGCTGCACTACAGAAATTCAAAAACCGGAGCGGAAAAGCTCAAACAGCAGCTGGAACAACAACGGCCCGATTCGGTACGGCTGGCCCAGGCCGACCTGAATGACACCGCAAGTTTGGGCAAGCTGGTCGATCAGACCAAACAGATCAACAACCGCCTCGATCTGTTGGTCAACAACGCCTCCAGTTTCTACCCAACACCGCTGGATGAGGCCACAGAGGTCGAATGGGATGATCTGATCGGCAGCAACCTGAAAGCCCCCTTCTTTCTCTCTCAGGCGGCAGCGCCACTGTTGCGTGAGCAACAGGGCTCGATTGTCAATCTGGTCGATATTCACGCCCTGAGACCCCTCAAAGCTCATCCGATCTATTCGGTGGCCAAGGCAGGCAACGCCATGCTGATCAAGTCGCTGGCGCGGGAATTAGGACCCGACGTGAGAGTCAATGGTATCGCCCCGGGGGCGATTCTCTGGCCGGAACAGGGATTGAGTGAAGCCGCGCGTCAGACCATCCTCGAACGTACTGCACTGAAACGCCCGGGCAGTGAGTCGGATATTGTCAACACCCTGCTGTTCCTGCATCGAGATGCACCCTATATCACCGGCCAGATCATCCCGGTTGACGGTGGCCGAACCCTACAACAATAAAATACTGGAGAACGATCGATGAATGAGCCAACCACAGGACTGACATTCAGACAGAGTGTCGACCACATGGTGGACAGAGCCCTTGCCTATATGGATCTGGAGCCGGGTATCGCCAATGCCATCAAGAGTTGCACCTCCGTGTTACAGGTCAGCTTCCCGGTGGAGATCCGTGGCAAGATGGAGGTATTCACCGGCTGGCGTGCGGTCCACAGCATTCATCGGCTACCGGCCAAGGGGGGATTGCGTTATTCAGAATCGGTTGATCAGCAGGAGGTCGAGGCGCTGGCTGCCCTGATGACCTATAAGTGTGCCATTGTGGATGTACCTTTTGGTGGCTCCAAAGGTGGTCTCTATATCAATCCGGAAAACTACAGTCGCAGTGAACTGAAGCTGATCACCCGGCGATTCGCCCGTGAGTTGGCAAGTGCCGGTTTCCTCAGCCCCTCCACCAATGTACCGGCACCGGATATGGGTACGGGTCAACGGGAGATGGCCTGGATTGCCGACACCTATAAACATCTGAACCCGGAAGATATCAATGCGCTCGCCTGTGTCACCGGCAAACCGGTCGCCCACGGGGGCGTGAACGGGCGTACCGAGGCAACAGGTCGTGGGGTCCAATACTCCCTGCAGGAGTTTTTCCGCCACAAAGAGGAGTTGCGTGCCTGTGGCCTGGATGGGGAACTGGAAGGCAAACGGATCATCATCCAGGGCCTGGGCAATGTGGGTTACCACGCGGCGAAATTCCTATCCGAAGAGGATGGTGCAAAGATCATCGGTATCATTGTACGTGACGGCGCCATCGTCAATGAAGAAGGCATACATGTCGAAGAAGCCTACTATCACCGCTGTTCCCATGGTGGTTTGAAAGGTTTTGCCGGCGGCCGGTTTATCGAAGATGGCGCCTCGGTACTGGAACATGAGTGCGACATCCTGATACCGGCCGCCATGGAGTCGGCGATCACCGAGAGCAATGCGCCCAATATCCATACCAATCTGATTGCGGAAGCGGCAAACGGCCCAATCACTTTCGAAGCGGATCGAATCCTTCGCAGTCGCGGAATCACCATCCTGCCGGACGCCTATGTGAATGCAGGTGGTGTCGTGGTCTCCTACTTCGAGTGGATTCGCAATCTGAGTCACATGCGGTTCGGTCGTATTGAACGACGACTCGATGAATCGCGGGGACGACACATTCTGGCCGCCTTGGAGCATACCAGTGGAGAGAAAGTACCGGACTGGATCAGCGACAATCTGTCCAGAGGGGCCGACGAACTTGATCTGGTGCGTTCAGGCCTTGATGACAGTATGCGACTCGCCTTACAGGAGATTATCGATGTTCGAAAAAGGATGCCTGAAATTGAGGATTATCGAACGGCTGCCTATATCATTGCACTACAGAAACTAGCCCGCTCCTACATTGATATTGGCGTTTAAAACAAGTCATTCTCAGCCCCGCTTAGCAACTTGCTACAGTGTAAAATTTAACTGCTTTACATGCGCAGATTTTTATATAAGAATCTCTTTCCCATCGCGATAGCGGATTGAATATAAAAGTTATCGTTCATTTAATCGCCTACTGATTACATCATGGATTGTTATATTGAAAATGGAAACCCAATCTAACTATTCCCGTTATTCCACTACCGCAATCTTAGCGATTTCGCGGACAACCCAGTTTCACTCAACGCGACTGCAACCACTCATTTATTGTCACTCTGAATAAACTGACCAGCAAAGCGCCTGTAGTCGTGACACTCTAAACAACAACTAACATGAGTGAATCGCATTGCTGTTTATAAAAGACGGTAAGGGTTGGCTTCTTATTACTATTCCACAAATGAAGCCAGCGGCAATCATGACAGAGATGTTCATTTAATGAATCAACATATGGAAATAACCTAAAAGAGGAAGTAAAGCATGGCTTTAATGCAATGGATAGATGAAAAATACAGCACCAAAGTGGATGTTTGTGATACACAGCATAAGGAGCTTTTCAATCGCGTAAACGCTTTGAACGATGCGGTCTCCACCGGCGCACGCCAGGATATTGGCGCCACACTGGACAACCTGATCGATTACGTTGTGGTCCACTTTGAAACTGAAGAGCGTTTAATGGAGGAGCGTGGCTACAAAGGGCTTGATGCCCATAAGGAGGAGCATAAACAGTTGGTACAAACCTGTGCCGATCTTCAGGAAAAGTTTCACGCCGGCGAAGCAGAAATAGAAGATGGAACTATGGTATTTATCAAGAACTGGCTGGACCACCATATTCCTGTGATTGACAGAAGCTACAGTTCCGCTTTGAGCAACTGATTACGATAAGATGAGTACGGATACCTGAGCAATATGAAGAATAGATACTGGAATAGACCGAATACTCATGTGATTCAGTCATACAGTAAATCAAGGTAATCCTTGTTTTATCGTTTGATACCCTGGGGGACCCCCGCCCAGGGTATTTTTTGGACCCTTACCTGACTGAGAAGAGGTGATGATAATCAGATAGATTCTGTGTAAGCGAGATAGGTACCGCTTTATCCGGGACCAGCTGCTCAAACTCCTGTCTGTCCTTACACGCAGCGCTATTACTTTTTCTATCCCCTTGAAAACCACCCTCACCCTTGAGCTCCTGCTCTGCACAATACAGGGAACAGATCACTACCAGCGCCTATGACTGGCTTGATATGACCACTTCGCTCAATCAGCACCTGACTATAATTCATACATCTTGGAACGGACCTGTTGCGATCTTAGCGCTAACCTCAATTTAAATTAAGAAGTTCGCAACATTCTGATATTTAGAAAGATATTCATTCGTTCAGAATTCCCTGCTGCAGTCGCTATGATTAGAACATAAGCGAATTTTCCAGTTTTGAAATGGATTTCAGCATTTTGCATGGGCTCAACCGTACAACGCTCTGATTTAATGACTGATCTCTCTTTTCCATCGGTACAGACACTACTCCTACTTGTCCTGTTGATATTACTGGGACTGGTCATCTACCTCTGGTTTTTCCATACCACCAGAGCCAATCTCAAAGATCACAAACGCAACGAGAAGTACCGTAATCTGTTCGAGCAGGCGGGTGACGGCATCATCGTCCATGATCTGCAGGGAAAGATCCTCGACGTCAATCCCGCAGTCTGCAAACTGTTCGGCTACTCACCAGAGCAGTTCTGCCGGCTGCATATCTCACAACTGCACCCCGACAAACCTGATGTTGTGGAAATAAGCCGGGCGGCATTCAAGATGATTTCCAGGGATACTGAGATCAAGTTCGAAAACGAATTCATCACCAGCAGCGGTGAAATCCTCATCGGAGAGGTGACTTCAACCATCATTCACGAACCTGATGGAAACTACGTCCACGCCGTCTTCCGCAACAGTACCGCAAGGCAACAGGCTGAAAACACACTCCGCAAGCAGAACCGTATCTATCTCTCCCTGCTGGAGAACGTGAATGCCATCACCTGGGAGTTGGAGTTGAGCACAGGCCTGTTCAACTATGTCTCTCCCAATGCGAAACGTATATTGGGATACCCCCTGAGTGATTGGGCCGATATGCAGTCCTGGCTCGATATGGTGATCGAAGAGGATCAGGAATTTGCCAGCTCATTCTGTTCCGCGGAAACCAAAGCAGGCAGGGATCACTCATTTGAATATCGAATGCGCAAGCAGAATGGGGATGTCATCTGGGTTTTGGACCTGGTCAGAGTCGTAAAGAACGAAGCGGGTAAACCGATCAAACTGGCTGGTGTCATTTTTGACAACACCGACCAGCACCATATGGCGACCGCACTGAAAGAGAGTCGTCGCGCCTACAAAGAGGCGCAGGAGACAGCCCATCTCGGCTATTGGCAGATAGATATCAAGTCAGGCAAGGCCTTCTGGTCTGACGATATCTACAACATGCTCGGTCTCAATCCGAAGCAGGAGGTGGGCCCCGAATTCCTCTCGACGATCGTCAATCCTGAAGATTGGCCAGCGGTATCCGACTCACTGAGAAATGCCATCGACAGTGGCCAAAAACACGAGATAGAGTATCGCGTCAAGAGTCAACTACCTGAAAGCCATGAACTCTGGCTCTACTGCAAAGCCGAACGGGTACTGGATGATAAAGGCAATCCGGAAAGGCTTTCCGGTATCGTCCAGGATATTACCGAACGCAAGCAGACCGAACTTGCACTACGCGACAGTGAAACTTTTCTGCAGGATGTTTTCCATGCCATTCAGGATGGCATCATCGTGCTGGACACCGACTTCAATATCATCAGAACCAATCGCTGGATGGAGGAGCACTACAGACATCTTATGCCTTTGGCAGGCCGCAAATGCTACCAGATTTTTCGTGACCGGGATGAGCTCTGCGATAGTTGCCCAAGCCATCAAGTCATCAACAGCGGTTTGCCAAAAACGGATGTTATACCGGTAACCCTGAACAATGGAGAGAGAGGATGGTTCGAGCTCTCAGTCTATCCGGTCAAGGACGATTCAGGTCAAGTGATCAATATCATCGAATATATCAAAGACATCAGCGACAGGAAAAACGCCGAACAGAAGCTGGAACGCTTTCGGAAACTACTCGACCAATCCAATGATGGTATCTATATCATCAATGCCGAAGATGGCACTTTCCTGGATGTCAATTCTGCCGCCTACAGCAGTCTCGGTTATCGTCTCACAGATCTGCATCAGATGCGTGTCTGGGAGATTGATGGAAAAATCGATGATAAAAAGCAGTGGCATGAAATGATTCACCAGCTTGAAGCGACTAAAACCTCTGTCTATGAGAGCAACTACCGACATCAAAACGGTGAGCTGATCCCGATGGAGGTCAATGCCCAGCTGGTCGTACAGGACAGCGTCAAATACCTGATCGCAATCGCCCGGGACCTGACAGATATCGAAAGAGTCCGTGAGCAGCTGATCAAAAGCGAACAGGAGATGCGCACGATACTCGACAATGTGGACGCCTTCATCTATCTCAAAGACATGGATGGTAACTATCTGTTTGCCAATCGGCAGGTGCGTGACCTCTGGCATGCCGAGATGGATGAGATTATCGGCTACGGCGATGAGAAGTTCTTTGATGAGTCTAGCGCCTCAGCCATACGCATCAATGACAAAAAGGTTTTACGGCAGGGTGAGGCGGTACGCGCCGTTGAAACCAACACCGTACCACAAACCGGTCAGACCGCAGTCTATCAATCTACCAAACTGCCGCTCAGGCATGATGACGGCACCACCTACGCGCTCTGCGGCATCTCACTGGACATTACTGAGCAGAAACGGGCTGAAGATGCCTTGAAGGAGAGTGAACAGCGCTTCAGGATTGCGGGTCAAGCAGCCTTCGATCTGATTTATGAGTGGAATGTCGAGACTGATGAACTGAAGTGGTATGGGGATGTGGATCAGATTCTTGGATACAAAAAAGGCTTTTTGACTGACGACATCCAAAGCTGGCTGCAACTGATCCACCCGCAGGATCTGCAGCTGATGCGGAACAGTGTCGAGTTACACCGCAACTCGACCAAGGAGATCAGGTACGAGTACCGTATTCGACATGCCGATGGCAGCTATCGCTATTGGAAGGATCATGCCCTGCCGTTACTCGACCAAGATAACAAACCCTATCGTTGGGTCGGCGTCTGTACCGACATCACCCTGCAGAAAGAGCACCAGCTGCAACTGGAACACCACGCCAACCACGATCTGCTGACCGGACTACCAAACCGAGCGCTGTTGAGTGACCGTCTGACCCAGGCGATGCATCAGGAGAAACGCCGGGAACAAAGACTGGCCGTGATCTATATCGACCTGGATGGATTCAAGGAGATCAATGACCGATACGGGCATGATGTGGGCGACCTGGTACTGATCGGCATGTCGAAGCGGTTCGAGAGCGCTCTGCGGCAAGGGGACACCATCGCCAGATTCGGCGGTGATGAGTTTGTCGCCGTACTCAGTGATATCGAAAGCCGGGAAGCCTGCTATCCCATGTTGCGCCGTCTGATGGAAGCCGCCATCCGGCCAATCCAGCAACAGAACCAGCTGATACAAGTCAGTGCCAGCATCGGAGTAACCCTCTACCCCCAGGATGAAGAGGTGGGTGGGGATCAGCTGTTACGACAGGCGGACCAGGCCATGTATCAGGCAAAACTGGCGGGTAAGAACCGCTACAGCTTCTTTGATACTGAGTATGACAGGAGCCTGAGAGGCAAGAAGGAGGACCTGCAGCGGATAAGAGAAGGTCTGTTCGACAATGAGTTCGAGCTCTACTACCAACCGAAGGTCAGTATGAGGAGCGGTCAGGTGATTGGTGTGGAAGCACTGATACGCTGGCAGCACCCGCAACAGGGGCTACTGATGCCGATCAGTTTTCTACCGGTCATTGAGGATCATGATATCGCCGTAGAGATGGGCGAGTGGGTTTTGGAAAATGCACTTGCCCAGCTAAGCCAATGGGATGACCTTGGATTGAAGACTTCTGTCAGCGTCAATATCGGTGCCAGACAGCTGCAGAGAACTGACTTTGTTGATCAACTGAAAAAGATCGTGCAGCGCTATCCCGCAATCGCATCCGATCGCTTACAGCTTGAAATACTTGAAACCAGTGCACTGGACGACATGAATCATGTTTCCAAGATCATACATGAGTGTCTCGAATTCGGCGTCAGTTTCGCGCTCGATGATTTTGGTACCGGCTACTCCTCACTCTCCTATCTGAAGCACCTGCCCGCCACCACCATCAAGATCGACCGGTCGTTTGTGCGGGATATGCTGATCGATCCGGATGATCTGGCGATTCTGGAGGGCATTCTTGGCATGGCCACAGCGTTTCGTCGCAACGTCATTGCCGAAGGCGTGGAAACCCCTGAACATGGAGAGCTGCTGCTCAAACTGGGATGTGATCACGCTCAGGGTTATGGAATTGCCAAACCTATGCCGGCAGCTGAGTTTCCCGCTTGGGTTAAAGAGTGGCGTCCCTTCGAAACCTGGCAGCATCAGCAAAGATTGAGTCGCGATGACCTGTCGCTACTGTTTGCAGCCAGCGAGCACCGCGCCTGGATCAACACACTGGAGGAGGCCCTGCGTAGTGAGGAGATTGAGTTTCCGGAACTGGATCATCACCAATGCCGCTTCGGCGACTGGCTCTACAGTGACGGACAACGCTATGACCATCTTACGGCCTATCAGCAGATTGTCGCCCTGCATCAGCAGATGCATGAGCAGGCGAAGCAGCTCTATCAACAGAAACAACAGGGTAACGAAGAGGATCTGACAGATGGCCTGGCGAAGATACGTGACAAGAAACAGCAACTGTTGCAAAGAATGGATCTACTGATGCGCAATAGTCACGGTACGAATTGAAGCGGATGAGCTCTCAGCCCCGCAGAGACAGTAACCTGGCAAAGATCATTATCGACAGAACTATCAGCCCAAAGGGATAGGGAAAAATCCCGTACAGAAAGGCGGCCAACGTTATACCCAGTAGGGCGGCCAGTAACAGCAGAAATTTGTCATCGAGCAGCTTCATGATCATCGATCAATGTGGATTGAACTTATAGACAACTGATCGTGGTCGACGTTTACCAGTGCTTGTTAACCCGGTGATCTAATCATTACTCTGCCTGTTTTTGCAGTACCCCCATCAATGAGAAAAACCGCTGCACAACACTCAGATCCCGGGTCTTGGTCATCGGCGGCAGACTGCGGATGAAGACTTTACCGTAGGGCTTGTTCAGCAATCTCGGATCACAGATCACCAGCACCCCACGATCAGTCTCATCCCGGATCAGACGACCCGCTCCCTGCTTCAGGGCAATTGCCGCCTGGGGCAGTTGAAAGGTCATGAAAGGATTACCACCCTGCTGGCGCAGCGCATCGATGCGGGCCTGCAATACCGGATCGCCGGGAGAGGCGAAGGGCAGCTTGTCGATAATGACACAAGAGAGTGCCTCACCACGCACATCGATCCCTTCCCAGAAACTGGATGTCCCCAACAACACCGCATTCCCCAGTTCACGAAACTGCTCCACCAGCTCGGTGCGTGGGGCCGTACCCTGCACCAGCATCGGATAGTCGAGTTTATCCTGCAGATACTCCGCCGCCTCCTGCAGAGCCCGGTGGCTGGTATAGAGCAGAAAGGCCCGTCCGTTACTCGCTTCGAGGATCGGCAGAGAGAGATCCGAGACGGTCCGGTTGAAGTTCGCATCCGAAGGCTCCGGCAGACCCTGCGGGACATACCAGACAGCCTGCCTTGGGTAGTCGAAGGGACTGTCCCAACAGTGGGTCTTCGCCTCCTGCAGACCCAGCTGGTTGGCGAAGTGATCAAAGCTGTCACCAACCGCCAGGGTCGCCGAGGTAAAGATCCATGCGGCATGGTGAGCCTTCATCACACCACGAAAGATATTCGCGATATCCAATGGGGTGCGATTCAAGCGAAAGCTCTGGCGCTGGGTCTCATACCAGCGGATCGACTCCTCGGCCTGATCATCCAACAGCCCCTGTAACCGCTGGATCTGAACTTCACAACGCTCCTTGATACTGTCCAGCCCCTTACCCCGACCTTCGATGGCAGTCAGTGCTTCAAGCAGATCATCCAGCGCCTGCTGTAGATTTTCCAACTGCACATTGACCGATGGATTGTCTGAGAGATCGGACCAGGCGCCACGTCGCACCTCCAGACCGAAAGCCAGCCGCAGATTCTGGGATGCCCGCTTCAGCGCCTCTGCACGATCCATCAGTTGCGGGGTATCCTTGGCCTCCTTGTGATACTCGGTGATGCAATCCTTGGCCAGCTCATTCAGCTGACGACCACTGAGGGTGACGCCGAAAAAGTTGCCGGCCACCTCCGGCAGCTGATGGGCCTCATCAAGAATAAAACAGTCGGCGCTGGGCAGCAGTTCACCAAAGCCCTCCTCTTTGAGCGCCAGGTCTGCACACAGAAGGTGGTGATTGATGACTACCAGATCCGCCTCCTGGGCCCGTTTTCTTGCCTCTACCAGGTAGCATTTGCTGTAGGCGCTGCACTCCTGTCCCAGACAGTTGTCCGTGGTGGAGGTGACCACCGGCCAGATCGAGGCATCCTCCGGAATCTCCGACATGTCGCCGATATCACCGCTTTTGGTTGCGGTGGACCATTCGCGGATCTCCTGCAACTGTCCGAGTTGTTGTTTGGTCAGACGTATCTCTTCCACCAGGGTGTTTTCCAGTCGATGGATACAGAGATAATTGGAGCGTCCTTTCAGCAGTGCCGTACTGACCGGACTGGAGAGGCTCTGACGCACCTTTGGCAGGTCGCGGTGATAGAGCTGATCCTGAAGATTTTTTGTGCCGGTGGAGATGACCACCTTGCGCCCGGACATCAGTGCCGGCACCAGATAGGCGAAGGTCTTGCCGGTCCCGGTTCCCGCTTCACAGATCAGCACACCACCCTGTTGCATGATCTCAGCAACCTGCTGTGCCATCTCCTGCTGCTGCGGCCGATAGGAGAAACCCTCGATACGACTGGCAAGCCAGCCTTCAGGAGCGAAGATCTCGGCAATCTCTTTCATGATTCAGTGACTGGAGGATGCATTGGATTGAAAAGCTGGGTACTGCGATAAAATGTGTCGACCTATCGGGTGAGAAAACTCAATCTGACTGGTTATCCCAGACTTCCTCTTCAAGACCACTCTCTCTGGTCCAGGCGAGTCTTCCAATGATTTTGAATCGGGCCACTGACATCGCCCCCCGTTTGGCCCGGTTGCTACTGCTCTCCTCGATATATTCGAGAATCTCTTCCCGTTCCGCTTCATAGATCTCATAGGGTTCATAATCTTCATCCATGAGGACCAGCACCACACTGTCCCAGCTCTTCTCCAGCTTCAGCTGACCAATGCGCTGTCCCGATTTGCTCTCATCGAAAATGGTACGGGATT
This sequence comes from Candidatus Thiodiazotropha endoloripes, assembly GCA_001709035.1. Taxonomy (GTDB): domain Bacteria; phylum Pseudomonadota; class Gammaproteobacteria; order Chromatiales; family Chromatiaceae; genus Thiodiazotropha; species Thiodiazotropha lotti. The sequence continues at coordinate 1,043,090 of LVKA01000011.1, read as the reverse complement.
TTATCTGGATGCGTTTACCGTCACGCTCAGGATCAATGGCGTTAAAGCCCCCCTCTGGCGTGTTGTTGGGCTCCAGCTGCAATAATTTGATCGCATCGAATTCGGCAATTTCATTACTGATGCCAGGCAGCGGCTTACCCATGGTACGCCGATACTCGGCAGCCAGTACCCTGGCCTGACTGATCAACTTGTCGGCTTCGTATACGCTCAAGCCTTAACTCCCGGAATTGAGATTGAGGTCCAGGCGGGATTGTAGCCTATCTTCCACTGCTTTCGCATTTCGCATCACTCAATCCATCAACAGAATAAAATCCAAGGGTGGCCGTTTGTAAAATGTAATACAGTAAACTATACGACCGGGCCAACACACAGGCTAGGGCCGAATGGGGCTTACTTAAGCGTTATTTGGTGGGGCATGGCCCCACCCTACTGTTGAATTCATGGTGTAGGGTGGGGCCATGCCCCACCAAAACCCTCTGATAAAACGAGATGCAATGAGTATTAGTGCTTAAGTTAAGTGCCATTCAGGTTAGGGCCTGTTAACAGGTGCTAAGACTATCTGAACAAACCCTGCAACCACTCCACCCCGTCATCCATGAGTGAATGGCTATTGGCACAGGGCGCGTTATCCAGTGTGATCGACCCGCTGATAACAGGATAGTCTACCGCACCCCGACACCCCTCACCCCGCAGCCCGGAAACCGGATCTATGGCCACCATCTCAACGCCTCTTGGCAGATCCTCGAGCAGTGACTGGATACCGATACTGTTCATCAGTTCTGCCCAGACCCGCATAGCGCCGGATGAGCCTGTCAATCCGGTTGGCGCATTGTCATCACGACCGATCCAGGCCACCGATACCCGCCGACGGTCAAAGCCGGCAAACCAGCTATCGCGTAGCTTATCGGTGGTACCGGTCTTGCCGGCGACTGCAATGTTAGCCGGCAATAACCATTGTAACGCCTTACCGGTACCGCTGCGGGTAACCTCCTGGAGCGCCTGTCGCAACAGATAGACCGCTTTGCTATCGGCTCTGGACTCGATCTCCAGAGGGTAGCGGGAGAGCGGTTCGCCCTGGCTGTCGGTAACCTCCCGAATCGACTTCAGTGTCGCACTGAAGCCTCCGTTTGCCAGCGTCTGGTACATCTGGGTCATCTCAAGAGGCGACAGTGAGACCGCACCCAGCAGCAGGGAGGGATAGGCGGAGATCGGCCGTCTGATACCCAGCTGGTAGAGGCTGTCGAGCACCGATTTCAAGCCGACAGTGAGCCCCAAATGGACCGTCGCCAGATTCAGCGACTCCACCAAAGCTTGCTGCAGATTGACATCCTCATGGATCAGATTGTCGTAATTATCCGGCGCCCAGATCTCACCATTGGCCCCTTTGATGCGAATCGGCTTGTCTTCCAGGGGTGTAAACAGCTGATAGCGTCCCGGCTGGTTCAGGGCACTGAGATAGATCGCTGGCTTGATCAGCGAACCAACAGGCCGTACCGCATCGAGTGCCCGGTTGAATCCTGCGTAGCGGGGGTTTCGATCACCGACCAGTGCCGTCACTTCACCCGTCTCCACATCGGCCAGGGTAACGGCACCCTGCAGACTGCCTGCGGCTATCCCCCGTGCCTTTTCCAGCGCTTTGAGCTGTTTTGACAAAGCCAGTTCCGCGCGCTCCTGAAGCCAGGGGTCGAGGGTTGAAAAGACCCTTAAGCCACCCGCATTCAGATCCGCCTCTTTGTAGTCCCGACGCAATTGGCGCTTCACCAGATCCATGAACGCCGGGCTGCCGGAACTGTGCAGACTACCCTGCTCAACACCCAAAGGAGCCTGTTGAGCCTTGGCCGCCTGCTGGGCATCGATCACCCCCTGATCACGCATCAGCTGAAGCACCAGATGGCGGCGCTGTTTGGCCTGTTTCGGGTGACGCCTGGGATCGTAGGCCGAGGGTCCACGCACCAGCGTCACCAGCATCGCCACACGAGGCAGATCGAGCTCCTCGAGCGGACGGTTGAAATAGAAACGGCTGGCCAGCGCAAAACCGTGGATTGCGCGACCACCCTGCTGCCCCAGATAGATCTCATTAGAATAGGCCTGCAGAATCTCATCCTTGCTGTAGCGCCAATCGAGAATCACCGCCATCAGCGCCTCATTGAATTTACGCCACAGACTCCGCTCCGGGTTGAGAAAAAAGTTTTTGACCAGTTGCTGGGTCAGGGTACTCCCCCCCTGCACCACACGTTTGGCTCTCAGATTGGCCCACAGAGCTCTAGCGATCGCGATCGGATCGACACCGAAGTGGTGATAAAAATTCCGATCCTCCACAGCGATCAGGGCAGCAACCAACCGTTCAGGGAGCTCATCCCGGCTCATCAGGATACGATCCTCACCATGGGCGGACCTGAGACTGCCGATCAGCCTGGGTTCGATGCGATAGTGGCCAACTGGTTCACCGCTCGATGCCCGTTTCAGGGACCTAACCCCCTGGCTGCCCAAAGTGACCTCCAGATAGTCGCTGGGGCGATCGATATCGGGAAAGCGAAATGCCCGGGTACGCAGCAGCACCCGACCCCGGTAGCTGGAGTATTCACCGGGCCGATCCGGGTGTTTGGCCTGACGGTACCCCAGTCCCAACAGGGTCTGCTCCAGGTGGTTCAGGGTCACCGGTGCGCCGGGATAGAGATCGAGTGAACGACCGTAGACTTTGGCTGGTAGAGACCAGCGCTGCCCCTCAAAGCGGGCCTGAACCACCCGATCCAGGTAGAGGGTGTACAACAACATGGCCAGCATCAGGGTGATCACCATCAGCCACAGCCAACGCCGCCATGAAACACCCCGTTTCGGCTTGCGCTGTTTACGAACGGATTTTTTACGGGGCTTCGCCATGCTGAATCAGGTTTCCGGTACTATCAGTCAATCAGTCGCGGCTGGAAGGTTTTCCACTGTGCACGCGTTCCAGGCGGCATGATACCCTAGCCGACAGGCAAAAAAGCCCGGCAGTTCCCGTTTATGGCTTTGCAAAATTGAATTAAATCGATGATTTCAGGCAATTAATGCCTAAAATTCAATTTCGTGAATCAAGTCTCAAAAACGACGGTCGCTAAATACTGACATGGACACTGAACAGCGTTAGGAATAAGTATGCAAGCGATGTCTAGCTATTTTAAGCCATTACTCTCTATCCCCCTTCTGTTTCTGCTGTTGTCGGCGCAACAGGCAGTGATCGCAGAGGTGGATTCCGATCAGGCGATGCAGCTGAGAAACATGCTCGAAAAGCGCATTGCCGAGATTGCCAACAATGAAAAAATGAAGAAGCGTATGGCCAAAGAGGGCCGCAACAGGACGGTATTGTGCAATACCTGCCATGGCGATGACGGTATGGCCACACAACCTTTGACGCCCAATCTGGCAGGTCAGAATCCAGTCTATATCGTTGATCAGTTTCAACGCTTCGGCGATGGTCGTCGCAACGACTATCTGATGAGCAATCTGGCCAAAACCTTCACCCTTGAGGATAAGATCAAAATTGCCATCTACTATGCAGAGATGGATATGAGACTCTCCGGCGGTGGTAAACCGGAGTTGATGCAGGAAGGCCAGCGGATCTACAAAGAGGTCTGTGTGGAGTGTCATGGGGATAATGGCCGGGGTCAGGAGGGCTATGCCCGATTGGCTGGTCAGCGCTACGACTATGTGGTGAAGATGCTGAAAGAGTTCCGGGATCGTACCGGCAAACGGACCAATGTCTGGATGACTGGCGTTGCCATCCGCCTGAATGACCAGGACATGGAGGCTGTGGCGACCTATCTGGCGAATTTGAAGTAGTCTGCAGCGCGGCTAGTCAGCCCGTTCAACGTCACACGCAGTGAGCCTGCCTGAGGTGAGTTTTACAACAAACGCCGGGTAGGCTCAATTTGGTGCCAATTGCGCTCCATAGCCAATCCTGGTGCAACCCAAACCACAGCCTAACCGCTTCTCTGACAACGGAAACTTAGCCAGGCGCAATTTCAGATAGCCGTAGAGATCATCCAGCCAGGCAGGCTCTTCTGTCGCCGTGATTGCCCGGCTGCGGAAATCATAGGGGACGATCAGCACAGCGGCCTTCTCCACACCCAGCCTGGCCACCAGGTAGAAAAGTTCCTCGATGTAGTGATTGCCGATGGCCAGGCAACCGGCCGACCAGGCACTACCGTGGATATAGATGTTCGAGCCGGGTTTATGACGATCCTCACGACCCGCCTGCACCCAATCGAAGGCGTTTGGGTAGTTGAGCCTCATCGACAGATGAAAATGGCTGTTGGGGTTGAGGCCGACGATGCGATAAAAACCTTCCGGCACCTGTTTGTCACCCTCCCGCAGCTTGGGTCCAGCCTCACCGCTGGCGGCAAAGATCGCGTAGTCGTGGATGAACCACCAACGCTGTTGTGAATAGGCCCACAGCTCCAGACGGCGGCTCTCTTTCAATGCGATCAGCTGCACCCGCTGGGGCGGAAAATCGACACCGACCTGTTCGAAACGGGCGGCGATACGCTGCCCGGCATCCCCATCCAACCGCTCCATGACAGCCTCAAGTGGCGCATTGGAAGAGGCCTGGGCAGCCAGTGCCCAGCCAGAAACCAGTAGTAGAATCCAAAACCTCATACCCTGCATAGCACTCTGTTCAGCCAGTTACCGTAGATAATAGCGGAGATCTCATGCAGCCGGTCAATCTGCAGATCCAGATTCTTCAAGATAGTCTCGACAGATTGGCGACAGGTCGTGTGAGTCTCCAGATCGCTGCCATATCGTTCAATCCAGTTCCTGATCATCGGCTGTGTCATCTCCAGATGAAACTGCAGGCCCAGATGATCCCCCAAGGCAAATCCCTGGTGGGGGTAGCAGTCACTCTCCATGATCCATCGGCTGCCGGCAGGTAAAGTGAAGGTATCCGCATGCCAGTGAAAGGCCATGAACTGCTCCGGCAAGCCCTGCAGCCAGCCCGCCTTGTCATGCTGCGGAATCCCCCGCACCGGATGCCAACCGATCTCCATGTCGTCACCCCGGGTCACCTCACCACCCAGCGCCCGACTGATCATCTGGGCGCCGAAACAGATCCCCAGGATCGGCAGATCCTGTTCAATCGCCTTGCGGATCAGTGCCAGCTCCCCCTCCATCCAGGAGAGCTGGTCATTGACACTCACACCCGCCCCCATAAAGACCAGTGCGGAGACATCATCCGTGCTCTGGGGGACCGGATTGGCCTCATCCACACAAACCAACTCCCAGGGTATGGATCGTTGCTGCAGATAGTCCCCCAGATAGCCCGGAGGTTTACAGACCATATGGCGGAAGATTCGGATCGGCTTCATCGACGGTTTTTTAACTATTTGACGATTCCAGTGCGACACCATCGGAGCGGATAGCCGACCCGATGGTGACGGATACTTGATTCTAACCTGAAACGCTCACAAATGTGGATTTAACCGGTGATTTCAGCACGCACAATGTAGCGAAGAGGCCCTCCAGGCATCAGGGCATCAAACGGGAAGCAAGTGATCAGCAACAGCTCCTGAGGGCCAGTCAGGGGGATCTGCCAACCGGCCCGCTGATCCACCACCAGGCGCTCAACCACCCGATAATCCATCTCTCTGCCATCACCTCCCTGAAGCTTGAGAATATCACCGATCTGCAGATCTTCGAGAAAACGAAAATGGGTATCACGATGGCCGGAGACAAAACTGCGCCCCACTCCACCGGGCAGGGTACTCTGTTCCGCCCAGCCCGGACCAAAGGCCAGCGTTGAGCCACTGTCGCCACTCAGCACCAGACGACTCACCCCAAGGCGGGGTGATTCGAGCCGGGCTACCGGCCAGGTATCGGCCCAGGGCCAGGGGGTCACCTGCCGCTGACCGTTCAGCGTCCGCTGCCAGGCAAGATCGATCAACCCCTCGGCGAGCCAGGCCTTGGCTTCGATCCAGAGCCCGTTTACCACCATACCGCAGCCAAATAGCGCCATCAGCAAGGCCATTGCCTGAGCCACTCTCAAACCCATCGGCCAGTAATCCTCGAAGCGAAACGCAGGGTTATCCAGGCCAGGCCCAACAGACCGATACCGAGCAACAGATTGAGCGGTGCACCGGTAGCCGTCCTGGGCAGGCGACCAAATACCGCCTGCGCAGACCAGCCGGCGGGCAGACTGACCGGTAGATCGCCACTGTGAAGTGACTCGTTCTGAGGACGCACCGGGGTCTTCTCAACGGCCACCAGGCTGGTATAGGGTGAGATCAGTTGATGCTCCAAGGCGATTTTCAGGACCGCTTCACGCCGCTGTTGAGGCGTGGTCGTGGTGGTCGAGGCCATGATCGATCTGATCCGTTCCCTGGCCCACAGGGCATGAACTCCTGGACGCTGAGTCTCACCCTGGCCAAGATCGACCAGTCGTCTCCAGGCCACACCATCCCGCTCACCCACGACCTGCAGCTGACCATCGAGGTCGCTCCCTTTAAGGGCCAGTAGCAGAGGTTCGCCAAGATAGAGGTCGGGTAGGCGCCCCGGCTCTACATCCAACTCTCCCCGGCCCTGCCAGTCGAGCCGAATATCTCTCATGCTGGGGTGCTCAAGCTTCGTAAAAAGTGCCTGCATGGTGCTTGAGACCTCGGAAATTTCCCCAATGTAGCTGAACGATCCACGGCCAAAATCGGCGGCGCGTTGCATGAAGTGGCTGTTCGGCGCGGATCCGATACCGACCGTGAAGAGCCGGCTATCGCCCAGCTTGTCCTGGATCAGGGAGAACAGTTGCGGCTCATTGCCCACACTGCCATCGGTGAGAAAGACAATCTGGCGCAAGCGCTCCATCTGGGCCTGCTGGTTCAGCGCCAGCTCAAGGGCCGGCATCATCTCGGTTCCTCCATCGGCTCGCAGCCGATCGATAAAAGCCAACGCCCGCTGCTGATTGGTGTCGGTTGCGGACTGGGGATTGGAGAACAGGGATTGACTGCGATTGTTGAAGGCGATCAGATTGAACCGGTCATCCGGCTGCAGACGGCTGACCGCCAGTCTCAGGGCGGCTTTGGCCTGCGCCATGGAAGGACCGCTCATCGATCCGGAACGATCGATAATGAACACCAGCTCCCTGGAGAGCGCTTCCGCTGCTGTTGCTGACGCCGGTGGCATCAGCATCAGCAGGGCGTAGTCCTGACCCTGCCACTGTTCGCGAAACAGGGCCAGTTCCGGCTCTGCACCGATCTTAGGTCGCCAGTTGATGACAATATCCCGATCTGCCTGCACCTCACCGTCCGCCAATCGAAGATGGACCACGCCCGGCTCTTTCCGCTCTTCCACCATCCGGTGATAGCGGCTGACCACCTGTGACAGTGGCATACCGGCATCGATCCGAACCTCCATCGCCAGGGGATTGATCAGGCCGGCGCCTTCAGCAATCACCGGTGGTGATAGGGAAGCTGCCTCATCCAGCGACAACTGCTTCGGGATATAGCGGGGTGCAACCACCATAGGGAAGCGCAGTTCAAACTCCTCTCCGGAGTAATGCACGGTCTGCTGAAATTCGATCGTTACCCGCACCTGCTCACCTGGTGCAATATTGGTTGCCGAAAGGGTAAAAATATTAGGCCTCTGCTGAGACAGCAGACTGGCCTTTTTGCCCGCCTCTCTGGCCTGCCTGAAGATCCGTTTGGCCGCCGCCTTCTCCTCGATCACCCCTTCAATGTGCCGCTTGCCGATCTGCATCCTCATCCGTTCCACAGCACTCCCTTCGGCCAGAGGAAACTGGTAGTTACCCTCCATCCAGAGCTGGCTGGGATTGGTAAAGACCTGCTCCACTTTCACCCAGGCCAGCATACCGGCCACATCGATCTCGACTCGGGTGTTGAGCAGTGGCGCCATCTCGATCTGACGACCATCCAGGCTCATCAGCTGCAGCCCCGCTGCGGTTTCACCGGCTGGATCCGCCTGTGCACTACTCCAGCCGAATACCAGCAGGATCAGCAACACGCCAGCGGACAGTCCGGTCATCACCGCTGCCAGCAGGGTAAACAGCATATCGACGATAAAGGCCCGGCTGAATTGAACCTTGTTTGGTGCTTTAAAATCAGTTTCTGTGCTTACACCCATTGCGACCTCCCAGTTGCACTTTTTTCCCCTTCACGGCCCGCCGGGGAGCAGCTGCAACCCGGCGATAGCTGAAGCTGAGGATCTGTTCCGGCGAGCCGTAGACAAAGGCTTCGCTGATCGGCTGAAGCCTGCCTTTCATGAGGCATCACCATGCAGCAGGGTGAGCTGCACCATACGGTCAAAGGCGAGTCCTTCCACATCGGTCAGCGGGTAGATGGCTGCCGACTCCCCCTGATAACGCAGTTTGATGCGTTCTGATGAGAGACCTGCATCGATCAGCATGGTTGCCACTGCTTCAGCGCGCTGACGGCTCAGCTGATGATTGAACGCCTCTGTACCTCGCTGGTCGGCCCCGGCTTCGACCAGCAGCTGAAACTGGGGAAAGGCTTTGAGCATCTCCGCCAGGGAGTTCAGCTGCTCGACCATCTTCGGTTCAATCCGACTGCTGCCGGTACGAAATCCCAGACAGAAACTGAATCCCTCCTGCAGTGCCAGCAGCGAGCCATCCTGCTGCTGTTGCTCGAACTGCTGCTGATGGGCATGGGCCTGAGCGAGAAGGAAATCCGACTCAGACTGGGATTTTGGCGGGGCTTTCGCGGCCAACTCCAACTTTTCATTCTCGGCATGTAGATCGCCGATTACCGCACCACTGGTAAAACCGAGAACCGCACCCGGCGGTCCGCCCAGCAGGCCACCGGCCAGCATACCGAGCAACGAACCGTAGAAGCCCTCTTTTGGTGCCGCTTCAACTTGCTCCTGGGCAAACGCAGGCGTCTGCAACAGCAGACCGGCAAGGGATACGATGATAAGATGTTTTTTCATTTTGCTAACTCCTGGATGTTGAACCAGCGCACCCTCCATGGTGTTTATTGGCACTCCGTGCCGGCGCCGGAATTCTTTGCTTTGCGGGAGTAATTACACGCCAGAGAAATGGCCTGCATGGTGCAAAATGGTGGCGAATGAGTGGCGAAATGCGGCAGAAATATGGCAGTAGTTAAAACCTTGCCTACAATAGAGACCGAAGCTGTCAGTCTATACAAGGGGAGTTAAGGGATCGACGCACATCTTGGACATCGGATGGGATGGCTTAGAACTGCGCTTCCTAAAACCCGTAATCGAGCGACAGTTTCATAAGCCGTTTAAAAACCACAAACTAAATATGGACTAAAGTTACTGATGGAGAATGCCGACACGGAATAGCATCTGCAAGGAACTGCCCTTAAAAAAATGACAACCAACTATCGCGCATTTGCAGTCGGTTTGCTGCTCTGCCTATCAAGTTCAGCAAATTCCGTCGATCTGGTGATCAATCGGGACATCGATTACGAGAGTCTTTCCCGCAATACCCTGCGTTCCATTTTTAGTATGCGTATGACCCAGTGGCCGAATGGCAAGCCGATACGCGTCTTCGTTATGGGGGATAAAACTTCACAACACGCCGACTTCAGTAAACATGTACTTGGGGTTTTTCCCCACCAGTTGCGTCGCGCCTGGAATCGGCAGATCTACTCCGGAATGGGACAGGCCCCCATGAAGGTCAATACTGAATCAGAGATGCTGGAACAGATTGAAAATACACCCGGCGCTATCGGCTATCTTACCGAGGACTATATCAATGAGCGTGTACGGAAGCTCTCCGTTGAATAAGTGCTGGGCCATGAGGCTGCTGGCGCTACTGCTGTTATCTGTCAATGGTTTATCAGCGTCTCAACTCGACCAGTTGGACGGGGCTCTGCAGGTGCATGGCTTCCTGACCCAGGCCTACGTGAAGACAACTGAGAACAGCTTTTTCGGTGACAGCCAGGATGGCAGCTGGGATTTCCGGGAGCTGGGGATCAACAGCTCCTATCGGTTCACACCGAGCACCATGGCATCAGTCCAACTCCTCTCCCGCCGCGCGGGAGAGATGTACGACGGTTCCCTGGACCTCGATTATGCACAACTCGACTCCACGATCTACACAGCGGATGCCAATCGCGTTGGCATCATCGTAGGTCGTTACAAGAACCCTTTCGGTCTCTACAACGACACCCGGGATGTGGCAGCAACCCGTCCCGGCATCTTCATGCCCCAAGCGATCTACTGGGACCGGGTGAGAAACATGGTGCTTTCGAATGATGGCGCTCAGCTGTTTGGCGATATGCAAGTCGATGAGCACCGTTTTTCCATCCGTTTGATTGGAGGAAAAACCCCAATCGATGAAAATGTTGAAAAGTCTTACCTCAACCCACTGGTCGATCCAGAAATGGAACAGGATGGGCTGACCTTGGGTGGCCGTCTACTCTACGAGTGGGATGGAGGGCGCTTCAATCTTGCCTACAGCAGCGCCCAGTTAACCCTCGATGCCGAGACCAGTATGTTGCCGGATGGTGAGATAGAGATCGATTACCGAGTCCTTTCGGCACAATACAACAGCGGCAGCTGGAGTCTGACCTTAGAGTATATGCAGGAGCCACTTAACTACTCCGGTTTCGGCGGAGTGATGGATGCCGGTGATACAACCCTGGATGGCTACTACCTGCAAGGCACCTATCGTCTATGGGATGATCTGGAACTGTTTGCCCGATATGAGGAGAGCCACTACGACAAGGAGGACAAACGAGGTAAAAAGACAGCTCAGCGTCTGGGATTGGAAGCGCACAATTTCTATAGCAGGGTCTCCACTCTGGGTCTACTCTGGGAGGTAACGGAAGGATTGATCGTTCGGAGTGAATTCAGTCAGGTGGATGGCACGATTTTTCTCTCCAACCTGGAAAATCCACCACCGAATGAGCGGTCACGTAACTGGAACCTCTTCTCATTGCTCGTCTCCTACAGTTTTTGAGCAAATCGATGCCGCAACAGAATCTGAATGGCATAATAGAAGAACACCAGGCAGAGAAACAGCCCTACTTCCTCAGTCTGAAGTGGAAGGTCATGCTGCTGTTCAGTCTGGTGGTGCTGATCATGAATGCCGGCCTGGCTGGCATGGGTTATCTGCAGCAACTGAAGTTGTTCGAGACCTATCAACAGCAGATTCATGAACAGCAGAACAGGCAGGTCAAGTCGTTACTGGATACCAGTTTCTTTCGTCTGGAACAGATTGCGCTGATGATTCCCTCCCTGGCAGAAGCGGCCAGCCAGGACACGAATATTCCACTGAGTGAAAAACTGCAGACCTTCTTCCTGCACAGCGCAGTCACCCTGGAGATGGAGTGGGGGCTTGAAGAGGCGGCCTACTACAGTAATGAAAATGTATTAGAGTTTAATTGGCAGACCGGCAGTCTCGGCGCCCCCTTCACTGAACTGGTCAACTCGGTCAACAGGCTGGAAACGCCCATGACTATGCTGCAATGTAATATCCGCTGCAGCCAGTACGTGGCCACGCCTCTGTTGTATAAGGGTGAGCACGCCGGAGTCATCCTGGTGGGACGATCCATCGCCGACCTGATTATTGAATTCAATGAGCTGGCAAAGACCGATATTGCGGTCATCAGCCATCTCGATCAGCCCTCCCAATTTGCCCACCACTCCCGTTTTTTAGGTAATTGGCAGCGTCACATCAGCGCCTCAAGCAACCTGAAAAAACTTTTGCCTCTGTTCCAGGATACGGCTGAAAAAGTTGATCTGAAAACCCTGATCGATGAGGGACACACAGCCAGCTACAACGGCAGGGATTACACCTTCAATCTGGTTCCGGCCAGCAGTGATGCCTCGGTGCTTTCAGCGGATTTCATTCTGGTGAGTAATATCACACCGGTGGTACGGCAGATCCGTCAGGCAACCACCCAGTCGGTATTGATCGGCATCCTCGGCTTCATTCTCTCGGAACTGATGCTGGCGGCCGTACTCTGGAATCCGATGAAACGTCTGCTGATGATCTCAGACAGCCTGCCTCTGCTGGCAAAAAACGCCTTCGATCAGGTCCGCCAAACACTCAGTCTGAAACACCACGACTGGTATCAGGATGAGATCGACATCGCCAGTGACTCCGCCATTGAATTGACCTATACGCTGGAGAGTCTCAACGAAGAGATCGCCCACAATACCAACAGCCTGATCAAACGCAGCGAAGAGCTGGCGCGGGAGCGGGATTTCCTCAGCACCATCATGAACAGTGCACAGGTGATCATCCTCACTCAGGATATGGATGGCGCGATTCTGACGATGAATACCGAAGGGTGTAAATTTATTGGTATCAATGATTATCGACGGGCTAGCGGCTACTTCAGCGACCTCTACATGAATGCCGAGGTCGCCGATGAGATGTTGCCGGTAATGAATGGATTGAGGCAGGGTATGATCCATGTCTACCAGCATGACGCTTCAGCCTTCTCATCGGATGGGCAGAATAAAACCATATCCTGGGTTCACTCCAATCTGATCGAAAAACCGGTTGCCGGCATACCGGTCGTGCTCTCAATCGGGCTCGATATCACCGACCGGGAACTGGCGGAACAGCGGTTGGCCTGGCTGGCCAATCACGATCCGCTCACCGAACTCAACAACCGGCGTTACTTCCAGACAGAGTTTGAAAAGATCATCACGCTGGCAGAGCGTTACAACCACTCCAGCGCATTGCTGTTTTTCGATCTGGATCAGTTCAAGTACATCAACGACTCCAGCGGACACCACACCGGTGACGCCATGTTGCAGATCGTAGCCCGTAAACTGCGTGAGATCACCCGCTCAACCGACCTCATCGCCCGACTGGGGGGGGATGAGTTCGCGATTGTCATACCGGAAGCCGATATACCGGCCGCCACTCGCTATGCGGACAAAATTCTCAGCGAGCTGAAGAAGATCACCATTCCGCTGAAGGGGCACAGCCATCGGGTCTCCGCCAGCATCGGTGTTGTTGCCTACCCAAACCACGGTAGCAATGCCAACGAACTTCTCTCGAATGCGGATCTCGCCATGTATCAGGCCAAAGAGTCGGGCCGTGACCAGTGGCATCTCTTCTCCAGCAGCGAACAGGCACGGGAACAGATGAGTGCCCGGGCCACCTGGAAAGACAAGATCGAACAGGCCCTCTCCGAGGATGGCTTCATACTCTACTTCCAACCAATCCTGGAGATCAGCAGTGGCATCATCTCCCATTACGAAGTACTGATCAGAATGGTGGAGAAGGATGGTTCGATCGCCATGCCCGGTGAGTTCATCCCGGTTGCCGAGCGAACCGGACTGATCCACCAGATCAATCGCTATGTTTTGCGGGCATCCGTCGCCAAGCTGGCCAGTCTGAACCAACAGGATATCGATATCACCCTGTCGATCAACCTGTCGGGACGGGTGATCGATGACCCGGAACTACTGCCCCAACTGACCCACCTGGTCAACAGCAGCGGTATCGACCCGACCAGACTGGTATTCGAGTTGACCGAGACCGCTGCATTGGCCGATGTGAATGCTGCCGAGCGGCTGATGAAAGAGCTGCAATCGATTGGCTGCCGCTTTGCACTGGATGATTTCGGCGTCGGCTTCTCATCCTTCTACTATCTGCGTGAACTGCCGTTGGACATCGTCAAGATCGACGGCTCCTTCATCAGACAGCTACCCACCAACTCCATGGATCAGGTTTTCGTCAAGGCACTGACAGAGATGGCCACCGCACTGGGCAAGGATACAGTCGCCGAATTTGTCGAAGACGAAGCGACTCTGATCCTGCTGAAAGAGATCGGTGTGATCTATGCACAGGGATATTATATTGGCAGACCTTCACCGGAAATCCCGGTTAAGAACCTACCCACACAGAAACGCCTGGCAGAGACACTGCAAAGCTAAAGCTGATTTTTTCAGCCGTACATGGACACCAATGATCTGATTGATTTACGGACTTGTAAAAGTAGACGATTGGCCACCAAACTCGACCAACTACCGAGTTTCCGAACCCTGGAAACAGCTCAAGCAATAGTGAGAAACCCGCTCTACAGGTATAATCAAACACCTGAGCCCAACCATGGGTCGATAGATTTACCCTAACTCAACTGATAACCAGACTGCACTGTGGCCAAAAGAGAAATTGCCATCATCGAGGACGAGCAGGCGATCCGGGACAATACGATCGACTTTCTGACCCGCCAAGGATACAGCGTCATGGGTTTTGCCAGCCGTGCAGAGGCTCTTTCCGCCTTTGCCGGCAACCTGCCTGACCTGGTGATTCTGGACATCGGCCTGGCGGATGATGTGGATGGGGGATTTGAGCTCTGTCGTGAGCTTCGCAGTCGCTCCAGCACGCTGCCGATCATCTTTCTAACCGCCAGGGACAGCGATTTCGATAGCGTCGCCGGGCTGCGCCTGGGTGCTGACGACTACATCAGCAAGGAGACCAGTCTGCCCCATCTGGTGGCACGGATAGCCGCTCTGTTTCGCCGCATTGAGGCGATGCAGGAGCCACACGAGCCACAGCAACCGCTGCAACGCAATGATCTTCGCATTGATGTCGAGCGGCTCATGGCTGAGTGGCGTGAATCCCCTCTCCATCTGACGGTCACCGAATTCTGGATGCTGCATGCCCTGGTTCGCCACCCGGGCCATGTACGCAGCCGGGACAAGCTGATGGAGGAGGCCCATATCTACGTCGACAGCAGCAGTGTCTCCACCCACATCAAACGCATTCGACGAAAATTCCTCGAAATCGATCCCGAGTTCGCTCATATCGATACGGTCTACGGTGCGGGATACCGCTGGAAACCCTAAACAGTGCAGACGGCTCCCGGCTTCCTTCGCTCACTACGCTTCAAGCTGCTGCTGGCCTCACTCACCCTGTTACTGATTCCCTGGGCCGGTTACCAATATCTGCAGGGGATGGAGCAGACATTGAGAGAAGCACAACAGCAATTGTTGATGAACCGAGCCGAAATCATCGCCAATCTGCTGGCTGTGCAATCGGTGAAATGGCTTTCGCAACAACCGGTCAATGCCGGTATCACCCCCTCACTCTACGCCTTCCCGCTGAACAATCCTCCAGTGATCGATGGGTATGCGGATGAGTGGCTCAGCCTCAAGCCACAGGCAGAGAGTTTCAACTCAGTTGGCTCACAAAAGCGGAAACTCAGCTTGGATTGGCTGGCCGGTTTCCATGACAACGACCTCTATCTGCTGCTGGAGGTCAGGGATCAGCAACTGAGCTACCCTCCCAATGAGCAGAACCTGGCCGCAGGCGATCATTTAATACTTGCACTACCCGGTGACGGGGGTGACACCAGACAACTGCGGCTCGGGACACCGGCACCCGGCTGGGTGCATGTTCAGGAGCAGGATAACGCCCGGCCAATTCCGGGGTTGTCCGGTGAGTGGCAGGAGACAGACGCGGGCTATCGTGTCGAGCTGCGCCTGCCCCGCCACCTGACAGCAGGCAGAATCTCCGTAGCGGTGATCGATTACGACCAGGCGGCGCAAAAGCCCGCTGTAAAACTTGCCACCTCAGGCCTGCAACGCAACACTGGTCTTGCCTATCTCACCCTGCCCACACCAGAGGTGGAGACTTTACTACGCGGGCTGGCCGACAACACTCATCGCTATACGCTGCTCAATCCTCAACGCCAGGTGATTGGGCGTCATGGGGTGGTCCATAGGGCCAACCACGAGCTGGAGAGTCTGCCACAGCGGCTGATCTCCCTGATCCTTGCTGAGGATCAAGCTGAACCCTTCAGCGAGCGTGAGAGACTCGGCCGCCTCGATGGCCCGGAGATTCGACAGGCTCTCTCCGGTGAAGGCTCCGTCTATCGCTATCAGGCAGCGGGCACCAATCTGACCATGCTCTCAAGCGCCTATCCGATCAGAGTGAACGGGGAAATCATGGCCGCGCTGGTCGTCGAGCAGAGCAGCCAGGAGATATTGATACTGCAGCAGAGCGCGATTGAGGATCTGCTGTTGATCAGTCTGGGATTGTTCATTGTTACCGGCGGCAGCCTACTGCTGCTGGCCTCATCCATCACCAGCCGAATCACCCGTCTCAGTGGTAAATACCAGCAGGCGGTCAGTCCGGATGGCCGACTGCTCAAACCGATAACCGCCTCTCGACAGAAGGATGAGCTGGGCCAGCTCGATGCCAGTCTGAGTGCCGTATTGAAGCGGACCAAGGAGTACAGCCACTACCTGGAATCCATGGCCTCAAGATTGGCACATGAGTTTCGAACTCCACTGAGTGTGATCAGATCCTCTCTGGAAAATCTGGAGGCAGAGATCGGGGCGAATCCACAAAGCGATAAACAAACCTCGGCCGCATTACTCTATGCAAAACGTGCCCAGGAGGGGACCCACAGGCTGAACCAGATTTTGACCCGCTTGCGGGAAGCCACACGACTGGAGCAATCCCTGCAGCAAACCGAAGTGGTTGAGACCGATCTGACGATGCTGATTCAAGGACTTTCGCAAGGATACAGTGATAGCTATCAGTCGATCAGCTTCGAAACGAACATACCGGCAGATGCAATCAACAGTCAGGTCTCCCCAGAACTGATCTGCCAGGCAATGGACAAACTGGTCAGCAACGCCGTGGATTTCCACCTGCCAGGAAGCCCCATACGGATTGAGCTTGATTCCGCAAACGCAAACAGAGTCACCATCAGTGTAATCAATCAGGGACCAACGCTGGATGAGAGGACACAGCAAAACCTGTTCAGATCGATGAGCAGCCATCGCTCATCATCTGCTGATCAGCAACCCCACCTCGGTCTCGGGCTCTATCTGGTAAGGCTGATTGCCGAGTTTCACCATGGCATGGTGTGGGCGGTGAATCTACCGGATGGGGTCAGCTTCACGATGGAATTACCCCTTAATCACAACTCCGAAAAGTGAATCGGGAGATGCGTGAAGGATCGACTCTGTTGGAATTCCGTCGTCAGCCATAACACAGTCCAAGCATCGCTTTTTTGACTACAACAGATCCTGTCTGCCCTAATGTTCAAGACATCCAGTGTTTCATTCGCACTTTGAAACGACGCCCCTTGATGTTGTTCTCGGACAAAATGCGAAGTGCTATTTTACGCACACTGCGATCGACAGCGACATAGGCAAGATGATCGAAGATGTCGATCTTTCCAACCCTATTTCCAGCGATCGCACCATTGGCAGTCAATGCGCCGAGAATATCACCCGGACGGACTTTTTCTTTGCGGCCGCCATCAATACAGAGCGTGACATTTGGCGCGGTTATGCTGAAACTCTCTGGCAGTTCGAGGCCAGGTGGTTGCTCCAGGCGTACTTTGGAATTCAGATAGGCTTCGATGGCATTCACACGATTGGCCTCTGATGCGATGAACAGATTGAGCGCCAGACCTTTGTTCCCGGCTCGTCCAGTACGACCGATTCGGTGAACATAGATCTCTGGATCCCTTGGCAGTTCGTAATTGATTACCGCCCCAAGCTCTTTGATGTCGAGGCCGCGAGCGGCCACGTCGGTGGCTACCAGAACAGGTACACTGCCATTGGCGAAACGCACCAATACCAGGTCACGCTCTTTTTGTTCCAGATCCCCGTGCAGCGCCAGAGCCTGAATGCCCCGTTGCTGTAACTCCTCAGCGACTTCCTGGGATTGTAATTTGGTATGACAAAAGACAACGCTGGATATTGGCTTGTATTGCGCCAGCAGGGCAGCCAGAGTTTGAGTACGCTTGCCTTTTCCGACCTCGTAGAAGTGCTGGCTGATCTTGAGATCGCTGTGATGTGAGTCGACAGTCACTTCAATCGGATTGCTTTGGAAAGCACTGCTCAGCTCTCGTATGGTCTCCGGATAGGTAGCGGAGAAGAGCAGCGTTTGCCGCTGTGATGGGGTAACTGAGAGGATCTCGGTCATATCATCATGAAAGCCCATGTCGAGCATTCTGTCTGCCTCGTCGAGCACCACGGTACCCACACTGTCGAGTGAGAGGGTACCCTTCGCCAGATGCTTGAGGATACGCCCCGGCGTACCGACCACGATGTGCGCTCCATGTTCCAGCGAACCTATCTGTGGTCCAAAGGGGGTGCCACCACAGAGTGTAATGATCTTGGTATTTGCGCTGGTGCGGGCCAAGCGACGCAACTCCTTGGCTACCTGGTCAGCCAGTTCTCGGGTTGGACATAGCACCAGTGCCTGTACCGAAAAGGATTGTTGTTTGAGATGGCTAAGCAGACCAAGCCCGAAGGCAACGGTTTTGCCGCTACCGGTCTTGGCCCGGGCAATAAGATCCCTTCCGGCCAGCACATGGGGCAGACTCTCCGCTTGGATAGGCGTCATTTGAAGATAGCCCAGGGATTCAAGATTACCCAACAAGGCGGGGGCGAGTTTTAGTGAGGAAAACCGGGTAGTCATGGAGCGCAATTCAGACTGAAAAAAATCGATGGAACACGGGGATGGGAGTAATGATAACAGCTTGTCTCTGCCATTGATGCAATCGGTTTATTTTTTTGAGTTGTCATCATGTGTTTAAGACAAACACGAATTGTAAGTATTGCGGATTTCCTCGACTCTGAAAATACTTCAATCACAAAATTCAATAAAGCCGTATTGCATATTCGACTTGAACCCCGATATCAACCCTTTTCCATCTCAATTGAGATGCCCTTTTCCCTCAGCCATTCCTTGAAGCGGGCAACCTTCATATCCAGAGAGCAGGTCGGAGGCAATGTATCAAGATGGTGGCCAAATTCCTCGCGGAGTTTGATCTGTGCATCCCGGTCCAGAGTTTCCCATTTGATCATCTAAATTATCCCGGCAGCTGCATTGATTGATTAACACTAATGTAACAGCACTGGGTTAAGATCTGTTTACAAATTAAAGTAGGATCGAGCAGTAGTTCAATATAACAGCCTCAGGCTGTATCTTATGATCTTAACCAGCTGGTGATACTGACCGATAACACCCTGTTGAATAGAGTTGAATCAATTGACGATATGATTAGATTTAAACAACAGCGTTTCGCCCTCAAAATCTGGCTGCTCTCCTTGGTCAGTAGCCGTTTAAAGACTGCCACAGATCGAACGACCATCAATCGATTTGATATCTTTTTGCTGGCTGTCGCCTGGGGTAATATCGGCTATGCTGCCGGTATCTCCTATCTACGCCATGTTGGTGATCGGGTAGTGAATTCGAAAGGCCCTATCCTGGAGTGCGGATCTGGCGCGACCACCCTGCTGATTGCCATGCTGAGCCAGAACAAGCAGCGGGATTTCGTTGTCTTCGAACACAATCTGGAGTGGTACAGACACCTGCAACTGATCCTCGAACGACTCGGATTTCACCACGTAAAACTGATTCATACACCACTGAACGACTATGGAGATTTTCGCTGGTACACCCCCCCAGCTCTCGACCTCCAAACCCCCTTCGAACTGGTTATCTGTGACGGACCACCAGGCTCGATTCCCGGTGGACGTTATGGACTGTTGCCGATCATGGGCAAGCAGCTCTCAACGACCTGCCTGATACTGCTCGACGACACTCACCGCAAGGCGGAACAGCACATCATCACGAGTTGGCGTCGACAGCGCTGCCTGAGGTTCAACCGCCTGGGCTATCTCGGCAGCTATTCAGAAGTGGAGTTTTGTTAAGCACAGCAGACCATGCCATGAATGGGCGCCCATCACCGCCATTAGCCGCTGACGACAATAGAGCGAAGCAGAGTTCTTTAAGAATTAAGTCCGCAAATGAAGGCGAATAAACGCTAATGGTTGTTGAGTGACGGATCGGCCCGGAGCCGTTGAATCAAGCCGTGAATGGCGCCAATCACCATCTATTGCCATTAAAAACGTCACTGAGCATGTTGCTGCTAGGATTGAGTCCAATCCAAACACTATTTCAATTTGCGACTCTTAATTTGCGTTCATTAACGTTCATTTGCGGACCAATCAAAAACAGGGCGCGGCAAAGCCGCACCCGATAACAATCAGTAGGGATAGTCAGCCAACCCAGGATTGTCCTTTACACCAACCAACTTCGGTGTATTGAGTTTCTTGATCTTAACGGTCTTCTGATCGCGCAGATATTTGGCAACCACATCCCAGATTGGCTCACCAGGGGCTTTCGATCCAACCGTCGCCCAACCGGACACGGTGTAGCTCTTATTCGCCTCGACCTTGGTGCCGTCGTTGAGTGCCATATCGGTGATTCGCTTACCAAACCCCGCACCCGGTTCACAAGCGTAATCGAGACCACCCACACGCACCATATCACCACCCTGCTGATAGTAGGGGTCCTTGTTGAACAGATTGTCGCAGACATCCTCCAGGATCGCCTTGATCTCTGAACCCTTCATCTCTCTGCGATAGGTTTCAGGATAGGTGATACAGGTCTGATCCATCACATTGTCCATGGTGATCTTCTGCCCCGGTAGAACACTGGTACCCCAGCGGAAACCGGGAGAGAGGGAGATCTGGGCATCATTCACCGTGGTCAGAGCATCACAGATGACCTGATCGAAGGTGCCGTTGAAGTTACCCCGACGATAGAGTGTCTCCTCGGCGACTGCCAGCTCTTCATTGAGCTGTTTCGCATAAGGTGCACGCACCTCATCGATATAGGCCTGCATCGCTTTGTCTGCCGGCAGAATATTGGAGAAGACCGGCAACAGACGATAGCGGAAGTCGCGTACCTTGCCTCCCTTCACATCCAGATCCATGACACCGAGGAATTTTCCGTTGGAACCTGCGTTGGTCACCAGGGTCTTTCCGCCAGAGTTTTTAACCACTGTGGGTGCCGGCATGCCATCATGGGTGTGACCACCAAAGATCACATCGATACCGGAGACCCGGGAAGCCATCTTCAGATCCACATCCATACCGTTGTGGGAGAGCACCACCACCACATCCGGTTTTTCATTCTCCCGCACCATATCGACCACACCCTGCATCAGGTCATCCTGGATACCGAATGTCCAGTCGGGGATAAAACGCTGGGGATTGGCAATCGGCGTATAGGGGAACGCCTGACCGATGACTGCCACACGGGCGCCACCGACCTGCTTCATCACATAGGGCTTGAAGGCATTACCGGAATCTTCGTCAAAGCCTTCGAAATCGGCAAAATTGTAGTCAAACAGCGCCTCGTCTCTGACCAACACATTCTGTGCAACGAAGTCACCCTTGAAGGCATTGATGTTGTCAATCACCTCTTTATCGAGATAGGTGAATTCCCAGTGCCCGGTCATCACATCGACACCCAGTCGGTTACAGGCACCGACCATATCCTGTCCGCGCGTCCAGTAGGCGGTACCAGAACCCTGCCAGGTATCACCACCATCCATCAGTAAGCTGTTACCTGGTCCACGATCGTCTCGAATTCGCTGCACCAGGGTTTTCAGGTGGGCAAAACCACCGACCTTACCGAATTTGCCTGCCGCACTATCGAAATCGAGATAGCTGAAGGCGTGGGATTCAACCGTCCCGGGCGTGATACCAAAATGTTTGAGTAGATTATCGCCAACCAGATGCGGAGCCTTGTTGAAAGCGTAACCTATGCCCAGATTGACATTCGGCTCTCGAAAGTAGATGGGATTGAGTTGTGCATGGGTATCGGTTATGTGAAGCAGGGAGACGTTACCGAACTTCGGAACCTCATAGAGATCCGCTGGCTGCTTGGCTGCGGCGAACACAGACGAAGGCATCATACCGGCGGCACCGGCAAAGCCCATCATTCGTAGGAATTCACGACGTGAAATACTCATTCTTGTATCACCCTCCGGTTATTGTCGCCTGTTTACAGGCCCTAGGGATGGTCTACCCGGCGGTTATCGATCTGCCGCTTTGGGTTACAACCCGTTCAGCGTTTGAGAAACTGGCATCACCGGTTCCCCGGCAAACACGCTGACTCACCCTGATTTTGTGTTTTCTACAGCTTGTCCGGCAAGCTAACGGATCGGACGCATTACAGCCATGGCATCGGATCGATTAGGTTGCCGGATTTAAAAAAACCAGTTGAATCACCGGAAGGCGCCTGTCTATACCTGCCTTCCAGCCATCCAACTGGCGATGATCTCCCCGATATCCGCTCCGGACGTAAATGGGGAGACGCTATTATCCAGCCCTTTAAGTGCTGTTAAAATTCCAACATACGCGACCGGTGGTTGTGGTTTTCCACAACCCTGATATTCAGAAGCCTCAGTTCGCCTGGTAGATCGCTACGGGTACCACCGGATTTTCGCCACTATCCCCCTATCACCGAACTCTACCGATACCATAGCCGGTGACTTTAGCCGCTTCAACACTGGGGCGGTATGTAAGCCACTATGCCGCCACAGGAATAACTACTCATTCTCCAGGGTAAGCATCATCCGCATAAGATGAGAGAGTGAGTCAGCCTGCATCTTCTCCATCACCCGGGAGCGATGAGCTTCCACGGTCGACAGGGTAATCCCCAGCTGCTCGGAGATATTCTTATTCCTCATACCGCTGATAACCAGGTCGAGCACCTCCCGCTCCCTGGGTGTCAGCTGATTCAGATGCTCACGGATCTCAGACAGCCGAGAGGCCTCACCCCGCTTCTCCGCATCCATCTCGATCGCCCGGTGGACACTGTCGAGCAGAATCTGGTCGCGAAACGGTTTTTCGATAAAATCCACCGCACCCGCCTGAACGGCACGAACCGCCATTGGCACATCGCCATGCCCGGTAATGATGATCACCGGAGGATGCAGCGGCAGCTCATTCAACTTCTCCTGCATATCCAGGCCGCTCATACCCGGCATGCGGATATCCACCACCAGACAACCCGGCAGGGACTCATCGAAGCGATCGAGATACTCCAGTGCAGAGGCAAAGCAGACTACTGGCAAGCCAACCGATTCGAATAACAACTTCAGAGCACTGCGCACCTCTTCGTCATCATCCACTACATAAACTGTTGGCGTGGTCTGATCCATGGTTTTTACGCAACCTCCCCGATTGGCAAATTGAAACTGAACTCGGCACCGTCCCGATAGTCACGGTTGATCGACAGTTTACCACCGTGTGCCTCGATGATCCCGTAGCTGATTGAGAGCCCCAGCCCCATACCGTCCGACTTACCGGTGACGAAGGGATCGAACAGGGTTGTTTCCAGCTCCGGTTTAATACCGGGCCCATTGTCCCTCACCCAGAGATGGATTGTCCCACCAGGTTGCAGCCGGGTACCGATATGCAGCACCCGTTCCTGATCATCCAGTTCAGAGAGGGCCTCAATCGCATTCCGCGCCAGGTTGAGTATCACCTGTTCGATCTGAATCGGTTGCACCAGCACCGTTGGCAGCGGCTGTTGCATATCCAGTATGAGCCTTACATCGGCACGGGTGATATCGGGGCGGATCAATACCGCTACCGCATTGACCAGAACATTGACGTCTACCTGAGAGCTCTCCAGGGGCTCTTTGCGTACAAACCGCCTCAGTTGACGAATAATCTCACCAGCCCGATCAGCCTGGGCGGCAATCCGCTCCATCACATCCACACAGACAGTGGTGTTGGTTGGATCGGACTCCAGGATTCGCATACTCGCCTGGGCATTGGTCGAAATGGCCGTCAACGGCTGATTCAGCTCATGGGCGATGCCTGATGCCATCTCGCCAAGAGTACTGAGCCTGCCAGCCCGCGCCAGCTCGATCTGATGTTGGCGCGCCTCCTCCTCGGCCCGATTACGCATCGTGATATCCCGAAACACCACCACGCTGCCGATGGTCTTGCCCCCTTCATCCTTGATCGGAGTACTGCTGTATTCCACCGGAAAACTGGTGCTGTCCTTACGCCAGAAGACATCGTCCGAAATAAAGCGTGGCTTATTATCACGAAAGGTCTGATAGACCGGGCAGTCGACCGCTCGATGGGGTGAGCCGTCTTCATGGGAGTGGTGCAGAATCTCATGTTGGTTATGACCGATCACATCTTCCGCCCCCCAACCGGTGATCCTCTCTGCCGCCTTGTTGAAAAAGGTGGATCGTCCATTCATATCCACCCCATAGATACCGTCCGCCACCGAATCGAGAATCAACTCATGTTGCAGCTCGAGACGATCCTTGGCCTTTTTCAACTCCTGATTGAGACGCATCACCTTGAGAGTCATCACCACCATGAAAAGCAGCATCAGCAGACCGCCCAGCAACCAGTAGCGATAGCGGCTGATCGCGTCCACCAAGGTTATCTTGCCCAGATACTGATAGGGCGGTAGCTTCAAAGTCATGAACAGATCATGCACGGGTTGATAGTCGAGCGGGATGGTCCAACCTGCATATTTGCCGGCCAGCGCCGCATGGTGATCATGGGGCATATTCAACAGTGCAACCGCAACCTGTTGGGCAAGCGTGTCGGCTGTATGCGCCACTTTACTGAAGGGCCACTCAGGATAGAGCCGGGTGCTTAGCGCAAATGGAAACTCTTCGACCTGTTGGGGGTTGATGATATGGAAATCCTTCAGCTCGATGGTACCGGCGGATGCCATACGTTCGAGGATATCGGTACGCACCGTACCCACATCGACCTCACCATTCAGCACCGACATCACCACATGGTCATGGATACCACCCCAGCGCAGCGCTTTCAGATCGGTGTAGGGATCGATGCCCTGCTCGATCATCTCCCGCATGGCCATCTGGAAACCACCCAGCGAGGTATCGTAGACAGCCATCATGGTATGACCGCGAAGGTCTGCCAGGGTATTTATCTCGGCATGATCCTGGCGGGTGAAGATTACCCCGCCAAAGATCTTGTAGGGGACATCGTTGCGTCGATTGTAGAGGGTGGCGATGCGTGAAACCCGGTATTTCACCTCCAGGTTGACATAGATTCCGGGATTGACCAGCACAAAATCGACTTCACCGGCAGAGACAGCGGGATTCACATCATCGAATTTCAATGGCCGGATGATGAAATCGTGAGCGGGAATACTGCTATGGAGGTACTCTGCAGTTGGCCCCCACATCCTCAGCGTTGCCTGGTCCCCACGATGACTCAAGACACCGATACGCACCATATCGGCATACAGCAGTGACGGGATTGTAAACTGCAGCAGCAACAGCCCAGCAACGACCCACCAGCGTAATGATTCACCGGAATTGACCATTCCCTGAGCCTATGTGAAAAAGCGCTAGCTGACAAGTTGGCAAGGGAAGCCAGAGAAAGCCATGCGAGGGTTGAGCGAAGGCAATAACAGCGGCAGTTTGTGATGCAGCATTAAAGCCTATCGGCCAGGGATTTCAGCTTTCCAAGCAGGGATTTGCTGGATTGCTGCTGCTGTTCCAGCTGCTCTCGGGCGAGCGCCTCCTGTAACTCTAACTCCCGTTGCCGTTTAGCATCCTGGAGACGTTGGCGAATCGCATCCTTGGCCGAATCATCGATCTGCAGATCGTACATATCCGCCCGGTTGCGCAGGATATAGTGCCCCAGATTGTCGAGCCAGGCATCATCCACCTTGTGTGGCTGGATTAGGCTCTTTTCAACCTTGAAACTTCTGAAATTGGAGATATAGATCCGAATCGAACCCAACTCCGGATCGGCCTGAAAAACAAAATTCACCTTGACCACCACCGGTAACTGCAGATTCAGCCCGACCACCTGCTGATGCTGATCCCGAATCGGCCACTCGGTATAGCGCATGGTCTGGCTATCGAGGAAGGCGCACGCCTCATCCGCTTTGGTCTTGGGGGTAATGGCAAAGGTCTGTTCACTGTCTGAAACACACTGGAAGCGCAAGCGGACAACCCGGGTGTTCTCTGAACTGTCCGCGTTGACCACATACTCGGTATGGCGCAGTCCGCCTACCGGCCCCAGTCCCGGCATCTCATACTGGTGGCAAACGTCATGTTCGAGAATTTTCAGCTGATCCGTCAACTCGGAGAGATACTTCAGAATTGACTGCATCGAGGGTTTGAATTGTGACTGGTAGAGGGATTCCAGCCTGGTCGCCTCACAATCGGCGCTGTCGTCCTCTTGTCGTTTACGAGCTTCCTGTTTCAAATTTTCCAACAGAGACATCACAACATCCTGTAGCTTCCTATTGATCCTAAACGGGCAAGTCTACATATAATTGTTCTGGCGGCCAAATATTTTAGTTCTGAAATCCATACAGGCTGGCGATCTCCTCGGCCCATAGGCTGTCGTCAATCGTCTCAAGAATCAGTGGGATATCATTAAACCGCTGATCCTGCATGATATATCGGAACACCTCCCAACCCAGCTTGCCCTGCCCCAGGCTATGGTGGCGATCGACCCGCGCGCCCAACTCCGGTTTACTGTCGTTGAGATGCATACCGCGCAGATAACCGAAACCCACCACGCGATCAAATTCAGCAAAGGTTTTATCACAAGCGGAAACCGAGCGCAGATCATAACCGGCAACAAATGTATGGCAGGTATCGAGACAGACACCCACACGGGATTTATCTTCGACCCGGTCGATAATCTCTGCAAGATGCTCGAAGCAATATCCTAAGGTACTGCCTTGACCGGCGGTATTTTCAATGACCGCAGTCACACCCTGGCTCTGCTCCAGGCTCCAGTTGATAGAGTCGGCTACACGTTGCAAGCTCTGCACCTCATCAATCTTCCTCAGGGTTGCGCCGGGATGAAAATTCAGAAGCGAGAGTCCCAACTGTTCACAGCGTAACAGTTCATCAAGAAAGGCCGCTCTCGATTTCTCCAGACCTTCCGCCTCCGGATGGCCGAGATTGATCAGGTAACTATCATGGGGCAGGATAAATTTACTCGCAATACCGACCTGCTCAAGATTCTCATGAAAACTATCGATCGTTTCGGTAGACAATGGTTTCGCCCGCCATTGACGTTGATTCTTGGTAAACAAAGCAAATGCCTTGGCCCCGATCGCCTGAGCGTTAAGAGGTGCGTTCTGAACACCACCGGAAGCACTAACGTGTGCGCCTACATACTTCATATTCACAGCTCTTTTATTATCTCTAAGGAGGATCTGATAATTTGATGCTTTGTCACATAGCCTCTGTTGAGGCCAACCATCACAAAACTTCGCAGCGATCAGCTAGCGTCAATTTGCGCCAGACTTTTTCCAAAGATGGTGCTATTTCAGGTTGGAAACAATCGACTTCAACTTCATACCTTTCGACCGCTCTATCTTATCGACATACTTCACGTTGATGATAATTTTATTACCCAGCCTTTTTGCCAGTTCATTGACGATCTCATTCTCTGTAGTCTCACCATAACCGACATCCTTGACCAGAAGCACATCCACTTCCTCCACAATACTCTGTCTGTATTGCGCCTCTTTAACCGGAAACCCCTTAAGGACAGGACTCAATCTGCCGATTTTATTCCCTTCCGGGGTAAGTATGTAGTCGTCACACCTTCCGATAACCCGCTCTACCGTAGGGAAGTGAGAACCACATTTACAGTTATTGTCACCTACCACCACTTTATCACCAATCCTATATCGTATCAGCGGCATGGTTCTGTTGACGAGACCGGTACAGACCACCTCGGCCTCCTCACCCGCAGCGGCTGGTTTTGCATTTTCATCGAGAAATTCAACAATCGCACAGTCCGAATGGACATGGTAGCTTCCATGCTCGCACTGCGCTATGAAAACGCACATTTCTGCAGCCCCATATTGATCGTAGACACGACAGTCAAACTGTTTTTCGATCAATGCTCTCTGATTTTCGTAAAGCGTCTCAGCTGATGTGACCACCGCCTCTGTTATCCCGGATAGGGAGTTATCGTGATCATCGGCATACTTGGCAATCGTATAGACACTTGACGGATAGGCATCGATATAGGACGGTTTGATGCTCTTCAATTGATCGATATAGAAAGGAAGCCACTTATCCGATAAGTGGTAGGAAGAGAAAAGATGGTTTTTCTGAAAATAGCTGTTACGCCAGAACGGCGGCCTCTCCTGCCAGCTTGGAACGACAATTCTTCCGCCAATCGTCACCCGGCTGTCTTTATAGGTTACCCCCACCTGATGAAGATAGCGGGAAAAAAAGGCGTAGTTAAGTTTTCTAGCCTCAGCGGTACAGTAGATATTGAGGGGCGTACCGGTTGTGCCTGTCGTATGGATGACATGAAGTTTTTCGGGATCTTCCCGCTCATCCACCAGGTCTAACGGGTTCTCCCTTATCGACTGTTTCTCCAAAAGCGGAAGTTTTTCAATATCAGCTAGCGTTTGAAACTGTTGTGGCTCAATCTCTTTGAACCGCTCTCTGTAGTAGGGCACATGGGCTTTTGCCAAACCGACCAGATCACGCAATTGATCGACCAGGTATTGGTCAAACTCCACGCTACTCAATGCCAGGTTTGACTCTACTTTTTCAAGCGCCTGGTGAAATTTTTTACCATGGCGTATCTGGTTGATATATAGCCCGTACGCCGAGATAAGAACATTCTGCAGCCACACTGGCAGATGGTAATAAATGTTATTCAGGCTCTTCTTTTTACCCATAATTTTGACTCGGTAACCGGCTTTAGGATTAGACCATTGACACGCAAGCTGTTACGCCCCCGAAATACCGCACAACTAACCGGCTATCGAGTCTGTCCACAGCGTCGAAAACCGATCCTAATCCGGCAGCAGTGCGGCCAAACATTAGGGAGTGGATAGACTCACCTCTTGCAGCAGAATTTCACGTACTATAGCAACTCTGCATACAGTTTTTTAGTTGTGGTGAAACAACGTTCCGAAGAGAACTCATCGCCGACTTTTCGCCTCGCATTTTCACTCAACCCCGTTTTGACGCTACTGTCACCCAGAATCCGAGCACAGGCGTCGGCACACTCTGTGGGCGATTTTGCGGCAATCAGGAGACCGTTGACGCCGTCTTCTATTACCTCCGTTACACCGCCCACCGCTGTTGCAACAAGCGGCACACCTAGACAGGAAGCTTCGAGTATTGAAATCGGTACACCCTCATGCAGTGAGGTCATGACAAAAATGTCAAATGCGCTTAATATGTCGTACGCCTCGTCAACATGGCCAAGAAATCGGACCTGTGCTTCAATATCGAGCTCTGCCGCAAGCTGTTTTGTCTCCTCCATCAACGGACCGTCCCCCGCAATGACCACTACGCAATCGACTCCGGAACTAAGTAGCCGCTGTTGAGCCTGCAACAGATATTTATGTCCTTTGACCGGCACCATCCTTCCTAGAGTACCGACTACCCGGGTATGCTCATCGACACCTAAAGCGTTTCTGACCTCCTGTTTGGAACGAGCGGGAGTGACCGATCTGCAATCTATACCGTTATGGATGACACTAATTTTGGATTTCGGATGTCTCTTACCGATCAACTGCCGTTCCAGGTCTTTTGAAACCGCGATCAACGCATCGGAGAAGAGCATGGAGTTCAACAACTCGAGGGATCGCAGCAAACGATTGGCATTCAGCCTCCCTAAGCCGTGATGGGTTCTAACCACCTTGCAACGGCCGACCAGCTTCGCTGCGATTCCACCGATTAAGTGCTCTTTTATTCCATGAGCATGGATAATATCGATACGCTTTTGCTTCAATATCCGCCTTAGCTTCAGAACACTGAAGACGATGCTGTTACTGGCTTCATCAATGTTGAAAACGTCGACATCGCTGCGCTTCAGCATCTCGTACAGTTTTGTTTTATTGAACACAACCACACAGACGTCAATCCCATTTAGTTTCGATTCGATAATGAGCTTAAATGCCTGAGACTCGGCACCACCCCATAGATCGCCGCTAATCACATGGCATATATTCATCTACTGACACCAAACAAGTTATTACCATCACCAAACATTTTTTGCTAAAAACAGTGAATAGGCTCGAGGGGCTTTTAAAATATGCCGCTTATCCGTGTTGCAAACATCGGCACTGAGGAAGAGACATCCTGGTGCATACCGATTCGCTTAAGCATGGCCCGATCATCGTCAATTGTGTTCCACCCTCTCTGAGTCGTTACTGCAAGGTGGTAGCCGGAATCAGACACCAATTTGGATAGATCTTTTGAGTGATTACCGTTGGGATAGCAGAAGGTCATACAGAGACTATCCATGACCGCTCTGTCCAGCAACTCATCCCGGGAGTCGAGCAACTCACTTTGAACCACTCCCGTATCTTCGATATTGGTCAATATTTCATGATTCACCGTATGCGATCCGATAGTAACCAAACCGGACGCCTTCATTTCGTTCACCTGGTTCCAGTTGACGAAATCCGACTCCCTGCTACGACTCTCCTTCTCGATCAAATTACCAAACTGTGAAAGAATCGAATCGATCTCACTGCCACTATACCGCTTCAACTCGTTGATTCCGTTTTCGAGCTGACTCCGGTAGCTCCCCTTCAGATTTACCAGGTAGTCCAGTATCTGGCTGTGATTACTGGAGATGGTGAACTCCGGGCGTAGCCCGAGGTCCAGCTTGGCCGAAAGCAATTCGCCATACAAGTCGATCCACATCTTTCTATTGTGGTCGATAAACCCGGTTGGCAAGAAGAGTGCCGCCGGCAGATCATGCTTTTGTAGAATGGGAAAGGCGTTTTCATAGAAGTCATTCCAACCGTCATCAAAGGTAATGACACAATAGCGCTTTCCATCCCCTTGCCGCCAGTTACCGGAGTCTATGATCTCATTCAACTCACAGATCGACAGGACCGTAAAATTGTCCCTGATATAGCGCATCTGTGCATCAAAGGTATCGGGCAGAACATACATCCCGTCCTGGAGACTCTCCCGGTATTCCACGATCCGGTGGTACATCAATATAAAATATTGATCATCATCAACTTTTTCATCAATTTTTTTAGTCGTATAGCCACTATGGAATAGCAGGAATGCAATAATTTTCTTGATGATGATCGATAGTTTCAAGCTGCGGGTGTCCTATGTTCTTTATCGTTGTAAACGCCCCGAACGCTACTACAAAACAATGCAAAAATAGAGTTGGCTTTCCCAGTCGTCAGGTGGCGATTGCAGCCTATCTTAATCATATTCAAATATATTAGGGGCTTTAAGCCTGCCCTTGCACTGCGCTGTGGCTCTGAACAAGGGCAGGCTTGCAGCCCTAAAAGTAAACTATTTGGTTCCCGGGTATAGAGTAGACTACTCCACTTCTGCTGGTGCGGTGCGAATGATTTGCGCCAACTCCTGAACAAAGCTCTTCGCAACCTGGAATTGACCGGTACTGTTCAGGTGCCCACCATCGCTCGTGTATTCACTGATCATCGAGTAGTAGGCCTTCCCGTCAACCTCAAAGGTTTCACGCCTACCGTCTGGGTAGGTCGATTCACTCTTGGCGATATCGATTATCGGGTCCGTGCTATAGGTCGCTCTCAGCAGCTCATTGAATTCGTTTCGCTTTATATTATCCAATTTTCGGGTATTCTCCCGGCCCAGCAGCTTTTTAATCCACACTTTAACTCCGCTCGGTGTGTGCATGAGGGGAACAGTCGTGTGGATAAAGGTGATGTCGGGGTGCCTGTCGATAAGATCGTCAATAGTACGCTGATAGTCACCGAAGACCTGCTTTACATCAGAACGCCGGGTCACATCAACGTAACAGAATTTCAGGAGTGCATAGTCAATTTTTCCTGACAGCTCCTCATCGATAATACGGCCGAAATCGGTACATTTCGATACCGGATCGGTATTTTCACCGACCTCGTTATGCAGCAGACAGCCTTTACTCTCTTCTTGATAGTTTTGGTAATCCGAGATAGCCAGCTCAACACCGCTGCTGCTCACCAGGGATTCAAGTCCCTCGATAATGTTGTTACCAACCGACTGATGTCCAAAGAACACCCTGGAATCCGCAACCACCTTCAAATCATCATCGATATCGACAGGCATTGAAGCCCCCCCTAGTTGATTATTCTCCTGACAACCGATAACCAGCATTGTCAACATAGCTAGAACAGTGCTTGTTGCAACTCTCATAAAATCACCCCTAATCCAATGATTTAATCGTGGAATATGACCTCAAATGCAGGCTTAAGTTCTTTCTGGATTCGCTCACTATCCATTAATTTGATAGTTGAATCCAGAGAGGCGCTCATGGTGATGCAACTCTTTGTTTTTAATATAAAATACACTCAGCACAACCACCGAAACCCCAAAGAGTTAAGGCACCACTATTTACATCGTCGCGATCGCTACAGGCAAACCCTATCCCAACTGATCCAAAACACCCTATTTTGAGCATCGCTTAGGAAAAATACAACATTCGGATGGGGCCGGAGCGATCACTCTGCTTGACACAAAAGTTAACAGGGGCAGATCGCCCGAAGATGTAAATTTGCCACTCGATCCATGTGAACAATCTACCAGCCACCATCCGGTAATACACCTAAGCTGCCGTCACCTATCCAGGTAACCGAAAGGGTGCCGGTGGCGCCAAAATGTTGGAAAATTTTACAATGTGTTTTACTTGGTTTTTATAAGTCATTGATATCATTATGTAGGCACATATATTGCTTTTAATTCCTAGATGTGGATTTTAAACCTGTAACTGTAAAGTTTTTATGACAATGCAAAGGACTAACTCAAGGAGCTGTTTAGATGAAGAGGGTATCCGGAATAGTGCTGGCCGGCCTGCTTGGCCTGCTAGGGAATGCACAGGCAACACCGATGTACTACACCTTTCAAGGAACAATCAAATCAATCATAGATAGATCTGGCGCTGTAGCAGACTCCGGTTTGACCGTCGATGACAGCACCATGTACAGATTTATCGTGGACACAGAACAGGACGCAACCTACACCACCTTTGCAGGTGATGAATATACCTACACCGATACATCGGATATTGATTACTTCTATGCCGACTTGGCCAGCGACCACCATATCCAGCCTACAGACAGGGATCTTACACCGACCCGTCCGGCGGAATTCAAACTCGGTAACACCGAAATCGGTAGTGCATCCCTGTTTGGCGGTGCATACGACAACTATGTACGCATTAGTAACAGCTACTCAATCAGCGACTGGGTGGTAGGAATGACCGGCTTTACCGGTGTCGAGAGCGCTCAAAACTGGTTTGAAGAGTATAGCGCCATCACTTCAACCCTGACACTACAGTCGATCTCCGTAGTCAACCTGCAGTCATCAACCGATGATGACGACGGTACAATCTCTGTACCAGAGCCCTCCTCCATTCTCCTGCTGGCTACCGGAATATTGGGCATTGGCGCCAGACGACTTCGCAAGAAGCCCATTTAAAAGACTCCGGAAGCGGTTAAAACCACCAATAGGCTTTCACTTGAGGGAAGTTTCGACTTCCCTCACTAGCCCCCATAACACGAGGGCCGGTTAACGCCATCCTATCAGCCCGGCTGTGACCATTTTTCGCCCAGCAAGACAAAATGTGCGCGGTGTAGTTGCTCTACATGAGCGTAGGATAAAGTGCTAGGGGGGGTAATAGCCTCATCCCTCTCTTTTTTACCCAACTGGGGGGCGCCACTCTGGGCTGTGCATCGCTCATTTGGAATGATCTAACCTCTCTCCTCCCGCCTTGATTGGCGCTTTCAGGGGCAACAGGACTGATTGGATTACGATTGGCAGGCTCCTGGGGAGTATCGACTCTGCCCGTGGGATCTGCTCGCAACACCAATCGAAAGCCCGATGACTACCCCTTTCTTCTGATCATGTTTCGAGCATAGGTGAGAATTTTTCGATTAAAAGTGTAGATATAGGCAAAGTAGATGACCATCGACAGAACGATTTTTGTCAGCAGTTCGGCAATTTTATAATCAGCCAACACCACCACATGCTGCTCATAGAGTAAAACACCGATAACCATACAGATGGTTGCAGTCAACGGGTGCATTATAGAGCGAAAATATTCGACGATATTGATATCGAGTCTGCGCATTGTGAAATAGATCCAGGCAAACACGACAACCAGATAGGTTGAAATCCAGGGATAAATAATGGCATTCATGCCGTACTGAACAGCTATATAATATGAGACTGACATAGTTAGCGTCAGGATCAAATAGTAATACATCGAGTAGGATGGCTTCCCTTTCGACATGTGTACGAATGAGTTAATCGCACTCAGTGAGGTCAATATCTGTACCAGACACAGAAACTCGAAAAGCGTCGTCATCGGAAGCCACTTTTCGCCGAGGATGATTTCCACTAACTCATAACCCAGCAAAAACCCGCTTACAAAGATAGGTAATACAAGAAATGAAGTCACATGGATTACATTTAGATAGAAACTTTTCATCTCTGCTAAATTATCCTGTAACTTTGAGAACACCGGATATGAAACCTGATTGATTAAGACCACAATCTTTTCAGTCGGCAGTTGGGATAGTTGTAAGGCAAACAGGTAATAACCCAGCTCAGTCAGAGACCAGGCTCTTCCCGCAAAATATCTATCCGACATTTGGAATAAGTAGAAAAAGGAACTACTCATCGCAACCAATATCCCAAACTTCAGATAGCCTGCCGCCTCGGAGTAGTTAAAATGTCTCAGCGGCCTCCATTTGACGGCCTGGTATACCAAGATAAGTTTTACCGCACCTCGAATTATCCGTCCTCCGACCAGAGCCCAGACCCCCCCCCCGAGCATTGCGATAATTACCATACCTATGCTTGAAATGATCGTGCACTTCATCTCAATCAGGCCGACCATCTTGAAATTCAGCCGTCTTTTTAACAGATTGAGCGGGACGACCTGAAGACCGGAGAAGATAAAAAGGACCGCCACGGCCTGAGTTAAGGGAATTATTTGCGGCTCATCAAAAATATCAGCTGTGATATAGGAGATTGGAAAACACAATGCGGCAAAACCGATACTCACGAACAACGCAAACCAGAATACCGATGCGAGGTTTTTTCTAGAATTGAATTTTCTCTGTATGATCGAGGCACCGAGGCCGAGTTCGCTGAATATTTCTGCGTAACCGGTGATGATTGTCGCCATTGCAGAGAGGGCATAGTCATCAGGTAGGAGGATTCTCGCTATGATTATAGTGACAACCCAGGATATGATCTGACTGCTAAATTTGAATAAGGCTAGCCAGGATATGCTTTTTACCGCTTCTTTTTGTAGTGACATTTATTCCGGCTACCCTATTTTTGCCAATTGCTACCGGCCCAATCTACACGGCTTGGACCTTTCCCCCTTTCGAGTCAGTAAAAAACCGTCTCTTTTCACACTAGCCGCCGAAAGAAGAACCCTCTTGACGAAAATACCCTACTAGTTACTGGGATTTAGCTTGTAACCACCAAGACAGGTCATACCCCGTCCACTCAGAGTACGGCGTAACACTCTCGTCAAACACTAACCCTATTTGAACTTCAGGGGTGTTACTCTGCAGTCACAGTTAATTGATTTACACAAGTTTGTGCTGTAGATACTTACATCGGCAATATCAACACATTATAGTATTGTAATTTGTCTAATCCACAATACCAAACACTTATTTGCCGATCTGTGTTTCGGCCGACTTGCCTTACATTGAGCCGTCACACACAAGCACTGACTAGGGCCTGCTAACATGAACCCAATAGGCCTTGTTGTGGGGAAAAAAGCGCCAATCAAGGCACGTGGAGCCTAGTTTTGATTGTTCCAAATAAGTGACGAGCAACGCCGAGGGGCGCTTTTTCAGGCACCCCCCATATTGAGTTAAATAAAGAGGAGCTGGGTCTGTTGTTGCGCCCAGCGGCGTTATCATTCACTCATGTAGCCGCGCTACACCATGTTCATTCTGCCTTGCTTGACACAACTAGAGTCCCAGCAGGGGGTATTGGATTCGTGTTAACAGGCCCTGAAAGAGTTCATACAAAATTTCTACTTTTAGGCTTGCCTGACCTATTCCGTTCAGCATCATCGATTTGTGGAACAGGCAAATCCGGTTACTACTCGAGATTGATTCTTATTATTAACTTAAATAAGAGAGAAGTAGTTTGAACTGCCTGAAATCCCGCGGAGTGATACGGTTGTGGGTGGGTAGGGTAATAATACGCTTTGAAAAATTTGTTGCGTGGGGATATGTATCCGAATCTTCCGCAAACAGATCGTCAATATTCGGTATGCGATTCAGCGTTGTAGGATACATCACCGAAGGGCCAAGACCCTTCTCCTCTAACACTTGAAGCAGATTGTCTCGTTCACGTTGCGCAATCAGCAGAGGATATCTAAGCAGTTTACTCCCTTCGCCAAGCTCACAACTGCGAGGCAGATCGATCAGCTTGTCTTGATCAATCTTCAGTTCATCAAGTATCGAGGAGAGATTTCTCTGAGTATCGAGCCGATCCGATCTATAGAGTTCAATATTAGATGCCAGCAGTGATTTGGTAGCTGTGCTCAATGGTGCAATGTTAGCCATTGGCTTATATACCGTAGACCCGATATCTAAAAATGGCACCTTCAACAGTATCCAGTAGAGTCTGGGAGAGATGATACGGTTATATAGGAGCACCTTCAGACGATACCTAAATTCCTTTGGCTTGGCGCTATCCATGGCCTTCTCAATCTCGGGAAGTCGTGTATCAATGGCATCGTCCCTTGCTAACAGAACCCCTCCTCCCAACAGATTTACCGGTTTGCCGCGACCTAGGCTCAAAACAATCAGGTCGCCCTTCCATGAATCATAATCTCTGGTATGGGGGAAATATTGGGCACTATCCTCGATAACAAAGGCGTTGACACGTGCTGCAACACCCCTGATCTGCTCAACCCGTTCTGGAATACCCAGGAAATTAACACAAACGATAGCTACTGTATCCCTATTGGCCTTTCTCTCGATCTCGTCAATCTGCATCCATGGCCGATTCTGCTCAAGATCGACTAATATTGGTTTTACTCCGGCAAAAACCGCAGCGCTAAGCAAATCCGGACAACCGTATGCCGGCAGTATCACTTCCGGCTTGCGGCACTGTTTCGATCTCTTCGCCGCAACCAGGGCCGCCGCCAGTGCCGAGGTGCCAGAATCGTAAAAGATGCTTTTAAATGGATCGAAGAGTTGTTGAAGCTGCCCGGTCAGATCCGCTCCATCTGATGCGACATAGCGTATGCGGTTTCCAACCGGTGTATGTTTATAGAACATTTATCGTTTAGAGGGCGTCCAGGTATACATACGCTTACCGAACGCAAAAGATAGCGTTGCCTGAGCCAATGCTATATTGGTTTGCACAAAGAAATAGATGATTCTTACGATACTGTACTTATGTGATGCTGAAGTAATCCAACCTATGAGCGCAATAAAGTAAAACAGCAGCTGTGCCGCAAAGGGATATTGATAAAAGCTTGATTCGCCCAGTAGTAATAGGTTTGTAACAAAAAAAATCAGCATAAACCAGGGAACAGCCCATCGCATAATTTTATGGCTCCACACTTGAAACGAAAAGAGTCCAAATTTGAATGGATTGAGAACCTCGCTGTGCCTGCTTATTGCAGTTACACCACGAATTACCGTACGTACCTTTCTACTGAATTCCAGTTTCTTATCTTTTACATCTTTATAGATACCGACAACCTCTGGACAGGTGATTGCGATCTTGCCTTTTCTTGCACAGGTCAATGCGACATTGAAGTCACTTGGAGAGTAGATATCCCACTCATCACACATCTCCTTTCTTGCGGAGAAGAATGAGCCGCTCAAACCGACAAGTCCGCCTCTGGTCGATTCCAACCTGCGCAACCACATCTCATATTTAACATAGACCCCTTCACCTACCAATTTGCCGTCGTCACTGACAAATTGATCTTCACTTGACACAGCGCCAACCGCCGTATTGCTATATTTGTCCACAAGTAAATTTAGGGCATCTTTTGGGATCGATGTCGCCACATCAGAAAATACCACGATATCTCCGGTCGCACTCTTTATGGCACAGAGCTGTGCATACTCTTTACCCTTTCTGGCATCGGCACGAACCAGCTCAACACCCTTGTCCGAAAATGACTTTACTATCTCCTCTGTGCCGTCCGTCGATTGATCCGATGCAACGATGATTTGCAAAGAGGTGGCAGGATAGTCTATTTCCAATGTATTTAGCAGTTTTTCGGTTATTCGCTTCTCTTCATTATGTACGGTGATTATGAGACTGACTTTGGGGCTGTCGCCCTCCTGGTCCTGCAGCGTTTTAGCGTCTATATCTTGTCTCTCTTTGATAACCTTCAACACAAACGGATAGACGAAGTAGCTATAGCCACAAAGAAAGCCGGTTATATAGAATACTATTTCGATAAATGAAATCATGACGATTACAGTAGTTATAGGCTGATGTATTTACGTACTAACGGGCCGATATAGTTTGCTGCCGATAAGGGCAATTTTTGCCAGGCAGACTCCGCAACTCTTCTATATCCTATTAGGCCGCTCTCACTCTTGGTATTACCATTATCCGTAATAGTGTACCAGGCTAAATCTTTCGGCTTTGCACCCCATTGGGTCTTGAACCGGTAGGTACCCTGATCTTGTGACGATCTTCCGAAATCAACCTGTTTGTATCCGTTGTCACAGGCATATTTCAGTATATTCCAATACAACAGCATATTCGGGGCCAAACGATTATATTGACGCAGCGTAGAGGCCCAGGGTATTGCGAGATTGGTATCTGTCATCAAAATCAGGCAACAGCCTACCGGTTGGCCTTCCAGCTCAACGAGCCCGATAGCGGCATTCTCTCCATAGGAGTCCAGAACAGCTTGAAACCAGCGCTTTGAATGGACCGGAGAGCCGAGGTCTTTCATGTTTTGACTAAAAACCGTGTAAAACCGGTCCAGTTTATGCTCATTTTCCCAGTTGAATACCAAGCCATTCTTTTCTGATTTTTTTATCTGGCTGCGAAGCTTGGACTTAAAGCTGGAGAGCAGCTCATCTGAGCTACCCTCAATATCGAGCATCATTCTAACCTTGTCGGTATCATCCTGGTGCAAAAAGTTCTCGTTATAGGCGTTTCGCGCCAGATCGCCTCGCAATTCGATACTATTGATCTTAAGCTCGGATTTGAGTTTTAGAATATAGGCGAGCAGTTCATCCTGGATCTGCTGGCTATCTGAAATCACGCCACCCACATCACAGAACGGAAGCGAAACAAGGTTATTGAGATAGATGGGCAATTTGAGCTGCACCAAAGGCAGTACACCCACTATGTTATTACCCTCTTCGGCCAGGATATAGTAGGCTTTGTGCCGATAGGATACCTCGATAGCCGTTTTCCAAGAATAGAGATGATAAGGGGATGCACTCTGATGGCGTTTCACATACTCATCCCACTTGCCTTTATCACCATCACCTGCAATTCTCAATGAGATACTCATAGCTTGTGTAGTATGCTGCCTAATTGGAGAGAGATATCGTTATTTATCACAAATATTAAACTATTTCACGGCATATTTACACAACAGTAGCACCAATTTCCGACGAACAACGAAGCGGGCACGACATGGCCATTGTATGAAGCTCCACCGGAGAAACTGTAAGGCTTTACTCTCTACCAAGCGGATGTTATCCCGCTCGACTAAATAGAGTGCCAACCTCAAACAGGGGTCTTTTTTCCGGTCGATCACGCGGACAGGAAAATATAACTATGATTTTGCAATAAGGTTACTGTTTGTAACGGTAGATTAGATCGTTTTTGGTAGAAAACAAACAATCTCAGCACTCTCGGAAATTCTATTCGAATACCTATTCCCTATTCGAGAATTAGGCTTCAGTTGGGATCAAGTCGTATTCTTCACTGAATGTTATAGAGTATATTTGTGCTGATTAATTGGCCGGTATCTATCTTAGCATCTCATACTCTTTAAACAATTTTACCGCAAACTTCTTTAACTCCGATCTTGCCTGATTTTGGGTCGCATAGTCGGATGTCGAGATCATATAGGTTGATGCATCGTTATTCCCGTTCATCTTTGCAATCAATCCTTTGATTTTGACATCTAACGCGTTATTCAGAATAGCGCCATCGAGAACATACCATTGCCAGACAATCCTTTCCGTACCATTTTTATCAGCCAGGATATATTCATTTAGCTGAAACTCATTATCATCTATTTTTAGCGTAGTTGGCTGCCTACTCAGTGCAGACCATGCTTTATCGTAGACTAAATTCTGACTGCTGATAATCTCCTTACCTTGCATCTGATAGTAGTAGTGTGCGAAATAGAGGTCTATTCCTAGATAATGCACTGAATCATATCGCAAGGTCTGCTCTACATCGGCATTACGCCAAACGGGCTTCCAATTTCCGCTAAATACTCCCGCCTGATCCCAGTCACCGACACGCTCGGGTACGATGACCTCTACATGATCGAGAGTATCTTTATTTAGATTGAGATAGTAGGAGTAAGCAGGCCCGACAGATGCCAATAAAATCAACGTCAATACCACTAAAGACCTTTGTAGTTTATTGCTATTCCCGACTTCAGTGTACTGATTCTGATTGCTTGCAGTAGCATCTTTCTCACTAGCGGGAACAAATCTACTGATTACCATGATGTATGCAAAAAACAATATGCTGAAAATAACCCAGCCTAACCAAATGTGGTCCTCAATAAGACTATGTTGCATATCTGAGTAGTGACCGGCCAGCACAATTATATATATTCTGATTACATTCGACGTAAATGCCAGAAGCGAACCAAGAATAACGAGCAGCACTATCCCTTTAATTCTCAAATCGAGAGAGTAGGCAAAGAGTAACGACAATACTATGGATGCTATTTGAGTGTTCAGGCCGCTACATGCACTGGATACCTCAAATACGCCTTCGGGTATATGTATATCTATTCCATCAATAAATGAGGTGTAGCCTGTAATATCCAGTAGTATCTTAACTAGATAGGCGGTTGGATACTGTAACGGTTCTGAGAATACGGACCATACCGGAACTACAGTCAAAAGCAGAAAAACTGGGAACGTTAAACTACCACTGTTTCTATACCCAAACAGACCGTAGATGTAGGTTATGATTAGAAGTATTAATACGATCTGTGTTACAACCTGAACATAGACTTGGTCTGCCACCAACCACATCAACGATAGACACAATATCAACAGATGGGCGGTGAATCTCGGCCTTATAGTAAGAATCCCTCTTTTTTGCCACCACTCTTTAGCTAGTATGTAGAGAGAAATTACCGTTAGTAGAAATCCATGGGCATAAGGGCTGGTATCGCGAGTCCACACTGAGTGAAAACTCTCTACTGTTGGCAAGTAAACCAACAGGATCGCGGCTATTCCCAAGGCCAGAAAGAGACCGCCAGTGATATGAGTCATCTTAAACGTCATGCTTTGAGTATCCGCTTCGGCCACTATTGCTTTACCAGGTAAGTTTGTCTGTTAGGAATTGGCTAGCCTGGGTTGGCCAGGGCCGGTTAACACTAATCCAATAGGCCCTAGTTAGTCCGGCCATTAGACTCATGAGTTATTTATTGCGTGCACTACAAAAGCCGAGAGTTGTCATAATTGGCTGAGAGTACACGAGCAGGACTACCCATAATAAGTACATTGTCTGAAAAGTCACTATCGACCCTGGCCCCTGCCGCTACGGTAGCGTGACTGCCAATGGTAACTCCAGGGCTTATATAGGCATGCGCTCCCATCCATACGCTGCTGCCGATCGTGCTCACCGCATCTTCTTGAAATATAATGTTAACTTGTTGGCTGATTGAACAATTTTCACCGATATTGCACTTCTGAATGACAATACCGCCAAAGTGGCCAATATAGAATCCACTACCGATATCTGCATCCTGGCTGATGTCTATACCGAACGCTTTGCATGCAATCCAGTTGAGAATTTTATAGAGAGGATGCATCACTGATGCAGCTAACCCCTTGCCGTCTTCCACAAGATCTCTTATATGCCTACCGAATCGATATATGATGACTGCCTGCAGTCCGGCATTATCGATAAGCAACCGAGCAATTGCCATCGTAGACGGATTCATATTCCCATTCAGTTCGATCTTATAGTATCGCTGAAGGTCCTTTTTGATGTGGCTTATCATCATATCTACTAAGCACTGAGTTCATTTTCTATAAAGCTTTGAACATCAACATTTCTACCGCTTACCCTCGCCGGATTACCCTTTACAGACAACCCATCCGGTATGGTTTTGGTTAAAACACTTTCAGGCTCCACGACACAACCATTTCCAACTTTTATCGGCCCATAGACTATTGAGTTACTACAGATTACAACATTGTCACCGATTTCAGACTTTTTCCCGTCCATGTCCATGCCAATGGTCACATTGGAAAAGATTGTAACATTGCTACCGATTTTGTTTGCCCCGACTACAATCCGGCCTTTATCGGCAATAACCAACCCCGGGCCTACAGGTGTAGTCTCCAGTATTTCGTACTTACCCCAAATCATGCATACTTTTCGACCGATATGATAGAGGATATTAAGCATCACTCTAATCAGTTTATGCTTTTTATCCGGAAATTTCTGCTGTACCCAATAGCCGTATCTAAATACTGCTATTGCGAATAAACTTGATCTTCGGAGGAGTAAGAACCACTTGCCGACGGGTGTGTAGGTTTGACCTTTCGATACAACTTCTATGTATCTATCTATATCTTTAGAAAGTATCATCAGAGTCATTTAGTCGTCTATTTTTAGTCTTTTAAAGACACACTAACCCATCGCACTACAGAGCAGTCAAGCCATGCTGTACCATGCCGATATATTCTTCGAATTTTAATTATATTTTTTTATTCTGCAAAAGCACAAATATTAATATTTTCAAAAAATATACTGCATAGGGTTCATACTATATAAGGCCATACATCGAGCTTTATCTTGAATAGAGGGTACCGTTTAACTCAAATAGAAGTTGCTATTGTAATTTAACATCTCATTACGATACATCTACTTTTAAGATTTACTCGCTAGTTTTGAACGTTAATTCTTTTTAAATTGGACATGACACTTTCCAGCTCGTCCATATCATATACTTTCACACCAAAATAGTATTCACCGGCCTCAGGAACCTGAATAATATTATCTGTATAATCGCTAGAACCGGTATCCGCTAATAGCTGCATATCCGATTCCGATTCTCCGTAGAAAACCCTATACCCCTTAATTTCACTCAGGTCCAGATAGCTATCATCCTCTCTCGATGTAGGCGGCGTCCAGTCGAGCGCTACAGACAGAATATTTATATCGTTGTTGTTGTCGTCATCCCCTGGCTCTGTATTATCACCCGTATCATTTCCACCACCTCCACCTCCGCCACACGCTCCTAGGAGTA
Source organism: Candidatus Thiodiazotropha endoloripes (assembly GCA_001709035.1). Classification (GTDB taxonomy): domain Bacteria; phylum Pseudomonadota; class Gammaproteobacteria; order Chromatiales; family Chromatiaceae; genus Thiodiazotropha; species Thiodiazotropha lotti. Next base: position 999,899 of record LVKA01000011.1, on the reverse strand, counting down.
TGGACAGAAATAAAATATGTAAAGCGTGGTTCATACGCATAATTTTTCCTTTCTCAATAACAATTACCCTGTAAGCTATTAATTTTGTTGGTATTATTCACTGACAGTAGTTTTCTGGATCGATACTAATTTAGACTATACACACATATTGTACATCCACTCTAGTAGAATACTCACTTGAATTGATATCTAATTTTTATTATAGAGAAGTGGATTATATTTAGTTTTTTATTATTTTATTTATTACTTATTTAATAAATAAAAATTAGCCCATATCCCTCATCAGCAACAACTGTCGACTCGACCTCGGAAGACTCGATTGGCTAAGGCCTGTTATCAGGCCCTAGTGAAGAAATAGTCTTTTATGATGTTTACTATCCTTTCCGCAGAGTGGCCGTCACCATAGGGAGATACTCCCTTCGCAACAGAACTGTAGTAATCTTCATCATTCAGTAATTTATTCGCCTCATGCAGAATAACTTCTTTATCTGTACCAACCAGCTTAACTACTCCCATATCCACAGCCTCCGGTCGTTCGGTTTCATTTCTTAACACCAGGACCGGCTTGCTTAACGCTGGCGCCTCCTCCTGCACACCACCGGAATCCGATATGATGATATAGGCCGACTTCATTGCTTGTACAAATTGTGGATAAGCAAGGGGTTCAATTAGATGTATCCTGTCATGGTTGCCTAAGATTCTATTAGCTACTTCTAAAACATTTGGATTTGGATGCACCGGATAGAGTATTTCTATATCTCTGTTATGCTCAGCCAGCTCTAAAATGGCAGTGAATGCCTCCTCCATTGCAGCCCCAAAATTCTCCCGGCGGTGAGAAGTGAGCAAGACCAGGCGCTTTCCGGAATCAAGATCTATGCCGATATCATACTCGTTTTTTGCCGTGTAGATCAGAGCGTCAATGACCGTATTCCCAGTCACATAGATACTGGATTGATCAATATTCTCCTTCAAGAGATTATTATTGGAGGTCTCAGTGGGTGCAAAATGGAGTGTAGTCATATGCCCCGTGACTACGCGGTTCATCTCTTCCGGATAGGGATAGTAGATATCACCCGTGCGTAGACCTGCTTCAACATGGGCAAAGGGTATCTTTTTATAGAAACAGGACATCGCCGTGACCATCACCGTCGTGGTATCACCTTGCGCCAGGACGAGATCGGGTTCAATATCAGTCAATAGCTGATCCATCGACATGATCAATCTCGCAGTTAATTCCGGCAACGCCTGGTTCTTCTGCATTATATCCAGGTCATAGTCCGGCACGATATTGAAGATCGACAGTACCTGATCCAGCATATCTCGATGCTGCGCCGTAGCAAGGACAACCAAGTCACACCACGCCTGCTCCCTGAGTTTTAAAATGACAGGCGCCATCTTAATCGCTTCTGGTCGTGTACCAATTGCACAGAGTACTTTTTTCTTTGCTGTCATTTTGTCATGATCCAAGTCTTAAGATAGATCTCAACCAGGGCCTGTTAACACTAAACCTATCAGCCTTAACTCCCCTCTAGTTGATACTTTCAATCATCGTCAGTAGGCGGGATTCATCAACATTCCAGTTATAAATCTCTTCGACCGCTTTAATCCCATTTGCACCGTAATCTTCCTTCGATTCAAAAATCTCAATAATAGCTTGTCGCAGTGAATCGCCGTCTTTGCATTGATAGGCCCGGCCCACGTTCGACTCTTCGACTACTCGCTTCATCGGTGGAGAGTCAGATGCGATCACCGGAAGACCGCAGGCCATGTAGTCAAATATCTTGTTTGGAATCGTTGTATCCACATGCGTAGATCTATAGTGGGGTATTATCCCTATATTCGCTGCATTGATATATTTATACAACTCATTGTGATCAACCCAGCCTGACCAGATAATCCTCTTTTCCACGCCCAGTTCTGCAGCCATCTTTTTTAGCCATTCAACTGCATAGCCAGCACCGACAACCACCAGCAGAAAATCGGGTATACGCTCCACGATATCAGGGATGATTTTAACAACCTCCTGTATACCCCTGCCTAGCGTAACTCCGCCTGTATAGATCAAAGAATATGCTTCAGTAATTCTATTAATATTTTCATCGTGATCACTATTTGAATCACTTCTTTGTCTTGTTTTTTCTATGTTTGGTGTATTACCGACCAAAACAATATTTTGCTCTTCAACACCCGCATCAAGAACAACGTTTTTCGCTTCATCCACCACAATCATTATTCTGTCAAATTTAGGTAGAGAATAACGCTCCACCAATTTGGCAAAATATGGATTTCTGACTATTAAATTGAGTGATTGGAACTTTCGGTTATCCCATATGCTCTTTACCAAAGCCACATAGTCCTCTGCCATATCCAAAACACTGGGTATATTGAACTGCTTTGCAATCCAGATTCCTGAGATAGCTAAAGGTAGATCACGAACCATCACTAGATCAATCCCCTCCTCCGTAACGATCTTTCTCAGAAATCGCATCCATACAGGACTGAAAAATAGCGGGAATGAGAAGATGTAGTTCAAACGATCGCTTTTCCATACCGGCAATCTATGAATCACAAGTCCATCATTCACTTCACGCTGTTGTTGCTTTTTGAGATTACGAGCGGCAATATGAACGTCATGTCCGTTCGCATGCAAGGATTTGCATATCTTCTCAACCCTGACATCCCAAGGGTAATCGGCATCCCATAAGTATAGTATTTTCATTGTTGGTAACTAGTCGAACTTTGTGATTTCAATATCCGTGATTACAATCTAACGGCTATAGATCATTTGCATAAATTTGCCATGGATTGCCGATAACGAAATATAGACAGAATCATCAGCCATAGAGCCTTTTCTGATATTTGTTAATCAGCAGATCATATTTCTTAAACTCATTGTATATCCTCTTATCAGCGAGGATTGGGCCACATACTTGCTCTTGAAATACAATGTCTGGATTTGCATTCGCTTCAATCAAAACAACACCAGTTTCTGTAACTGCAATATCGCAGCCTATCAGTCGATAGAACGGGCAGAGTTCCTGTACCTTTTTTGCCAACGCTATTACTTCATCCCATCTGGGAATCTGGAAGCCATCAAATTCAACCTTGGATATGGTATGCTTATAGTAGAGATTTCCATGTTTGTCATAGGCGGGACTAAATAGCTTACCCGTTTCAACATCGACACCTATACTCAAACCACCTGCACTACAGTTATCGATAAATGAATCTCCCTGCCCATAGCGCATCGACGCTTTCAGTACTTGAATCTCCTCTTCCTGGGTTAGGAGCGTTACGACTCTTATCGTATTTATCGACGATGAAGCAATTTTTGCTATTTCACTGTCTTGAGTGATTACTTCTTGAACGATGGAACGTTCCAGTAAGGCAAATTCGTCTAGCCCAACATTTCCATCTGACAATCTTATTCGAATGCTATCATTTGTACGCTCAGCCAGGACTATTCCCTGCCCTGCATGCCCCAACACCGGTTTAATAATCAGTTTTTCATCGCTGATTTCAGCAAACAGTGATTTCAACTTTTGCTGATAATTCTCGTCCGGCGCGAGAACCCCATAGCTCTTAGGTGCTTTAAGGTCTTGATGTTTGCTGAATGAATCCCAGAGTTCCTTGTCATTAAATACGATCTGATAATCGTATCTTTGTACTATTTTTCTTAACTTTATTCTTGGATAGGCGTTATAGGTTGAGCCATAGTAGTAGGGCCATAAACTTCTATCTTTTTCCCATAGCCTGCAGGGACCATAGTTGTCCGGATAGTATTTATATTTAAAAAAGATGAATAGCAAATCATAGAGTACCTTAAAATACCCTCTATCACAGTCATGCCAGGGCACAAGCTTTATATAACAGTACGGAAGAAGGCAAAACCTGATTAAACGCCTTATTAGGGGATGACTTTCAGATAACATAACCTTAAAAAGCTCACTCTATTTCTGTTGTTTTTTCTCAAAATCTGATCTGTTGAATTAGTTCAGTCATGGTCCATGACAAAACAATCTAGATTCCGTTGGAAATATCACTGATAAGCTTTCACCCTCTCCCCCTAAAGCATTCTCGGGCTAGGCGTGCTATCGAAGAGAGTGTCTGCATCTCATAGCGCCAAACCCTCAACCACCTATTTCAGGTAACCACCTCTTTATAGAAGTTAAACAAATTCTTGAAATAGACATCCTTGGTAAATTCTTCCATTGCCCGCTTCTCAGCGTTCTTTCCTAATCGCTTGCGCAACTCGTCATCTTCAATAAGGCTTTTGAATTTTTCGGCGAGATCCTCTGCGTTACAAGGTTCAACCAACAGCCCATCCACGTTGTCATTAATGACTGTGGGTATACCATCCACATTCGAGCCGATTCTTGCCTTACCCGCTGCCATAGACTCGACCAGAACTCTTCCCATTGCCTCGGATCGAGACGGTAAAACAAATATACCGCAGGTGCCTATATGGTTAGGCATCTCTTTGTAATAGACCGGTTCGTAGTAATCGATTCTTGGGTGATTATCTATGGCTTTGTCCAATTCAGTCCGATCCTGGAACCAACCAAGAATTTTCAATTTCCAATCCGGGTATTGATCAGTGATTTTCTTAAACGCCTCAATAAGGATATCTACGCCTTTTCTTTTGAACGGAAAACCGACAAACAGAATCTCTTTGTCTTCACGAATATTACTGAAACGTTCTATCGGCACATAGTTAGGAAACCTGGCAATCTTCTTTCCTTTGATCTGTTTTTCAAATACATCAATCTGGCTATCGAATAGCAGTTTTATACCATTTGTATTTTTCAGAACGAACTTCATAACCAACGGTGTAATGAATCTTTTTAGTTTTGTAGAGAGTGTATCCTTTGTATCCAGGTACTCTGCATCTGACGTATAGACACCATTGACAGACGATATAAATTTAACTTTTAACATTTTGGAGACAATGACACCAACCACACCGGACTTCAATGGATCATATGTCGTAACCAGGTCATATTTTTCATTATTCTTCTTTGCTCGGTAGGCAAACTTAATCCCATTGAGTACAAAATCCGCGATTGAAAGTAGTTTATTGTTGCGCTTGTACTCAATACAATTGACTTTGAAAGAGCCGATCTGTTTTCTGTTGATTATCGACTCCTCTGTCGAAGAGGTTAAAATATCTCCCTCGCATTGCTCAGACAGAAGTGTGAAATACTCTTCATCGAGTGTCATCTTGGGACCAGGCGATATAATCACGACCCGATATTTCATTTTGAAAAACTCCAGATTCTATTCTTATTGAAGGTTGGTCTTTTAACTCAACTGGCAGCCGGTAGATTGGAATTACTGATTCCGCACCCTAATTAGCAACAATTGTACCATTGATACTGATTGGTTCCTCTGCTATCGCCTGATTCCAACCCTCAATTGACTTGTTTTTACACTTTCAATCTAAATTGATCACCTGGGAATGGCCTGGTTCATCAACTAGTTACCCTATTTAGATATGTCGTTCTATTGTTTCACACAAGATTCGAGACGACCACTTTTAATTAATCGTGCGACTACCGGCCAATGACTAATACAGGAGTCAGCCTCGGTACCTGCAGTAGCTTTACTCTGGCAGTAATCATGTTGATTATTATTCGCAATGAATTTCCGAAATCATCTTGATAGACCAGTCTCTTTCTCTTGATGTGACTCGATCTGTTTTGTTGCCACCCGATACAGGGCCACGGTAAAGGCCAGAAAATACCAGTAGAACGGATAATACAAAACGGATAGAAGCGAGCCGGAGACAAAAAAGCCGATCATCCCAACAAACAGGCCCTTGCTCAGATTATTGTAATATTTCAACTCATCTTGATTGGAGTGATTTTTCACATAAAAAAGCTTTTTAATTGAGCTGGACATCAGGTTGATATAGAGAAATACACCGATCACACCCAGTTCGGGCAAAAGGGTAAACCAGATAGAGTGGGCGACCCTCCCCCACATTTCCCGTCTGAAATAGTCTGTTTGATAGTCAGGAAAATGGATTTGGAAATTATTCCCTCCCACACCGAGTGGGTTGTAAAGGAACATATAAAAGGCGGATAACCAAGACTGTATTCTCTCCTGCGCCGTTCCGCTTTCTACGTCCGATGAAGTCGACATCTCCTGCATATAGATATCCGAGACGAAGAAAGCAGCTATTGCACCAACGGAGACGATGAGCACGAAGAAATTTCTGATTTTATTCTCACTAAACAGCAATATCGAGAATATAACAGCGACGAAACCGACGAAACCACCCCGGGAAAAGGATATGATTATAGCTACCAGACAGACCAGTGCCCCTGCGAGATAGTAAAGTTTTAGCAGCTTGCTCTTATGCTCATTGATGAAGAGAAAATAGAATATGGGAAATACCATATTCAAATAGAGAGACAGGTCGTTTTCGTCCGCTAAATAGCCACCAGTTCCAAGACCGCCGTTTTTTATCCCTGTGACTGCCACATAAAAACTGATCGCAAGAAATGCATTGATAATATTTCTCAGTCTAGTCGGATCTGAAGTGAATGAGATAACCGAGAGAACAAACGGCATATACAGCAACATCGTAGTTGTTGTTTTATAAGCATAAAAGTTGTTTCGCGCAAGCGGGATATAGATTGCCAGGAGAAAAATAAAGTACCAGATGTATTTTATCTCTTTCTCTTTCGGCCATATTTCTCCCTTCGCTAAAACAAACAGAGCCAACAACACAATACTAAGAAGACCCGGCCTGATCACACTGATACCGGTTACGTCCTGAATCCTGCCAATATCAACAAGCAGATAGAAGATCAGCAAATAAAACCACATTTTATCCTGTGATTTAGGTTTACTATCCAGCTTTAACTGATTCATGGATTGTTTATGTAAGCCAATTGACTGAGTATCTGATCAAAGTAACCTGTCGATAGCCTATGTCGTTTCGACACCCAAGCTCTCTAGAAACAGAGTTTCGTACTGTTTTGTCATGATCTCCGCACTGAATGAATTTTGAAACAGCTCCTTTGCATTGCTTATTAAACGTTCGCGTAACGCATTGTCCTGAAGTAGTGTGGTAACCGCAGTCGCCAGTGAATCAGGGTCTTTAGGCTCTACCAGTAAACCGGTATCGTCATGCTTGACGGCACGGGCCACCCCACCGACATCGGTTGCGACTATGGGACACCCGGCGGCCATGGCTTCGAGGATTATCATGGGTAATCCCTCCCATAGTGAGGGTAATACATAGAGGTCAAAGATTTTAAGCAGTTCGGGAATATCGAGCCGCCCACCTAAAAACAGCACACTTTCCGCGAGACCGTTTTTTCGGCTTACCTCTTCAAGATGTGCTCGAAGATCACCATCGCCGGCGATAACCAATTTCACATTGGGAAAAACGCTCTGAATTTTCGGCATCGCGTTGAGGAGATACTCGAGACCTTTTTGTTCACTTAGCCTTACACAAACCCCAAGTATGGGCCCACACTCTCCATTGATGCCCAATTCACTCAACTTCTCGGCCCTGTTCACCGAAATCTCATATTTTGTGCCGTCTATACCATTCTCAATGGTCTCGATCTTCCTCAATGGGATTTTCTCGTACTTGTTGAGATTCGCGGAAGTGTGCGCAGACACACCAATCACCTTGTAGGCAAAATAGGACATGAGGTGTTCAGCAATCATGTACCTCAGTTTATCGGGAAAGTCTCTTGCATGATCCGTATGTACAATTTTGGCTCTTACCGACATCAACGATCCGATAGTACCGTCAAAAAAAGGTTGCGTATTATGGGTGTGAATTACATCGATCGCATTGTCCCGTAATATCTTTGCAACTTTCAGAAAAGAGAGGTAATCCGTACCACCCTCCTTTTTGGGTAGTGAAAATACCGGAATTCCCAGCTCCTCAACTTCGGGAAGGTACTCTCCTAGAGTCCTCAAACACAATACAGACACATTGAACCTATCTCTGTCGATTGTGCGGCAGATGTTTACGACAACTTGCTGTAATCCGCCAATCGCCAAATCGTGAGTGACCAGCATGAGATTAATCTTCTTACTACTCATATTTATCTGCACTTTTTTATTCGAGGTTAAAATCAAACGAGGTCTTGGAGCATCGGGTCTGTTCGTTGGGAAGGGTAAGGAAATACCTCTTTATCTGACTGGAGCCCCTAAAACGGATAGGCCATTCACTCTGCAGGCCTCGTCTGTTTATCAGACCACTATAATATAAAACAACCATCACTGTTATGTGAAAAATACCTCAACCCCTGTACAAATACCAGTAATGGCCTGATAAATCAGGATTTTTACTCCAATCATTCACTCATAATAATCAAACCAGCCTGTGGCTCAACTACCCGGATACCTAGCTACAGACGGCATGTGCGTTTTCACCGAACAAACCCTTCTATACCCGGCGATTATTCAACACAGACAACGCGGGAGCGGTGTTTGCTATTTCAGTTCAGGAGATGAGTTCTATTTTATATAGGAGAGATCACTGGAAAGGCCAGAATTGAGATTATTCCTGGTGGCGCGTCGACTAGGGTCTTCAGCCCGGGTCAAACCTCGCAGCCAGGGGAAGCGGGAGTACAGATAAGTAAAAATGGAGAGTTTGCCAAGTCTCAAAATAAGAACAGGCCAAGGTTTTGGCGATCTATCGCTGAAACCTTGGCCTGATTTAGATTACAGAGCGGAGTAGCTTTAGGCTACTTCACTCCAGAACCGGAGGGTTTGGGGCTGGAGATCTATCGAGTGTGGTCGAGAGATAGAGATCATCGATATATCTGTATACAGTCTGACTGGGATCACCAAACACTGCGCCGGAGTAGTTGCCGCCAAACCACATGTTGGTCCACCGGGTACCGGTTGTTACACCCCTACTGCTGGATCTCCATGGCACAGAGTTGTTATCGTAGACCAAGACATCATCGATCCAGATTTTTAACACCCCGTCATTGGCGTCGACAGCTGAGTCCAACACCATCCAGGTTTCAAACTTATACCAGTGCCCGGTACGGATGTAGGGCAGGTTGTTATCGAACAACTCGTGACTCTGATACACATCTTCCAGATCGCGGTTGCCGATAGCATTGTTCATACCTCTACCATGCGTATCATTAGGATCGCCTTGATAGGTCTGCCAGATCAGCTTTTCTGACATATAGGCTCTACCCTCGGTGAAATAGCGGGAGGTTTTCAGACCCACCGGCCAGTTGGTCTGCCATTCACTACCGTAGTACTCGTACTTTCTGGTGTAGAGTGAAGTCGTATAGGGCAGGTTGTTTACCTGAAGCTCGACGCCGGCCTCATCGGCAGGATAACCGAGCCTAATACATCTGTTACCTGAGTAAGGTCTGCTACCAGGCACACTGTCTACGATGTCAGACTGGATATACTCAGAGACAGTCCGACCATACCTGTTTATGTCGTCGAAAGGCTGTCCTGGTGTTCCATTATTGAGTGACCCAACAGGGGAGCTCTCAGCATCCCACTGAAACAATACTTGACTATTAACGACTAACGGACAAAGTAAAAATAACCCGAAATACAGCGAACTAAAGTGTTTCCGTCTCATGATTTATACAGCCCCTTGGCGAGTTTAATTAATTTCAACCAATACATTGTATTCTCTATAGTACAATCATAGATGGTATAGACATCTTTTTGAAAGCTGAATATTTTTTATTACTAATGGGGTCACAGTAGCTATGTGATGATGATCAAACATACCAATAATACACTAATATTTGCATTTTCCTGTTTGATTACGAACCCCTGGCCACACACTGACCAATATCAGAACATTGTCTTAATTTTCAATGATATAGAAAATTCCATTCTAGCATACGAGAGAATTTGCAGAAGGCGTTTAATTCCTGCTTTATTTGACACATTCACTCTTTACCGACACAGACAATCCAGATGCCTGCTCACCTCAGCCTGACACTTTAGCTGGAGCCCCGGTGAAACAATGGGATAGCACATCTACAGTTCCGCAGGCGGCCCCTGCTCGCTATTCGGGCCTCCTGGAGCGGCAGTAAAACTCACAGCCACATAAAAAACTTCGCAATCACTGACTATCATTAACCCGGCAACCATGACTATCGCTTTTTAGGGCTTCAGGCATGCTCTTGATCAAGGCTTGGCTCAAACTGAAGGGTTATGACCATACTTCGAAGCAAGGGCGTGCCTGAAGCCGCTAAACTTATGCCACCAATTCGGTCGATGCATGTATAATCAGCTGCTTCTTGAATTAATGATATCCCGGCTTTCTACGCATGAAACAAACTGACGACCTTCGAATCAATGCCATTAAGGAGCTTACCCCTCCAGCACAGGTTCACCAGGAACTGCCGATCACCGATCAGGCCTCGAATACGGTGTATTTTGCCCGTCAGGAGATCCACCGGATACTGCACGGAGAGGATGACCGCCTGCTGGTAATCATAGGCCCCTGCTCGGTACACGATCCTGAGGCTGCCCTCGACTATGCCAGCAGACTGCAGCCGCTGCGGGAATCCCTGAAAGATGACCTGGAGATCGTGATGCGGGTCTATTTCGAAAAACCACGCACAACCGTGGGATGGAAGGGACTGATCAACGATCCGACCCTGGATGACCGCTTCGAAATCAATGCCGGACTGCGCTTGGCCAGGAAACTGCTCCTGGATATCAATGACCTCGGAGTTCCAGCCGGAACTGAGTATCTGGATCTGATCAGCCCCCAATATATCGCTGATTTGATCAGTTGGGGTGCGATCGGAGCACGCACCACCGAGAGCCAGGCACACAGGGAGCTGGCGTCAGGCCTCTCCTGCCCGGTCGGTTTCAAGAATGCGACCAATGGCAGCATGCGAGTGGCTATGGATGCGATCCGCTCCTCATCCCGCCCACACCACTTTCTCTCAGTGACAAAAGAGGGTAATTCCGCCATCTTCTCCACCCACGGCAATCCCGATTGTCATGTAATCCTGAGAGGCGGCAGCCGCCCGAACTATGACTCGGAGAGCATCAATATCGCTGCGGATGAGATGGAAAGTAATGGTCTGAAACCCCGCCTGATGGTCGATTTCAGCCATGCGAACAGTCGTAAACAGCACCCCCGCCAGCTGCTGGTCGGAAGTGATGTGGCGAGCCAAATCGCCCGTGGCGACAATCGCATTATGGGTGCAATGATTGAAAGTTTCCTGACATCCGGTCGACAAGATAGAGTTGAAGGGGAAACCCTGACCTATGGTCAAAGTATTACCGATGCCTGCATCGGCTGGGATGACAGTGTGCCACTGCTCAACACACTGGCTGAAGCGGTCAGGCAGAGACGACAGAGCGGCTAAGCCTCATAAGGCTAAAGGATTGCGTAAAACAGTCGGTGTAGCATTGACTTCAGAGTGGAGTTGACTGGCGCGAATCATAGAAGCTATGAAACAGATAAACGCATTGGTATCAGGATAGTACGGCATGCCCGAAGAAGCGATTGAGTTACTGGTTTTAGGAAATACAACCCCTGAAGTAGAAACCTGTCTGGACTCCCTGCGAAATAGCGGCACACCGGCCCATGCGATTCGAATCGATCACGATGCAGATCAGCTGGCCGAACAACTGAAGAAAAAACACCCTCTGGATCTGCTGATCTATACGGTTGAAGCCGACGCTCTGGAGGTCAATCAGCTGCTTGCACTGTTGGGTGTTACCAGCTCTGCCACCCCGGTGATCGGCGTCAGTGATGAAGCCGAAGACGAGCTGCGAATCTCACTGATGAAACAGGGCATTGCGGACCTGGTTGAACGTAAAAATTTCGACCACCTGGTTCAGGTCATCCTGCGAGAGTATAAGAATCTCAATATCGCGCGGCGACTGCAGTCGATTGAGCACCAACTGGAAGAAGCCGAGGAGCGTTGCGACGCTCTGACCGAAAGCTCCAGGGATGCGATCGCCTATGTCCACGAAGGGATGCATGTCACCGCTAATCGCGCCTACCTGGAGCTGTTCGGACTGGCCAGTGAGGAGGAGATCGAAGGGCTTCCAATCATGGACATGATCGCCCCCTCCGAACACGCCGGCTTCAAGAAACTGTTGCGTAAGCTGAGTGCTGACAGTGAATATTCCAGTGAAATGAAAACCACCTGCCTACGCAGTGATGGTGCAGAGTTCAGTGCTGAACTCCACTTCACACCCGCGAGCATCGACGGTGAACCCTGCACCCAGGTAGTATTTCGAGACCAATCGATCACTCGAGAGGTCGAAGAGAAACTACGCCTGCTGAGCACCCAGGATGTGCAGACAGGGCTCTACAACCGCCAATACTTCCTCAACCAGCTCGAAGAGGAGGTCAAGCGCAGCCGACCCTCCGGCAGTAAAGGCAACACCCTGTTCTACGTCACCCTGGACAATTTCACAGAGATTCGCAGCAAGACAGGCATCAAGGCGAGCGACTCACTGCTGCTGGAAATTGCCGGCCTGCTACGTAAAACAGTCGGAAGCCAGGAAGTATTGGCCCGCTTTGGGGATCACACATTCACCGTACTCTCGCAAGAGACTGAGCCCAAAAACGCCGAACAGAGTGCGAAAAAGATCTGCGACGCCATTGAAAACAATGAACAGTCAAATAAGGAGATCCAGGCCACCTGCAGTATTGGTGTGGTGTTCTGCTCTGAAGAGTTCTCCACAGGCAATGATTTCATCACCCATGCCTATCAGGCCTGTGAAGTGGCTCGTTCAAAAGGTGGTAACAGCTACTATATTGCCGAGGATTTGATTCCGGCCACTGATAGCGGCACCTCGGGAGAGGCGGATCTCTCCGCATTGATTCGTTTCGCCTTCGACAACGATAAATTCCAGTTGGCCTTTCAACCCATCGTCAGCCTGCATGGTGATACCCGGGAAAACTATGCGGTCACCCTGCGTCTGCTCGACGAGCAACAAGAGGAGATCCAACCGGACCACTTCCTGAGTCAGATCCAGGAAATGGGTCGTATGCATGAGTTGGACAGGTGGGTCATCAAAAATGCCATCGAAGAGCTGGCAAAACAGCGCAAACAGGGTAAGAAGATCAATTTTCTGGTCAATATCTCCGGCAGTTCTCTGGATGATGAGACCTTGCTGTTGTTCGTCTGCGATTGCCTGAGGGACTATGAAGCCAAGGGCTCATGGGTAACCTTTCAGTTTGATGATAGTGAGGCGAGGAGTCATCTGCAGAAGCTGAAGAAGTTTGCAGAAGGATTGAAAAAGATCAAATGCAAAACCTGTCTGGACCATTTCGGCATGGCGAAAAAACCCGAAGCGATACTCAGCAGCTTTCCCCTCGATTTCGTGCAGTTCCACAGCTCGTTTCTGAGTGATCTGTCTGAAAATCAGGACAAACAGGACAAGCTGAACCATCTGAACGAAGTGGTTCAGGCAGAGGAGATAAAGACTATCGCCTCCGGAGTGGAGGAAGCTGGCAGCCTGGCAATACTCTGGTCGATCGGTATCAACTACATTCGGGGATACTTCATCCAGGAACCCTCAGACTCCATCGATTACGATTTCAACAGTGACTGAGTCTGTGTCAGAGATCACCACTCACCCTCGGCCATAACGCCGCCATTAAAAAAGGCGCCTCAGCGCCTTCCTCAATCCGATACCCGGCTGGACCGAACCGATCCTTCACCAGGGCATAAAATTGTTCCAGAAAGTCATCGGCCGGGAGACATCATGAATATTGTGATTCATGTTGTGCATTCCCCGTTGCATGCTGTAGGTGGAGTGGGTGATAGTCTTCATCGATTCGTTCATGGAGTTCATACTGGTCAGCATCGGCTCCAGAGCCCTGACATCCTGAGCCATGGAATCGACACTCACTGCCATGGTACGCACATTCGCAGAGAGCTGGCCAACACTGTCAGTCATAGTCATCAGATTACTCGACATGACATTCATGTTGGAGTCAACGCTCAATGCCAGAAAATGAACATCCTTGGCCAGACTGAATATCAGGTAGAAACCGTAGGCGGCCAGTAGGATAAAGGCGAAAAGAGATGGGTAGACAATCAGTTCCCAGCGCCTGGCACTGGTCTCGAATGCCAGAGAAAGACGGTCCATTGAGGACTGGTTTTCACTCACTTCCTGGTCAATATCCGTTTGTCCAGAAGGGTCGTTTAGCGTTTTATCGTCATACTTATCTGTCATGCTTCGCAGAACCTGACTGTTACCTTCTCATTACTTAGTTGGAAAATATTAGCATAACAATTATTTATCGCAATAAAAGTCTCTTTATATGCTAATAGACTGAATCGGCTCAGTGGCACTTAATCTGGGGAGTGTAAACAGCTGATCTCGAGTGGAGCGACCTGATGGAGCTAAACCAGGAAAACAATTTTGGTTTTAGCCATTCCACCTAGATTCCTTTCAAAACAAAGGGTTAATTATCAGAAACTAGCACCCGACTCTCACTGCCAATCAGATTTGGTGAAAAATCAGTGGATTGCTCGTGACCAGGGTTCAGTCTATGGAAGATCCGCCGCATTACCACAAATAACACATGGTAATAACCAACGGATCCTCCTCATCGACTCTCGGTTGTTAGAAATCGCCGGCCGCACCGCGATGCATGATGTCCAGGATGTACTCTTTAACCTGAATGGCCTTCTCTTTGAGCGCCGGCGGCAGTGGCTCCCCGCCATAGATCATCATGTCCATATTCAGGGTCATCAACCACAACTTACCCTGTTTGTCTTCAATCAGGGTAATCCGGCAGGGTAGATAGGCCGAATAGGCATCGGAGTAATCGAGCATCTCCGCTGCGATCAGCGAATTACAAAATAGATAGATCTTTACAAAGCGATAGTCACTGCCGGATTTGGCCTCGATATCAAGCGACAGGGGCAATTCACCCACGTTGGACATGTTGTGTTCGTTGGCAACGAATTTCATGGTCTCTTCCACATCGTCAGCGCTTAAGCCCTCCTCCACCTGTACCTTCCAGATACTCGCTTCTGCTGCGCTTTTGGTCTCCACCAATGCCTGGCCGAACTCTTTGAAAACATTCCCGGCTCCAGGATCAAAGCCATCGAGTGCGCTATTGAATTTTGCATAAAGGGCTGCGGCGCCAATTACCGCCAGCAGTCCAATCAAAGCAAATAAATTTCTTAACATCCCCATCTCTCTCTCCAACAAACAATTTATCTTTCTAAATGCAGTCTCTCGGTAGGTGATTACCGTCAGACCGACTGCGCTGTTACTCGCATTTGTGTGTCCAGCACGACACACTCGCTGATAGGCGATTTAACAATTATGCCTCACAAACGATAATAGAGCCCAATGAATTGATTGAGCAACCGGCTATTGTGAGACATATTTCGGGTAGAGGGCTGCCGTTAAAGCATAGAACTCTTTACTCCCCTTGCCCCTGGGATCGAGTTCGTAGACGGCCAAACCCTCACTGAAAGAGCGCCGAAACACCGTTCTCTGGCAGAGACGATGCTTTACAAATCGAACATCCGGCAGGGAGACCAGAGCTGCCGCAGCCTCATCAGACTCCCGTATCGCGTGGTGTGTATCGGCACGATTGATGAATGTCAGCAGTTCGGGGCGCTCCCCATCCACCGCCTCATCGAGGAAATTTATAAAGCGTTGAGTGGACCAGATATCGGCCTGGGAAGGTGGTACCGGTATCACCACCCGATCTGCCAACGCCAGTGCCAGCTTCATTGACTCGATGTCGGACGCCCCCACATCGATCAAAACCTCATCATAGCCGGCCAGTTTTTTACGGCTCAGAGCAGAGCCGCTTTTTATCTTCAGAAAGGGCTCAAAACCCTCTTCATTGCGGACTTCAGAAACATCACTCAGTGTTGCCTGTGGATCTGCATCAATGACCAGGACATCGGCCTCAGCCATTTCCAACCAGACAGCCAGATTGAAGGTGACCGTACTCTTGCCGGACCCTCCTTTCAGACTACCGATTACAGTTATCATACACTCCCCTTTATTATTGTGATTCGCCCCGTTATTAGACTGATCCGGTACCCGCTGCTGAATGGATTGCCGTCAAACTGTCAAAACTATCTATCTTGGGCCTTGTGAGTAGACACTATTCTGTCCAGTCCAGTTTTGCGAGACCTGAGGCCAGTTTTGCTGCTGCGCCAGTTTATACCAGGCGCCCTCTCCATCAGAGTGGCCATCATACCAGTTGACCCGTTTGTGATCCGTGCCGGCATGGCGCTCGGGGTGCACTGCCCAGCTTGGGTAGGCTGGTTGAGGCATCGGTGCCGCATAGCGCCCCCATGGTGCCCCCCCTGCAGGGTAGTGCTGGACCATGCCCGGATATCGATTGGGAGGTAGATAGGCATAAGCCGGTTGCGGCATACGTAATTGTGGAGCCGGTCTGAATCTGAGGGGTTGCGGCCAACGGTTATAGGCGTAGCCTGGCATCCGATTCATCGCTACCATCGGTCTGCCATACGTGCCATGCGCCGCAGCTGCGTAGCCCCTGTGGTCAGGTCTGAATTTATGTCCTGAATAACGCCCATTGCCATAGACATAGCGTGGTATCGGTGATGATCTGTTGATCCTGGGATCTGCCCTGTACGCCGGCTGCATTGCGGGCCTCGGTTGATAAGCGCCATACCCATATCGAGGCATTCGCGGATTGATCCACGGGCTGTTGTTTGCATAGGATCTGGGTTTCGCCTTTTTCACCGGACTCAGTGGGCGATAGACATAGTGGTCCGGTATGGTGATATTCGCCGGGCGGTAGGCGACAGAAGACGGTGTAGCTGCAGCCTGTCGGTGGGCCTGCACCGGCTTCATCGGTCTGAAGCGATAGCTCTGATGGGGCTGCACCATCTGATTGTAGGCGGCATAGTTTGGAGCAGCGCCTTGCGCTGTCCGTTGTCTCTCAGCTGACCGGGGTCTGAAGCGATAGGTGGGTTGTCTGGCAGGAAACCGGTTGCCGGCGTAGTAGGGTTGCCGCTGCTGCCTGTTTTGTCCAAAACCCGGGGCGCCGTTGCCGGCAGGCATCTGCCATGGAGTTTTCGCTGCGCCATAACCACCCTCAGCCTTCAGTTCAGCGGTGGGAATCATGGTTGCGGTAAAGGCACCAGAAAGCAGTAATGCAAACGCTGCAATTTTCATCAGGGTTACCTGTTTCCTTGTTATCAGTTTGTAAGATTGGGCTGTGTCACCCAACCGGATATTGTATGAATCATCTTGAGTTTCTCTCTCTGTTCCAGGCGGCATTGCGATCGTTCTGTCATCAACGTCGACTCGACTCAGCAGCCTTGTTCAGCATTGCTCGCTCAAGCAGATTCTTTTATTAAGTAAATACTCGACAGTTTAGCGGTAAATAGCCGAGTGCAAAACTGTTTTAACGTTTTTTTCCACTTTACCAATCCACTTATCGGTCGACTGCCTCATTCAGGCGCTATGAGTTGCGGCTCAGAGGTGTAGAAGGGAGTTGTGCCTGAGGGAAAACCACGATCCAGGCGCTCATCCGGACGAAACCGGTACTGATTGCCCTGTGAGTAGCCAAACCGCCCGATTTCGGATGTTGATTGCTGCGGACGGAAGCGGAGCTCCCCAGACGGTTGGCGAATCTCCCGGTTGGTCAGGTTATGCTGCTTGATCCGTTTCTGCTCTGAAGGATTGAGAGGACGAAATCTGTAGCCCTGATGGTACGGGGTTATCTCATGTCGCTGGGGTACTGGCCTATAGGTACCTTCAGGCAACCCAAAGGGGCTATCGGTATAGTCTCGATAGGACTGGGTCGAGCGCCCAGCCGCCCCCTTCCAATCACTGCCTGCCAGGGGCGCAGCCTCCTGCTGTTGATTCCGTGGACGCCACTGATACTGGCCATAGATCCCGCTGGCTGACCGGCTTTTAACAGAATTGGGATCATTCACAGGATAGGCGTAGCGCTCGGCAAACAGCTGTACGGGTACCATCAGGCAGACCAACCAGGACAACAGCAGATAGATGTTGATGTGCAAACCCGCATACTCCGCAGTAAGCCCGGCGCAGCATCAGGCTGCAACAGACTATGGTCAACTCAGCAGGAAACCGGCTTGATCAATGGACCTGTAGCTGGCCCAGGATCAGACATCTCCCGCCTACTTAAGGCGAATTCCGCGTCGAGCAGCCTTCTTACGAACCGGAAAACTCGCAACATTTGAAGCGGTTTTGCGCTTTGGTTCTGCGGACTCCTTGACCTTCTTCTCACCATTCCCTTTCTTTGCGGCACTGCCCGCCTTTTTCTTAGCGACCTGCTTCTTCAAGGTCGATGGACGTTTTTTCGGTTTGGCCGTGGTTTGCTGTTTTGTTTTGACCGGGCTCTTCTCAGTTTGAGCAACCTCTTTGCTCTCAATCTCAACCACTTCTGGCGCTTCTGGTGTATCTGACGCTTCAGTAGCAACCTGATTTGTTGATTCAGATTCCACAGCTGGAGGCTCAACCGGTTCCGGCTTGGATTTCACATCATCCTGCTTTTTCGCTTCACCGCCGGCTGTCTCCGCTTCGGCTGCGACCTGAGCTCTCTCCTGTTTAGCAGGTGCCGCTGCAACAGGTGGCTCAGAATCCTCTGGAGTCGAACCGCCACCCGTTGGTGCCGAGCTGCTGCTTCCCCCACCGGAGTTGCTTCCCCCGGAGCTGTTGAATTCACTCTTCTTCTCTACTGGGGATGACGCCTGTTTCGGTTTTCTAGCCCGTCCTTTAAACAACTGACCAATCAGTAGAAAGATACCTTTGAACAGATAGAAGACCAGGCTGAAGAGCGCAATCACCTTAGTCCAGATCAGCATACCGATGGAACTCTTCTGCTCAGACTGAACGCTCTCCACAGCTGCCTCAGCGGCCGCCTCAATCTGCTTTTCAGCTGGCTCTTCCAGTTGCGCGATCAGGTGCTCGCTACCGGCCGGCGCGGTTGCCGCGGCAACCTCCAGAATATCCTTGCTCGCTTTGATACAGCCCAGTGGAATGACGATTAGAGTCAATATGGTGGAGACCATGACACCGGAAGCCAGAGAGATCGCCATGCCCTGGAATATGGGATCAAAGAAGATCACCGATGAACCGCACACCAGCGCGAACGCGGTAATCATGATCGGTCGGGTTCTGGTCTTACAGGCCATGATCACGGAATCGACCACAGAGACACCCTGTTGAACCTGATGAATTGAGAAGTCCACCAACAGGATGGAGTTACGCACAATGATACCGGCCAATGCAATCCATCCGATCATCGAGGTCGCGGTGAACTCACCGCCCCAACCGGCCTGGAAGAAGAGAAAATGGGCCGGAATGATACCGAGCAGCGTCAGCGGAATCGGCGCCATGATCAGTGCCGGGATCCTGAAGTTGCCAAACTCCCACACCACCAGGATATAGATCAGCACCAGCGCCACAGCAAAAGCGGCCCCCATGTCACGGAAGGTCTCAAACGTTACCGTCCATTCACCGGCCCACTCAATTGCCGTTGAGGAGTCGTTCTTTGGCGCGCCCAGCCAGTGCGCATCGATCGGCACATTGTCCGGCGCCACATAAGGATCAGCCTCTCCCAATCCATTGAGAAGATCCTGCACTTGGAACATACCGTAGACCGGCGCAGCCAGTTTGCCGCCCACTTCAGCGACCACATACTCCACATCACGCAGATCCTTGTGGTAGATGATTGGATCTTCATAGACCTGCTCAAAACGTCCCAGCTCTCGCAGTGGAACAGTCACCCCTTTACTGGACTGAATCGGAAGATCACCCAGACGAGTGATTTCGGAACGTTCAGCCAGTGGCACCTGCATCATGATATTGATCGGCTCATGACCGGCACGCTGTTTGACATCTCCGAGCGGTGAACCACCCAGAGCCATACCCAGGTTACGATTGATGGTATCCACTGAAATGCCGCGACGTACCGACTTTTCTGTATCCACAGTAAAACGCCAGTACTGGTAGGGATCGCGCATATAGTTGTCCACATCCCGCAGACTCTCGGTCTTTTCAAAGATCTTGGTCAGATCCTGAGCAACCTGGCGCCTGACTTCCGGGCTTGGTCCATGCACTTCAGCGACCACGGATTGTAACACCGGAGGACCAGGCGGCATCTCAACCACAGCCACTTTGGCGCCTGTTCCCTGGGTCAGCTTGGCCAGCATTGAACGGGTGTCAACCGCAATCTCGTGGCTGGTTCTCGAACGCTCCGTCTTGTCCAGCAGCTGCACCTGAACTTCCGCATGCCAGGGATCCTTACGCAGATAGTAGTGCCTGACCATGCCGTTGAAATCAAAGGGTCTGGCCGTGCCGGCATAGACCTGTACCGCCGTCACTTCAGGCATCACCCGAATCTTCTCGGCCATCTGATGGGCCAGATTGGCGGTTACCGGCAGTGCGGTGCCCTCCGGCATATCGACCACCACCGCAAACTCCGGCTTGTTATCCAGCGGCAGCATCTTCACCGCCACCCATTTGAAATAGAAAAACGAGCAGGTAATCAGGAAGGTGCCCCACATCACCAGCTTGAAAATCTTCGCCTTACGCGGGCTCTCGATCATCGGCATCAGAATGCCCTTGAACAGACCTTCCAGCCATTCAGCCTCCTTATGCTCTCGTTCGCCTGCCACCTTGAGGTAGTGCATGGAGGGTCTCAACCAGTGGGAGACGGTGAGATAAGGGGTAAAGACAAACGCAGCGAACAGGGAGATCAGCATCGCCACCGAACCAAGCGCCGGGATCGGCTCCATGTAGGGCCCCATCATGCCGGAGACGAATCCCATCGGCAGCAGCGCCGCGATAACCGTGAAGGTTGCCAGAATGGTGGGGTTACCCACCTCACGCACCGCATCCACCGCAGTGACAATATCGGTGGAGTTCTCCTCCAGCCATCGCCGATAGATATTTTCCACCACCACGATCGCATCATCCACCAGTATGCCGATGGAGAAGATCAGGGCGAACAGACTCACCCGGTCGATGGTATACCCCATCACCCAGGCACTGAAGATGGTCATCAACAACACCACCGGAATAACCAGCACCACCACGATCGCCGGTCTGAAGGCGCGGAAAGCTGCCAAAACCAGCAGGAATACAAAACCGGTAGCCACAAACAGCTTGAAGATCAGTTCACTGACCTTGTCATCCGCGGTCTGACCGTAGTTTCGGGTGACACTGACTTCCACATTCTCAGGAATCAGAGAACCCTTGATATGCTCGATCCGCTCCTTGATGGAGTTGGCCACGGTGACACCGTTGGAGCCCTCTTTCTTGGCAATCGCCAGGGTGATCGCAGGCACACCATCCGCCTTGATATCCAGGCTGCTGGCGGCACCGGTGTAGTAGCCCACCAGCTGCTTGGCATCTTCCGGTCCCTGTTTGACCCGGGCGATATCGTGCACATAGACGGGCACATCGTTGTGTGTTCCTACCACCAGACGATTGATATCTTCCGCATGCTTGAGAAAAGAACCGGTCACCACGGAGAAGTGGGTACTGCCCGCCTCAACCCCACCTGCCATCTGTTCAGCATTGGCGGTGCGGATAGTATTGGCTACCTGGTCCAGACTGATACCGTAACCCGCCAGCCTTTCAGGAAAGACCTCGATGGTCACCTGCTCACGGCGCCCACCAACCACAAAGCCGTTACCGGTATCGGGCAACTCTTTCAGCGTCTGTAGAACATCGTGCCCCAACATCCGCAGTTGGCCATCGTCCACATCGGGTATACCGTCCCGATCCAGGTCCTTTGACCAGAGAGTCAGGGTGACCACGGGGACATCGTCGATACCTTTCGCCTTGACCAGCGGAGGCATCACCCCGGGTGGAATCAAATCCATATTGGAGTCGATCTTGTCGTTGACCTTGACCAGCGAGGGCCCCATCTCCTCACCCACTTCAAACTCAAGGGTCACCACGCCACCACCCCGTTGAGAGGCGGAGTAGACATGTTTGATATCGGGGATCTCGGACATGATCCGCTCAAGCGGCTCGATCGCCAGCGCCGACACCTGATCCGCGGCAGCACCAGGGTACTGGACGAAAATATCCACCATCGGCACTGAGATCTGGGGATCTTCCTGACGCGGTGTAATGATCAGGCCCAACAGCCCCATCAGCATCATGGCCAGGAAGAAGAGCGGCGAGAGTGGGGACTGAATGAAGAACCTTGCGGTCCTGCCGGCTATCCCCAGATGAGCCTCATAATTGGGGTCCATTGAATGGAGCTGATCGAGTTTGTCGTCGTTCTGGCTCATATTTGATCCCGAAACTGTAGTGTTGGGCCTTCAGGCCCTACCCTAAAGATATAAGATGGATACGGAAGCACCAGATTAACTTGATCACTAACTGTCGGCACTTCCGGAATTTTTTATTGCTGCGGTGTTGTCCAGCCTGTGCTGATGTCCAGCGGAGGATTGCGTAATATCCGCTCCCCAGCCTGCAATCCGGAGAGTACCGTGGTAAAACCACCACCCGGTAGCTTCTCACCGACACGAATCAGACGCAGCGTGGGTTTGCCATCCTCTCCCTCCACGTAGACCCCGGGGAGACTGCCATTGTAGCGAATCGCACTGTTGGGAATAATTGGATTGGATCTGGCAGGCGCATTGAAATCGGGCACCAGCACCTTGGCGTACATACCGGGTGCAGAGACACCCTGAGGCAGATCAAACTTGATCGTCACAGTGTGTCGTTGGGCATCAGCCATAGGGAAGATCTGTGCCACCCTTACCGGAACCTCCCGGTCACCGACATCGAGCTCGGCCCTCAGCATCATCCCCTCATTCAAACCGGGGCGTAACCGGCCCGGCACATCCACCACGATCTGCAGGTACTCCACATCCGCATACTTCAGGAGGGGTTGACCGGGTTGCACGGTATCTCCCACCTCAACGAATTTTTTCATGATCACCCCCTGAAACGGGGCAAGACTCTTGGCATCCCGCAGCTTGGCATCGATGGCCCGAATTTCGGCCTGTACACGGTAGATGGTGTTTTGTGCCTGCTGTATGTTGGTTCGCGAGGAGTAAATATCGGCTGACCTTTCAGCGCCCTGATCCCGGTCGCCAAAGGCATCCTCCATCGGCCGGGTGAACATCTGATCGAACAGATTGGGCATCCCCATGCCACCCATTGCCGATTTCGACTTAGGAGACCAGAGCTCCCGGTTGTACTGTACACCGGCATTTCGCAATTGGGCATCCGCATTGGCCAGCTGGGCCATCGCGGCCTGCCGTTTGGCCATTAATTCACTGTCATCCAGCTCAACCAGGCGATCAGACTCCTTAAAGGTATCCCCTTCAATACCGGCCAGGTAGTTTACCCGCCCCGGCAATTGTGCTGACAGGGTAACCTCTTTGTAGGGAACCACGGTTCCTCCCAGAGAGACATGGGGTACACCTTGTGTCTGCTGCACGACAAAATAAGCACTGTCAGCCATATTCGGCTGGGAATGGACACTCCCGGCAGCCAAGGAAGCAGCCAAACCCGCTGTGATTAACATTGCTTTGAATTGTGAACCCATATTTTGCTACTACCTAGTGTATTGACACGTATAAAGGGGAAATAATCACCGGATGAGGATTGCTCAGACTCGTCCCATCACAGAAAAGCTCTTGATGAAAGGTCCGGCCATTCTTGGGTCTTTGATCATTGACGAATAGTCACCGACGACGAATTTCATTTTACGGGAGGTAAAGGCCATACCGAGACCCATCATGCCGGGAGGCTTAGCCATCCACTTGCGCCACTGATCCTCGGATGCGCGAATATCCCAGTTCAAGGTCTGACCATTGAAGGCCTCACCAGAGACGGCTTTGCCATTCTCGACTGTCAGAACACCCTTCGGTGCATCATCGCCATCCAATCCATAGCCGATCACACTGTTGAAACCGATCTGGGACAGGGCATCGGACAATTCCGGCTCCGCATTCCAGTGCGTTGCAAACTCAACCATCCAACTATCCGAAAACAATTCAGCCATTACAACCTCCACAAATTTCTCTGACTTATTTTTTTGTATTAGGGACGAAAGCTATCCCTATTTGAGAACTTCCCAGTATCCCTAAAGGGACGGGGTAATGCAACCGAGGAATTTTCTAAGAAAGCCCTATATATCATTTGGTTATCAGATAGTTAAATATATTAGAACTTCATTATATACCATTTTAAATCAACAAGATATCCCGACATTCAAAGGCCTGAAATTACATCAAATGGTACTATTTTAATAACACTCTTTTTCACTATTATTAATTACAGTCAGTGGATTAGATGAATCTGCGGATTCCCAAACCACCTCTGAAGGTCGCTGAAGCTTACCGATTTTCGGTAAAAACTGGCCGATTTCAAGCGTGAATCAAAGCATATGGCCTGACAACGGCATGGTCTGTAAGCTGCAAGTCGACCATTTTTTGCAGCAGTATCCAGGACCATGGCGAGTTTCCGTAGCCTGGATGAAAAAAATCATGCATCCACTGAAGACAGTCATTAAGATAGCTCACAGGAATATGAACTCTTGATGCCATTCTCATTCTGATACTATTTAGACCGGTGCCAGCGTGGATTGGGATCAATGCCTACGGCAGATAAGAGCCTGATAACACGAACAACAAATTATTCATCATAGAGGAGCAAAATCGATATGCATCCAGCAGGACAGGTCATAGAGGCACGCCTTCAACACCTTGAAACCCACCTGGAACAGGAAAATCCCATACTCCTCAGCACAGTTCAAAGCTTTCGCGTACTCGACTCGGTAGCCTTCCGCATGGGACTGCTGGAGGGTGACAGTTCATTTGCCACCCAAATCCCCTGGTGGCCGCTGATCTCGATTCTGGGCACCTTCTCAGCGGGTAAATCGACCTTTATCAACCACTATATCGGTGACAAGATTCAGCGCTCTGGCAACCAGGCGGTCGACGACAAGTTCACTGTCATCTGCTATAGCAAAGAGGCGACAGCCCACGCCCTGCCAGGTGTGGCACTCGATTCTGACCCAAGATTCCCGTTCTACCAGATGTCGGACGAGATCGAAAAGGTCGCCAAAGGGGAAGGCGACAGAATCGACGCCTATCTGCAGCTGAAGACCTGCCCAAGCCAGAAGCTGCGGGGCAAAATTCTGATCGACTCCCCCGGATTCGATGCGGATGCACAACGCACCTCCACCCTGCGCATTACCGACCACATCATCGATCTGTCCGATCTGGTGCTGGTCTTTTTCGATGCCCGCCACCCGGAACCCGGGGCGATGCAGGATACCCTCAGCCACCTTATCGAACGCACCATCAATCGCAACGATACCGGCAAGTTCCTCTACATACTCAATCAGATCGACACTACCGCCCGGGAAAACAACCCGGAAGATGTGATTGCCGCCTGGCAGAGGGCCCTGGGGGAGAGAGGGCTCACCGCCGGACGCTTCTATGCCATCTACAATCCTGATGCCGCTGTACCGATCGAGGATGAAGCCCTGCGTCAGCGATATGAAACCAAACGGGACCTCGACTTGAGCGAAATTCACAGCCGCATGGAAGAGGTGGAGATCGAGCGAGCCTATCGTATTGTCGGTGCTCTGGAAAAGACCGCCCGGGATATTGAAGAACGCTGTGTGCCTCTGGTATCCAGCACCTTGGAAAAATGGCGCAAACGGGTCCTGATCGGGGACGCTGTTCTGATGGGTATCACACTGCTGGCTCTGCTGATCTATTCGGTCAATGCGGGATATTGGCAGGGATTCAGTTTTCAGCCGCCCTGGCTGGCGGCCGACGCCAGCAGCCTGATACCCTGGATTGTGCTGCTGCTTATCATCGTCCTGCTGACCGCGATTCATTTTACCGTGAGAGGACTGGCCGCACGCACACTGTTGAAAGGACTGCGGAGAAAAGCCAAAGAGATGGGCCTGAAGAGTAATCCGGTCGGCTCATTCATTCGCAGCACCAAACCCTGGCGCTCCATCTTCAGGAAAAAACCGGCCGGCTGGGGCCGTAAATCGCGTAGACAGCTGACCGATGTGGTGCAATCCACCGACACCTACATCCAGACCCTGAACGATCAATTCACCAATCCTTCAGGCAGCGAGAAACTGCTTGCCGCGGAACCCCCGGCCACGGCTCCCGCAGCAACGGAAACCGCTGATGAATCCCCAGTGGTCAGCAGCTGACACCCTCCCAGCCAAGGTGACTTGAGACTGCCTCATGGGGCAGCCTCAAGTCATCAAAGAGAGCAACGCCAGAAAACAATCATTGCGATCAGAAAAACGATTAAGCGGTTATTAGACCCCATCACTGAAGACAGGGGTGAACCATGGATAGACCGAAGGTTGCTTTAATCGTGGCCTGTTGAGCAGACACACAGACAGAGAATAGGGATTATTCCGTTCATTTGGATCAATCGTGAACAAAAACACAGATCCACGCTTTGAATACGAACCAGTCAGGCCATAATAGAGTCTATGAGTAGCATCACAATGGAACTGAGAAGGTCTTGATCGATATGAAACCCAATCAACTGTCTGCGTTGATCGCATTGAGCATTCTTTTAAGTCTGCTCATCAGCGGTTGCGAAGAGACCTATACCAAAGAGGTCGATGAGGATCAGAAGATCTCAGACAGCCGCGGTCAGTTCTCCGGTGACCTGGATGACGGAGATCAGTTTGGCGCGGCACTGGCCAATATCGGCGACCTTGAGGGAGACGGTGTCATCGACCTGGCCGTTGGCTCCCCTTACGATGATGACAACGGCGAGAACCGGGGGGCCGTCTGGGTGCTCTTCCTGGATGACGATGGTCAGGTCGACACCCAGCAGAAAATCTCAGACAGCAAGGGATCCTTCGACGGTGACCTGGATGACGGGGATCTGTTCGGCAGCGCCCTCGCCTCGCTGGATGACCTGAATGGCGATGGTTTCAGGGATATCGTGGTCAGTGCGCCGATGGATGATGATGGCGGCACCGATCACGGGGCGCTCTGGGTCCTGTTTCTCAAGGACGACGGGACGGTGGAGTCTTACCAGAAGATCTCTGAAGAGTCCGGTGAGTTGAATGAAAACCTCGATGCGGATGACCAGTTCGGTCATGCGGTGGCGAATATCGGCGACCTCAACAACGATGGCATTACCGACCTGGCGGTTGGCATGCCCAACGATGATGATGGGGGTACCGATCGGGGTGCCGTCTGGATTCTCTTCATGAACAGTGACGGCACGGTCAGTGCGCGGCAAAAAATCTCTTCCGAGAAAGGCGACCTGGAGCGTAAACCGAACGATGGAGACCGGTTTGGCAGCTCGGTAACCGCCGTCGGCGACCTGGATGATGACGGAGTGGTCGATATTGCCGTGGGCACCAGCGGAGATGACGATGGGGGGAGTGATCGCGGTGCGGTGTGGGTGCTGTTCCTGAACAGCGACGGCACGGTGGATGGCCTAAAGCGAATTTCACATAACCGGGGCGGGCTGGAGGATCAGCTCAGTGATGGAGACCGCTTCGGCAGCGCCCTGGCCAATCTTGGCGACCTCAACGACGACGGCAACGATGATCTGATGGTCGGCGCACCAGGGAGTGACGATGGCGGCAGCAACCGGGGCGCCACCTGGATTCTGTTCATGCAGGGAGATGGTGAAATCATCTCCGCCTCCAAGATATCCGATACAGAAGGGGATTTTGACGGCAGCCTGAATGACAACGATCAGTTTGGCAGTTCATTGGCCGCTATCGGCGACCTGAATGAGGATGACCATCAGGATCTGGCGGTTGGCGCCCCCTTTGATGACAATGGCGGAACCGATAAGGGCGCAACCTGGATTCTCTTCCTGGGGCCGACCGAGAGTCACTACGACACCAGCGAGGGGATCATATTCGGCTCCCTCTCCAGTGCAGTTCAACAGCAATAGTATTGCGCTACCTGTGTGGTGATTGGTGTGTACTTGCGGCTTTAGGTTTTAGAAACCAGGCTCAATCTTCAACCGGCCCTTTATAGCGCGTGCGCCGGTTGCGACCGTCCCGCTTGCACTCGTACATCGCCTGATCGGCCTGTGAGTAGAGTTGATCGACCAGCTGACTCGGGGTCAGTGTCTGATCGGTTTTTTTAGCCAATTCCGTGATGCCGATACTGACCGTCAGTTTGATACCGGGATGGCTGTTGCCCATGTTGATGTTGGTCAACCGCTCTTGTATCCGTTGCGCCATCAGATCAGCACCTTCGATTCCGGCCTCAGGCAACAGGATCACAAACTCTTCCCCTCCGACACGGGCCACCAGATCACCACCTCGTGCTTCGTCCATCAATATCCGGGATATCGCAGCCAGGACCTGATCTCCTGCCAGGTGGCCCCATTGATCGTTAACCCGCTTGAAATGGTCGACATCGACCAGCATCAGGCTGCAAGGCTGTTTGGAGCGGATCGCACGGGAGAGATGGGCCTCCGCCTCATTGAAGAAGAAGCGACGATTGTGCAAACCGGTCAGCTCATCCACCATCGAGAGCTGTTCATAGCGTTTGCGCAAACGATTTGCCTCTTCGAGGGATTTACCCAGTTCCTCGGTTCGTTGATCGATCAGAATTTCCAACTCATGAAGCATCTGATGATTGTAGAGAATCTGACCCAGGCAACTGCTGAAAAGACTCAAGGTATGCTGTTGCCAGGGCTCGAAATACTCCGCCATGGGGTGTGAGGCATTGAGTACACCAAGGACCTTATCGCCCATTTTTATCGGCGCACTGATCAACGACCCGGGCATATCGGAGACAGTCGAGTCGTGAGCTTTGAATTCACTGCTCTGACTGCAATCCCGACAGTACTGCAGTTGCCCGGAGGCGTAGGCAATACCCACGATACCTTCCCCCGGTTTGAACGCCATACTATCCGCCACGGTTCTTGAGCTCGGCGTGCCGGTAATCTCCGCATGGGACTCCGCCATGCTGCGGCCTGACACACATCGCAATACACCCGCGTCCATACGAAATACAGAGCAGTGATCAACATTCTGATAGCGAACCAGTTCATCCAACGCTTTGGCCAACAGTTCCGCTTCGGTAACCCGCTCAAGATTGATTTGAGAGAGCGCCCGAAGCGCGGACAGGGAGTCGAGTAGATTGAAAAAACGTTCTCTTAAGTCCATCGATGTCTGGTTAAACGAAAGATCCATGGGACACTCCTGTCAACTCGCCAACATATTGGCAATGACCTTTATCTCCTCTTCTTCGTCGATAAAACCGCTCTTCACCACCGCGATGGTTTCAGCCGACAAACCACAACAGTCCGAAAGCTCCGATGCGCAATCCATAACCGGTTGCTGCTCCTGTTCAGTCTCTGATAGCCAGCAGGAAACCGCACCAACCAGAGTTACCTCTTTGGTATGCTGGCAATCACCAGGCTCATTGGCTTGTGCAATGGCTGATACCACAAGCTCCGGCAGGTGCCATCGATCCGCAAGCCAGGCCCCGGCCTGCCGGTGATTGATACCGAGCATCTCTGTTTCCAGCATCAGGATATCCGCATCGCTTCCCTGCTGGCGTTTCTGCACAAGCACCTTGTCATAATCTTCAGGAAACAGATGCACCAGAACCAGGACACCGATTTTCATCAACAATCCGGCCAGATAGACCGCATCCGGGTCCGGCGGCTCTGAGGTGGTGCTGCGAACACTGAGATGCCGGGCCAGAATCGCAGTGGAGAGGGATTCAAGCCAATACTGTTTGATATCGAACTGATGGCAGTTTGAAATATCGAAAGCACCGCTGACTGCAATACTGAAGGCCAGGCTTTTCACCATATTCAGGCCCAATACACGAATGATTGCATCCTCAACCTTGAGCACGGGATTCTGCTGCCCAAAGTAGGCGGAGTTGGCCATTCCCAGAATCCGTGCACTCAATCCAGGATCCTGATCGATCGCCTCAGCCAGCTTGTGAAGTGACAGATCCTCTTCGCTCAACAGCGCAAGCAGTCGGGTTGCGGTGGTTGAAAGTGGGGGTAGATGCTGCAGTTTGAGCACCTGCTCTTTCGCTTGTATGGCCGTTTGCATCGTTATATTTGGATCAGGGATAAGTGGTATTTCTTCCTTACACCCTTAGCGGCATTGACACACTGATCTTTAACCCCCCATTTAAGTAAGGATTAAACATTAACCGATGGTGTACTTACTACACTAACCGGTGTAGTATGGCCTTAATCATGGCACCAACCTGTTTAGCTGGCGGGCGTTAGACGCGCCCCCCATCGATTGACCAACTCCCAGATGAATCCACAGCGTTACATTTATCCCTATCCTCACCCCGCTGTGACCACCGATGTGGTGCTGTTCACGATCCAGATGGATACCCTGTCTGTCCTTCTCATTGAGCGCAAAAATCCCCCTTTTCAGAGCATGTGGGCACTACCGGGAGGCTTTCTCGACATCTCGGAAGATCTGGAATCCTGTGCCAAAAGAGAACTGCAGGAGGAGACCGGGATCGAAGGCATCTATCTTGAACAGCTCGGCACCTTCGGTGCACCGCAAAGAGATCCACGTGAGCGGGTGATCAGTGTCACCTATTTTGCCTTGAGCCCATCGGATCATCTCTGCCCCAGAGCTTCGAGCGATGCCGCGGAGGCGGCCTGGTTCCCGATCAATGAGTTGCCGGAGCTGGCTTTCGACCATGCTCAGATTATCAACCTAGCCAGGCAACGGCTAATCGCCAAACTGGGCTACAGCACCATCGCCTTTCAGATGCTACCCGAGACCTTTACCCTGAGTCAGTTGCAATCGGTCTATGAAGTACTGCTCAACGAAGCTTTGGATAAACGAAATTTCCGCAAAGCGATACTGGCCCGTAACATCATTCGCGAGACCGGTGAAACTGCCAGGCACGGTAATCATCGTCCTGCAAAAACCTACCAGGTCCTCAACCCAAGACAGGTTGAGATCATTAAATAGTCAACGAGACATTCATGAACATCGAATCTTTGAAACTGCCCGAGATTAAAGTCCCTGAACACCCCCAATGGCCGACGCTTTCGGAGCAGGAGAAGCTGCAGCTGAAAGAGCAGATCCGTGACCAATTACACCAGCAGAAGGCGGTGGTCGTTGCCCACTACTATACCGATCCGGAGCTACAGGCCCTGGCGGAAGAGACCGGCGGTTGCGTGGCGGACTCCCTGGAGATGGCCAGATTCGGCACTCAGCAGGAGGCGGAGACCCTGGTGGTTTGCGGGGTTCGTTTCATGGGCGAAACCTCAAAAATTCTCAACCCGGAGAAACGGGTCATCATGCCTGACCTGAATGCCACCTGCTCACTCGACGAGGGCTGCCCCGCCGATCTGTTCAGTGATTTCTGTGATGCCCACCCTGACCATACGGTGGTGGTCTACGCCAACACCAGTGCCGAGGTGAAAGCCCGCTCAGACTGGGTGGTCACCTCCGGTATCGCTCTACCCATCGTCGAACATCTTGCCGCCAAAGGTGAGAAGATTCTGTGGGGACCCGATCGCCATCTGGGCAGCTATGTGCAGCGTGTCACCGGTGCGGATATGCTGATGTGGCCAGGCTCCTGTGTGGTGCATGAGGAGTTCAAAGCCGTGGCCCTTGAAAGAATTCGCCGTCTGCATCCGGATGCAGCCGTACTGGTCCACCCGGAATCACCGGAAAATGTCATCCAGCAGGCCGATGTCATCGGCTCCACCACCGCATTGATCAAAGCGGTTGCCAATATGGAAAACAAGGAGTTCATCGTCGCCACCGATGGAGGCATCTTCTACAAGATGCAGCAGATGGCCCCGGAGAAGACCCTGATCGAGGCGCCGACCGCCGGTGAAGGAGCCACCTGTGTCAGCTGCGCCCACTGTCCCTGGATGGGGATGAATGCGCTGCAGAATCTCAATCAGGTGCTTGAGTCTGGCGCCAATCAGATCGAGATCGATGCGGGGGTACGTGAACAGGCGGTCATACCGATCCAGCGGATGCTCGATTTTGCCGCCCATCAGGGTATAGGAATGCGTAACAAGGGAAATGCCTGACCCGGAAGACTCTGACAAAATGGTGATTGCTGTCTCTGCTTACAGGCAGCGGATGTCTAAACTTCAGATATGGCACAAACGAATCTGGCAATCTCTTTCCATGATAGGCCCTAACACTTAATCGTGTCGGTTCAGATGGAGTAACATAAGCACGAGATTAATCGAGTGACACCAGCTTGAGGAGAACGGATCCTTCATGACAGACTTTATTCTCGACTATGAACTAACCATCCGCCTGACGGCATTTTTCTCTATTTTTGCCGTGATGGCGGGCTGGGAACTGGTACAGCCCTGTCGCCAGCAACGCTTCACCAGAGGTCAGCGTTGGTTCGCCAACCTGGGTATCACCCTGCTCAATACCCTGCTGTTGCGATTGCTGTTTCCCGCTGCCGCCGTGGGGTTTGCCGCATTCGCCGAAGCGGAGGGTTGGGGGCTGCTCAACGAGATACAACTGCCCTTCTGGCTCAGTGTGATCATCGCCGTGGCATTGATGGATATGGTTATCTATCTGCAGCATGTGATGGTTCATGCAGTCCCCGCATTGTGGCGCCTGCATCGAGTGCACCACGCCGATCCGGACTACGACCTGACTACCGGCGCCCGCTTCCATCCGATCGAGATCCTACTCTCCATGCTGATCAAAATCGCCACCATTGCCGCGCTCGGCCCACCGGTCATCGCGGTTCTGATCTTCGAGGTGGTACTCAACGGCATGGCGATGTTCAACCATGGCAATGTCTCCCTGCCAAAGCCGCTCGACCGGCTATTGCGCTGGTTGGTGGTAACACCGGATATGCATCGGGTACACCACTCGGTCATTCCAGCTGAGACCAACAGCAACTTCGGCTTCAATCTATCGATCTGGGACCGTTTGATGGGCACCTACAAGGCGGCACCGACACTCGGCCAGATCGACATGCAGATCGGCGTCAACTCCCTGCAGGATCCGCAGCAGACCACTAAATTGAGTGGTATGTTGAGAATCCCATTTCTAAAGAATCCCAGGGGTGGAGACGATTATAATATTCAAGATAGGTTTTAGTGTGGTGTCTCATACTGATTGACGACGATACAAGCCCGCTCAAGGAGACAGCTTTTGAACATTGAGAACTACGACGTCTATTTTTCCGGTGCACTGATCAAAGACAGTGACCCTGAAAAGGTAAAACGAAAAGTCGGCGCCATGTTCAAACTGGAGGGTGAGCGTCTGGAGCGTCTGTTCAGCGGCAAACCCATCCCGATCAAACGGGGTATCGATATGGACCGGGCCATCAAATATCGGGTGGCCTTTCGTGACGCCGGTGGACTTGTGGATATTGTACCCGCCGGAGAACCCCCACCTACACCCAAACCACCACCAGCGGAACGCCCTGAACAGGCACTGCCTCCCCAGGCTGCTCAGCCGGTCAAGCCGGTTGAAACCCTAACCCTGGCGGATGGCCCCATGGAGCCGCCACCGGAGCCACCCCATCAGGAGATCGTGGCGCCGGACTTCTCACTGTCAAAAGATGGCTTCGATCTATCGGACTGCACAACCGAGGTGACACCCCAGGTGATCCCTGACATCAGCAATCTGGAATTCTCCAAAGAGGAGTCAAAACTGGATCAGACAAAGGAGCCCGAGCCACTGCACATCGATACTTCCGCGCTCGATTTTGATACCTCGGAACACGATCTGGAAGAGCAGCGCCCACCGCCAACACCCAACATCGATACCGGCTCCCTCTCCCTCTCACCGGCCAAACAGGGCACGCTGGAGGATTGCCAGGAGGAGGCTGAACCCGCCGCCATCCCAAATCTTGATCATTTGAAGATTGTTGAAGGGGCTGAGCAAAAGCCGACCGGGGAAAAGGCAAAATTCAAGTTATCGGACGACTGAGGGAAGTCTACACAAGGCCTCCCTGAGAGAGAATCCAGAGCAGACTCCTCTGTATCAGAAATCGAGGTAGGTCTCCAAGGAGGACTGGGTCGCTTCTGAAAGCCCCTCCTTCTGTTGCCGATCGATCGGTCGGCCTGTCTCGAGGATCCCCTCCATGGCGCCAAAGGTGCGCTCCGCATAGAAGCGCAGCAACAACCGCTGATCATCGTCACTCATCCAGATGTGTACCGACTCACCCAGCTCCCCATTCTCCGGATCGATCTCTCGCAGTTTCAGCCTGAACGACGGCCTGTCCCAACCGGCGCGGGTCAAGCGCTCCCGGCTCACGTCAATGCGAAACCACTCAATCTCCTTGCCGTTGAAGGTGGAGAATTCGATCGGTCTGCCACTCTCGATCGGCATGCTACGCAGACGATGTATCAATCCCATATAGTCCAGCGCCTGGGAGCCATTCATCTCCAGTGCCTTGGTCTGACTCAGGGCCGACCATCGATCATTGCTCAGTGCCGCCACAGGTTGCAGACTGGGAGGCGGTGACGGAGAATTCTCTTCGGCTTGCTCCCCGGTCTGATAGTGATGGGCATACCCCGTCTTCCGGTCGAACCAGAAGAACTCTTCCCTCTCCTTACGAAATTTCAGTGTCTTGAAGGCGATCAAGGGGTGCAGTTCCCGGGCATCCAGCCAGCTTCGGTAACTGAGCCGCACCGGATAGAGCAGCTCCGCTTTCGAATAAGGCGCCGTGGTCAGATGTAGATTGGTGATGTAGGCAGGCATCGTCAGCACCTGCCCCATGCTCTCTTCCACATCGAGGGTCATTTTGGCGATATCCAGCTCCACATAGCCGGTAATCAGGCCGCGGAATTTGAGCGTGTACTCCAGTTGCTCCCCCAATAGCGGCTGGCTGGCTGCAGCAGACAGAGTCGTGAATCCCCACAACAGCAGAAATAGGGCTTCTATTCTCAGAATCACCCATCGACGGATTTCAACACCACTCATTGGCTATACTCGGCAAAACACTGTTGGCACGTTTCTCGCAGAATAGTGCATAACCTATTAAATCGCAGCATAGAGCGTCAATTTTTTGTCTCTAGAGGTTCAAAACCATGATAAATCCTGTCAACAGCGACAAAACCGTGCAAACCACAACCGATAAGTCGGGCCAGTCCCAGGCCAGCGGTAACACCGAGCAGCCTAAAGGCAGCGCTGTAGAGCAGACCCAGGCAGCGGTTGAAGAGCGCCCGACACTGGATGTGGATAACGCCCGTCATCTCTACCAGATGGAGACCACCCGCAGCGGTCAGACCGATCCGATCAGCACCCCACAACAGGCACGCTCGATGCTGGATTCCCTGTTGCAGCAGATCTCCAACTCCCCTGAGTCGGCAGCTCAGGCACAGATGGCTCAGGTTTCCAAACCTTTGGCCAATCTGTTGGAGAGCGCACCGGCATAACTGAGCCAGCAGTAACCCGCAGCCTGCTGTTCGACTAACCGGACCGGCAGGTAACTGGCGCATCTAATCCCGTTGGATGGTTTTTCCCCCTTCAGGGTTCCCCGGATGCTGCCAAGACTCCCTGCTTGAGTCGTTCGATCTCCTGCTTGCCGCCGATCACCACCAGGATATCCCCGGCATCAAGATGGTGGTCAACGCCACTGTTTGTGAAGATCAGCTGGTTGCCCATTTCAAGATCCACCACCCCGAGCACGATCAGATCATATTTTTTATTCAGCTCGAGATCACTCAACGCCATACCGGCCAGCACCGATGAATCCGGGATCTCAATTTCGGCAATATCGATGTGCTTGCCGAAAACCGTGTTTTCAAGCATCTCCACCAGATAGGGACGGGCAATCATCTCATGCACCCGCTGACCGCTGATCTCATAGGGATCGATGACTTTGGTGGCTCCGGCGGCCAGCAGCCGCTCACTGGATTCAATCGATTCCGCGACACAGACAATCTTCAGATCCGGATCCAGAGCCCGGGCCGAGAGGGTCAAGAAGAGGTTTTTCGGTTCTTCAGAAAAGAGACAAAAAATCGTCTTTACCCATTTTCCTATACCAATCCCCAGCAGTTTTTCATCATCGGTGTAGTCGATTACCGCAGCCTGAAGCCCCTTTGCCAGCAGCCCCCCTACCTCATCAAGGTTGTTGCTGTAGAGATAGACCTGGATGCCACGCTCAGACAACTGCATG
The DNA here is from genome assembly GCA_001709035.1 of Candidatus Thiodiazotropha endoloripes. GTDB lineage: Bacteria > Pseudomonadota > Gammaproteobacteria > Chromatiales > Chromatiaceae > Thiodiazotropha > Thiodiazotropha lotti. The sequence continues at coordinate 963,861 of LVKA01000011.1, read as the reverse complement.
GCCACCTCATGACCCAGGGCGCCACAACCGAAAATCAAGGTATCCTGCCGTGCCACTAGAGCTCCCCCCGTTCCAGACAGTCACGCAGATGGATGACACTGTATTCATGACCAATCAGTACCAGCAGGTCGTTTGCCTGCAGCGTGAATCCCTCGCCCGGATTGAAGTAGAAACAGCGTTCATTCAGGTTGAAGCAGCTGTTATCGATCTCTGAGTCGCAGCAGCCATCCCTGATGATACCGAAGGGGATCAGTTTCCGGGCGAGAAAATCGATCTCTCCCATCTGTTTGCCGACCAGAGAGCTGTCGCGTTTGATGCGCACCGCTTCGATACCTTCACTGGTCTGTCGGGTGAGCAGGCCGTAAACCGCTTCAAAGGCCACCGGTTGACCCGCATACTCGGCAGCGATCAGGCCGAATACCTCATAGGGTGCCACACAGTGGCTTGCCCCGGCCCGATGCAGCTTGTTGACATTCTCCCGGTGATTGGCCCGCGAGATGATCTCAATATCGGGATTCATCTGCCGTGCAATCAGAGTGATGTAGACATTCACCACATCGTCACCGGTCAAACAGAGCAGCCGGTTGATGCGGGTCTCTATCCCCATACTCACCAACAGCGAGTTATCCTCCCCGTTGCCCATCACTGCCAGATAACCGCGCTGTTTCGCCAGCCTGATGTTCTCTTCGAGAGGATCCACCACCACAAACGAGCGCTTATCCTCGGAGAGCCGGTCCGCCACCACCTGTCCGACCCGACCAAAACCGCAGACCAGAGTATCGACCTGCTTACGCTCCACCTCGGAAAAAACCCGGTGGGCGCGTATCTCATGGATCTTCTCACCGAAGGCGGAGACGATGATCGAGGTGAAGAACGAGATCACACCCAATCCGGCGATGATCAACACCAGGCTGATCACCCGGCCCTCAGTGGTCTGAGGGGTAATATCCCCATAACCGACTGTCGACATGGTTACCAGGGCCCAATAGATGCTGTCGAAAAAGCCGTCGATCTGTCCCTCGTCATGTTCCGCCTCGAAGAAAAAGATCGCGGTGGCCGCGGTAAAGGTGATAAACGCCATGAAGATGAACAGGGTGACCAGCTCAATGCGTTTTTCAGACAGCACCTTGACGAATTCACTGATGCTGCGGGTATAACGGAACAGCTTGAACAGTCTGAAGAGCAGAAAAATACGCAAAAACCTTAACGGGCGATAGCTCGGAATGATCGCCAGCAGATCGATGATCGCCAGGGGCTGGATCATATATCTGAGCTTACCGACTATTGCACTGGAGAGGGCCGGCCCGAGACGAAACGTCTCATTGATGAACTCGGCCCGCTCGTAGCGTTCGATGATCACCTTATGGCTGTCGTTGTAGAGCCAGAAACGCAGCAGATACTCGATGATGAAGATGGTCACCGCCCCCACCTCGATCAGATCGCCCCACAATCCGAGATCGTGTTTCACTTCATAGATCAGCAGCCAGACGCTGAGCAGCACCAGCAGGATCATGAAGATATCAAAGTAGGGACGGATCGGCGCGCGGGGATTCTGCAGCAGATTGTAGACTGCACCCTTCAACCCCTTATAGCGGGTGGAACCCTCGAGGGTGTAACAATACTTGATGATTTTTTGCGCAAATGACATGACGCAGGATGAGCCCACCACCGGGTTGATCACACTGTTAACCGGTTATATCGGCAGAGAAGTAAAATCCTGGAGCTGTATAAAGATGGGGTTAGGGGAGGATGACACTTGCTTAAGCGTTATTTGGTGGGGCATGGCCCCACCCTACACCATGAATTCAACAGTAGGGTGGGGCCATGCCCCACCAAAACCCTTTGATAAAACCAGATGCCATGAGTTTTAGTGCTTAAGTAAGCGCCATTCGGGTCAGGGGAGCTGTTGTGGATTGTAAGCAGAGAGCTCGATACGCTCACCGTCGGCCACAATGATCTCCCGACCATCCTGGGTGACGAAGTGGCGATCATCCACATCCATTCTTCTTGCAATGTAGCTGACACTGCGGCCTGTCTGGGCATCCACGACCCGTACCGTGACCAGACGATACCCCTGCTCCACCTGCCAACCCAGATAGATCAGGCTGGACGAAATCATCAGCGCCAACAGACCGTAACTGAGCCACTTGATCGATCGGTTTGAGCTTTTCTCTTTGGCAACCGGCCGGGTAATTCGTGCGGGCTCATTGAGGGACTGTTGGCGATGACGAATGACCAGCCAAGCCACGCCGATTACAGCCAATGTCAGGAGTATTTTACTTATCACGATCGGGAGTCTTCTAGTGTTAGAGATAGCGATTCACACAATATTCGTGTGTTCAGTGAAAATTCCGACTACGGAACAATATCAGACTGTCCGCATCCTAAAGGAATAAATAGACAGAGTACAGGTTGGACGAGGCAAACCGGTAAGCTGATGAAGCATAGCAAGCACCCAATGGCTTTCATGAACATTAATCCATGTTTGTAAACATCTGCTGGTATCAACCCTGACAGCAACAGAAGCTCCTCAAACGACCTATATCCAAGTGACCCTTGCAGCCTGAGTGGTGATGGATTTACTATCCCCCTATGTTATATCGAATCGCAATCACAATAAGCCTGTGTTTCCTCGTCTTATCGGCCTGCAGCAAGCAGGCGGAACCGACCATCACCCTCTCCCGTGCGGTACAGATCGGTGACATCGACCAGCTGGAGCGTAATCTGCACTGGGGCGCCGACGTCAACAAAGCGGATACCAGTGGTTTGACACCACTCCATGTGGCGGCCCAGAAAGGCAGCCTGGTGATGAGTAGGATCCTGGTTAAAAATCAGGCCGACCTGGAAGCGGTCGATCCCCAGGGGCACACGCCACTGCTCAAGGCCCTGATCGCACGCAATCCGATCATTGCCGAATATCTGGTTGAGAAGGGAGCGAAAATCGAGCCAAACAGCGCCCTGCGTGAGACTGCAGCCCTAGGCAGTGCCGACCGGGATGTGGTCGGTTTTCTCATCAAACAGGGGGCAAAACTCGACAACCAGGACGAGAAAGGCAATACTCCGCTCCACTCTGCGATACTCAATGATCAACGGGTCTCGGCAAAGTACCTGATCAATCGTGGCGCCAGCCTGGATATTGCCAACCAGCAGGGCCTGACCCCACTGGGTCTGGCCAAACAGAAAGGCAATCAGGATATCATCCGGATGCTGATACAATTCGGCGCTTCCGAAGATCGTTAACACCGTTTTATCAACCTATGGGATTACCTTAACACTATGGCATCTACACCTGACGAGCTGACAGTCAACTATACGGAAGACGGCATCGATGTGGTCAAAGAACTGGACAAGGTTGTTCTCTCCAAAGGGGCCTGGACCACAATCATTTTCCGTTTTCAGGATTGGGATCGCGCCAAGCAGCAATACGGTGCCGACAAGTACACCATTCGACGCTATCAGAAGCGCAATGGTGAATACATGCAGAAGAGTAAATTCAACATCTCCAGCAAGGATCAGGCGAAAGGCATTATCGATGCCTTGCAGAAGTGGTCAGAAGAGTAGTCCCACAACCCAACCAGGCAACCTCAGACGATTAACCCGGTCAACGCCGGATTGATGATGAATGAAATCAACCGTGCAGATTTAATACTGGCGGTGATTGGTCTTTATCAGCTATAGCGGCGCCACCTGCTCGGCCCAGGCCAGCAGGTCGGCAATCAACGCTCGCTTCTGTTCACTCAGCTCTGGATCGGCCTCCAGCTGATCCAGGGTCTGCAGGTAGAGATCCAGGTTGATGCTGCCTCCCCCATCCTCCATCAGCAGGCGTTCACTGCGATACTCCTCCCAGCGCTGCCGCTCCTCCTGACTAAGGGTGTCCGGCCAGTTTCTGGCACGGTAACGGAACAGCATTTCCACCAGTCTTGGATCATCGAACACCGGCGGAAAATCGGACAGGGTCTCAGGCTCCGACTCGACGATCTGATTCATCCTCTGCCGATCACTGCTTGAAAAGAATCCTCCGGAGTAGATCGCCAGATCGGGATCGCTTACCGGCTCGAACTCACGCTGCCGATGAACCTGTTCGATGTCTGCTATGAAGCGGTCCGCCTTCAGCAGTGCCGCCCGATGCCGCTCTCCCTGACCGAGATCGATCTGCCAACGCTCCGCAGATTGCGGATCCAGGGTGTTCATCGGCACCACCACCGGACATTTATTGATGTGTATCGTCTTGATCGGCAACCGCTCCACCTCTTCCGGGAGTTGATCCTTGGGTGTGAACAGACGTTGATGCAGCGTCTCCACATCCAGTGAGAACAGTGGCTCCGGATCGTACCGTAAATCGTAAACCACAACCCCGTTTGGATTCGCCGGATGTTTGATCAACGGCATCACCATGGCGATACATCCCTGAGCTGCCGGATACATGGCGGATACATGCAGCACCGCCTCACGCTGCTGCAGATTCAGACGTGAAGCAACCACCTGCTTGGCACGGCTGTTGAACAGATAGTCATACAGCTTCGGATGGCGCTGTTTGACCAGTTTGGCCATGCCGATGGTGGCGTAGACATCCGACAGGGCATCATGAGCAGCGGCGTGCTCTATACCGTTCGCCACACTCAACGCCTCCAGCCGAAAGCTGGTCACCCCCTGGTCGTTTTTCGGCCACTCGATCCCCTCAGGCCGCAGCGCATGGGTCAGTCGGACCATATCGATGATATCCCAGCGGGATGAACCGTTCTGCCATTCTCGGGCATAGGGGTCGTAGAGATTTCGATAGAGAGTATTGCGGGTGACTTCATCATCGAAACGCAGACTGTTGTAGCCCACACCACAGGTTCCCGGCACTGCCAACTGTTGATGGATGGCGCGAATGAACTCCGCCTCCACCAGACCATGCTGTTGGGCGTACTGAGGGGTTATTCCGGTGATCATGCAGGCAACCGGCTGGGGCAGCATGTCATCACTGGGTTTACAGTAGACGACCAGCGGCTCACCCACAGGATTGAGCTCCTCATCGGTGCGCACACCGGCAAACTGGGAAGCCCTGTCGCGACGGGGATCCGCACCCCAGGTCTCATAATCGTGCCAATAGAAGCTGAAAGTCATCGTTATAGTTCAACCATCGTTATCGTGCGTCTGGATCAACACAGGGCTCACAACTCATCAAACCGCTGAACAAGCCCGGATCTCAACTGGAATCGGTTATTTTTCTCTGCGCCGCTGCTGCACAAACAAAATCAAGGCCAACAGTGGCAGCGGCAGTAGCAGAAACCAGTTTTTATCCGGTTGCTGTTGAGGCAGATAGTAGCCGTGGACCCGGTGGGTAAAACCCGCTTCCAGTCCGGCCCCTTCCGCCGCGCTCATAAACACCACATCGACCACTCTCAGCCCTTCACTATCCGCTTCGGTCAACAAGCCAAACGACGCCAGGGTGAGCTCACCCTCCACCGTCGGCGCCTGCAGCAGCACATCCTTCTGTATGAACTCACCACGCTCGTTCTCCACCTCAACTTGCACGCGCAGCTTGTCGCCAGACTGGAGCTTAGCAAGATAAGCATCCATCTGCTGTGGCGGCTGCCACGCCATGGACGGAAACATCTGTTGCTGCCAGAAGTCGGGGCGAAACAGGGAGAACACCACCAGCAGCAGTGCAGCACTCTCCCATAAACGGCTGCGAACGATCAGCCAACCCTGGGTTGCGGAGACAAACAGCAGCATCGCCGCAAGACCCTGCAGTGCGATCAACAGAAAATCCCCCACACCGGAGACACCGATCATCAACAGTTCCGTATTGAAGATAAACATAAACGGCAGAATGGCGGTACGGATATCGTAAAAAAATGAACGCAGACCGGTTTGGATCGGATCGCCGCCGGAGATGCCGGCAGCGGCATAGGCCGCCAGACCTACCGGTGGGGTGTCATCGGCTAGGATGCCGAAATAGAAGACAAACATATGCACCGCAACCAGTGGAATATCGAGTCCATGGGAAGCGGAAAGCTGAACGATCACCGGGGCCATCAGGGTCGATACCACGATGTAGTTCGCTGTGGTCGGCAGGCCCATTCCCAGGATCATACAGATCAGGGCGGTGAGCAACAGCATCAGCACCACGGACCCCATGGAGAGCACCTCCACCAACTCTCCCAGCACCTGACCAATACCGGTCAGGCTGACGGTCCCCACCACGATACCGGCGGTGGCGGTGGCGACACCGATGCCGATCATGTTTCTGGCGCCATTCTCCAGACCGGTAACCAGGGATCTGAAGCCATTGACGAACCCTTCAGTCAAACGATTCCCGCTATAGAGGGCCCGCAATGCTTGCTGAGTCAGCTGTATCACCATCATCAGACAGATCGCATAGAAGACCGAAGTGGCCGGAGAGAGGCGCAACAGCATCAGACACCAGACCAGAACCAAAATGGGCAACAGAAAATGCAGCCCACCCAACAGGGCCTGGCCCGGGGTCAGTCCTTCCAGGATATTCTCATCCTGCTGGCGCAATCCATATCGGACCTCACCGTAGATCAGCAATCCGTAGAGCACCAGGATCAACAGTGCATTTCCCCAGAAGCTGTACTCCCCCAGCAATTGATCGACCAACCCCACCAGCCAATAAGCGAGCAGAAAAAACAGCGCCACCCCTGAGAGGGTCAATCCCCATCGGAGCAGGCGGGACCAGAGCGTGGCCACATGGCTGCGATGTGCCGCAGGCATACCCGCCTTGACTGCCTCCAGGTGCACCAGATAGAGCAGTGCAATGTAACTCAGCAGTGCGGGCAGAAAGGCGTGTTTGATCACCTGCAGATAGGAGAGGTTGAGATACTCCACCATCAGGAACGCCGCCGCCCCCATCACCGGCGGCATGATCTGACCATTGGTCGAAGCCGCCACTTCAATCGCGCCGGACTTCTCTGAAGAGAAACCGATCTTCTTCATCAGCGGGATAGTGAAGGTGCCGGTGGTGACAACATTGGCGATGGAGGAGCCGGAGACCATACCGGTCAACCCCGATGCCAATACCGCCGCTTTGGCAGGCCCTCCCCGGCGATGGCCCACCAGGGCATAGGCGACACGGATGAAATAGTGCCCCCCGCCGGCCTGCTCCAACAGGCTGCCGAACAGCACAAACAGAAACACAAACCCGGCGGAGACCCCGACCGCCACACCGAACACTCCCTCGGTGGAGAGCCACTGGTGTGAGGCGACCCGCTCCAGGGAAGCCCCTTTATGGGCCAGCAGGTCGGGTAGTATGGGACCGGCAAAGGTATAGCCTAGAAAACAGGCGCCAATCAGCATCAGTGGCCAACCCAGCGCCCTTCGGGTTGCTTCCAACAGTAGCAACACACCGGCTACCGCCACCCCCACATCGAAGCCGGAGGGAGCCCCAGCCCGCTCAGCCAACGCTTCATAAAAGAGAAACAGATAGGCCGCACAAAAAGCGGCGGTTGCTGCCAACATCCAATCGATCAAGGGGATCTGATGGCTGATGCGTCGTCTGAAGGGAAAAAACAGATAAGCCAGAAAGATCGCAAATGCCAGGTGGATTGAGCGGATCTCGGTATCGTTGAAGACACCAATCCCGAAGGTAAAAGGTAGTGGGGAGGCCGCCCACAGCTGAAACAATGCCCAGCAGAGTGCGGTAGCCATGAGAAAACTTTTGGTCAAACCTGTGGCACGCCTCCCACCATACTCAACCGTCTCCACCATTTCCAACTGATTTACGTTATTCTTCTGCACCATCTGTTCACAACCTGCTACGCGAGCCATGTGTTTGAAATCTTTGTTAGCTACTCTATCACTCTTGATCTGTTCAGTATCGATCCTGCCCGCTTTTGCGGATGATGGGGTAGAGTCCTCCTGGCGCCACCAGGTCGAACTGGGTTTGAATGGGGCCTCCGGCAACAGTGAGACGCTAAACCTTCATCTGGGATTCAATACCGATTATGCCGATCCCCTGAAAACCTGGAAATTCTCATCCGCCTACGACCGCTCGAAAAGCGATGGGGATGTCTCTGCAAACCGCTTCTTCGCCGATCTGAAACGGGAGTGGATCTGGCCGCAGAATCCCTGGTTCTCATTCCTCCAGGGACGCTACGACTGGGACGAGTTCAAGGATTGGGACGATCGACTCTCCGCTGCCGGCGGTACCGGTTATCAGCACCTGAAAAACGACAGCTGGGATATCGCCAGCCGGGTCGGTCTGGGTGGCTCGATCAGCCGGGGTGATGATGAAGATATCAAGACCCCGGAACTGATACTGGCGCTCGATCTGGGCTGGATCATCTCAGAGTTTGAGCGATTCGAATTCACCACCGCCTTCTATCCGGATCTCGACGAGACCGGAGAGTACCGCAATCTGACGGCTCTAAACTGGTCGATCAAAATGGCTGAAGCGCGCAATCTTGCCATCAAACTCGGGCTGAGAAACGAATACGACAGCGATGTCAGTGAAGAGCAAGAGAACAACGACTTCAACTATAATCTCTCACTGTTATGGCAGATCTGAATATTCCGTTTCCTGATGCCCTACACCCTGACAAGGCTCAGTGAACAATTCATCCGCAAATAGAAGCCAATCACCGCAAATGCACACCTACCAATTGAGCGGTTTTTAATCAGAATATCCTCCCACAGTTCGCCTCATATTGACTTTAGGGGCTGTTAACACTCATCCAATAGGCCCTAGAAAAGGTAGGTGCCGTGGATCGTGGAGTAACCGACCTGGAATGCAAAACAAGCCGCAGCCAAATAGGATTGGCCACAGCTTGCAGAAGTTGCCTGGGAATCAATCGGGCCTTGAAAAACAGTTGTTGTAATCTAACTCTGTGGAGTCATTATCAGTTCTCGTAAGGGTGAAACTGTGTGAGATACATAATCTGTTTTGCGCATCGAACGTATAGTAGCCATCGAAACTATTGACACCTTGTATCAAGCGCATTTGATGCCCTTTTCTTCCGTCCGGCAGTGTCGCTTCACCCTGATCCGTATAGGTCAGATTGATATCACTAAAGTCTGTTGCGGTGGTAGTACCTGAACAATCGGTGTTATTGAAAAAGGCATAAGCCTCAAGAACCCGGTTATCCTGTGTGAAATCAACCAGCCAATAGTAGTGATTGCCCGCATCGTTGACCCGGCACTGTGTACTCAGTACCCACACTCCCTGCAGGTTCACCGCAGGACCGGGATTTGGGTTTGGATCAGGATCGTTATCGTCCGATGAACGGTTGAGTGTCAGACAATTCCGATAATCAACTCTTGGATCGACACTGCCCGTCTCAATGTTTACCACATCAGCCCTGAACTCCAGGTTATTCGAAAAACAGAGCGTTTCGCTATCGGTCATTCTGAAGTAGGCAAGGATATTCCTGGTCTCGATCGAGTAGTCGAAACTGAAACCGTCCGTTCCGTCTTCCAGTGTTTCACTATCCAATACGGCATAGCTACCGGAAAACGTTCGTGGCTGAGTGGTTTCATTGGTTTTTGTCGAACAGCTGGCATCCTGAAATCCCTGTTCACCTGACAAGATTTCACCATCATCCGTGAATTTGTATAAACCTCGGTAGTATTGGCCGGAGTTATCCTGCAGACAGTCCGGCGTCAGCCACATGTTTGCTCTGATCTTTTTAGCCGCTTCCTGTCGGGACTCACTCTCTGTATCGTCGTCGGTGGTAGACACACAGGCACCGATCAATAGTGTACCGAGAAGGGGAAAGATCAATTTATAGATATTGTGTATTACTTTTAACATAGCAATCCTTGCTCGTAGTTCCATTGTAAGATGTGGTAAACACCAACTTTCAAATTCTAATATCACTCAATCATTCAACGATATGAGAAATAACCCTGTCAGACAAGGCTGACACAAGTTCTGGATCATCCCAGTCTGCCGGGAGGATCTTCTGCCTGATATTAAGACCCTTAACCCTAGGGACATCCCCTAGTGACAGGGGTCTTGTCGTTCTGATTCAATGGCTAGGAATCATTGGCCGTTTGAGATTTGCGGCACTCTGTCCAACCTTCCTGTGAATAGATAACAGAGCCGCCGTGGACCAGATCAGTGATAAAAATATAAACGAAAGGAGTACATCAATGGACAGCATACAAGGAAGTCCGAACAGTTTTTCCAATTTAAGCGGTGGTTTCAATCCGAACAACTGCACTCGTGTCGACTATCTGGATAATGGTGGACGCATCGAAAGGAATGGTGACACGACTCGAGTCTTTGCAGGCAGTGAAGACAATCATATCAACATCCACACCAACAGCGATGGTTCGGTCGACCTGACCATCGATGGTGAAACCCACCACCTCACAGCGCAAGAGGCCAAAAACCTGATTATTGACGGTGGCTGCGGAAACGACAATATCAGTGTAACCGGGCAACAGCTCTGCGGCCCGGAAAACAACATTACAATCAACGGTGGCAGCGGTGATGATGTCATTCGAGGCGGCGCAGGCAATGAGACCATCAATGGCGGCTCAGGTAATGACTGGATCAGTGGCGGCAGTGGCAATGACAAACTCCATGGCGGATTGGGCAACGACACACTGATCGGCGGTGACGGCCATGATCGTCTCAACGGTGGCGATGGAGATGACGGCATCTGGGGTGGCGCCGGCAACGACTTTGTCAGCGGTGACAATGGCAACGACACCCTGGTTGGTAACAGCGGCAATGACCGCCTCGTTGGTGGCCATGGTAACGACAACCTATGGGGAGGCTCTGGCAATGATCTTATGCAGGGCGGTGAGGGCAACGACAAGCTGATCGGTGGCAGTGGCGATGACCGCATCTATGGCGGCCGGGGAGACGACCATCTCTGGGGTAATTCTGGCGATGACATCCTGGTGGGTGAGCGTGGCAATGATTGTATTGACGGCGGATCAGGCAACAATACGAGAATTGATGCAGAAGATGATTTCATTGTTATTGACGATGGCCCGGGCCCGATTTACGGGTCACAGGAAAACAGTTCGGGCGGCAGCTTCAACCCCTTCGATCCAATGGCTCTGTTCACCGGTGGTGGAGCCTCTCTCGGAACTAACTGTTTTCCGTTAAATCTGATATCGCCCAGGTAGTGATCCATGGGCTGGTGCGTGGCTCGGCACCAGCCCAGGTTGCCAGAAATAGATTACAACCAGCCTTTCTCTTTGTAGTAGCGCATCGCTCCTTTGTGAAATGGCGCTGTATTACCCTCCAGCATGGCTGTAGCCTGAAGATGGGCGAAGGCAGGATGGAGTTGGCGGAACTTATCCAGATTGTCGAACACGGTTTTGACCAATTGATAGACTACCTCTTCGTCAACATGCTCAGCTGTAACCAGAGTCGCCTTGACACCAAAGGTGGGTGTGTCGGCATCACTTCCACGATAGACACCTCCAGCGACAATCGCCGGTGCATAATAGGGGGTTGTCTCGATCAGCTTTTCAACCAGCCCCCCGGCCACGGCTACCAGATGGGTGTCACAGGCGGTCGCCGCCTCTTTGATTGAGGCATTAGGGTGACCCACCACATAGACCATGGCATCGATCTTGTTGTCGCACAGGGCTCTGGCCTGTTCAGTGGCCTTCAACTCAGAAGCCAGTTTGAAATCCTGCTTACTCCAGCCATGTTTCTCCATCATGACCTCCATGGTGCCCCGCTGACCTGAGCCCGGATTACCGATATTCACCCGTTTACCTTTCAAATCGGCAAAAGTATTGATGCCGCTCTCTTTACGAGCCACTACGGTAAACGGTTCACTGTGGATGGAGAAAACCGCCCGCAGGCTCTTGTTGGCACCCTGCTTTGAGAACTTTGAACTGCCCTGGTAGGCGTGATACTGCCAATCGGATTGGGCCACACCGAAATCCAGCTCTTTCGCAGCAATGGTATTGAGGTTGAAAATGGAACCGCCGGTGGACTCCACAGAGCAGCGGATACCGTGAGCCTTTCTGCCCTTGTTCAACAGCCGACAGATGGCGCCACCTGTCGGATAGTAGACCCCGGTAAGGCCACCAGTCCCTATACTGATAAACTGCTGTTCGGCACTGACACCGATCAGCGGTAACATCAACAGACCTATCCCGATTAACTTTTTCATGTTTCACGACCTCCGTTATATTTTTGATCTTTGAATTTTAATTCTGTTTGCCCACACTTCAGACAGGCTTCCACTGTGGAAATTGCTGCTGTTACTTCAAAAAATTGGCCACCGCTTGAGCAAAAGGGGCAGGCTGTTCTGCATAGAGCCAGTGACCCGCAGCGTGGAGCATCCTTCGGCGATTGTGGGGAAAGTAGTCGTCGATGACCCTGATCGCCTGCTGATTCACATAGTCCGAAAGTTCACCGTGAATGAACAGGGCATCGCCAGGGAAAGCACTGTGTCCCACCTCTGGAAAGTCTGTCAGCAGCGGCATCGCTTCGATTAAGCTCTGCAGATTGAAGCGCCATTCCCAGCGTTCCCCCTTTTTTAGCAGATTCTGCAGCAGGTATTGACGAATTCCTGGCTCGGCAACATAGGCGGACAGGTGAAGATCGGCCGCATCACGACTCTCAAGCTGCTCCAGGGGCATAGTCTGCAGCCCCTTGAATATGGATGCAAAACGGTTCTCGTAGGCGACCGGTGCAATATCCGCCACGACCAGCCTGTCCACCCGCTCAGGGTTTGTCAGAGCGGTCAGCATGGCCACTTTACCACCCATGCTGTGTCCCAGCAGTGAAACGGTCTGCAGATCAAGATGGTCACACAGTGCCAGCAGGTCATCCACCATCAGCGGATAGCTCATCTCACTGTCGTGTGGAGATCGGCCGTGGTTGCGCAGATCCAGATTGATGATCCTGAACTGATCCTGAAGCCGCCGGACTATACCCATCCAATTGCTGGAGGAACCGAACAGTCCATGCATCAGACAGAGGACCGGCTTTTGCGGATCACCCAGATCTCTGAAGTAGAGCGGTGGAGTATCACTCATCACACTGCCCTCTCTGTTTCATGGGAGGCGTAGAGACACTCAAGATCATAGAGTTGCATGAGCAGATTCAGGCCATGCTGTGGGCTAATGGACTCCCCGGTTAGTGGCTGAAGCAACTGCGAAGCGGTAAAACCGCTGTCGATTTGTGACGCAGCAGTGAGCAGTTGATGCGGCAACCCTTGTGCAGCGATCGACAGCTTGCGTCCACGCAGCATCCACTCTGTGTCACCGGACTCATCGGTTACCCGTTTTAACTGAGGACTCAGGTAAAACCGTTTTGACAGGAACGCTTCCCTGCTCAGGGGAAGTCGGGGCTGATCCTCCTTTCTTGCCGCCACCAGAGTCAGTTTGGGTCGGTAGGTAAGGCGTTCGATCAGTTGATAGGCCACTGAGGGATCAACGGCCTGCAGCTGTTCGATCAGCGCCTCATCGTCACAGATCGCCTTTAGCGACCAATCATCAGGCTCGTGCCAACGAATAAACTTCAAACCAGCCTTATCCAGTAACTGCCACAAGCCCTCGATGTCATAACTCTGCTCATGCACATGCAGACACCGGTCGGCAAACTCCACCTCATCCACAGACGAGGTACCCTGCCAGCAGTTGCCATGAAATACCCCCCTCTCGGCGATCCGGGCCAGGGCCCTGGCCGTCACTGCCCTCTGTCCATCTCGGTCACCCGAGGCTGAAATCATCTCCAGCGCCTGGAGAAACCGATCCAGAGGCTGGCGGCCATACCGACCATCGACCATCAGTGACAACACCCCATGGGGCGCCAGTTGTTGAGTCAGCTGCTGCAGGCCTTTGAGTGGGTCACTCAGATGGTGTATCACCCCATAGGAGAGAATCACATCATAGCCCCGACTCACCCCTGGCAGAGAGGCCGGGTCGAGCAGATCGGCCAGCTGAAAATTGAGGTTGGCGAGCGCTTTTGTGCGGATATTCGCCGATGCTTCGTCGATCGCCACCCGGTTGATATCGATGCCGGTGAACTGATCATCTGGTTGCAGGGCGGCGGCCTCGGTCAGGTTGATCCCCCGTCCACAACCCGCCTCAAGCAGCTGAAGCTGCATAGGGATGCCTTCGGGTCGTTCGATGTAACTCAGCAGCAACCGTCCATGGTAGGCATCGCAATCGGGCCTGTTACCCGGCGGATAGGGGTAGGCTTCATAGAAGGCCCGAACAGCCGCAGTCACCCGGTCCAACTTGTTTTACCCAGTCGGGATCTCAACCAGCTCTGCTCAGCGCTTTCTCGGTGGCATCAGGTCGGTGATGCTGCCTTCGGCCATCTCTGCGGCAAAGCAGATGGTCTCATTGAGGGTTGGATGGGGGTGTATGGTCAAACCGATATCCTCCGCATCGGCACCCATCTCCAGCGCCAGTACGGTTTCACCGATCAACTCACCCGCATTCGGACCGGTGATGCCGGCACCCAGAATCCGCTTCGATTTTGGATCAAACAGCAGTTTGGTCACCCCTTCATCACGGCCGATGCCCAAGGCTCTGCCACTGGCAGCCCAGGGAAATGCCCCCTTCTCATATTCGATACCCTGTGCCTTGGCTTCGGTCTCGGTGAGCCCCATCCAGGCCACTTCCGGGTCGGTATAGGCAACCGACGGAATGGTCATGGGGTCGAAACTCGATGGCAGCCCTGCAATCACTTCAGCAGCCACTTTGGCCTCATGGGTGGCCTTGTGGGCCAACATCGGCTGCCCCACCACATCACCAATGGCATAGATGTTCGGCACATTGGTCCGCATGTGTTGGTCAACCGGAATGAAACCACGCTCATCCACGTTGATGCCTGCCGCTTCAGCATTGATCTTCTTGCCGTTCGGCACCCGCCCCACAGAGACCAGCACCCGATCGTAGGTTTGCGGCTTGTCCGGTGCCTGTTTGCCTTCGAAGCTGACCTTCAGACCACTCTTCTGGGCCTGGATATCGGTTACCTTGGTACCCAGCATGATGGCGTTGTAGCGCTTTTTGATCCGTTTCTGCAGCGGCCTGACCAGATCCTTATCACAACCGGGGATCAGACTGTCCTGAAGTTCAACCACATCGATCTTACTGCCCAATGTGCTGTAGACCGTAGCCATTTCAAGCCCGATGATACCGCCACCCACGACCAGCATACGTTTTGGAACATCAGCCAGTTCCAGTGCCCCGGTTGAGTCGATCAGCCTGGGATCGTCATTGGGAAACCCGGGAATCTCGACCGGGGTGGAGCCACAGGCGATGATGGCATCGGTAAAATCGATCGAGGTGCTACCCTCAGCGCCATTCACCGCAATTCGCTTTGGTGATTCGAAACGGGCCAGGCCGTGAACCACCTCCACCTTACGTTGCTTGGCCAGCGCCTTGAGACCACCGGTGAGTTTCTGCACCACTTTGTCCTTGCCGGCGCGCAGCTTGTCGAGATCGACTTTCGGCTTACCGAAGCTGATCCCCATATCCTCCATTTCAGCCGCTTCATTGATGACATCCGCAGCATGCAGCAGGGCTTTCGACGGAATACAGCCAACATTCAGACAGACCCCGCCAAGCGCCCCATAGCGTTCGATCAGAATGACTTTCTTACCCAGATCCGCTGCCCGGAAAGCTGCGGTATAACCACCAGGGCCCGCCCCGAGCACCACCACATCAGCCTGTTTGTCCGCAGCACCTTTAACCGCCTCGGATACCGGCGCCTTGCTGGTTGCCGGCGGGGTTTCCGCCTTCTCCCCGGCGGCCAGTTCCAGTTTCAGGATCGCCCCACCCATGGAGATCTTATCCCCAACCTTGACCATCAGCTCCTTGACTGTTCCGCTGTGCGGGGAGGGAATGTCCATTGTCGCCTTATCACTCTCCAGGGTAATAATGGAATCTTCCGCATCGACCCGGTCGCCTGGAGATACCAGAATTTCAATGATATCCACCTGCTCGAAATCACCGATATAGGGAAGGGTCACTTCGACAATGCCGCTCATGTAGGCTCCTCACAGTATTAGTTTTCTTAAATATGCTTGTATGCAATAGGCATCGATCACCACCAGGGTGATTCGATATTGAACACAGGATAGTGTATTTACTAACCCTTTATAGCATTTCTGCCGCTGAGAACGAACATTCAGACATGAAATAGCTGTTAACCCTGCTAATAGCCGGATTAACCAGTAGCCCCACTCTGCCGCTTCAACAACAGAGTGAGGTTTCTACAGAAGTCGTGACCACACCGCTCAATGGCAAGACTGAAGCCGCCTATGAGTTAGAAAACGCGGTTTGGTAAGGTAGGCTGGGAGAATGTACTCCAGTCAGGGGCTCCCCCTGTCACCACTACTGTTTCTCAGATGCGGTCTGATTGGCAGCATCGATACCAGCTTCAAATGCTGCCTGATCACCCTGTTCCATACCCTGGCCGCTCACGACGGGCTCTGCCGGTTCAGTCATCGATGATGTGGTATTGTCTGTGGTGCTGCTATCCGGGCCAGTTGAGTCGCTGCAGGCGACCAGTGTCAGGGTAAGGCTTAACAAGGCAATGGTAGTCAGTGTTTTCATATTTCAATCCCTCAATATTGCAAATTTGTCCTAGTAATCTCTTTCGGTGGTACAACTTCCGTCAAACAGGTTGCAACCACTTCTCCAGTCAGCCGACAGATCAAAAAACTCTCTGGATCACCATCGAGCCACAGGGCAACTTCAATCCGTATCACCGCTGGAGTTCATTCCGCAGCGGTTTTATATAACCAATTAGGGATTGAGGTTGTGACAGGGGCACCGATATTGACCAAAAAACAGCGTGCAATTATTTACGCCTGGATCGGGCACTCAGTTTCGGGCACGGTAATTTTGATAATGGCGTTCAGCAGTTCATGGCCGATGGAATGCGTATGGACGGCCCCTAAGTGGTGCCTGTTTCCAGCACATCGGAACCGAGCCAATGCGTCAACTCTTTCGCTGACATCGGTTTGGCATAATAGAAGCCCTGGAGATTGTCACAACCGGTATCGACCAGGAATTCAGCCTGCTCTCGGGTCTCAACCCCTTCCGCGATCAGGGACAGATTGAGGCTCTGCGCCATCGCAACAATGGTTCGCACCAGGGTGACATCTTCAACGTCATACGGTAAATCACTGACAAATGAGCGATCGATCTTCATCGTATCAACCGGGAACCGCTTCAGATAGCTGAGTGATGAATAGCCGGTACCAAAATCATCCACTGACAGGGAAACGCCCAGCGCCTTGAAATCAGACAACCAAGCCATAGCCTCATCGGTATCGCGCATCAACAGGCTCTCAGTGATCTCAAGAGTAAGATAATCGGAAGAGAGATCGGTCTCCGCCAACACACCTAGCAAAAAGCTAGCCTCGAGACCAAGCTCCCGTTGTCTGCTGGAGAGATTCACCGCCAGCTTGAGATCACTGAAACCGGCATTGTGCCACTGCTTCAACTGCTGACAGGATCGCTTCAGTACCCACTCACCAATAGGACCAATCTGTCCGCTGTCTTCAGCAACCGGGATAAAGATAGCCGGAGAGACGGTCCCCCGATGTGGATGATGCCAGCGTAACAGAGCCTCGACACTCACCACCTTGTTCTGAGTTGGATTGATCACCGGCTGATAGTAGATCTCAAGCTCATCCCGTTTGATCGCCTGGCGCAGATCCAGCTCCAGCTGTCGGCGCTCCAAGGTGTGTTGCTGCATCGATGCTGTAAAGAACTGATAGGTATTTCTACCCCGCTCCTTCGCCTGGTACATGGCCATATCCGCATTTCGCAGCAGAGAGTCCGCATTCACCGCATCATCCGGGTAGACCGTGATACCGATACTGGCGCCGATATAGATCTCACGCCCATACAGAGAGAAAACTCGGGTTATATGATCGATGATATTGGTGGCCACATTCGCCACAGAATCCATCTCCGTAACATCCTGCAACAGAATGATGAACTCATCCCCGCCGAATCTGGCTACCGTATCCGATTCACGCAGACAGGCTTTGATCCGGGCGGACACCAGCTGCAACAGCTCATCCCCCACCACATGGCCGAACGTATCATTTACCACCTTGAAGTGATCGAGATCGATAAACAGCACCGCCAGCATCCAGTTTTCACGGTGGGCAGCAGCGATAGCTTGATTCAGCCGGTCGGACAACAGTGAACGATTGGGCAGCCCGGTCAGGGCATCATAATTGGCCTGATAGCGGATCTGCTCTTCGTTCTCTTTGTGCTTGGTAATATCGGAGAATACAGCAACAAACTCTTTTGCGATGCCGTGTTCACCTTTGATTGCTGAGATCGACAGCCATTCCGGAAAGACACTGCCATCCTTACGCCGATTCCAGATCTCACCTGACCAATAGCCTTGTTGCAGCACAGACTCCCATAAGTCTTCATAGAAGGATTTGCTGTGGCGACCGGAACTGAGAATATTGGGTGTACGTCCCAATACCTCTTCCTGACTGTAACCGGTGATTCTTGTAAAGGCAGGATTGACTGTTTTAATCCGGTTCTCGTCATCAGTCACCATGATGCCTTCCGCCGTGGTATCAAACACGGTGGCATTCATTCTTAACTGATCTTCAGCCCGCTTCTGCGCTGTGACGTCCTCTTTGACGGCTATGAAGTTGGTAATTTTGTCTCGCTCATCCCGTAGTGGTGAAATCGACGCGGATTCCCAATAAATGCTGCCGTCTTTGCGCTTGTTGTGGAACATACCACGCCACTCTTTACCTGCGAGCAGGCTGCTCCACATTTCATTGTATTCCTGTTTGGTCTTGTCGCCACTCTTGAGGAACCTTGGGTTTTGCCCAATCGCTTCAGCTGCCGTGTAACCGGAGACCTTTTCAAATCTCGGATTCACATACTCGATAATCCCTTCCGTATTGGTGATGATCACTGACGCAGGACTCTGCTCCAGTACCCGACCCAGCTTACGCAGGTCCGATTCAGCCTTTTTTGACTCTGTGATATCACTTCTAACACAGACCAGCCCACCCTCAGTGGTGCGGTTGTTACTGCTGAGATACCAGGCGCCGCTATCGAGTTTTTCCAGATACTGACCCTGAGGCGAGACATCGAGTATCGCATCGCCTTCAAGGTTCAGGTTTTTCACCCGGCTACCGGCAGCGGTCTGCATCTTCTTCAAGGTGAGAGACTCCATATCTCGCTCTTTAAGCCAGGGATAGAACTCCTCGAAACAGCGGTTAAACAACACCAGACGACCATCCGCATCGAAAAGGGCAAACGCCTCGGAGAGATTGTTCACCGCATCATGTAGTCGATACCAGGCACGATTCACCTCCTGATGGGCATTATGCAGACTCCTGATCAATTGCCATAGACCGAGCAGCAGAATGAATACCACAACCATCAGCAGCATGATCATCTGTCGTTTGGTGCTGGTCTCTGCGATCCGGTTCGCTTCATGCCTGATGTGAATCGCCTCGAAATTATGCTGACTTGGAATCGCCAGATAACGCCGCTTCAATAGACCCAACTTGGCAAGACCATGCAGATCAGAGTCGATATGAAACAGGACCTGATCCAATAATGACTGGCTCTCGGTGACCTCTAGCTTCTGCTGCTTGAGTTGTTCCAGAGAGCGTTTTACTTCATTGAATTGTGAATCCGCAGAGAAAAGATGGTAGGTATAGAGCTGGTTGATCAGCACCAGAATATCTTCGTAGAGTCTCGGCTCACTCTCTTTCAACTCATCCGCGATGATGGGCAGGTAGTGAATACCATTGCGCACCAATGCCGCCTGAAACTTGATTTTTTCCAGCAGGGAGAGCTTTTCATCCACCCCCTGCCAATAGGTGGAAAAAAGATCCTTGAGTTGCTGATCATGCTGATCGATCAGCGGATCGATCTTATCTTTCATTTCTCGCAGATTGTTGGTCGTCATAACCAATGGGTCATACTGAACCATCAGAAATGAGGCGATTCTCAACATATCCCGGTCGAGACGGGCATCCAGCTTCTTCAATTGCAGCATGTTGTGTGAGATCTCTGCATACTCACTGGACTCATCATCCCAGAACAGCCCCAGTAACAAGGCAAATGCCAGGCTCAAGCCGATCAGCAGTGCGGCGCGTCTGATGCCAATTGATCTAAGGAACTTAATCATGGCTTGAACCGACGATGCTTGCCGACCAGAGTGTGCAGAAAAGCGACGATATCCCGGATATCCTCATCGGGTATCTCACGACCCAACTGATAACGCCCCATCACCCGGATCGCTTCATCCAGGGTTGTTACGGAACCATCATGAAAGTAGGGTGAGTTGACCGCTGCCAGTCGTAGGCTCGGAACTTTGAAATAGTGCTTGTCATCCTCCTGTCCGGTGACATTGAATCGGCCATAGTCAGCCTCGGTAATTTCTGTGTTTCTGTCTTTGAAATAGTCACCCTTGGCACCCATAAAGGCGTACATATTGCCGCCCACATTGGCTCCCTGGTGACAGCTGATGCAGCCGTAGCTTTTGAACAGTCGGTAGCCGCGTAACTCCCGCTCACTCAGGATTTGCTCGCCACTCAGCCAGCGATCGAAACGGGAGTTCTCAGTCACCAGGGTTTTTTCGAAGGCGGCGATGGCGATTGCAATGTTCTCACCGGTGATGCCGTCACTGAAGAGCTGACCGAACACCTCAACCATGGCGGCATCTTGACTCAGCTTGGAGATCACCTCAGGCCAGGTTGAGTTCATCTCGAGAGGATTGTGCACAGGGCCTGCGGCCTGAATCTCAAGACTCTCCGCCCGCCCATCCCAGAACTGGGCAAGATTGAAACTGCTGTTGTACACGGTTGGCGCCTTGATTCCCCCCATCACGCCACCTACCCCGGTTGAACGTGGCTTTAGATCCGTACCGCCAGTCGAGAGCAGATGACAGCTGGCACAGCTTAAAGAGTTGTCATGGGAGAGACGTCGATCGTGAAACAGCTGATCCCCAAGTGCAACCAGCTTCGGGTTCACCTCAAAACCCATTTTAAGGGGCCGGATGGGCTCATTCTTTATCTCATCAGCCCAAAGATATGGCACATAAGATAGTAAAAATATCAGTAATAACAGCGTCTTATGCATATCAGCCAGACACCGAACCTAAACCAGCCAACTGCTGCACCACGACAACAGCCTTTGATTCAGATTCGATACGTATTTGTTTATTCCAATCCAAGTTCAAGCCAACCGTTAATTCTTTATCGGACAAGCTTGAAATTACTTTAAAGCCTAAGGAATTGCTTTCCGTCAGAAAATTGGAGATTCCACGAGTTGAAGAGGCACAGGTTGCATCCCTGCCCCTATATCACAACTGTATCTGCGGAGTACGGCTGATTGTGCCTGCAACTGAGCTGATGAGAATCCGTTCAAAAGGAAACTCGAATAACTAAACTTTAGTTGTTATGCAACCATACAACAAGCCACAACTTGTTAATTTGCATAAGGATTCAGAATTAAATTTTTAAATTCCCCGGATCTGCTTTGTGATAGAAACAAACCTCATCAACCACTACAGCAGCAAGCGGCGAATATCCTCCAGCAACGATGTGAGCAGTCGGGTGAATCTGACCCCTTCTGCGCCGTCGATCACCCGATGATCGTAGGAGAGGGAGAGGGGTAGCATCAGCCGGGGTTGAAAGTTCGCCCCATCCCATACCGGCTGCATGGTGCTGCGGGAGACCCCTAGGATTGCCACCTCCGGTGCATTCACGATCGGGGTAAAGGCGGTCCCGCCAATACCACCCAGGCTGGAGATTGAAAAGCAGCCTCCCTGCAGATCTGCCGGTGCCAGTTTGCCGGCTCTGGCCCGCTCGCTGACAGCCATCAGTTCCGCCGCCAGCTCGAAGACACTTTTCTTGTCCACGTCACGGATTACCGGCACAACCAGACCGTTGGGCGTATCCACCGCCACACCAATATTGACGTAGTGTCGATAGATCAGTGCTTCGGCCTCGCTATCCAGGGAGGCATTGAACGCCGGCATCTCCGTCAGTGCGGCGGCAACCGACTTCATCAGGAACGGCATCAGCGTGAGTCGAACATCCCGCTGCTCTGCGAGCGCTTTCTGTGCCTTTCGAAAGGCCTCCAATTCAGTGATATCCGCCTCATCAAACTGGGTGACATGGGGTACGGTGAGCCAGCAGCGGTGCAGATGGGCAGCACTGATCTTCTTGATCCGCCCCATTGGCTTGGACTCAACCTCACCAAAGCGGCTGTAGTCCACATCCGGTCCACTCGGCATTTCAAAACTGCCGCGACCAGAACCGCTCGCTTCACCCCGGCGCAACGATTGTTTGACGAAGTTCTGTACATCCTCTTTCAATACCCGCTGCTTAGGACCATGACCTTTCACAAGTGAGAGGTCCACCCCCAACTCACGGGCAAGGCGTCTGACAGAAGGGCTGGCATGGGGTTTATGTTGTTCGCCGCTGATTATCGGACTCTCCGGCACCGGTGGGATGCGGACCTCCTTGTCCCCCGGGCGACGACCTGTCACCGCATCGCCGCCAGCCTCTTCATTAGGCGTAGGCGCAGGTGCCTGTACAGTCTCCACCTCTTCGGCTGCAGGTGCCGGAGCTGATCCGGTTGCCGGCGCATCCTCAGCAGCCACTTCACTTTCACCCGCTTCAATTGTGAGGATCACATCCCCCTCACTGACCCGGTCACCCACTTTAACCTTCAACTGCTTGACCTTCCCGCCATGTGGAGAGGGGATCTCCATGGTGGCTTTATCGCTTTCCAGGGTCAGCAGGGACTCTTCAACGGAGACTTCGTCACCTTCAGAAACCAGGATCTCAATGACTTCCACCGATTCGAAATCACCAATATCAGGTAACAGTACATCTGTCGTTTTACCCACGTCTCATCCTCTTTATTGCCATTCCGGCACTCTGTTTCTTAACGTCCGGACATGCCGCACAAGTTTATTGACCAACCGTTTATACCGTGCAGGGGTTGGGCTTATCCGGATCGATTTTGTATTTCTTGATCGCCTGAGTGACCACGTCATCCTTCAGATCACCCTGATCTGCCAGTGATTTCAGGGCGGCAAGTGCCACATAGTAGCGATTGACTTCAAAGAATTTTCTTAACTGACTGCGCATGTCACTGCGACCGTAGCCATCGGTGCCCAGCACACTGTATGTACCGGGTACAAAAGGCCGGATTTGATCGGCATAGCTGCGGATATAGTCTGTTGCGGCAACCACCGGCCCCTGTTGACCGGCGAGTTGCCGGGTCACATAGCTCTGTCGTTGATCCTCTTCCGGGTGGAGAGTATTCCAGCGCTCAACGTCCAGACCCTCGCGGCGCAATTCGTTGAAGCTGGTTACGCTCCAGATATCCGCAGTGACCTTGAAATCTTTTTCCAGCAGTTCGGCGGCGGCGATCACTTCACGCAGAATCGTGCCGCTGCCCAGCAGTTGCACACGCTTCTTGTGCTTACCGCCTTTTTTCAGCAGGTACATGCCCTTCACAATGCCCTCTTCCACACCCTCGGGCATGGCCGGCTGGAGATAGTTCTCATTCATCACGGTGATGTAGTAGAAAACATTCTCCTGCTGCTGATACATGCGCCGCATGCCATCCTGCACGATCACCGTCATTTCATAGGCATATGCCGGATCGTAGGAGACACAGTTGGGAATGGTCGCCGCCACCAGATGGCTATGGCCGTCCTGGTGCTGCAATCCCTCACCGGCCAGGGTTGTTCTGCCTGCCGTACCGCCGATCAGAAATCCGCGTGCCTGCATGTCACCGGCCGCCCAGGCCAGATCGCCGATACGCTGGAAGCCGAACATGGAGTAGTAGATATAGAAGGGGATCATACTGACCCCGTGGTTGCTGTAGGAGGTAGCGGCAGCAATCCAGGAGGACATGGCGCCTGCCTCATTGATACCCTCCTGTAGAATCTGGCCTTTCTTATCCTCCCGATAGAACATCACTTGATCCGCATCCACCGGCTCATAGAGCTGCCCCACCGACGAGTAGATCCCCAGCTGCCTGAACATACCCTCCATACCGAATGTACGTGCCTCGTCAGGCACAATCGGCACGATCTGTTTACCAAGCTGCTTATCCCTTACCAGCATATTCAACAGCCGGACAAAGGCCATGGTGGTGGATTGCTCCCGATCGCCACTTCCCTCCAGCAGTGCTTTGAAACTCTCCAACGGCGGCACCGTCATGGCTTCAACCTTGGTGCGCCGCTGAGGCAGAAAGCCACCCAGCTTGCTGCGTTGCTCATGCATGTATTTCATCTCCGCGCTGTCTGCCGGAGGCTTATAGAAAGGTGCCGCACCGATCTGATCATCGGAAATCGGAATGTTGAAGCGATCCCTGAAGGCCTTCAGAGCCGCTTCACCCATCTTCTTCTGTGAATGGGTGATGTTCTGCCCTTCACCGGCCACACCCATACCGTAACCTTTCACGGTTTTCGCCAGAATCACAGTTGGCTGACCTTTGTGGGCGGTCGCTTCGGCATAGGCGGCGAACACCTTATGGGGATCATGCCCGCCTCGATTGAGGCGCCAGATATCCTCGTCGGTCATATTCGCGACCATCTCATCCAGCTCAGGATATTTACCGAAAAAGTGCTCTCGGGTATAGGCGCCACCCTTCGCCTTGTAGGCCTGGTAATCACCATCCACACACTCTTCCATGCGTTTTATAAGGATGCCGTTTTTGTCCCGGGCGAAGAGCGGATCCCAGTAGCCGCCCCAGACGACCTTGATCACATTCCAGCCGGCACCCCGGAAGACCCCTTCCAGCTCCTGGATGATCTTACCGTTACCGCGCACCGGACCATCCAGTCGCTGCAGGTTACAGTTGATGACAAAGACAAGATTGTCGAGACGCTCTCTGCCCGCCAGGGAAATCGCTCCCAAGGCTTCCGGTTCATCCATCTCGCCATCGCCACAGAAGGCCCACACTTTGCGCTCTTCCGTGCTGACCATTCCCCGATCATGCAGATAGCGCATGAAGCGGGCCTGGTAGATCGCCATCAACGGGCCAAGCCCCATGGAAACAGTGGGGAACTGCCAGAATCCCGGCATCAGCCAGGGGTGAGGATAGGAGGAGAGTCCATGGCCATCCACCTCCTGACGGAAGCTGTAGAGCTGCTCTTCACTCAGCCTTCCCTCCAGGTAGGCCCTGGCATAAACGCCTGGTGCGGAATGGCCCTGGAAAAAGATCAGATCCCCATCCCGCTCTTTGGTGGGAGCATGAAAAAAGTGGTTGAAACCCACATCGAAGAGGGTCGCGCTGGAGGCGAAACTCGAGATATGACCACCAAGTTCGGTGGAAATCCGATTTGCCTGTACCACCATTGCCATGGCATTCCAGCGAATGAAGGAGCGGATACGACGCTCCATTGCCCGGTCGCCCGGAAATCGCTGCTGTTTGGTTACCGGGATGGTATTGACATAGGCGGTGTTGGCGCTGAATGGCAGATAAGCACCGGAGCGCCGGGCTTTATCAACCAGGCGTTCGATCAAAAAATGGGCACGCTCCACCCCTTCATTCTCGAGTACGGCCTCCAGGGCGTCCAGCCACTCCTGTGTCTCAATGGGGTCGATATCGGGTCTACTTGGCATTGTTATTCTCTAGCTGTTCGGTTTGGCGTCAGGGATTAAGCTGATGCAATTCCATTCACCTCTGCCGGAGAAATCCGCCAGACTAAGAATGAAAACTATTTGGATTACCAATAATTTGGATTGATCCCAGTAATATACATCAAGATGAGAAGGATTTCAGCGTTATCTGATAGTAATTTTTGATGACCTAATCTACTGTTTTTACAATTGAATTAGGATTTATACTGAATTTTAATGAAGCCAAAAGCACAGCTCTGAAAAAATCCTGAAAACATAAAAAAAGGCGCATCCAGATCGCTCTGGATGCGCCTTTTCTGCAATGGATCTCAGTTAAATCAGATCTCTTTGCGAGCGTCGATTGAAGGCATTTCGAAAGGTTTGCGCTCCATGGCAACCTTACGGCGCTCTTCCATCTGCTTCATAGCTTCCGCACGACGGGTTTCCATCTCTTTAACCATCTCGTCGCGACGGGCTTTGGACTCTTCCATACGTTTGGCAACAGCTTCCGGCATCTCAGGACGCTTCGGAGCGGTCTGCTCAAAACGGGCCATCATCTCTTTGCGGTAAGCTTCCTGCTGTTCCTGTCTGGCTTTCATGTCAGCTTCCATGGCGGCGAAAGGATCAGAGTTGCTGAACTGCTCAGCGTACTGACGCTGTGCGGCGACAGCCTGCTCGAATGCTTTCTGCTGCTGCTCGGCGAAAGCTTTCTGCTGCTCGGCAAATGCTTTCTGCTGCTCAGCCATGGCACTCTGCTGCTCTTCGGTCAGAGCAGGTGCATAGTGAGGGGCATAACCAGTGTAGTAAGGATGATCATAACCGTAACCACGGCCATAACCACGTCCGTAGCCGTTACCACGAGCACGCATGTTGAATGAGAAGTCGAAGTCTCCGGCGCCGAAGCCATCACCAAAAAAGTCGTCACTCCAGCTGTCACCCCACCAGGCGTTAACGGTTGCGGAGCTGGCTGCCAAGGCAATCGCAGCGGCAATGATTGAAATCTTTTTCATTTTAAAGTACCCAAAAAATCTGTGTATTGAAAACTACGCATGTCTATCTAGGCACGTCCCTGTGCAAGAAGATCCTTTTATATAAACTGCTTATTTAGCAGGAGCGGCAGGCGCTGCAGGAGCAGCTGGAGCTGCTGGTGCAGGATAGCCGTAAGGGGCATAACCGTAACCGTAAGGCGCGCCATAGCCATAAGGACCATAGCCGTTGTATCCACGGTAGTAGTTGTTGCCACGACCATAACCAGAACCACGTGCACTACCACTCATTCCGAAGCTGAAGTCACCGGAGCCATCACCCCAGCCGTCGCCCCAACCATCGTTACCCCATCCACGGTTGTAACCAGGGCCACCCCACCATGCAGATGCAGAAGCGGAAGCAACGATTAGTGCAGCAGCGGCAGCAGCTTGAACGGTCTTTTTCATTTCACTCTCCTCAAGATAGAATGTCGTCTTCGAATTTTGTTAAGAAAGCAGATACTGCGCAGCTTTCGAGATATAGAATATTAGAAATTACTTAAATTAACAAATAACAAATTTTAATTGTTAAATTGTTTTAAATAGCAAAAACCTAAGGAAACATTGCTTAGGAAACTCATTCCTCTACTGTCGACTGAGTTGGGGCAGCGGCTGTGTCGATGGTTGTCCCGGCCTACAGCCCACTTCATCGGATACCGTCTCTGCCCTCACCTCGATTTATGATCCCCGGTGACTGTGCGACAATGTCGGATTAGATTTAGTATTCCAACGACAACACAACATGAAGATCACCCTGACGAAACCTGATGACTGGCATCTCCATTTACGCGATGACGAAGCGATGGCCTCCGTGGTCGGACACACCGCCGAACGATTCGCCAGAGCGATCGTGATGCCGAATCTGAAACCCCCGGTAGCCAATACCCAACTGGCGGCAGACTATCGTCAGCGGATCCTCAGTGCCCTGCCCGAGAACAGCGGATTCACCCCATTGATGACGCTTTATATGACAGATCGACTTACCTCGGAGGAGGTGATCCGGGCAAAACAGAGCGGATTCATCCATGGCATCAAACTCTACCCGGCAGGGGCCACCACCAATTCCGATGCGGGTGTTACCGACATCCGTAAACTCTATCCGGTGCTGGAAACCATGCAGCGGGAATCGATGCCGCTTCTGGTGCATGCCGAGGTGACCGAACCTGAGATCGACATCTTCGATCGTGAACGGGTATTTATCGATCGTTACATGGCCATGCTGAGAGAGGACTTTCCCGAGCTGGCCATTGTCTTCGAGCATGTGACCACCCGCGATGCCGTTGACTTTGTGCGCGAGAGTAACGGCCCCACCGGGGCGACGATTACGGTTCAGCATCTGATGTACAACCGAAACCATATGCTGGCCGGCGGCATCAGACCCCACTACTACTGTCTGCCCATCCTCAAACGGGAGACCCACCAGGAGGCGCTGATCGAAGCGGCGACCAGTGGCAACCCCCGCTTCTTTCTTGGTACCGACAGCGCGCCGCATCCACAGCACGCCAAGGAGTGTGGCTGCGGCTGTGCGGGCTGCTATACCGCCCATGCGGCCATCGAACTCTATGCGGAGATCTTTGAAGCTGAAAATGCCCTGGATAAACTGGAAGGATTTGCCAGCCACCATGGCCCCGACTTCTACGGCATGCCACGTAATGCTCAGCAGATCACTCTGCAGAAGCGTGATTGGCAGGTAGCGGATAGCTATCGATTCGGCAAAGACAGGGTTGTGCCCTTAAAGGCTGGCCAGACAGTCCATTGGCAACTGATCACCGAGTAGGGTTGATGATTTGATCACTCAGCGTTTTCGTTGAACAGCGCTTCATCTTCAAACAGGCTTTCGTCGAACAGCTCGTCATCATCCATATGGTTCGGTCCGTCTTTAATCGCTGTCTGTCGCTGCTGCAGATAGAACTCCCGCAGAAAGGCGTATCGGTCGACGGCCGCCTCATCGAGTACATTGCCGGCTTCCAACAGGTCGGCCCGGATATCCACAAGCTGCAGTGTACTCAAGGCCAGATAGGCTGACTGGGAGGGATAGCTGATCGGGTTTATGAGTGTATCTCCAACCCTGCCCAACAGATCCCGCAAGGTGGACGGCCCAAGGAACGGCACCACGATATAGGGCGTATCGCCCATTCCCCAGTAACCCAGGGTTTGTCCCATATCCTCCTTGTAGCTGGGAATCCCCATATCGCTGGCAACATCGAACAGACCGAAAATACCCAGCGTGGAGTTGATGCAGACACGCCCGAGATCCGACAAGGCGCGTCCAGGTTTCAGTTGCAGCAGGTTGTTCGCCGCAGACGGGATGTCGGCCAGATTCCTGAAAAAGTTGGTAACCCCGAGATCGATCACCGAAGGAGTCACATAGCGATACCCCTGGGCAACCGGTTTGGCCACGGCCCGATCGAAGTCCTGATTGAACTGATCCGATTTTCGGTTGAACGATTCGATTGGATCTGCCGGATGCCGGCTCTGGAAGCTGGAACACCCCGAGAGGAACAGCAGAATCAATAATATCGCAGGAATCCTTTTTAACACGACGAACGGCCCAATTGAGAATTAAGATCTGGCGCTAATCACACACACTACACCAGTTGCCAGGGGGGATTGTAAACCCTAAAGAAAAAAAAACTAAATAATCTCGAAATAGAATTCTGTTTTCTTTATCCTTGGCCGGATGAGTGACACCATCTATAACAATGCGATTGCACATCGCTTCAGGGGCTACCTGCCGGTTGTCGTCGACGTAGAGACCGGCGGCTTCGATGCCAGCAAGGATGCCCTGCTGGAGATCGCGGCCACCACCCTGTCCATGGACGAGCAGGGATTGCTCCATCCAGCAGAGACCTTTGCCCACCATATCACGCCGTTCGAAGGGGCGAATATCGACCCAAAAGCCTTGGAGTTCAATGGCATTGATCCTGACCATCCATTCCGTGAGGCGCTAACGGAGTCCGACGGATTGAAGCAGTTGTTTACACCAATTCGCAAAGCCATCAAGGCAAGCGGTTGTAAAAGAGCCATCCTGGTGGGGCACAACGCCTTTTTCGATCTCGGCTTTCTCAATGCCGCGGTGGCACGCTGTGGCATCAAGCGAAACCCCTTTCACCCATTCAGCACCTTCGACACCGTCTCACTGGCCGGTATGGCCTATGGCCAGACCGTGCTGGCCAAAGCCGCAAAGGCGGCGGGACTGGATTGGGACAGCGCCCAGGCCCATTCAGCGATCTACGACACCGAACAGACAGCCAGACTGTTCTGTACCATCATCAATCAGTGGCAGCAGGCGTGCGGCACACCGGCACCACTCGAATAGAACCGGATTCGGGCCCTTGTCCTCAATGCTAATCGGAAGATTCTAAAGTCCGCAAATGAACGCGGACGAGACGCCAACCCTCCACACTACCGATGGATAGCGGGGAGGGTTTCCGGATCGATCCAGATCAGTTGTTCTGAATCATAATAGTGCAATATTTTATTAGTTATTGTTTTTTATTATTTTTTAATATTTTTAGTAGATCACTACTATCCTTATACTATCCATAGAGACAATGTGAAGTTTTGAGGATTTAAGTTATGGCAAGGCGCTGGTTAGCTGTTGAAGACAACTTTCTTAGAGAGCATTATCAGGAACATGGCCCACAATGGGTAGCTGACCACCTGACCTATCGATCCCGGTCTGCCGTGGCCAAGCGAGCCATGAAACTGGGAATCCGCGGAAGACAATGGACTAATGCCGAGGATTACGTTATTTCTGTCTGCTATGAGAAGTTCGGGGCTGCCTACTGCCGACGCTACATGCCCAAACGGACCGAAATTGCGATTATGAGCCGTGCCAGGCGCCTCGGCGTGCTTAGAGACCGTAAATATCATAATCAGGACATGATTGAGTCGCACGATGAGATCGGATGTCTGCAGGCGGCCATCAAAACAGGATGGGTACTGAAACCTGAGGATCTGCCGGAGGGATTTTTTAATCTACTGAGAGTCTACTGAGTCGCATTGCTCAGATATTCCCTTTTGAAAATTATCAGCTAAAAGGAGTAATAGCCTTTGTGTAAATTGGATATGATGGAATAAATCTAGTGTTGATAAATCCGGGTCATCACCATGAGCAACACTATGTCGCCAGCCGACCAGTTCTTTGTCTATTTTGAGCCTCCATTCTTGGAATGGCTGTATATCAAAACCAAGAACCCTGAAATTTCTGTCTAATCTATGAAAATTAAGATTTGACTTCGACAAGACCACGCTAATATCAAACTCCGTAAAATTAGTTTGTAATTTATTTTTTAGGCTTTCAACAAACTCTACTTCAGCATCACTTGAGTGATTTTTATCTCTTAAACTTTGTAATCCAGGCCTTAAAACTCCAATTAATAATGGCCATGATGTGTCACCGACTTTTTTACCATCCAACTTAAGCGCATTAACATAACTAATAGCGCACTCGTTATAAAAACCTTCCCAATGCGCATAAGAAAGAACAATAAGTGATTTTGAATGTACTCCATAACTTGACTTTTTGCCTACTTCATCCATCCTCACTTTTATCTCTGACAGCTCTTTTGCACGTCTCAAGCGATTTGAGTCTATTTCAGCAATGATGTCTGATATATCACTCATTCTGGTCTAAACCATTCTGCACCGAATGGAATTGTTCTCTGTATACGCGTTGTACCTCTAAGGCCAGGTGCACTTAATTCAAACACTTCCCTTTGCCTCCAGAACCCATCAACTTTGTCAAGTATATAGCGGCGATAATCTGGAAGCTCTGAGATTTCATCTTTATTTCTTGCTATCCCTACTAGGATGCATTCCAGCGCACGCAAAGAAAACCTTTGTGCAATACCTTCATATGCTTTCTGATGAGGCATCAGTGCATTTTCTGCAAACAATTCATCAAGTATATTAATTGTCCAAATGATTCTATCGATTGTTGCATTTGGATCTTCATTAACTATTATTTTCAAGATACTACGATCTAAGTATTCTTGAACATCAGTTTCAGCACTATAGTCCGTTGCTGTGTGAACTATAGACCTAACAAGATATTCAACATCCTTTTGTTTTGAACTCTGCTCCGGTGAAATTTTCATAATACGCACAAACCTTTCAGACCGTGCTATTTCTTTTATTCTTCTCGTTGCGTCTGGATTGCCTAACACCATTGAACATGTACGAACCTCTTGTTCATTAGCATATTCTCCGCCGCGGTTTAATCTTTGAAAAAGGTCAAACTTGGTTTTTGAATCACTCGGGTGTTTGAGCACCTGAAAATCAAGTCGAGCTCTTCTAAAAAACAGTTGCAATGATTTTTCTAGAGCCATACCACCCTCATCGTCTTTTGACCATTTCACACCTTCTAACGAAGGTAAATAGGTTGAAGAAGATAAGGTAGAAGCCGGCATTATTTTTGTCCTATCTTCCGGATCCCGTAAAATACCCATAAACTCTAATATTGTAGAGATTCTTTGTAATCCATCAATCAACTCCCAAGTACCATCACTTTTCTCATAAGCAAAAGCTGGAGGCACAGGAATCCCAATTAATATTGACTCTATGAATGCTGTTTTTTTCTCAATACTCCATCGAAATAATCTTTGAAAATCAGGAATTATATCTAACTCTTCCTGACTGTACATTGAAGCTATTTCGCCAATTGATATTTGCAAACTATCTGTTGTAACGGACCTTTTTGCTTCTTCTAACTCGTCTCTCAACATTTTTTATACTCCTAAATTATCGCTCTACAGCCGAGTTTTTTAACTATTACGGTTCGCCCGCTGATGCCCAGCAGCATTTTCCCGGCCTCGGCGTAGGTGACAATTAGCGGTGTGTTACTCATCTGCTTGCTCTCAAAGTCGATATGATGCGCTTTTAAATAGTTCTTAGTAATTAATATTTCTAAGCGCTATTATTCACCAAAAGCAGTATGATCATAAAGTGGTTTATGATCTTCCCCTATCAACAAACTAGAATCCATATTTTCTAAAATCTGATATTTTTCAATAAGTGGTTTAAATTTCTCTAAACCCTCCTGTGATAAGCAATTATAAAATAGCAGTATTAATTCATAACTAGACAGTTGTGCTCGTATAATATTTATATAGGTTTTTTTATTGGGCTCATCACTTACATCAACAAACTGTACCAAAGTGTATAAATTTCTAAAATAATGCCCAACTTCATCTTGCTTTTGCTTGAAAAACACCATATACACCTTATCTACATGCTTTGATGGAATATATGACCCCCTATCGTATTCTGTGTCTTGATAATAGTGTTTAAAATTCTCATAAAACACTCTAAAGCAGTTTCTCCCTCTTGCTATCTCATGTAACCCATGAGTAGTATCCATTTCTTTTACAATCTCGTTATAAAGCCTCAACATTTGAAAAAAAGTATTTTCGAAATTTTGTGTATCTAATGACTTGCTCTGCCTGCTTAATGCTTCCGCAGATTTTTTTAGTTCTTCAGAAGAGATAGCAAGCTCTTTTGTTTGAACAACTATTGTTATTAATAAGGCAAAAAAAGCTAAAAGAGAAAATACAGGATTCAGTAAGCCACCAAGATAATCCCCTAGTTGTCCCCAAGTTGAAATGTCTTGAATAATTTGACCAGGGAAGTGTGCACGGTAAGTTGATATGACAGCAATACCATAGATAACAGCAACTACAGCTAATGTGAGTAGGATTTTCCAAAGATGTTTCCTTAAAAACCATCCTTCCATTCAAATTCTCCTAACGGTTTAATTCACAGTCCTTAGCAATCCAGCAATCCTCTAACCAGATCAGCACTCATTGTATGAGAGATAGTTTTTGAATCCATAAGCAGAGCGGACTGTTCCCGCGGGCTCTAAAGGGTCAGCGCGCCCCCAAGCGGG
Source organism: Candidatus Thiodiazotropha endoloripes (assembly GCA_001709035.1). Taxonomy (GTDB): domain Bacteria; phylum Pseudomonadota; class Gammaproteobacteria; order Chromatiales; family Chromatiaceae; genus Thiodiazotropha; species Thiodiazotropha lotti. The sequence goes on along the minus strand of LVKA01000011.1, from coordinate 930,412 downwards.
TGGCAACAATCGCCAGGGCATTGCAGGACGCACTAGGAATATAGTTGATTTGTGCCTGGTTTGGAACTATTCACCCACCCAACAGCGTGCGTGTGTTTCCGGTACCGCCTGGGAGCCCCAGAGGATTGCCAGTTCTACGGGTGGATGACTGGCCGCCACTGGTTGCCATGCGCCGTGCCAGGTTACCGGCATTGCGGACAGAGGCATCGGCGTAGGTAGGCGTTTCGGGTTTCTTCTTGCGGGCTCTCTTTTGCGCCTGGATCATCTTGTCGCTATTGCGATCACTGGCAAGCGCGCCAACTACGGCAGCTCCTGCAGCAACACCAGCCTCAATTGTACACATCTCTATACCTCCGGAAGGTTAACAATGAAAATACTAAGCCCTTCAATCACAACTCTGCGATTGAGAACTACTCTACTAACTGCTCACCAATTTGACGTAGGTGCAACAGGTTCTGAAACGGCATCAGCCGGGCCAGCTGCTCGGGATTGAGATTCCCCTCAGCTGCTCCAAGACCAACCCTCACAGCCCGTTCAGCCTGCTCTGGAGTTGGGCCCAGGAAGGTGCCAGTAATGTTCCTTGCGGCAAATCGGGAAGGTGTGTCACCGGTGGCCATGCGCCCCCAGTTGAAGGGATAGGTCATCAAGCCCAGGACACCGGACCGGTCTACACCCTCAGCTATCCACCCCTGTGGATTCTTTGGCTGCTCTTTACCCCTTACCGCATTTTTCACATAGGCTGTCAGCATACCAATGAACACACTGGCCAGGATTCCTGTCATGAAAGCCATATCATGACGCTGCAGGCCGTTGATCAACATCCGGTTCTGAGCACTCATGATGAAACTCTGGAACTGAAAAGCCAGCTTTCCCACCTCGGTGGATGCCACCAGGGGCTTATCGCCTACCCCGGGCTGTATGATGGTGTGCTGCACCTCAGAGCGAACTGCGGCTTCAAAGATCTCCGCGGCCTCGGCATCGGTCCACTCGGCGGTGTTGGCGATCCTCAGGCCTCCATCCGTGATGCCATGTGCTCTGAACTGCTCATTAATACGGACCAGCATATTTTCATCCAGGCCGGCCCGGGCCATGATCTGGTTCTGGTGCTTGGTAAGTCTCGCATAGCTACCCCACTTCAGGAAGCTATCGACGATCATTACCCCGGCAAACTGCTTCATGCCACCATTCCAGGCATTCAGGAGCGAAACCTTACCGAAGACATTCAGGGCCTTCTGCTGACCGGCTTGCATCATGTCCTGAGCGTCCGCAATCGCGGCCATCCTGGATCCTGTGGTCATATCGAGACCCACACCCCAGCGCTTGAGCTCTGCCCGGGAGAGGTTAAACCCCTTCACGTTGCCGATGATCTGAGTCATTCCTTTGGCGAACGGCCTCAATCCTAATTCCATGATCGGCCTGGCCATATCAGGGAGATTGGAGACAACAGCACCACCCAGCATCGTCATGGTGTTCCAGGCCCGGATCGAGGCGCCCGATTTGACCAAACTCGAACTGGGATCCATAGGCCGCTCATACTGCCCTGTGAGTCGATCCCTCATTGCCTTCAGGTCCCGAAATACAGCAGAACGTTCCTTTTTCAGCCGTTTCGCCTCTGCTCCAGTACTCTCAGCAATCAAACGATCGTATTCTGTCGAGATATTGGAAAAGGCATAGCGCATGTTCTTTGAACCAAAGACCTTGGTCAGTTCAATGTCACTGCCGATCTGTTTCAGGTAACGAGAGATCAACACCCGGCTGTCATTGACCAGGTAGGGCTCGAGCAGCATATCAGGGATATCAATGGTCCGCTCTTGCAGTGCACCGGCTTTTGGTACCAGGTACTTGGGTAAGTCGGTGTCTTCCAGGCCACCATGGAGAAATACATTCCGGATCACGGACTCTGCGATGTCTTCAGCCTCATCCCGAGCCACCAGCTCACCATCAGGAACGTTGTACTGCAGATAGTCAGTGATCAGCTTCTTGAATCCCTGCAGGTCTTCCGCCAACTTCTCATAGTCATAGACCCGGGGTGCATAGCTGGCGCCGTCTTTGGTCAAGGTTTCTGGAGCCTCTACGAAGCGCTTGAGTAGATCATCAGATTTCAGGCCCTTGGCCCGCTGCTGTTTGATCATCCAGCCCAGGTACTCACGATCCTCAGGTAGGAGCTTTAGATTTTGTGCTTCATATTTCGTCGGGTTGAAGACGTTTTTTCGAACATAATCCGCAGCCAGTTCCACTTCCTTAACCGCGTGCTTGTCATAGCTACGCAATGAGATAGTGACTGCCTCAAAGAACTCGTCCTCTGAGAGTTTCCCACCGGCTGCAGCATGCTGCTTGTAAAGATTATTGAGTGTGTTGAGGGCTTCCCCTTCTGTCGCCTCGAATCGACCCATACGAGCCTCGACGCTTGGCCCGAAGGACTTACCCTTTTCGTGCTTGCGGAGGATGAAGGGCAGATCAGCCAATTGCTGAGCAACCTTCCTGGCCTCCAGAGATGTGGCCCTCATGACTCGCCCCAGTGGCCCGATGGTGGCATGCGTGACAGCATCCCCACCCACCAGGGTCTCATCCTCGATGGTGGTTTCATTGACACGCTGAGCGCCGGCTGAGTCCGTGCTCGGTGGCCGTTTCAGTTCATTCGCCATGCCCTCATCCAGCTGCTTCATCTGTCTTTTGGACAGAGTCTGAGCGGCTGTCCCCAATATTCCAGATACGACAGCTGCCGCTCCCACATTGATCGCAGACTCAGTGAGCGTTCTTTCCGGCTGCTGTTGGTGAAGAATGAACTCAGATGTCAGTTCTGCACCGGTCTCGGCTGCAATGATTGCGGGCACCGAGGCCTGAGGGGCTAGTAACATAGGTGCCCAGAGCAGTGGGTTTCCAACGTAGCCGGCGATGCTCGAGAGTGAACTATGTAGACTGTCATCCTCGGCCAGCATCTGCCGGTCCCGTTGCTGATGATCGATCCTTTGCTTGATGGCCCGGGTCTCATCCGGAGATTGGGAAAAGGCAAACTCTTCCGGGTCATACCCATCAAGCTTTTCATCAGTCAGCGGGTTGTAACCTGGTACCGCTTCAAAATCGGGGTGAAGTCCATAACGAATGGCGCCGCTGATCGGATTCTGCAGCGCCATGCCGGCAGCCCACAGGTCGAGTTTATCCTGGTCCTTCGGCTCTTCAGGCTCATAGGACGACCGAGGTTGATAGGAGAGCGCACCCTCATCGATTTCAACCAAAGGCACGGCGGAACTCCTGCGGTTTATTTGACTTTTCGGCTGACTCCATCAGGTCAATCAGTGCCTGGCGACTGAATAGAAGGTCAGTAGTCCCTGTCATGTTGTAGCGAGAATTCAGCCAGGTATTGAGAATTTCCTGCATCTCCTGACCGGTGAGTTTGGAGCGGCCACTGTCTTCTACTCTTACGGATATAAAATCTGCTGGTGTCATCGATCATCCTCCGTCTGGGAAGTGTTTTCGGACTCTTTGGGCTTGTTGATGCTCTTGGCGCGCTCGCTTCGCTCTGCTGAGCGAATCCTTGTGTTGTTTGTTGAGAACCGAATAGGGATCCGGAACCCAACGAAGTGGCATATTGTTGGGTCCGCGCAGAATCTCAGGCAGACCATCCGGCCGGGTCTTCACAAGCGCATAGGATCGCTGCCCCCGCTTCGATCGAGCGGTGAGCACATCGGAGATTACGCGGACATTCTCCGGCTTGACCTTGATCTCTTCGAGCTGCTTATCGAGATCTTTACGGAGTACCTTGGCGGAGACATTCAGATCAAATTCCGGAGAGTAGCGCATCAACTCACCATCCCCATTGATATCCGACCGGGTCCAGGTTCGTTTCAGCGCCTTCCAAGAAATCTCCTGGGCCTTTTCGATATCGCCGCCCAGCTGGGTATAAAAAGTCTCCACAAGCCGCTCATAATCTGCCTGCATGGCGGCCGGCGGTTTGGGAGCACCTGAAAACAATTCAGTGTCATAGTCATCATCAGAATCGAGTGCATCCTGGAGTGAGTCTGGATTCTTTTTAGCCTGCTCCTGATATCGCTCAAGCATCACTTTCCGCTCTGCCTCGGGGATATTCGACTGTTGCCTGGCGATCTCCATGGCTTTCCCGGATGGCAAGCCGCCACGAATCAGCTGAGTAGCATTTTCCAGGACGGCAATGTCAGAGATTGAGAGATCATCCAGGGCCAGCGGCACTTGATCATCAATTGATGCATAGAGTTTCAGAGCCTCTTTGACGGCCGGCCCCTCTCCGGAGCGTGCTGCAGTTCGAAATAGGGAGCGAATTTGGCCAGGAAGTATCCCGGTCTGTTTCGTTAAGGCGATCGCAACAGGAGGAGTTGAACCCCGGCGAACAAAGGCTTCATCGACAGCCTGTCGGTGCTTCTTATCCTTCGGATCGAGGGGCAGGCCTGTGCTGATGAGGTATTCACGCTGCTGGGCTGATGCCGTCTCACCGGCTTGTCGGCTCAGTTCCTTGAGCAGTTGCGTCCGCTTGGGTCCTGTTATCACTTCACTGTCAAAGGCCGCATTGATCTCATCTTCTGAACCATTTCCGCCATAGACCCGAAGCTCCAGATCAGATGCGACCTTTTCCCGGCGCCGGTCTGTAATAGCTTTGAACTGATTTTCGATTTCGACCCGGGCTGTCGGATCGATTTCATTGATATTCGCTTGGTAGTAGTCTTGTGCTACAACAAGGTCACCACTACCAATCCGATCAATCACAGCCGTGTGCAACCTGGTAGTGAAGTCCTGGACCCGGATATTACGACTATCCGGATCCAGCCCATGGCGCTGGGCATACTCAAGCTCTTCGGCTTTACCGGTAGCAATGGCCTGTCGAATCAACTTTGGATCTCGAATTCCAGAGACCGCATCATCAATCGATGCCTGAATCCGTGCATCATATGCATCGTCCTGCCACTGTCTCAATTCACGGGACGCATGAGCGAATATGCCATTCATTGAGTTTTCTACTCGCTTATCCGCCACCTGGCTGAATAATTGAGCACTCACGCTGCCCGGTTTGAACTGACCGAGATACTTCCTTTTCAGTTTTTTTATCTGATTGGCCGCTTCCTCTCGGTTTTGATAGGCAGTCTGTCCTCTCTGGTTGAAATACCCTGTATCCGGATCATCCAGCAGAGTCCGAAGCTCCTGAGAGAATTCTGCATCCACACTCTTTGCCAAGGTCGCTTCCTCGGCTTGCTTGAGCTCCATAGCCCGTTGAAACTCGATCTGACCCTGCCGGATCAAACGATCACCAGCACCGTGTGAGATATCTTCCGGAGAAACTTGAAGGTTACTGTGGGTAGTAGGCGCGGTTACGATCGGCCTAGTGGCTTGCTCTCGCCCGGGTACTCTTGGCATGCATAACCTCCTATTCGGTGCTGATGATGTAGTTAGTAATCAGTGGATTGTTGTCTCTGAATTATCAGAGGTTTTCTTTTGAAAATACTGATTTCGAAGATCCTTCAATCTTTGCTCATTGCTGGTGTTCTCGTTTGCCATTCGGATCACCAGGCAGTTAGGGTCAGTGACACCTATCCTGAGCAGCTCTTCGTAGGTTACATTCAAGATCAAGTCTACATGTTCTTGGATGAACTTCTGTATTTCCGGATCATCATACAACCCTGCATCGTCACTAATACGGCCAAGCATTAGGATGTCACCGACCATTATCGGTCTATCTTGATCTGGCTTTTCTTCACTCACGTTCTTCACTCATACCGCCGATTGATTTCCGGCGCCTTTGTTGCAATGAGCTCAATCAAATCGGGATGGTTGTCTAGTTTGTATTTGTTGAGAAAGGCCTTTAGCTTCGGATTACGATCCACAACTGTTTGAGCAGACTGAAGACGCTCACCAGCTTCCTTTCCATAAGTACGACTTAACCTTTTGCGAGACTCTTTCGCCCATTCAGCTGGCTTTGCTTCTGGTAGTGTTTGATTTAATACGCCAGTGAATTGATTAGCCTCTTTCTCGTTAAGGTCAAGATAAGACATCATTCGCCGAATCTCATCGCTTGCCGCTGCACGGTCAATACTCATGAGGTTGTTATCCTCAGTGACAAGATGATCTAGCGTAGCCTCAAGATCGACCTCTTTTAAGTGAGCGCCAACATCGCCATACCAGCGCCCTTCCATAGTTCGATCTGGAACCAGAGCATTATTTAAGTAGATTTTTCGTGTATCACCTGTCCCTTCGGTGCGATCTCCAGTATCTTTTGGATCATGCATTGCTGGTCACCTCTTCAGCGGCGTTTATAATGTGCATTACTTTCTTACGGTACCGTACTCGCTCATGTTGATTCTGGATTGATTCAACAAAGGTCATCGCTGCTGCTCCAGTCTGTTTACCTGGAAACAGCTGATAGTTTGGGCCTAAAAAGTGTCTCAATCCTGCAGAGCTTAGGGCTGTTCTCCAGCCATGCAGTTGAGGTATCCGGTCAAAGATTCGAGGCCCTATAAAACCCTGGATATCATCACTTTCAATAAGACTGCCGTAATGTTGTCGAGCCTGTTCCGTAATTTCCAAAAACTTTTCCATCGATTTACCGAGCGTGGTGAATTGCTTCTCTAAGTTTTTTGCCGCAGCAACACGTTGATCCAACAGCTTTTTACCTTGAGCAACCCTCTCGATGATTTCCTTGGTTGCCTGTTCATTTGCCTGCTCCACCTCTCTCCGAAGGGCCTGATCCTTTGCAACCTCAGCGGATTCGATTTCGTATCTGTAAACGCTTACAGTTTCACGAAGTTTCATCATTTGATCCATGAGGTCCTTATCACCGGTCTCTGAATATCTGAAAGCAAGCTCTCGATGTTCAGCTTCTGAATCAGTGATCGCTTGCCGTAAATTTGTGATTTGTCTCGCGATATCGCTGCTGTGTAGTTCCATAGCTAAGCCTCTTTTGTAAGTTGATTTTCAAGATCTGACAATCGCTGATCGAGCTCCTCGAATTCTTTTGCCCTCAGCAGATCACTGAGTCCTGACAGTAGTGGTTTCACCTGTTCCACAGTTGATTCACCAGATGCTGCAGCCTCTATGAGCTTTTGAGCTGCTGCCACTGGTTCAGTCGGTAAATCAAGATCCAGTAGGGGGGATTGTGCTTTGTAAGCGGGTTGTAAACGCTGTGCGACCAGGCTAAGGCAGTTCGTATCACCTTTTCCTGCCGCTTCGATAACGAGAAGCCAGAATTTCTTCTCAGCAGTTGCCTGTTGTGTGGTACCAAAGTGCTCTTTCAAAGCAGTGACCAGGGCAATGCGCTTGTTTTTCGCCCCCTTAGGCCGGCCAGAAGGATTGCCGCTTTCTCCTGGTTTGAATGCCAATTGTTTCTCCATCTGTAATTAACAGGTTTCTGATATCTGCCACAGAGGATAAACCATATGAGGGTGTGGACACTTTGTGGACACCCCAGAAGAATCGCTATGATTCGGGGCTGAGACGGTTAACCATAAAAAAAACACCCGGTTCGGATGTTACTGTGATGGTATTGTCTCGATGGACTCGCAGATTCCGGTCGATGTAGTCAGCCATTAGATTGGCACCACAGCTGTTTAGACGGTCTACAACGCGGATCTTCGTTTTTCTTAGTGCGTCAACCGACGGTAAAAAGTCGTACAGGCACAGCTGTCCATCAGGCCCTGACAGAATGCCTGCTATCGTTTCGAAAGCACTACCCTGGTGTGTAACCGGAATCTCTTTTTCATTCTCGACAATTAACCAGTCATTGGCGCCCAGTTCAATCATGACTAGCTCTGTTGTCTGGTCCGGCTCAGGTTCTGTGTGATTCTGAACTTGGTCCTTCAGCCACTCAATGCTTGACTCAATACCCGGGCCCGGCGGTGTTTTGCGCCGGCATAGTTTCAAGTATTCATAAATTACCTGAAGGTGCTCAGACACTAATACTCTCCACCCTCACAGTACCCATCAACTGCGAATGCTCTTGCTTGTGTTAGTTCTGGATCCTCTTCATAGGTAGAGTTTTCAGTTTCTTCATCTGTTAACTCGATATCATTCTGTCTTTCCCAGTCGTCATCAACATCAAACAGCGATTCTTCAGGATCTGGCGGATAAGATAGCCCATTAGAGTCAAATCCCAGTTCCTTAGTCACTTCCTCTTGGAGCTCTCCCATCAATTTCACCTCATCTAACCCGCCCCAGCGAGGATCCTCTTCCATCCACATTAGTGCCCATTCAATGAACCGGGGTTTATACACAGCCTCAAAGGCGATATGGCGTTCCTTGTACCTTTCCAGGGCTTCGGGAGAATATGTACTCAATAACCTATTTCGAGCAGCATCCAGTTCTTTTTCGGTTACGTTGCTTTCTGGCCATTGATTTCTTCCACTCTCAGAAGCCTGTCCGAGATACTTCTCTTCGTTTCTTTTCCATGAATCAAACTCTTCCCGGGTCAGATAGGCCTGATAACGCTTCCATTCCTCCGCATACCGTAATTCCTGCTGCTTTTGGATTTCTGCTCGTGCCTCACGCTCTGCAACAGTCATTTTTACTTGCTGCTCAATTTTGTTGATCCGGGATCGATTCAATCTCATACAATTGGCCTATTGAATCCTGTCTGCTCAATGGCCAGCTCAGCAGCTCTATCAGCAATCTCGAATTTATCGGCTAATGTGCGGCATGGCATGGTTGATCGTAATTCTGCCCACCTCTGATAGAGTGCCGTGTAATAATCGTCACGTTCAACCAGATATTGATCAAAATCTTCAGGAGCGAGCTTTTCTCGAATTCGCTCATCTCCTCTGGCCTGTGCGGATTGCATTCTCTGCCTGAGCTCACCCTTTTTATCGCTAAGCACTACCTGGTTGCGGACCATGCTTGCGAGTTTTGCGAGTCGAATTTTGGTGAGGCGCATATTGGACACTCCTATAAAGGGGTAAAACATGGGGTAAAACATGAGGTAAAGGAACGGTAGTCAAGGTAATTCTTTAGGGTAAGGGTAGGGTAAAACCCTTTAGGGTTTACCTCTACCTCACCCTAATGATCCCCTACCACATACAGATGACCCAATTCTTCAGAAATTAAAGATCGCTCTCTTAGTTTGGAAACCAGTTTGTAAAAATTCGAGCTGTCAGTCTCAACACCTCGCTTTTCTGCCTCTTCTCGAAGTTCACCCTTTGAGACACGAGCCGTAGTGATTAAACCTCCTTTCTCGATTCGCTGTTTGTGCTCGTCATATAGTGTTTGCAATAGCTCTAAGAGAGCCTCCTGCTTCCTCCCCAGGCCTTTTGTTCTTTTTGTTGGCTGATGATCTTCTAGGTAACGTAGGACTGGCGCCTCAATCGGATTCCCAAAATTGTCAGCACCAGGTAGCTCTTGTGTAACAATCTTAAATGAAGCATTTGATTCGCCGCTTGTACTGCGACTGAATAGAGTGGATAGGGTTATGATTGCAGCCCCATCTGATTTATCCATCGACACTTTAAATGCACCGTCGACTGCAGCCTCAAAGCTTGAATGACCGCGTCCTCTGTCAGAGTCACTATGCCCAGAATGATGAATAACGATGGCGGTTGCCTTGGTAGGCCGGACAACTTCATCAATCAGGTTGTTGGCAAATGCCCCCATCCCCTCGATATTATTTTCATTCACACCTGGCCCAATGTTCCGAGCAAGTGTATCGATAACCAATAGAATCGGGAGGTCTGGGTGTTGGTCTGATAACTCAACAATTTCGTGATATAGACGGCGAGCTTCTGTAGGGTCACTGAGTGAAACAGGGATTGTTCTGATTTGGAATGGTGCACACTCTTTGATTTTCTGATGCAGTCTCCATCCTTCATTCCGGATCATGACATCCTCAACTGCCTCGCCTGCAACATAGATAACTAGGCATTTAAGTGTCCGAAATCCTGCCCAAGAAAACCCATGCGCGAGATGATTGGCAAGATCAATAGCAACAATTGTCTTTCCACCCTTCCATTTCCCGAGGAGTTCGTAAACACGTCCCTTCTCGATCAGGTTTTCTACGAGGTATGTTCTACAGAGTGATTCAGGATTGAAATTACCAGCGCTTACATACGGTGATAACAACTTGCCTATATCAAGCGGACAGGGATCGCGTTCGCCACTCAAAAGCTTTGTAAGCTTGCTCTCGTCGATGTACCCGTTAACTATAAATGCAGCTTCAGCAAACTCTGCAGGATCGTGTCCGTTAAGTAGCTTTCGAAGCTTGGTAACGATTTCTGGTGTGTAAACCGCATTAGCATCGGACCTCAGCTGTTGAATAATATCTGGTGGTAACTCAACTGACACGTTTAAATTATCCTTTGCAGTCATCACACATACCAGATCGTCCGGCTGGGTGTAACGAGCTACCACATCGGTTGCATTCTTTAACCACATCTGTGTACAGTCTTGAAAGCTCTGTGAGGGTGAGCAGTCCTCGTACCCGGCGCCAAGCCAAACTACTGGCGTTCGGCAAATTCTTCAGTCTATAGGCCATTACTATCTAACTCATCATTGAGGGCAAGCCTGAGCCAAGCAATTAAATCTGCATAGCTTTCGAATAATGGCTGGATTGCCTCTTCACTCACAATGTTTTCTTCGAAGGTGTACATACAGTTCTCCTCAAGAACGCGTATCATGTCTCGAAGGGATTCTTCTAATCCAGAAGACATATATATACCCTCTGGATCTCCATATACTTTCCTCCTCAAAACCATTTTCTCTGAGACCAAAGCTAGTATCGGATTCGCCTTAGGTTTAGGCCGGAATTCTAGGATTGTTGCGCTCATTTTGGTCACTCTGTTTCTGCATCTGCTCTCAGATCCTTGAACAATTTTCCACCTGTCACTTGAAGGTGTTCTTCGATCTCATCACATGCGTCAAAAATACCCGTCAGGGCGCCGCTCAACGCCTCAGATGCTAGCGTAGTAAAGGTGACAGAGGTATTCTCTAAATCCTCGATCTCACCGTGTTCAATCCCCCGCAAAAGGATAGTAGTAGTCTCAATGCGGTACAGCCTTTGGTAAATTTTATCCAATGCCAGAACGGCACTATGATATGAAGTAGACATAGTGACTCCTATCGACTTAAGTCTTCTGAGTTTTGGCCTTATTTTGTTGCAACAAGATGGTTTTCAATATGTGCTTCAACATCACTAAGCCGATAGCGAATCTTATTGAAAGCAAGTCGAACAAAAGGGATGCCTTGACGGGATCGGCGGTGAGATTGGAGTGTTCTAACTGAGTAGCCTGTAATACCTGCCACTTCAATCTCAGTTAGAAGGGTTGTGCTCTTTTGAAGAGCTATTGACTGTTCAACGTCTTTGGTAGATTTAGATTGCATTTAAGTACCTCCGTGAATGTTGAAGGTACTGTAGATAAAGATAAATATGAAAACCTAAAGGCTTTCATAGAAAATATGTATTATTTTTTTAAATAGTTCTGAACTGTTCTAACAGAAACCCCCAATTCTTCTGCTATTTCAGTGTAGGCCAGATTGAGACGGTTTCTTTTGTCTTTATGTTTATCCAATACTGATGGGAATATTTTCTTAGCCCTCTCTGAATTCTTGATTTTTTCTGCCGATTGCTTTCGGTTCTTTTCTGCAAGTTTAGTGAGATCATTATTGGCCATTTCTACAGCGGCAGACACATGAGCTGACACATGTTTCAACAAATTTTCTGCAATCACATCAAAATCAGTTAACTCGTCCTTTGTGGCTGTCTTTTGATTTTCGAGCAACACCCTGAGCTCTGCTAAGGCAATAGAAATTGTTTCATCAATGCCCTTGTTAATCTGGTGTGTACCACCATAATCGGGTTGCTCTTTACCTAAGCTCGTTTCTAAAGACTCCTTGTGCTGAGGATTATTTTCAATTTTTCGTTTTCTAATGGCTTTGAATCGCCTTCTGTCGTAACTGTAATCCCAAGAGAGGATTTCTTTACATGCCTTCTTAATCTCTTCTAGGCTTTCACCAGTGATTGGTGATGCCTTAACTCCATTCTGCTTTGATCGTTCATAGAGAAATTGTACGTTCTTCTTCTCTGACATCCACGCGGGGTAATCTTTTCTATTCCTCTTCACAAAACCATCTCCATCAGTTTCGAATGCCATAGCTCCAGTACAGCCTTCTTTGTCTCGATCTGATGTCCATGTCGATAGCGCTCAGACATGCGCCCAGTCCAGTGATTTAAAACGAGATTTCGATGTTCTTCAGAGACTCCAAGATCAGCTAACCAGGTTTCCACGGTATGCCGCAAAACATGCAATGACCACTTACCCTTACTTGATTCACGCACAATATAATCAAGACTCCCTCTGGGTATTGCCTTTTTCCAACCAGTTGTTGCTGGAAAGACCCATTCGCTTTTTGGATATGTCGCCCGGCACTCTTCAAGTACCATTTCCATCGGCTCAGTGAGAGGCAAAACAAGTGCTCGACGATTTTTTGTCTCTGATACCGTCCAACGATCATCGGAGATGCTCGACCAGGGAGACATCCTTGCCTCATCTCTCCTGCAGCCAGTTAACAGGCACCATCTGACGATCGATCTGACCTGAATCGGGGCCGCTAGATTCCAGATTGCCTTTAGATCGTCTTCATTATCAAACCATAGAGTGCGCCGACCCGATGTGGTCCGCTTGACCTTCACTCGCTCAGTAGGTGCATATTCGATGAATTCCTCATCTACACCATAGGCGAATAAAATTCGTAAATGGGTCAGCGTTCCTTGAGCCATGCCCTCCTTCCCTGCTTCTACAAGATCATCGATTATTGACTTGATCTGGGCTCGCTGAACACTTTCGAGCAGTTGATCCCCAATATCAGGCAATACATACCGGCGCATAGTCGACTTAAAATTCGCCTGAAAATCTGGGGAACGAGATCTGAAGTAGCGACCAGAAATATAGCGGTCATGAAGCGATTTAACTGTCTGCGCCTTCTCCGGGGCTTTTTTAAGGGCAGCTGGATCCACACCATTTCGCAGGGACCTGAGAAGATCTTTGCCCTCTTCACGGGCAACATCTAAATCGATCGCGGGAAATGCACCAAGAGTGATTCTCTTTTTCTTCCCAACGATCCGATAGCTGAGGACCCACGACCGACGACCACTGACCACCGCCTCCAGGCCGAGTCCAGGCACCTGGCTATCCCATAAAAACTGCTGTTTAGGGCCGCCGACCTTGAATCTGAACTGATCAACCCTGGATGGGGTTAGATTGATTTTGGTTAGTACTGGCATTTACTACCCACAGATATCTCACTTACTACCCATTTACTATCCAAAAGTTTGCTGGATAATGGTAGTATAGCGTTAGTTGGTAGTATTTAAAAACCCCCTACAAGCAGCAAGTTATGCGGCCTATAGGGGGTTTGATGGTAGATCAGTGATACTAATTAATTGTTTTGAATCACAATATTGGGGAATTTCGCCGCATAGTCCTTGGCCTGCAAGGAGAGCTTGGCGGTTGTCTTACGGGCGATCTCCCGATAGATCTGAGAGATGCGCGCCTCCGGCTCGGCAACCACGGTCGGTTTACCACCGTCGGTCTCTTCACGGATGCGGATATCCAGTGGCAGGGCGCCAAGCAGATCCACATGGTACTGATTAGCCATGGAGGAGCCGCCACCCTGACCGAAGATGTGCTCTTCATGACCACACTTGGAGCAGATATGGGTACTCATGTTCTCCACGATACCCAGCACGGGCACCTCAACCTTTTCGAACATCTTGAGGCCTTTGCGGGCATCCAGCAGGGCGATGTCCTGAGGTGTGGTGACGATCACCGCTCCAGAGACCGGCACCTTCTGCGCCAGAGTCAACTGGGTATCACCGGTACCCGGCGGCAGATCCACGACCAGATAGTCCAGACTGTCCCAGTTGGTGTCATTGAGCAGCTGTTCCAAGGCCTGAGTCACCATCGGGCCACGCCAGATCATCGGCGTCTCTTCATCAATCAGAAAACCGATCGACATCGCCTGCAGACCATAACCTTCCATCGGCTCGAGGCTCTTGCCGTCTTTGGAATCAGGCTTGCCGTTGATGCCGAGCATACGAGGCTGTGACGGACCATAGATATCCGCATCCAGCACCCCGACCTTGGCCCCCTCTTCCGCCAGGGCAAGGGCGATATTGACCGCCGTGGTGGATTTACCCACGCCCCCTTTACCGGAAGCGACGGCAATGATGTTCTTGATGTTGTCGATGGGTTTCAGTGCCTTTTGCACCGAATGGGCCACGATCTTGGTGGTAATGGAAACCTCAACCGATTCCACACCGGAAACTGTTTTAACCTGCTCAGTGACCGCCGACTCGATATTGGCGTGACAACCATTGGCTGGAAATCCCAACTCAATGGCGACTTTTACGCTGCCCCCATCCAGTTCCACAGCCTTTACCGCTTTAGCTGTTACCAAATCCTTTTCCAGATTTGGTTCGATATAGCCTTTGATTGCCTCTTTCACAGCATCTTGTGTCAATTCAGACATCGTCAGTTACTCCTGCAAGCGGACGCATGGGTTTGGCCCGTCAATATTACTGAAAACTTCATGGCGGGGGATTCTACACGAAAAACAAGACAAGATACCAAGCATTTTCCTGGGTTTTAATTCAAGCACAGGAAATCCCACGCCTTCAGTATCCTGAAGGCGTGTCCGTATCTCACGGATTTAGCCGCTGAGAGTCTTCCTATCCGCTTTGGGCCGGATCAGATGACTTCTTGATGCGGAAGAGCTCTATCCGTTGACTGAAGGGCATTAAGACCGGCCAGATAGCGCTCTATCAGGTGTTCAACCAGTGACGCTACAGAACCCTGCCCGGAAGTCTGGAGCTGGTTGGTGGTGCGCATGATTGCGATGCCATGTATGCCGTTCCAGATCGCTCTGGCAGCCAATGCGATCTCATTTTGCGGCATTTTGTTCATGGTCAGTGCGGCAATTTGACGCTCAACCAGTTCATAAAGACGATCCAACTTGTCTTCATGAATCTCCATCAACAACCCTTCTGTCTGCGGTTGGTGTTCAAACACCATGCGCCAACGATGGGCGTGCTTTGAAGCAAAGTCGAGATAGGCTGATCCCAATGTGTAGAGGCAATCCTGTGGATGCCGACATTCGGTCAACCGTTCACTGAGCACCATATAGAGCTGATCCAGAGTTCTCCCGTTCACCCTCTGCACCAGTTCATCAAGATTTTTGAATACAAAATAGAGGCTTCCGACTGTATAGCCGATGGCTGAAGCAACCTTGCGGGCTGATAGTCCCTCATAGCCCTGGGTTTCTATTAGTTCTTCAGCTGCCACGAGTGCCATATTCTCGATTTCTGACTTGCTGTGTTCTCCCCGTCTTCCCATGTTGTCTCCCATTTCAACACGTTCAATGTGTTTAACTGTTTTAAGAACTTCGACCTTCCCTATCAAACAAGGGTCAGAGCAATATCACACCATTTTTTATCTTCACACAGTGATCTGTCGCACACGGTGGAAGAAAGATGTGAGATTTTTTAACACGTATTAAGAATAGCAGGAGATCAGAACTTATCCTGATTTGATAAATATAATTACTATACTATAATATCGATTATATTAATTTTTTTTAAGTGTATTTTCACTTTAAGGGGTGAGCATGAAAATCAGCAAGCAGGAGAAGGCGGCCACCCGTAACAAAATCCTGGTTGCCGCTTCCGAAGTGATTGCGGAACGGGGATTTAAAGCCGCCTCTATGCGAGAAATCGCCCGCCGCGCCGAAGTAGGCGACGCTACGATCTACAACTATTTTCCCAGCAAGGAAAAACTCCTGTACGGCTACTGTGAAAACCGCCAGAACGAAGTGGCCCAGGCACTGCGTGAACTCGACGGCTTCGATCAGTACACCATCCAGGAGCAGCTGCATCAGCTGATCGAAACAGAGCTGACCCTGTGGCTGCCCGACCGGGAGTTTCTTGGAGAAGTATTCGATACGACCTTCTACTCACCCGCCGCCAGCCTGGTCAACCTGGCAGAAACCCGCCGACTGTTCAATCGGATGGTGGATGAGATCATCGACAATGCGGTCGAGGCGGGTGAGATACCGGAACAGCCCTACCAATCCCTGCTGGCTCCGCTCTACTGGGACTATACGACCGCAATACTCGCCTACTGGTTGCGTGACGACTCAGAAGGCTTTGCCAATACCACCCGACTGGTTGACCAGAGTGTCGAGCTGATCGCAATCGTGCTGCAGACCGGTGTGATCGGTAAAACCATGGAACTGGTCTCTTTTCTGTTTCGTACCCACATCAGCCGAACCCTCAACAGCTTCGGTGACTACACACGCCCCTGGAAAAAAGCCAAGCGGCAGTTCATGGCCAGCCACGATGACTAAACCGGTACCGACAGGGAAGTTGGCCCGCTCCCGTCTGGCCAGCGGTGCAATGCTCAAAGCTGGTGGCAAACATCTCTCCCATCTCGCCCGCCGCCCTTTCATGAGCAGTGAGAACTGCCAGGAAGAGAAAACGCTGCTCGATCAGCAGACAGCGGAGATTCTCTTCAATGCCCTCTCCCAACTCAGAGGTACAGCGCTGAAGCTGGCTCAAATGTTGAGCATGGACAGCCACTTCCTACCAGAGCCGATGCGCAAACAGCTGGCCAGGTCGTGCCATCAGGCAACACCTTTGGGACGTCCGCTGATCCGAAAACTATTTCTGCAGGAGTTCGGCCGTGCGCCCGAGAAAATATTTACCGAGTTCGACTCTCAGGCCTTTGCCGCAGCAAGCCTCGGTCAGGTCCACCGGGCGAGGAGCCGTGAGGGGGAAGAGCTGGCGGTGAAACTGCAGTACCCTGGGATCGATATCACCATCGACAGCGATCTGCAAATCATGCGGATGTTGGTCAAACGGACAGCCCATGCTGAGCTGCTGCTCTCTTCGTTGGATGAGATCAGTCAACGCCTTCAGGAAGAGGTCGACTATCATCAGGAAGCGGACAATACAGAGTGGTTCAGCTCGGCACTACAACTCGCCCCGATCAGAATCCCCGAGGTACGCCGCAATTACTCCAGCAAAAGCATCATCACCACCACCCGCCTAGCCGGTGAGCATATGGATCAGTGGCTCTCCAGCAACCCCAGCCAGGCGGAACGAAACCATTTTGCACAGATCCTCTATGACCTGTTCGTCGACTCGTTCTATGGCCTGAATGCTCTGCATGCCGATCCCAACCCCGGCAACTACCTGTTTGCTGAGGATGGCACCCTCGGTCTGATCGACTTCGGCTGCGTAAGACATTTTTCTGCGGATTTCGTGACTCTGATGCCGCAGCTTCTGAATGCCTATCTGGAACAGGATGCCAGTGCCGTTCTTCACTATTACAAAAAACTGGGGATGGTAGTCGAAGGTCTCGATGCCGGCCAGCAACAGGACTTTTATGAAGCGTTGCTGAAACCGTTCGGCAATTGGCTAACCAAACCGTTCAAAGCCGGCAGATTCAATTTTGCCAAGCGTGACTCCGCCTATATGAAAGAGGGAGTGGAGATCTTCGCAAAACTCAGCCAGATAAAGAAAATCGACACGATCGCCAACGAATTCATCTATTTCGATCGCACCCTATTCGGTCTCTATCAGATATTCGAACGCATGGAGGCCGAAGTGAACATGGAGCATCAATGGTTAATCTAAATAAAGCACTGATCTTCGCAGGTCTCTGCAGTCTGACCACGTCCCTGCTGCACCTGATCATCATCATCGGCGGAACCGAGTGGTACCGTTTTTTTGGCGCAGGCGAGACGATCGTGGAGCTCTCCAGACTAGGCTCAATCTATCCGGGCGTGATCACTCTGGGCATCGCCCTGGTGTTTTTCGGTTGGGCCTTGTATGCCTTTTCAGCCGCCGGATTATTGCGCCGCCTGCCCTGGCTGAAGCCGGTTTTGATCATCATCACCCTGATCTATCTGCTACGGGGTATCGGTCTGTTGCCGATGATGTTGCTCTCACCCGAGCAGGTGGATGACTTTCTGATCATCACCTCAATCATCAGTTTTCTCATCGGCTCACTTCATCTGGCCGGAATTCGGCAGATGGGACGAACGCTGCAATGAACCGCAATCGATCAGGCAACCCGTTCAAAAGCCACAAATACCCGCTCAGGGTACGGCTCTTTTTCGCCACAGCGCGGACATTTTTCGGGATCCTCGGCAGGGTTGCGCCGACGCTGACGGGGAAGCTGGCTCTGAGGCTGTTCATGACGCCACCCAGGTTTCCTGCACGCCGCCGGGAAAGCGTTGCAGAGCAGAACAGTGATCATCAGTTTCAGCAGATCAACGGCCAGCGCATCGCAGTCTATCGATGGGGTGAAGGCGAACCAATACTGTTCAGCCATGGCTGGGGGGGACGGGGCAGTCATTTCCATGCCCTGGTCGAACTCATCGTTGAGGCGGGTTACCAGGCGGTTACCTTCGATGCCCCTGCCCACGGCCAGTCGGGCGGAAAACGCACCAACATGCTGGAGGTGACCAATATCCTGGTAGCATTGGCCGAATCGCTGGGCCCGCTTAAAGCCGTTGTCGGTCACTCATTTGGTTCGGGGATTGCCCTACTGGCGATGAACCGTTTTCAGGTTGATGCTGAAAAACTGATCCTGTTCAGCTGTTTTGATGATATCTATTGGGTAACTGATCAGTTCGGCGAGGCCTTCGGCATGAACAGTGAGGTGATTGGCGCGATGCGGGACGAGGCACAACGTCGTTACGCAAAACATCTTGGTAAGGCCTGGCAATGGCGAGATCTGTCACCCCTGAAGACCATCCAAACCATTGAGCATGAGATTCTGTTGTTGCATGACAGACAGGACCTGGAAGTCCCCTACCGGCATGCTGAAAATCTTCTCGCTGTTGCCGGACAGGCGAGACTGCATACCACCAGCGGCCTGGGACACAAGAAGATCCTCAGGGATCAGAGCTGCCTGCAAGCCTGCCTGGCGTTCATCCAACAACCTCTAAGCGGAATCCCCGTCGCGAACAGCCGTGGTGCGACTGACGATCAGAATCATCAACAGTGAGAGGATAAAACCGGGAACGATCTCATACAGGTCGAACAGACCACCCGACATGGGCTTCCACACCACCACCGTCAATCCACCGGTAATGATGCCGGCCAAAGCCCCCCAGCGGTTCATACCCCGCCAGTAGAGTGAGAGCAGTACTGCTGGGCCGAACGCGGCACCGAAACCGGCCCAGGCATAGGCCACCAGATCAAGCACTTTGCTCTCTCTGTCCAGCGCCAGTAGAAAAGCGACCAGCGCAATGGAAACCACAGCCAGGCGTCCTACCACAACCAACTCCCTCTCTGTGGCCTGTTTGCGTATCAGACGATACAGGTCACCGGTAAAGGTGCTGGAAGAGACCAACAGCTGTGAATCCGCGGTACTCATGATGGCGGCCAGTATGGCGGCCAGACAGATCCCTGCCAGCAGCGGGTGAAACATCATATCGACCAGCCGGATGAAGACCTTTTCCGCATCCTCAAGGGGTGCCTCGAAGATCGGGATACCCACCATTCCAACCAGACAGGCGGCGGCCAGAGTGATAAACACCCAGCTGACGGCAATCTGTCTGGCCCTGGGGACGAAGCTGACCTGCTGAATCGCTTTGAATCTGGCCAGGATATGGGGCTGACCGAAATAGCCCAGCCCCCAGGCCATCAGTGAGAGGATCGCAATCCATCCCAGCGGCTCACCCTTACTGTCGGTCATCGGATCGAGCAGAGCCGGATTCTGTTGGGCAATCAGCTCGCTCATCGGCTCAACGCCGCCGAATCCCTGCAGGGCAAACAGGGGGATGGCGACCAGCGCCAACAGCATCAGCAGGCCTTGGAACAGATCGGTCCAGGAGACCGCAAGAAAACCACCGAATGCGGTATAGAGAATGATCACCAGCACCCCGCTCGCCACCGCCCAGACGTAGGGTAGCCCGAAAACCGCTTCGAACAGCTTGCCACCGGCCACCAGCCCGGAACTGGTGTAGAAAAGAAAGAACAGCAGGATAAAGATCGAAGAGACCACCCGGATCAATCCGCTGTTATCCTCAAACCGGTTGGAGAGATACTCCGGCAGGGTCAGGGCATTGCCGGCCGTTTCGGATGCAGTGCGCAGCCGGGCGGCAACCAGCCGCCAGTTGAGCCAGGTTCCCAACAACAGGCCGAGTGCGATCCAGATCGCTTCGAGCCCGGCCAGATAGGCGTAGCCGGGCAGCCCCAGCAGCAGCCAGCCGCTCATATCCGAGGCACTGGCACTCAGTGCAGCAACCCAGCTGCCCAGGCGCCGGCCACCGAGCACGAAGTCGGACAGATTGCGGGTGCGTCGCCAGGCAACCACACCAATCCCCAGCACCACCAGGAGGTAGAAAACAAAACTCAAGCCGACCATCAGTTGCTGACTCACACCTCACTCCTTCTTTGCCGTTGTTTTATCTTCCCCAGATAGGCCGATTTCATCGCCGCTTCAAAGGCCTGATTGGTGGGATACTCAAAACCGAATACCGGTTGCCACAGATCGTGGTTTTCCATGCACAAATAGAAAAACACATCCTTATGCCAGGGCTGCAACGACTGATAGGCAAATGAGAACATCTCCTGCTTGATCGCCTTCGGGTAGGAGAGTTTGCCGTCGCTCTCCACCCAGGGCATCTGCAGTATCTTGCTCTGAAAACCTTTGCGCGCGCGCAGCTTTTTGATCACCGGCTTGATATAGGTGAGGGTACCCAGAGAGAGCAGCACCACCTCCTCGGCAGTGAACTCATCCAGCAGGCGCTGGAAGAGCGCGGCGTACTCCTCGTGCCAGTTGTCGTAGTGAATCATCGGGTGGAGATGAAATCCGATCAACGCCCCGTGGTCGGCAATCCGCCGCGCGCACATCAGGCGCTCATCCAGGGAAGCGGTCAAATGCTCTTCATGGGCGATCAGGGTGGGGGTATTGAGTGACCAGGTGCAGAGCAGATTGTCTGGCAGATCCCGCTTCAACAGATGCTGGATGTTTTTCGATTTACTCTTCAACTCCAGAATCACATTCGGGTGCTGCCAGGCAAACTCCAGCAGAGCATCGAGTATGCCGCCCTGATTGCCCCACATCAGGGAGTCGGAGGATTGTCCGGTACCGATGTGATAGAAGCGATCCGGGTCGATCTCCAGTTGTGCCAGTTTTTCCGGAAAGCGGCTGTCGAAGCGGACTTCATCACCGTGATAGAAAGACTGAATGCTGCAGTAACTGCAATCGAAACCACAGTTCTCCACCGCATCCAGGGTCAGCAGATTACAACAGCGGGTCCGCGGGGATGCCACCGGACAGGGTCCCAGCCCCAGTTTCCGCTTCTCAACGTCAACCCGGCGGATTCGCTGCTCCGCCCGCGCTGGGGTCAATGGAATGGCGGGGTAGTGGTTAGGTTTTTCGCGCAATCCCTGCCAGGCTGCCCGCAGATGATCGAGGAACAGCTTGCGCCGCTGTTTGGGGGCCAGCTCGAGAGGAACATCCGCTGCCCAGTATTGCGCCAGCTCACCCTCACCCCACATCGCCAGATCGGCGGCCATGTCACACAGCTGCCTCAGCTCCTGTTGGGTGAAGCGGTGCCGGTTTGCCTGTTGTTCGATAAATTGCTGCTGGGTCGGGGCCAGGCGGTCGATGCCGGCCTGCTTGAGCAGCGTGGTGACTCGTGCCTGTTCGGCTGAGGAGTGGGTCATGCCTAGACGCCTCACCGCTTGCGCGACACAAACTTCTTCAGTCGCTGGCGCTTCTGTATCTGACGCTTGGTGAGTTTGTTCTGCTTGCCCTGAAAAGGATTGTCGCCGGAACGGAACTCAATGCGTATCGGGGTACCCCGCAGTTTGAGAACCGTGCGGAAGCGGGAGATCAGATAGCGTTTGTAGCCATCCGGAACCCGCTCTGTCTGATTGCCGTGAATCACGATCAGCGGCGGGTTCTTCCCCCCCTGATGGGCATAGCGCAGCTTGATCCGCCGGCCGTGGACCAGCGGCGGTTGATGCTCTTCCACCAGAGCTTCCAGAATCCGCGTCAGTTCAGGGGTGGCCAGATCCCGCATGGCGCTTTTATAGACCTGATCCACCAGTCCGAACAGATCGCCAACACCGGAACCATGCAGGGCGGAGATATAGTGGTGCCGGGCAAAACTCAGAAACGGCAGTTTGCGTTCGATTTCGGTTTTGATCCACTGCCGTTGATCCTGGGACAGGCCATCCCATTTGTTGATCACCAGAATCAATGCCCGGCCGCTCTCCAGCACATGACCGGCCAGGGTGGCGTCCTGCTCACCGATCTCCTGCTGGGCATCCAGTACCAGCAGCACCACATTGGCCTCCTGCATTGATTGCAGTGTCTTGATGATGCTGAATTTTTCGATCGCTTCCTTGATCCTGGCACGGCGTCTGACACCGGCGGTATCGATCAGGGTGTAGCGTTTTTCATTGCGGGTGATCGGAATATAGATGCTGTCCCTGGTGGTACCAGGCTGATCGTAGGCCACCACCCGCTCTTCGCCCAGCAGACGATTGACCAGGGTGGATTTGCCGACGTTGGGGCGACCCACCACAGCGATCTGAATCCCCTTCTCCTCATCCGCACCCGCCCCTTCCGGAGGTGGAAACTGGCTCAGAATGTCGTCAATCAGGGTACGAACCCCGCGTCCATGAACCGCAGCGATGGCAATCGGATCACCCAGCCCCAGACGATAGAAATCGCTGGCGGCGAGGGTCTCATCCAGCCCTTCGCTCTTATTCACCGCGACGGTGACAGGTTTGCCGGTCTTGCGCAGCTGTTGGGCGATGATCTCATCCCCGCCGGTACACCCTTCACGGCCATCCAGCAGAAACAGAATATGGTCCGCTTCACCGATCGCCTGATGCACCTGTTGCTCCATCAGTTGATCGATACCCAACTGATCGCCGCTGATCCCTCCGGTATCCACCACCACATAGGGGTGCTTACCCAGCTTCCCTGTGCCGTACTTGCGATCACGGGTCAATCCGGGCTGGTCGGCCACCAGCGCATCACGACTGCGGGTCAAGCGATTGAAAAGTGTGGACTTACCCACATTGGGGCGTCCAACCAGAGCGATCACCGGTAACATCAGGGTGTCTCGGCATTCAAGGGGTGGGCCTTCAGGGCGGTCAGGGTTCCCCCCTCATCCAGGATATAGACTCGATCATCGATCACCAGGGGTTGATAGCGTATTGCATCACTTCCCAGTTTGATCCGCGCCATCTGATGCCCATCCTCCTGGGAGAGCCAATGAACATAACCGTCCAGATCACCAACTACCAGATAGTCCCCCACCATTGCGGGAGCGGTCAGGCGCCGGGCATGCATCGCCTTCTGTTGCCATAGGGTAGCCCCATTGGTGGCATCCAGCGACCAGACATGATCCTCGTCATCGGTCACAAACAGTTGTCGCCAGGAGGCATCCAGACCCGCATGGGATGAGATCTCCCGACGCCAAAGCACCACACCGCTCGATTCGGAGACCGCTGCGACCTCACCCTGAAAGGCGGCCACATAGGCTGTCCCTTCCACCAGTTTCGGATCGGAATCGATATCGACCACCCGCTCCAGTTCAGTACGCCCCTTGGGGGTGGAGATCGACGCCTCCCAGGCCACCAATCCCGCATCCAGGGTCAGACCGATCAGCTTGCCACCGGCAAACCCGGAGATTACCAGCGAATCGCTGATCATTGGAGAGCTGTCACCACGCAAGGACAATACAGGAACACTGCGATCGTAGAGCCAGCGCTGCTCGCCACTGTCGGCGGAAAAAGCGGCCACACCACCATCACCGGTTCTGCAGACCACGGAGCCACCACCGATGGCAGGCACCGACAACACTTCGCTTCCGACCCGTTTGCGCCAGCGCAACTCTCCTGCTTCGCTATCGAGTACGATCAGTTCCGCTTCCATGGTACCCACAGCCAGCAGACCCTCTGCCAGGCCGGGACCACCACTCAGCGGACTCTCGGTATCCACCGACCAGAGCTCGTCACCGCTCTTGGCATCCAGGGCATAGACTTCACCGGAGGGCTCGGCAAGATAGATCACCCCAGTCTGGTAGGCTGGCGGCAGCTTCAGCTGCGCCCCGTCACCCCCTTCAAAATCCTCATCCCAAAGGGTTTCGATGCGCAGCTCCGGCTCCAGCTCAACCAGCTCAGAGGGGGGATCCGTATTGTCGGTACCGGTAAAAAGGCTGCAACCGGTCAGCAGCAGCAAAGGCAGCCAGATCAGAACACGATGCATGGCCATTTCAGGGTTTGGCAATGGCCAGATCGTCAAGCTTCATCTGCAGCAGTGAACGATCATTGACCTCATGGGTCATCGCTTCGGTATAGGCCGCTGCAGCCCCTTCAAGATCCCCTTTCGCATGGGCGATATCCCCGCGCACCACGGCGAATTCTCCGGCAAAACTGCCGCTGGTAACACCGACCTGCTGTTCCGCACCGGCCAGGTCACCCTCATCCAGCAGGATTCTGGCCAGACTGAGTTGTGCCATCTGGATCAGCGCGGGCACTTTGCCCTGCTGAATGATCCCGCTCAGCTTCTGCTTTGCCAGATCGTTCTCCCCGGCTTCCATATGCAACCGAGCTTCCGAAAGCGCGGCAAAGGTGGCATAGCTGCTGCCTTCAAAATTCTGTTTCAGCAGCTCAGCCTGTTTGCTTGCAGATGGACTGTCGCCACGCTGTACGGCACCCACCAGCTGACTGAACGCTGTAGAGGCCTCGGCACCGACACGATCCTGGTAGTTACCCCAGGCCTGCCAGCCGAATACGCCACCCAGCCCGATCACCAAGCCGGCAATTACCGAGGTGCCATTCTCTTTCCACCAGCGTTTTATGGCCTCGACCTGTTCTTCTTCGGTCTGATATGTACTCATAATGCTCTAACCCATTAAAGTCATTTGATTGTTGATGATAGGTCGTGCTTACTGATTACCCGGCAAGGATCTCAGCAAGGGTCGACTCAAGTTCTGATATTCCAATCTGGCGCTGTTCGCCACCGCGTAACGGTTTCAGGATGATCTCCTGTTTCTGCAGCTCATCCTCGCCCAGGATCAGGGCAAAACGGGCCAGGCTCTTATCCGCCTTTTTCAGTTGGCTCTTGAAACCGCCACCTCCGCAGTGACTGATCAGTCGCAGTACGGGCAGACGATCCCGCAGCTGTTCCGCCAGCTTGACGCCCTCCCGTTCAGGCGCCTGCCCAAGGGTCACCAGATAGACGTCAGGAACCGACAGACGTTCCATCACATCGGTCTCTTCCAGCAGCGCGATCAACCGCTCCAGCCCCATCGCAAATCCCACCGCCGGGGTCTCTCTGCCGCCCAGCTGCTTCACCAGACCATCATAGCGACCGCCGGCGCATACCGTACCCTGGGCGCCCAAAGCGTCGGTGATCCATTCGAACACGGTCCGGCTGTAGTAATCCAGGCCGCGTACCAGCCGGGGATTTTCCACATACGCCACTCCGGCATCATCCAGTCCCTGGCAGATCGCCTGATAGTGGGCGAGCGACTCTTCCCCCAGGTGCTGCATCAGGGTTGGCGCCTGGGCGATCAGCTCTGCCATGGCGGGGTTTTTACTGTCGAGAATCCGCAACGGATTGGTTTCCAGCCTGCGCTTACTGTCCTCATCCAGCAGTTCCAGGTGCTGTTTGAAGTAGTCGACCAGCTGATCCCGATACGCTGCCCGCTCTGCCGGCGTGCCCAGGGTGTTGATCTGCAGCTGCAGATCCTTAAGACCCAGCTCACGCCAGATCCTGGCGGTGATCAAAATCAGTTCAAGATCGATATCCGGCCCGCTCATACCGAAGCTCTCAACCCCAATCTGATGAAACTGACGATAACGCCCCTTCTGCGGGCGCTCATGGCGAAACATCGGGCCCTGATACCAGAGTCTCTGGGTCTGGTTGAAGATCAGGCCGTGTTCCAGTCCAGCGCGCACACATCCGGCCGTGCCCTCCGGACGCAGGGTGAGACTGTCCCCATTGCGGTCCTCGAAGGTATACATCTCCTTCTCCACGATATCGGTCACCTCACCGATGGAGCGCTTGAAAAGGTCAGTCATCTCAACAATTGGCATACGGATTTCCGCATACCCATAGCGGTTCAATACCGAGCGCACCCGGTCTTCGAGAAACTGCCAGACAGGGGTCTGCTGGGGCAGGATGTCCTTCATCCCGCGGATGGCCTGGATCTGCTTTGCCATTTGGACTCAAAAATATGGATAAAAGCAGGCAAGATTAACATGTTATCTTGGCCTGGTGTACTGTCTGATGCGAATGCGTGAAATCTGTGGGGCAGCGGACCATCGGTCACCAGCAGAACGGCTGATCGATTCTGTGCCGCTCAGCGAAACGCTAGCAGAGTATTTCGGGAAAACTGCTACAGCTTATCGGGATCCAGGGTGAAGCGGGCTACTTTGCCACGTGTGAACGGGGCGAGATCGAAGGGTTGACCGTCAATCGTCAGGGTCACTACCGCAACATCGCCCAACACCACACTGAACGGACCGTAGTCACTGCTCAGGCGCCGCTTGGTGCCACTGCGCATCTCGCCGATGATCCGGGCTTTCCCATCCAGGCTTCTGACCTCAGTCCAACAGGGACCCTCGAAGCTGAACAGCAGTGACTTTGAGCGGCTCTCGACCGCTGCAGGTGGCTCTTCAACGGCCGCTACGGGCTCAATCTGAGCGGGCTCCATCTCCACCACCTCAGGTTCAGGTTGGGGCTCAGCCGACTCTGGCATCGGGGTGGTTTGCTGAGGTTGCGGATCGGCAGCTACCGGCTCCTCCATGGCTTCGCTCTGTAGGGGTGCAGCCGTCTCCTCAAGCTCAGGCCGGGGATCATCCAGGAGATGTGGCTCGTCTTGTAGTCCACCCACCGCATCGACCGGCCTAGCGGTATCGGCCGGCGGCTTCGCCATTGGCAACTCCTGCGGCTGACTCTCCTCAGTAATCGGAAAAGGTTCAGGCGGTTCCAGTTCGGCCCGGGTCTGCCACCAGAAGAAAAGTAATGCAGCCAAAGCGATGACAATGCCCCAGGTTACCAGACG
The DNA here is from genome assembly GCA_001709035.1 of Candidatus Thiodiazotropha endoloripes. GTDB lineage: Bacteria > Pseudomonadota > Gammaproteobacteria > Chromatiales > Chromatiaceae > Thiodiazotropha > Thiodiazotropha lotti. The sequence continues at coordinate 903,364 of LVKA01000011.1, read as the reverse complement.
CATCAACCCATGACTGCTGTGTATGATTTTGCCCTCACCACGCTCAGGATTGTTTAGGGTCGTCTGTTCCTCGATCTCTGGAAAGAGTCGCTGATAGGCAGCGACGACAGCATCCTCTTGCAGACCGACCAAGCGGGCATAGTTCCTGAGATAGCCTTGCACGAACACCGGCCCCGGCAGGCTGTCGTATTCGTCCCGCTCAAGGGCATCAACGATGTTGGATTGGAGGTGGAGTTGCGCTGCTACTGATGCGGCACTCATGTCCTGTCGCTCACGGGCCTTTTTCAGCAGTGAACCAGGTCCCTGCTCGGAGGCAGATACTGCTTTATCCTGATCGTCATTTTTGGCTTGGTTCATTGCACTTCTTCAGCTTGGTAGAGCATCTGTATCTCTGGCGCATCAGGAAATTCGGCGAACAACTTGCCTTTGTATTCGTCTGCCTTGGCCAAATCCTTGAGTCTCTTCTCAATCTTTATACCAAGCAAAAGAGAGGCAGCAGACGGCCTCGACTCACCGTGATAACGCTCCAGATAAGCACGTGCGGATAGGTCCTTTTGCTGCTCCAGTGAAAGCTCCGCCATCTGATAAAGGGCCGTGGCGTATTTCGGATTGGCCGTCAACGCCCGGCGATAGTAGTTTTCCGCCTTTGACTTTTCACCGGCACGCTCACGACAGAGCCCCGCGTTGGTCAGTGCCACCCAGGGTGTGGGATAGAGCGGATTGGCCAGAGCCCGCTGAAAATCGAACTCCGCTTCCTCCAGTCTGCCCTGCTTACAGTAGAAACTGCCTCGGGCGTTGCGGATATAGGGGTCCTGTCCATCCAGCTTGATCGCCTCTTCATAGTGGATCCCGGCCAACTGTTGATTGCCCAGTCGCTCATAGAGAATCGCGATCACATTGTGTGCCTGGGGATAATCATCATCGACCTTGATCGCTTTCTTGAGCTTTTTCAGCGCCACTGCGGATTGGCCATCACGCATATACTCGATGCCCATATCCACATAGATCTTGGCCGGACTGTTACGCTTCTCGCGCCCGAGGCTGCCGGTGGTATCTGCACTCTTCTGTTGCGTGGCGCATCCTGACAGTAGCAGCACGAGGAGGAAGGTGAAGATCACCCGGCTAGCAGAGATTGATTTCATGAAACACCTTGTTTGAGACTATCCAGCCGCTCAAAACGCAGCTGTCGACTGCTGCGATCCCTGACCTTACCCACCAACTGCCCACAGGCCGCATCGATATCATCACCCCGGGTTTTACGGGTTGTGGCAATAATGCCTGAGCGTTTCAGACGCATCCGGAAAGCTTCAACCCGATCCGCCGGCGAGGCCTTGTAATCGGTACCCGGAAATGGATTGAATGGAATCAGGTTGACTTTGGAGGGAGTCCCTTCCAGCAGCCGTATCAAGGCCTTGGCATGAGCCAGGGAGTCATTCACCCCATCCAGCATGACATACTCCCAGGTCACCTTGCGCCGCTTATCCCCGCGCACGAATTCGCGACAGGCCGGGATCAACTCCTCCAGGGGATACTTGCGGTTGATCGGCACCAGCTGATCGCGCAACTGATTGTCCGGTGCATGCAGGGAGACCGCCAGACTGATGTCACAGACCTCCCTGAGGCGTTGCAGACCGGGCACGATACCGGAGGTGCTGACGGTCACCCGGTATTTGGAGACCATATAGGCCAGATCATCCTGCATGATATTCATGGCGGTGATCACCGCCTCCAGATTGGCCAGCGGCTCACCCATTCCCATCATTACGATATTACTCGGCGGCTCACCCAGTTCACGGGCCGCCACCCAGACCTGGCCGATGATTTCAGCAACCGTTAGATTGCGATTGAAACCCTGTCTGGCGGTAGAACAGAAGGAGCAATCCAGGGCACAACCGACCTGGGAGGAGACACAGATGGTGCTACGTCCATTATCCGGTATATAGACCGTTTCGATGCGTTGACCGTCCTCCAGTTCGAGCAGCCATTTACGGGTGCCATCCTGTGCCGGCTGTTCCAGCGCCAAGCGCGGGATCGTGATCTCAGCCACCTGCTGCAACTGCTCCCGCAGGCGTTTCGAGATATCGGTCATGGCATTGAAATCCACAACCCCATGCTTATGGATCCACTTGAATACATTGCGACCATGAAATGCCTTCGAACCGAGCGCCACAAAAAAGCGCTCCATCTCTTGCAGATCGAGATTTAAAAGGTTGGTTTTTGTCACTTCGTTAGCCAATTCGAGTGGTTCGCAATAGGGTATGGTGATACCGGTTTCGAGGAAAACACATAAAATTACAGTGCGTTAGTTTAGACCTGCTGGAGCGGACTGGCAATTGCGCATGGTCAGTATGAGACACCACACCGGATTTCCCGCTCACAGCAGTCTTTTAACCAGGTTGATATCCTGCAACTGCTCGATTTTGGACAATACCCGGCTTAACTGATTCATATCCTGGACCTCTATGGTGAAGCGCATGGTTGCGGTATCGGTCTTTCGGTCACTGTTGGTATTGACGCCACTCACATCGATATTCTCATTGGTAAGGACCGCTGAGATGTCCCTGAGCAATCCCTTTCTGTCACTCGCGGTGACCATGAAGTCCACCGCATACTGAGTCTCCTGCTGCTCTTCGCTCCAGTGCACCGCCACCAACCGGTCCTGTTCATCATCAGGCATCGCCCGCACATTGGGACAGTCACGACGGTGAACGGTAACTCCGCGTCCACGGGTAACATAGCCGATGATGGCATCGTAGGGGACAGGTTTGCAGCAGCGGGCAATCGTGGTCATCAGATCGTCAACCCCGGCAACCACCACTTCCCCCTTGGCCACCCCGGACGACTTGCTCGAATCGGGAATCGCCCTGGAACGGGGTGCCGGCCTCTCCCGACCACCGAAACCGGCGACCTGGATTGGCGACAGATCACCGCGACCGATGGCCGCGTAGACATCCTCACCATGCTGCAGGTTATGTTTCGCCGCAACCTTCTCCAGATCGGGTTTTTCACTGATCGAGAGCCGGGTCATCTCCCGCTCCAGCGCTGAGCGCCCCAGCTCCACATGGTGCTCGTAATCAAGCTGTTTGAACCACTGCTTGACCCGGTTTCTCGCCTTCGAGCTGTGCAGATAACCCAGATGGGGGTTGATCCAATCACGGCTTGGCGTGCCGTTCTTGGCAGTCAGGATCTCAACCATCTCGCCACTGCGCAGTGCACGGTTCAGTTGTACGATATGGCCATCAACCCGGGCGCCACGACAGGTATGGCCGATGTCGGTGTGGATCGAATAGGCAAAATCGAGCGGTGTCGAGTTCTTCGGCAGCTCGACCACCTTGCCCATCGGCGTCAATACATAGATGCGGGTCGACTCCATCTCCTGATCGAAGGCGTCCTGCAGTCCGTCGGTCTCCTCGCCAAAATCCTTTTTCTCCAGCCACTGCCGCATCCAGACGATGCGCCGCTCAAAGTCCTTATCCTGCTTGGCAGCCTCTTTGTAGCGCCAGTGGGCCGCCACCCCCAACTCCGCATGGTGGTGCATGTCCCGGGTTCGGATCTGAACTTCCAGGGTCTTCTCTTCCGGACCAATCACGGCGGTGTGAATTGAACGATAGAGGTTAGCCTTCGGTGTGGCGATGTAGTCATCGAACTCACCGGGAATATGTTTCCACAAGCCATGCACCACACCCAGTGCTGCATAGCATTGGGCTATGTCATCCACCAGTACGCGCACCGCCCGCAGATCGAAAATCTGTTCGATATCGACCGCCTTGCGCTGCATCTTTTTCCAGATACTGAAGATATGTTTGGGACGACCGCTGATTTCCGCGTGCACACCGGCGGCAAGAAACTTTTCCTTGAGCAGCTCCATGACCTCTTTGATGAACAGTTCACGGTCGCTGCGGCGCCCGTCCAGCTGACTGGCGATACGTTTGTAATCCTCGGGGTGGAGAAAGCGCAGCGCCAGATCCTCCAACTCCCATTTGACCTGCCAGATACCCAGCCGGTTGGCTAACGGGGCGTAGATATCCTGGGTCTCTTTGGCCACTCGCCGGCGCTGTTCAGGCGCGAGGCTGCGGGCGGTGCGCATCAGTTGCAGCTGCTCAGCAACCACCACCAGAATGACCCGCACATCCTCAGCGATACCCAGCAGCAGACGACGCAGATTTTCCGCATGCTGCTGCGCCTCTTCCTCGGTAATTTCACGGGAGGTGTCGGTCAGCGTGCCGATCCGCCCCAGATCGTCAACCATCTTGGCCGTGCTGATGCCGACTTTGCGCTGCAGCTTTTCAAGACTGAGCTGCGGATCATTCAACACCCCCAGCAGCATGGCCGCGGCAACCGTCTCCCGGTCCATGTGCAGTTGAGCGAGAATCTCCGCCACACTCAGGGCATGACGCAGCTGGCGCTCGCCATCGACCGCCTGTCGGTTCGATTGAACCTGCAGAGCAATCTCGGCAGCACCCCGGAAGTAGTCCCGGTCATCTGTGTCGAACTCATCGGGCAGCATCTCCAGCCAGCGATCAATGGCTGGGCTATCGATTAACTCGCCTTCAGGCAGGCTGCTGTTGGTGGTGACCATCTCTGTCGCTAGGGCCTAGTGGATTTCAGTCAAGCACGTGACTGACCAGGCCATCCGCCAGCTTGGGTTCGAACCAGGTCGACTTAGGCGGCATCACTTCATCCGCATCGGCCACAGCCATCAGATCCTCCATGCGAGTGGGATAGAGAGAGAATGCGACGGCCATCTCTCCGGAATCGACCCGTTTCTCCAACCCGGCCAAACCGCGGATACCGCCGACAAAATCGATTCGCGCATCGCGCCGGGGATCGCTGATACCCAGCACCGGCTCGATCAGGTGGTTGGCCAGCAGGCTGACATCGAGCCGGGCCACCGGGTCATCCGTCGGCACCTTGTCCGGATTGAGCGTCAGCCGGTACCACTGCTTGTCCAGGTACATACCGAACTCGGCCGGTTGCGCCGGCTTCACCGGCTGCTCGCTTGGTTCAACTTGAAAATCGCTCTCAAGTCTGGCGAGAAAGGCCTCTTTATCCAGTCCATTGAGATCCTTGACCACCCGGTTGTAGTCCAGAATCTGCATCTGATTGTGAGGAAAGATGACACTCAGAAAATAGTTGTATGACTCATCACCACTGTGGTTTGGATTGGCCTCTTTGCGTGATGCGCCAACCCTCGAGCCTGCGGCTGAACGGTGGTGTCCATCCGCCACATAGAGGGCACCCATGGCATCGAACAGCTCCGTCAAACGGGCCACGGTAGCATCATCATCCAGCACCCAGATCTCGTGCCGAACCTGATCCGCAGCGGTGACATCCATGGCCGGCTTGGCCTGGGAGACCTGACTCAGAATCCGGTCGACCTCAGGGGCACTTGGGTAGACAAGAAACACCGGCCCGGTCTGGGCATTCAGTGCATCCACCTGACGCACCCGGTCATCCTCTTTCGCCGGACGGGTGAACTCATGCTTCTTGATCCGGTTCTGGTCATAGGCAGCGACCGAGGCCGCCGCTGCGAGTCCGGTCTGAACATGATCCCCCATGGTCAGGCGATAGACATAGTAACAGGGCTTGGTATCACGGATCAGAACCCCATCCTGCTGCATCCTGGCAAGATTCTCGGCCGCTTTTTGATAGACCTCAGGCGCATAAGGATCTGTCCCCTGCGGCAGGTCGATCTCAGGCCTGGAGATATGCAGAAAGCTCCACGCCCGACCTTCTGCCATCTGCCGAGCTTCCGCCTCATTCATGACATCATATGGCGGTGCGGCGACATCGGCAGCACGACCCTCGGCAGGACGAAGTCCGGGAAAAGCTCTGATCAGCGGCATGGGTGTTTCCTCATGGTCTGTAGGGCACGCTCTGGCCCAAGTGGTATGCGAGGGGGGATTGTTTCAAAAGAGATAAGGAGGAATCAAGCGATGGGCTCAATCGATGTCAGAAAAATCCTACCTAAAAATGAGAACAAACCTGCATCTTATCAGGGGTTATTCACTTAGACTTTAACCGTCGCAGAGAAGGATGCCACGGATAAGGTGCACATGAACATGGAAGTATAGGACTGATACCATTTGCCAACCAATCAGTGCGACACAAGATCCTGGTGCCCAAGGAGCGGGTGCCGGGATTTTTTTTGGGCGACCGAAAATTATCCGCTTCTGCATAACCTTCAGTCCTGTCCGGATAGGCCGAGCCAGCTATCCCCTGGGGGACTGATCCACCTTCTGCAGTTCCAGCGATACCGGCCACAACGCCTGTGTGGAATGATCAAACCCCTGCCACAACTGCTGATAGCTCTTGCCCTCCTCAGGATGAATCTCCGCTCCGGCCACTTCCGAGAGGGGCCGCAAGACAAAGGCATAGTGCAATATCTCATCTCTCGGCAAGCGGATGCCATCATGCTCAATAACCTGATCGCCATAGGTCAGCAGGTCGATATCCAGGGTTCTGGCCGTAAACCGGTTCTCATTGCGCACCCGACCGTGGCGCTTCTCAATCTCTTTCAAGCGGCGATTCACAGCTACTGCCGATAAGCTGGTGCAGATACCAACCACAAGATTGAGGAAGTTCTCTCCGACAAATCCCACCGCTTCACTTTCATACACCGGTGAAATGGTCAGATTGCCAAAACTCTCCCGTAAATCATCTATTGCGCTGGGAAGATATCTGCGTGGCGACTGATTGCTGCCAAGGCTTAGCCAGGCCCTGACCCGAGCGGTGTCAGTCACTCCGACTTCTCTCGATGATCACACCCACATCCCGGGCCATACTCACGGCACCGATCTTGTTCAGGGTCAACCTCACCCAGGGGACGTTGAACTCGTGGAGTACGATGTCGGCACAGCGTTCCGCCAGGGTCTCGACCAGCTGGAACTTGCTCTCCCGCACGAAGGAGACCAGACGCTTGCTGACCGCTTTGTAATCCAACGCATCCTCGATGGCGTCCGACTCCGCCGCCTTTTTGATATCGGCCCCCATCTCCAGGTCAAATACCACCGTTTGGGTGATCTCCCGCTCCCAATCGTAGATACCGATGACGGTTTCAATGCGAAGATCACGAATGAAGACGATATCCATAACTCAACAACCACTATTTTGAAAAGCGTCATAGTAGATGAGTATTGATCAAGAGCAAACCCCCGGCTTGACCTGACCCGCTGCCAGAGGTTCCAATGCACCCATGATTATCCACTCTACTATCGTTGTTTTCGCCTATCTGCTCGGCTCGATCTCCAGTGCCATCATCGTTTGTCGCCTGATGGGGCTGCCCGATCCCCGCAGCCAGGGTTCAAATAATCCAGGGGCCACCAATGTGCTGCGAATCGGTGGCAAAAAGGCCGCAGCCATCACCCTCTTCGGGGATATGGTCAAGGGATTGATCCCGATGCTGATCGCCCATCTGTTCGATGCCCCTCCCCTGTTCATCGCACTCACCGGACTGGCCGCATTTCTCGGCCACCTCTACCCCGTGTTTTTCAGCTTCAAGGGGGGTAAGGGGGTCGCCACCGCTCTCGGTGTCCAATTTGGACTCCACTGGGGAGTGGGCCTGGCGGTTGCTCTGGTCTGGCTGTTTACCGCCAAGGTGGTCAACATCTCCTCCCTTTCCGCCTTGATCTCGATGGCATTGGCACCATTTTTCATATGGTTGATCTGGCCTGCCCCAGAGCTGATAGTGATGCAAATCGTCATCAGCGCCATCCTGTTTTGGCGCCACCGTTCCAACATAACCAATCTTATCTCCGGTGCCGAAGGTAAGATCAGCGAGAGTGACAACTAATGCCGAATCCGCGTACCCTGGAATACGCCCAGCAGATCACCTGCATCGATACCCTCTATCAACGCCAGGGTCTGGCTGCCTGCTATCTGCTCGAGTCCGAAGGGGAAGCGGCGTTCATCGATACCGGCACCAGTAACAGTGTGCCCCAACTGATGGCGGTGCTGGAACAGAAAGGGATATCCCCTTCACAGGTCCGATATGTAATCCCCACCCATGTTCATCTGGACCATGCCGGGGGAGCTGGCAATCTGATGAGCCAACTGCCAAATGCCTCTCTGGTGATTCACCCTTACGGGGCCAAGCATCTGATCGATCCCTCGAAGCTGATCGCTGGCGCAACTGCCGTCTACGGCGAGGAGGCGTTCGAAAAGCAGTTCGGGCAATTGATCCCGATCCCGGAAGAGCGGGTCATCCTAGCGCCGGATGGCTTTCGTTGCCACTTCGGCAATCGGGAACTGCTCTGTCTCGACACCCCGGGACACGCACGCCACCACATCTGCATTTTCGATGAACAGAGCCGCAGCCTGTTCACCGGTGACACCTTCGGGCTCTCCTATCCCGAACTCAGCGGCACACAGGGTCCCTTTATCGTACCCACCACCACACCAATCCAACTCGACCCGGACGCCTGGTATGAGACCCTGGACCGACTGATGGAGCTGAAGCCAGAAAAACTCTACCTCACCCACTTCGGTGAAGTCAGTGAACCAGAGAAACTGGTCGGACAACTGCGTCAGCATTTGCAGGAGTTCACCGCCATTGCGCTGGCCGCGGAAGCGGAACCGGGAGAGCAAAGAAAAAGCGAGATAGAACGCGAGCTACAGAAGTGGTTGTTGCAAAAGCTAGAACAGAATGGCAACACCCTGGCAACCGAGAAAAGCCTTGAGCTGATGGCCATGGATCTGGACCTGGACGCCCAGGGCATAGAGGTCTGGCTGGCACGCCGGGAAGAGGCGGCAGCGGGATAGTTTTTAGGTCCACAATTGAATGCCAATAAACGCTAATGGTTTTGCTGATGCTGATATCTTGGCGGCGTTGAATCAAGCCGCAAATGGACGCGAATCACCGCCAAAGGCCGCAAAATAATCACAGGCATGTTGATGTGAGGGGCACCCCAAGCACAAATACGATTTACGACTCTTATTTGCGATTATTTGCGGACTAATACAATAAAAACCTACAGGCTCCCAAGCCAGAATCCATCACCCCGCTTAATCCCGTCCCGACACGAGCGAGAAGCGCAGGTAAAAGCCGATCAGCGGGCCTGACTGTTTGAGCGTAGCGAGTTTCAGGCCTGCCGGCTTTTACCGAGCATCGCAGCGGACCCGAAGGGGCGTGACGGCCGGGCGCCCTTTCTTTTGGTTACTTTTCTTTTGGCGCAAAAGAAAAGTGACTCGCCCAGGAGGGCGAAACAGGGAATTTCAGGCAAGAGAACAGTCGCGAGTGGCAGAGGTTTCTAAGAATTTAGTCCGCCAATAGCCAAAAAATAATCACAGGGCATGTTGATGTGTGGGCCAACACCAATCACTATTACAATTTCGACTCTTATTTGCGTTCATTTGCGGACTGAAACAACATCAACTGGGCGTAGATCCACTCTGATCCCAGGCAAATGTACAATCCAGTCTCGACAGTACATAGACCATCCCCTGCTCTCCATCCCCCATCATCATCGACAGAGGTGTCCGCTGATTGAACAGATGATTACGCTGACGCAACCAGCGCTTACCCATACTCGGATTAGTCGGATAGGTGGTACGCAATGCGTCATTGATTCTGACCAGATAGTCGATCCGTTTCATCATTTCCGGGCTCTCGGGAAAGGCCTTGTTATGTCGATATTGCGCCATCTGGCGCGCCTTGCCGTTGATATCCAGGAGCGACATCATCTCTTCACTGTGCAGCCCCCAGTTGTCGAACAGATTCATGACCCCCCGGGTAATTGCTAGACGGTCATCGATTGAAACAGCGCTACTCTGTTGGGTGGTTTCATTCATCTCGGCTATTACCTACTATTTAACTTGGTTTTTGTCAGTCTAACACGATTGACCCGCTTAAAACCCAAGGAAAACCAAGGTAATTTAGAGTTCCATTCAAGCCTCGCTCTTCCATAACGAATGCCACCAGCGTTTGCGGTTGTTGGACATCGCCACCGCCGGCAGATCGACCGGCCGGATCTTGCTCAACACCCACCCAGGCAGCGGTGGATTGTCACTGTAGCCGCATGAGACGCCTAGATTGTTCGGATCATAGATCTTGATGAATGACGGTTGTTGCAGATCATCCGCATAGACGATCCCGCAGTACTCCTCATCATGCTCACGTCGCAACAACTCGTCGATGCTTTCGACGAACGTCAGCAGCCTCGATTCATCAGAGGGAAACTCGGGTGGCGGTTCGCCAACCGCATAAACATACCAACCCCCGGCGGCATCAGCTCTCAACACCTGCCACAGGGCATCCAGTTGGTGCCAGCGCAACGCGGAAGTGAAGCTGCCTTTGAAGGCCTTTAAAAAATTATCCTGTTCGTTCATCACCACACCACAAAGAGAATGGAAACTCCGCATCAACGCGGACCATGGGCCGGCCCGCACCAGTATCAGACACGACACAAGCATGAGTTTCCTGTCCGATCATGGGTATAATGACCCTTTGCCTCTGCCGGTTACAACCCATGATGACTGATAGCCATACCCTTTTCGAATCAAACCTGGACCTGAAACTGCTCAATCGTGGCAAAGTACGTGATATCTATGAGGTGGATGATCAGCATCTACTGATCGTAACCAGTGACCGTCTATCAGCATTCGATGTGGTCCTGCCACAACCCATCCCCGGCAAAGGCGAAGTCCTCACCCGGGTGGCGAATTTCTGGTTTCAGCGAACCGAGTCATTGATTCCAAACCATCTGGCGAAACTGCAGCTTTCTGAGATCCTGGCAGACCCGGATCAGCGCAACAGTCTGGGTGACAGATACATGATCGTGCGCAAGCTCAAGCCACTGCCGATCGAAGCGATCGTACGGGGCTACCTGATCGGCTCCGGTTGGAAGGATTACCAGCACAATCAATCGGTCTGCGGCATCCCACTGCCCGCCGGTCTGCAGCAGGCGGACCGACTACCCGAAGCCATCTTCACCCCATCCACAAAAGCGGATGTGGGGGGTCACGATGAAAACATCGATTTCAGCCAGACTGAAAATCTGCTTGGGCGTGAACTGGCGGCACAGGTGAAGAAGATCAGTCTGACCATCTATTCCCAGGCCGCCGACTATGCGTTGAGCAAAGGCATCATCATTGCCGATACCAAATTTGAGTTCGGTCTGGATGATGATGGACAGCTGCATTTGATCGATGAGGCACTGACACCGGATTCATCGAGATTCTGGCCGGCGGACAGCTATCGTCCCGGCACCAGTCCGGTCAGCTTCGATAAACAGTTTGTCAGAGATTACCTGGAGACTCTGGATTGGGATAAAACCCCCCCAGGCCCTGAGCTACCCCAGGAGGTAATAGATAAAACCGCCGAAAAATACCGTGAAGCGGAACGACGTCTGACCGGTAAGTAGATCGGGGTTCATCCGACAGTCGCTGGGCTTTGATCGCGGCTGATATCAAACCGTGCCCGTTTTACGAACTACACCTGATCAGGACAAGACGCGGCAGATCGGTTATCCAGGCAAACAGTTGAGACTCATCAATCAAACGCTACGCTTCAAGAATCCAATTCGCATTTTAGATCTATAATTTAAGCTAAGATATGAGCTTTAACCATGAGCACTCTGACAGGTTTGGAGCGGATTGCCGCAGTATATGAAGCGACTCAGTTTTGACATGCCCTATTGTATTGATCATGGTGATTCATTGATCAATCTCACACCATCTCATATCAGTTCAGTCGCACACCCTGCGCCGCTGATTCCGGCCTATGAATGATCGACCAGGGTAGACTTTAAATTTCAAGAGAAAAAATATTGGGCAAGACCAGTTTGAGCTTATACACTTCTGAGGATATGACAAAACAGAATAACAAAGCAGCCCGGGTAGTGATCTACACTACCTTGAGGTGCCCCCATTGTCAGCACTTAAAGCGTTGGCTTAAACGAAACAACGTGCCCTTCCTCGACTTCAATGTTGCCAAACCCGGCAAGATCCAGAAAAAGTTTTTTGAGATCGGGGGTAAAAGCGTCCCGCTGATCCTGGTTGGCGATCAAAAATTCGAAGGATTCAATCCCAACCGACTGAAAAAGGCACTGGAACTTGAAGGGCTGATGTAGGCCGCATGGCCAGGCTATCCCCTGGTTACGATTCCGACAGAAAAAATAAAGGGGCCAAATGGCCCCTTTATCGTGCACCGAATTAACGGCTAACCGATACTCAAATCAATTGATTTTCGGATCGAGTTCACCGCTTTCGTAGCGAACCTGCATGTTCTCGAGAGAGATCGGATTGATCTTCTCCGCCATACCGGCAGAACCGAAGGCTTCATAACGATCCTTACAGATGTCCGACATGGCCTTGGTGGCCTCTTTCAGGAACTTGCGTGGATCGAAGTTGGACTTGTTGTCATTGAGGTGCTTGCGAATGGAGCCGGTAGAGGCCATACGCAGGTCGGTGTCGATGTTGACCTTACGCACACCATGCTTGATGCCTTCAACGATCTCTTCAACCGGCACACCATAGGTCTCACCCATATCACCACCATACTCATTGATGATGGCCAGCCAATCCTGAGGTACGGATGAGGAGCCATGCATTACCAGATGGGTATCCGGAATCCGTGCGTGGATCTCTTTGACACGATCGATTGCCAGGATGTCGCCTGTAGGCGGACGGGTGAACTTATAGGCGCCGTGGGAAGTACCGATCGCGATTGCCAGGGCATCCACACCGGTCTTCTTGACGAAATCCGCCGCTTCATCAGGGTCGGTCAGCAGCTGGCTGTGGTCCAGGGTACCTTCAGCACCGATACCATCCTCTTCACCGGCTTGACCGGTTTCCAGGGAACCCAGACAACCCAGCTCACCCTCAACGGAAACACCGCCGGCGTGGGCAATATCGACCACCTTGGCTGTAGTATCCACATTGTATTCGTAACTGGATGGGGTCTTACCGTCAGTCATCAGGGAGCCGTCCATCATCACCGATGAGAAGCCTGACTGAATCGAACGCAGACAGACGGATGGTGACGTACCGTGATCCTGATGCATACAGACCGGAATATGGGGATACATTTCGGTTGCAGCAATGATCAGATGACGCAGAAAGGGTTCACCTGCGTAAGACCGGGCGCCTGCAGATCCTTGCAGAATGACCGGACTGTTGACGGCATCCGCTGCCTGCATGATGGCATGCACCTGCTCCATGTTGTTAACATTGAACGCAGGCAGACCATAGCCGTGCTCCGCGGCATGGTCGAGTAGTTGGCGCAGGGAAATCAGAGCCATGATAGCCTCCTTGGTTTGTGTTTATAGTCTCGTTACAACTTAATCACCACCCACTGGTGGTGACTTCAATCTTTATCAGTCAGCCAGCACATGCTCGCCGACACGCATTACTTTCATGATATTGGTTTGGCCTTCCACACCGGAGCGGTCGCCCTTGGTAATGATCACCAGATCATTCTCTCGGACCTCTCCGCGGCGCAGCAACTCATCGATCACCTCTTCATTGACCTGGGCAATGTCGGTGCTGGCCACATCGAAGCTGACCGGATAGACACCACGATAGAGTGTCACTTTACGTCGGGTGCGCACATGCCGGGTCAACGCATAGATCGGAATGTCGGAACTGATTCTGGACATCCATTTTACTGTCGAGCCGGATTCGGTCAGAGCGGCGATCGCTTTCACCCCTAGGTGATTGGCGGTATACATGGTGGACATGGCGATGGCCTCATCCACCCGACCGAAGACGCTGTCGAGTCTGTGACTTGAGCGCCGTGCAAGCTGGTGCTTCTCAGCTTCGACACAGACCCGGTCCATTGCCTTGATCACTTTATGCGGATACTTGCCGACCGAGGTTTCGGCAGAAAGCATGACCGCATCTGTGCCATCGATCACCGCATTGGCCACATCAAACACTTCAGCACGGGTGGGGATCGGACTCTCGATCATCGACTGCATCATCTGCGTCGCTGTGATCACCACCGAGTTCATCTCCCGGGCCTTTTTGATCATCTCTTTCTGCACGGCAGGCAATTCAGCATCACCGATCTCAACACCCAGGTCACCACGGGCAACCATGATGACATCTGAAGCCTGGATAATCTCTTCGATGCAGTCCAGCGCCTCGGCGCGCTCAACCTTGGCTACGATACCGCCATTGCCACCCGCCTCCTCCAGAAGGCGACGCGCCTCGATTACATCATCCGCATTGCGAACGAAAGAGACAGCAAGATAATCCACGTCGATTTCAGCGGCAAACAGGATATCCGCACGATCCTTGTCCGTCAGTGCGGGCGCTGAAAGTCCACCGCCCTGTTTGTTGATCCCTTTGTTGTTGGAGAGCTTGCCACCCACCACCACTTTGCAATGGACCTCTTTGTCGGTAACCTCAGAGACCCAGAGCTCAACAGCACCGTCGTCGAGCAACAGCGTGTCGCCGCGGGAGACATCATCAATCAGTTCCGGATAGGTCAGACCCACCCGCTCATCATCACCTGCATCCAGCGCCAGCGCTGCATCGAGGATGAACTGGCCGTTCTCTTCCAGTTCGGTATAGCCGTTCTTGAATTTGCCGATACGGATCTTCGGCCCCTGAAGATCCGCCAATACACCGATTTGTCGACCACAGGCACGAGCCCGATTACGAATCCGTTCCGCACGTTGTCTTTGCGAGTCGTGAGCATCGTGTGAAAGGTTGAGGCGAACGATATCCACCCCGGCGTGTATCAGCTTGTCGAGAACCTTAGGGTCATCTGTTGCCGGACCCAGGGTTGCTACAATTTTGGTTCTTCTTGGCATACCTATCCAATTACTTGCTTGCTGCACGTTGTCTTGGGCCGGACCCCTGTCCGGCCTCTGATCAGTGGACATCCTATTTAGCTGCACAAGCCTCCAACATCGCCACCGCAGGCAGGGTTTTACCTTCCAGATACTCCAGGAAAGCACCGCCAGCTGTTGAGATGTAGGAGACTTTGTTATAGATGTCGTACTTCTGAATGGCCGCGATGGTGTCACCGCCGCCTGCCAGGGAGAAACCATCGGAATCGGCGATCGCCATGGAGACGGTCTTGGTGCCTTCACCAAACTGATCGAATTCGAATACCCCGACCGGACCATTCCAGACGATGGTGCCAGCCTTTTTGATGATCTCAGCCAGTTCATTGGCACTGTCTGGACCGATATCGAAAATCATCTCTTCATCAGCAACCTCACCGGCAGGCTTGAGTACCGCAGGCTCCTCTTCGGCAAAGTTCTTGCCGACCACCACATCGGTTGCGATAGGTATATTGGCGCCACGGTCTTTCATCTTTTCGATCAGAGCCTGAGCGGTGGGTACCAGATCATCTTCACACAGGGACTTACCCACATTGTGTCCGGTGGCCTTGAGGAAGGTATTGGCGATACCGCCACCAACAACCAGCTGGTCGACCTTTTCTGACAACGCTTCGAGAACGGTCAGCTTGGTTGAAACCTTGGAACCACCGACAATTGCCACCATCGGACGGGCCGGATTGGCCAGCGCCTTCGCCAGGTTATCCAACTCATCGGCGAGCAACAGTCCGGCACAGGCAACCGGAGCAAACTTGCCGGCGCCATGGGTAGAGGCCTGGGCACGATGAGCGGTACCGAACGCATCCATGACATAGACATCACACAGAGCGGCATATTTCTTTGACAGCGCTTCGTTGTCCTTCTTCTCACCGGCATTGAAACGGACGTTCTCGAGCAGCACAACTTCACCTTCCGCCACATCGAAACCACCATCCAGATACTCTTTGATCAGACGAACTGCGCCACCCAGTTTGGCAGACATGTCATCGGCAATTGGCGCCATCGAGTTCTCTTCTGAATAGACACCCTCTTCCGGCCTGCCACGATGTGACATCACCATCACTTTCGCACCGGCCTTGGCACAGTGCTCGATGGTTGGCATGGAAGCTGTGATACGCGCATCCGAAGTTACCTTGCCGTCTTTAACCGGCACATTGAGATCAGCGCGGATCAATACGCGCTTGCCGGCAAGATCAAGATCGGTCAGCTTGATAAATGACATAACAGACTCCTGCTTCGATTGTAATTTTAAAATATGAATTCTGAGTTATGGATTTTGTTGTTACAGATTACAAAGCTGTCAAAAAATACATAACTCATGACTCTCGCTGTGGAGTTACGGGGCAGGATTAATCCTGCCCCGTAAAGATCAGCACTTACTTGGAGACGTGCTCAACCATGCGCAGCATGTTGCAGGTGTAGCCATACTCGTTGTCGTACCAGGAGACAACTTTGACAAAAGTGTCGTCCAGTGCGATACCGGCGCCGGAATCGAAGATGGAAGGATTGGAGCAACCACGGAAATCGGTGGAAACCACTTTGTCTTCGGTATAGGCCAGTACACCAGCCAGATCGCCAGACTCGGAAGCCGCTTTCATGGCAGCACAGACGTCGTCGTAGCTGGCGCCGCTGTTGAGTTCAACAGTCAGATCGACAACAGAGACGTCAGAGGTCGGTACACGGAAAGCCATACCGGTCAGTTTGCCGTTCAGCTCAGGCAGTACTTTACCTACAGCTTTGGCAGCACCGGTAGAGGAAGGAATGATGTTTTCCAGGATACCGCGACCACCACGCCAATCTTTCATGGAAGGTCCATCAACAGTCTTCTGGGTCGCCGTTGCCGCATGCACGGTAGACATCAGGCCACGCTTGATGCCCCACTTGTCGTTCAGCACTTTAGCCACAGGCGCCAGACAGTTGGTGGTACAGGAGGCGGCGGAAACAATCGCCTGACCGTTGTATTCGTTGTGGTTTACACCATAAACGAACATTGGGGTAGCATCCTTGGAAGGCGCACTCTGTACGACCTTTTTGGCACCCGCGTCAATGTGCTTCTGACAGGTCTCTTCGGTGAGGAAGAAACCGGTACATTCGATGACCAGATCAGCACCGATCGCATCCCATTTCAGGTCAGCTGGATCGCGCTCAGCGGTGAGGCGGATCTTTTTGCCGTTCACAACCATGTTGCTGCCATCGACAGAAATATCACCATCGAAATTGCCATGGACTGAATCGTACTTCAGCATGTAGGCCAGATAATCGGGCTCCAGCAGATCGTTGATGCCGACGACTTCAATACCAGGGAAGTCTTTTGCGATAGCACGGAATGCCATACGGCCGATGCGGCCAAAACCGTTGATACCTACTTTGATAGTCATAGCGATTCTCCGTTATACATATATAGAATTGTCATTAGTCAGTATTGGCGGGAGGCGCGAATAACGCGCCTCTCAACCATCTTAAGCGGTCACTTCGTTGATCGCAGCGAGTACGTTCTCTGCTGTGAAGCCGAACTCTTTGAACAGTTCACCGGCAGGCGCCGACTCACCGAAGTGATTGATACCAATAACCTTGCCATTGATACCAACGTATTTGTACCAGCCATCAGTCACAGCGGCTTCCACTGCCACACGGGCAGTTACAGCAGCAGGCAGTACAGACTCTTTGTAGGCTGCATCCTGTGCATCGAAGGCGCTGGTGTTGGGCATGGAAACAACCCGTACCTGCTTGTTGGATTCGGCTGCTGCCTTGACTGCCAGGTCCACCTCAGAGCCGGTGGCAATAACGATTGCGTCCGGTGTACCGTCACAATCGACAATCACATAGCCGCCCTTGGCGATATCTGCAATCTGCGCATCGGTACGCTCCTGATGGGCCAGACCCTGACGGGAGAAGACCAGACAGGAAGGACCGTTACGCTTCTCTACCGCCGCTTTCCAGGCAACGGCGGTTTCCACTGCGTCACAGGGACGCCAGAGGTCCATGTTCGGCACCATACGCAGGGTTGGGATCTGTTCGACCGGCTGATGGGTAGGTCCATCCTCACCCAGACCGATGGAGTCGTGAGTATAGACAAAGATCGACTGGATCTTCATCAGTGCCGACATACGCAGAGCGTTACGGGCATACTCGGAGAACATCAGGAAGGTGCCGCCGTAAGGGATGAAACCACCATGCAGTGCCACACCGTTCATGATTGCAGACATACCGAACTCACGCACACCGTAAGATATGTAGTTACCATCCGCATTGCCGTCGGTGATCGACTTGGAGCCGGACCAGGCGGTGAGGTTTGAAGGGGTCAGGTCAGCTGAGCCACCGAGGAATTCCGGCAGCAGTGGACCATAACCATTGAGCGCATTCTGCGAGGCTTTACGGGTTGCCGGAGATTCCGCCTTACTATTCACCTCAGCAATAAACTTGGCAGCCTCGGCTTCCCAGTTGTCCGGCAGATCACCACTCATACGGCGGTTGAACTCAGCGGCCAGCTCAGGAAAAGCAGACTGATAGGCGGCAAACTTATCGTTCCAACCGGACTCAGACTCTGCACCGGAAGCCTTTGCGCTCCAACCTTCGTAGATCTCCTCAGGAATCACGAATGCATCGTGTGCCCATCCGAGTTTCTCACGGGTGGCGACAATCTCGTCAGCACCCAATGGGGCGCCATGACAGTCGTGGCTGCCGGCCAGGTTGGGTGAACCGAAACCGATGGTGGTCTTGCAGCAGATCAGGCAGGGTTTGTCAGCATCAGCCTTGGCAGCCTCGATAGCCTGATTGATGGCGTCGGCATCATGGCCGTCAACATCACGGATCACCTGCCAGCCGTAAGATTCGAACCGGGCGGGGGTATCATCAGTGAACCAACCTTCAGTCTCACCGTCGATACTGATGCCGTTGTCATCCCAGAAAGCGACCAGCTTGCCCAGACCGAGGGTTCCAGCCAGAGAGCAGGCTTCATGAGAGATGCCTTCCATCATACAACCGTCACCCAGGAACACGTAGGTGAAGTGGTCGACGATCTCATGACCCGGCTTGTTGAATTGTGCCGCCAGGGTCTTCTCGGCCAGGGCCATACCCACACCGTTGGTGATACCCTGCCCCAGCGGACCGGTGGTGGTCTCTACACCTGGTGCGTAGCCATATTCCGGATGACCCGGTGTTTTCGAGTGTAACTGACGGAAATTCTTAAGATCATCGATGCTCAGCTCGTAACCTGTGAGGTGAAGCAGCGAATAGATCAGCATTGAACCATGGCCGTTTGACAGAATAAAACGGTCGCGATCAGCCCAATCCGGATTGGCCGGATTGTGTTTCAGGTGGCTGTTCCACAGTACTTCGGCAATATCTGCCATCCCCATGGGTGCCCCTGGATGACCTGAATTGGCTTGTTGCACAGCATCCATACTCAGGGCACGAATGGCATTGGCGAGTTCTCTGCGTGAGGACATTGACCCCTCCTGATTTATTAATGATTTGTTAATCTGTTTCTAAGTCCTTAACGACTTAACGAGGCGGAAATCCGCTAAATTCTTTGTTAATCAACCCTTGCGTACCTGGTTATGCCGTCCCCTTTTCGCATACGGCAATGGTTAACCCGCTCGGGCAAAGGTTCGCTATTCTGACCCAAGCAGCAAGCACAGAGCAAAGCAGCTTGCTTTAATGGCCGATAAGCTGGCTTGATGGAATGGGCTACAGCTTCATTTTTCAAGCAAATTCAAGAAGTTGGTTCTTCACGCCACTTAATGGAACAGCCCATACTGGGTATCTGATCCTGAGGTCCTCGACCCGTCTGGGCAACCTGCTTCATCGCTTCAAAGAGGTCACGACGCACATTTGGGTCGGCCGCTTCCTTCTTACTTTCATCCAGTCTGCCCCGATATTGCAGTTTCAGATCGCCGTTGTAGCCAAAGAAATCGGGGGTACAAACTGCACCATAGGCCTTGGCAACCTGCTGAGTCTCATCAATCAGGTAGGGGAAAGGAAAGCCCAACCGCTCCGAGACCAGACGCATGTTCTCGAAGGAGTCTTCCGCATAATCGGTGGGGTCGTTCGACATGATTGCCACTGCATTCACACCCAACGCCGCCAACTCCTTGGTATCCCTGATAATTCTGTCAATTACCGCCTTCACATAGGGGCAGTGGTTACAGATAAACATCACCAGCAGTCCATTCTCTCCGGCACATTGTTGCAGGGACCAGGTCTTGCCATCAACTCCAGGGAGCTGGAAATCCAGGGCCTCAGCATCAAAGTCACAAATCGGTGTCTGTAGGGATACCATTATTATTTCGCTCAATACATTGAATTGAATCGGGGTGGGGCATTATGCAAAAAGCGAGCTGGTGTGTAAAATCCCGTTTCGCTGAGCGTTGGCCGTCAAGCCATAGATGTATCACCAAGTCGGTGCTACCGATGACATACAAATTATCAGGAATAACATGAGTAAAGAGTTTATTTTCACCTCGGAATCTGTCTCTGAAGGACATCCGGACAAGGTTGCGGATCAGATATCGGACGCCATGTTGGATGCGATCCTGGCCCAGGATCCCCATCCGGATCGAGCTCGTGTGGCCTGTGAAACTCTGATTAAAACTGGTGCGGTCATCGTTGCCGGAGAGATTACCACCGAGGCGTGGATCGACCTGGACGATCTGGTCAGAGAGGTGGTTTGTGATATCGGCTACACCAGTTCCGATGTGGGTTTCGACGGCTCGACCTGCGCGGTGATGTCGCTGATCGGCAAACAATCGGCCAACATTGCCCAGGGTGTCGACCGCTCCGCCCCGGAAGAACAGGGCGCCGGTGACCAGGGCATGATGTTCGGCTATGCAACCAATGAGACCGACGTCTTGATGCCCGCCCCCATCACCTATGCCCAGCGGCTGGTGAAACGGCAGTCGGAGATCCGTAAGTCGGGCATACTGCCCTGGCTGCGTCCGGATGCAAAAAGCCAGGTAACCCTGCAGTATGAGGATGGCAAGGTCAGCGGTATCGGCGCGGTGGTACTCTCCACCCAGCACGATCCGGATATCGACTATAAGCAGCTCCAGGAAGCAGTGATGGAGAACATCATCCAGCCTGTGCTTCCCAAGGAGTGGCTGGACAAGTGCCCTCAGGAGAAGATCCACATCAATCCGACCGGCAGCTTTGTCATCGGTGGCCCTGTGGGTGACTGCGGCCTCACCGGGCGCAAGATCATCGTCGATACCTATGGTGGTGCGGCGAGACACGGTGGCGGCGCCTTCTCCGGCAAGGATCCATCGAAAGTCGATCGCTCTGCCGCCTATGCGGGCCGCTATGTGGCAAAGAACATTGTCGCGGCTGGCCTGGCCGAGCGCTGTGAAATCCAGATCTCCTACGCCATCGGCGTGGCGGAACCGACCTCGATCATGGTTGAGACCTTCGGTACGGGTAAGATCGCAGATGAAGCGATCTCCGCCCTGGTGCGCGAGCATTTCGACCTCAGGCCCTATGGCATTCTGAAAATGCTCGATCTGTTGAACAGCGACAAGATCAAATACCGTAAAACCGCCGCCTATGGCCACTTCGGCCGTGAGGATGAAGGCTTTACCTGGGAGAACACAGATAAGGCGGAGGCCCTGCGGGCGGACGCAAAACTCTAAAAGGACCGAGACCATTTTTAGAGCTTCCATGCCGAGGAGCGCTGCAACGGATTCAATTCCGCCAGGCTCGGCAGGGAGGTTGAAACAACATGACAAACCGCGCTCACTCACGATATTCAGGAGATGACTACCATGAGTGAGTTCACCGACTATAAAGTAGCTGATATTTCACTGGCCGATTTCGGCCGCCGTGAGATTGCCATTGCCGAGACCGAGATGCCCGGCCTGATGGCGATCCGCGAAAAGTATGCCGCCGAGCAACCCCTCAAAGGCGCACGCATTACCGGCTCCCTGCACATGACCATACAGACCGCTGTGCTGATCGAAACCCTGGTGGAGCTGGGCGCCGAGGTACGCTGGTGTTCCTGCAACATCTTCTCCACCCAGGACCATGCGGCGGCGGCAATCGCAGCCCAGGGGATTCCGGTCTATGCCTGGAAAGGCGAATCCTTGGAAGAGTACTGGTGGTGTACCGAACAGGTACTCAACTGGCCGGACGGCGAATCGCCGAACATGATCCTCGATGATGGTGGCGACGCCACCCTGCTGGTGCACAAAGGGGTCGAATTCGCCGACGCAGGCGCGGTGCCCGAGCCCAAGGCGGACGATGCGGAAGAGTGGCAGGTGATCCTCGGCGTACTGAAACGCAGCCTGGAGGAGGATCCCAAACGCTATCACCGGATGGCTGAATCGATCAAAGGGGTGACCGAAGAGACCACCACCGGTGTGCATCGTCTTTACCAGATGATGGAACAGGGTACCCTGCTTTTTCCCGCCATGAACGTCAACGATTCGGTGACCAAGTCCAAATTCGACAATCTCTACGGCTGCCGTGAGTCCCTGGTGGACGGTATCAAACGGGCAACCGATGTGATGATTGCCGGCAAGATCGCGCTGGTTGCAGGCTATGGGGATGTCGGCAAGGGCTGCGCCCAGTCTCTACGTGGTCTGGGGGCAACGGTATGGGTCACCGAGATCGACCCGATATGCGCCCTGCAGGCGGCGATGGAAGGTTATCGGGTGATCACCATGGAAGAGGCCGCACCGCAGGCGGATATCTTCGTTACCACCACCGGCAACTTCAATATCATCACCCATGATCACATGGCTGCCATGAAGAACCAGTCGATCGTCTGTAATATCGGCCATTTCGACAATGAGATCGATATTGCCGGTATTCGTGACTACCAGTGGGAGGAGATCAAACCTCAGGTACATCATGTCATCTTTCCCGATGGCAAGCGGATCATCCTGCTGGCGGAAGGACGCCTGGTCAACCTGGGCTGCGCCACCGGCCACCCCAGCTTTGTGATGTCCAACTCCTTCTCCAATCAGGTTTTGGCGCAGATCGAGTTCTTCACCCGCTCAGGCGAGTATGAGAACAAGGTCTATGTGTTGCCCAAGAAGCTCGACGAAGAGGTTGCCCGGCTCCATCTCACCAAGATCGGTGCCAAACTGACGACCCTCTCCCAGGATCAGGCTGACTATATCGGTGTGCCCGTTGAAGGCCCCTATAAGCCCGACCACTATCGCTATTGAGCACCCAGGCCTTTAAGGTCTGCCAAAAATGGAGATTAACCGGTTGTGAGGAGTAATCCGCTCAGCCGGTCCATTGCTCATGCGTATAACCTTTATACGGTAATTGCTTGTCATGAATGATCAAACAAAACAACAGATTTTCAGCTTCGAACTCTTTCCGCCGAAGACGGAGAAGGGTATGGAGAACCTGAAAACCAATGTACAACAGCTGCAAGGCCTGGACCCCGCTTTCTTTTCGGTCACCTATGGTGCAGGTGGTTCAACCCAACAGCGTACCTTTGACACGGTCGACTGGCTGATTGAACAACAGATCGACACCGCCCCTCACCTCTCCTGCATTGGTGCGGATCAGGATGAAATCCTGGAGATACTGGAGCGTTACAAAGCCCAAGGCATCAAGCGGCTGGTGGCATTGCGTGGCGACCTGCCCTCCGGCACCGGGCTGGGCGGTCTGGGTGAGCTCAACCACGCCAATCAGCTGGTTGAACTGATTCGCCAACACTACGGCGACTATTTCCACATCGAAGTGGCCGCCTATCCCGAGTTCCATCCCCAGGCGGCCACACCGCAACAGGATCTGCAAAACTTCAAACGCAAGGTGGATGCCGGGGCCAGCAGTGCCATCACCCAGTATTTCTACAATGCGGATGCCTATTTCAGGTTTCTCGAGGAGTGCCAGCGTCTAGCGATCGAGATTCCCATCGTGCCGGGGATCATGCCGATCACTAATTTTGCACAACTGGCAAGATTCTCTGACAGTTGCGGTACCGAGATCCCCCGCTGGTTGAGAAAACGATTGGAGAGCTACGGCGATGATCTGGAGTCGATCCGCAGTTACGGCATCGAGGTGGTGAGCAACCTGAGCGAACGGCTGCTCGCCGGTGGGGCACCGGGACTCCACTTCTATACCATGAATCGATCCGCTCAGTGTCAGCAGATTTGGCAGTCGCTGGGATTATAAACAGCTGACACTGGCATCGACCTGACCATACGACTATCCGGCTGATACAACATTCGGGGTTTCAACCGGGTAGTCGTGAAACTGGACAGCTCAGCCACTCTCCACAGATTGACAACGACAGCTGAACCAATCCTCAGCTCGGAACTGGCAACCAATGTTTGCTATTGAGTCGTCCGCTGAGATGCCGTTCGATGATACCGTCAAGCTCTTCAGGCTCCACCGGTTTGGTCAGAAATCCATCCATACCGACCCGGATACAGTGTTCCATCATATCCTCAACACTGTTCGCCGTCAGCGCATAGATCGGCATATAGCGACTCTGAGACTCTCTCTCCCGATAAAGGCGGGTGAATTCGATACCATCCACATCGGGCATACACAGATCGACAAAGGCCAACTCATACTCTTTCTCATTTAATGCCTGCAAAGCCTCTTTGCCGCTTTTGGTCACTTTGACACTGTGCCCTCGCTGCTTCAGTAACGTGGCCATGACCTTTGAAGCAATCGCATTGTCATCCGCAAGCAGTACATTGATGGGACGGTTATTGTTGGCTTTTTCCGGTGGTGCTTCAGCCTCCTGATTCCGCTCCTGATGTGGCACCAGTAACTCCATCACAACCTTGGCAAAATCAGTACAGAGAAATGGCTTGATCAACAGCGGCGTGTTGATCGAGGTGTAACTCAGGTTCTGGGTGCGATAGACTGCCAACACCATTGGTATCGAAGGTTCAATCGTGTTGACGCAACGGATCACCTGTTTGATCGAACTGTCACTGAAGGAGTCACACACCAGGACCAGATTCACATCACCGCTCAATTGCCGACAGAAAGCGTTCAATTCCGTTGCCGCCAGAGCCTCCATTTCAAGCTCATCGGCAAACTGCAGATGCAACTGCAGTGCATTCGGGTCCTGATCATAAATCAGCACTTTCTTACCCTTCAGCAATGGGTATCTCTGGGCCATCGGTACGACCTGCTGCTGTGAGCGATCGATCTCCTCTCCGAGCAAGGGTAGCTGGACACTGAATTTTGTTCCCTCCCCAAGCCTACTGATCACATTCACCCGCCCTTTCATCAATCCCGTCAGATCACGGATCACCGATGTCCCGAGCCCCGAGCCCTCATAGCGCCGCTGCTGACTCGCATTCTCTGACTGCCAGTAGGCATTGAATATCTCGGCGAGTTTTTCCTCCGGAATACCGATTCCACTGTCCTCGACCTCAAACAGAATGTGTCTGGTCGGTACATTGGCATCCGCCTCTGCCAGCGTTACCCGCAGGCAGACATAGCCCCGGTCGGTGAACTTGATCGCATTACCCACCATATTGAACAGAATCTGGGTGACTCTGAGACGATCACCATAGAGCTTCTGCGGTATACCCGGATCAACCCAGCAATACATCTCCAACTTTTTAGCCTGGGCCTCTGAGGCCAGGCTCGAGGAGATGTTTTTCACCAGCTCATACAGATCAAACCAGTCGCTGGTCAACTCCAGTTTGTTGGCGTCAATCTTGGAAAGATCCAGCACATCACTGATCATCGATCTGAGCAAGCGGACGGAATCATTGATCGATTGCACATACTCTTTCTGCTCTGCATCCAGTGGGGTGTTCTGCAGCAACCTGGCCATGCCCATCACGCCGACCAGCGGGGTGCGCAATTCGTGGGTCATGGTGGCGAGAAAGTTACCTCTGGCCTGTTTCGCCAGCATCGCCTCCTGTCGTGCCTGGTGCAACTGCCTCAGCAGGATGTACTGATAAGCGGGAATGACCAACAGCAGCAGGACAAACACGAAGGCTTCGAAGATATGCACCTGCCACTGCTGCAGATAGGTCAAAACCGCACCGTAGGAGAGGAAACTCAATATCGATGCGATCATCAACGGCCTGGCGCCATATCGGATTCCATAGGAGATGTAGATCCAGTGATAGATCAGATAGAACGGACTGAAAGCATCCGAGGTCAAGAAAATCGCCAGGCTGGTGGCGCTGATATCAACAATCAGATCGATCTCAACCCGGTAGGGCACCTTCGGCCAGATGACGATACTGACCAGAAGCAGAACGAAATAGGTGAAGTAGGAGGTGTAGAGGGCAATGAACAGGGGCAGGTCGACAGAGTAGTAGTGGGTTTGGATGGCGAACCACATCGAAAGGAAACAGAAAATCCATATCCCCAGCCGTACGAGCGCTTGCTGGTACTCCGAATTGGCGAGCAGCCTCGACTCGAAGAATCTCTTAAGCATCACATAGTTTCCCTGGATAGATTCCTAAGCGGCACGCACTGCTGCGCCAATCCAGCTTCAGAAACCCCGGATCCACTTTGGAGATCACACCCATCCCTTAACAACTCCATTCTACATATGTCGCACATTTTTCAATCCGGACAAGAATTAAATGCACTTTATTTACCCACTTTGTGGATAAATACTCACAAATCCATCAGTCTATCCCCTGTTATAGGATATTCCCGTTTTTTGCTGAAGATCAATTTTATGTGTTTTCAGATCCCGATGCTAAATATCAGTGAGTTTCCAGCCCCATGCCCGGCAGACGCATGGCAGCGGGAATTGCGCATTCACAGTCAGCAACTATGATCTTACTGGGAGTTATCCACCAAGCCTGCCCTGAGAAAAGTATGGACTTTGTCCTCAAATCAGCTTCCAGTCAACATTAACCCTTTAACTCACATAATAATTTAGGTTTCCAAGATGTACATCAAAAGCCCCGCAGAACACATCCACGAGAACAGCCTCAAACCTGAAGACCGAAGATCCGTGAAACGCCGCCATCTGATCTACTACCTCAGAGTCTGGCGAACAGAAGATAACACGCCACTGGGACAGGTGGTTGATATCAATTCACAGGGGCTGATGCTGATTGGTGAAAAACCCATTCCGACCGGTGAGGAATTGGATTTGAAAATTCATCTACCTGATGGAAATGAAGAGATTAACTTCCTGAATTTCAAAGCCATTTGCAGATGGAGCTCAAAAGATATCAATACCGCATTCTATGACTCCGGCTGCGAATTCGTGGACCAGTCCGACGACAAGATCGAGCAGTTGCAGAAGCTGATTGAGGAGTATGGATTCAGCGACTGATCAATCCGGCCAGAATGCCGAGATTGCCGCTATCCCCTGTGCACCGCTTAAAATTGCCTTTGGCAGATCGTCTGCAGAGAGACCGCCGAGGGCATAGACCGGTAGATTGACCTGGTCGACCAATTCGGCAAAGCGGGGCCAGCCCAGACTGACTGCTTGTGGATGCGTTGTCGTCCTCTGAACCGGAGAAAGCAGCACATAATCGAGGCCGGCACGCTCGGCCAGTTTCACCTCTTCAAGCTGATGACAGGAGGCACCGATCAG
Organism: Candidatus Thiodiazotropha endoloripes; assembly: GCA_001709035.1. Classification (GTDB taxonomy): domain Bacteria; phylum Pseudomonadota; class Gammaproteobacteria; order Chromatiales; family Chromatiaceae; genus Thiodiazotropha; species Thiodiazotropha lotti. Next base: position 876,085 of record LVKA01000011.1, on the reverse strand, counting down.
CTTCGCGCCGGCAGGCCGTTGGGTGAGTGATACCAGCTGAGTTGCGGTGAGATGCAGCCCGTCCGCCTCAGAATGCCACGCCAACACCCCCTGAGGACGATTGATAAGCAGATTTACCCCACTGGCGCGGCACAAGGGAAGCACGTCAGCCAGCAGTTGCCGATAGGCGCTGTCCGACAATTGATGAGCTCTAAGCTGAACCAGTTGAATCCCCCGCTCGATAGCCAGTGAAAGACGGCTCAGAAACTGCCCGGGTTGCTCCGCATCGCGCCCGGTGATCATGTATTGTTGCGGCAGTTTCAGGGCGCTGATTACCGGTCGATCCGCTGCGGGAAAGTCTTCAGGCTGCATGTCAGCGGGCGAAAGCCATTGCAGAGGCTGTCCTTCAAGCCCCTTGGGCTCACCCCGATAGGCGGTAACCCGATAGAAATCGAGCACCACATGGCGATCCACGTAGTCATGCCGGATCCTGATCAGTGGTTCAGTCGCCAGCGGCAGAATCCCCAGTTCCTCTTCAAGCTCACGGGAGAGCGCCGCCTCTGCCGTCTCCCCAGCCTCGAGCTTACCACCGGGAAACTCCCACAAACCGCCCTGGTGGGTATTTTTAGCCCGCTGGCTGATCAGTACCCTGCCAGACTCATCGAGGATTGCAGCGGCTGCGACGTGGATCTTCATGAGATATAACCCGTGAAAGGTTAGCTAGCGCACTGTTAACACTAAGTGCGGTATTCGGCGTTGATCTTCACATAGTCGTAGGAGAGATCGCAGGTCACCACTTTGGTCATGGCACTGCCCCGACCCAGCTCTACCCGAATGGTCAGTTCACTTTTCTGCATCACCGCCTGACCGGCAGCTTCCGTGTAGTCGGATGCCCGACCTCCCTGACGTACGATGCAGACATCATCCAGCCAGATCTCCAGCTGATCGATCACCAGATCCTCGATGCCGGCACGACCCACAGCAGCCAGAATCCTGCCCCAGTTTGGATCAGAAGCAAACAGCGCGGTCTTCACCAGCGGCGAATGAGCGATGGTGTAGGCCACTTGCCGGGCCTCCGATTCGCTGGCCGCGCCGTTGACCTCAACATCCACCAGTTTGGTCGCCCCCTCTCCGTCGGCAATGATCGATCTGGAGAGCTCCATACAGAGATCAAGCACCGCATCCGCCAGTTGCCGATAGATAGGAGACTCGGCGTCACGCAGCGGCGGCAGAGGTGAAGCGCCGGTGGCAACCAAGACGCAGGCATCATTGGTCGAGGTGTCTCCATCCACCGTTATGCTGTTGAAGGAGGGCTTGACGGCTCGATCGAGACAGCTCTGCAGCAGCTCCCCGGATACCGCCAGATCGGTTGCCAGATAGGCCAGCATGGTGGCCATATCAGGGCGGATCATACCCGAGCCCTTGGCCATACCGGTCACCTGAACAGTCACACCATCCACCTGAAAACGGCGCGAGGCCAGCTTCGGACGAGTGTCGGTGGTCATGATCGCCCGCGATGCAGACTCCCATCCATCCTCTGCCAAAGCCTCAAGGGCCTTGGGAAAAGCCTGTTTCATCCGCTCGACCGGCAATCGCTCACCGATCACGCCGGTGGAGAAAGGCAGCACCTGATGGGGTTCGCATGCGGCCAAATCGGCCAGCTCCCGACAACAGCTGATGGCATCCTCCATCCCCGCTTGTCCAGTGCCCGCATTGGCATTGCCTGAGTTGATCAGCAGCAGTCTGGGGCTGCCCTTGTTTAAATGATCCTTGGCCAGTTGCACCGGTGCGGCACAAAAGGCATTGCGGGTGAACACCGCAGCACATTGCGCCCCTTCCGCCAGCTGCATCACCAGCAGGTCATCCCGGTCGGCATAGGAGATCCCTGCCGCCGCAACACCCAGCTTTACTCCAGCAACCGTGTGTGCAGAATCGCTCATCTCAATTCAAGCGGCCGTGACACTGCTTATATTTTTTCCCGGAACCGCAGGGGCAGGGTTCATTACGCCCGATCTTGCGTCCATCCCGGACAAATGGCTGATGCGCCTCCTCCTGAGCAGGCGGCGGCTGTTCAGCTTCCGCTTCACCGGCCAGCCCTTCGAAGGTCTCATGTTTGAACTCAAACTCATTGACCTGGGACTGCTGCTCCTGCAGCGCCAGCTCTTCCGGCATCTGCACCTGAACCTTCGACAGCAGGCTGACCACCTCCTGTTTGATGCTCTCCAGCATGCCGGAGAACATGGAGAAGGCCTCCCGTTTATACTCCTGCTTGGGGTTTTTCTGCGCATAACCGCGCAGGTGAATACCCTGTCGCAGATAGTCCATAGCGGCCAGATGCTCCTTCCAGTGACTGTCCAGAGTCTGCAGCATCATCGCCTTTTCAAACTGACGCATGTTCTCATCACCGACCAGGGTCTGTTTCTCCTGGTAGCCAGCGGTGAGCATCTCGTGAATCTTCGCCTTCAGGGTCTCTTCATGCAGATCGCTGTCATCGTCAAGCCACTGCTGGATCGGCCATTCACCACTGAATGTTTCCGCCAAGGCTTCACTCAACCCCGGAACATCCCACTGTTCTTCAATGGAGTCACGGGGAATATGGGCATGAAAGACTTCATCCAGGACATCTCCACGTAGTGCATTAATGGAGTTGGAGACGTCAGAGGTATCCATCAGATCGTTACGCTGCTCATACACCACCTTACGTTGATCGTTGGCCACGTCATCGTATTCAAGCAGCTGTTTACGGATATCGAAGTTGCGTCCCTCCACCTTACGCTGGGCATTCTCGATCGCGCGGGAGACCCAGGGATGTTCGATCGCCTCGCCTTTCTCCATCCCCATCTTCTGCATCAGTCCGCCCACTTTGTCGGAGGCGAAGATCCGCATCAGGTTATCCTGCAATGAGAGGTAGAAACGGCTCGAGCCCGGATCGCCCTGACGGCCGGAGCGTCCACGCAACTGGTTGTCGATACGGCGTGACTCATGACGTTCGGTACCGATCACATGCAGCCCACCCGCTTCCAGTACCTGTTTGTGGATCTTTTTCCACTGCTCCGTATAGTCATCCACGCTGGTGGATCCGGGATTCTCACCCAGGGTTTCCAGCTCGGTTTCCAGGTTACCGCCGAGTACGATATCGGTTCCACGACCCGCCATGTTGGTGGCGATGGTAACAGCCCCCGGGCGTCCCGCCTGGGCTACGATCATCGCCTCCTGCTCATGGTGTTTGGCGTTCAGCACCTTGTGCGGCACCTTGGCCTTATCCAGCAACCCGGAGACCAGTTCGGAGGTCTCGATGGAAGCGGTACCGACCAACACCGGCTGGCCCCGCTTCACACAATCCTGGACATCTTCCAGGATCGCATCGTATTTCTCTTCCGGGGTAAGGTAGACAAGATCCCCCATATCATCCCGCACCATCGGCTGATTGGTCGGTATAACCACCACTTCGAGACCGTAGATCTGTTGAAATTCAAACGCCTCGGTATCCGCTGTACCGGTCATGCCGGAGAGTTTGTCATACAGCCGGAAGTAGTTCTGGAAGGTGATCGAAGCCAGGGTCTGATTCTCTTTCTGAATCTCCACCCCCTCTTTGGCTTCCACTGCCTGATGCTGTCCATCCGACCAGCGACGTCCAGGCATGGTACGACCGGTGAATTCGTCAACGATGACGATCTCGCCATCCTTGACGATGTAGTCCACATTGCGCTGAAACAGGGCGTGGGCACGCAATGCCGCGTTGGCATGATGCATGAGGATGATGTTGGCGCTGTCGTAGAGGCTGGCGCCTTCCTCCAGCAGACCGGCCTCGGTCAGCATCTCCTCCACATGCTGGTGTCCCTCTTCACTGAAGTAGACCTGCTTGGCCTTCTCATCCACCGAGTAGTCACCTGGTCCGAAGTCGGGCTTGCCCTCCTCATTGGTGATTGGATCCTGGCGGGTCAGACTTGGAATGATCTTATTCACAGCCATGTAGAGTTCGGAGGAGTCGTCTGTCGGCCCGGAGATGATCAGTGGCGTACGGGCCTCATCGATGAGGATCGAATCGACCTCGTCGACGATGGCGAAAAATGGCGGACGCTGTACCCGCTGGTCACTGCTGAAGGCCATGTTATCGCGCAGATAGTCAAAGCCATATTCATTGTTGGTGCCATAGGTGATGTCGGCAGCATAGGCCTCCTTACGGGAGACCGCGCGCAGATGCGGAAAACCACCCTTGGCGCCGTCGTATTCAGGTTCGTAGAGATAGGAGGAGCTATCCGGTCCGGCACCGCCGGATGAGTTGATCACCCCGGTGCTGAGACCCAGAAAGTGGTAGATGCGTCCCATCCAGGCCGCATCTCGACGAGCCAGATAGTCGTTCACCGTAACCACGTGAACCCCTTTTGCCGGCAGGGCGTTGAGATAGGCGGCCAGGGTCGCTACCAGGGTTTTACCCTCACCGGTGCGCATCTCGGCAATCTTGCCCTGGTGGAGCACCATACCGCCGATCATCTGCACATCGAAATGGCGCATCTGCATGGTCCGCCGCCCGGCTTCGCGAACTACGGCGAAGGCTTCCTGCATCAGACTGTCCAGGCCCTCACCCGCATCCAACCGTGCACGGAAATCCACCGTCTTCTGCTTCAAGGCATCGTCTGAGAGTTGTTCGATTTCGGACTCCAGATTGGTGATCTGGGCGACCGTTTTTGTCATTCGTTTTACCAGCCGGTCATTACGGCTGCCAAAGATCTTTGTGAAGATTTTACTAACCATGAATCCTGGTTTCCGTGAGAATGCGAAATGTTTGCGATCATACAGCATGCCGTAGCGATGCAGAAGGATAAGCTGATCATCCCAGGCTGGATCGCGTTCAGCCTGCGCACCCTATGTGGGGATTGGCGCTCACAAATTCAACCACCGCCGACTAACAACCCAGCGATAATGAGGATTGCAGCCAGCAAAAGTCTTAAGCAGGAGCAGAATGTGACATCAGTGGATGTCGACAGCGGAAATCGAGCAAACGGATCTTCAGCCCTTATCGCGTTTCGACAGGATATATTTCGTGGGGTCGACGATCTTACCGTTACGTACCACCTCGAAATGGACATGAGGTCCTGTGGAGCGGCCAGTAGAACCCATTTTGGCAACCACCTCTCCCTGTTTTACCCGGTCTCCAATCTCAACCAGGATCTCGGCATTATGCCCGTAGCGGGTGATGTAGCCTTTGCCATGGTTGATCTCAACCAGATTACCATAACCGTAGCGCTCATCAGCCCAGGTCACCACACCGGCGGCTACAGCGACCACATCGGAGCCCGACTTGCCAGCGAAATCCATGCCTTTATGCATGGTGCGTTTCCCGGTAAACGGATCGTTGCGCATACCGAAGTAGGATGAGATCCAACCCTTTTTCACTGGACGACCGGCCGGATGAACCGAATTTTCCAGATTTGAGTTCATGATCAGGTCTTCCACCAGATTGAGTTGCTGATGACGATGCTCGATCATCGCCTCAAGCTGCTCCATCTCGTGCAACAGGTCCGGCAGCGCGGAGGCTTCACTCAGGGATGAGATCCCATTCGGACCACCAAGGGCCGGTACAGCTTCGAAACTGAACTCCCCTTTATCGAGTCCGCCAATGGTGACCAGCCGCTCACCCAATGCATCGAGGCGCAACAACTGGGACTGAATCTGACCAACCCGAATTGCCAGGGCATCGATACCGCTCTGAGTATCAATTTTCATATCCTCCAGAGTCTGCCGCTCGTTGGCAAAACTGTTCTCCAGACTGGTGACCAGCTGATGCTCAGGGAACTCAGTATCACTGACCCCCATTTGGTAGCCGGTCCAGAGCATGGCCACACCAAACAACAGCCCCAATAGCAGGAAAACCCCCGGCATCAGCCATCTGGAGGCGAGATCGTAATCTTGTACAGCACCGCGTAAGTATATGATTTTCATAACAAATAATACTTAAAGAACTGACCTTGTTACTACATTTCTTCGGTCAAAAACTCTCGAACTTTACCACTTTCCGGGCAAAATGTGATGTTTTTTCTTTAAATCTGCTCTAAGCTCGCGCTATGAAATCGGTCAGGAACATTGTTGGCAACAACTCGACCCCGGCAAAACTGGGCAAAAAACTGGCAGACTATGAAGCACTCTGCACGATAGTCAGGTCCAACCTGTCGGCACCCCTGGATCAGCAATTGAAGGCCACGGTTCTGCAGGCGGGTGTGCTCAGTCTGTTCGTCTCTTCCCCGGTGTGGGCCAGCCGGCTGCGCTACGCCGTTCCCCAGTTGCTTCAGCAACTGCAGCAGCACGGTTTGGGGGTTGAGCGGATACGCACCCGTATCCTGCTAGAAGCTGGAAAAAAATCCTCTTCCCTGAAGCATAAAACCCTGTCCTTGAGCAAACATAACGGCGAAATATTACGTCAAACCGCTGCCACAATCCGTGATCCGGACCTCAGTGAGGCGCTGCTGAAATTAAGCCGGCATGGCGAGACAGGTAAGTGAAAGATACCCCCCTGGCTGAAGCCGGGGGGCGATTCGAAGCGTGTAGTAACAGGCCTTAAGTGACCGTCAGGTGAGCAGGCTGCATGTAAGAGATCGGCGCATCCTCCGGTTCATCGAAGGTAATCTCCTCCCAGGCATCCTCCTGACTGATCAGCTCAAGCAGCAGCCGGTTGTTCAAGGCATGTCCCGATTTGTGCCCACTGAAGGCGCCAACCAGACTGTGGCCCAGCAGATAGAGGTCACCGATGGCATCGAGGATTTTGTGCTTGACGAACTCATCTTCGTAGCGCAGCCCGTCCACATTCATGACCCGGTAGTCATCGACCACCACCGCATTGTCGAGACTGCCGCCGAGTGCCAGCTCTTTCTGCCGTAACATCTCGATATCACGCAAAAAGCCGAAGGTTCTCGCCCGACTGACCTCTCTGACAAAAGAGGTAGATGAGAAATCAATCGTGGCGAATTGAGAACGTTCCTTGAAGGCAGGGTGGTCAAAATCTATGGAAAAAGAGACCTTGAAACCATCAAAGGGCTCGAAACTGGCGCGTTTGTCACCCTCAACCACTTCAACTTTACGCTTGATACGAATAAACCGCTTGGCCTTGTTCTGCTCTTCAACCCCAGCGGACTGCAACAGAAACACGAAGGGACCGGCACTGCCGTCCATGATCGGTACTTCCGCAGCACTCACATCCACATAGGCGTTGTCGATACCCAGCCCTGCCAGCGCAGAGAGCAGATGCTCGACAGTAGAGACCCGCACCCCATCCTGTACCAGAGTACTGGAAAGCCGAGTATCCCCGACATTTTCCGCACAGGCGCGAATCTCAACCGGCGGATCGAGATCGACCCGTCTGAAAATGATTCCCGTATCCGGAGCGGCCGGCCGCAGGGTCAGGTAGACCTTCTCACCGGTGTGAAGTCCCACACCGGTAGCGCGTATCACGTTCTTCAACGTACGTTGCCAAATCATCGACTCGCAGCTCCCATACTGATAATGGCCATTGGCACCACAAAAGGCGCGCATGCTATCACAGCTGGTCCATCTGTAAAAACAGTTATATTCCCAGCATTGTTGTAACAAGCATACAAAACTTGTAATCACATTGTAACTGGGAATTCTACATTAATCTGCCTGGCGACGTAAAAAAGCTGGTATATCCAGGTAATCCAGGTTGCCATCCGCTGTCGTCACTGCAGCACTGCGGTCACTGTTGCTATTTCGCAACACTGTGGGGCGATCCAGTTCCCGATAATCCTCCGGAACCTGCTGTGGTTCCTGGCTATCGACCAGTTTCACCGGCGGCAGATCCTCGACTTTGGTCGGTTTCGGCAGCTCCGCCTTGGGCCGTTCACCCAGTCCGGTAGCCACCACGGTGACCCGCATATCGTTCTGCATATCGGGATCGATGACGGTACCAACCACCACGGTGGCATCGTCATCGGCAAATTCACGCACGGTGGTGCCGACTTCGTCAAACTCACCGATTGCCAGATTGAGTCCGGCCGTGATGTTCACCAGAATACCCTTGGCGCCGGCCAGATTGACATCCTCCAGCAGCGGACTGCGGATCGCCCGCTCAGCCGCTTCACGGGCCCGATTATCACCGTTTGCCTCACCGGAGCCCATCATTGCAGCACCCATTTCCGACATCACGGTTTTGACGTCGGCAAAGTCCACATTGATCAGACCGGGTCGGGTAATCAGCTCGGCGATGCCCTGAACCGCATGCAGCAGCACATCATTGGCCGATTTGAAGGCATTCAGCAGACTCATCTCCTTGCCGAGCACCGCCAACAGCTTCTCATTGGGGATGGTGATCAGGGAATCCACATGTTTTCCCAGGTCTTCCATGCCCTGTTCGGCAATCCTCATCCGTTTGCCCCCCTCAAAACCAAACGGTTTGGTGACCACCGCCACGGTCAGAATACCCAGATCCTTGGCGACCTGCGCCACCACAGGAGCGGCGCCGGTACCGGTTCCACCACCCATACCGGCAGTGATGAAGATCATATCCGCCCCGTCGAGCGCCTCTTCGATACGGTCACGATCCTCAAGTGCGGCCTGACGGCCGATCTCAGGATTGGCGCCCGCGCCCAACCCCTTGGTGATATCGGAACCGAGCTGCAACAGGGTCCGTACCTCACTGTGACGTAACGCCTGGGCATCGGTGTTGGCACAGATGAAGTCGACTCCTTCAATCTCGCCGGTCAGCATATGATTGACCGCGTTGCCGCCGCCTCCGCCGACACCGATTACTTTGATCACAGCATTCTGACTGTGTGTATCCATTAATTCGAACATGATCTACCTCCGCGTCTGTCGCGCCTAACAGATGTCAAAAAAATTTAAAAATTGCCCTGAAACCAATGCTTCATTCGATCCCATATCGCTTTCAGGCCACCATCATTGGCCAACTCCCGCCCACCCTGGGCGCGATTACGTTGACCGAACAGTAACAATCCCACTCCAGTGGAATAGATCGGATTGCGCACCACGTCAGCCAGACCGCTGACATACTGGGGCACACCTAATCGCACCGGCATATGAAATACCTCTTCCGCCAGATCGATAACTCCCTCGATCTTCGAACTGCCACCGGTAAGCACCACGCCACCGGCAATCACATCTTCAAAACCACTTCGTCTCAACTCCGCCTGAATCAGCGTCATCAGCTCTTCGTAACGTGGCTCGACCACCTCCGCCAGGGTCTGACGGGAGAGCCTGCGCGGCGGCCGCTCGCCGATACTGGGCACCTCGATGGTCTCATCGCTGGTCGCCAGTTGGGTCAATGCGCAGGCATATTTGATCTTGATCTCTTCCGCATGCTGGGTCGGGGTACGCAGGGCGACCGCGATATCGTTGGTCACCTGATCCCCGGCGATGGGAATCACCGCGGTATGGCGGATCGAACCACCGGTAAAAACCGCGATATCGGTAGTACCGCCGCCGATGTCCACCAGGCAGACACCCAGCTCTTTTTCGTCGTCGCTCAACACGGAATAGCTGGAGGCCAGCTGCTCCAGAATCAGGTCATCCACATCCAGCCCGCAGCGACGCACGCACTTAACAATGTTCTGAGCCGCACTCACCGCGCCGGTGACCATATGAACCCGGGCTTCGAGACGAACCCCTGACATACCCACCGGATCGCGAATGCCTTCCTGCTCATCGATGATGAACTCCTGGGGCAGGATGTGCAGAATCTTCTGGTCAGCCGGGATGGCAACTGCCCGGGCGGCATCGATCACCCGTTCGACATCGCTCTGACTCACCTCTTTGTCCTTGATGGCGACAATGCCGTGGGAGTTGAGACTGCGGATGTGGCTGCCGGCAATCCCGGCGTAGACCGAATGGATCTCACAACCCGCCATCAGCTCCGCCTCTTCAACCGCACGCTGAATCGACTGCACGGTGGACTCGATATTCACCACCACCCCTTTCTTCAATCCGCGTGAAGGGTGGGAACCGATACCGATAATCTCAATGCCATTATCCGCTTTGATCTCGCCAACAATGGCCACCACCTTCGAGGTACCGATATCGAGCCCGATGATCAGGTTTTTCTCACTTCGTTTAGTCATGCATCTACCCGGGACTTTTGCCCGTTTTCCTCAAATTATTTTCGGAATCTGCGCGGCTCATCCGAGCGCCATCCCTATAAAAACCCAACGCCTGGCCAGCCTCGGCAGTCGCTTCCTCACTCGTCCGCCACTGCACGGAAAAGCCATTGGTATATCTCAAATCAACACTCACCAGCTGACGATCAGGTTGCGCCATCAGATCGGGATAGAGACGCACAAAGCGGGTCAGTCTCTGCATCACATCCCGCCGCCCCAGCTGAAGTAACAGGCCACGCTCGGTTTCGATCCGCCACGCCTGTCGCGCATCCACCCAGATCCGGGTCAGACTCAAACCCGCGGTATCGAGCAGGGTCTGCATGCGCTGATACTCCCGGGTAATGGTCTTCGCCTGTTGAGCATCGCCAACCAGGGTCACCAGCCCCGGCAGCTGCGGCAGCTTTTCCGGCTCAAACACCTCGGCCAACTGACTGACTATCGCCTCTTCACCCCAGTAGGCGAGTGGCTGATGTTCCTTTACATGCACCCTCAGCTTGTCGGGCCAGACCCGCCGTATGCTGGCCTGCTTTACCCAGGGCATGGCTTCGATCTGTTGCCGCATCCGTTTCAGGTCAACACTGAAAAAGCTGCCGTTGACCGCTTCGGCAACAACCTGCTCCAGGCGCTCCCGCTTAACAAAACGCATCTCACCATCAACACCCACGGTACGAACCGGCATTACGGCGGGATCAGCCAGCATATGGCCCATCCAATAAAGGGCGGAGATCAATACCAGGCTCATTAGCGCCAGCTTCAGCCACAGCAGACTGTTCTCAGGGAGCAGCGGTTTCTGCTGCTGTTTTGCAGTACGACGTCGGTTACTCATGACCCCACCTGCTGATCAAGACTGGTTTGCAGAATCCGCATCACCAGCTCGTCAAAATCGATCCCGACCACCTTCGCCGCCATCGGCACCAGACTGTGGTCGGTCATTCCCGGTACCGTGTTGACTTCGATCAGCCAGGGCTGCCGCTCCTCATCGAGCATCAGGTCGACTCGCCCCCAACCACTGACCCCCACCGCTTCGTAGGCCTTCCGGCAGAGTGTTAGAAGTAGCGCTTCCTCCGTCTCGGGCAGACCACAGGGACAGTGGTAACGGGTGGTGTCCACACTGTACTTGGCCTGATAGTCGTAAAACTGGTGGGGTGTCTCAAGGCGGATCAGCGGCAGCATCTGCCCCTGCACAAACCCCGCGGTATACTCCTCGCCAACCACCCAGCGTTCCGCCAGAACCCGGCTGTCATACTCCCGGGCGGTCTGCCAGGCCTGCTGCAGCTGCTCACGGTTTTCGACTTTGCTCATACCGATACTCGAACCCTCGGCGCTGGGTTTGATGATCAACGGATAACCCAGCGCATCGGCCTGGTTTAGGTCCTCCGCCGTCTCGAGTAACACCGCTTCAGGTGTGGGCAGTGACAATCCCCGCCACAACGTCTTGGTGCGGTGCTTCTCCATCGCCAACGACGATCCAAGCACACCACTGCCGGTATAGGGCAGACCCAGAGTCTGCAGGGCACCCTGTACGGTGCCGTCCTCGCCGCCTCGTCCGTGGAGGATGATGAAGGCCCGATCAAAGCCTGCCCCGTCGAGCTGATTGAGCACCCCGTCACCAGTATCGATGCCCACCGCATCGACATCGCGGCGCAGCAGTGCTGAGAGAACCGCGTTACCACTCTTCAGCGAGATCTCACGCTCCGCGGAACGGCCTCCCATCAACACCGCCACCTTGCCAAAGCTGTCAGCTGAAACAGACATCTACTTCGGCCCTCCTAAGCGGTGGACTTCAGTGATCAGATCGATCCCGGTCGCCGCTTTCACTTCGCGCTGCACCGTCTCGATCAAAGTTTCGATATCCGCGGCGGTGGCGTCTCCCGTATTGACGATGAAATTGGCATGCTTTTCCGACACCTGGGCACCACCCAACTGACGGCCTTTCAATCCAATAGACTCGATCAACCTCGCTGCATGGTCTCCAGGCGGATTGCGGAACACCGAACCACAGCTGGGCTGGGTAGTGGGCTGGGTGGCCGAACGTTTTGCCAGCAGTGCTTTGATCTTCTGCTGGGCCGCCTCCGCATCCCCTGCCAAGAGGGAGAGTTGCGCGGAGAGAAACCACTCACCTTCGGGTCTGCTCACATGGCGATAACCAACCTGGAAGTCGGTGGTCTCTCTTTGCCGAACCACACCGTAACGATCGATGGTCTCGACCTGCTTCACCCGCTGCCAGGTTTCGCCACCGAAAGCACCCGCATTCATCGCCAGGGCGCCCCCCAGGGTGCCGGGAATACCGGCCAGAAATTCAACTCCGCAGCGTCCGGCTCTGGCAGCGACTCTGGCAACCTTCGCACAGGAGACACCGGCCTCGGCATAGATCCGCTGATCATCCACCAGAGTACAATCCTTCAAGGAGCCCTGAGTGGCGATCACGGTACCGTCGAAACCGCCATCCCTGACCAGTAGATTGCTCCCCAGCCCGAGCCAGAAGAGTGGTTCCTCTTCATCCAGCTGACTCAGAAAATTCACCAGATCATCCCGGTCAGCCGGCCGATAAAAGTGTTTCGCCGGTCCACCCACACGCCAGGTGGTATGCTTGGACAGAGGTTCGTCCAATCGCATCTCACCGCGTAGTGGTTGTGACTTCATCACCGGCATCATCCCCAGAACCTCTCCCGTTTCTGCATCTGATGAGCACTCTTCAAGCGCTGCTTCTGCGCTTCCCGGTTGATTGAGCTCTGTTGCCTGCCCGCTTTTGCCATGACAAGCAACTCGCTCTGCAACGACTCTCCGCACCCTTGATGCAACCGTCTCATATCAAAGATCTGCGCCATCACTGGGCCTCCTCACATAGTTGTGTGGGCAATTCCGCCGCAATTGCGCCGATACTGCCTGCCCCGATTGTCAGCACGATATCCCCATCCTGAAGCAGCCCGCGCAACAGCTCAGGCAACTCAGTCACGGGCTCCATGAAGATCGGATCGACCTGGCCGCGCACCCGGATCGCCCGACTCAGATCACGTCCGGTGGCACCCTGAATTGTCTCCTCTCCCGCCGCATAGACCTCGGTCAGGATCAACAGATCCGATCTGGAAAGTACCTGAACAAAATCCTCGAACTGCTCCTGGGTCCGGGTATAGCGATGGGGTTGAAAGGCGACCACCAGCCGCCGCTCCGGCCATCCGTCACGTACCGCTTCCAGGGTCGCTTGTATCTCCCGTGGGTGGTGGGCGTAGTCATCCACCAACATCACATGCATACCATCCATCTGGCAGTCGCCACGGGTCTGAAAACGTCGGCCGATACCGGCAAACTTCTTCAGCGCAGACTGGATGTGACGGGGATCTGTGTGGAGCTCAAGCGCCACACAGGCAGCGGCCAGGGCATTCAGCACATTGTGTCGACCCGGCAGATTCAGGGTTACTTCAAAGCTCAGCTGCTGGGCTTTGACGTGCAGTCTGAAATGGGTCTGCAGCCCTTCGCTGTGGACATCGGTTGCCTGCACATCCGCATCAGAGCTGAAGCCGTAAGTCGTGATCGGACGGGTCACCTCCGGCAGCATTTCCATGACCACCGGATCATCGATGCACATCACCGCCTGACCATAGAAAGGCAGATGGTGGAGAAACTCCAGGAAGGTGCCCCGCAGGCGGTTGAAATCACCCCCGTAGGTGGACATGTGGTCCGCATCGATGTTGGTCACAACCGCCAGCATCGGCTGCAGATAGAGGAACGAGGCATCACTCTCATCCGCCTCAGCCACCAGATACTCACCTTCACCCAAACGGGCATTGGCGCCGGCACTGTTCAACAGTCCGCCGATCACAAAAGTCGGATCGAGCCCGGCCTCGGCCAACACACTGGCCACCAGACTGGTGGTGGTGGTTTTCCCATGGGTACCCGCAACCGCGATGCCATATTGGAAACGCATGATCTCGGCCAGCATCTCGGCCCTTGGAACCACCGGAATCCGATCCTGGCGGGCGGCCACCACTTCCGGATTCTGCTCTTTCACGGCACTTGAGATGACCACCGCATCCACACCTTCGACATGCTCAGCCTGATGCCCCAGATAGACCTTGGCGCCCAGCGCCACAAGTCGCGCGGTGACCCGGCTCTCGCGCTGATCCGAACCCGATACCTGATACCCCAGATTGATCATCACCTCGGCGATACCACTCATGCCCGCACCGCCGATGCCGACAAAATGGATCCGTCGCATGCGGCCCATGCTGTTCGGATTGTGGCGGCTTCGCAGTTGCTCATTCATGATCCAATGGTCTCCAGGCAAAAGCGCCCCAGGTTGGCCGCAGCATCGGCGCGGGACTGTTCACGGGCCGCCTTGGCCATCTGCAACAATGACTCCCGACTGGCACACAGGGCCTTCAAACGGCCGGCCAGATCGGTGGGATTGAGATCGGTCTGCTGTACCAGCTGTGCACTACCGGCCTCAACCAGAAACTGTGCGTTATGGGTCTGATGGTCATCCACCGCATGAGGATAGGGCACAAGAATCGATCCCAGGCCGGCCGTGGCCAATTCGGTGACGGTCAGGGCGCCCGCCCGGCAGAGCACCAGATCGGCCCAGCCATAGGCTTCCGCCATATCCTTCTCAAACGCCTTGATCTCCGCCTCCACACCCTGCTGACGATAGGACTCGATGGTCTCCTGCAGCAGCTTCTCACCGGCCTGATGCCGGACCAGAGGACGCTCCTCCCGGCTGAGCAGAGCCAATGCCTCGGGCAGGGTCTGATTGAGCGCCCGGGCACCCAGAGATCCACCCAGCACAAGCAATCGAATCGCTCCGCTGCGCTGGCTGAAACGGACTTCCGGTGGGAGTAGATCGACGATCTCCTGACGCACAGGATTACCCACTGTCTCAGCCTGGGCCTCGGCACCGAAACTGCCGGGAAAGGCCTCGAACACTTTATTGGCGAAGCGGGCCAGAATCCGGTTGGTTAAACCGGGGATGGCATTCTGCTCCTGAATCACCAGCGGAATCTTCATCAGCCTGGCAGCAACCCCGCCAGGCCCGGTGACGAAGCCACCCATGCCCAGTACCAGATTGGGTTGCACCTGACGCAGCAGGCGATAGGCCTGCAGCAGTGAGCGACTGACCACCCAGGGCGCCATGATGCGACGCTTCAGTCCGCTACCGCGCAACCCCTTCACCTCCAGGGTGCGGATCGGAAAGCCATACTCCGGTATCAGGCGATTCTCCATGCCGCCACTGCTGCCGAGCCAGGTGATCCGGCAGTTATGATTCTGCAGCCACTGGGCAACCGCCAGTGCGGGAAACAGGTGCCCGCCGGTGCCACCGGCCATGACCATCACATGAGGCTCCATGATCGCCTCCCTTGCCTTTCGCGGTCTGGCGATTTGCGGGACTCGTAGTCGATGCGCAGCAACAGGGCGATCATCAGGCAGGCGACGATGATGCTGTTACCCCCGTAGCTCATGAACGGCAGGGTCAGACCCTTGGTCGGCAACATGCCGACATTGACGCCGATATTGATAAACGCCTGCATACCGAGCCACAGCCCCAGCCCATAGGCGGTATAGGTAGAGAATCGCTGCCCCGCCGCTTCCGCCCTGACACCGATCTGAAACGCGCGCCAGGTGATAAAGGCAAACAGCAGAATGATCCCTAGGGTACCGAGCAGACCGAACTCCTCGCCCACCACGGCCATAATGAAATCGGTATGCGCCTCCGGCAGATAGAACTGTTTCTGGATGCCGTTACCCAGCCCCACCCCGGTGAACTCGCCCCGGCCGAAGGCGATCAGCGCCTGGGAGAGCTGAAAGTCGGTATTGAAAGGGTCATCCCAGGGATTGAGAAAGGTAGTAAAGCGCTGCCAGCGATAGGGGGTGAAAAAGATCAGCGCAAAACCGGCCACCATGGAGAACAGAATCAGGGTGACAAACTGATAGAGCACCACGCCGCCTAGAAACAGCATTCCCAGTGCAGTGGCAAACAGCACCACCGTGGTGCCGAAATCGGGCTGCAGCAGAATCATCGCGCTGGTGATGACCAGCAGCAGCATCGGTTTGGCAAAGCCCCAGAACGAGCGGGCGACCTCATCCTGACGACGCACCAGATAGCCCGCGATATAGAGCACCATGAAGAGCTTCATGAACTCGGAGCTCTGCAGATTGAAGATGCCCAGGGGTACCCACCGGGTTGCGCCGTTGACCGTCTTGCCGACCCCGGGAATCAGCACGATGAGCAGCAGGAACATGCCGAGAAAGACCAGCATCGGCCCAGCCTTGCGCCACTGTTCCATGGGGATACCGAAGAACAGGGCGGCACCGATCAAACCGAGAAACATGGCAAACAGGTGGCGATAGACATAGAAGAAGGGTGAGCCAGCCAGCCGGTCACCCACCGTCATCGAGGATGAAGCCACCATCACCAGACCAAAACCGAGCAGCAGCACC
This sequence comes from Candidatus Thiodiazotropha endoloripes, assembly GCA_001709035.1. Taxonomy (GTDB): domain Bacteria; phylum Pseudomonadota; class Gammaproteobacteria; order Chromatiales; family Chromatiaceae; genus Thiodiazotropha; species Thiodiazotropha lotti. The sequence continues at coordinate 859,553 of LVKA01000011.1, read as the reverse complement.
GAGGCCCCCAGCAGCCACCAGTCAACGGTTGGCTCCTGGGGTTTGGCAGCACGGGCATCCATCGCCTGAGGTCGTCTGTTGCTCATGCTTCGAACGCCTCCACCGCTGCCATGAAGGCCTCACCCCGCTGTTCAAAATTGCGGAACATATCGAAACTGGCACAAGCCGGTGAAAGAACGACCCGATCCCCGGGTTGCGCCAGGTGATAGGCTGAAGCAACCGCCTCATCCATGCTCTGTGCATTGACCAGTTCAACCCGTCCTTCCAACACAGACCGAATGGCCGGTGCATCACGACCGATCAGCACCACACCTCTGGTCGTCTTCATCACCACATCGACCAATTCACTGAAATCCGCACCCTTGCAGTCACCACCGGCGATCAGCACCGTGCGGCTCTCTCCCCGATCCGGATGCAATCCATTCAATGCGGAGATGGTTGCCCCCACATTGGTGCCTTTTGAGTCGTTGTACCAGCGAAGTCCGGCCTTATCCGCGACCCACTGGGTGCGATGGGGCAGACCGGTATAGCTGCGCAGGGCAGCCAACATGTCGTTCTGAGGGAAACCGGCGGCACAGCCCAGAGCCAAAGCCGCGAGGGCATTGGCCTGGTTATGGCGACCGGGAATTCTCAATTCGCTCACCGGCATCAGCGGCACATGCCCTTCACTCAGCCAGCTCACCCCATCCTGCTCATGCAGACCGAAGTCAATGGCTTGGGGCGCCTGCAGGGTAAAACCCAGCGACTCCGAAGCCGCATCCACCATCGCCGCCACCACCGGATCGTCCCGATTGACCACTGAGACCTCGGCCTGATGGTAGACCTTGGCTTTGGTATCTGCGTAGTCCTGCAGATCCCGATAGCGATCCATATGATCCGCCGAAACATTCAGCACCACCGCCGCCCTGGGCTGCAACGACCAGGTACTCTCCAGCTGAAAACTGGAGAGTTCAAGAATATAGAGATCCACCTCATCATCCAGCAGATCGAGCGCCGGCTCACCGAGGTTGCCGCCCACCGCAACCTTCACACCCGCCATGCGGGCCATCTCACCAAGCAGGGTGGTAACGGTACTCTTGCCGTTTGATCCGGTAATCGCGATCACCGGAGCCTCAGTCGCTCTGGCGAACAGCTCCACATCCCCCAGCACTTCAACACCACGCTGCTTGGCCGCCTGAATCAACGGCTGATCCAGAGCCACACCGGGACTCACCACCAATCGACTGGCCGCCGCAAACACCTCTTCCTGGAAACCGCCCAGAAACAGCGCCATGTCCGGCAACTCCTGACTCAGTAACTCCAGCCCCGGGGGGTTCTCTCGGCTGTCGGTCATCGCCAGCGAAACCCCCTGCGCCGCCAGGTAGCGGGCACAGGAGAGCCCGGTCTTACCCAGACCCACAATCAGCGTCTTACCCTGCAGTTTCGATTGCTCTGACATTAACGTATCTTCAAACTCGCCAAACCGACCAGCACCAGAATGACGGTGATGATCCAGAAACGAACGATTACCCGAGGCTCGGGCCAGCCCTTCAATTCAAAATGGTGATGCAGTGGCGCCATTCGGAATATGCGTTTGCCGGTCAACTTGAATGAGGCCACCTGCAGCACCACCGAGACAGTCTCGATCACAAACACCCCACCCATGATGAACAGCACGATCTCCTGACGCACAGCCACCGCAACCACACCCAGAGCGGCACCCAGCGCCAGCGCACCCACATCCCCCATGAAGACCTGGGCGGGATAGGTGTTGAACCAGAGAAATCCCAGGCCGGCGCCGACCAGGGCGGCGCAAAACACAATCAACTCCCCCACCCCGGGGAGATAGGGAATCTTCAGATAGGTGGCAAAATCCGCATGGCCGGTGGCATAGGCGATAACCCCCAGCGCTCCCCCGACCATCACGGTGGGCAGGATCGCCAGGCCATCCAGACCGTCGGTCAGATTGACCGCATTCGATGAACCGACGATCACCAGATAGCTGAACAGAATGAACACTGGCCCCAGGTCCAGCGAGACATCCTTCAGGTAGGGGATCAGCAGCGCCGTTTCTGTCGGTGAGGTTGCGGTGGCAAAGAAGACCACCGAAGCACCCAGACCGGCCACCGACTGCCAGAAGTATTTCCAGCGCGCCGCCAGGCCTTTGGGATCATTCAGCACCAGCTTTTTGTAATCATCCACCAGGCCAATCAGGCCGAAGATCAGGGTCACAATCAGTACGATCCAGACATAGCGATTGTCCAGGTCGGCCCACAGCAGGGTGGCAATGGCAATCGCCACCAGAATCAGAGCGCCACCCATGGTGGGTGTGCCGGCTTTGGAAAAATGGGTCTCCGGACCATCGTCCCGCACCGTCTGGCCGATCTGATGAAAACTCAAACGACGGATCATCATCGGCCCCAGCGCCAGGGAGATCAGCAGAGCGGTCAGCACACCGAGGATGGTTCTCAGGGTCAGATACTGAAATACCCGGAATCCCCCATCGAATTGCACCAGCCACTCAGTCAGATATAACAACACAATCAGCCCCTCCCCTCGGACATCAAACGCTCAACCACCCGGTCCATGCCCGCGCTACGAGACCCCTTGACCAGCACCGCATCACCGGTTCGGGCTGCTGCATGCAACGCATCCACCAATTGATCCAGTTCGCTAAAGGCTTTCCCTCCATCACCAAAACTCTGCACGGCCCCGCGACTCAACTCGCCCAAGGAGTAGAGGTGCTCCAGCCCAGCCTGTCTGGCCCGCTCACCGATACCGGCGTGCAAGGCGGCGGCTTCATCTCCCAGCTCCGCCAGATCCCCGAGTACCAGATAGCGGGTACCCGTGGCGCCGCGCAGCACCTCGATTGCCGCATCCACGGAATCCGGATTGGCGTTGTAGCTGTCATCGATCAACCGATAACCGGCGGAGGTATGGTGCAAGCGCAGACGCCCTGCCACGGCCTGCACCCCGGCCAATCCCATCTGGATCTGTTCAATGTCACACTCCATTGCCAATGCTGCAGCGATCGCCGCCAGGGCATTCATCAGGTTATGCCGACCGGCCAGTGAGAGCTGCACCGCAAACTGCTCACCCCGATAACTGACCTGCATATGATTCTGAAATCCCTGTTCCGACCAGCGCATTCCGGCCTGACTCAGATCGCTCTGCACATCCGCCTTGGGCGAGCTACCGAAGGAGATCATATGACGTTCACCGCACAGCTCCCGCCAGAGCGGAAAAAAGCGATCATCCGCATTCAGCACCCCGACTCCGGTGGCTTTCAAGCCACTCAGGATCTCACCCTTGGCATGGGCCACACCGGTCAGATCCCCAAAGCCTTCAAGGTGGGCTGCCCCCGCGTTGTTGATCAGCGCCACATCGGGACGGGTGATCTGACTTAAATATCCGATCTCGCCGGGATGATTGGCGCCCATCTCGATCACCGCACACGGCTCATCCTGCAGCCGTAACAGAGTCAAAGGCAGTCCGATCTCATTGTTCAGGTTGCCTTGGGTGGCCAGCACACTACCCCGGATTCCAAGAATGGAAGCGAGCAGCTCTTTGACGGTGGTTTTACCGTTACTGCCGGTGACGGCAACAATTGGCACCTCAAATCGGTCCCGCCAGAAAGCAGCCAGACGTCCCAGGCCGATGCGGGTATCGGTCACCTGCAGCTGGGGAAGCTCACCAGCCTGCAGCTCGCTGACCATGGCCGCCACCGCCCCCTTCTCCATCGCCTGACCGATAAACCGGTGGCCATCGAAATTGGGGCCGCTCAAGGCGACAAACAGATCTCCGGGCTGAATCGTCCGGGTATCGGTGCTGACCGAATGAAAGCGCAGATCGGCTCCCTGATGCACGGCTTCCAGCTCCAGCGCCACTTCGGCAAGGCTGAGACTGTTCATATCGCCCCCTCCTGCCACCCGGCCAGGGCCGCCTGAACCACTTCCCGATCATCGAAGTGCAAAACCTGGTCAGCCACCAACTGATAATCCTCATGCCCCTTGCCTGCCACCAGCACCAGGTCACCGGGTTTGGCGGCGGAGACCGCCTGGCGGATCGCCTTACCCCGGTCGGCTTCCACCTCAACTTGATCCACATTGGGCATACCGGCAAGAATCTGCTTGATGATCTCGGCACTCGATTCACTGCGTGGATTGTCATCGGTCAGATAGCAGAGGTCAGCTTCGCTTGCCGCCACCTCACCCATCATCGGACGCTTGCCGGGATCCCGGTCTCCACCACAACCGAAGACAACAATCAATTGACCTGCGCAGTGCAGCCGCAGCGCCTGCAGGGCCTTCTCCAGGGCATCCGGAGTATGCGCATAATCGACCACCACGGTCGGTTTGCCGGAATCACCAAAGCGTTCCATTCGGCCCGGCACGGTGGAGAGCTTCGCCAGAACCGCAACCGCCCGTTCAAGTGGCCAGCCAGTGATCAGCAACACACTCAACACAGCCAGCAGATTGGCGCCATTGAAACGCCCCAGCAGGCCACTCTCCAAGCGGCTCTCTCCCGCCGGGGTTGAAACCGAGAGACTCAAGCCTTCACCGGTGGCCTGTAGACTGGTTGCCCGAACCCAGCCCTGCACTCCGTCCGGCAGCGTGCTGTCGGGTTCGATGCTGTATCCATACACAGGCATCTTCTGGCAGAGAGATTCAGCCAGCTGGCGACCAAAGGGGTCATCCAGATTGATTACCGCACGACCGAGCTCAGGCAGTTGAAACAGCCGGCGCTTGGCATTGCTGTAGTTTTCCAGGCTGCCGTGATAGTCAAAATGGTCGCGACTGAGGTTGGTGAAGATGGCGCAATCGAAGGCCACCCTATCCACCCGGTACTGGTCCAATGCGTGAGAGGAGACCTCCATCGCCACCGATTTGGCGCCCTGCCCCAACAGCCGAGAGAGGATCTGCTGCACACTCACCGCATCCGGAGTTGTCATACCGGTGGTTTCCAGCTGTCCGGGCAGGCCGGCACCCAGGGTACCCACCATGCCACAGGGGTGTTCGCTTTCCAGCGCCTGCGCCAGCAGCTGACAGATGCTGGTCTTGCCGTTGGTACCGGTTATTCCGTAGAGGGTCATTGCCCGGCTGGGGTTGTCATAGAAACGACCGGCGATCTCACTGAGAGAGCGGGAAAGATTGGCAACCTTGATCAAGGGCAGAGCGCAATTTTGCAGCTCTCCGGCCAGCCGATCACCCTCACCACCATCCGGCTCCCAAACAATCGCTTCAGCACCCTGGGCGATCGCCTGCTCGGCATACGCCAGACCATGCTGGCGGGTTCCGGCGCAAGCCAGGAACAGATCCCCCTCGACCAGTTGGCGACTGTCCAGACAGAGACCGCCGATCTGCCGATCCTGCTCCGACGGCAGATCCGCCAGACCAGCCAGCAATGTGGTGAGCCAGTGCGTCTCAGTAATCTCTCTGGCCGTCATCATTCCTGCTCTCCGAGTCGGGCCATCAGCTTATCGTCATGCCAGGGCTTGTCCGGCGGGATATTCATCAACCGCAGAGCACCGCTCATTACCTTGGAGAAGACCGGACCGGCAACCGCACCTCCGTAATACTCCTCGCCGCCGGGTTCGTCGATGAACACCGCCATCACCAGGCGTGGCCGGGTGGCCGGAGCCATACCGACGAACAGGGAGAGATACTTATCTTCCGCATAACCACCGGCGACCGATTTCTTGGCAGTCCCGGTTTTACCGGCAACCCGGTAGCCGGGCACCGCCGCCAGGGGGGCCGATCCGTCACGACTGACAACCGATTCAAGCATCGCAACCACACTTCTTGCGGTGCTCTGGCGCAATACCCGCTCACCGACAGGTTGCTGATCCTGCTTCAGCAGAGAGACCGGCAAGCGCTCCCCATCATTGGCCAGCACCGAATAGGCCCGGGCCAGCTGCAACGGGGTGACCGAGAGACCATAACCAAATGAGAGGGTGGCCTGCTCAAACGAAGACCAATCGGAAAAATGGGGCAAACGACCACTCGACTCTCCCGGAAAAAGCGACTCCGGACTGGAACCGAATCCCAGCTTGGTATAGAGCTGCCAGAGGTTTTCCGGCGGCATCGACAGGGCAATCTTGCTGGCGCCCACGTTACTTGATTTACGCAGCACCGTGGCCACATCGATCATGCCGTAGTTACGATGATCCCGCACCAGATAGCGACCCACCTTCATATAACCGGGCGAGACATCGATCGGTGTGGTCGGCCTGAACTTGCCCTGCTCCATCGCCGCAGCCACCGCAAAAGGCTTAATGGTGGAGCCTGGTTCGAAGACATCGGTCACCGAGCGATTGCGCAGCTTGCTTGAACGTCGATCCTGCAGGTCATTGGGATTGTAGGCGGGGCTGTTGACCATCGCCAGAATCTCACCATTCTGCGCATCGAGGATCACCACAGAACCGGATCGGGCGCGATGTTTGGCCACCGCCGCCTTGAGTTCCCGATAGGCGAGGAACTGCAGTCTGCGATCGATACTCAGGGTCAGATCCTTACCTGGAGCGGGGCTCTGGATATTCTCCACCTGATTGACCACCCGACCACTGCCATCCTTGATCACCCGCTTGGCCCCCGGGGTACCACTGAGCCACTGGTCATAGGCCAACTCCATCCCCTCCTGGCCCTGGTCGTCGATGTTGGTGAAACCGACGATGTGCGACATCACTTCACCGCTGGGATAGAAGCGACGATACTCCGATTGCAGATCCAGCCCCTTGATCTCAAGCGCTGCGACCTTTTCAGCCTGATCCGGATTGATGCGGCGCTTCAGATAGACGAAGCTGCGATCACTGGAGAGCTGACGACGCAGACGATCCGGATTCAGATCGAGAATTGAAGCGAGCGCACCGATGGTCTGGTTGTCGCTCTTCACCACCCGTGGATTGGCCACCACACTCTTGACCGGTGTACTGATCGACAGCGGCTCACCGTTGCGATCGGTGATCATGCCCCGACTGGCGCTGACCTTCATGGTACGCAGATAACGGCGCTCCCCCTGCTCCTGAAGAAAAGCGGTCTCGAAGACCTGCCGATCCACCGACTGCCAGATCAGCGAGACATAGGCCAGGGCCAACACAGCAAGCACAGTGAAGCGCCGGGCCCGATAGCTCGGTTGCCGGATAATCTCCGCCTGCTGTGCCTTTTTTTTCTTCCGGTTGGCCATATTCAATGTTTAATGACTACGATTTCGGTAAAGTCGGGCAGATGCATCTTCAAACCGTCCCGCGCTTTGCGTTCAACCACCGAGTGAGTTGCCAGGGTGCTCTCCTCAAGCTGCAACCTGCCCCACTCAACACCAATGCGCTCCTGTTCCGCCTGCAACTCCTGCAAGGCGACAAAATGTTTTCTGCTGAGATACTTGCTATAGACAACCCCGATTGCCGATATCAGCACTGCCAGCACCAGCAGTGAAAAGAGCACTTTTCCGCTAACGCTCACAGACACCGCTCCGCAACGCGCAATACCGCACTGCGCGCCCTTGGATTGGCGCCGGTCTCAGCTTCATCAGGAGTTATCGCCTTACCCACCAGACGCAATTTGGGTTGCCGCTGATCGTCAGTCACCGGCACACCCGGTGGAAATGGGTCGCCTTTGGCCTGATCCCTCATGAACCGCTTGACGATGCGGTCCTCCAAAGAGTGAAAACTGATCACTACCAACCTGCCCCCCGGGGCCAATACATCAATGACACCATCGAGGGTCTGCCTCAATGCGTCGAGTTCACCATTAATAAAAATGCGGATCGCCTGAAAACTCCGGGTTGCCGGATGCTTACCTTTCTCCCAAGAAGGATTGGCCTGGCTCACCAGCTCCGCCAACCGAGCTGTGGTCTCAATCGGCTGCTCCACCCTTGCCTCGACAATGGCACGGGCAATGCGCTTGGCATGACGCTCCTCACCATAGGTTTTCAGCACCTGAGCAATCTCCCGGCTCTCAGCTTTCACCAGCCACTCTGCCGCCGACACCCCACGACTTGGGTCCATGCGCATATCCAAAGGCCCGTCCTGGATGAAACTGAAGCCGCGCTGCGCCTGATCCAACTGGGGTGAGGAGACCCCGAGATCGAGCAAGATCCCATTCACCTGTCCCGCGACACCCTGTTGTTCAGCGACCTCCGCAAGCATGGCAAAGTTCTCCTGTACCATTCGAAAGCGGTTATCATGTGCAAACAATTGCTCACCATGAGCCACGGCCTGAGGATCCCTGTCGATCCCGATCAATCGCCCATGTTCACCCAATCCCTCGAGGATCAGCCGGCTATGGCCACCCCGCCCGAATGTGGCATCCATATAAATGCCCATCGGTTCAACCTTCAGCGCCTCAACAGAAGCCTGCAACAGTACCGAAAGATGCTCCTGAGCCATCAGATTGAAAGAGACTTGAACTCTGGCGGTAGATTGAGATCTGTCAGATCCACACTCTTCAGCCAGTCCTCCTGCTTGGACTTCCAGGTCTCTTCATCCCATAACTCAAATTTATTCATCTGACCGACCAGTGCGACCTTCTTGTCGAGCGCGGCGAACTTACGCAATGCCGGAGGCAGCAGAATCCGACCCTGACCATCCATCTCCAATTCGGCAGCACTACCGATGTAGAGACGCTGCATATTTCGCGCAGCCGCATCGAAGGTCGGCATGGCCACCAGCTTCTTTTCGATTTCAAGCCATGTGGGTTTGGGATAGATCAGCAGACAGTGATCCATATCGGCGGTTATCACTAATTCGGAGGCGCACACGTCCACGAGCTGCTCCCGATACCGGGTTGGTATCGCGAGCCGCCCTTTCGTATCCAAATTGAGCGATGAAATCCCTCGAAACAAATCGTTGCCCCTCTGCCGGCGTTATTTTCCCTTTTTCCCCACATTAATCCACCTTTCTCCATATTAGGACCCACTCTCACCTTCTGTCAAGGTGAATAGTGTAAAAATTCGTTTAGGGTCAGTGGTTTACACACACCAAGCAAAGCGGATTGAAAGCAAAAATTATCCGCTGGAAATACAGAAGCCTGCCCAGTAAACCTAAAGTAAAATCTTAAGAAATATGGCCCCAGGAACGGAGCTTGTGGTGTAAAGTGGAGGGAGTCGGCCGATAAGCCGGGTTCTGTCAAGGACAGCCATTCATCTGGGATGTGCGTCACCACACACCTCAAGCAACCTACCCAGGAACAGTGGGGGCGCACTTGGCTCAGTCAGAGACCGGCCTGTTCCTCTATTTGGTCTTGCTCCGGGTGGGGTTTACCCTGCCACCCCTGTTGCCAGGGATGCGGTGCGCTCTTACCGCACCATTTCACCCTTACCAGCAGCAGAGCCGCTGGCGGTATATTTTCTGTGGCACTCTCCGTAGGCTTTCGCCTCCCAGGCGTTACCTGGCACCCTGCCCGCCGGAGCCCGGACTTTCCTCTGTCTACCGCAAGCGGTAATCAGCGACTGTCTGGCCAACTCCCTGCCACACTTTAAATTCTTATGCCCACTGTGACAAGCCCCACAAAATCTGCGCCACATAGGCTGAGCCAATTCTAAAGAGCGCTCAATTGATATTTTTCAATGCCAGAGATTAATGAGTTCTATACCTTGCCGATACAGAGGGTAAGCGTCATGCTGAAATTGACGGCCGATACCCGGACTCCTAAGGACAGCTCGCCAGGGTGTTTTGCAACAGGGAACCAACAGCGTCGATTTTATCCCAATAAGTCACAGGTTCTGACACAACCCAGTACCGGTATACCGATAGCAGTAATAGAGGTAACACCATGAAAACGCCAATTCGCGACATTCTCTCCATTGACACACTGATCCTGGCCATCGCCGGAATCTGGATGGTTTCCGTCCTGATCAACCTGGTCACCTGAGGAGTCAACGGACACGGAAGCGGTGCCAAACAAAGCCATTTGGCAGCACCCATCTGTGACCCTCTGAGCCATCCAAATTCTCTCCACTCAGGTCTGCTGTGGAGGTGACGACTGTGCCAGTCGGTCAGTCAAAGCAGAATCCTGAACCTGGATATCTGACACCCCTGCGATAATTTTTTAGCCCCCCTGCTCCAGTTTCCGCTAAACTTCAGCCAACCCCGGCGGAATGGCCTCTCTCACCCAGCGCCATTGAATGGGAACCGAATGGAATTTTTCACCACCGATTCTGCGGCGCAGTCAAGACCATGACAGACACAACACCCGACAACACCAGCTCCTCCTCCAGCATACCCAGCAAACCCCCTAAGCGCCCGAAACGGGACTACTCAGCTCTGCCACAGAAACCGATCACCCTGAAACACAAACAGAAGAAGAAGCCGACGGTGAAAAAACAGAGACCCAAAGCGCAAACAGCGCAGCAGAACGCGAAACCCAGCGTAAAGAAAAAGGCGCACAATCCCTGGCACCTGGAAGGGATGTCGGATGATGTGAAAGCCGCGATCGTTGCCAGCGCTGAACGGGAAGGATTGTCCATCGCCCAATATCTGGAACAGCTGGTCTTGCAGCAACACGACACAGCAACCGCCGGTCAGTTGTTACAGCTTGACACAGAGATCCACGACAGAATGAATGCCATCGAGCGACGCCTGGATCGCATCGAGGAGCAAAAAGGATTCTGGGGCAGTTTTTGGGAGAGAGTGATGAACAATCAGGATTAGTCCAAACGCTCCCACTGCTGACCATCGAACAGCATCACATCCTTTTCACCAATGGAACACAACACGCCATCACCTGTAGCGAGATGATGGCAGGTGGCCGGTAAATCATCTCCAAAATCAACCAGCTCCAAAACCTCATCACTTAACCGATAGACAGCTCGCATGGTGGCAAGATAAAGGCTGTCGTTAAACCAAGCCAGCCCCCAAATATCCTCGATAGTAGACTCCTGACGAATAACGCGCCACTCGTCACCACGTCCGCACAGCAACAGTCCCCGTCTTCCACAAGCGTAAACATAACCGTCACCACCACAGACTAAATTGGACAAGATCTGGTCAGTGGGTGAATCGATCTGACGCCAGGCCTGACCGTCATAATGCCAGATCTCACCGTTCCACCCAGCAGCATAAATATCGTTTTTATCGAAACCATCGATACCTTCAAAACCCACAACATTGCCATCTTTCTTCTGACGTCGCACACCACTGTCAATCGCACGCCAGTCACCATTTGATTCACGTCGGTATACCTGCCGCCCCATACCCGCCGCATGGGCCAGACCATCGATGGCTCTTACACTGCGAATTCTCCCAAGTTGTCTGGGTGTCTCACCGCCCTCACCGATACGCTCTTCGCCCCGAATGCCACCAGTCGCAGCCGTCGCCACATCACCAGCATTACTCACGCAAACAACAGTTGGTTTCTCCTGTTTGACTACACACAATCCTGCTGTAGACCAGCCATAGGTATCCACATCGTACCAGTCATCACCCAGCCAGAGGTATAACTGAGCTGGCGAGCGATCACCTAACTCATCTACAACCGATGCCACAACAACGAACTCTTTGTCGTTCGTCGCGCCTGTCAGAAAGGTGTATGTATCCTTGAGTGGCTCACTCACATGTTTTCTCCCATCTTGAAAAACTTAAAGCCGGCTATGCTTTATTTCTACGTACGTAGGCCCGACCCGCTTCCACATCAGGGGATGTGGTCGTGGCTACAGCTTTAAGTTCAGTACTATCTTTCATCTTGCACTCTTCTTTGTGATAAGCGTCCATCTGTGCCGTCAAGCAAGCCTTACTGCAATTGGCCTCCGGAAAAACTTCTGCGACTGCATCCACGCCACTATCCCTGGCATCCTTGTAGTTTGTTTTGTGGTCTACCTGTACTTTTTTACCACTGGTGCAAGTTACCTCACCGGCATCACAACCGATCGCTGAATCACTTTGAAATGTATGCATCAGGCCATGTGTGCCTGTTCCATGATCCGTACCTTCAGCACAAATACTGGGTGCTTTACCCTGATCATAGGTACCACAGTCGACAAAAGCATCTGAACCGCTGCCTCCTCTTCCGGTATCGAAACACGCCGCCGCCTCCACCAGATGATGACCTGTCTGACGTTTTGAGTCGCAACAACCAGGCTGATTACCGATGGGCTTATAGGGGACGAGCTGACAACGGCGCGCGTTCAAACAATCATGTTTGGCAGAGTCGTGGGCGGCCTCTGCATAAAAAGCGTGCCGCAGCGATTTATAGTCCTTGTAGGGCTGAGACTTCTTGAAATCCTTTTTCGACATTCCATCGGGACAAGCTGGCGGGGTCGGCGGCATATCTATTCCGTCGCACGCATCTTCTTCACCATACGGCTTGTAATCCTTACAGGCCTCCATCTCCTTCATCTGATCTTCCACGCAAGGGTGATCAGGATTCGACATGGCCATGGTGTCCAAGTATGGCCAAGTGACCGTATTTCCTGGAACTGAGCCATGATTATGAGTTGTTAAATCAAAATGTCTGACAACATTTTTACCCTCGAATTTCACATCCATGGACCAGGCGTTGAAGTAGACTTTGCCACGGTTTTTGCTTGTTATCACACCCTTCTTGGGTGCGCACCCCGCTTCATCGCCATAGGATTGTTTGAAGTGGGATTTGTTTTTGAGAATGATCTCCTTACCGCTGATCTTAACCTTCTTGCTGCCTTTGGTCGTATCCTTAGCCATACCGGTATTCGGGTAAGGAATTGGCACTCCGGGCGGTGTTGCAGGTGTTTGCGGCGGCGTAAAACAGACATCGGGAAATGAGCAGATAGACTTTCCATCCGCCTTTTTACATGATAATTCACGCCCGTTTGCGTAGACATCATTCGCCATCAGGACCCCCTCCCGTTGCGCCATGTCAGAACGAGTGAAGACCTTTTACCATCATCATTCCCCATGTGAGCAAACATTCGATAACCTTTTGTATAGTCCTTTTCGCACGCCGCTTTCAATACAGCCAACATTATCAACCCCTGGGAAGACCCCACCTCACCGACACAATCAGCAGGATGCCAGATATCGAACTCCTCCTTGCGTTGACGCAAAGTACGACTGAGAGCCAAACTCGCCTCTTTGAAATAGTACTGCTCACCGGAAAGATCCGTGATTCGAAAATCCAGATCCCCCATTTCGCATCCGGCATCAGTCAGGGAAGCCTTAATCGCTGCGGTTAACCCTTCAGCCCTCAAAGGCTCTTCTGAATCAACATGGGCCGTCTCCACGGCAAACCCAAGACCGTCACAGTTGAGCACAGCTTGAGTCTGTTTTTCTCCAGACTCAACCAGCATCGCAGCACCCGCCTCGCCTGGTATGAATCCATTGGAATTCTCACTGGTCAACAACCGCTCCTGTGTTTCGTAGTGGTCAAGCGTTGGAGAGACCAACATTGTGTCGCTGGAAGCAACCAAGACATGTTTCACCCCCTGCTGAAAGATCATTTCCCGGGCGTGCTTTAATGCCACAGCGGCAGATACATGGCCAGCAGCAATCACCAGTGACTGATCACTGAACTCAACCCCCAGCTCCTGCTGAAGATCAAGAAAAAACTGAGCATCATCATCGATAATCCGGCCTGGTCGACTGTGCTCTGCGAGACAGAGCAGCAGCGGTGTCTCCACCAAATTGATACCGGGATTGTCCTGTATGACTTCACCAATGGCCGCAGCTGCCATTTTCAGTAACTTGGTTTTTCCCCGCCAGGGCTTTTCCATCGGCACTTCGCAACCGAGAATCCACTCTCCGTCGCGATCCATAAAACCGGTCTCCTGAAAATTATCGATCGCACAGCGAATTGCGGCACAGGTTGCCGGAGCACTCATTCCGACACCGGTAACCAGGCCTGTTGCGGTTATGGCCAACGGCAATCCCATCAACTTTCCCCCGCTGCCTGAATCGGTTTTTCATGCTTGGCATGCGCCAGTGTCGGGTAGTAGGTTTTACCCAGTTTGCGGGCGCGCCACCAGCCACGAGGTTTTCTACCGAGCAGTACCTGACTTAATTCAAACAGATTTTTCTTGAGTGGAATGGTAGCCCGCCAGGTTATAGTGAAGATCCCTTCATCCGGTTCGATGACCAGGGTATCGATAACCGCCCGAAGATCTCTCTGTTCACCGTTTTTATAGAAAAAAACCGCTGGTATTTCGATCTGTGGCAGATCGAACGAGGTCTGTCCCTCTGGCGTGAGATTTTCCAGAAACACCCGCTCACCTCCCTGCAAATAAGGAATCTGCTGATCAGCCGGTGCGGCCTGATAATAGGCCTCATGGAAATCGGGCGGAAGAAAAGGGAAATTGTTATCGAGCCACGCCTGATCGTAGGTGCCAGCGAGCTGGCGACGCGGATCCCATCCCCGTCCAAGCGGGCCGAATGCCATTGGTGCATAGGTGCCGTTGGGCATTGTAACTGGACGCTTCAACTCTTCAGTATTGGGCATCGGTGAACCATCCACCAACTCACGCGACAACTGCTTGTGATAGCCGCATCCAACCGGATTGGTCATCCAGGCACTGTGCTTCTGCTCGTTTTCATGAAAGTTATCGACGCCGCCGAACGCCGTGTCATAACTGATCGGCATGCGCTCGAACAGCCCCGGATAACCTGGACTGATTGCCAGTTTCCCTGCCTCCCAGAATCGGTTTCCGGTAACCGCGAAGGATTTATACATAGGACCAATTCTGAGTGTAACTTCGACCCGTGAAGCGGGTTTGCCACCGGGAGCATAAGCGCTGCCGTTAAGCAGCACATCACACATGGATTTGACCGGCGCATAGTCCACTTCATACAACGGCGCCGAATAACCGGGTTCGCCGGTAAAGCAGTCCGCATCTACCAGAGGCTTCTGTAGCTCTGCCCGAGTAACCTGTTGACGGATCGGAGGAATATTGAAGGTTCCTTTTACCGCCACCACAAGCAGTTCCCGGCCATCCGGGCGCATCCCCATGGTATAGCCAGCTTGCATTCCGGTGGCATTGAGCAATTCCATCGATAGTTATTCTCTTGTTGTGAACGCGCTCCATCCTGGCGCTGCGGATTATTATTCCTTCCACAGAAGCATAATCAGTTTTCAGGCAGTTACCAGAGAAATATTACCACCCGGCGCTACGCCTGTATGACCTGACCGGTCTCTTCATCCCAGTACCAGAGCTCTCCAGGGGTACGATTGTGCACCCCGCCGAACCAGACGTCATAGTCATTGTGGGATTGCCAGTGCGCCTCACCAGCCAGCAGGTTCCGCCCAAAACCGGTCAGTGAGACCTGCCAGTCGATCGGTTTGGAAGAGCCCCTCACCAGCTCGATAGCCGGGCGCCTGGCCTCAGCCAGATGTGACAACACCTTCCAGTAACTGCTGTCACCCATGAACGCCAGGGGTTCATAGATGGAGGTGTACCAATGATAGAAGAGTTTTGCCCCATCCTGGGGGCCCTGCTCGTGCAGAATCCGCAGTGTCAGCCGTTCTGAGAGCGACAGACCGTCGACACGCCAGGGCAGCTCCTTGATGTGCCGTTTCAAGGCGGGCAGGATCTGCGGAAAAGCCGGGGAGTGCAGATTGACGATCCGACTAAGAGCCTCCGGGGTTGCGGCGGTATAGGCCTCCCAGCACTGGCCGCCGAACTCAATATGCTGCTCCTCGAGGGGAGCAAACTGCTGCCACAGCAGCGGCATGGTTTCGACCGGCAGCTGCCCGATCCCGTTGAAACGAGCCACTCCGGGATAGTGGTCCACGCAGATGAATGCCATCTGCTCCGGCCGCTTGGATCGATCCCGTAAAAAATGCAGGATTTTGCTAAAGACCAAGACATCGTAGGCATCGTGCTCGAACCAAAAGCAGACCCGCTGGTAATCCCTGATCTGTTCCAGGGCATCATAATCGGCGGTCAGATCCTTGACCGCCTGCGGTTTCAGACGCCAGTTGCTGTTCGCAATGAAGCTACTGCGAATGTCGATGAACCTTTGCCGGTCCGTTTCAGCCGGCACAGGCCCCTGGATATAGGGATCGGCAAAACAGAGAAAGTCACCACGGAAGCCCGCCACAGCCAGCTTGTACATCACATCGGTGCCACAGCGGATATGCAGTGTCCGCAGCTGACCATCCAAGGGATCCGGGCGGCCACTCTCGATCGCCCGGGTGGCCATTTCACTCGCTTCCACATGGTGTTTCAGTTTGGGCCAGGATGGAAAGCCCTGCTCACGGGCTATGATCAGTTGAGCATCAGCCAGCTTGAGCTGATCCGCCTGCAGACTGTCGGCCTTGGGGTGGGATGCGGTTCGTGACCAGGCTTGGCCCTGATTGAGGGCTTTTACCAGTTGCTTGGCCTGCTTCTTACACTGCTCAAGTGAGAGCGGTTGCAGGCAGCGGGGGTCATCCGCAGGAAACTCGTGAAACTGCTTCTGCTCAGAATCAAACTGGCGACGCAACGCCGGGAGTGACTGGATCATAACGAACTCCTTGTTAACAGGCCTGGCTTGCAGATAGGCACAAGGAAATCGTTCAATTTATCGAGATCGTTTGTCGGGCTCAGCCCTTTCCGCAAGCAGGATGCTGACAAACCAGCAGAGGAAGTATAAACCGAGGCATGTTTTTATTTAAGTCCGTAAATGAACGCAAATGGTTGTTGTGTATTGTTATGACCTTACGCTGCATGCCCATACCGCAAATGGAAGCCGATATTTCAGTAGAGCCTGACCAGGTATTAAAATCAACCGCAAGACATGTGCTCATTCGCGGATAAAACACCCAAAGGCTCAAATCTCAGAATCCACTCCCTCTGAACCCCGTCCCGGCACGAGCGAGAAGCGCAGGAACGTGACGGCCGGGCGTCCTTTCATTTTGTGACTTTGCTGTTGGCGTAAAAAAATGACTCGCCCAGGAGGGCGAAACAGGGTTTTTCAGCAAAGAGGCACAATAACAAGTAGCAGTAACTCTGAATTCTATATATAGACACACAGCTGCCCCATTAACTACGAAGATTATGCAGCCAACGGATGAGTTGTCTTCAGTTTCTCTAGCAGATTGCGAGTTGAGACATGAAAAGCATCGTGCAGCAGGGGGTTAAAGCTGGAAAGAGGCACATATCATCAGCGAGTCAAACCAGTGGGGTGAACAGCTCCCCTCTCACCTTGCGGGAGAGGGGCCGGGGGAGAGGGGGAGAATGGCCCGCATCATTTCACCAAGAATCGATATGATAATAAATGAAGGATAAAAGCGGCTTTATCTTTCGCTCTCATGAAACGCTTCGCGTACACCCTCTCCCCAACCCCTCTCCCGTAAAGGGAGAGGGGCTTTAAGACTTGCACGGGTTAGACTGAATGGTAATGGGTTCGCAATGATCTAGACCATAAAATTCAATCTGCCAATGGACGTCAATCAGGGCAAAAAACGTGATTTTCTCTCAGCAATGCACCCTGCCGCAGCAATAACGCCTGATTCGCAAATCTGATTTGTGTTGATGTGCGAACAAAGATCATTCACTCTTCCTCAGACAATGGTTATATATAGACACACAGCTGCTCCGTTAACTACGAAGATTATGCAGCCAACGGATGAGTTGTCTTCAGTTTCTCTAGCAGATTGCGAGTTAAGACATGAAAAGCATCGTGCAGCAGGGGGGTTAAAGCTGGAAAGAGGCACATATCATCAGCGAGTCAAACCAGCGGGGTGAACAGCTCCCCTCTCCCCTTGCGGGAGAGGGGCCGGGGGAGAGGGGGAGAATGGACCGCATCATTTCACCAAGAATCGATATGATAATAAATGAAGGATAAAAGCGGCTTTATCTTTCGCTCTCATGAAACGCTTCGCGTACACCCTCTCCCCAACCCCTCTCCCGTAAAGGGAGAGGGGCTTTAAGACTTGCACGGGTTAGACTGAATGGTAATGGGTTCGCAATGATCTAGACCATAAAATTCAATCTGCCAATGGACGTCAATCAGGGCAAAAAACGTGATTTTCTCTCAGCAATGCACCCTGCCGCAGCAATAACGCCTGATTCGCAAATCTGATTTGTGTTGATGCGCGAACAAAGATCATTCACTCTTCCTCAGACGATGGTAACGAAGCCTTGCGGAATACCGGCAGGTCGGGGCTCTCCTCTTCATCCAGCTCCACCTTTTCGATCTTTTCGAAGCGGTTGCTGATCTTGCGTGCGGAGATATTCACATCACTGACATCCTGATGGGCCTGTCCGATATGCCGGGCCAGATTGTCCATACGGGTCTGGAAGCGGCCGAAATCCTTCGACAGGGCGCGTAGATGGTCCTGAATGATATGCACCTGCTCGCGGGTGGCTGCATCTTTCATCACCGCCCTCGCCGTGGTCAGTATCGCCATCATGGTGGTTGGCGAGACCAGCCAGACCCGTTTGCGGAAGGCCTCTTCCACCAGGTCCGGGAAACGGGCGTGGATCTCAGCGAACACCGCCTCGGCCGGGATGAACATCACCGCACCGTCGGAGGTTTCACCCGGAATGATATAGCGGGAGGCGATATCCTCCATGTGCTTGCGGATATCGATGCGGAACTGCCTCTGTGCCTGATTACGATCCGACTCGGGCAGCTCGTCGTCGAGCATCCGCTGATAGGACTCCAGCGGAAACTTCGCATCGATCGCCACATTGCCGGTGGGATCGGGCAGAAACAGCACACAGTCGGCGCGCCGGCCGTTGCTCAGGGTATGTTGCAGCGAGAAGCCGCTCTCCGGCATCACATTGCGTACCAGCGCACTTAACTGCACTTCGCCAAAGGCCCCTCTGGAGCGTTTGTCCGAGAGCACCTCCTGCAGTGAGACCACATTGGTGGAGAGCTCGGTGATCTTCTTCTGCGCCTCGTCGATACGGGTCAGATGGGTGAGCACCTGATTGAAAGTCTCTGTGGTCTTCTCGAAGCCCTCGCTGAGACGCTTCTCGACCTGGCCACTGATCTCCTTCAGGCGCTGATCGGTGGTCTCGGTCAGCCCCTCGACCCGCTTGCCCAGGTTGTCCGCATGCTGGGTCAGTGCTTCAGCAACCTGCTTGCGCACCTCCCCCATACCCGACTGCAGAGTCTCATGCTGTTTGCTCATGCTCTGGGTCTGACGCTCGTCGAAAGCCTCACGCTGGTGAGCCAGTGAGCGGGTCATCGACTCCCGCAGCTCGGCAAGCTTCTCCTGCTGCTGCAGGCGGCCGTCGGCCAGATTGTCGGTCACTACCTTCTTCAGGTTTTCAAACTGGGCCAGCAGATCCAGTCGCAGACGTCCCGCATCACCCCCCAGATGCTCCTTGATATCGGCAAATCGCCGGTCAAGCAGCTGGCTGAGCTTATCCGCGCGCTCAAGCTGGGTCTGCTGCATGCCGTGAATCAACCTCTGCTGGGCCAACATGCCCTTGGCGATCCGTTCCGACAGCAGCTCGCGCAGTTCACTCTGCTCCTTGGCATTACGCCGCTCCATCTCATGCAACTGCTCCTGAAGCTGCTGCTGGTGGTGGACCCGGACCTGCTGCTCCCGCTGCTGGGTATCGAGTAGCCGGGCCAGCCAGTAGAGCACCCAGCCGAGCAACAGCAGCCCTGACAGGCCGAGAATCAACAGTACCTGAAGCGGTGAAGATATCTGTGTAAACCATTCCATGACCGAACTATAACCGATACTGAGACTCAAAACGCGAGTCTCAAAGCAACTTTTATGACGGATTGGAGTTGCAATACCCCAGCATCCTCATTACCTTTGCCCATCGTTCAAAGAATCCAGTTGATCATGCGCATTCATCTCAAAACACTGGGCTGCCGTCTCAACGAGGCGGAGCTCGAAACCTGGAGCCGGGAATTTCAGGCTCGGGGCTTTCGCATCACCGGTCAGGCCGAAGAGGCGGATCTGCTGGTGGTGAACACCTGCGCGGTGACCCAGGAGGCGGTGCGTAAATCGAGGAAGCTGATGAGTCGCAGCGGCCGGCTGAATCCCAATGCCCGGCTGGTGGTGAGTGGCTGCTACGCCTCCCTGGAGCCGGACCAGGCGATGAAGATGGAAGGGGTCGATCTGCTGGTGGACAACCGGGACAAGGCCCGGTTGGTGGAGATCGTCAGCGACAAACTCGACCTGAAGCTGATGCCGGAAGCCGCCATGGAGGCGGAAGTCGGCGGCATCCTGGCGCGGGGACGCCAACGTGCCTTCATCAAGGTACAGGATGGCTGTCGCTACCGCTGCACCTTCTGCATCGTGACCCTGGCCAGAGGCGAAGAACGCAGCCGTCCGATCGACGATATCGTCGATGAGATCAATCGCCTGCATGGTGAAGGTATCCAGGAGGTTGTGGTAACCGGGGTTCACATCGGCGGCTATGGCGCAGACATCGACACCAATCTGGTCCAGTTGATTGAAGCAATACTGGCCGATACCGAAATCCCCCGCCTGCGCATCGGTTCCATCGAACCCTGGGATCTGCAGGCAGGATTCTGGGACCTGTTTAAAAACCCCCGTCTGATGCCCCACCTGCATCTGCCCCTGCAGAGTGGCGCCGACACTGTCTTGAGACGTATGGCGAGACGCTGCCGCAGTGATGAGTACCGTTCACTGATCACCCAGGCCAGGGAAAGCGTCGAAGATTTCAATGTCACCACAGACATCATTGTCGGTTTCCCCGGAGAGAGCGAAGCGGAGTGGCAACAAACCCTGGGGTTTGCCGAAGAGATCGGCTTCGGCCATCTCCACATATTCGCCTACTCCCCCCGCCAGGGAACCAAGGCCGCCAGTCTGCCCGACCCGGTCAGTCGCGAACTCAAACGCCAGCGCAGCGAAGCCCTGCATCTGCTTGGTGAAAGGATGAAACGCCAAACCCTGGAGGATTATCTGGGCAAGACCCTGCCGATCCTGGTAGAGGGTTCAGTGGAACGGGGTTTCGCTGGATACACCCCAAACTACCTGCGCGTGGAGATCGACTCAGCGACCGACAGCAAACTGGTCAACCGGATCGTACCGGTGAAACTCACCGCCCTAACTGACGATGGCAGTGCCCTGGTTGGATCTGTTGTCTAGAACTGGTTTTTAAGAACTGCAGTCCATCAATGAACACGAATTCACAGCTACCGAGATAGCCCCTCTCCCTTGAGGGGAGAGGGGTTGGGGAGAGGGTGAGCTTCAAGCATTTGAGTCTTGAAGTGTAAGCCACGCTCATCCAACAGTTCTTGGTTTTCGGAGTGTGTATTCAGATGCGGGGGTTGTTGGATACTCCCCCTCTCCCCCAACCCCTCTCCCGCAAGGGGAGAGGGGAGCTACTCTCTCTGCCGATTTGACAGGTTGATGGTGTGTGCTTTGCTGATCCGCATAATTTGATGCACCAGGCTTTTCCATCTCTCAAATCCAAATCAGCTGAGATATCAACTGTAACCAGCCTTTCATTGCCATTAAGATCGAAGTCAATGGAAAAGCAGTTATCTCAACAAATTAAAAGTTTATCCCTGTGCCATTCATATCCCTAAGGCCAACGATACGTCTCAGCCAGCCCATTGAAAGTCACGACATACTGAGTGCAACTGATGAATTCGATTACGGCAGTGACCCCATTGGCGGCCTCGATCTGGATACGACCGGCACTGGGACGTCCTGTTTCACAATCGAAGGTCAGGGGCACTACAGTGGTCACATGGATATAACCATGTTCGGGATCGTAGACCCGCACCGATACCAGGTACCCGGACGATCCGCTGCCAGAGACGCTGACTTCAGTCACCCGATAGGTCCGGTTATCATAGCCCTGGTAGTCCGAGTAGTATTCGCAGCTAACATCCGAACCGTCCTGATTGGCGGCGGTACAGGTCATCTGCATGTTGAAGGTGTCGCTGTAACTGCCCCCCGGGTTGTTGATGGAGACACTGAAGTTTATGTAGTTGAGGGTGAGTCGATAGCCGATACCGACCTTGGTGTAAGTCCCTTCCACCGTGCCGTGAAATACGGTTGAGTAGCTACCGTTGTCGTAAGTGGTATCACGGCTGCATTGAGTAAAAACAATACGCCACTCCCCTTCCAGGCTGAAGTCCGGGAAATCGACCTCCACCGAGCCGCTGTTGCAGATTGAACTGGAAAGATCTTCGGTTCTGGCCGCCGTTTCACCCCGCCCCGCCAGCTGAGGTCCGCGGCTCAGCAGCTCCCCCACCAACCGGGCCATGGCTTGATTGATCTGATCCTGGCTGAGCGGTGAATCAGGGCGCTGGCTCACCACCGGAACACTGTCGGTGCTGACCGCCTGTTTCGAGCCGGAAGCAGCCGCAGTCGCCAGCTGATTGACATTTTCACTGGTCATCGAAGCCTGTTTGGTCTCACCGCTGTAGTTCAGGGAGGCGCTGGCGGTATCTCCGCCATCGTTATCGGTGTTAGCGTCATCCCCACCACAGGCCAGCAGAGTGAATGAGAGTACAAGTAAAGGGATCCAACTCTTGGCCACGAAGTTCATGATTGTTACTCCCTAAAGATCCAGCATCCACAAACATAATAGCCGTAGAAGCGTGGAGAGTGCAGATTATTGCTGCAGTAATATACGCTCGGAGATATCAATTTTGACAGCAGTCACACTGCCGAGTGCCTGGGATCAGCAAGACTGTTACGACTACACATCGCCAGCCTGACGGTTACCGACAACCAGCCCGGCAATCGTTTTCAGCAGTTTACTGTAGTGACTGCCCTGCCAATAGATTTTCTGGCAGTCCTGACAACGCCAGAATTGATCATGTTGGCGAATAACCTGACCTGGCAGCTGTTGCTCGATGAGGTCTTTCTGTGCGGCGACGATGGCGCCATTACAGACCATGCAGCGACTGAAAGGCCGAACCTGATCCACAAGATCCAAACGCGCCACCACTTCGGTCAACTGCAGCCAGGGCTCGATGGCATGCACATAGCAGCCATGAGTGATCGTTCGGCGCATCAGCAGCGCTCGGTCCCGGGTCAGCAGGATCCGTCTCTCAGAGACTGAAGTCTCCACCAGTCTCTGGTCGCCGATGTCATTGAAGAATAGGGTATCGAAGCCCAACAGCCTCAGATAGCGGGCCAGTTTCCCCAGGTGGGCATCGGTGACAAACTTGGGCGTTCTTAATGGCTGCTCCCGCAGACGTAGTAAAGGGGTGACATCCAGGGACTCAAACATGGGATAGACACTGATCCTCTCCCCGCCCTGAAGTTGTTGATCAAGGTCCACCGAGATCCCATTCACTAGCACCACCTCGACCTCCGTATGGGGCACCCCCAAGGCTTCGATCAGATGCTTCAAACTCTCCCCGGACTGGATCTCCCGTTTGATGTCACGCTTGCGCAGAGGGCCGGGTAAGAAATCGTTCAGCTCCTCATAGAATCGCAGCGTGACAGTCAGCACTAGAAGTCGAACTCGGCCCACACCGGACAGTGATCAGAGGGTTTCTCCATCCCGCGGATGTCGTAGGCGATTCCCACGTCGGTACAACACGCCATCAGAGGTTGGGTCACCAGCATCAGGTCGATACGCAAGCCGCGCCTGGGCTCCCGGTCGAATCCCCGACTGCGGTAATCGAACCAGCTGAAGCGGTCATCCACTTGCGGTTTGAGTTGGCGATAGCTGTCCACCAGCCCCCAATCGAGAAGCGCCTGCAACCATTCCCGCTCTTCCGGCAGAAAGCTGCACTTGCCGGTCTTCAGCCAGCGTTTGGCATTGTCGGGCCCGATGCCGATATCCAGATCCAGCGGCGCCACGTTCATGTCGCCGATCACCATCAGTGGCTCGGATGGATCGTGCTGGTTGTTCAGGTAGTCGAGCAGATCGGCGTAAAACTTCCGCTTGGCCGGAAACTTCACCTCATGGTCACGGCTCTCACCCTGGGGAAAATAGCCGTTGAGCAGGGTGAATTCCTGTCCCTTGGGAGACTGATAGCGGCCGATGATCATACGCCGCTGCGCATCCTCTTCATCACCGGGGAATCCCTTGCTAACCTCCATGGGAGCCAACTTGGAGAGCAGCGCCACCCCATAGTGGGTCTTCTGACCGTGATAGGCCGCCTGGTAGTCGAGAGCATCGATCATCCCATGCGGGAAATCCGCATCCTGTACCTTGGACTCCTGAATCCCGATCACATCCGGATCGTAGTTGGCCTTGAGTTGCGTCAGTTGGTGCTCTCTGGCACGTATGCCGTTGGTATTAAATGAGACGATCTTCACCCGTTTTTCTCCCCCAGAACCTCAATAGTCTCGCGCTCACCCACCTCGAAGCCGTGCCGATAGGCCTTGCCCCAGGGCAGGAAGCGCTGCTCCTCGCTGATTGTCTCTCCCACCGGACCCAAGGCCTCAGTCACCTGCCTGGCGTAACCCAGATCGCTGATCTGACGGATCATGCCATCCGCGTAACCCCGGTTGTACCAGAGCTGCAGCTCACTCTCGGTTTCCGAGAGTTCAGCGGTTTCCGCATACAGATCCTGCGCCAGTTGCAGCAGTCGCCCGAGCAGATCCTGGTTTTTCTGGGTCATAGTATGAGCCATTCGGCTGGAAAGAGATCGAAGCCTATCATGGGCGGCAGGCAAGATTAAGGAATAAACCTGCTCAGAAACGGTTGTAATTCCCTCAGGGTATGGCGATGATTGAGCCGTTATCCACACCAGCCGACTGGAACCCGTGCAGCTTAAAGAGATTCAGAGATGTTGATTGCTATTTCACCCGCCAAAACCCTTGATTACGAGACACCACCGGTCACCAAAACCCATACCAAGCCCCGCTTTCTCAAGCAGTCACAAGCGTTGATCGACAACCTGCGCAACTACTCGGCTCTGGATCTGGCGGAGCTGATGAATCTGAGCATCAAGCTCTCGGAGCTCAACTTCGATCGTTATCACGACTGGAAAACCCCCTTCAATATGAAGAATGCCAAGCAAGCGGCACTGGCGATGAAGGGGGATGTCTACACCGGGCTCGATGCCGAGACCCTGGACGAACCGGGGTTCGAGTTCGCCCAGCGCCATCTGCGCATCCTGTCAGGCCTTTACGGGGTGCTGAAACCCCTCGATCTGATGCAGCCCTACCGGTTGGAGATGGGCACCAGGCTGCCCAATGAGCAGGGTAAGGACCTCTATGCCTTCTGGGGCGAACAGATCACCCAGTCGATCAACAAGGATATGAAGGCCCAGGGGGATGACATTCTGGTCAACCTGGCTTCCAACGAATATTTCAAATCGATCAAACCTAAGCTTATCAAAGGCCGCATCATCACCCCACAGTTCAAGGAACGAAAGAACGGCAGCTATCGCATGATCGGCGTATTCGCCAAAAAGGCCAGGGGCCTGATGAGCCGATACATCATCAACAATCAACTCACCGACCCGGAGGATCTCAAGGATTTCGATGTGGATGGCTATCGGTTCAATAAAAAACTCTCGAAGGACGATCAATGGGTCTTCACCCGCAGCTGATCGACGCCCACAGCCACTTCGACGACGCCAGTTTCGACGTCGATCGGCAGCAAGCCCTGAGCCGCGCCGAGCAGGCCGGGGTAACACAACAGATCATCCCGGCCATCAAAGCGGCCTGGTGGCCGCGAATCAAACAACTCTGCCTGGACCACCCGGGACTCCATCCCAGCTACGGTCTGCATCCGATGTTTCTGACCGATCATCAGGATGATCATATCGATCAGCTGAGTGAGTGGCTGGCCGCTGAACAGCCGGTGGCGGTAGGCGAGTGCGGACTCGATTTCTACATTGAGGATCCCCAGCCCGAGCGCCAGCAAAGGCTGTTCGAAGCCCAGCTGGAACTGGCCGGACGATACGACCTGCCGGTGATCATCCACGCCCGCCGCTCCGTGGAGGAGGTGATCAATACCCTGCGACGCTTCCCGGGCCTGCGCGGCATGCTGCACAGCTACTCGGGTAGTGAGCAACAGGCCCATCGACTGATCGAGATGGGGTTCTACCTCAGCTTCGGTGGACCGGTAACCTATGAGCGGGCAAAACGTCTGAGGCATCTGGTGAAATCCTTGCCTCTGGAGTCCCTGCTGATCGAGACCGACTCACCGGATCAACCCGACACACAGCACCGAGGCGAACGCAACGAGCCCGCCTATCTGCCACTGATTCTTGAACTGTTCAGCCAACTGCGCAGTCAGCCTGCCCAAGAGATCGCCGCACAAACCCGGCTTAATACCCAGAGGCTGTTCAGACTCCAGTAACAGAGCTTGTCCCAATGCTGTTGTTCGGCCCTAACGTGTAAAGATGAGAATAAAATAAGCCGCGAATGGAAGCCAATCACCGCCAATGGCCGCAAAATGCTCTTAGTGCATATCACTATAAGGCGCCTACTCAAACCCTATTTGGTGGGGCATGGCCCCACCCTACACCCTGAAATCAATGGTAGGGTGGGGCCATGCCCCACCAGAACCGCTTTAGATTAAGCACAATGAAACGCCTTGGTGCGTACTGAGCCACCATCCGGTTTAATACTGATGGTCAGATTAGTAATAAGGCGAAGCGTCGCCATAATCATCATATGAACACAGACTCACTGATTTTTCCGGACAGCAGTGTTTGGCGAGAAAAGAAAAGTGACTCGCCCTGGAGGACGAAACAGGGACTTTCCGACAAGAGACCAATAACGAGTGGATCCACCCAGGTTTCAAGACTCTGCTTGAGTCGACCATTATGAGGCTGTAACCGGACTGATGCATCCTAAACAGATCACCCATCCCTGAAACTGGGCATGACTCACGCTTCATCCATCGTTATCATGTACCCCAACAAAACTCTGCCCACCCTGAATTAAGTCTCAACGGCTTTTTAGGTTATTGATCTCATCTGATTTGTGACTGGCGGAATACCACTTGAACATGGGGAATTATTGATGTCGAAAAAAGGGATTCTGGTGACCGGCGGCGCCGGCTACATTGGCAGTCATACCGCACGTCAGCTTGGCGAAGCGGGCGAAAGGCTGGTAACCCTGGACAACCTCTGCACCGGTTTCCGCCAGGCGGTCCTGTATGGTGATCTGGTGGTGGGTGATACCGGCGACCGGGAGCTGGTCAGCCGCATCCTGGAGGAGCATGAGATCGATACGGTGATGCACTTTGCCGCCCACACCATCGTCCCGGAGTCGGTGGAGAACCCCCTCAAGTACTACGCCAACAACACCTGCAATACCCGCAGTCTGCTGCAGTGCTGCGCCGAAGCGGGGGTGAAGAACTTTGTCTTCTCCTCCACCGCGGCGGTCTACGGTATTCCCGAGAAAGAGGTTGCCTATGAGGACACCCCCACCAGCCCGATCAATCCTTATGGTACCTCCAAGCTGATGTCGGAGATGATGCTGCACGATCTGTCACAGGCCACCGACATGAACTATATCGCCCTGCGCTATTTCAATGTGGCCGGTTGCGATTTGGAGGGCCGAATCGGCCAGTCGACCCCGAAGGCCACCCTGCTGACCAAGGTCGCCTGCGAGGCTGCGGTGGGCAAACGGGATGCGGTCTATATCTTCGGTACCGACTACCCCACAGCGGACGGCACCGGTGTACGCGACTACATCCATGTGGAAGACCTGGCCACCGCCCACGTCAAGGCCCTGGACTATCTGCGCAATGGTGGTGATTCCGCCATTCTCAACTGCGGATACGGTCACGGCTTCTCGGTCCGCGAACTGCTGAAATCGGTGGAGGCGGCCAACGGTTCACCGCTCAACATCATCGAGGCAGAGCGCCGTGCCGGTGATCCGCCGGAGCTTGTTGCCGGTGCCGAGAAGGTGCGTGAGGTACTGGGCTGGTCGCCCAAATATGACGATCTCTCCGTAATCGCCAGCTCTGCACTGGCCTGGGAGCGGAAACAGCTTAACGACCCATGGTCCAATCAGGACTGACTGGATTCGTGTTGACCGCCCCCAACCGTTAGGCGTCGACTAGCAGGAAAGATCGACATGGAACTCCTACAAATCATCATCCTGGCCACGGTTCAGGGACTGACCGAATTTCTGCCGATTTCCAGTTCGGCTCATCTGATCCTGGCGCCCAAGGTGGCCGGCTATACCGATCAGGGGCTGGCCTTCGACGTGGCCGTGCATGTGGGAACCCTGGCGGCGGTAATCGGCTATTTCCGTCACCAGGTGATCTCCATAACCCGGGATTTTTTTCTCTCCTGGGTCAACCCGTCTGCCCGCTCCAAGGAGTCCCGGCTTGGCTGGATGATCGTCATCGCCACCATTCCGGTTGGCCTGTTCGGATTGCTGATGAAATCCCTGGTGGAGACCGATCTGCGCTCGCCACTGGTCATCGCCATCACCACCATCGGTTTTGGCGTGCTACTGCTGCTGGCAGACCAGTTCGGCAAACGCCATCGGGATGAATACTCCCTGCGCTGGAGCGATGCCGTGGTGATCGGCCTGTTCCAGGCGATGGCGATCATTCCGGGCACCTCCCGCTCCGGTTCCACCATGACCGCCGGGCTGTTCCTCGGCCTGACCCGTGAAGCGGCATCCCGTTTCTCTTTTCTGATCTCCATCCCCACCATCCTGATGTCCGGCGGACTGCTGGGACTCGATCTGCTGCAAAGCGAAGCGGAGGTGGACTGGCTCTCGATCAGCCTCGGCGCAGGCCTGGCCTTCATTACCGCCTACCTCTGTATCCACTACTTTCTGCGCTTCATCGAAAACATCGGTATGACCCCGTTCGTCATCTACCGTTTCATCCTGGGTGCTTTGATTCTGCTGTTTATGCTGTAACGGGCAAGCTGGGTTGAACCGGTCAGTCACTAGCCGCGCAACGGCACCATCAGGCGTGGGGTCGTTGTGCAAACCATGCAATTTAAGTCGCCGAATTCGAAAGTGATTTTAAGGACTACTGCTACAAATCGATACAATATGCGCCTTGACGCCCATAATCACTGAATGGGATAGTTTGCTATAACACTATTTTTGTCATTGCTAACCATGGAAGGAGGGACATATTATGCTCAAAAATCTTATTCTTGCCGTCATGGCCACATTCTCACTCCTCATTGCCGGCTGTAACGGAGGCGGTGATGATGTGGAGGTCGAAGAGTTCAGAATCAACGGCTCTTCATCTGAACTGGAAGATGGCCGGGTAACCATCGACTCGGCGATCAACAACGGTGAGTTCGAGTTGGTCTGGGAAGTCGACGATGACAACGCCAGCGGCTACAACGCCTATTTCTGGCTCAGCGTAAACAGCAACCTGGACGAAGACAACGACATTCGTTTCTACTACGTCTGGTGTGGCGAGTACGGTCGCTGCGATCATGATGACCGCAACGATGAGGAGTGCTGGTTCGACAACAATCTGGAGATGGTCTGTGAAGACGACGATAACTACGAATATGACGTGGACGAGTTGATCGACAGCCTTCCCGAAGACCTCTACATCATCATCGAGGCCTGTAACGGTGCGGATTGTGATACCGAAGTGGTTCCGGTGCGTTTAAGGTAAATTCAGATCCCCCCACCCAGCTACAGCAGATGGATGAGGGGTTGTACAAACAGGGGGTTGCGGATCACCCTGGCTAAGGAGAGCCAACCCCTGTTTACCCTCTCCCTCATCAACTATCCCAACCTGCTCGTATGAGCGACTAGCTCCCCATGTAGCGCTTGCGTTTGCTTGCTTTGACCTTGGAGATCTCAACCAGGATCATGCCATCCGTACATCCGGCGAACTCCGGATCCACGCCAAAATCGAGAAACCGCACACCGCCGGGTTCACACAGATCGGTGTACTGCTTGAACAGAGTGGGAATGGTCAGGTCGAACAGCGCCAGCTGGTTCTTCAGCTCCTGCCGATCGGCCTCATAGTCATCACCACTGAACACCTGACCAAACTCATCCCTGGTCGACTGGCTGATCTGATAAGGCACCCTGGCCTGCCCCAGATACTCATTGCTTGCGTAGTAACGCTGAAAAAAGTCCACCATCAGATCCCTGGCCGGTTTCGGGTAGTGGGCGCTGATGCTCACCGGCCCATACATAAATTTGATTTCAGGGTGGTGCTTCAGATAGGCCCCTACCCCCTGCCACAGGTAATCCAGGGCCCGGCTGCCCCAGTAGCGGGGTTGCACGAAGCTGCGTCCCAGTTCGATCGACTGACGGGCGTAGCGATCGAAGTGATCGTCAAACTTGAACAACGAGTTGGTGTAGAGACCTTCACTACCCTGATTGACCAGGATCGAGCCCACTTCACCGATACGATAGGAGCCGACCACTTCCAGCTCAGACTCATCCCACAGTACCAGATGGCGGTAGTGCAGATCGTAGTTGTCCGTATCCCGTCGCTTGCCGGTACCCTCTCCCACCTTGCGAAAGCTCAACTCCCTTAGCCGCCCAATCTCCCGCATCAAGACGCTGCCCGGCTGCCAATCCATCAGCAGTATCTGTTTGCCATCTCTGGTCTGGCCGAGGATCTCACCCTTGCTCAGCTCCTTCTTCAGCGCCTGGCGGGATTCCGGATGGGCAATACTCTTCTCAGTGGTGAACACACCCGGTTTGCGCTGGGAGATCCGATAGAGATGCTTGCGCACCATCTTCACCCGGGCCTTCAGCCTGATCCCCTCCACATTCAGATGGGTAAAAGGGATCAGTTCGCCTACCCGGAAGGCGATGGTGTTGGAGCGCTGCATGAACATCTCCTGCACCAGCAACAGAGCGGCGATCGGCTTGTAGAGCATGGAGACGCCATAGAACAGGGGCGAATTACGGGCATCGATGTAGATCGGCAGCAGCGGTGAGCCGGTACGCCGGGCAAACTGCATGAAGCCGCTCTTCCAGCGCACATCCCGGACCCCGTTGGGGCGTAACCGGGAGACCTCACCGGCCGGGAAGATGATCACCAGCTCCTCCCGTTGCAGGGCGGCATGGATCTGTTTGACTCCCCGGCGACTCGAACCGCCACCCAGGTTGTCCACCGGCAGCAGCAGATCCTTCAGCGGTTCGATGGAGGCGAGCAGATCGTTGGCCACCACCCGGATATCCCGGCGCACCCGGCTGATCATCAGGATCAGGCTGAGGGCGTCCAGCGCCCCCAGGGGGTGGTTGGCCACCACGATGACCCGACCGCTGGAGGGGATGTTCTCCAGATCCTTGTTCGACACCAGATAGTCCAAATCGAAGTACTCAAGGACCTTTTCGATCAGCTCGAGGCCTCGCAGCGCATGGTGCTCTTCCAGAAACCGGTTGATCTCCCGCTCGCGAAACAGCAGACGCAGAGCCTTCAACATGGGTTTGGTCAGCAGAGAGGGCTGCTTTTCGAAAAATCCCGGAAAACGATTGGTCAAGACCTGTTCAACATTCAGCACATGCGGGCTCCTGCAAATAAAACAGGCAGAGCTTAGAAGAGCCGCATGACAGGTGGTTTTCATCAGGATTAGGATTAGATTGCACCAAGATGACCATCCTGTGAAACCGGTTTAGCGATGAAACCAACCGGTGACTTACCTATTTCCGAACCGATATGTGATAATCCCGGTTTTTCCGGGCAAACGCCCTGCTGCAACCTGAAAACCAGACTCGACATGAACAACACACCGCGAAAGATCCTCGTCACCAGCGCCCTGCCCTATGCCAACGGGCCGATCCACATTGGTCATCTGGTGGAATACATACAGACCGACATCTGGGTGCGTTTTCAGAAGATGCGGGGACACGAGTGCTACTACGTCTGTGCCGATGATGCCCATGGCACCCCGATCATGCTCAGAGCCCGCCAGGAGGGGATCGAACCCGAAACCCTGATCGAACGGGTGGCCGAGGAGCATACTGCGGACTTCGCCGAGTTCCGCATCGGTTTCGACAACTACCACTCCACCCACTCGCCGGAGAATCAGGCCTGCGCCAACACCATCTACGAACGTAACCGGGATGG
Organism: Candidatus Thiodiazotropha endoloripes; assembly: GCA_001709035.1. Classification (GTDB taxonomy): domain Bacteria; phylum Pseudomonadota; class Gammaproteobacteria; order Chromatiales; family Chromatiaceae; genus Thiodiazotropha; species Thiodiazotropha lotti. The sequence goes on along the minus strand of LVKA01000011.1, from coordinate 827,792 downwards.
GGGTCATATCGCCAAGCGCACCATCACCCAGGCCTACGACCCGGTGGAGCATATGTTCCTGCCCGATCGCTTCATCAAGGGCACCTGCCCCAAATGCGGCTCAGAGGATCAGTATGGTGACAACTGTGAAGTCTGCGGCGCCAGCTACTCCCCGGCGGAGTTGAAGAATCCGGTCTCTGCGGTATCCGGTGCTGTACCGGAGCAGCGGGAGTCGGACCACTATTTCTTCAAACTGGCCGACTTCGAGAGCATGCTCAAAGAGTGGACGGGGGGCGGCCATGTACAGAGTGAAGTCTCCAACAAACTGGGGGAATGGTTCGAGGCAGGCCTGCAGGAGTGGGATATCTCCCGAGACGCCCCCTACTTCGGCTTCGAGATCCCCGACCACCCGGGTAAATATTTCTATGTCTGGCTCGACGCGCCGATCGGCTACATGGCCAGCTTCCGCAACCTCTGCGACAAGACCGAAGGCCTCGACTTCGACAGCTACTGGGCGGAAGGCAGCGACACCGAGCTCTACCACTTCATCGGCAAAGACATCATCTATTTCCACACCCTGTTCTGGCCGGCGATGCTCCACGGTGCGGGCTTCCGTACACCCAATGCGGTCTACGCTCACGGCTTTCTCACTGTGGACGGCGCGAAGATGTCCAAATCCCGTGGCACCTTCATCAAGGCACGCACCTACCTGGACCATCTCAATCCGGAATACCTGCGCTACTACTTCGCCGCCAAGCTGGGCTCCGGGGTCGACGACATCGACCTCAACCTGGAAGACTTCGCCCAGCGGGTCAACAGCGACCTGGTGGGCAAGGTGGTCAACATCGCCAGTCGCTGCGCCGGATTCATCAGCAAACGCTTCGAAGGCAAGCTGGCCGAGCATGTAAGCGAGCAGGCCCTGTTCGATGAGTTCGTTGCCGCCGGCGAGACCATTGCCCAACACTATGAGAAGCGGGAGTTCAGCCGCGCCGTGCGTGAGATCATGGCCCTGGCGGATCGCGCCAATCAGTACATCGATGAACAGAAGCCCTGGGTGGTTGCCAAGGAGGAAGGCAAAGAAGCCGAGCTGCAGGCGATCTGCAGCGACGGTCTCAACCTGTTCCGTCTGCTGATCGGCTACCTGCGACCGATCCTCCCGAGCACCGCAGAGATGGCCGAGTCCTTCCTGCAGATCGAACGCCTCAACTGGGAGCAGCTGGCCACCCCGCTGAGTGGCCACACCATCAGCAAGTTCAAGCCGCTGATGACCCGGGTCGACCCGAAACATATCGAGGCCATGTTGGAACATTCCAAAGAGGATCTGGCGGCTCAGCAGCAGACCGCGCCGGCAAAGCCAGCGGCCGACTCGCCCCTGGCCAAGGATCCAATCGCTGACACCATCCAGTTCGACGATTTCGCCAAGCTCGATCTGCGGATCGCCAGGATCGCCAGGGCGGAGCATGTGGATGGCGCCGACAAACTGCTGCAACTCACCCTCGACTTGGGTGGCGAGAGCCGCAACGTCTTCGCCGGCATCAAATCCGCCTATGCGCCGGAGGATCTGGAAGGCAAGCTTACCGTGATGGTCGCCAATCTGGCGCCACGTAAGATGCGTTTCGGGCTATCCGAGGGTATGGTGCTGGCCGCCGGGCCTGGGGGTAAGGATCTGTTCATCCTCAATCCGGATGAAGGTGCAGAGCCGGGGATGCGGGTTAAGTAAAACCGGCCATTTTCGACTCACTTACAGCCTGGATAAATTTTATTGGCACTGATTGATCGATATTCGGTCAATTGTGAAGGTGTCATGGCAGGCGTTTAATTTCACTCTGTTCAGATTAGAATTTAACCAAGTTTATAAACAACCCGTCAAACCATTCTGAATCTGTTAGAAATTCGAATCGAGAGACACAAAGAGAGCCTTTGCCTTAGAACAGGTTTATAGGACGCGCTCTGATTGTCACGTGCAGAAGAGCGGAAACGGAGAAGGAAAACAGTCTTTTCCGAATACCTTATCAGGTAACAGGCTGACTGACCGGGCTCACTCCTTGAGCCCGGGTACAACACCGAGTCGTTTAGAGCGGGACAACCTTGTCTGCCTGAGGACCTTTCTGACCAGCCACTTCAGTAAACTCGACTTTCTGTCCATCGACCAGAGAACGGTGCCCCTCCCCTTCGATTGAACGGAAATGAACGAAGAGATCTTTACCGTTTGGACGCTCAATAAAGCCGTAACCTTTGCCGCTGTCGAACCATTTGACGGTTCCAGTTTGTCTTTCTGACATGGTATGAATACCTCAATAATAAAAAAAAGATTACCCCTTAGGAGGTAGAATCACCACAAATCTTGATGAACTCTTTGAAATTAGATTTCGGTGTAACGATTGAGGAAACATCGAAAAGCAGGATTCGAGATATTATTAAGACTATGCGGAACTGCAAAATTACCCTTTTATCGGCTAAAAAGCAAACACTTACAAGGAAAAATCAATAGAATGGTGATTACAATAATTGCCCGGAAAACGGTTCATTACTGACTGTTAAGTACCTAAAATCACTCCAATATCACGATCAAATTGCGAATCGCACTCATCACCGAAATCACCACAACAACCCTGGCGGCATGACCCCAGTATTTCTGCTCTACATTGTAGGCACACGCCCAGACTGACCAGCTTGCCCAGATTACATAGGGCAAAAAGAGTAATACAGCTGCAATAATCTGTGCTGTTTCACTGGGTATAAATACCAAAAAAGCACCAATCAAGAGTGCAAGACCAAGCTGCCCAGAGATGTAGTAGCCCCAAAAAACCAGAGAGAGTTTTTCCTTACCGGTCCATGCACTTTTTATAAACAGTAACATTTGGTACAAAACTAAATAAGTGAGTGGTCCGTTAGGCTGGTGTGTAGGTAAGGCAGATAAACCAAGAATAACTTAACACAAGCAAATTTGAAGATACTTATGGATTTATTTGGTGACAAAGAGTAAAGCCACGATGAGTGCAACCGCTGTCAAAAGCAACTTCTTACCGAGTTGCCTGCTGGCAATTCTCCCTGCTCTAATGACTCTTTTCAATTCAACCAATTCCTGCTCAGAAAGACCTGTGCAGTGCGGACACTCTGCATAATCAATCGTGTAACGTAAACCACAGCGCTTGCACTTAGCACTGGGCTTTTTGTTCCGCATATTGTAATAGAGCATTCCTATGCCCATTGATAGCCTACCTGAATTACCGAAGTATCAATCAAAGTGGCACAAGCTTAATAGTGAGCAGCATAACTTTCTTGTTCGGCTTATAAGTCATAGTCTACTTCGATGCTGCTAAAGTGGAATTCTTCAGCTTTGCCTGGGTAGCCACTGCCTGTAAATCCTAGTCTTATCGTAACTTCATCGGTTGCTATTTCTGCACGATAGTCAGGGAGCCCAAGCTCGTAAGAAAGAGATCTATTTAAATTATGGAAAGAGCTACCTGATAGCTTTACACCGTCAAGCGATATTGGTTCTTTAGAGTACTTAGAATTGATTGAAACAGACATTTGATACAGTGCTCTGCAACAAGCCTCGTAATACCTGAAACCCTTTAACTTTCCGCGCTTAAAGAGTAGCACAACAGATTTACCGTAGAAGACTAGCTTTTTGTGCTTTGTTGCATGGAAGTAACCGTTAGGCGACCCCAATATTTTCATCGCCTCCGCTTCTGAACTATTCCAAGGCACGCCCAGAACGGATTTAGCTGGTTCCAAATCCAAGCAGAATGCATGACCAGACCATATTATGAAGAGTACAAATATTACGTCTTTCATTCTGTAAGTCCTTTTTTAGCTGACGTAGCCTTCATTGGTACAGGTGTGGTAGTGATTGTGTTCACTAAAAGGCCTGGTTAGCCCCTATATATATAAAATGCATAAAGCAACATTGCTGATAAAAACAAACCATACCCCGCAGTAATTGTGAACGACTCAAAGGCTGTCCTATACCCCTTCCTGTCAACAAATTCTTTGAACATAGGCATGCTTTAATATGTAAGATCGAATAGCGAACTCTCAGTTATATATTTCACAGTAAAGAAAAACCAGAAAAAACCATATGCTATAAATAACAGTCCCAATTCCATGATTAATTGAACTAAATCTGAATCATGCAATGCCTCTAAAATAGATTCAAAAAAGAATGCACCTAGAAATACAAATGTAGAAGCCAATATTCCTAAATAACCCACAAAAGAGTGTCTCCAAGAAGACAAAGCCGCCAAAATCACAATTGCAGTCAGAGATATAAGTAAGATATTTGTCATACTATCGCTAACGCCCCAACTCACCTGGATTTCGCGTTGTGTAGCGGAACAGATTATTCATGTGCAGTTGATCGCTATGTGTATAATCTAGATAATTTATACACATTTTGTAATTACACATAGTGAGGGAAAACATGCGAACCAACATCGATATAGACGATAAGCTAATGGACGACGTCTTGAAGGTAACTGGCCTAAGAACCAAGAAGGATGCCGTGGAGCTTGGGCTTAAGACGCTGATTAGGTTAAAAAAACAAGAAAATATAAGGAATTTTCGTGGCAAGTTGAAATGGGTTGGTGACCTAGATGAGATGAGATCTAACTCATGATCGTAGTTGACTCCAGCGTATGGATTGATTATTTCTCTGGTCTTGAAAATGCTCAAACTGATAAGCTCGATGAAACTCTCGGGATTAAACCGGTTGCTATCGGTGATTTGATATTGACTGATGTATTGCAGGGATTTAGGCACGATAAAGACTATAATGCCGCCCGCAAGCTATTTGGGGACGTAACGGTTTTAGATATGCTTGGCAAAGCAATGGCGATTCGAAGCGCAGATAATTTTAGAGCCCTTCGAAAAAAAGGGCTTACGGTTCGTAAGACAACTGATGTCATCATCGCAACATTTTGCATTGACCAGAAACTCCCTCTCCTTTTTTCAGATAAAGATTTTAAACCTTTCGTTGAGCATCTTGGACTAGTCAGAGTTTGAGATACACATAACGCTGCAATTCACCGGAGGCAAAAAGCATAGTGAGGAACGAACGGTACTTTTTGCCGTCCGAGTTAAATTACTTTGTTAGAGCATTTTAGATACACGGTCTTTTCTCGCGAACCACATCCCAATTAATACGTAACTAAGGGCATCTGTAATAAGGCCTGGAATTAGAATAAGCGCCCATGCAGCCGTATGAAAAACACCCTGAGCTGTAAGTACACCCCACTCTTTGGCACCTTCTGTTGCCTCGCCGCCGTCTAGTTGTTTTTGCAGTTCATCATGAAGATCATCCCCCTTGGCACGTTTCTTTGCTTCTTTAGCTATTCTTTTCATGAAGCCTGATTGAGTAAGTAATATCGCCGCACCTAGACAGGTAGTAATAAAATAGAGAATAACTAGATCCACAATACCCAACCAATCATATAAAAGCCCTGTTGTTGCTACTTCTGATAGGGCTAATACAATTAGGGCTACAGGTAGCAGGCTTCTTTCCATTTTTTGCTCTAGCAGCTGATTATCTTACTGCCACTGATATTGCGATATTTTGCAAGCAGAATGGTTATCAATTGCAATTTCCACTAAATAAAAATCCGTTCAAATAGAAATAACGATCCACCACAAAAAGGGTGTCGTTTCTCATTACAGGTAATTGCTTGAAGTTTGAGGAGGGGTTCCATTACTGATAAACACCTCCCTGTAACTTAAGCTTAAATCCTAAGCATCGATGACTTAAACTTTATCCTGTTAAATTATCTTGTCTAGTCCCTTAAATCCGAAAGCGTGGTTTTCAACCTGGCTCTTACTATGTTCGTAGCAGTTTTCCATTGTAGTCGGCCAGCCTCCCTAACGCTCATCTAACCTGACTGACGTGACGCCATAGCTGGTTGGAATTGCCGCTCTACTCCTTGAGCTTGATCTTCAGTTCACCCTCTACCACCCGAATATGCTCGACACCTTCTGCAAAACCGGCCCAGAAGCCCTGCTCATCGCCGAACTCACTCACCAGATCGATATTCTTCAGACCGCCCAGCCAGGCGTTGGGGATGGGTACGCCCATAATGCTGACACCCTTCAGGATCACTACCGGTCTGGCATCCCGGAATGCCAGCTCCATTCCAGTTGATACCCGCAGGGTCTTTCCACCAAGGATCGGAAAATCCGGATCCACTGGCACCAGGATTCTGGCGCTGACCAGGTCGTCGCTGAGATCGATGGCGAGTTTCTTTGCCATCTCCGGATTGTTGGCCACCATGCCGTTGAGCTCCCGCTCGGTGAAGAAGACTTCCCGTCGGGCATTTTTCTCACTGTACCGCTCCGCTCTCAGCCAGGCCTCATCGGTCTCCTTTTCAGCGGGTTGCCTATTCGGGGCGATGGCTGGTGCGGGTTGGTAACCCAGGCTCTCCAGCTTTTCATTCAGCACCTGTTGCTCGGTCTGTGAGAGTTGCACCGGGGTGAAATCCTTGGCGTAGATGTAGGTGCGCACCACCCAGTAGGTGACGGCGGCGGTTACCAGGATGGTTGCCAACACGATCCACAGGATATGGATACCACGAAGCCCTTTTTTGTTCTCCGGTGCCTCGAGTTGTTCGATTTCTGTTGTCATGATGGCCACTCCGTTTTCGATCCAAGACGTTGCCGACAGGCTCATTCAATGATTATATCCCTTTGAAGAGACTGTGAATGTTTATTTTTGTGGCTATCTCCAGTCGCAACGGCTGTTTTACCCGGCTTCATGCTATGCTGCAGATAGGCCTTCGATGACTAACCAAAAAGATCCTCTAAAGGACAGTGACTATGCAGATTGAATTCTACGGTGCAACCAGCGGTATCACCGGTTCCTGCCATATCCTCCGCGCCAATGGTGAGACCATCCTGCTCGATTGCGGGCTGATCCAGGGACGTCGCGAGGAGATGGAGAAGAACCGACGCCCTTTCCCCTTCTCCCCGGATGAGATCAGTGCGGTGGTGTTGAGTCACGGCCACATCGACCACTCCGGGCGGATTCCGCTGCTGGTGAAGCAGGGCTATCAGGGACCGATCTACGCTCAGAACGCCACCATGGAGCTGTGCGACATCATGCTGCAGGACTCCGCCTTTCTGCAGGAGAAGGATGCTCAATACGAGAACAAATGGCGCAAGCGCAAAGGCAAACCGTTCATCGATCCCCTTTATACCGTGGCCGATGCCCAGGAGGCGCTGGACAAACTCGTCGGCCTGAAATATCGGGAGAAGCGTGAAATTCTGCCGGGGATCTCGATCCGCTTTCAGGATGCGGGGCACATCCTGGGCTCCTCCAGCGTGGAGGTCTGGCTGACTGAGAACGGTAAGCAGCACAAGGTAGTCTTCAGCGGTGATCTGGGACAGTACGACACCCCCATCATCAACGACCCGGCGGCCATCGAAGAGGCGGACCATGTCATCATCGAAAGCACCTACGGCAATCGCCGTCACCGGGATCGACAGAAAACCATCGAGGAGATCGGCGAGATCATCCGTGAAGCGACCCATCAAAAGGGTAATCTGCTGATTCCCGCCTTCTCCATTGGTCGCAGTCAGGAGATCCTCTACTACCTGGGCAAGTATTACGATGAGTGGGGCCTTAACCGCTGGCAGGTTTTTCTCGACAGCCCAATGGCGATCCGCGCCAGCAAGGTCTATTGGGACTACCCTCACCTCTACGACGAGGAGGCGACCAAACTGCGTAAGAAGATCCATGAGATGCCCCATCTGCAGAATCTCAAACTGACCGCATCACCCCAGGAGTCGATGGGGATCAACCGGATCAAGAGCGGCGCCATCATCATCTCTGCCAGCGGTATGATGACCGGTGGCCGGATCATCCACCACCTGAAGCACAACATCTCCCGCAGCGGTTCCCATGTGATGATTGTCGGTTACCAGGCCAATGGCACCATGGGTCGGGCCCTGGTGGAGGGTAAACCCACTGTGCGCATCCATGGCGATGAGTACCGGGTAAAGGCGAAGGTGCATACCGTCGGTGGCCTCTCGGCCCATGGGGATGTGGATGACCTGACCCGCTGGCTGAGCAGTTACCGTAACAGCTCGCCTCATGTGCATGTGGTGCATGGTGAACCTGAATCGAAAAGCGATTTGCGTGATCACATTGAGTCGGAGTTGGGGTTCAAGGCTTCGGTGCCGGATATGGGGGATTTGTTGGATATCTAAAAGTGTTTTATTTAACCGCATCATTGCAGGTCTCTCTAAAGGCCATCTGATGTTTGCGAGTTTTTGCGATTCTTTGCCGCCAATAAACTCACTCAGCACATTTCATAAGCCATTTTTAACTGGTCTATACTGCCTAAAATGTTGTTTGGATTCTGATCCATAGAAACAGGGTAACGCTACGAACAGTAATCGGTGATCATCAAACACAGATCTTCTGTATGGATATACCAAAAACGACCTCACCCTCCACATCGCGCTGGCAGCCCTCTGCTCCGCTGTGGCAGCGCGCACCGAACAAACAGGCCGATGGTGCCCCGCTGGCCGATCTGATGATGCTGATCCCGAGACTGAAACACTACTCTGAAGTACAGATCAACCATTTGCAGAGGATGCTCGAAGAGGTGCTGAAGGAGTTTGATGAAAAGATCGTGTTCACCGACATCAATCTGAAACTCAATGTCATCTGGGTAACGGTTCTACCCGAACCGGGGCTCTGCAGAGAAGTGGCACTTGCGATCCGCAAGCGTGTACCTGAGGCGGTGATGGTTGGTAACCAGTTGAAATCAACCACGACAGAGCTGCAAGCGGGTGGCTGGCGAAACTGGGCCATGCTGATCAAGCGGGCTGTCTTGAAGCGATCGGTTAAAACCCTGCCTCAGGAGCCTAAGCGTTAAGCCTCTGCCTCATTGATATCGAATTCAGGTAGCACCACGATCAATCGACAACCACGCTTGTAAATCCAAACGGTAGATCCGCACAGGCCGACCATAGAACTCCCTATTCGTATAGTCAGTAAACCCCACTTTCTCGGCCACTTTGAGGGATGCCAGATGATCCGGTTCGATAATAACCGCCACCGACTCAATCGCCCGTTGCCTGAACACATACTCTAAAACCCCTTTCGCCGCTTCCGTGGCGAACCTGAGATTCCAGTACTCCCTGGCCAGACGATAGCCTAAGTTCATCAGTTCAGTGCCATCAACAGGCTCAGGACCCACCCCACTAAAGCCAATCAGATTACCCGACTTTTTCTCGATCAAAGCCCAGAACCCAATACCTGATTCCTCGTAGCAGGCGATAGACCAATCGATAAACTTTCGGGTTGCTCTTTCATCACAAACACCATGGACCGAGTATTTCATTACTTCAGGGTCACTCAGGATCTGAGTGAGCCTGGTCGTATCCTGAGTGGTGAACTCACGTCCATATAACCTTTCCGTTTCAAACAGCTTCACTGGCACAACGATTCAATCCAATACAATGCAACTTTCCAACTGGTTTCCACAGACGCACTAAGAGATAAAACGTTGCCACTCTTGAGCGGAATGACGCTCCCTCACCTGCACGCTGATCTTTGGAAAACTTTTCTTATTCTCCACCTCGATAGAAGCTTCGAACAGCGCTTTTGATTGACCCCTTCGCACGACATCAACACGATATTGAATCTCTTTGAGACGCAGCGTTCCAGTATGGGTTGATGTGACAGTTGTTAACCATAAATCCACATCGTCCGCTTTCAGTTTATAAAGTTCTTGAATGAACTTCTCTATACCCAACCGCTGAAAATGCTGGTTTACTTCTCTCGGCGCGTAACGGATTCCATGGGGGCTTTCGTGTCCTGTTATATTTCCCTGACTATGAGCCCTCTCCCATCCCTGAAGACCAACCTCCACACCGGGCCAGTACATCTTCTCATACCCTAAACGACCAGGCGGCGATTTAACCTTGCTTCGAATTACAATATCCCCAAGCGCATCGCGGCTTGTTCCTTCTATGAAGGCCATCACTCCCTCCTTTGAATCAATCCTATTTTAGTTTGACAGTAACCACGATGCATCGTGATGTTGTTCAATAAGAGTGAACTGTCGCAATATGGACAACACCCACAGGTATTGTAGAAAAAAATACGATTTTTGTTGATCAGCACCGCAGTTGACGATCAATCCTTGAAGGCCGGTTATTGAGTTTACACTCTGAAGTCACCTATAGATATTTTCAAAACAGTGGTGGCTTCAAAACTATTATTGTTCAGCCTCGCTCATCTTCAAGCTGGGTACATAGGATTATATTAAAAGAACCGCTGGTTAATCGATCGTTCCAGATCAGCATTCATTTGCAGGAGATTGTCGAATAATGGATTGTACCGGAATGGTTATATGTGACTTCATTTGAGTTCATCAGCACCAAAAAAACCACTGAATATCTGATTTCGACTCGATAGGGCCCGGCTATAAAAGACAGGTTGTAAAGTTGATTATATTAATTTGAGATATTCAGAATTTACTTATACATAACTATTGATGGCCAAAAGTTTGTTGGTCAGATGCAATATCTTTTCATCACTGTTAAGCATCGATCAGGGAGAGGGATCATGAAAAAAATTGCATTAACTACAGCTGCGGTAGCTTTGGTTATCTTCTCCACCACCGCTTCTGCATGGTGGGGTCATGGACCCGGCTGGGGACATCGGGGCTGGGATAACGACTGGTTAGGTGATGGCTGGGGCTGGGGTGACGGCTATTTCAGCTTTGGCTTCAGTGGCAGCGCCAGGGGATCCGGCTATGGACGGGGCTGGAATCGTTATCGGGACTACTATGGTCCCTGGTGGGGCGCCCCCTATGGTTACGCTTATCCCTACCACGCTTACTCCTATGCAACGCCGGCCGCACCAACCACGGGTGTCGATAAGTAGAACTGAGTGACTCCGCAGCAGGGAATGGGTGGGGCTAGGCCCCACCCTACACGCTAAATATTTGCGTTTTTAGCGTTCATTTGCAGACTAAATATCTCAACCCTTAGCCGCTTCCAATGCCTGACTGATGTCGGCGATAATATCGTCCACATGTTCGATACCAATCGATAGGCGAACCATATCCCCACTGACACCGGCGGTCGCCAGCTCATCCTCATTCAATTGACGATGGGTGGTGGTGGCTGGATGACAGGCCAGGGATTTGGCATCACCGATATTCACCAGCCTCAGAATCATCTGCAGGGCATCGATAAAGCGGGCCCCAGCTTCCCGGCCCCCTTCGATACCGAAACTGAGGATACCCGAGGCCTGCCCCTTGGTGATCTTCTGGCAGCGTTCGTAGTGCGGGCTCTCCGGTAATGCTGCGTAGTTGACCCACTTCACCTGGGGTTGCTGCTTCAGAAATTCGGCCACCGCGAGACTGTTTTCACAATGCCGCTCCATCCGCAGACCCAGGGTCTCAAGACCCTGCATGATCAGGAAGGCGCTGTGCGGTGAGAGTGCGGCGCCGGTGTTTCTCAATGGCACCACCCGGCAGCGGCCGATGAAAGCGGCTGGACCCAGGGCTTCGGTATAGACCACTCCGTGGTAGGAGGGGTCCGGTTCGTTCAGCATTGGAAAACGCGCTTTGTTTCCAGCCCAGTCAAACTTGCCGGAATCGATGATCACACCTCCAACCGTGGTGCCGTGACCCCCGATATACTTGGTCAGCGAATGGATGATGATATCGGCGCCATGATCGAAGGCCCGACAGAGGTAGGGCGTAGCGACCGTGTTATCCACAATCAGCGGTACCCCATGGCGATGGGCGATCTCTGCCAGCCGCTCCAGATCGACAATATTCCCGGCCGGGTTGCCGATCGACTCGCAGAACAGGGCCCGGGTCTTGTCGTCGATCAGGCTCTCCAGCTTCTCATAATCATCGAACGAGGCCATCCGCACATCGATTCCCTGACGGGGAAAGGTGTGGGCGAACAGATTGTAGGTGCCGCCATACAGCTGACTGGTACTGACGATATTGTCGCCACTGCTGGCGATACACTGGATCGCATAGGTGATCGCGGCCATACCGGACGCCAGGGCCAGGGCACCCACCCCTCCTTCCATCTCGGTCATCCGCTGCTCGAGCACCGCTGTAGTCGGATTCATGATCCGGGTATAGATATTCCCCACCACTTTGAGATCGAACAGATCCGCACCATGCTGGGTGTCGTCAAAGGTGTAGGAGGTGGTCTGGTAGATCGGTACTGCGGCCGCTTTGGTGGTGGGTTCGGAATCGTAGCCCGCATGCAGCGCAAGGGATTCTAGTTTCATGTCTCTTCTCATCCTCTCTCTTGGTTCAGGCTGTACTGCAATCAGCCCCTTTTATTGTATAAACGGTCAGTTTGGACGACTGGATGACCGTTTTTTGTCAGTCCGGTGTGAAATCTTCGCTTCTGGCCTTATCACCCATCAAATCACGCGATTTAACTCAATTTTCAGGTAAAACCGGCAAGCCAGACCTATTGTTATGGATTTATACGGCCGAGACCAGTACCGTTTGCGGCTTATCAATGAAATACTCCGGGTAAATCAGCATAGTAGCGCGCAAATACCCAGTAGAGACAAGTTGTAACCAGTCAGACGGACGCTTATCCTAACGCCATTAATTGAGATTTGGTTTTTCCATGCAAGAGTATGCCCTGATTCTGATTAGCACCGTGCTGGTGAATAACTTCGTTTTGGTGAAGTTTCTCGGCCTGTGCCCCTTTATGGGAGTCTCAAGGAAACTGGAGACCGCCACCGGCATGGGTCTGGCCACCACCTTTGTGCTTACCCTGTCCGCCATCTGCTCATACCTGATCAATGAATATCTGCTGATACCGCTCGATCTGGAGTTCCTGCGTACCATCGCCTTCATCCTGGTGATTGCGGTAGTGGTGCAGTTCACCGAAATGGTGATGCACAAAACCAGCCCCATGCTCTACCAGGTGCTGGGCATCTTTCTGCCCCTGATCACCACCAACTGTGCGGTACTCGGGGTCGCCCTGCTGAATACCCAGGAGCAGCATGGCTTTATCGAGTCCGCCCTCTACGGGTTTGGCGCCGCCGCCGGTTTCTCACTGGTGCTGGTGCTGTTTGCCGGAATTCGTGAACGGGTCACCGTAGCCGATGTTCCGGAGCCGCTGCAGGGCAATGCCATCGCCATGATTACGGCGGGGCTGATGTCCCTGGCTTTCATGGGTTTTGCCGGCCTGGTTTCTGTGTAGGACGATGCCCCGATGTTGATTGCGATCCTCACCATCACCGGCCTGGCCACCCTGTTTGGACTGCTGTTGGGGTATGCCAATATCCGCTTCCATGTGGAGGGGGATCCGATCACTGACCAGATCGAAAAAGTCCTGCCCCAGACCCAGTGTGGTCAATGTGGATTTGCCGGCTGCCGCCCCTACGCCGAAGCGATCGCCAACGGTGAGGCGGAGATCAACCTATGCCCCCCGGGCGGTGAAGGTACGATGATCGCCCTGGCCGATCTGCTGGGACGGGACCCGATAGCACTGGAAGCGGAAACGCTCGAGGAGAAGCCGAAAGCGATTGCCATCATAAAAGAGCAGGAGTGCATCGGTTGCACCCTCTGCCTGCAGGCCTGCCCGGTGGATGCGATCATCGGCGCAGCAAAGCAGATGCATGTGGTGATCGAAGCGGAATGCACCGGTTGCGAGCGCTGCCTGCCCCCCTGCCCGGTGGATTGCATCATCATGGAGCCGATTCCGCAGAAGGCGGATAACTGGCGCTGGCCCTTCCCCCAGAGTGGCACTGAAGAGATAGCAGAGCAACATTAATCATGTATGTAGAGTCGAAGAAAGGTAAGACCCGGGAGTTATGGAATTTCCATGGCGGTCTCCACTTGCCCGACCACAAAGAGCTCTCCCTGCAATCCCCACTGCAATCGATCGAGCTACCGAAACGGCTGGTGGTTCCTCTGCAGCAACACATCGGCGTGACGGCCCAGGCCTGCGTCAAGCCTGGCGATCAGGTGCTGAAAGGTGAGCTGATCGCCGACTCATCGGCACCGGTAACCGCACCGCTGCACGCCCCCACCTCGGGAACCGTGATCGAGATTGTGGCGCACGCCATACCCCACCCGTCCGGACTCAACGGCCACTGCATCATGATCGAACCGGACGGCGAGGATCGCTGGGCCGATCTGCCTCCCCCCATCAGCGACTATCGACAGACATCGGCAGACACTCTCAGACAACGCATCCGAGCGTCCGGCATCGTGGGCATGGGTGGCGCGACCTTTCCTTCCGCCATCAAACTCAATCCGGGCAAACCGATCAAAACCCTGATCATCAATGGCGCCGAATGCGAACCCTATATCACCTGTGACGACCGTCTGATGAGAGACCAGGCCGCGAAGGTGATGGATGGAGCCCGCATACTGCAGCATCTGCTGCAGAGCGAGGTCTGCCTGATCGCCATCGAAGACAATAAGCCGGAAGCGATTCTGGCGATGTTTGAAGAGCTGCGTCAGGAAGAGAACATCGAGGTCGTGCGTATCCCAACCATCTACCCAAGCGGTGGAGAGAAGCAGCTGATCCATATTCTGACCGGCCAGGAGGTCCCCACCTCGGGGCTGCCGGCGCAGATCGGCACCATCTGCCACAACGTGGCCACCACCGCAGCGATTGCCGATGCGGTGCTGCAAGGGCGTCCACTGGTATCACGTCTGGTTACCGTCACCGGTGAGGGGATCAAAAATCCGGGTAACTATGAGGTGCCCATCGGCATGCTGGCAAGTGACCTGATCGAACAGGCCGGCGGTTATCAGAACAATCCGCAGCAGTTGATCCTGGGGGGTCCGATGATGGGCTTCGACCTCTCCACAGACCGGGTACCGATCACCAAAGGCTCAAACTGCATTCTCTGCCCCACAGCGGAAGAGGCGCCAAGACCGGAACCGGCCCAGGCCTGTATCCGCTGCGGCCGATGCGCCGATGTCTGCCCGGCCCACCTGTTGCCGCAACAGATGTACTGGCACAGTCGCGCCAAGGACCTGGAGAAGGTGCAGGACTACAATCTGTTCGACTGCATCGAGTGCGGCTGCTGTTCCCATGTCTGCCCGTCTCACATCCCGCTGGTCCACTACTTCCGCTACGCCAAGGCGGAGAGCTGGGCGCTGGAGCAGGATCGCCGGGAGTCGGAACGGGCCAAACAGCGTCACGATTTCCGTGTCGCCCGTCTGGAACGACTGGAAGCCGAGCGCAAGGCCAGGTTGCGCAAGAAAAAAGAGAATCTGAATGCAAAGCCTGCCGGGAAAAAAGCTGCGCCTAAAAAGGATGACAAAGAGTCCAAACAGGCTGCCATACAGGCAGCGATGAAACGGGCCGCTGAAAAGAAGGCGAAACTGAGTCAGTCCCCCAAAAACACGGAGAATCTGACCCCCGCCCAACAGGCTCAAATCGAAGCGGTCGATGAGCGCCGGAAAACAGCTACCAAAGTGCGTGAGAATCATTCGGAGCCCTCAGCCTGATGGAATTTCCTACCCACAGTTCACCCCATACCGGGCGTCCCAACCGGGTCGACAAAGTCATGCTCCAGGTGGTGCTGGCACTGATCCCGGGCACACTGGCGCTGATTTTCTATTTCGGCTATGGCGTTCTGGTGAACCTGCTGCTGGCAATTGGCTCTGCGATTGCTTTTGAAGCGCTGGTGATCAAGTTACGCAAACGACCAGTAACACCTGTGCTGATGGATCTCAGCGCAGTGGTCACCGCGATGCTGTTTGCCGTGGCCATCCCACCCCTGCTGCCCTGGTGGATGGTGGTATTGGGTATGGCCTTTGGCATCATCATGGTCAAACAGATGTATGGCGGACTGGGATACAATCCCTTCAACCCGGCCATGGCAGCCTACGTCCTACTGCTGATCTCCTACCCGGTGGAAATGACCGCCTGGCTGCCGCCTGCCGTACTCGCCGAACACCACATCAGCCTGCGCGAGATGGTCCTCTTCAAATTCACCGGAGCGCTGCCTGACGACTACACCCTGGATGCGATCACCATGGCGACGCCACTGGATGTGATGCGTACCAATCTCGATCTCAATATGATGATCAGTGAGATACGCACCAATCCCTTATGGGGTGATTTCGGTGGGTTCGGCTGGGAGTGGGTCGGCAACTGGTTTCTGATGGGCGGTATCTGGATGGTCTACAAACGGACCATCACCTGGCAGATTCCGCTGGCCTTTCTCACCGGTCTGGTGGGCATGGCCACCCTGTTCTGGCTGTTCGATTCAGAGAGCTTCCCCTTTCCCCTGTTTCATGTATTCAGCGGTGGGGCGATACTCGGCGCCTTTTTCATCGCCACCGACCCGGTCACCGCCTGCACTACCCGAACCGGGCAACTGATCTACGGTGCAACCATCGGCATCCTGGTCTATGTGATCCGCACCTGGGGTGGTTATCCGGATGCGGTGGCCTTTGCCGTACTGCTGATGAACATGGCGGCGCCGACGATCGACTACTACACCCGACCACGCACCTATGGTCACGGCGAGATGAAATCATGAACAGCCGCATCTCGATTCTCATTGCCGCTGTGATCCTCGGTACCTTTGCCGTGGCCGGTACCTCCCTGGTCTCCTTTACCCATGTGGCGACCAAAGACCGTATCGCGGAGAATGAGCGACAGGCGCTGTTACAATCCCTGAATGCCCTGGTGCCTGCCGAGAGTGTGGACAACGACATGGTGACCGATACCATCCAGATCCAGGCTCCCGACCTGCTGGGCAGTGAACAGACCACGGTCTATCGTGGTCGAAAACTGGAGCAGCCGGTGGCGACAGTACTCACTTCCGTGGTA
Organism: Candidatus Thiodiazotropha endoloripes; assembly: GCA_001709035.1. Classification (GTDB taxonomy): domain Bacteria; phylum Pseudomonadota; class Gammaproteobacteria; order Chromatiales; family Chromatiaceae; genus Thiodiazotropha; species Thiodiazotropha lotti. The sequence continues at coordinate 811,013 of LVKA01000011.1, read as the reverse complement.
CCCAACGGCTACAGCGGCCCGATCAAACTGCTGGTGGCGGTCCGTTATGACGGCACCCTGGGCGGGGTGCGGATCATCAGCCACAAAGAGACTCCCGGACTGGGAGACAAGGTCGAAGAGAACCGGTCGGATTGGGTCTACAGTTTCAATGACAAATCCCTGGGCGATCCACCTCTGGAGAAGTGGGGTGTAAAACGGGACGGCGGCTATTTCGACCAGTTTACCGGAGCCACCATAACGCCCAGAACCATCGTCCATTCGGTGAAAAACACACTACTCTACGTGCGGGACAACAAGGATGCCTTGTATGATCGGCAAGCCTCCGCACCCGGAGCCGGGTAATCGGGACAACAGTATGTCAGACAACAGCACACGCACACTCATCATGGATGGTCTCTGGCACAACAATCAGGCCCTGGTGGCGCTGCTTGGACTCTGCCCACTGCTTGCAGTAAGCAATACCGCGATTAACGGCCTGGGCCTCGGATTGGCGACCACCGCCGTATTGGTCGCTTCCAACAGTACCGTCTCACTGATCCGTAACTTTGTTCGTCCGGAGGTTCGCCTGCCGGTGTTTGTGATGGTGATCGCCTCCTTCGTCACCGCCATCGAACTGGGGATGAATGCCTACTTTCATGAACTGCACAAAATACTCGGCATCTTCATTCCACTGATTGTCACCAACTGCACCATCATCGGTCGAGCCGAGGCGTTCGCCTCGAAGAACAATCTTTGGCGGTCCCTGGTCGACGGCCTGAGTGTCGGCATCGGTTTTACCCTGGTGCTGATCGTACTCGGTGGCTTCCGCGAATTGCTTGGCCAGGGCACTCTGTTCGATCAGGCCCATCTCATGTTCGGGGAAGCAGCCAAAGGCATGACTTTGAGGATCGAGGATTTTCCCGGCATGCTGATCGCCATTCTGCCACCGGGTGCATTCATCGGCCTCGGCCTGTTGATCATGGTAAAGAACCTGATCGATAAACGTCTTGCCCAACGCCAGGCTGCCAGCAGCGGTTACGTTGAAGAAGCGACCGGGGTAACCGGATAATCAGCCCCGACCCACACCGGGAGTTGTCAGCCAGTCATGAGAGTTCCACGCTGCTACACCAGCCAACCGCTGAAACCGGGCGCTCTGATCAGCCTTGAAGAGGCGCCGGCCCACCACCTGCGACAGGTGTTGAGGCTGCGTCCGGGTAATCCGATCATCCTGTTTGACAACAGCGGCAATGAGTATGCGGCCAACCTGGCGCAAGTCAGCAAGCAGGAGGTCAAAGCCCAGCTGGCAGAACAGCTTCGCCGGGAAGCGGAAGCGGCACTCAGCATCCATCTGCTGATCGGTATCTCCCGTGGTGAGCGCATGGATCTGGCAATCCAGAAGGCCACCGAACTGGGGGTGACTCAAATCACCCCACTGTTGACCAATCGCTGCGTGGTCAAGCTTGATGAAAAGAAGCGTCGCAACCGGATGACACATTGGCAGCGGGTGATGGTCAGTGCCTGTGAACAGTCAGACCGCTGCCGACTGCCACAGCTGGATGAACCGTTGCAGATAACGACGGCCCTATCCCAGCCGAACCCGGAGCTCGGACTGTTACTCGATCTAGAGGGACAACAGAACCTGGTGCAGATTGCCCAACCAACAAGCTCAGTATCGATCCTGGTAGGTCCGGAGGGGGGGTTGACCCCGGATGAGCGTGAACTGGCAAAACAAAAGGGGTTCACCGGCGTACGCCTGGGTCCTAGGGTACTGAGAACGGAGACCGCCCCACTGGCCGCCATCGCCGCTGTGCAAACTCTCTGGGGCGACTTCAATGACGGTTGACCTAGGGCCTGTTAACACTAACCGTTACTTTTCCCATCACTCCATTTGTAGAACTCCAGATGCCTATTTCCGATGATTCTTGCTAGGATAGTGATGGTCCAAATCGGCAATGATGAATTATGAGCCACCCAATCCTACAGTTTAAGATTGTTGTTCTGAGCCTCGTCCTGCTGCTGTCTGGCAGCCCTGTACTGGCTAAGAAATTCTACAAATGCACCAACGCTGAGGGTGAACTTGTCTATCAGCAGGTCGCCTGCGACTCGAATATCAGCCAGGAGACGGTTAACGTCTTCACACCACCGGAACATCGCTCCCAGCTGGGACCCAATCTGATGGGGGAAGGTGAATACATTCCTGAAGGAAATGAGCCGGCGATTGCAGGCAAGATGATGTTTCAAAGCAGACTCAGCAATGTGATTGCGCTGCTGACACCGATCAAAATGCAGATGCAGCAATTCTATCTGATGAATGGGCAGTGGCCGGAAAAGCCCCAGGATCTAGGCTTGAACCAGGAAAACCTCAAGAGTGCGGATATCAAAGAGGTGTTATTCGGTAATCAGGGTGCTATCGTCGCTTCTTTAAATGAGCACTTCGGGACAGGGAAGCGAGTCGTGCTGGCACCGCAACTGGTGATGGATGGTACCACCATGGAGTGGCAGTGCATGGCCAACTTTCCCGTGCAATCAATGGTGACCATGGGTATGAAGATGTGTGAGTCCCGCAACATCCGATAGTTGACTATCCTCGTCGCTTACTCCCACTCAAGCTCTTCATACACTCGTTGGGCGTTACGGCCTTTCAGTGATCCGAAATTTTCCAGGTAACTGAATCGGGACTGATCAATCTTTCCTATATCTTCCAGACTGTTTCCTTGATCGAGGAACTCCAATACGGCTTCGCGCAGAAACACCAGATAATCATAGGTGTCTGCTTTGGCTTTTGAGAGTGAGGCAGGATTACCATGTCCTCCAACAACCACTTCAGGTTGTTTTGCAGCCATTGCTTCAAAAGCGGCGATCCAGCTTTTATGTGCAGACATTGAACCAACGCCTAACAGTCGGTCTGTATAAACAATATCTCCACTAAACATGATTCTGTGTTGGGGCAGCCAGATATAGCTGTCACCAGGCGTATGGGCGTGTCCTGCATGATAGATTTCGATTCGTGTATTGCCAACCTTTAGTGTTTTCTGCTTTGAAAACAGTTCATCGGCAAAAATATAACTTGTGCCCTCCAGGCCTTTTTCTCCGACCAAACTCCAAAGCCTGTCCAGTTGAGAATCCCTGCGGGCCTTTTGATCGGCGACTGCTTTTTCACTGGCAATGATAGTCGCACCCAGTTCTTTGAAATAACCATTGCCCATCCAGCGATGATCCTGTCCACCGCTGTTAATGACCCATTTCACAGGCTTATCGGTAATATTTTGAATCGCTGCGTGTATCATCCGTGCGCCCTTGTCTGTAGCACCCGAATCGACCAGCACCACGCCATCATCCGTGACAATGACACCAAAGTTGGCATTGTTACCCAGGTTTTCAGGGTTTCGATTTGTCAGTGGGCCAATCAGCGCATAGACATTGTGAGTCAGTTTTTCTGTTCTCAACACCTGTTCAGCATGAAGTGACGTACTGCAAATCACACCAACAAAAAAAAGCACAATGGCTTTCAACATGATCCTTCTCCTTCTACATGTGAAATAAATATTGTAGAGGCAACAATCTAAATTCAATACTTTCGCAAATCTAAGATTTCAACATACTTCTAGATGATTCACGCCAGCGAGGTACTGATGGTGATGGGATAGTTCAGAACATTGCCAATGACAAATAGTTGCTCATGCAGCCAATGGTTATAGCAATCTTGCATTTGCTTTCTGCGGGTACGGGTGCACACATAAATGTCAGCTACGATCAGTTGATTGCATATCACTTAGGGCTAACTGACATACACGATTGAATCTGTATACCGCAAGACACTCAGCCTTTATGAGGCGCTTCCAGATAAGCGGTTGATTGCATCTCTTTCAAGCGACTCACCGTACGTTGGAATTCAAATGCCAGACGGACACCGCTGTAGAGCTGATCCGGTTTCGCATCGGCACTGATCACCACTTTGACTTTTCTATCGTAAAAGACATCGATCAGATTGATAAAACGACGACTTCGATCATCCCAGGTACCGTCCAGTTTGGGTATGTCCGAGATAAATACCGTATGGTGACAGCGAGCCAGTTCCAGATAGTCGTTCTGCCATCTGGGTGGACCGCACAGGGCGTTGAAGTCACACCAGATGACACCACTCCCCCGTTTGACGAACCGCACCGCTCTTCCCGGCACTTCAAAACGCCCCGTCTCTTCGACGCCACCGCTGACCAATCGATCGAACTCCTTGCTCAGATTAACCATCGACTCGTCGCTCAGCGGGGTGTGATAGACGGAAGAAGCCTCAAACAGTTGTAGCCGGTAGTCTTTGTTGCCGGCCAGCTCCAGCACTTCATTATTGCTGTTCAGCAGATCGATTGCCGGCAGGAACTGCTCTCTCTGCAATCCCTGCCAGTAGAGTCTGTCTGGCGGCTGATTCGACGTGGTGACCAAGACGATGCCCACTTTCTGCAAACTCTCCAGCAACACCCGCATCAACATCGCATCACCGATATCGATGACATTGAATTCATCCAGACAGAGCACCTGCATCCGGCTGGCCATCTCATCGGCTATCAGCAACATCGGCTCCTTCTCTCCGCCGTGCTCAGCCAGTCGTTGATGAATGTAGCGCATGAAACTGTGAAAATGGTGTCGCTCAATACCCAGTTGCTGATACTGATGATGAAACATATCCATCAACCAGGTTTTACCCCGACCCACACCACCCCAGAGATAGACTCCGGGAATCGTTTCGATACTTTTCTTCCACAACCAACCCTTCGCTTTTCTCGGCTGCTGCAGTGCTTCAGCAAGGCGTTCAAAGGCCGCTAGAATCTGCTCCTGATGAGGATCCCGCTGATAGCCATTGAGCTGAAGTTGTTGCTGATAGTGGTTGAGTAGAGACAAGAGAGATAGCAACCTGTAGTGAATTGTGCCGCTACAACGATGAATGCAGACAGGTGAGACGGAAATTGAATCGCAGCCAGGATACACTAGTGCACAGTTAGATACTATTTACCTGGTGATCAACGGGTCTGCTTCAGATCATACACAACACCCTGAAGACCAGGTTTGTGATGACGACAGGAGCTTCAAATCTGGCGTTACAGCGCTTCGATTACCGAGAGTACCTGTCGCTCAATTTCATCCATATCGGGAATGACAGCCGGACTCATATCCAGTTCCACATGTTGTCTGATCAAGGATTGTGGCTCATCCAGTTCTGGATTGACCGGTACCACATTGTCGGCGCTGACCCTGACCAGTGATGGTATGGCATGAACAGCCATACCGATATGGGAGATTCGATCATGCTCGCCAAGAGCATTGAGGATCAGGATCCTGCCCCGGTAGCCGGGCTCCACCACGGGTTCACCCAGCAGCCCTTCATAGGAGACCACCGGAATCATCACTCCGCGCCAGGCCAGGTGGCCGAGAAACCACTCGGGCAACTCGTCACCGGCATACTCGGGCGGCTGATAACCCATAACCTCAGCGACTGTCGCATTCGGCAGCAGAATCTGACGCTTATGCAGAGGGATGAGAACGCTTCTGACCTCTTTGACTACCGCTTGGCTCATTGTCTATTTTCCGTCAGAACTTCGTTGATATTCTCCAACAACTCGCTCTCCTGGTAGGGTTTACCGAGACAGCGCTTGACCCCCAGGTCCATCGCCCGCTGCCTGTGTTTATCTCCCACCCTTGAGGAGATCATGATGATCGGCAACCCGTAATAATCCACAGAGTTGTTGATGTGTCTCGCAAGTTCAAAGCCATCCATACGTGGCATCTCGATATCGAGCAACATAATATCCGGTACCTGCTCCTGTAACAGCGCCACCGCTTCAACACCATCCTTTGCGGTGACCACATCCATATCGTGGCGCTCAAGTAAGCGGCTGGTAACTTTACGTACTGTAATGGAGTCATCCACCACCATGACCCGGAGACGCTCTTCCAGTTTTTTCTGTTCAGTCTCAGGCCTCATGATCGGTGCCGCATGGGTAGCATCCATACGCACCAGAGCAGCCAGATCGAGAATCAGGGCAACTCGGCCATCGGCGAGAATCGTACCGCCGGTTATCCAGCGTACACTGCCAACCTGCTTACCCAGGTTTTTCACAACAACCTGTCGGCTACCCAGCAGATCATCAACCTGCAGAGCCACCTGATGTTCACCGGTTTGCAACAGCAGCAGGGGTAACCAACGCATGCCTTCATGAATCTCATGCTGACCTGTACCCATCATCCGGCCGAGATAGCTCACCTTGTACTGCTTGCCACCGTAATCGAAACTCTCCTGCTTACCCTCGTAACAGCGCAGAATCTCATCACGCCGGATTCGCACCACGCCACTGATACTGCCATGAGGGATGGCGTAGATCTCTTCACCCGTCCTGATCAACAGAGCATCGGTAATCGCCAGGGTCAAAGGCAGGCGGATGATGAAACTGGTGCCCCGACCGGGTTGAGAGTCGATCTCAAGGGAACCACCGAGCTGCTTCACCTCACTGGTCACCACGTCGAGACCCACACCACGTCCGGAGATCTGGGTGACCTCTTTGGCGGTACTGAAACCGGGCAGCAGCACACACTGGATCAGATCGTCATCACTGATCTCCACATCGGCATTGATCATGCCCTGCTCAAGCGCCCGTTTACGAATTGCTTCGATGTCCAGACCTTTACCGTCATCGGAGAGGGTAATCAGGACATCGGTCGCCTCACGGTCGAGATAGAGGGAGATTCGGCCGGTACCCTGCTTGCCATCGGCAAGACGCTGGTCCGGTGGCTCGATACCATGGGAAACGGAGTTACGCAGTAGATGCTCCAGTACCGGCACCATGCGGTTCAGGATACTGCGATCCAACTCTCCCTCAATACCAAAGCACTCCAGATTGGCTTTTTTATTCAACTGCCCTGCGGTCTGCCTGACAAGCCGCTGCATCCTGGGTACCAGTGTTGCAAAAGGCACCATCCGGGTACGCAACAGGCCATCCTGCAGATCGGTGGATATTCTGGACTGCTGTAACAACAGGGTATCGGTCTCGCGCTGCAGATCGCGTAGTGATTCATTGATGTTGCCCAGATCGTTTACCGTCTCCACCAGAGCTCTGGAGAGCTGCTGCATGGTGGAGAACCGATCCAGTTCCAGGGGATCGAACTCGGTCCGGCCCTGATCCTCTTTTTCGGTCTCCCGCTCCCAGCGATAGAGAATCTGCGCCTCTGTTTCGATCTCCAGATTTCGCAATTGTGTGTAGAGACGGGAGACAGTCTGTTCAAGCTCAGAGAGATTGAAGCCCAATACACTGTTCTGCTGTTCCAGACGGGCGCGATAGATACTCACCTCACCCGCATGGTTGACCAGCCGGTCCATTAGGTCCGCATTGACCCGGACCTGCTCTTTGTTTGGCTTAAAACCGGCTTTCTCTTTCTCCTGTTCCTGCTCCGGATTGAGCAGTTTGGCAATCTCTTCGTTGAATGGCAGTACCTGTGCGGTCGGCTGTTCCGGTTCTGGCTCTTCCGCCAGGATGCTACTCTCGGAAACCTCCTGTATGGTCTCAACCATGTCGCCATGGGCGGGCAGCATCTCCCCACCCAGCAGGTTGTGCAGCTGTTCGACCTGAACATCGGAGGCGGGCACCTTGCCGGTCTTGGCAATGGTGTCGACCTGGAATGCCAAGTGGTCAATACTGTGACGGAGGGCTTCGGTGACTGGATCGATTGGATCGATCTCACCTTCCGCCAAGGCGGTCATCACCGATTCCACCGCATGACTCAGATCACCGATCGGCATGATACCGGCGAGTCGGGCACTGCCTTTCAGGGTATGCAGATTTCGCTGCATGCCATCGATCGCTTCCTGATCATCCAGTTTATCAAGCCACTGCAGGAAGCGGGCTTCCACCTCCTCCATAAACTCTTTTGCCTCTTCGATGAAGATCTGGATCAGCTCCTCATCTTCTCCCACATCCAGCAGGACTTCATCATGCATCATGAGGAAGGATTCATCCGGTTGCATCAACGCTTCCTCTGAAACGTCTTCCACACCCACATCCAACTCGGAGGCATCAATCTGAATATCATCCAGATCTTCAACATCTTGCTGTGGTGCGGCGGGCTCGGACTCTGCCTCAACAACCTCTTCAGCTTGCTGCTGTTGAAGCTCTTCAAGCTCCTCAAGTTCTTCCTTAAGGTCAGGATCGATCAGATCCTCAACCTCACCCTCCTCTTCAATCCCCTTATCGATCAGTGTCTGGATTTCCGCGATCAGAGAATCTGCCCGGTGTACCTGATTAGAGGTCTCTGCATCTTCGGTTTGGGTGGCCAGAAGATCGAGGGTGGATCGGGAGAGGCCCATCACCTGATCATCCGCAGGAATGTGCCCTCTGATAACGCCATTCAGCAATGACTCCATTGCATGACTGAGATCACCAACCGGTTCGATACCCGCCAGACGGGAGCTGCCCTTTACCGTATGCAAGGCACGCAGAATGGCATCCAGATGTTGATGATCCGAGGGTTCATTTGCCCATTTCTGAAACTGCTCTTCCAGGGATTCGAGCAGCTCTTTCGACTCCTCTACAAAGATATCAACCAGTTCGCGGTCTTCACTGACTTCGAACAGATCACCTTCATGGAGAAAGCTCATCGGTTCTGCGTAGTAACTGCTCGCATCGAGCGCTTCGCTGCTGTCCAGCTCGCTCGGATCCTGCTCTTCCACCACCTCTTCGAGTGCACTTTGCAGTTCAAGCTCCTGAAGATGCTCATCCTCTTCCTGATCAGCCGGCTCGATTTCGAGTTCAGCATCAGGAAAGGCCTCCTCGGCGAGCTGCAGCTCTGCCTCAAGCACCTCATCATGCAACGCTTCCGCTTCCTCTTCAGCCTCACTGGTCTCTACTGAAGTAAAAGGATGCTCAAGATCGGTGAGTAGTTGTGTTGAAACCGGCACTCTGCTAACGGTTGCCGCATCTTCAACCTGGGTCGCGAGAAAATCGAACGCCTGCCGAACCAGGTCCTGTACCGGCTGACCTGCGGTTATGTTTTCCCTCAACAGATTCTCGAAAAGATCCTCAAGGGCATGACTCAGATCACCGATGGGATTGATGCCGGCAAGCCTGGAGCTGCCTTTCAGGGTGTGCAGCGTGCGTTTGATGCCATCGACCACAGTCTCATCATTGAGCGACTTCTGCCAGTCGTTATAACCCTGCTCAAGCGCCTCGAGTAACTCACGGCCCTCTTCAATGAAGATCTCCAGCAGCTCTTCGTCACCTTCCACATCAAAATAGTCTGTGGATTGCAGATAGCTGGTTGACTCGTAAAAACCGGAATCCTGACCCTTCTCTTGCGCCAACAAGCCGGAATCGATCTCGTTCGCCTCGAGTTCTTCCAGAATCAAATCGGAAGCAAGATCGATCGATTCTTCATCAGTCAGGCCGATCTCTTCGATCGCCTCGATCTGCAGTTCTTCCTCCAGTGCCGAGGCCTCATCCGGGGTGATCGCCTCTTCTTCGCTGATGCCCTCTTCAGTCATCAACGGTTCGGCTTCTGCTACATCCTCTTCACTCTCTTCAATCTCCTGCAGCGCTTCATTCAGGCCCTGCAGAAAGGTTTCAACATGCGGCTCAGGCAGATTTTCGTCCGGCAGCAATTCCAGCAGTTGGCGGATATAGCCAACACTACCGTCCACCAGATCAACCACTTTGGACTCGGCCGGGATCTGATTTTCATGAACGGCTCTGACGTAGTCTTCCATCGCTTCACTGAGCATGGCGATTGGCGTGATACCGGCCATGTGTGCACTGCCATGCAAAGTGTGGCAGGCCCGGACTACCTCTTCAGGCAACAACATGGGCGGAGAGATGCCCTTGGCCTGCTTGAGAAATATTTCTATCTCCTGCAGGTGCTCCTCTGACTCTTCAGCGAAAACCTCCAGGAGTTCGGTGTCGATCTCGATCTCAAGATCCGAATCGGTAAACTCAGCCTCCGCTTCGGCGACAGAAGTCCCTTCAAGCATCGCCTCACCCAGGGCGGCGACTTCATCGTCACTGACTTCAGGCGGCTGTTGAACTTCGGGCTCATCCAGTGACGCCACATCGAGCGCTGTCGCATCCTCTTCCCCAGCCTCGCGTTCATCCGTTTCGGCTGGCAAATCCTCCACTTCGGATTCAATTTCCTCAGCAGCTGTTTCGAGGGCTTCAACCTCAAACTCGTCCTCTGTCGCTGCCGTGCTGTCGGCAGGTTGCTGTTGTGCTTCGCTTACAACCGGTTCCGCAGGCTGTTCGATCGGGCGACCCTCAGACAGGGCATGAGCATGACTCTGCAGCAGTTCCACATCTACCGCAGGACTGACACCCTGTTCCTGGGACTCGATCAGTATCGGTAAGGCTTCGGTCACCTGATTGAGCAGTTCCATCATCTCAGGTGAAACCTTGATCGTTTCGTCGATCAGCCGGTTCAGCATGTTCTCCACAGACCAGGCGAGTTCACCAATCACCTTGGCACCAACAAGCCGGCCACTGCCTTTCAGGGTATGGAATGAACGACGGAAGATGGTCAGTGCGTCACGGTCAGCCTGATCATGTTGCCAGCGGGGCAGATAGGTCTGAATATTTTCAAGCTCTTCTCTGGCCTCTTCGATGAAGATTTCCAGAATTTCCGGATCGATATCCTCCAGCATCGGCTTGTCTGCAGCCGCAATCTCTTCATCCTGAAACGGCTCAGGCTCTGCTTTGGACTCAGACTCTGAGGTATCTTCTGTGGAAGCGAGAATTTCCACTTCCGGCTGAGGGGGTTCGATCTGCAGGCTACTGGCACCAAACTCGAGATCGGATATCTCTTCCTCTTCAAGATCGTAGCCTTCAGCATGATCGGCAGACTCATCCAGATTGATGGGTTCTACCGGCTCCACATATTCGTTCACTTCAGCCTTGCCATCGCTCATCAGATCATTCAGCGAGGCTTGCGCGATGGCGAGAATCTCGCGACGATCGCCAGCTCCATCCACTAATGTTTCCAGGTAGTATTCGATACTACTGACCACGTCAGCCAGGGAGTTCAGCTGTTGTCTGTTCGGCGGTGCGGAGGCTTCGATCAACTGATTTTTGATGATCGCACCGGTTTGCGACATCAATTCTGCCGCTTCCCTCAGATTGAGCATCTGCAGCGCGCCTTCGACACGTCGGAAGCCCTGACGAACCGGCTCCAATACTGAGGTATCGTCGGTTGCCTCAGTGAAACTGATGATGGTCTCTTTCGCCCGCGCAATCTCAACCTTGGCTTCACGCACGGTCTGCTTGATCAGATTCTGGTACTCACCTTCAGGCAGGCTGTCTCCCAGTGTGTTTTCATCAATGGTTTCCGCCGCACCTGGCTGAAAGGTATGCAGGGTACTGAGCGAGGACTCCACATAGAGGATATCCCCCGCCATCTCCATCAACTCAAACTCTTCCGGTAAAACACCCTGTTCGACGAAGGTTTTGACCTTGTCTGCCTGCCGGTTGAGTCGGGAGCGCAAGGCACCCTGACCGATCATGCCAAGGGTATCCGCCAGTTTGCGGGTTGGCGCTTCGAGATGACCGAGCATCTCCATATCCGCCTTTTCATCACGCATGAACAGATCGAGAATATCCTTAATCCGGGTCAGCTCGCTGCTCACCGCATCCTTGATCGATTCCGCCAGTTCCGCATTCGAACCTGTCAACCCGAGCCGGCCCTGATTGAGCTGGTCTTCGGAAGGCATCACCGCATCGAGATTGTAGGCCTGTTTGATCTCCAGAATCAGAGGATCTTGCGAGTTCGACCTGGCAATGTAATAGAGCAGGTTTTTCAACAGCGCCGACGGCGGTTCATCCACTAAGCTCTGCTCACCATTGTCGATGATGATCTTCATCTTCCGGTCGAGCCGACTGAACAGCTGCTTCACGGCAATACCCGGTGCAATGGTATTGTCGATCAAACCATGCATCAGTCCCTCTGCCACCCAGAACAGATGCTGCACCGACTCGGTGCCCGCACTCTTATGGATGGTGGTGAATACGTCCCGCAACAGTGGCCAGCCGTGTACGGTATCCCGTTTGCGATACCAGCTCAGCAGCCCCAGATGGAACTTCTGCCTGACCTGTCGCACCAGCGCCGGAAGATCCTTGTTGACTTCATCGGCGCTGGATTCGGTATCGATTTCCGGTTTGAACAGCGCCGCTTCGGAGAGCAATGGCGCATCCCGCACCGCACGCAGATCGTTGAGCAGCGGCAGAATGATCAGCGGAATGTCCGCATCACCGCCTTGCAGCTTCTCGAGATAATCGGGCAGCTGAATCAACGCCAGCATCAATGCCTCGGCGGCATCCTCCTCCTGCCGGACGATGCCTTCCGACATGTCCCGCACCACCAGCTCCATCTCCTCTGCGAGCATACTGGGGCCGTAGACCTGGACCATCTGTAGAACCCGGGCAATCTGGTGCAGATGATCACCGCAGGTGGCGAGTGATTCGTTATCACCGGGAGTCTCCACATAGGATTCCAGCGCTTGGCGCGCATGACGAATCGAAACATCCAATTCGTCTTTTACCCAATTCAGGGCGCCAAAGTCTTGCGCATTACTCATATGCGTTGCACTCCTGTCTGGAGACCGCGTCGGCTCTCGATCATGCTTGTCATCATGCCTTATGGGTTGCCTTCAGGGGATCAGGCTGGCAGACGGAAACCGGCAACCGACTTTTGCAGCTGATCCGATAGATCGGCCAAGGCCCCGATGGAGTTCGCGGTCTGATGCGTACCCTCGGACGTCTGATTGGTGATCTCCTGAATGACACTCATGGTATCTTTTACATTGACCGCCTGGTCAGACTGGGTCTGAGCGGAGGTAGCGATTTTACCGGTGAGATCAGCGATATATTGAGATACGCTCTCGATCTCTTTCAGCGCTTCACCCGCGTCTTCCGCCAGGGTAGCCCCCTTGACCACACCTGAAGTACTGGCTTCCATGGAGGTCACCGCTTCGTTGGTATCCGCCTGAATGGTTTTTACCAGTGCTTCGATCTGTTTGGTGGCGTTGATTGAACGCTCCGCAAGACGCTGTACCTCGTCCGCAACCACCGCAAAACCGCGCCCTGCCTCACCCGCCATGGCGGCCTGCATGGCTGCGTTCAAGGCGAGGATATTGGTCTGATCCGCGATGTCGTCGATCAGCTCAACGATGTCACCGATCTCCTGGGAACTCTCACCGAGTCGTTTGATTCGCTTCGAAGTTTCCTGAATCTGTTCACGGATGTTATCCATACCGGCGATGGTGTTGCGCACCGTCTCGGCACCGGTGCCGGCGATCTCAACCGAACGTTTGGCAACTTCAGCCGACTCGGTCGCATCCTGGGACATCTGATCGATTGCGCCGGTCATCTCACCGATAGAACCATTCGCCTGGGTGATCTGTTCCGCCTGATGCTCACTCGCTTCAGCAAGGTGCATCGCGGTTGCCCGACTCTCCTGGGTCGCGCTGGAGACCTGGTCCGAGGTTGTATTGATGGTGGTAACCAGTTCGCGAAGCGCCTCGATGGCGTAGTTGATCGAGTCTGCAATGGCGCCGGTAATGTCTTCCGTCACACTGGCGGTCACGGTCAGGTCACCATCCGCCAGGTCACCCATCTCATCCAGCAGCTGCAGGATCGCCTTCTGGTTGTTCTCATTCTGCTGCTTACTTGCCAACTCACGACGCTGCGCATCGACAACCAGTTGCATACCGAGCAGTACCAGGAAGAGTAAGGCGGCGCCACCGAACACGGCGATCATGCCGGGACCCGCTTTGATGCCAAGCACGGCAAAACGCCCAGGCGACTTACCGTAAGCGGCAATCAGGGTTTCAGCTGCATCACTGGCTTGATCCGATGAGGCATTGACCATGGAGGCAGCTTCCAGTGCCGGCAGTACATCCGGGATATTCTGAATAATCTCGGTGGCATTATCTTGAATGGTGGTAAACAGGGTGGCTACGTCATCCAGTCGCTGCGAGGCGATCTTGTCCTTAACTTTGGAGATACCCATCTCTGAGTCGCCGTTTTTCAACCCCTCAAGGATTCGGCCAAACAGATCCGCGTCTCGGCTGAACTGATCGATCGCAGCGGCGGTTTTCTGCCCCCCGTCCAGGACCTGGTTGACGTTGGAGTTGATACGCTGGATCAACATCTCCTGTTCGGTGGCGATATAGACCTGGCGTCTGGGCGCATTACTGTTGATCAGCACTTCGGCCAGCTCTTCCGACAGCTCCTGAAGCTGCGGAACAAATTCGGAAATGATGGCGGAGAACTCATCGATTGCCAGAATGTTCTCCTGGGCTTTGAGAATTTCATCAATATTGCTGCGCAGTGCCAGCCATTTATTCTCAAGATCGCCCAATTCGGTCTTCACTTCATCCGGAGATCCGGGCAGATCGCTGGCTGCGCCACCCCCGTTCTTCAGCTCCCACATGATGTTCTCAAACCGATCACGGCTCTTTTGCAGAGGCTTGAATGATTCAAGCTCACCTCGAGCTGCCGAGAGGGCGTATTTCGCAATACGTTGTGCAAGTACCTGCTGCTCTGCAGCACGGATCAGATACTGTTCGTCGTAGGACTCCTGCTGGGTTGTGTGCAAGAAGGTCACCAGTGCCAGGATAAGAGACACCAGCACCAAAACAGCCAAAATGGTGATGACCTTATTTGAGGGCAGGGTACCGCCCACGCGTTTGCCTTTCATTCTTCTTTCTCCCGAAAGCTTAAGCCCAAATCCTAAGTTCAGTAACTCTCATGGCATCAGGTTGCCGCGATCTGAAAAACCGGGTCATCGGCCAGCGCCTGCAGACTGAAGACCGGCCAAGCCATGCCGTCCTGATCAAATTCAAACTGAACATATTTTGTAAAATTTTCGCTAACCATCTGCACTTCTTTTGCAGTCTCTCTGGTGAAATGGCGCATACCGACCATCTCGCCTACCAGTACGCCACTCAAACCACTTCCAATGGTGAACACCAGCACCCGGCTTCGGCGGGTTCGCCGGGTCTTCTCACCAATCAGAAACAGTTGTAGATCGATTACCGGTATCAGGGTGCCTCGCACATTGGCGACCCCCATCATCCAGGGTTTTGAACCGGGTACCGGTGTCAGTGCAGAGGGGTAATTGAGAATCTCTTTGACGCTGCTCAAAGGTGCAATAAAGCGACTGTCGCCCACATAGAACATCACCCCTTCCCAGTAACTCTGTATCAGCTCCTGCTGGGGTAGTCCTTTTGCATTGTCCCGGCTGCGTTGTTCCAGACTAGCGAGTAACTGGACAACCCCCTGGGGCGACTCTATAACGCTCTGTTGCATGGCGTCATTAGGCATTGATCAATGCCTTAATCTTGTTGAGAAGTTCCGCTGGAGAGACTGGCTTCACCATGTATTCATCGGCGCCCTGGCGCATTCCCCAGTTGATATCTGTCTGTTGATCTTTGGTGGTCACCATGATCACAGGAATATTAGCGGTGGAGTCGTCATTCTTTAACTGCCGGGTTGCCTGAAATCCATTCAGCACCGGCATCACCACATCCATCAGAATCAGATCAGGCAACTCCTTTTTCGCCATCTCCACCCCTTCCTGTCCATCACTGGCAACCAGAATCTGGTATCCCTGTTTGGTAAGAATTTTTTTGAAAACAACTACTTCGGTGGGCGAATCATCGACCACGAGAATCCTGCCCTTAGCCTCTCCGCTAACCGGGTGATTGCTCTCTTCTTCTTGCTCGCGACCCTTGCGAAATATATTTTTGATCATCGAATCTCTCTGCCCGTTGGTTCTAGTCCTTATCGGCTGACCACGGAATGTCTTTAAAACAAGCCTACATCCTTGCAGATTGCAGCCATCTCAAACCAAATCGCACCAATCAGTATATTAGGACTCGTTAATACTAAGCCGCAGTATTCACATATCGACGAATTGCACCTAACAGCTCATCCTTGGTAAACGGCTTCGTCAGATACTGCTCTGAACCCACAATCCTGCCCCGCGCACGGTCGAACAGGCCATCCTTACTGGATAGCATGATCACGGGAATATTCTTATACACATCATTATGTTTAATCAGTGCACAGGTCTGATAGCCATCAAGACGCGGCATCATGATATCGACGAAAATCACATCCGGATGATGGTCGGCGATCATCGCCAATGCCTCAAAACCATCCGTCGCCGTGGATACCTCACAGCCCGCCTTTTTCAATAGACTTTCGGCGGTACGCCGAATTGTCTTACTATCATCGATGACCATGACTCTGACACCAGAGATGTCCTTTTCAGTTTCATCACCACTCACGTTGAAATCCTCATGTCACGGGCATATACATAACAAACAATCACTCTCCCGGTACGACAGTTGTCAGTCCCCATAGCTGCCACAACTGCATACCACCCCGGTAATAGGCAATCTTATCTGCTGGGTAACCCACTTTTAACAAGCCCTTAATCGCCCGGGGAGATTGACCACATTCAGGACCATTACACCAGAGAACCAGGCTCTTGGCATTGCTAAAATCCCATTTCTCGGTTTTCTCTCCATCTCCCAGCAGGCCAAGCTCTTCCAGTTTCAGGGAAATCGCACCCACATCGACTCTTGGTCGTGCACCGAAGAGTAGTAACGCTTGCTCCATTTCAGCGGTCCCCGGCTTGCTCAGTTGTGTAAAAGGAAGATTGATGGAGCCGGGAATCGTGCCACGATTAAACCACTCAGCCGTGCGCGCATCAATTAACAGGCCGGTTTTATCTCTCAACTCTCCTTCCATGAAATCAAAAAGCTCTATCTCCCCGATGGTGGCGACCCGAGGATCAACCTGCATCGGTTGCAAGCAAAACGGCGGGCACTTGCGCGCCGTTTTGGCATAGTAGCCTTTGAGCTGATACTCGGGATCCTGTATCCGTTGCACCCGTATGGATCGACCTTCATGTATAACAAAAGTGAACGGTTTTTCAGACGACAACTTGACTGCAAGATCATCTCCCTGTTTGGCTTCTGCCGTCTCATCGGCAACGGCCACCAGCGGTGATAGCATCAGCAGGATTCGACATATCAGGTTAACACAGCGATTCATCACGTTACCTTCAGACTAAAATTGATCGAACGTTGGGGACATGGAGTGATTCTTGTAAAATTTTCCAAGCGGGTTGCATAGCTATTGATTTAAAAATCGATTCATAATTTTCTGCCTGATCTCATCGATCGAGGCTCCGCCTTTATACTCCTCATAGACCTCTTCCCTGGCCCGCCTGGGGAGTTTCTTATAAAAGGTGTAGCTACCCAGATAACGCGATTTCAAATCCTCTTCAAATGCAATTTGAGCTGCATTCTCGTCCGTTAAACCGTCCTGGTCTTGTTTCTCCTCTCCCTGCGTTGGTAATTTGGAATCGATCTTACTGGCCTCTGCAGATATCTCCGACAGATAATCGTCGTCCTGTGCGACTGCGGGTTGCACCAGCAAGCCGAGCATAGTCAGAAGAATCGCCGGATATTTCAAGCTTGCGCAGTCCAAATTTCCGAAACTGGTGGTTTGTGTCGCCATAGCAACACACCTCTCTAATAATCAGCAATGATTGACAACACTGCGCAAGTTTTTAATTTGATCTTATGTGCAGTGGCTCTCCTCCCTTTCGGTCAAATCCTTAACCCGATGTAGCGTTCGATTCTGTCGACGATTTTCACAATCTGTTCAGATCAACTTCAACTGCAAGCCTGCATGCCCCCAGCCAATCGGAACAATCTGTCTCCCGGATCTGAATACAACGCAGCTTCAGATCGTCAGACTGAAATCGTCAAACAGCATGGAACGCTACGCTAGATCTACCCCACAAAATAGCAAGACAACCTATTTGCATCAAGAATATACTTCCCAATTCATAAACTTAGGGGTCGAAACTAGCTGTTCCTCACAACATGTAAGTCCTTCTAGCGGCAAACCATTGAAAAACTTAAGGAGCTTGATTAACAATCCCCCCCAGCAAATAATGCAAGCTACACTTTTCCAGCGGACCAGTAGACACAGATGACGATTCAGCTTGGCGTGGTGATGGACCCCATAGAGACCATCAAAATAGAGAAAGACAGCACCTTCGCCATGTTGCTGGCAGCCCAGCGTCGCGGTTGGCAGATCCACTACCTGCAACAGCAGGACCTCTCGCTTCGGGAAGGGGTCTGTTGGGCAGAGTCCAGACAGTTGCAAGTTACTGACAATGCTGAAAACTGGTTTGAATTTGGCCAGCGTCAGCAATTACCCCTGCATCACCTGGATGTGGTTCTGATGCGTAAGGATCCCCCCTTCGACATGGAATACATCTACACCACCTATCTACTGGAGCAGGCCGAGTCACAGGGCTGCCTGGTGGTCAACCGGCCAAACAGCTTGCGGGATGCCAATGAGAAGCTGTTTACCGCCTATTTCCCCGAATGCACGCCGGCCACGCTGGTCAGCCGCAAAGAAGCGGAGATCAGGGAGTTTCATCGTCAACACAAAGACATCATCGTTAAACCCCTGGGCGGCATGGGTGGCGCCTCCATCTTCCGCATCACTGAGCAGGACCCCAATCTCGGGGTGATTATCGAGACCCTGACACAGCACGGCAGCCAATTCGCCATGGCCCAACGCTTTATCCCTGAGATCAGCAAAGGCGATAAACGTATCCTGATGATCGATGGTGAACCGGTTCCTTATGCCTTGGCCAGAATTCCTGCGGCCGGCGAGACCAGAGGCAATCTGGCCGCTGGCGGCCGGGGTGAAGGGGTGCCCCTGTCTGAACGGGACTTCTGGATTGCGCGTCAGGTTGCACCGCAACTCAAACAACGGGGCATTCTATTTGCCGGACTGGATGTGATCGGAGACTACCTGACGGAAATCAATGTCACCAGTCCCACCTGTATCCGGGAGCTGGACAAGATTTACGATCTGGATATCGCCTCAGATCTGATGGATGCGATAGCGGCTAGACTGAATAAATGATCTCCACCCATAATCACAATGACATGCTGGGCATCGGTCTGTTTGTCGCCACAGCGCTGCACGCCTTTATCATTCTCGGCATTACCTTCAAACCGTTTGACCCGAGCAAACCTGAATACCAACAACAGAGTCTTGAGGTCATGGTGGTCCGGCAACCCAAGCAGCAGCCGGAAGAGGATGAGCAGGCAGACTACCTGGCACAGGTTGCTCAGAGCGGCGACGGTGAAAAAAGGGAGCAGGAAAAGCCACAAACGCCTGAACCTCCAGCACCTCCACAGGCCGCTCAGACACCCCCCGCATTGCAACAACCGGTGAGCCAGACCCAGCCACTGACGACAGAACAATCCGAACAGCAGGCACCGGTCGATAGCCGCATCGTAGAGCGACAACCCCTGCCCACGGCCAGCCAACTGTTGAACAGTAAGAACATGGAGATCGCCCGACTCACCGCTGAGCTGGAGAGAAAGTCTGAGGCCTACGCCAAGCTCCCCAAGCGCAAAGCGATCAGCGCCAGTACTAAAGAGTATAAATATGCCTCTTATCTCGATGCTTGGCGCCGCAAGGTTGAGCGGATCGGTAACCTCAACTACCCGGATCAAGCGAAGCGGGGCCGGCTATACGGCAACCTGGTGCTGCATGTTGCCGTTAAAGCGGACGGCAGTGTTGATCAGATCCGTGTATTGCACTCTTCGGGACATAAAATCCTTGATGATTCGGCGATACGCATCGTCCGTCTGGCAGCACCATTTTCACCCTTTCCCAATGAAATCCGCAAAGAGACTGATATCCTGGACATCACCCGGACCTGGCAATTTCTTCGCAGTGGCAAACTCAACGCAGAATAACAGTTGCAGCATTAAGCCAGCGATTGGATACTAGCACTATGTCTTCTAATCTGACCAACCACTTTCTCATCGCTATGCCGCAGCTTGAGGATCCGAATTTTTTCCATACGGTGACCTACATCTGCGAGCACTCCAGCGATGGCGCCATGGGCATTGTCATCAATCGTCCCATGGAACTTCATCTGGCTGACATATTTGAACAGCTGAAGATCCCCATCGCCACCGAGAAAGTTTCTGAACAGTCAGTCTACATAGGTGGCCCGGTACAGAGTGATCGTGGATTCGTTCTGCACGACAGTAATTCAGAGTGGGCCTCCACCCTGAAAGTCACCCCGCAGATCAGTGTCACCACATCCTTGGATATCCTCGAGGCGATTGCCGCCGGCAAGGGTCCTGAGCAGAACCTGGTGGCACTCGGATATGCCAGCTGGGGAGCAGGCCAATTAGAGAGTGAGCTGGCACAGAATGCCTGGCTGAGCGGCCCTGCCGAAAGCGATATCATATTCAATCGAGCCAGCACGGAGCGTTGGCAGGCAGCAGCCGACCTGCTTGGTGTAGACTTGAACCTGCTGAGCGGCGATGCCGGACACGCCTGATCCAGAGAGAACCTCAGGTACCCTGCTGGGTTTCGATTTCGGTACGCGTAAAATCGGGGTGGCGGTAGGTCAGACCCTGACAGGTACGGCAACGCCGCTTGAAACCCTGGAGTTGGTCAATCACAAACCTGATTGGGTACGTATTGAACAGTTAATCAATGAGTGGCAACCTCAGGCTCTGGTGGTTGGCCTGCCGCTCGATGTGGATGATAGTGAAACCGATGCCACACAACCCGCATTGCGATTTTCACGACAGCTCGAAGGTCGTTTCCACCTGACCGTACATCTGGCAGATGAACGCTTCACCTCCTTCGAGGCCAGGGACAGGTTGGGACACCGGGCCAAGCGGCTCGAGGATTATGATGCCGTAGCGGCAAAACTGATATTGGAAACCTGGTTTAATGAGCGATAACACAACCTTCATGCAAGCCGACGGCGTGGAATCCCTGATCGATGTCATGGCAGGCAAAATCTGGACGCTGATCAATGACAAAGAGATATCCGACCCGCTGATGGTTGGCATACGAACCGGCGGCGTCTGGTTGGCGGAACGACTCCATCAGGAACTGGGATTGCGGGACCCCCTGGGCACACTCGACATCTCTTTTTATCGGGACGACTTCACCCGTATTGGTATGAACCCGGAGGTTCACCCATCCGATCTGCCGATCCCGGTGGATGACCGGCACATCATATTGGTCGATGATGTACTGCACACCGGCCGCACCATCAGAGCGGCACTGAATGAGATCTTCGACTATGGTCGACCCGCCTCGATCACCCTCGCCACCCTGGTCGACCGGAGTGGCCGGGAGCTGCCGATCCAGCCGGATGTGACCGGGCTGCACCCCAGCCTGGACCCGGATCAACACATCACCCTGATCGGCCCCGATCCGTTGGGTTTGATTCTCGGGGCAAAAACCAACCGCACCTCCCGAGGCGATGAGCAGGACAAGGACGCATGAGTCTGAGTAACAAAGCACTACAACTCGATGATGAGCAGCGACTGCTCCATTTCCTCACGATCGACGGACTCGACAGATCGATCCTGACTGAAATACTGGATACCGCAGAGGGATTTACCGGCGTCTCCGAACGAACCATAAAAAAGGTGCCACTTTGCCGAGGCAAGGTGGTCGCCAACCTGTTTTTCGAAAACAGCACTCGTACCCGTACCACCTTTGAGCTGGCGGCAAAAAGACTCTCCGCTGATGTACTCAATCTTAATATCAGCGCCTCGGCCACCTCCAAAGGTGAGACCCTGCTGGATACCCTGCGCAATCTGGAAGCGATGCATGTGGATATGTTTATTGTCCGCCACGCCACCAGTGGCGCAGCCCATTTCATCGCCCAGCACGCCGACCCTGGTGTCGGGGTAATCAATGCGGGAGACGGACGCCACGCCCATCCTACCCAGGCGATGCTGGATATGTTCACCATCCGTCGCCACAAAGGGGAGTTCGTCGGGCTTCGGGTAGCCATCGTGGGCGATATCCTTCACTCCCGGGTGGCCCGCTCCCAGATCCTGGCTCTGAATACCCTGGGCGTCTCCGAAGTCCGGGTGGTGGCGCCGCAAACCCTGCTGCCCTCCGATGCCCGCAGCCTGGGAGTACATGTCTACCACGATTTCGACGAAGGCATCAGAGATGTGGATGTGATCATCATGCTGCGACTGCAGAAAGAGCGGATGCAGGGCGCTCTACTCCCCTCCGAACATGAGTATTTCAGTCTCTACGGTCTCACCGAAAGGCGCCTCGCAATGGCTAAACCCGATGCCATCGTAATGCATCCGGGGCCGATCAACCGGGGTGTCGAAATGGATTCCAAAGTGGCGGATGGTTCAAAGTCCGTCATCCTGCAGCAGGTCAGCTATGGCATTGCGATCCGCATGGCGATCATCTCGATGGTGATCGGTACGCAAAACCTGCGTACCCAGGAGGTGGCCGTATGAAAAAGAAGAAAAAGGATATCTCGATTCGCAATGGCCGGGTCGTCGACCCGGCCAATGGCATCGATGAGGTTACCGACCTGCATATCTCAGCCGGCAAAGTCCTCGCCCTGGGTCAAGCGCCGGACAACTTTGAGCCTCATCTTGAAATCGATGCCAGTGGGCAGGTTGTCTGCCCGGGTCTGATCGACCTGAACGTGAATCTGCGGGAACCGGGCAATGAGCACAAAGCCACCATCGCCAGTGAAACCGCCTGTGCCGCCCGTAGCGGCGTCACCACCCTTTGCTGTACACCGGATACCCTACCGGTGATCGACACACCGGCCGTGGTAGGCCAAATACGCCACAAGGCACGCAAAGCCGGCTACTGCAGACTGCTGCCCCAGGGGGCACTGACGAAAAATCTCGGCGGCTCCCATTTGAGTGAAATGGCCGCTCTCAAAGCGGCCGGATGCATCGCGGTAACCAACTGCTATACCCCGCTGGCCAATACCCTGGTCCAGCGACGCGCCATGGAGTATGCCTCCACCTTCAACCTGTTGACCATCATTCGCCCGGAAGATCAGCACCTGTGTAACAACGGTTGTGCTCACGAAGGTAAGGTCGCTGACCGGCTTGGTCTGCCGGGGATACCGGAAGCGGCAGAAACCGTTGCCGTCGCCCGGGACCTGGCACTAGCCGAAACCACAGGTGCGGTAATCCATTTTCATGCCCTCTCCAGTGCCAGCGCGGCACGTACCATGGCCTGGGCGAAACGGGAAGGTCGCAAGGTCAGCGCCGATGTGGCCATCCACCAGCTGCATCTGACCGAACTCGACCTGGAGGGATTTGACAGCAATCGCCATGTCAGACCACCACTGCGTACCGACAGCGACCGGGACGGTCTGCGCAAAGCGGTGGCGGAGAATGTCATTCAAGCGATCTGTTCCGACCATCAGCCCCATGAAGCCGATGCCAAGTCCTCTCCCTTTCCAGATACCGAGCCGGGGATCTCCGGACTGGATACCCTGCTGCCTCTGACCCTGAAACTGGTTGAACAGGAAGTCATGGATTTAAGCAGTGCGATTGCCCGTCTCACCTGTGGCCCCGCCGATATTCTCGGTCTGCCACTGGGCCGCCTGACCCCAGGGTACGCTGCCGATATCTGCATCTATGACCCCCACAGACTGTGGCATGTATCAGCTGAGCAGATCCATAGTGCCGGTAAAAACACACCATTCACCGGCTGGGAAATGCCCGGCCGGGTCACCCATACACTGCTGAAAGGCCGACTGGTCTTTCGTGAAGAAACACTATGACCAAACCACATCATAATTCTGTATTTCTTGAAGAGGCTGAGATCATCAGCCATCAGGCCTTCGATGGGGATCAGTTCATCATGCGCCTGCTTGCCCCGCACTGCGCCGCCAAAGCCAAGCCTGGCAGTTTTGTCCATTTGACCTGTGATCCACAGCTGCCGATGAGGCGACCGATTTCGATCATGCGCAGCTCATACAATGAGGGCTGGATCGAGCTGCTCTATAAAAGAGTGGGTAGAGGCACCACTCTGCTCGCACAGCGCCAGCGTGGAGAAAAGATCAGTATACTTGGCCCGATCGGCACCCCCTTCAAAGCAACCCCCGGACAGAGCCGTCCGTTGCTGATCGGTGGCGGCGTGGGGATGCCGCCGATGATTTTCCTTGCTGAAAGCATGCGACAGGAGAGCGATAAACAGCCGTTTGTCATCCTCGGTTCCGAAGTCCCTTTCCCGTTCAAGCCAACCCCATCGAAAATCTTGATCCCCGGCATCCCTGAGGGGGTAATCGCCAGCATGCCGCTGCTGGATGACTGGGGTATCGGAAACCGGCTGGCGAGCCAGCAGGAGTTCAGTGGTTGCTTTCAGGGCTATGTCACCGAACTGGCTCAGCTATGGTTCAGAAACCTCGACCGGGAGACCCGCTCTCAAGTCGAGATCTTTGCCTGTGGTCCACACCCGATGCTGGAGGCCGTTGCCGCCATGGCCAGTGAATGGCAGGTACCCTGCCAGGTCTCCCTGGAGGAGTTTATGGCTTGCGGTATTGGCGGTTGTGCCGGTTGTGTAGTGGAAGTACAAACAGCCGATGGGCCGGCGATGAAGCGGGTCTGTGTCGATGGACCGGTTTTTGAAGCGGCGAGCGTGTTCAACTGAAGAGATCGATAGGATGGCGCCGCTGCAAGCTGAGACCGGGGGGAAGATGCCCCCGGCGGTCAGCTGAAGGGTGTTTAATCAGAAGCGGTGCAGATAGCCGATATTGATTGAATCAATCTTGTAATCCACATTGTGCAGATCTCCGTCGGCATAGCGCATCGCCTCCAGGGTAATTGCATTGCGTTCATTGCCATACAGCTCCAACCCCAGACCGAAGGCCGGCGCTATATCGTCATCGCCCTTGAATCTCGGTACATCACCCGCAAAATAGGTGATACCTACCATCGCATAGGCGCGGGCGCGATCATCGAACAGATAGAGATTACCTCTGGCGAACATACTGCCCATGTAATCGATCTGGTAGGTGGTACCATCAACGCTATCGCCACTGAAGATGCCAAAATGCCCCTCAACCGCGAAATATTTGAAAAACTCGCGACCACCCCTGGCGATCAGGCCGGTGCCCCGGAAGTCGGTATTGGAGTCATCTTCCTTATACTGAGGGGAAGCAAGAATCACCCCGAAGTAGTTGTTTCCCTCAATACCTGAGCCATCAGCAAATATTTCCGCCTGTGCGAGAGCGGATGAGATCAGCAAGCCAATGGCAACAATATAACTGGTAACTCTCATTAACTTTTCTCCGTAAGTCACATAGATACTTATTTTTTCCAACTATAGTCTAGCTGTTCGGCATCACAAGCGCCATGCTCTTTAAACTGCGACATCGGTCGGAATAAACGCCCACAACAGGAAATAAACTCTGATTAACTGAATATTGCCCAGATTTCATATCCGCCAACCTTTTTTTCGCGCTTTGTTGCTCCAGACCCAGACATAAGCGGCACCACTGATCAAGGTCGTCAGGCCGGTTCCCCAGATCAGCCACTCGATCAGCGGGTCCGGTAGTGGAAACGGCCCGGCATCGGTAACCACCAGCAACACCAGCATGATCTGCAGCAGGGTATTCAGTTTGCTGATCAGACTCGGATCCGCATCTACCTCTTCCACGCTGAAGTTATAGTAGAGTGCGCCACCGACAATGGTCAGGTCACGAAAGATCACCAGCAGCACCAGCCAGATCGGGATCAGCCCCTGCCCGCCAAGTACCAGGAAAGAGCTCATCAGTAGTGCTTTATCGGCAAGCGGGTCCAATAATCCACCCAAATAGCTCTGCCAACCAAAACGTTTCGCCAGATAGCCATCCAGACCATCCGAAAAACCAGCGACCGCAAACAGGATCAGGGCTTGGGAAAATTGCTGCTCCAGCAGCAGCCAGACAATCGGCAAGGTCAGCAGGATCCGCAGAATACTGATCAGATTGGGTATATCTCGAAGCTGCATAGCGATAGATTGATTGGTTAGCGCAGCCGGTAATCCAGCCCCTCTCCATCCACCGACGCCTCACTGATCTCTGGCTGATCCGGATCCGGACTCACCTGCATGACCATCGGTTCGAGCACTGAACCCAACTGAATTCCCCTCACCAGGGCATCACGCCCCCCATGCACCCTGAGCAGAAAGCTCACCTGCTCCGGATTCGCCGCCAACAGATCGACGTTGTCGATCATCGCCAATGAACGCAGGTAATCCTGAACCAGGGCATAATCGGCGAGCTGGGTGAGACCATGGACCCTCAATCTGAGACTGGATATACCCTGACTCACCTGTTGCGGTGCAAATCTGAGCGCCAAGGCATCAACCGCCTGCTCCATCCCCTCTTTCGCAACCGCGGCTCTGGTTTCGGCATAGCTTTGCCAGCGGTTGATTTTATCGGGCAGATAGAGAATCCACTCTCCCCGCCAACTACCCTGACCACGATAGGAGAGTCGACCGACCAGAATCACATCCGGCAGATAACGATCGGAGGCACGTCGGATATTCTCTTCAAAGCCGCCCCACAGATCACTGACCTGAACCGCCCTTTGATCCTCGATATCCATCAGCGGCCAGACCAGGGGCAAGCCCCGGGCATCGGCGGTCTGAGTGAGCTGCTGCTTCAAGGAAGGCGCTCTGTCAGGGGAGATCAGGGACCTTCGCGCTCCCTCTTCCTGTCCCAGCCAGAGCAGCATTGAGGGACGGGTCTCCCCCCACACGGGAACACCGCTCTCCCGTAGCAGGCGGTTGACCGCTCGGGCATCGAATCTCGCCCATAGAAGCCGATCCGGCACCTCTTCCTCAACCCCTTCAGGTGGGTTAGGCAGTGGTTTGTAACGATATTGCTGAACCAATCTGGAGCCCCGGTTGAGCAGTTGCCCCACCTGTGGATCATCAAGCAGGCCGCTGTCACCGCTGACTTTGACCAGTACACCGGCAAATGCCTCCCTGATGCCTTTCGAACGGGCCTCACCGCCCTGACCGAAGACCGCCACTTGAGCCTCATAGAGATTGGTTACGGCCTCCGCATGGACAACAGAGTAACTCCCCAGCAGCAAGGCCAGGAACAACCAGTTACAGATACGCGGTAGAGGAAATCGATTCATTTCAGATCACACATTCCCTGGGTTTACAAACAGGATCAACCCTTAACAACCCGGCATATTAACGCGCCTGGAAAAAAGATGAAAATTCAGCCATCACAAAGCTACCTGGTCAATGATCTTCTGATAGAATCCCGATCTGAATTTTTTGACAATCGGGAGTATCGTCTCGTGGCCCATGAGTCCAAGCCAAGCCAGCCAACCTCACTCAGTTACCGGGATGCCGGTGTGGACATCGATGCCGGGAATGAACTGGTCGAACGCATCAAACCGATCGTCAAACAGACCTTCCGTCCAGGCGTACTCAGCGGGCTGGGGGGATTCGGAGCACTGTTCGAGCTGCCGTTGGACAAATACCGGGAACCGGTTCTGGTATCGGGTACTGACGGGGTCGGCACCAAATTGAAACTTGCTCTGGAGATGAGCAAACATGACACCATCGGCATCGATCTGGTGGCGATGTGTGTCAATGATATTGTGGTCGCCGGGGCTGAACCACTGTTTTTCCTCGACTATTACGCGACCGGGAAACTCGAGATCGAGGTTGCCACCGACGTGGTCAGGGGGATCGCCAGGGGGTGCGAACTGGCCGGCGCCGCCCTGACAGGAGGTGAGACCGCAGAGATGCCCGGCATCTATGGCAGTGGTGACTACGACCTGGCAGGCTTCTGCGTGGGTATCGCGGAAAAGAGCCAGCTGATCGTGCCGGACAGGGTCAAAGCAGGGGATGTGCTGATCGGCCTTGCCTCATCCGGCCCCCACTCCAATGGTTATTCGTTGATCCGCAAGATTCTTGAGGTCAGTGAGGCCAGCCTGGACCAGCCATTGGCTGGAACCACTCTGGGTGAGGCGTTGCTGGAACCGACCAGAATCTACGTCAAATCCCTGCTGGCGCTGATGCAGAAGGTGGAAATTCATGCCCTGGCCCATATTACCGGTGGCGGTCTGCCTGAAAACCTGCCCCGGGTACTCCCGGCAGATTGCTGTGCCGTCATCGACAGCAGCAGCTGGACCCTGCCCCCGGTATTCGATTGGCTGCGTCAGCAGGGCAATCTGGCCTCGGATGAGATGCTCAGAACCTTCAACAGCGGCGTGGGGATGGTGGTCTGTGTCTCGGCAGATGATGCGGAAACCACGCTGGCACTACTCGATGAGTTGGGAGAAAACGCCTGGCAACTGGGTAGCATCGAACCCGCTGATACCCAGCGGCAGGGTGTGGTGATCAGCGGACCACTCGCATGACCAGCATTCAGCACCCGAAGGTTGTGGTGCTGATCTCCGGCAATGGCTCCAATCTGCAGGCGATCATCGATGCCAGCCAGCACGGCCTGCCAATCCAGATTGCCGCAGTTATCAGCAATCGTCCGGACGTGCACGGTCTGCAGCGGGCCTCATCAGCAGCCATTGAAACCGCAGTGCTTGACCACCAGGCCTTTGCCGACCGGGCAAGCTATGACCAGGCCCTGATCGAGCTGATCGACAGATACCAACCGGAACTGGTGGTGCTTGCCGGATTTATGCGTATTCTGACAACACCTTTCGTGCGCCACTATGCCGGGCGGCTGTTGAACATCCACCCCTCCCTGCTGCCCAAATACACAGGTCTGCATACCCATAAGCGGGTGCTCGAGGCGGGTGATCAGCTGCATGGGGTGAGCGTACACTTTGTCACAGAAGAGCTGGATGGGGGCCCACTGATTGCCCAGGCCCAGGTGGCCGTGCTACCGGAGGATGACCCACAGAGCCTGGCTGCACGGGTGCTTGAAAAGGAGCACCAGCTCTATCCACTGGTTGTCGGCTGGTTCGCACAAAAGCGGCTGCAACTCAACGAAACTGGAGAGGTCATTCTGAATAATGAAAAGCTTCTTCAACCTGTGGTCTTCGCACCACAGGACAAGATCCACTAAGCCAACCATGGCCCGGCATGCCTCCGTCCGAGCTGGGCTGCTGGGGGTGGTTCTGACCTGTTTCTTCAGTCTGAACGCCCTTGCCGATGATCTTTTGAAGCCATTTTCCGCAGAATTCACTGTACACAGAAACATCCTGCCCCTTGGGCGACTGACATTAAGCCTTAAACTGAAGCCGGACGGCTCCTATATCTACACCGCCCACAGCCAACCCAGCCTGTTGGCGAATCTTTTCAGCCGCAATGAAGTGACTGAAGAGAGCCAGGGGAGATACCTGGAGGGGAGGATCATTCCCCACCGCTACACCTACCGGGACGAGGATCAGCAGTCAGAAAACAGTGAGGTCAGTTTCGATTGGCAATCCGCGCTTGCCGCCACAACCAGCCAGGGTGTCACCTGGTCCCAGCCGATCGGGGATGCCACACAGGATAAACTTAGCCAGCAGTTACAGGTCAGGCTCCATCTGGCTCAGGGCAATCAACAGGTCAGCTATCAGGTGGCGGATGGCGGAAAAGTAAAAACCTATCATTTCCAGGTAGTTGGAGAAGAGACAGTGGCGTCGTCCAGTGACAGCTACCGCTGTCTGCGGGTGGAGCGAAGAAAAGGAGACGGCGAATCAGACTACACCATCTGGTTTGCCAGAGAGCTGGGTTATCTGCCGATAAAGATCGAGCGCAACCAGAACGGTAAGCTCTACCGGATGATGCTGGACAAGCTGCGTAACCCTGAGGGATCTCTGGCTGCGGAAAGCAGCTCCTGATCAGACTGAGGAGAGGAGATCTGCTGCCACCCCGGCAGGCTAGAACCACCGCTACTCCTGCAGCAGCAGATTCATGACACTCTTGAACAGCCCTCCCGGGGCGATGGTGATCGAGGCCTTGTCATGATTCAGCTCCTCAAGATTGTACTGGGTCACTTCGACGCCTGCCTCACGATACATCTCTGTGGATAATTTGATGTCATCCTCCCAGCGCGAAAGAAAGTCCTCACTGGGTGTGACATAGACAATCCGGCCCACCTCTTCCTGTATCAGTTTGGAGGCGCACCTTGGACAGGGAGGATGGGTGACGTAGACAGTACAGCCATTCAGCCCTCTCTTGGCGAAGATCATCGCATTCTCTTCGGCATGGATGGTCAGATTGAGCTTGCAGTTACGATCCGTCAGTCGTTCCGGCTTATCCTCCACCCCGGCGGCAAAGCCGTTGTAGCCCAGCGAGATAATCCGGTTGCCATCGGTAATCACCGCACCGACCTGAGAGGAGGGATCCTTACTCCAGGCCGAGATATAGGCAGCCAGCCCCAAAAACCGGGTATCCCACTTTGTCATCCGAAACAGAACCTGTTGCGGCGAAACCTGTCAGCTCTGCTGGGAGTGACTTTTCGTCCTGCAAGGCAGAGCGCACCAGGTATCGCATTTCCGGAGATGGGAGTGTTGGCGTCGGTGGGCAGAAATTCAGCCCCAACCCCCACGCTTTTATCGATTGGAGAGCTTAATCCTGAACCAGCATCACGACCTGTTATTTGTGGTTCATTTGGAACAACCAAACTTCTCTCCTCACGCCACCTCTGGCGCACTTTTCAGGGACAACAGGGGCGACCGGGTCTATCTTAATCAGGCCCTAACTCTCACCGGTGGGAGCCGCTTTCGCCGCAGCCTCTTCCATCATGCTTTTCAACTCGCCGCTCTGGTGCATCTCCAGCGTGATATCACAGCCACCGATCAAATCACCATCGATATAGATTTGCGGAAAAGTCGGCCAATCAGCAAATCGAGGGAGATTCTCAAATATTTCCGGATCCGCCAGCACATTGACATAGGCAAAGGGAACACCGCAATCCTGGAGTGCGGCGGCAGCCCGGGAAGAGAAGCCACACATGGGAAACTGGGGCGTGCCTTTCATGTAGATCACGATCGGATTACTCTCGACCTGTTCTTTGATTCGATCCAATACTTCCATCGTTTACACCTCGAATAGTCGTTTATCGTGCTTATTTGGTGTCCTTCCTGGCATTTTCAAGCACGGTTCCAATAAGGAAATTCTAACGCTTTGGCAGTTAAGAAAAAACCTCGAATCGAAAATGCTTTCTCAGTTCCAAGTCCATCACCCCCTCTAAAACCATGATACAAACATGGTAAAGTTATACCCCAGAGGATCGATATACCATAGGATCACTCTACGCGAGGTGAATTCCGGCCATTGAAATAGGGCAAATATCGCTAATACTTCAATAGTTTTCAGATCTTATTCGATTTGACAAAGTTGCACCCAGGAAGTTAAAAACAGTTTAATTATACGGATCAATCGTAATCATTCATTCGCCCAGCCCAGCTATTTGGAATAACTGAACATAGCCACGTGACCAAGGACAGCAATCCAGAATTCAAACGCCGTATCTCCCTGTTGGAAAGCCATGTGGGCTTCAAGCTGGAGACCATCCTGAAACATGCGCTCAAGGCCAGGGACAGCTATACCCTTGAGCATTCCGAGCGGGTAGTCTTTTTGGCTGAGCAGATTGGCCACCAGATGGGCCTGAATGAACACCAGATGGATATCCTCTCTTTGGCCGCCGGATTTCACGATATCGGCAAGATCGGTATTGCGGATCAGATTCTGTTGAAGCCGGGGAAGCTTTCAGGGGATGAGTACAATAATATCAAGCAACACCCCATCATCGGGGCGAACATGCTCAGAAGCCTCGGCAATCCGGTGCTTGAAGAGGTCGCCCTCTGCGTGCTGCACCACCATGAGCAATGGGACGGCAAGGGTTACCCTGACGGACTGCAAGGCGAAGAGATCCCGACCATCTCCCGAATCATTGCGGTGGTTGACGCCTATGACGCCATGACCACAACCCGCAGTTACCGGAGTGAGATCGAGATTCAACAGGCACTGGAAATTATCCGGCAGGAGAGCGGTAAACAGTTCTGCCCGGAGGCTGTGCAAGCAATTTTGGAACTCCGCTCAAAATCCCACCTCAACAGCCAGACCTGCTCTTAGGGCCTGTTAACACGAATCCAATAGGCCCTAGTTAACCCGGCGACCAATCAATGCAGCACCAAGTGCCTTTGCAGCCAGAACTCGAATAGCGCAATGTGCCAAAGCTTGCTGCCGCGGATCCGGGTGTGGTGCATCTCGGGAGCCGCCAACAGCATATCGATATAAGATTGGCGAAACACCCCTCGCTCCCGGGCCGCCTGGCTGCTTAGAATATCCTGCATGAATTCAAGAAATTCCCCCCGCACATACTTCAGGGCCGGCATCGGAAAATAGCCTTTCGGCCGATCGATAACCGCATCAGGCACGATCCCTCTGGCCATCGCTTTCAACGGGTACTTACCTCCGTCCCGTAACTTCAATTCCGGTGGGCAACGGGCTGCCAATTCAACCAGATGGTGATCGAGAAAGGGAACCCGGGCCTCCAATCCCCAGGCCATGGTCATGTTATCGACGCGCTTCACCGGATCATCGACAATCAGCATGGTCTGGTCCAGATAGAGAACCGCATCGATCAGGGATTCGGCGTCACTCTCCTGCAGTCTGTTGGCAATCAGTTCGCGGGTATGGTCACCGGCGCCATACCGATCCGTGACCATTCGCAGATACTCATCATGATCCCGGTCAAAATAGTGTTTGGCAAAACGGTCGACGGCTTCTCCCTGCTTCTCGTGCATGATCTTTGAATACCAGAAGTAGCCACCAAATACCTCGTCGGCACCCTGCCCCGACTGCACGACCTTGATCTGCTGCGCCACCTGTTCGCCGAGCAGGAAGAAGGCTACCGCATCCTGTCCGAACATCGGTTCCGACATCTGCTCCACCGCCTCCGGCATGCGCTTGAGCACCTCTCCGTTGGGCACCAGAAATTTGTGGTGTTGGGTCTGATAGCGTTCGGCGACCGGATCGGAATATTCGAACTCATTGCCCTTCTCTTCCGGCTGATCCTCAAAACCAACCGAAAAGGTGCGAAGGTCTTTGACCCCGGCTTCGGCCAGCAGAGCCACCAGCAGGCTGGAATCGAGACCTCCGGAGAGCAGCACACCTACCGGTACGTCGGCAATCTCATTTCGTTTACGAACCGCCTCCCTCAATTCATCGTGTATGGCCTCCAGCCAATCCCGATCTGACATCGGACGATCCGTGCGGGTTGCACTGTAACTCCAGTAACGACTCAATCGTTGAGTGCCGTTGGCCTCAATGGACATGGTGTGACCGGGTGGCAGTTTGCGTATACCTTTGAAAATGGTGTGTGGTGCAGGCACCACCCCATGCAGGGTGAATTGATAGTGCAGTGCGAGCGGGTCCAAGGTTGTGTCCACCCCGCCCGCCGCAAGCAGCGCCTGGGTGTTGGAGGCAAAACGCAGTGCCTTGCCATTCACAGCGTAGTAGAGCGGCTTGATACCGAACCTGTCCCTGGCCATGAACAGGCTTTGTTTTTGCGCATCCCAGACAACAAAGGCGAACATGCCGGACAGGTGTTCGACACAATCCTCCCCCCAGGCATGATAAGCCTTGAGAATGACCTCGGTATCCCCATTGGAGAAGAAGCTGTAACCAAGCCCCTTCAGGGTTTCGCGAAGCTCTTTGTAGTTGTAGATGGTGCCGTTAAAGACCAGCGCAAGGTTCAACTGTTGGTCCACCATCGGCTGATTGGCATGCACCGACAGATCGATGATCGCCAGGCGACGATGCCCCAGCGCCAACGGCCCATCGCTGTAGCTGCCGCCATGATCCGGTCCGCGCCGCCGAATCTGATGATTCATCCGATCGATCGTTGCCAGCTCAGCATGGCCACCATCAAAACGCAGTTCACCACAAAATCCACACATAAATCTATCCAGTTATCCGTTTGCTGACAAAGCCCTGAAAGTGAACTATTGGGTCGCCGGGTTAATAAGCATCACGAAAAAGAGTAATCATCAATCTCCGGCACCTTAGTCTGTCCGGCAGATGACTTCAAGATAGAGTTCAAACCCGTCTGCTCGGCGCCTGGTGAATCAGCCTGATTTGTTAACAAATGCCCCACCTGTTTTTCAACCTGGGTTATCATCCCCACTGACAAAATCATAAAAGGACAGGATAATGTCACGGATGACAGACCCCTCTCACACAAACCCTGAGCTGAGCCGCGCCAGAGCTATTCTTCAGAACAGCTTTGGCTATCACCAATTCCGCGCCCCTCAGGAACAGATTATCGAACAGTTGCTGGGCGGCGGCGATGCCCTGGTGCTCATGCCCACCGGCGGTGGTAAATCCCTCTGCTTCCAGATTCCATCGATGATCAGGTCCGGGGTCGGTGTTGTCGTATCCCCCCTGATTGCATTGATGAAAGACCAGGTCGACAGCCTCAACCAACTGGGCATCCGCGCCGCCTACCTGAACTCAACACTTGCTCAGGACCAGGTTCGGCAGATCGAGGCTCAACTGTTGGGCGGTGAACTGGATATGCTCTATGTTGCACCGGAGAGACTCCTCACTCCGCGTACCCTTGAACTGCTGCAACAGACCCAGCTGGCCCTGTTTGCCATCGATGAGGCCCATTGCGTCTCCCAATGGGGTCACGACTTTCGCCCGGAGTATATCCAGCTCAATCAACTGAACCACCATTTTCCAGCAGTGCCGCGTATCGCCCTGACCGCCACCGCGGATAAGACGACCCGAGATGAGATTGTTGAACGGCTCGGTCTGCAGAACGCTGAAAAATTCATTGTCGGTTTCGATCGTCCCAATATTCGCTACCAGATCATGGAGAACGACGGCAACAGTCGACAGC
The DNA here is from genome assembly GCA_001709035.1 of Candidatus Thiodiazotropha endoloripes. Lineage (GTDB taxonomy): Bacteria > Pseudomonadota > Gammaproteobacteria > Chromatiales > Chromatiaceae > Thiodiazotropha > Thiodiazotropha lotti. The sequence goes on along the minus strand of LVKA01000011.1, from coordinate 776,342 downwards.
GCCTGCTGAACTTCATCGAGAGCGAGCACCCCGGGGAGGCGGGAATTGTCTATTGTCTCTCCCGCAAACGGGTCGATGATATCGCCAACTGGCTGCAGTCCAAATACATCAATGCCCTGCCCTACCACGCGGGACTGGACAGTCAGACCCGGCAACACAACCAGAACCGTTTTTTACGCGAAGATGGCATCGTCATCGTAGCCACCATCGCCTTCGGCATGGGAATCGACAAGCCGGATGTGCGGTTTGTGGCCCACCTCAATCTGCCGAAAAGTATTGAAGCCTATTACCAGGAAACCGGTCGTGCCGGACGCGACGGCCAACCCGCGGATGCCTGGATGGTGTATGGATTGCAGGATGTGATTACCCTGCGACAGATGCAGGCATCTTCAGAAGCCGATGAGGCGCACAAACGGATTGAAAGACATAAGCTCGATGCCATGCTGGCACTGTGCGAAATAACCGCTTGCCGCCGGCAGGCCCTGCTGGATTACTTCTCCGACCCCTTGGATGCCCCCTGTGGTAACTGCGATACCTGCCTGCAGCCACCGCAAACCTGGGATGCCACTGAGGCGGCACAGAAAGCTCTCTCCTGTGTCCACCGCACCGGACAGCGGTTTGGCGTCAATTATTTAATCGATGTACTACTCGGTAAAGAGAATGATCGGATCCGACGATTCACCCACCATCAGGTCAGCACCTACGGTATCGGTACCGAGTTCAAAGCGGGCGAGTGGCGAGGTATCTATCGGCAGTTGATCGCCCATGGCCTGCTGGCGGTTGATCTGCAGGGACATGGCGGTCTGCATCTGACAGAAAAGAGCCGCCCGGTCCTACGGGGTGAATCCAAACTGCTGCTACGCAAGCTGCGCAAAGCATCAAAAACCCGAACGCGTAAGGCGGCCGCTGACGAGTCGATCAAACCGATCGATCAGCAGATCTGGGAGGCATTGCGGTCATTGAGACTCGCTCTGGCTGAAGAGCAGGGAGTACCAGCCTATATGATTTTTCACGACGCCACACTGATGGAGATGATGGAAAGGCGTCCTCAAACCATAGACCAGTTGGCCCAGGTCTCCGGAGTCGGCGAACGTAAACTGGAGTCGTACGGAGCCCAATTCCTTGATTGCATCATCAGCCACGCGAACTTACCGGACGATCAGGGGGACACAGTATCTTTAACCGTGGATCTACTGAAAGAGGGCTGTACCGTCGAGAGCATCGCGGAACAGCGACAACTGACGCCGGCCACGGTCTACAATCACCTCGCCATGGCTATCGAACACCGGGGACTGCCTTTGGCCGAGGTATTACCCCTCTCCTCTGCGCATCTCAAAAGCGTTCGCTACGCGTTTGAAACAGTCGGCCTGGATGGCCGGCTGAAACCGGTCTATGAAGCACTGGAAGGGCAATATGACTATGGTGAACTACGCTGTATACAGGCTGCACTGAATGGAGACACAAGCTGAAGCTTGCCATTACAGATTTCATAGATGCCACCGGAAAGTGAGGTGCAACCCTTTGTTTGCAAAGGAATATGACTTATATTCCCAAACACTCCAAACCAGTTCTCATTTCTCTGCTTAAAATAACACTATTTTTTCTAATGAATTACATTCACACTTTAAGCAATAACAATTACGTCTGTTAGGAAAGATCATGGATCCTAAAAGTCTTGTGCAGAATCTTGACCGTCTTGTCTCCCTCCCTGATGTATGCATCAAGGTTAATCAGCTCCTGGGAACCTCGGACTATTCCGTGGTTGAGGTGGCCGACATCATCACTCAGGATGCCGACATCTCCGCCCGCCTGCTCAGGCTGGTCAACAGCCCTCTGTTCGGACAGCGAGCCAAGGTCGAGACCCTCTCCAGGGCGGTCACGCTGATCGGCGCCAACGAACTTCGCAACCTGGTGCTGGCGACGGCGGCACAACGGACATTCACCGGGATTCCTGAAGAGATGGTCAATATGACCGACTTCTGGCGCCATTCAGTCACCACCGGCGTGATGGCGAAAACCCTGGCTGAACAGAGCAATGTTCTGCACAGCGAGCGCTTGCTGGTAATGGGAGTTCTGCACGATCTCGGTCGTCTGGTGATCTATCTTTCACTTCCGGATGAATCAAGGGATGTTCTGCATATCACCGGTGGAGACACTTGGATACTGGCTGACACCGAACAGGAGATTCTTGGCTTCAACCATCTCGAGGTTGGCGCCGAACTGATGAGATCCTGGCACCTTCCAGAGAGCTTTATCGAGGTTGCCGGTTTCCACAACGCACCGGCGCATGCCGAAGAGTACAGACTGGAAGTCGCACTGGTACACATTGCCAAAGCGGTAGCAAACGGTTACATGGTTGGACTCTCGGTCGATGAGATGCTCTGGGCAATCGATCCGTCAGCCTGGGAGACCAGCGGATTCAGCCATCAGGATGTTTCAGCGCTGGTCACCGAGATGATCATCCGTAGTGAAGAGACCATGGATATGATCATCGCACCGGCAAGGCAAGCCCAGGCCTGAACTGACAACGGCTCACTAACCCGCCACTTCACTCCCCCTGACTCTGGTATTTGTCCAGGGTCAGGCTCCCTGTCGACTTCAGTTTCCCCTGATCTCGCCGCTCTGATTCAAGATAGCGGTCAGATTCCTGACTGCATATCCTGTTACCTCACCAGCCAAGTGGCAAACAGTCATCGCAGACGTGTAAGCTCAAGGAGAATTTTGTGTTCTTCAAACCAGGACTTCTCGAAAACAGACTCTATCTGGTCGTCGATGATTTCGGGGATATGCGCAGCATGATCAAAAATATGCTGATGGCCTGTGGTGTCAGAGAGATCAGACTTGCCAGAAATGGCAGTGAAGCCATTGAGTTGATGGAAGAGGAGCGCTTTGATGTAGTGCTTTGCGACTATAACCTCGGCGCTGGAAGAGATGGCCAGCAGGTACTTGAAGAGGCCAAGTATCGACACCTAATGGGTCTGGGCAGTGTCTTTGTCATGGTCACAGCGGAGAACACCCGGGACATGGTGATGGGTGCGGTGGAGTATGAACCCGACTCCTACCTGACAAAACCCTTCAATAAGGATTTTCTCAAAACACGCTTGGAAAAGCTGATTGCCAAGAAGCACAATCTCCTGGCAATCGAGGAAGCTGTGGAGAAACGAAACTATGCCAAAGCGGTAACGATTCTGGATGAAAAAATCGCTGCCAAACCGGCCAACTGCAATGAGCTGAGAAAAATCAAAGGCGATATTTTGGTCAACAGTGGCAAACTGACCGAAGCCAGAACACTCTTCGAAGAGGTTCTGGCCATTCGCGAGTTGCCCTGGGCACGTCTGGGCCTGGGCAGGTGCAGCTACCTGGCAGAGGATTACCAGCAGGCGACCGATGAGTTCCAACGCCTCAAGAGCCAGAATCCCAACTACACCCCTGCCTACGACTGGTTGGCGAAATGCCATAAGAGAGTCAATCAGCTGACCGAGGCCGAGGAAATCCTCAAACAGGCGGTATCCATTTCACCCAAGGCGGTTCCAAGACAGCAGATGCTGGGTGAGGTTGCACTCGCCAACCACCATCAGGAGATTGCGGAATCAGCCTTCACAAAAGCGGTTCATCACGGCAAACACTCGGTCTACAAGCACCCGTCCAACTACGCCAACCTGGCCAGGGTCACAGCGGATAATCATGATGGTGCGGCCGGGCTTCAGGTTTTGAAGCAGATCAAAAAGGATTTTAAAAAAGACCCGAAGGCCGACTTCTACCAGGCCAGCGCCGAATGTCAGATTCACGAGGCAATGGGCAACGACGATCTGGCACAGGCATCACTGAATAAGGCTGCCGAGCTGCAGAAATCCTTCGACCAGATTGAGGATTCGGATTGCGCCATTGAGCTGGCTAAGACCTACAAGAAATTTGGCATGGAGGAGGAGAGCCTTGAATTGCTGAAGGGTGCAATCCTCAACAATCATACCGATGAACAGCTCATGGATGAGATCAAAATGACGATCTCGTCAATGGATATGGACGAACAGGCCCTTGGCACGATCGATACCATTCGCGAGGAGGTGTCGGCGTTAAACCGTAAGGGTGTTGAGCTGGCAAAAAATGGTCAACTCGAAGAAGCTGCAAAACTGCTGAAGGAGACATCAACTCGTATGCCGGCCAACAGAACGGTAAACCTGAATATTGCACTTGTACTGCTGATGAGTATGGAGAGAGAGGGACCCAGTCCGGCGATTATCGATGAGATCAAAGGCTATCTTGCACGGGTGGCCAAAGCAGACCCGGACAACAACACCCTGCAAAAGCTCTATGCCCGGCTTAAGACCATGCTATCGGACTACGTATAAACAGAGCAGAGAGATAAAGATGAATTTTCCCGACATTCTGGCTTCCCTCATTCATGACATGAAAAACTCCCTGGGTCTGGTGATCAATACCATTGACGATCTTGGTCAGGAGATGCAAGACCAGGAGAACCCCAAACTGGGCACCCTGCAGCATGAAGCCAGACGTCTCAACAGCAATCTGATTACCCTGTTATCCCTCTATAAAATCGATAAAGGACAGCTTACCCCCAACATCGAGGAGATCGATGTCGAACAGTTTCTCTATGAGATTTCAGTGGACAACCAGACTACAGCCAACAACATGGGAATTACCGTCAGCTATGAAAGCGAAGAGGGTTTGGTCGGCTATTTTGATGAATGGCTGATGCGGAGTGTCATCAACAGCCTGATCGGCAATGGCTTGAGATACACTTCTTCTCAAATCCTCATCCATGCCGAATTCGTGGATGACTACCTGGTTTTGAGTATCGATGATGATGGCAATGGATTTCCTCAGAGCATGATCGAAGCCCAATCGACAGAGAAGCAAAAAAAACCGCAACAGGGAGAGACCCAACTGGGCCACTATTTTGCCTCACTGGTGGCTCACATGCACAGCAATGGTGAACGCGAGGGATTTATCAAACTGGCAAACAACCAACGCTTGGGCGGTGGTAATTTCTCAATCTGGTTACCCTAGTGGTGCTTTTTCAGGCGCAACCCGAAGGGCTGGGGCTGTTTTTGCGCCCAGCGGCGTTATCATTCGCTCATGTAGCCGAGCTACACCACGCTCATTCTGCCTTGCTGGACACAAAAACAGTCCCAGCAGGGCATATTGGATTCCTGTTAACAGGCCCTAAAACGACCACAACAGGATCAATCACTCTGGTTATTATGCTCGTACTGCTGAACCAATTTGACCACCTGAACCTGGTACGAACGATACCATTTTTCTCTACCCATCTGCTGCGCTTTTAAATGGGCCTGGTCGCTCTTCCACTTAACGATCTGTTCCTTATCCCGCCAATAGGAGATTGAAATTTCTCGATCCCCCTCCTGGTAAGATTCAAATGAGATACAGCCATACAAATCCATCGCGCGAGACCTCAGCTGTGAAGCTGTATCGTAGTAGGAGGAATCTAGGTCGGCAATCACTGCTTTAAAGATGACGGCATACATACGCTTTTCCATGAGTTTCAGAAACGCTACTTAGCCACTCTCTGTATTACCCCAGCCACCGCCACCTGGCGTTTCGATGGTCAGCAGGTCGCCACTCTCCACAACCAGGTTCACCTTGCCAGCCAGCGGTTGTCCATTGTGCCGATTCACACCAATGCCACCTGGACCGCCACCATCCATACCCCAGGGCTTGTTCCGTCTGCGTTCAGTCAACAGCGTCACCTGGGTTGGCGCGAGGAAACGGAAACTTCGCACCAGCCCCTCGCCACCCTGACGTCTGCCCTGTCCAGCCGAGTCCTTTCTCAAGGCATAACGTTCGATACGCAAGGGAAAGCGACTCTCGATCACCTCGACCGGTGTGTTTAAGGTGTTGGTCATGTGGGTCTGCAACCCGCTCAAACCACCACCCAGGCGTCCAGCTCCCATACCCCCTCCGATGGTTTCATAGTAGTCCCAGCGTCCCTCCTCACGATCACTGCCCATGGCCAGGTTATTCATACTGCCCTGGCTCGCCGCAGGAATCTCATCAGGGATCGCCTGAGCCAAGGCCCCAAGCACCACATCAACCACGCGAGTGCTGGTCTCCACATTGCCTGCCGCTACGGCCGCTGGACGACGGGCATTGAGCAGACAGCCTTCAGGCACAATCAACTGGATTGCATTGAAACTGCCGGCACAGGCTGGGGTCTGCTCAGGCATCAGGCAGCGAAAACAGTAGTAGACCGCGGCGGCGGCAACCGGTAAAGGGCAGTTGATATTACCGGGCACCTGGGGGGCCGTACCGCTGAAATCCACAATCAATCGATCTGACTTCACACTGATCCTGACTCGGATTGGAATATCCTGACTGCCCTGCCCATCATCATCCATCAGATCCTCGAATTGGTACTCTCCCGGTGGCAGTCGCCTCAGGGCATCACCGGCCAATCGCTCCGCATAGGCGTTGAGGGCATTCAGCCCATCCAGAAAGCCTGCCCTGCCCCACTCACTGATCAGTCGCTGCAGGCGTCTCAGGCCGTTCCGGTTGGCGCTGATCTGGGCGGCAAAGTCCCCTCTCGACTCAACCGGATTACGATTCTCAGCCGTGAGTTCCGCCAGGAAGTCCTCATCCAGTCGCCCCGCCTCAATCAACTTGCCGGGGGGTATGATCCGCCCTTCCTGGTGCAGATGATCCGAGACAGGCATTGAGCCTGGAGAATCAGCACCGATATCAGCATGGTGAGCCCGATTGACCACAAATGCGCTTAACAGGCCGTCACAAAAGAGCGGCGCGATCAGTGTTACATCCGGTAGATGAGTTCCCCCCATGAATGGATCGTTGAGTACTACCATATCCCCATCCTGCCACTCGATTTGAGCGATAATATCCGCCATCGCATAGGCCATACTACCGAGATGTACTGGGATATGGGCCGCCTGGGCAGAGAGCTCGCCGACCGCGTCGAACACCGCACAGGAGAAATCCAATCGATCGCGGATATTGGGAGAGAAGGCGGCATTGCGCAGCACCGCACCCATCTCATCGCATACCGCTTCGAGCCGGGATGAAAATATACTCAGTTCAATAGGATCCATTTCAAAGTCGTCATCAATCAGTCAGGCAGAGATGCTAATATTAACCCGGCGACTGCCAGTTAGTGTTAACAGATCCTAACTATTTTCCCTCACATCCTATCCAGTTGCATCCCCGCCATGGCATGGATAGAATAGCTGACCATTCTACTAGGTTTTTATCCTCCCCTGAGCTCATGGGAGGATCAAGAATTCAATAACGCGACAACAAAGGAGTATTAACTCATGGCACATGAACTACCTGCCCTGCCCTACGCAATTGATGCCCTGGAGCCGGTGATCTCCAAAGAGACCCTGGAGTTCCACCATGGTAAGCACCACAACACCTATGTGACCAATCTGAACAACCTGATACCGGGGACCGAATTCGAAAACGCTTCCCTGGAAGATATCATCATGAAATCTTCCGGTGGCGTATTCAACAATGCGGCTCAGATCTGGAACCACACTTTCTACTGGAACTGCCTGCGCAGCCCGAGCGATGATAACGCTCCCACTGGCGCACTGGCAGACGCCATCAACAACACATTCGGTTCATTCGACGAGTTCAAGAAAAAGTTCGCCACCTCCGGCGCCACTAACTTTGGCTCCGGCTGGACCTGGCTGGTACAGAATGCAGACGGCAGTCTGGAGATCTTCAACACCTCCAACGCCGGATCTCCGATGACCTCCGGTAAAAAGGCACTGCTCACCGCCGATGTCTGGGAGCACGCCTACTACATCGACTATCGCAATGCCCGCCCTGCCTATCTTGAAGCCTTCTGGAAGGTGGTCAACTGGGATTTCGTTGCCGGCAACATGAGCTAATCCCCACAACTCCCGACACAGCACTGTGTCGGGAGAGTTAACCGGCCGTATTCGATCTCCCCCGCCTTCCTCAGCTTTCTCTAATCTTATAAACCTCTACAGCTCAACACTGTTTTTTTCTCAAAAGTGTCACAGCATCGGCATCAGCAGGAAATAAAGCCCTTTTATGGTGGCAGCCGGTATTCATGGAATCCGAATCAAGCACCATAATAATCTGAGGAATCGAGTATGCGATTGAAAAAGATGCTACAGACACTGCTAATCATCACGACAACCACCATTATGGTGAGCGGTTGTTTTGCCGGGAACAGAGAGAATCGAGAGGATGACGAGCGCGAATATGAGCGGGTTCGTCTGAGTACCCAACTGGGACCCCGCCCTTTCTACCTGGTCAACGACATGGACGAGAGCGAACTCAAACAGGAACTGCAGGCTTGCAGTAAAAAAAAGAAGTTTAAAAAGAGCGACTTCTCCATTGGTCACCGGGGCGCAGCGATGCAGTTTCCGGAACACACCGTGGAATCTTATGTCGCCGCAGCGCGCATGGGGGCCGGCATTCTCGAGTGCGATGTCACCTTCACCAAGGATCGGGAACTGGTCTGCCGTCATTCACAGTGTGACCTGCACACGACCACCAACATCCTGGCAACCCCACTGGCGGCAAAATGTTCCCAGCCCTTTGTTCCGGCTGAGCTCGATCCGACCAGTGGTGAGGTAATCACCCCGGCCTCCGCACGCTGCTGCACAAGTGACATCACCCTGGAGGAGTTCAAAACCCTGCAAGGCAAAATGGATGCCGCTGATCGGACGGCAACCAGCGTTGAGGAGTATCTGGATGCCACGCCAAGCTGGCGTACAGACCTCTATACGGGCAACGGTACCCTGATGACCCACGCCGAAAGCATCGAGCTGTTCAAACAACTTGGCACAAAGATGACCCCTGAGCTGAAGTCTCCCAGTGTCGATATGCCCTTCGAAGGTGACTACACCCAACAGGATTACGCTCAACAGATGATTGATGAGTACAAGGCCGCCGGTGTAAAACCCAAGCGTGTCTTCGCCCAATCATTCAACCTGGACGATGTACTCTACTGGATCAACCATGAGCCACGTTTCGGCCGACAGGCCGTCTACCTGGATGGCAGTGACAATCCGGACCAGGCCAAGCAGACCATCGACATGATGTCCTACCTTGCGGAGCAGGGTGTGAACTATTTGGCGCCTGCCATGTGGGCCCTGGTTACCGCTGAAAATGGCGAGATCGTACCTTCCGAATACGCGATTGCGGCAAGAGCCCATGGTATCGACCTGATCACCTGGACGCTGGAACGCTCCGGCCTGCTGGCGAGCGGCGGTGGCTGGTACTACCAGAGCATCAGCGACGTCACCGACAACGATGGTGACATGCTGGTGTTGCTGGATGTGTTGGCACAGGATGTGGGTATCAAGGGTATCTTCTCAGACTGGCCGGCAACTGTAACCTTCTACGCCAACTGCAAAGGCCTGTAAGTTACTTCAGTTGGCTTGCCAGGCAGATTCTCAGGGAGGAGGATCTGCCTTCAATCGACCGACATCACCTTGATCAGATTGGTGCCACCGGTAGCCTGGGTGGAGCCACTGGTTGCAATCACCACGTCGCCCACCGTCAACAGACCGCGATGTTTCGCCTGTTCGATGCAGTAATCCACCTTCGCCTCATCGTTATGATCTGCGGCATCGAGCATCGGTATCACCCCCCAATTCATGCACAATCGCCGGGTTACCCTGGGTGAATGGGTCACCGCCAGGATCGGGCATTCAGGACGGTGCTTGGAGATCAGACGCGATGTGAAGCCACTCTCGGTAAGACTGATAATCGCCGCCGCATGCAGCTGATCAGCCATGGTGACCGCTGAATGGCTGACCGCCTCCGTGACCACATTGGAGGCATGGGGCAAAATATGCTGCAGATAGCCATATTCACGTAGCGAAGCTTCAGTACGCACCGCTAATCGTTCCATGGTGCTGACCGATTCGACCGGATAGTCTCCCATCGCGGTCTCACCGGAGAGCATCAACGCGGAGGAGCCATCCAGAATGGCGTTCGCCACGTCACTGGCTTCAGCCCGGGTCGGTTTAGGGTTCTGCTCCATCGAGGCCAGCATCTGAGTGGCGGTAATCACAGGCTTACCGTTACTGACAGTGATACGAATGATCTTCTTCTGCATACTGGGCACATCCGCCAGCGGCAGCTCCACACCCATGTCACCCCGAGCCACCATGATGCCGTCAGCGGCACTGACGATCGATTCCAGATTCTCAATACCGGAGCGGTTCTCGATCTTGGCAATGATCGGGATTTTACTCTCCCGCTCAGCCAGGATCTCTCTCATGCGTTCAATTTCCACTGCCTGTTGGATGAAGGAAGCAGCGATATAGTCCACCTCATTCTCAGCGGCGAAAGTGAGCTCCTGCAGAATATCGTCACGCTGAGCAGTCTCGACCGCAGTCATCGATAGCTGGGTATTGGGCAGATTGACCCCTTTGTTCTCTTTCAACATACCGCCCAACACCACGCTGCAACGGATCTCATCTCCCGCCACATCGTCAACAGTCAGCTCCATGGCGCCATCATCGAGCAGGATCACATCACCCGGCCCCACCTCCTGGCTGAGTCGATGATAGGTTACCGATACCCCTTGCTCATCGCCGATACGATCGTCTGTATAGAGTGAAAAATGGCCACCCGAATGCAACTCGACAATGCCCTGCTGCAGCGGTCCGGTGCGGATCTCAACGCCCCGGGTGTCGATCATGATGGCGACTGGAATCTGCAGGTTTTGCGAGGCCTGCCGGATCCGTGTGATGCGTTGTTTGTGCTCTTGATAACTGCCGTGTGAAAGATTCAATCTCGCCACACTCATCCCGGCGCGGATCATCGCCTCGAGGGTCTCCACACGATCCGAGGCCGGCCCGATGGTTGCGACTATCTTGGTTTTTCGTATCAATGGGATGGACATGAGTTATTCTTTATTTGACGGCTCCTCTTAAGGAAGCCTTTGATGAAACACGCGACAACATGATACCGCCCTGCCTGTCGCCAGAGTGTTCCACATCCATCAAAATGTCAAACTATAACCAAAGCACGGAACGGCAGGCCGCTTTCCTGTTCTTTCGGCCTGGATGACAATATACCTCCGAGGCCCGCATGAATGACTGATAGTTTTTAAACACCATTTTACCAATGATCCGATGCGCCTTTGCGGTTGGATGTATACCATCCCAAAACAGATACCGATTCGGTTTTTTACAGCTCGAGGGCTGCTGATCCGGCATCACACAGGCATCTTCGACATTGGATATTTTAAACGCTTCGGGATCGTCAGCGATCTGTCGGGTGCTGCCAGCAAAGTCGATGCGAATGATTTTCAAGCCTGGAGAACTCTGTTCCAGTACATCGAGCAGGCCGGCCAACTCACTGTTGAATTTGGCGGAGAGAATCGCAGCGCTCATTGTTGCCCCGGGCAGTATGGCGTCCAATCTGCTTATCGCAGGCGTTATTGAGATATCGGGTACGTTGGCAACCATCAAGGTCGTTGCCCCGCCACTGTAGAGGGCAATCACCGCATCTGAGATTGCACTCAATGCATTGGCGATAATCTCCGCACTGAGCAGTCCGCTACTGTCCTGCGCCAAGACCGACACCGCATCCCGCACATCATTGCCGCCAAGCGCTAAAACATAGAGTGCACGATCGGCAACCTGACCCTGGGCATCCGCCTGGAACATGCCCAGCTGACTTACCAGGTTGACAGACTGTCCGAAATCCCTGGCTCGGGCACCACCAACCGCATAGTTGGTCATTTTCAGCTCATCCTTGTTCTCCCCTTTGAAGGCTGGCCCTGCGCTCTCCTCCAGATCGAGTTTTTCGGCAAACCGCTCCACCCAGGTTTTTCCGTTACTGAAATGGTTTCCACCCCTGGCATAGGGTGCATCCGGTACCAGAAACTGATCGAGGGCGCTGTAGGGAGGTTTCAGCGCATTACCGGTCAGATAGAAAGCATTTCCCGGATCGGAGAGACTGTCACCAAACACCACCAGACGTTCGAAGTGTTTAGCGGCTGTCGCCAACCCCGGGGCGAACATTAAGCCGATAATCAGATTGACCAGTAAGACTGCAGAAATCCGCCTCATTAATATGAACTCCCCTTTTATTGTCAACCCGGCACACTGTGGCTGAATGTGCCCCATGACGCAGCCGGGTTTACCGATCAACGGCAAGCCGCCATCACGGCTCTCGCTTTATTAAAGAGAGTTTGATGGCAACAAGCCGCTGATGTTCCCTGGGTGTTGATGATTCAGCCGCCACCGCGTCTGAAGCTTAGCTCAAATCTGGTGAAAAAATCTGTGACCTGCTGTGGCGAAGCGGTATGAAAGGTAAAATCGACCTGGGTACGGGGCATTGTCAGAGAGCCCATTCTGACAACCTGCTCCTCGCCAAGTGAAATCTCCAGGTGCAAACCGTCCCTGGTGATCACAAACCTCGTTCCCTGATCTTCCACCCTTATCGGATAATCGCGCTTCATGGGCTGAAGACTGCGCAGAAAGTCACGATGGCTGATCGCCATCAAGCGGGTTTCCTGATGATCCACCGCCGTGCTCAACCCCCGGCGACAGGAGGCCAGAGGGCAATGCTGTCCCCATCCTTGAGGCTATGGATATCTCTTTGGGAAGGCGGTAAGAAAAGTCCGTTGCATACCACCAGGTGGGCCTGCTCCCTGGGTACCTGATACTTGTCCATCAAATCGTAGACCGTCGATCCTTCAGGCATTTCCACCATCACGGCATGCTCACTGGCAGCAGCGGGCAGATAGCTCATCAAGCTTGCAAAAAGCTTAAACTCCACCTGGATCATGGTGACACCACACACCCAAGATAGGCCTCCATGAGTCGGCTTGGATCCTTCATCAAGCGCCCTTTCCACTCCCCCAGTGGAACCCGACTGCGGATCAGCCCACGTAGCACACCGATATGCTGGGTGTGCCCCAGACTGCTTGCACCGACCAGGTAGTCCCCATCGAACTCCAGTCGGAGATAGCGGTAGTTCTCCCGATCAAGCAGCACAGACTGCTCCCCATTATCCACCCCCATCCACTGTCCGAAGGAGGATGAGATCAGCCCCAGGGTGTCGAGCACATTCATGTTCAGACTGCCACGATGCTCAACGGCAGAGTCGCTGACCATATTGATTGCCGCCATCCGGCCATGCTCAACTGAAGTGGGTTGAATCGCCTGAACCTGGTTCAGGCCGGTGGAAAAATCCAGTCCCTGGGCCACATCACCGGCCGCATAGATATCCGGGAAGTTGCTCTGAAAGTGGGAGTTGACCACGATACCGTCATTGACCTCGATGCCAGAGCCTTCGAGAAACTGGGTATTGGCCCGTACCCCCATCGCGGTGATCACCAGATCGGCTGTCAGGCTCTCACCGTTATCCACAGCGAGCTGCAACCCATCCCCCTGCTGAGTGATGCTGGTAACCCCGGCATTGGTGTGCACATCCACTCCTTTGCTTTCACACCAGCCCTGCAGCAGCTCACTGGCTACTCGGTCCATCATTCTGGCCACCATACGCGGCGCCTTCTCCACCACCGTCAGATTAACCTGCCGCATCACCAGCGCTTCCAGGATGATGCAACCGATGAAGCCGGCGCCTATCAGCACCACGGAGCTGCCAGGTTGGGCCCGTTCCACGATTGCCCGGGTATCCGCCATGGTCCAGCAGTTGTGCACCCCGGGCAGATCGATACCCGGTATCGGTGGCTTCAATGGGGTTGCTCCCGTGGCAATCAGCAAACGGTCATATTCCAACTCAGAGCCGTTCTCCAGCACAATCCGTCTATTCTGTGGATCAACCCTACTCACCGGTCCATCAACCAACTCGATCTGGCGTTCCGCATAGTGACTGTCGTTCTGCCTCAGATAGGTACCATGCTCTTCGATCTTCTCAACCATCAGATAGGGGATCGCCATCCGCGAATAGGGTGGCTCCGGTTCGCCACTGATCAGCGTAATACGGCATTGGGGATCTTCTTCACGCAGGGTATCGCAGGCGGTAACGCCTGCCGGACCCGCGCCGATGACAACATAATGCATTCACTAACCTCCTAAAACCGTGCCCCCTTAGAATGGGGGCACGACCATGAGCAATCTTCAGCGATTGATTAACCCAGACCGAGACGTTTTCGAGTCTCGTCTGTCGGCACCCCATCAGTGCTCCAGCCGCGTAGCTCATAGTACTCGGGCAGCATCTGATCCAGGTCGTTGACCCGACCCTGGGCAGGTCCTACATTCGCCGCTTCCTTGAGCAGGCGTTTCGGCAGAGTGTCATCTGCAGCGGTCAATCCCGCCTTCAGATTGAACTCCCGCTCCATGTTCCAGACCCGCTCACCCAGCTCCGCCATCCGCTCGGCAGTCCACTCACCCTCACAGGCGCCATCCACCTGAGGTGCGATATCCTCCAGGGACCAGGCAAAGGTGGTAAAAAGACACAAGCCACTGGAGTCCACGGCCGCCGTGGCATCCTGAAAGGCCTTCACCAGACCAGCCTTACCCTCGGTTGCCAATGGATCGGTCTTCTCAGGGATACCCAGCACCTCTGAGGCAACGGTGTAACCCCGCAGATGACAGGCTCCGCGATTGGAGGTGGCGTAAGCCAATCCCATGCCCTGGATACCCCGAGGATCGTAAGCCGGGAACTCCTGACCTTTGACGGTCATGGAGAGCTCGGGATGGCCATACTTTTCACAAAGCCGTTTCGACCCCAGACCGAGATCCTTGCCAAATCCTTCACCACTGACCAGCGCTTCCACGGCCCAGACCAGACTTTCAGCAGAACCGAATTTCAGCTCATGTCCGCCGGTTTCCGCCGTGCTGATGGCGCCGATTTTATAGAGCTCCATTGCCGCTGCGACCGTAGAACCAAACGAGATGGGATCGAAACCGTCTTCGTTGCAGATGAAGTTCACATAGGTCAGCGCATCCAGATCATCGACACCGGTATCTGGGCCCAGCGCCCAGGCGGCTTCATACTCAAGGCCACCGGAATTGCCCCAATATTGGGGTTTGCTCTCAACCGAGAAGTGCCCCTTGTCGATGGTTGAAATACGCCCACAGGCGATGGTGCAGCCGAAGCAACCTGCGTTGGTGGTCAGATTGGGTTTACCGTCGGTGGGTCGATTCTCATGCATCGCCTCACCGGAAACATTCTGCGCACCTTCGAACTGTACCTCTTTCATGTTACGGGTAGGCAGGGCGCCAATCTCATTGATTACATTCATCAATACCTGGGTACCGTAGGTCGGTAGACCCTGCCCGGTAACCGCATTGTCTGCAAGCACCTGCTTGCCCGCATTGACCGCCTGCATGAACTTCGCCGGATCTTTGATATTGCCAACCCCGAGGGTGCCGCGTATGGCAACCGCTTTGAGGTTTTTCGATGCCATAACCGTACCCACACCGGATCGACCGGCGGCACGATGCAGATCATTCACAATCGCCGCATACAGGCAGCCCTCTTCAGCTGAACGACCTACCGCAGCAATTCTCAGCATCGGATCCTGATGTGTTGCATGCAGCCACTCGTCTGTCTCCCAGACACTTTTACCCCAGATCTCATCGGCCGAACGCAGTTCTGCCTTGTCGTTGACAAGATAGAGATAGACAGGATTGGCTGAACGGCCTTCAAAGATGATCATATCCCAGCCAGCGTTATGCATCTCAGCACCAATGAACCCACCGGAGTTGGAACAGGCGATGCAGTTGGTCAACGGACCTTTGGTGACCACAGAATATCTTCCTCCAGTAGCCGCCATGGTGCCGGTTAGCGGACCGGTGGTCATGATCATCTTGTTTTCAGGACTGAGTGGATCAACCTTTGGATCGATCTCTTCAACAAGATATTTGCTCGCCAGGCCGCGCTGCCCCAGATACTCCTGCGCCCATGCCATATTCAATGCTTCCGTAGCGCAAGTGCCGTTTGTGAGGTTTACCCGAAGTAATTTTCCAGACCAAGACATATTGAGTACCCTCCGATTACGCTGTAGCTGTCGAGCCAGCGTCAGTTTTACCTGCCCATTGGCGCATTTTTTCAAATCCGGTCTGATCCGAATCCACATAGGTGATGGCCCCTGTCGGGCAGGCCTTGGCACAGGCCGGATCGCCGCCGCATAGGTCGCACTTGGTTACCTTGCCGGTTCCGGTGTTGTAGTTGACCGTACCGAAAGGACAGGCAATGGTGCAGACCTTGCAGCCAACGCACAGTGAGGCGCTGACCACTTTTGCGCCGCTGTTCACATCCAGTGAAATAGCATCGACCGGGCAGGCCTGCATACACCAGGCTTCGGCACACTGTGTACAGGTGTAAGGCACAAAACGACCTTCATGGTGAAAGGTAAAGACCCGTATCCTCGATTTCGAGGGATTAAAGATTCCCTCATTTTCATAGGAACAGGCCATTTCACACTGAACACATCCTGTGCACTTATCCGCATCAATAAGCAGGGATCTCTGCATGCTTTTATTCTCCTTCCTTCATGGGCATACCTGCATTCGACAGGCACAGCACTTCAGGTTGAGTCTCAAATTGATATGAAACAGTCGGCATCACCGATTGTTTTCGCGATGATAATACTGACTGGCCGGGCACAAATATGCCGGCAGCCGAATATGGATTGACTATGAAAAAAGTACATACACAGTAGTTTTGAAATATTATGTATCTGTGTATTTAACCGTTGGTTTTTTTCTAGAGTAGTTGGGAAATATTTTTTCTACAACTAATTTCTGAGCGAGAATCGCATCCAAAAAACGGCGGGGAAAATAACGACAAATAATGACAACAATGCATAGCGGAATGACAAAATGTCACGTATAGGGAACACGGATCGGAGCGGCCAAACGAGCCAATCCGTGGACGCAGTCTACCGGCTCAAATGAGAAGCCTGGCGAATAACAGGCTGTAATCCGCACTTCAACTTCAGCGCAGTTCGTGACTGAGAGTTCTGTCACCTTGAACGATGGTTTAACTTCCGCGTAACAGGGAGATGAAGACTTCTGCCACATCGTTATTCAGATTGGATCTCGTGCGGGCAATCCACAGCGTCCGTTTGATCCTAAGACCCTGGATCTTGATGTGGTAGAGCGAGCCGTTTTGCAACCCATCATCAACGGTGAATCTCGGCAGGAAACTGACATGCCGACCGTGTTGCAGCATCTCCACGATTGTATCGGTAGAACCCACCTCCATCGTCACCGGCAGACTACTGACACCAATATCCTTCAGCGCCTTATCCAGGGTCAGACGCATTGATGAACGGGCTTCCCTGAGCACATAGTGAAGTTTTTCCAGATCGGTCACCGGCAACAATCCGCAACCCCAGAGGGGGTGGTCAGGGCCGCAGACCAGTACCAGCTCATCGTCAAGCCACTTCTGTACCAGGATATCGGGATGATCCGGGGCCTGTTCCAACAGCGCAAGATCGGACAAACCGGTTGCCAGGCGCCGCTGAATCCGGCGCGAATAGCCCATGCGACTCTCGATGTTGTACTGGGGATAGAGTTCGGCGAACCTGAGCAGAAGATTGGGCAGCATGTGCTCACCGATGGAAAAGTTCACCTCAAGACGCAGTCTGTTCTGGCCGCTGGAGAGAGAGTCGATATCATCCAGCAGGCTGAGCTGGTGATCGAGTACCAGACAGGCATACTCATAGACTTTTTCACCCGCCGGGGTCAGCTCTAAGCGTCTGCCTTCACGATGCATCAGAGCTACCCCATAACAGCTGTCCAAACTGCGCAGTCGCTTGGTCACCGCAGGTTGCCCCACTTGCAGAACTTGAGCGGCCGGTGAGACACCACCCCGCTCAACCACCGCTTTAAGGGTTGCCAGGCTGTTCATATCAGGCAGGCTTCTATATTCCATATGGGAATATTAAAACATTTTTATTTATTTGAATAGATAGTCCAAAAAAGGCATTATAGCCCCCTCTTTCGCTGGCTGGTATAGCGAATAGACCTGCCCCAGGACTTCTTTGTCTTTGCAGTAACATTTCCAATCAGGAATGAAGCGAACCAACAGAACAGCTACAGGTTGTCTGTTGTTTTGCTATTTCAACCGGCCGACAAACGACCAATCTCATGGAGTAATATCAAGTGAACGCGTTGCCGACTACCCAGCAACTGAGCCCGGCTAGGAATCGCCTATCGATCAAACAGATGGTTGCCGGAGGCATCTTCATGGCTGTTGCCCTGGTGCTGGCAAACCTGGTGCCGACCATCGAGATCGCCTGGGTCAGTGTGATTCTGCTGCTCACCATCTACCTGTTTGCGTTTGAAGTTGTCGCCGTGGATGTGGCGGCCGCCAGCATTATGGTAGTGCTCGGTCTGACCAGTCTACTGGCGCCCTTTATGGGGCTTGAGCAGGGACTGGTGAACAATCAGCACCTGTTCGACGGTTTCTCCTCCAATGCGGTGATCTCGATCATCGCGGTGATGATCATTGGCGCCGGATTGGACAAGACCGGCATCATGGGCAGCGTTGCCGCCTTCATCCTGAAGATCGGCGGTACGACCGAGAGCCGCATCATTCCGATCATCTCCGCTACTGTCGGATTCATCTCCTCATTCATGCAGAACGTTGGTGCAGCCGCCCTGTTTCTGCCGGTAGTCTCCCGTATCTCCGCCCGTTCGGGACTGCCCATGTCACGCCTGCTGATGCCGATGGGGTTCACCGCCATTTTGGGCGGCACCATGACCATGGTTGGCTCCAGCCCGCTGATTCTGTTGAACGATCTGATCCTGACTTCCAACAAGGCGCTGCCAGAATCTCAACAGATGGAGACCTGGGGACTCTTCTCCGTGACCCCGATCGGCGTTGCCCTGATCCTCACCGGGATCCTCTATTTCGTCATTGCCGGTCGTTTTGTGCTACCCAAAACAAAGAGTGAGAGCAGTACCAGCGGGACTGACCCAATGCAGTACTTTCAGGACGTCTATGGACTCTCCTACCATCTCTCCGAAATGGTGGTCACCGATGACAGCAGTCTGATCGGTAAGGAACTCGATGAAGTGGAGACCCGCTACCGGGTCCGCATCATTGCCACCAAGATCTCCGGTGAAGCCAATCGTATCGGCCCGGGCGCCCTGGCCCGTGATGTCGCGATCCAGGAGGGCATGGTACTGGGTGTGGTTGCCGACCCGGAATCGTTGAACAACTTTGTCACTACCTTCAACTTGAAGAAGCGCGACACGCTGCGTACTTTCTCCGGCGATCTCTCTGCCAACAAGGCCGGTATCGCCGAGGTGGTGATTCCCCCCAGCTCCTCGCTGATCGGTAAAAGCGCCCGGGATGTCTGGATGCGTAAAACCTACGGTCTGGCGATGATCGGCCTGCACCGCAATGGCGAAACCATGCGGGAAGGCGAGGATATCCGCAACATGCCTTTCATGGCAGGCGACACCCTGGTGGTCCATACCCCCTGGGATGTACTACCAAGAATCGAAAAAGATAAGAACTTTGTCGTGGTAACCACAGAGTATCCCCATGAAGAGTTGCGCCCGCACAAGATCGGATGGGCGATGTTGTTTTTCGGTATTGCCCTGTCGATGGTACTGTTTACCGACATTCGTCTCTCCGTCGCGCTGCTGACCGGCGCCATGGGCATGGTGCTCTCCGGGGTACTGAATATCGAAGAGGCCTACGAGGCGGTCAGCTGGAAAACCGTTTTCCTGCTCGCATCGTTGATACCCTTGGGTCTGGCGGTGGAAACCACCGGAACCGCAAAATGGATCGCTGAGCAGGTGCTGTTTGTGGTTGGGGATATGCCGATCTGGGTGATACAGCTGGCCGTTGCCATCCTGGCTACCTTCTTCACCCTGGTGATGTCCAATGTGGGCGCAACCGTACTGCTGGTTCCCCTGGCGGTTAACATCGCTATCGGAGCAGGCGCCAACCCGGCAATTTTTGCACTTACCGTGGCAATAGCAACCTCCAACTCATTTCTCATTCCCACCCATCAGGTGAATGCCCTGATCATGGGACCGGCGGGTTATCGGGTCGCGGATTTCATGCGTGCCGGCGGCATCATGACCGTACTCTTTCTGACAGTCATGATGTTGGTGATGAACCTGGTTTTCTAAACCAGCGATTCCATCTACCGGCATCTTATTCAGCACAACGGCCGTCCTACAGCAAGCTACCAAACAAGCTGCAGGACGGCTCACTGCGTTCTCTCTTTAGATCATCCAAAGTTTGGGGCTGGCAAACACTTTCCCTGTGCAGGGACGTTCCACAACCTGGATAATACAAGGTTGCAGCAAGTTGCCACCAAATGTCATACAGTCAGGCCCGGCTCTCCAGATGAAAAATTAAACAACAATCAAATCAAGGCCGGATTTGTTGCCGTATAAGAATTAAAGTAGTATCACAGTTCCACAATTAACAAGAATCTTATAATCTCCTGTATCGTAGAATCTCGCAGCATAGAAATCAGCCGGTCATGGTAGACTCTATTGCGAGAGTTTTTGTTTTATTGCAGAGCACCGCATCGGCACATGTCAGATACTCGAGTCATCAAACGCTATAACGCTTACTACAAAGGCTGGTGCCTGGCGTTTGGTGAGCATACAGCGGATTACGATGATGCACGGGAGATCAGCTGGCTGTTCGGTGAACAGCGTGTGGGGTTGATTCTCTCGACCAATCTACTCAAACGTGCGCAGCATGAACTACTTGGTCACCAGTCGATTCCCGAGCTTTTGCTAAGCGACCAATCCGTTGCCTTCAATAGCTTCGACTTCTCCCTGCAGGACAACATCGATCTGCAGAATGTCCAGAGGTTCAAAGAGTTTCTGCTGGGCGGGGATGAGTTGCATATGTTCCTGAGCAATCATCTGATCTATCCGTCCAAGACCCGTATCCTTACCTTTTCAACCCAAAAGCCCCTGATCATCATGTACAAAGAGATGCAGCCTTTGAAGCTGACCATTCAGTAGCTCCAAGCGCCTCAGAGTCACCAACCATTCCAGATCAATTCGCACAGGATCAAACTCTGATACCCTGCTTTTAGGGGGCCTGTTAACACATTTTCAATCAGCGTTTAGAATTACCCTATCGAACGATAGAGATCACTAACCCGCAGGAGACCATGAAGTGAAACACTCACTGCTACTCCGCTTCGGAACGTTCATTACGATACTCTTCATTCTGGCGCTCTCCGGGATGATCAGTTCGGTGATCATTGCAGACACCGCAGAAGGCTATGCAGCGGCAATCAATCAAGCGGGCACCCTGCGTATGCAGTCATACCGCATCGCCAGCAGTCTGGTGCATGGCAATCCGCACAGCAATCATCCAGGCAACAGATCCGGACTGCTGGTGGATGAGTACAATCAACGTCTTCACAGCCCGCGGATTCATGATGTACTGGCCAAAGGCACAGGGGATGAAGTCAATAGCACCTACCAAAGGGTTGAGCGCCAATGGCAGCAGTTGATGCTGCCCAACCTCAAGAACTACCTGAAGATGACTGAAACCTCCGATCCTGCTGTTCACGGGCTGGACGAAATCGATGTCAGCCGGCAGACCTATCTTTCACTGGTGGATGGTTTCGTGGATGACATACACAGTTTCGTGGAAGCCCTGGAGCTTGAAGCGGAACAGAAAAACCAGCAGCTCCGTCTGATCCAGATCATTCTGCTCAGCTTCACTTTTCTGGTTGCCCTGATAAGCCTCTACCTGACAAAAATTTCCGTTCTGAACCCGTTGCGCAATCTACTTGCCTGCGCCAAAGCGGCTCGTCATGGTGACTTTTCGGTAAGAAGTCGATTTTTAAGCGAAGACGAACTGGGTCAGCTCGGTCATGCTTTCAATCTGATGGCTGACAACCTGTCAGTCATCTATTCAGATCTGGAATACCGCGTGGAAGAGAAAACCCAGGATCTGGAACAGAGTAATCGCACCCTCGAACTGCTCTACTCCACCACCAAACGCTTGAGTGACTCATCCCTCAACGAGCAGGTTCTGATTGCCGTGATTCACGATATCGAGGCCCTGCTCGGGGTTAACAATGGAACGATCTGCCTGGGTCAGCCCGGAGACCACCAGGCCTATCGGTACGCCTCGACCCGAAGCAAGGATATTCTGCTCAAAGACCAAAATGATGGCCAATGCGCTATGTGTCTTGGGGATGGTGAAACCCACAGTTTCCAGACCTGCGATCCAGCCAGCGGCAAGCGGATCAATATCTTTTCAACACCGATCCGGGATAAGGCCAAGTACTACGGCATCCTGATGGTCGAACTGCAGCCCTCACAAGAGCTGGAGGAGTGGCAGGCTCGCCTGTTGGAAACCGTTGCCAGCCATATCGGATTGGCAATATCAGTCACCCAGCAGGATATTCAAAACCGAAAAATGTCTTTGATGGAAGAGCGCAGTGTCATCGCCAGAGAGCTGCATGATTCGATAGCCCAGTCACTCTCCTATCTGAAGATTCAGGTGGCGCGCCTCGAAAAAGCCGTGAACGATGACCTGCCGAAAGAGGATGTACTACAGATCAGTTCCGTATTGAGGTCGGCGCTGAATGGCGCCTATCGACAGCTGAGAGAGCTGCTCACCACTTTCCGACTCAGGGTCACCGACGCCAACCTCGGCAGACTGATCAATCAGACCGTTGAAGAATTCACCAATCGCTCAGGCATTCCGATTGAATTCATCAATACCCTGGGCAACTGTCAATTTTCACCGAATGCCGAGATACATATCATTCAGATCATCCGGGAAGCGCTCTCCAACGTGATACGCCATGCAAATGCTACCGAGGCAAGAGTGAGCATGGACTGCGACCATCAGGGTCTGGTGACAGTCAACATTGAGGATAACGGCATTGGCATAGATGGCGAAGGTGATATGATGCAACACTATGGGCTGCCGATCATGAAGGAGCGGGCGGAACATTTAGGTGGCGAACTACACATCAATGAGTCACCGATAGGCGGAACCCAGATCAATCTGGTCTTCACGATTGCTGATATTTCGAGCCGGGAATCGCAACGTCTTTTTACCGAGCAATTGAAAGATGCCTGAACAACACTACACACTGCTGGCGATAGACGATCACCCACTTTTCAGAAAAGGTGTCTCCGATCTGATCGATATGGATCCAGGCCTTGAACTGATCGGAGAAGCAGCCAATGGCGAGGATGGCCTGGTGCTGGCACGGGAGTTCAACCCGGATCTGATCCTGCTCGATATCAATATGAAGGGCACCAACGGCCTGGATACCTTGAAAGCCATCAAGAGTTTTGAGCTTGATTCAAGGGTCCTGATGCTCACCGTCTCAGATAATGAAGAGGATGTGCTCGCAGCACTGAAAAATGGTGCAGACGGCTATTTGCTGAAGGATATGGAGCCGGAAGATATTCTCAAATCGATCCGCAAAGCGGTAGAGGGCACCGTGGTCATCAGCGATCATTTGACTCAACTGCTGGCAAAAGCGCTGCGCGAGGACGACAGACTGGATACTCAATCCACCATGCCGGATCTCACCTCAAGGGAAAAGGAGATTCTTCAGCACATTGCCCAGGGACTGAGCAATAAACAGATCGCCACCAACCTTGCTATCTCAGAAGGCACGGTCAAAGTGCACGTCAAACATCTGCTGAAAAAGCTCAATCTCCACTCCAGAACCGAGGCTGCCGTTTGGGCCCTCAACCAGGGGAAAAAACCTTCCAGCTAAACCTCTCTCCAGGGCCTGTTCAGACAGATTGCAATCAGTGCAATCGCTATTCCGCCGTTACCGCCAGATTTTACCCAAAACGAATTAGCGTCTACTCACATTGAGGTATATAACGCTACCAATATATTGGTAAGTTACTGTTTTTTATTATTTTTTTCTTAAGATTTCCCATTGTTTCTTGATCAGAATCAAAGCAGTATTAAGGGCTTGGTGAAACACTTTCACAAGCAAAAACATTGTGCCTCAAAAAGGCCAATCAAATTCGACTGAACTCTATCAACCGAGGTCGCGACTGTTGTCAGGACACATCGACAGATCACAGTTTTTACGTGGTGACTTGCGCGGTCGACAAAGTGAGATACGACCACCCTGGTCGCAATCAGAAAGCAGCTTTACTGAACTTTGCGAACGCTGCAACGACTGCATTGAAGCCTGTCCCCAGAAAATCATTACACGGGGTTCTGCCGGTTTTCCAAAAATCGATTTCTCTGTCGCCCAATGTACATTTTGCGGCGATTGCGTAAAGGCCTGTGAACATCAGGCTCTGGGCTTTGACAGTGATCCGAACATGGCACCCTGGCACCTCGAACTGAGCATCGAAAAGAGCTGCCTGTCGCAAAACGGCGTGGTCTGCAGAAGCTGTGGCGACATCTGCGAAGAGGCTGCCATCTGCTTCAAGCTTGCTACCAGGGGGCGTTCCCTACCACAGGTTGATCAGCAAAAGTGTAATAGCTGTGGAGCCTGTATTTCAGTTTGCCCCAGTCATTCCATTTCCATTTTGCCAGGCACACAGACCCAAGCGGCCTGACAGACCAATGCGAGGAATAAGCCATACATGAATATATGCAGCCTGATTGTCTATACGAAACCCGACCATGGCCCCCAAGTCTCCAAGCGCCTAACACAATACCAAGGTGTGGAAGTCCACGGTGGAATGATAGAGGACAAACTGATTGTTACTGTGGAAGACGAGGGTGAATCCATGTCACCGGTTTCAGACACTATGAATGAACTGCGCAATGTGGATGGCGTGGTGAGCACAACTTTGATTTATCACTATGGCGGTGAAGAGTCGATGGAGGAAATGAACCGTGAAATTAACTAGAAGAGATTTTATAAAAAGCAATGCTGTAGCAGCCGCTGCATCCGTGGCCGGCGTCACCCTTCCTGTGTCCAGCGCTGTTGCTGCCGATGCAGATGATGGCATCCGTTGGGACAAAGCGGCCTGCCGCTACTGCGGTACTGGTTGTAGCGTCTTGATGGGTGTCAAAGACGGTAAGGTCGTCGCCAGTCAGGGCGATCCGGATGCACCGGTCAACAAGGGCCTGAACTGTATCAAAGGGTACTTTCTACCGAAGATCCTCTATGGAGAGGATCGTCTGACCAAACCCTTGCTGAGAAAGACCAACGGCAAATATGACAAGAACGGCAAGTTCGAGGCCGTTAGCTGGGAAGAGGCTTTCCAGACCATGGCTGATAAGTGGGTAGCCGCACGTAAGGCCAAAGGACCCAAGGGTGTCGGCATGTTCGGCTCAGGTCAGTGGACCGTTTGGGAAGGCTATGCCGCACAGAAACTGCTGAAGGCAGGTTTCCGCTCCAACAGCCTGGAACCCAATGCACGCCACTGTATGGCTTCTGCCGTGGGCGCTTTCATGCGCGCTTTCGGTATCGATGAGCCGATGGGCTGTTATGACGATCTGGAACACGCCGATGTGTTCGTGCTCTGGGGCGCCAACATGGCGGAGATGCATCCGATTCTCTGGTCCCGCCTCACCGATACCCGTCTGACCAAGCCCGGTTGTGAAGTCCATGTACTTTCAACCTTCGAGCATCGCTGCTACGAGCTGGCTGACAACGGCATGATCTTTGAGCCCCAGACCGATCTGGCGATCCTCAACTACATTGCCAACTACATCATTCAGAACAAGGCCTACAACAAGGAGTTTATCGACAAGCACGTCAATTTCACCAAGACACCAACCGATATCGGTTATGGTCTGCGTGCCACTGATCCACGCGAAAAGGCGGCCAAAAATCGCAACAAGGGCAAGCTCTCCAAGATCAGTTTCGAAGAGTATGCCAAATCGGTTGAGCCCTACACCCTGGAGTACACCTCAAAGCTCTCCAAGGTTCCGAAGGATCAGCTGCTGAAACTGGCCAAGGCCTATGCCGATCCGAACAAGAAGGTCTCCTCCTACTGGACCATGGGCTTTAACCAGCACACCCGCGGTGTCTGGGTCAACGGCCTCTGCTACAACGTCCATCTGCTGATGGGCAAGATCGCCGAGCCGGGCAACAGCCCCTTCTCCCTCACCGGTCAGCCATCCGCCTGCGGCACCGCCCGCGAGGTTGGTACCTTTACCCACAGGTTGCCCGCAGACCTGGTGACCAAGAAGGACGCCCACTGTAAGTTCGCCGAGAAGACCTGGAAGCTGCCTGCCGGGACCATTCCCCGGGCCAACGGTAAAACCGACGGCGCCGACCAGACCGACATCAGCGGCAAACCCATGGGCAAGACCCTGATCCACGCCGTAGCCATGCATCGCGCCCTGAATGACGGCAAGATGAATACCTTCTGGGTCATGTGTAACAACAACATGCAGGCCGCCGCCAACATGAATGATGAGAGTTATCCCGGTTGGCGTAATCCGGACAATTTCATCACCGTGTCTGATCCCTATCCGACCGTATCGGCCCAGGCTGCGGATCTGATTCTGCCTACAGCGATGTGGATCGAAAAGGAAGGTGCCTATGGTAACGCCGAGCGGCGTACCCAGTTCTGGCGTCAGCAGGTCGCTGCACCCGGTGAGGCAAAATCCGACGTCTGGCAGGTCATGGAGTTCGCCAAGTATGTCAAAGTGAAAGACGTCTGGCCGGAAGATCTGATCGCCAAGATGCCTGAGTATGCCGACAAGACCCTGTTCGATGTGCTCTATGCCAACGGCCAGGTCGACAAGTTCCCGGTAGAGCAGGTTACCGACACCCGTGGCAACAAGTACGAAAACGATGAGTCCAAGGACTTCGGTTTCTATGTACAGAAAGGGTTGTTTGAAGAGTATCGCCTGTTCAACTCTGCCGAGGGGATCCCGAAGAAAGGCCACGAAATGGCCGACTTCGACGCCTACCACAAGGTGCGTGGCCTGCGTTGGCCGGTCATTGATGGCAAGGAGACCCTGTGGCGCTTCCGCGAGGGCTACGATCCCCATGTAGCCAAGGGTGAAGGGGTTAAATTCTATGGCAAGCCCGATGGCAGAGCCAACATCATTACCGCCCCCTATGAGCCCGCCGCTGAGCCGCCGGACAAAGAGTACGATCTGTGGCTCTGCACCGGACGGGTATTGGAGCACTGGCACTCCGGTTCCATGACCCGTCGCGTACCCGAGCTCTATCGTGCCGTCCCAGACGCGGTGGTCTACATGAATCCGAAAGATGCCAAGAAACGGCGTCTGCGTAACGGTGCATTGGCCAAGCTCACCTCCCGTCGTGGTGAGATCGTCTGCAAGGTCGACACCAAGGGCCGCAACAAGTGTCCGGAAGGGCTGGTTTTCGTTCCCTGGTTCGATGCTGGACGCCTGGTCAACAAGCTGACCCTCGACCAGACTGATCCGCTCTCGAAAGAGACGGATTACAAGAAGTGTGGTGTCAAGATCAGTCGAGCCTGATGGGCTGAAACGGCAGAGGGGTGCGGCACTGCCGCACCCCCCACCACGACTCTGATGGGTTGTGGTGCCACCACGGCAGAATGCAACTCAACTGAAAACGTTTTTTATTAGAGATGTCAGACAGTAAGGACAAAAACGAGCTCAACCGCAGACAGTTCCTGGGCAACATGCTCAAGACTGCCTGTGGGGTGGGATTGGTCGGACTGGGATTGGGTGCCTATTCAAAGCGGGCCTCCACCATGCCGGCCAACTATATCCGCCCCCCCGGCGCTCTGCCGGAGGAGGATTTTCTCGGCGCCTGCATTCGCTGCGGCCTGTGCGTGCGTGACTGTCCCTACGATATTCTGTTTCTGGGTGAAGTGGGAGATGAAGTGGCCACAGGTACCCCCTATTTCATCGCCCGTAGCGGGCCTTGTGAAATGTGCGTGGATATTCCCTGTGTCGTTGCCTGTCCCACCAATGCCCTCGATCATGACCTGAAGGATATCGAAGAGTCCCGCATGGGGCTGGCGGTCCTGATCGACCAGGAAAACTGCATTGCCTTTCACGGACTGCGCTGTGAAGTCTGCTTCAACGTCTGTCCGATCCGTAACCGGGCTATCACCCTGGATATGCAGCATAACACCCGCTCAGGCAAACATGCCCTGTTCATCCCGGTAGTCCACTCCGATGCCTGTACCGGTTGTGGACTTTGTGAACGGGCCTGCATCCTGGAGGAAGCGGCCATCAAGGTATTCCCCATGCACCTGGCGAAAGGTGAACTGGGTAAACACTACCGACTTGGCTGGCAGGAGAAAGAGAAGGCTGGTGAGGCACTGGTCACACCCGATACCAAGCATCAATATAACCTGCCCGATGGGGTGCGTTATGACCTGCAGGGTGAGGGTTTGATCATCGATGGAGAGGCTGAGGAGACCCCTTTCTCCTCAAATCCTCTGGATACACTCAATAGCGGATTCATGGACAAGTAGCATGGTGGATATGACGACATTGGGTGACGACGCCATCGCGGCCAAAGGCTGGATGAAGTCCCATAAGTACCTGATCCTGAGACGAATCAGCCAGCTCGGCATTCTCGCCCTGTTTCTCGCCGGCCCCTGGTTCGGCCTATGGATCGTCAAGGGTAATCTGGCATCCAGTCTGACCCTGGACATACTGCCGCTTACCGACCCCTATGTGTTATTGCAGGCGAGCCTCTCCGGCGTGGTGCCTGAGACCGCTGCCATCATTGGTGTGGTGATCGTACTGGCGTTCTATCTACTGGTGGGTGGCCGGGTCTACTGCTCCTGGGTCTGCCCGGTCAACTTGGTGACCGATCTGGCCGCCTGGCTACGCCGCAA
Source organism: Candidatus Thiodiazotropha endoloripes (assembly GCA_001709035.1). Taxonomy (GTDB): domain Bacteria; phylum Pseudomonadota; class Gammaproteobacteria; order Chromatiales; family Chromatiaceae; genus Thiodiazotropha; species Thiodiazotropha lotti. Next base: position 747,684 of record LVKA01000011.1, on the reverse strand, counting down.
ACTGGGGATCAGAAGCAACTCCCAGTTCTCCCGCAGCACACGCTACTGGATGTTGGCCCTGACCTTGATTCTGCCGTTGCTGGTTACCGGCGGCATCATCTGGGAGCTGGTCAATCCGGTCTCCATGATGTTCCGGGGAATTGTCTTCGGCATGGGGGCTGCCTGGGTAATGGTCCTGGGCATCTTTCTGTTCGATCTGATCGTTGCCAAAGATGGCTGGTGCGGACATATCTGTCCAGTCGGCGCTTTCTATAATCTGGTGGGCAGCAAGAGTCTGCTCAGGGTCAATGCGCTTGAACGCCAGGCCTGCAATGACTGCATGGAGTGTTATGTGGTCTGTCCCGAACCCCAGGTTATCAAACCGGCTCTGAAAGGTGAGAAGCAGGGGGCGACCCCGGTGATCATCTCATCTGATTGTACCAATTGCGGGCGCTGTATCGATATCTGTGCCAAAGACGTTTTCAGTTATGGCGGTCGTCACGCCAAAAAAAATGACGACTTAAAACGCGAAGGTGAAATCAGTCAGGGCGCTCAAGCCTGACTGGCAATTCCAAACAATTTCTGAATTTAGAGTGATGATGGAGAAAGGTATGAAAAAGATCGCATTAAAAACCATTGCGGCACTAGCAGCCATATTCCTGTCCACAGCTGTTCTGGCCGAGGTGCAATCCCTGCGGGGCGACAAGCTGGACACCATGGCGAAAAAACCCGCTAACATGAAGCTTATCAACGTCAAGGGTGGCATTGAGCGCAGCTTCAAACTGCAACCGCCGATGGTGCCTCATGAAGTAGACAAGTATGAGATCAATCTGAAAAACAACGGTTGCATGAAGTGCCACAGCGAAACAACCTATGAAAAAGAAAAGGCACCCAGAGTTGGCGACAGCCACTATCTGGACCGCGATGGCAACGTGCTGAAGACCCTCTCCAGCCGGCGCTACTTTTGTACCCAGTGCCATGCCGCTCAAATGGGTGCAGATCCACTGGTGCAAAACAACTTTCAAGGCGCCAAATAGAAGTTGGTTGGGTACCGCTCTTTGAGCGGAAACCCAACCGTGTAACGAGTAGTTGATCAATAATCTGGTGTAATAATGAGTGAGAGTAAAAAGCGTAGCGGACTGTTCCTGGTGGGTGTTGGCATCATTGCCGGCATATTACTCTGGGGTGGCTTCAACACGGCTATGGAGATGACCAACACAGAGGAGTTCTGTATCTCCTGTCATGAGATGGAAAACACCGTCTATCAGGAGCTTCAGGAGACAATCCATTTCACCAACCGGACCGGCGTACGCGCCACCTGTCCGGACTGCCATGTACCCAAGGAGTGGATACATAAGTTCGTACGCAAAATTCAGGCGACCAATGAGCTCTATCACAAAGTGATGGGCACCATCGACACGCCGGAGAAATATGAAGCCAAACGCCTGGAGTTGGCACAGAATGTCTGGCGTTCGATGAAAAAGACAGATTCACGGGAGTGTCGCAACTGTCACAAGTTCATCTCCATGGACCTGGATAAGCAGGCCCCTCGCAGCTCGGAACAGCATGATCCACACTATTGGGATGCAGTGGACGGCAACGAGCCCCAGCAGACCTGTATTGATTGTCACAAAGGCATAGCTCATTCATTGCCCCAGGGTTACGACCCGAATATGGATTATTGACAATCAAGGGCTGTTTTTGAATGATAAGCGAATGACTTGCAGGTAACTATAAATCGACCAACCATGAGGCAAGCATGCTAAACGACCCATTCGGCAGAAAGATCGATTATCTGCGCCTGTCCGTTACGGATCGCTGTGATTTCCGCTGCTTCTATTGTCTGCCCAAGAGTCATCGTGGCTTCGAAACGCCCGATGACTGGCTGACGCCTGCTGAGACAGAACGCCTGGTCACCCAATTCGCCGCGTTGGGTGTCAGGCATGTGAGGCTCACTGGCGGAGAACCCCTGGTACGCAAGGAGCTGACAGAGATCGCCTCGCGCATCGCCAATGTACCGGGCATAGAAGAGCTCTCCCTCAGCACCAATGCATCACGCCTGGATCAATACGCCGAACCCCTGAGTCAGGCCGGGGTGACACGACTCAATATCAGTCTCGACTCCCTTGATGAGGGCAAGTTCAAGCAGATCACCGGCAGTCGTCTGCAACCGGTTTTGGCAGGTATCGACGCAGCCAGCGCCACAGGCCTCTCACCCATCAAAATCAACATGGTGGTGATGCGTGGACTCAACGACGATGAAGTCGAGAAGATGGTTGAGTACTGTCTTACCCACAACCTGACACTGCGCTTTATCGAAACCATGCCGGTGGGAGAAGGCGGACAGGCGGCAACTGAGCGTTACATTCCCCTCACTGAGATTGAAGCCCGTCTGCGCCGACGCTACAAACTGCAAGCCGCCGCCATGCAAGGCAGTGGACCGGCGCGCTACTTCCAGGTCGACGACACGGGCCTGGTGATTGGCTTCATCACCCCCCAGTCACAACACTTCTGTGAAACCTGCAATCGGGTCAGGGTATCCGTGAGCGGCGATCTGCATCTCTGTCTCGGACAGGAGGATAAACTGGCGTTACGCCCCCTAATCCGTCAAGGAGCCTCGGATGAGGTTCTGCAACAGGCAATCCGCGCCGCCATCGCCCGTAAGCCGGAACGGCACCATTTCAACGAAACCCCAACGGCCATCATTCGTCCCATGTCAGCCTTGGGCGGCTGATCCTCAGAGCTTGTGTCGACCGGGCAACTTCTGCAGGCTTTTGCCCGCTGATGGATTCCAGCACTGGGATCAAGCCGATCAATTGCGAAACGTCGCTGTGATTGCAGACTCATTGCCGGAAGGGCAACTCGAGCTCCCATCGGTCCAACTCCATTGCTCCACACCTGACATCGAGATGGGGGGATTCCAATCGATGGTGAGTTCGGTCCTCTCCTGGGTTGTGGTACCAAGATGTTCAGGATAACTCCCTGAATAGAGAAGCGTGTTGCCTTCCACACTACCCTGAAGCACATTCGTCGCTACACCAAGAAAGCCTCTGAGGGTGACATTTTGCCCCTCCTGATCAATGTCGATGGTGTAGTTATCGGCGATGCCCACCTCTCCTCGACAGTCACCGGTCGCCGCCGGCACCTCTGTGCGGAAATCCCACTCCCCAGTCAGATCACAGAGATCTCCCACCCCATCCCCATCGGTATCGAGTTGATCGGCATTCGTCACAACCGGGCAGTTGTCAGTAGTGTCACCAACACCGTCTGCATCGCTGTCCAGTTCGGTAAAACTTACCGAACAGCTCTTGTTCCCATCCAATACCAGCGCCGCCACGTTGCTGGTTGCTGGTTGCTGGTTGCTGGTTGCTGGTTGCTGGTTGCTGGTTGCTGGTTGCTGGTTGCTGGTTGCTGCAGCGCAGTCTCCCCCCCAACTCAAAAACACATAACCCGTGTCCGCTGTCGCGGTAAGAGTGACCGGACTGGCACTTTGCGCAAATTCGGCACTGCAGGTAGCACCACAATTCAACGCGTTGCCGGCACTGGTCACGGTACCGTTTTCTGGTGCACTAACAGTGACCGTGTATTGGGTCTCGCTATCAGCTATAAAACTGGCGCCACAAGTCGTATCACTGGTGATGGTAAGGGTGACCGATGCACCGTTACCGCTGCAGTTTTCATTATCGCCAGACCAGCCGCCAAACTGGTAACCTCCATCAAGGTTATAGAAAAGCTCAACCTGCGTTTGCGCGGTAATAGTGGCGGAACACGTACCCGGGCAGTTGATGGCACCGGAGATGCTGGCGATGCTGCCACCTTCGACTGGCTCGGGCACGGTGAGGGTATAATCGGTCACAGTTACCCCTTAAAACAAGGCGTTGCAACTTAATGCCATGGGATCGATGGACCCACCCAAGTCAAATGCTTGCAGCACATCACTGCCGCTACAGTCGCCTTGCCAACCTACGAATGAATAACCCGCATAGGGTACTGCCTACAGATCCACACTGCGTCGTTTTTGAACTGTGCCATTACCCGAAGAGAGCGCATCGGCAACCCGATGCTCACAGGAAGCGGATGCCAATTCACCGTCACAAACCCGACCTCCCGGATCAGCGACGATCTTTCCTCCCGTTGAGACTGTCAACGACAATGGCATACCCTCCTCATTCTCAAGCGGTACAAACACCACCGTCACCGAGATGGCATCGCCTGAGTTAACCTCGAATACAATCCGCTCATCGGCAAGCCCTTCCGATGACGCTTCTGCATCGAGCTTGTAATCGATATCGGGATTTGCAACCAGAACTTGTGTAATCTCATCACTTTCACTGCCCAACTCAAAGGTATAGTTTTCACTGCAGTCGCCGGGGCAGTCGATTCCACGGGTGGTTGTTACCCTTCCATCGCCAGTCAGAATGACCTCAATACCTCCCACCGGATAGACCTCATCACCCGAACGATCATTCCCACCACCGGAGCCGAGAATACTCAACACGCCAATACAAGAAACCACAGTGAACAACACCAAACTGAGACCCGTGACTTTTTCTGTGGATGGCTTGTTTATGGCAATGTGATATTGATCAAGCATAAGTAACTGCTCTTGGAAAAAAAATCAGTGGACAGAGCTATCTTCTGATAGTTGCTCAGTTGTGTGGAAATAACCCAGTAACAGCCATGCCCCAGCAGCGCCCAGTAAACAGGCAGCCAGATCCATTAAGCTGAAGGTTCCAGTTTTAAGGTAATCCTGCAGATTCAATAACTCAGGCAAATGGTCAAGGATCGAATCTGGCAATGCCTGACCTGCCTCAAAGACGGCATTGACACTGCCCCATAAGCAGCAGGAAAAGCAGGCGTAGTGAACACCTAATACCAGAGCTGTGACGATCGAAAAGGCAAACACATGAATAAAAGTCGGCAACCAGCCGATCAGCGATTGGAGCATGGAATCATCGGTTATGGGTGTGCGCTCAGGTAAGTAAGCAAGAAATAAGACGCCATCCGGTGCACGAAAAAGCCAATAGTAGAGGACACCAAGAAACAGTGCCGAGCCTGCAAACAGCAGCAGTTTCAAACTCGCGGCGTATCTTTACAACATCATGTCAAATTAATTAAGCGTTGATTATTTGCCTTTTCCCATCAAGATTAGTACCCCACTTCATGTAGTTCAATAATCTACCGGACAGCGGTGATGAGGCTCATACAACCTAGACGAAAGGCCTGATTACCCAGGAAGAACAGATCAAACCTCCAGAGTCTTGAAGAAGATCGCCGTGAGAAAGCCGCACAAGGTCGACATCCCCACCACCGAGCCTCCCTTGAAGTAGGCCTCAGGCAACATGGTCTCGGCAATCATGGTCAGCATCGCCCCCGCTGCCACACCTTCCACAAAGGCGAACAGGGCTGGTGAGGCATTGACAAAAAAGATGTTACCCATCGCCGCCCCCACCCCGGTCAGGAGCATCAGTGAAAACCACATCAAGAAGATTCTTCTGAATTTGAACCCCTGCTCTTTCATGCCGCAGGAACTGGAGAGTGCCTCCGGAAAGTTGGCCAGAAAGAGACCGGCAATCAGTGAGATACTGACCCCCGCATTGATCAGACTGGAGCCGATCACAAGTGACTCAGGTACACCGTCAAGGGTAAGGCCCAGCCAGATCGCCAGTGGTGCCGCTTTGTTGGCATGCAGATCCCTGGCAACATCCGCAGCAGAGGGTAACTCTTCACCGGTATCGATGCACCTGAGTGCTTGTCTGGTCCAGCGCTGGGACTGTTCACTGTTCAGGTGCCTGCTCTGCAGATAGTCCCTTGCACCACCCATCTGGATAAACTCACGATAGCGTTCCGCCAAAACCGGCGCACTGCCCAGCAGTGAGTAAAAATCTCGTCGACGCAACTCCCACAGACCAATATTCTCCGCCGCCACGGCCGTCACAGAATGGCGGGCACCGGTGAGCAGTGAGAAGGTACCGAAGGCGTCATTGGCGTGCAGCACCACCGTCTTTTGCAACGGAGTTTCCGGATCGATCAGATTGACTTCACCGGTATCGAGTATGAACAGACGATCAGCACGGGTATGTTGCAGAAACAGGGTATCGCCACGCTGATAGCGTTTGTAAATCAAGGCTCGTCCGATCAGTATCTGCTCCTCTTCAGGCAATTCAGAGAGCATCGGCAGACGCTTGATCTGATTGAAACGTTCCAATATCTCAGCGGTATTACGGTTGACTTCAACCGCTGGGGGTACCACACCACGACGAATCAGTTGCCGGACCGCCTGGTCGGTCCAGCGCTCTATTTCATCGGTCGTCAACAGATGCTGCTGTTCCAGGTAGTGCTGTAGCTCACCACTGCGCAGCAGCAGATGGACCTCCTGTTGAAAGTGAGGGGAATTGATCAGTAGCGTATCGATCGCATGTTTGGGTATCAGCCAGACTCGTGTTTCGCGACTGGCGACCGCATTCAGCGTATTCGGTGTCGAGGTCAAACAGGGATACCAGCCAAACACATCGTAACCCTGCAACTGAATCGTATTCTGCTCACCGGCTTCGGATCTGAACAGATCGACACCACCCACATCGATGATATAGAAAGTATCCGCCGGATCCCCTTTACGGAAGATAGTCTCTCCCTTGTGAAAGGTAACCACTCGGACTGAAGGCGCAATAATCTTGAAATCATTGGTTGGCAGGTCATGAAACAGCTTCACCTGATGGATACGTGAGATGATCTGTTTAATCTGCTGATGCTGTTTACGGCGAAAATGGTAGATGGTGGTGGAGGCCTTACGCAGAAATCCACCATAGTCGTTGACCAATTGATTGAGCCCGATGAACAACAGCCCGCCAACCATGGCCCCGGCAGCCAGAGCATAAAAATGCCCCTCTTCGACCGCGGAAGCCACAAGATCGATGGTCAGCGCCGCCAGCAGGGCGCCACCGCCAAATGCCATGAGTATTGCTGTGGCACGGTCGCTGGGTTGCCAGAATTTTGCTGTAATCGCCCCCATGGGCAGCGATGAGGCACTGACGATCCCCAGGGTAAAAGCCAACATCACCATTGAATCGAACAAACAGTCACCCTAAATTTTTATGAATTTGATGAAACGAAGGTGGTGGATAGCCGCCATGACTATGCTTAAGACTATCACTCATCAATGATGATAAAGAAGTGCCTGAGCCAAGGGTCACAAAAGTGCCATATGAGTCAGGCTTCGACGCCGCCTGCCCGGCGAATCGAGCAGGCCGATTGCCTATGTAATAAGCGTTCCGATGTCAGAAGAAACCATACTTCCCCATCGTTGCCAGCAGCGATACCACCATGCCGAGTATCAGATTCACCAGGATCAGTTGCCGAATCAACGTAATCGCGGCAACCGCCCTGGGCATATCGTCGCCTTTCAAGGCAGTGCCAAGTTGATGGTAGGGAATGGCATAGATGAAGATGAAGATTGCTGCCATCAGGGTGCCTACCACAGACATGAAACTGAGCCACCAACCGGTCTCACCCCCATATTGGGTAAACAGCATCCAGAAACCACTGGCCAATATTGTGATCACTGAACCCCAAACCCAGGGGAAGAAACCATCGAACACCCTGAGCAGCAGAGGCAGTCGCTGATGAGGCTCCAATTGTTCATTCAACACCGGACGCAGAATCACATGTGCGAAAAACATACCGCCAACCCAGACGATGACGGCCAATAGATGTAGTGTCAGGGCAATGGACATAGACCAAACTCCCAATCAATGAATCTCTCTGCCGCTCTTAACCCGGCACCTTAATCGGTAATGCACGGGGCTTCAAGAATCCCCTCGCTCAAGGCGCGACTCGCAGAGAAGGAATGCTCAGAGAGACTCTATCATGGCGCCAATTGTGGATCATAGCGCCCCCCCCCCTACCCCAGGTATCGCAGAAGACGATTTGAAAAACTCTTATCGAATGGTAGACTAGTCGATTCCCCGACGATTGGGTTGATAACAATCGATCCCATTCGCCGATAATAATAGGGGCTTAATTAATCCGGCGTCCTTTTTAGGATGCTTTTTTGTTTTATGGGGCTTGAGAATGGCCGACTCATTGATGACAACCTATCAACGACTGCCTGTCGCTTTCGAGCGGGGTGAAGGTGCCTGGCTGTGGGATACCGAGGGTAACCGCTATCTCGATGCGGTAACCGGTGTTGCAGTATGCGGACTCGGCCATGCCCATCCGGAAATCGCCAAGGCGTTGTGTGATCAAGCTTCCAGCCTGCTGCATACTTCGAATCTCTATCGCATACCGTTGCAGGAGACACTGGGCGAGAGACTCTGCACCCTGGCCTCCATGGAGAGGGCGTTTTTTGCCAATTCCGGTGCTGAAGCGAACGAAGCCGCAATTAAAATCGCCCGGCTCCACGGCAACAAGCGCGAGATCAAGAATCCGGCCATCATCGTCATGGAACAGAGTTTTCATGGCAGAACCCTGGCTACCCTTTCTGCCACTGGCAATCGCAAGGTTCAGGCCGGTTTCGAGCCCCTGGTACAGGGTTTCATCAGAGTACCCTACGACGACATCGGGGCGATCGAGGAGATTGCCCAACACCAGAAAAATGTGGTTGCCATACTGGTTGAACCGGTACAGGGTGAAGGTGGCGTGAATATCCCGTCAACCGATTATCTCAACCGGATCCGTGAGATCTGTGATCAGCACCAGTGGTTGATGATGCTGGATGAGATCCAGACCGGCGTTGGCCGTACCGGTAAACTTTTCGCCCACCAGCATAACGACATACTGCCCGACGTGATGACCCTGGCCAAAGGCTTGGGTAATGGCATGCCGATCGGCGCCTGCCTGGCACGCGGTGAAGCGGCAAATTTACTCGCTCCGGGTAATCACGGCTCCACATTTGGCGGCAATCCACTCGCCTGCCGGGTGGCGATGAGCGTGCTGGATGTGGTGGAGTCTCAGCAACTGGCTGACAGAGCCGACAAGCTGGGTCAACGTTTTCAGTCGGAGTTTGAAGCTAAACTGGCCGAGCTGCCCGGCGTCACTTCGATTCGTAGCAAAGGATTGATGGTCGGCATCGAACTCGAACGCCCATGTGCAGAGCTGGTCGGCAAAGCACTTGAAAAGAATCTACTCATCAATGTGACCGCAGGCAATGTGATTCGCCTGTTGCCACCGATGATCCTCAACGATGATGAGTGCAAAGAGATTATCGACAAAGTCAGCGCCCTGGTTGCCGACTTTCTTTGATAGCCAACGCAAAGGCGTAACACTATGACCAGGCACTTCCTCTCCCTACTCGATCTCAGCCGTGATGAATTGCAATCACTGATTCGCCGTGCTTCCGAACTGAAGCGGATGCAGCACCGGGGTGAAATACATACCCCTTTGAAAGGCAAGAACCTGGGTATGGTGTTTGAAAAATCCTCCACCCGCACACGAGTCTCTTTTGAGGTCGGCATGTCCCAATTGGGTGGTCATGCACTCTTTCTCTCACCCCGGGACACCCAGCTCGGCCGGGGTGAACCGATCGAGGACAGCGCCAAGGTACTTTCGCGGATGCTCGACATCATCATGATCCGCACCTTCGAGCAGGAGAAACTGGAGTTGTTCGCTGCCCACTCCCAGGTGCCGGTAATCAATGCCCTGACCGACAGATACCATCCCTGTCAGCTACTGGCGGACATGCAGACCTATGCGGAACATCGCGGTAATATCCAGGGTAAGACTGTGACCTGGGTTGGTGATGGCAACAATATGTGCCACTCCTATCTGAACGCTGCCAGACAGTTCGATTTTCGCCTCAACATCGCCTGCCCGGAAGGTTATGACCCTGAACCGGAAATCCTCGAAGCAGCCGGTGACCGGGCCAACATCATCCGCGATCCCCTAGAGGCAGCCAGTGGTTCGGACCTGGTGGTTACCGATGTCTGGGCCAGCATGGGCCAGGAAGAGGAGCAGGCGTTGCGCGAGAAAGCCTTCTCCAAATACCAGGTAAACGACGAATTGATGGCCCAGGCGGAAAAAGATGCCCTGTTCTTTCACTGCCTGCCGGCCCACCGGGGTGAAGAGGTTACCGCTTCGGTGATCGACACCCCGGACAGCGTGGTCTGGGATGAGGCCGAAAACCGTCTGCACTCGCAAAAAGCGTTGATGGAGTTTCTGCTGCTCGGCCGCTGACGGCGATCAACCCGACACCAGGGCCGGTTAACACGAATCCAATATGCCCTAGACAACTGCACTCCGGATTAAGCGGTTTACAGATGCCTCCAAGGGGTGCATGATCCACAAAAATGCGACATTCTGCGGCCTGCTTGGCAACAATGGAAGATTTCAGTTGTACAATGGCCCCATTGCTCCGGATAGATACCAGATATAGTCATGAAGAAATCCTTATTGCTGCTCGCCCTGTTACTCCTGTTCCCGTTACTGGTTCAGGCTAAAACCCTCTATGTAACCGATACCTTTCAGATCACCATGCGTACCGGGGAGAGTACTACACACCGAATCATGCGCATGCTCAACAGCGGCGCGGCGCTGGATGTCCTCTCCACCAATCCGGAATCGGGGTACACCAAAGTCCGGGTCGGCGGCAGTCAGGGATTCGTACTCACCCGACAGCTGATGAATGAACCCAGTGCACGAGCGCAGCTGGGCACGCTGCGCAAAGAGATTGATGAACTGAAGGCCGCACCAGGCGAATTACGCAGTAAACTGATCGATCTACAGAAAAACCACCGTGAATTACTGAGCAACCACAAAAGTCTGCAAAAGGTAAAGGATAAGCAGGAACAGGAGCTGCAGAGCATTCAGCGAACAGCCTCCAATGCGATCCGTATCTCCAATGAGCGCAATGAACTGGTCAAGCAGGTTGCCGCACTGACCCGGGAAGTGGAAGAGCTGAAACAGGACAACCGGGATCTGAGCAATGAAGCGACCCGTGACTGGTTCCTGATCGGTGCCGGGGTGATCATTGCCGGCATCCTGATCGGGCTGATCCTGCCTCACCTGAGATTTCAGCGTCGTCGCAACTCCTGGGGCACCCTCTGATCCGCACCAGCTGTCGTCCGTGATCTGATCATCAACATTCAAGGCATCCTACATGCGATTGATGCCGGTTGTTTGAAAGATAACGGAGGCGGTAACGGTTGTTTCAGTCGCCGTTATCCTTATCTGCCACAAAACCGGGTGGGGGCTGCAACTCGTACTGCTGGATCATCCGCCGCAGTCTTGGTCTGGAAATCTCCAGGATTTCACAAGCCCGCCCCTTATGCCAATCGACCATCTCCAACACCTGTTTGACATGGGCTTTCTCCATCGCCTGCAGGCTTATCGGTCTGCTGACCACCGGCTGATTCTCCACTTCCTCCAGACTCACGCCGGTAATCTCCATCGGTAACAGGTCGCAAGAGAGGGTATCCGAAGGACAGAGCGCCACCGCCTTCATCAGCGCATTCTCCAACTCTCTGACGTTTCCCGGCCAATGGTAATCCTGAAGACAGCGCAAGGCATCGGAAGTGATACGCGCCACCTTACGGTTCAACTCCCCATTGATACGGGCGAGCAGTGCCTGTACCAGCCCCATGATATCCTCTTTGCGCTCACGCAACGGGGGAAGATGGATATTCACCACCTGCAACCGATAGAAGAGATCTTCCCGAAAAGCCCCGTGAGAGACCTGCTGGGCCAGATTGACATTGGTTGCCGCGATGATCCGTGCGTTGGTGACTTTGCTCTCCTTGGCCCCCAACGGGGTAAACTCTTTGTGTTGAATCACCCTCAACAGCTTGGCCTGCATCACCGGGGAGAGCTCGCCCACCTCATCGAGAAATATGGCACCATTCTCCGCCAAAGAGAATTTACCGACCTGCTTTGCCACCGCACCGGTAAAGGCGCCTTTCTCATGGCCGAACATATCGGATTCGAGCAGCGTCTCGACAATTGCAGCACAGTTCACCACCACAAAAGGCCCATCGGGGTTTTCACCGCTTCGATGGATCGCTCTGGCCACCAGCTCCTTGCCGGTTCCCGACTCTCCAGTGATCAACACCGTGGCCGGACTTTTCGCCACCAGGCCGATGGTTTTGAAGATCTCCTTCATCGCCCGGGAGTTGCCAACCATGGTAAGCGAGGAGAAGCTTTGACTGCCGGTCTCCACCACCTCACCCTCCCCATGGCTGAGGAGTTTTTCCACCGCACCATCAAACTCATCGATGTCGATCGGCTTGTGGATATAGTCGTCCGCCCCCTTCTGCATCGCCTCGATGGTGCTCTCCATATCGTGAAAAGCGGTGATCATGATGATGCGGACCTCAGGCAGTGCTGATTTGAATTCCGGCAATCCCTGCAGACCCGATTTTCCCGGCATGCGAATATCGAGCACCACCAGACCGGGTTTGAAGTTTTCAAGCAGCTGCAGCCCCTCGTCCACGCTATGGGCCATACTGACCTCGTGACCGAGACCGGAGAGATGCAGTTGCAGGGTACGGCAACTGGCTATATCGTCATCAACGAGAAGAATTCTAGTCATGTTATAAACCCGGACCTACTCGATTGTCTGTTGAGTGGTTGTCACTAAAAACGGTTAACTGTAAAAGTTGAACTCTCCGCTAACCGATGGTTGTGAAGGCTTTGGCCAGCCTCGGTTGATCGATATTCACGACACCGATTCCACCTCCCTGGGGGCAGTCGGCAGAGTGACAATGGCACAGGTGCCGCCAGCCTCGCGGGGTAACAATTCAACCCGCCCCTGGTGCTGATCGATAATCTGTTTAACAATCGCCAGGCCAAGGCCGGTACCTTTTGTTCTGGTTGTATAGAATGGTTCGAACAGTTTCTGATTCTCGTCATTCTCAATGCCGATGCCGTTGTCGCAAACCGATACCTCGACAGCACTGCCCGTCTGATCCATCACCTGAATTACTTTGATATTGATTTTACTGGAGCCATGTTCATTTTTCTCACTGGCCTGCAGCGCATTGACGATCAGATTCGAGAACAGCTGCCGCAGCTTGTTGGCATCTCCCGGTAACGCGGGCAATCCGGACTGGTACTCCACATCGACCGTCGACTGCACCTCTTCAATTCGTTTGTGCAGGCTCAACACGGTTGCATCCATGAGCTTTTCGATATTCACCCAATCGACATGAACGGCTTCAGGTCGGGCATAGGTCAGCATGTCAGTAAGGATGTTCTCCATGTATCGAATCTGATCCAGACCGATCGCTGACAGCTCCTTCTCTTCGTTGGCCGCATGCTTGCCCAGAATCTGCATACTCATTTTGACCGACGAAAGAGGATTTCTCAGATCGTGGGCAATCATACTGGCCATCTGCCCCATCACGGTAAGCGCCTGGGTACGGACCAGCTCCTGTTGCTGCATCTCAACTTCCCGCTCAAGACGCTTGTGCTCAGTGATATCCTCTTTAACGGCAACGAAGTTGGTGATTTCACCCTCCTCATCCTTCAGCGCGGAGATGGAGGCGGACTCCCAGTAGAGCTCACCGTTCTTTCTGCGATTATGGAAGACACCCCGCCACTCTTCACCATTCAACACGGTCTGCCAGAGCTGCTCGTAGTCATCTCCCGAGGTTTCACCCGATTTCAGGATATTGGTCTTTTTACCGATCACCTCATCCGCATCGTAACCGGTCACCTGGGTGAACTTGGGATTCACATACTCGATCTGGCCATGCCGGTCTGTCAGCAGTACGATGCTGGGACTCTGTTCCACCGCATGGGACAACTTGCGCACCTTGTCTTCCGCTTTACGACGCTCGGTCACATCCTCACCAATCGCCGTCACCCGGACAACCTTACCGTGGGCATCGGTTGAAGGCGTATGGTGCCAGGCGATCCGTCGGTAGCCGCCGAGCTGCATCACCACATCCACTTCCACATCCCGTGATTCAACACCTTCGCTGTGCAGTTTTTCCAAAGTATCGCGAAACAGCTTTTTATGCTCGACTCTGACAAAGCGTTCAATCCACTCGTCGTGCAGTACCTCTTCACGGGTCCAGCCGGTCAGTTTTAAAAAGTAGTCATTGCAAAACACCAGACGATATTCACGATCAAGGGTAATCGCAGCCAGCTGCATATCCTCCAGGGTGCGCCGGAAACGCCGTTCGTATTCACTCTGACGCTGTGCATTACGATGGCGCAGATTGGCGGTTGCCAACAGCCAGGAGCCGAACAGCAAAACCACCATGATCACAAAATAGAGTGGGGTATGCTGTCGGATAAAACCTAAAAAGCCGGGTGCGTAGCGATCCAGAGAGACCCGGGAAACCACCTTCCAACGCAACTCATCCAACGGGGACATGGTCAATTGCTGTTGTTCATATCCCCGGATGGTTTGCGAGGCCACGGTTCTGGGGGTAACCGTTTCATAGGTAATCAGACCATCACTGGTCTCCAGCTGACCGGAAACCGATTGCCTGACCAGCTCCCAGGCGGCTGGATAGAGTTCAGTGATATGTTGTTTGTGGGGCAACATAAAGCCCCATTCATGACTGTTCTGGGGGCTGTCCAACCAGTAGCCGTCCTTGTTCAACAGATGGATATGATCGGCAATATTGGCACCGGCCCTGGCGAAGTCACTCAACAGGCGCTCCCCCAGATAGTTGAGTACCAGAATACCCTGGATCCGATCTCGCTGCGCAAAGATCGGCACGGCAAACCGCATCACCGGCTTCAGCGGTTGCTCGATAACCCCCTCTTCGATATTCAGATCCAAGGGCGAGATATAGATCTCCCCGGGAGCCATTGCCGCAGTCTCCACAAAATAGTAGCGTGCGGACTTGTCCTGCAACTCCCGATCGGGAACAAGTGTTGGATTTCCACTGCCAAAGTTGACGCGGATTTTCTCCAGACCCTGACGGTCGATATAGCGCACCTGGTCGTAGAGTCGTTTCTCTTTTATGAAGGTGAAGAACAACTCTTCGACCTGTTTTTTTCTTAACTGCCCGGAGGCTTCAAAGCTCTGCTTGTCGATATAGCTGGCAAGAAAGATCAGATCTGAAATGACATTGGAGAGGTCGCGGTTGAGAACACTTCGGGCCAATCCCACATTCAATAGCTCATTGGTTCTGAGCGTGACCCGATCGGTTTCCGAATTGGTGTAGTAATGGACATAGGCGCCCAGCGCAAAGATCGCCGCAAACGGTATCAGAATGAATAAAAACTGCTTCGACCACTCTATGCTGGAGAATGCGGATTGCGGTTTCATAGTAACCTGGCGCAAAGTGTTTGTTTTCAACCGTCGTGAGTCAGCCTGCCATCCTCATCCTGCTGCAGTGTTTTAAAGACCACGGCTCTCTCAATGCGGTTTCTCTCTATATTAAGCTTCCTGCCAGGGCCTAACAAATGCTATCGGCCGGCACGCATCAGTCCACCCAGCCCCATCTCCTCCAGAGCATTCGACAGCAGATTGACAACCTCACCCGCCTGTTCACAACGCAGCGCTGTCTGCAGCAACTGTTTTGCACGATTGTGGGAAAATGAGCGCAGCACCCACTTTACCCGCAACAGACTGCCACCATTCATACTCAGACTGTTGACTCCCATACCCAGCAGCAGAACCGCCGCCGCCGGATTTCCCGCCAGCTCACCACAGACACTCACCTCTTTACCGTACTGACCCGCACCATTGACGATCTGGATCAAGGCCCGCAACACGGCCGGATGCAGATCGTTATAGATGTCCGCCACATGGGCATTGTTTCGATCGACAGCGAGCAGGTACTGGGTCAGATCGTTGGTACCCACGGAGAGAAAATCGATTCGCTGGGCCAAGACCTCGACCTGGTATACCGCAGCCGGCACCTCAATCATCACACCGACCTTGGGCATCTTCACCTGATAACCCTCTTCCAGCAGCTCGTCATGCGCCCGCTGGATCAGCAGCATGGCATCATCGACCTCCTGCACATGACTGATCATCGGCAACAGCAGACGCAAGTTGTTCAGATCGATGGCGGCACGCAGGATGGCGCGCACCTGAGTGATGAAGATCTCCGGATGGTCGAGAGAGATTCGAATCCCCCGCCAACCCAGAAACGGATTCGACTCCTCCACGGGAAAATAGGGTAGCGGTTTGTCTCCACCGATATCCAGGGTACGGATGATCACCGGGCGCGGATGAAACATCTTCAGCACCTTTCGATAGTTGGCAACCTGTACCGACTCTCCTGGAAAGCTGTCTCTCACCATGAACGGCAGTTCGGTGCGATAGAGACCCACACCTTCCGATTCGGCCATACCCTGATTGCTCAGCTCTGAGAGCAGGCCGGTATTCAGGTAGAGGGGTATGCGGACACCATCGGTGGTTTCGCAAGGCAGGTCCTTGTCCGCCTGCAGCTCCTGATAGAGTGCCTGGTCCTCACTGGCAAGCCGTCGATACTCTTCGATGACCGACGGCGCCGGCGAGACGTAGATCCGTCCCAGATAGCCCTCGAGAATCAGAAAATGGCCCTCCATACGGCTCACCGGCAGATTACTCATTCCCATTACTGCCGGTACTTCCAAGGCTCTGGCCAGTATCGCCACATGGGAGAAGCTGGCGCCACTGGCCGATACCACACCAGCCAGGCGCTCTCTCGGCACCTCGGCAAGTTGCATGGCGCTGACCTCCTCGCCGACCAGAATGGTGTCCTCCGGATACTCATTCGGGGTGGAGACCTTCTGCTGCAGATGCATCAGGATACGTCGCCCCAGATCGAGCACATCAGATGCCCGCTCCCGCAGATAGATATCCTCCATGTTCTCGAATATCCGCGCATGCTCCTGAAAAGTCTCCCGCAAGGCGCCCGGCGCCCAGTTGCCCTGCTGAATGCGTCGCACGGTATTGCCGATCAGGGAATCACTACCAAGCATCATCAGCCAGGCATCGAACAGCGCCCGGTCCTCCGCAGGCAGGCTCTCTTCAAAGCGGTCTTCGATCGCCATCAGATCCTGCACCACCGCCGCCACTGCGGTCCTGAAGGCATCCTCCTCATCATCAAGGTCCTTCGCCGGCCGGTCGGGCACCGCTTCCAGGTCGGCCGGTGGATAGACCACAACCGCAGTACCCAAGGAGACACCCGGAGAACCTGGCTGCCCTTGAAGAAACCGCTTTGGTGGCGCCAGATCACTCTGGGTATCCAGATTGCCGCTGGCCTGGGCATGCGTGATCGCACCGGCAAGCTGTGCCGCCAGGGTGAACAGAAAGGTAACCTCGTTATCTTCGAAGCTGCGCTGATCGATCTGACGCGCCACCAGCACACCCAGAACCTTGCGATTCTGAATGATCGGCACACCTAAAAAACCCTTGTAAGAGGTCTCGCCGGTCTCATGGGTGAACAGATAGCGCTTGTGATTTGGTGCATCCGCCAAATTGACCGGTTCCGCCCTTTCACAGACCAGCCCGATCAGCCCCCGGTGGTAGGGTAATCTGACCTTGTCGACGGCTTGCGGATACAACCCGTCCGTCGCCTTCAGCACATGATCCCGCCGCTCGAAATCGGTGAGATAGACGGAACAGACATCCGCCTGTATCGCCTGCTTCACCTCCTGAACGATGATCGCCAGGGCCTGCTCCAGGTCGGAAGCGGCATTAACCTCTTTAACGATGCGGTGAAGCGTCTCAAGCATGGTTCTCGTAACAACCCCTTGGCAAAGCCTGGAAATTCCTATCTTTGGTTAGCCACAAATGAACGCGAATCCACAACAAGTGAGGCCGCACTATGAAAGGTATTCGCGGCGATCAGCGGTGATTGGCGTCCATTTGCGGTTTTTTCTATTAGCCCCGAGGGGAAATAGCTCACGATCAACGGCGATTCTGCCGCAGATAGCTTGTCAGGGAGCGCCCGGGAACCCCTTCGGGATAGAGCAGTGGCGCCAGCTCTTCCAGAGCCTTGGTATACACATTACGTTTGAAATAGATCACTTCGCGCACAGGGTGCCAATATTTTACCCAGCGCCACTCCTCGAACTCGGGGGTTTCGGTGTGATCCAGGCAGAAGGCATCCTCGCCACAGTTCGTCTTCAGCAGAAACCAGATCTGCTTCTGACCGATACAGAGCGGCTCGCTGTGACGGCGGATATAGCGCTCCGGCAGTCGGTATCGCAGCCAGCTGCGCGTGGAGCCGATGATCGAGACCTGGTCGGCATTCAGGCCCACCTCCTCATTCAACTCCCGGTACATCGCCTCTTCAGGGGTTTCATCGCGCTTTATACCGCCCTGGGGGAACTGCCAGGCATCCTGTCCGGTGCGGCGACCCCAAAACAGGAGACGATCGTCATTACACAGGATGATGCCGACATTCGGTCTAAAGCCGTCAGAGTCAATCAATTTATCCGCCAAAATTTGTCACATTCTTAGAATATGATTCTTCCATAATCCATGTAGTGCAGCAAGGCAGCAAACTTAAGCCTTTGCAAATCATGGAAATTCCAAAAATTGTACAGAAGTCATTTATTTTTCTTCGGCTCTCGCCAAATAACACTCCATACCATGAACCCGGAATGAGCCTGACAGTATCTGGATATTGTTTAATTAAGCCGTCGGCAATCTGGGCAATAATCCGTTAACAACATTTACCGCTTAACCAGGTAAAATAGCCGGACAGACCACAGATAACTCATTGAGTAAACAAGCAGGACAGAATCATGGCATTGGCAATCTTCGACCTGGACAACACCCTGTTGGCCGGTGACTCCGACTACCTCTGGGGCCGTTTCCTGGTGGAACAGGGCATTGTTGATGGAGAGCAATATGAGCGTGAAAACGAACGCTTCTACGAGGACTACAAAGCCGGCAGACTGGACATCCACGAATTCATGCGCTTCTCGTTGAAGCCACTGCGAAAAAACCCGCCGCAGAAGCTCAATCAGTGGCGGGCGCTCTTTATTGAAGAGAAGATTATCCCGATCATCAGTGAACAGGCCCAGCAACTGGTTGAGAAACACCGTCAGGCCGGAGATCTGCTGCTGATCATCACCGCCACCAATGCCTTCGTCACCTCTCCCATTGCTCAGCGCTTCGGGATCGACCACCTGATCGCCACGGAGCCGGAACAGATCGACGGCCACTACACCGGCGAAGTGGCCGGCACCCCCAGCTTCCGCGAAGGCAAAGTCAGCCGGCTGAACGACTGGCTGGATGAGTTTGACCAGACCATGCAGGGCAGCTGGTTCTACAGTGACTCCCACAATGACCTGCCGCTGCTGGAGCAGGTGGCGCATCCGGTCGCGGTTGATCCGGACCAGACCCTTGCGGAAGTGGCAAAAAAACGTAACTGGCCGATTCTTCAGCTGCACAGCCGATAACCCGGCCTCGGGCCTGTTATAATCCCCGTATAGGGTTGCAATTTCGAGCACTATTTCTGCCGCGCTCAAGCGCCCAGGATCCACTTAGGGCCTGTTAACACGAATCCAATACGCCCTGTTGTGCCTGAAAAGTGCCAATCAAGGCGCGAGGAGTGTAGTTTGGTTATTCCAAATAAGCGACGAGCAACGTGGAGTGGCGCTTTTTCAGGCGCAACCCGAAGGGCTGGGCCTGTTTTTGCGCCCAGCGGCGTTATCATTCGCTCATGTAGAATGACGACACGACGCTCATTCTGCCTTGCTGGGCACAAAAACAGTCCCAGCAGGGCGTATTGGATTCGTGTTAACAGGCCCTAAGGCCAATCTATTGGCCCGAGCAGCCGGGAGAAGAGAATCATGTCGAGGACAGCTTTTTTCGTGGTCTTCATCGCCCTGGTCCTTGGCATCATCTATGTCATGCAGAGCAGCGAAAATCCACCCCAGACCAGCATCAATCAGTCCCCCAAAGAGTACATCGAGCTGGTTGAACAGAAAAAAGCGGCAAGGCTTGCCACTGAGAAGGCCCTCAAAGCCGGCAAACAAAGAACCGACGATGCCCTGAAAGCCTCCACGGAAAAAACTCAACGCTGACAGAGTGACCGCTCATCCCCCTGCTCCACCGCCTGAGCAACGGCACTGACCAACTCGCCCAGCTCCTCAACCGAAATCACCTGCAACAGGCGATTGATCAGCTGTGGATCCACTGCCGCCTGGACAACCCGACCATCCATCAGGCTCACATTGATCCCGGCCAACTCCACATGTGCGCCGCCCTGCTGGTCGGCAATCAAGCGCTCATTCATCTCAAGCAGCGTTTCGTAACGCGCTTCAATCTTCTCATCGGTCTCATCGTCCAGCTCCTCCGGAACGTAGACCAGCCACTCATCATCATCCTGGGCTGTTTCAATCGCCAATCCCAGTTGTTTCAGATAATCAACAAAGTCCTGCCATGGACGTTTGTCGAAAAAAACATATTCCAGCATGCGTTCTCCAACAGATTATTTTTGGTGGACTCACAGAATGAGCCTCTCCAAATGTTATTCTCATTGACTCCAACGACCTGGAGCACAAACGATGAAACAGAGCCAAATGCTTGCTGCCCTATTCCGCTTTCCCGCCAGACATCTGGCGAGAAAAATCCACAACAGAACAACAATCATCCCGAGCCGGAAAAAAGTTGTCCTGCAAGAGTCCCCGCTGGCTGGCTTCCAATACCATCGCGGACCGGCCATCTGGCCGTTTCTCCAGTTGGGAGAGACGCTCCATCTGAAGCGGGAACCGAGCAACCCCCACGACCGTTTCGCCATCGCAGTATGGTTCAAAAACGAGCACCTTGGCTATATCCCGATGCGGGAAAACCGCACCCTGGCCCGCCTGCTCGACCAGGGGGAGCGCCTGGAAGCCACCATCATACGCCTGCTGGATGATGACAACCCCTGGCGCAGGATCCGCTTTCAGGTCATCTGGATTGGCGAGCGCACTTCAGAGTGGGTCTCCTAGGGCCTGTTGACACAAATCCAATCATACTGATGCAGAAAGACAGGGAGTTTACCGCGGCTTTCTCGAGCCGCGTTGCGACTTGTTGCGAATCCCTTCGATTCCCAGGATCAGCTCCATCTCTTTGGCTGTATCACCGAGATACTTGGTAATTCCGAAATCCGCCAGCACCAGTCTGGTCTTGCCGGTGAAGCCACGCCGATAGCCTCCCCAGGGATCGCTGCCGGCCCCCACATGCTCCACTTCGATCTCGATCGGCCGGGTAACCCCCCTGAGGGTCAGGTTCCCCTTCAACAGCCCAGTGCCGTCCTGGCGCTCAAGGTATGAACTACTGACAAACCGAGCCTCCGGAAACTGCTTCACCGCAAGAAAATCATCATCCCGCAGGTGTTTGTCCCTCTCCGCATGATTCGAGTCGATACTCGCCGTTTCCACAAGCACGCTCACGGACGCTTTCGAGGGATTGCTCGTATCGTAGACAAACTCCCCGGAGAACTTATTGAAACGTCCGGCCAGCACACTGTAACCCAGATGGCTGATTCTGAACTGGATGAAAGCATGCCCTCCATCTGTATCGATAACATAGGACGAGGCGATCCCTGACTGGGCATAAAAAAGCAGAACGGGAAATAGTGATAAAAACACGCTGAAATTTCTTTTCATACCATCCTCACTCATCTCTCTTTTTTCTGGATGTAAAACAAAGGCACCGGTTTTTCAATTACAGGAATTAAACTAACAATGCTTAAAAAATATTGAAATTCAGGCCCTTTTTTTAAACATAGCTTAACAGTCAACAATGAGTAACCTGGTTGATCAGAACCCAGATACCGGCCCTCAAGCCTTAACAACTTGAGAGTTAAACTGTGAACTCCTTCTACTCTATTTTCGAGCCAATTCACACTGCTGCGAGGAAGCGCAAGTAGTGTGAAACCCGTCCACTAAAACTGTGACCCCGTGTCTGCATAAAAAGCCCAATTGACCGCCATAGTGAGCAACAACTTTTTAGGGATAATCTTTTTCGAGGTCACGAAGGTCATGAAAGCAACACGCAAACTCATTCCGTTGATTATATTCCCGGCTCTTTTTTCTGCAGATATCAACCTCGCCCAAGCCGCCGACCTATCTGTCTACAAAGCAGTATGGAGAAATGCGAAGGATAAACTGGTAATCAAAGGCCAGGGAGAGCCTGGAGCCAAAGTCAACGCGTTTGTAGCAAATTCAATCTTGCCTGTTGGCAGTGCTACTGTTAACAAGAGAGGCATCTGGCGCATCAAGCAGATTGCTCCTCCGTTCGTACCTTGTAAAGTTGATGTGGTATCCGGCGCGGATACGGCCAATGCGGTCATTCGCCGCGCGCCCAGCGACTGCTTCGTTGCCGGTGAAGATCCCGATCCAGATCCAACTCCGGAAAACACACCACCGGTAATCAGTGGTTCCCCCGGCACTCAGGTAGCCGAAGGCCAGGCTTATAGCTTCCGTCCAAGCGCGAATGACGCCGATGGTGACAGCCTGAGTTTTTCCATTGCCAATAGACCAACCTGGGCCAGCTTCAGCAGCTCCACCGGTCAGCTCAGCGGCACACCGGATATGGACGATGCCGGCACCACCAGTAATATCCGCATCAGCGTCTCCGATGGTACCGACACCATCTCTCTGAATGCCTTCAGCATTACTGTGACCGACACCAACCGGGCACCCACCATCAGTGGTTCGCCGGCAACCTCCGTTGCCGAAGGCAGCAGCTACAGATTTGCACCTTCCGCCAATGATGCGGATGGCGACAGCCTCAGCTTCTCCATCGCCAATCGTCCTTCCTGGGCCAGCTTCAACACCTCTACCGGTGTATTGAGTGGTACACCTGGTATGGATGATGCCGGCACTACCAGTAATGTTCGCATCAGTGTCTCTGACGGTACCGATAGCGCCTCTCTGAGTGCTTTCAGCATTGCTGTGACAGATTCCAACCGCGCACCCACCATCAGCGGTTCGCCAGCCACCTCCGTTGCCGAAGGCAGCAGCTACAGATTTGCACCTTCCGCCAACGATGCGGATGGCGACAGCCTCAGCTTCTCCATCGCCAATCGTCCATCCTGGGCCAGCTTCAACACCTCTACCGGCGTACTGAGTGGCACACCTGGCATGGATGATGCCGGCACCACCAGCAGCATTCGCATCAGTGTCTCTGACGGCTCCGCCACAGCTTCATTGAGCGCGTTTGACATCACGGTCTCCGAGACCAATCGCGCACCGACCATCAGTGGCACACCAGCCACCAGTCTGGATGAAGGCAGCGCCTACAGCTTCACCCCGACAGCCAGTGATCCCGATGGCGACGCCCTGAGTTTCAGCGTCAGCAATCTGCCCAGCTGGGCCAGCTTCAGCTCAAGCACAGGCCAACTGAGCGGCACACCTGATTCCAACTCAGCCGGCAGCTACTCAAACATCGTTATCACCGTCTCTGACGGCAATGAACAGGCAAGCCTGGCGCCTTTCGCCATCACAGTTGCCGATGTAGCTGAAGAGGGCGGCACCTTCCAGTTCGTCAGCGGCGGCTACGATGCGGAAGAAGGCAGCAACGTAACCCTGACCGTGACCCGTACCAACAGTACTGGCGCAGCCACCGTCAACTTCGGCACCCGCGGAATCGAAGCAAGATATACCGAGGACTACCACGGTTACATGTGGACACCGCTGGACTTCAGCGACGGTGAATCAAGCAAGGTCATCAGCATCGCAATCATGAGCGATTCAATTGATGAAGGCGACGAAACCTTCCGCGTCAGCCTCGATGCACCGAGCGACGGTTACACCTTGGGCTCACCAAGCAGCACCATCGTCACCATCCATGATGTTGCACCCGCCAACACAGCGCCGATCATCTCCGGCAATCCCGATCAGAGTGTCCTGGTAGGCGACGGCTACGTGTTTGCACCCACAGCCTCCGATGCGGACAACGATACACTGACCTTCAGTATCACCAACATGCCAAGCTGGGCCAGCTTCAACAGCAGCAACGGCACCCTGAGCGGTGTACCGGCAGAAGCGGATGAAGGCAGCTACAACAATATCGTGATCAGCGTATCCGATGGAACTGATACGGCATCACTGAGCCCACTGACCCTGGTAGTGGAAGCCTCCCAGACCACACCTACCACTGGTAGCATCTCACTCACCTGGGTAGCACCTGCCACCAGAACTGACGGCAGCCCACTGGACATGAGTGAAATCTCCGGCTACAGACTCTACATGGGAACCAGCAACAACAACCTCTCAGCTGTAGTGGATGTGGATGACTGCACGATCAGCAACCATCTGATTGAAAACCTGGAAACCGGTACTTACTACTTCGCAATCACAGCGTACGACCTCGCTGGCAATGAAAGTGACCTCTCCAATGTCGTAGCGAAAGACACCATGTAGTAAAGACCAACGCAAAAGGATTTGCACCAACAACCGATTGGTTGGCACTCAGCACCGGGTTACAGAGACACCATCTGTAATCCGGTGCTTCATTTCAGGGCTGTAAAAAACAGTTACGCCAGATATGGTTAACCTCGGACAGGACAAGTCGCTCTGATATACTTCATCTCATCCCGAATGCAAACTACTAACGGAAAGAACCGATTTCTGCTTAGCGACCTGAGCAAACGCCCACACATGATCCTTGATGCCAAAACTGAATTCAAAAAATCGTCTGTGAAAAAATCAGATCTATGCACAAGGTTAACGATTCAACAGTATCAACCGTTACATGAGGATACTATTTTTCTTGTGATACCGACAAACAACGGTTAAGTTGGCTATTCTACAGGTAGGAAGACCTATACCAGGACAGTGACCAATGCCTGAATCGAACCCAACCCAAAATATGGCCATCTTCTGTGACTTTGAGAATGTTGCATTGGGGGTGCGTGATGCCAACTATGCAGCCTTTAAAATTCAGAAAGTTCTTGAGCGTTTATTGCTGAAAGGCAATATCGTTGTAAAAAAGGCCTACTGTGATTGGGATCGCTATAAAGAGTTCAAAGCAACCATGCACGAAGCGGCATTCGAATTGATAGAGATTCCCCACGTGCGCCAGTCAGGCAAGAACTCGGCCGACATCCGGATGGTGGTTGACGCCCTGGACCTATGCTACACCAAGCTTCATCTCGACACTTTCGTCATTATCAGTGGAGACTCTGACTTCTCCCCCCTCGTCAGTAAGTTACGCGAAAACAACAAGGTTGTAATTGGTGTCGGCGTCAAGAACTCCACTTCAGACCTACTTACTGCCAACTGCGATGAGTTTATCTTCTATGACGATCTGGTGAGAGATAGCAAGAAGCCCAGCCAAAGCCGGCGTAAAAATACCAGCAAAAAAACCGTTAAAAAGCAAATCTCAAAGAAGCAACCTAGTGAAGAGGAGCAAAGAAAGCAGGAAGCACTGGACCTGGTTGCCGCCACGGTAGAAGATCTGATTCAGGAACGCGGAGAAAGAGGGAAAGTATGGGGCTCCATGGTCAAGCAAACCTTGAAGCGTCGTAAACCCGGTTTCAGTGAGCGATACCATGGCTTCAGCACCTTCAATGCGCTGCTTGAAGAGGCACAGGAAAGAAATTTAGTGATCTTGGAAGCTGATGAAAAATCCGGTGGCTACATGATCAAGAGCGTCACGTAGTCGGAACACAAAGCAGTGAAAATTGATCTACTAAGGAGTACCGGATATTTCTGTC
The DNA here is from genome assembly GCA_001709035.1 of Candidatus Thiodiazotropha endoloripes. GTDB lineage: Bacteria > Pseudomonadota > Gammaproteobacteria > Chromatiales > Chromatiaceae > Thiodiazotropha > Thiodiazotropha lotti. The sequence continues at coordinate 722,158 of LVKA01000011.1, read as the reverse complement.
ATAGATCGCCTGAACGAATCAGTATTGACCCATCATCCTCGAAAGACTCGCTCTGAATCAACCTTCTCGCCGCCTCTTGTATAACGGCGCGGTGATGAGCGACACATCTGATCGGTGTTTCATCCATAACACCAAATTTATCTTCCAATATATTCAACGATACTCTACAGAGTACACGCTCTTTGTTGACATCCGCTGCAACGGTCGCCATTTCTGCCATGCTATTCCATGACTCGTACCCTGGAAAATGAATTACTGTATCGTCTGTAATGGTTATTTTTTTGCGGTTAAACTGCATGACGAGGCCTGTTTACTGATACCGCATCATCCAATTGCGGCTAAAGCACCTATGAGAAAAAATGTTGCACCGGGTTGCAATAGGATAAAGCAATATATTTACTTTCAGCTTTTGTATTCCGAATTTGTGTGTGTCTTTACAGTGAAATATGGCTTAATCATTTGCCATAAAACATCGCAATACAACGATTATAGTTGAAGTCATGCCGAATAGCTTTTTATTTTCTCTGGAAATACGCCTTGGCTTATCTGGAAATTAACCGCCAGACCCCAGTCTCATTCCTTGTTAATACATGCATTGCTCAAATAATCATCCAGTGGTTGTATAATATATCCGATTTGCAATTCAGTACTAAACTGTATAATGGTGAACACCCTTTAAGATCCTAGTCCTGCCTATTTCGTCTTATATTCGCTGTTTTCTCAACAGTTTCACCCGAATCAAGCTTCAAAGTGTTTTTCCAAGATTTGTGCTGAATGACCGCTCTCAAAGGCGGATATATTTTATTTTGTTTGAGGTATTTACAGATGCCTGAAAGGCAAACCGGAACCGTCAAGTGGTTCGACAGTGCAACAGGTTATGTTTTATCGAACGTGAAGCAGGAAAAGACCTGTTTGTTCTTTTCCATTCAATCGTTGGTGAAGGTCGTCGCGACCTGGCAGACGGTCAAAAGTTTGAATTTACCGAAACCGCGGGCCAGAAAGGCCCTCAAGCGGAAAATGTCGTATCCATATAGCCTGTTGTATTAAAGCGAACTCTGCCTTATCAGTGGCAGAGTTCTACATCTAAATTACGATGGCTTGAATCTGTGCTGCCGCATATAGATCAATGCTCATACTACAACAAAAGGCAAATCACATTGATAACTCTCTCAGTTCGCAGGCTACCAAGATCGACTACAGAAGAATTTCTGGCCTCCCGCTTTTCAGAATACGGAACGGTTCGTTCCCTCAAGCCAGGGCTTTGCAACCATTGCGGACGGCCAGTGAACCGGGATTAATGGCAGCAACCGGCACTTAATAGCATGGTAATTAGGAGTTATACGCCGGAGGTGTCTATTGTTCCCGGGGCAACCCAGAAATCCAATCTTGCTGTACCATACTCGCCCGATGGTGTTTGACGATCTTGGTGACAAAAGGGGAAGTCATGGCGCGTACCAGAGCGCTGTAGTTGAGCTGGAACATCATTTCCGCGCCGACGGATAGGCCATAGCTGCCAGAGTCCAAGAGGAGGTGGTCACTACTGGCCCCAATGATCTCGGTCCCCGCAGGTGATTGCAGGCCGCTCGGGTCGATGTCCTGTATGCCAATGGCCAGGATGGTTTGCATGATATGCCCACGGTCTGTAGTGGTTGGCTTCTCTCCGAACGCGGTTTGTGCAATTTCGCCCGTTGGACGTGATGGCTTGACCTTCGATTCGATCACTTCGGCGATGAGGGTGATGGCGTCGGTGTGCAGTCCATCAATTGGTGTACGATGAAGAGGTTCACAACCAAGCAGGATCGATTCGCCCATGCGGAGATCGTTGATCCGTCCGGTGTCTGTGTCACTGAACACCCACTGTATGTTGGCAGAATTCCCGCCCGATACAATGTCTACCGTCAGTCCGAATGTCGCCTCGATAGAGTCTACCAGCTCGGATAGCAACGCCATGTTTCGGCTGTCAGGTGACACTCCGCTACGGCACGCGAGATTGGTGCCGATACCTTTGAACACGATGTTCGGCAGGCTGAGGGTCTCACGTACGGTGTCTATCAGGTCATCGGGCATGATACCTTCACGGAGGTCACCCAGCTCGACCATGAGTACGACCCCATGCCTACGATTTGCCTTCTGCGCTTCGAACGATAGTTTTCTGATAACCTCAATTTCGGTATTAAGACTTACATCGGCGTGTCTTACGACCCGTTCCGCCTGGCTAAGCATTGGAGAACGGATCATTGTCATCGATGCGGGTACCTGTGCATAACGCATCGCTTCGATATTCTCGATGCGAGAGTCGCCGAGGGCACTCACACCCGCCTGCAGAAACACGCCTGCGATCTCCGGTGAGCCGAGTGTCGCCTTCGAGACGCCTGTCACCGAGATGCCACGACTGGCCAGTCGTTCAACCAGCGTGCGAGCGTTGTGGTAGATCTTGTCGAGATCGATCTCCAACCGCGGCGCGGGCATCATGCGGCGGCGGGCAGCAGCTTCTCGAGTTTCGGGAACGCGGCAAGCACCATCTCCACCAGGCGCTCGGGTGACCGGGTCAGCGCATCGGTGGCCGGGATGTTGAGCTCCCGCTCGTACTGTGTGATGGCTGCGCTGACTTCGTCGTCAGTCATGTTCTCGTGGTTGATTGTCAAGCCGATGACCTTGGTATCGGCGAAGGTCTGGAGGAGGTTGATTTCAGAGGCCGGTGTCGGCATCGACATGTTATCGAAGTCACAGCGCTGGCTGCGTCCCGGTGCGTGCTGCAACACAATGCCATTGGGGCAGCTGCCACGGAGGATGAAAGACGAAGAAGAAAAGGCCGGGTGACTCAGCGCACCCTGTCCTTCGATGATGATGACGTCGGGGTCTTCGATCTCGAATGCTTCGACGATGGTCGCTTCCAGCTCGCCGGCGCAGAATTGTGAAGGGATGGCATCGAGCGCGATGCCGTAACGGGCACCCTGGATCAAACCGGTCTGGCCTGTCCCGATCATCACTGCTTTCAATCCACGCTCGTTGAGGGCCTGGGTCAGGATGGTGGCGGTCGTCCGCTTGCCAATGGCACAGTCGGTGCCGAGAACGGCGATACGTGGGCAGCTGACATTGGCGATAGCACTGCTGAACATGCGCAAATCCTTCTTGTCCCGGGGTTTTCGTACATCCAGGATCTCTACCTGGTGCGCTACACATGCCGCTTCGAATATCGGATCGTCGTTTAAAAATTCATGCAGGCCGTTGACGATACTCATCCCATGGCTCATGGCCTCAAGTATGAGGCTGCGCTCGTGTATCGACAGCATGCCTGTGGCTGGCGCCATCCCGAAGATGAAGTAATCGGGCACAGTGCCGGCCTGTGTCAGTGCGCTGGTCAGATCGCGGCAGATGGGAATTGCGTTGGGCTCGTCGTCAAGAACCATGCCGGCATCGAGACCGGCCTGTTCGCTGTCGATGACCGAGAGGATCTGATACCGTTCCGATTGGCGCACAAGCCCGTTGGCGGTCTTGCCGTCGATAGCGCCAAAGTTGGCTTCACAATAGACGATTGCAGTGGAGATTGGCTGCTTGACTCCACTGATTTGAGGCTGTACGGAATTCGCCGTTTCGTTTCTGACGACAGGGTTAGGATCAGTTGGGGGCGCGATTGAACGCGCGGAGAGCGGGACTGTGAACATTGTCACTCCTCGAGTTAAGTCTCAGAAGAGGCGACAGGATCGTGCCGACCAGAATTGGCCGAATGTCAACGAGTAGTCCCGACTAAGTTGGGTTTCTGTGGAAGGTATCCACGGGCTGGATTACAAGATCAATTTTAGCACATTAATGATTTAGATAGGGAATAAAAGGTTGATTGTCCGATTTTGTGACAAAGCGGTCATTAAGCCGTCCCCGACTTTGGACTGCTTCGGCTAGGTAGGCGACCTCTGCTCGCAGATCAGGAATGTCCTGCGTTGGCCGGAGAGCAACCGTACCCTGGACGCTAAACCGGCCATAACTTTGTCAGATCTCGGTATAGCGTTGCGGGAAAGGGGTTACACCTGGCGCGCCAGCTCACGCCGAGTCTGTAACCCTCCTCATGTTTTTGAATAAAACAGCGAAGCAGCCAAATCTAGCCGCTTCGCGTCATTTTGCTCAGACTGGGGTAGCCAGCTTAGGGACGATGTCAGTAGTCAGTGGCTTTTAGGAAAATGTCTGCTTTAAGGATGCAGGGCCTTGTCATCCAGGTGATTCGCTTGGTCCGCTATGGCCGAAAACCGCCTATTGCAACGCAACAAATCAAAGGCAGCTTTATTCTATAACTCTGCTACCGAACTATGTAATAGCGTTTACTAAATCCAGAAATAGCTACTTATCACCAGCAATAATGGGAAACCTATGAATTCAGAGCTATTTATCAGACAAATCCACATAGAGGCCTTTGCCATATCCAGATAGGGCAGCGTCAGATATTTGTAAGCTCTTAATCCAAAGAAAAAGGCAATCTAGATATTGTTTAGCCACTACGCTATTTTTTTGTGTTAACGTACAACAATGATGGCTTATGCCACTGTATGGGGCCAATCCAAACTAACACTAATACAACTCGCGACTCTTGTTTGCGCTCATTTGCGAACGAATAAACTCAAGATTTAACCGCCAATACTATCTGATTCCTCAAAGACTTCAGCAGATTCAACCGCTTTTTATCGATCGCCAACCCATGCGGCTTGGCATGGTCCGCATAGATCAAACCAACGGCACGTTTATTGACCACAATGGGAAAGATCAAAAAGGAGCCCGCCTTTGAGATCTTTTTATACCAGTCAGGAATATCACCCTGTATTTTCTTATCCGTGGCATCGGCAATATAGACATCAACCGCATTTTTCATGGCGCCATGAAAGACATCGACCCGGTACTTGGTGGAGAAGTGAAACGCCCTGGTAAAATCATCGGCCGAGTCGCCGAATCCAAGCCGCCCCACCATCTCACCCTGTTTCGGATTCAGCAACGCCAGGATCACCCGTTTAAAACCGACCGCCCGATACATGGTCTCCAATACGACATTGAAGATTTCAGAGACGCTATGATCTCCCACCAGCATCCCGGTAACCTCCTGCAGACCATCCATCAGCAGTGCTTCAGTATCCTCGTCACTATGCGCGGCAGGCTCTACACTCCTTTCATCGATTGCCTGGGTAGACTCATCGAGTATCTGTGTATTATCTAAACCATCCTGAGTGATTGTCCCAGTTTTTTCCCGTTTTTTTGCACCACTCTTGTCTGGTGTTTCCTGACCACCTTTCAGTTTTTTGACAAAACTGCTCGACACATCGGTTGCAATGGCCTCGGCCAACTCCTGAAAATCCTCAACAGACTGCTTTGTCAGCTTTGCCACTTTCTTACTGCCAAGCTTCAGGCTCTTGGAGTATTTCTTCGTCAGGTCATCCAACGCGGCCTTGTCATCAGAGCCGTTCTCGACAATCACCTTCATCGCCTCATCGGCAAACAGGGAAACCAAACGACGTTTCTCAGTCCGATTGACCGGCGAGTGATCTCCCTGCCAGGATTTCAGGCTGTCGGTTAACGGTTTGGGAAAATTCCACTGCTTGGCAATTTCAATACCGATGGTTTCAAAACTGACCCCAAGCACGGTGTGCTGTACTGAAACCGGCTCCTTTTTCTCAACCTCGATCAACCGTTCGACCTCTTTTGACTCTTCCGGCAGATAGAAGGCAACCAGTACTTTGCCGAGATCGCTGAGCAAGCCAGTGAGGAAATACTCCTCAGCCTCCTGCTGATCGATCTCATCAGCCACATTCTGTGCCAGGGTGGCGCGAAACAGTGCAGAAGAGACCAGCTCGCGGAGATAGTCGGCCTGCTGTTTATTCTCAATATGATCAAAAAATATCAAAGAAGCGGCCAAAGAGCGGATCGCCTGGGTGCCAAGCACCACAACTGCTCTGGAAACGGTTCCAATATGGCCGGAGAACCGACCGTAGTAAGCTGAGTTGACAACCTTGAGTATCTTGTTGGTTAAAGCGAAATCCTTAACGATCACACCAGCCATCTGATTGACACTGCGATCGCTCACATCCGACATGGCATTGATGCTACGAACCGATTGGGACAAAGCGGGAAAGTCACTCTTACGTTTCATCCGCCGCAATAAAAAATCGACAGTGCCGCTCGCCTCCACATCGGAAGCCGGCTCGGCGTCGGCCGACTTGAAAATCTGTTTGAAGGCATCCCGCATCTCCTGCGCATCGCTGTAACGCAGTGCCGGATCCTTCTCCAGGGACTTGAGGATAAAACGGTCGAGTTTTTCATCAACAGCGGAATTGAACTGCGACGGCGGCTTAGGCTCCAGCTTGAGAATGGCATCGATAACGATCTGCTGACTCTGGCCACTGAACACCGGCATTCCGGTCAACATCTCGTCCAGAATCAATCCCATGGCAAACACATCCGCCTGGGGACCCACTTCTCCGGCCTGGATATACTCGGGAGCCAGATATCGGGGTGTGCCGATCAGCTGTTTGTCGGGACCTTTCGCCTCAGAGAGCAATCTGGCGATTCCGAAGTCCATGATCTTCGGCTGTTTATCTTCACCGATGATGATATTTGACGGCTTCAGATCCCGATGGACGATCCCCGCCCGGTGGGCCTGGCTCATTCCATCCAGCAGCCCCTCGAAGATCTTCAGCGCCAAAGGGAGCTCCAGTGGGTCACCCTGAATAAGATCCGATAATAATTTGCCCTGAGCGTATTCGAAGACAAGAAATGGCGTACCCTGATGCTCACCCACCTCGTAGATCGAAACGATATTGGGATGCTGCAGCTTACTCATGGTGCGTGCTTCATCGCGGAATGAAGCATCCTGCAATACCTTGTCGAGCAGCTTAATCGCTACCTGGCGTTCCAACTGGCTGTCGTGGCAGAGATAAACGGTACCCTGATTACCGGAGCCCAGCTCTTTGCCCACCTGAAAACGCCCGATCTGTTTCAGCCTCATGCACCAATCCCGGAATCAAATGATCCAACCAAACTCTTCAACCTCTGGAAACCATAGCGGCACAATCCGGATTTTCTTATGGGCCACTCAGATCGTATCGCCGTAAATGACACGAATCACTGCTAATTTCCTCGAAATGGCTGACAATTTCATCAACGACTCAATATCCGAAATCAGCGGAGATAGCACGCTTCTTGCGAAGCCAACAAACGCATTTAAAGAGGATTAAAAAGCGTACGGCCTCTACTCACCCACTCGCCAACAGAGCTTGAATCTGCTGTTCAAGTGAGACCACATCCAGTGCCGGCGGTCTCTCTTGATCATCGCCGACATGAATACCCAGCAGTAACACCTGTCGTGGCAATTCCCCCAACTGATCAGCCAATGCCAGGGCTTCCGCCACACCAAAGCCATGACAGGATGTGAGTGCCTGACACTGGGCCAACTTATCCCGGCTGATCTGCGCCACATCACCAGCCCTGCCGGTCGATTTCAAGGCATCGATGAGTACCACCCAATCCGCATCCCGCAGGTAATTCAACAATCCACTGCCTGGGCGATCCAGCTTGATCAATTCACAATCTTCCAGCTGACAGCCCTGCAGGTGATCGATCGCCAGCCAGCCGACACGATCCGCACCAAAGGGTGAACCCACGCCAATGATCCTGATCATCCGCGATTGACGTTCAGCTTGAGGAAATGGGTAGCGCAGGAGATGCAGGGATCGTAGTTGCGTATCACCTGCTCGGCCCGCAGCCGCAGCTTTTCATCGGTTTGATCCAGGCCGAATTTTTGCAGCGACAGGGCAATATCCTCTTCGATGCGCCCCTGATTCTGACTGGTTGGTGGCACGATACGCGCATAGCGCACAATACCGGCATCATCCACGTCATAACGATGCCAGAGGATCCCTCTCGGCGCCTCTGTACAGCCAAAGGCATCCCCCTCAACCGCTTCCACCTCCCGGTAAGACTGAGCCGGACTCTGGTAGTCCTGCAACAAGCGGATTGCCTCGGAGATGGCAAAGTAGAGTTCGATCGCCCGGGCCACGATACTGTGAAACATATTGTGACTGGGAAAACGGATACCGCAGCCTTCCATCAACCTGCGTACCTCTGCCGGCAGCTGATGGAAATTCAGATTCAACCTTGCCAGTGGGCCTGTCAGGTAGGGTCGTCCTTCCAGTTCGCAATGCAGAGCGGTCGAATGGGGGGATTGAATCTCCTTGAAGTGGCTGTCGAAATAGCAGATATCGATATCCAGCCCCTGACCGGAAATCAATCGTCCCTGACCAATGGCATACTCATCGGGGTCACTGAGCGCTACGCTGATGAAGGATTGATCGTCATCGGGAAAATCCAATCCCGCTGTCCAGCCGATCAACGCCTCGGCTTCCGGCAGAGCCGCCTGCAGCCGTTTCACCATCATCGCCACCGCAGAGGAATCGGGCGCCCGGTAGAATCCACCCACCCTGACCCCCACCGGATGTACCGAACGACCACCAAACATGGCGATCAGATCATTGCCCAGGGTTTGCAGCTGCAGACCGCGGCGCACCGCGTCCGGGTAGTCTGCCGCCATGGCGATGGCCGACTCGAAACCGAGAAAATCCGGTGCGGCCAGCAGATGCACATGCAGGGCATGACTCTGTATCCATTCGCCGCAATACATCACCCTGCGCATCCCCTGAACCCAGGGATCCGGGGTAAAACCCGAGAGACGCTCAAATGCCTGAACGGCACTCATCTGGTAGGCGACCGGACAGATCCCGCAGATCCTCGCCACCATGTCGATCACCTGGTTTCGTTCATAGCCCTCGATAAATTTCTCAAACAGTCGGGGAGGCTCGAAGATACGCAGATTGAGCCGTTCGATCTCACCACCGACAATGTCCAGCTCCAAGGCGCCTTCACCCTCGACCCGGGTCAATACCGGTACATTGATATGGATATCGCGATGCTCAGCCATCGGTATCACCTCGCAGCCCTTCGCTGGCTGTTTTGAAGCCGGCTGCACTGTTGGCAATAAAGCGGAAACGCCTCAGTACGGCTTGTGCATCCAGACCAAGTTGTTCAAATCGTTCAGCGATGGAACGATCGTTGAGCTGCTCTGCCGGCCCGTAACAGCCGTAGCAACCCCGACCGGCAGCGGGACACAGGGCACCGCAACCGGCCAATGTGACCGGTCCCATACAGGGTTCCCCTTTCGTCACCATCGTACAGATCACACCTTTGCGCTTACACTCCATGCAGACCGAGTGAACTTCAGGTCGTGGCGCAACCCCTGAGAGCAGGTCCCTCAAAGCGCCGATCACCTGCGCGGAATTGACCGGACACCCCTGAATCTGCAGATCCACTTTGACATGCTTCGAGATGGGATCGGAACTGTTCAGAACTTCGATATTTTCAGGATCGGTATAGATCGATGCCATCCACTCATGACGGTTGGCAAAGTTGGCCAGTGCCTGCAAACCTCCGCTGGTGGCACAAGCCCCGATACTCACCAGCAACTTGCTGTTCTGTCTGACCTGTTGAATCCGTTGAATATCCTCCGGGGTGGAGACACTCCCTTCAACCAGTGATATATCCACCGGCTGATCCGGCGAATTCGGGCCTGCTTCAGCAAAATGGACGATATCCACCAGCCCGGGTAACGCCAGCAGTGGTTCCCCAAGATTCAGTAGCGCCAACTGGCAGCCATCGCAGGAACTGAATTTGTGTACGGCGAGTTTCGGTTTGTCTGTGGCCATAATAGTTGCCCAGCTCTATGGGTTGCTCAATACAGCGGATAGGGTTCATGCCATTGAGGGATCAAAAGCCTTTCGCCCCCATTAAATCTGCCAGTTCGGAATAACAGAACACCGGCCCATCCCGACAGACATATTTGGCGCCGATCTGGCAGTGGCCGCACTGTCCGATACCACACTGCATATTGCGCTCCATACTGAACCAGATCTGGTGATCGGCAATCCCAAGATCCCGCAGATTGGCGATGGCTGCCAACATCATCACTTCCGGCCCGCATAACATCGCAATGGTGCGTCCATGACGCAGATTGAGCTGTCCGATCAGTTCGGTAACCATCCCCTGCTGGCCATGCCACTCACGGGTTACCACATCGGCCGCCAACAGCACATTGACATCCGGCTCCCTGGCCCAGGCGTCATACTGCTCCCGCCAAATCAGATCATTCGAGTGTTTGACCCCTTGCAGGATGTGCAGATGACCGAACTGATTGCGTCGCTTCATCATATAGTGGATCACCGAGACCAATGGGGCACAACCCAGACCGCCGGTCACCAGTAACACATCGCGTCCCGACGCATCCACGACCGGCCAGCCTCTGCCGAACGGCCCACGGATCCCCACCCGGTCTCCCGGTTGCAGTTTCGACATCGCCTCGGAGACCCGGCCAACCACCCGTATCGTATGGTCGAAATAGTGGCTGTCCTTAGGATCATTGACGATCGAGATCGGGATCTCTCCGGCCGCGAAATGGGTCACCATGTTGAACTGGCCGGGAGAGAACTCAAACACCTCCTGGGCGGTCGCATCCTCAAACCTCAACCTGAGGGTAAAGATGGTCGGTGACTCTTGAATGCGCTCATCGATAATTGCTGTACGGGGCAGATGCAGATCACTCATCGAGACTCCCCTCCCACAGAATGGCGTCAGCCTCTTTGGTGAGATCGATGCCCACCGGACACCAGGTGATACATCGACCACAGCCGGTACACCCAATCCGCCCCTGCTGCTCCTGCCACCCCGCCAGCTTATGGGTCAGCCATTGACGGTAACGACTGAGGATATTTCCACGCACCTTGAAAGCGCCCATACTGCTGTGACTGGCACTGAAGCAGGAGTCCCACTGACGAACATTTTGTGCCGACAGGCCATCCAATGAGACTTCATGCTGAGTGTCGTAGCAGAAACAGGTGGGACAGACAGCCGTGCAGTTACCACACCCCAGACAGCGATCGGCAACCTGCTGCCAATGGGCATGTTCAAGCCGTTGATAGAGACGTATCAGCTCTTCTGGTTTCGGCAGTTGCCGCTGCTGCTCCCGCGCCGCCTGTTCGGTCTGACCCTCCATCTGCTCCAGCTGTTGAGTTTGCGCTGTGGCCAAATCGAGCCGCTGCAGAACAGCCTCTCCCTGATCACTACCGGACCAGACCAGGAACCCATCATCAAGCTCTGACAAGCCAATATCGACTGCCTGATTGACGCTCGGCCCATCACCGGTTGAGGCACAGAAGCAACTCTCCGCAGAGTGGGCGCAATCGATGCCGATCAACAATAACCGTTCACGTCGCTGCCGATAGTGGGGATCGGCGCCAGCCGCATGCAGAAAGTGCCGGTCCTGAATCGCCAGTGCCGACAGGTCGCAGCCTCTCACCCCTAACACAGCAGTCGGTTTCACATCCGGTAGACGGGTTGTAAAACTCAAAGGGTCCTTCTGTTCAACCCATAACACTTCATGGGGGGCAAAACAGAGCGGTTTAAGACCTTGCGGTCCGTGATTCCAATCAAACAACCGTTCACCGGCAGTCTGTTGCAGCCGATAGTGACCAGGCTGCTGCTCATTGGTCAGCCCCTTTGCCAGTTGAGTGACATCGGAGATCTGCATCAACTGGATCGCCCCATCTTTCACAACCGGCCCCAACAGCTGATAACCGGATTGCACAATCCCATCCAGCAACTTCTGAAAGTCGGAGCGGGGCAGAAAGCCAGGTTGTCGTTCAATCTTAGCGCTCTGTTGCACTTTAACAGCCTCACATTCGCGGTACTGATCACTCAGTTCGACCGCATAATATTGTTCGGCGCCCGGTAACCTCTGATAGACAGATTATCTTTCAAGGCCGGTAAGAAACTCTTCCCGTGATTAAAGATAAGCCCCTTATGAACGACAGTGAGATAGCTGAAAAAGACATCGGCCTCACTGTGGCCATCCATACCTACAGAGATCACCCTATCCACACATGGCCTCAATCCCTTTCCAACTCCATTAACAGTAGCGGATCAGAACACATCCCAATTCACTCAGGGGATTTGTTTGAGGAGCACATGGAATCAGGCTTAGTAGTCATACCCTCAAAAAAGCGAATGTCGCTATCTAAGAAACTAGCATAAAACCGGGCAGACAATAGCCATCAAAGACTATTTTTTTACACTTCCTCCAGCTCGCTACTCAATTGTGTTTTATTCTGGCGCATAACCACAAACTATCTACGGCTTTTGTTGCTTAAAATCTTGGATTATCGTCAATAATCTTTAACTGAACAGCAACATAGAGAAGCTTGAATCGCCATCTCATACTGATGATTCTGTATCACCACAGGTTCTCTCCGATAACTGCTATTGATCAATGCATTACTGATCGATCAGTGAGAGCATTGATTGGATATGGCTGATGGTATGTATGAACACTACCGACCAAATACAAGCCAGTTAACAACATGACTAGGGAAGCAAGGATATGTCCGACAAGATGGTTACCATAGATGGCAACGAGGCCGCTGCACATATTGCCCATAAGACCAACGAGGTCATCGCCATCTACCCGATCACCCCGGCCTCACCCATGGGTGAATGGTCGGATGAGTGGTCCGCAAAGGGTGTCCAAAACATCTGGGGCAGTATTCCTGATGTGATTGAGATGCAGAGCGAAGCCGGTGCGGCCGGAGCCGTCCACGGAGCACTGCAAGCCGGCTCCCTCTCCACCTCGTTTACTGCCTCCCAGGGATTGTTACTGATGATCCCCAACATGTTCAAGATTGCCGGTGAGCTGACCCCAACCGTACTGCATGTCTCTGCAAGATCGCTGGCAGCCCAGGCCTTATCCATTTTTGGCGACCACAGCGATGTGATGGCCTGTCGCAGCACCGGCTATGCCATGCTCTGTTCCGCCAGCGTTCAAGAGGTTGCCGACTTCGCGCTGATTGCCCAGGCGGCCACATTGGAGACCCGCATCCCGTTTCTGCACTTTTTCGATGGCTTCAGAACCTCACACGAACTCAACAAGATCGCCCTGCCCGATCAATCGGTGATCAAGGCGATGATCGACGACGAATTGGTCGAAGCTCATCGCGCCAGATCCCTCTCTCCGGACCACCCGGTAATTCGCGGCACTTCACAAAATCCCGATGTCTACTTTCAGGGACGTGAAACCGTCAACCCCTACTACAATCGGGTCGGGGAGAAACTGCAGGCAGCGATGGCCCGTTTCGCCACCCTGACCGGCAGACATTATGAACTGTTCGAATACTATGGTTCGGCACAACCGGAACGGCTGATCATCCTGATGGGCTCAGGCATTGGCGCCGCTGAAATCTGTATCGATCACCTCTCGTCGGAGGGGGAAAGGATCGGTATGATCAAAGCACGGCTGTTTCGCCCCTTTGCTGCGGACCAGCTGTTGAAAGCCATTCCGGAGAGTGTGCAAAAGATTGCCGTACTCGATCGCACCAAAGAGCCAGGCGCGGATGGCGAGCCTCTCTACAAGGATGTGCTTGGCGCCTTTGCCCAGGCCTATAGCCAGGGGCAGCGTACAACCCTGCCACGGATCGTCGGAGGTCGATACGGACTCTCATCGAAAGAGTTTACCCCAGCCATGGTCAAAGGCATTTTTGATGAGTTGAGCCGGGAGCAGCCGAAGAACGGATTCACAGTGGGGATTGTGGATGACGTCACCCATACCAGCCTGCCCTGGGACGCGGATTTCCGCCCTTTTGCCAATACGGATGTCAGCGCCTGTGTCTTCTATGGTCTGGGTGCGGACGGCACAGTTTCAGCCAACAAGAATTCGATCAAAATCATCGGAGAGCAGACCGACAACTACACCCAGGGCTATTTCCAGTATGACTCGAAAAAGTCCGGGGCAGTCACCGTCTCCCATCTTCGCTTCGGTCCAATGCCGATCAACGCCACCTATCTGATCGGTGACAACGAAGCCGGTTTTGTCGCCTGTCATCAGCCGATTTTTCTTGGCCGCTACGAAATGCTGGAAAAAGCCGCTCCCGGCGCCACATTTCTGCTCAATAGTCAGGCGGATCCATACCAGGTGTGGCAGACCTTACCACCGCAGATGCAAAAACAGATGATCGAAAAGCAGCTCAGCTTTTACGTCATCGATGCCTATAAGATCGCCGCCGAAACCGGCATGGGACGACGCATCAACACCATCATGCAGACCTGCTTCTTCTCCATTTCCGGACTGCTGGCGAGCGACAAGGCCATCGATCTGATCAAAGCGGCCGTGAAAAAGAGCTATGGCCGCAAAGGGGCGCGCCTGCTGCAACGGAATTACGATGCCATCGATGCCGCACTGGCCGGCCTGCACAAGGTTGATCTACCCGACGTGGAGATCCCCGAGGTCCCCAGGCAGCCAATCGTACCTGCGCATGCACCGGAGTTCGTACAACAGGTCACGGCACCGATCATCGCCGGCCAGGGTGATAGCATACCGGTCAGCCTGATGCCGGCCGACGGGACCTGGCCACTGGGCACCACCGCCTATGAGAAGCGCAACATCGCCCTGCAGCTTCCCAAATGGGAGATGGACCTCTGTACTCACTGCGGCAAATGTCCCCTGGTTTGTCCCCATGCGGCGATTCGCTCCAAACTGTTTCCGGCCTCCCTGACCGACAACGGGCCGGAAAGTTTTCTGCATACCCAGGTCAAAGGTGGACGGGATTTTGCTCCGGATACCCACATCAGCTATCAGGTAGCCCCGGACGACTGCACCGGTTGCGGACTCTGCGTCGAGATCTGCCCGATCCGTGACAAGCAGAATCCCCAGCGCAAGGCGCTGAATATGGTGGACGACCCGGCCTACCACGAACAGGAGCGGATCAACTGGGAGTTCTTTGTCGGCCTGCCGGAACATGATCGTACTCAACTGAAACAGACAACCCTGAAAGGGGCAATGGTCATGCAGCCCCTGTTCGAGTTCTCCGGGGCCTGTGTCGGTTGTGGAGAAACCCCCTATATCAAACTGGCCACCCAGCTGTTCGGTGATCGTATGCTGATTGCCAATGCCACCGGCTGCTCCTCGATCTATGGCGGCAACCTGCCAACCACCCCCTACACCACCAACCCGGAAGGCCGGGGGCCTACCTGGTCGAACTCCCTGTTCGAGGACAATGCGGAGTTCGGTCTGGGGATGCGCATCGCCATCGATAAGCAGAATGACCACGCCAAAGCCTTATTGCAACATCTGCGCAAGGATCTCGATCAGCAGCTCGTGGAACAGCTGCTGAAGAACCAACAACAGAGTGAAGCGGAGATATTTGAACAGCGGGAACGGATCGAGACCCTGAAACAGGCCTGCCAGCAGATCGACGATCCCCAGGCACAGAGTCTGATCTCCGTGGCGGACAGCCTGGCGCGAAAAAGTGTCTGGCTGGTGGGGGGAGATGGCTGGGCCTACGATATCGGCTACGGCGGTGTGGATCACGTACTGGCCTCCGGCCGCAACGTCAATATCCTGTTGCTCGATACAGAGACCTACTCCAACACCGGCGGCCAGACCTCCAAGGCGACTCCCCTCGGTGCGGTAGCCAAATTCTCAGCGGCCGGCAAGCCGACCAACAAGAAGGATATCGCCATGATGGCCATGGCCTACGGCAATGTCTATGTAGCCCAAGTAGCGTTTGGCGCCAAGGATGTGCAGACTTTGCGGGCCTTTCTGGAAGCGGAAGCCTATCCCGGCCCCTCGCTGCTGATCTGTTACTCCCCCTGCATAGCCCACGGAGTGGACCTCTCCAACAATATCCGTCAACAGGAGCTGGCGGTGGACTCGGGGCACTGGCCCCTGTTCCGCTATGATCCCCGCCGCAGCGACAAAGGGGAAAATCCGTTGAAAATGGACTCCAAGGAGCCCTCGATTCCCTATCGGGATTTCGCCGGCAGTGAAACCCGCTTCAGTGTACTGCAGCGAACCCACCCGGAAGCCTCAGAAAAGTTTCTGCGTCAGGCACAACAGCAGATCAAGAGCCGATATCGGCTCTATGAACAGCTGGCGCAACTGGCGATGCAAAAAGCCGAAGACTGAATTACCATGGTTGCGACAGACTCAGCACAACATCAAGGGTGATGCACGAATCCTGGCAAGCAATCCGTCCTTGTTAAGTGTCTTGACACATCCTGGGGCCTGTTAACACTAATCCAATAGGCCCTAGGGGAAACGATGCTAAATAATCGTTGTAAAACGCTCTACCATGTCCGGGGCCGTTGATCCGGCAGAGCGCTCAAATCACTCTCGGCGCAGCGCTTCAACCGGTAGAAAACCTGCCGCACGACGGGCGGGATAGTAACCAGAGGCCAACCCCACCAAAACAGATACGATCAATCCGGTCAACACCCCGCTCAAGGTCGGCATCAATGGAAATCCGGTCAGCAGATCGAGACTACCCCCGAGTAGAAAACCAAACAACAAACCGGCGATACCCCCAAGCAGACTGATCAATACCGCCTCGGCCAGAAACTGAAACAGAATATGGCGACGATTCGCACCGATCGCCATACGCACACCAATCTCACGGATTCGTTCGACCACCGCGGTACTCATGATCCCCGCCACACCAATGCCGCCCACCAGCAGTGCGGTGGAAGCGGCCACCACACCCATCGCGGTGATACCGCCCAATATCCGGTCCACGGTTTTCAGATAGGAAGCGAGGGTGATCTTGGTGTATTGGTAGCTGCCCCGGTAGCGCCGTTGCAGCGTCAGTCTCAATTGATCTGCCGCCTGTTCGGCCTTCGCGATGGAGACCGCTTCCGCTTGCAGATAACTGACCTGCTGATTGCCATTCATCTGTTGCACCAGGGTATAGGGCAGCAGAATTCTGTTATTGGCATCCTCACCCCCTTCAGATCCAATGCTTGCGAGCAGGTCCCGGCTCTTGTATTCCAACACCCCGATCACCTGATATCGACGCCCACCGATGCGCAGATCCCGGTCGACTGGGTTTTCCGACTGGGGATAGAGATCCTGGCTCACCGTCTCACCGATCAGCACCACCGGACGACGACCTTTGATATCCGCCGGTCGAAATCCCCGTCCCATGGTCAGCCGGTCGTTATTGATCCCGGTATAGTTGGCATCCACACCTTTCAACTGGGCACTGCTGTAACGATTGCCATTTTGTACAATCGGACGATTGGCCGCGAGCAACACCGGGCTTAACCGCTTCACTGCGGGGCAACACGCCCCTTTCAACAGACTCAGGTCGCGGCTATCGATCCCGGAGCTGTCCCTGATCCGTGACTGGGGATTTTTATCCTGATAGTCCCGAAACACCCACAGTGATCGTAAACCGAAAGTCTCCAGCTCTTTCAGTACAAACAGTTTACCGCCGCTGCTCACCGCACTGACGGTCATCACCGCAGCGATGCCGATGGCGATGCCCAAAACGCTGAGCAGTGATCTCAAGCGGTTCTGCCACAACGCGATCACCGCCTCTCCGGTCAGTTCGATAAACACCCGCAGCCGGTTCATATCACCACACCATCATGCAACATGATCACCCGATCCGCCCGCTCACCGATCAATGGATCATGGGTCACCATCACCAGGGTATGTCCTTCGTTATGCAGCTCATTGAAGAGCTGTAAAACCTGATCCCCATTCCGACTGTCCAACGCACCGGTTGGTTCATCCGCAATCAACAGGCTGGGGCGATTGACCAGAGCCCGGGCTATGGCGACCCGCTGCTGCTGACCACCGGAGAGTTGGTTTGGCTGATGCGAGGCCCGGTCCAGCATACCGACTCGCTGCAGAGCCTGTGTGGCGAGATCCAGTCGTTCATCTCGGGCAACACCCTGATAAAGCAGTGGCAGCGCCACATTCTCAAGCGCACTCCGATTGGCGATCAGATTGAAGGACTGAAATACAAAACCGATGGTCTGCCCCCGCAACTCGGCCAAGCGGGAAAACTGAACACCCGATACCCTTTCCCCGTTTAGCCGGTACTCGCCACGGTCCGCCAGATCGAGGCAGCCGATGATATTCATCAGGGTACTTTTACCCGACCCGGAGGGCCCCATGATGGCGACAAATTCACCCGCTGAAATATTCAAATCGATGCCACGGATAACGGGCAGCTCAGCGCCACCCCGCCAATAGGATTTATGGATCGCCTGCATCTGGATCATTGTTCCGTTCTCTCCTGCACAGCAATCCCGGATTCGAGCTTGGCAGACTCCAGCAGCACCACCTTGTCCCCTTCCAGGATGCCGGACAGCAACTCCACATGACTATCCCCCTGCAGGCCTACAGCCACCTCCCGGTAACTTAAAAGACCCGCTTCGATCACTCCAACCTGGAACCTCTCCTGATCCTCTTTCAGCGCCATAAAGGGAAGCTTCAACACGCCCTTACGCTGCGCCACCAGAATCTCCAGATCCACCTGCTGACCCAACAGCAGTGCCGGCGCAGCCTCACCCGGATCCAAACGCACTTTGAAGGTGTTGAGTCGACGCTCCTGCTGCTGTTCCACATTGGGTCCGATCCAGCTCACTTCCGAGCGCCAGTTTTTTCCGGGAAAGGCATCAGATTTCAACTCAATCGGCTGACCTAGCTTGATGCGTCCACTGTCCACCGCATCCACATGGGCCTCGATCTGCCAACCGTCCAGAGCCACCAGGGAGAAAAGTGGGGTGCCGGCCTCAACCCACTGTCCCTTCTCGGTGGATTTTTTCACCACAACGGCATCGAACGGCGCACGGTTCACCTGCCACTCCTGGGCCACCTCCGTCAGCAGTAACTCCGCCTTGGCCACTTGCCAGACTGCACTGGCGGCTTGCCACTCCAGCTGTGCATCCTCCTGTTGCTCCTCGGTTACCGCACCCTTGGAAACCAGCTTGCTCAGTCGCTGGTAACGCAACTTTGCCTCTTTGCGTAAAACCGCATGCTGCTGCACAAACGCCTCGGCCCTTTGGCGATTGGCCGCAGCGGCGCGATTGTCCATCTTCGCCAAGATCTGCCCGGCGCTGACCCGATCGCCGACGCCAGCTTCGACGCCGATCACCTGACCATCCACCAACGCGGTCAACTCCACACGGCGGTCGTTGATCACCTCGCCGGTTACCCGGATCACCAGTGACAGATCACCCCGTTCGACCTCAACGGTTTCGACCTGTCTAGCTTGATCCCAGATCCCGGCGACAAACAGACCCAAGGGAAGCAGAACAATCAACAACCCGATTGCCAGCGATTTCAGCTGCATGATCAGTCAACCTAGAAACGGTAAACCGCCCCCAGAAAAGCACCGGCCAGATTGCGTCCATCGACGATAGGACTGTCACTGATACCATCCCCCAGGCGGCCGATACCGGCACCACCGATCAAACGTATCTGCTTGGACCAGGCATACTCGGCCTGGATACCCACGAACGGTGTAATGGTTGACTTGGCTTGATAGCTCTCCAGCCCGGCGCCAGTCTCATCATCATCCACACCAAAGTAGTAGTCGCTCAGTTTACTGCTCTGCCAACTGACACCAACCTCGGGCCTGAACGACCAATCTCCGTGCTTCAGGGGATAGGCGTAACTGACCACCAGCTCCTGACCTTTTGAACGATTGCTGACATCGCCAAGCAGTTGCCCGTTGAGCTCACCAAGATCACTGCCCCAGACAACATCGATGCCCACATCGAACCCCGGCTTACGTTCATCCAACCCATCCAGCTCGTCGTTATCGTCCGGGTCGATCCCCATGGCACGAATCCGCCCGACCAGATCGAGTTTAAAATTATCCTGTTTAACCAGGCTGTAACCCAATCCGCCGAAATTTGTGCTGCCATTGAAGAAAGCGAGTCCGGGATTACCCAGATTGGCATGGAAACGCTCGCCCCGATAGGCGATCACCGGCATGGCCACAAAGGTGTTGTCTTCGCCAATGATCGGATTACGACCACCTCCCAGGTTGATACCCGCCGACCACTCACCCGCCGCAGCGAGGCCGGGTAGCAGTGTAGCCCCAAAGGCGAGAACCCATGGTGCAGCCAGTTTGGATCCATGAAAACCAGACAGATTGATTGGCATGATGATGCTCCCTGTTGTTTTATTGACATCATCAGGTTAAGAAACAAGCTTGTTAATGTCTGTGGGGATATTGTTTGGATATGTATCCTTCTGTAACAATCGTCACAACACCACTGGATTTGGTAACAGCAACCCACAAGTTGATTTGAACATCGTTTGTTCAATCCACTTGAAATGGATTGACGCCAACAATGGAACACGCTCTCAACAACGACAGATCGATGGATACAACACAATACAAACAGACCATACAATCCACCTTTGACAAAGTCTCAAGCCGATATGACCAAAACAGTTTCTTTGGCATCTCCGCTAAAAGACTGGCCAGGCTGTTGCCTGCGGCTGATGGGCTGCAGGTACTCGACATATCAACAGGCACCGGCAGTGTGGCCATTGAAGTGGCAATCAACTATCCCGATGCACAGATCGAAGCCATTGATCTGTCCCGGGAGATGCTCGAGTTTGCGGCCAAAAAAGTCCAACAGATGCGGCTCCCCAATATTCGTTTCATTCAATCCGATGTGGATGAGCTGACCTACCCGGCGGACAGATTCGATGTGGTCACCTGTGGCTATGCGATGTTCTTCTACCCGGACATGGAAGCCTCATACCGGGCAATTTGCAAAACCGTCAAACCGGGCGGTCAGTTGATCGGCTCCTCCTTTACAAATGCGGCCTTCAATCCCTACGCTGAACTGTTTTTGGATCGCCTTAAAACAAAGTATGACCTGTCACCACCGGGAGAGATAAAAGATCGACTGAAAACCGCTCAAAATTGGCAGGCACTCGTGGAGAGTTCTGATTACACGGATCTGGAGATCATTGAAGAACCAATTCGCTACCCGGTTTCGGTCGATGAGTGGTGGGGACTGCTCAACAGCGCAGGCTATAAATCACTGCTTGATCAACTCAAGCCTGAACAGCTGGAGGCGTTTAAAAGAGAACATACCGCCGAAGTTACAGCGATCTCAGATAACGGAACAATCGAGCTTAATACCGACACTTTGTTTTGCCGAGTGACGCTTTGAGTTGGCTGAGGGTATAAACCCTGATTGGTTTTTTTAACCTGAATCCGTGGGTCCATCAGGACACATCGCACAAGCTCTTGATCCTTCTAGCTATATAAAAATTCTCGCCAGACCTAAGGGTATGGCTACGAATTTTTATTACGCTATCCGAATCAATATCTTGCACGCTGCACTCCTTCTGAACCCACGGATTCAGGTTTAAGACACGGCTGTCGGGAAAACTCAGTGTGTCCGTGTTTTTTCGACGATCATGGCGATGCTTCGTCTTACTACTTACCTGACCATCCGTATTGAAACTGATGGTGGCTCAGTAAGCGCCAAGGCGCTTCATTGTGTTTAATCTAAGCGCATTTGATGGGGCATGGCCCCACCCTACACCCTGAAAATGCACCAATCATCAGCCTACCAAACAGACCGAAAGAGTAGCTCCCCTCTCCCCTTGCGGGAGAGGGGCCGGGGGAGAGGGGGGGATAAAAAGCACCTCAGTCTTTACAAGAAACCAGCGCGATAAAAATAAAGGATCAATGAGTTTTTTCTTTTTAGCCAGATGAAACGCTTCGCGTACACCCTCTCCCATCAAGGGAGAAGGGCTTTCTGAATCTCCTTGGCTAATATTGAGTTAACAGAACAGGAGTGACTCCAAGCATAAATTCCTTATCGAACATGCTTTAGATTTGAAAGCGCAAGCACCGAGTGATACTTATGATTATCCGCCCTGTTGAAACATCTGATTTAGCAGACTGGATCAGTATGAGAAGCCAGCTCTGGCCAAAGGATCAAAGCCAACATCCGAAAGAACTTGCTGAATATTTTGCCGGTGAATCGATCGATATTGTTGAAACCTTCGTGGTTGAGATTGCCGACCGGGAGCTGGCCGGGTTTATCGAACTCAACATCCGGAACTTTGCCGAAAGCAGCCGCTCATCCAGGGTGCCCTATATTGAAGGCTGGTTCGTCAAACCCGGGTATCGCGGCCAAGGCTACGGCAAAGCGCTGATGCAGCAAGCGGAATCCTGGGCCGCCAAGCAAGGCTTCAAGGAGATTGCCAGTGATACAGAGACCCACAACCAGACAAGTATCACGCTGCATAAAAAGCTCGGTTTCATCGAAACCGAAAGGATTGTCTGCTTCCTTAAGCCGCTTAAATAAAGCTCGCTGCTGAGCTATCATCTCAAATTGAGTGTATGGAGAAGCTGACAATCCCAGCTAAAAAATACCAGGCAAAATCCCCACAACGCTGCTAATATTTTGCCCGATGTTTTTATCTCGGATATGTTTCAGCCGCACCACGACCGATGAAGCTGTGATGGAGTTCGATTTTTCAGATTGTTTTAGAGCCATTCCCGATCAATCTTAAGCTGCGCTTAAAAAACTTTTGATCTACTCGTTTGTAGGTACTTGGTTCACAATCCCATAACAGTGCAAACCGGTTACATTTGTTGCCTATAATCAAAACACCGAACCAGAGCATCACCAACCCGTGACAAGTCTGCGGACCTTCAGCGTGCACACAGACAGTCACACTGCTTTGAATGGAGTGATAAACGAATGAGTGACACCGACCCAACTTATCGACGCTATAGCGACGGCGACAACGAACCCTACGACTGGAATAACGATGTAATCAATCAGGGCGAGTCCTACCTCTGCCCGACTTATATCCAGCGCACCCCACCATGCCAGAACGCCTGCCCATCGGGTCATGATATTCGCGGTTGGCTGTCGATCGTACGTGGCCTGGACAAACCACAAGCTGACAAACCCTGGCAGCAATACGCTTTCGAGCGCATGACCCAGGCCAACCCCTTCCCCTCGATCATGGGTCGGGTATGCCCCGCTCCCTGCCAGAGTGGCTGTAACCGCAACAGTCTTGATGGCTTCGTCGGCATCAACTCCATTGAGCAGTATATTGGCGACTGGGCGAGGGAAAACAATCTTGCTTTTGAGAAACCTGAAACAGAATCGGGTAAGCAGGTGGCCATCATCGGAGGAGGTCCTGCCGGATTGGCCGCCGCCCTGTTCCTACGCCGTCTGGGTCACAACTCAACCATCTATGAAGCTCATGATGCGCTGGGAGGACAGATGGTATTCGGTATTCCCGGCTACCGTATCCCGCGTGATGTACTGGAAGATGAGATCCAGCGCATCCTCGACCTGGGCGGTATCGAAGTGCAACTCAACACACGGGTAGGTGAGCATGTAAAGGTCGAAACCCTGGAGCATGATTACGACGCCATCTTCTGGAGCGTGGGTACGGTCATCGGCAAACCGCTGCGTGTCGAAGGCGGTGAGGCCCCCAACTGTGTCGATGGCATGACCTTCCTCAAATCCTTCAACAACGGTACTCTGAAATACCTCGATGGTCGTATCCTGGTAATCGGTGGCGGTGACACCGCCATGGATGTGGCGGCTGTTGCGAAACGCATTGGAGAGGTAGCTGAACTCGAACATCTGGAACGCCCGGAGGCGGTGTTTGATGGCTCGGGCTCACAACGGGAAGACCGGGTAGCATTGCGCACCGACTCCGACTGCTGGCTGGTCTATCGTCGCCCGATCGAAAAGGCTCCCTGCACCAAGCATGAGCTGGAGGCCTGTATCACTGAGGGAGTGGAGATCCACGACAGTCTGGCTCCCCTTGAGGTGGTACTGGATGAGCAGGGCCGTGCCTCTGCATTGAAGGTCCAACCGGTGGATTGGTCGAGCGGCAAAATGGAACCGAATGGAGAACCCTTCGAGATCGAGTGCACCCTGATTGTCGCCGCCACCGGTCAGACTGGTGACTACGACGGCATCGACGGCATCGCCAACGAGTGGAACCAGATCGATGCGGATCGAACCATGCAGGTGAAAGGTAAACAGGATCACTTCGTTGCCGGTGATGCCATCAATCCCCACTTGCTGACCACTGCGATTGGTCAGGCCTCGGTGGCCGTCCAGGGAATCGACAAATATCTCAGCGGTGAGTCGCTCGATGACCGACCCAAGGTGGAAGGTCACCACTTCGATCTGCTGCAGGAGCTGGATGAAAAATCCCTATCGCCGGATGAGTACAATCATGGCTCGACCTGGGGCACCAACAGCGCCAAATGGTCTGTACACAATTTTGAGAACCGGGCCGAAGCAGACGTAATCAATACCAACGCCCTCTACACCGGTCACTTTGACTACGAAACAGTCAATGCTCGGGATGAGATGGACGTTAACGTCTCCAATGTATTGGGTAGCATGATCGAGCGCTTCAACGGTCTTACCCAGGAGTCAGCGGTCAGCGAAGCCAAACGCTGCATGAGCTGCGGATTCTGCTTCGAGTGCGACAACTGTGTCATCTACTGCCCTCAGGATGCGGTCACCCGCGTGAGAAAGGATGAGCGTGTCATGGGACGCTATGTGGAAACCGACTATGCCAAGTGTGTCGGTTGCCATATCTGCAAAGAGGTCTGTCCCACCGGTTACATTGAGATGGGACTGGGGCAATACTGAATAAACGCTGATTGAATCGACGACCTATCCGTATAATTTCAACCCCAACACAGACCCGGCTCGCGCTGGGTTTGTGTTGTCAAGTTTTGATCCTGCCCCAGATGCCGATTGGCGTGATGACTCCTCTCAGGAGCCTACAGCTCAATCCTGGGATACCGGCCAGCTGATCATAAAGCGGGCGCCACCAATGGCCGCGTCTTCAACCCATGCCTGTCCACCATGCCAGCGGACAATCTGCTGCACGATGGCCAATCCCAACCCCACACCACCTGATTCCCGGTCGCGGGCCGTATCCAGTCGGGCGAAGGGTTCAAAGATCCGCTGGCTCTCTTTTTCAGGCACCCCGCTACCATCATCCTCAACAATGATGATGGCCTGACCCTGCTGACAGTCGGCTGATACGATCAGACGCTGTTGGGCATGACGCTGTCCGTTTCTGAGTAGATTCTTGACCGCCCTGCCCATCAACTTCGAATCAACGCTGACCTGCAAATGCGTGTTGATCGCCTCAGTGACCAGCTCAGGTTTGATCCCGTCATAATCATCCTCTGTCTCGATCAACAACGCTTGCAACCAATCCTTTAAATAGACGGTATCCATCACCAGCTCCGGGCGTTCCCGATCGAGTCGTGAATAACTCAGGGATTCACTGACCAACTCTTCCAGTTCCAGGATATCTTTGCGCATCGCGGTGATGTGTCGCTCTCTGTCCTCCTCACCCAGTGGATCTTCCAGCATATCGATGCGAAACCTCAGC
The DNA here is from genome assembly GCA_001709035.1 of Candidatus Thiodiazotropha endoloripes. Lineage (GTDB taxonomy): Bacteria > Pseudomonadota > Gammaproteobacteria > Chromatiales > Chromatiaceae > Thiodiazotropha > Thiodiazotropha lotti. The sequence goes on along the minus strand of LVKA01000011.1, from coordinate 696,867 downwards.
CGGGCAATCGGGGTGCGCAGCTCGTGGGAGACGGCACCGGTCAAATCGCGATGGGATTGAATCAACTTTTGAATCCGTCGGGCCATGCTATTGAAAGTCTCTGCCAGCGGTTTCAAAGCAGCACCGTTACTCACGATCAGGCGGGTGTTCAGATCACCAGCACCCAGTCGCGTCACCCCTTGGTCGAATCGACTCAACTCCCGCCAAACGGGACGAACCCAGAGATAGACCGCCAGGGCGACCAACAGGGCGAACAGTACCAACAGAATGGTATTGAAATTGCGCAACACAAAGGGCGCTTCATAGGGACCGGCGCGGAACACCAGCTCGGAGTCATGGACTCTTGCATAATAGGTATCCCGGCTCTGCTTAAAGCCAAGCACCACAACTTTCCCCGCCTTGATATCAGCAAGACGATCTGCAGGCAGCGAGGGATCATCCAGAGGCAGCAGTTTCAACGGCATTTTGAAACGCTTCCCCAGCGTCTGCAGAATCTGCGGCCACGCCTCCCTCTCCCGCTCCAAAAAAAGTTCGCCGATCAATTGTACAATGCCTTCAACCTCCTCAACCTCCCGCTGCTCACGGCTCTTGCCCAGGGCCAGCATCAGATAACGATCCGAGTCGGGTATCTGTTTGTAGAAGCGGGTCAGATCATCATCCTCGGTAAAAACGAACTCTCCCAGCGCCAGTGCGGAGAGCTCATCATCATCAAGGGGTAACTGGTCATGTTCCATTAACGCCAGGCCGCTTTTGAAATTGGCTTTCAACGCTTTGACGGTCTGCGGCCATTCACTCTGTGGCTGGCTCATCAGGCGATCCTCGACCAGACCGAACACACCGAACATGGAGCGCTCGTAATAGTCCCGAATGGTGCCTTTCAGCGCCATTTCCGGTAACCAGACGATGCCCAGCACAAACAGGGCGCCGGTAATGAACAGAATGCCGTAGAGAGTAATAAAAAGGCGCGCCATACTCAGTCCCAGGCGTCGGGTACAAACAGATAGCCACGCCCACGCACCGTCTTGATACGATAGGGCCGGTGGGCGTTGTCGTTGAGCTTTCTTCTCAACCTCGAGATACCGATATCCACCGACCGGTCGAGGCCGTCATAGGCAAAGCCACGCAGTGTTTTCAAGGCACTGTCCCGATCCACCACCTGACCTGCGGTAGAGGCCAGTAGCCACAGCAGATCGAACTCTCCGGTGGAGAGTTCAATCGTCTCGCCATTCAGTGACAGGGTTCTGCCTCGTGAATCGATCTGCAACTTGCCGAAAGCGAGCTGATCCCCCTGGGCATCCGGCACAGCGGAACCGATGGCGCGATAGCGCCGCAGCAGGGATCTCAAACGAGCCAACAGAACCCGGGGTTCCACTGGTTTGGTGAGATAGTCGTCCGCCCCCAGCTCCAGACCCACAACCTCATCCACATCCTCATCCCGGGCGGTAAACATGGCGATCGGGCCGCTGAAGTCGGAGCGGATCTCACGACAGATCTCCAAGCCATCCTTACCGGGCAGGTTCAGATCCAGCACCAGGATATCCGGCTTGAGTGAACTGACCCGTTCAGTCGCCCGGTCGCCACGATGCTCCAGATACACTTCGAATTCATATCGCTGCAGATACTCCTGCACCAAGCCGGCGAGTTGTACGTCATCTTCCACCAGCAGTACCCTGGGAGGTCCGGCAGTCATATTCCCATCATTCATCAATCCTCTCCCACTAGGGCCTAACACTCCTGACCATAGCACGCCCACACCAGAAAGGGTGTTACGCTGGGTAATCGACTGTAACATAGTGTAACAAGCAAAAACGGCAGGCTTGATACGGTAGCGCTGAGCGGGTGAAAGCACGACTCAACCAGAATAGGACAAACAGGCATTGGCAGGTGGCTGGTGCAGGTTTTAGCAGCACACTCGCTGAGAACACAGCGTTGCTCGATACGCGACATTGATCTGGCGATCAGCAAAAAAATGGCTAAAACTAGAGAGTAAAGCATCGATGGAATCTACAAGTAGATCCACCAATAGAGTGCCGATAGCAGATTTCAGCATCAGCCGGTTATCAGCCCGACAAGAGAATTGCTTCACGGTAACATCCGAACAGCCCGAATCCACCCACCTGAGCATGCATGGGGAATGATATGGACCTGACAACTGACTACCTTGGGATGCGACTCAAAAACCCGTTGGTCCCCTCCGCTTCGCCACTCTCCCGCAGTATCGACGATGTACGTCGAATGGAGGATGCCGGTGCTTCGGCAGTGATCATGTACTCCCTTTTCGAAGAGTCGGTAACCGCCGAAGAGGAGACGATGGTGCGTTTTCTGCATCATCAGGATACCGGGTTTGCGGAAGCCGACAGCTTTCTGCCTGACCACTATGACTTTTCCAATGGTCAGGAGCTCTATCTGGAAAACCTGCGGGCGCTCAAGGAGGCTGTGGAGATACCGGTGATCGCCAGCCTCAATGGCACCACCCCCGGTGGCTGGATTACCCATGCCACCGAGATGGAGCAAGCCGGCGCCGATGCGATTGAGCTGAACATCTATCAAGTGGCGGCTGACATCGAGACCAGCGGCAGTGAAATCGAGCAGCGTTATGTCGAACTGCTCACCCAGTTGGAACAGCGGGTCAATCTGCCCATCAATATGAAACTCTCGCCCGCCTTCAGCGCCATGGCGAACATGGTCAAACAGCTCGAGACCGCGGGTGCGAACGGCGTCTCCCTGTTCAACCGCTTCTACCAACCGGACATCAACATCGACAATATGCGACTCACCAGCACACTGCATACCTCGAACTCTTCAGAGGTGTTGCTGGCGATGCGCTGGATTGCGATCCTACACGGTCGCACCAAGCTCTCATTGGGCGCCACCGGTGGTGTGCACAACGCAGAAGATGTCATTAAATTACTGCTGGCGGGTGCCGATGTCGTCCATCTGTGCAGTCTGCTGCTCGAGCAGGGCCCGACCGCCCTGGCCAAGATCGTGGCAGGCATCGAAGAGTGGATGGAAGAGAAAGGCTTTGAATCGATCGAGGAGTTTCGTGGCCGGCTCAGCCAGATCAGTGTCGCCGATCCAACAGAATTCGAACGGGTCAACTATGTACATATTCTGGACAGCTTCAGTTTCGGTCCGGGTGTACGCAGCTAGACGATTGCCTCATACTAGAGCCTGTTAAAGCGAATGATAACGCCACTGGGCGCAAAAACAGACCTAGCCCCGAATGGCGCTGACTTAACCAGTATTTGGTGGGGCAGGGTCCCACCCTACTGTTGAGTTCAGAGTGTAGGGTGGGGCCCTCCCCACCAAAAACCCTTTGATACGCTAGTATACTGTCTCATACAATCTGGGGTGTTATAGCTGAAAAAGCGCCACGAACCGTTGCTCGCCACTCATTTGGAACAACCGAACTACGCAGCTTGCAGCTTGATTTGCTCTTTTTCAGGCACAGGGCATATTGGATTCGTGTTATTAGGCCCTAACATATATCCAATGGCGCTGTTCAACTTTTGGAGCTGGGGAGATTTTGACAAAATGATAACCGCCGCACCCATTACCACAGCCATCGTGTTAGCAGTCAGGCCCGACCCCTGACATAATAGGCCGCTCTTTACTCCGCCTGACGGGTTGAACTAAATCTCGTGACAGACCAGATCCACTACGAACATCCTCTGAATGAAAGGATCCGTACCTTTCTTCGATTAGAGCACCTGTTCATGCAGGTGGACCACTTTCGTCCACTGGCCGATATCTGGAGTAATCGAGCGGCGATCGAGGGTCTGTTGAGCATCATGAGTGTATTCGGCCGCTCTGACCTCAAAACCGAGATCCTCAAGGAGCTGGAGCGTCATGTCAGTAATCTTGAGCGGGTACGTCAACAGCCCGGAGTCAACATGGAGGCTCTGGGACTGGTACTGGACGATCTGGAGCAGGCGATTCATCAGGTCTATCGTATGGATGGACAGATCGCCCGCAATCTGCGTAACAACGAGTTTTTAACCACCATCGTGCAACGCAGCAGCATCCCCGGGGGAGGCTGTAATTTCGATCTGCCGCAATACCATCGCTGGCTCAACCAGCCCCATGAAGTACGTCAGGATCAAATGAGCGAATGGATGCATGAACTGCACCCGGTCCGTGAGGCGGTAGTTCTGCTACTCAATCTGGTTCGCGGCAGCAATCTACCCAGCGAGGAGACCGCCCAACAGGGTTTCTTCCAGAAAAGTCTGGAACCCTCGTCACCGGCCCAGCTGGTGCGAGTCAGCCTGCCGCGAAACACCAATGTCTTCACCGAGATCAGCGGCAATAAGCACCGCTTCAGCATCCGCTTTCTGGAGTCCATAGACACGGGAAAACCGACCCAATCCAAACAGGACATCCCCTTTCAACTGACCACCTGTATCTTCTGATGGAAAATACCACCCCGACCACAGTCCCCTGTCCGAACTGCGGAAAATCGGTCCTATGGGAAGAGCGCTCGAAGTGGAAACCCTTCTGCAGTGAACGCTGTCGACTGATTGATCTGGGTGACTGGTTGGATGAGAACCACAGAATCTCAGAGCCCCACAACGATCAGCTCGAAGATGAGCCCTTCGACTGAGCCTCACCTTTCAAGCCACTTGAGACTTTCTTACAGACCTTGAGAACCTCCTGGTACCAGCCGACCGCCTGTTTATTGGAATGGGACCAGGGTTCAATCAGGGTCTTCATCTGGCTGCAGTACCATTGAGCCTGGTGCAGCTGCTGACCTTTTATCAGACGCTCAGCCTGACGAATGTGGTGATGGTAGGCGGTTTCGACTCGCCTGAATTCCAGCTTTGTCGTCAACTGTTCCCGTACACTGTCGGTAACCGGGGTCAACAGCCGGTTCTCTTTCAGCAACCAGCTGATCTCGCTTGACAGCCGGGAGAACTGCTCCAGTCGCGCGGTATCGAGCAAACGCTCCTCACTCTCAGGCTTGACCTGGCCGATCGCCTGCTCCGCCGCCTGGATCATCTGACGGATGCCTTCATACTTGGGATGCATCTGCTGCAGGGCCAGCAAACGGGCATGAATGTCCCGGCGCAGCAGGGTTTCCGCTTCGGCAGGTATGGGCAATCCGGGGATGCGCCCGATCAGCGCCTCGATTTCAGTTACCCGGTTGAGGATTCGCTGCACCTTCTGATTTCGCTCTTCAACAAAATCGTTATAACGCTGAATGATGCTTGCCAGCACCAGGGTGAGGACTAACAATCCCCCGACTACAATAAAGAGCGTTGTCTGTTCCATCGATGGGTTATCTACCTGTGGTGTATGGGTTTTCAGACACAATATTAATCCGACACCTTAATAGGTTAGATTCAGGGCTTCAAGGGTAGCAGGCGTTGGCAGATGGGTTTTGACAAAAGTTTGCCACGCTAAAAAACCCAGCGCTTGCAATTGAGCATCTCGTAAGTATTGTGCTGACACTAGGGCCTGTTAACACTAATCCAATAGGCCCTAAGAACTGACAAAGAAAAAAACAACCTAATCTAAAAACACCACCGGAGATAACCCCATGTCCTGGGTGATGATCATACTTCTGCTGATTGCCAGCTATCTGATTCTGGTACCGCTGCTCACCTACCTGTCCGCGAAAAGACAGATTGGCGTTAAAGTGACTTCGGAGAACGGGGAAGCGGAGAGTAGACTGATCTACTTCTACACTGAAAGCTGCCCACCCTGCAAACAGATGACCCCGATTATCGATGATCTGTCGACACAACATGAGAACATCAGCAAAATCAACGTCAGCAACGACCCGGAAGCAGCCAGAGCGTATAAAATCCGCGCCACACCGACGCTGGTTCTGGTAAAAGACGGGGTAATCGATGATATCCTTCTGGGCGCGAAAAAAACCGCCCAGATCGAAACCCTGCTGAACAAGATCAAACACTGATGTTGAGGCCACCTGTTGATGCAATACAAAGTCATCCCCGTAACCCCCTTCCAGCAAAACTGCACCCTGTTCTGGTGTGAAAACACCCGCGCGGCCGCCATCATCGATCCGGGCGGGGAGAGTCAGCGACTGATGACCATACTTAAGGATCTCGAACTGAAGCCACAGATGATCCTGCTCACCCACGGCCACCTGGATCATGCCGGTGGCGCAGTCGAGCTGGCGGAGCGGCTCGGAGTACCGATCCAGGGCCCGCACAAGGAGGATGCCTTCTGGCTCGACAACATGGACCAGCAGGCGGACATGTTCGGTTTTGGCGACGGTAGAAAATGTACGCCGGATCAATGGCTGGAGCATGGGGATCAGGTCTCCCTGGGGGATCAGAAGCTGGAAGTCATCCACTGCCCAGGCCATACACCTGGCCATATCATATTTTTTCACCGGGAGAGCCGGATCGCCCAGGTTGGCGACGTACTGTTTAAAGGCTCCATTGGCAGAACCGACTTTCCCCGGGGCGACCACCAGGCCCTGCTAAGCTCAATCAGAGAGAGGCTCTGGCCCTTGGGGGATGATGTACGCTTCATACCCGGTCATGGACCCGACTCCACCTTTGGCGAGGAGCGCCAGACCAATCCGTTCGTTGCGGACGGCCTATAAACCCATATCGACCAGATAATCCGGCAGCAGAGCCCTGCTGCCGCTCCCCCCTTCTTACCAATCACTCCAGCCAGCCAGAGATTTCATCAGATAATTGACATCAGTCAATTACTGACCTTGAAAACACAATATATTGTGTTTGAATTATTAATCACTCGCTACATATAGATATTTATTGATAATAAGGTCGGAGGACTAACGAGATGCAAGCCACCATTGCGCGACAGAGGCTCCGCACACCCAGCAAAATCGTTAAAAGAGATGGCAGTGAAGCGGATTTCGATCCCTCCAAAATACAAAATGCTATCCTGCTGGCCGCCGAAGCCAGCGGTGAATTTGGTGATCAAGAGGCCACCCTGATCACCGCCCAGGTGGTAAAAGTCCTGACCCACACCGGCTATCGGCAGAGCAACCCTGGCATCGAGCGGATACAGGATGTGGTGGAACAGGTGTTGATCAGCGCCAACCACCTGCAGACGGCCCGGGCCTATATCGTCTACCGGGAACAACATAAGAAGCTGCGCCAGGATCGTCGCACCCTGCTCGATGTCGCCAGCTCGGTGAACGAGTATCTGCAGCGTAACGACTGGCGGGTCAGCGCCAATGCCAACCAGGGCTACTCCCTGGGCGGTCTGATCCTCAACACATCCGGCAAGATGATCGCCAACTACTGGCTCAATCACGTCTATCCACCGGAGATCGGCGAGGCCCATCGAAGCGGCGCTCTGCACGTTCATGACCTGGATATGCTGGCCGGCTACTGTGCAGGCTGGTCACTGAGAACCCTGTTGCATGAGGGACTCAACGGAGTTCCAGGCAAGGTGGAGTCCTCACCCCCCAAACATCTCTCCAGCGCTGTCGGACAGATCGTCAACTTCCTGGGGACCCTGCAGAACGAGTGGGCCGGAGCCCAGGCCTTCAGCTCGTTCGATACCTACCTGGCGCCCTTCATTCGCAAAGACAAACTCAGTTACGAGCAGATAAAACAGGCCATCCAGGAGCTGATCTACAACCTCAACGTTCCCTCCCGCTGGGGCACTCAGACGCCGTTCACCAACCTCACCTTCGATTGGGTCTGCCCGGAGGATCTGCGCCAGCAGGTACCTGTGATCGACCGTGAGGAGATGCCCTTCCAATATGGTGATCTGCAGGCCGAAATGGATCTGATCAATCGCGCCTATATCGAGGTAATGACCGAGGGGGATGCCAAAGGCCGGGTCTTCACCTTCCCTATCCCCACCTACAACATCACCGCCGATTTCCCCTGGGAGAGTGAGAATGCCGAACGTCTGTTCCGCATGACCGCCAAGTATGGCCTGCCCTATTTCCAGAATTTCCTTAATTCAGAACTGAGCCCGCACCAGGTGCGCTCCATGTGTTGCCGGCTGCAACTCGATCTGCGGGAGCTGCTGAAACGGGGCAACGGCCTGTTCGGATCGGCCGAGCAGACCGGTTCCATTGGTGTAGTCACCCTCAACTGCGCCCGTCTCGGCCATCAATTTACAGAGAATGAAGCAGGGCTGCTGAAAGCGGCAGACGATCTTCTGCGCCTGGCCCGTAACAGCTTGGAAATCAAAAGAAAGGTTATCCAGCGCCACATGGACGCCGGCCTCTTCCCCTATACAAAAAGGTACCTGGGCACCCTGCGCAACCACTTCTCCACAATCGGCATCAACGGCGTCAATGAGATGATCCGCAACTTCAGCGCTGATCGTTGGGATATCGCCGACCCGGAAGGCAAGGCACTGGCTGAACGGTTTCTCGACCATATCCGCAAGAGGATGGTGAGCTTCCAGGAGCAGAGCGATCATCTCTACAATCTGGAGGCGACCCCGGCCGAAGGCGCCACCTATCGCTTTGCCAAGATTGACCGCCAGCGGTTTCCTGAAATTCTGCAGGCCGGCACCCCGCAGACTCCCTACTACACCAACTCATCCCAACTGCCGGTCGGCTATACCGAGGATCCGTTTGCCGCCTTGCAACATCAAGAGTCCCTGCAGTGCAAATATACCGGTGGGACCGTACTCCACCTCTATATGAATGAACGCATCAGCAGCACCCAGGCCTGCAGGAACCTGGTCAAACGATCCCTGGAGAGCTTTCGTCTCCCCTATCTGACCATCACCCCAACCTTTTCCATATGTCCTGTTCACGGCTACCTGAGTGGTGAACATGAGTTCTGCCCGGAATGCGACCAACGCTTACGTGAACAGAAATTACAGGAGCAACTCAATGAACAAAATAATTGAACTGAATGATGAAGAGCGCACCCGTTGCGAAGTCTGGACTCGGGTGATGGGTTATCACCGCCCGATCTCCGCGTTCAATCCAGGTAAACAGGCGGAGCAGGCGGAACGTCTCTGCTACCGGGAACCGGCACCCCGTAAAACCGATCGGTCCACACCGCACCCCTGACAGGCGATGCTCAATCCCTTCCCGAAACCAACAGATCCCTCAGAACTGCGGGTGGGAGGGGTCACGCCACTGACCACGATCGACTACCCTGACCATTTGTCAGCGGTGATCTACTGTCAGGGCTGTCCTTTAAAATGTGACTACTGTCACAATCCTGAACTAATACCGAGCGAGGCAACAACCCCTGTCCCCTGGCATGAGATCGTGTCATTTCTGGATCAGCGGCAAGGACTCCTCGATGCGGTGGTGTTCAGCGGCGGTGAGCCAACGCTTCAAAGCGCACTACCTGCAGCGGTAAATACGATAAAAAAAATGGGCTTTCTGGTTGGTCTACACACTGCCGGCCCTTATCCGGAGCGGTTTGCCGCACTACTGCCCCTTGTGGATTGGGTTGGCCTCGATATCAAGGCGCTGGCTGAAGACTATGCAGCGCTGACCGGCAGTTCGAAAAGCGGCAGCGCCGCCTGGCAGTGTGCTGAGATGTTGATCGAAAGCGGCATTCCCCACCAGATCAGAACCACCCTTCACTCCCTCAACAGTGCGCCAGACAAGCAAAGAGTGTTAATTAAAAGACTGTCAACATTAGGCAAGACCGATCATAAATGGCAAACTTGCCGACCATCTGATGGTCAGAATACCGGAGCATCGTTACCGGGTAACTGATTAGTTTCTACTAATACAGTCATATGAGTTTGTTTACAGAGTATATTTTGCATTGAATACCGAGTTGACGTAACATCCCACAGTCAAGAAAAATGCCTCTACCTGTATGGACATAGGGGGGACAACAAACAAACGACAAGGAAAAGGAAAACTTTTCCGACACAGAGGGTGGAGTATGTTCAGAGAGCGCGCGGCGAAACAGTCCGCAGGCAAGATATCTTTGATACTGGTTGGCATCATCTTTGTTGCCGGCATCATCTTTTCCGGGCTGTTCAGCATGGGCATGGCCTATACCAATGAAATGGAATTCTGCACCTCCTGTCACTCCATGAAGGTTAATCTGGAGGAGTACAAAGAGACGTTGCACTATAAGAACGCTTCAGGCGTCCAGGCAACTTGTGCGGACTGCCATGTTCCCAAGCCTTTTATTCCCAAGATGATCGCCAAAGTGATGGCCGCCAAAGATGTCTACCACGAGATCATGGGCACCATTGATACCAAAGAGAAGTACGAGGCCCACCGTTGGGATATGGCCAACCGGGTATGGGACAAAATGCGTGCTTCGAATTCCAGAGAGTGTCGCTCGTGCCACGAGTTTGAAAATATGGATCTGAGCGAACAGGATCGCAGTGCCCGTAAACGACACCCCAAAGCCATGGATGAAGGAAAGGCATGTATCGATTGTCATGCCGGTGTCGCACACGAGGAGCCGGACGAGCCCGAAGAACCGGACACACCATGATTGTCGCTATCTGACACAACCGATTTTTTATAACAGGGTTTGTAGATAATTCATGAAAACAACCAGACTGTTAATTGCCACACTCACAATGCTGCTGTCCGCTCATGTTATGGCGGGAAGCGCTGAAGATGAGAGGGAACTGCGGCTTGCAGCGGATGTTGGTGATGTGGAAACCATCACCCAGCTTCTGGATAAGGGCGTTTCGCCTGACAGCGCGAATAAATTCGGCAAAAACGCTCTGATGATTGCTGTAGAGAACAACAATTTTGAAACCGTTGTCATCCTGTTGAACCGGGGCGCCAACGTAAATGCCCGCACAGTCGCCGGATGCAGCGCACTGACCTTTGCTGCAGAGAACGGCCACCCGGCGCTCTCCGCCATGCTGCTGGAGCGGGGCGCCAATCTGCACGACCGAACCCGTGCCGGATGGGACGCCCTGATGATTGCCGCACGCTACGGCATCACCGATATGGTTGAGCAACTGTTATTCAAAGGCGCCGACCCCAAAGCTTCCGACAAGCATGGACATAATGCGCTGATGATGGCTGCGGAAAAAGGCCATGCAGAGACGGTCGCCATGCTGGCCAAGCACCATGCAGATTTAAACAGCCGGGATAAAAACGGCTCCACCGCTTTGATCCTGGCGGCTGACCAGGGTCATGTGGAGACGATTAACACCCTGCTCTCCTACAAAGCCGATTTCAATATGCAGGATAATGACGGCGCAACAGCATTGATCTGGGCGGTAGGCCAGGATGAGCTGGAGAGCGCAAAACTGCTGCTGGAAGCCGGCGCCGATGTCAATCTGGCCGACAATGATGGTGTCACACCACTGATGGAAGCGGCCCGTACCGGCTCGGAAGAGATTATCATGCTGCTGTTGCAGCACAATGCAGACAAATCGAATAAAGACAACGAGGGTCATACCGCAGCCGATATTGCGGTTAAAAAGAAACACAACAAAGTTTCAGGCCTTTTAAAATAAAAAGAGCATAAGCCTGGGTGGAGACCGGCACGTCTTTGTTAAAAAAGACGGCTTATAAACGAGCAATAACGCCTCCTCCCAAGCTGAACGCAACAGGATCAGTCCTAATTTACTGCTCCGGTTCGTGTGACAGGGTTCGTCATGTTCCCTGTTGTAACTAATGTAAGCCTGTTTAAATACCAAAGGAGGTAACATGGCGTACAACAATCTCAAGAGAGCCCTGATCGGCGCACTGGCCCTCAGTGCCTCATCTGCGGCTTTCGCTGCTGACAAACCCCTGATGTCGGGTGCCAGTGCAGCCATGCTGGCTAACACCTGCGCCGGCTGCCATGGTACCAACGGTGCCAGCATCGGCCCAGCCTCGCCCAGTATCGGTGGAATCTCCGCCGTCTACTTCGAAGAAGTCATGCAAGGCTTCAAGGCTGGTGACATCAAATCCACCATCATGACCCGTATCGCCAAAGGCTATACCGATGACGAGATCAAGGCGATGGGTGAATTCTTCAGTAAACAGCCCTTTGTTATGGCCAAGCAGGATTTTGATCCCGCTAAAGCCAAAAAAGGCGCCAAGCTGCATGACAAATATTGTGAAAAGTGTCATGCGGACAACGCCACCTCTCCCGATGATGACTCCGGCATTCTGATGGGTCAGTTAGTTCCCTATCTGGAGTACACCATGGCCGACTTCAAATCTGGTGATCGTGAGATGACCAAGAAGATGAAGAAGAAGGTTAATCAACTGCTGAAGAAAGAGGGCGACGCTGGACTCGACGCTCTGAACCACTTCTACGCGTCAGGCCAAAAATAAGAGGGGAATGAGAAACATGAAGATTACCCGAAGAGGTTTTGTTAAAGGCGCAGGCGCAGCAACTGCTGTCGGCATGATGGGGACTCCCTATATTGCCCTCGGCGCTTCCAAGAAAGTCGTGGTCGTCGGTGGTGGTACCGGTGGTGCAACCGCTGCCAAATACCTGCGTATGGCCGATCCGACCATCGAAGTTACCCTGATCGAAGCCAACAAGGACTACTACACTTGCTACCTGTCCAATGAAGTACTGAGCGGCGACCGTAGTATCAACTCCATCAAGTTCGGTTACAGCGGCCTCGGCAAGCACGGTGTCAAAGTGGTCCATGATGTGGTAACCGCCATCGATGCCAAAGCCAAAACCGTTAAAACTAAAGGCGGTCAGAGTTTCAACTACGACCGTTGTATCGTTGCCCCAGGTATCGACTTCAAATGGGAGACTCTGGAAGGCTACGATGCCAAAGTTGCAGAGACCATAACTCATGCTTGGAAAGCGGGTTCACAGACCGTAACCCTGCGCAAGCAACTTGAGGCTATGAAAGATGGCGGTACCGTCGTGATTGCCCCTCCAGGCAACCCATTCCGCTGTCCTCCAGGACCTTACGAGCGTGCTTCTCAGATCGCTCACTATCTGAAACAGCACAAGCCTAAGTCGAAGATCATCATCCTCGATCCCAAGCCAAAGTTCTCCAAGATGGGTCTCTTTACCCAGGGCTGGAAAGCACTCTATGGCTATGAGACCGACAACTCCATGATCGAATGGCGCGGCAGTGCTCAGGGTTCCAATGACAACGCGGTTGTTAAAGTGGATGCCGGCGCAATGAGTGTGACCACCGGTTTCGACGACACCATCAAGGCCGATGTACTGAACGTCATTCCAAACCAAAAAGCGGGCAAGATCGCCTTTGCAGCTGGTTTGACCAATGACAGTGGCTGGTGCCCGATCGATCTGCACACCTTCGAGTCCACCATTCACAAGAACATCCACGTGATTGGTGACGCGTCCATCGCGAAAGGTATGCCGAAATCCGGATATGCCGCCAACTCTGAAGCCAAAGTCTGCGCAGCCAGCGTTGCTGCTCTGCTGAATGGTCAGGAGCCAGGTACACCGGCTTACGTCAACACCTGCTACTCCATCATCGGCAAAGACTGGGGCATCTCCGTTGCCGCCGTCTACAAACTGGCAGAAGACGGTTCCAAGATCACCAAGGTTTCCGGTGGTCTGACCCCAACCGACGCTACCCCAGAGATGCGGGCGCGTGAAGTAGCCTATGCCTACAGCTGGTTCGACAATATCACGGCTGATATTTTCATGTAATCCAGCACGGAATCAGGGATCGATTCCAAATAAAAAAGCGGGGCATTGCCCCGCTTTTTTTTTCGCCTCATCAAGCCAGTGAATTCACAACGCCGATGTCATGGCTGATAACCACGAAAGGTGACAATTTGTCATGCCACCCTCCGGCGAGATTAAGACAATTCCAATCTGAAGCTCTCAGACCACTAGGGTCGTGTTGGCCTTGCTGGACGCTTATCGATGCTATAGCCTGCTCCTGAATGGAGGTTCGGCGGTCTGGCGAACTTTGGAAAATCCGGATTGTGCCATCCCGGTTCAGCCAGTTTCTCTTTTGGTGGTTTGATGCGTGATACATAATCGAGTACCGCACGAATATCCCGATGCGTGAAGCCGTGGATCTGTTTGACCATCTTCTTGTCCGCATTACGCCGACGCTCATTTTTAATCCACTCGAACTGTCGCAACAGGTAGCGATAGTGCTGACCGTAGATCAAGGGGATATGGTCGTCCAGGATACCCTCACCATGCTCGCCATGACATTCAACACAGTTGTCTTTATAGAGGTGTTCACCCAACGCAAGATCCACTCCCGGACCAACCCCATTGTGTGGGCTCATCGGCAACTGGGAGATATAGGCCGCCACGTCTGCAATCTCCTGAGCGCCCCCAAGCAACTGTGGCGAGGTAAAGGGCAGCATGGTCGGATTGTCGCGGTTTCTTGCGCGTATGTCTGCCAACTGTTTGATCAATACGGTTGACAGCTGACCCGCCACCTGAGGATAGGCGCCACTCTCCAGCCCCCAGCCTTCCGGCGTATGGCAGACCGCACAGATCTTGTAGACCTTTTTGCCATTCGCCAGGTTCGGGGTGAGATTCATCGCCTGCTCATACTCACGCAATGCGTCGTCAGCAGGCTGAGCCACGCCCAGTGCCGGCGTTAACAGGCTGACCAGCGAAGCGACTAAAATAAACTTTCTCATTGAAACTCCTGATTCACATTCGCTTGCACGCGACTGCTTAGATCCTACTCGCAGTTACCAAGGTCTTTCACATCTATTTATAACGTGATAAACAATTTTATTGCGCACAGCCATATCCAATTTAACCTTCTCAGTGTTTAATATAGCGAGGCATATGCCGCGGCACAATAAAGAAAACAACACAACCTCAAGTATAGGGGGCCGCAGTTTGCCAAAACAGAATAAGAAGACTGAAACAACTGACATTCACACAGTTTAAGCCGGGGAATTTTTATTTCCGGCTAAGGTTAGAATGTTTGGGATTTGCCAAGCAATTCCCTCCCTCAAAATAACGACCAAACAATACAGGTGCCGATAAAAATGAACAGGCTACTATTACCCCTAATTTTATTGCTCATAACCCCATTTGCATCCCATGCAATTGATCTGGAGAACGGCAAGAAGCAGGCCAGAAGCTGTGCACTCTGCCATGGACATTACGGCCAGGGAACACCCGGCCCAGCCTCACCTCGACTGGCAGGCACCCCGGCCGGCTATATGATCAAACAGATAGAAGCCTACATCAATGAAGATCGCATCAATCCCCGGATGGTCATCACCTCTTCCCTGCACTCATTGAGCGAAGATGATATCGACGATGTCGCCGCCTATTACGAAAGTATCAATCTTGATAAGATCAATCCTGTGTTGAATCATATCCCGCTATGGAATGGAGATGTTGCACTTGGCAGGGAACTCTATGAGGGAGACTGTAAAAGCTGTCACCGGAAAAACGGCATGGGCAAATCCCGTAAGGGTATCCCGGCCCTGGCGCTGCAATACCCCCGCTACCTGTTCCGCCAGATCAAGATGTTTCAATGGGATAAACGGGTACACGACGACGATCCGGAAGATGATACCTTCGACAATCTGTCTGACAAAGAGATCGAAGCACTGCTCTCCTACGTCTCTTCACTGGCGCCCAACAACAAAAAATAATTGGGCACCAACTACATAACGCAGATTAAAGAATATAACTGGGAGAACCCTATGAAATCACTCAAAGCGGTGGGATTTGCTCTGCTGGTCAATCTGGCCTTTCTGAGCACGGTAGTTGCCGGCGATCAACCTGAAATCAACATCACGGATATCAATCAGACCGTGGTGCAGATGAGCGTTAAAGATGGCATTACCAAAGAGGATGCGGTACAGGCGCTGATGTCCAGAGCCGCCGAAATCAATTTGAAGTTCGTTGCCCGCCAACAGGTCTCGAAGGAGCTTGAAGCGCGTGGACTGAAAACCCCCTACCTGGACATTTTCCAGTTCTGTAACCCGGAAGATGCCAGACAGATGATTCTGCACGATCCGATCTATGCCGCCTACATGCCCTGCCGTATCGCCATGGTGGAGGATAAGAAAGGACAACTGTGGCTGATGATGCTGAATCTGGATATGCTGATCAACAGCGCTCTGCTGCCACCGGATCTGACCGAAATTGCGATTCGAGTCAATCAGGCCATGCTGGATGTGATGGTGGCTGGAGCAACCGGCGAGTTCTGAAGCGAATACAACAACAATAATAATAAATCCGTACCCGTAAGGGTACGGGGCACAGCCTTTGCAACCGGCCTTGATGCCGGTTTTTTATTGCCTGAAAGAAATCCCAGACTGATTGGATTACTAAAATGCCGCGCAGCTGAACCGTACTGCCAATAAAAAAACCCGAGCACATCAGGCACGGGTTTTCATCGCTACTGGCCGATGTCGATCTGAAACTAATTCTGAATCATATTGTGTGCGCCAGATTGCTCTGGAAGATCGCCTTATGGATATCACCAAGACTCAACATACCAACCAACTGACCGGCATCCGCCACAGGAATACGACGGAACTTATGCCGCACCATCACCGTGGCCGCTTTCAGGATATGCATATCGGGACTCACGGTGACGACATTGGAAGACATCACATCGGAGACCTGCAGGTTCACCACATCCTTGTACTGCTTCATCATATCGTCGTAATCGGGTGATGAGAGCCCATCCATCACCTCTTCAAGGGTGGGAAACATTCTGTGCAGAACATCCTTTTCAGCAATAATCCCGGACAGCTTGCCATCGGTCACCACTGGAAGACCGCTATAACGGAACAGGCACATCAGCGAGACCACATCCAGCAGCTTCGTGTCTGGAGTCACCGTTTTCGGTGATTTTGACATTATTTCGCTTACCAGCATCGAAACAACTCCTCATCTTCGGTTAATTAATCATTATTCTTCCGGGTTTACCCCAGAACCCAACCATACGCATTCTCATGAGCTATGCCAATAGTTTTATCGCCAAGCGGCTGATCATTGGGAATATTCTCCCCCAAAACCACCCTCATCATGACACCACCGGGAATACCGGCAAGCCTCCTGACAGGAAACTAATTCCCTGAAATGGCCGGGAAAACGGATCACGCCCCAAGGAGCCCCAACCATTCCACCTCAACACCAGGCTGGGGATAAAAATTAAACATCATCATAAGCCAATGATTTGCCGTGAAAAGCGAACTTCTATCCAGAAGTTATCCACAAACAGCACACAGATTGGCGACGTTTTTCCACAAGGTAATGCACAAGATGTTGTGGTTGACATCCGTCAGATACGATATATATTGTGTTTACTGGTTTTGAAATTCACCATCCTGAATTCACCAGCCAGACAATAAGACCGGCAACCAAATCCGGCCTGCAGGGTTGTAAACCTGCATAGAAACGGCGGACAACGATCTGCCGGCAAGCACGACCAACAGAATTACCACAAGATTTAAAGCGTTAGGCCCCGGCCCGGCCATCCCGTACGACGATGACCGCCAACGAAAAACAATTAGGAGATGACATGGCGACACCAGTAGCCGATAGCGACGTAACCGTTGCAGTGCCCCAACCACCTGAGATGCACCAACCGACAGGCCAGAGTCAATCCACCGCCAGTAGCGGCATCCAGGTGATTCGTCGTAACGGCAAGGTCACCAACTTCGATCCAAGCAAGATCAGCGTCGCCATGACCAAAGCCTTTCTTGCGGTGGAAGGTGGCAGCGCGGCCGCGTCGAGCCGGGTCCATGACACCGTAAAGGATCTGACCGACCAGGTGGTCAGCGCCCTGACCCGCCGCATGGCGGACAACGGTACTGTCCACATCGAGGATATTCAGGATCAGGTCGAACTCTGCCTGATGCGCTCCGGGGAACACAAGGCGGCGCGCGCTTACGTCCTCTATCGTGAACGTCAGAATCTGAAGCGCCAGGAAGAGGCCGCCAAGCGGGCCGAGACCGAAGGCATCCCGGAAGAGCACCGGGTCAATGTCACCCTGGAAGACGGCAGCCAGCGTCCCTTGGATGTGGAGCGACTGCACGCCCTGGTGGAAGAGGCCTGCAACGGCTTCGAGGAAGTGGACGCCCCACGCATCCTGCAGGATGCCTGCCGCAACCTGTTCGATGGCGTCAAGGAGAGCGACGTCTCCCAGACCCTGGTGATGAGCGCCCGCACCCTGATCGATCAGGAGCCCAACTACTCCCAGGTCGCTGCCCGACTGCTGCTCGATATCCTGCGCCGGGAGGCCCTCGGCTTCCTCGATATCCACGCCCCGGTCAACACCCAGGCCGACATGGCCGGTCTCTACGGCGACTACTTCAAACGCTATATCAAACAGGCGGAGGATCTGGAGCTGCTCGACACCCGTCTCGGTCAATACGACCTGGACCGCCTGATCAGCGCCATCAAACCGGAGCGGGATCTGCAGTTCACCTACCTGGGCCTGCAGACCCTCTACGACCGCTACTTCATCCACAGTGAGAGCGGCACCCGTTTCGAGCTGCCACAAGCCTTCTTCATGCGCGTCGCGATGGGTCTGGCGATCAATGAGATCGACCGGGAAGGCCGCGCCATCGAGTTCTACAACCTGCTCTCCTCGTTCGATTTCATGAGCTCGACCCCAACCCTGTTCAACTCCGGCACCCTGCGTCCCCAGCTCTCCAGCTGCTACCTGACCACCGTCGCCGACGATCTGGACGGCATCTACAGCAGCATCAAGGACAACGCCCTGCTCTCCAAGTTTGCCGGCGGCCTGGGCAACGACTGGACCCGGGTTCGCGGTCTCGGCGCCCACATCAAAGGCACCAACGGCAAATCCCAGGGTGTGGTTCCCTTCCTCAAGGTGGCCAACGACACCGCGGTGGCGGTCAACCAGGGCGGCAAACGCAAAGGCGCGGTCTGCGCCTATCTGGAGACCTGGCACATCGACATCGAGGAGTTCATCGAGCTGCGCAAGAACACCGGTGACGAGCGCCGTCGTACCCACGACATGAACACCGCCAACTGGATTCCCGATCTGTTCATGAAGCGGGTCGCCGAAGAGAAGGAGTGGACCCTCTTCTCCCCCAACGAGACCCCCGACCTGCATGACCTCACCGGCAAGGCCTTCGAACAGGCCTATACCGCCTACGAAGAGAAGGCGGCGCGGGGCGAGCTGGACATCTACAAAACCGTCAGCGCGATGGATCTGTGGCGCAAGATGCTCGGCCTGCTGTTCGAGACGGGCCACCCCTGGATCACCTTCAAGGATCCCTGCAACCTGCGTTACAGCAACCAGCACATGGGTGTGGTTCACAGCTCCAACCTCTGTACCGAAATCACCCTGCACACCAACGATCAGGAGATCGCGGTGTGTAACCTGGGCTCGGTCAACCTGACAGCCCACACCACCGAAGACGGCCTGGACATGGCCAAGCTGGAGAAGACGGTGACCACCGCGATGCGCATGCTCGACAATGTCATCGACTACAACTACTACAGCGTGCCCCAGGCGAGAAACTCCAACCTGCGTCACCGTCCGGTGGGCCTGGGTATCATGGGCTTCCAGGACGCCCTCTATAAACAGCGTCTCGCCTACACCTCGGAAGAGGCCCTCGGCTTCGCCGACCAGTCCATGGAAGCCGTCAGCTACTACGCCATCCAGGCCTCATCGGATCTGGCGGAAGAGCGTGGCCGCTACTCCACCTATGAAGGCTCTCTGTGGAGCCAGGGCATCCTGCCCATCGACTCCCTCAAGCTTTTGAAAGCAGAGCGTGGCGACTACCTGCAGGTGGACGAGAGCCACACCCTGGATTGGGCCGCCCTGCGGGAGAAGGTGCTGGATCAGGGCATGCGCAACTCCAACACCATGGCGATCGCCCCCACCGCCACCATCTCCAACATCTGTGGGGTGAGCCAGTCGATCGAACCCACCTACCAGAACCTGTTCGTCAAATCGAACCTCTCCGGTGAGTTCACCGTGGTCAATCCCTACATGGTCCACGACCTGAAAAAGCTCGGCCTGTGGGACGAAGTGATGATCAACGACCTGAAATACTACGACGGCTCCCTGCAGCCCATCGACCGCATCCCGGCGGAGCTGAAAGCGATCTACGCCACCGCGTTCGAAATCGACCCACGCTGGCTGGTGGAAGCCGGCTCCCGTCGTCAGAAGTGGATCGACCAGGGCCAGTCCCTCAACCTCTACATGGCCGAGCCCTCGGGCAAAAAGCTCGACAATCTCTACAAGCTGGCCTGGGTGCGGGGCCTGAAGACCACCTACTACCTGCGCTCCATGGGCGCCACCGGTGCGGAGAAGACCTCAGTGCAGGAGAACAGCGGCAGCAACTCAGTCGACCTGATCGGCAGCAACGGCGGCGAATCCCCCAAGGCCTGCTCGATACTCGACCCGGACTGTGAAGCCTGCCAATAGGCGATGAGCTGAACCACCAAGCGAACCAGAATATAAAGAGGAATAAGAGATGCTGAATTGGGATGATCCACTCGCCAAGCCAAAGCTTCAGGAAGCCGCCCCTGCCCCGGCGGTAAAAGAGACCACAGCGGCCCATCCTCACGTGGTGGAAGAGGCGGCCCGTGCGTTACAGATCGAAGAGCAGCTCGAGCCGGAAATCACGGAAGTCACCTCCATGGAACCGGTCAATCCGGATGACAAGCGGGTCATCAACGGCATGACCGACATCAACCAGCTGGCCCCCTTCAAGTACCCCTGGGCTTGGGAGTACTTCCTCAACGCCAACAAGAACCACTGGACCCCGCTGGACATCAACATGGCCCAGGACGTCCACGACTATCAGCACAAGCTGACCCTGGAAGAGCGTCACGTCTATGAGAACGTGCTCTCCTACCTGACCACCTCCGACATCCTGGCGATGCGCAATATCGGCCTGGCGGTGATGGAGAAGATGTCCGCCCCCGAGCTGCAGATCTACCAGGCCCGTCAGGTCTATGAAGAGTCGCTGCACACCTGGACCTACCAGCACTGCATCGAGACCATCGGCCTCGACCAGGGAGAGATCTACAACCGCTATCGGGTGGTTCCGGAGATCAACAAAAAGATCCAGATCACCAACCGACGCCTCTCCTCGATCCTGCGCGCCGACATCAACCTGCGCGATCCGAATGAGTTACAGAACTTCGTCATGGCCTACATCTACTTCGCCGCCATCTTCGAAGGCTGCTGGTTCTACAACGGCTTCAGCCCGATCTTCGCTCTGCAGCGTCGCGGCCTGATGAAAGGCACCGCCGAACAACTGCAATACATCATGCGTGATGAAGTGATGCACGCCTCCTTCGGCATCCGCGTGGTGAAACAGATCATTCTCGAAGAGAACATCACCCTCGACCCACAGGCGATGCGCGAGATGTGGGATGAAGCGGAAGCCGCCGAGATCGGTTACGCCAGCTACATCCTGCGCGACCCGATCCTGGGTTACTCCAAAGAGGATCACATCGGCCAGTTCCGTTTCACCGCCAACCGCCGTGCCAGACAACTCGGCATCGAGGAACCCTTCCCCGGTGCGGAAGCGACCCTGCCCTGGTTGGATGAACAGGCGAACCTGCGGAAAGAGAAAAACTTTTTTGAAACCCGTGTCACCGAATACCAGACCGGCGGCGCGTTGAAATGGGACTGAACTGAAGAGCTGCAACAAGGGGTAAACAAAATGCACTGTTCACATTGCGCTTCTCTCATGGCCGAACTCGAAACCCAGCAGGAAGGGCACACCGAACAATCGAGGTACGAATGTCCGGTTTGTGGACGGACCCAATTGACCACCAAGACAATTGATCAATGGAAAGAAAACGTATCGCTACAAATGGGACGTTTGCCGGGGCATACGCTTCGGCATACCTGAAAAGGGTTTTATTCCTCTCCTCACTTCCCGCGCTTGCGGGCGGGCTTTGGCGCTTTGCGCCATTGCCTGGCTTTTCGTTTTTACTGCTCTCTTTCCACTTCCAGAGAGAATTTCCACCAATGTTATTTACATTGGAATACTGGTCGGCAGCGTCATATGTAGATTATCACTTTAATCATTTAATGAAAGGATAGGGATGAGTATATCATTATCAGCATTGGTCGAAGAAATTGTACCCGAGAATACAATATTGTTCTTTGGCTCAGGCTCATCAATTCCATCTGGCGCACCTAGCGTGTCTAAGTTAATTGATAGAATTGGCAAAAAATTTAAAATAGATGCTAACAGCTATTCACTAACAGAGATTACAAGTATTGCTGAGGAACAAAGATCCCGTTCTGAATTAGTTAAGTGCTTAAGGTCTTTATTTAATAGCACTAACGTTACGGGCTCTTTATTGAATTTGCCACTTTATAATTGGAAAAATATATACACTACAAACTATGACACACTCATTGAACAGGCTTATGCAAGAAAAGGAAAGGACTTACCTGTAATAACAACGAATTATGATTTCAGAGAACAGAGGTATCCAGGAATAACCAAGTTATACAAACTACATGGATGCATCAGCAAGGATCTATCTGATGGCTATCAAAGTAGAATTATTATATCCGAATCTGACTATGACAACACATCCGAGTACCGTGAAACCCTCTGGGATTCATTTAAAAATGACCTCAGTGGTGGAAACATTATAATCATAGGTTATTCTTTAGCGGACCAACACATTAAAGACATTGTTAGTCGGGCTGTATCGATAAACAATAAATCTCATTCACCCGCATCAATAAAATTAGTCTTATATACCGAGGATGAAAATAGAGCATCTCTATTTGAAAAAAGAGGTATACAAGTTGCCTTTGGAAGTGTTGATGATTTTTTTATTGAATTTCAGAAAAAAAACACTCCAGACCCAATAGTTTACTTGTCAACTGGTGATCCACTAGACAATCAAAGTATTTTACAATCATTAACATTAAAAGTTGAGGATGAACTTAAAAATATTGAAAAAAATGTAAGCGCAATGTTCCAAGGCTGGCCGGCTACGTACTCCGACATCCAAGCAAAATTAACCTTTGATAGAACCATTATTAAAGATTTAGAATCTCATATCCAGAAAGAAAACATGCTGACCGCCTGCTTACTTGGCGCAAGTGGTATGGGTAAAAGTACAACAGCCCGAAAAACCTTGCTGAGATTCAAAAGTAAGGGCTTCCATTGCTGGGAACACAAACCTA
This sequence comes from Candidatus Thiodiazotropha endoloripes, assembly GCA_001709035.1. Lineage (GTDB taxonomy): Bacteria > Pseudomonadota > Gammaproteobacteria > Chromatiales > Chromatiaceae > Thiodiazotropha > Thiodiazotropha lotti. The sequence continues at coordinate 673,917 of LVKA01000011.1, read as the reverse complement.
ATCATAAACTACTTTTTGATGAATGGAGAGCCGTAGCGAAGGAGCTCCAAGATAAAAAGGAGATGGGCATCATTTTTATTGATGATGCACATAATCATTTATACGAAATCAACAATCTAATTGATTTATTATCTATAGACGAAAATTTCAATCTAAAATTACTCCTAACTTCATCTCGCAACCATTGGCATCCGCGAATCAAAACACCGAATCTATTCAATAAAGGAAAAGAGTTCGTACTCAGAAAGCTGGATGCAGCAGAAATTGATGGGCTATTATCTCTAGTTGACACACATCCAGATTTGCAACCTTTAATTGAAAATAGCTTTTCTGGATTTTCAAGATCCGAGAGGAAAAGAAGACTCACTGTAAAGTGCGAGTCAGACACCTTTGTTTGTCTAAAAAATATTTTTGCTTCAGAACAATTTGATGACATTGTTCTAAGAGAATATGCTGAATTAGACACTAATTTGCGGGAAATTTACAGAATTGTTTCCGCAATGGAAAGTGCTGGAGTAAACGTCCATAGGCAGTTAGTAATTCGACTTTTAGGAATCTCAGCCGAAGCCATTTCCGCTTCTTTGGTTAATTTAATTGACATAATTCATGAATACACAATAAACGAACGAGAGGGTATATATGGATGGAAGGGAAGACATCCAGTAATTACTGACATTATAACAAAATATAAAATGACCGATGAAGACGAGTATTATAAACTATTTGAAACCATCATTGACAACATAATACCAACTTATGACATTGAGATCCGAACAGTTAAACAATTATGCTCTTTCGACTCAGGTATTAGTCGCTTTCCAGACAAACATGTGCGAAACAAATTACTGAGGAAAATAATTTCAAAAGTACCTGGCGAGCGCATTCCTAGGCACCGATTAATACGTTATTTAATTGATATTAATGAACTAGAAAAAGCAGAAACAGAAATACGTTTATTTGAAAATGACTTTAATACAGAGGGACCTATTGAGAGGTTCAAAATTATATTACTAATAGCAAGGGCTGAACGAACAGTTGGAATACTTGATGAAGATCGCATCGCCATTCTAGAAGATGCCAGAAAAAAATCCATCAAGGCAATAGATCGATATAGCAATAATAAAAATATACTAAAAACTTATTGTGATGTTGGTTTACATATATTTAGAAAAACAAGTAACTCAAGTGTATTTGACGATGCCATGACAAGGTTAAAGGATGCAGAATTAAGGTTAGGAGACCCTGAAATTACAACATCTCTAATAATATTTGAGCGCCACTTTTCTAACCTCCAAGCTGATAAAGCAGAAGAGGTAGAAATTTCTTAGTGAACTAACAAGCCAAGCAAACAGTACACTGAGAAAAGCACGAAATACCAAGAATAAACCGTGAAAGGCATCATTAAGGCACTTATCCAGCTGGAAGAGGTAATAATCCGGTACACCAATGGCCAAGCAACGATTCAGCGCGGAGTTAAGGGAAGTAAAATAAACAGGAGAAAAAACCGGGACAGTCTGAAGTTCCCCTATACTATCGGACACTCTATTTAAGCCACAGCATGAATCCTCTCATATTCAAGTGGTGGTTTATAGTTTAAATATGAGTGTTTTCGTTTTCGGTTATAGAACAGTTCGATGTATTTAAAAATTGACTGCCTTGCCTCTGCACGTGTACGAAACCTGGCATCGTATACAAGCTCGTTCTTCAATGTGTGAAAGAAACTTTCTGCTACTGCATTATCGTGACACTTTCCCTTTCCGCTCATGCTGCAAATCATATTCTGTTCCGCTAACTTCGCTCGATAACTTGCCGCTGTGTATTGGCAGCCTTGGTCTGAATGCACTAATGTCCCGCTAGGCTCATTCCTCGATTGGTATGCCATTGATAATGCATCTATGACGAGTTGACTTGAGGGCCGATCACTCATCGACCAACCGACAATGGCGCGAGAGAGTTAAAAAGACACCCACCCCAAAGATTTCCAATATATAACTGCACAGGCTTATTCATATCAGGCTTGCATCACTCATAGAAATATTGAAATTGCTGGTTCAGATTTCCTTGCCAATCACGCTGAATGTAATTCAGGAACCGTCCTCAATCCTCAGCAGGAGGCTGATTCTGTAATTGGCTTGTTTTTGGAATGAGCCTTTAGCTGAAATAGTGTATGGCAGCGCTGAGATTTGGCGTTCGTTGATAACCCATTCGTTGACAGGCCTCTTTCAGCTTATAGCTTGCACCGACAATGCCCTTGAACCGGCTTTCGAAATGCCGAATTAAAAAGACACCCACCCCAAAGATTACCAATATCCGACGCACAGGCTTATTCATATCAGGCTTGCATCACTCATAGAAATATTGAAATTGCTGCTTGCTGGTTCAGATTTCCTTGCCAATCACGCTGAATGTAATTCAGGAACCGCACTCAATCCTCAGCAGGAGGCTGATTCTGTAATTGGCTTGTTTTTGGAATGAGCCTTTAGCTGAAATAGTGTATGGCAGCGCTGAGATTTGGCGTTCGTTGATAACCCATTCGTTGACAGGCCTCTTTCAGCTTATAGCTTGCACCGACAATGCCCTTGAACCGGCTTTCGAAATGCTGCGTCATGTAGAGCCAATGCTGGGGATCGATCTGTAACCGTTCCAGAATGGGCGGTTGATTATCTGGGATATGGCCGCGCTTGTACTCCAGGATGGCACGCCCTGTCCAATCGACAAGTTCAAGATAGTCCTTCAGTCGAAACGGCAGCCCTTTGGGCCTGTTTTTGTGCAGGTTTCCTGCAAACGGGAGTAAGCCAGCCGGGGTGATTGCTCTGTTTGCCTGATTACGGCTTTGTTTGAGCTTGTTTGTCCGCTCAGCGATAGATGTGCACTCTGATTGTTCCGGCGTCTTGGCCATCCCTGCCCTGACGGGATTAAGGTCCACATAGGCCATGCAGGCCGCCAGGGCCTTTTCATCCAACAGAGCCTGGGATTTATACCGGCCCTCCCAGTAGCGACCGGTACATCCGTCCTCCTGGTTGGCCTGGCGTGCAATCGGTTCGTTGAGGCAGCGCATGAACCAGCTGATGTCATGAAGGCGTTTACGCCATTTGGTGACCAGTTCGGAGATCACATCGCGCTCTGCTTTGCTGAGGGCTTCCATTGCACGATAACGCTGTACGAGCACTGGCAGGGTAAAGAGCCTCTCCCAGCGCTCGATGATAGCCTGCTGACTCCACCCGGCTGCAATCTCGGCATCGACATGGAGGATGACGTGGTAGTGGTTGGACATCACCGCGTAGGCACAGACGTCGATGGCGAAGATCTCTGCCAGCTGTTTCATCCGATCGACGATCCATTGGCGCCTATGTTCAAAGCTCTTTCCGGTGTGTGAATCCACACCGCAGAGAAAGGCACGGCGTACACAGCGGGAGACGCAATGATAATAAGGGGTGGTTTCCAGCGAAACCTGGGCTTTCCTTGGCTTGGGCATGATATCGCTCCTTGATATCGTGTGTGAATTTAGAGATTGCCAGACTTGATGGTTTTTGGCAAATTAAGGGTAGGTGTCCTATTTATTCTATCTGGTTGTTATTTAACCGATATATCAATCCTAATCGTGATTAGGAACCAGCATTACACAAGGATTGTTTTTTCTTTTAAAACACTATTTAAATACAAACATCAACGTTTTGAAATGGCAGGATGACTATGTTTTTACAAATTCTAGGGATAATTTTTTTAATACTACTCCTCATTGCTGCTTATTACGCCTGGAAATTGTATCGTTTTGTAAAACGTCAACAAAATTCAGATATTTCCAAAGCGACGTCCGTACTACCCTCACAAGTAATGGACCTGGAGCCTTCAAATATTGATCAATGGAAGGAGAGAGAAAAACTGGACTATTGTGAATCAGAACTCAAAAGAGTCGGCGCCGCACACGTTGGATACTATTTCACCCACAGCGGCTTTGCGTTGATTCGAATATCACTTTGGAATTTCAAAAATCAGGTTATAGCGGCAATATATGAAGGCAGTTCAGATATTAATCAGAAAGATGTCAGATTCATATACGAGGTTGCATGCAAGTTAGACGCAGGAAGTATCTGTATAACATCAAACCAACATGCCCTTTTTGATAGTCGACCCGAAAATCATATCATTAAGTATAACGAATCAAATTCTATTCTTGATTTTATCAAAGTACTCAAGAGTGAGATTCCGAAAGATAAGAACCTTATCAAGGTCACCGAACCTAAAGATTTTTTTATCGAGAGTTATGAGGACGCTACAGAGTGGAGCTGGAGTGCCGAACAGTTAAAGAGTGAAAAAACCCAGCAGATCCTAGCATCGGTTGGCGTTAATATAACAGATGAACTCATGGATGAGCTTATCGAGTCCGGGTTATCTTACAGTGTCGAGGTTAATGTTAACCGAGCAAGACGAAAACTCGCCAGGCACTCCAAGATGAGTATAGAGAAATGGGACAAAATACGAGATAAACTCGTCTTTATTAATGATCAAATGAAGGTCCCACATTTAATTGATGCTGTTTACGACTTGGCTGGCGACATATCTGATGAGCAAGAACAAGTATTGGATGGATTTCAACAAACCACTGAAAAGTTAACTGATCCAATTGGGGCTTTCCAGATGTTACTGAGCTCCTTGGATATCAAGGCAAAGCGAATAACAAGGATGGAGACACCAGTCAAAACTGAAGTTTTCTTGCCATTGTAAAAACGCTTTAATGATAGAATGGGGACAGTCACTGTTTGAGTATATACAAAGCTGTATGTAATCTTTTTCTGATAGCGTTATCCCTAGTGTTTACAAGTCATTTACTTCTATAGAGTGGTCATCATAGAAATCGAGGTACTGTGTTAACTGGTTGTTTTGTTGATGGCATTTTTTTCGACGGCTCTATTGCTGAATAACGTGATCAATTGTCGATGCGGGCAGCCCAGGTTCGTTTTTCCGTGAAATACAGTAAAAAACACGCCCAACAGGAAGTTTAGACTTCGACACTTTGATCGATTTATTCCAGCGATACTATTAAAGGACTAATAAAATGGCTGACGTGCAAGGTGCATCTGGAGCACCGGTATTGACAACGGACAATACGAATTCAAGCGTAACGCCTCAGAATGACTCCACGACTGAAGATAGGCTTAAGTCACTACCGACGCCGATTGATCGATTTCGAGATCAGGGAAAACAGGACTCGTCTCAGATTGCGGTCGAATCCACTGTGCTCGCTGGGGAAACGCAAAACAACACTGACCCAATAGGGCAGTATCCCAAAGGTTCCTTCTCTGGATTTATCCAGGACGAGGGTATGAATGTACTTCTTCGTACTTTACAGTCCGTTGGAGGTGCCGGACAAGTTCTTCTAGGTGCAGGAATCTGTTATGGTTCAGGTAGTTTAGCTTGTGCTGCAGGTGTAACAATAGCAGCTAAAGGAGCAGACAATTTTCAAGCAGGAATAAGAGGGACTGATAGCTATTCTAAACAAGGTATAGAGAGAATTACCGGTAGTGAACAAACAGCCACGCTCATTGATGCAGGAATTGATCTCACTATATCAGTTGGAGGATTAGCTAGAAACGTACCAAAAATAAATGAATTGGGTAACCCCGTGAAAGATCTCTTTATCAAGATGCCATCGAGTTATGAAGCCGCATACAAGCAGGCAACATCAACAGGTTTAGTAATAGAAGGGGCTAGTGATGCAGCAACGATCTATGGTGCTACAAAGTGAACCTTGAAACTATGCTTGGCATGGATTCATTATTTCTTTTTATTTGCGTGCTTTGCCTATGGTTAGCTTTGTCATTCTTGGGTAACAGTCATTTAACAGCAGGCAGGGGTAAATTATGGTTTGGAGCCATGATTGCTTCAATTATAGGTGCAGCAGTTCCAGTTATCTTGATTAGCGAAGGAGTCGTTAGTAGCAAACCAGGAAATCTCATTATTTCCGGATTTTCAGCATTTTATATAGCAATACTCGCAGGAAGACTTGACAAACCTTAATGGGATACCAGAAGGAAAAGAACGAGGACAGTCACCATTATTTATGTGTATTAGTCGGGACCCGATCTGACAATTGTCGGTTTTGACGTAGTCCTTGTTGTCAGGTTAGTTTAAATTACCAACCTTCTCATCCCATAGCTTCAGCCCATCACGCAACGTCTGCATGGGTGATCGTCCGCAACACATCTTACCCTGATGTGTTGACAAATCGGGACACCCAATAATCAGAATAGTGAAATTGCTGACAAATCGGGACACCCAGCATTTCATCCAATAATTAGATTAGCTAAATCACTGGCAACTTATTGATTTTTATTATTTTTAAAATATTAATAGTGGAGACCTGAATCATCGCCCTCTAAAACATCAAAATATTGTAAAGGCGACGTATATACGCTATGATGTGTATACAATGTCTTTCATAGAGGAGGCGCAACAATGCTACCGCAAGACGCCCCAAAAGATACGCTGATCAATATGCGCGTACATAGCAGCACAAGAGACTTCATTGACAAGGCCGCAAAAAGTATTGGCAAGGATCGGTCTGATTTCATGCTGGAAGCAGCTTACGAGAAAGCTCAGGAAATACTGCTGGATAGGACAGAGTTTTTTCTGGATGACGCACAATGGGAAAAATTTAACCGTATTCTGGATAACCCACCCAAACCCAACAAGAAGCTCTTAGCATTACTAGCAACTAAAGCGCCGTGGGAATGAATGTCAACGTTAACTGCTCCTTGTCCATTAGCGGACTATCACGACCTTGATCAATTTTCTTGTGGCGTTCCTGCCTTAGATAACTGGCTAAAGAAGAGAGCCAGATCAAATGAACGTTCCCGCGCCTCGCGTACCTATGTGCTGTGCATCGATAAACGGGTCATAGGCTATTACGCACTTGCATCTGGCTCCTTAGCAGCCAAATACGCCCCTGGTAAAATTAAAAGAAATATGCCTGACCCTATCCCTGTTATGGTCTTGGGAAGGTTAGCCATAGATAAGGAACATCAAGGCAAGAAATTGGGAGATGCGTTACTACGTGATGCCATACTACGTATATTGCAAGCTGCGGAAATTGCCGGCATTAAAGCCATATTAGTTCATGCTATATCCGAAGAAGCAAAACAATCCTATCTTGATCGGAGCTTTACCATTTCTCCAACAGAGCCAATGACCTTGATATTGCCGCTTGAATCTATTTTAGGAAAATTGTAGAGGTAAATCGGGACATCCAGCATTTATCAGCAACAATAACACTGGACAAGCACTTTTTATCTTATTGATTCATAGTAATTTTACGTCTAGTAGCACCATTCCTCCACTATTAAAATATTATGGGGACATACACCATTTACATTTAATTAAACTAACTACAAATCAATAAGATACCTTGACGTAATTCAATGATATGATTTTTTCTAAACGTTGAGTGTCCCGGAATTTTGGAATTTTTGTGGTTGCTCTCTTCATACTCGTATTATCTGAGAGTGAGATATTACGCTCAAAGCCAAGGAAAGCGCCCATGATCTACGCTTGAATAATGTAAACCTCAAATCGGGACATCTCCTTGTTGATCGTGCAGATAAAGTCATATCTAACCGCCGTTCTGATTGGATTATCATCAGTTTCCGCAGTAAGCGAATCTCATCTTTCAGGAGGGCGCATGGAGCAGCTTCTACAAAGTCTGCCCGGCTTTTGGATGGGGGAAGCCATAGAAACGCCGGTGGGTCGAATGAACTACGATATAGTCTTTCATACCTGCAGTGACGGAATAATTGCAGGTGTGGCAAAAACCGATGCCTCCCTGCACTATTGGCAGTTCATACGCAATCAGGATAATCACCGTATAAGATTTCTCTCGACCTTTATAGGTAATCGTATTCCCATTGTATTGTTACCTCAGCCAACCGAAGGTAGGGCTTTGAGCTACTATGCTCCAGACCTGAAGATGCTTACACTTGCGATTAATCACTCTCCATCGATAATCGACATTCGAGTATTCCACCATGGCAAACCCCATGTGCATATACAACTGACCCAGGAAGATGGCAAGCAGGTTCAACTACCTCCACATCACAGCCTGTCCAACAGTTGCAGAGGATTTCCGATTGAGCAATAGAACTAAATATAGACAAACAGGGACAGTCACCATGTAGCGCAAATCGGAACACCCCCCAGCATTTATTTACAATAATCACACAGCAATAATTGTCATTATCTAATTGATTTATAGTTATATTTATAAACTCAGATGATGGGTGCACCGAAATAATTTTGACTGTAAATGTACAAACGAGGAAAAATGTAGTAACGTACCTACATTAGACATCCTGCACAGGAGGCACCACCATGAGCATAACGACGCTATCCAGCCGAGATCTCAATCAGGACGTGAGTCGCGCCAAGAAAGCGGCCAAAAACGGCCCGGTGTTTATCACGGATCGCGGCAAGCCGGCACACGTACTGTTAAGTATCGAGGAATACCAGCGACTAACGGGTCAACATAGAAGCCTCGTTGAGGCACTGTCCATGCCGGGTATTGCCGATATCGAGATTGAGCTTCCCCATTCGCGCGAGCTTCCTCGACCAGCAGAATTTGACTGATGTTTCTGCTCGATACCAACGTTATTTCCGAATTGCGCAAGGCCGGCAATGGTAAGGCTGATCACAACGTAACCAAATGGCTGTCAGATTTGGATGCCACCAATTTCTACATCTCTGCTGTAACCGTCATGGAACTTGAACTTGGCATTTTACGCGTGGGACGTCGTGATTCTGCTCAAGGGGCGCTGTTGCGCACCTGGATGGACAGTCGTGTTCTTCCGGAGTTTACTGACCGTACATTACCGATCGATGAAGTTGTAGCACTTCGATGCGCGCAACTACATGTTCCCGACCCTCGCCCGGAGCGAGACGCCTATATTGCGGCTACCGCTCTAGTTCATGGTTTGACTGTAGTGACCCGGAATGTGATCGACTTTAAATCGACGGGAGTAACCATCATCAATCCATGGAAAGCCCAACAAAAATAAAACGAACAAGACATAGATGGACACCCCCTATGAACAAACCGGGACACCCAAAAGAAAATAGGGACAGTCATTGCCATAAACCAGGACAGGCACCATTTGGAAGGACCAATACAACTCCCAAATTCCAGCTTTTATTTATTTCTGTTGAAACAGATAAACAGGGACAGTCACTATTTGTTGAGGCATCGAGAAGCTTAGACTGGAATGGGCGTGCATTCGACATTAATCTGCCAATCGGGAATCAGTGATACTTCTCCGTGGTAAAGTGCCCCGGCTCCTTCTTGCGATGCTTGCGCATGCCCCGGGCCTCGAGGGCTGCAGAGACCTCCCGGATCATACCCATGTTCCCGCAAAGCATTACGTGGGACTTCTCCGGGGTAAGTGCAACACCCACATGCTTCTCAAGACGACCATCCTCGAGGGCGGCCAGAATGCGCCCCTGGAGGGCCTTATCCACCTGCTCTTGGCTGATGATCGGTAGATAGCGGAAACGCTCGCCGTAAAGCTGTGTCAGATTGGCGATCTCCTCACCATAGCTGAGTTGATCCTTGTAGGGGACGTTGTGCACCAGGACGATCTGTGTGAATCGCTGCCATGGAAGCTCGGTACGCAGTATGGAGAGATAGACACCCAGCGCTGTTCCAGTGGCGATCATCCAGAGATTTTCGCTCTGCGGCAGTTGATCGAGGGTGAAAAAGCCGTTGGCTTTGGCAGAAACCCAGACCCGATCGCCCGGCTTCAGTGCAGCTAGCCTAGGACTTAATGGGCCGTTCTCCACTTCGTTGAAATGGACTTCGAGCAGCTTATCCTGTGGTGGGTTGACGAATGAGTAGGGTCTCGCCACACGCTCGCCGTCGATTTCGAGGGCCAGACGGGTGAACTGCCCAGCAATGAAGGCATCCACCGGGGCCTTGAGGCGCAGTGAGTAGAGCTTATCACTCCAGTGACGCTTTTCGACTATCGTGCCTTCCAACCATTTTTCCATTATCGAACGCTCCAACCATTTTCGCTTGCCTGGACTACGGCATCTGTCAGTGGTTTGTCTCTATATTGGGATGTATAACCCCAATTCCGAGTTCCTTCATCGTGGTAAATATTGGGGTTTATTAGCACATTGGCTGCGGAATATTACGCGGTAAACCGGTGGCGGATATACCGGGACAGGCATCATTTGGAAGGAGTAAGTACGGGGAGAGTAAGTGCGAAGTACGGGGACAGTCACCATTTTTATGTGCAAATATGGTTGTCCATTTTCCCACACTCAACGGTTTGATTGTTTAATCGAAGATCTGTCTTTTTGATGCCTCATTACGAAAGCGCTAAGCCAGCTATCATCGATAAATGACAAAACGATGTATTTAATTAAACTGAGGAATCAGATGTATTTTCTACCACAGGTGAATTGATAAAAGCCTCTTTTTTCGTCACTTCAGACAGAACTAACGTCGTTTACCGCCACGTCCTTTTTTACCTCGATCGGGTCCCACACGTAGTAGACTTCCATTGAGATCGCTGTTGTCGAGTGCGGCAATTGCTGCACGAGCCTCATGACCTTCCATGTCGAGGGTTGCGAAGCCTTTGCATTCGCCGGAGAAGAGGTCTTTTACCAGTTTGAGGGAACGAACGGTTCCGTATTCAGAAAAGAGGCTGGTGAGAGAGGCTTCGGTCGTCGATCTTGGCAGTCCGCGTACTGAGAGGGTGATCAATGTGCATGGCCTTTGTTGAATGAATATTGTTCAATCCAACTCGAAAAGAAGGGATTGATGGGATTCTGAGAGAGGAGGTTGAACTTGCCTCGTGAGTGAGGCAAGCTCTTTTAAGACAGCAGTTTACAGTGGGACGACGTTTTCCGCCTGTGGCCCTTTGGGACCCTGTGTCTCGGTAAATTCAACCTTCTGACCGTCCATCAGATTACGGTGGCCTTCGCCGACGATGGAGCGGAAATGGACGAACAGGTCTTTACCAGATTCCCGTTCAATAAATCCAAAACCTTTGCCACTATCGAACCACTTGACGGTTCCGGTTTGTTTTTCAGACATTACTATATACCTCAAATTTACTAAAATTTATCCGGCTTTAAGGCGGACGTTCACCACAAATCTTGGTAAAAACTGTACAACATGATTCGGGTGTATCTAACGAGGAGACAGCGAATATCAGGTTTTAAAGGAAGGACTAAGATCTTGCAGATCCTCACACCATATAGAACCTGACTGTAAAATGCAAATATTGCCGGTAAACTGCAGCAGGATGTCGGTAAACCGCGGTAAACCGGGAACAATTACCATACACCATGACAGGCACCATTTGAAAGGATCAACACACCCCCTAAACTCCAGCCTCCATTTATTTCTGTTGGAATAAAATTATGGCCGCCACCGATTTTTCCAGGGGGCTTTGCCAAAAACAAATCAGGACACCCATCAATTATCAATTATCGCAAAAGAAACTTTACTAACATCACCTTTTTCCACTGATTTCTTTATATTTAATAGATACAGGAAACGAATACTCTAAAAAGAAATCGCCCATATTCGGGCCAAGTCAGTCAAAGCTCAGCTAAGCGGCTCTGCGGATGAAAGCCGAGAAGAGATTCTCACTGAAATCAATGATCGAGCAGAAATTAGTGGGAAATTATAGGCTTTCGAGCGAAACAAAAGCAGACTTCGAACGAATCTGCTTAGGCGGCCTTAGGGAGTATAGCTTGGAGCAAGCTGACCAATACTACGACGCACTCTTTAAATGATTTGAAGAGCTCTTTGAAAAGCCTTACCTCTTTCAAACCCTGCCCCAATCAAAACTCAAACGCTGTTTTCTTACAAATGGTACGCAGCGCAAAACTGGTCTTGATATGCGCCACGTGCGGCAGACGGCTCAGCTGGCTCTTATGAATACGCTCGTAATCTTTTGCATCGGCAACAGCCACTCTCACAAGATAGTCGAAATCCCCCGCCATCAGATGACACTCCTGGATGTCGGGGCTCTCGGCAGCCTGGCGCTCGAACGCTTCCAGTGCCTCCTCGCTCTGGCGATTGAGGGAAATCTCCACGAACACGTTGCTCGGCTTGCCCGCCGCTTCCTGGTTGACCAGTGCGGTGTAGCGTTCGATGACTCCACGTTCTTGCAGTGCATGCACCCGGCGCAGACAAGCTGAGGGGGACAGATTGATCCGCTCCGCCAGCTGGGCATTGGTGATGCGTCCGTCCGCCTGGAGCTGGTTCAGGATGGCGCGATCTATACGGTCAAAAGCCATTTTTCGAATATTCTTTCAATAATTAGAGTTGAAATAGTGTTTTCTACGATTATTAAAGGTCTTCACCGGTGATTTTGCAATCCAATTCAATCGGTTTTTCACTACAGTTGCCATCATCAGCCCAACAATTGATGAGGAGAGTGAGATGCTTGTCGGTGTACCCAAAGAGATCAAGAACCATGAATACCGAGTCGGCATGACCCCTGCCAGCGTGCAGGAGATGGTGGCCCATGGACATCCGGTTATCGTAGAGACACAGGCCGGTGCAGGCATCGGCTGCAGTGATGAAGATTATGCAAAGGCAGGCGCCAGAGTGGTTGCGGATGCGGCTAAAGTGTTCGCCCAGGCGGATATGATCGTCAAGGTCAAGGAGCCCCAGGCCATCGAACGGCAGATGCTGCGTGAGGGTCAGATCCTCTTCACCTATCTGCATCTGGCACCCGATCCGGAGCAGACCCGTGACCTCATCGACAGCGGTGCAGTCTGCATCGCCTATGAAACTGTCCTCGATGGTCATGGTGGCCTGCCTCTCCTGGCTCCCATGTCCCAGGTGGCAGGTCGCATGTCGATCCAGGCCGGGGCCAGCGCTCTGGAGCGCGCCCATGGGGGTGAGGGTATTTTGCTGGGCGGTGTTCCCGGGGTAGCGCCAGCCAAGGTGGTTGTGATCGGCGGTGGTGTGGTAGGTGAGAACGCCATCCAGATGGCCCTGGGCATGGGTGCTGACGTGACGGTGCTGGATCGCAACATCGAGGTACTCAACCGCCTAGCAGGTCGCTTCGGCACGGCACTGAGGACCGTCTACTCCACCCGTGCCGCACTGAATGATCATGTACTTGGCGCCGACCTGGTTGTGGGTGGTGTGTTGGTCAAGGGTGCGGCGGCACCCAAGCTGGTAACCCGCAAGATGCTCAAGTCGATGAAAGCCGGTTCGGTGTTGGTGGATGTCGCCATCGACCAGGGTGGCTGTTTCGAAACCTCCAGACCCACCACCCACGCCGAACCCACCTATGTGGTGGATGGTGTGGTTCACTACTGTGTCGCCAATATGCCGGGGGCGGTACCGCGCACCTCCACCTATGCCCTCAACAACGTCACCCTGCCCTATGCCCTGTCACTGGCGGACAAGGGTTACAGTGCGGCGCTGCTGGAGAACCCCTCTTTCCTGGAAGGGCTCAACATCTATCGTGGCAAGGTGACTTGCGAGGCAGTGGCTCATGATCTGGGATACGACTATGCTGTCCCCACGGAGGCATTGGCCGCTTAAGCAGCAACATCTGGACGTTGAGGCTGTAACCACACCCCTGAAGACTCGACGACCGCATCTTGCGGTCGTCTCATTCCTCGAGTAATTGAATATTCAGGAGACCTATCATTGATAGACAGAAAGAATCAAAGAGATACGAACAAGTAGTACAACATGGTTCTTTTATCAAACATGAGACGCCCCAGGATTCGCATTTCTAACCTGGCTTTTTAGGTTTTCAATAGATCGGTCAATGCACGAAACAGATCCGTTTCAGTCAGCATGCCGGCTACATGCTGATCGTCGCTTAAAACCGGTAAGCAACCGATTCGATTGTCATTCATCTGCTGTGCTGCAATGGCAAGTGAAGTGCCTGCCGAGGTTGTTAATACAGGCGTATGCATGACTTCTGAAATTTCCACGGGCGCTTCTTTGAAATAACGTGCGGCCAACTGTAAATCGCGCCGGGTTACGATGCCAACGACCTGGTTTCCTTCATCGACAACCGGTAGATGATGCATGTTCTTTTTTTCCATGATCTCAAATGCCAGATCATAGTTGTCTTCCTGCTGAACTGTAACGGGCGATGAACTCATGTAGTCACTTACCAGCATTGGATTCTCCTCTGGGGAATAGTTATTTTGACTAGCCATAAACTATGGTTATTGAATTAGAATAAAAGCAACCTACCATCATATCAAGGGAGCAAAAAACAAGTTTAGAGAGTAATTTTTTAATAATTTTCTAATAACCTGTCCGGTATATCTCACAGAATTCTGCAGTATTACTCTTGGCCTCTATGATTATTTACAGCATATTTCATCTTTATCTTGTCGTTTTATATGACATTTACAGATTTCAGACGAAACGGATGCCATAAATCCACCTATGAAAACCCCATCTGTAATTGACACACTTCCGTGAAAAAACCGGATAGCCAATATTGAGTATTAATAACGTAACGATCATTAGCATGAACTCAATAATTAAAAAAGATATTTTAAATGATTATGATGTTGGTTATACCCAACTTTTTTCACTGTAAACCACTTATGATTAAAGCGACGGCAATCAGCGCAGACAAGCTGACTGGAGCATTGATCCACCAAGACATAGTGACATCGCTGTCACTTGCCTGTCTATTATTCCTGTCCGCCTGTTCAGATAAGCCCAATGTCATTCAACACGCTGATGACTATAGCTCAAGCGGACATCATCAGGTCTATGTCGTAAGTCACGATTGGCATACCGGCTTTGTTATTCCTTCGACTAAAGTCTATGAGTCCATCCCCGCTTTACAGGAGCGTTTTGAACAAAGCAGAAATATCGAATTCGGCTGGGGTGATAAGAAGTTTTATCAGGCTGAGGAGATCACCACCAGTCTCGCACTAAGAGCAATCCTGTGGCCAACCGAAACCGTGGTTCATGCGGTGGCCGTGCCTGAAAACGTCAGAGGTTATTTCAGCAACAGCGAAGTAGAACGGCTCTGTTTGAATGACAAAGAGATCACCACATTGGTGGCGTTTATTTCAAACAGCTTCAGCAAGAGCAGTTTGGCTGAAGTGGAACCACTCAGCGAAGGCATTTATGGCGACAGTCAATTCTATAAAGGTGCCGGCACCTATCATCTGTTGAACACTTGCAACGAGTGGACAGCAAAAGGCTTGAAGAGCATCGGCATGGATATTGTGCCCACGAGCAAATTCACAGCAGAAAGCATTATGAATTACCTTCACGACAGGCAAATAACGAAGCGCGATCCATTAGCAACCATGGCAGATTCAAAGTGTTTGCCTGGTAGAGAGACACGATGAATAGTCAATAGAGGTTTACGGCTCTCATAGATGGCTTATTGGTAGAGTATTAGCCTTTCAAATCAACCTGATCCCCCAACCCAAGATTCCTCTCGCTACAATTACACGCAATCACCTCTCTGGCTGCATCTTTGAGGCGAACCGCCTCGGCCCAATCATCACTTCTTGGTTCAATTGTAGGTGCTATGATGATCCGCACTGCGCCGTGGTGAGGATATTTGGAATCGTCTTGTAATATGGCGCGGGTTCCTCTGATCGTAACCGGCACGACAGGTATCCCATTCTGGGTCGCAGCGACAAATGCCCCCATACGGAACGGCAACAGCCCCGGTTCAGCCCGGAAGGTACCTTCCGGGTAGAAGGCCAGCGACCGTCCGGCAGAGAGTTGGCTGGCAAATTCCTCAACGGCCATAACACTGCGCCGACTGTCGATGCGCTCGACAAACAGTGTATCAAGCCGTTTCAGGAATAGCCTGACATAGGATTTTCTTGCCAGCTCCTGTTTGGCCACATAGATAAAATCCCGTGGTAAGCCATCGATCAATGCCAGCGTATCGAGATAACTTGAGTGGTTGGCTACCAGAATGACAGGATGATTTGCTGATGGGAGGTTTTCAACCCCCTCCACACTGAGTGGTGTGGCAGTAAGCCCTCGCAGGATGCGAATTGCCTTACGCACCACAGCCCAACGCCAGGAGAGGCGTGGCAACAATATGACACTGGTCCATACCAGTGGCGCCAGGATATAAAACATCATCCAGGCATAGGTTGCGAAGAGGCGGCTTTTTGCACGGCGATAGAAACCGCCCAGCCCACGCGCCATGCTTGATATCAACAGACTCATCATCTGCAGCACCAGCGGACGTGGGCGACGCCCCAGGTCTCCCCGCTCATAAAGTTCACGCATCGCGCCTCGTCGCAATTTTCCGCTCGATGTCTTCAGCACAGTGTGCGGTGGCGCCAACAACAGATCATCCGGCGGCATCCCCAGTAGATCGGTCGAGTGTTCCAGGATTGCCTGTCGCAGGTGCGCTTTGCGTTCTGGGTCTGTCTCTCGAGTCTCTGCCAGAACGATCAGACGCTCACTTCCCGTGGTGGGGTCGTTACTGGGAAACAGTGCCACACACCCCTTACGGATGCCATCCAGCTCTCCCAACTGCTGCTCCAATTCATAGGGATAGATATTGCGTCCGCCACGGATGATCATCTCCTTGAGGCGTCCCGTAATAAAGATCTCCCCATCCGCAAGATAGGCACGATCCCCGGTATCCAGCCAGCCGTCGCGGTAGAGCTTGGCCGTGGCTGGCGGGTTGTCGAAGTAACCACTTGTGGCCGATGGCCCCTGAAACTCCAAGCGTCCCTCCATGCGGTCAGGCAGAGGCATGTTGTTACCATCAACAACCTGAGCCCGATAGCCATCAAGCACTCGACCACAGCCTACGACAGCCATAGGTTCAGGATCGTTTTCCGCCGCCGTAACCGCTTCCCCATCGAGCATAAATCGATCTCTGTTGATTCGATCGATGACCGGACCGCGTTGGGGTGGCGGGAAAGCCAATCCCACGGCCGACTCCGCCAAACCATACACCGGAGCCAGTGCGCCCGCATCAAAACCATAGGGTGCAAATCGCTCGGTAAATCCTTGCAAGGTCGCTGCAGTAACTGGCTCTGCACCATTGAATGCGAAGCGCCAGCTGCTGAGATCGAGACCGGCAATCTCTTCTTCCGACACCTTGTTGAGACAGAGTTCGTAACCAAAGTTAGGGGATGCGGAGAGAGTGCCCCGGTGATGGTGGATCGCCCACAACCAGCGGGAAGGCCGCGCCAGGAAGTGCAACGGGGACATGACTACCAGCGGTACACCGTAGTAGAGACTGCCGAGCCAGGCGCCGATTAGCCCCATATCGTGATAGAGGGGGAGCCAGCTGATGAACACATCATCAGGGGTGACCTTAACCGCCTCTCCCATGGCGCGGATGTTAGCGAGAAGATTGGCATGGGTGAGCATGACCCCTTTGGGATCACCTGTACTTCCCGAGGTGTATTGCAGAAAGGCAATGTCATCCGCCTGTCGGATTACGGATGGCGGCGTACTCGGCCCACTGTCGAGTTCGCTCCAGTCGACAATATGCCGCAAAGATGGCACTTGGATCTTGAGTAACCGCGCCACCTTATTTGCCGCTGGTATGGTAATCAGCAGGCGCACACCCGCATTCTCAAGTATGCGACTGTGGCGAGTCAGATGCTCTTCCAGTTGGGAGGGGCGAGTCGGTGGATAGATGGGTACCGGCACGGCGCCCGCCAGCAGGGTGCCTAAAAAACTGAAAAAATAGCTCTCTCCGGTCGGTAGCATCAAGGCGACCCGGTCGCCCGGCCTGATCGATCGTTGCCATAAACTGGATGCCACCCTCGCCGCACCCGACCAGAGAGCCTGATAGCTCAACTCAACGGGGTTTTCATCACTGCCGTAGTAGAGTATGTGAACACGCTGAGGCTGATGATCCAGATGCCATGACAATACCTCCATCAGGGTTGATGCTTTGATCGGAGCAGGAACATCGCTATCCGGGAGTGACGGTCTCGCCTCTGTCACTTGGTTTCCCGGCAAACCAGCAACTTGCGTCGTCAGGATCAATAGGGCGCGGGGTGTTTCCGCAAGCAGCGCTTCATCAGGCATGACCAGGTTGAATTGCCCATTGATCCGGCCAATTAACTCAGTACGCGCCAGACTGTCCAATCCCAGGTCGCGCTCCAGTCGACAATCCAGATCCAACCTGGATCGTTGATGTCCGACAGTGGGCATTTCATCAATCAACCCTTGAATCACATCCAACAGAGCATCTGCCGTCACCTCGGCTTCACGCTGGACCATCTCATCGGGGAGTCTATTATTCATAGGCTTGAACCCTTTGATTCTGCCTTATAAAAGTTGCGATAACGTTGAGCCAACAGGTTTGGCAAACTCATCGCCATAAAGTTCTGAACCAGCCACCTGAGTGGCCACTAACTTACTCCTGACAATCAATTCTCCTTGATAACACAAGTATAGGAAGTCACTGCAGTCCCGTTAACTCAAAATTAGCCAAGATGATGCATAAAAGCCCCTCTACCTGGGTGGGAGGGGGGTTGGGAAGCGTGTGTGCATCTTGCGGCTAATAGAAATCCATTGGTTTCCGGGTTAATAATGCACCAATCCTTATATTGTGGATTAATTTAAGAACTATGAGGGTGTTGCTGGGTGCTCCCCCTCTACCGCAGGGGAGAGGGGAGCTACTGTTTCTGTCTATTTGGCACACTGATACTGGGTGCTTTTTCAGGTACAACAGAAGGTATTGAATTCGTATTAACAAGCCCTGGAGAAACCGGCTGAACTCACCAGTTTGTATCCTATCGATCAAAGTTAATGGGATAGAAATGAATAAGAAGTAATAAACCTGTCAACATAAATCGGGACAGTTAGCGTTTGATATTGATCTGCTGCTGATACGGTGGATTGGACAAGTATGACCATAATTGAAATTAAATCCTCACAAGCGTTGGCGCGTTTACGCCGACTTGCCTTAACTGCCCAAGGGTTACTGCAGGTTAAGCCCTATGGAAGCGGTTTGTCGGGCGCTCGTAATGCGATCAACCACATCGGCTATGTGCAGATCGACACCATATCGGTGGTGGAAAGAGCACACCACCACGTGGTTCACTCCAGAGTACCCAACTTCAAGCCGTCCATGACGAATCAAATGTTGATCGATGGCGACATTTTTGAGTATTGGGCACACGCCGCAGCTTTTTTCCCCATCTCCGATTTTCGCTTCTCTTTACCCTATAAACACGCCATTAAGAACGGTCAAACCCATTGGTATAAAGATCGTGATAATAAGCTCATGCGTGAACTGTTAGCCCGAATACGTTCAGATGGCCCGCTACGCTCCCGAGATATAAAATCGAATACCACAAAACGTGCAGGCTGGTGGGATTGGAAGCCCGCCAAAAAAGCACTCGAACAGTTGTATATGGAAGGCGACCTGATGGTAAGCAGTCGGGAAGGCTTTCAAAAAAGCTACGACCTAACCGAGCGAGTAGTGCCACCCAACGTAAACACGCAAATGCCCAGCATGGAAGAGTTTGCGGCACACGTTTTGGATAGACAGTTGCAATGCCATGGCTTGATTTCGCTCAAGGGGCTGACCTACCACCAGCGCCGAAATAGCGAATTACGCAAAACAGTACATGATCTGGTTAAGGAGAGGTTGGCACAGCACACTTTGGAACAAGTCAAACTAGCCAGTGGTGAAGACTATGTATTGGACAAGAGTAGGCTCGAACACCGCCCTCCCCGACTGAACAATCGCATGCTGATTCTTTCACCGTTTGACAACAGCGTCATCCAGCGTGAGCGTTTGAAAACACTGTTTCAGTACGACTATCAGTTGGAATGCTATCTACCCGCATCAAAACGGAGGTATGGCTACTTTTGCTTACCGCTACTTTTCCGCGATGAATTTATTGGACGAATGGATTGTAAAGCCCATAGAAAAACCGGTCAGTTGGAGATTAAATCACTCCATTTCGATCAGCACAATTTTGAGGAAGATTTAATCATTGCCGAATTTGTAAAAGCCATTAAAAAATTCTGTCATTTTCAACAATGTAACTCAGTGTTTTTGACGAAACCTCATCCAAAACATATAACACAGAATTTACGCCGTGCGTTAAAGGCTATCGAATGACGCCGAGTTCAAGTTAGTGAAATAAATCTAGGCCTCTAACATTGAGTTACCGTAGTTAAATAATAATAACGATCAGTACTTAATTGTCTTATAGCTTTGAATTGCTGAATTTTTTTTCAAACCGCACGTTTGCTCCTTTTCTAATCTGCTGGACGAATAAGGTATAGAGAGCGTGAGTAACCGTCAGTCTTTACCCCTATTCTTCCTGGCACAGGCTGCAACGGAAGTCTGAAAATTTTTATAATCACATACATTCAATGAAAATCTCTCGATTTTGTCTGCAGATCTCCCAGCCAGTCAGTACGATCCTCCAACCGCCCGGCGACTAAATGCAACACCCCATCTTGCTGTTGCACGATACCGCTGACGATCAATAATTGTGACTGCAATAACGGTTTACGTTGCGCTTCGGCGATCTTCGGCCAGACGATGACATTGGCTTGACCGGTTTCGTCTTCCAAGGTGACAAAGATGACACCGGAGGCCGTGCCGGGGCGTTGACGACCGATGACCAGTCCGGCGGTACGGGCGACGGCGCCGTTGCGCACCGACCAGAGTGCCTGTGCCGTATGCACGCGCCTTTTATTCAGGCGGGGCCTCAGCAAAGCAACAGGATGGCGCCGAAGGCTCACACCGCTACTGGCATAATCGGCAATGATCTCCTCCTGTTCGTCGGGTTTGGGCAGCATGACTTCGGCACTTTCGGCGTTGTACTCCTGGAACAGGGGCAAGGGTTCTTCCACACCACTGACCTGCCACTGGGCACGATAACGATCCCCTGAAAAACCCTGCAGCGCATCGGCACTGGCCAAGGCTTGCAGGTCGGTGCGATGGAGTTTGGCACGATTGGCGAGTTCACCCACATCGACAAAAGCTTTCCGCTTACGCGCATCGATCAGGTTTTGTATACCCTCCTCTGAGAGGCCTTTGACCATATTCAAACCCAGCCGCAAAGCAGGCTGGGGGCTGGGTTCTTCGCTCTGCTCCCTGGGGGTATCGTATTCAAGGGTAGAGTCCGCTTCACTAAATCGCACATCGATAGGCCGCACTTCCACGCCATGCCGTTTGGCATCCTGTATCAGTTGCGCCGGGGCATAGAATCCCATCGGTTGACTATTTAAGAGTGCGCAAACGAATACAGCCGGGTGATAGAGTTTCATCCAAGCCGAGGCATAGGCCAGCAACGCAAAGCTGGCTGAGTGGGACTCGGGAAAACCGTAATCGCTGAAACCGCGAATTTGGCGAAAGATCTGCCGCGCGAATTCATCGCTATAACCTCGTTTACGCATGCCGCTGTGCAGTTTTTCCTCGAAGGGCTCCAGCCCCCCTTTGCGTTTCCAGGCCGCCATAGCGCGACGTAACTGGTCTGCTTCACCGGCACTGAAACCGGCGGCTACCATGGCGATCTGCATCACTTGCTCTTGAAAAATCGGCACTCCCAGGGTGCGTTCTAATACCGAACGAATGGCCTCGCTGGGATAGGTGACAGGTGCCTTACCGCTGCGACGCAAGAGATAGGGATGCACCATATCACCCTGTATGGGGCCTGGACGAACAATGGCGATTTGAATCACCAGGTCATAGTAATTCCGGGGTCGCAACCGGGGCAGCATCGACATTTGTGCCCGTGATTCGATTTGAAACAGGCCCACGGTATCGGCACGACTGATCATTTCGTAGACTTTGGGATCTTCAGCGGGAATATCAGCCAGAGAGAGTTCGCATTTTTGCGGCGCGCCGATGTAACCCAATGCCTTGCGCAGTGCGGTCAGCATGCCAAGCGCCAATACATCCATTTTCAGTAGCCCAAGGGCTTCGACATCGTCTTTTTCCCACTGGATTATGGTTCTCTCCTGCATCGCCGCATTTTCAATGGGGACAAGTTGGGTCAACGGTCCGGCCGAGATGATAAAACCGCCGACATGCTGTGAGAGATGGCGAGGAAACCCGAGCAGCATCTCCACCAGGGTGATCAGTCGTTTGATCAAAGGGCTCTCCGCAGAAAAGCCCATTTCAGCCAGGTGGCCGGGGATCAAGACCTGACTGTCCCACCAGCGGGTGGATCTGGCCAGACGCTCTACCTGCACCCGGCTAAATCCCAACGCTTTGCCTACGTCGCGTATGGCGCTACGTGGCTGGTAGGTAATCACGGTGGCAACCAGGGCAGCTCGGTCACGTCCATATTTTCGATAGATGTATTGAATCACCTCTTCACGCCGGGCATTCTCAAAATCCACATCGATATCCGGCGGTTCGTTGCGCTCCTTGGAGATGAACCTTTCGAACAACAGCGCCATGCGGGCCGGGTCGACAGCGGTAATGCCGAGACAATAACAAACCGTGGAATTGGCCGCTGAGCCACGGCCCTGGCAAAGAATCTTCTGGCTGCGCGCAAAACAGACGATGTCGTAAATGGTGAGGAAATAGGGTTCGTATTTCAGTTCGGCGATCAATGCCAGCTCATGTTCGATCGCTTTTCTGACTTTATCCGGTACCCCTTGCGGCCAGCGCTCTTTGGCTCCGGCTTCAACCTGGATGCGCAACCAATCAGTGGCGTTGTAACCTTCGGGTACCAGTTCACTGGGGTATTCGTATTGCAACTCATCCAGCGAGAAGGTGCAACGATCGGCAATGGCCAGGGTTTCATGCAACAGGGCCTGAGGATAGATTTGTGTCAGGCGCTGGTAAGAGCGCAGGTGACCTTCTCCATTAGCGGCCAATCGATTACCCAGTTGTGCCAGGGGTATGTTCAAACGAATCGCAGTGAGGGTATCGTGCAGGATGCGACGATTGCGCTGGTGCATCTGAACATTACCGCTAGCCGTTAGGGGGATATCGTGGCGCTGAGACAGACACCGCAGATGTTCCAGGTGCGCCCCATCCTTGCCTGTCAGCGACAGCTCTGCAGCGATCCATAACCGCTTGGGGAAAAGCTCATTGAGAAAGACCACCTCCTGCGCTTCTCCCGGTAGCCACAAAGCAAGGCAGTCACTCAGGCAATGCCGGGTTAGATCGACTCGGGTCATATGGTAGTCGCCTTTATCGGCATTACGGCGTGCCTTTGAGATCAATGTGGATAGCTGACCATATCCCTTGCGGTTTGTCGCCAACAGTACAAACGACAGACCGTCCTCCAGCCTGAACCGGCTGCCGATGATGAGGTGGAGTTGCTGACGCTTGGCCTCGACATGGGCGCGCACAACACCGGCCAGGGAGCATTCGTCGGTGATGGCCAGGGCACGGTAGTTGAGCACCGCCGCGCGTGCGACGAGTTCCTCCGGGTGTGAGGCACCCTGTAAAAAGGTGAAGTTGCTGATGCAGTGGAGTTCGGCATAGGACATGTCCACACCCCTTACCCGAATAAACCCTGCAGATACCACGCTCCATCCTGTAGATTACGAAACAGCCACAATCGCCGGCCATGACGATCGCGTGCCTGATAATAATCGCGCCGGATATCAAAACCATCCCACCAGCCACCCTCGATACGTTCCGATTCGGATGTCAATTGAATCTCTTTCAATCTACTGCCTAATCGTTGTGGCTGTGACAACAGCCAAAGTGGGCGCCTCTTCAATAACCCGTGAGTCTGTGGCTCTGCATGATCGGTCAGGGTATAGGCCCAGGCGTATTCGGGTCGGTGTTCGTCCCGCAGTTGCAGATGGCACACCGCCTCTTCTCCCAAGCGGGTCTGTAGCTGATCCAACACCTGCTGCCAATCGGTGTCCTGTTCCTCACCCGGCGCAAACAGCGCTTGATTGCCGATAGCGGCGGGATGAAATTCAGCTGCGAGCAGCACCAACTCCAATACAGGTGCCGACAGTTTTTCCTGATTAAACCGTTCTCGTATCAGTGTCGATAGGTGCGTTTCGTCACGGCATAGCTGCCGTGTGCCCAGATGCAGACACGACGTCTCTTTGTCCGCATGATAAAAGATCACCTGTAGGCGGTTCAGCGCCAATTCCCGCAATCGCATGAAGTGCACCAAACGCGGCAGGAGCTGTTCAATGCCGTAGAGAATGAAGGTCAAGTTTTCTGTCTCTTGAGGGAAGTGCCAGGAGGCGGAAAAAATCGGTGCGCTCTTATGGGATAAGCGAAGTTCGGGTTTATCGCACAACAACCGATCAAGATAATCGATAAACTCCAGCCCTAAACGCTTTATCAATCCCGCTCTGGGAAGACGCCAAAGATCGCGCAGTTCGCGCAAACCCATTCTGACTAGCAGGCTTGCCTGTTTCTCAGAAACAGGCAGTACGGCAAGTGGCAGTTTACCCAGCTCTGCACGCAGGGCAGCGCTTTCGGTGATGCAGGCCTGCATACCACAACGCGCCAGCAGCAAGGCCGCCTGTGGGGAAGGAGCAACAGCAATCTCCACCCGATAGGGTTGCTGTCGCAGATCCCCTGCCACACGCGCGTGCAATGCCTGCAGGCCGCCAAACAACTTCAAGCTGGCGCCCACCTCCAGCAGTAACGCCTGCGGTTCCAGGCTGACCATGGAGCTGTACTGCATAGCCTCGTCGGCCAGATCGGTTAAGCGGGCCTGTTCAGCCGGGAGATCGCGCTGCTCGGTCGCCAACTCGGGACACAGGGCATAAGCTGCCGTAAGCGCCATGCCGGTCTCCACGCCCTTCTTTCGAGCCGGTTGCGACGCAGCGTGGATAATCTGTTTCCCATGCGCTTCATCGATGACCGCCCATGGCCTGGCATCCACATCAGCATCCAGTACTTCCAGGGACAAACGGGGGAAAAAGAGACTCATCCACAGTGAAGAGCGCCCCGTCGCAGACGGCTTGGGAGCCTGCGGTGACTGGGACGGAAACAGGGTATGCTGAAGGGGGGCGGCAGCGGCGGATTCGGACATGACAGCGAAGCATCAGTTAAGTGCAAGATCTACCGTCTGGCGGCCACGACTAGCGCGGCTTTTCAGAATGGTGACCTGCAAGACAGACGTTCCTGGTGTGAGCAGCAGACGTGTTGCTGCAAAAGAGCTATCCTGATGTTCCGACCGAAACAGCACGCCCACCCCACCCCCTGCCTCGGCGGCTAATTGTAGGCGCCGCACTGTTTTCGCTAGCAATCGGCCAGGCCAGGCCAACACCATGGCACAACGACGCTGGCGCAGCACCGTCTCCATCGCCCAGGGGATCTCCTGATGCTGAGGTGGACGCAGCAGCAGCAGATGGCGTAATGAAATACCGCCGCTTACCAGGGCGGGTGGGTAAGGGATATAGGGTGGAGCGATCCATGCCAACTGCTTGTTCGCCTGCGTGGCAGCGGCCATGGCCGGCAGAAAGAGCTCTATTTCACCGATACCCCATTGAGGCGAGATCACCTCGATCAACGCGCCTCGCAGCCATCCGGCTTCAGGCAGAATGGCGTCCAATGCGGCATGGCCGGTAGACACACCCTGCCCAGGGGGAGCGCATCTTTCTCCACACCATATCAACTGATTGTTATTTAAAAGTTTTTTTAAGGATTCTTTCACAAAACAATCCCAAAAAGGAGTTGATGTTTCTCTAAATTTTCTCTATTCTAGGTTAGAGAAAATTCGGAGAAAGTCAAGTGCTGACGGAACTGGAAAAAAAGATCCTGCTCTTCATCGGGGACTACCTCAGGCGCCACAATGGTCAATCCCCCAAGCTGTCTGAGATCGGTGATGGCTGCGGTATCAAATCGGTGGGCACGGTGCACCGTTATGTCACTTCCATCAAAGAAAAGGGATTTCTCGAAAAGGCCCGTTCAGGCTGGCGCACGCTACGTTCACCCAATGAACTGCCCTACAAAGGTGTGATCGCGGCCGGGATGCCGATTGAGGCAGTGGAGCAGGATGAGACGATCGATCTCACAACGTTATTGATACAACCGGACTGTTTTCTGCTCAAAATAAAAGGCGACTCGATGATCAACAGCGGCATTCTGGATGGCGATCTGGTTGTCATAAAACCATCGAATACCGCGAGTAATGGACAAATTGTTGTGGCCTTGGTCGATAACCAAGAGGCATCCTTGAAGGAATTCCAAAAAATAGAGGGCGGAAAAAGCATTAAACTCATTCCACACAATGATGAGATGAAAGCCCAAATCTATGCTGCGGACAGGCTGCAAGTTCAGGGGATACTATTAGGCGTCGTGAGAACCTACCACAGATAGTTAATGGATCAGGCTTTGCGTTTCAAACGCCCGCTCTTCTGGCGGGGTGATCTCTGCCTCATAGTCAGCCGTCGGCAGCTCGATCGGCAACTCCCCCCGGCCAAGGATCTCAAGCAGTGTTTGAGGATCTGTGGTGAAAGGTACAGTACGAGCCTGTCCGTCGGCTATGACATCCATGGCGGTAATTTCGTAATTCAGGACTTCGTACAGATAGGGAATTTCCAGATCAAGTTTTCTAATGTATTCGGCGAAACGGTGTGACTCATTAACCGCGAATCGATCCGGTGTCTGACTGACACAGTAATCTGCCACAAGCCGATCAAACGAGGCCTCATCCAGACTGAGCATCAGCAATCTGATACTCATCCTGAGATTTGAAATGATGGCACTCAAACGGAATTTTCTATTCAGTTCCCGAATCAGGGCAACTGCCGGATCATTGGCAAGTTGCCTGCTCAACTCATCCTCATAGTCACTCGGGAAGAGTATCTGCGCGGAGAGCTTCCTCTCCCAGACCTCCGGGGTTAAGCGATTATCTCCGGATACCGTCTTAGGTTCCGTGTTTTTAAATGGGTTGTCACTCTCCTGAGCAGAGCAACGGCAACTCCAAAGGTCATGCATCTCATCTACAGCCCGTCGCACACCGTCCAATCCGAACCGGGGAAGATAGGCTGGAAGAATCTCGTAGATCACTGCGCCAAGATTGGGTAGATAGGGAATCAACCTTTGCGCCCATTCGATAACAGGACGCGGGATATCCCCCGAGTGGGCGTCGAGCCAGTAGTCCCCATATTTCAAGCCTCCGGCAAGATGAATCTCCCACACCCGGTCGAGCGGTATCTCACTGAGAAAAGCCTCCACGGATTGTCGGCCATTGCGCTCATTCGACCAGATATTGTGTAGATCGAGGAGAATGCCACAATCGGCCGTCTCGACCACAGCAGCCGTGAACGCTCCATCACTCATTTCACCCGGTATGGGTTTCAGATAGTTGGTTGGCGTCTCTACAGCAAAGGGTACAGGAATCTTAGCGGAGACCGCCTGAATGGTTCGACAGGCCGCATCGACACCGGATGGCATAGCCAGCGGTGGCAGGAAAAAACCGGTTTGAACCGGGTTGCCCTGTGCATCGACCGATTCATTGAACACCAGATGTTCGCTGGCCCAGGCCGCATTCAGGGTTTGAATCGCTTCGCGTAAAGGGGGGATATGCCTGGGATCCGGTATCCGCGAACCACCTACCGGAAAGCCGACCCCATGGACGGTCTTGGCCTGTGGCAGGGCTTGTAACCGTTTGAGAAATTCAAGTTGATTTTCGTAGGGCTGATCCCTATTGGGGAAGTAACGCCACAATACCTGTGGTTCAAGCTCCAATACCTGAACCGCAACATCCGGTGACTCGAACAGAGGTTCGAGCCCCGGAATGTAGACCAGGCCTACGCCCAGTGGTTCTGTTTTCAACGCCGCATCAATTCCATCTGGCTGTGGACTTTCAGCTTCTCATCAACAATAAACTGCTTCTCGATATCGAAACGGATATCGTGTCCCGAGTGACAATTGCCGCAGCCAAGCTGATCAAGCACCGATTCGGTGATTTTTTGCATTTTTTTAAGATCGAACATGGCTTTGGCGGGAATCGTAACGCGTACTACATTACTCCGCAGGGCATCTTTGTCGAGTGCGATGGCGGTTGGATACTCCATGGTTTTCTCCCTCTTGTGAACACACAGGCTGCATATAGCTGCCCGGTAATCGATTTATAGGATTGTTATTACAGCTAAAAGCCAGGCCAGACTAATGCCGAATAGCGGCAACGGCAACCAGAACAATGATTCGGCGTTTAGTTTGTTCTTCCCCGGAATAGGCTTAAGCCTGTCATTCACCCTAACTGAACAATGTAAATATTTCGCTACATCATTGCCCGGTTACAATTAACTGAAACTATCTTATTGATTTGATACTATTTTGAAATTGCAGGATCACATTTCTGGCTACACGGAATTAACCTGCGTTTGTATCACTCTGGAGAGTCATCATGAAACACCCGGCTTACAGAACATGGGGAGCTCTTCTCGCTGCTCTACTCTTTCCAGTGGCGAGCCTGGCCGATTCGTGGAGTTGTCATTTCGAGGATCTTACAAGGAGTGTTGTTATTCTCTACCCGAATGAACCCAGCAGACTACCTTGTAAAGTTTACTATGCAAAACCAAAAGAGAATGTCATCCCGCGTACCTTATGGGAAGCCCAGAATGAAGAGGGCTATTGTCAACGAAAGGCTGAAGGTTTCATCGAACAGCTGGAGTCCTGGGGCTGGCAGTGCACATTGGATAATCAATGGCAGGCGCCATAGATCATTAATCAACAGCAATACAAAGCCATGCAACTTTTCCTGAGTGTGAATCATTAGTTGTATGGTAAAATAGCTATGAATCTCTCTGGCAGCTTGTCACCTCATAGACCTTGAGAGTCAAACCGTCTGCTCGGGATCAGACCCTGGCAAGACGTGCCTTTGAGTAAGAGCGCGAGCTAAACAAGGAGTAATCTCATGGAAGAAAATGTCACGATCAGCAAGTATGTCATCTGGTTCACGGTTGTAAATCTGTCACTGACTATCTGCATCAGCATCGCACTTATCCTCTTGGAAATCGACTCAAGCACAAGCGCCACAATTGCCGCTCTGGTTGGCGCTGCCATGGTTGCGGGATCAAAGTTTATCCAAGACCACAAACGGGTTCCTAATCGATCGGAGAAGACAAAGCTGGTATGGCTATCCTATTTGACTACCTGGTTAGTCTCACTTCTACTGCTGGGTGGTTTCGTATTGGCCACCAACGAAGGAAGCCAGCTGTTGGAAGTGATGACATCGGTCAGTATGGGAATCATTGTTGGCGTATTTGTATTCTTCTCAATTGTGATCCTGGGCACCCTATCGCTCTCTTATGGGTTTCTGGCGAGAAAACAGCTAGAAGGCATGAAGAGAAAAGGAGCGATTTAAATAAGATTAGGACGGGGCCCTGCCCCGCCCTCCTTATCAAATGATATGGCAAGATCTGACATTTCAGGCTGCAAGTTCACTATGCGTAGCGACAATATCTCGCTAACAGACTTCTCATTACTCAATAGATAAAGACAGATATTTACAGCTTCAAATCGTTTGATGAGCTAGTTCAACCAACATCCAATTCAATTAGAATTTTGAGGATAACGGTTTAAAGCTTCTTCCTCACCTTCCCAGGTGACTCACCCGTATACTTTTTGAATGCCTTCGAAAAGGAGGCCTCACTCTCATACCCACAGCGTTTGGCAACATCGTAGATTGTAGCGTGCTCCTCACTCAACCATAACCAGGCATTCTGCATACGCCAGCGTCCAAGGTAGTTGATCGGTGTTTCACCCAACAGAGATTTGAAACGATCGGCAAAGGCCGAGCGTGACAGATTCGCCAGCACCGCCAGCTCATCGACACTCCACCCATATTCCGGTTTTGCGTGAATAGCATCCAGAGCTTTGGCTATACGACCATCTGTCAGCGCGGCAGACAGACCGGATAATGCTTCGTTCTCCAGCAGATGTTCACGAACCAGTACGACAAATAGGGATTCAGCCAAACGATTGATCAAGGCCTGGCTACCCGATTCCTGTGATAACGCTTCCCGTTTGATTATCGAAAGAATTTGTACAGGTATGGAATCCGCTTGGGCAAGAGCACTCTGAACAATTTTCACCGGTGGCAATAGATCGATGAGCGGACTGTTGGCCGCATGAGTAAAACGAAAATAACCGCAAAGTAGACCAACACCATCTAACTGCAGCCCTTCCGCATAGGGCAGTGAAGGGGCTATGTTGAGCTCTATCTCGCTATCCCTCTCGGAAGATATTCGATGACGGGTACGCTGTGGAAACATGATGAAATCACCTGCCTCCAATCTTGCCGGCGATTTCAGCTGTGACGACTCCGCATAGCATTGACCATGTGTAACAAGGTGGAAGCTGATATGCCCCGGCCCTGATGTATCCACCGCCCAATTTCCACAATACTGTGCATTGTGGATAATATCGACCTGCAGACGAAATGTGCTGAATATTGTGGACAGTGAGTCCATAAACAATCACCTGAATCATTTCAAAGCCAGGACAGCCTGTCTCGACGAAGAGATTATAGAGTATTGGACATACTCTTCGGCGTTTTGCGCATGCCAATCAGATTATCGGCCCACTAAGATCTATGTCAATGCTCATCCGCGACACAGTCTCGCAACTGAGGATTCATTTAAACAGATCATCACCCGATAGGAGAAATGCAATGATTCGTACCATATTCGCTTTTTTATTCACCGTTGTAACCACATCATTATGGGCTGGCGTTGATACCGGCACCGATATCAACGGTGTCATACTGGATGGCCATGATGTGGTCGCTTATCATACACAAGGCACGGCCGTTGAAGGCAGTTCCAAGTATACCGCTGTTTACAATGATGCGATCTACCAGTTCAGCAGCTCAGACAATCGTGACCTGTTCCACAGCAATCCTGAAAAATACGCACCCGCTTATGGTGGTTTTTGTGCCTACGGCGCCACCTTAGGCAAAAAGTTTCAGGTAGATGGTAAGGCGTTTGAGGTTGTCGATGGAATACTCTATGTTAACAAGAATCAACAAGTCTATGATATTTGGCGCAAGGATATCCCTGGCAATCTGAGTAAGGCCGACACACAGTGGCCGAACATTGTAAATATTCCGGCAGATGAACTGTAGACCATAGCTTCAATGCTCAACCCAGTCCCCGCACTGCGGGGACGATTGATGTCAGCACTACTATTGCCTTGAGGCTAACTACAATATCCTTCCTACCAGTTAGGACCTGTTAACACTAATATATCTGATCATAGCCGGGTGCATCTCCCTGGATATCCTTGGCTGTAGGCGTGTAACTTCGATCTCCCCTTTTGACAGCACTCAATGCAGCTTGCAGGGACTCATCCAGATAGTGGCTATACATCTCAATTGTGTTGACTCCAAGCATACGTCTGTGAACCTCCCTGCCCGTATGATCCAGAAACAGCAAAGTTGGCGTTACCCATACATTATAGGCAGCGCCAACTTGACTAGGATGTACCAGCTTCCCTCCCAGGTCACGTATGGAGTCAGTGGAATCAAGCAGGATTTCAGCCATAATCACGCTATCCTGATAGTCACCACTGAGCTGCATCGGAAAAATGATCTCCTCTTTTAATCGAACACAGAAGGGACAATGGTGTTGGGATACGATCAGTAGTATTGGAAGTTTCGCTTTATTTGCCGCGTTGGCCAGCTTGTGTAGATCATTGTGCTGCAATCGGTCCGATGCACCGGCCTTGGTGAACATCGATAAAACCATACATATAATAGGAAAATAGCGAAATTTCATTGGTATTGATTTCCAAGCATCCGTGATGCCGCATGGTGAAACAGTGCCAATGTCTCTCAACTCAAACCCAATCTGCACTTATACAACACGTTAACAGGCTGCTGAACCCTAGCAGATATCGACTCAATAGCTGTTTGCCGAGCAAAGCACGACTCTACCCCAGAAGGTTAGTGTTGAGTGAATTTGTCTGACAGGAACCCGGAATAGATTGACTGGAGCGAGTCACCTGGCCATAACACAGAAGTTTAGCAGCCTGATAAACCCTCTACTAGCACACTGATTTAATTGTACTTTTAGAATGACCAAACAGACAGATTACCCAATTCAGTAAGCACCTTTGCTCAACCTACTCTGAACAACACAGGGATATCCGGTTAAAATCACCTGACAATTTATTGGGATTAACGGTCCGATTTCTAATCCATGGTATTCTGTCTGCCCCCCTTCTCCGACCGACTGCATCACTGGATATTCCTTAATATGTAGCAAGGTAGTCGATAAAATCTAACGGCACCTACTCTACTAAGCAGGATCAGGCTTAAGTTAGTCAAATCATTTATCACAAATCGATAACGTTTTAAGTATCAGGGTAGTAACCCTTGTCACAAATTAGTAGTGTTTTGATAAATACAAGTACAGTTCAATCTGTTCTTGACCAAGCGATATCTGGAGTAGGCAAGTGAAATACAGAATTCTGGTTGTACTAGCGCTCACTCTGCTGGGCGTCTCAATGAATGCTTTTGCAGCCAAGGCCACCCTGGCCGGCGGCTGCTTCTGGTGCATGGAGTCCGATTTTGAAAAGCTAGAGGGTGTGAGCGACGTCATCTCGGGATTTACCGGCGGCACAGTGAAAAATCCCACCTACAACGGCAATCATGAAGGCCACTATGAAGCGGTTGAAATCACATACGACCCTGACAAGATCAGCTATCAACAGTTGATCGAGCACTACTGGTTGAATATCGACCCTTTTGATGACAGAGGACAGTTCTGCGATAAAGGCCATAGCTATCGAAGTGCAATCTTTGTGGCCAATCAGAAAGAGCGTGAGATTGCTGAGCAGACCAAAAAGGCTGTGGAACACCAATTTCCCAGTCGAATGGTTGCTACAAAAATCCTCGACCAATCGACCTTCTACCCCATACAGGGTGCTGAGAGTTATCATCAGGATTTCTATAAGAATAACCCTGTCAGGTACAAGCTCTACCGTTGGAATTGTAAACGTGATGAACGCCTACAGGAAATTTGGGGCGACATGGCGGACAACTCATATTGATATCTGTTGACTGCTGATCGTCCATAGGTGGTTCTTATCCTTTAAAGCCTGTCAAAGATTGATCACTGTTTTTGATTGAAATCCCACTATCTTTAACTAGCCATGATGAAAGAACCACCTAAGATCCACTCAGGCTGTTAAGGTTTCAAGTTGCCTAACCGATGAATCAGACACCCTACTGTTTATATCCACAAACAAGAGGAAACAGGACAGATACAGTTTGGTAGATAGAGATTTATCCCTACGACAATGGGATGCAGCTGAGGCTATACTCAATGTTTGACCAGCAATGCTTTTAACCAACTTGATTGATATCAAACCCTTGATTGAAAAACATGCCAAGATTCTCTGCAGTGTGGTGGTTTCGGTTGAGCCCTGACTTTCTGAGAGAAAACGACTATGCATATCACCAAGCAACTGATTCTTGCGATGATTTTGCTACCAGCATCCAGTCTTGCCATCGATCTGGAAAATGGCGAGGAGATTAATGAAGTCTGTGCCGGTTGCCATGGTGAATATGGTCAGGGTGGTAAAGAGGGAGAATACCCCAGGCTTGCCGGTATGCCGAGCGCTTTCCTAGCCAAACAACTGCATCTGTTCAGGGACCGGCTACGCCCCAATCTCGCTATGGTGGAGTATGTCGACCACCGGCAGATGCCGGATGAAGATATTCGGGATATTTCCCACTTCCTTTCACAAATCGTGTTGAAAACAAAACTCCCCCCTGTGGATGAAACCGCTGAGGATTTCAATGCCTACGAACGTCTGTTGGCTTCAAAGCGCCTGATGCAGATCCCCCGTGCCCCGGGGGACATTCAGAAGGGCAAGAAACAGTACCGCAAAGAGTGCGCATCCTGCCATGGACGCGATGGCATGGGGGATAAGGAAAAGGCCGTGCCGATGTTGGCAGGACAATACACCAGCTACCTTTGGCGACAGGTCAAGAAATACCGTAATGGCATCCGCATCCACGATGAAGAGGCTCCGGATGATGAGTTACTGGCGGAATTCAGCGATCAGGAACTGACCAACATGTTCGCCTATCTCTCTATTCTGGATGATTAGCCAACCTATTCCTCACTCCCGGGCAGCGGAATCCCTGGCCTGACCGTAATGAAGCGATACGGCATGGAGATCAACCCCTGCCCGGTTGTTATCAGCACCTTGGCTTCCCACTCCATCGCATCCCAAACACAGACCGGTAACATACCGTCACCCTTGAATTCACCGGCTCCAGCGGCATTCAAGGTCACTCGGTTAAACCCCATATTCATATCCACGCCGGCAAAATCGACCTGAACCTTTTCAGCCTGCATACCTTCCAGAGAGACCTGCAGCTGCAGTGGTTTTACCGTAGGAATCTGCTGTGGTTCGATCGCAAAGCTGACACGCACAGCATCATTGAGTTGGGATACACAGGGGCCTGCACGAAGATCGCAGTCGGGATCAAGTTCCCCTGACCGGATCACTTCAGGAAACAGAATTGGCTGTGCCTTGTAGAGCGCAACAGCAGACACAGCAATCACCAACAGACCGACCAGGATCCACAATTGGTGTTGCCACTTATTCTCTACTGCCATTGTGCACTCACCTGTCATGTCATCGACTAAACGCATTCATGCTCTAGGGTAGATCACTGCGCTTGAAATATTGATATCCCAGGCCGGCACAAACTGTTCCCAGTGCGATGGGATAGAGCATGGCATAGGCGATATAGCCGGCCTGGCCGAAACTGTCCAGTATCACATAAGCTGTCGGACCCAGCAGCACCAACTGTGGATCAAACAGCATCATCGTTGCAGTACGAAACACTTGCATCGGATTTGCCAAGGCGATACCGACTGCGGTTTCCGGTGGCAATTGCTCCTGAATCAACACTCCCAACAGAATCAGGTCGAGAAACAGCAACAGGGTCAGCCAGACGACGAAGGCGGCCCCCTGGGCCACATCAGCACTGCGAGCCAAGGTGGAGATCAACATACCGATGCCGAGAAAACACCAGGCCAGAGCCATCAGCAGGCCGGTATAGTAGATCAGCAGATGCCAGGGAGCCGACACACCTTTGAGCAAACCCCAGGCCGTGGCGCCCAGCATCGCCACAAACACCGGCAGGAAGACCACAAAAAAGCGTCCAAATACCCTTCCCCAAAACCAGGCCCCGAGGGTTATCGGTAGGGAGAGCAGATACTCGAAGACCCCAGCCTCCCGATCACCAGCCACCGAGCGTACCGTGGTGATCAATACAAAAATCGGCAATATCGCCATCGAGAGTTGAATATAGGTAATCAACAGTCGCGATAGGCCGGTAAACCCCATAATCCGGGATTCCGCCAGGCCGAATGCGAACAGAATAACCACCAGGCCGCCGAACACCATGGCATAAACCATAAACCAGCGTGCCCGCAGTGACTCTATGATATCGGTATATGCTGCCAGCCAAAGGTATCGCATAGGATAGATTTCCTGTTCAGTCGACTGCCCCAGTCGGTGGTTGCCCTGTTGCACCCTGCCGTCGCTTTGCCTGTTGTTTCAGACGCTCCATCAGATGCACCCCATGGTGATCGAAACGCTTTTCCACCTGAATGATATGTTGTTTGGCCTGCTCGAAGCTGAGCCCACTGGGAGCAGTCTCCAACTGTGCGCCAAGACCAAACTCCATCGGCGTGAGGTTGCCTTTCACATAGGTGGCTTTGCGGGCATCGATCCAATCTCCGGTTCGATGATCGGTAACCCAGATCTCGGTTTTCGGATCATCTTCCCAGGGTTGCTTGGCCAGCCAGAGGGTGGCACAACCGATATCATCGAACATCGCCACCTCGGAACGTTTCTTATCGGGTGGGAAATATCGAATCTGTGCTGCGTGATAGCGATCGCTTACAACCATTCGGCACCTTTCACAGGCATCTCTGTCCCACTTGACCTCTTTGGGGCCAGTACCACTATCACCGGAGCAGGCAACAAGCATCAGCAGACATGCAGACAGGCAGATAGGCTTACAGCCTCTAAACCACATTGATTGATGCCTCCTGCTGCTCAACCTCATTGATCTCCATGGCGGAGAGCAGTGCCGCATAACGAGAGAGCAGGCCGAGAAAACGCAAACGGTCCGGACCGGCAATGTAGCCTTCCCACACCTGCCCGTTTTCTGATGCAGTGAACCTCCACTCACCGATCGCCTTTGCAAACGCCTCTTCCGCCTGTATCAGACGAATCCGGCAATAGAGACGGGATGAGAGATCCACCAGGTCGGCCACTCTGTCATCCAGCACGATCTCTCCCTGATCCATCTCAATCACCCGATTCACCAACGCAGCCACCTCATCGAGTCGGTGACTTGAAATCAACATCGCGGCGTGATCTTTTTTCTCGGCAAGTAACTTGAAAAAGATATGCCGCGCCTGGGGATCGAGATTTGCCGCGGGCTCATCCATCACCAACAGCTCACTCTCCCGACCCAAGGCAATGGCGATCAACAACTTCTGTTTCTGACCGCCGGAGAGTTTAACGAATGGCTGCTTGTGAAACTGTTGTGCATCAAAACCCAACTCCTCCGCAACCCTGAACATCCGTTGCGGGTCGGAGTCACACAAACTGGCGGCAAAGCGGATCAGTTGCCCGATAGGCATCCGCAGAGGCGGCGGCAATTGCGGTACAAAACCGACCTTGGAGAGCACCTCGCGACGATAGAGCCTGGGATCCCTGTGATCCACCAGAACCCGGCCCTGACAGGTGTATTCACCCAACAGGCAACGAATCAGGGTGGTTTTTCCGGCGCCGTTGGAACCCACAAGCGCGACACGCTGACCACGTTCAATGGTCAGGTTGATGCCCTTCAGCACCTGATGGCGACGAAAACTTTTGACGATGTTTTCAAATTGAATCATAGGTTCATTTCAACATCTTGCTGAGTCCCTTGACCTCGTAGGTCAGAGAGTCGGTTGGACAGACGTCGACACACATGCCGCATCGGGTGCAATCGGATGAGACATCCTGATTGACGTCCCGTGCACCGCTACGGATGGTCAGCTCCAGTACATGAGGCACCAGGCAGACCTTACGACAGTCACCCTCATGGTGACAGGCCTCAGCGTTGTATTTGACCCGAACGGGGGATAACAGCCCCACCGCACCGTAGGTCACCCCGATGGGACAGACGTAACGGCACCAGGCACGGCGGGAATAAAAGATTTCGAACAATAGCAGCAACCCCACCCAGATCAGGGCCACGCCGGGACCGTAGATCAGTGCGCGGCTCAGAATGCCGGTTGGTGAGATCGTCTCAAACACGGTATACCCGGTGAGCAATGCCAACAGAGCGAAGACCAGATAGAAGACAATGCGCACCTTGCGATTGAAGGTATGGTTCTTGACGAGTTGTTTTTTCACCAGCCACAGGTGCAGATATTCGGCCCACTCTGACAGCAAGTGGTAGGGACAGACCCAGGAGCAGAATGTCCGCCCTCCCAAAAGCAGCCACATCATAAATACCGTGACAATACCGATCACCAGGTTGAGCACAATATGTTTGTAGGCCAATGCAACCTGTAAGGCGGCATTCAGATCGGCAAAGTGAAAACCCATCACACGCGCACCGGTCAATGCACCTTCCACCAACTGCACATCGAAATAGAACGAGGCCACAAACAGCAGGTTGACCAGGATCAGGGTCGCCCATCGACGCTTTTGCCACTTACTGAGAAAGGTGCTCTTGTGTGCATGTCGTACCGCTTCCACATCCGCTTTGGAGAGTTTGCCTTTTTTACCTGCGTAGATAGCCTGAACTTCCGCACTCCTCTCCTCTTTCGAAGGGCGTGGAATCTTGTTACCTATCAGATGCGCGATCGAGTCTTTGATATAACTCATCTCAGGACTCCTTAACCGTATCGGCGTTGTTGTCCAAATCGATCACAATAGCCGCACTCTCCACCGGGCAGATCATTTCGCACACACCGCATCCGACACACCCTTCTTGTACTACCGGTTTCATCCGCAACACACCATCTCCCTGATCCATCGGTTCAAGTGTGATGGCGTGTTTTGGTGGGCAGGCATTACCCATCTGCTGTGCAACCCTTGCAACCGGCTGATCAGATTTTTCAGATTCTGCCGCTTCACATTGGGTGATGCGTATTTCGATCGGGCATTGGCGCACACACAGATCACAGATCTCCAGGTCATAGGGGTGCTCCGACACCGGGATGGGATTCCAACGATCGATCTCTTCGTAACGCAGCAATCCTCTGTAGTCGGCACCTCGCGCCTGGCCTTTGAAGCCTTTTCCCTGCATCGCCAGACAGGCCTTGGGTCTTGCCAGCCGGGCAAATCCCATGCGTGTATCGGCGGGATAATCCAGGTCATGGGTCAGTGCGCCGGTCGGGCAGGCCAATACACACTGCAGGCCGTCGCATGAAAAGTCACACGCCTGCTCCCTGGCGTCGATATAGGGTACACCAATACCGAATCCGTCAAGCAGATCGGCCAGCTTGATCGCCTCCACCGGACAGACCTGAACACACTGGCCACACTTGATACAGGAAGCATAGAACTGCTGCTCATCGTCTGGCGTCTTCAATGCGCCGGGGGGACGCAGACGTATCGAGGTCCCTTGCAAGACAGGAACATATCCCAACATTGAGACACCAATCATACCGGCAGCCAACACCGAGGAGCGCAGAAACTCCCGGCGGCTCTGCTCTTTGCGTCTAGGCGTCATCGGTCGCTTGTTTTTTTTCACGGGTTGTTTCTTGTCACTCATACTATGTTTCTCGTTTAACGCCCGAGCGACTCGCGCAGTGCACGATAGGCATCAAATGTCTTTTGTGTATCCGCTTGAATTTCCACCTCGGAGTCAGCTGAATCAGATGATTGACTGTCAGCAACATGATCTACCTGCTGAGTCACTTCAGCCGTCATCATCGGCTGCTTATCACGCACCAGCATATTGGGCTGAGTGAATGGTGCGAGACGCTCCAGGAAATCCATGACTTCGAGAACCGGAGAACCTTTGAAAAAACGTGCCGAGGGTACATCCATCCAGATTCGGTCGGCATAACTGAACAGTTCATAGGGCTTGTCACCGACCCTGTCTTGATCCTGATCAAAGCCCTCATAGTCGTCCCAGTAGTTTCCCTGCCAACTATTCCGGTTCGCTGTTTTTCCACCACCGGAAACCGCCACTTGAGTGATATTGCCTTTGAATCGATTGTTTTTCAGCGTATTGCCGGTCCAATCATTGAGAAAAAGCACCCCAATGCCACTGTAGGCGACCAGATTGTCTTCAAAAAGGTTGACGGTATCGGGCTGAAAGGGAGAGACATCCAGATAGAGCCCTGTGGCACAATAGAGAACCTGGTTACCGGTCACCACCACATCCGAGGTCTCCTTGAATCCAATACCCATTCCAGTAGCACCGGTGGCATGAGCGATGTAGTTGTTTTTCAAATGCACCCCATCGCTGTACATGACAAAGATACCGACGGAGTTATCCTCATAATGATTGCCAACCACTTCGTTGTATTGAGCATACATGAAGTGCAGGGAGTAACGACCTCCCCGGGCATCGTTACGTGCAATCAGATTATCCCGTGAGTACCAAACCACCATATCACGGGAGTCCCTGATGATATTGTCCGTGATCTTGTTATCGAAACTGTACCAAAGACGTATCGCATCGCCCCTGATGCCCAAATCGAAAGGCTTCGACGAGATTCGGTTGGCACGCACGATATTGTTTTTCGACTGTTGCAGATCGACGCCGAACAGACAATTATCGATCACATTGTCTTTGATTACATTAAAGTCGCCACGTACCTGCACCCCTGAATCGATCGTGTTATGCGACTCTCCGGAATTGGTCAGACGGAGATTCTTAATCGTGGCGCCGTCCGTATCCAATATGATAACTGATCCTTTTCCACCGGCATCGATGGTGACCTTACCCTGTCCATCCACCGTAATGGCATCACTAATGGTTACCGGCCCAGCATAGGTTCCGGGAGGTGGAATCAGAATACCGCCAGGCTCGGTATCATCGACCAGGGCCTGAAAAGAGGGGTAGCTCTCGGACGCAGCAAAAGCATGAGGCACAGTTGCAGGCAGGAGCAGCAGAAGTGCCGCCAATAAGAGGATCTGTCTGTACACTGCAAAAACAATAACCAATTTAACACCCGAAAACGGTTGGCCGTGAAAATTGATCTTCGACTGTGAATTCATCCGTTACAGAGACTAACCGATCAATTCACAATTCTAAATCAGATTAAGACTTCTCCTGCTCCTGTTTGAACTGCTTGAATCGTACCAATGCCGCGGCTGCCAGTACCAACGAAGTCAGCACCATCAAACCGAATCCCGTATAGGGATAGGAGTGAGTCGTAAACTGCGCAACCTTGCCGTCGCCAAATACTGTGGGCATGAACGGTTTTACGGAAAATGCCCCCATGTCATTCAGGGTATGTCCATACCACCAAAGCCAGGCTGAGTAATCTATGACGAAAATAACCGGCAATGCAATCGGCACCAACACCAGGAGCCAGTAAAACAGTCCACCATTCTTACGCGCACCGAATATCACCAGCAGCATAGCACCCAGCAAAGCGACAAAAACGACATGAATAGCCAGTTCGAGATTCTTCACCATCGGCACAATCTCTTCCTGGTTATTGAAATATCGACCAAGACTTTTAGCGTAGTGCCAGGACATGACCTGAAAGGCACTGCCATTCCACGGCGCCATTTCATCGGATTTCACCTGATCGATATCATAGGTCAGTTTAAGCTGCTCGATGAGATGAAGTTTTTCCACATCCCCCGAATTTGCCTGTTCCCGTTGCGCCCTTTCCACCTGAGACGGCAGGATCACCTCCACACCCGACTCCTCCAAAGAGTCCTTGAGCACCCCAGCAATACCGCCAATCACGATCTCAGGTTCACTGCTCTCAGAGGTCGCCTCCTGATCCAATGAAGTTACCAATGCGCTGATATAACCGGTATTCAGCAGTTTGAAACCACCATCCCCATATAAAGCAAGCCCCATCCATACCGCGATAACGGCAAAACCACTACTCAGTATCGCGACTCGTATCCTCGGCTTGATACAGATAAAACCCAACAGCATGACACCCATGAATACCATCAGAAACTGACCGAAGCCACGCTCAACAGGACCACCCGCCGCTATCGGATACATACCCACATAGTGGTTGATGGTGTCCATCTCATGTACACAGTCCAATGCTTCGTCTTCGACGATTTCCGCCTTCTCCTGCTTTTCACAACCGTTGAATACACCATTCATATGAAAATGAATTCTCACACCATCCGGAAAGGACTCGGCCGGATAGTTTGGAGCTGTCAACGATACCCACCAGATCGGGGTGTAGAAAACAACAGTCAGAAGCCCCAGTGCGGCCAGGGTGAGCACGGCAACTTGAAGCGTTTGCTTAGACGGCATAGTGGTTCTCTAGAAAAGAAAAAAGATTGTATGAGTAGTGGGTCTCTGTAAGCAGCTTCCAGGTTGGGCCGATCACCCAACCTGACTGCTGCCTGTCACTTACCACCAGAACACTGAGGGTGTCGGGTAAGCGCCGGCTCAGCTTGTAGCGAACTGCAGCGCTCACTGCGCTAGTCGTAATCCGGGTTCTGCCAATCCTTGGAAGGCGCAAGCAGCTCCTTGGGTACCGGCATACGCGATACATAGTTGATGACCATCTGCATGTCCTTGTCAGAAAAGTTCTTGATCTGCTCTACCATCTCCGGGTTGGCATTACGACGCTTGCCATCACGAATCCATTCAAACTGACGCAACATGTAAGCATAGTGTTGTCCGTGAATTTTCGGATAGAACTTTTCACCGTCACCTTCACCAATCGCACCATGACACTGAACACAGTTGTCATCGTAGAGCTTCTTCCCTTGACTGAATTCAGGGAACAGCTGGTTCCAGGGACCCTTGCCGTTTTCAGGATTCATCGGCAATTTGGCGATGTATGCGGTGACATCGGCAACCAGTTGAGCGGGCTTGATCTCACCGGCATGATACCCGGATGCCGCCATAATCTGTTCATCCAAAGCAAATGGATACATGGTTGGGTTATCCCGGTTCTGTGCGCGGATATCCGCCAACTGCTTGATCAAGACATTACGGTGCTGGCCCGCAAGCTGAGGAAAAGTGCCATCTGAAAGGCCCCAGCCTTCCAACAGATGACAGGCAGAACAGACCTCATACACAGCAATGCCCCGCTCACGATCGGGCGTCAACAGCATCGCCTCGTCCTTTTCGCCTCCTGCTTCGTTCCACCCAGCGCTAACACCGCCACAAGCAAGTAGACCCAAGGCGATGGTCACTGATTTGATCATCGGTTTAACATTCATGATTCGTTTCTCCACTCCCCTGAAAAGCATGGGGATCCGTTAGCTTCGTACCTGGGCGCCAGTATATAAAAAAGTATTACCTCAATAACGCACACAGTGTGTCACGGGGTATATTAGATTACTTTGATATACATCAAACTCTATCGCC
This sequence comes from Candidatus Thiodiazotropha endoloripes, assembly GCA_001709035.1. GTDB lineage: Bacteria > Pseudomonadota > Gammaproteobacteria > Chromatiales > Chromatiaceae > Thiodiazotropha > Thiodiazotropha lotti. The sequence goes on along the minus strand of LVKA01000011.1, from coordinate 631,482 downwards.
CGGATAACGTATCTGAGTGGTCGGTTCAGAGTGTGCTCAACCAATCGGCTATTGCACGCATCTCCTCATCGGTGACCAAACCCATTACCCCTTTCATGGCGGCAGATTGACCATTGCTGCGAACGCCTGCCTTGATATCCTTCATCTGATTGTAAGCATAGTCAGCATTTTGTCCGGCAAGCTTGGGATAGACCGGCATAATCGGTGATTTGGCATCTTTACCATGGCACGACCAGCATGTTTTGGTTTTGTAGAGCTCCGCGCCATCAGCGGCTTGTGCATTCATGGAGACTGCGGAAACAACTAACAGGGTCATACCGATCAATGTGAAATTTACAATTTTCAACATACTGATTTCCTCATTTAGAATGAGTGGTTATGTTCCGATGAGGGAACTGAAAAAAGCACATGAAGCAAGCCATTTAAGTTCAGTTAGAGCCAAAATAAACCTTGCCATTTTTGTGCGTATTATTCGGTTAAACGCAGAAAGGGGCCCTAAGACCCCTTTCTTCTTCAATGCACAAAACCGTGCTGACTATTTGACCTTCTTAGCTCCATGCTCTTCCAGGAAGGTCTTGGCACGCAGCCCAAGATCTGCCGTCTTGACCTGATACTGCCACCACTGGCCTGCCCAAAGCGTGGCGTTCTGATAGTCACCCTTGCCGGCAAAGCCTTCAGACTTTTTCTTGGCCTCTTCGGCAAAACCGAGCTGGTCGGTCGCATCCTCCACCAGGGCAACGACTTCCGGGAAGTCTTTGTAGTTGTGGCTGGTGATGAAACCGACTACAGAATCGATAACCGCCTGGGTATCGATATTGGTCTTGACCTGCTTCTCATAGTCAGCCTGGGTATACTTGGTACCTTCCTGTATCTCGGTAGTTGTGGCCACATACCCTTTCGGCTTGACTAACAGATACCCCTGCATCTCCAGATGCAAGGCAGAGCAGAACTCGGTGCAGTAGTAGGGATAGACACCGGCCTTATCCGCTTTGAAGGTTGCCGAAACTGTTTTACCCGGTTCGATCGAGAGATTCACATTCTGACCGTAGAGCGCAAAACCATGGGTCTCATCCTCTGCACGTTCCAGATTGGTAAGATGAATGGATACCGTTTCGCCCTCTTCCACCTCGATGATCTCCGGAGTGATATGAGAACGGATCACAGTACCGTAGACATGCACGACACCATCATCACCACGTACCACCTTCTCACGCCCGGCGCGTGTCTTGTAAGGCGACTTCTTGTCAGAGCGACTATCCCAACCAGACTTGTAGCGTACGGCAGGTTTCAGTTTGTCCGCTTTAATGGCGACCACATAGTGAGGTTCACCCAAGGGTAGAGGCATATCGTAGAGTAACTGCATCTTGTCGCCGCTGATATCGATCAACTGGTGGTTCTGCGGATGCAGAGGGCCGACAGGATTGAAACGATCGATGGCAAGCTTATTCAGCGAGACGAGATATTTACCATCCGGTGATACGGAATCACCCTCCATCGCAACCAGATGGCCGATGTTGTAGTGGATGTGTATTTGATCCAGTACCTTGCCTTCACAGTAGTTCCACTTGGTTACCATGGAGTCGACATAGATCGAGGTATAAACGACACACTCTTTGGCATCATACTGGGTATGCAAAGGACCAAGTCCTACCTGCACCTGAGTGTGCAACGCATCTTTCATTGCAATGATCGGGATACCGTATGGATCTTTGCCTTCAAACTTTTTGTCCTTGATCGCTTTTTGGATTTTCTCCCAACTATAGACCCAAGCATGACTGTCAAGCTTACCGGAAACGATAATATGACTGCCATCGGGACTGACATCAACCCCGTGCGGGCTTTTCGGTTCCGGGATCAGATAGAGCAAGCCCTCTTTCACTGCCTGCTCCATGGGGATCATGTATGCCCCCTTGGATTTTTTAACCTTACCGGCCGCAACCAATTCGGCAGCCTTCTTCCAATTGGTTACATGCAGAAAATCGGTATCTTTTTGTGAACAACCCGCCTCAAAGGGAGGACGTCCGCGTTCGATACCACCGACATAGCGTTCCGAACAGAAAGAGTTGGTGAAACCCCACCCCATGGATGGACCTTTACCCGCATCGGAGAGATCCTGACTGTAAGGGGGCAATTCGAAAGTAAACGATTGAGATGGATCGAGGCGACCCTTTTTATCATCGAATTTCCAATAGGTAACCGCACCGCGGTACTTATCGTTGAATTCTTCCAGCGGCACAAATTCATCTTCAAACGGTGCAGCATACTGGGAAGCTTCCATCACATATTCAGTATTCGGGGTAACGAATGCACCACCATGCTCTGATTTCATGAATGGATTGACCACGATCTGTTTGGTCTCAAAGTCATGCAGATCGATGACCGCCATACGTGGGTTGGCTTTATCGTTGATAAAGAGATAACGGCCGTTGTACTCACCCTTGGTCTCAGAAAAAGCCGGATGGTGAGTATCGCCGTAGTTGATATCCTTACCCTGTATCCTGCCTTGGGCCAAAACCGCTTTCGATTCATCATCAAAGCCGTAGCCCTGCCAGGGCTCAGGTGTAAAAACGGCAATATATTTGAGTATCCTCATGGAGGGGATACCGTAAACGATGACCTGTCCGCTCTGTCCACCGGAGCTGAAGGCCAGATATTCATCACGCCCTCCCGTTGGCGTATAGGTTTTTGCTGCTGCAAGCAGATCCTGCTGTGATAGTCCGCGCGCCTTCATGACCTCTTCAAGCGCCGACTGGGACCATGCATTGGTTGCGGCTAATAAGCCGATCCCCAAACCTATGCCCAATGCGGATATACGTTTCAAACTATTGTTCATCGTTCCCCGTCCCCATGATTATTAATGAGAAGTGCATATCAGACGATATGCCGACTGAAAGATATTCATCAAACGACCAAGTAATCTCATTGATTTAGGTCAAATGACACACTATCGAAACTATATTAGGTGATATCGCCCAATTCCGCTTGAAGCTTGCGCGGCAAGTAACCACAAAGAGGTAAACGAGAGATACCTATTTATAAGTGGTCTCGATCAAAGTAAATTACCGAAAATCTACTATGCGTATTCAGTTGTCGGCCGTCAGGATAAATTTTATTTATTTTAACGAGAGGTGAGCGCTCAATTGAAGACGGCTGGTTACTCAAGCAGGTCGCGCATTTTTGCGGCAAGTTCCACAGGGGAAATCCCATGTGCGAATTTGGTAATGAATCGACCCTGCGGATCGAGCAGATAGAGACTGGCGGTATGATCCATAAGGTAGAGACCAGCCCCCCCTGACGCCTCCTCTACCCGCTCGTATCTCGCTTTGAACTGACTGGCAACCCGCTCAATCATTTCTGGGGAACCGGTAACGCCAATCAACCTTTCGTCGTAATACTCGACATAGTTTTTCATTACCGCAACAGTATCCCTCTGCGGATCGATGGTGATGAAATAGGGCTGAAAGTGGTCGGATTTAGCGCCCAGTTCATTCAGCGCCTGGAATAGAATCTGCAATGAGGTCGGACAGATATCCGGACAGTAGGTATAGCCAAAATAGACAACCGCAAACTTACCCAGCATGCTCTCATTACTCACCAACCTGCCCAGATGGTCAGTGAGCAGAAACGTCCCTCTACCGATGCCCTCGGTGGCGTGTAGCCTCTCCTGTTGCGCAGCACTCCTTGCCTGCTTCGCTCGCACCATGTCAGCATTCAGACAGCGTTTTATCTCATCCGTGTTATGTTCCATGAGTGTGAAATAGAGATCTGGACCAGGTGGCAAGCCAATTCCGAAGCTGTTCAGAATACCATGATTGATATCACTCTCCTGAGTCAGTAGTGCAAGGTGTTGATTTGGGAAACCAAGCTCCGATAACAGACAGACCGCCTCGCCGGCAACGATCCTCTCGCGTACCCGCAGCAACCCTTTGGCATCGGCGTGTTGTGTCGGCAAACCTGTCAGCCAATCCAGAACTTTAAGGGCATACGCCTGCTCAAAATATTGCAGGGTGTCATGATACTGAATGCCCAATCCCGCCTTCATCCCCCGATAGCCATACTCATACTCCCGATCGATGCGGGCCAGCCGGGCCAATACGGTCTGCCGGTTACGCTCATAGACATGTGCTCGTTTTGCGTCCATCTGCTGCAGCAGACTAGCCAGATCGTTCAACATAATCATCAGGTTACGATTATCCAGCCAGAAGTGGGGATCACGCTGTTGCGGCTGATGACGAGACGGCAATACCTTCAGACCTGAATGGGACAGCAGCTCGATGACCTCGGTATTGCTGCCCAACTGGCGTATGGTCTCGACAAGTGACGCCTCCAGCTCCGGACCGACCCAGAACAGCAGATCGGCTTGCTGCATACGTAACCGCTGATCCGGCGACGGGGTGAACTGATGGGGTAATTGGCTATCGTCGATCAGCAGTTCAGGTCTACCGACCCCAACCATCAGGCCCGCCACGATGGAATGCAGTGGCTTGATCGTCACCACAACCCGAAACTCATCCTGATCTTCTGCAGCCCCCCCCGTGAGCGGCCAGAAGACCGCGATAAGCAGTACCAACAATGGGATCAGGGGATATTTTTCGATATTACTCATTACCTTGGATATACCGCATTGAGATTATCCAGTGCCATATCAACCTGTTGATTGAAAGTATCCGTTGCAGGACAGGTACGCTTCTCGTTGATGAATGCCATAAAGCTCTTGTTGGTCTGGTAATCGAACAACTCTCCCAATTGCCGCTGTTTTGGCAGTGCCAGCACCAAGGCCTGTTTGATCCGTTGTGTCTGATCAAGCCTGCCGCAATGCAGAGCGACACCATTCAAACTCCCCAGTGCACGAATGGCAGTCAACTGGTCATCACTCGCCGCTTCCACCCGGACCACGCCGAACAGAATGGACAATAGCATCAGAATACGCGGAATCATGAGCATCTTTTCAGATCCTTAACTAGGGCCTGTTAACACGAATCCTACCTGGTGCAAGCAGAATTCAAACCATCCGTCTGTTGCCGGATCTTACAGAGTCTTGCCGGACGCAGGCACATCTCCGATTTGGACAGATTTTGCGTTGATGAACTATTAAACCTCAAGCTGAGGTATAGGGATTTGATAGATATCAAGCTACCGATAGTTCTGCCCCCCAGTGTTTGGGGATATTTTCAACTATTACAACCAGTTATGGTTCACTGAATAAAACCTGGGAAATCATCGCCAACCCCTGTGGCCCCGCTCAGATCGACAGACTGTACCCGGGCATTGACAAATCGTACACCCTTAAGGTTCGCTTCCCTGAAAAGTGTCTCGGTCAGGGCCACCCCATTCAGCAGCGAGCCGCTCAAATCCGCCTGGGAAAAATCCGCCTGCTCCAAAGCCGCGCCGGTCAACACAACCTGTCGTAACTTCGCCCTTCTGAGGGTACTGCCAATCAGAACGGCCCTCATCATAAACGCCCGGTCAAATAGAGAATCGTCCAGCTGGCTCTCCTCCATTGAAATATCTTTCATATTTGCATTGGAAAAATTGGCGCCAGAAGCATTCGCTTCATTGATACTGGCGCCAAAAAGATAGGCGTTGGTGAAATCCGCCTGTTTGAGCGAGGTTTCATCGAAATTGGTGTGGAATAGATCAGCATCTGAGAAATCGGCATTGTCTGCCTTGCAACCGGACAGCATCGCCCACTTCAGATCGGATTTGGCCAAGTCTGCCTGGGAAAGGTTGCAGTCAATCAGTTTGGCATTTTGAAAATTGACGCCACTCAACCGACTTCCCTGCAGATCGACACCGGTGAGATCCCGGCCGCTGAAATCACAATGGGTATAGTCATGCCGGGGGAGCGGCTTGTTGCAATTCCCCATTGGCATGGTCTGAGAGGTCTTCTCAGCGTGTGATTGTGATGACACGATCAACAGCAGGGAGAGCACGATATGCTTAATCACCTTTCCTCCAACAGAGAAGCGACAATGGTAATAGCCTACACTCATTCACCGACTATAGGCAGGCGGACGATTTTTGAAAAGGTAGAAGACAATGACAGGAAACCTGTACAACAGAGCGTAATCGAAGCTTATCCATTTCAAGCAATCCTGATTAACAATGGTTCAACCAGTTAATCCACAACCACCCGGCCACCCCATGATGATTCTCGATCACCTTAATTCGCAAATCCCTTGCTTGATGCCATGACGAAGAAAGAGAGTTACGCAAATCAATGCTACAGGATAGAATGGTGCCACTTTCGAGAAATGCTACCTCAGCGTCAGAATTTGGCATTGAGTTTTCTATAACATACAACAGCAACATCACTGGCTGACTTACTACAGGACATCAGTCTCTTTCGGGAATGTTTTAATGATAAACAGCACTGTTTTACGAACAATCATGCTCACTCTGCTGATAACCCCAGGGCTAAGCATCGCGGAGGAGAAACCTCTCTGGGAAGCCGGCATTGGCATAGGGGCGATGAGCTTTCCGGCCTATCGCGGTTCTGACAAGACGCACAACTTTCTACTGCCTGTTCCCTACTTCGTCTATCACGGTGATTTTCTCAAGGCTGACCGGCACGGCATCCGCGGTAGCCTGTTCGATTCGGAGCTGGTTGATCTGACACTGAGTTTTTCCGCTTCACCACCAACCAACAGCGACGATATCAATGCCCGCGAGGGAATGCCCGACCTCAAAACCACCTTTGAATTCGGCCCCCAGATCGACCTCACCCTATGGCGCAACGAGAACCGGACACGTTCACTTAGACTGCGTATGCCTGCCCGCGCCGCTTTTACAGTTGAACGCTCATCAGAGTCCATCGGCTGGGTCTTCTCACCCAGACTCAATCTGGATATCACCGACCTGCCGGCACTGCCGGGTTGGAATCTTGGCTTTGTCGCCGGGCCAATCTATGCCACTGAGGATCAACACGACTATTTCTACGGAGTCGATCCCCAATATGCGACCAGTGAGCGACCGGCCTATCAAACCAGTGGGGGTTACAGTGGCAGTCAGTTTCTATTCACCCTATCCAAACGCTTTGAGCGCACCTGGGTTGGCGCATTTGTCCGTTATGACACTCTGAGTGATGCCGTCTTCGAAGATAGCCCTCTGCTCACCGAGGATAGCTTTGCAGCAATCGGGGTAGCCGTGAGCTGGGTGATCAGTGAATCGAAGACGCGGGTCAATGTGGAAAACTACTGATAACCGGCCACTGGCACAACCCTTGTCTGCCAGAAATAATCTGATACCTTAGGCTCTCAGCTTGGGTAGACTTGCAGGCTCACCTTAACAGACCCTAGGCTCCATTAAATATAAGATAGAGGCGGATACAGACCATGGCGACAATAAGAAAGGATTTTGACTCCTACAAAATCTGGCAATACAGCGGTCATAAACATGAGGCCGTAATCTATTGTTTCCATGACAACGTCAGAATCGGCGAACTGATATTCCACAAGGATGACGTCAAACCACCTCAGAACAGACTGCAATCAGACAAACCAGTCATCCATTTTCCGATTAGTCGATTCAACGACATCATCTCAATCCTCAGACATGAAAAAACACTCTGCCTGTTTCTCAACCTGGAGAAACTGATCGGCATGGTCGCCACCTCTGAGCATGAGCCGATTGGTGATGAAGAGGGTTGATCAAGAATCCCGGCTGTGGCAAGGCCAAATATCGGCCAACTCTCTAACCCGAAAAATTTGCTATTAAGCTGTTAAGGCAGCAAACATCCGATCCTTCTGATCCATTCTACGGAACACGACGACACTGACTGCAAACGCCCCTATCGAAGGAACCTCCTGGATACTCACATCAAGAGTAGGTCTTTTGAAGACAAATAATTAAGCAGCTCTTAATAATCCTGAGCTAGCTTGACCATGTTGTCCCGCCACGCGGCCTCGTATGCGGATGGCAGTTTCAATCCACTCTATTGAGCTAGCCATCCATGCCACATACAGTCGCATCAACCTTAGGGATCAACCAAAAACAATCAATATAACAGGGAGATAAGGATGAGATCATATCCAAGTCAAAAAGCGGCAAAGCACATCATTGCCAGCCTATTCCTCTCTACCTCCATCACCGCGACCAATCTGGCGATCGCACAGGATGGGGAGCCTGATGGCAACAGATACTATCTGGAGCGTTTCTATCAACAGGACATCAGTGCTGCCAAAGCCTATTTAGGTATGCTGGGAAAACTTAAAGAGCAACGTGAAGATGATGATTCGGAAAAAGAGGATGAAGATGAAAAAATCACCATCATCGATGTCAGAGATGCCACTGAATATCGTATGGGTCATCCTAAAAAAGCCATTCACATGCCATACCCAAGGATCTACAGAGAGTGTGCCGACAACCTGAGGACGGAAGATGGTGCCTGCGCCAGTGGTACGGTCTATCAGGTACGACAGGATCCGGAGAGCCTGTTTTTACAGATTGAAGAGAAAATCGAAGACAAGCAAACACCGATCGCCACGCTGTGCCGAACCGGCTTTCGCAGCGTGCTTGTGGCAAACATTATCTCCAAGCCAACGACAATCTGCGATCTTAAAGGCTATACCGGTAGTGAATATGATGATTGCTTTGCCACTTACCAGGATAGAGGCTATGAAAATGTCTCTAATATCTGGCAGGGATTCGTCGGTCAACCCATGGCTGGGATCATCAGCTCCAGCGGCAGTCGCTATGTTGTCGGCGATGATCAGACATTAACAGATCTGACCCTTGCTGACGGTTCCATGGCAAAGGGCTTTATCGCCTATGACCTCGATTTGAATAATGACGGCACCATTAGCAGTGATGACAAGGATGGATGGCGCTACCACCAAAGCCTGCCATATACGACCAAGATGAAAAGAAAATTGATCAACGCAGAAGCTGACGCGATGGGCTATTACGACCTACCCTGACTAAAAAACCCACCTGGATCACCGTTCGATTCAGGTGGGTTGAAACTCGTGATCAAGACAGGCTGACCAGAGTATCAAAACCTTCAGTTATAACACTTGTATCTTCTTCCGGAACCAAGATACAGGTGACTGTCGTAACAGTTTTTACGACGCATCTTCTTTCTCATCTTTTTGCGTAACGAATCGATACTGCCCTGTTCATAACCATCTTCATAGCCATGACGATCACCCTTTCTGGTACCTTTTCTGTAGCCCTTTTCATAACCGACTTTGTAACCGCGTATGTACTCTTTTTCATCGAATGACCTTTTCGAGTGCGTGCCGTAGTATCTATCCTTGCCATCACGGTAGCCCTCACGATAGCTGCGTTTGTACGCCTTGACATAGCCATCTTCCAAACCATCGCTATAACCAGCGTCATAACCTTGTTCATAGGCATTGCTCATTGCCGAAGATGTGCCGACGTAAAAGAGAAGGATCAATGTTGAGAAAGTAATCGCTGCTGCATGTTTCATTGTTAGCTCCATCATTGTGTCTGTACTATGGAGCTTAAGGGAGGGCGTATTAACGGAAGCTGAACGAGATTTCGCACCCCGAAATGGAAAACAGACCTTCAGAATGAACCAACAAGGGGCTGTCAGCTGGCCTCATTGTACTGGTCAGCGATCAGACGAACACCGAGTTGTTGCAAATCCAATAGACACCAGCGGGGTCAATGCCCCTGGTGAGAACCGATACCTGACCAGAGACTGGTTAGAGAAAGACCCGTTTGAACGAATCAACAGCTACAACGCCGACAAGCATGACAAGCAATAGAACCGCCAGCTTGGAAAGACTGGGAATCGGCCGCGTAGCGCGCAGAAATCCCGAACCAGCCTGTCTGCAAACGCCAGCCACAAGAGAGGTCAAACCGGGTATATGGTAGTAGGCGGTGATATTGGAGATTTCACAGGGCAGGGTAAATTCCAGCAAGCCGTAGTGGTAAATGTAACCAAACAGCTCAGGTGCAGGCATTGAACCGATTGCCCCCCACGGCCTGGACAGTGACACAGCCTCCCCCAACCTCCAGGGTAAGATAGCCGCTCCCGGTCACCTCTGGCAGCAAGTTGACATTCAACCGGCGACTTTAGGCGGTACCATCATGATTGCCCATTGAAGTGACCTTCAATACCGGCGACGACGTGAAGTTAATAGTCACTATCTTAAAAATGGACAAACCGAGAGAATGTAATCTCCTATCACTCGTACAAAGGCCACACCGAACTACCTACCGAGAGTAGCTTAATATGAATTAATATCCTAATAAACAGGCTATTATGGATTCCAAGTCGAGTTACCAATCTCGTCTTGATAACTGAGGTGGTAAATGGATTACATACCCCCACAATGGGTAGTCAAAATTATCGAGCTATCTAACGACCACACAGCCTCTGAGCAAAACGATTTTCAGGAAGTGGTGTGTACTCATCCGAACAGAATGGTTGGAATCGTCAACCAGTCCGAGTGTTCTGAATAACCCCTAGCCCGAGAATCTGATGTAATGACTTTATATAGAGTCCATCTGTAGTACTGTAAGTAACTTGAGAACATTGTTGATTAATTCCTTCCATGCCTAACCCTTCCAATTGCCTGTGCGTGAGAATGAGTTCATTCGTCTCGATCCAACACGCTTATCTGAGATTGATATTTTACGATCTGAAAACGTTTGACAGTTGAACGGTTGTGGATTAAGGGTGAGAGGATAGACGGTAAATCATAATTCTGATTAGATAACCCGCTGATTTATGTGTACACATTAACTGATTACTGTTCAACTGAAATCTATCTGTCATATTAGCGTCATCCTCAACCATTATCGTTGATAGAATTATAATTATTTAGTATGGAAAACAATATGAACAAACTTACACTGCTATCTCTTCTGATTTGTACTTCTGTTAGCACACAGGTCTTAGGCGAATCTGTCATTGTTTATGATGAGAGTTCTCTTCAGGATGCATTTCAACAAGCCTCCTACAATCCGGAGATCGATGAGATCGTGTTTAAAAAATATTCCCACATCAGCTTGAGTGCTCCGGCCATCTATAGGGGAGAACAATCCATTACCCTGGTCGGTAAGGGATCTACCATCGATGGTTCAAACGCTGGAAGTTTTGTACTGGATTCCAATCTTACAGCCGCAACGGAAGACGCTACGTTGATATTCGATACTGCCGGTGAGGTGAAGATCAAGAACCTCAAGGTAATCAACAGCGCCACCAGAGGCATTGTGATAAACGTTCCTGCCGATGCTTCTGGTGATGATGTCTCAGTAAACCTTGACCGAGTCACCATTTCTCATTCCGCTCTCTATGGTTTACACGTCGATGATAATGCCGATGCCTTTGATGACGGTAGATCCGGTTCTGCATTGGGTATTGAGTTAAAGTTGACCCGTTGTACATTTGAGTACAATGGTACCGGCGCGATAGATTTTGATGGCGTTCGGGTCGATGAGAGAAGTCATGGTGATATCTACGCCTTTATCTCCAACACTACCATTGACAACAACGGTGGTGACGGCATTGAACTGGATGAAGCTGGAGATGGAAATGTAGAAGTTTACATGAATCGAGTCTCTCTCAACGACAATGGCTTCTACAACGAGGAAGATCTGGACGATGGATTTGATATCGACGAAGCTGATGATGGCAATATAGAGGCAATCTTGACCAACCTGGTCGTCAACAACAATAAGGACGAAGGTTTGGATTTTGATGAAGCCGGTGATGGCAATATTGAAGCCAAATTTAAACGCGTTAGCGCTTTTAACAATAATGATGAGGCAATCAAATTAGATGAAGAAGATGCCGGAGACATAGAAGCCAAACTCAAAAGAGTCGATGTTGACGCGAGTGGTGATGACGGTATTCAATTCACAGAACTTGGAGAAGGTAAAATAGAAACCGTCCTCAAATCCGTTAGCGCCACCAATAACAAAAAGTATGGCATCAAGATCGAGCAGTGGCTTGTGGAAGATGAGGAGGAACATGCCGAAGACGCAGGTTCAATGACACTGAAAAGAGTTGACATCACAGGAAATGGCAAGGGTGACGAAATAAAAACCAATAATATTGAAAGGAACTAATATCAATCTGAGCGATGCACAGTATTCAATAACATTTTGATGCTGTGCATCAATTTTAAATTCTTGACAGCTGACGCTAGCTGTTCTTGTCAAACTGCACTTTGTAAACCCAACCAAGGAGATTGAACGAAGTGCAACCCCCTCGCGTACATTGCTCTGGCATTTAAAGAGACACCACATATCGTTGCCAAACCTGACAAAGTCAGGATATGCCAACCGTATCATCACCCTCGGAACGCCAATCCAGTGTAGTAGTAAAACTACCCATATTTGTATAGGGTATCTGGTTATTTGATCGCCAGGCTCCCCTATACTTCATTTTTCAATAACTTAAGTACTATCTCAGTCGCGACTGCAGTAGTAACATAAGGCTCATCGTGCTATTACTAGTGATCAAGACCCCGATTTGACTGACATTGAATAGAGGCAAGACGCTTTCCCAATGGTCTTGAATATTAACCTGTAGCTGGCCGGGCACCGGTGTCGGTTATTATGCTAGAACAATTTCTCTGTACCCATTTAGAACAACTGGCCTGGTTTCTCAGCTGAAGTATTATCGACATGTTTAACACTTTTGATTTTTTGAAGTTAGTCCTTGATACAATAACTGACCATATCGCTGTTATTGATGATCAGGGAACCATTGTTTACGTCAATAAATCATGGATCGATTTTGGATTATCAAATGGAATATCTCAGGATACCGAGTGGATAGGCGTCAACTATTTTGACGCTTGTACTCCCCTGGAGGAATCCGAGGAAATGAGCGTAAGAAGCGGCATTGAAGATGTAATCACTGAAAAAAGCCGGTCTTTTTACCATGAATACCCGTGTCATTCCTCCGCTGAAAAACGCTGGTTTCAGATGCGGGTCCACGCACTTGAATTTAATAACTCGCGAATTGTCATCATTGATCATAGCAATATAACGGAACGCAAAATTGCTGAGGATCAGGCCTTATATCTCTCAAGAACCGATAGCTTGACCGGTCTTTCCAACCGCCGTCATTTCGATGATTTCCTGAGTGATGAGTGGAAGCGCTGTATTCGCTCACAAATGCCCATCACATTGGCCATGATCGATATCGACTTCTTTAAACACCTCAACGATTCACTCGGGCATCATGCCGGTGACGAGAGCCTTGAAACCATAAGCGAGATATTGAAAGAGTTCGCCAAGAGACCCAGTGATGTTTGTGCTCGCTATGGCGGGGATGAATTTGTGATTGCTTATGGAAACTCAGCCATGGATGAATCTCTGGTATTGATGCTGAAGTTGATGGACACAATTCGTAAAAAAGAGATTCCAAACCCCGATTCACCCATCAGCAGCACTATTACGGTATCCATCGGCCTGGCTACAGCATATCCAGGCATAGACTCCACCGAAGAAGAGATAATCAAAGCCGCTGACACGCTACTCTATAAAGCCAAGGATGGTGGTCGAGACCATATTGAATTTGCCACTATCTGATCAACAGCGTGAGTCTACGTATCGAGCAGACAGTGTATTTATTCAGCATTCAGAAGTCACTCAATCAGTCTGGCCTGGATACTCTTTGATATACAGATCCTGTTTCGAGTAAGGTATCTCAATACCCTCCTCGAGAAACATTTTATAGATTGTACTATTCAGGCTGTCGATGACTCTGCCTCTCAACTCAGGGTTGTCAACCCAACACAACAGCTCAAAATCCAAGGATGAAGCCCCGAAAGTGCGGAATCTCACTCTGGGATCCGGGTCATCACAAACTGCATCGTTTTCATCCGCAATTTTGAGTAGAATTCTTTTCACCTCGTCAATATCGACACCATAGGCAACTCCGACTGACACCCTTATTCTGTATTTGGGATAGGGACCACCAGACTCATTGACCACTTTTGAGTTCCCCATAATTGCATTGGGAATGGTCACCTCAACATCATCCCTGGTTAACAATCGGGTACTTCGGATACCAATACTCGTCACCTTCCCTCTTAGCCCTGTCCCATCATCCAGAACAATGTAGTCACCTATTTTATAAGGCGTATCCGCCATGATAAAAACCCCGGAAAAGAGATTCGCCAAAGTATCCTTAGCCGCAAAACCAACGGCTATACCGATGATACCAGCGGATGCCAACCAGGCTGTCATATCGATATGCCAGGCCTGAAAGATGAAATAGACCGCAAAGATGAAAAAAGTAATCGCGAATAGATTAGTAAAAAGCGGAAGTGTTTGAGGTCGAATCACAGCATGATCACTAGCCCGACTACTGGCAACCTGGAGCAGCAGTTTTGACAATCGTATTGCAAACAGCATCCAGAGAAAAACCAGTACCGAAGTAACCGCTGACAACAGTATACTGTTTATTTGATCTCCCAGCGAAGAAACCGTCGTTGCCACCAGCAAACCAATAAGCGTTACTGTCCAGAACAGCGGCGCTTTTAGCATGATGATAATTTTATCGTCAACATGGCTCGTGGTTTTTGCCGCCAACCGACGTATGATCGGTAGAAAAACCCAGGTGAGGAGTTTTGCAATGAGGATAAAAAAAAGAAAGATCAGGATACCCTTTACCCAGGGGTAACCTCCAAAGATCGCCATTACCGGATCAAGAATCTCTGGTGCGTCGATAATATCAACCAACCCCTCGACGCTGTCATTAATCGGTGAATCCGCGATTCCTATCTCTTCCGCTTCAGAGGCTTGTTGATCGTTCTCTGGCATTTCATCACCTTATCCACTCTATGTAATTAAGGTGAAGTTATATACAGGTTTAGTCGGTTTTTCAAATAACCGGAACGCTTCAGCTTTCTAGGTTGGAGACTGAAAACATTGCAAAATCAGGACATTTTAACCCATTCCCAATGAGAATCTTGCATTATTCCTAAATCCTGGTGAGTGTAAAAAATCGTAACTTGTTCGATCCAGAGCTGCAGTCTGTGTAACTCATGATAATCCCTGCTTGCAGTTGATCGCCAATGACATTTTTTCTTCGATAGCCGTTAACAGCGCATACCTTTTTCTGTACATGGATCGTTTTCTGGCAACGATCAGATGATACGGCTTTCTCGCCGGGTGCACAGAGAGCTTATAAAAGCCGTCTTGACAGCAATGCCCACCCCGCTCCTCCCATACCTGATCGTACTCCAGGCTCCTTACTTCCGCTTTGTTTTTCAAAAGATAAAAATAGTGATTATGCTGATGCTCATCTCCCTGCACGGCATATATCCAATCAATGCCAAACTGCTTGCAAAACATTTGAAATAGCTCAACCATCAGGTCACGAGGCCTTACACCATAGAGTTTTTTTGTTATATGCCTATAGATGTCTGTCACATGATTCATCCGCCTACCCTGGATCGCACCAACAAAAGCGACCAACCTATTGGATTGAAACTTTGATAGGGAGAAGGCGATTGAAAATAGCCGCTCTTCACGAATGTAAATATTCAATACCAACATCCCCTCTCTCAGAAAGAGTCCTTCTTTATCGAGCACAAGCCGCATACCCGGATAGTGCTCATCCAAATCAACCACCTCTTTTCGCTCATACCTACCAAAATCCAAAAAGCCGGCTGCTTCTCCAATCGAGGTAAAGTGACTGTGCAAGGCTTCCAAACGTTTGACCAACCCCCAGCTGGCACACTGATAGGGCCAAAAGACACTGGGAACGGCTTCCGGATGATTCTTCAACAGGAACTTCAATTGATCGTAATTTTTTTTTGACAGCCGCATAACTTCCTTAAGGTTAAGAATAACCATCAGGAAATAGGCGATGCGGGATTTGAAGTAGCCATATTTAAGTGGACTCAACTGCGATTTACGCTTCGCAGAGTCTATCGTCATAGCATTCGACAACGTGTACAGAAACACAATCTTATCCATAAGAATCATCCCTATTAGCTTCAATTGAATTTGAGGCTTTTGTCGAACAGGAATAATCTGGTTAGTGCAAACAGTTCCTGTCAAACACTAACTAATATTCTGATCCCAACTGACAACCAGATCGATACAATCAAGCTTGATATCGATGCTGTAAAACTAGAGAGACCGGCCCGGTTACCGAATGGATCTGCAGACTTACACTGTAGAGGTGATAAAACATGCCGATGCTCTGGTTAGCCGCCCAAGTAGCTCAATCCCTGAAGATCAACAACAAATGACTAAAAACGGTAACCTAACTTGCCGAACAGACGGGCATTTTTCAGGTCATCATTGATATCATCCAACTCTTGAGTCCACTGATACCTTGCTTCTGCACCAAAGAATAGTTGTTCACTCATTTTGTAGTGAAGACTCACCCCACCCTGTAGAGCAAAGGCACCCTCATTGACATTACGCCCATCAGCATCGATATAACCAATTCCTGGTCCAAATCCGATTGAGAAGCGATTATCCACACGATAGAGGTAGTGCGGATTCATCTCGAAGCTCGTAATCTCGAGCCCACTGTCATCGTAGTGCGAGTAGCTGAATTGTTGGCGAATTGTGGCGTTGGGTGGCTCAACCAAGAGGCAGTCGAAGGATATCTCCAAGCCAAAGACAAGGTCCGTATCCAATCCATGGGTCTGCGGATCCATAATACCACCGGTGACTGACAAAGTAAGATCCGGATCAAAGCCATCACTCTTAACCGGGAGGAAGCTCCAGTCTTGACCGGCCCGGAGTGCGGAAGTGGTCGAGATCAAACCAGCGCTTAAAATCAGTCCTATAACCGTTTTCTTCATAATTTCTTCCTGAAATATGTCCTAAAACTCAAGTGCGCTGAATGATATCGAACTAAGCTCCGCTAATTTGTGATTTAATGTCAACTATTAGCAAGTTGCACAACAACTCATATCCATCTACCGTTCGATAGCGTCGCGTACCCGCTCCAGTCTTTGCCGGACATCCATCGCCATATCGCCGATTTCAGGTTTCTCAACCAGCTTCAGCACAGCAACCGGATCCATAAATGCCACCGTTATAGAACCATCCTCCTCCTGACGCACCACCACATTGCATGGCAGCAGCAATCCAATATCCGGTTCGGCATCAATCGCCTGATTGGCCAACGGGGGGTTACAGGCACCCAGAATCTTGTAGGGTCTTTTTTCGATTCCGAGCTTCTCTTTCAGTGTTGCCTTGACATCGATTTCGGTCAGCACCCCGAAACCTTCAACTTTCAATGCTGCTACTACACGCTGCTCAATTTCATCGATATCCCCATCAAGGCGAGACTTAAAGCTGTACATTGGATGATCTCCTCGTTGTTCTTATTACCCGGCATCAAACCAGTTCGATTTCTGACCCACTTCGGCCAGTCTTTGAATGATCAAGCGTTGGATAATCCTCATCATCCTGATCAAATCAGGCTTCTATTTTGACATATCCATGCGGAAATTGAGTATCCCGAATAGGGGGGGCAGAACAAATCACTGTATCACTTAACCCGCCAACTAAATGGATTAGGTTCAGCCGAAGCGTGCCTGCCTTTTAAATTCAAACAGTTAGGAGTTCAGAAATACCCTTGCTCTGTGTAGTGACTGTTGACAAGGAAGCAACCGCTCTCTTCGTCGCACACCCTGATCAGGGGGGTTCTCGAAACCCTGAACTTAACCTGTCATGGCGCCGGGTTAAGAACAAGGTGAATCTCATCAAATTCAATAAATTCAATGAGCTGCCGCTAAACTAAGAATACACCCCATGAAGTGAGGCTCTTCGCCAGGGCCGCTAAAATTGAGAGGCCAGAGCAATGAAATCAAAACTGACAGTCGCGTTACCCTGGGTTCTATCCGTCCTGGCTTTCGCCCTGTTGACATTGAGCGAACCATCGATGGCGAATAAATTTGAGACCATTGGCGGCGGCGTCCAAGGCTCAACTAAAATCAAGGTTGAGTATCTGATCACGATCGCTTACGTGGCCAGCGCCATTTTCATGATTGCCGGCATATTGGCTATTGCACTGCACAATCACAATGCGCAAACCCTGAACTATACAATGTGGAAATCTTCAGCGGCGATGTTCTTTATACTGGGCATCGGCATGGCGGTTGCCGGCTACTACATGTCCTAGGGTTTACCGCATCGATCAGATTGAACCATTCGCCGGAGGCACGACATAGAAAAATACAGAGAAAAAGTGCAACACACTACCCGCCAGCACAAACAGATGCCATACCGCATGATGGTAGGCCAGACGTCGCCAGATATAGAAAATCACCCCAAGGGAGTAACATAGGCCGCCTGCCAGCAACAGAACGATCCCACCAGCTTCAACAGCATCTATTAAGGGCTTAATCGCAATCACCACCAGCCATCCAAGCCCCAGATAGAGTGACAGAGAGAGCCATTTCAGGCGCACATCCCTGAACAGCTCCAGCAGCACGCCGACGATGGCAAAACCCCAGACCAGACCAAACAGGGTCCAGCCCCAGCTGCCACGCAAATTGACCAACGTGAAAGGGGTATAGGTACCGGCGATCAGTAAAAAAATTGCTGCATGATCGAAACGCTGCAGCAGTTTTTTTGCCCTCGGCATGGGGATGCCGTGATAGAGCGTGGAGGCAGTATAGAGCAATATCAGGGTTGCGCCGTAGATACTGCAACTGGTGATATGCCAGACATCACCATACAGCACCGCGTAGGTTACCAGTATTGCCAATCCGGCAATACTCAGCAGAATACCGATTCCGTGGGTGACGGCATGAGCGATCTCTTCGCCCAATGTGTACTGGCTTCCTGTAATCTCGGTCTGCATAGCAGGCCTCCTTTCGAGCTGTTGCAAGCGAGAATATCACAGATGCCATTTGGCCACTATTCAGCAAAATCGAGGCGTTCCTGGATTTTCTCCAACCCTTTTGCCGCACACAGCTCATCCTTTTCACCACCCGGCGCGCCACTGACACCAAGCGCTCCTAACTGGTAACCACCTGATTCAATTGGCAGTCCACCCTGTAACACCAAAACACCCGATACGTGATTCATCTCCTGCTGGATATCCCGGCGGTTGTCACGAAACTCCCCGGAGGATATCCCCGAGAGTAAGACTGCATTGGCTTTGTCCCTGGCAATCTGAAGGGTGAATCGACTGGCATGCACATCCCTGAAAACGGCCGTTTCAGCGCCATCCCGATCCACCACCACGGCGGTTACCTGATAACCTTCAGCGCGACAGGCGTCAACCGTATGCTTGACCAGCTGCCAGGCCAGATCAGGATGAAGCCTTTTTACCGTAACCACATCCCCCCCGGCGACCATACTGGGTAACAGCATCAGGCTACAGATGCCTGCATGGAGAAATGATCTGATCATCATCGACAGCATACCCCTTTAGGTTGGAAACTCTCCGGCAAACTTATCAATCCACTCGATGGCAGCCTCCTCCCCGCTGAGAGAGCGACCTTCACTGGTTTTCACCGTCTGCTTGTAGTGCTCGATATAGCACAACTGCTCAACCATACGTACGGCATAGGCGGTCTCTTCTTCAATAAACTTCACCCCGATCAGATAGCAATCCTCCTCCTGCCTGGACCAGACCACCACTCCGGTAGCATGAAACTGAGGTGGTGTGATCGGGATGGCAATGTGAATTTCCGTACCCGGTTCTATATGATCATCCGTCAGAAAACAAAGCCCACCCTCACTGTAGTTTGTCAGTTTTTTACGGTGTGCAGATGCCCTACCGCCCAATTGAAAATCGATGGGCACATCGGTGGGGTGTCTGATATATAGGCGCATGGCGATATAGATTGCTCAGAAGATGGTTACCATCAGGCTTTGTTGAGTCAAGCCATTCGATTCAATACACAATCCCGGTGATAGATACTTTCTCATTATAAACACATGCTGGTCGCTGCTGAACGGTAATCAGCTCCGCTGAAGGATTATTGAGGCCAACCACTTTAACAAAAGCAAAGGTCGGATATTTTTTCAAGGTCGCCAGGGATATTATCCGCATGCAAGGGTCGTAAACTGTCAACCGATAAGCGCCTGAAGCCCAGACTTGCATGTTGATAAGCATCCCCACAAAATCACTGCTATGAAATTTCCCAATTATATTGAAATGATGAGCCGGCTGATCGGCGCTGCTTCGGTCAGCAGCGTCAATCCCGAATGGGATATGGGTAACGGTGCCGTGATCGAACTACTGGATAGCTGGTTTGGCTCTCTGGGTTTCGAGACCGAGATCCTGGCCGTTCCCGGCCGTCCCGGAAAACTGAACCTGATCGCCTCATACGGCCGAGGCAGCGATGGACTGGTACTCTCCGGTCATACGGATACAGTCCCATTCGATGAGGACAAATGGCGCTCGGATCCACTTAAGCTGAGTGAAAGGGAGCAACGACTGTACGGCATCGGCACGGCGGATATGAAAGGTTTTTTCGCCGTCATCCTTGAGGCTGTCAGAGAGCTCCCGCTCGATCAACTGAAGAAGCCCTTGGTAATACTGGCCACAGCCGACGAAGAGAGTGACATGTGCGGCGCAAAGTCATTGCTTGAGCTGCATCGCCAGTTGGGCCGCCATGCCGTCATCGGTGAACCCACCGGCCTGAAGCCGGTGCGTATGCATAAGGGGGTGTCTATGGAGTCGATCGTACTCACCGGACAATCCGGTCACTCCAGCAATCCACGGCTTGGCAGAAATGCATTGGATGGCATGCAACTGGTACTTGGTGAGGTGCTGAATTGGCGTACGGACCTTCAGTGTCGTTTTACAAATCCAGCATTCGAAATCGATGTACCCACCCTCAATCTGGGCCATATTCATGGTGGAGACAATCCAAACCGGATCTGCGGTAAGTGCGAACTTCAATTCGATCTTAGATCCCTACCCGGCATGGATTTGCAATTACTCAGAGCGGAACTGAGCGATCGCATCGAATCCTGTCTATCCGATACCGGCCTGGAGTGGCGCTACAAACCACTGTTCGATGGGATACCGGCGGTAGAAACTTCGGCAGAGGCAGCCATTGTCAAAGCGGTGGAGAAATTCACCGACAGCCAGGCGGGCGCCGTGGCATTTGGCACCGAAGCACCCTATCTGAACAGCATGGGCATGGAGACGGTGATCTGTGGTCCGGGAAGTATCGATCAGGCTCACCAGCCGGATGAATACATCCCCCTCGAACATATTCAACCTGCGATTAACCTGATACAGTCACTGATCAGGAAGTTTTGTTTATAGACAGCGGCTTAGGGCTATTCACACAAGATGAAAAAACGCGATCAAAAACTGCAAGACATGTTTGTCGGCTGGTTTCGTGGTTCATCCCCCTATATCCACGCGCATCGCGGACGAACATTTGTAATCACCTTTGGCGGCGAGGCGGTCACTGACAGTGGTTTTGCCAACCTGATTCACGATATTGCACTACTGCACGGTCTGGGTATCAGACTGGTGTTGGTGCATGGCGCCAGGCCGCAAATCGAAGAGCGTCTACAAACCAGAGGCGTTGAAACCCAGTTTGTCGATGGTTTGAGAATCACCGATGATCCGGCGCTGACCTGTGTCAAAGAGGCGGCCGGTGCCGCACGGGTTGAGATAGAGGCCCTGCTCTCAATGGGGCTTGCCAACTCCCCCATGGCCGGGGTAAGGATTCGCGCCGCCTCAGGGAATTTTGTCACCGCCAAACCGCTGGGTGTTAAAGACGGCATCGACTATGGCCATACCGGCGTGGTGCGCAGGGTGGATGCCACTGGTATTGAACAACGGCTTGAATCCGGAGCAATCGCAATCGTGCCCCCGCTGGGGTACTCACCCACCGGCGAAGTCTTCAACCTCAGTTACGCCGATGTGGCCGCCTCGGTAGCCACGGCCCTTGGCGCGGACAAACTGATCGCACTGGTCGAGGTCAAGGGTGTCACAGATTCACGCAAACGCCTGATCACCAGCCTCTCGCCTCGTGAAGTGGATAAATTGCTAACCACCAGGAAAAAGCTCTCCGAAGACCTGAAGCAGAACCTGAAAGCCGCTGTCTCTGCCTGTCGCAGCGGTGTCAAACGTTGCCACCTGATCGACAGACAGCTGGATGGGGGGCTACTCAAGGAGCTGTTTACCAGAGATGGTATCGGCACCCTGATATCGGCAGAACCTTATGAGGAGACCCGTACTGCCCGTATCGACGATGTGGTGGGCCTGCTTGGGCTGATCGAACCCCTGGAAGAGAAGGGTATCCTGGTAAGACGCTCCAGAGAGCTGATCGAGACTGAAATTGACCGTTTCACACTCATGGAGAGGGACGGCATGGTGGTCGCCTGCGCCGCTCTGTACCCCTACCAGCAGGAGTCGATGGCTGAGTTGGCCTGCGTCGTGGTTCACCCTGAATACCGGGGTAGTGACCGGGGTGAACGTTTGCTTGCTCACATGGAGGCAGTCGCCGCCAAACAGGGTATCCGCAGACTGTTCATACTCACCACCCAATCGGCGCAATGGTTCAAGGAGCGGGGCTACGCACCAGGCACCCTGAAGGAGCTGCCGATGCTGAAACGTAAACTCTATAATTATCAGAGAAAATCCAAGGTTTTCATCAAGTCCCTTTAAGACGACAGCGGGCGTTTCGTAGCCGGAATATAAGGGTTTTTCTGGCCCATACAGGGAGATCCCTTATTTCCTTACTATTTTACTCTGTTATACCTCTCATCCAGCTGCTAAAAAGTAGAACATATTCAATTCCTGCTTAGGAGCGGACAATGGAAGATGACCATCTGGATGTGCTGCAGTTATGCGGATATAGCTTGGTCGTGCTCGGGTTTCTCGCCCTGCTAATCAACCATGTCAGCATACTCATGGGTAATCCCTGGCTGATACCCGATTTTATGCGTTTGTATTGAAGTCACTACCATTCAGAATCTGACTCTCCCGTCTGGCGCTATGCCTGGAAAATGACGTGCATGCTGATCATGCCTTGACAACGACCTGTGCTCACCAGTTCAGCATCCGACCCCATCTACTGACACCAGGCTCAGTCGCGACGCTGCCGATTCACTCCATAAACAGTAGAGGTTAGATGGATTGAATGACTACGGTAATAGACAGCTATCCTGAAACCAGCGCCTAGAATTGATTCTCTACTACTCTCATGCGATGAATGAGCTACGGCGCTTAAACAGCAAATTATTTCAATGGACATCCAACTCAGGATAGTAAAGTTCTATTATCTTAAATATGCCGACATGGGCTATCGATGCTAGGGCCTGTGTCCCCACTCCTTAATCAACACGATTTCCCGGCGTCTGCGACAAACAGTTGCTGCTTAAACTATTAATTCCTGGAATACTGACAGAACGGTCACACTGATTAGGGCTTACTGGCTTTTTTACCCGAAGTATGATTAATTTGATCGCTGCTTAAATATATTCAGGATATTATTAACAGGGAGCTGATAGATGGGATATTTGGTTTGGACTAGGGAACTCGAAACAGGAATCGAAGTCATCGATGGACAACATGAGCGTATCGTCGACTATATCAACAAACTCCATGATGCCAGACTGAACAATGATCTGAATGCGATTGGCGATATCATTGCAGCAACTGTTGATTACACTATGTCTCACTTCAGTTTTGAAGAAGCACTGATCGAAGATGCCGGATATGAATTTGTGAGACCTCACAAAAAAGTTCATGAGCTGTTTATTCGCAGGGTTTCTGAATTTCAGGATCGTTTCAAAAACGGCGAAGATATCTCTGCGGAACTACACGACCTATTGGCCCGCTGGTTGTTCAATCACATACGCAATGATGATGCCGCGTATGTTAAAGCGGTAAAAAACAACATGCTTGAGATTGCTGCCGACAAGGAGAAACAAGGTGGGTTTGCGAAATCTTTTAGGCGACTCTTCAGTGGAAAATAGTACATCTATGGATTGAGCACAGGCTCAACCAACTTAAGATTTGAAGATAAACCACTGCATAGAATTTTACCGGACTCCTGAAAACACCGGGCAGAGCGGAGCATTCGCGATGGCTTCCGGGATTAATGCTGGACGATTTTATCCCCACAAAGAAAATAGCGGTCCTTACCCTCATGCTTTGCATTGTCGCGGCGCGCGTTCACCACTTCCAGCATTTGTGACCACTCCTCGATATTATCGGCCACGCGTTCACAAACACTGATACTGGCGGTAACCGGACTGCCGTCAGGCAGTGTGCCCAATCCTTTGCTGTGTATGCGTTTCACCGTGATTGCAGCCCCGTCGCAGTCGGTACCGGGCAGCAACAACAGAAACACCTTTTCACCCCATCGCACCAGCATATCGCTATGCCTGAGATCATCGTGCAGAATATCGGCGGCCTCAACGACCACATGGTCGTACGTGGCATAATCGAATTCAGCAATGATGTTCTCCGCATTATCCAGATCGACCAAGGCGATACTCAGGTTCCCCCCATGGACATAAGCCTGCTCGAACGCCTTGACCAGGCTCTGCATTCCGGATTTTCTCGTTTGCGCCCCGGTTACCGGGTCATGATCCGCTCGGGTGATCAGTGCAATCATGTATTGCAGCTGCAGAGTCGCGGCAAACAGTACCACACCCAGAATGATGCAAAGCAACCACAGCATTGCAAAAATCTGATCCACTGGTACCGTGGCATAGTAACTCCAGCCGGTTATTGTCAGCAGTACCAATAACAGCGAAATGACCATGCCCTCAATAACCGATAGCGGGAATAATCCAATCAGACCAATCGCCACATAAGGCAGTATGGTATAGAGCTGAAGCGCCAGTTGCCCCATTTCCTGATCGGTTACCGGAGTTAAAAAATGCGCGGAGGCAAAAAAAGTCAGCGGCAGGTTGATCAACAATCCCCCCAACACCAACAAATTCTTCTTTAGATCATTCTCTGCTGTTTTGTAACGGGATAGGTAATAAAAATGGCCTGTTGAGATCAATCTGATCACCACGATGGGTAACAAGACATCCAATGGCAGCAGTAGATAGTCGACAATGATCCACAGGGGTATCAGAAGGGTAAATAACGACGCCACGAAACGAACCCGATCACCGATCAGAATCGCTCTGTGTTTTTTCATATAATCGGGGTGATCTTCCGCAGAGAGCAGATCGTCCAGCTCCTGCATCGAATAGATACGTGAATTGACACCGAGATGTTTGATATATGAGTGCACCAATGACATTTGATTAAATCACCCCAAGCCCCGAATTCTGCATAGTATACACCACCCACCCAACACTGATATTAAGGTGCCGGCTTTATATTACATGAAATCCCGTTATTGTCTGACTAGGACCTGTTAACACGAATCCAACCGGCACTGTTGTGACTATTTTTTATCAAACTGGGGGGTTGCCCCTGAAAAAGCACCACTCTGCGTCGCTCGTCGTTCATTTGGAATAGCCAAACCTCTCTCCCCACGCCTTGATTGGCGCTTTTTCAGGGGCAACAGGACCGATTGGATTCGTGGTAACAGGCCCTGGATCCCACTACGCCAGGCAAAAAAAAGCGGCAGTTGCAAAATTCAACTACCGCTAACTTTGGCAAATTCGTCCTTGAATCAGGGGTTACAAATGTGACTTCAGAAAACCGTTTTGGTCACCGGGTTGTCTCAACGGATCAATCATCCAGTTCAACCTTATCGATCGTGCCATCAAAACCTTCATCCTTGAGCTGGATGGTGCTACCAATACTCAATTCGGAAAAAAACTGCTCCATGCTCACTGATTCGTCATCAATCTCATATTCAGCTGACGATTCAACCGGAAATGTCACACCAAGCAGGGTCAGCGAACTACCTGAAGCATAAGCTTCTAGCGGGGCTTCTATCTCCAGATCCGAGAGTTCATCCTCTCTTTTTGCCTTCACGGCAGTGAGTTCACCGGCAGACTGGATCGCTTCGATTTCGATGTAATCTCCAGACATCAGCTCACTCAGATTGAAGCTGTCATCATCATCCAGATCAGAATCCGAGTCATCTTTATAGTAAGTGGCATTGTTGAACTGCACCATCAGGGTTCTACCACCACCCAGATCCAATGTCACTGTACCGTTTTTCTCATCAGTTGCCGTCACATTGGAGACAGCCGCTTCTATTTCAATCTCACCCCCTTCTGACTCAACCTTTTCGGCTACCAGAAGTTCACCTTGCATATGACCTTCCACCTCGAGTCTCATGCCGGCTGTTAAGCTACCTTCAAGGCTTGAAGGCTTATAGACAGTGGTTGGGGAGACGACGAACTCAACGCCATCCAGTGAGTAAACCTGATCACCGCTGACCACCAGAATACCCTCCAGCGAGATATCGTCATCGCGATCCTCAAGCCGATCGCTATCTTCCGTTTCAATGTGCACGGCTTCCACGATACCGCCCCGATCTCTCAACTCCACTTCCACAAACAGTCCGACTGGATCCTCGGGTATATCGAGCTCAACCTGATCACTCAATGGATAGGGGCCTGCAATCGCACCATTCTGCAGCACCAGCGCAATACCATTCTCATCATAGGAAGCCACGGTGCCTTTGATCTCAAAATCATCTTCACCATCCGACTGTAACTCAATGCGTGATGCGACAATCTGGCTACCATCGAAGTAACCACTCACTTCCAATTCCTGCCCTTCGGCCAGACCCTGGTAGCTGGCGCCGTCATCAAATACCGTCTCATTGATGTCAGCCTGTACCGCCATTCCCAATATGGTAAAGGTTGTCACCAGTTCGCCCTGAACCAGACTTCCGTTATCGATCGGTCCCTCCAGATCGTCATCATATTCAATATGATCCGCTATCCCTGTCGTACCATCATCACTGACCTGCCCTTCGACCCGAACCACCATGCCCAGACCCAGAGCACTGTCATCAAACTCCTGCTCGCCATCCACCTCGTAGCTGGTCTGGCTGGTATCAAACTTAATCCCATTCACATAGACACTGCCGAATCCATCGATTTTACCGACAGTTGTCACTGAGGAACTACTGCTACTACTACTGTCACCACCACCTCCTCCTCCACAGGATCCAAGACCGGTGGCAATGGCAACCATCAAACAAGAAATTTTTTTATACCGTGTCATGGCCTATCCTCCCGCTGGTTAGGGCCAGATGCGCTGAAGCAATCCTTAATCAAACTTTAAAAAATGGGAATATTTTCCCAATATTGGAAATTATAGCGCTCATTCTCATAACTTCAAGAAAAAAATCAAAAACGAGAATAAATATAAGGTATTGATTTATATCACTAAAATAAATTACGGTGTTTTTTAGTAATCAAACGGAGGGTATGAAAGGTCTTCAGAGGCGGAAATCAAACGATTTGGCTGCCGGTCAGGAAACGGTGATTATGATGAGATCTCGATACTTTCCGGGGGAGCGACTTTCAGAACCTCTTCTATGGTGGTCAGGCCCTTCATCACTTTCTGTGCGCCACTCAGGCGCAGTGGCCGCATACCGTCGCTGATCGCCTGACGGCGCAACTGATTGATGTCACAGTCACTGGTGATCAGGCGCTTGATCGCAGAGTCGATCACCATCATTTCATAGATTCCGACCCGCCCGTAATAACCTGTCTGTCGACACTCAAGACAGCCTACCGGCTGACAGACAGTCGTGGGCTTATTCTTCGCCCGCAGCGGTGTGATCATGGTCTCCCACATCTCCTCATCGAGAGAAACGCGCTCTTTGCAGTGAGGACACAAGGTACGGGTCAAACGCTGTCCAAGCACCCCCAACAGGGTGGCCTTCAAAAGATAGGGCGGCACACCGATCTCCAACAGCCTGGTAATCGCCGACGGCGCATCATTGGTGTGCAAGGTGGAGAAAACCAGATGACCGGTCAACGAAGCCTGTACTGCCATCTCAGCGGTCTCACGATCCCGGATCTCACCCACCATGATGATATCCGGATCCTGTCTCAACAGGGTTCTCACACCACTGGCGAAATCGAGATTGATATTATGCTGCACCTGCATCTGATTGAAACTTGGCTCAACCAGCTCGATCGGGTCCTCCACCGTACAGACATTGACCTCCGGTTTAGCCAGCTCTTTGAGGGTTGTATAGAGTGTGGTGGTTTTTCCCGAGCCGGTTGGCCCGGTCACCAGAATGATACCGTTGGGTCGGCTGATCATGTCGCCCCATTGAGCGGACTCCGCCTGGGAAAAGCCCAGTGCGCGATAGTCTTTGACCAACACCTCGGGATCGAATATCCGCATCACAAGCTTTTCGCCAAACGCGGTGGGCATGGTGGATAGGCGCAACTCCACCTCACCTCCCTGGTTGCTACGGGTCTTCAAACGGCCGTCCTGGGGACGGCGCTTCTCTGAAACATCCATACGACCCAGAATTTTGATTCGGGAGGTGACCGCCGTGCCGACAGAGGGAGGAATCTGGTAGACCATCTGCATCACGCCATCGATGCGGAAACGAACATTGGTCTGGTTGCGGGTCGGCTCGATATGGATATCACTGGCCCGCTGGCTGTACGCGTACTGCAGCAGCCAGTCGACGATATTGACCACATGCTGATCATCCACATCCAGCTTGCCACTGCGTCCCAGCTCCATCAGCTGTTCCAGGTTCTGCACCCCGGAAGGCCCCGCCTCCTGACTATCATCATGGGCTGCCCGCACAGATCTTGAGAGACTGTAGAACTCGACCAGATAGCGCTCGATCTCGACCGGGTTTGCGATCACTCGGGTAATCGCTTTATTCAGAATCGGGGCAAGTTCCATCTCCCACTCGGTGAAAAACGGCTCTGCCGTGGCAATTACCACCTCATCGGGTTTGACCTCCAGGGCTATGATATTGAAGCGCTTGGCATAGGCGTAGGACATCACGGCGGTGATTGCCGGAACATTGATCTTCAACGGATCGATATACACCAGTGGGAGATTCACCCGCCGCGCCAACCAGTCGGTCAACAGATCAAGGTCGAGAACTGTCTGGGGATTACGCTGATCTGGCCACTTATGTTCGGCGATCATCACCAGTGGATGACTGGTCCGCTTCGCTCCCTGATTGACCGCACTGACCGTCTCCGCCAGCTGTTTTTCGATCAATCCGTCTTCCACCAGCCAGTCGAGCAGATCAACCAGCTCCAACTGCCGATCATTGATTGTTTGATATATCATCGATTCATCAAATCCAGATGCGTTCAATCATAGTATACAGATCCCGAACCACAGTTATCGATCCTCTGCGCGCACACATTGCGAAGATTAAGACAACAGACTCCAAAGAAAATTGGTAACACGCCCTATACGCTGGGTTAACGGCCGTTTCCCTATTATTTAAAATCCTCATTCCAAGCCATTCCATTAGGGCCTGTTAGCACTGATCCAATACCTCCTGTTGTGCCGAAAAAATCACATAACAACAACAGCCTCTATTTATATTACTTTTATCAGCATGGAAACACTTTGGAGTAGGATTTTCAGGATACGCACAAAGCCAGTTATAATGTGCAGTATGCAAAACATTGATACCGGAAAAGTCACCCTCAGCCTGGAAGACAACCGCTATGTCCTAGCGGTTATCTATACCAATGATGAGATCGAAAAAGAGGATGTTAAACCGGTTACCGACTATCTTGATCAGTTCAAGGAACCGATTCCAATACTAATTGAACGCGCAGGACACTACTCAATCTCGGTTATGGTGCAGATTGTTATGCTGCAACAGACAAAGAACCGTCTCAAAGCCGCCGCCTTTGTCGAGCGAAATAACCGTGATGTACTGATGACCCGCATTGCAGCCAACACTTATTTCAAGGATATCGAAGTGAAATCCTTCTTCGAAAAGCAGCAGGCAGTGGCCTGGCTGACGGAAAACCATGCCACAGAACCACTTCTAGCCGACTCATAGCCTTCATAAAGGCAGGCTGGATTTATCCACGACCCGACGCAATACAAAGCTGGAATGGACACCGGTCACACCCTCGATTCTGGTGATCTTGTTCAATAACAACGCCTGATAGTCATCCATGTCACGCACCACCACCTTGATCTGGTAATCGGCGTCCTGACCGGTTATCAACAGGCACTCCAGTACCTCGGGCATGGCCTCGACCTTTGTTTCAAAATTCTCGAACCGCTCCGGGGTATGCCGATCCATTGAGATATGCACCAACGCCATCAGATTCAGACCAAGCTGCTTGCTGTCCAGATGGGCACGGTAACCGGCGATCACCCCGGATTCCTCCAAGGCCCGCACGCGACGCAGACAGGGGGAAGAAGAGAGGCCGATGCGCTCAGCCAGCTCCTGGTTACTGATCCGTCCCTCTTCCTGCAATAT
Source organism: Candidatus Thiodiazotropha endoloripes (assembly GCA_001709035.1). Taxonomy (GTDB): domain Bacteria; phylum Pseudomonadota; class Gammaproteobacteria; order Chromatiales; family Chromatiaceae; genus Thiodiazotropha; species Thiodiazotropha lotti. The sequence goes on along the minus strand of LVKA01000011.1, from coordinate 601,222 downwards.
CTGCAGAAGATGTTTGTCGTAACGATCCAGATTCATTGCATATTTCTCTATTCTGTCCAAGTGAGCAATATTTTTGCTTTATTTTATTAGATATTAGAGTTATTTGCTATTTCTATTAAATATTAGGCTATAATTAGCAACCATTCACCGGCAGAATTGCATTAGGCTTTCCACATGGCCACAAGTCATACCAACCGCTCTTAAACCAAAAGTTGCAGAGCACGCGAGGCGCCCCACAAGGGCCACGACCGCTGTCATGCAAGCCCGTGGCAGCCAGACAGCAAGGACCCCTGCCAGGAGACAACCGTGAGACGTTTTGACCACAGAAAATATCGAGCCAACCCGGCCAATCCGATGCCGGGTCGCCAATGGCCTGACAACACCATTGAGGCGGCGCCCATCTGGAGCAGTGTCGATCTGCGTGATGGCAATCAGGCTCTGTTGGAGCCTATGAACGTGACCCAAAAGCAACGCCTGTGGAATCTCCTGGTAAGCCTGGGCCTGAAGCAGATCGAGGTCGGCTTTCCCTCAGCCAGCCAATCCGACTACGATTTTGTCCGCCTGCTGATCGAGGACGATCTGATCCCTGAGGATGTCACCATCCAGGTGCTGGTTCAGGCCCGCGAATCATTGATCAAGAAGACCTTCGAGGCATTGCGCGGCGCCCGCAGAGCGATCGTACATGTCTACAACTCCACTTCCACAATACAGCGGGAACGGGTTTTCAAACGGGACCGGGATGGCATCAAGGCGATTGCTGTCGAGGGTGCGGAAATGGTCAAAAAAGAGGCGGCCAACCACCCGCAGACCGAATGGATTTTCGAGTACTCCCCTGAGAGCTTTTCCAATACCGAATGGGACTACGCGGTGGAAGTCTGCGATGCAGTCATCGATGTCTGGCAACCCAGCCCGGCAGCCCCCTGCATCATCAACCTGCCGGCGACCGTCGAGAGCTCCACCCCCAACCTGTTTGCCGACCAGGTGGAGTATTTCTGTCGACAGGTATCGAGACGGGATTCCGTGGTGATTTCGGTGCATACCCATAATGACCGGGGCAGTGCCGTGGCAGCCGCCGAGCTGGCACTGCTTGCCGGCGCCGATCGGGTCGAAGGCACTCTGCTTGGCAATGGGGAACGTACCGGCAACATGGACATTGTCACCCTGGCGATGAATCTCTATAGCCAGGGTATCGATCCTATGCTCGACCTCTCCAATCCGGATGAGATCATCCAGGTCTACCGTGACACCACCGGTCTGCCGGTTCACCCGCGTCACCCATGGATTGGTGAGCTGGTCTATACCGCATTCTCCGGCTCCCATCAGGATGCGATCCGCAAATGTCTGCATGAGCAGCAGGAGCAGGAACCCTGGCAGGTGGCCTATCTGCCCATCGATCCACGGGACATTGGTCGCGACTACCAGGCGGTGATACGGGTCAACAGCCAATCCGGGAAAGGTGGTGTCGCCTATGTACTGGAACGGGACTATGGTCTGGTATTGCCCCGTTGGCTGCAGGTGGAACTGGCCAACATCGTGCAGCAGGAGTCGGAGCAGCATCAGGGTGAGGTCAGCAGTGAGACCATACATCAGCTGTTCACTCAGCACTTCGTCAGCCAACAGGGACCCTATCAACTGGCGGGATACCGCATCGATCGCCAATCCGGCTCAGAGGAGATCCAGGCCGAATTGCAGACTGAATCGGGTAACGCCACCATCAAAGGAGAGGGTAAAGGCGCAATATCCGCGTTCATCGATGCTCTGTCACAACGGGCCGGTATACCGATTCAGGTCATCGACTATGTGGAACACGCGATTGGTGAGGGTGCGGATGCCGAAGCGGCGGCGTATGTCCTGTTGAACTATATGGGGCACCGTACCGCCGGTGCATCGATCAGCCGGGATACCGTTAATGCCTCATTGAATGCGGTACTCTCCGCAATCAACCTGGCGATAACCGAACAGCAGGCTGCCTGACAGATCAGATGAAAGGTGGCCCGCCTGTCAGACAGGTTAAGGCCACCTCGATTGATCCGTCAGCCAAAAGCTGAGCGGACGACTGATCAGCTACTGGCGAATCCCTTCTATCGAGAGTTCCAGCTGTACCGTTTTGGAGGCTGGTCCCAAATCGAACGGGATACCGAAATCGGCCAGGGCAATCTCAGTGGTGCCAAAGAAGCCGCGACGATAGCCGCCCCAGGGATCGTCACCATGTCCGATATGCTGCACATCGATCTCTACCGGCTTAGTGACACCACGCAGGGTCAACTCTCCCTGCAGACTGGCCTTGCCATCACCCAGCTCCTTAAAGCCGGTGGAGACAAATTTCGCGGTTGGATATTTATCCACATAGAGGAAGTCTTCCCCACGAAGGTGCTTATCACGCTCAGCGTGATTACTGTCGACGCTTGCCGGTTTGATATCGACCATCACTTTGGCCGCAGCAGGATTCTTTTCGTCATAGCTGAACTGACCACTGAAATCGTTGAAGCGGCCAAACAGCCAACTGTAACCCAGATGCTTGATCCTGAACTGTATGAAGGCATGAGCACCTTTTTTATCGATGGTGTATTCCGCAGCATTCAATGGCAGAACAACGGCAAATGAAAGTAAACCCAATAACAAATATCTCTTAATCATCTCCAATCACTCCTAAGTAGTATTTCGGGAATCACTCCCCGGTAAAAAAACCAGCAGACAAAACCTTCCATATCAATCTGCTGATAAATCTCTTCATGGCTGGGTGACCCTTAGGCTTCAGCCCGACCTCTATTCAGTTGCTGGGTAATGGTGGCCACCCGGGCGCCATAAGCTTCTGCCGTGGCCAGGTCACCCGTGGAAGGTGCATCTCCAGGATTGACCTGAAAACTGGCCGCCATTGGACCGATATAGGAACCGAGCCGATTCAACACTTCCGGCCCGGGCCCCTGAATATGGTTCATTGATTCCGGATCACTGGCCGCCGGATGCATCCCCAGACTGACAAAGATCATGCCCTGCTGCATAGCATTGATCATCAGACCGACCAGGGTGTTCATCTTGTCACCCGAGAAAGAGCTCGAATTGGTAAAGGCGCCGGCCACCTTATCCTTCCAGGCCTGGGTGAACCATTTGGCCGCCGCAGTCTCGAGGAACTTTTTCATCTCCGCCGACATGCTGCCCATATAGGTCGGACTGCCGAAGATAATGGCATCCGCATCATCCAGCCGATTCAGATCGGCACCGGCCTCCTCTGCGGTGAGCAGCAGGGCGTCGACACCATCGACAGCTGCGGCGCCCCGCTCCACCGCTTCTGCCTGTAACTTGGTATGCCCAAATCCGCTGTGATAGATAATGGCCACAGTTGTCATAGCGATTTCTCCTGATACTGAATTGAATCTTTGGTTTGACTGTTCATAGTGCCTAGCGACCCAACATCCGTAGCAGGGTCTGGTCACGATCGAAAAAGTGGTGTTTGAAAGCGGCCAACAGATGCAGTGCGGAGACCACGACCACACTCCAGGCCAGATAGAGATGCACTTTCCCGGCAATATCCTCCTGCTGATCCAGGCCACTGATGGTGGCGGGAATGGCAAACCAGTCGAATACCTCCAACGGCCTGCCATCGGCGGTCGAAATCAGATAACCACTGACCATCAACAGGAACAGCATCAGATAGAGCAGCTGATGAACCCACACGGCCGCCGCACGTTCATAGGGTTTGTGGGTCTGTAGATGGGCCGGCCTGGGATTGCCCAGCCGCCAGATCAGCCGGAACAGCAGCAGAAAGAACAGCATCACGCCGATCCCTTTGTGCCACCAGGGCCCAAGCTGGTACCAGGCATCGTAGTAACCAAGACTGCGCATCCACAGGCCCAGACCGAACAGAGCATAGACGGCAACGGCCACCAGCCAGTGCAATCCGATGGCCACCGCGCCATAACGCTCCCTATCATTGCGCATCCTCATCCGAAGCGTCCCTCCTGGTAGTCACTGAAAGCTTGTTTGATCTCCTCCTCGGTGTTCATCACGAAGGGGCCACCTCGGGCGATCGGCTCACCCAACGGCTCTCCCGCAACCAGTATCATCCGGCTCGGCTGTTGCGCTGTGATCTCTATCCCTGGTGCTTGATCCAACACCGCCAGCCTCCTGCCGCTGAGTGACTGATCACCGATCTCAACAGCACCACTCAGCAGATAGACGAAGGCGTTGTAGTGGGCTTCGATCGGCTCGAAAAACTGCGCGCCCGCCTCAAGCGTGATATCAAAAAAGCGTGCAGGCGTCTTCAGATCCGTTACCGGCCCCCGGGTATGTTGTGAGGTCTCACCGGCGATGACACGAATCTCGACACCGTTACTCCGCTGTTCACGGGGGATCTGCTGTTGATCGAACTCCTGGTAGCGGGGTTCTGTCATTTTGTCTCTGGCCGGCAGATTGACCCAGAGCTGAAAGCCGGCCAGCAGCCCATCCTGCTGTTGCGGCATTTCCGAATGGATTACGCCCCGGCCTGCGGTCATCCACTGCACACCGCCGGTTTGCAAAATCCCGGTGTGACCGGCGTTGTCCCGGTGTTCCAGTTTTCCGGCCATCAGGTAGGTCACGGTTTCAAACCCCCGGTGAGGATGGGGCGGGAAACCACCGATATAGTCATCCGGATCATCAGAACGAAAATCATCCAACAGCAGAAATGGATCGAGTTGCATCAGTTGCGGTCCCCCAATCAGGCGGGTCAATCGAACACCCGCACCATCAGACGTCTCCTGTCCGGTGAGCACCTGCTGCACAGAGCGTGTTTTGTTGAGTACTTCCGACATGGCAACCTCCAAGCTAGAAACCTAGCGTTACAATTGGTTATAAGCCGATTGTAGATTGCCATTTCAGGATATAAAGACCCTAAAATAAGAAACACTATTGCATTATTTGCAACAATAGCCGATTCTATAAGAATAAATGTCCTATTTTTTCAGGAAATTCTAGAGGTTGCGGACCTTGAACATGAGGAGAGTCGGAGCATGAATCGCCTGGAGTCTCTGGAGAGTTTTGTCGCTGTGGTTGAGTCCGGCCAGTTCACTATTGCTGCGGATCGATTGGGTATCGGCAAATCGGTGATCAGCCGGCGTGTCTCCGAGCTGGAAGAGCATCTGGGCGCCCTGCTGTTGCACAGGACCACCAGAACCCTCTCGTTAACCGATGCAGGCAGGGAGTTCTATCCCCGGGCCGTTCAGGTTCTTGAGGATCTGGATGAGGCGGAACAGTCGGTTTCCCGCTCCCAGCAAGACCTGAGTGGACGGCTTCGGCTCGCCGCCCCCCTCTCCTTCGGCCTGTTTCATCTATCCAATGCATTGAACGGCTTCAGCAATCTACACCCACGCGTGGTACTGGACATCGATCTCAATGACAGTGAGGTGGATCTGGTGCAGGAGGGGATCGATCTGGCGTTGAGAATTGGGGATCTCGACAACTCCACCATGGTTGCCCGCCCCCTCGCACCGATCAACTTTGTGCTCTGCGCCAGCCCGGAGTATCTGCAGCGAATGGGCACTCCCCACTCAGCTGAGGATCTGGCCGGGCATCGGGGGCTCTGTTACAGCAATCTCCCGGAACCGCAGAAGTGGCCCTTCATCGACCCGACAGGTCGAGCGCTGACCATCCGTATTCCACTACAGATGCAGGCCAACAACGGTCAGCTGCTGCTGGATGCCGCCAGCGCTGGCCAGGGGATCTGCCTCTCACCCACTTTCATTGCCTATCAGGCGATCCTGGATGGTCGTTTGCAACCGATCCTTACCGACTACCACATACCCCCGGTCACCGCCTACGCGGTCTACCCGAACCGCCGTTTCATCCCCCAACGGGTAAGAGCTCTGGCAGACTATCTACGGCAGCAGTTCGGGGATCACCCCTATTGGGACGATGGGTTGGCGCATGTCATCTCATGAGATACCGGAGCGGTCGAACTGCGAAAGAAAAGTCACCACGTCACAATCCTCAACGACTTTTAGTACATCAGCAGGGTGTTGCGCCTGCTCCACGCCCACGGCATCAGCAAGTCTTGTTTTCACTTCGTGCTGATAAGCCTTTAACAGGCTCACGACCTGATCCCTGGCATATTGCTGCACAATAGCCTGCTCTCGCTTGTCATGGTCCGGCAACAGGGTGACTTCGGCTGAGCGGCGGATCATGCAGGTCTTGCCACTCTCCTCCTCGGAAGCGGTCATCGGTCCTGTTTTGGTGTATCGCTTCTCCTGATAGATAAATTTCTGACCCGGTTTGAGAAGAGGAAAGCGCATAAAAAACCTCGCAACGAAATCCTGTCGGTTGAGTCACAGGTCACTCTGACCCCACTCCAGAAAACAGCTGATGATTTTAATCTGCCGGCACAGCCTTATAAATAGTCATACCTGAGAGATGATATCCGGGATGCGATCCGGCTGCTGTTGACACTTACCGCATCAAACGCTGTAACACCGTTGCCAGAAAGCCGTGGGGGGGAAAGTTTTCTGTATCAACGGTTATTGCCAGCTGACACTCTTCCTCTGTCAGCGGCTCAGCAACTCTCTGCTGCAGCTCCAACACAGACAGATCCGCCTCGGAAGCATCCCCGCCCTGATCGCGTCTGGCAATAATCCGTTCACGCAGTTGAGCCGGGGAGGCATGGCAATCCAGAATCAGCAACGGCACCTGAAGGCGGTTGGCGAGCTGATGAATGGGGCTTCTCTGCCACCCTTTGAGAAAGGTCGCATCGATGATCACCGAGAAACCAGCCTGTAACAGCCCACGAGCTAAACCCGCCAGGTGATGATAGGTGGTCTTGGTTGCCTCAGAGCTATAGCGGTCTGAAGCTGTATCCACTGCCGCTCCCTCGGGTGGTGGAAAGAGCCGCTTTCTCTCGACATCCGAACGAATCCTGATCGCCATCAGCTGTTCGGCCAGTTGACCGCTGACTGTGCTCTTGCCCGATCCCGACAGCCCATAGGTAATCACCAGGGAGGCCGGTGGGTGACAAACCAGCTTTTCTGCCAGGCTGAGGTAACTCAGATACTCTTCCAGAGTCGCCATCTGATCCGCCGGGGAGAGATCCGCTTGGCAGACTCGAATGGCACTGACCTTGGCCCTGACCATGGCGCGATAGAGCAGATAGAACCTGAGCAGAGGCAGGCCGGCATAATCCCCCGTCGCCTCAAGATAACGATTCAACAACTGATCAGACAACGCATACAATCCACGATGCTGCAGATCCATCAACAAAAAGGCGATATCGCTGAGGGTGTCGATCCAACGCAAATCGGGGTTGAATTCGATCCCATCAAAGGGGGTGATCCGCTGCTGATAGAGGACGATATTGCCCAGATGAAGGTCTCCATGACACTCTCTGATCGATCCCCCCAGATAGCGCTCCTCAATCAGTTCGGCAAGTTGCTCTGCCTGATACTCGGTCCAGGTCTGCAGGGGATTGAGGCGCTCGATCTCAAGCAGCGGCTGTTTCAACGCCCTTATCACCCGGAAGTTCTCCATCATCGGCGCGATCACCTTCTCAACACCACCCTGAGGCAACTCCGAAGCCCGGTCGGCACGCCGATGAAAATCCGCAATCATCAACGCTAGACGGTCGACAAGCGGGGGATCCAGGGTCAATCTGTCAAACAGATCCTGTTGGCGAAAGCGGGCCATCTTCAGCGCAAACTCCTGTACCTCCCGCTGGCCACCGATCTCGGGCTGCTCCACGGAACCCCTTATCGCAACAACCCCTAGGTAGAGCTGGGGAGCGAAACGCTGATTGAGACGCAGCTCCTCGGCACAGCAGAGTTGCCGTCTCTCAAGGGTGGAGTAGTCGAGAAACCCCAGATTCAAGGGCTTTTTGATCTTGTAGACAAAATCCCCGATCAGCAGCAGGTGGGATATATGGGTCTCGATATGCTCGACCCGCTCAACCCCATGACCAAAGCACTCCGGATGCGCCAGCAACTGAGCCACAAGCTGATTTTGTCTCGCCAGATCTCTCATGTCGCCAGCCATGTTTGCGTGATCTCTTGACTAAATATTAGATAGTGCTAATATAGCGTCCACTTTTTGATCGTATGCAGCAGGTTACGATCCTCCACGCCGTTTAACGACATGCATACAAACGGTATTAGACTGATCAAAACTTACAGTTTAGAGGCCATTTCATGAATATTGACCGCATTGTGCTTGCCTTCGCAGGCTTCGCCATCCTATTGAGCGTAGCACTCTCACACTACCATCACCCCTATTGGCTTTTCTTCACCGCCTTTGTCGGTATCAACCTGTTGCAGTCCGCTTTCACAGGTTTCTGCCCGCTGGCGATGATTCTGAAAAAACTGGGTCGCAGCAGCGGTTCTGCTTTCTGATCCGCTCATCCCCCTACCGATTGGTTGGCATGGCGCAGGGATGCGCCAGTTTAGTCGACCTCAGTCTCATCCACTTCTATCGGTTCCGCCTGCAGATCATGAGCTGTCGCAGCGGTAATCTTCACTTTGATGAAGTCCCCCGGCTCAAGCTCCCACCCCCCCGGAATAATTACTCGCCCATCGATCTCCGGCGCATCGGCTGAACTGCGGGCAATGACCTGTTTCTGATTCACTTCGTCGATCAGCACAATCATCTCCTTACCCACTTTGGCTTGCAATCGCTGCCGACTGATCTCTGCCTGTACCTGCATGAAACGGGCCTGCCGCTCTTCCCTGACCTCCATAGGCAGCGCCCCGGGCAGTTGATTGGCAGCCGCCCCATCCACCGGGGAGTAGGCAAAACAACCGACTCGATCGAGTTGGGCCTCCTGGAGAAACGCCAGCAGGTCTTCAAATTCCGCCTCGGTCTCGCCAGGAAAGCCGACGATGAAGGTACTTCTCAGGGTCAGTTCGGGACAGCTTCTGCGCCAGCGGGCGATCCTCGAAAGTACTTTTTCCGTAGCCGCCGGTCTTCTCATCTGTTTCAGCACACGCAGGTTGCCATGCTGCAGCGGCATATCGAGATAGGGAAGGATATGGCCATCCGCCATTAGCGGGATCAGGTCATCCACATGCGGATAGGGATAGACATAGTGCATCCGTACCCAGGCCTGCAACTCACCCATGGCGGCGGCCAGATCTTTCAGTTTTGAGCTCACCGGCCGGCCCTGCCAAAAATCGGGGCGATATTTCAGATCCACCCCATAGGCGCTGGTATCCTGGGATACCACCAGTAATTCCCGAACACCGGACTCGACCAGGCGCTCAGCTTCCAGCATCACCTCAGCAAACGGGCGGCTCACCAGGGGACCTCGCAGATCCGGGATAATGCAGAAACTGCAACTGTGATTACACCCTTCGGAGATCTTCAGATAGGCGTAGTGCCTGGGCGTCAGTTTGATCCCTTCAGGGGGCAACAGGCTGGTGAAGGGATCATGCGGGGCCGGCATTTGATCATGTACCGCCTCGACCACCTCCTCATAGGCGTGGGGACCGGTTACCGCCAGCACTTTCGGATAGGTGGATCTGATTCTTGATTCATCCTTGCCCAGGCAGCCGGTAACGATCACTTTGCCGTTCTCCTGCAGTGCCTCACCGATCGCCTCCAACGACTCTTCCACCGCAGAGTCGATAAAACCACAGGTGTTGACGATCACCAGGTCGGCCTCTTCATAACTGCCGATAAGGTCATAACCTTCGGCGCGCAAACGGCTGAGAATACGTTCAGAATCCACCAGATTTTTGGGACAACCCAGTGAGACAAAACCGATATTCTTAGCACGATCTGGCATAGCCAACCTCTTTCAGGACAATCATTAACATCAGCGTCTTTTGTCCACACCATAGTCACAGATGACGCCAGTTTAATCTGTTCGGAATCGGGTTCAAACCAAACACACCCAAAAAACATGGGGAAGCGGAAAATTTCGCGTTGCGACACTCAAAAAATTGGCATCAGGAGAGGGAATCGGTCAATTGGACGGAGTTGTTGGTTTGGGCAGACCTGAATGAGCCCCCAGCGGGAAAAAGGGGATCAATCAACTTGCCTCATAATTGAGGCTCGTCATTCGGAGATATCGAACATACAGCTCCGCCCTGCAAGAGAGCACGAAGTACCTCAGGATAAGGATCCGGCGGTATCCGCAGCAGGCAGTTCAAAGACTGGATTGAGACGTTCTGCAGCCCGTTCAATGGTCGATGTCTCCAGAACTCCCCCGTTGCGTTTTAAAAGTATCATGGCATCGAGCAGGGACATCTCCTCAACTTCATATAACGGCAATCCGTTTGCTGGTAATATTTCTTTATTATTCATAATGATATATACCTTTATTAATCCTGTTGGTTAACTTATATGTTAGCCCGTTAAAAAAATAATGCAAATCCGCTATGATGCGGGGTCCATATAGATCACCCCGAAGCAAGCCGAGCATGTCAGATAACAGCAAAGAGATCGTTTTAGTTGGTATTGGTGAAATTGGCGGTGTACTCGCCAAGGGCTTCCTGCGCCTGGGATACACCATCCACCCGGTCATACGGGGGATGCGGATAGAAGAGAAAGCTGCACAAATCCCCGATCCTGCCCTGGTGATCGTGGCCGTTGGCGAAGCCGATCTGCCCACTGTCCTGGCCAACCTACCGGACACCTGGCGATCCCGTATCGGCCTGCTGCAAAACGAACTGCTGCCTGAAGACTGGCGTGAAACGGACAATCCCACAGTGATCTCCATCTGGTTTGAAAAGAAACCCGGCATGGACCCAAAAGTGATCATCCCATCCCCCGTATTCGGACCACAGTCGGCATTGATTGGGGAGGCTCTGCAGCAGGTCAACATTCCGACTAAAGTGTTGGCCGATGAAGCGCAACTGCTGTTTGAATTGGTAACCAAAAACCTCTATATCCTGACAACCAACCTTGCCGGACTGAAAACCGGCGGCAATGTCGCTGAGCTGTGGAAAAACCACCAATCTTTTGCCGAGTCAGTAGCCCGGGAAGTCATTCAGCTGCAGCAGGCGCTCACTGGACAACCCTTGGACGCGAAAGCTCTTATCGATGCCATGCTAGAGGCTTTCGATGGCGATCCTCAACACAAATGCATGGGCCGAAGTGCACCGGCCCGACTCGAGCGTGCCCTGGCGCATGCCCGGCAGCATGGATTGACTCTGCCGCAACTACTCAATCTACAGACCCTGGCAACCGCGTAACCAGATGAATCAAGCACCCCTTAGAATCGATCCGGGCTATCGTGTGACCATGCACTTCTCCCTGACCCTGAGTGACGGCACCGAAGTACTCTCCACCTACCAGGAATCTCCCCTGGAATTCACCCTTGGAGACGGCACCATGGAGCCGCTGCTTGAGTATGCCGTGCTTGGCCTACAGGCGGGTGATGAGCAGAATCTGGAGGTCTCCGGCGACGAGGTCTACGGGCCACGGGATGAAGCCAAACAGCATTGGCTCAACCGCACTGACTTTCCACAGGATATGCCACTGGAGGAGTCCCAAGTCGTAGCCTTCTCCACGGCCCAGGGTGAGGAGCTTGCAGGTACGATAGTAGAGCTTAAAGATGATCAATTACTGGTGGATTTCAACCACCCCCTGAGCGGCAGAACCTTTCACTACCGGGTATCCATCATCAGCGTCGAAATGGCGGAATAACACCATGCAACAGATTTTACTCGCCAACCCACGAGGATTCTGCGCCGGTGTAGACCGGGCGATCGAAATTGTCGAACGGGCCCTGGACCAGTTGGGTGCCCCGATCTATGTCCGACATGAAGTGGTGCACAACCGATTCGTGGTGGAGAGTCTGCGGGAGCGGGGAGCCATCTTCGTCGACGAGCTTGAACACGTACCGGATGGACATACAGTTATTTTCAGCGCCCATGGCGTCTCACAAGCCGTGCGTGAAGAGGCCAAATTACGCCAACTCAGAATCTTTGATGCAACCTGCCCCCTGGTAACCAAAGTACACCTGGAAGTTGCCCGTCGCTGCCGGGATGGTTACGAGGTGATCCTGATTGGCCACAGAGGACACCCTGAAGTCGAAGGCACTATGGGGCAATGCACCCAGGGCGAGGCTCAATCCCATATTCACCTGGTCGTCACCACCCAGGATGTGGAACAGCTACAGATCGACAGGACCGAGAAAATCGCCTTTGTCACCCAAACCACCCTCTCGATGGATGACACTCAACAGATCATCGAGGCACTGCAGCAACGCTTCCCCAATATCACCGGGCCGAAAAAGAACGATATCTGCTATGCGACGCAGAATCGCCAGGATGCGGTCAAGGCACTGGCAAAAAGCTGTGACCTGGTACTGGTTGTGGGTTCACCCAACAGCTCCAACTCAAACCGGCTCAGGGAGATTGCCGAAAAACATGGCCTACCCGCCTACCTCATCGATGGCGCCGAGGATATCGATCGAGCCTGGCTGACAGGCAAGCAGACCATCGGTGTTACCGCTGGCGCTTCAGCTCCTGAGGTTTTGGTCGAAAGTGTAATAGAGCAATTGAAGGGCTGGGGCGCTCGAGTGGTTGTCGAGGCCCAGGGGAAGAGTGAAGAGGTGGTGTTTGCCCTGCCTAAATCACTTGCTGGCCAGTAACAAAACCGATATGGAATTCTTTCGGCAGAAGACTGATTTCAGTTCACCGACAACGTCTCAAGCGAGACTCTGAAAACGCACCCAAACACCGCATTATAACTTTCATTCCTACTGATCAGCGTCTTATTGTGCTGACTCTGGGAAATTTTGGATGTGTGGGGCCACTACACCGATAAACGGTATGACACGACCAAATCGCATAATCTAAGCTATTGGTCAGAATAGGTGAGGTTTAAATATGAAAGGGACAAAGGGTTTTACATTAATCGAACTGATCATGACCGTTGTCGTGGCCTCAATCATGCTGGCCATTGGTATACCCGCATTCTTAAATCTATCAGAACGGACTTCAGTTGCCACCACAAGCAATGAGCTTCTGGCCGGGGTTCTGTTGGCCAGAAGCGAGGCAGTTCGCCAGGAAGTGAATGTAACTTTCACCCCGCAAGCTGATGGCTGGCAGGTCGATGCCGGCGTTGTAAACCTGCTTACCCACACTGTTGATAGCGAATCCATTACAGTCGGCGGGAATGCTGTCACCTACAACGCACGAGGCAGGGCTGCCTTGGCCGATACAGACTCAATATCAATCAGTTTCGACGGCGAAGTGAAGTCCAGGGTCTGCCTCAGTCTCACCGGTCGACCCTTCATCAGATTGGCAGAGGACGGAGTATGCCCATGATTACCAGATGTACCCCGATACATAAATCAAAGTGTCGAGGCATGACATTGATTGAAGTGCTTGTAGCCGCCGTGATCATCGGCGTTGGCCTGCTCGGCGTGGCATCGCTTCAAATCACGGCACTGCAGGGAGCCAGTAATGCGGATTACAGATCCAGGGCTACGGATCTGACTGCTGCTTTAGCCGACCGAATGAGGGCCAATCTGTTCGGCGTGGATGCTAATGATTATATTACGGATGTCGCTGCTGATTGTACTACACCACCGGATGAGATCTGCGCCATGACCCCTGACGATACCAGCACCACCGGTATTGCAGATTGCTCACCTGCTGAAATGGCAACATTCGATCTGTGGGAAGTCAGTTGTAGAAATGGTGTTCAAACCTCACTGCCCGGTGGCGAGATGGCTGTCACCTGCATTGACAACGATGCTACAGACGCAGATCCCTGCTCCCCTGTTTCAACCATGGTGGTCACCATCACCTGGCAGGTACAAAGTGATACAGCTGCCCCGCAAACAGAAACTGTTGTGACCAGCATAGTACCTGGTGCACCCAGAGAGGAATAAGATGAAGAGCTTATCTAATATTCGCCGGCAATCAGGTATCTCCCTTATCTCCCTGATGATCGCAAGTGCAATCGGTTTCTTCATTATTGGTGGAGCCGGTAAAGTCTACGTTGACAGCAAGAACACCTTCAATGCCAGATCCGCAATCGCTGCTGCTACTGAAAACTACCGCTTTGCATTTCAGGATATGCGCCGGGTACTGGTGATGGCTGGTCGGGGCATCCTTCCAGAAAACGACAATGATACAACCTACGGTACCACCGACAACGGATTACGCACCTTTCCGGAGATCGGCACTGATGGAATCCAGGATATCGATGCCAATGGATCCAGCGTGGTTGCCGTTCGCTATGCCTCAGGACCGGCACCCTGTGGTCTGGCCGGCACCCTGGGCGGAGATGTTACAGATACTATCACCGTTCGGTTTTTTCTCGATACAGACGGTGATCTAATCTGTGAGGTACCAGAGCAGAACTATGCTCAAGCCCTGGTTTCCGGCATAGCCCGTATGCGGGCATTGTACGGTATAGATACCGATGGTGACGGCCTGGCCAATCAATATTTTACGGCAACCGCTGTTGATGACGACGCACGATGGGTCAATGTGGTTGCAATTCGTATTGGCCTGGTCGCTGGCTCAGGAGAGGGTCAGGAGCTACCTGAGATCTTCAGACCCGCTACAGCGGAAGAGATGGACGTGATGGGCGCCCCTTTCACCCCGACAGAAACCAGCAGGGCCTACAAATCATCGAGCACCACCATCACCTTGAGAAATCTGCGAAATGGCATCAACAGACAGGCCTCTTCATAGGGTTTGGAAACGTAAAATGAGACAGTACAGACATATGACTACATTTACGAACCGTCCGACCAGGCAGAGTGGTTTCGCTCTTGTCATCAGCATGATCCTGCTTGCGATCATTACACTTCTCAGTGTCAGTTCGATGCGCAATACAAACATCGAGACAAAGATAGCGGTCAACCACCAACTCAAAGAGCTGAGTTTTCAAGCTGCAGAGAATGCCCTCTCGATCATCACCGGCACATCAACCAGTGAGCTGGTGACTGATTACAATCTTGATGTACCAAGCGTCATCGATCAAACCCGTACGTCTGGCAACTTTTACCAATCAAACAGCGTAACTGACCAAGCAGACATCCGCGCCGATATCGACATGACCTATGAAGCGTTCATCGATCCAAAGCAGGGAATGGGCAACAGGCTCTTCTCCGGCTATCAATTTGATGTTTCAACCCATCTATTCCAGGTAGATGCCTTTGGCCATGTAGGCAGCAGCGGGTCTCAAACCCACAACAGGATGCAGGTTGCACTGATCAGGCAGTAAGGAGCACAGTATGTTACTCACGAAACAGATACCACAAATCAAACACCAACTGCCTTCATTTTGCAGTGCGCTGATCCTCAGCCTCTCTGCACAGATGTCTGTGGCAGACGATATCGAGATCTACCTGCAAGAGCCACCAGATCCCGTACCGCCGAATGTACTGTTCGTACTTGACGAATCCGGCAGTATGAGCTCCGGCTCACCCTCCCGGAGAAACCAGCTGGTCGACGCGATGACAGGCGTGGTCAACAACCCAGATCTTGCCAACACCAACGCGGCGCTGCTCGGTTATACAACCCGCTGGGGTAACAACGGCACCCTCTACATGCGCGCTCATTCCGGTGAGTTCAAGCTATTCGATGGGAATGAATCCAGCTTCACCTCTCAGGTCTCCAGCTTGCAAACCATCAGCTATACACCGACGGTTAAGGCAATGGAAGCTGCGGTAGACTGGTTCCGCCGCGATCGTACCTTTACCGACTATTTCGGTAACAGCATGACATCACCCATCGACGGTGATCCGGAAGACAACTGGTGCCGACCCAATCATATCGTATTACTCTCTGATGGTTCGCCAAACTCCAATTCACCAACCGATGGTCAAGCCTACGGACTTACCTCCTACGAAGGAACCAATTGCGTCAGAAACTCCACCTCAAGATGGCAAAATGGACGATGCGCAAAAGAGATTGCCCGTTGGGCTTATACAACTGATCTCGAAGAAGGGACCGGCTGGCATGAGACCCAGAACATAACCACCCATACCATCGGATTCGACACTTCGACCGGCAGTACCACGGAAATTTTTCTGCAGAGCATGGTGGGCGCTGATGCCGGTGGCGGTAACTACTATCAGGTGGACAGTAGCGCACCAGCCGACAGCGTCACCGGCCTGTCAAACGTTCTGACCTCGATCATTGTCGATGCACAGGAATCCATCCCCTATGCCTATACGGCTCCAGTAATTCCTTTCAATCCTGACAATGCCGCTATCAGTGGCGATCGTATCTACATACCACTGTTCGTACCGTCAACAACCACCTTCTGGAAAGGCAACCTGAAGAGCTACAGCTTTGCTGTAAGTGATGGCAACATTGTCATACTTGACGAATTAGGCTCTTCAGTGGTTAACGAAGCCTATGAGTTCACCGGTTCTCAAGACTATTGGAACGACTCATCCGACGGCGGGGAAACCCTTGAGGGTGGCGCCGCCTCACATATGGGTGGGCAAGGGGTCCGTAATCTCTACACCAATCTGAATGGCAGCGCTCCACTGTCCGACTCAACCAATCTGGTCAGCTTCAGTAACACCGCAATCACCAACGCCTTGATGGGCGTTGCAACAGACGAAGAGCGTGTTGATTTGCTGAACTGGATCACCTGGGATCCGACCTGGACCATAAACAATCCGGATGAAGAGTCACATCTCGGGGTAATGGGTGCTCCCATCCATACCCAACCGGCCGTTGTTAATTACGCAGAAGGCGATGTTGTCCTGTTACCCACCAGTGAAGGCGTCCTGACAGCGATTGATGCTGATACTGGTGCCGAACTCTGGGCCTTTATGCCGGTAGAGTTTTTGAGTGAAATCAACACAATCAAAACAAACAACCCATCAACCATCCCATTTTATGGTCTGGATGGTCCACTCACCGTTTATGAGGTAGGTAGCAGCAAGATGGCCATCGTCGGCATGCGTCGCGGTGGTAAAAAGTACTTCCTGCTCGACGTTACGGATAGGGATGCACCAGTCTTCGTGAGAGAGATATCGGCAGCAAGCGATGTCAATTTCACAGGTCTTGCGCAAACCTGGTCGAAACCTCTGTTTGTTAATATAAACATTGGTGGCACTGCAACTCCGGTGCTGATTTTTGGTGGGGGCTATGATAGCGACCAGGATACAGCCACATCACGCTCTGCTGACGACGAAGGTAACTATATCTTCATCGTGAACGCAGCGGATGGCAATCTGATAAGAACCGTTTCAAATACCGGAGCGGATGTCACTGTCAGCAACATGACCAACAGCATCGCAAGCGATGTTATGACCATCGATATCGACGGTGATGCAATGGTTGATCGTATCTATGCTGCTGATGTTGGGGGCAGAATCATTCGCGTGGATGTCGATGCCATGACAGGGGCTGTGATAGCCGACGTAAATTCCAGCGGCGGATTCAGACGCTTCTTCAACACCCCGCAAGCCGGTTACTACTCCAAGGGCGGTGTACAGTTCGTTGCGATCTTGATCGGTTCAGGCAATCGAACAGACCCATTGGATGGCAGCACAATTGACCGGTTCTACATGATCAAGGACCGGGCGGTTTGGAATCCACCAACCAGCTACACGACCGTTACACAATCCATGCTTATCAATACAACAAGCACAGCGGCAACCCGGTCTGACGTTCTGAATCCAGCAAATGGCGGTTGGTACTTCGATCTTTCGAACACGGAAAAATCCTACTCGAAAGCGATCCTCTACAACTATTCCGTCATATTCACCACATTCAGTGCAACCCGTGCTGATGATCTGGGTGATTGTGAAGCACGAGGTTCTGCCGGTACAGCCAGGGTCTATGCCGTTGACATGATTGATGCCAATGCAAAATTCAACTGGAATGGTGGCAGTGAAGACAGCCTGACTGTCAATGATCGCTCTGACACCTTGAACATGCTTGGTATCCCACCATCACCCATGCTTGTATTCCCAGGTGACCTGGATGACGAAGGCGGCCAGATTCTCGGTAACAAAGTCCACTTACTGGTTGGTATTGAGAAAAAACGTGATTGGGATGATTATTTCTTACCCACCTACTGGGAAGAGGTTATAGATGATTAATTCAAGAAATAAGATGCGTGGCTTCACATTGATTGAAGTAATGGTTGCCGTTGCAATCGTCGGCATACTTGCCGCCATCGCCTACCCACAATATGCGGATTCAGTTCGCAAAGGACGACGCAATGACGGCATGGCTGCTCTTTTGGATGCCGCACAGAAACTGGATGTCTTTCGGGCACGCACAGCCAGCTATACAGATGTTCCAGCCAATGCCAATATAAGCACCACGAGCCCAAAAGGCTATTACGATTCACTTGATATATCCCCAGGCGCATGTGGAGATATCACCAACTGCTATTCAATTGAGATTACCGTCACAGCCTTGGATGGGCAGAACGAAGATGATATAAGTGCATACCGAATCAATTCAGCTGGCGTCAAGGAGAGAAATGAAGGCGGCTGGACAGAGGGCTGGAAATAGGCCAACTGACCAACAGAACAGACCGAACCACGAAGGACCTACATCGCACGATGTGGGTCCTTTTTTTCTGTATAACCGTTACTAAATAAACACCTCAAATAAGCCGAAAATCAAACCGTTAGGTATGTTAATCTTAATCCTGTTGGCCTATAGCACTGCAGGCATCAAGAAATAGCTTTTCAGTCCCTGAATCAAAAGGCAATAAAGGTAATATGACAGACTGTCTCATCGTTGGTGGCGGAATCATCGGCATGCTCACTGCACGGGAACTCACTGCTGTGGGCATGAATGTCACCTTGCTCGAACAGAACCGTATTGGCCGAGAGTCCTCCTGGGCCGGCGGGGGTATCATCTCCCCGCTCTACCCTTGGCGATACACCAAATCCGTCAATGACCTTGCTGCCTGGAGCCAACAATCCTATCAATCACTTTCTGAGGAACTGAAGGAAGCCTCAGGTATCGATCCAGAGTACACCATCAGTGGTCTGTTGATCATTGATCCGGAAGATATCGACAAGGCCGTGGATTGGTCATTCAACCGCAAACAAAATCTCAAACTCATTGATGGTAACGATCTTGCCAATTATGAGCAGACACTGGAGATTGACGCCCAACAAGCTGCTTGGATGCCCGATGTTGCCCAAGTACGCAATCCAAGACTGACCCAATCCCTCTACCAGGCTATCAAAGACCAAGTACAAATCCACCAACATTACAAAGTGGATGAGCTGATCATAGAAAACAAACAGGTCAAAGGGGTGATTTGCGAGAAACAGCGATTTAAAGCAGACAGAGTGGTGATCTGTGCCGGCGCCTGGAGCCGAACGCTACTGCAATCACTAGCCAAACCGCCTACCATCGAACCGGTACTTGGTCAGATGATTATATTCAAACATAAACCGGAAAGAATAACCCGGATTACACTCCACCAGGACCGCTATGTGATTCCCAGACGTGATGGCAGGGTTCTGGTTGGCAGCACGCTGGAACACAGAGGATTTGAAAAAACCACAACAGAAGAGGCAAAGCAGGAGCTCAAAGCCTACGCACTGAACCACTTTCCGGAATTGGCGCAAGCTGAAATTGAGCACCATTGGGCAGGACTTCGACCAGGCTCACCCAAAGGTATCCCATACATTGGCGAGCTGCCCGAAGTATCAGGTCTCTATGTCAATGCTGGACATTTCCGTAACGGGGTTGTACTTGGCCCGGCCTCATGCCGCCTTCTCGCTGACATCGTCCTCGAACGGCCACCAATACTTCCAAGCCAACCTTACAGCCTTGACGCGAAGAGATTTTAGTAATAAATTTCAGATAGTTAAGCCCAGGTCACATCAATACGTCCAGATAATACAGGCTAGACCACGAGTTCAAGATAGGTCTATAATTGCCCGCCTTCAGCCGGTGTAGCTCAGTCGGTAGAGCAACTGATTCGTAATCAGTAGGTCGGCGGTTCAATTCCGCCCATCGGCTCCATCAATTATCCCCCTGCCCGCCACGCATAAGTGGAAATTTTCTGACGATGAATTAAGCTATCCTCAGGCCAGAACATCAGCTATTATCTGCTGCCATTTTTCTCTTAGGAGCCGATCTACTCCCCATGCGCCTTTTTAAAATCGTCTTCTTAAATCAGGGGAAAGTCTACGAAATCTTCGCCCGCACCGTTCGCCAGGGTGAGCTCTATGGCTTCGTGGAGGTGGAGGATCTGATCTTTCAGGAAACCAGCAGTCTGGTAGTGGATCCATCGGCTGAGAAATTGAAAGAGGAGTTCTCCGGCGTGCAACGCACCCGTATACCCATCCACTCCGTGATCCGTATCGATGAAGTGGAAAAACAGGAACATGGACCGGGTAAGATCATAGAGATTGATGCGGATTCCAACATCACGCCATTTCCCAACCATTTTATCAATCCCAAAAACAATCCAGAGAAGTAACTCACCGATTGCGTTTACGCATTGATACATTGAGTGGAATATTGAGAATAACTGTGTACTGCACAACTTCTTCTCAATATGAAACGGCTTACCTTACTACTCACAATTCTCCTGTTTGTCAGCGGCTGTTCTGATCAGAAATCTGATACTTCAGGCTTTGAACTTACAGAAAATCCGCCGTTGATTGTTGCCGCTGAAGCCGGCGACCTACCAACCATACGCAAATTGATCGAGGGTCAGAGCCACGTGGATGTACAGGATGCCTGTATGTGGACACCACTCATGAAAGCCTCGCTGAATGGGCACCTGGAAGCGACTCAACGTCTGCTCGATGCGGGAGCCAATGTTAATCAGGTTGATAAGGGTGGTTATTCGGCCATGATGCTGGCTGTTTCCAATAACCATCACCGGATCGCCGAGCTTTTGTTAAGCCATGGTGCGGATGTCAACCAAATTGAGACAACAGGCGGTTGGAGCGCACTGATCTGGGCGGCAAAACTGGGACACACGGATTCGGTAGCAGTCCTGCTTGCCCACAACGCCAACACCTACATTAAAGACTTCGATCAGATGAGTGCCTTGGATTGGGCGACAAAAAATCAGCACAACGAAACCATAGCATTACTCGAAATCCAAGGGCCGTAATAAGTTTCATTTATGATCTACCCCAGTTAATTGGGCTACTGATCAATTTGTTGAATACCTCAACTCAACGATCTGAAAGGCTCTCACCATACCCACTTAACAGACTTCCGCGAAAACACCGATTCACTGATCTGGGTCATCAGCTGATGCCGGATGAAATCCTAAGATGTAGGGATGAGATGGAACTCTCCCCTAATTATCTAGGCTTTTGCTCTCTGGAGGTGTATCCCATGCCAACCCGTATTACCAATGATCAAAGTCTTCGCGATGCCATAGGCCAGCTCTCAGCGGCACAACAACGCGCCCTGGCGGGTAAGTTTGTTGCCAGTGTCGAGCATTTGAGTGCCGACCCGAGGATTTCCAGAGCCGTGCAAGCCGCTTCCAATCCGGATCTGCATCCCCAAGAGATTGAAGCTGCGTACAAAGACGTTAAAAGCTTTGCCACACAAACCTATACTGCATGCGGTCGGGATGCTGACTGGGCAGCTCAAGCTGAACACTTTGTCGCAGCCGCCGCCGCAGCCTCGCTTGCGCCTGATGAACCTGACGAGAGTAAAGGTGCCTGGCGCGCTGCCATGCAGGCACGGATGGCAAAGAACTGCGAAATGATTCTGAACAATGAAGGGGGATTGGCCAACGAATCTGAAAAGCAATATGAGTTAGCTGAGGCATTCATACCTTAGCCATTTAAGCAGGCTCTTATTATATTGGTCCGCAAATTAACGCCATCGCTTTATGACTGTTACTGGCGTTAATTTGCGGACAGAAATGCTTAAGCCTTTCCATCCATCAAGGTGATACCGTCCAGCCCGTCAACCAGCGAGTCACTGGTCTGGCTAGCACCGAGTTTTATCATCAGGCGTACATCATTGGCCGAATCGGCATGAGCCAGCGCGTTTTCGTAACTGATTACACCCTCTTCATAGAGCCGGTAGAGGTGCTGATCAAACGTGATCATGCCGTGTTCGTTGGATCGCTTCATCAGCTCTTTGAGCTTGTGAATCTCACCTTTACGGATCAACTCAGCTGCCAGGGGGGTATTCAGCAATACCTCAATCGCTGCACGTCGTCCGCTGCCATCGGCTTTTGGTATCAGTTGTTGGGCGACAATCGCCTTCAGGTTCAGCGATAAATCCATAAAGATCTGATCCCGATGGTCCTCAGGAAAGAAGTGGATTACCCGGTCCAGCGCCTGATTGGCATTGTTCGCATGCAAGGTTGAGAGGCAGAGATGACCTGTCTCAGCAAATGCAACTGCATGCTCCATGGTCTCCCGGGTTCTAATCTCACCAATCAGTATGACATCAGGAGCCTGACGCAGGGTATTCTTCAGTGCCACCTGGTAGGACTCGGTATCGATACCGACCTCCCGCTGGGTGATAATGCACTGATTGTGGTCATGCATGAACTCGATGGGGTCTTCGATGCTGATGATATGGCCGTCCCCACGCATGTTTCGATAGCCGATCATGGCGGCCAGGGATGTCGACTTACCGGTACCCGTCGCCCCGACGAAGATCACCAGGCCACGCTTGGCCATCGAGAGATCCTGAAGTATTGAAGGAAGATAGAGGGATTCAAGGCTCGGGATGTTGGTCTCAATACGACGCAATACCATACCCACCGCATCCCGCTGGACAAATGCGCTGACACGAAACCGGCCTATCTTTTTTGCACTGATGGCAAAATTGCATTCATGGGTTTCATCGAACTCTTTCTGCTGGGCATCGGTCATGATGCTGTAGGTCAGGGCCTTGGTCTGTTGGGCTGTCAGCGCCGTCTTATTGACTGGATGAATCTTGCCATCGACCTTGATTGAAGGCTCCCGTCCAGCGGTAATGAAGAGATCCGAGGCCTTGTTCTTGACCATCATGGCTAGGAGTGTGTTCAGTTCCATAGTCTTGTCCTCTATACACTCGTATTCATAGGCTGATTCCACAGCGGCAGCTGTTGAGCCGGAAACCTGGGGGCTATTGAGACGATTTCAATCAACCCTGGATTTCTACCTGTTAAGAGTGGTTGTTAATCCTGGTTGTATTAATGATACAACATCAGACTAAAACTGATCCTTGTTCTGCGCTTTGGCTTTGGCATCCAATCGGCTGACCACACCCTTCTGCACCAGCTCTTTCAGTGCCTGGTCCATGGTCTGCATGCCTGCCGCCTGACCGGTCTGAATCGCTGAATACATCTGCGCCACCTTGTCCTCACGGATCAGATTTCGGATCGCCGGTGTACCCACCATGATCTCCCAGGCGGCGATTCGGCCTCCACCGATCTTTTTCAGCAGGGTCTGGGCGACCACCGAGCGCAACGACTCGGAAAGCATCGAGCGAACCATCGACTTTTCACCCGCAGGAAACACGTCAATGATACGGTCGATGGTCTTCGCCGCCGAACTGGTGTGCAGGGTACCGAATACCAGATGGCCGGTCTCGGCCGCTGTCAGTGCCAAACGGATGGTTTCAAGGTCACGCAACTCACCCACCAGGATAATGTCCGGATCCTCACGCAGCGCAGAACGCAGAGCTTCGGCGAAACCCAGGGTATCCCTGTGGACCTCACGCTGATTGATCAGACACTTTTTACTGCTGTGGACGAATTCGATCGGATCCTCGATGGTAAGAATGTGGGAGTAATCGTTGTCGTTTTTGTAGTCCATCATGGCGGCAAGGGTCGTCGACTTACCGGAACCTGTCGGGCCGGTAACCAACACCAGCCCACGGGGCACATCGACAATGTCCCTGAAGATCTGAGGGCAGCCCAGATCATCCAGGGTCAAAACCTTGGAGGGGATGGTACGAAATACCGCGGATGCGCCACGGGCCTGATTGAAGGCATTGACACGAAAACGGGCAAGGCCGGGTATCTCAAAGGAGAAGTCGTTTTCCAGAAACTCTTCAAAATCCTTTCGCTGCTTGTCGTTCATGATGTCATACACAAGGGCATGCACCACCTTATGCTCAAGCGCCGGAACGTTGATGCGGCGAATGTCTCCGTCGACACGGATCATTGGCGGCAAACCAGCGGAAAGGTGTAAATCAGATGCGTTGTGTTTGACACTGAAGGCCAATAGTTCAGCGATATCCATTCATTCCCCCGTTGTAATCAGGCTTGTGAAGCCTACCATTGTTGATCGCAAATCGTGGTACTCTATTTCCAGCCGGACGGCCAATATCCCCTTATCGACATCCAGACAGATATATTTAACCGGCGCCTGGACTTGAAATGGCATCAGCCTGACCGCACTTTGCAATGTAGAACGTGCTACAGGATTAATGATATACCAAACCGCCTGACAATTAACTTATAGCCCCGCAAATACGGCATAGGCCCGAAGACGAACGTGACAGACAACACCGTATCAAATCCCGATCAGCTGCAACAACGCTTCGAGGCTGTAGCGCAGCGCATCGAACAGGCAACCGCTGCCTGCCAGCGGGAAACCGACTCAGTGGAGCTGCTGGCCGTCAGTAAGACCCGCAGCAGCGAGGAGATTCGCTCACTGGCCGCCCTGGGACAGAGCATGTTCGGTGAGAACTATCTGCAGGAGGCAATCAGCAAAATCGAACAATTGGCCGATCTCAACCTCTGCTGGCATTTTATCGGCCGTATCCAGAGCAACAAAACCAGGCCGATCGCCGAGCATTTCGACTGGGTACACAGTGTCGCCAGCCTGAAACACGCCACCCGCCTCAGCCAGCAGCGCCCGGAAGGGATGTCGCCCCTGAACATCTGCCTGCAGGTGAATACCAGTGGCGAGGCGAGCAAGGACGGGCACACACCGGAAGAGCTGGCACAATTGCTACCCGCCTACCAACAGCTGGACAGGGTCAGTGTCAGGGGATTGATGACCATACCGGCACCGGTTGCAGAGACTGAGAACCCCAAACAGTCACTGAAACTGTTACACACATTGCGTGACCAGCTGAAGACAGCGGATAATCCCCTGAACACCCTATCCATGGGAATGTCTGACGACCTGGAGGATGCAATCTGCGAAGGATCGACCATCGTCAGAATCGGCACCGCGATTTTTGGCCCACGAAACTATAACTAGTGTGGCGCCCCATGTTAATTGACAATAGTAGATGCCTCACTTGGCACCTGTACAAAATCCAGACGGACAGAAGCGCAGTATGAAAAGCGATAAAATTACATTCATCGGTGGCGGCAACATGGCAACCAGCCTGATCGGCGGCCTGATCGCCGACGAATATGAGAACCAGGCGATCACTGTCTCTGATCCTGACCTGGAAAAGTTGAGCCAGTTGGCCGCCCGCTATGGCATCACTACGGAACCGGACAACAACCTGGCCGTGGTTCAGGCTGACATCGTAGTGCTGGCCGTCAAACCCCAGATCATGGAGCCTGTGGCCCGGGCATTGGCCCCGGCGCTGCAGCAAAACAAACCCTTGGTCATTTCGATTGCGGCGGGTATTACGGCTGGCGCATTGGCCGACTGGCTCGGCTCAGAGCTGCCGCTGGTACGCAGCATGCCCAACACACCGGCGATGATTCAATCCGGTGCCACCGGTCTCTATGCGGGGGCGTCGGTAAACGAGCATCAGCGTAGTCAGGCTGAGAGTATTCTGCGCGCCGTCGGAATGACCCGCTGGGTGGAAGATGAATCCCTGATTGATGCCATAACGGCGGTCTCCGGCAGTGGCCCCGCCTATTTCTTCCTGGTCATGGAGGCCATGGAGGAGTCGGCCAGAGCCCTGGGACTGGATGATGAGAGCGCCCGGCTGATGACCCTGCAAACCGCCTTGGGTGCGGCCCGAATGGCGATCGAAAGCAGCGACTCCCCGGCCCTGTTGAGGCAGAAGGTAACCTCTCCCGGAGGCACCACGGAGCGGGCATTGGGCATACTCGAAGCGGGTGGTTTGCGCTCTCTGTTCAATGACGCTCTGCAGGGTGCGGCAGAACGCTCCCGGGAACTCTCCGATCTACTAGGACATAAAGAAAATGGGTAGCAGCTATCTCACCAACCCACTGATATTTCTGGTTCAAACCCTGTTCGGTCTGTACATTCTTGCCATTCTGCTGCGATTTCTGCTGCAGATCGTGAGAGCGGATTTCTATAATCCGATCTCTCAGTTTCTGGTCAAAGTGACCAATCCACTGCTGAAACCGCTGCGCCGTATGATTCCCGGGTTTGGCGGTATCGATATCTCATCCCTGATCCTCGCCTGGGTGTTGAAGGCCGTGGAACTGTTTATTGTGATCATGATTGCAGGACAAAGCGCGAGCCTGTTAGCCCCTTTGTTGCTGGCAATCCCTGAGTTGGTCGAACTCACCATCAATATCTTTCTGTTTGCCGTACTGATCCAGGTGATTCTCAGCTGGTTTAGTCCCGGTAACTATAATCCGGCGGTGAGCCTGCTCTACAGTCTTACAGGACCGGTTATGCGGCCTGCGCAAAAGCTGCTGCCACCGGTCGGTGGGCTCGACCTCTCGCCGATGCTGGTGATGATCGGCCTGGTACTGCTCAAAATGCTTCTCATTCCGCCCCTGCAGCAACTCACCAACAGCCTCATTCAATGAGCTGGTACCAATGGCAGCAGGATGATCTGATTCTGCGCCTGCGGATACAGCCTAAGGCCTCCAGGGACCGGTTTATAGGCCCCTACGGCGATAATCAGTACAAAGTGTCGATCACCGCGCCACCGGTGGATGGACAGGCGAACGACCGACTGCTGAAGTTCATCGCCAAGGCGTTCAACCTGCCACGCAACAGAATCGAACTGCTCTCCGGGGAGAGCTCCCGCAGTAAGCGCCTGAAACTAAAGTCCCCAGGGCGTCTGCCGATAGAAATTGAGAAGTGAGACTGGGGCTATGGCACCAAGCTTGTTCCTCTAGTATTATTATTCCTAACAGCTGAACCGGGTGGTGAACCGCCCCTTACGGCTAACGTGAGACTGGGGCTAGTGCATGGAAAAAGTAAGATTTCAAGAACAGTTACAAGCTTACGAGCAGTGGAAAAAGGATATCATCAACACCATTGAAGAGTATGGTCCCTGGCTGGAAGAGAACGGCATGTCCACCGAGGATATCCAGCATCGCATCAACCATACTCTCGGTACGCTGAAAGGCGACAAGCTGACCATTGCCTTCGTTGCAGAGTTCTCCCGCGGCAAGACCGAGCTGATCAACGCCATATTCTTTGCCGATTACGGGCGCCGGCTGCTGCCTTCAGATGCCGGCCGCACCACCATGTGCCCGACCGAAATCTTTTACGATGACCAGCGGAATGAGGCCTATGTTCGCCTGCTGCCCATCGAAACCCGTCTGCAGGACAATACCCTGTCCCAACTCAGACACGATACCAAACAGTGGGTCCACTATCCGCTGGAGACCGACTCCGTGGAGCAGATGCAGGCGGCTCTGAGCGAAGTGGTACAGACCAAAGAGGTCTCCCTGGAGGAGGCCAAGCATCTCGGTCTCTACAGTCCGGACCTGCATCCGCATCAGAATCAGCCACCGGAAACCGTCGAGATCCCGAAATGGCGTCATGCGCAGATCAGTTTCCCCAACCCGATGCTGAAAAAAGGCCTGACCATTCTCGACACCCCCGGACTGAACGCCTTGGGCACAGAACCTGAGCTGACCCTGAACATGTTACCGGCTGCTCAGGCCGTGCTGTTTGTGCTTGGCGCCGATACCGGCGTCACCCGCAGCGACATGGAGATCTGGCAACACCATATCAAGGGTTTCCAGAGCGGCCGGCAACGGGGTCTGATGGTGGTGCTGAACAAGATAGACACCATGTGGGACGATCTCAGAGAGCATGAGGATATTCATGAGGCGATCCGCAATCAACAGACCAATACAGCTGAATTATTAGGTGTTGAACCGAATGTGGTCTTCCCGGTCTCTGCGCAAAAGGGGCTGCTTGCTAAAGTCAAAGGCGAGAAACAGCTGCTTGAGAAAAGTGCCCTGCTCGACCTGGAGAACTATCTCGGCCAGGACGTTCTGAATATCAAACAGCAGATCATTCTCGATACCGTCAGTGCCGATGTGGGGCAGATGCTGGACAACAGCCGCAGCATGCTCTCCGGCAAACTGAATGACACCAAATACCAGCTCGAGGAGCTTGAAGAGCTCAGCGATAAAAGTGATGACGTGATCACCAATCTGATGGAAAAAACCCGCAGCGAGCAGGCGCAATACCTACGCGACGTGGACACCTTCCAGCAGAGCAGGAAACAGCTGAAACAGCAGGCCAATCTGCTTGCTGAGATTCTCAGTCTCGAAGCATTAGAGGGCACCATCGAACAATCCCGCAAGGATATGTCCAACAGCTGGACCACCAGCGGCATGAAGAGTTCGATGAAAAAGCTCTTCGACGAGACCCGCCGCACCATGCTCAAAGTGGTCAATCAGAGTGAACAGACCCGCAAGCTGATTCGCGCCATCTACCGCAAGTTTCAGAATGAGCACGGCTTTGCCGTGGTGCAGCCGAAGATGTTCTCTATCGTGAAGTATCGTGTTGAACTGGAACTGCTGCATCAGGAAGCGGAGATCTTCAGAAACAGCCCGGTAACGGCCATGATGGAACAGAACTTTGTGGTAAAAAGGTTCTTCTCAGCACTGGTCAAACGGGCTCATGACATCTTCAAACGGGCCGATGAAGAGATCAATCAATGGCTCGGTTCCACGCTGGAACCGCTGGTTATCCAGATCAAGGATCATAAGGAGATGATGGAGAAACGCCTGACCAATCTGCAGAAGATCGGCCAGTCCCGCAATACGCTGCAATATCGAATCCTGGAGTTACAGGAGCAGTATACCGAGCTCGCCAGGCAGCTGACCGCACTGCGTAATATGTCGAACCGACTGAGCAACAGCCGGCCTCTACACCATGCGCAGCGACAGAAACCCACCCTGGTCAAGCAGAACGTCGGCTAAGCCCAACAGAACCGGCAGAACGGTTACATAACAACCATCAATAAGCGCCCCCTCTCTGAGGTGGGCGCTTGTTGGTTATGGATGATCATCTCAACCAGCAGACTCAATATCCGCACTCATCTCCAACGGGCAGACTTTGTTCCACTTCACCCTCCGGTCCTGATCGTCTAAACTGTTTTTCATGCCCTGTTCCTTGTGGAGGATGAATCTGCTCGAAAGCAGATCGCGTATCCACTTTATATCGGCAGAAAAGAATCAACCTAGCTTAATAAGGGCTATCACAACCTAGACCGGCCAATCAGGCCGGCACAGATGGAGGAGTTTATATGTCCGTATTCAACCTTTTAGCCAGAGTACTGCTTTTATCACTGTTCGCTTTCCCTGTTCTGGCTGAAAACAGTACAGCCATTCCAGGATTCACCATTCACCACAATGCCATACCCAGTGCCTCGTTGGAGCCAGGCGTTGCCCGTCAATACGGTATTCAACGCAGTAAATACAGAGGCATGCTGAATGTCAGTATCATCAAGTCAGTTGAAGGAACCACCGGCACCGCTTCAGAAGCTGTTGTCATGGCCAAAGCAAACAATATTCGCGGTCAGCTGATCAGCATCCCGATGCGCAAGGTCACTGAGGGCGATGCGGTCTACTACATTGGTGAATTTCGTATCGCAGACCAAGAGACACTGAATTTCGAGATTAAAGTACAGCCCAGAGGTGAGAGACGCTTTTACACCGCCAAACTGAGTCAGGATTTTTATATCGACTAAAGAATAGATAGAACAACTGATCGACTCGGCTGATCAGACTGCTTTCAGGACTGAACAAACAGTCCTGAAAGCTATTCAACAAGCGCCAATCCCTGGCTCTGAAGCACCTTCAAAATGCGCGATAGAGCATTACCAGGCCGAACAGGATTACCATCAATCCAGCCACCCTTCTGATACGGATATCCTTGAACCATCTGGCCAAAGACCCGGCCAAAATGCCCATGGCAAACAGATTTGGCAGGGTACCCAGGCCAAACGCCAGCATCAATCCAGCCCCCTGCAACACCCCACCGGCAGAAACGGTCCAGATCAACATGCTGTAGACCAGGCCACAGGGGATCCAGCCCCATACCAGGCCCAACACCCAGGCCTGGCCAGGTGTCTTGACCGGCAGAAGCTTGCGCGCAAAAGGCTCGATGCTCTTCCACAATCGACTGCCCAGGTGTTCGATTCTCGACAGACCCAACCACCATCCCCCAAGGTAGAGACCCAGCAGGATCATGAACAGGGAAGCGATCACCAGCAGGACCTGTTGTGCGGCATAGACGGGCACCAGTTGTGCCAACAGCACACCCAGGCCACCCATCAAGGCACCGGCGATAACATAGCTGGTGATACGGCCCAGGTTATAACCCAGCTGGTAGGGCAGCGTCTGCCCAAGCCGGTTGCGGATCGGCTCGGGTAGACCGAAGGTTAAAGCACCGACAATACCACCACACATACCGGCACAGTGGGCGCCCCCAAGTAATCCGACAACAAAGGCGGCCAGATAACTACCCTGTTCAACCATTCAGCTCACTCCTACAAAACATCGACCAACGCCTTTGAATCCAATCAATCCCACACATTGCCGCACCTCAAGCCGTTGACTCATCCGGTTTCGCATCGACAGCCGGTAAGTATCGCATAGCCAGCATAATCAGCACGATCACCGGGATACCCATCGATGCGGTGATCATGAAGAACGATGTATAACCGATATTGTCCACCATCAGACCCGAGAAACCGCCGATAAACTTCGGTAACAGCAGCATCACTGAACTGAACAGGGCGTACTGGGTTGCTGAATAGGAGACATTGGTCAGACTCGACAGATAGGCAACAAAGGCAGCTGTCGCCAGACCGGCGCTTAAATTGTCCGCGGAGATTACCAGGGTCAGAAAAATCACGTTATGTCCCACACTGGCCATCCAGGCAAACAGCAAGTTGGTGGCTGCAGCCAGTACCCCACCCAACAGCAGTATCGGCATCACCTTGTATCGGGCTACCAGCATGCCGCCGGCAACCGCACCAATCAAAGTCATCGCAACCCCGAATACATTGACCACCAGAGCAACTTCACCTTTGCTGAAACCCAGGTCGACATAGAAAACACTTGAAATGACTCCAAGCACCACATCAGAGATCCGATATGTCGCGATCAGTGCCAGAATCAATACCGCCTGCCAATGATAGCGCCTGATGAAGTCGACGAATGGACTGACCACCGCATCGAACATCCACTCGGTAAATTGACGCAGCCGTCCCGGCATCCATTGTTGCTGCTCGATCAGCTTTTCAGCCTTGGCTTCCTGCGCCAAGGTGTCACGGTCAGGCTGCACATCCGGCTCGGCGATCAACAATACAGTAATCACACCAATTAACATCAACAACGCCATACAGAGATAGGCAACCGTCCAGGCATGTAATTGATAGCCACTCCCCTCTGGCGCAATCCAACCAGCTATACCCAGGGCTCCACCACCACTGACGATCATCGCCAACCGGTAACCAATCATATAATTGGCCGCCATATAACCCTGCAATTTGACCTCGGCGGATTCGATCCGATAGGCATCAATGGCGATATCCTGAGTGGCAGAGGCAAAAGCCACCAACAGGGCCAGCAGGGCAAAAGTGTAGACACCCTGCAAAGGATCGGAGAGTGCCAGACTGCAAAGCCCGAGAATCACCAGACCCTGGGCGAAAATCATCCAGCCTCTACGGCGCCCCAAGCGCCGGGTCAACCAGGGTAACTGCATACGATCCACCAGAGGCGCCCAAACCCATTTGAAACCATAGGCCAGCGCCACCCAGCTTAGGAAACCGATGGTTGAGCGGGCGATACCCGCCTCGCGCAGCCAAAAAGAGAGAGTTCCGAAAACCAGCAACAGGGGCAATCCGGCGGAGAAGCCGAGAAAGAGCATATTCCGTACACCCGGCTGCCAATAGATGGAGAGCGTTTGGCGCCAATCGGATAATTTGCCGGCGGTCAGCACAGATACCTCTTATTCGTGGAAAGAGCAGCCATTATAGGCTGCTACCCGGGTACTGTCTCATAACAGAGACTATTTTGAGAAAATCCGGGTTACCCCTGATTAGGGCCGGTTACCACTAATCCAATACGCCCTGTTGTGCCTGAAAAAGTGCCAATCAAGGCGCGAGGCATGTAGTTTGGTTGTTCCAAATGAGTGACGAGTAACGCTTCGTGACGCTTCTTCAGGCGCAACCCCCATATTGATCTTAAAGAGGGGGCTGGGTCTGTTTTTGCGCCCAGCGGCGCGATCATTCGCTCATGTAGCCGGGCTACACCACGCGCATTCCGCCTTGCTGGACATAAAAACAGTCCCAGCAGGGCGTATTGGATTAGTGGTAACAGGCCCTAGGGGATTAATAATGGGTTACAATGCGCACCTTGCTCAAAACAGGTATTCAATCATGCAGGATTATCAACGGGAATTTCTCGACTTCGCACTCGATGTCGAGGTACTGCGATTTGGTGAATTCACTCTGAAATCCGGTCGTGTCAGCCCCTATTTTTTCAATGCGGGTCTGTTCAACACCGGAGCCAGCCTGGCCAGATTGGGACGCTACTACGCCCAAGCCATTGTTGATTCCGGGATTGAATTCGATGTGCTCTACGGACCGGCCTACAAAGGCATCCCCCTGGCCGCAGTAACGGCAGCCGCCCTTTACGATCAGCACGGATTGGACCTGCCCTACGCCTTCAACCGCAAAGAGGCAAAGGATCACGGTGAAGGGGGAGTCATCGTCGGACACAACCTGGAAGGCAGAATCATGATCATTGATGACGTAATCTCGGCCGGTACCTCGGTACGTGAGTCTGTGGAGATCATCAAGCAGGAGCAGGCCACCCCAGCCGGTGTGGTGATTGCCCTGGACAGACAGGAGAGAGGACAGGGTGAGCGATCTGCCATTCAGGAGGTCGAAGCTGACTACGGCCTGCCGGTCAGCGCCATTGTCAGGCTTGAGCAGTTGATTGAGTATCTGCAACAGAAAGAGGACTCCGCAACGGACCTTGAGCGGATTCAGGCCTATCGCCAAACCTATGGTGTCTAGGGCGTGTTAACACTAATCCAATCGGCTCTAGTGGTGAATGGCACTTACTTAATCACTATTTGGTGGGGCATGGCCCCACCCTACTGTTGAATTCATGGTGTAGGGAGGGGCCATGCCCCACCAAAACCCTTTGATAAAACGAGATGCAATGAGTTTTAGCGCTTAAGTAAGTGCCTTTTCCCTAGTGGCCGATCTCATATATTTACTCAGGATCTCTGGCAGCACCTCTGCCGGAGATGCCTGCAGACCTCATAGACACTCAACATCTAACCCACAATCAGTTTGATCCCCACCAGCAGGGTTACCGTTTCAAATCCACGTTTGATCCATCGGTTGCCTTTGGCAATCGACAGATGGGCACCGAGATAGCCGCCAATCAGTGAACCGACAATCAACACCGGTAACCACTGCCACCAGATCTCTCCCAGTATTCCCAGGGTGATGGCGCCGGCACCATTCCAGAACACACCCACCAGCACCAGCGTATGCGCTACGGCACGTCGGTAATCGAGCCCAAACCAGCGGACCAGCCAAAGGGTGACGAACAGGCCGGTACCCGAGGTGAGTGAGCCGTTCAGCACACCGATCAGAAACAGTCCCACGGCACCGTAGAGCATCCCCTTCCAGTCTCTATGAATAGCTCGATACTCCTGGCCCAGCTGGGGACTCATGAACGAGTAGAAACTCAGACCCAGCGTCAGGATACCCAACGCCACCTCAGCGATCCGATCAGGTATCTGCAGAATCAGACTGGCGCCGATGATCACCCCGGGCAATCCGGCACCGAGCATAAAGATGACAAACTGCCGCTCCAATCCCCCTTCCCGCAAATGCCTTATGGTGGCGCCTATCCCAAGGGCCACTGAGGCCACTTTATGGGTCGCCAGGGCGATACCGAAGGGTAACCCAAGGAATATCAAGGCGGGCAATTGGACCAAGCCGGCACCGCCGCCGGAGAAGGCGGAAAAGAGATTTGCCAGAATAGAAATAGTTAAAAGGGTGAACTGTTCCACAAAGCAGCTATCTTAAGAGATGAGTCGAGCAGTATAATCGAAGTTGGTG
Source organism: Candidatus Thiodiazotropha endoloripes (assembly GCA_001709035.1). Taxonomy (GTDB): domain Bacteria; phylum Pseudomonadota; class Gammaproteobacteria; order Chromatiales; family Chromatiaceae; genus Thiodiazotropha; species Thiodiazotropha lotti. Next base: position 567,152 of record LVKA01000011.1, on the reverse strand, counting down.
TATATTCGATAAGTCAGAATTTTCAGTGGATATGGGTTTGAAAAATCTCAGTATTATTTTCTTCTTGTGCTTCAATCTGTCGCTCAGTTGTTACGCAGGGAAGCTCTACAAGTGGGTGGATGACGAAGGTCGCACCCACTACTCAGATAAGCTACCGCCCTCCGAGACTCATCGCGCAAGATCCCACCTGGACCAACAAGGTATCACCGTGAGAAAGGTGGATGCGGCGAAAACAGATGAGGAGATGAGGCAGGAACTGGAGCAGGAGCGTCTCAGAATCGAGCGTCAGCGGGTGCTGGAAAAGCAACAGGCGCTGGATCGTGTCCTGTTGAGAACTTTCCGTACGGAAGACGATATCATAATGACCCGTAACGGTCAGTTGCAGGCCGTGGATACTCATATTCGCGTCACCCAATCGAATGTCAAACGTCTCAAATCAACCCTCGATGATATGGAACAGTTTGCCGCTCAAAGAGAGCTGAGTGGTAAGCCGGTATCGAAAAAGATGCTGAAAGACATCAGTATCAAACGCCAGGCACTGCAGGATGCCTACAGTTCAATCATCGACCGTGAACACCATAAGAACCGCATTCGCCAATCCTTTGCCATGGATCTGAAACGCTTTCGCGAACTGAGAAAGCTCAACAGCACCACCAATCCTATCGAAGAAGCAGAGGATAGTTTCAATGATGCTCTGCAGAACGTCTTCAATTGTCAATCGGATATGGCGTGTAACAAGCCCTGGAGACTGGCCAAGCAATATCTTAAAAAGCACAGCACGACTGCCGTGAAGGTCGATGGTTCAAACATTGTCATCACCGCAGAACCGGTCAAAGAGGGTGACATCAGTATCTCAATGTCACGCATTGAGGACCCGAAAAAAGGTCATACCGTCATCTTCATGGATCTGCAGTGCAAAAAGGATCCCTCGCTGAAAATGGCCTGTGAAAAGACACCGGAAGTTATGCAGATAAAAGCAGGTTTCCAACAGGCACTGCTTCAGTAACCCCGGCTGTGATCTCCGCTTAGGCGGATAACACCTTCTTATTGGCGGTCGGAAGCGTTTTTCGGAAACAGGGTCGAGGCAAGCAGCGGCCACTGGGTCTGCCAATGCTGTAGCGGTGATATTTTGAAACGACTGCGCAGATACTGATGCATCAATCCCTCGGCCAAGCTTGTCATCATATTCGCAGAGATAGCGCTGTCCAGAGCGTATGGTCGACCTTCACTGCGCAGCTCACCCTCTCTCAGCACCTGTTTGAGCTGGGTTTCAAGGCGCTCGAAAAACTGTCCTACCCGGGACAACAGTCGCTCCGTCTCACCGACCAGCGCATCTCCCAGCAAAACCCGGGTTATGCCTGGATTGCGCTCAGAGAAGAGCAGCAGCAGATAGAGTATCTGGGCACATCGGGTTTCAGCATCGGCATGCTCCTGAAGGATCTGATTGATCCTTAAAAAGACACTCTCTTCAGCAAAATCGATCAACCCCTCGAACATCTTTGCCTTACTGGCAAAGTGGCGATAAAGCGCAGCTTCGGAAACGCCAACCGCCCGGCCAAGCGAGGCGGTTGTTATCCGGTCACCAGGGTTCTGTTCAAGCTCCCGGGCCAGCGCTTCAAGGATCAACTGCCGGCGGGGAACCTTGGTCTGCTTACTCATCAGCGGCGCCGAATCAATGTTCCCACGCCTTCGTCCGTGAACAGCTCAAGCAGTACCGCATGAGGAACGCGGCCATCAATGATATGTGAGGTCGAAACACCTGCCTTGACCGCTTCCAGGGCGGTTGTGATCTTCGGCAGCATCCCTCCATGAATGGTGCCATCCTCGATCAGCTCATCCACCCGCTCAGCAGACAGACCGGTAAGCAATCCCCCATCCTTATCGAGCAGACCCAGTGTATTGGTCAAAAGAATCAACTTCTCAGCCTGCAGTACCTCAGCCACTTTGCCGGCCACCAGATCCGCATTGATGTTGTAGGAGTGACCATCCTTGCCAATGCCAATCGGAGCTATAACAGGAATGAAGTCACCCTGCACCAGCATGTTCACCACACTGACGTCGATACTCTCAACCTCACCCACGTGGCCGATATCGATAATTTCCGGGACATCCAGCTCCGGGCCTCGGCGGCTGATTACCATCTTTTTCGCATGGATCAGGTCACCATCCTTGCCGGTCAATCCGACTGCAGAGCCTCCGGCTCGGTTGATCAGACTGACAATATCTTTGTTGACCAAGCCACCCAGCACCATCTCCACCACATCCATGGTCTCACTGTCAGTGACCCGCATACCCTCAATGAACTGCGAATCCTTACCCAATCGCTGCAGCAGGTTGCCGATCTGAGGGCCACCACCATGAACCACCACCGGATTGACACCCACCAGTTTCAACAACACAACATCCATCGCAAAACTGTTTTTCAACGCCTCATCAACCATGGCATTTCCGCCATACTTGATGACCAGGGTTTTACCGCTGAAACGCTGGATGTAGGGCAGAGCCGAGGTTAAAACATGGGCGACATTCTGCGCCTGATCGGTGGATAAACTCATCTTAAGGTGACTACTTTCTGAGGAAACCTAACAGTATGCCAAATAATCTAGCGTCTTACACATGATTAAAACGGTAATTCAAGCTGGGGATCAACTTTGTTGACCAACTCACGGAAGACCCCTTTGACCTCATCAAGCTCAGCCTCTGACTCCGCTTCAAATCGGAACAGCAAAGCCGGAGAGGTATTTGAAGCGCGCACCAATCCCCAACCCTGCTCAAATTCGGCCCTCAGACCATCGATCTTCACCATTCTGGCGTTGGGAATGTCCGGCAGCAGATCGAGGGCTTCCATCACCGTTTCCGCATGCCCCTCTTCGAGACGCACGACATATTCTGGTGTTGAAAGACTCTCCGGCAGCTCTGCGAACACCTCAGCACTGGTACGATAATCCAGTGAGAGAATCTCCAGCAATCTGGCCCCGGTATAGATGCCATCATCAAAACCGTACCAGCGTTCAGAGAAGATAATATGACCACTGTACTCACCGGCCAGCAGTGCATGGGTCTCCTTCATCTTGTGCTTGAGCATGGAGTGACCGCTCTTCCACATCAATGGCCGACCGCCATTCGAGAGCACGACATTCGCCAGGTGTCTTGTACATTTTACATCGTAGATGATGTCACCACCGGGCTCCCGGGTCAGCACATCGATCGCCAGATACATCAGCAGTCGGTCTGGCCAGATGATCTTTCCGGAAGAATCCACCAGTCCAATACGGTCACCATCGCCATCAAACGCAAGGCCCAATGCGGCCTGGTGATCGACCACCGCCTTCTGCAGGTCGGCCATGTTGTTTGGATCACCTGGATCAGGATGGTGATTGGGGAAGTCACCATCGATATCGCAGTAGAGTTCCACCACTTCACAACCAAGCTGACGATAGAGTTCCGGTGCAACCACCGACGCTGCGCCATTACCGCAGTCGACAACCACCTTTAGGGCCTGCCCCATGCGCACATCGGAGACCACCCGTTCGATGTAATCCTCGATGATATCCCTGGAATCGAAGCTACCCTCACCCACCAGCAGCTGATCCGCATCGATGCGACGGCGAAGCCCCTGGATAGCCTCGGTAGATGGACTCTCCCCGCTGATGATCATTTTCAATCCATTGTATTGAGAGGGGTTGTGGCTTCCGGTGACCATGGCGCCACACTCCGCGTCCAGCTCATTAACCGCAAAGTGCAGCAGGGGAGTCGGCACCAATCCCAGGTCGATCACATCCCGACCGCTACTCTGCAACCCCTGAATAAGGGCACTCTGCAACCTTTCACTGGAATTGCGGGCATCACGGCCCACCACCACGGCAGTATGGCCCCTTTCAAACACCTCGCTGCCAAATCCCTGACCCAGCCGGGCAACCACATCTTCTGAGAATGTCTCGCCAACCACACCGCGGATATCGTAGGCACGGAAGATCGTTGCGGAGATATCGACTTTGGGAGCCAGGGCTGTCGCTTCCGGTGCCGTCTCCACGGCTGGCAAACCCTCTTCGACAGAGATTCCCATTTCCGCTTGACCTGAGGTGGTTGCAGTCCGTGTAGCCCCCTTGCCAGCCTGATTGCTTCGATACTCCCGGATCTGATGCTCCATCACATCGAAGGTAGGCTGCAGATCGTTCAACAGAGCTGATTGAGATTTTGGCGGACGACCAACCACCAAGGCTTCAACCAGAGAAAGGATACTGGTCTGATCCGTTTTCAAAGCTTTGGTCATTCGCTGTGAGAGCATCATCAACAAAACAGCGGCCAGCAGGAACAGAATCGCTGCAGGTGCAGCCTGTATCCCTAATGCAACAGGATCCAATACTGTGCCGACGGAACCCCAGTAGGCAATCTGCCAGATACTGCCAGCGATCGATACCACCCCATCAGGTTGTGATTTTGATGTGGGAGTGCCCCCTTTGGCGGCGAGCATCAGTGGCGGTTTACCGGGAATCACCTGCTGCCATTCGATACGGCCGTTTAAGTTGCCCAATGAATCCAACAGACTCTGAATCTCCTGAGTGGGATAGGCCACGTGCAGGACACCTTTAATCTCTCCGGCCTGATCCCGGACCGAGGATGCAACGGCAATATGTTGATGTGGGGTACCGAACTGGTGCAATTCCGCAGCCATGGCTTGGGAGCTGTTTTCGGCTTGTCTGAGTAACAACAGGGATGCATATCCCATATTCGGCGCTGAACTTGTGTCCGGCTCACTGAATCCCAACGGCAGCAAGCGAACCATTAGGGCGTCAGGCACCAGTTGCGCCAATCGTTGCTGTTCCAGGCTTAGATGCTGTGGATCGTCCAACTCGAGTGCGGCTGCGGTCATCTCCTGATTGGCCAGCCCGTTGATCAGATCGGTGCGCTGTTGGATATTTGCACTGAGCCCTCTCGCGAGAACTTCAGCAATGGTTTGAACCTGATGCTGCTGTTTTATCTGATTCGCGTTATCCATCAGGTAGAAGTTTGCCGCCCAACTGGCAGCAACAAGAACCAAGATCCCTAACACACCGATCGTCCAATAACCTTTTATTGAACGTCCACTTCCCTGTTTAGCCATCTGCTCCCCGTTGTTTTTAGAGAAAACCATATTTAACCCTGAATTCTATTCAGTACTGACCAGCGCTTACCTACTGGCATGATATTGTTCTGAAATCCGCTCTACGAGCTGCTTTGCCAGCTGATGCTTGGACATCATGGGCAGAACTTCCCGCCCCCCTTGCCACAGCAGCAACAGAGCATTCTGATCCGACTCGAAGCCACCTTCCTTTGTAGCAACCTGATTGGCTGCAATCAGATCCAATCCTTTGGCTTGTCGCTTCGCTTCGGCATAGGCTTCCACATTTTCTGTCTCAGCTGCAAAACCGACACAGAACGGAGCGCCATCGAGACCGGCCACCTCTGCGAGTATATCCGGATTCTTCACGAGTTCCAGTGTAACTAATTCCCTATCCTTCTTGATTTTTTCACTTGCGACCTGGCGAGGTCGATAATCTGCCACCGCAGCAACACCGATAAAGATATCCGCATCAGCGGCCCGGTTGATAACTTCCCGGCGCATCTCATCGGCTTGCTCCACATCGATGCGAGTAATACCCATCGGCGGCGACACCGTCGCCGGACCGCTGACCAGGGTGACCTCAGCCCCCTGCTCACTGAGTGCCTGTGCCAATGCAAAGCCCATCTTGCCTGAACTGCGGTTGCCAATAAATCGAACCGGATCAATGGGTTCGCGGGTAGATCCTGCAGTCATCAGAACCCGCACACCGGATAGAGTCCCTTGGGTGAAAAAGTGCTGAACCTGCTGCAACAACAACTCAGGCTCGACCATTCTGCCCGGCCCATTCTCACCACAGGCCTGATCCCCCTCGGCCGGTCCCCAGCAGATCACCCCTCGGGCACACAGCTTCTCAAGATTCTCCTGGGTTGCCCCATTCAGCCACATCTGATGATTCATCGCCGGTGCGATTGAAATGGGTGCCGTCGTCGCAAGGCAGAGGGTTGTCAGCAGATCATCGGCCTGCCCCGTGGCCAGCTTTGCCATGAAATTGGCCGTAGCAGGAGCCACCAACACCAAATCCGCCCAACGAGCCAGACTGATATGATCCATGGCCGATTCCTGCTCAGGATCCAGTAGTTCAGTATGAACCGGATGACCGGACAGGGCCTGAAAGGTCAGTGGTGTGACAAAACTCCTGGCGGCTGCGGTCATCACCACACGCACCTCGGCACCCTCTTTCAGTAATCCGCGCAACAGTACAGCACTTTTATAGGCTGCAATGCCTCCGGTAACCCCGAGGAGGATTTTTTTATTCTTGAGACAGCTCATCCCTTATGCCTAGACCATTTGCTCATTCCGACAAGATTACCCCATGCACCTGAAAATGTTAATAAATCCGTGTTATATAAGATATTAATGATGCACCTGCCGCGAAAAACCGGCTATTATCCCAACCCTGCTTCTACACAAAGACATGGAGGTCTGGATGCCCATCACCGACTGGCCCTGCGACGATCGCCCACGGGAAAAACTGCTTAACGGGGGCGCTGCAAGCCTATCCGACGCAGAACTGCTGGCGATATTTCTGCGCACCGGCATCAAAGGCTTCACAGCCGTGGATCTCGCCCGCAACCTGCTTGGTGAATTTGGTGGTCTTGGTGCGCTGCTGCGTGCCGACCAGAGCCGATTGTGCCGAGCCAAAGGGATGGGAGTGGCCAAATTTACCCAACTTCAGGCCTCCCTTGAGATCTCAAGACGATATCTTCATGAGCAACTGCAGCAGAACGACAGCCTGACCAATCCGCAACAGACACGCCACTACCTCCACAGCAAACTTCGTCACTATACCTATGAGGTCTTCGCCTGCCTGTTTCTGGATAACCGTCACCGGGTCATCTGCTATGAAGAGCTGTTTCGCGGTACGATCGATGGCGCCAGTGTGCATCCGCGCGAGGTGGTAAAAAGGGCACTGCGGCACTGATTTTCGCCCACAACCACCCATCCGGCGTGGTCGAACCCAGTCAGGCCGACAGGGCCATTACCGATCAGCTGAAGAGCGCCCTGGCACTGGTGGATATCCGGGTGCTGGACCACTTCATTATCGGTGAAGGAGTACCCACCTCACTGGCTGAACGGGGAATGATCTGAGTCGTTCGCCATCCCCGATACCTACCGCCCCACCCCAGTCCTGGGCTGGGGTACCTGAATTCGTACAACCCAGATCCGACAAATCATGGAATTCCCTTGCTTCAAAGCTGGCACTCTGATATAAATACGCGCCTTTCGCCCCCAGGGATAACCAAATTTTGAGGTTTTGACGATGTCAAAAGTCTGCCAAGTTACCGGAAAGCGCCCGGTTACGGGAAACAACGTTTCCCATGCGCACAATAAAACCAAGCGCCGTTTTCTCCCCAACCTGCATACGCATCGGTTCTGGGTCGAGAGTGAAAACCGCTGGGTTCGTCTGCGTCTCTCTTCCAAGGGTATGCGCATCATCGATAAAAAAGGCATCGACACGGTTCTCTCCGAGATTCGTGCCCGTGGCGAAAAAATCTGATCTGAGGAGCAATGAGTCATGCGTGATAAAATCAAACTTGTCTCGAGCGCCGGGACCGGACATTTCTACACCACAACCAAGAACAAGCGTAACCAGCCTGGCAAAATGGAGATCAAGAAATTTGATCCCAAGGTACGCAAACACGTGATGTACAAGGAGTCCAAGATCAAATAGATCTTGAGCAATCCCTGGAAAGAACCCGCCCTTCCGGCGGGTTTTTTTATGCCCCGATTGTTTTGGACCTGTTAACGCGGACCCGCTCAGCCCTGCTGCCGCTCCAACAACAGGTTTCCAGCCGGGTCCACCTCACAGCGCCAACCTCTTGCCAACCAGGTTGTGGAAGCCATCTCATTGATCAGCGCAGGCCCTTCAATCGATTGACCGAGGGCCAGTTCAGCCCGCTCGTAGCGGGGCACAGCGCCCTCTTCTCCAGGGAGATCCAACCACTCCCGCACCTCACCCATGACACTTGACTCAATCCGGGGCAACGCCATCTCGGCCCGGGCACCATGCAACGCCACTCTCAGGTTGACCAGCTCGACATCACCGCTCATTCGGTGACCGTAGCGGGACTCGTGCAGACGATGAAAATCCCGTTCCACCTGGGGCAGACTCTGCCACGCAACATTCAGGGTATAGGACTGCCCCAGATAGCGCAGATCCAGAGAGTATTCCACCTCGATTTCATCCTCACCAACCCCCTCCCTGATCAGATCCTCGCTGGCCTCAGCCGCCAACTGCTTGAGCGCCTGATTGATCGTGAGCTCGTCCAGGCTCTGAAGCACCCCCAGCTTGGTGCGGATCTGCTGCCGACCGGGTCGGGTGGCGAGCATACCCAGGGCTGAAAGCACCCCCGCACTCACCGGCACCAGCGCGCAGCTCATACCCAGCGCGTCGGCCAAGGCGCAAACATGCAGCCCCCCGGCACCACCAAATGAGACCAGCGTGTAGTGTCTCGGATCGACACCCCGCTGTACCGAGGTAACACGCAGAGCGTGGGCCATATGCTCATTGGCCACCCGCACAATCCCCTCTGCCACTGCGGTCAATGGCAGGGACATCTGTTCGGCCAGACGACCTACGGCCGCCTCTGCTGCCGGCCTTTGCAGTCTCATTCGACCGCCCAGAAAGGCATCCTCTCTCAACCGACCAAGCAACAGGTTGGCGTCGGTGACTGTCGCCTCCTCTCCTCCCCGGCCATAACAGGCCGGCCCGGGGTCCGCCCCGGCTGACTCCGGCCCCACCAATAACATGCCACCGGCATCCAGTCGGGCGATGGAGCCGCCACCGGCACCGATGGTATGCATATCGACCATCGGAACAGCCACCGGCCAGGGCCCGATCCGTCCCTCCCGGGTCAGTCGCGGTTGACCATCGATCAGCGCAACATCGGTGGAAGTGCCCCCCATATCCAGAGTCAAGAGTTGTGTCCTTGCCGATTCCGCCGCCACGAAACCGGCCCCCACCAGGCCGCCAGCCGGCCCCGACAACAACATCCGCACCGCCTGTCGTGCTGCCTGATCTGCCGCTATCGCCTCTCCGGAACTCTGCATCACCGACAGACGTACCCCGGGCAAAGCTTCATTGAGACGCTTCAGGTAGCCCGCCACAAGGGGACCAACCCAACTGTTCAGCCAGGTGGCAATACCCCGTTCATATTCACCGCTGGCAGGCAGCACTTCCGATGACCGGGAACAGAAGAGCTGTTCCGGCACCAGCTGCTCAATCATTCGTTCAAACCGATCATCAAGAAAACTGAACAGCAGATTAATCGCCACCGCCTGGGGATCCAAGCGCTGGATTTCCGCTTTCAGTCGGGCCAGGTCCTGCTCGCTGAGGGCTTCGACCACTTCCCCATCCGCACCCAGCCGCCCGCCAGTCTCGACACAGAGCTCAGCTGGCACCGGAGACTGCTTGGCTTCAGGTTGCAGGTTATAGAGCTCTGTACGGGCCTGGCGCCCGATGGTCAGCAGATCGGCCAACCCCCGGTTACCGATATAGAGGGTGCGAACCCCTTTCCCCTCCAAGGCCGCATTGGTGGCAACGGTGGAGCCATGAATCAGGATCAGCTTCAAGGGTTCCAGGTTCAGTTCGCGGATACCCTGAAGGATCGCCTGTTCAGGAGCCTGCGGGGTGGAGAGCACCTTGTGTGTTTCGATCTGCTCACCTCTGAGCAGAACAAAATCGGTAAAGGTACCGCCGGTATCGACCCCCAGCATGAGTGGCGCAGCACTGTTTGAAACCTGACTTGTCATCAACTAACCTGAATCGGGAAATTATTCTGAGTGGCGAAGTGTACCCGCCGAATGCAACTCATTGAAACACTACTGTTAAAAAGCTCTCAGGCGTCCGGCAATCCGTTCAACTTAGCCAATTAACGCTTTGCAACTTGGGCAGGCGAATCTCTAGCTGGGTATTTGCCCCGGACCTGATGAAAAATGCGCAATGGTTCTTGTCCCACCCCTTGCATAGTGGGCCAAGAGTGTTATGTTTGGCCGGAGCCAATTCGGCTATTAACCCGGTGACTGAGCTCCAACTGGCGCGAATAATCTCTCTTCAATCAATCGAATATGCTGAACCTGCTGACAACCAACCAGTTATCCAGAAGCTTTCATCAAGAGCAGATTGTGCAGCCCCTCGACCTTCAGCTCAGCCGGGGAGACATACTGGGTCTGCTGGGTCCGAACGGTGCGGGTAAATCGACCATCATGCGGATGATTTGCGGGGATCTTGCACCCAGTAGCGGCGATGTGGAAATCTGCGGCTTCGATCTGCTTGAGCAACCGCAGCAGGCCAAGCGCAACATCGGTTACCTGCCTGAACGCCCGCCGCTCCACCCGGACCAGACCGTGGATGAGTTTTTGACAGACTGCGCCTACCTGCATGGGCTGAAAAGAGCTCAGATCGGCGAAGCCAGATCAATGGCAAAAACACATTGTGGCCTGGAGCAGAGTGGCAGACGGCTGATCCGCAAGCTGTCAAAAGGTTACCAGCAACGGGTTGGCCTGGCTCAAGCGATCATCCACGACCCACAGCTGCTGATTCTTGATGAACCCTCCGATGGATTGGATCCGGGTCAGATACGTCAACTGAGGGAGCTGATCAAAGCGCTGGCAGCAGACAAGGCGGTGATACTCTCCAGCCATATTCTGTCAGAGATCCAGGCCACCTGTAACCGGGTGGTTATCCTGCAGCAGGGCAAGACCGTATACAATGGGGATATCACCCCAACCGAACAGACCTGCTATCGCCTGGGTTTGGAACAGAACCCCCTGGAGTCGGAAATCGCGGCATTGCCGGCCATCGCCACAGCGGAACAGCTGCATACCGACTATTTTCTGATCACGCTGGAGCCTGGCTACCGACCCAATGAGTGTCTTGAGCAACTGCTTGGCCGTGGCTGGCAGGTGTGCGAGTTGTCACCCGCCTCCAGAAGCCTGGAGCAGCTGTTTCTGCAAGCCACCACCGGAGGTCTGCAGTGAGCCTCTCTCTGGCCTGGATAGAGTGGCGGCGACTGATGCGAACTCCGTTCGCCTGGGGCACATTGGCACTCTGCCTCTGCCTGCTGAGCTGGCAGTTTCTCGGCACTCTTGAGTCATTCAGCGGCATGCAGACAGCTCACCGGGAGCTGGGACTCAGCCACCATTTAAGTCTGCAGCTCTACGGTCTTGCAGCGGTATTGATTCTGCTGATCACGCCGATTCTGACCGCCCGTCTCTTCAGTGAGACATTCCGCAACGGCAGCTATGCACTGCTGAGCAGTGCCCCGCTCTCAAATCTGTCCATATTGACCGGTAAATTCATTGCGGTGGTCGGATATCTCAGCATGCTGGTGTTGATCCCCCTGCTGCTCTGCCTGACCCTCTCCTCAGGAACAGATCTCGATCTGGGGCTGCTGTTGGCCGCCACCCTTGGCCTGCTACTGCTCAGCGGCACTTTTACCGGTATCGGCCTCTACTTCTCCGCTCTGAGCGAAAACCCGGGTATTGCCGCAGCGGCCAGCTACGGCATGCTGATGTTGCTCTCCCTGCTCGATCAACATACCCAGGCCAGCAGTTTCATTCACTGGCTGGCCTGGCCCTCACACTATCTCGATCTGCAGCTGGGGCTGGTTCGTCTCAGTGATATCGCCTATTTCCTGCTGCTCACCCTGTTCTTTCTCGGGCTGGCCCTGCACCGACTCGATAGAAGACGGAGAGGATAATGGGCTGGCTCAGAATCGGATTCAACGATCTGCTCTTTTACCTGATGATGCTGGTGATTCTGGTTCTGCTGGCCTGGCTGAGTGGCCGCTATGATAACCAGTGGGACTGGACACACCAGGGCAGCAACAGCCTGAGCCCGGTCAGTATCGATATCGTACAACGTATCCCCGGTCCGCTGACAGTCACCGCCTATGTACCGGAAACGGCCAAAATCCGTGATCAGCTGACTCGCTTCATGGCCCGCTATCAGCATCTGAAACCCGATATCGAGCTCTCCCTTATCGATCCCTTGCGCCATCCGGATCAGACCCGCCGCCAGGGCATCAGTCTTTCCGGTGAAGTGGTGCTCAACTACAACAATCGGGAAGAGCGGATTCAACAGTTGGATGAGGAGCAGTTCACCAACGCCCTGCTGCGACTCTCGCAAACCCATACCCGCTGGATCGCCGGACTCACCGGCCATGGTGAGCGGGATCTGCTCGGAAGGGCCAATCATGACCTGGGAGATTTCGGTAACGCCCTCAAGCAGCAGGGGTATCAGGTCATCAACATCGACCTGGCAACCACCCCAACGCCACCGGACAATACCGCCCTACTGATCATCCCCTCACCTCAGAGACCCCTGCTGGAAGTGGAAATTGCCCGCTTGAGAGCCTATGCAGCCGAGGGGGGCAATCTGCTGTTGCTGAGTGAACCGGAGAGCCGAATCGGAGACTCACTGATGCGCCAGCTGACGGGCATCAAACAGTTACCGGGAACCATTGTCGACGCCAACGTCAAAGAGCTGGGGATCGACAACCCGGCGATTGCACTGGTTCCCAGATACCCGGATCACAAGGCCACCCGGGCATTCAATCTGCTGACCCTGTTCCCCCAGGCCGCCGCCCTGGCGATACCCGAACAGAGTATGTGGTCGGTGGTGCCGCTGCTGAAGACCCTGGATAAGAGCTGGAATGAAACCGGCGCCCTGCAGGGGGAGATCGAGCGAAACCCACTCGCCGGCGAAGAGGCGGGGCCATTGACACTGGGCGTGGCGCTGACCCGACTGGTCAACCGGCAGCAACAACGCATCATGGTGATTGGCGATGGTGATTTTCTATCCAACAGTTTTCTCAGCAATGCGGGCAACCAGGATCTGGGATTGACCCTGAGCCGCTGGCTGGTGGGCGATGACAAACTGGTCGGCATCCCGGTCAAACAGGCCAACGACCGGGAATTACACCTGTCGAATCTGGCCATTGGGGTGATTGGCATCGGCACACTGATTGTTGCACCACTGCTACTGCTGCTGTTTGGCGGCTTGATGGTGTGGCGTCGTAACCGGGCCTGAGGCATAGTAGCCGTCCATGTCCCATAAGCTGCGTCTTAATCTGATCCTGATGGTGGTTATCGGCCTGCTGGCCGTGCTGGTATGGCAATCCCAGCCTGAACCCATGGCACCACTCAGCCAACTTGCCCCAGCAGAGATCCGCAATATCACCATCCTTTCCGGGACAAACAGCTTGACCATGAGACTTGAGCAAGACCAATGGTTGATTGACGATCGACCGGGACTCACCTCACGCATTGAGCAACTACTGACGATCAGTCAGACCGCCAGTCTCAAACAATTTCACGCCCCACCGGACCTCACACCTTTCGGCCTGGATAATCCCGGAATCGTGCTGCTGCTCGACCAGGCGCGTTTTTCCTTCGGTGATATCGACCCACTCAATGGCTGGCGCTACGTACTATACAATGGGGTGATTCACCTGATCGGCAATGGCTACCACCACCATCTGACAGCACCTTTAGAGGCCTGGTTGGCGCAACCCGATGCCTGAACTGCCTGAAGTCGAGACCACCTGCCGGGGGATTGCACCGCACATTACCGGGAAAAAGGTGAAACAGGTGGTGATTCGCCAGCCCCGTCTGCGCTGGCCGATACCCATCGATCTGCCCCAGCAACTGAAAGGCCGCAAACTGCTCAATGTATCCCGGCGGGGTAAGTATCTGCTGCTGGCCTTCCACCACGGCACCCTGATCATCCATCTGGGCATGTCCGGCAGTCTGAGGATCCTCCCCCCCGATTGCACCGTTCAAAAACACGACCATTTCGATCTCCAGGTAAGCGGTGGCAAACTGCTCAGGCTGAGAGACCCAAGACGCTTCGGCGCGGTACTGTGGACCGACCACCCCCCCTCCCAGCACCCCCTGATCGCTCAGCTGGGGCCTGAGCCACTGGAGGAGAGTTTCAACACCGCCTATCTGCACGAACAGGGGCAACATCGGCGGGTGACCATTAAACAGTTGATTATGGACAGCAAGATTGTGGTTGGGGTGGGGAATATCTATGCCAGCGAATCCCTGTTCAAATCGGCCATACACCCCACCAGACCGAGCAATAGAGTCGCCGAATCCCGCTATGGGAAGCTGGTCGAGGCGATCAAAGAGACCCTGACCGCAGCAATCGCTCAGGGCGGTACCACGCTGCGGGATTTCCAGCGGGAGGATGGCAATCCGGGCTATTTCGCCCAGCAGCTCCAAGTGTATGGCAAGACCGATCAAGCCTGTCCCAGATGCGCCTCGCCGATCCGCCAGAAAACCATCGCACAACGCTCCACATTCTATTGCGCGACATGCCAGCGTTGAGCGTCCCCATTGATTTATCCTGACCACTCATCTAGCATGCGCTGGTTTGTTTCAACCGACACCAGCTATGGATATTAAAGCTCTACGCCAACTCATCGCCGACGACATGGATGCTGTAGACAAGCTGATCATTCAACAGCTGAAGTCCGATGTGGTGCTGATCAATCAGATTGGCGCCTATATCGTCCATAGTGGTGGCAAGCGCCTGCGCCCGATGATCGTGCTCCTGGCAGCACGGGCCTGTGGCTATGATGCCGCCCAGCATATCAACCTGGCTGCCATCATCGAATTCATCCATACCGCGACCCTGCTGCACGATGATGTGGTGGATGGCTCCGATCTACGCCGCAACCGGGAGACAGCCAATGCGGTCTGGGGCAACGAAGCCAGCGTACTGGTCGGGGATTTTCTCTACTCCCGCTCCTTCGAAATGATGGTGGAAGTCGGTCAGATGCCGGTGATGGATATCCTCTCTCATGCCACCAACCGAATCGCTGAAGGTGAAGTGCTGCAGTTGCTGAATGTGCACAATCCAGAAACCAGCGAAGCTGAGTACATGGAAGTGATCAAGCGTAAAACCGCCACCCTGTTCGAGGCCGGATCCCGTCTGGGCGGCGTGGTGGCTGAAATATCGGAGCAACAGCAGCAGGCATTGGCCGACTACGGCCTTCATCTGGGGATTGCCTTCCAGCTGGTGGATGACGCCCTGGACTATCACTCAAGTAATGAAGAGATCGGCAAGAACGTCGGTGACGATCTGGCTGAGGGTAAACCCACCCTGCCCCTGATCCAGGCCATGAAAAAGTCGGATCAGCAGCAGCGCCAACGGCTGGCCACAATCATCGAAAATGGTGGCTTGGATGAGATCGATTTCGTTCTGCAGGCGATACACAGCAGTGATGCAATCACCTACACCCAGCAGCTTGCCCAACAACATGCCGAGCAGGCCAAACAGGCACTGAAACTTTTACCTGACAGCGACTACCGTCAGGCACTGGCGGATCTTGCCGATTACTCTGTCGCCAGAACCCATTGAACCGGCCTATCGATTCCGCTAACATCAGCTGTTCGCCGTATCGGTTTGATAACCGATCGGATCAAGCATCGGGGTGTAGCTCAGCCTGGTAGAGCACTGTCTTCGGGAGGCAGGGGCCGGAGGTTCGAATCCTCTCACCCCGACCAGTCATACAACCACCATCCTGTGGTCACGCTTATCGCTGTAAAATCATTCGTTCGCATCAAACGGATTCAACCGGCCGTTTTCCAGACTTGCCAACTGATGTCACCGGATAACTATGCCGCAGATAATAAAGAGAGGGTGGAGAAAACCCCACCCTCGCTCTCTTTTACCAATAAAGCGGTACACCAACATCGATCAGAATGCTGCCATAGCCTTCGTCCAGACCACCTTGCGGCTTGGCGACGGATTTTGCGTAACCCTTGCCTGAATGGAGAATCGAGCTACCATAGTTATCACCGATGCCGGGCTGTACGGCGGTAGGCAGTTTTGTCGATTCAGGTATGCCGTCATAGAGGTCATGATTCTCTCCGGTTACATCAAAAGCACCGGCATAAAGATTGGTTGATAAGATCATTGCTGCAGTGATTGCCAAAGTTTTCATATCGCTCTCCTCACAAGTTTTAAACTGATAACATTTCGCTCTGTGTTCAGTTTTATCTACGGACAGTTGGGGAGAGTGGATTCAATCAGATTGGACTTTTTTATTAGCACCTGAGACAAGCAGCTCGACATATCTACGGTGTTAAGATTGGCAGGGTATAGATTTAGTCTTCTTGATCAGTCAATAGACAAGCCGTTGGCGACGTAGTTAAGCGGATCACTATTAGGGCATATTGGATTAGTGTTAACAGGCCCTTGAGGTACATTCAGCAGTGTTGAGGAGTACGAACCTTTGATCAGCCTGACCACTGCCTATGCATTTATCACAGTATCCTTTGTACTCTGCCTGGCACCGGGCCCCGATAATATCTTTGTCCTGACACAGTCAGCGCTTTATGGAAGAGTTAAAGGTTATCTGGTGACATCAGGTCTCGGTACCGGTCTGATCGTGCACACGCTGGTGGTTGCACTTGGCTTCGCCGCACTGTTGAAAACTTCACCGTTTGCCATCACTCTATTGAAAGTCATCGGTGCCGGTTATCTCAGTTATCTTGGCTGGCTCTCCCTGAATGCAGCGCAAAACAGCCTGACCAGTAGCGAGCGCGTCTACCTCTCCCCGGTTCAGCTTTATCGACGCGGCATCATCATGAATGTCACCAACCCCAAAGTGACCATCTTTTTTCTCGCATTCCTGCCCCAGTTCACCAATCCACAGCAGGGCCAGGTGGCACAACAGATCA
The DNA here is from genome assembly GCA_001709035.1 of Candidatus Thiodiazotropha endoloripes. Lineage (GTDB taxonomy): Bacteria > Pseudomonadota > Gammaproteobacteria > Chromatiales > Chromatiaceae > Thiodiazotropha > Thiodiazotropha lotti. The sequence continues at coordinate 550,354 of LVKA01000011.1, read as the reverse complement.
TGCTACTCGGTTCACTCTTTATTCTGGTCACCCTTGTGACATTCGGTGTCATCGCCTTTCTTGCCGGCAGCCTGGGCACCTGGCTCAATCAATCACCAAAAGCACAACAATACCTCAATCGGATTGCAGGTCTGGTATTGATCGCCCTTGCACTGAATCTGCTCTTCAGCGATATCGGCTGAGTAGTTATCTCAAACCTTACCCAGTTTGGCGAAAGCTTCCGCCATCGCACCTCTTGGTGCCTGTGATGATCTCTTCTTTGCGCTTGGGGTCTGTTGGCGCTTCTCGGTCCTGCTGTTTTTACTACGCTCACTGCGTGATGCGTTTGCTTCATCGGTCAGGCGCATGGAGAGCGCAATTCGTTTACGCGGGATATCCACATCCATGACTTTGACTTTCACCAGGTCCCCCGCCTTGACAATTTCACGGGTATCTTTGACAAACTTGTCGGAGAGTGCGGAGATATGCACCAGGCCATCCTGGTGAACCCCAATATCGACAAACGCACCGAAGTTGGTGACATTGGTCACCACCCCTTCGAGAACCATGCCGCTTTTAAGATCCTGCAGATTTTCCACACCCTCTTTAAAGGTTGCCGTTTTGAATTCGGGCCTTGGGTCCCTACCCGGCTTCTCCAGTTCTCGGATGATATCCTCCACCGTAGGTTGACCGAATGTGTCATCGGTAAACTCCTTGGCAGAGAGTTTTTTCAGGAAGGGGGTATCACCAATCAGAGCTGACATCTCTCGCCCGGTCTTGGCCAGAATGCGCTCTACCACCGGATAGGCTTCCGGATGCACGGCAGAGGCATCGAGCGGATTGGTACCATTCATAATGCGCAGAAATCCGGCGCACTGCTCAAAGGCTTTTTCACCGATGCGGGGTACTTTGAGAATCGCTTTGCGATTGGCGAATGCACCATGCTGATCGCGAAACTTCACCACATTGTCCGCCATCAGGGTGGAGAGACCAGCCACCCGATTTAACAACGGTGCCGAAGCTGTGTTGATATCCACCCCGACCGCGTTTACACAATCCTCGACCACCGCATCCAGTTGACGGGCCAGCCTGGACTGGGAAACATCATGCTGATACTGCCCCACACCAATCGACTTGGGTTCAATCTTCACCAGCTCAGCCAGGGGGTCCTGAAGACGCCGGGCGATTGAGACCGCGCCGCGCAATGAGACATCCATCTCGGGGAACTCCTGGGCGGCAAATTCGGAGGCCGAGTAGACCGATGCCCCTGCCTCACTGACCATCACTTTAGTCAGCCGCAACTGCGGATGTTGCTTGATCAGATCCGCAACCAGGCGATCGGTCTCACGGGAGGCGGTTCCGTTACCGATACTGACCAGCTCCACTTTGAATTTTGCCGCCAGATCCGCCAAAGTTTTCAACGACTCCTGCCAGTGTTTTTTCGGTACATGGGGATAGATGGTTGCCGTTTCCACCACCTTTCCGGTGCTGTCGATCACTGCAACTTTGACACCGGTTCTCAAGCCGGGATCCAATCCAATGGTGGTACGGGGACCCGCAGGCGAGGCGAGTAACAGGTCATGCAGGTTGCGCGCAAAAACCTTGATCGCCTCCTCTTCTGCCGCCTCGCGCAGGCGGGTTTTCAGATTGTTATCCAGGTGGGTAAAGATCTTGATCCGCCAGGCCCAGCGCACCACCCCTTTCAGCCAATCATCGGCAGGTCGCCCCTCGTCATGCACCCCCATCTGGCGCGCAATCATCCGTTCTGCCACACCCATCTCTGCAGCATTCAATCCCTCATCTTCGGGCAAGATCAGCTCCAGGCTGAGGATCCCCTCCTGGCGCCCCCTGAACAGGGCCAGTGCACGATGTGACGGGATTTTGTTGATCGTCTCGGAGTAGTCGAAGTAGTCAGAGAACTTAGCGCCCTCCTTTTCCTTGCCCTCAACCAACCTGGAGGTGAGCTCAGCAGAATCCCAAAGGTGTTCCCGCAGCCGGCCGACGAGTTCCGCATCCTCGGCAAACTGTTCCATGAGAATCTGTTTGGCCCCATCCAGTGCCGCATCGGTATCCGCCACGCCTTTCTCTTCATTCAGGTAGGCTTGCGCCTCCTGTTGGGGCTGCAAACCGGGATCATTCAACAAGGCTTCGGCCAATGGCGCCAAACCCGCTTCACGGGCAATCTGCGCTTTGGTGCGCCGTTTAGGCTTGTAGGGAAGATAGAGATCTTCCAATCGGGTTTTGGTATCTGCCGCCAGCAGGGATGCTTTCAGCTGATCGGTCATTTTGCCCTGCTCCTGGACCGATTTCAGTACCGCTTCACGTCGCTCTTCCAGTTCATTCAGATAGCTCAGACGCTCCACTAAATGGCGTAGCTGAGTATCATCCAGACCACCGGTCACCTCTTTGCGGTAGCGTGCGATGAACGGGACGGTTGCCCCCTCGTCGAGCAAGCCGACCACCGCATCGACCTGGTTGATTCGTATACTCAGTTCATCTGCAATACGTTGTGAAATTGACATCTAATATCCTGGCTGAAATGGAGCGAGGCCGGGATAGTAACAAAGCCGATAGAGAGGTGAAATATTGACTTTCGGAAAAACCGAAGGCTGTTACGCAATCTTGATCCGATCAGTAAATCGTCTGCTTTCACTGAAGTGAGTAACTGCTGGGAAGCTTCATGCTTACTATCACCATGCATTGAAATCCCCGTTGGTCGCCTGCCGGGTAAACGATTTGTCGCCGGATTAATGCCTAAACCTGAATGGCACATCCAGACTCTGCTTCATCAGGTCCATGCCCACACCCGACTGATATTTGAAAGCACCTGAGAACAGACTCTGCATCTGTCGGACCAGCCCGTCCATGAAATCCAGCGGGTTGTAGATCGGTGCCACCCCTAACGGTACAGGCAGGGTGGCTTCGGCGATCATGACACCCCCGTCGTAGCGAAAAACGGCCTCTCTACACACCTTCAATAGCAGCTGCTTCATCTCCTGATTATGTGCAAGACACTCGAAACGGAAACGGTTGATTCCCCGTTCGAGGGCTGCCGAGACCAACCGCTTCAGCAACAGCTGTCCCAATCCCTGCCCCTGCATGGAGTCGGCCACAGTCAGGCCGACTTCCGCGGTTTCTGCATCACCCGCCAGGCGAATGAAGCGACCAATGGCTACCCCTTCTGTTTCATTTCCTGACTCATCGAGGAGTACCATGCCCAGGGCGAAGTGGTCCATCTGGTCCACTTCTGTGAAGTAGGCCAGCTCCTGTTGCGACAGAAATCGCTTTTCAGCCATGAACCGACGTAGGCGGGATTCGCCTGAAAGTGAATCAAAACCCTGCTGCAGTAACGCCTTGTCATTGGGTGTAATCAATCGTAAAGCGATCCTCCGGGTAGCGTCCAGAGCCACAACCTCCCGGAATGAATCATTAAATTTCAATAAGTTAACCATTAAGAACACCTATCCATAATCTACCAGCAAGAGCCTAGCGCAAAACCAAAAAAAATTGTGCACTGCAACATATGACTGCAGAAATTTCTCTGGGTTCCATTTTCAGGCCAGAATGTGGTTCGGTTAGAGCTGCGAGCGGATGAGGCCCACAATCCGCTGAAGGGATTTGGCGAGTTGTGATTGCTGTACGGGCAGAGAGCCGATCGAGTCGCTTCTGAGTGGGTTATCTGGCGATCAGAGGTAGAGTGATACCGACCGGCGCCTCACACAGGAGGCGCCATCCCGGTGAGTTTCGATCAATCACCACGCCCTATGGCGTAGTAGCTGAATCCTGACTCCTTCATACGCGCAGGGTCGTAGATATTACGGCCATCAAACACGACCGGCGCGGATAGTGCCTGCTTTATCTGCTCAAAGTCCGGGCTTCTGAACACCTGCCATTCGGTCACCACGATCAGTGCGTCCGCACTCTCAAGGGTGCCATCCTGGTTATCGCAATAGACCAGATCGTCACGCTCACCGTAGATTCGATGACACTCCTCCATGGCCTCAGGATCGAATACCCGTACGCTTGCACCCGCTTCCCAGAGTGACTCCATCAGTACCCGGCTTGAAGCTTCACGCATATCGTCCGTATTGGGTTTGAAGGAGAGCCCCCAGAGGGCGAAAGTCTTGCCTTTCACATCACCGGAATAGTGGCGCATGATCTTCTCAAACAGCACCCGTTTCTGGCGATAGTTGACCGCTTCGACCGCCGTCAGCAGCTGCGCGTCGTAGCCAACCTGTTTGGCTGTACGCTCAAGTGCACTCACATCCTTGGGAAAACAGGAACCACCGTAACCGCATCCAGGATAGATGAAGGCGTAGCCGATCCGGGTATCCGCACCGATGCCGTGACGAACCTGTTCGATATCGGCACCGAGGCGCTCCGCCAGATTGGACAGCTCATTCATGAAACTGATTTTGGTGGCGAGGATCGCATTGGCTGCATACTTGGTTAACTCTGCGGAGCGGATATCCATCGCAATCAGACGGTCATGATTCCGGTTGAAGGGCAGATAGAGGGCTCGAAGCAGCTCGGTGGTACGCGGGTTGTCCGTACCAATGATGATCCGGTCCGGCTTCATGAAATCGTCCAACGCGGCGCCCTCTTTGAGGAATTCCGGATTCGATACCACATCGAACTCTACCTGCTTGCCTTTTGCCTGCATGGTCGACTCAATGCGTTCCCGTACTTTATCCGCGGTACCTACCGGCACGGTGGATTTGTCCACCACCACCCGGTAGTCTTGCATATTCTCGGCAATCGACTCGGCAACGGCCAGCACATACTGAAGATCAGCTGAACCATCCTCGTCCGGTGGGGTACCGACGGCGATAAACTGAAACAGACCGTGATCCACCGCCTTCGCAACATCCGTTGTAAAACTGAGTCGGCCAGACTGAGCATTCCGCTCAACCATTGAATCAAGACCGGGTTCGTAGATCGGGATCTCTCCCCGATTGAGCATGTCGATCTTGTTACTATCTACATCCATGCAGACAACATCATTGCCCACCTCAGCCAGGCAGGCACCTGTGACCAAACCCACGTAGCCCGATCCAAATACGGTTACTTTCATCGGTATCCCTTAATTAGTGAAAATTAACTGGCGGCAATGATACTTGTTTGCGGTTTAGGAAACCACACCAGGCCCTCAATACCCAGCATTGGCGGTATTTTTTTAGGGCCTGTTAACACCAATCCAATACGCCCTGCTGGGACTGTTTTTGTGCCCAGCAAGGCAGAATGAGCGTAGTGTAGTTATTCTACATGAGCGAATGATAACGCCGCTGGGCGCAAAAACAGTCCCAGCCCTCCGGGTTGCGCCTGAAAAAGCGCCACTCGGCGTTGCTCGTCATTCATTTGGACTAACAAAACTACGCTCCTCGCGCCTTGATTGGCGCTTTTTCAGGCACAACAAGACGTATTGGATTGGTGTTAACAGGCCCTAATATGGCGACACACTATGTCATGCTATTCGCCATCCAGCGCCCGCTCGATCAGCTGGTTCAGCTCCTCATCACTGAGCGCAGAGCCCTCGATCTCAGCCTTCAGTTTAACCACTGCCCGGCTACGCAGGATAACCGGCCTCATGACCTCTCCCGGAGCGGCGACACCACTGATGTGCAGCGCAATCAACGGGAGTTTTGCTCTTGCAGCCAGACGGGCAGCGCCAGGTTTTATCTTTCGCGGCGGATCGCTATCGAGGTGGATCTTGCCGTGGGGAAAGAGGGCGATCACTTCACCCTCCGCCAAGGCTTTGAAGGCCTGGCGAAGGGCTTTCTCCGGGGAGTTCTCACGGTCCACAGGAATGCACCCCACCGCACGAAACAGCCTCTGCATACCGAATCGCTGGTACTGCTCTCTGGCAATCAGGAATCTCAGCGGCCGATCGCACGAGGCAATCATCAGTAGCGGATCGAGCCCTGAGATATGGTTGGAGACCAGGATTGCACCACCCTCTCTGGGCAAGGGTACCGGCACCGATTGAAGGCGATGGTAGTGATGACAAAACAGCCGGTTCAAGCCATCCAGGCGATTCAGCCAGAAAGACCCCCAGTCAGCACCATTGGCATCCCGGCAACGGCCATTCAACCAGAACAGAAACAGGGCAACCAGAAGTAGAGTAAGCATAATCTTAAACTTGTGGAATCATCGCAGCATGCTACATCATGAATTCAATCAGTGACTATGACCTGATCTTATGCTGGGTGAGGGCCTGATTGGCGCTATTTGCGCTTCTTGCCACCCTTCTGATAGACCTTTCGCTGAAACAGATCGGTTCTGCGACTCACCAGTCGATCAATAAACAGCATCCCATCCAGATGATCGACCTCGTGTTGCAGAGCTCTCGCTTCATACCCTTCCATCTCAAACTCCCGGGGTTCGCCTTCAGGGGTCAAGGCGTGCATCTTGATCCGTTCGGCGCGAATGACATTTCCCGTATAATCCGGCACGGAGAGACAGCCTTCCCGTCCCAGCTCGAAGCCATCCCACTCGGTGATCTCAGGATTGACCAATACCAGCCTGCCATGATTGGGTACCGGTTTGCGGGTGGTCGAACAATCGATGATGACAATCCTCTGCAGTCTACCCACCTGAGGTGCAGCAATACCGACAGCCGCCGGTCCCGCCTGACGGGTCTCTTCCAGATCGTCGATGAATGCCAGCAGTTCATCATCAAACCGCTCTACCTCTTGCGAGACCTCTTTCAATCTCGGGTCTGGCAATTTCAGAATATCGAGTACCGCCATGATTCAACCAATCAGTGTCTCGATGGCTGAGACGTGCACATCGATCTCATCTGCCTCGAGCCTTCCAAGGGCCGTTTCCAGAGTTTCAATGGTCGCCTCGGTGTAGCCCTGGATCGTCATGATGTAGACAGGATCATCTTGGCTACCCACCACATCCGAATCCAGCTCCAGAATATTGAAGCCACTTTCAGCCAACAATCCGGTAACCTGCGCCACGATTCCAGCCCGGTCCGCGCCATTCACCCGAACCTGAAAATTGGGCACCCGGTGCTGATGCAGTCCGCCATGGATCGGATCCAGATGAAGTCGCAATCCCAGTTTCTCCGCCACTGGTGCAATGCAGGCGGACAACGCCTGTTCACTCTGCCCACCATCCACCATCATCATGATGGTGAAATTACCACCCAATCGAAGCATGGAGGCCTCGCCCAGGGTATAACCGCCACGGAACAGGGCATCGGTCACCTGTGCGACAATCCCAGGCTGATCTTCACCGACCAGCGTCAACATCTGCCATTTCATATCAACCCCTTTCAAGCCAAATTAATGAGGCCATTCGTCCAGTCACACCATCTCGACGATAAGAGAAGAAGCGTTCGCGGTCGGCCACTGTACAGTAATCTCCCCCACTGATGAACCCCACACCCGAGCGGATCAATCGCTGGCGGGCCAGTTGATAGATATCCGCCAACCAGTGACCAGGCCGCCCCGCCTCAAATGCCAGCGCATCCTCTGTCGCCTGCTTTATGAATACTTCACGTACTTCGTCACCCACCTCGAATGCAGCCGGACCGATCGCCGGTCCCATCCAGGCGAGAATGGATTCCGCCGGCGCACTCATTCTGGCAACTGCCCGTTCAATGATACCCGAAGCGAGTCCCCGCCAGCCGGCATGCACCGCCGAGACCTCCCGACCATCACGATCGGTAAGCAACAGCGGCAAACAGTCTGCGGTGAGTACGGCACAGACCACGCCACTTCGGCTGGTGTAAACCCCATCAGCCTGACACCCCGGGCTATCCCGCTCACCGAGTGCAATATGACAACCATGGATCTGAGTCAGCCAGAACGGTTCCCCCGGGAGCCTGAGATTGTCTGCGAGACGCTCACGGTTTTGTGCCACAGCATGAGGATCATCCGTGACATGTTCAGCCAGATTCAGACTCTCAAAATCACCCAGGCTAACTCCCCCCAGGCGAGTGGTGGTCCCGGCCCGGACCTGTGTCGGGGCCGGCCAGTCCGGTTCGATCAGCTCAATGGTCATTCGCTAAAAGCCTCAGCAGCTGTTGCATGTCGGAGGGTGGCGGAGCTTCCCAGCTCATCAGCTCACCGCTGTCAGGATGAGTCAGCTCCAAGCGGGTGGCATGCAGGGCCTGGCGCTTAAACTGCCGCAGAATCTCAACTGCTTCCTGAGACAGGCCCGGGGGAATCTTCTGGCGTCCGCCATAGAGTGGATCACCCAGCAAAGGATGGTGGATATGGCTCATATGCACCCGGATCTGGTGGGTCCTGCCGGTTTCCAGATTTACCTGCAGATAGGTGTGTGCAGCAAATCGCTGCAATACCCGATAGTGTGTTATCGCCTGCTTGCCACTCTCGACAACTGCCATTCGCAGCCGGTTCACCGGATGGCGACCGATCGGTTTATCAACGGTGCCACCGGATACCATACTCCCTTGAACAAGCGCCCGGTATTCGCGTTTTACGCTTCTTGCCTGCAGCTGTTGCACCAGAGCATGTTGTGCCTGCAGCGTCTTGGCAACCACCAATAGACCACTGGTATCCTTATCCAGACGATGCACGATTCCCGCCCGTGGCACGGCAGTCAGCTGCGGGTGGTGGTGGAGCAAGCCATTCAGCAGAGTACCACCTGGATTACCGGCTGCAGGATGCATCACCAACCCAGCGGGCTTGTTGACCACCAGCAGGGAGTCATCTTCATAGAGCAGATCGAGATCCATGGCTTCAGGCCTGTCAGACACCTCTTCCGAGAGCAGCGCCCTTAATACCACGCACTCACCTCCCTTTACCTTGTCCTTCGCCCGACAGCTCGCCCCATCCACTTCGACCAATCCCTGTTTGATCCAGTTTTGCAGGCGACTGCGGGAGTATTCCGGACAGAGTTCTGCCAGTAACTGATCAATGCGCATACCCGCCCGTTCAGGAGGCACTTGAAAGGTTTGTGTGGGAACTTCTGACAAGGACTCAGGATCGGACATTGCAAGACCACCCTGAGTAGGATTTTCGCACACAGCCACGACCCGCCTCACAGGGAGCCATTCCCTGCAATCCGGGAAAACCTGCGGCGCGGACGCGCAAGTTATACCGTAACTGCGGCTTTCCGTTATACTCACGCGTCAAATCATGTTTCATCCAGAGATTGGCCATGACCATAAAAACTTTTTCAACCATTCTGCTCATTATGCTGCTGACAGGATGTGCCCTGCCGGAGCAGGCCGATCCCACAAAAAACTGGAGTGCCAGTAAATTCTACTCCGAAGCCAAAACCTATATGCTGGATGGTGAGTTCGACCTGGCCATCAAATACTACAACGGACTGCAGGCACGCTATCCGTTTGGGCGCTACGCCATCCAATCCCAGCTCGATATCATCTACGCCCACTACAAAAACGGCGAACCCGACTCCACCATTGCTACCTCCGACCGCTTTATCAAACTCAACCCGCAAAGCCAATATGTGGATTACGCCTATTATATGAAGGGACTGGCCAACTATAACCGCAATCAGAGTTTTCTCAGCAGTATCCTGCCCACGGATTCATCGGAGCGGGATGCGGGCGCTGCACTGGATTCATTCAACGACTTCGCCGAGCTGATACGTCGATACCCTGACAGCAAGTACTCGGCAGATGCTCATCAGCGCATGCTCTATCTGAGAAACAACCTCTCCAAATACCAGATTCATATTGCAAGATACTATATGAAACGGGGCGCCTATCTGGCAGCAGCTAACCGCGCAAACCGGGTGGTCACCAAGTTTCAGCGCACAGACTCGGTTCAGGAAGCGCTGGAAATCATGATCGATGCTTACTCCCGTCTCGGCCTGACGGATTTGGCCAAGGATGCTCAGCGTGTATTGGCTCTCAACCTGGAAAACGGTCGTCTTACCCAACCCACCGCTGACGAGGCGGAGTGATCCACGATCGCCCCACTTCCCTGGACAACAAAAAACCGGCAGATTGAATCAATCCGCCGGTCTCTTTGAATCGATCAGACAAACCGTTTGTACTAAGGCGCTTTAGATCGCCGCTTCATTCTCTTCGCCGGTCCTGATACGGATGACCTGTTCCACTGGGGAAACGAAAATCTTGCCGTCGCCAATTTTTCCTGTACGTGCCGCATTGGTGATGGCATCGATGCAAGCCTGAACCTGCTCACTGGCTACCACCAGCTCCAATTTCACCTTCGGCAGGAAATCGACCACATATTCAGCACCACGGTAGAGCTCGGTATGCCCTTTCTGTCGGCCAAACCCCTTGACTTCAGTGGCGGTCATTCCGGTAATGCCCACCTCTGACAAGGCCTCACGAACATCCTCCAGTTTGAAAGGCTTGATGATTGCTTCAACTTTTTTCATTGTTACTCTGCTCTCGTAGGATAATCTTTCGCATCAGGTAATAATGGATTGTAACGCTGAGCCAACCAGCGAGTCTACGACCCCCCCGGAAATTGCTGCAACAAAACCCAATATTTGATGAATTCAGGCTGTTAACGGCAGAGTGCCTCTTCAATTCCCAACAGAGTCACCAACAAAACTGAGCAGGGAATTATTATAGACAGAAGGATTCAAAGGTGAAACCACACTCTCCATCTAACTGATTTCATTAACAATTTATGAGCTTCAGAACTTACGCCAGGTGAGTGGGTAGCGTCGATCCCGCCCATAGGCGCGTCGGGTGATCTTGACGCCTGGCGGGGCCTGGCGACGTTTATACTCATTTCGATCCACCAGACCGATCACCCGCTCCACCGTCGACCGGTCAAATCCTGCTGAAATAATGGTTGCCGGATCCTGGTCTTGTTCCACATATCGCTCGAGGATTTGATCGAGCACCGGATAGTCGGGGAGTGAGTCACTATCCTTTTGATCCGGCGCCAATTCCGCAGACGGTGGCCTATCCAATACCCGTTGGGGTATCACCGGAGACAACCCGTTGCGATAGCGACAGAGCTGGTATACCAGCGTCTTCGGAACATCTTTTATCGGAGCAAAACCACCCGCCATGTCTCCGTAGAGGGTGGCATAGCCTACCGACATTTCACTCTTGTTACCGGTGGTCAGCAATATCCGTCCTTTTTTGTTGCTGATCGCCATCAGGATGATGCCACGACAGCGGGCCTGGATGTTCTCTTCTGTCACATCAACCGGTTTGTCGGCAAACTCATCGCTGAGCATCTCGAGAAAGGCTTTGAACGCCGGCTCGATCGGGATGGTCCGATACTCGACTCCCAGCGCCTCCGCCTCCGCCTCCGCATCCTGATTACTCATATCTGCCGTGTAACGGGAGGGCATCAGCACCACTTCCACCTGATCGGGTCCCAGCGCATCAGCGGCTATCGCCAGGGTCAAAGCGGAGTCGATCCCACCTGAGAGACCGATGATGGCGCCATTGAAACCATTTTTCACCACATAGTCCCGCACCCCAAGCACCAGGGCCTGATAGACCCTCTGCGCTTCACTCATCAGCGGCTCCACATGCTGAGGTATCGGTGACACAGAATCCGCGGTGCACTCCAGCTCCACGATGGGACAGGACTCTTCGAAGCATGCCGCTCGTTGAACCAGATTACCTGTCGCATCCACGGCAAAGGAACCACCATCAAAGACCAACTCGTCCTGACCACCCACCAGATTGGTATAGATAATGGGAATACCATTATCCAAGGCACGTTTTTGAACCAGCTCCTCCCGTTCCGGCGCCTTGCCGATGTGGAAGGGCGATGCATTCAGGTTCAAGAGTACTTGAGCCCCAGCCGCTCGGCTCATGGCGGCGGGTTCCGCCTCCCAGATATCCTCACAAACAGTCAAACCCAGCTGTACCCCATTGAGATTGAAGGTCACTGCCTCGTGCCCTGGCGCGAAGTATCGCTTTTCATCAAACACACTGTAGTTGGGCAACTTGTGCTTCTCATACTCCGCGATCAGCTGCCCTCCACTGACCACACCTGCCACATTGAACAGCTTGCCATCCCGGTACCTGGGATAGCCGATCACCAGGCAGACGTGACTGATTTCCGAACAGATCAGCTCAATGGCACGCTCAACGCGTTGAATGAAATGGGGACGTAAAAGCAGGTCTTCCGGCGGATAGCCGGTAATCGCCAGCTCAGGAAAGACAATGGCATCCACAGCCTGTTGATCATTGAGCGCCAGATCGATAATTTTCCTGGCATTACCCTCGATATCTCCAACCAGAAAATTGAGTTGGGCAATCTGAATTTTAAGCTTCAAACGGGTACTCCTGACAGCTTGATGATTAATCAGAGTTGTGGATTGTATTGACTGATGCGTAAAAGGCTGCATTCCAGACCATTGAGCGTGCGGTTGCAAGTTTTTAACTTCGGCATCTGAACATCGATCCAGCCACAATCCTGATTGACTCAGTCTCAGACATCATAAACAATTGATTGTATGGGACTAAAAACGATACTTTTCGGCTTAGCAATCTGGGGAATCTACCTCATCATACGCCACCTTGTCAGGCAGCGATCCATAGATCAGGCCGCATCCAGAGAGGTCAAATCGGTGGAAAGCGTGGAGTGCGCCCATTGCGGGCTGCATCTGCCAAAAACTGAAGCAGTGGAAAAAAAAGGGGTCTACTACTGCAGCAAAGAACATCGGATCGCCGCTGAGTCGGGTAAACCAACAGATCATGAATAGCTGGCTGGAGAAGCTTGAGCAAACCATCATCACAGAATCTCCCGACAAGGAGATGGGTGCGGTGTCCCATTGGCGGTCACTGCGGCTTTTCCTGATCTACAGAATCACCCTGTCACTGACCCTGCTGTTTTTCTTCTACGCAGACAGCGGTCCGGTATTCATTGGCTCGACGGATCCCCGGCTCTTTTCCATTACCGTTCTAACCTATAGTGCATTAGCCGTTCTCTCTTCCCTGCTGTTCATCTGGCGCTCACCCGGCCCGGAACACCAGGCCTACCTGGCCCTGTTCATCGATATTCTGGCCATCACCTTGCTGATGCATGCCAGTGGCGGCATCCAGACAGGCCTAGGTATGCTGATCGCGGTCTCCATCTCAGCCGGGGCTCTGATCATGGGGGGACGCGCATCACTCCTGTTTGCCGCATTGGCTGCATTGGCGGTGATCACCGACCAGGTCCACGCCAGCCTGAGCAACCGTGCATCGCCCCAGTTTATCCAGGCCGGATTCCTGGGAGCCGTCTATTTCGCCACCGCTCTGCTGACCTGGGTATTGAGCAGCCGCGCCCGTGCCAGTGAGCGCCTGGCCGAGAAACGGGCCAGCGAACTGGATCACATGGCGAAGATCAATGCCTATGTCATAAAACATATGCAGACCGGAGTCCTGGTCATCGATTCCTCAGGCAGAATCCTGATGATGAATGATCCGGCCTGGCATCTGCTGGGGATGCCCTCAGCCACCACCGGCAGCCATCTGGCCAAGGCCTCCCCGGAGCTGGCTCACATCGCCCGCAAGCGCCAAAACCCCAAACGCAAGCAGAAACTTACCTTCCGTAGTCAGAGCCAGGGCCCTGAACTCAAGGCCCAATTCAATGCACTGAGCGGTGAAGAGGCGGGAGACATGCTGATCTTTCTCGAAGATACCTCACAGGTAACCCGCGAGGCACAACAGATGAAGCTGGCATCTCTGGGACGACTCACCGCCAGCATCGCCCATGAGATACGCAATCCGCTCGGGGCGATCAGTCACGCCAGTCAACTGTTTCGTGAATCCCCGAGTCTCAATGTTGCCGACAAAAGACTGACTGAAATCATCACCACCAATGCAGCGCGGGTGAATCAGGTGATTGAGAATGTCCTCCAGCTCTCACGTCGGGAACCCGGTAAGCAAGTCACAATTCAGCTCGAACCCTGGCTGAAAAAACTCACAGCCGATCTGATCAGGCATCAGGGCTTCAAAGAAGAGAGCATTCGCCTGCAGATCGAACCGCTATCCACCGAGGTCTTTGCGGATCCCGAGCAGTTACGCCAACTGTTGAGTAATCTTTGCAACAACGCCAGGGAGCATTGTGACAAAAAGAGCCTGCAGTTGAGGATTGTCGGCGGTGTGACCAAAGAGTACCAGCATCCTATACTGGATGTGGTGGACAATGGACCCGGGATCGCCCCGGAAGTGGCCAAACAGATCTTCGAGCCCTTTTTCACGACTCGGAATAATGGAACGGGGCTGGGTCTCTACATCGCCAAGGAGTTAAGCGAAACCAATCGGATAAGACTGGAGTATATCCCAGGTCCAACAGGCGGAAGCTGCTTCCGCCTGCACTTTGAAAACTGGCAGCGAGAGAATCCTCAAGCATGACACAACCCACCGCACTGATTGTCGATGACGAACCCGATATTTGTGAACTGTTGGAGATAACGCTGCTGCGTATGGGGATTGACGCCCACTCGGTATTCAACCTGGCTAGTGCACACCAACTACTCGCAGAGCAGAGCTTCGATCTCTGCCTGTCAGATATGCGCCTGCCTGATGGCAACGGAATCGACTTGGTACGCCATATCAATCAGACCTACCCACAACTCCCCGTCGCGATGATCACCGCCCATGGCAACATGGAGTCCGCGATTGAAGCTTTGAAGGCGGGCGCCTTCGATTTTGTATCCAAACCGGTTGATCTGGAGGTGCTTCGCAAGCTGGTTCAGCAGGCCATCAAACTCAGTAAACCGGGAAATGGCAAAACCCAGGTCAAAAAGGATTCAGCAGCCACCCATGAACCGATGCTGGGTAACTCCCCGGCTATGACCCGTATCATCAAATTGATCGAAAAGCTCGCAAGAAGTCAGGCTCCAGTCTATATCAGCGGGGAATCGGGTACGGGTAAAGAGCTGGCTGCGAGAATGATCCACTATCAGGGCCCCCGTGCGGACAACCCCTTTGTGGCGGTCAACTGCGGCGCCATCCCGCAGGAGCTTATGGAGAGTGAGCTGTTCGGCCATAAAAAGGGAAGCTTTACCGGTGCCACCCATGATAATGAAGGCCTTTTTCTGAGTGCGAACGGTGGAACCCTGTTTCTGGATGAGATCGCAGACCTACCACTGCATATGCAGGTAAAACTGCTTCGGTCCATACAGGAGAAGATGATCAGACCTGTGGGTGGACAGAAGGAGATCCCCATTGATGTACGCATCATCAGTGCAACCCATAAGGATCTGGCAACCCTGGTGGAGCTAGGCGAATTCCGCCAGGATCTGTTTTATCGAATCAATGTCATCGAATTACCCTTACCTCCCCTGCGCGAACGAAATGAGGATATCCCCCTGCTTGCCCAGCATTTTCTCACCCGACTCACACGCCATGGGGGCATTAAAAAACCAAAACTCACCGCAGAAGCGGTAAAAAAACTGAAGGCTTATCCATTCCCGGGAAACATCCGTGAACTCGAGAATATTCTGGAACGCTCCGTAACCCTGCTTGATAGTGAGAAACTCGAGGCTGATGACCTGCTGCTGCCGGACCATGTCTCTGATATGGAAAACCCGTCAACGCCCCAAAGACTTGGGGAGAAAATGGAACAAGTTGAACGACAAGCGATCATAGAAGCCCTTGAAGAGACCCGCTGGAACAGAACCGCTGCCGCAAAAAAACTGGGGATGAGCCTAAGATCACTGAGGTATCGACTTGAGAAACTGGAGATCGAGTAGGTAAATTGCGAACCGAATCACATTTCAAGCCAGGTGGAATCAAAACCACCAACATCAATTTATACATCACAGTTCATCGGCCATCAGGCTAAAGTGACATTTTCTGTCACTTTCTAACATCCAGGGTCTTAAGAAAGTTTGAGCTTATGTGAAAAGCAGCAGGCTTATAGCGAAATAAAGAGAATCAGCACATTTTATTATTCCTTTTGCATTCAATACCTTATGCAAATCAATGGATAGTTAGATGAATAATCCTACGACACTTGGCATGCATTCTGCTGTTACCTAAGTAACTCGGCGAAAATCAAGGATTAAAGTTTTGCTTTAATACGCCGACAACTCAGGCACCAACTCATATGGAGCGTTTAAAGATGAAAAAACAAGCTGGTTTTACCCTTATTGAACTCATGATCGTTGTTGCGATCATTGGTATCCTGGCAGCCATCGCATTGCCTGCCTACCAAGACTACACTGCTCGCGCCAAGGTCACAGAAGGCCTGGCCATCGCATCTGGCGCCAAAGCCACCGTAGGCGAAAATATTGCAAGCGGCGCTGCAGACAACTGCGCTGGCGTCAATGTCGGATCTGTTAACAATACTGTACTCACATGTGGTGGTGGCACACTGACTGCAACCGTTGACACTGAAAATGCATCAGTTGGTGATGTAGTAATTGTTTTAACCCCAACAGAAGGTGCTACAGGTGTGGTGTGGGTGTGCTCAACTACGTCTGATACCAAATATGTACCCGCAGAATGCAGATGATAACAAGCGTCTAGCTTAAAAAGCACTGATAAAGAGCCCTGTTTCCACAGGGCTCTTTTTTTACGTCTAAAAACCATACTTGTAAGATTGCTTCGAATAAGCATCAGAGCTATATTGTTTCTAAATATAAGCGTTTGACCTAAAAATCTAAACAATTCTGATAATTAACCATGTCACGTTGGCATAGAGCAATAAAGGTGGACAGACAATTAACACCTAAATGTTTCCGAATAACAGACGCTATATATATGAGTATTCGTAAATTCAGCCTAACTGTACAATAGGATGTCCAGCACCAAACCAAACATCAACCTCAGTGGCCTTGGACGTTGCCTCATACAGGACGGTCTTATCGATGAAGATAAGGCTGAGTCCTCATTTGCTGAAGCACTTGATAAAAAGATTCCTTATGTAACCCACTTGGTTCAGAGTAAATTCCTCAACAGCATCGACATCGCTATCTCCGCGTCCCGGGGCTTTGGCGTACCCATTTTTGATCTTGACGTACTCGATCCAAGCGTAATCCCCAATGACCTTGTAGCTGAAAAACTGGTTCGCTCTCACCACGCACTTCCCATATTTAAACGGGGAAACCGACTCTTCCTCGCTGTCTCTGATCCGACTAACCATCAGGGGCTTGATGAAATCAGGTTCAATACCGGTCTTGCATCTGAAGCCATACTTGTCGAGGAAGACAAGCTCAACAGAATGATTGACAAGGTCATGGATGCCCAAGAAACCGGCATGGATGAACTTCTTGATGCCGACCTTGACAATTTGGATATCAGTAGCGGTGATGATGAGAGTAGTGGTGATGAGTCGAATCTTGATGTTGACGAAGCACCAGTAGTTAGATATATCAATAAAATACTTCTGGACGCTATCAATCAAGGTGTGTCAGATATTCATTTTGAACCTTATGAATACACCTATCGCATAAGATACAGGCAAGACGGGATGCTGCACGAGGTAGCCAATCCTCCATCGAATCTGGCAAGCCGTCTCTCGACACGACTTAAAGTCATGTCACGTCTTAACATCGCTGAGCGTAGAGTACCTCAGGATGGTCGTATCAAAATGAAACTTTCCAAATCACGCGCCATCGACTTCCGCGTGAATACTTGCCCCACACTCTATGGTGAAAAAATTGTTCTTAGAATTCTTGATCCGACAAGCGCCCAACTGGGCATTGAGGCACTAGGATTCGAAGAAGAGCAGCAGACAGCTTTTCTTGAGGCCATAAACAAACCCTATGGCATGATATTGGTAACCGGGCCGACAGGCAGTGGTAAAACAGTCAGCTTGTATACTGCCCTTAATTTGCTCAATACCCCTGACGTTAATATTTCGACAGCTGAGGATCCAGTTGAAATTCAGGTTGCAGGCATCAACCAAGTCAACATGAACACAAAGACAGGCTTGACATTTGCTGAAGCACTGAGAGCATTCCTGCGCCAGGATCCAGACATTGTTATGGTCGGTGAGATTCGAGACCTTGAAACAGCAGAAATAGCGATTAAAGCAGCTCAGACAGGCCACCTGGTTCTTTCTACACTGCATACCAATGATGCGCCTCAAACGCTTACCAGATTGGCCAACATGGGCATCCCCCCCTTCAACATTGCGTCATCCATTAATTTAATTATGGCCCAAAGGCTGGCTCGTAGACTTTGTGAAAGTTGCAAAACAGTTGATGACTTACCAAAGGAAGCCCTGCTGGAAGAGGGATTCACAGAACAAGATATCGCAACCGGATTCACAACTTACAAACCTGTAGGTTGTGACCTGTGCACAAATGGATACAAGGGACGAGTTGGTATATTTCAGGTTATGCCCGTTTCAGAAGTAATGGGTAAAATCATAATGGAAGGCGGTACATCTTTACAGCTAGAAGACCAAGCGGAAAAAGAAGATGTATATAATCTTCGCCGCTCGGGACTTCGTAAAGTCATGCAAGGAATCACCAGTCTTCAAGAACTTAATAGGGTAACCAAGGACTAACCCATGGCACCACCACGCAAGAAACCAAAGGTTAAATCCTACCTATATAGCTGGGAAGGAACTGATAAAAAAGGCTCTAGAGTCTCTGGAGAATCTCGTGCAACCGATATCAATATGGTTAAAGCTGATCTCCGTCGCCAAGGAATCAATCCAGTAAAGGTAAGAAAGAAAGCCGCATCATTATTTGAACGCAAAAAACCAATAACCAGTGCAGATGTAACAGTTTTCAGTAGACAACTTGCAACTATGATGTCTGCAGGTGTCCCCATGGTCCAGGCATTTGATATTGTAGGAAGGGGTCATGAAAACCCCTCCATGCAAGAACTGATTCTCACAGTCAAAGCTGATGTTGAAGGCGGTACCGCATTAGCTGATGCACTTAAAAAACACCCACTACACTTTGAAGACCTGTTTGTAAACCTTGTAAGAGCTGGTGAACATGCAGGCGTACTGGAAACACTGCTACACAAAATAGCCACCTATAAAGAGAAGACTGAATCAATAAAAGCTAAAATCAAAAAAGCAATGTTTTATCCTGCAGCTATTGTCGCTGCAGCAATTATTGTTACTGCGATCTTGCTGATTTTTGTTATTCCCCAGTTTGAAAGCCTGTTTACAAACTTTGGTGCAGAACTACCTGCATTCACCAAAATGGTTGTTGGCATGTCTCACTTTGTACGAGATTCGTGGTGGATAATGCTGGGAGTAGTTACAATATTCAGTTACCTCTTCATCAGCACCTGGAAACGATCACGAAAACTAAGGCATGCGATAGATCGAATTCTTCTAAAGGTTCCTGTAATCGGCATGATTCTGAATAAATCTGCAATAGCTCGATTTTCAAGGACCCTTGCAACCATGTCTGCCGCCGGCGTACCACTTGTAGAAGCATTGGATTCAGTAGCGGGTGCTACCGGTAATGTAGTTTACAGTGATGCTGTATTGCGTATGCGTGAGGATGTAGCGACCGGACAGTCACTACAGCTTGCTATGAAGCAGAGAAATCTCTTTCCAAATATGGTCGTACAGATGGTATCCATCGGTGAAGAGTCCGGCTCTCTGGATGACATGCTCAACAAAGTTGCCGATTTCTACGAAGAACAGGTTGATAACGCTGTGGATGCCATGAGCAGCTTGATGGAACCACTAATCATGGTTGTACTGGGCACTCTCGTAGGTGGCCTTGTAGTTGCCATGTACCTACCAATATTCAAAATGGGCACAGCGATTTAATCAAACATACCGAATCATATAGTAATCAATAAGTAGAGCGTTCGTGATCGTTTTTGATTTTTTACAGGCTAACTTTGCGGCCTTTCTCCTATTGGCACTAGTCATAGGATTGATCGTTGGCAGCTTTCTGAATGTTGTAATCCATCGACTACCGAGGATGATGGAGCAACAGTGGCACAGGGATTGTGATGAATTAAAGGGTATAATCAGCGAAACCTCAGCTGGAGATGTAACATACAATCTGAATACACCAGCTTCACATTGCCCAAAATGCCAACATAAGATTCGTCCCTGGGAGAACATCCCCGTTATCAGCTGGCTGATGCTGAAAGGCCGCTGTTCCAACTGTCAGAATCCTATCAGCGCCAGATATCCGATCATCGAAGCAGTAACCGGATTGTTTTCAATCTGGATTGCCTTCCATTTCGGATTTTCCTGGGAAGCAGCCACTGCATTACTGCTGACCTGGAGCCTGATCACCTTGACCGTGATCGATTTCGATGTACAACTGTTGCCAGACAATATCACTTTGCCTTTTCTCTGGCTCGGTCTATTGGTCAATATAAATGGCTTGTTCACCGATCTCGAATCAGCTGTGATCGGTGCGATTGCAGGCTATATGGCGCTGTGGAGCGTCTACCAGCTATTCAAAAAGCTCACCGGCAAGGAAG
The DNA here is from genome assembly GCA_001709035.1 of Candidatus Thiodiazotropha endoloripes. Classification (GTDB taxonomy): domain Bacteria; phylum Pseudomonadota; class Gammaproteobacteria; order Chromatiales; family Chromatiaceae; genus Thiodiazotropha; species Thiodiazotropha lotti. The sequence goes on along the minus strand of LVKA01000011.1, from coordinate 530,076 downwards.
GCATGGGATACGGTGATTTCAAATTACTAGCCATGCTCGGTGCCTGGCTGGGTTGGCAATATCTGCCACAGATCATTCTACTCTCCGCATTGGTTGGTGCCGTCGTCGGTGTTCTACTGATTGTTGTCAGAGGACGTGACCGGAATATTCCAATCCCATTCGGCCCCTATCTGGCTACTGCTGGCTGGATCAGTCTGATGTGGGGCGAACAGATCAACTTAGCCTACTTACGTTGGTCAGGCTTGTAACTCAGTGCTTGTAGTGGCTCTCACAGGCGGAATTGGTTGCGGTAAGAGTGCAGTATCTACCCATCTGGAAAGCCTCGGAGTACCTATAATTGATGCTGACCATTTAGCCCATCAATTGGTTCAACCCGGAACTCCTGCCTTAGTAGACATACAAAATGTATTTGGTGGAAGTGTAATTGACAACCGAGGATGCTTAAATAGAACTGCACTGCGTAACATCGTCTTTGATAAACCACAACAACGCGAGCAACTAGAAAGCATATTGCATCCACGGATTAAAGCAGCAATGGAAGCCTGGTTGAAAAGCCAAACAGCTGAGTACGTTGTGCTTGTTATTCCACTCCTTTTTGAAACAGGCCAACAAACATTGGCAGACAGAATACTACTGGTAGATTGTTATGAGTCAATCCAGATTGACCGCGTACTTCAGCGTGACAAGCTATCTAGAAAACAAATTCAACAGATCATTGCCAGCCAAGCGAACCGCCAAACTCGCTTACAAGGCGCTAATGATATTATAGAAAACAACAGCACATACGCAAACTTAATAAAGGCAACCAATGACATTCATGAGAAATATTTAAAACTCGCAATAGAAAATCGCAAACCAACTTCATAATTGCTTTTCATTTTTTGCCAGGTTCTTTCAAGATTGGATCTTATCTTAATAACAATAAATACAAAGTAGTTTTTATTGTTATCTACGATATCTCAACAACAAGCACCAGGATCACAAGTAAATGGCATCATATAAAAATATTACTATTATTATATTGTACCTTATCCTTGTTGCTCTTCACCTTACAGCATCGTGGCATCAAACCGCAGCCCATATCATACCTGATGAAGTTTCCTATCTCGCACAAGCAAAATACTTCTCAGGTAAAGAGACACACCCAGATACGTCAGAATTTCTTAAGCAAGAATCATCTTTCTCTGATAGTGATATTTTGCCAGACACAAAGAACTGGCACTACTACCACTTTGGCTACCCTCTTCTTGTAAGCCCCATTTACTGGTTAACTGATTCACCTAGCACAGCTTACAAAGGCATTATGGTTTTCAATAGTTTTTTGTTAAGTAGCTTGTTCCTGATAATTTTTGCTTGGATAAAAAAAATAAAAGAATTAGATTTTTATACAAATATTTCTATTTCGTTTATAGTTTCGATATATCCTGCATATATCATTCAATCACACATTGGATGGGCTGAAAACGCCCTAATACCTGGCTTCGCACTGTGTTGCCTACAATTAACGCACCACCTCAAAACCCATAGCATTAAGTCTATTTTACTTTTCGCATTTACTGCGGGATTACAATACACCATCCATCCTCGTGGTTTAGCAAGTGCGTTAGCCGCGATGCTCTTCTTAATTGGACTCATGCTTGTCGATAAAGATAGATGGCGGCATTCCATTCTCGGTCTTTGTATAATATCTGGGGTTGTCATCTCAACGAAATTAATAGCTGATGAGATGGCATCACTAATGAACACTCATACTCAAAATAATACTGTAATCACAAACTTATTTTCTATACTAGAGTTTGAGTTTTTTACAGCTATTATTGGCAACTTACTCTATCTCACACTTTCAACTCTTGGCTTATTTTTATTCGGTTTGCCTGAAGCTTTGAAACAAGTAGCATCACAGGCAAGAACGAGCATAAAAAACCTGTTAACTAATGAATATGCTGGTTCTTTAGTATACGTTCTTATTGCCAGTAGCTTTACCTTTGGACTTAGTATTATTTTTCTAGGCCGCAATGAGACTTGGCATGAAACAAGTAAATCCCTAGATTTCTTTTTGTATGGAAGATATAACGAAACTTTTTTAAGTATTTTTATTACACTCGGATTATTATGGCTATGCGATCCTCAACAACCAATAAGAAAACATTCAAAAATCTTTAAGGCCGCATTTTGGTTATTATCAACAGTATGTTTGGTATATTTTTTATATTTATTAGACTATCAATACTTAAGATCCATACATTCGCCTGGTCTTTTTCCATGGTACTTTTTATCAACAATTCTCGAAAGTCGATATAGCAACGCCATTATCTTTTTTGCCCCGCTGTTATGGACATGGTTGACTTTGCAACTTTTTATTGAAAATACGAGAAAAGGATTATTTACCGCTGCCGCCTATTTTCTTTTTATTGATATATCACTAATCATTTACATTACTCCTGAATTACAGATCATAACAGGATAGCTGACAACTCAATTATCGTAAAACAGCCACTCTTCTATTAGAAATATATTTACTTACTACCAGCACAGGATGCAGGTAACTACAGATCCTCGCCAACCAGACCAGCATCAGCCCCAACTAAAGAATATTGACGAAATCATCGAGAACAACAGGGACCTGGCTGACCTGATCGAGGCAACCCTGCCGATGCATCAATACTATCTGGGCCTGTTAATACTAACCCTATATGCCCTGTAGTGCCTGGAAAAGCGCCAATCAAGGCGCTAAAAGTTTAGTTTTACTGAGCCAAATGAGCAATAAGCAACAACGCGCGGCGCTTTTTCAGGCGCTACTCCCTATATTGATCTAAAAAGAGGGACTGGGACTGTTTTTGCATCCAGCGGCGTTATCATTTGCTCATCTAGAATAACTACATCACACTCATTCTGCCTTGCTGGGCACAAAAACAGTCCCAGCAGGGGTATTGGGTTAGTGTTAACAGGCCCTAGGCTGCACTGATACGGGATCTTTTTTTAAAGACCAGGCCCTCGGTATTGGCATTGATCTCGATCACATCACCGGATGTAAAACGACCGGAGAGAATCTCCTGAGCCAGAGGATTTTCAAGCTGCTGACGTATCGCTCGCTTCAAAGGCCGAGCACCGTAAACCGGATCAAAACCGGCCTGCCCCAGACGATCCAACGCCGCTTCGGTAACACTCAGAACCATCTCATGATCTGCCAGTCGCTGACGCAGATAGTCCACCTGGATACTGGCAATGGCACGTATCTGCTCCGCCCCCAGAGGATGAAAGACAACGATCTCATCGACCCGATTGATAAATTCGGGACGGAAGTTCTGCTGCACAGTCTCCATCACCGATGCCTTCATCGCATCATATTGCTCTTCGGTGGCCATCTCCTGAATGATCTGAGAGCCGAGATTCGAGGTCATGACGATCACCGTATTGCGGAAATCCACCGTACGGCCCTGACCATCGGTCAGCCGACCGTCATCCAGTACCTGCAACAACACATTGAAGACATCCGGATGGGCCTTCTCCACCTCGTCGAGCAGGATCACCGAGTAGGGCCTGCGACGTACCGCCTCGGTCAGATAGCCACCCTCTTCGTAGCCCACGTAGCCGGGAGGCGCTCCGATCAAACGGGCCACGGAGTGCTTCTCCATGAACTCTGACATATCGATACGCACCATCGCCTCTTCGGTGTCGAAGAGAAACTCCGCCAGGGATTTACAGAGCTCGGTCTTACCCACTCCGGTCGGGCCAAGAAAGAGAAATGAACCATTCGGCTGGTTGGGGTCGGCAAGCCCTGCTCTGGAGCGGCGAATCGCATCACTGACAGCTCTCACACCCTCCTCCTGTCCGATTACCCGCTTACCCAGCTCCTCTTCCATGCGCAATAGTTTATCCCGCTCACCCTCCAACATCTTGGAGACCGGAATGCCTGTCCACTTGGAGACCACATCGGCGATCTCCTCCTCGGAGACCTTGTTCCTCAGCAGTTTCATCTCCTGCATCTCGGCCTGGGTGGCCATATCGAGCTGTTTCTCAAGCTCTGGAATCCTTCCATACTGCAGTTCGGACATACGCGCCAGATCACCGGCACGATGGGCGGTTTCCAGCTCCAGCCGGGCCTTCTCCAGCGACTCCTTGATATGGGTGGTACCCTGCAGGGCCGCTTTCTCCGATTTCCAGATCTCCTCCAGGTCAGAAAACTCCCGCTCCAACCGTTCGATATGGGATTCGAGATCCGCAAGACGCTTTTTCGAGGCTTCATCAGACTCCTTGTTGAGCGCCTCGCGTTCGATCTTCAACTGAATCAGACGCCGCTCCAGACGATCCATCTCCTCCGGCTTGGAGTCGATCTCCATACGGATCTGTGAGGCCGCCTCATCCACCAGATCGATCGCCTTGTCCGGCAGCTGACGATCGGTGATATAGCGGTGGGAGAGGGTTGCCGCGGCGACAATGGCCGGATCGGTGACGTCCACACCATGGTGGACCTCATAACGCTCCTTCAATCCCCGCAGAATGGCAATGGTGTCCTCCACACTGGGCTCTTCCACCAAAACCTTTTGAAAGCGGCGTTCCAGTGCCGCATCCTTCTCCAGGTATTGACGATACTCATCCAGGGTGGTGGCGCCCACGCAGTGGAGCTCACCCCGCGCCAGAGCCGGCTTCAGCATATTGCCTGCATCCATCGCACCTTCCGCTTTACCAGCGCCCACCATGGTGTGCAGCTCATCGATGAAGAGGATGATCTGCCCCTCCTGCTTGGCCAGATCGTTGAGCACGGCTTTCAGTCGCTCTTCAAATTCACCACGGAATTTCGCCCCGGCAATCAACGCCCCCATATCGAGGGAGAGCAGGCGCTTGGTTTTCAACCCCTCGGGTACTTCACCGTTGATGATGCGTTGAGCCAGACCTTCGACAATTGCGGTCTTACCCACACCGGGCTCACCAATCAGTACCGGGTTATTTTTGGTTCTACGCTGCAGTACCTGAATGGTGCGACGAATCTCATCGTCCCGGCCGATGACCGGATCGAGCTTACCCTGCTCGGCCCGCTCGGTGAGATCAATGGTATATTTTTCCAGTGCCTGACGCTGGTCTTCCGCATTTGGGTCATCCACATTCTGACCGCCACGCATCTTCTCGATACTCTGTTCCAGCACCTCCTTGGCGGCGCCGGCATTGCGTAACATCTCCCCAAGCTCACCCTTGTCCTCGACGGCGGCGAGCACAAACAACTCACTGGAGATGTATTGATCATTTCTTTGTTGCGCCAGCTTATCGGTCTGATTGAGCAAGCGACCCAGATCGTTGGAGATATGCAGATCTCCAGCGGCACCTTCAACTCTGGAAAGGCGTTCAGTAGCCGCACTCAGACTTGAGCGCAGTTGATTGACGTTGACATCGGATTGAGCCAACAGATGACGAACCGTACCGCCATCCTGGTCGAGCATGGCGCTCATCAGGTGAACCGGCTCAATGAACTGATGATCCTGGCCAACAGCCAGGCTCTGGGCATCGGCCAGCGCCATCTGGAACTTACTGGTCAAACGATCCATTCGCATGGGGTATTACTCCAAAATCTTTTCTGAATACCCAATAGATTGGGGAGAAATCCCAACTTTTCAAGTTGATTGCCTATGAGCCAACCGCTGACGCGGTTTTTTTCAACTGACTGAGTATGAAGCGCCCCCTGAGCCCAGAGCCATTCACCGCAAATGGACACCAATCACCGCGAATCCTTCACAAATATTGAATTACAGTTCGCTGGGTACTCCCATGAGGTGTCACACAACAACTGTTTTTCCATTGGCGGATTTTTTTTGCGGTCCCTCGCGGCCTGTTCTTCTATGAATCAGGACTGAGAACCCTGCTGCTTCTCCATCACCTCCACCTTACCCATCACCATCGCTTCCAGGTCGGCTTTGTAAGTCCGGACCTTTTCACGGATCTCCATATCCGCTGTGCCCAGCATCTGAGCGGCCAGGATGGCGGCATTTTTTGCCCCATTGATTGCTACCGTGGCCACCGGTACACCGGGGGGCATCTGCACAATCGAGAGCAGGGAATCCTCACCACTCAAAGCCGAGGATTTGACCGGTACGCCGACCACCGGCAGGGGGGTGATTGAGGCCACCATACCGGGCAGATGGGCAGCGCCGCCCGCACCGGCAATGATAACCTTCAGGCCGCGCTGCTCGGCGGTCTGGGAGTATTCATAGAGCCTGGCAGGTGTGCGGTGAGCCGAAACAATGGTCATTTCAAAGGGTATCTGAAACGCCTCGAGTTGCTTGGCTGCCTCCTGCATGACCGGCAGATCGGAATCACTGCCCATAATGATGCCAACTATGGGTTTTGTCATGGATGCTGTTCTCCACTAATTTCAATTAAATCCCGCACCTGCTCGGCTTTCCGGCGGGCACTGTCCAGGTCCTGGTCGATAACCGTCACATGGCCCATTTTGCGAAACGGTTTCACTTCCGCTTTACCGTAGAGATGCAGACATACCCCAGGGATAGCCAGCGCCTCGGACATGCCTTTAATGACCGGTCTGCCGGCTGCATCGGGTGCGCCCAGGAGATTGATCATGGCCGCCGGAGCCAGCAGCTCTGTGGAACCCAGTGGTAGGTCGAGGACGGCACGCAGATGCTGTTCAAACTGATCGGTCACACAAGCCTCAATCGTGTGATGACCGGAATTATGGGTCCGTGGGGCGATCTCATTGACCAGCAACTCCCCCTCCCGGGAGAGAAACATCTCCACCCCGAACACACCAACCCCGTCGAATGCCTGGATGGTACGGATCGCCAGATCCTCGGCCTGCCGTGCGATTGCGGGATCCACCTTGGCAGGGCAGAGCAACAGATCCAGCACATTCTCTCCGGCGCGAAAACACATCTCCACCGTCGGATAGGCCACACAATCCCCATCGGCATTGCGCGCCACCATCACCGCCAGCTCTTTTTGTGCTTCCACGAAACGCTCGATCAATGAAGGTACCGGTAGATGAGAGCTGAAGGCAGCGGTATCCATCATCACCGCCACACCACGACCGTCATAGCCTCCACGCCGGGCCTTCTGCACCAAAGGGAAGCCAAAGGCTTCACAATCGGCCAGATTCGCATCCGCCATCTCAACGAATTCCGAAGTCGGGATACCCGCATCCTTGAGAAACTGCTTCTGTGTCAGCTTGTCCTGCAGAATGGAAAGCAGGCCTGGTGCGGGATTGATCTTATGTCCTTCCAGCTCCAGTTGACGCAAGGTCTCGGTGTCGGTGTTTTCCAGTTCATAGGTCACCACATCGCAGGACTCTGCCAGCTCTCTCAATTTGGCTGGATCATGATAGCCGCCGATAATCTGATGTCCGGCCACCTGTCCGGCAGGTGACCCTGGATAGGGATCCAGTACAACACAGGTACAGCCCAGTCTTTTCGCCGCCTTGACCATCATGCGGCCCAGCTGGCCTCCCCCTATTACACCGATACGGGCCACCGGAAAGGGAAAACTATCCTTCATGATTCGCTCTAACTCATAATTGGGTGAGAAAACGTTACAGTATAACCGGCCAACACCTGGAATGTCTCAAAATTCGAGAGAAAAAAGCTGTGATCAACCCTTGATTGAGCCAGCAAGCAGGCTGACTCCACCGATACCGAAAACCGGCTTCACCCCTTCTCGGATGGAATCGGGGCCAACTTACCATCGCTGGAGGCATAGGCCTGCAGTCTCTCATCATCGAGGACATCCACACGACTCCCCTCCACCCGGATCACCCCCTGTTCGGAAAAGTTGTGCAGGATGCGGGAAAAGGTCTCTGGCGTCACGGAGAGCCGGGATGCAATCACGCCTTTCGGCGCCTGAAGCTCAAATGAGTCTCCCTGGCTTTTCACCAGACACCAACGATTCCACAAAAAACTGGCCACCCGACAACTGGCGCTCTGCAGGGTCAGATTGTCAATTTCACGGATCAGCATCCGCAAACGCTGACTTAAATCGGCCAGCAGATGGAAACAGGTCTCCACCGAACCCCGCAGGATCTCCTTGAAGGGTTCACTTTCAAAAACCAACAGTTCAGTCTCCCCCATCGCCTGGGCATTGACGGGGTAGTCGGGCTGTTCACCGAACATCAGCGCCTCGGCAAAGGTCTGCCCTGGAGTGATAATCTCGATCACCTTCTCCTGACCCTGCAGCGACAACCGTGTCAGCTTGATCTGGCCACTGACCACCAGAAAAAAGTGCGTTGCCGGATCTCCAGCCTGAAAAAAGAGCTGCCCGTCCCTCAGCTTTGCACCATGCGCCATCTGCTCAACATCGGCAAACTGTTGCTCATCCAAATGCGCAAACAGATAGCATTGCCTGAGATCGTATTCCACTAACCAGCCTCCAGTTTGAACGACAGGATTGAACCTCTGTACCTCACTAAACCCGACCGTCAAATTGTATCGTCAGGTGTCAGACTCAGTGATTCAGTTTCCAAACCCGGTAATAGATGATGCCGCGACTCGTGTCGGTAACCAGCCATCGGCCATTGTCAAAATCGAAACGCTTATCGGTGAATCTTTGGCAGGTCAACGCGCCGCGATTGACCAGTAATACCTCATCACCACTGACTTGGTGAAACCACTCTGCCGGTTTCTCACAATCCACAAACGCATAGTCACTGCTTCTACGAAGCTTCAGTTCTGTCAGCTCAGTGGACAATTTGAGCCAAGCACTGAAACCACGCACTATGGTGCCTCCCTCATCAAGCAGCGCTACCTGCTCGTATGGGGTCTCAAATCCATCTTCGAAGATCAACTCGGGATCTGTAGCGGTTGGATCACCACCGCTACAGCCTGTCATCATCAGGCTCAAACCAATATAGAAACCTGCGCCGGCAGACCAGCTTCCAGCCAGGTTTTGCTTATAAAGCGTCACCAGCATGGCTCAAAAACCAACTCCTAAGCCGAATGGCACTTAACTTATGCACTAAACTCATTGCATCTTATTTTATCAGAGGGTTTTGGTGGGGCATGGCCCCACCAAAACTACACCATGAATCCAACCGTAGGGTGGGGCCATGCCCCACCAAATAACGCTTAAGTAGGTACCATTCACGCCTAAGCCGATAAATCGTACAGCCAGTCACTGTGGAACCCAATCAATCGAGTTGTGAGAGATCCCTGACCGCCCCACGGGCTGCCGAGGTAGTCAATGCCGCATAGGCCTTCAGTGCCGTGGATACCTGGCGCTGTCGTGAGACAGGTTTCCAGGCCTGCTCTCGCTCATTCATCTGTTCGCGTCGCTGCACCAACTGCTGATCGCTGATTGCCACCTGAATGGTACGGTTGGGAATATCGATTTCGATCCGATCCCCCTCTTCCACCAGGCCGATATTGCCGCCCTCGGCCGCCTCGGGAGAGCAGTGCCCGATCGACAGCCCGGAGGTGCCGCCGGAAAACCGGCCATCAGTGATCAGGGCACACTGTTTGCCAAGACCTTTCGATTTCAGGTAACTGGTTGGATAGAGCATCTCCTGCATGCCTGGGCCGCCTTTCGGCCCCTCATAGCGGATGATGACCACATCACCGGGATTGATCCGGTCGGCCAGAATCGCCTCGACAGCCGCCTCCTGACTCTCAAAAATCCGTGCCGGACCGGAAAACTTGAGGATCGACTCATCCACACCGGCGGTCTTTACGATGCAGCCATGTTCAGCCAGGTTACCAAACAGCACGGCCAGACCACCATCCTTCGAATAGGCGTGTTCCAAATCACGTATACAGCCGGCACTTCGATCCAGATCGAGGCCAGGCCAGCGGGCTTGCTGACTGAAGGCCACCTGGGTCGGCACACCACCTGGCGCCGCCAGATAGCGACTGTGAACCACCGCCTCTTCGGTACGGATCACATCCCAACTGTCCAGCGCCTCGGCAAGGCTTTTTGCATAGACGGTGGGCACATCCCGTTTAATCAGCCCGGCCCGATCCAGCTCACCGAGGATTCCGATCACCCCGCCGGCCCGATGCACATCCTCCATATGATACTGCTGAGTGGCCGGCGCCACCTTGCACAGATTCGGAACTGAACGGCTCAATCGATCGATATCCTGCATGGTGAAATCCACCTCACCTTCATGGGCCGCTGCCAGTAGGTGCAATACTGTATTGGTGGAACCTCCCATCGCGATGTCCAGGCTCATGGCATTTTCGAACGCCTGGTAGCTGGCGATCTCTCTGGGCAGAACCGAGGCATCGTCCTGCTCATACCAGCGCCTGGCCAGATCGACCACCAGTCTTCCCGCCTCGAGAAACAGCTGCTCCCGATCCGCATGGGTGGCCAACAGAGAACCATTGCCGGGAAGTGACAGCCCCAGCGCTTCGGTAAGACAGTTCATGGAGTTGGCGGTGAACATGCCTGAGCAGGAGCCACAGGTAGGGCAGGCGGATCGTTCAATCTGGGCCACGTTTTCGTCGCTCTCATTGGGATCCGCAGCGGAGACCATGGCATCCACCAGATCCAGATGGAGTTCCTTGCCCTGCAGCTTAACCTTACCTGCCTCCATGGGTCCGCCGGAGACGAACACGGTGGGGATGTTCAGGCGCAATGATGCCATCAGCATTCCGGGCGTGATTTTGTCGCAGTTGGAGATACAGACCAGGGCATCGGCACAGTGGGCATTGACCATATATTCCACAGAATCCGCAATGATATCCCGGGAGGGTAGCGAGTAGAGCATGCCCCCATGTCCCATGGCGATACCGTCATCCACCGCAATGGTATTGAACTCCTTGGCAACCCCGCCAGCTTGCTCGATCTCCCGGGCCACCAACTGCCCCAGGTCTTTCAGATGAACATGTCCGGGTACAAACTGGGTGAATGAGTTGGCAACCGCGATGATCGGCTTGTCAAAATCGTCATCTGTCATACCGGTAGCCCGCCAGAGGGCGCGGGCACCCGCCATGTTGCGGCCATGGGTGGTGGTATGTGAACGATATTGTGGCATCTCAGGCTCCGACAGTTAGCATTTCAAACGACTATTATGCCTGTTTTCAGAGTGCGCTAACAAACCCCAATGATGGCTTGAGCTCATTTTCAAGTCGCCAATCAAGCTTCACACGCAAGTGTTCGATCACACCTTTGAATGAGACACGGCTTGCAATGATGGGAGCTCTCTTTCCTGCAGCAGCGAACCAGACTCAAGGGCAGATTCGGCGCGCCAAACAGAGGATGGATATGGGGATAGGCTTAATCGTTGTCCTGAAGGGGGGATTCACTCTCGCAGGGAATACTCAGCGAGAAGGTGGCGCCACCCTGCTGATTATTCCGCGCGGCGACTTTACCATGGTGCTTGTCGGCCACCACCTTGACGAAACTCAGCCCCAAACCTACCCCGCGGATATCGGACAGGACATTCAGTGAGGATTGAATGAAGGGCAGAAAGATCTCCTGCAGCTGATCCTCCGGTATGCCCGCCCCCTGATCGACGATGTCACAGATCACCGAACCCTGATCCCGATAGACCTTAACCGAAACCTGACTCTCTGAGGGTGAGAATTTAACCGCATTTTCCATCAGATTGAACAGCGCCCGCTCAAGCAGACTGGGATCACCCAATAGCCAGATCTCGTCATCATCGAACTCACTTTCGAAAGTGATCTGGTGTTCCTTGGCCTTGATATAGATCTCATCCAACGCATTACAGGTGACACTGACAAAGTCCGTATCGATGAATGAAGCCACTTCCACGGCTTCGGCCCTGGCCAGGCGCAGAAAGTCATCGGCCAACTTAAGTGAACGGCGAGCCAGGGGCTCAATCTCTTCAGCCAGGACTTCAGCACTGCCCTGGCGTTTCTGCTGCGACTGAGTCAATGAGAGCAGCGAGGTGATTGGAGAGCGAATATCGTGGGAGAGAAAGTTGAGCATCTTGGCCCGGGTGCGCTCAGAACGTTTCAGAGTACCGATATAAGAGAGATTGACAATCATCCCATGGGTATCGGCCTCCACACCCTGCAGAGACTTCAGTTGTACGAACAACTCGGTATCGGGTCGACGTATCGCCTCGAAGCGTATCGGCTCATCGGCGAGCATCACTTTTTTGAAGATATCTTCCCAGGACTCCCCACCCTGCACTTCCAGCACCTTCAGCAACTTATAGGCGTCCTCACCCAGCAGCTCCTGATCGGTTTCGTGGCCCAGGTAGAAAGCACTCCGCGGGTTGGACATCACCACCTGACCGTGACTGTTGATCACCATCAGTCCATCGTCCATCTGCCCGACCGCATTGCGAATCAGGTTACGGAATCGCTGAATTCTGGCGGTCGCCACCCGCATCTGGCGTAGCCGCAACTCAACACGCTCCAAAACCCCACCCTCATCCGTCTGGGGTTTCTCGGTGAACTGATAGGCAAAATCACTCACCAATCCCAACGCCCGACCTTCAGGCACCGCATTGCGTGGCCAACTCAATCCAAGCTGCCAATGACCTTCCGGTCGTTCGATCAATGTCCAGAGCTCTGCGCCGGACCTCTGCCACTCCTCCTTGCCCAGCGCTTCAAGCGGCTCGCCCAATGTCTCACCACCACCCATCAACCGCTCTCCACTGCGTGCATCGTAGACGACCCAGCCCTGCAATGGCATCAAACGGGAGAGAAACTGCATCGACATCGACATGTCGCCCGCAGGAAGGTGCACAGGCAACAGACTCTGCTCCCGGTGGATCCGCTCCAGCTGCTCGTTCAGATAGCGCACCGCCTGGTCGAGACGCCGCCAACTCCAAAGCGGGTAGCTCAGTGTCAGCCCCAGCAGCACAGCAGAGGGAGGAAACCAGATCTCCATACCTCGTAGCAGAATCCAGTTCACCAATACAAATCCCATCACCAGAGCCACAGACACCAGAGGCGCCGCGCGGGTCGGAAAGAAGGGATAGAAGAGGAAGGGCAGCATCACCACCAGGGTACTACCCAGCAGATGGGTCAGAAAACTGACCGGAGCGACCGCTTCATTGCGCCGCAGACTATCCAGAATATTGGCGTTGATCTCCACCCCGGGCATGGGTACACCGTAACCTGACAATGGGGTTGGCAAAGCATCGCCGATTCCGGTAGCCGTGACTCCGACGAGCACAATCCGGTCACGAAACATATCGGCCATATAGTCACCCTCCAGCACCTGGCTGTATGAGTAACGGTTATAGTGACCGGCGGGACCGGTAAAGGGGATCAGGCGATGGGTATGCCTTCGGATCAGGTGAACATTGTGTTGCTGGTTAGGCAGCGGTTTATTATCCAGCGGATACTGTTCAGGATTGAGCCAATTCAGCAGACTCAGCATCAATTGAGGCCAATAGGCCTGGCCAAGCCCCTCATAAAGATAAACACCTCGGGCAATACCATCAGCGTCCAGATCGATGTGGACATGCCCGAGACCAGCCACCACATTAGACAGGGCTGGCAGAGGCATCGACTCAACCAGCATACCCCCCTGTCGATTCTGCTCGGTAATTACCGGCATGAAGACCCGCTCACTGGCGGCGACGGACTGAATCAACTGAACATCGGCCTGGGGATCAGTTCTGTCCTCTTCCGCCATCAGGATATCGAAGACGATTGCCTTCGCTCCCGACTGGGTCAGGCGATCCACCAACTCGGCATGCACCCGCCTTGACCAAGGCCATCTGCCCAGTGCCCTCAGGCTCTTTTCATCGATCGCAACAATGACAATGTCATCGGACGGGGCAACGGTTTTCACCCCCATTTGCAAGTCATAAAGCAACAGATCCCAACGATGCAACCAACCACTGGCGGCAAACAGAGCGGTAAACAGCGCCAGTATCAGGGCACTTCTGAACGGCTCAGGCAAGCCCCGATGGGCCCGCTGTTCCAATGATCTGTTCGCTGTGATCTGCATAGTAATAGGTGAAAAGCATTTCGCCGCCGGTTGCTTAAAAGATAGAACGAATCCTTCATCAAAAATTCGTTCTATCCAATCATGACGAGGTTAATCATCAAGTAAAATGTTACCGGCGTTTGTCCAAATCCCTTGATATCGCTCACTACCTGACTGGTATGTCTATGACATAGATATTTGATAACCGCTTATTCTCTGTATCGTTTTCCGCCAAGGCCTCAACCGCGACAAAGTACCGCCCAGGTCCAGGGTAACCCATTTCAAAGCCGGTATCGAAAGAGAGCCGTTCGAAAAGCAGATCGCTCAATCCCGGATCCCGGGCAAATAGAAATCTATACCCCCAGGCATCCGCCGCAGCGCGCCATTGAAACCACATACCATGCGGAAAAAACTTTGGTGGCATCAACTGCGTGGCAGCGACTGGTGCTGATGATGGTTTTATCTCCACCGCTGGCTGTAAATCCAGCTGAAAGAGAGTCTCTCCCTCCATGCCTTCCAATCCCAGCTCATCGATACCACGCAGCAACAGATGGTACTCACCCGCAGGTTGTGGGGGTATCTCAACATGGGGAGTCTGGCTGATACCGATCGCAACCAGCACCTGATCCCTATCCTTCAACTGATAGCGATAGCTGACAGCGTCCGATAACCCGGGCCACTCCAACAACAGGCCGTCATCAATCCGGGTAAGATTCAATTCAGTCATGTCCGGTGCCGGCAGCAGTCTGCGCGGTTCGGCCGGTGGCTCTCCGGATACCACCCGGGTCCCCTCACCCCGCGTAACAAACACAGATGTTCCTTGTGCAGTCACTTGAACCTCACCCTCGGTGACCTCACTCCGTGTCACATCATCGGCCAGATCCGATGAAACCCTGAAATCCGTACCTCTTACCACAGTCACCGCCGCTGGAGTGTGTATTTCATAGCGGGATTTCGGTCTTGAGAACGGGGTAATACGGTTTTCCACCCGACCCCGTTGTAATCGGATGCGGGTATCCAGCATACCAATTCCCTGATAGGAAGAGAGCGCATCGAAGACGACCTCACTGGACTCACCGACAAGCAACACGGATTGATCTGCAAAGCGCAGGGAAGCGGCAGACCTTTCAGCCGTTTTGATGCGATCTCCAGCTTTAAGAATATCGCCCTTCAGGGCCTCATTTTCCACCGCATTCCCACGGCGGATGACAAACACACTACCGTAGACATAGACGACCTCGACACCAGCGAGCTGGTCCCTCATCCAGTCGATGGGCACACGGACCTCGGTGCCAACCGGAATCTCCCTATCCTTCTCAATGCTGTTGTAAACCTGCAACTGCCAGGCGCTGAATTCAGGCTTGAGAAAACGCTCCTTGACCAGGGTCAGGTTCTCACCTTCGTGCAACTTGTATATCCAGTCCTCCGACCAGGCCTTGGTGGAGAGTGTGGATAACAGCAAGAGAAGCAGTATTGTAGCTCGATTGACAATAACCATATCAAATTACAATACCATGCCGATCAGCTTAGGTACTGTCTTTACCCCGGTAACTAAACCAACAACCATTCATCCTTCGTCTTCGAGCTGCTCAAGTCGATATCCCTGATGATATACCGCTTTCAATCGCCAGCCGTTTTCCGGGGTCAATCCCAACTTTCTACGTAAACGACTGATATGGGTATCGACTGTACGAGTCATCAACCCTGGACCGAAGCCCCAAATACTCTCTAACAGATGATCTCTGGAAAGCAGTCGCCCGATATTGGTAAACAGCATCCATGCCAGCTGAAATTCCTTTTCAGTCATCTCAATCGGCACATCCTTCAACGTAAGGGTTTTATTCTCTTTATTCAGAGTAAAATTGGAAATCCGAATAAGATCCCGTCGCCCGCTGTGTCGTCTGACCAGGGCCTTGATTCTTGCCAGCATGACTTCACGGTTTACCGGCTTGGCCAGATAGTCATCGGCGCCTTTGTCGAGGGCCTCGATGATATCCTGTTCACCATCCCTGTGAGTGATGAAAAAAACCGGAAGATCCCACTCCCGCTCTCCTCTGACCCATGAAAGCACCTCGACACCACTCTTGCCGGGCAACTCCCAATCCATAATCAATAAATCGTATGTTTCATGGCGCAGTTCACGCATAAAAGCGTCCGCATTATCGAATACGCGGCAGACATATCCTTCAGCCTCCAGCCACTCCTTCATAACACCCGATTGCACTTTGTCGTCTTCCAAATAGGCTATTCGCATAAGCTACTCCCACTCAGGCAATACGCCGACGAGACCCTCTGACGTATCACGAAACGACTATAGGCGTTGGGAAACACCCTGATGCTGCCATATCCTAAATCTACAGCCCCATACAAGTCGTCCAAACTTTAACCAACATTAAACCGTTCTGTCATATTATTCGCTATTCCTATTCAATGAAACAACAAATCAGCACTCAGACATGGATCCAGCCTTACGGCCAGCGAATAGTTTAATACTTTCCCTATCATTACTTTTTACCTTCAATCTGGCAAAAGATTATACTCAGCCATGACGAAAGGCCCCGTGATACAGAGCGTTGTACCATCAGGGCCTCATCTTGCCAGCCGGATCAGTTGGCCAGTTTTAACTCAACCCGACGGTTCTCCATTCTTCCGTCGGCACTCTTGTTATCAGCAACAGGAGAGTTCTCCCCCATCCCCTTGACCGTCATCATTCCCTGATCTACCCCCTGCGCAACCAAGGCATCGGCAACCGCTTGCGCACGTTTTTCCGATAGAGACTGATTGTAAGTCGCACTACCTAAGGAATCGGTATGGCCAACCACCGTTAATGCCTTGATATCACTACGGGACTTCAACGAAGCAGCCACCTTTTCGATGACTTGGCTGTACGCTCCGCTGATCTGGTGACTGTTTAGCTCGAACTGTATGTTCTGTAATACGATTTTTACAGCACACCCATCTGCGGTGACCGTTGCACCCGGCGGGGTGTTCGGACAGCTATCCTGACTATCAGCAACACCATCGCCATCACTGTCCACTTCACAGCCCATGGCATCAACCTGGAGACCCTGTGCTGTATCGGGACATTTATCCTCAGCATCGATGACACCGTCACCATCACTATCCAGAGGACATCCATCGGCACCAACCTTTGTCCCGGCGGCACTGTTTGGACACTTATCCTGTGAATCAACCACACCGTCGCCATCACTGTCTGCTTCGGTTTGATCCTCTTTGACCGCAACCACCGGCTCGCCGAAACAGCCACTCTCCTGGGTTGCTTTATCCCGATAGGATGTTGTCCAGCACTCACCTGATCCGGTCCGCCAGACACTACCAGTCGGATTGTAAGCCAACCCCTTCTCGGCATGCAGTGAGGCGCTAAACAGCAAGCCAGCCATTGCCAAAATCAGAGTACGATTCACACTAGTCTTCATAGAATGTTCCTCTTTATGTGATTCATCCGTGCTGAACTGAGCACTGCATATCAGGCAGCGCTCTTCTGAATCATGTGAAGATCCCTTTGTGGATAGGGGATACTGATACCTTCCTGGTCAAAACGAGTTTTTATGGCTTCCAGTAACGCTGCCCTGGTAGTCCAGTAGTCCCCACTTTTAACCCAGGGTCGAACTGCGAAATCAACACTGCTCTCACCCAACTCCAACAGCATGATGGTTGGTGCGGGGTCTGTGAGAACCGTTTCATCAGCCGTTAGAATCTGCGTTAACAGATCGCGGGCCTGTTTAATGTTGTCTTCATAACCAATCCCGATCACCAGATCGATGCGACGGGTTTCACGGGCGGAATAGTTGATGATGGTGCCGCTGTAGATCTGCGCATTGGGCATGGTGATCTCCCGGTTGTCACCGGTCTTCAGCACACTGTGAAAGATGCGGATATCCTCAACCACTCCGGAAACACCACCAGCCTCAACAAAATCACCCAGTTTGAATGGACGGAAGATGATCAGCATCACGCCCGCGGCGAAACTGGCAAGCGAATCTTTCAGAGCCAGACCAACCGCGAGGCCGGCAGCACCGAGAATGGCCAGTGCGGAGGTGGTATTGACACCCAACTGCTCCAACGCCGCCAGCACCACAACCGCCAGCAGTGCCCCATTGACGATATTCCCCAGAAAGCTGACCAACATCGGATCGACATTGCTTTTGGTCATCAGCTTCTGCATGGTCTTTGTCAATGCCTTGGCAATCCAGCGGCCGATGATAAACACCAGCGCCGCCATAATGATTTTCGTACCCCAGGGAATGACATAAGTATTCAGTAATGTATCTAATGAGATATCCATTTTTTCTCTCCCAAACTGTTTTCGTTGTTAGATCAAATCGATATGAATGACAGGAATGTTGACCACCCCACCCCTTCAGCCTCTATTTGTTAACAAATAATCGGCTGTGGATTTCCCATGAGAATAACTGGTTTTTCCAAAGCATTGAGAAGCTACCGTCTTCTGTAAACTGAAAACGCTCTTGATGAAGCAGCTTATGCAATCACTCATTTCGAATAAAGCTGCCGGCTGTTAAGATTTGTAAACTCACGCTGAAACAACCAAACCTGCGATCCTCATACCGGCTTAACCAGGGAACTTCTGCTTGGGAACAATTCCTGCCGCAGTGGCAAACCTTGCACAAAGCTCTCTTTATACCCAGGAAACAAGATTTCTGGTTGCCAGGCGATTAACTGCGGGGTGGATTCATAACCTCTCTCTTTCAGCCTGCCAAATCAATAGGCAATCTTAAAAAGCTACGACTTGGTTCCTGCTTAAGATCAATCTCAGGCAGACACCCGGTTGCAGCGGGCGAAGAGATTGGTTAGGGGATAGCGGAAATTCACATACAATGACTGAAATAAGCTACTTTTTGTATGTATATTATTGACCTGGTTACCATAGAGCCCACTCTCAGGGCATGCTTGAAGCCCCTAGCATTGTGACTATATTGAAGAGAGGCTGTGGCGGGCAAGCCTGCACTGTTTTTTGGAGCACTCACTGCAGAGACACACAGAGTGGCTGAAAGTAAATGAGTCGGTCGCCAGGTTCATAAACTAAGATGAATTGAATTAGGGCCTGTTAGGGCCTGTTAGGGCCTGTTAACACTTAGGCAGCAGGGTTGGCTTATGTCAGTATTACTCGAATTTAGTATTTTCCCTCTCGACCAAGGGGAGAGCGTCAGCCGGGAAGTCAGTAAGGTCATTGAAATGATCAGGGAGAGCGGTGTCAGCTACCAGTTGACCGCAATGGGTACCCTGATCGAAACCGACAATGTCAGTCAGGCCCTGGGTATCGTGGAAAGCGCCACACAACAACTCAGCGCAGCAGGCTGCAATCGCATCTACAGCGCAATAAAAATGGATATCAGAAGTGGCAAGGCGAATCGCATGGCGAGCAAACCAGGTTCTATCCGGAAACATATCGGAGAGGTAAACACCTGAACGGATAACCACCCAGCTCCCTATTTTTTCAATTCCAACTTAAAGGGTGAGCCCTGTTCTTACTGATTACTGGAAAAACCGGGCCAATCAGAAAACCAAGGTAAACCGCCCCGGTTGTTTTAATCCGGGATTCCCGGTTTACGCAGGATACAAATCAGTCAATGGATTGCAGCGAAGAAAACGAGAATAAGATGAACAACGAAACATCATCAGAAAATCTGCTGCAGAGTATCAACCGACTCTGGAATGAGAGCTTTAGCGGACTACTGTCCACCCACTCGATTAAATTCCCAGGCTATCCTTTCGGTTCGCTGCTGCCGACCTGCAGAGACCAAAAAGGTAACATGCTGCTGCTGATCTCCCATCTGGCGCAACATACCAGAAACCTGGAGAGCGATCCTCGCTGCTCTATGACACTCAGTGAAAGTGGAAACGGCGATGTGCAGCAACTGGCGCGACTGACCTGCCTGACCAAGGCGGAACCACTCAACTCCACCGCCGCATCAGAGCGCTATTTCCGTTACTACCCCACGGCCCGCCGATACCACAAGGAACTCAATTTCAACTTTTATAAACTGAGTGTGGAGCAATACTACTTTATTGGCGGATTCGGCTCGGCGCGCTGGTTCGACGGCAGCCGAATCGAACCAACCTGTCCCTTTTCGACCTCGGATGAGGCAGAGGCACTCTATCAGTTGAACGCTCATAACAACCGATTATTGATTCAATATCTTGGAAAACAGGGATTCCCGAGCAACCCGGCTGGGGTCGAAGCCGTTGGTGCGGATCCCATGGGGCTGGATATCAGGGATGGGGATAACTTACAGCGCGTACACGCTCACCAGGCTTGCGAGCGTGTGGACGATTTCCTGCAGATGATCGAATCTGGCTGACAAGCCACACAGCACACCACCAGGCTATCATGGGATTTCATCTTGCTTGGCACTCCTCAAGATAGACAAATCCGCAAAAAGTTTGGGGTAGATAAATAAGCCTGATTACCTTTAAACTCCCTACCAAGTAATAACCTACCTTTTCACTTGGTAATAGGAGCAGGACAGATGAACACCCAAATTCCAGAACGAGATGGGGACGGCTATCTCACCGATATGAATGCTTGGACACCTGAAATTGCCAAGGCGATGGCACAGGAAGATGAGTTTGAAATGACCGACGAGAAGTGGCAGCAGATCCTGAAAGCCAGAGAATATTTCAACGAATTCAATGTTGTCCCACCGATCCGCAAGTTCTCCAAATACCTGGGTGAAGACAAGAAAGCAATGTTCCAACTCTGGCTGACAGGACCGATGAAACCGATTACCAAATATGGTGGATTGCCCAAACCTACCGGTTGCGTCTAGGCACCCTCCCACATAGGCAGTTAATGAGGGAGCTTGCCTCCCTTCCATCTCAGCGTATCCCATCAACGCCTCAGCTGAAAAGGCGTACCACCTTCCCTCCCACAGGATTGAGATTAGGGCTGCGAGGTACGCCTGCCCGGCTTTTTCAGCGGAATCTGCCAATCAGTACAGCGGCCTTACTGGGCCAGTTATGCATATTGTATGGCATCTAACAACATCTTATCGAATCCCCCAGCAGTGAGGTCTGTGTCAAGCAGTATCAGAGAAAGATGGCGGAGCACCGTGGTGTTATACCCTCTTTTGGGCAAGCCAGAAATTCGTGCAGCCTCCTTCTCCATGGCTATTCCGAATTCCAGCCAACTCAGACAATGACACCCTAGTGGGCCACCACCAAATGGGAATTTGCGCCAATCCGCAAGTGCAGCTGATTGCTCGCCGAAGGTATTAAACAGCCCCATAAAGGAAGTGAATTCATAAACTTGGGGGTATCGGTCACGCTTGAGAATGAAACTATTAAAGAATTGTAAAAAACTGCCAACTAAGCAGGTAGGGAATACCGAAATTGTTAGGGTTTGCTGTAGTTATGGGCATCAATTCAATCACTGGATCAGCACTGCAAGGCATCCACAAAGGCCTTCAAGGAATGCGCCGTGTGGCCTCTGATATTGCCAGTGCCAATCAGGTTCAACAATCGAATCCCAAGGACCTCTCCCGCTCCATGGTGGAAATGCAGCAGCAGGCCAATCTGGTCAAGGCCCAGGTGAAAACCTTAAAGGCGGCTGACGAAACCCTCGGCACCCTGATTGACGAAAAGGTCTGACCCCCCACCAAGCCCTGTTCACACGAATCCAATACGCCCTGCTGGGTGTATAAAACAGATCCAGCTCCCTCTTTAAAGACTAATATGGGGGATTACGCCTGAAAAAGCGCCACTCGGCGTTGCTTGTCGCTCATTTGGAACAACCAGACCAGGCTCATCGCCCGTTGGATTCCTGTTAACAGGCGCTCGCCTCTTCCATTGCCAGAGACTACTCCTCAAACAACATCGACAGATCGATGGCACGGATGTCCTTGGTCAGAGCGCCAATCGAGATATCATCGATTCCGGTTTTGGCAATCTCTCTTATCGTAGCTAAATTGATACCACCGGAGGCCTCCAGCCTGGCGCGCCCAGCAGCCAGCTTTACCGCTTCACGCAAATGCTCGGACGTAAAATTGTCCAGCAACACCCGCTGAACGCCCGCATTGAGAGCCTGTTGCAACTCATCCAGCGTTTCCACTTCGATCTCGACAGATACCCCATCCGGCACCAGCTCCCTGGATCTGGCCAAAGCAGCATCAATCGATCCGGCAGCCCGGATATGATTCTCTTTGATCAACACGGCATCATACAGCCCCACCCGGTGGTTATGACAACCACCACAGCGGACCGCATACTTCTGCTGCAGGCGCAGACCCGGCACCGTCTTGCGCGTATCCAGGATCCGCACATCTATGCCGGATACCGCTTCTGCATAACTTCTGGCGAGGGTAGCGGTTCCTGACAGGCTTTGCAGATAGTTCAGAGCGCAACGTTCACCACTCAGCAATGCCCTGGTGTTTCCGCTGAGCCGGCACAGCGGCTGATTCTCAGTGACCATCTCACCATCTTCAACCAACCACTCCAGCCCGATAGCCGGATCCAGTTGCCGGTAAACTTCATTTACCCAGGGAATCCCGCATATCACAGCCTGTTCCCGGCTGATGATCTGCGCCTGGGTGACGGCGTCTGCTGGCAACAGAGCGGCAGTCAGGTCACCACTGCCCAGATCCTCGGCCAGTGCCTGACTGACCTGACCGCTGATCAGAAAGTGATTGCTGTGTAGATTCATCCGGATATGGCAAGCAGTTCCACATCAAATACCAGCGTTGCATTGGGCGGAATCACGCCACCGGCACCTTGCGCGCCGTAACCCAACTGAGGAGGGATGGTCAGCCTGCGCTTACCGCCTACCTTCATACCGGCAACCCCTTCATCCCAACCACGGATCACCATGCCTTTGCCCAAGGCGAAATCAAACGGCTGATTCCGATCGACTGAGGAGTCAAACTTATCCCCATCCAGCAACCAGCCGGTATAGTGTACAGAGACACGTTGACCAGACTCTGCAAGCTGGCCGTCACCCTCAACTAAGTCTTCAATTTTCAATCCGGAATCGGTGATCTTTTCACTCATTGTTCTCTCTCATTGTTTAGCTAATCTTAACCAGGGCTTGTTGTTACCAATCGCCCCGGTTTGGCAGGCCACATTATATTACTTTCAGCCAGAGCATGCCCGCCTGCCGAGTGCAGTCGATCTAACGATCATCAGAATGATTACCGCTTCAGGCTGAAGCGGATGAAGCGTCGGTATTCTTCAGCGCGCTGAGCATGGCATCGAGCGCTCGATCCATGATCGGTGTGGATGAGACTTCAACCGTTTTGGCTTTGCCTTCACGCAACTGCTTGGCCACACCGGCCGATGTCAGTTCCATAGCTTTCATACCCTTGCGGTTAACAAAGATATAGGTATCCGTGACTTTACTCTTCCAGGAGAGTTTGACACGAACTTTAGTGGGCCCATCCGCCATCTCCAGCCACATACCCGGTTCGAGTTCAGTAGCCATCTTTGAAAATTCATCACTGTCGGAGATCGCTTCATCCGCCATCTCCATCAACTGGCTGTTGTCATCGGAGGTCAGCTGACTGTCCGGGAAGTGAATCTCATATTGACTGACAGGCTGGGTTCCGGTGGTGTTCATCTGACTGCCATCACCGCCCCGCAGCACCTGGATATGGCAATTCTGTAACTCTTTGAACAGGCGGGCCATCTTGTGCTGATCAAAGGAGATGCTATTCAGACGCTCCCGTACATTGCGCAGCAGTTCCGGTATCCCACGCAGCAGTTGCTGGCGTTCACCATACTCGGACTTCGGCTGCACACTCCACAACAACCGATCGACGATCTCCAGCGCATCGGTCCAGTCCTGACTCTGATCACCTTCGCGCAGATAGATCAGCAGCAATGCATCCTTCCAGCCATCTTCCAGGATCGACATCACCGCTTGTGGTACCAGCTTCTGGGTACGTAACCGCGTATTGAGTTCTTCGGAGACGATCCGCTTGGCAGACTTCAGCTGCTCCTTGCCCCGGGTGATCTGGTTGGTGCGCTTTTCAGCGATCTGTGCGCCACGCTGCTCCTTCTCCCACCACTTGGAGAACTCATTATCCAGTTCGGCGAACAGCTCCGGATCATCATGAAACTCATTCAGGATCCGTTTGATGGTCGATTCGATCTTGGTGTAGAGGGTGTCGTTGACCCGGTCACCGGTATCATTCCAGCCTACCGCCGCCTGGGCCAGGGAGTTCAACAATCTCCTCGCCGGATGCACCTTCTCACTGAAGAAGCTTTTGTCGATGATTGCCACTTTCAGCATCGGTATCTGCAGGCGGCTGATCAAGGCTTTCATCGCATCAGGCAGGCTGTAGTCATCAAGGATGAACTCAAACAGCATGGAGATAACATCAATGGTATCGTTATCCGCATCGCCCAGGGAGCGGGTCAGCTGCCCATCCTTTGCGATCTTCAGATCCGTTACCAGACGGGTCCGCATCTCTTCCGGAGTCAGGCTTCGATCGATCCGCTTACCTTGCGGCAACATCACCACATTGGACTGCTGGATCGCTGAAAGGGCACCGAGCAACTCGCCGGTATCCACCACCGGGATATTGCCGTTCGGCGTCGTCAGCATCAGGCTGGACGTCAGCATACTGCTTCCGCTGCCGGCACGACGCGTGCCCAGTAACTGCTGCAGTGTGGCAAACACCTCCGCCTGCACTTCACTGCCGGTCGATGTCATCTGACTCTCAGGGTAGGCGGAAGGCGGAGAGGTTGAAACATAGGATGAGTCACTGGCCAGGTAGCTCTCACCCGCATCACCCCGCATGCTGGGAGCAATCGGATTGCGACGCACTTTCGGCGTCAACTTGGGTATCACACCGGCGCGGCCCAGCAACAGATTGACTTCATCATACAGACCACCGATATAGTGCATCACGTGACGGTCAAAGAGTTTGTAAACGACCAGCTTGACCGGCAGCTCAACCGGCACACTCGACATGGCAAACTGAAATGCGTTGCAGACAACACCCGGTTCCAGCGGAGATCGCTGGGCGATCTGCTCATTGATATTGCCACCACCCATGACATATGCGAATCGCTGCCCCATGGCATAGAGTTCCCGGGCAAACCGACTTTCCGATTTGCTGACCATATTGGTTATCGCCAGAGACTCTTCGAGATCGTCATTTTCCACCAGCGACATCTCTGAGTCCCGGCTCAATTCATCCAGGGTTGGCTGATTGATATGAATCTCACCGGTCTGCCAATAGCGATCGTAGATGCTGAGCAATTCCTGGGTGAAGGCGCGATCGATCCCTGCGCGCTGTTTGCGCAGCTCTCTCATGGAATCGAAATAGACATTCTGCAGTGCGTTATTATCCGATTTGTTCGCCATTTCATAGAGAGAATCGTCCAGATTCTCGAACAAATCATTCATTAACTTGGGAATGGCCTTGATGACCAGATTACGGCACTCAGACGAAATCCTTCGCCCGTTAGCATTCAGCGAAATATTTTTCTGATGAGGCACAGCAGAGCCGAATGTAATAATGTTGTCTTGCCTTTGCATCTAAAATCACTTGAAAAAACCCACACATACCCAAGCAAATGCTTACAAGTTCCCTTTAGTCTGCACCTATTAAGAGGCTATGACAGTAAAAGATAAGCGTCTGAGAATAGCCTCACAAAAGAACCATGCTCATTTTGGGGCCATTCTGCATCATCATTGGATACACTATTCAAAAACTAGCACCAAGTGCCTGTCCAATCAATAGTTTCTACATATCGGCAAAGATAATACAGACTGAAGCTCTGTGTAGGTAATTGATCAATAAAGCAAGATTTTGGGAAACTAATTCCATCATTTACCCACTTATGGAGCAAATTTTCCAAAATTCAGGAAGTTAACCCCTATCCGAGAATCTGTCACCGCCCCACAACCAGACCTTGCAATCACTCAATCGCCTCTACAGACACCCATCAGTGTCGATCGACGCTTCGCACATTGAGCAGAAGTTCCAGCAGGGCCGGTCGGATTCTTGTCAACAGACCCTAATGTAATAGATGCTCAACTCAAACTATTGTATGGTTCGTTATCGGAGAACTGGGTCTATCACCAGTCATCAAACAAAAACAACCAACTGTTCACAGTAACCGGCCCGAATAAAATGAATACAATCCGGCGCCTATTCGCATCACTTCTCAGCAGCTTTCGAGATCTTCTGCCAATCTTCATCGTGATTGCTTTTTTCCAGATGGTGGTCCTGCAACAACCGATTCCCAACCTGGGTTCTCTGCTGATCGGTACGATTCTGGTGCTTTTTGGTCTGAGCTTGTTCATCGAAGGCCTGAACCTGGGTCTCTTCCCCCTCGGTGAGACGATGGCCTGGAACTTTGCCCGCAAAGGCAGTCTCAGCTGGCTCCTGTTATTTGCCTTTGCGCTTGGATTCGGCACCACAGTGGCCGAACCCGCGCTGATCAAGATTGCTGAGGAGGCGGCAAAAATTGCGGCAAACGGTGGCATGATCGATGATTCCATAGAGGCCATGCACGAATATGCCCAGGGACTCCGCTATACCGTGGCCCTTTCGGTAGGATTCGCCATCGTGCTGGGTGTCCTGAGGATCGTCAAAGGCTGGCCGGTGCAGTATCTGATCATCGGCGGCTATATCGGTGTCGTGATCATGACCGCCTTTGCACCCAAAGAGATCATCGGTATCGCCTATGACTCAGGGGGTGTCACAACATCCACCGTGACCGTTCCCCTGGTGACAGCACTCGGGGTGGGCCTGGCCTCCAGTATCAAAGGGCGCAATCCGATGACGGATGGGTTCGGTCTGATTGCATTTGCCTCCCTGACACCAATGATATTCGTCATGTTCTACGGAATCATGTTATGACTGAAGGTATCATCCACTTTCTTAATATCCTGGTAGGCACTGTGCTGGACATCCTGCCGATTGCCGCGATCCTGTTCGGCTTCCAGATCTTCGTACTACGCAGGCCACTGAAAAATGCCAAGGAGATAGGTGTTGGATTCCTGATGGTGCTATTCGGCCTGGCGCTGTTTCTTGAGGGTCTTGATCTTGCCCTCTTCCCCTTGGGTGAACTGATGGCAAGCCAGCTCACCTCACCTGAGCTGCTGAATGTCCCGACTACCGGAGAGACTGTTCAGTGGCATCACTACTTCTGGGTCTATCTGTTTGCCGCCAGTATCGGCTTTTCCACCACCATTGCGGAGCCTTCCCTGATTGCTGTTGCAATCAAGGCCAACCAGGTATCCGCCGGGGCGATCAGTCAATGGGGCTTGAGGATTGCCGTGGCCATCGGGGTCGCGATCGGCATTTCCCTCGGCAGTTATCGGATCATCACCGGTACACCCCTGCACTGGTACATCATCGCCGGCTATGTGGTGGTGATTTTTCAAACCATGGTCGCCCCCCGTACCATCATCGCCCTGGCATACGATTCCGGTGGCGTAACCACCTCCACAGTGACCGTTCCTTTGGTCGCTGCTCTCGGTATTGGCCTGTCCAGTAACATACCTGGACGTAATCCACTGATTGACGGCTTTGGTCTGATCGCCTTTGCCAGTCTGTTTCCCATCATGTCCGTTATGGCTTACGCCCAGCTCAGTGAGTGGCGCAGTCGTTAATGATTCACACGAGGTATTGAGATGCACTTCAAACTCATCATCGCCCTGGTAGAAGACAGCACTACGGAAAAAGTGCTTGAGGCTGCGCGCTCCGCCGGAGCCACAGGTTCAACCGTCATCAACCATGCACGGGGTGAAGGTATCGAGCAGTCGAAAACCTTCCTCGGCCTGACCCTGGATACCCAACGGGATGTTCTACTGCTGCTGGTGGAGGAGCATCTGAGCCGGACGATTCTGGAAAAGATCTCCGAGGCCGGAGAATTTGATAACCAGTCAGGCAGTGGCATCGCCTTTCAGATCGACATCGAGGATGCTGTCGGTGTCAGCCATCAGATAGCTTCACTTTCACAAGTGGTCGAGGAGGAATTATGACCGATCGTAAACTAGTCCGAGTCCGAGACGTAATGAAAAATGATTTTGATTTGGTTGAAGGGATGGATACCGTTGAAAGTGCCCTGGAGAAGATGAGCCACGTGGAAACCAAGTCACTGATCGTGAAGAAGCGCGATCAAAACGATGAATTCGGTATCGTCACCCTATCGGATATCGCACGACAGGTATTGGCAAAAGACCGGGCTCCGGAACGGGTGAATATCTACGAGATCATGAGCAAACCTGCCTTCACGGTGGCTGCTGACATGGATATCCGCTACTGCGCCAGACTGTTTGGCCGCTTTGAACTCAACCGGGCGCCGGTGGTGGAGGATGGCGAAGTGATCGGTATCGTCAGTTATACCGATATGGTTCTGAAAGGTTTTCCGTCTGCTGCGGATAAATCTTGAAGCCCAAACAGACCGGCCTACTCGACGGCGCTCTGTTCCATAACTCCGCAAACCAGGATCAGCGCCCCGCCGATTGCGACATTGACCTGCTGGTGATCCACAGCATCAGTCTCCCACCGGGGGAGTTCGGCGGTGATTGGATTGATGATCTGTTCATGAACCGCCTGGATGCGGATGCCCATCCGTACTTCCAGGAAATCAGCAGTCTCAAAGTATCCTGCCATCTGCTGATCCGACGGGACGGTTCCCAGGTGCAATACGTCCCCCTGCACCATCGGGCCTGGCATGCCGGCAAATCCAACTATTGCGGGCGCGAATGCTGCAACGACTTCTCCATCGGTATCGAACTGGAAGGCAGTGATGAGCAAGCCTTCACGGATGCCCAATACGCCAGCCTGGTGAAGGCGACCCGACAGATCATGGCAATCTATCCGAACATCACTCAGGAGCGGATCACCAGTCACGCGACAATTGCCCCTGGACGTAAGACCGATCCCGGTCCGATGTTCGATTGGCAAAAGTACTTCCGCTTATTGCATTCTTGAGTGAAAGTACGGATATTCCATGCTGAATAAAAAATGCGGGCCATCTCTGCAGATCGGTGCAGACAACCATCAATGACACCGAGATGAACCGCCAGGGATAACTTGAACCTAGATTCTGCGGGTGACCGCTCCATTCTGTTACTAAGCTGTTGAATGAGATGAAAAAAGTGTTCGATAAAGGGCATCCCTCGCTGGGTGAGTCACGCTACAGGGCAAATTGCACGCTTGTGGCGGCTCATAGCGGCGTTGCAACGCCTTGCAATAGCGGGCTATTGCGCGTCGTTGCGCCTTGCCCTGCCCTCCCACAAGCGCACACTTCACCCTGCCCAACTGCGGATTCCAGGTTGAAACTTGCGGCTGATTCGGTGAAACTTTCGCGATGACATTGACGATCATTCTTATCTGCCTGATAGCAGAGCGATTTTTACTTGAGCACAGCCACCTGAGAAGCAATCGCTGGTTCACCAGATATTGTCAGTGGCACCAACAGCAAAACCTGCCTGAATGGATGCAGCAGGGCATCATAGGCCTGCTGTTGCTGCTGCTCCCACCCCTGCTGGCAATCGCAGCGCTGCAACATCTGTTTGCCGACAGTTTGCTGGGTCTGCCCAGCCTGCTGTTATCCATCGGGGTATTGCTCTACGCCCTGGGACCACAGGATCTGGACAGCCAGATCAACCAGTATGTCGAGACGGCTGAAGCCGATGACGGTGAAGCGAGGCAGATCGCCCTGGAGATCATCGAAGATGAGCCACCCACCAGCGAGCCTGCCCGCTCACAGGCTGTTGCTGAAGCGGCGCTGCAACAAGCAAACCGCAGAACGGTGGCGGTGCTTTTCTGGTTCATCCTACTCGGCCCGCTCGGCGCCATGCTCTATCGACTGGCGACATGGATGCCTCAATCGGACCAGGCCGCACAGGATATCGATTTCAAACTCAACACCAGGCAATTGGTCATCATCCTGGACTGGCTACCTGCCAGAATCACCGCCTTTTGCTATGCCATCGCCGGCAGTTTTGAGGATGCGTTGTATGGCTGGAGAAGCTACCAGGAGAGCCGGCAGAGTGAATTCAGCGACAGTAACGCTGGCACCCTGATCTGCACCGGAAGCGGCGCCATGCGTCTGACCACGCTGCTGGATGAAGCCTACGCCGGAGCCCATCTCTACACCTACCTGCCGAAAGCCGCCATGGCTTTGATCTGGAGAAGTCTGATCGTTTTTCTGGTGATCCTCGCCTTTCTCACCTTTACCGGCCTGATCTGATTGCCTGTTTACCGCCGATGAGTGAGACAACCACCATTGATCTGTTACGTCACGGTGAACCCGTCGGGGGTAGACGCTATCGGGGACAGATCGATGACCCTCTGAGTGGCACCGGCTGGCAGGAGATGCGTGATGCGGTATCCGGGCAGCGGCCATGGCAGACCATCATCAGCTCACCGCTCATACGCTGCGCCGCATTTGCAGCTGAACTCAGCGATCAAATGGACATTACTCTCTCATATGACGACCGACTCAAGGAGGTGGGATTTGGTCACTGGGAGGGCTTTTCCGGGGATCAGCTGCGCGCCCAGGACCCACATCAGATGAAGCGATTTTATCACGACCCCATAGGGCATCGCCCGCAGAACGCCGAGCCATTGGAAAGCTTCAGCCAAAGGGTCGTCCAGGCCTACAACCAGGCGGTGAGAGAGAATTCGGGTCAACATATCCTGCTGATCACCCATGCCGGGGTGATTCGTTCCATCTTGGCCAATCTGCTGGATGCGCCGCTGGGTTCCATGTACCGCTTCTCCATTGGCACGGCCAGTCTCTCCCGAATTAAGATTGGAACCGAACGTCCTCCTACCATCATGTTCATTGGCAAACAGAGCCTATCTTGAACTAAATTAACGCCATTTCACGCTATCTTGCTGCGATCTTCCTAATATAAGCAAGGCACCAGCGCATCCAGACAAGCACTGAAAGAATCTAGAGCGTAAAATTTTGTGAACAAAGTCTCACCTTTTTTAAGCTTTCTTTAATACAAATAAGTTAAAAGTCACAGTACAGACGAATTTAATACCCTAGTCTTAACGACACGATATAAATCAACCGGCAATGTACCGGTTCAAGACAAAAGAGGAGGCAACCTATGTCTTGGTTATTACTCGCTGCACTGACAGCCATCGTCGTAACAGTTCTTTCCACGAAAGGTGTTGAGCTACCCGACTGATAAGTCGTCTGGCTAATAACAACTACCCTCAGACATTCATCGAGTCGCTTATCTCGAGGGGTGTTGGCGTACGTACTCATACATCATGATTGAGGCGGCGACAGCCACATTCAGACTCTCAACCTGACCGAACTGCGGTATCGCCAGACAGCTGATGTCTGGGTAGTCGCTCATTTCAAAACTGTGCCCCCACTCCTCATGCCCCAGCACGAAGGCGGTCCTGCGATCCAGAAGGGACTCTGTCGACAGGTGCTCACAATCACCGCTTAACGCCACAATCTTGTAATCCCGCTTGACCAGCTCCTGATAGCTCTGCTCGAAACTGTCGTAAAACTTCGCCGGCACCTTTTTGAAGGCCCCTTTACCCGGAGAGGGATCGAATGGACCGATATCGATCAGATGGACCTCGGCAGCACCAAAAGCTTCAGCACTGCGAAATATCTTGGCCACATTGAATCCCGCCTTCATATGGTCCAGAACCAGAATAAAGTCATTGACGCCCGGTTTGGCCAATAGGTTGCGCTGACGTTGCTTGGTATAGCGCAGCAGCGCCTGATCCCTGGCTTCACGCTTTTCCCGTTTACTCTTTCTTTGGCGTAACATGTTATTTATCAATGTAAAGCAGGCTTCTGTCCAATCATACTAGGGCCTGTTAAATGTTGCAGAGCACAAGCCGTGCTCAAATGAGTCGATTTCCACTTTAGCGCCACCAAATAACCTTACCAAAAGGATCAATCTAGAGTAGCCATCCAGCGTAAGATATCAGATTGATCCAGTCCCGCTCGGAGTAACCATGCAAAAGAGTAGTGTAACCCGTGTTTCCGTCTGGAGCCGATGGCTCAGGATTTCCCACTGGCTGATTGGGATCTCCACACTGGGCCTGATCGGCAGTGGTTATCTCCTTTCCATCCAGACCACTCAGAGCGCCATGAACCAGGATCTTCACTACCTGTTTGGCGCATTTCTGCTTCCCGGCTTTCTGATCAGGCTCTACCTGTTGCTGCTTGGCAAAGGAACAGACCATATCAGTGATTGCGAGCCGGATGCCCACCGCTTGTCTCAGGCCTGGCAGGTTGCCAAATACTATCTGACCCTGGGGAAGGCACCACTGCCCAACTGGTTTAGCCACAATCCATTATGGGGACCCATCTATATCGGGTTGTTCTTTATTCTGTTACTCAGCCTGATCAGTGGTTACGCACTGCTCAATGAACAGCAATTTCTCTTTGGTATCGTCATGGCTGACCTGCACTACCTGACCTATGTGATCATTGCCTGGTTCAGTCTGCTGCATATCCTTGCGGTTTTTGCCCACGATCTCAGCGGTAGTGGATCCGATATATCCGGCATGATCAATGGCCATCGGATATTTCAACATTCAGAGAAACCATCAGAGCCTGGAACAAGCACTGTTGATCTGAATGACCTCATGAAGACCATAAAAAAGTAGCTCTCATAAGCAAATTAGCTGAAGTAGTCGGGCTAGACCTGAATGGTCTTACTTAAGCACTATTTGGTAGGGCATGGCCTCACCCTACGCTTGAATTCATGGTGTAGGGTGGGGCCATGCCCCACCAAAACTCTTTGATAAAACGAGTTGCAATGCGTTTTAATGCTTAAGTAAGTGCCATTCAAGCTAGACCTAAGAGATTAGCCTCCAATCACCGCGAATCTACGCAAATAGTCACCACAATGTGAGTTGTATTCACGCCATTTTGCGCTGATTGGCGGTTAATTCTGTTGAGTAAGCAGCGGACACAAAAAAACCCACGCTTTTCAGCGTGGGTTTTTCAACTCTGTTGCCAGTAGCTCAGCCGTTACTCTTCAGTAGCGACCTCTTCTTCCTCAGCAACGGACTCGTCAATCGGACGGTCAACCAGCTCCACATAGGCCATTGGCGCCTTGTCACCTGGACGATAGCCACACTTCAGAATACGCACATAGCCACCGGGACGTTCCTGGTATCTTGGGCCCAGCTCAGCGAAGAGCTTGCCGACCGCTGACTTGTCACGCAGGCGTGAGAAGGCGAGACGACGTTTTGCAACGTTGTCTGTCTTGGACATGGTGATGAGCGGCTCAGCTACACGACGAAGCTCTTTTGCCTTAGGCACAGTCGTTTTGATCAACTCATGATTGATCAAAGAGACCGCCATGTTTCTGAACATGGCATTCCTGTGGCTGCTGTTACGATTTAGCTGCCGTCCTGATTTGCGATGACGCATGAGTCGACTTTCCCAAATTCAAAATTGTTTAACGGTTAATAGCGACCTGCCTCAATGGGCAAGTTGCTCCTCGATGTTCTCTGGTGGCCAGTGTTCCAGGCGCATACCCAGTGACAGACCACGACGTGCGAGCACATCCTTAATCTCAGTCAGTGACTTCTTACCCAAGTTAGGTGTCTTGAGCAGTTCCACTTCGGTTCTCTGAATCAGATCACCGATAAGAAAAATATTCTCTGCCTTCAGGCAGTTTGCAGAACGAACGGTCAATTCCAGATCGTCTACCGGACGCAGCAGAATCGGATCGATTGCTGGCTCTTCCGGCTCTGCCACAGATTCTGCAGCCTCAGCTTCAAGGTCGACAAACACCGAGAGCTGATCACGCAAGATGCTTGCAGAACGTCTGATCGCCTCTTCAGGATCGATCGTACCATTGGTCTCCAGCTCGATCACCAGACGATCCAGGCCAGTGTTCTGCTCAACACGGGCGGCTTCCACACTGTAGGCCACTTCACGGATCGGACTGAATGAGGCATCAACCTGCAACATGCCGATCGGACGCTCATCACCTGCGGATCCCTGACGGGCAGCAGCAGGGTGATAGCCACGGCCACGATGCACGTTCAGAGTCATGTTGATCTCGCCTGACTTAGTCAGTGTAGCGATCACATGATCAGGGTTAGCCACTTCCACGTCGTGATCAAGTGCGATGTCACTGGCGAAGACCTGACCGGGACCCTTTTTCTGCAGCTTCAGAGTTGCTTCATCACGGGTATGCATGATCAGGGCAACCTGCTTCAGATTGAGCAGAATATCCAGAACATCTTCCTGCACACCTTCAATGGTGGTGTACTCGTGCAAAACATCAGCGATTTCGACTTCTGTTATCGCACTACCTGGCATCGATGAGAGCAGGATGCGGCGCAAGGCGTTACCGAGCGTATGACCAAAACCTCTCTCCAGTGGCTCGAGAGTCACTTTGGCGCGAGTGGCTGTGATCGGCTGCACGTTGACAATACGCGGCTTCAGGAATTCCGTAACGCTTTCGGTCATATATTTTCCCTCGTCAAGGCTTACTTGGAGTAGAGCTCAACGACCAGTTGTTCGTTAATTTCAGCAGAAAGATCGGAACGATCCGGGATACGCTTCAGCTTACCCTTCATCGCTTTAGGATCGACTTCTACCCAATCCACGAAACCATACTGACCCTGCAGTTCGAGTGCTCCCTGAATACGTACCTGCTTTTTAGCCTTCTCACGTATGGAGACTTCATCTTCAGCAGTCACTTTGAAGGAAGGTACATTGACGATCTTGCCGTTAACTTCAATTGCCTTGTGGCTGACCAGCTGACGAGCTTCTGCACGAGTCGAACCAAAACCCATACGATAGACGATGTTGTCGAGACGGGTCTCAAGCAGTTGCAGCAGGTTTTCACCGGTTGCACCTTTGTTCTGCGCAGCCGCTTTGTAGTAGTTACGGAACTGCTTCTCCATGACGCCATAGATACGACGTACTTTCTGCTTTTCACGCAGCTGCAGTCCATAATCCGAGACGCGACGACGGCGGTCGCCAGCTTGTCCGGGTACTTTCTCCATGTTGCACTTGGAGTCAAGCGAACGCACGCGACTCTTGAGAAAGAGATCTGTGCCTTCCCGACGGCTCAGCTTACATTTTGGTCCGATGTACCTTGCCATGATTCAATAACTCCAGTGTTTATACGCGGCGCTTTTTAGGAGGACGACAACCGTTATGGGGAATCGGTGTCACGTCAGAGATGCTGGTAATTTTGAAACCGGCATTGTTCAAGGATCTTACGGCAGACTCACGGCCTGGTCCGGGACCTTTGACGTTGACATCCAGATTCTTGACGCCGTATTCCTTAACCATCTGACCGACACGATCGGCAGCCACCTGTGCTGCGAACGGAGTGCTTTTTCTGGAACCACGAAAACCTGAACCACCGGCTGTCGCCCACGCAAGAGCATTACCTTGACGGTCGGTTATGGTGATGATGGTATTATTGAAAGAGGCATGAATGTGCGCAACACCATCGGTGACGCTCTTTCTTACCTTCTTCTTGGCACGGCTGCTGGGTTTTGCCATCTTCTGTACCTACAGATTCGATTTAAAGTTGATTAACGTTTGATTGGACGACGAGGACCTTTGCGGGTACGGGCATTGGTGCGCGTACGCTGTCCACGTAGAGGCAGACCACGGCGATGACGAATGCCGCGATTACAACCCAGGTCCATCAGACGTTTGATGTTCATGGAGATCTCACGTCGCAGGTCGCCTTCCGTTGTGAAACGGGCCACGATGCCGCGAATGGACTCAATCTGGTCTTCACTCAGCTCCTGGATCTTGATATTGGGCTCAATACCAGCCTCTTTACAGATATCGCCAGCCGTAGAGCGGCCGATACCATAGATAGAGGTCAATGCGATAACCGCATGTTTTCGATCCGGAATGTTGACTCCTGCAATTCGAGCCATCTTTCTAATCTCCTAAAGTAACCCCTGGAATTATTCCGAAGGGAAACGCACAATAATACCTCAGGCAACAGCCTCTAGCAAGCCGTCACCCCATTATTTTGATTGCCAGGTTAACCCTGACGCTGCTTGTGGCGACCCTCTTTACAGATCACCCGTACTACACCATTACGGCGAACAATCTTACAATTGCGGCAGATTTTTTTAACAGATGCACGCACTTTCATTTTTCAGACTCCAATTCAGATTCGGTCAGATCAGCGTAGCAATCCGCCACCACTGCCTTTCAGGTTGGCTTTTTTCATCAAGCCGTCATATTGGTGTGACATCAGGTGCGCTTGTACCTGGGCCATAAAGTCCATCACTACCACAACGATAATCAGCAGTGATGTGCCACCGAAGTAGAAAGGCACATTCCAACCAACTATCAGGAATTCGGGAAGCAGACATACCAGGGTGATATAAATGGCACCCGCCATGGTGAGCCTGGACATCACGCCATCGATGTATTTGGCGGTCTGTTCACCAGGCCGGATCCCTGGAATAAATGCTCCGGATCTTTTCAAATTATCTGCGGTGTCACGAGAGTTGAAGACCAACGCAGTATAGAAAAAACAGAAAAAGATGATCGCCGCCGCATAGGCCATGACATAGACAGGTTCACCAGGCGATAACTTGGCGAAGATGTCCTGTATCCAGCGAGTCCCTTCAGTATTACCAAACCACTGCCCCAGAGTTGCCGGGAAGAGAATGATACTGGAAGCGAAAATCGGTGGGATTACACCAGCCATGTTCAGTTTCAGTGGCAGATGAGTACTCTGCGCCGCCAGCATCCGACGGCCCTGCTGACGCTTGGCATAGTTGATGGTTATACGGCGTTGCCCACGCTCGACAAAGACAACGAATGCGGTAACTGCAATCGCCAGTACGAACAGGAACAGAATAGTCAGCGCATTCAGCTCACCGGTACGGGCCAGTTCCAGAGTACCACCGATAGCGGAAGGCAATCCGGCGACGATACCGGCAAAAATAATCAACGAGATACCGTTACCGATGCCACGTTCAGTGATCTGCTCGCCGAGCCACATCAGAAACATGGTACCGGTTACCAGGGATACCGCCGCGGTAACGACGAAGCCCATTCCCTGATGAACCACGATGGTTTCACCACCGACTGTCTGGCTCTGCAGCGCAATGGAGATACCGACCGCCTGAAAGGTTGCCAGTACCACTGTGCCGTAGCGGGTGTACTGAGTGATCTTTCTTCGACCGGACTCACCCTCTTTCTTCAGCTGCTCAAGGGTCGGTATCACAGCCGACATCAACTGCATAATAATCGACGCCGAGATATAGGGCATGATGCCAAGTGCAAAGATACTGGCTCGTTCCAGTGCGCCACCGGAAAACATGTTGAACATATCCAGGATCGAACCCTGGGCCTGCTCAAACAGGGCAGCCAATGCCACTGGATTCACACCGGGTACAGGAATGAATGTACCGATTCGGAATACCAGTAATGCACCGGCGACAAACAGCAGACGCTGACGTAATTCAGTCAGCTGACCCATACCGCCCAGAGCACCCATCATTGCACCTTGGTTGGCCATAATTTATTCGACCTTACCGCCAGCTGCTTCGACAGCGGCTTTTGCACCCTTGGTCAGGGCGATACCTTTCACAGTAACTGCACGATCGATCTCCCCGGAAAGGAAGATCTTAGCCCGCTTTATATCGCGAGTGATCAAATTCGCCTTCTTCAGGGCATCCAGATCGACAACGTCGCCTTCGACTTTGGCCAGCTCACCCAGACGAACCTGGGCGGATACCATAGAGACGCGTGAGGTGAAACCGATCTTCGGCAGACGGCGCTGCAGTGGCATCTGACCACCTTCGAAACCGACTTTGTGAAAACCGCCGGAACGGGACTTCTGACCTTTATGGCCGCGTCCACAGGTTTTGCCTAATCCACTGCCGATACCGCGACCGACACGTTTACGCGTGGTTTTGCTTCCCGCAGCAGGCTGGAGAGTATTCAATTTCATCTTAAGCCTCCACTACCTTAACCATGTAACTGACCTTGTTCACCATACCGCGAGTGCAAGGAGTGTCTTCCACATCCACTTCGTGATGCATACGACGCAGACCCAGACCTCTTACACATGCTTGATGGCTTGCAAGGCGACCGCTTGTGCTACGCACCAGCTTGACCCGCATCATCTTCTTATCAGCCATGACTTACCCCAGGATATCTTCGACGCTTTTGCCCCGTTTCAGGGCAACCGATTCAGCGTCGGCCATTTCATTCAGACCATTGATGGTCGCACGCACCACATTCATCGGATTGTTGGTGCCGATACATTTGGCCAGTACGTTCTGTACGCCGAGCACTTCGAATACCGCACGCATCGCACCACCGGCAATGATACCGGTACCTTCCGATGCGGGCTGCATGAAGACCTTGGCAGCACCATGACGACCAACCAGAGGATACTGAAGGGTAGCCCCATCGAGCTTAACGGAGACCATGTTCTTGCGAGCTGTCTCCATCGCTTTCTGGATGGCGACCGGCACTTCGCGTGCTTTACCGGTACCGAAACCGACTCGGCCCTTGCCGTCACCGACCACGGTCAACGCAGAGAAACCGAACTGACGGCCACCTTTGACCACCTTGGCTACACGGTTAACATTGACGAGTTTCTCAAGTAACTCATCACCCTCAGGTTTTGCATTAAAATTTGCCATAATCCTAAACCTTTAAAATTGAAGACCGGCTTCGCGAGCCGCTTCAGCGAGGGCCTTAACCCGACCGTGGTAACGGAAACCCGAACGATCAAAGGCCACATTTTCGATACCGGCGGTTTTTGCCCGCTCGGCGACCAGTTTGCCAACAACGGAGGCAGCCTTGGCGTTACCGCTGGCCTCGCCGTTGATCTCACCTTTTACATCCTTGTCCAGAGTCGAGGCACTGGCCAACACACTGGAACCGTCAGGACTGATGACCTGAGCGTAAATATGGCGAGGTGTACGGTGAATCGAGAGACGATGAACGCCCAGCTCCCGAATCTTAGCTCTGGTACGGCGCCCGCGGCGCATACGTGATTGTTTCTTGTCCATCGTTCTACCTATTTCTTCTTGGCTTCTTTACGCGCCACATATTCGTCGGCGTATCTGACACCCTTACCCTTATAGGGTTCAGGTGGACGGAACGCGCGAATCTCAGCGGCAACCTGACCAACACGTTGCTTGTCGCTGCCACTGACCACGATCTCAGTCGGGGACGGGGTAGCGATGGTGATTCCCTCAGGAACCGGATAATCAATCGGGTGGGAGAAACCAAGGTTTAGATTCAGTGATTTACCACCACCTTGGGCACGATAACCAACACCAACCAGCTGTAATTTTTTCTCAAAACCCTGATTGACACCGTGAACCATGTTGTTGACCAGTGCACGGAAAGTGCCGGCCATGGCCCAGGCTGCTTTACTCTCGCTCTTGGGAGCGATTTTCAGCTGGCTGTCCTCTTCA
The DNA here is from genome assembly GCA_001709035.1 of Candidatus Thiodiazotropha endoloripes. Lineage (GTDB taxonomy): Bacteria > Pseudomonadota > Gammaproteobacteria > Chromatiales > Chromatiaceae > Thiodiazotropha > Thiodiazotropha lotti. Next base: position 490,849 of record LVKA01000011.1, on the reverse strand, counting down.
TTGACAGCCACATCGGGGTGCAGGTTGAGCGCCATTTCACCTTTAGGACCTTTGATGGAGATCGACTGATCCGCCATCTTTACGCTGGTGCCTGAAGGCAATGCGATAGGGCTTTTTGCTACTCGAGACATTGCTCATCCCTCCTTAGGCGACATAGGCGATGACTTCACCGCCCTGGCCGAGTTCACGTGCCGCACGGTCTGTCATCACACCTTTGGATGTGGAGATAATCGCAACGCCGAGGCCGGCGCGTACCTTCGGCAGTTCATCTCTGCCTTTATAGACACGCAGTCCTGGACGGCTTATCCGTTTGATGAGATCGATAACGGGACGACCCTGAAAATAGCGAAGCTCCAAAACCAGGGTAGGTTTGGCGCCATTCTCATTTACGGAAACTTCTTGGATGTAGCCTTCGTTTTTCAGAAGGTTGGCAATGGCTACCTTCTGTTTGGAAGAAGGCAGTTCGACAGTCGTTTTCTTCGCTGCCTGGCCATTGCGGATGCGTGTGAGCATATCCGCGATGGGATCTGACATACTCATAATGAGCTCCTAAGGTCAGTCCGCCTTTTTGGCGCGATACCTATTGATTGAACAACCGAATGCCCGGGGCACTCGGGTAAGGGCGCAGGATTATACTGTTACCAGCTTGCTTTAACAAGTCCTGGTACATCACCTCTCATTGCTGCTTCACGCAGTTTGTTTCTGCATAAGCCGAATTTACGGTAGACGCCATGGGGACGACCGGTAACCTGACAGCGATTCTGTCGGCGTGACGGGCTCGCATCCCGGGGCAATTTCTGCAATTTGCCTACCGCCTGCTCGATCTCTTCAAAGCTGCTGTTCGGATTTTTGATCACAGCTTTCAGGGCAGCGCGCTTCGCTGCAAACCTGGAGACAGTCCGTGCACGCTTGGTTTCCCGTGCGATCATGCTTTTCTTTGCCATATTAAACTCAGTTCTTAAAAGGAAACTTGAAGGCTTCCAAGAGCGCACGACCCTCTTCATCGGTACGCGCAGTGGTGGTGATGGTGATATCCAGACCACGCAGTGCGTCGATTTTGTCGTAATCGATCTCAGGAAACATAATCTGTTCTTTAACGCCCATCGAGTAGTTGCCGCGGCCATCAAAAGATTTGTTGCTCAAACCACGGAAATCACGAATACGGGGAATCGAGATATTGATCAGTCGATCAAGAAACTCATACATACGCTCTCTGCGCAGAGTCACTTTACAACCGATCGGCCATCCCTCACGGACTTTAAAACCGGCAATTGATTTTCTTGCATGGGTAATGACTGCCTTTTGACCGGCAATCTTCTCCATGTCACCAACCGCATGCTCCAGCACCTTCTTATCGCCGATTGCCTCACCAACACCCATATTGAGGGTGATCTTGGTAATTTTCGGCACTTCCATGATGCTGTCGAATTGAAACTTGTCCATCAGATCCTTGATAACAGTTTCACTGTAATATTGCTGTAACCTAGCCATCTCTCATCATGCCTCAAATATCGACGACTTCTTGGTTGGATTTGAACACCCGAACCTTTTTGCCGTCTTCGAGAATTTTGAAACCAACACGGTCAGCCTTATCGGTTGCCGGGTTATACAAAGCCACATTGGAGATGTGCAGAGGCATCTCCTTGTCCAGGATACCGCCAGGTTCACCCCGGTTCGGATTTGGCTTGGTGTGTTTTTTAGCCATGTTGACGTTTTCGACCACCAGACGGTCGTCTTCCATCATCTTGACAACAGTACCACGCTTACCCTTGTCTTTGCCGCTTATGACGATTACCTCGTCACCTTTTCTGATTTTGCTTGCCATTAGTGCTGCCTCACAAAACTTCAGGTGCAAGCGAAATTATTTTCATAAACCGCTCGCTCCTTAATTCACGGGTAACCGGGCCGAAGATACGTGTACCAATGGGCTGCAGGGCGCTGTTCAACAGAACCGCAGCATTGGAATCAAAACGAATCACCGAGCCATCAGGCCGACGAACGCCTTTCTTAGTACGTACAACAACGGCGTTGTAGACGTCGCCCTTCTTAACTTTACCCCTGGGGATCGCATCTTTGACACTGACTTTCACAATGTCGCCAACACCGGCATAGCGACGGTGCGAACCACCGAGCACCTTTATGCACTGAACCCGCTTTGCACCGCTGTTGTCAGCAACGCTTAGGTTAGTCTGCATCTGAATCATGGTATTGCCCTAATTCCAAATAGTTACGATTGGTACAAGCTGATCGATCAGCTTGCACGCTCCAGTACCTTCACCAGACGCCAGGTCTTGCTCTTCGACAGAGGACGGCACTGCTCTACCATTACGGTATCACCGGAGTGACACTCGTTCGCTTCGTCATGTGCGTGCACTTTGGTGGAACGCTTCATGAACTTCCCGTATACGGGGTGCTTTACGCGTCGCTCGACGGTAACGGTGATAGTTTTATCCATCGCATTACTGACCACCTGGCCAATCAGCGTACGGTTTGATGCCTGTTGCTCACTCATGATGCGTCACCTGACTTCTGTTCATTCATCACAGTCTTGATCCGCGCGATGTCTTTACGTACTTCATTCATACGGGAGGGACGTGCAAGCTGTCCGGTACCCCGTTGCATGCGCAGGTTAAACTGCTCTTTCAAGAGTTCATCCAGAGTAGTGGTCAACTCTTGCTGTGACTTTTCTCTAATCTCAGATGCTTTCATTACATTACCGTCCGTTTCACGAAAGTAGTCGCGACAGGCAGCTTGGCAGATGCCAGTGCGAATGCTTCACGCGCCAGCTCTTCGGAAATGCCCTCGATTTCGTAGAGCATGCGTCCCGGCTGAACCTGAGCAACCCAGTACTCCACGTTACCCTTACCTTTACCCTGACGCACTTCGAGAGGCTTCTTGGTAATCGGCTTATCGGGGAACACGCGAATCCAGATCTTACCACCACGTTTTACATGACGGGTGATCGCACGACGCGCGGCTTCGATCTGGCGTGCAGTAATACGGCCCCGGCCAGTCGACTTCAGACCATACTCACCAAAGGAGACCGAGCTACCGGCAAACGCCAGGCCACGATTGCGTCCTTTGTGCTGTTTGCGAAATTTTGTCCGTTTTGGCTGTAGCATGACTTAAGACCTCTTACTCGGTGCGGAAGCGGACTTGGTCTCAACCTCAACTTCCTCGCGATCACCGAAAACTTCACCTTTGAAGACCCATACCTTGACACCGATGATGCCGTAAGTGGTATTGGCTTCAGCAAAACCATAATCAATGTCAGCACGCAGGGTATGCAGCGGTACACGACCTTCGCGATACCACTCTGAACGGGCGATTTCAGCGCCATTCAAACGACCACTGATGTGGACCTTGATACCCTCAGCGCCCAGACGCATGGCGTTCTGAACAGCACGCTTCATGGCCCGACGAAACATGACGCGACGCTCGAGCTGCTGAGCGATACTCTCGCCAACCAGCTGCGCATCAAGTTCAGGCTTACGGATTTCCTCGATACTCATGTGTACCGGAATACCCATCATCGCAGAGACTTCGGATCTCAATGCATCGATATCTTCGCCTTTCTTACCGATCACCAGGCCTGGACGGGCGGTGTGAACAGTGATGTGGGCATTGTTGGCCGGACGATCGATCTGAATGCGGCTGACAGAGGCTTGCGACAGTCTCTTTTTCAGGTAGTCACGCACTACAAGATCATTGTTTAGCAGTGTTGCGTACTCTTTCGAATCTGCGTACCACTTGGACGTCCAGTCTTTAACAATGCCAAGACGTATCCCGGTTGGATGTACTTTCTGACCCATATCGGCCTCTCTTGCCTATTACTTTTCGGCGACAGTCACATTGATGTGACTGGTCCGCTTGAGAATTCTGGATGCCCGACCTTTGGCGCGAGCACGAATACGCTTCATGGTTGGCCCTTCGTCAACACTGACGGCGGCAACCTTCAGCTCGTCGATATCCGCACCGTCATTATGCTCGGCATTGGCGATGGCTGACTCAAGAACCTTCTTCACCAATACCGCGCCTTTCTTCTTGCTGAATGACAGAATGTCCAGCGCCTGCTCAACCGGCAGTCCGCGAATCTGATCAGCAACCAAGCGGCCTTTCTGAGCTGCTAGACGAGCGTGGCGTAACTTTGCTGTTGTCTGCATCGTTAATACCTCTACTTCGACTTTCTATCTGCAGCGTGGCCGCGATAGGTGCGGGTCAACGCAAACTCACCCAGTTTGTGTCCGACCATGTTTTCCGAGACCAGAACAGGTACATGAACCTTACCGTTGTGCACAGCGATGGTTAAACCCACCATCTCTGGAAACACGACAGATCGGCGTGACCAGGTTTTGATAGGACGCTTGTTGTTCTGGGCTACCGCTTCGTCCACCTTCTTTACCAGATGGTGGTCAATGAATGGGCCTTTTCTGACTGAACGTGGCACGACTCTAACCCCTAATTATCTATTTACGGTTTCTGCGACGAACAATCATCTTGTTCGTGCGCTTGTTGGTGCGGGTCTTATAGCCCTTGGTTGGCGTACCCCATGGCGATACAGGATGACGTCCACCAGAGGTACGTCCTTCACCACCACCGTGAGGATGATCAACCGGGTTCATGGCGACACCACGGACGGTCGGGCGTACACCCTTCCAGCGTTTGGCGCCAGCTTTACCCAGTGAGCGCAGGTTGTGCTCGGAATTGGAGACTTCACCAATTACCGCGCGACAGTCTGCAGGTACTTTACGCATCTCGCCAGAGCGTAGACGCAGGGTGGCATATTCACCTTCGCGGGCTACCAGCTGTACAGCAGCACCTGCTGAGCGGGCCATCTGAGCACCTTTGCCCGGCTTCATTTCGATACAGTGAACAACTGAACCCAGTGGCATGTTGCGCAATGGCAGACAGTTGCCCGTCTTGATCGCTGCAGCGCTACCAGACTCAACACTGTCGCCAACATGCAGATTGTTCGGTGCGATAATGTAACTGCGCTCACCATCCGCATAGCGGATCAAGGCAAGTCTTGCAGTACGGTTTGGATCGTATTCCAGACGTTCAACAACCGCCGGGATATTCTCCTTATTGCGCTTGAAGTCGATAATACGATAGCGCTGCTTGTGACCACCGCCACGATGACGAGTGGTTATACGACCGTTGTTGTTACGACCACCACTTTTGCTCTTCTTTGCCAGCAGCGGGCCATAAGGCGCACCTTTGTGCAGCTCCGCATCGACAACCTTGACCACAAATCGGCGGCCTGCAGAGGTCGGTTTAGTTTTAACGACTGCCATTATCCCAATCCTGTATTACTTGCTCATGCACCGGCAGCGAAATCGATTTCGCTTCCAGCCTTGAGACGTACATATGCTTTTTTCCAGTCGGAACGTTTGCCATTGACAGCGCCAAAACGCTTTTGCTTGCCTTTGACATTCACCACCTGGACACGCTCGACCTCAACCTCGAACAGCTTCTCGACCGCTTTCGCAATCTCACGCTTGGTCGCATCCTTGGTGACCCGAAAGGTGTATTGATCGTTTTGGTCTGCAACGATACTGCTCTTTTCCGAAACCAGAGGGCTCAGAAGAACCTTCATCAGACGTTCGCTGTTCATGCCAGACGCTCCTCAAGTTTTTTGACCGCACTTTCGGTGACCAGAACATGCTCGTAAGCAACCAGGCTCACCGGATCGATCTCCTCTACATCTCGCACATCCACGCCATACAGATTGCGCGAGGCCAGATAGAGGTTTTCATCAGGGTTTTCTGATACCACCAGGACATCTTTCAGCTCCATGTCCTTCAGTTTACCAACCAACTCTTTGGTCTTTGGTTGAGAGATGCTGATCTCATCGACCACCACCAGTCTCTCCTGCCGGTTGAGTTCCGACAGTATGGAGCGGATCGCACCACGGTACATCTTGCGGTTGATCTTCTGCTCGTAGCTGCGCGGGGTAGCTGCAAAATTAACACCACCACTACGCCAGATCGGGCTGCGGCTGGTACCGGCACGTGCGCGACCAGTACCCTTCTGACGGAAAGGCTTGGCACCACCGCCCTGAACTGCAGCGCGATTCTTTTGCGCTTTGGTACCGGAACGTGCAGCAGACATATAGGCAGTTACCACCTGATGAATCAGCGACTGCTTGTACTCTGCGCCAAACACGTCATCAGACACTTGTATTGTCTGAGCGCCGGCGGCTGTTTTTACGTTGAGATCCATTACTGTCACCCTTTATTCTTCATCTTCACAGCAGGTGTGACAATCACGTCACCACCTCTGGAACCAGGCACTGAACCTTTCACCAGGATCAGGTTGCGCTCTGCATCGACGCGCACAACCTCAAGGTTCTGCTGGCAGCGCTGAGCGGCACCCATGTGACCGGCCATTTTCTTACCTTTGAATACACGACCTGGTGTCTGACACTGTCCGATCGAACCCGGGGCACGATGAGACAAGGAGTTACCATGTGTCGCATCCTGGGTGCGAAAGTTATGACGCTTTACGCCACCCTGAAAACCCTTACCCTGCGACTGACCGCGAACATCCACGATCTGTCCGGCTTCGAACAGGTCAGCTTTGATCTCGCTACCCACTTCGATGCCTTCGACATCAGCGGTTTCAGCGCGAAACTCCACCATCTTGCGACCAGCCTCAACACCCGCTTTCGCATAGTGTCCGGCAGCCGGTTTACTGACCCGTGACGCCTTGCGAGCACCGGTAGTAACCTGAATCGCCAGATACCCATCGGTATCGTCGTTCTTCAGCTGAGTCACACGGTTGGGTTCAACCTCAATTACCGTTACAGGCACGGAATCACCCTGTTCGGTAAATACTCGGGTCATTCCTGCCTTGCGGCCGACTACTCCAATCGCCATCGTTCTTAACCTCAGTTCAGTTTGATCTGCACGTCTACGCCGGCAGCCAAATCGAGCTTCATCAGCGCATCCACAGTCTTGTCGGTCGGCTCAACGATATCGAGCAGACGCTTGTGGGTGCGGATTTCATACTGATCACGGGCGTCTTTGTTGACGTGCGGTGAAATCAGAATGGTGTAACGCTCATTTTTAGTCGGCAGTGGAATCGGGCCACGGATGTGTGCACCGGTCCGCTTAGCGGTTTCCACAATCTCACGGGCAGATTGATCAATCAGTCGATGATCAAATGCTTTGAGACGAATTCGTATTCTCTGGTTAGCCATTATCTCTTACTCGATAATTTTGGATACCACGCCGGCACCCACGGTCCGACCGCCTTCACGGATCGCAAAACGCAGACCCTCTTCCATCGCGATCGGCGCAATCAACTTCACAGTCATCTTCACGTTGTCACCCGGCATGACCATCTCGACGCCTTCCGGCAAGTCACACGCACCGGTTACGTCGGTGGTACGGAAGTAGAACTGCGGACGGTAGTTACTGAAGAATGGCGTATGACGGCCACCCTCGTCCTTGCTCAGTACATACACTTCACACTCAAAGTGGGTGTGCGGTGTAATGGTGCCCGGATGCGCCAGTACCTGACCACGCTCCACTTCGTCACGCTTGGTACCACGCAGCAGCACACCAACGTTGTCTCCCGCTTCACCCTGATCCAGCAGCTTGCGGAACATCTCAACACCGGTACAGGTGGTCTTGGTGGTCTCTTTGATACCAACGATCTCGATCTCTTCTCCGACCTTGACCACTCCACGCTCAACACGACCGGTTACCACCGTACCGCGACCTGAAATCGAGAACACGTCCTCGATCGGCATCAGGAAAGCACCGTCTACCGCACGCTCCGGCTCCGGAATATAGGTGTCCAGCGCCTCGACCAGCTTGTCGATTGACTGACTGCCGATCTCAGAGGTGTCGCCTTCCAGCGCTTTCAGCGCAGAACCCACGATGATCGGGGTGTCGTCTCCAGGAAATTCGTAGCTGTCCAGCAGCTCACGCACTTCCATCTCAACCAGCTCCAGCAGCTCTTCGTCATCCACCATGTCTGCCTTGTTCAGGTAGACCACGATGTAAGGCACGCCAACCTGACGCGAAAGCAGGATGTGCTCACGGGTCTGAGGCATTGGGCCGTCAGCCGCCGATACCACCAGGATCGCGCCGTCCATCTGCGCCGCACCAGTGATCATGTTCTTAACGTAGTCAGCATGGCCCGGGCAGTCCACATGCGCGTAGTGACGGGTATCTGACTCGTACTCCACGTGAGAAGTCGCGATGGTGATACCACGCTCTTTCTCTTCCGGGGCGTTGTCGATCTGGTCAAAAGCGCGCTGCTCGCCACCGTACTTGGACGCCTGGACTGTTGTGATGGCCGCCGTCAGCGTGGTCTTGCCGTGGTCTACGTGACCAATCGTGCCCACATTGACATGCGGCTTTGTGCGTTCGAATTTTTCCTTGGACACAGTGCTACCCCTATACCCGTTACTGTTTCTTGATTACGGCGTCGGCAATGCTGGCCGGCACCTCTGCATATTTACCGAATTCCATGCTGTAGTTGGCGCGACCCTGAGTGGCCGAGCGCAGATCGGTTGCGTAACCGAACATCTCTGACAGTGGAACTTCAGCTCTGATCTGGCGACCGGCAGGTGCATCATCCATACCCTGCACGATTCCGCGACGACTGTTGAGATCACCCATGACATCACCCATGTATTCCTCAGGTGTTGTAACCTCAACTTTCATGACTGGCTCCAGCAGTACCGGCTTGGCTCTCGCCGCACCCTCTTTGAAGCACATAGAACCTGCAATCTTAAAGGCCATTTCGCTTGAGTCGACATCATGGTAAGAACCGTCGTAAAGCGTGACCTTGACATCCACCACCGGGTAACCGGCGATAACACCGTTACCCATGGCTTCCTGAATACCTTTATCTACAGCCGGAATGTACTCACGCGGCACCACACCACCAACGATCTGGTTGACGAATTCATAACCTTCACCAGCCTCTTGCGGCTCGATCTTCAGGTAGACATGACCAAACTGACCACGACCACCGGACTGACGTACAAACTTGCCTTCCTGCTCGATGGATCTGCGGATGGTTTCGCGATAGGCCACCTGAGGCGCACCAACATTCGCTTCAACCTTGAACTCGCGACGCATACGATCGACGATAATGTCGAGATGCAGCTCACCCATACCGGAGATAATGGTTTGACCAGACTCTTCGTCTGAGCTGACGCGGAAAGAGGGATCTTCCTGAGCCAGCTTGGAGAGTGCGATACCCATCTTCTCCTGGTCACTTTTTGTTTTCGGCTCAACCGCAACAGAGATAACCGGCTCAGGGAACTCCATACGCTCCAGCGTAATTGGCTTGTCTAGGGCGCAGAGGGTATCACCGGTAGTGACGTCTTTCAGACCTACCGCAGCGGCGATATCACCAGCCAGCACTTCCTTGATCTCTTCACGAGAGTTGGAGTGCATCTGCAGAATACGACCGACACGCTCTTTCTTACCCTTAACCGGGTTATAGACGTGGTCACCAGATTTCAGTACACCCGAATAGGCTCTGAAAAAGGTAAGCGTTCCAACGAAGGGGTCGGTGGCTATCTTGAAAGCCAATGCAGAGAAAGGTGCGCTATCATCTGAAGGACGCTCTTCTTCAGTACCTTCAGCATCATCAAGAATACCGGTAATCGCAGGCACATCCACAGGTGACGGCATCAGCTCGATGATCTTGTCGAGAACGGCCTGAACACCTTTGTTCTTGAACGCTGATCCACAGGTCACCGGAATGATCTCCAGCTTCAGGGTACGGATTCTCAAGCCCTCAAGGATCTCCTCTTCAGAGAGGTCACCCTCTTCGAGGTACTTTTCCATCAGCTCATCATTACCTTCCGCAGCAGCCTCGACCATGTGCTCGCGCCACTCGTTACAGGTATCTTGCAAATCAGCAGGGATATCGACGTATTCAAACTCTACGCCCATATTCTCCTCGCTCCACACGACCGACTTCATCTTCACCAGATCGATCAGACCTTTGAAGCCCTCTTCCGCACCCACCGGCACCTGAATCGGCACGGCGTTGGCGCCCAGGCGCTCTTTCAGCTGCTCAACCACACGGAAGAAATCAGCACCCATGCGGTCCATCTTGTTGACGAAGGCCATGCGAGGAACATTGTATTTATTGGCTTGACGCCAGACAGTCTCGGACTGAGGTTCAACACCGCCAACAGCGCAGAGTACGAATACCGCGCCGTCGAGCACACGCAGGGAACGCTCCACCTCAATGGTGAAGTCCACGTGTCCGGGGGTGTCGATAATATTGAAACGATGCTCAGGGAATTGCTGAGCCATGCCGCTCCAGAAACAGGTCGTGGCAGCCGAGGTAATGGTGATACCGCGCTCTTGCTCCTGCTCCATCCAGTCCATGGTAGCTGCACCATCGTGCACCTCACCAATCTTGTGGGAGACACCAGTATAGTAGAGCACACGCTCAGTTGTCGTCGTCTTACCAGCATCGATATGCGCCATGATACCGATATTGCGATAGCGCTCGATAGGAGTTTTCCGTGCCACGTTACAAACCTGTTTTTAAAGAGCTAAAAAGTTAAGGGTTAAACGACCGCTTACCAGCGATAGTGTGAGAATGCCTTGTTGGCCTCCGCCATACGATGCGTATCATCCTTCTTCTTGACGGCCGCACCTTTGTTTTCCGACGCGTCGAGCAACTCACCAGCCAGGCGATAAGCCATCGACTTCTCGCTGCGCTTGCGGGATGCTTCAATCAACCAACGCATTGCCAGAGAGTTACGGCGGTTAGGACGAACCTCCACAGGCACCTGGTAGGTAGCGCCACCAACACGGCGGGACTTTACCTCGACCAGCGGACGGACATTCTCAAGTGCCGTCTCGAGCAGCTCCAACGGCGCACCGCCACGCTTCTCGACCACGCTGTCCAACGCACCGTATAGAATCTTTTCGGCGACTGACTTCTTACCGTCCTGCATCACCATATTGATGAATTTGGCCAGTAGCTCACTCCCGTACTTGGGATCCGGCAGGGCTTCACGCCGTGCTGCAACTCGTCTTCTTGGCATTGCTCTATCTCAAACCTGTTGAATATGTTAGATCCGCAGACCTTAGCCTTTTGGCCGCTTCGCGCCGTACTTGGAGCGACCCTGACGCCGCTTCTCAACACCGGAGGTATCGAGACTACCGCGCACTACGTGATAGCGAACACCTGGCAAGTCCTTGACACGACCACCACGAATCAACACCACAGAGTGCTCCTGCAGGTTATGCCCCTCACCACCAATGTAGCTTGAGACTTCGTAGCCGTTGGTCAGTCTGACACGAGCCACCTTACGCAGCGCCGAGTTCGGCTTCTTAGGCGTCGTGGTATAGACACGTGTACACACACCGCGGCGTTGTGGGCAGGCCTCCAGCGCCGGTACGTTACTCTTCTGGACTTTTCTCTTTCTGGGCTTACGCACCAGCTGGTTGATTGTCGCCATCTATTCCGTCTCCAGGGACGTCATCTTTGCTATTTTGCATAAAAAAAACCGGAGAACATTTCCCCTTGCCACCTTATATAAGCAGCACCCGGGCTTCATACATTCTCAGGTTTGAATAACTTTACTCAACAACACCTTAAAAGGGGCTTTGAGTATCAGAAACGACAGGCCGGCAAGGGCCGGCCTGTCCTAAGGAGCGCGCATTCTATGCCCACTCACCCCCCATGTCAAGGAGTATGTAATATCACCTACACAACACCTATTCAGACTCCGGGGTGTTGAGCGCCTCTTTGAACGCCTGTTCGACCTCTTCCACTACCAGCTCGTTCTTGGCATCGGCTTCAGCGGTCTCCTCGTGGCGTCTGCGGCGGCGCTCATTGTGGTACGAAAGACCGGTACCGGACGGTATCAGACGCCCGACAATCACGTTCTCTTTCAGACCGTTGAGTCGATCGCCCAGGCCTCTCACAGCCGCTTCAGTCAGAACCCTGGTGGTCTCCTGGAAGGAGGCCGCCGAGATGAACGACTCGGTCGCCAGCGAGGCCTTGGTGATACCCAGCAGCAGCGGATCGTAGAGTGCCGGGTGCTTGCTTTCGGCACGTAGCGCCTCGGCCTCTTCCAATAGCATCGAGCGCTCCACCTGCTCGCCCTTGAGGAAGCGGCTGTCGCCGGAAGCGGAGACTTCAACCTTACGCAGCATCTGGCGTATGATCACCTCGATGTGCTTGTCGTTGATCTTTACACCCTGCAGACGGTAGACGTCCTGAATCTCTTTCACCAGGTACTCCGCCAGATCGGTAACACCTTTCAGGCGCAGAATGTCATGGGGGTTGAGCTCACCATCGGAGATGACCTCCCCTTTCACCACCTGCTCACCCTCAAACACGTTGACGTGGCGCCATTTGGGAATCAGCTCCTCGTGCTGCTCACCATCCGGATCGGTGATGATCAGACGCTGCTTACCTTTGGTGTCCTTACCGAAGCTGACGGTACCGGTCGCCTCCGCCAGAATCGCCGGATCTTTCGGCTTACGCGCCTCAAACAGATCGGCAACCCGGGGCAGACCACCGGTGATATCACGGGTCTTGGATGACTCCTGCGGGATACGGGCGAGAATATCACCCACGCCGACATTCGCCCCATCCTGTACGTTAACCACCGCATTCGCCGGCAGATAGTAGTGGGCGGGGATGTCGGTACCTGCGATATTCAGGTCTTTCTCCTTATCGTCCACCAGTTTCACCATTGGACGAATATCCTTACCCGCCGCCGGACGCTGTTTGGGATCGATGACCTCCAGGGAACTCAGACCGGTAACCTCGTCGGTTTTCTTCTGTACGGTAACACCGTCAACAAAGTCGACAAAGCGCAGCACGCCCTCCACCTCGGTAACAACCGGATGGGTGTGGGGATCCCAGTTGGCCACAATCTGGCCGCCATCGACTGCGGTACCGTCTTCCACCTGCAGGGTGGCACCGTAAGGCACCTTGTAGCGCTCGCGTTCACGACCGACCTCATCGACGATGGTCAGCTCACCGGAACGGGAGGTGGCCACCAGATGACCACTCGAGTGCTTCACGGTTTTGATGTTGTGCAGACGTACCATACCGGCCGCCTTCACCTGAATGTTATTGACCGCAGCCGAACGGGATGCAGCACCACCGATATGGAAGGTACGCATGGTCAGCTGAGTGCCGGGCTCACCGATCGACTGAGCGGCGATAACGCCGACAGACTCGCCCATGTTCACCTGGTGACCACGGGCCAGGTCACGGCCGTAACATTTGCCGCAGACACCAACTTTGGCATTACAGGTGATCGCCGAGCGAACCACCACCTGGTCGACACCTGCGGTCTCCAGCTTGTCCATCCACTTTTCATCCAGCAGCACACCAGCCTCGCAGACCACTTCATCACCGCCTGGCGCGTACACTGCCTCGGCGGTGACACGTCCCAGTATCCGCTCTCTCAGGGGCTCGACCACGTCGCCACCCTCGATGATCGGCTGCATCAGCAGCCCCTCTTCGGTACCGCAGTCCTCTTCAAGCACCACCATATCCTGGGCCACGTCAACCAATCGACGGGTCAGATAACCTGAGTTGGCGGTCTTCAGTGCGGTATCCGCCAGACCTTTACGTGCACCATGGGTCGAGATGAAGTACTGCAGAACGTCCAGACCTTCACGGAAGTTCGCTGTGATTGGGGTCTCGATGATGGAGCCGTCGGGTTTCGCCATCAGGCCACGCATACCGGCCAGCTGTCTGATCTGGGCCGCGGAACCACGAGCACCGGAATCGGCCATCATGTAGACCGAGTTGAAAGAGTCCTGTTCGACCTCATTACCTTCCCGGTCGACCACCATCTCCTTACCCAGTTTGCCCATCATCGCCTTGGCCACCTGGTCATTGGTGTGGGACCAGATATCAACCACCTTGTTGTAGCGCTCACCGTTGGTTACCAGACCGGAGGTGTACTGACTCTCGATCTCTTTGACTTCCGACTCGGCGGAAGCAAGGATTTCGCTCTTCTCTTCCGGCACCACCATGTCGTTGGAGCAGAAGGAGACAGCCGCCTTGGTGGCGTAGCGAAAACCCATGTACATCAGCTGGTCGGCAAAGATAACCGTATCTTTCAGACCGAGCTGGCGATAACAGGCATTGATCAGATTCGAGATCTGCTTCTTACCCATCGCCTGATCGACCAGGTTGAAGGGCAGTCCGGCAGGCACAATGCTGTAGACCAGGGTACGGCCAATCGTGGTGTCGATGACCCGGGTCTCCTCGGAGAGGTTGCCATCGTCGTCCAGCACGGTCTCTTTCATCCGCACCTTGACCCGAGCCTGCAGATCGGCAAAACCCGCCTCATAGGCACGCTTCGCTTCAGCCACGTCGGCAAACACCATGCCCTCTCCCTTGGCATTGATACGCTCACGGGTCATGAAATAGAGACCCAGTACCACGTCCTGTGAAGGTACGATGATCGGATCACCATTCGCCGGCGAGAGAATGTTGTTAGTGGCCATCATCAGGCTGCGCGCTTCCAGCTGGGCTTCCAGCGACAGAGGCACGTGAACGGCCATCTGATCACCGTCGAAGTCGGCGTTGAATGCGGTACAGACCAGCGGATGGAGCTGAATCGCCTTACCTTCGATCAGTACCGGCTCAAATGCCTGGATACCGAGTCTGTGCAGGGTTGGCGCACGATTCAGCATCACCGGATGTTCGCGGATAACCTCTTCGAGGATATCCCAGACCTCACCTGATCCACGTTCGACCAGCTTCTTCGCGGCTTTGATGGTGGTCGCCAGACCACGCAGCTGCAGTTTGCTGAAGATGAACGGCTTGAACAGCTCCAGTGCCATACGTTTCGGCAGACCACACTGATGCAGTTTGAGGGTCGGACCCACCACGATGACCGAACGACCGGAGTAGTCGACACGCTTACCCAACAGATTCTGCCGGAAACGACCCTGCTTACCCTTGATCATATCGGCCAGGGATTTCAGCGGACGTCGGTTGGTGCCGGTGATGGCGCGACCACGACGACCGTTGTCGAGCAGCGCATCCACAGACTCCTGCAGCATACGCTTTTCGTTGCGCACGATGATATCCGGCGCATTCAGGTCGAGCAGACGCTTCAGACGATTGTTACGGTTGATCACCCGACGATAGAGATCGTTCAGGTCGGAAGTGGCGAAACGGCCACCATCCAGAGGTACCAGGGGACGCAGCTCCGGGGGCAGTACCGGCAGAACGGTCATCACCATCCACTCAGGACGGTTACCCGACTCCTGCAGGGACTCCAGCAGCTTCAGCCGCTTGGTGAATTTCTTGATCTTGGTCTCTGAGTTGGTAGCGTCGATCTCTTCGCGCAGTCGCTTGATCTCTTCCGGAATATCGATGGTCTTCAGCAGTTCATAGACCGCTTCGGCACCCATCCGCGCATCGAACTCGTCACCATTCTCTTCGATGGCATCCAGATACTGTTCGTCGGTCAGCAGCTGACCGCGCTCCAGCGGTGTCATGCCCGGATCGACCACCACGAAGGATTCGAAATAGAGCACACGCTCGATATCCCGCAGAGTCATGTCCATCAACAGACCGATCCGCGATGGCAGGGACTTGAGGAACCAGATGTGGGCAACCGGGCTGGCCAGTTCGATGTGGCCCATACGCTCACGACGCACTTTCGCCAGGGTAACCTCAACGCCACACTTCTCACACACCACACCGCGGTGCTTGAGGCGCTTGTATTTACCGCACAGACACTCGTAGTCACTCACCGGACCAAAGATCTTGGCGCAGAACAGGCCATCCCGTTCCGGTTTGAAGGTACGGTAGTTGATGGTCTCCGGTTTCTTCACTTCGCCGTAGGACCAGGAACGGATCATGTCCGGTGACGCCAAACCGATGCGGATCGCATCGAAGTCTTCAGTCTGACCCTGCTGCTTAAGAATATTCAGTAGATCTTTCAAGATCGTCTCTCCTGCATTCAGTTACTGACCTGAGCCAGTACTTCAGTCCTGTTCCAGTTCAATGTTGATCGCCAGAGATCGGATCTCTTTGACCAGTACGTTGAACGACTCGGGCATGCCTGCTTCCATCTGATGGTTACCATCAACGATGTTCTTGTACATGCGGGTACGGCCATTGACATCATCCGACTTGACCGTGAGCATCTCCTGCAAGGTATAGGCGGCACCATAGGCCTCCAATGCCCAGACCTCCATCTCACCGAAGCGCTGACCACCGAACTGCGCCTTACCACCCAGCGGCTGCTGAGTAACCAGGCTGTAGGGACCGGTTGAACGGGCGTGCATCTTGTCATCAACCAGATGGTTGAGTTTCAGCATGTACATATAGCCCACGGTGACCTCACGTTCGAAGGAGTCACCGGTGCGCCCGTCAAACAGTTTGCACTGACCGCTCTCCGGCAGACCCGCCAGTTTCAACATCGCTTTGACTTCGCTCTCATGGGCACCATCGAATACCGGTGTCGCCATCGGCACACCCTTCTTCAGGTTCATGCACATGGAGACCACCTCTTCGTCGGTAAAGGAGTCGATATCCTCTTTTTTACCGCTGGTGTTATAGACCTTGTCGAGGAACTTGCGCAGTTCCGTCATTTTGCTCTGCGCCTCAAGCATCGCACCGATACGGCGTCCAACGCCCTTGGCGGCAAAACCCAGATGGGTCTCCAGTACCTGCCCGACGTTCATACGTGAAGGTACACCGAGCGGGTTGAGTACGATATCCACCGGTTCGCCATGCTCATCGAAAGGCATATCCTCAACCGGCACGATGGTGGAGATAACACCCTTGTTACCATGACGACCCGCCATCTTATCGCCAGGCTGGATGCGACGTTTCACTGCCACATAGACCTTGACCATCTTCAGCACGCCAGGCGCCAGATCGTCTCCGGCGGTCAGTTTACGTTTCTTCTCTTCGAACTTGTCGCGGAAGGTTTCACGCTGGGCTCTGATCTGCTCGGCAATTGCCTCCAGCTGTGCTGCAGACTCTTCATTGCGCAGACGGATCTCCAGCCACTTATCCCGCTCCAGCTCCGCAAGATAGGATTTGGTGACTTTGGTGCCCGCCTTGATCTGACTGGGACCGCCATCGACCACCTTGCCGATCAGCATCTTTTCCACACGCTGGAAGGTGTCGTCTTCCATGATACGCAGCTGATCGTCCAGATCCTTGCGTACCCGGTCCAGCTCCACCTGCTCGATCTGCAGGGCGCGGGCATCTTTCTCGACGCCATCACGGGTAAAGACCTGTACGTCGATCACGGTACCGACCATACCCGAGGAGACCCGCAGGGAAGTGTCTTTCACATCAGACGCCTTCTCACCGAAGATCGCTCTGAGCAGTTTCTCTTCCGGGGTCAGCTGTGACTCACCCTTGGGAGTGACCTTACCCACCAGGATGTCGCCTTCGCGCACCTCGGCACCGATATAGATGATGCCCGACTCGTCCAGTTTGGAGAGAGCGGCTTCACCCACATTCGGGATATCGCCGGTGATCTCTTCAGGACCCAGCTTGGTATCCCGAGCCATACAGGTCATCTCTTCGATGTGGATCGAGGTGAAACGATCCTCCTGCACGACACGTTCGGAGATGAGGATGGAATCCTCGAAGTTGTAACCGTTCCAGGGCATGAACGCGACCCGCAGGTTCTGTCCCAGGGCCAGCTCACCCAGATCGGTGGAGGGACCGTCGGCCAGTACATCGCCACGGGCAATCACATCATCCACATTCACCAGCGGACGCTGGTTGATGCAGGTATTCTGGTTGGAGCGGGTGTATTTGGTCAGATTGTAGATATCCACACCGGGTTCGCCCGCTTCAGTCTCATCATCGTTGACCCGCACCACGATACGCGCCGCGTCGACCGATTCGATCACGCCGCCACGCTTGGCCACTACGGTGACACCGGAGTCAACCGCCACGACACGCTCGATGCCGGTACCCACCAATGGTTTTTCAGCACGCAGTACCGGCACTGCCTGACGCTGCATGTTGGAGCCCATCAACGCGCGGTTCGCATCATCGTGCTCGAGGAAGGGGATCAGGGAGGCCGCAACCGAGACGATCTGTTTCGGTGACACGTCTATATACTGCACCTTGTCCGGCGAGGAGAGGGTGAACTCATTCTGGAAACGTGATGAGACCAGCTCATCCGCCAGGTATCCTTTCTCATCCAGTGAGGCATTCGCCTGGGCAATGACATAGCGCCCCTCTTCAATGGCAGAGAGATAATCGATCTGATCGGTTACCTTGCCATCGTTCACTTTACGGTATGGGGTTTCGAGAAAGCCGAAACGGTTGGTTCTCGAATAGACCGCCAGAGAGTTGATCAAACCGATGTTCGGCCCTTCAGGGGTCTCGATCGGGCAGACACGACCGTAGTGGGTCGGATGGACGTCACGCACTTCAAAGCCGGCACGCTCACGGGCCAGACCACCCGGGCCGAGAGCTGAAACCCGGCGTTTGTGGGTAACCTCTGAAAGCGGGTTGTTCTGATCCATGAACTGGGACAGCTGACTGGAGCCGAAAAACTCCTTGATGGCAGCCGATACCGGTTTCGCGTTGATCATCTCCTGTGGCATCAGGCCTTCGGATTCCGCCTGAGTCAGACGCTCTTTAACGGCACGTTCGACACGCACCAGACCGACCCGGAACTGGTTCTCCGCCATCTCACCGACACAGCGGATACGACGGTTACCCAGGTGATCGATATCGTCCACCACACCGTTACCGTTACGGATGTTGATCAATTCGTTGAGCACATCGACGATGTCCTCTTTGGAGAGCACGCCTTCACCGGTCTCATCATCACGACTCAGACGACGGTTGAATTTCATCCGCCCAACCGCAGAGAGATCGTATCTTTCCGCCGTGAAGAACAGATTGTTGAACAGATTCTGCGCGGCCTCTTTGGTTGGCGGCTCACCAGGACGCATCATTCTGTAGATCTCGACCTGGGCTTCAAGCTCATTGGTGGTCGGATCGATACGCAAGGTTTCCGATACGAAGGGGCCGTGATCCAGATCGTTGGTGAACAGGGTCTCCAGCTTCTTCACACCGTTCTCGATCAACTTCTCGAAAATCTCTTCGGTGATCTCGGAGTTGGCTTCAGCGACCAGCTCACCGGTCTCTTTGTCCACCACGTTGTGCGCCAGCACCTTGCCATAGACAAACTCACGCGGTACGTCGAGTTTGTTGACACCTGCCTTTTCCAGCTCACGAATATGGCGGGCGGTGATGCGTCGACCGGTTTCGACAAGTACCTTGTCGCCGGTTTTGATATCGAAACTGACTGTCTCGCCACGCAGCCTTTCCGGCACCAGATCCAGCTTCAGGGTGCGCTTGGTCAGAGTGAAGCGGTCGGTCTCGAAGAACATACTGAGGATTTCTTCGGTTTCGTAACCCAGGGCGCGCAGCAGAATGGTGGCCGGCAGCTTGCGACGACGGTCGATACGTACGAAGACGTTGTCTTTCGGATCGAACTCGAAATCGAGCCAAGAACCACGATAGGGAATCACCCGGGCAGAGAACAGCAGCTTACCCGATGAGTGTGTCTTTCCCCGGTCATGATCGAAGAACACACCAGGTGAACGGTGCAGCTGGGAGACGATAACCCGCTCGGTACCATTGATCACGAAGGTACCGGTATCGGTCATCAGGGGCAGTTCCCCCATATAGACTTCCTGCTCACGGATATCCTTGACCACTTTGGAGCCCGCCGGCGCCTCTTTGTCATAGATGACCAGGCGAACCAATACACGCAGAGGCGCGGCGTAGGTGGTACCACGCAGCTGACACTCCCTGACGTCGAATACAGGCTCACCAAGCTTGTAGTTCACATATTCGAGAACGGCGTTGCCGGAATAACTCGTTATCGGCATTACCGACTTGAATGCGGCATGCAACCCGAGTTCCTGGCGATCATCGGATGCCACACCGTCCTGAAGAAAGCTCCGATAGGAGTCAATCTGTGTTGCAAGTAAAAACGGAACATCCAGAATACTGGGTCGTTTACCGAAGTCTTTACGGATTCGCTTCTTTTCGGTGAAAGAATAGGCCATGCTGCCATCCCTCAGTGTCTTAGGCTTGGTGGTTGCGATGAGGACCGGGCAAACCGCCCCGAAATCACCATCGCTTCAAACTGTCTCCTGACTTATTGGCTCAGGGAACCTGCTTTAGAGAGCTACCGATCCAGTTTAAGCTCTGAACCGCTCTTATAAAGCACATTGTGCAAGCGGGAAAAGGCCGGTGGCATTACGCCACCAGCCTCAACCGCGCTTGTCTACAGACGATCGAGACGAGAATCTTATTTGATCTCGGCTTTAGCGCCCGCCTCTTCAAGCTGCTTCTTGGCCTCTTCGGCCTCTTCCTTGCTGACGCCTTCCTTCAAGGTGGAAGGTGCGCCTTCTACAGCTTCTTTTGCCTCTTTGAGGCCAAGACCGGTCATGCCGCGAACTGCTTTGATGACAGCAATCTTGTTGCCGCCGATCTCGGCCAGTACCACGTCGAATTCGGTCTTCTCTTCAGCGGCGGCTGCATCACCACCAGCGGCGGCTGCAGGTGCAGCGGCCACAGCGGCAGCTGCGGATACGCCAAACTTCTCTTCCATTGCCTCGATCAGACCGACAACGTCCATCACGGACATTTCGGCAATTGCGTCGAGAATCTCTTCTTTAGAAACGGCCATTGTTTAACTCCTGAAAAAATTTTGTACGATAACTTTGTGTTTGATAAAGCCGATCAGGCCGCCTCTTTGGCGTCCTTGATCGCTGCCACAGTCCGGACCAGCTTGCCAGGTACCTCGTTGACGGTACGGGCCAGTTTCTCGATCGGCGCCTTCATGACCGCCATCAGCAAGCTGATAGCCTGGTCGTAAGTCGGCATCTTGGCCAGCGTATCGATATCACTCGGGGCAAGCATTTTGCCGCCGATGGATACCATCTTGACCTCGAGAAGCTTATGCTCCTTGGCAAAGTCCTTAATGACACGTGCAGCGGAACCCGGGTCTTCCTGCGAGAAGGCCAGGATCAACGGACCCGTCAATCCTTCCTGCATACAGGCAAAATCCGTATCCTCTACGGCACGCTTGGCCAGGGTGTTTCTGACTACCCGCAGGTAGACACCATTGTTACGCGCATCACGACGCAACAGGGTCATCTGCTCAACAGTCAGGCCACGGTATTCAGCTGCAACAGCTGACAGTGCACTACTGGCCACATCATTGACTTCGGCAACGATGGCTTTCTTTTGCTCAATATTGAGTGCCAAAGTCGTCACCTCCTGATAATGGGGAAATATCACATTTCCCAATACACACTACACGACACCTAAGTGTCGCAACCTAACGCACGCCATCACCAGGTTAATTCCTGATTGGGGGCGCACCATCTGCGCAGGCAGGATTAAGCATGAAAACCATGCACCTGCGGTCTTTGACAGCACCGGATTTCCGGCACCC
Organism: Candidatus Thiodiazotropha endoloripes; assembly: GCA_001709035.1. Lineage (GTDB taxonomy): Bacteria > Pseudomonadota > Gammaproteobacteria > Chromatiales > Chromatiaceae > Thiodiazotropha > Thiodiazotropha lotti. Next base: position 469,407 of record LVKA01000011.1, on the reverse strand, counting down.
CAAAGTTCAAAAAGGGCTTCATCACCATCCGGCGTGATGCCCAGTGTTCATACGGTTACAGGCTCAGAGTTGCCTGATCCAAAATCAGACCTGGTCCCATGGTTGAAGAGACAGTTATCTTCTTCAGATAGACGCCCTTGGCTGAACTCGGTTTTGCTTTAACCAGCGCAGCCAACAGGGACTCAAGGTTCTCTTTCAGTTTTTGCGGTTCAAAATCGACTTTGCCGATTGAACAGTGAATGATGCCTGCCTTGTCAGTACGGTAACGCACTTGGCCCGCTTTAGCGTTTTGTACCGCCTCTGCCACATTCGGTGTGACGGTACCCACTTTGGGGTTAGGCATCAGGCCGCGGGGGCCGAGAATCTGTCCCAGCTGACCGACCACACGCATCGCATCGGGAGACGCAATCACTACATCAAAATTCATGTTGCCGGCTTTGATGTCTGCTGCCAGATCTTCAAAACCGATAATATCGGCACCAGCCTCTTTGGCTGCATCAGCATTAGCACCTTGTGCAAATACCGCAACACGTACCGTTTTACCGGTACCATGGGGCAGCACAGAGGCGCCACGCACAACCTGATCGGACTTACGCGCATCAACACCCAGGTTGACACTGACATCCACAGACTCGCCGAATTTTATCGAAGAGACCTCTTTCAACAGGCTGAATGCATCTTCGGCTGCGTGCAGCTTGCCGGGCTCAACCTTCTCACGAATCGCTTTTGCTCGCTTGCTCAACTTAGCCATGATTATTCAACCCCCTCTACTTCCAGCCCCATCTGACGAGCACTACCCGCTATGGTGCGTACCGCCGCATCCATATCTGCAGCTGTGAGGTCAGGCATTTTGATGGTCGCAATCTCTTCCAGTTGCTTACGGGTTACCGTACCAACTTTGACTGTATTCGGTGTCGAGCTGCCTTTAGGCAGACCCATGGTCTTCTTCAGCAACACTGAAGCCGGTGGAGTCTTGGTGATAAAACTGAACGAACGATCGTTATAGACCGTGATCACCACTGGAATCGGCAGACCCTTTTCCACACTCTGGGTCTTGGCGTTGAACGCCTTACAGAATTCCATGATATTGACACCGTGCTGACCCAGTGCAGGACCAACCGGTGGACTTGGATTCGCTTCACCAGCCTTCACTTGAAGCTTGATGTAAGCCATTATTTTCTTAGCCATGTTTACCTCTTCTCCGGGTGCTGACGCCATGGGCTCTCACCATGACTCCCCATCAATAGAATAAAACCTCCAACTGCCGATCAAACAGCAATCAGAGGCCCGCTAAATGAAGGACCGTCAGCCCTTCTCTACCTGGCCGAACTCCAGATCCACAGGGGTGGAACGGCCAAAAATCAGTACCGAGACCTTCAAACGACTCTTGTCGTAATCGACCTCTTCGACAACACCGGTAAAGTCGTTGAACGGCCCATCGGTAACCCGAACCACTTCACCCGGCTCGAATAGAATCTTTGGACGAGGCTTCTCAACACCTTCCTGTACACGCTGCAGAATGGCGTTTGCCTCTTTCTCAGAAATCGGCGCCGGACGATCCCCGGTGCCACCGATAAATCCCATAACTTTCGGCACATCTTTCACCAAGTGCCAGGTCTCATCGGTCATCTCCATCTGGACAAGCACATAACCGGGAAAAAACTTCCGCTCACTCTTACGCTGTTGTCCGGCTCTCATCTCTACCACTTCTTCAGTAGGGACCAGAATCTCACCAAATTTATCCTGCATCCCATAACGCTCAACGCGCTCCTTGAGGGAGCGCTGGACCTGGGACTCAAAGCCGGAATAGGCGTGCACAACATACCATCTCATGGTCATCTCACCACTCCCTAACCAGACCCGGTCAAGGCGCGCAATATGGCGCCAAGCATCATGTCAAACAGCCACAGCACGACACCCATGAAGAGCACCATGACGAATACAATCAGCGTGGTCTGCACCGTCTCCTGGCGACTCGGCCAAACGACTTTGCGTACCTCCATCTTGGCGGACGAGGCAAAATCCCACACCGACTTACCCATTGCGGTCTGGTAGGCCAACAACGCTGCCAATCCCATCATCGCCAACAGCCCGAGCACACGCAGCAGCTGTGAATAGGCATCAAGATAGTAAAAGCCGAGAATAGCGCCCACGATTATCCCTACCGCAATAATCAGCTTTACGGTATCGAGACTTGATGCCTCCACCTGGGACTTCGCATTCATAATTTCTGACTGCCGGTTGTTTGGCAGGCCAAGAGGGAATCGAACCCCCAACCTGCGGTTTTGGAGACCGCTGCTCTACCAATTGAGCTATTGGCCTAGAAAATTTTAAAGCGGAGCTGACCACCGGCCAGCCCCGCCGGTCCTGTTATCGATTATTCGATAATTTTGGATACCACGCCGGCACCCACGGTCCGACCGCCTTCACGGATCGCAAAACGCAGACCCTCTTCCATCGCGATCGGCGCAATCAACTTCACAGTCATCTTCACGTTGTCACCCGGCATGACCATCTCGACGCCTTCCGGCAAGTCACACGCACCGGTTACGTCGGTGGTACGGAAGTAGAACTGCGGACGGTAGTTACTGAAGAATGGCGTATGACGGCCACCCTCGTCCTTGCTCAGTACATACACTTCACACTCAAAGTGGGTGTGCGGTGTAATGGTGCCCGGATGCGCCAGTACCTGACCACGCTCCACTTCGTCACGCTTGGTACCACGCAGCAGCACACCAACGTTGTCTCCCGCTTCACCCTGATCCAGCAGCTTGCGGAACATCTCAACACCGGTACAGGTGGTCTTGGTGGTCTCTTTGATACCAACGATCTCGATCTCTTCTCCGACCTTGACCACTCCACGCTCAACACGACCGGTTACCACCGTACCGCGACCTGAAATCGAGAACACGTCCTCGATCGGCATCAGGAAAGCACCGTCTACCGCACGCTCCGGCTCCGGAATATAGGTGTCCAGCGCCTCGACCAGCTTGTCGATTGACTGACTGCCGATCTCAGAGGTGTCGCCTTCCAGCGCTTTCAGCGCAGAACCCACGATGATCGGGGTGTCGTCTCCAGGAAATTCGTAGCTGTCCAGCAGCTCACGCACTTCCATCTCAACCAGCTCCAGCAGCTCTTCGTCATCCACCATGTCTGCCTTGTTCAGGTAGACCACGATGTAAGGCACGCCAACCTGACGCGAAAGCAGGATGTGCTCACGGGTCTGAGGCATTGGGCCGTCAGCCGCCGATACCACCAGGATCGCGCCGTCCATCTGCGCCGCACCAGTGATCATGTTCTTAACGTAGTCAGCATGGCCCGGGCAGTCCACATGCGCGTAGTGACGGGTATCTGACTCGTACTCCACGTGAGAAGTCGCGATGGTGATACCACGCTCTTTCTCTTCCGGGGCGTTGTCGATCTGGTCAAAAGCGCGCTGCTCGCCACCGTACTTGGACGCCTGGACTGTTGTGATGGCCGCCGTCAGCGTGGTCTTGCCGTGGTCTACGTGACCAATCGTGCCCACATTGACATGCGGCTTTGTGCGTTCGAATTTTTCCTTGGACATGAGTGTTCTCCAGGTTCTCTATTGTATAAAGACAAATTCGCGCGCTTCCGCACGCCTTTCAATTATTGGAGCCCAGAAGCAGATTTGAACTGCCGACCTCACCCTTACCAAGGGTGTGCTCTACCAACTGAGCTATCTGGGCAAAAACTCTTTAACTGTCAGTCCCTTCCACCAATGGCCAGACTTCCAGCACACACAAACGACGACACTGCCTTACAGTACCGTCGCTCAACGCCAATCTTGAAATTGGCCTATTATATTGGAGCGGGTGATGGGAATCGAACCCACGTATTCAGCTTGGAAGGCTGAAGTTCTACCATTGAACTACACCCGCGTAGCCAAGCAACGCGTCGCTCACCAACAACCACGACCAATTTCCATCTTGGTGGAGAGGGTGGGTAGGATCTCTACCAACCTAAAACCTCCGGGCCAATGCGTCCCCCGCATTGTTTCCTAAGCCGCTCTACAGCGCCTCTTCTCATCAACATCTGGTGGAGGGGGGAGGATTCGAACCTCCGAAGGCTGAGCCGTCAGATTTACAGTCTGATCCCTTTGGCCACTCGGGAACCCCTCCTAACGAGAGCCGGGCATTCTGACGCCAAGCCTTGCCAAAGTCAACTAACATTTCAAAGATTTTTTTGTCTACTGAGAATACCAGTACTGAATTCAGGCTTACCACTGATGTTAATTGGATTGGTGTTAGTGTAGTGTCTCTTTCGGAGCCGTCTAAAATGCGGCTCGACTGGGCAATCGGAGAGCTGGCAATGGCATGGATCGTGATCCCCCTTTTGGCAGAATTTCCAGCCATTCCACTACAATAATAAAGTTAATATCTAAGATCCTGGGACAGAATCTGAAACAGCAAAATCGACCAAACCAAGGTACGACTAATTACACAGCAAACCGAATGAATAAAACCGCTACCCTTATTAGCCTGCTTCTCTTATCAGCCTGCGGCAGCAACCCAACACTCAAATCGCCTGAGCCGACCAGCCTGGACGGTAACGAACCAGTACCTGCTCAGAGCGGAAAAACGGCAGACGAACTCAGCACAGACCTGGTCTACCACACGCTTGCCAGTGAAATAGCCGCTCAACGTGGCGAACAATCGATGGCGTTCGACCACGCCTTGCAGGTTGCCCGGGAGTCGCGGGATCCCCTTTCAGCGGAACGGGCCACAAGTCTGGCACTGCAAGCCAATCAACCGGAAAATGCCTTGACAGCCGCCCGTCTCTGGATCGATGTCGACCCACAGGAGCTGAAGGCCTATCAAATCGCCGCCATAATCAACATCAGGGCAAACCAGCTGGATGAGGCGATCTCACATCTACAGCAGGTTATCAAGATAGCAAACCGCAATGGTCAATCCGGCTATGTACAGGCTGCCGCGATCGCTGAGAAATCGGGTTCCCCGGAGAAAGCACTGGCGTTGATGCAGCAGCTGGTACCTGAGGATACGGATTCCTCCTCGGCACTTTATGCCCTCGCCCTGGTTGCCAACCGGGCATCTCAACGCGCACTGGCCCTGGAATACACCGATCGATCCCTGAGTCTGGAGCCCAGCTCCACCCAGAGCCTGGTATTGAGAGCCCATACTCTGATTGCCATGAAAAAGGAGAAACAGGGTGTTGAATTTCTCCAGCAGTCGGTCGAGAAATATCCGAGTGACATCAAACTCAGACACGCCTACGCCAGAATTCTGCTCGAGATAAACCAGGTCGAAGCCTCCCTGCAGCAGTTTCTTGAACTCAATCAACAAGCCCCGGACAACACCGATTTCAGCTTCTCTCTGGGTATGATCTACATGCAACTTGATCAGTACGACAAGGCACAGCAGTATCTGTCAATCCTGACCAAGAGCCGGGCAAAAAGAAATGAAGCCAACTTCTATCTCGGGGCGATCGCTGAAGAGCAGGAAGCCTACGAACAGGCGCTGGACCGCTACAGCCGGGTGGAGGGAAAACACCTGGCCGACGCACAGGTACGGATAGCCAAGATCCTCTCCGATCAAGGCAACCTGAAACAGGCCAGAGAGACCCTGCAGCGCCTGAGAGTGAATCAATCTCGCAATCAGCTGAAATTCTACATGATCGAAGCCGAACTGCTGCGTGAAGCCAGAGAGTACGCCACCGCCCATGAGGTCTACAGCAAGGCGCTCGAGCGGTTCAACGACAACATCGACCTGCTCTATGCCAGGGGCCTCAATGCCGCAGACCTGAAACGGGTCGATCTGCTTGAACAGGACCTGGGTAAGATACTCGAGACCCACCCACAACATGCCGATGCACTGAACGCCCTCGGCTACACCCTGGCTGATCAGACTGACCGCCTGCAGGAGGCCAGGGAGTACATTGCGCAGGCATTGGCTCTGAAGCCGGAAAGCCCGGCGGTACTCGACAGCATGGGTTGGGTTGAGTATCGCCTGGGTAATCTGCCGGCCGCTCTGGAGCACCTGGAGAAAGCCGCAGAGATCAGCAACGACGCTGAGATTGCTTCCCACCTGGGCGAAGTACTGTGGGTGATGGGAGAGCAGGAACGGGCCCTCGAAATCTGGAAGGCCGCTCTGGAGAGGGAACCCGACAACCGCTTCATCCGGCCTGCCATGTTGCGTTTGGGTGCTGAAAACTAGTCGTCAACCTAAGTTGTAAGCTGTGACCAGATCCCTTCAATCACCCTTGGAGATCCTCAGCTGTCCGGCACCGGCAAAGCTGAATCTGATGCTGCGCATTGTCGGCAGACGCGAGGATGGCTACCACGATCTGCAAACCGTATTTCAGTTCATCGACCGACAGGATCGGCTCGATTTCAAGTATCGCCAAGATGGCCAAATCGTCATCACCAATCCGCTACCCGAGGTTCCTGAGCAACAAAATCTCTGTTTTCGCGCGGCAAAGATGCTGCAACAGATCACGGGGACGGATTCAGGCGTGGAGCTGACCCTACACAAAATCCTGCCGATGGGGGGCGGGCTCGGGGGAGGCAGCTCCGATGCCGCCACAACTCTGGTAGCCCTCAACCACTTGTGGGGGCTTGGTCTTGGCCAGGATCAGCTGATGCAGCTCGGCGGATCCCTGGGCGCCGATGTGCCGATCTTCATCCATGGCCAGGCGGCTTGGGCGGAAGGTGTGGGGGATAAAATGACTGACATTAAACTCCCGGAACCCTGGTTTTTGGTACTCAATCCAGCCTGCCACGTATCGACCGCCGAAATATTCGGACAACCTGATTTGACACGCAACTCCCCCAGGATCAAAATACGCGCCTTTCTAGAGGGTAACAGCCAAAATGACTGCCTAGCCGTGGTCAGAAGGCGCCACCCGGAAGTGGCGCAGGCGATGGATTGGCTTGGTCAGTATGCCGTTGCGCGACTGACCGGAACAGGGGCCTGCCTGTTCGCAGAATTCGCCGAACGGCGAGCGGCGAACGAGGTACTTGATCGGCTACCAAGCGATCTTACGGGGTTTGTTGCCCGGGGGCTTAACCGCTCCCCGCTACTGGATCAGTTCCAGCTGGAAAAGAGTTAATTGGGGCGTCGCCAAGCGGTAAGGCACTGGGTTTTGATCCCAGCATTCGTAGGTTCGAATCCTGCCGCCCCAGCCATTTCTCTGCAAACTATTTTCTCGACTGAGGATTAGCACCGTGCCATCCACTGCCATGACGGTCTTTTCGGGTAACGCCAACCCCTCTCTCACCGCCGGAATCGTGAGTCATCTCAACCTCCCCCTGGGTAAAATGCAGGTTGGCCGTTTCAGTGACGGGGAAGTGATGGCCGAGATTCATGAGAATGTCCGCGGTCGGGATGTTTTCATTGTGCAATCCACCTCAGCACCGACCAATGAAAACCTGATGGAGCTGCTGGTGATGATCGATGCCATGCGCTGGTCTTCAGCCAATCGCATCACCGCCGTCATCCCCTATTTCGGTTACGCCCGTCAGGACCGCCGCCCCCGCTCCGCCAGAGTACCGATTACCGCCAGACTGGCGGCAAAGATGATTGCCACCGCCGGTGCCGACCGGGTACTGACGGTCGATCTCCATGCGGATCAGATTCAGGGCTTTTTCGACATCCCGGTGGACAATGTCTACGCCTCGCCGATCCTGCTCGGTGACGTCTGGCGCCAGAAGCATCCGGATATCGTGGTAGTCTCTCCCGATGTGGGGGGTGTGGTCAGAGCCCGGGCACTGGCAAAGCGTCTGGATGATGCCGAACTCGCCATCATCGACAAGCGTCGCCCGCAACCCAATGAGGCCAAGGTGATGAACATCATCGGCCACGTTGAGGGTCGCAGCTGCGTTCTCATCGATGATCTGGTGGATACCGCGGGCACTCTCTGCCAGGCAGCCAATGCACTGAAGGATCATGGTGCCGCCAAAGTGGTCGCCTACTGTACCCATCCGGTGCTTTCCGGCCCAGCGGTCACCAACCTCAGCAACTCCAAGCTTGATGAGCTGGTGGTCACCGATACAATCCCCCTGTCGGAAGACGCCAAACAGTGCGACGTGATCCGTCAGGTTTCAATCGCCGAACTGCTTGCCGAAACCGTGCGCCGGATCTCCAACGAGGAATCGGTCAGTTCCCTGTTTATCGATTAGCTCCGGCCATCTCACAATCCTGCCGCAAATGGACGCAAATCGCTGCTAAATTTCGCAAGTAGAGCCTGTAACTAGATCGGGTTTTGCGTTTTTGGGCAGTGAATTGCGCCCTTTGCGGCTCGAATGGCTGAGCAAACACCCCCAAAAGGCTGGAAATTCTGGCCAATCCTGATAGAATCGCGCGTCCGCTTGAATTCAGCGGTGGTGTCGCTTGGTCGCAAAGCGACATCCCTTTTGACCTAAACAGATACGGAGATAACCATGTCTGCAAATTTTGAAGTTAACGCCGAAGCACGGAGCGATACAGGGAAAGGTGCGAGCCGCCGCCTGCGTCGCGCCGGTCTGGTTCCGGGCATCGTCTATGGCGCGCATCAGGATCCAACCCCGATCACCGTTCTGCACAACGAGATCGCCCACTCACTGGAGAATGAAGGTTTCTACTCCAATCTGCTTGAGCTGAAACTGGGTGGCAAAAATCAGACCGTGGTGCTGAAGGATCTGCAGCGCCATCCGGCCAAACCATTCATCCTGCATGTGGACTTTCAGCGCGTACAGGCTGATGAGAAGATCAGACTGCACGTTCCGCTGCACTTCATCAACGAAGAAACCTGCCCGGGCATCAAGTCCGGCGGACAGGCCAGCCACGTAATGACCGATATGGAGATCAGCTGTCTGCCTAAAGACCTGCCAGAGTTCATCGAGATCGATCTGGGCAACCTTGAACTGGGTACCGTTCTGCATGCCTCAGAGATAACCCTGCCAGAGGGTGTAGACCTGATCACCCACGAGGGTAATGAAGATCCGATCGTAGTGACCATTCACGCCACCCACAAGGGTGAAGAGGATGAGCCTACTGAATCTTCTGATGAAGATGGTGAAGAGAGCGCTGAATAAAACCGCTCCCGAGGGAGGCGTAAGCCTCCCTCTTCACAACCACCCCACCCCCCTATCCATGGCATCCCAACCCATCCGTCTGATTGCAGGTCTTGGAAACCCAGGCCCCGATTACGAACAAACCCGTCACAATGCCGGCTTCTGGCTGTTGGATAAGCTCGCCGAGCAACACCATCTCAGTTTTCGCACAGAGTCCAAACACCACGGCCAGGTCTGCAAACTGAATCTGCAGGGTGAAGAGGTGCGGCTGCTAAAACCAGCCACTTTTATGAACCGGAGTGGACAGGCGGTCGCCAGTCTGGCCAACTATTTTCGCATCCAACCCCAGGAAATCCTGGTGGTGCATGATGAGTTGGACCTGGAACCTGGGCAGGCGCGACTGAAAACCGGCGGGGGACATGCCGGACACAATGGCCTGAGGGACATCATGAGCGTTCTCGGTAAACGGGAGTTTCATCGCCTGCGTATCGGTATCGATCACCCGAATGACCGGGCTGCGGTGGTCAACTATGTGCTTGGCCGCCCTTCCAAAGAGCACAGAACATCCATCGATCAGGCGATCGACAAGGCGATCGACAGCCTGCCGATGATCGTCAAAGGTGATCTGCAGCTGGCCATGAACAGGCTGCACAGCAGCAGATAAGCCCTAATCAAACCACCTGCCAGGCTTGAGCTAACAGAACACAACCCGCCTTACCCTTACCTGCCAGTTCATGCAACACTTCTTTACCTCTCGAATCACCTGAAATAATCCATATAAATTCAGTTAGTTATACCTATAAATACGACATTGACGAAAAGCCATCGGTCAGCCCTGCACTGGCTATATATTATGAAATGCTTATAATGAACTGAATCATTTCCTACTTTCAGAGTATGTTTTTCCCCATGGCACGACTGAGCAAGACAATTTGGCTGCTGATATTCATCGCCACAGGAAGCCTGGCAGATGACTCCTCAAAGCAGGCGCTTGAGCTGTTACAAAGATCAGAACTACTGATGCGTTCCAGCGGCACTCAGGCAGAGTACCGCATTGATATCGTGCGACCGGAGTGGCAGCGTACAATGACCTTTCGCAGCCACGACGACCGGGATAACAAGCGCTTCCGTATGGAGATTCTTTCCCCCAGAAAGACCAAGGGAACGGTATTTCTCAAGATCGACAACATCCTCTCCATGTATCTGCCAAAACTGCGCCGTCAGATCAATATCTCACCGGCCATGATGCAGGATCCATGGATGGGCTCGGACTTCAACAACCAGGATCTGCTCGACACCGATGCCATGATCGATGGCCATACCCATCAGATCATCGATCGCCAGGGTGAGGGAGAGATGGCAATCTACACCATACAATCGATCCCCGAGCCGGAAGCCACCGTGACCTGGAAAAAGCTGGTTCGGAAGATTCGCGGCGACGGTGTCCCTCTCGAAATGGCCTACCATTGCCGGAAACAGGTAAAACGCCTGATGGTATTCGACCAGATCGCAGAAATGGGTGGGCGTGTCATACCCACACGCTGGACCATGCAGCCCGATGACGGGGAGGGCAAGCGTACAGTCATCACCCTGGAGTCGATCCAATTCGACCTGGCCCTGGATTCCCAGCTCTTCACGCCGATGCAGGCAAAGTAGAATCCGGCTGAGCGGCTGTGGCCGACAATTAACCAAGATCAGGTTTTGGATGACCGACGCAAAATCACAGCTCACTGCCCACCTTGCCAGGGTTGCAATACGCAATCTGCTCGGCCATCCGAGACGCACCTTGCTGACCTCCGGCGCCATTGCCCTGGGACTCGCTTCATTGATTTTCCTATGGGGTTTCAATGAGGGGCTGCATCGCAACATGCTGGGTAACTTCCAGAATGCCATCATCGGTACCCTGCAGATACACCGGCAGGGATTTTTTCAGCAACCGGATCTCGCCCTGACAATCGACAACCCGCAACAGATCAGTGAAGCCCTGGAACGGCAGGGTATTACAAGATACAGCCAACGCCTGGATACCTTTGGCCTGGCCGCATCGGACCATACCACCCAGGGGGTGATGCTGATCGGTATGGACCCGCTGAATGAACCCAAGGTCACCGAACTGGAGAGCAGAATCGGCATTGGACGCTTTCTCCAACCGGATGAGAGCTACGCGCTGATTCTGGGCGCCACCACGGCAAACAACCTGCAGGTCCGGCTGGGTGATGAAGTGATCATGATCGGTTACGACCGCTACGGCGCCATGATTGCCGAATCCTTCACCCTGGTCGGTATCATCACCAGTGGTGAAATGGGTCTCGACAGCGGCATGGCGATCACCAGTCTGGCCACCCTGCAGGAGATGGTCGACCTGCAAGGACAGGTCACCACCTTCGTCATCAAGGTGGATGAACAGCGACTGCCTGGTCTGGTGACCAGCCTGAACGATGAACTGACAGGCCAGCAGCTGGAGATCATGCCCTGGTACAGCATGTTTCCGGTGATGAAAGAGTGGGTAACCCTGCATAACGGCTTTCTCTATCTGTTTCTCGGCATCGTACTGTTCATCGTATTGGCGGGAGAGCTGAATACTCTGCTGCTCTCCATGCTGGACCGGACCCGGGAGTTCGGCATTCTGATGGCAATCGGCACAAGCCGTCGCCAGATCGCCTTTCTGATCGTGGTGGAAGCAGTGACGATCGGCATCATCGGTATCCTGCTCGGCACCCTGCTCGGCTCCCTGATCATTCTGCTGACCGGCACGATCGGTATCGACCTCTCCACACTGCTGGGGTCGACCTCCAGGTTCTATGTCGACCCGCTGATCTACCCCCAATTGAAACTGGACCATCTGGGTATTACCGCCAGCGCCATTTTGCTGGCTTCAATCCTCTCCGGAATCTATCCGGCCTGGCGGGCCAGTCTGCTGCAGCCAGTGGAGGCGATCCGCAATGGTTAGCCGACTTGGCATTCTGACCTATGTAGCACTGGCGGTACGTAATCTGGTCCGTAACCGCCGGCGTACCATCATCACCCTGCTGACCATGATGTTCGGCATCGCCACCCTGACCCTGCTGAGTGCCCTCAACGATGGCTGGTTGAGTCAGATGAAAACCAATTTTATCCTCAGCTTCACCGGACACCTGCAGATCCATGCCAAGGGATTCGAGTCTTCTCAGAACCTGCGTGACAACATCGCCGATCCTGAGGCCATATCCCGCTTCATGGACACCTATCCGGAGATCATCGGCTGGACACAACGAATTCGCACCTCGGGCCTGGCCTCGGTCAGCGGCAGCAGCAGCGGGGTACAGATTATGGCCACCGACCCGGAACAGGAGACCTGGGTAACCTCCATGGATCAGAGCGTCACATCCGGCGTGTGGCTGCGTCCGGGTATGAACAAGGATCTTCTGCTGGGCAAGACGGTGGCACAGAATCTCGGCGCTGGATTGTCAGACCGGGTAATCCTGATGACCCAGCGCCCCAGCGGCGAGATGGTCTCAGAGGTCTTCTATCTGAGGGGCATCATCGAGACCGGCGCGCCACAGATCGATCGCACCCTGGCGCTGATCTCACTGGATGGTGCCCAACAGTGGCTGCAGATGGAGCAGGCGGTAACCGATATTGTGATCCGCGCCGATCATCACGATCAGACCGATACCCTCTATCGGCTGTTTGTCCAGCAGCTCTCCGAACAGGTCTACGAGATCATGCCCTGGCAGGAGCTCGATCCGATGGTCAGACAGTGGCTGGAGTTCAGTGATGCCTATGGTTTGATCATTCTGTTTGTGGTGATCCTGCTGGTACTCACGGAGATACTCAATACCATGCTGATCTCTCTACACGAACGGCAGAAGGAGCTGGGGGTGATGATCGCCATCGGCACCCAACCCCATCGCATCTTTTTGATGCTGCTGTTTGAAGCGGTACTGCTGATATTTGTCGGTGCCGTACTGGGTTATCTCAGTGCATCACTGATTGTCATGCTGCTCGCTGAGGGCGGCATCGATCTGACCGGTTATGCCAATGCCTTTGAATTTTTCTATATGGATCCGGTGATCCACCCCCAGCTGACCCGGGACTCAGCAATCAAAATTCTGCTGGCCACCCTGGTGGCAGCCTTGCTCTCAGGACTCTACCCGGCATGGAAAGCCACCCGCCTCTCTGTCAGTCAGGCACTACGAATCCAATAGGTGGCCCATGTCGGAAGCGAACCAATCAACCATCATCCAAACCCGGGACCTGCATAAATGCTATTGGGTCGGCACCATGCCCTACCCGGCGCTGCATGGTATCGATCTGCAGATTCGTAGCGGTGAATTTGCCGTGCTCGCCGGACGCTCAGGCTCGGGCAAGAGCACATTGCTGAATATCATTGGCGGCCTGGAGTCGGCCGACCGGGGCCAGGCTGAGGTCCTGGGCGAGGATATCCTCAAGATGGGGAACAGCCAACGCAGCAAGTTTCGACTGACCAATATCGGTTTTATCTTTCAGGCCTATAATCTAATTCGCGTGCTGAGCGCCCGGGAAAACGTAGCCTATGTATGCCAGCTGCAAGGCAAGAGCAAACAACAGAGTCTGGAGATCGCCAACCACTGGCTGCATGAAGTTGAGATTGGCCATCTGGGTTATCGTCGTCCCGACCAGCTATCTGGTGGCCAGCAACAGCGGGTTGCGGTGGCCAGGGCATTGGCAACTGAGCCGAAAATCATTCTGGCGGATGAGCCAACCGCCAACCTCGACAGCACCACCGGCAGACATCTGATTGAACTGATGCAGCGATTGAATCAAACTCTTGAGACCACATTTCTGATCTCCTCCCACGATCCGGACGTCAAGCAAGCCGCCAGTCGACTGATCAAATTGAGCGACGGTCAGATCGTCGACAGCTGGGATGAAATACCACAGCCGCCACGCTCACTCGAGGCAACCTGCCCACTTCGCAACCGCCCCTTTACCGAGCGTCTTCGCCACCTCTTCACGCCACGACGTAAAGCCAGGCAACAGAACAGGCAGCGGACCTCGAGACACAGCTAAACAGCACTGTCGACCCACAACCCGGCTACGCGTCATCAGGATAGACCCACTCACTATCCCGATCTGTCCATCAGGGTTCACTCAAACAGACTTGCACAAAGTCTAATCCAGCAGCACATTTTACGTTTTCTGTGGATAAAAAAAGCCGGCATAAATGCCGGCTCGAGGTCGTACTGAGCCGAAGCTCAGTTAACTTTTTTAGTTTTTATTGATATTCACCAAAAACAAATTTCGGCTTCAACCAGGCCACCAGCATCGGCAGAATGGTCAAGGCGGTCACCACATCGATCAGCAGAGCCTGACTGATGTAGATACCCAATCCCCAGGTGTTGGCCAGATCGGTGTTCAGCAGTGGGATGAAGCAGCCCAGCAGAACCACAACCGAAATGATCACCGCTGAGCCGGTGGTGTTGAGGGTATTGACCAACGCCTCCTGCCAGTCCCCGGCCGTCGCCTGCATCTCCTCCTTGAGCCTCGACATCATGTAGATGCCGTAGTCGATGCCCAATCCCATGGCGATACTCAGGGCCACTTGCAGATGAAAGGCCAGATTGCCCGACCAGTTCTGGATGCTGGTCATGTATCCACCCAGGCCATACTGGGCAAACAGGGTGATGAACAACAGCACCATCAGGATCACCGAAACGACCAGCGAACGGAAGATCAACGCCGCAATAACGAACACCGCTGCAGCTGTGAGCAGAGGCCCCGAGAGCCAGTTGTCCACGGCAACCTCCCGGGTTGCCTCCGTGGCGCCGAGGAAACCACCCAGCCCAGGTCTGACATAACCGGGACCGTCCACTGAGAGTTCGTTACTGTCGCCGGAAAGGTCGTCCACCGGACCGGAACGCAATCCGAAGTTGACCTTGCTGAAACCGGGGTCGTTCTTATGGTCTTCAATATACGCCTGGATATCCATGGTGACCTCGTGGGTCTCCACCGGATCCATGGTATTGATGAAGCCCATCACCACCCCTTCGTTCCAGTTCTTCATGACGAAGGAGTCCATATCCCCCTCTTCGGTCATGGTCTCCAAAAGACCATTGTAGAGCTGTACGATATCGTCACCGCCACGATCATCATCCGGATCGATCTCCTGCAGCTTCTTCGAGGTTGGAATATAGAGATCCTTGATGTCAGGCTGCTCTCCCGGCTCGGCGGTCAGCAACATATTCACCAGGCGGATATATTGGGCGTAGGAACCGGTGAAACCGATATGTTCATGGGAACGCATCCACTCCTCAAGGGCTTCAATGTCAGCCAACACATCGGCTTCGTTGAAGATTCCCTGGGCACCGCAGGGATCAGGATCCCAGCAGCCTAGCTCCTGTTTGGCCTTTTCACACTGGACGACCTTCTCCTGGGGATCCTCTATGTCATAGATCTCTTCCGGAAAATAGGTCTCCACACAGAGCTCGGACGTCGGCTCCTTACCGCGTATGGGTATGGATACCGAGATAACCCCCGGCATGATCTCATTCAGCCGTTCGATGTGCTGAATAGTGATCGATTTCTCTTTGAAGGCGGCGCGTGAATAGTTGATACCCTTCTCCACACCAGGCATCAGATCCTCACTGGTGCCATTCAGGATATCGGTCTCATAGACAGACCAGGCCATGATCGCCATCACGATACCGATCGGGATCAGCTTCCCGGGACCGGTCAACAGACCCGTAATAAAGCCACCAACCTTGGTCTCCCACTCATGCTCATGCCCCTCTTTCGTCTCACTGTGGCTGCAGGGAAAAGTCATCATCAACAGCGGGATCAGGGTGGTGGTGGTAAACAGCAGGGTCAACATGCCGAACATGCCGAAATAGGCGTAGGCCTTGTAGAACGAGATATCCACGGTTGCCAGGGTGGCGAAGCCGACCATGTCGGTGACAATCGACAGGGTTGCCGGAACGATGGTATGGGAGATGGCAGAGTGGGCGGCCGACTCACAATCCCCCGATGCCGCCTGCTCCTGCATGAAGCGCCGGGTTACCTGCACCGAGTGCCCGATACCGATGGCCAACAACAGCATCGGGGTCAATACCATCATGGTGGTCAGTTTGAAGGCTGAAAAGCCCATCAGTCCCAGGGTCAGGATGATGGTTGCACTGACACCGATAATCGGAAACAGGGAGCCTCGCCAATTGCGGAACTCAAACCAGAGCGCGGCAATGACGATGGCGAATGAGATAACGAACAGCCACCACTTATTGACCAGATCGGCCAGCATCCAGGCCAGAAAATAGGGCTCACCGGCCACCAGCACCTCGAATCGGTCATCCTCACTGTACTCATCCATCATGGCGCGAATGTCACGCACCCAGGGCAGATAGATCTCTTTTACCTCATCGGTATAGTCGCCGATGATGTATAGGGATTTCGCCGTACAGTTCTTCTCATCCTTTTGCGAAAACTCACACTTGTTGCCTTCCGCATCCTCAAAACCGATCAGCATCGGACCGATCACCGGATTGTTTTCAATGCCCTCTTTCAAAAAGGCCAGTTGCTGTGCCGCCTTTTCCGGATCACTGCTGATGCCTTCGGTGGGGATCAGCCTTTTAAAGACCAGACCGTTCTCATCCGCCCCCATGTACTTGATCTTCTTCGCCGCAATATCGATGAAATTCGATTCACGGGCCGTAGGCAGGTTGACCAGTCGATCGTGGATCTCCTGCACCTTGTTGACGAACCAGTTCTTGTAGACATCCCCTTCATTGATTCGCAGGGTGAAGACCATCAGGTTACCCATGCCGAAATTGTGTTCCGCATAGAGATTGGTCGCGACATAGCGGTTGCTCGGCGGTAACAGGGTATCCGGATCGTTGCGCATATCCAGATTCTTGATCTGCAGGGCGGCAAGGATTGTCACCACCAGCAGGATCATCATCAATGGCCAGCGAAACTTGATGACAAAATCCGCATAGCCTTCTGCCCAGGCGTTATTGGTTTGTTGTTTTGCTGTAGAGCCGCTCATGGCTCACTACTCCTAGAATTCGCTGTGAGTCGGCCGCCGCCTGGAATAATCCAGGTGACGGCCGTAGGGTTTTACTGCCAGTCAGGGATCACTCAATGATCCATTTCAGACCCACCTGGAAGTTTGATGAGTCTCTGAACTGACCGAAGGTCGTATTCTCTTCACCCCAGTAGTTGTTCCACTCCACGGAAGCCAACAGGGTATCGGTGAAGGTGTACTCGACATCGAAGCGATTCCATTTGCCGCCACCCTCTTCGTAGATGAAGATGTTGTTCCAGCGATGCTCCTGAGACTCGCCGAAGGGCTTGGAAAGAAAGATCGAGTAGAACTCCTTATCCTCATACCCCTTGTTGAGGCCATTGGTCAGACTCATGGTAGCGAAATCCGCCGTGTAGCGACTGCAATCCATGGTCACGCCGGTCTGGGTGCGACAGGTATCCGACTCCTCGACAAAATCCAGATTGCGGAACTGAATGAACTGGCCGCTGATCAACAGGTTGGTTGCCACGGTGATATCGGCACCCAGCACATACTTGAAGTAGTCCGCATCTTCCATCTTGAGCGCATTGGTCAGATCACCGATGCTCAACAGGAATTTATCGATAACCGGTTGTTTCTCACCTTCGTCATAGAGAAACTCACCTCTGAGTACCAGCGGTATATCTCCGGCTTCGAGGGCGTAGTCAAACGAGGTACCGAGACTATTGACCCGATGCAACTGCTCTGTGAAGCGCAGGGTCGGAGCACCGGTACCCATCGCAATCGCATCGTTGAACGGATTGCCGTCAGCCAGTGCCGGCAGCACACCACTTGGATCGAGGGCACCAGAGTAGTTACCCGCCGCATCGTGTACCAAGATGGTGGTGGCGTTACCCATATCCCAGTTTGCCCTGGCTTCATCCCGGCTCAGGCTGGTGGCCACATCCGGTACGAAGGTGTCATCCTGTTGTGGACCAGCGGTACCATTGGTATCGAAGAACAGAGTCGGTGCACGCTGCACAATCAACTCATCACCATTGGCATCACGCCAACTCAGATCGATATTCGGGTTACCGCTGTAGTGGTAGAAGTAGTTGACGGACCAGTTCAAACCACCATCGGTTGAGTTCCTAAAGCGAAAACCGCCATTCACATCACTGTCATCCGGGTAGTCTTTGACCCACTCGGATTCGAATCCAGTCAGACCGCCACCGGCGGTAAAACTGGTAAAGGTGTTGAAGGTGGCAAAGGTTGCATTTGCCATATATTCGAAGGCTGAAGAGGCCTCATCCGGTTGCCAGGTCACCTCCGTCGGTGAGAGCGGCGTCAAACCGGTGATCGGCATCAGGTTGGTCTCACCAAAGTTACCATTGGGATCGCTAACACCGGGAGGAAATCCGGGCTGACCGGTAAATCCGAACTGAGTGAAGGCATTAAGCAACAGCCAACCGGGCGCGGCAGCCGGATCGGTCGGTACGGTGGGATTGAGTAGGCCAGGTGTGGTCGAAGCATCCCAGAAGTTGCCGGCGAAACCATCCACAGTCAGACCTGCAAACAGATTCAGACCCAGGGGCAGCGCCATGCCACCGGTGAAGCCACCCCCCATCGCCGCACCGTTGAAGGTGGCCGCCACATTACTCAATGCCGGGGCGATGTTATAGAAACCGTTTACCTGGCCACTGATCGTCTCCACCCCTTTCATGAGGAAGGGATGCCCGGCGTCACCATCGCCGTTGAGGCCCGGGATCTTGTTCTCTTCAACCTGAGAGACAATCAACTGAATGTTGCTGTTGTCGCCGATGTTACGTTCCGCATTGATCATCCAGATCGGAATACGGGAATCCTCCATGGCATTCTGATTGAGCTCGCGAAAATCGGTGGGATTGATGATATCCAACAGCTTGATGCCGTCAGCGGTTCCCCACACCACCTGCTGTTTACCAACACGCAGATCCCAGTCGAACACGGTGGTATCGAAATAGAGCTCGCGAAGGTAGTCGTGCTGGGTATAGAGCCGGTGACCCTTATAGTCGTCGTTCACGCCCTCGGAATCGTAGATCAGGTTCAAGTCGGCGTGCCAGGTAATGTTATCGCCGACATAACCGTTCAAGAACAGACGCGCTGAGTTTTCGAACTTCAGCAGGTCCCCTTTGTCATGGCCCTCCATATCCAGCATGCTGTCTGCTTTGCCGGTGACCTGACCGTCTCTGGTGAAGACTGATGTCTCATTTTTCAAGTATCCGCTGTACTCTATTTCAGCAACGGCCGCACCGGGCACGAGCATGGCGAGTAGAATCGACTGATACAACTTACTGCGATTGAACATGAAAGAATCCTCCCGAATTCACTACAGCAAAGCCCCAGGGTAAGAGCATCGCGCAATGATGGTATTTGCCGACTGCTTGCGAGTCAGTACGATTAAAGTGGAAACACCCGGACGATGCCGGGTGTTTCAATTTTTGTTGTTAGCGTTTTATTTTTCTCAAGGTCTTCTCTGACCAGTAATCCGATTTCCAATCTTGGTTGTATTGAACGATCTCCTTTGGAATCACCGCCCAGGTCTCATGACCTGACTCAAGGGTCTTTCCATACCAATATCCCCAATATTGGGCGCGTGGATCATCCTGCCCCAGAGTGCGCCAATCCCGATCGATCACTTTGACCTGCTTGTCCCCTTTAAAATACTCCGTACG
This sequence comes from Candidatus Thiodiazotropha endoloripes, assembly GCA_001709035.1. Taxonomy (GTDB): domain Bacteria; phylum Pseudomonadota; class Gammaproteobacteria; order Chromatiales; family Chromatiaceae; genus Thiodiazotropha; species Thiodiazotropha lotti. Next base: position 449,702 of record LVKA01000011.1, on the reverse strand, counting down.
GTAGTCAGCGAAGGTCTTGCTATCCACATAACTGATGCGATAGTCATACCACCAGTTTTCCCGTTTGGTGGAACTTTTCAGCTTATAGACCTCTTTGCCTTTGTGATCACAAGCGGCATCCGGTGGGTTGGGCAGATATTTATTTTTCGATTCGGCCTTGGCGATTGCCCCGAGGCAATCGTTGAAGGTATCAGTACCTAACAGCTCATGGGTCTCATCCTTGGGTTTTCTCAGGGTTACGTCACCAAAGGTGAAGTCGGTACCACCCCAGGCATCATCATGGGCAGGCTGGGCAAAACGTCTGATTTTCCTGAGCGCCGGTAACCAGATGGAATAGGATTGACTCTTGTTGTCATCGACATAATCGGTAATCAGCATACCGGTGCCTTTCAGCTTGCCGGAACGGAAGATCGCGATGTCCTGAGCATTGGTGGCACTTTCACCATAATCATTGTTGAGATAACGCTCAACCGTGATGGTAGTGGGTTTGCTACCGGCTGATTTATTGACAATCACTGTGATCTTGCCCGGGATTGCCCGATTACTCTTCTTCGGATCTTTGTTGTTATTGGTGATACCGAAATTCTTCAATGCATAGAAGTGGTTGACGAAGTAGACCTGGTCGGCAAGCTCATCAGCACTTGGTGTACCGGAGGGTAGCGGTAGATCCTTGGCTACCCCGGCAAAAATGGAACTGGAAAACAACAAACCGGCAGTGGCCATTGCGTAGACTTGGGTACGCATCTGCATACTGAATCCTCCTGGTGTTGAGCGGTAATTGTTGAGCTCAACCGCCCTATTATTAAAATTTTAAGTATTTCTTATGAGCGACAGTTAATGTAACTTCTCTATTAATAACAGAGTTACCGGCTGTTTAGCAATCCGGGTTATCCACAACACCGGCAGCAGATAGCACCTGTATCGCAAAATTGCATTCCAGCCAAGCCATAGCAGGAATCGCATTTAAACAGTCCATGACAGCATGGACCCTGATTCTTAAGGTTTGCTTACGCTTATCAGGGTAATCAATAACCCCGATTTAAGGCAGGTATTTGAGAGTAATTATCGATCATTTAGCGATAAAAAATGATTTTTTCCGGAAACACCGCTTATCACCGGCTCAATCCGAGACGAAATAAACGACCGTTTCACAGCGAACACGCGATTTAAGCTTGAATTTAACCCCTTGATATAACAAAATTTCCAATCCTGTTGGCTGCGTACCCGCTCAGATGTCGATACTTGCACTCGGACTCAATCACAAAACCGCCCCGGTAGAAATCCGGGAAAAGGTCACCTTTGGTCCCGATATCATTGCCGGTGCCCTGCGCAGTCTGCAAGAAAATCCGGCAGTCAAAGAGACCGTGATTCTCTCCACCTGTAACCGCACAGAGGTCTATTGCATCCTCAATGAAGAGGACCATGAACCCCTGGCTGACTGGATCAGCCGTTTTCACGGCCTGCCCAGCGACCGGGTGATGCCCTATCTGTACAGCCATTTCGGGCTGGATGCCGTAAAACACCTGCTGCGCGTCTCCTGTGGTTTGGATTCCCTGGTACTCGGGGAGCCACAGATTCTGGGGCAGGTTAAGGCGGCCTACCAGACAGCAACCGACACCGGCACCACCGGCAAACTGCTCTATAAACTCTTTCAACACGCCTTCTCAGCGGCAAAACAGATCCGCACCGACACCAACATCGGTAACAGTCCGGTCTCAGTGGCCTTTGCCGCCGTCAGCCTGGCGAAACAGATCTTCAGTGACCTTTCGGAACAGACCGCACTGCTGATCGGCGCCGGTGAAACCGTGGAGCTGGCGGCCCGTCATCTGAGCCAGAACGGTATCGGGCGCATCATCGTGGCAAACCGAACGGTGGAAAGAGCACATCAACTGGCGGCGCAATTTGAGGGCTATGCCATCGCCCTGACGGAGATCAGCAACCATCTGGCTGAGGCGGACATCGTCATCTCCTCCACCGCCAGCCCGCTTCCGGTGCTCGGCAAAGGAACGGTGGAGAGCGCTTTGAAAGAGCGCAAACACAGACCCATCTTCATGGTGGATATCGCCGTTCCCCGGGACATCGAGCCCGAAGTGGCTGATCTCAGCGATATTTATCTCTATACCGTGGACGATATGGATGAGGTCATCCAGGAGAACATGCGCTCACGGGAAGAGGCGGCCGAACAGGCAGAAGAGATCATCGAACACTATGTGGACGACTACATGGGCTGGCTGCGCTCGCTGGATGCGGTGGAGCTGATCCAGGACTATCGAGGCTGTGCAGAACAGTTGCGTGACGAAGTGATGCAGAAGGCACTGCAGCAACTTGCGAAGGGCAAATCCCCGGAAGAGGCGATCCGCTTCATTGCCCACACCCTGACCAACAAACTTTTGCATACTCCAAGCACTCAGATGCGCCAGGCCGGATTCAATGGCCAGATTGAGTTGCTGGAAGCCGCCAACACCCTTTTCCAAATCAAAAAAACAGACAATAAAACATGAAGCCCTCACTGCGCGGCAAGTTGGATCAGATCGCCGAACGCTTCGAAGAGATCACCGCATTAATGGCGGATCCGGATATCCAAAGTGACCAGAACCAGTTCCGCGACCTGGGACGGGAGTATGCCCAGCTGGAACCCGTGGTCCTGGCATTCAGGGAATACTCCGCCGCAGAAGATGATATCGAGGCGGCAAAAGAGATGATCTCAGATCCGGAAATGGCCGAGCTTGCCAAAGAGGAGCTGAGTCATGCTGAAGAGGCCAGGGAGCGCCTGGAACCTGAGCTGCAATTGCTACTGATTCCGGCCGATCCGAATGATCAGCGCAATGTCTTTCTCGAGATCAGGGCAGGCACCGGTGGCGCCGAAGCCGCCCTGTTCGCCAGTGACCTCTATCGGATGTACCTTCGCTATGCGGAGTCACAGAAGTGGCAGACCGAAACCATCAGCGAAAGCCTGGGTGAGCATGGGGGCTACAAAGAGGTGGTCTGTCGGATCAGTGGTAATGCAGTCTACTCCCGACTGAAATTCGAATCGGGCACCCATCGGGTACAGCGCATACCCGAGACCGAGTCCCAGGGACGCATCCACACCTCAGCCTGCACCGTGGCGATACTGCCGGAAGTTGAGGAGGTGGATGATGTGGAGATCAACAATAACGACCTGCGTATCGACACCTATCGCGCCTCCGGGGCTGGCGGACAGCATGTCAACAAGACCGATTCCGCGGTCCGCATCACCCATCTGCCCAGCGGTATCGTAGTTGAGTGTCAGGACGAACGTTCGCAGCATAAAAACAAGGCACGGGCGATGTCCCTGCTACAGGCCAAGCTGCTCTCCCAGGCGCAACAGAAGATCGCCACAGAGCAGGCCAGCGCCCGTAAATTGCAGGTCGGCAGTGGCGATCGATCGGAACGCATCCGCACCTACAATTTTCCGCAAAACCGCCTGACTGACCACCGCATCAATCTAACCCTCTATAAACTCGATGAGGTGATGACCGGCACGCTGGATCAAGTGGTGGAACCTCTGCTGCGGGAGCATCAGCTTGAAGAGTTGGCCGCTATGGGCGAAGCCTGAAGTTAGCGGGCATCCCATGCCGACCCTCAAACAGGCCCTGCTGGCAGCACAACAATCCCTCAATGGCATCGCTGACAATCCGGACCTGGAAGCGACCATGCTGTTGTGTCACCTGCTGGATAAGCCGAAGAGCCATCTCTACGCCTGGCCCGAGGCGATGTTGAGCGAATCCCAACAACAGCGCTATCAACAGCTGATCGAGCAGAGGCAGCAGGGTACGCCCATTGCCTATATCCTGCAGCGACGGGAGTTCTGGTCTCTGTCACTACGGGTGACACCGGACACCCTGATTCCAAGGGCCGAGAGCGAACTGCTGGTTGAGCGGGCACTCCACCATCTGCAGAGTTGCCATAACCCGATTGCAGCCGATCTGGGCACCGGTAGTGGCGCCATTGCCCTGGCACTGGCCAGCGAACGTCCGGACGCCAGAGTGGCCGCCACCGATCTGCACCAGGCCGCGCTCAGCATCGCCAAGGAAAATGCCCAACGACTGGGTTTACAAAATCTGGCTTTCCATGCCGGTGACTGGTGCGATGCACTACCCGAGGATGAACGCTTTGATGTGATCCTCAGCAATCCGCCCTATATTGAATCGGCCGACCCCCATCTCACGCAGGGGGATCTGCCCTATGAACCCCATAGTGCCCTGGTCTCTGGAGAGGATGGATTGGATGATATCCGAACCATCATCAAACAGGCCCCAACCAGGCTGAAACGGAATGGCTGGCTGATACTCGAACATGGATACAATCAGGCAGATGTTGTGCGCCGGCTGATGAAGTCTGCCGGAATGAGCGGGATATCGAGTCATACAGATCTTGCCGGACAACCCAGAGTGACCGAAGGCTACTGCTCATGTATCTTTTAAAATCTGCGGTTTGAGTAACTGTTTTCAATGCTGACCCGATCCTACGACCGGCCGACTCGGGGCACTTCAGAGAATTCTAAATTGCTTGATTATTTTATCGCTTTCGCTAGGATTGAAGGCTATGGGTGACCCCCCACACGACTTGGTGAAACACCGGGACATTCACTTTGTCGAACTCCACCCGGATCCCAATCAGGCAGGTACAGCGGCGAGCTTACTGGCGGATGTGGATGGTATTATTAAAACGAGCCCCATCTCTCCCACCCAGTTACAGATTCAGTATGAACTGCTGGAGGTCTCATTGGAGCAGATCGAGACCGGCCTGACAGCCATGGGACTGCACATCGACAACCGTCTTCTCTATCGCCTCAAAAGAGCCCTCTACTACTACACGGAAGATACCGAGCGCGCCAACCTGGGATGCAACCGAAGCGACTCGAAATGCACCCGTACGATCTTTGCAGACCGCTATCAACGGATGAATCATCAACTCCGGGATCAACGCCCGGAACATTGGCGAAAGTATCTCTGAAACCACACAATGACCGGTTACCGGTCGATCCACTTGTTCAGGCCCTGACTCTATGAATGACGATCAACTGCTGCGCTACAGTCGACAGATAATGTTGCCCTCCATCGAAATTGAGGGGCAGCAACGGCTGCTTGATTCGCGGGCTCTGATCATCGGCTTGGGCGGTCTGGGCTCACCCGCTGCGATGTATCTTGCCGCGGCCGGGGTGGGCACTCTCCATCTGGTCGATTTCGACCGGGTGGACCTGACCAATCTGCAACGCCAGATCATCCATACTACGGATCGCATCGATCAGCTTAAGGTTGAATCGGCCAGACAGACACTGCAAGCGATCAATCCCGAAATCCGGGTAGAGACCACGGCCGAAAAATTGGATCAGGATCAGCTCAACGAACTGGTGAAGCAGGTGGATGTGGTGCTCGACGGCACGGATAACTTTGCCACCCGTTTTGCCATCAACAAAGCCTGTCATCTGCATCAGACCCCGCTGGTATCAGCCGCGGCGATTCGCATGGAGGGACAGGTGAGTGTTTTCAGCGGCAAACCCGACAGTCCCTGTTACCACTGCCTCTATCCGGATGAGGGCGGGATGGATGAGAGCTGCTCCGCGAACGGGGTTCTGGCGCCACTGGTTGGAATCATCGGCAGCATTCAGGCGACTGAAGCGATCAAGGTGCTGACCGGTGCGGGTAACGCACTTGAAGGCAGGCTACTGTTACTCGATGCGCTGCAGATGGAGTGGCGCAGCTTGAAACTGAAACAGGATCCGGGCTGCCCGGTCTGCAGTAAACAGGGCTGACCTCCGGATCGACCATTGGATAGATCAGCCAGCTTCAAATTCTCCCTGACACACACCATCTGTCCGCTCGCAGTCACCCTGGTCTGCCTGCTGCTCTCCCTCGCCACAGAGAGCGTATCGGGATGGCTTGAATACCACCGTACCCAACTCGTGAACGGGGAGATATGGCGCCTGATCACGGCACATTTGGTTCATCTTGGTTGGGGCCATTTGACGATGAACCTGCTCGGTTTATGGATAATATGGGCACTGCTGATGAACAATCTTCCCTGGCAACGCTGCAGCCTGATACTGTTGCTCATCACCCTCATCACCTCAGCGGCACTTTGGTTTTTCAGTCCGCAACTGGTTTGGTACCGAGGCCTCTCCGGAGTCCTCCACGGACTATTGATCTGGGGCCTGCTTGAGCGACTGAAACAGGAGCCTCTACTCTCTGTGAGTCTGCTGCTCGCGGTGATTGGGAAAATTGCCTGGGAGCAGTGGCAGGGGCCTTTACCAGGCAGTGAATCGATGGCGGATGGGCCGGTTGTTGTCGCATCCCATCTCTACGGCGCTTTGAGTGGTATGCTTGTCTGGCTGATCGGCAGCGTACGCTTCGCAAATAATAGGAAAACCAGTGATTAGGCGAGCCATTTTTATAACCCTGCTGCTTACCCTTGCAGCCTGCCAGAACACTCAGGATATTGATTTGAACCAGCTCGATCCGGTGGAGAGAAAAAGTGTCGAGTCGTTAGTCTGGCTCAACGATGCCAATGTGGAGCGGGATGTTCAGACAGCCTTGGATAAACGGGACAAGCGACTGCTTGGCATGATGGGACGGGCCACCGACCTGCCGGGTGTACCGGCGGAATTGACCAGTAGGGCCAAAACAGTCTGTGGCATCCGTTATGTGGAGGGGTCCACAGATGTGGTGCGGGGCGAGGTTCATCTGCAGTTGTTACAGCGGGCCTATGATTATGCAGCGGCGTACAATCAGGCGATGCTAAAACATTGTATCGAAAAGTAGATTGCAAGCCGTCGCGTACAGCTGATCAGCGAGTTCCAAATACCTGGGTCCAGTAATTGTAGTAATGGGCCTGATCCGTATCGATCACCGCTGCTCCGAACTCACGAAATTTCGGGTCCATGATATTGCTGCAATGGGTAGGGCTCGATAACAGATTCGCCATCACCGCTTCATTGTCCGGATAGCCCGCAGCAATGTTCTCTCCAACAGCCCGCCACTCATAACCGGAGCGGCTAACCCGCATGCCAACCGTAGATCCATCAGAACCCTGGTGGTCAAAAAAATCATAATCGATCATATCCTGAGAATGAACCACTGCGGCAGCATGTAACCGGCAATTCCATCGCAACGGTGGAGCGGTCTGGTGGAGTTCACCACCACAATTGCGCTGTCTGGCTCTGGCCCGATTAACCAGTTGCAACATCTCCTGTTGATAAGGAGGGGCTTCACAGGGCTCTGCGGCCTGTACAAGATCTTCGGTTAACCGATCGGCTTCATTTTCCGGCCCCAACACTTCTCTCGTTTCATAGGACCTGGCAACCCTGCCGGTAAGCAGTAACTCAGCCCGCACCGGGATCGAATCCTGTGGGGAGTAAACAGCAAACCTTGTTTGATGATTCATGTCGCCATTACCAGTGTATAGCAACTGATAGGATACGTCTGAAATACCGATCAAAACGGCCGGTAATAGTAGATAATTTCCAGGGTGTTTCATGACGATCCTATATTCAACGATAAGGAGTATTGCACTCCGAACCAATCAATCGAAAAAGAGAGTATACCGATCAATCAACCCAAGTCTGCAAATAAACCGCACTCATTTAAGCTAGGGGAATCCCTAGTTACATGAAGTGATTGAATCAACTAAATTGAACAATATTAAGCGTTAACCAATCGACAGTTTTAATGTCCATGTTGTTACATCCAATCAGACATCTCCACCACCATCCGCAGCAACGCAGGCTCGTCTGTCGACCACAGAGCGCATTGCGTAGTGATAAAAACATGCAGCGAATCAGTAATCGACTGCAAAGCATTACGGATGATTATGGCGCTGAAGAACTGGCAGCAGGGTTCATCAATAGTTTCACTGATCACGCCTATGAGAGTCTGAATCAACAACTTTGCGACGCCTCCCTGCCCGGTTTCATACAGGATCAGTTGCGTGACACGATAAAAGACAACTGTGTAATATCGGACATCCCGACATCGCTGGCTTGTCGCAGCAAGACGGACACCCTCTGCAAGGAGTTTCTGCCACTGCAAAACCGGCCAACCACCACAAGTCTCAAGGCACCTGCAGTGGTTGAATACCAACAACAACCCAGTGCGGTTAACATCAATCCTCTACAGAACAGCTGGTCGTGGCAACACATACTCAGATTCATCTACGAAAAGATGGTGTTCAGATTGATCAGCAGTGGCAGCCCACAGGAAGCCAACGAAAAAACCATCAGTTGGCTGGTGGCACTCGCAGGTTCGTTTGCCGCCATACAGATTCAATTTCTGCAGGCCGCCATGGATAACCTAAACACCATGCAGGAGAATGTCAGTTTCTCCTGTAAGAGCCAGCAGGCGCTGGATGCCATGACCTGTGATGAAAGGGATTGCTATATCAACTTGCGGGATGACCGCCGTAGAAAATTCATTACCGCGCAAACACACTACCGCGCCAATCTGCAGCTGTTCCGGCAAGCTACGCAGATGTTGAATACGCTGTTCAGTCTGTTCAGCAAGCCCTGTCGATATCGTGCATGCTGATCCAGCAGTCAACCCAAAAGGCTACCTGGTTATTGTCCAGTCCCAGCACAAGCTGTGGCTATTAACCCAACAACCAAGTCTGCCATGTTGATAATAAACAACCTCATGCCTGATGAATTCGCTGACGAATGGCGACCAGGCTGAACAGCCCAAGCATCAGGTTAAGCAGCCACAACGAACCACCTCCCCCGGGACTGTCGAATTTTGTCGCCCCACCCGCATCGGTAAACAGTGTGCCGTGCTGCCGCGTTGTCCCATCCAAGGGTTTGCAGTCACTGGCAACCTCCTGTGAGCCACCTTGAATCGAAAAGTTCTGCGCGGACAGATTGAAGAACAGACCATCGGCACAGGCCAGCATCAGCCGCCCATGTTGTAAGCTAACATCGGGCAACTCGACCAATGCGGCACCACTATTGGGATAGCGTCCCAGGTTGAGAATCGTCAGACCAGGATCATGGTGATCACAATAGTTTGTCGGTAGATCGTTCTCATCCAGACTCATCAGCGTGATCACTACTTCGGTACAGCTCTGCTCGGTGCCGCCGGTCGACCATCGAATCGACTGACTGGAACCACTGTTGAATCGACCGCCGCCGTTGAGGGATCCACCGGTGACCTGGAAGCTGCCGGAACTGTCATCCACTTCGATAACCAGATCGTCGCTGGCCACCCCGGATTCACCATCCCGCACGGTGAGTCTGAAGTTGAGCTGACGGCTGCTGGTCGGCAATGTTTCACCGATATCCTCACTGCCGGCCAACAGGGTGCTGAGTCTCGGCAGGTAGCGAACCGGGGAGGTGGTCGGCAAAAAGGAGCGAAACAAGGGGTTATCCTGCTGATCGATATCGGTACCTATGGTATCCGCATCCGTAGCGCCACCCTCACCTCCGGCATCCATCTCATCCCACTGATAAGAGATGCTGTCTTCATCCGGATCCTCGGCTTGTGCAGTGAGTCGAAACGGGGTTCCGGCAGGAATAGTATGGATCCCATCCTCGCCAACGTCTCCCGCATCGACCATCGGCGCCTGGTTACCGGTGGAAACCAGCGTACCGCAGAGTCTACCGCTGCCCTGATTGATGTAGCTTCCCATCTCTTCGATGCTGAGAGCATGAAATGTGGCATCCGAGTTGGATTGTAGGTTCTCCTCCCCACAAATCCCGGCATAACTCATGATGGTCGACCCGCTGCCCGGCTCAACCGCCGCAAAGCCAACTCGATTGACACCACCACAATTGGCGGTTGTACCGTTGAATGTGTGGTTGGCATTCAATTGATGGCCCAGCTCATGGGCAACGAAATCGATGTAGAAAACATCGTTGTCAGGCTCAGAAGTACCGGTATAGGCCTGGGCTTTGAAGCTTTCACAGACCGAACCCACACTGGCCAGACCACCACCGAGAATACCGAACAGATGACCGATATCGTAATTGTCGTCACCCAGAGTAAAATCGAGGTTCTGCTGATTCTCAGTCAGCATGGTGGGGATCCCGCTGGGTGTATGGGTATAGGGATCCGAACTTGCATCGGTGTAGATGATCCGATCATTGTTACCCACCAGCTGAAACTGGATCGCCAGATCACGACCATAGATCTGGTTGACCCGGTTGATCGCCGTCACAATCTGGGCGAGGGTTTCAGTAACACTGCCGCCGAAGTAGGCGGAGTACTCCCCGGTTGCCGCCACGGCAAGCCGATAGATACGCCGCTGGTCACTGCTGTGGGTCTGCCGGCCGGCCCTGACAATCAGCGGATCCAATGGCTCACCGCTGATATGATGATCGAGCTGACAGATAGGCGGAGACTCAGTCAACTCGACAGATTTCGCGTAATCCGCTTTATAGAAGCTTCGATAGTTACCGCCCCGATCCGGATCGATATAGATGGTTCCGGATGGGGTGGTGAGCATGGCGTGAAAGCCTCTGGGGGTCAGATCAAGCCGCCCGGTCAGCTCCGGGTTGTCCACTCCCCTGACACGATAGGTAGCGATCTCCGGATAGCGCTCCGCCAGGCTTGGGGCCATCACCGGCGATTGCTCTATCCAGCAGCGCACCATCTCGCCACCGGGCAGGGGGAGAGTGATTTGATGGCTGTTGCGGATCGTCAGCCCGGACTCGGCCGGTACCTGAGAGAGTTGTGCTCGAAGGGCCGCTAGATCCGCCTCAAGGGCACGGTAGTAGCGCGGGGTTTCAACGACAGATCTGGCGGCATAGTCAGGTGGTGACAGATCCCGCCAGATAGCGGCCTCGGCAACCAGCGGCAAGAGAACAACAGGCCACAACCATCCACTGCTCTTAATGCTATGCCAAATCCGCATCGAACCTCCTTGAGTTAGGGACAGGGCCTGTTAACACCAATCGAATATGCCCTGCTGGGACTGTTTTTGTGTCCAGCAAGGCAGAATGAGCGTGGTGTAGCTCGGCTACATGAGCAAATGATAACGCCGCTGAGTGCAAAAACAGACCCAGCCATTCGGGTTGCGCCTGAAAAAGCGCCACTCGGCGTTGCTCGTCACTCATTTGAAACCACCAAACTACACTCCTCGCGCCTTGATTGACGCTTTCTCAGGCGCAACAGGGCATTTTGGATTGGTGTTAACAGGCCCTAGTTAACCTTTCAGTTTTTTCAGCAGGATCTGGTTTACCTGACCTGGATTGGCTTTTCCCTGGGTCTGCTTCATTACCTGACCAACAAAAAATCCCAGCAACTTCTCCTTGCCTGCCTGAAACTGCGCCACCTGCTTAGGATTGGCGACGATAATCTCATCGATGATCGACTCGATCTGACCACTGTCGGTAATCTGCTTGAGCCCCTTGGCCTCGATCACCGTATCCGCATCCCCCTCACCCTGCCAGATGGCTTCAAACACCTGCTTTGCCAGCTTGCCTGAAATGGTGTTATCGGCGATACGCTTCAGCAAGCCACCCAGATGCTCCGCACTGACCGGTGAATCGGTCAACTCCAATCCGGCTTTGTTGAGTGCGCCGGCCAGCTCCACCGTGACCCAGTTGGCGGCGATCTTGGGATCGGCGCCGGTGGCGACAACCTGCTCGTAGTAGTCGGCCTGCTGACGACTCTGGGTAAGCAGCGTCGCATCGGTGTCAGAAAGCTGATAGTCGGTTACGAAGCGGGCTTTTTTCTGATCCGGCAGTTCCGGCATCCGTTCCCCTGCCTGTGCCAGTCGCTGCTCGGTGATCTCTACCGGCAACAGATCCGGATCGGGGAAATAGCGGTAGTCGTTGGCCTCCTCCTTGCTGCGCATGGAGCGGGTTTCATCCCGATCCGCATCATACAGGCGGGTCTCCTGGACAACCGTTTTACCGCTCTCAAGCAGATCGATCTGGCGCTCCCGCTCGAAATTCATCGCCCGCTCCAGAAAGCGGAAGGAGTTGATGTTCTTCAACTCGGTTCTGGTGCCGAGCTCCTGCTGACCTTTCGGTCGCATGGAGAGGTTGGCATCGACCCGGAAAGAGCCCTCCTGCATGTTGCCGTCACAGATCCCAAGATAGACCACCAGCTGATGAATCTTGCGGGCATAGGCGACCGCTTCCTTAATTGAACGCATATCCGGCTCGGAGACGATCTCCAGCAGCGGTGTACCGGCCCGGTTCAGATCGATCCCGCTCATACCGTGAAAGTCCTCATGCAGGGATTTGCCCGCATCCTCTTCCAGGTGAGCCCGGGTGATGCCGATCACTTTCTGTTGACCATCCTCCAGATCGATGGTCAGAGATCCCCGGCCAACGATCGGCAGTTCGAACTGACTGATCTGGTAGCCTTTCGGCAGATCGGGGTAGAAATAGTTTTTCCTGGCGAAGACAGAGCGTGAACCGATCTCCGCATCCACCGCCAGGCCGAACATCAGCGCCATGTCCACAGCCGCCTCGTTGAGTACCGGCAGCACACCGGGGAAACCCAGATCCACAATACAGGCCTGGCTATTCGGTTCTGCACCATAGGCGATGGAGGCGCCGGAGAAAATCTTCGATTTCGAAGCGAGTTGGGTATGTATTTCCAGGCCGATAACGGTTTCCCACTGCATATCTATAACTCTGTGTTGCGCTGATCTGTTTACTGTTGTTGATCGAATCTGCCGCCAGGCCGCCCGATCCTCTAATCCAATCCCTCGGGAATGAGCCGGTGCCAGCCAGTCTCCTGCTGAAACTTATGCGCCACATTCAGCAGCTTGGCCTCGGCAAAATAGTTTCCTATGAGCTGCAATCCCACCGGCAGTCCGTTCACTGGCTGAACCGGCATCGAAAGCCCAGGCAGACCAGCCAGATTGGCCGCGATGGTGTAGATATCATTCAGGTACATGGTCACCGGATCATCGGTCTTCTCACCCAGTTTGAAGGCGGGCGCCGGGGTGGCTGGCCCCATGATCACATCGACCTGTTCAAATGCCTGTTTGAAATCGTCCGAAATCAGATGACGGGTCTTCTGCGCTTTCAGATAGTAGGCGTCATAGTAGCCTGCAGAGAGTGCGTAGGTGCCGATCATGATGCGCCGCTTCACCTCAGCGCCGAAAGCTTCACCCCGTGAGCGCTTATAGAGATCCTCAAGATCCTTCGGATTGTCGCACCGATAGCCGAACCGGGCGCCATCGAAACGGGACAGATTGGATGAACACTCGGCCGGAGCGACCACATAGTAGGTCGGTACCGCCATGGCACTGTTGGGCAGGCTGATCTCAACCACCTCGGCCCCCAGTCCCTTGTAGACTGCCAATGCCGCTTCAATGGAAGTCCTGACATCCCCATCCAGCCCCTCTCCGAAATACTCCTTCGGCAGGCCGATTTTCAACCCGGCCAGGGAGTCGTTCAGACTGGCCGAATAGTCGGGTACCGGATGATCCGCACTGGTCGAGTCGCGAGGATCGAATCCGGCCATCGCCTGCAGCATCAGGGCGGCATCCTCAGCAGTGGCGGTCATTGGACCGGCCTGATCGAGACTCGATGCAAAAGCGATCATGCCAAATCGGGAGATACGGCCGTAGGTCGGCTTCAAACCGGTGATACCGCAGAGTGCGGCTGGCTGTCGTATCGAACCACCGGTATCGGTACCGGTAGCCGCCGCTGCCATGCGTGCCGCAACGGCGGCAGCCGAACCACCGGAAGAGCCGCCTGGCACCCGCTCGTTATCCCAGGGGTTGTGCACATTCCCGTAGAAACTGGTCTCGTTGGAGGAGCCCATGGCGAACTCATCCATATTCGCCTTACCCAGTGAGACAACACCGGCCTGTTTCAGTTTTGTCACCACGGTAGCATCGTAGGGCGAGATAAAGTTGTCCAACATCCTTGAACCACAGCTGGTCTTCACACCCTGGGTACAGAAGATATCCTTTTGCACGATGGGAATACCGGTCAATGGACCCGCATCACCGGCTTTCAACTTCTCATCAGCCACGGCCGCTTCAGCCAGAGCCTGTTCTGCCGTGGTGGTAATGAAGGCATTGATGTTCCCATCCAGACGCTCGATCCGTTCGAGAAAATGGCCTGTCAACTCAACACTGGAGAACTCACCGGCTTTCAATCCGGCAGCCAGCTCAACAATCGTTTTTTTATGCATGGTTAGACTTCATTGACTGTGAATAGCGCTAAGAACTCGAGGGTCAGTTAACACTACTCGATTACCTTGGGTACCAGATACAGCCCGTTTTCAACCAGCGGGGCAACAGCCTGATTCTGATTACGACGATCCGGCTCGGTAACCTGATCCTCACGCAGCCGCTGGGCCATATGCAGCGGGTGAGCCATCGGCTCGATATTATCGGTATCCGCCGCCTCAAGCTGTTCGACCAGAGCAAGAATATTGCTCAATTCGGCCGCGTAGCCTTCCACCTGGTTTTCATCCAGCGCCAAACGCGCCAGATGAGCAATCTTTTCAACATCGGAACGATCTAATGACATCCAGCTGATTCCTGGTTAGAAAAACTGGGGAATCTACCATACTCTGGACGGCGGTTACATGGCGAACCAGCTAGCATCATTCCTAAATTGCCCGGAAAACGGGATTTGAGTCATCCGGCTCACCCTGGCCGAGTCAGAATATTGTCAATTTTGTGATTGTAATTCCGTTTTACCTCTTTGAAATACCATCTATAATTCACTAATAGGTCTAGTTGGGATAATATTCCCAACCAGGGGATGAAAGACCAAATCAATAATCCTGGCCTGTCATCGGATGATGTTTGGGGAAAATTGACCAGAATCGATAAATATCAAAGACTTTTCGAGCTATTTGGGATTAGAGTGAAGCCTGATATAGATCGTAAATCGGGTTAGTGAGACGTCAAAATGGATGAAAATCGTAAAATACTTACCGCCTCTATCCTGAAATTGCTGCGGCCGCTCGTCAGGCTGATGTTGCGCAATGGTTTCACCTATGGTGACTTTGCCGACCTAAGTAAATGGACGTTTATGGATGTCGCCTCGAAAGAGTTTGGCATTCCAGGCCGCAAACAGACCGTATCCCGTGTCTCCGTGATCACCGGCCTGACCCGCAAAGAGGTCAGCCGATTGCAGAAGATCGATACCCCGGACGACAGCGCCATCGCCCATCAGTACAACCGGGCGGCCAGAGTCATCTCAGGCTGGCTCAGAGACAAGCGCTTCACCAACAAGAAAGGGGAACCTGCAGCACTGGAATTCGACAAGGGCAAAAACAGCTTCAGTGACCTGGTGCGTGAACACAGTGGTGATGTGCCACCCCGGGCAATCTATGACGAACTGCTGAGGGTGGGCACCATTGCGAAGAATGAGTCCGGCAGGATCACCTTGCTCAGTGACGGTTATATTCCACGCACCGGCGAGACCGGCAAACTGCATATACTGGGTACCGACGTGGAGTTGCTGATTGACACGATTGATCACAATCTACAGACTGGCGCCCAGTCACCTCTTTTCCAACGTAAAGTTTCCTATGACAATCTACCGGCGGAGGCCATTCCGGAGTTTCGCAATTTGAGCGCTGAAAAGTCACAGGCGCTACTGCTGGAGTGCGATAAATACCTCTCGCAACACGATCGGGACGTCACTTCCGAGAGCGAGGGAACCGGGCGAAAACAGGCTGGCATAGGCATCTACTATTTCGAAAAGGATGTACAGCGAAATGACTAGCTTGAACAGGTTAATCTCCCCACTTGTCTGTGCGGTTTGTATTACCGCACTCTACAGCTGTGGCGGCGGTGGTGGCGGCTCCCAGGTTGCTGATGGCGGCATCGGCGGCACCGGTGTATCCCAAGGTAGGGTAACTGGGTTTGGGTCGATCTTCGTCAACGGCATCGAATATGAGACGGACAATGCCAGCTTCACGGTAAACAACAGTGATGGCAACCAGGATGACCTGGCCATCGGCATGGTGGTAGTCATCAATGGCAGCAGCGACCAGACCAGCGCCACCGGTGAAGCAGAGAGCGTTGAGTATGACAGCCTGATCGAAGGCGTTGTCGACAGTAACGACGTCGCTACCAACAATACACTCACCATCATGAACCAGACCATCATAGTCGACGCCGAGACGGTTTATGAAAACCCCTTCGATGCCACCACATTGGCCGATCTTCCTGTAAACAGCGTCGTCGAGGTGAGCGGTTTCACCGATGGCAACGGGGATATACTGGCAACCCGCATCGAAGTGGAGTCCCTGGGTTGGTCAGGTGATAGCCTGGAGGTGTCCGGAGTGGTGATGAACATCTCCGGCAGTCAGTTCCAGATCGGCAATCTGACCATTGAGGCGGGTTCACTTACCATCCCGGATGAAGGCACCTTTGTCGAAGTTGAAGGTGATAGCTTTATTGGTGGTGTGTTCGAAGCTGATTCCATAGAAATCGAAGGGGATGGCACCAATCAGGTTGCCGACGACGGGGACGAAGTCGAAATCGAAGGGCGCATTACCACCGCCCTCGACAACCAGGACCAATTTGCCTTGAACGGCCAGATCGTGGATGCCTCGAATACCCCATTCAGCGGCCAGACCAGCCAGCTGACGGTTGGTCGTATTGCCGAGGTTGACGGCGTCATGGAGGGCACAATCCTGATAGCCGAAAAGATCGAGCTCAAGGCAGAACAGTCGGAGAAGGGCGAAATCGCCGGAATCCTCGGTGTTGACAATGTGGATAGTTCTGCCGGAACCATCACCCTGCTGGGACAGACGATTCAGGTCACCAGCTCCACCATCATGGAGAGCGACCTGGAGGATGAAGACAGTTTCACCCTGGCGCAGCTCGTATCCACCGACTACCTGGAAGCCAAGGTATTCAGTGACAACGGACAGCTGATCGCCACCAAGTTGAAAAGGGAACGGGCACCGGAAAACCACAACGCGGAAGTTGAAGGCATGCCCGAGTTCATCGATGAGACCACCATCCGGGTGTTCGGGGTATTGGTCGACACATCAAACCTGGAGTATGAGTTCTCGGAGCAGAGGATCGAGGTCGAGGGGGACTTCGCCAACGGTGTACTGACCGCCAGCAAGATCGAAGAGGATTGATTCCAGCGCATTCCTGCCTGGGAGAGGAACTCCCCTCCTGGGCAGGCAGTATCCAGACTGGAACTCCGGAATACTCCGTTTATGACTTAAAAAAGGTGAATTCTGCCGGATTCACCATCCCCATTCTTGCTCATCTCCTGTACCATTGATAGATTAGCCGTCTTTTGGTTTAACCAGGTTCATCGAGTCGGGCGCACTACCTATCATGTTGCCTTCTCGAGCCCAGGATAAACTCCCCTATCAACCACTGACACGAGAAGACAAAGAGATCCATGCTGTTCAGACGCATCCGTGGCATATTTTCCAATGACCTTTCCATCGACCTGGGTACAGCCAACACCTTAATCTATGCCCGGGGCCAGGGCATTGTGCTCAACGAACCCTCCGTTGTTGCGATTCGCCAAGACAGAGGACCGGGCGGTGCGAAGTCGGTGGTGGCGGTCGGTGAAGACGCCAAGAAGATGCTTGGCAGAACCCCGGCGAATATTACTGCCATCCGACCGATGAAGGAGGGCGTGATTGCCGATTTCACGGTTACCGAGAAGATGCTTCAGTACTTCATCCACAAGGTACATGAATCCCGCATCATCCGCCCCAGCCCTCGGGTCCTGGTTTGTGTTCCCTGCGGCTCCACCCAGGTTGAAAGGCGCGCCATCAAAGAGTCAGCCGCAGGTGCAGGCGCCCGTGAAGTCTATCTGATCGAAGAACCCATGTCGGCGGCAATCGGTGCAGGTTTACCGGTCGATGAGGCGCGCGGATCGATGGTTCTGGACATCGGCGGCGGCACTTCCGAAGTGGCGATCATCTCATTGAACGGTATCGTTTACGCCAACTCCGTCAGAGTCGGCGGTGATCGCTTCGATGATGCGATCGTCAACTACGTTCGGCGCAACTATGGCACCCTGATTGGTGAAGCCACCGCTGAGCGGGTGAAACATGAAATCGGTTCCGCCTACCCCGGCAACGAAGTGAAAGAGATTGATGTCAAAGGACGCAATCTTGCAGAAGGCATTCCGCGCAGTTTCACCCTCAACAGCAATGAAATTCTCGAGGCTCTGCAGGAGCCCCTGTCCGGTATTGTCGGGGCAGTGAAGACAGCGCTGGAGCAGACACCGCCCGAACTCGGCGCCGACGTTGCCGAACGTGGCATCGTACTGACCGGTGGCGGCGCCCTGCTCAAGGATATCGACCGCCTGCTGCAGGAGGAGACTGGCCTGCCGGTGATTGTGGCGGAAGATCCACTGACCTGTGTCGCCCGCGGTGGCGGCCGGGCATTAGAGCTGATCGATGAACGGGGTGGTGAGTTTTTCATGGTTGACTAATGTCACCTCAGCTGCCCTGACGTGCCGTGAACTGTACGTCTGAGCGATTGCAGTAGACACATTACGGAGTCATTCAGCCATTAAACTGATCTTCACACAGGGTGCTTCGATTACCACAAGGCTGGTGGTGGCCGCCCTCATGTCTGTCTCATTGATGGTGCTGGACCATCGCTATAACCATCTGGAATCCCTAAGATCCGCACTCTCCGTGCTGCTCTACCCTGTCCAGTACCTGGCCAGCCTGCCGCTGCTACTGAGCGAATCCGCCAGTGACGCCATCATCAGCCGCAGCGAGCTGGAAGATCAGCGGGAAAGATTGCACCAGGAGAACCTGCAGTTACGTGCCAGGCTCCAGAAATTTGAGGCCCTGGAAGCGGAAAACATGCGCCTGAGAGGGCTGCTCGACTCCTCATTCAAAGTGGGGGATCGGGTTTTGATCGCTGAAATCATTGCGGTTGAGCAGGATCCATTCCGCCAGCAGGTCTTGATCAACAAAGGTAAAAACTCCGGTCTTTTCGAAGGCCAGCCTGTACTCGATGCCCATGCGGTGGTCGGCCAGGTCACCCACATCACACCATTCAATGCCAGCGTATTACTCATCACGGATGCCGCCCATGCGCTCCCCATCCAGGTCAATCGTAACGGTCTGCGTACCATTGCGCTGGGCACCGGCCTGATCAACCGGCTGGAGCTGCCTCACCTGCCGAACAACGCGGATATCCAGGTGGGCGATCTGTTGATCACCTCCGGGCTCGGCGGCGGCTTTCCACCGGGTTACCCGGTGGCGGAGGTCATCGAAGTGAGGCGCGAACCCGGTCAGCCATTCGCCTCGGTTATCGCCCAGACCACCGCACACCTGGACCGAATCCGGGAAGTTCTGCTGGTCTGGACACTCGATCCTGACAGCACCATCGAATCACAACAACAGCGTGCATCCGCTGACGATCAGGAAGAGACTGCAGCGTCTCAGGAGGAACCATGATCAGTCAGCCTCAGAACCGTAGCTCAGTGATCTATCTCAGCCTGCTTGTCGGGTTTATTCTGACCATCATGCCGCTGCCCGAGTGGGCCAATACCTTTCGTCCCCAGTGGGTGGCGCTGATTCTGATCTACTGGTGCATGACCATGCCGGAGCGCATCGGGGTCGGGATGGGCTGGAGCACCGGATTCCTGCTCGATGTCCTGACCGGCACCCTGCTCGGCCAGCACGCCCTCGGCTTTTCCGTGGTTGCCTATCTGATGCTGAGGCTGCATCTGCGGGTTCGGGTGATACCTTTGCGGCAACAGGTATTCACCATTTTCATCCTGTTGCTGGTTGAACGGCTGCTTGCACTCTGGTCCACCGGTGCCGCCAACTACCCGACCCCATCCCTCTGGTACTGGGTAACCCCTGTGGTCAGCACCCTGCTGTGGCCCTGGATCTATATTATATTGCGGGACATCAGTCACCGCTTTCACGTCAGCTGATCCTGGAGAACGCCACCGGTGCCTCAATCCTCACTCAAGGACTATCTGCACGAGAGCCAGCTTTTCCTGGGAAGAGCAATCGTCTCCGGCACCCTGGTGATCCTGGCCCTGGTGGCGCTGGTCGGACGACTGTTTTTTCTGCAGGTGGAGAATCATGAACACTTCACTACCCTCTCCCAGGACAACCGGGTCAAGCTCGAACCGCTACCACCCACGCGGGGGCTGATCTTCGATCGCAACGGCGCCATACTGGCGCAGAACCTGCCGGCATACAGCCTGGAGATCATTCCGGAGAAGACCAGGAACTTAACAGAGACCATCGAGCAAATCGGCGAGATCATCTCCATTACCGAAGATGACATCCAACGCTTTCACCGTTTACGCAAACAGCGCCGACGTTTCGACAGCATCCCGATCCGAGTCCGCCTGCAGGAGGACGAAGTCGCGCGCATCGCGGTACACCGCCACCGATTTCCCGGTGTGGATGTCAAAGCGACCCTGCTCAGAGACTATCCCCAAGGCTTGCAGACCGCCCATCTGCTCGGTTACGTGGGGCGGATCAATGAAAAAGAGCTGCAGCTCATCGATACCTCCAACTACAGTGGCACCGATTTTATCGGTAAGAATGGCGTGGAGAAGAGCTACGAAAGTCTGCTGCACGGGGCTGTGGGTCTGCAGCAAGTTGAGGTGAATGCCAAAGGCCGGGTGCTGAGGGTATTGGAAAACCAACCACCACAACCGGGTAACGACCTGCAGCTTTTTCTCGACATGAGACTGCAATCCACTGCCCTGGAGGCACTGGGTGAATACAATGGCGCGGTTGTGGCGATCGATATTGAGACCGGTGGTGTTCTGACCATGGTAAGCAAGCCGGGTTACAATCCCAATCTGTTTGTCGAAGGGATCAGCAGCAGAGACTACCGGGCGCTGGAGGAATCCCCTGACAACCCACTCTTCAACCGGGCCATCCGCGGTCAATATCCACCGGGATCGACAGTAAAGCCCTTCATCGGCCTTGCCGGCCTGGAATACGATGTGGTGGGGTTTTATCAGGAGACATACTGCCCCGGCTACTATCAACTACCCGGCAAGGACCATAAATACCGGGACTGGAAAAAGTGGGGACACGGCAAGGTCGATATGGCGAAAGGTATTATCGAGTCCTGCGATGTCTACTACTACGAACTGGCCAGAACACTGGGCATAGACCGTCTCTACGAGTTTCTTACCGGTTTCGGTTTCGGCATACCCTCCAGGGTCGACTTGGATGGGGAGCTGTCCGGCCTGATGCCGAGCCGGGAGTGGAAACAGAGTAAGCGGCGGGAACCCTGGTACCCGGGTGAGACCCTGATTGTCGGCATTGGCCAGGGCTATTTCCTGGCAACTCCCCTACAGCTGGCCTCAGCAACCGCCACCCTGGCCAATCGGGGTCACCGGATTCGTCCCCGGGTGGTGGCCACCATCGAAGGTCCGGATGGGGAGAAAAGAGACAGCCCGCTGATCGAGGATGTACTCCATCAGCTCGACCCGGAACACTGGAATCAAGTGATCGACGCCATGACCCAGGTGGTCGAGGGGCAACGGGGAACAGCCAGATCGATCTATACCAGCAACTACCGGATTGCCGGCAAAACCGGAACCGCCCAGGTATTTAGTATCAAACAGGATGAGGAGTATGATGAAGAGACTGTGGCCAAGCGAAAGCGCGACCATGCGCTGTTTGTCGCCTTCGCCCCGGTGGAGAATCCGCAAATCGCCATTGCGGTGGTGGTTGAAAACGGCGGGCACGGTGGCTCGGTAGCCGCCCCGATCGCTCGTAAGGTCATGGATCGTTATCTGGTCGACACACCTCAGGCTAACTAGTGTCGTGTCCTATACAAATCATACATTTAGACGAGGCATACCATAAGTTGGTGTTTAAATCCCTTACCTCGCCCTGCGGGAAGCCACACAAGCCACGATTGCGGCGTTGCACCCCTTGGAAAGGGAACAGCCATTCCCTGCGGGCTGCGTCTTGCACTCGCGGCTTGAGTGGCTTTCTAATTGCACGATTTATATAGGACACGACACTCGTGGCAAAACCCCATATCACATTTCACGAGTCACAGCCGGCCAAGGCCCAGGGCCTGCTTGCCTGGCTGCATATCGATCTGCCGCTGATGATCGCACTGCTGTTACTGGTCGGTATCGGTCTGGCGATCCTTTTCAGTGCCGGCGACAAGGAGATGGTGCTGCTGCATAAACAGTTGATCCGACTCGGTTTCGGTTTTGCGGTGATGGTGGTATTGGCACAGATCCACCCAGACAATTTTCGCCGCTGGTCTCCCTGGCTGTATGGCTTGGGAATCCTCTTTCTGGTACTGGTGATTCTGTTCGGCGAACTGGGCAAAGGGGCCCAACGGTGGCTCGATTTGGGATTCGTTCGCTTCCAGCCATCAGAGATGTTCAAGTTGACCCTGCCGATGCTGATCGCCTGGTATCTGGCGGAACAGCGACTCCCCCCCTCTCCTTCAAGGTTGATCGCTGCTGCCCTGTTCACCGTGCTGCCGGTGATATTGATCGCCAAGCAACCTGACCTGGGCACCGCACTGCTGGTCGGCTCAGGCGGTGCTTTTGCCCTCTTTCTTGCCGGTATAAGCTGGCGCCTGATTGCTGTCGGCGGGATCCTGATGGCTGCCATGGGGCCGGTGACCTGGTATCTGATGCACGACTACCAGCGCCAACGGGTACTGACCTTTCTCAATCCCGAGAGTGATCCGTTAGGCACCGGTTACCACATCATACAGTCGAAAATCGCCATCGGATCCGGAGGCATCAGCGGCAAAGGCTGGCTCAACGGCACCCAGTCACACCTCGAATTTCTCCCGGAACGACATACCGATTTCATCTTCGCCGTGATCTCGGAAGAGTTCGGCCTGGTGGGTGTGGTTGCACTGTTGATGCTCTACCTGTTCATCATTCTGCGCGGTCTCTATATCGCATCCCAAGCCCAGGATACCTTTGGCCGTATCCTGGCCGGTGCACTCTCCCTGATTTTTTTCGTCTACCTTTTTGTGAATGCGGGCATGGTTACCGGTTTACTGCCCGTTGTCGGTGTACCCTTACCCTTGATCAGCTACGGCGGAACTTCCCTGGTGACCATTCTGGCGAGCTTCGGTATCCTGATGTCCATACAGACCCATAAAAAACTGCTACCCACTTAAAGAATATGAAGCGAATAACGACACAAATCACGCTCTTTCTCCTCATCAGCCTGTCAAACCTGGCCTGCGCCCACACACCTCAGATGAAGGCGGAGTTCAGAGCCTTCGCCGATGAGATGGCAAACAAGCACGGTTTCCAGGCAGCCGAGGTTGATCAACTGCTGCTGAAGACCCGCTTCAGGGACGATATCATCGCCGCCATCACTCGACCGGCAGAGTCAAAAGCCTGGTATCAGTACCGCCCGATCTTTCTCAAGCCCGACCGGGTTGCCGGCGGCATTGACTTCTGGCATGAAAACGCCGCGCTGCTGGAGCAGGCCTATCAGGCCTACGGTGTCCCCCCTGAGATCATTGTCGCGATCATCGGAGTGGAGACCCGGTATGGCCGGCATACCGGCAAATACAAGGTAGTCGACTCACTCACCACGCTGGCGTTCGGCTATCCGAAGCGGGCCAAGTTCTTCCGCAAGGAGCTGGAACAGTTCTTACTGTTGAGCCGGGAAGAACGGGTCGACCCCTACACAGCCCTGGGCTCCTATGCTGGCGCCATGGGCAAACCCCAATTCATCTCCAGCAGCTACCGCCGCTACGCCGTGGATGGCAATGCGGACAACAAACGGGACCTGTGGAACAGTAACGCCGACATCATTGCCAGTGTGGCCAACTACTTCAAGGTTCACGGCTGGCAGAAGGATCAGCCGATCACCAGACAGGTGCAGGGCAGCGGAGATCTGCAGAAGTTTGTGGAGGCCGGCATGAAACCGAGCATCAAGGTGTCAGAGCTGATTGCTGCCGGGGTGAAACCCCTGGATCAGCTGCCACTCGATGCTGAGGCTCAGACCAGCCTGATCAAGCTGGATGCGGGAAACCATCAGCAGTATTGGCTGGGGCTGGATAACTTCTATGTCATCACCCGTTACAACCACAGCAATCTCTACGCCATGGCCGTCTATCAATTGAGCCAGGAGATTCTCGCGGCGAAACAGGCCAGCCGCCGGTAATCGACGATGATCAGCCCGAGTCAGCCGGTTCTCACACTCTACCGTATATTGCTTTGTCTCGGCTTGGTGATCCTGGCCGGCTGCAGCAGCTCACCAGGCAGCCGCACCAGCCAATCCGATGGGGTGAGCCCTTACCATCCGCCACCAGCCGACATAGCGGCAATTCCCGACGCCACCCCCAGAGATGAACCAAAGAGCAAGTACGGTAACCCAAACAGCTACGTGGTATTCGGTAAACGCTACTACACGCTGTCAAACAGCCAGGACTACAACGCCCGCGGGATAGCCTCCTGGTATGGCAGCAAGTTTCACGGCCAGCGCACCAGCAGTGGTGAGCCCTACGACATGTACGCCATGACGGCAGCCCACAAGAGCCTGCCTCTGCCGAGCTATGTGCGGGTCACCAACCTGAGGAACAACCGCAGCGTGGTGGTCAAAGTCAACGATCGGGGTCCGTTCCATGACAATCGGCTGATCGATCTCTCCTACACCGCCGCCTGGAAACTGGGCATCATCGGTGAAGGGACCGGGTTGGTGGAGGTCACCGCACTGCAAGCGGATTCCACCGAACCGGCGCCAACCAGCGTCGTGGTCACGCCAGCTCGTCTGAAGACACAGAGACTGCCCGAGCTTTTTCTTCAGGTCGGGGCCTTCGGTGATTCACAAAATGCACAGCGATTGAAACAACGGCTGGAGGAACAATTGAAGACCAGTGTACTCATACAGGGAGACAACGCCGTTGCGAAACGGGTCTACCGGGTCCAGGTAGGGCCGATCGCAAGTGTCGAGCTGGCGGATCACCTTAGCCAGAGGCTCAGTCAGCTGGGTATCGAAAATCCCCATGTTGTGATTCGTTAATCGCTTGCTCTAACAAATCCTAAAAAAGCCGGAAAACTCTCCTGTGTGGCACCTGCCGAGATCTGATCTCAGCTGACATCTGAACAGATCCAACAATAGGCAACTCAATCCAAGTTCAATACAATAGACTGTAATTATCGACAGAATTATCCATACCCATGTATCAACCCAAACGAATCTACAATCTCATTGCAAGCGGCCTGTTGGCGCTCTTCACCCTATCCGTAAATGCCGCTGTACCCTTACCGGCACCTCCGGAGGTCTCAGCCACCGGCTATCTGCTGGTCGATTTCCACAGTGGCAAGGTACTCGCTGAACGGGATGCGGACAAACGCCTGGAACCCGCCAGTCTGACAAAAATCATGACGGCCTACACCGTGTTTCGTGAGCTGCAGCAGGGCAACATCACCCTGGAAGACCAGGTGCTGGTCAGTGAGAAGGCCTGGCGGACTCCCGGCTCCCGGATGTTTATCGAGGTCGGCAAGAAGGTCAAACTGCTTGATCTGATCAAAGGCATGATCATCCAGTCGGGTAACGACGCCTGTGTCGCCCTGGCCGAGCACATTGCCGGCAGTGAAGGGACCTTCGCCGAATTGATGAACACCCATGCGACTCGTCTCGGCATGACCCACACCAACTTCGTCAACTCCACCGGCCTGCCCCATGAAAACCACTACACGACCCCGGCGGATATCGCCAAAGTGGCGATTGCGACGATTGGCGAGTTCCCGGAATACTATCCCTGGTACAAAGAGAAATCCTTTCTTTTTAACGATATAGAACAACACAATCGTAACAAACTGCTGTGGCGCGACAACAGTGTGGACGGTATGAAAACCGGCCACACCGAAGGTGCCGGTTACTGTCTGGTGGCCTCCGCCCTGAAGGAGAACATGCGTCTGGTTTCTGTGGTGATGGGCACCAAAGGCGAAGAGGCCAGAGCCCAGGCGAGCCAGAGCCTGTTGAACTACGGTTTCCGTTTCTTTGAAACCCATCAGCTGTATGCCGCGGGTGAAACCCTCAATCGGGTTAGAATCTGGAAAGGAGAGCGAGAGAAGCTCCCGCTGGGACTGAGTGAAGACCTGAGTGTGACCATACCCCGCCACCAATACAAAAACCTTGATGCCAGCCTGGAGATCGATCCAAAAATCATGGCCCCGGTTGCCGAAGGCCAACCCCTCGGCAAGGTGAGCGTGACGCTGAATGGTGAACCGGTCAGCTCTGCCACACTGGTCTCTTTGAAGGGTATCGCTGAAGGCAATCTATGGCAGCAGATCAAAGACAGCGCCCTACTTTGGCTGGAGTGAGACTGTGGAAGAAGAAGAGACACTGCTTAAGTTTCCCTGTGACTTCCCGATCAAGGTAATGGGAAAGGCGGAGCCAGGATTCGAGGCGATGGTGGTTGAACTGATCAGTCGGCATGCACCGGGCATCACCGAAACCGCCGTCAACAGCCGTAGCAGCAAAGGCGGTAAGTGGATCTCGGTTACCGTGACTCTGCGTGCCGAGAGCAAGGCGCAGCTGGATGCCATCTATCTCGACCTCAGTGCCCATAAAAAAGTGGTCATGGCGCTCTGAACCGTGCCCGTACTGGAGGTAAAAGAGCTGGGCCTGCAGCCCTATGGCGACAGCTGGCGCGCCATGCAGGCGTTCACCGACAAGCGCACCCCCAACACAGCTGACCAGCTTTGGCTGCTACAGCATCCAGCGGTCTTCACCCTGGGGCAGGCGGGGAAACCGGAACACATCCTGAATCCAGGCGACATCCCGATCGTCAACAGCGACCGGGGCGGCCAGGTCACCTACCATGGCCCGGGACAGCTGATTGCCTACACAATGATCGACCTGCGCAGAGCCCGCTTGGGCGTCAGAGGCCTGGTAACCCACCTGGAGTCCGCTGTGATCGGGCTGCTGGCAAAATATGCGATCCAAGCCAACGCCAGCAAGGATGCCCCTGGGGTCTATATCGACGGCGCCAAGGTCGCCTCCCTCGGTCTTCGGGTTCGTAAGGGCTGCAGCTATCACGGCCTCAGTCTGAATATCGACATGGATCTGGAGCCATTCACCCGGATCAACCCTTGTGGCTATCCCGGATTGGCGGTCACACAACTCACTGAGCTCGGGGTAAAATCCGATTTACCCAGTCTGGGCCGGGAATTGGCCCAACAATTGGCTGAAGGTTTAGGCTACACTCTCAGCTTCACAGATCCGCAAGCAGACAAACCAGATGAGTAGCAACAAAGACCTCCTGCCACCTTCACGAACCAGACCTGAGAGCCATCAGCGGGGCAAGTCCAAACTTTCCCGCATCCCGGTGAAGGTGGAATCGGACCAGACCCCCTTGAGAAAACCCAAATGGATCCGTGCCAAGGCCCCATTGGGCAAAGAGGTCAGTCGTATCCGGCGCATCTTGCGCGACAAGGGTTTGAGCTCGGTGTGTGAAGAGGCCGCCTGCCCGAATCTCGGCGAGTGTTTTCAACACGGCACGGCCACTTTCATGATCATGGGAGATATCTGCACCCGGCGCTGCCCCTTCTGCGATGTTGCCCACGGCAAACCTCAGCCTCTGGATCCCCAGGAGCCGGAACATCTGGCTGATGCGATCGCCTCGATGGCACTAAAATATGTGGTGATCACCTCAGTGGATCGTGACGACCTGCGGGATGGTGGCGGCAACCACTTTGCCCAATGCGTAGCCGCGATCCGACAGAAGATGCCAAAAACCAGCGTCGAGCTGCTGGTTCCCGATTTCCGTGGTCGAGTTGAGCAGGCGCTGAAGCCCCTCATGGATTTCCCGCCGGATGTCTTCAACCACAATCTTGAAACTGTCCCAAGACTCTATCGCCAGGCACGACCAGGTGCTGACTATCAGGGTTCGCTGGAGTTGCTCAAAAGATTCAAACAGCAGCAACCCGGAGTGCCGACCAAATCAGGCCTGATGCTGGGACTGGGTGAACGCAAGGAGGAGATTCTGGCCGTCATGCAGGACTTGCGTGATCACCATTGCGAAATGTTGACCCTTGGGCAGTACCTGCAGCCCAGCCATGACCATCTGCCAGTGGACCGATTCGTCACCCCTGAAGAGTTCGACGATCTGGCCAAACAGGCTGAGAAGATGGGATTTACCAGTGTTGCCAGCGGGCCGATGGTAAGATCCTCATACCATGCCGACCTACAGGCCAATCCATTACTGGAATCCGAACTCCGCAACTGACCCGGTAGATCGCAAATGGATGGCATTGATACACAACTGATTGGAAATCTGATTCTCCCCCCTTCCGGCACCCTGCTGCTGGGACTACTCGGGCTGCTCCTGTGGTGGTCGGCCTTTGGCAGGAAACTGGTTGTTTTTGCACTACTATTGCAGCTTCTGTTGAGTCTGCCGATTACCGCTGAACTGCTGTTCAGCCATCTGCAGCAATACCCTCACCTGAACAGGCAGCAACTCTCTGAAAGCCAGGCTTCGGCGATCGTGGTTCTGGGTGCCGGACGCTATCGGGAGGCTCCGGAATACGCCTCGGACAGTGCCAGCATGCGCCACTTGAGCCGACTGCGATATGCCGCCAGAATCGCACGCCAAACCGGCTTGCCGGTGATACCCAGTGGCGGTAAACCGGATGGAACTGGGATTGCGGAAGCGGTGATTGCCGAACAGGTGTTAAACCGGGATTTCGGCATCTCTGTCCAGCACCTGGACAAACGCAGTAAAAACACCTGGGAGAATGCCCGCTATGTGGCCAGACTGCTCGACGGGCTGGAGATAGAGAGCGTGATCCTGGTCACCGATGCAGCCCACATGGCCAGAGCAACTTACGCCTTTCAGCGTCACGGGGTCGATGCCATCGCGGCCCCGACCAATTTTGAATACCATGAGAGTGCCAAGCGACCACTGCACAAACGGCTCATCCCCAGCGCCGCTGCGGCGATGAACATCTCCTATGGGCTGCATGAGTTACTTGGCCGTTTTTGGTACTCCCTGAAATAGTCCCAGGGAATTCTGCGATCACTGATCATCCAGGTGGGCAGTATAGCGCTCCATCAGATAACAGAGGCAATCCTGCTCGATCACCTCCAGATTCTTGGTCAGCATCGAAGGCATAACCGATCGATTGAGACAGAGCTGTCCATCATCGATCTGAAAATAGTCCCTGGCCACTTCAGCCCCCTGCTCATCCCTGACATCCAGTGCTTCAATACCCCGACCATTGACCCAACCGAACAGGGTCCCGGCGGGCAGCTCGCGAAAGTTCATATGATCCAGATCGGGATCAAACACCAGTTCACTCTCACCCGGGGCGAATCCGAATCGGGTATTGCCGGCCACCTTGACCTGCGCCACGGTATGGAACAGATCGATATCCTGATGGGCTACCGGGTGCTGAGGATGGTCGGCCAGATGCAGGCAGGCTTCGAGATACTCCAGGGCATGCTCCACCCCATGGGCACTGCCCACCTTACCGCACTCCAGCGTCACCGACGGGCAGAGTTCAGCAAACGCCATCGACTGCACCCCCTTGGGCCTGAGGAAATAGACCACGGTACGGGAGAACAGCAGCGCCAGATGGAGAAACGCACTGTCCAGTTTGTTGACGCAGGCGTAGTGCGGGTTCAGACCGGTATTGTTATGCACATCGACGCTGGCAAACGGCTTTCGCTCGCGCATCAACTCGACCACCTGGGCCATCATCCGTCCCTCTGCGGATTCCGCAGCCTGGCAACCTGGCCAGACCCGGTTGTAGTCGAGCTGTCCGGGTAACAGCCGCTTATGTTCTGCCGCTGCAGCGACGTTACCGATAAACAGACTCAAGGAACGGGGCAGCTCCTTACCCCCCTGATAACGCTTCAGAAGCAGGCGAATCGCCTCCCATCCCACATGCTCATTACCATGCATCAACACAGAAACGAACAGCGGCTGAGGTTTACGACCCGGAAGGTGTATCAAGCTGGGCCCTGGCAATTGACCGATCAGCTGATCGGCTTCCCGCGTGAGCAGTCTGTCAGGAATATGATCGTATTGGGTTAACATGATTTCCACAGCACCGATAACATTTAAACACTCCACTCATGAACCGGTTTACCACTCTCCTGCCGTTCCAGGTAAGCCAGGGTCAAACCCTGCATATCCAAACCATAGTTGGCTACCCACTGCTTTTGCCAGCCAGCCCCGTTGATCCCCCGCCTGACCCGCGCCTCGACGATACCCAGCCAGTGCTCCACCGACATCGGATCGATATTCAATGATCGCAATCCTGTTTCGGCGATCGGCAGCAACTGCTGCGTAATCAACTGATCAGCCGGAATACTCTGCCACCCAAACCAATAGAGCTGCGACTGCAAACCAAACCTCGCAGCTTGATAGAAGTTACTTCGCGCTCTGATAAATCCCATCTCGCGCTCGGGCTGCTGATACTGCTCTGCCAGACCGGTTACCAGACCGAAATAGAAAGCCGCATTGGCAATCATGTCGGGTAGACTTGGACCCGCCGGTACGACCCGGTGTTCAATGCGCAGATGGGGTTGCTGCTGTTCGTTGAAGCCGATCAGAGGGCGGTTCCAGCGCCAGATGGTGCCATTGTGCAGGCGCAGATGGGCCAACCGCTCCACCGGTTCGTCCATCAGTCTGGGCAGTAATACCGGGTAGCGCTGTAGATTGGCGCTGAAATTCTCCATCATCGATTGATAGAGATAGCGAATGCCGAAGCTGACTCGTTTGGTCAAATCAGAAGCGCCCACCGAAATGGATTGCTCGAACAGTGGAATCCTGGTCTCGTCCCATAGGCTTTTGCCAAACAGATGGGGTGAGTTTGCGCTCAAGGCGACCATCGGCGCCGATACGATTTTTGACAGATTGTAGAGTTTTGCCGCCTGGTTCGCCGCCACCTGCAGATGGATCTGAAAAGAGGTTGCAGCTGATTCCAGCATCACATCATCATGGCAGAGATCAAGCGTCTCCCGCCCATCGATATGCAACTCCACCGGCTGTCCCCGGCGTAACTTGAAAACCTGATCGTTGAGCGCCCGATAGCGGTTCAGCGGGGACATATTTTCAAGACTGAGGTCCGCTTGTCGCAGACTGGGCAGAATACCCACCATACCCATTCTTGCCGAGAGAGTTTCGGCCTGTCCGTTGCATTCACGCCAAATACTCTGCAACTCCCCAAACATCCGGTCGAGTGCATCGGCCTGCAGCTGACGAGGGGTGGTATTGATCTCTACATTGAAGGTTGCCAGTTCGGGCACGACGAACTGATCATCCAGACCGGCCAGCAATTGTTGATTAAGCGGCGCAGGCTCACCGGCCTGATTGAGGATGCAGGCCTCCAACTCCAATCCACCCAGATCTCCGTGACTGTCGAAAACCCCCTCTTTGAACCAGCTTTCCAGCAGCCTGGTTTCCACAACCAACCGTCGCTGAAATTCAGCAATATCCGCTTCAGTAAAATTACTTGAGGTAATCTCCTGGCCCATGCCGTGCCTATTTCAAATTAGATACTGTTACTGAATGAGTTGAGTTTCTGTTCAAGCTTTTCAAGTCGTTGCGGGGTTCCCACATCGGTCCACTCCCCCACATGGCGTTCGCCGGATACTTTACCCAAGCTGATCGCCTGGCGAATCAGTGGTGCCAATGGAAACGACCCGGCGCGACAACTACTAAACAGTTGAGGATCATAAATACCAATCCCACTGAACGTTAATTTCTCTCCAGAGCGGTCGGAAAGACGTTCACCCTGCAGATAAAAATCACCTTGCGGGTGATGCGCTGGATTGGGCACCAACACCAAATGGGCCAGATCCTCTGGAGACAGATTGAGTTCCGCAAGATCCACATCACACCAGATATCCCCATTGATCACCAGGAATGGCGCATCCCCCAACAGAGGTAGAGCATTAAAGATACCACCACCCGTCTCAAGTGCCTGACCTTCAGCCGAATAGTTGATAGCAACCCCCCATTGATCCCCCCGGCCCAACCGCTGTTCTAACATCTCTCCCAGATGGGCATGATTGATGACAATTTCCCGATAGCCGGCTTTCGCCAGCCTTTCGATATGGTGAACGATGAGTGGCTTGCCTGCGACAGGAAGCAATGGTTTCGGAATAACGTCGGTAAGCGGCCGCATCCGCTCTCCACGCCCTGCGGCCAGAATCATGGCTTTCATTGTTTGGTTGAATCAGTGTGGAAAGTTCAACTGTAACCGACTGCCCGCAGCTTAGCCACACCCTCTATGAAGTATAGTCGAGCCAATACGCTGACAGATGATCGAAGAGAAAAGGACGACCGCAAATAAACGCTAACAAAGCAAATACCGTTTTCCGGGCAATCTACAAACACGAAGCATCGTGTCCAGCCAAACCCTAGGGAAAATTTATTGCACTGGTACCGTGCTTCATTCAGAAGTCAGGCTTCAGCATCAAGTCCGCAACAATCATTTGCGGACTTTTCTAATCTTAAAAAGCGGTCTGTTCAGGTCGATATCAACCCTTCATGGCATCGAAGAACTCATCATTGGTCTTACTGACCTTGAGTTTGTCGAACAGAAACTCCATGGCTGCCAGCTCATCCATGGGGTGGAGGATTTTACGCAGGATCCACATCTTCTGCAGCTCATCCGGTTTCATCAGCAGCTCTTCACGACGGGTGCCTGAGCGGTTGATATTGATGGCCGGGAAGATACGTTTCTCGGCAATCCGACGGTCCAGGTGTACTTCCATGTTACCGGTACCTTTGAACTCCTCGTAGATCACATCGTCCATACGGGAGCCGGTATCCACCAGTGCGGTGGCCAGGATGGTCAGTGAACCGCCCTCCTCGACGTTTCGTGCCGCACCGAAAAAGCGCTTTGGCCGATGCAGGGCATTGGCATCCACACCACCGGTCAACACCTTACCCGAAGAGGGTACAACCGTGTTGTAGGCACGGGCCAGTCGGGTGATGGAGTCGAGCAGAATCACCACATCACGTTTGTGTTCGACCAAACGCTTGGCCTTTTCGATAACCATCTCGGCAACCTGTACGTGACGGGTGGCCGGTTCATCGAAAGTACTCGATATCACCTCTCCACGTACCGAACGGGCCATCTCCGTGACCTCCTCAGGACGCTCATCGATCAGCAGTACCATCACATAGCACTCAGGATGGTTGTTGGTGATCGATTGGGCAATGTTCTGCAGCATCATCGTTTTACCCGCTTTCGGCGGAGACACGATCAAACCACGCTGGCCTTTCCCAATTGGTGCACAGAGGTCAATGGTACGGGCGGTGATATCCTCGGTACTGCCGTTACCGATCTCCAGATGAAAACGTTGATTGGCAAACAGTGGCGTGAAGTTCTCAAACAGGATTTTGCTTTTGGCATTCTCCGGTTTGTCATAGTTGATCTTGTCCACCTTAAGCAAGGCAAAATAGCGTTCGCCATCCTTGGGAGGCCTGATTTTACCGGAGATGGTGTCGCCGGTACGTAGACTGAAACGACGAATTTGGCTCGGAGAGACATAGATATCATCCGGTCCGGCCAGGTAGGAACTGTCAGCCGAGCGGAGAAAACCGAAACCATCCTGCAGAATCTCCAACACGCCATCACCGAAAATACTTTCACCTTTTTTCGCATGCGCTTTGAGAATGGCAAAGATCAGATCCTGTTTTCTTGTCCTCGCCATACCTTCAATTTTCATGGTGGTGGCAAGTTCAGCCAGTTCCGGCACAGGCATTTTCTTTAATTCGGTAAGGTTCATAGTGATTCAGAAGTGTGTTGGTTGATGAGAAATTGGTTTGGAAGGAAATCGGCCCGTAATGGGTTGGTTGATCTCTAGCTTTTGATTTCGTTTTCGGTTATCGGATCAGGCCTGAACGGAGCGAGGAGTCTACGAGGTCGGATGTTGGCAGACAGTGGTGAAACGTCCTGCACCTGATTACTGTTATAGATTACTATCGATAAATGCCACAAGTTGCGATTTTGAGACGGCGCCAACCTTGGTTGCCTCGACTTCACCGTTCTTGAACAACATCAGGGTCGGTATGCCGCGAATGCCGTATTTCGGTGGTGTATTTGGATTTTCGTCAATATTCAATTTTGCCACTTTCAACTTATCGCCATACTCTTTGGCAATTTCGTCCAGTACAGGCGCAATCATTTTACAGGGCCCACACCATTCGGCCCAGTAATCAATCAGCACCGGCTGACTTGATTGAAGTACGTCAGATTCAAAAGAATCATCTGTTATATGAACAATCTGCTCACTCATCGATTGAGGATCTCCAATTGAATGATTGGGGATGTGTTGAGCGGAGTCGGTCCGCTACTATTCTTCATGCCAAGCATCCAGTAATACACCGCGTGACAAGTAACAGTATCGAGGGGGAATGACTGGATAGGATTGAATATTGAATCTTAAAACAGAGATTATTTCAAGGCCTATTCTAATCCAATCCACCAAAAATTGTCATAAATCAAATTATAGGGTACTCGATTCCGCAATATGTCCTGCCAGCAGTGACTCAATCTGGCAGAGTCGAGCTACTGAGTGGATTGTCTCAGGCACCTGTGTGAAGACAACCCTGGCATCCCGTTCTGCAGCCCTGGCCAGCCACTCAAGCATCAGTGCGAGCCCGGCACTGTCGGCCTTCTCCACCCGCATTAGATCGATCTCCACATCGGGCAAGTTGGCAAACTGGGATTCTGACTGCAAGAGCAGCGACCTGGCATGACTGAAGGTCATCTCACCATGCAACTGGAAATGGAAGGCGCCCACACGTTCCAGTTTTGCTTCGCTCACGCTATCAGGGCTCATCAGACATGGCGTTCTCTTCAGCTTTACTGAACAGAAACTGCCCCACGATCTCTTCAAGCACCAGTGCCGATTGAGTCATCATCAACTCGCTGTCCTGCTGCAGACTCTCCAGACTGCCACCGGGATCCAGACCGACATACTGCTCACCCAGCAGCCCTGAGGTATAGATCTTGGCGATGCTGTCATCGGGAATCTGATTGAACTGAGGATCCAGCGCCATTGTGACCACGGCTTCAAAGCTGCTCTGGTCATAACTGATGCCAACCACACGACCGACTCTCACTCCGGCCATGGAGACCGGCGAACGTACTTTCAGTCCGCCAATATTATCGAAGCGTGCAGTTACCGTATAACCCTCATCGGATGAGATACTGGCAAGATTACTGACCTGCATTGCCAGGAAAAAGAGCGCTACAAGGCCCAGTGCCATGAAGAAGCCGACGGTAATCTCCAACTGTCTTGTCTGCATGATTAGCCTCCAAACATTAATGCGGTCAGTACGAAATCAAGCACCAGCACCGCGAGTGCCGAGTGAACCACCGTCTGTGTCGTCGACTGACTGACAC
This sequence comes from Candidatus Thiodiazotropha endoloripes, assembly GCA_001709035.1. Classification (GTDB taxonomy): domain Bacteria; phylum Pseudomonadota; class Gammaproteobacteria; order Chromatiales; family Chromatiaceae; genus Thiodiazotropha; species Thiodiazotropha lotti. The sequence continues at coordinate 414,463 of LVKA01000011.1, read as the reverse complement.
CCGCCGATGTGGGGATCGTATCATATCCCTGAAAAAGGGCGATCCAGGCACAGACGAAACCGAACACGAAGCTTTTGATCACACCATTGAGCACATCCTCACTCCAGTCGATCTTGGCCTGCATCTGACTCCAAAATGCACCATCATCCACCCCAAGTAATCCCACACTGACGAAATAGCCACCGATCACACCAATCGCACTGAACATGGCTGCCAGCAGGGGCATGGAGATGAATCCGGCATAGAACCTGGGGGAGAGAATGCGACGAATCGGATCGACAGCCATCATCTCCAGACCTGAAAGCTGCTCGGTTGCCTTCATCAGGCCGATCTCCGCGGTCAGCGCTGAACCGGCACGCCCGGCAAACAGCAACGCGGTAACCACCGGACCCAATTCGCGTACCAGCGAGGCGGCCACCATCACCCCCAGGCTATCCTCGGCACCAAACTGGGAGAGCACATAGTATCCCTGCAGACCGAGCACCATGCCGACGAACAATCCGGAGACCACAATAATTGTGGTGGTGCGCACACCGATACTATAGATCTGAGCGGCCAGCAGATTCAGCCGAGGCAACAGGCTGGTGAGACCCAACAGAATCTGTAACAGCAACAGGTGGCCTCGGCCCAATCGCTCCAGCGCACTCAAGCCGACTCGACCGAATCTGGCGAACAGATCCAACACTATTTTGCCCCCCGCATACTCAGCAGGTCGTCAGACAGGGCTGGCGCCTGATAGTGGAAGCCTACCGGACCATCGGGCAGCCCCCCCATGAACTGCTTGACCGCCGGCGAACTGGAGCCCATCAAGTCATCCGGTGCACCTGACTCGATCACCTTGCCAGCGGAGATCACATAGATCAGATCGGAGATACCTGCGGTCTCCTCAACATCATGAGAGACCAGGATACTGGTCAGACCGACTGCATCGTTGAGACGCCTCACCAGTTGCGCCAGCACCCCCATGGAGATCGGATCCTGACCGGTGAACGGCTCATCGTACATCACCATCATGGGATCCAGGGCAATCGCACGGGAGAGCGCGACCCGCCTGGCCATACCACCGGAAAGCTCTGAGGGCATCAGCTCTCTGGCGCCCCGCAGACCAACCGCTTCGAGCTTCATCAATACCAGACGACGGATCATCGACTCCGGCAGATTGGTGTGCTCCCGCAGCGGGTAAGCCACATTGTCATAGACCGAGAGATCGGTCAGCAGGGCGCCGCTCTGAAACAGCATGCCCATCCGCATGCGCAGTTGATAGAGCGCCTTACGGGAGAGTTTATGCACATCCTGACCATCGACCTCGATGGTGCCCCTGGTTGGGCGCAATTGGCCGCCAATCAGCTTGAGTAAGGTGGTCTTTCCGGTACCACTGGGCCCCATGATGGCCGTCACCCTGCCGCGGGGGATATCGATATTGACACCTTGGAATATCGGGCGATCTCCATGGTAAAAGTGGAGATCTCTGATTTTTACGAGCGGTGGTGAGTTATTCACTGTGTGTGGTTCTAGAGCATCATGCTCGGCAGCAAGAATGGATGAACTGCATTGTGTCTTTGCCGTGGTAAGGCGTCAAGGGATTGATTCAAGATTAGCTCAAGATATCAAAGTAGTATTCGAATCGTTAACAAAACCAAATCCACAAAAAAACCCCGTCTGGACCCAGACAGGGTTTTTTAACATTACAGAACAACTGTCAGCTGTTAGTCATTTACAATCACAAATCCACTGGTTGTGGTACCACCAGGCGTGGTCACTCTAACTGTCAGGATTCCTGTCTCATCGCCTGGTTGTCTATTTTCAGTCGGAGTGAGCGCCACCCGATAGTCAACCACACCCGCTTGAGAGGCCACTCGTGCATTCGCATTCGTACTCGGCACAATAAAACTGCCTCCGGTCTCAATGCTTCCGTTGGTGGTTGAAAAATTAACCGTTGTTCCGGCTGGCATAACCTGTCCGGTGGCCACACCCCTGATTGTAAAGGTGTATGTTGAAATTCCTGCCGGTAGATTAATCTCCAGGAAGCCGGTAGCCACGTCAACATCCGTGCCATCCAATAGGATCATAGGAAAGGACTCAGACATCACCAGTACCAGAGTATCCCGTACATTGATGTTCTTCTCGGCACTGCACGAAACTACAGTTACCGGGGTAACGCCAAAACAGACACCAGGATCATCCCCGGAAGCAACCGCGGATTGCGCTTCAGCAACTGCAGCGGCATCACAACAGAGCGCACCATTATAGTCAGGATCCACACCAACACCGTCATAGGTATTGTTGTTATTAAAATCCACAAACTCTTCCGCTACCGGATCACGAACACCGTCTTCATTGTCATCACGGAATGCCTCAGGGATATCGGCAAAGGGGGTATCACCCGAGTCCAATACACCATTACCATTGGCATCAACAAATGACTCTTCACCCAGCATGGTAGCAAGAATCGTTATCCGTCCCATTCCACCAGGCAGCAGATCATCCCAGGGCCTGGGATTGGAACTCGTCCAGACCACGCTACAGGCACCATCATCAGTCTGGCATTGTGACTGAATCTGGCCACCCTCAGTGGTGAAATAAATCGCTGTGCCATCCGGCACAGGATTATTGAAATGGTCCGAGGCGTGCACAGTGACATCAACTTCGGTGCCATCGAGATCCAATCCTTCTGGGTTCAGAATTTCCGCACTCAGAGAGATACTGTTCTGATCAGAAACACCGGTGGATATTACCAGACCGTCAGACTGTGTTGAGATCAACGGATTGGATTCCAACGATGCTGTAACCCGGACGGTAGTCGGTACAGTGCCCGACTTAACATCTGTTCTGACGATTCCGTCGATATCACTGGTCGCTTTGATTGAACCAGCTGGTATTGCAACCCCACCGATATCCGTATTCAAAGAGAAGTTGACCACCTGCTGGGAAACCGGATTGCCGTTGGTATCCAGCACCTGGAAAGAAACTTTGGAGACCTCAGTCAAACCTACACCACGGAGACCAATAACAGACGGTTCTGCCGAAACAAATTGCATGGAACCGATCTCTGCCGGTTGAATACTGACTGTTCCTGTTGCGGTAGTTGTATTTCCGTTCACTGTTGTGGTTGCACGAATCGTGTCTGAGCCGGAACAGCCCTGAGCCACATAAGTTGCTGTGACAACACCATCTGCAGTGCTTACGGATGAATCTATAGTAGCCAACCCGGATGCCAGACAGTCGGTAGTGAAGGTAACTGTCGCGCTATCCTGATAAAGATTACCCTCGACATCAGCCAAGGTTGCCCTGACAGAGGTCTGCCCGCCGGCAGAGAGAGAGGTAACCGCAATATTCAGCTCACCAATTTCGAAAGAGGATCCTGAGCCATTACCAAGAAATATGGCCGCCCCGCTGGTCCCTGCATCATCGATGGTGTCACCGGTCCCGGTTGTACCACCACTGCTATCCCACGGGGTCTCTGCATCACCACCACCACAGGCGACGAGCACTAACATAAGAATAAAAGGGGTAGCTAAACGGGCTAAACCTGACATGGCAAACTCCAAAATCCCATACGAAACAGTCCATTAAGTGAGGAAACTTAGACTAATTTCTTAATAGTATACAATCACTCGGCTAATGCAAGGGATTATAAGCAATGAAATGGCTATTTTTTCGCCCCAATACCGACCCGCGTCACGCTTTAGCATTAGTAGCGGCAAGCCACTCTACACCACTCAATCCTCAACTTCTACTGAGTAGCGGCAGCATCGTTTGCCGCTTTAGGAAAATCTGGTAGGCCAATCCGCAAAACATGACTGAGTTCCTGAAAATACTGCTAATCCCTCAAAGGAAAGATGGAATTACCGCCTAAACGGTCAGTCGTTCGACGATTTCACCCTCGATCAGGTGTCGCTGCAGGATCTCATCAATATCATCACGGTCCACATAGGTGTACCAGACCGCCTCGGGATAGACCACCAGTACCGGCCCCAGGTCACAGCGGTCAAAACAGCCGGCGGTGGTGACCCTCACCCCCCCAGGACCGGTAAGACCCAGCTCCTTGACCCGGCCTTTCATGTAGTCACGCATGGCCTTGGAGCCATGACTTCCGCAACAGGGGCGCCCATCCTGTCGCTCATTGACACAGAAAAAGAGGTGATGACGGTAGTAGGACATGACGTAGCCTCGACGTGATGGTTAGTCTGCTGCTGGCAGAGCCGAATGGATAAGATCATGCCCAATATTAGAGACTGAATCCACTCTCCTCAACCAGACCAGCCAGTCGAAGGGCTCCGTAATGTGCGAGTTCTTCAAGATCTCTCCAACTGACCGCACGATTCAGGTAAAATGGCCGATCTTTTCCGGAAACGCTGCCCGCTGTGACACCTGAAGACCTGCTTGTTGAAGCAGACCGCTGCGTAAAATGCGGTCTCTGCCTGACTGTATGCCCAACCTATCGACTGCTCGCCAGCGAGGCTGATTCACCTCGAGGCCGGATCAGTCTGATTCAGGCGCTGGCGAAAAACGAGCTCGACATACACTCCCATGCCGAACAACATCTTGACCGTTGCCTCAATTGCCGGGCCTGTGAATCCGCCTGCCCTTCCGGGGTGAAATATGGCAGTCTGCTGGATGCCAGCCGCTCATCGATGACCTCAGAACATCGAACAAAGCCGCTGCTGAAACGACTTCTCCATCAATTGAGCCGTAGTGGGAGACTCAACTTCTGGATACGCCTGTATCATATAATCCGTCAATCCGGCCTGCTTGCCTTGGCAAGAAAACTGCCTGCGCCCCGTTTCAAGCAGCTACTTGCCATGGCAGATCAACTGCCTCGGACACCTGTGGATCGTGCCGGTTTCTATCCATCAACAAAACCAACAGGAAAAAAAGTACAGCTGTTCACCGGCTGCATTGGCTCGAAGGTCGATGACAACCTGGTTCAGAGCGCCATCCGTTTGCTGAGTGGCTTGGGATATGCGGTAGATATCCCGCCCGGCACAGGCTGCTGTGGCGCCATGCATCGACATAACGGCTTTTTCAGAGAGGCTGAGCAGCAGTGCGACGCCATCCGCACGCAGACCGCCAAAAGCAGCGCCCAATACTTGATCACCCTGGCCACCGCATGCCACCTGGAACTGGCAGAACAGCAGGTAAGCCGACTGCCACTGGTCTCAATTTCTGATTTTCTGTTGCAGCTGCCCGACAGAGAGATGCCTGAATTGGCTCCCATGCCAATCAGGGCGGCTCTGCACCGCCCCTGCTCTTCACGGGACAGCTCGGATTGGCAGATACTCAACAAGATTCCTCAGCTTGAATTGGTCGAATTGGCTGAGAATGAACTATGCTGTGGCGCAGCAGGAAGTTACCTACTCACCCAACCGGAAATCTCCAATCAGCTAGGTGAGATCAAACTAGCCCACCTCAAAGCCAGCGGTGCGAAAATTCTGATCACTGCCAGCACCGGTTGTGCCATGCAGTTTCGCCAGCAGATCAGACAAGCCGGGCTCAGTATTGAAGTACAGCATCCGATCGAGTTGATCTACAAACAGTGGCGCAGCGCCGGCATGGGAACCCAATAACCCACCGCCACCGCAGACAGCTCGGTATTCATCAAGATTGACCACAACACCGTTGCCAACCAACAGTCGTACAGCAGCGAAAGTGAACCAATCAGTCGCTGAGCCAATCAAACAAAGTTGAAGAACCCCCAGGTTTAAGGCTAAGGTTTGCACATGAGTGAACGTGATTACAAAATGGCAGACCATCTGCTGATGGGGCTGGACAGTGCAGTTCGAACCCTGTTCGGCAGACCCCTGGTCACTGAAAGAGCCAATCCTGCAGATGGCATCGATGAGACCGAACTATCGGATCAGGAGCGGGACCTGACCGCACGCCTGATGCGTATCAATCATACCGGTGAGGTATGTGCCCAGGCACTCTACCAGGGCCAGGCATTGACCGCCCGACTGCCGCAAGTCAGAGAGCAGATGGAGAGAGCGGCCCAGGAGGAGAATGACCACCTGGCATGGTGCGAAAAGCGACTGGATGAGCTGGATAATCGTAAAAGCCTGCTCAATCCATTCTGGTATGCCAGCTCATTCATGCTTGGTGCTGCAGCCGGACTGGCTGGCGATAAATGGAGCCTGGGCTTTGTGGCCGAGACAGAACACCAGGTAGGCGCCCATCTGGATGAGCATATCAATCGCGTCCCACAACAGGACAAGCGAACCCATGCCGTACTACAGCAGATGAAAACGGATGAAGCCGAACATGCCGCGCTGGCCCTCAAGGCGGGCGGAGCTGAGCTTCCTCAACCGATTAAAACGGCGATGAATCTGACCTCTAAACTGATGACGAAGTCAGTATTTTACCTATAACCCGAACCCCTGGGTTCAGGCGTGAATCAAACCAGGTAAGTTAGCAGACAGATATCCACAGACTTCAGGATTATCCGGCCTCAGCCTGGGATACTTCGCTGTGTACCACCTCATGCCGATCACTAGCCCCAACCTGAACAGCCAACGTCAAACCAAAGCCTATCATGACCAACACCACCACCACGGCAAAGAAGTCTGGTTTATGATGAAGATGTTGCCTTTTCATATCTCTTACAAGTCCAATCAATGACTTATTAACAAGTATTCACGTGCATTACGTTGTTTACTTAGACACGCATCACGTTGTTGCAGCGAAAACATCGCAAAAACTCAGGTTTTGTGAGAAGCACCTCGCACTACTTCTTCTCTTCCTTGCCACCACCCTCTGTCGCGCCCATCTCAGTCAATAGTGTGGAGACCTCCGTATGACGTCCCCGATTTGACAGGGTCAGCGGTGTGTTCCCGGCTTGATCGGCCACATTGACATCAGCACCACGCTGTATCAACAACCGCACTACCTCAAGATGACCAAAGGATGCCGCTTCCATCAGTGGTGTAAGACCGGCGCCATCGGCCAGGTTTGCATCAGCACCGGCAGCCAACAGGGCGCGTACGGTCTGCAGATTGCCATTGAACGCCGCAATATGCAGAACTGAGCGACCGGTTGGGTTTTTCGTGTTGACGTCAACCCCCTGTGACAACAGATCATTGACCCGCTCCACTTCGCCCGAGGTTGCGGCAGCAAGCAGCGCCTGACTCTCAGGTGCAAGCTCGACAGCACTGCCAAGCGGGACAACAAAGCAAAGTAGGAGCAATAGACCAACTCTCATCTAGCCGGATTCCTGTAGTGTTTCCTGATCAGCGTATCGGCAACGGAATTTATTTCTTGATAGAATTCTCAAGCATCTCCTAAGCAAGACAATTTCTAACTCATTGAGCTGTCTGAACCTATTCCGTACGATGTGGCCAAATAGCGTACAGGGTGGATGACCAATAACCCTCCTTCCGCTATTGCACTACCCACTGTGCCCCAGTACCCTTTAATCAATGAGAACTGTTGAAACAGACAGCAGAGCAATATAAACGATCAGGTTTGATAAAGATGGAAAAGGAAACGAAGCACCATATCGAAGTTGAGGTTGAGACTCGATACATCGAGTCCCAATCTCTGCCCAAAGAGCAGCGATATGTCTTTTCCTACACCGTAACCATCCGCAATGACGGAGAATCTTCCGCCCGGCTCATGAATCGTCACTGGATCATTACCGACGCCAACGGCAAAACCCAGGAAGTCCGTGGCGAGGGGGTTGTTGGTGAGCAGCCGCAGCTCAATCCGGGAGAGACCTTCCGTTACACCAGTGGCACCGTACTGGACACTCCGGTCGGCAGCATGCAGGGCAGTTACGATATGATCGACGCTCAGGGAAACCATTTTGACGCTCTGATCCCGGCCTTTTCTCTGGCCCGCCCCGGCAGTCTTCACTAATCCAATCGTCAACGGAAAAATCATAGACTGTATTCAAACAGGCAGCTTCACACAGCATTGAGCATCCAACAGACAACCGCCAGAGACTAATCCAGACAGTATCAAGAACAACTATGGCTATCTATGCAATCGGCGATGTACAAGGCTGCTATGATGAACTTCAACAGTTGTTGGAGCTGATACGCTTTGATCCAGCCAAAGACAAACTTTGGTTTGCCGGAGACCTGGTAAACCGGGGACCAAAATCACTTCAGGTGGTGCGTTTCATCCGATCCCTGGGTAACCGGGCCGTCTGCGTATTGGGCAATCACGACCTGCACCTGTTGGCCATTTCCCAGGGTAATCGCACCTATCAGAAACAGGGCAACCTGATGGACATTCTCGATGCCCCGGACAGTCAGGAACTGATCGATTGGTTACGTCATCGCCCAATCATGGTCCACCACGCCAAGCGGAATGTGAGTATGGTGCACGCCGGCCTGCCACCCCAATGGGATCTCATCACGGCGCTGAGCTGCGCCCGGGAACTGGAAAAGACCCTTCGCGGTTCGGGATTTCACGACTTTTGTCAGCAGATGTATGGCGATAAACCGGATAAATGGCGGGAGAACCTCAGCGGCATAGAGAGATTACGCTTCATCACCAACAGCTTCACCCGGCTTCGCTACTGCACCCGGGATGGCCGATTGTCGTTACGGGACAAAGGCGCACCGGAACAGCATCTGAATGCTTCCATCCCCTGGTATGCGGTACCCGGAAGGAAAAGCCGGCACGACAAGATTCTGTTCGGTCACTGGTCGACACTGGGGTATCGGCAGATCGACAATGTCTGGTCACTGGATAGCGGATGTTTCTGGGGTGGTCAGCTCACCGCATTGAAGCTTAGGAAACGCAAGCCACCGAAACCCTACCAACTGAGGTGCCCAGCCAGATAAACCAGCAATTACGGCTCCATCACCGAGCCACACACAAGCCGAACTCAATTGTCCACTCCGGAAGCACGCCGGATCAGGTTAACAAAAGTGTAGTCATAGGCATTCTTTTCATCCGCGGAATGATTTTGACGGTCCACTTCCTGCCACTCCTGCCAATCGATTTCAGGAAATCGCACATCCCCTTCAACATCGGCGTCTACCAGGGTCAGATAGAGGCGATCCGCTCTGGGCAGCATCGCAGCATAAAAATGGCTGCCACCAACAATCATGATCTCCGGCTCCCCTTCCACGGCCGCCAAAGCCTCCTCTACCGAGTGCACCACCTCAGCGCCAGGGGCTAGATAGGCCTGATTGCGGGTCACCACGATATGTCTTCTGCCGGGCAGCAGTCCAGGCAGGGACTCCCAGGTATGACGCCCCATCAGGATCGGTTTTCCCAGAGTCAGAGACTTGAAGTGCTGCAGATCGGCAGGCAGATGCCAGGGCAGGCGGTTATCGCGACCGATCACACCATTCTTTGCCATTGCGGTGATTAGCGAGATTATCGACACATCGACACCTTATTTATAGGGTTCAAACCGCGACCGGCGCCTTGATATGGGGATCGGGATCGTAATCGGTCAATTCAAAATCCTCGAAGCGAAACCCAAAGATATCCTTCACCTCCGGATTGATCGACATGCCGGGCAGTGCTTTCGGTTCCCGGGAGAGCTGCAGCTCCACCTGGTCCAGGTGATTAAGATAGAGATGGGCGTCGCCAAATGTATGTACAAACTCACCCGGCTTGAGGCCGGTAACCTGAGCCACCATCATGGTCAGCAAGGCATATGAGGCGATATTGAACGGCACCCCGAGAAATACATCCGCACTGCGTTGATAGAGCTGACAGGAGAGTCGGCCTTCGGCCACATAGAACTGGAACAGGCAGTGACAGGGAGGCAGAGCCATCGCATCGACCTGGGCCGGATTCCAGGCTGAGACGATCAGACGCCTTGAGTCCGGGTTAGCATGGATCTGTTCCACCAGCTGAGCGATCTGGTCCACATGGCCGCCACCCGGGGTTGGCCATGAGCGCCACTGATAACCATAGACAGGTCCTAGATTGCCCTCCTCATCCGCCCACTCATCCCAGATACTGACCCCATTCTCCTTCAGATAGCGGATATTGGTATCGCCTTGCAGAAACCACAGCAACTCATGGATGATCGATCTCAGATGCAGCTTTTTGGTGGTCAGCAGAGGGAACCCCTGTGAGAGATCGAAACGCATCTGATAACCAAATACACTGCGGGTACCCGTGCCGGTTCGATCCTCCTTGGTAACCCCGAAATCCCGCACATGGCGCATAAGATCAAGATACTGTTGCATGCTGTTGCCTATAAATCTGGTTTTGAACCCGGCACCATAATAGGTTATGTAACGGGCATCAAGCAGGCATTGTCTCTCTTCGGTAGGCGATAAAGAGCAACAACACACCAAACAGAATCATCGGTACACTCAACAGCTGCCCCATGGTGAGCCAGTCAAAAGCCAGGTATCCGATGTGTAGATCGGGCAGGCGAACAAACTCGATGGCGATGCGAAATATCCCGTAACAGATCAGAAACAGTCCGGAAACTGCCATTCTCGGCCTGGCCTTGGCAGAGAAGAGCCACAGGATGGTAAACAGAAGTACACCTTCAAGCAGGAACTCGTAGAGCTGATTGGGATGCACCGGAGGTGATAGGACCGTGTCCGGTGGCAGGCCCAGGCGCGCGCAGAGGTTGTCGGACTCGATACAGGGTACCTGCATACCCCAGGGCAAGGAGGTGATCCCCCCCCAAAGTTCCGCGTTGATGAAGTTGCCCAGACGACCGGCCCCCAGACCAATGGTGACCAGAGGCGCGATAAAGTCGGTTGCCTCAAAAAAGGTTCGGCCCTCTTTGTGAGCAAAATACCACATCGCCAGCAACACACCGATCAAACCACCGTGGAAGGCCATTCCGCCCTCCCAAACCATAAAAATGATCAGCGGATTGGCCAGAAAGCTCTCCAGGTCATAAAACAACAGATAACCGATTCGGCCACCACCGACCACCCCGAGCACAATGTAGAAGACGATATCGTCCACCTGCTTGGCATTCCAGACGATACCGGGCTTACCAACACGGATACGCCCAAGCCACCAACCGCCGAAGAAGCCAATCATATACATCACACCGTACCAATAGATGTCGATTGACCCCAGGGTCATGATTACTGGATCTATGTCGGGGTAAGTCAGCATGGGTGGGCATATTATCACAGGAATCCCATTCTCCAATGTGACATTTTTTTGGATATCTGCGATTTTCTGACACACAGCCCATGTTAGGATACTGTGAACTTAGTCACATTATTCCCATGTACTGGAATTAATTTCACAGGCGTTGTGACGGACAAATTAGGAGTGTCAAGTTTTCGTTCGATGCGCCGCTACCAGATACAAGACGATGCAACAACCTTTAGGCATCCAACGGGAAGGACAATGAGCTACGTACACGCACAGAAATTTGAAACCTATATACCGCGGGAAATGGATACTCTAGGCTCTAGACTACGCAGAAAAAGACGGGAAAGAGGCTGGACGCAAGAGGAACTGGCTCTACGCGCCGGCACCAATCAAGCCGTCATTCAAAAGATTGAAAACGGAAAAAGCCTGCGCCCGAGAAAAATTGATGAAATCGCTCAGGTTTTGGATGTCAATCCAGCCTGGCTGATGTTCGGGGAGAGCACTTCCTCCGTGATGGATGACGAATCCATTGAAGTGGCCAAAGCCTGGCACAATCTGCCGGAACCGATTCGCAGCAGAATCAAACGCAACATCTTCGAGCAGGTTCTGCTTCACTCGAACAAGAAGTAGCTCAGCTTCCTGATCTCCAGCTGGGATGAGTGCGGTACATCCCGGCTTTTTCATTCCCCCCTTTTCAGACAGAAATCAGACTCGGCAGATAACCGGGTAAATTTCCCCTCGCCTGCCGGAATCTGTTGAAACTGACTAATCCGGCGGCTCAAAAACGGTAAGAGAAACCGAAAGAGAAGACCGGGTAGTAGCGGTAATCCTCGATATCATCCTCAAATCGCTGTTCTTCCAATCTAACATCGTTTGGATCAACCAGCTCAGCCAGGGCGCCTGTCGGTACCAGGTCGACGCTACCGGCTCCCTGATAGAGGACCCCCAGATCCACATTGAACCCCCAACCCTGCTGCTTATAGGCACCGGTATCCCAGCCTACACCCAGGTAGGGTGCATAGGACCTGAAACCCACAACCGCATCCAAACCTACCCCAGGATAGACGGTATCGCCGATCGTCAGGTTTTCAGCACCGGCAGAACCGCTGATTTCGTTGTTGTTGCGAAAAACACCGGCGGTGAAGCGAAAAGAGGATTTGGATTTGAACGGGTGCCAATCGGCAACCAGAGAGAGGCTCCGCCACTGCAGATCGAGATCGTATTCAACCCCATCCACCTTGGCATCAAAACCAAAGTCGTATCGATTGAAACCCAGCCGAGCTTTGAACTGTTCGGTCAGGCCATAGCCCGCTTCAATGCCGAAGCCCAATGAACCGAGCCTGGCGCCCACCACGGTATCGTAGGCGAAGGCTGATTGGGGCAGCAAGAGCAATCCAGTCAACAACCATTGGGTTCTGTACATTGAGCTTCTCCAGCTCTTCAATCCTGAATCAAACTGATGCCATTGTTAGGGCCCGGCCACTCGACTCCCGGCTATCGATCATTGGCCTCCTGGGACCATTGACGGATGGCCTCGTCGTCACTGTCGCGGGCATCAACCCATCGTTCGCCATTTTCGGTTGCCTCTTTTTTCCAGAATGGCGCCTGCGTCTTCAAATAATCGATGATGAACTCACAAGCCTGAAACGCCTCTTTACGGTGGGCAGAAGCCACTGCAACCAAGACGATGGGGTCGGTTGGCTTTAACTCACCAACCCGGTGCACAACCCGGCAGCCTTGTAGCTGCCAACGTTCAAAGGCAAGTTTCACGATCTGCTCCAGGGCGTTCTCCGTCATACCGGGGTAGTGTTCAAGAAACATCGTGTCGACCCGGTCACCCTCGTTGAGATCTCGCATCAAACCGATAAAAGAGACTACCGCACCAATGGCAGGATCCTCTCCCCGCAACAGGTCCACTTCATGGTTTGGATCGAACGGTTCGGAATCCACCCGGATGGTAACCATGTATCAGCCTCCGGTTACCGGTGGAAACAAGGCAACCTCATCACCCGCCTGCAGAGGCGTCTGTGGATTGGCCATCTCCTGGTTCACCGCCATCATGATCCGTTGGTCCTCCGACAACAGTCTCGACCAGGCACCACCCCGTTGGCGTAATCGGCTGAGCAGATCGTCAACGCAGCGGAGGTCATCCGATTCCATCTGTTCCGAATCGACACCCAGCTCTTCTCTGAATCTTGCAAACAAACGTAGTTGAACCATGCGGAAATCCTCACGCAGACCGAAGTCTCTGAAATAGGTTTGATATTGTCGGGAATCATCCGGCCTGCTCTCATCCCTATCGTCTCAGGGCCGATTACCAGGAATCCTGAGCGACCCTAAAGGCAAGCATATCAGATGTAAACTCTAAAGGGTTTAGAGTCGAAATCAGCTGATCAATTCACTGTAAGGAATAAAGTCCACAAAATCACCAGGCTTTATTGCCGTCAATGGGGGTAACACAGCCAATCCATTCGCCCAGGCGACTGAGGTTAAGACACCTGAGGATCGATTGGAATACAACCTGACCACTTCACGTCCCTGCTCATCGATCTCCAGCTGGCCACGGGCATACTCCTGACGCTTGTCGGTTGCCGCCTTTTCGAAACCCGCCACAACCTTGTGGGAGATCGGCTGAATGCCTGTGGTCAGACCCTGCATCTTTTTTATGAATGGCCTGCCGAAGATCGTGAAGGTGACGAACAGGGAAACGGGATTTCCTGGAGAGCCGAGAAACGGAGTACCTTTGATATGTCCAAAAGCCACAGGTTTTCCCGGACGGCTGGCTATTTTCCATAAGTCCAATGAACCCAGGCTCTCCACGGCAGGCTTCACATGATCCTCTTCCCCCACTGACACCCCACCCGAGGCCAGTACCAGGTCAGCCTCTTCGGCCCCCTGTCGCAGAGCATCGCAAGTCGCCTCAAAGGTATCCTCGACTATACCCATTTCAAGGGTTTCACAACCCAGTTGTTGTAACAGCCCGGTCAGAGTGAATTGATTGGAGTTGTAGATCTGACCAGAGCCGAGTGGATTACCCGGCATCACCAGTTCGTCCCCACTGGAAAACAGCGCCACCTTCAATTTGCGGTATACCGACAACTCAGCCACCCCCACGGATGCCGCCAGTCCAAGATGTTGTGGTGCGAGCCGCAACCCCGGTTTCAGAATCACCTCTCCCTGCAGGATATCCTCACCAGCGCTTCTAATATTCGCTCCAGCGGCCGGCTTTTCCTTGATGGTCAAACGATCCCCGTCTGCCTCGCAAACCTCCTGGATCACGACCACATCCGCACCGGGTGGCACTGGGGCGCCGGTAAAGATACGGGCTGCAGTTCCGGGAGTGAGGGGCTTACCCACTGAGCCTGCGGCAATCCGCTGATCGATGGTCAGATACTCTTTGTCAGCGGACAGGTCCGCGGAATTGACAGCATAACCATCCATCGCACTGTTATCCCAGGGAGGCACATCGACCTGACTTTTAACCGGCTCGGCCAACACTCTGCCCAGCGCCTGGTTGAGTGGCACCGACTCTTTCTCAGTAACAGATTTTGCCTGCGACAGCAGCAACGCCAATGCCTCACCCACAGGTTTCAATGATGGTTGATGGCGATCACAATCACTCATCTCTTACCTCTCCTAGGAATCTGTTAACCCGAACCCAGTGGGTTCAGTAGGGATTGAACCAAGAGTTCAAAACCGATAATCAAACGCTTTTTCAAATCGATGAGCAAAGGACTCGGTAGAGACGATATGGTTTTGTGTCCCGGCCTGCTCAACCTTGATCGCCCCCATCAAAGAGGCAATTCGACCGGTGGTCTGCCAGTCCATGTCGTTCATCAGGCCATAGATCAGCCCCGCCCGGTAAGCATCACCACATCCAGTAGGATCAACCACTGCTTTCACCGGCGCATTGGGAATCTGAAATGATGCGTCCCGGGCAATGATCTCTGATCCCTCAGCTCCCCGGGTGACAATGACAGCTTCCACCATCTCAGCCAACTGCTTCAGACTCTTGCCGGTTCTCTCCTGCATCAGCATCGCTTCATAGTCGTTGAACGCCATCCAGGTAGCCTGCTCAGCAAACTTCAGCAGACTATCGCCATCGAACATCGGCATGCCTTGACCAGGGTCAAAAATGAAAGGCACGCCGGATTCGGCAAACTGTTCGGCATGGTCCAACATGCCCTGCCTGCCGTCTGGTGAGACCATACCCAACGTACAATCATCAATTTTTGAGACATCGATCTCGTGAGCCTGGTTCATTGCACCAGGGTGGAAGGCGGTGATCTGATTATCGTCTTTGTCGGTGGTGATATAAGCTTGAGCGGTATAGCTGCCGGGAACCACTTGAATATGATCCCGGCTGACACCACACTCATCCATCCATTTCGCATAGGGTTCGAAATCGTCACCGACCGTGCCAACCGGTTTACCCTGCCCGCCGAGCATTTTCAGATTGTAAGCAATGTTCCCGGCGCATCCACCAAACTCCCGTCGCATATCCGGAACCAGGAAGGAGACATTCAGAATATGTACTTGCTCCGGAAGGATGTGGTGTTTGAAATGATCATGAAAGACCATAATGGTATCGAATGCGAATGAACCGCAGATCAAAGCCGACATAGCTGCCTCTTATCCTTAAACTGTTACAAAGGTGGGTATTGTACAGCGATCCAAAGCTGAAGGTGTCAACACAATGTCATCGTGACGAGAGCAACGCCACAGATAACATTGGTGAAAGATTCACGCTGATTGGCGTCCATTCGCGGCGCCACAATCCTGCACAATCAATCCCCAGCTTTATAAGCCAGATCCAGCTCCCGAGCCGCGCGCACATCATCCAGGCGTTTGACGGGCATGGTATGGGGTGCCTGCTTCACCAGGTCCGGCTGATTCTCAGCTTCCTGCTTGATGGTGCGCATGATGTCGACAAACTGATCCAGCTCCTCTTTGGCCTCGGATTCCGTTGGCTCCACCAGTAGACACTCCGGTACCAGCAGCGGGAAGTAGGTGGTGGGAGCGTGCACACCATAATCGAGCATGCGTTTGGCGAAATCCATGGTATTCACATCCAGCTCCTTGGCCTGCTTCTTCAGGGTCAGGATAAATTCATGACTGGCCCGCCTCTCCGGATAGGCGGCATCGAAACCGGCCTCCATCAAACGCTTCAGCAGATAGTTGGCATTCAGTGTGGAAAACTCGGATACCCGATGCATACCTTCACGACCCAGTAGACGCGCGTAGACATAGGCACGCAACAACACACCCGCATTGCCGGCAAAGGCGGACAGTCGACCAATGGTATTCGGTCGATCCTTTTCGCTCAGCCAACGGTAGTCCTGACCATCATAGTCAACCATGGGTACAGGCAGATAGGGCTCCAGGCGCTCACTGACACCCACCGGACCCGCGCCCGGGCCACCACCACCATGAGGTGTTGAAAAGGTCTTATGCAGATTCATATGAATCACATCAAACCCCATGTCACCCGGGCGAACCTTACCGAGGATCGCGTTCAGATTGGCGCCATCATAATAGAGCAGCCCACCGGCCTCATGCACCATGCTGGCAATCTGTTTGATGCGTCGTTCGAAGACGCCAACCGTAGAGGGGTTGGTCAGCATAATACCGGCTGTTTGCGGGCCCAATGCCGCTTGCAGCGCCTCCACATCGATATCCCCATCCGCTCCGGTGGGAATTTCCCGGGCTTTGTAACCGCACATCACCGCTGACGCGGGGTTGGTGCCATGGGCCGCATCTGGTACCAGAATCTCTGTACGTTGATCATCCCCCCGGGCATCGTGATAGGCCCGAATCATCGCCACGCCGGCAAACTCACCCTGGGCACCCGCCGCTGGTGAGAGCGAGACCGCATGCATACCGGTAACGTTTTTCAGGATCTCCTGCAGCTCATAGAGACAGGCCATGAAACCCTGGCTGTGGGTATCCGGAGCCAGCGGATGCCGAGACTGTAGCCCAGGCAGACTCGCCAGGGTATTGCATGCCCTGGGGTTATACTTCATGGTGCAGGAACCCAATGGATAGAAGTGTGTATCGATTGAGAAATTCTTCTGCGACAGACGGGTAAAGTGTCTGACCGCCTGCATCTCTGAAACCTCTGGCAGATTGGGCCGACTGGTACGCACCATCTCAGCAGGAATCCCTGTCAGCTCAGGTTTTTCCAATGGAGCCTGTGCAGTGGCTCGTCTACCTTTTCGCGAATGATCGTAAATCATAACTCACCAATCCGGTTACTACTGAGAAGGCGTCTGGGCTTGTGATTGAATCACCCGCTCCAGCTTACCCCGATAGTTTTCAATATCATCATCACTGCGCAATTCAGTCGCACAGACCAATACGGCATCACCCAGCTCCGGGTAGTCATCCTGCAGATTGAATCCACCGAGCACGTCATCAGCTGCCAGCAGGCCCAGTGCATTCGCCGTTTCGATCGGCAATTTCATCACCTGCTCATGGAAGACCGCCCCGCTGAAGAGCGGCTCCACCCCAGGCAGACTGGTTAGTGCCTGAGAGAGTTTCTGAGTATTGGCATGGGAAGTGGCGGCAACCCGCTGCAAGCCTTCAGCCCCCATAATGGACATATGGATGGTGGCCGCCGTAACCATCAGCCCCTGATTGGTGCAGATGTTTGAAGTCGCCTTCGAGCGACGGATGTGTTGCTCACGGGCCTGCAAGGTCAAGGCGTAACCCGGCTTGCCATCCATATCCACCGTCTTGCCGATAATCCGCCCAGGCATCTGTCGCACCAGCTTGTCGGTGCAGCAGAGGAAACCGAAATAGGGGCCGCCTGAGGCTAGTGGAGCCCCCAAGGGCTGACCTTCACCACAACAGATATCGGCACCCTGCCCACCCCATTCACCAGCCGGCTTGAGCAGTGACATGGCCAATGGATTGACAACAGCGATCGCCAGCATGCCATTTCGATGAGCCCAGTCGGTCAACTCATCGGCCGCTTCCAGGACACCGAAAAAGTTGGGCTGGGGTATCACCAGTGCGGCGAAATCCTCGCCGGCGTGCTTCTCCAGCTCCGCCATATCGACCTGACCGGTCGACTTGTCATAAGCCACTTCAACCAGTTCGATCTTCTGATTGCGGACAATGCTGTGGGCCACCCGACGATAGTGCGGATGCAGATTGCCTGGTAACAGAATCCGTTTCGATTTGGATTTACGATTACCTCTTACCGCCATCAATATGGCCTCGGCCAAGGCTGAGGCACCATCATAGAGAGACGCATTGGAGACATCCATTGCGGTCAGTCCGGTCATCATTGACTGGAACTCATACAACAGCTGCAAAGTACCCTGACTGGCCTCCGCCTGATAGGGGGTGTAGGCCGTGTAGAACTCACCCCTGGTGGTCAACTCCCACACCGCGGCCGGGATATGGTGATCATAGGCTCCCGCGCCAATGAAACAGAGTGGCTGGCCATCGGTATTGGCACGACTCTGCATCAAACTAGCCACTTCCATCTCAGGTAATCCCGGGGGAATCTCCTGTAACTCTCCGCAGCGAAGCTCAGTTGGAATTTCATCAAACAGGTCATCGATACTGTCGACCCCGATGGTCGCAAGCATCTCCTGAATATCATCTTCTGTGTGTGGGATAAATGGCATATCCGCCTCATCAATCGCTTGTATTAAAACCCGGCGTCCTACTCTTCCTCAGCCACCAGGGCATCATAGCCCTCAGCATCCAACAGGCCGTTCAGCTCAGACATATCGGATGCTTTGACTTTAAACATCCAGCCATCACCGAAGGCATCTTCGTTAATTGTCTCGGGCGCGCCATCCAGAACATCGTTAATCGCGATCACTTCACCGCTAACCGGACTGTAGACATCCGAGGCCGCTTTGACCGATTCAACAACCGCGCAATCGCCCCCGGCATCAAGTGACTGACCGACTTCCGGTAGGTCGACAAACACCAGATCACCCAGCAGCTCCTGCGCATGATCTGTAATTCCGATGGTCAGACTGCCGTCACCTTCATCTTTAATCCATTCGTGGGATTTCGCATAACGACGGTCGGTAGGTGCATTACTCATGTGACTATCCTTTAGAAAATATTGATCGATTGTTACAGCGCCAGGACAGCTTTACCCTGACGTGCGAAAGGTGGTTTCACCACCTGTGCCGGAACCCGTTTGCCGCGAATCTCAACATCACAGCTCTCTCCAACATCAGGCGATACACGAGCAAAAGCGATGGATCGCTCCAGGGTGGGTGAAAAGCCACCTGAGGTAATCTCACCAATCTCCTGCTCTCCGCTAAACAGTTTCAAATGGTTACGCAGCACCCCTCGCCCGGTCAAGACCAGACCGATGAATTTCTTTTTCTGTGGATCCTTGCGCTGAGCTTCCAACGGTTCGCGACCGATGAATTGCCGCTCCTCTGGCTCCCAGGCCACGGTCCAGGCGAGTCCTGCCTCCAGTGGGGAGATTGTTTCATCCATGTCGGTACCATAGAGATTCATACCCGCCTCAAGGCGCAGGGTATCCCTGGCACCCAGACCACAAGGGGCGACTCCCGCATCACTCAGTGCCTGCCAGAAGTCTGCAGCCCGATCGCCAGGCACCATGATTTCGAAACCATCCTCACCGGTATAACCAGTACTGGCGACAAACCAGTCTCCATCGGCCAGCGCATTGAACGGTTTCAACTCACCAGCCTGCTGTAATTTTTCCGAGAGTAGCGGCAGGGTCTTTGATTTGGCATTCGGCCCCTGTACCGCAATCATCGCCAGGTCACGCCGTGGGGTGAGCTTCAGTTCAAATCCGGCGGACTGCTTCTCCATCCAAGCCAGATCTTTCTCAGTGGTGCCCGCATTCACCACCATGCGATACCACTCGTCACCCAGATAGTAGACGATCAGGTCATCCACAACACCGCCCTGTTCATTGAGCATACAGGAGTAGAGCGCTTTGCCCTGATTCTTCAAGCGGTCGATATCGTTGGCCAGCAGATGGCGCAGATAGGATTTGACCCCAGGTCCCTGCAGATCGACCACGGTCATATGTGAAACATCGAACATACCCGCATCCTGACGCACCTGATGGTGTTCCTGAAGCTGGGAACCATAATGTAGAGGCATATCCCAGCCACCAAAGGGAACCAGCTTGGCTCCCATCTGTTGATGCTTGGGATAGAGGACGGTCTGTTTGTTCATTAACCTTCTCCCGGTTTAAACCTGAACCCACGGGTTCAGGTTACATACAAAAAAGGGCGGCGCGGATGAGACCATCCGCGCCGCCCCTCTGTCCAAAACCTGAGAGTTTGGCGCATGCATACAAGGTCATTAGGCAACCTGCTGCGCGCCTGCCCCGTCGGTGGGTGTTGTTACACCACTCTCCAGAGTCGACCTAAGCCTAATTGAGTTTACTTGGCTTCTCCCCACGGTCCTTTTGCCTGAGCGATTCCGGGCGGGTTTGCGCCTTCGGCGTCGGCTTTGAGCCGCTCTCTCCCACGGGGGTGGATCGAGGAATGACTATACTCTTCTACCGGGCTGTTGCCAATCCGCAAAAACCTCATAATCTGTCAGCTGAATTGCGGATTCCAGGCTGATGATCAGCGCGCCAGCCTCGGCCTGTCACCGGTCATTCCCATCGCACGTCGCATGATCTGGTGTTTCACAAACCCGGAACGGTCGGCAAGATTCAAACCGAGGTTTCGGATCATGCGCAGCGGTGGCACTTCGTTGCTAAACAACCGCTTAAAGCCATCCATAGCGCCCAGCATAGCGATATTTGCCCCCTTCCTGGCCCGCTCATAGCGACGCAGTGTGGCCATCGATCCGATCGACCTGCCAGCCGCACCCGCCTCGGTCAAAACATCAGCCAGGGTCATGGCATCCATCAGGCCCAGATTAACCCCCTGCCCCGCCAGTGGATGCATGGCATGGGCCGCATCACCGATAAGCGCCAGACCAGGCTGAATATAGGTATCCGCATGTTCGAGTCGCAGCGGAAACAGACCTCTGGGGCCAATCGCCTGAATCGAGCCCAAAACCGCTTCACTGGCCTGGGTCAGCTGCTGACAAAAAGCCGCATCATCCAGCGACATCAATGACTCACCATGGGTCGGACTGGTGGACCAGACAATGGAACAGCGGCCATCTTCTATCGGTAACAGGGCGAGTGGCCCGGAACTCATGAAGCGCTGGCGGGCGGTATTATCGTGAAACCGCTGCGGAGTAATGGTGGCCACAATGGCGTGTTGATCATACTCCCAACCCCGGGTGTCGATTCCGGCCAGATGTCTGATCTCAGAGTCCCGACCATCGGCCGCGACAACCAGCTTGGCGGTCAACCGCTCTCCACTTTGCAAGACAACCTCCGGCGACTCCCCCAACAGCAGATTGCTGACTCTTTCCGGAAAGCGCAATTGAACGTTGGGATAGGATTCCAGGCACTCCCAAAGGGCCAGCTGGGTCACCCGATTTTCCACAATATGCCCCAGATCCATCTCACCGATCTCAGCGGCACTGAAATGTATCCGGCCGTTACCTCCGGCATCCCATACTTCCATCTTGTCATAGGGACTGACCCGCATTTCAACCATCCGAGGCCAGGCCTGCAGGTTTTCAAGAATACGTTGCGAGGCCCGGGTCAATGCGGAAACTCTCAGATCAACCTCTTCCTCGGGCCAGCTTCTAGCAGGTTCCCTGACATCAATGACCGTGACCTCAAAGCCGGCCTCCGCCATGGCACATGCCAAAGCACTACCGACCATCCCGCCACCAACAATCAGCAGGTCGACAGTGGTTGGGGAATTCGTCATAGTGATACTCCTCTGCCCAGTTTTGATAATCGTCCATTCAGGCCCATGAACTGCCTGGCAACCTGATGTTTGAGTCCAGGCATCAGATCGAGGCCTACCAAGCCAAGGTTTCGCATGAGTCGCAGAGGCCCGAACGGGTTTGCAAACAAGCGCGCCAGACTGTCGGTAATTGCAGCCACCCGATTCTGATCCCTCTCTCGCCATTGCCGATACTCATTCAGCAGTTCAAGATCTCCTGGGTCCTGACCATGCTTCGCCGCCTCAACCAGCAGATCCGCCAATCCAGCAGCATCCCGCAATCCAAGATTGAATCCCTGCCCGGTTACCGGATGTATCGCATGAGCCGCATTCCCGATCAAGGCAATGCGCGACCTGACCTGCTCGGCAGCCTGACGCAGTCGCAATGGGTAGGCCACCCGCTTACCCAACCGCTCCAATCTGCCCAACCGGTAACCAAAGCGATCCTGTAAACGGTCCAGAAAGGCCTGATCACTCAGCCCCATCAACTCCGCTACCTGATGGTCTTCAGCCGTCCATACCATAGAGAGACGCTCATCGGTCATCGGCAGCAGGGCTAAGGGACCGGTATCGGTGAAGCGCTCATAGGCGACGGATTGATGGGCGCGATCACAACTGAGATTGGCGATTATTGCCGTCTGCCCGTAGCTTTTCTCTTTCAGAGGAATCGACAGAAAGCGACGGACCAGTGAATCCCCACCGTCGGCAGCGACCAGCAAGCGGGCATTGATGCGTTGCTCACGACCATCCTGCTCGACCCTTGCCTCCACGCCGTTGTCTGAAACAGCAAAACTCTTCAACTGTGCAGGACAGATCAATTGCACATCCTGGCGTTGATCAAGTTCACTCAACAACGCAATTCCCAGCGATCTGGCCGTGACCACATAGCCCAAGGCATCGACCCCTTCCTCGCGGTGATTCAATCGAGTGAAACCGAAGTGCCCCCGATCCGAGATATGAATATCCAGAATCGGTTGAGCAACCGTTTCGATACCTTGCCAGACGCCCATCGCCTGAAGAATCAGGCGACTGCCCCAGGAGAGCGCAATAACCCGGTCATCATAGCTGGGCTGACTGGAGGAACTCAGAGGCCAGGCCTCAATCACACCGATGTTATAACCATGTCCACTCAAGGCATGAGCCAGACTGGCCCCAACCATACCTCCGCCAACTATCAGAATATCCTGTTGATCAATCATACTGAGGCCATTAAAGATTCAATCTCTGCAACACGCTTTGGAACATCTTTGGTCAACACTTCACAACCCTCCTTGGTGACAACCACATCATCCTCAATACGGATCCCGATATTCCACCACTTCTTCGCAACCCCCTTACTACCGGTTGGAATATAGAGACCGGGTTCGATGGTTAACGCCATGCCAGGCTCGAACAATCTCCAGGCCCCATCCACCTTGTAATCCCCAACATCATGGACATCCATACCCAGCCAGTGACCGGTACGATGAGGAAAGTAGGGTTTATATTTCTCTTCACGTATCGATTTTGCCAGTGTCCCCTTGATGATTCCCAGCTTGATCAAGCCACGGGTAATTGTCCTGACCGCTGCATCGTGGGGATCATTCCAGTGGTTACCCGGTTTGACCTTTTCGATTGCCGCATCCTGGGCAGCCAATACCAGCTCATAGAGTTGACGCTGCGGCTCTGAAAATCGACCGTTTACCGGATAACTGCGGGTAATGTCTGAGGCATAGTAGTCATACTCACAACCGGCATCGATGAGCAGCATCTGTTTTGACTGAGTCTGGCAGTTGTTGTCGATGTAGTGCAGGGTACAGGCATTGGCGCCCGCACCGACAATCGGTGGATAAGCTTGCGCCCGACCACCTTGATGACTGCACTCCCTGATAAACTCGGCTTCGAGCTGATACTCCCAGACACCCGGCTTACAACTCTGCATGACTCTTTTATGTGCTTTTGCTGAAATACGTGCGGCCTGCCGCATAATTTTCAACTCAGAGCGACTCTTGTAAAGCCTCATCTCATGCAGATAGTGATCAAGCGCAATAATCTCAACCGGCCCTTGGGCACCACTGCGCGATTCACATCGAATCGCATTGATCCATTCAGACAGCCGTTTGTCGAATTTCGGATTGCAGCCCATGACATAGAATATTCGCTCACACTGCTCCAGCATGCGCGGCAAAATATCATCCAGATCACCAATCGGAAATGAGTCATCGGCAGCATACTTTTCACAAGCACCTTCCTGTCCTGCACGCGCCCCATCCCAGAGCTCCTTTACCGGATCCGACTCCCGGTTGAACAGTATATACTCGGCCTGTTTACGACCAGGTATCAAAACCAGAACCGCCTCAGGTTCAGGAAAACCGGTCAGGTAGAAAAAATCGCTATCCGGCCGGTAGGGATAGTGGACATCCCGGTTACGGATCAGGAGTGGCGCAGTTGGTAAAATCGCAATACTGCCAGGCCCCATCATTCGCATCAGCTCGCGACGACGGCGCTTGAATTCACTCATCTGCATTCGATTCCCCCCGTATCTCGAATAGCTCCTCCCACATCAGCAGCGTGACGACCTTCAAAAATTCCTGTAACTCCACATAGGCCACCTCAGTCGCTTCACCAGACTCGAGCTGCGCGTAATCTAAACGGGTAAAATGCGCTAAGTCCTGAATCGCCTCTTTAGAATCCCCCGACAGCATCTGTTCGGTCACACCGGCCAGACCAAGTCCATACAGATACCCTACACACCATTCGCTCAACGCTTTGGCCCTGATGGAAATGGCTTCATCATCCTCAGGAAGTAAAGGCATGAATGTAAGCTCTTCCTGTGTTATCTGATGCCTGGCAGCGTAGTACAGTTGCCCGATCAATTCCCGGGTTTCCTGGGCCAGCAGATCTCCCTCCGGCCAGGCCTCTATAAAGGCTGCAATCCAATCCACCGACGCCTCGGCAGAACCAGCGCAAATCAATCCACTGATGACACCATGCAGCTCACTTGCCCCCATATCGGCACTCATCGTGCCCAGCAGCTTCTCGAGGCGTTGGTACTCGGGCATTTGATCCGTTGTTAACATTTTATCTCTTAGATGCCTCTCAATTCAGAATCGATTGATCCAAGTATGTCGTTTCCAGCTACAATCCGCCAGCCGAGTTTTTAGCAACCCGGGAACCGCTGAACAACAGAATCCCTACATATTTACTGATGTTGTCGGATCAAATCACCACCAACGACTACTGATCAGCAAAGGCTATAGCGCTGACGACCATGAAAAAGTGATACTCTTGGCAACAAGGACAAAAGCTAAACAGCTTCTCTTGAAGTTGCTAAACATCTAATTTTAAATGATGGACCTATCATGAGTGATGCGGAAGGAGCCTCAAAATCAGCCGGGGACGGGCGAATCGCCAATCACAAACCGCTGCTTCTGAAAGGAACCAGGCCTTATAGCCCACTGTTATTAAGCCATCGGCCACAGTATGACGACTCCGCAATAAGCGCTGAGCGGCTTAACGAGAGCACAGAATCAGGACAGCTTGAGAGATGCCGCACCGATAACCATTAATTTCCGTTAGAATCTGCCGATAGAGGTGCAGTGTTTACAGATTCGAATCATTTCATGCAGTTATAGAGATTGACCCACCACAAACTGCCCACTATATTGATGCCCATGACAGAAAAAGAGACACAAAACCCAACCGAACTGGATCTCCAGGCACTCGAAGTCCGGGTTGAGGAGCTGATTCGCGCCTGCTCCTACCTCAAAGACGAAAACAAGTCCCTTCGCATGAGGCAGGATAACCTTGTTGCTGAAAGAGCGGCATTGATCGAGAAAACCGAGCTGGCAAGAACTCGCGTCGAAGCCATGATAACCCGTCTCAAATCCATGGAAACACCCCAGTGAAAAGCAACACCCTGCCTGTAACCGTCTCAATTCTCGACAAGGAATACCGTATATCCTGTCAACCGGATGAGCGTGAATCACTGTTACAGGCTGCGGCTTTTGTGGATGGCCAAATGCGCGAGATCCGTCAGGCCGGGCGGATCATCGGAACCGAACGCATCGCTGTAATGACCGCTCTGAATATTGCCAACGACTTACTGCTGAGCCAGAAAACCAAGGAAGATGGTTCACAGAACATCACCCGCCGGATCAAAACCCTTCAAGAGAAGATTGAGATCGCCCTCAATTCGACCAATCAGTTGGAGCTTTAAGCATCCATCCACAGGCACCACCGGCCTCCTGCGAGCCTTCACACCCGTAGTGTACCGTGGCTAGGCCGAGCACCTGGTAAACATAGGGATATTGAGGCGCTCCAAAGAATGACTGCAACCTGGATCAAGGTGACACAGATACCCCTAACATTCTGATTTAAAAAGAGAGCCTGCGCTGTTTCCCTGGCCAATCTTAAATTTGGAATTGAATTGCCATCCTTTGTGCATCGCAATGAAGTTGACAGTTTTAGTTGCCGGTTTAACAAAATAGGTTTAGCCTTAAGTTGTGACTCCCCTGTGGTGCACGTTAGCAGCCCGGGTATTTTCTTGAGCCTAATAGCTACCCTGGGAACATAATGCTAATACCGGTGTGCATGTCCGTTTTCATGCGGAAAGCCTGAGGTACTACTGTTGTTCCCACTTGAACCCTCTGGTTCAAGAACAAAGGCACGCGACGGCACAAACGGGGGCGTCACCTCAACAGTTATTAACCCGGTATCCAAATAGTTTACTTTCAGCCGCATTGAGCCTGCCTGCAGCGAGGCATCAAAACGCCGCTGTAGCGCCCCTACAGCAAGTTTTGATAACGAAGTCTGCTGGCAGGCTCGATGCGGCCTATCATAATCATATTCAAAATATTAGGGGCTTCAAGCCTGCCCTTGCTCGGCGTAGTGGCTCTTGACAAGGGAACAACCCTTCTCTGCGAGCCACGCCTTGATCAAGGACAGGCTTGAAGCCCTGAAAGCAAACTATTTGGATACCGGATTAATAATGATGCAGACCGCACAACTCCGCCAACAGATCAAGGCTCAACGCCGCCAACTCAGCCGACAGACATGTAAACAGCACAGTCTGCAACTGCTGGACCATGCAAAAAACTACAAACCTTTCAGACAGAGCAGACGTATTGCCTTCTATCATGCGGTCAGCGGTGAAATTGATCCGAAACCACTGCTTGAAGAAGCACTGAGGAGTGGAAAAACCCCCTACCTGCCAATCCTCAGGCAAGATGCTTCCATTGGTCTCTGGTTTGCACCCTATACGCACCAGGCCAAACTCAAGTTGAACCGGTTCGGTATTCCTGAGCCTGCCGTAGTGCACCGGAAGCTGATCAAACCATGGTCACTCGATATGGTCTTTGTACCACTGGTGGCATTTGACGATCATGGACATCGTATGGGTATGGGAGGTGGCTTCTATGACCGTACATTTGCCTTCAAACTGCAACGGTCACATCTAACGGGTCCAACCATGGTAGGGCTGGCGCATAATCTCCAACACCGACCGCTCATAAACACCAATCCTTGGGATATTCCACTGGATAGCGTAATAACAGAGTCGCACCTTTACCAGTTCTAGAGCCTGTTAACACGAAACCAATGCGCCCTGATGCGTCTGAAAAAGCACCAATCAAGACGCAAAGAGAGTAATTTGATTGCTCCAATGCTCCAAATGAGTGACGAACAATGATTCATGGCGCTTCTCCAAGCACACCCCCTCCTATGAGTTATCTAAAAGAGGGGGCTGAGGCAAATGGTGCTTACTTAAGCGTTATTTGGTGGGGCAGGGCTCCACCCTACACCCAGAACTCAACAGTAGGGTGGGGCCCTGCCCCACCAAAGCCCTTTGATATATTGGATGCTATGAGGTCTTGCTTAAGTAAGCGCCATTCGGCGCTGGGTCTGTTATTGCGCCCAGCAAGGCGTATAGGATTCGTGTTAACAGGCCCTAGGATGATCCAGGCAATCAAAGCCATGAGACGCTTTGACGATCATATTCGTTACAGACAGCTATCATCCATACTGATACGTTGTAATCATCGATCCGATTGAAGTATTTTTGACAGCGGAAACTGATTCATTAAATACATATCATAAGATCCATTTCACTCGTACTCAGAGTTCAAAAGCAGACTGAAAGCTTCAATCAAACCAACTTCAATAAATGAGATGATGGTACAAATCTGATCACGATTTTGATCTGAACTCGCTAAAAAACACTTAACTCACCATGATAAGTACCAACAAGTTGAATTAATTAGCAAAAGAATGCGTTATCTTCTGGATTTTTTTTAAAGCTGAATTATACTCAGTTCATCTATTAGGTAGTTCTTCTGGGAGGAAATATATATGGCGAAGAAAAAAGCCGCCAAAAAGAAGGCAACAGCGAAGCGTGCAACCACAACCAAGAAGGTAGCTGTTAAGAAGAGAGCTGCCAAAAAGAAGGTGGCAACTAAGAAGAGAGTTGCTACGAAGAAAAAGGCAACCAAGAAGAAGGTAGCAGCGAAAAAGAGAGCTACCAAGAAGCGGGTTGTTAAGAAGAAGGCAACCAAAAAGAAGGTCGCCAAGAAGAAGGTTACTAAGAAGAAGGCAACCAAGAAAAAGGTCGCCAAGAAGAAGGTTGCTAAGAAGAAGGCAACCAAAAAGAAGGTAGCCAAGAAAAAGGTTGCTAAAAAGAAGGCAGCCAAGAAAAAGGTCGCTAAGAAAAAAGCCACCAAGAAAAAGGCAGCCAAAAAGAAGGCGGCTGCTAAAAAGAGGCCAGCCCGCCCTAGGAAAGTAACCCCTAGAAAGAAAAAGGCTGCTTCTTAAGACTGGCTCAGAAACGACAAACCCCGCATTGCGGGGTTTGTTGTTTACACCCTGCAACCTAGTCAGTCTGTACTGGCACCTGCAAACAATCTGTATGCAGGGTTGTCTGTCTCGTCCCAGTAGACATACTCCAACCTCTTCAATTTACGCAAAAAATCCCCCTTTTCACCTGACGGCACCTGGATCCCCATCAGCACACGCCCATAGGCGGCACCATGATTACGGTAGTGAAACAGACTGATGTTCCACTCCTTACCCAGATGACTTAGAAAGTAGAGTAGCGCCCCAGGCCTCTCCGGAAACTCAAAACGTATCAGGCTCTCATCTTCAATACCCTGCGCATGGCCACCTACCATATATCGTATATGCAGCTTTGCGGTCTCATTGTCGGTCATATCGATAATCGAATAGCCTTTAGCCTGAAAACGCTGAAACAGGGACTCCCGCTCCTTGTCACCACCACTCAGTTCGATGCCGACAAAGATCTGGGCTTTTACCGCATTGCAATAACGATAGTTAAACTCCGTTATGCTGCGTTTACCGATCAACTGACAAAAACGTAGAAAGCTACCGGGCTGCTCAGGAATCTGCACAGCAAACAAAGCCTCCCTACGTTCACCAAATTCAGCTCGCTCCGCAACATGCCTTAAGCGGTCAAAATTGATATTTGCACCACTGTTAATGGCAATCAGATCCTTGCCCTGGCAACCCTCCCGCTTTACATAATGCTTCAAGCCGGCAACAGAGAGGGCACCGGCAGGCTCCGCAGTAGTTCGTGTATCGTCATATATATCTTTGATCGCGGCGCAGATCTCATCGGTATTGACCAGCACAACCTCATCCACAACCTTGCGTGCCAATCGATAGGTCTCTTTACCAACCTGCCTCACAGCAACGCCATCTGCAAAGATTCCTACCTGTTTAAGCTTGACCCTGCGTTTGGCTTTCAATGCCGTATAGAGGGATGGTGCATCCTCAGGCTCTACGCCAATGATCTTCACCTGTGGATAGACATACTTGATATAGGCTCCAATACCAGCAATCAAGCCACCACCTCCGACTGGAATGAAAACAGCTTCTGGCGGTGTCGGATGCTGTCTTAAAATCTCCATTCCAATTGTGCCCTGACCCGCAATCACCTCGGGATCGTCAAATGGATGGATAAAGGTCAAATCCTGCTCCTTGGCCAACTCCTGGGAACGGACAAAGGCCTCATCATAGGAGTCTCCGGCCAGGACAATCTTTGCCCCAAAATTCCTCACAGATTTCACTTTGATCAGCGGTGTTGTCTTCGGCATCACAATCAGCGCCTGGATCTTCAAGCGTTGAGCTGCCAGCGCCACGCCCTGCGCATGATTACCCGCTGACGCGGCAATAACCCCCCGGCTACGCTTCTCTTCACTGAGATTGATCATCTTGTTATAGGCGCCGCGAAGTTTGAAGGAGAATACCGGCTGCATATCCTCCCGTTTCAGATAGATCTGGTTATCCAAACGGGCCGACAACAAGCTGATGTGGCTCAACGGGGTCTCGCGGGCAACATCATAAACGCGCGCGCGGAGAATCTTTTCTATATATGGCAAGGGCATTGGCTGATCCCAATTAACAATCCGATAACAACTGACTTTCTCTACTTCCGTGGGTATTATTACCCACTGCCGGTAAAAACCGAACAAAAAAACCAATCTGTCAGGCTGACTCTATCTCTTTTTGGATACTTTGCACGGCCCATACCGCAAACCGGTATGGTATAAGCGAATAACAGACACCAAAACGACCAGAGACAACTCAGTGTACAGAACTATCGTAGACGGAGGGATCAAATGAATGCAGATGAACTAAAAAAACAGGCCGCAGAAGCTGCCTTGGCGTACGTAACAGGCGGAATCATTGGCGTCGGAACCGGCTCCACAGTCAACCACTTTATCGACTGCCTGGCCACAATCAAAGGCAAAATTGAAGGCACAGTCTCCAGCTCAGAGGCCTCGACAGAACGCCTGAAACAGCACGGCATACCCGTATTGGACCTCAACTCGACTGGCGACCTGGAAGTCTACATCGATGGTGCGGATGAATCAGACCACTACCTCAATCTCATCAAGGGCGGCGGCGGCGCCCTGACCCGGGAAAAGATCATTGCCGGTGCGAGCAAAAAATTTGTCTGTATCGCGGATCAGAGCAAGCTGGTTGATATGCTCGGCACCTTCCCACTGCCGGTCGAGGTCATCCCCATGGCCAGAAGCCATGTTGCCCGACAGCTTGTTAAACTGGGCGGCACACCGGTTTGGCGTGAAGGATTCACCACAGACAACGGTAATGTCATCCTGGATGTTCACAACCTTGAAATCATGAAGCCGAGAGAGATGGAGCAACAGATCAATGCCATCGCCGGCGTTGTGACAACAGGCATATTTGCCTTACGCGGCGCGGATGTGTTGATTCTGGGAACTGAGGATGGGGCTAAAACTGTCGAGCCGAAATAAGCCACAGATCTCGTCTGCCTGCCGATTCAGCTAAGCCAGCCGATTAGAGGAGAACCCATCGGTTATTCCTCTACAGGCATAAACGACAGGCAGATTACTGTGGGACAGAGGCAAGCCGGACAGTGAATTCACTCAGCCAGCCCAGAAAAGGATCACGCCAGAACGGCAACCCACCTTGATCCTTCATCAAACTATCAAATCGAGCCTCTGATAAAACGAAGGCAAAAAAAAAGCGGGGCTCATTGAGCCCCGCTTTTCGATACAACCAGTTCTAACAACTATTAGAAGTTGTGGTTGACCTGGAAGCTGACAACGCTTGATTTGTCGCCGCTGTCATCCATCTCAGAGTTTACGTAGTAAGCAGCAACCTGGGTACGCTTGCTCAGGTTGTAGTCGTAACCGAAACCGAAACCATCGTGGCTGCCGGTACGGAACAGGTTGGCGGTGGAGTCGTCAGAGTCAACTTTGAAGTATTTAGCTTTGACGTTACCAGGGCCGGCTTTCACAGAACCGTTCACCATGATACTGGTGGAATCGTCAACACCGTTCTCGATGGTGTCGTAGATCAGACCAACTTTGAACATGTCGTGGCTGTAACCAAGACCAAGACGTACGTTCTCGTGATCATCACCAGAGGTAGCAGGATGAACAGTGGTCTCAGGGGTAGCTACTTCCAATGCAACAGAAGCGAATACACCGAAGTTAGAGTACATCAGAGCCAGAGAGTAAGCGTCGGTCAGGCCATCAGCCTCTTCGCCTTCAACTGAAGTAGTGTTCTCACCAGGAACCAGAGCAACAGCAGCGGTCAGGCCGCCCATTGCAGGTGAGATGTAAGCCAGGGTACCGTCAGCACGCAGATCGAGCAGATCTTCGGTGTAGCCCAGGTTGTTATCAACAGCGGTGTCACCGAAGTAGTCCAGAGAACCGGTGGAGATTTTCAGAGGGGTGTCGTGACGACCCAGAACAACAGTACCGAAACCGCCAGCCAGGCCGACGAAAGCGTTACGAGCGCCCAGAGCACCGTTACCAGCAAATTCGTTGCCGCCAACGTTGGTAGAGATGTTCACGCCGTATTCAATTTTGTAAACACCGGTCAGACCGTTGCCCAGATCTTCAGAACCCTTAACGCCAAGACGGGAGGTACGGTTGTTGATCTGAATTTCGTCGTCGCCGCCTGCATCAGAGAAATCTACGATGTCGAGAGACTGACGAACTTTACCGTAGATAGTGGCATCAGCCATGGCTGCAGCAGGTGCTACCAGAGCAGCAGCGATTGCCAAAGAAAGTACTTTTTTCATTTGAGTTAACTCCGAAGAATTGATGGGTAGAAAAATTGACTACGATGCAGATATTAGACAACGAAATTCCAAATTGCAAGCCTTTTTTTGCAAAAAAGACACATAAACCAATACTGTTGCAAAATTGATACACACAAAATAAAGCAATTATTAATTAAATATATATCAGTTATTTAACTAATTTATTTAGACAATTTTCTAAATTTTGATTCGATTAAAACCAAGCTAACTACTCAGTTATTGTTGCGCCATTTTTAGCTGCTCATTCATCACAACATTAGAAATACACTACCAACAAAAATACTCTAAATAACAGCAAGATATCTCTATTTGAGAATTTACTTTATGAATAATCCCTATGAATTACCTGATTAAGCTAGGGTATCTGGAGCGGAAAATATTAAGAATAAGTTAATGGAATGGTTGCCGACGTAAAAAACAGACACAACCTTATAAATACAACTAATCTGGCAAGCCTGGCGGCCCATATCCTGCGCTTATACGCCAGGCATGACCCGATGACGCAGAAACTCACCCAGATCTTGAGTTGCCTGGTAGCGATCCGCCACCCCGAGGATATAACCCAGTGTCCGAGGGATATCCTGCAGATAGCCGGGTTTGCCATCGCGCTTGTTCAGCCTGGCGAATATACCGCTGGCCTTTAAATGTCGCTGTACCCCCATCAGATCAAACCAGCTCAGAAAGCTCGACTCATCCTGCTCGGCAAGCACACCGGATTGGCAGGCCAACTCAAAGTAGCCCGTTGCCCAGGCCTCCACCTGTTCGGGTGGCCATTCGATATAACAATCCTTCAGCATCGAGACCAGATCGTAGGTGACCGGACCGATCACCGCATCCTGGAAGTCGATAACACCGGGGTTGTGGGAATCAACGACCATCAGATTGCGTGAGTGGTAATCCCGGTGCACACAGACCTGGGGCTGTTGCAGTGCATTGTCAGCCAATAGCTGAAACAGCTCATCCAGTAACTGCCGCTCATCTTGACTCAACTGCAGTTTCAGATGAGCTTCCAACAACCAGTCACGAAACAGCGCCATCTCATTGATCAGCAGATTCCTGTCATATTGGGGCAACCCGCGTCGCGGACCATTGGCCTGCAGGGTCACCAGTGCCGCCAGTGCATCACCATAGAGATGATCCACTGTCTGGGGATTCAAACGATCCAGATAGAGCACATCTCCCAGATCCTCAAGCAACAGAAAACCTTGCTCCAGGTTCATGGCATGAATATGAGGCACATTCAATCCGATACGTTCAAATTCATTCGCAATTTGAATGAAAGGCTTTGTATCCTCTTTGTCAGTTGGCGCATCCATTGCGATATAACTGCCATTACTCACACCGATGCGAAAATAGCGTCGAAAGCTGGCATCACCGGAAGCCGGCTCAAAGGAGTAGTCGCCGATCTCCGGAAGTGTGTTCAGCCAATTTTTGAGCTGCGCGATACGTTGTGGCATGAAGACTCCAAATGCTGCTACCTGATAAATCTGATGCGGAGGAATGTACAGAATCGGTAAAGGCTCGTCACCTGTTCTTGTATAACCAAGAGACAATTCACTCCGCAAATGTACACAAATGGTTGCTGAGTGCTGGATAGGCCAGGAGCAAGTTCACGATGGACCTCAAGTGCACATCCAGTCACTCGATTCGAGAGTTCATCAAATTCCATCTTTCGTGACCTTCGTGGTAAAAAATCAAATTATCCTTGAATTCTGATCATCCGACATGATGAGTCAACTGCACGAGCCGCCTATTCATTACCAGGTTAAGTCCGCCGGTCTTTTGCACCACGAAGGACACGAAGAGCACGAAGTACTTTTCTCTCATCTCTTCGTGTGCTTCGTGCTCTTCGTGGTAAATAAATCAGTCATCCTTGAACTTAGGGCCTGTTAACACTAACCCTATAGGCCCTGTTAGGCCTGAAGGGCATATTGGATTAGTGTTAACAGACCCTAGAATCCCTGGCTTGAGAAACCAACTATGGGAGCAACAACTCATTTCCCGGTTCACTCTGCCGCTCCAGTACACCTCAAAGGGCGCATAGAATACGAAGACTCTTATGGGTTAAGGGTTCTCAGCAACATAATCCTGACTTGTTTCACTCTTCTGCCGTTTTGAAACCCGGTTGCGCAGATCATCAGCGATCAGATAGAAACAGGGAAGCGCCAGCAGGATCAGCAGGGTCGCAAAAACCAGACCGAATCCCAGGCTGACCGCCATCGGCGAGAGAAACGCGGTCTGACCGGTTGCAAAAAAGATCAGTGGCGAGATTCCCAGGAAGGTGGTTGCGGTAGTCAGCAGTATGGGTCTTATACGAACCCTTCCCGCCTCCACCATCGCCTCTTTTCTTTCCCAACCTTCACGTCTGAGGCGTTTGGCGAAATCGATCAGAATCAATGAATCATTAACAACAATACCGGTCAACGCAAGAAAACCGATCAAGGATAAAAACTGCAGATTGAAGTCGAACAACCAGTGACCGAAGATGACTCCAATTGCACCGAAGGGTATGGCAAACATCACCACCAATGGGTCGAGCAGTGACTTGAACAGTGCGGCCAGAATAAAAAAGATCACCGCCAGGGCGATAATCCCGGCCCGCTTCATCCCTGCCATCGACTCCTGGGCTTTTTTCTTCTCGCCGAGAAAGATGATGCGTTGCTCCTCTGGCAGACTGGAGAACTCGCTCTTGATCTGCTCGATCACCTGATTCGGCGTGGTGATCTTGGCATCCACTTCAGCGGTCACGGTCGCCAATCGACTCAGGTTGCGCCGATTGATGCTATTGAAACCCCGGGCTTCCTGAATGTCCGCCACATCGCCAAGATAGACCGTGCGCCCATCGTCCAGGGTGAACGGCAGACGTGACAAAGCACCCGCATCATGACGCAACTCGTCATCATAGATCAGACGTACCGGTATGCGCTTATCCTGCCAGCTCACATAGGAGAGCTTGAGTCCGAGAAAACCGGTTCGCACCGCGTCCGCCAATTGGGTTTGAGTCAGCCCCAAGCGGCGCCCCCGCTCGTTCAGTTCATAGCGATACTCAAGCTTGCCCGGGTCCATATCCTGGCGGGCATCCGAAATACCCGGTAGCCGCTCGACAAAACTGCGAATCGATTCTGCACTGCGACTGATCTGAGTAACAGACTCACCCAGAACACCAACCTCCAAATCGGCACCTGCCGGCCCACCCTGGGCACGCAGTATCGACATCCGCTGTATACCCGGGACCTGTTGCAGTGCCTGACGCACCGCATCGATCACCTCGGCAGAGCTGCGATCCCGGCTCCCCTCCCTGGTGAACTTCAGACTGACTACCGGCGAGATCCAGCGTTCGATGAAACCCTTAGGCTTCTGCTTTTTCAGATCCACAATCAGCTGAATGTAGCGACTCCCCATGCGCACCCGATGAAAGTCGATGAACATCACACCCACATTGGTCAGCAGGGTCTCCAGTTCATCATCACCAATGGTCTGCATCAACGTCTCTTCCAGCTTATCAGCCAGTCGTGATGCTTCATCGATACTGTAGGTGCTCGGCGCCTCGATGTTGACGAAGAACTGCCCTACATCCACATGGCCGAACAGCAGAAACGGCACCCTGGTGGCCGCAAAGGTAACGGCAATCGCCAACACACCCACACTCAACATGGCAACCGGATAGCGGTAGTCGAGACACTTGCGCAACAGCTGGGTATAGCGCCGGTTAAGTGCCGACCAATCGATCCTGCCTTGTTTACGGGTTTTCGCTTTGCGTAAGAACTCTTTCGCATGGGATGGCAGAACCCCGAACGCCTCCAGCAGTGATCCCATCAGTGATGAAGTGACCACCACCGGGATCACCGATATAAAGGCTCCCATGGTTCCACCGATCGCGAACATCGGCATGAATGCGGCAATGGTTGTCGAGGTGGAGGCAACCACTGGCCAGTAGACCTCACGGGTTCCCTGGGTTGCCGCATAGGTGGGCGATTCACCCGACTCCAGATGGCGATAGACATTCTCACTGACGATGATCGCATCATCCACGATCAATCCCAGTGCAATCAGAAAGGCGAACAGGGAGACCATGTTGATGCTGTAACCCAACATATAGAGGGCGATGACAGCCACCAGAAAAGAGACCGGAATACCCAGTGCGGTGATAAACGCCACACGGAAGTTGAGCATCAGATAGAGCGCCAGCAAGACCAGCGCCAGACCAACGATGCCGGATGATTTCACCGTCTCAAGACGGTTTTTGACGTAAACAGAAAGATCACTGAACAGCCCCAGCCTCACACCGGCCGGCAGAGATTGCTGGCGCTCAGCCACATAGGCCCGAACCAGTTTGGCCACTTCGATGGTACTGGCCTGACTGGTTTTGTTGAGGGTCAGATTAACAGAGGCTTTGCCATTGAAGCGCCCCAGGGTCTGCGCCTCCTCATGACGCAGCTGAACCTGAGCAAGATCTCCTAATCGCAGCTGCCCACCCATTTCGTTGCTACGCAAAACAATCGCAGCCATCCGTTGCGGATCGGGAGGCACTCCCATACCTCGCAAGCGGATATCCCCACCGCTGGACTTCAAGGTGCCGCCGGGAAGATCGCGCAGATTGTTGCGCAGCGCCTTGGAGATCAGATTCAGGGAGACACCCCGGGCAGCCAGCACCTGAGGATCGACCACTACCCAGATCTCCCACTCCCGGTCACCGGCCACTCCGACCGAAGCCGTGCCGGGTATCTGTATCAACTCATCCTTGATCTGCTCGGCCAGCAGATAGAGTTCACCTCGGGATATCTCACCATAGAGACTGACAGAGATGACCGGAAAGCGGGTTTCAAGCCTGGCCAGTTCCGGCTCTTCCGCCTCTGAAGGCAGATCATCCACCTGGTCGAGTGCGGTACGCACTTTGCGCATGAAGTTGTCCACATCAGAACCGCTTTTCAACTCGATCAGAATGTTGGACAGACTCTCATTGCTGGTGGAGCTGATCACATCGATATCGGCCAGGCCATCCAGCTCCTGTTCGATCGGCAGGGTAATCTGTCGCTCGACCTCTTCAGGTGATGCCCCCTCGAAGAGGGTCTTGATACTGACCTTGTCCTGCTCCACCACAGGAAACATCTCCTGAGGCATGGCGTACCAGGAGACCAGCCCGGCCATCAGGATGATGACCAGCAACAGGTTGACGATCAGCGGATTACGAATGGAGAAATCAATCATCCGGCTTGAGATCCTCTATCTGCACCTCATTACCCTCACTCAACACGTCCACATCCCGTGCCACCAGTTGCTGATTCGGCTGCAGGCCATGCTGCACGATCTGCAGCTCCCCATAGCGCAATCCGGGGATAATCTCCTGACGGACCAGTTGATTGTCCCTGATCAGAAACACATAGTGCTTACCCTCTTCGCGCAGCAGTGCTGAAGCGGGTACAACCAAGGCCGCTTTTCTCTCTTTCAATGGCAGTTTGACCTGCCCCAGCTGCCCCGGAATCAGGCCCCTGTTTTCAACCTGAATGCGTAATGGATGGGTATGGGTCTGACTGTCCGGATCATATTGCAGGGCGATCAGCTTTCCACTTACCTGTTGCTCATCGACCTCAACAGCCAATTGTTGTCCCAATTCCAGCGCCGCCACCACGTCACCATTGACTGCGACCCGAAGCTCCAGATTACTAGTATCGATCAGCTCCAGCACCAGGGTATTGGCGCTCACATAGTCTCCGGCCTCCGCCATCACCCGGTTTACCCGACCACTGAAGGGGGCCAGTAGACGGGTGCGATCAAGATTCCGCTGTGAACGACTGTGTGCTGCACGCTGTCGTTCAATACGTGCTCTGTTACTCTGCAGGCTGAATGCCAGACGCGCCTCTTCAGCCTGTAGATTGATCAGTTGCTGACGGGAGCTCTCAAGGGTTGAAACCGATGCCAGTGAGCCCTTGCCGAGTTTTTCCAATCGCTCATATTCTCGTTCAGCCAGACGTCGGTTCTCCCTGGCCAGTCCGAGTAGCTTCTGATCACGCTGCAAGGTGGCCTGGGTCTCACTCAGCTGTGAGGCGGCTTCAGTCAAGGCATCCTGGTAGTCCGCATCCTCCAACTGCAGTAACAGACTCTCCGCCTCGACTCTCTGCCCAGGCTCCACATGACGCTGTAGCAATTCGCCGGACACCTCAAATCTCAATGACGCGGTCTGATGGGGACGCAGCACCCCGGTATAGGAGACTTCCGGCAGCACATCACGCTGCACCACACGGGTCACTTCCACCCGGGTAACCACAGGCTCTTTGATCTCCATATTGGCCTCTGGCCGGGTGGCAATCAGAAGCAGCACGGTCAATACGGTGACAATCAGAATCGCCAAGCTCAGCAGAAAACGGCGGGTAACAGTGGTCAAGCTCAATCCTCATGATGCGAAGAATTTGATGTCCGGCAGATTCTATGCGAATTTATCCCGGCCTGCGTGATGATTTATCAATAGCGAACCTGTTGTACGGCACGGTTATCGCAAATAATCAGATTTGCAGTCACCGGCAGGCTTTCACCTGAATCCACTTGATCAGGTTAAATAGCACTTGCGAGTAGTGACGGTTACCCTATTTACCCCTCAGTGCAAACCAAGAGCAGAGTGCAACAGGCCACGTCAGAATCGTCAAACAGTATGAAACACCGCACCAACAAAGGTTCCCCAGTCTGCTGCTGCATCAGGCAGACATCTCCTCAATAATGTCCACCGGCAGATACGATTGCAAAACAGAGAGAGGGCCAGGCAAAGCCGTTAAGATGGCCTGCTGGTTCAGCCTGTCACTGCTCTGGCCTTGTGTTGTCAACACCGCGGACCTCTCCAGACTGGACCAGGGGATCAATTGGACTGGCTGCTCAAGCCAAATACTTCAACATGACGACGCAATACCGCAAAGGCCCGTCCCACAACAGCCGATACAACTGAGTGCCGACCAGATCAGCCACGATCAAAATTCGGCGCAGACAGAATTGAGTGGCGCGGTAAAACTCTGGCGGCTCGATGGCTATGCGGAAGCTGACCGATTAACCTATTTCGAAACACGTCGAGCTGCAGAGCTGTTCGGTCATCTTTTCGTCCATCAGCCAGGACTCCGCTTCAGCGCCGACCAGGGTTATCTGGAACTGGACAACCAGCGTGGCTGGCTTGATCAGGTGGAGTTTCGTCTGACCGCCGCCAATGCCCGGGGCGCGGCAAGCAAAGTCGAACTGCTCAATAAGCAGCAGTCAAACTATCAGGGTGTCACCTACACCACCTGCCCCCCCGGTAATAACGACTGGAGTCTCGCCGCTGCAGACCTGGAGATCGATATGGCGGAAGGCTGGGGCAGCGCCACACATGCCCGGCTAAGGCTCGGCCGTGTGCCGATACTCTACCTGCCCTATTTCACCTTTCCTGTGGATGATCGCAGAAAAACCGGTTTTCTGATCCCCTCGGCAGGCTCTTCCAACCGACGGGGCACAGAGCTCTCCACCCCATACTATTTCAATCTGGCACCCAACTACGATGCCACCCTGACCCCTCGCTGGATGAGTAAACGGGGACTCATGATGGGGGCCGAGTTTCGCTATCTTGGTCGCCGACAACAGGCAGAGATCAGTGGTGAGTATCTACCCAACGACCAGCTTGAGAGTCCGGACCACGGAGAAGAGCGACGCGCTTTACGCTTCTATCATATCAGTCGACCGATCAAGGGCATGACCACCCGCATCGAAACCGATGCGGTGAGTGACAGTG
This sequence comes from Candidatus Thiodiazotropha endoloripes, assembly GCA_001709035.1. Lineage (GTDB taxonomy): Bacteria > Pseudomonadota > Gammaproteobacteria > Chromatiales > Chromatiaceae > Thiodiazotropha > Thiodiazotropha lotti. Next base: position 374,277 of record LVKA01000011.1, on the reverse strand, counting down.
ACTATCTGGATGACTTCGGCACCGGCCTGGCGATCACCAGTACCCGTAACCTGGAACGGGTAGGCGAGATCCGTTATCGCCTCGGCAACTGGCATTTGCTCGGCAGAGTGCAGAGTTTTCAGACCATCGATGAGACCCTGAGTCAGAGCAGCCGCCCCTATCGCCGACTGCCACAACTGCATACCAGCTACCGCAGCTATGACAACCCATTTGGTATCAATCTTGGTTTTCGCGGCGAATACACCCACTTCAAACACGACACGCTGACCAACGGTGAACGACTGATTCTACGCCCCAGCATCAGTCTGCCCATGCGCCGCAGCTGGGGCCATCTGACACCCAACCTGAGCCTCAACTACGCTGCGTACGATCTGCAGCTTGACGATCCCGCTGAAGAGAGCAAACCGGACTATTTTGTACCGGCCTTCAGTCTCGACAGCGGGCTGGTGTTCGAACGCGAGACCTCCTGGTTCGGCCGCAATGCCTACCAGACGTTGGAACCCAGGCTCTACTATCTGTATGCCGAACATGATGATCAATCGGACATCCCGGATTTCGACACCGCCGACCTGGACCTGAAATTCTCCAATCTGTTCAAACAGAACCGGTTTACCGGCAGTGACCGGTTCGGTGATGCCAACCAGCTCGCCTTCGGTCTGACCACCCGCTGGTTCCAGGCCGATAACGGTCTGGAACGATTACGCGCCAGTATCGGTCAGATCTACTATGCCGAAGACCGGGAGGTTCAGCTGACCGGTTCAACAGAGGAAGACCCATCGTCAGCGATTGTGGCAGAATTGGCAGCCCGCTTCGGTTCAGCCTGGCAGACCAGCCTGAGCCTGCGCAGAAACCCGCACCTGGAAGAGGATAATATCGACAAGGGCCGCTTCACCCTGCGCTACCGTACGGCAGCCCATCAGCTGTTCAATGTCGATTACAATTTCAAGCGGAATTCGATCGAGGATCTGGATGTTTCGGTCTACTGGCCCTTTGGCCAGCAACTCAGTGTGTTCGGAAAATGGAAGCACTCATACCTTTATGATAGGAATATGAATAGAATAGTAGGTTTCGAGTATGGTGGCCGCTGCTGCTGGAAACTCAGAACCTTTTACCAGCGCTATGTGGCCAATGAGGATAAAGATGAAGAAGAGGAGTCGCGATTTATGCTGCAACTTGAGTTGCGGGGTCTCGGTTCACTGGGTCAGCAGGCTGACCGGGAACTGGAGGAGTCCATCTATGGTTACCAGCCTGAGCGATAGTCATGTCTGAGCGATCCTCATCCATCTCAATGCTTCTGCTGCTCGGCCTGCTGTTCTCCAGCACCATTTCATCGGCGGCGGTGAAAGAGCTCGATTACATCGTGGCGATTGTCAACGACGACATCATTGCGAAAAGCGAACTCGACAATAAAACCCGGGAAATGCTGGCCCAGATGTCGCAAAAGCGGAACAACCTGCCGCCGATGAAGATCATCCAGGAGCAGATCCTGGAACGCATGATCGCCAAACGATTGCAACTGCAGGCTGCCAGCCAACTGGGATTGAGTGTGGATGACGCCACCGTCACCAAGGCAATCGCCAATATTGCCGAAACCAACAACATCACCCTGCTGCAACTTCGCGAAACTCTGGAAATGGACGGCATCAGTTTCCCCCTGTTCCGGGAACAGTTGCGGGAAGATATCCTGATAAACCGCCTGAAACAGAAAGAGGTGATCAACCGGATCGTCATCACCGAACAGGATATCAAGAATTTTCTTGCCCGGGAGATGGGCTCAAGCCGCCAGAGAACCGCCGTACGGCTGTTGCACATACTGATCGCAACACCGGAAGGGGCCTCCCCCCAGGATGTACAGGCAGCAAAAAAACAGGCAGCCGATATCCATCAGCAACTGCTTGAGGGTGGTGATTTCAGTGAACTGGCGATACGCCACTCGGATGGTCGCCAGGCCCTGGAGGGGGGGGACCTGGGCTGGGTTGAGACCTCAAGGATACCCAGCCTGTTCACCAGTGTGGTCGATGAGATGGAGGCGGACACTATCAGTACCCCAATCCGCAATGCCTCTGGCTTCCATATCGTCAAACTGGCCGAAGTGAAAGGTGGCCAGAAAATGATCATCAACCAGACACATGCCCGTCATATTCTGATCAACACCAATGAGATCGTCTCCGATGACGAAGCTCGCCAGCGCTTGGAAACCCTGCGGGCACGCATCATCGATGGGGATGGCTTTGAGACCCTCGCCAGATCACACTCTGACGACAAGGCTTCCGCCATCAAGGGCGGCGACCTGGGCTGGACCAGCCCGGGAGATCTGGTGCCCCAGTTCGAGGAACAGATGAATGCGATGGCGATCGATGAGATCAGCCAGCCCTTTAAAACCCAGTTTGGTTGGCATATCGTACAGCCTCTGGAACGCCGTCAGCACGACAGCACCGAAGAGGTGCTGAAGAACAAGGCACGGCAGGAAATTCAGAAACAGAAATCGGAAGAAGCGATAGAGTTGTGGCTGCGTCGCCTGCGTGACGAAGCTTATGTTGAAGTACTATTGGAAGAGTTGAGTCCCCCTTGAGAACACGTCTTGCACTTACCCCGGGAGAACCAGCCGGGATCGGCCCTGATATCTGCGTAATGCTGGCCCAGCGGCCCTACCCGGAAACTGAAATCGTTGTTGTTGCGGATCCAGTGCTTTTGCAGCAAAGAGCTGAACGTCTGGGCATTCCGCTGGAAATGCACCCCTTTGATGCCAGTCGGCCGCCCACCCCGTTGCCGCCAGGCCATCTACGCTATCTGCCGGTGGCCTTAGACAACGAAGTCAGCTGCGGCAAACTCAACCCGGCGAATGCACCCTACGTGGTCGAGACCCTGAAACTGGCTACCGAAGGCTGTCTTGAAGGCCGCTTCAACGGCATGGTGACCGGACCGGTTCACAAAGGCGTGATCAACGATGCCGGCCTATCGTTTACCGGCCATACCGAATATCTCTCAGGCCTGTGTGACAATGCCCATCCGGTGATGATGCTGGCAACACCGGAACTCCGCGTGGCCCTGGCAACTACTCATCTCCCCTTGCGGGAGGTCAGTGATGCGATCACCAAGGATCGCTTGCGCAAGGTCGCCACGATCCTGCATAACGATCTACAGAGCTGCTTCGGTTTGAAACAGCCCCGTATCATGGTCTGCGGTCTCAATCCGCATGCCGGTGAGCAGGGCCATCTGGGCCGCGAAGAGATCGAGATCATCGAGCCGGTTCTGGCAGAACTCAACAGCCAGGGTATGCAGCTGATCGGCCCGATGCCCGCCGATACCCTGTTCACTCCGGTCCATCTGCAACAGGCCGATGCGGTGCTGGCAATGTTTCACGATCAGGGTCTGCCGGTTCTCAAACACTTGGGCTTTGGCCAGGCTGTGAATATCACCCTTGGACTGCCGATTGTCCGAACCTCGGTGGATCACGGTACTGCCCTGCCTCTGGCAGGTACCGACCAGGCAGACCTGGGCAGCCTGGTCTATGCGGTGAAGGTTGCTGACACCATGGCCCGGAGTCGCCAACAAGCCAATCGCTAGCGTCTTTACTCAGGAATTCAGTCTGCGAATATCTACTCGCCTGCGATCATCATGTTGTCGATGAGCCAGGAGCCGGTCTGTACGCTGCTGCGGGTCTCGATATCACTGCCCACTTCCTGCAGGCCGAGGAACATCTCTTTCATATTGCCGGCGATGGTGATCTCCTCCACCGGAAACTGGATCTCACCGTTTTCAATCCAGAAACCGGTAACACCGCGGGAGTAGTCACCGGTAACCATGTTGACTCCCTGCCCCATCAGTTCAGTCACCAGCAGTCCTCGTTGCATGCTCTTCAGCAGCCCCTCTCTGTCCTGATCACCGCTGCTGATGCGCAGGTTTCTCACCCCACCCCCGTTACCGGTGGTCTGCATACCGAGCTTTCGAGCGGCGTAGCTGTCCAGTACATAACTGGATAGCACCCCGTCCCGGATGAAATCCTTGCGACTGGTCGCCACACCTTCACTGTCGTAGGCTGAACTGGCCAGCCCTCCAGGCAACAGTGGATCTTCATGAATATTGATGAAGGCGGGAAAAACCGGTTTTTCCAATTGGTCGAGCAGAAAGCTGGCCTTGCGGTAGAGGGAAGAGCCGCGGATCGCACCGACAAAACTGCGCAGCAGACCCACCGCCACGTCGGCCTGGAACAGCACGGGCGCCTGTTGGGTCTTGATCCGGCGGCCATTGAGGCGGGCCACGGTTCTTTTGGCGGCCATCTCACCCACTGACTCAGCACTCTCCAACTGCCCACCCTTGCGCGCCAGGGTATACCAGTAATCCCTCTGCATACTCTCCCCCTGCTTGCCCAGTACCGCACAACTCAGGCTGTGGCGTGAGGAGGGATAACCGCCAATGAATCCATGGGTGTTGCCGTAGACCTGCAGTCCATTGTGCGAGTTCAGAGTGGCTCCCTCCGAATTGAAGATCCGAGCATCGGTCTCCCGGGCCGCTGTCTCACAGCGAATCGCCAGCTCGATCGCCTCCTCCACACTCTGATCCCAGGGATGATAGAGATCGAGATCGGGCAACTCGGTAGCCATCAATGACGAGTCAGCCAAGCCGGCACAATCATCTTCCGAGGTATAGCGGGCAAAGTTGCAGGCTGCCTCCACCGTCTCCTTGATCGCCTGAGGTGACAGATCCGATGTACTGGCAGAACCTTTGCGATGACCAAAATAGACAGTCACGCCCAAACCGTTGTCCCGGGTGTGTTCGATGGTCTCTGTCTCGCCGAGACGAACCGTTACCGAAAGGCCCGCATCACTGCTGACTGCGGCTTCAGCGGCACTGGCGCCCTGTCGCGTAGCCTCTTGCAGCAGCTCTTCCACCGACTGTTGTAGATCAAGCTGCCTGGATTTCATATCGCTCACTGCTCGGTTCCTCCGACGGTCAACTCATCTAACTTCAAAGTCGGCTGACCGACACCCACGGGTACGCTCTGCCCCTCTTTACCGCATACCCCGACCCCCTTGTCCAGCTTCAGGTCATCCCCGACCATGCTGATCCGACTCATCGCTTCCGGACCGTTGCCGATCAGGGTCGCCCCCTTCACCGGACGTGTCACCTTGCCGTTCTCGATCAGGTAGGCCTCACTGGCGGAGAAGACAAACTTTCCAGAGGTGATGTCCACCTGGCCACCACCAAAATTAACCGCATACAAGCCCCGTTCCACAGAAGCGATGATCTCCTCAGGATTGTGTTCGCCTGCCAGCATGTAGGTATTGGTCATGCGTGGCATCGGCAGATGAGCATAGGATTCACGTCGCCCATTGCCGGTTGAGGCGGTATTCATCAGTCGGGCATTGTGCTTATCCTGCATATAGCCCTTCAGAATGCCGTTTTCGATCAACACGGTATTCTGACTCGGTGTGCCTTCATCATCGATATTCAGGGAACCCCGACGCCCGGGCAACGTGCCGTCATCGACAACGGTGCAGCAACTGGAAGCGACCTGCTCACCGATACGCCCACTGAAGGCTGAGGTGCCTTTGCGGTTGAAATCCCCCTCCAGGCCATGACCGACCGCTTCATGCAGCAGTACACCAGGCCAGCCCGGGCCCAGTACAACCGGCATGGTTCCCGCGGGTGCATCGACCGCATCGAGGTTGACTAACGCCTGCCGCACCGCCTCTCTGGCATATTCGAGACCACGGGACTCCTGGATGAAATAACCAAGACTCTCCCGCGCACCTCCACCACTACTACCTTGCTCCCGACGTCCATTGTGCTCAGCGATGACATGTACATTCATGCGGACCAGCGGCCTGACATCCGCACTCAGGGTACCGTCAATGGCTGCCACCAGGATGATGTCCTGCGCCGCGACCAGACTGACGATCACCTGCTTGACTCTTGGATCCTGTTTGCGCGCCTCCCGATCCAAAGCCTGCAGCAGCTCGACCTTCTCTGCTTCGTTCAGGCTGGGTAGCGGATTCAGTGGCGCATAGAGCTGTTTGGCGATCGGGGTTCCGGCGATCTGCACACGCTGACTGCCACCACTTCGGGTTATCGCGCGAGCGGCTCGGGCCGCCTCCTGCAGGGTGGGTAACTGCAGCTCATCCGAGTAGGCAAAGCCGGTCTTCTCACCACTGATCACCCGAATACCGGCACCCTGTTCGATATTGTGCGCCCCCTCCTTGATGATGCCATCCTCCAAAACCCAGGATTCAAGCCGGCTGGATTGAAAATAGAGATCCGCGGCATCCACTCCCTGCCCGGTCAATTCACCCAGCATTCTGTCCAGGTCACTTTCACCAAGCCCCACCGGGGCGAGAATATTTTGTTGTGCTATTTGAATCAGATCTGACATGTTGTTTCCAGCCAGTCGGCTGTTTTTAGGCCTGTTAACAAGATTCCAATCAGCCCTGCCGGGACTCTTTCTTGTCCCGCAAGGCGGAGTGAGCGAGGTGTCGCTCTACAGAAACGAATGATATCGCAGCTGAGCAATAAAATAGCCACAGACCCCCGCAGTTTATTGGGGCCTGTTAACACTGATCCAATGCTTAATAGAGCTGCCTGTGATCGATCGTCGGAAAGGTGCGCCTGATGGTCTTCTGGTATTCCGTATCAAGTTCGACACTCACATAGCCGGTACCTCTTGGCACCTGGCTGAGTACTGTTCCCCAGGGATCGACAATCATACTGTGGCCATGGGTCTCACGACCACTGATGTGGTATCCCCCTTGTGCGGCCGCAATCACAAACGCAAGATTTTCGATCGCCCGCGCTCTAACCAGGGTTTTCCAGTGAGCCTTTCCGGTCATCGCGGTGAATGAGGAGGGTACGGCAAACAGTTCCGCGCCCTGATCCAGCAGTTTGCGAAACAGCTCAGGAAAACGCAGATCGTAGCAAACCGCAATTCCCAGCTTGCCAAATGGCGTTTCCAAAACCACCGGCTGGTCACCGGGTTCGATGGTGCTGGACTCCACATAGCGCTCATCGGTTTCAACCAGATGGACATCAAACAGATGGATTTTATCGTAGCGAGCGACCCGACGACCCTGGTCATCCATCACCAGACAGGTAGCCCGGACTTTACCGCCCTGACTGGCGCGTAAGGGGATTGTCCCCCCTACCAACCAGACACCATAGCGCTTTGCCATCTGGCTGAGAAAACCCTGCAACGGTCCATCTTCCGACTCTTCGCAGAGGGTCAGCATATCCCGGTCATGCTCCCCCTTGAAGGCAAAATTCTCAGGCAAAACAACCAGGCCCGCACCGTTTTCACTTGCCTCGCCAATCAGCCGTTCCGCCTCCAGAAGATTGGCGCTGACATGGGGACTTGACGCCATCTGGATGGCAGCAACTTGATTTTTCTTACCACTCATAATTCAATCTAATCTGTTTAAACTCAGCCAATGTCGGACCATTCAAGCAAATAATCCAGACCGGTCGTTTGTTATTTCATCGGATCCCGGCGACAGATTTGCTCACCGAAAATCCTGCCAGAACCAGCAGCATAGCACTATGCAATATCCAACTGCTACCCGGGACAAGCCAACACACTGGGCAAGCACCGGCACCTCTGAAGCCTAATCACCTGGCATTTCCGGCATATGCGTATCACGCTCCTCGTCATCGACCTGCAGTGAAAGCTGATTGAAGGTGGGATTATCCCAACTGCCGGTCACCTCATAGGTGCGCATGGCGATCCGATCAAAGTGTTTACCGAACAGTTGCTGGGTTACCGCCAGCGCCACACCCACTGTGGGGTTTATCGCCAGTGCACCGACCAGTGGCAGGGTGGCGCTCACATTCGGTGTCACCACAACCTGCTGATCATAGGTTCTGCTGCTCAACCCTGTGCGTCCCCGTATGTCGACCATCGCGGCGGTACTGCGCAATGCCAGATCCGTGGTGTAGGCATCGCCATCATTCAGCACAAAGTTACCCTGGATACTGTCAAACGCCATGCCCTTGGAGAAGAGATCGGAGAAGTCGAGAGCCAGTCGTTTACCGAGTGCGTTCAGACTGAACAGGCCGATCAGACGCCCCACCCCCGGATCCACATTATCGACCGCACCCTTACCCACATCCAGCCAGATACTGCCATACAGATTCTCAGCCCCCATCTCCAGCGGCGAAGTGGGCCAGTAGAGCTCAGCTTTGACTTCGGTAGGCGCCTTTTCAATACCGGTGGTCAAACCCAGGTGATGTTGCAGATCACCCAGACTGGGGGTCTTCATTTGCAGATTCAGGCCGGTGTTATGGCCCTTCGGTGAGACACGCCAATAGCCCTGCCCCGACAGATCGATGGTATGTCCGATCAGGGTCAGGTTGTTGATCGTGATTCCGTTGTTTTCCTTGCTCCAGGTGAGGTTTCCCTTGCCGATCGGCCGATCATTGATAAAAAGCTTGTCTACGGAAAAGTTGATTGCCGGCACATCTCTGGGGTCCAAATCGTTTTGCGGATCTGTCTCCGGCTGCTCACCGGTAATCGCCGAGGCCAACTCATCAAGATCCAATTTGATGAAATCGAATCGCCCAAGGATCGGCTGATTCTGCAGATCGCTCGGCACCTGCATGGTGCCCTGTACCGTGTCCGAGGTCAGATTGACCCGGTAGCCATTGGCAAAGTTCTTATAGGTAAACTGGGTCTGGGGACAGGCGGTACCCAGCGCGGTGAGTTCATCGACCCGCAGGTTCATTTCAATACGCGGCATTGGCGTGTCAGATTGATTGGCCTGCTGATTGACCCAGGCGATCCATTGGTCGGCGTTGAGCCGATCGAGCTGTCCACTGAGGTGAAATCCTTCAACGCCATCCAGGCTGAGAGGCTCCCGCTGAAAGCCGATCGCGGCTACCCAGGGCTTCTCCTGATCATCGTAGAGACGTAGCAGACCATGGGTATCGTCAGCGTAACTCACTCTCAGTTCAGTACTGGAATCACTCAGAAAGTCCACTCCCAACTTGAGTTCCCGGGGTTCCTCTGGAGCCTTGATCAAGGGTGCAGGCAGATCGACTTCCACACCGACCAGCTCAGATGTCAGGCTCATTCTCACCGGCACCCGACTCGGCTGATGGGCAATACTGAACTCCAGATCAGCGCTGCCCCGGCCTTTAAAATATTGCAGATACCAATCAGGAAACTTCTCATGTAGCTTGGCCAGATCCAAAACGCTGTTTGCATTGATGCGGGTCCAGTCCCTGCCCTGATGCCGATAGGGGGCGATATCGAATTGCACCGGTTCATTGAGAAACTGCGCCTGCAACTTTTTCCCGCTGACACCGGAGCTGTCGAACTTCACCTCACCGGTGATCGACTTCAAGTCGACATCCGCCTGCTTGACCCGCAGTGCCGCGCGCTGAAAATCGATCGCTCCTTCAACCGACAACTCACCCCGACCCTCTTCCAGTGGAATCTCCAGATCCACGATCGTGCGGGTTCTACCGCCAACCGACACGGCTTCGACAAATGGCTGAAAATCCTCTTTAAGCGGGGTATCACCCAGGATTGCCATGATGTCTTTGAATGGTCCCATCGCCTCCCCTTTGATCTTCACCGGGGTTGGATTGCGCAGCTCATCGATCTCAACAGAGACATCCCGCAGCCGGCTGTTGAGCATCACCCCCTCCTCAAGCCTGGCTTTCAAACCGTTATTGATGAAGTGAACTTCCGCCACCGCTTCCGAGAGAACCGGCCACTCGGACATATAGTCGAGCAGTAGATCCTCAACCCCGAACCAGACCTCGAACCGACCTTCGTGGGCTTTGAAGGGAAAATCACTCACCGGACCATAGAGCAGGAAGCTGCCCGATTTCACATGCCCGCTGACCATCGATTTGTCCAGCCACTCCACCAAACCTTCGGGCATCACGGTAACCGGCAGATATTCACTTTTACGAGAGCCGTCCGCATCCCAGAAATCGGTTTGAATATCGGCGAACAGATCCTTGCCGCTGATTGGAATCTGCAGCTCGATGCGCGACAGGGTCTCCATATCCGGATTGCTCATCTCAAGATGATCGGTCTGCATGTGCAAACCGCTCTGCAGATCAAAATTCCACAGGAAATCACCCTTTACCCGGTCAGCCTGCAGCGGCCTGCGAAACAGTTGCGGGTAGTCGATGGTGAGATTGTCGCTGTCGATCTTCAACCAGCCGCCCGACTGGTTACCATCGAATGACATCTTCAAACCGGCCGTACCCGGAATACTCTCCCAGGAATTTGAGATGAACTTTTCAACCTCACCCTGCAGCTGCCAGGTCATCTCCTGCCCGGGCAACTGCTGCAGATAGAAATCGAGCCCCGTCAGGTCACCCCGGGGATTCAGTCCCAGCAGAGCATTCTGCAGATCCCTGGCCGGCAGCTCGACAATCGAAATCAGATCGTGGGCCGTATCGAGGGAGAGATAGTCGGCTCGCAGCTCGAATCCGGCACCCTGCTCAGCCGATTTCCACCAGGTGACTTCAAGACCACCTTCGGGCCACTCCCGCCCTTTCTGAGTCAGCGAGAACTGCTCCAACGCCAACATCCAACCCGCCTCGATCCTCGACCAGTCAAGCGAGGTTACAAGATTCTGAAACGAGAATGATTTATCCTTTTGTCGACCGGTTAGATGCAGATCATGAAGCTCTGACTGCCCACTGACAGTCTGTACCACCCCATCCGCCACATCACCCCATAACTCCAGGTTGGCCCGCCCCTGCTCCACCTGGTATCCACCCGGCAGCCACTCCCCAAGACGGCCACCTAACTGCAGATCCTCGCACTTCAGATAGAACTCACCACTCATCGCCATGGAATCTGCCGATCTCTGACGAAGAGCTGCAATCAGTTCGATCTTCTCCTCTCCCCGATGACCAATCCGCCCAGAGAGTGCGAGCTGATGGCGCAGACCGTTATTCAACAGATCCACTTCCAGCCCACTGAGTCTTAGCGGAGGGCGCCCCTGCAGTGCGCTCTTGATGAGAATCTCCGTATCGACCATGCGTAACCGGTTCTGCTCCAGAAAGATTCCCAACACCGCCGCGGTATCGGATGATTCCCCGGCTCTTTCCATACCCTGTAGTGAGAACGAACCGTCGGCAAACCGCTCCATCTTCAGCTTGGTGCCGACCACTTTGCCACCGCCCAGCTGCAACTGACCGGCCAGCAGGCTCTTCAGCAACTGGACTCTGACGTAGACTTCGGGAGCATACAGCAGCGGTTCTTCGGTCTGCTTGTCCAGTGCACTGACATCCGCAAATTTGAGTACCAGATGGGCGCCTTTGAGTTGCGCCTGTATGGCGCCAATACGGAGTGGCATTTCAGCCTTGTTTTCGAGTACCCGTTCGATCTCCTGACGGTAGGGTTCCAGATCGACTCCCGGCAACAGGAATCGCGCAAGGGTCAATCCCACCGCCAACAGGATCACCAGCCAGGCGATGGTCTGCCAGAACTTCGTGTGAAAATATTTTGCGGCGGCGAGCATGAAAACAGGATTCAGCGGTGGTCAGACCAACACCACATCATAGTGTTCCTGACTGTATAGCTGCTCAGCCTGCAGCTTGATCGGATGGCCGACAAACTGCTCCAGTTCGGCCAGATGGATGGACTCTTCGTCGAGTAGTCGGTCGATCACCTCCTGGGAGGCCAATACCAGCAGGGATTCCACATCAAACTGCCTGGATTCCCGCAGGATTTCACGAAAGATCTCATAGCAGGTGGTCTCTGCCGTCTTCATCGAGCCGCGCCCGCCACAACAGCTGCAGGGTTCACAGAGAACATGCTCCAGGGACTCCCGAATGCGCTTGCGGGTCATCTCCACCAGCCCCAGAGAGGAGACCTCGGTGATGTGGGTGCGCGCATGATCATGGGCAAGACACTTCTCCAGCGCGCGTAAAACCTGTCGCCGATGTTCCGGATCGAGCATGTCGATGAAGTCGATGATAATGATGCCGCCAAGATTACGAATTCTCAGTTGCCGGCAGATCGCCTGGGCGGCCTCCAGGTTGGTCTTGAAGATGGTCTCTTCCAGATTCCTGTGGCCGACAAAAGCACCGGTATTGACATCGATGGTGGTCATCGCCTCAGTCTGATCGATCACCAGATGGCCGCCGGATTTGAGCTGAACTTTACGCTCCAGGGCTTTCTGGATCTCATCCTCCACCCCATACAGATCGAACAGGGGACGCTCACCCGGGTAGTATTCGATGCGGTGTTTGATGTCTGGAATGAACTTTTGCGCAAAACTGATCGATTTCTGGTGGGTCTCCTTGGAGTCGATGCGCACCTTCTCCACATCGGGACCGACCAGATCCCGCAACGATCTCAGGGGCAAGGAGAGGTCCTCATGGATCAGCTCAATGCTTTTTGCCAGTTTGCTTCTCTCCTGGATCGAGCTCCACAGCCGGGCGAGAAACCGCATATCGGATTTCAGCGACGACTCATCCACCCCCTCAGCGGCCGTTCTTGCGATATAACCACCTGAGATTTCGCCTGTTTCCGCGACCTGATTGAGCAATTCACGGAGTCGTTGACGCTCATCCTCTGCCTCGATTCTCTGTGAAATTCCCATATTGCCCAGGGAAGGCATGAACACCAGGTGCCTGGATGGAATGGAGATGTTGGTGGTCAGCCTGGCGCCTTTGGTACCGATCGGATCCTTCAGCACCTGAACAATCACCAGTTCGCCTTCGCGCAACAGCTCATGGATATTGTCGGTCTTCGGCTTGTCGGTTGAGTCTCCGATATCAGAGACGTGCAGGAATGCCGCCCGTTCAAGCCCCACGTCGACAAACGCCGCCTGCATACCGGGCAGAACCCGACAGACCTTGCCTTTGTAGATATTGCCAACCAGCCCCCGTTTTCCGGAACGCTCGATGATGATCTCCTGCACAGCACCGTTCTCAATGACCGCCACACGGGTTTCCGGAGGAGTTACATTAATTAGAATTTCTTCACTCATATCAACTACTTCGTTGTTCTCGTTATTGCTAATCCCTGTAGACAAATGCGCTGCCTCCGAATCTCTTTCATCGGACAATCGGGCATTTTATTAACCTAGAGTCCATGTTGTGTTAGTGGGCTCATCCGATGAGTGAGCCTAAATACATTAATTCATGCAACACATCATTACCTTACGACAGATGTTATCTGTCTCATGTGGAATCTGGGTTTAAGCCCACAACTTAGCAATTTCTCCTCAACCCCGGCACACCGGCGATCTGCAAAGGGGAACAACCCCTTTATCTGAACCAATTCGAGCCTGGTGCGCCCTGTGCGGCCTAAATACTACCTGGGCCTATCAAATTAGTCTTCCCAGCACCAAATTCGATCCCGCCCGATTGCAGTAATTGTGCGGTTTCAAACAACGGCAAACCCATCACGGCGGAATAACTGCCCTCCAGCCGCGCAATAAATTGTGCGCCAAGCCCTTGAATTGCATAACTTCCTGCCTTATCCAGCGGCTCTCCCGTTTGCCAATAACCGAGCATCTCGGCTTGACTGAGTTTACGAATGGTTACCCGGCTTACCGAGACACTGGTCTGTGGAACCGATCGACACAGGGTCACCGCACTGAACACCTCATGGGTGGTGTCGGAGAGCTGCCCAAGCATCCACAGAGCATGATCCCGGTTTTCCGGTTTCCCCAGGATATGGCCGTTCACAACCACACTGGTATCGGCAGCCAAAACCGGTAATCGAGCGGCTTCACTAAGTTGCCTGAATCCGGCCACAGCCTTCTCCTCAGCCACCCGCCGCACATAATCTGTTGGCTGCTCCTCAGGCAACTGCCCCTCATCGACCTCAATATCGAGCAATTCGAAGCGCACCCCGATCTGTTGCAGCAGCTCGCGACGCCTTGGGGATCTTGACGCCAGGTAGAGGTTGGGCCGGTCACCCATACCGCTATCCGGCACGATGATAGGGGTGGTTGTGCATCAGACTCCAGGCCCGATACAGCTGTTCAGCCACCACCACCCTGACCAGCGGATGGGGCAGGGTTAATGGGGACAGGGACCAACGCCCTTCCGCCTGGTTCAGACACTCCGCCGAGAGCCCTTCCGGCCCACCCACCAGCAGCGCCAGATCCCGGCCATCGCCCATCCAGGACTGCAACTTGCTGGAGAGTTGCTCCGTACTCCAGGCCCGTCCCTGTACATCCAGGGCCACAACCCGACACCCTTTGGGTATCGCTTTCAGCATCTTTTCACCCTCATCCTTCAGGATTCGCTTGATATCGGCCTTTTTACCCCGCTGTCCGGGAGCGATCTCGAGCAGATGGAGATAGCAGTCCCCATTCAGCCGCCGGGCATAGGTCTGATAGCCTTCGACCACCCAGTCAGGCATGCGGTTTCCGACAGAAACAAGATGGATATTCATGCAGGGGGATTGTACGGGATTGTGTCCGTCGATGGGCAAATTTTACATCCGCGCGATCAAGGCCTGATAACAATGAGTCAAGGTGCTGATTCCATGCAGGATCGTAGTTATACCTATTATCCTGTATGCTTCCGCCCCATGAGCAATAAACATCTGACTGAGACCCGTTTTGCCGACTTTGATCTCGATCCCCAGGTTCTGCTGGGTATCCAGGAGGCCGGCTTCGAATACTGCACTCCGATTCAGGCGGAAACCCTGCCGATTGCGCTGACCGGAAAGGATCTGGCCGGACAGGCACAGACCGGTACCGGTAAAACCGCAGCCTTTCTGATCGCTGCCATCGACCACCTGTTACGCAACCCACCATCGGAGCAGCGTCGGGTCAATCAACCCCGCACCCTGATTCTGGCGCCGACCAGAGAGCTGGCGGTACAGATCTACAACGATGCCCAGGCATTGACCCAGCACACTGAGCTGACAACCGCAGCCGTCTACGGCGGCACCGGCTATGAAAAGCAGCGCAAGCAGATCGAACAGGGTGTGGATATCCTGATCGGCACCCCAGGGCGACTGATTGACTATCTCAAACAGCGGGTCTACGACCTGAAAGAGATTCAGGTGATCGTGCTGGACGAAGCCGACCGCATGTTTGATCTCGGCTTTATCAAGGACATCCGCTTTATGTTGCGACGCTGTCCATCACCACAGGACAGGTTGGGCATGCTGTTCTCCGCCACCCTATCCTATCGGGTGCGCGAGCTGGCCTACGAACACATGAACAATCCGCACAGCGTTGAGGTGGAACCGGAGCAGGTGACCGCGGAGAAGATCACCGAAACCTGCTACATGACGGCCAACGAGGAGAAGATCCCGCTGCTGATCGGCCTGCTCAAGCAAATGGAGGACACCCGTACCATTGTCTTCGTCAACACCAAACGGGTGGCCGACAAGGTTTGGGGATTCCTGCAGGGGAACGGCATCGATACAGCGGTGCTCTCCGGCGACGTACCGCAGACAAAGCGCCTCAGCCTTCTGAAGAAGTTTCAGAACGGTGAGCTGCCCGCCCTGGTGGCCACCGATGTGGCGGCCCGTGGCCTGCATATTCCCGATGTCACCCATGTGGTCAATTTCGATCTTCCCGAGGATGCGGAAGACTACGTACACCGCATTGGCAGAACCGCCCGTGCCGGGGCCAGCGGCGAGGCAATCAGCTTTGCCTGTGAGACCTATGCCTTCTCTCTGCCGGACATCGAAACCTATGTAGGCCACTCCATCCCAACCCAGACCGTGGCTACCGACCTGTTGGCCGAGGTGGATCCGAAGAGCCGGGTCTACCCGGAGAAGGGGGCTCGCCAGAGGCATCATCCCAAAGAGGGCCAGAAGAGCCATGGCAAGGGTCATCACCATAAAGCGCACAAACCCAAGGGAGAAGGTAAGCGCAGACGGCGCCGGTCCGGCCCCAAGCCACCCCAGAGCAACAGCGAATAACCCAACAGCGAATAACCATGGACAACAAGTGCGATCGCTGCACCAACTCCAAGTGCTGCACTTACACCACGGAAGCCCTCGGGGTCGCTCCCCGCTCGAAGAGCGATTTTGAACATCTGCTCTGGCAGGTCTCCCATGCCGGGGTGGAAATCTACAAGGACGACGACGGCTGGTTTCTACTGATCGGTGGAAGTTGTGAACACCTACAGCCTGGTGGGGGCTGTGGCATCTACGATCAGCGGCCGCAGATCTGCCGGGACTACGACAACGACTGGTGTGAATTCGATGCCCCTGCGGAGGATGGCTTCGAACTCTATTTCCGCAACTACGCTGAACTACTCACCTACTGCAAAAAACGCTTTAAAACCTGGGGCAATTAAGGCCTTAGACGCCGATCTCACAGGCAATCTGTTGCAGCGGCCCCACTTCCCGGAACTAAGCCGCAATTTCCCGATCCATAGCGTTGACCAAAAACCGCAATAAGGGTTGTTTTCCGATATAATCGGCGGCCTTTTGAGTATCAGCCAATACCGGATTCAACCCACTATGCCCCCGACAGCTGCACAACTGCAACAACAGTTCATCCAACTTCGCGAAAACAAGATCTTCGAAACCTTCGTTATCCTGGTGATCGTGATATCGGCACTGATGATCGGCGCCAAAACCTACCCGATCCCCGCCTCTGCCGCCCAGGTACTGCGCCTGCTCGACATCGGCATCACCATCTTTTTCCTGGTCGAGATCATCATCCGCATGATTGCCGAGCACAGTCTGAAACGATTCTTCAGCAAGGCCTGGAATGTCTTCGACTTTCTCATCGTCACCGCGAGTCTGATCCCGGTCGATGACAGCGAAGCCGCCCTGCTGGGTCGCCTGCTGCGGATCTTTAGAGTACTGCGACTGGTATCGATCATCCCCGAATTGCGGGTACTGCTGAATGCCTTCGTCACCGCCATTCCCCGCATGGGCTATGTGTCGCTACTGATGTTCATCATCTTCTACATCTACGCCGCCATCGGCAGCATGTTCTTCCATCAGATCAACCCGGAGCTGTGGGGTAACATCACCATTGCCATGCTGACCCTGTTCCGTATCGCCACCTTCGAGGACTGGACCGATGTGATGTACGAGACCATGGATATCTTTCCGCTCAGCTGGTTCTTCTATCTCTCATTCATCTTCATCGTGGCGTTTGTTTTTCTCAATATGATGATCGGAATCGTACTGGAAACCCTGCAGCGGGAGCATGAGGAGTTTTCCCGGGAGAGCGGTGAGGGTGAGGCAGGCGAGGTACACCGAATCGACAGTCGGACCGCCGAGATGGAGCAGCGACTGATCAAGATGGAAAACATGCTGGAGCAACTGACCAGGGATAGAGCCACCACGGATAAGCCCTGACCTAGGGCCGTTTACACTAATCCAATATGCCCTGTTGTACCTGAAAAAACGCCAATCAAGGCGCGAGGAGCGTAGTTTGGTTGTTCCAAATGAGTGTCGAGCAACGCCGAGTGGCGCTTTTGCAGGTGCAACCTTCCGTTTTGATACAAAAAGAGGGAAGCTGGGTCCACGACTGTCCCACAAACTTTCGATCTTCCCAGCAGCAGATCTAAAGCCCCTCTCCCGCAAGGGGAGAGGGGAGTTAAACTCCCTGCCTTTTTGACATTCGGACGATAACAGTGGCCTCAGGCATCTACTGACCTGTGCCTTTAATGTCTCGATTCTTAATCAGCAATGAAAACCAATAAACGATTAGGCAGTTTACACTATAAAGCACGGAGTTTATGGAACAGCAGTGGGGCTGGGACTGTTGGATTCGTGTTAACAGGCCCTAAGTTATTAAGCTGGCAGAAACTCTGCAGATAGGCTGAAATCCGCAAGAATCGGGTGGTCAGGAGCCGCTTTGATGGGCAGACTGAGGATATTGAACGCATAGAACAGGGTGCCATGACCACAAACAAGCGGCCGGTAGATCGAAATCACTACACTGTCATCGCTCAGGCGATTGAGTACATCCGCGGCAATCTTCGCCGTCAGCCCAGTCTTGGCGAAATCGCGTCGGCGGTTAATCTGAGCGAATACCACCTGCAGAGGGTGTTCAGTGAGTGGGCGGGCATATCGCCGAAACGGTTTCTGCAATATCTGACCAAAGAGTATGCTCGCAACTCGCTTTTAACCTCGAATGACCTACTCAGCACAAGCCTGCAGAGCGGGCTGTCTGGGCCTGGCAGGCTGCACGACCTGATGGTCACCTGTGAGGCCATGAGTCCAGGCGAAATCAAACAACAGGGTCAGGGCTTGTGCATCAACTATGGATTGGCTCAGTCACCTTTCGGTATCGCTATGATTGCCTGGACGGAAAGGGGCATCGTCGGTTTGAGCTTTCACGACCTGGACCACGCTGAATTGAGTCATGGTCTGCAGCAGACCTGGCCGAAGGCGGAATTGCAGCAAAACGACCTTGAGGCAGGCCATTTGATCAACAGGATCTTCAGTCGCAAGCCCGAATCAGCCCGCTTTCATCTGCTGATGAAGGGCAGTAATTTTCAGATCAAGGTGTGGGAGGCACTGCTCAACATCGGCACTTCCCAGCTCATCTCCTACACCACCATGGCACAGCTGGCCGGATCACCCAAGGCCCATCGGGCTGCCGGCAGCGCGCTTGCTGAGAATCGCATCGCTTTTCTGATCCCCTGTCATCGGGTAATTCGCTCTGATGGAGAGACCGGCATCTATCATTGGGGGGATTCGAGAAAACTGGCGCTGCTGGCCTGGGAGGCCGCGCAGCGCGACAGCGAGTGCAGTGACCTATAATCGTCAACCATTGCAGGAATCTAGACCAGGGCCTGTTAACACGAATCCAATACGCCCTGCTGGGACTGTTTTTATGTCCAGCAAAACAGAATGAGCGCGGTGTAACCCGGCTACATAAGCGAATGATAACGCCATTGGGCGCAAAAACAGACCCAGCCCTTCAGGCACAACAGGCCCTAGATCAGACAGCGCAACCCCTGGGTAATCTCTGAGAAATCCTCGATTGCCGGAAAATCACCACCCGCTCGCAGCGGCTGTTTCGAGTCCGGTTTGAGAATTGCCAGGATCCACTTCAGGCCATACGCCTGGGCCGATTTGAGCACCGCCGGACTGTCATCGACAAACAGGGTACGTTGGGGATCGAAAGGGTGCAGATTCTGCAGACGATTCCAAAACTCCGGATGCTCTTTTGGCAGTCCCAGCTGATGTGATGAGATGACCTGATTGAAAAAACCGGCCAAGCGTGTCTTCTCCATCTTCAAGGCCAGGGTCTTCTGATGGGCATTGGTTACCAGCACCCGCTCCTTACCGGCACACATCAGCTGATCGAGAAAGTCGATCACATGGGGATGGACGGAGATCAGATGATCCACCTCCTCCTTGAGCAGCACAATGTCCAGCTCCAGCTCCCGGCTCCAGTGATCCACGCAATACCAGTCGAGGGTGCCTTCGACGCTTTTGTAGCGCCCGAGTAACTCCTCCGTCGCCTCAGCCAGCGGGATACCCTTGGCCTCCGCATAACGGGAGGGCACATACTCCAGCCAGAAGTGGTTGTCGAAATGGAGATCCAGCAGGGTGCCGTCCATATCCAGTAATACACAATCGATATCATTCCAGGGAATCATAAAAACCGCTCGAATCTATTAATCCTGGTGACTATTGTCTCATGCCGCCCAACTCAACGCACGGGGCCCTATATCCGCATTATGCTGTTGATGCCATAGACTCAACCCTTTAACCTAGTGTACCTCGTCATAGATTCTGTACCATTCAGCGAGTCGGCAAGGGGCTAGCCGCAAGGCATGCCTCGCCGGGAATGGCATGCCCTTTCCAAGCGGCATAACGCCGCGGATGGCCCCTTGCCGGCTCGCCCGCAGGGAGCCACCCCAATACGCCAGCTCTGCGTTATGGCTCTTGCAAAGGGCGCGCCATTCACCGCAAGCCACGCCTTGATCTGGCGTATTGGGGTGGCTCTGAATGGTACAGAATCTATGATGAGGTACACTAGTGTACCTGCGAAATTCCAACTTAAGTGGCCGCCCCTGACCGGTGCAGGCCGTATCGATCCCATACCGGATGATGTAGTGACAAAACCCAAGATTGTTTCACAGCAATTGATCGCGGAAACCCGGCTGTTTCGTGTCGAGCAGCTGGGCCTGGAGTTCAGCAATGGAGAAAAACGGGTCTATGAACGCCTGCTTGGCGGTAAAACAGGCTCGGTTCTGGTGATTCCCATGCTGGATGATGAGACTGTGCTGTTGATCCGTGAATATTCCGCCGGCAGCCAGGACTATCAACTGGCGCTACCCAAGGGTCGCATGGAGCCAGGCGAGGATCCCCTGCAGGCCGCCAATCGGGAGATGCAGGAGGAGGTGGGCTATGCCGCAAGAGAGCTTGAAATACTCAAGACCTTCACCATTGCACCAGCCTACATCCAGCACCACACCTATGCTATCCTCGCCCGGGATCTCTATCCCCAGCAACTGGTTGGGGATGAACCTGAACCCATCGAGGTAGTCCCCTGGAAACTCTCCGACTGGGACAATCTAATCGCACAACCCGATTTTACGGAGGCGCGCTCGATAGCAGCGCTTTGCCTGGCAAGGAACGTATTGACATGACACTCCCCATACCGATCGATCAACTGTTGAACCTGATCCGTGAAGCCGGAGAGGCCATCCTGGAAATCTACGATACCGAATTCGAAATCGAGACCAAGCAGGACAACTCACCCCTCACCGCGGCTGATCTGGCCGCTCACCAGCTGATCGTGTCGACCCTGGAGCGACTCACTCCGGAGATCCCGGTACTCTCTGAAGAGTCCGCCAAAGTCCCCTTCGCCACCAGAAGCAGCTGGCAACGCTATTGGCTGATCGACCCCCTGGACGGTACCCGTGAATTTGTCAAAAGAAACGGGGAGTTCACCGTCAATATTGCTCTGATCGACGGTCACAGGCCCAGCTTCGGTGCGGTCTACGCCCCAGTCATCAAGACCCTCTATTACGGAATTCCCGGACAGAGTGCCAGCAAACAGATCGGTAACCAGCCACCGCAGAGGATCAGCGTGACAGCCAACTGTCAGAAACCGGCTCGGGTGGCCGGTAGCCGTTCCCACGCCGGGGACTCCCTACAACGCTTTCTCGATAATCTGGGCGAACATGAGCTGGTCAGCATGGGCAGCTCACTCAAGCTCTGCCTGGTCGCCGAAGGCATGGCCGACATCTACCCCCGTTTGGGCCCAACCTCAGAGTGGGATACCGGGGCGGCACAGGCCGTAGTGGAAGCCGCAGGTGGAGAGGTCACCACTTTGCAGGGTGAGACACTCCGCTACAACACCAAGGATTCGCTGCTCAATCCACATTTTCTGGTGTTCGGCGATACCAGCATTGAATGGACTGGATACCTGGGCTGAGCGTCGAGGGATCATGTATTCAGACGGGTTCCCACAAACCCGGGAACCCGTAAATTGACGAACAGAGTGCGTTCTACTGATCGATATCCTTGATCGGAAAGGCCTTGGCGAAGGCCTGCAGCTCAGCCATCGAGGCGGTATCGGAGGAGAGATTGACCATACCCTGGGTCATCTTCAAATTGATCAGGATCTCATTGTTTCTACCCTCGTCCAGCACCAGGCCGGTATAGCGCCCCAGGCGGATCTTTTTACCACCGCCAGCCAGTCCCATCTGGCTGAACATCGCCCCCATGCCACTGACACCGCTGTTGTAACTCACCTTAATGGACTTATTTCCCTTACTGTACTCGGTCTCAATCATCGACATGCCCATGGCTTTCTGCTTTGAAACCTCACCTCGCTGCCAACCGGCCACCTGTTTGGCAAAACGGTCACCCTTTTGCGACTGTTGAATCTGCTCCAGAGATTCCAGGCACCATTTCGCCTCCTCCACAGCACCCGCTATATCTTTATCCTGGTAGAGTTTTGCCGCTTGCTTGCAGTAAGCTGCCGGATCCCCCTCAGCCTTTGCAGACACGGATGCGAAGAGCGCCAAAGTTGCCACGTAAAGTGCAATTTTTTTCATCTTTAATATTCTCCATACCGACCTTCCAGAGCCAGACAGGCTGCAGTAAGGCTACTACCCTAACTTATAAAATGAGACAGCGAGGGATGCCCAATCAATGCTCATCAACGACAACCCCGTCTCTCACGGAACGATAGCCAATTCAGACATCAAATACCAATACCTGTTCAGATTTCCCTTTCAGTCAGCTAGACTGAAGAGATATCAATAAAGAGCATCCAGGGTATGGAATGGCGCCGGGATGGTGGTAATCCGTCAGTGCTCACGAATAAGATGTCCCATCACACCACAATTACCCTAATGGGTTTCGGTTATTTTTGGTGTCGATGGAATTAAAAACGCTCCGGGCTCCAACATGAGCCGAGATCTATGACCAAGCGACGCAGAATACTATTGCTGACCCTATGGGTATACCTGCTATTCATCCCATACCATCAACTCTTCGCCATCGAATCCGAAGATGATGTCTATGCGTTCGACGACTTCCCCTTAGAAGATCTGTTGCAATACCCGGATTGGTTCAAGAAGAGTTTTCTCGATCTGCCGGCGGATCTTGAGGAGGCCATGGAGGATGACAAAAAAGGTATTGTTCTCTACTTTGGCCAAAAACGCTGTGCCTATTGCAAGATGCTGCTGGAGGTCAACTTCGGTCTCAGCGACATCACCACCTACACCCGCCGCCACTTCGATATCATTCCCATCGACATCTGGAGCAGTGAAGAGCTGACCACCTTAAGTGGGGAGACCCTCACGCAAAGGGATTTTGCCGTTCGCGAGAAGACCAATTTCACCCCATCACTGATCTTTTTCAATCAACAGGGGGATGAGGTGCTACGGCTGCGGGGCTACTACCCCCCCTATCAGTTTCGTGCGGCCCTGGAGTATGTTGCCGATCAACACTATCGTAACGAGAGCTTTCCTGACTATCTGGCCAGAGGCGAGGCGAGTACGGCGTTTGAAGCGGGTGACCTCAACGAAGAGGCGTTCTTCATCCCCCCGCCACACAATCTCGACCGCAGCCGGTTCCCGGGGCAACGTCCACTGGTGGTGTTTTTCGAACAGGGTAACTGCCATGCCTGTGATGTACTGCATGGCCAACCGCTGAGGGATCCGGCGATCAACAAGCTGGTCAGATCATTCGATAATGTACAGCTCGATATTCGATCCGACACGCCCATCATCACCCCGGATGGACAAAAGACCAACGCCAGCCAATGGGCCAAGCAGCTTGGACTCTTCTACACCCCTTCCCTGCTGTTCTTCGATGAACAGGGTAATGAGATCATCCGGGTCGATTCTGTGGTGCGTTTCTACCGATTGCGCAATGTGATCAGTTACATCACCAGCCGCGGCTACATCAATCAGCCCGACTATCAACTCTGGCGGGTTGGCAGCGGCATCTGAACAACGCATATGATTGTTAATCCGGCGACCCAATCGTTCACTTTCAACCGCCTTTAGCCTGCCTGCAGCGAGGCATCAAAACGCCGCTGTAGCACGCCTACAGCGAGTTTTGATAACGGAGTTTGCAGACAGGCTCATGGCGGCCTGTCTTTATATTTCAGATTGTTAGGAACTTCAAGCAGACCCTTGCTCGGCGTTGTGGCTCCTGACAAGGGTCTGCTTGAGGCCCTGAAAGTAAACGATTGGGTCGCCGGGCTAATAGACCTCAAGATCATCTCTGACTGGCCGATACTCCACCCAGGTGGCGATTGCGTAACATAAATGGATCTGAAAGAAGAAAACCGAATCCTACGTCTACGTTTGAAAGAACTGACCCGTAAGGCTGTAGAGAACCAGGAGACCCTGGGGCGCTTCTATGCCCGGGAGCTTGAGCTGCTAAGTGCCGAATCCCTGGGCGAACTATTGAGCGGTATGAGCGAAGGCTTGCTCGCCTCGTTTGAGGTCGACGATATTCAATTACTGATGCTGGATCCTGACCATGAGATTCGACACCTACTGAGTAACAACGGCATTCCCGTCGATGCATTCCCCTACGTCCGCTTCGTGGATGACCTGGGAGTTATCAATCAGCGCTTTCTTCGACTGAAGAGCCCTTGGCTGGGTCCCTTTCTCACTCCGGAATACAACAACCTGTTCGATCAGCCGAGGAATCTTAAAAGTATCGCTATCCTGCCTCTGATCTGCAGCAATCATCTGGTGGGCAGCATCAATCTGGGCAGCCAGGACGCGAACCGGTTTACCCGACAACATGCGACAGACTTTCTCGCCCGCCTGGCTACCATCTGTGGTGTCTGCCTGGAAAACGTCACCAACCGGGAACGACTTCTGATCAGCGGCCTTACCGACCCACTCACTGAACTGCACAACCGCCGCTATCTGGACCGCCGTCTGGAAGAGGAGCTCTCCCGGGCCAGCCGTTATCGCCAGCCGCTGAGCTGTCTGTTTATCGATGCCGACCATTTCAAACGGATCAATGACAACTATGGTCACCCGGCCGGGGACCAGGTGTTGAGAGAGTTGGCAAAACGTATCCGCTCCCAGTTACGCGCCAGTGATGTGGCCACCCGTTACGGTGGTGAGGAGTTCGCCATCCTGCTACCTCAGACCAACCTGTCGGAGGCACTGCTGCTGGCCGAGCGGATTCGCCTTGAGGTCAATTCACATCCGGTCTATCTGGACCAGGGGGTGAACCTGCAGTTGAGTGTCTCCATCGGAGTCAGTGAAACTCTGCCAATGCTGGGAAAGAGCCACCACAAAGAGTTGGGCAACCACCTTTTGGCCTGTGCCGACCAGGCCCTCTACATTGCCAAATCGAATGGCAGAAACCGGATCGAACATGAAATCCCGGAGGGATTGGAAAAGCACTCGGACAAAGGTGCGTTGGATAAGAAAAAAGGGGCCGAGTGTACCTCGTCATAGATTCTGTACCATTCAGCGAGTCGGCAAGGGGCTAGCCGTAAGGCATGCCTCGCCGGGAATGGCATGCCCTTTCCAAGAGGCATAACGACGCGGATGGCCCCTTGCCGGCTCGCCCGTAGGGAGCCACGCATTGATCTGGCGTATTGGGGTGGCTCTGAATGGTACAGAATCTATGACGAGGTACACTAGAGAGAGGTTGTGGCCAAACCGGGCATGACACCCGGCCCTTAGCCCATTCTGCTTATGGGCATCTCCTTTGCCCATCCTTCAGCATGCAACTAATCTTCCACCTGTTTGTGGCTACCGTCGCAATAGGGTGGTGTTTTGGTCTGTTTGCAGCGGCAGAGCCAGGCTTCACCGTTTTTCTCCGCTTTGAAACCGAGTGGCTCGATGCCGGTACCGCGATGCGAGCCGTCACAAAACGGCTGACTGTCAGACCGTCCACAGGCACACCACCAATACTCTTTGCCAGCCACGAGATCCACATCGATTGGCTGTTTGGCCGCTACTACAGGTTTATCCATCGTTTACTCCTCTGTTATTAACCGGAGACGTACAACCAGTGAATCTTGTCACAAGCTGATGGTTGCAGGCCTTATCCCTAGGGGATCAACGGTTTTAGTGTAAGGATTTGTTAACACGAACCCAATGGGGTCCGCGCTGACAGGCCTCGGGAATCTCCATAGTTATCATATCGGACAGCGAAAGAAAATGGCTCATCGGCCCGATGTTACGGTTCAGTAACAATGGGATTTTAATTCGATAAAGCGGCTGCCGATCACATCCGGTGCATTATCCCGAAGGACTGATATCTGTTAATCTCTGCATCCCGAATCAACAGACAGCTTACTTTATGAGTAATAGTGAAGACTGGATAGCCTTTGATAAAGCGCACGTTTGGCACCCGTACAGTGCAATTGGTGCCGATCTACCGGTCTATCCTGTGGTATCCGCAGACGGTGTGCGTATCACACTGGCTGATGGCAGAGAGCTAATCGATGGCATGTCCTCCTGGTGGTGTGCGATCCACGGCTATAACCATCCCCAGATGAATCAGGCGATTACCGAGCAGGCCGAACAGCTGGCCCATGTCATGTTCGGTGGACTGACCCACCAACCCGCCACGGATCTGGCCAGAAAACTGATCGAAATCACACCGGAATCCCTGCAGAGTGTCTTTTTCTCCGACTCAGGCTCCGTCTCGGTAGAGGTCGCCATGAAAATGGCCATCCAGTACTGGCATGACAAGGGAGAGCCGGAAAAACAGCGCTTTCTGACCATCCGCAAGGGGTATCATGGCGACACCTTCGGCGCCATGTCGCTCTGTGATCCAGAAACGGGGATGCACAGTCTGTTTTCTGAAATCCTGCCAAAACAGCACTTTGCCGATGCACCGACCTGCTATTTCGGGCACCCCTGCAAAGGGGATGGGGCAAAAGGATTGACCGATAAGCTGGAGCAACATCATCATGAGATTGCCGCTCTGGTGCTCGAACCGATCGTGCAAGGCACGGGTGGTATGCGATTCTACTCGGTGGAGTATCTTAAAGAGGTACGCCGGTTATGCGATCAGTATGGTGTGCTGCTGATCCTTGACGAGATCGCTACCGGATTTGGTCGTACCGGTAAACTGTTTGCCTGTGAATATGCGGATGTCACACCGGACATCATGTGTGTCGGCAAATCTCTGACCGGTGGTTATATGAGCCTGGCCGCCACCCTTACGACTGAGGAGATCAGCCAGACCATCAGCCGGGGAGAGCCGGGATTGTTTATGCATGGCCCAACCTTCATGGCCAACCCACTGGCGTGCCGTGTGGCGCTGACCAGTATCGACCTGCTATTGAGCTCCCCCTGGCAGGAACGGATCAAAAACATTGAACAACGGCTCCAACAGGGACTCGCCCCATGCCGGGAACTGCCCCAGGTGGAAGAGGTGCGGGTACTCGGTGCGATCGGTGTTGTGGAACTGAAAAAACCGGTGGACATGAAACATATTCAACAATGCTTCGTTGACGCTGGTGTCTGGGTCCGGCCCTTCGGCAAACTGGTCTACCTGATGCCACCCTTCGTTATCGAAGATGAAGATTTGAATAGACTCACCTCCGTGGTGTTTGAGGTTGTTGAGCGTTGCCCTATTTGATTACAGTCCGCTAATGCACGCGAATAGTTGTGTTGATGCGGATTGGCCTGGAGCAGTTTCTTCAAACCGCGCATGGACGCCAATCACTGCCAATAGCCGCAAATAATCAGAGGCTATCACTGCTGTCTCATAGACTTTGATCGATATGATTCTAATGGGTTAGTTTCAGTTGGTTTCTCTCGCTTATCGAGTTTTGTAGCACAAAAAGAGGTTCCTAGGGCCTGTTAACACTAATCATCAGCATGCCGAACAGACAGAGAGAGTAGCTCCCCTCTCCCCTTGCGGGAGAGGGGCTGGGGGAGAGGGGCTTATATGCATCTCCTTGGCTAATTGTGCGTTAACGGATCAGCAGTGACAGGCTATGCCGCTGTATGGGTAGAATCCCAAACACGAATCCAATTTGCGTTTATTTGCCGACTTAGAAAACGAATCAATCGAAAGTCTCAGCCGTAACCACCACCTCATCGACCTGCTGCTGAAAACTGATCCTCGACTGCATCTGTGGAGTCAGGTAGACCTTCCCCTGATCATCAATCAGCATCACTTGTGTTAACCCCATCTTCGCTGCGATTCGCGGCCAATCGACCGGACCCGCCACACTCAGTGCCGTAGCCGCTGCATCGGCCAACCCACCCTGGTTACTGATTACGGTTGCGGAAGCCACATGGGCCACCGGATAGCCGCTGCGTGGATCGATAATATGCGCGTAGCGGACTCCCTCAAACTCCCGGTACCGTTCATAGTTTCCCGAGGTCAGAACACACTCACCATCGGCCACCCCAACCGAGGCGATCACCCCCTCTCCAAGCGGGTGGCGAATGCCGATGACCCAGGGCCGTTCACCATGCCGCCCGGAGACACAGAGATCACCACCCGCATTGACAATCGCGTTGCCAATCCCCATTCGTTTCAGCTCATCGATTGCCAGATTCAAGGCGTAGCCTTTGGCAAATGCACCCAGATCCATGGCGACCATGGGATTCGTGCTACTGACCTGATGCCCCTGAAAACGGACATCCTGCATGTTTGGGTTGCTGTTCAACAAGGCCTCGATATCCGCCTTCTGCGGCGGCGGCCCACCTGGCGGCTGGTCACTGTGAAACCCCCACAGGCCGATTAATTTGCCAATCGCCGGATTGAACAGATGCTCACTGTCGACCGCATATTGCCTGGCTTGATGTAGCAACGCGGCGAGCTCTGCCGATACCTGCAGAGCCTCCCCTTCGGCCAGTGCGCGATTCAGCCGGATCAGCTCCCCCTCTCCCTGCCAGGCATGCCACTCCCGATGCATCTTTTGAAAGGTCTTGTCCAGCTCCCTGACCGCCTCATTGAACAGCTCCGGCTGATCGGTATAGGCCTGGATATCCAGCAGGGTGCCGAACACCAGCAGGGTTTGGCGGTGATCTTGCGGCCCTCTGTCGCAGCCGGGAAGGATTACCATCACGGCCAGCAGCAGCACTCGAACTATCCAAAACATCCAATCAGATCCCATAGTAGACAAACAGCGCTAGTGTACCGCCTTAACCCAAGTGGCGTCTCTTCACGATGGTTGTCCAGACTTACAGGCAGAGACGACTGGCCAGTCATTCGCCACCACAATTCTTTGCAGATAAACCGAGGGAGAGAACCTATGGACAAATTCTGGCTGTGGTTGGCCAATCTTGCCGGCCTATCGGTATTGATTCTGTTACTGGTGTGGATTTTCGACCTGATTTGCTGCTAATTTAGCCTTCCATTGGATTCGTGTTAGGGCCTAAGGTCAGCCACCTCTGAGCATCATGCAACCTGAAATCGACCTCTATTCAGCCATCATGCTGCTTGGTGCCGTACAGGGTATGTTTCTCGCCCTGGCGCTGATCAATGCCAAAAGCGGCCTGCCTGTGGCTCACCGCCTGCTGGCGATGTTGACCCTGACTTTCTCCCTCGACCTGTGGATGGCGTTTCTCCATCAGTCCGGGTATATCGCCAACTACCCCAGGTTGTTGGTCATCGATACCAATATCGATTTTCTTTTTGGACCACTCACCTATCTCTACGTCACGGCTTTGACTGCAAGATCGGGGTTTCGCTTTACTCTGCGGCAGTGGCGACACTTCCTACCTTTCCTTCTTGGGTTTGCGATCCTGATACCACTGCTGCTGCTCGATCAGCAGCAACTGCAGAGTTTACTCAACAGTCAGGGGGAGCAGCAGGATAGCGATATCCTCTGGGCCGGGCTTGCCATGATACTGGTGGGCGTACTTTCAATCTTGCAGATGGCACTCTATCTGGGGCTCTCCATCAAGCGGCTGTTGCAACATCAGAAATCGATTGAGGATCAGTTCTCCTTCCTGGAAAGGATTAACCTGGCCTGGTTGAAGAACCTGCTTCTGGCCCTGGTGGCCCTCTATCTCTTCTATCTGGCCGATGTCTTTCTGGCTGATCTGCTCGCTTTCCCCGAAGAGGTCATCGGTATCCACTTTCTGATGATTGTCCTGGTGATCTACAGCATGGGCTACCTGGGATTGCGGCAACCTGCGATTTTTACTCAACAAGATCGGTCGGATCCCAAAACTGACAGGCAATCGCTGGATGCACAAGCCAACCAGACTGGTGCAACCCTGAACGATACGGACCCATCGCAATCTCAACCCAAGTATCAACGCTCAGCCCTGGACAGTGAGACCAGCCAGCTGCTTTTTGAGGAACTGCAAAACCACATGGATGAACAGCGCACGTACCTCGACAGCAAACTCACCCTGCCACAGCTGGCCACGCAACTCAGCATCTCGCCAAACTACCTCTCCCAGGTGATCAATGAACAGGCGGGGTGCAACTTCTTCGATTTCATCAACCGCTACCGGGTCGAAGAGGCCCAGCGCCACCTTACTGCCGAGTCCGCTCAGATGAATATCCTGGGTATCGCTCTGGATGCGGGGTTCAACTCCAAGTCGGCCTTTTATACCGCTTTCAAGCGTCACACAGGACAAACTCCCAGCGAATATCGAAAATCCGCCGGCAAGCAAACCGGAACCAGGCAACTCACTGATTAAAAAGATATTTTAATTCGTCCGGACTTACACGCGCGGACGATAAACCCGCCGTTTCAAGCCACTATTCCCTGCAACAGCAAACGCTGTCCAAGCAAACCAATTGATATCCATCGGGAATAGAACCAATGAAAAGTCTTAAACAATACTGGCCTGTAATCCTTACTTCTGCCCTGTTCGGTATGAGCCTGCTGACCGGCTGTAACTCAAACAACAGTGATGACGCGACAGCCAACGAGCAGTTCCAGGACGCCCTTGAAGAGGCCGTCAGCAAAGGATTGCCGGCGGTCTCTGTGCGTATCGCCGGCAGGAACATCGACTTCTCCGGCAGTGCGGGGATGAGTGACCTGGAAACCATGGAGGAGGCGACCGCCGAACACCGTTTCTATGTGGCCAGTGTGGGTAAAACCTTTGTTGCGGCCACCTTGGTACAGATGGCGTCTGAAGGATTGGTCGGCCTCGATGACAGGATCACCGATTGGTTACCCGATGAGATTACCAACCGTATCCCTTCCAGTGATCAGATGACCATCCGTATGCTGCTCAACCACACCACAGGTTTGTTCGACTTCCAGAACGACAGTGAGGCTTGGGATAACGATTTCTTCTATCTATCCGGCCCAACACGCCACTGGCAGCAGGCGGATGCTCTACCTTTTTTTCTCGATCAGCCACTGCACTTTGAGCCTGGCAGCAACTACAGCTACTCCAACTCAAACTATATTCTGGCCGCGCTGATCATTGAGAGTGCATCCGGCACCACTCTGCAGAGTGAGATCCGTAATCGGATCATAGAACCCCTGGGACTTGAACACACCCTTCAGGGCCATGAGGCGGAAGGTATCCCAGGCCTGGTACACGGCTATGTCGATGACGAAGGGGAGAGCATCGATGTCTACCCCTGGTATAGCCATTTCGGTCTGGCTGACGGCGGCATTCAGACCACGGCGGATGACCTGGCCAAGTTCATTCTGGGCATCCTGCGCACTGATCTTGTATTGGACGACGCCATGCGGACTGAGATGCTGCAACCCTCGATGCTCGGCACACCAGCGTCCAACTATGGATTGGGCATCAAAATCACCCCTATCGCCGGTAGCGACGAGGTAATCTACAGCCACAGCGGCAAAGATCCCGGTTACCAGGCTGAAATGATCTATTTCCAGGAGAAGGATACAGTAATCACACTCTGTGCCAATGGCAGCTTTGATCCCTATGACAGTGTTGCCCAGGAACTGCTTTTAAAGATCTATCAGCTGCTTGAGGAGCTGCAGGATTAGTCGATCCGTTTTTGATCCTGTCAGGTGCGGCCAGGCCGCACCTGCCTGGTCGCACCCTTGCCGAGATCCCACCAAATCCAGAAAAGACGATCCCCAGAAATTCGTGAAACGACCGCTCAGCGGTCCAACATCCAAAACTATTTTCACCGATCTGACGCAAGGGATTACCCTATCAACAATTCAATCGAATCCCCACTGCCTGGGTAGTAGTGGTCCTACCTTCCTGTCTGGAACCATTGAGAAATACTTTAATTCACCACTCTTCGTATGGGTTTGTGTAATCGAGAGCTTTGGATCTGCAACTTATTAACTGAGGATTAGTTATGATTACCCGACATTCTCTGAGTGTGGTCTTCACTGCACTCATGCTCTACCTCCCCCTGTCATTAGCCACCAGCATCACCGAGACAGACTCAACTCAACCCAGAGGATCAGCACCCGGGGTCAATCTTGATGGACAGATACTCGATCCGATCGTTGACGGTTTCAGAAATCCCGCCCGCTTTCCCGGTGTTGAACACAATGACTGGGCGGGCGGCATTATGGCCCAGGCCGCCCGAGATCCGGCCTTCTACGCGGCGCTCAATGTAGCCAACCGGGATTTCATCAATCTACTGGAACATGTGAATCTGGGCGGTGAAATTCCGCCACTTACCAATCTGGGGTATTCAACCGCCCTGGAACTGCTGGACAAAGCGGAGAATGAGCAGGCGGTTGTCGGTGACTTCTGCTTGCGCTGTCACTCACCCGCCGGTTGGCTGGAAGGCTTCTCCGAACCGGCAACCGCCGAAAATCCCCATCTGCGAGGCGACTTCTGGGGAGCAAGCTTTGAGCAATTCTCTCCAACCAGCGCCCAAGCGCCCGACCCACTCCACGGCACGGACTCGGAAGGTCACATGGATGGTATCACCTGTGATTTCTGTCATCGCATGATCGACAACCAGAAGGATGCCAGCGGCGCCAAGGCCGCAGGTAACGGAGGGTACTTTGTAACCCAGCATGAGCCTTTCAGCGCTACAGAGAGTGATCAGCCGCGGGTAATGGATCCCTTCCAGCGAGAGAGCGCCCTGTGCGGCTCCTGCCACGAAGTGACCAATCCGTTTCTGAAGACCCTGACCGATCCGGACGGAGACGGGGTACCGGCCGATATGCCGCACCCCATCGAGCGCACCTACACCGAGTGGTATAACAGCGCCTTCCCCAACAAGGCCAATGGCCGATGCCAGGACTGCCACCGCCCGATGCGTTTCGCCGGCGCGCAGACCTGGATGCTCTCCCATCTTGAACGCCTCTGGGGCCCCATCGATCAGACCTGGAGTGACCTCGGCTATGACGTTTCACCCTCACGCCAGGCGGCACTCGATGCCCGTGTGCTGGACAATCTCGATTTTGTGGATGGTAAAACGGCAAAAATAAGTGTGGTCAATAAATCCAGAAGACTTCGTCCGGGGGAGTCCGGCAGCGTCAAGTTCAAAATCACCAATAAGACCGGCCACAAACTCCCGACCGGCTATGGTGAGGGCCGGCAGATGTGGCTGCACGTCAAGATCTGGACCAAGAAAGGTGTGATTCTGGAAGATGGTAAAGTTGACCCGGCCAGCGGTGAGGTACTGGTCGCCAACCCGGATGACATCTTCGAGATAAAAGCCCTGGCTGAAGGTTTCGGGGATCTGCTCGATGATGATAACAATGGTACGGTCAGCGAACACGAGAAGGAGTTCCACTTCGCTTTGCTGAACAAGGTGGTTAAAGACAACCGAATCCCACCGCAAGGCTTCGACAAGGCCGCCTATATGGCACAGGGTGCCTTCATCATCCCGGAGGATGAGTATGCGGATGGCCAGAACTGGGCCGAGCGGGAGTACAGCTTTAGCGTACCCGCCAATGCCAAAGGGGACATCAAGGTGGAAGCGAAACTGATGTATAAAACTTTCAGCAATCACTATGTGGATTTCCTCGCCCACAAGGACACCGAACCCACGGTCAGCAATGGCGGCCACGCCCGTGATCTACCGACCACCGGCTCCATGACCTCCAATCCCCAGCACTGGGGTGAAGCCCTGCAAGAGATCTATGAGGTCTCCGGAAATGGTCCAGCCATACAGTTCGCGCGAAAGAAGACCACAATCAAACTCATTACCGAATAGTCGCGATTGACGCATAACACACCGTGCCCCGCTCTTGCGGGGCACGGATTATTGAAGCTTCAATCTGCGGCCGATCAGCAACCTTGTAATTTCTGCACCGTCTCGGCTGCCCTGCCTGAGGTGAGGGTCTGCCTGGCCAGTTCAATTCCATCGGCAATCCGCTCAACCTTGCCGCACAGAGTGAGTCTCACACCACTGTTGTAGATAACCGGGTTAAGCACAGGGCTTGCCTCTCCATGAAACAACGACAGAATCAATCTCGCCGTAGTCTG
Source organism: Candidatus Thiodiazotropha endoloripes (assembly GCA_001709035.1). GTDB lineage: Bacteria > Pseudomonadota > Gammaproteobacteria > Chromatiales > Chromatiaceae > Thiodiazotropha > Thiodiazotropha lotti. The sequence continues at coordinate 340,596 of LVKA01000011.1, read as the reverse complement.
CGGATCGGCACAGGGCTGATGTTCCTGGCTGGCCAAACCGAAATCTGCCGGATCCAGTGTGTACTCTCTCAATTCGCCCTGATGGTAGTCGGCCACAGCGACCGGCTGCATGGGTAGTTCATCACAACCATCCAATCCCTGAACCGCCATCACCCGTTGTTGTCCCCGCTCACCTGCGGCAGTGGCAAAGCGCTGCAAAAAGCTCTTGTGAGCGGCACCGATGATTGAGTAGCCGGCACCGGCCGGATTGAGCATCACTTCACAGGCATGCAGAAAGGAACGGTAGAAGAGGGTCTGTCGAATCGGCTTAAGGCGCTCAACACCATGCAGGTAACGGCTGGCATGCAGATGGCCAAAACCCTTCTCCTCGATGCTCATGGTGACCTGCTGCGGCTCCTGATAGGCCGGGATACCCATCGCCTCAAGCACAGCGGCAGTGGTAACACCGTTCTTCGGTGGCAGGCCGCTGTTGGAGTGCATCACCACCGGCACTCCAGCGGCAACGGTCAACAGGGCCGCTGCCAGACTCAGATGCAGCGCTTTCTTGCGGCCGTCATAGGGGCCATTACAATTAAGCAGCCGTTCGACCCTGGGGGAGATCAGGGTGGCGCTCTCCTCCATTGCATCCAGGAAGCCTTTCATCTCCTCAACCCTGGCCCCTTTGAAGCGCATGGCGGTGAGAAAGGCCCCAACCTGGGCTGGATGGGCTTCGGCAGAGAGCAGGAAACGCAAAGCCGCCTTGGCCTGCTCCCGACTCATATCCCGGGCCCCTTTGGAACCCTTCGCTGTGGCAATCAGGGTTTTACGGAACCGCTCTGCTGCGGGGCTATTGGACTGATACATCGACGACTCCAGTGTTTATCCAATCCGTTATCGATCAGAATGGCCGGTTGATGGATAGGTTGTGTTACGGTCGCTCAACACGATTCCGGATCAAGCAAAGACAAAGGGTACCTGGTCATCCGATTTGTAGACCCGGGCATCGGTGACGCTGGCATCAGCAACCTCCTGGCGGGCCGCCAGCAGGGCCTGCTCGATTCGCCGGTCCGTTATCTGATAGCGGGAGGCCAGCCCGATCTGGTCGATGTTGTCGCAGGGCTCATCGAAAAGGTGCCGGTAGAGGCCGCTCATCATGTTGTAGCGGCTCGACATCAGCATATTGGTTGCCTGTTTGATCTGCTCCTCATAGCCTGCTTGATGCCCCAGCAGACTGGTTGCCAGCATGACTGAGATCGCATGCAGTACGTCGTACTGAACATGGGCGATAAAGACAATCAGATGGTGCTGGGTCAACTCGACCTTTTCACGCCAGGCCCAGCGGATCATGCCGCCGAGCAGCAGACTGAAAAATTCAGGCACGCCCCACTCCATGCCCAATCCGACCGAGGCCAGGGATTCCAGCAGACTGAATGAGGGGTGGCCGGCCAGCAGCCGCTGCGTCAGGACATTATCCGCCACTTCCGGCAGCATCGGCAGATCCTGCTGTTCAAAAGGTATTCCCAATCCCTCAAACAGATTCCGGTACATCACGATATGGGTCGTGGAACCAAGCAGGCTGGCCAGATCCGGGTAGCTCTCGATACTGTGAGTGCCGACCCCATACTCATCCGCCAGCAGCTGTGCCAGGGTAATCTGCACCAGTTCGGAGACCCGCTCGTTCAGACAGCCGTAAGGCAGATCGATGAAACCGGAAAAACGCCCCTGGGCCAGCGCTACGCACTGACGGGTGTTCTTCACCTGATTGAAATAGTTAAGGGCAAAGGAGCTGAGCTGATCCCGATTGAAATCACCCTCGAAGATGCGCACAAAGCAGGGGTGACGCCAGACCGGGTGGGACATGACGTGATCATGCAGATCGACAAACAGGGCCTGCATGGCGCCAGGCTGAAAGATACTCAGTGAAGATAACCGGTTTTCAGGATCCTTCTCAGCGATCGCCAACAGCGTTTCAAAGATATGGTGCAGTGAACTCTCCGAGGCATCGAGATCACTGATGATGGCGGTAAAGTCGTCCAACTGACTCTGGCGAAACGCTTCCAGTACCTGTTCCGCATCGAGTGACAGCAGATTGGGCAAGGGGTGCACACCGGGTAACAGAACCGGCCCATCTGACTCACTATTCTTTAACAGATCGGAAAAGAGGGTTCCTGTCGCTGGCTTCGTCGCTTCGTGCATTGTCCTACCGCTTCTACTGATGTGGAGTGGGATTGTAGATGATCTACCCACCGGCTGTCTCAAATTCAATAGTTGGCTTAATCGCTCAGCGCCTTGACTGTATTCGGCAGCTGTTTACGGATCACATCGGCCAGGGCATGCAACGCCTGCTTGCGGGGAAAGGTTTTACGGTAGACAAACTGGACCCGTCGATAGGCATCCTTGAGTGACAACTTCCGAGCGATGATGCCGGAATCGGTTGTCCAGGTACCGCGTACCGCCAGGGCAGGCACCAGGGTACAGCCAAACCCAGCTCCGACCAGCTGCAACAGGGTCTCCAGGCTGGCCGCACGTAGATCGGCCATCTCATCATCCATCTTACCCTCCTTGATACGGCAGACATCCATCACCTGATTGGTGAGACAGTGACCATCCGCCAGCAACAGCAGATCGAGACGACTGAGATCACGACGACTGATATCCTCCTTGTCATAGAGTGCGTGATCCCGCGGGTGAGCCAGCCAGAAGGGCTCTTCGAAAAGCGGCATCACCTCCAGTTCAGGCTCCTTCACCGCCGTGGCCAGAATTGCCACATCGATCTGATGATCGAGCAACCGCTGGGTCAACATATCGGTGATCTCTTCGGAGAGTACCAGGCGCATCTGCGGATAGAGGGACTTTAACGGCATCAGAATCAACGGCACCAGATAGGGACTGACGGTCGGTATGGCACCGACTCTCAAGGCGCCGGCCATCGGGTCCCTTTGCGCCTGGGCCAGCTGTCTGATCACATCCGCCTGTTCCAGGATCAGTTTGGCATGCTTGACGATCTCCACGCCAAACGGGGTGATCGACACAGAGCGGTTGGTACGCTCAAAAATGGTTACACCCAACTCCTCTTCCAGTTTTTTGATCTGGCCACTGAGGGTGGGTTGACTGACATAACACTGAGCAGCGGCATGACCGAAATGTTCCGTTTCGGCCACAGCAATAAGATATTTAAGGTCACGCAGGTTCATGCTGATAATTGACACCGGCAATGGAAGATAGATCAATCATACCTCAGCCAAATCGTATGCCACCAATGACAGATCGCAATTCACTTCAATAAATTATGGTTAAGTAACGCACAAATTGTTGTCGAATTGGTTCGCCAACAGGATAATGGGGAGACTTGGTGATACCCCGAATTGCTATGAAAACCCCAACCATACTTCTGGCTGACAACGGCTCAAAGCGAGCAGACTCGGTGATCAATCTGCGCCGCCTGGCCAATCAGTTGAGCAACCTCTCCAATCACCAGGTTTTTCCGGTTTCACTGCAGCATGCAGACAACATTCCCACTGAGTCATTGAATGGTGAAGCAGCCGAGATACTGCCGACCTTTTTGCGTGAAAAGCTCAACCAGGGAGAAACCGCATTTATCCTGGTTCCGCTCTTTTTTGGTCGGAGTCGAGCGCTCACCTCCTTTATCCCCCAACAGCTTGAGAAACTGAGAGCCGAGTACGGTCCATTTACTCTGACACTGGCTGAAGAGCTTTACCCTCTACCCCAGGGCGAGCCGAGAGTGGCAAGCATCCTCCATCAACAGCTGCAGATCACAGACCAGGGGAGGCCGCCCCAACTGGTGATACTGGTCGACCACGGCTCTCCGCTTCCCCAGGTCAGTGAGGTGAGAAAGCGGGTCTGTGCGGATCTTCGTCAACAGCTCCCCCCCGAGATCGAACTTCAGCAGGCGGTGATGGAGCGCCGAAGAGGCGATGAATATGATTTCAATGGCCAACTGTTAAGCGAGCAGTTGGAGAAGATTGCCCGCACCAGACCGAATATCACCATCGATCTTGCACTGCTCTTCCTCTCTCCAGGTCGTCATGCCGGCGCTGGTGGTGATATCGAATCGATCTGTCAGCAGCTAACCGGATCTCATCCAGGCATTCAGATACGTATCGCACCACTGGTGGGACAACATCCGGGCCTAGCCGAAATTCTGCTCGACCGACTCGACTCAGCACTGGACAATCCGGTTTGATCTTCATATCCTTCGATCAGGTCCGCTGACTCATTTCCTGTTGATGCAGACCGCCAAACAGACTCCGCAGCACCGGTTTGTCACCTGAACGTTCAGCATCTGTGATCAAGTTCCGATAGGGAAACAACATCTGCACATGTCGACCAGCAATACCCAACCATACGCCATCGTATTTGCAGATATTGTCGAGAGTACCCGCATGTATGAGAGCCTTGGCGACACCCTTGCCAAGAAGCTGATCACCGAACTGGAAGAGGCGATTGCTCAGGTCGTCACCGAATGCGGTGGCCATGTGGTGGAGATCATCGGTGATGAGGTAATGAGTCGATATGACAACCCCAGCAGCGCCGTTATCGCCGCCTGCCGCATTCATGAACGGGTAGAGCTCTACGCCGAGCAGTCCGCTATGCCGATGGCCGCACGCATCGGTCTCCATTATGGGCCGGCCATCTTCGAAGCGGGGCGGATGTATGGGGATTCGGTCAATGTGGCCGCCAGGATGGCCGCCATTGCCCAGGCCAAACAGATCATCACCACAGAACAGGTTGTAGACGCCCTGCCCGATGAGTTGCGTCTGATGGCCCGGCAGTTCGACAAGGTCAAAGTCAAAGGCAAAGTTGAACGCATGATCATCTATGACCTGCTATGGCAGAAAGAGGATGTCACTTTCATCCATACCGCGCCAATCACTCAGAGCCTGACAACCAGGACGCTGATTCTCGAGTACAACAATAAAACCTACAAAATGCCACCCACCCAGGGGAGTGTGGGGATAGGCAGGGACCCAAAGAATGAGTTGGTGGTGAACGCCAGCTCCGCCTCCAGGTCGCATGCTGTTCTGGAGTATTACCGGGGCAAATATGTACTCAAAGACATCAGCACCAATGGCACCTACCTGACCACCCAGAACCAACAATCTCTCTATCTGCGACGGGAAACGATCCCCCTGCTCGGGCATGGCAAGATCGGCCTGGGCGAACCGGTTTCCGAGCATAACAAGCATCTGATCAGTTACCGCTTCCAGGAAAGCAAGTAACTCCTAGCCTCGATCGTGAACAGACTCACCCTAACTCTGCTACTGATCACAATCAGCCTCTCCTGTTTTGCACAGACCGCACAAGATCAGGCCGACTCGAAACGGCTGTTGGTAACTGAACAACTTGAACTAATCAAGAGTGAAGCTCTGCAGGATGAGAGCCTGGAAAAAACCACCCAGCAGAGAGTTGTTGAGCTGATCGATCAGGCTGAAAAATGGTTACGCCAGACAAATAAACTTGAAGGGGAAATCTCACAACTCAGCCGAACCATTGAGGAAGCACCAGCAGAGATCAAAAAACTACGCAGCAGCATCGGCCCTTTTGACACTGAGGATGAGAGCCTGCTGAGTTTTATCAAACAGTCCGAACTGGTTGAAATCGAGCAAAGGATAAGCCAGCAAAGCCTAGACCTTAATCAGGCCAGAGAACAACATAAAGAGCAGCTTGCAACCCTTTCCGATCTGCTGGTAGGCAGTCAGCAGATCAATAGCGAAATATCGGAACACAGCGACATACTGAGCAAAATAGACGCGGAGAGCGGAAACTATGATGAGGGTGAAAATAAACACCTGAACCAAGCCAGACAGCTGTTGTTGGACAGTCGCAAGCAGCTCCATGAGACTCAAATCGAACTGCTCAAGCTACGCCTTGCCAACCAGAACCTGTTGACCAACCTGGCTCAGGCAAAGCGGGATGCGACGACAGCCCAGATCGGCAAACTGGAGACCTCACTGCAACAGCTCAACCAGGCGGCCAGCGCCATCAGGGAGGATCAGGCAAAACAGGCGAGACAGCAGGCGGAACAGATCAACCAGCAGTTGAAAAGCCTGCCTGAGCCGATCAAAACGATCGCCCAGAAAAACGCGCAAAACCGTGCTGAATTGGAAGAGCTGGTCTATTGGGACAAGCGGGTCTCGCAAAAACTGCAGGCGACCCAGCGCCAACTGGAGCAGATCAGCGACGACTTCGAACACAGTAAACAGCGGGTCGATGTGGTGGGCGCCAGCCAGGCGATCGGAAAAATGCTCTCCCGTCGACGTCAGGCTCTGCCCTCACTGCAGAGCTACAGTCGCTCATCGGCTGAACGCAAACAGGAGATCAATATCGCCACGGACCGTCAGATCGCCATCGAAGAGCAGCTGCTGGCCCAAAGCAGCCTCACCGAGCATGTCGAACAGGTGACTCAACCATTGGCGGAAGGCCTGTCGGAAGCGAATGCGGATAAACTGCGCAAACAGGTCTTCAGCCTGTTGGGTGCACGCCGGGAAGCACTCAATGAGCTGCAGAAAATCTATGGTCGTTACATTACCCAGCTGACCTCACTCGACCAGGCCGAGCGGCAGCTGCTTGAGGTTTCCGAGAGTTATGTTGACTATATCAACGATCAACTGATCTGGATCTCAAGCGGTGATCTGTTCGATTTTCTCGACCTCAATCAGCTCAAAACCGGATTGACCAGATTGCTATCCCCTCAGGAGTGGCTTCAAACCGGCAGCGAAGTCACCCAGGCAGCGAAACAGCGCCCCGGTCTGTCGATGTCCCTGTTAGCCGTTCTGATGGTGATCGTCTGGAAGCAACGCAATGTAACTCTGCAGCTACCCCTACTTGCCAAATCGACCCGCAAAATACGCACTGATTCGATTCGTTTGACCCTGTGGGCCCTGCTCCTCACGCTTGCCAAGATCGGTATTTTGCCAGGCATCATGATCAGCCTGGGAATCCTGCTCAAAACCCTGCCCACAGCCACACCTTTCAGTCTGGTGGTCGCTACCTCACTGGTCACTGTGGGTATCACCCTGACTGCGGCACTACTGCTCTATCAGCTGTGTCTTCCTGATGGCATCGGCATACGTCATCTGCGCTGGAACAGTCAGATCTGCTCAGCCTTGACTAAAGAGTTGCGTTGGCTGATACCGGTTGCCATTCCGCTACGCTTCATCGTTACCCTGAGCGAAGGTGACTACCTCTCTGTCGACACACAAAATATCGGAAGACTAGCCATCATTGCTCTGATGGTGATCACACTGTTTTTTGTCCATCGCCTGTTAAACAAGAAAGGCTTGCTGTTTCAGACCTGGCAAAGAATCAACCCCAACGCCATCCTGGTACAGCTCCAGTTCCTCTGGTTTCCCTTATTGTTATTGATCGGACTGGGTATTGCCATTGCCGGCAGCATTGGCTATTTAAACCTCTCCATACGTCTGTTGAAGCTGCTGGAACTGACCTTCTGGTTCTTTGTCGGCCTGTTTATTCTCAAAGAGCTGTTACTGCGCTATCTGTTTATCGCAGAACGAAGACTGCGCTATGAGAACGCTCTGCAACGACGTGAAGAGTTACGTCAACAAAGAGAGCAGGAGCAACAGCAACTGGAAGATGAAAGCACAGTAATTACCGCTGAGATTCCGGAGATCAATTTTGATACTTTGAGCGAACAAGCCAAACGCCTGGTTCGCTTCGGTTATCTGTTCGGCTCTGTGGTGGGCACCTGGCTGATCTGGTCCGACTTTCTACCTGCTCTGGATTTCCTCACCACCATCCAACTGCCGTTTACCGCCACCCAGGTTGTGGACGGTATTGTCACAGAGGGATCGCTGACTCTGAACGACATCTTCATCGGTATTATTATTCTGGTTTTCACTATCCTTGCAGCAAAGAACCTGCCCGGTATACTCGAAATCACTCTACTGCAGCGACTACCTTTGGAGACCGGCGCCCGTTATGCCCTGACCACTTTGTTGCAATATCTGATTGCAGGTATCGGCTTCATCACCGCATTCAGCACCATCGGCTTTCAATGGTCGAGTATTCAATGGCTGGTCGCCGCACTGGGTGTTGGATTGGGATTTGGTCTACAGGAGATCGTCGCCAACTTTGTCAGCGGTATCATATTATTGTTTGAAAGACCGATTCGGGTAGGTGATGTTGTGACCCTGGATGATACCACCGGAGTGGTCTCTAAAATTCGCATCCGGGCCACCACCATAACCAACTATGACAAGCAGGAGATGTTGATTCCAAATAAAGAGTTCATCACCGGCCGGGTAATCAATTGGACCCTGAGTGACAAAATCAACCGAATTATCATTACTGTGGGCATCGCTTATGGCAGTGACGTAAAGCAGGCCATGAAACTGATGATCGAAGCGGCTGAAGAGAATGAAAACGTGCTCACCGAGCCTAAACCGGTAGCCACATTCGAAGCATTCGGCGATAGCGCACTCAATCTGCTGCTGCGGGTCTATCTTGGCTCGATGGATAATCGTTTGGCCACCATCACTGCGTTGCATGAATCGATCAATCAAAAGTTCAATCAGGCGGAGATCAGCATTCCATTTCCACAGCGGGACATCCATATCCATAATCCGACCGACAAGTAGCCGCTCAGTTTTAATTCGGCGTGATTATTCAACTAGGGCCTGTTAACACGAATCAAAAACGCCCTACTGTGTCGGTTAGCGCTGTTGAAGCACCCTGACCTTGTTGTCATTACCACACAACATGGCTTCAAACTCTCCAGCCGGTAGTGGTTTACTGAAGAAATAACCCTGCGCCATTTCACATCCCTGCTGATGCAGAAAATCGAGCTGCCTCTGTGTTTCAACACCTTCAGCGACCACTCCGAGATTGAGCTGATGCGCCATGGCGATAATCGCAGAGGTAATCGTCACATCATCCGCATTCTCCGGGATATCGCGGATAAATGAACGATCGATTTTCAGGGAATTGAGTGGAAATCGTTTCAAGTAGCTCAAGGATGAGTAGCCGGTGCCAAAATCATCCACCGAGATATTGATACCCATCATCTTGAACTCGTTCAGTGTGGCGATGGTTTCGTTCACATTCCGCATCAGGATACTTTCCGTGATCTCGAACTCAAGATACTTCGGTTCCAGACCGCTGCTGCGCAGAGAATTATCGACGATATGACTGAGATCCCGCTGAATGAACTGCATACTGCTCAGATTGATCGCCACTCTGATGTTTTGGTGTCCTGCATCCTGCCAGGCTTTGTTCTGACGACAAGCCTCATTCAGAACCCATTCACCAAGCTCAATGATCATACCCGTCTCTTCAGCGATGGGAATGAACTCATCGGGTGGAATCATACCCAATTCAGGCTGATGCCAGCGCAGTAACGCTTCAGCAGAGACCAGCTGACCGGTGCGCATATCGATCTGCGGCTGATAGTAGAGCTCCATCTCTTTCGAGACCAACGCCTTACGCAACTTACCCTCGAGCTTTAACCGGGTAGCCGCAAGTGCATTCATCTGTTCGGTATAAAACTGAAAGTTGTTTTTACCCACTGCCTTGGCGTGATACATGGCGGTATCGGCATTTTTCAGCAGCTCTTCCACATCATGTCCATCCCGTGGAAAGATCGCGATGCCGATACTCGGGGTTACATAGACATCATGACCGTTAAGATTGTAGGAGCTGGCAATCACACTCTGAACACGCTTGGCAACGATGGCGGCGTCTTCAGGCTCCTCGATCTCATCCAGTAGCACTGTAAACTCATCGCCTCCCAGCCGTGCGATATTTTTACCCGAGAACTGCCCGGTATGGGAGAAACTGATCGTATCGGATATCCGTACCTGCTCAACCAGACGCTTGGTGATATTCTGCAACAGCATATCGCCGATATCGTGACCGAGAGTATCATTGATTCGCTTGAACTCATCCAGATCAAGATAGAGCACCGCCCCAATCCTACCATGGCGCTTTGCTGTATTGATTGCCTTGCTTACCTGCTCCTTGAAGGCTTGTCGGTTGGGCAGATCGGTCAGCGAATCACAATACGCCAGATAACGTATCTTCTCATCCCAGCGTTTGCGTTCAGTGATGTCCCGGGCAAAGATACTGAGCATCGGCTGATTACCGGCGGTAGAGCTGGATATCGCCAGTTCCAAAGGAAACTCCTGACCATTTTTTCTCTGGCCGACGGTCTCAAGCCTGAGCCGGCTTGGGAGATTGCTCTGATTCTCAAAAATCGGCTTCAGTTCATGCTCAATCTTCACAAAGGCTTCGGGTGGCAGGATGAGTTGAAAAAGCCTCAAACCCAGAACAAATCGCTCGTCATAACCGAAAACCTCCCTCGCCTGCTGGTTCCAACTGACGATTCGACCACTGCCATCCGCTGTGATTACCGCATCAAAGGCGGTATCGATAACGTTGGTGAATCGGGCGCCCTCGATTGCCAATACCTCTTCCGCCGCCTCTTCCTGCAGTTGGGCATATCGACGATTGCGATATACCGCAATGATCAAGCCCAACACCAACATGGTGATCAGCCATTCAATGAATACTCTCGATCCATGAATCGCATTCAGGCTGATAACCCGACTGACAGACAGGGTGAACTGCAAACCGTGCACTTCCAGTGGCTGGGTAAAGTTGACCAGATGTTGACTCAGCCCCAGTTCCCAATTTTCAGCACCGAACTCTGCCAGCAGTTTGTTCAGGGAACCATCAAGAGCTGGTGCACCGCGAAAGAGTTTTAAGCTTAAATCCTTACCAGGCAGCTCCAGACTTGAGAAGAACTGTTCAAAATCGATTCGTAAAACAGCGAAACCGCTCAACATCTCCCAGCGGTCACTGGCCGCTTCCGGTGGGTAACGCCCCAGATAAACCGGCTTCAGAATCAGGTAGAGAGGTTTATTGATATAGCGATTCTGCAGTGTCTCGAGCGCAATGGTATCCCCGTCCCGAATCGCCTTTTCTATCAACGTCGTAAAAGCGGATTCATTGGCCAGATCATAACCGAGAAGACTTGCGGTTCTTGGTTCCATCGGCTCGATAAAACTGACCGGCAGATGAAATCCCAGATACTGACCGCCGTCACCCTCATGAGAAAGCTCATGCCGTTTCAGTTTAAAACCGACAAAACCCTCCACCTTCATGCGACGCTCAAAGGCTGCCACATCCTGAGTGGCGACTCGTTCGACATGCATCACCGAGTGGATGAACGGATAGGCTATCAACAGTTCCTGGGAAAACAGGGTCTGCTCCGCACTGCTCAGCATATCACTGGCATGGTGCTGACCGACCAAGGCCGTCAGCACTGTCTCCAGATTGGCCACCCGATGGATCACCGCACGCTGAACCTGCCAAGCCTGATTGGCAAACTCCCGTTTAACGGCAGAAATCTCCTGGGTTACGGAATATGTAATCGACAACAGGGAACAAACAGCCACCAATACCCACACGATCAGCCTGCGCTGACCGATGAATACTTTTTCCCTGATCGTGAATTCCATCATTATTGAATTTTCTTGGCCTTTCTCACCAATGGATTGGGAAGCTTCAGACCACTCACCATTAGAATCGAGTGATTCACCCAGATCTCCCACTTTCTGTTCGATACGATCGGTATATCTGTTGGCGCGACACCGTCTAAGATGGCAAGTGCCGCCTTAGCTGCCCACTCCCCATGCTCTTCAGGAATTTTGGTAAAACCAAGTACGCTATAGGGCATCATCCAATTATGGGTAGTCAGGCTCAGACTGTGGGTGGTGCGTTTCAGACGATCGACCACCTCGGTCTCATCCCAGTCGTTGATACCTGAATTGCTGCCGATGATCACAAAATCGTATTCCTGAGCCTCTTCGTACGCGGCCAGCCACTCGGCCATGGTTGAGACCAGGCGGCGATCCAGTAACAGACCGATATTCTCGGCCATGCCTTCGAAGCGCGCCGCATTCTTCTTCTCCGTCAGGGTATCAGCCCCCAGGTAGACCGCACGTTCCGCACCGATGCGGATACTTCTGGCCTTGTTGAACAGCACATCGATTGGCGCGACCTCCACCATGCCCGTGGTATTGCTGTAAGGGAATCCATAGGCATCCACATTCCAGTTGATACCGCAAAACACAAACGGAATCTCATGATCCTTGAAATAGGGCTGAATCACATATTTCGCCGCATTGTCATCGGCGGTAATCACCACATCGGGCTTCCAGGATAGAATCAGATCCCGGGCATCCTTGGCAGCCTGCTGCTTGTATGCCTCATCCTTATGGCGCTTGGTGTCCATGTCGATCTGCTTCAATTCACATTGGGTCCCAATACTTTTTCTCAGCCCACGTTCAACCCCGTCCGACCAGGCATAACCCTGATGATAGGACGAGATATAGAGGCACTTACTGCTGGAGAAAGCACCGAATGGAAGAAAAAACAGTAATATAATTAAGGTTATCTGATTTTTTAGTTCTAATCTGAAACGTGCTGGCGACATGAATCCTATCCCTCTGCCAAATCCAAAAGACGTCAAAAAAATATATCGGCGAAAATTTATAAACTTTACAATTAAGTACGAACTCTGGCTGCCCTGAAATCAGCAAGCGCCTTGCATCCGATACTGCCGCCTCCCCACGAGCCACCCCCTAAAAACAAAATAATCCCTTAATAATCAAATGAATAATCATCCATCCCTGATAGAAAAATGGGCGGAATTTGCACTGTTCACCCACTGATCGACCTGCCACCCGGAGCCGAAGCCAGCCCGCCGACTAACCATCCAGCAGAGAAGCTGATAAACGAAAGCCGATGTCGGATTCGAATACAAGAATCACGAATGTGGATACTGCTACTGACAGCCACCGGCCACTCTGAAATGGTCCACGGATGCGGAAACCGACCCGAAAATTGCGTAAACAAGCAGTGTCTCACTAGGACCTGTTAAGACGAATCCAATACATCCTACCGGGCCTGTTTCTGTGCCCAGCAAGGCATCAAGACCCCGTTGTAGCACCCCTACAACCAATTTTGATAACACGGTCTGCAGACAGGCACGCTTTAGCCTGGCTATTAAAATCCAACGGATAGGGGCTTCAATAATACCCTCAATATACCTATCGAGGTGTCGGGGTAAGAAACAGCTGCTCCAAAGCCGGCCGCATCCGTTTTACCTCCCGCAACCCCTCGTTAATGCCCATTTCTGCCTCATCAAACTCCATTAGTCCGAGCTTTGACATACGAGGCGCTAAAATCACATCCGGCGGGTCCCCAGCCATCCGGCTGCGGGTAATTCGATCCTGCATGATGTTGATTGAACTGGCCACCACATCATAGAGCCCAGGTGTTTCCCGCTCCGTTCCGAACAACCGCCCGACCAGGTCCCGCTTGCTACTCTCCAGAGTACTTTTCAGTTGGGTCTTGATCCGATTCAGCAGATCTCCCCCCTCCACTGGCTCAGACTGCTTTTTGCTGTTGTGTGAATCGCGCTTTAGATGCTTACCCAAAATGTCGCCATTGAGATTGACTGCAATCACAATATCCGCCCCCATTGCCCGACACAGGGAGATGGGTACCGGATTGGCCAATCCCCCGTCCACCAGCCAGCGTCCATCTAGGAAAACCGGGGTGAACAATCCGGGTAGACTGATGGATGCCCGCACAGCATCCATCACCGAACCATTGCGAAACCAGACCTCACGTCCGCTTTCAAGCTCAGTCGCCACAATCCCAAGCTGGCGGGGCAACTGTTCAAAATCCACCGCATCGACATACTCTGTTACAAACTCGGTCAGTTTCTCTCCCTGGATGAAACCACCACCATTCAGGCTGGGATCAAGAAAACGAATAATCTCTTTCCAGGTCAGAGAGCGGGTCCAGGCCTCCAGCAGATCAAGCTTGTCCGCAGCATAGGCTGCCCCCACCAACGCACCAATCGAACTGCCACAGACAATTTCAGGCTCTATACCCAGTTCAGCCAATCCTTTGATAATACCGATATGGGACCAGCCACGGGCCGCGCCACTGCCCAGAGCCAAACCGATCTTTACTTGTTTAGCGTCGCTTTCCATCATGTTGCCCTTCCCTCATGATCAATGACAACCGGACTCTGCAGATCACTTGTCGTTTTTAACTCTGATGAGCCTGCAACAGATCCAGAGCATGCAGTATACGCCGTTTCAGATCCAACGGCTGGCGGGATATCAACTCAGCGGGCACCCCGATCTTATCTGTCAGACGTTCATAACTCTCAAACCCATAGGAGACCATGAATGGATGCATTCCGGTCCCGATGGCGGCAACATAGTCCCGCTTTTCATCGCCACAGGCATAGGCCCTGGCCGGATTGATCTTAAAACTCTCCCTGACCGCCTTGAAGGCATTGAGCTTTTGCTCCTTTTGCGGAAGATGCACAACAAAATCGAGACCGCTGACATTCACCCCATTTCTTCGATAGAGCTGTTGCAGGGTTACTTCAGGTTCCAGTGTGATATTGCGGGTAACAACACCCACCCGGATCCCCGCATGATCGATGAGCTGGTTAAGCAGTTCGTCCATGCCTTCATACAGACGGGCTGACTGCCGGTATACCTGGGTCAGAGTATCCAATACGGCAACACGCTTTTCCGTATTGAGTTGCTTTCGCAGGTTCTTCGGCAGCTCTTTGATACCGCCAAGATACTTGAAAATATTCCGCCGTTTCTGGAAGCGGACAAACTCGCCGATCGACATGTCGTGCGCCTCGAATGTCTCTGTAATGGCATCGAAAGCATCAATCGTCGTACCGTCAGCGTCCATGATGACAAGTCTATCATTACAGTACATAGAGGCCCCTCATGGTTCAGACCGCCGGGAGTTTGGACAAGCGGATCACTCGACAAATAGGGAACCTGGAGTGTTTGAGTCTGCCAACACAGATTCAATTGGCAGTGCCGAGCCTTCTGGATCGTGTTGACAGGCCCCGACAGAAACAGCATGGCGCCCATCAACCGATTGAAACGGATTTCTGTGACGAACAGATGACAAAACAGAGTCAAATAGTCGATCAGAAGCGACTTAACAAATAAACCGATTGGATCAGTTTGGTGGTTTAGTAGTGACGCTCTCGCAACAGCCGCACCAGACCATCGCCGTAATCGACCACCACGCCCTCACGTTCGATCTGCTTCAACAGATAGTCGGTGCCTCTCAACTTATCCCCTTCCCCATAGCGGCGCATGTTGATCAGTACAAAGCGACGCTCTGGCTCTTTATGGTAGACATGGATACTGATCTTCAGTTGTTGCAGCTCATCACGCAGCCCCTGAGGCAACTCCCAAACCAGTGGGATGGTGTCATCCACTGTTTCCTCAGCAACAACGACAACCGCAGCCTGCTCAGATTCTATCGGATGAGGAACGGATTTAACCGGAGGGATCACCGGCTCAACTACTATGGGAGGTTTTTTGAGCTTCTCCGGACGCTGAGCCGGAGAGGGCTCCAGCTTCGCCAAAGGAGGTGGTATCTGATTCTCCCTGGATACAGGAGTTTGCTCAGCTACAATGGCGTTTTTAACGTTATGTCTCAGCCGTTGCGTTGGTTCGGCCGGTCGACTCAGCTTCGCTTCGGACATCAGTGAGCGCTCACTTGGCATACCACGGTTCAACAACTGGGACTCAAGATCTGGCTTGTGCGGTTTTTCCGGCTTGACGACCGTAGGGCTGGTCACTTCCGGCACGACCTGGCTGGCTGATTCGGGTGTCGGCAATGACTCAGCCTGCCGTGTTTCGGAAGTCACCGCTTCTGACTGAGATTTGTAGAACAGAAATCCCAATATCCCGCAGATCAGGAGAATCACCAGAGCGGCGACCCAGATCAACCAACCACGCGGTCTTGGACTCTCCTCATAACCTTTCGGAATCAGCTCCTGCTCACTTGAGGATCTGTTTTGGGAGGCTCTTTCCAATGCATCGAGAATCGATGACATCTCAGCCTCCAGACTTCAGCAAGGCAGGTCTAGTCCGGTCGGTCACCATACCCTTTAGCTGAATCAAAGTCTGCTTACCGACAATACCATCGTCCGACAACCCATTTTGCCGTTGAAACCGTACCACCCGCTGGTGCAGTCGCCGATCAAACCTGGGATTCGTCATATTGTAATCACTCTCTATGCCCTCAATCTTATCCAGCATTGAGATTAACCAACTCACATCACTCCCCGATTGGCCTAATTGCAGACTGGCCTTGGCTAACGACGGCGGACGCCACAGGATGATGTAACTGCCCGTCCATAACCTGTCCATTTCAGCGTAGTCGAATGAGAACTTTCGGCCATTCATATCCAGTGTCACCGACTGATCCCTCATACCGGTCAGCACAACATGGTAGCGCTTTCCCTGTGCCATCATCAGCTCCAGAATGGCAGGCCGATTATAGTACTCCAGGGTTTTCCAGGAGCCCCGGCCAAACAGACAGCTCAGCCCCACGTCCTCAGCCTTGTCACAGGAGGAGCGCTGCTTTCCGCTGCTGGGATAGACCTCCTGCCAGTAACTGAAAAGGGTGGAAAATGCACTGTTCTCATTACCGATTAGTCCACTCAGCCCACTCGATTCAGCATCGGTTTGCTCAGCATGTTGTTGCACCTTGATATTGTCCTGCTCAGCCATGGCAACCGAGTTAGCAGCTTGATCAGCGGCTTTGAGGGCTTCAGGACTTAACACATCGGGCACCGTTAGCGCTGAACGATCAGGCTCAGCTGCTACAGCTTGCTCGACAAGCGCTCCAGCTGCAGGCTGATTTTTAACCTCACTAATCTGCTGGGGCTGCTGAACCTGTTGCGGCTCTTGAGACGGCCGGGGCTCTCCGGAGTGTTGCAATTGTTCAGGCTGTTGCGACTGCTGCTGCTCAACCATCTGAGGCTCATGTCTGGATTCGGCAAACAATTGAAACAGATCCACCTGAGGCAGCAGTGCAAGCACCAGCAGGGTTGCGCTGACCCCAGCCATCATCCAACCCCATGAGGGGAAGCGGGAGGTCAACCCCTCCTCGCCACGTAATTCTCTGGCTACCTGGGATAACATATTGCGGCTGACCTGACCCTTGCGCTTACCGTATGCGGCCAACATTCCACGACTGCAGAGGATATTGATCAGGCGGGGGATCCCCCCACTCAGCTTATAAACCCGTCGAATCGCTCCTTCAGTGAACAGCGGTCGTTCCAAACCGGCCACTTTCAATCGATGCAGTATGTAGGCTCTGGTTTCACTACGTGATAGGGGTGTCAGGTGATAGCGTGCCGTTACCCGCTGAGCAAGCTGCCTCAACTCCGGACGATTCAGCAGGCCTCTTAATTCAGGCTGACCAACCAGTATGATCTGTAACAATTTTTCGGATGAGGTCTCCAGATTGGTCAGCAACCTGATCTGCTCCAGGGATTCAAAACTCAGATTCTGGGCCTCATCGATGATCACAACCGTACGTCGGCCCTGGGCATGACTCTCCAGCAGATAGGCATTCAGGAAGTCGACGATCTCCTTGATGCTGCTGCAACCCAGTGGATAGAGCACTCTCAGTTCGTCACAGATGGTGGCTACCAGCTCCAGAGGACTCAAACGGGGATTGAAGACAAACGCCACATCCACAGCCCTTGGCAATTGGGCCAGCAGTTTTCTGCACAGCAGCGTCTTGCCGGTACCCACTTCGCCGGTCAGCTGAACAAACCCACCCCCCTGAGTTACACCATACAGCAGATGAGCAAAGCCGTTACGGTGGCGTTCACTCAGAAAGAGGTATTTAGGATCCGGGGTAATAGCGAATGGATCTTCAGCAATTCCAAAATAATCCTGAAACATAACAGTAGCTTAGAGCCTAGTGTAGTAGATTAACAATCAATGGATTCCTTGGATGGCAGTTGTATAGACACACCTTACTACACAGCTGCGCACAGGACAGCTCAATTTGTAGAATCAGCACTGGCCGGATCGATCTGCCAGCGGGGATTGATCAAATCGACCAATTTAAAAAAATGCCACAGTGTCGGTCTACCGCTACATTTATTTTTTCTAAACCCCATAAAGGTTCTTCTATTCAAATCAGATCAGACCAAAAAATGTGACATCGTACACACTTTCAATCTATTTCGACCAAAATGTGCAATTTTTAACAGCAATCAATTTAAAAAAGTCCGATTTTATTTGTCACAAAAGTAAACAATAATCGCAATTTGCCGATTATTCTATTGAGCCCTAAAGGTTGCTACTCAGTACTGATTAACCACCTTTAAACTCAATTGCATGAAGGGAAGCCTGAGGCACTGAACTGTTGCATTAGGCTGAATTTGTTAACCTGTGTCGCATTTACGTCAAATAACCTGAATATTAAGTTGTAATTTATTGTTATTATGCTAATTTTTAAGTTGTAAGTACGCAACACTACAGAGATCGCCGATATGACTGGACTCTACAAATCTAAAATCTGCCAGGAGTGCCCTCACCTGGTAGTCAGCGGAACCGCATGTGATTGGCAGCCCCATGAATGCCCCATCCAGAAAGAGAAGATGCAGCGTCAGAAAAAGACCAAAGCTAAGGCCTTTTTATTGACCAACCTGTTGATTGCGGATGATTTCGACGCCGTTCGAAGCTGTAATTGAGGCAAAGGGCCATAAATCCAACACTGAACCCAGCTCATCATCGCCCCTCTACCGGGTCAGATAGGCTGGTGACATCTAATAAGAGATTGCGAACTCAGGGGCACCCCTGGGTTTCTGGAACCGGATAGAGCAGGCAGACACCCACAAGGGGGAACTCATGCCTGCTATCTGTCAACACCCACCTCAACCGGCCTTCCAGTCACATCCCTCTCTCTTTTAGTTCCAATCCGGCAGACTCCCTGCAAAATAGCAACATCTGACTTCCGCTCAAGGGCTTGGAGTAGTGGAAACCCTGAATCATATCGCACCCCTCCTGTTGCAATATTTTGAGTTGTTCGTGACTTTCAACACCTTCAGCCACTGTTTTGATATCAAGACTTCTGGCCAATCTGATTATCGAAACACAGACCTTCCTGTGCTTCTTATTGTGATGGATATCCTGGACAAACTCGCGGTCGATTTTAATTGCAGAAACAGGCATCCAGTTTAGGTAGGCTAATGAAGAGTAACCGGTGCCAAAGTCGTCTATGGCCATATGAAACCCGTGATTGGCCAAACTTTTCAACAGCTTCATTGTACTATCAGCCTTTTCCATTAACATCGACTCCGTCACCTCCAACTCAATGTTGCATGCTGGCACCTCATAATCATTACAAATCTCCAGCAGTGAAGAGAGAAAATCATTTGAGCGCAATTGAGAAGCAGATATATTGACCGCCATCTTAATCTCAGGGTTGATCTGTAAAAGTTCTTTTGTTTTTGAAACGGCCTGCTGCAAAACCCATTTCCCGATACTATTGATCAAGCCGGACTTCTCTGCTACCGGTATAAACTCTGCTGGACTGACTTCACCCAATACGCGGGATTTCCAGCGCAACAAACATTCGCAACCGACCACGCTCTCCTTGCTCAGCATCAATTGTGGCTGAAAAACCAAACTTAATTCCTGAGCATCGATGGCATATCTCAGCTCATTATCGATTTTTATTTTTTTAATCGCCTTCAATTCCAACCTGCGATTAAAAAAACAGACTGAATTCCTTCCATCCTCTTTTGCTTTGTACATTGCCATATCGGCATGCCGCAGAAGGCTTTCATAAGCACCTCCATCGTCTGGACTTATGGCAACGCCGAACGAAGCAGAGATAGTTACTTCAGTGTCGAGAATCTTATACGGTTGATTCAACTGTGAAACCAAAGCATGTAATCTTGCTTCTATATCATTTGGGTCAATGTCTGGCATGAACAGTACAAACTCATCTCCACCCAAGCGACTTAATGTGTCCTTTTCCCTGATCAAGCGTTTCATTCGGATAGCCACTTCCTGCAGCAACTTATCACCAACAGAGTGGCCCATTGTGTCGTTGACCTTTTTAAAGTGGTCTAGATCAAAATATACCAGCGCTGAAGTTGCACCACTCCTCATATCGGCTTGGACGGCCTTAGTCACCCGATCCGCAAGTAGATAGCGATTGGCCAGCCCAGTCAGCACATCATAAAAGGCAAGATTCTCTATTTCGTCTTCTGTCTGTTTCTTTTGTGTTATATCGGTAAAGACAGCAATATAGTGGATATTATCGTTAATTTCATCGACAATTTTACTGATACTGAGCCACTCAGGATATATTTCACCAGATTTCCTACGATTCCAGATCTCACCTTCCCAGTGGTTGTTTTGGTTAATACTGTCCCACATTCGTTTGTAGAAATGATGATCGTGTCGATGCGAAGCAAGTAGGCTTGGATCATTACCCAGAGCCTCTGACTCTGTATATCCGGTAATGCGTACAAAGGCATCGTTTACAGAAATGATCTTATTCTGATCATTTGTCATAACAATAGCATCTCGACTCAGACGAAAGGCATTCAATGCCAACGTCAACTGCTCCTCCTGTACCCTTTGACGCGTTACGTCCGCAATCAACTCACCAGTTCCTGAAGGAACAGAACTGTTTTTACCTATAATTGGAAAACGCGATATGACATATCGAGAATCATGATCCCTGTTTGTTGAGAGCTCCACCTCATCACTGGAAGATAAGCCCGAGATCAGAACTTTGGCTGATTTAGCCTCCTCCTTGACTGCCATATCATATGGCATCCAGGACTCTCTGCGTCTACCAACAACATCTTCGTAATGTTTATTATTTACTTTTAAAAAATAATTATTGGCAAAAGTACAAATCCCATCTCTGTTGTAAGTAACAACCGAAGCGTCAAGATTATTCAAAATTGCCAGCAAGCTATTTTTATTGACACCATCCTCCATATCAAATTTATGTATCTGCACTGTAACAAGCACTAGGTCTGATGACAGAATCGTATCAAAAGTTGCAGTCAAATGGAGATCAAGATGATGCATCACACCCAGTTCATCTTTATAACTCACATCCTCCACGCAGACTGGAGCATCTCTTTTCAGCCCAACTAGTGTTTTTTTAACTCGCACCGTCTCATTTACACTAAAAAGTCTTAATAAAAAATGACCCTCCATCATCTCAGGACTTCTAAAGCCAAATAGAGCAGACGCTTTTTTGTTGGCCAACTTGATTACATTAAATTTATCGACAACAAGCGCCGCATCGGGTTGATTATCGAAAAGGCTTTTATATTGCATGGCTTTAATTCAACTGCGCAGAATTACTCTTCATACCAAATGGTGATATTGACATGACTCACAACACAGCCATAATCTTCTGCAGAAACAGGCGCAACATTCATCACGAACCATCTCTTTTCATTTGGCGAATGACAAGGATATTCAAAACTAAATACTTCTTTTGTACCCTCCAGCACTTGCTTCACACCGCCATACACTTTTCTCGCATCACTACCGGCAGGAGCATTTGACCCATAACAGGTTTCCAGATAGTTAACACCCACCCCTGTGGTTTCCAAATTGGTATCACCATTGGCTTTAGCAAATCTTACCCAGGCCTTGTTGACCAACATAATCGTGCCATCATGACTGAGTACTGCAATATGCTCAGGTAGGGCATCGATTATTGCCTGCAACCTTTCTCGATCTCGATATGCGGTAACATCGATAAACGTTGCCACCGCACCCTGGCCATCGTTTGAAATATGATAAGGTAACAATCTAACCAGATAGGTTGTTTTATTACTTGTCATTACCTCCTTCTGTATCAAACGGCCTGTTGCCATAGTCCTTTTAAAGTCTTCCATCAGCCCACTGTAAATCAGGATGTTGTTGATTTCGTCAAGAGGGCGCCCAAGATCAGTCTCCCTGACCTTAAAGATCCCAACCGCATCTGGACTGTACCTTGTCAGATTCAAGTGTTGATCAACAAAAACTGTCGGCACCCCGACCGCTTTAGTCATACTGTCCAAATCAGCATTTACCCTGTTCAGTATCTGGACTTTTTCCTGATACTCTGCATTTACCGTATTCAACTCTTCGTTGACAGACTGCAACTCCTCATTGGAACTTTGTAACTCCTCATTAGAAGCCATCAACTCCTCATTTGTCGCTTGCAACTCTTCATTTGATGTTTCAAGTTCTTCGATAGTCGCCTGCAGACTTTCACGAGTAGCCGCTAACTCACTCTCCAATACCTCGATTCTTTCAACAGTTTCTGCATCAATATCGATAGATTTTGGCTTAACTTCACTATCACCTACGCGCTTTTCAATAAAACTGAGCAACAACAGCGTTTCCAGACCATCCCTTACAATCGGAGAGACCAGAATTCTAATCGTTTTCTCTTTTTCCCCCGTTGAAACACGTATTGCATCAGATGCGATCTTCTCTTTTTCCTTTGCCGCTTTGAAAATCAAAGCCGATGCTACCGGTACTACGGTTTCCGGCAACAAGCGATTTAATTCAAGGCTTGCAACACCCTCCTTGGCCTGCATAAATGGAGTTACATCACCAAACAGGTGTACAACTTCATTCTGACTATTCACAAGCATTGTGGGTGGTACATATTCCCGTACCAACCCCTTAACTGCCGTATCAATAATACTGCTATTTGAGATTGCACTTGACGAACTCACCGCATCCTTTTTGTTAGACCTTGCAACATATCGCTTAAACGGTTCGCTTAGAGAATCGAATCGCATAGGAGGAGGATTAGCTGATTTTTGATAAAGCTTATGTTTTGTATCTATTGCCAACAGACCAATATCCGCACTGGCTACCGACTCACTTGAACCAAGCAACATGTAACCTTCGGGTTTTATCGCAAATTGTAATCGTTGAAGTGCTTTGTTTTGTGCCTCTTGGGTAAAATAGATCAAGGTATTTCTACAGGTCACTAAATCCATCTGTGTAAACGGCGGATCAGATAACAGATTGTGCTTAGCAAATACTATGGTTTGTCTAAGTTCTGGCTTAACGTTATAAGAGTGACCAGTTTGGGTAAAAAACCTTTCAAGTCGCTCCGAAGTGATTTCAGTTCCGGTCGCTTCAGAATAGTTACCTGAAGCAGCAGTATCAATGCTTTCCTGACTCACATCCGTAGCAAAGATCTTTAAGTTTGGCCAGCGCCTAAATTTTTCAAACGCCTCCAGAAATAACATAGCGATTGAATAGGCTTCTTCACCTGTAGAAACGCCCGATATCCAGACTCTAATACTCGAACCTGTAGAAGCATTCTCTACAATTCTTTCTATAACCCTGCTTTCAAGTACCTTGAATGTTTCCGGATCTCTGAAAAAGTTTGTAACCGGAATCAACAGCTCCCTTTTCAAAGTAAAAACTTCCTGGCGCTCTTCCTTGAGTAAACTGTAATATCGATCGATCTTACTAAGATGCCTAACCTGCATTCTACGCTCTATCCGACGGAGAATGGTCGCTATTTTATAATCATGGAAGTCGATACCTACTGTCTGCAGCAAAATTTGCAGTATGCCTTCATAGGCATCGTCATCCGAAATCGACACATCCTCCTCTACTGGCCCAGACAACAATGGTCCTGGAGGCATATTTCTGATGTGAGACATCAAACGTTCAGGTAGATCCTCGGCACGCATAATCGCATCCACCAATCCCGTACCGATAATACTGGCAGGCATACCATCAAATTTTGCACTGTTCGTCTCTTGCGCCATCAAGAAACCACCGGAAGCGTTAATCGCTATCGCACCCCTTGAGCCATCAGAACCTGTACCGGATAGCACGACGCCTATTACTCGTGAACTGAATGACTCAGAAAGGGAAGTAAAAAAGATATCAATAGGCAATGTCAGTACATGGGCCGCCTTAGGCTCAAGTTTAAATCGGTCCTTTTCCAACCGCATTAATTTTCCTGCCGGTATTAGAAAAACCTTATCTGCCTCAAGTTGCATATCATGCTTTACCATCACCACTTTCATCGATGTATATCTGCCCAACAGATCTATCATCATGCTTTTATGATCTGGAGATAGATGCTGTACAACTACAAATGCTGCACCGCTATCACTTGGACAGTGGGTAAAGAATCTCTCCAAAGCCTCCAAACCACCTGCCGACGCACCGATACCAACAACAAAGCCGTTAAACTTTTTCGTTGCAGGCTCTATATTGTTGTCAATATCATTCATATGTTTTTCACTTGTCACTGGGTCTTAAGTAATTAGGTAGAGATGTGTAAAGATCTGCTGCTTCACTAACCGTTGCGCAGTATCGAACTCCAGTCGGTAGGGTCTTCATCAGATTAATACCCTGACCTCCAACCCAAAGCGCCACCTGGTCTGGCAATGAATCCCTGAGCTCTGTCAAATATTGGTGAGTGATTCTGGGTTTGCAGTAGAGACTGACACTGATGCATACGATCTCTATTGAATAGGCATGGACGGCTTTACAAACCTCCTGGAACGACAACCCACCACCTATGTTGAGACAACGACCACCAATGGAGGCAAGAACAATCTCCAATAAGCTAAGACCCAGGGTATGTAACTCACCATAGGGCGTGGTAAGGAGGATGTTTTTACCTCTCTGAGTCACCCGCTTTTTCAGTGAGGCTTCAATCAGCGCCAACTCAAGCAGGCTCGAAATACAATGCTCTTGATAGGGACTGATCTCTCCCCGATACCAGCGCTCCCCAACTTCCACCATCATTGGCGCCAATACCTGCTCAACACATTCGATCAAATCCCCTTTGTTGAGCAATTTTCTCAATTCACTTTTGCAAAGCTCCAGATCGTGGGCCTTAAGCGCTTCCAGGGCGACTCCATAAGCTTTTACACCAGCCAAATTCCCATCAGCTAACAGCTGAACAGGCAGAATGTTATTTTTCAGATTGGTAATCGCCTTACGAATCGGAATGCCAGTATCCACCTGCTCTTTAATTGAAATCAGGTTGCTTAGATGGCGCTGAGAATAGTAGCGACGACCACTATTCGACCGCTCAGGGTCAGGATAGCCATAGCGACTCTCCCATTTGCGCAAAGTCGCCTCCTTAACACCGGTCAGGCTCGATATCAGTCCGATACTGTAGATTTTTGATTTAGACATACCCATTGTCCCAAAATCTTTGTCCAACTTAATATTGGACAAAAAATACCGTGGAAAAACAATAGGCAAAGACTGATGCAGGTCAAATGACCGCCATTTATTCAAATAACGTTCAATAAATTATGGGGAGAATAATTTTTGAGGCGACTCAGCAGGGTGCCATATCGCAGCAGTGTAAAAAAATTACAACGCGCAGGATCGGGGCAATTCTTAGTTTCGGCACTAAAAACTAACGCATTGATATTATAGGAATTATTTTTCAAAAGTGTAGAAAAAATCACCCGCCTGGGTACGGCCTGTCTCAGCTTCCAACTGCCAGCGATCGGTCAGGTCATAACGCATTCGCAACTTGCTCTCCGCACTGGAAAGCTCGTTGATGTACTGCACATAGAGCCTGGGCGAAAGGTAGGTACCGGCAACGAAGGAGGCCTCCTCCAGGCTGCTGCCGGTGTCTAACCTGAACTCCTCCAACCCGAAGCGCCGCCCCAATTCAGAGGCGAGATCGCTGGCGCCACTCGCTTTCAATGCCGCAGCCAGGCCTACCTGACCGGAGGATTCACCCGGGGGCCTGCCGGTCAATATGTAACTCAACACATCACTCTCAGACATCACCGGCGTGGAGAACAGATCGAGCTTGGGACTCTTCAGGGTACCGCTGACCCGCAATCCGGCAACCACATCATCCACTTCCCGCACCGCCCGCACATTGATCCCCGGATTATCCACCGGGCTATCGGCAAACAGGGCATAGCCCCGCTCTATTTTCAGGTCCTGTCCATAGGCCTTGTATACACCCTCCTCAATACCGAGACGCCCACGGCCGATCACCGGGCGACCTGGTTCATCGATGATCAAAAGATCACCTTTGAAGTTGCCCCTCAGGCCAAATCCATCAAAACTGACCCGCTTACCCAAAGCGAGTCTCACTTCAGCACGAAATGGGGCCTCTCGCTGAACCGGTTCATCCGCTTGTTCAGACTGTTTCAGCACCATATCCGAACTGACCGAAACCGCACCTTTGGGTAACTCCCGCGGACGCAACCGGGCATAAGGCACCTTGATCAAACCCCGCACTTCCGTACCGTCGGCCTGATGCTTGAATTGTAGTTCGGGTGAGATCAGCACTTCGGCTTCCGGGATATCCACCGCCCGCCAGGATTTGCCGGTTATTTTATATTCGGAGGGGAAGCCATCAGCCACACTCAACCTGGTGGTGCCATTGATCGCCAGCTGTCCATCCCCTGAGTTGACCTTACCGGTCACTTTCAGCCGATCCCATTCAACCGCCTCGATCAGCAGCTCAAGATCCCTCAGCTCAGTTCCCAGTTCAGCGACATCCACAGCCCCACCGCTAAGCCTTGCCTCACCCTGCAGTCTGGGTTCAGCAACCACCCCTTGAATATCGAAATTGATGTCAAAGTTACCACGACTGTTCTGCAGCTGTGGCAACAGGCTGGAGACCATGGCCAGATTCTCGATACCACCTTTCAACTGACCGGAAATGGGCTGCTTCTGCAGATCAAACTCCGGCAACTTCAACCCAGGCAATCTGAGCTTACCATTGATTCCGCCAAGCTCCTTTAAAGGCATCTCCAGCTCAGCCGCTCCGCCTTTGGCATCGAGCCTGGCCGTTAAACGACTGCCGGAGAAATCGACCTCGTGCAGCTGATCCTGATAATCGAAACCAAGTCCTGCCTGGGCCAGTTTCAGATCGACCCGGCCCTCAATCTCACCGGCGTTGTTGGCATTAAGTTCCGCTTCAAACCCTAACAATCCCTTCAGTTTCGTACCGCCAGGGGCCCAGGCCTCCAGCCTTTGCAGATTGAATTTTTCAAGTTGCAGTTGAGATTGCCAATCCGCACTCGGGTGTTTTGCAAACTCACCACACAGCCGACTCTCACCAGCAACCAGACAAAAAGGTTCCAGATACTGCTCCCTCTCCCCGAGTTGGAAATCCGCTGCCTGTTCGAGCTGCCATTCGCCAAGCTCCTTTGACTTCGTACGGAGCTGCTGCAATCGCCCCTTCCAGCGTCCTGCAGAATCCAGACCGGCATCGATCATCAGTGCCAGCTGTGGCGCCTCCTGCCCGCTCAGAGCCACCTTCAACTGATGCGTCTCAACCTGGCCGTCAAGATCAACCGTCAAGGCATCCCACTCTCTGCCAGCCAGAGCAAGTCCACTGGTATCAAGCTGAAGTTTGACTGGTTGGGATTGCCCCATGCCGAAGACCAACTCCCCGGCAAGCCGCTGCAGGGCATAACTCTGATAAGCGATGTCCTGCCCGGACAGCTGGGCCGATATTTGTGGCGACTGGAGAGTACCCTGCAACTTCCCCTGACCATTCAGTTCACCGGAAAGACCTGGCCAGAATCCTCCCAGATCCGGGGCGGCCATCGACCAGTCAAGCCCCAGTTGATCACCGACACTACCGGATGCCGTGATCTGATTCGGACCACTCTGCAGATTTAAATCCTTGATGATCGCCTGCTTCTGAGCAAAGGTTATCTCCCCTTCACCCAGCACCGGGTAGTCACGCAAACGGCCCTTGAGAGCATCGAGCTGCAGCACTCCCTGAGGCTGCTGATTGTGCAGCTTGCCCTGACTACTCAGGCGAAAGCCCAGCTTCCCCGGAAATGCCGGATGCAAAATGCCCGGATTGAAATCCTCAGCGACAAGTTCCATCCGCCAATTCAGTACATCTGACCAGTCGAAAGAGCCTTTACCATTGATCAGGCCATCCTCCTGACGCAAGCTCATCTGCGCCAGCGTGATGGCTTGCAGAGTGCCGTGGCCATCCGCATGGATCTCAGCTGCTGGTAGATCAGGCAGATCGAAGGCCATATTCAACTCGTAGACATACCGATCGAGGCTGCCTTTGAGTTCGAGCTCTCCCTGCTCGCTGGCCACACTCACCGCCTCACCAGTCAGTGGCCAGGTCAGCTGTTGCCAGTGTAGGCTTGCGGCCAGCACGCCATCGTCAAGCCGATAGTGGCCCCGGGCATCAAGCTGCAGGTCATTGGGATTGGTCAGCTTCAGTTTGGCTATTTCAACTCTGTTACCCTGGTAGCTGGCTGACAGCTCACTGGACAGCTTACCGAGCCCAGGTTCATCAAGTTGGATATCCCCGTTCAGCGACAGCTGTTGCAGATCCCCCTGAGCATCGACCCTGCCACCCAGCGTGGCAGGAAAATCGGCAACGAATTCAGCCAGATCGATCTGATCAACAGCCAGCACGGCCTGCCAGTTGATGTCACCGAACAGATCATGCAGATCGATATGAAGATTACTGGCAATCGGTGGTTGCAGTTTTTGTTGCAGCTGGAGACTTTCCGCATCGCCATTGATCTCACCAGCTCCAGCGATCACAGCGCCTTCAGGCAGGCTGTAGCGCCACTCCAGCGTTAGCGACAGGGGCAGGCTTCGATCAAGCCCGACCTGGCCATCAACCAGCAGCTCAGCCGAGAACCCCTTGAAATCAAGATCACTGATCAACAGATGTTGATCTTCGGTAGTCGCCCTGAACTTTAGGTGATCAACTACCAGGGGCTCACCATCCGAGCTGGTTGTGAGCTGGAAGCGACTACTGGAAAAGCGCTCAATTGTGATCTCCAGGGGTAGCATCACACCCTGATAGGGGGTACTGCCCTGATCAGAGGATTCACCTTGAGGAAGGCTGAGGGCCGAATCGCTGAACAGCAGTTCTGTGATCTCAAGGCGCCCTTTCAACAGTGACCATGGGCGCCAATCGAACTTGAAAATCTCGTTACAGAACTTCAGCCCATCCTGCTGCTGATAGCACAACCCTTCGATCAACAAGGGTCCGGCGAGTCGCCCCTCGATGGACTCGACACTCAGTTTTCCAGGCAGATAGGGTTGGGCCTGGTCAATCAGGCGCCTGGCGCCATCCTGACTCATGCCAATGTAGAGAATCAGTGACAGGCAGAGCAGCAGCAGGCCACCGATCAACAAGGCAATCGCTCTAAAGAGGGTCACAATTCAGGCCCTACCACAACATGCAGACGCCAGTGCTGCTCGTCCTCAACCCGGCCGGAAGCAACATCGAAACGAACCGGCCCAACCGGAGATTGCCAGCGCACACCCAAACCAACCCCATAAGCCGTTTCCGAATCATAATCCTGATCATAGGCGTTACCCGCATCGACAAACAGAGCACCACTCCATTTACCGCTGATGTGGCGATCGATCTCAAGACTGCCCACAGCAAGATAGCGCCCGCCGATCACATCGCCTTCGCTATCTTCAGGCCCCAGATCCTGATACCCAAACCCCCGCACCGTGTTATCACCACCGGCAAAGAAGCGCTTGCTTGGTGGTAACTCATCCGAGAAGTCTGGCGCCCAGGTTGCCCCCAACTCCACCCGACTCAGCAGGCGCCACGCCCCATCACCCAGAGCACGGATATCCTTGCCACTGGCATAGAGTTGGAAATAGCTGGTAGACGACATCACGGCATCTGAAGCACCCTCGATACGAAAATTCAGACGTTTGCCCCTTTTAATCCGCTGTTTCCCGTCACTCTTGATGCGTAGCCAATCCACACTCGGTACCAACAGTCTTGATTTACCCTCCCGATTGCCGACTTTAAAGTCCTCACGGGTATACTCCAGCCCCAGGCTGCGTCGCCAGCCTCGATCCAGGCTCACTGAGTGGGTGAGATTAATTAACGCCCGGTCCCCCTGATTGGTGTCGGAGTTGAAATGCTCATAGGAAGCACCCAGACGCAGATAGTCTTCGGTGGGCCGCTCAAGGGGGATGACATACTCAGTGCTTAGACTGCTGATCGGCTCCGATATCTGAAACTCGGTACGCATTCTGTGGCCCCGGCGGCCTATGCGGCGGTTCTTCCAGTCCAGGGTCAACCTCGGCCCGGTGTCAGTGGAGTAGCCCAGACCGATCCGGTAGCGGTTCTTTTTGTTGGGCTTGAGATTGATATCCACCGGCACCCGATCCCCCTCCACCTGATCCCGACGACTGATCACTTCGACTCGTTTGAAATATTCGCTGTCGGTCAATTGCCCCTGCAGATTGAGCAGCGCCTCCTGACTGAACGGGTCACCTGTATTGAAAGGCACATAGCGGCCCAGGAAGTCAGCATCCATGACATCCTGATTGAATCGAACCTCACCGAAACGTAACCGCATACCGGTATCCAGATGTAGATTTATGCTAGCCGTATCACTTGCCGTATCCACCACAATTCTGTGTTGCAGATATTTTGCGTCCAGATAGCCCTGCTCGATGGTATCGGACAGTAAAGACTGCTTAGCCCTGTCATAAAGACTTTGATCCAGCACATCGCCGGTTTTCAGAGGAAAAACCTTGCTCACCCGAGGATCCTTACTGCCTTCACCGGAAACCCGGAAATCAACCTCGTCTATTTTCACCGCCGGGCCTGACTCGACGGTATAAGTCACTTGAAACCTCTGTTCCTGCTGCGCCAGTTTGCTGATGATGCTGGGCTTAAAAAAACCGAATGGTTTCAACGCTTCCCGTATCTCACTCTCCGCCTTCCCATGCAGCAGACGGAGCCTGGCCTCAGTCAACGAGGAGCGGGACCTTTCCTGTTCGATAGAGAGGTATACCAGCACATTGTCCCGCAACTGTGACTCCAATCCCTTAACACTAACCGCAACTTCCAGACCATAGAGGTTTACTGGGATCGCCAGCAAGACCAGTATAAAAATTGAGTTTCGCATAAGGATTGCAGAAGCTGAGCGGAAAAGTTTTAAAACTAACCTTTGAGTAAATAAGAGCGCACTTGAAAAGCCTGGACCCAGTTTGATCACTTGAGAGCAACAGGCACCTGGATTGACACTGTCGGCCAGAGCAACCACAGCATATCAAATATCCATCTGTGACTTGAGCCATTCTATCCCGAGCCGACAAATATTCACAAAGCTCCGGCTCACCCACCAATCGATGAGTTCACTCTTTGCCATACTGGGCCTGTCGACATCGAGGGCAAGTTTGATGCCAGGAGAGTAGACGGTTTATTTGCCGGAATAGCAGTATGATGCTAATACCGAGCAAGAGTTCCAGGAAGCGCTTCTCCCTGCGTGCAAACAGCCAGGCTTGATCAGTCCAAGAAAGATCAAACCTGGCTCAATGGCGGTAACTGACGAAGGCCTAGTGGCATCAGAAGCGGACTAACCGCGTAACGGATCAGACAGATCCGAAGCAGAGGAGTTACTGGCGCTAGCTTTTTCCTTGATCAATAGTTTACTGGTATCTGCAGCGGATAGCGGCCGCCCAAAATAGAAACCCTGGGCATCATTACAGCCCTCAGCCACCAGAAAGCTTCTCTGCTCCTCGTTCTCCACACCTTCTGCCAGCACATTCAGATTCAGGTTCTTGGCCATTGCAATGATCGCACGAGTTATTGCCACATCATCACCATCTCCAGGCACATCATGTATAAACGAACGATCAATTTTCAGCCGTGTCAATGGAAACCGCTTCAGATACGCCAGCGATGAGTAACCTGTCCCAAAATCATCCACCGCCAGGTCCGCACCAAGATCTCGCAACTGCTGCAGTATGGAAACTGATGCCTCAGGGTCTTTCATCAGGAAGCCTTCAGTCACCTCAAACTCAAGCCACTCAGCCCGGCACCCTGTCTCTTCCAGTATGGTTTTGATGGTCGGTATAAGTTCAGCACTGCTTATCTGTTTTACCGAGAGATTGACCGCCAACCTCTTTGGCGCTATGTCCTGCTCATTCCAACTTGCCATCTGCTTACAGGCAATTCGTAACACCTGCTCACCCAATGAAATGATCAGGCCGGTATCCTCAGCCAATGGGATAAATCTCGAAGGTGAAACCATACCCATATCGGGATGCATCCAACGTACCAAGGCTTCCACACCGATCAGGTCACCACCGGCTGTAGCATATTGAGGTTGGTAGTAGACGACCAATTGATCCTCGACCAATGCCCGTCGCAAACTTGATTCGAGAAATATTCTCTCAAAGGCCTGCTCGGTCATGTCAGCGGTATAGTACTGGAATGTATTCTTACCCTCGTCCTTGGCCTTATACATCGCCGCATCCGCATTGCGCAGCAGGGTGTCTGCGGTTCGGCCATCCTGAGGATAGACGCTGATGCCGATACTCGCGGTAAGAAAGAACTGATGATTATCCATTTCAAACGGCAGCTCCAGAGAGTGGATAATCTGCTGTGCCACAATTGCCGCGTGCTGTGGTTTGTTCAGGCCCTCGGATATGAAAGTGAATTCATCGCCTCCCAACCGAGCCAACAGATCCTCTTCCCGCACACTGTCTGAAAAACGCTTGGCAACCTCTTTCAAGACCATATCGCCAACTGCATGGCCAAGACTGTCGTTGATCTCTTTGAATCGATCCAGATCGACAAACAGCACCGCCAGCTGAGTGTTGCTACGTTTTGCTTTACTGATCGCCTGTTGTAAGCGCATCAGAAACAGTGCTCTGTTGGGCAGATTGGTCAGTGAATCATGGTGGGCGAGATGTTGCAGGTTGTCCTTTTGCTGTTTAACCTCATCCAAGAGCTCAAGATGCTCAGTGATATCCCTGGCCACTTCGATAACGCCACGTAGAGTGCCATCACTGTTCAGCAAAGGAGAGGCGATCACCTCCACCCGCTTCAAACTACTACTGTTTGATGAAAAGGGCCGGGACAAGATTGCACTGGCCTGACGCCCGTTTTCAAGTACCCGGTGAACAGGACAATTCTGAGCATCAGATCCATCTGCTGGGTATGAAACAAATGGCAGATCAAAGTAGTACTTTGGTTGTTCACGCTCAAAACCAAATCCCTTCAGCACCCGCTTGACACTCTTGTTCAACAATTGAATCTGCAGATCGGTATCGATCACCATCACCGCGTCTGTGATGTTATCGATCACTGTCTGCAAAAACTCACGCTCTTGGTAAACCTGCATCTCCATATTAAGACGATCGGTCACATCATGGGTCAACCCAAGGTGCTCGATAACCGCACCTTCAGAATCCATGATCGGTACCGCATGGGTTTCCAGCCAGATATGCCTGCCTTTCAAACCGGTAATACTGAACGTCAAAGATGTGCTCTGACCATCAAATACCAATTGATTGATCTGTTCAAACGCCTCCTTATAAGGCTCATCAATCAAATCAAAAAGTATAGTCTTTGGGAGCTGATCCAATGATTCCGCTTGAATGATCTCAAGCCCTTTGGGATTAATACTGAGCAACTCACCATCTTTTCCAATGGTACTGACACAAGCCGGCTGTGAATTGATCAGACGCCGCAGATTCTGCTCACCGGCTCGTAACTCCGCCTCCAGTCTTTTACGCTCCGTAATATCCTCAACAAAGGCGATCGAGGAGAACACACTCCCATCCTGCTGCCTCAAGGTAACTGCACTGAAGTGGGTTGGTATGTTGTAGCCATCCTTATGCTGAAGCTCAACATCGTAACTGCGCCTATCGGTTTTGCTGATCTTGTTTGTTTGTTCAATAAAAATCAGTTTGTTTGCCTCGTCGACAAACTCCATTGGGGTTTTTCCCTGCATCTCTTCTTTGCTATAACCCAGCAGCTCTCGTAATCGCTCATTGACATCGAGCGTCTTACGTTCAGGATCAATGACCCACATCCCTTCCGGTGCGGCATCAAATATTGTTCTGTATCCACGCTCTTTTTCGATCAGTTCAGCGGTATGTTTCCTGACCAGCAGCTTGAGTCTGACGATGGCCATCGATAACAGCAAACCGACAGTTGTAAGCACGCCAATTAAGACAAAAATATAATTTTCATAGCTCCAGCTCAACCAGTCTGGTATGGGGGATCTTGCCTGATATAACAACCCTTCGATACGGCTGTTCTCACCGAGAAAATTCAATTCAATGAATATTTCATGGATCTGCCTCCAACGCTCAGGGTGCATGTAGCCGACCTCTACCAACAACGGCTGAATCAACTCTTTGGAGAGATTAGCTTCATAGACAAGATGGGCACGGGACATACCCTGGGTATTGTACTTCTGTAGTATCAGATCAACGATCTCATCCCGATTAGCCAGCGCATAGGCCCAACCCTTGAGCGTGGCGTTGCGGAAGTTTTCTACTTGCTCTGGGTTTTCACTGATCTGCTGCTCGGTCGTAATCAGCACATCGCCATAGAAGTCGATACCATAATCCTTCGGTATGATGTATCGGGGTGCCACACCCGCCTCACCCAGCAGAAACCCCTGATCAGTCATATAAGCATTGAACGCATCAGTTTCACCGGCCACCAATGAATTCGCATCAAAACTGCTGGGCAGACGTACATAGTCATCGCTGGTAAGCCCGCCCCTTTTCAGCATCGCATGGAGTGCAGCATCCTGCCTGCCACTGCCGATCATCACCCGTCGCCCGGCCAGATCGGAAACCTGGTGAATACCTGAATCGCCTCTCACCAATAAGGCGTAGGGGCTGTGCTGATAGATTGCCGCCAGGGCCACCACCGGATAACCATTGGCCCGTTTAATCAATGCATCCGCCCCACTGACGGCATAATCCGCCTCACCGTCTAGCATCACTTCAACCGGGGCGCGTCCCTGATGCTCTCTGATTTCCACCTCCAGACCCAACTCTCTGTAATACCCCTTTGCCTTGGCTGCATAGTATCCGGCAAATTGAAACTGATGCTTCCACTTCAGCTGCAGAACAACGGATTGGTAATCACTGTCAGTCTGTTGCAGATTATTGGCCGACAAGAGTGGGCCGCTCCAGGCAAGTATTAACAGAAACAGCAGAGTGATCCGTCTGGAAAACCACATCCGCTTACAGCCTGGATGATTAAGCATAGATTTAAACATTCTGAAAAAATCAGGCCGGCCAGGGCCAGCATCAATAAAAAAGCCTATAAATGAAGTTATCGGCGCTGGTTGTTCACCCTTTAACGACAAGGGCTTAGCAAACAACAGCTCCGGATCCTAAGAGAATGGATTGTGCTGCACCGGTGAGCTGGTTGACGCTTTGATTGAGAGCCGGTAAATATGCTTTCAATGATAAGGAAAATCAGACCAAGCAGACCCTAACCCAATGAAAACTATAGACATCCACACTCATCTCCTAAATCCCGCAGTCAGCTTCCAGAGAGCTTACGACAAAATAGCCGTGCGCTTTTTTGCCAGGAGCCTCGGTGTCGATCCGACTCGATTGAGAGACAACCCCTATCAGACCTATATCGCAGCGATGGCAAACTCGATCAGCCAATCACAAACAGTGGACAAAACCTGCCTGTTCGGTGTCGATGCCTGTTTTGATGATCATGGCCGGGAGACGGCGCGGGATAAAACCGTCTGCGCCATGAACCAGGATGTTCTCCAGGTCGCTACCCAATATCCGGATCAGTTTATTCCCTTCTTTTCAATAAACCCGAAACGACCCAACGCTCTTGAGTTGATTGACGAGCAAGTGGAACTGGGCTTTCAGGGCGCCAAGTTTCTGCAAAATTACTGGGGTGTCGACTTGAATGAGGAGCGCTGGATCCCCTATTACGAAAAGCTGAAGCAGCACCGGCTGCCACTGATCATCCACATTGGCAGCGAATACAGCATCAGCTCTCACACTGCCTTTGAAAGGGCCGATATGCTGCATCTGCCATTGGCCACTGGCGTGACAGTAATTGCCGCCCATATGGGGCTCGGTCGCTTCCACCACAAATTACAACCCTGGAGAAATCTGTCAAAAAACCCGGACCACTTCGACGCCGACTATTTTACACTGCTGGAGATGCTCGACAGCCAGCCCAATCTGTACGCGGATATCTCGGCCATACTGGCGCCACTGCGTGCCCGTGCTTTGCGGCACCTTTCCCAACAAACCACCGTTCACCACAAAATCCTGTTTGGCACTGACTTTCCCGTGCCGTTCACGGTTCGTTACAACAGTTATGATCTTGACATCCGCCAGCGCAAAAAAATCAGACGCATCGAGAACCCTTTCGATCGATACGCCGCAGTGATGTTGGCCTATTTCCCTGAACAGAGCCAGATCTACCGGAACCATACAAAACTACTGAAACAGGCGGATAGGCCATAGATTATGAACAACAAAACAGAGCGACAAAACAGTCCCGACCATTCATCAGCTGCTCAGTGACCAGATGGAACCATAGCTCAAAGAACTCGCATCCAGGGGGGGGTGTTCCCCCCCATATGGCGCTTGATGATTCAAGAGCTCTTCTGACTGAACAACAACTCCATTAACGCACGGGGCTCACGATCATTTGCGTTAGCGATTTCGAGAATCGTGTCTGCACTGCCCTCCACTTTGAAACCAGCTGCCTCCATACGGATCACGACACTCCGGGGGGTCTCGTTGAGCAACGGCGCAACCTCATCAACCGGCGAAGACTCAATACTCATCACAATGTTCATCATTGGACTGGCACCGGCATCGGTAAAGGATAAAAATATAAAGGCACTGCTGACCAGAGCCACCGACCCGACCAGACTCAACGCCATGGGTTGAGCAAAGTACTTTTTAAACCCACCCCAGTGGTGAAGCACATGCAACCCGATCGCTATGGCAAACACCATACCGACCCACTCATGTGCCAGCTGGATTGGATTATGTAGACCAAAAAACATCAGCACACCGGAAACCGCCACCACCAGGCCGCTTCCGATGATCAGTGGCGTTGACCATTTACGGGTATTCAGATTCTTCATTGTCAATAGACTCTCTCTATCCTGCATCCCGCCACAGCGGGTCACTACATCATGATTCATTCCAGATACTCTCTGACCCACCCGTCATCCAGACACAGGGTTTTTCCAAACCTTGGTACTTGCCGGGATGGCGAAAGAGCGTTGATCAGAGATCCCTTTGAACTCCAGGTGAAGGTTATCGGGGTGGCGTGATGCCACCCCGTACCGCTTAACAACCGGTTAACGTTTGAAGCCGCCGCGTGGCAGACCATTGTCACGATCAACTTCAATTTGACGCACCAGTGAATTATCAACGGTAACAATATCCACCAGGTAGGTATCCCCATCCTTCTCTGTCACCTGCCCCACCTTCAAGCGATCATTACCGCGCATGATCAGGCGCGCGGATACCAGAGTTTTCGCCTCTTCCGCAGTCAGATCCAACTCCCGCTCCATCGCTGGCCCGAATTTGCCCTTACCCTGCATCATTCCGGGAGCTCCCATCATATCGCCACGATCACACTGACCTCTTTTACCTCCCCAACCGGCATCGGCACTGGAAGCAAGAACAAACAGTCCTGATGTGGCAATAACCGCAGAAACGATACTAACCTTTAAACCTTTATTCATTTCACTATCCTCATTGATTGGTTGCTTTGTCTTACTGACGACTACTATTTAAGACCCTGCATGTGTCGCCCCCGTGCCAACCAACGATAGATTTGTAACAGCCCATGACAATCCCTGGATTTGACACAATCTGTCACAAACTTCCTTTCCGCCTGTCAACGCTTGCCTTAAACTGAGCACATGGATAGCCAACCCCACATTCTCGTTGTTGATGATCACCAGGAGATTCGCACCCTGCTGCAACGTTTTCTCACGGATCATGGATATCGCATCACCACCGCATCGAATGGCGTCGAGATGAAGAAGCGCCTGCAGGACGCAGCGATTGATCTGGTCGTGCTTGATCTGATGATGCCCGGTGAAGATGGCCTGACCCTGTGCCGTAACCTGCGCGCCGAGTCGAATACCCCTGTCATCATGCTGACCGCCATGGGTGAAGAGACCGACCGGATTATCGGCCTGGAGATGGGCGCAGACGACTATCTAGCAAAACCATTCAATCCCAGAGAGTTACTGGCACGCATCAAAGCTGTGATGCGGCGCATGGGCACAATGCCCAAAGTCAGCCGGGAGGAGCTGCCGCAACAACTGAATTTCCTTGGCTGGACACTGCGACCGGCATCCCGTGAATTGACCGATCCGCAACAGACCCTGGTACCGTTGAGCACCGCCGAGTTCACCCTGCTGATGGCCTTTGTCACCCGCCCTGGTCGGGTGCTATCACGGGACCAGTTGCTTGATCTGGCGCGAGGACGTGAGGCGCGTGCTTTTGACCGGGCGATCGATACGCTGGTCAGTCGACTGCGGCGCAAGCTGCGCGATCAACCCCGCAATCCGCAGATCATTAAGACCGTACGTGGCGGCGGATATCTTTTTGCCGCCAAGGTAGAGAACAACAATGCGTCTCTGGCCTGACACCCTGGCGGGGCGAACCCTGGCGCTGCTAGTCGGTGCAACACTGCTGATGATGATCAGCAGCGCGATCCTGGTGCAGGATGAACGTAAAGCACGCTTCGATGAGCACAATCTGTTCCGCACTCTGCAACGGGTGGCCACCCTGACCCGTCTACTCAGCGACGCGGATGATCAGGAGCGCAGCCGTATCATTCAACGGGTCACCGAAGAGGGTGAGCAGATCAGCCTTGAGGAGACACCCTGGGTAAGCCACCCCCCAAGACACCCCATGGAAAAAAAGATTGCCCGCCATATAGGCCGTACAACCGGCATACGCGACCACTCGGCAATCCGGGTCAGGGTCGACTTCGATGGGCGCGACAAACACCACCGAGGAGAGGATCAACTCAGATTCCGGGCGGGCAAGGGGCTAAAAACGATCAATATCTCCATCCTCCTTTGGGATGATCTATGGATAAACTTTCGCACCATCGATTTCAAGGATGCTCCGCCCTGGGCCAACGCTACCCTTCAGGGTTTATTAATACTGCTAGCCCTGCTTGTTGTCATCGGCCTGTTGATTGCCCGACGCATGGCTCGCCCCATGGCTCAGCTGGCCGATGCCGCCGAGCGCTTCGGCCTCGGTCAACCACAATCCCCCATTCCAGAAGAGGGTCCGCGGGAGGTACGCCAAACCATCCACGCCTTCAACCTGATGCAGCAGCGTTTACAGAAACAGATCAGTGATCGCTCACGAATGCTTGCCGCGGTATCCCATGACTTGAGAACCCCGATCACCACCCTGCGACTCAGGGCTGAGTATATCGATGACCAGGAGATGCGGGAGAAGACCCTGGCCACCCTCACTGAGATGGAAGCGATCCTCTCCGACACCCTAAGCTTCGCCCGCGACGAAGCCGCAGATGAACAGGCTCGCACCACCGATCTCGCGGCTCTACTGCAGAGCCTGATCGATGACCATGCCGACCTGGGCGGTGATGCCAACTATCAGGGACCGGAACGGTTTAACTTCATCTGCCGACCGGTTTCATTGCGAAGGGCACTCAATAATCTGATTGATAACGCTTTGAAATATGGCGAGACCGTGGTCGCCAGTCTCACCACCAGGCCGGACCGGGTCACCATCCATATTGACGACAACGGTCCAGGCATTCCGGACGATCAGCTGGAAGCGGTATTGACACCCTTTTTCCGCCTAGAAGCTTCACGCAGCCGGGAAACCGGTGGAACCGGACTGGGGCTGGCCGTAGCCAACAGCATCATACTCGCTCATGGGGGCGAACTGACACTGGCAAACCGCCCGGAAGGCGGATTGCGGGTAACCCTGGCGCTCAATCTGTCAGAAAAACAACATAACAAATAAAATTCTGTTTTTCAGCCGGTTACATACCAACAACTCAATCGAGAAAGATCACCCATTAGCAAGCAATGGTTGAATATGCTGAATCCGTCACCATTTATGATGGAGCTGCCTGAGCCCGAGTTACTGTTCACCAGGATTAAACGCTATACTAGCCACAGGACGACCTCTGGCTGAAATCAGGAAAGCCGTTTTATGAAAGCATTGCAATCAGACAACTACCGTAAGCTGAAAAAAAACCAACCCGGATGCCTTTCAGGAGTGGATTGCAGGTAAATCCGATACGCTGATTCGCAGTTTGATGCTGTGAACGTAGCATTTCCCGCACTACTCACGTTTCTGCTGATCCTGCCCGGCTTCATCTTCCGTGGCACCTTCACCAATTCGGAAATGTCAGCAGTATAAACACCTTACACCCTTGCGATGGCCCGATGGCAATGCGGCAGCTGACCGAGTAGCCCACTATATGTTGCAGTAGACCTTCTTCCCCCCTCAGGTTCGGCCGCTATTTTTACAGCTAACAGGCCCCTTTGAATCCGAATGGTTCATTACTGGCCTTGGCTTTGGCCTTCCTTTTCACCTGGACAAACGGCACGACAAGTCCCCCTTTGATGTCATGCAGGGAAGTTATACATTGCAAAGATAGGTAGCCTGAAGCGACACGATTTTAACAGACTTTTGATACTGAAACTCTTCATCGCCTTGGCTCAAATCATTGCACGGAAAATACATACACCAGTGAATAAAGCCTTGTGCAATGCCATCATAATTTTCAATAAGACAGAAATTGTCACATCACGCGCATGAAGTGGGCACATTTACACGGTTTGTGTAAACTTCGAAGATGCTAACAATAAACAGGGTGCCAAGAGGTTGAGATGAATACACAGTTCTGGGTTGTTACAAAATTCTTTTTTTTCATTCTGGCCTTGATCGTCAGTATTAATCAATCCTATGCAGCCTGCACTCGCAGTGATGTGGAATACTATTTGGGTAAAGGTTTCTCAACTGATCAGATTACGAAAATCTGTACTTCAATAGCGCCTCCTGGCAGCAACGAGACACCAGGCGACAAGACCGAAATGGCAACACCTGCAGAGAAAAAAGCTGACGAAGATGCACAGCAACCAAGGCAAATCCGATCTATGGAAAGTAGTAGCGCTCAAGATATCGAACAGTTCCTTAAAATCGCGATTAAAGGACACGATATCCAGCTGACCCAGGATTCACTGAACTACACGAGAGAAGAGTGCGTTCAGATTGGTGAAGAGGATCTATACGGTTTCGCACCAATAGCATGCCAGGATGTTAAGTTTGCAATCGGGCGAAAAGGCCTTGAAGTATTGAAAACGGGCAAGAAATATATCCTGTACGGAGATGGCGTAGCAATCGTAAAAGGCTCGATCCAACGGGAGATTATCGGTCAGCTTAAAGACAGAAAGCCAGGTGACCGCAAATTGATACTCGCAAAAATGGAAAAGGGCGATCAGACTGCCATTCCAATAAGAGATGACATCTCACTTGAGCGTGTCGAGAAAGTGTTAAGGGAGCTTTCGAACTGAGTACAGAAAAAAAAGGCTGACGGGACGAACCCGACAGCCTTGATCTACCCCGGAGATTAAACTATTTCAGATTTAACTACCACCAAACTTAAACTTATGCTTCGCACCGATAGCAAACACGGAAGGATCTTTGTCCGCTCCGCCGGAAGGCTCAATGCTTGCAGCACTATAAGTTACATAGATCTGAGTATTGTCTGTGATGGTATGGAATACACCGCCCATAAAGCCTGTACCTTCCGCAGGACCATCATCCACTGAGCCGATGGAGCCAATAACCTCAGTTGTGGTGGTTACCTTGTATCGGCCAACGAGGTAGAGATAACCAACATCCTCAACTGATGTACTGAGGTCGACCGATTCATAGGAGAGACCGACGCTCCAGCTGTCGCCCTTGTATCCACCATACACGCGTACGGCATCTCCATCAGCAACCACATTGGGAACGGTGCCGACATCGCCGTTAGATGCGAACTGCACACCAACGTTGAAGTTGTCCGCCTTCCATTGACCGCCAAAATTGTATCCATGTTCATCTTCGTTGCTATCGTCGATATAGACGCCTGCATTCACAGTGAAACTACCACCCAATGCCGGGCTAGTGTACTGCAGGGCATTATCGGTAAAACCGTTAGTCGCGGGTGACAGACCGTAGGTAGCACCACCAAATGCCACACTACCGCCAGCGTTGACATGTGAGAGATTATAAAAAGGATCCATGGCAAAGCCGGGGAATTTGTAGGCATTAGTCATTCGCCCATAGGCGACCTTACCGAAGCTACCGCTCAGTCCGCCGAAATAGAAACGCTGCCTGAATGCACGCCCGGACCCGTCGGCATCAGATGGCGCACCGGTCTGCAAGTGATAGAAGGCCTTGATTGTATCGCCGAACGAACCTTTGACACCAAGCAATGAGACGTTGTCTTCTCCACTCAGGCCATCCTGCCCACCAGCCGTATCTTGATCGACGCTGTTAACCGAGTAACTCAACGTTCCATATACGGTGTTTCCTGCTGTTGCCGCCATCGGTGAAGCACAGACAGCTGCAACTGCTGTTGCAAGTATGAATTTCTTCATGGATTTCAATCCTCCGCTTTACAAGAATGTTATTGTGTAAAATGCAACATCCTGTTGCGTAAATACATTATGAGACATGCCGAAACAAAAACGCAACATATTTCAATATTTAGTATTATCTTTATCAATATAGTTATTATCATATTGATATTATTGTATTATTTTACCTCTAGATACACTGCCTCCGAAAATTTCTTTTTTCAAAATATTCACAATGTTGCATATTCACAACAGAGTGTCTCATTTTGTACTTCTTTGGTGGTACTTATGATTAACAATTTAGTGATAGTCAACTAAGAAAAAAATGAGTATTGGAGTGTATCGATGCCTCGCTGAGGTATCCCATGACCTGAGAATCCCGACCACCACCCTGCGACTCAGGGCTGAATAACTCGAGGATCAGGAGATGTGGGAGAAGACCCTGGGCGGCGATGCTATATATCAGGGACCGGAACGGTCAAACTTCATCGGAGCAGATTATCCATAAGCGAGCTGTGGTTAAATATGCTGAATCCGTCACCATTTATGGTGGAGCTGCCTGAGCCCGAGTTACTGTTCACCAGGATTAAACGCTATACTAGCCACAGGACGACCTCTGGCTGAAATCAGGAAAGCCGTTTTATGAAAGCATTGCAATCAGACAACTATCGTAAGCTGAAAAAAACCAACCCGGATGCCTTTCAGGAGTGGATTGCGGGTAAATCCGATACGCTCAAAAATGGCGCTGTAAAACTGCGCATCGTACCCGTGCGAAACAACAAAAAGACCCGATAAGCTGATTCGCAGTTTGATACTGTGAACGTAGCATTTCCCGCACTACTCACGTTTCTGCTGATCCTACCCGGCTTCATCTTCCGTGGCGCCTTCACGAGATCGGAAAGAACCCAGCTGGATAACCGGCCGTTTACCTCTGAAACCGTCAAAAGTCTGATCCTGGCCATCTTCCTTCACGCACTCTGGCTGAAACTGACCAACCTGATCACACCGATATCAATCGATTATCAGGTGTTTCTGACCCTGTTTACCGCCGCAAGAGGTGACCTGCTTGAGCTAGCCATTGACCGCTCCGCCGTGCACATGCCCGGCTTCATCACCTATTTGATGTCGATCTATATTGGCTCCTATCTGTTTGGCCTGATTGCACAAAAACTGGTAATCAAACTGAAACTCGATCGGCACCCTCTACTGAGCGATTTTTTTCGCTTTGATACCCCCTGGTTCTATCTCTTGAAAGGCTTCAACGATGAAGGGGACGAGGCGGATTTCGTGAAGCTTGCGGTCACTGTAAAACAGGTCGAAGCAACCTATCTCTACTATGGAATCCTGGAGGATTTCTACCTCACAGACTCAGGAAATCTCGACCGTATCATTTTATCCTCCGTGGTCAGACGCCAACTGATTGCAGATGAGACACCGATTGAGGAGCAAGCCGAGCAGCCCGGTGAGGCACTTCGTTTCTACGAGATATCCGGCGACCGCCTGGTTTTCAAATACAAGGACATTACCAGCCTGAATATCGAATACTATAAAATCATCGAGAACTGCGCCTGAATCGAATATCACATCTGCTACAGGAGTCAACCTGTTATCCTGTTTCAAGCAACCCTATTTGAATAGGTTATTTTTGCCGCCTGAGTAATGGTATTGACCGCTGGGTGTTTGACATGCCGTTCAGGGGATATCACAAAGAAACTTTCGGTTATTTCGTCGGAGCGTCCCACAACCTCGACACGATACTTGTCGATCACATCCCGCTCCACAGCAGTTGGTGAGGTAAATACCCCTGTACCACGTTCACCAAAGGTCTTCATCAACGCTCGGCCCTCAAATTCCGCGACCACCAACGGTTCGGTCTGCTGGCGCTGGAACCTGATTTCAAGATTTCGTCTCAGGCTGCTGCCACTGCTCGGCGTTAGAATGTTCTGCCCATGCAAACTCACTGGAAACTCATTGCGTAATCTTTGGGCATCATCAGGGGCGGCAAAAATAATAATACCACTTTTACAGGTAAGGTAAGTTGGGGCCAGACCTCTTTCTATCGACTGGCCAAGCTGCTGAGCAAGGGATTCATCGCTGATCTCATCAAGAGATAACAGTTTTGATCCGGGAATATGACCACCTCTGTATTCAGCAGCCGTTCGAACATCAAGCAACTCTAAGTTCATACCCTGATTCAATTTGGCTAACAGACCAGCCGGAGAAATTGTCGATACTCTTTTTATGTCCATCAAATACCACCGCTAACTGAATATTGATCCTGGTGACATAGTATGGGTGGCGATAGCAGATTAAAACTCGAATTATTTAAGCGCTTTGTTCGGAATTACGAGCTAGAATCAGTTAACAACAATAGGGCTATATCAACACACTCAATGTCACACACAAATAATTAGTGTTAACAGGCCCTAGTAGAGATAATGCTCGAAAGTTTATTTTCAACCATCATTGAACACTCAATCTGAATGGATTTTGCTCTATTATTTTCAAAAGAGTAACTCTACAGCGCCATCAGGGCTGCGAGGTCAATTTAAAATCATCTATCGGGTATTGATTTTGTAGATATTACTGCT
Source organism: Candidatus Thiodiazotropha endoloripes (assembly GCA_001709035.1). GTDB lineage: Bacteria > Pseudomonadota > Gammaproteobacteria > Chromatiales > Chromatiaceae > Thiodiazotropha > Thiodiazotropha lotti. The sequence goes on along the minus strand of LVKA01000011.1, from coordinate 295,764 downwards.
CTTGAGCTGCCATACTGGTCATAGGTCCAAAAGATCGTAGTAGTTAACCTCCGGAGGAGATTCAAGATAAGAGATCAACTCATCCATAACACCGTTGTTCGCAATGCTATCCAGATAGCTCCGGTGCCGCTCTAATGACAACCACTCCTCATCAAAGATCATGCTTCCCGACTCACTATCAAACAGCACACCAACCTTCAGACAACCCGAGAAACCTCTGACATTAGACAGGTTATGCTCCAGAAATGGCATCAGCCTATCAACAACACCCTCTTTCACCTTAGATTTAATGATTACTCTTTTTTTCATTTTAGCTCTCCAGTCAATTAATTGTGGAGATAGATTAAATACCAAATCAAACTCAAACTACCAATAAATCATCAAAAATACGGTTTTCTGGTCAGGATTGTTGTTTTATTTCATAGGGGGTCTTTCCATACCTTTTCTTGAAAGCAGCTATAAAGTGAGAAACGTTACTGTAACCCACTTGCAGAGCAGTATCTGTCACTGACCACTGCTCGGTGGATAACAGCTCATGAGCTTGTTCAATACGCCGCTCTATCAACCACTGTTTTGGCGTGGTTCCATAGAGTATTTTGAACTCCCTGTTAAAAGTTGACAGACTACGACCAGACAATACAGCAAGCTGTTTTGCGCTTAGATTGGAGATTGCATATTGATCCATCAACCGTTTGATATTTCTTTTTACGCCGCCTTTTTGAACAGCCAACAAACTGGCTCGCAACCGTCCACTGTCGTGTATATCAAGCAAATGTAATATTTCTAGAAGCTTTATCTCAAGCAGATGAGATGGATTATCCAAGCTGTCATAAATCGTATAAAAAGCAGAAAAATAATTCTGCACAGCCCGGCTGGCCTGAAGTTTGACTATGGCATCTTCATTCACCATTGCAGCTGAAGGCGTCTGTCCGGCAGAAAGAAACTTGGCCATTACATCAGAGCCGACGAACAACAGAAATGCATTCAATCCATCCCCAGCGTGAAAATAATCTGAATGTAAATTGAGACCCTTTGGCAGATAGATTACCTCCCCCGGACCAACTTCTATCGATTGGTTTTCTGAGGTTGTAATGACCTCATGCCCAGCTTGGATATAGACAATACAGGGCACTCGGGTGTGAAATTCAATGTTAGCAAGATCCGACTCCAGATCTTTATAAAAGATAGAGGATTCATTATTGAAAAGAACCGGATTGATATCCCTCAATCCAAACAGATCTTCAGGTAACTCAAGAACATTATCTTCACAGTAGTGAGCCAAAGCCATTTGCCGGTTCATACATCCTCACATACGGTTACTCAACCAACCCTGATAACACTCGATCAAAAATCTGATAAAAAAAATCCTTTACCAACTCATCTCAACCATCTTACGCACCAGTTAGCACAAAAGCCATTTTCGGACGGATCTGAACAGTAGGAGATTGCCGCCATACCCCACTATCGCCACCTTCATGTGAACCACTATATTGAACTACTCAGTTTACTACCTCATAGACATCTTGCGTAAGAAAGTCCAAATGAACGGGAGTCCAATGGCGCTTAAGATCACAAATAGTCTCTCCCGTAAGAAGCGGCATTGAGTCATACTCCTTCTGCTGAAGATAGAGATCATAATTCCCTGCTAAAACAACCGACATATCGGGCCCTTGTGTTCGGATTTTCATACAGCCAAAAGCATTAGTATAAAAACCCTTCGGCCTGCCTCAGGTGAGAGACATCAAAACTCACTGAGATATTTATCATACGAAGAATCAGGTTCGTGTAAAATATCCAAGCACACTTCCTGGCCGAATCAACCACAACAAAATGATCATTCTGTCACTCCGTCTTTCTGACGCGAATCGCTGATCCAGTCCCTTCTGTATGGGACAGACCAGATAATTATGAGGCACTACCCCTCCAGCATGCTGACTTTTGAGATCACCTGCCCTTAAGGTCTAACAGTTTTCTCACAGCAAACGATAAAATCCGAAGCCAGGAAGGGAGATTGTGATTGCTCTATTGGCACTAATCCAGAATAGCTTCCGGTAAGAACTGATTCGAATGGTATGGAAATGTATGGTGGTCAAGGACAGATTCGAACTTCCGCACAGGGTCTCTGATACCGCAAGTACACAGCACAGCCATAATATTTTAATACGTCCAGACACACGCTTATCATGGAGATCTATTTTTTACTATAATTCAAGCAGATACTGGGGGTGCAATACTCTCCCTTTCGTATTCCATATAAGTCTTGGTTAAATCCGCTATAGCTCGGTAAAAAGGCAGTTGCGCCTGATCCATTACTTCATCACAGAATCGGGCCAGCCAACATAACAGGTGTTTTTCCAGAAACATACGCTGTACAGTCAGACAGTATTCTGCACTCTTGCGATCTTCTTGTAACCATTTATCTGCCTCCCACTCACTCAGCTTCTGCATGAACTCAAGCTCAACACTAACGTGATCGGGAACCCCGCAGAACCCTGAATCATAATCGAGACCAGTTGTTTCGATAAATTTTTTTACTTCAACGGTCTGCACTCCCCACAGGCCAGCTTCTCCATGCTCTGCGTCGATAAAAATTGATTCATGTGGCGATATATGCGGACCAGGCCCTATAAATAAGCGGCTATATTCGATAGCCAACTGTTCCACCACCTCAGATTCAGGGTCGGTATAAAATCGCTCACCTAATTTGACACCCAGGCTGGTGAAGGCCCCCAGTAATTGGGGACCTTTCATCTGTCTAATCAGGGTCTCGGTGGGCTCCTCCCGGAAAACTGCGCTCAACAGCCCATAGATATCGCTTCTTGATTTTGCACTATCAGCCAACGCTTTCCAGTCAGTTTCCATCTCAACCCTCCGGTTAGATACACACAAAATTACGCTTTCACAACCCTGACAACCGTATCCATCCAGCGTTGCCCACCACTGATCGGATCCGAACTGTTAGGAATGATCGAGTTGGGATGAATGCCGTGTTTGTCCCACCACTTGTTGTTAGCATCCGGGTCAGCCGCAGCACCGCCCGGAGTGGGTGAACTTTTCCCCGAGCCGTATATACCGGACTGTTGACGCCCAAAGTGGTGTGAAATTGCAATGATGCCGGGAATAATGCCCTCGGTAACGTGGGCAGTGGTGGTTATCTCACCCAGGTCACTGGCCACCTTGATACGATCTCCCTCTTTTATGCCCCGCTCTGCAGCGGTTTTACTATTAATCCAAGCCGGATTATCATGCTTTATCTCAGAAAGCCACTTGCAATGAGCCGTACGTGAATGGGTATGTACGGCGACCTTATAGGTAGTAAGATGCAAGTCATCCTTGCCCATCTTCTGATGCTCAGGCACAGGCGTGTAGGTAGGGAATGCGGGAAATCCCTTTGACGCGAAATTGTCGGAATAGAAGTCAAGCAGCCCGGATTTCACGAACGATGTGTTTGGAGGATAGGCCTTACGCGGCGTACCTTCAATGTCCTGGGCAACATAGGCATTCTTGGCACCCTCCACCCCCAGAAAGCCTTTGCTTCTGGCTTCAGCCTCAGTGACCCCTGCCTTCTTATAGTTCCAATAGACGCCGGTCTTTTCATCGAGAATAATCCCGTCACCGGACACATCCACTTTGGCTTCATAAAAACCATGATTTGGCTTGGCATCCTTGTCGTGCCAGACCCCATGCTTCTTCATGTATTCAAAACCGCCGGCCTCCTTGACACCGGGTGTCATCTCGCAAGATTGGCGGACATATTCTTCCTTGGTTGTGTACGCAAGTTTAATGCCCAACCGTTTCGCCAAACCGGAAAATACCTCGCCCTGATCCCGCGCCTCACCAAGTGGTTTTATGAGAGGTTGGCGTATGTAGTATTCTGCAACCCCGGTTGGTGACACCATATCTTCATAATCCCATCGCTCCAAATAGGTGACATCCGGCAGTATGAGGTCGGCGTATTGAGACGATTCATCATAGACAATGTTTGTATTCACGTAAAAGGGAATCAAGCTCTCATCTTTCAGAACCGCTTCCGCTTCTATGTTATTGCCGTTAATGAAGGCTTGATTATTGCAACTTGACCAGTAGACTTTCGGCCTTCCATTTTGACCATCTTTGATCATCGGTAGATTCTGCTGGCTGCATTGATGGGTCGGGAAAGCAGCCTCACCGGGAAAACCGTTAACGATATCAAGCCCTTTTTGAATTTTGGCTTTAGGTGAATGAGGATGTTTCCAGCCAGCACCTACACCCATGATCCGACCGCCTTTTCTGTCAAGGTTATTGGTTATCGCCGACAGCAACATCGCAGCACGCTCCTGGTCTGCTCCGTGATAATGCATCACCGTACCACGATAGCCGATAAGGCAGGCCGATTTCGCTTTTGCATATCCACGAGCAATCTGCCTGATTTTTTCAGCCGGCACTCCACTCTCTTTTGCAGCATATTCCGGGGTAAACTTGGCCACATGCTCTTTGATCGCAGCTATTTTTTCACTTTCAGTCGCATGATAATCCGGTGATACGCGCATGTATTTCAGGTGATCCTTTCTAAAAATGCCTTCGTTCATGATGACATTGACCATCGACAACATCACCAAACCGTCCATGCCGACATTGATGGGGATCCATTCAGTGGACTTGGCAGCAGTATTTGAAAGACGCACATCGAAGGTATATAGCGGTACATTTCGCTCAACCATTGCCCGGATCAGGCGCTGCGACGTTGGGATGTGGTTGGTATGGGTTTCGAACTGGTTGGAACCGAAATTAACCACAAAATCGGTATGATCGTAGTCCCAATTATCATACATGCCGCCCCACAGACTCTCCTGCCCAACCCATTTAGGTCCTTCACATACTGATGTGTGAGTGCCGATAGTTTGTGATCCGAAGGCATCCATGAAATCATGCATGATCGAAGACTGACTGCCCTTATGACGCCCGTATTGATACATAAATAACTCTGGTGTACCTGCATAAAGCAGCGGTTTCAGCTTCGATGCCATCAAGTCCAGAGCCTCGTCCCACGAAATCCGTTTCCATTTATGTTCACCACGCTTTCCGGCACGCAGCATCGGATAGAGAATACGGTCTGGAAAGTAAACATGATTAATGCCAGCCTGACCCTTGGCGCAGAGTTTACCCAAGGTCCGTATAGAGTCAGGATGGCCCTCCAACTTCACCACACGACCATCTTCCACATAACCGATCATGGCATCTCGGGTGACGCACTGCCAGCAAGCTGTGGGGATTGCCTGAAGCTCCTTCTTTGTAGTGGGAGAAAAATCACGCCCCCCTTCCTGCAGCTTGATTGATCCGGCCAGTGCTTTTTGATTAAGGCCCAACCCTGCAGCCATCGCACAGCTACTGCCTGCAGCCAGTTTCATAAAATTACGACGATTTAACTTTTTCATATCAATTCCTCTCCAATACAAGCTCACAGGGATTACACGATCTGATCCACAAAATGGTCCAGTTTGCCCTTCTTTCGTTGTGTATAGAGTGTTTTCAACAAGTTATCGGGATCGATATAAAACACATGAGGATTGGTATCTTTCTCATGAAGCAGTACATTTTCGGGTGTAGCCAGATTATGCTCTTTGACAAGCTTGGACACCTGACTGTCCGGATCATTAAGATCACCAAATATTCGAGCTCGTCCTTGACAGGTATTGACACAGGACGGTTCAACACCATTATCGACACGATGGGCGCACATGTCGCATTTGTCTGCTGCCTGCTTGCTTGGATCACCACCGGCCTTTACAAATGGATCAAATGACCGAACGCCATAAGGGCAGGCATCAATACATTTTCCGCAACCGATGCACTTTTCCTTATCTATCAGGATCAAGCCATCCGGTCGCTTGTAAGTTGCACCACTACGGTAACGTATGGTCTTACCATCAGCTGTCTTGAACTTGGCACGCGCGCCAGGATACTCAGGACACGCTTTAACACAGGGGGGAACACCGTCTTTCTTATTTCCTTCGCAATGATTACACATCAGAGGCAAAAATGCCTTCTTCGTATTTGGAAAAGTTCCCGTGGTTTTTTCTTGAATTACAGCTCTGAATCGACCAAGGGAGACCCTGTTTTCCGATTTACAGGCTACTGTACACGCCCTGCATCCTATACACCGCCTAAGGTCCATCACCATTGCCCAGCGCGGCGCCTTTTTGGATTCAGCAGCCTGAAGACTCACTCCAGGTGTCGCTGCTGCTGCAGCACCTACTGCTGCCACTCCAGCATCCGTTAGGAACTTCCGACGACTGACATCGGGTGCTTTTTTATCACTCATCTTGTTCTCTCCTGTTCATCTCATCACCTCCGAACTTGTATATGGCGCTTGAGACACTCCCTGGTCAATCACCTCTGCACCTTCAATTAGCTCAATAGTCTCTTCAAAATTTCCAAATGCACCATCGAGAATGGTGATTGCATATTTCTTGTTATGCACGCCATTTCCGACCCGTACAATATTGAGCAGCTCACTCCCTTTAGCGATCATCTCTTGAGCTTGATTCAATTGTTGCTTGCTTAGACTGTCTCTTGATGCGGAAAGAAGTTGCAGCGCCTCACTTTCAACCTCTTCAGCGCTTACGACTTCACTCTCCAATTGTTTTTTCCAATCATCGAGCATTTTGTAGTGTTGCTCTGTATGACAGGCAGCACAGGTATCTCCGGCAGCAGTTCTTACATCGTGACCCCGGCTTATTGCCTTTTTAAGATGGCAGGCCATACAATTTACATTGACTTCGTACATCAGGTGTGGCGCACCGGAAATATCACTATCTACAGGCTCACCGGAGAGGAGCAGCTTCTGGTATTTATGCTGATTGACATGACACAGCTGACAATCCTCCCGTACAAAATCGAGATGATCTGTTCTGTTCCTGTGTTCAACAACGCTATGACAGTCAAAACAGTCAGCCTTGTCAGGTATGTGTTTGTCATGCATCAGAGCCTGATCCCCCGAAGATGCCAGCAGGGTCTGACTCCGGTTGTGACAGGTCAGACATCCATTCGAGACCACATTTCCTATTTCGATTTCGCCATGACCCTTTACCACCTCAAAATGGCAACTCTCACAGGCAACATCCGCTTCTTGAATGGTCTGATGGGTAATCGGGTTCTTCGTCGTTGTGTCATCATCGACCTGCAACTGGCTCTGTAATGAGGTTACCGGGATCGTATGACAGATATCACATCGAGATTTTCCCTCATTGAAGTTGACAGAAGGCTTGCCTGCAAAACTGATCTTTTCAAAACTGCCATCTTCACAACATTCACCCATTTTGGCTATTTCCAGCGTGGGCTTCTGTAGTTTCAAGTGACAGAGAAAACAGATCTCATGCGGTACCTCGAAATGTTTTTTTTCTGTTGTTTTGAAATGACAGGTATCACAAGTTATCTTGTATCCATCAAGCGCCTTGTCACTAAAATGTATCTCGTGTTTGAAGCGGACATTTTCAGTAAGCGCTATCTCCTTCTGTGCCAACTGATGCTGATTATGGCAACCTGACTGAAGACAGGCTCCATCCTTTATAACAGGACGAATCGGCAGTGGAGCATCAGGATCGTAAAGGTAAGCTGCAAGATGACGTAAGCCCTCATATTTTGCCTTCAATGACTTATGCTCACCCGGCAGAAAGTGACAATCGATACAATCCGCTTGCATCCCATCTGGATTATTTTCTTTATGATGAGAATCACTCTTCCAGGCTTCATACTGCTCTGCCATGGTGTGGCAGCTACCACCACAAAACGAGGACTGGGAGGTATAATACTCAACCCCCTGATAAGTGATTAAGAGCGCGGCAGTAACACCAATGAATAGAACCAATAACAGTCTCCAGGTCACATGAAACCCAAAGCCACTATCACTACTCATGGTCATCCACTCCTCCCATACCAATGCTATAAAAAACGATTTGTTGATCTATCAATTATTGGAAAGGGATCCAGCAAGAGGCTTGCCAAATTCTCATCTAGTTGAAATATCACAAATAAATGCTTTCACAACACAGATGGTCAAGGCTTTTGTTACCCGACGGTAACGTTTCCAGAGATTCAGTAACTATTCTTATTTTTCTTATTATTTCAGATAGTTATAATCATCGACAGGAGACACTAAGTTACCGAAAGGTAACAATCCAGATGATATAAAAAGGACAATTTGAAAACCCACTTCACTCTTTACTAAAAAGCAGCTAATACTATCTTCATAGATAACCCAATTGATCTGTCTCGAGAATCATAAAGCAGCATCCATAAATATAATAATAAATAAATTATCTTGTACTTCGATGATATTGTTCGTAAGAGCTCAACTTTAGGTTTCCAGAAAGGCTTTCTATACTGTGTGCGAGTTACTTTTCATATCGCAAACAGGTACAGTTAAAAAACCAGGGGTTACGCTTACTAGTGATGCAAGAATAAGGAGTCCATGTGCGTTTGATCTATCTTTGTTTACTGTTGTGGCTCCCCCCCACTTATGCAGCTAAAGCTGAACAGCCTATCCGATTCGGCTTAACGGCCGTAGTACTCACAGAAAATCTCAGATTCCTCGATCAGTGGAGTCAATACCTTGAACAAAAAATGGGTCGCCAGATAGAATTCGTGCTCAGAAAGTCATATCGAGAGGTGATGGATCTCGTGACCGCTGGAGGCATTGAATTTGCCTGGATCTGTGGCTATCCATACGTTCAAAAAAGAACGCCAGAATCCCTAGAGCTTTTAACGGTACCAGTCTATCGTGGAGCACCTCGTTATCACTCTTACATCATCGTCCACCATACCAGTCCCTATAATAGCTTTACCGATCTACAAGACAAGATTTTCGCTTTCTCCGACCCTGACTCGAATTCCGGCTTTCTCTATCCCCTGAGCCTGATAGCTGAACAAGATGAGGATGCCGAAACTTTTTTCCGTCATACTTTTTTCACCTTCAATCACGCCGAGACTGTGCAGGCGGTCTCCGAACAGGTTGCGGATGGCGGCGCGGTAGATTCCTACATCTGGGAATACCTTGCCATTTTCAGGCCGGACATCACAGAACAGACTCGCATCATCAAGAAATCTCCAGGTTTTGGTTTCCCACCAATCGTTTCCCGATTAGGAGTGGATCACACAACGGTTAAATTAATGAAGCAAACACTAGAGAATATGGACCAGGACCCAAGCGGCAAGAGACTCCTCGCTCGACTTAAACTGGATGGTTTTGCTCATTATTCAGACTCCCTGTTCAATGGGATACGTGCTTTGGCAAACACAACCAAAAGAAATAACCTACTGTCCAATATGATTGCAACTGACTAATTCTTTAATTCAAAATGCAGCTAACTCAACCTAAAACCTGGCCATTGGCAATAAAACTATCGCTCACCATTACAACCGTTGTGGCTGCTGTTGGTTTTATGATTGGCGGTGTCATGATTGTCCAGGATTGGAAACGCTTTCATGACGTACTTGGTGAAAAGGCCCTGTTGCTGTCGGAATCAATCGCCACCACCACCCCCAAAGCCATGCTACGCAAAGACTATTGGCAGCTTTATCAAAGCCTGAAAAACATGGCTTCCAGAAGACCGAAATCAAAAGGTAATCATGGTGTCATAACGGCGATGGTACTTGATGCCGAAGGCAGAATTCAGGCACACCTTCACCCTGCAGACAACCCAATGGGTCTGCCTTTTTCACCAAGCAACAGACTGGAGCAGGAGCTCTACGAGCAGGCCATGAGCACCAGGGCACCCATAGTAATAAGCAGTGACAGTTTCTCAAAGACAGGTTTCCAGGAAGGCGTTGTTCCATTATTCTCAGATCAAAAATACCTGGGTGTTGTCAGAGTACGTTTGTCTATCGCACAGCTATACGAGAAAGCAACAAGTACAGCAATTCTCATTCTTGCCCTGATATTCTGCTTTGTTATCATCGGCAGCGCTCTCGGCACCATTGTTTCCAGACGCATGGTCAAACCTCTCACCGCAGTCACACAAGGGCTGGAAGCAGTCGGCCGAGGAGAAATGACTGATTTCTCACCGATCCCGGTAAAAGAGAGGGATGAAATCGGCCGTCTCAGCGTCACCTTCAATCAAATCATGGCGGAATTAGCTGAGAAGAAGATGCTTGAGGAAGAGATTGCAATGAATGAAAAACTTGTTGCACTCGGTCGTATCACTGCCGGCGTCGCCCATGAAGTCAACAATCCGCTTGCCGGCTTACTTAATTGTATCGATACCTTACGCAAACACCCTAACGATAAGGATCTCATCGATCGTTACTTACCCGTCATTGATCAGGGTCTACACAGAATCAAAGAGATCGTCCACAATCTGCTTGTGGGACTCAAGATCGAAGGTGGCGAAGAATCCATTAGCATTCAACGCATCGACAAACTACATGATCTTATTACCGCAGAGAGTGGTGACAAAGATATCGACATTATCTGGGTAAACAATACAGATCAAAATCTCCATATTCCCAGTAAGACAGAACAGATTGTATGTAACCTGCTAAAGAACGCCGTAGAGATTGTTGCAGATGGCGGGACAGTTATTTGCAGTCTTCATCAGAGCGGACCATTCCTAATCATTGAAGTCAGCGACAACGGACCGGGTATCCCATCCAATATAAGAAACAAACTGTTTGATCCCTTTTTTACCACTAAACCTGACGGTACAGGATTGGGGCTCTGGATAATTTACCGCCTTGTCCAGAGTATGGAAGGCGTCATTGAGATCAAGAGTGAAGAAGGTCAGGGTACAACATTTCATGTGGCAATACCGGTTATCACCAAGAAGGCAGCATGATAGTGAATAGTCTCGACAAGACTCCGATTAATAATGATCTCAAGGCTTATTGCGTACTCCTTGTTGAGGATGATGATATCATGCGTCTATCCCTTGAAGACAGACTGCACCTGGAAGAGATCCCTGCCCGTGCTGTAAGCGATATGGCCAGTGCAAGAAGAGAACTTGAAAAAGGTGACATTGATCTTGTTGTGACAGACATCCGTTTACCGGATGGCACTGGTATCGAACTGTTTAAGGATATTTCATGCCACTTTCCCGGTGTTTCGGTTATCCTTATAACGGCCTACGGAGAGATAGCCGATGCTGTTACTCTGGTTAAAGCCGGAGCACTCGATTATTTGACCAAGCCATTTGATATCAGCAACTTCATTCAGAAGGTGGAGCGTCATCTCTCCCGCATCGCTGATACCCGCTTAACGCTGGTCAATTCTGACGCTGAAGAAAAACAATTCAAACCCGGCAGTGGACGCCTTGGAAAGAGTTCAGCAATGCGCAGAATCGAGCGACTGGTCGCACGCCTTGGCGGGAGCGACAGCTCAGTCTTGCTCACCGGTGAGTCAGGTGTCGGTAAAGAAGTTGTTGCCAGTCTAATCCACAACAACAGCCTTCGCGCCAAGGCGCCTATGATCCGGGTCAACTGCGCCGCCCTCTCCCCCAGCCTGATCGAAAGCGAACTGTTTGGCCATGAGAAAGGGGCATTCACCGGTGCGATGCATCAACGCATCGGCCGCTTTGAACAAGCGCAAGGGGGCACCATCTTCCTTGACGAGATTGCCGAAGTCTCTCCCGACATACAGGTCAAACTACTGCGCGTCCTGCAGGAGCGAGAAATTGAGCGTGTCGGTGGTGTAGAGCCCATCACACTGGACGTCAGAGTCATTGCCGCTACCCAGGTCAATCTGAAAAAGTCCATTGAAACCTCAGAGTTCAGGTCTGATCTCTATTGGCGACTCAATGTAATACATGTAGATATCCCCCCTTTGCGGGAACGCCGGGAAGACATCATCTATCTGGCAAGATTATTTGTCAGTGATCTGACGAAAAAGTCTGGAAGCTCAATTAAAGGGTTGTCTAAAGAGGCTGAGTTACTGCTCCAAGCCATGACTTTTCCAGGTAACGTACGTGAACTTAAAAACGTGATAGAGAGAGCCGTCGCCTTGTGTGATGCTCCCTGGATCGGCGCCATTGACCTACAGACCCAGGAGATTGACAGCCGGGAGATCACTACTACGACATTGAGACAATCTATCGAGGAAGCGGAGCGAAAGGCGATCAATAAGGCATTGGCCGAAAACAACAGAAAAATTAATCTGGCTGCAGATACTCTGGGCATCTCGCGAAAGAATCTATGGGAGAAGATGAAACGATACGAGATTGAGAAGTAGTTTTTTGTAACTTCTGGCTGATCCAGAATAAATACAGGCGGTCTGAATCATACCTACTTTTTATTATTTGCTGGAGGATAATCCATGCCATCCAACACCTTGACAGACATGTTTGGACGCCGCATTGAATATCTGAGAATCTCAGTAATCGACCGGTGCGATCTGCGCTGCAGTTATTGCCTGCCCAAGCGCTTTAAAGGCTTCGAGGAGCCGGCCAATTGGCTCAGCTTCGAAGAGATCGAGCGTGTTACCAGGGCGTTTGCCTTCATGGGTGTGCACAGGATACGCCTCACGGGTGGCGAACCTCTGATGCGTCGAGATCTAACGGAACTTGTCGACCGTCTAGCCCATCTTCCAGGCATATCGGACCTGGCCTTGTCCAGCAACTGCACTCGCATGGACAAGCTCGCAGCCCCCCTCTACAGGGCCGGGGTAAGCCGCCTCAACGTAAGTCTGGACAGCCTCCGCCCAAAAGTGTTCGAGAAGATTACCGGTGGTTCTCTCAACAAAGTGCTGACGGGCATAGAGGCGTGCCAATCAGCAGGATTTGAGCCGATCCGTGTGAACACGGTTGTGATGCGAGGAGTCAATGATGATGAAATCGACGCCATTCTGGACTACTGCATTGAGCGAGGTTTCACACTACGTCTCATTGAGACCATGCCCATGGGCGATACCGGTCGCAACGCCGTGAATAAGTACATCGATCTACAAACCGTCAGGCAACGCCTGGAGCGGCGCATCGAGTTGATACCTGACATACTGCCCGGTGGTGGTCCTGCTCGCTACTACCGGCTTGCAGGCACCGATACCCGCATCGGCTTCATCACCCCCATATCACAACACTTTTGTGAGACCTGCAACCGGGTGAGGCTGACAGTGGACGGTGATCTCTATTTATGTCTGGGCCATGAGCATGCGTACCCATTGCGTCAGCTACTCCGGGATGGGATAGACGACACCGGATTGACCGACCACCTGCGCCGTGCCATTGCCCTCAAACCCGAGCGTCATGAGTTCAGTGAACGGCCTGAGAAGTTGATCCGTTTCATGGCGAAGTCAGGAGGATAAACCAGCCCCGCTCAAACCAAGGACTAGATTTCGAATGCTACATCAGTACAGCTATTGAGAAAGAAGGGCTGAAACCGGTCAGAGACCGCGATTTTAAAAGAGTGCAGAGTTAAGTGGTGGCCAGGGACAGAATCGAACTGCCGACACGGGGATTTTCAGTCCCCTGCTCTACCGACTGAGCTACCTGGCCTCGGTGAGAGGGCCGTATTAAACCGATGTTAAAGGGCCGAGTCAAGTTGGATTGCCATTCCCGCTCCCCGGTTTCGCTTTAGAGGGTTGTTCAGGCGCGGGGTTTGTAATCCGGGGGCAGCTCCGATCCTTCGCCGAAAAAGAACTGCTCCATCTGCTCTTCGAGAAACTTTCTTGCCTTGGGATCCACCGGGCTCAGCCGGTTTTCATTGATCAGCATGGTCTGATGCCGCAACCACTCCTGCCAGGCCTCTTTGGAGACATTATCGAAAATCCGCTGGCCCAGTTCCCCGGGATAGGGCAGGCGATCCAGCCCTTCGGCCTCTCGTTTCAATCTGACACATTCTACTGTACGGCTCATCTGGCCTCTCCTTCATTGTTTTCGGCAATCGGAATCTTTGGATCGATCTGTTGCAGGATTGTCGACACCGGCGCTGCCAGTCCGAGATCCTCAGGTTGCGACAGGTTATACCAAACCAGGGAATTCTCATCCATGACCGCTTTAAGTGGTTTTTCCATTTTCAGCAGAACCGGAGTGATATCCAGGTGGAAGTGGCTGAATGTGTGACGACGGAGACTCATTTGGGAGAGCGGCTTCACCTGCAACCCCAGATTGACTTGGCACCAGTGCTCTCCGCGCTGTTCTGCCGGGCACTCCGGCAGACTCCACAAACCACCCCAGATGCCACTGGGCGGCCGTTTCTGCAGCAGAATATTGTCAGCGTCATCCAGCACCACCAGCAGTTGCGCTGAACGTACCGGCTTACTCGATTTGACCTTTTTACCAGGATATCGATCGATCTCTCCCCGCACTCTGGCCACACAGCTCTGCGCCAATGGGCAGGCTTCGCAGAGGGGTTTTGTGCGAACACAAACCATCGCACCCAGATCCATCATGGCCTGATTGTAATCGGCGCAGTGACGCTGCGGAGTCAGATGCTCGCTCAGTTGCCACAACCGTTTCAATACCGCCGTCTCCCCCGGCCAGCCTTCGACGGCATAGTGGCGGGCCAGTACCCGTTTCACATTGCCGTCCAGTATCGACGCATACTGCCCAAACGCCAGTGAGCGGATTGCTCCGGCAGTGGAACGGCCGATACCGGGCAGAGATTGCAGACTTTCAAGGTCCTCCGGCAGATTGCCCTGGTGTTCGGCCATCACCAGTTGAGCACAGCGGTGAAGATTACGCGCCCGGGCGTAATAACCCAGCCCGGACCAGTGGTGCATGACCAGATCTGAATCCGCCTCGGCCAGAGATTTGAGTTCGGGAAAAGTCTCCACGAAGCGATTGAAGTAGTCGATCACCGTGGTGACCTGGGTCTGTTGCAGCATGATCTCGGAGATCCATACCCGATAGGGATCCCGGGGATTCTGCCAGGGGAGGTGCTTACGGCCATGTAGAGCGAACCAGCCGAGAACCTGCTTGGCGAATCTGCCGCTCGCCGCGCTGTCGGGTAGAGTCGCTGGGGGCGTGTTACTCAAAGCAGGTTTTTCAGCTTGTCCTTCAACTGATCCTGCAGCTCTTCGGGCAGCTTCTCTTCCAGCTCCTCGCTGACCTTCTCGTCGATCTTGTCGTCGAGTTTCTTTTTCAGCTTGGCCTTCTGCTGCTCTTCGAGAATTTTGGAGAGCTGTATCGAGAACTCGGGATCATTCCAGTTGCCTTTGATCTTCACCGGAATTGGAATGCCTTTCAGATCCTCCAGGGCCTTGCCGCCCTGCCCGGTCGAGGTATTCACGATGACCGGTCGGATTGTATATTTGAGCCGCTCCTCAAGCAGATAGGCTTTACCGCTACCTTCCAGCCGGATATAGGGGGACTTGGCATACAGGCGTTGATTGTTGACCACTCCGTTGACGATCTTGGCCACTCCGGTCAGCTCGGAAAAATCGGTCTGCTCCGGCTCATTCAATATCGGGATCGGCTCACCGCTCAGGCGGGCTTTGGTATCACGGATCATTTTCGCCAGATTGAATCCCTTCACAGCCCCATCACGAAAGTCGAATGAAACATCTCCATTCAACCATCCCTTGAGCTGACTGACGGTCTCCCCCTGGCTGGTCAGCGCCATCTCCAGATCACCACTGCCCAGCAGGGTATCCTCCCCGGTCAGGTCTTTCAGCAGGGGCCCTGACAATATTCTCGATATCGACTGATTCAGCTTCAAACGGGGCTTGGCGCCCTTCACGTCCAGCTCCATATCCCCCTTCAGCAGGCCATCGTAAAACCGGCCGATCTCATGATCCACACTGAGCTTGCCATCCCGGCTTCTGAGCTTCACCAGAATCGCTTCGGAGTGGAGATTGTTGATGGTCAGGTTGTCGATCCGGATGGTGCCGTTGAGTTTCAACTTTCTTAACATCTCGGTGGGAAACAGGGGCTCCTCTTTGCCCCCTTTCTGTTTACCCGGACGGCCGGCCGGTGGTGATGTCTGTTCATTGGATGGGGGAAGATAGCGATCCAGATTGATGCTGTTTACATCCAGATTGAACAGATAGGTGGGATCGGCAAAATCGACAATTTCAAATTTACCCCTCAGGTTGGTCTGATCCAGGGTCGCCACCAGGTCGCTCAGTTGCAACTGTTCGGGATTGGCGACAAAGCTGGTGGAAAACTGTAGTTTCTCCAGCACGGTCTCATCGGCGGTTTCCGGTGCAGTCATACCGAACTGCTCCATCCACTCCCTCAGGTTGAATTCAGCCAGACGAAGCTCTCCCTTCATACTGGGACTGTTCTGGATATCGAGACCTTCCAGACGGCCGGTCAGTTTGAGGTTTCCCGATTCCAGACTGAGATCCTGGATATCCAGAGTGCCGCTGCTCATATTGAGCGCCACATCCGACTGCAGTGAAATGGCCACCCCCTTTTTGGGTAAACCCTCACCGCTCACCTCAACGTCAAGATCCAGATCATCCATACCGATCGACTGGCTGTCGGGATTTACCACCAGCTGGGTGGTCATGGAGAGCTTGCCATTCATTGCCGGCTTCTGGCTGTCGGCCGAGAGGCTGAACTTCAGATCCACCGGCTCGCCCGGCGCCACCTCGCCTGTCTCCAGCTGGATATTGTCCACACTGTAGCGTTCACCGGTGGACTGATCGTCCCAGGCAACACTCGCCTGGTTGATATTCAGGCCACCAATGGTGAAAGCGAGCAGGCCCATGTCTCCGGACTCGCCAGTCTCTGGAGCCGACCCCGGCTTCTTCCCTGTAGCCTTGCCACCGGCCATATCCTCCCAGTTGGTTGTGCCGTTTTCGCTTTTCGCCAGATTCAGCCTGACCCCATCCACCTGAACCGTATCAACCTCGAGCAGCTGCTTGAACAACAGGGGCAGCAGGTTGACACTTACCGAGGCGTGTTTGACCGAAGCGAATTCAGAACCGTTGAAGCCAGGTGCATTACTCAAGGTCAGGCCGTTCAGTTCCAGTGCCAAGCGGGGAAATACAGACAGGCCGATATCGCCGCTGATGGTCAAATCTCTGCCCGTGGCCCGTTTCACTTCGGCAACAATGCGATCTTTGTGATCATTGGGATCGACAAACATTGGTATCAGGATGATAGCTGCGATAACCAGCACTACGACCATCCCGACCAACCAGCCTAACACTTTCAGGGTCTTACCCATCCTCTACTCCTTATTGTTATCTTTTGGGCCAGGGGTGGAACAATTCCAACAAATCTCATATCCGCCATCGATCTGTTCACCACAGGCCGGACAGCGCCATGCGGCGGCCTTCGGGGCATGCAGATTTAAAAACTGCTGTTTCAGTTTCCTGGCCTTGCTCAGGTCCTGGTCTTCCAATAACCAAAGCGTTGGGAATATATTAGCCGGTAGTTCACCCAGTGCGCCACTGAGGTGGTCGTTGAGTATCACTGTTTCGATTCCCTGATCCTGCAGATAATCCTTCAGCATCTGCGCCTCAATCCGATCCTGCGCTTGAAAAAGTTCAATCATCTTTGCCACATACCATCAGTTCAAGCAGCATCAATCCAGACCTGTAACACTCCCATGCAATCGATATATTTTCATTTAAAAACATAGCGTTAAGAATTCACAACCGGCCACCTGAAGACTCACTTGGAGGGCGCCCTACCCATGGTCTTCCACTCACCGTTCTGCATCTGGCAGAAACGATAATCACCACGGGCGTTGGCCGGTCCAGCCTTATGTTTTATCAGCAGGTCGCGGCAGCTCCGCCCATCGATCTCCACTGAACGCAATACCGTGTAGGAGCCACTATGACCGGTAGACTCATTATGCCAGTCAAAGGTTTCATCCGGTTTGCCCTGTTCAAGAGCCGTTTTCACCACCTGTTTGGCCTGACTCCAATCCTCTTTGCTAAAGTACTTGATCGGCGTGGATTCCTCCAATCGCAATCCCAACGCAGAAGCCGTTGCTGTTAGTGCCATCAAGATGATGATGACGACCAGGTTTTTGATTGTTCTCACGAGCACCCCCTGCAGTTCCACTTCGTCTTGGGCCCAGCCATAATTGATCCGACGGGCCAAGCGGTGTCTAAATTGATTCAGCTGACAGCCGGCTTCAGAGACGAACGGTAGTCAAGCCGGTTACTGTCAAGCTTTCCCGGATAGCTTAAATCATACATGCTATCAAGACATACAAGAGAATATCCCCACATTGACTGTGTAACATTGTGTAAATTTAGTGATACATTGAGTCCATTATATGGACCTTGTAGCCGGATCAAGCTTGGGTCGGTTAACACGAAATCCAATACGTCTTGCGCCCGCAAAACTGATCAGAAGATGATTAACACGGTACAACAGAGAGAATATGAAACACCATCCAACCCTATTGATGCTGCTACTGACACTGCTCCTACTGCCGCTCTCCAGCGCCATCGCCGAACGGGGAGAGTCAGTGATGTTCAAACCCAAAGCACATCCGTTTACCGAGCCACCGCCAAAACAGCTGAGCGAGGCTGAGAAATGCCAGCAGCTGCAGCAGCAGATCGAAGCCCTGAAAGGCAAACCCCAACGTCGCCATGCGGTGATTGAAAGACATAAAAAGGCCTGCTTGAAATAGTCAGCCCCCTGAATAAAGGATCTGCAGCGACCGGCCGGAGAGAGGGTGATTGGAGCGGGTGATGGGAATCGAACCCACGTTAGTAGCTTGGGAAGCTACAGTTCTACCATTGAACTACACCCGCAGTGTAAAGCCGTCTGGGAATCCTACACCAGCCCCGACTCAAATTGCCACCTGGACAGGGCCACGCCATCGGCACATCACACCGGCCCACCTTTGTAGAGGGTTTCGATCAGATCCCGATGATGCTCGGTAACTTTCTGCCGTTTGATCTTCATGGTCGGCGTCATCAGACCGTTCTCAATACTCCAGGGCTCCAGTAACACGGCAACCCGCCTGATCTTGGCGTAGCCTGGAAAATCCTTCAGCGCACCTCGTATGCGCTTCAGAAAAACACCCTGAATCTTTTCGTCATTCAAACTCTCCTGATTCGAGGAATCCAGGTCAAACTCCTCGGCCAGACCACCCCAAAGATCCGGATTGAGCACCACCAGTGCGCCCAGATAGGGCTTGCCCTCACCCACCACCATCGCCTGCTCCACCACTGGATCCAGCGCAATCGCCATCTCCATATCCGATGGTGGAATCTTCTCCCCGTTGGAGAGCACCAGAATATCCTTGATTCGACCGGTAATATGGATATGGCCATCTTCATCGATACGGGCCTGGTCGCCGGTATGCAGCCAGCCCTGTGGGTCGATCATCGCAGCTGTGGCCGCATGATTGTTCCAGTAGCCGAGCATCATGCCTGGGGTTTTTACCAGCAACTCATCATCTTCGCCGATCTTGGTGGTTACCCCGCGCAGCGGTACGCCGACACTCTCCGGCTTGATGTTATCCATAGGATTGACGCTGATCACCGGACTGGTTTCTGTCAGGCCGTAACCCTGCAGCATCGGCAATCCCAGACCAAGGAATACTTTTGCAATCTCCGGTGAGATGGCGGCCCCACCACTCACAGCGACCCGTAACCGGCCACCCAGCTTGTCGAGAATCTTTGCCGACACCAGATGCCGCAGCAATGGATAGAGCAACAGGCCGGGAAACCAGCGCTGGCGTCCCATGCGATATTCGAACTCCTTAAAACCAACCGACAACGCCATCTGAAACAGCATCCGGGCAAAAGCCGGTTTATGTTTCAGCTGGTCCTGAACCCGGGCATAGACCCGTTCAAAAATCCTCGGAACGGCAATAATCGCCGTGGGTTGAATGGTTTGCAGATCTTCCGCCAGTTGCGGGATGGAGCGGGCGAATGAGACCGAAGCACCCGCCATCATCGGCAGATAGTATCCCCCAGTCCGCTCCAGGGTATGCGAGAGGGGCAGAAACGAGAGAAAGCTGTCCTGCTGATAGCAATCCACCACCGTCACCGAGGCGTGGGCAATGGAGAGCATGTTGTAGTGACTCAACATCACCCCTTTGGGTCGCCCGGTGGTGCCGGATGTATAGACAATCGAGGCGAGTGTGTGGGGATCCGCCTTGCGCTTTTGCAACGCCTCACCACGGGGCGGCAACCAGTTACTGGCTTCCCGCACCAGGTCATCCTCTCCCGGATCCGGCTGCCTGGCCGTCTCCAGTACCACCACCCGCTGCAGGTCGGGCAACTCCTCCACCGCATCCGCCATCCGGTTCCAGCGCCCGGTATCCTGAACAAGCAACAGTTTTACGGCGGCATCCTTGAGGATGTAGGCGATCGCATCCGCCCGATCATCGGTATACAGGGGCACCACCACCAATCCCAGAGAGAGGGCGGCCTGATCGAACATCACCCATTCGGGACTGTTGCGCAGCAGTACCGCCACCCGGTCACCTGGCTCCAGATCTTCGCCACTCAGCGCCTGGCGCCAGCGGGCCACATGCCGGGCCATGTCATCCCAGCTCAACTCATACCACTGTTTTTGGGTACGGTCGTAATTTCGGTAGGCAATCGCATCCGGTGTGCGACGCACCCGCTGGAAAAAGAGCCCATCCAGGGTTCCTGCTTGATCCAAGGGTATGAGGTCTTCACTCCAATCCACTTTTCTCTCCTGCATCCACCCCTTTGCTTGGCTCTGTCAGATCCGGGGCTGTTATCATTTTGTCCTTTGCGTAGGTTGTCTCCTTGAGTTGAGGTAGAATCCAAAAACTGAACCTGACTCTACTCCTGACAGAGATCATATGAGATGCAGATTTACTTAAACGGCTTGGAAAAGCAAATCCCTGACTCACTGGATATGGCCGGATTGATTGAAATGCTCGATTTGACTGACCAGCGCATTGCCGTCGAGGTCAATGAGGAGCTGGTTCCGCGCACGACTTTCAGTGGTCATCTCCTCAACGACCAGGACCGCATTGAGATCATCCATGCGGTTGGCGGCGGTTGAGTTGCAGACAGACTTTTTATTTCAACTTCTACAGATAGAATCCGATGTCAAACGAAAACCAGACAGACAGCTTTAGCGTCGCCGGGCGCGCATTTACATCCCGACTCTTGGTGGGAACCGGCAAATACAAGGATATGGCGGAGACCCGCGCGGCAATCGACGCCAGTGGTGCGGAGATCGTCACCATTGCGGTAAGGCGCACCAATATCGGCCAGAACCAGGATGAGCCGAATATCCTGGAGACCCTGCCGCCGAGCGAATACACCTATCTACCCAACACTGCCGGTTGCTACGATGCGAAAACGGCCATCCGTACCTGCCGTCTCGCCCGGGAACTGCTGGATGGCCACAATCTGGTCAAACTCGAAGTGCTCGGCGATGAGCAGACCCTGTTTCCCGACGTGGTGCAGACCCTGGAAGCGGCCGAGGTTCTGATCAAAGAGGATTTTGATGTGATGGTCTACACCAACGATGATCCGATCATGGCCAAGCGACTCGAAGAGTTGGGTTGTGCAGCCGTGATGCCCCTTGCGGCGCCAATCGGCTCCGGCCTTGGGGTACGCAATCGCCTCAACATCCGCACCATCGTTGAAAATGCCAAGGTGCCGATTCTGGTCGATGCCGGGGTGGGTACCGCATCCGATGCGGCTGTTGCCATGGAGCTGGGTTGTGACGGGGTGTTGATGAATACCGCCATTGCCGCGGCCCAGAACCCGGTGTTGATGGCCTCGGCGATGAAGAAGGGTATCCAGGCGGGTCGGGAGGCTTATCTCGCAGGTCGCATGCCGGCGAAGCGTTTTGCTTCAGCCTCATCCCCAACGGACGGACTGTTTTTCTAGCGGATATGTTTCCACGTCAGAAACCGGCAGACTCTGGTGCGGCAACGTCGCACCCGTTCGCCAGCAGAATAGCAACCAGACCCACTTATGCCCCAATCTGACCAAAAGTCACGTCCGATACGCAGCTATGTGCTGCGCCAGGGTCGCATGACCGAAGGCCAGCAAAAGGCCTACGAGGCCCTCTGGCCCCGCTATGGTGTGGAGCTCGATGGTGATCAACTCGATCTCTCCGGACCGTTCGAGCAAACACAACCGGTCACCCTGGAGATCGGTTTCGGTAATGGTGAGAGCCTGCGCCAACTGGCACAGAAACAACCGGAGCAAAACTTTCTCGGAATCGAGGTGCATGGTCCTGGGGTTGGTCATCTGATGATTCAGTTGCAGCAGTATCAACTCAGCAACGTCCGCATCCTCAAGCACGACGCCATGGAGCTGCTGCGCCACCACCTTCAACCCGGCTCCCTGCAACGGGTGCTGCTCTACTTCCCCGATCCCTGGCATAAACGCAAACACAACAAACGGCGCATTGTGCAGGATGAGTTTGCCGAACTGGTCCACCGGGCGCTGATCCCTGGCGGCATTCTGCACATGGCAACCGACTGGGAAGATTACGCCCGGCAAATGATGAACGTATTGTCAGCCCATCCGGGGTTCAACAATCAGGCCGGTGAGGGAAACTTCTCTCCCCGCCCGGAAACCCGGCCACTGACCAAATTCGAACAGCGTGGTGAACGCCTTGGCCATGGGGTCTGGGATCTGCTGTTCGAGCGACTTGCCTAATGGGCAGCCTGACCCTGAAGCAGTTCCATGCGCCACTGTTGGAGCCGATCGACCTGCATCTGCGGGCGGGTGAATGCCAGACTCTCAGCGGCCCATCAGGATCGGGCAAAACCCGCCTGTTACGGGCGCTGGCCGACCTTGATCCGGCCCAGGGAGAAGTTTCTCTCAACAATCAGGAGCGATCGACTTTCAGCGCCCCCCAGTGGCGCAGCAAAGTGGGTCTGCTGCTGGCCGAAAGCGGCTGGTGGCTGGAACGGGTCGGCGACCACTTCAAACAACCGCAGGCAGAATTGTTCGAGCGCCTGGAGCTACCCAGTGATGCGATCAACTGGGAGGTCAGCCGCCTCTCCAGCGGTGAACGCCAGCGACTCTCGCTGATCCGACTGCTGAGTAACCAACCCCAGGTTCTGCTGCTGGATGAAGCCACGGCCAATCTGGATCAGGCCAATACCGCCAAAGTCGAAGCACTGATCGCCGACTGGCGAGAACAGCACCAGGTAGCTGTTCTCTGGGTCACCCACGATCCGCAACAGCGAAAACGGGTCAGTGACCACAGCTGGCTGATCGAGTCGGGGCGACTGAGGAAGGCCCCTTGAACCTGATCCTGCTGACCCCCCTCGATCTGGCCATCGCCGCAACCCTGGTGGTGGCGCTGGCACTGATCTCACTGCGGCTCTCCCTGGGAATCGAGGGCAAGCTGCTGATTGCCGCCCTGAGAACCGTGATTCAGCTCAGTCTGCTCGGCCTGGTATTGAAATTTCTGTTTGTTCAGTCCCACCCGCTGCTGATCAGCGCACTGGCGATGTTCATGTTGTTTGTCGCCGGATATGAGGTAATGGCCAGACAGCAGCGCCGTTTCAGCGGCATCTGGGGGTTTGGCGTGGGCACCCTCTCGATGTTCATCTCATCCTTCAGTGTCACCATCCTCGCCTTGACCGTGATCATCCAGGCAGAGCCCTGGTATTCGGTGCAGTATCTGATTCCGTTGCTCGGCATGATGCTGGGCAACACCATGTCAGGGATTGCCATCGCCCTGGACAACCTGACCCAGAACGCCTGGCAGAGACGCCAGGAGATCGAGGCCCGCCTGATCCTTGGACACTCCTGGGATCAAGCCATCCGGGATATTCGCCGCAATGCCCTGCGCAGTGGCCTGATTCCGATCATCAATGCGATGGCTGCAGCCGGCATTGTCAGCCTGCCCGGTATGATGACCGGCCAGATCCTCGCCGGCACGCCACCGATGGAAGCCTCTAAGTACCAGATTCTGATCATGCTGCTGATTGCAGCGGGAACCGGTTTCGGCGCCACGGCGGCGGTATGGATTGGCGCCAAGCGGCTGTTCGATGACCGGGAGCGTCTACGACTCGACCGTTTGGGTAAAAAGCGCGCCTGACTCGCCGAGCAACAGCCCCCTCGAGACCCTATTCAGGCTCCCGTTCCCCGCGGAACACCTTGATCGCCAGCAGAATCACCGGCGTACCGTGCATCAGCAGGTCGAAGATATCGATCGGGCGATGCAGAGTACCGGCCATCAGCATCTTCAGCTTCTCCCACAAATGAGGCTCAGGTACGAACGGCGCCAGCCCAAGCAGTAGCGCAGGCAGTACGATCATATGCATGGGAATGCGGTCAAGCCAATTGAACATCTCGTTTTGTTTCCTCTACTTCAACACCAGCCAATAAGGCAGCCGCTCCCATTTTTACCTGATACGGATTCGGACCCGGGCAAACTGCTGCATCATTATTACCGATTTCAATGCGTCTTTCAGTCCCGACCGCCAGGTTTGAAGTGTCGCTGCAGCTCCACCGCCATGGCGCTCAGACCACCCAGAGACCAGCCCCCATCCACCGGCATGACCGCTCCGGTGATATAGCTGGCCATCGGTGAGGCGAGAAACAGTGCCAGATTGGCCACATCCCCGGCTTTTCCCAGCCGCTTCAGAGGCACGGAGTCGGTGATCATTTCTCTCGCTTCCGTGGTGGGCGCCAGGCGTTTCATCCCTTCGGTGTCGGCAATCGGACCGGGTACGATCGAATTGACTCTCACCCCGGACTCACCCCACTCCATGGCCAAAACCCGGGTCACCATATCCACCCCTGCCTTGGCCGCGCAGACATGCAGCTGCAACGGCATGGGTATGTAGGCCTGAGGGGCTGAAATATTGATCACCGAAGCACCCGGTTTTGTCAGGTAGGCATAGGCTGTGCGCAGAACATGATAGGTGCCCAACAGATCGATATCGACCACAGCGGAGAAGCCTGCCGGAGGCATATCCAGCGCGCTGGCCGGAAAGTTACCGGCTGCACCGGAGACCAGCACATCGATACCACCGAAGTGATCGCTGATCTCGCCGATAACCTGTTCCACAGCCGACAGATCCCGCACATCGGCACAGCGGCCAATGGCCTCCCCCCCAGATGCTGAAAGACGTGACAGGGCGCTCTCCATCCGCTCCCTGGAACGGCCAATCACCGCAACCCTCGCCCCATTTGCGACGAATGCTTCAGCGATGCCCAGGTTGATACCGCTGGTTCCGCCAACCACCAATACCGACTGTCCGGAGAAGTCGATCTGCTGCGCCATAGCCACCTCCAGGATCCGTTATCAATCCAATTTTATGATATTTATTTTGATACCGATCCCAGCGCTGCTGATCGAGGGAAAATCCTAAAGCTCACCCAACATACGTTTCGCCTCAATACCGACGCTGTTGTCAGCGCCCAATTCGATCGCTTTATTGAAGGCGGCCGCAGCCCCCTCTTTATCACCGATCTGGGCCAGGATGAATCCCAATGAGAGGCGGATGCGTTGAAACTCCCCATCCTGCTGAATCCCGGCCAACAGGATATCGACCGCTTGTTCGTTCTGGCCGGTATAAAACAACGCCAGGCCCAGATCGTTATAGGTTTCAACATTCTTGGGATCGATGGTCAAAGCACGTTCGTAGAGCTCGATTGCCTGTGAGTAGTTTTTCTGCGCGAAATAACTATCCGCCAGTCTTGCGATCAGCTCGGGATCCTCCTCCTTGAGATCCTCGATCGTCGGGGTATAGCCCATTCCAGGGGTTAAACCCGTCGGGTTGGGATTGGGCATCGGATGGGGGGCAACCGGAGTGGAAGGCGCGGGTGTCGCGGCAACTACCGGTCTCTGTTCATAGTAGCTTCGGGTGATTGCATAAACCATCAGGCCATACGTAATCTGCGCAACGATGATAACCAACCATGTGAGTACACTGAATTTTGGCATATCTGTCAATATCTTAGTTTTGTTAAGTCGATCGTTATCCTAACGCTCTGTAAAGCGTTCAGGGCCCAAGACTGCGCTCTGAGCCAGCTCTCTGTCAACCGGGATGCCCTTAAGTTTTGTACATCAAATCAAAAAGAATTAAAATCAGACCATCGAAATCGTAGTGTCAACAGGAAGCTTGAAACATCACAGCCTAAGGGAATAGATCGCATGGCCAGGGAAAAACGCACAGGCATATCACCGGTTCCGGACAACTTCGCGGAACTGCTCAATCAGTGGCAACAGAACACGCTACAGAAAATCGAAAGCTTTGGCTGGCGGGTGAAATTCATCCGTCGCCCCCTGTTTCAGGAGATCACCATCGTGGTGACAAATCCGACAGGTGACCAGATCGGCACTCTGGAGCAAGATGGGGAAGTCAGTGTCCATCCGGTCTCCGACTTTCGCCGCTGATCTGCTGCTTTCAACCGGGCGTCTGAGTATGCCTGGGGAGCAATAGAAGAATCACTCAATCACTTCGTCGGCCAGAATCAGTACATCTTCCGCCAGCTTCACACCGATCTTACTGGCTGTTTTGGCATTCAGGGTCAGACGAGTGCCCAACGGATCCTGCACACCGATCTGTGTCGGCTTGACGCCCAGAGAGAGTATCTGTGTCGCCAGGGCAGCCGCCTGTCCGCCAATACTCGGGATATCGGGATTGACGGCCAACAACAGTCCAAGCTTGACCACGTTGTCCGACTGACCAATACAGATCAGTCGGTCCTTGACACACTGCCGTTTCAGCCAGTGGATATTTTCCAGGGTGTAGAGCACCGGATCTGTCGGCAACCAGATCGCATCGACCTCACCGGCCAGCCTGCGATAGGCCTGTTTCAGCTCTTTCGCCCGTTCAATCGGCCTGGCACTGATCTCGATACCCACCAGTTCTGCGGCACCCTTTGCTTCCCGAACGCTCGTAGCACTGTGGGACTTGCTGTAGATCACCCCTAATCGGTTGATATCCGGAAACAACAGATTCATTGAGAGTAACTGGGTACCTGGTGAGACCTCGGCGTTGATGCCGGCCAGATTCTCCTGCCCCTCCAACAGGCGATAACGCTCCCAGTTCAGCACCATGGCGAATATCACCGGCACCTGCTGGCTGTTCTGGGTCGCGGCTTTGGCAAAATAGGCCGCCTTGGCGCCAAACGCCACGATCAATGAAGGATTTGACGACATCACTTGGCCCAGCACTTGTGGCGCCTGTTGGATATCCCCCTGGAGATTGAAGACCTCGATCGGCTGTTTCACTTTCGCCTTAAACTCACCCAGGGGTTGCTGGTAAACGGCCTCCGAATCCGATAGCAGCACAGCTATCTTCTGTTCGGCCGAGCAGACTGGCTGGGTCAACAGCAGCAAGATAAATATCAGCAGAAATCTATCTTTCATGACTGCTCCAGCCTTCGATCTGAAGTGTTCGCATGACAGTACTGTTTTGGGAAGAAAACATAAATTCTTTGAGTGCAGCCGCTTGTTCCTTTGTCACAACCCCATCGATATAGCCCAGTACAGGCATATCAATTGGTGTCGATTCACTGATGACTTCTAATGAATCGATTAGTCTGGGATTTATTTTTCGAAACAGCTTCATATTGGCTTGGGACACCAGGGCCACATCAACCTGTCCCAATGCCGCTGCAAAGATCGCATCAGCGTCTTTAGGCACTTCCACAATACTCAGTTTGTCGAAAGCCACAAAGCTATCCGGGTTCAGCATACTTGCCAGTATCAATTTTGAACCCGGACCAAGACTGGTCATGGCCAGGGTCAGACGCTCGGGTCTGTTGATCTCACTATCACGGCCAAGTCTGGCGACCAATAATTTTCGATAGCTATTCTGCTGTTGGCGCACAGACTGCAGGAGCGGCCTAAAGCGAATCTCATCCGCATGACGCTTCAGGTACCAGTGAGGGGCAAACACAAAGGCTGGCCGGTCACTCCGCACACGCGCATCAAAATCGGTCAAATGAGCAAATGGCTGGAACTCAATGGCCGTATCAAAGCCTTCCAGCAAAAACTCCATATCGCTCTTCAGGCGGCCGAGGTTATTCTGTGGCGAGTCGGGATTGAAGTAATAGAAACGCAACCCATCATCCCCGGCCACTTGACCAGGCACGATCAGCAGGTACAGCCATAACAGCCACCACACCAGGTTTAATCGTTTCAGGTTATGCAATCAGTCTGCTCCCTGGGAGCCGTAATCAACCCCAGGACCTGTTTACACGAACCCAATCGGCCCTGCTGGAATTCGTGTAAACAGGCCCTAAGGCAGTTGGAAGTAAAAAGTTGTGCCGGCATCCACCTCGGACTCCGCCCACACGGAACCACCATGTCGATGAATGATCCTGGCGACAGTCGCCAGTCCAATGCCAGTCCCTTCAAAATCACTGTTTTTATGCAACCGTTGAAATGCACCGAACAGTTTGTCGGCATAACGCATATCGAATCCGGCGCCATTATCCTGTACAAAGTAGCAGGATTTGCCCTCCTTTACAGCTTTACCGAATAGAATTTCAGCTTTTTCACGACGACTGGTGTACTTCCAGGCATTACCGATCAGATTATCCAGAGCGATACCCAGCAACTGGCGGTCACCCTGGACCATCAAGCCGGGCTCAACCTGGAAACTCACCTCACGCTCCGGCTCACTCTCTACCAGCATACTGAGGGTGACATTGGCCAGTTCACTCAAATCGACCTCACCGACCTGCATCGCCTGTCGCCCGAGCCTTGAGAGCCTCAACATATCGTCGATCAACACACCCATTCGGGATGCCGCGGCTCTGACCCGACTCAGGTAATCAAGCCCAGTCTCATCGAGACGCGCCTGATACTCTTCTGAAAGCACCTGGCTGAATCCTTCAATACTGCGCAATGGGGCTCGCAGATCGTGGGATACCGAGTAGTTGAACGCTTCAAGCTCTTTGTTGCTTCGAGCCAGTTCGGTGGTCCTCTCCTCGACCTTGTACTCCAGTGAACGATTGTAATCATCCAGTGCCCGATGTGAGCTTTCAAGATTGCTGGCCATGCGGTTGAAGGAGGTGGCAAAGGTGCCGAACTCTGCACACATCAACCCCTGCATACTCAGGCGGTAGTTAAGATCACCGGCAGAGACCTCCTTGACACCGGCGTCGAGCTGGTCGACCGCCTTCAGCAGACGCCTGGTGATAAACAGTGAAATCATAAAACCGAACAGGATGAAGATGGCCGCTACGCTGATATAGAAAACCCAGATCCGGGTGATCTCATGATCCCATTCTGCAGTCCGCTCAATGATACTCTCCTGCACACTCTCCAATGAGATGCCACAATACAAAATGCCCCACAGCTCCTGACCATTGAATACCGGTGTTACGACCTGCATCATCTGACTCTGAGTCTCAACAGCGCTCGGCGTGTCGATGATCTGAATCGAAAAATCCGTTACCTGATCATCAATGAACTCATTTTCCAACAAGGCCAATGCCTGCTTATCGACCGGGGTGTCCGGTAGACTTCCGACCCGATCAACCCGGTTGTGAGCCACCACCTGACCCAGATTGCTGAGTACCTTGCAGTACTGAATATCCTGATCACCATCGGTGACCTGTTTCATCAGGTTGATCAGAAA
Source organism: Candidatus Thiodiazotropha endoloripes (assembly GCA_001709035.1). Taxonomy (GTDB): domain Bacteria; phylum Pseudomonadota; class Gammaproteobacteria; order Chromatiales; family Chromatiaceae; genus Thiodiazotropha; species Thiodiazotropha lotti. The sequence goes on along the minus strand of LVKA01000011.1, from coordinate 266,376 downwards.
GCTGAAATCGTATCCGGTGATCGCCTGGTTGGCGCTGAGGGCCATACTGCGGACCAGTGAAGCGCTACGGGCCTGCATGGCATCATGAATCGAGGCGATATCCTCTGCCTGTTCAGTTTGGTAGAAGTTGTTAATCTGCTGCCAGAACAGCAGACTGATCGCCATAAAAAGCAGCAGCAATGCCAGATTCATCGACACCAGATAGACCCGGATCGAAGGCAGTTTGCCGGCATGATATCGAATACTTTTAAGTCCCATAGAGGCCCAAGTTTAGATAGCACATTGCTTTATGTCAGCTAAGAATGCGTTTTCTCTTGATTTTTCTCAATCACCCTCCTAGGTTTACATCTTTCATTATAGATTTGACCGTTGATATCAACCTCGAATCACGATCCCCTGAGGGGAGATGATGCAGAGTAATGATAGGAACAAACAGACAATCAAAATGCCACGCACTTCCTGCAAGAGCCTCATCCCAATACTCATCTTAAGCTACCCGCTTGCCCCCCAGGCAAACGAGACTTCGCTCATCACGGACCAGCAGATGGAGGAGGCGGAACGTCTGTTCAGCGGACCGGTTGAAGAGGACTACTACAGAACCGATGCCGTTCTGGTGAGCGCCACCGGCAGTGCCAAGCCGGTATTCCTGGCACCTTCCGTCGCCAGTGTGATCACCAAGGAAGAGATCAAGGCGATGGGCGCCACCACGCTGGATGAAGTTCTGGAGACCGTGCCTGGTTTGCATGTCTACATGTCACCATCACCCAACTACCAGAAACAGTGGTCGATCCGTGGCGTTCACACCAACGATAATCCTCATGTTCTGCTGTTGATCAATGGGCAGTCGGTCCAGGATATGCTGCAGGGAGGGCGTCCAAATCACCTGCAGATACCGGTTAGCATGATCTCCCGGATTGAGGTGATCAGAGGACCGGGATCAGCAGTTCATGGTGCTGACGCCTTTGCCGGCAGCGTCAATGTGATCACCAAGGATGGACAGGAGATTGCCGGGTCACAGGGCGGTTACCGTGGCGGCTCCTTTTCCCGTAAGGACGTCTGGGCGCTGCATGGCGGAGCTTATCAGGGCTGGGACATCGCCATGACCCTGGACAGGATGAAATCGGAGGGTGACGACGAACGCATCATTGAAGAGGATTTTCAATCATTGCTGGACCAAAGCTTTGCTACCAACGCCTCTATCACACCCAAAGCAATGGATACGAAGTATGATCTGATTAACGCCTACTTCAGTTTCAACCGCCCCGATTGGCAGATCTATCTTTGGGGATGGCAGGAGAGAGATGGTGGATCCTATGCTGGACTTGCGAATGCATTGGCTGACGGAAACGAATTGCAAAACGATGTTTTTCAGGCAGGTGTCACACACAGCGACGATGAATGGCTAAACAATTGGCAGTTCGACTTCAGTCTCAGCTATCTCTATCTCAAGACGGCCACCAACCTGCAACTATTCCCGCCCGGCGCCTTGTTACCGATCGGCAGTGACGGCAACCTCAATTTTACCAATCCCGCTGGGCTCACCCTGTTTACCGATGGCTATATCGGTTTTCCTACACGCACCCAAAACCAATACAGCGCTGAGACCACAGCCTTGTATGATGGCTTCCCCCAACATCATCTTCGACTGGCTTTGGGGTATCGAGTGACAGATGTGGTGTTCAAAGCCTATCAAAACTGGGGGCCAGGGGTACTCGACGGTACTCAGACAGTGGTCGATGGGACGCTGACCGATCTCACCGATGACCCCAGAATCTTCATGCCGGATGTGGAGCGTCGCCTCTGGTATCTCTCCGCCCAGGATGAGTGGAGCTTTGCAAAAAACTGGGAATTGACCCTTGGCGCCCGCTACGACCGCTATTCCGATTTTGGTGGGACATTCAATCCCAGAGCCGCCCTGGTCTGGCAAACCCGCTACGACATGACCACAAAGTTGCTTTACGGACGGGCATTCCGGGCGCCCAGCTTCGCCAACATGCACGCACAGAACAACCCGATCGGCTTAGGCAATCCGGACCTGGATCCGGCCACCCTGGACACCCTGGAACTGGTATTCGACTATCGACCAACAGCCGATCTGCGGATCGCCGCCAATCTGTTCGTCTACGATATTGAAGGTCTGATCGCATTTGAACCGGATGAGGGTGAAGCAACCAGCACCTCGCAAAACGCCCGGGATCAGAAAGGTCGCGGGCTTGAGCTCGAGGGAGATTGGCAGGTTACTGACAGCCTGAGGCTGACGTCGAATATGGCCTGGCAGGAGTCTGAAGACAAACAGACCGGCGACCCGGTACCGAACGCGCCCGGCCTGCAGGCCCATTTCGCAGCTGATTGGACCTTTATGCCGGACTGGTCGATCAATGCCCAATGGTTCTGGATAGGCCAACGGGAACGGGCCAGTGGCGATAACCGCAATGAGATTGACGACTACTCAATCACCAATCTGACACTGCGCCGGCAGGCCCTATTCGAACACCTGGACCTGGCCCTCGCGGTGCGTAACCTGTTCGATGAGGATGCGCGGGAACCGAGCACCTCCGTAATCCCCGATGACTACCCGATGAATGGACGCGAGATCTGGGCAGAATTGCAAATCAACCTATGACGCACTCCGCTATTCCGTTAACGCATCGGTTTAAAAGACTCTCCTTCGTCACTCTCTTTCCACTGCTGTTTACTTTTGCTGCCATGGCCAATCCCCCGGTGATCACCGATCAGCAGATGAGTGAGGCTGAAAGCCTGTTCAGCGGACCAGGTGAAGAGGACTACTACCGCACCGACGCCGAGCTGGTGACGGCTACCGGCAGCGCCAAACCGGTGTTTCTGGCCCCTTCGGTGACGAGTGTCATCAGCAAGCAGGAGATCCGGGAGATGGGGGCGAGGAGTCTGTATGAAGTATTGGAGACGGTACCCGGACTCCATGTCACCCCCTCAAGCAACTTCGGCCCGTTGATTACCAACATCAACATTCGCGGGATCACCACCGCGCTGAATCCGCAAGTTCTGGTGTTGATCAACGGCGCGCCGATCAAGGACCTGTGGAACGGCAATCTCGGCCACCGCTTTGAGATGCCGGTGGAGATGATCTCCAGGATCGAGGTGGTCAGGGGTCCTGGCTCTGCGATCCATGGCGCCGATGCCTTTGCCGGCACGATCAATATCATCACCAAGGATGGCCAGGAGATCGGTGGCACCCGCGCCGGCTACCGCCATGAGTCGTTCGATACCAGCAGTGGCTGGCTGCAGTATGGCGGCAATCATCAGGGCTGGGATCTGGTTGCCAGCATCGAGGCGTTGAAGCAGGAGACCGATGACCAGCGGATCATTCAGCAGGATCTGCAAACCACCCTGGATGGGAGCTTCGGCACCCAGGCCTCCCAGGCCCCTGGCGCCATGAATCTGGATCAGCGTCTTATCAATTTCCACCTCGGCCTGCACAAGGCTGAGTGGACTGCCCGCCTCTGGGGAATAAGGCAACGGGATGCCGGTGTCGGCGTGGGTGCCGCTCCGGCGCTGGATGGCGATGGTTCACACGACAAGGATCTCTACAACCTCGATCTGCTCTACCAGAACCAGGAGCTTCACCCGGACTGGAATCTGGAGCTTCGCTTTAACTACAACTACGCCGATTATGTCAGCAGGTTCAATCTCTTCCCGCCAGGCGCCACCCTGCCGATCGGCGCTGACGGTAACCTGGATTTCAACAATCCGGTGGGCGTCACCATTTTCAGTGACGGCTACATTGGCCACCCATCGGCGACCAACCGTATCTACCGTAACAATATCATTGGTGTCTATGATGGCCTGGCGCACCATCTGATTCGTCTCTCAGCAGGCTACGACAGGATGGAGTACAAGGCCGGCTCGAAACAGAACTTTGGTCCCGGTGTGCTCGACGGAAGTCCGCAGGAAGTTGATGGCAGCCTGACCGACGTCACCGGTACCCCCTATAACTACAGCCCAAACGTCAAACGGGATCTCTGGTATCTCTCCCTGCAGGACGAATGGGCTTTGGCCAGGGATTGGGATCTTACCCTCGGCGCCCGCTATGACCGCTACTCGGACTTCGGTGACACATTCAACCCCAGACTGGCGCTGGTCTGGCAGACACGCTACGACCTAACCACCAAACTGCTCTATGGCCGGGCCTTCCGTCCCCCCTCATTCTCCGAACTCTATGCGCAGAACAATCCGGTTCAGTTGGGCAATACCGAACTGGATCCGGAGACCATCGACACCTTGGAGCTCGCCATAGATTGGCGTCCCACCCCGGACCTGAGAATGGCCAGCAATCTGTTCGTTTATGAGATAAAAGATCTGATCGAGGCGGTCCCTGATGAGGGTGGTGCCAGCAACACCAATCAGAACGCCAGGGACCAGCGGGGACACGGTATCGAATTCGAGGTCGACTGGCAGATCAACCAGCAACTCCGGCTGCAGAGCAACGGTGCCTGGCAACACAGCGAAGACAGTGACAGCGGCAAGGATCTGGCCAACTCCCATGGCTTCCAATACTACGCCCGGGCCAATTGGCAGCTCTTGCCGAACTGGTCACTCGACGGCCAGTGGTTCTGGGTCGGAGAACAGAAACGGGCTGAAGGGGACAACCGGGACGATATCGAGGCATACCATCTGCTCAATCTGACGCTGCGTAAAGATCGCTTGATCGACGCTGTGGATCTGGCATTCGGCATCAGGAATCTGCTGGACGATGAGATTGCGGAACCCGCCAGTTCAACCATCATCAACGAGTATCCCATGGACAGCCGGGCCTATTGGCTGGCGCTCGAGGTGAACTACGATTAACTTCGTTCGATAAGCGGTTGCGGCCTCTGAATCCCGTAACCCTGAGCGAAGTCCACCCCCATCGACTGCAGCATCTCCCGGGTCTGTTGTCGTTCGACGAATTCGGCGATGGTCTTCAGGCCGGCCACATGGCCGATGGTATTAATCGCATCGACGATCGCCCGGCTCATCTCATCCTCTTCAACCTGCTTGACGAATGATCCATCCACCTTGAGAAAATCCACCGACAGGGATTTCAGATAGGAGAAGGAGCTGAGCCCGGCGCCAAAGTCATCCAGTGCAAAGTGACACCCCATCTCACGGATCTCCTGAATAAAACTCTCAGTAATCTCAAGATTGTTGATGGCGGCGGTCTCGGTCACCTCGAAACAGATCGATCGGGGCGATACCTTGAGGCGGTTCATTCGTTCCCGAATGAACTCAAAAAAGTCGGGATCACTCAGCGATGTCCCAGACAGGTTGATAAAGAACAGCTGTCCCCGATCCCGATCCTGCCTATGCTCTCCCAGATAGGTGAATATGGAGTTGACCACCCAGCGGTCCAACCGCTGCATCAGATCGTATCGCTCTGCGGCTGGTATGAATGCCCCGGGTGAAATGATCTCCCCATCCGGACCCTGCATACGCAGCAACACCTCAGTATGGCAGGGCCCTTCCACCGCTACCAAAGGTACAATCGGCTGCTGATAGAGCAGAAAACGATCCTCGCTCAGTGCACTATTGATCCGGCTGACCCACTGCATCTCATCCCGTCGCAGTGCCAACTCATCATCTTCAGCGGTGTAGATATGCACCCGGTTACGGCCCCGGCTTTTAGCGGCAAAACAGGCCATATCCGCGTTACTCAGCACTTCGATTCCACTCTTGGTCATCGGTGTTATGTCGACCAGGCCAATGCTCACACTGGTATTGAATGGCCGCCCCTCCCAGATAAACCGAAAGGCCTCCACCGTCTCCCTGAGAATATTCGCCAGCTGCTCCGCCCGATCGAGGGGACAGTTGAGCAGCAGCACACCAAACTCATCACCCCCAAGGCGGGCCAGCAGATCACTCCCCCGCACCCTTTTTTTCAATACCGCAGAGATTTGTCGCAGCAGCTCGTCACCAGCCATGTGCCCACAGGTATCATTCACTACCTTGAACTGATCCAGGTCCAGATACATGAAGGCGTGGGACTGATTTGCGTGACGCGCCTCTTCCAGGGCCTTTTGCAGCGCCTGCTCCAGTTCATGTCGGTTTTTGAGGTTGGTCAGGGAGTCATGAAAGGCCATGTGATGCAACCGGTCTTCCGCCAGACGTCTGGCCTCGCGGGATTTGGCCTCTTGTAACTCCCGCTCGATAGCGGCGCCCAGGCGGGTCAGATTGCTCTTCATGATGTAGTCGGCTGCGCCGCACTTCATCATCGAAACCGCCAGCTCTTCACCAATACTTCCCGAGACGATGATCACCGGAATGTCGCCATTCGCGTCGTTCACCATCTTCAGCACCTCTTCCGAGTCGAACGAGGGCATATTGTGATCGGTGATGACCAGATCCCAGGACGGGTCGGTCAATGCTTGCGCCAGGGTCTCCGGACTGTCCACTCGAACATGATGCTCAATCGTCCATTGATCTTTCTTCAGATGATGCAGCAGTAACAGAGCATCATCTTCCGAGTCCTCGGCCAACAGCAGACGTAGTGGCGGCTTGTTCATCCGTCAGCAATTCTCAGGTGTCATATTCATCGTCATCCAATAGGTAATCAACTGACGAATCAGATCAGTGAACTGGGTGAAATCCACCGGCTTTCTGATGAAGCTGTTGGCTCCCAACCGGTAGCTCTCTACCATGTCCCGCTGTTCGTCGGATGAGGTGAGCACCACCACCGGTAACAATTGGGTGCGCGGGTATTCACGTATCGCTTTCAATACATCCAAACCACCCATTTTCGGCAACTGCAGATCCAGTAGAACAACTTTCGGCAAGGATTGGCTCTCATCCATCCTGAAAAGGTAATTTACCGCTTCACTACCATCACGAGCCACTTCGACCCGATGACTGATGTTCGACTTTTTAAACGCACGTAAAGCCAGCAGCTCATCATCGGGATTGTCTTCAACCAGTAAAATATGATTTTCGTTCATAACCGTAGTCCAGTCGGTCATTCACAACCCATATAGACCGAGAGTATCGGTCCCCCATGACCGGAAATGGTGCCATTTTGTTCGGCTGCCGACATTGACCTAAGACATTTAGACATCCTATGAATCTGATGTCGATCAATCATCCCTGTCTATATCGTCCAGTAGCCGGGAAATCTGTAGATTGGTGGCCAGCTGGATGGATGGAAGGTGAATTGGTTAACCAGAAAAGCCGTTTATTGTTGAACACGGATGGGACAACAGCTGATTGCCCTGCCGGCGTTGAAGCGAACCTGGCTGAGGTTCTGGATTGTCAGGCGTGATCAACCTGGCAACGGTATCTTGGGTTGCCGGGTTAACAGGCTCAGTTATTCGGTCAATTGATACCTGGCGCCGCAATAGGGGCAGGTGGCGCTGCCGGTCTTTTCAATCGGCAGATAGACCCGCGGGTGGAGTGCCGCCAGGGTTTCGCCGGGGCGAGGGCAGCAGAGCGGCAGGTCCTTACGGGTGACCTTATGTATCTCCTGCTGGGTGGATTGTGTTTCTGCCTGAGTCATATACGATTCTCCTCGGACCTGTTGATCAGACATAGTCGAGCCATTCCGGATGGGATGCCAATCGACCATGTACCAGGTCGAAATAGCGCTTTTGCAGCTCCCCGGTTACCGGCCCCCGGCCACCCGCACCGATGGCCCGGTTGTCGACCTCACGGATCGGCGTCACTTCCGCTGCGGTACCGGTGAAAAAGGCCTCGTCAGCAATATAGACCTCATCCCGGGTAATGCGCTTTTCAACCACTTTGTAATTCAGCTCTTCGGCCAGCTCGATCACCGTCTTGCGGGTAATCCCGTCAAGCGCCGAAGTCAGATCCGGGGTATAGATCACCCCATCACGGACGATGAAGATGTTCTCTCCCGAACCCTCCATGACATAGCCTTCAGCGTCGAGCAGCAAAGCCTCGTCATAGCCGTCATGCAGTGCTTCCTGCAGGGCCATCATAGAGTTCATGTAGTTACCGTTGGCTTTTGCCCGGCACATGGTGATGTTCACATGGTGACGGGTAAACGAGGAGACCCGGATACGAATCCCTTTTTCCATGTTTTCTGCACCCAGATAGGCGCCCCACTCCCAGGCGGCAACCATGCAGTGGACTTTCAGATTGTCCGCCCGCAACCCCATGCCTTCGGAGCCATAGAAGCACATCGGCCGGATATAGGCCGAGTCGAGATTGTTCTCCCGCACCACCGCCCGCTGAGCCTCATTGATTGTCTCGCGATCGAAGGGAATCGTCATATTCAGGATATGGCCGGAACGAAACAGTCGGTCAGTATGCTCCTGCAGGCGGAAAATCGCAGTACCCTGTTCGGCATGGTAGGCGCGCACTCCTTCAAACACACCCATCCCATAGTGCAGGGTGTGGGTCAGCACATGGGTTTTCGCCTCGCGCCAGGGAACCATTTCGCCATCCAGCCAGATGACACCGTCACGGTCAGCCATTGTCGACATCATGAAAACTTCTCTCGTTCAACTCTTCGTTGTGCATCAGACAGGACCAGATGTCCTGCACCAGAGCCTGCTCTTCGGCAAGCTTTTCACTCTCCACCAAGGCCGGCTGATCCTGTAGCGCACTGCGATGGTAGACCGCCCGCAATACCTTGTAGATCCCCATCATGCGATCTGCGGCATGATTATCGAGCAATCCCAGTTTGGAAAGCGTCTCCAGCAGGCGAATGTTATCGGTCCAGACCAACAGTTCTGGGTGGTAATGCGCCCACCGAAGGACCGTGTATTGAACCATAAATTCTATATCGACGATACCGCCCCGACCCTGCTTCAGGTCAAACAGCTCCCGGCTGCTCTTATCCAGGCTGGAGCGCATCTTCTCCCGCATCTCGATAACCTCACCACGCAGCTTCTCCGGATCGCGCTGAGAAGCGATTATGCCACGACGTATCTCATCGAAACGCTCAGCCATCCTGGCATCCCCGGCCACCACCCTGGCCCGCACCAAGGCCTGATGTTCCCAGGTCCAGGCGCTGTTCTTCTGGTAGGTCTCAAAGGTCTCCAAGGAGGCCACCATCATGCCGGAATTGCCGTTCGGCCGCAGACGCATATCCACCTCATAGAGTATCCCCGATGGGGTTCGGGTGGTCATGATATGGATGAAACGCTGCGCCATGCGGGCATAGAAAACGTCTACTGAGACCGGTTTACTGCCTTTGGTATAGGCATTCCGGTCGGCACAGCCATGTAGAAACACCATATCCAGGTCAGAGCCGAAGCCCAATTCGATACCGCCCAGTTTTCCGTAACCGACCACGGCGAAGCCGGTCTCACCCGGCTCAATTCCCGGCGGATGGCCATGTCGCCGCACCATCTCCTGGTAACACAGCTGAATCACCTGATCGATGATGCTTTCAGCGATCCAGGTGAGATAGTCACTGACCACCATCAACGGAATCTGATCAGCGATATCCGCCGCCGCCACTCTTAAGCGATTACTCTGGGCAAACTGGCGTAACCGCTCCATCTGGCTCTCAAGGTCATCCGCATCGATACGGGACAACTGATCACCCAGCTCCTGAGTCAGTGCTTCCCGCTTGAGGGGTTTATAGAGTCGCCGCGGGTCGAGCAACTCATCCATCAGGATCGGATGACGGGTCAGCATGCTCGCCACCCAGGGGCTGATACCGGCCAGCTTGACCAGCTGGGAGAGGACCATGGGGTTTTCAATCAACAGAGCGATATAGGCGGTTCGGCGAGCCACCGCCTCCAGCAGATTGAGCACTCTGGGCAGGGTGGCATCGGCACTCTCCGACTGCCCGACCGCCTGCAGCAACAGCGGCATCAACTGATCGAGACGCTCCCGGCCTTTGCTGCTCAACTGGCGGCAGGCATGGCTGTTGCGCAGGTGATTCAACAGATGCAGCGCCTGATCCGGCTTACTGAATCCATATTGATGCAGGACCGATTCGGCCTGCTCCTCATCCAGCAGATCATTCCACACCGCGGCAAATGGCTGATTCTGTTGATCCGCCTCAGCCTGCGGGGCAGCGAAAACCATATCGAAATGACCCTGTACCCGTTTGCGATGCTGTTCCAACACCTCTGAGAAACCCGCCCAGTCATCAAATCCCATGGATCGCGCCAGACGCAGTCTCAGCATCTCATCTGATGGCAAGAGGTGGGTCTGCTTGTCCTGCCAGGCCTGAATACGATTTTCCACCAGACGCAGAAACTCATAGGCTTCGGTCAGTTCCCGTACCGCATACTCCGGCAGCAGCTTCCGCTCCTGCAACAGCTTCAACACTAGGAGTATGGGGCGGGTCTGCAGATCTTTGTCCCGACCACCACGGATCAACTGAAAGGCCTGCCCGATAAATTCGATCTCACGGATTCCGCCAGGTCCAAGTTTGATGTTGGCCGCCATACCTTTCTTATGCAGTTCACTGCTGATCAGCTGCTTCATCTCCCGCAGCGACTCGATGGCGCTGAAATCCAGGTAGCGGCGGTAGACGAAGGGCCTGAGCATCGCCATCAACTCATCTCCCGCATCCACATCACCGGCAACCACCCGGGCCTTGATCATGGCATAGCGCTCCCACTCACGGGCCTGGGAGCCGTAGTAGCTCTCCATGGCGGAAAAGCTCATCGCCAGTGGGCCAACACTGCCAAAGGGACGCAAGCGGGTATCCACCCTGAAAACGAAGCCATCGGCCGTATGGTTATCCAGTGCCTGCACCAGCTTCTGGCAGAGACGAATGAAAAACTGTTCATTGGTCAGACGTCGTGCGCCATCGGTCTGGCCTGACTCGGGATAGGCGAAGATCAGATCGATATCGGAGGAGAGATTGAGTTCCCGAGCACCCAGCTTGCCCATACCCAACACCACCAGGGGCTGAGCCTCCCCCTGTTCGTTTTTCGGCACCCCCATCTCGTTGCAGCACCACTGATAGAGATGCTGCAGGGCCAGTTCAATCGAGGCATCCGCCAGTGCGGAGAGATCCTCCAGGGTCTCAGCGAGTTCCGCCAGGCCGGTCAGGTCACGCCAGATGATGCGCACCATCTGCTGACGGCGGAATTGGCGAAGCTGCCTGCCCAACGCCTGCTCATCGCTGACTCCGCTGAGATCGCCAGCCAGATGGGATGCCATTTCACCTGCCTCAAAACTGACCCCCAACAGGCCTTGCTGGTGCAGTTCCGGCAACAATTCCGGAAATCGGTTGGCCACCTGGACGACAAATTCACTGCCCTCCCAGACCCGCTTCAACTGGTTGATAAATACCCGATCTTTCGGTGGACTCAGTTCGGCATCAGCCAGCTTTTCACACCACTGCTGCCACTGTTGTTCGTGCTCTTGATCTAGCTCCACGCCTCTTCTCATCAATCTGACTTATTCTTTCGGCACCGTGCTCAGGTTACACCGGCAGCGGGATTCTACCAACCTGTTATTGGCAGCTGCTTTCCATCCGGCGAAATCTGGCAGGCGGCAGGAGCACAAATCACCAGGCGAGCCTGGCTGGGGATAACGATTATTGCCAAGGCGTTACAAATCACATAGGGTTGCTCTCTCCGCAAACTGGCGCCAGAGACCCGATCAGGCATGATCAAGCTGCAGCAAATAGACTATCACTACCCACACCACCCCCCGCTCTTCGAGGGGGTGAACCTGGCGATTGCCAAGGGTTCTCTATTTGGCTTGCTGGGCCCCAATGGGGCCGGTAAAACCACCCTGATCTCGTTGATGACCGGGCAATTGCAACCCGCCGCCGGCGAGATCGAGATCGATGGGCAGAGCTACCCTACTCAACGAACGTCGATCTTGCAGAAACTGGCCCACATTCCCCAGGAATACGCCTTCTACCCCCAGCTGAGTGTATTGGAGAATCTGCAGTTTTTCGCCAGCCTGTATGCGAATCAGGCCCGCAACCGGGCCGGGCTGATCGAGCAGGCCCTGGCGCTGACCGGACTGACAGAGCAGAGGGAAAGGCTGGCGAAACACTTCTCCGGTGGTTTGAAACGGCGCCTCAATCTGGCGATCGGCCTGCTCAACAAACCGCAGCTGATCTTTCTCGATGAACCCACTGTAGGGATCGATCCTCAGTCCCGCCATTTCATTCTGCAATCGATCCGGGAACTGAACAAGGCAGGCAGCACCATCGTCTATACCAGCCACTACATGGAAGAGATCGAACAGCTCTGCGACCAGGTGGCGATCATGGATCATGGCAGAATCCTGGTGCACGGCCCGTTACGCCAGATCCTCAAGCGGGACCCTCAACTGATCGTTGAGCTTGGGCCGATAAGCGACCAAAACCGATACACCCAGCTGGGCAATGCCCTGCAGGCAAAGGGCTTCAATCTCTCTGAACTGACGATCAGCGGTCACCCAAAAGATCAGACAGAGGTTTGCGAACTGCTGCAAACCCTGGCTTCACTCAACCTGTCTGTGATCAACCTTTCCTACGGAAAACATACCCTGGAAAAGCTGTTTTTCGAGCTGACCCAAACCCACTTGAGAGATTGAGAGCATGCTGTTTGCGGTGATCAAAAAAGAGCTGTTGCTGGTATCCCGTGATATCCATGCGCTGCTGGTGCTGTTCCTGCTGCCGATCGTATTCATTCTGATCATGTCCCTGGCACTGCAGGACCGGATGAGTGGCGAGTCCAAGGACCGCCCCGCCGTGGGCCTCTGGATGGCAGCCGACAACCGCCTCAACGGCGAGCTGAGCCAACACTTCCAACAACTTGAAGGGGTTCGGGTTGAAAACTTCGAAAGCCCGGCCGAGTTGACCCGCGCCTTGCAACAGGGAGAGATCATCGGCGGCGTCATGCTGCCCGCCCGGTTCGAGAAGATCATTCAATCCCCAGTGACCGAGCACAGCGAAAAGCTGCGGGTCCTCTATGCCGCCACACTCCCGGGTTCAATGCGTCGATCGATCCTGGGTTCGGTGCGACAGGCTCTCGGTGCCTATCAGGTTAATCAGCTGTTCAAACATGACGATCTCAGTGAAACAGAACGCCAGCAGCGGGTCGACCATCTGCTGGGAAAATCCCTGGTGGTCACAGAAACCCATGGCGCCATAACGGAATCCCAGCCCAATTCAGTTCAGCAGAGTGTTCCCGCCTGGCTGATCTTTGCGATGTTTTTTGTGGTGCTGCCAATCTCGACAACCCTGTTGACAGAACGACAGCAAGGCACCCTGCATCGCCTGCAGACCCTGCCCGTACCCCGCAGCTACCTGCTGATCGGCAAGCTGATACCTTACCTGGGAATCAACCTGATACAGGCGGCATTGATGTTGCTGGTTGGCATCCATCTGGTGCCGCTCCTGACCGGTGAGGGACTGCAACTCAACGGGCAGAGCTGGTTGCTGCTGCCGTTGATCGTCGCCACCAGCCTGTCGGCGATCAGTTTCGCCCTGCTGATCGCCACCCAGGCCAAGACCACAGAGCAGGCCACGACCCTGGGAGGAATCAGTAACCTTATTCTGGCCGCCATTGGTGGTATCATGGTGCCGACTTTTGTAATGCCTGAACTGATGCAGCAGATCGCCGCCCTGTCACCCATGAACTGGGCGTTGGAAGGCTTCTTCTCCATCCTATTGAGACAAGGTGGATGGGCCATGGCCGGGCCCGAGATTCTCAAGCTTTTGGCATTCTCCGGCTGTTTGTTTTTACTTTCTCTCCATTCATACAAAGGCCTGACGGAAATCAAATAATGAAAGGTTCAGCGGATACACAGTTCAAATTGGAACTCAAAAAGATGATCGTTGATGAATGCCGGTTAGATGATTTCGATCCTCAGGATATCAAGGATGACGAATATCTGGCCGGGCAAGAGGCTCGATTCGGCCTCGATTCAATCGATATGCTTCAAGTCATCGTCACGATCAAAAACCGTTACGGCGTACACATCCAGAATGACGCCGAATCAAGAGAGATTCTTGCCACCATCAACAACCTGGCGGACCATTTGCGCCCAGAGTAAGGACATGGAGCCAACTAAGCTTCCCATCATAGGATATGCCTGCGCATCCCACCTCGGCGAATCACTGAGCAATGCGCCGACCCAGACTGATGCACCGGGGCGATTCGGACCGCCGATGCTGCAACTTGAATCCACAGCACTGCAACTCCCCTACTATTCGATCGACGACCGGTTTGATGAACTGGACCGAACCGAACGCATCCTTTTCGAGGTGATCGAAAAGGCTTTGCTGAGAAGTCAACTGAGCCCTGCCGAGATCAAACGGACCGGACTGTTCATCGGCTCCTCCTCGTACGATCTGCGCGACAGTGAAATCGATTACAAGCAGAAGCTTGTGGCGGGGGATCCAGCAGCTGTACCCATGCCTTTTACCGGCTACAACCGTCTTGGTGACTCGATCTGCCGGAAGTTTGATATCGACAGCGAACCATTCAATATCAACTCGGCCTGCACCTCCAGTGCGAATGCCCTGTTGCTGGCCCACAGCATGATCCGGCAGGGTCATTATGAACATGCGCTGGTGGTCGGCATCGAGCTCTACAACGAGACCACCATCAACGGTTTCGCCGGGCTGCAGCTGATTGCCGAACAGCGTATTGCCCCCTTCGATAAATCCCGGGACGGCATCATCCTCGGTGAATCCTGTTCCGCCATGATCATCGGCAAGCGGAGTAAGACGACACCCTCCCTGATGCTCTGCGGGGGAGGCAGCTGCTTTGACCCCTACAGCATCACCACCTCGAATCCGGATGGTTCGACGATTGCCCAGACTCTGGAAAATGCACTGCGCGATACCGCGATCGACAAGTCCGAGGTGGTGGCGATCAAAACTCACGGCACAGCGACCTATATGAACGATATTTCCGAGTCGAAGGGGATAATCACCGCCTTTCCCGAGGAGACACCCCCAATCACGGCCATCAAACCCTATATCGGGCACACCCTGGGCGCTTGTGGCACATTGGAACTGATTCTGTTTGCCGAGGCACTCGAACAGGGGTATGTGCCAAAGACACCCAATTTTGAAACCCCCGACCCGGAACTGTCTCTCATCCCACTGAATGAGGATATTGACGCCCGGGATGGTGTCTATCTACTCAACTATTTCGGTTTTGGCGGTAGCAATACCGTTGTCGTAGTGGACAAGGTCTAATGGATTTGAACCTCTCTCTATTTGCCTATGGCGGCTTCAGCCATACCGTTGAACAACAGCTACCCGATCTGAACGAACCGCTGAAGGCGGTATCCCACAAGCTGCCCCGCCGGTCGGACCGGCTCACCCAGCTCTGCCTGCTGGGCCTGCGACACACACCAGACAGCGACACCTTTGAGGCGGGGACTCATCTGGTGCTGGCCAGTGGCGATGCCAACCTCAACAGCACCATCCTCAACAGTGAACAGATCTTTGACAGCGGCACCCTGCCCAATCCGATCGGGTTCATTAATACCGTCAACAACTCTACCGCCTACCATCTCTGTGTCAGCCTGGGGATCCAGGGGCAGGCGATCAGCGTATCCAGGGACCACTGTTCACTGGAGGCCGGCCTGCAGATCGCGGCAACCTTGCAACACAGCGATCCCTCACCAATCCTGCTGGGAACAGTCGATGAGATACCCAATGATCCGCAGCAGCACCGACGGCGCCTGCACATGCCGCCGACAACCCCGCTGGCGGAAGGCAGCTTCTGGTTTCACTGTGGACACCCACAGCAACAAGAGCCCCCGATTGCCACCATCGAATATTGCGGGCCGATGCGGGACAGCAGGAACGTCGGGGATTTTTTACGGGAGCGTCAGATCAGCCACCACCTGCTCGGGGATCTGCTTCGGGAATCAGCCCTGAGTGAGATTCAACTGCCAGGAGAACGGCTGGTGACTCAAAGCCAGGGGCACTACCTGACACAGAACGCAGACTACCTGCAGCGTTGGCTTGACAGCGCACGCCCCGGCGAACGCCTGGGATTGCTGAACAACACCTCCGGCAGTAAGCGCCTGACCGTTACTTTGATTCTAAAGCGCTAAGCTGGGCAAACAGCGCCCCTTCACGCAGGGCGATCTTATCCAGCTGGTCGGCGATCGAGTCAAAGGTGTCGTCATAGCGGGCTTTGCTCTTGCGCGCACACATCAGCGCGAACAGACGCCACTCATCACCGATCGACGACATCTCATCCGCCGCTTCGGCCAACTGATCCGATGCCAACAGCTCTGCTGCCTCCTGCAGAAATGCGGCATACATGAAGCGAAAGCCCCCGCCACCGGTGCCGATCTCTTCCTGCATACGCACAATATGGCCGAGATAGAGATGGGCATAACGCTCCTCTGCCTCGACCAGTTTGCGGATATTTCTGGCCACCCGGTGAATACCCTTGGACCCCGCAATGGGTACCGGACTTCGATTGCCGTTGATCTTGGCGGTGAAGCGGATCGCCTTCGGCAGCACGGTTTTGAAATCGATCTCCGCCGGCACCTCGGCCGGGTAGTAGAGCAGACCTTTTGGGGCCAGTGCGCCTTTGGCAAACCGCGCCTTACTCAGACTCTGCCGGTCCACCGTCACCAGGTGGGAGAACACCGGATCACTGACCTGGAAGGCGTCCCCCTCCCGACCGTAGACAAGCAGATTGTGCGCATTGAAATGGAAACGCATATCCTCGGGGAAATAGGGCAGAAAGAAGACCGAAGTCTGTAGACCGACAATCCGTCCCTCATCCAACAACCGATCAAGCGCGGCTTCGCCCTGGCCCGGTTTACGGAACTTCTGAAACGTCATCTTCAGCCCGCCAATGCGCCGTGAGAGGGCGCGGATGATCATCCGCGGAGGGGTTCGATAGGCGATCAACGGCATACCGTTGATCTTTACCATGGGGATATAGGCATAGGTCAGGCCGCTTGCCAGACCGAAGGCCATGGGCTCGGACACCGCCAGTCCATGATAGCGAAGCATGGCGGACATGACGCCTGTCTCACAATGCGCCGCGTGCCGGTGCTCGAGTGGTTTATTCATATGTCTCAGGTAGTTGTTTTAGTGTATCCCGATCGATACCCAGTACTTCGGCATAACCGTCCAGCTTATCGACAGAGAGCCTGGCAAAGCGCTGCGGTGAAAAGTCCCGTTTCACCATCCATTGAAAGCGTCCCATCGCCTGGGCCAGCATCGGCAGGTCCATGCGCTGATGGTACATATGAAATTCCAGTGCTGAGGTTTTTCCCTGCCTGGCCCGCTGATAGGCATCTACGGTCAGCCGTTTGATCTCATCCAGCGCCTGGCCGAGTACGATCTCTTCAACCTCCCAGCCGTTGGTCTCGGATGACTCGATCCTGCCGGAGTCCGATTCTGCATAGATTACTTTGGTCTCTCCGCCCAGGGACCCGGCTTTATCCTGCGGAATGTCTTTGATCTTCATACCACGCTCAATAACATGAATGAACTGGAGAAGCGCCCGCTCTCCGGGACAAAACAGAGCAACCGCTCACCGCTTTTCAACTGTCCGGATTTTAGCAGTTCATCCAGCATGATGTAGATCGATGCGGAACCGGTATTGCCCCGGGTGGTCAGGTTGGTGAACCAACGCTCACGGGGAATCTCGAAATCGAGCTCCACCAGCGCCTCATAGACCTTCTCATCGAAATACATGGAGGAGATATGGGGCAGAAAATAGTCCACCTGATCAGCCTGCAGACCGGTTTTGGCAATCACCCGCTTCAGGGTCTCCTTGACCGCCATGGGTACGATGTTCTCATTCAGCAGTTTGACGTCCTGTTTGATGCTCATCACCGAGTGATCGATCAATCCCTGCTGAGTGTAGAGCTTCCAGCTCTCCAGACTGCCGTCCTCCAGCTTTTCCGCGCCTGAGTACATGCAGGTTTCAAGCTCATTCGCATAGGAGTAGATCTCAATCCAATCAATCTCCACTACCGGTTGTTCCGCCCGCTGGTTGGGCTCACTTTCGACTCGAAAGGCTCCGGCGCCATCGGACAGCATCCAGCGCAGAAAATCTTTCTCAAAGGCGATTTCCGGGTTTTTCTTCAGGTTTTCGATTTTATACTTCGATTCACCTTCATAATGGCTGGCCCGCAACACCGGTGAAACCAGCTCCGAGCCGGTGGATACCGCCTGTTTGAATTCGCCGCTTTTCACCGCCAGATAGGCATATTTCAGCGCCGCTGCCCCACTCAGGCAGATCCCGGATGTGGTGATCACCTCGCAACACTGATTCCCCAGCTCCCCATGCACCATCAACCCATGACCCGGCATCACCTGGTCCGGAATGGAGGTGCCGGAGACCAGACACTGCATCTGATTGAGCTCAGCCTCTGAAGCAAACAGCCGCCGCACGCAGAGTGCGGTCATTTCGGCATTGCTGTGACTCAGCTCGCCACTCTCCGGATCAATTGCATAGTAGCGCTGCTTGATACCGTTACTGCGCAATACCAGACGCTTGGCACGGGAAGGTTTACCACCCACCATGCCCAGTACATCCTCGATCTGCTCATTCTCAACAGGCTGGTTCGGCAGAAAAGCCGACGTATTGGTTATGTATGCCCTCATTTACCGCAACCGAATTCTTCCATGCGCTCACTCCCTGAACCGGAAGGCGCCTCAAAATATGTTTTAATCTGTTGGTGTCTTTGCTTCATCAGCGGCGCCAATAGCGCCTTCAGAAGCATGCTCAGCGGCACCACGGTGACAATCATCAGAATCAGAAATACCACATAGACCGCCAGCACAGGTGTTCGTTTGGCGTCACCCTGTTTGCCAATCCTGCGTAACAACTTACCCCAAATCAGAAAACTACGATAACCCACTTTTTCTGATTGAATTTGACTCACATCCGCTTCCACGGCCTGCAGGCCCCCTAGCATTGGGCCTTCGCTCTTCTCAGCGTCCTCACCAAGCCCCTGCTCTATCGCCTGACCGAAGCGGCAGCAGGCCTGGATATCCTGATCGGATACCCCGGCGGCCGGAAATCCCCAGAAGGGCCCCTTTTTACCCGTCCACAACCATCTTGGGGTGGTGATAAAGGAGGCCAGCAGGGAGCCCTGATCTGTCAGCACCACATTATCAATTAAACGGGCGCCACAGTCATCCAGCATGGCCTTCATGGTCTCTTGCGCCCGAGTCCACATGTTGCGGCAGCCGATGACCGTGATCACCGGTTTACCGTTGAGTAACCGCTTAGCCTGTTCGCTCTGCAGAAAGCCGGTTATCGGCAGGGCCGGTGCCAGAAACCAGACCTGATAGGCCAGGATCACAAGATCTGCATCGTAATCTGAATCAATCTGCAACGGTTGCAACTCAGGGGCATCCAGATAGACGCATTCGGGAAAAACATCCAAAAACCGGAAAAACGGCCAGGGAAACGGATAGGGATCCAACGGTTGAAGCGTCTCGGTTTTCAGCTCAATTCCGGTCGATTCCTGTAGCGGCGTACTAATCGATTGCACAATATTGGAGAGCTGTCCGGTTTGCGAAAATTGAAGTACTAGGATCTTTTTCATATCTGGATTGGTATCAGTCAGGCTCTCTCACCCGGAACGCTCATGGCGCGCTTCAATACGCCAAATTCAAGGCGACAGCTCCCTTTTTGTTACCGGGCTACCCCATTCTCAGTCGGGTGTAATTCAATATGATCCAATTGTTCGGCCTGTTGGGCCCTGTTAACACGAATCCAATTGGCCCTAATACTAATCCGTTTGTTTGAAGCTGTCTCTCACCACACACAATTATGAGCAGCAGCAAACATTTAACCATGCCTGGCCATGCCATCAGGGGATTTTACCAACCCTCTGACGAAGGCAGCCCCTCGTTCTCTGCAAACCTCGCCTTGATCAGGCGCATGTCTGAAGCCCTGACTGGAGTAATTCAGTCGCCAGGTTGAAACATATGAAGGTGATGGAGACAGCTTCAGTCTGCCTATAGCGGGGGATTCTGTCAATTGAGCCGGGATCAGCTCAAAGGGGGGATGCCAGCTTCAACCAGCGGGAGATTGATACCCCGCTGGTTGAAGGCAGGGGTTGTTTAAAGTTTGCCTTTGATACTGCGCATCAGATTGACGATATTCTCCGACATCGGCCCAACCCGTTCATACTCCCTTTCCGCGCCAGCCATGTCGCCGTTCCGTTTCAGGTCGGCGATTATCTTGATCAGATCGTGCAGCTCTTTGTGGGGTTTCTCGATCTGATTGATCTCACTGATATGGCTCAGCTCATGCTTACCCTGGGTGTGATACCACTTGCCGAAACCGCACTGGGTATGATCGAAGGCGACCCGCTCATCCAGTGCACCCTTGCCGTCCAGAAAACCTCTCAACTTGGTCTTCCAGCTCAGATGGGCCACCATCGCCTGCTGCAACTGCTTGGCATGGCCATCGCCGATATTGAACTGATCCAGCAAGTGACTCAGCTTGTCCACTTCAACGGACATATCGGTACTCGCCTCATAGCTACGGTCTGAATCCTTGCTGGTCTCATCAGCAATCTGGGTGATATCGATGATGTTGCGATTGATATCCTCCGCAACCGCACTCTGCTCTTCAGCCGCCGTGGCGATCTGTCCACTCATACTGGAGATCGAATCGATTACCTGGGTAATCTCCTTGAGTGACTGATGGGCCCGCCCAGCCTGCTCCACGCTCTCAGCCGCCTGCTTCTGACTGGTCTCCATAACGGATACCGTCTGATGAACACCGGACTGCAAGCTCTCGATCATCTCCTGGATCTCTTCGGTGGAGTCCTGGGTCCGTTTTGCCAGGGTGCGAACCTCGTCGGCCACCACGGCAAATCCCCGTCCCTGCTCACCGGCACGCGCCGCCTCGATGGCCGCATTGAGTGCCAGCAGGTTGGTCTGATCGGCGATACCGCGGATCACATCCAGCACGGAACCGATGCGCTCACTGTCCTGGGCCACATGCTGTACCGTTTCGACTGCCTTCCCCACATCGGTCGCCAGACGATCGATGCTCTTGGTCACATCCATCACCACTTCCCGACCGGAATTCGCCTGCTTATCCGCCTCTTGGGCCGCCTCGGCAGTCTGGGTGGTATTTTGTGCCACTTCGTGCACAGTCGCAGACATCTCGGTCATCGCCGTGGCCACCTGGGTGGTCTGCTCATACTGCTTGCGGATACCGCTGTTGGTATGTTCGGCGAGATTGGCAAACTCACCGATCTGAACGCTCAGATTGCCCGCCGAGTTGGAGACGTTCTTGACCATTCCCTCAATCTTGTCTGCAAAACGGTTATAGCCCTTGGACAGACGAGCCACTTCATCCTCTCCGGTCTCATCCATGCGTACCGTCAGATCCCCATCCGCAGAGGCGATCCCCTCCATGGCCTCTGCTGCGTTGCAGATCGGCTGCACCACACCGCGACTGATCAGCCAGACCAGCAGACCGATCACCGCCACCGATACCAGACCCAGGACAAGCAGTATCCAGGTCAATTTGGTAACCGCTTCAGCAGCTTCGGAACGATCTTTCGCAACCAGCAGTACACCGATCGGATCACCGGAATAGTTGGTGACGTTCGCGGCATAGTAAGCCACCGGCTTGCCGTTCAACTCACCCCGTCCATATTGACCTTCACCCCGGAGAATCTGACCCAATTGATCCTTGGCAATCAACTCATTGCCATCCATGGTGGTGGCGAAGCGGTCCATATTACCTTTACGGTCGATATAGAGCTCCAGATCCACATCATGACTCTGGGCATACTCATCGAAAAAGGCCTGTCCAAAGGACATTCCGAACTCGACCGTACCGATATGCTTGCCCTTGTTACTGACTGGCACCAGACCACGAATTCCCAGACCGGCAACACCAACCTCCAATCCCTGAATCGGTTTTTTGCTGTTATTGCCTTCCACCACGGTGAGACGAAAACCGGAGAGGTCATCGCCAAATTTCGCCGGCTTGTGGACACGCAAATAGGAGGTGGCAGGGGGCTCATGAAACTGGAACTGACGGACTCCGTACTCTTTCTTCAGCTTGGCGAAACCGGGTACGAACAGCCCATGCAGGGTCTCCCGGTCCTTGTCGGCAAACGCCTCCTGGACATCGGGGATACCGGCCACAAGGGCACTCATGGCTCGCGCCAAGCGTCCCTCCGAATCGATGCCTGCGACCACATTCTGGTAGATTTCACTCATCTCATTCTTTTCAGAGGCACTCAGAATACCTCCCATATAGTTGAATGTGGTGACAAGGGTAATAGCCAGAACAACCATTACAGCAACAACGGTAGCAATCACAAACCGCGCGGAAATGCCGATATTGCGGAACATTTTTTTAACACCTCAGGAAAGAATTGCGCGTCCCTGTGCGTTAATTACTTAGCCATAAGAGATAACGGCAAAATCGGGAAATTATTTAGTTCCTTACACAGAGTTCACAAAAAAACCCCGCCTCCTGACGGAGACGGGGTTTTTAGAGGCATTTCGGGGCCTGTTATTAGGCCCCAAGAGCGTTGAGAGGCAATTACATCATACCGCCCATGCCGCCCATGCCGCCCATGTCGCCCATTGGAGGAGCGGCCGCTTCATCCTTAGGCTCATCAGCGACCATGCACTCGGTGGTGACCATCAGGCCGGCTACGGAAGAGGCATTCTGCAGCGCAGAACGGGTAACCTTGGTGGGATCCAGGATACCCATCTCCATCATGTCGCCATAGGTGTCATTGGAGGCATTGAAACCGAAATTGCCTTCGCCACTGCGCACCTTGTCCAGGACCACGGATGGCTCGCCACCCGCATTGGCAACGATCTGACGCATTGGTTCTTCCATGGAGCGGCAGGCAATGCCGATGCCCACATCCTGATCGTGGTTTTCACCTTTCAGATTATCCAGTGCAGAGAGAGAGCGGACCAGCGCCACACCACCGCCGGGGACAACGCCCTCTTCAACGGCTGCGCGGGTCGCATGCAGCGCGTCTTCAACACGCGCTTTCTTCTCTTTCATCTCCACCTCGGTGGCCGCACCGACTTTGATCACCGCAACACCGCCGGCGAGCTTGGCAACCCGCTCCTGCAGCTTTTCACGGTCATAGTCGGAAGAGGTCTCTTCGATCTGTGAACGAATCTGCTCAACGCGGGCTTTGATATCGCCTTCCACGCCGGCACCATCGATGATGGTGGTCTCTTCTTTGGTGATGGTCACTTTCTTGGCGCTGCCCAGGTCTTCCAGGGTAGCCTTCTCAAGTGACAGACCGACCTCTTCAGAGATCACGGTACCACCGGTGAGGATCGCGATATCCTGCAGCATGGCTTTACGACGGTCACCGAAACCGGGCGCTTTGACCGCAGTCACTTTGACGATACCGCGCAGATTGTTGACCACCAGTGTGGCCAGGGCTTCGCCTTCCACGTCTTCAGCGATGATCAGCAGTGGCTTACCGGCTTTGGCGACGCCTTCGAGCACAGGCAGCAGGTCACGGATGTTGGAGATCTTTTTGTCGTGCAGCAGGATGAAGGGCTCGTCCAGTTCAGCGGCCTGGTTCTGCTGATTGGTTACGAAATAGGGAGAGAGGTAACCGCGGTCGAACTGCATACCCTCAACCACGTCGAGTTCATTCTGCAGGGCGGAACCCTCTTCAACGGTGATGACACCCTCTTTACCAACCTTCTGCATCGCTTCAGCGATGATGTCACCCACATTGGCGTCGGAGTTGGCGGAGATGGTGCCTACCTGGGCGATCTCCTTGTCATCGGAACAGGGACGGGAGATGTTCTTCAGCTCTTCAACCGCCGCCACGACAGCTTTGTCGATGCCGCGCTTCAGATCCATCGGGTTCATACCGGCAGCAACGGCTTTCAGGCCCTCGCGAACCATCGCCTGAGCCAGTACGGTCGCTGTGGTGGTACCGTCACCAGCCACATCGGAAGTCTGCGAGGAGACCTCTTTGACCATCTGTGCGCCCATGTTCTCGAACTTGTCGGCGAGTTCGATCTCTTTCGCCACAGAGACACCGTCTTTGGTCACAGTCGGCGCGCCAAAGCTCTTCTCGAGGACCACGTTGCGACCCTTGGGGCCGAGGGTTACCTTGACCGCGTTGGCCAGGATGTTAACGCCCTTGATCATACGTTGACGGGCGTCATCACCAAATTGTACTTCTTTTGCACTCATGTCTTAATTTCCTTGGAAAATGTTGAGATTCGTCATCAGGCTCAGCCTGATCGGGTCATCGCTGATACGGGATCAGCCCTCGATCACACCCATGATGTCTTCTTCGCGCATGACCAGAACTTCCTCGCCACCCACTTTCACTTCGGTACCGGAGTATTTGCCGAACAGGACTCGGTCTCCGACTTTGACATCCAGCGGACGGGCCTCGCCGCTGTTGGTTACTTTGCCGTTACCCACGGCCAGCACTTCACCCTCAACGGGCTTCTCAGTGGCTGCATCAGGGAGCACGATGCCACCCGGGCTGGTGCGCTCTTCTTCCATACGACGAACGATTACGCGATCGTGCAGCGGACGAATATTCATCGACTGTTTCTCCTAAGCTATATATTTGGTGTTTTTAATCGAATGATTTGATTTGTCAGTTGGCAAGTTTGTTAGCACTCGCCTTCACTGAGTGCTAATAATAGAGGCAAAATGCCGAGAGTCAAGACCGGCGGGGAATATTTTCTCGCACGCTTTTCAGTTCTGAGTCAATTTACCGCTATTCTGTGTGATAATAGAGAGCTCAATAAAGATAAGGGGAGGCATTTCCAGGCAGCCAGCGTGATCCGATCACCGTGGCCAGCCGCACTATCTTGCAAATATTCACCATCAAACCGTCAACCCGCATTACCATTCAGTGCAGTGCAACTATTTAGCCATACTCCGGGAGATCACCATGGCAGAAGAAGCCAAGCCAGAAAAAAAAGCGAAAAGTAAGAAGCCTAAGAAGATCGACAACAAAGTCTATGAGAAAGAGCTTTTCAAACTTCAATTGGAATTGGTCAAACTACAGGAGTGGATTAAACAAGAGGGCTTGAAGGTCGTTGTTATATTTGAGGGGCGCGATGCGGCCGGCAAGGGTGGCGTGATCAAACGCATCAATCAGCACCTGAATCCGCGCATCTGCCGGGTGGTCGCGCTGCCCGCCCCCACCGAACGGGAGCAAACCCAATGGTATTTTCAACGCTATGTGCCCCACCTGCCGGCAGCGGGTGAAATGGTGCTGTTCGACCGCAGCTGGTACAACCGGGCCGGCGTCGAAAAGGTCATGGGGTTTTGCAATGAGGATGAGTATCAGGAATTCATGCGCTCCTGCCCCGAGTTCGAACGGATGCTGGTGCGCTCCGGTATCATCCTTATTAAATATTGGTTTTCCGTCTCAGACGAAGAGCAGGAGCGCCGATTCCAGAGCCGTCTGGAAGAGCCTCACAAACGCTGGAAGCTGAGCCCAATGGACCTGGAGTCACGCTCCCGCTGGTTGGAGTACTCGAGAGCAAAGGATGAGATGTTCGCCCACACAGACATCAAGCAGGCGCCCTGGTATGTGGTCCATTCGGATATTAAGAAACATGCCCGACTGAACTGCATTGCCCATCTGCTCAGCCAGATCCCCTACAAGGACCTGACCCCGGAATCGATCGAACTGCCGAAGCGGACGGAAGATATCGGCTATGTCAGACCACCGATCACCGATCAGACCTTCATTCCGGACGTCTATCCCTAACCCCTTCGGACCTCTGACCAGGCAACTCTGAGATGCCTGAGTGAAATGATGGTGGGGCCTAGCCCCACCTATACCAGTAGACAGTTACTCATCCTCGCGACGAAACTCTCCCTCGATAACCCGCTTCTGCTCCTGGCTCTGCGGCTCATACGGGCCCGATTGCATCGGACGCATGACTCCACTACTCTGTAGGCCCACGGTCAATAACCAGCGTCTGACCCAAGGAATGAGAAAGATGAAACCAACGATGTCGGTAATGAACCCGGGCAGCAGCAGCAGAAACCCGCAGACCAGCAATACCGCTCCCTCCATCATATCGATGGCCGGCACCTCACCGCGATCCATGGCATCCCGCACCCTGGCAAAGGTGGAAACTCCCTGGGCACGGACCATCCAGCCACCCAGCACAGCGGTAAACAGGGTAAGGGAGAGCGTGGCGATCACGCCGATCTGCCCGCCCACCTTGATCAGAAAATAGAGCTCGACAAGGGGGATGCCGACAAATAACAACAAAACAAGTAACAGGGGATTCATAGGGCAGAGCTTACGCCGCCGAAATAAGTCACACAAGCAACAGACAATTTCGCACTTAATATTGTGACGAAATGCTATACCTTTAACTGACAGGACTTCACAGGGGATTAGAATGAGTATGCAATTCCAGAGCAAATTATTAACTTCTTTCAAAACAGCGACCTGGGTTACGGTTGCTGCGCTAATCGGGCTGACGGGCTGCGGCGGAACCATGCCCACCCTGGGCGGTTCCTCGGGCAATACGGTAACCGGCGCTGCAGGCGGCGAGACATCTTCCGGCGCCAACAGCCAACTGGAGAACTGCGACGAAACCCTCGGTACCCTGGCCGTGGTGGAAGATCAATCCGCTCCCTGGTGGTACACCTACAGAAGACGCTACCCAACCCTCGGCACCACCGTGCCCGTACTGCGCATGATGATCCAGCAGTCGAACTGCTTTGTGGTCGTTGAGCGAGGTCGCGCAATGAACAACATGATGCAGGAACGCGCGCTGATGCAATCCGGCGAGATGCGCCAGGGGAGCAATTTCGGTAAGGGACAGATGGTCGCTGCCGACTACACCATGAATCCCAGCATTCAGTTCTCTGAAAAAGGCACAGGCGGTCTCGGAGCAACAGTCGGCGGTCTGCTCGGCAACTATCGACTCGGACGACTGGCCGGCGGCGTGAAATCCAATGAAGCGGCCACCACCCTGCTGCTGATCGACAACCGTTCAGGGGTTCAGGTTTCATCGTCCGTAGGCAGTGCTCAGAACTTTGACTTCAATCTCTGGGGCGGCCTCTTCGGTGGTGGCAAATGGGGCAGCGTCAAAGGCTTTACCGATACTCCGGAAGGTAAGGTCGTTACTGCCGCTTTCGCTGACTCTTACAACCAGATGGTCAAAGCCTTGCGTAACTATAAGGCACAAACCGTCAAGGGCGGCCTGGGCAAAGGCGGACGCTTGAAGGTCAGCGAATAAAAAATCGACCACCTGAAATGCACAGCGACCGGCCAGAGCCGGTCGCTGTTGCCCTGATGCTGAGCCAGGCAGATCATCAGCTGAGCTGCTGGACAACCCCCACCTCAACACTGATTTCCAATCAGGGAATCGCCGCATTTCCCTTAAAATATACAAGGGTTTACCGCAACAGGGAGAAAATCCACAGGGGCCGTTTCTCTTTGCTTGCTGCGGCCGGATAGTGTATTTTGCCGCGCATGCCGACCTCACTCCTGCTGATGCTCTGTACCGTCCCCGACCGTGGCACTGCCGAACGTCTTGCCGGAATGCTGGTAGAACAGGAACTGGCTGCCTGCGTCAATCTCTCTGCACCGATCACCTCGATCTATCGTTGGCAGGGAAAAACCGAGCAGTCCGAGGAGATCCTGCTACTGATAAAAACCACAAAGGAGCGCTACCAGGCTTGTGAATCGGCACTCCGGGCGGAACATCCCTATGAACTTCCGGAAATCATTGCAGTCCCTGTAGAACAGGGGCTGGATGACTACGTAAACTGGGTGGAGAGATGCACAAACCAATCAATTTGATCGTCCTGGTCCTGTTACTGACAGGGCTGGCTGGCACAACCCTGGCCGACTGGAACGAAGATGAGCTGCTGATGCCGGATCAGGCGTTCCAGATATCCGGGCAGAGCGTCACAGCCGACACCCTTAAAGTCGAATGGCGCATTGCTGACGGCTACTACATGTACCGGGACAAAATCCATTTCGATACGGAAGCGATCGGTATCGAACTGGGTGAACCCAATCTCTCGAAGGCGAAGATCAAACAGGATGAGTTCTTTGGCGAGGTAGCCATCTACCGCAATAAAGCGGTTGCCGAAATCCCACTCAAACGAATTCAGGGATCAACTGAAACCCTGCTGTTGAAAGCACGCTCCCAGGGCTGTGCGGACCAGGGCATCTGCTTTCCTCCACATATGCAGGAAGTTCGACTGGCGCTGTTACCAATGCCGGTGGAGAACGCCGCAGCAGAGAGCACCATCCCAAGCCTTGCTCTGGATGATAGCGCCCCCCTGTTCGACAATGGTGGAGAGGATGAGCTGCTTGAGCCGGACCAGGCCTACCAACTGAGCGCGAGAGTTGAGGATGGCACCCACCTGCAGCTCGACTGGGCAATTGCCGAGGGCACCTATCTCTACCAGGATAAGATCAAACTCTCCCTGGCGGAGAATCAGACCGCCGTTTTGGGCCAGTTCGAATTACCCCAGGCAGAGATCAAACAGGACTCGGTCCGCCCCGACGGCACAATCGGGGATGTGGCGGTCTATCACGATCAGGTGGCGTTGAATGTGCCGCTGGTCAGAAGCAGCACGGATCCGGGAGAGGTAGTCCTCGAAGCGAAATATCAGGGTTGTGCTGAGATCGGTGTCTGTTATCCACCCATCACCAAACAGTTCACCCTCAGCCTGCCTGGCATCTCCACCGCCCAGGCGGAGGAGTCAACTGCCGCCATGGCCAGCACTTCTGCGGCACCCCCCGAGCTACTCCAGTCTGAGACAGACGAGATCACCAACACCATGAAAGGCGGCTCAACCCTGGTGATCGTTGGCGTCTTCTTTCTGCTGGGTCTGGGCCTGGCCTTCACCCCCTGTATCTTTCCGATGATCCCAATCCTTTCCGGCATCATCGCCGGACATGGGGATCAGATCACCACCCGCAAGGCGTTTGTGCTTTCGCTGGTCTATGTCTTGGCGATGGCGATCACCTACACCATCGCGGGTGTCTTGGCAGGGCTGTTCGGAGAGAACCTACAGGCCTATTTCCAGAACCCCTGGATCCTCTCTTCATTCGCTCTGGTGTTTGTGCTGCTCGCCCTGTCGATGTTCGGATTTTACGATCTACAACTGCCCAGCAGTCTGCAGAGCCGGCTGACTGATGCGAGCAATAAACAGCAGGGGGGCTCCCTTGCCGGGGTAGCCATCATGGGCTTTCTCTCCGCCCTGATCGTCGGCCCCTGCGTGGCCCCACCGCTGGCCGGCGCACTGATCTATATAGGTCAGACCGGCGACGCCCTGCTGGGTGGCCTGGCACTGTTCGCCCTCAGCATGGGTATGGGTGCTCCGCTGATCGCCATCGGTACTTCAGCGGGCAAACTGCTGCCCAGGGCAGGCAGCTGGATGGATGCGGTCAAAGCCGTCTTCGGTGTGGCCCTGCTGGGTGTTGCGATTGTCATGCTCGAACGTATCATCCCGGCCGAGGTGGCGATGCTGCTGTGGGGTATTCTGTTGATCATTTCTGCGGTCTATATGGGAGCACTGCGTAATCTTCAGATTGAGGCCAGCGGCTGGCAGAAACTCTGGAAAGGTCTGGGCGTGGTGTTCCTCGTCTACGGCACCTTGATGCTGGTCGGCGCTGCGGCCGGCGGCAAAGACACCCTGCAGCCACTGCGTGGATTAGCCGTCGGCGGTGGTTCAGGAGCCGCACATCAGGAGCTGGTCTTCAAGCGCATCAAGAGTCTGCAGGACCTACAGCAGGAAGTAGCCTCAGCCTCAGCAGCCGGGCAATCGGTGATGCTCGATTTCTATGCCGATTGGTGTGTCTCATGCAAGGAGATGGAGAAGTACACCTTCACCGATACAGGAGTGATCGCCGCACTCAGCAATACCGTCCTGCTGCAGGCTGACGTCACGGCCAACGATGATATCGACCAGGCACTGCTACAGGGGCACTTCGGCCTGCCCGGACCTCCGGCGATCATTTTCTATGGCGCGGACGGTCAGGAGCGTAAAGCCTACCGGGTGGTTGGATTCAAACCGGCTGACGCCTTCGCTGAACACGCGCAACAGGCGATAAAGTAACAGGATTCCAGGCGTTGAGAGTTGCACCAACTGGGTGCAAGTGGGCTTTGAAGCGCCTGCACAGCTCTTTTACACACCGATAAATTGTAACGATCTTGATAAGTTCTGCATTGAAACTGGACAAAACCGCGCTGATCTTGCAGAATTACATTCATCTCATACAGACACCGCAAAAACGATCCCCAGGCACGGAAATTGGGACAATAATGAGCGGTTTTCTACATAACTCATTGTCCGGGAACACAGAAACATGGCGACCATTCTGATCCTAAATGGCCCCAATCTGAATCTGCTTGGTGTCCGTGAGCCCAAACACTACGGCCATGAGTCTTTAGATGAGATCAGCCAGAACTTGAAGCAGCTGGCCGACCAGCTCGGTCATGAAGTCGACTTCCGTCAATCAAACGCTGAACACGAACTGCTCACCTGGATTCACCAGGCCTATGAGCAAAAGGTCGCCTATATCATCTTCAATCCGGCCGCCTTCACCCACACCAGTGTCGCCTTGAGGGACGCCCTGCTGGGAACCGGCATACCCTATATCGAAGTTCATCTCTCCAATGTGCACGCCAGAGAGGAGTTCAGAAAACACTCCTACTTCTCGGATAAGGCTGAAGGCGTCATCACCGGCCTCGGTGCCGAGGGCTATGAACTTGCATTGCAAGCCGCTGCCAAGCGGCTCAACAAATAAATAATCTTAGAGAAAACAAACATCATGGATATTCGCAAAGTAAAAAAATTGATCGAATTGCTTGAGGAGTCGGATGTTGC
Organism: Candidatus Thiodiazotropha endoloripes; assembly: GCA_001709035.1. Classification (GTDB taxonomy): domain Bacteria; phylum Pseudomonadota; class Gammaproteobacteria; order Chromatiales; family Chromatiaceae; genus Thiodiazotropha; species Thiodiazotropha lotti. Next base: position 235,678 of record LVKA01000011.1, on the reverse strand, counting down.
GGAGATTGAAATCCACGAAGGAGAGGAATCGGTCCGCATCAGTCGCAACAACTCCATACCTGCTGCGCTTGCCGCACCGGTAGCGGCACCCGCGGCGGCTCCTGCAGCCGCAGCGGCTGCAGCCCCGGCCGTGGAGAGTGAACCATCAGAGGAGATCCAGGGTCATGCGGTTCGCTCACCCATGGTCGGCACCTTCTATCGCTCCCCATCACCTGGCAGTAAGCCGTTTGTCGAAGAGGGCCAGCAGGTCAGCGTCGGCGATACCCTGTGTATCATCGAAGCCATGAAGATCCTCAACCAGATCGAATCCGACAAATCTGGAACCGTCAGAAAGATCCTGGTCGATAACGGTCAGCCGGTGGAATACAACGAACCCCTATACATCATTGATTGAGTAGCCCCATGATAGACAAGATAGTAATCGCCAATCGTGGTGAAATTGCGCTGCGCATTCAACGAGCCTGCAAAGAGCTGGGTATCAAAACCGTTGCCGTTCATTCCGAAGCGGACCGGGACCTGAAACATGTTCTGCTTGCCGACGAATCTGTCTGCATCGGACCCGCACCTTCTACAGAAAGCTATCTCAACGTACCTGCCATCATCAGTGCCGCAGAGGTCACCGATTCGGTGGCAATCCATCCTGGATATGGATTTCTCTCGGAGAATGCTGACTTTGCGGAAAGGGTTGAGAACAGCGGCTTTATCTTTATCGGTCCAAGAGCTGACACAATTCGCGTCATGGGCGATAAAGTTGCCGCCATTGATGCCATGATCAAGGCCAATGTACCGACGGTTCCAGGCTCCAACGGCCCACTCGACAAAAACTCCAAACGCACCAGAGAGCTGGCCAATGAGATCGGCTATCCGGTGATCATCAAAGCGGCCGGCGGCGGTGGCGGTCGAGGGATGCGGGTGGTTCACTCTGAAGCCACCCTGTTGAATGCCGTAGCCATGACCAAGGCAGAAGCGGATGCGGCATTCGGTAATGCCACCGTTTATATGGAGAAGTTTCTTGAGAACCCACGCCATGTTGAGTTCCAGGTGCTATCCGATACCCATGGTAATGCCATCCATCTTGGTGAACGAGATTGCTCCATGCAGCGTCGCCATCAGAAAGTTGTCGAAGAGGCGCCGGCTCCGGGTATCACTGAACAGCAACGCAAGGATGTCGGCGAGCGCTGTGCCGAAGCCTGTCGCCAGATCGGTTATCGCGGTGCAGGCACCTTCGAATTTCTCTATGAGAATGGTGAGTTCTACTTCATCGAGATGAATACCCGGGTACAGGTCGAACACCCGGTAACCGAACTGATCACCGGTGTCGATATCGTCAAAGAGCAGATCCTCATCGCCGCAGGTGAACCACTCAGATTCAAACAGAGCGATATCAAGCTGCAGGGTCACGCTGTGGAGTGCCGCATCAATGCGGAGGATCCGGACAACTTCATGCCCAGCCCCGGCACCATCACACAACTGCACACGGCAGGTGGACCCGGCATTCGGGTCGATACCCATATCTATAACGGCTATAAAGTACCGCCCTACTACGACTCCATGATCGGCAAACTGATTGCCCATGGTGAAGACCGGAACGCTGCTATCGCACGTATGAGAATCGCACTGCAGGAGATGGTAATCAGCGGTATCAAGACCAACATTCCACTGCATCTGGATATCATGCGTGACAGTGCTTTCAATGCGGGTGGCGCCAATATTCACTACCTGGAAAAGAAACTGGGACTCTGAAGTAAGTGACCTGATGTCGTGGCTTCAACTCTCACTTGATACCAGCGAGGAGCAGGCACCGATCCTGGAGCTGGTCTTCGAGAACCTGGGGGCGCTCTCTGTGACCCTCGGTGACGCAGGGGATCAGCCATTGCTTGAGACACCGCCCGCCAGTGAGCAGCTATGGCGCCACACCCGGGTTACCGCCCTGTTCGAAGGGGACCAGGATCAGAAGCTGCTACAACAGGCCCTTGGCCAGGCATTGAGCGAAGCGCTGCTCAACAAACTTTGCTGGGAGCGGATCGAGGACCGCATCTGGGAAAGGGTCTGGCTGGAACATTTCAAACCCATGTCATTCGGCAAACGTTTATGGGTATGTCCGGCTGGTGAACAGATCTCCGAGCCCGATGGGGTGGTCATTCAACTGGACCCAGGCCTGGCATTCGGCACCGGTACCCACCCGACAACCGCACTTTGCCTGACCTGGCTGGACAGTCAGGCGCTAACCGGTAAAACGGTGATCGACTATGGCTGCGGCTCTGGCATTCTGGCGATTGCAGCGCTTAAGCTGGGAGCCTCCTCGGTAATTGCCATAGATCACGACCCACAGGCACTGCAGGCGAGCCAGGACAATGCCGTGAAAAATGGTGTTGCCGACCGACTCTCAACCTACCTGCCGGATGAAGCTCCAGCTGACAAAGCTGACTACCTGGTAGCAAATATTCTTGCCGGGCCATTGATCGAACTTGCTCCACAACTGATAGACCGCATCAAACCGAATGGACAGTTTGCCCTATCGGGGATTCTTGCCGAACAGGCCGATGAGCTAACCCAACACTATCGACCCTTTGCCTCGCTTGACCCGGTGGAGCAACAGGAGGAGTGGATTCTGATCAGTGGCGTCAATTACAAAAATGGATGACAAGAGAGCATTCAGGATTGCCAGGGATTTTGCTACAGTCTTATTTAGGGCCTGTCAGGGGCTTTAGACACTCATCCTATGCAATATCGATAGTTCAGCTATGTTTACTCAGTGTGCACACTGCCTAACCCTGTTCCGCATCACACCGGAGCAGCTCAAAGCTGCTGCAGGTCAGGTCAGATGCTGCCAATGCAACCAGACTTTCAATGCATTGGAGAATCTGCATGAATCCCCCATGCCATTTACTACCCAGCCAGAGGGACTGCCCCCGACCGATGGGGAGCTCACGGCAGAAGACAAGCTGATCTACTACCCGCCACAACAGGACGAACACAGCTCTCTGCTGATCAACGATAGTGAGGTCGAACGGTCGCTGGATGATCTTGCTGACGACTCCACACCGGTTCCATCCTTGACCGATGATTCAAACCTAGACAGCGATGAGCAGAGCCTGCTGAAAGAGAGCAGTCAGTTCCTCTATGAACAGGACGATGGCCTGGAGACCGAACCGGACTACTACGCTTCCGGCACCGAATCCCAGATGTCGGAACTGCTCGACAAGGACTCAGCCTCGCTGCTGCTCGATTCGGAAAAGCCCGCCCCGAATCTGGCTGAGATTATCGAGCTGGATATTCCCGAGCTCGAAACAGAACACCCCCCCGGGCATGCTGAGGGACTGCAAAGCCCAAGCCTTGAAGAGAGCAAACCCCTTCTGCATTCGGATAACGAACTACAACCCTCTGATACCGATGACGCTGTAACCGGGGATTCCCTGACTCCTGAAGAGGAAGCCGAACTGGAGAAGTCGCTACCCTTCACCTTCGAGGAAGAGAAACAGCAAAGCCCAAGTTCCCCCCGCTCACCCTTATGGACAGTCGGGTCACTGTTACTGTTGATTCCTTTAATCGGACAGATGACCTGGCAGTTACGTGACAGCCTGATACATCACGATGTAGGCAGACAGCTGTTGAACACTGTCTGCACCGTGGCCGGTTGCACACCACCACAACGTATCGATCGGGAGAAGATACTGATAACCGATCGTTCTCTGGCTGCACACCCGGATAAAGACAACACACTCGCCATGAGACTTGAAGTGGTCAACACCGCACCCTTTAAACAACCCTACCCCAAACTGCAACTGAGCCTGTTTAACGAGATGGGTGCACTCGTCGCCCGTCGCACCTTCTCCGAGTCAGAGTACCTTGAGCGGGTATCGGATATTGAACAGCTGATGCCCAAGTTGCAACCGATCGAGATTGAATTAGAGCTGGTCGACCCCGGCAGCCAGGTGACCGGTTTCACTTTCGACTTCCTCTAGTGGGCCACTAGGGCCTATTCACAAGCCCTAAGCAATCCCCGGACAACCCACTAAACCAATCAAGCTTTCGTCCGCAATCAGACACACTGTCAAACTCGTGCCGGACAGAGAGACAAAATACACAGTCACGACGGGGAATTAATTTCATAAAAAATTTACATTTTGAATCTTTTTGGATTTCAGGCTCACGTAAACCCTATATCTAAAGGAGATTGAATAGCTTACTAAACACCCTTCCAGCCGATTGCGAAGAGTCGACGGTTTCAAGCAACTGTGCAGAATCAATTCAACGCCATTTTGCCTTTGATTCCGCCCTGATTTACAGGTAGTATCCCAACCCCTCCTTCACCTGAGAACAGCCCCCGAAGAGTGGCGATTTTTAATGCACATTGGGTCTTATGAGATTGCGAATAATCTGCTGTTAGCGCCGATGGCCGGTGTGACAGACAGGCCGTTCAGGCAGCTCTGCAGGAGTCTGGGTGCAGGTCTGGCTGTGTCAGAGATGATCTCAGCCGATGCATCATTATGGGGCACTAAAAAAAGTGTCAAACGTCTTGATCACGATGGGGAAGAGGCGCCGATCAGTGTACAGATCCTGGGTTCCGATCCTCAGATGATGGCCCAGGCCGCACAAGCCAATGTTGCCATGGGTGCTCAGATCATCGACATCAACATGGGATGCCCGGCAAAGAAAGTGTGTAAAAAGTCAGCCGGATCCGCACTACTTGAGGACGAGCCTCTTGTGGCAGCCATATTGAAGGCAACGGTTGATGCAGTTGATGTACCTGTAACGTTAAAGATACGCACCGGCACTGATCCGCAAAACCGAAACGGTGAACGAGTTGCAGAAATCGCCGAGGATGCCGGCATACAGGCTTTAAGCGTACACGGTCGTACCCGGGCCTGTAAATTTTCGGGCCAGGCTGAGTACGAAACGATCAGCAGGATTAAAAAAAAGGTAGCCATACCGGTTATCGCAAATGGCGATATCGACTCCCCGCAAAAAGCGGCGGAGGTCTTGGAAATAACCGGCGTCGATGCTCTGATGATCGGACGCGCTGCGCAAGGACGCCCCTGGATCTTTAATGAGATCAACAGTTACTTGACAACCGGCCAGCTGTTACCAGAGCCGGAGCTTGAATGGGTCGCTGACGTTCTAACCCGACATGTTCAGCAGCTCTATGAGTTTTATGGGGAGTACCTTGGCGTGCGTATAGCTCGAAAACATATCGCCTGGTACAGCAAAGGGCGCCCTGAAGGTGCCGTTTTCAGAAACAGAATAAACTATTCGGAATCACCTGCTGAGCAGCTCCAGGCGATCAAAGAGTATTTTCAGTTTCTGCATGACAATAGGGATCTGGCAGCATGATGATAGAAGCGGTTTTATCCGACCAACAGAGCGAAGAATATCTGACAGTCACTCACAGCAAGAAGTCAGAACCCTTGCGCCAGTGTGTGAGTGATGCCATGCAACGCTATTTCAACAACCTGGATGGTCATGGCGCCAATAATCTTTATCGTCTGGTAATGAATGAGGTCGAGGCCCCACTACTGGAAAGCGTCATGAAACATACCGGCGGCAACCAGACCCAGGCGGCCACCATTTTGGGCATCAGTCGCAGTACGTTACGCAAAAAACTATCCCAGTACGATCTGGATTGATCACCGATCCCTGAGATCGGGCAAAATATCGCAGAGATTACAGAGCACGCCTTACTCAATTGAGGTTGCACCCGAAGCCTACATCATCACAGGGGCTGAAGCCCTTTTGGACTATTGGATCACCGGGTTAATAAACACCACCTTTAGAATTACATCGTGATCTATTCACAATCTGTTCATTACTACAACTAACGGTATCACTAATGGCATCGATAAAACGCGCACTGATCAGTGTCTCAGACAAGACCGGCATCGTTGAATTTGCCCGCACCCTGGCAGACAGACAGGTCGAGATACTCTCCACCGGAGGCACCGCCAAGCTTCTAACTGAAAATGATGTGCCGGTTATCGAGGTTTCCGAATATACCGGCTTTCCGGAGATGATGGACGGTCGGGTTAAAACCCTGCATCCGAAAATCCACGGCGGTATCCTCGGTCGGCGCGGCACCGATGACGGGGTGATGAAAGAGAACGGTATCGGGCCGATCGACCTGATTGTGGTCAACCTCTATCCCTTCGAACAGACCGTGGCCAATCCGGATTGCGATCTGCCCACAGCGATCGAGAACATCGATATCGGTGGCCCAACCATGCTCAGGGCCGCCGCTAAAAACCATCGGGATGTCACCGTCGTGGTGGATGCCGCCGACTATCAGCGGGTTACAGACGAAATGGCTGCCAATGAAAACCAGCTGAGCGACAACACCCGTTTTGATCTGGCGGTCAAAACCTTTGAGCACACCGCACGATACGATGGTGCGATCGCCAATTACCTGGGCGCCAGACTGAACAACGAAACCAGCGACTTTCCTCGCACACTCTCGATGCAGTTCAAGCAGAGTCAGAGCATGCGTTATGGTGAGAATCCTCATCAGAAGGCGGCCTTCTTCGTCGAGCACAAAATCGAGGAAGCCAGCGTGGCAACGGCACAACAGCTGCAAGGCAAGGAGCTCTCCTACAACAACATTGCAGACACCGACGCAGCACTGGAGTGTGTCAAGAGTTTCGATGGTGCACCGGCCTGCGTCATCGTCAAACACGCCAACCCATGTGGTGTCGCTTATGGTGACAATCTGCTCGAGGCTTACGACCGGGCCTATAGCACCGACCCTGAATCGGCATTTGGCGGCATCATCGCATTCAACGGCGAGCTGGACGGCGAGACCGCCAAAGCCATCGTCGATCGGCAGTTTGTGGAAGTGATCATTGCTCCCAAGGTCTCTGCCGCTGCGCTTGAAGCGGTCAGCAGTAAAAAGAATGTCCGTCTGCTTGCCTGTGGCGAGTGGCTGAGCGAATCGATCCACCGGACTGAATACAAACGGGTCAATGGCGGCCTGCTGGTACAGGATGCGGATCTGCAACTGAGTAACGAGATCAAGGTTGTCAGCAAACGACAGCCCACGGAGCAGGAGATGCAGGATCTGCTGTTCACCTGGCGGGTGGCCAAATTCGTCAAGTCGAATGCGATCGTCTACGGCCGCAACGGCATGACCATCGGTGTCGGCGCCGGCCAGATGAGCCGGGTCAATTCGGCCCGCATCGCCGCCATCAAGGCCGAACATGCCAAACTGGAGGTACAGGGTTCCGTGATGGCTTCCGATGCCTTCTTCCCGTTCCGTGACGGTATCGACAATGCGGCGCAAGCGGGTATTGCGGCTGTCATCCAGCCCGGTGGTTCAATGCGCGACGAGGAAGCCATCGCCGCGGCCGACGAGCATGGTATGGCGATGGTTTTCACTGGCATGCGTCACTTCCGTCACTAATGAATATTCTGGTAATCGGTTCGGGCGGCCGAGAACACGCCCTGGCCTGGAAAGCGGCACAATCCCCTCTGGCCGAGAAGGTCTATGTGGCACCGGGTAATGCCGGTACGGCACTGGAAGAGAAACTCGAAAACATCGCCATCGGTGTTGAAGAGATCGCGCAACTGGTCAGCTTTGCCAAATCGAATCAGATCGGCCTGACCATCATCGGTCCGGAGGTCCCCCTTGTAATGGGCATCACCGACGCCTTTCAGCAGGCCGGCCTGCGCTGTTTTGGACCAACCCAGGGGGCAGCCCAGCTGGAGGGTTCAAAATCCTTCACCAAGGACTTCCTGGCCCGTCACAACATCCCCACCGCCGATTATCAGACCTTCACGGAGATCGACAAGGCATTGGCCTATCTGCACCAGTGTGGCGCTCCCATTGTGATCAAAGCCGATGGCCTGGCTGCCGGTAAAGGGGTGATTGTCGCGATGGATATGCAGACTGCTGAATCAGCGGTCAAGGACATGCTCGCAGGTAACGCCTTTGGCGAAGCGGGTCACCGGGTAGTGATCGAGGAGTTCCTCGAGGGTGAAGAGGCCAGCTTCATCGTGATGGCTGACGGTGAACATGTGTTACCGATGGCCACCAGCCAGGATCACAAACGGGTCGGCAATGGTGATACCGGCCTCAATACCGGCGGTATGGGCGCCTACTCCCCCGCCCCGGTGGTTACACAAAGCATCGACCGGCGGATCATGGATGAAGTGATTCTGCCGACTGTCAGAGGCATGGCCGAAGAGGGCCTGCCTTACACCGGCTTTCTCTATGCCGGCTTGATGATCACGTCCGACGGCACACCGAAGGTTATCGAATACAACTGCCGCTTTGGCGATCCGGAGACACAACCGATCATGTTGCGCATGAGATCGGACCTGGTCGCTCACTGTCTGGCTGCCCTGGATGGCAGCCTCGACCAGCAGACAACCGAATGGGATCCCCGGGCATCGGTTGGCGTGGTCTTGGCAGCCGGTGGTTACCCGGGAAGTTACGACAAGGGATTACCGATCTCCGGCCTACCGGAGGGCGACAACAATGAGCTTAAGGTATTCCATGCCGGAACCAGTATGGACGGTGATGAAGTCGTCACCTCCGGAGGCCGGGTACTTTGTGCCACCGCACTGGGTGACACGGTCACCCAGGCACAACAGAACGCCTACCAGCTGACCCGAGCCATCCATTGGGATGGGGTCTATTACCGCACTGATATTGCTTATCGAGCCATCGCCAGGGAACAGGCGACGGATAGTGGCTGAACAAAAGCCTTCCAGGCATCGATTGTCAAGCACCCTGTTGCGGGGTGCTTTGGCAATCAGCCTGATCGCGATCTGTTTTCTGGCCTTCACACCGCTGCAGATACCGGCTGTCAGCAGCCTGAATGACAAGCTCTCCCACATTCTCGCCTTTCTCTACCTCGCACTGTTGTGCGACTTTTCCTGGCCTGAAGCAGATTGGAATTTCACCAAGGCCCTCTCTCTGCTCGGTTATGGACTGTTTATCGAGACTGTCCAGGCCTTTCTGCCCTATCGTTTCTTTTCCTTGCTTGACCTGGCCGCGGATGGGCTTGGCCTGATGATCTACAGCATGATGCTGCCAGGGCTGTTGCGCATCAATTGGATCAAACGTCTGCGACAGAAAAATGCACAGGCCTGATCAAAAACCCGACCTCTGAACCTGACCCGTCACGGGTGCTGTATTATGATTGAAGTAACTACGAGGCCTGGAATCCTGCACCTGACCGGATCTGTTGTCTTTGATTGGGGGAGTTCCGGTATACGATTCTTTCTGGTACAGGTGGCAATCGATGTGATTGGATTTCATAAATCTATGCATGCACCGGGATGGCAATAAGTGAAATAATCAGAGAACCTGAGTTTTGCATCGTTAACCAAATATGAAATCGCAAGATCACAATAACAACACAACCATATCAACAGCATATGAGCAGTGATATAAAACATAGCGCATTCAAGTACGACTACCTGGGCTCTGACTCCAAGGCGATTCAAAGGTCCGTCTCCAACCATCTTGTCTACACCATCGGCAAGGATCCCTTTACCGCAACCGAACATGACTGGATGATGGCCTTCAGCCATGTGGTCAGGGACCGGCTCATAGAACGCTGGATGGAGACCCAGCGCAGCTATTACAAACACGATGCGAAACGGGTCTACTACCTGTCGATGGAGTTTCTGATCGGTCGCAGCCTGATCAACAGCCTGTTGAATATGGATATCCACGACGCCTGCGGCAAGGCACTGAAAAAACTCGGCATCGAACTCGAACGGCTACGCAGCCTGGAACATGATGCTGCCCTGGGCAATGGTGGTCTGGGCCGACTGGCCGCCTGCTTTCTCGACTCCATGGCCAGCCTTAACATTCCGGGCTACGGTTACGGCATCCGTTTCGAATATGGCATGTTTCGCCAGCAGATTGAGAATGGTAACCAGGTCGAGCTGCCGGAAAACTGGCTGGTACATGACAACCCCTGGGAGTTTCCCCGACCCGAAGTCTCATACCGGATACGTTATGGCGGAAGAGTCATGGAGTACCAGGACAGGAGTGGACGCCGGCACTTCGACTGGATCGATGGGGATATCGTCATCGCTCAGGCCTATGACACCCCGATCCCGGGCTACCATAACGACACGGTGAACAACCTCCGACTGTGGAGCGCCAAGGCCCATGAAGCCTTCGATCTCAATCAGTTCAACCAGGGGGAGTACACCGAAGCCGTGGTCGGCAAGACCCTCTCTGAAAACATCTCCAAGGTCCTCTACCCCAACGACAGCTCCACCATGAACAAGCTGTTGCGCCTAAAACAGCAGTACTTTTTTGTCAGCGCATCGTTGAAGGATATTTTACGTCGCTTCTTCACCGACCATGACGACCTGTATGAACTGCCGGATAAAGTCGCGATCCAGCTCAATGACACCCATCCGGCAATCGCCATCCCGGAGATGATGCGCCTGCTGATGGACAAACATCAGCTGGAGTGGCAACCCGCTTGGGAGATCACCACCCGGGTCTTCTCCTACACCAATCACACCCTGCTGCCAGAGGCACTGGAAAGCTGGCCGGTGAAATCCTTTGAATCACTGCTGCCAAGACACCTGCAGTTGATCCTGGAGATCAATCGACGCTTTCTGCTGATGCTTGGGCACCGGCATCCTGGGGACATGGACATCCTGCGCAGACTCTCGATCATCGATGAAAGTGGTGAACGGCGCATCCGCATGGCCCATCTGGCCATCATCGGCAGCCATAAGGTGAATGGTGTCTCGGCACTCCACAGCGAGCTGTTGCGAAACGCCACCTTCAAGGAGTTCAACCAGTTCTATCCCGGTAAAATCATCAACATCACCAACGGCATCACACCAAGGCGTTGGCTCTATCTCTCCAACCGAAAACTCTCTTCTCTGATCAGCGATGCCATAGGGCCCGAGTGGGTGAAGGATCTGAGCAAGATCCAACAACTTGAAGCGTTCGCGGGGGATAGTAGCTTTCAGGAGAAGTTTGCCGCAATCAAGCTGGCCAATAAAAAGCATATCAGCAAACTGATCAACTACTTCCTGGATAAACAGGTCGATGCCCACACCCTGTTTGATGTTCAGGTAAAGCGTATCCATGAATACAAACGCCAGTTGCTCAACCTGTTTCGCGCCATTGAACTCTACAACAGATTGGTGGATGACCCGGGCTGTGCTTGTGTACCCCGCACCATCCTGTTCGGTGGCAAGGCGGCACCAGGCTACACGATGGCAAAGCTGATCATTCGACTGATCAATGACGTTGCTGATGTGATCGACAATGACCCGGCCGTCAGTGACCGACTGAAAATGATCTTCATCCCCAACTACGATGTCTCCACCGCAACCGACATCATTCCCGCCGCCGAGCTGTCGCAGCAGATCTCCACGGCCGGTATGGAGGCCTCGGGTACCGGCAATATGAAACTGGCTTTAAACGGCGCCCTGACCATGGGCACCATGGATGGCGCCAATGTGGAGATGCGCGAGCAGCTTGGGGATGAGAATATTTTCATCTTCGGTCTGCAAACCGACGACATTGCCCGGCTCAATCAGCAAGGCTACCAACCGAGACAATACTATGAGTCGAACACCAGACTCAGGCGGATCATCGATATGATTGCCAACGGTTTCTTCTCCCCTGAAGAGCCAACACGCTACCGCATGATCACCGACAGCCTGCTGAATGTGGATCACTTCAAGGTGCTGGCAGACTTCGATGCCTACATGGGAATCAGCGATAAGGCCGACCTCATCTATCGACAGCCTGACGTCTGGAATCGTATGGCAATCCTGAATACCGCCCGCATGGGGTATTTTTCAAGTGATCGGACCATCAGCGAATATGCGAAAAAAATCTGGCAGGTGTCACCTGTATCCCGCTGATGGGTCAAACACCACGCTCGATGTAATGCAAAATTTGGGATATAATTCCCATTATTGCCAATTCCAGGAATAGTGACAACTCGGGAGCGACACAGATGCGCGGTAAATTCCATTGGATGATCCTGTTGATGCTGAGCCTCTCTCTGATTGCCTGCGGTGGCGGTGGCGGGGACGATGATGATGACGATGACCATGAAAACGGTCCTGGGGTCAGTGATGTAAACGGCGCTTACCGGGTTCTCGCGTTCAACGACCTGGGCATGCATTGCGCCGACCTGGACTATTCCACTTTCGTCATCCTGCCCCCCTTCAATGTCATCCACAGTCAGGTGGTTGCCCGGGGTAACCCACCCCGTCTGCTCGACTCCAGCGAGGTTCAGCTCAGTTATCTCGCCGCTGCTGATCCATCAGGCTCAATCAACTCCACCAGCCAGAACCTGGCAGGCAGCATCAATAAAACTAACTTCTGGAGCACCAATCCGAATACCGGCAACCGTTTTGTGTTCGACCTGTTCGGCGACGATCCTGAGCCTGACGAAGGGCTGATGTTTGAGCAGAACATGCCGGGCATTCTCAATCCATACAGCACCAATGATCCCCAGCCGTTCAACCACTACAACGAGACGAAAAAGTGGTTCTCTGCTGAAGGCATTCCCATCCTGCCCATTGATGACAGCGGACAACTCAACGCCTATCCACTGATGAGGGTGACAGCGCAAGAACTGAATAGTGAGGACTCACTCGCCTCACTCGACGTGGTTTTACCCGTGGCCTCAGAGGCGGACTGCCAGAACTGTCATGCAGCCGGTGAGATCGCCGCACCCACCGACAGTGAAATCCCATTTGAACTGCCCGATGACATCAATGACGCCAACAGCGTCCTGCAGGCCGCCAAACAGAACATTCTGTTGCTGCATGATGCAGAACACGCCACCAACCTGGTGGCCAGCAAACCGGTACTCTGCGCATCCTGCCACTACTCAGCAGCGCTCGACCTGAACGGATCCGGACCAAGCGGCAATCAACTGAACCAGGACAGCATGTCAGAGGTGATGCACAGGCACCATGGGGAGCTGATCGATGAGAGCAGTGGCGAACCGGTATTTCCCAGCGACGGCACACTGCAGCAGACCTGTTATCAGTGTCATCCGGGTAAAGTCACCCAATGCCTCAGAGGCGCTATGGGCGGTGCCGGCATCGAGTGCTCCGATTGTCATGGCAGTATGCTGGCAGTAGGCCGGGAGGAGCGCTCCGCCTGGCTGGACGAACCCCGTTGTGAGTCCTGCCATACCGGCGATGCCACCAGCAACCTGGGCAGCAGCATCAGACTCAGCCAGGCCTGGACCGATAATATCGATACCGCAACACCACGCATCGCGAGCAACAAGCGATTTGCCGAGAACGATGCCACCCTCTACAGAAACAGCCTGGGCCATGGCGGCGTCGCCTGTGAGGGCTGCCATGGCTCGACCCATGCGATCTGGCCCAATGCCAATCCGGAGGCCAATGACAACCTGGCATCGATCCAACTCCAGGGTCATGCGGGGACCGTCAGCGATTGCGCCACCTGCCACACCAGCCTGCCTCTGACCCTGTCCGGCCCCCATGGCATGCATAACGTCAACAGCCGTGGCTGGAACCTCAACCACGAGGATTTCTACGAGGCAGACCCGAACAGCTGCCGCAGCTGCCATGGCGCCAATCTGCAAGGCACGGTACTTTCGCAAACCGCCACCGACAGAACCTATCTGCGGGATGATGACGGTGAGCGAAGCCTGTTTCTGACAAAGGGTACGGCAGTGAGTTGCACGCTCTGTCATGAATACCCGGAGGAGGAGGATGACTGATAAGCCTAGCCTGTAAACCCGACTAACCCAGAGTATATAAGAGGCTTATTCTTCAAATACGGTTCGCTTTAAATATCCGATGACATGCAACAAATCTATCAGTTCAGCGAGTGATTCAACGCCTGTTTTTTCATAAACTCGTCGGCGATGGATCTCAACTGTTCTAGAACTGATATCCAACTCCTGAGCCATCTGTTTATTTGAATAACCTGAGGCGAGGAGCGCCATCACTTCCCTCTCCCGCTTAGTCAATCGTTCAACCCGTTGCCAAATAACTGACTGGCTCAGTGCTTTGGTGCGTATGTTTGCATCAATTGTGAGCGCTTCGTTTATTCGCTCAAGCAACATCTCATTAGAAACAGGTTTCTCCAGGAGATCAATTGCACCATTCCTGAACGCCTGGATGGTAATCGGCACATTTGCCTGGCCCGTTAGAAATATGATCGGGATTTTCAGCTGTTGCTCAGCTAACAGTGTTTGCAGCTCAATGCCCGAGATGTCGGGTAGATTGATATCAAGCAGCAAACAACCTGGGGTCTCAGGTTGATAGGCATTAAGAAAATCAGTAGCCGTTGAGTATGCCTTGACGTCATGGCCTTCGTTTGCGAGCAGTGATGTCAGGGCTTCGCGCACCATCACGTTGTCTTCCACAATAAATATTGTTGAGACTGGCATACCAGTCCTTGTGCATAATCCGACCTTTTGACGTTTCTTTGTCATAGTCTTAATGCCGATGGTACAGAACAACGAACAATCAATGGTAATACAACTGCACACTGCACAAATATAATGATGATAATCAGTGTGTTGCCCCTATTAATGCGGTTTGAAGTCAAACAAGCAAATGGCAACACGCTTTATGGAAATATACTACATTTTTTTCTTACCAAGTTTTGAAAAAGCACGAAATAATAGTAATTATCAAGAATCTTCTGCAATAATCCTAGGCAAGACGGAAAGAGTATTGATATAAGCAATAGACAATGAGGGATAGCGGGTCGCCGATTATTCCAACTAACCGTTTGGAACATTTTCAGGGACATCACCAAGTGGGAGGTGTTAACGATCAGATGAGTATCTGAATAATGATTAATTATTCGTTCATTCTACATCAAGTGTGTATTGTCTCCATGCCTCCTCGGTAGAGGCTCTAATCGCACCTGCACCCAGTGGGATTTCACTTAATTCATTGATGCAGGAATCGAGCTCTGTAACCTCTGACAAAGTAACAATCCTGATGTCATTGTATTCGTGACCATCGGCACCACAAAAAAACTGCCAAATATCTTCCATGTCATGTGCTACTGATAGAATCGGCGTATTTTTTTCCAATACATGGCAACACATGACACAAAGTGTACTCTCGGCTTGCTTGAACTTGCAGTTACTGACCTTGTTGAACAGTTTTTCAAACATCAATATATCTACCGGATTTTACACGAGTGCGCATGACAGAATTTGGACAATGGAAAGAAGGATTCAATCAGGATATTGAAAAGCCAGAGAACAATCGATTCTCACTCAGTAGCGCCCTGACATCAGGCTGACAATTTTCAATCTGGATTTTAAATGGTGAATATTCCATTTTTTTACTTAACATCAACAGAATTCCAAGGCCAGATGCTCGAATATTCTGAGTCACATTCAGATCAACTACCATCACCTGTATATGATTCTGTCTGGCGCATTGACATGCCTCTACAAAAGTTCCATGAGCACTACAGTCCAAAGTTTTTGCAGCATGGATAATAATCTTTTCATCAGGGATCCCACTGCTTTCCGTAATATTTGTCATTTCAAGCCCTATGATGTTAGAACACTCTAAATCGTCACATAAGAATAAGGATGGCTTTACTTATTTTGCAGGTTATATGATTCTGCATATATTTCGTGTTATTGGGAGTTGGCCTCTAGAGTTTCCTCGTTGAATTGTTCCAGGTAAGGCAGGATCTCTATCACTGAGTTGTTGAGTATGAAAGCTGCACCTTCATATGTATACCGTACCAGCATACCCCTGAACTTGTGAGTTTCTCTCTGTTTATCCTTGAACACAAAAGTCAAGTCAACTAAAGCCCCCAAATGGAGATCCAGACTATCGGTCTCTATAAAAAGCCCTGTAGCTGATATATCGCGTGTTTTGTATACCCCTAAATGATGCCCATTGCGATCAAGCGTAACCATGACTTGAGCAGCAATACGGGCTCCAAATCGCTGATCCATAATTGACCCCATCCATTTCAGTTATAAGTATTGAATACAAGTTGTTATAGATAGGGAGATATCTTTCTATGCAACTCAGAATTACCCACTTTTTATTTTTTGTCCCTTAGGGTTGATGTAGACTCTAGATGAAAGCATAAAGGATGATAATTCGGACGTTTACCTACGTAGTTCTACGTATGCCAGCCTGACGACAGCTATCTATTAATTCCAGTAGTCACTTACTTATTGAGTCAACTGCCTGGTTATCAAAGACTTTACACTAACCAAATCACAATCTAACATCCCCATATAGACTGCCTTCTATGTAGCTATTTATTTCTTTAAGCCACTTTATCAGAGAAACATTTGAAGGATACTTACTTTAAGAATTAAGCTCTTTTGGCAGCAGATAGGGACCAGAGCCATCCACCATAATTGAACGACACTGTTCAGTCGCTTAACAATTAAATTATTATAATATTCATAAGCCCTCATCTAAAGAGAACTATAACGAGGACCGAGAGGTTAGATTTATATCCATGAGTGATGTAGACAGTCAATTAAAAGAATTGCGCCGACAGGCTGAAAAGTGTCTGCAAGACTGTAAAAATGACTCATTGGAAATACAGCCTGAACTGTTTGCCGCACAGATCCACGAACTGGAAGTTCATCAAATTGAACTTAAGATTCAAAATGAAGATCTACAACGCAGCCAGATGGAATTGGAAACCTCACGAGATCAATTTGCAGAGCTGTTTGATTTTGCGCCGGTAGGCTATCTAATAATTGACAATACAGGCCGAATTGTACGTAGCAATCTTCTAAGCAATGAAATGTTTTGTATGAATAGGCTTCAGTTGACTGGAGTCTTCTTCTATACGTTTGTCGCCAAGGAATATCGAAGAGATCTATTTCGACACTTCCGCCATGTATTCAAAGATCAAATCAGAAAAACCTGTGAAGTTAAAATCACATTGAGCGACGGGACGGTTTTTTTTGCCAAACTGGATAGCGTTGTTCAGCCTAACGGCGAGAAAGACAAGCGTCAATGCTTAACCCTCATAACCGATATTACAAAACTCAAGGAAAATGAAGTTATCAACAAGCAGGCGAGGCAAGCAGCTGAAGATGCAAACTTTACTAAATCACAATTTCTTGCAGCAGTCAGTCATGATCTTCGCCAGCCTTTACAAGCAATGACTACTATCAGTGATTTATTGAAAAGAAAGCTGGCTGATGAAGAATCTCTTGGTTTGGTTAATAATCTATCCAGTTGCCTGATTAGTATGACTGATTTATTCAATACCCTGCTCAATGTCAGCCAGTTGGAATCCGGCTCAATTGAGCCTGAACTGAAGACATTTTATGCGAACGAGCTGCTTAATCGCTTGGATGTGACATATCGTCCACTCGCGATGGATAAGCAGCTGAATCTACGTGTGGCCGACTGCTCTTCAGCACTCCGGTGTGATCCCATTCTGTTATATCAAATCCTTGACAATTTAGTTTCAAACGCTATCCGCTACACGGATTCAGGTAAAGTACTGGTCGGTTGTAGACACCGTAAATCGATGTTGCGCTTTGAGATTTGGGATACGGGCATTGGCATACCAGAGAACCAACGCGAACAGATATTTGATGATTACTATCAACTCTACAACCCTGCCAGAGACCACAGCAAAGGCCTTGGACTTGGTCTGGCAATTGCTGCACGAAGCGCGAAACTATTGGGGCAAAAGATAGCGGTTAAATCGTGGAAAAATGGATCGATGTTTTCGATCGATGCACCACTGATCAATTTTGAAAAGACAAAATTGGAAAAAACATCAATCCACAAGCTCAAAAACACAGAAAACCCGAAAACATCACTGTTGATTATTGATGACAATAACATCATTCTCCATTCATTGATTTATTTAATGGAGAGTTATGGATACCAAGTCACTGGAACAAAGAGTGGTCATGATGCAATAGCAATAATAAAGGAAGAATCACGACAATTTGATTTCATTATTTCTGATTACCGATTGCCTAATGGCGAGACCGGCATAGAACTTATCAAAACAATTCGTCAAACTTTAGGATTTGAAATACCTGCCTTGCTTATTACCGGAGATCTGGAGATATCCATGTCACAGGAGATTGCCGACTCGGGACTGAAACTTCTGCATAAACCAGTCGGCGCAGAAATTTTGAACCATCATATTCAGGAGATCATGGGCTGAATGTTTATTGCCAATAGAACAATCAGGCGTTATGACTCGTATAGATAAAGAGATTCAGGCACTTCAGATAGTAATTACGAAGTACGTTATTTTCGCTTTCGGTCCGAAAGCTAAACCAACCACTCTCTAATCACCACAAAGCTTGCATATTTCAAGATATGCGCATTTTAGTCGTAGAGAAAAACCAGTTCCTCCGTCATAACCCGTACAGATAGTTTGAAAAGTATTGTTCCAATACCCAGATTATCAACCTGGCGAAACAGTAACTGACTGAGGAGTTTTGATAAACATCGAGATCAGACCTTTATACCTCGAGAAAAACCTTATCGAACAGCTGCTCATCATCGTTATCCTCCAGCTCATCCATGAAGATCCGGGTCTTCTGCTGTAGGTCAAACAGGTTGCATTTGCGAATCAGCTCGCGTGTTTCCAGCAGTGCGCTGGGCTGCATACTCAGCTCCCGCAAGCCCAAACCCAGCAGCAACCGGACATAACGGGGATCACCCGCCATCTCACCACACATACTGACCGGAATATCCGCATCCTGAGCCGCCATGATGGTATGGCGGATCAGCATCAGTACGGCCGGGTGGAGCGGATCGAAGAGAAAGTTCACCTCTTCATCCATACGGTCCACAGCCAATGTGTATTGAATCAGGTCATTGGTGCCGATGGAGAGAAAATCGAGATAGTGGGCAAAACGTCTTGCCGCCAGTGCCGCTGCCGGAACCTCGATCATGCCTCCGATCGGAATTTCCCGATCGAACGTCACCTTCTCATCGACCAGATCCTGTTTCGTCTTGTCGATAATGGCTAGCACCTGCTTCAGCTCCTGAACCCCGGAAAGCATGGGAATCATCAGCCGCACAGGCCCTTCAGCTGAAGCTCGCAATATCGCCCTGAGCTGGGGTATGAAGAGCTCCGGCTCCTTCAGACAGAGACGGATCGCACGCAAACCGAGCGCCGGATTGATCGCCGGCATACAACCTGAGTCCGCCATCGTGTCGGTGGTTTTGTCCACACCCAGATCGAGGGTGCGAATCGTCAGAGGAATACCATTCAGCCCCTTCACCGCATCGACATAGACCTCATACTGCTCCTCTTCAGTCGGTGGCGTCGTGCGGTTCATATAGAGAAATTCGGTGCGGAAAAGCCCCACCCCATCAGCCCGGTTCTCCATGGTTACCGGAATATCATCGGGTAACTCGATATTCGAGCAGAGTGAGATTCGTTCACCGTCGGTGGTCAATGCCGGCAGATCGACCTGCTGCCTCAACTCCACCTCGCGGATTCGCCGGCTCTCGATACGTTGTCGGTAGTAATCGAGTATCCGTTCTGTGGGGTCGGCCAGCACCACACCCTGGGCCCCATCGACCACCAGTGGCTCACCCTGACGAAACAGCACGGTCGCCTGATGAACACCGACCACCGCCGGGATACCCAAGCTGCGCGCCAGAATGGCGGTATGGGAGAGAGGCCCACCAAACTCGGTGATGAAAGCGGCTACCCCCTGGTTTTTCATCATAATGGTCTCTGCCGGAGTCAGATCCCGAGCAACAATGACCCGCCCTTTCAGATCGCCCCGCTGTTCCGGTTTGCCACCGGCCAGGACGAACTGCACATGACCGACCACATGGTTCACATCATCCTTGCGGGTACGCAGATAGGGGTCATCCATTTCATCGAACACCCGCACCAGCTCATCCCGCCGAACTTGCAGCGCCCATTCCGCACTATAGAGCTTTTCCTGGATCAGGCTTACCGTTGCCTGGCTGATGGCGTTGTCTTCCAGCATCAGCAGATGGGTATCGATGAACTCACTGATATCCTGTGCCGTATCGGAGGGGATCTGATCCCGCACTGATCGTAGATGGTTGGTGGTTGTCAGGAGTGCGGATTCGAAACGTTCGATTTCAGCATCCACCCGCTCCTGGGGAATTTCACGATGACTGATTTCAGGTACACCATGCTGTAACAGGTAGGCCTCACCAATCGCGACTTCTCGCGTGGTTTTAATCCCTATACCCTGACAGGATAGTGTCATTGCTCCTCCCCGAAGCGATCGTTGATGAGCACGATCAATGCTTCCATCGCCTGATCCTCGTCACGACCTTCGATTTCCAGTTTCAGCATCGAGCCCTTGTTGGCAGCCAGCATCATCACCCCCATGATGCTCTTTCCATTCACTCTCTGCCCATTGCGCTTGAGGAAAACGTCACTCTCATAACTGTTGGCGCAACTAACCAATTTAGCCGCCGCACGGGCATGCAGACCGAGTTTGTTTATGATTTCTACTTCTTGTTGCAACATGATATTCAGAATTTTAATTAATTGGCCTTTCGCAGCAATGGATCCCTTCCCTGCCGCCACTGACCGCTTTTTCAGTCAGCGACTTCAGATCGAGATCGAGATAATTCAGGGTTCGTATCAGCATCGGCAGATTGAGCCCTGAAACCACATTCACTCGCCCGCTATCAGCAAGGCTGTAAGCAATATTACTCGGTGTGGAGCCATACATGTCGGTAAACACCAACACACCATCACCTTGATCCAGATTCTCCACCATACGGTGTGCCTCTGTTTTGATCTGATCAGGATTACACTCGGTACTCACAGTTAAGGTTTCGATCGGCAACGAACTATCCAGAAACATCTTTTTGGCAGTCTCCATCAACGCATCACCGATGCGACTGTGAGTGACCAACAGCAAGCCAATCGTCATGATAATTCACGATGACGGCTCATTACCTGCAGTCCTGCCGCTTTAAAGTGCTTGGCCAGACACTCCACTACATAGACTGAACGGTGCTGACCGCCGGTACAACCAATTGCAATCGTCAGATAGCTACGCCCATCCGCTTCAAACGTCGGTATCCAGCGTGACAGAAAATCGATCAGATCCGAAACCATCTGTTTGGTCTCTTCCTGCTCATGCAGAAAATCCGCCACCGGTTTGTCCATTCCGGTGAAGCTGCGCAGCTCCGTCTGCCAATAGGGGTTGGGCAGGCAACGCACATCAAACAGGTAGTCCACATCTCTGGGCAGACCATGCTTGAAACCGAATGACTCAAAAAGAATCGATACCTGACCGCTTGCACCGCCAATCCGATTGCGCACCAGGTCCCGAAGCTCATGCACATTGGTGTGGGTGGTATCGATTCTCAGATCCGCGGTCAAATTCAATGGCTGCAAAAGATCCCGCTCATGCTGGATCGCTTCACTGAGTGAGCGCTGCTGATTGGTCAGTGGATGCTTGCGCCGGGTTTCACTAAAGCGCTTGATCAATGTATCCAGCTGGGCATCCAGGAACAGCATGTTGCAGTCGAGACCGCGTTGCCGAATACGCTTCACCACCTCCGGCAGATTGGAAATCTGACCGGGCTGACTCCTTGCATCGATACCGACAGCGGTTTTCTTGAAAGTCTCCTCTGGCTCATCGTTCAGATAATCGGAGACGGAACCCAAGAGTGAGACCGGCAGATTATCGATACAGTAGTAACCCAGATCTTCAAGGGTATGCAAAGCGATGGTCTTTCCTGACCCGGAAAGTCCGGTGACAATCTGCAGTTTTATCTCATTTGCCATCTCGCTCAGGCCCCAAGACTAATCTTGATCGATGTGATTTTGTTGACGTTCGATAAAATCCTGGGTCGCATTGTACCCATCCATCTTCAGCAGATGCTGCCTGACAGCAGTCTCTACCAGGATCGCCAGATTTCTGCCTGCCGCAACCGGCAGACTCGTCTGGGGAACATCAACACCCAATAAGGTCCGATGTGAGTGGCACCCCTCCAGGCGATCCATGTTATCGAGTTTTTTATCGTCAAAGTAGAGGAGATCTATGATCAAGTGTAACTGTTTATTCGGCTTTATCGCACTATTACCGAAAATGGCCCTGACATTAATCAGACCCAGCCCACGAACTTCGAGAAAATCCTGCAACACCTTCGGGCAGCGCCCGCTCAGAGTGTTTGTGCCGGTTTTATAGAACTCGGTTGCATCATCCGCAACAAGTCGATGTCCCCGTGAGATCAATGCCAGAGCAAGCTCACTTTTACCGATTGCCGGATCGCCGCTCAACAACACACCCTTACCCAGCACTTCCATATAGACCCCATGCAACAGCAGGGTCTCACCCACAGGCAGGCTGAATTTCTCCAGCAGTCTATGGATGACGTGGTTATCTCCTTTGGGGGTAAACATCAAAGCCGTATGGCTGTTTTTAGCCGACTCCAGGCAGGCCGGCTTGGGTTGCAGGCCATCGGTGAAGATCAGTGCAAGCGGAGAAGAGTCGAACAGGGTTTTCAGGGACTCCAGGTAACCCGTATCGCCACCATACAGCAGATGTTGCTGTTCCGGAGGACCAACCACCTGTATCTGATTTGGACGTATCAGGTTAAGCGGACCTACGGGTTGTTGTCCGTCGGGTGACTCACTGTCGAGAAGAATTTTTTCTTCACCACCCTCACCATCCCAGCTGAGCTCAAGTTCGCTGGCAAATTCGTCGAAAAGATCGCGAATGGTGTAGTTGGATGGCATTAATCTGATGCGGTTACGGTTTCTCGCTGCTTGATCAACTGAAACAGTTGCTGCGTTGTTTCCGCCTCACGCAGAGCGGCACAAAATGGGGGATCATCGAACATTCTGGCCAACTTCGCCAGGAGCTGCAGATGTTCGTCTGTGGCCTGTTCCGGTACCAGCATGGCGAACGCCAGATCGACCGGCTGACTGTCTATGGCGTCGAAATCAACGCCATTGGGCATCTGAATGAATGCCGCGGTGGCCTGTGTGACCTGGGACATACGCGCATGGGGTAGCGCAATGCCTTTGCCCAGTCCGGTGCTGCCCAGTCGCTCCCTCTCAAGCAATGCATCGAACACTATATCCTGTGACAGCCCAGGAGCAGCATCGGCCAATCTCTGACCAAGCTGCTCAAGGGCGCGTTTTTTACTGGCTGCCTCCACACCGCAGCCGAGACGTTCCTCAAGCAGAAATCCGTCGGGAAACATGGAGACCTCGCCAGTTCAATCTATCGAAAATTACTCAACCGCATACTTCGCACCACTACCGGCGCGATGACTCTGCATCTTTTCCTTGTGTTTTAGCACCTGCCTGTCCAACTTGTCAGTCAAGCCATCAATGGCGGCATACATGTCTTCCTGCACTGAATCAGCGAATACGCTGGCACCGTTCACTTGCATGGTGGCTTCCGCCTTTTGCCTCAGCTTCTCAACGCTCAAGATGACATGCACATTGATAACATTATCAAAATGCCGCTCAAGACGTTCGAATTTATTATCTACATAGCTTTTCAAGGCATCGGTTACTTCCACATGATGACCGGTAACGCTTATTTGCATAATTATCTCCTGTCTTAGATGAGTTGGCTCATCACTCTGACCGACTCGTTGAATCGATTCCCGAAATCATCGATCAGGCTGACCATGAAGCCGGATTCGGCTTTTACCACAACCCCTGTTTTCATAGACATCCTACCTGACAGATCGATTCACCTACATCAGTCGTTTACGCTCATTCGATGGCGGTATGCTCATCGATTCACGATACTTTGCCACCGTTCGGCGGGCCACTTTGATGCCCTGCTCCGATAGGATGGCGGCGATCTTGTTGTCACTGAGCGGTTTGCTTGTATTCTCAGCGGCAATCAATTTTTTAATCAGTGCACGAATCGCAGTGGAGGAGCACTCTCCCCCGGCACTGGTATTGACGTGGCTGGAGAAGAAATACTTGAACTCCAACGTGCCACGCGGGGTATGCATATATTTCTGGGTCGTCACCCGGGAAATGGTCGATTCATGCATCTCCAGCGCCTCGGCAATATCCCTTAAAACCAGCGGCTTCATAGCCTCCTCGCCATGTTCAAAAAAGCCCCGCTGATATTCAACAATCTTACTCGCTACGCGCAGAATAGTCTCATTACGGCTCATCAGGCTTTTAATGAACCAGCGTGCCTCCTGCAGATGATTCTTCAGAAAAGTATTGTCGTCGCTCTGATCCGCCCGCCGGATCAGTCTGGCGTAATCATTGTTGACCCGAAGTTTGGGGGTAACCTCGCCATTCAGCTCCACAACCCAGCGGTTGTTACGCTTGCTGACGAAGACATCCGGAATCACATATTCAGGCTCACTGTTTGCAATGGCCGTGCCCGGATGGGGATTCAGGGTTCTGATCAGGCGCATCATGGCGGCGAGCTCCTGCTGATCCACCTTCATGCGACGTATGATCTGATTCTGATCCTGGGCGGAGAGCAGATTGAAGTGATCCCGGCAGAGTTTTATCGCCTGATCCCGATAGGGGGTCTCTTCCGCCAATTGACGCAGCTGAATCAGCAGGCAGTCCTGGGCGCCCTGGGCTCCGACACCCGGTGGATCGAATGCCTGAATCCGGTGCAGCACCGCCTCGATATCCTCCAGAGTCGCTTCCTCATCATTCAGCGAACTCAGAATCTCCTGCAGATCGCCTTTGAAGTAACCGTCCTCATCGATACTGTCGATCAGGGTGGTGGCTATCAGGATATCCTGTTCGGTAAAAGGGGTCAGGGTCATCTGCCAGACCAGATGGTCATGCAGGGTTACAGCGCCGCTACGCTGTACCAGATAGTCATGGTCTGCGGCATCACCGCCGCTGCTGGCCGGTGGCAGGTAACTGTCGTAGACATCGGTCCATTCACTGTCCACCGGCAGATCCTCAGTCAGCTGACTGCTGTCGGTCTTAATCTCCCGCTCGTTATTGATATCATTCGACCCCTCGACTTCCTTGCTCTCGCGGGTCTGCTCGCCACTCTCCTGAGCATCCCCCTCCTTTTGCAGTTGAGTGCTGAACTCCTCTTCGCCCTCGAGCATCGGGTTGGTCTCAAGCACCTCCTGAACCTCCTGGCTCAGATCGAGCGCAGAGAGCTGCAACAGGCGGATTGCCTGCTGCAATTGAGGTGTCATGGTGAGATGTTGTCCGAGTCGGAGCTGTAGAGCCTGCTTCATAGCAGAGATATCTTTAAACCTGGTATGTTATTTGTATGTCTTTATTCTCATTTTAGCTAAAAATAGCCGTCTACGGAAAGATTCTTCTTCACTGAGTCGATTCTCCTGGATTCACTTTGCACTCCGATATATTCCACGCTCATTGACACCACCTTCGGCTTACCTGCCGCCCCCTGTTTAATCCATTAAAAAACAGCGCCATAGACTCACATCGTAAAATTTTCACCCAGGTAGACACTGCGTACCTCCTGGTTATCGAGAATCTCCTCAGTGGTTCCCTCCGCCAGCACTTTACCACTGTTGATAATGTAGGCCCGGTCGCATATATCCAGTGTCTCCCTAACATTATGATCGGTTATCAGGATCCCAATCTTTAGCGATTTCAGGTGCTGGATGATCTTTTTTATATCGATCACGGCAATCGGATCGACCCCGGCAAAGGGCTCATCAAGCAAAACGAAGGCCGGCTCCATTGAGAGGGCCCGGGCGATCTCCAGCCGGCGTCGCTCGCCACCGGAGAGACTCATCGCCATGCTATCGCGCAGATGCTCGATACCGAACTCCGTCAGCAACTGGTCACATCGGGCCTTTCGGGCCTGGCTATCCAGCTCTTTGCGATGCTCCAGTATTGCCAGAATGTTCTGCGCCACCGTCAATCGTCTGAAGATGGAGGGTTCCTGGGCCAAGTAACCGATACCCAGACGGGCTCGTTTGTGCATCGACTGGTCGGTCAGCTCCTCACCATCCAGATAGATCCGCCCCTGATCCGCCTGCACCAGGCCGACAATCATATAGAAGCTGGTGGTCTTGCCGGCACCGTTGGGGCCCAACAACCCCACCACTTCCCCGCTGTTGAGGTTCAGCGAGACACCATCCACCACTTTGCGCTTGTAGTACTGCTTCTGCAGATCGACAGCCTGCAACTGACTCACGGTTCAGTTTTCCCGGTCTGGGGCTCAATCACCACCTGCACCCGCTGTTTACCCTGGACACTGCTGCCAGCCCTGACCTGTGCATTGGCCCGGTTATAGACGATGCGGTCATTGCGGAAGCTGTTCCCCCCCTGCTCGAGCAGGGCATCGTCGATCAGTAACATCTCATTCCGCTTGAGATGGATCTCAATTCGCATTGCCTGACCATGAACCTCAACACCATCGACCTCAGGCAACTGACTGAATCTTGTCGGTTGCCCCTCACTGACAATCTTTTCAGTTTTACCGGTTGATCGGTGAACCCAGAGACGATCCGCCCACAACTTCATACTGCCCTGGACGATCGTCACATTGCCTTCATAGAGACTGACACCGGTGGACTCGTTGATGGAGAGACTGTCCGCTTCAAGCGACATCGGTTGATTACGGTCATTCTCGAGCCCCCAGGCCGATATCGTAACCGCCATCAGCAGACCACAGATCAAACCCCTGCCCTTATTCAAATTCATAGTGCCCTCGTACCTGACCAAGGAGCTTTAAGCGTGACGGTTCATCAAACCAGATCCGCATGCCGATCGCCGACAGCCAATCCACACCACTGTTGATTCTGACTGCCTCAACGGTCTCGGCATAGGACTTCTCTGCATGGATTGTCAGGTCCTCGGTCTCTATCCGGTAAGGCGCAAAGTCAGCTACCCCTTCACGTTCGATCACCACTTGGCCCGGAAGAAAGAGCGTCTCCTGACGGTGGTCGGCCAGCCCGTTTTCACCCCGCATTCGCCATCCAGGCTCATTGGACCTGAATCGCTGCACCACCGGCTTAAAGAGCTCGGTGATACCGCGCTTTTCATAATGGGTCATTCTGGGGGTCTGCAGAGTCTGTAACAACTGCCCATCGTCATCATACTGTTTTACCAGCAGGTTGACGGCATAGGTATCCGGGGTATCCCTAGCCAGCTCGGGCCTCTTGATCTCCGGCTGTCTCAACTCGTTCACCCACCAGGCCACACTCATTACCAGTGCAAACATCAACAAAAGACCGAGCAGGCGCCTGTTCAAAGATAGTGTTCCAGGCTTGACTGCAAGGTATCCTGAGCCTGCATGATCATTTCACATACATCTCTGGCGGCACCCCGCCCGCCACCATGGGGGGTCTGCCAGTGGGCATGCTGCACCACAAACGGATGGGCATCCTGCACAGCGATGGCCAATCCCACCCGACGCATGATCGGCAAATCCACCACATCATCGCCCACATAGGCGATCTGTTCATTCGACAACCCAAGTTTCTCTTTCAACTCTTCATAGGCAGGCAGTTTATCCAGCTTGCCCTGATAGACATACTGAATACCCAGACTCTCCATACGCAATCTCACCACTTCAGAAGTGCGGCCGGTGATAATGCCGATCACCACACCGGTGTTCTGCAACATTTTCATGCCATGCCCATCTCTGGAATGGAAGGCTTTATACTCCTGACCATCGTCACCCAGAAAAAGTCCACCATCGGTGAGTACACCGTCAACATCAAAGATCACCAGTTTGACCGCTCTGGCCTTCTCATGAATATCCTGCATTTTGCCCCCCTAAGTGTTTCATTTTTATTCTGTGGCGTTGTCGATAATCCCGGCGGCTGAAAGCAAGCCATTCGGTCGCCAGATGAATCTCACTACATAACGCCAGCTCTCAGCAGGTCATGCATATTGAACGCACCAACCAGGCGTCGTCCCCCATCCACAACCAGCAGGCCGTTGATTTTATTCTCTTCCATCATCTGCAATGCCTCAGCCGCCAGCATCTCTGGTGGAACCTGTTTACAATTCTTAGTCATGACCTCTGCGACGCGCATATTGTGGATATCGATCGGCTGATTCAGGGTGCGTCGTAGATCCCCGTCGGTATAGACACCAACCAACTGCCCCTGCTGATCGACTACCGCGGTCATCCCAAGACCTTTCACGGACATCACCTCCAAGGCCTCGTGGAGGCTGGCTTCCTGGCTCACGACCGGCAGCGCCTCTCCGCTATGCATGATGTCACCCACATGCAGTAACAGACGCCGACCCAGCGAGCCGCCAGGGTGGGAAAGGGCAAAATCCTTGGCCGTGAACCCCCTGGCCTGCAACAGCGCAACCGCCAGTGCATCCCCCATCACCAGCGCAGCCGTGGTACTGGAAGTGGGCGCCAAGCCCAGAGGGCAGGCCTCCTTATCGACACTCACATCGATATGCACTTCCGACTCTTTGGCCAGGGTGGAGTGGGCTTTGCCGGTCATGGCAATCAGCGGCACACCGAGCCGCTTGAGTAGTGGCAGGATCACCAGCAGTTCACCGGTCTCCCCGGAGTTCGACAGGGCGAGTACCACATCGTCCGGAGTGATCATGCCCAGATCCCCGTGACTGGCTTCCCCGGGGTGGACAAAAAAAGCAGGACTGCCGGTACTCGCCAGGGTGGCCGCCAACTTGTTGCCGATGTGTCCGGATTTCCCCATGCCAATCACCACAATCCGTCCACGGCAATGGAGCAGATAATGGCAGGCCTGCGCGAATCCAGCCCCCAGCCGGGGAATCAGTGCCGAAACAGCTGCAGCTTCCGTCTCAATGACAGCCTGACCCAGCTCAATCATCTGGGCCATCTCTTGTTCGGTGGGCATCGGGGATCTTTTCATCGGAACAGTATGTACGGTTTGATTTGACATCTCAAAGTGGCACCACCACAGAGTAGAACAGCCAGGACTGGTAGCCGATGAAACAGAGCAGCAACCCCAATCCCTCAATTCGATTGATCCGCCCCGGTTTACCAAAACCGTAGCCCATCAGGAAAAGGAACAGGGTCAGACCGAACATCACCGGCAGATCCCGCGTCAGCACGAAGGGGGAGAAGGTGCCAGGCGCCACCAGGCCGGGAATACTCAGAACCGCCAACATATTATATAGGTTTGAACCGATCACATTGCCGATCGCGATATCATCCTCACCCTTCGTCGCACTGGTGATACTGGCGGCGAGCTCCGGCAGGCTGGTGCCGATTGCCACGATCGTCAGGCCGATCACCACATCACTCACACCAAGAGCCACAGCCACATGGGTCGCCCCCCAGACCAGCACTCTGGAGCTGATCAGCAAAAGAACCAACCCGCCAAGCAAAAGCATCAGCGCTTTTTGGGTCGGTACATCATGGGGGATCTCCGCATCATACTCGCCGGCAATCGGGTCAGCCTCACCGGTTTTGGCGGTATAGATCATCCAGCCGAACACCCCGACCAGTAAGACAAGCAGAATCCCGCCATCCAGCTGACCCAGTTCCCCATCCAACATCAGCAGAATGCAGATCACCGTCACCCCAAGCAGAATCGGATACTCCCGTTTCAGCACACTGGAGTGAACAGAGAGGGGTATCACCAGGGCGGTTACCCCGAGAATCAGGCCGATATTGGCGATATTCGAACCGACCGCATTACCGATCGCCAACCCTGGATTGCCGTTCATGGCCGCCATCACGGAAACCAGCACTTCCGGGGCTGAGGTACCGAAGCCGACTACGGTAAGGCCAATCAGCATGGGAGAGACACCCAGATTGTCAGCCAACGCCGCAGCACCGCTGATAAACCGGTCTGCGCTCCAAACCAAAACAACCAGACCCAATAGAATAGAAAGACTGTACAGCAACATGACCTAGGGCCTTACCTCACCTATCGATAGGCTTGCTCCGGAAACGGCGCCGCACTGGGTTACTCGTCGTTCTCTTGGAATCACCAAACCTCTCTCCTCGCGCTTCGATTGGCGCTCTATTTCTAACACAACGGGGCCAACTGGAATGGTGATAACGGACCCTGGTGCTTTTAATCCGTAAACCAAACAGCTTTATCGGCATTTACCCACAGACCGATAGAGAGCCGACGCGATCCCGATCGCGTCAACAAGAAAATAATCAAAGGGTTGAGATGATAGCAGAAAGCCAATACAAGATGCTTGACAATTATATCGGTATATTAGATAATTCCAACATACTGATACATTATGTTTCAGTTATCCTCCTTTGGTGGTATATTCATTCAGCGCAACAACCTCTGTTGCGCTTTTTTTTTGCCTGACGGCAAACTGACCACCACGGGTGTCCAGGATCGTCAATTAGTCCTTGTGCCAACCCATAGGATCATGTATTATCCGCCGTCTTTTTCGAAGCACAATAGTTCTCCATTGGAGCGACATCGGATGACTACTTTAAGCGCAAAGCCGGCTGAAGTCCGCCGCAATTGGTACCTTGTGGATGCAACAGACAAGACCCTGGGTCGTCTGTCCACCGAGATTGCACGACGTCTGCGCGGCAAGCATAAACCGGAATATACACCTCACGTGGATACCGGCGATTACATCGTCGTGGTCAACGCAGAGAAGATTCGGGTTACCGGCAATAAAATGACCGACAAGATGTACCACCACCACACGGGTTATGTCGGCAACATGAAATCCATCAGCCTGGACAAACTGCTGCAGAAAGCACCTGAAC
The DNA here is from genome assembly GCA_001709035.1 of Candidatus Thiodiazotropha endoloripes. GTDB lineage: Bacteria > Pseudomonadota > Gammaproteobacteria > Chromatiales > Chromatiaceae > Thiodiazotropha > Thiodiazotropha lotti. The sequence continues at coordinate 205,118 of LVKA01000011.1, read as the reverse complement.
GTGCGATCGAGCATGCAGTCAAAGGCATGATGCCGAAAAACCCACTGGGGCGCGCCATGTTCAAGAAGCTGCGCGTCTTCGCCGGTGCTGAGCACAGCCATCAGGCACAGCAACCTCAGCCCCTGGATATCTAAAGCAAGAGTTTAAGACCATGGCAGACACCCATATCACAACCGGACGCCGTAAGAGTTCCACTGCACGGGTCTTTCTGACCACCGGCAGCGGCAACATCACCGTCAACAACCGTCCGCTCGACGAATACTTCGGCCGCGAAACCGCCCGCATGGTGGTACGTCAACCGCTGGAGTCCACCGAGACCCTCGACAAGGTTGACATCAAAGTCACTGTCAGAGGTGGTGGCACCACCGGTCAGGCCGGCGCCATCCGTCACGGTATATCCCGTGCACTGGACGCCTATGACGAGTCACTGCATGGCGTGCTGCGCAAGTCAGGCTTCCTGACCCGCGATGCCCGTGCGGTAGAACGTAAGAAAGTCGGTCTGCACAAAGCCCGTAAGCGTCCTCAATTCTCCAAACGTTAAGTCTGGTCTGTGTTGCGGACGATTTCGTCCTGCACCAGATCTGCAACTGGGGATTCGTCTAATGGCAGGACAACGGACTCTGACTCCGTATGTGGAGGTTCGAATCCTCCATCCCCAGCCAACATATATTAAAGCCCGCCACTGTGTGGGCTTTTTTATTGCTGGCTAAAACCCGCCAGGATGGAGGATTTGAACCGATCAGAGGTTCGACGACCGAGCACAGCGAGGGCGATCAGCTTCAGCTGACCCCGAAGGGGCGAGGCCTGAAAGGCAGAACAAGGAATTCAGCTCCGATTTTCAGCCTCATAGGCCACGACTGGTGGATGATAGATGATCTGTACGACCACACCATCCGGGTCGTAACAGTAGAAGCTTCTCGCTCCGTCCCGGTGGGTGCGCGGCTCATTTCGCATTCTGACCCCATGAGCGTTGAGAAACTCAAACCACTCATCGACCGCTTCCGGGGTGGCCAGAAAGAAACCGATATGATCAAGGCGTTGGGCCACCTCATCGAACTGCTCTGCAGCGGTCTTGTGGAGTGCAAGATTGTCCGGACCCGAGCTGAGATAGAGATTCTCCGGATCCGGACGCCACTCGATCCCCATCCCCAGCAGCTGCACATAGAAATGCTCACTGCTCGCCATATCCCTGACATTCAACGCCACATGGCGCATCCCCATATGACTCTCCGGTCTCTTCATGACAACACCTCACTCAGAGCCTGATCCCACGGCTGCTGACCCAAAGCCCGTTTCACCACCAGCGGCAAAGCAACAGCCCCATGGGCCAGCAACTGCTCATGCAGCGCTTTAATCGAGGCCCCGGGGTTCTGTTGCAGGTAGTGTTTGGAGAGGCGCTCGAGCAGATCGGCACCGAGCAGCGCCATGAAGGCATCCGTCGGTCTTCTGGAGATGGCGGTCAGGCTGACTTCAGCCCAGCAGGGAATGTCCGAGAGAGGCTTCAGGCGCTCCAGGGCCTGCCGACTGTTGATCTCGCCGATATGGAACTCCAGGTCGATACAGGCCTGCTCAGCCAGCGCCAGTCGCCTCTGATTGAGCAGAATACGATCCTGTTCGTCGAAATAGCCCCGGGTCTCCAGCACACGACTCATGTAGTGAGCCCAGCCCCGCTTGAAGGCCGCAGAGGGGTTGATCTGACGCACCAGGCTGTGCGCCGAGATACCGCCGGCCCAGGCCAGATAGTGACGACCGGCCCAGCTGCTGTAGAGATTCCTCATCCTTATTGCAGCGCGGCTCTCACCGCCTCCGACCTGCTGATCGTTAGGAATCAGGAACACCCCACCCTCCTGAGTCCGCAGATAACTGCCGCAATCCGGCTGGCGAAAACAGCTGTCGGTGATGCGAAACTCCAGCGCCTGCTCAGAGTCGGGCAGTAGCTGATGCTGCCGCAGGAAATCCCTCAGAATCTGTGCCTCTTCCTGATAGGCCTGGATACGTTCGTTACCACTGAGACGCTCACTATCGGAGGCCTTCAAGTCGACAACATCCAGTCCCTGCTGCTGTAACGATTCGTAGGTCTGTTGCAGACGTGATCTGGCGATTGTCAGCGCCTGATCGACCTGGAGCTCGACCTGGTCCCGGTTGTGCAAAAACCAGCTCAGCAGCTCCGGACCGCAATCAGCCGTACCGGAAGCCACCGATATCAGGTTTTTGATCAGACACTGCTGGTAGTCCTCAACGGCTTCTGCCGCCTGGCTGGCCAGTGACTGCAACCGACCCTGGTCGGCACAGCACTCTCGTGTCTGCGGCAGATCCCGACCAAGCCGTTTCAGCCAGGGCACCCCCTTTTCGGCGGTTTCCAGGGCATCGGCCAGCCACAGGGTAGAGACCACACCGGGCAGCTCAGACAACCTTCCCCGGGCATCCCGCAGATAGTTGGGTGTCAGCTCCAGTACCCCCATCATCGCCTCACAAAGCCGCTCCGGCTGACGAACCACCAGCTCCTGCAGCTGGTTGAGCGGCAGATATTTCGCCGGATCACGATAGCGCCAGTCCTGTTCCAGCAACATCCGGTGCTCCACCAGGGCGGCCCCACGAATCAACTGCAGATCGAGCTGACGATCCGCATCCAGTTGCTCAAAATCGAGGTTATCCAGGCTCACCAGAAGGTTGCTGATCAGGTTCGCCAGGGCTCCGTTGTCATCATCGCCATCCGCAGTCAGTTTACCTTCGTAGCCCGAAACCGAGGCGTAGACAGCCGCCAATGGGTGGAAGCGGAACCAGGCACGATAGTAGTCGGCAACCAACTCATCGAAGTCATTGGCGGCACTACTCATCACGTATCTCGTAGTCGTGGGTAATCTTCGCGGTCGCACCAAGCATGATCGAGGCGGAGCAGTATTTATCCGCACTCAAGGAGATGGCTCTGGAGACATGCTTTTCACTGAGTTCCCGTCCGCTGACGATAAAATGGGCATGAATTTCGGTAAATACCTTAGGGTCAGTCTCAGAACGCTTGGCCTCCAGTTCCACCACGCAGCGGGTGACCTGCTGGCGCGACTTCCTCAATATGGAGAGCACATCGAACTCGGTGCAGCCTCCCATACCGAGCAGCAGCATCTCCATCGGCCTGACCCCCAGGTTCCTGCCCCCATGATCCGGTGGACCATCCATAATTATTGCATGGCCACTACCGGCCTCCCCCATCATGGTGGCTGCCTCCACCCATACGACCCGTGCTTTCATTCATTACTCCAAAGTTGGTATTTATGCCTATTTATACAGAACTTCAAACTGGGGCTAAGGTCACAGCCATACAGGCCGTAAACAAGTTAAACCGCCCTAAGTGTTCCGGAAATAGATGATAAACATGAAATACGTTAAATTTATGGCTTGTTGTTTTTTGTTACACTATAGCTATGCGAGTCTACAGAAGACTGTAAATTCGACAAGTTGATAAGGGTTGCTAAATTTGATCCTACGCTTTTTATTGAACTTCGCATCATACGAAGCATGGGCTCAGATTTTTTGCCATACAGATCACCCGCGACTGAACTCAGTCAGATGACTGGTTCAATCGGCAGGCTGATCTCTATACCATATAACGTTTAATAAATTTAGAGTCCAAAGATCATGACGATCATAAAACCGCCACCGCAGGAACCTGAGTATCTCCAACGATTCCTGTCATTTTGTCATCGCCGGCGCTACCCCAAGAATACCGAGATCATCCATATCGGTGACCCGGCAGATATCCTCTATTACATCACGGAAGGCTCGGTGGCTGTCTACATCGAAGATGAAGATGGTCGGGAAATCATCCTCACCTACCTCAACAAAGGGCAGTTTGTCGGCGAAATGGGGCTGTTCGTCCCGGAACCGAAGCGCAGTGTGATGGTACGCACCCGCGCCTCCTGCCAGATTGCCGAGATCAGTTATCAGCGGCTGGAGCAGCTCTTTTCCCATGATCTGAAGGAGTACACCAAGGATATTCTCTATGCGATGGGGGCTCAGCTCTCCCAGCGCCTCAACCAGACCAGCAACAAGGTGGGACATCTGGCCTTTTTCGATGTTACCGGCCGTATCGCCCGCACCCTGCTGGATCTCTGTAAGGAGCCTGACGCCATGACCCATCCGGATGGTATGCAGATCCGCATCACCAGACAGGAGATCGGTCGGATCGTAGGCTGCTCCAGAGAGATGGCTGGCCGGGTATTGAAAAACCTTGAGGAGCAGGGCCTGATCAGCGTTAAGGGTAAAACCATCGTGGTGTTCGGCACCCGCTGAATCTCTCACCGGCCAGATCGAGTAGGGTGCGGACAAGCCGCACCCGAAAGGTTGCAGGCCCAACACCCCCCTTGCCAAAACACAAATCCTTGAAAGGCATTCTCTTGCCTCAGTGAAACGCCACGGCCCTGAGAGACTTTCAAGCCGATTCTGCTGGAATAGCTGGGCTTCCTTGAGTAAAAAAACAGCGAATTTCTTTTTTTAAGTTATGGCCACTATCTGCCTAGCTTCGCGGTGATTGGTGTTCATTTGCGGCAATTACTCTCAAATAAACACCACTCCGCCCTAACTCCCCATCTCCGCTACCACCGGGTAGCGGGGACAGTTGGTCAAATGGTCATTCACCATTCCCACCGATTGCATGAACGCGTAGCAGATGGTTGAGCCGACAAAGCGGAAGCCTTTCCGCTTCAGCTCTTTACTCATAGCATCTGAGATCGGCGTACTGGCCGGCACCTGTTCCAATTTACGCCAGCGGTTCTGCTTCGGTACACCGTCGACGAAATCCCAGAGAAACTCCGAGAACCCCTCACCGGCCTCAAGTTCAAGGAAGGCCTGGGCATTGCCGATCGCCGCATTGACCTTGAGCCGGTTCCGCACAATCCCGGAATCCGCCAGTAGCCGCTTCACATCCCGCGCCCCATAGGCAGCGATCTTACTCGCATCGAAGCCTTCAAAAGCCCGTCTGTAGCCCTCCCGCTTGCGTAATATGGTCAACCATGAGAGTCCTGCCTGGGCCCCCTCCAGGATTAGCATTTCAAATAGATGTTGCGGATCGCGGGATGGCACCCCCCACTCCCGATCATGGTATTCAACATACTCATCATGTCCCAGACACCAGGGACAGGGTTCGGTTTTCATAGTGTCTTATTCTCCTCCGGTCCAATCCAGAAATGGGGCACATGGGCAAGCTCCCAGAGAAAACCGTCCGGATCGCTGAAATAGCCGGAATAGCCTCCCCAAAAGGTCTGCTGGGCCGGTTTGACGAGGGTTGCTCCAGCGCTCATGGCCTCAGCCATGACCTGGTCCACCGCCTCTCTGCTACTCAGGTTATGGGCCAAGGTGAACGGACTCTGCTGCGCCTTGCCAAACTCAACACCAGCATCCTCACCCAGTGCTCGCTTAGGATAGAGACCGAGCCAGCTGCCTTGCAGATCAAAAAAGGCTACCTCATCGCTGTCGAAATCATAGCGAGGCAGTCCCAGTTGCTGATAAAACCGAATCGATTGTGTGAGGTCATTCACACCGAGGGTGATAAGACTGATTCTTGGCTCCATGGCGTTGCTCCCTTGAATGTTATGGTAAGTGGGAGTCTATCCACAGCCTGCTGACAACGGGGTGTCAGTATTGAAACTGGGATCGCAGGCAATGAATTGTTATCCGATTAACCGCCAGCGCACACAAATCACCGCAAAACGTGGCCACAATGTGGAAGTTATTCGGTGCATTTTGCGGTGATTGACGTCCATTTGCGGCATCCATCGCTTGATGCCAAGAGTCATTTGTCCCAGAGACGGGATCAATCCGCCTCTCCATCCACACTGATCAGGTAATCCTTCAGGGTCCGGCCACTGAGCTGCGGGTATCGCCCATTCGCCATCTGCAGAGATTCGATTCGATCCACACGAAACTGACGAAAGCCATCCCGCAACTCACACCAGGCAGCCAAGGTCCAGACAGATCCCCAGTAGAAGAGACCCAGTGGCCAGATTACCCGAGCCGAGTGGATCCCATCCCGACGACGGTAGGCGATCTCTATTTTACGCTGTTGGGCGATTGCTTTACGCAGTTTGGCCACCTGCTCCCGGACTTCGGAGGGAATATGAAAATCGGGTACCAGCAGCGCCTCGTGGGAGAGCACCGGTCGAATCCTCTCCGGCACCACCGCCTCCACCTTACCCAGTGCGCTGGATGCCGCTTCCGCCAATGCTGTATCACACCAGCCCTGAACCATCCGCATACCCAACATTAACGCGGTCAGCTCCTCTTCGTTGAACATCAACGGCGGGACACGAAACCCTTTACTCAGACGATAGCCGCTGCCGGCGACAGCCTCGATGGGAATGCCCGACGCGGAGAGGGCATCGATATCACGATAGATGGTTCTGACCGAGACCTCGAGCCGGTCTGCCAGGCTTTCCGCCGTAATGTAGCGCTCGGCACAGAGCTCCTGAGTAATGCGAAACAGACGGTCCGCACGGCGCATGCTGCACTCCAGTCAGATCAGAAAAAGAGCTCCCGCAATCTGGCCCCGGGATCGTCTGCGCGCATGAAGGCTTCACCGACCAGAAAGGCATTCACCTGGTGGCTGCGCATCCGTTTGACATCCTGCTGATCGAGGATACCGCTCTCTGTCACCACAATCCGATCTTCTGGAATCTGATCCAGCAGTCCAAGGGTAGTATCCAGGGTGACCTCGAAATTGCGCAGATTGCGATTGTTGATCCCGATCAGGCGATTCTCCACCGCCAGCGCCCGTTGCAGTTCCGCTTCGTCATGCACTTCGATCAACACATCCATACCCAGCTCGTGGGCCAGATCATTCAGACGTTTGAGTTGCGCATCATCCAGACAGGCCGCAATCAGCAGAATACAGTCCGCCTCGATCGCTCTGGCTTCATAGACCTGGTAGGGATCGATGATGAAATCCTTGCGAATCACCGGCAGGCTGCAGGCACCTCGGGCCTGTCGCAGATAGTCATCACTGCCCTGGAAGAAATCGATATCGGTCAGTACCGAGAGGCAGGCCGCCCCGCCCTGCTGATAACTGATCGCAATCTCTGCCGGCTGAAAATCCTCACGCAACACCCCTTTGCTGGGGGAGGCTTTCTTGATCTCCGCAATCACTCCAGCCTCGCCGGCCTGAATCCGCTGCGCAATGGCATTGGCAAATCCACGCGGCGCGGAACTCTCCGGTAACAATTCCTGCAGATCCTGAAGACGGCGATTCTCCAGCCGGGCTGCAATCTCCTGCTGTTTGCGGGCGACGATCTTTTTCAGAATATCTGGTGTATCTTTCATCTCAGTCTACTGCTATCTCATTAACGCTCAATCTTCTAAGAAGCTACTCTATTAGCCCCTCTCCCTTTAGGGGAGAGGGGTTGGGGAGAGGGTGTACGCGAAGCGTTAGATCCGGCAAAACTTAAAAAACACATTGACTCATTGCCATTATCGCGTCGATTTCTGCTGAATGAATGCGCTCAGTTTCCCCCTCTCCCCCAGCCCCTCTCCCACGAGGTGAGAGGGGAACCACCTTGCCTACCCATTTGGTCGATTGATGACAATTCTGACGATGAGTCAGTGAATACTCAATCCTCAGTGTTAACGGCACCGTTATAATATCAATCGAAACTCTGGGTCAGTACCACCAGGCGGTCGAGCCGGTTACGCGCTTCACCGCTGGCAATGGCTTCGTTGGCCCGATCGACACCCTCTTGCAGGGTAGCGGCATTACCGGAGGTATAGATTGCCGCGCCGGCGTTGATCATGACGATGTCTCTCGCCGGACCCGGATTATCCTCCAGAACCCCACGAATGGTGCTAAGACTCTCGGCCGCATCATTGACCTGAATCGCCTCCAGCGGGTTACGGGTGACCCCGAAATCCTCCGGCTGAATGGAGAAACGTCGGATCTGACCATCCTTCAGTTCAGCCACATCAGTAACATCACCGATGCTGATCTCATCCAGTCCATCGCGGGAGTGCACCACCATCACATGGCGACTGCCGAGGCGCTGCAGAACCTCCGCCAGTGGCTCCAGCAGCTCACTGCTGAAGACACCCAGCAGCAGATTGGGCACGCCGGCGGGATTGGTCAGCGGGCCCAGCACATTGAAGATGGTGCGAACCCCCATCTCCTTGCGTGGCCCGATGGCATGCTTCATGGCACTGTGGTGGCCTGGGGCGAACATGAACCCAACCCCCACTTCACGGACACACTGCTCCACCTGTTCAGGGGTGAGATCCAGCCGCACGCCGGCTGCTTCCAGGGCGTCGGCACTACCCGATTTGGAGGAGACGGAACGGTTACCATGCTTGGCCACATGACAGCCTGCCGCCGCTGCGACAAACATACAGGCGGTGGAGACATTGAAGGTGCCGGAGGCGTCACCACCGGTACCGACGATATCCACCGGGTGACTCAAACCACCGATCGACACCCCTGAGGCCAGTTCACGCATCACCGAGGCTGCCGCCGCGATCTCCGCCACAGTCTCCCCTTTCATCCGCAGACCAATCAGAAAACCGCCGATCTGCGCTGCCGTGGCGCCACCGGTCATGATGGTTCGCATAACACCGGTCATCTCATCACCCGTCAGGTCCTGACGGGCCAGTACCTTATTGATGGCTTGCTGCATTTCCACGCGCTCTCCCCCCTAGGAATTATTGTTTTTCAGACTAGACAGTGTACATCAGATGCCGGTTACCGGACTGCCGATGGACCGACGTACTTAGCGGCGGCCTGCATAGCATCAACAGAGCTTTAACCTACACCCCTTCAATGAAGTTTTTCAGCAGGTCATGCCCATGCCGGGTGAGGATCGACTCAGGATGAAACTGGACTCCCTGTATCGGAAGAGTCTTGTGCCTCACTCCCATGATTTCATCCATACCGCCATCCGCTTTTTCCGTCCAGGCAGTGATCTCCAACTCTTCCGGCAGGCTCTCGGTTTCGATCACCAGGGAGTGGTAACGGGTTGCCTGAAACGGGTTTTCCAGTCCATGGAAGACACCCTGATCCCGATGATGAATCGGCGAGGTCTTGCCATGCATCACTTCCCGGGCGTGGATGATATTTCCGCCAAAGGCCTGTCCGATGGACTGATGGCCGAGACAAACGCCGAGAATCGGGATCTTTCCCGCGTATGTCTGAATCACTTCAACCGAGATACCGGCCTCATTCGGGGTACAGGGACCTGGTGAGATGACGATCTGGTCGGGTTTCATTGCGCTCACGTCGGCCACACCGATCTCGTCATTGCGCACTACTTTGACTTCGACACCCAGCTCGCCCAGATACTGCACCAGGTTGTAGGTAAAGGAGTCATAATTGTCGATCATCAGTAACATGACTAGACCTCCTCATCACAGGCATGGCGATCCAGTCCGGCTTCAGCCAGCGCCACCGCCCGAAATACTGCACGGCCTTTGTTCATGGTCTCTTTCCACTCCAGCTCGGGCACCGAATCGGCCACCACCCCGGCACCGGCCTGGATATGCAGGGTCTTCTCCTTGATCACCGCAGTGCGGATGGCAATCGCCGTATCCATGTTGCCGTTCCAGGAGATGTAACCCACCGCCCCCGAATAGACGCCGCGTTTCACCGGCTCCAGCTCATCGATGATCTCCATGGCGCGGATCTTCGGTGCGCCGCTCACCGTACCGGCCGGAAAGGTGGCGCGCAGCAGATCAATGGCACTCATGTCATCCCGCAGTTTGCCGGTGACATTGGAGACGATATGCATGACATGGGAGTAGCGTTCCACAATCATCTTGTCGGTCAAAGTGACACTGCCGATCTTGGCCACCCGACCGGTGTCGTTGCGCCCCAGATCGATCAGCATCAGATGCTCGGCCAGCTCTTTGGGATCGGCCAGCAGTTCCTCTTCGAGCGCCTTGTCCTCCTCCTCGCTGTAACCCCGTCGGCGGGTGCCTGCGATCGGTCGCACGGTAACCTCCCCATCCTCGAGACGGGTCAGAATCTCCGGTGAGGAGCCGACGATATGGAACTCGCCGAGGTCGAGAAAATACATATAGGGAGAGGGATTGAGACCTCTGAGGGCTCGATAGAGATCCAGTGGCGGCGCCTGAAAGGGGATCGACAGGCGCTGCGATACCACCACCTGCATACAATCCCCATCGAGGATGTATTGCTTGATCCGCTCAACCGCCTGTTTGTAACCCTGCTCGGTGAAGCCGGAGACAAAATCCGCTTCATCCACCTGGCGCGGATCGCCAGCCGCCAATTTGGGTACCGGCTGACGCATCGCCCGAATCAGCTCCACGATTCGGGTCTGGGCGGTATCCAGTGAACCACCGTTGTGAGGATCGACATGCACAATGACATAGAGACGACCGGAGAGGTTGTCGAACACCACCACCTCGTCGGAGACCATCAACAGAATGTCCGGTGTATTCAGCTGATCCGGATTGGCGCAATCGGCCAGTTTTGGCTCGATATAGCGAATGATGTCGTAACCGAAATAGCCAACCAGGCCGCCGTTGAACCTGGGCAACCCCTCCAGCTCAGCCGCCCGGTAGCGCTGCTGAAATGTCTCGACCCAGGCCAGTGGATCCTCGACCTGATGCTGTTCGATCACAGCCCCGTCAGTGACTACCTCAACACGCTTGTCGTAGACCCTGACATGGGTTCTACAGGGCAGGCCGATGATTGAATAACGCCCCCATTTCTCGCCACCCTGTACCGACTCGAACAGATAGGAGTAGGGCCCATTGGCCAGCTTCATGTAAACACTGAGGGGGGTGTCGAGGTCGGCCAGGACCTCACAGACGACAGGTATGCGATTGTAGCCCTGTTCTACCAGAGCATTGAATTCTTGGGGGGTCATTTTCCTCTCCACACAATAGACGACAAAACAGTTGCTTCAGAGTTGGCCATCACCAACGCCATCGTGCACCGTTCATCAAAGTCTCATTGCGTGAAAGCAGGATCATTGCTGTCTACTAAAGGGTTAAAGCCTCGATTGGGCTTAACCATACTCGAAAACGCCACCTTATCTCAAGCGGCGTTTTCCAGAATCCCCTGGATCTCGGTGAGCGAGTCGATCACCGCATCGGGATTGTAGTTGCGGATATCTTCACCATGGTTGTAGCCATAGCTCATACAGACGATTTGAAAGCTCGCCGCACGGGCCGCTTTGACATCACTCTGGGAGTCACCCACCATCAGCGCCGCCGTGGGATCGACACCAAGGTTTTCCGCAGCATGCAGCAGCGGCATCGGATCCGGCTTCTTTTTCGGCAGGGTATCACCGGCAATGATGATCTCAAAGTCGTCGTGGACACCCAGATCCTTGAGCAGTGGCAGAGTGAACTGGGCTGCTTTGTTAGTCACGCAACCCAGACGGTAACCCTGGTCTTTCAGGTAATCGAGACCTTCCCGTATACCGGGATAGAGCACAGAACGCAGACTGGTGTTTTCCGCATAGAGCTCGAGAAAGATCGGATAGGCCTTAGCAAAATCCGCCTCATCGGGTTCACCATTCAATTGACCGATCAACGCCCGACGAACCAGACGCTCCACCCCGTTACCGACCCAGTCACGTACCTTCGCCTCGCCATGCACGGGACGACCGAGCCGTTTCATCATTTCATCCACGCAGTAGGCCAGGTCCGGAACGCTGTCCACCAGGGTGCCATCCACATCGATGAGGATCATTTCAGGTCTTTTGATCATGCCAAACTCTCTCATGCTAAAAATCAAACAACTAATCCACTGACAAATCCAAGCGGGGATTCCAGCTCAACAGTGGCCGCACCCTACACAATCACCAAGTGAACAATTCAATCGTTAAAATCAGGGGATCTCTGTATCTGTCGTTATGCTGGCCAGTACCGGCATGACAAAAAGGGCTCTTAACCGAATGCAGTTGGTTTGATCGAAGGTATTGGTGGGGCAGAGCCCCACCCTACCGTTGCACAGCTGTAGGGTGGGGCCAGCCCCACCAAATGCCGCTTAAGTAAGCGCCATCCGGCTATTTAACCCCTTAGGATCAAACCTTGCCCAGCTCATCCATCATCTTGCCGACGATGGTGTTGTAGCGATTGGCGTCGCCCGCTTCCGGGAAACCGAAGATACCGGAACCGGCAACAAAGGTATCCGCACCGGCCGCCTTGATCTCGGCGATATTGTCGACCTTCACACCGCCGTCGATCTCCAGACGGATATCCAGACCGGAGTCGTCGATCAGCTTGCGGCAGGCGCGCAGCTTGTCCATGGTGGCGGGAATGAAGCTCTGTCCACCGAATCCAGGGTTCACCGACATCAGCAGGATCATGTCCACTTTGTCGAGCAAGTAGTCCAGGTGGCTCAGCGGTGTGGCCGGATTGAAGACCAGGCCCGATTTGCAGCCTTCGTTGCGGATCAGCTGCAGGCTGCGGTCGATGTGCTCGGAAGCCTCCGGGTGGAAAGTAATGTAGGTTGCACCCGCTTTGGCGAAATCGGGGATGATCCGATCCACCGGCTTGACCATCATATGAACATCGATATCGGCGGTCACGCCATGTTTCCGCAATGCCTCACAGACCAGCGGACCAATTGTCAGGTTGGGCACATAGTGGTTGTCCATGACGTCGAAATGAACGATCTCTGCGCCAGAAGCGAGGACGTTATCCACCTCCTCCCCAAGCTTGGCAAAATCCGCAGAGAGGATTGAAGGTGCGATCTTATCGGACTGACGGGCCATATTCTTATCTCCTACTGTTCGATCCCCACGCCGGACCAGGCTGAGGTTGGCGCAAACCCATTTTCACGCCGGATTGCAAAAAGGAGGGCCACTTTACCCCAAAGCGTTGCGCTTTTCAGCTATCCCATCCGGGAGGGGTGGAGGCGTGACTGTGGGCAGACTCTGCAATCCGACTGGCTGGCGGGTTAATATGGATCAACAGATCAGGAGATGAGCCATGCCCAAACGCCAAATCACTCAGCCAGGAATCGCAGCCCTGCTACTGCTCATGGTCGGGCTTGCACTGCCACTCCAGGCAGCCAACCTCAGTCTGGAACGGCGGATTTCCGCTACCCTGGACAGCCCCAGCCTGTCGGGTAAGGTAGTCTGGCTTGAAAATGGCGCCAATCGCTTTCTCGCCATCTATAGCCCCAGCGAGACCAAGCTGAGTCTTGGCGGGGCGCTGATACTGCACGATCAGGGGACCCATGCAGATTGGTTGGAGGTGGTTCAGCCGCTCAGAAAACATCTCGCCAAACAGGGATGGAACACCTTGGCGCTGCAACTGCCGGCTACCGACGCCAGCCCCGATGCAACAGCCCGTCTGTATCTGATGGAGAAGGCGTCAGCGAGGATTCAAAGTGCCATCGACTACTTCGATCCCCAGCAGCAATCCAATCTGGTGCTGGTAGGCCATGGTCTTGGGGCCGCCATGGCATTGCACCATCTTGCCAAACAGCCCAACCAGAGGGTCAACGCCATTGCCGCGATCAGCCTGAGCATCGATCCTTCCGATGAGTCCGACCCGGTATCCGAGGCCATTGCGCAGTTAGAGACCCCGATATTGGATCTGTATGGCAGTCGCGACCTGCCTGTCGTCACCGGGAGCGCAGCCAAGCGCCGTCAGATCGCCTCAGCGAATGCCAGAGAAGGGTATCGCCAGGAGGTCATGACTGGGGCAGATCACTTCTTCCGTGGCATGCAATCGAGCCTGCAGCAGCGTATTCACGCCTGGCTGAAGCGCACCAGTGCGGTCGAAGCACAGAATTGAGGGAGGGTTACTTGGTCACCATCAAGGCTTTAATTCGACGGACATAGTGCCTGGTCTCTCCCGGTGCATAGCCTTCCACCTGAGACCAGTTCTTGACCTCTCCATGGGCTTTTATCGCCTTGCGGTAGGCGCGTAACACATTGCCGTATCCCGCATTGTAACTCCCCAGAGCAAAGGCCAGACGCTCCTCAGTAGGCAGCCCTTTTTTCCACTTCCGGTAGAGCATTCGATCGTAGTAGATGCCCGCCGCAATATTCCAGCGAGGTTCTTCTATATGGGTGAAATGGGGGTTATCCTCTTTGATCTCCTGGTAGGTGGCCGGCAGAATCTGCATGATCCCTTTTGCACCGGCGGAACTGAGGGCCTTTGGCTGCAATCCTGATTCAGCGATGCCCTGCGCCTTGAACCAGTGCCAATCGATATGGGGACCGAAATAGTGTTTGGTGTACTTTCGGAAGTAGTTGTCGTAACGATCACTCCAATGATCGTGCTTAACATGCTTGAATGGACCAGCGACCAGCAGCCCAGGCAGCAGTAGCAACAGTAGACAGCAACGCAACATAGAGAGCCTAGCGCACACTCATCCGGCCGCCCCTAGTTGAGCCCCAGACCGATCACCAGCCCCAGGGCTGTGCCGATGCCGATAAAGATTCCCATGATCATGATACCGACAGCGATGTTGCCCTTCTTCAACTCATCGGGAATGCTGAAATTGACAATGTGGCTGAACACTTTACAGCCGAACCACATAAAGAAGATGGTGAGTGCTCCACCAAATATCACATACACGAAATTAAGCAGGATGGGATCTAGGCTATCGGTCATTTTCCCCTCCCAGGGAGAGATTGAGAAGCGTTATTGAATTCATGTTTCTTCAGCCCATGGAGCGCGCTTCTTTGATTCGCTCATAGGCCTTCTTTATCTCATCGGTTTTCTGTGCCGCCATTTTCATCATCTCTTCCGGCAACCCTTTCGATACCAGCTTGTCCGGATGATGCTGACTGATCAGACGACGGTAGGCCCGTTTCACTTCCTTATCGGATGCTTGCGGGGAAACATTAAGAATCGCATAGGCGTCATTCAGCGAGACTCCCTGGGTTCTGGGTGGCGGCTGACTGCCCGCCCCGGCATAGTGAGACTGGGCGCGCACCATACGTTCAAGACGGCGAAAGGTGAATTCCGGAATATTCAGCAGCTCACAGATATGCAGCAGCAACAGCTCTTCTTGCCGGTCCATCTCACCATCGGCATAGGCCGCCTGGATCTGGATCTCCAGAAACATCTGAATCAGCGTATGGCGCCGGTGACACTCCTGGCGGAACTGGGTTACCACATCATCGAGAGGGAACTGGTCCGATTTACCTTCCTGAAACAGACGGATCGCGGTGCGTCGCATCTCGCTGGAGAGGGACATCTGGCCCATCAGGTTTTCGGCAAGCCGGATCTCATCCTGGGAGACCCGCCCATCCGCCTTTGCCAGATGGCCTAAGACCGAGAAGGTTGCGGTAAAAAATGCGGTCTGGACCCGCTCCTGATCCCCTGGCCCCCAGCTGATGTCATCATCCGGCAGCCCTTTCAGGCCTTTATCGAATTTGTGGCCCAAGGCGGCGCCCAGTACAGCCCCCAAGGGCCCACCAAGCATGAATCCAAAAGCGCCACCAACCAGTTTTCCCCACCAACTCAAGGCTGCACCTCACTTAGGGCCTGTTAACACCAATCCACACAGCGAGAGCAAGACTCAGAGCCTTCAATCACCATGGCAATCGGCAGACTATACCTCAGCCGACCCCGCTTAAGCTATTTACCGTGAAGATATTGCTCATCGCTGAAGGAGTAGACCCAGGCCGGGAAGAACACCACCAGCATGGTGATCACCCAGCCATTGATCAAGGCTTCGGGAAAGAACATCAGTGGAAAGAAGGGGATGATCGTCACCTGCAGTTCCGCCATCGTGTAGGCGCCACTCAACACCAGCAGCTGCATGGCCAGATACCCGCTGATATAACCCACCAGCCAGGCGGTGAAGAAGCCGTTCCCCAGGACATAGACAAAAAACTGCTTGGGTAACCAGGAGCGTACCAGCACCAGAGCGATCTGCGACAGGGTAATCGGCACTAATACCACGGTCAGGAAACTGACCACATAGCCTTCCCAGCCGTAGCCTGCATTCATGCTCACCGCGAACAGCGCGATACTGGCGGCGATAATCGCCAGTGACCAGCCAAACATCAGAGTGATCACCGTCACGCCCAGCAGATGAAACGAGAGGCCGGGCTGGATCTGACCCCGCATATGCCAAAGCGCGATAAGACAAACAATCGCACCGAGGAACACATGAATCTGATTCTGTTGTGTCAGACGCTGCCAGGTAGCCAGTCTCAACGCAGCAATCAGCACGGCACCACAGAGACCGGCAAGCCAGAACAGCAGGGTCGTTGAAAACAGACCACCATCCAATTCCATCGATTTCCTTCCTTTCCTCCGAGCCGATTTCAGCTATGCTGACGGCTGTTGACACAGCAGATTTATGACAGGGGAGAACCCAATGATCTACCGATCCCTCGGTGATAGCCAAATCAAAGTCAGCGCTCTCTCACTCGGCACCATGACCTTTGGTGAACAAAACAGCGAAGCCGAAGCCCATGCTCAACTCGACCGTGCAATTGAGGCAGGTATTAATCTTATCGACACAGCAGAGATGTATCCGGTTCCGCCGAAAGCCAATACCCAGGGCGAAACAGAACGCCATATCGGCAGCTGGCTGGCACGCCATGGCCGACGGGAGCAACTGGTTCTTGCCACCAAAGTTGCCGGTCCGGCAGACTGGCTCAGCTATCTGAGGGACGGCAATCTGCACCTCGACCGATCCAATATCGAGGCCGCATTGGAGCAGAGTCTGCAACGTCTGCAGACAGATTACATTGATATCTATCAGCTGCACTGGCCGGATCGCAAAACCAACTATTTCGGTGCCCTGGGTTATCAGCATCCGAAGCATGAGTCAGCAACCCCCATCGAAGAGACCCTGGAGGTCTTGGGGGATCTTAAAAAAGCCGGCAAAATCCGCCATATCGGTGTCTCCAACGAGACCCCATGGGGCCTGATGCGCTATCTGCAGGTCGCACAACAGAAGGGACTGCCCAGAGTGGTCTCGATTCAGAATCCCTACAATCTGTTGAATCGCAGTTTCGAAATCGGCCTGGCTGAGATTGCCCACCGGGAAAATTGTGGCCTGCTCGCCTACTCGCCGATGGCCTTCGGTATTCTGTCAGGCAAATACCTGGAGGGCAAACAACCCGCCAAGGCCCGCCTGACCCTGTTCGAGCGTTTTACCCGTTACACCAACCGCCAGGCCAGCGCTGCCAGTGAACGCTATGTCACGTTGGCCAGGGAGCATGGATTGGATCCAGGGCAGATGGCTCTGGCCTACGTCACCAGCCGCCCTTTTGTCACCAGTACCATCATCGGTGCGACCACCCAGCAGCAACTGGAGATGAATCTGGCCAGCATCGATCTCAGCCTGGACCGGGAGGTGCTTGAAGGTATTGAAAAGATCCACACAGAGCAGCCGAACCCAAGTCCATGAAACTTTACAAAAAGTGCCCTGTTTCCATGACAAAGAGCATAGGATCAACAGAAAAAATGGGCTAAAGTCATGATCAAGAGACCGATTAAAAGATCAATACCAAGCGGGTTGTCTATTGTAAAAAGATAGCGAAAAAAACAGTGCCATCACACTGTCTGATTGAGTTGAACAGCGGAGAAGTATGAAAATGAATGCACCAAGAATCCGTATCGGCAGTTGGTTCAGGACCGTCAATGGAGATCAGTTCGAAATTGTCGCTCACGATCTGGAAGAGGGAGTCGTGGAGGTCCAGTTTTACGATGGCACAGTGGAAGAGTACGACCTGGAAGACCTCAAGGAGCTTCAGATTGTACCGACAGCCCCACCGGAAGACTGGGCAGGCTCTTATGATCTCTCCAAGGATGATTACGGCGTAGACCTGGACCAGCCGGCCGGGGACACCCACTACAACCCCCTGGATCACCTGGAAGATACCGATTAGACGTCATGGCTGAACTTCCCACCACGCCAGTCGTAAGCCCAACAGCTTACGAACCCCCTATGATCGGTCATTGCAGTACAGCTCGCGCCCGTTTTGCGATCGGTGTATCAGATTTATTGCTCAAAGCAGCGGGGTTGGCACCGAATGAAGAAAAGAAATTCCACTCTGAAGCAGCTTGACCGAAGAGGTCCAGCATATCAGTTTTACAGGGCCGAACGGTCGAAATTAACCATGAAATCAATAACGTTGATTGAAAACCGTCACTTAGGCAAAGTGAAACCAGGTTAATTACCCGGACGTATCAATTAATAAACAGCATGCGGCGGCATCAAGCATGCGCTTGAAGGCTGTTCCGGGGCTCTAAAGTTTGCTTTTTCAGGGCCGTTATTAAAAGTAACAGGACCTTGTTTCGAGAACGAACCAGGAGGTGTGTGATGAAGACAGTCTATGATATGAGTACGGGCCAGATCATTGAAACCGGTCATACCACTCTGTCTGCGCCTCAAAACGCCTCAGAGTTCGATCAGCCGGCACTGCAGCTTGGTCTGCAACCGGTCACTTCCGAGCTTCCCACGAAGTGCGCTTTCCCGCCTGAGCTGGTCCTGGCGGACCTAAACGCCTTTGTCGAAAAAATGAGCTGACAGGATAAGGCGCTCACTTCGTGACTCGAAAGCCGGGCCTTTTGGCCCGGCTTTTTTATGCCTCGGGGAGAGAGTCCAGAATCGCAACAACATCACCTTCCCGCACATCCACCTGTATCGGCGAGAGGGCATCCCCCGCACAGGGACCGCGCAGACAGAGACCATTTTCAACGCGAAACAGCGCACCATGGGTAACGCACTGAATGTAGCTCTGGCTCAAATCGAGAAACTGGTCTGGCTGCCATTCGAGATTGATTCCGGTGTGAGGACAACGGTTAAGATAGCCATAGACCCGCCCTCCTTTGTGCACCACCAGAATCTCCTGCGTACCACCTTCCAGTTCCACGCTGAAACCCCGGCTCCCCGGATCCTCGAATTCATCAAATCTGCATAATCTGTGTATGGATGACATAAGCCTTCAATTCACCGCTAAAGCCCGTCCCGACCACACTTCTCACCGGCAATGCGGTTGCCATAGCGCAGCGCCTCCAGGGGATCCAACCACTCAAACAGAGCATGGATCACGCCGGCATTGAAAACATCCCCGGCCCCCAGGGTATCCACCACTTTTGCCGGCTTGACAGCCTGCTCAAAATGCACCCCGCGATCCCGATCCAGCATCCAGCTGCCGTGCTCGCCCCAGGCAAGGTAACAGAGCGCCTGTCGGATCATCGGAGTGATATGGTCGAACAGCTGCCGGGCATCCGCAATACCTTTGGCCATGCTGTAGGCGCGGGATATCAACACCACATCCACATAAGGCAGCGCCTGCTCCAGACCCGGCCTGGGCTTTTCCAGCTCAAGCGATACCTGCAGGTTGGGATACTGCTGCCTCAGCTGCTGCAGCATCTTCAGGGTCGCTTGCGGATTTCGGCCTTCAAAATGGACCCAGTCATATGCTTGCAGGTCAATTTCAGCAAAATCTTCATAACTGAATTCGGAGAGCTGCCGGTAGTGAACAATCGTCCGGGATCCACTCGCCTCAGCGGTGGTGATATAGGAGGTTGGAGTCATGCCCCCTGACTCAACCCGGACCCAGCGGGTATCGATCTGCACGCTGTGCAGTTGATCGAGAATGAATCGACTCGCCTCATCGTCCGCCATCACTCCGGCCCAGCTGCAGCTATGCCCCAAGCGGCTCAACACGGTCAAACTGTTACAGGCGTTGCCACCTCGTCGGCGGCTTTGTGAAATGGCCCTGATCTCCTGATCCTCTTGCGGGTAGGCCTCGACCCGATTGACGATATCGAGGGTTGCCACCCCCACTGCCAGAATTCGCATCGGAGATTGTTTAACTCCTATTATCGAGCTGAAAAAGAGTGAGTGACGCCGTCACAGACGGTGCGGCCGAAACGGTCGGGCCGATGTACAACAAGCGACTCACAACCGTCCGGAGTGAGTGGATTATTTGCGGCGGAACAGACGCCCCAGCGAGTTACGCTTGGAATCCCCATCCTCTCCCGGCTGGCCCAGTTCGGATAGCCGTGAAGCGGCTTCGGAGGTTTCCCGTGCCGGTGAGGTCGCGGTATCCAGTCCACCGGTCTTTCTCAGCAGCAACTCCAATTTGCGTTTCAGTTGATCCACTTCCTTGTCCCTGTCTTCAACCGAATCCTCGAGGGAGCGGCACTGGCTTTGGGAGAGCCTCAGCAGATGGTCCTTTTCATTCAGTGACTGTTGCAGGGAGAGCATCTCCTGACGACTGGCCTGTAAGGCTGCCACTTCATCCACATCCCGGCTGCTTGAGAGAGACTGGTTGGATTTGGTGCGCTCCAGCTCCTGACGCATATGCTCAAGATCCTCAGCTGCCTGACGACGCACCATATCCAGTTCGGTACGCAGGGCATTGACTTGCTCGTCGACACCAAAGGATTGTACATCCTGTATCTGCTCTACATAGGTTTCGATGACACTGCGCAGTTCGCCGACTTCCCGGCGCATGCGGATGGCTTCGTCATTCGCTTCATCCCGCTCGGTCTCAAGGTTCTCAGCCTTGATACGCAACTCTTCCATCTGCACCAGCAGATCATCCGCCAGATTGGAATCTGACACATGGTCCCGCATCCCGCTCATCTCGGAATTGAGATGATCGTTCTCATTTACCAGATCGGTAAACTGATCGCGCATCTCAGTCAGCTGTTTGGCCAGGCTGTCCCGCTCCTGCTGCAGGCGATCTTTCTCTTCGGTCAGATTTTCAAGATCTTCACCAAGCATTTCGATGGCGGTCTCTTGTACATCGCGTTCCCGCTTCAGTACATTCGCCTGCCTTGCCAGCTTGTCATTCTTTTCACGCTTTTTCTGCTCTGCCTCGAGGGCGGTGCGAAGCTCATTCACCTCGCTGTCCACATCATCTGTGAGCTGGCTCTCCATCTCCAACTGGACTTCTCTCAGGCCTTCGACTTCCCGCTTCAGTCTGATAATCGTCTCTTCCGATTCACTCAGCGCCTGCTGCGCACTCTTCAGATCATCGTCAGATGCCGCCTCCGCCAGGGACTCATTGGCTCGCCCGAGCTCCTCAGTAAGCGTCGACTGCTGAGCTTTGCTCTCATCGAGCTGTTGCTGCAACTGCTGTTTCTCTTGCTCCAGCGCGTTGAATTGTTGACTCAGAGAATCCCGACTGGTTTCCGCTTCCTGCAGGGTGTTGGTGACGGTTTGAACGCGCTCTTTTTCTGCTGCCAGTTCTGCCTCTACATTTGCCAGCAACGACTCATGATCGGTCTGCTGATTCTGCTGATCCTGTCTGAACTGATCCAATTCGGAGTTGAGCTGGGCTATCTGTTGCTGCAGATCCTCTTTTTCAGAGTTCAAGTTATCCCGGGTCGATTCAGTCTCTGCCAGCTGGTCGGCAATCGACTCGATATTCTGTTTCTGCTCGGCCAGCTCAGCTTGCAGCGCCTCAACTGCCGAACTCTGTTCGGACAACGCACTCTGCTGGCTCTGCCTGGTCTCTTCAAGTTCGGCCCGGGCTCCGTCCAGCTGCTCTTGCAGTGCCGCTTTGTCACTCTGCAGGGACTCACGCTCACTTTCCACTTGCTGCTGTGCCCGGCTCAGCTCATCCAGAGACTGGTTTGCCTCAGCCAGTTCTGCGGAAAGGCGCTCCACATCCTGCTGCTGATCGGAGTTATGGCTCTGCAGAGTGTCGATTTGCCCCTGCAGGTCAGCCAACTGCTGCGCCAGCGTCTCTTTTTCATCCAGCACGGATTGCCGCTCACTGGCCACCTGTTCATGACTCTGGTTGAGCTCATCCAGCGAGCCCTTCGCGGCCGCCAGATCCTCCGAAATGGCCTCAACTGACTGCTGTTTCTCATTCAGCTCGTCTTGCAGGCTGTCAATTCGGCTTTGCCATTCATTCTGCTGCTCAGTCAATTGCTGCTGACTCAGCTCCAGCTCAGTCTGACTGGCCGCCAGCTGCTCTTCCAGAGAGAGCTTGGCCTGCTCTATTTCCGATAGCTGCTCGGTACTGACCTCCACCGCCTGTTCCGCTGTCTCCAGAGAGTGTTTCAGGAATACAGCGGTCTGATGCTCCTGTTCAAGACGCGCTTCAAACTCAACCCGTTTCTCTTTCTGTTTACGGGTTGCCTGCTGCGCTTCCTGCAACTGCTCGCGCAGTGCAACCAAAGCCTCATCACTACCCAGGCGGGACTCTTCAAGGGCCTGCTCAAGCTGCTGCTCACGGTCAACCGACTGCTCTTTCTCCAGAGCGGAAGCGGCGACCTGCTGCTGCAGTTGATTGATCTCTTCCGCCGCCTTGTCCTGCTGCTCCTGCATCTCGCTAAGGGTCTGACTGAGACTCGACTCAGCCTGTTCCAGCGCAGTCTGACGTTCCGCCAGGATGCTATCCTGCTGCTGTTTCTCCTGTTGCAAACCCTCCAGCTCACCCCTTACCTGCTCGAGTTCAGACTTCAGGTTGCTGATGGCATCCGCATGCCCTGTCTCGAGCTCATCGCTGGCGTTACGCAATGCATCAAGATCGCTGACCAGCTCCTGCTTCTCGCCTTCAAGTGATTCGATCTGCTGCTGCAGCTGGTCAATGCGTGCCTGCGACTCATCATATTGATGTTGCAGATCCTGCTTCAGCTCCTGCAGACCGGCGATCTCGTCGCTGGCCTGTTCAGCCGTCAGCTTGGCTGACTCATTCAGGCTTTCAATCTGACTGTTCAGGTCCTCAACAGATTGCTGATTGAGTGCCTGCTGTTGATGCAGCTCATCCTGTGACTGGGCCAGGGATTGTTGCAGTTCTTCAAGCTGCTGTTGATAGCCGGCTTCGGATTCGGAACCCTGTTGCTGCTGATTTTGCAACTCATCCTGCGCCTGAGAGAGACTCTGTTCGAGCTCCTCGATCCGCTGCTGATGCTGATTGGCGGCATCCTCTGCACGTACCTTTTCCTGATGCAGCTCCTCCTGGGCCTGATTAAGGAACTGCTGAACCTCATCGATCTGTCCCTGGTATCCGCTTTCCGACTCAGCCGCCTGCTGTTGCTGTTGCTGCAGCTCCTGCTGAGCCTGATCCAGAGACGACTGCAGTGTTTCAAGCCGCTGCTGATGCTGACTCTCAAGCTCGCTGGCCTTCTCACGCTGCTGTTGCAGCTCCTGTTGGGTCTGTTCGATGGTTTGCTGCAGCGCTTCGATTTGTTGCTGATAGCGGGATTCACTATCGGAGACCTGAGCCTGATGCTCCTCAAACTGGCCGGCCAAACCATCATGTTGCTGTCGAGCCTGATCCAGCTCACCGTTCGCCTGTTGCAGAGATTGTTTCAGTGATGTCTGCTCTTCGGTCAGCGTGTCGACGGATTCAGTCAGTGACTGGTTCTGTTGCTCAGCCTCTTTTAAGGCGTCTGTAAGCTGCTTCCTTTCGCCCTTCAGACGCTCCAGATCATCCGCAAGCTGATGCTGGCGCGCTTCAGTCTCCTGTTGCTGTTTTGCCAGCTCATCCCGTTCCTGGGTAATTGTCGCCATTCCGGCTTCAGCCTGCTGATGGAAGTCGTCCGCCTCACCTTTGAAGCTATCCATCTCAGCCAGCAGCCGCTGGTTCTCCTGCTGCAACTCATCACTCGACTCGCGGATGTTCTCAAGCTCAAACTGCAGCTCGGTAATCTGCTCCTTCAGACGCCCTTCACTCTCCTGATGGCGCCCATGAATCTGTTCCAGTTGCTGATGCAGATCGTCACTGTGGGCCTTGACGTCTGTGGCATGCTGCCTGGCAATATCCAGCTCCTGCTGACCAGTCTCAAGGCGGGCCTCGAGCGCCTCAATGCGCTCCTGCAGCTGCTCACGGTCAGCGTCAAGCTGCTCACTTTCAGACAGCTTCGATTGAGCCTGCTGCAGAGCCTCGCGCAGCTCGGAGGCCTCCTGTTGCAACCCCTCAGCCTCTGATGCCTCCTGTTCACCGCTCTGAATCTTGCTCTTCGCGGCGGCCAGAGCCTGGCGAAGCAACTTGATCTCCGTCTGTCGTTGTTCCAGCTCATGTTGGAACTGGTTGCGGGTCTCATCAAGCTCCCGCTTCAATCGGTTAAATGCGGCAATCTGCTCCTCAGAGGTCTCGGCAGGAGCAGCGTCATCCCCATCCCGATTGAAATCGATGACATTGTTGGCCGGTTGATCGCCATCACGGCTCTTCAGACCCACCAGCTCGGCCAGCTCGGCCCAATTGATATCGACGACGAATACTTCCGCTCCCCGCTCCGTCAACAGATAGGCGGCGGTGGCGGACTGCCCAACCTCTTCACCATAGACCACATAGGGTCTGTCCAGCGTCAGGCTCGAAGCCTGAAAGCGCAGTGAGAAAAAAGGCAGATTGATCGCCCCAGGCAAGTGGCCCTCTTCATACTCTTCCGGGGTCCGGACATCCAGCCAGAGCGCACCCTTCTCGATATATCCGGTCGCTTCCGAGTAGCTCAGGGTTCTCGACAGGGGTTGCTTGACCAGTTCGATGAAGTCACTTTTACTGAGTCGTACCAATACCCCGTCAGCGACCATCTCAACCGAACTGCCACGGGGTTTATCGGAGATCAGCGCCTCTTCACCAAAGCCTTTGCCCGCTTTCAGCCTGGCCAGCTCCACCGGTGCATGACCCTCTTCGGGTTGCCGGGAAACCACGCATTCGCCACGACTGATCAGATAGAAATAGTCCCCTTCATCACCCTGATGGATTACCAGCTCGCCGGCGCGCACCTGGATCTCCTCCATACGCATCATCACCCGTTGCAGATTGGCTGGTGGAATCTGTTGGAATACTGGGGATTGCAGCAGCAGACTCATCCAATCACCGCTGCTGGGCTGTTCAAGGTCTTTTACTTCATAACTGGCGCTGTGGCTGCGCGCCAGCATATCGCTGAGCATGCGGCTGTCTATGCGGACATAGTTCACAGCCGTTCTGGCCTGTGCGGAGTGTTTTCTGGGGAGCTGATGGGCAAGGGCAAAACGGGCGGTCGGGGTACCGCTGCTGATCAGATCCATCTCTTTCTGCCCGGACAACAGGGCAACAGTACCTGACAACAGGTAGACATTCTGGTGGTCAGTGTCCCCTTCACGAAAAAGGTATTCACCCTTCTTCGCCTTTTCAACCACAATCTGGCTGAGCAGATGACCAAGCTGCTCCTCAGAGAGCGTGTTCAAAGGCACCAGATTTTTTAGTAGAACATCGTCACTTTTACTGTTTGGCACGGCCATACTTTCTGCGCTCAGGAATATCGATCCTATGATTTGAGGGTAACGTCGCTCCTCTATTTAACGGCACCCTGAATAAAAAGCTGAATGGGAATCTCCCTCCTGCCAAGTAAAAGATTGAACAGGTTTGCATTTTTATCAGAGCCGAGAAACCATAACGATCTTAATGTTTTATTTCAACGACATAAATCAAAATTTTTTTGATTTACCGGTATCTACTACAGAGACTGCATGCGGGGGTCCATCTCCTATACGTGCTACAGTGGCCTCTAAGGCGCAATGTTTTGCAGGCACGCTCAAGCAGAATAAACATGTTACTGCTACTTAAGGCCAGTTAACACTAGGCTATAAACCTTATGAAAAGATTAAATGGCGTTGTAGCTGCCGGCCATTCTGAAACTGCTGATGCAGCTGTCGAAATATTAAAGGCTGGTGGTAATGCCTTCGATGCCGTTGTCGCCGCTATGCTCGCCGCCTGTGTCACCGAACCGGTACTGGCCTCCCCCGGGGGAGGGGGATTTCTGACCGCTCGGGCTGAAGGCCGATCACCACAAGTATATGACTTCTTCGCCCATACACCAAAACGGAAACGACCATTGGAGGATCTCGATTTCTATCCGATCGAGGCCAATTTCGGTACGGCCCGGCAGACCTTTCATATCGGCCTGGGCTCAATCGCCACACCAGGGTTCATCCGTGGACTGTTTCTGATCCATCAGCACCACTGCAGACTCCCCCTGAGTGAACTGTTCCAACCGGCCATCGCCCTCGCAAGAGAAGGGGTTGTGCTCAACCGCTTCCAGAGTCTGATTACCCGGATCATCGGCCCGATCCTGCGTGCAACCCCGGCAGTCATGTCGTTAAATGAGTCCCCAGCGAACCCCGGGCAACTGATTGCCGAAGGTGAACTTCATCGCCAACCGGATCTGGCCGATTTCCTTGACGCACTGCAGCACGAAGGTGAGAGACTCTTTTACAATGGAGAGGCCGGCCAGCAACTGGTCAGAGACTGCAAAAACCAGGGCGGTCTGTTGCAGATGGAGGATCTCGACGAATACCAGGTTATCCTGCGAGAGCCATTGCAACTCAACTACCGGGGTGCAGGGCTGTTCACCAACCCACTCCCTTCACTGGGAGGAACCCTGATCGCATTCTCTCTGGGATTGATGGCAGAAGATTCAGCGCAGACCTCAAAAAGCGATCCTGAATCCTCATTGAGACAACTGGCCCGTTGTATGAAACTTACCCAGCAGGTCAGGCAGGAACGCCTCGATTCCATGGCGCAGATTCTCGATCCAGAACTTGCCAAGGCCTACCACCAGCGAATGGATATCGGTGGGATATCCACACGAGGGACGACTCAGATCAGTATCGCAGACACCCAAGGCAATCTTGCCAGCATGACCCTCTCCAACGGTGAAGGCTGCGGTTATGTGATCCCGCAGAGTGGCATCATGATGAACAACATGCTGGGTGAAGAGGACCTGAATCCCGGCGGATTCAATCACTGGCAGGAGAATAGCCGACTGGCATCGATGATGTCACCAACTCTGATCATTGAGCGAAACGGCGATGCTCTGGTCACCGGCTCCGGTGGCTCCAACCGAATCCGAAGCGCGGTATTGCAAATCATACTCAACCACATCGACCACCATATGCCACTTGAAGCGGCGGTCTCCAATCCACGCATACACTACGAAAACGGTCTGCTGAGCATCGAGCCCGGTTATGATGAAACCGCATGCCACGCCCTCTTGGATGAATTTCCAAAGCAGCAGCATTGGAGAAAAAAGAACCTCTTTTTCGGTGGCGCCCATAGCGTCAAACTCAAATCCAACGGTATGCTGGAAGGTTCCGGCGATGAACGACGGGGTGGAGTCTGGCGCCAACTTTTCAACTGATGACCAGGGCCTGTTAACACGAATCCAATACGTTCTGTTGCGCCTGAAGGGCTGGGTCTTTTTTTGCGGCCAGCAGGATGCATTGGGTCAGTATTAACAGGCCCGAACAGGTGTAACTGACTATCTGCCCAAGCACCTTTCGATACGCTAATCACAGCAGTGGCGAATCACAGCCCCAATAGATCCTCCTTGAGTGACTTGGTGACAGGCTTCTCTCCCAGCCAGACGCTCAGCAACGCTTGAAAGAAATCGACCCCCGGTATGACGCCCTTTTCGACACCCTTGATCTTCACCCTGGTACCTTTATTGGGAAAATAGTCCAACTCAACTACCTCCCCCTCTGTCAGAGTTTCAAACCACCCGTTAAACCGACTCAGTCGTTCAGCAATTTGACTGAACTGCTGTTGATCGAGGTTTGCACTGAAGCCGTCCTTCCAACCCTGAACGAACTTCTCCTTATCCACTTTTGAATAGAGCACCCTCATCTCCACCCTCGCAGCAGCCTCGCTCTTCAGAATCATTGACTCCTGATTGCTCTTCTGTTGCAGATAGAGTGCTGCAACATAGATATCGAAAAAGAACTTCTCCCTGACCCCTGCACCATTCAACTGAAGTGTCACGCCGTCCTCGGCACGTTGCATCGTTTCATCCAGATTGATACCTGCAACATCTTTTGCGACAGCATTTGATATGAGAGACAAAAGCCAACACAGTAGAAATAACCGCTTCATATTTTTCTCCTTAAACACTCAACTGTTTCCAATCTTGGCCGATAGATGCCTAAATTCATGCCCAATACGGAATGTATGGAGCTATTTTAGGTAACTCATGATACGAAGCCACTCGATCAAGCTGAATATAGATTGCCTGATAGATACATCCAATAACAAACAAGACTTTTAATCGATAGATGACTCACGTCATATACCAATGATCCAAAACACTGTAGAAATCCATCACTGTATCAACATCCGGATTTTAACTGACACTGATCCTTTTCCACGTTCAGATGAAAGAAAAAATAGACTTTTTGTAAAAAAGCCAGTAAAAAACGGTCGTTTTATGTTTACCTATTGAAAAACTGTGTTATTTTTAACACACAACCTACCCACTATTGTAAGAAGGAGCAAACCTTATGGTTGCAAAGAAAGCCGCAAAAAAGACCGCTAAAAAAACTGCAAAAAAGAAAGTTACTGCTAAAAAAGTAGCTGCAGCACCACGCCTGAAAGCCATCACAACCAAGCAGACCAAGACACAAATCTTAAGCACCATTGCAGAAGAGACCGGTCTATCCCGCAAAGATGTGGCGGCTGTATTCTCCTCACTGAACACTCTAGTTACCCGCCATTTACAGAAAAGAGGATCAGGTGAGTTCACGATTCCGGATAGCGGCATCAAGGTCCGTCGCGTTGTAAAACCAAGAACCAAAGCCCGCATGGGACGCAACCCAGCAACCGGTGAAGCGATCAAGATCGCAGCCAAACCAGCAAAGACCGTTGTAAAACTGACTGCTCTGAAAGCACTGAAAGACAAAATCTGATCATTCAGTCTGCTGCCGTTACAAGTGTAACGGCAGCAACAAACCACCCTAGACAGCCTGTAAACAGGGCTCTTTTACTGCCCCGCTTTGAGAACCCGGCTAATCCGGCAATGAAATCTCCAGCTCATCCCCCTGCTGCTGCAGCTTGAGATGTTTCAGAAAACTCATACCCAATAACACTTCATGGGCTGGCATATTAGGCAGTATCGACGCTTTTACATTCTGCATTGTAATCGGACCGAGCTGTAATCGATCGATCTCAGTCAACCAGCTTCTCACCACCCCATTGGCCGTACGACTCTGACTCGGCGCACCAGGCTGAAGCCGCGCCTTCTCAGCCAATGATGAGGATACAGCGACCAGGGTAGCACCGGTATCCAGCAGATAGACAACATCGACACCATTGATCTTACCCGGTGCTACATAGTGACCGGCACGATTACGTTTCAGCACCACGGAAGACTCACCCTGGAGATTGGTGGTCACACTGAGCTGCCGATTGGGGTTGTTTTGACGTTCCAGCCATTGGGAAAACAGCAGGGTAAGCATCGCCAGCATCAGCACCCATGCTGCAATGATCATCCATCGACCGAAATTCTGTTGTTCACTCATAAATCGGATAGACCGTTTACACACTCATTGGTTTGGCTTGGTTAAGCTGTTTTTTTGATATCGACCCGATTTAACAACCTGGCGGCTGAGAAAGTCACTTTCAGGGTCTGCTCACACACATAACATAGGGTGGCTTTTTGCAATTTCAACCAGCGATTAAATCACCACCCATTCTGTAAAACAGGCCCTGGTGCAGATAAGAGTTATCTGAAAGAGAGGGTGTCCAGCCGCCAAAACCTAGCCGGACTGAGCAGTTGATGAGCGGCAGGTGACGATTCCAGACAAACCACCTGCCGCTTACTACCAAGCCTGATCTTATCGACGGTACCCTCTGTCGGGTGACTGCGAACGCATTTTGCTCGCGAAGTGCTGTCGATAGTAAGCCAATGCACTGTTACCGTTTGCAGCAACATCGAAGACCTTCCAGCCAGAATCGCTGCGATAGAAACGAAAATCGATGTTGGCCGGGTATCCACCTGCCTGCAGGATACCGACACGCACTTTCACTTCATTACGACCTGACGACCTCGGACGATAAAAGCGTACATCCTGATTGTTGTAGTCACCCAACCGCTTCGCCAGGGTGCCCAGCAACAACACTTTGACCTGCTGACCAAGCTCAGCTTTCTGCTGCCCCGTCATATAACGCTTCATAGGACCAGCCGCCCAATCAGCCATGTAGTCAAAATCGAAATAGGGGGCAATCTCAGTTTCCAAAAATGCCGCAACTTTCTGGGGGTTTGGTTGATCTGATTGACGCATGAACTTGAGCAGCTTGGTCACCCCCTCTCGCAATATCATCCCTGGCCCGACTTCCTGCTGCATGGCCGCAGCACCGCCTCGGTGGGCTGGTGAATGACCATATCCTGGCATTGCCTGAATGCCACTTGATAACAGCAAGCCGAATGCCGCTAAACCTATCAGGGTTCTCTTCATAATTATCCTCCGGTGGTAGTTTGAGATCATCTTTGTGACCTGAAGGCAGGTTGCCTAGTCAACCTGCCAAAATCAAGTTATTTAGCTCGATTTAACAACTGCTAAATCATGAATTCGCTAATATTATTAAGGTCCTGCCATGCCCCATATAGACGAATCCAATCCGTAAAGTTTGTCCGTGATTACTAATAGACAGCTCTAATCAGAGCGGTGATAGGCGCCGATTATCCTCACCACCCACAACTCAGTTATCACATCGCCCTGCAACACCAGGTCAGGTTCTATCAGCTCGGCAGTCTCGAGTTGTGGGCAGGCAATTCGTCATGCCCAATCGAGAAAAAACCAGCTGTTTAATCACAACCAGCTTGTCATCGACACGATGGGTATTGAAAACATCGAACTCCACCTCGTAGCAATCGCAGAGCATGCAAGCGATCCACTGAAAGCTGATCTTCTCAATCACAGCGAAATGAATAGTGCTAACTGGGCCTGAAAAAAAAGTGATCAGCTTTGCTGCCTGAAACAATAAGTGGGTAGAGGCGCCTAGCGAGCCACGCGGCAAACAAGCGGACGATCAACCGGACCCAAACACCAAGCCATAGGGTTCACGTTCCACCCCATGGGCTTCAGTTTTGAGGATTGATGATGTCAATGGGTCTCTCAGAGACAGCAAGCGTTAAAAAACTGGCGGCAACAAGGCACCATGGATAGCTCGCAGTGCAACAAAATCACCTCGCTGGCGTCGAGGTTTAGTTTCTTAAAAATGGATTAAAACCAACCCTGGCAGCACAAATCAACCATTTCAGAGCTTGCTCAGATCTCCCTTAAAGTCCTGAAATTGTTAATTTGTCGGCAAATCCCTACCTTACACCGAAACATATCCCAAATCTCATCCCGAATTCACCACATTGAAGAATCAATGCGTTTATACTCACAGCATACCCCTAGGGCAATGGATGCCTTACTAACTAAACATGGTAGTATTAAGCTCTGTCCAGCGAGTTACCCAGCAGAAGACTCGAGGATAGGGCTTAGCCAGGGATCGGGGGTTACAACTCCTCTCCAGGCGTGCTTTGGAAGTCAGCATGCCGGTAGAGGCCGACAATAGAGTAGCCGTAGATTTATTTGAAGCAATGTATCAGGGAACGTCAATGCCAGGACAACTCCGGATCCTCATCATTGAAGGATCCGAACGCATATATGGATTTATATGCCAGGCCCTCCGTCGCAAGGATCTCAATGTCCTGACCCGGCGCATCGGAACCCGTGAGGCATTGACACAGGCATTGGATGAGGGTGAATGGGATCTTATTCTCTCCAACACCGACAACCCCGGCTTCAATCCCAAAGATGCATTGAAACTTCTGAGCGACCGACAACTGGATATCCCGCTTATTCTGGTCTCTGACAGTATTGGCGAGGAGAAGGTGGCCTCACTGCTTAAAGCAGGCGCGAATGACTACATCAACCTCAACAATCTGGCCCGCCTGGTACCCGCTGTTGTCCGGGAACTGAAAGAGGCTGCGGTACGTCGCGAGGCGGAAAAGACAAAACAGGCCCTACGTCGCAGTGAAAACCGTTACCGTCAACTGGTGGACCACTCCCCGACTCCAATACTACTACTGCAGAATGATAGGATCGTTTTTCTAAACGAGGCAGCCAATCAGGCATTGGCAGCCTCACTGAATCAACCCCTGATCAATAGACCGGCAGATCAGCTGTTCCTCGAATCCCCCTCTACTTTGCTGAGTTTCCGATCCAGCAAAACCAATGCAGAACAGGACGATCAACCACGGCAAACCACCCTAAAACGTGCGGATGGGAATACCATACAGACTGAGGTGTTCATCAGTCCGGTTGAATATGAAGGAGCACCAGCCATACAGCTGGTATTTACCGATATAACCAACCGCAAGGAGTCGGACGCCAAGCTGCAGCAGGCCGCACAAATCATCGAACACACTATGGAAGCGGTCCTGATCACCGATATCGACGGGACCATTGAATCGGCCAATCCCGCATTCTCCGAGATCACCGGCTATACCCAAGCTGAGATTATCGGCAACCATCCAAGGTCGTTGATTTCAACTAAACACAGCCCGGAATTTCTCAGCGAACTCTGGGATAACGTGAGATCCACCGGCTCCTGGCGCGGTGAACTGTGGAACCAGCGCAAGAACGGTGAGATATATCCGGTCTGGATGACCATCAGTTGTGTTCGTGACCAGCAGGGAGAGGCGCTCCACTATGTGATGGTCTTCTCCGACATTACCAGCCTGAAGCAGACCCAGAGTCAGCTCGAACATCTGGCTCATCACGACTCACTCACCAATCTGCCAAACCGGTTGCTGTTCGAGGACAGACTGGAGCACGCCCTGGCACAGGCCAAACGCCAGAAGAGACAACTCGCGGTGCTGTTTCTGGATCTGGATCGATTCAAGAACATCAATGACAGCCTCGGCCATGCCATGGGTGACGAGTTGCTCAAAGAGGTCGCCAAACGGTTACAGAACATTTTACGGGATGATGATACTGCGGCCCGACTGGGTGGTGATGAATTTACCGTGTTGGTGGAGAATCTGGAAGATCCCAGCCAGGCAGCTGTGGTAGCGGCCAAGATTCAGGACAAGTTCAAGGCCCCGTTCAAGATCGCCAGCCGCGAACTGCATGTCACTGCCAGCATCGGCATCAGCATCTTTCCTGAAGATGGCAAGGATGTGGCCGACCTGACCAAGAACGCCGATGCCGCTATGTATCAGGCCAAAGAGCAGGGGCGCAACAATTACCGATACTATACCTCTGAACTGACACGCAGCGCGTTCGAGCGACTGCTTTTGGAGACCGAGCTTCGCAGCGCCCTCAAAGAGGATCAGCTG
Organism: Candidatus Thiodiazotropha endoloripes; assembly: GCA_001709035.1. Taxonomy (GTDB): domain Bacteria; phylum Pseudomonadota; class Gammaproteobacteria; order Chromatiales; family Chromatiaceae; genus Thiodiazotropha; species Thiodiazotropha lotti. The sequence continues at coordinate 172,139 of LVKA01000011.1, read as the reverse complement.
CTGCTCTACTATCAGCCGCAAATCTCACTGAAAAATGGTGAGATGACCGGCGCCGAAGCGCTGCTACGCTGGCACCATCCACGCTTGGGCATCATTCCTCCGGCCCGCTTCATCCCGCTGGCCGAGGAGTCGGGCCTGATCCATGAGATTGGCAACTGGGTTTTGAACGAGGCCTGCCAGCAAACCCGTTACCTCTACAAACAGGGTATTTTCCAGGGGCGCATGGCGATCAATCTGTCCGTCCGACAGATCATGCAGACCGATCTGATCCTGCGATTCGAACAGATCATAGCCGAGTCGGGCTGCCCACCGGATATGCTGCAACTTGAGGTCACCGAGGGCATCTTCATGGGGCAAATGAAGAACTCCGTGCCAGTACTGGACGTTTTCAAGAAGCTCGGTGTATCGATCGCCATCGACGATTTCGGCACCGGCTACTCCTCCCTCTCCTATTTGAAGCAGCTACCGATCGATAAGCTTAAGATCGACCGCTCCTTCATCCGCGACATGCCTCATGACAGCGATGCGGTTGCGATTACACAGGCGATTATTTCTCTTGGCAAAAACCTGGGATTGAGGATAACCGCCGAGGGCATCGAGACGATGGCACAGCAGTCACTGCTGCAAAAGATGGGGTGCCAGGAGGGCCAGGGATATCTCTACAGCCCACCGGTTCCCGGTGAGGTATTCGAACAGATGCTGATGGAAGGCAGTAGAACCTTTCATCACCACTTCTCTAACTACGGCCGTTAAGCCGCCCCCCAGGACCAGGCATTGAATGCCGGATGCCCGCCGCTCGACACAATGCCGATAGAAAAATGCCCGCTGATGCGGGCTCTTTTCTGCCTGTAACGCACGGACAGTCCGGTTCGAGAGTTCATGGAGTTGAACAGACGCCGCTTAACCGATAGATTGTCACTCATTATCGGCTAACAATTGAATAGAGATAAACAGCTAAGGGAATGAGCGACCTACAAGACCTCGAACTCATCATCAGATCGGGCACATCCATACTCTTCATCGAAAGCGATGATGAAAAGCAGGTTGAAACCCTGTTCGAACGACTCTCAATCCATTTGGGCAGACAACTCCACCGTTGGACCGTGGCCAGTGGCTTGACCAACCTGCATACCAATCAAACCAGCCACTTAGCGATCAAAGAGCCTTCACGAATCCTGGCTGAACTGGCCGGTCGGACTCCACCCGCGATCTATATGTTGATGGATATCCATCACTGGCTTGACGATCCACTGACTCTGCGCCAACTCAAAGAGATTGCGCTGGGTAATCCACTGCAAACCCTTGTATTGGTCAGTCACGATGCCGAGATTCCTGACGAACTGCGTTCACTATCGACCAGGTTCGAGCTTTCACTACCGGACAAAAGCACCTTGAATCATCTGCTGCAGTCAGAGATCAGAGAGTGGGGGCGGCATAACAATCGTAATGTGGAAGTACGGCGGGAAGTGATAGAACCGATGTTGAGCAATCTCTCCGGCCTCAGCCAGAGGGATGCCAAACGCCTCATACGTAACGCTATCTACGATGACGGCATGCTCACCGAGACAGACCTGGATGACCTGGCCAGAACAAAGTATCGTCTGCTCGACGACACCGGAGTGCTCTCTCTTGAACTCGATAGCGCTAAATTCAGTCAAGTGGCTGGTTTGAAAAATTTAAAACGCTGGCTAGAGCAGCGCCACTCCATCTTTATCGCTGAACAACCACCACGCGGCCTCGATCTTCCCAAAGGAATACTACTATTGGGCGTCCAGGGTGGTGGTAAGAGCTTAGCCGCAAAATCGGTAGCCGGAAGCTGGCACCTTCCCCTGCTGCGCCTGGATTTCGCCGCACTCTACAACAAGTATTACGGGGAAACCGAACGCAATCTGCGGGAATCGCTCAAGACAGCGGAATCGATGTCGCCCTGCGTACTGTGGATCGATGAAATTGAGAAGGGCCTATCCACTGATGTTGACGGAGGGCCTTCAACACGAATCATCGGCACCCTACTGACCTGGATGGCTGAGCGGAGCTCCCGCGTCTTTCTGGTAGCCACTGCCAATGACATCGAGAGGCTACCGCCTGAGCTACTTCGAAAAGGCAGATTCGATGAGATTTTCTTTGTAGATCTTCCAGACCAGGAAGTACGTGAAGCGATCTTTCACATCCACCTCAGCATGCGGGACCTGGAGCCTCAGCGATTCAATTTAGACAAATTGACGGAAGCAAGTGAGGGTTTCTCCGGCGCAGAGATAGAGCAAGCAATCGTCTCCGCACTCTACTCCTCCCACGCATCCAAGCAGTCCCTGGATACGGCACACATTCTCAATGAGATCAAGCAGACCAGACCACTCTCTGTGTTGATGGCGGAGAAGATCAGCTATTTACGTAACTGGGCCTCAACTCGAACAGTGAACGCTTAAACAAAGCAGGAGGTACTATAGATTACACAACTCGGATCTGGCTACTATGCTGCTAGGGCCTGTTAACACTAATCCAATTGGCGCTTTTTCAGGGGCAACAGGGCCAATTGGATTAGTGTTAACAGGCCCTAAGTTACGCTCTATTTCTATATTCTACAGAGAACCACCCGCATGTTAGATTGTTTTACCTAACAGAACACTACAAACATCATGTACCCAGGACTTGATTATGGAAGCAATAGCGGAGCTGTTTAGAGGCTTAATCGGAGACCATGCCGACATATTCACACGTCTGGGCGCGCTGGACTTTATCGTCATCGCTGTCAATATCCTGTTGATGATATTTGCCAGACGGATACTGGAGCTGATCTATCACGATAATGTGAGCGCCAACCGCAACCTCAACCGGGTGCATGTCATCCGTGCCCTGAACCTGCTCATCATTCTCTCCTTTGGCTACTACCACCTCTATCTGCCAACTGGTGACAGGGGTATTGGACTGAAGCTGGTCTCTGTCTTCGTGGTGATCTATTTGGGCTACCTCTCCGCTCACATCATTGGTTACATTGCACGGCGTAAATTCGGCAAAACCAGAGAGGTCAATGGCGTTAAAAAGAGTGTCGAAACCTACAACAGCCGCCTGATGACCCTGTTATCAGGCATCTTCATCTTCATCATTGTTTTGATTTCGGTAGTACAGATTCTCGGCTTTAGCGGCCTGCTGGAGGCCGGGGGCGTGATTGGTTTCATTGGCGTTTTCCTGGCATTGACCCACAATGCCTGGGCACCGGATATTTTCAGTGGCCTGATCATCCTCAACAGCGGCATGGCTGAGGAGGGTGATGTGGTAGAGATCACCGAAGGCACACCCTATATCGGCGTGGTCTACAAGACCAAAATGTTCCACACAGAGATCCTCAATATGGTCAACAACCACCGTATCATGTTGAAGAATGCCAAGTTCCGTGACTACACGATTCACAATCTGTCGAAATTCGCATCCGCAAAAGGCCTGCGTGAAAAGATGGGCTTCAAGATCGGCTACGATGTGGATGCCGCTAAAGTACGGGAGATGTTTGAAGAGGCCTACGAGGAAGTGAAGAAGAGTGCCGACATCGGTATTGAGAAACAGTATGAGCTAGAGATTCGAGTCAACGATACCGGTGATCATGCAATTGAATGGTCAATCTACTACTACACCAAGGATGTTCGCAATCTGATCAAGATTCGGCAGTTTTTCCGGGAGATCATCTGGCAGACGGCGGAAAGGCATAGCATCGCTCTGGCGACACCCATGACGCACAGCGTGGTTAACCAGCAAACCTGAGTTTTAGCTGAACAGGACAGAACCTGTAAAGGAGTACCCAGATTATCCTCTGATCTGAAACTAACCTGTCTTACTCAGTCCGAGCACTTTCATCCTGTAGGCCAAAGTCGATGGTTTAACCCCCAATAGATCGGCAGCACCCTCAGGGCCCCATACACGTCCATCAGCATGGTGCAATACCGCGATAATGTTCTGCTTCTCCCTGGCACGCATTTCCGCATCGGTCAGAAAACCGCTTTCATCCTCCACGCTCTGTACGGACATCGCCACTGCAGCAGGGTCACTATTGACGCTAAGTGCCAGATCGAGACGGGCACGATTGCCTGTACTCAGGATCACCGACCGTTCAATGACATTTTTCAGCTCCCGAATATTGCCTGGCCACGGATGCGCCGATAGCTGCTTCACCTGCTGTTTCGACAATCGCATGGGATCGCGTCCCAGCTCATGGCAGGTTCGCTCAAGAAAGTGGTCAGCCAGAGGAGCGATATCCTCTCTGCGCTCCCGCAACGGCGGCACCGTAATGGGAAAGACACCCAGCCTGTAGTAGAGGTCTTCCCTGAAGCTACCCCGCTTCATCTCGTTCATCAGGTTCCGGTTTGTTGCAGCCACCACCCGAACATCGACCTTGACTGTCCGATCGTCTCCAACCCGTTCAAACTCCCTTTCCTGCAGAGCGCGCAGCAGCTTACCCTGCTGATGCAGTGGAATCTCTCCCACTTCATCAAGAAACAGGGTGCCACCCTGGGCCAGTTGCAGACGCCCGATGCGGTCGCGGTGAGCACCGGTAAACGCCCCTTTGACATGACCGAAGAACTCGCTTTCGAATAACGCCTTGGGGATGGAGGCGCAGTTAACCTTGATCAGCGGCTTGCCCGCCCTCTCACTTCGCTCGTGGATCGCCCGGGCCACCATCTCTTTACCAACCCCCGACTCACCCAGAATCAGCACATTGGCAGGTGTTGCCGCCACTGCTGCTATCTGTGCCATGGTGCGTTTCAACGCCTCACTGGCACCGATGATTTCACCATAGTCCGATTCACTCTTTATCTCGTCCCGCAGATAGTCCCGCTCCTGCTCCAACTGTTCCTTAAGCTGTTTGATCTCTTCAAAAGCCGCATCCCGTTGACGCTCATTCTCCTTACGTTCCGAGATATCCCGGAACACGACTACCGCGCCTTGAATCTTCTCCTCTTTAACGATCGGCGTACTGGTGTACTCAACCGGTACCGGCGACCCATCTGCATGCCAGAACACCTCATCATCGACCCGGTGTACCTCACCATCCTGCAATGCGGCATAGATCGGACACTCGGCCTGGGGATAGGGCGAGCCGTCCAAGTGGGAGTGGTGATGGATGTCGTGGGAGCGTTTGCCGATCACATCCTCGGGCCGCCAGCCGAGTATCTCTGTGGTAGCGGCGTTACCAAAGGTACCCAGACCATTGACATCGAGACCGTAGATCCCCTCTCCCGCCGCGTTGAGAATCAGCTCATGCATGGTACGCAGCTGGCGCAGCTCCTCCAGGGCCTGGTTCAGATGAGTACTGCAGGTCGCCGCCAGAACAAGCGATTCGGCATCGATGCACCAGGCCGAGAGAAAACCGTCTGTCACCTTATCCCCACCTAACAGACAGACTGGTAGATCCTGCAACGACTGACTGCCTTGCAGCAGTTGCTTCAACCGCCCCTCAAACTCTGGCATCGCTTCCAGTAGGAACAGATCCGCCAGGGAGAGGCTCACTGCAGCGTCAGTTGCGGCCAGTCCAAGCCGGACACGCCAACCGAGGCTCAGATTGCGACAGGTCAGATCCCGATCCACCAGAGCCAGCAGGGTTGGCGCCTGCTCAAACAGTTCATCGACCATCGATTTCACCTCAAATTTTTAAGGAGTAAAGCTCAAGTTTTTGAGGAACACAAGTTTTTGTGGTTGCCAGGATTTTATAACCGATTGTTTTTTATGGATTAATAGTCTGGCATGCCGTTTGCGCTGTACCCTTCACTGAAACGAGCAATCACCCAAAAAAAGTTTTTAAGGAGAGAGATCATGAACCATATCGAAATCTACTCAACCAACCAATGCCCCTGGTGCAACCGGGCCAAGTCCCTGCTACAGGCCAAGGGTCTCGATTATGAAGAGATCGATGTCTCATCGGACCAGGCACGCCTGGTTGAGATGGTGGAGCGATCTGGCCGACGCACGGTGCCGCAGATCTTCATCGACGACATCGCTATTGGTGGATTCGATGAGCTCTCAAAGCTGGATCTCTCTGAGATCAAAGCGAAAAAGAGCGCTAACGACACCCACTATTGAGACTGACAACCCCCTGCTCTGTATTGAGGATCGTTGGGTGGGGCATGGCCCCACCCTACTGTCGAATCCAGAGTGTAGGGTGGGGCCATGCCCCACCAAATACTGGCTAAGTCACCACCATTCGGGGTTGGGACCGTTTTTGCACCCAGCGGTGTAAACAGCCCCTACAGCAAAGGGGGGGTACAACCTTGGGTCTGTAACACACAGGAAGATTCAACATGAACAAGAACTTCACACAATACGCATTCACAGAGAGCGTGAAAAAAGCCCAGTCACGTTACGGTACCCGCAAGACTTATGAGCGCATGGAAGCGTCAGGGGACCGTTTTCAACTGACGGCCAGAGAGGCGCTATTCATTCAGTCCCGTGACAGTTTCTATATGGCTTCCATCGGAGAAAACGGCTGGCCCTACGTACAGTTTCGAGGGGGTGAACCCGGTTTTCTGAAAGTTATCGACGAACTCACTTTGGGCTATGCAGATTTTCGCGGCAATGGGCAGTACATCTCTACCGGTAACATCGAAGCCAATCGTAAAGTCTCACTGATTTTAATGAATTACCCAAACCAGCAGCGCCTGAAAATCTGGGCAGAAGCCTCGATCCTGGAAGCCGATGAGGATCACGTATTGCGTGAACAGCTGGAGAATCCCGATTACAAAGGCCAAACAGAACGACTGGTTACCTTAAAGGTCAAGGCTTTTGACTGGAACTGCCCACGCCATATCACTCCCCGCTATACTGTGGATGAGATCCGCACACTGACAAACAACACGGATACGAAGCAAACACCACTCTATAAACCAATAATTTAATCCGGCAGTTCAAGAGGATGGCAAACACATGGATCATATTAAAGATAAATATGTCCAACAAGCCATAATTGAGGCAAGGATGGGAATCGCCAGTCACTGGCCTATCAAAATTCCCCCCAGGGCTTTTCTTTTCTTGTTTTACAACTCAAATCGAAAGCCGTAGATAAACCAAATTCAGTCGCTTAACACCCTGATAGTGAGACAACCATGTCAGAGCACATCAATAAACGTCGTCGCAATCTGATACTGGGCGGCAGTGCCGGCCTGCTTAGCCTACCTGCCTACGCCAAGCAGCTATTAACCCCCCGTCAGTCAGCCGGCCCATTCTACCCGGACCTTCCCATGCTCGACGATGATAACGACCTGACGCAAATCTCCGGCGTGAAGGGGATTGCCAAAGGCAGCATCGCCGAGCTCTATGGCAAGGTAATCGATATCAACGGCAATCCACTGAGCGGCGTTGTGGTTGAAATCTGGCAGTGCGACGTCAACGGCCGCTACCGGCACAGTGAAGATGACCACTCAACACCCATGGACCGTAATTTTCAGGGGTTTGGTAGAAACATAACGGACGACCAGGGGCGCTACCGTTTTCGCACCATCCGGCCTGTACCCTACCCGGGTCGCACACCGCATATCCATGCTGCAGTTTTCCGTGATGGTATGAGGCCCTTTGTCACTCAGATCTATGTCGAGGGAGAAGCGCAAAACAGTGAAGATTTTCTGTTTCAACGCATTCCCAGCATACTTCGCCCGATGGTGCTGGCGGAGTTTCGCCCCACTGACAATGGTATAGTAAAATTGTCAGCAAAGTTTGATTTTGTGTTGATGGATGGATTTAGCTAGAGCCTGTTAACCTGGTTTTCTCAGCCAATACTAAACTTAAGTGATCGCACGATGATTTCAGTAATAATCTTATTCGGGGCTCTGATACTGATTGCTGGTCTGATTATCCTGACCAGTCCGGGAATCGTTTTAAGCTATTTAAAAGACAAACAGGAAGAGCCAGGGCTTCACATCTTGGCCGTTACTGTCAGGCTGATCCTGGGAATATTCCTGATCAGCCAGTCCTCACAATCGAAATTTCCATTAATCATCGAAGTCCTCGGCTGGCTCTCGGTTATTGCAGCCGTCGTGTTAACAGTAATTGGCCGCAATGGCTTCCGTGGCTTGATGTCCTGGGCACTTTCCATTGCAAAAACTTATGGCCGGATTGGTGGCCTGTTAGCCGCAGCATTTGGCGCATTCCTGATCTATGCCTTTATGTAGCCATGCCTGCCAGTGAAGACATTGAACGCCTGAAGTTACTTGCCGAACAGAAGCAACATCGCTCTTGGGTCGATTATGGATCAGCCAGCCCTACTCATCCGCTGTTAAACCGGTATATCGCCTGTTACACCTATTCCATAGGCTGCCTGTACGAGCAGGATGCCAAACTGATCACCCGAGCCTACCCCACTGTGATGACCCAACTCTACTTCGAGTTTTATGGTGGACTGAGTGAAATACGTGGCCAGGGGCACGGGTTTGCCCAGCTTGAAAAACCAGCCTCAGCCACTAACAAACCGGCATCAGGCTACGAAATTGCAAAACGGACCTACATCAAACTAGGCCTGGGACAATGGTTCGATATCTATCAACTCGCCAGTGACAAACAATCAAGGCCGATCAAGAATCTAAAGGTAGATCTCTATCCGATAACCTTCTATGAACTCTTTCAAACTGCTCCCAGAGAACTCGACGAAGAGGACCTGCAACTGGCCGATCTTTTAGGTCAACCCACCAGCAGTCTAATGCTGGAGGAGATGGAAGCCGCCGATACCGGTCAGGCATTGATCGAAATCGTTGAGCGCTACCTCCTTCAACACCTGTGGCAGCAGATCAGCAACCAACGCCTCGAAATTCACAACATCTCACCATCAAACAGCATTAGTCATCAGGCCACTGCTACCAAGGGTTTTATACCACCGCTTCCCAGCCTGCAGCAGAGCCTGTCCGAACAGGCGCAATATTACCAAAAGAGCGAACGCTGGCTGCAAAAGCGCTATGCAGAAGTCTATGGCATGTCTTTCAAACAAATCCAAAGCAACCTGAGATTCCAGCAAACCCATCAACAGCTTTGGCATACCCTATCGAAAGGCCAGTCCATCAACCTGACTGAACTGGCCTATCGCAGCGGTTATTTTGATCAGGCTCATTTCATCAAGGATTTCAAACGTTATACCGGTATGACACCCGGCCAATACCTTAAGACCAATTTTGACCAACAGAGTCAATATCTCTGGTACTGGTGATCTCCGACTCTCGCTTACGCATGAACAGCGACCATTGATTACGGATAATCACCAGAGCAAAGAGAATCAGAACAACTGTCTGAATACTCTTCGTCTGTTGCGTCATACTCAGCATCTCCTGTGATAGGTTGACGACAAAATGAAACAGGATCGCCACCAGGATACTGCGTTGATTGATATGACAGACCCAGCTTATGATCACACCCAATACCGCAGTACTCAGATAGAAATTAGCCGCATACCAGGGGCTAATCTGATAGATCTCATACTGATACGATTCATTCACCCACAACAGCGGCAGGTGCCAGGCAGACCAGAGCAGGCCGAATAGCAGGGAAGCCGAAAAAAAGCTTCGCCCTTTCTCAAGACTCTCAAATCCATAACCCCGCCATCCCAACTCCTCAAACAGGGCGGCCAGAAACAGCAACAACATTACCGGTACAAAACCGCTGTTGAACGAAAAGGCCTCTGAGACCTGAAACTGATCGACAGAGCCACCAATTCCTAGCGAGATAACAATCGACAACAGCACAGAGAGCGGCATCAACATCAGTGAGAGAAGAAACACCCCAGGCCTGATCAGACTGAGACTGAACAGACGACATTTGAAATCCCTACGCAAGTCATCCTCTTGCTGCTCCCATATCAACACCACAGCCACAATGGCCGGCACCATTAAGCCAAGCAGCATGGGCAGCATATAGTAATCAACCCAATCAGGATGGAAGCTCATAACAGCTCCAACGCTCCAGAAGATTCCGGTAGCTGCAAACACGGTCAGAAAGTATTTTTTCGCTTGGTAGTTAAATCTTTCACTCATTGCCACATCCTCTCTATCAAAAATCGGATCACCAGAAAAAACTGAGAAGCCGGGTTAAAACTCATAAAAGATACCAGCGTAGAGAGTCCACTGATCCTGCCTGGTGGTTAAGGGACTGTCATTGATCTCATCCGTCATCCATTGGTATTCAGCACTGGCAATCAGCGAGTATCGATCATTGAATCGTTTCACGGCGTTGACACCGGCAAACAGGTTGTAGCTCTCATCCGCCGTATAGACTGGCCGCACTGAAGTCGCCTCTTCCGCTGTCACGCCGAAGTAGTAGTCGGTCTTCTTACGGCTCCAGTATTCCGATCCGCCAAACCAGTTAACCATATAGGTACTGCCGGTCAGTAACGAACGCTCATACTCAACCCGACCTGTGAATCCATCATGTGTATTGGAAATATCATGCAGCAGCTTGGCCTTGGCCTGTCCGCCCAGCAGATTCACCTCATAGACCAGCCCAGCCTCCCAGGCCTGATCCCGGTCCCGCATGCCCTCCAGCGCATCACTATCGTCGCTCTCATAACCATCGAAGGTACGACGAACCTCCAATGCCAAACTCTGAGTCTCCCCCTCAAAGAAGCGATAGCCGGCATCGATTCCCTGCAGATAGAAACGGTCATAATCCACCAGCAGAAGCGGCAGCAAATAGTAATCCTGGCCGACATCCTCATAAAAACTACTATTGGCCGAGGCCACCACGCCAAATTGCACACGCTGTTCTGCGGCAAGCGAAACACTCATGGACAGAGAGAAGAGGCCCATCAGAGCCAAGTGAATTTTCGGATTTTGCAACATGACTTTTCTCCTTAAATATTCAGATCATGGAAAAAGCATAAATCCGCACTCAGGATAAAAATTGTAAAAACCCGAACAGATGAAAAAAACTGGCGCGCTGGGAATAACCCTAGCTAGGGATATCTCCAATACACCACCATATGGATTAACAGCTAGGATAAAAATCCTTAAGATCGTTTTGTGGAGACCCGATCATGGCAGATTCAGCAGGTGGTATTGGCGGAACTTCTGGCGGTTCTGGTATTGGTGTTGATAGTGGCATGGGCGGGGGATCTGACAGCAGCACATCAGAGAGTATCGGCGGATTGAATTCCGGAGTTTCCGGTATCGGAAACTCTTTGGAAGATTCCAAGACCTCCTGCCACAACACCACAGGCTCCAATCTGGCAAACAGCCCAACGACTGCAGACTCCCTTAGCCTGTCACCAACCACTGCAGATCTGCTCAGTAGCGCTCCCACAAAGGCAGAGCAGTTAAGCACCGCACCAACGACAGCAACTCAGTTGGCCGGTCATGTTCCAGCACCAAACGACAACAGTGGACTGATCAAGCCGAAGTCGGCCTGCAGGGTCTTTCAACCTTGGCTGCGAGTGAAGGCATTGGCGCCGAACGGGCTCGCAACGGATACAATGCAGCCGTATCCCAGCTGGACCCTAAAGATGTGCAGGGCCGAACCGCAGCCAAAGCCACAGCACGAGCAGCAACACCGCCTGCCACGCGCGCTGTGATCGAAGCCACACGACCTGGACTAGGGCCAAAGCCCGGATCAGTAGCCTCTGCCAACAAAACCAACATTGGAGCAAACCAGCTGGCTGGCAGACTGGGCAACATCGGTAGAGGTTTTGCCGTGGCCGGCGTCGCCCTCGGTGCAGCCCGCATTGCCACAGCCGACAACAAGACCGAAGAGGCTACCCGGGTTGCCGGGGGCGCACTTGGGGGTATCGCGGCCGGGTCACTGGTCGGTGCTAAGTTGGGTGCCCTGGGGGCCAATCCTATCACCATTGGTGCTGGTGCTGTCATAGGTGGGATCGTGGGAGGCATTGCCGGCGAAAAGGCCGTGGATGCAGCCATAGGCTGGGCTAAAAGCTGGTTTTAGAACCTCAAACAGTGATTCCTGGTAGAGTAAGCGAGTATGGAACTGGTAAAAATAGATAGAGTCAGAGAATCACTGATCAATCAAACACCACTCCAGCCAGAGAGTATCAGTGGCAAAGCCTGAGCAAGGCCACCATCAGCCGTGCAACACCGACACTGTTTGATGAGCTTTCAATTATTTTCGATACTCCGGATGGTCCGGTTTATGTAACAGAGGTGGATCCCGGATTTGTCCCTTTGATTGATGCACTCTCCTTGGATAAGCAACTTCCTGAAGACTGGTATGTTCAGGTTGAAGCCGGGGCTATCTTTACGCTTTCCCTACCAAGCAGTAACTGAGTTCCTAGTAGTTGGCCCGGACAGGTCACTGTGCAGTTGTATTTTTCATTACCCGAAAGCAGCACTTCTATAACGATGAAGGCGCTAGATCTTCATGTTGTATCTTGAGAAACCGGGTAATCTCTTCCGGTTTTTTTGGTTTACTAAAAAGGTAGCCTTGGGCAAAGTCGCAATGCTGATGTGCCAACATCTCGAACTGCTCTTCAGTCTCGACACCTTCCGCAATAACTTTCAGGCCCAAACCATGCGCCATGGCGATCGCCGCATTGACCAACTCATGATCGGTAACATCGACGGTAACATCATTGATAAAGCTGCGATCGATTTTTAATACATTGAACGGGTAGCTGCGCAGGTAACTCAGGGAAGAGTAGCCTGTGCCGAAATCATCCATGGCGATACTGATACCCAATTTGCTGATTGCGGTGACTGCTTCATCCACATAGGAGAGACCACTCATCAAGACACCTTCGGTTATCTCCAATTCGAGGGTTTCGGGAGGGACTTTCAGATCAGTGATTACCTGCTGTATAAAAGGCACCAGATTCGGATCTCTGAACTGTCGTGGTGACAGATTGATGGCAACCGTGAATGGCCCAGTGACCAAGCGACGCCACTCGACCGCCTTGGCTAAGGCCTCCCTGACTACAAACTCTCCAATAGTTACAATCATACCCGTCTGCTCTGCAACGGGAATGAAATCCTCTGGACCCACCTGGCCCAACTTTGGGTTCTCCCAGCGAAGCAGCGCCTCCACACCAATCACCTGCCGATTACTGAGTGAGACCTGCGGTTGATAGACAAGGCTGAACTCTTTGCGTTCCAGCGCGCCATGCAGTTGCTCCTCCAGCTGAAGTCGCTGTGAAAGGTTTCGATTCATTGAGTCGGTAAAGTAAGAATAGGTGTTCCGCCCCAAAGCTTTGGAGTGATACATGGCCGAATCGGCGTTACGTAACAGTTCCGAAGGCTGCTTGCCATCATCAGGATAGACAGCGATACCGACACTGGTGGTCAACAGTAGCTCTCTATTATCGATACTGAATGGTCGACGGAAATCATCGATCAAATGCTTCACCACTGAGTTGGCATCCAATGGGTCATCAAGTCCGGCCAGTATGATGATGAACTCATCGCCTCCCAGCCTGCCGACCGTATCACCCTGGCGAATGGAATGCTGAAGGCGTTCTGCCGCCTGAATCAAAAGGGTATCGCCCATCTCGTGACCAAGACTGTCATTAACTTTCTTGAAGTCATCAAGATCGATAAAAAGCACAGCTACCCGGCCGCCATTCCGATCGGCTTCCTTCACCAACTGCCCCAGCCTGTCGAGACTCAGAAATCGATTAGGCAGGGAGGTCAGGCCATCGAAGTGGGCCTGCTGCAAGATCTTCTCAGCCTGCTTTTTCTGTAAAGTGATATCTTCTTTAATCGCAAGATAGTGGAAATCATCTCCAGCTTCACCACTCACCGGGGCAATATAAACATGCTCCCAGTAGATCTCACCGTTTTTCTTGCGATTCTGAAGCTCACCCTGCCAAGTCCGTCCGCTCGTAATGGCTTCCCAAAGCTCCTTGTATAGCAGCTTCGGCGTCAGATTCGATTTAAGGATGCTGGGCTTTTGTCCACGCAGCTCTTCAGCACTATAGCCGCTGATCTTCTGTAACGTCGTGTTGACATACTCAATCGCACCGTTTTTATCCGTAATCATCACTGACACTGGACTCTGCTCAACGGCTTGTGACAGAAGATGAATCTGCGCCTGAGCTGTTTTCAACTGGCTCAGGTCCACATCGACACAATACATCTCCGGTGACCCACCCTTACCTCGCAACATAACATGACTGGAGAAGACAGGAACCTTCGAACCGTCAGCCCTTTGCAGAGTTAACTCAGCTGAAGGGATAGCCTCCCCGCCTTTCAGCCAGGCCTGGGTATCTGTAACAACCTGTGTACGCATCGGTTCCGGGATAATCAACTCTTCAAGCTGTTGACCCAACGCCTGCTCAGCAGGGTACCCATATAACTGCTCACTGGCCTTGTTCCAGTAAATCACTTTTCGGTCTTCGTCATAGCCCTGGACCGCAATGGCGTCAGTAGACTCGAATATCCTGCGAAACTTTGCTTCGCTCTCGGCAAGCTGGTTACGTGCCCTGACCACTTCAGATATATCCTGAGCAATAACAAGTATCTGGTTTTTCCCATCCTGATCTTTTAATGGTTTTTTGATGGACCGATAGTTACGGATCTCACCAGTCACAGCGTCCCTGCTATCTTCGTAGACTATCTCTGTTTCTCCCTTGGCCATGATACCAAGCACGTTCTCCCGCATTGAGTCGGCCAGCTCTGTCGGGACACCAAAATCACGATCCGACTTACCCACCATCGCTTCTGGTTCTGTGTCGTAGAGATCCGCAACAGCCTTGTTACACAGCAGGAAGTCCCCCTTATGATCTTTAAGTACAAATACGTCGGGTAATTGATCAATGACATTCTTAAGCAGATTCTCACTACGCCTCAGGGATTGTTCTGTCTCATGCCGTCGGTCGATTTCACGCTGTAACAGCCTGTTCCAGGCCAACACAAGCAGAATTAAAACTGCCAGGCCGAGAGATATTTGTATAACCAGGCCATAGTCGGTCTTCTCCACATATTTTGTACGCACCCAGGCCTGTTGAATCTCCTGCCTTTCAGTTTGAGATATGGATTTGAGTGTCTTATTGATGACTGAATAGAGCAGTGGATTGTCTTTATCCACAAACAGGGTCAGATCCATGATAACTGACGTCTTACCCACCACCTTGACGTTATGCATCCCCATCTCAGCGATGTGATAGCCAGCCAGGGCCATGGTCGCAAGCAAGGCGTCGAATCGCCCCTGTGAGACACCTTCCAGGCCTTCCTGGATGTTTTCCACTTCGATAAAATCTATATCCGGGTAACGTTCGAAAAGATCCGCTGTATAGCCGTAATCCTTGATGATCGCGATGTTGCGATCGTCAATCTCCTCAAGTCTTTCAACAAAATTCTGCCGGTAATCCATGATGATGACGATCGGATTCCGGCTATAGGTCTCAACTGGATTGAAATGCTCGTTGAGGATGGCATCAGCCGCATCACCGGAAATGACCGAAACCTTACCTTGTACAGCGCTATCCAGGGATTCAGTCCAGCTTGAAACGGGAATGGAGACGAACTTTAGACCAGTCTCGCGTTCGATGACGCGAAGGTAATCGGCCACCATCCCGATATAGTTACCATCCTCGTCAAAGGCCTCATAGGGCAGCCAGTTGGGATCACCCGTGAATCTGACTGTTTGATTCCGATCAATCCAGTTCCTTTCTGCTGAGGTTAGCTGAAGACCTGCAGCCGGGCTCGCCATCTCGGATGAGAGATCCGCATCAGCGAAAGTCGTTGTCAGACTTGAAAAGAGCACACCCAGAAAGCAAAAAAAAGCGAGTTTATTTGTATAATTTATCAATCACTTAACCCCTTCGATGCCGATCATGCCAAAGATCATTCCAGCTAAAACAATCTGAGAGTTGATGTAAGCCCTTATTCTTAAGTATACAGGCTAGATGGCGGCAGTCAGGAAAGGAGCATACAGGTTAACTACCGCAAACCATCACTGCCCTCAGGGCTCTGGTGATCAAACCCCGGACTTGAGAAGAATCAATGTCTTGTCGGTGACTACCTCGCAGTTGATCCGAGGCCACAGTTTGTAGGAGGGGGTGGGCAGTTGTGGCTTTTTTTTCCGCTCCCTGTGCGGAAGGCGAAACTATCTGTTGGTCTGGTCTGACATCGACACGATATTTACTGTTGGCTGAGAAAATCTCTCAGATCTCTACCATCACCCCCTCTCGCGCTAATTCAAACTGAGGATCCCTTTCTCTTCCCACATCATGACTCTTTCTGGCTTCATCGAATGCCGCCTCCAGATCCGCATCGCTGCGGGTTGGTTCGTGATGGGTAAGGAATACCCGCTTCACCCCCGCTTCCCGTGCTGCCTCGATACTGGAGGCAAAGGTGCCATGCCCCCAGCCTTTGCGACTGGGATACTCGGCATCGGTGTAGGCCGTATCGATCACCAGAACATCGGCATTACGAAAAAACTCGACTACTCTGATCCGTTGCTCATCCACCATCTGCTGGTAATCGGGGTAGTCCGGATCATCTTTGTTATAAATGTTGTATGGCCACTCATGGTCACCGGTAAAGACAAACACCTTGCCCTCACATTCCAGACGATATCCGAAATTGAGTACCGGATGGTTTAACAACATGCTACGAACATTGACCCCACCGACCTGTACGCTCTGACCCTCTTGAATGTTCAGATAGCTCATGCTGGCGTTGAGTTCGGCCTCACGTACCGGAAAATAGGCATATTCCATCTGTCTGGCCAACACCTCACCGATATCCCGCTGGGTAATAGGGTCGGCAGCGCCGTGAATAGTGACCTCGTTTCCCGGAACGAAAATAGGTAAAAACATTGGCAGACCTTGAATATGATCCCAGTGGGTATGAGTGATAAAGATATGAACCTTGAGAGGAAACTCTGGGACCAGACTCTGACCCAGAGGAAAAATACCGGTTCCACCATCCAGAATCAGCAGTTCATTATTCTCGCCACGCACCTCGATACAGGTGGTATTGCCCCCATAATGAACGGTCTTGGGTCCGGGTGCTGGAATCGACCCACGCACACCCCAAAATTTAAAATGCACTTTGCTTATCCTTTCCTGCTGATAAAAAACAGAGGCCTTGCACCAACTCAAAACCTAACAACATGCAAACACCAGAATCCATAATTTAAAGCTGTGTGAACAATCGGGCCTTTTCCATTTCTCCACTGAGATCTCCCAGTACCGACATCAGACCCGATAGATCATTGCCAAATCGCTCAGATACCAAGGGAGGAAATTCCGCAATCAGTGGATTGCCGGCATCACCAAAGCCCAATGAACGTACGATCTGGTTGGCGGCAAATACCGCTTCGCACATACCATCACCGCCATCCTCAGCCCCATGTTCCGGGTGATGGTGATGATGAATGGCGTGCGCCAATGCTGTGGGCAATTTCCAAGCCTCAGCCAGGCGTCCGCCAATCTCATCGTGACTGATCCCATGGCTCTCCAGCTCTACCTCATGCAAACTGCGTTCTTGCTCAGCGGCTTGATCCAGGCAGTGACGGAACTCTTCGGGTTTGAACTGTGCCAGCACGACTTTACCAAAATCGTGTAGCAATCCGGCCACAAAGAAATCCGTGGCATCTTTATCCGGCACCCCCAGGTGTGTCGCGAGCAACTTGGCCACCGAAGCCACACCCAGCGAATGGGCGAGAAACTGATTCATATCCAACCCTGCCTTGTTACTCTTGGGCAGCATGCCTATGGCGGCAATCGACAGGGCCAGATTCTTGATGGTGTTGATCCCCACATAAACCACACCATGGTTGATTGAGTTGATCGGGCGTGACAGACCGAAGTAGGCGGAATTGACCAGTTTCAGCACTTTCATGGTCATCACCGGATCGTGCTCGATGACCTGAACCAAAGCCTTGGGGGCACAATCGGGACGGGAGGCCAGGTCGAGCACCTTGGTTACCCCCTGGGGAAACGCCGGCATCCGTTCGACCAGGTCGGGT
The DNA here is from genome assembly GCA_001709035.1 of Candidatus Thiodiazotropha endoloripes. Classification (GTDB taxonomy): domain Bacteria; phylum Pseudomonadota; class Gammaproteobacteria; order Chromatiales; family Chromatiaceae; genus Thiodiazotropha; species Thiodiazotropha lotti. The sequence continues at coordinate 154,265 of LVKA01000011.1, read as the reverse complement.
ACTTCTGTCGCATCAATCGCCATGAGCCTGATATCCCCCATGTAAGAGACTTAATCTGAATCCGTGGGTTGTTGTTTAACTCTACCGCCTTTGCCATCGGCGTCAAGCGAAGGCCGGTAACGGATAAGAGATAAACCCGCTGGTCTATAGAATATTATAGAGAGACATCCTGCCCTATTGACGTAATAGCCCCTCTCCCTTGATGGGAGAGGGTGATCATCAAGCGATTGATGCAACTGAAAGCGTAAGACGCATTCACTCATCAATCCTTCTGATGTGGATTGTGTGCTGTTGAGAGTGCTGTGGATACTCCCCCTCTCCCCCGACCCCTCTCCCGCAAGGGGAGAGGGGAGCTACTCTCTCTAGCTGTTTGACAAACTGCAGTGAGAGGATACCTAAAAGGCAACACTACCGCTTCGCAGTAGAGAGTAATCGATCTCTAGGTTGGAGTTATTTCCAACTTGCATAACCAACAACCCGGTAGACTGGGTTGATTGTGCCAGGTGGGTAAGCTTCCGGCTTGCCCCATGATTCAGCGAAAGCCAGCGACTCTGCAGTATATATTTCGAGAGTAGCATTTAAAAAATGGAGCATGTTGATCGATGTCGCTGACCACAATCCCAGCGATGATGACGCCACGATTCTGGCCTTCACTGTAGGTAGGAACATTCAGAATTCTTTAACTGTCTCTGCCACCAAGAAACGCCCGTCTGGAGAGATGAACAGGCTCAGCGGACAACTCCTCTCCACTCTGTTGTTTGCACTTGGCTTCAGCCAGGGCAAAGCCATCCATCTCCACTTCCACACTCTCTTCACCCCGCAGAATACGACCCAACAGGGCTTCATCATGGGGATCCGTCTCAGGCTCCTCGACTTCAATCATCAGGGTTTTCATGAAGCTCTCGGCAGCCGCCATCGCATGCTCCTGATTCATGAACTCATGCATCGGGGAATAGATTGGATGGGTCTGGCAGAGACCGATCTGGTCAATCTCATTGACCATGAAGCGGTACTCATTGGCTGGCAGGCGATGGTACTGCTTATCGCCCAACTTCAGCTCACTCCAATCTTCACCCTCAGCCGGAAACAGCATCAGGTTCATCATCCAGGGCGTAATCAGGACACCAATCAGACGCCCCTGATACACCTGAAATCCAATCGTCTCCACCTGTAAAGCAGGATTGAGAATAGGAATATCCTGCATCTGCTCCCGCTCAATGCGTTTGAAAACAGTCTCAATCTGCTGGGTCATACTGGATAGGTCTTGCATAGTCTCTCCTGAAAATTGGTTCAGGCTTTCCCCAGGTCGGGGAAATAGTGGTCCACATCGATATCCTGATCGTTACTCATGATCGCACTCAGACCATCCAATGCCTGATCGATATGACGGGCATCCTGCTCACTGATCACATCCCTGGCGGAACCGAGAAAAGTCAGCAGCCAGGTACCGGCCGGTTGGGGACCGATCAGCATCATGTTGATCTGCTCTTCCCCATTCCGGGTGCGGCAGCGGGCCACGAAGTCGCCATCCTCAATCACTTGAGCCGGTATACCTATGCACATATTTCGTTTCCTGCTCTCTATCTAACCGGCAAGCCCGGCAGCCTGCTCATACTCGGCCTCTCTCCGCCAATGGCCGCTGGCTACGCTGCTTTTGGGGGCTAACTGAATACCCAGGCTCGACAGCTCTTCAACCAGCATGCTGACCATACCGCTTAAGCCCTGTTCTGCCTCTGCCGTCAGGCCCAGCTTGTTTTCCAGTGAGTGGGGCACCATACCGATGATCGATACCCGCTCAGGGGTCTCACCTTTCAGCGCCAGCAATGCCAGCAGATCGGAGACCCCCAGTTGGTGGTTGGAAAGTTTGGTCTGAAAAAAGGCGGGGATCTCTTCATCCGCGATGCGTACCAGACTACCGGGCGCGGCACCGGTATTGACCGCATCGGCAATGATCAGATAGCGCGCCTTGCGCATCGGTTCGAACAGCTCCATGCCGGTGGTGCCACCATCAACCACTTCGACACCTTCCGGTATCTGGTAGTGCTGCACCAGCTCTTCAACCGCCCGCACACCGATCCCTTCATCCTGCATCAGTACATTGCCCATGCCGATCACCAGGATCTGCTCTTTTTCTAGCTCAGTCATCATCCGACTCCCGATCTTAAAGCGCCTTGACCCGCACGATCTCTTTCTGCTCCGTATCCACCATGTGGATCGCACAGGCGATACAGGGATCGAAGGAGTGAACGGTACGCAACACTTCCAGCGGCTTCTCAGGATCGGCAACCGGGTTGTCCATCAATGAGGATTCGTAGGGACCGATCTCGTCATCGGCATCCCTCGGACCGGCATTCCAGGTACTGGGCACCACCGCCTGGTAGTTCTTGATCTTGGCATCCTCAATCACCACCCAGTGGGAGAGGGTGCCACGAGGCGCCTGATGGAAACCGACACCCTTGATCTCACCCTTGGGGAAGACCGGAGCGTTGAAGGTATCCAGGTCGCCGGTACCGATATTGTCCACCAGCTTCTGCCACTGATCATTCAACACGTCGATCATCACGGCACAGCGTACTGCCCGGGCAGCATGACGACCGATGGTGGAGTTGACGGCGGAGAGGGGAATGTCCGGATTCTGGGAGACCGCCTTGAGGGTGCCCATCGCCTGATCGAGATACTGGGTATAACCCGCATGACCACTCGCCACACCCACCAGCACATCGGCCAGAGGGCCAACTTCGGCCCGCTTGCCGTAGAAGGTGGGCGCCTTGACCCAGGAGTATTTACCTTCATCCTGGAAGTCGGTGTACTCCGGCTCGGTTTCGCCCACCCAGGGATGCAGGGCATCGCCGCCGCTATACCAGGCATGCTTGGAGGACTCCGCCACACCGTCACGGAAATAGGCATCACCGAAGGTGGTGATCGGTTTCAGGCTGTTGATGTCACCGTTTTCGATATAGCCTCCGGGCAGATCGAAGATCGTGCCTTTGGCATCCTGCGGACAGTCGGGCACCGTCAGGTAGTTGTTGACGCCACCGCCGACACCGGCCCAGTCCAGGTAGAAGGCACCCACTGCCGGCACATCCACCAGGTAGGTCGACTTAACGAAATGCTCCAGCTTGTCGATGAAGCCTTTGATCAACATCAGACGCTCGATATTGAGCACCGATGGGGCATCATGGCTGATGGAGTTACTCACACCACCCACCGCCACATTCTGGATATGCGGACTCTTGCCGCCGAGAATGGCGACGATCTTGTTGGCGTTGTTCTGCACATCCAGGGCCTGCAGATAGTGGGCCACCGCCAACAGATTCACTTCAGGCGGCAGTTTCATCGCCGGATGACCCCAATAACCACTGGCAAAGGGGCCGAGCTGACCGCTGCCGACGAAGGTCTTCAGCCGCTCCTGCACCGCCTTCATCTCATGGGGACCGTTGAGCGGCCAGTCAGAGAGGCTCTCCGCCAGCTTGGCGGTGGCCACCGGGTCTGCATCCAGCGCCGAGACCACATCCACCCAATCCACCGCCGAGAGGTGGTAGAAGTGGACGATGTGATCCTGAATCGCGTGAGCGGTCTGAATGATATTGCGGATCAACTGAGCATTCACCGGCACTTCCAGATCGAGGGCGTTTTCAACCGCCCGTACTGAGGTGATCGCATGCACCGTGGTGCATACGCCACAGAACCTTTGCGTGTAGGTCCACGCCTCGCGCGGATCGCGCCCCACCAGAATCTTCTCTATGCCGCGCCACATCTGACCGGATGACCAGGCCTTACTGACCTTGCCATCATCCACTTCCACATCGATACGCAGATGACCTTCGATACGGGTTATCGGGTCGACAGTAATACGTGTTGTCACAATCAAATCTCCTAATCGGTATTACGCAGTTTCTGCGTTATGTAGCACGGGGAATTTTTTCACGATGATCAGGTAGGCCATGATCTCAATGGCCACCATACCGGCGGTTACCATGATCTCCGGTGTGGAGGGGAAGTAGCTGTAACCCGGGCCCGGATCATAGGTAATGAGAAACGCATTGAAGCGATAGAGAGCGCCGGCAAACAGCATCGAAACCGAGGCCCAGAGCAGCAGCGGTCCATGCCCTCGTCGTTTTTCAGACAACAGCACAATCAAAGGAAAGACAAACAGCGTCGTCTCGAGGAGAAACATCAGGCTCCCCAGGTCACCGGCAAAGATCAGCCCAAGTTTGCCGTTGATCAGAATCTCACCAAAGCGGACCAGCAGATAGACACTGATCAGCCCCATGATCGCCTTGCCCAGTCCGGACAGGATCGGCGTCTCATCGGGACGACGGAAACCGGCACTGCTAAAGGAGGCTTCAAAGACCACCACCGCAAAGCCCATCGTCAAGGCGGTGAGAATCGCCAGCAGTGGTTGCAGATGCAGCGACTGCCATAGAGGATGCACCTTGTAACCCATGGCGATCAGCATCGAGCCCAGTGAGGACTGATGCATGGTCGGCAGCAGCACTCCCAAGGCGATGAAGAAAAACAACACCTTGTTGAGCGCCTTTATCACCCCTTGTGCACCGATCTTCTCCAACAGAGCTGGAGCGAACTCGATACAGAGCACCAGGATATAGGTGGCGACACAGAGTCCGACCTCCAACATCACTGAGTTGAAGTTCATATGCCAGGGGGTAAAGATGTTATAGAACTGCCACCAGCGCCCCATATCGATCATCGCACCGATACCACCCAGACCGTAGCCGAGCAGACTGGCAAGCAGCGCCGGTCGAATCAGCGGGTGGTACTTGCCCTTGTTCATCACATAGACAGTGATCGCCAGAGCATACCCGCCACAGGCCAGGGCGGTACCCACCACCACGTCGTAGACCACCCAGATACCCCAGGCGTAACCGCCATTGATATTGGTCACCGGCCCCATACCGTGGAGAAAGCGCTGTACCAGAAAATAGGTACCAATCAACGCCACCACACTCAGCACCAGAAACGGGAAGGTAATCACCGGCCGCTTCAGCGGTTGATAGGCACTCATGATTCACCTCCATCTTCATCTTCAGTATTGCGACGTACGATATAGGTGAGCCCGGCCAGGGCTGCTGCCGGCAGAGCCATATAGTTGTAGATCGTGTGTTGCACAGTCTCAGAGATCGAAGCGTAGGAACGCTCCTCGAGCGGCGGCATACCCAGTTTTTCAAACGGGATTGAAGAGATGTGCAGAACATTGGTGCCACCCGCTTCCTTTTCACCCCAGATATGATTCTGATAGCTGGGCACCGCCTTTTCATGGTGACTTTCCGGCTTGCGCACATCCCCTCGGGGATAGTTGTAGGTCTCACCCGGCTTCAGGGTCATGCGACGTTTCGCCTCCTCAAGTAGGGCTTTGCGAGAGCCGAACAGGGTGGCGCCGGTTGGACAGACCTCGGCACAGCCGGTCATCTCCCCATTGTCGATACGGGCAACCCCTTGTTGATTACACATCTGGCACTTGTGGATCTCGCCAAAGGGGTTGTCGTAATCGAACTGAGGAACGTTATAGGGACAGCCAACCATACAGGTACGACACCCGATACAGGCATCCGGATGATGGGTGACGATACCGGTCTTGGGATCACGGCGCATGGCGGTAACCGGACAGACCGAGACACACCCCGGATCCACACAGTGCATACAGCTGCGCTTCTCGAAGGCGTAACCGTTCTCCGCCGCATCCTTGATACTCGCTTCACCCTCCTGATAGACCTTGATCACATTCAGGGTCTCATGGGAGAGATCCCTGGCCGCATCCCAATAGGTCTCATCCTCCAACGGAGTAGGCGGCATACCGTTGACCTCTTTGCATTTGCTCACACAGGCCTTACAGCCGATGCAGAGGGTCGAGTCAAACAGCATGCCGACAGCCTCTTCCGCCGGCTCCAGGTTGCCCCGACCCTGCGCAGCGCCAGCACCCAACAGGGCAGCACCACCAAGGGAGGCCTTAAGAAAATCTCTGCGTTTCATGTCCGCTCCCCCTACTCCCCATCCGACTCTTTTTTATCCAGCTTCTTTGACGCCATGGCGGTGGCGCCCACCGCCAGACCGACGGCAGCTCCGGCAATCGCCGCCGCACCGGCCGAGACAGGCGCATTGCCTTCCCGGTCATCGATGGAGGGAAACATGTTGGGCGGGGTGTGGGTCTTCACATCCGCCAGACTGAATAGGGGTTTATTGAAGCCAACACCCCCTTCGGAACAACCAAAACAGGGATGGCCCACCCCAATCGGCCAGACACCACCGCCCACATTGTTGTATTCCAGTGAGGGACAGTTGTTATAGGTCTCGGGCCCCTTACAACCGAGTTTATAGAGACAGTAGCCTTTGCGGTGTCCTTCATCGCCAAACTCCAGCGCAAAGCGCCCGGCATCGAAGTGGGGACGGCGATAACAGTTTTCATGGATCAGACGGCCGTAGGCCCACTTTGGACGCCCTTTTTCATCGATCGGCGGCAGCTTGCCGTAGGTGACAAAGTAGAGCACGGTACCAATGAAATTGGCCGGATTGGGAGGGCAACCCGGAATGGTTACCACGGTCTTCCCTTCCAGCAACTGAGGCGCACCAACCGCACCGGTTGGATTGGGTGACGCCGATTGCACACCACCCCAGCTGGCGCAGGAGCCAAACGCGACAATCGCGGCGGCATGTTCCGCCGCCTCATGGGTGATCTCCACCATGGTCTCACCGCCGATCTTGCAGAAGATGCCGTCATTGGCCATGGGAATGGCGCCTTCCACCACCAGCAGGTATTTACCCTTGTTCTCTTTCATCACCTGCTTCTTGATATCCTCCACCTGGTGGCCGGCGCCGGTGTCGAGGGTCTGGTGGTAGTCGAGGGAGATGAGATCGAGAATAAGATGTTCCAGAGAGGGCTGTTCAGAGCGCAGCAGGGATTCACTGGGGCCGGTACACTCCTGACCATGCAGCCAGATCACCGGCGGACGACGCTTGGGATCCGCCACCGCCTCGGCCATCGCCATGGCAGCACCGGAGGGTAGCCCCAGAGAGGCCGCCACACCGCTGCAGAACTTGAGAAAAGTCCGGCGGGAAACACCAAGGCGCCTCTCCACTGCTGAAAAATCGAAATCGCTCTCTGCCATCGTCGGTCTCCAGGGTATAAAAAGATCGCGCTGGACCTCACCAGGCGCGGATAGAACCCCTGCAAAACCGCAATTTTTATGCCGTTATTTTTTTAGCTTTAATAAACAATGATTTACTTAATAGGTATCTACTGCCTAATCCTGAAAATATGTAAGGTTATTTACCACTACACATGTCATAGTGATAACCATCATTACAGCCGTGGGACGCGTCCAGTTACCCTGATCAACATTCGTCTCTATTCTCCACAGAACGAAAACACGCCGGATTACGCCATCTCTCTAGAAGGGAATCCAATCGGCATCAAACCAGACAAACTGGAACCATTGGCCTATTCAGCTCAAACAAATACCATTCAAAAACGGATGGGCAAAGAACTTCTACCAAGGGAAACCACCAGACTAAATCCATCCCCCAAATAGGGGTTCGTTCCATTACAAAGCGGTGAATATGCGCATATTATAAAAACACAACAACAGACCCATCATATTCTGACTGATTGCGCAGGCTGAATGGTGTTCATATAAATGGGATACCTATGAAAAACACAGAAAAATCGCTCATTCAACAGATGAGGATCACGGACTTTGAGATCACCAACCGCAAAAGTCTGTTCTCCATCTCTGCCAAAGATGCAGAGAGACTTAAAAATGCCAAGCCCTATATCGAGGCTGACCTGAACTCAATCGTCGAAACCTTTTACAAGTACCAGATCGAGGTACCCGACATCGCACTGCTGATTGGTGATGCCGATACGTTGAGTAGACTGCATAACGCACAAAAGGCTTACATCACCGACCTGTTTTCAGGCTATTACGATATTGAATATGTCAATAATCGCTTGCGAATCGGCATGGTTCACAAACGTATCGGCGTGGAACCCAAACTCTACCTGGCTGCCATTCTGACCCTCAAACAACTGCTCATCACTCACATCAAAAATAGCGTTCCAGCTGAAAATGACCCGGATGCCGTTATAACAGCACTGGAAAAATTATTGATGCTCGATGTGTCGCTGGTATTTGACACCTATATACGAAGCCTGATTTCTGAAATTGAAATCGCCAAAGACAAATCCGAACAATATGCCAGTGCACTTGAAGAGAAGGTCAAAGAGCGTACCAAGCAGCTTGAACTGCTATCAAGAACCGCCCCCCTTACCGGACTGCTGAACAGACAGCATTTCGATGAAATATTGACCCAGGCACTGCGTGCCGCACAACGGCGAAATGAGCCGCTTACCGTCGCCTATATCGACATCAATGACTTCAAGAACATTAACGACACACAAGGCCATCGACAAGGAGACGAAATACTCCAGAGAGTCGCCAGAGGCCTGAAGAGCAGTAGCCGGACTGATGATTTCTGTTTTCGTTACGGTGGCGATGAGTTTTGCATCATCATGCCGAACTGTATCAAACAGGAAGCGAGTAATGCCTGGAAAAAAAGACTCAGTGAAGCCCTGGTACAACAACCAGACAATCCCAAGTTGAGTATCGGCTATGCTCAGACCGGTCCGGATGACTATATGACCACTGAGCAACTGCTTCAACTGGCTGACAAGGAGATGTATCGCTGCAAGAAACTGGCAAAAACAGACACTGGTTAGTCAATACGGTAAACTGACAACTCTCAGAACAATCTTCTGATACAAATCAATCTAAACTCTTTCATAAGCAGTTATTTCGATTCTTTAAGTATTAGGGCCTGTTAACACTAATCCAATAGGCCCTAGATTACAGTTCTCCAAACAAGCAATTCAATTGAGTGATCCTTCCTGATCGAATACCCTTTGACAAAAAGCCAGCGGCACACAGCAGACCTCCGCCGCCTGTGAGGAACTCTCGAGTATGGCCGCATCGCTGCAACTGATGGTTGCGGCGTTTCGTATCTAGTCGACTAAGCCCATTACGCTGTTTTTATACAGACTCATTCGGTCTCTATCGCCAACATAAATATGACCGAATCGCAGACAGCTTCATCCACTCCAAAAACGCACTACAGATAAGAACCAATAACTTCAAATAAGAGCTTGACCTGTCTATAACTTCATAGTTGAGACTCTCCATTGATGGCTCAACACCATCTTCGCAAACTCACTTTTGGAGATACTCATTATGAAATCAAATTTCGTTAACAAAAAAATCTGGATTGAAATCTTTCAAGCCATTGGACTCACGGATTCCAAAATGCAACTGTGGCACCAGGAATTCGAGCATAGACATCCTGACGGTCATCAGGAATTTCTTGAATGGATTGATATTCCTGCTGAAGAGATCAGTAAGATCCGTTCTGCTTAATTCACTCTGCACATGGAATAGGTTATGAAAAATTATTATTCCATGTGCTCTTGATTGGAAAAACTCATGCTTACAGTCGGACAGGTTGCAAAACGATTTCATTTATCCAGGAGCACACTGCTCTATTACGATAACAAAGGTGTGCTAAAACCGAGCAGCAGAAATCATGCCAACTACCGGGTCTATTCAGCTGAGGATATCAACAAACTCGAGCGCATCATTCTGCTCAGAAATGCAGGTATGCCACTGGCCGATATATCTCTTTTAATCGATCAGAGTTTCGATGAGATTGAAAGCGCCCTGGAGCGTCGTCTCTTAACCATAAATAGAGAAATTCAGACCCTAAGAAATCAGCAACAGGTCATCATCAACCTGATCAGCAAGCGGGGCAACCTAAGCAAAACCCGTATCGTTACAAAAGAGAGGTGGGTTGAGATGTTAAGCGCCGCCGGGCTCGATGAATCCGGCATGTGGCTTTGGCATCGGGAGTTTGAGGCCACTTCACCAGAGGCCCATCAGGACTTCCTTGAATCCATCGGTATCAGTCAGGCAGAGATCGAGACGATCCGGAAAAAATCCAGATCGGCACTCAAACCCTGATCGCTGCAAGGTTATGTTTCAAGACCTAACTACCAGCCAGGCTCCATAATGTTGTCACTACTCAAAAAACCTTGCCTATCACCATGAACGACACACTACAGACCAACAAAGAAAACGCCATCAGTTTTTACCGCATGGCCTACCTGGGCAATCCCGCCAAAGCGGTAGAGCTCTACGTCGGTGATCACTACATTCAGCACAACCCGTTGGTCGCTAACGGCAAACAGGCCTTCATCGACTATTTCACCGAAATGGCAAATAGCTATCCGGAAAAAAGCATCGAGTTTGTCAGAGCCGTAGCTGAAGGTGACCTGGTCTCCTTGCATACCCATCAAAGCTGGCCTGGCGATCAGGAGTACGTCACGATGGATTTCTTCCGTTTCGACGCTGCAGGAAAGATCGTCGAGCACTGGGATTCCATTCAGCCAGTACCGCTGGAGAGCAAGAATGGAAATCCGATGTATTGACGGGCGATCAGCAGGCGCCAGACAGGTCAGAAGCAGATCCCTGCTCTAAAAATGGGCCCTCAATTACTGTAGAGACTCACTTCAATCCGCTGGTTTTGCGCTGCCACATCATTCCACTCACCGGCGGCAGAGGCTTCATAAGCTGCCGGATAGGGCATCAACGGCTCATCGAAACCGTTACTGAAAAGGATGATCTCAACCGCGCCGCCACTCCTCGCCAACTCCACGTTGATGTAGTTGGCAAAGGCAACTGACTGATCATTCAGCCACTCATTGTTACTCCGGTTGTCGACCGCATAGACACAGTCACTCAGCGCCATTTCACGGGGCGCCACTGCAAGCTCTCCCGCCGCATTTTTGCGTAGACAGAAGTTACCGTGGTTCGCCCGCAACTCCAGCGTACCCTGAAACCCGGACTCTTTCAGTTGCCCCACCAGTTCCGATAACCAGAGGGCCCGCTGATCATCAAATGGGCGCTCCCCATAGGTAAATTCAGCTCCCTGATTGGCCGCCCATTCGATCAGCTTCAATGGCAGTACAATCTCCTTCTGTGGCTCCTCCACCTGGGCTTGTAGCGGCACCTTGAGTTGGGCTGCCAGCTGCTCGATTCTGTCATTCTGTTGCGCAATCATCTCCGTCAGCTGTTTGTCACCGCCTGCAGCGGCTGGCAACTCCTGACCATAGAGGCTCAGATAGAGCAGCACGGCGGCGGCCAGGGCTAATACGCCGCCCAATAACCCCCCCGTGAACGCGCGTGAGCTACGGCCACTCTGCTCCTCCTGCATGGCTTCCAGCTCATACATCTCACTGTGTAACTCAGCAAACTGTTTGTCGAGCCTCTGTTGTAACCGCTCTTCAGCCATGCTCTGCTCGCGGCGGAAAAAGCGCTTCAGTGACTCCCCGGCAGAGAGACTCTCCTGAAAGCTATCCAGAGGCAGACCGACCATCTCCACTTTGGCAGGCTTATGACGCTCATGGTCGCTGATCGGGTGGACATTATCCGTACGCACATGACGATGCACTGAATCCAATCCCTCATTTTTGAAGTCGTGCACCAGTGAGTCCTGTTCCGGCATCAGATGCAGGCTGCTGAGAACATCCTCGAAATCCTGGGCTTCGAGCTGTTTTGGCAGTACCCCGACAGCACCCAGCGCCCGTGCCTGACTGAGCGCCAGTCCACCCTCTTTGGAGGTGTACATCATCACCGGGATAACCGCTGTGTTTGGATTGGATTTAATGACCTTAAGTGCCTGAAAGCCATCCATGCCAGGCATCTCATAATCCATGAAAATCGCATCTGGCGCATTCTCATAGAGATAGTCGATGGCCGCCGCCGCAGACTCTCTTGCGTCTACCATAATGCCGTACTTCTGCAGCTTGCTAGAGAGCACTTGCCGAGCGGTTTTCGAGTCATCGACAATGAGTGCTTTTTTTGTCTGAGATCCCGTCACGACGCCAATCCTTTCCCCTGTTGTTTCTAGGTATGCTATTTCAGCAAACTACATGATAATCCATATTACAAGCCGCCCGATTTGAACGTCGGCCCGCTTAGGAACCTCAGAAAAAGTCTGGGCCGAACAGATTGTCGATCAAAATGTGCCGATTGAAGGCGCAGATCGCACCTAATAGCCCGCTATTGCGAAGATCTGCAACGCAGAAGCGGTGCATTTTGGCGACAAGATATCGGTTCAGACTTGTTCAGGGGTTCCGTTACTCAACTATATCCGACATAAACCATTAGAGGAAATATTCCTATGGAAACCTTGACACAGGAAAAGTGTGAGGCCTGTCGCGCTGACGCACCAAAAGTCAGCGATCAGGAGCTTGCTGAGCTGATTCGCGCCATTCCGGATTGGAATATCGAGGTTCGGGACGGGATCATGCAGCTGGAGAAAGCCTTCCCTTTCAAAACCTATGTTGCCGCACTGGATTTCACCAACAAGGTAGGTGCTCTGGCCGAGGATGAGGGCCATCACCCTGCGCTGCTCACCGAATGGGGAAAGACCACGGTAACCTGGTGGTCGCACAAGATCAAAGGCCTGCACCGTAACGATTTCATCATGGCGGCGAAAACCGACCAGCTGTATAACGGGTGAGCGGCAAGAAAGGTAAGAAAGACGGCAAATGAGCGCTAAGTTTAGGGTGGCATGCCCCACTGGCGCATACACTATCCCTATTCGCCGCCCTTATTTGCGGGCAATAAACTCAAAAAAGCGCAGCATTGTCGCACCGCATTTATGGATTATCAGGAGAGGGCATCCTTCATCTGTTGCTCCTGCATCTGTTTGTGCCGCTCGATCTCTGCCTTTTTCCGCATCTCGAGGAACTCTCTCCGCTGTTTGAGACGCATCGCTACCGCACGCTCTTTGAGTGGGATGGTGAGGTCACCGAACAGCACCTGTTTCAGCAGCCTGACGCCAAACTGCATCAGCGCCAGATCCTCATTCTCAACTCTCTCATAGAAAGAGTCTTCCATATCGTATGACGCTTTGAATGAATCAGTCAGTACAAATCGGCGTAATCGATCCACATCGTAGGAACACATGAAGAAGAACTGCAGGCTGGTATCGGAGGGGCGACCGATGGCGGGTCCGGCCGATCTCTTTTTCAGTATCAGCTGCAGCCACTCCCGGTTGATCTGATCATAGAGCTCGACCTCCTGCTCATGCCGATAGTCGTCGACGGCGGTTTCACGATCTTCCCCGTGCCCCTTGCAGTGATCCTCTTGAATCAGAAAATTACGGGTCTCTTCCTCTGGGGCATCCGCTTCCTTCAGCGCCAGTTGACCAACCGGATAGTAACGACAAGCAGTCGGACGATCCTTATAGACACTGCAACCTTCTTCGGTAACGAAATCACAGGCACCGCCATTGTCGGTGCGTAATTTCACACCCGGCACCCCATCCTTGTCCATCTCGAAGGGAATCGTGTGGTTTTTCAGGAAATCTGTGGCACTGACCCCCAGATTGTCTTTCAGACGCAATATGTCGTAAGGCGTCAGCTGAATATCCGCGTGTTTACAGCAGGCATTGAAGCAGGATATCCCCGTGTGGCAATCAAATTTAATCTTGGCACTTGGTTCCAGAACCGCAGGTACGAAACTGCTCTTGAGGGGAAACTCGATTTTTTCACTCATCATGGAGCTCCGAGTTCAGGTTTGGCTGTTTCACCACAAGATCCTCAGAGAATGCGACGACATTGTCTGTGTAACATAGACCCGATTTGGTCTTTAACAGCTATCTGCTATCACTTGAATAGCTTGGACTTGTCGACGATGTCGACATGTGCACGCTTGAAACACTTGTAGGTCTTACTCTCTTTGTCGTAGATCGAGTTGACGAAGCACTTCCAGTTCTCTTCGTCGATAAAATTCTTATCCATACGATAGTAGAAACCGGGATAACGAGACTCTTGACGAAACTGAATGTGTTTCATGTGAGCTTCAGCAGTCAGGATTCGATGATAGTTCTCCCAGGCACGCAGCAATTCGTGGAGGTCTTTCGCACGCATCTTGAGCGCATCCTCTTTCAGTATTTCCAGCTTCTGCTCAGCCAGTCCGAGCATCTGCTCGTTGGTGGTGTAATAGGTAGAAATACCGGCAACGTACTCATCCATAATCTTCTGCAGACGGAACTGCAGCATGCGAGGCGTGATGTAGTTGGGGTTAACATCGATCGCCGTGGTGTAGTCCTTGTGCTCAAGGTAGTTACGGACCGGACGGTAGATCGCTTCGACCAGGGTATCGACGTCGGCGTCCAACTCAGGTGTGAACTCTTTGTTGTCCATGACGTATTTGACCATCGCCTTGGCAGCCAGTCGACCTTCAGCGTGTGAACCGGAAGAGAACTTGTGACCGGAAGCACCCACCCCGTCACCGGCGGTAAACAGACCTGAAACTGTGGTCATACCGCGGTAGCCCCAATGCCAACCCTTAGGCAGGTGATCCGGTACGCCGGTTTCAGTCTCGTCGGTCGGCGCACCCACATCATCAGGACCGGAGGTCCAGATTCCGCAACAGCCGGAGTGAGAACCCAGCAGGTAGGGTTCAGTGGGCATCAGCTCGGAATTCTTTTTTTCGGGCTCGATATTCTCACCGGCCCAGATTCCGCACTGGCTGACGCACATGTCGAGGAAGTCTTCCCAGGCTTCAGCTTCCAGATGCTTAACCTCGCGAGGAGAGAGAGTCTCACTAAGATTCCCCAGAGCGGTTACGGTATCCATCCAGATCGGACCGCGACCTTCACGCAGCTCTTTCAGCAGCAGGTGGTTACGCAGACAGGATGCGGGAACGGCCGCCTTTCCGTAAGGCGGATAGTCATCCAGCATTTCCTTGTTGCGATCCATGTAGTCCTCACCAAAAGCATTGGTAGCTTTCGACTTGAACAGCATGAACCAGGCGCCGACTGGACCGTATCCGTCCTTGAACCGGGTAGGGACGAAGCGATTTTCCATCATGGTCAGCTCTGCACCCGCCTCAGCAGCCATGGCATAGGTGGAACCGGCATTCCATACAGGGTACCAGGCACGACCCTGACCCTCAGCCACCGAGCGTGGACGGAAGATGTTTACACAACCACCGGCGGCCAGCAGGATGGCTTTAGCCTTGAAGATGTAGAGTTTGTTCTCACGCACGGAAAATCCGACAGCACCGGCAATGCGGTTGTTGTCGTTTTTGTCGTTAACCAACTTAACGATGAAGACATGCTCTTGAATATTGTCCGCACCCAACGCTTTCTTCGCCGACTCGGCAACGATCCATTTGTAGGACTCACCATTGATCATGATCTGCCACTTACCGGAGCGTACCGGCTTCCCGCCGTCTTTCAACAAAGTCATGCCTTTGGAGCCGTCGTGACGTTCCCCTTTCTCGTCAGTCTTCCAGATCGGCAGGCCCCACTCTTCGAACAGATGTACGGATTCGTCGACGTGACGACCCAGGTCGTAAGTCAGGTCATCACGGGTGATTCCCATCAGATCGTTGGAGACCATACGGGCGTAGTCAGCAGGATCCTGTTCAGAGCCGATGTAAGTGTTGATTGCGGAGAGACCCTGGGCAACCGCACCGGACCGGTCCACAGCCGCCTTGTCGATCAGCTTGACTTTGATATCACCACCGGCGGCTTGCACCCAGGGACCGATTTCGTAGGCAGCACCACAACAGGCCATACCGCCGCCGATCAGGAGGATGTCTACCTCCTCCAGGACAACTTCCGGATTTCCGAATTCAGCCATACCAATACCTCAAATTAACTCTATATCCTGAATAATCAGATTGAATCCAGCTTATTTACGAATCAGCTCGTCAGCATCACCGGCACGATAGCCGTTCTGCTCGTTATGATTGAAGAAACCGGGCTCGTCGATCTTAGCCATATCCGCAGCAGGCTTACCGCCATAAGGATCGATAGAACCCACAGGAGTGGTGCGGATCGGGAATTTGAAGCGCTTCATGGTGCCGTTGCGCAACTTGATGCTCCACATGATGGAGTCGGTCCCGCGCAGAGGCTGTACCATGGCGCCGAGAGGAACAATGTCGGCGTATGGACGCACTTCGATCGCCTGTTGAGGACAGATCTTGACACAGGAATAGCACTCCCAGCACTGCTCAGGCTCCTGATTGTATGACTTCATGGCATGACCGGTTTCACTACCGTCCATATCCAGCTTCATCAGGTCATGAGGACAGATATACATACAAGCTGTCATGGCCTGGCTTTTACAGCCATCGCACTTCTCAGTACGCACAAATGTAGGCATGGGGTTTTTCTCCTAAGGGTTCACTGCAGTGATTCAGCTGCCGCCCAAGCAGCGACTTTAAAGCACAATCGAAAAAAAATCCCGGCGTAGGAGATTTTATTCTCACTAATGATTAAGCCCGTGATACGAACCAGCCTCGGCCAGCCCACGATGGTAGGCGCTCCTTCGCAAACACACGCACGACCGGAAATCAGGCGACAACATTAACGCCTTGAGGGGCGCTAGCCAAACTTTCTTCGTTGAGGGCAGATAATAGACGATAAAATGACCTACACCATTGTAAATCTTAATCTTTTACTTATCTTAACAACTCTTGATCGATATCAAAAATCAGCGATAAGATCATAAAGGCCTCTCTCCCAAGAAGCCAATCATCGGCACCTACCTGAACTTATCTCTCCCATGGAAGACAGTTAGAACCGATTGCAACCGATGCTACTCATGCCCAACAGAGTAGTTTCCATCACTCACACCATTGACATAGCGCCTCTTGTGAAAGACTTTCAGAACCAAAACCAGGTTTATTGACAGCCACTTTCCCAGCTACCGGGCCAATAAACTGAACTTCTCCCCGGGATTGGGTTAGAGTGGGACTTTTTGAAACATTGTCATGAGCCAATCACACCCTCCAGAGGTCCTGTTTCTGCTCGCCACCGGCTGCCACCACTGCCCAATGGTACTGGAGAGCCTGACTCAGCAGCTCAAACAGGGCAATCTCGCCCGACTCGATGCGGTCAACATCGTCAACAGCCCAGAAGTCGCCCAGCAGTTGGGAGTCCGCAGTGTACCCTGGACCCGCATCGGCCGTTTTGAACTGGATGGGGTGATGTCACCGAAAGAGGTGTCCCAATGGATTGAACGGACAGCGCTTGAAACGGGTGTGGCGGACTATTTCAGTGAATCCCTGGCAGCGCAACGCAGTGACAAGGTGATCCACTGGCTGGAGGAGAGTCCACAGGATCTGCAGGTGTTGCTGGAGCTGCAGGAGAACGATGCCACCCCGATGGCGGCACGTATCGGTATCGGGGTGGTGATGGAACAGTTGGAAGGCGACCCCCGACTCAGTCACGCACTGCCGACCCTGATCACGCTCAGTCGCTCGAAGCAGGCCAATATCCGCGCCGATGTGGCACACTACCTTGGCCTGACCCACCATCCGGATGCCAGGCCGGCACTATTGGAAATGGTCAATGACAGCCACCCCGATGTCAGGGAGATTGCAGAAGAGTCATTGGCGCTTTTGAACAATGCCAGCGGATAGCGACTCTATCCAGTGTTGCAATGCCTCCATTGCCAGGCATTGCGCCTTGACTCCTGGCCAGAGAGAGCTTCTATAATCGTCAAGCAATACGAGACACCATACTCAAGTGGCCAGCTTGGCACAACCCATCATAATTTGCGGAAGAGGTTTAATGGATAGACGGGATCAGATACTGACGATGCATGCTCAGTTCATCAATCAGGTTGTTACAATCGGACAGCAACCCGATCGCCAGGATGATTTCGAAGAGCTGCTGACTCTGGCTGAGCAGAGCGGCTGGACCGACTTGACCGCCTGCATTCGCAAGATCTTCCAGCAGGGTCGACGGGATTTGGAGCTGCTCAACCCGCTCGATGAAGAGGACCGGGTGATCGCCGAATCGATCCTGCAGGGCCTGCAGGACCCCTCCACCCTGCCCGACCCCAATGCCAAGCCCGATCCTGCACTGGCGGCCCCCGGGCTGGCCTCAATGATCCATGCGGCCGGTACCGGCAACCCTCAGGCTCTGCAGATCATCGCTGAGATGGCCGACCAGATGAACAAGGCAGGCGGGCCGATGGCTCACCTTGCCGCCGTGATCAGGCCCATGATCAACGGTGAACGGGAAGCCGACAAACTGTGCAAAGGGATGGACAGCCGTACCGAAAAGATGGTGCTGGGTATCCTGGATGAGCTGAAACAGCTGGACGAGGGGTAGCATGGCCAGACGCTTCATCATCATCGCCGGGATCAGCGGCTTGCTGCTGGTCACCCTGGGTGCCTTTGGCGCCCACGCATTGGAACGGGCAATCCCCGCAACCCATATGGTCTGGTGGCAGAAAGCGGTCCACTATCAGGGGCTGCATACCCTTGCCCTGCTGGCTGTCGGCGTGCTGATCCTGCACCATCCGGTTCGTGCACTGCTGCTCTCAGGCTGGCTGTTTCTGGCCGGCATTCTGCTGTTTTCCGGCAGCCTCTATGTGATGGCGTTGACCGACCTGCGCAGCCTGGCCCTGTTGACCCCGATCGGTGGCACGGCCTTCATTGCCGGCTGGCTGACCCTGGTGATCGGCGCCTGGCGCCTGCCCGACCTGCACCCCCGATAACCCTTGAGCCACCGCTGAGCAACACCACTGATGGATATTCAGGCCTTTTCAAACCGTCTGCAGAAGAACCATCGCCACTGGAGCAAATGGGCGAGGCGACGGGAGATCAGCTGTTTCCGCATCTATGACCGGGACATCCCCGAGTTCCCATTGGTCATCGACTGGTATGACGGTCAGGTTCATCTGCAGATCTTTGCCCGCAAGGGGATGCAGCCCCTGGATCATCACCAACAGCAGCAGATCGGTGAAGCGGTCAGTGAAACCCTGCAGATCCCGCAAAGCCGGATCGCGGTAAAAACTCGCCAACGGCAGCGCGGACTGAATCAGTATGAGAAGACCGGAGAGCGCGGCGAACCGATGATTGTCAGTGAGGGGGGCTTGCGCTTTGAAGTGGAGCTGAGGCGTTATCTGGATACCGGTCTGTTCCTCGACCACCGCAACACCCGCAAGCTGGTGCGCGACAAAGCCGCCGGCAAGCGGGTACTGAATCTGTTTGCCTATACCGGGAGTTTTTCCGTCTACGCAGCCGCCGGAGGCGCCCTGGCCACGGTCAGTGTGGATATGTCCAACACCTATCAGGAGTGGACCGGCAGAAACCTCAAGCTGAATGGCTTCAACGGTGATGAGCATGAGTTGATCCGGGAGGATGTCTTCCAATATCTGCAGCGGGCCAACCGGGAACGTCGCCAGTTTGGCCTGATCATTCTCGACCCGCCAAGTTTCTCCAACTCCAAACGTATGGATGAGACCCTGGATATCCAGCGGGATCAGCAGCGACTGATCGATGCCTGTCTTGCTCTGCTCAACCCGAATGGGCAACTGATCTTCTCCACCAACCGCAAAGGCTTCAAGCTGACTCCGGAGCTGGCGCAGAGAGCCGGTTGCCAGGAGATCACCCAGCAGATTGTGCCGGAAGATTTCAAGCGTCGTCTGCCCTATCGATGCTGGACCTTTCCGGCACCTTCCGCCAATTCACCTGTCTGACAAATAATCCGGCGAGCAAAACGCTCACTTTCAGCCGCAGTGAGCATGCCAGGCTTTGATCAAGGGTCTGCTTGAAGTCCTGAAAGTGAACAATTTGCTTGCCGGGTTAATTGAGACCGACACTTGACGCAACGCAAAAATTACACTCTCATAGCGAGCTATAGACCGGGTCGGTTCTGATTCAGTCCAGCAGTCGAATCCGCTGCACAAGTGACTCACAAACCTTCTCGAACAGCGACAATCAAAAACCTAAGCGACCTAGCAGGGATGAAGAACAAATGCTGACAAAAGTAGTGCTGACGATTATCGGACTGGCCGTGCTGATCGGCATTCCAGCCGCAATCAAAATGCAGCAGTTCCAGGCCATGGCCGATATGCAGATGACCATGCCGCCAGAGATCGTCACCGCCGATCAGGTGAAACGGCAACAGTGGCCCAACACCCTCTCAGCCACCGGATCCCTGGTTGCCGTGCAGGGTGTGACCGTGAGTGCGGAGCTGGGCGGTAAGATCAATAAGATCGCCTTTGAATCCGGCGACCGGGTCAAGGTCGGCGACCTGCTGGTGCGACTCGACACCACGGCCGAAGAGGCACAGTTGCGATCGGCCGAGGCCGGGGCGAAGCTGGCGCGAATCAATCTCGACCGGAATCGCGGCCTGCGCGCCAACAAGACCGTCTCCCAATCCGATCTGGATACCTCTGAAGCCAACTACAAACAGGCCACCGCTCAGGTTGAAAATGTAAAAGCCACCATCGCCAAAAAGACCCTGCGCGCACCGTTCTCCGGTCAGCTTGGCCTGCGCCAGGTCAACCTGGGGCAGATCATCGAACAGGGCACACCGGTAGTCACCCTGCAGACCATCGACCCGATCTATGCGGATTTCTCCCTGCCCCAGCAGCGCTTCTCCAGTATCGCCGTCGGCAACGAAGTGCGCATTACCACCGATGCGGCTGAAGACAAAAGCTTCAACGGCAAGATCGTCGCCATCAATCCGGAGATCGATCAGGCGACTCGCACCGTGCGGATCCGATCCACCCTGTCGAACCAGGAGGAGCTGTTGCGTCCCGGCATGTTTGCCAACGTCAAAGTGATTATGCCGCAGCAGGATGATGTGCTCGCCATTCCGGCCACTTCGGTGCTCTATGCCCCCTACGGCGATACGGTGTTTGTCATCGACACCACCAAGGATGAGGCAACCGGCGAGGAACAGAAAACCCTGCGTCAGCAGATCATCCGTCTGGGACAGACCCGGGGAGACTATGTATCGGTCGTCACCGGCCTCAAGGAGGGTGAGACCGTGGTCACCAGCGGGGTGTTCAAGTTACGGCCGAACATGGCGGTGGTGGTGGACAACACTCTGGCACTGGACGCCAAGCTGGAGCCCAAGCCGGCCAACGAATAAACCAGAACCAGGCATCTTTTAGGGCCTGTTAACTACATAGGGACATTCATCCTGTGGCTAAAACCAAAGCCTTTACCGATCTCTTTATCCAGCGCCCGGTTCTCGCCATCGTGGTCAACTTACTGATCGTGATTGCCGGCATCCAGGCCTGGAACAGCCTCAATATCCGCCAGTACCCACTGAGCGAAAACTCCACTGTGAATATCTCCACAGTCTATGTGGGGGCCAATGCGGAGTTGGTGCGGGGCTTCATCACCACGCCCCTGGAGCAGGCGATCGCCTCGGCCGACGGGATCGAGTATATCGACTCGAAGAGTCTGCAGGGCTTCTCCATGATCAACGCCCGGCTGAAGCTCAACTATCCACCCACCAAGGCCCTCGCGGAAATCACCGCGAAGGTGAATCAGGTGCGTAACGACCTGCCCGCCGAGGCCCAGGTGCCGGCGATTTCGATTCAATCCGCCGACTCCCAGTTTGCCTCCGCCTATCTCAGCTTCGCCTCGGATATCCTCTCCCAGGCGGAGATCACCGACTACCTGATCCGGGTGGTTCAACCCAGACTCGCAGCGGTCGCCGGGGTGCAGCGGGCCGAGGTGCTGGGTGCCCGCACCTTCGCCATGCGCATCTGGCTGAAGCCGGACAAGATGGCGGCGCTGCACGTCAGTCCTTCCCAGGTGCGCCAGGCACTGGCCGCCAACAACTTTCTCGCCGCCATCGGCACCACCAAGGGCTCCCTGGTGCAGGTCAACATGACCGCCAACACCGATCTCCATTCGGTGGAAGAGTTCGAACAGCTGATCATCCACCAGAGCGGCGACAGCATCGTTCGCCTGCAGGATATCGCCGATGTGACCCTGGGTGCGGAAGACTACGACACCTCAGTGCGCTACACCGGACAGACCGCTGTCTTCATGGGCATCTTCCCGCTGCCCAGCGCCAACACCATCGATGTCATCAAGCTGGTGCGGGTGGAGATCGACGCCATCGCCAAGGATCTGCCCTCCGGGCTGGAAGTGAATATCGGATATGACGCCTCCGAATACATCGCCAATGCGATCACCGAGGTGACCAAGACTCTGGGAGATACCCTGCTGATCGTGATCGCGGTGATCTTTCTGTTTCTCGGTTCGATCCGGTCGGCCCTGGTGCCGACCATCGCGATACCGGTGTCGCTGATCGGCAGTATCTTTCTGATGCAGATCTTCGGCTTTACCCTCAATCTGCTGACCCTGCTGGCCATCGTGCTCTCGGTGGGACTGGTGGTGGACGATGCCATCGTGGTGGTGGAGAACATCGAACGCCATCTTCGTGAAGGCCGCAGCAAACGGGAGGCCGCACTGCTCGGCGCCCGGGAACTGCTCGGACCGGTGATCGCGATGACCGTCACCCTGGCCGCCGTCTATATGCCGATCGCTCTGCAGGGAGGCTTGACCGGCGCCCTGTTCCGCGAGTTTGCCCTGACCCTGGCGGGGACGGTCACCATCTCAGGTATCGTCGCCCTGACCCTGTCGCCGATGATGTCGTCTCATATGCTGAAGAGTGCCGCCGATGAGGAGAAGGGGTTCACCGGCTGGGTCAATCACCACTTCGACCGACTGCGCGCAGCCTACGGCCGGTTGATCGGCCGAACCATGCAGTCCCGCCCCTACGTCTATGTGATCTGGTTGGTGGTGGCCGCCGCGGCTGTGCCGATGTACATGCAGTCCCCCAAGGAGCTAGCCCCCAGTGAGGATCAGAGCGTGGTGTTCGGCATCATCAACTCAGCGGCCAATGCCACTGCCGATCAGAAGCGCTTCTATGGCGCTGCGGTGGAGAAGGCCTTCCTGGATGTGGAGGAGGCGGATCTCAGCTTCCAGATTCTGTTCGCCCCTTCGGTGGGCGCCCAATTCGATACCGACGGCTTCTCCGGTGTGGTGGTCAAACCCTGGCATGCTCCCAGGGAGCGCACCGTGTTCGAGATCCAGCAGGAGATCCAGGGCAAGCTCGCCTCCATACCCGGCTTCCAGATCTTTGCCACCACCCCACCGGCCCTGCCCGGCGGCAGCAATTTTCCGATTGAGTTCCTGATCACCTCGACGGCGGATGCCAAACAGCTGCTGGAGTTTGCCCAACAGATCCAGGGCAAGGCAATCGAAAGTGGCATGTTCATGTTTCCGCCACAGATCGACCTGAAGTATGACCAGCCACAGGCCCAGGTAGTGCTCGACCGGGATAAGATCGGCGCGCTCGGACTGAACCTCAACCAGGTTGGCCTGGATATGGCGGCGGCGCTCGGTGGCGATTATGTCAATCGCTTCAATATTGCCGGGCGCAGTTACAAGGTCATTCCACAGATCGAACGCTCCCAGCGGCTCAATCCGGATCAGCTGACGGAAATCTATGTCAGCGGACCCGAGGGTGAGCTGATCCCGTTGAGTGCGGTTGCGCATATCGAAAACACCACGGTGCCCCGTTCGCTGAACCGCTTTCAGCAGCTGAATGCGGTCAAGCTCTCCGGCATGACCAACCGCACCCTGGACCAGGGACTGGCGGTACTTGAAGAGGCGGCGGCCGAGATCCTGCCACCAGGTTACGGCATCGACTACACCGGCGAGTCGAGACAGCTGCGTCAGGAGGGCAATAAGTTTCTGCCCGCCTTTGCACTGGCGATCGTGATGATCTTTCTCGCCCTGGCGGTCCAGTTCAACTCCTTCCGCGACCCGGGTATCATCCTCTTGGGCTCGGTTCCCCTGGCGATGTTCGGCGCGCTGCTGTTCACCTTTCTGAAGATGCCCAATCCGAACCTCCCCTTCTGGACAAACGGTTGGACTACCACCCTGAATATCTATGCCCAGGTCGGCCTGGTGACCCTGGTGGGACTGATTGCGAAAAACGGCATCCTGATCGTCGAGTTCGCCAACAAGCTACAGGAGCAGGGGCTGAGCAAGATCGACGCGGTACAGGAAGCGGCGATGACAAGACTGCGGCCGATCCTGATGACCACCTTCGCCACGGTGGCGGGTCACTTCCCGCTGATCCTGGTCACCGGCGCCGGTGCGGCAGCGAGAAACTCGATTGGCCTGGTACTGGTCGGCGGCATGGCGGTGGGCACCCTGTTCACCCTCTTCGTACTACCCTCCATCTATGTCCTGATGGCCAAGGATCACCAGGCTGAGGCGGCAGAAGATGAGCATGAGTCCGCTTCAGCCAACTCCGCGAGGGACCTGGTAACCGAGTAGCTCTGCAAATCGATTACACGATTAACCTTCTACCCCATTCGCATGGGTAGGAGGCTTAGAGAGAAAGACAGATCCGAGTAAGGAAGTTTTTTCAAACCCGGAAGCTTTACCAGCCGTGTTTAGCCGCAGTCTGCCTGTACGATTAGGCGACTCAGTCAGCTCAGATTTCTATGGTTTCCTTGCAATAACTCTCCGACTAAATCGATTGAATAAGACCAGCCAAGGTTTTTTTGAGGGGTTCGATTAGTCTCTAGAATCAGCTCACCGATATCGATGTATTTAAACCCGCCGTGATACAGAATTGAACTCTTATACAAGTAGACAAGGTCGTTCATATTACCGATCACACGTTTACTGACTGTTTTTGTAAACTCATGTTCTTCATAGCCGCTAAACACTTTATTAATTTGGCCAACATCAAAACCCTCGATGGTTAACAATTGATCGAGACTCTCCAGGAATATTTCTGGAAGTCTTTTAATGTTCCTCTTCTTCACGCCAAACAGAATAAAAGACAGCAGTGTTTTTTCATTTACAAAAATTAGCGTTTTACGTCTATCCACTGTAAACAAGTTGGCATACCAGTCACCCAGCAAAGTGTGACTTTGTTTAACCACAGCGAGCTCACTTTTCTTGATACCGAGCTCTTTTTGGACTTTAGCTGTACACCGAATTTGTAACATGTTGCTTCAATCTAATAGTGTAAAATTAAATTCTAAAAATCCGTGATGATAGAAAGAAATTTACAATCAGCCTAATTTTCAACTTGGAACCAGGTATTTTTTACTCAGTATTCTTATTATATGGGCGCCCTGAATTATTGTAAAACGCCCAGGCTCTATGGAGAACGAACGTAATCAGTTGTCAAGCGCTTGTTATGCATTTATTTTATCGCTGATAACCCATATGGAAATACCGTCTACTGTGCTTGCTTGCACACTAATTATTTTGGCGCCAATTTTCGAAACGTATGATGGAATTTCTCCATTTCTTCGATATCGTTTGTAATTACCATAGTGCCCGGTAAATAATTCATCTATGCCAATGCCAAGCTTACCCGAAAAAGAATTTGCCTTTGTGTAGTCGGCTATCAAGACTTTTTTTGAAACGTCCACCATCATTCTCAGTAGTTTACATGCATCTTTTTCACATAGTTCATGCAAACATAATGTACTAGTAGCAATATCATACTTTAAATTAGATAGATTTAGAGCATTGATACATTCAAAAGTAATATGATCCAGTTCTTTTTCTCGCCGTTTCCCTTCGGCATAGTTAATCATATCTCGATCAAGGTCGACACCATATCCACTTCGGATTTTTGATGCGGATTGAAAAATCAAATCACCTGTACCGCACCCAATTTCAATGATGGATGAACCATGATCTATTAGCTCTAGTAATTCTTTACGTAATGGCGCTAAAACCCGATCTGCTGCCCTGCTTTTTATCCAAACCTTTAGTTTCATCGTATGTCATTTATTGCACAGCATCGCATTCTTCGATTTGTTTGCTGTAATGAATTGTTGGTGTGATTCACTTTCAGTACTTTCTCACTTTAGTAGTTATATATGCATTACTCTTCCACCTGTAAGTAAATACAGTGCAACTTCACTAACAGCAATGCTTCCAATGCAGCTTCCAATCTCAAATTTAGAAGCCGTATATATTTACTAATCGAATAGTATCTATCGAGCATAATCAATAGCACGTTCTTTATGAATAGTGATATCAAATACACTGAACATAGAGCAAAGCCAAATCCATTTAGACTTAACTTAGCCATGCTACCTCTGTTTTCTTCGTTTTCAACCCTAACGCCTCAATATGGAGACGAATGGAGCGAAACGACTGAAGGCACTGCCAGAGGCGCTCATTGATTGATTTGTTTAAATAAATTGCTTTCCTAGCCAATTACTATACCCTGAAGACTCTTCGTTTTGTCATTTATCCTTGATAGCTGACCAAGCGCTCAACCACTGAGGCGGTCAAATGACAAATCCACGCTTACGTTACCAAACCATTGAGTTTGGAAAAATAGATATACACCTTTGCACGCTTCGGAATAAACAGGAATTCCATGACCCGGAGGGTATCGCTGAAAAGCTAGGCATTTCTTCCGCGGCTTGGCCAATTTTCGGAGTAGTTTGGCCGTCAAGTTTGGTTCTGGCACACCATATCTGCAACTATGGTATTGGTTCTAAACGAGTTTTAGAGATTGGGTGCGGCACAGCTCTCAGTAGCTTGCTGCTCAATAAGCAGCACGTGGATATTACAGCAACAGATTATCACCCAGAAGCCGAAAATTTTTTAAATAGAAATTCCGAGCTTAACGGAGATGCCCTTATTCCTTTTGAGAGAACAGGTTGGGCGGATAACAACGATAACCTAGGACGTTTTGATTTAATTATTGGCAGTGATCTATTGTATGAGGATGAGCATATAGGATTACTTTCTAACTTTATTCGAGAACATTCAAATCCAGAATGCGAAGTTATAATTGTAGATCCTGGGCGAGGCAGGAAAAACAAACTTGCAAATAAACTGCTTGAGCTTGGTTATAGATCTTCATTCTCTAAGCCTGAAAATAGTGATTATCTAGACAACGAATTTAAAGGCGATATTTTACAGTTTGTGCGGAGCAGACAGCCAAGAAAGTAACCGAGCAAAATTAAGGACATCCCAACTTTTGACCCTTTAAACAAATCTGAGTCTCGATGAATCCTTCTTAATCCTGATTTTGGCATTCTACCTCTTTTCTGTTGGATTAAGGCGTCTACTTTTTTGGAAGCATTTCCACATCCTTTTGAATGCGCTGTTATCTGAAAACACTGGCATCGAATACCAGTTTGATCTTACATATTTTTTCACCTTCAACCTCAAAGATTTGTGCCATGCGTGTTTGAATTCCTGCCTTTGAGAATATATACACCAAGCACGCCGAGTTTTGATTTTCGTAAACCTCCTCTAAGACGTAGTGCACATCTATAGGAGGATTTTTTCGCAAAGCTACCAAGTACTCTTTTGCAGATGAGGACTTATGAAACGGACCATCAAAAATTAAGTTGTCCGCCAACAATGGCTCCATATTTTCCAATGACTCATTACCAAAAAATGATTTCATGTAACTTTTTGCTAATTCTGCTGGCTTAGTCATTTCTATAAATCACATAGCGCTTACGCTCAGAGGCGAGAGTGATACGTGCATCCTTCTGCTGCGACAGGTTATGCATTACCCAGCCCCCCGTAACCACTTGTATACTTCTACAAAAAACCTATGCCCAATCATAAGTAACAATCCAATCACAAAACTAATCGATGACAGCTTTAATGCAGTAATAATTGATGTTGAATCCATGCCATATTCAAGTTCATTGTATTTACCCATAACGAAATACAATGTCGGAAGTTGTGAAAACGCCATATATACACCAATTAGGAATGTTCCTGCTGCCACAATATTTACATCATCAATCAATTTAACTTCTGTACTTTTATTATTAATAACAAACTTTGAAATGGGTACTGATAACAACCAAATAACAATACCACTCAATAATGGCATCGCTATACTAAGAAGCTGGAGAGTTGACAGCTCTTCTTTAAAGTTTGAATTAACTATCGGTAACGCAATACCCATACCTGCAATGGCATTGATGCCAATAACGATCTGGTATATTGAAATAATTCGTAGTCCAATTATTGCAATACTATTCATACTTCCCTTCTATGCATAACATGTATTCAAAGGCATATTGCCTTACATCCAGACTAATCACCCAGTTCAAAGTGACACCTTCCCGCTATCCTGCAATTATTACTGGATAGCAGACCATCTTCACCGCGATAAACGGAATAGTTGCCATCTATCTACGATCTACAGGAGGGAAAACCGATCTGCGCCAACCTCCTTGTCTGCCTATTTATTATACAAATAATCATCATTTTTCCAGGGTTACGGCCTTTCATGTGATAGAGGGACTATTTTTAACCTGGTCATTTCGTGCAAATTGCCTGCTATCCTGATTGGTGCCAATAAGCCTTAGCTACCCAACTAAATTACCAATCCATACAACCGAAAAATGCACACCAAGCAATAGAGACTGACCTCTTTACTCGAATTTATCGCTCGACTGTTCTCAATGAAACATATTGGAAGGCTGTTTAGAGGTTCCGGTGTTGTGTAAAGTAGGAAGGTGATTGTTTGGTTATAGCAATCCCTTAGCAGATTTTAGTAAATCACTATTTACATACTCTCGTTACAAAACATA
The DNA here is from genome assembly GCA_001709035.1 of Candidatus Thiodiazotropha endoloripes. Taxonomy (GTDB): domain Bacteria; phylum Pseudomonadota; class Gammaproteobacteria; order Chromatiales; family Chromatiaceae; genus Thiodiazotropha; species Thiodiazotropha lotti. The sequence goes on along the minus strand of LVKA01000011.1, from coordinate 125,794 downwards.
TCCATAGTCAATGTCTTCCATTCTAACCCTATTCGGATCCAGCTTCCTTGCCTCCACACTTCTACCTGGCGGCTCGGAAGCCATACTGATCTGGAATCTCCAACAAGACATTCATCCAGCGCAACTGCTCTGGCTTACGGCCACTCTGGGCAATACCCTGGGTGGTCTGAGCAGCTGGCTGATCGGTTGGTGGCTGGCGAAACGCTTTCCCGGAAAGGGCCTGAAGGATCAGCACCAGCGACAGGCGCTGGAGCGGATCGGCCGCTACGGCAGCCCGGTGTTGCTGTTCTCCTGGCTGCCTATCGTTGGGGATCCACTCTGCCTGGCTGCCGGCTGGGCAGGCGTCAGATTCAGCCTGGCCATGTTGTTTATCGGATTAGGCAAGGGGATACGCTACGCTGTAGTTATCTGGCTTTCAGAGGTAGCACTGTAATCGCTGATAAATCAGAATTAAGTACGCTAAAGAGAAGGACTCACTGCGTGTTTATCTTTCGTAACCAGATGTAACGCTTCGCGTCCACCCTCTCCCCAACCCCTCTCCCATAAAGGGAGAGGGGCTTTTGAAGTTACTGTTTGGGGGTTTGAAATCTTGCGGAAAATCGGTGCTGATTCACGGCAATATATTACTTAACTACTTGCGCCAGAAGGCCGGGGTCAACAGCACCAGCAGGGTGAAGATCTCCAGGCGTCCCAGCAGCATGGCGAAGCAGAGTATCCATTTCGCCGGGTCGTTGAGGCTATCGTAGTGGGCTCCGACATCGCCCAACCCGGGGCCGAGGTTGTTGATACTCGCCGCGACCGCTGAAAAGGAGGTCATCAGATCCAGACCGGTTGAGGCCAGTGCCAGATACATCACCCCGAAGCTGGCCACATAGAGGGCGAAGAAGCCCCACACCGCATCGACGATGCGCCAGGGTATGGTCTTGCCGCCAACCCGGATCGGAATCACCGCATTGGGGTGGATCAAACGGTTGATCTCCCGCAGCCCCTGTTTGACCAGCAGCAGAAAGCGAATCACTTTGATGCCACCGCCGGTCGAGCCGGCACAGCCGCCGATGAAGCTGGCAAAGAGCAACAGGATCGAGATAAATCCTGGCCAGAGGGAGTAGTCGGCGGTGGTGAAGCCGGTAGTGGTGCCGATGGAGACCGCCTGAAAGATGCCGCGGGTGATCGATTCGCTCCAGGTACCGTACACGCCCATCAGGAAGAGGGCGACGGAGACCAGGATAATGACGATACTCAGGGTGGTGATATAGCCGCGAAACTCCGAATCCTCGAAGTAGGTTTTCAGTGAGCGGCGGCGAAAGGCGAGAAAATGCAGCGCAAAATTGACGCCGGAGAGGAGCATGAAGACCACCGCGATCATCTCGATCAGCGTGCTGTCGTAGTAGCCGATGCTCTCATCATGGGTGGAAAAACCGCCGATCGCCACCGTTGAGAAGGCATGCCCCAGGGCATCGAACGGTTTCATGCCGGCCAGCCAGTAGGCGAGCATGCAGCTCAGGGTCAGCCCCAGATAGATGAACCAGAGCGCCTTGGCGGTTTCGGTGATCCTCGGGGTCAGTTTGTTATCCTTTACCGGTCCCGGAGTCTCGGCGCGATAGAGCTGCATACCACCGATGCCCAGCATCGGCAGTACCGCGACGGCCAACACGATGATGCCCATGCCACCCAGCCACTGCAGCTGCTGACGATAGTAGAGGATCGACATCGGCAGCTCATCGATGCCGACGATCACCGTCGCCCCGGTGGTGGTCAGTCCGGAGACCGATTCAAACACCGCATTGGTGAGACTCATGTTGAAGCTCTCGGCAAACATGAACGGCAGGGAGCCGGTGAGGCCGAGCACCACCCAGAACATCACCACCACCAGAAAGCCATCCCGCACCCTGAGATCCTGATGCCGATTGCGCACCGGCGCCCAGAAGGCCACCCCGAGACCCAGGGTTACGATGAAGGCATCGGTAAAACCGATCAGCGCACCATCATCCACCCAGACAGAGATCGCCAGGGGCGGCAACATGGTGAGGCTGAACACCATCAGCAACACACCCAATATTCGCTGTACCACAAACAGATGCATCTTACAGACAGGCCCTTATAGAAAGGTCACACCGACCTGGAACAGTTTTTCCACTTCATGGATCTTTCGCTTGTCCACCAGGAACAGGATCACGTGATCGCCACTCTCGATCATGGTGTCATGATGGGCGATCAAGACGTCTTCGCCTCGCACCACCGCACCGATAGTTGTGCCCTTGGGCAGTTTGATCTCCTCAATCACCCGGCCAACCACCTTGGATGAGCTGCGATCTCCGTGGGCAACCGCCTCGATCGCTTCGGCCGCACCACGCCTCAGTGAGTGAACCTGGGCCACATCGCCCCGCCGCACATGAGTCAGCAGGGTACCGATGGTGGCCTGTTGCGGAGAAATGGCGATATCGATGATCCCACTCTGCACCAGATCCACATAGGAGGGGCGGTTGATCAGCGCCATCACCCGTGCCGCGCCGAGACGCTTGGCAAGCATCGCCGAAAGTATGTTGGCCTCGTCATCGTTGGTGACAGCACAGAACACATCGGTGTTCTCGATGTTCTCCTCCAGCAGCAGATCTTCATCCGCCGCATCCCCATGCAGCACAATGGTCATATCGAGACGTTCTGCGATCTCCCGTGCCCGGGACTGAGTGTTTTCGATCAGTTTGACCCGGTATTTCTGTTCCAGCGAGGAGGCCAGCCGTCGGCCGATATTGCCGCCACCGGCCAGGATCAGTCGTTTATAGGGCTTTTCCAGTTTCTGCAGTTCACTCATCACCGAGCGGATATTTTCCGCTGCGGCAATGAAGAAGACCTCATCCTCCGCCTTGATCTCCGTATCCCCCTGGGGCTGGATCACCTCACCCTCCCGGTAGATGGCCGCCACTCTGGCATCCACATTGGGCATATGCTCATACAGGGTTGAAAGCTCATTGCCCACCAAGGGACCACCATAAAACGCCTTGATGCCCACCAGCCGCACCCGCCCATCGGCAAAATCAAGCACCTGCAGAGCACCGGGGTACTCGATCAGCTTGAGGATGTAGTCGGTCACCAACTGCTCAGGACTGATCAACACATCAACTGGAAAGCCTGGCTTCTCGAACAGTTTCGGGTAGTCGAGATAGCCTTGGGCGCGAACCCTGGCGATCTTGGTGGGGGTATGAAACACCGTATAGGCCACTTGGCAGGCCACCATATTGGTCTCATCACTGTTGGTGACCGCCAATATCATATCCGCATCTTCCGCCCCGGCACGGCGCAGCACATCCGGGTGACCGGCATGCCCCCTGACCGTGCCCAGATCAAGACGGTTTTGCAGTTCAGTCAGCAGGTCCAGGTTCTGGTCAACCACCGTGATGTCATTGGCTTCGCTGACCAATGCATTGGCAACCGAGCGTCCAACCTGACCGGCACCGAGAATAATTATTTTCATTTTTTCATCGGGTGTTGTTGATAAAGGCCTGCAAATTATCGGTCACATTCTGTCCAGCTACCTGAGTCGACTTGAACGATCGGCTGCAAACCCACAACCGGCCCTCACTGCCGGATACATACGAATGAAATATAGCATTCATAAAAACACCACTAATATGACACCGTTTCGCAATGCCTGCTACCTAGAATGCACGCGGCTTACAAGTATTACGCCTTAATGGGGAGCATATTCTATGTTGCAAAAGAAATCATTTCGTCTGTTAGCTTTGCCGGCATCCATCACGGCCGCTATTTTATGTTCATCTCTGCTACTTACCGGCTGTGACGGTGATGATGGCGACGACGGTGTCGATGGTCAAAACGGTGTTGACGGCACCAACGGCACCGATGGTGCTGACGGTATTACCAACTATGTTCCCCTGGGTCTGAAGCGCCTGGCGACCGCTCCACTGGATGCGGAGTTCACCGGCCTCTATCTCAACAGTGACAACACCCTGTTCCTGAACGTTCAGCATCCCAGCAGCAGCAATACCACCACCGATGCGGCTGGTAAAGTCTTCGACAAAGGCACCGTAGGTGTCATCGTCGGCCAGGATTTCTCTGCTCTGCCTGAGAACTTCGGCGCACTCGACCTGCCGGTCAGTACTGCCCAGAAAGAGGTGGTCATGACCGCCGTCGGCTCTTACCAGGTACTCGCACAACAGGGCGACAGTCTGGATGATGGCCTGGCCATGGGCGACATCATGACTGCCGATGGCGCCACCCAGATCAAGAGTTCCAACGACCCTGACTTCAACGGCGTTGTCTCTGACGGTAATGGCGGCTTCTACGTCTACACCAACTGGGAGGATCGTCCCGGCAGCATGAGCCGTATCCAGGTGAGTGGCCTGACCGATAGCGGTTACGGCAACATCACCCAGGAAGGCATGATCGATTTCTCCGGTGTCGGCGGCACCTGGGTCAACTGTTTCGGTACCGTCAGCCCCTGGAACACCCCAATGTCTGCCGAAGAGCTCTACTTTGATGACACCTCAGACTGGTTCAATCCTGACTACGAGTACTTCAGCAATCCACAGTCTCTGGCCACCTACCTGGGATATCCCACAGATGGTAGCGGTGACTGGCCGAACCCATACCGTTACGGCTACATCGTAGAAATCGGCAACGCTGCCGATGCTGCGGTTGCCAACGTGACTGTGAACAAGCTGGAGACCATGGGTCGCTTCTCGCATGAGAACTCGGTTGTCATGCCTGACGACAGAACGGTCTTCCTTAGCGACGACGGTACCGGCGTTGTGTTCTTCAAGTTCGTCGCTGATGTGGCCGGCGACATGAGTGCGGGAACCCTGTATGCCGCACAGATCACTCAGGCTGCGGGCGTGAATGATCCCGCCGAAGCGGCGCTCGGCATCGAGTGGATCGAACTGGCCAGCATGGGCGAAACGCAGATTGAAGCGGCCATCGCCTCCTTCGACGGCACCTTTGCCGATGGTAACTACATCACCGATGAGCAGGTCTGTGACTGGGCCGAGTCCAAATCGGGTGCCGACCTGAGCTGTGACGAGGACGTCACTGTCGACGCCAACCCCTTCAGCGATGACCGTGTCGCCTACCTGGAGAGCCGCAAAGCGGCTGTTGCTCTGGGCGCTACCGGGGAGTTCCGCAAGATGGAAGGTGTCAACATCAACTACAACCTGGCCTCGACCTGGTGGAACGGCGGCGCGGCTGACGGCGACCAGGCCTACATGTACATGGCCATGTCCAGCTTCGACGCGACCATGAGCGACGACGAAGGCGCCATTCAGCTGAATGGCGACAACGGCAAGTGTGGTGTTGTCTACCGCATGAAGCTGATGCGCAACGCCGCCGGTGAGGTTGATGTGATGACCATGGTACCGGCGATTGTCGGTGGTCCTTACTACGCTGACCGCTCGGTCAACGAGTGTAACGTCAATAACATCTCCAATCCTGACAACCTGCTGATCATGGACGACGGTCGGGTACTGATCGGTGAGGATACCGGCAACCACGAGAACAACGTGGTCTGGGTATTCGATGATCCAGCAATCTAATCATCTGAGGTAGATTGCACAACCAAGGAAGTTGGGGGGTGGCTGATGCCGCCCCCCTTTTGCGTTTAGGAGATTACGAATGAAAGCACTATTTTCAATGATTCCTATCCTGGTGATGGTCTCTCTCAGCGGATGCGGTGGTTCGAGTGACTCTGACAATCAGAGTGACAACCAGAACCACTCGCTGAGCTTCCCAACCGACTATGCAAAATCCCCCGCCGGCACATTGCGCCCGGAGGAGACCGGTCTGGTCTACAACCAGGAGGCGATCGTCCCTCCCCAGTGCTACACCAAGCATGAGGCGACCCATAATCCCTGCATGACCTGTCACCAGTCCTATACTTTCGGCAGCCGACCGAACACCATGGATGATGCCGCACTGCAGGCGGAATACTCATTCTCTGAGATCGGCGTGACCAACCACTGGCAGAATCTGTTCGAAGACCGCTCGGAAGCGGTTGCTCAGATCAGTGACCAGGAGGTCATCGACTATATCTACACCGACAACTACACGACCCTGATCGAACAGCTGCAGAGCGAATCCTGGAATGGCCCGGTACCGGCCATTCAGAACCTCCACCTGGGGGCCGGTGCGTTCGATCAACAGGGATTCGCCCTGGACGGCAGCCACTGGGTGGCCTTCAACTACAAGCCCCTGCCCAGCACGTTCTGGCCGGCCAACGGATCCACCGATGACGTGATGATCCGGCTCCCCGCGGAGTTCCGCGAGCAGAGCTGTAACGGCAGCGGTTACTCCCGGGATACCTACATTGCTAATCTCGCCATCATTGAAGCGGCGATACAGGATCTGCAGCAGATCTCCCTGCCGCCGGTGGATGAAAACAGTTTCTGTATGGACCTCAACGGTGACGGACAGCTTGGTGTCGTTGAAGAGATAGAGCGTCCTGATTTCTATGTGGGCAACGCCTCGGGAATCAGCGTAACACCCATGCTCTACCCGGAGAATACCGAGTTTCTGCATACCGTGCGTTACGTGGGCCTGGCTGAAGATATGTCGATCAACATTCCGGCACGTATGAAAGAGGTACGCTATATGCGCAAGCATACCTTCTACTCGGCACCGGCCCTGCTCTCTCAGTACGGCAATGAGAAACAGGAGAAACTCGATGGCAATCTGCCCAACTTCGTCTCCCGCGGCGACGACGGCCTGGACAACGGTTTCGGTTGGCAGGTGTTAGGCTTTATCGAAGCGGCAGACGGCCATCTGCGCAAACAGAGCGAGGAGGAGACCCTCTTCTGCATGGGTTGTCACACCAGCATCGGCAGTACCATCGACCAGACCTTCGCCTTCCCTCGCAAGGTTACCGGAGCGGCAGGCTGGGGATATATCGATCTGCAGGGAATGCAGGATGCGCCGAACGTGGGCAATACGGAAGGGGAGATCCTCAACTACCTGAAAATCGCCGGCGGCGGTAATGAGTTCCGGGAGAACCCGGAGATCATCGAAAAGTGGTTCAATGAGGATGGCAATGTCAACGAAGAGAAGGTCTCGGCGGCCGACGTCTATGAACTGATCACCCCCAGTGCAGAGCGCGCCCTGACCCTCAACAAGGCCTACATGGCGATCGTGAAGGATCAGGACTTCATTCACGGCCGTGACGCCAATGTCACACCAGCAGTGAATGTCTATCGGGAGGTGGATCCAGAAACCGCTCCGGTGCTGCCGGAAGATCGTCAATACAGCTGGGATATGCGCCTGGCCTGGTAACTGCCACTAGCCTGTAACCATCGCAGGGTGCGGCTCAGCTCCAACACCCGATCGTCAGCTATCTTGACGGCTTCACCGGTCGCAACCATCTCAATCAGACCTTCGGCAAAGCGGCACTCACTCCCCATGTGGTATTGAGCGCCACCGATACAGACGTGATCAAAACTTATGTGCGGAAAGGCCTGGGTATCGGCATCATTGCCGACCTGGCTTATGAACAGGACAAAGACAATGACCTGGTGATGAAACCCCTGAACCAGCTTTTCCCATGGGAAGTGACCAAGATCGGCTATCGCCGGGATAACTATCTACGCACATTCCAGCAGAGATTCATCCATATATTTCAGAAATTCGCGTCGCAGATGGAAACCGGATCACCCCGATGACAGTGGCTACCTACCAGCAAGAGTCTGCGATCTACATCTGGCATAAATCGTTCACTCAATCCAAGCTTATCTTTGGTTACGCTCCTTCAAATAACAGACACACAGAATGTAATTCACTTCATTCATGAACGGAAGGCAACTGCTAGAATCAAGCAGATAGAACCATGGCTCTTTGCTTGGTTTTTAGGCCGCACAACTTTTGCATAACCATTTGAAGAATAGGGCTTTTACCATAAAAAACTCTTATCGGTTAAGACTAAAGAAGTTGTCTAGTTAAGCCGATAAACTGTTTAGCGCTCAGGAGGTTTAGCTGCTCTTTATCATAGGAACAACTGACACTGGCTTGTATCGAGCCATCAGGTTTTAGCCACATTGGATATTGTGGCGGCGCACAGGAGTAACCATCTCTATGCCCCATGATATCTCTCAGCATAGCAATGACATTCGGGTCCTATTGGTGGATGATGACCCGGACAGTGCCGAGGAGATGAAGGACCTGCTTCAACGAATGGACGCCCAACAGAAGATCGAGCACAATATAGTCGAGCTACTCGCTGATGCCCTGCATGAAATCAGTCAGACCCATTACGATCTGATTCTGCTCGACACCGGCCTGGCCGATATGCCCACACCCTCAGCCATACGCTCCCTGCGTGATGCCTTCTCCTACGCACCGATTATTGCCACCATGAAATATGAAGATCCCGAGCTGGCTGCCATGTGGGTTGGCGAGGGTGCTGACGAGTGTCTGTTTGTTGGGGAGATGGATGAAGCTTCGCTAAAGCGGATGGTGGAATATGCGATCAAGCGATACCACACCTACAGCAATCTTCATCAACAGAGCCGCACCCATCATGTACTCAATACCCTGCTGAGTCTTTCACTCAAGAAGATGCCTTTTGACCAGCTGCTGAAGGCGTGCCTTGATGTGATTCTCTCCGCGCCACTCACCGATATGCTGCATCAAGGAGCCATCCTGGTCAGCAACAGCGACAACAAGCAACTCTGGATGATGGCCCACACCAATCTCGACCCGGAACTCGTCGAGCTCTGTCAACGTGTCGAATTTGGTCAATGCCTTTGCGGCCGTGCCGCCGAGACAGGCGAGATTCAGTTCACCGACTGTATCGACGAGCGTCATGAAAACAGGACCGAGGGCATGTCCCCCCATGGTCACTATATTGTGCCTATCCTCTCCCGGGGCGATGTATTGGGTGTACTGACGCTCTATCTGAGAGAGGGACATCTACAGAAAGAGGATGAGATCGTTTTCCTGCAAGGCGTTGCCGATACACTGGCCGGCATCATCGAGCGCGCCCGAACCAATGATCAACTGGCACTGGCTCACCAGCAAAACAGTCGCTTGCTCTCATCCCTGACCTCCATTCTTATCGGCGTCGACGAGAAGCAGCGCATCAGTCACTGGAATGACAAGGCAGCAGCGATCTTTGAATTGACTGCAGAGCAGGTGCAAGGCAAACCGATCGCTGAGTGTCCGATCGACTGGAACTGGAAACAGATCTCAAACGAGATCGAGACCATCCTGAGCAACTCACAGAAACCGGACCGTTTTGATTCGCGCTTCAAACAACAAAACGGCTCCAACCGACTGCTATCCATCTGTGTTACACCTTACAACGACAGCTCTGGTCACAGCGACGGCTATCTGTTGATTGTTGATGATGTCACCGATCAGAAGCAGTTGGAATCGGAGATACAACAAGCGCAAAAACTGCAATCCATCGGTCAGCTGGCGGCTGGCATCGCACACGAAATCAATACACCCATACAGTATGTCGGTGACAATGTGCGTTTTCTGCGTGATGCGTTTGATGACATCGCCGAGATCATCGACAGTCAACACAATCTGGTCGAACAGGCCCGCACCAACAACATCGCCACTGAGCAGATCGATCAGTTGGACGAGCAGATCGATGAGGTGGATCTGGAGTACCTGCAGGAGGAGATCCCAAAATCGATCCAACAGACTCTCGATGGCGTCGATCGGGTTGCCACCATCGTTCGGGCGATGAAGGAGTTTTCCCACCCCGGTTCGGAAGAGAAGACACTCACCGACATCAACAAAGCGATCGAAAGCACGGTTACGGTCGCGCGAAATGTCTGGAAATATCATGCGGAACTATCGCTCGACCTGCAACCGGCACTGCCCCAGGTCCCATGCATTCCCGGACCTGTGAATGAGGTACTGCTGAACATCATTGTCAATGCCGCCCACGCGATTGCAGAGAAGGTTGGGGAGAGCGGTGAACTGGGCAACATCATCATCACCACCGAATCGAAGGATGACTGGTGTGTCATACGCATCAGCGACAGCGGTTCAGGCATCCCCGAAGATGCACGTAATCATGTTTTCGACCCTTTCTTCACCACCAAAGAGGTTGGCAAGGGAACTGGCCAGGGTCTCTCTCTGAGCCATAAGATCATCGTCGATCAACACGATGGAGAATTGAGTTTCGAGACGGAACTCGGCATAGGCACCACCTTCATCATCAAGCTGCCGATCACAGGAGAGATCAATTGAACTATTCAGAGGATAAGAAACGAATTCTGTTCGTAGACGATGAAGGTAACATTCTCTCCGGTCTCAGACGCAGTCTGCGGGCCTATCGAAAACAGTGGGACATGCTGTTTGTCGACAGCGGTCAGGAGGCGTTGAGCAAAGCCGAAGAGACCCATATCGATGCGGTGATCACCGACATGCGGATGCCTGGTATGGATGGAGCACAGTTATTGGATCGTATTGCGCAGAACCATCCCCATGTGGTGCGCATTGTACTCTCCGGTCAATCCGATCAGGAGACAGTGATGAAAACCGTGGGGCCTGCCCATCAGTATTTGAACAAACCCTGCGAAGTGGAAGTACTCAAGGCCACCTTGGTACGAGCCTTTTCTTTACGCGACCTGCTTGGCAAGAGTGAACTGAAGTCACTGATCTCAGGAATGCGGGCACTACCCAGTCTGCCGACCATCTACAATGAGCTGGTCAGTCTGATCCAGGATCCCAACACAGCCGTCGCTGACATCGGCAGACTGATTGCCAAAGACCCGGCAATGACGGTAAAAACCCTGCAACTGGTCAACTCAGCCTTTTTCGGACTTGGCCGGCACATCTCCAATCCTGTCGATGCTGCCTCTCTGCTGGGCATGGAGATATTAAAACCCCTGGTGCTTTCCATCGGTATCTTCCAACAGTTTGATCAGGACAAATTGTCGACCAAAGAGTTCTCCCTCGATTCACTCTGGGCTCACAGTATGAAAGTCGGATCACTCGCCAAACAGATCGCCAATCTGCAGGGGATGGAGAAAACCCTCATTGAGGATTGTCTGCTGGCTGGAATGCTGCACGATATCGGTAAGCTGATCCTGGCGCTTAACCTGCCTGAGGATTACAGCCGAATGGAGTCGCTACTGATAGATCAACAGCAATCCCGCACCAGCGCTGAAGTTGATATCTTCGGCGCAACACACGGCACGGTTGGCGCCTATCTGCTGGGGCTGTGGGGATTACCCGAATCTGTGGTCGAAGCCGTGGCACTGCACAACCTGCCTTCATTGCAAGCCGAAAAGACATTCAGCCCTCTGACCATCGTACATACTGCCAATGCATTGATTCACCAGCATGGCACAGAGACAGCGGAAACCTCACCGCTGGACAGGGAGTACCTGCAGACGCTCGGCATGCTGGACCAACTGGATCAATGGCAATCACTTACCGATGAGATTGAGTCATAACCTGCCGTTACTCCGATAGAGCAGAGCCTTTAACAGGCCCTAGACAAATTCGTCTCGTTTCACACCCATTCAACCACTCAATTAATTGCAGTTTAATTAATTGATGGCAATTGAAACCTCCAGCAGGCAATCTATGTGCAGGTCTTAAACCCCGCATTCATAGCACTTCAATAAGGAACGATGATGATAGTGACGAATATCGAGATTCTCCCGGACAAGCGGATCGTGCAGCACCTGGGCCTGGTTCAGGGCAGCTCTGTACGCGCCAAACATGTCGGGCGGGATATCATGGCCGGCCTGAAAAACATTTTTGGTGGTGAGCTGAAAGGTTATACGGAACTGCTTCAGGAGTCCCGCGCCGAGGCGATGGAACGGATGATCGAACAGGCGGAAGCCGTGGGCGCCAATGCGGTTCTCAATGTACGTTTTTCCACTTCGAGCGTTGCCGCCGGGGCGGCTGAACTGTTCGCCTATGGAACTGCTGTAGTCCTGGAGTGAAAGCATGATCGATCTGATTATTCTGGTCACCCTGCTGGCATTGGGATATGGCTTCGGCAGCTACGCTGAAAGCAGGCATTACAAATCCATAATCGCCAGGGAGAATACACTGCGTCATATACCGGCAGTCACCTCCCGCTTTCCCCCGATGAATGAAGGCAGTAGAGATGCAGCCTTGGTCAGTGGCAGTGTGGTGGTCTCGGTGGACTATTTCAAACGCTTCATTGCCACACTGAGAAATTTGGTAGGTGGCCGGGTCACCTCCTATGAGAGCCTGGTCGATCGTGCCAGACGGGAAGCCATATTGCGCATGAAGGCGGAGGCTGAAAAACTCCATGCTGACATCGTCTTCAACGTTAAGCTGGAGACTTCCAGCATTCATAAGGGACGAGGCAACAGTATCGGTTCTGTCGAAGTTCTGGCCTACGGTACCGCTTTGAAGACAGATCAATAAAAAGCCTCATGAAATACAGCAACCCACAGATTCCTGAAGGGATCAATACCAGCAAACAACACCCGTTAAAAGAGTTCTTCATGCTCACAGCCGGGGTGCTTGGTCTGATAGTGGCAGCTGTTCTTTTACTGGGTTTTTTCGCCGACAAACTGGCCCATCACATTCCCTTCGAAGTTGAGCAGCGGATTGCCTCGAAGGAACTGCTGGCGGAATCGGACCCTGGCCCCATGCAGGGTTATCTCGAAGCACTGACCGAACAGATAGTCAAAGCTCAGTCATTACCGGAAGAGATGACGATCACTGTTCATTATGTGGATGACGACACTGTCAATGCCTTCGCCACACTCGGTGGTCATGTCTATATGTTTCGCGGTCTACTAGAAAAACTGCCGAACGAAAATGCACTGGTCATGGTGCTCGCCCATGAGATTGCCCATGTCAAACACCGTCACCCGATCCGCAGTCTTGGGCGTGGGGTTGTTATCGGGCTGGCCCTCTCCATGCTCAGCGGCACAATGGGTGACAAGATGGCCGACCAGATCGTCAGCAACACAGGCCTGGTCACCTCACTGACCTTCAGCCGGGATCAGGAGCGCGAGTCGGACAAAACCGCACTCAAGACTCTGATGGCACTTTATGGCAATGTAGTGGGCGCAGACCAGCTGTTCGAGGTCCTGCAGGAGGCCGAAGGCGCAATGAAACTACCGGAGTTTTTCAGCACCCACCCGCTGTCGGAAAAGCGCATTCAACATATCCATGCTTTTGGCAGAGAGCTCGCCCATTCGACAACAGAGGCGCAAGCCACGCCGCTTCCCCTGGACTTTCCTGACTGGCTTAACCTGGCGGCTGACGATCAAGGTCATGAATAAAAACAGACACCAAGCCTGAAAGCCCCTCTCCCTTTACGGGAGAGGGGTTGGGGAGAGGGTGTACGCGAAGCGTTTTTGCTGTATCGGTGCAAATCACACCTACCCATCAACAACAACTACAGATTGCTGAACGATAGGATAGCGCTGCTATCGCCCCCTCTCCCACAAGGGGAGAGGGGAGCTATATGACCAAGCTATTCACTACACTGATACTTTCCACTATGTATCGAGCGTTTTTTGTTCGCGGGAGTACATCTCGTTTATCAACAAGGCGCTTTGAAGTGCATCCCTGGCCAGGCATACACAGTTATACATACGGGTAGCATCCCCCCTGGGGACTGATACCGAATCATTAGCCATCCGTAACATAGGTATAGGCCCTGGAGTCGCCACCTTTCTGATCACTGCACTGGGCTCCGGCACCGTGAACATCGAGCCAGCTGTTGTTGATGAAACTCGACTGATCCTTATCGACACTGGAATATCCCGCGATTGATGTGTTATCTCTGTCAGCATATGTCACTACCGGTTACCCTAAACTCACCGGTGACCAGCAGTCCGATGGTGACGTTGTCGATATCGTTCACAGAGAAAGGTTGTAGAGCCGGTGGCGTCATCGTCAAGATTCCAGGCATAACTGAGAATGACACCATTCACGTCGATTTAAGTGGGGCCATCGAACGCAATCAGCGTACCCACATCCCCTGTGTATGAATCGGGATTTCAGCGCTTATCCTTGAACTCAATCTCCAACGACTTGAGCTTGCGATAGAGATGTGTCCGCTCCATGCCCACCTCTTTCGCCATGCGTGAGATATTGCCTTCGTGCTGCTTGAGTTGATACTCCAGGTAGACCTTTTCGAACTCCTCTCTGGCTTGACGCAGAGGCTGATCCAGGGAGACCGGGGATTCCGGACCGACCAGAGAGCCACCCAGCTCCGGTGCACCCATCGACGACTCCACCTCTTCCTGGGAGATCTCGCTGCCGGCACCCAGGATCAACAACCGCTGCACCAGGTTTTTCAGCTCCCGCACATTGCCATGCCAGGGGTGGTTGCGCAGGGTGTTCTGGGCGCCCACGTTGAAGTGCCGGTAGGGCAGTTTCTCATGGGTTACATACCAGTCCACGTAGAAGTTGAGCAGCTCCGGCACATCCTCCGCATGCTCCCGCAGCGGCGGCACATGCAGGGGTACGACATTCAGATGATAGAAGAGATCCTCGCGGAAGGTGCCGCCCTGCACCGCCTCTTCCAGGTTGTGCTGAGTGGCAGCGATGATACGCACATCGATACTCACCGGCTCGCTGCCACCGACCCGCATGAAGCGTCCGGTGTCCAGAGCGCCTACCAGCTGCGACTGGGCCTCCAGATCCATGTCCGTCACTTCATCGAGAAACAGGGTACCGCCCACGGCCTGCTCCAGCCTGCCGTAGTGGATGCGCCCATCCTCTTCGCTGCCGAACAGCTCCTGGGCGGCATTGCCCTTGACGATGGCACTGACATTGACCTCTACGAAGGGACGGTCACGACGCAGACTTTGCGAGTGCAGATAGCGGGCCAGGGTCTCCCGGCCACTGCCCGGCTCACCGGTCACCAGCACCCAGGTATCGTGCTGGGCGATACGCTTCACCTGCTCTCTGAGACGTTGCATCACGGTACTTCTACCGGTCGGTTCATGTACCGCGTGGACATGCTTGCGCAGCCCGACGTTCTCCTGTTTGAGCTGCTCAGCCTCCAGCGCCCGCTCCACAGTGAGTAGCAGCTTGGCCAGAGAGAGAGGCTTCTCAAGAAAGTCATAGGCACCGAGCCGGGTCGCTTCCACCGCCGTCTCCACCGTGCCGTGACCGGACATCATGATCACCGGACAGGGCAGCACGTCATCCTCACCCCACTCTTTGAGCAGTGTGATGCCATCCATATCCGGCATCCAGATATCGAGCAAGATCAACTCCGGCCGACGCTCCCGCAGAGCCTGTCGTGCACTCTTGCCATCTTCCGCCATGGAAACCTCATAGGACTCATCCTGCAGAATCTCTTTGACAAGATTGCGAATGTCCGGCTCATCATCCACCACAAGGATGTAGGCCTTACTCATACTTGACTCTCCCAGGGCCTGTTGACACGAATCCAATCGGCACTGCTGGGACTCTTTTTTCGCCCAGCAAGGCAGAATGAGCGTCGTGTAGTTATTCTACATGAGCGAATGATAACGCCGCTGGGCGGAAAAATAGCCCCAGCCCTCCGGGTCGCCCCTGAAAATGCGTCACTTCGCGTTGCTCGTCGTTCATTTGGAACTACCAAACTTCTCTCCTCGCGCCTTGATTGGCGCATTTTCAGGGGCAACAGGGCTAATTGGATTTGTGTCAACAGCCACCAACATTGGCAACTGCATCACCAGGCAGGCACCCTTATCGCAATTCTCAGCCCAGATGATACCGCCATGCTCCTCGACAATCTTCTTGACGATTGCCAACCCCAGCCCGGTACCCTTCTGCTTGGTTGTAACATAGGGTTCGAACAGCTGCTGCATCATCTCCTGGGGAATCCCAGGGCCATTATCCTGTACCCGCAACTCATAGTTGGGATGCTCATCCCGCTTCACCACTTTTGAGATCAGACTCACCTGAGCATCCGGGATACCTTCAAGTGCCTCAACCGCATTCTTCAGCAGATTATGCACCACTTGCCTGATACGCAACGGATCGGCTTCCACACGAGCCTGCTCGGCACTCATCTCCACATCAAACTTGATCTTCTGGTTACCCCGATAGAGATCAAACACCTCGCTAACCAGGTGCTCCAGTTCTACCGGTTTGGCAGCCATCTGCGGCGGCTTGGCGTACTCCGAGAAGTCATTCACCATACTCTTCATCGCTTCAACCTGCTGCACAATGGTGTGAGTGGCCCGATCCAGGACCTGGGCATCCTGCTCCGGCATACTTTTGAGATACTTATGTCTCAATCGCTCGGCAGACAGCTGTATCGGGGTCAGGGGATTTTTGATTTCATGGGCAAGACGTCTGGCCACCTCACCCCAGGCCGCATCGCGCTGAGCACGGATCAGCGCGGTGACATCATCAAACAGCACAATGTGGCCGATTCGGCCATTCGGTTGAGCAAACGGCGTGGTCCGGCAGATCAGCACTTTACGCCCCTCCCCACCGAACATGGTCAACTCTCCCCGCCACTCGTTTTCCATCTCACCCAAGGGTGCCTCGAGCCCATCGGCAAACTGTCTCAGGATGGGAGAATCCAAGCCCAGGTTGCCGATCGGCTCCCCGGCCACCTGATTCATGTTGACCCCGAGAATCTTGCCTGCCGCCGGGTTGGCGGTACGCAATTTACGCTGCGCGTCGAAGGTCAGCACCCCGGAAGAGAGTCGCGCCAACACGGTCTCGAGATAGGCCCGCTGACCTTCCACCTCACGCTGACTTCGATCCGCCTGATCCCGCGCCTGACGGATTCGCCGGGTCATGGCATTGAAGGAGGCGACCAGAAAGGCCAGCTCATCGGCACGGCGGGGAACCGGCAGCTGACGATCGTAGTCACCGCCGGCAACCGCCTTGGTACCGGCCGCGATGTTGGCAATCGGCGCAACCAGTCGACGGGCGGAGAAGAAGGCGGCCCAAACCGCAGAGAGTACCGCGAAGATCAATACCAGAGAGAGGGTCAGGGAGAAATTCCGTTTTAGTGACTGGCGCAAAAAGGAGAGCTCCTTGTAGCGGTTGTAGGCCAGCTCCAACTTCTCCGAGAGCACACTGACCCGTTCCGATGCCGGGTAGAGCCCCTGAATGATCAACGGTCTGCCCAGCGGATCGGCCACCGCCACCCGGATCATCAGTTCATCCTTGTCCCGCGCCAGACCCACATAGCTGTTACCCTCGCGCAGGCGCTGCATGATGTAGTCGTCCGGTTTGGCCGGCGCCAGCTCGTCTGCCACTGCATTGGAGTAGGCGATAATCTGTCCACCGGGATCACTCAGTGACAACTCCAGGGCGCCGGACTGCTGACGCAGTCGTGCAATAGTCAGCGAAAGGGCCGACTCGGAGGTATCGGCGATACTCAGCAACTGCTGTTCGGTATATTTCAGCCAGACCCGCTGGTTGAGCGCCAGGGAGGCCTGACCCAGCTCCCGGGCATCCTCCATCGCCTGATCAATCTGCACATCGAACCAGCTGTCGATACCCCCCTGCAAAAAGCTGAAGGAGTAGTAGTAGACCACACCGACCGGCGTCAGCGCGATCAGAGTGAAGATCAACACCATGCGCAGGGTAAGTCGGGAGCCTGCACTGTGCCTGAGATATTGGCGTATCAAGCGGATCGAGTTGTAGGTGATCAACACGAACAGCACAAACATACCGGCCAGGTTGAAGATCAGCAGCGGTACGAAATAGCGACTGAGCTCAGCGGAGTTCTGCACAGCGCTGCTCATCAGATGCAGGCTGACCAGCAGCAGGATCAGCAGCAGGCCGACTGAGAGTCCGCCCAGACGTAAACGACTCAGGGTTGAAGGGGCCATTGGGACCATCCGGTTGTTAGTTTCCAGCCACCGCCAAGATAGGCCAATGGCTGCAGCGGTAACGGCAGGGAGTCAATATCCAGATCGGCCCGCAAGCGTAACTGATAGGCCTCACCGGGAATCAGCTGCACCAGGCGCACCAGCGGCAGATTATTGATCTCCCCTAGCGCATAGAGCGCCGCCTCCTGGGTGACAAAGTTCTGTTCATCACCGGACTGCATATCCACCACGCGATAGAGTTCGGTCAAGGCATGGTAGCGAATCTGAAACCAGAGGGTCTGGTGAAACGGACTGGGCTCCCAGAATCCGCGCCAGACCTTTTCCACCACCAGTTGCACCTTCAGGGTCAACGGAACACCGTTGCTCAAAGCCTGATGCGCCTTGTCGCTCAAGGCATAGTCGATGCGCGCATTCAGCCGATAGCCGTTATCCACTTTATTAATCTGCACTTCCTTGACCAAAAAACTGGCGCCGTGAGCCTCGGTAAACCCGATCAACAGCATCAGCAGTAGGAGAGTTGTGCGTTTCATTGCGGCTGTTTTACCAAAGCTGCATAGAAAAACCCATCCATACCATCCACGCCAGGCAGGATCTGCCGCCCCAGGTCGCTGGCCTCTCCCCACTCGACCTCCAGCGACAGAACCTGGGCATCCGGCTGTTCGGCAAGAAAACGACTCAATTGGCGATGATTCTCATCAGCCAGGATTGAACAGGTGACATAGAGCATCCGGCCACCCACCTTCAACAGGGGCCAGACAGCGCTCAAAATCTCTCCCTGCAGTTTCACCAGCGCCGGGATATCCGATGCTCTGCGCAGTTGCTTGATGTCCGGGTGTCGTCGTATCACACCGGTGGCTGAACAGGGCACATCCAGTAGGATCCGATCATATTGCCGCTCTGCCCAATCCCCCTGAGGATGCGCCGCATCACCCACCACGACTTCTGCCTGCTGATCGAGCCGGGTCAGATTCTCCTCCACCCGCTGCAACCGCTCGGCACTGAGGTCGACGGCGGTCAGACGGACTGTTGGCTGCCGCTCCAGAATGTGACAACTCTTGCCACCCGGTGCGGCACAGGCATCCAGCACATGCTCCCCGGGTTGAGGGTCCAGCAACTCCGCTGCTAGCTGGGCAGCACCGTCCTGAACCGACACCCAGCCCTGCTCAAATCCAGGTAATCGGGTGACATCCATGGGTTGCTGCAGCGTCAGGCCTGACTCGATGTAGGGTATGATCTCCGCGACTATACCCATCTCCTGCAGTCTCTGCTGATAGTCCGCCAAACTTGCTTTAGCCAGATTGACCCGCAGACTCATCGGTGGACGTTGGTTCAGTGCCCTAACCCGCGATGGCCATTCGTCCGGCCACTGTTCACGCAGTATGTCCAGCAACCAGAGGGGCATGTCATAGGCCACCTCCGGTTGATCGGCGATCGCTTTCAGCAGACTCTCCTGCTGACGCTGAAAATTTCGTAGAACACCATTGATCAGTCCCACTGCCCATTTTTTTCCCAGCGGCTTGGCTGCGCCGGCCGTTTCATGCACCGCGGCATGATCCGCCACCCTCAGATAGAGAAGTTGGTAGAGCCCGATCAGGATCAGTGCAGCCACGTCCCGGTCCCGGCTCTTCAGGGGTTTGCTGAGCAGACGTCGGCTCAAGGCGTCGAGCTGCATGAAATTACGCATCACCCCATAGGCGATCTCCTGCACCAAGCCACTGTCCCGTGGATCAGTAATTTCAGCACTATGTTTAGGAATCGACTCAGACAGGGAGTGACCGCTCAGCACATCTTCAATCACCCGGGCCGATGCCGACCTGGGATTGGTCATTGGCGGTCGCTTGCGCCCCCCCATCAAGTCAGCACCACACCATCCATGGTGTGGGCATTGAGAAAGTCACCGGCCGCCATCGCCCGTTTGCCGGGCATCTGCAACTGGGTGATACGCAATACTCCTTCCCCGGTAGCCACATCAATTCCCGCTCTTCCGCTTGCCACCACCTGCCCCGGGGTTACAGATCCGTCACCACCGACAACCTCGCTGCTCCAGATCCTCATCACCTTGTCACCATACAGACAGTGAGCCACTGGCCAGGGGCTGAAGGCGCGGACCTGACGATCGATCTGCACAGCCGCCTGGGACCAGTCGATCTTGGCCTCCTCCTTATCGAGCTTGCTGGCATAGTTTGCCAGGGAGTCGTCCTGGGGTACCGCTTCGATCCGGCCTTCACTCAGCCCGGGCAGAACCTCGATCAACGCCTCTGAACCCAATTCAGCCAGTCGGTCATGCAGCGAACCACCGGTCTCGGCCGGATCGATCGGTGTGCTGCGAATACTCAGCATGGGGCCGGTATCCAGTCCGGCCTCCATCTGCATGATGGTCACACCAGAGGTCTCATCACCGGCCAGAATGGCGCGCTGGATGGGGGCCGCCCCCCGCCAGCGGGGCAGCAGTGAAGCGTGGATGTTGATACAGCCCAGCCTGGGTATGTCCAGTACTGCCTGGGGCAGTAGCAGGCCATAGGCCACCACCACCATCAGATCGGCCTGGTGCTGTTCCAGCATCTGCTGTGCTTCAGGATCCTTCAGAGTCTTTGGCTGAAAGACCTCAAGATTGTGCGCCACGGCGAGTTGCTTGACCGGACTGAACTGCACCTTTCGGCCGCGTCCCGCCGGTCGGTCCGGTTGAGTGTAAACCGCGACAACACGATGCTCCGTTGTGAGCAGAGCCTGTAGGGCCGAGGCGGCGAAATCCGGCGTACCGGCGAAGATTATTTTTAGAGGCTGAGCCATGGGATGGATTCCAAAAGGGTCCTTAGCAGTTGTTTTTTAACAAGTTTGGGATGCGGGTCTCAGACAGATCCCGGATCACCGATGAAGATTGTTTCAGGGTCGGCTTCAGATTACTTCGCGAGCACCTGCTACGGAACTGGTCTGCTGTCGGCTCTCCTTCTCCAGCTTTTTACGGATACGCTGACGTTTCAGACTGGAGAGATAGTCGACAAACAATTTACCATCCAGGTGATCCAGCTCATGCTGAACACAGACAGCCAGCAAGCCTTCGGCTTCCTTTTCAAACAGAATCCCGTCCCGGTCCAGGGCTTTGAAGCGGATCCGGTCCGCCCGACTCACGGATTCGAAAATGCCGGGCACCGAGAGGCACCCCTCCTCCATCTGTTCAACCCCATCTTTCTCGATAATCTCGGGATTGATCAGGCAAAGGGGCTCGTTCTTCTCTTCCGAGAGATCGATGACCACAACCCTTTTTGCCACATTGACCTGGGTCGCAGCCAATCCGATACCAGGTGCCTGATACATTGTCTCAAGCATATCGTCAACCAGCCGACGTATAGAGTCGTCGACCTGAGCCACTGGTTTGGCTTTGTTGCGTAGCCTGGGATCGGGAAAATGAAGTATGTCGAGAATCGCCATTGGTTTATCCAAAATCTATAGTACAAATGCAAGAAATTGCGCTAACATAATGATCATACTGGAAACTGGTGTACTGTCCCATAGGGTTTCAACCACTGAAACGAAGACAGTAGCGGCAGTAGCAGGGGAGTTCCCCAGCCTCTACCCTCACCAATTCGAAGCGTTTCCGTATCGCACCCAAGGGAATAGTCATGTTACATTTTAACAACAAACTCATCGGAGTCATCAGCGGCTTGCTGCTCTCCTTCGCTTCGCTGGCCGCTGACCACGTGGCGCTCAACCCAACCCACCCGGAACGCTATACCGTCGTCAAGGGCGATACGTTGTGGGATATCTCCTCGATGTTCCTGCGTGATCCCTGGTTATGGCCGGAGGTGTGGTATGTCAATCCCCAGGTTGAAAACCCCCACTTGATCTATCCGGGTGATGAGTTGGTACTGACTTATCTGGATGGTCGCCCGATCCTGAAATTGGACCGCAAAGGCAAGCTCTCTCCGAGAGTTCGGGCCACACCGCTTGATCAGGCCATCCCGACCATTCCCATCGATGCCATCGCACCGTTTCTGACCCGTCCCTACGTGGTCGATGAAGACCAGCTGGAAAAAGCCCCCTATATCGTCCACTTTTTGGATGACCACATCGTAGGTGGCGCAGGCATCAGCTACTATGCCCGCAGCATCATGGAGGAGCAGCCGAATCAGTACGCCATCGTTAGACCTGAAAAGCCTTACAAAGATCCGGATACCGGGGATACCCTTGGCTATGAAGCGGTCTATGTGGGCAGCTCTGAACTCAAACGCACCGGTGACCCGGCCAAACTGCTGATCACCACTTCCACTCAGGAAGCGATTATCGGCGACCGCTTGATCAAGGTGATGGAAGAAGAGCCGCTGATCGATTTTCAGCCCAGAGTGCCGGATATGCCGATCGAAGGCCGGATCATCTCGGTACTCAACGGTGTCTCCCAAATCGGCCAATACAATGTAGTGGTCATCAATAAGGGCAGCAATGTGGGCCTGGAGGCAGGACACGTATTGGAGATTCTGCAGGGCGGTAATGAGATCCGCGACATCGTCATAGGGCGGGGTGAAAAAGTTAAATTACCACTCGAGAAAGCCGGTCACCTGATGGTTTTTCGCAGCTTTGAGAAGGTGAGCTTCGCACTGGTGATGAATGCCACGAAACCGCTGCATATTCTTGACTGGGTACGACCACCCGTAAATTGATCGGTCGATTGCCGGCGCCTCATCACGCGCCGGCCGCTTAACCTGCTGGAGGATCTCAGG
This sequence comes from Candidatus Thiodiazotropha endoloripes, assembly GCA_001709035.1. Classification (GTDB taxonomy): domain Bacteria; phylum Pseudomonadota; class Gammaproteobacteria; order Chromatiales; family Chromatiaceae; genus Thiodiazotropha; species Thiodiazotropha lotti. The sequence goes on along the minus strand of LVKA01000011.1, from coordinate 103,326 downwards.
CATCATGGACGATATGCCGCCAAACACATCAGACACACTGGATGCCTGGCTCCAGGTCTCCCATACGCCGGGCATCGGCAATCGCTACTTCAAACGGCTTATCGAACGATTTGGTAGCGCCGAAGCCATACTCACGGCCAGCCCCGATGAGCTGGCCGCCCTGTCGCTACCCCCGGCAACCGTCGAACGGCTCAGCAATCCCGATCCACAGCGTATCGAGACCAGCCTGAAGTGGCTGGAGCAGCCGGGCCACCAGGCGATCACTCTGAACGATCCCGATTACCCCCAGCTGCTTAGAGAGATCGACGATCCACCTGCGATTCTCTATATGATCGGTAACCCGGAACTGCTCCTGCAACCCCAGCTTGCGGTCGTCGGTAGCCGAAACCCGACCTCGTCCGGACGGGACAATGCCCGGGAGTTTGCCCGATTCCTGGCCGGCTCCGGATTCACCATCTGCAGTGGACTGGCCCTGGGAATCGATACCGAGGCCCACCGGGGCGCCCTCTCTGCGGGACGTACCCTGGCCGTCATGGGTACGGGACCGGACCGTATCTACCCGGCGAAAAACCAGGCACTGGCCCATCAGATCGCCGCGGACCATCTGCTGATCACGGAGTTTCCACCGGGAACCCCCGCCAAAGCGGAGAATTTCCCCAGGCGCAACCGGATCATCAGCGGCCTCTCTCTCGGTGTTCTGGTTGTGGAAGCGACGTTAAAGAGTGGCTCACTGATCACCGCCCGGCTCGCCGCAGAACAGGGAAGAGAGGTGTTCGCCATCCCGGGCTCGATCCATAACCCTCAATCAAAGGGCTGCCACGCTCTGATACGTCAGGGTGCAAAGCTGGTGGAATCGGCTCAGGACATCGGTATCGAGTTGGCTCCACTGACCGGTCTGCTTGAACCGCTAACTGACAAGACTCAGCCAGCCACACCACAATCACAACGCCAAACAGATCCGGATTACCAACGATTGGAAGAGGCGCTCGGCTACGACCCGGTCTCAGTTGATGAATTAATCACCCGAACCGGTTTGACCCCGGAGGCAGTTTCGTCCATGCTGCTCTTGCTCGAGCTCGAAGGTCATGTATCATCGGCACCCGGCGGCTACTACAGCCGCGTATTAACTGCATCCCGCCCGAGCGGGAGAGAGAGCAAATGAACGAAAACGTGGTCGACATTCTGATCTACCTCTATGAGAACTACATGGATGGTGAACATGCACCGCCAACGGATCAACATGAACTGCGGGATGAACTGATTCAGGCGGGCTTTCCTTCAATAGAAATCAGCAAAGCATTCGACTGGCTGGACGAACTGGCAGAAAATGCACAGGACCAGCAGCACGACACCCGCCAATCCCACTCACTGAGAATCTTCACCGAAGAAGAGATCAGCCGACTGGATGTGGATTCACGGGGTCTGCTGATGTTTCTGGAACAGAACGAGATTCTCACTCTGGCCGCTCGCGAGCTGGTTATCGACCGGGCACTGGCCCTGGACACCGCAGTCATTATGGAAGAGGAGCTGAAATGGATCATTCTGCTGGTATTGATGAATCAACCCGGCCAGGAGGCCGCTTTTGCCCGCATGGAAGATATGGTCTATAACGAAGCGCCGGTTTTTCTGCACTAAGCGACAAAAACGGATTTCGTGGACACAATTCAGACTGGCCATGCCGGTTTCAGGACAACCAGCAGGGTCGATTCCCCCTCATAGATTTTTATCGAACGACACTCCGCTGAAAGGGATTTTCACAACATCCAAGACCACATTTTGACTGCGGTTTAAAATAAAAAAACTTGATTTCTTCAACGCGGGACGGTTCACTGTGCCGCATTTTTCAGTTGAAACCAACACGAAATACCCTAATGAACCTGGTAATTGTTGAGTCGCCAGCAAAGGCGAAAACCATCAAAAAATACCTCGGAGGTAACTTTGAGGTACTGGCCTCCTATGGCCACGTTCGTGACCTGATACCCAAAGAGGGCGCAGTTGATCCTGATAAGGATTTTGCCATGAAGTACCAGGTCATCGAACGAAACGACCGTCATGTGCAGGCAATTACCAAGGCACTGAAAAAATCTGAAGCGCTCTATCTGGCCACCGATCCGGATCGCGAGGGCGAAGCCATCTCCTGGCATCTGTCGGAGCTGCTCAGAGAGCGCGGTAAACTGAAAAACAAACCGGTCTATCGGGTGGTATTCAACGAAATCACCAAGAAAGCGGTGAACGATGCGATCGCCAACCCCCGGGACCTCTCTCACGATCTGGTGGATGCCCAACAGGCCAGGCGCGCCCTCGACTATCTGGTTGGTTTCAACCTCTCCCCCCTGCTGTGGAAGAAAGTAAGACGGGGTCTCTCGGCGGGCCGGGTACAGAGTCCGGCACTGCGCATGATCGTCGAGCGGGAACTGGAGATCGAGGCGTTCAAGGCCGAGGAGTTCTGGACCATTGAAGCGGACACCGAGAAGCAGAAACAGGCCTTCTCTGCCCGTCTGACCCACTTCCAGGGTGAAAAACTGGAGAAGTTCAGCATCACTGACGAAGCCGCCGCCAAGGCGACAGAAGAGGCGCTGCTGAAAGCGGGCGAACAGGGGCTGCTGGTCGTCAAGGTTGAGAAGAAGCAGCGCAAGCGTAATCCCGCGCCTCCCTTCACCACCTCGACCCTGCAGCAGGAAGCCGCGCGTAAACTCGGTTTCACCACACAGCGCACCATGCGCACCGCCCAGCAACTCTATGAAGGCGTGGATGTTGGCCAGGGCACGGTCGGTCTGATCACCTACATGAGAACCGATTCGGTGAACCTGGCGGACGAGGCGACCGCAGAGATCCGCGAACTGATCACGCAACGCTATGGTGCAGACCAGCTGCCTCCCCAGGTACGCCAGTTTAAAACCAAAGCGAAGAATGCCCAAGAGGCCCATGAGGCGATTCGACCGACTTCTGTGAGCCGGGTACCGGATGAGATTAAGAACCATCTGACCAAGGATCAGGCGAAGCTCTATGAGTTGATCTGGAAGCGCTCGGTGGCCTGCCAGATGATTCATGCCACCATCCACACCGTGGCCGTCGATCTACAGTGCGGCAGCGGCAACCTGTTCCGCGCCAACGGTTCGGTGATCGCCAAACCGGGCTTTATCGCGGTCTACCAGGAGGGACTGGATGACGGCGCCAAGAGCGACAGCGACGAGAAACTGCTGCCCGCCCTGGAAGAGGGAGAGAGCCTGCCGCTGAAGGCGATCCGGCCGGAACAGCACTTTACCGAACCACCACCGCGCTACAGTGAGGCCAGCCTGGTAAAGGCACTGGAGGAGTACGGTATCGGCCGTCCCTCCACCTACGCCTCGATCATCTCCACCCTACAGGACCGGGAGTACGTGGTACTGGAGAAGAAGCGCTTCCAGCCCACCGATGTGGGGCGGGTGGTAAACAAATTTCTCACCGAATACTTCACCCGCTACGTGGACTACGGCTTCACCGCCAATCTGGAGGACGAACTCGACGCGGTCTCCCGTGGGGAAGAGGAGTGGGTTCCCCTGCTGAGCAAGTTCTGGGGACCGTTCAAGGACCGGATCGACCACACCCAGGAGAACGTCAAACGCAGCGACGTCACCCATGAGGCGCTCGACGAGGCCTGCCCGAAATGCGGTGAGCAGCTCTCGATCCGGCTCGGTCGGCACGGTCGCTTTATCGGCTGTAACAACTACCCGACCTGCGACTACACCCGGGACTTGAATGCGGACAGCAGCGAAAAAGAGGAGCCGGAAGTGGTTGAGGGGCGCAAATGCCCTGAATGCGACTCGGATCTGGTGATCAAGCGGGGCCGCTACGGTAAATTCATCGGCTGCTCCAGCTACCCCAAGTGCCGCTTCATCGAGCCACTGGAGAAACCGGAAGATACCGGCGTAACCTGTCCGAAGTGCAACAAGGGCAATCTGCTGAAGCGTAAATCCCGTCGCGGTAAGATCTTCTACTCCTGCTCGACCTATCCCGATTGCGACTATGCGATCTGGAATGAACCGATTGCGGAACCCTGCCCCAATTGCGGCTGGCCGGTGCTGACCATCAAAACCACCAAGCGTAAAGGCAGTGAGAAAGTCTGTCCGCAGAAAGAGTGCTCTTTCTCTGAACCCTACGAAGGCTGATTACCGCCAACCCGGCCTGTTGGGCCGGGTCGATACCGGGGCTTCCCGTACTCGCCTATAAAAACGACTGGTGTATCTGGTAGATGATCGCCACCGCGTCATCCATATGCTCGAAAGTGTGGCTGCCCCCCTCGAAGCAGTGCATGGCCACCCTGTCACCATATACCTCCTGGGCAATCCGGTAGTCGATCAGCTCATCCCCCTTGTCGACAAGCACTGTGGTCGGTATCGCCAGTGCTTCGGGTGGCGTGTGATAGCGACGGGTATCGGAAACCATTTTCGAAGAGAGAAAATAGCCCAGATCCAGAGCTTCATTAAGTTGCCAGCCTACCACCTGTTGCAGCAGCTGCCAGGGTTGCAGCGCCGGATTGATCATCAACAGATGGTGAAAACCGAGACGCTGTGCCAGCCAGGCCCCATAGAAGCCGCCCATCGAGCTGCCGACAAGCAATCGTGGCTCATCGGGCAGGTCCCGCTCGCTCAACACCCGGTTCAGCTCATCGGTCAGCCGGGCAACGGCCAGATCGGCACTATGGGCCGGGTAGGTGGGGCTGATCACATCGATCCCGGGCAACGCCTGACGCAGCAATGCCGCCTTGCCGGAACTGCCGGCACTGTTCAAACCATGAAGATAGACAATCATTCAGAGACTCCGAAAACCCTCGCCACACACCACACAACGAGCACTGTGCAAACGCTTCAACAGCGCACCATCATAAGCCCGGTTTGCTTTTATACAACTCATACAAGAGTTTGATTCACTTGACCAAACCAGCACATCACTGTAGCTTGCTCAGCCTGCTGAAGGTGCCTGCCCGAGAGGGCGGCTCAACCTTGGGGGGTGAACTCCGCCCAAGGGGAAACGGGAAGCAGGTGTAAGACCTGCGCTGCCCCCGCAACGGTAAGTAGAGTGTGACATCGCAACAGCCACTGTGCAGAGCGCATGGGAAGGCGCCGATGTCCGGTGAAACCACCAATCTGCAAGCCCGGATACCGGCCTAAGCACGAGCCGGTGTTGCGGAGGGCGACCGAGGAGATCAGCGCGGATTCCTGCCAACTGTTTCTCTGCAGACACCACACCCCATATCAAGTAGTCGACGCGGGTGTGCGTCTACGGGAGAAACCATGAATCAGCAGTCACATTCCTGGTGGGTGGCACCATTGCTCCTCACCTCACTCTACAGCCCGTCAAGCCAAGCGGAAACGGAGCTGCCCCCCTTGATGGTCAGTGCAACCCGCAGCGAACAGGTAAATCCACTGATCCCGGCCAGCATCCGGGTGATTGACCGTCAACAGATCGAACGCAGCGCAGCCAGTAACCTGCTGCAGCTGCTCAATGGCCAAAGTGGTATCCAGATCTCCAGCCTGGTGGGCGATGGCAGCCAGGCGGTTGTGGATATGCGCGGTTTCGGGCCCACCGCCGGGGCCAATACCCTGATCCTGGTCGATGGACGAAGATTGAATAACTCGGGCGACCGGGCCAACCCCGACCTGAACAGCATCGACCTGAAGCGTGTCGAACGCATCGAGATTGTACAAGGCAGTGCGGGTACACTCTTCGGCAACCAGGCGGTAGGCGGCATGATCAACATCATTACCCGGGTGCCGGAAAAACTCTCCGGCCAGGTGAGCGCAGGTATCGGCAGCGATCACCATACCAACCTCCATGCGGGGATCGGCGATCGGCAGGATAACGGCCTCTCCTATAATCTTTCAGCTCAGCAGAAGAAGAGTGACAACTACCGGGAGCAGAATGAGATCGAACGTACCGACCTCAACCTGCGGGCCGACTACCGGCATCGACTTGGCGAGCTGTTTTTCGAACAGCAGTGGATCGAGGATGAGCAGGAGAATCCCGGCTCCCTGTTTGCCGAGGAACTCGCTGCCGACCGGCGCCAGTCTGCTGGGGTCTACGCCGGGGACTACACGAACACTGAATCGCAAGTCAGTCGACTCGGTGTGACACAGGATCTGAACGCCCACTGGTCACTGGAGGGTGAACTGACCTACCGAAAGAACGAGCGGGAGTTCCAAAGCAGTTTTCGCACCTTTCCCGGTTCATCAGACACTCAGGATCGCACGGTAAAAAGCTTCAACCCCCGTTTGATCGGTAACCTCTCCCTGCCAACCGGTGACGCCCTGGTCACCGCCGGCGCCGACCTGGAGCGGACCGACTACGCGCTGCGCACCAGCTTTGGTCCACAGATCCTCGATCAATCGATCGACGCTGTCTATCTGCAGCTGCTTGCGCCGCTCAATGAAGCGACCACCTTCACCCTGGGCTATCGCCATGCCCGGATAGACAATCAGATCGAGACCGGTAGCAGCAGCGACCGACTCGATGACCAGGTCGATGCTGCCTCCGCCGGCCTTAACTACACCCCAAGCAAGCAGTTGCGACTGTTCCTCAGAGCGGATGAGAACTATCGCTTTGCCACCGTCGATGAACATACCAACGTGGTCTTCGGGCAGCCAGTGGGCATCGACAACCAGACCGGACGCTCCTATGAGAGCGGTATCGAATGGCAACAGGCCCAACTGACAAGCCGGCTGCTGGTCTATCGCCTCGACCTGGAACAGGAGATCAGCTACGACGCCTCAGGCTTCGTCAACACCAATCTGGAGGAGACCCGCCGCAGGGGCGCCAGTCTGCAAGCACAATGGCAGGTCAATGAACAGCTCAGCCTGGACGGCAGCCTGACCTACACCGACCCGGAAATCACCGATGGCCCCTTCAAAGGTAATCGGATACCGATGGTTGCCAGCCGCAGTGCAAAACTGGCCGGCCACTGGCAGTTCACCAGTGCATGGAATCTCTTTCTGGAAGGTGTCTTCAACAGTGAACGGGTGGTCAGCGGTGATTTCAACAACACGCTGGAGACCCTGCCTGGTTATGGCGTGCTGAATACAGGGGCCCATTTCCGCACCGGTCCCTGGCATGCTAGCCTGCGTATCGATAACCTGCTGGATAAACAGTATTCCAACTCAGCAGCTGCAGGCTTTGACAGCACATTCACCCAGAGAGTGGGCTACTTTCCAGCTCCGGAGCGCAACTTTTGGCTAACCGTGAACTATCTGATCGAGTAAACCATGGGGATTAAGAGACTCACCACGCTACTGCTGGGGCTGTTCAGCCTGGCTACGGCTGCAGCGCCGCCCCAGCGGGTAGTCTCTCTGAACCTCTGCAGCGATCAACTGCTGTTGATGCTGGCCTCACCTGACCAGGTGGCTTCAGTGAGTCATCTGGCGATCGAGCCAAGCAGCTCATTTGTTGCTCATCAGGCGGCGGCATACCCGCTCAACCACGCCCGTCTGGAGGAGATCATCCAGCTCCAGCCAGACCTGGTGATCACCGTTCCCTACACCAACCCAAGACTGGTCTCCAGCTTGCATCAGCTCGGTTTCAAGACCTACCAGCTGGCATTGGGCAGTCAGCTGTCAGAGATCAGATCAGAGATCACCGAGCTGGCCAGCCGGCTGGGACAGCAGCACAGAGGAGCGGCGATCATCGCTAACATGCAGCAACAGATCGGGGTTGAGGATGAACAGATCTCGACGGATCGACCCAGCGCCCTCTTCTATCAACCCAGGGGATACACCTCCGCTGCCGGCACACTACAGGATGAAGCAATGCGACTCTCAGGCTGGCGCAATCCCGCTACCGAGGCAGGGTTCAGCGGCTATGTTGCTGCACCACTGGAGCAGGTAATCGAATGGCAACCGGAGCTGTTGATCACTTCAACCTACGGGGAGCCCGATGTGTCCCGGGCCGAACAGATACTCCACCACCCGGCGTTGAAAAGCGTCATGCAAAACCGCCCCAGCCTGGAGATCCCCTACAAGTACTGGATCTGTCCCGGCCCGATGCTGGCGGAAGCTGTCACTCTATTGCGCAGCGCACACGAAAAGGCACCTTGATGGTCAGCCTCCCGCAACAGCGCTTGATCTTGATACTCTGCCTGTTGCTGGCCTGCGCAGCGCTGCTGTCGCTACTCACCGGCAGCACAAGTCTGCCCCTCTACGCAGCACTGCAACAGAGCTTCTCGGATACTCAAGGTGTCTATGGAATTATCCTCACCGAGCTTCGCATACCCAGAACCCTGGTGGCCATGCTCGCCGGGGCCTCACTGGGACTCAGCGGCGCGGTAATGCAGTCCCTGCTGCGCAACCCCCTCGCCAGCCCGGGCCTGGTGGGCAGTGCCAGCGGCGCGGCGCTGGGGGCGGTCACCGCCCTCTATTTCGGGCTCAGCGCGAGTTTCAGCCTGGCCCTACCCTTGGGTGGCATTGGTGGCGCACTGCTCGCCACCCTGACCGCCTACCTGCTGGCCGGTCGCGAGGCCGGCCCCTTGACCCTGATACTTGCCGGGGTGGCGGTGAACGCCTTTGCCCTGGCGCTGGTCTCGCTGCTGCTCAACCTGGCGCCCAGTCCCTATGCGGTGCAGGAGATCGCCCTCTGGATGCTGGGTTCACTGGCCAACATCAGCCGCAATGAGCTCTGGGTGATGTTACCGGGCACCCTGATCGGCTGGTTGCTGGTGTGGCGGCGGGGCCATGATCTGGATCTGCTCACTCTGGGAGAGGAGACCGCCGGCTCCATGGGGGTCGAGCTGGAAAAACTGCGCTGGCGGTTGTTCATTGCTATCGGTTTGATCGTCGGTTCGGCGATTTCGGTAACCGGTTCGATCGGCTTCATCGGTCTGATGATCCCGCATATCCTGAGGCCGCTGGTCGGCCACCAACCCAGCCGACTGCTGATGCCCAGCGCCCTGGGCGGCGCCCTACTGCTGCTGCTGGCGGACATTGGGGTTCGCACCATACCACTGGATACGGAGATCAAAGTGGGTGTCATCACCTCCCTGCTCGGAGCACCCTTTTTCCTCTGGCTGATCCTCAAGCAGCGCAGGAGTGGACGATGAGCCATCTGATCGGCAGAGGCCTCTGCTTCAATCGACAGGGTCAGTCGATACTCGGGCAGATCGATGTGCACATCGAAGCGGGTGAAATGCTCGGACTGATCGGCCCCAACGGTGCCGGTAAGAGCTCCCTGTTACGCCTGTTGGCCGGGGTCACCACCGCGGATGCAGGCAGACTGACCCTGGCAGGCAAACCGCTCAATCAACTCCCCCCCAAGCGCAGAGCACAACGGATCGCCTACCTGCCGCAATTGAGCGAGATCGCCTGGCCGATGAGCGTGGAGCACCTGGTCGCACTGGGACGCCTGCCCCATCTGGATGATTGGCAGAAAACCTCTCTGGAAGATAGAGCCATCATCGACAGGATCATCGAACAGACCGATCTGACAGCCTTCAGAAACCGCCCCTACAACACCCTCTCCGGCGGCGAGCAGGCGAGAGTCCAGCTGGCCAGGGCTCTGGTGACCGAGGCAGACATCCTGCTCGCCGATGAGCCGGTATCCGCCCTCGACCCGGCCCACCAGCTGGATGTCATGGCGCTGCTGCAGACCTATGTGCAGGCAGGCCACGGAGTGATCATCGTGCTACACGACCTGGCCTTGGCCGCCCACTACTGCAGCCGGTTGCAGTTACTGCACCAGGGCAGAACCCTGGCCGAGGGGCGGGCCGATGAAGTGCTCACGGACCACCATCTTGAAGCCGCCTACGGGATCGCCATCAACCCGGCAGAGCAGCAACCCCAACATGCCTTCGCGTTGCCCTGGCGACGTATCGAGTCAAAAGATGGAGACCGATAAGTCGCAGCAGACGAGGACTTGTTCGGTTTGACAAATACCCAGTCAGGCTCAATGCTTTCAGGACAAGCCAGTGTAATAAAGCCAAAGGACTGATCATGTTACAACTGCTGCATCTTCCCCTTTTCATCCCCACATTGATCGCTGTTTTGATACGGCCGTTGAGCTTTTTCCGCGACTATCATCAACTGGTGATCAGTCGCGAGACTTCCTTCTGGGACATCAATGCGGAACGCGACGATGATCCCTATCTCAGCCCGGTCAAATTTTCCGCCCTGGCGATTCTGCTCAGCAACCTGATCTTTCCACTGATACTGCAGCTTGGGGTCGAGGTCGGCGCGGTCAGTCCCCACTACGCTGCCTTTGCGGACTGGGCTGAAAAGGAGGGACACCTCGACCCATTCAGCCCAACCGGAATCGGGATAATCGATGACCTGATCCGTGAGGTCATTGTACTGGCCATGTTTTACGCCCTTGGGCATCTGATTGCGCTGCTCTCGGCAAACCGCATACCGGCCAGGTTTGCCGCCGGCTACTACTTCTACTGGAGCGCCTGGGGCTTACTCGGCGCACTGGTCTCTTTTATGCTGATCCTCATCAGCCTGATCCTGCCACTTTATGAAACGGGAGTGCCGCTGATACTCGACAGTCTGATCAACATCGCCAGCCTGCTCATGTTCTTTCTCTTTCCCATTTTTTTCTGGCCCAGGTTCATCGAGATAAGCCGTATGCGCTGCGCCATGGCTGTGATCGGCGGTTTGCTCATCTGGATCGCTCTGATTGCCATTCTCGCCCCGATGATCGTCGACACGCCCGATTTCAGCATGAGGCATTGATCCACCAGCCAGTAAGGTTAAGCAGGATATTCCTTACAGCCTGTGGATCGCGTGTCACCAATGGTGACTTGACGACAGACAGGCTTGTTTAGAGAATCCTGAGGTTGCCAACGTCAAGGTGGCATAGCGGTACACAGGGATATGTGTACACCAATTACCACAGCGCAAAAGCCGCGCTGCTGTTCAAAAACAAGGAGGTCTTATCCATGATGATCAAAGCCAGCTGTTACGCCCTGATCGCGATTTCAGTACTATCCATCACAACGCTTCAATCTCATGCCCGAAACTGCATCAAAGGCAAACCCTGCGGTAATGGCTGCATCGCCAAACAGAAAACCTGCCGGATCGATGGTCCGGCCAACTCAGCCCCCAGCGACAAACCCAACCGATCGGTGATCAGAAGAACGGTGTTAAGACTGCCGAAGGTGTATCAGATCGTCGCTGAAGACGCCTATGCCAGAGAGGCACCGGACTCTGCTGTCTCAACAGGCCACTATAAGCAGGGACAGAGGGTTTTTGTCTATACAACCTCAGACGGATGGGCGCGCATCTCCAATATGCAGCCCGAGGAGTGGCTGGAGCTGAACAAGCTGCAGCCAGTCTATGGCAATGCCGACTAGGGTCTGTTTTTACGCCCAGCGGCGTTATCATTCGCTCATGTAGAATAACGACACCATGCTCATTCCGCCTTGCTGGACACAAAAACAGACCCAGTAGGGCGTATTGGATCCGTGTTAACAGGCCCAACAAGACAACAAGTTTGTTATGTATCAACTGCTGTCGCTGTTCTTCAACAGCGCCTTAAAATCATCAGCCGACAGAGGTCGCGAATAAAAATAGCCTTGATAGTAGTCACAATCCTGATTTCTCAACAACATCAACTGGGTCGCCGTTTCCACACCCTCGGCAGTGACATCCATACTCAGGTTTTTCGCCATCGCGATAATGGTCGAAACAATCACCTGCTGTTCGCCTTCCTCACAGACCCGACTGATAAAACTGCGGTCAATCTTGAGCTTGTCGATAGGAAAACGCGTCAAATAGGAGAGCGATGAAAAACCCGTACCAAAATCGTCGACCGAGATCGTAGCGCCGAGGGATTTCAAACGCATTAACTTTGCAATCGTCTTATCCGCATCATGCATCAAAACCCGTTCGGTCAACTCAATTTCAAGTCGATCGCCTGTAAGCTCGTATCGATTGAGGTAACTGTTGATTTCATCTTCAAGATTGACACTTTGAAACTGGCGGGCCGACATATTGATCGCCACCTTGAAAGCTCCGCCAAGTGTGCCATTCCAATCAGCCAGGTTTTGACAAACCTGCTCAAGAATCACTTCGGTAATCTGCTCAATCAGACCTGAATCTTCAGCAATCGGGATAAAAACCCCCGGCATCACATATTCACTGCCACTGCGATGCCACCTGGCCAATGCTTCAGCACCAACGATCTTATCGTCACTGATACGCACAACCGGCTGATAGAACGCCTCAATCTCACCCTGCTTGATCGCCTGCCTCAGGTCACTCTCCACACGTAAGCGCTTTTTTGCCTTGGTTGTCAGTTGCGGGGTGTAGAACTGGTAGCTGTTGCGCCCTCTCTCCTTTGCCAGATACATTGCGGCATCGGCATTTTTGATCAGATCGGTAACCGTTTTGCCATTATCTGGATAGATTGAAATACCGATGCTGCCCCCCACCGACAGCTCATGATTATCAAGTTTAACCGGCTTGGTCACCTCCTGAATGACGATCTCCGCAAGTTCAGCCACATCGGTTTCATTGGACATATTCTCGATCAGAATAACGAACTCATCGCCACCAATGCGAGCTATGGTATCTTCCGAACGCAAGCGTTGACTGATTTGCTCTGCCAACACCTTCAACAGCCTGTCACCTGTGGGATGACCCAGACTGTCATTCACATTTTTAAAGTTATCCAGATCCAGAAACAGTACAGCCAACTGATATCCATTCCGTTTCGCCCGCTGAATGGCATGTTCAATACGGGAAAACAGCAGGATCCTGTTGGGCAGACCGGTCAACGGATCATAGTGCGCCATTCTTTCAAGCTGGCTCTCGGATTGCTTCAACAGAGATATATCACTGAATACCGCTACATAGTGACTGACCAGCCCACCGTCATCCAACACCGCACTGATATTGAGCCACTCGGGATAGATCTCCCCGCTCTTGCGTCGATTCCAGATCTCACCCTGCCACTTACCGGCCGACGTCAACTCCCGCCACATCGATTCATAAAACACTTCATCATGTCGCCCGGATTTCAGTACACTCGGGTTTTTTCCCAATACTTCCGATTCCTGATAACCGGTAATCTCAGTAAAGGCCCGATTGACTGCAACGATCTTCGGCGATGGGTCTGTGATGGTCACAGCCTCCTGGGTACTTTCGTAAACCGCAGCAGCCTGTTTTAACTTTTCATCGGTACGCTTTTTCTCAATCAGTTGCCAAAGATCGGCAACCAGATACTTTATCTGCTGCACATCCTGTGTTGTGTACTCCTCGAGTTTGTTGCCAACACCGATAACCAGTTTGACCTGCCCTTTGTCAATAACCGGTAACGACATATGACGTTTCAATGGGATATGCCCTTCCGGCAATCCCTTTTTGTCAGCAAGATTCGGATAGTCGTTATGGATCTGGGGTGTTTTCGTCCGCACACAGTCTGCCCAGACGCCTGCCAAAGTGAGTGGATAGTGGGAATCGAATGCGGCACTGCAGTGCTTCAACGTCTGCTTCGACCAGGTAACCAACTCGATCGATTCCTGATCATTGTTGACAAAATGGAGATAACCAACCTCACTCGTGGTTAATCTCACCGCATGCTCCAGGGCTATCTGTATGATCTCCGTTTCGGTTGACCTGTGGGCTCCCTGATTCAGACTCAACATCGCGGCAAGCCTGCTTTCATTGATTACCCGCAACTCCTGTTCCTGCTTCAACTGATTGATATCAATATGCACACCCAGGATACGGATCACTTCGTCCTGCTCATTGAAGATCGCACTGCCTCTGGCCAACAACCAGATATAATTGCCATTTTTGTGGCGTAAACGGAACTCTTCCTGCCAGATGGGCTCGGGGTGTTTCAAGTAGGATTCGAGATGCGCCATAACCCGCGCCGAGTCTGCTGGATGCAGACGTTTGGACCAGGTCTCGAACTCATTCGGCAACTCATCATCCTGATAACCCAGCTGTGCCTTCCACCTGGGTGACAGGTAGAGCTGATTTGCCTGTAGATCCCACTCCCAGATGCCATCCAGACTGGATTCAGTCAAATGCCGGTAGCGACCCTCGCTGTTCTGAAGTGCCTGCTCTGTTTTTAGGCGTTCGGTTACATCTTCATAGACGGCAACCACATAACCATTGGATGTACGATAGACCCGATTAACCCGCCAACCATGGATTCGCTCATCACGATATTCGGTGGCAGGCAACGCCTCAGTTTTGCCTGTTTTCCAGACCCGGCGCATCACATCCAGTAGCCCGAACTCTTCGACTCCGGGAAACACTTTGGTCACCAAATGTCCGACCAGATCACTACGGCATACCGAGTCCATCATCTCAACATGAGGATTGATATCGACAAACAGGAAATCGCGGCCATCATCAACCGGCTGATAGACAGCAACCCCCATCTCAAGCAGGTCAAGTAATTCCCCACTCCAAGTGGCATCAATGCTGTTTTTTATAGACATTATTCAAAAATAGATAGCAACAAAAAGCCAACCTTCAGCTACACCTATGAGTCTAGGATAAAATACTGGAATAATTGTTAAAAAGTCTCAATTACTCACTATGCTACTCATCTTTTACCTGATCAGCCTGAGTGCCATTTTGGCTGTGAACATTTACAATTGACTCGATAAACGATCTACTGCTGGACCCTGTGCCAAATCAGGTAACGACCATCAAAATCATGGAAGAACCAACGAAATACCCAAGACTGCTTCGCAGAGTACAGGCTCTGTTGATCGACTCTCTGATCTTTTTTCTCATCATCTTCAGTTGGTGGATGGCTTTCCCCCTTCTCGAAGAGCAGCCAACCTGGATAAGACTCATCTACCCGGCCTGTGCCTGGCTGATCATCGATCCTGTATTGGTCTCCTTCACCGGCGGTACGCCTGGACACCATCTGCGGCATATCATGGTTCTGAAGCATAGCGGGAATGCAAAGCTTGGAATCCTGCAATCGTTGATACGATCACTGCTCAAGGCGGTCACCGGTTGGTGGTCATTTATTTTTGTGCTGATGACAAAACGTCATCAGGCGCTCCATGATCTGCTCGCCGGATCTGTGGTTGTAATAAAACAACCGGAAAGATTACCTGGATTCGAACAGCTGGAGGCCCGTTTCCAGGATAGCGACAACTATCACTATCCTTCACCAGCCCACAAGCTCTCGATCATTCTGCTCTATCTGACCATTGAGACGCTGGCATACATTGCCGTTCAGGCGTTTCTCCTCTCGGACAGCTGCCTGATCAGCCAAAGCTGCAGCCCGGCTGACAGCCTCATCAGCCTGCTCCTGAGCCTCCTCTGGCTGATCGGAGTGACCGCCAGCCTGATGCTCGGCTGGCGAGGGTACCTGCCAGGGGCACGCAGGCGCCCGAAAGATTAACCCTCGCCCCGGATGAATGAAACCCGGTTGCGCATTGCGGCGTAGTAGACCACCGGTATGACGACCAACGTCAACACGGTCGAGACAAACAGACCAAAAATCAACGACACTGCCAAACCACTGAAGATCGGATCATCCAGAATGAAGAATCCACCAGCCATCGCGGCTACCGCAGTCAACCCAATGGGTTTGGCGCGTACTGCAGCTGAGTTGATCACCGCTTGCTCAAGCGCCATACCCTCCCGCACCTGTTGATTGACGAAATCCACCAACAGGATGGAGTTTCGAACGATGATGCCCGCCAGCGCAATCATGCCGATCATCGAGGTTGCGGTGAACTGAGCGCCTAGCAGGGCATGCCCCGGCATGATGCCGATGACCGTCAAGGGAATCGGCGCCATGATCACCAGCGGAACCAAATAGGAACGGAACTGGGCCACCACCAGCAGATAGATCATCAACAGACCCACAGAATAGGCGATACCCATGTCGCGAAATGTCTCATAGGTGATCTGCCACTCCCCATCCCATTTCAGGCTGTAGGCATAGGGATTCTCAGGTTGCTGCAGAAACCACTGCTCGATCTTGCCCTGTTTCAACTGGCCGGATATATCGAACAGGCCATACAAGGGGCTGTCCGTCTCGCCTGCCATATCCCCGGTGACATAGACCACCGGCAGCAGATCCTTATGTTGAATCGAGTACTCCCTCACCCGAGGGATAACCTGCACAATTTCCGATAGCGGCACCATCTCACCGGTCTGGGAGCGGACCCTGAGAGCCAGCACCTGATCGAGATCCGCCTTATCCGCCTCGGCGTATTCGATGCGGATCGGCACCGCATATTTCAGGTTCTCCCCATGCAGATAGCTGGCATCCTCACCGCTCAACACAGTGGAGAGCGCCTCGGCCACAGTACTCTGAGCCACCCCAAGGCGGGAGGCCTTGGCCCGATCGACCCGCACCACAAATTTCGCCGAAGGGTACTCCACGCTGTCATCCACATCGATGATGTCCGGTGTGTTTTCGAAGACCTGACGAATCTCCCAGGCCGCTTCGGTCTGACCTTCATAGTCAAGGCCATAGACTTCAGCCACCAGTGGCGACATCACCGGTGGGCCCGGCGGCACTTCCACGACCTTCACATTGCCGTTGTACTCCCTGGCGATGGCCTGCAAAGGTCCTCTGACGGCCAGTGCGATCTCATGACTCTTGCGATCCCGGTGCTGCTTATCCACCAGATTGACCTGGATGTCACCAAGATGAGCCCCTTCCCGCAGATAGTATTGACGCACCAGGCCATTGAAGCCGATTGGAGCAGCGGTGCCGGAGTAGACCTGGTAATCAGTCACCTCGGCAACACGGCCCAGATAGTCTCCCAGCTCATCCAACACCCGGGTCGTCTGCTCAAGGCTGGTTCCCTCCGGCATATCGAGCACCACCTGGAACTCGGATTTGTTATCGAAGGGCAACATCTTCAACACCACGGACTTGGTCGCCACCAGAGAGAGTGACAGAGCAATCAGCAGCAGGATCGATCCCAACAGAATCCAGCGCATGCGGTTACCCCGGCTGCCCACAAGAAAAGGCGTCATGATCGAGCTGAAAAACCTACTCAGACCGGTCGATGACTCTGCCTCGACATGCCCGGCAAACTGCTCGACCCGGCTCGCCAGCACCCGGTTGGTCAACCAGGGGGTAAAGACAAACGCCACCACCAGAGAGATCAACATCCCAGTACTGGCATTAATCGGAATCGGGCTCATGTAAGGACCCATCAGACCGGTGACAAACGCCATCGGCAACAGCGCTGCGATGACGGTGAAAGTCGCCAGGATGGTCGGCCCGCCAACCTCATCCACCGCCTTTGGAATCGCCTCCAGCAGATTTTTTGCCCCCAGATGGAGATGGCGGTGAATGTTCTCCACCACCACGATGGCGTCATCCACCAGAATACCGATAGAGAAGATCAGTGCAAACAGGGAGACCCGGTTGAGGGTAAAGCCCCAGGCCCAGGAGGCGAACAGAGTGATTGCCAGGGTCACCACCACAGCAGCACCGACGATAAAGGCTTCCCGCCACCCGATGGTCAACAGTACCAGCAGCACCACCGACAGGGTGGCAAAGGCCAGCTTGGTGATCAACTTGTTGGCCTTGGCCTCGGCTGTTTCACCATAGTTGCGTGTGATCGTCACCTGCACGCCTTCCGGTATGAATACCCCCTGCAGTTGATCGAACCGCTTGATCACAGACTTGGCGATATCCACCGCATTGGTTCCGGGCTTTTTGGCAACTGCAATGGTCACCGCCGGGTACTTACCCCCATCGGGCAGCCCTTTGATATCCCCCTGAGGTCCGACTCCCATCCAGACATACTGGCTGGGCAGATCGGGTTTATGGATTACCTGGGCCACATCCTGCAGGTAGATCGCCTTGCCGTCACGCACCCCCACCACCAGGCTGCCGATCTCATCGGCCGAGGTGAGAAAAGTCCCTGCCTGAACCAGCAATTCTCGATTGTCCGCGGTGACACTGATGTTGTCCCGGATGTGATTGCCTGATTGCAGGGCCAGGCGCAGATCGGCCAGATCGATACCATGCCCCGCCAGGGACTGGGGATCCAACACCACATGCACCACCCGGTCCGGTGTGCCGATGGTGTAGATGTCCCGGGTACCGGGAACCCGCTTCAATTCCGATTCGATGGCGTGTGCCACCTGACTCAGTTCATAGGCGCCCACATCCGGATCTTCAGACCACAGGGTTGCGGTGACGATCGGCACATCGTCGATACCTTTCGGTTTGATAATCGGCTGTCCAACCCCAAGCCCCTGGGGCAACCAGTCCTGGTTGGCGTAGACCTTACTGAACAGGCGGACAATCGCATCCTCCCGATCCTCTCCCACCAGGTACTGCACGGTCAGTACCGCCATACCTGGCCTGGAGGTGGAGTAGACATGCTTGATACCGTCGATTTCGGACAATACCTGTTCCGCCGGTGTGGCAACCAGATGCTCGATCTCGGTGGCGGTGGCGCCGGGAAAGGGGATGAAGATATTGGCAAAGGTGACATTGATCTGCGGCTCCTCCTCACGGGGGGTGATCAACACCGCGAAGACGCCAAGCAACAGGCCGACCAGTGCCAGCAAGGGGGTGATTTCAGTGACCAGAAACTGCTTGGCCACTGCACCTGAGATACCCAGCCTACTCATTGTCTCACTCCGCCAGTTGCTGTTTCAGCTCGGTGGCCGCAGCCACCGGATCAAGAATAACCTGCTCTCCGGCAGAGAGCCCGGCGATCACAGAGAGTGCATTTTCGGAGACCGGATGACCGGCACGGATATGGCGGAAATGGACCCGCCCGTCCGAACCCAGCACATAGACCGCAGTCACCTCGGAGCGGTAGACCACCGCTTCCCGGGGCACCACCAACTCCTGCTTTACCCCAGTGATGAAGGCGGTTTTGACGAACATGCCGGGGAACAGATCTTTAACCCCTTCCGGAAGATCGACCCGCACCTGGAAGGTACTGCTGCTCTGATCGGCAAAGGGAAAGATCGTCAGCTTCACGCCTTCGATGGATTCACCGGAGGAGAGCAGCACCCGTGCTTTACCCTGCTGCCGGATCACCGGCACCAGACTCTGAGGCAGATCGACGATCACTCTGAGCTGGTCCAGCGAGGTACCGCTCATCAGTTTCTGGCCCGGCGAGGCAATTTCACCTACCTCCACATGACGATGGGTAACGATGCCACTGTAGGGTGCCTTGATGCGGGTATATTCGAACTGCTCCGTGGCCTGGGCCAGTCGGGCATCCGCTGCCTCTTTACGCGCCTTAGCGGATTTCAGTGCCGCCGTCGCCTTATCCAGCTGGGACTGGGAGGCCAGTTTGCGACCGAACAGGTCTTTGGTGCGATTGAAATTGTCCAGCGCCTCCTGTCGACGGGCCACCGCCTCTTTCAGGTCGGCCCGGGCCTGGTTAAGACCGGCGCGCTGTTCGGTATCCTTCAGCTTCACAATCTCCTGTCCCTTCTCCACATAGTCATCTACATCGAAAAGAATCTGTTCCACCTGTCCCCGGGTCTGAGCGGAAAGGGTGGTCTGGTTGATCGCCTCAACCGTACCATCGAGCCAGAACTCTCTGGCGGTTTCCCGTTTCACCACCGCTCCGGTTTCAAGGGCCGTGGTATCAGCGGCTAGATAGCCTGGAAGCAGCACCACGCTGAGCAGTAAAGTTGCCAGAGAACGCCTCATTGAAGGACTCCAATTAGTATATTAGATTATTCTTATATTACTGCTTCCGAGCATTTTTTCAACCGGACAGCTCGATTTATTGTGAAATCAAACACTATTTACGAGGCATTAGGACAGACCCTTACAGTAGGAAAGCAGCTCTGATGGCGTGCCCTCAGTTCAGCATCGCCCTCAGCTTTCGGTCTTACCAGGGTGTAAACGAGTTCATGAAATCCATCGGCCGGCCCATCTGATTGATGTCACGACTCATGAATCCGGTATTAACCGTCATGGTGCGCATGGCCTGATTCATATCCGCAATATTGGCAGTCATCTGTCCGATATTCTGCTTCATACTGCCCACGTCGACCGCCAAGACCCCGATGTTGCCATCCATGGTGGCAATGTGCTGCTCCATACTGTCAACCCGATCCACCATAAAGGTGATCTGTTCCGTCATGACGGAGATATTCTGAGCGAGCTGATCCATATTGGTCGCCATGGCATGGAGATGCTCCTCCATACGGGGGTCGACCTGTTCGGTCAGGGTACGCATGTCGGTCGTGACGTTGTAGATCAGATAGAAGCCGGACAATCCGAGGATCCCAACCACCACCAGCATGGGATAGATCATACGCTCCCATCTGGACATACTCACATCGAAATTCTTAAAAAAATTGGTCAGCGTAATCTCAAGCTTGACCATCGCTTTCTGCTCTGGTGACAGATTCTTGTATTCCGGAGAGAAGGTACGGGGATCTTTTTCAAACATAGAACTCTTCTTTTATGTAATCAGGCTAAACAAGCCTGATGGTCATGCAGACCGGACAGCACACTCGCATGCTTTCTCAACCCGATACCTTGACAGCCCATCCCTGTACAGCCCAAGTTTGCCGGGTTAACAATGCACCAATTTAGGTCACAATACTGACATTATAGGCGTTGAAATAACGCTGTCATTGATGATTCAGATTATTCGTCAAATGAGCGAATTATTGAGTAGACAAAAACAACAGACGCCTGATTAAAAAGGCTGGATTCTGAGGTGCGATAGATGGCGCCGGATACCGGTTGGCCAGGGGTTGAGGTTAAAGCTGAACAGACTTAACTGATCTGCTCAACCGGCTGAGCTCTCACGTTTGCCACGTCATCCCGGGGCTCTCGGGGCAGACGGATGCTGAAGGTTGTGCCTTCACCGACCTTGGTTTGAACATCGATGCTTCCTCTGTGCTGTACCACGATGGTGTGATAGACCACATTCAACCCCTGTCCGATGCCCTTACCCAGGGCCCTGGTGGTAAAAAACGGATCGAAAATCTTCGAACGGATCTCCTCAGGTATGCCTGTGCCAGAGTCACTGACCTTAATCAGCACCGAGTCATCTTCCACTGCTGTGCGAATGGTAATTCTGCCCTTCCCGGCCTGTTCACCCTCCCCAGCGGCGGCTGCGATAGCATCAACCGCATTCACGATAATGTTCAGTAATGCCTGATTCAGCTCCTGGGGAATACAGGATATGGTCGGTAACTGCGGATCCAGCTCGGTCACAATCTCGGCATGATATTTCCAGACATTGGTGGAGACATTAAGCGTGCTGGTAATTGCCAGATTGATGTCGGTTTCCACCTTTTCATACGTTTCCGGACCGGCAAACACCTTCATCGCAGAGACGATGGTAGCGATTTTGTCCACCCCTTCCAGCGACTGATTGATCGCCCCGGGGATCTCTTCAAAAAGATAGTCGGGTTCCATTGCAGCCAGCTGACCTTCCAGGTTGGTGAGCAATCCACTCTCAACCTGACCCTGTTTGGCCGCTGCCAACAAGATTTTATACCCTTCCGACAGACTCTGCAGATCCACGCAGGCTTCCTGCAAAAAGTGTGTGTTGTCTCCGATATACTGAATCGGCGTATTGATCTCGTGGGCGATACCGGCTGAGAGCTGACCGACAGCGGCCATCTTTTCCGACTGCACCAGCTGCTGCCTGGTCTGATTCAGATCATCGATCAGCAAGGTCTGTTTGCGGTTGATCTCCTCAAGCTGTTTGGACCACTGCAGACGCTCAGTTATGTCATTGAAGAGAATGGTGTAGCCAGAGAACTTATGGCTGACATCAAGCATCTGCTCAATCTGGATATGGTAGGTCTTCTCCCCGTCCGGGGTCTGATAAACCTTATCCAGATCCATCTGCTGATTCCCCTCATCCACCATCCGGGCCAGCTCCTGCTGCAATGCAGGAGGATCCAGGTCGGAGCGTCTTTCGGAATAATAGCGACTACCCGGCGTGGTCGTGCCGAGCAGTAAGCGCCCTGCCGCATTGTTGTAGTTGTCCACCTTACCATTGACGTCACACAGAATTACTGGTGATGAGAGGCTTTCGAACAGGGTCAGATACTTGTTTTTCTCATTAGTAAGATGCAGATTGCTGTCACTCAACTCCTTGATTTGATCTTCACTGTCTGTACCGGACCACTCACTGCAATAGGCCAATTCGATTCGATCGTAGACCCGATTGATCAGTAGCTTGATGGTAGCTGGTTGTTGGAATCCACGGACCTCCGCAATCAGATCGAGGTAGGCTTGTCGGTAGTATTTCATCAAACCCAGAAACATCGACAGATTGACCCCTCTGGCCCGATGTCGCTGCGCCTCGATCACGCCGAACTTTGTACTTGAATCTGAAGAGAAATCCTCATCCGGCCCCAGCTCGGGCACCAGATCAGAGGCCTCCAGTGTGGCAATTATGGATTGCGTCAATCCATCGATCGATCGCCGCCAGGCCTCTTTGAGGGTGGAAGTGTATTTTGTATAGTGCTGCCGCTCAGCGTACTTGAGAATCAGCTCGATGAGTTGGTCTTCACTGGAAAGCAGGGTCTCTCTAAGTACATCCTTGTCATGTCTCTCGATCCGCATGACTAAAATGTCCCCTTTGACAAAACCAAGATGTCACAACAGAGGTTAGCGGCGGTTTAAAAGAGCACTTGAGTGTGAAACAGGCAGATGAGCCCCAGTGGTGAGGCTCGACGCCTATTAATCAACCTGATCGACAAACAGTGATCGTCAGCACGGCAGAAAGACTCACTCGGACAGAGAATGAAGAATCAGCTCTTCTGCCTGCCAGCAGCGAGGCAAAACCTCTATTTATCCTCGGCCGCCGCTGTGGCCGACTCATTGGCGGAAGCCGACTCGTCCGATTTACCCTGCTCCTGCTGCTCACCCTTTTCATGGGCTCCTGGCTTACCTTTGGCCTCCTTGAAAGAATCGCTGACCCCTTCAATTACCCCATTGACAAAACCACCGACGTCGAATGCCACTGAGGAGACTGAGTAGAAGACTAAAGGAATGGCTAATAACGTAGTAAGGAGTAGTTTTTTCATAGTGATCGATCGCTGTTTTGGGATTCCGCCCCAGAACCGGCCTGGTGCGGGAAATCCAATTTCTGTTATCCACCCGGCGCAGATCGTATCCCTCGATCTCAAACACAAGCTCTGGCCAGTCAACTCCCTGACGATTGGAATTCTCTTACTGACGATGGGTGGTGTCAACTGGCCCTACCCTCCAAAAAGCGATTTAACTCAGGGCTTTTCTTGGCTTTCGCTTGACCTGTCAAACGCCTCTGGTAATGTCTTGCAGAGGATTTATTAATTTTAGCACCTTGTCATATTTCTGAATGACCCTAACCGGGACTGGATACAAGGACTTGGTACTTCCTCGCGTTTGGGCCTGTAAACAAGAATCCAATCTGCCAGGGCCTGTTAACGTTAATCCAACAACCGAAATAATCGCCGGGTTATCAACCCGAGGCTTACAAGTGCTATGAAGTACAAAGACTTGCGTGATTTCATCCAACAACTTGAATCCCGGGGATTACTCAAGCGGATCCACACCGAGGTTGACCCCAATCTGGAAATCACGGAAATCTGCGACCGTACCCTGCGCCGGGGCGGCCCGGCGTTGCTGTTCGAGAAGGTCAAGGGCTCTGACTATCCACTGCTGGGCAATCTGTTTGGTACCGCAGAACGGGTCGCCCTGGGCATGGGTGAGGAGCAGGTGGAGTCGTTACGCGATGTGGGCCGACTGCTGGCCTATCTGAAAGAGCCGGAGCCGCCCAAAGGCATGAAGGATGCCTGGGATAAGCTGCCGGTGTTTCGCAAAGTCCTCGATATGGCGCCCAAAGAGCTGCGTAACGCCCCCTGTCAGGCAGTCTGCCAGGAGGGTGCCGAGGTAGACCTCACGCGACTGCCGATACAGACCTGCTGGCCGGAGGATGCAGCCCCGCTGATAACCTGGGGCCTGGTGATCACCCGGGGACCGAACAAGAGCCGCCAGAACCTGGGCATCTACCGCATGCAGCTGCTCGGACCGGATCGCCTGATCATGCGCTGGCTCGCCCATCGGGGGGGTGCGTTGGACTACCGTGAGTGGCAAGAGAGCCATCCGGGAGAGCCGTTTCCGATCAGTGTCGCTCTGGGTGCGGATCCCGCGACCATCCTGGCAGCCGTAACCCCGGTGCCTGATACCCTTTCAGAGTATGCCTTCGCTGGATTGCTGCGCGGTAGCCGAACCGAAGTGGTGAAATCTATCGGCTCCGATTTACAGGTACCAGCGGCGGCCGAATTTGTCTTGGAGGGTCATCTGCACCCTGGCGAAACAGCCGAAGAGGGTCCGTATGGAGACCATACCGGCTACTACAACGAGGTGGAAACCTTTCCGGTTTTTCGCATCGACCGTGTCACCCGCCAGGAAAATCCCATCTACCACAGCACCTATACCGGACGACCACCGGATGAGCCGGCAGTACTCGGCGTTGCCCTGAACGAGGTCTTCGTGCCGATACTGCAGAAGCAGTTTCCAGAAATTGTCGACTTCTACCTGCCCCCTGAAGGTTGCTCCTACCGTTTAGCGGTGGTGAGCATGAAAAAGCAGTATCCGGGACACGCCAAGCGGGTCATGATGGGCGTCTGGTCGTTTCTGCGTCAATTCATGTATACCAAATTCGTGATCGTTGTGGATGAGGATGTGAACACCCGGGATTGGCAGGATGTGATCTGGGCAATGACCACCCGCATGGATCCCGCACGGGATACCACCATGATCGAAAACACCCCCATCGATTATTTGGATTTTGCCTCGCCGGTATCGGGCCTCGGCTCAAAAATCGGCTTCGACGCCACCAACAAGCTGCCCGGGGAAACCAACCGGGAGTGGGGCAAACCGATCGTTATGAGCGATACAGTCAAGCAGCGTGTCGATGAAATTTGGGATCAGCTCGGGATCGACTAAACTATGATCTTAGGGCCTGTTAACACGATCCCAATTAGCCCTGATACTTCTTTAATCCAGGAGCAGTGGGAGTAACCCGCCTCACTAAAAACAACACCTAGAGGACAGGAAAAGAGTAATGCGCACGATCATGTTGATGAACGCCAAAGGGGGTTGTGGCAAAACCACCATCGCCACCAATCTTGCCACCTGGTATGCGGATGAGGGGAATAAAGTTGCGCTGGCTGACTTTGACCCACAGAAATCGACCCTCGACTGGCTTGAAGCGAGACAGGACTATGAGGGCATTCCGGATATCGAGGCCATCGATGCGCTCGCTGGCCCAGTCAAACCGGCCAAAGGCACCGACATACTGATCATGGATGCACCGGCTGGCGTGCACGGCAAGACCATCAACAAAATGCTACTGCGGGTCGATACGCTGGTATTGCCGGTACTGCCATCGCCGATCGACATGCGCGCCTGCAACCGCTTTCTCACCGAGCTGCTGGAGAGCGGCCGGGTATCCAGGCACCAGACCCGCATCGGCATCGTTGCCAATCGGGTCAAAGAGAACACCCGCATCTACCACGACCTTGAATCCTACCTGGGTCATTTGAAGATCCCCTTCATCACCCATTTCCGGGAGAGTCAGAACTACATCCGTTCGGCGGAACGGGGGCTGGCCCTGTTTGAACTGGCGCCCAGCCAGGTCTACAAGGATGTGATCCTCTGGGATCCGTTGTTCAAGTGGCTGAAGGTTAAATAAGCATGCCGCGAAGGACGCGAATCAGCGCAAATTAACGCAAACACAGAATCACTCTTTTACCTTCAAGAGAGCGAATGGCTTAAGCGTAAAAATCATTTGCGGCCGGTGGCGGTGCTTTGTCTCCATTGGCGGCCGAGATTTCACTCGAAACAGGCCGGCAGCCCCTGTTCCAGTTCCGGGTAACGCAATACCACACCCAGCTCTTCAAGCAGTTTGCGATTGCTTAATCGGCGGGATTCCGCCAGATAGGAGAGCATCCCCGGGGAGAGCTGCCGCCTGGCCTCCTGCATGGAGATCTGCGGCGCTCTTGGCAGCTGAAGATAGTCCGCCACCCGATCGAAATAGCGGGTCATGCTTTCCGGCCGACCATCACAAACATTGAAGATCGCCCCGTCCCTACCCCTCTCCATCGCTGCTGCAGCGATCTCCACCAGGTCCAGGGAGTGGATATGGTTGGTGATTGGCGAATCCGCTTCCGTCACCATCGGCAAGCCTCTTTTCAGTCGCTCAATCGGCAGCTTTCCCGGACCATAGATACCGGCAACCCGCAGGATAACCAGAGGAACACCAGTTCGCTGACTCCAGGCCTGCCATTGCTGTTCAGCATCCAGACGTCGTTTTGCCCGATCGACTGTCGGATTCGGCTCCCGGGTCTCATCCACCCACCCACCCTGACAGTCTCCATAGACTCCGCTGGTACTCAGATAGACTATTTTTTCTGGCTGCGATGTTTGGTCGATTGATGCGATCAGCCGGCTCACCCGACCATCCACCACACCACTCGGTGGAGGCGCTACAAAATAGAAAAGTAACTCCCCGGCCAGACGAGTGGCTGGCGGCGATTGCTGATCAAGATCGATCTGCTGCACCTTGATACCCTGCTGCATCAATCGCCCGACACTCTCATCGGTAGCGACCCAGCCAGTCACTTCGAGTGCCGATTTCCGATAGGCCAGCGCCAGACGCGTACCGATATCGCCACAGCCAATAATGGTCACACCCATAACCCAATGGACTCCCGGTTTAATTCCTGAGCAAAATAGGCGAGAATTCCGCCTTAATTATTTTTTGGTGTTGCCGTATCGATGGCACCACCTATTGTCCAGACACTTCAATCGGTAGAGTAGCTCATGTCCCATAAAGTGCAGGTTGAACCCAGCGGCCACCAGTTTACTGTGGAGGAGAATGAAACCATCCTCGATGCGGCCATCAGACAGGGGGTCAATCTACCCTATGGCTGCCGCAACGGCTTTTGTGGTGACTGCCGGGCCGCCCTGTCACAGGGTGAAATAAACTATCCCAATGGTCAACCACCGGTAATGAGCGACAATGAGACCGACGTCTGCTACACCTGTCAGGCTGCCGCCAGCTCCGATCTCACCATCGGTGTTGCCGAGATCATCGCATCGACCGACATACAGACCAGGATCATGCCCTGCAAGATCGATTCTATCGACCGCCTCAACGAGGATGTGATTCTGCTCAAATTAAAACTCCCCGAGGGTGAACGGTTACAGTTTCTGGCCGGCCAGTATCTCAATTTCATCCTCAATGACGGCAGCAAGCGCGCCTTCTCCATCGCCAATGCACCCCATGATGATGAGCACATTGAACTACACGTAAGACACGTATCCGGTGGCGCCTTCACCGACCACCTGTTCAACGGCATGCAGGAGAAGACCATTCTGCGGATCGAAGCACCTCTCGGCAGCTACTATCTACGTGAGGAGTCTGACAGACCGATCATCCTGATGGGTGGAGGAACCGGATTTGCACCGCTGAAGGGTATCATCGAACACGCCTTTCAGATCGGCGTAAACCGACCCATGCATCTCTATTGGGGTGTTCGCTCCCGAGATGATCTCTATCTGCCAGACCTGCCGGAGCAATGGGCTGCACAATACCCCAATTTCAACTACACCCCCGTACTTTCGGAACCGGATATGGATTGGCAGGGTAGATCGGGCTGGGTACATGAAGCAGTCATCGAAAACTATCCCGACTTGAGCGCCCACGAAGTCTACATGAGCGGACCCCCACCGATGATCCAGGCGGGTAAGGATGCCTTTCTTGCCCACGGCCTCTCTGATGAACAGCTCTATTCAGATTCGTTTGAATATGGAGCAGCGGCTGTGACGGCTAAAAGCGGCTGACCCCCGCAAACATCGGAGAGATCAGTAACTACAGCTTAACTTTCCGTCGGAAGGTCGGCGATGGAATCGTCGTAGACCACAACCCGGTTGCGACCGGTTCGCTTCGCCTGATAGAGCGCCTGATCGGCCCTGATCAGAATCTCATGGTAACTCTTGTCGTCGGGCTCAATGGTGCTAACCCCGATGCTTATGGTGACCGGAATTCTCACATTCTCCTTTTCATAGGCCTTGTCCGAAACCAGTGTGCAGATCCTCGAGGCAAGAAATTTTGCACCCTTTTCATGGGTTTCAGGTAACAGCATCAGAAACTCCTCGCCCCCGTAACGGAACAGAATATCCTGCCCCCGGGTTACTTTAGCGAGGATCTCCACCACATGCCGCAACACCTCATCCCCCATGGTGTGGTTATGGGTATCGTTGATCTCTTTGAAGTGGTCCAGATCGAGCATCATCACTGACAGCTCCCGACCGAACCGTTTGGCGCGGCGAAACTCCCGATCACCAACCTTCTCCAGCTCCCGCCTGTTGGAGAGCCCGGTCAGGGCATCGGTGGTGGCAAACTGTTTGAGCTGACGGTAGGCGATTTTTTTCTGCACCGAATTTCTGGCGAAAAAGAGACTGATCAAGGCGGTAACGAAGAACAGCAACAGGTAGGTAACCGCCGCCACTACGAGACGTTTTAGTGTCAGCTCCTCGATCTTGTCCTTGGATATATGGGAGAGATAGATCCAGTGGCGCTCACCTACCTGACGTTCCCTGGGGCTATCGAGCTGGCTGAATTCAATATTTTCCAGAGTGCCCTGTTTACTCATATCCATTGGATAGGTTCTCTGGAATACAAACAGGCCATCATCGGAAAAAAATGAGCCCTTATCACTGGACTCCATGGCATGCCAGACGTCCGGGTGGTCATCCTTGAAGGTCTCTTCACGGCCGTACATGAATCCCCACAGCTCTTCTTGCGGCTTGCCGATCAACCAGTAACCGTCGCTATTGAGCATCACCGCCTGACCGAGCCTGGAAATAAAGATATCTTCAATCCGCTGCAACAGTTCTTGCGGATCGTAGTTGATGATCAATACACCACGCTTCTCCCCATAACCGTCCACCACCGGGGTCGCAAAACGGATGGTTGGCCTGATCGGCTGTTCGATGACACCCTTCTCCACATTCAGGTCAAGCGGGGATATATAGATCGCCCCCTGGTTGAGCTGAAAGGACTCCTTGAAATAGTAGCGCCCCCCTTTATCCTGCAGTTGAGCGCGCGGAACGATCTCCTGCTCACCCGCAACATTGTTGATCCGGATGACCTCCATGCCATGCTCATTCAGATACCGAATCTGCATATATTTCGGCTTTCGGCGGGCAAACAGGGAAAACTCTCTGGCCACCCTGACCCAGTTTTTCAGGTTCTCTTCATGCAGATAGGTTCTCAGCACCTCCCCCTCTGCCAGCACGAACAGATCGGAGAGCTTCTGCACAAAGATCAAAGAGGTGAGCTGACTGGCATTGCTCAGTGCCGCCTCTTCACGGATCAGTGCCGTCTGCAGTTCATATTTTTGAGTCTGGTTGGAAAAGGCGTAGAAGATGCCGGCCAAAACGAGTGACACCGGGATAAACAGCCACAGAAAACTGATCAACAGCTCCCGCCGCTCAGAGAATTCAGCCTTATCCTCTGTATCAGAATCAGCCTCCACCGAATGAGGCCTCAAGTCGGGGCTGGATGAATCATTCACGTTTGCGATCTTTCCAGGTCATCGAAGTACTTTTATCTTCATCGGTCGCCATGCGGGAGACGTAGTCTGCCAATGCTTGGAAATCCCGCTGTTCAAAATCGCGGATCATTTTCATCATCTGCTTGTTGGCATTTCTGCGTTTGCCATTCTGAATCCACTTCAGTTGACGCAGCAGATAGTGATAGTGCTGCCCCTGAATCAGTGGATAGGCCTTCTCCGCATCACCCTCGCCTCGCTTGCCGTGACACTCGGTACAATTTTCCCGGTAGAGACGTTCGCCATACTCCAAATCCACACCGGGCCCCTTGCCCGTTGCGCGGGTCATCTTGAGGGCCTCGATGTAGACCGCCACATCGGCGATGGCCTGAACTCCACCGATCTCTTCAGGAATCGCAAACGGATACATTGAGGGATTGTCACGGTTGTTGGCGCGGATGTCGGCGAGCTGTTTGATCACCACACTGCGATGCTGACCGGCAATCTGCGGATAGGCGCCGTTGGGAGTCCCCCAACCTTCAGGCATGTGGCAGACTGCACAGCTTTCATAGATCGCGTAACCACGACCATGATCGCCCTCGAGTTGCAGTGCCGCAGCACTTTCATCTACATCATCAGAGGCGTTCCAGCCGGCGAAGCTGGAGAAACTTAAAACAGCAGCCAGGTAAGGAAAGAGTAAGACCGGCAGCGGAATTGGATTAGTCAATTTTGACAATGCCCTCGCGGAACTTTGCTCGTTAAAAGACTGACAACTCCTTTTGTGTGATATATCGATTTCGTTAGCCTGCTGACACTCCAATCTAACGAGATTCAGATGCTAATACTAACCCATAAAACCCTATAATTCATAGAACTATTAGTTTACAAAAATTTCACACATTTTCCAGCAGAGTGGGAGGCTGGACAGGCTCCGAACTCTGACTCAGTGCGGGTCGTGCGCTGATTGGCGGCAGTGATTTTTGCGACTCTTGATGCGCCAGACCAAGCCCGGAACGAAAGCACTGCATCGCCTTGTCCGTCTCTCCCAGACGCTCCAGCAGGACGCCCAACTGCTGATAGGACTCGGCAGTTGGCGCAATGGCAATACTTGCCTCCAGATAGCTGCGACCTTTACCCCATAGTTTATTCTGCAGGGAGAGTCTTGCCAGGGTAAGCAGCAGGGTTGGATCCTCGGGATGCTGCTTTAACCAAGCCTCTGCTGTGGCGAGCTGTTGAGAGGGATCAGCCAGCTCGATCTGACCATACAGGGCAACCAGTTCGCCAGACCACTCACGCTGGATTGAGTTGACGATCAACGGCTCCACCCTGGATCCGGCATCCAGTTCCATCATGTAGCGAGAGTAGTCGAGCAGCATCGATTGCTGCTGGCGTACAGTCTTGGGAATGATCTGCCAATAGCTCACCAGCGTGCTCAACTGGGTCGACTCCTGTTTCAGGCGTTCACCATAGACGCGCCTCTCCAGGCTCTGAAACTCCTGCTCATTGATCACCCGGCGACGCTTCAGCTCGGGCAGCATCTCCTCCAGCTTTTGCCACTCCCCGAGGTTTTCATAGAGCTTTTTCAACAGGGTCATCACATAGCTGTGTTTGGGGGAGAGGGAGCGCACATGCATCAGGGTAGCCAGTGCCTGCTCATACTGCTGATGCGCCAGTTGCAATTCAGCCTGGGTCAGACCGACCGCCACATCGGCAGAGGGCACACTCTCATGGGCCAGATGCAGGTAGTCATCCCGCCGCTCATGTTCACCCTGTAGCTGTGCGGCTCTGGCCGCCGCAAGATAGTTCAGCAGAGGCGTCTCCGACTGGGTTGCAAAGCGTGTCAGATGCCGCTCTGCCACTTTCCAGCGACCCTCAGCCAACTCGACCAGCCCCCGGGTGAGGGCTTGTTGGGCTTTCAATACCCGTCGCTTCTGCCGCCACCCGGCAATACGAAGCGGCATACTCCAGACATGAATTGCACTTCTGATGATCATGTAGAGCACGACAAACAGGGCAACCGCTGCCAGTACGAACAGGGCCAGACTGCCCTCCACGGTCCATTGGCCATAACCGATCAGGACATACCCGTTATCCTGTTTGATCCAGAGTGACAGCGCTACCGCACCAAACAGAGCAATAAAGGCCGCAATCAGGATTCTCACTGTGCTCCTCCCTGGCTCAGTTGCTGGCGCTGTTTCTGCAGCGCCCGCAGGGAGGCTGAGATATCGGGCATTTGCGGGGCAATATCCCGCGACACCAAGACCTCAAGCTGCCCTTTGAACCCGGAGACACCCGGATCTTCCATCAGAAAGTACGCTTTCAACCACTCCAGCGCCCCGTTAAGACTGTCCTGGTAGAGGCTGGCATCCTGCCCCATCAGAGCGGCCTTTGCGTTCTCCAGCTTCAGACGCAGGTTCTGTATCAGAAAGTAGCGCTGCTCCGGAGGTAACATGGCGCTCACCGGACGATCATGATGACGGATCACCATCATCGATTTAAAACCCTGCCAAAGATCATCGACAATCCGTTCCAGCGCCAAATCCTCGCTGCTCGCCACGGACTCATCCCCAGCCGTCTGCTTCTCATTCGCTATCAGAGCGATTCCCTCGTCGTGCAGCGGCAACCGTTCCACCTGATCGGCCAGGGCTGTCAGCTCGGCGCTGATACCGGCCTGATCGACGATCGGCACCGCTTTCAGCTGGGTGATCTCACGGGCCAGCTGCTCGCGCACGCCGGACCAGACCGGATCACCACTGGCACTGAGCCTCTCATCAGCCGACTTCAGCGCTTCCAGGGCTGTTGAAACATCCCCCATCAGACTGACGCGATGATTCGCCACACGGATCAGATACTCCGCTTCGGCAACCCGCCATTGACCCTCCCGGCCACCCAGTTTGGTCTGTATCTCAGCCAGTGAGCGATAGAGCTGAGTATCCTGCTTTTTGGCCGCCTCTTTGGCCTGTTTGACGCGTTCCGCCTGCTCCACCAGAGCCTGCTGTTGCTCAGCAATCTGCTGCTGTTGCTTGGTGAACGCCTGCTGGGACTGCATAAGACGATCTGCAAACTGACTCTGTTGCTGATTGGCCTCCGCCAGATCGCGGTTCATCTGTTCCAGGGTCGTCTTCATCTCAACCCAGTAGCGATAGCCGAACACCAATGAGGCAATAACGGCCAACAGCGCCACACCGGCCAAAACAAGTGGCAAGCGGGCGGTGTTGGATTGGCCTGATGCTGACTCCAGCACCTCAACTTCAGCTTCGATCGCCTGATCAAAATCCTCGTCCATGTCAGATGATCTGTTATCACCCTGTTGTTGTTCACTCATTGGTTTTTGAATACCTTCTGTTACCTCGATCAAGCATCCCAGCACAGCGGCCGGACTCACTCCACCCAGTGGCAGATTGCCTCCATTAATGAACGGTCATCGGCGCCTGAGGCTTTGATGATGGTGGAGAACCCCATTTGCTGCGCCTCCAGCTCCATCCGCTCACTGATCACGACCAGCGGTGTCTGCGAAAGCTTTGACCAACCCGCTTCACCGACGATTTCCACCAGATTCTGTAATATCTCTCTGCTGGTGGTGGTCACCAGCTGAACATTCTCACTCCAACCTGCCAGTAATGACTCGGTATGGGGGTCGGGTCTCACCCGCCGATAGACCTCAGCATAACGCACTTTAGCGCCTCTCGCCTGCAGCGTATCACCCAGCAGAGCCCGGCCTCCCTCACCTCTGACAATCAGGATTTTCAGTCCATCCACCTGGTTCAGTTCCGCTAATGATAACAGGCCTTCGCTGTCGTAACCCCGATCGGGTATCAAATCCACACTTATCCCGGCCCGCTTCAGCTGCCGGGCCGTCGATGCACCGACAGCACCGATACCCGCATCCGCTAATCCATGCTCAGCCAGCAGTTTCAATCCATTATGCACCGCATTGGGACTGACAAAGATGATCCAGTCCCATCTCGATGTTAATAACTGTTGTGCCTGACTGGGGTCCCGACAGGGCTGGATCTCAATCGCCGGCAGCCGTACCGCACGACCCTCACAAGCCTCGATCATCCGGGCAAGCTGTTCGGACTGATGGGCTGCCCGGGTAACCAGAACACCGCAACCCCTCAGATCACAGTCAACCATAGCTTCAGTGATCAGTTGTTGTTTTCATACAGAGCCTGAAGAATCGAATCCGCACCCCAATCCAGCAGACGCTCGGCCAATCCGACACCCATCGCTTCAGCCTCCTCCACGGTGCCTTCCACTTCACCACGGATGATCTTGCTGCCATCGGGCTCACCAACCAGACCTCGCAGCCACAGATTTCCCGCCTCCAGCATGGCATAGCCGGCGATCGGCACCTGGCAGCCACCATTGAGCCGCTGATTCATCGCCCGCTCAGCCATCACACAGGCAGCGGTCTCCTGGTGATGCAGGGGTGCGATCAGCTCATTGACCCGTTTGTCGTCGACCCGGCACTCGATACCGACCGCGCCCTGACCGATTGCCGGCAGACTCTGCTCCGCTCCGATCAAAGCGGTAATACGCGCTTCGAAGCCGAGGCGAATCAGGCCGGCAGCGGCAAGAATGATGGCGTCATACTCCCCATCATCGAGTTTGCGCAGACGGGTGTTCACATTGCCGCGCAGGGATTTAATCTTTAGATCGGGACGCTGTTCCGCCAGCTGGGACTGACGCCGCAGACTGGAGGTGCCGACGCAAGCCCCCTGAGGTAGCTGATCCAGGTTCTGGTAGTTGTTTGAAACGAAGGCATCCCGTGGATCCTCGCGGGACATGATCACAGCGAGATGCAGGCCAGGCGGCAGCTCCACCGGTACATCCTTCATCGAATGCACGGCGATGTCCGCCTGATCGGCCATCAAACCCTGCTCCAGCTCTTTGATGAACAGCCCCTTGCCACCGATTTTTGCCAATGGGGTATCGAGAATCTTATCCCCCTGTGTACTCATGCCCAGCAGTTCAACCTGCAACCCCGGATGGGCTTTTTTGAGCTCTGCGGCAACATGTTCCGCCTGCCACATGGCCAGGGGTGATTTACGGGTGGCGATTCGAATAGTTTGGGACATCAACAGAAGACCTCGAATGTTGCCGCCTGGCAGCTAACCGCCAAACAGTCGATATGTCATGATTTCAGGAAGCTTGAACCAGCCACCGGCAGCCGTCTGGCAGCGCTCCCGATCTATGTTTCAGTGCTTCTCTAAGGATAATTAGGCGCCTATGCTAAAGCCTGCCGGGATTCGGCGCAATTCCGGTAGCCTGCCAAGCCGGGCCCGAATTAAGCGCAGACAGGAACCCTACAGCCCAGCCCCTCGATCACCGGACTACCGTTCATGGCCTGCCTTTGCCATAGTAATGAATCAAAGCCTCCAGCCCCGGCTCTCCGTGATTGCGTATCAGACGCGCCAGCTGACGACTCATCTCCTCGTCTCCCTGGTTGATGCCGACCAGATAGTCGCGAATCGTCCAACGTAGATAATCCATCCAACCCCCGATCAGCAGCGGCGCCCCTTTATCGCTCAGCTGCAACCCATCCCCATGACACTCCCTGCAGTAACGACGATGTAACTGTCGCCCTCGATCAGCCAGCTGCCACTTGGCATCCTGTTTGTTAACCCGGTAGGGTTGCCGGCTGAAATAGTCTGCCATGATCGCAACCTGATGTTTGTCGTAGGCGCCCATGATCCGGTCCATAATCGTGCCGAATCGACCCCCGTACCGATAGGCCGCCAGTACGTTCAGCAGATAGTCCCGCGGCAGTCCGGCAATCGAGGGGATCGCGGGAGACTGGCTCTGCCCACGAGGGCCATGACAGGAAAAACAGGTTTGAACCACCATGGGTGGATAGCCGGCATCATCAGAGGGTGCGGAGATGGTCTCGCCCTGCTGGGCAGAAACCGCAAATGACCAGCCAACGGCCAGACAGTAGAGAGAGAAGTTTTTCAATAGACTCATAAGGTAAACAGGCAAGCCTGTCAGGTTTTTTTATCTGCGCCCCGAATAATACGCCGTACTTCAGGCAGATGACGTCGACTGATCTCCAATGTTTCTTCACAACCCTGTAAAACAGCCCGGCTGCTACCATCCACACCCTTCTCCAAACCG
Organism: Candidatus Thiodiazotropha endoloripes; assembly: GCA_001709035.1. GTDB lineage: Bacteria > Pseudomonadota > Gammaproteobacteria > Chromatiales > Chromatiaceae > Thiodiazotropha > Thiodiazotropha lotti. Next base: position 67,744 of record LVKA01000011.1, on the reverse strand, counting down.
ATCAGGCTGCGCCTGACCACCAGGGCATTGCGATGGATACGCAACAACCAGTCACTGTAGCGCTCCTGCAACGCCTTCAGACTCTCCTCCAGCAACAATTCACCTTCCAGATGGCGCGCGATGACATATTTCGAGTCAGCCCGCAGATAGATCACCTGATCCAATGGAATGGTGGTCAGTCCGCCCCGGTAGCTGGCCTTGAGCTTCGGCACTCCCAGACCTTCCGCAGCGGCATTGATCTGACTGCGGGTCACTCTCTGGCAACGCTGCAACGCCTCCAGCAGACGGGCTCTACGCACCGGCTTGAGCAGATAGTCCTGGGCTGCAGTCTCAAACGCCTGCAGGGCATGCTCCTCGAACGCGGTGGTGAAGACCACGGCCGGTGGAGACTCAGACTGTGCAAGCTGGTTGGCCGCCTCAAGACCATCCATTCCGGGCATGTGGATATCCATTAAAACCACATCTACCCCAAGCTGGTTGAAAAGACTCAGGGCCGCCTCACCATTGGCCGCCTCCCCGACCACCTCATAGGGGGCGCCCAGCTCCTCGATCAGAGACCTCATACGATCTCTTGCCAGGGCTTCGTCATCCACGATCAATATTTTCAAACCACTGCCTCTAAAATAAAAAGAGAGCCAATCCCAGCGATCCACCCATTGGTCCGGCGGTTTTGACTGACTCGGATTGGTACAAAATCCATAACGAGTGAGACTACCCCCACCAGGGATGGGGAATCACCAGCCGCACCTGATAGTCACCATCAACGATGGTTTCCGTCAAACTTGCTTCCAGGTCGTAGACGCCGGACAGTCGGGCACGAATATTCTCCATGGCCAATTGATTGCCCTGCCGTTGACTGGTCTGATGCGCTTGCGGCAGGGTATTGCGAATACTCAGATTGACCCTTTGACGACGATAGTGACCTGAGATGGTGATCCGCCCCCCATCCGGGGCCGGTTCGATACCATGGTAGACCGCATTTTCCAGCAATGGCTGGAGAATCATCGGTGGTATCGACGCCTGTTCAGGAAGATCCTCATCCAGAGACCAGACCACCTCCAACCGCTCATCGAGCCGATAGTGTTCGATACCCAGATATTGTCGCGCCAGTTCGAGCTCCCTGCCGAGGGTGGAGGGGCGCGCCGCATCTCCCAGGGAGACCCGAAACAGATCCGCAAGATCCTCCACCACCTCTTCCGCCAGCTTGGGATCCGAGCGGGTCAGACTGGCAATGGTATTCATACTGTTGAACAGAAAATGGGGGCGAATCCGGGAGTGCAGGGCCTGTAACCGGGCACTGTTTTCTGCCTCTTCCTGACAGCGCCACAGATGTTGCAGATAGAGATAGTGGAGCACCAGAGCACCGACGATCGCACTGATTGCCAGTGCCCGGGGTAACAGCTCAGTGTAGGCGTCTGCGGAGCTATGCTGAGCGCTGTCGAGTCCCAGGTTCAGCCACACGATCAGCTGATAGACGAACAGAGTCATACCCATCAGAATCAAAAATGAGGCCACTCCAGCCCCCCAGTTGCCAAAACTGTTGAGTTGTTTGCGAAACAGGCAGATCAAGCCTGCGCTGCTTAAACCGATCCACTGCACCATCAGTGAGATCCGGCTCAGAGGCATCATGAAATCCTCCAGCCGCTCCACCGCCGCCAGACTCAGGATGATCGCCAGCAGCTCACAGATCACGACCACTGCAAAGACCACCCGGATGGCGCAGAAGTTGGGTAAAAAGAGCACCTTACTCTTTTCTGACGAAACTGTTTTTTTGTTTTCCTGCTGGGTATCCCTAGGCATGTCCACTACCGGTTTATAACTGATCCCAATCCCCGTTTACCAGGCTCCCTGACAACCCTGTTGAGAGAACGACCGGATGCTCGACCTTTAGGCGTATCTGCCCCAGAGCAACAACTTCAGGCTAAGCATCTGTTTTTCTTCACTATACATCAAACCACACCGATATGACTCAGCAATGCGGCCAATCCCGCCCCCTGTTATAATCCGCGCTGTTTTCACCTCAGAACCAATCAGGATTGTTCTTCATGAGCGACAATCACCTCACAGCCAAACCCTGGTCCGGCCGTTTCAACGAGCCCACCGATGCCTTTGTCGAGGCCTTTACCGCCTCGGTGGATTTCGATCGCAGACTCTATCGCTACGATATCCAGGGTTCCATCGCCCACGCCCGCATGCTGGCGCAACAGGGAATTCTCAGCGAACAGGAGCGGGATGACATCATCCAGGGCCTGGAACAGATTCAAAGCCGCATCGCTGCGGGGGAGTTCCAGTGGTCTGTCTCACTGGAAGATGTCCACATGAACATCGAATCGGCGCTTACCGAGGCTATCGGCGATGCCGGCAAAAAACTTCACACCGGCCGCTCGCGCAATGACCAGGTGGCCACCGATATCCGCCTCTGGCTGCGCGATGAGATCGATGCACTGAGAATCGCAATTGGCAAACTGCAAAACGCACTGCTGGATAAAGCGGAGCAGGAGGCAGAGACCATCCTGCCCGGTTTCACCCACCTGCAGACCGCCCAGCCGGTCACCTTTGGCCACCACCTGATGGCCTGGTTCGAGATGCTGGAGCGGGATCGGCAGCGACTGGCCGACTGCCAGCAGCGGGTCAATGTGATGCCGCTTGGGGCGGCCGCGCTGGCCGGCACCACCTATCCCATCGACCGTCAGATGACCGCACAGCTGTTGGGCTTCAGCGCCCCGGCGGAAAACTCCCTGGATGCGGTCTCGGACCGGGACTTTGCCATTGAATTCTGTGCCGCAGCCAGCATTCTGATGATGCACCTCTCCCGCTTTTCGGAAGAGCTGATCATCTGGTCCTCCGCCCAGTTCGGCTTTGTTGAACTCTCAGACAGTTTCTGTACGGGTTCATCGATCATGCCACAGAAGAAGAACCCGGATGTGCCGGAGCTGATCCGCGGCAAGACAGGACGTATCTACGGCCATCTAATCGGCCTGCTGACCCTGATGAAGAGTCAACCCCTGGCCTACAACAAGGATAACCAGGAAGACAAGGAGCCCCTGTTCGACACCGTCGACAACCTGAAGGGCTCGCTCAAAGTCTTCGCTGAAATGATTCCCGCCATCAGTTGCCGCAAACAGGCGATGCGCCAGGCCGCGATGCAGGGTTTTGCCACCGCCACCGATCTGGCCGACTATCTGGTACGCAAGGGTATTCCGTTCCGTGATGCCCATGAGGTGGTTGGCAAGGCGGTAGCCTTCGGTGTCGCCGAAAGCCGGGATCTGTCGGAGATGAGTCTGGCCGAGCTGCAGCAATTCTCCGATCAGATCGATGAGGATGTCTTTGAGATTCTCACCCTGGAGGGGTCAGTCTCGGCCAGGGATCACATCGGCGGCACGGCCCCCGCCCAGGTCCGCCAGGCGATCCAACGCGCCCGTCAGCGATTGGGCAAATGATCAGCCGGCTCCACCATGTCAGTCTGCTGGTCGCCGATACCGGTAGAGCACTCGACTTCTACTGTGGTCTGCTGGGACTGAGCGTCGACGAGCAACGCCCGGAGCTGGGTTTTCCCGGGGCCTGGCTGCAGGTGGGGGAGCAGCAGATCCATCTGCTGGAGCTGCCGAATCCTGACCCGCTCGAGGGACGCCCCGAGCATGGTGGCCGGGATCGCCATACCGCCTTTTTTGTGTCCGATTTCGAGGCACTGAAAGGCAGACTGGAAACAGCCGGGATCCCCTTTACCCTCAGTCGCTCGGGACGCCGCGCACTGTTTTGTCGAGACCCCGATCAGAACGGCATTGAACTGATTGCCATCGACTGACCATCAAACTTCAACGCTTTGTCAACCACCAGGATGGCCGCCATGTCCCAAGACTCCCTGGACAACCTCAACAATCGACTCAAACAGTTTGCCCAAACCCGGGACTGGGAACAGTTCCACAGCCCGAAAAATCTGACCATGGCAATGATTGCGGAGTGTGCCGAGCTGGTCGAACATTTTCAGTGGCTGACTGAGGAACAGAGCATGAATCTGTCCGACGATAAGCATCAGCAGGTCGCCATGGAAATGGCTGACATTCTGATCTATCTGATCCGTTGCGCCGAACGACTGGATATCGACCTGATCGATGCGACTGAACGGAAAATTGCCATTAACGAAGCCCGTTACCCAGCCGACAAGGTGCGTGGTGACGCCCGACGGTCAGATGAGTACGACTGATTCAGACCAAGGCTGCAAACTGCCACGCAAAGGCTGATTTTACTCTTTCCCCAATCTTTGCAGGGTGGAGTGGAGAGGGGTATCAGGCTATCTTTTAGCAAAACCCTTTAATCCACTCAGGAATAGGTTGGGAGAAGTTATGAAGAAGTATCAATGTATCGTCTGTGGCTTTATCTATGACGAAGCCGAAGGATTGCCGGAAGAGGGTATTGCTGCCGGAACCCGCTGGAGCGAAATCCCGGATGACTGGGAGTGCCCGGAGTGTGGTGTGAGCAAAGCTGACTTCGAGATGGTGGAGATGGTAGCCTAGGAGCTGGGACCTCCAAAGCGGATTATTTAAAAACAAGAAGATGGAAAAAATTCTGATTCTCGGTTCCGGCCTGGCCGGCTACAGCCTTGCCCGGGAGATCAGGGCCGTCGATGAGTCAATCGAACTGCAGATGATCACCGCGGATGCGGGAGATTTCTACTCGAAACCGATGCTTTCAAATGGCCTCGCACAGGGCAAGCAGAGCCAGGACCTGGTCAATGCCACGGCAGAGAGCATGTGCGATCGGCTGAAGATGCGCATCGACACCAACTGCCGTGTCACCGCCATCGATACCGAACGCCAACGGGTGATCACCGACCAGGGTGAGCCAAGCTACACTTTTCTGGTACTCGCTCTGGGGGCGAAACCGATCCTTCCCGCCATGCGTGGTGATGCTGAGCAACATCGAGTCACCGTCAACAGTCTCTATGACTACCACCGGTTCAGGCAGCTGCTGCCCCAATCACCCGCCCATGTGGCGATCATCGGACCTGGCCTGATCGGCTGTGAGTTTGCCAACGACCTGTTGGGTCAGGGCTATCAGGTCAGTCTGATCGGACCGGACCCCCACCCGATCAGCACCCTGTTGCCGGCAATCACCGGCAAAACCCTGCAGCAGGCCATGACAGAGGCCGGCGCCCATTGGCATCTGCAGCAGACGGCCGCCATCATGGATCAATTGGATCAACGCTACCGGCTAACCCTGACGGATGCCTCCATTATCGATTGTGATCTGGTGCTCTCCGCCGTTGGCCTGCTGCCGGAGATGCAGCTGGCTGCCGAGGCCGGTCTGGAGACAGCCAGGGGCATCGTTACCGACCGCATGCTGAGAACCAGTCACGAGCGAATCTACGCACTCGGAGACTGTGCCGAAGTCGCCGGTTTCAACCTGCCCTATGTGATGCCGATCATGAACGCCGCTCGTGCGCTGGCCAAGACCCTCACCGGTGAGCCCACCGAAGTGGTCTATCCGGCCATGCCGGTGGTGATCAAGACACCCTTGCATCCAATCGTTATCGCGCCACCACAACGCGGAGCGGCGGGGGACTGGCAAAACCACCAGGACCAGCAGGGCACAGAGTGCCTGTTCCACGATCCACAAGGTCAGCTGAGTGGCTTTGTCCTGAGTGGCAAATATGTGGAGCGCAAACAGTCACTGACCAAGCAGCTACCCCCCCTTCTTCCGGCAACGGGCTAATCGCTGCTCTACGGCCTCCAGACCCATCTCCCGTAATAACTCGATATTTCGCTGTGGGATCAGCTCCGGTTGTGGGTAGTGTTTCAGCGCCTCAGCCAAAGATTCCTCTCGGATGAAGTGAAACATGGGGTAGGGAGAGCGATTGGTATAGTTGGCCGGATCGCTTTCATCACTACCATCAAATTGGTAATCCGGGTGGAAGCTGGCGAGCTGAAACTTGCCTTCCAGGCCCGCTTCGGGAATCACCTCCTCCACCACCTGCAGCAGATCCAGGTAATCATCGAACGCTTCCAGACCTGCCGGCACGATCAGCAGGCTGGCCTCGGCATCCTGCCGCTCGAGCATGGTCTCAAATTCAGCCAGGATCGCCCGGTAGATCCCATCCATATCGGACTCCGGGCAGACCAGATAGCGAATACGCCCCGCCTCTACCGGCACAGCGGCAAAAGGACATAGATTGAGTCCCACCACCGTTCCTTCCACCCAGCATCGGGTTGCTGTCAGTACGGCTTCATTATTCATCACGATACTCCAGAATTTCCACTGACATCCCCACGCTCAGCTCTCCCGGGTGATCATAGATCAGATTCTGCCCAAAGTAGACCTGTTTTCCCCGTCGTCGGTAAGCGGCCAGGGTGGCCAGCGGTTCAGCGCCCCGTACCCCGGTGGCGGGATCCACGGTTGTAATGCTGCAACGGGAACAGGGCTTCACCAATCTCAGCTCCATCGTTCCGATACGAATCCGTGACCACTGATCCTCGGCGTAGGGCTGTGTGCCCGAAACCACCAGATTGGGACGAAAGCGTGCCATGGAGAGGGGCGACTCAAGCCGGCTGTTGAGCTCCTCAAGCGAGGCCTCAGAGGCCAGCAGCAGAGGAAAGCCATCGCTGAAGGCCGTGAGATGTCTGGGCTCCGCATAGCGCTGATCCACCTGACGTTTCACATCGTCCATCATATAGACAAGACGGCACTCAACACCGAGAAAACGACTCAACCAGGCATCAGCCTGCTGTTCAACCACACAACCTTCGAGGCGATCCTGCCAAACCTCAACCTCGATTCTGGGCGCGGCAAAGGTTGGGCTGCCAATCCGTAAGCCAGGCATATCCGGGGCTGTCAGTAGCAGCCCATCGGATTCGACCTCGACCCCAATCAGGGTCATCCGGGGGAGTTCCCGCTGAGATAAAAATCCCCCATCGCTATCCACCACCATCCAGCGCCGGTCGTGCACCAGGCCAAACCCATCCACGCTGGACCGATCAACAGCCACGCCTCTCAGGGACTTCACCGGATAGCAGTGAAGACCCGACAAACAGATCGGGGTAGGCATTAACCCTCCTATATTCGAGTGTTTTAATCATTTTACAAAAAATTAGCTACATTCCTGAGAGGATCTGCCGATATGGAATCTGCTACTTAACAATTCCAGCGAAGGACAAGTGTACATGTCCATCCGCCCAGGAGGAGAACTGTATGGATATCGTGCCCTATCTGAAACTGATGGTGCAAAAAAATGGATCAGACCTATTTTTCAGTACAGGCGCCCCGCCCAATCTGAAGGCAGAAGGTGAGACACGACCGGTAGGCACGGCCCCGCTCCAGTCAGGTCAGGTGAGAAAACTCGCCTATGGCATCATGAGTGATGATCAGATCAAGGAGTTCGAGGCCACTTATGAGTGCAATCTTGCCATTTCGGTCAATGCACTGGGTCGATTCCGGGTCAATGTCTATCGCCAGCGAGGCGATGCAGCGATGGTCATTCGCTACATCAAAGGCGTTATTCCTCCGGTTGAAAAACTCAATCTGCCGATCATTCTGAAGGATCTCATTATGGAGCCCCGGGGGCTGATCCTGGTCGTTGGTGCCACCGGATCGGGTAAATCGACCACCCTCGCAGCGATGATTGAACATCGCAACCAGAACCGCACCGGCCACATTCTGACCATCGAGGATCCGATCGAGTATCTCTACACCCACAAAAAGTCGGTTGTCGACCAGCGGGAAGTCGGACTCGATACCCTCTCCTATGAGAATGCACTGAAGAATGCCATGCGTGAGGCGCCGGATGTGATTCAAATTGGTGAAATCCGGGAAATGTTCACCATGCAGCATGCCATTGCCTATGCGGAAACAGGACACCTCTGTCTCTCAACCCTGCACGCCAACAATGCCAACCAGGCATTGGACCGGATCATCAACTTCTTCCCGGACACGGCCCACCAGCAGCTCTACATGGATCTTTCGCTGAATCTGAGAGCGGTCGTTTCACAACGACTGGTGAAAGGCAAAAATGGCCAACGACTGCCTGCCGTTGAGATACTGTTGTTGACCTCCTATATCTCCGAACTGATCCAGAAAGGCGACATCCATACCATCAAAGAGGTGATGGAACAGGGTAACGAACGGGGTATGCAGACCTTCGACCAATCCCTCTACAAACTCTACCAGGAGGGCAAAATCACTCTGGAAGAGGCTTTGGCGCATGCAGACTCCCGCAACAACCTGTCACTGAAGATCAGACTCTCAGATACCAATGGCGTGGCAGCACCTGGCGGTTTAGGCGTTGCCGAGGACCAGTTCTGATTCAGCCTGCAGGTTGAGTGGCAACGCTCATTCAGACCCCCTCAAGCGGAGGGGGGTGATTGCCACTCAGTTGAAAATCCCCGAAACGGGTATAAAAAAGTGTTAGCCATTAGCCAGATAACACTGCAACGACTACAGATAATAACCTACAATAGTTTAAGGGATTTATGGAAGGCCTACTGATCGGTCATTAATAGAAATCCAAAGGGAAAGAGAAGAGGACTCTCGTGTTGGAACTCATACCAGTCATTCTGCATCAGTCGTGGGCAGATCGAAAGCCTACGATCAGCAGATCCCACATCGAATATCGATCGCAACAGACCCATACCTTCCGCTTATTGATGGCGGCACACTACTGCTTTTTCACTGACCTGCAGCCGGCGTCTGTTGACGCTTACCAGGAGAGGCAGATTGAATTCCGTTAAATTCATAGCGGCTTTGATCTTCCTGATTGGTGCGGAGGCCAGTCTGCTGCTTTTTGACTATTGGCGGGAGATCGATCATCAGCTTGAGCGGGCCGAGGCAACCCGGCAGACAGCCGTTACCACCGCTCTGAAAAGCTATCGGCGGATTATCGAAGTTTTCTATAAAGATCGGTTCAATCAGCCACCGACAGCGTCCCTGCTGGCGGCGGCGGCAAGCAGCGACGACAAACAACAGAGCGAGTTACGCAGCCGTCTCTTTCAGCGCTTCATCACAAGCTATGAACACCTGCAGCAAGAGGGTATCCATGGCCTGCAATTCATACTCCCAGACGGTCGGGTCTTTCTACGTTTCGATCAACCCGGGAAATTTGGCGACAAGGTTATTGAGCATCGTCCGATGTTGCAGGGGGTATTGAATGGATTCCCCCAGGGCGGAATGCTCGAATATGATCCAGCCAATCCAAGCCACAGATTCGCCTTTCCGATCATACATCAGGATCGGATGGTGGGGATCATCGATTTCGGAGTCGCCTTCGAAGCGATTCGCAAAACTCTCAACCAATTGAGCACTATGCGTGACACCCATTTCCTGCTGGTTTTAAAACAGGATCTGTATGAAACGGTAACCAATCCCCAGCTGTATCCACGCTATCGGACAACAAGAATCAATCCCAGTCTGCTGCTCGAAGTGACAAGGCAGAATCATGACCAGCTCAGCTCACTGAACAAAATCGAGACTCAGCTGGAGACGAACGCACCACTCCATCTTGCACTGGATCAGAATCAGGATTTCACCGAGGAGGTCTGCATTAAAGCCGATGAGTGTTTCATCGTCAGCCTGCAGGCGCTTTGGGACAACCGGCAGATGGCTAGCGGCTATATTCTCAGTTACTCCGCCGTTACTGAACTGCGCAACCTCCGCAGCAAACACCTGACCCTTTTATTGATCGGCATCATACTCACATCCCTTGCACTCTACGCCTTCAACCATTGGTTACAGACCAACAAACGACTGCAGACAATTTCCGACCATATGGCGGAGGGGATGTACGTAACCGACACCAGGGGCAACATCAACTACGTCAATCCCAAAGCCTGTGCCATTCTAAAGTATAAAAAGCATCAGCTGCTTGGGCAGAACGCCCATCAGCTGTTCCATTGCAACGAGCAAGGCAAATCGCTGGCGAATCAACCCTGTGTAATTCTGCAGCACAATCTCAGCGGCGATCACTGTAACAGTGAAGAGTTACACTTCAAATGCCACGACGGCAGAACCATCCGCACCAGTATCGTCTGCTCGCCGACCTGGACAAACGGTAGCCTAACCGGATCTGTGGTGCTGTTTCGCGACATTACCCGGGAACATGAAACCAAGCGCAGACAATACCGCAGCGATATCGCCTTGAACTCTCTGGCGGAAGGGGTAATGGTCACTGATGCCGATGCAAAGATCGAAGCCGTCAATAAAGCGTTCAGCCAGATCACGGGTTACCAGGAAGAGGAGGTTCTCGGCAAGCGGCCCAACATCCTCAAGTCAGGTCAGCATGATGACCTTTTTTATGAGGAGATGTGGGACCGACTCATTCTTGATGGTCATTGGGAAGGAGAGATCTGGAATCGCCGCAAAAACGGGCAGATCTATCCGGAGTTGTTACGCATCACCAGCGTTCTGGGAAAAGCGGGCAGTATCAACTCCTATGTGGCAACCTTCAGTGATGTGACGGAGAAGCGCCAACATGAGATGGCGTTGCACAATCTGGCCTATACCGATCCACTTACCCAGCTGCATAATCGTGCCGCCTTCCTGGAGATGTTCGATCATGCCTTGGCACACACCGAACGCCGCAACACCCAATGCGCCCTGCTCTATCTCGACCTGGATCGTTTCAAAAAAATCAATGACACCCTGGGCCATGACATGGGGGACAAGGTTCTGCAGATAAGCGCCGAGCGACTCAACCAGGCAGTGCGCAACAATGATGAAGTGGCACGTCTCGGCGGTGATGAGTTCATCGTCTTGTTGGAAGACATTCACCAGGATGACGCACCGGCCAGAGTCGCTCGAAAAATCATCAGTCTGCTGAGCCAGCCGATCAATCTGGAACCTCACACGCTGCATATCACCACCAGCATCGGCATCGCCATCTATCCGGATGACGGCAATGACACCACTACCCTGTTAAAAAATGCCGATGCAGCCATGTATATGGCCAAACGTGAGGGACGAAACGGCTATCACTACTTCACCAAGGCGATGGCGAAAAAAGAGGAAAATCGTTTCAAACTCGAAATCGACCTCCACACCGCACTGATGAATGACGAATTTCTGCTGCGTTATCAACCCAAGGTCGACCTCTACTCAGGTGAGACGACCGGCTTCGAAGCCCTGCTCTACTGGCAACATCCGCAGCGTGGACTATTGTCCGCAGGTGAGTTTCTCAGTGTTGCCCACGATGCGGGCGTGATGCGGGAGATCACCCACTGGGTGATCAATGAAGCCTGCAGTCAGATGCACTCCTGGCTGGATCAGGGTCTGAACCCCGGTCGCATGGCAATCAATATCGACACCCACACCTTCAACAGCAGTGACGCCTATGATCAGATCTGTCGCACCGTTGAAATGAGCGGCGTCAGCCCACACAAAATCGAACTTGAAATTGCCGAAAGCGGTCTGCTGGAAAAGCCCTTCGATGATCCTTTCTGGGATCAACTGGTGGACCTCGGGTTCACCCTCTCGATCGATGATTTCGGCACTGGCGTCTCCTCTCTCTATCGCCTCAAACGCCTGCCGGTCACAACCCTGAAGATCGACCAGTCATTCATCCAGAATATTGAGCATGATGAACAGGACCGCAGCATCATCTGTACAGTGATCGCGATGGGTAAAAGTCTGGGTTTGAACATTCTGGCGGAGGGTGTGGAAAACCACAGACAGCTTCACTTTCTCTGTGAGATCGGCTGTGACGAAGGTCAGGGCCATCTATTCTCCAGACCCCAGCCGCCGCTGGTGATCACTGAACTGCTCTCTTCAAACCACTATAAACAACTGGTTGAAGTATCAACCGGCCATTGAAAGCGATCGCCTAGCGGAATCCACGCCCAAACTGCACTCCTCGCGCCTTGATTGGCACTTTTTCAGGCACAACAGGGCGTATTGGATTCGTGTTGACAGGCCCTAGTAATCCGGCACCTGAATGGGCCATGTTCAGTCGGAGCGACCATTTGGGGTATAGTAGGATAGCATCACCCCGCAGAATATGAGGCAGCATACTGATGAATGAGACCTATATGGTATTGCCAAGCTCAAGACCCGAACAGATTCGCCTGGTCAAGGTTCCCCACGATCTGGATCGTAATGAAGCCTATCGATTTGCCACAGGCATCATCGCCCACGCGGAGGAGAGCAATGCCGACTACGATTGGGAGGAGATCGCCGAAGCGCTGGAGGCACGAGGATTTGAAACGGTTGAGGCCATCATCGGCCCGGCGCTCGACTGATCCCGACCCGGCAGATAAAAAGGCACCCCTGGGTGTCCGGCCACAAGGGATCCCTTGCCAATCGCCGTCAGTGCAAGCTTGAAGTGGCTATCTGTGTGAAGAAGAAGTGAGACACTCAGCGGCTGAGGATCAACGTATCGGATGTTGCTTCAATCACTCTCAGTCGAGATCGTCATATTCATCCAGATCCATCTGCAGTAGTATCGCCTTGCGCAGCAATTTCTGTTCATTTCGCAGGGTCTTCTTCAGAGTACTGAGCTCCTTTTCCAGATCCTGAATACGATAGATGAGCTCTTCTGCATCGGCCATCGGCTGTGCAGCCTGCTGCGACGCAACCGCTTGATTGTTGCTGCCTGCCGCGCCGGGATGCAGTGGTGATACTGATGCCAGCTGGGGACCCTGCTGCTTCTCATCGACCGGCGGATTGAAGCTGACCTCCTGCTCCAGCTCATGCATCACCGAGAGTACAGCATCTTTGTCCAACTCATGCATCTCTTCCAGACAACCGAACAGCATCAGTCGGTCACACATCGCATTGATACGCCGGGGCACACCGCCGGTGAATTCAAAAATCATCTTGAACACCCCGTCAGCGAAGCTTGGATCCTGCTGCCAGCCCACCAGCTGCAGACGATGCACGATATACTTTTCAGTCTCTTCCACACTCAGTGGATCCAGATGATAGGAGGCGATAATCCGTTGTCGGACCTGTTCCATACCCGGACTCTGCAGGGTTCGCTTAAACTCCTCCTGACCGAGCAGAAAGGTCTGCACCAAGGCCCTGTTGTTGACCTGGAAATTGGACAGCATACGCAGTTCTTCAACAGACCTGGCGGGCAGGTTCTGGGCCTCATCCACCACCAGCAGCATCTGCTTGCCTTCCGCGTGTCGGGCACGGGCAATGGCTTCGAGATTATGCAGCAGGGTTGCCTTGTTGAGACCTTCGTGGGCCAGACCGAAAGAGGCACATACCATCCTGAGCATATCTTCCGGGTCAACCTGAGTAGTGACCAATTGAGCCGCCATGACATTCATGCTACTCAGCTCATCGAATAGATTGCGTACCAGGGTCGTCTTGCCTGTTCCGATCCCACCGGTGATGACGATGAAACCCTCACCCTGCTCCAGGCCATAGCGCAAGTAGGCCATGGCACGGTTATGACCCTTACTATTGAAGAAAAACTTGTGATCCGGAGTCAGCTGGAAGGGTTTTCCCTCCAGTTTGTAAAAATCATCGTACATATCTATTTGGCCTTCATGTTGTTTCTTTGCTTTCCTGCTTGAGAGGCAACCAGCCACTGAAAAAACGCCGTCACCAGAGGACAAGATTCATTTTCCGGTGTCCATGGCAGAAGAGATCTCAAATATGGTAATTACATTATGCAACCAATCAGATCATATTCCTACTCTTGCAACTCAATTCAGGCGATACAGGCAAGCTCCACGTCAGGGAAAAACCGCGCAAAAAAATAGCTCAATGGATGGTTGACCGAACTCGTTCAAGTCATCTATCTTGCGTAGTGACAGCTGTGGGCTTTGACCGACTGGGCCGCCACTCAACAAAAAGGCACTGAAGGTTTCTCTCTACAGCTAAAAAATGACCAAAAAACACAATGAAAATAAGCATCTAGGAGACACAATGCTCAACCCTGGAGATCAAGCGCCATCCTTTGAGTTACCCGATTCGGACATGCATATCATCCGCTCCGATCAATTTCTCGGAGAACAGAATCTGGTGATCTACTTCTATCCCAAGGATGACACCACAGGTTGTACCATCGAGGCTGTTGAATTATCTGATTTAACGGATGAGTTTACCGAACTTAACACTCAGGTGATCGGAATCAGCCGGGACAACTGTGTCAGTCATGCTGCCTTTCGTGACAAACATGGCCTTACGGTCCAGCTTCTGGCGGATACCGAGGGTGAAGTTTGCAAGGCCTACGACGTATGGCGGGAGAAAGAGAAAAACGGCGAAAAGCGCATGGGAATACTGCGCTCCACCTTCATTATCGATAAGCAGGGGATCATCCGGCACTCCCTGTACGATGTAAAACCCAAAGGCCACGCCGCACAAGTTATTGACCTGATTAGGGAAATCACCTAAACCATTGTATAAAGCACCCATTGGATCCAAGCAGCAAGGCGGTTGATAGCCAGTGAAACTCCGAACCAAGATTCTGATTGCCCTGTTTCTGTTCGGTTTTGCTCCATTAACCGCCATGGTGCTCACCAACCTGCCGTTTGTACTCGAAAGACTTGAATTCTTTTACCACAAAGCCTATCTGCAGAATCTCAGAGCTGACTTTCGCGACCTGGATGAACATCTGGCCAGTCGAAACGAAATGCTGCGCCTGCTGGCCAAACTGCCGGAGCCCGGCCTGATCCTCGGACAGCAGCAGGATGGGGATAACGGCAAGATCGACGTGGCACGGGTGCGCTACACCGAGTGGATCAACCGGATCCTGCAGGATCACCAGGACATCTTTCAGATTCTGTTTCTCGACCTGCGGGGCAATCCCCGTTACTGGTTGGAACTGAACCATCGCACCCGCCAATGGGAACCGACCATCAAAAAACCCGACATGCCCTCGGAGAGCTTCTTCAAGAGCAATGTCAATCAGGAGTTTGGCCGGGTCGCGGCAAGTAAGATCAGTCTCAACCCCAATGTCGCCCATCTCGACCCCCGCCGCTTCATGACCCTGCGTATGATCAGCCCGATTCTCGGTCCTGACAGTAATGATCGTGTGACCACGCTCGGTGCGGTGGTGATCAATATCGATGTGGGAGGCATGGCAAGGGCCTACCGCAACACCTTGTGGGTAACCAATGACGGCAACTACCTTGAACAACGCCTCAGGGGAATCGACAAGGCACAGGCGTTTGAAGACTTCAGTGGCCTGCAAAGCCAGTTCGAAGAG
This sequence comes from Candidatus Thiodiazotropha endoloripes, assembly GCA_001709035.1. Lineage (GTDB taxonomy): Bacteria > Pseudomonadota > Gammaproteobacteria > Chromatiales > Chromatiaceae > Thiodiazotropha > Thiodiazotropha lotti. The sequence continues at coordinate 52,605 of LVKA01000011.1, read as the reverse complement.
GGCAACCTGACTCTCTGGGAGGGCCGGGGACGGCAGGTCATCTGGGTGCCGCTCTTCACCACTGAGGGCTCAGGCCCCCTCTGGGTCGGTCGCCCTGTCGACCCCTCTCCGATGGATAAATTCCGCAATGTCCTGGTCGCCAGAGTGATGACTATCGTACTGGTTGCACTGGTCATACTACTCCTGGTGGCACGTTGGATAGCCTTGCGAGGCGAACAGTTTGGCGAACGACTGAGAGACGGTATGGAGCGGGTGCTCAGGCAGGACGATGCGGTGCGCTTCGATTGGCGCGGCTCCAGTGAGATCAAACAGCTGGGCCAGCAACTGACGGAACTGGCGGAAACCCATGCCCAGCAGGCACGACAGCAGCGACAACACGCTCAACAACTGGAGGAGTCGAATCGCTACAAGTCACAGTTTCTTGCTAATGTGAGCCATGAACTGAGAACCCCCCTCAATTCAATCCTGCTGCTCTCCAAGATGCTCAACGAGACCAATGAACAGCTGAGCAAGGAGCAACAGAAACAGCTGCAAGTGATCCATGAGGCGGGCCAGGATCTACGCACACTGATCGACAATATCCTCGACCTCTCCAGAATCGAGGCCGGACGCGCCAGCTTCACCGTCCAGCAGATCTCCCTGCGTGCGCTGCTGGATGACCTGATCGATCTGGTAAAGCCCCAGTTTGATGATCATGGGCTCTTTCTCAAGCTGGAGATCGATGATCAACTGCCCGAAAACTTCCTCTCTGACCAGGAAAAAGTACGCCAGATCCTGAAGAATTTTCTCTCCAACGCCTTGAAATTCACCCATATCGGTGGCGCCACCCTGAGCGCCCGGCTCAATCAGGACTCGGACCGGCAACCCATCTGCCTGACCGTGGAGGACAGCGGCATCGGTATCGCCAGCGACAAACAGGAGCTGATCTTTGAAGCGTTCAAACAAGCCGACGGCTCCACCAACAGACAGTACGGGGGCAGTGGACTGGGATTGAGTATCAGCCGGGAATTGGCGAGACTTCTGGGCGGCGAGATAACCCTGCAGAGTGACGAGGGCCAAGGCTCCAGATTTACCCTCTGCCTGCCAACGGCATTCGATTACGAAGCGCACCCCAGCTCTCAAGTCGAGCACTACGAAGCCAGCGAAGAGACGGATCTGGTGCGCAGATCGAAACCGACTCCCAGCATCCAGCCGATCGCCGATAAAACATCCGCCCCGTTTCTCGGTCACCGCATCCTGGTGGTCGACGACGACCTGCAGAGTCTGCTGGCGCTGACCCCGCAACTGGAGTCCTGGGGATTCGAGGTGGTGGCTGCCGGGGATGGCCAGGAGGCGATTGAAACGCTCAATGAAGAACAGGATTTCAGCCTGATTTTGATGGACATCATGATGCCTGAACTGGATGGCTATGATACGATCAGACATATCCGTGAGAAGATGGGACTGACTGAATTGGGTATCATCGTTCTCAGCGCCAAGAATGCGGCACAAGACCGCAGTAAAAGCCTGGATGCCGGTGCCAACGAGATACTTGCTAAACCCGTGGATACGGAACACCTCAAATTGGTATTCAGTACCTATCTGGGGTAGCACAAGCAGCCATCTCAAACAGACAACCACACGGCAAGCTTGACCTGGCAATGGCAAATATAAACACAGCGACTTGTTGTTCAGTATGAAAAGATACTCAGGTTTCAAACTGCTCATCGTGGATGACCACGAACATAACCTGTTTACGCTTCGCACCCTGGTGCAGCGTTACATGGATGTGGAGATACTGGAGGCCATCTCCGGTCAGCAGGCGCTCGATATTGCGATCAAGGATCCAGCAATCGATCTCATCATACTCGATGTACAGATGCCTGAGATGGACGGCTTTCAAACCGCATCGATGCTGAAAATCCGCCAGAAGACCAAGCATATTCCCATCATCTTTCTTACCGCTGCATTCAAAACAGAAGAGTTTCAGCAAAAAGGCTATGAAGTCGGCGGTGTCGATTATCTGCTCAAACCGATCGATGACAATCAGCTTCTTAACAAGATCAGTACCTACTTTCGACTGATTGAAAAAGAGCGGGAGCTGAACAAGATTCTCGAGCAGAAAGTCGCTGAACGAACGGAGGAACTCGCCTCTGCCAAACAGCACCTGGAGAACATCATCACCCACATGGGTGAGGCCCTGCTGGTACTCAATCCACAAGGCGAGATCGAATCAGCCAATCCGGCCGCCTGCAGGATGCTCGATTACAATGAGGCTGATCTTTTGCAACTCTCGATTGGTGACGTCTTCGAAGAGGAGGAAGAGGAGCAGGCCGGGGCTTTTTTCGGCACTTGGCTTGAAGCCCTGATCCGCACCGGTGCATTAAGCCGTATCGAGGCCAGATTCATCGCCAAGGACGAACGACGCGTACCGATTCTGTTTTCCCGTACGGCGGTCAAAGACAGCAACGACGAAATCCAGCATATAATATGTATTGCCAAAGACATGACCGGTTATGTGCGTGAAAATGATATAACCAGTTCCGCTTCCCAAGGAGTGTAAAAATGAACGAGCCGCTTGATCCTCGCCCTGCTGAACAGGAAGACACTTCGCTGACAGCCAATGCGCTCAAGGCCATGGCGCATCCGTTAAGATGGAAAATACTCTGCTCACTTGGGGAAAACGAACTCTCAGTCGGAGAGATTGTGGAACGCACCGGCACCTCTCAGAGCAATATATCCCAACACCTGGAGCAGTTGCGCAACAAGAATATCGTCGTCTCCCGCAAGGAGGCGAACCGGATCTACTACCGGATCCGCAATCACCAACTGCTTGAGCTAATCGGTATCATGCGTAATGTGCTGTGTCCGGCAAATCTTGATGACCGCTACCCAAGATAGCGGGCTGAACTGAAATGGATGAACAGATTGTTGAACTGGAGAGTCGAATTGCCTTTCAGGACGAGGCAATCCACTCCCTGAGTGAAACCGTAGCGCTTCAGCAGGAAAAAATTGACCGCCTGACAGCGGCAATTGAAGCGCTCAAAGAGAAACTGAAGGCATTGGAGCCATCACCACTACAATCTTCAGAAGCCGAGCCACCACCACCGCACTGTTGATTGTCCCAGCCAGCAACCGGTAAGGTCCATTTACAGACGACAGCACAAAGTCTGTAAAACCCATTCAGCCCCTCCCCGATCCGGACCTACAGATTTCCAACCGAGCCAATAACCTTTGTAAAAACCTCGGATCTCGGTCTCTGAAATAGCCTATATGATTAAACAACCGATCCAACCAGGGGTAATAAATGGCCGAGAATGGTCACTATTCGTTAATGATACATGGCGGCGCGGGAATGCTGGAGAGTCTCAAGGACCCTAAGACCGCAAGCCGATACCGTCAGAGTATTCACCGCATTCTTGAACATGGACGGGAAGTACTTGAATCGGGTGGCTCGGCTCTGCAAACCGTTGCGACCTGCGCAACGCTACTGGAAGATGATCCGCTCTTCAACGCCGGTCGAGGATCGGTACTGAATGAACTCGGCAAGGTCGAGATGGACGCAGCGATCATGGATGGCCGTGACCTCTCTGCCGGTGCAGTGGCTGCCGTGCAAAATATCGCCAATCCGATTCAACTCGCCCATCAAGTGATGTCAAAAAGTGAGCATGTGATGTTGATTGCAGAGGGCGCCCTGCGTTTTGCTGATCAATGCGGCATCGAACAGACCCCAGACAACTATTTCTACACACCGGAGCGAATTGCACAGCTCGAGCAGGCACGACTGAACGATAAAATCGTGCTCGATCACGATGAAACGGATAGTGAGGACGAGGCGCAGAAATATGGCACTATTGGAGCAGTTGCCAGGGATCTCACGGGAAATCTGGCTGCCGCCACATCAACCGGCGGTATGGTCAACAAATCCATGGGACGGGTTGGTGACTCACCGATCGTCGGCGCGGGAGTCTATGCCGACAACGAAACCTGTGCGGTTTCGGCAACCGGTTATGGAGAAGATTTCATGCGCACCCTGATTGGTAAGACGATCTCAGACTTGATGCTGATGAAGACGTTGGATGGTGTGCAGGCCACGGCAGCCGGCATCGACTATTTCAAACGCAAGGTCCAGGGCAGAGGTGGCGTGATTGTGGTCGACAAAAACGGCCAATGCAGTCGTGGTCTGACGACTAAAAAATTGATCCATGGCTGGATCGAAAAGTCTGCTGAATCCATGGTCGGCTTTGATTAGCGCTTACTTTTTTAATCGCTAAATGACTATGGAGTGTGACCAATCCCACAATAATGTTATGGTTAAGCGATTTAACCGACAACTCTTGATCGAAATCAAATCCTAATCTTTCAAGCCCCATTACATCTATCCACGTAATCCAGAGATTAATCCCGATTCGAGGTGGATCCATGTCAAGATGGGAAAGCTTGTGTGCACTATGTCTGACTTTGGCAATCACGGCCTGCGGCGGTGGTGGAGGTGGGGGTGGAGACAGCACCGACACGGACAGCAATACCGACCAGAACAGCCAGGTCACCATGGAGGCGCTGGGCAGAAAGCTCTTCTTTGATACCAACCTCTCAAGCGGCAGCAACCAGGCCTGTGCCAGTTGTCACGATCCGGATAGTGGCTTTGCCGACCCAAGGGTGACCGTTAACGCTCCTGTTTCTGAGGGCTCCGTGGGCGGGACCTTTGGAGATCGCAATGCACCAACGGCTGCCTATGCCGCCTTTACACCCTCATTCACTACCGTTGCGGCCGCAGCCCAGACTCCGGAAACCGATTCAAAGTATGAGGGAGGACAGTTTCTCGACGGCCGGGCCCTCGACCTGGTAACCCAGGCCAAAGGACCATTCCTGAATCCTCTGGAAATGAATAATGCCTCTGCTGAAGAAGTGGTCGGCAAGGTACAGAATTCCGACTATGCCCATGAGTTCACCGCACTCTTCGGTGAAGACGCCTTCAACGATACCGACACCGCCTACCATAATATCGCCACAGCGATCGCGGCTTTTGAGTCATCCGACGAGGTCAATCCCTTCAGTTCGAAATTCGATGCCTTTCTGAACGGGGACTACAGCTTCACTGCATCGGAACAGCGTGGCTTCGAGCTGTTCCAGGATGCCACGAAATCCAAATGCGCCAACTGCCACCCCCTGGGGACAACCTCCGAGGAGTCCCTGTTCACCAATTTCCGCTACTACAACATTGGCACACCAAGTAATCCGCAAAATCCCGCCAACATTGCAGACAACAGTTTTGTCGATGAAGGTTTGGGCGCCAGCAGCGCCATTGAGAGCGGTGACGAGGCGGCGGAGCGGGGTAAATTCAGAGTCCCGACACTGCGCAATGTCGAGTTAACCGCCCCCTATATGCACAATGGGGTCTATGAGACACTGGAAGAGGTAGTCCTGCACTACGATATTCAAGTGGCCAATCTGTTCATCACCCCGGAAGTGAATGATCCGAATATCGCTGCAGAGATGAATGCAGGAACCTTCGAAGGCTTGAATCTCAGCGATCAGGAGCGAGCGGATCTGGTCAATTTCATGCTCACCCTGACGGATGGCTATTTTTAACCTGAATCCGTGGGTTCAGGTTTAACCTTGACGGGAAAGGGTCGGCTCCGGGCGCTGCCAGAGCCAGATTGCAACCAGGGTCAGAAGCAGTAGCACCGCCAGTGAGAGCTGCCAACCCGGACCGCCGACCAACTGAAAGATGACATAACCGAGGCTCATGCCCAGCACCGCCATCCATTTGCCCATACGCGAGATCTGTCCATAAGTGATAAAGAGATAGACCGGCTGCCCAAACCGTGGGTGCGCCAAAATGCGCTTTGTCAGATGCGGCGCACTTCTCGACCAGCACCAGACCGCACCGATCCAGAATATGGTGGTAGGTAACAGGGGAAGCACAATACCGACAGCACCGAGTATGAACAGACCCCAGCCGGCTATCTGCATCCAAGCTCTCGACACTGGATGCATAGCCTGTCTGCTGTTGTCAGCCTGTTTGACTTCACTCATAGACTCATCCAAGACCAATCCTCAAATACAAAATGGACTCCCAAGCGGAAATCTAAGATCCACACTATAGACCATGACATGCAGTAGTTAGTTTGCAGCAACGCTCTACTTTATCTAGCATAGCCATTGGTTGCTCATTGATACAATCAACAGCCCCAATTAGCACGATAGTTTCCATCAATAGCTTTCCATAAAACCCCACCAAACCGAGTGACTTCATAGGGCAAATCCCGGGCAACCCATGAATGATTCGATTTGAGATTTCCATCAAACAGTCAGTATGCTGTTACTTTTATAGCGGTTGTTGGAACACAGATTGCGTACGGCAATGCGATAGTTATGGAGGATTAATTGAACAGGCTATAATTAAGCTAAAAAACAAGCCTCGCGCATGGGAATAATGATGCTGGTTCGATTCTTCCTGGATAGAGTGCCAAACGGCTTCTCTCGAGTTCCATCTCTGCTCAACGGACTGACCCTCACTCGTCCGATCTTCCGGCTACTGCCCGCTCACGGCAATTCACCAGTGGATGCTTACACCCTGATCCCGATTGCAGAGACGGCATCGAGTTATTGGCCGGGCGTGAATCACAATCTTGGTTTTCAGCATCGGGATCAGCAAACCACCATCGAATTTCCGGATCAGAGTTTCAAAATCACGCCAGACATGGTGCCACCAGCCACAAATAAGGAGTGGGTTGTTGATTAACCTACTACTTATTATTTTACTGACCTGCTTACTGACCGCATCGCCCGACTTAAGAGCGACCGATAAGCCTTCGCCAATAAAGCTTGGCGGCACTATTGGTGCGCTGAACGATCGCTCAATAACCGATGCGGAGATTGCATTCCAGGTAATCTTCAACGAGCTGCTTGCTGAAGCAAATGAAAGCTTCTCACTGAAAATCTATAAGGATCAAAATCTACTGTTCGACAGATTCAGACGAGGAGAGTTACAAGGAATTCTCACCGGCTCTCTACACTTCATCGAGTTGGATTCGTTGATACACGATAGTGCACGATATTCAGTTCAGTTTGGTGACAAGCTCAAACAAAACTACCTGCTATTGGTACGCCATGACGACAACCTTACCAGTCTCAGACAACTGAAAGAGAAAACCCTCAGTATGGGTGCAAGCCACCAGGTAGGAAAGCTGTTTCTTGATGTGGAACTGTTGCAGCAACAACTTCCGGTAAGCGATCAATTTTTCAAAGACATCCATATCGTCAAGGGTGCCAACACATCAATTATCGATCTCTACTTTGGCAAGGTGGATGCTGCGGTTGTGCCAAAGTTTACCTTTGAAACCAGTCAGACACTGAATCCTCAAATCAAGAACAAAATTGAAGTACTGGTCTCTTCAGAACCCATGATTCACCAGGCTGTAGGTTTGCGGCACGATTTTCCACAACATCGAATTGATAATTTTGAACCCCACATTCTGACAGATCAACCAAGCAAAAGACTGATAAATGTATTCGAGACTTTTGGAATCGAATGCATACACAGGGTTACGGAAGAGAGTTTCAAGGAGGTTAAATCACTACAAAATCGTTATAACAAACTAAACGGGCTTTCCCAGTGAAAATCAGAACTACGATTTTCAGGCATCTCTACATACGTATGGCGATCATTCTTTTGTGTATCAGTCTGGCATTCTCCTTTTCTCTGATACCCGTTTACAATGATAAACTGTCACGTATGCTCGCTGCCCAGGGCAGCACATTTACCAACACAACCATTGCCGCTTGCGGCGAAGCACTCTACACAGCGGACTACAGCTTTGTTATCAACTACACGAAAAAGGTCTTGAAAGAGACCCCTGAAGTCACTTTTGTCAACTTCATATCAAGCGACGGCATGAGGCTCAATATCAGCCAGTCAGGTTGGGGGGTTGAGACAGTTGGAAAAGACCAAACCCAAGTAAAACGGCCAAGCGAGCAACCTTATAGTCTAAAACACTATACCGAAATACCTGAAACCGGGATCAGGGATGCCTTTTTATTCAACAAACCTTTAGTGATTTCAGGACTCTTGTGGGGAGATATCGAAATCGGCATTTCCGACAGCGAATATAATTCACTGATGCTGAGCTATTTTCGCAATGTCATTCTATATAGTTTTGTACTACTGGCCATATCACTTCTAATCCTACATGGCGTTTCAATCAAACTCTCATCCCAACTGTCAAAATTACGCCAGACCGCGAGCTTACTCTCCAATGGCGATCTATCCGCACGCGCCCCCACTGAAGCGATTGGCGAAATAAGCCTGCTTGCAACTACCCTGAACAATATGGCGTTCAACCTGGAGACAAAAACCAATCGTGTCGAACAATTGGCAAGACTGGTTGAAGATACCGATGACGCCATTGCTATATTTGACAAATCACACCAAATTTCTTTTATCAATAACGCCTTTGCCAATATTACTGGACAGAATATCGACAACTATCAAGGTATGACACTGCAGGAACTGTTTCAGAACCTGGATATCGATAAACGCAAACAACATGAAATTGCGTTAGGGTTTGAGCATGTCAAGCAACTCAACTGGTCTACCGACATCACCATCTCTAAGTTGAGCAATCCACCAACTCATCTGACATTACGCATTGAACGGTTCGATAGTGCAAACCAAGAGGAGAGTAGTTTTTTTGTTGTCTTGAGCGACATCACTCAACGCAAACAACTCGAGCAGGAACTTGAAACCCTTGCTTATATCGACAAACTGACAAAACTGCCGAACAGACGCTATTTCATGGATGCACTGACAGCCAATGTCAAGGATGCAACCCTTTCCGATACTTCACTCGCTGTATTCTTTCTTGATCTCGATAATTTCAAACTGATTAATGATTCACTCGGCCATGAGGTGGGAGATCACGTACTCAATGAAGCCGCCTGGAAACTGCAGGATTCACTTCGATCCGATGATATAGTTTGCAGGCTTGGTGGCGATGAATTCACGGTCATCCTCAAGAATGTAACCGAAACAGAAAAGCTTGCAACCATTGCAGACTCCATCCTCGCCAGCTTCTCAACCCCCATACTCTGCAACAAGAGAGAGTTGAGAATCACCACAAGTATCGGCATAGTGCAGTTTCCGCAACATGGCAATGATGAGATGGAGTTGATTAAAAACGCCGATACGGCGATGTATGCCGCAAAGCATAGCGGTAAAAACAGCTACCGCTTTTTCACTTCCGATATGCATCGGGACATGAAGTACTACCTTGAACTTGAAAGCGCACTACGCAGCGCCATCATTGACTCCAATCTAGAGATTGTCTATCAGCCGTTCATCGATATTGAAACCAACCGCATCACCAATTGCGAAGCTTTACTTCGCTGGAATCACCCACAACGTGGCCTGATTCCACCAGGACGCTTCATCCCCATTGCCGAGCAATCCGGCTTAATCTCTGAAGTTGGCAACTGGGTATTTACCGAAGTCTGTCGTCAAATAAAAACTTGGAACAACGGCATCAACGTATCGATCAATGTCTCTGGCAATGAACTTGCAGACAAAACATTCATCAACCGACTTGAGAAAACGCTTGTCGAATACGACATAGACCCCTACCGCATACAACTGGAATTCACCGAGCACGTTCTGGTCAGTAAAGATGGCAGTAATCTACCGATTCTGAATGCACTCAAACGCGCTGGTTTCGCAATTGCGATCGACGACTTTGGCACCGGGTTTTCCTCTCTCAGCTATATTAGTGAGCTACCCATCGATACCATCAAGATCGACAAAACATTCATCAATAAACTCCCTTATGACCGCAGAACCATTGCTGTCGTGAACTCGATCATCTCCCTCGCCAAAAACCTGGACTTGAAAACCGTCGGTGAAGGTGTGGAGAAAAAAGAGCAGGTCGATTGGCTACAAGCAAACGGCTGCAACACCATTCAGGGCTACTATTATCACCGTCCCATGTCTGCCCATGACCTTCAAGCACTGATAAAGCCTGACAACCTGAGGCTCATGCCAACCATAAGCAATCAATACAGCAAACCAGGCAAATAAAAACCGGCCTGAAAATCAAGGCCGGCATAACTCAGTTCAACTGAAACATTGCGCTCTCAGAAAGAACTATTATCACTCCATTGGCAATGCATTAACCTACATCTTTTATACGTTAACTCTACGACTGTATGAGACAAAGCCGATCAGTGCAGCTGCAAATAACCAGCCAGCAGCCGGAAGCGGCACTGCACTCATGGTTAAATCGTAGTCGGATCCTATCTTCGGATCCAAGGCATTCAATGCAAACCCGGACAGGGTAAAAATATAATCCCCGGCACCCAGAATGAAGGTCTCCGAAAATACATTTCCAAGGTGTAACTGCTCATTGGTTGTCAGGTTGGTCAACAACAGATCATCCTGAAACATACCTTCATGGGACCCAGATATATTGACCTCCAATGATGGCACGTCGATTGTCAGACTGTATGAGTCAAGAAAATTGCCAATAGGTTGAGGGGTGGCATAGCTATCACCTTGTGCAGAAAAAACACCGGCATCATAGGAGGCCGCCTGAATCCCAACTGAGCCAGTCATTAGTATCGCCATCAGCGCGATTGAGCGTAAGATTAGCTTTTTCATAATTTCATCCTTAAAAGCGTTTATGAGGTCCGATCACTCCTAACAAATCGGTACAGCCACAAAAAAGCTAACACCAAAACAGTGTTTATAACAAAAGCTTATCCCTAAAAATTGAAATTCTTTACAAAAAGTTCACATATCTACGAAAATCAGCGTGCATGAACAATGTAATTTTAGTGCATTGAGCCCTTCATCTTCTAGAGAGAGACAGATCCGAGCTCCGATCAAGCTGCCAGGCTAGCACTGCCTGAAGCAGACGGGGCGTTAAATATTCGGGTTCACCCTTGAATGGTCAATCACCACGATACAGCTCAACATCCATCTTGGGCGGTAGCTGCAGATGAAAACCCTGTGTTGTCAGGTTTTGCATCACGACAGCCACCTCCTCCCGGGCCAGTTTACGAGAACGGCTCAAGGTCAGCTCCATGACTTTTTCCGGTCTGCCAAATCTTTTCAAAAGCGCTTCAGGCACATTCGAAAAATCCCCTTCTGCTGGAACATAGAGATACATCTCATCCTTTTTGGAACTGCGGTAGATCCAGCAACTCACCTCCATCTTCCGCTCTCCAGTCACAGCCCATTGATCTCTGGCGCCGGGGCAACGGAGAGTTTCCAGATATCCCGGTTATATTCGGCGATTGTCCGGTCGGTGGAGAAGCGTCCGCATCTGGCGCTGTTGATAATACTCATACGAGTCCAACGTGGCTGATCACGATAGGCCTGCGCAGCCTGTTCCTGGGCATCAATATAGCTGCGAAAATCGGCCGCTGTCATCCAGTGATCATAGGGACTACGAATCGACTCCACGATCTCATCAAAAATTCCCGGCTCAAACTGGTTGAAGTAACCACTCTCCAGCAATTTCATCACCCGTTTAAAGTCAGCATCGTTCTCAATGATTTCATTAGGCGCATAGTGACTGCGGCTACTCTCGACCTCATCACTTGTCAGCCCGAACAGGAAGAAATTCTCTTCTCCCACTTCTTCCAGAATTTCAATATTTGCACCGTCAAGGGTACCTATGGTGACAGCACCGTTCATCATGAATTTCATGTTGCCAGTCCCTGACGCCTCTTTGCCTGCCGTTGAGATCTGTTCTGACAGGTCGGTTCCCGGTGCAATGACCTCCATTGCTGTGACCCGGTAATTGGGCAGGAAAGCGACCTTCAACAGCCCGCCGACCTTCTCGTCCCGATTGATCACACGGGCCACAGAATTAATCAATTTGATAATCAGCTTCGCCATCTGGTAACCGGGAGCGGCCTTACCGCCAATCAACACACAACGGGGCGTCCAGTTTTCCGTATCCCCGGCCCGGATGCGGCAGTAGAGATGAATCACATGCAGAATGTTAAGTAGCTGACGCTTGTATTCATGGATTCGTTTGACCTGCACATCGAACATGGCCTCAGGGTTAAAATCGACATCACAATCGATCTTCACCAACTCAGCCAGTCGCTGCTTGTTCTCAAGTTTTACCTGGCGCCACTTCTTTTGAAAACTTCGACTATCAGCCAGGGATTGCAACTGCTCCAGTTTTTGAAGATCTGAAATCCAGCCATTACCCACCTTTTCATCGATCAACTGACGCAAACCACCATTCGAGGCAGCCAGCCAGCGCCGTGGTGTCACACCATTGGTCTTGTTATTGAAGCGCTCCGGCCAGAGCTCAAAAAAGTCAAGGAAAAGACCCTGCTTCAGCAGCTCGGTATGCAGTGCGGCCACACCATTGACCGAAAAACTCCCGACAATTGCAAGATAGGCCATTCTGACCATTGGCTCTGGTCCCTCTTCGATGATCGACATGCGCCGCAGACGATCGGTATCCCCCGGCCAATCCAGCGCCACCTCACTGAGAAACCTGGCATTGATCTCATAGATGATCTCCAACAGCCGTGGCAGCAGGCACTCAAACAACTTCACCGACCAGCGCTCAAGCGCCTCCGGCAACAGTGTGTGGTTGGTGTAGGCCATGGTTTTCGAGGTGATCTCCCAGGCACGATCCCAGGAGAGCCCCTGCTCATCCATTAACTGCCTCATCAACTCGGCGACTGAAACACTGGGGTGTGTATCATTCAATTGGAAGCAGTTTTTCTCCGCGAAATCACTGAAATCGGAATGGTGCTCATTCCACTCCCGGATCACATCTTTGAGACTGGCTGAAGCTAAAAAGTATTGTTGCCGCAGACGCAGCTCTTTACCATTTTCACTGGCGTCATTCGGATAGAGCACCATGGTGATATGTTCTGCATCGTTTTTCGCCTCCACCGATTCGGTGTAACTGCCCGCATTGAATTCGTCCAGATTGAACTCATCGGTTGCCGCCGCCTTCCAAAGACGCAGCGTGTTTACCGTACCGTTACGATAACCGGGTACCGGCAGATCGTAGGGCACCGCCAGCACATCCTGGGTATCCACCCAGCGGACTCTGCCGTTGATGTGTTCAGTCCGCCCACAGAATTTGATCTGTTGAGTATATTCAGGCCGCTCCAGCTCCCAGGGATTACCATCCCTCAGCCAATGGTCCGGATCCTCGATCTGCTGGCCATTCGCAATATGCTGACGAAACATGCCGTATTCATAGCGCAGGCCATATCCTCGAACCGGCAGCTGCAGGGTTGCACAGCTGTCGAGAAAACAGGCCGCCAGACGTCCCAGTCCCCCATTACCCAAACCCGCATCCGGCTCGCTCTCTCGGATGTGATCCAGGTTGATTCCAAGTTCCATGAATGCCTGGTCGACTTCTTTGCTGATATCCAGATTCAAAATGGCATTGCTCAGGGTGCGCCCCATGAGAAACTCAAGCGAGAGGTAGAAGGTGCGCTTGCAGTCGGACTCTTCGTAGTGTGAACGGGTCAGTTTCCATCTCTCGATCAGCCGGTCCCGAACGGTCAGAGCCAGCGCCTTATAGGGGTAGTGGCTCGAAGTACAGTGATCATCTCTACCCAGGGTATGGGCAAAGTAACGACGAAAATCAAACGAGATGGCCTCAGAGTCCATCCCCAAAGGAGGCAGAGGAGCCAGGGGATTACAGATATGCTCTACTTTCTTTCTGGAGCCGGCTTGGTCTTTCGACATGGTTACTGTCCTGTTCTTACTCTCAGCTTGAGATTTGTTACTGGTGCGGATGAATAGACGAAAAACAGACGCCGCTCCCAGCCACACACCTGATATGGGATCGGTATCGTTAGGGCCTGTTAATATGAAACCTTAATGGGTTTCGGGTTATTCTAAACAATCAATCTTACAAGTTACACTGGCCAGACCGAAAGCTTCCCCGTCAATAAGCCCCTTGAAGCTTGTCAGTAAACCCGCTAAACGGCAATTTCGCAATTGATTTCACCTAAAAATCAGCGCGATAACAAAATAGCCTAAAATGACTACTCGTTATGTAAGGTTTTAGAGTCCTACCCATTCCAACCCTTCAGCAATCACGGCAAGATTGCGTTGAATCCTCTGTGAGTAGACCTAACTCGTTGAGAATCACCCGCTGTCAGGTACTGATCAGAAGCCGGGCAATCCACAAGCTCAACACAGAACTTTTGGCACACTCAACGGCAGCCTCTTACAAAAACCGGTTGATACTGACAGTCTGACAAAAACCACACTGAGTGTAAGGGTAGGATCAGCATCGACTCACACAACCCTGGATAAAAGGGTTAAAGCTATCTATCTTTTACTAAGTGCAGCTCGACTGAGACAAGCGAGGCTGTACTGAAATCATCAAGGAATCCGTGCCCCATAAAGAGATTCCAACACTATAAAACAATCAGGCATCAGCTAACCCGACAGCCATTCAGGCAGTTCTCAAGGTGTGTCCTGGTGCCGATTTCGGAGGAGAGGAAATGGAGAGTACAGCGTATACAGGCAGCACTCGCTGGGATGAACTGGTGGTTAACCGGATTGCAATCAATCAACCCCTGCAATGGTTATCCAAAGGTTGGAAGGACATGAGGGATGCGGGCAGATACAGTCTCGCCTATGGCGCCGCCATCGTATTGATCAGCGCTTTGATAACCTACCTTCTCTACGCAACGGAGAGTCAGTTTTTACTGCCTTTTCTGGTGGCCGGCTTTTTTCTCATTGCACCATTCCTGGGCATTGGCCTGTATCAGATGAGCGCCCATCTGGAACGGGGAGAGCCACTGAAAACCTGTAATGCGCTGGAAGCCTGGAAAAGCAACCATACCCATATCAGCATGATCACCGGCGGTTTCCTGATCATCATGCAGCTCTGGATTGCCTCCAATTATGTGCTTTTCTCGCTGCTCTATGAGGGCATCTCTCCACCGCTGGACAACTTCTTTGCAAATGTGTTCCTTTCGGAAAAAGGCAGATACTTCACCATAGCAAGTATCATGGTGGGTTTTTTCTTTGCCTGGTGGGCCTACATGATCAGTGTTATCACCGTACCCATCTTGATTGACCGCAAGATCGATGGCTTCACCGCAATCCGCCTGAGCGTCAAATCCGTCCTGAAGAACATGCCGGCCATGATGCTGTGGGCTTTTCTGATCGTCGTGATCGTTGGGCTCGGGCTGATCACCTACTATGTAGGATTACTAATCGCCCTGCCGCTGATTGGACATGCCAGCTGGCACGCCTATCGGTCCTTGGTGCCACCATCCTAGGGCCTGTTAACACTAATCCAATAGGCCCTGCTGGGTCGGTCTTTGTGGGCGTAGGCCGGGATCCAGGAATTAAGCATCATCAATCCCGGCTTTCGCCGGGATGACAACCAGTGACTTGAACAGCAGCGGCTTAGGTAACCACCGTGAGGAACCGCTCATTCAGTTTCTGATCATGGTAGAAGATCGCCCCACCCAGTTCATCGGCTGTCCAGGTGATCGGTTCATGATCCGGATACCAGTCGTAAGAGCCGTGAAAGACTTCGTTACGGTTTCCGGAGGGATCGAAGAAGTAGATCGTACGCCCTCGGGTAATCCCATGACGGGTCGGACCGATGTCGATGGAGATTTTGTTTTTACCGATGATGTCGGCGGCACGCAGCACCTCTTCCCAGGAGCCAAGCAGAAATGAGGCGTGGTGCAATTTGCCCTTCTCCTCATGACGGATGATCGCCAGGTCGTGGGCCTTCATGCCACAGGTCAGAAAGGAGGCGAGTTGCAGATCACCATCCACCACTTTTTCCGTCTCATCGAAACCCAATACCTCTTTGAACAGTTTGACACTGCCGTCCAGGTCATCTCCATACAGCAGGCAGTGGTCGAAACGCTGCACCTGCATGCCTTTCAGATTGTCGGGCCAGGGCTCCGGATTGACCCGCCCCATATCGGTTCCTTTCACATCCTTGTCTGCATAGAGCTCGAACATGTGACCGGTGGGTGAATCGAAACGGACACGTTCACCACAGTGATTCAGCTCACCGGCGGGTATGCGCTCCACATTGCATCCAAAATCCTTCAGTTTCCGTTCCAGCTCATTCATGGTTTCCGTGCTGTCAACTTTGAAACCCATGAAATCCATACCGGTGGAGTCTGCTTCCCGCAGCACCACCGAAAACCAGTCCTGCTCATCCCAACCTTTAAGGTAGACCCGCCCCTGGTCATCCCGGTCGGTCTCGAGCAGGCCGAGCCGCTCTTTGTAGTGAACCAGGGATTCGTCCAGATCGAGTACCCGCAGGGACACATGTCCCGGGCGTAAAACACCTCTAATAGCCATCAGTGAAGCCTCCTATAGTTGCCGCATCTCGGTGCGGCCGGTAACTAAACAATCAATCCAACCGGTCTGCTATTGCCGGTTTTTCGTTATGAACAAGAACCCCGATAACCGTTGAGTCCAGGCGTACGGAAACAGATCAGCGACTTGTGTCCGACACCGTTCTCCGCCAGGCTTTTACTCATATCTGGGGTTGACGGCTTACCATCGATCTTCCACTCCACCTGCTCCCAGTTGAGCGATTGATAGTCCGGATGCATGCCGTAGTAGGTGGGGATCAACTCTTCGATCAGTGCACCGAATGGCATATCAGGGGGTAAAGGAAAAGCGATCGCTGAGCAGAAACTCAGGTGCTCCTCCCAATGCAGGTAGACCACCTGGTTGCCGTGGAAATTCTCATGTTTGTCGCGGAAATCAACCGCCTCTTCATAACCGGGTTTAAGCGCTACAACGGCCATCTCAACCTCCTCTCTCTTGATCTCATTGGTGCCACCCACCATCACAACCTGACAGCGGGCGGGTTAAGGCCTTAACCGGCCACTTTCTTGCGGGCCGCCTGCCAGGCATCCCACTGCTGTTGGTCCGGTGAGCCGCTGTAGTCCAGGTTGTCGGTGCCGTTTTCCATGTGATACCACTTCAACACATCGCCCAGATCCGCTCCGCCGCAATTGCCTTGGAAAATCTGGTGTACCGGTAGCCAGGCCTGGGCAAACTTTTCCGGCTCGTTCTCGAAGATGTCCTTACAACCGTCGGAACAGAAGTGGTAACGATCACCTTTGTATTCGGTACTACGGAAACCGATCTTGGTGGGATCACCGGGCTCGGTGTAACCCATGGGAATCTGACAGGTCTGACAGAGCTGCGGCAGGGCGTTGTTGTAGAAACGTTCACCTTTGGCCTCCATCTCCCGCCACATCTCGAAGCGTGGACGGTAGTATTTGTCGAAGGTGTTGGGATACTTCTCCGACAGCCAGGCCATCTCTTCATCGGTTGGCAACCAGGTATGGAAACCGGCTGCCTGGGTGTATTGATAGAAGATCGCCCAGTTCTGATGGGAGATGTGCTCCGCTTCTTCGGTGGCGATATCCGCATACTTGGGAACCCGCAGGCCGTAGCGGGAGAGATCTTCAAACAGAGCGCCTCCCGCCTCGGTGAAGTAGATCTCCCAGGCCTCCTTCCAGGACATGATCCGTTTCGGCAGCATGTAGTCCATCATCATTGCCACCAATCCGAGCATCTTGTGGCCGCGCCAGAACCATTTATCCACCCACTTCTGCACAATCGGCAGATTGTCCGGATGCTGTTCCAGCATGAACTTGATCACTTCGATACCCAGGGTCATGTGGCGCGCTTCATCGGACTGGGCGGAGAAGCCGAAGGTCACCGTGGCCAGATCGCCGTTGTAGGCGGCGCCGGACATAAAGGGCACAAACAGCAGGTTGGTCAACACATACTCGAAGGCGAAAGAGATTGCGGTGAAGAACTCGAAAGGTCCGGCGGTACAGGCATCGTCGAAAAAGGACTTCGGCACCGACAGATACCAGACCCGGTCGTGCATGTGAGGGAATTCGGCGAAGCCATCGAAGTACTTGTTGTAGTGACTGATGGTGTGAATCTGGGTCTGCGCATGACGCAGTTCATCCAGGGACTGCATCTGCGCCGCCACCCGGGGACCGGCACCGCGGATATGCCGACCCAGATGGGCAAAATGTCGATGCGCCTGATACTCCAGTGGTGTCACACCGGTGAGAAACAGCTTGATCGCATTCACATAGCGGGCATCGGAGATGCCGAGCTGACCGTTATTCTGAGCGAAGGAGTCGAGTACCGCATAGAGCTTACGCTCTTTCTCACCCTGGTATTTCCAGTAGGCATCCATGGTCAGGCGAAAGGGATCTTCCCATTTCGACCAGTCGGTAATCTTGATCCCTTCGAAGGTATCGTAGGGAAAGACGTCGTCCATCTTCTGGTAGCTGGTTTCCCAGTCGAGACCTCGGGTCATCAGCGCATAGCGCTGCTTCAGGTTCATCTTTTTCTTGCGTGGGGGTGTCATTGATTAGCTCCTCCGGTGTTAACCCGAATGTTTCATCGCGTTCAGCGATTGCCGGTAACACATTGTGTGTTTACTGATATCTGAAAAAATCATTTTCAAAAACCATGAGTTAATTTGAATTAGAAGCGGCCGGGTGAAACATTCGGGTTAAGCGCCCCAGGAGAGGACCAGCTCGTCATCGTCCTCATCCAGGCTGCCGCCCATGGATACGATGGTGAGATGGATCTCCTGAGGATCCCAGTCGCGACCGATACGCTCGGATACAGACTCCGCCTTGACCACCAGGCGCTCCGGGCAGTCGATCTTGACCGCGCCGGGCATGTAGTTGGCGTTGGCGCTGGGGTTGTCTTGCAGAATCGACTCGATCACGGGACGAGCCTCATCATTGTTTTGCAGGGTTATGGATACGATGCCAGCCATCTCGGCCTCCTGTTATAGGTTCAAACCGAGCTTGCCGGCCCGCTTATCAAGTTGTTCTTTGACATCGGCGAGAGCACTGTCGGCACCATCACCCAGCACCATGGCAGCCAGGGGCTGTAAGGCCTTATGGGTCTCATCCCGCCACTGGCTATACCAGCTGGAGAGCAACGCCTGGTTCTCCTCCGACTCCTTGGCCGCCACCTTGATCACCGCGTCGACCCAGCGATTGTGCTCCGCACTCCAGTCGACCATAAATTCGCAGAGTATCGAGATCGCCGCCGCACCATGCTTCTGCCCTTCGGTATCGATGTGGTTGTAGACCAGGGGATAGACCAGACCATCCATCACCAGGAACTGGGCCACCAGCGCCTCGAACCAATCCTTCAACACCAGGCTGTCCTCCACACACTTGCGCATGCCCTGCCAGGCCGGGCCATTCATCCACTGTGCTTTGGCATCGTCCAGCAGGTCGCCCGTGCCATTACCCAGAGAGATACCGACACGGGAGAGGATCTGTGCGATACCCAGACGATCACCGGCGGTGAAGATCGCCGCCGATGTGATGGCGGTGCCATAACCTGTATCGCTGATCGAACAGGCATTCATATTGGCGCCCCATTCATAGTGGCGCAGCGGAATCAGATAGTTGACAATCATCTCCCGCCATTCAGGATCGATGTTGGCCAGCATCTCCCGCTTCTCTTCAAAGGCGAAGTTGCGATCGGTGGTCTGATGCATGTTGGCCCGGGCAATGGTGTAAGTGCCGTAGTAGTACTGACGGGGATCCTTGAACTTGTACCAGTCGGACATTTTGACCTGGGTACGGCCCTCGTCGAAATGCCAGTGCTCCGGACCCCACAGGGGGCGATAGTGAAAATGGGTGGTGGCCTGCAGATCGTAAACTCCCTCCTCATAACGTGAGGCCGGGGCGTCTGAACCAAGGCGCCTTGCCACGTGGGCGAAGGTGTGGCGCTTAGGCTCCACGTTCATGGTTTTGATATCGATACTCATGGTTACTCTATTCCTCCTGGGATAGCGGATCTTCCACTAAAGGCTTGGCGACTCTCGGTAGAGACCGGGGCGTTTGGTCTGGCCGTCTTCGGTTCCGATCTCATCGGAACTGCGGACCAGCCTGGCCTGGTGCTTGTCGCAGAAGATCTTGAAAGCTTTGTGGGGGAGGATCAGCTCAACCGTCAGGTCCTCATCATCGATGGAGAACTCAAACTCGACGAACTTGCCGAGCCGCTCGCCGGTGACTCTGATGTAGGCCTGGCCAATTTTCGGGACATATTCCCGCATGACATCCTCCTGTTATCACAAGTGGAGACCTCTAAAGCGGTCTCTCTCAATTTCTGGTCAAAAAGAGATTGCAGAAGCTATGCCAAAAACAGTAAGTAATTGTTTTATATGTATTTCTTGATCTTTTACTAGATCCAGGGCGGGAAAAAAATTGATGATACAGTGAAACTTGTTTGATCATTTGGCAAATTTCACCAAATCATTCAATCTTCAGCAGTAAAATATGCTGCAACCGCACAATCGGAATGCCCGCCCCCTATCTAATATGCTCAACCCGCCGTAAACGACCCGAAAATTTATTATTTGATTAAAATCTCAGTTGGCACTATAAAAATAGAAGCGTATGGGGGAAGCCATCGAGTTTCCAACAAACACAAATAGAACCCGTACGCTTTCAGGGATGATTTTTACTACCAACTGCTACTCCCCGGAGATCAGGACAGGCGGGGCGGAGGATAGATGTCATCTCAATTGAGTATTTCCGGTCTTCCCATGGAAGAGCGGAACCTGCACCTGACTTTCGACGCAGGACAGATCCTGCTCAACGACCACCGCATGGTTTTGATGCATACCCACGCCATGGGGGCTCTACGAAAAGAGCTGATGGACACTCTGGGCCACGACCGGGCACGGGGCGTACTGACCCGCATGGGCTATGCCTCCGGAGCCAAGGATGCGGACCTGGCGCGCAAACTGCTACCGGAGGCCAATGACGAGGATCTGCTACTGATGGGGCCGCGACTGCATACCCTGGAGGGGGTGGTGCATGTCAAACCGATCAAAATCGATATCGATATCCGTCAACGGCATTTCTATGGCGAGTTCCTGTGGGAAAACTCCCATGAGGCCTCGGAGCATCTGAAGCTATTTGGCATCCATCCGGAGCCGGTCTGCTGGACCCAGATCGGATACGCATCGGGCTACACCAGCGAGATCATGGGACGCTTCATCGCCTATCGTGAGGTGGAGTGCCATGCCAAGGGAGACAAACACTGCCGTATCATCGGCAAGCCGATCGAGGAGTGGGAGGATGCGGACGAAGAGCGACGTCACTACCGCCCCGATCCCATGGCGGAACAGCTGCTGGCGCTGCAGGATGAGGTAAGCCATCTGCGGGACTCCCTGCAGGAACAGACTGGCATCGGCGATATGGTGGGCAGCTCCCAGGCCTTCAAGGATGCCTGTGACATGCTGCGGAAAGTGGCGGAGAGCCATGTCACGGTGCTGCTGCTCGGGGAGACCGGAGTGGGCAAGGAGATGTTTGCCAGGGCGCTGCACAGTATCAGTCCCCAGGAGAAAAATCCCTTCATCGCCATCAACTGCACCACCATCCCGGAAGAGCTGATCGAATCCGAACTGTTCGGGGTGGAGAAAGGGGCCTATACCGGCGCCCTGCAATCCCGACCCGGACGCTTCGAGCGGGCCCATGGGGGGACCCTGTTCCTGGATGAGGTCGGCGATCTGTCGATGAACGCCCAGGCCAAACTGCTGCGGGTCTTGCAGGAGGGGGAGATCGAGCGTGTCGGTGACACCAGAACCCGCAAGGTGGATGTACGGGTGATTGCCGCCACCAATGTGGATCTGCAGGAGGCGGTCGCTGAAGGACGCTTCCGCTCCGACCTCTACTATCGCCTGAACATCTACCCGGTGATCATTCCACCGCTGAGAGAGCGTAAGGATGACATCGAACTGCTGGTTGAGCGATTTCTGGAGAAGTACACCGCCAGACACGGCAAACGGGTCAGCGGGGTGACTGAGCCCGCACTGCAATCGCTGTACGATTACAACTGGCCGGGCAACATCCGTGAACTGGAAAACATGATCGAGCGGGGTGTGATCATCGTGCCGAATGGTCAGGCCATCGATCTCAAGGATCTTTTCCCCTGTCTCAACATGAGTAAGGACGCACCCAGCATCATGCCCACCAACCCACAGGAACCCCTGCCTTTGGACTCGCTGGTTGCACAGGTGCTGGATCAATCCGGCAGCATGGAGGCCGTCGAGACACTGATCCTGGAGTCCGCCGTGGAGAAGGCCAACGGCAATCTCAGCCAGGCCGCCAGGCTGCTCGGCATGACCCGCCCGCAACTGGCCTACCGCCTGAAGAAACGGGATGGGGATTAGACATATTTCGTTTTTTATGTCTGCCAATGAACGCGAGTAAACACAAATGCTACGTGATGTGTCTGATAAACCTTGGCGGCCAACTGCAACACTCGTCATTCCAGCTTCTCTTCTTCGATTGTAAGAACACCCAACCACTAACGAGATAGAAGAGATGTAAAGTGTATAGAAAGGCTGAAGATAGGCACGAAGGGCGAGGAAAAGCAGTTAATCAATTTGTGTTGTCGCGTCCTTTTAAGGATCAGGAATGAGATCGATAATACTCAGAACTCCGATGCCATCTCCTCTTGTTCCCGTCCCGGCACGAGCAAGAAGCGCAGTCAAAAACCGATCAGCGGGCCTGACTGTTTGAGCGCAGCGAGTTTCAGGCACGCCGGTTTTTGCCGAGCATCGCAGCGGACCCGTCGGGGCGTGACGGCTGGGCGCCCTTTCTTTTGGTTACTTTTCTTTTGGCGCAAAAGAACAGTGACTCGCCCAGGAGGGCGAAACAGGGAGTATCCGATACGAGGGCAATAACGAGTGGCTACAGACTTGATTATTGGTTTTTTAATCGAAGAGTGAACCATAGCACAACAACGTGAACATTCTGGATACATCGCCATAATGCATTTATTCCAGACATGAATAGGCATGGGTCAGAGTGGCAGGGCTGGTTCTACCAGCCAAAACAACAGAGGTGCAACAACGGCTTGCCCTTCCCGATTGCAACAGCACAGAAGCGTGCCTGAATCTTAACGAGATAGCCTAAATGTTCAGCCAGATACTCGAAGTCACCCTGCCTGTATTTGGCATTGCCCTGCTCGGCTACCTCTATGGCCGGCTCAACGGCAGCGATATGGACTCGGCCAATCGCATCAACATGAATCTGTTTGTGCCGGCACTGCTGTTCTATGTCCTGTCGGAGAAGATACCCGACTCCCCTGAGTGGCGCTCCATCGCCCTTGGCACCGTGGTCATCGTGCTGGGCTCCGGACTGCTCAGCTGGCCTCTGGCCCGGCTGCTGAATTTCCGGTCACGGGTGATTCTTCCCCCCATGATGTTCAACAACTCAGGCAACCTGGGCCTGCCGCTGGCGGCGCTGGCCTTTGGTGAGGAGATGCTGCCCTTTGCGGTGGTCGCCTTCGTGGTCTCCACCAGTCTCCATTTCAGCCTCGGCATCTGGCTGGTCAGTGGTCGCCTGCACCCCATGATCCTGCTGAAGAATCCGGTCTTTCTTGCAACGCTGGCCGGCATTACCGCCCATATCGGCGACTGGCACACCCCGGCAATACTGTTACCGGGCCTGGAGATGATCTCCCAGGTAGCGATTCCATTGATGCTGGTCGCCCTGGGGGTCCGCTTGATCCATGTGGATCTCAGCCACTGGCGGGCCGGACTGGCCGGCGCCCTGCTCTGTCCGGCCACCGGCGTGATCAGTGCCATCGCCGCCATTGCACTGCTAGAGCCCTCCGAACAGATGGGCAAAATCCTGCTGCTGTTCTCTGTATTGCCCCCGGCGGTGATGAATTTTCTGCTTGCGGAACGTTATCAAGGTGCGTCAGACGAAGTGGCTGCGATGGTGGCTTTCGGTAATCTCGCCAGTCTGGCGGTGATCCCCCTCGCTCTGGTCTTCATCCTGTGAATCGTCGCGCAGCGGCTGGCTGGCTGCTTTCAGCCGCAATCGTTGCAGCGGTGGTCCATACCCTGACACCAGCACTCCCAAAAACCGTAATCGGCCTACTCACCTGGGGTGCCGGATTACTGCTGATAGCGGACATCTCTCCCCAGTCCAGAAGGCAAATTCTGATTCTGATGGCTGTTGGTGCGATCGGTATCGGCTGGGGGCTTAGCCACCAGATCCAACCGGACTGGCGGATGATGCTGTCGGGCAACGCTCTGCTGCTGAGTATGCTGGCCGCAGTCAGCTTTCTACGACTCATCACCAGACCCGATACCCAGACTGGAGAGCGCCTGCCATCCGGAAGACGGGCGGTCTGGTCGACCCTGCTCGGGGTACACCTGTTCGGCGCCGTCATCAATCTCTCTTCGGTCTTCATCATGGGCGACCGGATCAGTCGAAAAGGTCGCCTTAACCAGGCACAAACCGTGATTCTGACCCGTGGCTTTACCGCGGCGGCGTTCTGGTCTCCCTTCTTCGCCGCCATGGCGGCCGCATTGACCTATGCCCCTGGGGCATCACTGCCACAGATCTGGCTGATGGGCATTCCCCTGGCTGTCGCTGCCCTGATGTTGACCGCCCTGGGATGCCAACACAACCAACAGTTTACAGGCTATCCCATGCACCCGGAGGCACTGGTGCTGCCCGGGATACTGGCCATCTGTGTCCTGCTGCTGCACCAGTGGCACAGTGACTGGCATATCCTGGGCATCATCGCATTACTGGCACCAGGTCTCTCCCTGTCGGTTCTGTTTCTGCGGCATCCGCAACCCAGCTCAAGGGCGCGACAACATATCGCAAAGGACCTGCCAGGCATGCAGAATGAATTAACCCTTTTCCTGGCGGCCGGTGTCATGGCGGCTGGACTGAATGCGGTCTTCGCCGCTTTTGGCGGCTGGCTTCCCTTTGATCAATTCAACGGAAAAGAAGCGGCGCTGGTTTTGCTGTTCATGGTCGTGACCTCGATTCTGGGTGTCCATCCGGTGATCAATATCGCTGCCCTGGGCACCCTGCTGGCGCCATTGAATCCCGACCCCTCGCTGTTGGCCATGACCTTCATCGCCTCCTGGGCGATCGGTACTGGCACCAGTCCTTTCTCCGGCATCAATCTGGCGATGCAGGGCCGCTATGCGCAACAGAGCGGAGACAGCCTGAAGTGGAACGGGCTGTATGGGGTAGTAATGGTATTGTTATCCATTCTGGTTCTGAATCTTTACGACATATATCTACTGCATTAGCCGTAGTGACACTGAACTACGCTTGATGCAGTAATACGGAGAGAGCGATGAGCAAGGCGATCCTGATCAGCGAGCATGGTGGCAGCGATAAACTTCACTATGCTGATGTCCCACTTCAAAACCCCACCGACGGCGAAGTGCGTATCGCTCACCAGGCCATCGGTTTGAACTTCATCGATGTCTATCACCGTACCGGCCTCTACCCACCTCCCTCACTACCATTCATTCCCGGCATGGAAGCTGCCGGCATCATTGAAGAGGTTGGCCCAAAGGCAGAAGGCGTTGCGGTCGGTGACCGGGTCGCCTATGGGGCAGGTCCGCTAGGTGCCTATGCACAGGCCCGTAACATACCCGCAGAACGCCTGGTAAAAATTCCCGACGAGATCAGCGACAGGGAAGCGGCCGCCATGATGTTGAAAGGTATGACCGCTGAGTATCTGATCTGCCGTACCTACCAGGTCAAAGCGGGTGAGACGATCCTGGTGCACGCGGCATCCGGAGGTGTCGGACAGATTCTCTGCCAGTGGGCATCCGCGATCGGTGCCACAGTGATCGGTACGGTTGGCAATGCCGAGAAAGCGGCTAAGGCAGAAAAACTCGGCTGCAGATTCACCATCAACTACCGCGCTGAAAACATCGAACAACGGGTCATGGAAATTACCGAAGGTAGAGGCTTGCCGGTTGTCTACGATTCTGTCGGTCTTGATACCTTTGAAGCCTCATTGAATTGCCTTGCTCCCAGAGGTCTGCTGGTCTCTTTCGGTCAATCGTCCGGCAAGGTACCAGCGTTCGACATCACCAGGCTGAGCCAACAAGGTTCACTCTATATCACCCGCCCCACACTGATGGATTACGTGAAAAGCACCGACCAGCTTCAGCGCAGCGCCCAGTCGCTATTCGATAGCTACAAAAGCGGCAAAGTGAAAATCAATATTGGCCAGACTTACCCTTTAAGCAAGGCGCGTCAAGCACATGACGACCTGGAAAACAGGATGACCACCGGCAGTACGGTACTGATTCCCGATTAGTGCTGTTTGGTAGCTTTGAATGTCAGCCTCTCACCGAATTACCAATCGGTAAAGCGATATGCGCAACAACTGATTACCATTCAGTTGCCATAGATCGAGTTCATCTGGCTGGCAATACGACTCTGCTCTTTCAGTTCATTCAAAGGGTATTTCACGATGACGCCATAACGTTGCAGTTTACCGATACGAATCTCCGCGTAGGGGATTTCGCTACCGTCATTCGAATCGACCACAACATTATGCTGGCCCAGACAGTCTGTTCTGTTTTCCAGTCCACAGTAGATTTCCGAGTGATTGAGGACATTGATCAGCAACTCGAAATAATCATTGATGGTCTCCAGTCCTCTGGAGGCTGTATCGAGCTTCAACTCAACTTCGGCCAGTTGTTTTTTAAGCTGATCGGTCCTGCTGCGGGTCTGATCGATCTCTTCCGAGACAAAATCCAGGGCACCATCTTCAGCCTGCAGCGTCTTCAGCTCCATCTTTAAATGGATCCGTTCACGATCGAGATCCGCTTTCTCCTCAGTGTGTCTGGCCAACTTAAATACAGCTTCCGCAATCAGATGCTGAAAGGCTCTCTCGCGCAAATCGTACCGCACACTCTGCTCGGAATCTGCCGGCTTCACCAATTGGTGAGCGGTAAAATTGACCACCTGCTGCATCACCTCGCTCTGGATCATATCCCCGACCTGCGCATGACCCAATACACTTTTCTCCTGCCGGCTCATCACCATCAGGGCATAACCATGTGTCAGTGAGAAACTGTCCGGTCTTTTCACAAACTCGCTAAAATCAGCTGAGTGACTGAACAGGTGTTCCAGTTGATCGACAGAACCGAAATAGGCATTCACACGAGGATCGCTTGAGTAGGTCTGGCGACTCAAATCGATGGGGCCAGGAAGCTCTGCAATCAATGCATCGGTATGAATGAGGGCATTTTCAACCGCCGGAACAAGTTTTTTACGATAACCCGGGATCAGCTTCAGGCGGGAGTCGAAATGCTCCACAGCCATTTCGATGTGCTTGTCCAGTTCATCACGGGAGTAGGCAGAAGCATGCGGCTCGCCTGACGAAAACAGGTTTTTGATAAATTTAAACATGGCCCACTCAATCCCCCAATGACAATCCCACGCTGTTAAAAACTATAGCTGTGATCCTAAGAGATTCCGATTCTTTACAGGGCAAAACCTGTCTACCCCCTAGTTTCGAGTGATAAACCCGGGGCCACGCCCTCTTGATCCCCCTTCCCGACGCCTTCATATCATCCATCAATAAAGGCTGGAATTACCATACAAGCGCGGCGAATTTCAGGCCCACCGGTTTTTGCCGAGCATCGCAGCGCACCCGAAAGGGCGTGACGGCCGGGCGCCGTTTCTTTTGCTTACTTTTCTTTTGGCGAGAAATGAAAAGTGACTCGCCCAGCAGGGTGAAACAGTGACTTGCCGACAAGATGACAATTACCAGTGGCAGAGAACATCAGTTCCCTAATGGACGCACACAGTTTTTTTGTGACGCTATATTTACGTTAATTCGCGTTCATTTTCAGACTAAAACACGAATCAAATTCAGCTAGAACCAGAAGGATAAAGCCAACGGGAAAACACCCGGGTCAGGAAAGGCAACACAAAATAGGTCAGTGTCGGCACCACGATGATGGTCAGGGTAAAGGTCCTGACAACCAACGGCAGATCTTCGATGTAGGAACCGATCAACAGGCTCAGCAGCGTTACCAGAGTGAAAACCCCCAACCAGACAAGGAATGCCATCTTATACTTCGGCGGATGCACATTGATCGCGCAATCGGGCAGGGTAAACCAGGCTTCGAGACCGGTGATGGTCTGAATCTCCCGTGGCTGACTCACCTGCTCCGCAATCTCCCGCCACTCGGCCCGTTCGGGTGAGTTCTCCCAGCTTTCCAAATTACTCAGATGGTCGAACTTAAATACAATACGGTAACTGCCATCCGGTTTATTCGGCCTGAACACATTGGTGCCCATATGCCCCGGCCACTGCATGGCCGCATTGGTGATGCCGATAATGTAGTCTTCGAACTCCGCCTCTTTACCCTCGATGGGCTTACGGGTCACCATCACGGTAACCGGTGGATCACCCTCAAGGTTGCCACCCGTTGCAATCGTATTGCTCTCTGTCATCTCAACCAACCCCTGTCCAATTTATCCATCACGACCTTCGGTGCGGTTTCGGTAAACTCCGCTGACTCGGCGATTCTATTGAACCAAGCCATTAAACCGGGACTGCGGGGCGAAGGCATATCGTAGGCCATCGCCAAGCCGAAGCGCGTTGCCAGGATAAAATCGGTGATGCCGCCAGCGGAAACAAAGTGGCTCCGCTTTGCCAGTCGCTCTTCCAGATAGGGCATCGCCTGATGCCAGGCTCCCATCGCATGGGCAATCACTTCCTCATCCCACTCTGCAGGTGGTTTGTCGCGTCGCTGAAATACCAGATCCCTTACCGGCCGGCCCACCGCACTGTCGGCATAGAGGGCGATCCCCCGCGCCTCAGCCCGTTGCTCAGGCAACGTCGGCCACAGACCACCATATCGCTCATCGAGATACTCCAGCATCACGGATGAGTCGTGCAATACCATCTCGCCTGCCTTAAGCACCGGTACCGTGCCGCTTGGCGTCAATCGGCTCCACTCATCTTCATACTCATCATAGGCCAGGCGCTGGTATTCAACTTTGCAGTGATGCAACGCCATCCGCACCCGCCAGCAAAACGGGCACTCCTCTTTATCATAGAGCAGAGTTCGAACACTCATAGGCGGGAGAGCCGCAGTTCTCGAAGGTGTTCAAGTACAAAATCGATCCGGTCCTGGCCCCAGAAGATCTCTTCACCGATGATGAAGGTCGGCACACCCACGGCGCCTTTTTCATCCGCCTCATGCCAGTTACGCATCAGCTGGGCCTGATTATCGGCATCGTTTGCCGCTTCGGCCAACTCCTCCCGATCGAGCCCAATGCTTTCACCGACCTGCAACAGGATATCCAGCTGGCCGATGTCGGCGCCATCGGCCCACTCCTTGCGCATCACCTCGTTGATATAGGGTTTTAACAGGCCCTTACGTTCTGCCAACAACGACCCCGCACCTGCCAGTGTCGGATCGGTGGTCTTGGGTGGCGGATTGACCGGTATCCCCAGTCGCTTGGCAAAGCGCGCCATGTCCTGCCTGGCGATCGGCAGCTTTTTCAGCGCCACTTCCGGGGGCGAGCGGCCATCCCAGCCACCCAGGGGACGCCACACCAGGCGGGTATGAAAATCCTCGAAAATAGGCCACAGGGTCTTGGTCGCCAAATAGCAGTAGGGGCTGCGGAAGTTGAAATAGAAATAGACGTCAACCGGTTCAACCATCGTCAAGCTCCTAAATGTGAGAGATTAATTTTTCGCTCCTGTTTGCCATCCCAACGCATGCCTATGCCTGTCAGGAACACTTTCATGATTAACCTGGCCATAGTGTGAATACTGCTGGCTAGGTTAATAGGCCTCTAGGCACGCATTCAGTTCAATCAAAGAGTTTGGTGGGGCAGGGCTCCACCCTACAGCTTGATCTTAATGGTAGGGTGGGGCCCTGCCCCACCAAATAAGTCTCAATTAAGCACCACGTAACTTTCGCTCATATACATTATGAATTTAGCCATATGGGAAAACGTTTAGATTCATGAGACCAAACTCACTATCCGCCGTTTTCCCATAGAACCAAAAAATGTCTGGCGGCTGGCGCCGCCAGACAAAAGCACGGTATCAACGACCGGAAGCTCTCAAGTTCTGTACTGTGAATTTTCTGGCCGGATTCAGAGAAGGATCGACCTGTCCCTTGAACTGCCCGGTGGTGCAGTGCATCGCCTGCACATCGATCATGGTAAAGGAGTCATCGATGGCCACACCGGTGCCTTTGTTCTTCGGCAGGTGATGATCCGGATGGGCCTGACCGATCTGCCAGCTCTTCCACAGGTCCCCTTTGCGGTCATAGGTCAAAGTGCGCGGGATGGTGAATGTCTGCGCATCGATGAAGTGAACGCGCTTGCTGATCGGATGGTTTGCATCCTTTGCCTTGTTCTCCAGTTCATAGACCTTACGCAACTGCCAGGTAATCTGTGGAAAACAGTCGCCCTTATCACCCATCTCCACAAACTGGTATCCATCCGACTCTTTGTGCTCTTCGGAGAGTTGCAGCGCATTATGGTTGTAGAATGGCACCAGGATGTTCTTGGTTCCTTTGAAGGTCCACTCCATGTCGTTGATACGACCGTTATAACCTTCGAAATCCTCGATCATGATATCGGAACCAAGGAACGCATCGGTGACCTGCCCTGAAGCCAGGCGGCGTACACGGCGCTGAAAACCAAGATAGAGCCAGGCACTGTCACGTTTCAGATCGTTCTCATAGCGATGGATCAGCAGCTGGGTATCCTTAACGTCAAAAGGCTCCAACGCCTGCACATAGATGGCACGGAACAGCTTGGACGGATTCGGTGTAATCTCCGGCAACGGCTCCTGATTCACCCGGTGCATGTAGTTGAGAAAGTGGAAGTTGAACTTGATGGTTCTCTCCAGTTTCCCGGACTTCATATCCTTATACTTCCAGTAGAAAGGATAGATCGCCGCGTTGTCACCCCAGTTGTAACCATACTTGTAGTTCCAGGCGAGCTTTTCACCGGCACGGGGATCGTCCATCGACGGTTCTTCCGGAAACGGACGACCGGCGATGAAACCTTCGATCTCACCGGACTTCTCACCCAGCTTCACCTTTCCCAGCCCATCCCTTGTCGCCTGCACATAGTTGGGGTGAAGATCGAACGAGGTGGTCTCTCCCACCTTGACCTTGGTCCATCCCTGGCTGATGAACTCGAACATCGCCGGATCGAGGACCTCCTTGAATTGGGCCACGTTGGTCTGATCGATCACCAACCCGGCCTTCAGGCCATCATAGCTAGGGCCGCCGTTCTTATAGGGGAAGAAGCTGTTCTCGACATCCTCTTCAGTTGCCGCCTGAGCGGGCAGGTTGGCAGCCACCAAAAGAGCCGCTACCAGCGTTGTATTAAGCAAACGCATGTTCAAAACCTCCATTCAAATTCTTAGAAGCGATAACGCAGTGTGATCTGAAACTCATCCTCGGCCTGGGCCATACCGATCGGCCCGGAACGAAACCGACCGAGGGGTTCATAACCCGCCAGATTACGCAGCGCGGTATCACCCGGCTCGCCATCTCCGGTAAACGGGGGAAAGGGGTTACAGGAACGACAATCGTCAAACTCCTGCTCACCGTCACCCACTTTCACATTGGCGCCGACGGTCAGTCTCAGGTTGTCGCTGATCAGCCAATCGATCGAGGGTGCAATCACACTGGCGCCCGCCTTGAAGTCATGAGCCATGATGACCTGGGGACTGACCCGGTCGTTCTGATACCAGCCTTTGACCAGCAGGGTACCCACGTGGTTGATTTCCCAATTGGGGTTACCCGCTTCGATGCCGTTGACGGTCTCCCGCTCGTGGTCGACCAGATACTCGCCAAACAGTTGTGCAGAGATCAGGAAGGCACGTTTTTCGTTGAGAAAGGGGATGAAGGTGGGACGATCCCAACCGATGACGTAACGGAATACATCCGACTCCGAGTAGAGCTCCGGACGCAGGGTGTTGGCAAACTCCTCACCGTCGGTGTAGGCCGCTTCAACACGGAACACCGACTTGATGTCATCCACGTAGAAGTCGAGCGAACCGCCGATCAGGTTGACCCTGGGGAAGTACATATCGAAGGCGATCAGATAATCGTAGCTCTGCGATTCGATCTCCGGGGTAAACGGATTGTCCGCATTGTCCACCACGGCGCGCAGCGAAGGTAGTTGGGAACGATAGGTCAGCGCATTCAGCGAGAATCCAAGCCCCTGATAGTCACCCTCAAGTTTCAGACCGAACTGAGAGTTACTCAGCGACCAGTCAGGCAGATGCACATCGCGGATACCGATCACATGTTTCGGGAAGTCGGTGGAGAGCGCCCCACCGGCGAAGTTGGATACGGAACAACCATTATCCCAGCAGTTCTTCATCGCACGGAAGAAGCTGCCCGCATCGAGAATCGCGTAGGGTGTACCACCCTGGCCCAGGCTGTTCGGACGGAACTTGTCGAAGTTCCAGACGAACTGCATATTCAGGTCATCGAAGGTCTCGGTGGCGCCCATCCGGTACTCACCGGTGGCCATCCACATCGGGATACGGATATCCTCCAGTTCGTCATAGATGTTGTGACGGGAGTAATCCACCGGATTGATCACATCCAATACGCGGAACAGATCGGTACGACCCCAGACCACCTGCTGACGGCCAAGGCGAAAATTCCAGGTAGCCGCACTCTCGGTCGGCAGGGTGGCGTCCAGATAGGCTTCGCGCAGAAAATCGAGCCGGTCGTTGAACTCCGGATACTTCAGGTCACTCTCTTCGAAATCCAGGTAGTCATCGATACAGCCACGGGAGTCCACATCACAAGGACGCACCGGAACGCCCAGACCGACACCCCCATCCGTGTCGTGCAGTGCGTGGCCCAGATTGACCATACCTTCATTGGGATTTTCCGTGGTATCGAAACCGAATCCCAACACACCGGTCGAGATATCGGATTGACCCCAGGCGGTACTACCGGCGCCGCCTACCGATTGCATGTTGATGGGTCCACCGGCGTTATCGCCAAACTCATCGTCGTTGAGATCGTAGACACCGTCATAGGTCGCCCGGAAGGTACCGACGAAGCTGACGTTGGAAAATGACCCCTGCTCTCCATAATCCTTGGAGCCTTCGATCAACACCGTGTTGCGCATTTTGCTCAGCCCTACATTACGGCGACTGTAGGTGGCGTTTTCAACAAATCCGTTGACCTGCGTCGTGCCGTCTTCGGAGGTGTAGGCCAGAGCCTGGCCTCCGCTCAGACAGGCCGCAATCGCAGCCGCCAGCAGTGTGGCTTGAATGACCGGATGCTTCCTTCCCGGTTGTTGTGTGTGACTGTCTAGGAACATCCTAGCCTCCTCCTCATACTGAATTATGTAAGCAAGACTTATTAATGCAGCAGGCGTGCCAAGTTGTAAGCTATTGTTTTTGTTACGTATAATTACAATCAGAAAGGGCCGGTTACGGATATCGTAAAAATATCGATATTTTAATTGATCAAATGATAATTTGTTATTATTTCGATAATTTTTAATAGACAAAAAAAAGCCGAAAAATGCTTCCGGCCGATAGGGAGGGACCAAAAAAAGGTTTCTAATCAGGCAGTCTGAGGCTTCTCCGCATAGAGCACTCCGTCGTCATCGTAACGGGCGCTGCCGATGAAACTGGGGCGGAAAATCATCACCCAGGAGGGCACCAGAAACATCGCCGCCAGAGCATTCAGGATCAGCATCACCACCAGCAGCAGAGCCGCATCCGCCTGAAAGCGCAGATCGGAGATGAAGACCCACATGATCACCCCGCCGATCAGACAGGCGGCGGTGAAACCGATCGCCTTGCCGGTAGTGGCGATGGCTCTCAGCACCGCACTCTGCAGATTCCCGTGGGCTTTAGCGGTCTCTTCACGGATCCGGTCCATGATGTAGATCGAGTAGTCGATACCGACACCGATACCCACCGCGATGATCGGCACGGTATTGACGTTGATGCCGATCGCCGCCAGGCCCATATAGGCGTAAGTGGAAACCGTACAGAACATCATCGCCAGGAACATGATCAAACCCGCATGCAGCGACATGTAGAACCAGGTAACAAAGACAAAGATCAAGGCCAATACCAGCGGAATGATCAGCATGTTGCTCTCATAGGCCGATTCGTTCATCGCTGCGGTTACCCCCACCAGCCCACCGGCCAGCTCGATATGCAGTCCATCCACCTGGTTGGCGGGTTCGTTGATCCACTCCTTGGCGCGATGGATCGCCCGGCGGATGGTCTTCGCCTGATGATCCTTGTAGAAGAAGACGATGTTGGCCACCTGGTCATCCGTGTCGACAAACTCCTTCAAGGCACCGGGCACCGGGCTGGAGGCCATATAGGCGAACATCAGACCGCCCACATAGGCCTCGGTATCGGGAATGATCGCCCAGCGAGGATCGTCGGAGTGGAAGATCCGGTTG
Source organism: Candidatus Thiodiazotropha endoloripes (assembly GCA_001709035.1). GTDB lineage: Bacteria > Pseudomonadota > Gammaproteobacteria > Chromatiales > Chromatiaceae > Thiodiazotropha > Thiodiazotropha lotti. Next base: position 18,342 of record LVKA01000011.1, on the reverse strand, counting down.
ACCTGCTTGACCAGATCGGGAACCGCCTTGGCGCCACCCAGCTCCGGGTCGAGCAGCATATGGTTCTGAAAAGCCTCAATGGCCTGCAGCACATCGGGCCGTTTCATACCCCCCTTCTTATCGGTGCGGGCCACGATATAGAGCTCCTCGGAACCGGGGAAACGTTCGTTGATCACCTTCGAAGAGACGTTGTAGTCGTGATCCAGATAGAGAATCGGTGAACCGGGCTCGGATTCGCCGATCTGTACCCGGCTGCTGAACTGGGCGCCGACCAACAGAATCACACCCGCAAGACTCAGAATCACCAATCCACCATGACGGTTGGCGACCACCGCAGCAACCCGGCCAAACAGGGCATCTTCCGCAGCCAGTCGTTTCGCCGCCGGTTTGGGTTTCGGCAGCAGCGAGAGCATCAGCGGCACCGCGATCAACACGGTAAACACCACACAGACTGCCCACAGAGAGGCATAGATACCCAGTTTCACATTGATCGGCACCGAACCGAGTGCAATCAGCAGCAGACCGATGGCATCGGAGACGATACCCAGACTGCCGGGCCGGAACAGGGAGTCAAACGTACGGTGAGCGGCCTCTCTGGGTTCATCCACCTCTTCCAGTTCACCATAGAACCGCTGCACCAGCTGTATCGCATGGGACATCGCCCGGGCGGAGATCAGGAAGGGAATCACCAGGGTCAGGGGATCCAGGTTGTAGTCCAGCAGGGAGAGGATACCCAGCCCCCAGATTGCCGAGATGGTGATGCCGAACATCGGCAGCAGGATCCCATAGGCCCGACGAAAATAGATGATCAGCAGGAACAGCATGATCCCCACCGTGGTGGTAAAGATCAGAAACAGCTGATCCAGATAGCTGTAGACCCAGCCCCACAACATGGGCTGACCGGTGGCGTAGATCGACACACCGTCCGCATTCTCCGTATCGCGGATCTGCTGCAGCTGATTGAAGATCTCACCATAGTTGAGCTGACCCTCGTTGAACTGGGCCTTGATCAGCGCCGCCTTGAGATCGGGCGAGACCAGCAGGCCGAACACCCGGGGGTTACTCATCACATCGTCCCGCAGCTTGTTCAGCTCAGCCTCGCTCCAGCTCTCCTTGAGCGGATCGTAATAGGGCTGCGAGTTGACATCACCGGTGTCGGTCAACCAGACCTTGCGCGAGGTGCGATGGGTCAGGCTGGCCAGCAGGTTGTGGTTGACGCCGCTGACATTATCCACCGCCTGGGTGATGCGGTGAATCCGCGCCAGTGTCTGCTGAGTGAAGATGTCTCCCTCATCCACCACCACCGCCATCACCACATTGTTGGCGCCACCGAAGGTGTCACGAATCGAGTTGTGCAGCTTGATGTACTCGTGCTCCTGGGGCAGCAGATCAGCGAAATCGGAGTACATCTGTACTTTCGGCACCTGGAAGGCGAAGAAGATTGTCAGTGCCGCAATCACGGCAAGAAAGATCTTGGGAAACTTGAACACCAGGTTGTCGATGTTTTTCAACCAGTGTGAGAAGGCATGCATAGTCATTGGACGGCTCCTTCAGCAGGGGTCGCAATCGGGCTGATGGTGCCCCGCCCGCCCATCACCAGCAGGCGTTCATCGCCCTGGGGGATGGCAGTGATCAGGTAAGAGAAGAGTCGTGGTGCATCCGGCACCCCCTGCCAACGATCCCCCTGCAGCTGCAACAGGGTACCGTTGTCGCCGGTGGCGTAGAGCCGCTCACCCTGGGGTATCAGACTGTAGATCGGCGCTTTACTGACCGACGCCTGACGCTGCCAGGTCTCACCCCGGTCCCTGGTATGCAGGATGGTGCCGCTGAGTCCCGCTACCCAACCCTCATCCAGAGAACGGAACCAGGCCGCCATCGGATAGAACTCGTTCGGGATATCGTTGCCCCGCTCCCAGCTCTCGCCGCCGTCATCGGTGAAGTAGAGTGAGCCGAACTCACCTGCAACCACCCCATTATCCCGGTCGAGCCACTGGATCGAGGTGAACTGCATATCCTCCTGCTGGGAGATCTCCTGCCAGTTGGACTGGGTCTCGTCGCTGTGGATCAGGGTACTGAAACTGGCGGTGATCCAGAAACGACCACGAGGGTCGCAAGTGACCGCCATCGGGCTCTCCATGGTCTCCAGCTGAGTCGCCTGCCACTCACTGCCTTTGGCATCGGAGATCCAGACCTTGCGTACCGTGTCGATGGCGGCAAAACTGCCATCCTCACAACTCGCCACCGCGACCAGAGAGGACTTGGTCGGCAACTGGGTCCGCTGCCAGGTCTCCCCTTTATCGAGACTGGTAAGGACCGTACCGTAATCCCCAACCGCGATGATCCGTCTGTGATTGGAGGCTGCCGCTTTCAACTGATCGAAACGGTAGATCGGCTTCTTGATCTCCCGCTCCACCAGGGTCAGATCGAGAGGCGCTTCACATCCACTGATCAATAGGGCCAGGAACAGCCAGGGCGCGTAACGCCAGACGCTGTGTTGTTCAGTTCGATGATGGTTACTCATCTGCTCATCCTCTCATCTCCATCCCATGGGGGATGGTTGGCATGTTCTTAGGGTCAGGGCACGGCAACGCCCTGCCCAAGGGTCAGGAGATTCGGCTTTGACAGTCTGCTGCCGTCTTATACAAACCGCATCCCCACACTGCCCAATCCCTGGTATCTCACATTCAGACAATCGCCCTTTTCCATAGCAACAGCGGCGGTAATACCGCCGGTCAGGATCAGGGTGCCGGCAGGAATCTCCTCGCCCCGCTCACCGAGCATGTTGGCCAGCAGCGCCACACTGGCGGCGGGATGACCCAGCACCGCAGCACCGGCTCCCAGCTCCACCACCTGGCCGTTCTTTTCCATCACCACACCCAGGGTGCGCATATCCACATCCGCCGGATCGGCCATCTGCCCACCCAGCACAAAGCGGGATGAGGAGGCGTTGTCGGCAATCACGCTGATCAGGTCGAAACGGAAATTCTCATAGCGGGAGTCGATCACCTCCACCGCCGGAATGACGAAATCGGTGGCCGCCAGCACATTGCCGATATGGCAACCGGGCCCTTTCAAGGGGGCTTTGGTGACAAAGGCCAGCTCCGCCTCCACCTTCGGGTGGATCAGCTGATCGGTCTCGATCTCGCCCCCATCCGGACGATCGAAGTAGTCGGCGAGGAAACCGTAGACCGGGGTCTCCACCCCCATCTGTTTCATCTTTGCGCGGGAGGTAAGACCCACCTTCAGACCGATGATCTTGTTACCTCTTGCCTGCTTGCGGCGACGGATCTCGAACTGGATGTCGTAGGCATCGTCGAAATCCATCTCGGGAAAACGATCGGTGATCTTGGTGGCATCCCTGGCCTCCAGCTCGCTGGTCTCCAGATACTCCGCCAGTTCGGCAACCTGTGCTTCTGTCAGAGTGCCCATCAGTTCGCCCCCTGTGCCTTGGCCATCTCCATCGCCACATCCTCGATCATATCCTCCTGGCCGCCGACCATACCCCGCTTGCCCAGCTCAACCAGCACATCCCGTGAGGAGACGCCGTAACGCTGCTGGGCCCGTTTGGCGAACAGCAGGAAGGAGGAGTAGACCCCCGCATAACCCAGGGTGAGGGCATCCCGGTCGACCCGGATCGGCTGATCCAACATCGGTACGACCAGGTCCTCCGCCACATCCATCAGCTTGAACAGATCGACCCCGGTCTCCACGCCCATACGCTCCGCCACCGCAACAAACACCTCAAGGGGGGTATTGCCAGCACCGGCACCCATACCGGCGGCGGAACCGTCAATGCGGTTGGCGCCGGCTTCCACCGCCGCCAGGGAGTTGATCACCCCGAGGGAGAGATTGTGGTGGCCGTGAAAGCCCAGCTCGGTCTCCGGCTGCAGGGCGTCGCGCACCGCACCCAGTCGCAGCGTCACATCCTCTGGCAGCATGTAACCGGCGGAGTCGGTGACGTAGATACAGTTGGCGCCGTAGCCCTCCATCAGCTTCGCCTGCTCGATCAATTTCTCAGGACCAACCATGTGGGACATCATCAGAAAACCCACCGTATCGAGCCCCAGTTCACGGGACTTGGTGATGTGCTGTTCGGAGACATCCGCCTCGGTGCAGTGGGTGGCCACACGGATGGTATCCACCCCACAGTCCGCAGCCATCTCCAGCTCGGGTACGGTACCGATGCCCGGCAGCAGCAGCGCCGAGATCTTCGCCCGTTTCACATGCGGTCTTACTGCACGCAGATACTCCTCGTCGGTATGAGCGGGAAAGCCATAGTTGACCGAGGCGCCCGCCAGACCGTCACCGTGGGTGACTTCGATCATCGGCACACCTGCCTCGTCCAGCGCCGAGGCCACGGCGACCATCTGATCCAGCGTGATCTGGTGGCGTTTGGCATGCATGCCGTCACGCAGGCTCATGTCGTGGATGGTGATCTCTTTTCCGGATATATTCATTGTCTCTACCTCAGGCCGATGCCGCTTCCAACACTAATGTTCCATTGACGATCTCTTCCGCGAACATCTCCGCGGTACGCAGACCGGCCGCGGTCATGATGTCCAGATTGCCGGCATACTTGGGCAGGTAGTCACCCAGCCCCTCCACCTCCATGAACACGGAGACCCGGTTACCGTCGAACACCGGTCCGTTCTTCAGGCGATAGCCCGGCACATACTTCTGCACCTCTTTGATCATCGCCTCGATCGACTCGGTGATGGCCGCCTGATCCGGCTCGCCCTCGGTTATGCAGTGCACGGTGTCGCGCATCATCAGCGGCGGCTCTGCCGGATTGAGAATGATGATCGCCTTGCCCTTCTTGGCGCCGCCGACCTTCTCCACCGCACCGGAAGTGGTCTGGGTGAACTCATCGATGTTTTTGCGGGTACCGGGTCCAGCGGAACGGGATGATACGGTCGCTACGATCTCGCCGTAGGCCACCGGTTGCACCCGGCTGACCGCCGCCACCATCGGAATGGTCGCCTGCCCGCCACAAGTCACCATGTTGACGTTGAGCTCACGCTTGCCCACGTGGTCCTTCAGATTGACCGGCGGCACACAGAAGGGGCCGATTGCCGCCGGGGTCAGGTCGATCATGATCGAACCCTGCGCCTGTACTTTGCGATTGTTCTCCCCGTGGACATAAGCGGAGGTGGCGTCGAAGCAGATCTGAATGTTGTCATCCCGCATATGGGGCAGCAGACCGTCGACCCCTTCATGGGTGGTCTTCAGACCCAGGTCGCGGGCTCTGGCCAGGCCTTCGGAGGCCTCGTCGATGCCCACCATCCAGACCGGATTGATCCAGTCGCTGCGCAGTGCCTTGTAGAGCAGATCGGTTCCGATGTTGCCGGAGCCGATCAGGGCGGCGTTGATTTTGTTCATGAATCCTAACCTCGTAGATTTAACCGGGCCTCAGCCCTTGTTCACATGTTTACCGGCGTCCCAACCACCCTTGGTCAGGTGCACTTGTGCGGTCTCCATCGGCAACACCTCCAGGGGTGTGGCCAGGCTGTCGTTCCAACGATTGAAAAAGCCGAACAGGCCGATCACCGAGAGCATCTCCACCACTGCATCCTCACTCCAGTAGGTCCGCAGCAGCGCGAACAGCTCATCGGTCACATCATTCGGCTGGGAAGCGGCCGCCAGGGCGAAATCGAGGGCCACCCGTTCCGCTTCAGTGAAGTGAGGACTGTCGCGGTAGTTCCAGACATCCTCCAGCTTCTCCACCGGAATCCCATGGCGCTTGGCGCTCACCGCCGTATGGGCCTTGCAGTACTGGCAACCCGCCGCACTGCTGGCCACATGGGCCACCAGCCGCTTGAAACCCAGATCCACCTCGCCGTCCGGGTCGTAGACCGCGGCACTGAACTGGATGAAGGCGTCCACCAGCTTTGGCTTGCGCTGCATGGTGAGCAGGCTGTTGGGGACGAAGCCCAGGGTCTGTTCGAAGAAGGCAAAACGTTCGGCCAGCTCCTCGTGTTGATCGATTGGCAGGGGCGTTAGGCGACTCATCTCGGCACCTCGTTTTTGGCTCAGGTGAAACGGACCGAAGCGGAGCCGATACCACCAATCTCCACCCGCATGAAATCCCCCGCCACCACCGGCTCCAGGGGAACCAGGGAACCCGACAGGATCACCTCGCCCGCTTTCAGGGGAATGCCGAAGCTGCCCAGGGTGTTGGCCAGCCAGGCGACACAGTTCACCGGTGAACCCAGCGCTGCGGCGCCGGCACCGGTGGAGAGCAGTTCACCGTTCTTCTCCACCACCATCCCGGCAGTGGCCAGATCGACCTTGCGCGGATCCACCGCCTTGTCACCCAGCACGAACAGCCCGCAGGAGGCGTTGTCCGCCACGGTATCCTGGATCTTGATCTTCCAGTCGCGGATACGGGAGTCGACGATCTCGAAGCAGGGGATCACCGCCTCGGTAGCCCGCAGCACATCCGCGTTGCTCACCCCGGGGCCGATCAGATCCCGCTTCAACATAAAAGCGATCTCCCCTTCGGCCCGGGGCTGGATCAGCTGCTCGCTGATCGGCATCTCGTCGCCGCTGCCGTAGACCATGCGATCGGTGAGATAGCCGAAATCGGGCTGGTGCACATTGAGCATGTTCTGCACCGCCATTGAGGTGACACCGATCTTCTTGCCGATGATCGACTCACCGTTCTCAACCCGCCGGTTCACCATCCGCAGGGAGATGTGGTAGGCGTCCTCGATGGTGATCTCCGGCTCCCGTTCGGTCAGGGGGTCGATCATCTGACGCTGACTGAGGGCTTGGTAAAGCTCATCACCCAGTTCATTGATGCGTTGTTCATTCAACATCGGTTACTCCTCAAAGCTTGATACAGACGTTTTTCAGTTCGGTGTAGAACTCCAGGGAGTGAACCCCACCCTCACGGCCGATGCCGGACTGTTTGGAGCCACCGAAGGGGGTGCGCAGATCCCGCAGGAACCAGGAGTTGACCCAGGCGATACCCGCATCCACCTGCGCCGCCACCCGATGGGCGCGGGAGCTGTTCTCGGTCCAGATCGCGGTGGCCAGCCCATAGTCGGTATCGTTGGCCAGGGAGATCGCCTCCTCCTCGCTGTCGAAAGGGCGGATGTGGCAACAGGGACCGAAGATCTCTTCCCGGACACAAGAAGCATCGTCGGGCAGATCGGTCCAGATAGTGGGCTGTACCCAGGCACCTCCGGCGAGGCCGTCGGGCATCTCTGGGCTGCCACCACCGGTGACCACAGTGGCCCCCTCCTCTTCCGCTTTACGGTAGTAGGAGAGCACTTTGCTGCGGTGCTCTTCACTGATCAGCGGACCCATGTCGGTCTCCGGGTCGTCCCACTGCCCCAGCTTCAGGGCCTCGGCGCCATGCTTCAGACGCTCGACGAAGGTATCGTAGATCTCACGCTCCACATAGACCCGCTCAGTACCCAGACAAACCTGTCCACAGTTGGCGAAGGCGGAGCGCAGGGTACCCTCGACTGCCTTCTCCATATCACAGTCGGCGAACACCAGGGCCGGGTTCTTGCCACCCAGCTCAAAAGAGATATCGGTGATGTCATCTGCGGCGGCCTTCATGATCGCCGCACCGGTTCCGGTCTCGCCGGTAAAGGTGATGCCATCCACCCCTTTGTGGCGGGTCAGGAACTCACCGGCGGAGTTGGGGCCGAAACCGTGCACCACGTTGTAGACCCCTTTGGGAATGCCGACCTCATTCATCACTTCGCCGAGCAGGGCGGTGGTGAAAGGTGTCTCTTCCGAGGGCTTGACCACCACCGCGTTGCCACAGGCCAGCGCTGGACCAACCTTCCAGGTCATCAACAGCAGCGGCAGATTCCAGGGGCTGATCACCGCGATCACACCCTTAGGCTGACGCACCGAGTAGTTGAGTGCGCCTGAACCATCCGGCGTATCGAGCATGAAGCTCTCGGTGGGTACGTTCTTCACCACATCGGCAAAGATCTTGAAGTTGGCCGCGCCACGGGGTATATCGATATGGCAGGCCAGCTTCTGCGGCTTGCCGGTGTCGAGACACTCCGCCTCGAGAAACTCATCGAAGCGGGCGGTAATGCCATCCGCCAGTTTGTGCAGCAGGTTGGCCCGTTCCGCCAATGGCATGCGCCCCCAGTCCCCCTGCATGGCTGCACGGGCCGCATTCACCGCAGCATCCACCTCCGGCGCTCCCGCCTCATGCACGATGCCGATCTTCTCCCCGGTGGCCGGGTTGATGTTGTCGAACAGCTTGCCTGAGGCAGAGCCGACAAACTCACCATTGATGAAGTGTTTGACCTCTTTCATTTAATTCACCGTCATTACGCCAATGTCCTAAGTTTTCCCGTTGTTGCCTCGGGGACTCGTTGTTTTCTCAGCAGATCCGTTTGCCACCAGTCAAGCCAGATCAGCGCGTTTGATCGCACGCTTGTTAAATACAGACCGGTTAACGCCGACAGTGGTCTCACACATGTTCAGCGCTTCTTGTTACGCTCGCAGTGGCTTTCATCACTACGCTCAAACTCACTCCAGCTCTTCATGAAGTGGCGAACGTTGTCCTGATGAGCGGTCTCGGTAAAACCATCGATTCTCAGTTGATCCCGGCTCACGCCGACCTCACCAAGCGTGATCTGGATAAACCGGACTGCCTGATCGCTACTTGTCACTGCCATGAAACCCTCCTGCCGGGCCGACGCCCGATTTCGTTGATGTTGTGCTTTAACTTTTGTTGTATTGACGGAACGCTATGCTGCGCTCTCGGATGTTGTCTGGTGCGCTTTCGGTGCCAGTCTCAGACGCAGATCGCTCTTCGGGATGACACGGCACGAAAGCACGATGCCCTGCCCCTCTTCAGCCTCAGAGACATGGTTTCTACTCATTTTTCGGGTTTCGTAATCCCCCTGGGTGATCTGCACCCGGCAGACACCGCAGCCACCGCCTTTGCAACCCACCGGAATGGAACCCAGCCCCTGAGCCTGCATGGCGTGCAGCAGACGCTGCTCCGCACCGCAATGGAAACGGGCGTCCTTGTCTTCCACATAGATCTCGTAACGCAGTGCCACGGTCACAGCCTCTTGAATACCGGGCTGCGCTTGCGACTCTCTTCGTCCTTGGTAAGAAAGCGCTCAGTGAAAATATCGTTTTCAAACAGACGCCCCTGCATCAGGGCGCGGATCGCCGCTTCAATCATCACCGGCGGACCACACAGATAGGCGGTATTTCCGTTGAAGCTGTTATCGAACAGTCGCTGTGCCGCTTCGTGGACAAAGCCGGTTTCACCCGACCACTCATCACCCTCTTCCAACTGCGAGAGCACCGGCACATAGCTGAAATTCGGATGCGCTGCCACCAGCTCATTGAACAGCTCGTCGTCATAGAGATCCCGCTTCGCCCGCACCCCATGCAACAGGGTAATCGGTGCGCTACAGCCCTCTTCAAGCAGATCGAGAATCATCGATTTCGGACTGGAGAGGCCGGTACCACCGGCAATGAAAATCATCGGATCGGTACGCGACTTGCGCACGAAGAAGCGTCCGTAGGGTCCGGCAACATTCAACCTGTCACCGACTTTCAGCTGGTTGTGGATCACCGGGGTTGCTTCACCATCGGCCACCAGGCGGATATGCAGTTCGATCAGATTGCCCTGCGATGGCTTGTTTGCCAGGGAGAAGGCCCGAGGCACCTCGACTCCAGGTACCGACAGGTTGATATATTGACCCGCCTGGAAATCGATCCCTTCACCCTCCAGTTGCAGCCATACACCCTTCACATCGTGAGTCAGGTCTTCGAGCCTGACCACCTCAGCCTTGAAATCCCTGACCGGAATCACCCGCGCATCCGGTTCCTCATCAATGTCTGCCTCAATCACCGCATCCGACTGGAGTGTTGCGCAGCAGGCCAGCACCTTGCCTTCATCCCGCTCCATATCCATCAAGGCAAAGTTTGAGGCATCACCAATCTCCACATCCCCATCGACCACTTCAACCTTGCAGGTTCCGCAGAGGCCGTGACAGCAGGCGTGAGGCATCCAGATACCCGCTCGCAGACAGGCATCGAGTATGTTCTGACCCTCTTCGACCTCCAGCTCATCGCCAGTGGGTTCAATGGTTAATTGGTAGGACATGGTGATCGCTCCAAAATATCGATAAACACAAGAATAGCGATATTTTGTCGATATGCAAGAATTTTATCGATATTTTCAGAAAATATATTTTTAACGACTAAAATATTGATAAAAGTCACTGTTGATCATATAAATAGCGGGTAGGGTATAAGACCCGGCCCATGAGTTAGCCCACAAGTGGAAAATGCAGGTATGCCAAGAACTTACAATGATCAGAAATCACCGACCGGCACCAGGACACTGACCGATCAAGCCTATCTGCAACTCAGATCCGATATCATTCACGGTGAGCTGCAACCGGAAGAGAAACTCCGTATCGAGCATCTCCGAGAGGGGTATGGGGTCGGGGCAAGCCCATTGCGGGAAGCCCTGAGCCGCCTCACGGCAGACGGTTTTGTCACCGCTGAAGGCCAGCGCGGCTTCCGGGTAGCCCCCATGTCAGAGGCGGATCTGGCCGACATCACCCGGATGCGAATCCTGCTGGAGAAGCAGGCACTCTCACAGAGCATCGAACATGGTGACGATGCCTGGGAGTCGCAGATCGTGGCGACCTTCTATCAATTGGAGAAGGTTGAACAGTCCGAGGAGAGAGACAAGGCCGAGTGGGAGATCCGCAATCACGATTTTCATGAGGCGCTGATTGCGGCCTGCACCTCGAAATGGCTACGCCGCTTCTATGGCATTCTCTATGATCAGCACAAACGCTATCGAAACATCGCCTTGAACACCGAGATCCCACGAGATCTCCACCAGGAGCATGAAGAGTTACGCAACGCAGCCCTGGCCAGGGATAAAAAACGGGCCTGCGATGCGATTGAACAGCACATCATGAGAACCGCTGAGATCACTCTGAACGTGTTGAGAGCAGAGGAAGCGGATCGGGAAAACGAAGTCGACAAGGTTGCCGCAACCTAACCGAAAACCCGACTACTCTGTCTTAAACCCGATTGCATTGTGTGTGCCATCGCAGAACGGCTTGTTCTTGGAGGCGCCACAACGACACAAGGCCAGCTTCTCTCCCTGCCAGGCACTCCGCCCACTGCCGGCTTTGACGGTGACACTGCCCGACAGCAGCAAGGGACCATCCTCCAGCGGCGTGATTTTCAGCTGCCCGCCTTTCTGCTTCAGGGGCTCACCGGTTTCGCCAACAGCCCCATAATCCTTGAAGCTGCCTTCATGGCTGTTGTCACAATAGGGTTTGTTTTTCGACAGGCCACACCGACACAATGCCGCACGAAACCGAACGCCGGGCATATCCTCAGGCGCCCCTTCGATGGCCAGATCACCCGTCACAAAATAGGGCCCCTGGTAACTCACCGTTACCGTGTTCTCCGCAGCGGCGGTTTCTTGCACCATATCCTGTTTGTTTCGGCACACCAGGGAGCCACTGGGACAACGCGCGACGACCCCCTCCACCTCAGCCGGGGATGAAAGGTCCGGCTGACACCAGGGATCCCTTCCGGCAACGAAGAGTTCACCTTGGGAATAGCCACACTCACCAATGTGTATACAGAGACGTTCGTCCCAAGTGACATCGATCGCTGAGCCTTTATAGAGAAATACCTGTTTCTTGGCCATGTGCACTCACTATCTGACTGTATCTATTAAAAAGACAACTTGTTGAGATAGAAGCCATCCGCTCACCTGAGCCAGCGGTTTAGCTATCAGCCAGGTGAGAGTCGCTATTATGACTATAGCCACAGATTGGCATTAATTACTGCCCTATTCATGAGTAATTAGCAGGTACAGAGTTTCTCTACACAGGCCAACACTCAGAATAGAGCAGGAATAGTGGACGCGGCAAAAGACCTGAAGTAAATCAGGCCGTCTTTAAATACGCTTCGACGACTTTAATAAAGCCATTGCAGGCCTCATAGCAATCCTTACACTCCTGGTGTTTATCTATGTGTTCCTTGCAGGCTGCCGCGCAATCCTTGCAGACAGCCAGGCAACCTTGTGCAATAAGCTTCAAATTTTTTGAATCGGATAAGGCCAGTGTTGCCATAGCCTCGCAGACTGGAACCATTTCGTTCACGTTCTTCGAACACGCCTTCATCGACGTATCACCATCGCCTAACAATTCCAGACAATGGTTTAAACAGGTCTTACCGGTTGCAATGCACTCCTCAGCTGCATCTACGATGTCTTTGTTTTTACCGTGATGATGATGGTGGTGTTGATGATGGTCTTTCATTGCAGAGGCAGTCGTTGGGATCGCAGCCATTGTCAAAGCTGCCGCGGTTCCAACCAGAAATTCACGGCGATCGGTCAGCGTGTCGTTACTTGACATTATTATTATCCTCCTGGGATGCAGTCTTTAATGTTGGTATAAATTTACTGCTAGTCCAGTGAATTGTAGACGAGACGTTGGATTTAGAGAACCGTTCGATTATGACCTATCTTTGTTGGAGGTTTCCGATATCCTGGTCAATATGATGGTGCTAGTGGTGGACGAGTGGGTTTACTGTAGAGAGATCTAATATAAGCACGCATTAACAAATCATTAGGAATTATATGGTAATTTAACGGCTGAACCGTGGAACGAACGAGTGACGTAACCTTGCTACGATTCCTGGAGGCGGGTGTCGACTCTTTTCAGGTACTCAATCGACCCACGATCCCTCACAGGCCACCACCCTGTTACGGCCGAGATTCTTGGCCTCATAGAGATTCTTGTCACAGACCTTCATCCACTGCTTCCAGTCTACAACTAAGCTTAGGCCAGCCACTCCGATACTGACTGTTACAGTGCGGTCAGGAATTAAAGAAAGATTTTCAATTCCCTTGCGAATTTCTTCAGCGATGTCGATGCTGCTGGCTTCATCGGTATTGTAGAGCAGTATTAAAAACTCCTCTCCGCCGATTCTGAATATTTTATCACTGCTTCGAAGATAGTCCTTTAAGAATATTCCCAGCTGCTTGAGGACTTGATCACCAATCTCATGGCCTAGATCATCATTAATCTTTTTGAAATGATCCACGTCCATGATGATTAGCGTAAATGCTGTATTTGTTCTATTAGCTTGATGTATTGCCTGTTCCAGCGAATCTTTAAGCAGAGTTCTATTGTACAGATTGGTGAGTTTGTCAGTAATCGCCTGTTTGTGCAGTTCACTATATTGCAGAGCGATGATATGAAGAAAAATAGCCGAATAGGCACTGACTAATGAGAATGTTACGGTGAACCGAATGGCTTCATGTGTCTCAAAAAGATGCCACACCAGTGGAACATTGACCAATGCGAAGATGATGTTTGATATCCAAGCCTGACGCTCTGACATCATAAAGTAATACAAAATTAATGTTGAATAACACCAATAGGTACCTGTAATACCGACCAAATTAGTTAGATAGGCTACAAACAGAGTCGTGAAAGGAGTCAGCCAGATAAACGTATAGATGGTTTTATAGGTTTTTTTATGACAAGCCCAGGCAACGTAGTAAAGACTCAAGGAGGTAATGACAGCACCTATACCTATTCCCCCGTGTTCATGAGTCAGGTGATAATAAGCAAATGGTAATATCAGGGTTGCCGCAGTGACAGAAAGCCAGAATGTGGATTTAAGATGAAAATCTGTTTGATGCCGTAAATTTATAGCATCCATCACGCGACCTAACGATTAGGGAAAGGGACACGCCGCGAAGCGATGTGTTCTAGGGAGCGATGGCGAACGACCTTAAACCACTGGTATAGCTTCTCTACGAAGAGGGTGTAAAACTCATATAACAGACCGCTAAATCGGAATTTCCGCATTCTTGATTCTCGTCTTTCCTATGAATAATTCTTATTCTTATTTAAAGCAATAGATGCTTATTTAGAATTGTACAATCTGCCAACAAAATTTAACACTATTTTAAACACATCTTCCCTTTTAGTGGCAGAGAAGACCCAGTCAAAGTATGCTCCAGTCTAATGAAGAGTGTTATAAGGACAGGCATCATTTAAAGGAAGAAATCAAGAGCCCCGGATTCAAAATAGAAGTGCACCACTTATGGTATAATTGACTGATTACATGGAGGTAATTATGGGTAAACACTACTCACATTTGTGCTTATGGGAAAGGCAACGGCTCTTTGAATGGTATCACTATGATAAAAAATCAATACGCGAAATAGGTAGGCTCCTCAATCGATCCCATTCTACTATTAGTCGCGAAATCCGACGAAATAAAACTGACTATTATGTACCAACTTACTATCCTCATCCCGCACAGCATTACTATAAATCTCGCTTGATACAGAGAAGTTGTCGTAAGCCGTTAAAATCAACGGAAACTCGACGATATGTGAGAGATAAACTATCTCAAGGGTGGTCGCCTGAAATCATCTCTGGGCGCCTTAAGCTTGACGAGGAGCTAAGACATGTATCGCATGAAGCCATATACCAGTATATCTATAAACATGCTCGGGAACTGATATGCTTCCTTGCAAGGCACCACAAGCGGCGTCGAAAGAAAAGTGCTTCAATTGCTAACAAAATCAGCATCGTGGACAGACCTGAAACTATAAACAATCGCCTGGAGGTTGGGCACTGGGAGAGTGATTCAATAGAGCCAAAAGGAAGGAAGAGCGGGCTTAATGTTTTACTCGAACGTACCACTCGACTAGTACAGACCACAAAACTCTCATCAAAGAAATCCATAGCTACATTTCATGTGATCGAAAAGAGACTGGCTCGCATACCAGACAAGTTTATAAAATCTATCACCTATGATAACGGTACTGAAAATGCGCGGCACCTTCAAATAAATGCGGCATTCAAATGTAATTCCTATTTTTGCCAACCTTATCATAGCTGGGAAAAAGGATCGGTCGAGCAAATCAATGGATTAATTCGTCGGTACTTCCCAAAGGGAACTGATTTTTCTGAAATACATCATGCGAGAATAAAAGAGGTTGAAACCGCACTCAATAATCGACCAAGAAAATGCTTGAGGTTCAAAACACCTTTAGAGGTGTATACTGAAATGTGTGGTGCACTTTCACCTTGAAGCTGGGAACGGTAATCGAACGCTCATCTTCCGAGACTTCAAGATCTGGGTACTTTTCAAGCCGAGTTTTAATTTCTGCTAGTGGAGTCATGATTTTATGTATAACAGCTTTATTAACGAGACCCCGTGTCTCGTTATTCATTTTTGTGCTTTACTTGCATGCCCAATCTGAAAACATAATCTTAAACCGTGAATTAGCTAATAATTCTTCTTTAGCTGAAAAGAAAGCCGTTAGATACACACCCGTTCTTGGTTTTTGTAAGTGATCAATTGAAACTGGTACTGTTTTAAAGAAATAGTCATTACTGTAGTTGTAGCCCGAAAGTGCGTCAGGGAATTTACCTAGATCAACCGCTTCTTTCATGTTTAGAGCAGGAATTATAAGCTCGTAACTAACAGATAGTTCACCACCAAACATCTCTTCCATTTCCGTGCGGGTGAGTTTTTCGTACCCCTCAGCAATAAGATATGCACAATAGTTACCTTCTCTTAACACATACTCAGACCGAACAATGCGAATATTTTCTTGAAAAGTATCACGATCTATAACTGAACTGGAAAATAGTGGTGCGCCTTCGAAAGCAATCTTAGCCAAATCACAGCCAGAAAGAAAAACTAGAGATATGAGTATTAATATATGGTTTTTCATATCGATTCCGATTTAAGCATAACGCCGCCGTAAAAGGAGCGCGCTTTTTGCGCGTCCTCTTGACGGCTTGGTTAGGCTCTTATAACTAACCACAGTGCCCAATAACCCCTAGCCCTTTCGACTCAGCAAAGCTCAAGGCCTTTTTCCACTGAATTAACCATTGTTCAATATCGCTAGATGATGAATCAGACATAGAAGCACACTTTTCACTTAGTTTTAACCAAGTCAATATTGTTGAATACTTTGTTAATACTGGAAACTCTATTCGGGGAAAGCGATATAAAGTAGCAGCCCTCAGTTAAAGGGCTCAGGCCAATTTCATCAATTGAATCACCTTCTGAAATAAGAGAGGCTAATATATCTGCCCCGCTATATTCATCTGAATAGTTGTCTTTTGTAAATTTCCCAAGAGCTTCTGCTACTTCAAAATGCTGAGAAGCACTATCAGAATTCCAAATACCGTCAGGTAGAGAAGTAGAATAGATATCTATGTCATCAGTAGATATCATTTCATCGACAACTTGCTCGGCGCTCGACCGCTTTTTAACTTCTTCCCAATTAAAACAAAAACAATCTACTTGCATAGAATCCTCCCTTGAGTGAGCCTAACGTTGCCTTCAGCGGAGCAGGCGCGTCAGCGACTGCGTCCGATGGAAGGCCTGGTTATGTTCACAATTTAACATTAGAGGTTACGCGACCGGGTTAAAAACAGCTGGCCTTTTTCTTTATTACCAGTACTTTTGAAATGCTCACCATACTTTTCTAGAACTAAAATGATAAATTGTCGCTCCTGACCAGAATATTGATTCGCAATAGGTATTACCTTCTCAATTGCCGAAGCGCCTTCCTGCCACCGATCTAAAGCTGCCAAATTGACCGAAAGCTCTACGAGTCTCCTTCCAATTTTAGCGTTCACTGTTGTGGATTTGTTTTCTTCTATTTCAAGGGATTGATTTAATAGTGATTCTGCTTCTTGGAATTTTGCAAGCTGTCGTTTTATACGCGCAAGGTTATAGAGTTTTTCTGATTTAAGATCATTTCCTAGATTGCCCCAATCAGTGTTTACCAAGGCGCGATAACAGGCTTCTTCAGCTACTTTGAGATTACCATTCTGTTCGGCAATATCACATGCCTCAGCATAATTATCTGAAGTTGCGCGATTTATCGGGTTACTTACGCAACCACTCAACATAAGAAGAGTTACAGCTACAACTATTCCTTTACTCATTCCATACTCTCTTTTTGAACATAACGACTAAGGCAAGCTGCGGCGAAGCCGTCTGATCTTACACCACTTCCCTTGCCTGTACTTGTTATGCATTATTTCCACCCAGCTTCATTTGAGTATGTTTCATAGCTTAATTTAGTGACATGGTTGTACTCTTTGCCTGTTTTTCGTTCGTACGCAGAGGAAGCCACATACAAAAGGGATTCGAATTCCAATTCTTTAGGAAAAGACCTTGGATTTCTCAAAACTTCTTCGTACAGATCTTTTCCGTTGGCCACTACCACGCACCTTGCATACAGAAACCAGTCTGGGGAAAAATATTTATCTTCATTGACATAAGCTTCTTCACCTATTTCTTTTGCGTGAGCAATAGTATCAAGTGAATATAGTTTTTCAGCTAAAATTTCTTCAAATTGAAGTATTTCATTTTTAGATTTTTTCGATAGTTCTGCGATTGCTGGTTCAATGACAGCCTCATCATCTTCTGTATTATCCCAATTAAACAGGCTAATGATTATCCAAAATATTGCTTCGTTCATACTTGCCCTTTATGCATAACAGCTTTATTAACGAGACCCCGTGTCTCGTTATACATTTATAAGGCATTTTTCCCAGCCTCTAAATCACGGCCCGCTTCAGGCAGAACAGGACGACTATTCAACTTTAGAACGGAAATCTTCCTTATGTAACGATTCAGCTTACTTGATACTTGATTAACTACCTTCCAGTCCCACGATGATACCGCACCAAGTTCATCATAGGTTGACGCCCATTTCTCAGCTCTTTTTTCCGAGTTGTGATTCGTATGCGAATGAATAATCCCGGCTTTACTAATCCCACCTAAGTACAACTGAATAAGACCCCAGCCTTGTATCTGATACCTAAAAGTGGCTCCATTACATGCCTTGGGGTTTAGGCTAATTTTGCGAATTTCGACTTCCCCAGAAGCTGATTGCGCCCACAGCTGAAGGTAGACCGAATGTGCATTGCCTATGCACTCTCCGAAACCACCAAGCGTCATAACTTCTTCAGCTGATCTAAATTCGCGCAATTCAGTGTCAGGTTTCGATGACAATTCGAATACGCGGCAACCAAGTTCCTCAAAGACGAATTCAAGGACCTTTTGAAGGTCCCCACCTACCGCGTAGAAGTCGCAATTTGGCATAGTGCTAATGCCTTATAACGCCGCAAGAAGTGGCCCTAGCTGCGAAGCAGATGGGGGCCACTTGCTTGCCTTGTATGGTTGAATTTGAGTACTGATAGCCGATCCCTGCCTCTAAATGGAGAGTTGATAAAATGAAGCCCGTAACTTGTAGCAGCAAGTTACCGGTTCAGTAGCCCGATGATGCACAGGTCTATAAGACCGTTA
>LVKA01000010.1 GCA_001709035.1 Candidatus Thiodiazotropha endoloripes | reverse complement strand
AGTAACGTATATGGACTCCTCCAGTTAAGCAACTGCAGTGATGCAGAAAAACAAATAGTTTAGTTTACGTATATCCGGTCTTTATTGTGGGGAGCGACCCCTGACCTGAACGGTTTAATCCACCGTAAACCAGATTCCTTATCGAGACAGTGGCGTCAAGCGCCATCGTTACTACCAGGTTTTATCTGGTCTGACTATTTTGTCATTCTCCATTCACACAGTTACTCTTACCTGGCTTACAACAGTCGGCTAAGAGTGAATGCCGGGTTACTGGGCGACAGGTGCCCGATATGCTTCACCTGTTCTTAAGATCGACCATGCCATTCTGACGATCTTGTTAGCCAATGCGACTGCCGTATTGTTGGTATGTTTGGTGAGTTGCTGATGACGAATCCAGGCACTTAAACCATCGGTCTTATCGCCTAAACGATGAAGCGTGGAGCGTGCACCATGCACCACCAGGCAGCGAAGATAGCGATCGCCGCGTTTTGTAATCTTACCTAACCTGTTTACTCCTCCGCTGCCCGCGTGTGCCGGTACCAATCCAAGGCTTGCACTGGCATCACGTCCGCGTCTAAATGCACTGCCATCCCCCAGACGCGCATATAACATACTCGCCACAAGCCATCCGACACCGGGTATTTTTTCCAGACGGACACAGGCATCAATCCGTTTGGCCTGGTTAACCAAGGCCGCAGTTGCCTCTTTGATAATCTCATCAAGCAAAATGAGTTGATCAAGCAACTGTCTCAAACAAGCTCTTGCGACTACGGTTAGTTCGTTCTCTGCATCCTCCAGAGCAGAGGGGACCTGTTTACGTAGGTGCTGAATCCCTTTGGGGAACTTGACGCCGTACTCCAGAGCAAATCCCCGGATACGGTTACCCAGTTGCGTACGCTGTTTGATATAGCCAGCGCGCAATTTGTGCTGTGTGGCCAGGTCTTGCTGCTCAAGTGTTCTGATGGTGACGAAATAGATGTTGGGATTTTTCGCAGCTTCATAGATCGCAAAGGCATCATTCTTGTCGTTTTTATTGCCATTTCGGTACCGCGCAACAATGTGTGGTGGGATTAATTTTACCTTGTGTCCCAATTGCCTGAATTGTCGTCCCCAGTAGTGCGCCGAGGCACAGGCTTCCATATAAATGACTGCCTCGGGGTGGTTGGTGACAAATTGCCTCACCTTCTTTGGAGATATAGGCTTGTTGATCAGTGACTTACCGTGTTTACTAAAGACAGCCACCTGAAAGATGTCTTTGGCCAAATCAATCGTAATGGTGGTAGTATTATTCATGGTGTGGGCTCCTTGGGTTGTGGTGACCTTCCACTTTACCGAGCTTCCGGTTTAAAGGGGAGGAGTCCATACCATTGAGACA
>LVKA01000009.1 GCA_001709035.1 Candidatus Thiodiazotropha endoloripes | reverse complement strand
CCCGGGGCCAACATAGCCAAAACGACCCGGCAGAGTCCCCAGGCACTGGGGGCAATGTCTGGTACACGATTTAACCCCATCTTCCCATCCCTTAGGGTCATAAAAAGAAAGTGACAAAAATTGTCGTTTTCTATTTATGGGCTCTGGGCACTCTGGGCTCTGGTCCCCGGTGGTCCAGCATAACCCTAACCCTAACCCTAACTCTAACCCTAACCCTAACTCTAACCCTAACCCTAACCCTAACCCTAACCCTAACCCTAACCCTAACAAACCCTAGCTCTAACCCTAACAAACCCTAGCCCTAACCCTAGCTCTAACCCTAACAA
>LVKA01000008.1 GCA_001709035.1 Candidatus Thiodiazotropha endoloripes | reverse complement strand
TGATTTGGCTAAGCGCATAACGAATTATACACTCAATCATCATTAGTTACATTACTTTCCGCATGACCCACTAGGGCGACTGGTGGTTCCATAGACAACACCAGCAATCGCATTATCACCTTGATCGAAATCTGAAGCATTGGGATGAAATCGATCAACGACATATTCCCCTTGCGTAACAGAAGCCGGTGGCTGTGGATTGGGGATAACACATGGGTCATAGGCATCCTGATTACCTGAGTACCAATCATGTGCCGTATAGTAGGCGCCATTGGGCAAGGTCGGCATGATCGGTATCGTGGCTGGTGATCCGGCAATCCCGGGTAGCGGATCAGTAGGATAGTGAATTCCGATATAGTTCCACGCTCTTCCACCGACTGGTGGTAATGCTGCTTTCAGATTGAGTCGAGGGATAGGGAGCGCTGCTAGTAGGCTTGATGTCAGCAGGCCCTTTAAAAATACTCTTCTTTTCATAGCCTTCCTTGTCCTGTAAATACGTCATTCGATATATCAAAATGCACATCCGATGATTTCTTCAATATCGACACCAGAGGATTCCCACCGGTCTGATAATCCCTTATCTTCTGATATCAGTCGCTGACACAACCGATGAACGGTCAACTGCAAAACGACATTCGAGTGTCTGGCGAATCATTCACCAATAAGAACCCCGCATTCCCTTGCTTGGCGTCATAAACACTATCACTATCTGGTTAGTTGGATTGTGATCTGGTCGGACAATTTTCTAAGTCCGCAGAAGTCCTGCTGGTTAAAAAAACCACGGATGCAAATTGCTGGCGGAGCGATCAAGTAAGAAGTTGAACAACTGAGGAGCAAAGTGGCCTACCTGTGACATCCGACTTCGAGTTACCGTAATCTAATCGGGCAAGCGATCCGATCTTATTTGTAGTGGCTCTTGTCCAGACCATATTTGCGCATCTTGTCATAGAGGGTCTTACGTGGGACCCCTAGCGCTTCCATGGTGTTTTTCAAATTACCCTTCTGGATTTCAAGCTGCTGCTTGATCAGACTCTTCTCGAAACAGTCAACCTGCTGCGGCAGAGTGATCGCCGTTTCATTGTCCACCTCCTGCATCAGGGTTTTCAGGTCATACCCCACATTCTCGCCAAGCAGTACATAGCGATCGGCAATATTGCAGAGCTCACGCACGTTACCCGGCCAGGGATGAGTCAGTAACACCCGGATCTGATCACTGTTGGGTTGTGGCACTTCCCGTCGATACCTGGCCCCGGCCATCAGCAGAAAATGGTGGAACAGCAGTGGAATGTCCTCCCGCCGGTCACGCAGGGGGGGTATCTCCAGGGTCACCACGTTCAATCGATAGTAGAGATCCTCACGGAATTCCGCCCTTTCACTGGCCGCCTTAAGATCGACTTTGGTAGCTGCGACCACCCGTAAATCGAGGGGTATCAGGGCATTGGAGCCGAGTCGCTCGATTGCGCGCTCCTGCAGCACCCGCAGCAGATGGACCTGCACCGGGGTCGGCATGCTCTCGATCTCATCGAGAAAAAGGGTACCGTGATTGGCATGTTCAAAACGCCCCACACGCCGCCCCCTGGCCCCGGTGAACGCACCGGGTTCATGACCGAACAGCTCACTTTCGATCAGATTGTCGGGTACCGCACCACAGTTCACCGCGACAAAGTTGTACTCCCGTCGGCGACTGTGTTCGTGCAGTGAACGGGTCACCAGCTCTTTACCGGTTCCGGTCTCACCCAGCAACAGCACATCCGCGTCGGTATCGGCGATCTGGGCAATGGTTGAACGCAGACGCTGCATCGCCGGTGAACGTCCGATGATACGGGGTCCCGGGGTATTGTTCTGGGCGTCCAGCTCCTGGCGCAGGGATCGGTTCTCCAATGTCAGAGCACGCTTATCCAAAGCCCGTTTCACTGTCTCCACAAGCTGATCCGCGGCAAATGGCTTTTCGATAAAATCGTAGGCGCCGTCTCGAATCGCCTGTACCGCCATGGCGATGTCCCCATGCCCGGAGATCAGGATTACTGGTAGATCCCGGTCGATCTCCTGAGCCTTTAGCAGAAACTCAATGCCACCCATGCCAGGTATCTTGATGTCACAGATCACAACCCCGGGCCAGTCGTAGGAGAGCATCGGCAGCGCTTTGTCGGCACGCTCCATGGCATTGACCTCAATGCCTGCCAGTTGCAGGGTCTGGGTATTGGCGATGCGGATATGCTTCTCATCATCGATGAACAGAACAGGCGATTTACTCGACATGGTCACCCCCTGTCGCCGCGCCAATGAAATCTGTCGGGAGTGATTTCCAGTCGCTAGAACGGGATGAGCGAATCAGAACGTCACCAGAGGTAGTGTCAGCATCAGCCTTTTGGTTATCACCTGAAGCTAAATGTTGCGTGACTTGTCGCCCAACTGAAATTACCAATCTTCTCTCCTCGCACCTTGATTGACGCTTTTTAAGACAGATCCTATCCCGTCTATGCGCCGGCGTTGTCGACCACTCGCTCCGCCAATGGCAAACGAAGGGTAAACAAAGCCCCAGCCTTTTGGCTGTTCTGAGCTGATAGTGTACCACCCATGCTTTCTATGATGTGATGGGATATGGAGAGTCCCAGACCCAGGCCACTCTCTTTCGTAGTGAAGAATGGATCAAAGATCCGCTCCAGGTGGTCTGCGGGAATACCCGGCCCATTGTCCAGAATGTCGACCTTCAGGCCCCCACCCTGCCTCACCATTTCGATTGACACCCATCGATTCTGCTGGTTCTCCATGGCATTCACCGCATTCGCGATGAGATTTACCAACACCTGTTCCAGACGTACCGGATCGGCCATCACCATAGGCTCCTCCTTGGCGAGTTTGTACTGTATTTCCGTACTGCTCTTGCGCAATTGGGGATGCAGGATACGTTTACTCGACTCAATGACGTTATGCATTGAAACCGGCCGTCTCGAGCCATCGGATTTGCGTGCAAACAGTTTCAACTGAGAGCTGATCTGGGCCATCGTCTCGATCAGCTCGGAGATCTGCTCCAGGTTCCAGCTGACATCGGCACAACGCTCCTGTTCCAGCAGCAGACGGGCATTGTCCGTATAGGTTCGGATCGCCGCCAAGGGCTGATTCACCTCATGGCTGATACTGGCTGACATCTGTCCAAGCATCGCCAGCTTGGCCGCCTGGATCAACTCGTCCCGGGTCTCCTGCAGAGCTTCCTGGGTACGCCTTCGTTCCTCGATCTCCTGATGCAGGTCCACGGTGCGCTCCTGAACCCGCTGCTCCAATCTGTCCCTGGCCTCCCGCAGAGACTGGTTGACTTCCGCTTCATAGTGGGACCTCTCCCGGTTTCTCCGATATCGTTGCGACATCACCAGACCGATCAGCAGCATTACGGTAAAAGCAAAACTGCTGGCTCCAATGGCATGCAACTCCTCCTGATTGACCTCTTTCATCGGAATCAGCAGATGCACCAGCCAGCCGGCCTCCGGCATCGGCTGGGCGAGCATCATATAGGACTCGGCCCGCCGCCGCTGCTGGCCACGGATATCGATCCTCTGAGCCGACTCGGAAAGTTGCTCCCGATAGGCCACATTCAAGGGTTCAACCGCTGCACCCGAGTAGCGCCGACTCTCCTGGATACGCAGCCGCACCTCGGCAGATAAAGGAGAGAGACTGCGAAACCGCCAACCCGGCCGGGTGGTAATGAAGATAACCCCTTCCGGATCGGTGACGATCACTTCAGTGTCACGCCCCTGCCAATCCTGCTCCAGGTTGGTCAGATCGATTTTGATCACCACCGTACCCAGGATGCCCCCCTCATGGCGTACCGGGTAGGCAAAATAGTACCCCCGCCTGCCTGAAGTGCTGCCCAGGGCGTAGTAGCGTCCAAGCTGCCCCTGCATCGCCTGCTTGAAATAGGGCCGATAACTGAAATTGCGTCCGACGAATGGCTTTTCCGACTGCCAGTTACTGGCTGCGATGGTCAAACCTTCGTTATCCATCAGGTAGGTATCTGAAGCATTGGTGATGGTATTGATGGTCTCCAGATAGCGATTCAGTGCGTTGATGCGCTGTCTATCACCGGGACGTTTCAGCAGCTCCACCAGTGGCGCATTGGTAGAGAGCAACTCAGGCAGAAACTCATATTTCTCCAGTTGAGCCTGCAGATTGTTGACATAGATATTGAGCTGGCGCTCACCGGAAACCGACATCTCCTGCTGAACCCGGTGGCGTACGAAACCGGTGACCTGCCACAGCAACAGCGCATAGGCAATCACCACCAAGAGCACGATGAGCCATTTTCTGCGCGGCAGATAGCGCAGGCTTATGAAGGGTTTATCTGAGACTTCCACAACAGTTAACCATAGCCTATTTGGTTACCGGGTAAATAGTATCCGAATGGCTATGACGCTTTGGAATTGGGTGGCAGTGGGTACCAGCCACACCCCGGCACACGATGCCACTGCTGCCGCTGCTCCCTTCCGGGCCTGACGGGGTTCACAGCTTCTCGTTGCGGGGGGACCGATACCAACCGCCATAAAAGGTGAGACGGGGGATTATACCGATAATTGCCATGGAAAAAAGTCTAAAGCCGATTCATCCCGGTCAACTATGGCTGCAAGCAGGCATCTTTGGAGAAACCAACCGCTTTCAACAGCGGCCTGAGCCCAGCCCAGACGTTATCCTTGAGGATCGGTTGAGCCTTGTCGTTGGGATGTATGCCATCGTTCTGCATCAGCGACATATCCAATGCTACCCCCTGAAGAAAAAAGGGAACCAGGGGAACCGATTCCGCCTCCGAGACATCATAATAGACTTGATGGAAGGCATTGGTGAATTCCGGTCCATAGTTGGCAGGCAAGCGAACCCCCAATATCAGCACCGCCGCACCGGCCTGCTTGGAGAGCTTGACCATGCGTAGCAGATTGTCATGCATCGCCCGGCTGTTGATACCCCGCAGACCATCGTTACCACCCAGTTCGATGATCACCAGGGTCGGTTGATGCTTCGACAACAGGGCAGGCAGACGGCTCAGGCCACCCTGGCTGGTATCGCCGGAGACACTGGCGTTGATCACCTGGAACGGGCCACAATGGGAGTTCAATCGCTGCGACAGCAGATTGACCCAGCGAATCTCGGTGGTGACACCGTAACCGGCGCTGAGACTATCGCCAACCACCAACAGTGTGGTCTGTGCCAGAGTGACAACCGGCAGAGACAGAAACAAAAAGAGTAACAATTTCCGTAGGAATCTTTTCATGTTGCAGACATCTCCCAACTCTCATCCTGTGACCGCCAAAGGGCTGATGAAGTTCGTTGAAACCTCCCAAGGCAGACTCGACATTCTGCAACAGATCGATCTGGAAGTCGCTGCCGGAGAAGCGGTGGCGATCCTAGGTGCGTCCGGCTCCGGCAAATCGACTCTGCTGGGCCTGCTGGCGGGTCTGGATGAGGCCTCCGCAGGTGATGTCACCCTGTTCGGCACCACCCTGGGTGGACTGGATGAGGATGGCCGCGCCGCATTACGGGCCGGTCAGGTGGGTTTTGTGTTCCAATCCTTTCAGCTGCTCAGCGGCATGACCGCGCTGGAGAATGTGATGCTGCCCCTGGAGCTGGTCGGCCATGCCCACGCCGAACAGGCGGCCAGGGATGCCCTATCCAAAGCCGGTCTGGCGGAGCGCTTGACCCACTACCCTTCGCAGCTCTCCGGCGGCGAACAGCAGCGGGTGGCGCTGGCCCGGGCCTTTGCTCCCAGTCCGAAAGTGCTGTTTGCCGATGAGCCAACCGCCAACCTGGATGCCCACACCGGTGAGAAGGTGGCGGAACTGCTGTTCGAACTGCAGGAGCAGAGCGGTACAGTACTGATCCTGGTCACCCATGATGAGATGCTGGCTCAACGCTGTGACCGCCGGCTCTATCTGCGTGAGGGCTGCCTGGAGAGTGATCGATGAATCCCTTCATGCTGGCGTTGAAACTGTTGCGCCGGGATTGGCGAGCCGGCGAGCTGCGTCTTCTGGCCACCGCCCTGGTGATCGCGGTCGCCTCAGTCACCGCCGTGGGCTTCTTCACGGATCGCATCGAACGGGCGATGGCCCGTCAGGCAACGGAGGTGCTGGCCGCCGACTTGAGAATCGAGAGCAATCGCCGCCTAGATGAAGCACTCAGTAACGAGGCGGAGCAGCGTCAGATGCGCCAAGCCAGAACCCTGACCTTTCCCAGCGTGGTACTGAACAACGGCAACAGCCAGCTGGTTCAGGTTAAATCGGTCTCGGCAAACTACCCCCTGCGAGGCAAACTGCAGGTCAGGGATCAGGTCAACGGCACAACACGCTATGCGGATGATTTGCCCGGCTCCGGGGAGGCCTGGCTCGAGGAGCGGCTGCTGCCCCTGCTGGGGCTGCAGATCGGTGACCGTTTCAAACTGGGCCAGCTTGAGTTCACCCTGAGCCGCATCATCACCTATGAACCGGACCGATCCGCCAACCTGTTTCAGCTCGCCCCCAGAGTCATGATCAATCAACAGGATGTGCAGCAAACCGGACTGCTGGGACCGGCCAGCCGGGTCAGACACAATCTGCTGATTGCCGGCACCCCAGCTCAGATCAGTGACTACCGGGCGTGGCTGGATGCACAACAGATCAGCGGCATTCAGGTGCAGGACATCCGCGCCGCCCGTCCCGAGCTGCGTGCGGCACTGGACCAGGGCGGCCGGTTCCTGCGACTGGCCGCCGCTACTGCCATTCTGCTCTGCGTGGTTGCGGTGGCTCTTTCCAGCCGACGCTTCGTTGAGCGACAGGCGGACACCAGCGCCCTGCTGCGATGCCTGGGAGCCAAGCGTAACCAAGTGTTGCAGATTTTTGTCATTCGTCTGCTCGGCCTGGGAGTGATCGCCAGCCTGCTCGGCAGTCTGTTGGGACTGGCGGCTCAGACCCTGCTGGTGGAACTGGTGGGCCACTGGTTTACCCAGCAGATTCCCCCCCCCTCACCCTGGCCTCTGCTGTCCGGCGTCGCCACCGGTATCCTGGTGCTGCTCGGTTTCTCACTGCCGATGGTGACCCGGCTCGCCGAGGTTCCCCCGTTAAGGGTCTTCCGACGCCATCTGGGGGCACCGCCGATCGGTTATCTGCTGTTCATCTCTGCAGGGGTTGCCGCCCTGGCCACCCTGCTGATCTGGCAGATCGGCGACGATCAAATGGCCTTCAAACTGATCGGTGGACTACTGGGTGGTTTGCTGCTGCTGTTGTTGATCGCCCGATTGCTGGTCACCCTGCTGACACCGCTGCGAACCCGAACGGCTGGCTCCTGGCGCTATGGCCTGGCCAGTCTCTCGCGTAACCCGATTACCACCAGCGTCCAACTGAGTGGTTTCGGCCTCGGGATGACGGTACTGCTGGTACTCGCCCTGGTGCGTGTCGATCTGTTGAGCAACTGGCGGGAGGCCCTGCCGGCGGACAGTCCCAATCAGTTTCTGATCAACATCCAACCGGATCAGGTGGATGGAGTCAGGAATCATCTTCAACAGAGTGGCATCCCCTCGGTCGGGCTCTATCCGATGATGCGGGGGCGTCTGATCAGTATCGATGGCAAAGCGGTCTCCGCTGGCGACTACCCTAATCCCAGAGCCCAACGACTGGCGACCCGGGATTTCAATCTCAGCCAGGCCACCAGCATGCAGACCGACAACAAGATCGTTGCAGGTCGCTGGTGGTCGCAAGCCGACTGGGGGGAGCCCTGGTTCTCGGTAGAGGAAGGGATTGCCAAAACCCTTGGCATCCCCATGGGGGCACTGCTGACCTTTGAGGTGGCCGGACAGCAGGTCAGCGGCAAGGTAACCAATCTCAGGTCGGTCAAGTGGGACTCCTTCAACGTCAACTTTTTTGTGGTGGGCACACCCGGCCTGATGCAGGACCTGCCTGCAACCTACATCACCAGCTTCTACCTGCCGGATGAGCAGCGTACGGTGTTACACAAACTGATTCACAACTATCCGAGTATCACCGCCTTGGATGTCACGGCTTTGATGAAACAGGTACGGGGGATTATGGATCGGGGTGCGATGGCGGTGGAATCGGTATTCCTGTTTACCCTGGCTGCCGGGTTGATCGTACTCTATGCCGGTATCCAGGCAAGTCATGAACAGCGGGTTCAGGAGACCGCCATTCTGCGCACCCTGGGGCTCAGCCGGCAACAGCTGATCCTCTCCATCACCCTGGAGTTCGCTTTGCTCGGCGGACTGGCAGGCGTAATCTCCGCCGGGCTTGCCAGTGGCATCGGTTATAGCCTGTCAACCGGGGTCTTCAATCTACCCTGGCAGTTCAATCCCCAGCTCTGGTTGGTGGCGGTATTCGGTGGAGCGATCGGCATTGGGGCTGCTGGCACACTGGCCAGCTGGTCACTTTTCAACACCCCGCCGATTCTGGTTTTGCGACGGGCTTGATCGGCAAACCAAGCTGTGTTGCAGACAGAATGATTGCAAACCTATGACATTCCAATGAATTTTCAGGGAAACACAGGCCCCTGTAGAGAATTACCGCGAATCCGGATAGGAATCTACACCCTATTCCCCATATGGGTAGGGAATCACCCACATGGAAAATGGGCCTAATTTCCCATTTATTTGAAATACCACACACTTTTACAATACAAATCAGTTTGAAAGTTTGGGTCATGCACAGGGCTTGTTAGGGGATCAAACTGTTTCACAACGACAGGATTGGTGGGTGGAGCAGCAAAAATAAAAGGGAGTATTGATCAGGCGTTCTAGTTCAATACCCTCACTTTCAACCTAGGGGGAGTCTCACGGATATTCACTGCAGCCTGCTTCAGCAGAAGCGAGCTAGGTAACACTTGCAAAATAAACAGTGTTTAGCCGACGCAGGATGGGACTTGCAAAATGAAATGAATTCATAGTTTGGAGACAGAATTTCCGTCTAAGGGATGCGGCAAATTATGGGTGATTTCATTAATCCGTTTACTAAAAAAAGCGCTTTAAAGAAATCAGTACGGGGAAACCAATGAATAAGTATAAACTCTCGCGATTATCCTTTGCGATAATCATGGGTGCCTTTACCGCGTCCGGGGCACAGGCCCACGTACCGGGTGGGACACTGAATCCGAACGATATACCCAAATATGTCACACCACTGGTCATACCGCCGGTGATGAATGACACCGGTATCGGTGACGACTACGATATCGGCATGCGCCAGTTCCAACAGCAGATTCTGCCAGGCGGCATCTGGAACACCCTGAATGGCCGTAACGATTCATTTCCACCCACCACGGTTTGGAGTTACGGACCGGCAACCGATCCACGACCCGACTCCCGATCCCTGGGTGGCGGTCGGAATGTAGCCCCGGCGCCCAACTCACAATTCAACTACCCCGCCTACACCATCGAGGCGGTGAAAGACACCAACACCACGGTCGACTGGATCAACCAGCTGGTACGCCGTGCGGACCGCTGTCGCGCTGTGGGCGGCAATATCGGTACCGAGCGAGCCAATGACTGTAAGTTCATCAAGCATATCCTCCCTGTTGATCAAACACTGCACTGGGCCAATCCCAAAGCACGTTGTGACAAGGGTGAGCTGCGTACAGACTGTCATGGCCAGACACAAAGCAAAAATTATAATGGTCCAGTGCCGATCGTAACCCATGTGCATGGTGCCCACACCGGTGCCAGCAGCGACGGCTACACGGAAGGATGGTGGCTGCCGAATGCCTCCAACATCAGCTGTGTGCCCCGTGACGTCAATGGCGATCCCAGCTGGCGGCCCGCAAGTGGCGAGTATGTCTGTGAAGGCACCATAGCCAACCTGCTGACCGATCGTGACGGCTTCAATGACCAGAATATCGGTAACGGCGTTGGCCATTTCGAGTACCTCAATGACCAGCCCTCAGCGACACTCTGGTACCATGATCACTCCCTGGGCATGACCCGGCTCAACGTCTATGCCGGTCCTGCCGGTTTCTGGCTGGTTCGTGATCCCTCAGCGGTCAGTGGTGAAACCGGTATGCAGGGCGGCATCCTGCCTGGACCTGCACCAATTGCCGGCGAAGACCTGGTCACCACCAACTTCCCAGCGGATATGGGCGGCTCCCGTGAAAAATATCGTGAGATACCGGTCGTTATCCAGGATCGTTCATTCAACACCGACGGCTCACTCTGGTATCCGGATAACCGGGCTTTCTTCGATGAGTTGAATGTTGAAGGCACCGCAGGTACCGGTAATGAGCAGTATCCGGGTGAAGGTGAATTGCAAATCAAATTTTCCGGCAACAACGCGCAGGATAAAGTTTCCGACATTGCACCGATCTGGAATCCTGAGGCCTTCTTCAACACCATGGTGGTCAACGGTACTACCTGGCCCGAACTGGAAGTGGCTCCGTCACTCTATCGTTTCCGCTTGCTGAACGGCACCAATGCACGTTGGCTCAGTCTCTCACTGCCGGTCATCGATCCGGTCACGGAACAGACAACGTCGGTCATCAAGGATCACTGGTACCGTGAGATCAACACCCGACGCGGTGGTTATAAAGGTCCATGGATGCCCTATCAGGTTCCGGTTGATGAGCTCTACATGTATCAGATTGGTACTGAGCAGGCTCTGTTGCCCAAAGTCGTGGCGGTTAAGGAAGGCAAGGCGACACAGCTGAACTATAACCCGGAAGCCTGGGCTTTCGAACAGATGCCCTACATGGAGATCAATAATCAGCTGATCATTGGCGAAACCGACCAGGGTTTTGATGGTCAGGGCCTGTTGATCGGTCCTGCTGAGCGCGCCGACGTGATTGTCGACTTCCGTGGTCTGCCGAATGGTACTGTGATCCGCATGCTCAACAATGCACCGGATTCACCCTTCGGTGGATTCCCAGCAGACGAGCTGCCCGATGCCGCCACAACCGGCCAGGTTATGCAGTTTGTGGTCAATCATGCACTGCTGGGCACCAGCCCAACAGACGAGGATCGTAGCCGCAGTGGTCGTTTGAGGAATCCGGACACAGCAGCCACTTCCCCCTGGGATCTGATGCTGACCGGTGTTGAAAGCTCACTGCCCACACCCTCGATCACCCGCGAAATGGTGCTGCTTGAGGAAGAGTCCAAGCTGGTCTGTGTCAGCGAGGATGCTGCCGGAAACCTGGTTCAGGAAATGGGCATGCTACCACCTTGTGACCTTGGCGCGGTCCCACATGGACCACAATCCGCAATACTCGGGACGATTGACGATGCGGGCACCTCCCAGGGTCAGCTTTGGTCAGATCCCATCTCGACCAATCCCGCTATCGGTGCTGTTGAGGATTGGAAACTCTACAACTTCTCAGCCGATGCCCACCCGATCCACGTGCACCTTGTGAAGCACAAGGTCATGGGCCGTGAAGCGATTGGCGGTGGGCCAAGCGTGGCGGTTTTAACACCCAACGGTCTGGAAGCCTGGGAGTATGGCTGGAAGGATACTGTCAACACCTATCCGGGTGATATAACCACCATCCGGGCGGAATTCGATCTGCCGGGTCTCTATGTCTGGCACTGTCACATCGTTGAACACGAAGACAATGAGATGATGGTTCCATTCTGTGTCGGCGATGTCTGTCCTGACAAACTGTTCTAACAGTAACCAATAGACTAGAATCTTGGGGCCGCCTCGTGCGGCCCTTTTTTCTTATCTCCAGTATGATGCATTGTTACCCATCGGCTTTATCTGATCCGCAACAACAGAGGCTATGAATTCCATGCAATACCGCACGATGCAACTCATCGCAATACTTCTCATCAGCAATAGTCTATTTGCAGATGAAGCCGTATCACTATCAGACAAAGTTGACCGCACAAACTATGCGATTGGTCAGCAGATCGGCCAGGATTTCAGGAAACAGAATATGGACCTGGATCCTGAAGCATTATCCCGTGGCATGAATGATGGTCATGCCGGTAAGCAACCAGAGTTGAAACCCGCTGAAATGAGAGAGCTGCTGGTCAATCTCAAGCGTCAGATCACCAAGGATATGAAAGCTGACGCCATGGCAAAGATGAAACACAGACAAACCGAGAAACAGCGCAGATTGAAGGCTGGCAGTGAGTTTTTGGAAAAAAACAGAGCGTTGCCCGGTGTTGTCACCACCGGCAGTGGCTTACAGTACAAAATCATCAAGCCTGGCAGTGGTACCCAGCCGACAAAAGACGATCAGGTCAAGCTGCACTACGTCTCCCGCCGCCTCGATAGCCAGGTGTTTTACAGTACCCACCTTAAGGGTGGCCCGAAAACTCATCGTGTCGGTGAATTGATTCCAGGTATGTCTGAAGCCCTGCAACTGATGCAACCCGGTGCCAAATGGGAGTTGTATATCCCCCATCAATTGGCCTATGGTCGCAATGGACCGGTTGCCCATGAGACGGTAATCATCGAAGTCGAATTACTTGAAACAGCCGTGCCACCTTCACAGGCATCGAAGTAGCAATCAACAGCAGATATTGAAGATCTCCTGACAAAGATACTTTACGTCATCCGAGTGACTGTGGGAATCCAGGCCGATCAGTCCTATGGATTCTTCGCATCGCTCACCTTTCGGGCCGACTTTCGGTCGTTCAACGCGCTTGCGCTTTTACCCGACATCCAGCGGAATGGCGATACTATAAGGGTTTCCTCACTCTTCAGTGTTTATATTTCTTCTGTTCGACCTTGATGCGTTGGTAAGTATCCGGGATCTTGAATTTGTTATCAGGAATTCCCTTATGCAAAATGGAGGTGAATTTCAGAGTGGCACCGCTCTTCAGATCCTGACTGCTGATTGAAATCTGCCGCTCGTCAGGTGTCATGGCTCCGATCCAGTCGAGCTTCATACGCCTGGAGAGCTGATAAAGACGGGACAGGGTTTTTGTCGAACGCTCGTCCAAACCCAGCTCAGTACCGGGCAGCATACAGTGGTTCAATGCATGTTTAGAACCGACCACTTCATGTATTTTTCTACAACGCTTACCGGCAACCACACCCTTTTCCCTCATAGGCTTCAATCTGGGTTTTACATCCTTGGGCCAATAATATTTACCCATATGAGTTGTTTTGTAGCTTTTTTTCTTGTCATCGACCTCAAACATAAGCATACGGCCGGTGTCCATCAGTGTGTAGTCGGGACTACCCTGCTGATCAGTGTCGATTCTCAGCCAACGACCGGTTATCGATACTGTTCTTGTCTCT
Organism: Candidatus Thiodiazotropha endoloripes; assembly: GCA_001709035.1. Classification (GTDB taxonomy): domain Bacteria; phylum Pseudomonadota; class Gammaproteobacteria; order Chromatiales; family Chromatiaceae; genus Thiodiazotropha; species Thiodiazotropha lotti. Next base: position 1,207,814 of record LVKA01000008.1, on the reverse strand, counting down.
TTTGCCGCATTCGGGCCACTCATTTCAAAAGTGAGTATTGAATCCCCGTGAACACTGCCGATCAGGCCCAGACCTAAGACTGCGGTAGTTAAATATCTCGATTTCAACATCATCATCTCCCTTACCCAGTCCCCGCATGGACAGAAAAAAATATCACCAGCAATACAACATGGATTACTGTTTTAATCAATATCGGAAACTCTATTAAAAGGCCGGAAGAATCAAATATACCCAGATTTCAAATCCAAAATACATAGAACTACCCATACTCATTCTTTTGCCGGATTAAGTTCATCTTCGAATACTGTCTGACCTTCGCTGATTTGGGCAAAATAGCCTTAAAACACTTTTTCTAGGCAGTTAAAACCTTGATACAATCGAAGATCGGAACCAAGTAAATAACTATATTTTTTTGTTGCTGGCGACACCCCATGCAACCGCTGATTGCAAGCTTACTAATTGGGAATTTCAGGCTCATGTTCAGAACCACCACATCTTTGTTTATCGCATGTCTCATGGCATTTCCTGCAATTGCCGGCCAGCAAGCCCCACTGTCGGATGAGGCTTCCAAGATCAACTATAGCGTTGGTTATCAGATCGGCAGTGACTTCAGGTTTCAAGATATTGAGATCCGCCCGGAAGCGGTCATACAGGGCATCCGTGACGCACTGCATGAGAATCAGAGCCAAATGTCTGCAGCAGAAATGAAACAGGTCATGGCGGAGCTGGGTAGAAGCCTTGCAGAGAAAAAGAAACAGCTGAGAGCCAGTCAATTTCAACTGCTGCTTGAAAAGAGCAACAGGTTTCATGCCGAAAACAGAGCAAAACCAGACGTCATCACCACAGACAGTGGTTTACAGTACAGGATGATAGAGAAGGGATACGGAACGAATCATCCGGATAACAACGATAAAGTGCTTGTGCACTACACCGGTAAGCTGCTGAACGGACAAGTTTTTGACAGTTCCTTTGATCGAGGAAAACCGGCAAGCTTTCATGTCAATGGTGTGATCAAGGGCTGGACAGAAGCTCTGCAACTGATGAAGAAAGGCGATCGTTGGCAACTGTTCATCCCACCCGCGCTTGCTTATGGCGAAAAGGGAGCACCACCAAGAATCCCTCCTAACAGTACATTGGTTTTCGATCTTCAGTTAATCGCCATTCAGACAGAGTAAAAGAACAACAAGTCTACGCTATGAGAATGAGAGTTAAGTTGTAATGTAGATGGCATACACCACCCCAATTAGGACCTGTAGATGATTGCCAAAAGATTTCTCAATGCCATATTCAGAATCCTAATACCGCTGACAGCAACTCTGTCTCTGGTAACCGGCTCAATTGCTTTTGGCGAAACTCACCATAGCGCCAACATGTCAATGGATGCATCAATTGATGGTCTTTCTGACTTGGAGAGTGCAACCAGGCTACAGACAACCCTTTACAGTTGCCCCATGCATCCTAATGAGACGAGCGACAAACCGGGCAGCTGCAGCATCTGCGGGATGCACTTGGTAGCCCAATCCGGCTCCAATCATACAGGGCATCACTCTGACCATGAGTCAAAAGACCATCAGACGATCTACGCCTGTCCCATGCATCCCAACGAGACCAGTGACAAACCGGGCAAATGCAGCATCTGCGGAATGCATCTGGTGGCACAAATCGAAACCGATCATTCAGGGCATGACCATCATCAACCGATGGACCACTCGGACCATGCGTCTGAAGATCATCAGACAATCTATGCCTGCCCGATGCATCCCAATGAGACCAGTGACAAACCGGGCAAATGCAGTGTCTGCGGCATGTTTCTGGTTGCACAGACCGCTTCACCAATGGCGCCCGAGACTGATCACCAAATCGCGGAGCACTCCCATAATCATGGCATGAAGACTATGCAGCACGGATCTGAGATGCCAAAGGCAATGACCGAATCCCATCGCTACTGGGACGGTGACCGGCTGCCAGCAATCTCCTCCCGATCCAAGGCCAACAGGAATGACAACGAAGAGACACTGCTGACAAAAGCCAAAAGAGTCTCAGTCAGTGATACCCCAGAACCGGATCCGGTGACATCCCATGACACGCATGCAGATCATGATCACCAACATTCAGGCTCTATCTATATCTGTCCGATGCATCCGCAAATCATCTCCCATGATACAGACTCATCCTGCCCCATCTGTGGCATGGATCTGGTACCAGTGGCCGCCGCCAAGGAGTCCATGGAGAGCGAACAACCCCAGGTTTTTCTCGAAAGCGCCGTCATCCAGAATATGGGAATCCGCACCATCACGGCCGCCCGGGGCAACTTGGGCAAAACCATAAAAACCCAGGGCAGAGTCACTGCCGATGATGAGCGGATCTACAACATACACTCGAGAACCGGTGGCTGGATTGAAAATCTCTATCTGGTAACCGAAGGGGATCATATTGAACGGAAGGATGAGTTGGTCGACTTCTACTCGCCCTGGATCAACCGGGCTCAACTCGACCTCATCAATGCACTTGAGGAGCACGATCTGGTTGCCTTTGAACCCGAACGTAAAGCGGAACTCGATGCAAAAATAGACTCCTATCGAAACACCTTAAGGTCACTGAAAGTACCTCCGATGGATCTGATGAGGATTGAGCAATACCGCAAGGTTCTGAATACAGTACAGATCACCTCACCCGCCAGTGGATGGGTTACCGAGCTGAATGTCAGTGAAGGCAGTTACGTCGAACCCTATCAAACCATGTTCACCGTAGTCGACCTGAGCGAAGTCTGGATTATGGTGGATATCTTCGAACACCATGCACCCTGGGTAAAGAAGGGCAACAAGGTAGCGGTCACCTCGCCAGCAATTCCCGCTAGAGAGTGGACTGGTAAAATCGATTTCATCTACCCGGAGATCAATCCGGTCACTCGCACCCTGCGCGCCAGAATTGAAGTGACCAATCCGGATGAAGCTCTGTTGCTGAATATGTTCGTACAGGTGGAAATCAATGACGGCGCAAAGAAGATGGATGCTATCACCGTACCACGTGAAGCAATCATACTCACCGGGGAGCGTGAGATCATCATCAAGTATCAGGGTAAGGGCCACTTCCAGCCAGTGGATGTGAAGACCGGATTGTGGGGCGACAACCAGGTGGAGATTATTGATGGATTGAATGCGGGTGCTGAGGTAGTGGTCTCCGGCCAATTCCTCATCGATTCAGAATCAAACATCCAAAGCAGCCTGTTGCGCATGTCGGAGTAGTTCAAATGCCTGGGCAGTTAATACGTTGGTCGATAGAGAACCGCGTACTGGTGTTACTCGCCAGTCTGATCATTGCCATTTGGGGCTGGAACTCACTGCGTGAGACACCCCTCGATGCCCTTCCCGATCTATCGGATGTGCAGGTCATCATTCAGACCAACTACCCGGGGCAGGCACCACAGGTGGTTGAAGACCAGGTCACCTACCCGATTACCACCACCATGCTGTCGGTACCTGGCGCGAAGGCGGTTCGGGGTTACTCGTTCTTTGGCGATTCCTATGTCTACGTGGTGTTTGATGATGGCACCGACATCTATTGGGCACGCAGCAGAGTCCTCGAATACCTCAACCAGGCCAGTTCGGGTCTGCCCAGCGATGTGCAACCCAAACTGGGACCGGACGCCTCGGGCGTGGGCTGGATCTACAGCTATGCCCTGGTCGACCGGCATAACAGGCACGATCTTGCCCAGTTAAGATCCCTGCAGGACTGGTTCCTCAAATATGAGTTGCAGAGTGTTTCCGGAGTGGCCGAGGTAGCCAGCGTTGGCGGTATGGTTCGCCAGTATCAGATCGTACTCAGTCCGGAGAAGCTACGCGCACTGGGCATTCCCATTTCACAAGCCATCGAGGCGGTAAAGCAGGCCAACTACGAGGTGGGCGGTTCGGTCATCGAGCAGGGTGAAGCGGAATTGATGGTGCGTACCCGTGGTTACCTTAAATCGGAACAGGATATCCGCCATATTCCCATCGATATTACCGAAGAGAGTATTCCGATCCTGCTGCAGGATATCGCCAACATTCAGATCGGCCCGGAGATGCGGCGGGTGGTCGCCGACCTGGACGGATTGGGGGAAGTCACCGGCGGGATTGTCGTCATGCGACACGGCGAGAACGCCCTGGCGACGATAAAAAATGTGAAACGGAAATTACAGCAACTCAAGAGCGGCTTGCCGGAAGGTGTCGAGATCATCGAGACCTACGACCGCTCAACTCTGATCGAGGAGAGCGTCGACAATCTGAGCAACAAGCTGCTTGAGGAGTTCATCGTTGTCGCCCTGATCTGCCTGCTGTTCCTGTTTCACTTTCGCTCTGCCGTGGTTGCGGTGATCACCCTGCCGATGGGGATTCTGATCGCCTTCATCATCATGCGGCAGCAGGGTATCAACGCGAACATCATGTCACTTGGTGGTATTGCCATCGCCATCGGCACCATGGTCGATGCCGCCATCGTAATGATTGAAAATGCCCACCGCCGTCTGCAGGAGCGTGGCGGCGGACTCCCAAGAGAGGAGCACTGGAAAGTTATCCTTGAGGCATCGCTGCAGGTCGGACCGGCACTCTTCTACTCGCTGCTGATCATCACCCTGAGCTTTCTCCCTGTGCTCGCCCTGGAGGGACAGGAAGGACGCCTGTTCGGCCCGCTGGTCTATACCAAAACCTATGCCATGGCTGCTGCGGCCGGGCTGGCAGTCACCCTGGTACCGGTATTGATGGGTTACCTGTTAAAAGGATGGATTCCTGCTGAGAGCAGCAATCCACTGAGCTGGGCACTAATCACACTGTACCGACCTCTGCTGAGAATCGTCTTGTGGTTACCCAGGCCATCCCTGCTGCTGGCACTGTTGCTGGTAGTGACCCTGGTGATTCCGATCTACGGTATCGGCGGTCTGCTGGAACCCCTGAAGTGGCCTCTTAAACTGAGCAGGGCTGCCGGCCTGGAGTACAGCAGTACCCTGATCGAGCAGATCGACGACACCCAGCTGGGCATGCAGAAAGCCTGGCGCAAAGGCTTTTCTGAATCCCCCTTGATGCAACGACTGGGGCAAGGGCTGGGATCGGAGTTCATGCCCGACCTGTTCGAAGGCGATCTGATGTATATGCCCACCACCTTGCCGGGACTATCCATTGGCAAGGCCCAGGAGCTGTTGCAACAGACCGACCGCCTGATCATGCAGGTAGCTGAGGTGGAGCGGGTATTCGGTAAGATCGGCCGGGCGGACAGCGCCACGGACCCGGCCCCCCTGACCATGATCGAGACCATCATCCGACTCAAACCCAGAGAGGAGTGGCGGGAAGGGGTGAGGCTCGACGACATCATCGCCGAGCTGGACCGAACAGTACGTTTCCCGGGACTTACCAACGCCTGGCTGATGCCGATCAAAACCAGAATCGATATGCTCTCGACAGGCATCAAGACGCCCATCGGCATCAAGGTCTCCGGTCCCGATCTGAAGACCATTGAGCAGATCGGCCGCGATATCGAGAAACAACTCTCCACCCTGCCGGAGACCCGTTCCGCATTCTCCGACCGGGTTATGGCTGGCCGCTATATCGAGATCGTGCCGGATCGCCTCGAGGCGGCCCGCCTGGGCATCAATATCGATGATATCAACCTGATGGTCAGTGCTGCCGTCGGCGGTATCAATATCAGTGAAACCGTGGAGGGTCTAGAGCGTTATCCGATCAACATCCGCTTCCCACGTGAACTGCGCGATGACATCAAGAAACTGAGTGAACTTCCCATCATCACACCTTCTGGAGCACAGGTGCCCCTCACACAGGTCGCCAGAGTGGATGTGGTTGATGGACCGCCACTGATCAAAACAGAAAACGCCCGTCTCAACGGCTGGACATTCATCGATATCAAGGATGGGGATCTTGGTGGCTATATCAGCAAAGGTCAGCAGTTGCTTGAACAGAACATCAAGTTGCCTGCAGGATACGCCATCACCTGGACAGGTCAGTATGAGTATATGCTGCGGGCCGAAGCCAAGTTGAAGCAGTTGGTGCCGATGTTGCTGATTATCATTTTCGCCCTGCTCTATCTTATTTTCCGACGCTATTCCGATGTGTTGGTGGTGATGTTGAGCATCCCCTTTGCCCTGGTGGGGGGATTCTGGTTCGTACTGATGATGGGTTATAACCTCTCTGTCGCGGTGGCTGTTGGCTTCATTGCCCTGGCAGGCATTGCCACAGAGTTCGGAGTCGTCATGCTGATCTATATCAACAACGCCATCAAAAGCTACCAGGACAGCGGTCGCTTGACTGATCGGCAGAGTCTCAAGCTGGCCATTATCGAGGGTGCGGCCCTCAGAGTACGACCCAAGGCCATGACTGTACTGGTGGTTGTGATCGGTCTGATGCCGATCATGCTCAGCGACGGCACCGGCTCGGAAGTGATGCAGCGTATCGCCGCACCAGTCATCGGCGGTATGCTGACAGCCCCACTGCTGTCACTGTTTGTGATCCCGGCACTGGTACTGCTGATCAAAAGGAAGTCCCTGCCCAGCAGACTCTGAGTGATTTCCCAAACACCAGCAACCCACCTCTTAACAGGCCACCTGTATTATGCAGTGAATAGCTGTAAAACCGGTTATTTCTGGACAGCTTGTTGGCTATCCCGAACAATCACGCAGAGCCAAGGGATCAAACCACCTGTGATCTCTGCTGATTCATGGTATGGCTGATATAACCCAGCTTGTGTTGGCACGTCATCACCTCAGGATGGCAGGCACCTGATACCAGCAAGGTGGAGAAAATCTCCGGGTAGATGCTTTTTTAATTTCACCAATCTCACCAGACAGGTGAAGTACCAGCTCTGTCTCGACATCATCGATTTGATCTCAAATGCCAGCCTTGATCTGCACGATTTTACTACCGTCCAGCACCAACTGGGGAAGATCCGAATTCTTACGGCAATATGTTAGAGACTGCCCCCTGTAATTACAGATCAGCAATGCACTCCGTTACACCAGAGCAACAGGGATGGCAGAGACCGACTCAGGTTGAACTCAGGTAAGGTGATTGTTCAGCCAGCCCAGGATCTCTGACGTTTATCGATATGCCCGAGGTAATTCAGATTGCGTAGAATAGCCAATACCTGCGGATGGCAGGAAGTTGACTCAAGCAGTATGTGGAAGACTTCCTTATAGATACTCTGAGCGCTGCCGCTGTCACCGGACAGATAGAGTAACAGTTCAGTCTCAACCTCATCGATGATATCCAGAAAACCGGGATCGATCTGAACAATCTTGCTTCGGCCCAGCAAACAATAGGCGATCGCCCAACCCACCGGTGTGATGACATGGTGAAGCACGGTCGCCGGGGGTTGGCCGTACTTTTTCGAGACCATGGTGATCAGTTTGTGAACAGCGGCCAGTATCAGTTTCAGATCCTGGGGATCCAGATCAGTCAGGCCCAAACCATATTGAGAGAGCGTGACTTTCAAGTGTTTCCTTTCCTGGCTTTTTTCGAAGAGATAATTCAACATATCACAACACCTATCCTTAAGCCTTTTATTTGAGTTTCAGGTAAAAACGGTTATCGTACAGCCACTTGTAAACCCAGTGATCTAGCCGTTCTCACCAACCGAGCATCTTCAAACTCCGTACAGAACATTGCTCCAAAAACCGCTGAAGCAGTATCCATTTCCTTAAAATCATTTAAATCCTAGCGGCAATTCCTTAATTCAACATTAAAATTGTGTAAACAAATCACAGATTTACACTCTGACCAGTTCAATATCCGTGGGTGCAGCAGTCTAATTTTTTATGAAACAACAATTTAACTGATATCTGTGGTACTGATGGCGAATACATAGCGTCCCTTCTCAGAAGCGTATTGACCGGTAATAACCGGATCATTGTGTGAAGCACGCTGTTGTGCTTTTTCACCCCGAAGGGTAGTGATCCCGGCATGCACCGGGATGACGGGGAGTAAGATCATTTTTGATGAGGATATTGTCATCATTGCAGTCGTATATTGGCGAGTCATTGCGCTGATTGGTGTCCATTCGCAGCCGAGTCATTTCCCGCCTTCCTCAACCCCTTCAGATGAAGACTCACACCTTTCACCAATCCCTGATTAAAATTATGGTTTATGCGGCGGGTGGAGTTGCTAATCTAGTACTGGCAGTAAAAGAAGATAACGATAAGGAACCCTGCAGGATATCCACTCGTCTGGTCCGGTCCAACCGATGCGCTCCGACCCCTGTCACGCATCGAGAGTAAAGCGCGACCAGTTGCAAGATAAGAACGTTGAGGTTCCAACCCGGAACACCTTTCCGGCGACACCAATAATCTGGAGGAAATCTGTGCTAAATCTACTGAAGTGTAAATGCCTATTCGGCTTTCTATGGACCAGTGCGATCGCAGCGGGTCTGCTGACATTCATCTTTTTTTCATTCATCGATCCGGCTGCCATTGCTGCCGTCATGAATCTGGCGGAAAAAACCCAAACCAGTAACTTCAATATCTATCTCGGCGTTTTTGTCTTTTTCTGGTTTACTCTCAACACCTCAACCTATCTGGCATTCTATTTCGGTCAACTGCTTAGGAAGATGGAGAAGGAAGCCGAAGAGATGGAACAACGAAACCAATCTCACGAGAACGAGACCGGTATACACACAAGCTGATAGCTATTAACCCGGCACTCTGCTAACCAGCGACATAACGCTTCTTTCCATGGCAGGCCCACAAGGTCTTTCAAGAAACGCTTTGATCGCTGGTTAAGCAGAACAGTCAAATCTCCCGCTCGACTTACTCGGGAATATTGGGCGGATCCAGATCTTCCACCGGCAGCTCATCCTGAAGATTGTTCTGCCACTCCTTCAGCATGGCCACATGCCAACCCTCTTCTTCCGCCATCTCGGCAGCCAGTTTACGCACATCCTCAGTGGGTGAATGCTCGGATATCTGTAGATAGAACTCCCGCCCCCGGATCTCGTTATAGAGGGCGATCTCCATGGCCTGGGTAACCGTCATCATATAGTTCGCCTCCTCCATACAGAAGGCTTCCGGCGACGAGGGACAGCGCCATTTGAAATCCCAGGGTGTCATTTGGGGCAGTTCCAGACCGTGGGTGCGCTCCATCACCTCCTTGGCATGTTGACGACTGTAGCCTGCAAGCTTACGAAACAGCTCCGCCACCTGCAGATTGTTGTGGATCTCCATGCTGTCCGCCAGTTCGTCATAATGGTCACTGGAGGCCTCTTCCAGTTCCAGCGCATGCACCAGGAACTCTTCGATGCTGATTATCGGTTCGACGAGATCATCACTCATAGACAAAACTCCTCCTCCAACTCTGCCACTTCGCAACTTTTTATATTTTCAGGCTGCCATACCGGTATCGGTGTGGCGTAGATTACTCCGGTAGCAAGTCCATCATCCGCCTGGATGATCTGCGCCGCCTTGATACGATCCTCGGTCGGCACTTCGTTGATGAACGGGTGTACCGTCTCCTTCCACGCCTTCTGGTCTGGACGAAAGGTGACACAACCACTCAGTACCTGGATAAAGGCGAATCCGGGATACTCGATCGCTTCCACCAGAACCTTGGTCAAATCCGAAGGATTACCGGCAAACGCTCTGGCGATAAAACCGGCGCCAGCAGCCAAGGCGATGGCGGCGGGATTGAAACTGGGTATGCCGGTGCCATGGGGTGTCAGCTTGCTCTTATCCCAGTTCGGCTTGGTCGTGGGCGAAGCCTGTCCTTTGGTCATGCCGTAGACCTCATTGTCCATCACAATATAGGTCATATCCATATTGCGCCGGCAGGCATGCAGAAAATGGTTTCCGCCAATCGAGAATCCATCCCCGTCACCGCCTGCCACCACCACCGTCAGATCGGGCCTTGCCGCCTTCAGACCGGAGGCCGCCGCCAGTGCGCGACCGTGGATACCATGAAAACCGTAGCTGTCGATATAGGCAGGCAAGCGGGATGAACAACCGATCCCCGAGACCACGGCCACATTCTCTTTGACCAGCCCGAGGTGGGCCATCGCCTTGGTCAATGAAGCAAGCACGGCAAAGTGACCGCAGCCCGGGCACCATACTGGCTTGATATCCGATTTATAGTCTTTTGCCTTCAGCGAAGGTACCGGCATGTTCCCCCCAGCGATTTAACCCAAAAAAATAAACACCTTAACGATTAAAAGCATATACCAATATCACCAGAACCCACATGTCGAAAATCAACCGCCATCGACAATTTTAGTGTGCATCAGCTTGGCATATAGGGGTTATCCCTGATATCCACCTAGTTGGCACATGGCATAAAGTGGTTAGGAGCACACCAGATGACTCTCATGTCATCTGCAAATTTTTATATGGAAATTCAGCATACTGTATTTATCAGGGATGGATAGCTTACATGGAGTGTAGATTGAATCCCGTTAACCGTACCTCCTCCCAGCAGGGAACCGGGTATCACCATAGGTTTTCGGCAAACCCATTGGCCCGGTCCGTCCTAAGTGCAGGGCAACCTCTGTTCCCGATACCAGATCACGCAACTGCTGACAGACATGAGTATCTGTCTACTCTACCCCCACCTATCCGCAGATTTACGCCCATGGCAGTTTCCCTGTCAAAGCCTGAACAGCGCACTTGAAACAGAATAGCCCAGATAAACCAGCATAAGCACCACTCAGTGAGGTAACCCTTGAACACACTCAACAGATCCGGGAACAATCACAGCGAAGCCAAAGGCAACTACTCCCAGGCAGTCTATCGGGATCATGTAAGCCTGTTTAATGAACTGACCGAACAGGAGATCAAGAGCGCCGTACGCAAGAAGTCCTCCACCGCGGCCAAACTGGCGAGAAACGCACCGCAACAGCATCGTGGGGAGATGGAAAAACTGTTCAATATCTCCCTCTTCATTCACCATCGCTTTGAAGAGATCCACAAGCTGCCAAAACAGGATATTCACGGAGCCATCACCATCTTTCTCTATGGCATCTGGTCGATCTACAACCAGGGTGCCGCCCTCCCCGGCAAGCGGTTCGATACGCTGGTCACTCAGACCAGGGATACCATGCGCGAAAGAGCGGAGTTTCTCAAAGAGTACGAGAAATCAAGCAGCGGCAACCGGTCGGCCCTCTATGAGACTTTTGCGATGATTGGGAACTGGCTGCTGATGATCCAGCACCACCTGACCTCACAACCGGATGAGACCGCATTGAACAATGTCAAAATCATGGTCAGAGAGATCATCACCCGCAGCCTGAAGATTGAACCCGAGTCGATCTCCATCAGCCAGGAAGGCGAGCTGACCATCACCGATCAAAACTGCACAACCCAGTGAAGGAAGACAAGATGAACATCAGGCGACTGCTATCCCGTTTGTTACTGGCAGGGTTTCTATCCACCTGTTCTACCATGATCAACAGTGCGCCGGCTGACAACTCAGCAGCTACGCCAGGATTCCTGGTGGATGGATTCGATCAGTTGTTTGAGCAGCCCGTAAAGGCTCCAACCATCAGCAGCCTTCAAAGCAGTGGTGATGCGGGGAAACGTTTCGCTGAGGAGCTAAGTACGATCACACCTCAGGAAATCCAGGCCGCAGCAAACAACAAATCACCGTACGCCACCCAATTGGCTGGCAGTTTTCCTGAGCCGAACCGGGCCAATATGGAGAAGATATTCAATATCGCCCTATTCGTTCAAAAAAGGATAGAACAGGCAGCGCAGATACCTGAAGGGGACATTCCGACGGCCACAGCCTCGTTCCTCTATGGTGTCTGGTCAGCCTATAACGAAGGGGCAGAGATACCGGAGCAGAATCTGCTGCATCTACACAAACAGGTAGCACAAATGATAGAGGGCAACCAAGCCCTGAGCCTAGGTCTGCAGAATGCCACCCCGGCCGATCGGCAGAAACTGTATGAATATCTCGCCATGACCGGGAACTGGATGGTGATGTTTCAGGATACTTATAAAAAGGGTCCGGACCAGAAGACGGTGACCAACATCAAGAACATGGCTAGAGAACTGTTACTGGCCAGTTTCAAGATCGACGTGGATAAGCTGCATATCAGTCAGGATGGCCAGCTATCGATGTTATAGAGAACCTAGCGCGTCTGGCGGGGCTCTTCCCCGCCTCTGTAGATGGTATTCATACATCGGCTGGACAGAGCCCTATCGGGAAAAAGTAAGCCTAAAGAAACCGGATCCCATTCACGCCATTGAGCTGTCTTATTGTCTGACTCGCACTGACTGCCTGAGCGACCAAGAAGATTCTATTTCACTGAAAACTCATCTCTCACCCAAACACCCACACTTCCACTTTCAGGCCATAATTTATAAAACATTATCAATTACTTAGAACACCATATATAAAATAGAGGATCGGGATGATGTCCCACCAGCTTAGGGTGAGGACCTCCAGATCTTGAGTTTCTATCTCAAATCCTCTACAAAAGAGACAATAGCTTTTACAGCCCAATCACAGGGAAGCTTCTCTTTATGGAAATTGAGAAATCGATCGGCCCACCCAATGTGCTATCACACGGTTATGGTTAAAAAGGAATTAGCATGGAAATGCTGATAATCGTAGTTTCATTAGTTATTGGTAGTGTCGTAGCAGGAGCTCTTGCACATAGCCGTATCAACTACCGTGTCGCTATTGGTAGCAAGATATTCATCGGATTGTTTCTTTCTCTACTCTCTGGATTAGCTGTTCTATGGACCACTGGATCCATATCTAGCACCTTTACTCAAAAAGAGTATGTCGACCGCGCCCTAATTATTACTGCGTATGTAAGCTGCGAGGATTATGATCCATCTGCTTTTTCACCTTGGGCTAAGCTTTTCGTGCTTCCCAATAAAAAACTAAGAGTTCGGCTAGACTTTTTAAAAGGGAAAAGCCGAAAAGATTTGCATGCCTTAAAGAATAAGCTGGCTGAATGCGATATTGATTTTGTTACAAATAAGGTCCCTATCTCGATTAAGTTAGCAGACCATCTTCCAAACATTTATGTGCCAAGTAAGAACACTCCTTCTGGGTTAAGATTTTCAATCAAGCCAGAAGATTACAAGAAATTTCATGGTGGTATATCCCTTGAGTATGAAGAAATAGTTCAACGAGAAAGTTACTCAAGTCGATTGGTTGAATTCGGGTTGAAATCGTCATATTCAGAGCATCCCCCAGCCGCATACTTCCGCATGCCTGCTGAAATGATACCTATACATTCGATACCGAGCCCGGATCATATGACTTCGGCAGCATCTACAATTCTTACCTACAAGGGGACGGGAGATCTCGGCAATCGAATCGAACGCGTTAGAGCAGTTGCGTTTAAGGTGATTTATAGTAATCCGAAAGACGTTAAGCAAGAGCAAGTGTTACTAATAGTGTTTTCCGCACTCATGGGATTTGGGCTAACTTTGGTGGCAGAAAGCCTATTATTGCGGAATAACGCCATAACAAATAGTTCTAGCTGACGCCGGCTTTACGGGATCAGCTGAACAAGAGCGTTACTTTATAAAAGCTAACGAGCAATAGCTTAAGCTCGAACCTATGATTGAACATGAAGGTAAAGAGTACGGATTTGAAAGGTTGTTTGAAGCAGTTAGGTATTCTCCTGAAAAACTGCCTGAAATAGTTAGAGATAACATTGCCGTACTCGAATGTGCGAATTACGCTGGCGAAACGGTTTTGCAGTTCTTTTCTATGGAAGGGGACACTGAGAAAGTAAAGTTGCTTCTTGAAAATGGAGCCCAAGCAGACGAATGGTCAGTATACTTTGCTGCTGGCTTTGGGCATGTCGATACTATCTTACTATTATTAGAATATGGGGCGATACCAGATATAGAAGCCTGTAAGGAAATATTTCTTTTGTCCAAACCTTCGAAATCAAAAAGAATAGAAGTTAGGAAGTTATTTGCAGCATATGATTATGAATTCAAAGTATGAAAGCAACAAGTACGCGCAGGGGATTGGTTACGCTGCGCTCCACCAACCACTAGCGTAAGCGTTAGCCTTCAAAGAAAACTGACTATCTATGGCATTAAACAGAAAAGAACTAATTCGCACTTTGCTAAAAGGAATTGAAACCGGCGATCCTTCGAGTGTTTCTGTAGTTAACGAAGAAAAATATATTCAACACAACCCTCAAACCCATGAAGGAAGTGAGGGTTTGTCCGTATTATTTAAGCGTTTATCAAAAACGTCTCCCAAAGTAAATATCGTACGTATTTTCCAAGATGGCGATTTTATTTTTGGCCATACTGAGTATGACTTTGCTGATCGCAATGTTGGATTCGAAATATTCCGTTTTGAAAATGAAAAAGCAGTAGAACACTGGGACAACATTCAAACAAGGCGCGGGCCAAATATATCTGGTCACACCATGGTTGATGGTGCAGTTGAAATTACCGATATCCAAAAGACTGAAAGCAATAGGTTATTAATTCAATCATTTGTTGAAGAAACACTTATAAGTCGTGCTGATAACAGTTTACTTAAGTATATAAACCCAACAGAATATACGGAGCATAGCCCTGATTTTGGTGATGACCTAGCCAAAATTCAACTCATGTTTTCTGAGTCTGCTGACAATAATAGCAAATCAATTCGTTATAAGAAGCTTCACCGGTTACTAGCAGAGGGGAATTTTGTGTTGTCGGTATGTGAGGGACATTCAGACAATGTTTTATCGTCGTTTTTCGATCTATATCGCTTAAATAGCGGAAAAATAGTTGAACACTGGAGTACAACCGAGGCAATACCGCCTGAGAGTGAATGGAAAAACAATAATGGTAAATTTTAGAGGGCTAACTAGCAATTCCAGTCGCCCTTCGGGCTGGGACGTGAAACCTTCGAAACCTTCCCCCATTAGGTAGACGCCTACTTGAACTACTGGTGCTCCCACAGTATGACAGATACTTCCGAGCTATGATTGGAGTCAGGATACTGGAAGATCGTATAACCACAAATAGTCAGCAGAAGCAGCAATAAGGAAAGATATAACTTAGCCGCTTCGCACTGCAACTTATTCCAGCAGTGTAAACGCCACCCACAAACAGCACATGAAAGGGTACCTCGAAGACTCTGTCAGCTGTCTACCTGTATGAATTAGGAAAAAGAGTTCATTTCATTACCTCCTCAACGACCATTTTTTAAAATCACATTCAGATCCGACAGAACCTGCCTGGATTGGGTATTGCACCAAAACAGATCACCCCGTACCTGGATCACCCGCTGCTTAAGCGTACAACCCCCAACAAATGCGTCGGCCCAAGAGAAGTTAGACAAAACTCAGCCGAAATCCTGCCGTTAATTTGTCACAGCTGTAACGATAAATACCGCACAACATAACCTTTCAGCAACGACCCACACTTTCAGCTACGAAACACGTTTTCTTAAAAAACGCCAACTCAAGTCAATGCAGCTGTCATGCATTGCAAATCACAGCATTACCGAAGTTTATGAAGCTCACCATGAGAATGGTGTTTTTTAACCAATGTAGAGACAGTTCAACCAGAGTCAGAAACACAATCAGTAACCAACCGGCAAGGAGCATGGAAGATTATGGCCTCAAACTCTCAATCGAAAGGATTTACCCGCCGTGAGCTGCTGAAAGCGAGTCTGCTCTCTGCCGCGGCTGTCTGTCTTGGACCCGCCATTTCCCGTAGAGCCCATGCAGCCTGGGGCGAATTACCATCGGATATCTGGGCAGCGGGCATCAGCGGCTACAAGATACTGGAACTGCACTGCTTCGGTGGCATGGCCCCCTTTGAAAGCTTTTACTATCGCGATGTAGCCGGTTCTCGTACCCGGGGTTTCGATACCGAAGTTGGCGCACTCAATTGGAATCCCATGTGCAACAACACCCCCAGCGGACTGGAGACCCATGCCTTTTCCACCGACTCAAACGGCAAATCTGTACACCTGGGCCCTTTCGCCAAACCCCTATGGAACAATCAGAATATCCGTCGACGGATGCGTGTTGTGGTCCAGCGTCATGATCTGCTGCCCCACGAGGCGGCAATTCCCTATGTGGCCACGGGCTCCCGCCTGGGCAGGCCGAACCAGGCACCACCCGGCGCAGCGATTCAACATCGGCTTGGGGAACTCGATATGGAAGCGGACAATGGCCGGGTGCTGCCCCATTCCTATGCCCTGCTGCCTGAAACCAATTTTACCGGCGGTGCTCTGTTCACCCTGGTGCAGCAGATTCAAAGCCTGGTTGGCGCCCACCCGGGCTCATCCAAATCCATGGTGTTGAAAATCGGCAACGCCTTTGGTGATTTTATCACCCAACTGAACCGTAATAACCTGGGGGCCACCAAAGAATCGGTTAATACCCTGATCGATCAATTCCGCGCCCAGTACCGGGATAAGTTGCGCTGGCAGCCAGACAACTTTGTCACCCGCTCCACCGCCTTTTCCGATTATGACGCGGCCGCTTCCAGACTGATGAATGCGGATACGCTGGAGAGTCTGCTGTCCGGTGCGCCTCAGACCATCAATCCACAGGATTTTTGCGCCAGGGAAGGTGCATCACCGTTCACCACTGCCGATAACGGTACCCGCGCCGCTTTGGAGTTTGCCGCTTATCTGTTGACCCGTCCCGCCAATGAGGCGGCGAGTTCCGTATTTGTGCTCGATTCCGGCATTGCCCGTACCGGTCTCCCGTATGACGTCCATTCGATTTTCAATGCAGCGGACACTGGCACCAATCTTTGGAACTTATTGGACTCCCTGGTCTCGGTGATACGCGACCCCAACAACCCGACGCCCGAGGATGCCAACAAGATAGATCTGTCGGAGACTCTGGTGGTGATCAATACCGACTTTGGTCGTACGCCGTTTAAGAGTTCCGGCAACATACCGACCCCGGGATCCAATGGTCGTGACCACTATCCGGAATGCTACACCAAGGTGCTGATCGGCGGACCGATTCCCTTGGAGATCAGCGATGGTGTGGCGAATCGCGTGGTCGGCTCGATTACCGATGGTGCCGATGAAACGGTGATGTCAGATGTGCCATACAACGCCACGGATACCAAGGCCGCCCTGTTGATGGCAGGGGGTGTCAATCCCTTTGCCGGAGAAAACTTTGCCTTGGGTTCCCTGACGCCGGATCTGGTGGTACCCAGCGCGGACCCACACCACTCCACTATGGAAAACCTACGCCAGGTCTTTTTTGGCGTCTCATGAATGAGGTTTACGAACATGGAATTCATCAAACAGATTAAATTCATGCTGACCATCAGCGTGGCTGTGGTCACAGGTGCGGTTTTGTTGGTCTCATGCTCCACCGCTCCACCATTGGAAGAACCGATCGCCGACGATGCAGGGGACATCTCCTTCGTACGACAGGTGGTACCCGTACTGCTGGGACGCAAAGTACGGGGCTATGAAGAGCTCACAGCACTGACCGACATCATTACTGCGACTGATCGGGAAACCCTGATACGGGCGCTCATGGAAGAGGATCAGTTCGTCAGCTACTGGTCCGAGGCGTTGGTCGACCATCTGCGTATCGCCCGGGAGGGGGGGAAATCCCAATTCGGTTGCTACGGTGCGCCGCTGCTTGCCGGACCGGTTACCGACACGCTGGCTGACTTTGTCTTGAACAACGTACCCTCAGCCGACTTCGGCACCTCATTCAACATGTCGGATCTGCTGGCTTCAATCGTCAAGCATGACAATCTGTTCACCCTCTATAAAGCCCACCTGTTTCCGATGGTCAACAGACCGGCCTCGTTTTTCGGTGATCTGGCCGAACAGATGCGCCGGGCCGACCTGGCGACGAACTTCGAGCACACCTATCTGAATCGTCAGCAGCTGTGTCTGCAGTGTCATAACTCCGAGACATCCGCCTCCGGTGAGGAGTCGGGCTGGGATCGAACCCATGCCGTTCCAGGCCATTTTGAAGCGGCTATTTACGGCTCCTCATCAGGGACATCACCGGAACAGGCCTCGGCTATTTTCCGTACCGATGTACGTTTTGGCTCCCTCAATCCCTGGGGCATTAATAACAGCTGCGGCAGTTTCAAACCCGCCGTGGAGAAAGACCCGGAGAACTTCTCCGCCTGGTTCACCCGCCCCCTGGGACGTCAGGTATCGGTACGCAATGTGTCGGAAATCCTTCAGTTCGGCTATGTGGAACTGGACAGCGACGGCCTCACCCGCTCGCTACCGATCTCCGAACAACAGCAGTGTGAGTTCTGCTCAACCAGTTGTGACGGCGTTGCGGTGGATGAGGATGCTCCGTTGAATGCAGTGAACGCCGCAGCGGTCAAGACCATCCTGGTGGATAACTGTGCCACTGCCGGCTGTCATGACGTAGGTGGCGGAGGCGGTGACAGTTTCCAGATCCCCACCGACGACAGCTGGCATACGGATCTTGTCAATATAGAAGCAACCACCGAACCGGCGGGAGGCAATCAGATTCGGGTGGTTCCGGGTACCGCTTCGGACAGCTATCTGATCAACAAACTGACCGGTGTCGATATCGGTGGATCTCAAATGCCCCTGGGCGGCGGTCCATTGGCCGCCGGACAGATCAGCACCATTGAGAACTGGATCAACGACATTCCCTCAGGGGCCGCCTGTAATGTTTGCGATACCCTGGATTGCAATCCGCCCTACCCCGTCAGTATCCCGGGACATGAAGCGGCCGCCTTCCTGCTCGCGGAACGTATCGTCGACAATGTCTGGAAGCAGGCCATGGGCTACCCCTTGACCATTGCCAACTACTTCCCACGCAACGACAGTCAGCTCAATATACTCTGGCACTTGACCGAGTCGGTGTTCATTCCCAGTAACTGGTCACTTAAGGAGTTGCTGGTGAAGATTCTCACCTCTGAGTACTTCAATCGCAGCGCCCCAAGGTTTGCGGCCGGCACCACCCCCTATCATCTGCCGATGATCTACGATCCCTGGGTTGACGCCGATCCTCGCGTGCCACCAGTCAGTGAGGCGGGATATGATCCCAGCAGCAATCCCCAGGTCCATAACAATGCCATGTCGGATGGTATCCATCGCTATACCGCTCACAATCTGTTGAGCTCCATCAACAGCGCCCTCGACTGGCCGGAGCCACAACGCTTTCCACCGGCCACCGGTTACCCGGACAGCAATCTGGAAAGAGCGATCGGCCAATACTTGAGCGACTCTTCCGCCGGCTCGACCAGCACCGATTTTCAAGCCCTGCTGCATTGGGAATCCGTACATGGCGTGTGTGACAAAAACGGTGTCGTGGGCAGTGACTGGATTGACGATGTGATGACCCAGGTTGCCGGTTTCGGTGGCGGCGGTGGCCCCCTGACACTGGAAGATCTGACCGTCCTGCTCAAGGACTGGCTGATCTCAGATGGCACCATTGCCACAACTGTCCCGGATTCCCTGTTACAGGACGAAGCCACCGTACTGGCCGACTACTTCGGGTCAGCACTCAATACGGATGCCTCAACGCTTGCCAACCTGGAAGACAAACTGCGAGGACTGTGCGGTGTGATGATACAGACCCCGGATTTCTGGCTGGCCGGCATCGCTCCAACGGCAATCGGACCGGAACCCCGCTTGCGGGTATGTAATGGTGTTCCCTGCAGCTACCAGGAAATCTGTAACGACCTGAAACCGGCCATTGACAACCTGATCAGTGGCACCCTGACCTGTAACAGTGATTCGGTCACGGCTTCATTGGGCCTGAGCAGAAATCAGCTGATCTGCCCTAACGGCATCTGCAAGTTCATGCCTATGGCCACCCGTAAAGTGGAGATCTGCCTGGCGAATCCCAGCAAGTGCCTACGCACACCGCCTTTGTGCGATCCCCGCTGCAAATCAATCGAGTGTTGTGGCGGCACCCTGCCCCCCCTGGACAAGCAGGGCATGATGGTGAGCTGGGCGGACGGTGCAAACGTAACTCAGGCTGAAAACGTCAAGGTGTTGCGCCTCGGCGATCATCGCTTCACCACCCTTGAAAAGGGTGAGCGGGTAAACCAGGGAGATCTGTTGGCGATCACCCCGGAGGGCAAGCTGCAACTGGATGCGGAACTCGGACGCTTGCAGACTGAAAAGCGGGATCAGAAACGGCAACGGAAGCCACAACTGATGCTGATCACTGGGGATCGCTCCATCGCGCCCAAACGGGACATCAAGCAGGAGAAGGCCCAGCCTCTGGATGAAAAGGCCCTCACGGCCCGCCATGCGGAAATGTTGCGCAAACAGCGCCAGGGACCCTGGCGCTGGGGTGAGGCGGGACGTCCACTCACCAATGAGCAGCGTCGCGGTTACGTGGGCCCCGAAGAGGAGATGACCAAGCAGTACATCGAGGAACAACTCAAACTACAGGAGCAGGGTGCGCAGAAACAGCCCCTGAGATAAGGACATGTCAAAACAGATCGCCATACTACTCGATAACTCTGGATCCATGTTCCACCCTGTGGGTGGCAACAATGACAATACCAAGATCTATGAAGCCGCCCGGGGTGGTGAGTTCTTTATTGAGAATCTCATTGATGAACTGACTGCCAATCCGGACAGTGAGTTTGCGATTTCCGTACATCGATTTGCCTCCAACTATCAGCTGCTTCCCGGAGGGGCACAGATCGATTCGTCCCAGGCCGGGTTCGAGACCTCACTGGCAACCATGCAGAGTTCGATCGCTGCGATTGAAGACCAGACAGCCAGCAGTGCCACAGTCGGCGTCATGACCGACCTGTATGATGGAATTCGCCGGGTCGCTGACTATTTGAACAACCCAGCCAACCAACCCGGTTTTGGCGCGCCGGATTCCAAGGTTATATTTGTCTTTACCGATGGCATTCAGACGATCAGTCACGGGGGCACCAGCATGGCCGATTATGAGGCCGATGAAGGGGTGGTCTTTTCCAACCTGCTCGACGCCAGCGGCATCAAACTGGTGGCCTGGGGAACCGGCTCGGATGCTTTGGGTGCGGTGCTTGCGGAGTTGGTGGATCAAGCCCTCGCCGGTGGAGAAAATCCAATCAGTACCAGTAAGGTCCTGTTCCCCATCGATGAAGCCGGTATATTTGAAAACTGTACGGCTGAAATTGCCAGCAACGCCATCTATATCGTCTCCAATAACGGCGTCTTGCCTCTGGCCCCAGCCGGTGAAACTCCGACCCGCCTGTTGTGGGAGCAGTTCAGCCTGCCGTTGCGAAGACCTCGATCAGTCGATGACATCAACATTGTCAGCGTTGCCCATACTTCCCGATTGATCAATCATAAAGATTTTGAAGTGATTGTGGATGGATCCAGCAAAGAGCTGATTCTGGTGCTGGTAGCACATACACGTCGGGTAGCCCCAAGCATCGTAGCAGTATCACCCTCGGGTGGGGAATTCGACCAAAACAGTAATGGCGCCCGAAGCTTCAGAGTAGAGAATGCCTGGGCGTTAAAAATTCCGAATCCGGAGCAAGGTACCTGGCGGGTTCGTGTCCATGGGGACCGTAAACTACAACCTATGGTCATGGACTTGATGGCTCGTGGTGTGCAGAAACGGTTTGGTTTTGAGGTGAGTGCGAAACCCCGCCACATCCCTCATCCCGCTAAAGTGACCATCAACGCCATTCCACGCTGGGACGGCAAACCGGCGGAAGGAAAATTCCAGGTCTCTGCTCACATCATGGGTAGCGGCTCTGTCAATTTGGAACGGCAAGATGATGGTAGCTTTACATCAGAAGTGGAAATCAGTCGCCCGGGCATCAGTATCATTCCGGTTGAAATCAGCGGTGAATTAAGCGCCACCGGTAAATCCATCGGACGCATCGCCTACGCCATTGTGTTGTTGGGTAAGGCCCGTGATCCACGATTCAGTGTGATACCCGACACTTATGAGCAAGGCAAGGAGTATACCGTTACCCTGACCCTCGACGATGCCATCTTCAAACGCTACTCTCAAGTGCGCTTTGGTGATGATATTCAGGTGTCGAATTTCAAAATGCTCAATAGCTCCACAGCAAGGGCAGTGATCAGCGTAAAACCCCATGCCATACCCGGTGAACGGGAAGTTGTCACCTACAACCCTCAGGCTGAAAGTATTCATCCGGTAAGGATTGTCGAGTCCAAGGACGGCAAACAGATACCAGGCAGGATCTGCTGCCTACGCTTCAATGCGTCCGGTCAGCTGGTGGGAATCGTGCTGTGTGACGGCACACGAATCTGTATCAAGCTGTATGACGATCGTATCCAGAAGCTGCTTGAACTCGCCCGGGATAAAAATCTATCCGTGTCGATTCATGTGGATGAGCAGGGCTGTCTAACCGATATCGAAATCTGTCGATAGTCCTGCAAACAGACTCAGCGATAACTTCTACACGGCAGCGGATGATTGATCATTCGACGGTGGAAATCTCCTGGGATTTGATGTTCAAGGAGAAATTGCATCCGTTTAGGAATAGCTAACAAAGGTAACCTCTAATGCCTGCAACAACGATCAAAGAAGTCATCGAGCGGATGGATGAACTACTGGCGCGCTGGGAAGCTCATGGTGATTATCATGCTATATTCGTCCGTTCATACCGGATTATCACTATCGCCATGGAGCAGGCCATCGCAGCTGGTGAATTTGAGGATCCCGGCTGGATATTGTTTTTGCCGAGGAGTATTTCACAGCGGTTGGAGCCTATGAACAGGACCATGAGCGGTTGCCTGAATGTTGGAAACGGGTATTTGACATTGCCAGTCGCAAACGGAGCACAACCTTGCAGGATCTGATGCTGGGCATGGTGGCACACATTGTCCATGATTTACCGATTGCCCTCTACAAGGTAGGCGTTGAAGCAGAGTACCGAGAGAGTCGACTGCGCGACCACCAGACAGCGAATGAGATACTTGGCCGCAGCATCGATGATGTGCAGTCGGAGATCAGCTCCCACTACTCATTCATTCTGGGCTTTCTGGACAGGCTGTTTGGTAACAAAGACGAGATCCTTACAGACCAGGGCATTCGCATAGCCCGAGATCTTGCCTGGAAAAGAGCTGTGGGACTGTCAGAGGCACCGACCCAGGCTGTTCGTGACAGCCTGCTGGATCAAATCGGTCAAACTGCCTTGACTGATGTCAAGTTGCTGACACCCAAGCCACCCACACTGCTGGCAAAGCTGATACCGTTGCTCCGTCACTGGGATAAAATCATTGCTCGACAAATACGACGCATAAAATCTTTTTTCTCTTGAACCCTATGCTACAGTCCATACATGAGATAGCGTTATTAACGACCTGGCCCGTAACCCGCCAGCAGGGAGTTACTCAAGTTATGCCAAACGGAGGTTATGGCGCCTGGTAGGGCTGTCGCAGCTGAAAAGTATTGTACTGATTGTGCGACGCTAAAGCCGAAGTTCTGCACCCCCCACTTCGATGGCCAGGGTACGGCACACCCCCTTATCCCAACCGAATAGTCCCGATAGCCAATAACCGCCGGTGAGACCGGACAGTTTATGCAACACAACCATCAATACCAGAAACCTATCAATATGGGTGATGTGATCTAAACCAAGACAACCAGTAGACTAATGATCACCATAATCACAAAATGAATACAAGGGGGAAGATCTAGCAGCAATCCTGCGCAGCTATTTAAACGTTATCTTTCATATAAGATGAGATATTTTCTATTAGTCATAGGCCTATTTTTTCTGCAGTTACCGGCAGTTGCTGAGGATACGAGAAAGCCACATTTTTGGGGCAACTACGCTTCTGAAAAGGAATATACTACTGCCTTTAATCAAGGCCTGAGAGAATCTCAGCAAATAAAAAAAGAATCAGCTAAGAGACAAGGTAAAATCGATTGGATAATATTTGTAAGTAGTATATTTGCTCTAATGGCGCCTGTAGTATTGTCTACTATCAGAAAAGAACCTTCACAGGTTATTTTCTACCACTTTTTAGTTGTGTTTCCGCTATTGATATCTATCTGCTCACTGTTTCCAGTTATGGTCGCTCTTGGAGAGTGGGGGAGCATGAAGCACCCCAGCCTGTATAACTTATTTTCCAATCTCGAATTGAATCTTCTCATTTTGAAGGCAAACATTTATCTCATACCGATAGCAAGTGGGTTTATCTATTTATTTCTATTTATGGTTAAAAAAAAACGGAAGGCAGAAATAATCATTAGTTTATCGATCTATTTTTTTATGTATTCTGGATTTATGGTTTTTCTGAACATAATGAGTGGCCTAGCATCGCAGGGTGCAGGACATTAAAGATAACAAGCGAAACCACTTCTCTCTGCAACATTTCCGGTGATGCAGGACGTTATATCTATAAATAAAAGGAGAACAACAATATGATCTCATTGGAGTTTATACTGACGTCCCTAGTCGTTGTTCTTATACCTGGAACAGGTGTGTTATACACTGTTGCGACTGGATTATTCCTTGGGAAGCGTGCCAGTTTATTTGCTTCTATTGGTTGTACATTCGGAATTATCCCTTCACTGTTCGCTAGTGCATTTGGTCTAGCTGCGATCTTTCATACTAGCACTCTAGTATTTCAGGTCATTAAATATGCTGGCGCGTTGTACTTAATTTATCTCGCTTGGTCTATGTGGCGTTCCTCTTCTCGACTAACATTGGACCACAGCAAGCCCAAAACAAGCGTTGCTGAGATAGCCATGAAAGGCTTTCTGATCAATATTTTTAACCCTAAGCTGTCAATTTTCTTTTTGGCTTTCTTACCTCAATTCGTTTCACCAACTGCATCACAACCACTATTTGATATGCTTTCGCTTGGTATTGTATTCATGATTATGACTCTTGGCGTATTTATCACCTATGGCGTATTGGCTAGTAGCTTTAGTCAGTTTGTATTACGTTCCGAGAAAGTCAGCGTAGCTATTCAAAAGATGATTGCTGGCAGCTTTGCTGCGCTTGGTTTAAAGTTGGCATTTAGTGAAAGGACATAACAAAGTACGGTTGCAGACACTTTTCCCGCTGCCTCTTTCGAGCTCTCGCAGGGTGTGGCGCAATCTTTAAAAGGAACAATCATGAGTTGGATAAGAGATACCTTCCAGGAATATCACATTGGGCGTACCAAATCTGTTGCAAATCAAACACAGGTCAAATCACATTCGAATGCCACGGATATTGGATACATAGATAAGAAGATAGACAATCTGGTTTTAATAACACAAGCAATCTGGGAACTCCTTGAGGAAAGTGGTATTAGTGAAAGCCAATTAGAGAAGAAAATTCATGAGATTGACTTAGGGCCTGTTAACACTAATCCAATAGGCCCTGTTGTGCCTGAAGGGCTGGGTCTGTTTTTGCGCCCAGCGGCGTTATCATTCGCTCATGTAGCCGAGCTACACCACACTCATTCTGCCTTGCTGGACACAAAAACAGACCCAGCAGGGCATATTGGATTAGTGTTAACAGGCCCTAAGAGATGGCAGCGCTGATGGAAAGGTTGGTAACAACCTCAAAGCGTGTCCAGAATGTGGCAAGGAGCCTAAAATCAGGAGAGAAAATTGCTTCTGGTGTGGTGCTAAGCTTCCAGTAAGTAATATTCTCTCAAAAACGGATACGTCATAGTTTTTGATTTATTACTTTCATGAAGAAGCTAAAAATGTATAACGAGAGTTCGGATCTCGTTCATACAGCTGCTAGTACAATCAAGGAAAGAGGATGTGCATAGCTGAGCTAAACATTATATTCTGAATGTGTTGCTTGTTTTCCAGAACCCGGCTGGAATCTATTTATACAGTCAGAGATCGGTATTGACGACTATCAGGCAAGACGAGACCCCAAAGACGGGAGTCGAACACTACGACGCGTTCGAACTATTCCTCAGCCAGAAGGCAAAATCCGATCTGGTGGAGAATCTCTAATCTCACGCCCCAGACCCTGGTATTTCGTTTGACAGCACCACAACTACCAAGCCTAAAACCGCTCCCCTTATAGAGAGGGGCGGGGTAATGGGTGCTGAGGACACACTCCGACCCTCTCCCCGACTCTATCCATCAGAGAGTAAGCAACAACTGACGAGATAGCCTATCCTACTCATCTTACAAGTAAATACCATGATCTCACTGTGATTTTGTATGCGCGTTATGGGTGCAATTGATCAAATACATTAGTGATTGGAAAAAACATAGGATTCTGACATGATTCCTGTTAATAAAGCCTATTACTATAACCAGGTAGCATAAATGACATGACTAAAAAGAAAGGTGTATTTCAGAAATTCTCTCTCATTTCGGCGGGAATCAGTTTTCTACTGGCTATTGCATCAGGTGTAATGCTCTATTTTCAAGTTGAGAGTGTGGGTAAGGATGATCCCGTATCCGCCAGTTTTATGGCATCGACATTTTTTTTCATCTGTGTTGGTATCGTGCTTACTGTTATTGGCAAAGCCGATTTACCCAGTTTTAAATCTGATAACTCTGAAATAGACCGAAAATAATCTCATCAGGATGTTATACATTCATGAAAAATGTTACCAAATTAGCAAAGGCGCTCACTATTTTTGGCCTATCATGGTGCGCTGTAGGTATCCTGTTAATCGTGACATCAAATATACAAATTCATTTTGGAATCGACCAATTCCAGCTCCTCGATCAAAAGCAGCTTAAAAATGGAGCTTTTACCGCTTTACTTCTGTTCCCCGGCTTGGGATTGTATTTGGCTGGCAGGACTCTATTGAAAAAGCAGGAGTCTGACGCTAGACCTTAGTATAAGACTATCGAACAACATACTCCTATCCGTTTTACCCTGAGAGGTTGAAAGAGCTCTGGGTCAAACAGTACGCTTAAGGAGAACAGCCATGAAAGCGATTTGGAATGGTGAGATTATCGCAGAGAGTAACGAGACTGTCGTTGTAGAGGCTAATCACTACTTTCCCGCCAACACGGTAGTGCAGCACTATTTAAAAGAAAGTGGCACAACATCAGTTTGCCCATGGAAAGGAGTAGCGCACTACTATTCACTCTCAGTCAATGGTGAAGAGAATGTTGATGCAGCCTGGTACTACCCTAAGGCCTCAGATGCGGCTAAAAACATTGAGGGTATGGTGGCTTTCTGGAAAGACGTCAAAGTTGTTGATTAACTTATTGAATTGTTGGTGCTTTTTGTCACCTAACACGGCGACGCCTTACGTTAAGAGGCTAATCACCATTACCGAGTGACTTTAACACCGGAATAAGTCTTAAGGACCAATTTTGAGATTGGTCGATCTTTTCTCAATGCAATTGAGATTACCTTAGCCTATTTTAGCGGTCTTGCTTTTTATCCTTTCAATCGCCAGGAGAGTGAACTTGGAAAAAGTCTGTATCATTGGAGCGTCCGGTAAGCTTGGTCGATACATGGTTCAGCATGCCTTGGATCGAGGATATCAGGTAGTTGCTGTCTGTAGACAACAGAGTGTCGGCAAGCTGTCTGATTTTAAGGATAAAATAACCATCATTCCTGGTGCTACAAATAATCGTGATGTGATTAAGCAGGCAGTTTCCGGATGTGGCGGCGTACTGACCGTACTTGTACCTTGGGGTGTACAGCAGTACTCATCAGGTACAGCACAGGCTGTTTTGGATTTTGCTGAACCTCAGGCCCGACTGATCTTTTCCTGTGGCTGGCACATCAGTCGGGATGGGAAAGACGTCTACTCCTGGATATTCAAGACAATGGTCACTGTGGTGGGTAAACTCGCCAGACTGATTCGAATTGTTGAGTTGGATGATCAGATTGAAGCCTGCAGAAGAGTATTTGAGAGCAATACCCAGTGGACAGTTGTTCGCGGTAGCGACCTTGAGGAAGGTGAAAGCCAGGGACTACCCGTTTGGAGTCGGCATGTAGGCGATCCCATACTGAAGAGTAATCTCACACGTCGTATCGATTTTGCACTTTTCATGATTGATGCCTTGGAGAGAGACAAGTTGATCCACGAAGCGCCAGCGATAGTCGGGTGTAAAACTTCATCAGCACTTGAGAACAGCAAATATTCATCAACCCGCTGACAAGTAAATTACATTCACGCACTATTATTTATAGTTAGGGCCACTTTTGGGTTGGTTAATAAGAATACATAGCCGCCATCAGGATAGGAGATTGCTTTAACCTATTTATCTTGAAAATTTCAGAGTACATCAGTCTGCCAAGTTCAATCAGACATATACCTATTGACTACCTTTTTTGTTTGACAGGAAACCAAATACTTCAAAAGCGATGTTCCGAGGATGCAACTCACCCATAAAGGCAAGTATTTTGTTGAACACTCCTGGTATTACCGACTTCTTTCCGGTCTGACAGGCATGATAGGCAAGCTTGGCGATCTGTTCTGGCGATGGCCCAATGGGTACCTGATAGGCCAACATATCCTTTGTATCAGCACTCTTTACAAAATCGGTGGCTGTTGCCCCAGGCGAGAGCAAAGTCACGGCCACACCCGAACCCTTCAACTCCTTGGATAATCCTGTACTCAAGGCACGCACATAGTGTTTACTTGCCACATAGGCCGCCCAGTTCGGTCCCCCAGTAAAATAGGAGACCAGTGATCCAACATTGAGTATCCGACCACGCTTGCGGTTCAGCATCTGAGGTAGAAACAGATGTGTCAGTTGAGTCAATGCCAGCATATTGAGTTGTAACATACTGCTCAGCTTTGAGTAATCGCCCTCAAGAAACAGACCACTCATCCCTACTCCGGCATTGTTGACCAGAATATCTATGGGCTTACCGGACTGTTCCAATTGCTTGTAGAGCTTCTGGGGTACACCCGCTTCAGTTAAATCGCCACTGATCACCCTAACCTCCACTCCGGACTCCGCCTCGATTCTATCCGCCACGCGCTGCAGCGCTTTCTCTCCGCGGGCGATCAGTACCAGGTCATGTCCATGTGCAGCGAACGCCTCAGCGATTGAAAGGCCAATTCCCTTTGAAGCACCAGTCACTAAAACAGTCGCCTTTTCAATTGGTTCCATACCATGCTCCTGACTCGAGGAAACCTTCTGAGTATTGACATAATCAGTTGTCAGTAAGGATCACGCTGCACTGAAAACGATTAAAATACATACTTGTATTTTGCAAGTAACTTAATCCTAGTGTACTAACTTGTTAATTGCAAGTTAGTAAATACCAGGCTAGGTTTAGGCCGCGGTCAAATCCGACACATGCCGTCGCACCACCAAGCGCTCAGTCTGTCCTGTCGACTCGGCTATGGTTAGCCTGGGCGATAAATGGAGCCTTCTGGCCGTCAGGGATCAATTTGCCGGGGTTAACCAATGTGAAATAAAACTCCCCGGCACCAAGGCAAAGATCAAAATGAAACGATGAAGATAAAACCCACAATCTGGAAAGTTCTCACACTCTTCGTGGTTGTTTTCCTCATACTCAATCCGGAGACGGTTGGGCTGGCTGTTTTTATCGATGCCGTCGGTTTGGAGATTTTCATGTTGATGATTGAGCTGCAGATCGCGGCTCTATTTGGGGTTTTCTTTCACAACAGTATCAAATCTGCTCTCTCTGATATTCGTCGATTCAGGCTAAGTTCCCAGTTTTTTCACGCTTCCTCATTTGCGCCTGCAGCAATGATGCATTTGTTGGTATTCTCTTCATCACTGCCTTTGGTGATCGCTTGCTTGACATAACAGATACCTAATAGTGAATCTGTTGAGCAAGTAGATTACCCGAAGTGTGTCATTGATGGTTGTGGGGTACCTTGATTCCGAGTTTCGCCGGGATGACGATGAGTAACAAACTTATGCGAGGCGCTGTGGAAGTGATGCTTTGTAGCTCATTCCCAATACGACTACTTCGACCTATTCTTTGACTCCCATACAGCCAGGTTTTATAAGGTTATTGATCTCGCGAGTATAAATATCATCTATAGTTATTAAGCTGATGGAGTAAATCATTCACCTATTGAAGCAAAGGATATCTTCATGCTGATCGAGTCCGCTCAATCCACACAGAGCAGCAAACCGCCTCCATCACCGAAACTCGCAATACTTAATTGCGGGGGCATCGCACCAACCCCTCCCTCTGTCGATACTCGAGGAGATCGTAACCAGGTATTGAGAGAGCTCCAATGTTTTTGTGCAGGCCTCTCCGCTCTGATCTATCGCTATAACCTGGAAGGACTGAGACGTCTATTGGAACTTGAAGGCGCTGACACTTTTCAAGGTTTTACTACTGAGTTTGGCAAAGGCCTCCCTGCCCGCACGGCACTTTTCTCAAAAGTCGGCATGGGCTTTGTTTTTCAACAACGGGCCTGGCTGGTATTCCGTGGATCCGATGATGCTTATGATTGGGATACCAATTTTCGTTTTTTCAAAACCAATGAGCAGCTCCATTCCGGTTTTCATGACGCTTGGTCAGGTATGCAAAACAGGGTGTTCGAATGGTACAGGCAGGTCTCTGCATCCACCTCTTCCATTGTCATCACTGGCCACTCACTGGGTGGCGCCATGGGTGTGATTGCCGCAAAAGCATTGGCCGAACAGCAACTCAATAGAGTAGAAGCGGTACTTACATTCGGCGCCCCAAGGGCCGGCTCGTCCGGTTTTGCTGCCGAATACAACCAGACACCGGCTGGCATCCAGCCACAGGATCACGACAGACTCACCCTGGGAGATGTCACCTATCAGAGCAGAATCGCTGATGACATCGTACCCAAGGTGCCGCCCCGGTTTCTTAATTTCGAGCACTGTGGTAATCCCGGCGATGCGCTGTTGAACAATCCATACGATATTACCAGCCACTTTGATTCCATCGCGGAAAAACCAACCACCAATAAAACCGTTGAATACAACTTCATTCATCAATCTTCCGCTGGCGGCATGATCGAAATGCTCAGCGGTGTAACAAAGCTGTTCTCCTCACTATTCCCGCTTCATCAGATGTTTTTCAGCACCGCCGACAAGCTGAAACAGGGTGGCATGAGCCATCGAATGGTCGGCTATCAGAATCGATTCGGCCCCTATCTCTCCTTTCGTTCTGCCATAGCCCGGGATGAGCGCATCATTGAACAGATTCAGGATGAAACAGAACAAACAAATACTACAACATCGAAACCTGTACCACTCAGCATCCATAAGCCCGGTGCATCCTACCCATCTCTCGCGACAATCCCGTTTCCTGTTGAAAAGGTCACTGGCTGGACTCCGATACTCACCAACGTCACCTTGCTGGTGGTTGTGCTGCTGGGTGCATCGATCTTTGTAATGATCCGATTTGTTAACCCTGAGTATCAGCTGATGGCAATCCTGGTACTCCTTGCGGGCACGCTCTCGCTGGGTTTAAACGCAATCAAAGAGATCAAGGGCGGTTGATCCTTTTCGCTGCTATGAACATTCTCTGTATGACAGGTTAAGGGCATATCGCATGGAAAAGGTAACAGGCATTGGCGGGCTTTTTTTTCGCGCCGAGGATCCCGCAAAACTCTCATCCTGGTATGAACAGCACCTGGGTGTTGCTCAAGTTCCGACCGACTACGACCAATCTCCCTGGATACAGCAGACTGGCCCGACCGTGTTTGCTCCATTTGAAAAAGAGACAGACTATTTTGGTGATCCGTCAAAACAGTGGATGATCAACTTTCGGGTGGATGATCTGGACAGCATGGTTGCTCAACTGCGCCGCCATGGCATTGAGGTCAGCGTGGACGAAACCCATTACCCGAACGGCCGATTTGCCAGACTCCGGGACCCTGAGGGCAATCCAATCGAGTTGTGGGAAGCGGCGAAATAATCAATCCAGGGCCTGGTAGGCGCGGATGATTCTTCCTGGCCGTAGTGGCAACGGACCGGGCTGGGCCAGTGATTGAGCTCTCCCCGGAAGTACCGACTCCGACTGCAGATAGTGAAACAGTTGACCACCGTGATTCTGTTCCACCACCAGGACCTTGGCGGTGCCGTCGATCAGTTGAAGGATCTTATCCCGCTGCAGCGGCGCCAGCAGACGTAGTGCGATCACTCTGACCTTGCTACCTGCATGGTTCAGATGATCCGCTGCCTCTTTCACTGCACCAGTACTGGAACCCCAGGTAATCAGACAGGTATCACCGTCGCCGGATACCTCAGCCCAGTAGTCGCCGTAATCAAACTGCTTCAGTTTCTGCAGCCGTTTATTGAGCTGTTCACGATGATCACTGGCCATGCTGGAGGGGGTTCCCCGGTCGTTATGTTCCAGTCCGTCAGCGGTATACATACCGTCGGGTGTTCCCGGCAGGCTCATTGGTGAGATGTTTTCCGCCACGATCTGGTAGCGTCGATAGTCTTCACCAGGATCATTTGTCACCGACCTTTGCAGTGGCAGTTCAACCTCCTCTGAGGCTTTTATGATGGCCTGGGACTGACCGAGGGATTGATCGGAGAGCACCAGCGAAACCGTCTGCAGGTGCTCAGCCAGTTGCACCGCCCATTGGGTGGTGAAGATGGCATCGCGGATGGAGAGCGGTGCGAATACCAGATGCGGGGCATCACCATGCAGACCGTAGACTGCGATATTCAGATCAGACTGTTCGGACTTGGTGGGGATACCGGTGGAGGGCCCGCCACGCATCACATTGACCACCGTCACCGGGGTTTCACTGACCAGCGCCAAACCCAATCCCTCCACCATCAGGCTGAGTCCCGGCCCTGAGGTAGCCGTCAGGGAGGGCACACCGCCAAAGGAGGAGCCGATGATCATGTTGATCGAGGCAAGCTCATCCTCGGCCTGCAGCAGCGCTCCTCCGACCTGCTCAAGTCTTGGCGCCAACCATTCAAGGATTTCGCTGGCCGGGGTGATCGGATAAGCGGCGACAAATCTGATGCCGCCACGCAGGGCGCCGAGGCCGCAGGCCTGGTTGCCGGTGATACTCCAACGGTCTTCCTGCTTGCCTGGAGGTGGTTGTTTGATCTGTGGACGCCGGTCATGATTGTAGCCCAGCTCAAGCGCTCGCAAAGCACTCTCGATCACCTCAGGGGACTTGCTTTGCAGTACCTGGCGGACACTGTTTTCCATGGCATCGAGGGGCAGACCACAGACCACCGCCGCCGCACCCAACGCCACCATATTGATGCGCCCATCCGGCAGGCCGGAGGCGAAGGTCTTAAAGGGTATTTCGCGGATTTCTGCGCCATTGCTGCGCAGCAGGGCCGGAACCTCGCCCGCCTTGGGATCACAAAGTATCAGGCTTTTGTTTGACAGCAGGATCTCATCGGCAAAGCGTTCGATATTCAACCAGTCAAGCGCCACCAGAAGATCGTATTCATCCCCCATACACTCCACCGGGGTGGTACTGAACCTGACCATCGCCGCCGATTCGCCACCACGGATCTGAGGACCTGCGGAACGGGTCATCAAGCCCTGATAACCACAATGTGCCGCCGCCTCGAGCAGAATACGGCCAGCAGTCACCGCACCACTTCCGCCTGAACCGGTTATTGCTACCGAGTAGGGTTTGCTCAGGGCAGAGGATTGTTGATCATTCATTAATGATGAGCACCTCGATTCTGCGATTGCTCTTGCGTCCAATCTCAGTCTCATTATTGGCCACCGGGCGTGCCTCCCCATAGCCGATTGCCGTTAATCGGGTTCGCTCCACGCCACCGACCTTCTCAAGAAATGAGGCCACCGTCTCGGCCCGTTGTTGCGAGAGTTTACGGTTAGTCACATCCCCCCCAACCGAATCGGTATGCCCGGAGACCACCACATCGGGACTGGGAAAGGATTTGATTGCCGTTACGATCTTGTCCAGCAGTTCGAAATTGTCAGCCTGGATATCGGTACCGCCGCTGGGGAAGTTGAAGGCTCTCATCTCCAATAGGATGTTGTGGCCCTGCCGATAGACGTTGGCCTCTTCGGCACTGAACAGATCCTGAATCTTATCGAAGCGGGCCTGAGCTTCCTGGTTCTGACGCTCCACGGCGGCCAGCCGGGTCTGCAGATCGATGCGCGTTGCCAGTTCAGTTTTGCGCAACTCCGCATAGTTGGCCAGTTTGTCCTGCAGTACGTTCACCACTTCGTGATTGGGCAGATCAAACGGCAGCGGTTCATCTGTGGATTCGTTGATCTGCGCCAACTGCTTCTGATACCAAAGCAGAACATCTTCCGAAGAGTACTCTCTGTTATCAAACTCTTTGATCAGTTCGGTAAGCTCGATACTTCTTCGTGCCTGCTTACTCGCTTCCAGCGCATGGTTCTTCGCCTTGGTGCGCTGGGTTCTGTTGGTCTCAAGCACCGCGATAGCCAGTGCCAGCTCCTCTCGGGCCAGTTTCAGGGTCTTCGGCGCATACTCATCCGCTTCACTTTTGATTGCCTGGGAGATGTCATAGCGGGCATTCTCGGTGGCATCCTGCTTCAGCGCCTCCAGTTCAATTTCCGAATAGCCTTCCAGCATCTCGGGACGCCACTTCTTCGCCGCTTCAAGGTCACCCTGCTCCACCTGTTCAGCCGCCAGACGCAACTTCTTATCCAGGGCTTTGAACTGATCCGCCATCATCGTGTCGGCTTCTGCAGCGATTGCCAACCGACGGGCTTCCAGCACCTCACGCATCAATGATTTGGTGGTAATCGCATCGGCTTCCGCCTTGTCGAGAATCACCCGCCCATCACGGATCGTTTCAGCTACGGCTTCGTCTTTCTTGGATCGTCCCAGGGAGATGGCCTGATTCAGTTTGTTCTCTGCCTTGCGAAACCCTTCGGGTGCCAGGTTGAAGAGTCCGTTCGTCTCATCCTCGGCCAGGCGCTTTCTAAAGCTCGCAATCTCTGCGTAGGTTTCAAATACATCGGTCTGGGAGAGGGTTGGGGCCGTGGTACAACCGACAAACAACACTCCCAAAACAATGAGATAAGCACATCTTTTTAGAAGCGTCATAGCTTACATCTCCGGGGCGTTCCAAGCATCAGCGGGGCATCCAGATCGAGTCTCTACCCACTCATCAACACGGCGGCTGAAAGCGATAAACTGAGTCACCGGGCCAATTTTCTGTTATCCACTCATCATATCATTGCCTTTGACCGGCTGCGATGCTGGGGCTGGCAAAATCGATCGATATCGACCTTACAGAATGTTATCCAGCAGCCAGAGTCGCAGCCGCAGAGTCAACTCCGGTGTATAGCCTACCGATACGAAGCGCACTTGACGGTTTTCATCGATGATATAGCTGGTGGGCAGCCCCCGGACACGCCAGCTGGAAGAGAGTTTTCCCTGAGGGTCATTGATGGTGGTAAAGCCAAGCTCATTGGCTTCGAGATAGTCGCTGACTTCTGCGGCCGGTCCCGACTGCATGGCCACTGTGACCACCTTATGATCATCAGCCAGATCGTCGATTGCCGGCGCCTCAAGCTTGCATACCGGACACCAGGTTGCCCAGAAATGGACCACCACCGGTTCACTGCCGAGCGTTTCCAGATCGACGGGAAGCCCTTCCAGGCTGTTCGCCGACAGGGGTGGTGCCACACCCGCCACAAGATCACGGGTCTGCCAAAGATGGATCAGAAACAGCACCAGCAAGAGGCCAGCCAACTGGAACCCCCAGCTGAGCAGACGACGGGTCAGAGGTGGTTTTACAGAGCTCTCCTGTTTCATTGAATATTCCTGTGTCAACCTTTCCCTGTGCTTCAGGTTTGCGGGACTACTCCCGCTCCTCGATCCATGCGGCCTGGATCGCTTCGAGTATTTTCTCACCGGAGTGGTGCGGGTCATCATCGAATTCATCCAGTTTGATTACCCAATTGCGCAGATCAACAAAGTTGACCGTACGTGGATCCACATCCGGATAGGTTTCGTCGAGCTCAATCGCTATGTTGAGACTATCCACCCATTTCAAGCCCATGACAATCTCCCAATCAGTGATGTTCTGAAACCATATTGATGGTGTATTTCGGTATCTCGATCACCAGGTCTTCATCGCCGACCGTTGCCTGGCAGCTGAGTCTCGATTCAGGTTCGAGTCCCCAAGCCTTATCCAGCATATCCTCTTCCACCTCTTCCGCCTCCTGCAAAGAGTCGAAACCTTCGCGCACGATCACGTGGCAGGTGGTACAGGCACAGGACTTCTCACAGGCATGCTCGATCTCGATACCGTGCTTCAGTGCGGCGTCGCAGATGGTCGTTCCCGGTTCCACATCGATCGCCGCCCCTTCGGGACAGATCTCTTCGTGAGGTAGAAAGATGACTTGAGGCATACGACTTCCTTTAAGCTGCGGAAACTAGGTTTAACTATTGTTCGAACTCATCGACACTGTGTCCCGACATGGCCTGCTGAATGCTCTGATTCATGCGTCTCTCCACGTAGAAGCCACAGCTTTTTTCGAGTTCGGCTATCTGATTCTTGATCTGCTCCTGATCGCCATCCTTGCTCACATTACGCAGGGTTTCGAGGGCAGCATCCACCTGCTGACGTTCTTTTGCATCCAGCAACCTTTCCCCATCCTCGGCCAGCGCGGCCTGCAGCGCTTCGATCACCCGTTCCGCTTCGACCTGTTGCTCTCTCTGGCTACGTGCCTGTTTGTCTTGATCCGCGTGGGCAATGGAGTCTCGTAGCATGGTTTCGATCTCCTGATCGGTCAAACCGTATGAGGGCTTCACCTCGATATTGGCTTGAACACCACTGCTCTGCTCAATCGCACTGACACTCAACAAGCCATCGGCATCGACTGCAAAGGTTACTCGGATTCGTGCTGCGCCGGCGACCATCGGTGGAATGCCGCGCAGTTCGAATCGGGCCAGTGAGCGGCAGTCCGCAACCAGTTCCCGCTCACCCTGCACAACATGAATCGCTATTGCCGACTGACCATCCTTGAAGGTGGTGAATTCCTGGGCCCGGGCAACCGGTATTGTAGTATTTCGGCTGATCAGTTTCTCACTCAGACCACCCATGGTTTCTATCCCGAGCGAGAGTGGGATAACATCCAGCAGCAGCATCTCATCACCGGGTTTGTTACCTACCAGGATGTCCGCCTGGATTGCGGCGCCTACAGCCACAACCCGATCCGGATCGATGTCCACCAGGGGTTTGGTATTGAACAGCTCGCCGACTTTTTCCCGGACCCGGGGTACCCGGGTGGAGCCACCCACCATCACCACTTCCTGAACCTCGTCGACACTCACCCCGGCATCTCGCAGGGTGCGACGGCAGGCCATCATGCTTTTGGTCACCAGAGGATCGACCAGGGAGTTGAACTGTTCACGGCTCAAACTACCCTGCCAGCTCTCACCGGCCTCGATTGAGACTTCGATGTCTGTCTGTTCAGTCTGAGTAAGGGCCTCTTTGGCCGTGCAGGCGGCTTGCATCAGACGTTTCACCATCCCCGGACTGACATTCTCATCGAGACCGGCCTGCTGCATAATCCATTCAGCCACACAGCGATCGAAATCATCGCCACCCAGTGCCGAATCGCCACCGGTGGCCAAAACCTCGAAGACACCTTTATTGAGTCTGAGTATGGAGATATCGAAGGTGCCACCACCCAGATCATAGATCGCATGCACCCCTTCAGCCCCTTTGTCGAGACCATAGGCGACTGCGGCGGCCGTTGGTTCATTGAGCAGTCGCAAGACATGCAGTCCCGCCAGTTTGGCTGCATCCTTGGTTGCCTGACGCTGCGCTTCATCGAAATAGGCGGGTACGGTGATCACCACCCCTTCCAGCGGACCGCCCAGCGTTCCCTCGGCCCGTTCCGAGAGCTGTCTGAGCACTTCGGCTGAGACCTCCACCGGGGAGATATCACCGGCTTCAGTTTTGATTCGAGGGACACTGCTCTGCTGCCCGACAAAATCGTAGGGCAACTGGCTGCCCAGGGTCTTGATATCATCAACACCACGACCGATCAGACGTTTTGCCGAGGAGATGGTGTTGAGCGGATCGTCCACTTCCGACTGTTTGGCTTCATAGCCGACTTCTATACCGGATTGCCGATAGCGCACCACGGAAGGTAACAGATGACGCCCCTGCGGATCCGGCAGAGTTTCGGCCTTACCGCTGCGAACGGTGGCAACCAGTGAGTTGGTGGTGCCGAGATCGATCCCCGCAGAGAGTCGGTGCTGATGGGGGGCCTGGGCCTGACCGGGTTCAGCAATCTGAAGAAGTGCCATCTATCTCATTCCACTCAATTCAAACGATCTTCAAGTTCCGCCTCCACACGCTCCGTTTCCGAACGGAGCTTCTGTAGAAAGCGCATTTTCCGCAATATCTCTCGAGCCTCTTGCAGCTGCTCATCATTTGGGGTTTCAAACTGCATCGCTATCTGTGCCACCAGATCAGTGATCTGTTTGTTGATTCTGCCACTCAGGTCGAGCAGGGTCTCAAAAGGCCCGGCCTGTTCCCGCAGGCTCTCCAGCTCTTCCCTTAACTCCATCTGCTGCATCAGAAAGGCCATGTCCTGAGTCGACTCGTTTTGCGCATCCATCTCCACACCATGCAGGGAGAGCAGATAGGCGGCTCGGGCCACCGGGTCCTTGAGGGTTTCAAACGCCTCGTTGATCAATGATGCTCCCTGAACGGAGAGACGTCGCTCCTGTTCAGTGCCGTTGGCATATCGGTCCGGATGCACCACCCGTTGCAGATCGCGATAGCGATCCGCCAGGGAGGAGGCATCCACAATATAGCCCACAGGCAGTCCAAAAAGATCAAAGTAATTTTTCGAAAAATCCAGCATATCGAAAAAAACGGCTGCCCTAAGGCAGCCGTCCCTTATCCTTTGTTAATGATGTTCTAAACCGTGAAACTTTCACCGCAACCACATTCGCCACTGGCGTTGGGATTGTTGAACTTGAAGCCTTCGTTCAACCCCTCCCGGGCATAATCCACCTCGGTGCCATCCAGATAGACCAGGCTTTTCTCATCGATGATGACCTTCACACCCCGGTCTTCAAACACCTGGTCATCATCGTGTATTTCATCGACGAACTCCATTTCGTAAGCCATGCCGGAGCAACCTGAGGTGCGGACACCCAGACGTATGCCGATTCCCTTACCCCGATTGACGAGGAAGTTCTGTACACGCTGTGCGGCGGCTTCTGTGATCGTGATACCCATGTCTCTACTCTATCAGATCGGCAGTGGACAGTGCCGAAATTATTTCTCGTTTTTGTCCGAATAGTCCTTGATCGCGGCCTTGATGGCGTCTTCCGCCAAAACCGAGCAGTGAACCTTGACCGGCGGCAGCGCCAGCTCTTCGGCAATCTCTGAATTCTTGATCTCCTGTGCCTGATCCAGGGTTTTGCCCTTGACCCATTCGGTCAGCAGACTGCTGGATGCGATCGCAGAGCCGCAACCATAGGTTTTGAACCGGGCATCTTCGATCACACCATCGTCATTGACCTTGATCTGCAGACGCATCACATCGCCACAAGCCGGCGCACCGACCATACCGGTACCGACTTGAGTGTCTTCTTTATCGAAGGCACCCACGTTACGTGGATTTTCATAATGATCCAGGACCTTGTCACTGTAAGCCATAATCTAACCTCGTAATGACGCGCTTAGTGCGCAGCCCATTGAATTGATTTCAGGTCGATGCCGTCCTTGAACATCTCCCATAAAGGCGACAGCTCCCGCAGTCGCTCCACTTCGCTACGGATCTTGTTGATCGCGTAATCCACCTCATCCACAGTGGAAAAGCGTCCCAGGGTAAAGCGGATCGAGCTGTGCGCCAGCTCATCCTCACGCCCCAGTGCGCGCAGTACATAACTTGGCTCCAGGCTGGCTGAGGTGCAGGCGGATCCTGAAGAGACCGCCAGATCCTTAAGCGCCATGATCAGGGATTCCCCCTCGACAAACGCAAAACTGACGTTCAGGTTACCGGCCACCCGATGGCTCTCGTCACCATTCAAATAGACCTCTTCCATATCCTTGATACCGTCCCAGAGTCGTTGCCGCAAGCCGAGAATTCGTTCGTTCTCAGCCGCCATCTCCTGCTGAGCCAGGCGAAAAGCCTCACCCATGCCGACGATCTGATGGGTTGCCAACGTACCGGAACGCATCCCCCGCTCATGGCCACCGCCATGGGTCTGGGCCTCCAGACGGACTCTCGGCTTGCGCCTCACGTAGAGGGCGCCGATGCCTTTGGGTCCATAGATTTTATGTGCGGAGAAAGACATCAGATCGACCTTCAGGTTCTGCAGATCGATCGGCACCTTACCGGCACTCTGTGCGGCATCCACATGCAGCAGTATCTTGCGCTCACGGGTTATCTCG
This sequence comes from Candidatus Thiodiazotropha endoloripes, assembly GCA_001709035.1. Lineage (GTDB taxonomy): Bacteria > Pseudomonadota > Gammaproteobacteria > Chromatiales > Chromatiaceae > Thiodiazotropha > Thiodiazotropha lotti. The sequence continues at coordinate 1,167,695 of LVKA01000008.1, read as the reverse complement.
CCAATCGCTTCGATGTTCTGGATCACACCGATCTCATTGTTGACGTGCATGATGGAGACCAGAATGGTGTCTTCCCGCAGGGACGATTCAAGCTTCTGCAGATCGATCAGGCCGTTCGGCTCAGGATCGAGATAGGTGATTTCATAACCCTGACGCTCAAGCTGTCGGCAGGTATCAAGTACCGCTTTATGTTCGGTCTTGCAGGTGATGATGTGGCGGCCCTTCTTGACGTAGAATTCAGCAACACCTTTGATCGCCAGATTGTTGGACTCGGTCGCGCCGGAAGTCCAGACGATCTCTTTCGGATCGGCATTGACCAGATCCGCCACCTGTCGCCGGGCTTTGCCAACCGCCTCGTCTGCAGCCCAGCCAAAGGCGTGGGAGCGCGAGGCAGGATTGCCGAAATCACCATCCGGTGTCAGATAGCTGTACATCAATTCCGCAACACGGGGATCAACCGGCGTGGTTGCCGAATAATCCATGTATATGGGTAACTTCATCTCAAACTCCGACTCTAGAACTGATCAGGCCCCGGCAGGACCACTGGACATATCTGTCATTGAAACATCCATGCCCGGATTCGCTTCCTGCTCCGGTTGCCCCTGTCGCTCGGCAACTTCACGAACCGCCTGACGGTCCATTAAATCCTGAAGGCTTATTTTGTTGAGATAGCCGTATATCTGATTACTCAAATCCGACCACAGATCGTGGGTCAGACAACGTTCATTGTTCTGGCAGTTGTGGGCGCCGTTACAGCGAGTGGTGTCGATATTCTCATCAACCGCCGAGATGACTTCGCCAACGAAGATCTCATTTGCATTGCGTCCCAGACTGTATCCGCCACCGGGCCCGCGAACACTGGCAACCAGGGATTTTTTGCGTAAGCGTGAAAACAGCTGCTCCAGATATGAGAGCGAGATACCCTGCCGTTGGGCAATATCCGCCAAGGTGATCGGACCCTCTCCATAGTGGAGTGAAAGATCCAACATTGCAGTTACCGCATAACGGCCTTTTGTGGTCAGCTTCACTTCGTCAGCTCCATGAATATTTCCAAACGCTAATATACATTCCCAACCAAATTAGTCAAGATTATCCCACCCTGATCATTCGGTGGTTTTCTCAGCTTCGGTGGAGACCTCATCCAACTTTTTCAGCTCATCTGCTGTGGAGATGATCTCGCAGGAATCCAGATCCGGCAGCCGGGTGCCATCCTCATCGATACCGAGCTTTTTCATCGCCTCGCACATCGACTGCATCTTGTTGTCCATGACGTGGATATGATCCAGCATGCAATTGATGGCATGCGCCACTGGATCGGTGGCATCCTTGGTTGCGCCATAGGCATCGAAACCAATCTTTTTGGCGATCTCTTCCCGGTGGCCGTTGGTCTCAGGCTTGCTCGGTGTAATCAACTTACCGGGGACACCCACAACCGTGGCCCCATCAGGAACATCTTTCACCACCACCGCATTGGAACCAATCCTGGCCCCTTCACCGACATCAATGGGGCCGAGTACCTTGGCACCGGCACCAACCACTACATCGTTGTGCAGGGTCGGGTGTCGTTTGCCCTTCTCCCAACTGGTGCCACCGAGGGTCACGCCATGATAGAGGGTGCAATCGTCACCGATCACCGCTGTCTCACCAATCACCACACCCATGCCGTGATCGATAAAAAACCGTCTGCCGATCACCGCGCCCGGATGGATCTCAATCCCGGTCAGCAATCTGGCAAGATTGGAGATGATCCGCGCCAGCCATTTCAGCCCAATATTCCATAACCCGTGTGAGAGGCGATGAAAGATCACCGCATGCACACCCGGGTAGGTGGTGATCACCTCAAAGGCATTGCGGGCGGCAGGATCACGCTCGAAAACACTCTGGATATCCTCTTTCCAGCGTGAAACTTTACGTTCTCCTGATTCTTGCAACTGCTTACCTACGACTGGTTGTGTTAACGGTGAGGCCACTCTATGCGTCCAGAAAGTGCAATCGGGCTGTCTTTAGAACAGGCCGGATTCGGTATGAAACAGAGGTTCCATAAGCATAATGGTGGCATGAGGGGAGCAGATTATCCACAATCCCGCACAAAATACTAGGGTATTGATCAATCCAGTTCCATGCCAGACATGAGATAACAAACTAACTGTTTGTTTTTATAAGATATATTAACTTGACCCCAAAGAGCGAAAAGGTGCGATTACCGAGCCGTTTAGCGGCGCATCGATTTACGCCCCTGCATCGCACTGAAAATACCCCGCAGGATGTTGACCTCGTCTTTGTCGAGCCGCGCCCGTTGAAACATACTGCGCAGTCGTCTGAGCAGTTTTTCCGACTGCCGGGTATCGGTAAAACCGATATCATCCAGTGCCTGCTCCAGGTGACTATGGAAGCTCCGCAGCATATCCGCGGTGGCCAGATCCCTGGCTGGCTCTGCCTCGGCAGGGGTTTTCTGCAAGTGCGCCAGATAGACCTCGTAGCTCAACACCTGAACCGCCATACCGAGATTGAGAGAGCTGTACTCCTGGTTGGTGGGAATGTGTACCAGAAAAGTACAGCGATCCAGTTCGCTGTTGGTGAGGCCGGAGCGCTCCCGGCCGAATACCAAGGCCACATCCCCCAGTGCCGCCTCAGCCACCAGTTTTTGCGCCGACTCTCTGGGGGATGTGACGGGCCAGTTGACGGTTCGGGCCCGGGCACTGGTGCCAACCGCCAGACGGCAGCCATCGAGTGCCTGATCCAGCGTCTCCACCACCTTGGCCCGATCCAGCAGGTCATCGGCTCCGGAAGCGCGGGAAGTGGCTTCCGCATCAGGAAACTGCAGCGGATTGACCAGATAGAGTTGGGAGAGGCACATGTTTTTCATCGCCCTGGCAACCGCACCGATATTGCCCGGGTGGCTGGTATCGACCAGCACGATTCGGATATTGTTCAGCATAACCGGGTAAGAGTACCTGAATCGATGATTCGATTGTAGCTGCTCTATGCCATCATGGAGTCTCTGCCAAACAGCAGCTCTTTTTGGGGGCTGACCGCAAGGCGTGCCAGCAGAAATTGGGTTTCGACGGGTCAGGAGCCACATTGGGTAGTAAGGGCAGACCAGAAGCCCTGAAAATGAGAGATTTCACCGCCGGACGATTGGGATCCGGAAGAAAGTGTTTATCCCGCCAGCCACATGCTGTATCCTCGCCGCCCATGAATCCCATGGTAAATATAGCTGTACGTGCTGCCCGCGAGGCCAGTAAGGTGATCACCCGTAACTTCAATCGGATCGACCGACTGACCATCGCCGACAAAGGTAGTAACGACTTCGTCACTGAAGTGGACCGCAATGCGGAAGCCGCGATCATCCATGTGTTGCGGGAGAAGTTTCCCAGCCATGGCATTCTCGCTGAAGAGAGTGGCCTGCAGGCCGGCGACGACTATCAGTGGATCATCGATCCCCTCGACGGCACCACCAATTTTTTGCACGGCTTCCCCCAGTTTGCCATCTCCATTGCACTGAAGGTCAAAGGCCGCCTGGAACTCGGCGTGGTCTACGATCCGATCAGCGAAGAGATGTTCACCGCCAGTCGTGGTGAAGGGGCTCTGCTCAACGATCATAAAATCAGGGTCTCCAAACGCAAGAGTCTGGATGGCGCCCTGCTGGGCACCGGACTCCCCTATCGGGACTTCCGATTCGAAGAGAACTACATGGGTATGCTGCGCGATCTGATCAAAGACAGCGCCGGCATCCGTCGTCCCGGCTCAGCCGCCCTCGATTTCGCCTATCTGGCCGCCGGCCGGACTGATGGTTTCTGGGAACTTGGTCTCAGTGAATGGGACTTTGCCGCCGGTGCAGTACTGGTCAGGGAAGCCGGTGGCCTGGTCACCGATATTGGTGGTGGAGAGCGCTTCCTGGAGACCGGGAATGTGATTGCCGGTAATGTGAAGGTCCACAACGCCATGCTGAGACGCATCCGCCCCCATCTGAATGACAAACTCACCGCTTAATTCCCAGGCGTAAGAACCCGGTTCACAGATTGCAGGTAGCAGTCTATCTGCCGCTCAAGAATTGCCCCAAATAACCGTTAGTTGGAGTGTAGATAATCTCTCACCCAGATGGGCAATTGCAGATGCTAGAAGACCTTAAAAAGAAGAAAACTCTGAGTGACCGAGCGCTTGAGCTGGTCATGCGTGATGTGATGAGTGGACTGATGGATGTCTCAATGCAGTTAGGGAAAGAGTGCCTGGAAACATCATCCGCCGAGATCTTAATGACCTCACAGGACGAGAATACGGAGGCTATTCGAAGCGGTAAAAAATCGCAGCTGAAGTAACAGCGATTCACACCTCTGACTGGTTATTGCAGGCCCATCATGTATGGGCCCGCGATCAACTTCAACCAGCAATAAGAACCGATCTGTCTGCATCGGCTTGTGGGATACTCTCCCTGTTACGCCCCCTCAGGGCGTCTCATCCACTACCTCATCATCCTTTTTCACCGGCATCAGATCAGCTCGGCTGACGCCCATGGATATCACTGAGCTACTGGCCACATAGATGGAAGAATAGGTACCGACCACCACACCCACGATCAAGGCCAGAGCGAAACCGTGAATGATCTCACCACCGAACAGGAACAGAGCGACCAACACCAGCAAGGTGGTACCGGATGTGATCAATGTTCTGGAGAGGGTCTGATTGACCGAGGTGTTGATGATCTCGACCGTCTCACCTTTACGCATCTTGCGAAAATTCTCACGGATGCGGTCAAACACCACGATGGTGTCGTTGAGTGAGTAACCGATCACCGCCAGGACCGCAGCCAGGACCGGCAGATCGAACTCCACATGAAACAGGGCGAAGAAGCCGACTGTGATCAATACGTCATGTACCAGGGCGATCACCGAACCGACCGCAAAGCGGTACTCAAACCGCAAACCGACGTAGATCAGAATGCCGATCAGGGCGTAGAGCATGGCCAGGCCACCCTGCTCGGTAAGCTCTTCACCCACCTGGGGACCGACAAACTCCACCCGTCGCAGTTCAGCGTCAGAGGTAATACCCTGCATGGCGCGGAAGGCGCGATCACTCAGCTCAGCACTCTCCATCCCTTCCTGGGGAGCCAGTCTGACCAACACCTCCTGAGGAGTGCCGAAGTGCTGCACCACCGCTTCCGAGAAACCATTCTGATTCAAAGCCTCGCGAACAACCGCAAGCTCAATCGCTTCAGGGTATTTCACCTCGACCAGGGTACCACCGGTGAAATCGATGCCCAGGTTGAGCCCCCGCGCGATAATCGCACCCAGTGCGATCAGCAGCAGCACAGAGGAGAAATAGATCGCCAGCTTGCGTTTCCCCATCAAATCGAGATAAGTGCCTTTTTTCAATATCTGCATCTGTTTAGCCTCTTCAAATCGCCAGGGATTGCACGCGCTTACGACCGTAGATCCAGTTGATCACGGCACGGGTGCCGATAATGGCGGTAAACATGGAGGTTAAAATACCGATCGCCAGGGTTACGGCGAAGCCTTTGATCGGACCGGTACCGAAACTGAATAGCACCACCGCCGCGATCAGGGTGGTGATGTTGGCATCGATGATGGTTGAAAACGCCTTCTCATAACCGGCCTGAATACTCGCCTGGGGTGAATTGCCGTTGGCGATCTCCTCACGGATACGCTGGAAGATCAGCACGTTGGCATCCACCGCCATACCGACGGTGAGCACGATACCGGCAATACCCGGCAGCGTCAGCGTGGCCTGCAACAGCGACAGAATGGCCACGATCAACACCAGATTCATCACCAGGGCCATATCCGCCACCAGTCCGAAGACCCGGTAGTAGACCGCCATGAAGACCATCACCAATGCCAGGCCGATCATCACAGAGGCGAAGCCCTGATCGATACTGTCCTGTCCCAGGCTGGGTCCGATGGTCCGCTCCTCGACGATTTCGATCGGTGCAGCCAGGGCACCGGCGCGCAGCAACAGGGCCAGATCCCGGGCCTCTTCCGTGGTGTCGAGTCCGGTGGTCTGGAAGCGGCGGCCAAAGGGCTCACGAATGGTGGCAATGGAGATGACCTCCTCCACCTTGCGTTTCACCTTTACCGCCTTGCCGTCGACCATACGGGTGGTGGTACGGTTCTCGATGAACACCACCGCCATCGGCCGGCCGACATTTTCATTGGTCATGCGCCGCATGCGCTTGGCGCCCACCCCATCCAGACTGACAAACACGGCGGGTGAGCCGCTCTGCTGGTCCAGGCCTGAGGAGGCGTCAACGATCTGGTTACCGGTGACGATCACCCGTTTTTTCAGTAATACCGGCCGGCCATCACGCTCGTAGTAGAGGCTGGCGCCTGGCGGTACACGCCCGTTGACCGCATCCTCGACACTGTGTTCGGTATCCGCCAGACGATACTCCAGGGTGGCGGTGGCACCGAGGATCTCCTTCACCTTGCCGGGATCCTGGGCACCGGGGAGCTGGACAACGATACGTCGTACCCCCTGCTGCTGGATGGAAGGCTCTGAGATACCCAGGGCATTGACACGATTACGCAGGGTGGTGATGTTCTGCTGCAGGGCAAATCGCTGAACTTCCTGCTTCTCAGCCGGGGAGAGGCTGACCTCCACCAGGAAGGCCTCCTCCTGGTCGACATCCTTGACATTCAGATTGCGGAATTCGTTACCGATCAGTTCGATCGCCTGATCCCGCTTTTCAGCGGTATTGAATTTCACCACAACCCGTTCATCTTCACGGCTGATGCGGACATAGCGCAGCTTCTCTTCCCTCAGCAGGGTGCGGATATCGCTGCTGTAACGCTCTGCCGCCTGGGTGATGGCGGACTCCATATCCACATCGATCAGCACGTGGATGCCTCCCCGCAGGTCGAGACCCAGATACATGGGTTCCGCACCCAGACCGATCAGCCAATCGGGCAGATCGGGGGCCAGTGTCAGCGCTGCAGTATAATCTTCACCCAGAGCTGCGGCGATGTGATCCATCGCTTTCAGCTGATCTTCCGAGGAGTTGAAACGCACCAGCAGTTTCTGCTGCTGCATCTCCATCCCTTTAGCACTGATGCCCAACTTCTCCAGTGCCTGTTCGATCCGACTCTGGGTGGTTTGGTCCACCACCGCATCACGGGTTGCCGAGATCTCCATGGAGGGATCCTGACCGAACAGGTTGGGCAGCGCATACAGCGCACCCAGCAGGACCACCACCAGAACCATCAGATTCTTCCAAATTGGATATTGGTTCATTGTGTTTTTCTAATTCAGTTTAACCATCAATAAATGGGCAACCCGCAGAGGCTGCCCCCGCTTGCCTGAGGAGGACTAGAGCTCTTTCAGTGACCCCTTGGGCATTACGGTCTCCACAGCCGAGCGGCGGACCTTGACCTCAGTGCCTTCAGAGATTTCGACCAGGATAAAGTTCTCACCCAGATCGGAAATCTTTCCGGCTACGCCGCCAGCGGTTACCACTTCATCCCCTTTCGACAGACTTTCAACCAGCTTTTTGTGCTCTTTTTGACGTTTGATTTGGGGACGAATCATCAGGAAATAGAGCACCGCGCCAAAGATCACCAATGGCAGTAAACCGGTAATCGCATCAGCCTGACCGGCGGCGGGTGCCGCTTCCGCCATGGCATCGGAAATAAAGAAACTCATCGCTATCAACCTCTCAATGGGGATATAAAAAGTCAGCCCAGCTCAGTTGTGGCTGCACCGGGCAGAAAAATTCAGCCGCCGATTATGACACAGAAGCGTGCAAGAATCAGGGGTTGCAGGGTTTTGATTACCGTTTTCAGATCCTACTCTCATCTTGCGGGGAAGTTGATGAATCAGATGATGAGGTGTTTACATTGAACCGACAGAGACCGGTAAGCTGAATATAACAGTGTTAAACCTGGATCAAATCATTGCGGTCCGTTTACTCACAATCATCCTTGATATCAGTATCAAAAGCCCTCTCCCCCAATCGTAGGGTGGGGCCCAGCCCCACCGAAATGGTTAAAACCGGAAAAAACTTGCGGTTCTTTTGCCTCTCATGGTGGGGCAGGGCCCCACCCTACGACTATTCGCGACATTTTACGGTGATTCGCGTTCATTTGCGGTTTATTCTCTGACAAACTGTAGGCCAATCCCTTTAAACGATCGTGGCTGAAGCCGGACTGGAAGTGCGGCAGAGCCGCACCCAATTGATTCAGGTATCAGTACCAGATCGAGACATAAGCCTTGATCACATTGGCGGAGAAGGAGTAGAAGGGCTCTTCGCCGACTACCCCACCCCGGGTCAGGTCGCGGAAATCGTCGTAGTTGAAGCGGATGTAGTCATAGGCCAGATTGAGTGTGCCGCGATCGACGAACTGCAGGAAGCCCGGTTTGATCTCATAGCTCATCGCCAGCCCCAGGGTATGGCTCTGAAAACTGCTCAACTCTTTATCCCGCGCCAGGTAGGTCTGGGGGGCGCGCCGGGAGAACAGATCACTGTAGAAATCGGCCCCATCCTGTGTGTAGTAGCGGTAGCGAATATCGAAGATCCACTTCTCCCTGAATGGGTGGGTATAGGCCAGCTCGAAATTGTTGGCGTCAATACCCCAGGTATCGTTGAAGTAGCGATACTCACTGCTCAGAGCCGCCCGATACGGCAGGTAGTATTTCAACCTGAATGCCAGCGCGTTGCTGGTTCTGGTACGTGGATAGACCTCCGGCAGATAGCTGAAGCCATTCCCGGCCAGGGGATCCAGATAACGATAGGAGCGATAGGGGTTGTTGAGAAAACCCTCATCGGTGATGGTCTCCCAACCAACCCCCAGAATCGTGTTCTTGGTCAAGATCTGACTCAGGCTTACCCGGTAGTTCTGGCGTTTCACCTGATCACCGAAATCCGCATCCCCATTACGACTGATATCGTCATTGCCAACCGAGTAGCCCAGGGAGACAGTGGTCAGATCGCCGAACATGTCATGGCTGATGCTGACGCTGCCGGTCTCGGAGAGATAGTCGCTCTCGTCACTTTTGGTCAACGCCAGACTCATCAGGGTTTTGTTGTGCAGATAGTCCAGTGAGAGGCTGCTCTCGGTGCGCTCTTCGGTGTAAGGCGAAGCGGTGGAGACCACATCCACAGAGGCACTGGAGATCGAGTCCACATAGTAGTTGGCGCTCAATGAAACCGTATCCATCACCGATTTACGCACCAGGATCGAGGGACCATCCACCTCGACACCGCCTCCATCGTAACGGTGGTACATGACGTCGGCCCGATCCTCCGGCAGGACCGTGGCAAACAGACTGAATCCGGGCAGAGACACCAGCATCAGCAGCAGCCAGAGACGACCGGAAGAGAGCAGCGAAGCGATCCTTTGTGTCAGCGCACGAGGCTTAATTACAGCCACAGCCGCCTCCTCCACCACCTTCGGCGCCACGGGCCGCCTCTCTGGTCTGGTAGACATGGTGACGGAATCCGTTGGCTACCGGATCCCGCTCGAAGCTCATGATCGGATCCGCCAGGCGCGCCCGTTCATAGGGTTGCACCCAAGGCTCGATACTGCATCCGCTGAGCGCCAGCAGAAGCAAAACCGGCAGCAGACGATGATTGGTTAACATGACAACTTGCCTCACTCTTTCAGCAATGCCCGGATCTGCTGCTGATAGTCATCTTCGTATCCAGGTTTGTAACCTTGATGCAGATGCCGGATGTTGCCATCCCGGTCCACCATAAAGGTGCTGGGCATCGCTTTCACCTGATACTGTTTACTCACTTGGTTGCTGCTGTCGTAGAGGATCGGGAAGTCGACCGGAATCTCTTTCAGCATCTTCTGTGCTGCGGCTGGCTGCTCATCCACATTGACCCCAAGCAGGGTGAATCCCATCCCCTGGTAGCGATCATAGAGCTGTTGCAACAAAGGCATCTCCTGACGGCATGGACCGCACCAGGAGGCCCAGAAATTGACCATCACCACATTGCCCCGCAGTTCACTCAGTTTGATGTTCTCCCCACTACGGCTCTTCAGGGTGAAGTCCGGTGCCGGGGTGGTGTCGCCCGTGGCGGCGAGTGAAACCGTGAAGCTGGTCAGCAGACCAAGCAGCAGGGTGGATTTCAAGATTCGCTTCAACAGCAAGGAGTTCATCTTCACGTTATCTATACCTCAAAAGAAAAAGCTCAGGCTACCGGTGAGTTCGAAGTTATGGGTGGTTTTGCTCTCGCCGAGCAAATCCGATTCGAACATGTGATCCCTGGCATCGAGATGGATGGTCAGCCAATCATTAATCAGCAAGCGATAGCCTGCACCCACATTCACAGTGAATTCATCATCCCCGGCAAAGCGTGTCGTGCCGATCCCGCCAATCAGATAGAACTGACTGTTATAGGCATACTTGCCGCCGAGAAATACCTCTCCGGGTAGAATATTGTAACCGGCGGAGAGATTGTAATAGGTAAAGCGACGCTCACTGTCGGTGAGCAGCTGAACATCGCCGCTCAATTGCTCATAACTGGTTTCGTTGGCTTCGGAAGTGCCAATGGCCGCCTCAAGAAAGATCGACTCCGTACCATGATAGGCGAGCCGCAAACCATAGGCGGCGCTGGTACCGAAATCCTCGATGTTCATCAGCCCGGCATACACTCCGATCTCAAAATCCTCTTCATCGAAATTGGGTTCGGTGATCTCCCGACGGGCGATCTCGGGCTCCACCAGCAACTCTTCACGCAGGTTTTCGCCAAGCAGCTGCTCCTCCGCCTGGCCGGTAGAGAGGTTAAACAGACCCAGCAGGGCTGCTGTACTCAGAAAAAGAAACCGAGTCCGATTTTCCACTGGTCAAAATCCTCATTCTCATCACGACTGGTAAATACGGCATAGTGACGAAACTCCCCGCGAAGGAAGAAACGCCTGGTCATATAGACCTTCAATCCGGCACCCACATGGGCGGTAGTGTCTGTACGGTCCTCAGTCTCCACCAGGGTAGCGTTTGGGTTGGTGCGGATCACACCACCGCCAAGGGTGAAGAAGGGGCTGAATGTCCACTCCGGAAAGGGCTGGGACACCAGATTGACATCAAACAGATACTCACTGGAGAAGTCCCCGAGCGCCTGGGAGAAGCTGACCTCGGTGGAAAGATTCTCGTTAAAGGCATAACCCGCGTAGAGTCCCAGCAGGGCCGCACCTTCCATGTCACCGCCGTAGAAACTGAACTCCCAGGTACGATCACGAAAATCTTTCTCGGAGTAGGCCGTCAACGGTAAAGGGGTACCATCCTCCAGGCGGGTCTGGCGCATCTCATCGATCGCCACCCAACCCTGCTTGCCTCTGCGGGTCTCCACCAGAAACCAGTCGGTGCGACGCTTGTGAATCACCACCCACTCATCCCGTTCGGCCACATGGTGGACAGGATAGACCGCTCCTGGACCGGTATGCATCTCGATAAAAGGGGCAAAGACCTGTACCCGCATCGGTGTCTCTTCCGCCAGCATTGGCCAGGAAAGCAATAGCCCGAGCAGCAGCCCGCCGATGCGCAATGGAATTTTACTAAACCGTCTCAAGCGTCAGTCATCCGCAGGTGCAAGGAATGGATCATTGAAGTACTGCGCACCGATATCCAGCCACTCATAGATCAGTTTCAGTTCCGCATCCGTGAGATAGCCCGCATGCGCGCCACCCACTTCAAAAACCTCGGTAAAGCGGCTGTCGTTGGCAGAACCCGCAACCATCGAGGCCCCGCCAGGCACCGGCACCGGAACATCGGGCAGAGGGATCGGATTTCCCTCACCATCAAGAACCAGCTCCCCGTTTTCATCCGTTTCAAACAGCTGATTTCCGTTCTCGTCCACCGCAGGCACCAATATATCCACCAGCAGGCCATCCACGACCTCCTGCATGTTATCGGCAAACAGCAGCTCCCGATAGGCACTGAAGTGTTCCGGTTCATCTTCAGATGGGCCGTCACTCAGATCGAGCTGGGCATCGGGCACCACGGTTTCGCCGGCATCGTCCGTATCGTGACAGACATTGCAGGTACGATCCTCAAGGGTATTCCCTTCATTGTCCAGTATCAGCCGGGATAGAGACCAGAGCGGATGGATGTGCCGCTCATAATGGATCATGGCACGGCACAGCTCATTCCAACTGGAGGTGCAGAGCGCATCATTGAGTGGATTCGGAGTGTCCAGATCGGCGTACCGATAGGTGAATGGCGAATCGGGCTGGCGCATCGCAGGATCACTCCAGACATCCTCAAACACCAGATCCAACTCCGGATCACAGGAGCCGGCCCTACACTGCAGACGATTGCGGGTCTGAGCCATGGTCTCGCCCACATCGGTCCAGAGTTCCGGATTGGTATTGGGGAAGGGCTGTCCGGTCTCCAGGCTGCCGCTGTTCACACTGGGTGGCGCCGCCGTCAGACGACCATGAGCCAGTGGACTGTCGCCGGCATGGCAACCGCCGCATTCGATCACCTCACCTGGCCTGAACTGCAACCAGAAACTGTGCACCTCGCCGGTACGCCGACCGTCTGCGTCGAGTACGCTGAAGCTGACCGGTACATTGGCCGGGACTTTGACCTGTACCGACCCATCGGGATCGATCGGTGCATAGCCCAGCACTTCACGCATGCCGAACTGAGCCGTGGCGCCGAAGGCGGAGTTGGAGAACTCAAGCACATCGTCGTCTGGCAGGGTAACCTGCTTGATCAGGCGCAGAAAGCGGGCCGGCCGATTGTCGGCACTGGTCAGCGTGGGGTCGGACAGGGTAGCGATATCCGGCTCTGCGCTATCCACACCATCCAGGTCATAAACACTGCGGATACGTAATAGACCCGCCTTCTCAGATACCAGAGTCGGATCCAGATCGATACCGGCTGTCTTGTCATGGATGATCAGCGGCTCGGAACGCTCAACCGCCACAACCACGTCGCTGTAGATAACCCCTTCCTGAGGTTTCACGATCGGCAGTTGGGTCTGTTTCGACGGATCGTAGATGAACAGGCTGTAGAGGGGAGGCGCCTGCTCAACGGCCGGATCGGCCAATCGTTCATCGTTGCAGGGAACGATGCGTTCATCCTCGATCACACGGCAGGGGCTCCAGCTGATCAGCAACCGGTCGGTGTTGTCGAACAAGGGGTGGGCACTGCGTAGCTGTCCGCCCATGGTGATCGTACCATCGGTGGGAATTTCGTGGTTTGTGGCATTGCTCTGGGCAGGCCCGGTCATCCCCTGGTTGTCCCAGGTTGGCTGTTCGTTATCGATATAGGTCTCGGCATCGATGAAGATCAGCGCCCCACCCTCCTGGGTTCCGTCGAAAGGTTGGATCAGCGTAAGGATCCGGCCATCCGGCATCTCCTGGGGGCGCATGAACTGAATGGTGCTGCCGTCGGTACCGGTGTCGTGACTGTTCAGACCATACAGCAGTTCCAGCTCGGTACCATCCGGGTTGATGCGATAGAGGTGAATCGCATTGTTGCCGTCCGCATTGTCCCAACGACTGAATACGATCTTGCCGCTGGAGATCACCGTGGGTGAGAAGTCATGACTGCGGTTGAATGAGATCTGGTTGATGTCGGTACCGTCAGCATTCATCACATGCAGCACCATCGCCGGCTCATTCACCGCCCGTTCCATCGCCAGATATTGTGGCTTGCCCTCATCCAGCAGACGCGCCTTGGCCTGCCGCTGACGGGTCGAGGAGAAGACGATGCGTCCGTCGGGCAGGTAGTGGGGAAAACGGTCGTGCCCATCCTCTGCCGTGATATCGGAGACAATCACCCGTCTCAGTTGTGCCGCCGGGATATCGTACTCCCAGACATTCCAGGTGGGCTGATCCTCAGGCTCCGCATCCTCAATCAACGGCAGTCTCAGGGAGAACAGCAGTTTCATGCCATCAAATGAGACCGAGACATCCCGTACATCCCCTTCACCGCCGGTCACATTTCCGGTCAGATTGATCTCATCCGCCCCGGCAGAGGCATTGTCTTTCAGGTAGAGATCCCCACCCGTCTCGGTGGCCTGACTGAGCCGGATATCGGTTGTGCTCTCCTCCGTGATCGGCCGTTTGACGTAGGCGACCGGATAGTCGACCACCACCGGGTCTGGATCCTGACTGTCACCGCCACCGCAACCGAACAGCAAAATGACCATTGAGAGCACTAACAGAGGACTCAATAGCCGCTTGGATTTCACTGGTCTCATTAAACAGTCCGTTCCCTTAAAAAATGATTGTCGCAGCTCGGACAGAGGTCTCTTTTGGATAGAGTTGAATTCTGCTATCGACTAATAAAATCATGGACTTGAGAGTCTACCTCATCGAAAACCCCAATCAGTGCTCAAGTTCACAACCTGGAGAAACAGTGTTCACGAATCCGCGACTTAGGATTGACAAAAACAGCCCCTGATATAGAAGGAAGGGAAAGCGTTGCATTCAGCCGACCGAGCATTCAGCCGTCGGTGTAGAGAATAGGGATTTAGGGGCAAGTCAATATGTCGGAAACACACCCATCTGCGGCTCGAAAAAACTTTACAACAACATCGGTAAAGGTGGTTGCGTTGATTCTGACGCTAAGCACGATGATGCCGGCAGTCTCCGGCCCCAGGGAACAGGCAAAGCGTATGCATGATCGCATCGCCGGGGTTCCCCCGAGTGCCGATACCCTGGCACAAATGGTCGACGAGATCGATAACAACAACGATCCGCTCGCCGCCGCCATGTTGGCGATTGAACACCCGGGTTTTTATAACGTTACCCTGAAAAACTGGGCGACCCCCTGGACCAATGAGGACCAGACCCCTTTTGCTCCCCTGAATGACTACACGGCGACCGTGATCGGCATGGTACGCGACGAGGTACCGTTCAATCAGCTGCTCTCTGCGGACATCATCTACACAGGCAGCAACTCCCCAGCCTACTCCAACAGTAACAACGATCACTATGAGACGATGGAAAACCAGGGCCTCGATCTGAAACAGGTGTTACAGCAAAACACCCAATCGAGTGTCACCGGTCTGCCGCCTGAAGGCACCGCTGGGGTGACCACTACCCGCGCCTCGGCGCGAGCCTTTTTCATCGATGGCACCAACCGGGGCATGTTCCGCTTCACCATGCTCAACCATCTGTGCAAGGACCTGGAGCTGATCAAGGATCCAACTCGCCCCAGTGACCGTGTACGCCAGGACGCATCGCGCAGTCCAGGTGGTGACAGCCGCGTCTATTTTAACAACTGTGTCGGCTGCCACGCCGGTATGGAACCCCTCGGACAGGCCTACGCCTACTACAACTTTGAATATACCGATGATCCGGAGACCGGCGCTCTGGCCTATACCCCGGGCAGCGTTCAGCCTAAGTTTCTGATCAACAGCTCAGTATTCAAAGATGGTTATGCCACACCGGACGATCGCTGGGATAACTACTGGCGGGAGGGGCCAAATGCCAGCCTGGGCTGGGACAGCAGCCTGCCGGGTACCGGTTTCGGCGCCAAGTCGATGGGCGAGGAGCTGGCCAACAGCGACGCGTTTGCCGAGTGCCAGGTCACCAAGGCATTTCAGGCGGTCTGTCTGCGTGCACCGGTGGACAGTGCGGACCGCAGCAAGATCGCCGAAATTACCAGCAGTTTCAAATCCGGTTACAACATGAAGAGCGTGTTCGCACAAGCGGCCGTCCATTGTGCGGGAGAGTGATCAGTGAACATGTTAAACGGATATAAAAACCATCGGGGAATCAACGGATCTACCTGGCTGCTGTTAACGGCACTCTCACTGTTCGGCCTGCAGGCGTGCCAGGATGGGGTCTCCAACGATTCGCAGCAGGAGACCACGGTCACCTCCAGCACCTACAGCGGACCGGCCGCCCGAACCAGTGATATACAGGGGTTCAGGGTCAGTGTGTGGGAGCCTTTGAGGGCACAGAATCGATGTGGCGCCTGTCACAACGCCGGTGGTCAGGCACCGTTGTTCGTCCGCGAGGATGATGTCAATCAGGCCTATGAGGCGGCCAATCCCTTTATCAACCGCAGCGAACCGGATGAGTCTTCCCTGGTCACCAAGGTCGCTGCTGGACACAACTGCTGGGAGGCCAGCGATAGCGCCTGTGCCACCATCATCGCCAACTACATCGAGTCCTGGGTTGGTGGTGGCGCCAATGCGGGCCGACAGATCGAACTGGAAGCCCCGCCGGAAAACGTGGTTGGGGAAAGCAAGGTCTTCCCGGACGATTCAAGCCTGTTCGCCAGTCATGTCCACCCGCTACTGACCGACTACTGCACTGAATGTCACGTTGATGATGCGGCTGCGCCCCAATCCCCCTATTTTGCCGCAGCGGATGTGGAGACCGCCTATGCGGCTGTCAAGACTTCGATTGATCTCGATACCCCATCCAACTCCCGTCTGGTTCAACGTCTGATCGAGCTGCACAACTGCTGGGATGACTGCCCGAGCAATGCCCAGGAGATGGAGACCGCGATCGACGACATGGCCAGCGGCATTTCGCCGACTCCGGTTGACCCGGATCTGGTGGTGAGTCGGGCGCTGACCCTGCCGGAAGGTACGGTGGCGAGTGGCGGCAGTCGCCAGGAGAACGATGTCATCGCACTGTATGAGTTCAAAACCGGCAGCGGTAACACCGCCTACGACACCAGCGGTGTGGATCCGTCAATCAATCTGACCCTGAGTGGGGACACCACCTGGGTGGAAGGCTGGGGACTGGAGTTCAGAACCGGTAAGGCCCAAGGCAGTACCAGCGACAGCCGCAAGCTCAGCCAGCTGATCCAGGCAACCGGTGAATATACGGTGGAGGCCTGGGTAGTGCCAAGCAACGTCACCCAGGAGGGTCCGGCCAGAATCATCAGTTACTCTGCAGGTACCGATGATCGCAACTTCACCCTGGGACAGACTCTCTACAACTACAACTTCCTGCACCGTTCCAGCACCACGGACGGCAACGGTGAGCCAGCCCACTCTACTTCGGATGATGACGAGGATCTGCAGGCCACCGAGCAACATGTGGTGGTCACTTTCGACCCGGAGAATGGACGCCAAGTCTATGTCAACGGCATCCACACCGATGACCTGGATGAGACCGCAGCGGGCAATCTTAACGACTGGGACGACACCTACGCGCTGGTACTGGGAAATGAGGCCTCAGGCGATCGCCCCTGGGCGGGCAAGGTGCGACTGCTGGCAATCCACAACCGCGCATTGAATGCCGCACAGATCCAACAGAATTTCGAAGCGGGTGTTGGTGAAAAGTACTTCCTGCTGTTCAATGTCAGCAGCCTGCTCAACCTGCCTCAAAGCTATGTGATGATCGAGGTCAGCCAGTTCGATAACTACAGCTACCTGTTCCGTCAGCCGAAGTTCATCAGCCTGGATGAGAGCGTGCTGCCGGGCTCGATTCCGATTCAGGGGATGCGTATCGGTATCAATGGTAAAGAGGCCGCCATTGGTCAGGCCTATGCCACCCTCGATACCACCATCAACGACTCGGAATACACGCTCAATGGTCAGTTGCTGTCGAACATCGGCACCACCATCGCCACCGAGAAGGGTTCGGAAAACGATCAGTTCTTCCTCACCTTCGAGCGACTGGGTGAACACACCAATGTCTTCATAGAGCCTGAAGCACTGCCCCCGGCAGAGCCGTCTGATGGTGAACCGGCTTCCTCAGTCGGCTTGCGCACCTTCGATGAGATCAACGCCACCATGGCATCCCTCACCGGTGTCAGTCAGACCCTTGAAGCGGTACAGACCACCTATACCACCATCAAGCAACAACTGCCCTCAGCGGAAGCGATCAACGGCTTTCTCTCATCCCATCAGGTGGCTGTTTCGCAACTGGCGATCGAATACTGCAGCGCGATGGTTGACGACACCACATTGAGAACGGGCTTCTTCCCCGGATTCGATTTCAATGTCAACGCCAACGACATCGCTGCAGCGACCTGGCAGAGTCAGGTGGTATCCCCACTGATCGTCAATTTCATGGGTGAGAATCTCACCACCCAACCCGATCCTGCAATGGTCGAGAGCGAATTGATGAGCCTGCTTACCGGCAGTGTCGGACTGGCCCGCTGTAGCGGTCAATGTGCCGCGGACCGAACTGAAAAGGCAACCAAGGCAGCCTGTGCCTCACTGCTGGGCAGTGCCATAGTGCTACTGCAATAGAAACCCAGACGGAAAGATAAAGATGCGTAGAAAAGTGAAAAACCTATCGCCGGACGCCCCCCTGCTCCACCCGGATCACCCTCGCCCGGTCAGCCGCAGGGATTTTATCCGTCAGGGCATGATGGCCGGTCTCGGTGCGGTCACCACCCCCTCCCTGTTCGGGTTGTTTGCCAATCCCGGTGAAGCCAGGGCCGCTCTCTCGCCGGACCTTGAGACTCTCAAGAACAGCTGCGGTATCGATACCCTGGGTGGCGGTAAGATACCGTTCATCTGTTTCGATCTGGCGGGCGGTGCGAATATCGCCGGTTCCAACGTCCTGGCCGGACGCCAGGGAGGTCAGCTCGACTTCCTCACCACCGCGGGATACAACCGGCTTGGGCTGCCGGGTGACATGGTGCCTTCGATCGTCAACCCTGATACCAATCTGAACGACTTCATCAACAGTGAGCTGGGGCTGGCCTTTCACTCTGACAGTGCTTTTCTGCGGGGTATTCTGGAAAAGGTCTCGGTGGGCAATCGGGCCAATATCAATGGCGCGATCATTCCGGCCCGCTCGGAAAACGATACCGGCAACAATCCCCACAATCCGATGTATGCGATCAACCGTTGCGGCGCCGATGGGGAACTGCTGACATTGATCGGTTCCCGCAGTTCGGACTCGGGTGGCAACTCCCTGGCGCCGGCGGATCAGATCGATCCTGCCGTGCGGCCTACCAAAGTCGATCGTCCCAGTGACACCACCGGCCTGGTGGACACCGGCAAGCTGGTCGGCATGCTCGACCAGTCCGATGCGGTTGCGGTTATGGAGGCGATCCAGCGGATCTCCGATATGAAGCTGGACAGTGTCAACACCGGCATCTCCACCGACCAGATCGTCAAAGAGCTGGTCCGTTGCGGCTATGTAAAGAGTGCCGACCTGGTGGATCGTTATGGCGATCCGGCGGCGCTGGATGTCACCGCAGACCCGGACATCATCGGCCCGATCTTCACTCAGGAGGAGTTCGACGGTGACGGTGAATTCCGCAAAACCGCCTCAGTCATGAAACTGGTCATCAACGGTTATGCCGGCGCCGGCACCATCACCATGGGTGGCTACGACTACCACACCGGTGACCGTGCGGTTGGGGAGATTCGGGATCTTCGAGCCGGTCGCTGCATGGGGGCCTGTATCGAGTATGCCGCCCGTATCGGCACCCCGTTGATGCTGTATGTCTTCAGTGACGGCTCAGTCTCCAGTAACGGCACCTTGGACAACTCGGCCGACGGTCGCGGCAAGGGAGTCTGGACCGGTGATAATCAATCCACCGCCGCCTCCTTCTTCCTAGTGTTCAACCCGGCCGGCCAACCCACACTGGCAGGCGCCAGCGCCGATGAGCAGCTGCGCCATCAGCAGATCGGCTATTTCACCGCCGATGGTGCGGTGGACAACGGCTCAAGCCCGGCGGCCAACAATGTCAATCAGCTGGTCTTGAGCGTTGCGCTCAACTACCTCGCGCTGCATGGTGAACAGGGTCAGTTCAGCTCCCTGTTTGGCACCAGTCTGGGGAATGCAACCATGCTCGACAGTCTGACCGCTTTCAATCCGATTATGTAGTGTGGCGCGGCAGGCCTTTATTTAAAGATTAACTGCAAATATGGGCCTGTTAACGCAATTCCAATCACCGCAATAAGAAGCCTTATCGCTAGCGCTTTTCGCAGTGAATGGCACTCATTTGCGGTTTTATTCTCATAAACAAGTATCATTAATGCTGGCGTGTTGATTTCAGAGAGCTGCCAGTGGATAAGGCCAAGCGTTCTACCTCGGATAACAGACAACGACTACTCTACCCGGCAACCGTTAGCCTCGCATTGTGGCTGTCCGCCTGTGGTGGCGGTGATGACTCGGGGAACAGCACCACACCACAGGCAACAGAGGATTGGCAACGGGATATCCTACTCACCAGCCTGACCATCGACCTCGATGCGATGCAAGGCAGTGCGGACATCCTGCTGGCGGGCTCAACCACCTCCAGTGGCGCCTCCTTTGAGGCGGGCGATCTGATCATTGCACAGGTCACGGCGAACGGCCGCCAGCTCAACTACCGAAACGAAAACGGCAGTCTGCATATCGGCGTCCCCCCATCGTCTGCTGAAGTGACACTCTCCATCGATTACAGCCTCAACCTGCAGAGTAATTTTAACGGTTTACTGGATGGCGGCATGAGTTTCACCTGGCCCTACTACTGCGGCAATCTGTTCCCATGCAAGTCCGAACCGGCAGAGGGAAGCGGCTATGAACTGCAGATCAATGGCGCGCCAACGGGTTCTGAAGCGATCTACCCGGCATCGGTAATCAGCGATGCACCGGCTTACATGTTGGCCTGGTCGGTAGGCGATTATACCTTCAGCAATCTGGGAACGACCGCAGCCGGTACTGAGGTAGGCGTCTACTATCCAGCGGACCTGCAACAGCAGGCGCTCGACGGTAGTCGCTATCTGCGTGATGCGTTTGACTGGTATGAACAGACCTATGGTCCCTACCCGTTCGGTCAGGCTGTTGCCAGTGTCTCGGTCGATTGGGGTCCAGGCCAGTTCGGCGGCATGGAGCACCACCCCTTCTGGCATATCGCCTCAAGCTCGATATCCGATCCATGGGTGCATGTTCATGAAGCCGCACATGGCTGGTTTGGCAACGGTGTGCGCATCGCCTGCTGGGAGGATTTCGTGCTCTCTGAAGGCCTTGCCTCATACCTAACGGCACGAGCCGTCAGTGCGATCGCCGGTGAGGCATCTGGTGAACAGGTCTGGGCATCTTATGCAGCGAGACTGGCCCAACTGCAACAGAGCAGTGGCAACAAAATCGCCTGGCCGGCCGGATGCCAGCAGATCGATATTCTGCAGGATGGGCTGTTCGGTACAGCCCCCTACATGAAGGGGGCGTTCTTCTTCAGACACTTGGAATTTTCACTGGGTGTGGATCTGCTCGATCAAATCCTCAGAGAATTCTTCCTTGCCAATGTCGGCACTGCGGCATCGATGGATGAGCTGTTGCGACGGGTCGAGCAAAGTAGTGATTATGATCCTGAAGATTGCGCCATCGCCTGGCTCAGATCGGAAACCCTGCCCAACGGCGCCAACTGCGCTTACCAATAGCGCCCAACTGCCAAGGCCTGTTGAGACGAATTTACTGCACAGATTCACTTCGAGCTATATTTAAGTTATCAGGATTGCACATTTCGGTTAGATCGAAAAGTTATGTGCCGGATTTCCTGGAACCCGGCATATGCCAGGATGACGAAAAATGAAATGACCAGAGGATTTCTCAATCTATTCCAATCCGTCTGAATCAGACAACTTCAAGGTCTTAGGGCCTGTAGGAGCTGCTCATGTTGACGACTCGACAACTCTTCACAGCGCTGCTGATAAGCCTGGTGGCCACCGGCTTAACAGCTCAGCAAACGGACCAGGGTTACACTGAAGAAAGGCAGAGAATGGTGCAAACAATTCAGCGGGAGGTGCGTCAAACCAGTGACCACCTGGAGAAGAAACAGCTTGATGAGCGGGTCATCGAAGCCTTGAAAACGGTTCCCCGGCATCTTTTTGTACCAGAATCACAACGCCATTCAGCCTATCAAAACAGACCCTTGCCGATCGGCTACGGACAGACCATTTCACAACCCTACATCGTTGCCATCATGACCGATCTGATCGCGCCGCAAGCGCAACATAAGGCCTTGGAAATCGGAACCGGTTCCGGCTATCAGGCTGCAGTGATGTCACCGCTTGTGAAACAGGTTTTCTCCATGGAGATCGTCGAACCATTAGGCCAGCTTGCTAAAGCTCGACTGCAGAAGCTTGGTTACCGGAATGTCGAGGTGGCCATCGAGGACGGCTATCACGGATGGGCTTCAGAGGCACCTTTCGACATCATCATCGTTACTGCCGCAGCCAGTCATATCCCACCCCCACTGATCGAACAACTGAAACCCGGCGGCAAAATGATCATACCGGTGGGCAGCCGTTTCATGACCCAACAACTGCTATTGGTGAACAAGGACCAGCAGAATGAAGTGACCGTACGGCAGGTTCTGCCGGTTCGCTTCGTACCGCTGATCAACAAGTCCGAGTTGTGACCGGCAAAAGCTCGCCACCCTATCTCTCACTGATGCTGCTCTCCGCATCGGCACTGGGTTATGAACTGTTGCTGATGCGCCTCTTTTCGATCATTCAATGGCACCATTTCGCCTACCTGGTGATCGCTCTGGCGCTGCTGGGTTACGGTATCAGCGGCAGCCTGCTCTACCTCAGGCCAGCCATCGTAATACGCCGCTTCAGTCAGCTCTATGCTCTCGCCCTTCTGCTGTTTGCCTTGAGCAGCATCAGCGGATTCATGCTCGCACAATCGATCAGCTTCAATATCGAAGAGTTGTTTTGGAATCCAGCCCAGATACTCAGACTGATTCTGATCTTTCTGCTATTGGCCCTGCCTTTTGCCTTTGCCGCCTCAGCCATCTGTATGACGTTCATGTACTATCCGCGCAGCACAGTCTCAAAACTCTATGCGGCTGATCTGATCGGCGCCGGCCTGGGCGCAATCATCACTTTGATCGCAATCTATTACGTGATGCCTCAATATTTGCTGGTCAGCCTGAGTCTGACCGGTGTGCTTGCCTCACTCATCGCGATTTGGGAAACGGCGATCAAGCCTAAAGCGATCCTGCAGCTGCTGACCGTTACGATCACAGCACTGTTTTTCACAATCCTCCCTGAGATCAAACTCAACTATTCGCCCTACAAAGCGCTGGCCCAGACCCTGAATGTCAAAGGCGCCAGCATCATCGATCAACGGACCAGCCCGCTCGGCCATCTGACCCTGGTGACCAATCCCCAGATACCATTCCGGCATGCGCCAGGACTGAGCCTGCTCAATACGGCTGAACCTCTAGAGCAGATCGGTCTGTTCATCGATGGGGACAATCAGAGTGCCATCACCCGCTATCCTCAACGTCTCGAGGAGCTGAGTTATCTCGACCAGACCACCTCGGCGCTGGCCTATCATCTTAAAACTCCTGACAAGCTGCTGGTGATCGGCAGCGGTACCGGTTCAGACCTGTTGCAGGCTCACTACCACCGGATTGAATCGATCGATGCCCTGGAACTCAACCCGCAGATCATAGAGTTGGTCAACCGCGATTACAGATCCTTTGCCGGACCGGTGTACGACAACCCGTTCACTCAGCTGCATATCAAAGAGGCCAGGGATTATCTGCTTGAGAATCAACAGCAATATGACCTGATCAAACTCTCATTGACCGAGGGTGCCAGCGCCTCTTCATCAGGGCTTTATGCACTCAATGAGAGTTATCTCTACACCCGAGAGGCGATACAACTCTATCTCTCCAAGTTGCGTCCGGACGGTATTCTGTCGATCACCCGCTGGATCAAACTGCCTCCCAGGGACAGCCTGAAGCTGTTTGCAACCGCTCACCAGGCTCTCCAGATGAGGCAACTTGATAACATCGAAAAACGTCTGCTGATGATTCGTAACTGGCAGACCAGTACTCTACTGATCAAGAACGGTCTGTTCACAAACCAGGAGCTGGAGAAAACGCAACAGTTCTGCCGTACGCGTCTGTTTGACCAGGCTTACCACCACCAACTAAAAGCGGAGCAGAGCAATCGCTACAACCTGCTCAGCGAAGCCAGTTTCTATCAGGCGACCCAACAAATTGCCTCGGGTGAGCTGGAGAATCTGATCGACAACTATAAATTTGAATTGCGACCCGCTACAGATGATCGTCCCTACTTCAATCACTTCTTTAAATGGCAGAGTTTTATCGAAGCCTTGGAGCTACGCGGCAGTGGGGGCATGCCGTTGATTGAGTGGGGTTATGTGGTGTTACTGCTCAGTCTGGGGATCACTGGTCTGCTTAGCGGTTTGCTGATCCTGCTACCACTGCTGTTGATGCCAAAAAACCCATCGCCATCCGACCGCAACAACCTGAACGGATCCGTCATCGGTTATTTCGGCGCCATCGGTCTGGCGTTTCTGCTGATTGAGATCGGCACCATTCAAAAATTCCAGCTGTTTCTGCATCACCCGATCTACGCCATCGCCGCATCCCTGACAGCTTTTTTGTGTTTTTCAGGCTTGGGCAGCTATCTAAGCGAACGACTTTCCGAAAACCAGCGCTACAAACAGAGCGCCGGCAAGGCGATACTCGTCCTGTGCGCAATCGGTCTGGGATATCTGCTGATGCTCCCTGACCTGTTTGACGCCCTCATCCACCTCCCGATGGCAATAAAAATCGCGATAACCATTCTGCTGATTGCGCCGATGGCAATCTGCATGGGGATGCCTTTTCCACTGGCGATCGCAGCCATGAAGCAGAACCGGGCAGATCAGATACCCTGGGCCTGGGGAATCAATGGCTATGCTTCGGTGATCAGCGCCGGGCTCTCCACAGTGATCGCCATCCAGTTTGGCTTCAAAATCGTTTTACTCTGTGCGATTCTGCTCTATCTGACAACACTGATGACATTTCCGGGTAAAACAGCTGCCAATCCAGCCTGCGATTGATTAGAATTCACCCCTGCAGTTATCCCCCAGGAAGATCCCAAGATGGAGCAACAAGCCCTCGATTTCATCGTTTGGAATACCGATCCCACACTGATTGCCTTTGCCGGGCTGGAGATTCGCTGGTACGGCGCGCTCTTCGCACTGGCCTATCTTCTGGGCTATCAGACCATCTATTGGATCTATCAAAATGATGGGCGGGATGCCGCGCACCTGGAACGCCTCTCCATCTATCTGGTGATTGCGACGATTGCCGGTGCCAGGCTGGGCCACTGCCTGCTTTATGATCCAGCCTATTTTCTGGCTAATCCGTGGAAGATACTCGCCTTCTGGGAGGGGGGGTTAGCCAGTCATGGCGGAGGGCTCGGGGTAATCCTCGCGCTCTACATCCACAAACGCCAGTCCGGTGAGACTTTTCTCTGGCTACTCGACCGCTTTGCCATACCAACTGCGCTGGTGGGCATGCTGATTCGTCTGGGAAATCTGTTTAATTCGGAAATCTACGGCACCCCGACCAATCTCCCCTGGGCCTTTATCTTCGAGCGAATCGACCAGATTCCCCGCCACCCGGCACAGCTCTATGAGGCGATAGGCTATGGGCTGATCTTTGTCGTACTGATGCTGTTCTACCGACGCATGCGCCTGAAGATTGAGGATGGACTGATCTTCGGGATGTTTCTGATTGGCGTTTTCACCACCCGGTTTCTGGTTGAATTTGTTAAATCCAAACAAGCCGCTTACACCACCGATGTCATGTTGAGCACAGGACAGATTCTCAGCCTGCCCTTTATCGCCGCCGGTGTTGTATTGATCATATTGGCGCTCCGAAGAAGCCGAGACAAAACAGATCAGCAGGCAGACTGACGGCAGTAAACGCTATTCCGGTTTAGAACCTGGCTTCATAGCGGATGTTGAAAATCAGGTCCGGCACCATATCGGTGGTCATGTTCTCCCCCAGCGAGAGATCGATATGATCACCACCCTCCAAAGGAATGGTTCCGCCGAATGTCAGCATTACCGCTGAGCCGCCCAGCTGATCCGAGCTGCTGTGATAAAACGGGGTATGGGCATCGACCTGGGCCTTCAGGTCCAACCATTGATAGACCCGCCAGTTGATTCCCAGGGTTCCGAACAACACAAACTCTCGCTGATCCTCCTCAAGGACCTCCGCCTTACCCATCAACAACACACCCATATGGCCATACCCGCCAAAGGGCCAACCGGGAAGTAATTTGCGATCGGAACCCGTAAGCCAGATCGACAGGTCAGGTGCACCGCTCCCCAGCAGTGACTCCTCATCCCCGCTAGGCAGCTTCAAGCCCATATGTACGGAAGCTCTCATCTCTTCATCCGCCAGACTCAGTTCCCGGGAGAGGTGAAACTGTATATCGCCGATACCACTGACCTTCTCCTGGATATCGACTTCAGTCACACCATCCCGGATATAGAGATAACGCAACTGATTCTGCTGCCAGTCATCCCGGTCCGAATTGGAAAAACCAAACAGGTCGTGCCAGTTTTCGATCAGGCTGTCCAGGCCGCCTCCCCGATGAGAGAGGTAGGGCACTTCGACACCCACCTGCCATCCGGAACCTATGCCCCGTTGCCAGGTCAGGGCCAGCCGGTAGGTCTCCCCATCCAGCGTCACCTGCTCACTCTCCTCAACGGTCTCCATCGAGGTGTTGGCCACATCCAACTGCAGGCTGAGGCTGTTTTGTTGATCACCAAGCAATTCGGAGGGTGTGGCCACCGGAAGACCATGCAACAGGGTGAAGGGATTCATGTTGCGCACATGAAAAGGCTCCGGCTGGCTGGCCTGAGCCACCCCGGTCATTGTCGAACAAAGCAGCAAGATTGACCAAAAAATGATCAACAAAAGGGAATTTTCTTCCCAGGACTGACAGAACCGGTTAGTTTTAACCATGAAGCAATGCAACAGACATTGTGCTGGCCGATCAACACGACGGCGATCGACAAGGAGTTAGTTCTTATTCATA
The DNA here is from genome assembly GCA_001709035.1 of Candidatus Thiodiazotropha endoloripes. Taxonomy (GTDB): domain Bacteria; phylum Pseudomonadota; class Gammaproteobacteria; order Chromatiales; family Chromatiaceae; genus Thiodiazotropha; species Thiodiazotropha lotti. The sequence continues at coordinate 1,141,009 of LVKA01000008.1, read as the reverse complement.
TGCGACTGTCTGCTAACTATTGCATACAATCACAAACTACGTAACGGCTATGACCCTAGTTTTTATAATAAATTCAACCAATACTTGTGTAATCGCGATCAGTTAAGATTGCACAGGGCCCTAAGCCAGTTTCAGTTGCAAACCCGAATCATCAGCAAATCGTAGCGATTACCGGCAACATCACATATGATTTGCTTGTTTGGGCATTTTTTACCAACTTCCAAGATCAACCTGTGACTATGATCGCAAACGCAACACACTAATTCATATAGATTTGTTTCTTCATTACACAGTTTTATTCATGACCCGGGAAATGACATCTTGAAGATCTTATTCCGCACGCTATTTCTCCTCGCCTGCTGCCTCAGTCTGCCCTCCTGGGCCGCTGATCCTGCCCAGGCTGACCAAGGGCTGGACAAACAGGTCGAGAGCTTGAAAAAGGCAGTGATCGAGTTGAACCGAGAACTCTTTATCCTTGAGGAAGAGCTGCTGTTTCCGGGGAATACCCAGGTCTCGGTATTTCTCTCCCTGGACATCGGCACCTACTTCAAACTCGATTCCGTACAAGTGCAGATCGATAACAAGGAGCTCTCCAACCACCTCTATACAGAACGTGAACTGAAAGCGCTGCAACGGGGTGGTGTACAGCGGATCTATCTGGGAAATCTGAAAGCGGGCACCCATGAACTGGTTGCCTTCTTTACCGGCGTTGGCCCCAAAGGCCGGGATTACAAGCGAGGCGCGACGGTCAGCTTCGAGAAAGGCCTGGGACCCAAGTACCTGGAACTTAAGATCGTCGATAGCGCGGCACTGCAGCAACCGGATTTCGAGATCCGGGAGTGGGAGTGAGATAGGTGTCACACGGTCTGATACCCCGTCTGCTCCTCACGATCAGCCTGGCCCTCCCGATCACCGCAAGCGCGGAGATAAAATCGGGAGAGCCACAGGAATTACGTGATCTGCACTATGGTGAGGCGCTCTTCCAGCTCTACCAGGAGGCTTACTTCCCTGCCATTGTGCGTCTGCTCTCAGCAAGAAAGCAGGGACTGATGCAGAACTACGCGGATGAACCCGAGCTGCTGCTTGGCGGACTCTATCTGGCCTATGGCATGCCGGATACGGCGGAACAACTGTTCAACCGGGTTCTGAAGACAAGCGCCACCCCCGAAATACAGAACAAGGCCTGGCTGCAGCTGGGCAAATCCCGTTTTCGCCGGGGAGAGGATCCCGCAGCGGCCAAGGCGTTGAGTCAGATCGGAGCTGAACAACCGACCGATGCGAAAGATGAAAAACAGCACCTTGAAGGACTGATCGCACTGAAACGGAACAAGCCATCGGATGCAGTTGAGTCGCTGACGGAAATCTCCGGTGACAGTGAGTGGTCGCTGTATGGTGATTTCAACCGGGCATTGGCGCTGCTGCAGAGTGATCAGTCCAGTTCAGCTCTGGAGATCCTCAAAACCATCGGTGATGACCATAGCGAGCAGGATAACGAAGAGCTCAAAGCGATACGGGACCGGGCGAATCTCACCCGGGGGTATCTGCTGTTGGAGGCAGAACAGCCGCAACCCGCCAAGGACTCCCTGCAAAAAGTACGTCTGAAAGGAGCCTCAAGCAACCAGGCCCTGCTTGGGCTTGGCTGGGCATCGTTGCAGCAGGGCAAGGAGCAGCAGGCACTCGCTCCCTGGCAACTACTTGCCGGGCGGAATCCAAGCGATCCAGCTGTTCTGGAGGCCAAGCTGGCGATACCCTATGTACTGGCACAGCTGAAAGCCGAACAGCAATCCCTGGACGCCTATCAGAACGCCATCACAACCTACGATCAAACCCTCGGCTCGGTCGATCAGATCATTCAACAGATCAACCAGGGCGGTTTCCCCGACAGCCTGATGGTGGAAAACCAGGAGGATAAGCAAAAACTGCATACCCTGCTGCCCTTTCTGCTCACAGGCAACAGTTTTCAAGAGCGACTTCAGGACTACCGGGACTTACAGGAACTGGAAAATAACCTACAGGAGTGGCAGACCAAGATCACCGCCTATCTCACCATGCTCGACAATCAGCAGCAGACCTATAAAGAACAGCTACCCCGGGTGGAAGCCTTCCTCAGGGGCGACAAGCTGAAGCAACTGCAGGAGCAGCACGCGGAGCTGGACGCGCACTACAACATCGCGGTGTCGGAGGAAGAACCGGCCTTTATTCTGGCAACGGGTGAGGAGAAGACGTTAATCGAACGTATGCAGCGTATCGAGAGTCTGATCAATGAATCCGCCTCCCCAGAACAGTTCCAGGTGCAAAAGGAGATTGCCCAACTGATGGAGGGGATCCTGATCTGGCGAACCGTGACGGAACACCCGGCCCGTGTCTGGAATCTGAAAAAACAGATGAAGGCACTGACCCAGAACATCGAGTCGGTAAAAGTCCAGCAGACAGAGCTGGCTGCCTCAAGAGAGCAGTCAGAGAACAGATTCGGTGATCTGTCAGCACGCATAGACAGCCTGCAGGAGAGAATTCCCGAATTGCTGGAGCAGGTTACGGTGCTACGTAAACAACAGGCAAAACACCTTCAGGAGATGGCATTGGCCAGGCTGGAACAACGCAAAACACTGGTTAACAACTACCTGATCCAGGCACGCTTCGGGGTTGCCAGTCTGCTCGACATCAGTACGGACAGAGGGGTACAGCAGCAGTGAAACCCGCTCTCTACCTCGGCCTGTTGAGTCTGACAGCTTACGGCTGCTCCTCCCCGGTGTTGAAGGGGGGAGGCCCCAATGAAGCTACGCTGGCGGACCTGGAAGCAGAGCCGGTCAAGATTGAACAGAGCGCCATCGCCCCATCTGAGCGGGACGATGTGATTGAAAACTATCGGGCACTGCTGAAACTCAATCCGGATCAGCGTCTGCACAGTGAAGCCACCCGCCGTCTTGCCGATCTGGAACTGGAACGCAGCGAGACCAAACTACTGAGCGAGGATGAGCCTGCTCCAAGCAGTGAAGAGCTGGATCAGTCAATCAAACTCTATCAGGAACTGCTGGACAACGATCCCGACTACAACGCCAGTGATCTGGTGCTCTATCAATTGGCCAGAGCCTATGAGCTACAGGGTGAGATGCCAGCGATGATGCAGTCTCTGGACACCCTGATCAGAAAATACCCACAAAGTGAGTATTGGCAGGAGGCCCGTTTCAGACAGGGCGAACGTTTCTTTGTTGAGCAGCGATTCAGCAACGCAGAACAGGCCTATGGGGAGATCCTAAAACAGCAGCAGCAGACCCCCTACTATGACCGTTCACTGTTTAAGCATGGCTGGTCACTCTTCAAACAGCGTAAGGTGGAACAGGGCCTTGACTCCTTCACCCTGCTGCTCGACAGAAATCTGGGTGACACGCAAGCCATCGATACCAGTACACTCTCACCAGCGGACCAGGAGCTGCTGAAAGAGACTCTCAGAGTCATCAGCCTGACCTTTTCCGAACTGGGGGGCGCCCAGCGGATCAGCCAGTACTTCGATCGCCACGGTCATCGCAATTATGAATATATGATCTACCAGGGCCTGGGTAACCTCTATCTGAAACAGGAACGAATCCAGGATGCGGCCGATGCCTACCAGGCTTTCGTCAACCTCAACCCCGCCCACCCCCAGTCTCCAAGACTGTCAGTGGAGGTGGTGGAGATCTATACCAAAAACGGATTCCCAGCCAAGGCCATCGAAAGCAAAAAAGCCTTCACACAACACTACGCCGTTGCCGGTGACACCTGGCAAAAACTCGGTTCCGAGGATCAGACCTGGCTGAATGAGCAGTTGCGGGTCTACCTCAAGGATCTGGCGGAATACCACCACGCACTGGCACAGAAAAACCGTAATAAAAAGAGTAAGGCAATTACCGCTGAGCAGGCCAAGCAGGGTCAACAGGCGGCCCATTGGTATCGGCTCTATCTGGATAATTTTCCGACGGATCCCAAAGCGGGCAATATCAGTTTTTTACTGGGCGAACTGCTGTTTGAGCTGAAAAACTACCCACACGCGGTGACCGCCTACGAACAGAGCGCCTATCAACTGCCAAACCATGAGAAACGTGCTGAAGCGGGTTATGCCGCCCTCCTCGCCTATGCGGCACGACAGAAGCAGCTCGCTAAAGATCCTGATGACGTCTGGCGTAAGCAGGGCGTTGAGAGCGCGCTGAAATTTTGCGATACCTTTCCACAGGATTCACGTCGCGCCAGGGTGCTGACCGAAGCGGCCGATCAACTGCTCGATCTGAAGGACCTGGGTCGTGCCCGGGGAGCCGCCCTTCAGGTCGCCAATCTGAAACCGGCAGCAGAGAAAAAACTGCGTCGTACCGCCTGGATCATCGCCGCCCATGCCGCCTTTGAGCAGAAGGATTTCAAGGCAGCCGAACAGGCCTATCAACAGGCGCTTTCCCTGACCTCCGCTAAAGACAAACAGCGCGGCAAGCTCGAAGAGCGTTTGGCTGCCAGTATCTATCAACAGGGATCGGACCAGCGAGCCATAGGGGACCACAGTGGCGCCGCCAAACAATTTCTGCGTATCGCCGCACTGGCACCGGCATCCACTATCCTCGCAACCGCTGAGTATGATGCCGCCGCCAGCCTGATCGCGGCGGGTGACTGGGCCGGTGCAGTCACCATTCTTGAATCCTACAAGAAACGCTACCCGAAAAGTGAGTTGATTCCGGAAGTGGACAGCAAACTGGCGGTTGCCTACATCGAGTCCGGGCAGTCCCTGAAGGCTGCTTCCCAACTCGCCCTGCTCTCGAAACAGAGCGGCGATAAACAGTTGCAGCGGGAAGCTGGTTGGCAGTCCGCTGAGCTGTATGACAAAGCAGGCAAAAACAAGCAGGCCATCAGCGCCTACAAAAGCTACGTAAAACGTTTTCCCAACCCCTATGATCCCGCCCTTGAGGCGCGACAGCGTCTGGTAGAACTCTATGAAAAGACGGGGGAATGGGGTAAACGGGAATGGTGGATGAGGCAGATCATCAAAGTCGACGCCAAGGCCGGTAAGCAGCGCACCGACCGAAGCCGCTATCTGGCGGCAACCTCAAGCATTCAGTTGGCCGATCCACCGCGTCGTGCATTCCGTAAGGTTAAACTCAAGGCTCCGATCGAAAAGAGCCTGAAATCGAAGAAAAGCAAAATGCAGGAAGCGATCAATGCCTACAAGAGAGCCGCCGAGTATGGTGTGGCTGAAGTGACCACGGCGGCGACCCATCGAATCGGTGAAATCTACCAGCAGTTCGGTGCCGCATTGATGACATCCGAACGCCCCAAAGGGCTGAATGCGGAAGAGCTCGAACAGTATGAGATTCTACTGGAAGAGCAGGCCTACCCCTTCGAAGAGAAGGCGATCACCCTGTATGAGTCGAATATCGAAAGAGCGCCTCAAGGCATCTATGACGAGTGGGTGAAAAAGAGTTTCGCAGAACTTGCCAAGTTGATTCCTGGTCGATATGCCAAGCAGGAAAAGTGGGAGGGGTGGATCGATGCGATCAATTAACACCCAACTGACTGCACTTGGATTGATTCTGCTGACAGTCGGTTGCAGCAGTATGACCACACCTCAACAGCAACAAAGTGATGAGGGCAACAACACCAGCGTAGCCGCCACTGCTCAGCCCAGTGAAAGCAAGGATCCGCAACTGACCAAGTCGCTGCAGTCGGTCCACCGCCTCTACAAGAAGAACAAACTGGAGCAGGCCAAACAGGAACTTCAGGCGTTGATAGAAGAGTACCCGAAGCAGACTGCCCCGCATATCGATCTGGGTATCATTCAACTCGATGAACAGGCGCCACAGGCAGCAGAGCAATCCTTTAATGCCGCCCTGGCGATTGATGCAGAGAGTTCAACTGCGCACAATCTGCTTGGGATTGCGTTGAGAATGCAGGGCAAATTCAAACAGGCGGAACAAGCCTATCAGGCCGCCCTCACCCATCAACCCGACTACCTGCTTGCCCACCGTAATCTTGGAATACTCTACGATCTCTATCTGGCTAAACCGAAGCAGGCTTTACAGCATTATCAGCAGTATCAAACCATGCTGGGCAGCAAAGACAAAGAGATGGAAAACTGGATCATCGACTTGCAACGCAGGGTCGGTAAATAGAGGTGACCGGGATGCTGATGAAAAAACATACAAGCTTGATCGCTCTGCTGCTGAGCCTGCTGATGCTCAGCCCCTGGTGCTTTGCAGAACAGCGGCTCGATTTGGACGGCACCGCGATTTTCGGTAACAAGGAGTCGCCCAACGTCCTCTATGTAGTACCCTGGCGATCCGCAAAACGTTTGACCGGCATGATGCCACCGGAAACCGGTCGGCGGGATGAACTGCTCTCTCCGCTGGATCGTGATGTGTTTCGCAGACAGATCGATTGGTATCAGAGATATGGTGAAAAGCCCTAAAGATTTTGACTGCGAGCGCCCTATGGCAAACAACCCAGATTTTGTTATGACCTGTCACCAGGTCTTATAAACCTCGTCGAATACTAACGGAGAACCCTATGGAACTCATCGACACAATCATCCGTTTCTTCCAGGAAGGCGGACTCTTTATGTACCCGATAATGCTGATATTTGCAGGTGGCATTGCGATTGCCATAGAGCGTTGGATATACCTGACGCTGGCGACCGGCAGTAACAAACGCACCTGGAAGCAGGTACTGCCTCATCTCAATGACGGGGATTTCAAAACAGCCATGGAGACGGCAAACAAATCAAAGACAGCGATTGGCACCATGCTCACTTATGGTCTGGCCAGGGCACGCACGGCCCGCCGCCGGGATGATGTGGAAGTCGCTATGGAAGAGGGGCTGATGGAAGCCATTCCTCGCATGGAGAAGCGCACTCACTATCTGAGCACCCTCGCCAATATTGCCACCCTGCTCGGACTGCTGGGCACCATTATCGGGCTGATCCAGGCCTTTACCGCGGTCTCCAATGCCGACCCAGCCGAGAAGGCCGACCTGTTGTCCGCCAGTATTTCGGTGGCCATGAACACCACCGCCTTCGGCCTGATGGCAGCGATTCCGCTACTGCTGGTCTACGCCCTGCTGCAGAGTAAAACCACAGCGATCGTCGACAGTCTGGAGATGGCCTCAGTAAAATTCCTCAACATCTTTAACGAGAAGGCCTACTCCAGGAGTAAGGCATGAGAGGCCGGTTTCGCCACCATCACAAAGAAGCGGAACTGAATATCACCGCTTTTCTTAACCTGATGGTGATCCTGATTCCTTTTCTGCTGATCACGGCGGCGTTTTCCCGCTTTTCCATTATTGAGCTCTATCTGCCGCCTGCCAGTGAAGGCACACTGAAACAGATCAAAGAGCTTCAGCTGGAAGTGATCATTCGAAAAGAGAGTCTGGAAGTTGCCGATCGACAGGGAGGCTTGATCCGTCGTATCCCGAATAGTGCGGATGGGTATGATGTAAAGGCGCTGAATGAATTGCTGGTACAGATCAAAGTCCGTTTTCAGGACAAACGCAGTGTGTTCATTCTCTCTGAACCGGAAACCAACTACGAAACCATGGTTCAAGTCATGGATGCTGTACGCATGACTGAAAATGTCGAGTCTGGATCGGTGATCCAATATGAGCTTTTTCCAGAGATCTCTCTGGGAGACGCACCACCCAGCCAAGCTCCGAAAATGGATGAAGGTAACGCCTCATGAAGATGTCGCGTCGTGCTAAACGCATGGATCGCCACCACCGAAGGAATAAAGGATCAGCGGTACTGAACCTGGTCTCACTGATGGATATCTTCACCATCCTGGTGTTCTTTCTGCTGGTCAATTCCGGCGAGGTACAAGTATTGCCCAATGCCAAGGCCCTGAGTCTGCCTGAATCACTGGCGGATGTGAAACCCAAGGAAAACCTGGTGGTGATGGTCAATCAACGAGAGATACTGGTGCAGGGACATCGGGTCATCGACCTCTCCCAGCCACTACCGGAAGGTAACCTGCTTCCGGCCTTGCAGAATGAACTGCAGCGTCATGCCGAGCGTTCCAAAAGCAGTAGCATTGAATCCTTCAAAGGGGCAATCACCATCATGGGTGATAAAGGTATTCCCTACGCTTTACTGAAGCGGGTCATGGCCACCTGTGCACAATCCGAGTATCCCCGTGTCTCCCTGGCTGTGCTTAGAAAAGCAGAGCAGCAAAAGGGAGGGCAGCCCCTGTGAGCGTCTCTTACCGACATTCCTCTAATCTACCCTGGAACAATACCAGTGCAGATGAACGTCGATTTCATCTGATTATTGTATCTGCTCTGATGATTGCGATGATCCTGGGGCTGTTGGTTCCCATGATTCAGCTACCGGAAAAGGAGCGCTTCAAGAAACAGACCCTGCCACCCCGTCTGGCAAGGTTGATACTGGAACAGAAACAGGCACCACCACCAAAACCGAAAAAGATTGTCAAAAAGGAGCTGCCCAAACCGAAGCCTAAGAAGGAGAAGAAGCCGGAGGTCAAGAAAAAACCTGAACCGGAGAAGAAACCGGTTGAGAAAATCGCGAAGAAAAAACCCTCGGCAGAAGAGGTGCGTAAAAAAGCGGCCAGCTCAGGCTTGCTGGCATTCGCCGATCAACTGGCCGATCTGCGGGAAGATCCGGTGGTATCGAGTGTCCGTGGTGCTCAGAAACTCTCCAAAGAGGGACGCAAGACCTACACCAGTCAACGCTCGATCATCTCCTCTGGCGCAACCAAAGGCAGTGGCGGTATCAATACCGCAGCACTCAGTCGTGAGACAGGGGGCAGTGGTCTGAGTAACCGTGCCACCACTCAAGTGGAGAGCAAGGATATCACCCAGGGCAGTGAGGCTGCGGCAAACAATCGCGGAGCCAAGGGTAAGAACCACAAAGGCAATCGTACCCGGGAAGAGATTCAACTGGTGTTTGACCAGAACAAGGGGGCGGTCTACGCCCTCTACAATCGGGCGTTGCGTAAAGATCCCTCGTTACGTGGCAAAGTCGTCCTCGAGTTGACCATCACCCCTGCGGGTAAGGTGAGCAATTGCCGGATCATCTCTTCGGAACTTAACAATCCGAAACTGGAACGCAAGTTGGTCTCACGCATCAAACTGTTCAAGTTTGCCAGCAAGGATGTGGAGACCGCCGTTGTATCCTATCCGATCGACTTCCTGCCCTCTTAAGTCAATCCGGTTGCTCGGCTCACAGCACAACGGCTAAACCATGATTAGGATAGCATTAGGTCTGCTTCTGCTGTGGCTGCTGCTACCGGCATTGAGCCAGGCTGAATGGCTCAGTCAGCAGGCCGACATCATGGGCACCCGGATAAGCGTCGAACTGTGGCATGAAGACACGACGCTGGGTGAGTTGGCGATTACCGCTGTATTCGATGAGTTCAAACGACTGGATAGAAAACTGAGCCCCTACAAAAGCGACAGTGAACTCTCCCTGGTCAACCGGCTGGCTGCAGAGTCAGCCATCGACATTTCCGCTGAGTTGTTTTATCTACTGCAGGAATCCCGCAAATATGCTGAATTGACTGGCGGTGCATTTGATATCACCTTCGCCTCGATCGGTCACCAATACGACTACCGAACAGGCCAAAAGCCCGATCAGCAACGCACCCGGCAAACCCTGCCGCTCATCGACTATCGACACATTGAGCTCGACCCCAAGCACAACACGGTCCGCTTCCTGCGCAAGGGGGTGAAGATCGATCTGGGGGGAATCGCCAAAGGCTATGCCGTTGACCGGGGCATCGCACTGCTACGTGAAAGAGCGATCGAACATGCCCTGATCAGTGCCGGCGGTGACAGCCGGTTGATCGGTGACCATCGGGGCAGGCCCTGGCATATCGGCATTCAGGCGCCGAGGAAAAAGCAGGCCATGGCTGCCGTGCTTCCTCTCACCGACAGTGCGGTTTCAACCTCTGGTGATTATGAGCGTTTTTTTGAGACCGATGGAGTCAGATATCACCACATCATCAGTCCGAAGACTGGCCACTCCGCGAAGGACGTTCAGAGCGTCACCATTCTCGGTGCAAACGCACTGCGTACCGATGCCCTATCAACCAGTATTTTTGTCCTGGGGGCCGAGGCCGGCCTGGTCCTGATCAATCGTCTTGACGATGTGGAGGCGATTATCATCAACCAGCAGAGAGAGCTGTTGACCTCCTCAGGACTGGATAGTCTGGATAAGCATTAGCGTCTTTGGTGGGGCATGGCCCCACCCTACATTGATTTTAAGGTGTAGGGTGGGGCCATGCCCCACCAAATAGGGTTAGAGTAACCACCATTCAGGTTTTTTTTTGCGCCCAGCAGGACTTGTTGGATTCGTGTTAACAGGCCCTAAGCACTATCACCCGAGCGCATCTCATAGAATTCTTTACGAAACGCTTCGAAGCGCCCATTCTCGATTGCACCGCGAATATCCCGCATCAGTTTCTGGTAGTAGTAGAGATTGTGGATGGTGTTGAGCCTGGCGCCAAGAATCTCATTGCATTTATCCAGATGGCGTAGATAGGCGCGACTGTAGTTGCGGCAGGTATAACAGTCACACAGCGGATCCACCGGGCTGTCGTCATACTGGTGGGCCGCATGGCGTATCCGTACAACACCCTGATGGGTGAACAGATGCCCATTGCGGGCATTGCGGGTCGGCATCACGCAATCGAACATATCGATACCCCGGGCGACCGATTCCACAATATCCTCCGGTGTCCCCACACCCATCAGATAGTGGGGTTTGTCGCCGGGCAACCGACCGCTCAGATGATCCAGTACCCGCCATCGGTCTGCAGGGGGCTCACCTACTGACAGACCACCCACCGCATAGCCGTCGAAGCCGATCTGTTTGAGTCCTTCCAGTGAGGCTTCCCGCAGGCCTTCATACATCCCCCCCTGTACGATACCGAACAGAGCAGACGGATTATCCCCATGAGCATCCCGGCTGCGACTGGCCCAGCGAAGCGAGAGCTCCATGGATCGCCTGGCCTCCTCTTCGGACGCCGGATAGGGGGTACACTCATCGAACACCATGACGATGTCGGAGCCGAGTTTTCGCTGCACCTGCATCGACTCTTCAGGCCCCATGAAGACCTTGCTGCCATCGATTGGAGAGCGGAAATCCACCCCTTTCTCTGTGATCTTGCGCATAGCGCCCAAACTGAAGACTTGAAAACCTCCGGAATCGGTGAGTATCGGCTTTTGCCAATGCATGAAATCGTGCAGATCCCCATGGGCCTGAATCACATCGGTTCCCGGCCTGAGCATCAAATGGAAGGTGTTGCCGAGAATGATCTCCGCACCTAAATCCACCAACTCCTCAGGCGTCATGGCTTTCACTGTTCCATAGGTGCCTACCGGCATGAAGGCCGGCGTCTCAATGCTACCCCTCGGAAAGCTCAACTGTCCCCGGCGAGCTGCACCATCAGTCTGGAAGATACTGAATTTCATCGTTTTATTGGCCCCGGAAGCCTATCATCGACCAACCATGCAAGGCATGATCAGGCAAAATCCTAGGAAATGTCATTTTCTGTGAACTCGCATTAGGGAAATCCCTAATATTTCTTGACTTTGACTCTCATAATATTAGAAAATACCTATGTGCTGATCATTATGCATCAGCACACACTCCTCCATCCTCCTTTGGTGGAATATTTCAGCGCGGCACCCCTGCCGCGCTTTTTTTTGCCCTGAGTTCAGAGTCTTGCTCAACTCGCTGTCAACTGATGCCCGGAACATTTATGCCGCAGAAGATGCCCCTGGCGTGAGAAACATCGCATCCCCGTAGCTGAAGAAACGATAACGCTGTTCAACAGCATGCCGATAGGCACCCATCAGTCTCTCATATCCGGCAAATGCAGAGACCAGCATCATCAGGGTCGACTGGGGCAGGTGAAAATTGGTGATCATGGCGTCAACCACATTGAATTGAAAGCCCGGACGGATAAACAGCCGGGTATCGCCCCGAAAGGGTTGCAGAACACCAGTTTGAGCTGCCGACTCCAGGCTTCGCACACTGGTTGTACCAACCGCAATCACCCGCCCATTTTGTTGTTTTGTCTTGGTGATGAGATCACAAACAGCCTGATCAACCTCCGCATACTCCCGATGCATCACATGCTGGTCCAGGTCATCCACCCGTACCGGTTGAAATGTGCCAGCTCCCACATGCAGGGTCACTCTTGCCTGATTGACGCCCTTTTCCGCCAGTTCAGCCAACATCTCATTGGAGAAGTGGAGACCTGCCGTGGGAGCGGCGACCGCACCTGTCTTCTCGGCATATACAGTCTGATATCGGCTCTCATCCACCCCTTCGTCCTGACGGGTTATGTAGGGAGGTAGCGGCATATGACCCTGCTGATCCATCAAGGCATGGAAATCCCGATCTACGGCACGCAGCTGAAAGAACTCACCTTCCCTACCGATCACTTCAACCCGTGCATCATCTTCACCCAAGAGGATTTTGCTGTTGATTTTGGGTGATTTACTCGCCCGTACCTGAGCGAGTGCCCGGGTCGGTTCCGTAATCCGCTCAATCAGCACTTCGAGCCGCCCACCGGTCTCTTTTTTGCCGTGCAACCTGGCTTTCATCACCCGGGTATCGTTGAAAATCAGCAGATCGCCAGCACAGAGCAAGTCAGGCAGATCGGAAAACTGCCGATCCTCAGGTGACAACTGGTTTGGTGGAAGCACCAACAAGCGACTCGACCCACGCTCCTCTGGAGGATATTGGGCGATCAGCTCATCCGGTAGAAAGTAATCGAAGTCTGACAAACGCATAGGGCGCGGATGTTACCACGTGCAGCGTTTGATGTATTGATTATCGGCTCGTCATAACGACCAGCTTAAGCCTTTCCCTGATTTATTGACCTCACGCATATAACTGCTTACCGAGATAATTGACAATTGCCTATAAATAAAGGAAAAAGACCGGAGGTACAGGATGCTTACCCAGATGCTCAACCCCATAATCCGACCACGACCAAAACTGCTTTTGAGCCTCCTGCTGCTGGTCAGTCACTACTGCGCTGCGGAGACCATCCAACTGCGCATGCAGAACGGCCTACTCGCCACAGCAGACTATCTTGATGCGGGAGATAAAAAATCGCCAATCCTGATTTTGCACGGTTTTCTACAGACCCGTGACTTTTTCACCGTACGGCGGATAGCCGATGCATTGCACGATGAAGGGTATAGTGTTCTGTTACCCAATCTCTCCTTGGGCATTGATCAGCGTGATCAGAGCCTGCCCTGTGAAGCGATACATACCCACAGCATGGAGCAGGACCGGGACGAGGTAGCCCTTTGGGTCCGCTGGCTGTATGAAAAAAGTTCAAAACCAGTCACCCTGATCGGTCACAGCATGGGCAGTTTGACACTATTGGCCTATCTCGATTCGCAGCCTGACCAGGAATCCATCAATCAAGCGTTTTTAATCAGTCTTATCGCATTCGCACAGGGCCCGATAGCAAAAGAAAACTCAACGGATAAACAGCGTGCGGAACAAGACCTGTCAATGGATCCAAATCGTATATATAACTATCGACTGGCTTTTTGTGACCGCTATCCATCTCGACCTGACCACTACCTATCCTACCTCAACTGGGATCAGACCCGGGCCAGTCGTGCCTTACTTGGTTTATCAAAAAAACCGAGTATTATCTTAGGTAACAGAGACAATCGTCTTAGCCCGGAATGGAAACCGATACTCATGGACTTAAAAGCCAACGTTATCGAGATCGAAGGCGCCAACCATTTTTTTGATCACTCACATGAATTTGATCTATTCGACAGCATCATTCAGATGCTTTGATTGGAAAAAATGATCAGTAAGTTGTCATAGGCATGCAATTCAGACCGATACCATTAAGCCTCTTTACAACATTTTTTGTTGCCATCTTCTTGCTCCTGCTGTTCAGTCTAGGGCGCCTTACCTACCTGGAAATTGAAAAGCTGAACGACCGTTTCCACAATGCCAACCAACAGTTGGGAGACCAGGAGATCACTTCAGCATTGACTGAATCCCTGAACACAATCAGTAAGAAAACACACCAACTGGCTCGCTGGGAAGAGGTCGTTCAGCAGCTACAACAACCAACTTACTACACCTACTGGTACCGTCACCGAGCAAAACAAAACCGTTTTACCTCTGACTACATCCTCGATCTGGCCCTCTATGATGTCGAGGGTAATGTGCTGGCGTCGATCGATACCTCGCTGTTGCCTGATCACATTGAGAACGATCAGTTGGGTCAAACAATAAAAATCAGTGAACACCAGCCGTTTGTAACCGTTATCAAACCCGTTGTTAATCGGCATACCAACCAGCTACTGGGCTATATTTCCACACTCAATCAATTGATGCCGATCATCGAATCCCATCACTTCAGCAATGCTGATCCGGCAACACTCAACATCGACATCGAACAATCGGAAAATCTGTCGAGTGAGCAATTCAAACAACATCTGCACTACCGTTTGATCAGCACTCCATACAGTCAAGCCATTCAGTCCGAGTTGGCCGATTTTCTGCTGAGGCTTGCCGCTATCACAGCAATTCTCACACTGCTGATTTTCCCCTTGGCCGCGTGGCTTGTGAGCCGCCCGATCATGGCAATCACACATCACATCAACGAGCTGAAGCAATATCCTTATAAGAAGTTCGACCCAGTCAAGGATGCACCTTTGTTGATTACCGAACTGGATACCATCCGACAATCCCTCGACAGTTATCACAATCAGTTGAACCAGGTGAATACCACTCTCGATGAAAGAAATCAGCAACTGCAGCATCTGACCCAGCGGGATAACCTGACCGGGGTACTCAACCGCAGTGCGTTCGACGATTACTGGAACGAGATCAGCCAGCTGACCGGTAGCAAGAAACTGCAAACTTTCCTGATGCTGTTTGATATCAATCACTTCAAGGCACTCAATGACAGCTATGGTCATCAGGCTGGTGATGATGTGCTGATCACCATCGCTCAACTCATCAACAGTATGTTGCGAGGACGTGAACAGCTGTTTCGCTTGGGCGGCGATGAGTTTGTGACCATTTTGATTGGAGACAATCACCGTAAGGCGATGCAACTTGCCAAACAGTGCCACCTGGCGATTTCAAACTACCCGTTTGAAAAGCTGGGGATCCTGGAGCCTGTACGAATGAGTATCGGTCTGGCTCAAAGCTCGACTGAAGATGATTCAAATCTCAATACGTTGCTCTGGCAAGCAGATGTGGCAGTCCACTTTGCAAAACGTCCCGGTTATTCGAATATTGTCAGTTTTTCAGCAGAGCTGGCGCAACATGCCCAGGGACTGTTTTCCAATCGTACCCAAAGCGTCGTTTTCGATGCCATAGACAACGGCAGTGGATTGGTGCTGTTCTATCAACCCATTGTCAATCTGGAAACCGGGCAAGCCGAGTATTATGAGGCCCTGGTGCGCATCTCGCATGAAGATCAGCTGATCATGCCGTCCCACATCTTCCCGCTGGTGGAAGCAAGAAGCCTCGAGCTCGACCTGGACCGCCAGGTAATCCGGAAAATCTGTGCAGATCTGAAGGCGGACAAAATACCCGACGGTTCCGGTGTATCGATCAATCTCTCCGCTCCCACCATCGTCGATAGCGATTTAACCAACTGGCTGGAAACATTGATCCCCTACACAGGTCAGTACAAACTGCTGATCGAGGTCACTGAAACCGCACTGATCACGCAACTTGAAACGGCACGAAAAAACCTCAACAAACTGAGATCAATGGGATTCCGCATCGCGCTGGATGACTTTGGCAGCGGCTACTCCTCAATCCGCTACCTCGGCACGATGCCGGTGGATGTAGTCAAGTTTGATATCACCCTGACCAGGTTACTGGATGAGCCGGAGTCCAATCCCATCCTCGATCATCTGGCGCAGATGATCAACGAATCGGGGCACCTGCTGGTGGCAGAAGGGATCGAAACCCGATCTGCCGCAACCCAGTTGAGACAGCTTGGATTCCGCTATGGCCAGGGATACTATTTCGGCAAACCGAAGGGAGAGATTTCTGCAAAACAGGACTATAAAAACCCCTTAAATTTTTCTGCATGAGCCATGATTTCCAGGTATACTGTGCCGCTTCCAGGCGCAACCACCTAAAATCAACGGCTTATGTAGCCCTTGTGTTTTGGCTGGCCAGGCCAAAATGGTAATATTCGCTGTATGCCAGAGTGATGAAATTGGTAGACATGACGGATTCAAAATCCGTTGCCTTCACGGGCGTGCCGGTTCGAGTCCGGCCTCTGGTACCACTCCTTTCCCAGCCGGGACAAACGCTTAGGTCAGGTTTACTCCGCACCGCTTCGGCCAGTCTGCCGTAAGCCAGATCTCTCCCGGGTGTTGATTTTACTGAACACGCATCATCTCCACGAATCGCTGCTCATCAGCTTAGGCCCTAAGCGCCGGTTTGAGTCCTGGTTGTTTCATCGCCTGAGTAGATTTTAAATCTCCGTTCTGGTGAAATGTGCAGTTCAGGTACTCATCAACCACCGGTGAGGCTCGGCAGCCAGAACCCTAAAAAAACACGGCAGTATGACCAATTCGGATTCAACACAACCTGAAACTACCCCGGACGATCTGGAGGTGACCAATACCTCCGGCCATCTCAGGGTAGCCATTGAGATTGCCATTGCTGCAATGATACTGGTTGGTATCTACTATCTTTTCGCACCGGAAGAAACCATCGAATTGGCGCCACCGATCGATGAGACTCAGATCGATCCGGTGATTCGTGACCGGATTGAGGCTGCTAAAACAGATCAAAGCGCCGAGGAGATCCTGTCTGAACAGCCCGCAGTTGAGGAAACCCCTGCAGGAACCCTGCCTGATGAGCCACAAAGTTCTGAGTTGTCAGCCCCCACCGCACCCCCGGCTGCAGAAACTGTGGAACCTGCCACCATAACTCAGTCACAACCCGACGCACGCCAGATGATCTCGGAAATACGCCATGGTGAACTGGTGCTAAGTTCCGCTGAAATTATTGAAAAATCTGAGCTGTTCAGTCAGCAGGGACGATATACTGACACCTACCTGCTTCTATTCTATGCCGCCCGGGAAGGTGATGGTCAGGCCGCTTTTGCACTGGCCAGTCTTTATGATCCGAAATACTTTCAACCCGGCAGCGCCTTACTGGAGAAAGCGGATGTTTTCCAGGCCTACAAATGGTATAGCAAAGCCGCGAAACAACAGATTCCGGATGCCCAGCTTCGTCTCGACAGACTGCGTAATGAGACTGAAAAGCAGGCAGAAGCAGGAGATCCGGCTGCCCAGCGACTGTTATTGAACTGGCAATAATCCACACTATTCAGGATGCTTCCGATGTCATGGTTTAAATCGGTATCAATCATCATTGCAGCGATACTCTTCTCTGCAACCACCCTTGCCGCTCCCCAGACACGGCCGCTCCTGATGGACGGGAAACAGTCACTCTATCAACGGGTACTGAGTAAACCGGGTGCACAGATTTTCAGCCAGATCCAACAGGGTAGTGGCTCCGCAACGGCTCCGTTTTCCGTCTACTACGTCTACGATCGAAAACAACAGCAGGGTTCCGATTGGATACAGGTTGGATTAAGCCGCCACGGGGCGATTGAGGGCTGGATGCCTGAAGTTGACACCATACCCTGGAATCAGGGCCTCACCGTTGCATTCAGGGACCCGCTGGGAAGTGACCGGGTACTTCTGTTCAATGAAAAGCAGGCCCTGAAAGCGATCATCGAGGATCAGAATTCATCCAACTACAGTGAGCTCTATACCGCGGCGGAAGCCGGTAATCTGACAGCGGATTCTCCGGTGGTTGCGATCCAGCCCAGAACTCATATCGATATTCTCAAGGACTTTTACCTGGTCCCTATCCGTGACCACGAAGATATCTATATTGGTAGCGAGCAGGCAAGAATGCTGCAAATCTCCAGTGTGCCGCTTCAGCCGATCGAGCAGCAGCCAGCCAAAAACAAGGAAGCAGCCAACAAGAGCGAACCCAAACGGCAAGCCTTTCGCTCTGCCGTGGTGTTCGTGATCGACTCAACACTCTCAATGGACCCCTATATCGATCGAACCCGGGAAGCCGTCAGAAAAATATACGACACCATAACCAAAGAGGATCTGACCGGTGATGTGAGCTTCGGACTGGTTGCCTTCCGAGACAATCCGAACGCTGCACCGGGGCTGGAGTATCTGACTGAAACCTACGTGGATCTTGAACAGGGCCAGAATGCCGACAGTTTTTTCTCTCAGGTCTCAACCCTGAAAGCGGCCACGGTCTCCAGTCGGGATTTCAAAGAGGATAGTTATGCCGGTGTCAACGAAGCCATCGCCGGAATCGATTGGCAGAATCAGGATGCCCGATACGTGGTATTGGTCACCGACGCGGGTCCCCGTGAAGCTGGTGACCCACTCTCTGGAACCGGTTTATCGAGCAGTGCATTGAGAAGTCTGGCGCAGAACAAAGGTATCGCCCTGTCTGTACTGCATCTGTTGACCCCCAGCGTGATGGCGGATCATGCCGATGCGGAAGAGACCTATCGGGACCTCTCCTACTATCCCGGTATCGGCAGTTTCTATTTTGGCGTCGAGACAGGCAACGTTGAACGCTTTGGCCGGGTGCTTGATGCACTGGCCCAGCAGATCACTGAGCAGGTCAAATTAGCGGCCATGGCTGCAGCCGGCAAAATGCTTGCTGAAGAGCGCCAGGCAAAACAGGCAGAGACAGAAAAGGCCGACGCCAACAATGATCAACTGGCGCAGTTTCAGGCAAAAGTGGCCAAGCTCGGATATGCGCTGAGAATGCGCTACCTGCAACAGGATGAAAAGCAGCAGATTCCCAGCATTTTCAATGCCTGGTTAGTAGATCGGGATATCCAGAACCCGCAACGCCAAACCCTGGATATCAGAGTACTACTGACCCGTGATCAGCTCAGTGACCTGCACAGCATCATGCGGCAGGTACTGATAACCGCTGAAGAGGGATTGCTCTCACCACGCAGCTTTCTCAACGACCTGAAGAGTCTTGCCGCAACCATCGCCCGTGATCCCGATCAACTCGGCACAACCACTCGGGCTACCGGCGCCAGAGAAGGAAATCTGGCTGATATGGGTTTCATGCGGGAGTATATTGAAGACCTTCCCTACACCGGCGAAGTGATGAACCTCTCCCTTGAACACTGGCAGGACTGGCCAGCCAAAGACCAGATTGAATTTATCAATCGACTGGAAGAGAAGATCAACTACTACCAGGTTCTGCATGACCATACCGATCTCTGGGTCTCGCTGGATGGCGGCCCGGTCTCTGGAGACTCTGTATTTCCAATCGGTCTGGAAATGTTGCCCTAGGGCCTCTCAACACGAATAGA
This sequence comes from Candidatus Thiodiazotropha endoloripes, assembly GCA_001709035.1. Taxonomy (GTDB): domain Bacteria; phylum Pseudomonadota; class Gammaproteobacteria; order Chromatiales; family Chromatiaceae; genus Thiodiazotropha; species Thiodiazotropha lotti. Next base: position 1,121,642 of record LVKA01000008.1, on the reverse strand, counting down.
AATGGTAAATCCTGAAGCTCAAGCAGGAGCGAGCCTGACAGGTGATCGCATCCTTATCTACCACTTGCGTGATGTAATCAAAACCCGTGAGGCCGAAGGCACCGCCTTTCGTCTTCGCGTGCCCAGCTTGCAGATTGCGCTGGGAGAGAAGATTGCACTGATCGGCGAAAGCGGCTGCGGTAAAAGCACCCTGCTCGACATGTTGTCGATGGTGTTGCGCCCAACCGAAATCGGCTCGTTTCGCTTTCGCCCAGAACAGGGCGCAGAGCCGGTGGATATCACCAAGTTGTGGCAGAAAAGACGCCTGAACCAGTTGGGTGATCTGCGTCGTCAGCGTATTGGTTATGTAATGCAGACCGGTGGTCTGTTGCCCTATCTCACGGTGCGGGAGAATATCAACCTTTCCCGCCGATTACTCGATATGAATGACGATGGCCTGGTTGAGGAGCTGACCAAGGACCTGGGCATCCGGCAACACCTGGATAAGCTACCCCACAAACTCTCTGTCGGCGAACGCCAGCGGGTCGCCATCGGTCGAGCATTGGCTCATCGACCCTCCATCGTGATCGCCGATGAACCGACAGCCTCACTTGATCCCATAGCCGCTGAACGGATCATGTCGCTGTTTATCGAGCTGGTGGATGAGTTACATATCACTGTCATCCTGGCCAGTCATGCCTGGCGTCACATCAACCGACTGGGTCTGCGACATCTGGAACACCATACGGAGCGTAAAGAGGATGGATCCATGACAGAAACCGTGGTAAGCGGATGATGCGACATCGACTCAAAGATATTATCTGGCTGGCCAGCAAGGACTACCGCAACGAGTGGCAGATGTCCGGCTTCTTCATTCTTGCACTTGCGGCCGTGCTCGGACCGATGCTGATTCTGTTCGCCCTTAAATTCGGCATCGTCGGCAGCATGCTCAACAATCTGATCGAGGATCCCCGTAACCGGGAGATTCGACCCATCGGCAGCGGTCGTTATGACCAAGCCTGGATCGAGCAGCTGAATGAGCGGCCTGAAGTTCAGTTTGTCGTCCCGAGAACAAGAGCCATTGCCGCCACCATCGATCTGAAAAGTGAAACTGCGAAACGCATCATTTCGGTCGAGATGATTCCGACAGGCAACGGTGATCCTTTGCTGAAACACAAGCAAATTCCAGCGTCTGCTACCGAACTGGTTCTCTCCAGCAACGCAGCAAAAAAGCTGAATGTAAAAGTCGGTGACGAGATCACTGGCAGCCTGGCGCGGCGTTTCAAAGGACGCAGTGAACGGGTTCACCTGAAGCTCAAAGTCGTGGATATAGCATCGACTGCCAGCTTCGCCAGAGATGGCGCTTTTGCCCCGGTCGGCCTGGTCGAAAGTGCAGAGGATTTCAGAGATGGACGAGCTGTCGATGAATTCGGCTGGCAAGGCAACCAGGTGGATCCAGGCAGCCGTAAGTACCCAAGTTTTCGCCTCTATACAGATTCGATCTACAATGTGGGCCGGATCAGTGATGCGCTGGATAAAATCGGCATCGAGGTCAGAACACGTGCGGCGGATATCGAGATCGTACGTAACATGGACCGTAATTTGAGCCTGGTATTCTGGTTGATTGCAATCATCGGTCTGTTTGGATTCTCCCTCTCCCTGGGGGCCAGCCTGTGGGCCAATGTGGATCGCAAACGCAAAGAGTTGAGTGTGTTGCGGTTGGTTGGCTTCCGCACCGCTGAGATCGTCTGGTTCCCGGTTTTACAATCGAGCTTCACTGCCATACTCGGCTGGCTGTGTGCCAGCCTGATCTATTTTGGTGTCAGCATCACGATCAATCAGATGTTCGCCTCTCAACTCAATAACAGCGAGAAAATCTGCCACCTGCTGCCGGAACATTTGGCGATAGCCCTTTTACTGACCCTGGGATCCGCCATCTTTGCCGCATCCCTGGCTGGATACAAGGCGGCTCACATAGAGCCATCGGAAGGTCTCAGGGAGATATAAAAAAGCCATGGAGGAAGACCCTCCATGGCCTTGCCGAAATGCTATGAATTTCGGTATTTCTTATACTTTACGACGTCTGCTGTATGAGACGAAGCCGAGGAGAGCAGAACCAAACAACCAAGCAGCACCTGGAAGCGGTACTGCACTCATGGTCAGATCATAGTCTGAGCTTATTTTGGTGTCGATTGCATTAAGCGCAAAACCGGAAATGGTAAAGATATAGTCTCCGGCACCAAGACTCAGAGTCTCGGAAAATGAGGTACCCAGGTGATACTGCTCATTTGTGGTGATGTTGGTTAATAACAGGTCATCGCCAAACATACCTTCATGAGTACCGGCAACCGTAATATCAAGTGATGCAGAATCCACAGTCAGACTGTAGGAATCAAGAAAATTTCCGTTCGGTTGAGGAGTTGCATAGCTATCCCCATGATCGGAAAAAACACCTGCATCATACGACGCCGCCTGAGCACCTACCGTTGAAAATGCCAGAAAGGCAACCAAGGCAATTGAACGTATAAGTAACTTCTTCATTATCTTCATCCTTAAATGATTGTTGAACTAGATGCAATTTCTTCCCATGCATCTACTTACGACGCTATCACTTATATTGGTTCTAAACAATAAGTAAATTCCCATACCTTGGGCTTTTGCAAAGCAGGTTACAAATCATCAGTTAGGCATCAGTAAGAGGTTTTTTAATTAAACAATATTCAATGTTCATATCAGGCTCAATTCGGAAACAGTATCATCTCAACCCGTCTTCGCTTCGCAGATTGACTTAGCGTCAAAACTTCAATCTCATCCTCTGCGGTTCCCACTGCAGCCACATGCAGGCGGCTGCCGGAGATGCCACGTTTGATAAAATACTGTTTTACCTCATCCGCTCGCTTTAAAGAGAGCTGATAGTTATATTGCTTGTCGCCCTGGGTATCCGCATATCCGATAATCCTGAGAAAGGTCGACTCTTCAGTCAGCATCTTGTATTGAACCGCTTTTAATAATGCGATGTATTCAGTCGGTATCGAGGCTTTGTTAAACTCAAAATAGACTGCATAGCGTGTCGCTAATTCAATTGTTTCTGAAACCTCACCGGAGAGATCCTGAGGATAGTGACTGATATCACTCTGCTGTAGATTCGAAGGCTCATCGGCACCTTGTTGCGCGGGGTCCCCACCGCTCTCTTCAGTAACTGGTTGTATCGTCAGTTGATTCGAATCATCCGGTTGCGCCCCAACCAATGCTTCATTTTCCAATACTTTGGCGGTCTGCTGATCCACAGCCTCCACGCCAGCTATCCGCTCCTGCAAATCACTCAATGATTGATTGATCTGCTTGGCAAACAGACCATAGAACAAGGCCATCAACAAAATGATGCCCAGCCAGGATACCAAGCGGAAGATGAATCGACCCAATTTACGTTGAGGTGGTTTGGCGAACTGTTGCGTGGAGACACCTGCTATCGCCACATCCGGACATGCGTCGACCCACATGGAGGGCATACTCAGGTTCTCTTCAACACTGATTCGATTGACCACCTTATCTGAGGGCAGAGAGGATTGAATGACAGCGTTACTGTTTTTTTCTATCTGGCTGTTGTTGGTCGCGGCTGATGAACTGTCACTTCTTCCACTCGACATCCACCATACACCGCCCCAGCGATGCTCATCATCCATCCGCTTTGAATTTTGATGTTTTGGCGTCTGCTCAACCTGAGATGTGCTGATATTGCGTTGCTTTTGTTGCTCCGAAATCAAACTATCCAGAGCGTTCCTGTCCAAATCGCTATTCCATATCTCATCCGCACTTGGAAACTCAACGGACAGCTCGTTATCGGTTGCACTCTCATCAGCACTCTCTTCCTCAAACTCACTGTTTTCGAATAACGAGGCGTGGCTCAACTCCAGGTCTGGTGTCTGCAGCGGTCTTTTTACGCTCAGATCACTCTCCCAGGATCCCCAATCGGAGTCTGGAAGATCCCAGGCTTCCTCAATATTCTGACCGGCATCATCAATGGCTGAAAGCAGATTTGTAGTGATCTGATTGGTACTGGCAATCAACTCCTGACGCTTATCGGCCTCGTCTTCATTGAAGTACTGTTCCTGCAGAGGACGGTTTTCAAAAATGTCGTGCACAACTGCCTTTTGCACAGCAGCCTGCTGCTCCATCGAATGCTGCTGTTTCTCGATTCGATATCGCTCGGCAAAGTCTGTGAAGGACTCATTCTCTGCCAAGGTGATACGTCGCTCATCCACAAGCTCTTCGAGGATCACCAGGACATCTTCATCTGTTAACGAATGCTTCTCTTCCAGAGAGGCGAAGAGCAACAGTCGACTCATCAGATGATTGATTTTTCTTGGCACGCCCTGTGCGGCCTGGTGCACCAATCCATAGACTTCATCAGCCAATTGTGGATCCTGTTGCCAGCCGACGATGCCCATCCGGTGAATTATGTATTCACGACTCTGCTCCGCCGACATGGGTTTGATTTGGCAGGTTGCAATGAGGCGCTGCTGTATGTGTTCCATTTTTGGGTTAAGGACCAGCTCCCTTAACTCATCATGACCGATCAACACAATCTGAAGCAAAGAGCAGTTTCCCTTTTGCAGATTCGAAAGCAATCGCAACTCTTCAAGACCATTGGCCGATAGATTCTGAGCCTCATCCAGAAAAAGAATTGAGCGTTGTCCACGATCATAGAGGTCAGAAAGATGTTTGCTGATACTGGTCAACAAAGTTGCCTTGTTATAAGACTCGGCAGGCAAACCGTACTCAAGCGCAACCTTTCTCAATAGCTCTTCCGCCTGGAGCTGACTGGTTACCAGATTGAGTGCGTTGAATTTAGAGTTGTCGATCTCGGAGATTACGTCTCTGACCAGCGTCGTTTTACCGGAACCGGGTTGCCCGGTGATCATCACAAAGCCTTCGCTCTGCTGCAGCGCATAAGCCAGATAGGCGGATGCCCGGAGATAGTTGTTATGTGCGTAGCGAAACTTTTCGTCCGCACTCAGGCGAAATGGCGTGTCCTTGAATCCAAAAAACGACTCATACATAGCCGCCGTTATCCCTCTCATGGTCCATCATTCAGAAATCCCTCTGATTACTATAGGGCATCAAAACACATAATCGAACCGTAAGGAAGCTCACGGCCAACGACAACCAGTGAGAATGTGATTGAAATTACCCTATTTCCACTACTTCTGATCGATATTCACAAACCGAGGATGGTGTGTGAACTTCTGAATTACAGCACTCAAAATAGTGAATTGACTATCCCTAAGCCATTTGAAATTCCCTAAAAAGACAAAAATCCTGAGGATTGATGAGTAACCATCAATCCTCAGGATTACGCGTTCCAGATAACTGTTATTTAACCAAATGGCTGAATAACACGAATCCTCAATTAATTGACTACGCTCTTCTGAACTATGTTTGACAAATCGCTTGAGTTACCATTGTGATCATAGGCGGTAATAGCGACGTAGTAGTCACCGAGATCCATATTATCAAGCGTGTAACTTGAGAGATCGCCCTGGCTCAGATCGACATGCATTTGCAGGTTGGACGCGGTTGTGCCGACATAGATCTGATAACCGCTGATGTCGGAAAGATTCAACGAGGAACCATCAGTCCTGGTTGTCGGTGCAGTCCAGTTAAGTGACATGGAACCGGTGCTTGCGGCTACCTGTACACTGTTGACTCGGATGCTGAACGAGGCCAGATTTGCACTATCGGTACCGTCGCTGACGGTAATCCGGACGTTGTTGTAGTCACCTACGTCCTGTGTGGATGGTGTACCGCTCAGTCTGCCATTTGAGCTGTTGAAGCTGGCCCACGCTGGCAGATTGGCAACGGAGAAGGCCAAGCTGTCGTTATCCGCATCATCTGCCGCCGGAGTAAAACTGTAGGCCACACCAGCATCAACGGATGTTGCCGGAGTACCACTGATGGTGGGCGCTTCGTTTACGGGGGCCTGCGCTTCACTACAGACCTGATTGGAGATCTGAAAATCTCCGCTAACGGTGTAGCGGGACTCAATCATAAAACAGTGCTGGATGGTCAGATCGAGACCGCTGATGGCCGCTGTCAGTGCGTGAGTGCGGTCTGCGCCTGTATCCATGGAGTCGATGACAACATCGAAACCGCCTTCAGGGGCGTCAAAATCGTTGCTCCAGGAGAGCATCACCTGGTCGCCGGAGACTATTGCTGAATTCAGGTGGGCTGAACCGATATTCGCCACAGGTGCTGCTGGCTCTTCCGCTGCGGGATCGTTGGTGTCAGCGGGCTGCTCTTCGGCAGGATCGGTTGCTCCAGCATTCTCTTCAGGTGCTGGGCCGGTGGTATCAGGAGCCGGCTCTTCGGCAGGTGTGTCATTCACGACAGGAGTGGTCTGAACCGGATCCGAAGGCTGACTGGGAGTGGGTTGTGTTACGGTTTCAGCAGGCGGTGTCGGGTTGGATTCTGTAACCGGCGCAGGTGGCACGACGACAGGGTTTTGAGATTCGGTGTTCTCTTGCTGGCCACTATCGCCATTATTCTCATCAGCCGGTGTCTCGGATGTCTCTCCATCATTGGATACGATGGTCTCCTGCTCGGAATTGTTGGCAGTTTCGCTCGACTCCGGATCACCACTTCCGCCGCATGCACTAAGGATAAAGCTTAGTGCAACAGCTGATGTTAAGATCTGTAATGATTTCATTTATGTGGCCTCAATGACGCGCTCTATTTGCCAATAGATTACGGCAAGTCCCTGTCTATCCTGAGGAACTGGATCACATAACTGAACGACATTCGTCTCATTATTGAAAATAGATTTCTTTCGCTTAAAAACACTGCAAATTCATGCAGATACAAACCCCCTAAATTTTTTAAACAGAGTTCGTCATAGGGTTTTTTAGGTGTCGTTGATCGATCGATTAGTCGACTGTTTTAGTCGGAATTAAACAACAGAAATCCTCTCCCAGAACAACTCCGTCACCGCTACTTGGCGGGGCGCTCGATCAACGATATTGCCAATACCCTATAGCCCGTCCGGCTGTAGGTGCTTGATGCTGAATCGGCTCGCCACTTATACTCAGCAACCGAAAACAACGACTTTGATATCAATTTTCAACAATAAGGCAGTTCTTCATGACTACTCCTAGCTTTAATCCACCTGTCCGCACCCTGATGGGTCCAGGTCCTTCAGACGTTCATCCGAGGATTCTGCAAGCCCTGGCACGCCCGACCATTGGCCATCTGGATCCTGTCTTCGTCGATATGATGGAACAGACCAAGTCCCTGCTTCAGTACGCTTTTCAAACTGAGAACGCACTGACGATGCCGGTTTCCGCACCTGGCTCAGCCGGTATGGAGACCTGTTTTGTCAATCTGGTTGAGCCCGGTGACAAGGTCATCGTCTGCCAGAACGGGGTATTTGGCGGACGCATGAAGGAGAATGTGGAGCGCTGTGGCGGCACCCCGATCATGGTGGAAGATGAGTGGGGCAAAGCCGTCGACCTGGAAAAGGTCGAAGCCGCCCTGCAATCCAACAGTGATGCGAAAGTGCTGGCGTTTGTTCACGCCGAGACCTCTACCGGCGCCAGATCCGATGCCAAAGAACTGGTCGAGCTGGCCCATCGTCACGACTGTCTGACCATCGTGGACTCCGTCACTTCTCTGGGCGGCAGCGAACTGAAAGTGGATGAATGGGGAATCGACAGTATCTACTCCGGCACACAAAAGTGTCTCTCCTGCGCGCCAGGCATTTCGCCGATCAGCTTTAGTGAACGGGCCCTGGATAAGGTCAGAAATCGCAGCTCCAAGGTACAAAGCTGGTTCCTCGATCTGAACCTGGTGATGGGTTACTGGGGAGGTGGCCAGAAGCGTGCCTACCACCATACCGCACCGGTGAATGGACTGTATGGCCTGCATGAAGCACTCTGCATACTGCAGGATGAGGGGTTGGAGAACGCCTGGGCACGCCACCGCAAGATGCACAACGCCCTGAAGGCCGGACTGGAAGCGATGGGACTCAGTTTCATCGTTGATGAGGCGCACCGCCTGCCGCAGCTGAATGCGGTCTCCATTCCTGAAGGGGTGGATGACGCCACAGTGCGCAGTCGCCTGCTGAATGAGTACAATCTCGAAATCGGTGCCGGCCTTGGTGCACTGGCCAGTAAGGTCTGGCGTATCGGGCTGATGGGGCATAGCGCCAGAGCCGAGAATATCCTGCTCTGCGTCAGTGCCCTTGAAGCGGTATTGAGCGAGATGGAGGCACCAATCAATCGTGGTGTTGCGCTGGCTGCCGTGCAGAAATCCCTCTCCGCAGAAAGTTGAGCCTTCAGCTACCGCTGCTTGTCCAGCCAGACGATCTGCAAAACCACCTGAATGAGCAGGCGCCCAGCCTGCTCCTGGTGGATCTCTGTAAAGCAAGTACCTACCGGGAGCTGCATATCCCGGGTTCGGTACATCTCGCTTATGCAGCAATCACCGCATCTGACCATCCAACCCATGGACTGCTACCTGAACCTGAGCAGTTACAGCAGGTGTTCGCCGATCACGGCATCGGTAATGAAACCCATGTTGTCGCCTACGATGACGAAGGCGGCGGCAATGCCTCCCGTCTGCTCTGGACCCTGCACGCCATGGGACATCGGCACTACTCGCTGCTGGATGGCGGCCTGCACGCCTGGGCCAATGAAGGTTATCCCTGCAGCCGGGAGATGAGTTCCATTTCGTCTGCCAGCTTTCAGGCGACGTTGGATAAGAGCGCTGTCGCCAGCAGAGCCTACATTCTCAGCCGGCTCGATTCCCCGCAACTGGCACTCTGGGACGCCCGGAGCAGCAATGAGTTTCGTGGTCTCTCCAGATTCTCCCAATATCCCGGCCATATTCCCGGGGCAGTCAATCTGGATTGGCTGGAGGTGATGGACCGGCAGCATAACCTGCGCCTGAAACCGAAGGCTGAGCTGGAGGCGATGCTGACCAAACTGGGTATTACCCGGGACAAAGAGGTGATCACCTACTGCCAGACCCACCACCGCTCATCCCTGACCTGGCTGGTGCTGCGCTATCTTGAGTTTGATAATTGCAAGGGCTACCCAGGCTCCTGGTCAGACTGGGGAAACCGGGACGACACCCCGAAAGCGATGCCATGAGACGTCCCTCCAACCGGCAGCGCCGTTTCGTTATCCTGACCCTGGCCCTGCTCACCTTCGCCCTGGCCTACTATGCCGGCTTCACCCAGAAGAGTCGCGAAATACCGGATATCCAGGGAGTCAGTATCGTACCGCCCACCCCTGCCCCACCGTTCGTACTGCAGGATCACACTGGTGCGGACTATGACGAGCAGCGGCTGCTCGACCATTGGAGCCTGTTGATGCTCGATCCAAGCGGTCAGTCCCAGCCTGCCCCCGCCTTCAACAGACTGATGAAGGTGCACAACCGTCTGGCATCCCACCCTGAGCTGCAGCAACAGACCCATTTTCTCTATTTGCCGAAATTCAGTGCTGCCAGCCTGGAGAGCTCAACCTCCTACCTGAGTGGCAACCTGTTTGGTCTGCAGGGAAGCGCCGAACAGATCGATGAGACCTTTCTCAGTTTTGCCGTCACCGAGGAGACCGGGCAACCGACCCTCTACCTGATCGGTCCGCAAGGAAATCTGCATGCCCTATTTACCGAGGCGGTAGATGCCGCTACTATCGCCAGGGATTTAATCAAGCTGATCCATTCAAACCCGTAGTCAAACCATGAATCAAACAGAACCGTCGCGAAAAGATTTTCCACAAAAGCTGCTGGAAGGGCTGTTCGTCGCGCTTCAGTATCTGCTGCCCCACCACTTTCTCTCCGCTCTGATGCACAAGCTGACCCGGGTCGAGTTGAAGCCGGCCAAGGATATGATCATCCGCAGCATTGTGGACTGGTACAATGTGAATATGCAGGAAGCCATGGAGAGCGACCCCAGCCGCTATCGCAGCTTCAACGATTTCTTTACCCGGGCGCTGCGCCCGGATGCACGCCCGGTGACACAGCTGGCGCATGAGATTGCCTCTCCGGCTGACGGCACCCTGAGCCAAGCCGGTGATATCGAGTCGGGTTACCTGTTTCAGGCCAAAGGGCACGACTATGCCCTGATTGAACTGCTCGGCGGTGACCAGGAGATGACCAACCTGTTTGAGGAAGGCCATTTCGCCACCATCTATCTTTCACCCAGGGACTACCACCGCCTGCATATGCCGTTGGCTGGAAAACTGCGCAAAATGGTCCATGTCCCCGGCCGGCTGTTCAGTGTCAATGAGACCACCTGTCGGAAGGTGCCACGGCTGTTTGCCCGCAACGAACGGGTGATCTGTCTGTTCGATACCGAGGCTGGTCCGATGGCCATGATCCTGGTCGGTGCAATCTTTGTCTCCAGTATTGAAACCGTTTGGGCCGGTACGGTGACACCGGCCCGCCTCAGGGTCTCCAACTGGGACTACAACTCGAAACAGCAGCCTGAGACAGTAGATCTGGAGAAAGGCGAGGAGATGGGACGTTTCAACATGGGCTCCACCGTCATCCTGCTGTTTGGCAAGGATGCGGTGGAGTGGTCTGAAACCTTTATCCCGGGATCACCAGTCAAGATGGGCAGTGCCATCGCCGATTTGACCTGATGATCCAGGCTTGAATCCAGCCGGCTCAGACGGCCCCATCAGGTTTGATCGCCTCGATGGTTGCAGAGACCACATAGTCCTCCACACCACGTCCCGGCGCCCAATCACTTATGAAAGACTTCGATTCATCCTTCGGCTGAATACGAATGGAGGTAAAACCTGCCTCATCGATCCAGCTCTGCAAGGTTTCAATCAATGACGCATTACCCATGCAGCCGGCGATCAGCTGTGGATCGTTGCGCATCTCTTCGGGCAGCTCGATGGTCGCCACGACATCGGAAATGGCCAGGCGGCCACCCGGTTTCAATACCCGAAAGGCCTCTCTGAAAACCCGCGCCTTATCCGGCGACAGATTGATCACACAGTTGGATATGATCACATCCGCGGTGTTGTCTGCAATCGGCAGCGCTTCGATCTCCCCAAGCCGGAACTCCACATTGGTGTAGTTGCCCTTGGCAGCGTTTCCTCGCGCTTTTGAGAGCATATCAGGGGTCATATCAACCCCGATCACCGCTCCTTCGCTACCCACTTCCGCGGCCGCCAGGAAACAATCGAAACCGCCACCGGAACCCAGATCGACCACCGTTTCGCCCACCTGCAGCGCGGCGATGGCTTTAGGATTGCCACAACCCAACCCCATGTCTGCACCCTCGGGAACCACCTGCAGATCCGACTCGCTGTAGCCCAATCGGGTTGAAATCAGTGTATTGATCGCAGCATCATCTGAGACTCCGCAGCAGCTCGACGCCACACCGCACCCGCAACCCTCGCTATCGGCAATGGCCACCTGGGCATAGGCTTCCCGTACCTGCTGACGATGGCTGTCTTCCACCACCTCGATCTGAGCTTCTGTAGTACAGCAATCTGTATCACAACAATTCGATTTTTCAGACATAATCCCTCCGGATCATTAGGTTTTAATGTCAGCGCTGAAAAAGGCGCCAAGGGATGTGAGCGTCTCTGGTTCTATCCAGCAGACCACCCGTTTACCCTGCCGTTCCATTTCAATCAATCCGGCTCGATGCAACTCCTTAAGATGGTGGGACAGGGTTGACGGAGCTATGCCTAGCCCTTCACCCAGCTCACCCACACTGAAAGAGATGGCCTGCTCCAGATCACACCGTGTTCCAGGCTGACAGCAACTACTCAAACGCTTGAAAATCAATAACCTGTGGGAGTTACCCAAAGCTTTAAACATTTCAGCTAGTTGATTTTCGTTATTTCTATATTTCGACATATTTCGAACAATAGAATAAATAACGGAAAAGGGCAAGCATCGGATCGATAGCCCAACTCGATCAAACGCTTCGAATTCTATAATCAGTCAAAAAGTAGTTATTAGACAAGTTAAGCTGAGAATGGAGTTTACTTGACACTGATCAATTATTTTGGACTATTTTTCCCAAATAATAGATTATCGACTAAATAGCTCTTGCTAAATAATCATCCAACTGGCTCATCAGAAGTCCGTTGATTACATAATAAGCAAAAGGGAGGGAGTTATGTGGTTTCTTCAAGCACGCATCGAGACAATCGGCTTATTCTCGAAACATCTGGGTGCCAAATGGTCTGCTGAAACTGTTATAGATATAGCCAGCCGCCAATGGATGGTTGCCATCGGTATTATGCTGCTATCGAGTTACCCCCTCTCGCTCACAGCGAATGACATCCAGCTTTCAGGACTCTCGCAATCACCACCCAATTCGGTGGCCGTTGGATCACCGATAACCTACAGTCTGACAACCAATAATATCGATGATGGCGTCAATCCACCCAGTAGTATCGGCATCAGCATCAGAATGCGGGTCGATGGTGCTGTAGTCCGAGCCGATTCAGGAGAAATCGATGCCGTTGGCTGTTCTGTCGATGCCAGTTTTCCTGATTATTTTGCCTGTAACAATCTGGTTGAAGGCGGCAGTCAGACTCCCTCATTCACCTGGAATAGTCCAACTCCTGGAAACCATACGGTATTGTTTGAAGCAGCATGCCAGCTGGTGCCGGTGCAAACTCCAACAGCTTTCTGCCCATCATTCGGTACTTCAATCTCAACCACAACCCAGGTTGGGGCCTTTCCGACTGCAGTGGTTAATCCTGCAGGACCAGTCACGATACAGTTTGGTGACCCGATACCATCATTCGATCTACTCTCATCGTTTGATCCGGACGGTTCAATTGTGACATGTGAAGCTGTGAGCAATATAAACACCTGGATTACTTTACCTACCTGCACCTATACCGATTCAGATTGGTTGGGTGCTCGAGACCCTGGAGTTTTGTCATTAGCGGTAAGGGTTACGGATAACGACGGCTTAACCGACCTCTCGGCCATCACGATTATTATTCAGTCGGCACCAACGGCTAACGCCGGTATCGATCAAACTGTTGTCGATAGCGATAATAACAATTCAGAAGCTGTGACACTCGATGGCTCTGGCTCTACCGATAACGGTGGAACGATTTTGAATTACGTTTGGCTGGAAAACGGGACCCAAATCGCAAATGGGGTTTCACCCACTGTCAATCTGGGCATAGGGACCCATACTCTGACACTCCAGGTCTTCGACAATGATTCGCAGAGTGGTCAAGACCAGGTGGTCATTACCGTGTTACCCGGCCCGAATGCGCCTACTGCCGATGCTGGGCAGGATCAGCAGATTGCCGATACTGACAGTAATGGCCTGGAAGATGTGTCACTCGATGCGAGTAACTCGGTGGATTCGGATGGTACTATCGTAACTTACGAGTGGATTGAATCCGGCACCACCATTGCTACCGGCGCAACCCCAACTGTCACTTTAGCCGTTGGAACACACACTCTGACGCTGAGAGTTACGGATGACAGTGATCTCATCAGTGAGGACCAAGTGGTGATCACGATCACTGAGGGACCATCCGCACCGGTGGCAAGTGCCGGGCAGGATATTATCTTGAGTGACGATGACGCAAACGGCAGCGAACAGGTGACCCTCGATGGTTCAGGATCTAGCGACGCGGACGGTACCATTGTTCTTTACCAATGGTTCGAGAACGGCACCGAAATCGCCACCGGAGTCACCCCGACAGTAACTCTAAGCCAGGGCATCCACACCCTCACACTTCGAGTTACCGATAGTGATGATCTGAGCTCAGAAGATCAGATCACAGTGACGGTAGCAACCAACTCAACCACACCCGTAGCCGATGCAGGTATCGATCAATCGCTAACGGACCGGGATGGGGATGGTTCAGAATCGGTTACTCTGGATGGAACCAATTCGACGGATCCGGATGGCTCAATCGTCTCTTATCAATGGTACGAAAGTGGCGCCGAAATCGCTACCGGTTCATCTCCAACCATCAGACTCAACCTGGGAACCCATACCCTGACATTGACCGTAACGGATGATGCGGGCCTGACCCATCAAGATCAGGTGACCATCACCGTCAACCGTGATGACAGTCAATTGGAAATTGTCGCCGGAGATAATTTGTCAGGCAGCTCTGGTGCAACGGTTGGTCCATTTACAGTACAGTTGACAGACCTCAGTGGCGAGCCTGTCGCCGATTCAATCATTGTCTGGAGCGTGATACCGGAAAATGCGGCGCTCCTGACAGAGAGTGAATCTACCACTGACCAAAATGGTCAGGCCTCCACCACGATGACCATTCAACAGACCGGCGTTATCAAGTTGGAAGCGACGCTCAACACCGCGAAGGTAGAGTTTGTAATCAATAGTATCGCCCAAACTCCAGGGTTATCGGAAAACGAACAATCGGTGGGTTCAAGCCTCGATGACCTCTGCCCAGCACTACTGGACAAACAAGCTTCAGCTGATCTCTCCGCAGCTGAACAGGATCTCCTGACAACCTGCAACACCTTGGTTAGCGATTCAAGCACGGACGCTGCTGCAACCCTGGCTTTGCTGGCACCGGAAGAGGTTGCTGCACAAGGCTCAGCGTCCATTGAAGCCGCCACCGCTCAACATACCAATGTCAATACCAGACTGCTGGCTTTGCGCCGTGGTGATACCGGCATGAATCTGAGTGGATTAACGGTCAACTACGCAGGAATCTCCTTCAACCGGAACCTGCTTAATGGCCTTCTACCCATAGATGACCCAGCAACCGGTGGTGGTGCCGGTGACGATGCATTGATAGGACGTTGGGGGGCCTTTATCAATGGCACCGTCAATTTTGGTGAAATGGATGACACCGAACAGGAGTCTGGGTTTGATTTCGATACCCGGGGCATCACTTTTGGACTGGACTACCGCTTCAGTAATGAATTTGTGGCGGGTGGCGCAATAGGCTACTCCAGATACGACTCTGACTATAATAATGCTTCGGGCAATCTGGAGATGGATGCATTAAGCCTTTCCGCCTATGGCACCTACTACCAAAACAACAATATCTACATCGATGGATTGATCCAGATAGGTTCAAACAGCTATGAGACGAGTAGACGGGTGAACACACAGGGTAGTGCGGATCAGTTCGGTCAAGGTGATACAGATGGTATGGAGTATGCCTTCAATCTCGGTGCCGGATATGAGTATCATCGCAATGCTCTGACTATCACTCCCTATGGACGATTGGCCTATACCCGCGCAGAGATCGATGCATATTCGGAACGGGCCTCAAATCCGAATGCAGCAGGTGTTGGATCCATGCTACGCATTGAAGATCAGGAATTGAAATCGATGGTGCTGGTGGTTGGCGGCAACCTCTCATACAACTTGAATCTGGCCAGCGCTGTACTGATACCGCACTTTCGATTTGAATGGGAACATGAATTCAGTGACGATTCACGTTTCATCAATGCCCGTTTTGTGAGTGACCCAACCCAGTCTCGGTTCTCCATAGAGACTGATGAGCCGGATCGGGATTACTTCAATCTGGGTTTAGGTCTATCTGCTGTATTTGCCCATGGTAAAACCGGCTTCCTATCTTATGAAACCCGGCTTAGCCAGGATAACGTCACACTGAATAGAGTAACTGCCGGTATTCGAATCGAGTTTTGACAATACTCGTTATCTACCCGGCAACTCAATAGATCGCTTCTGCCGTCGTATGCACGATTGAACTTCTGAAAGCGAGATATTGAGTTGCCGGCCTGAAATGAATCACTTCCCTTCGATCCACTATTGGCAGTAGGATAGGTTCTTTAATTAATTCTGTTCATTAAAAGCCTAATTTGTACTGTCCACCCTCACTGAAATCAAATTCACCAATCATGTCATTGAACAAATCCAGATATATTGTGTTATTCACGCTGTTTGTGACAATGGATGTTCAAGCCACCGAAGGCTCAACCGTTGGATTATTCGCCAATAGCCGACAGGATACCGATTACCAGCTCAACACATTGGGCGCTTCCGCCTCGCTGATCACCCCGGCAGGACTGTTCCACTGCAAACCGGGACTGCTACGAGGCGAAACCCGAATCGATTCATTCAACAACATCATCGGAATCTCCGATGTCCGCAACGCGGAGTGGAAAGATTTCTCAGCCCATGACCTGGAATGCCGTTACGGCGCAAAATGGCAGGGTTTTGGAGGAAGCTTCAAAGCAGGCATCGGTTTGCGTGACTATCTTGGAAAAACAGATGACGAACCTGGCGGAAAACATATCAGTATTGAAGGCATTGGCGCTCTGATTGCCTACGACAGCAATCATTTTGATGTCGATCTATCCTGGCAACGGGCGGTCCACGACTACACACTTCAGCATCAGTCCGCTTTTATCGACTACGACAGTCTGATCGATTTTGCTGAAAACACCACAGAAGCGACCGTTAAATACCGACATTTATATCTCCACGGTAAACATCTCAGCGGCAACAAGGATAATGTCTATACCACCCCGGTCTTTCCCGCCAACAGCTTTGAGTTCGATAATACCGATGTCGCTCTGGGCATTTTGTTGACGCCGGAATCTGATGGATTGACATTAATCGCGCCGATCTTTGGCGGTGGATCCTATCGGGGTTCATTCAATCCGTTGGAGGGTGACGATCTCCTGAAAGGGATCGAGCTGGCAGGGCGACTAAAGGGCATTGATATCGAACTGACTTTTGTACGACACGATGGCGAAGGTCATCGCCCCTATCTTCCAGCGACCGAAAACCTGACCGAAACGAAAGAGAGCAATCGGCTGAGTATCGGATTCAGCTGGGAGGATTGGAGTCTGACCGTTGAGAACGTCAAATCCAACCACAAGGCCAATGCACGCATAGCCGACCCTCTGTACGCGGCCATTCTTGGCGGTTTCGGCCCTTATAACAACAAACGGGATGAAGACAAATGGACCATTTCGCTCTCCATGCCGGTCGTCAGGAATATCACCGCCGACCTATCCTTCTACCACACCACAAGAGAGGATCAGCAATACAACCATCCCCAGCATAACTACATAGAGCGGGGCGGGAGCATTCACTTCAAGATGGGGGTGTAGATGGGATCAGGCAGAAACCGCCGCCATCACCTTGTTCACCTCAACCCGATTGCGCCCGTTGGTTTTGGCCCGGTAGAGGGCCTTGTCCGCCGAGGCAATGACTGAATCCGGGGTCTGGGAGGATGCCAGGCTGACCGAACTGTAGAGCCCGACACTGATGGTTACCTGAATCGTCTGCTCTTTGAACACCACTGACTCTGCCGCCAAGGTCTGTCGCAACTCTTCTGCCAGCCGTATCGCACCCTCGGGCGGCGTATCGGGCAACACAGCGAGAAACTCCTCACCACCGATGCGACCGACGATGTCCTCCTGGCGCAGGCGTCCCTTGATGGTATTCGCAACCCGCTTCAAGACAAGATCACCAGCCTGGTGTCCATAACGATCATTAACCTGTTTGAACAGGTCGACATCCATGATCATCAGACTCAACGGCTGAGCTTCCGCTTCAGCTTTGGTAAACAGCTTGTCCATCGACTCAAACAAGGCACGGCGATTGAACATCCCGGTGAGTGGATCGATCAGCGCCATTCTGCGATTCTGTTCGGCACCCTGCTCCACGGTTGTCAGAACAAAGCCGAAGGCAAGAAAGAACATCCCCAGATAGTTGATCATGTAGAACAGGGTTGTCAAAACATCCCTGGATTGAAAGGGCGTAACCTCATGCCAGCCCAGCAGAAAAGACATCCCCCGATAGGCCATGGTCACCATACCAACGACACAGGCGAGAGACATGATCATCCGGCCCCGCCCGACAAAGGTATTGCCCGGCCTCACCAGCGCCCAAAGAATCAGCGCGATCTGATAACTGATAATGAACGAAGCAATGATCAGCCTTGAGTGCCTGTCATCAATCAGTATCAGGCTGACGACCAGCATCAAAGCAACCGGCGTGATGTAGAGTGCCGGCTCCATCTGCGCCCGCCGACTGCTGAGCACCGCTTTCAATACCAGGGTCAGGGTCAGCGCCCCCAGCATATTGCCGAAGCCAATCGCCACCAGATCGGGAAGCACCCCTTTCGCACCCAGCACCAGATAGTAGCCGCTATTGCTTACCAACCCCCAGGCCAGCAGCTTCAATCCGGGTATGGATTGGCGCAGCGCAACGATCATCACCGCGAGTGTCATCGACAGATTGGTGACGATGCTGACGAAATAGATGGATGGAATATCGAGTGTCATGCGAGGTCAGATCAGGTTTGCTCTCGACTAAAAATAAAACGCAATTCAACAACTAAAGCGCATCCCTCGCTTGATCGCATCTTAGTTGAAAAGCACCCACTTTAACAGAACTTAAAAACCAACCCTTAAGGCTATAAACAGAAGCACTTAAAGAGTGCGGGCCGGGTGGTGCTCCTCTAATCCAAGTGCAAACCATCCACTCCTGTCATCCATCAAAGTTTGAAATAGACCGGTCGATCAAGCGTTATCCCCCCGGTCAGTTCCCGATTGATTGAAACGGTTTTGGCAAACGAGCCGGGATTATAGTGATTGGGTGGGTGTTCGGTTTTGAGCCAGCCCATTTTCTGATAGGTATTGGCCACCATCTGGGCACAGAATGAGTTCAGCATGCCGCTATCGATATCCACCTGACCCTCTATCCAATGCAGAAACTCCTGTTTGGTCGGCGGAAACGGGGTACCGTCATACTCATACATCACCGACCACAGCTGTTTTTCATCAATCTCCACACCCTGCAACCCGGCAAAGGCAAAACGGTATTTGGAGCCGTCAGGGGATGGATAATATTTGTCCAGATTGGCCAGATAGTCTCTGAGCACCAGCAGGTGGGTACCGGGATGGTCCGGATTTGACTCCTTATCGATCTGATCATCCATCTTATCCACTGTATCGGCCGTCCACAGGTAGAGCTGGGGATCATCATGAAAGCGGACAATCATTGCCGAATGGCTGAAATCGGTATGGTCCACCTCTTCAATCAAACGGCTTTCAGCAGCCGTTCCGCTGCAGAGTAAAACAGACCCGCAGGTAATCGCGGTACCCAATTCATCCAGCGTTTTGAGTGTTGCCGGATCATAACTTTCCGGTTGTTTATGCAACTTAACCGCAACCTCTTCCGCTGCTTCCAACACATCTTTCATTATCACCATATCAAGCTCCTTTGGATTGCATCATCGGCGGTGGTGAATCACATCTATCGGGCACACCAAGCCTCAGGCCATGTCAGCTTTGCGGCCATGCTCTCTGATAGTTTAGGAAGGATTTGATTAATTATTGCCTTCAGCATCCCGACACGGGGTAATAATTACTGAACCGGCAGCCAAGTATGTCGTATTCAACCGGAGTCTGCGGTAGGCCGGGACCCGAACCGGGTTTGGCTCAGCCAACCCATAGCATGAGAAATCAAACCGAGCCTGTATGGCTCAGTGATCCTCAAGTTCCGGCAGCTCAGAACAGATCGTGAAATTCTCAGCAACCTGTAACTGCTTGTTGTTGCAGATACCGATACCGCTGCTGCTGGCACAACGGATCACCGCCTGGTAGTTGTCACTTGAGTGAGCCACCTTGAGATCCATTTTGCCGAGGATGTCGGTGGCGTGAAAAGCGACCAGATAGGCTGAAGGATGGTGCCTGAAACCCAGCTTGGACGGTGGTAGATGGGGAACTGCATCATGCACATTCACCACTCGCAGGGTTGGATGGCGAGTCTGTTCACCATAGAAATCGACAAACGCCTTGTTGCCCACCCTGGGCGAGGCAAAATTGATGTTCTCTGCGCGGATGTCAGGTCTGGAGATGGCCAGGTCGAGCGTGAACAGCTGACAGAGTGCTCCACCCAGACTGTGCCCCGTTATATAGATCTCACTGAGCGGTCTGGATGAGTGCCGATACTTGTCGATCAAGGCAAACAGCTGAGCCTGCATTGAAACTACAGATCCATTCCGGCTTCTGTAAATATCGTTGAATCCCGACTCAACCCGAACCGGATCCGGCACAGCCGCATTCGACTCAAAGGGGACAAAAGCTTGTGGCTCCACCCCGCAGTCATCGAGCATGTCGAGTGTGCTGTCAGTACCACGAAAGGCAAACACATATTGCCAGGGGGCGGATCTGGTACGAAACACCACGCCATAGGTTTCAACCGTCTTCTCCCGCCCGAACAGGGAATCCACACCACTCCAGGAATCAATCAGCTCAAAGCCCGCTGGCGCGGCCACCTTGTCCATCGCACACTGGGCGAGCTGAGTTTCCGAAAGGGCGTTATAGGCCTGGATACTGCATTCAATCAGAAGCTCAATACGTTCAACATTCAACTTACGGATGTCATTTTCAGAAGCCATTGCATTACCTTGCACTGTGACTGTTACGAATTCGGGCCTGTTAACACGAATCCAATACGTCCTGTTGCGCCTGAAAAAGCACCCATCAAGGCGCGAGGAGCGTAGTTTGGTTACTCCAAATGAGTGACGAGCAACTCCGAGTGGCGCTTTGTCAGGCGCAACCCAGATGGCTGGGGCTGATTTGCGCCCAGCGGCGTTATCATTCGCTCATGTAGAATAACTACACTACGCTCATTCTGCCTTGCTGGGCACAAAACAGACCCAGCAGGGCGTATTGGATTCGTGTTAACAGGCCCTAAGAAACGCAGAGCCTCTGATGAATCGATCGATCCGCCATTCGCCGTGATGCATTATAAGTGAATGAAGTCAGAAGTTGCGTAAACCTAGATTGCACAAACAAAGCGGGCAATCCGGTATAGAGCGACCAGGATATTAAACGGCAGCCCATCCGTTTCTTTGAGTAGAGTTCACTCTGCAACCGATAAAAAGGCGCACCATACTGAAATTCTAACGGTTTTTATTTACCGGAGGGCTGAATGAGAAGCAACCCATCAACTTGCCCGAAGTCTGGCCGATTGCACTCAGGCCCGATCAAGATTGAAACTGATCACATCCCGTATATTGTCGCTTCCCGTCAACACCATCATCAATCGATCGATACCCAGTGCAACACCGGCACAGGGGGGCAGACCTTGCGCAAGCGCCTGCAGCAACCACTCATCCATCGGGACACTCGGCCGACCCTCTTGATGTCGTTGGCTATTATCCTTTTCGAAGCGACGCTGCTGCTCTGCAGAATCATCCAACTCATGAAAACCATTGGCAATCTCAATCCCCGAGATATAGAGCTCAAAGCGTTCAGCCACTGCAGGTGAATCGCCACTGACTTTTGCCAACGCCGCCTGACTGGCCGGATAGTCATAGAGAAAGGTCATCTTCTGCTGACCCAGGCCAGGTTCGATCAGATGACTCAGCAACAGATTGAGCCAGCCATCCCGGTCCAATATCAGCGCCTCGATACCGGACAGACGATGATCGATGGCCGCCGCTCTCAACTGTTCGATGGTGGCGTTGTGAGGATCCACTTTCAGGCTTCGCTGGAAGGCTTCTGCATAGCTCAACCTCTCCACAGGAAGCACTTCATCACTGAGAAGGTTGACCAGCTCAGCCACCTCATCGATCAATTTGTGATGGTCAAAACCGGGGCGATACCACTCCAGCAGCGTGAATTCAGGATTGTGTCGATTCCCCAATTCCCCTTCGCGGAAGACTTTACAGATCTGATAGACCGGCCCACTGTCGGCGCACAGCAGACGCTTCATCGGAAACTCAGGGGATGTTTGCAGGTAGAGGGGAAGACCTTGTGCAGCTTGCGGGCCGGTGAATCGGGTCTTGAAACTGTCGATGGCCGGATCGGTGGTGGCGAAACGGGAACAGACCGGGGTCTCGACTTCGAGCACCCCAGCCTGCCAGAAAAACTCTCGAATCTCCCGCAGCACTCTTGCCCGGCGACGCATCATGCCAAGGGAGGCCGAGGGTCGCCATTGATCCAAATGGTTCATGGCAGGAAAATCAGATCGACCTAATCATCCTTGGCTCGGGAGACATACTCACCGGAGCGGGTATCCACCTTGATCGACTCACCAATCTGCACAAACAGCGGCACCCGAACCACAGCACCGGTCTCCAGGGTGGCCGGCTTGCCGCCACTGCCAGAGGTATCGCCTTTCAAACCAGGATCGGTGTCTGAAACACTCAACACCACGAACTTCGGTGGCTCGACAATGATCGGTGTGCCATTCCACAAGGTCACCATGCAGAGATCCTGCTCCTTCAGCCATTTGGAGCTTTCGCTCACCGCAGCACTGTCCGCACTCACCTGCTCGAAGCTCTCCGGATCCATGAAGTACCAGAACTCGCCATCGTTATAGAGATATTGCATGTCGGTCTCATGCACATCGGCGCCTTCCACGGATTCACCCGATTTGAAGGTCTTTTCCAGAACCCGGCCAGTTTTCAGATTGCGAATCTTGACCCGGTTGAAAGCCTGCCCTTTGCCAGGCTTGACGAATTCGTTTTCAATAATAGAGCAGGGGTCGCCATCCAGCATGATTTTCAGACCACCCTTAAACTCATTGGTGCTATAGCTAGCCATGTCATCCTCACGAAACATTTTAATTGCGGCGCACATCATACCTGAGACGGGCGCCGGTGTGCAGTTACCCGCCTGGCAAACGGCCCTGGCGGAGGCATTCAATGATCCGCAGAGCCTGCTCAGCTATCTGCAGCTCAAGCCGGAGAACCTGGCCGACCGCCAACTCGCACAGCATCAATTCAGCCTCAAGGTGCCGCGACACTACGCCGATCTGATGACCAAAGGGGATCCGCTCGATCCGCTACTGCGCCAGATACTGCCCTGTCGTGACGAGATGGTCGACGCGCCTGGGTTCATCGACGATCCAGTCGGTGACCTGCAGGCGAAGCAGCAACCAGGGCTGTTACACAAATACCAGGGCCGGGTACTGATCCTCACCACCGGCGCCTGTGGGGTGCACTGTCGCTACTGTTTCCGGCGCCACTATCCCTATCAGAATGGCACCGCGACCCCGGGGCAGTGGCAGAGCATCCTCGACACCATCCGCCGTCAAGCTTCGATCCGGGAGGTGATTCTCAGTGGTGGCGATCCACTGATGATCCATGACCAGCGGTTGGAAAAGATGCTGGCAGAACTGCAAGCATTACCACAACTCAAGCGTTTGCGACTGCACAGTCGCCTGCCGGTCGTGCTGCCGCAACGCATTACCCCGGGGCTGCTCGAGTTGCTGAGCAGCAACCGACTGCAGAGCGTCATGGTGCTGCATGCCAACCACCCCAATGAGCTTTCACCAGCGCTGGCAGAGGCGTGTGAAAAAATGCGTGCCGCCGGGATCACCCTGCTCAACCAGTCGGTGCTGCTGAAGGGGGTGAATGACGACGCAGAGACCCTGATCAGGCTCAGTGAAGGACTGTTTGAGATCGGTGTCCTGCCCTACTACCTGCATCTGCTCGACCGGGTCTCCGGGGCGGGTCACTTCGAGGTCGAGCCTGATCGGATCGAACCCCTTAAGGCGCAGCTGTTGCACCAGCTGCCAGGCTACCTGGTGCCCAGGATGGTCCGGGAGATAGCCGGGGAGGCTTCAAAAACCCCGGTTTAATCCCAATTCACTGCTGACTTATTCTGATAAAGATTTGAGAAAAGAACGCACAAATCATCAGACTACCGGGGGGGGGGGGGGGGGGGGGAAGTACCCGACAGCTCCATCAATCACCTGAGCTTCACCCTCTCCCCAACCCCTCTCCCATCAAGGGAGAGGGGCTTTTAAGGTCACTTCTGAATCGATTGAGAAATAACAGGATAACCGTGACTCCAATCACCTAGTTCAACCTTGCAGCTATCCGACCTGCGACAACCCGTTAAGCTCCTCCATCGGCCAACGAGGCGTCACCGAGAAGCTCAATCCATCATGCTCACCGGCCATCAGCCGCTGGCACCCGGCATAGGCATGGTGCTGCATACCAACCACCCCAATGAGCTTTCACCAGCGCTGGCAGAGGCGTGTGAAAAAAGCGTGCCGCCGGGATCACTCTGCTCAACCAGTCGCTGCTGCTGAAGGGGGTGAATGACGACGCAGAGACCCTGGTCAGGCTCAGTGAAGGACTGTTTGAGATCGGTGTCCTGCCCTACTACCTGCATCTGCTCGACCGGGTCTCCGGGGCGGGTCACTTCGAGGTTGAGCCGGATCGGATCGAGCTACTTCAACGGCAGTTGCTGCAACAACTGCCGGGCTACCTGGTGCCCAGGATGGTCCGGGAGATTGCCGGGGAGGCTTCAAAAACCCCGGTTTAATCCCAATTCACCGCTGACTTATTCTAATAAAGATTTGAGTAAAAACGCACAAATCATCAGACTACTAATCAGGAGGGAGAGTAGCTCCCCTCTCCCCTCGCGGGAGAGGGGCCGGGGGAGAGGGGGAGTACCCGACAGCTCCATCAATCACCTGAGCTTCACCCTCTCCCCAACCCCTCTCCCATCAAGGGAGAGGGGCTTTAAAGGTCACTTCTGAATCGATTGAGAAATAACGGGAGAACCTTGATCACACACGCCATGTTCCGCCTTGCGGCTATCCGGCCTGCGACAACCCATTAAGCTCCTCCATCGGCCAACGAGGCGTAACAGAAAAGCTCAATCCGTCGTGCTCACCGGCCATCAGCCGCTGGCACCCGGCATAGGCGATCATCGCCCCATTGTCGGTGCAGAACTTCAACCGAGGATAGTAGGCCGCCCCACCCTCCTTGGCCATCATCTCACCAATCCGTTCCCGTAAGCGTTGATTGGCGCTGACACCACCCGCCATGATCAGGCGCTTGATGCCGGTCTCGCGGACCGCACGCCGACACTTGATCATCAAAGTGTCCACCACCGCCTCTTCGAAGGCGCGGGCGATATCGGCCCGGGTCTGCGGTGGAATCGGCTCACCCTCCGCTTTGGCGGCATCCTGCAGGGTGTTCAGGGCAAACGTCTTCAAGCCGCTGAAACTGAAATCGAGGCCGGGACGGTCGGTCATCGGGCGGGGAAACCGGTAGCGCTCAGGATTCCCCCGGGTCGCCAGTTTGGAGAGCTCCGGTCCACCCGGATAGGGCAGATCCAGCAGTTTAGCGGTTTTATCGAAGGCCTCACCGGCCGCATCATCCAGGGAATCCCCCATCAGCCGGTAGTGACCGACGCCCTGAACCTCCACCAGCTGGGTGTGTCCTCCGGAAACCAGCATGGCGATGAACGGAAACTCGGGAGGCTCAGCTTCCAGCATCGGCGCCAGCAGATGCCCCTCCATATGGTGCACACCAATCGCCGGAACCCCCCATGACCAGGCCAGACTTCGCCCCACCGAAGCACCGACCATCAGCGCCCCGACCAGACCGGGCCCGGTGGTATAGGCCACCCCGCCGAGACTCTCCGGGCCAATATTTGCATCCGCGAACAGCTGACGGATCAGCGGTAACAGCTTCCGCACATGGTCCCTGGAAGCCAGCTCCGGCACCACCCCACCATACTCTTGATGAATAGCAATCTGACTGTGCAGAGCTTCCGCCAGTAACCCCTGATCATGGTCATATATCGCAACCCCGGTCTCGTCACAGGAGGTCTCAATACCTAAAATTCGCATAGTGATGTGGATTTAAACCGATTTATTTACGCCACACCTTTGCAAACTGGGGTGGCAATGAGTAGAATTCCCGCCTTTCGATTGTCGGCGAAGCTAAAAGTAGCGAGGATACAGCATAGATGCCAAACGTACACGTTAAAGAGAACGAACCATTTGAAGTTGCCATGCGCCGTTTCAAGCGCTCCTGCGAAAAGGCCGGTATTCTTGCCGAAGTCCGTCGCCGTGAGTTCTATGAAAAGCCTACCTGGGAACGCAAGCGCAAAGCCGCTGCCGCTGTAAAGCGCAACCTGAAAAAGGTCTCTCGCGAGAGCCGTCGGTTCGAGCGTCAGTACTGATCGCTGATCCAGTCAGACCCTCACGGACTCCTCCATGTTGAAACAGCGCATCCAAGATGATGTCAAGACGGCTATGAAAGCCAAGGACAAGGACCGTTTAGGCACCTTGAGGCTGATCACTGCGGCAATCAAACAACGTGAGGTCGACGAACGGGCAGAACTTGACGACAGTCAGGTTCTGGCCATCCTGGATAAGATGATCAAACAGCGCCGGGATTCGGTGGAACAGTATGAATCCGCCGGTCGCCAGGAGCTGGCAGACCAGGAAAAAAGCGAAATCGCCATCATTGAAGACTATCTCCCTGCCGGCCTGAGTGACGAGGAAGTCGCCAGCATGATCGAAAGCGCCATTCAGGAAGTCGGTGCGGCCGGTATGCAGGATATGGGCAAGGTAATGGGCAAGCTCAAACCTCAGATGCAGGGGCGGGCAGACATAGGCAAGGTCAGCGGCCTGGTCAAACAAAAGCTGGCCGGATAACACCCCGCTGAGGCAGTTCTCTCAAGTTTCGGTTATCCTTGCTGTCAGGGCCTCCACTGGAATGGTCGACTGACAACTATGGCAGGCAAGATCCCCACACACTTTATCGATCAGCTGCTCAATCGGGTTGACATCGTCGATGTCATCAACCGACGTGTGCCGCTGAAGAAGGCCGGCAAGGAGTTCCAGGCCTGCTGCCCTTTTCACGACGAAAAAACCCCCTCCTTCACCGTCAGCCCCAGTAAACAGTTCTACCACTGCTTCGGTTGCGGCGCCCACGGCTCGGCGATCGGCTTTCTCATGGAGTACGACAACCTGGGCTTTGTCGAAGCGGTCGAAGAGCTGGCCCAGTCGGCGGGCCTTGAGGTCCCCAGAGAGGGGGGACAAGAACAGGGCCCCGACTTAAGACCCCTCTATGAGCTGATGGAGAAGACCGCCCGCTTCTATCAGCATCAGCTCAAACACCATACCGACAGCCCCACAGCGGTGGATTACCTGAAATCGAGAGGCATGAGCGGCCAGATCGCCGCCAGCTACGGGATCGGTTTTGCCCCACCCGGCTGGGACAACCTGACCAGCACATTAGGTGGCGACAAATCGAACCTGGAGAAGCTCAACAAGTGCGGCCTGCTGAGCGAAAGCAACGGCAAACAGTACGACCGTTTCAGAGACCGGATCATCTTTCCGATCCGGGATCCCCGCGGCAGAACCATCGGTTTTGGCGGCCGGGTGCTGGGAGACGACAAGCCCAAGTACCTGAACTCCCCGGAAACCCCCCTGTTTCACAAAGGCCGGGAACTCTACGGCCTCTACGAAGCCCGCCAGGCCAATCGGGAGATCAGCAACCTGCTGGTGGTCGAAGGCTATATGGATGTGGTGGCGCTGGCGCAACACAACATCCAGAACGCCGTGGCAACCCTGGGAACCGCCACCACCCACGAACATCTGGAGCTGATCTTCCGCAACTGCCCGGAAGTGATCTTCTGCTTTGACGGGGACCGGGCCGGCCGGGATGCGGCCTGGAAGGCGCTCAACACCAGCCTGCCACTGATGCGGGATGGCCGGGAAGTCCGGTTTCTTTTTCTGCCCCAGGGTGAAGACCCGGATACCCAGGTACGTAAAGAGGGCAGCGAGGCCTTTCAGCGGCGCATCGAAACGGCCACACCCCTCTCCGAGTTCCTGCTGCAACACCTCTCATCCCAGGTGCACATGGAGAGTATCGACGGCCGCGCCAAACTGGCCCAACTGGCCAAACCCCACTTGGAGAAACTGCCCAAAGGGGTATTCCGGCAGATGATGTTTGAGCGCCTGGAAGAGCTGGTCGGCCTGAAAGCGGGACACCTGGACGACCTACCAACCACACCCCGACGGAAACCGGCAAAACCGACGCCGAACAAGTCTCAGGCACCCACCCCGATCCGCACCGCTATTGCACTTTTGCTCGATCATCCCCATCTCTATGAAGTGGCCGATGAGGTCTCCGCTGACTGGCAGGGATGGGATAATCCAGGCATCACTATTCTCAAGCAACTACTTGAAATTATTAGAACTCAACCTACGCTTAGTAAAGCAGCTCTGATCGAGCGCTGGCGGGACACAGACTACTTTGCCCATCTCAACAAACTGGCTCAGGCGAACTACCAATTTGACCTGCCTGGGATGGATCAGGCCACAGAGTTTCGTGATGCACTTCACAGATTGAATGCGCAGTTTCATAAGCAGAAACGCCCTCAATTGGGGAATATTCCTCCAAGTGAATTGTCTGAACAGCAGCTTGAAGAGATAAAACAGCGTTACCCGGGAAAGATACAACAGGATGAAAGCAAATCGTAACCCAGAGCGCCCCACCGAGTAACTAGTGCAACAATATAAAAATGTGCTAATATGGCGAGTTCAGTCTCGACATAACCAACCTCGTCTCACAACAAGGTAGAAGATGAACCAGGAACAGCAGCAATCTCAATTGAAACAACTGATTGCAAAAGGCAAGGAACAGGGCTTCCTTACCTACGCGGAAGTTAATGATCACCTTCCTGAAGGCATCGTTGAGCCTGAACAGATCGAGGATATCATCAGGATGATCAATGACATGGGCATTACTGTCCATGAGTCCGCTCCTGACCTTGAAGACAACACCCTGAGCGACTCGGCCGTCACCACCGACGAAGATGCCGCAGAAGCCGCCGCTGCCGCCCTGGCCAGCGTCGACAGCGAATTTGGCCGCACCACCGACCCGGTACGCATGTACATGCGTGAGATGGGTACTGTGGAACTGCTTACCCGCGAAGGTGAGCTGCGTATCGCCAAACGTATTGAAGAGGGCCTAAACCAGGTCTCTGCCGCCCTGGCCACCTTCCCACCCACTGTTAACCTGCTCTGCACCCAGTTGGAGAAGGTTGAAGAGGGTGAAGCCCGTCTGGCGGATATCACCAGCGGTTTCATCGATCCCAACGAACCGGATGAGATCCCTACCCCGGTTCAGCCCCAGGCCCTGAAAGAGAACGCTAACGGGGACAACAATGCAAACAACAATGACGACGACTCTGATGATGACGAACCGGAGAATACCGGTCCGGATCCGGAAGAAGTCGCCGCCAAGGCCAAAGAGCTGCGCAAGCGCTACAACGCCCTCTGCACCTGCCTGAAAAAGAGCGGCCGGGCCAACGCCAAAACCCAGAAAGCGGTGGATTCAGTCTCCGAGTCATTCCTCGAATTCAAACTGGTGCCCGCCACCTTCAATCTGCTGGTCGCCACCCTGAGAGACATCATCGAGCGCATCCGTAATCAGGAGCGCATCATCATGCATCTCTGTGTGGACAAGGCGCGCATGCCGCGGAAAGAGTTCATTGCATCCTTCCCGGACAATGAGACCAACCTGGCGTGGATCGAAGATCAGCTGAACAGTGGCAAATCCTACGCGGAAGCCCTGCAAGAGCACAAAGAAGAGATTCTGCGCACCCAGAAACGCCTGGTTACCATCGAAGCCGACTGCCAGCTGAGCATCGGCGAGGTCAAAGAGACCAATCGCAAGATGTCGATCGGCGAAGCGAAGGCACGCCGCGCCAAAAAAGAGATGGTCGAAGCCAACCTTCGACTGGTGATCTCGATCGCCAAAAAGTACACCAACCGGGGTCTGCAGTTCCTCGACCTGATCCAGGAAGGCAACATCGGCCTGATGAAGGCGGTGGACAAGTTCGAATATCGTCGCGGCTACAAATTCTCGACCTACGCCACCTGGTGGATCCGTCAGGCCATCACCCGCTCCATCGCGGACCAGGCCCGCACCATCCGTATCCCGGTACACATGATCGAGACGATCAACAAGCTGAACCGAATTTCGCGCCAGATGATCCAGGAGATGGGCCGGGAAGCCACTCCGGAAGAGCTGGCGGAACGCATGGAGATGCCGGAAGACAAGATCCGCAAGGTACTGAAGATCGCCAAAGAGCCGATCTCCATGGAGACCCCCATCGGCGACGACGAAGACTCCCATCTTGGCGACTTCATCGAAGATTCCGGTGTGGTATCCCCCATCGAATCGGCCACCGCCGAGGGATTGGGCGAAGCCACCCAAAACATGCTCGCCGGCCTCACCAGCCGTGAAGCGAAAGTATTGCGCATGCGCTTCGGCATCGACATGAACACCGACCACACTCTGGAAGAAGTGGGCAAACAGTTCGACGTCACCCGTGAGCGTATCCGTCAGATCGAAGCCAAGGCGTTGCGCAAACTGCGTCACCCTTCCCGCTCCGACAGACTCCGCAGCTTCCTCGACAACGATTAAACCCGGATTAGAGATAGGTAGCATCACTAGCTATACCGGCGGTGATGCGATCTGTTAGAATCCTGCCGTTTTCGGGCCCATAGCTCAGTTGGTTAGAGCAGGGGACTCATAATCCCTTGGTCCTAGGTTCGAGTCCTAGTGGGCCCACCAAAAATAAAAACAAACATCTCACCCTCTTAATGGCAAGCTTGATTTGGCATTCCCGCGCCAAACCGGGACAGTCAGCAATTGATATTGTCATCGTTCGTTAAAATCCAAGAAAATAAACCACAGGTATATTTTTATTAGTTTAATTGAACCAAAACCTATCATTGGTTCAATATTTACTCTATAAATACACCATGGGTATACGAAAAGACGAAAAATTAAACCGATTGCAGCAGTTGCTTCCTGAGGGGGTGGCCATCCCCAGCTCTTGGCTGTCCGCCAATGGTTACACCCCCCAGCTGGTTCGTAAATATGTACAAAGCGGGTGGCTCAAGTCGCTTGGCAGTCGTGTTTACGCTCGACCCGGTGAACCAGTTACCTGGGAAGGGGTAGTACTTGGGCTACAAAAGCTGGGGCAGTTACAGCTGCATATCGGTGGAGTCACCGCCCTCAATCGCCAGGGTTTAGCCCACTACCTTTCACTCAGCGGCGATGCCAATGTCCATGTATGGGGTAAAGACCGGCCTCCAACCTGGGTCGAACAAGTCTCTCTCAATGTAGCGTTGTCATTCCATCGCCGCTGTCTCTTTACCCAGGACCCTGAACAGGCCTGGGTGATGCTGCCGACAAAAGTACGCGACTGGACACTACGCGTATCAGCACCGGAGCGGGCGATCCTTGAAGTTTTGAGTGAAGTGGATGAAACGCCTGCCTCATTTTCGTTTGCCGCAGAGCTCTTTGAAGGGCTGACCACAGCACGACCAGCCGTGGTAAACGCTTTGCTGGAGTCTTGTGTTCACAATAAGGCGAAACGGTTGTTCCTTTTTCTCGCCAACCACTATGCATACCCGTGGACAAAACGTATAGACCTAGACGCCATCGATCTGGGGCGCGGCAAACGCCTGGTCACGCGAGGCGGCAGATTGGACAAGCACTACCAAATAACAGTGCCTGACACCTTCCATGCTAAACCGGAGTAACCCCTATTACCGTCAGGTGGAGCTTGTTATGCGTGTTCTACCGCTGGTGGCACGGGAACCTCGTTTTGCCCTGAAGGGTGGCACTGCAATCAATCTGTTTATTCGAGACCTGCCGCGCCTGTCTGTGGATATCGATCTGACTTATCTCCCTTTGGATAACCGGGAGGCCGCGCTCTCTACAATTGAAGATGGAGTGAAAGGGATTGCCGCTGATGTAGAACGTGTGCTTGCAGATACATCTGTGACTGCGATACCAGGAGAAGGCAATTACATTCAACGGTTACAGATAACTGCTGGCGGTGTCTCGATCAAGATTGAGGTCTCCCCGGTTCTCCGGGGTAGTGTGCTTGATGCGAGTGAAATCCCAGTCAAGGATTCGGTAGCCGATCAGTTTGGTTACGTTGAAACCCATGTTTTGTCGCTGGAAGAGCTGTACGCAGGCAAACTGGTGGCCGCTCTCGACAGACAACATCCCCGCGATCTGTTTGACGTGATGATACTGCTTGAAAGTGATGGCATAACCTCTGAGTTGATGGAGCTGTTCGTTGTCTACCTGATAAGCAGCAACCGCCCAATCGCTGAACTACTTGCGCCAAGACTGCAGCCTCTGCAACCGGTCTTTGAACAACAGTTCCAAGGCATGTCTCTACAGACTGTTACAGTAAATCAGTTGGAATATTCCCGCCATACAATGATAGAAACCCTCAGGCACCAATTGACTGATCATCACAAGCATTTTCTACTGTCTCTCAAGAGCGGAGAACCAAAATGGGACCTTCTGAAATATACTCATGCACAGGACCTGCCAGCTGTACGCTGGAAACTGCAGAACTTACAGCGCCTGACTTCAGAGCAGAGAGAGGAAGCACTGAGCAAGTTACGAAAAACCTTTGATGATATGACAGAATAACGGAACAAAGTATTGGTTTTTGATTGATCACTAGACTACTCAACTAATACCAATCATTGTTAACAGGTACTTTCTGTGAAGACACCCTACCCCATTCAATTTATCTACTGAATAAGTCGTCATTTACCTTTCTGCTTCCGCAGGTCTATTTTAAATTAAGCAGATAATGTCACAGCGGCCCCATTAACTTCGAAGGTTATACCGTTAGCTGATGAAATGTATTTAGCTTTTCTTGCAGATTGTGAGTTGAGACATGAAAAGCATCGTGCAGCAGGGGATTAAAGCTGGAAAGAGTCACATATCGTCAGCGAGTCAAACCAGTGGGGTGAACAGCTCCCCTCTCCCCTTGCGGGAGAGGGGCCGGGGGAGAGGGGGAGAATGACCCGCATCATTTCACCAAGAATCGATATGATAATAAATGAAGGGTAAAAGCGGCTTTATCTTTGACTCTCATGAAACGCTTCGCGTACACCCTCTCCCCAACCCCTCTCCCGTAAAGGGAGAGGGGCTTTCAGATTTGTGTGAGTTAGACTGAAAGTTAGTGAGGCAGCAATGAGATAATGTACCTTATTTACAACCACTTTGAGTAGTTGCAACTGATTGTTCAAATAGCCACTAACGTGCAAACTCAGTTGGCTTTTCAATCTCATACAGAGCCTCATCGATGTTCTCCAACCGACTCTCAAGCACTGCCCGGGCATCTTGTAAGCCGCGGTTGTAGTAATATGAACCGATCTCTTCTGAGAAGAAGTCCAGTAGAAACTCTGCATCGAACTGACCAATCTCCTGATCGAGTTTTTCACTGAAATAGTTTTTGATCTTATGCACGATGAACGCTTTCTCATCGTTTGAAAACTCTATTGCAGACATGTGTTACTTCTTCTCCTTAAGCATGCTTGCCAAATCGGCGAATGGGTTGTGCGTGGCACTATTCGTCTGTTTACTCTCGGATGCATCGCCGTAACTGGAATCTTTGTAGCGGGAATGTTCGTTATCATGGCAGTAGATACACAACAATTCCCAGTTGCTACCATCAGCCGGATTATTGTCGTGATTGTGATCCCTGTGATGTACGGTAAGCTCTCGCAGGTTTTCACGAGTGAACTCCCTTGCGCATCGCCCGCACACCCAAGGGTACATCTTCAACGCCTGTTCACGATAGCCTTTTTCCCGCTGCTCCCGGTTTCGACGTGCTTCGGCAACAATCTGGTCCAGTTTGTCTGAAGAATTTTCCGATGTCATGGTGATCATCCCATATTATTTTCGTTCATCCAATGTAACTCATTGTAAAAAGGTAAATTGTTTAAAGCTCAGCGCTTATTCAAGAACTACTGACCTAAAGGCTTTCGTTATCTCCACAGATTTAGGATTCCAGCCTTCGCCGGAATGACGGAATGTTCAAAGGGGTTCTCTGGTTTCTCTATTTATCAATTACCGACCATACTACCTGTAATAGTAGCGAAAGAAACTCGGTAGGATATACCTATGTATGCTAAAGCATGTGTATTTTCGATTACGACTTTTTTACTCGTAATTTTCCCAACAACCCATCAGGCAGAAGCAACAGAAAATAATTCAACCCCCATCACCCCATCTGACACTGTGGTTGGCCGAATGCTTGAGGCTCCTATCAATACCAGACCACTAACTGAAAAATTCTGGTTCGATGAAAACTGGCATGAGCACGGCATACTGGAGACCCCTTCAAACTTTGAAGTCATTGAAAAAAAAGTAACCTATCTGAATCCGGATGACAATACGGAAATTCCGGCGATTCTCTACAGGCCCAGGAAGCAGGGTAAGTAGCCTGGGGTGTTGTTTCAGCACGGACGTCGTGGTTTGGATAACCTGGTACAACGATTACCCCGACGTATGGCCGCGCGTGGCTTTGTGGTTTTGGCACCCGATGTCTATACCGCCCGCTTCATAGACAAACTACCAATCGAGCATCTCGATGCCACTGAGGGCGATACCAACGCTGGAGTGGATTATCTGCTTGCCCAAACCGATGTTTCGACGTCCAGAGTCTGTCTATACTCCCACACACGTGGCGGTTACTACACGTTACAGGTAGCAGTAAAATATAAGCGGCAACAGAAGGATATTGCTTGTTATGTCGCCTTCTACCCTCATTGGCAGAACCCCAACGCCGAAGAGCCCATGCAGGTGTACCGCTATGCGATTGAAGCCGATCGCCTTGAGATTCCAACCATGATTGTGATGGGCGAGTATGAACAGTATCAGCGCCGGCGCTCGATTGAGACTGCCGTTAAATCGATGAAACAATCGGGCAAGGACGTACGCCTGTTAACCTATCCGGGGGTTGGTCGTGGATTCGATTTTCGACCGATACATATTCGTACCTTTGCAGATGACCTGGCGACCAAAGATGCAACCGTTCGTGCCGCCTTGTTTATGCAGAAACATTTGCAATCATGGAAGAGAGAGTGACTTGAGAGCACTGTCTGTCGAGACTTGAATTAGCGTCTGATGACAGATAAGAAACCAGCATCCTTTTAGCTGGGTGATTCGGTTATAATCTCAATAATTTAACGCCACCTTCGCTTAACCATACTTTATCAATGGTGATTTCAGCTGCATTGGTTTATTTCATTTGAAATCACAGAGGTAACAAACAAAGTTCATTCTCAATGGAATCAGTTCAGCATCAGACGGGCCCGCATATACACTAGCCTAAGTCTGAATTAGGTATATCCTTCTATTTCCACACCTTTTATTAACCAGTGGCCAAACAGCCAACAGCAGTGCTGATATAAAAGGAAAAACAAATGAAAGCCTTAAAATTTTCTTTTTTTGCTTTCCTGTTGTTTAGCCATTTTTCATCAACAGGTGCTGAACCCCCTGACTCCAACAGGCAGCTCAATGGTCATGGAGGACCGGTTAATTGCGTTTCGATCAGTCCGGATGGCAAACAGGCCATCTCGGGCAGCCTCGATTACACGGTGATGTTATGGGACCTTGATTCCCCACAACCCAAGAGTACAAAACGTTTCCTCGAGCATCGGGGCGCTGTCGCTGAAGTCCGGTTTCTGCCTTCAGGAACAGAGGCAGTTTCCAGTGGTGATGATGGCACGGTCTATCTATGGGATGTGAAAGAACAGAAACTGTTACACAGGTTTGTCGGCCATCAGGCCAAAGTTGTTTCGGTTGATGTCACAGCAGATAGCAACTTGCTGGCATCGGCAAGTTGGGATGGCACTGTCCGTCTATGGGATCTTCAATCCAGAAAGGCTCTGCATGAAATCAAAGTGCATCAACAAACCATGCACTCCGTGCTACTTTCAACCGATGGAAAAACCGTCTACGCAGGGGGCTATGACGGCAAAATCAGAAGTTGGGATACACAAACGGGGGACTTTATAAAAGTCCTTCATGATCACGACTGGCCGATCAATATTATGCGTTGGTTTGCAGGTCAAATTCTGTTTGGCACCAGCAATGGCGATGTACAACTGCTCAATGTGACATCCGCCACGATTTCCAAGATCCTGATCCCACATGAAAAGCCGGTAATGGGACTTGCGGTTTCTGACCGACATGGTCTGATAGCCAGCGGCGGCATTGATGGCGTGATCCGGGTATGGGACTCTCAGCAGTGGTCAGTGATCGGTGAAACAACCGGTATACCTGGCCCGGTGTGGGCATTGGCTTTTACCGCTGATGGCAAGGGTATCTATTTCGGCTCTCTCGATGACGAGGTTAAATACTGGAAGATCTCGGATACCGATAGCACAGACTGGGGCAAACACCATTATCAGAGGCGTTTCCAGGTGACATCAGGCGTACCCCTTGGCGAGTTGCAGTTTGCGCGTAAATGCAGTGTCTGTCACAGCCTCAATCCAGAAGTGTCCAATCGTGCCGGCCCATCCCTGTATAAAATCATGGGCCGTAAGGCGGGTACCCTTGCTGAGTACCCCTATTCTCAGGGATTGGTTCAATCTGATGTGGTGTGGACTGAACAGACGATGGATGAGCTGTTTGCCAAGGGACCGAACCATGTTGTTCCCGGGTCCAAAATGCCACTACAGAAAATCCCGGATGCTGAAAAACGTGCTGCTTTAATCGATTACCTGAAAAACCAATAAATCATCACTGGTTCGGGAGTTGTTTTACAATCACACGGTGAAACATTAAAAGTGTAGGCGCCAATTATTCAGGCATCGATACTTTGTAGTATGCATATGCGATTGCAGCCGCCCTTAATGCAGCCATACTCACCGTACCCCATAAGTTCTGAATCAGGGCTGTCTTGTCCCAGATGGATGTGGGCTGGAGGCGAACTTGGAGTTCGATATTACTTCACGGCTCTCTCATTGTATTGCTACAAGCAGATATCATCCATATCAATCCTGAATCACTCTGTGATAGATTTTAATCTCTCCCTCGTTGTTTAAACCAGCCATTGCGATCAGTGTTTTGAAACTTGAACCTGCAACCAATGTCTACCTACTCAGATACTGACCGGATAGGATTTTTCAGATGCATTTCTTCTCCTTTCTACTGATGCTCTGCTTCACTGCTCCTCTGTTGGCCGATGCAGAAATCGAGCGTCTCCTGCAGGCCAAGGAGGAACCCGCCGGTGTGGTCTTTGAGATCCTTGAGGATGATGATGACGCCTTAGGTTGGGCACTGCCCAAAATAGCAAAACTCAGTGCCCGTTTAAGGGAGCGATTTCCTGATCTGGCGATTGCGGTGGTGACCCACGGTCGTGAGCAATTTGCCTTGTTGGCGGACGAATCCGATGGTCTGTTGGCGCCAATACATGAGTATGCACGTCAGCTGCGAGCCGACGAGATCGATCTGCATGTTTGCGGCACCCATGCCAGTTGGGATGGTTACACACCCGAGGATTTTCCGGACTATATCGACGTTTCACCATCCGCTCCGGCACAGATACGCGACTACCAGAATCTTGGCTTTGTGTTGATTGTGCTGCAAGGACCGGACTACGATTGACCGTCAATCGCTGTTGCCTATGATCTGATAATCCTACTCTAATCCGGAGGTGGATTCTGCCTTGGGGGCCTACAGCGGATTGTTTTTTGTTTTTAAACTTCGCAAACAAGAGTGGCAAATTGTATTAGTATTTGGCATTCGATTGGACCCATTCAGTGACATAGCCTGTGAGCATTCATCGGCCGTTGGCGCTGCTTGGCGTCTATTTGCGGCTTGATTCAACTGCTTCAGCCCGATCCGCATCAGTAAAACCATTCGCGTTTATTCGCGGACTGTTTTACTTATTCAGCTGCATGTTTATACGGCATTTGGCCTCCAGTTATTTATGCTACTGCTGATATAGCTTTCGTGTTGTATAAGAACAGTCGTCCAATAAAAAACCCACCCTGCTGACAGGATGGGTTAGGTTGTGAGTTCTATTCAGCGTCCCTGCTGTTAAACCATCTCCTTTTTTTAGTCCTCTACAAACTTGGCAACATTTGCATTCAAGCCACGTTCTGGTCTGCTGAACTCATGGCATGTGGAGCAATCGATGCCCTTATCCTTGACATGCTTTTCATGTACTTTGGTGAAACTCATGCTGCCTTTGTTCTCATGGCACTGGGTGCAGACCTCAGCTTCATTGCCTTTCATGCCATAGCCAAGATCATTGGCCAGATCCATGCGTAAAGGCCCACCACTCAGACTCGCATGACATGCGCCACACTCAAGTGCTGCAGAGGAGTCTTCCACGCCGTGGTTGAGGGTCTGGAAGGTATGTACCTTCTTCACGCTATAGCTGTCACCTGACTGCCCTGTCTGTTCCAGTGCGCTCTGTACAGCGGTATCGAAGCTGCCGGTGCGGAAGAACTCAAAGGTTGAATGGGCAATCAGACTGTTGCTTGCATCATGCACAGCAGACTTAGAGGTATGCTCCTTCATTGGATAGATCTTGGCGTTCTGCGTATTGACCCAGCCATTCGGTTGACCCAGTGTTATCGCATCACTGCCGTCTTCCAATACAGTTACCGGGTAGTCCGCCAGATCTTCACCCAGCACATAGACCTGACTGGTGCCGTCGAACCAATGGTAGGTCGGTGTCAGGTTGAGGGCCTTATCCTCTCTTGGCAACCAACCACCGCGACCGTTACAGGCTGCTGCTGAGAAGTGTGGGTCTTCCCAGTCACGATTGGTTTCAGTAGGCACGCCCTTGGCATAGGTTGGAATATGGCAAGTCTGACAGGCAACCCGGGTGGCATGCTTATCGCGGCTGCCGCCATTACGGTTGCTGTAGTCACCATGTGGCTTGTCATGGCAGCTTTCACAGGTAAAGTGCTCAGCGACATCATTAGGTCTGAGATCAAGACCACGCCCTTTCACACGGTGTCCGCCCGCATCATGGCAATCGGCACATGAGAGGTTCTCACCGCTTGAACTCATATGAATATCGATGCTTGGAGCGGGATCGATCAGAGCGGATGACAGATCACCACGCTTGGTACCATCGCCGCCACCCGCTTTGGCATGGCAGCTGAGACAGGACTTTCTGGTGGTTGCGTGTACAGATTGTGCTGCAGACACGCGATCCTGCATCATCGGTGATCCACCCAGGTCTACCAGGGTACTGTTGGCATCGGCCGGCTCGAACTCGAAATCGAGAGTGACTGGATCGACCACAGGGATACCCTGGGAGCCGGTCCTTACGATTGGTGGCAGGCTTGGATCAGGCTTACCATCCGCACCCATTTCAACAATTTCCAGAGGCTCGAAGTCACCATTCGGGAAGCGTTTGTAACTATCCTGATGACACATCAGACAGTCGATATTGCTCAATTCAGCCTGGCGTTCAGTCTTGTCCAAAGGCAGTTCCGAATTGGGGAATCGACCGTTACCCACATGGCAGCCCGCACAGGTAAAACGGGGCGAGTTCAAGTGAGAGCCACAATAGGTGTTGATACCGATTGCACCATCACCACGCTCACCGGCGCGGGGAAGGCCACTGCTGCTGAATGGAGTCACATCATTGGTCAGATTGATGGTATCCCCTGACTGTTGATAGTGCACGGAACCGTGCATGGCTACCGCCTGGTCTTCATGACAGCTGATGCAGGTTGATGGGCCTTCATAGATAACGATGCTGGCATGGGCCTCTGCAGCAGTCTGAGGTGGCTCTGTAGTTGCGGCATTGACAGTAATCCATACAGTGTCAGAGACACTCATTGCACCTTGATCATCAGTAACCATCAGGGTGAATTCATAGCTGCCTTCAGAAAGTGAAACACTTGGAGAAGCCTTATCTGCAGGGTTGGGTGAACCATCCCATCGATAGCTGGCTACAGAACCATCCGGATCCATTGAGCCACTGCCGTCAAGGTTGAATGTCATGCTGCTCTGACCGACCTTCAGTTGATGAGTCTGGTCAGCACCCGCATCCGCGACAGGTACTTCATTGTCCGCTGGCGGTTCGACGGGAGCTGCTTCCACAGTAATCAGAACACGGTCGGATACGCTTGATTCACCTTGATCATCTACCACGACCAAACTGAGTTTATGCGTACCTTCGCTTAGCGTAATTGATGGAGATACCACATCGGCAGGATCAGGTGAACCTGTCCAGATAAAGTCGGTAACTTTACCATCCGGGTCGGTTGAACCGCTGCCATCCAGGGTAACCTTTATGCTGGTTTGCCCGGCTTGCAGTTGATGCAACTGATCGATACCGGCATCTGCGACTGGTGCTTTATTGACTGGTGGTTCTGAAGGGCCGGTTGGATAGCAGCCTTGCGGAATCTGTTCCGTGTTACTGCTCTTGACATCCTGCTCCAACTCTCTACCCGTGGTTACATTTACAACCCGGATCCGACAGGGAAGCTGCTCCGGTGAGCGAACTCTGGTAGTAAGAGTCTCCTTTCTCAACTTCGACTCTTTGAGCACCTGAGCTGAGTCATAGGCGTTTTCGATGCGCAATCTCTGCCCTTTGTCGGCGGTAGCCTTGACGATCAACAGGGACTTTTCTACTTTCCATAGCGCCTTCTCGATTTTAAAGTCCGCACCAATAGCCACACTGTTTGATAGCAAAACCAAAACCACTATTGACAACATCTGGAAAGACAATCTGTTCATAGCTCTCATCCCAACCATTTCAGTATAAAAACGGGCAACATCGGTTGTCCTGGAACACTTCTGTTATTGGTCATAAACATGACCATTCAGTATTTAATTGAGAATCTCAATGACATACTGGTATGGAAAAATGCTACTGCTACGAACAAATAAAAACTGTGAGGTACTCCCTTCATTACTTTATTAGTATCTAGTGGAAAGTCGATTTTGGGATAATGATCACAAATTTCCAATGGTTGGAATTCATCGATAGGAACGGCACAGTCGGCAAAAAAGTCTATGGTATAAAGTATTGATTTAGATCATAATTATTTCAGAACACTGGCCGAAACAGTGTGAATACCTGAGTATAAATCGGCATCAGAAAGCCAAATTTCTAGCTCAAAATCAGCCTTCTAGCGCTCATATTTCAATTAAAAACGATCTCAATAGCGCCTATTTCCCCCCTTCTCCCAGTGAAACCTCGATTCTTTCAACCACTCAATGAGATCTTGAGTTATCAGGAAGCAAACGACTGATGTCTGCCCATCGCTGACTCAATATGAGGAGCTGCCTGGTACAGGTAGCCATACCGTGCCCACTAAGCTGTACACATTTCAACTCGGTTGAGAGTCATCATTTCCCTGCGACTCACCATGATTTCATTGATTCCGGAGTAAGGGAGCACTATGACCACCCATTGATATCTCTATATATGGTACTCGGAGCCGTAGCGACTATTATTTAACAGATCTGAAGTGAACATTGACAAACCCCTTCATTCAGCGGAACAAGCAAGTGCTGTCTCTATCGGCACTTAAATAAAATCGATTCATAAGCAGTTTTTTTTAAGTTTTACTCTTTTGGGAAACTCAGCAGATAGAGATCATTAAGTATTCCCTGTTCGATTCACTGTTACGGCATCACGGCACATGACCGAATTCAGGTAAACGATCAAATGCGTTCTGACTCTCGCCAGTATCGAGAAATAAATGGCCATTCAATACGACTTACCATCAACCGATGGTACTTGTCATTTAGCTGAATTCTGATGAACAACGGCATGAAAACTCTGTTCCCTGTATGGCAGGCCATGCTACGACGCCTGGCGTCGGTTCATCCCGGTGAGGGTCGTGCTGTCGCCTGGTCGTTTCTCTATTTCTTTTCAATTCTGAGCAGCTATTATGTGCTTAGACCAATTCGCGATGAAATGGGCATCATTGCTGGTATCGATCAACTGCAATGGTTATTCACAGGCACCTTCATCGCCATGTTACTGGTGGTACCGCTGTTTGGCTTTATCACCTCAAGATTGCAGCGAAAGCGGTTTCTGCCCTATGTCTATCTCTTTTTTGTTATCAA
This sequence comes from Candidatus Thiodiazotropha endoloripes, assembly GCA_001709035.1. Lineage (GTDB taxonomy): Bacteria > Pseudomonadota > Gammaproteobacteria > Chromatiales > Chromatiaceae > Thiodiazotropha > Thiodiazotropha lotti. Next base: position 1,080,033 of record LVKA01000008.1, on the reverse strand, counting down.
TCTGATACTTTTCTATCTGATATTCGAATCGGCCGATTCCCTGACAAATGTCGCCCGTGTTTTTTTCATCTGGCTAAGTGTCTTCAACCTGTTTGTGGTCTCTGTCTTTTGGAGCTTCATGACCGATCTATACCGGAACGAACAGGCAAAACGCCTGTTCGGTTTGATTGCCAGTGGGGGAACCGTGGGAGCATTGACCGGCCCGCTTTTGACTGCGACGCTCGTACAGCAGCTGGGTACCAGTCAGATGATGCTGATTTCCGCCGGATTGCTCTGCCTGTCGATTCTATGCATTAACCGGTTGATCCGGTGGCAGGCCACAAGCAGTGACCGGCAGGAGCAGAGTGACAGGTCAGATGAAGGGATTGAGAAACCGATTGGCGGAAGCATCTGGGATGGCATCCTGCTGGTTCTACGCTCCCCCTACCTGATGGGAATCTGTGTTCTGATGCTGCTGTTCACCCTGCTCTCCACCTTTCTCTATTTCCAACAGGCACAGATCATCAAGCTTGCCGTTGCCGATTCCGAAGCACGTACTGCCCTGTTTGCAACCATCGATCTTTCCGTGAATGCGCTCACCCTGTTCCTTCAAACCTTCATCACCGCTCGCCTGATAAAGGGGTTTGGCCTGGCACTGGTGCTGGCATTGATCCCGCTGCTGCTCTGTTTTGGCTTCGTTCTGCTGGCCCTCTTCCCGGCACTTCCTGTTTTGATTGGTGTCCAGGTATTGAGACGAGCAGGTAATTACGCCGTCATGCGGCCATCCAGGGAGATGCTCTATGTGGTACTCAATCGGGATGAAAAATATAAAGCAAAGAACTTCATCGATACGGTTGTCTACCGCGGAGGTGATGCAGTCAGCTCCTGGGTCTATACAGGATTCCGCACACTTGGCATGAGTCTCCCAACGATAGCCTGGATCGCTGCCCCGATCTCCCTGATCTGGGCCTGGGTGGCATACAGGCTCGGTCAACAGCAGAACCGGATTGCAACTCAACCCAATTCTCAGAATGGAGACGAGTGAGATGAAAAAAACCGATATCCAGTTAAACAGACGCACTCTATTGAAAAGCCTCGCCAGTATTGGTGGTTGTCTGCTGTTTCCCTCCAGCCGGTTATTTGCCAAGCCAACCACGATCATAAAGAAACCAATCCCTGCCAGTGGCGAGTTGCTGCCGGTAATCGGTATGGGTACTTCCCGGACATTCGATTCAGTGGGCGATCCAAGCCAACTGGAAAACCTTGCCAAAGTGCTGAATTTATTTTTCACCAATGGGGGGAGTTTGATCGACTCCTCACCCATGTACGGCAACTCCGAAGCGGTACTCGGTCAGTTACTCAAGACGGACACAAAAAATCCTGAGCTGTTCACTGCAACAAAAGTATGGACCAGTGGCAAGGATTCAGGCATCCGACAGATGGAAAACTCCCGCAAGCTTTGGGGGGTAGCGCAATTCGACCTGATGCAGATTCACAACCTGGTGGATTGGCAGGTCCACCTGGAGACACTGAAAGCAATGAAAGCGGCCGGGAACATTCGCTACATCGGTATTACCACCTCCCATGGTCGGGACCACGATGAACTCTACCAGGCATTGAAGCATCACAAGTTCGACTTCGTTCAACTGAGCTACAACATCGTCGACCGGGAGGTGGAGCAACGCCTGTTGCCACTGGCTCAGGAGCGCAATATCGCTGTGCTTGCCAATCGCCCCTATGCCCGGGGTGCGCTCTTCAGGAAGACCAGAGGGAAAAGTCTGCCCGAGTGGGCCAAGGCGTTCGATTGCCACAGTTGGGGGCAGTTTTTCCTCAAATACATCGTCTCTCACCCAGCGATCACCTGTGCAATCCCGGCCACCAGTAAGACCCATCATATGGTGGACAACATGGGCGCCTGCCATGGAGCCCTTCCCGATGCGAAGACGCGGCAAAAGATGACGCAATATTTTCAGGAAATGTAAAACAACCGGTTATTGCCAGCAACAAACAAGCGTTGCTCGATGCAAACTATAAGCGGTCTTTTTTGACAACTCGGGAAACCTTCCATGGATTCCACCGGTCTGCATAGGAGGCTTTGTGTATGAACTCCATGATGTAGGCATAGGTTCTTACGATACGCAGATAGAGGCCGGTATAGAGCGGCATCAACGGCAGGTAGAGAATCAACAGCAGATCCTGCTTACGCAGGGTTTTTCGCAACAGCACCATGGCCACCAGAAACTCGGCCAGGTTGGCCAAAGTATAAAGCACGTAGTTCACCACAATGATATGTTGCAATAAAGCACCGTAAAAGAAGATCACCTGCGCCACATAGAACCACCACTTGAAATTCAGGAACAGATTGTAAAAGAGGTTCTCCACCGTTGCGATGAAATTACTCAACCTGAAATTCGATGTCGGCATCAAAACGTCGACATGCTTACGGGCGCGAAAACGCACCATCGATCTGTCCCAGCGAAATCGCTGCCGGGCCAGTTTTCGAAAACTCGTGGGCACATTGGTGTAACAGACAGCATGCGGTTCATGGACGACCTTCAGGCCAAGCTTGCGGATCTTCATGGTGATATCACCATCCAGACCCGGTCCCACATCCCAACCTCCGAGTCGATCCAGCGTATCCCGACGAAACGCACCATAGGCACCAGCAATGATACGCAGAATACCAAGCATCGAGGATACGGTCCGTCCGGTGGAAATACCTTTGAAATACTCGATTGCCTGAGTTCGGGTTGCCATGGTTTGATTGAGATTGGCAACCCGGATATCACCGCCCACAGCAGCTATGTTGGCATCCATGTAAAACGGTAACAGGATGGTTTCAATCGAATCGTAACGAAGCTCTGAGTCCGCATCGAGATGGATGACATACTTACCAGTTGAGTAATAGAGCGCAGTGTTTGCCGCAGATGCTTTTCCGCCCCGCACTTCATTGCGCACATATTGATCGATCTTGCCATCCTTATGCAGCTTCCGACAAATAATCTCTGTATCATCGTCGGAACCATCATCGACAATCACGATTTCAAGCTTTTTATAGGTTTGGCGGGTCAACGATTCTGCAAGACTTGGAATGTGTTTACCTTCATTCTTTCCTGGAACGATAACCGAAACCAGTGGCTTCTCGTGAAAAAGCAGTCTCCTGGCTTCAGCACGACGTTGTTTATTTCGTTTACGTCTTGGCAGATAAAGAGTCAGGATAAGAACATCAAATACCACGTATCGGGTCAAATCGAAAAGAAAGAAGGGCCAGAAGTAACTGACCAGCTGTGCCGCACTCAGTCCTGTAATGAAGTCCCAGGTATCATTCAGCATGATGTTCGCTTAAAAATGATTCCAGATAAGCGGTCAAATCCAGAGCGGTATCCACATTGACGATTTGTGAGATAATATCCGGACTGGCTCCCAGGCTGGCCTTGAGCAACTCCCCTACACCACTACTCAGCCGTCCCTCGACGATCTTTGCATCGTCAGGTGAAGTCTCTGTCAGCAGCATCAGAAACAGGGACTCATTGCGACTACTGATCAGATCGGAACTGCGCAACATGGCATAAAACAGATTGGCCAGCTCTTCATAAACCTCACTGGTTCTCTCTCCCAGCGTAAGATAGATCTGCTCCAAACCTTTAATATCGATTAACAGCAGACTTGAGTGGGAAACCTTATACCGTCCGATCCTCGCCTTTTCGACAGCGATAAAGCGTTCGAACACATCCAGTGGCAACAACTGAAGTCTGCGTTCTAGAATCGATGCAAAAAGCGAATCCAGCCCATAGAGTGCTGCGTTGACACCGAGCATACTGAGTTTATACGCTTCGATATTGCGATGAATCTGATTTTCGGGTGGTGCAGTACGATGACAGTCAAAGCAGGTCGTCGCAATTTCAGGCTCCTGGAATCGATGGTCACAACTCCTGCAGTGATACATCATCGAGGGCTTGTCATAGTCGACGCCGATATGTCTCAAGGTCTGATCACACTTGGGACAGACCAGCCGCTCCTCTTGCCTGAAGTCTGACAGTTCCGCCGTATAGCCACAACGGAAGTGATGTATCAGATCATCCGCATCGAGCTCTTCCGACTCACATTGGGGGCAGGTCTCTTTGAAATTGAGGAACGCACAGCCACAGCTCGCACACTGGTGTGTGCGGGTTACAAAGCGCGTCTGAACCAGATGTTGTGAGTTAAGAAAATCAAGGGTTTGCCAGATGCTTTGATCATGACCGTCGAACAAGCTTTCGATACCGGTAAAAGTATAACCTCCGCGATTCTGAATCGAGGCTACCGGTTCCACTTCTCTGTCTCTACTGTAGAGATAGCGGACGACCCGCAGCGCCATATTGGTATCCGCTTTTAATCGCTGCTCCTGAAGGGCATCAATACGTCGATTAATCGACTCAACCTCATCCAATAACTTGGCAGGCAGCTGTTGCTCCAATTGCTGAGAAGAGATCACGAAATCGACCTGATCCTGCAGCGATTTCGATAAATCCCCACCACTATTAATCAAAATCAATGGCTTTAGATAGATTGCCGGGAGCAATTTCTGCCTTACTAATCCGATTACCCTGTAGGCTTCTGATTCACTGCTAACCTCGAACAGAAAATAGTCAGCATCTGCCCCGACATCCAGACTACGCCACAGAGTATCATCTGTCGACTTCTTGGCAGGCAGATGAAGAGGGTTCTGATCCCCTGTAATCAATAGTCCTTCGCTCATCTTTCCCCCTCAACAGTCACTGCCATTCGGTCGAATTCCAGCCACCGTTTTGCCTCTTCGCCGTTGATAGGCTTGACCCGTAGGTGCAAAGCACTCTCTTTTGGCGTGTAGTCATCAAACTTTCTGTCGGGAAAGGGAACAGCGGCAGACTTCAGGCTGGAAACCTCTGCTGGGCTCAGGCTCCCGTCAGGCAACCTGACATTCACGGATTGCCCGGTCAATACCGGCAACTGATCATCCGCCCTGGTAAAGGCATCGACCCATATCTCCGGAGTTTCAGGCATCAAGATCAGAATCGTCTCTTTTCGGTTGACGATCTCATACAGATGATGATTGACAGCAATTACATGTCCATCCACCGGAGCGGCTATTCGTTCAAACCCACAATCTTCAACCTCACTATGGCTTTTCAGTTGCAGCTCCAGCTCTTGTTGCTGTAACTCGATCTCCTGCGCAAGGATCTCGATCTCTACTTCCAGCTCATCCAGAATTCTCTGCAGAGTCTGTGACTCAGTCTGTTTACGCCGTTCCAGCTCCAATACCCGGCCAAGACGCCGTTCATCGATTAACTGCTGCTTTCTGGCTGCACTCTTATCCCTGCGAAGCTTCAAGCCCTTCAATCTCTGCTTATCGAGAGCAATCGATTGTCTGAGTTTTCTGATCGCTTTATCGGATTTGGCTGCACACTGCTGGTTGGTTTCAAGCACCACGATCTGCTCCCCGGAAACTACCCTGTCCCCCGCTTTTACAGTGAGTGTGGCGATTCGTCCTCCCTGCAGCGCAGCGACTCGAACCCGTTCAACTGCCACTTGTCCATCAACTTTGAACTGGGTAAAACGGGTAAAAGTGAAATAGATCAGATAGACCGCCAGTAGCGTCAGAAACAGTAGGTAGAGCCCATGCGTCAGGCGTGACCAGAACGACTTGGGCGCCTGCCCCTCCGGCCCCACAACCACAAAACTTTTCTTGTTTCTAATTCTCATCTATTGACCATCACTGAGTTGCAGATAACTGTCGAGATCGTGTAGCGCGAACTGCTCAACTCCAAATGCTGAAGCGAGCTCTTCTATGACGGATTCCAATTCAACTTCATGCATGAAGTCCTCAGGCCGTAATGCCACCACAACTTTTGCCACCGACATATGGGGCAGTACTTTAGCGAGCCGACGTTTTAAATGTTCAACCCGGTTGATTTCGTAGGACATGAGATAGACTCGATCAACATTACGATCAAGATATTGATAATCCTCACTATCCCAATGCAATGGCACAGATACAGCAAGTTTGACCTGTTCACCAAGACGTTGCTGAATGGCGCTGATCAGCTGCTGATATCGATCCAGATAGTTGCGCCTGCTCTGTTTGAAATCAGGCAATGTATGGGGCTCCACATCGATATGGAGATAACCGCTGCGTTCAGTTAACTGTTCGAGCCTGTCCAGTAGACTTTTTTGTCTGGATTGCTTCAGCCAACCGTTGTCCCCTACCAGGGTCTGGATATCAATTCCCTGCTGCCGGGCATTGTTCATAAAGTCGATCAGTTTCAGCTCGGGTATCCTCGCATTCCCACTCAACACAACCTCTGAAACACCTTTGGCGCGCAAAAACTCCTGAATTACGCCATTCGGCATCTTAATGAAGCTGTCAGACCAGATGTAGATGGAGCGCTCGCCCCGTCTGGCCCGGTAAAAACTGTTCTTCAATGGTGTCGCCTGTACCAGTTCGGTACTGTAGGCAACCCCGGATCGGGCAAACACCCGATGTACCCGCCGATACATCTCTTCCACAGCACGCATCAACTCCACCGCACCTTCAATCAAGGTTGTCATCTGGGTTACAGCGGACTTGAAACCACCCTCCTGAGGTAGCCAGTGGTGCCGCCCAATGGACCGGCGTAACTGTTCGTAGGCAGCCAGGTAGCGATAGTTCTGCTTCACTACCCGTTCCCGCTGCTCCAAAAGCTCACCATAGGCCAGCTCAGCCCGTCTCAGCCGACGCCTTTGCTCATCCTTCAGCTCCTGTTCGAGTTCCTTTTTGTGGAGATCAACCACCGATTCGGAGTAGCGACCACCGGCAAGCGGCATGGAAAACGCAGCCCCGACCGTCGCTCCATTTTCATCACGATCCTCATCAATGTTGTAACGCAGGTAGAAACGCAATCGTTTATCGTCATTGGCAACGCTTTGTTCATCCAGTATCGAATGTTGCAACTCGACCAATCGTTGCTTTTCCGGATCATCCGTTATTCGCCGTCTGATCTCACCCATATCCATATCCAGCAACGGCGGCATACCGGGTCCGACTTCGTCCAGCTGGCGATCCAGCCCATTCTGCAGCATTCGATAGTGCTCCAGAATCGATTTCAGCTCTCTTTGGCTGTCAAGCAGGTCGTCCAGATAGAGCCCACCCATCAGATAACTCTCTTTCTGCATCGCGAAGAGTTTTGCCAGAAAGTTTTCCTTGAGCGTCAGCAGCGGCAGCCAGACAGGGGCAAAGCTGTCTCTGGTTGAGTCGTAGCGACAGTTCTCCAGGGCCTTGCGAAGATCGAGTTTGGCTTGCAGAACCTCAGTCTCGGCTCTAGTCTCTGCCAGATTGGCACGATGCTTTTTTTCCCGATAACCATCCTCAAGCACTCGCCAGGTCAGGCCCAGGTAGGCGCGTTGTCTGTCTTCGGATTCGAAGTCCGAATCCCACTCATCCCGTACACCGGCATCGAAATAGAGGCCCAGGTCCTTGCGTGAAAGATCAGCCTCTTTCAACAGGGCCTGTTGTCGGTAGTTGACCGATTGGGATCTTTCACAATCCGTTTTTAAGAGATTTCTGGTTGAACGATCAGACATTTGATGGGAAATCAAATGATCGAGCTGATCGGCCTGCTCAGAGAGCCATTGCCAGTAGTGTTCGCCTTGTTGATCTCCCGGTGGAGCTGAACTCGGTGTTAGGCTAACAGCCTCTGAATCGGTGGAGTTCCGCTCAGCAGCAGTTGAGAACAGAGGGGATATCAGGCCAAGAAGCAACAGAAACAGAAGATTTAAACGACTAGAGTGTTTCACTTAAACAGTTAGGTATACAGTTGTTTTCAAGAGTATGGATTGTTGACATCTGGAGTCAAGTAAACTTTTGAAAACTAACTGCCAATTTATCTTTGTGCAAGATAAAGTTTGGCATTGACGACAATCAAGATCCATAAACTGAATTCAATGCCAGCAGACCCTAAGGCTTCCTTAATAAATGAGACAGCTATGGAGATTTGGGCTCCACCAACTGGCGACCGGACAGCTTTCCAATACCTGCTGAGACTCTGACCGAAACACTCTCTCCCAACACCAACAGACAAGGTGTCAAAATCAGTGTCAGCAGCGTTGCAAATGAGAGACCTCCTGCAATGGCACTGGCGAGTTGCGTCCACCACTGGGTGGATGGCGCACCGAAGCTGATACTGCGGTGAATCAGGTCGATATTCATTGCCAGCACCATCGGCATCAGTCCCAATACCGTGGTGAATGCAGTCAGAAACACCGGGCGCAAGCGTCTACGCCCGGTTGTCAGTGCCGCATTGAAACTGTCCAACCCCTCACGGCGCAATCTGTTATAGGTATCGATCAGAACAATATTGTTGTTCACCACGATACCGGCCAAAGCGATGATGCCCAAGCCGACCATCACCACCCCGAAAGGTTGAGCGGTAATCAATAATCCGAGCAGAACCCCTGCGGTTGAAAACACAATGGCGGAAAGCACCAGAAACGCCTGATAGATGGAATTAAACTGAATCACCAAGATCAATGCCATCAGAAAGATGGCGCTGATGAAGGCCCCCATGAGAAAGGTCATGGCTTCCCGCTGATCTTCATCCTCACCTTTGAAACTGATCTTCACCATGGCATCCGGATCAGCATCCGCAATCAGCTGCTGCAACCCTTTCAGCTGGTTGTCCGGCAGTAATCCTTCCTCCACATCCGCCTGGATGGTAATCACCCGTTGTGCATCGACCCGACGCAGGTTACCGCTTTTCGCGGCAGGTTGCAGGGTGACGAAATTACTGATCGGGACCATGCCTTTTACGGTGGAAACCTTGAGTTGATCCAGTTGCCCCAGGTTACGCTCGCTGTAGGGAAAGCGTATTCTGATATCCACTTCATCATCGGTATCGTCCGGTCTGTACTCGGTTACCTTGATCCCGGTGGTGATCATCTGTACCGCACTACCCAGCATTGATACACTCGCGCCATAGCGGGCGGCAAGTTCACGATCGACTTCAAGACGCCAATCGATTCCGGGCAGCGGTCGATCATCCTCAATGTCAATGTAGCCACCCTGTTCAGCCATCAGTCCCCGCAACTGGGAGACCACTTTGGCAACCCGTTTAAACTCTCGACTGCCGAGCTCGATCTGAATCGGTTTACCTCCGGATGGACCATTCTCCGCTTTGCGAAATTCAATCTGAATACCTGGAATATCTTGTGTGCGCTGACGCATCTCTTCAAGAATTTCAGCCGCCGGTCGTCGTTGATCCCAGTCGATAAATTCAAGCTGTATTACACCAACAACATCTTCTGCCATATTCTGCCCCTGGGCCGAATTGAAAGAGCGCGCATAGACCGAATCAAGCTCGGGAAAATCCAATACCCGCTGTTCGACCTGACGCACAATGGCATCCTTTTCATGAACAGAGAGATCACCACGGGCATGTACCTGAATCTGAGCAAATTCCGGTTCCACATCCGGAAAGAACTCCATACCCTTACCAAACTGCATATAGGAGAGGTAGGCGATAAACATCGCCAGCAATGCCACTCCCAGAGTCTTTCCCGGATGATGCAGGAGCTTTGCCAACAGTTTTGCATAGCGTTGAGTGAAACTTCCTTCCACAACTGTTTCGGTCGTTTGCTCACGCCGGCTGATCGTGCCACCCAGTACAGGTACAAACACCAATGCCATGGCCAACGATGCAGTTAAGGCAATAATCACCGTGATCGGCAGATACTTCATGAACTCCCCTACCAATCCCGGCCAGAACAGCAATGGGGCGAATACCGCCAGAGTGGTCAAGGTGGATGCGGTAATCGGCCAGGACATGCGTTTTGCCGCTGCCGCATAGGCATTCATGGGAGCATTCCCCTGCTGCATTTTGCGGTCAGCCATTTCAATCACGACGATGGCACCGTCTACCAACATACCCACCACCAGAATCAGACTGAAAAGCACCACGATATTGAGTGTGAAGCCCATTGAGTCGAGCACCAGCATAGCTGCAAGGAATGAACCGGGTATTGCCAATCCGACCAGAACGGCCGATCTTGGCCCTAATGCCGCGATGATCACAATCATCACCAGAATGATGGCGGAGAGAATGTTGTTCTGCAGGTCGCTGAGCATCTCTCTGATCTGATCCGACTTATCCTGCATGTAGGAGACATTCAATCCGGTTGGCCAATGTTTGCGCTCAGCCTCGACAACGCTTCTGACTTCAGTGATGGTATCGATGATATTGGCACCAACCCGCTTTTTGACCTCTAGGGTCAAGGCAGGCTGGCCATCCACTCTGGCGAAACTCTCTGGATCCTTGAAACTGCGTCGGATACTCGCCACTTCACCAAAGGTAATCACCCGGTCGCCATCCACCTTAACCGGCATGCGCAGTACATCATCCAGCTCTTCAATAACACCAGGCACCTTGAGCACCAACCGACCAGCACCTGTGTCCATTGCCCCGGCGGCAACCAGTCGGTTGTTACTTGTCACCATGGAAATCAATTCATCATATTCGACCCCGTAGGTCTCCATGATCGCCGGATCGACAATCACCTCAAGCACAGCTTCACGATCGCCACCAATCACCGCTTCCAATACCCCCGGCAGGGCCTCGATACGATCCTGCAGATCCCTGGCGATAGTCACCAGACTGCGTTCCGGAATGGGACCGGAGAGGGAGACAGTCAAGACAGGAAACAGAGCGACATTCACCTCTACCACTTCTGGCTCGTCTGTCGCATCCGGCAGCTTCACTTTTGCGATATCGACCTTTTCACGCACATCGGTCAACGCCTGCTTACTGTCAAAACCTGCGCTGAACTCCAGTTGCACAGAAGCATGCCCTTCACCTGCCGTACTCTTCATCTCTTTGAGACCGGCGATGGACTGCAGCTCTTTCTCCATCGGCCTGACCAGCAACCTTTCAGCATCTTCAGGTGAAATACCGTCATGGCTCATTGAGACGTAGATGATGGGTACCGCAATATCGGGTTCCGACTCTTTTGGTATCCCGTTATAGGCCATGGCGCCAGCAACAAGGATAAACAGCAGTGAGAGTAGAACCGCGCGACTGCGGGAGAAGGCAAGATCGATCAGAGTATTCATTATGATGCCGGAACCGGTATCACGGTTTCACCCGCGTTGACGAAGCCCTGTCCCTGAGAAATCACCTGAACAGATTCAGGCAACCCGGAGACCCAGATACCATCCGCTTCGGTACGCACGAATTCGATCGGATGAAAAGCGATCAAACCGGCCTGATCAACACTCTTGATACCAACTGTGCCACTGTCATTCAACGCAAGCACGGCCGGTGAAATGAAATGAGCCAGTTCCTTGCCGATGACGATTCTCAACTCCGCACTGACACCGGCATTGAGTCGACCAGCCTTGTTATCAATCTCCGCTTCAACCCGGAAGCTGTGGGTCTCTGAATCACCGAGCTGGGAGATATAGGTGATATTGCCTTCGGCCTCTTGTCCGTCCAGCAACCGCACTTTGATCAGCTGCCCCGCAGCCAGTTTTCCCGCTGCCTGTTGAGAGACCAGTCCAACCGCTTTGAGTAGCGATTCATCAAGGATCAATGCAACTTTGTCACCCTTTTCCAGATGACTGCCCAATTCCACAAATCGCTGTTCGAGAATACCGCTGAATGGCGCCTTGATCTGGATATAGTCCAACTCCAGCCTGGCTCGTTTCAGATCAGCCTCCGCGGCCGCCAGTGAGGCAAGAGCCGATTTCAATTGATTCTCCGACTGAAGTCCACGCTGCTCAAGCTTACGCGCCCCTGCCACTTCGAGTTTAAAGTGATCCACCGCTGCCTCAGCCCGCTTCAGCTGAGCATGGCGATCTTCAGCATCCAGTTCAACGATCGACTGTCGAGCGTCAACCCTTTGGCCTTTTTCAACCGGTAATTCAGCCACCTTTGATGTGGTCTGAGCACGCACTTCAATGGTGCGATTCGGCATCAGTTCACCCTGCACCACGATCTCCCGATCGATCATCTCAGCTTTGATATCAAGTACCTGAACCTGCATCAACGGCTTGGAACTGAGCGCTTCGGTGACAATAGGATCAGTCACTTTCGCCATGGCACCACTTAACATCCAAATCACAACCAGCGTCAGAAGTCCGACTGATAAATAGGTAGAATTCTTCATTGCATCCTCGTTACTGACTCTTAGTCAGTTTATGACCACCGGTCATTTTGCAGTAAATTTTTTTAGCAATGGCCGATTACGCCAGCCATCATAAAAGCAGTCACGGCTTCTAATATTTCAGTTTCATCGCCATGCAGGCACCAGTCACGGCCGGCCCACAACATTTCAATCGCACCATTGAAACAGGCATGCATACCCATATGGATGTGTCCGGTAGGACGATTTGCGATTAGGCCCTGCTCCATGGCCGACAACAACATCGGATCTCCCCACTCACCGAATGCCCTGTCAAGATCCAGAAAGGAGGAGCGCCAGGCCTCTTCAGCCCGCTCCCTGAAATCGATTCTTTTACAATATTCAACCACATAGCGATATTCCCGGTGCTCAAGATGGTACTTGAAGGCAAGCCTGAAAATACGCTCAAAACTCGTTAGTATCTGATTGGAGTCAAAAGTTTCTTGCTTCAGTTGAAATAGTAGGCCTTCGTAAAACCTCAACATCAGACGAAACAGCAGCTCATCTTTGCTGGCAAAGTGGTTGTAGACCGTGCCCTTGCCGATTTCCGCCAGTTTGGCAATCTGGTCGATCGATACAGACTCCCAGCCCGGGCCTGAAAACAGAGTCAACGCAGCATCCAGGATATCTTCTTCCCGACGCTCAAACTCTCTCTGTTTTCTTAGTGATTTCATGATCGCTGCTATCGAATAAATATGACTGTCAGTCATTTTATGACTAATAGTCATATTTTTCAAGGTTCAACTCAACTGACACCTCACTGAAGCGCCATCGAGCCTTTGGAAATGGGACCAGCCGCCAGTGCTGTGCAGAAAAACCGGACTCCGAGACTGGCCTTTCGAGCCGGAAGGTTTAGTCAAGCTGTATGATCATTCATCAAGCAAGACACCATCTGGAGAGACCACCGGCAAACCGAATATCCGCCATAGCTGCATCCCTCCCCGATAGTAGAGTAATTTCTGTTTGGGGTATCCGACCCCAATCAAGCCCCGGATTGCGGTAGGAGATTGACCACACCAGGGACCGTTACACCAAATAACCAGCTGCTTTGCCTGACGGAAGTCCCATCTCCCGTTGACAAATCGAGCGCCTAAACGTTGCAGCGATTCCTCAAGGGTAATTTCATCAGCACCCTGCGTTGGATTGAGGTGAGTAAAAGGAATATTGATTGAGCCGGGTATGGTACCCCGTTCATGCCAATCTTCGGTCCTGGCATCGATCAGCAAACCTTGTTGTTCAACAAGCTGATTCTGTAAAAAGGCGATCAGTTCTACTTCACCAATCGTTTCAATCCCATCCGCAACCTTCATTGGTTGGGCACAGAATGGTGGACATGGTCGAGAGGTCCGAGCAAAATCGAACTCCAACATGGCCTCGGTGTCCTGATTACGACGAATGGTGATCATCTTACCCTGATGTTCGACCTCAAATTCGTCAATCTGCGCTGTTATGTTCACCTCCAACCCCTGAGCGGTGACTGTAAAAAGCAGCGTTCCCAAGAGAAGTAAAACAATGCGTTTAGAGTTCATCCTGTATTCCATCTTAAAAGCCAACTAAGGTGTATCGTGCTGATTCGAACTCATCGGCAGTCAGCAGCAATCGATGTTTTTTTATATCTTATCCGGACAGTTGTTACCAACCCTTGAAAGGTATGGATTCTAGGGCCTGTTATCACGCCCTAGAAAACCGGCGACTAGATCCGATTCTCTGGCAATTGCATATACTCCTGCCATTGGCGATCCAATAGTTCACACAGAATTTCCGCTGACTGGCAACTCAATGGATCGTTCTGCTGTTCGATAAGCTTGTAATCAACGAGTTTTTTCAGACCATCCTCGATATCAAAATCGATTGTGCAATCAAACTGTTCCATCAACCAGGTTTCGCAAGCCGAATCTAGCTCCGCGCTATTGTTTATCTTCTGCAGGTTAATCAGACCATAGGCGAGCAGCGTCTCCTTGATCTCTTCCTGCCGTGCCTGATCGATCAGATAGGTGATTGCCCCCATGTTGTTATCAAGATTATTGAAGTAGAGATTCTGAGCCAGGGAGGCCATATACCTGGTTCGCTGGACAAACACTTTGTTGATTTGACGCCAGAGTAACGCCGCAAAACCTGCCACAGCCATAACGATAGCCAGCGGTGAAACTGCGGCGGTTAATTTACCAATGGTAGCCACCAGGCCACCAGCCGTACCACCACCACCTGTAATCGCTAGCTTGATCTTATCAATGGTTTTCATTCTTATTTTACAGTCAGGAAACAGCATCTCAAGATCAGGTCTTAAGATATCTTTGAACAACTTGATATGAATTCCCGACATGTGATGTTCTTTTGGATAGTGAAGCAGCAGACAGATTCTCTGATAGGCGATCAGATTGACACTCCGTTTTTTGATAAACAAGGTCTTCCAGTCCCGAACCATCACTGACCGTTGGCTTTTAGCACGATAAAACAGAGAGACATCTGTAAATTGATCAAAGTCGATCTTTACATCCAGACCGTAGGGAGAGGTCTGCTCCAATGCGTATTCGATCTGCTGCCGCGTGAGTTCACTATAATTCGCCTCATGCAACAGTTGCTTTATCTGCTGGATTGTATCTGCAGATTGAATCGATTCAGCGCCCTCAACTAACAGCTCCCGGTCAGGATTGAAGGGTTGGTAGAGCTGCTTCAATTTTATCAATCGATCAGAGAATTGCAGGGTAATCAGTCTTCTGATCTTATGCACAACCCTTACCTGTTCAGTGGACAGGCCAGCCCTGACCAAGGCGGTAATCAATCGGGATGTACTTACAGGTATAAAATGATCGAATTGGGCAATACTTTTGTGTTCTTGCATCAGGTCAGTAACCGTTTTTTATGATATTGACGGATCACCGCATGTTACCCCTGTTATTGAGATTCATTGGAGCTGCGGCTATTCGGATTCATGCGAGCTAATTTGTTCACCTGGCGAGCAACCGGCTCCAGGTAGATCCAATCAGGCCATTTTCAACTGAGCAGCCCGATTGTTGTTTTCTGCTGACTCGATGACTGCCTGGGCCAGTGTCTCCAGCGCTTTCATCGGCACCCCCTGTTTATGCCGGATCATAACGGTAGGCACCATTGCGAGGTGCGGTGGAATCTGCTCCATCGCCAGCTCATCGGCATAACGACTTTGTGCGACTACCCAGGCAGGCATCAAGGTACAGCCCAGGCCGACTGAGACACATCCGAGTATGCCGTCCAGGGTGCCCAGTTCCATAACCTCACTGACCTGCTGACCACACTCCCTGTGCCAGGCCAGTGCCCTGGCCCGATAGGCGCAGCCTTCACGAAACAGGATAAGCTGGGATTGGCAGTCAGTTCCTCTGGCCCGAACCAGAACCAGCTCTTCACGACCAATGTCACAGACCAACAACTTCTCCTGGTCCACCCTGCCGGCTACAAAAGCACAGTCCAGTTTATGATTCAATACCCGCTCAACCAGTGCTGAAGAAGTGTCAGTCACGACTCTCAGCTCCACCCCTTTGTGGGAGGCTTTCAATCTTTTCAACGCGGGCGCCAGACGCAGGGAAGCGAAGGTCTCCATGGCTCCGATGCGGAGTTCACCGGATTGCTCGCCAACCTGCCGAACCGCCATGCCCGCCTGCGTCTCCAGTTGCAGAATCTGGCACGCATACTCATACAACACATGACCGGCAGGCGCCAGCGCCAGACCACGCCCCTTGCGATAGAAGAGTTCTGAATTCAGCTCCTGTTCGAGCCTTTTGATTCTACTGGTCACATTGGACTGAACTGTATTCAGCTTTCTCGAAGCCGAGAGTATTCCACCCTCCTCCACCACGGCCTTGAATGTTAAGAGTGAATTCAACTCCATGACCTTTCTCCAATTCAGAACGAAATCTTCTCAAATATTCACTTTATTTGATACATGGAAGTATGTAAGTTTTATCCATCAAACTCAAGGGCGACCGATGAACCCAAAAACAGAGCGATTGAAGATACTGGTGGCCGGCATTCTCAGCCTGATACTCACCCTGGGTATCGCCCGGTTTGCCTACACGCCCCTACTCCCGATCATGCAGCAGCAAGCGGGACTTGGTATCTCGGAAGCGGGCTGGCTGGCCTCGATCAACTACATCGGCTACCTGACCGGTGCGATTATCGCAGCACTGATCAGTGACCTCATGCTGAAAGACCGTTTATACCGGATTGGATTAATCGTTGCGGTAGTAACCACAATCGGCATGGGTATGACGGAAAACTTCTGGATCTGGTCCCTCTTGAGATTTTTTGCCGGTCTGAGCAGTGCTGCTGGACTTTTGTTGGGATCGGGGTTGATTCTCAATTGGCTGATACGCCATGACCATCGAAGTGAACTGGGTATCCATTTCAGCGGCCTCGGGGCGGGAATCGCAATCTGTGCAGCACTGGTTGAGGTCATGAAGTCACATCTGGATTGGAGTCAGCAGTGGCAATTACTGACCCTGCTCGGATTGATCCTGATCTTCCCCGCCTGGCGTTGGTTGCCTCGCCCTGAAACCCAGAGTGTAACCCAGAGTGGTCGGTCCATGACTGACAACCCGCCAAGCACACTGTTTCTAAGGCTTTTTATGGTTGTCTACTTCTGTGCCGGCGTGGGATATGTTGTCAGCGCCACATTCATTGTGGCCATTGTGGATCGACTGCCCGGCCTGCTGGGCCTGGGAGCCTGGACATTTCTGCTACTCGGCCTGGCGGCAACACCGGCCTGTATATTGTGGGATCTGATTGCACGTAAAACCGGTTATCTGAATGCCTTGATCATCGCCTCAATCTTACAAATCATCGGCATTCTGCTACCGGTTGTTAAGGCTGATCTGATCCTGGCCATGCTGGGCGCGGTATTATTCGGTGCCACCTTCATTGGCATTGTCAGCCTTGTACTCACAATGGCAGGCCGTTACTACCCAACCCGACCCGCAAAAATGATGGGCAGAATGACTGTGGCTTACGGCATAGCCCAAATCCTTGCACCCGCTGTGACCGGTTCTGTTGCAGCTTATAGCGGCAACTACCATCTCGGACTCTATTTGGCTGCCGGAATGATGGTCATTGGCACAACCATATTGTGGTATTTGAAACGTATTGAACAGCCCAATTAAAGTTATGATATTAACTCTTAACTTAGCCTGAGATATGTATTTCAAATCCTAACAGCACCTCCCCCACTCCCCACAATTAATCCCATTGCCCTTTATCTCTTTTGTTCTTTTTGAATTACAATAGTTGTAACAAGTAAATTGTCTGAATTCATTTTATCGGGTGCCCCGACACAATAAGGTGATTCAGCTTGATGACAAATTGCAGCAATGCCCCGCAATCAAACATCAACAAAAAACAGATGCGATTTACAACTACCCTGAACTTGATGACCTTTTATCACTCAATTCATCGCCTCTACCTGTCCTGCTTTCATGTGAACCAGCGTTATTGGTCAAAGAAACGCGATTAAATAATGTTCAAAAATAGTCTTTACATGTTTTCTCTCCTGCTACTGATTGGACCACAGGTTCACGCCGTACACGATGAAAAACTTGACCATTTTCTCTCTCTCAGTCTGGAAGAGTTGATGGAACTGGAAGTTACGATCTCTACCGATACAAAACAGACGGTAGCCAAAGCTCCCTCAGCGGTAACCGTGATTACTGAAGAGGATATCAAGGCAACCGGTGCGACAAATCTTGTCGATATTCTGGAGAGTGTTCCGGGTATACACATCAGAGCCAATCAGTTTGGTTTCCGCCCACTGATACAGATAAGAGGCGCCACGGCCACCCAGACTCTGTTAATGGTCAACGGCGTCTCAATGCGTGATCTCTTGTGGGGCTTTGGTTTCTTCTGGAAAGGCATGCCAATCAGCAGTATCGAGCGTATTGAAGTTATACGCGGCCCTGGCTCTGCTCTGTTTGGT
This sequence comes from Candidatus Thiodiazotropha endoloripes, assembly GCA_001709035.1. Classification (GTDB taxonomy): domain Bacteria; phylum Pseudomonadota; class Gammaproteobacteria; order Chromatiales; family Chromatiaceae; genus Thiodiazotropha; species Thiodiazotropha lotti. Next base: position 1,061,948 of record LVKA01000008.1, on the reverse strand, counting down.
GCCGACGCCTCGGCCGGTGTGATTAATGTCATTACCAAAGCAGCCAGCAAGGTCAGCCACAACGAAGTTGGGCTTCGTAGTGGCAGTTTTGATACAGATAACGGCTGGATCCAATATGGTGATAGCCTGAATGGTCTCGATATCGGGCTGACTATGGATTTTTACAATACCGATGGTCACGATCCCCAGATCAATACTGATGCCCAATCGGTGTCAGACAGTCGATCCGACACCAACGCCTCACTCGCACCGGATAATGCCCAATATGGTTGGAAGAGTGAAGAGATCCGCTTTTCTGCAGCATACTCAAACTGGCGACTGAATCTTGACTATACCTATCATAGCGAGATTGAGACCGGCATGTCCGGACTTGGCGTACTCGACCCAGTCACCAATGCCAATGAAAAACGGATCAACACAGACCTTTTTTACAACAACAGTCAATTCCATCCAGACTGGATTGTCGACGCAGAATTACGCTTTCAGGACTACAGCTACTCTTCCGGTGACGGCTTTCAGGAACGCCCCCCGGGAGCCCTGTCAGATGCAAACACAGCGGGAATAATCAACCAAATGCGTTCGGCTGAGCAGAGAATCTCCGCTGAAGCGAGTGGTCTCTATAGTGGATTTCAGGGGCAATCCATTCGTCTGGGGACCGGTTACATCTGGCAGGATCTCTATCGGGTAGAACAGTATGTGAACTTCGGAACCGGCGCCGATGGCAATGAAATTCCACTGGGCAGTGAACTGGTTGACCTCAGCGATACCCCTTATGCATTTTCACCGGAAAAGAGACGTAAGATTTACTATGTTTTCGCTCAGGATATCTGGCAGCTGGCGAATGATTGGGAACTGACTGCCGGAGCCAGGTATGATCACTACTCAGACTTCGGCAGCACATTCAATCCACGTCTTGGCCTGGTCTGGCAGAGCACTGATCAGCTGACAACCAAACTCTTCTACGGTCGCGCATTCCGACCCCCATCATTTCAAGAGCTCTATGCCAGTACCTCCAATGCCCTGCCCAACCCAGAGCTAAAGCCAGAACGCTCTGAGACCTGGGAGCTGGCGTTCGCTTACAGACTCAATTCAAATCTGAATTTGGCGATGAATCTATTCCGCTACCAGCAGACCGATCTGATTGACGATGTAAAAGAACCTGAAGAGTCGCTCGGCACCTTTACCAATATCGGGGAGCACACCATTCAAGGTATTGAGCTGGAAGCCAAATGGCAACTGACAGATAGCTTGAGACTTTCCGGTAGTTACACCATTCGGGAGCAGGACGACAGTGCATTTCGCGCGTTTGATCAACCGGAGCAGGATGCCTACCTACGAGGTGATTGGTTTTTTCTTGACCACTGGAACTGGAACCTTCAATTCAACTGGATCGGTGAGCGCGAAAGAAGAGCCAACGACAACCGAACCTCACTTGATGACTATCTGATTGTCGACACAACATTCAGGTACTTACCGGGTAAAAACTGGGAGTTTGCTACTTCAATTCGGAATCTTTTCGATGAAGATGCAAGAGAGTACACCAGTCCGAACATTCCTGAGGGTCTACCACTACCGGAAAGAAATTTTTACGCAGAGATCAGGTACAAATTCAACAACTGATCCTACAGGCGACATTTAGCAAAATACCTAATAACAGAGTTAAACGACACAATGAAAAAGACACTAAAATCCAAGACAAAAGCCAGAGCAAACAATTCGAATGCTCCGCAAAAAGATAAGCCAAATAGTTTCGCTGAAGGCGCGGTCTTTAGCTCGGTAACACGACACGACCACTGTCAGCTCTGCACGCAACTCGCACCCTGTTTAGCTTACCTTTTTTCCACACCCATGAAGGTAACGACCGTAGTTCGAGTCAGTGGTAACCGGTTATAGATAAAGAGTAGAGATAAAATTTGAAATAACAGAATAAAGCTTCAAAGTGGATTGAAATCGTGGCAACAAGGCTGTTGACCTACATAACAATAGTGGTGTTTTCATTGTCCACAATGACAATCTCTGCCGCCCAGGATTCTGAGCAGGAAGCCGCCCTCTTGAAGACAGTATTTATCTACAATTTTGCAAAATTCACCCGCTGGCCTGACAATCAATCAAAAACAGTGCAGGACACCTTAACATTGTGCTCGATCGGCGACGACAATATAACCAAAAACCTGCCTAAACTGGCCGGCCGGGTGTTACGAGGAAAACCGATCAAGATCGTTAAGATCAGCGATGAATCTATCCTGAGTAACTGCCATCTACTCTATCTAGCAGAATCAACCCAAAATCGAATTCGAGAGGTCTTGCAGTCAATCAAGATGCAACCAGTTTTAACAATCAGTGAAATGGACCAATTCAGCCAAATGGGTGGAATGATCGAACTGACACAGGATCGGGATAAACTACGTTTCATTATCAATCTCAACACCACGCGATCAGCTGGCTTAAGGCTCAGTTCAAGACTACTTGATCTAGCCACAATTATCGATGATGAGGCTAAGTAATGAATCTACTGCACAATGCTTCGATCAAACAAAAAATTGAAGCCATTATTCTGGCCTCTGCGGCCTCAGTGCTATTGCTCAGTCTGTTTTTATCTATGGTTTTGGAAATCACCTCGACTCGCGACGAGACAGTATCGAGGCTACACACACTGGCAAGGGTATTGGGCGCCAACAGCAGCGCAGCTATCACTTTTCGTGACGAACACGCTGCTGAGGACATTCTCTCAACCCTGGCCACACAAAGCGATGTTGTCAGTGCAAAAATACTTAATCTGAATCGAAAGGTTTTTGCAGCATATCAGAGAAAATCAAATACCCCTGAGAAACTACAAACCAACACTTCCGAGGGCTCTTTTCTGCTGTTTGGATTGATTGAAGTCGAAGAGCCGATTGTGCTTGATGAAGAGCTGATTGGCTATTTCGTTATCGTTGGTGATATGAGTAATGCCCGTTCAGTGTTGATTCAACAGGCACTCCTGATACTTGGGGTTTTCACTATCTCCATGCTTTTTGCGCTATTGCTTTCCAGTCGATTTCAAAAAATCGTCTCTGCTCCGGTCAATCAGCTGTTATCCACCATAGAAGCCATAACGGCTGATCAAGATTTTAGCCGTCGTGCGAAGCGGGTCAGTAATGATGAGCTGGGAACACTGGTCGACGAGTTCAACATCATGCTGAATAAAATCGAGCAGTATGACCGGGATTTGAACGCATACCAACAGGATCTGGAACAACTGGTAGCAGAGCGCACTCAGGAATTGGAATGGGCAAAAGAAGGTGCAGAGGCTGCAAGTCAGGCAAAAAGTGATTTTCTGGCAACCATGAGCCACGAAATTCGTACCCCAATGAGCGGTGTCATCGGCTTTGCTCACTTACTTGAGAAAACCGAACTGGATGATCAGCAAGCGGACTATCTACGCATTATCACCAGCTCCGCTAATTCACTACTCGACATCATTGATGACATTCTCGATTTCTCAAAAATGGAAGCCGGCAAGGTAAAGCTTGAAAACAGCAATTTCGTACTGGAATCGATGATCAAAAGCGTGCAGGTCCTGTTTACCCCCAAAGCACTGGAAAAGGGTTTAAAACTGGTCACCTATGTGGCTCACGACATTCCCCCCGTGCTGTATGGCGACTCAACACGTTTAAGGCAGATTCTGATCAACCTGGTGGGTAACGCCATCAAATTCACAGACCAGGGTCAGGTCACCATCAATATTGAGAAACAACGGCAAAAAAATCAAAGAATCGCCCTCGCCATCAAAATCCGTGACACCGGCATCGGTATTGGCCAGGACCAGCAGGAGCAACTCTTTCAGCCGTTTCAACAAGCCGATGGTTCATTGACCCGACACTATGGAGGTACCGGCTTGGGCCTGGTAATCGCCAAGCGCCTGGTCCAGCTGATGGGCGGCAGCATTTCGTTGAAGAGCACTCCCAAGAAGGGATCAGAGTTCACCATCACCATCTATCTGTCGCTTCCTCAGAAAGAGAAGATGAAGGATATGTCTGTCATCGATCTCGCTGACGACGTAAAAACTGCATTATTGGAGCCTCACGGTTCACTACTCAAAGACTTGAGAATTTTGGTGGTAGACGATAGTAACGTCAATTTGATGCTGGCCAAGACTCTGCTGCTCAACGAAGGGGCGGAAGTGGTTGCCGTATACAGTGCCATTGAGGCAATGGAGAGAATCTCTGAAATCAACTTCGATCTGATTCTGATGGATCTCGAGATGCCCATTATGAGCGGTATCGACGCGGCCATACAGTTGAGGCAACCTAACTCGGCCACGGAAAACATACCGATCATTGCAGTTACTGCCCATGTATTGCCGGAAAAACGTAAGGAGGTGGCCGACGCGGGAATGAATGACCTTCTGCCAAAACCCTACCTGCCTGAGCAGCTATACGGCATCATCGCAAAATGGTGCAAAAACATTAACTACCAAAACCCAACCGGCCAACGGAACCATAGTCTGCAAGCGGGCAATAAAATCTATGACCGTGATACCGCCCTGGCAAGTGTGGCGGGGAACGAACAGGCCGCTCGTTTGATCCTGAAAGAGTTTTTAGCCATGCTGCCTGAAATATCGAGTAACATCCAACAGGCTTCGCTGAAAAAGGATAAGTCCGCTCTCTATCAGGCGGTACACAAATTAGCTGGATCGGCTAGCAATAGCGGAGCCACGTCAATCCATGCCAAAGCGATGTACCTGAAGTCGATCATGAAACGTGAAAATCAACCGCAAGCATTGATTGATGATGAGCTCTCTGAGCTACTGGCTCACCTGGAGAGTTTTTCCAATCATTTTAAAGCCTGAGCGATAACGGATCCAAACCCCTCTCATAGCGAACTCCTTCTCCCGGAAGGAGAAGGAGATCGGCTTAGGGCCTGTTTACACGAATCCACATCAAGCTGCGAACGAAATAGCTACCTGTTCAGCAATTACCGACGCTCGTTCTGATGTGCATATCGATCGTGATAGATCACATAACGCTCCAGATCATTATGTTTGTACTCCCAGATTCGATCACTGAGTCTGTCGAGTTTTCGGGTCAGGCGTTTGAACTCTTTTCGGGAGAGATATCCATCTTCTTGATACTCCCGAGACAATCTTCTAATTTTTCTGTGTTTTTTCTTTAATTGCTTACGCTCCTTGTAGGTAAGGCTGTGTTGATCAACACCCCGCTGTATGCGTCGATACTGACGATCCAAACGCTGATCAATTCTATCCGCCCACTCATGATCGCAAACTCTCTGTTGATCCGCATGGCCAGCCAAGGCTGGTCCGGTAACGATCAGACTCAATGTCGTGGCTACAACCAGTTTGTGGATTGCGTTCATCAGATGTCTCCTGTGATCTTTTTGCTATGTTTCGAGTTCAGCATAATCGGGGCTTACTGAACGGAAACTGAACAGACCGGGGATGCTGTGGTTTCAGTGAACCACGCCTCACTGGCAAGATTGGGACTAGTATGCCGGTCTCCTATTCGATATGCTTTTTTCTGACTGATTGTTTGATTTGATGCGGGATTTCCGCGAGATAGGTTAAGGCCCTTAACTCTAATGAAGTTCTATATCGTTTCACTGCTTTGTAGCTGTCTACTCTGTGTCAGTATGTCTGCCCATTCCGAGACCCGTTATGTCACTGATGAACTGAATCTATCTCTCCACGAGCTGATCAACTCCAAAGGCAAGTTATTAAAACGTCTCAAAAGCGGAACTGAGCTGGAATTACTCAGTGAAGAGGGTTTTTTCGCCGAAGTACGTACAAAGGACGGCACGGTCGGTTGGACCAAAGCCGGTTTTTTAATCAAATCCAAACCTGCCCGTACGCTTGTGATCGAGCTGACAGCTGAAAACAGTGAGTTGAAGGAGAGTTTGCGGGTTAAAGGGCAACAGCTGAGTGAGACGGAAAAGTTGCTCAATAATCTGAAAAGCCAGGAACAGCAAACCAACACCGAGTTACAGGATCAGTTGGAAAATACCGAGGGAATCGTCGCGGCACTGGATCGTATTCAGCAGGAGAACGAAAGTCTCAGAGCGCAACAGGGGGATTTTGGAACGATGCTCCCTCTGAAATGGGGGCTGATTGCAACTGCGATCACTTTCCTATTAGGCATATTCGCCGGAATTGCCCTGTTCGACTATCGCAGCCGCAGACGCCATGGTGGTTTCAGAATCTACTGAGACCCAGGGACCGTTAACAATCGATCGCGTATTTCTTCATCCTGTAGAGCAGGGTATCCCGGGTAAGACCAAGCAGGCGAGCTGCCTTACTGCGGTTACCCAGTGCTTTGGAGAGTGCCTGTTCAATCAGGTCGGCCTCCAGCCGATCCATGCTCAACCCCTGTTCCGGCAGGACAAAACTGCCTTCCTTGACCGCACTCCGCTTAACCTGACTGCGGAACTCAATCGGCAGATTTTCAACTTCGACTTTTCTGCCAGAGAAGAGAATCAGCATACGTTCAGCAAAATTCTTCAATTCACGAACATTTCCAGGCCAAGGATAGGAGTTCAAAGTCTTCAACACCTGCCTGCTATAGACCGGTGCACGCAGATTGTAGCTTTTGGATAGTTCAAAGGTCAGTCCGTTGAGCAACAATTCCATATCCCCGGCACGCTCACGCAGAGGTGGCAGCTCCAAAGGAACTACATTCAGACGATAGTAGAGGTCACTTCGGAATGTTCCCTCATCAAGGGATTTGGAGAGGTCACGATTGGTTGCTGCAATGATTCGCACATCGACCCGTTTGTTGTTGGCCCGGCCAACCATCTGACATTCGCCAGTCTCAAGAAAGCGCAGCAGCTTTGCCTGAACGCTGAGTGGCAATTCACCGATCTCATCCAGTAACAGGGTGCCACCCTGTGCGGCCTGAACCTTACCCATACTGTCAGAGGTTGCACCGGTATAGGCGCCTTTACGATGTCCAAACAGCTCGCTCTCTGCCAGCTGGGTGGGCAGTGCAGCACAATTCACCGTAATAAAAGGCATGTTGGAGCGACGACTGTTTTCGTGCAGTGCCTGAGCAAGCAACTCCTTGCCAGTGCCACTTTCACCAGTTAGCAATACCGTTGCATCTGTTGCAGACACAATTCGCATGGCGCGAAGCAGGGTTTGAAATTCCGGGGCCTTTCCGATCATATCCATCTCCTCTACAAGCGGGTCTATTCTAAAACACTTTTCTGCATGAGGAAAATAACAATGACCAAAACAGGTAGAAATATCGCTAACCAGCTGAAAATAGTTCTTTTTTACCCCCAATAATGGGAAAAAGAGTTGTTTTATAGCGGTTAATTATAGAGTTCGCGGACAATCTCCAGAAATCGCTTGGCCTGGGGCGATAGAAACTTACCCCGTCTGAGCACGATGCCGTAGCTCCGGTCGGGGAAATAGTCACCCAGCGGGATGGTTGCCACTTGCTCCTCCCCGGTCAGACAGACATCGGTGACAATCGAGATGCCAAGACCGATCTCCACATATTTTTTGATCACTTCCCAACCCCCGGCTTCAAGGGTCACGTTATAACTGGCGTTGTGCTGCTTGAACACCAGGTCGACCATCCTCCAGGTGCTCAGGTGGTGAGGTGGCAGGATCAGCCCATAGGGGCTGATATCGTGCAGTCGAATCTGTTCTTTCTTGGCTAAAGGATGATCCTTGGGAGTGATCAGTACCGGTGCATAGTTGACGACCGGTTGATAGGTTACATCATCCGGAATCTCGAGCATCGAGCCAATCGCGAGATCGGTCTCATCCGCCCTGAGCATGGCCATTCCATCGCGTCCGGTAACATTGTGCAACTTCACCCGAATGCCGGGATATCGTTCAGCAAAGCGGCGAATCGGCTCGGGCAGGATATAGAGAATGGTGGACTCCCCGGCGGCAATATTCAATTCACCACTCTCCAGTTTTCCACAGGAGGCGGAGAAGGTCTCCTGCAGTTTGTCCATACCCTCGACCAGGGGCTGAGAGAGTTTGTAGAGAGTCTCACCTTCCGGTGTGAGTTTGATCTTCGGCCCCCGCCGCTCAAACAGTACCGTCTCCAGCTCCCTCTCCAGGGCTTGTATCTGAAGTGAAACGGTGGGCTGACTCAAATAGAGCCGTTCTGCAGCTTCGCTGATGGATCCTGTTTGTGCCGCATGGCAAAAGGCCCTCAATTGCTTGAGTCGGTTTTGTTTATAATGAATTTGTGGGGTGCCAGCCATTTTCGTCACTCGAAGCATTAATATTTCCAATACTAGATGGAGAGTGCGTTAATATCAACAATAAATACATATATTGTTAATACCTGCTCACCGACTCTATGAACTAAATTATCACTATAAGAATTCAAATAACCCGAAGCGAGATGTATGAACGAGGTCACCATGGCACACCGAGAGCTTAGTCAGAATCCCATGTACCAGCTGCTGAAACATGGACAGGTCGAGGAGTTCAATGAACGGCGGTCAGCAGGTGAAGAGTGCAGTCTGGAGGGTGCCGACCTGCGCGGTGTGGACTTAAGAGCCCTGGATGCAAGAGGGTTGAACATGGCCGACGCCTATCTGCGTCATGCTGATCTACGGGGGGTAGACTTGAGACAGACGATACTTGAAGGCGCCAGTATCAATAGTGCAAAGATCTCAGGAACCTACTTCCCGGCATCCATATCGGCTGAAGAGATTACCCTGTCACTGGTTCACGGTACCCGGCTCAGGGTCAGGGGATGATTCAATCCTCGGAATCAAGCTGGGCCAGGATATTTCTGGCCACCATGCGCTGATCTGAATTGCCATCCTGAAGAATCTCATAGAGCAGCTCCCTGGCCTGTTCCACCTCTCCAGATGCCCGATGCTGCTGCACCTGCTCGAGCTTAGCCTCTACCGAGTCCTGACTCTGCGCCGACTCAGCCGGGGCGCTCTCGTCATCAGCTTCGATGGCATCCAGTTCCGCTTCCATTTCATCATCGGTCATCGGGACGAATCGATCGGGATCGATATAGTCCTGGGCCGGATCGATATCACTTCCCACAGGTGCTTCGGCTGTCTCCAGTTGCCCCTCTTCCACAACCTCTGGCGTGGTTTCGACGGCCGCTGTTTCGGATTCCTCATCCGGCTTCTTCATAAATCCTTTGGAGAAGATCACACCCAGCTCGAACAGCACCCACATCGGCAGTGCCAGCAGGGTTTGAGAGATCACATCGGGTGGTGTGAGGAACATTCCCACAACAAAGGCGCCAACAATCACATAGGGGCGTTTGTGGCGCAGTTTTTCCGGTGTGGTGATGCCAAGCCATACCAGAATGATGGTGGCAATAGGGACTTCGAAAGCCACACCGAAGGCAAAAAACAGGGTCATCACAAAATCGAGATAACTGCCCATGTCGGTGGCCACTTCAACCCCTTCCGGGGCAGTTCCCGCGAGAAAGGTGAAGACCAGGGGAAACACCGCAAAATAGGCAAACGCCATACCCAAATAGAACAGCAGCGTACTTGAGACCAACAGCGGTACCACCATCCGTTTTTCATGGCGGTAGAGTCCAGGCGCCACAAACGCCCAGAACTGGGAAAGGATGAAAGGTATGGCGATGAATATGGCCAGCTGAAGGCTCAGTTTGAAAGGGATCAGAAACGGATCGATGGGCTTGGTGGAGATCATGGTGCTGCCTTCCGGCAGGGCGGCACGCATCGGCCCGGCAATCGCACTATAGAGGTCGTTGGCGAAGGGAAACAGTACTGCGAAAACCACCAACACAGCCAAAACCATGCGCAGTACCCGATCGCGGAGTTCGATCAGGTGCGAGACCAGCGGTTGCTCTTTATTAGTGGTTTCTGGTGAATTGGGTGCCGACATCTATTCTGCTTGATTCGGTTTTTTATTTTCCGGAGCCTGTGTGGAGTCCATTTCATCCCGGGCCGCTTCAATCTGGTTCTCAGTCCGCTGCTTGAACTGGTTTAGATCCTGTTTTGTCTCTTCCAGTATCTCATGCACGGGATTGGCCATTTTGGCCTGCTTATCGAGGATCTCCTTCAGCTCTTCCGCTTTGATCTCCTGATCGATATCAGCCTTTACATTGGCGACGAAACGTCGGCCACGGCCGAGCCAATGACCGGCGGTACGGGCCACTTTTGGTAAACGTTCGGGACCGATGACGATCAATGCAACCAGTGCAATAATCGACAACTCCCAGAAACCGACATCAAACATGCTGTTCTCTAGTCAATGCTTGGGTTGCAATCCGGGCTCAGTGTTTCTCACGCTCTTTCGAGGTAACTTCGCCATCCACAACCGTTCCGGACTCGGACTGCTCGATCTGCTCTTTGGCCTTTGCCGACTCTTTCTCACCATCTTTCATGGCGCCCTTGAAGCCTTTGATCGCACCACCCAGGTCAGAGCCGATGTTTTTCAGCCGTTTGGTTCCGAACAGCAGCAGGACAATCGCCAGGATAATCAACAGCTGCCAGATACTGATACCACCAAAACCCATAATTTTCTCCACCTCCGGACTAGCCGGTTTCATTTGAATGTAGCGCGATTACTAGACCTGTTCAGTCTCTACGCGCCTTTTGTACTCAGGAACAGCCCCGGAATGATACCTAAGAGTGCTCTCTCATACTATTGAGACAACTAACATTTCCTTTCATGAGGCCGATTTGCCCCGCTGGGCCTTCTCTTCCAGCCCGGAAAGTCCAAAGCGCCGCTGCAACTCCTTCAGCACCAGATCGGGCCCCAGCCCCTGATGCGCCAGCAGTACCAGGGTATGAAACCACAGATCCGCGGTTTCATAGACAATTTTGTCTGCATCCCCGTCCTTAGCCGCCATCACGGTCTCGGTCGCCTCTTCGCCAATCTTTTTCAGGATCCCGTCGAGCCCTTTGTCATAGAGCTTGGCCACGTAGGAGCTATCCGGCGCCGCCAGCTTTCGCTCTTCGAGTACCTGTGCCAGTTGTTGCAGTAAATCACTCATGCCTCAACTCACTTATAAATCTGCTTGGGATCTTTCAGTACCGGCAGTATCTCCCGCCACTGATCGTCCTGCAATTCCCGGTAAAAACAGTTGTGTCTTCCAGTATGACAGGCAATGCCACCCTTTTGCTCAACCTCCAGCAAAACAACATCGCCGTCACAATCGAGGCGTATTGCATGAACAACCTGTTGATTTCCAGATTCTTCCCCTTTGTGCCAGAGTTTTTTTCGCGATCTTGACCAATAGACTGCATGGCCGGTCTGCCTGGTCAGAGTGAGTGCTTCAGAGTTCATCCAGGCCATCATTAGAATCTTGCCGCTGCCCCGCTCCTGGGCAATCGCCGGCACCAGGCCATCCAGATCCCACTTTATCTGTTCGAGCCAAGTCATTGTCTTACCTCGACTCCCTGTTGATCCATAAACTGTTTTGCCTCACCGATGGAGTACTCAGCAAAGTGAAAGATACTCGCGGCCAATACCGCATCAGCACCACCTTTTTTGACCCCATCCACCAGATGCTGCAGCTCTCCGACACCCCCGGAAGCAATTACAGGGATCGGCACAGCCTCAACGATCGCCCGGGTCAGCTCATTATCGAAGCCGATTTTGGTACCGTCACGATCCATACTGGTCAGCAGAATCTCTCCGGCGCCATAATCACTCATCCGCTGCGCCCATTCGATGGCATCCAGGCCGGTGGGCTTGCGTCCGCCATGGGTAAATATCTCCCATTTCAGGGGTTCACCTTCGTCACTGACCTTTTTCGCGTCGATCGCCACCACAATACACTGGGAGCCGAATCGATCGGTAGCCTGCTTGACAAATTCCGGGTTAAATACCGCTGCGGTGTTGATGGCGACTTTATCCGCGCCTGCGTTGAGCATCCTGCGGATATCGTCCTCGGTGCGAATCCCGCCCCCAACCGTCAGGGGAATGAAGACTTCACTGGCCACCTGTTCAACCACATGAACGATGGTCTCCCGGTCATCGGAACTGGCGGTGATGTCGAGGAAAGTGATCTCATCCGCCCCCTCCTCGTTATAGCGCCGCGCCACCTCTACCGGATCACCGGCATCCCGTATTTCAACAAACTTTACCCCTTTCACCACACGACCTGCATCGACGTCGAGACATGGAATAATTCGTTTCGCTAGCATTCCGGTAGACCTTTGTTATGAACCTGTCAGTTGATCGGCCAGGCGCTGTCCTTCTGCCAGATCCAGTGTACCCTCATAGATCGCCCTGCCGGTGATCGCACCCATGATGTTGTCAGTTTGCGCCTGGCAAAGGGCCTCGATGTCACCAATATCGGTGATACCGCCCGAAGCGATGACCGGAATCGTGATCGCGTTGGCCAGGTCCCTTGTCGCTGCCACATTGGGCCCGCTCATCATGCCATCCCGCCCGATATCGGTATAGACAATGGCAGAGACCCCATCATCCTGAAAGCGCCGGGAGAGTTCGGTCACCTCCTGATCGGTCACTTCCGCCCAACCGTTGACTGCCACCATACCCTCTTTGGCATCCAGGCCGACAATCACATGACCGGGAAACTCCCGGCAGGCCCTGGTGACGAAATCCGGCTCTTTGACCGCCTGGGTTCCGATGATGCAGAACTCCACCCCAGCCTTAAGATAGGCCTCGATGGTAGCTTCGTCGCGTATCCCGCCTCCCACCTGTATTGGCAGATCCGGATAAGCATTGGCAATCTCACGAATCGCACCACCATTGACCGGCTCGCCGGCAAAGGCGCCGTTCAGATCCACCAGATGGAGTCTTCGCCCCCCAGCCTCAACCCACTGACTTGCCATCTGCAAGGGGTTGTCGGAAAACACGGTATCGTCTTCCATGCGGCCCTGGCGTAAGCGCACACATTGGCCATCTTTAAGGTCTATTGCAGGTATTAACAGCACAAGCGGTATCCTGATTGATTGGTTACTAAATTCAGCCTATTCCAACCCAGCCGGGTGAGTAGGTCTCAATGATTCCAGTTGACGAAATTCTTCAGCAGGCGCAAGCCGTCATCCGCACTCTTTTCCGGATGAAATTGCACGGCAAACAGATTCTCCCGGGCAATGGCACTGGCAAAACTGACACCGTAGTCGGTGGTCGCTGCAATCAAATCCTGCTGCTGAGGATCGACATAATAGCTGTGTACAAAATAGAAACGGCTATCCTGGTCGATACCCTGCCAGAGAGGGTGGTCGGTCTGTCGGTTGACTTTGTTCCAACCCATGTGCGGGATCTTCAACGCCTCGCCATCCGGGGCCACCCCACCGGGAAAGTGCCTTACCTGGCCGGCAAACAGTCCCAGCAGTTCGGTGCCGCCATTCTCCTCACTCTTTTCAAGCAGCACCTGCTGCCCCATACAGATACCAAGAAATGGCTTACTGTTGGCTGCTTCCAGAACCGCCCGATTGAGGTGGTGATCGGAGATTGCCGCCATACAGTCCCTGGCAGCACCCTGCCCGGGAAAAACCACCCGGTCGGAATTCAGAATCAACTCAGGATCATCGGTAACCAATACCTCATCTTGAGCAGAAGCGACATGCTCAACCGCTTTTGCGACTGAGCGTAGATTTCCCATACCGTAGTCGATAACGGTGATACGCTGTGACATCTTGATACCTGTGAAGCGTTTCTTACAGAGAACCCTTGGTCGAGGGTATTTGCTCAGCCATGCGTGGATCTGGCTCCAGCGCAAAGCGCAATGCCCGACCTAACGCCTTGAAGATCGTCTCGGCCTGGTGGTGCGCATTGGTGCCACGCAGGTTGTCGATGTGCAGGGTGATACCCGCGTGGTTGACCAGCGCCTGAAAAAACTCCTGAAACAGGTCCACATCGAACTCGCCGATTCGGGCACGAGTGAACGCCACTTCATAGACCAGCCCCGGTCGTCCGGAAAAGTCCACGACCACCCGCGACAGCGCCTCATCAAGCGGCACATAGGCGTGGCCATAGCGACGAATGCCCTTTTTATCACCGACGGCTTGGGACAGTGTCTGCCCCAGAGTGATACCGATATCCTCCACCGTGTGGTGGGCATCGATGTGCAGATCGCCCTTGGCAACCACCTTCAGATCGATCAGTCCGTGGCGCGCTATCTGATCCAGCATGTGATCGAGAAAGGGCACACCGGTATCAAAATCCGATTCCCCACGACCATCCAGATCCAGCGTTACGCTGATCTGGGTTTCCAGGGTATTGCGCTCAACCTGCGCGGTACGCTGCATAACTAAAGACTCCGATCAATGAATGCCATGGTCAACAGGGCGATGTTTCCATCCCCCCGACCAAACCGCTTATTCTAGAGAAAATCGGAGAAAATGACAGTATTGAAGCTGATTCAGCCGCCGATCGGCTCGGCACGTCAGAATAATTCCGCCTCAACCTCCAGGTAGGCAAGACTGATATGGCGTCCCACATTGCGATCGAAATCGATCCAGTCGTGAAACCCGGCCAGACTTTGGCTCACCGCTTCACTCATCTCAAAATCGCTCATTCCCTCTTCATAATATTTCGCTACCTCGGATTTGAGCCGCGAGAGGTATTCGCGATAGCGCAACGGAACCTCTCTGCCACCGGTCAGTCCGTGGCCAGGAACAAAGAACTCAGCAGAGGTTGCCAGCGCCATGTCGATGGCGTCGATGTTGCCCCGGAAAGTCGCACTGTCCATCTGGCCCAGGCGTTTGTTCATCACATTGTCGCCGAGGAAGATCACTTTCTGCTGCGGCAGTTCGAGCATGATATCCGAGTGACTGTGCGCTTTGGCCTGATAGTGAATCCTGATGCTGACACCGGCCAGTTTGATCTCTTCACCATGGTCGGCGGACCGATTGGGCGGTACCTCCACTGTTCCCTTGACGGCACCCTCTGTCATTCTCATCAGAGTTTGCATGAAGCTCCTGCCCTCTCCCTTCTCCACCAGTTTACGCATCGTCTCATGGCCGAATATCAGTACGTCTGGATTGGCTTCCTTGAACGCCTGATTGGCGAACCAGTGATCCCCATGAATGTGCGTATTGAACACCGCCACCACCGGCAGATCACTGACCTTGGCAATCTGACGCTGCACCATTTCACCGATCTGAACGCTGGACCCCGGATCAACCACCAGAATACCCTGCTCACCGACGATAAAGGCAGGATTGTTGATAAAGCCCTGATTCTCCACTGAGGGCACACCCAACGGACCGTGTATGACATAAACCCCCTTGGTGATCTCATCGGCCGCATAGTCCTCTACGGCAGCGCCCCGCTCAGCGAATACAGAAATGGAATGGAACAGAATAATCAGAAAGAGGCTTTTCGAAATCAGTTGGTTCATGGTAATCAAATGCTCTGTTATAGAATATTGTTATGTCGTGCCTCGCTCTCAGGTGAGGTCTACATTGGTATCAGACAACGGACTGGATTGTGACCGGGCCCGGCATCTATTAAAACATCGGATTTGTTATGGTTATTAGCTGTTCAACCAGAAGGTCACCGGACCATCATTGATCAGCGCCACCTGCATGTCCGCACCGAACACCCCACAGGCAACCTGATGGTGATGGTCTGCCGCCTGCTCTGACAGATAACTGAACAGTTCCTTGCCAAGCTGCGGCTCCGCAGCAGTGGAAAAACCGGGGCGCATCCCTTTGCGGGTATCGGCCGCGAGTGTGAACTGGGGAACCAACAGTAAACCACCGGCAATCTCACTCAGGCTCAGATTCATCCGACCCTGCTGATCAGGAAACACCCGGTAACCGAGCAGCCGTTGCAGCAAGCGATCCGCCCTGCTCCGGTCATCTCCCTTCTCGACACCAACCAGCACCACCAATCCCGTGCCAATCTCGGCTACCGACTCTCCATCGATCAACACCCGTCCCTGTTTGGCCCTCTGCAGCAGTCCGATCATCCCAGCAATCTCGCGTAGTGTTGAGTGGCTTCCACCAGTGCACTACGGATACCGGATTCTGTCGCTGAGTGACCCGCGTCCGCAACAACTTTCAATTCACTGTCGGGCCAGGCCTGGTGCAACTCCCAGGCAGACTTCATTGGACAGATCAGATCATAGCGCCCCTGCACGATCGTCCCGGGGATGCCGGCCAGTTGTGCCGCCTCCTTCAGTAGCTGATCAGGGCGCAGAAAGGCATGATTGACAAAATAGTGCGCTTCGATACGCGCCAGACTGAGCGCCGTATGGGGGTCTGAAAAAAAACCGACCACAGACGGATTGGTCAGCAGGCTGGAGGTTCTACCCTCCCAGACGGACCAGGCTTTGGCTGTTGCCATACGGGAGATCTCATCGTCACCGGTCAATCGTCGGTAATAGGCATGCAGCAGATTTTCTCTCTCATGCTGAGGTATCGGGGCAACAAAATCCTCCCAATAATCGGGAAAGACCCAACTTGCACCCTGCTGATAAAACCACTCGATCTCCTGATCACGACAGAGAAAAATACCTCTCAAGATCAGCGCGGACACCCGCTCAGGGTGGGTCTGAGCATAGGCTAATGCAAGGGTTGAACCCCAGGATCCGCCAAACAGCAACCATTTATCAATCTTCAGCGCCTCACGGATTCGTTCAATATCTTCAACCAGATCCCAGGTCGTATTGTCCTGCAATGAGGCATGTGGCGTTGAGCGTCCGCTGCCCCGCTGATCAAAGAGTACGACCCGGTAAAGCTCCGGGTCAAAGAACTGCCGATGGTAAGGTTCACATCCGGCACCCGGCCCGCCGTGCAGAAAAAGCGCTGGGATCCCGGCAGGATTGCCCACCTCTTCAATGTAGAGATGGTGGTGATCAATAGCAATCCGCTGTGACTTATAGGGTTCTATGGCTGGATAGAGGTCATTCATAATCGATCTGTTAAGTGTAAGAATCACCCTATGTGCTGACAAGACAATTCTTACGTGTTGCCGGTATGTTTTCCCACTTCAATGGGCAGAGCTTTATGCCAAGATAATCCCGTCATCATCAAGGAAGAACTGGCTTGTAGCGCACAAAGTAAACCATGGATAGGTTGCTTAGCAAAACAAGCTGATGACAGAAAGCCCAACGCAGGGACTGCAGTTGGGCTTTCACTTTTTCAAATGGGTGAAAATGGCCATCTTGATCGCCACTGCTTGTAGATTGTAAACCCGTGGATAGAACCCTTGTAGGAAAATTCCTACACGACAACAGGATGATTCTTACACAACAAAGGTAACTTTTCCCAATTCAATTCGAGAGATTACGTGCGATTATTTAGTTGTCGTCAATCAAGGACGTTTTACAGGACAAGCCACAACGGATGGTAGATGGACGAGGAGCTTTGCCAACCAAGCCGATGACAATCGAGCCCAACTGCATGGATTGCGGTTGGGCTTTTTCATTTCCCCCACCTCATTCTCCGGAAAAACTGAGCCGGATCCTTCTACTTTAAAGATACTGGCGACATGTTGTCAGACACCGTTCTTTTAAAGTAAGAATTTTCTTACAGCCATAAGAGAAAAATCTCACACTTAAATTGTGAATATTCCCATGTTTGCTGTAAGTAATTGTGTCAAAATTCAGTTGTCGTCATCAAGGACGTCTCTAAAGGGAAAACTTCGTAAAGGATTTTGCAGGGAAGGGAAGCTTAGCCAACCAAGCCGACGACTGTAAGCCCAACTGCAAGGATCGCAGTTGGGCTTTTATCTTTTCAGGCCGAACAAATTCTCTTCACTACGATGGATCGTCATATTCGGAAGTTGCATCCAAAGTATGAGCTTGGCCCGCAAACCTGAAATAAAAACGCTTGGAAGGCATGGGACATCTTTCTAAAACCAATAAGAAGCGCTGAAATCTGCCAAGTTTTCCTATCATGACTGAAATTGGTCAATTTCCACAAATTCACCACAATTATTAACCTTATAAATCAATAGGTTGCAGTGTAGGAAAATTCTTACATTCAATTGCGAAAAATCTCACATGCTTATGGTGCGAATTCCCACAGTAAATGTAAATTTTTGTGTCAGACTGTAATTGTCGTCATCAAGGAAGTTACTTCAGGGATTTAGAGCAAAGGATTGCACAGGGAAGAAATGCTTAGCCAACCAAGCCGACGACTGTAAGCCCAGCCGCAAGGATTGCGGTTGGGCTTTTTCTTTCTGTACAGACCGGATATCAGATCTATGGCAGGACGATCATCCACATTGATGTGAATCTCGCCAATCGACCCTGCTACTCCCGGGAAGCCCGTTTTCGTTCATGCTCCTTGAGGTACTTCTTACGAATACGAACCTCCCGGGGCGTGACCTCCACCAGTTCATCATCTTCGATGAATTCCAGCGCCTGCTCCAGGCTGTATTGCAGTGGTGGTGTCAGAATAATGGCGTCATCCTTGCCGGCTGCGCGTATATTTGTCAGCTGCTTACCCTTCAGCGGATTGACCACCAGATCATTGTCCCTGGCATGAATCCCCACAATCTGTCCCTCATAGACCTCATCACCCGGCGAGCTGAATAGTCTGCCCCGTTCCTGCAGGTTATAGAGGGCGAAGCCCAGGGATTTGCCCTGGCTGTTGGAGATCAGCACACCGTTTTTACGTGGTGCGATACCCCCATGCTGGGCTGGACCGTAATGATCGAAAACATGGTAGATCAGGCCGGTACCTGAGGTGCTGGTCATGAACTCTGTCTGAAAACCGATCAGTCCACGGGAGGGTATGATGTAGTCGAGCCGTACTCTTCCCTTCCCATCCGGCACCATATCCTTAAGGTCACCTTTGCGGGTCCCCAGGGCCTCCATGATCGTTCCCTGGTTGTCCTCCTCCACATCCACGGTCAACTGCTCATAGGGTTCACAGATCTCACCGTCGACCTCACGGAAAATCACCTCGGGGCGGGAGACAGCCAATTCGAATCCCTCCCGTCGCATACTTTCGATCAGTACCGAGAGATGCAGCTCACCCCGTCCGGAGACTTTGAATTTCTCAGGGTCGGTCCCCTCCTCGACACGCAACGCCACATTGTGGATCAACTCCCGCTCAAGCCGCTCCTTAAGCTGTCTCGAGGTCAGGTATTTACCCTCTTTACCGGCAAAAGGCGAGGTATTGACCTGGAATGTCATAGAGACGGTTGGCTCATCCACCGTCAGCGGGGGCATGCTCTCCACATGTTCAGGATCACACAGGGTATCTGAAACGTTCGGCGCCTCCATACCACTGATCGCGATGATATCTCCAGCGGTCGCCTCATTGACTTCAAATCGCTCAAGCCCCAAATAACCATAGACCACACCGATCTTGGCCCGATGCTGCTCACCATCGTACTTCACCACCATCACTTGCTGATTGGGTTTGATGCTTCCCCTGGTCACCCGACCAACCGCGATAGCGCCGACGTAGCTGTTGTAATCCAGATTGGAGATCTGCATCTGGAAAGGTGCTTCCGGATCCACCTCAGGCGCAGGACAGTAGCTGACAATGGCTTCGAACAGCGCGGTCATGTCACCTTCGGTTATGTTGCTTTCAAGTCCCGCATAGCCTCCAACCGCCGAGGTGTAGACAATCGGAAAATCGAGCTGATCATCACTGGCGCCCAATCGATCGAAGAGCTCAAACACCTGATCGATTACCCAGTCCGGACGGGATCCGGGTTTATCGATCTTATTCACCACCACAATCGGCCGCAGGCCGTGCTGAAAAGCCTTCTGGGTTACAAACCGGGTCTGCGGCATCGGGCCTTCCTGGGCATCCACCAGCAGCAGTACCGAATCCACCATCGAGAGCACTCGCTCCACTTCACCACCGAAATCCGCATGCCCGGGGGTGTCGACGATGTTGATACGATAGTCGTTCCAGCGAATTGCGGTGTTTTTGGAGAGGATGGTGATACCCCGCTCCCGCTCCTGATCATTGGAATCCATCACCCGCTCGACCTTGCCGAATCGCTCGCCGAGAGTGCCGGACTGTTTCAGCAGTTCATCCACAAGGGTGGTCTTGCCATGGTCAACGTGAGCGATTATGGCGATATTTCTAAGATTCTCGATCATCAGGGTGGTCCGCAAACAAAAATGAGGGCGGATTATACCCATGATTATGGGATTGGTTCTCTTTATTTAATTTTTTTATAAATTACAGAGAGTTACCAACACTATTAAAAACAATAGATAGAAACTATTGTCAACTTCTTTTGATTACGAAACTTTCAGATTTACCCACAGCTCCTGTGGATAACATTGTTGATAAACGCTGAAAATAGCTACCAAGGCCAGTAAATTCGGGACCAGACATTAAATCGTAAAAAAAATGAACAGTTGTTTATATACGTTAATAATCAATTAGTTAGATTCTACACAGTGTATAATAAAACTGCCTGCCGAAGTCGATCAGTGTCTGGATCCGGGGGCTTAGGGGGATTGTGAACAGATTCGATTTCAGCCCGTCAAGATATTGACTCGGATTTCAATGCCCCTAGTTAAATTATTGTTTTTGAATTACCACCCCAACGCCATAATGGGGGTGAGTTCAACCTGAATGGGGATTTGCAGGGATCAGTGTAAATGGAAATGTGAATTAAGAGATGAGAATAATCTAATAGTTTGGACTGCTTCTAGAGCTTGCACTTAAACAAAATAATAGCCAGGATAGGCAGACACACAACAGCACAGGCAGAGATAAAGCCTGGATCGATGACTGAGTCCTCGGATACCAAAGTGCTGAATAACAACCAACACAGCCTAAAGTAGTAGAAGTTAATGAACTCATCCGTCCTTGCTCCGTTACGCGAGCACTTGGCTACGCGAGTCATCGGTCAGACCAGCTTTATCGATAGCATGCTGATCTGTCTGTTGAGCGATGGTCATCTGCTTATCGAAGGCCTCCCCGGACTGGCTAAAACCACCGCGGTGAAAGCCCTGGCAGAAGCGATCGAAGGCGACTTCCACCGTATTCAATTCACCCCTGACCTGTTGCCTGCCGACCTGATCGGCACCGATATCTATCGCCACGAAAAAGGCGAGTTCGAGTTTCGTCAGGGCCCTCTGTTCCACAACATTCTGCTGGCGGACGAGGTCAACCGGGCACCCGCCAAGGTTCAATCCGCGCTGCTGGAAGCGATGGGTGAACATCAGATCACCGTTGGACAGACAACCTACCAGCTGCCGGAGTTCTTTATGGTGCTGGCGACCCAGAACCCGGTCGAGCAGGAGGGCACCTACCACCTGCCGGAGGCGCAGCTCGATCGTTTCCTGATGCAGGCGAATGTGGAATACCCGGACCGCAATGAAGAGCTGCAGATCCTTGAGCTGGACAATGCCCAGCAACAGCAGAAACCGACACCGCCAAGTAACCCGCTCAGCCAGAAGGAGCTTTTCGCCATCCGTCAGGAGGTGAACAAACTCTACCTGGATCCAAAGCTGAACAGTTACATCGTCGATCTGGTGCAGGCGAGCAGAAACCCGCAAGCCTACGACAAGGATCTGACCCGCTGGTGTCGCTTCGGCGCCTCGCCCCGCGCCAGTATCGCGATGGCCCGATGCGCCCGTGCACGTGCCTGGCTGGACGATGAGGAGTTCGTAGCGCCACACCATATTCAGGCGGTTGCACCGGCAATTCTCCGGCATCGTATCCTGCTGACCTTTGAGGCTGAAGCGGAAGGCATTACCACCGATGATTTCCTATCCCGTCTGCTGGATATGGTCGCCATCCCATAACGGCCGTCTCGGCAACCTCTATGAGTCTTCATCCGCATATTGATGACCTGCTCGAACTGCGCCACCAGGCCCATACCCTGGGCCTGGCCTCGCACCATCTGGTGAACACCAGTTTCAGCGGACTCTATGCCTCTGTATTTCGGGGTACCGGTCTCGATTTCGAAGAGGTACGGGAGTATCGGGAGGGAGATGATATCCGCAACATGGAGTGGAATGTCACTGCCCGTACCAACGTGCCACACATGAAGATCTTCCGCGAGGAGCGGGAACGCAGTGTGGTGCTGTGTATCGATCGGGGTCCACACATGAGCTTTGGCACCCGCGGTACCTTCAAGTCAGTACAGGCCGCCAAAGCAGCGGCCCTGTTGGGCTGGGCGGCATCACGGTTGCATGATCGGGTCGGCGGCATGCTGTTCGGTGACCTGCAGCAGGGCATGCAGTATTTTCAACCAACCAAGGATCGGCGTGCCTTATGGCGACTGTTGCACGCCCTCACCCATGAAGGCACTCCCAATCAGCCTAATCAGGACTGCCTGTCGGAAGCCTTGCAGCGGGCCGACAAAGGCACCTCGACCGGTTCGCTGATCTTTGTCATCGCCGATCTGAACCGTGAGGTCATGGGACTGCAGCAGACCCTGGGACGGATATGCCAGCACCATACCGTGGTACTGATACCGGTGGATGATCCGGCCGACCGGGAACTGCCGGAGTTGGGCCGTGTCACCTTCGTCGGCCCGGATGGGCATGCCATCGAGATCGACACTCGAGACCGGGGAGCCAGATCGCGCTATGCAGAGACCTGGCAGAAACATCGCAATGAATTAAGCGCCATGGCCAGCAGTCTGGGTATCACCCTGATGCCGATCACCACCAATGAAGAGATACACCTCACATTGACCCGTGGGTTAGCGCAACACTTCGGTCGGCATTGATGGATCCACTACGCGATATTCGAGGCATAGATACGGTCTCCTGGTGGCCCATCGCTCCGGGCTGGTGGCTGCTTCTGATCGGTATTGCGCTGATGATGCTATTGGTCTGGTGGATCATCCGAAGACGCAGACTCTACCCTCTGGGCCGCTGGCAACAGGATGCCCGGCGCCACCTGATCGGCCTGAAACATCGCATCAAGCGGGAACCGGCAAAACCGGTTGCCAGCGATCTCTCCGAACTGCTCAGACGTATCGCGATCGCACGCTGCGGTCGAAGCATGACTGCGTCGCTCACCGACGAAGCCTGGCTGGCGTGGCTGCAGCGCAATGACTCAAGTGGATTCCCCTGGCAGGAAAAGGGTCGGCTGCTGCTCGAACTGCCCTATGCCCCACCCGACCACTCAGCCGACAAAGAGACTCTGGGGCAGCTGATCGATGCCGCGATCCACTGGGTCAGTGAGGACGCCTGCCATGTTTGAGTTTCACTGGCCCTGGATGGCGCTTCTTTTGGTATTGCCGCTACTGGTCAGGCTCTTCTGGAGACGACCTGCTGCAGAACAGTTTGAAACGGTGGAGGGTCTGCAGGCCACCCTGCTGCACCCAAGCCTGCCCCATCTGGAAGCCGCCTTTCAGACCAAACGCCCGAAGGTGCCGCTCAGCAAACGGCTCTATCTCGGCCTCCTCTCCCTGATCTGGTTATCTCTGGTGTTGGCCATGATGCGCCCGCAATGGCTTGAGCCCTATACCGAGAACCGCACAGCAGGCTACGACCTGATGTTGTTGGTGGATGCCTCCCACTCAATGAATGCCCTGGACTTCACCCTCGACAAGAAACAGGTCAGCCGAATGCAGGTGGTTAAAGGCGTGGTCTCCAAATTTATTGAAGGACGCCAGGGCGACCGAGTCGGTCTGGTGATTTTCGGCAGCCGCGCCTATGTCCTCTCCCCCCTCACCTATGACCGGAAAGCGGTAAACAGTCTGCTTCAGAATGTGGTGCCACGCATTGCCGGCGATGGCACGGCCATTGGCGACGCCCTGGGACTGGGGGTGAAAAAACTGCGGGAGCGCCCGGCCGGCTCGCGAGTGCTGGTCCTGATTGCGGATGGGGAAAACACAGCCGGCACCATCCCCCCTCTGCGTGCGGCTGAACTGGCCGGCGAGGAACAGATCCGAATCTACAGTATTGGTGTGGGCAGTAACAAAAAACGTATTCCCATCAAAGAGAATGGCCGCATCGTCACCCGCACAGACCTGAATTTTAATGAGCAGGCGATGCGGGATATTGCCGAAGCCGGGGGTGGCGCCTACTTCAGGGCCACCGACACGGAAGCCCTTGAGAAGATCTATCAGAAGATCGATGAGCTGGAGAAGACCGAGGCGGAATCCCGCACCATCTATGTCCCCCAGCCTCTCTACCACTGGCCGCTGACGGCAGCCCTGCTGCTGTTGCTGATCCTGGGAATCTACCCGGAGGGCAGACAACGGCAGCTCAAGGGAGGCGGCTATGTCTGAGGGTGTATTCCATTTTGCCAGACCTGAATGGCTGTTCGCCCTGCTTGGCGTCATCCCGGTTCTGGCCTGGCTGATTTTCAGTGTGGTTCGTCCCCGTCGAGGCCCGTTTCACCGCTATGCCGATGAGCACCTGCTCCCCCATCTGGTCGGTATCCGGGAACTGAGCGTGAATGAACGCTGGAGCCGCTTCATCCGTTGGGCGCTGCTGTGGCTGTTTCTGATTGTGGCGCTGGCAGGCCCCCGTTGGGATTTCAAAGACATCCAGGCGTTTTCACCGACCAATGATCTGGTTGTATTGATGGATATCTCCCGCTCGATGAACGTCGCTGACACCCCACCTTCACGACTTGCCAGAGCGCGCCAGGAAGTACAGGATCTGGTGATGCTGAATGATCAGTTACGCATTGGAATGATCGCCTTTGCCACCGTCCCCCATGTGATTTCGCCGATCACGGAAGACAGCCAGAGTATTCTGGCTGCCCTGCCTGCCGTGACCTCAGAGCTGGCCAACCTGCAGGGCAGCCGCCTGGTTGCGGCCATGGAGCGGGCCGAACAGCTATTCAGCAGTGACTCCCTGCAGAACAGCCGCACAATTCTACTCATCAGTGACGGGGATTTCGTCGAACCTGGGCTCATAAAACAAGTGGAAGCCATGAAGGGTCAAGGGATCACCCTGCATACCCTGGGTATCGGCACCGGCGGTGGTGGCCCTGTCCCGGCCCGCATTGGACAGAGTGACCTGATGCGGGACAACAAAGGGAAAGTGATCGAATCGAAGCTCAACCAGCCCCTGCTGCAGCGTCTTGCAGAAGCCGGCGGCGGACAATACCTGGAGGCCGATTTTCGTGACCAGGACAGCCGTCGGATACTCGACCTTTCCAGCATTGGCTCAGGCACGCCAACCCAGACCCAGGAGAAGACGAGAATATGGAATGAACGCTTCTACTGGTTGCTGTTGCCTCTGCTGCTCCTGCTGCTCCCCTACTTTCGTGTTGCGTCGGGGAAACCATCAACATGATCAGGCGCTACTCGGTTTTACTCCTGCTCTGCTATGCCACACTGGTGGACGCGGACTGGTTCCTGAACCAGGAGCAGCAGGCCGCAGAAAGCTATCAACAGGGCCTCTACGAAGATGCGGCGGAGGGCTTTCAGGACCCCTATCGCCGGGGCGTGGCCAACTACCGGACCGGTGACTACGAAAGCGCGATCGAAAACTTCAAACAGGTTGAACGGGAAGATGCAAAGCTCAATGCCCAATACAACCTGGGGAACAGCCACTACCAGATGGAGGAGTTTGAGCAGGCCGTTCAAGCTTATGAATCCGTTCTCCAGGAAGATCCGGAGCATGAAGATGCCAGACATAATCTAGCGCTCGCCAAAGATAAGCTGGATCAAGCGCAGGAAGAAGAGGAAGGGGAAGAGCAACAGGAGCAGGAGGAGCAGGAGGAGCAGGAGGAGCAGGAGGAGCAGGAGCAACAGGAGCAGGAGCAACAAGAGCAGGAGCAACAGGAGCAGGAGCAACAAGAGCAGGAGCAACAGGAGCAGGAGCAACAAGAGCAGGAGCAACAAGAGCAGGAGCAACAAGAGCAGGAACAGGAGGAACAGCAGGAGCAGGAACAGCAGTCTTCAGGTGAATCGGAAGAGCAGGAAGAAGAGCAATCATCCTCAGGAGAACAAGAGCAGGAAGAAGAGCAGTCATCCTCAGGAGAACAAGAGCAGGAAGAAGAGCAGTCATCCTCAGGAGAACAAGAGCAGGAACAAAAACAGAGTGGCGACCAGGATGAGCAGAGTGATTCCCAGTCGGGCGAGGAAGAGCAACAGGAACAGCAAAGTGAGTCATCGGACGAGCAGCAGGAGACCGGTGAACCGGATGATTCCCAGGAACAAGAGTCCGATCAAGGTGAGGAGCAGGAAACCGATTCCCAAGAGAGCGGAGCCAAGGACAAGGAGGAGAGCCTGGAAGGCGATGAAGAAGAACAAAACAGTGAAAGGTCTGCTAACCTGAATAGACCGGAGAACGATCAAAACAGAAGCCGATCACAGGAGAGTCTCGGCCAGCAACAGAAAGATCCCGAGTTGAATCCTGACGACCCACAAAATTCCGAGGCCGTCGATCAGGTAGACCAGCAAGACACCCCCCAATCAGAAGAGGGGCAGGATGAAGCCGAGGGAGGTGAAGAGAAAAGCGGCCCCCAAAGCAAACTCAATCCACTCATGGAACAGTGGCTGGATCAGGTTGAAGGGGATCCAACCCAGTTGATGCAACAACAATTCAAACTGGAAGAGTACAACTATCTGCGCAGCCGTGGAGGCAGGGACAGAGAAACCAGACCCTGGTAGAACAAGGGGGAGGCACTATCGACATCGTCAAGCTCGCTTTAAGCGCCATCATGCTCATGGTCCTGTCGACCAGTGCAACGGCCAATCAGTATCCGGGTCAAAACTATTGGTACAACCCGGCGCCTGGTCAATGGAACTATCCGGCCACCAATCAGAGACAACCGGCGCCAGTCACCGGGGGACAAAGATCGAACACCCCATACGGCACTGCGTGGCCCTCCCAGCAGAGACCAGGTTATCCATCCTCCAACTACTACGGCACCCAGACAACCAAACCCTTCATAGAGACAAAAATCTCTAGCGAAAACCCCTACGTACAACAAAATGTCATTCTCAAGCTGAGCGTTGTCAGTCAAAACAACCTGTCAACCGTTACACCTCACTTACCACAAATCGGCAATTTCCTGCTCAATCTGCAGGAGGGCCCAGTCACCTACTCCCGCACCATCAAAGGCAAGCGGCAGATCGTCAACGATTTCTACTACCAGGTCACGCCGCTGAAACCCGGTCAGTTTGAAATCCCGGCGATCAATGTCACCGGCGAAGAGCAGTCGGTCGGTTACCAGCGTGGTAACAACGCTTTTAAAGCCAGCATGAGCAGCGCCATCACATTCAATGTCAGAGAGGCCAATCCAACCAGCAAACCCTGGTTACCGGTTGAACAGTTGAACCTGAAAGTAAAACTGCCCGAAAACTTCAAAGCGGCTGCCGGCAAGCCCCTGCCATTCACAACGGAGATCTCCGCGCTCGGAATTTCAGGCAATAAACTCCCCAGCCTGGAGAGTCAGCTAAACAGCGAAGCATTCAGAGTCTATCGGGACCGAAATCAGACCCACACCTATCTCGACAAGAAGTCCAACCGTATCGTTGGGCGTCGGGTAGAGACCTTTACCCTGGTGCCCCAGTTTGGCGGAGACCTGAAACTTCCGCAGTTGAGTATCAAATGGTGGAATACCCGAACCGATATGGCGCAGCGGGCCTCGGTACCACTCCAGCCCATCGCGGTCAGTGGCACCCGTAAAGAGAGCGGATTTTTCGAAGCAGAGACCTCCCTATTCCCCTCTGGAACCTCAGCCGCCTTCTGGATACCACTGGCAGTGGTGTTCGGCATCATCTTTGGTTACTGGATGGCACTCTGGCTCTCGCATCGAAAAGCAGGCGGCGAGCAGAGCTCTCCATTGGAACCACTGATCGTTTTCTTTAAAAACCCGATGCTGCGTATGGCGCCCGCCTTCTCACCCCTCAAGGATAAATTGAGAAACACCACAGCGATTCTGAATCCGGTAGCACGCTGGCATAACTGGCGCCGTCGACTTGTCGGTGCCCTGCCCCTGTCAGTGCGTTTCTATTTTTGCGTGCGCTTTGTTGACGAGGAGAGCGATCCGGAGGTCTGGGGATACACCCTGCGCTTTCTAGCCAACAAACATCTCAGCTTGCCGACCAATGCACCCTATAGCGTGATTGCAGATCACATTCTCGATTTCCACCCGAAAGCTGAACCGGGCAAAATAAAACAGTTGATCCACCAACTTGAAGAGGCGATCTATGGCCACAATGATCTCGATTTCGATCAGTGGAAAGAGGCCTTCAAACACGAAATCCGTCCCAGCCTGAAGATCTGGAGAATGGATAGAAAAGATCAGCAAAATCAGAAAGGCCAGAATAACATTCTACCCAACCTCAATCCGGAGGTTGTTTCCGAGCAGTCTGTCATTTGAGGTTTGAAAAACCTAGTTCAAGAAGATCAGTCACTTGTTCCTGCACACAGGCAAATGCGGAAACAACTATTAACGCAGTAAATTAGCTCTCTAAGAGGCTGAATATCAGCGTAAAACAACCATTAAGAATGCGAGAGACCGTCGATTCGATTCCAATCGCACTTGTGTCTAAAACAAGCACTTATTGTCCTCACGTATGCGCAACTTTGAGTCGAAAGAACTTTGGTCTATTCACTGCCTGACAAGACACCCACTCTAACAAGCACCAGGCCAACAACAAAGATTGTTATATCGATCTGTCAGCAACCTCCTGGATCATTTGCGGGTACTGACTAAAGGGTTTAAAAAATAGTGGTGTTATTATTTTCAATACTCCAAGGCCTGTTAGCAGGCCCTAGTGTTATCGACAGGAGGTGGATATCTGAGAAATATCAGAGCCAAAATCGATTCAATCACAAGATAGAAGAGTGTCAGCCAGTCAGGCAAACCGTCACTGAGCAAGGAGTAGACGCGCGCAGCCACCACCAACGCCAGAGTAAGCCCAATCCCCATCACAAGCGTGCGTTCTCTTTCAATGCGATAACAGGCTAAACAGGCCATCACTCCCAAGCCTGCCATCATGCCGTGTAATGCCCGAAACTGATTTGCCTGATCAGCAAGTTGCGTATTCAGGCCGGCATGTTCCGGGTGAAACATGGCTAAGACACCGGGAACCAGGAGACTCAAACCAAAGAACATTAATAGTGCCACCAGTAATCGTTTGTGACTTTTCTGCATGGTTAATCCCCACCTCATGGAAGCATCTTAAAAAGACCAGGTTAAACCCCTGGTTGCGTTTTCTACTACTTACAGACTTGTCACTCTGGTGATTGATATGCGGCTGAGTACGTTCGGCGTGATGCCCAGATAAATAACTCCAGAACAACCATGGGCCTATTTTCAATGAAAGCAGTAAGTAGGCGCTTAATAACTCCCTGAATAACAATCATTTTGAATTAATATGAAATGATGAACGTCCCAGTTTACTGCTGCTTACTGATATCGGCACAGCCTTTCCAGCTTCTACCGCTCCCAGGCTTGCTCCGCAACCCTGGCATGAAAGCTGAACCCAGCCACATTCGCCACCTGGGCTAAACGCTTATCAATTTCCCAGCGTGGGATGATCTGCAACATGAACACCTGCAAATCTGTTTCGTTTGCTCACCCGTCTGCGATTGAGTAGTTGCGGCCCAACGGTAGCATTGTCAAGGATATGGGGTTGCCAGACGGCATTCTGTACAGCACGCTAAATCCCCGCACCATGGCATGGATACAAAACGCCGCTATCCCTGTCTTACCCAATGTATCGGAGCGTAAAGAACCCGCAGTTTCTCCGGGAATACGATCAGCGGTGCAATCAAACCGGCACGTGATTCGTCATACAGAGATGAGTGCAGGACATACATGCCCCCGGCGCTCAGCCATAGTTCAATCAGGAGAAAATAAGCCAAATGAATACCAATGATCGAATCCGAACCGTGATTGCCAGCATGCTGGCAGCGGGCACGATGCTCGCCGCCCAGAACGCTGTGGCTCTGCCAGACACACCTAAGGCGTGGGAGAAGTGCGCCGGCATCGCCAAGGCCGGCAAGAACGACTGCGGCGCGCTCGACGGCAAACACGTCTGCGCCACCCAGTCGACGCTCGACAACTCCGACCAGGAGTGGGTGTATGTGCCCCAGGGCACGTGCGAGAAGATCACCGGTGGGGTGGTCGCCAAAGTTATACCGGCGAAGTAAGGCGTTGGATACCGTGCCTCCCCTTCGGGGGCGCGGGTCGGTGTCGGGTGTCGGCATTGGCCTGCGTGACCCGCATTTCGAACAGTTGATGGCGGCCGAGCATGGCGTGCCGTGGGTCGAGCTGCTGGCCGACAACTTCCTCGCCCGCGGTGGTCTCGCGCCACGACAGCTCGAACGTATCGCCGATCGGTATGCGCTGACGCTGCATTGCGTCGGCATGAACCTCGGTGGCAGCGAGCCGCTCGATCTCGGCTACCTCGGCGGCATCCGTGCGATCGCCGAACGCACAGCGCCGGCGTGGGTCTCCGATCATCTTTGTTTCACCCGTTGTCACGGCCACCACTACCACGACCTTTTGCCGTTGCCGTACAGCGAAGAGTCGGTTCAACATATCGCCGCGCGCATCCACCAGGTCCAGGATTTTCTCGGCCGCCGCCTCGTAGTCGAAAACGTATCCGCCTATCTGTGTGCGGATGCACCGCTGAGTGAGGCTGAATTTGTCGCCGCTGTGTGCGACGAAGCCGACTGCGAGCTGCTGCTCGACGTCAATAACCTGTACGTCAACCAAGTCAACCTCGGCCTTGATGCGGCCACGGCGATCGCCCAGGTGCCATTGCACCGAGTGCGGGAGGTGCATCTGGCCGGATACGAGGACAAGGGGGATTACCTGATTGATGCGCACAACAATCGTGTCAGCAAACCCGTCTGGGCACTGTTTCGCCAAGTCGCATGCGCCTTGCCCAGTGTGCCGGTGTGCATCGAGTGGGACAATGACATTCCACCACTTGATGTGCTGCTCGACGAGGCGCTGCGGGCGAGCCGTATTCTGGATGAAGCAGCGAGGGCGGTCGCATGACCGCCCTCGCACAGTGGCAGCACGACCTGGCTGCAGCAATCGACGGCGGCACAGCAATTGATGTCGCGCAGGCGGCGCGCAGCGTGCCCGGGCTCAGTGCAGAACAGGCTTGTGAGGTCTATCGCAGATCGAGCCAAGGAGTGCGTGTTGCGGCACTGAACGATGTCTACCCAGTGTGCCGCCAACTGCTCGGCAGGCGCTCTTTCGACGGCCTGGCGCGGGAATTCGTGCGCCTAAACAGTTCGACTCAACCCGACCTGAATCGCTTTGGTGGAGGTTTCGCGACATTCGTCGACACAGTCGTCGACGCACACAGGGTGTTCGCCGGACTGCCGTGGCTCGGCGAGCTGGTCGCACTCGAATGGGCCTGTCACAGCATCTACTATGCGGACAATGATCCTCCGCTGGACCTCGGCCCGTTGGCCGATGCCGATCCGTCGCAGCTGTTTCCGCGACCGATATCGGCGCTGGACTGGCTACACACGACTTGGCCTGTGCATGCGATCCGGGCAGCGCACCACGATGGCGGCGACCCGCCGGCGCTGCACATTGAACCCGGTGAATGGTGCCTGGTTATCGAGCGGCGAGGCTACGAAGCCTGGGTCGAGGTGGTCGACATCGAACTGTGGCGCCTGCTCGATCGTTGTGTCCAGGGATGGGATCTGGCGAGGCTGGCAGCCGATGACAGCCTCGCTACCGAGCACCTCGGCGAGCTGATCAAGCGTGGCTGGATAGGCGCAATGGAGCGGCACGGCAATGCTGTTTGACCGCGATATGCTGAATCGCCTCTACCGCTATGCCTATGCGCTCAGTGGCAACGAGCCGGGGGCCGGCGATCTATTACAGGACACTGTCGAGCGTTGTCTGCAACGCCCACCCGGCGCGCTGGCCTGTCCCGAAGCCTACGCACGCCGTGTCATGCGCAACCGTTACATCGACATCACACGGCGGCGCAAGGCCAGTCCCGAGACCGGCGATGCTCACACCGATGCGGAGTTGTTGGCGATCGACACCCACTGTCTCGAGTCATTGACCATCAGCCGTGACATGTTGCAGCAGGCATGGTCGCGGCTGGATGTGTTCGAACGTGAGATCCTCTACTATTGGGCGGTCGAAGACATGACCGCGGCCCAGATCGCTTCGACACTCGGCAGCCGTCGGGGCACTGTGCTAGCGCGAATTCACCGCTTGCGCGCCAGGTTGCGTGCCGAGTTCGGTGACGATGCTGCCGCAGAGGGGGTGAAACGATGAAGCCCAATTTGAAACAAAGCCTGATCGAACATCTGGAGTCGGTTCGTCTCGACGATGCGCGTCTCGACGAGCTCGAGGCTCTGCAGCGAACCCGGTCTGCGCGTAGCTGGTGGCATAGTCGCACGCTGCAGCTCTTTGCTGCCGCCTGTCTGTTGGTCGCGCTTGTGGTCAGCTGGTTGCCGTTCGAACAACCCGACTTGTTGCACGCGATCGCCGAAGAGGCGGTCATGAACCACCTTGCGCAGACTCCACTCGAGGTGCACGGTACGACGATCGCCGAGCTCGACGGTCATTTCGACCAGCTCGGGTTCCGTCTGGTCGAGCCTCTCGCGCCGGCCGAGGGTGCACGACTGCTCGGCGGACGCTATTGCAGCCTGCAGGGCGTAACCGCTGCGCAACTGCGTCGACACGACGCTCAAGGGCGTACCCAGAACCTGTACCAGGTTCCCTACCGGCCCGCGTCGATGGGCGAGTTGCCCGATCCAGCTCTCGGTGAGCAGCCGCGCACATTGGAGATGCGCGGCTTGCGTGTTGATCTTTGGGTCGAACGCGGCCTGTTGTTCGCGCTGACCCGCGACTAGTGGTGGATGTCGATTAAAAAGGATAACTGTAAAAACCCCAGATCTATTCAAACCTGTCTGAATCTAGTGAGACTCGCGTTGCCTTTAACAACTCGAACGGTGGTAATCATGCGCCTTTCGTCATGAGCTGAGCCAGTATCTTGTCGATGATCTTTGCTTATGTTGAGAAGCTGATGCGTAATATGTGCAAGAAACCGGAACCCAATGTTTATTAGGAAGTGTGGGTTCCGGCTTCCGATGGGATGTCGATGATTTGATCAGCTTCTTCTCAAGCAACGGCCCTGCGACGCAGCAAGCCAAATAATCCAAGTAACCCAATACTCAGGAGTGCTAGTGTCGACGGCTCAGGTACTGCTGCTGTCGGGGGTTCTTCCGGTGAGTATGCAGTCAGCACACGGATATAGTCTCCCGGTGATGACGCTCTCCAGTCGACCTCAATCTCGTTCGACCCTGTGATGGCTACCGAGTCATTCGCTTCCAGTCCACGCAGCCTTGGGTTGAGATAGGTTACGTTGTTATTGATCAGAAAGTCACTGGCTGCGAGATTGCTTGTGCTGGTCAGTATCCCGAGAATATCTGAGTCGAAGGTCACACGGCCGACCTGGGAAGTCGATCGCCTTGGATCGAAAAAGATATAGTGGCTGGCAACCATGCTTCCTGTGGAGAGGATACCGGGCCCAGAGCCACCGCCTGCACCATCCGCAAGGATGTCCACATTCAGATCATCGAATAGGCTGATATTCTGGTCTTCATTGAATCCATACAGATTGTTAGTCTGAAATGTGTTGTTTCCGACCGTGTTGTCTGGACTCGATTCTGTGAATACAGGATCTAATAAAACAAAATCTCCAGTTCCGACAGTTACTTCACCTGAAATGATGGTCGCGCCAGCTTGAGTCAAGAGACCGGTATACAGAAGCGGTCCTAAGAAGCAGGTAAGTAGCCTTTTCATCACATGCTCTCCATTTTGGATCATCATTGATCCACCGTTTAGTGATAAATCTGTGATGGTGCGATAAAGCCTGCACTCGTTTTATTCCTAACGCAAAATAAATGCCATCTAATAAATAATTCAATTAAGACAGTAAGCTAGAAATAACTCGAATAAAAACAAGGGAATTGAATGTAAAAATAACCGACACTTTTTGTGTCTACATGTGCAGATTATCGACGCCTGGGCATAGTGTAGTTAGCCATGATTGATTGCTGTTATCAGGTTTTTTTATCAACTTGAGTGGCATGCCATTTTAAACATGGCCTTTGCTTTATCATAGCCCGTAAAGGCATAAGCCACTTCAGTATTTGCCTATTTTTAATGAATCTAATCACGGCTATAAGCGAACGTTTTATGAAATCCTTACATAGTAAGTGCCATGCACAAGCCCTTTTCGCGTCTTTCGCAAGCGCTTCACATCAGTGATGCAGAAAGGGGTTCCACTATTTCACGGATTATCGAGAGAAGTGTGTTGCTTATTGTGCATATAGATGCCCAGCTCTTAGCCTTAAATTAGCCGATAACTAGCCGCAAATAAACTATATTACAAATGGTGAATGTCCCGGTTTATGATTCTCCCCAACTTTATAGCCGCCCTTCCCTGCGGAGTCTTTGGTCAACCTGCCAGTGATAAAGCCTACTGATGAGCGGGCGAATTGCCGGCATGCCTATAAACCAGGCCAGTGGAGTCAAAATCGGTACCCTGCCCATAAGCGCAATGTATGCATCAATTTCAGACAGAATATGATTGTTTTCATCGAACACGTGCAGCTCTGTTAACGCTTTTTGTGGATCGATGCCAATTTCCTGCAGTTCCGCGTCTCTACCGGTGATGTCAACCCAGTTCACACTGCTTTTTCTTTCACCTGCAAGCCTTTCATAATTTTCTCTGTCCTTAATACATTTTGGGCAGGTGCCGTCGTAAAAAACCGTTATCTTTCCGGGTTTCGGTCTCATTGCAATATTCCCTAAGAATTCATTGCGCCAGCTCACCTCGGTTTAGCTGCGCCTAAACCGATGTCGTTAAGACCTTCGGCAATTTCCAGAGTGCTGAAAAGTTGCCTACCTGTATCGAAGCAGAGTCTCTATTAGGGTTGTGAGACTCTAGAATCGAGGTAGTATGTAAAATCAAGGCCAGTCCCGCAGTGACTTGTGGCAACTTCGGCAACTTTTCTTGAGTTCTTCCAACGAGGCAAGGATTTTCTCTTGATCCCTATCCTTCAGCCATACCTTCGCCGCTTTTCTCAGTTTATTGGTTGCAGCTCGATTGGCCATGACTCTTTCATCAAATTCCTGTTTGTCAGCCCATGGCCATTCCCGATCATTGATTTGGTCTTTATCCGGATAGATATGGTCTAATAGATTTGAAGTATGCCAGAGCGCTGCGGCATGATTCACAATATTGTCGTAGTATTTACTTTCTTTTTGGGTGAGCAGTTCGATCGCTTCCAAGTGATGGCGCAGAATATTCATTATCAGTTCAAGATATTCAAGTTCCTGCTCTTCTGATCCCTCAACGTTTTGCGCATGGATATTCGGTGTAATGAATATGAAGAAAAAGATAAAGGCGCAGACTCCAGCTTTAATGTTCATAACTCTCCTCCGTTCTTGACCATACACTTTGTCAGTATGTGTTAAATAGAACTATCTAATGGAACTCCTGATTTTTTTCTTAGTTAATTAGAGTAAAGGCTTGTGATTTGTATCCAGCAATATCTTATTTTTCTGAAACAATGCTGATATCCAAAGGATATAAACGGGTTTAATAGAACCCTTTCCCGTTCTTTGACTGATTTGTTATTCAAATAATTTATAATAATGATAGTGACCTGTTTGGCAGCCGCTGATACTTCATCATCTCAACTGGAATGTCATGAGCTTGCATAAAACGTCATTACAGGAAAAGACTTCATTCTCGATTCAGCGATACTACAAATGGTGAGTGTCCCGGTTTATGGCGCTTGCGCAAGTATCTGGAAGACGAGCGGATTAGAGTATCGGGCAGGCTCGACATGAACAGCGTCGAAATGGCCACACAGGCGGCCCTCGACGGCCTTGGCATCGCACTGCGATCCCTTTGGGATATAACGGATTACCTGAAAGCCGGTAGGCTCGTCCATGTCTTACCGGACTACGAAGTACCTACAGAGATTTCCATCTACGCCATATATCCACCGGGGCATTTCATATCCCCTACCGCTAAGGCATTTGTGAAATTGGTCGGCAGGAACCTG
Source organism: Candidatus Thiodiazotropha endoloripes (assembly GCA_001709035.1). Lineage (GTDB taxonomy): Bacteria > Pseudomonadota > Gammaproteobacteria > Chromatiales > Chromatiaceae > Thiodiazotropha > Thiodiazotropha lotti. The sequence goes on along the minus strand of LVKA01000008.1, from coordinate 1,026,132 downwards.
TCGACGCTAGAACTTTAGCCGTCATCAGCATGCAGTAATTATGACCAATGACAAAAGCGGCAGGTCTTGGCCGTGTTCTTGCGCCAACGTCCGCTCTCGAGGACCCGGAGAGCTTGTTCACTCAGTGACCTATGTTCGCAACGGTCGCGTAGCAGGCATCTAAGCTGAAAACTCGCTATGTCTGTTTTACCCGGACGGAAGCTATGACTGCCGGATGACATCATAACTAGACTTTCAATCTGAATTGATCAAGTTCACACTTCTACAGCTTACGGCCAATAGCGGAAATTGAGCTGGATCAGTAATTTGGTCCGCTGTGTGGCAGAAGCGAACATCAGGATACTGAAGTTGAAGTACTGCTAACAGTCTGTTGGTTAACTCCGGCCATCTTACTCAGGGTTTCTGAAGACCGCTTCAGGGTAGTAGCAGACCAACTTTGTTCAGCACAACCGACAAAGTTCCTGAATCCGAGTGGAGTGTCAGTTGGCACTGTCGTACAAGCCAACTGAGGGGTATTGTGGATTAGAGCTTGTGCAGCAGCACGACGCCGATCAGTCCTGCAATGATGAGGGGAAACAGCACGCTGGCGGCTCCCGACAATAGTTGCATCCCTACAATGAAGCCGGGCATCTCCTTCCAGTTCTCCCGCATCTCCTTTCTGTACTCTGAGTCGATCAGGTACGTCCAGCCTGCGAAATAGTTCAGAGTTGGGCGTTCCATTATCATCTCTCTCCTCTGGTCTGAGGCCGCATTGGTTTGATGCATGAGAAAGACTAGCCAACCGATGTGACAGAAGCGTGTCTGTTGGATGAATTCTTGATGACAATGTGAGGAGAGGCTGCAGGGAATGCCAATCCCGTAGGTTGCTTTTACGCAGCACAGCCGACAAAAGCATCTCAAATCGAGATGGTTGTGGGCAACGCCAGAGCTTAAAGGAATCAGTTTCGATTGAAACAACTTCTCTGTTCTTGAGTTCCGACGGTCCGCTTCAAGGTGCGAGAACAATAGGGGACAGACCACGGTTTTGTAGAAAAAATCGCTGGTGTCTGCTTTTGGTTGCGAATTCAATCAGTCGAATACAGACTATCATCACAATTTTTATCAGTTGCTGCGATTGTTGATGACCAGCCAAATCCAATACAGAACCTAATTCCATCCTATATCTAAAATCCACTGATCAACCCAGTTGTGTCCTACCAAAATATCAAATTTATCCCTCACACCAAAAACTCAACCCACAACGGCCGATGATCCGCAATATGGTATTTCACCGTCTTATTAAAATAGTTCGGATCGACATCCCAGGCTGCCCTGAAAAAAGGAGCACGGTCGAAATCGAATACCCCTGAGTTCCCCTGATAGGCGTCTTTCATTGCTCCCGCGTGAAAGGCGACCTGATCGTAGTCTTTGTCCCCTGCCAGGTTACTGCCCATTGTTGTGGAGTGTTGCGGCAGGATGAGGCGTTTGGCCTTCAACGCTTTATAGACTGAGCTTGAGTTGTCTCGGATGGGGAGATTGAGGTCACCCATGACGAGAATGTTCTGTGAATAGGCCCCGGCGGCTCGGTTGCGTTGGTCGGCCCAGCGGGCCAGGGCGTAGGCTTCGAGGGCACGGCGGTCTTCGTCGTAGTAGGTGTGACTGCCAAAGTAGAGGTGGGCGGAGACAGCCGTGAATTCCAGCCCCCCTGCCTTGAAAGCTACAACATAGGGGTTACGGTCGAAGCCTTTGTAAGCGCCGGAGACACCGCGCATGCGGATGTAGCGATGGTCACTGGGGGGTACGGCGATTTCTGCAGCGAGTTCGAGGCGGGCAACTTTTTGGCTGTCGTAGAGGAAGCCTGAGCGTTCGTCGTTTCCACCAATGTCGGAGAGGATGACACGGTAGCCTGTCGGCAGGTGATCGACGAGTGCGCAGAGATCGGTAAGGTCGTCCGCGATCTCCTGGATAGCGATGAGGTCGAACCAGCTGATGATTTCGGCCATCAATGCCAAGTCGTCATCGGTACGTTGCTGGACACCGAAATTGGTCAGATTCCAGGTGGCGGCGAGGAGTCGGTTGGGGGCTTTGTCCGGGATGCCGCGGTGAGTTTTGTTTCCGCGCAGGGCCTGGCGCTCGGTGGCCAGGTCGTAGGTGAAATCGGGGCTTTCCTTCTCGTGGGGGATCATGTGCTTCCCTTAGGGATCCGTGTTGTTTTATTGTCCTGTTTGCTTCTCTTTTGAGAATAGGTTGCGGGTGGGGGTTCGACAACTCGTTACAGGAATGGAATTCCTGTTTTACTGGTTTTCAGTCCGCCAAAGCGTAGTGATAAACGCACAGGGATTGGGGGTGATTTCCGAGCACATAGCGAGGTATGTTGTGAACTCGCGTTTGGACCATTGCCGGGTACGTAATTCTTCATCGGAATGACAACACTGCCCGACACTCAAAAGCACGATATAATCACTACCCAATGACCCAGCCAGCCAACATCTTCTCCTACCGTCCCTACTGGGCCGCCCGCTTTGGTGTCGCTCCTTTCCTGCCGATGAACCGGGAGGAGATGGACGACCTGGGCTGGGACAGTTGCGATGTGATCCTGGTGACCGGCGATGCCTATGTGGACCACCCCAGTTTCGGCATGGCGCTGATTGGACGACTGCTGGAGGTGCAGGGCTTTCGGGTCGGCATCATTGCCCAGCCGGACTGGAGCCATGCGGATGCGTTCAGAGAATTAGGACGCCCCAATCTGTTTTTCGGCATCACCGCCGGCAATATGGATTCGATGGTCAACCGCTATACCTCGGACCGCCGTATCCGCAGCGACGATGCCTATACACCGGATGGGGAGGCTGGCAAACGCCCGGATCGCTCCGTGATCGTCTACGCTCAGCGCGCCCGGGAGGCCTTTAAAGGGGTTCCTGTCATCATTGGCGGTATCGAGGCGAGTCTGCGGCGGATTGCCCACTACGACTACTGGTCGGACAAGGTGCGCCGCTCCATTCTGCCCGACTCGAAGGCGGATCTGCTGATCTTCGGCAATGCGGAGCGGGCCATCGTGGAGCTCGCACATCGGCTGGCGAAAGGTGAGAAGATCGACCAGATCCGGGATATCCGCGGCACTGGGTTTATGAGTCAGGGGATTCCCGAAACGTGGTTCGAGATCGACTCCACCGAGCTGGATACCCCGGGCGCCAAGGCGGTCCATACCGACCCCTATCAGCATCAGCCCGACTGCAAGCAGACCATCAGCTTCACAACCCGTACCCGACCCAGCAAACTGGACCGGGAGAAGAGCGTGGTTCGCCTCCCCTCCTACGATCAGGTGGTAGAGGATGAGATCATCTATGCTCATGCCTCCCGGGTATTTCATCTGGAGACCAATCCGGGCAACGCCCGGGCGCTGGTACAGCAGCACGGCAAGCGGGATGTCTGGCTCAATCCGCCCCCCATCCCGCTGACCACGGAAGAGCTGGACCGGGTCTATGAACTCCCCTACAGCCGAACCCCCCACCCGGTCTATGGGGAGGCGCGCAATCCGGCCTGGGAGATGATCCGCCATTCGGTGAATATCATGCGCGGCTGTTTCGGCGGCTGTACCTTCTGCTCGATTACCGAGCATGAGGGCCGCATCATTCAGAGCCGCTCGGAGGACTCCATCATCCGCGAGGTGGAGACGATTCGCGACCAGGTACCGGGCTTCACCGGCAACATCTCAGACCTGGGTGGCCCCACCGCCAACATGTACCGGCTGGCCTGCAAGGATAAGAAGATCGAGTCTGCCTGCCGCCGGCTCTCCTGTGTCTTTCCCGGTATCTGCCCGAATCTCAATACCGACCATAAACCGCTGATCGATCTCTATCGGCGCAGCCGGAAACTGCCGGGCATCAAGCGGATTTTTATCGCCTCCGGCCTGCGCTACGACCTGGCGATACGATCCCCGGAATATATCCGGGAACTGGTCACCCACCATGTGGGGGGCTATCTGAAGATCGCACCGGAACACACCGAAGCCTCGCCCCTCGACAAAATGATGAAGCCGGGGATTGAGAGCTATGAGCAGTTCAAGAAGCTGTTCGACAAATACTCGGCGGAAGCGGGCAAAGAGCAGTATCTGATCCCCTACTTCATCGCCGCCCACCCCGGCACCAGTGACAAGGATATGCTCAACCTGGCGCTCTGGTTGAAGCGCAACAACTTCCGCCCCGATCAGGTACAGGCCTTCCTGCCAACCCCGCTGGCCATCGCCTCGGCGATGTATCACACCGGCAGAAATCCCCTGCGGAAAATCGGCCCGGGCCGTGCCAATGTGAGCGTGGTCAGAGGATTGAAGCAGCGCCGCCTGCATAAGGCCTTTTTACGCTACCACGATCCGAAAAACTGGCCCATGCTGCGTGATGCCTTGGCCCGCATGGGACGTAGCGATCTGATTGGAAACGGCAAAAAACATCTGGTGCCAAGCTGGCAGCCCGCCGCCGATGGCAGGCAAAAACAGCCAGCTTCCAAAGGCCGGAATCAAGCCACCAAAGGCGCAATCAAACAGCGTAGACAAAAGCGCGGCAGCAACCCCAAAAGAGCCCGTAACAGCCGCTCAAGATAGCTTTTTTATTCCTTTTATTTCAGATAGTTGGAAATGGTTTTCCAAAGCTGAAAATTACCCTTTTCAGGGCTTGAAAAAGCGCCAAAACAGAACCATATTCAAAGTAGGGGCGAATCGTAAGTTTTGCGCATTTCGCCTCTTAGGAAGCACGTTACAAAAGGAGGTACGTCATGAATATCACACGTTATGATCCCTGGCGTTCCCTTGAGGACTGGCGTCAGGAAATGGACCGGATGTTCCATCCTCAGCCGCATCGGGATGAGGAGACCTCCCACCTGGTAGGCGGTGACTGGGCACCGGCTGTTGATATCAAAGAAGAGACGGATCACTTCCTGATCCGTGCCGATATCCCAGGCGTAAAACCGGAAGATATCGAAATCACCATGGAAAATGGTGTCTTGAGCATCCGCGGTGAACGTAAGTTCGAAGAGACTGAAGAGCGGGACAACTTCAGGCGGGTGGAACGTTCCCACGGTATCTTCTATCGCCGTTTCTCACTGCCGGAAAATACCGATGCCGAAGCGGTAAAAGCCACCGGTAAAGACGGCGTCATCGAAATCACCATCCCCAAGACGGAAGATAAAACACCGAAACGGATCGAGGTAACCCACTAAACACTGCTGCCGGGGCTCTGATTGAGCCCCGGTTGTTGTTGGTGTGGTGTACTCTTTTGGCCACGAATGGACGCTAAGTACCGCTAATGCTCACGAATGAAGGTTTACTCGAGGGATAAGCTCAACTGGCAATTGATGCAACCGAAAAACCTATCGTGCGGCATGCGCTTGCTGTTGTCCGGGATGAATCGGGTGATTGAACTGAAGACCTAGCCGGGTTGGTGTTTTTTTAAGGGCGAATCTTAGAGAAGTGAATTCGTAACAGGGAGGAGTGTTACTGAATGTCACCAGTTATTGCTTAATCAAACCCTATTTGGTGGGGCATGGCCCCACCCTACCATTGATTTCAGGGTGTAGGGTGGGGCCATGCCCCACCAAATAGGCTTTGAATAAACACAGACACACTGACTTTTTCCGGACAGCAGTGGGCATTCGTTGGGATGACGGTGGTTGGGAGGATTCAGTAGTAGTGAGGGTGATGGTGAGGATACCGAAACACTGACGATACCGATCAGCCCTAATCTGCCTGATTCGCAAAGATTCATTTGCGGAATTCTTACTTTATAGCACCAGCTCAAACAAGCCCCATACCAGACTTAAGCACAGGTTAGGGATAGATCAGGCAAGCAGGAATCGGTGATCAGAAACGAAAAATCAGACCCAGGTTGGTCTCGAACTGGGGAAAGGCATCGCCACTGATCTGCAGTTCGCAGCCACTATCACAGAACAGGCTGCTGTTGGAGTTGACCAGGGTGCTGTAACCGCGCATCTCGAAACGAATCCCCAGACGCTCGGTGGGGTACCACTTGAGACCGCCGCCAACGCTCAGGGAGAAGCGGGTCTTGTTCTCATAACCCGGCTGCCCGGGATGCAGATAGGTCATGCCCACGCCACCAGAGAAGTATGGGGTGAAACGATCCTGGTAGACATCCACGGTGCCACCCATGTGGAAGTAGTGCACATCCAGATCGAAGGCATTGTTCGGGTCGGTGGAGTCCGCCAGCGAGGTATCCTGATGGCTGTAGAGAAATTCATAGCGGGTTGTTTCTGATGCCGGTTGGCTTAAGGTGAACCCCCAATCCGATGCCTCTTCGAAATCCCAACGGCGATCGTTCCGCTCATCATCCAGGGTACCGCCAAAGCGATAGCCGACAAAGGGAGTGAACTCTAGCTCACTCTCCGCCGCCAGGCTGGATGAGCTACCGAAAATCAGTAGCCAGATTGTCAGAATTTGTGGTTTGCGCATCATGTCGTACAAATGAAACACCTTGTTAGACTTATTATCGTCCAAAATGCTCATAAATTAACGGTAACAATTCACAACTTAGGCGCGTGACAATTCAAGTGCTTGATTATATAGTTTATTTTTCTTTATGCCAGTGATGCTTGAAGCTAGGGAAACCGCCTGTTTGAGCGGTAGTTCCGCCAGGAGTGTGACCAGCATCTGCTCCACATCCACTTCCACGCGTGACTGAGATACAACAGTCGAGCCTTCAATCAGAACGACAAACTCACCTTTCCGCTGATCCTCCTCTTGCTGCAGAATTTGCCATAGAGATTGAAGATTCCCCCTGAGGAAGGTTTCATAGGTCTTTGTCATCTCTCGGGCAATCACAGCGTCCCGTTCGCTACCAAAGACGGCACTCATATCTTCCAGGCTCTCCACTACCCGGTGACTTGCCTCATAAAAGACCAGTGTCGCCCGCTCATTTGCGAGTTCCTGCAGCCACTTTTGCCGCTGGGAGCGGCTGCGGGGTGGAAAACCGGCAAACAGAAACCGGTCGGTGGGCAGACCGGCTGCCGAGAGGGCACAGGCCAGGGCGCTGGCGCCAGGAATCGGTACGATTTGCCCCCCCGCTGCCGCAAAGCCCCTCACCAGAGGGAATCCGGGATCGCTGATCAGTGGTGTGCCGGCATCCGAGACCAGCGCAATCGAGGCCCCCGCATCCAGCTCAGCCAGCAGAGAGTCCATTTTTGCCCGTTCATTGAACTGGTGCAGCGAACGCATCGGGGTATCGATGGCATAATGGCGTAACAGAGGGCGGGTATGCCTGGTGTCCTCGGCGGCGATGAAATCGACCCGTTTGAGTATTTCGACCGCCCTGGGGGTCAGATCATCAAGATTGCCGATTGGTGTTGCGACAACGTAAAGTACGCCCTTAGACACAGATATTCCCATTTAACAGACACTGCAGGGCAGTGTCTTATGTAACTTACTGATTTTGAAGATCAATCCTGACAGGTTACCCCTGCTTGGATCAACATCGTTGTTGAAGCCCTGTTGGCAATCGATTATGTTGCCGGGTTGATTATACTGGATCCCGCTACAGATACTGAGTTATGCACATCATCCGCCATTTTGCCCTGTTATTGATCTCTGTCCTGCTGTTTCAGCAGGGTTGTACCACGGTCACCAAAGAGCCCCTGCCCGCCCAGCAGATGTCGCCTGAACTCAGACTTCAGGTCACTTCATTACTTGAAGATGAGGATTATGCAACCGCGGCGATGATTGTTGAAAGCTATGCCATGGAGTCTCAACCCCCATTTCGTGACCAGCTGCTGCTGGAGGCGGTTGAGTACTGGCTGAAAGCGGGCGAACAGGAGCGCAGCCTGGCACTGGTAAAGCTGATCCGGCCATCCGAGACCGATCCGGAGTTCAACCTGAAACTGCGGATGCTGAAAACCGAACTGGCGGTGTTGCAGGGTGACATCGACCAGGCACTGGATCTGATGCAGCCGGAGCCGGGACCGGACGCGCCCATCGAATTGCGCCAGTACTACCATCGCAACATGGCGGAGATCTTCCGTCTCTCGGGCAACCTGCTGGAGAGCGCCCGGGAGCTCAATGTACTCGATCCGCTCATGGAGGAGGACCCGGACCAGCGTCTGCTGATCCAGGAGCTACTGGTGCAGACCCTGACCACCATGACCGATACCGCACTGACCCTGCTGCAGCCGTACCCCCCCTCCACCCTGATCGGCTGGATGGAACTGGCGAAGGTCATCAAATCCCAAACAGCGGACCCGGAGGAGCTGAGCAACAGTCTGGCGGAGTGGCGGCAGCGCTTCCCCGACCACCCGGCGATGCCGGCCCTGATGGCCGGCCTGCTTGAGCTGCAGGGACTCAGTCCCGATGACCATATCGCCATCATGCTGCCCCGCAGCGGCCCCTATGCCAAAGTCGCGGCGGCGGTCAGGGACGGACTGATGGCAGCCTGGTATCAGCAGCCTCCCCAATACCGTCCCAAACTGCAGTTTTACGACAGCAGTGAGTTACAGAGCACCCTGAGCATCTATCAGCAGGCGGTCCTCAATGGCGCACAGATGATTGTCGGCCCGTTGAACAAGGATTCGGTAAAGATGATCTCCAACCTGGAGCTGCTCGACATCCCGGTACTGGCGCTCAACCAGGTGGAGGATGAGCTCTATGAGCCCAATCCCAACCTGTTCCAGTTTGGCCTGGCTCCGGAAGATGAGGCGGAACAGGTCGCCGAGCGTGCCTGGCTGGAAGGCCATAGAACAGCTTTGCTCCTGACCCCCCAGGGTAACTGGGGAGACCGTCTGGCCAACAGCTTTCGCAATCGCTGGCTGACTCTGGGTGGTGAGATCATGGAGAGCCAAACCTATCTGCCCAAAGAGAACGATTTTTCGGTACCGATCCGCATGCTGCTGAATATCAATGAGAGCGAGGCGCGGATACGCTCACTGACCCGATTGATGGGCCAAAGAGTTGAGGCCGAACCCCGCACACGCCAGGACGCGGATTTCATCTTTCTCGCGGCCCGCCCACAAAAGGCGAGACAGATCCGTCCACAACTGAAGTTTTACCGCGCCGGCAACCTGCCCATTCTGTCCACTTCCCACATCTACTCCGGGATCGAACAGGCCGAGCTGGACCGGGATCTGGGCAAGATCAGTTTTGTCGACACCCCCTGGTTGCTTGAAGACAATCACGGAGGCGCCCTGTCGCGCAAAAGTCTCGAACGTTTCATGCCCGGGGTTAAGGGTCGCTATGCCAGACTCTATGCCATGGGGATCGACAGCTACAACCTGCTCTCCCAGCTACAGGCCATGCAGGAGCAGCCGGGCAGACTCTACAACGGCAAGAGCGGCACCATCTATCTGGATGCACAGAACCGCATGCACCGGTTGTTGGCCTGGGCCGATATGGAAAAGGGTAAGGCGAGCATCATCGGTTATGCACCACGCATTGAGATGCCGAACAATACCCAATCCCTCGATGACATGGACAGCTTTGGTGAGCTGGACAGCGTAGAGGAAGCGGATAGCTCTGAACCACTCGAAGCCGAGCTACCACCCGTATCGGATCACGATCTCTCTGAGCCCGCCGGCCGAAGATGAAAGCCGACCATCTGCAGCAGGGAGAAGCCGCAGAGCAGCAGGCCGTTGACTACCTGAGTCGCCGCGGACTCAAACTGGTCACCCGCAACTTTCGCTGTAAAGTGGGAGAGATCGATCTGATCATGCGTGAAAAGCGCACCCTGGTTTTTGTTGAGGTCCGCTATCGTCAATCCGATGACTACGGTTCCGCCTTGGAGAGCATCACCCCAAGCAAACAGCGCAAGCTGTTGGCCGCCGCCAATCTCTACCTGCAAAAAAACCGCATCGACCAGGCCTGCCGGTTCGATGTGGTGGCAATAAACGGTTCTGCTGACAAGCGGACCACCTGGATTAAGGATGCCATTCAGAGTTAATCAACGCCGTTGCCGTCTAGCAGATTGTTCTACAAGCATTCAGTCCGCGAATGAGCGCAAATGGTTTGTTGATCGCTAGACAATCCTGGGTGATGCCATTCACCCTCGCCTCCCTGGCAAACTAAGATACGGCACCTGAAAGGCTCTACCTGGATTTATTGGAAATAAACAGACTAATTGCGTTCATTTACGGACCGATCTCTCTTCCAACATCAGCAGAATTGAATGATGCCGGGCTGAGGAATTTATGAGACACTTGCCAGCGAATCCGGATCAGATCCACCACCAGGCCTTATAGACAGATGCTAGACCAAGAGCGCATCCAGAAACTCTTCAACGAGAGCATTCAGACCAAGATCGAAGCTCTGCCGCTTTTAACCCAACCGATTGCCGATGCCGCCAGACTGGTATTCGACCGTCTGCTCGAGGGCAACAAGATCCTGAGCTGTGGCAATGGGGGTTCGGCCGGTGATGCGCAACACTTCTCATCGGAGATGCTCAACCGTTACGAGCGTGAGCGACCGGGTCTGCCTGCCATTGCCCTGACAACCGACAGCTCGACTGTGACTTCGATCAGCAACGATTACGATTTTTCGTTGATCTTCTCCCGCCAGATCGAGGCCCTGGGTCAACCCAACGACCTGTTGCTGGCCATCTCCACCAGCGGCAATTCGAGTAATGTGAATCATGCGGTACAATCGGCTCACGAACGGGAGATGGCGGTGGTTGCCCTGACCGGCAAAGATGGCGGGGAGCTGGCGAAACTACTCGCCCCGGGGGATGTCGAAATTCGCGTTCCATCGAGTGTCACCGCACGGATACAGGAGGTGCATCTTTTGATCATTCACTGTTTGTGTGACCTGGTGGACCAACAGCTGCTTGGTGGTTGATGATACCGCTTATCAGTTCTCAATCCGACGTAACGAGCAAATTAAACGGATCCGGGCAACTAGGGCCTGTTAACACCACACTAATACGCCCTGTTGTGCCTTGCTGAACACAAAAACAGTCCCAGCAGGACGTATAGGATTCGTGTTAACAGGCCCAAAGACAGATAACTTTAAGAGGAAGCTCATGCAGATAAAATTCCCAACCACTCTCTACATCCTCCTCGCTGCTCTCACCCTGCAGGGATGTGCCGCAGCAATTGTCGGCGGTGCAGCGGCCACTGCAACCATCATCCATGACAGACGCACCACCGGCGTGATCGTCGAGGACCAGAGCATCGAGCTTAAGGCCTACGATGTCTTGAAGAAAGATCCAAAGATCAAAGAACAGACCAATATTGCTGTCACCAGCTACAACATGGTGGTACTGCTCACCGGACAGGCGACCAATGAAAACCTGCGAAGCAAGGCAGAGCAACTGGTAACCGGTGTGGAACGGGTGCGCCGGGTGGTCAATGAAATCGAGATTGGCAGCAGCTCCTCGATTGGCGAGGATAGCCGTGATGTGGCTCTGACTTCCGAGGTCAAACTAAAACTCACCAGCATCGACATACCCGGTTTCGATCCACTCAGAGTTAAAGTGGTCACCGAACGGGGAACCGTGTTTCTGCTTGGCCTGATCACCAAACAGGAGGGTGATGCGGTAACCGAGGTGGTGCGTCATATCAGTGGTGTACGACGGGTTGTACGGGTCTTCGAGTACATCTGAATTGAGCGAAAAACTCTCAGCGGAGCTGATCAATCAGCTCGCCAGGATCGTCGGCAAGGAGAATCTCTTTACCGATCCGGGCGACTGCCTGCCTTATGGCTATGACAACAGTCGTTTGCAGGCCACGCCTGCAGCCGTGGCATTTGCCCGGGAGCACGATCAGGTTGCCGGTATCGTCAAGCTTTGCCATCAGCATCGCATCCCACTGGTAACCCGGGGCAAAGGTACCGGTACAACCGGTGCCACGGTGCCACAGCAGGGCGGCATCGTCCTCTCACTGGAACGCATGAACCGGATCCTGGAGATTGACCGGGAAAACCGCTTGGCCAGGGTCGAACCCGGGGTGACCAACAAGGAGCTGCAAACCGCACTCCAAGAGCAGGGCTTCTTCTGGCCACCGGATCCGACCAGTGCTGCCGTCTGCACCATTGGTGGCAATCTCGCCTACAACTCAGCCGGCCCCAGGGCCGTGAAATATGGCACGCCCCGGGAGAGCACACTCGGCCTGAAAGGGGTCACCGGCAGCGGTGAAAGCTTCTACACCGGCGTCAATACGACCAAAGGCGTGGTGGGCTACGATCTGACAAGGCTGATTATCGGATCCGAAGGCACCCTGGCGGTCATCACCGAAGCACGCCTCAAACTGACACCCTTGGCACAGACCAAAAGGACCCTGCAGGCGACCTATTGCGATATCCATGCGGCCGCCAAAGCGGTCTCCGCCATCATGGGACAGCCGGTTATCCCCTGCGCCCTTGAGTTCATGGACAAATCTGCGTTGGAGATGGTCAGGGAGTTCTCCGACCTGGCCCTCGATTCATCGGTTGGCGCGCTGCTGATGATCGAAGTGGACGGCGCCGAACACTGTATTGCCGACGAGGTGACTGCGGTCGCCCAGGCCGCCAGCGTTGAGGGTCTGATCGATATCCATACCGCAGAGACCCAGGAGGAAGTGTCCAAACTGTGGAAGACCCGCAAGGCCCTCTCCCCGGCACTACGCAATATTGCACCGAAAAAAATCAACGAGGATGTGGTGGTGCCGGTCTCACGCATCCCCGAGTTGATCGAGACCCTGGAGAACCTCTCCCAGGAGACAGGTATCACCATTGTCAATTTCGGCCATGCCGGCAACGGCAACATCCATGTAAACCTGCTGCTTGATCCGGACGATCCGAAGCAACTCGCCGCCGGTGAGTACTGTCTGAACGCACTGTTCAAACTGGTGCTGGGATTGGGTGGCACACTCTCCGGCGAGCATGGCATCGGCGTCGTCAAACGCCAGTTTGTAGACCAGGAACTCGATCCTGTGGAGCTGAAACTGATGCGCCGCATCAAACAGCAGTTCGATCCTCACCAGATCCTCAATCCGGGCATTCTGTTTCCAGACTGAAACATGGTTGAACAGACAGAGTTGCAGGCAAAAAAAACACTCTCGGCCGAAGACTGAGAGTGCTACCCAAATGAGAGGTCGAGCAGTAGAGAAATCGTTTGGTTCAGCATCCGTTGCGGCGCAGTCTTCCTGACTGCAGGCTAACCATTCAAGAGTTCCTTTTCCCTCCCAGCTCTGACCCGTTAGTCTGTTCAGTCTCCACAAATGAGAGCAGGATCTGCAGTGGAGATTCGTGAGAGATCTGGAACCTGTCCAGGCATAGGGGCGCTGAGAAAAAACTGATCATTAAACCGATGGTGATGATGAGTGTTTTGTGCCACATGCCTTTCTCTCCCCGACTGGTTCATGCAACTGAAAGTTCATGCTTTAAGGATAGGGAATGGGGATTTTTATGGCTGTGAAATATTCACATCTCAGCTGCGACTTTTTTCCTGAGGGATCAACTGAGAGAAGCGTGCAGGATCAACTCAATCGGATTGGTTCAGCTCTTGCTGCAGATGGGTACGCTCTCGATAGTAGCGGGATAACAGGGCGTACAACAGGGTTGTAAAGAACATCAACAGAGTGAAAAAGAGGTAGTAGTCCACGCCCTGCAGCAGCGAGGTTCCCTCTATGCTGAAGTTGACGATACTGGTGAAGAGATTACCGATCGCAATCGACATCATAAAAAAGGCCATAACAAAGGATTTCATGCGAACCGGCGCCTGAGTATAGGAGAACTCCAGACAGGTGATGGAGACCATCACCTCACCACTGGTCAACACCAGATAGGCAAGCAGTTGCCAGACGATGGATGGAGAATGGCCGGCATCGATCTGATACTGAATCCAGGCGGAGATGGCGAAGGCCAGTGAGGCGAGCAGCATACCGAAACCGATTTTCCGCAACGGGGTCAATCGCCACCTGCGCTGTATTGCCGGATAGATCAGATAGCTGAAAGTGGGCACCAGCAGCATCACCAGCAACGGATTGGCGGCCTGGATCTGGGCCGGCAGAACCTCAAACCCAAACAGCTTCAAATCCATGCTTTTGGCCTGTAGTACCCAGGCGGAACCGGTCTGATCGAACAGCGACCAGAATACAGCGACAAACAGATAGAGCCCGAAAAGCCGTAACAGCACCGACAAGCCTTGGGCGCTGAAGACCTCCCGCACAAAGCCCAGTCCCGCAGGGGGTATATGGACGAATCTGCGGCGGCCGGACCAGAAGATAATGGTCGCGATGACCATCAGAATCCCCGGCACGCCGAACGCCCAATCGGGCCCGGCCTGCGACAGCAACCACGGGGTGGCCAGGGTCGATGCAAAGGCCCCAAAATTGATGGCAAAGTAGAACCAACCGAAACTGCGAGGCAACAAATGGGCATTGCTGCGGCCGAACTGGTCCCCAAGGTGAGCTGAGACACAGGGCTTGATGCCACCGGAACCCAATGCGATCAATCCCAGCCCCAGCAACAATCCCAGACGGGTGTGATCGAGCGCCAGGGCAAAGTGACCCAGACAGTAGACCAGGGAGAGCAGAATGATGGTGCGATACTTACCCAGCAGACTATCGGAGATCAATGCACCAAACAGAGGCGTAAGATAGACCGCCGATACAAACAGATGAAACCAGCCCTTAGCCTCCTCCTCGTTCATCGGATTGGCGGCGCCGCTGCTGTCGAGCAGGTACTGGGTCATGAACACCACCAGTACTGCCCGCATGCCATAGAAACTGAAGCGCTCAGCAGCTTCGTTACCGATGATGTATGGGATACCCGGTGGCAGGTCTTTACTGGCCAGGGGAGCACGCAGGTAGTCAGTCACAGTGAAAGGGGTCTCCGATTACTGTCCGCCCGGCGTAAACCGGACACAAGGCCGCCTGTGGATCAGTAACGGGCCGGCAACTGCTTGTTGATCACATACTGATTGGTGTTGGAGGTGATATAGCCCCCTTTGACAAGATCCTTGAAGATTCGACAGACCATTTCACGGGATGCGCCGATGCGGTTGGCCAACTCCTGCTGGGTGACATGCCCCTCGATGACCAACTGCCCATCCTTCTCTTCAGCCAGACTCAACAGTGTTTTACTCAGTCTCCCATAGACATCTGACAGAGCAAGACTCTTGACCTCGTCAGTAAGCGTTCTGACCCGATGAACCATATCTTTCAACAGATGGATAGAGATGTTCGGATTGGTCTGTAACACCTGATGGAAGGCCTGCTTGGACATGATTGCCACGGTGGTCTTGACGGTGGTCATAATCGAGGCTGATCTTTTGTAGTCATCGATCAGTGAAAGCTCCCCGAAATATTCACCCTCCTCCTGGTAGTTGATGATGGCCTCTTTGCCATTTTCATCATTCAGGTAGACCTTCACTTTGCCACTCAAGATAACATACATGGAGTCGCTGTTATCACCTTCCGAGAGGATGATGGTGTTTCGTGGATAGCTCCTTCTGACCATACGCTGTTCGATCAGTGCAAGATCGCTTGGGTCCATACCGGCAAAAATGGAGACGTTTTCTATCATGGCTTTATTATATTGTCTGTGGGTAAAAGTTATCTGCAGGGGCCACTCTCCGTATCAACCCTAGCCTCTTGCCATACTGTCTGGAATGACGCAGTGCTCTCCCTTCACGCTCCCATGTTGTACACTGTAAATCAATCACCCTGAATACACATAAGCAGGTTTGTACCAGGTCAGGGCCTGTAAACACGCATCCTAATGGATAGCCCTGGTAAAACTTTAACAGAAAAAAGTGACTTCTACAGTGGCAAGATCAACTGTATTGGATTGTGGTGATCCAAATCTCACTCTAAATCTGCCGACCAGACGATACACCCTCAGGGATTCAGCGCTGTTTTTCAGCCTCGCAGCAGGCCGTTTGCGGGTAAGACAAACTCACTGGTCAACAGTCAAAAACCAACAAGGTCGTTGTGGAAAAACATCAGCTTAGATCGGCACTGCTACTGGGTATCTCGATTGGTATTCTGGGTGCACTTATCAGCCTTCTACCGGTGGGTAGCGCGTGGGAGGAAGATATGGGCCTAGGTCTGTTGTTCAAGCTACGTGGCCAAAGAGCAGCACCTGAATCAATTGAGATCGTCTCGATCAATGGTGAAACCGCGGCTCAACTCGGATTGAGTGAAGAGATCCCGGAGTGGCCGCGCAGTCTGCATGCAGACCTGATTGAACAGCTGAATCGAGCCGGTGTCAGGCTGATTGTTTTTGATATCTTCTTCAAAAAAGCCAGAGCTGTTGAATCAGATCGCCAACTGGCAGAGACCATACGACAAAGCGGCAATGTATTGCTGGTCTCCTACCAGCAACAGCAGCAGGTCAAAAACAGCGACGGTAAACATACCGTAGAACAACTGATCCCTCCCACCGCCATCCTGGCCGATGCGGCACTCGAACTCGCACCGTTCGTGCTGCCGAAGGTTCCGGTCAAAGTCAGTCGGTTCTGGACTTTCAGCGGTAATCAACAACGACTTTCACTGCCAGCGGCTGCACTGCTGCATGCCGCCGATCCAGGCGGTGACAGGTTGAAACAACTTTTGCTTGGCTCCCTTGAGCCACATAAACGATCACTGCAAGCGCCGAATCTTGACGATCTGCATGAGATCGCTCTCTTCCTGCGCAATAACCCAGCTTTGATTGAGCCTATGCGAATCCAGCTGGAAGAGCAGCACAAGCTGAGGATGTCGAATCTCCGCTATCAGCAGATGCAATCCGTGATAAATCTGTTTGAGGCCCCGACCTACCCCCATCTCAACTTCTACGGGCCGCCAGGCAGCATCAAAACCCATTCCTTTCAGGAAATCCTCGCCTCACCGGCTGACTCACTAAAACATCTGCGAGACAAAACCCTGTTCATCGGCTATGCCGGAGCCTATCAACCGAAACAGAAAGACGGATTCTATACCGTCTTTTCCCAATCCAGCGGCCTCGATATCAGTGGCGTTGAAATTGCAGCCACGGCCTATGCCAACCTGCTCTACCAGGAGGTCCTGCATCGCCCTCATTCAGGCTGGATCGCACTGTTGATGATCACCTTTGGCGTGGGGATCAGTTTGCTGTTTCGATTCAACCCAGGACTGATCGGAGTGATTGTCGGTATGGTGGTTGGCGGGAGTTACTTCGGCTCGACCTATCTGCTGTTCAACCACTTCAATCTCTGGCTGCCCTGGTTTATTCCACTGGTCATACAACTGCCGGCGGCCCTGATCGTCAGTCTGATCTGGCACTATCAACAGATGCGCACCAGCCGCGAGCATCTGCGACGTCTGTTTGGTTACTATCTGCCGGGCGATGTGATTGAAAAACTGGCTCGGGACAACAAGCAGCCGGCCGGACTGATCGAGTCTGCCTACGGGGTATGTCTCGCCTCCGATGCACAGAACTACACGGCGATGGCGGAAAAGATGGAGCCGAAAGTGCTGCAGGAGTACCTGAACCGCTATTTCAAAATCCTCTTCACACCGGTACGGGCAAACAAAGGCATCGTTTCGGATGTGGTCGGCGACGCGATGCTCGCCATCTGGCCGGCGACCGAAATCAACCACAACATGGAGCAGATGGCCTGTGAAGCGGCACTGGCGATAGGAACGGCGATCCAAAACTCCGATCTCGCACCCAAACTTTTCACCCGCATCGGACTCCATGCGGGCGAACTGGTGATGAGCCATGTGGGCGCCATCGACCATTTCGAATACCGCGCGGTGGGAGACATGGTTAACACCACTTCCCGCATCGAGAATCTCAACAAGTTGTTGGGCACGCGGATTCTCGCCTCGGAGGACTTCGTCAAACACCTGAAGGGCATTCAGATCCGGGAGCTGGGTCTATTCTCCGTCTCGGGCAAGGAGAAGCCGATTAATATCTTTGAGATTGCCACCAAATCAGACTCTGTCGACGCCAGTATGCTCAGCCTTCATCAGGCTTTTGCGGAAGCGCTGCTATTATGGCAAATGGGCGAGCGTCCAGCGGCCAACAGGAAATTTCAATCGATCGCGAAGGATTTCCCCTCGGATGGCCCGACGAACTACTACATCAATCAGTTCGCTGACCGTAGAAGCACACAAAAGCGCAAATACTAAACATTCTCACTGACCGGGCCAGTTTGTTACATAACACCAACATCTGAATTATCGAGAGTGATTTCTATTTCATGAGCGCAATGGATATTCACGATATCCCCGCTGCGACAACGCATGGGTAAGTACGCTGGTAAATTTATACCCATTGTCAAAAAAGCCAGTCGCGACTTCCTTGCCAATATTCAACCCACTCTAAGCCCCTGACGCACTGGCCGGATATCGATCGATGCCGATGTTACGCCCATAGACAATTCGGCTAGCCATAAAGGAGGAGTATAAAGAACTTACAAACGGCATCACGGATTTGCCCAAATGGCCGTCTAGCTGGGCCAGTAAGGCTAGTGCCTGGACTTTGAGCTTCGTGAAGGCAAGCGCATTGCCACCGTCCGTGTAGAGACGACACACCAATGGCGATGTTATGAAACTCACCTCCGGGAAATTCGCCACCAATGCGCTCGTTCTCGGAGCCAGCGTATTGGTATACAACCTCCTGCGCAGGATTGGTCAAAATGGATTGTTGGGGCAAAATCTCCGAAACGACGCAAAGCAAAAAGACGCAGCAATAAGACCGTGATGCAGGAGTTGATGTACGTGGCTGCCAGGGTCATCAAGCCATCCCGCTAACTCAAGCTGGCACTATTAACCCGGCGACCCAATAGTTCACTTGATGCCTTTGTCGCGCTAAACAACAGGCTGGCCTACGGCTAAGCTCAGGGGCCAACTTCTTGTTGATACGGTAGCAACATCACAGAGTAAGTGCGCAGCAAAGTAGTAAGAACAGTTATCATTTGCAATCATCAGCCCAACATCATCACAGCCTTACAAAAAAGTTTTCTGTCTTGAGCCACCCGTTGATAATCAGCTGCAAATTCGCCAGTGCTACTTCCGAAGATACGGATTCAGAAGTCAATATTTGGCATCGTAAACTATCCCGACAACAAAAACCGTATAAAGCATTGGGATAATTACACTTTTTTGCTGGATTATTGGGTATGATCCTGTTTGGAGAGAGGGGGTTATAAGGAGGTACGAACAATCTACATTAAAAATACGGGCCAATAGTCTTAGCCCATACGAAATAAATTCGCATATTGTTTAATTTTGGTTACTATATAACTCAAGCTTGAGAAATTTTTTTGCTCAAAAACTGGCTATGCTTGAGATGTTTTTGGATCTAAAAATCGCTATTCAGGGGATCACTATGCAGCATTGCCGAAACTTCACAATGCTCGCTCACTACTTGTTTCTTGTTTTCATCCTGTTCTTACCACAGCATGCCGTCTCTGCTGATTGTGTGCATGTGGCGCAATTGGTCTCCCTAGAGGGAAAGGTGGAAAAGCGGATTGCTGATCAAAGGGGCTGGCACCCTTCAGCACTCGAAGATCATTTCTGTGCTGGCGATGCCCTCAGAACATCAGACAACAGCAGGGCGGCCATCCGCCTGACAAATGATACCTTGCTGCGTCTGGATGAGAATTCCTCACTGATATTTAGTCAGGTCGCTAAGTCGACCCCCTCCTTCCTGGACCTCCTGCGAGGGGCCATTCATTTCATCAGCCGCACACCAAAGAGTCTTGAGGTCAAGACGCCCTATGTGAACGCCTCCATAGAGGGTACTGAATTTGTGGTTCGAATAGATGATACCGGCACTGAGGTGATCGTGTTAGAGGGGGTGGTAATTGCCAGCAATAATGTGGGCTCGGTAGAGCTGGGTGCCAATCAGGCAGCCCGCGCCGACCAGGATCAACCGCCTGTCGTTACGGCGATCGCCAGACCCTTCAATGCCGTTGCCTGGGCGCTTTACTATCCGCCACTGCCAGCTCTTCCCAGCGAAGCGGATACATTGGCTCAAGCCGCCATCAAGGCCATAGTTGAGAATCGACTTGAAGAAGCGACAGAGTCAGCGAAACAAGCACTGGAAAAGGATAGCCAGTCAGCCACTGCCTATATGGCGCAATCCTATGTTGATCAGGCTATGTTCGACATACCCGCGGCCTTGGCCAACAGCCAAAAAGCCGCACAACTTGCACCACAAAACGCCCTGACTCAGGCGCGACTTGCGGAAGTCTGGTTAATGACAGGCAATACCCGCGCCGCTCGTGAATCCGCCAATCAGGCAGTCAGCATCGATTCCAAGCTCTCACTGGCGCATACCGTTCTTGGGTTCGCATCGTTGCGCGAGATCAACCTGGTTTCAGCAAAAACGGCATTTCAGAAGGCTATTGAACTCGATTCCGCGGCTCCCCTGCCCCACCTTGGCTTGGGTCTGCTAGGAATTCGCCAAGGTGATTTGGAGGAAGGCCGCAAAGAGATTGAAACGGCAGCACTGCTCGATCCAAACAACGCCTTGCTTCGCAGTTACATGGGCAAGGCCTATTACGAGGAGAGGCGTAACGACTTGGCATCCCAACAATTTGCCATGGCGAAAGAGCTCGACCCCAACGATCCCACGGCCTGGTTTTATGATTCAATATTGCTGCAATCTGCCAATAGACCGGTAGAGGCGTTACATGCGCAGCAGCGTGCGATTGAATTAAATGATAACCGGGGTGTATATCGCTCAAGGCAGCTTCTTGATAATGACGAGGCATCACGAAACGTAGCGCTTGGTAGAATCTACAACGATTTGAGTTTTGAACAGCAGGCAGCCTATCAGGCGACCGACGCCTTAATACAGGCTCCCATCAATCACTCTGCTCATCGGTTGTTGGCTGACAGCTACGTGGGTATTAGCAACCGGGATGCCGCAAGACAAAGCGAGTTGCTACAATCAAAATTGACTCAACCCCTGAACCTGGACCCTCTACAACCTCAATTGAGCAACTCAAACCTAGGTCTGTTGGATGGAAATGGACCAGCCGACCTATCCTACTATGAATATAATCCACTATTTACTAAGAATGGTTTGGCGTTTCAATTAGATGCATCATATGGTAAAAAGAGCACCTGGGGTGAGGATGTAATTTTAGCCGGATTAACTGATCGATTTGCGTTCAGTCTTGGACAGTACCATGCCGAAACAGATGGATTTCGTAACGAAAGTGCTGTTTATGAACAGGACATCTATAACGGATTTGCCCAATTTGCTCTTTCAGATAGCACATCGTTCCAAATTGAGATTAGCGAATCCGAAGAAGAAAAAGGGGATGTGACACGACGACTGCTCCCAGAGTTTCTCAATGTTGATGACTTCCAGGTCACTAGTGACATATCCACGATTCGATTAGGTGTTAGGCATGCATTGACGGCCAACACGGACTTACTGATTTCCGGCATTAGGCGCGATTATGAATTTATAATCGCTCAGGAGCTTGATCCCTTTACAACATTCAAAACGGATAGCGACCGTACGATTGATCTCTATGAGATGCAATTATCCGGAAAACTGGAGCAAACGGCATGGTTGGCGGGCGTAAGCCGTCAAAATGAAGATGAAGATGCCTTGTCTGTGTTTGAGTTCGCAATGGGCTGTCCGCTTCCAAGTTGTACATCCTCATCTGAACATGAGGCATGGCAAACAAGACTTTATGGTTATCTGCATTACGACATCAACGATAAATCCACTTTGATGGGTGGGTTAAGCTATATAAAGGAAGAAGTAGACAATGACGAATTTAACAAGGCCTATCCAAAATTAGGATTTCAGTTCATCCCAACGACCAGCAGCGAGCTTCGATTTGCTGTTTTTCGAAACCGGATGAGTGTTGTTTTACCATCACTCTATGAGACACTGGAGCCTTCACATATTATCGGCTTCAATCAATTGTACGATGATTTTGACAAAACTGATTACTGGGCCTATGCAGCGGAATATAACCATCAATTTACACATAATTTACATACCGGCATCTCTTCAGTTTATCGTGAATTAGAGACAGAGATCGGGCTTGTTGACTTTTCAACCTTTCCTCCAGGCAACACGTCTCAAACAATAAAACACGATGACATGAACACCACGTTTTGGCTTAATTGGACCTCTTCACCTTTCTGGTCCTTTGGAGTCGAGTACTCATATAACAAGAGCGATCTCGCTAAAAACATTCAATCAAATTCCGTTGTATTGGCACCTGACGGCGTTCTTGAATTGAAGACTCACCAACTACCCGTTTCCATCAGTTATTATCATCCGCTCGGTTTCTCTACCAAACTTACTGCTACCTACTATGACCAAGAAGGCAAGTTCCTCAACAAAACCGGGACAGAAACCCAGCAAGGTGAAGACAATGGCGTATCAACTGACCTTGCTTTTAACTACCGATTTCCAAACCGTCGCGGATCTGTATCTCTAGGCATAAATAACCTTTTCGATAATCAAATAAATTTTGAAGATCGAGATAATTATGACATCCAACACCCGGAGCTTACCGCATCACCTTCATCCTTTGCTGGCGAAAGATTTGTGTTTGGAAAAATCTCAGTAAACGTCCGCTAGCTTAGTACAACCAAAGCAGAGAGGAGCAAGATATGGCAAAAAGCGATAGAGAAAAAAAAACAAATACCAAGAAAAAAGATAACGAATCTATTTTTGATTATACTCTGGTATTGAAACCTGATGGGACCGTCAAAGTATATGACGACAGTGACGGCAAGATGAAACTTATAAAGCCTTCGAAACGAAAATGCCCGCCAATCAAGAAGGTACTCAACGTGCGGAAATTGACAATAGTCGAAGCAAAGGGCTCTCGCTGGGCATATATCGATCCACCAGGTTTTTGGTGGTTAGTCTAAATATAATAGCTACTGCAGTGAATTAAATTGCTTATTGAAATATAAGGCCATTTTCGCATGTGATTTATTCGCTTTTGACAACCACTTATTGAGACTCTGTTGTATATATTGACAGAAGCCCGATAATTAACGACCTAAGCGCCATTTCACTGCATGATTTAGTACACTACGCGTTCCAGGAATATTTTTCTTGTTGACGTATTTTTTCATTTAACTTTATCCGCATGCTTTCCGCATAAACGAAGTTACAGGACGTCTCGTATTGAGTTTCTCTTCACCAAAATGGATGCAAGGTGAAGAGAAAGTAGTTCAGGAAGCAAATAGAGCCGTAGTGATTTGGCTTGATCGGATCGGAGGCAGATTGGAAAGACCTCATTTCTGGCTCCCGTCAGCTTTCCACAAATAATTATTTTTTTAGTAGGTGAATTATGGCCAAGTTTTGCAAAATCAAATCCAAAAAGTCGGCATTTGAGTACACATTGGCGATAAGGCCAGATGGCAGTTTCCAGATATCAGATAAAAAAAATAAAAAGCTAAAAACCAAAGGAAGAAAAACGACGCCACCTATCAAGGAGGTTCTCAACACACGTATAATAACCATCATGGAAGCAAAGGATGATTCTGATTTGATATACGTGGAACCTCCCGGCAAATGGTATCAACTTTCATAAACTGATGACAGGTAATCCAGAATAGCGGAAGATTGGTGAAGAAAATCAACAGACCGCCGGGTTACCTATCTAAGCTGTGTGATTCACTGAGATCGTTACAATCTAACCAATTCTAAATCCAACTTAATGTGGGCTTGGAGATGCCACAGCGTCTGCAAATACTGGCACCAATATTACGAACCGATTCTCGTAGAAATAATATTTATTGCAGAGTCGCAGAAGGATAAGGTGAATAAGACCCCTCCTCCATAACCCCTTCTTTATCACAAGTATATACCTGCTTTTTACGAGCAGTTTCCACCAAGCTATCTGAGTTACCCACTCTTTGAACAACGCGTATATTTTTATACCCAGCAACTTGAAGCAGACTTGCCGCCCTTACCCCTTTACGGTTCGACTTGGTTAGCAACACAATCGAGCAGTCCCGATAGAGTCCATATTCTCTTATCAGATCAAACACACCATTGATAAAACTGGTATTACCATGGGTGATAAAGCTTTGCTGAAATACATTCCACTCATCAATCGGCCCACCATAGTAAGGAATGTGGGCATCCGCACTTTCAGCCACTCCATACAACATAACCTCTGCACTACTGCGAATATCGATTGCCAGGGCTTGATCAGTTGGAAGAAACATTTTGCAAACTCCTCTGGAGTACGATTGTTATCAACAACTGCGAATCGGATTTTTCTTTATATCCTTCCCTGGCTCATGGAGTCGGTATTGACCGGGATAATAGAAACTCAAACTATTTTTATGTCCCAGTAAAAACCGGTTCTGCTTCTTTTAATTCTTGTAGAAATATTAAAAATCTGTTGTGGATTTGTGCCGACCTGAATGTGACATAGTAACACTCTGAAAAAGGCAAAACCCAAGCCCGGAATATTATTTGAGTCAGAAGCAAGACAGGGCGCGGATGCCCTATACCCTGCCTTGAATCTCGATGAATATCCTATTCGCGAATACTATTTGCGTTCATTTGCGGATTAAAAACAGATACAAACTATCGTGCACCATGCCCGGTCAGGATCACCGGTATGGTCCGCAGCAGCACCATCAGGTCGAACAGCACACTGTTCTTACGCACATAGGTCAGGTCGTAGTAGAGTTTGTGAGCGGCATCTTCCACCGTCTCACCATAGGGATACTTAACCTGCGCCCAACCGGTGATTCCCGGCTTTACCTGATGCCTTAGCGCATATCCGCGAATCTTGCGCTGGAAGCTGGATACGAATTCCGGCCGCTCGGGACGGGGACCGACCAGACTCATGTCGCCGACAAATACATTCCACAGCTGTGGCAATTCATCGATTCGGGTCTTTCTGATGAAACGACCGATACGAGTTACACGGTTATCGTTTTTCGCAGCCATCTGTGCACCATTGCGTTCTGCATCGGTACGCATACTGCGGAATTTCCAGACATAAAACTCACGACCTTTCAGTCCAACCCTGAGCTGACGGTAAAACACCGGATCTCGGCCCATGGAGCTCAACCAGATCAGTGAGGCAGTAAGCAACATCACCGGGCTTGCCAGCAGCAGGATCAGTGTACCCAATACAAGATCGAATTGTCGTTTGCCGAGACTTTCACCACCCGCTGTTTTTGTCAGTGCGAGCTGACTGAACAGGTATTTGCCTGTCATCGATCCTGATGTGTTGATAGCACCCAGTGAGTCTGTGGTATCAATTTGATTGAATCCGTAACCCGGTCCATCTTGACTTACGAACATGTCGCGATCAGTCTGAACATTCATCTTCCTCTCCCCGTCTGTTTTGTAGGTTTGGGCTTCCTTACCCAACTCAGCCGATTCACTTGGCTGTACCAGACTTTTTATCCATTGAAACGATTCATTCTCTGCTTCTGCGGCGCCGCTTCCGTCTGGTATGACTTTATGATTTCAAATCCCAGGCCTGGGAAGTTATCGAATGGAACACTCAGAATGTGTGACATATTCACTTGTCACTAAGGATTGATCTGCTACTGCCGATAGAGTGGCGGGGGAATCTGTTAGTGCTGCTTATTATCAGGGTGAGCTGACAAAGCAGTACCCACTAAGGTACAGCCGGGGCTGGCTAGCTCACGCTCATCACACAGGGTGGTCGCCCTTCCCCCTGTTGACTACCGCGGATCGGCATCTTGAAATGGAACAGCAGCTCTTTCTCTGATTCGACCTGAATCTGGGAATCGATTCGATTACCGAAAACAGGTACGAACTCCGGATCCAACTCTGGCACCTGATTCCACGAAAGCACGGCCCGGACGACCGGCCGATAGCCTTGCATCAACGACTCCCAATAACGATCAGCATTGAAACCGAGTGACACCAGATGACACACCGGAAACTGATCCTCGGACTCATCCGGCGTAGCATCACAGACCTTGAAATGGCTCAACCCCAATGCCTGAAAACCGGATTGATCTCCCCAGTCAATAAAAAATCTTACGTACTGCACCGACCCATGGCGTCGCAGAATGCCACTGTAGCCATCAGGCTGGCGTCGGCTGACGATGGCGATGAGCTTTCCTGCTTTCGGGTAGATTGCCGCGCACAAAACTTCTTCCCAGTGAGTGACCTCTGAATAGCGGCGCACACAGCGTAAAATATCCTCCGGTGGCACTTTTCCGGAAAACATGTTTGCCAACAGAACGCTTCGGGCAAGGATCAGTTCGTCTGCTCCCGCCTCCCCCTTCTCTGGAATGGTTATATTATTTTTCATTAGCTTGTCCTAAAGCCTTGGATGCGAGCCTGCCCAGATAGCATGCAGCACGAAAGCCATTCCCAGCCAGGCAAAGGCGCATCCGCCCGATGTGACATATTCACTTGACTATGCACTGAAGATTCGTTGGGCCATGGTGGCTCAACACCCTTCTCCCAGCCGATTGCGGGTCTTTTGCCACGAATAAACGGAATGCAGAACCGCAGAAGATCGCAAGTCATTGCGTATAAACAGAGTTTCATGAGTAGCCGCTGAACCGGGTCACTGGCGAGGCACAATGATTCCGAGTCGTCAGCGCAACCCCGAAAATGTCATGGCTAAGCGCCCAATCAAGCAGACAACAGAGACATAACAATATTGGGAAATCTGCATGATATTTGCAGTAAATATGCGGACATTTGCGGCTAAATACACCATATCGTGTTAAATTCCGAATACCCTACCCAGGGCATAACCGAGGCTTCGGAAGCAATGCGGATATTGCATCGCAGCATGATATTTTTATCCGCCGGATAGCCGAATGACTTGGTGAAAAAGGTTAAACCGAAGGGTGGTTCTGTGCCGCCAAATCTCTGGTATTGGGGAAATGCCGTGTTATAGTTGGCAACCATTTTTTCAACAATATGCGGTCCGGACAGAGAAAAATCACCCCCAAGAGGGGACACCGGACATAACCATTACAATGATCAGATTAGGGAGAAGCACATGTCAAAGAAGCATCCAGTGGTGGCCGTAACCGGCTCATCAGGCGCTGGCACCACAACTGTTAAACGTGCATTCGAGCACATCTTCTATCGTGACGGCATCAAACCCGCCGTCGTAGAAGGCGACAGCTTTCACCGCTATACCCGTGTGGAAATGCGTGAGAAAATGGCAAATGGTCTCAGCCATTTTGGCCCAGAAGCCAACCATTTTGATAAGATCGCAGAGCTCTTCAAGACCTACGGTGCAACCGGCAGCGGCAACAAACGCTACTACCTCCATAGCCCGGAAGAAGCCGCTGAACACAATGCCCGACTCGGCTGTGATCAGAAACCTGGTGAGTTCACTCCCTGGGAGGAGATTAATCAGGGTACCGATCTGCTGTTCTATGAAGGCCTGCACGGAATGGTTGTGGATGGTGAAACGGATGTTGCCAAACATGTCGATCTGGGTGTTGGCGTGGTACCGATCGTCAACCTGGAGTGGATCCAGAAGATTTTCCGGGACAACGCAGAGCGGGGCTACAGCGAAGAGGCGATCGTCGATACCATCATGCGACGCATGCCGGACTACATCAACCACATTACGCCCCAGTTCTCCCGCACAGACATCAACTTCCAGCGGGTACCGACGGTGGATACCTCGAACCCCTTTATCGCCCGCGATATTCCGACACCGGATGAGAGCTTTGTTGTAATTCGTTTCAGTGATCCGAAGAAGTTCGATATCAACTTTCCTTATCTGCTGTCGATGATTGAAGGCTCCTTCATGTCTCGGCGCAACTCCATTGTTGTGCCTGGCGGCAAGATGGGATTCTCAATGGAGATCGTCCTGCAGCCGATCATTGAGCGCATGATGGACGCCCGTAACGTCTGATTTCACACCGCTCAAACCAGACAGCCGCCCTGCCTCCCGGCTTGGCGGCTTTTTTTATCCCGCCAACCTCTCCATACCCAGATGGATCCCAGGGGTTTTGAGAATTTTCAATGTCCCGACCATCCTCTTAACTTACCATTTCAGTCAACAATTAACGCTGGCCCATCCCGGAATCAAACCCATGAAAGAAACACCACGTCTTGCACACTTTCCGATCTCATTCTTTGCGATGGTCATGGGTTTGGCCGGTCTCTGTATCGCCTGGGAGAAAGCCCAAAGCGGATTCGAATTACCGATCCGTATCGATATGGCCCTGATCCCCTTCACGGCCCTAATCTTTATCTTGTTGGTCGGGCTCTACAGCATAAAACTGTTCCGATATCCGCAACAGGTGGTAAAGGAACTCAATCACCCGGTCAAACTCAACTTCTTTCCAGCGGTATCCATCAGCCTGATTCTGTTGTCGATCACCCTGTTACAGACGCTACCATCGATCTCCTATCTACTCTGGTCAATCGGCAGCGCACTGCATCTCGCTTTCACACTCTACGTCATGAATATCTGGATTCATCACGACAAGTTTGAGATCAACCATATCAACCCGGCCTGGTTTATTCCTGTGGTTGGTAATGTGCTGGTACCGGTGGCCGGTACCACCCATGGACACAATGAAATCTCCTGGTTCTTTTTCAGTATCGGCATTGTCTTCTGGATGGTGCTGTTGACCATCATCATCTATCGGGTTCTGTTTCATAATCCGCTGCCGGATAAATTGATGCCAACCTTCTTCATTCTTATTGCACCACCGGCGGTCGGTTTCATCTCCTACGTGAAATTGAATGGTGGATTGGACAACTTTGCCCATGTGCTCTACTACAGCGGCCTGTTCCTCACCCTACTGCTGGCGAGTATGGCGCCTCGCTTTACAAGACTTCAGTTCTTTCTCTCCTGGTGGGCCTACTCATTCCCACTGGCTGCGATCACCATTGCCACCCTGCTGATGTATGAATTAACCGATCTGTTAGGATTTGCTGTTATTGGATGGCTGCTGCTCTCTGTGCTGACTCTGGTTGTCACTTTTCTGTTCTACCGGACACTGAAAGCGGTTGGCGGGAATAAGATCTGCGTGCCGGAGGATTAGTCTCAAAACATCGAACGTGTTGAGCAGAAGAAAGGACGGTCAGTCGGTCGGAATATAGTGTAGAGGGGAGTTCCAGGTGTGAGGCAGCTGGATCCCAACCTTCCGCCACTGCTGTCCGGAAAAATCAGTGCGTCTGTGCAGATTCGATGATCATGGCAATGCTTCACCCTATTACTAACCTTACCATCAGTATTAAAACTGATGGTGGCTCAGTACGCGCCATGGGCTTCAATGTATTTAATCAAAACGTATTTGGTGGGGCATGGCCCCACCCTACCATTGATTTCAGAGCGTAGGGTGGGGCCATGCCCCACCAAACAGGGTAAGAGTAAGCACCATTCAGGCCTGTTTAATATTGCCTTGTGCAGATTATGAATCTTTGCGGTGAATTGCATCTGATTGTGGCCCATAACAATCGCTTCACTGCAGGCTACAGAGTGGTCCCTCACTGTTGTAACATCTGTGTCGCAGAGACGACCAACACGGAGATTCATTAGGTGATGTTTTTAAGGTAATCGAGACCTTCCGAGGTTCGACCCTGCTCATCCAGCAGCTTTGCATACCGATAAGGCAGATTACTGTCGAACAGACAGGCCGCATGCTTCTTCCGCATCAGCAACATGATCTTATCCAACTCACTACCCCATTTACGATCGACAAAAAGATCGGCAAGATGAAACAGCATCGATTCATTGAACCTGGGCCCAGGTTCGGCTAAACGGATATAGTTACGATAAGTCTTGACTATCAGATCAACGGTTTTGCTATCACGCTCAGGCAGACTGAAGATTTTTCGCGCAGCCCGATGTACATCCTCTTGTTGTGGAAAATGCCGTCCACACTGATAGTAGAGCGATAAAAACCTCAAGTCACCACACGCCTCCCGATAGATTTGCCTGAGTACCTTCAATGCGTCACTGAATTGTTGCTCACCAAAATAGACTCCGGCTCGATCCAATTCAGCATCGATGTCTTTGGCGATCGCTGCTCCATCAAACAAACTTAAACTCGACACCCAATGAGTTTTCTTGATCACCAGCACAACCACCGCACCGATCAGCAAACCCAGGATATGCACCAGGTAGTTCATCTGACTGTTGGAGTAGACCATGAACTGAATAAACTCGATGCTTATCCAAAGTGGCAGCAAACCGAATACCGGCATTGACTGTACATTGGTGTAACGACTGGACAGTTTCAACAGAGGAATCTGCCGATGACCAAAAATCACTGCCGAAAGCCCCAGCACACCCGAGATCGCCCCGGAGGTGCCAAATCCTGGAACCAGGGTCTCTGGTACAAACATCAGTGCCAAAATGGTCACCACCAGGCCGGATCCCAGATAGAGGGCGAGAAACAGATGACGGCCAAGCAGTCTCTCGGTCATATAACCCAGCAGCGCCAAGAACAGCAGGTTGCTGATGAGATTCAGTAATCCTGCGTGGACAAACATATGGCTGACCAACGTCAGACCGATCCACTTACCGGTATAAAAACCGCAATCGATGCAACCGATTATGGTTGGTTGATGCCAAATCGAATAGAAAAAAAGGTTGATCAGAATCAGCGTGAACGTCACCAAGGGGAGACGCTTAAGATCAAAGGTGACTGTTTGTGGAGCAGTTGTCATACGGTCTTCCCTGACTTGGCGGTACTTTTTTCCTTGATAAACTCATGTCACATTCACTGTTGGACTCGAGCCCTGGTCATGATTGGCACAAGCGGATGACCAGTGATGAAGGAATAATTGAACAGTCGATCATAGAGACTCCCTCCCCTCAATCATATTCCCTATCCTTCCATTGACGGATAACCTTAAAAATTTCTGCGTGATCGGTCAAGGTTTTTCCAACAACTTTTTCCGCTGCCGCCACTACCGATGGAACCTGAGTGCGTAGAAAAGGATTGGTCGCCAACTCAAGCTGCAGACTAGAGGGCAGGGTCGGCTCGCCGTTTTGTCGTTTACCCTGTTCGGTTTCAATACGCTGCATGACCGCCTCACTTTGAGGCTCCACCCAACGGGCAAAGCCCAGATTGTCGAGGGTGTATTCGTGGGCGCAATAGATTTTGGTTTCTGCCGGCAGTTGCGCAATCCTCTGCAATGAGTTCGCCAGTTGCGCCATCGTGCCATCGAATACCCGTCCACAGCCTGCAGCGAACAGAGTATCGCCACAAAACAGCGCCTGCTCACCCAGATAAGCAATATGTCCGGCGGTATGGCCAGGCACCTCAAGTACTTGAAAATCTGCATCCAGACCCGGAATCAGCGGCCGATCCCCCTCATGCAGAGGCTCAGTTACCCCTTTGATCGACTCCCCGGCAGGACCGAAAACCTTCAGGTCGGGAAACGCCGTCCGCAGTTCCGGAACCCCTCCCACGTGATCATAGTGGCGATGGGTGATCAGTACCGCGCTCAGCGTCAGTGAGTTTTCCTGCAGCCAGTCGAGCAGTGGAGTTTCATCTCCAGGGTCAACAGCAACAGCCGTTGAGGCGCCGGGATTTCTCAGTGTCCAGATGTAGTTGTCATCAAAGGCTTTGATTGGGGTGATCTGCAGCATCGTAACTCAGACCAGACGCAACTTGGATGAATGACTGACCCTTTCAATGGCCGAGAGGATACCCGCATAGTCCAATCCGGCTTCCGTCAACTGCTCCTGATGACTGGCATGATCCAGGTAACGATCGGGCAACCCCAGATTGATCAGATTGACTTGAATACCCTTGGCCGCAAGGAACTCGTTGACCGCAGAGCCGGCACCACCTTGAACCACATTCTCCTCAAGCGTGACCAGAATTTCATGGCTGGCAGCCATCTCCCGCACCAGAGCCTCATCCAGCGGTTTGATGAAACGCATATTCAACAGCGTGGCATCGAGGTGATCGGCAACCTGCTGGGCGGTGGCAAGCAGACTGCCAAACACCAGCAGAGCCACCTGTTTGCCGGTACGTCTGATTTCACCCTTACCGACCTCCAATGCGGCTGATCCGACCTCGACCTCAACCCCCGGACCGGCTCCTCTGGGGTAGCGGATCATCGCAGGCCCCTCATACTCATAGCCGGTTTGCAGCAGACGATCACACTCCTGCTCATCCCCTGGAGCCATGATCACCATATTGGGCAGACTGCGGACATAACTCAGGTCGAAACAACCCGCATGTGTCGCCCCGTCAGCACCAACCTGCCCGGCCCGATCCACAGCCAGGGTGACATCCAGATTTTGCAGGGCCACATCGTGGATCAACTGATCATAGGCCCGCTGCAGAAAAGTGGAGTAGATCGCCACCACCGGCTTCAACCCCTCACAGGCGAGGCCGGCCGCGAAGGTGAGCGCATGCTGTTCGGCGATTCCCACGTCAAAATAGCGCTGTGGAAAACGTTTGGCATAGGTCACCATGCCAGAGCCTTCACTCATGGCCGGTGTGATGGCGACCAGCTTTTCATCCTGCTCGGCAACATGACATAACCAATCACCGAATACCTGGGTATAGGTCTTGCTGCTGGTACCTTTCTCCATTTTGCCGGTGGCCGGATCGAACGGAGTCACCCCATGGTAGACACAGGGATCCTGCTCTGCCGGGATATAGCCCTTACCCTTCTGGGTCACCACATGCAGCAGACGGGGGCCACGCATATGCCGCATGTTGTGCAGCGTGGTGATCAGGGTATCGAAGTCATGCCCTTCGATGGGACCGATATAGTTAAAGCCCATCTCTTCAAACAGGGTGCCTGGCATCACCATGCCCTTCATATGCTCCTCCCATTTGCCCACCAGATCGCTTAACTGGTGGGGCAGATGGCTGAGCGCAGATTTGCCACCCTCACGCATGCTGGTATAGACCTTGCCGGAGAGCAGTTTCGCCAGGTGATTACTGAACCCACCCACGGGTTCGGAGATCGACATATCGTTGTCATTGAGGATCACCAGCAGATCCTGATCCAGGGCGCCAGCCTGATTGAGGGCCTCAAAGGCCATCCCGGCCCCCATGGCGCCATCGCCGATGATGGCGACAACCTTGCGGTTCTCCCCCTTCTGTTTGGCGGCCACCGCCATACCCAGTGCGGCACCGATGGAGGTGCTGGAGTGGCCGGTGCCGAAGGCGTCATAGTCACTCTCGCTACGCTTGGGAAAACCGGATAGCCCACCTTTTTTACGCAGGCTCCCCATACGTTCGCGCCGCCCGGTGAGAATCTTGTGTGGATAGGCCTGATGACCCACATCCCAGATCAGCCGGTCATAGGGGGTATTGAACACATAGTGCAGGGCAATGGTCAGCTCCACTACCCCCAATCCAGCCGCCAGATGCCCTCCGGTCTGAGCTACACTGTCGATGAGAAATCGCCGCATTTCCACCGCCAGTGGACGCAGCTTGATCGGGTCCAGCTTACGCAAATCACCCGGGTAGTTAACCTGGCTCAGGATTGGATAGTCACCCATGCTCTTGGGGGTGTTACCCGTCGTGCCCTGATCTGACATGATTAGGATGGCTCCTTGATGATACAGTCTGAAATTGAAGCTGCCCTCTGCCCGACAGCCCCTCTACTGCAGAAACCTATGATCGAATCTAGAATCGGCAGAATGCTTTAAAGTCCGCTGCTGTTTCACCGCTGCAAGGGGAAAAACCGGCCTGTTGCAGCGACGCCGTGAAACAGTGGACCTTAAATGGTGATTATACCCTTTCACTGCCACTCCTGCATTCAAACCGGCGCATCTTTGATGTGCTGGGCTTCCGCCATCACAAAATCGAAAAATGCCCGGGCAGCCGGAGATAAGCGCTTGTTTTTACGGTAAACCAGGTACCAGTGGCGCTGCAGTGGAAAACCTTCGATATCGAGCACCACCAAGCGCCCTGTCTCCAGCTCGAGCTCGATCGTGTGGGTGGAGACCACACCCAGCCCCATCCCCGCACGTACCGCTTGCTTGATCGCTTCATTACGGGTCATCTGCATACCGGGTCTGATCTCAATCTGCTGCTCGTCGAAATAGCGCTCCATGGCCAATCGCGTGCCCGACCCCGCCTCACGCATGATGAAAACCTCTTCACTTAAACGCTTGGCAGGAATATTCCGTTGATTCTGCAAAGGGTGGCCCGGTGGTGCGATCACCACCAAAGGGTTATCCATGAAAGGCTTGAATTCCAGATCGATATCCCCCGGAGGCCGCCCCATCAGCACCAGATCGGTCTCATTATTCTGCAGCAGGCTCATCAACCGCTCACGATTGGTCACATCCAGACGCAGATCGATACTGGGAAAACTGCGGCTGAACGCCGCCAACAGCCTGGGGGCGAAATAGTTGACGGTACTCGCCACCGCGATATCCAGATGCCCGGTATCGAGCCCTTTCAAGGCTGACACCACATCCTCCATCTCTTCAAAGGTCTGAAAGATCGTGCGGGCGTATTGATGCACTTCCCGCCCGACCTCGGTCAGCTGGATCTTTTTACCCGCATGTTCGAACAGGGGCATACCCACCGACTCTTCCAACTGTTTGACCTGCATCGACACGGCCGGCTGGCTCAGATGCAGCGCCTTGGCGGCCTGAGTGTAGTTGAGATGTTGGGCGACGGTCTCAAAAACCTTTAATTGACGGAGAGTTACGTGCATTCCAGAGGTATCTACCGATCCAAGTATCAGAAAATATGATTATGACTCCATTATAGTATAAGTTTTTATTTATGATTTCGATTAAAAGATCTGACTTCCCTTAAGCTCTGAGATACCTATACTAGCTGCACCTTGATTGAGCATATGCTGAAACTTTAATTGAGCATATACATGAAACATTTACTTACAGCCGGTTAACTGACTACCGGCTGTATTTCAAGGCAACGCAATCCTAAATTTGGAGGAATCGCTATAATGGCCAAGAAATATGATGCGGGTGTAAAAGAGTACCGCGAGACATACTGGATGCCCGAGTACACGCCACTGGATACTGATATCCTGGCATGCTTCAAAGTTACCCCTCAGCCGGGCGTACCACGTGAAGAGGTGGCAGCCGCTGTGGCCGCTGAGTCTTCTACCGGTACCTGGACTACTGTATGGACCGACCTGCTGACCGACCTGGATCACTACAAAGGTCGTGCCTACGCCATCGAAGACGTTCCTGGCGACGACACCTGTTTCTACGCATTCGTAGCCTACCCGATCGATCTGTTCGAAGAGGGCTCTGTCGTTAACGTCATGACCTCTCTTGTTGGTAACGTTTTCGGCTTCAAGGCCCTGCGTGCACTGCGCCTGGAAGACATCCGCTTCCCAATTGCCTATGTCATGACCTGTAATGGACCACCTCAGGGTATCCAGGTTGAGCGTGATATGCTGAACAAGTACGGTCGTCCACTGCTGGGTTGTACCATCAAGCCAAAGCTTGGCCTGTCCGCTAAAAACTACGGCCGTGCCTGCTATGAAGGTCTGCGTGGTGGTCTCGACTTCACCAAGGATGACGAGAACGTCAACTCCCAGCCTTTCATGCGCTGGAAACATCGTTTTGACTTCGTCATGGAAGCGATTCAGAAAGCGGAAGCTGAAACCGGCGAACGCAAGGGTCACTACCTGAACGTTACTGCACCGACTTCCGACGAAATGATGAAGCGAGCTGAATACGCAAAAGAAATCGGCGCGCCGATCATCATGCATGACTACATCACTGGTGGCTGGTCTGCAAACACCCAGCTGGCTCAATGGTGTCAGGACAACGGCATGCTGCTGCACATTCACCGCGCCATGCATGCGGTCCTCGACCGTAATCCGCACCACGGTATCCACTTCCGCGTACTGACCAAGATCCTGCGTCTGTCCGGTGGTGACCATCTGCATTCCGGTACCGTTGTCGGTAAGCTGGAAGGCGACCGTGACGCGACCCTGGGCTGGATCGACATCATGCGCGACTCCTTCGTCAAAGAAGACCGCTCACGCGGTATCTTCTTCGATCAGGACTGGGGCTCCATGCCTGGCGTACTGCCGGTTGCTTCCGGTGGTATCCATGTATGGCACATGCCTGCACTGGTTAACATCTTTGGTGACGACTCTGTACTCCAGTTCGGTGGTGGTACCCTGGGTCACCCATGGGGCAACGCTGCTGGCGCCGCTGCTAACCGTGTTGCGGTTGAAGCCTGTGTTGAAGCTCGTAACCAAGGCCGTGAGCTGGAGAAGGAAGGTAAGGACATCCTTACCAATGCTGCTGCTTCCAGCCCTGAGCTGAAAGCCGCCATGGAAACCTGGAAAGAGATCAAGTTCGAATTCGACACCGTCGACAAGCTGGACGTTTCTCACAAGTAATGACCAGTTCAGCGGTGGTCGGCACCCGACCACCGGCTGAACGACTCAATCAAATTCGAACAGTTAGAGGTATATACCAATGAGTGATATGCAAGACTACAAGTCAAGCTTGGCCAATGCAGATAGCCGCAAGTTTGAAACTTTCTCCTACCTGCCTTCAATGGATGCTGACCAGATCCGTACCCAGATCGAGTTCATCGTATCCAAAGGCTGGAACCCATCCATCGAACATACTGAACCAGAAAATGCGAGTGGCAGCTACTGGTACATGTGGAAACTTCCGATGTTCGGTGAGACCGACGTTGACGCCATCCTAGCCGAGTGTGAAGCTTGCCACCAGGCTCACCCGAAGAACCACGTACGCCTGCTGGGCCTGGACAACTACGCCCAGTGCGCCGGTGCGTCCATGGTTATCTACCGTGGTGAAACTGTCTAAGTTCTGATCACAGAAGCTTAGTCGAAGGGCCCCGCCCCCCTACCCTGGGCGGCGGGGCTTTTTTTTGAAACAGCTGCTCAAAGTCAGCTGGTTTTCCAAAACAGTGTGTCAGGGTTTCGGAAAACCAGCTTTCAACTATTACCCCTGCGGTGCCTTTGGCATCCTGGCGAATAACAACCTGATTACAAAAAGGTAGGACATCATGAGCGATATCAACTCAGACCAGTATCAGATTAAAGAAGAGCCTTACTACCGCTCCGTAGGTAATGAAGTCGAGATGTACCAGGCAGCCTACGATGCGCGCATGCCGGTCATGCTCAAAGGCCCAACGGGTTGCGGTAAATCACGCTTTGTTGAATATATGGCGTACAAGCTGAACAAGCCGTTGATCACCGTTGCCTGTAATGAAGACATGACCGCCTCCGATCTGGTTGGACGTTTCCTACTCGATATCAACGGCACCAAGTGGCAGGACGGACCATTGACCGTGGCTGCACGGATTGGTGCCATCTGCTATCTCGATGAAGTCGTCGAGGCCCGTCAGGACACCACTGTGGTGATTCACCCGCTGACCGACCACCGTCGCGAACTGCCGCTTGAAAAGAAAGGCGAACTGGTCAAGGCACATCCGGATTTCCAGATTGTTATTTCCTACAACCCGGGCTATCAGTCGTTGATGAAGGATCTTAAACAGTCCACGAAACAACGCTTTGGCGGCATGGACTTTGACTATCCGGAAACCGAAACCGAGACCGAGATCGTACAGCATGAAGGCGGCGTAGACGCGGAGACTGCCGGCAAGCTGGTACAGATCGCTCAGCGTTCTCGAAACCTTAAAGGTCATGGCCTGGATGAAGGCATGTCTACCCGACTGCTGGTGTACGCGGCACAGCTGGTTTCCAAAGGCATCGACCCAATGTCAGCGTGTCAAATGGCCCTGGTCACCCCGCTTACCGATGATCCGGATATGCGCGACACCCTGAGTGCTGCGGTCAACACCTATTTCTGATGCGCGTTGGACGCGGAGACCGTACAGGAGTGCAGACTGCGCAGAGGGTTCAATCAATGACTCATGTCGTGTATCGATTTGAAAGAGTGCCTTCCCAAGAGGTAGGCGCCTGGGCGGAAAGCCCCTTTCAGTCTGCAGACACTGATTCTTACCCATCTGTATCAGCTGTTTGTTCTGCGGCCTCTGCGTACCTCGGCGGAATTTGCGTCCGGAGAGAACCATGAGCGTCAATTTTTCGGAATATATCACCTGCCTCGATGAGGGCGACCACGAGCACTTTGAGGCACTTGAGTCATCCTACCATGAGGCCCAACGGGTCATGTCGCCGCGTGGCCTGCAAAACTACCTGGAAGGTATGCGCGCCTTCTGTACTCTGGGTCGTGGCCAGGACTTGGTACTGACCTATGTACAGGAAATGCCGGGGGTTGCCAAAGAGGTGGGTGAGGACATCATCCCCGATATCGTCGAAGCGATGATGAAACTGGCTTCGCACACCTCCGGCAGTGTCATCACCCTGATTGTGGCCAGCCTACCACTAGCAGCCTCACGCCTCGGCGATGCTGATGTCATGCGCGGTTTTCTCAAGCTGTTGCACCAGATGACAGGCAAAGCCCCAAGGGGTCTGCGTCCGATGATGGAGAACCTGGACGAACTCCTCTCCAAGCTGACTCTGGGCGGACTTCGTCGTTGGGTGATGTGGGGAGCACAGGCGCATCAGCGTGACCTGGATGGGCAGTTGGCCTACTTTGGCCTGCAGACCGAGTCAGCCCGCTCGATTCTCCAGTCTGAAAGACGCGGTACCCTGTTCATCGATAATCAGCGCAAGCTCAACTTCTACTTGCGCGCACTCTGGGCACGCGCCTTTTTCATGCGACCCACGGCAGGCGACTTCGAATCCCGTCAGGGCATTCGACCCTATATCGAGAGTTTTCAGATCCACGTTCCGGATGCCTTCGATCCATTCCGTGGCATTCATGGCATGGAGGTCTATCGGGCCACTGCAGCTCATGCAGCTGCGCACATGGTCTATACCCGTGAACCGATCTCTGCAGAGCAACTCTCACAGGCACAAATGCGTATGATCGAACTGTTCGAGGATGCTCGCGTCGAGTACCTTGCCTACAGCGCATTTCCCGGTTTACGCAAACTCTGGTTGCAGTTCTTCACCTCCGAGCCTGGTGAGAACGATGATTATGGCAAGCCGCACGAGACCATGGACCTGATGATGCGAACAACCCGCGCCATCATGGATCGCGATTATCGTGATGAGCTTGATGTAATCAATCAGACGGCCGATGAATTCGTAACCAAATTGGAAGAGGACCCCTACAATCCACGCTTGTCCTGGATGGCTGGTATCGATTTCTACAACAAAATTACCGAAATCGCCAAGATTCCCAGTGTGCGCATCCTCTCCGAGTGGCCGATCCCATATCGGGACGACAACCGCTATTTCTGGGATTTCTCTGAGAACATGTTCGAATCCCAGGGCATCGACTACCTGCCGACTTCACAGAAGACGGTTCGTCGGTACGTCAGTCTGATGGAGTTCGTCAACGACCTCGACTCAGAGATGACTCACGACAATCCGGATGAGATCCTGGTGCTCTCCACTGAGCTGTTCCCCTACGAAGACATGGGAGTCAGTTACAATCAGATGGAAGGCGTGGAGCCTGTATCCGATCCCTACCACTACAATGAGTGGGATTACCATGTACAGCTTGCGCGTCCCGAATGGGCAACCGTCATTGAGCGCAAGCAAGGCGTTGGCGATCCCGAAATCATGGACGAGATCCTTACCAAGCACAAACCAATCGCTTCGCGTATCCGCCATCTGATCGATGCGCTGCAGCCCCAGGGCATTGTACGGCGCAGGGGGTACGAAGAGGGGGAAGAGCTGGATCTTAACGCGGCTGTTCGGTCAATGATCGACATCCGCCGAGGCGTTATGCCCGACCCACGGATCAACATTCGCATCACACGCCATGTTCGCGATCTCTCGATCGTACTGTTGCTCGACCTCTCTGAATCGACCAATGAAAAGATTGGCGACATCGCCGAAGGTGAAGAGGGTTATGAGGATCAGGAAAGCATTCTCGACCTGACCCGGGAGTCTGCCGGACTGCTCTCCTGGGCGATCGACTCGATTGGTGATAACTTTGCCGTTCACGGCTTTGCATCGGATGGTCGTCATGATGTGCAGTATTATCGCTTCAAGGACTTCGATCAGAGTTATGACGATGTAGCCAAAGCACGCATGGCGGGCATGAAGGGTGGGCTCTCCACCCGTATGGGGGCGGCACTGCGTCATGCCGGCTGGCATCTGACCGAGCAAAATGCACAAAAAAGACTGGTGCTACTGGTTACCGACGGAGAGCCAGCAGATATCGATGAGCGGGATCCTCAATACCTTCGACACGATGCCAAAAAGGCGGTTGAGGACCTGGCCATGCAGGGCGTCTATACCTATTGCCTGACCCTTGATCCCAACGCTGATCGCTATGTCTCCAGAATCTTTGGTGAGAACGGCTACTCGATCGTGGATAATGTGGAACGCCTGCCGGAAAGACTACCCAGTGTGTTCGCCGCACTGACTGGCTAACCGAGACAGCTGACTCTGATCAGGAATCTGCTTTTGGAAAGGGCAGGACCCGTTTGACTTTGGGTTCACAGCCATGCTCTTTGGCCCTTTCCTCAAGCAGATCCATGGCTTTCTTAAACTCGCCGATCAGACGATTATGAAGCTCCCTGGCTTTCTCGTCGTAATAGATCATATCGATTGGCGCCGGTTCGGTCAGATTATCCCGATCGAGATCACGACGAAACTTCCAGGCCAATCGAATCAGCTTACCACCCTGGCCATCCTTAACCGCATAGGCCAGGTTATCGATAAAAATTACCTCGTTCTCATCCAGCACCGCCTGTATCTGCATGGTACGAACCGGGACAAATACATGTTCATACTGACAGCGACTCAAAATTAGCCGACACTGATTGTAGAGAGGAGCCGGAATGGTCAAACGTTCACAAGCCAGCTCATCCGGGCGAAAGAATATTTCGCTGAGATTTTCCCCCATATCTACAAACCTCAGTCATCATCACCCAATTCAGGATCCCAGCCTTTGGCCTTTGCCTGGCTGATCGCCTGTTGATAGATTCGGCTGTGTCTTTCGGCTAGATCCTCCGGTAGATTCGACACCAAGTGTCCATATTTCTCCCACTCTAGAGTAACCTTGTCATAGAGATCGGTGATCCCCTGAACCGTCCAACCTTCGCAGGTCTCAGTTTCCGGAATCAATCCAAAAACCCAGGCATCCCGGATGATGTTTCCGGTGGGATTCATGGCGCCTTTGGGATCGTTGTGAATACCTTTGTATATTCTGTCTGTCATGGTCTTAGCACGCTGTTGAGTCGTTATTGATTGAAAATCCGCCTTTCCAGTTTATCGATATTGTAAACGGGTTTCATTGATTCTCACATAGCTGAAACCCATGTTTTTCTGGATCTTTAGTGAGACATTTAAGTCTAACTAACGGATTAGGGAAATCTGGACCAGCACTTTAACTGAAATATCCCGCTAAAAATAGACAAGCCCCCAATCATCTCTCTTCACATCGATTCTCAACTGGCCTTTCATTATTTACGTTGAAAAATCCACACTGAACCTGGTTGGCACAAGGTTATTAAAGGGTCGATTGTTTCACATTTCATACGCTGCTTCGTTTCACAGAATAGGGTAAACCCTAGTGTTTAATTATGTATCAACTCGATATCGTCATAACCGCATCGGTTGATAAGAATCAACTGTGTTAGGCAAAGTTACTTCCACTAATCAAGAACAAGGAGATGTAAATGAAGTATCGAAATTACATGAAATGGATCGCCGCAATGATGACGTTAGTCAGCTGCACTACCATGGCAGCTACCGCTCAGTATAGCTCCCAGCTGGATCTTACCAATCCTCAATACCCGGTTAATATCAATGGCGCCACAGGTACCGTCGCAGCAGATATCATCAGAGTCGACCTTGGTAGTGGTTGGGATGGGCAGATGGATATCCAATTGACGACCAGCAGCTATACCACATTAGGTACTACATTGGGTTTTGCCCTCGCCACAGATCCTAATGATGCTCTCTACAATGATCCCAGTGCTTTTCTTGCCCTGTCTGATACAAATGTAGATGTAACCCAGTTTTTTAATGACAATGTCGTGGGCTGGGAGATCTACAGTTGGGGCTCGAACTATATTGCACCTGACGCAACGAATGACCTTACCGGGTCGCTGAATCCAAGAAATTTTGATCCCACTGAGCACTATTACGCCTTTCTTGCAGGTGGATCACTTCTACCGACCACAATCGATATTCAACTCGATGTGTCCGATGGTAATGATGTAAGCGCTGTGCCAGTTCCTGCTGCAGTCTGGTTATTTGGTTCTGGTTTAGTAGGCATGCTCTCGCTAAACAGAAGAAAAAAGAGACTGTAGTGAAGGCCACATGAGCTCACGATAATTTATGGCTCATCTGACCTCACACGACACAGCCACAGAGACAGAGCCATGATGTCCTGTGGTTGTGTATCACTGAGATACTAAAGAAATACCTGAATATATTAGCTCTATTTATAGCATTAACTATATCGAAGATGCCCCTGATCAACAGATAACGCCAGGCGGCGCACCAGAGTACTAGTACCCTGTTGACCTGACTGCATTATCAATGGGAGCTGACGAACTATTTATTTATATCCGATTTGACTTTGCGGGAAATATTCCCATAGACAGGGACATGATCCCCAATAACGGTGAAGTGGAAGAGCAACAGGTGCTAAGTCAGAGCATCAGTATAAATTGTAACTCAGGTAGTGATCTAAGCACTGGTGCCAGCGATGAAGGAATTGATGACATCGATATCTTTTTTGCATTTTCATACAACTATGGAACTCCTCCATACGTCTATGCCAACTACGGATTTCCAGATGGGGATATTTATAACCACCTTGGTCAGGCTGATGCTGAAATGGTCGACGGTGGACCTGGCGACAGTTTCGTTATACTAAGATTCTTACATAGTGATGTAGCGGAATACCTTCCACATGATCAAATCATGGATTATGGTGGCTGATCAGAAGCTGAGAGTGACTTATACCATCATCTCTCATTCAATCCATTCGAACCTGGTCAGATGCCTATTGAGTAATCCAAAACATGAACGCCCTACAAGTGCGTCCACCTATCCAGCAGATCCTCTGGCTTAGTTAGAATCTCGCCAATCTGAACAGATTCTTTTATACGCTCAACCATGAGTTTGTCACCAACGGAAGATAACTCTGAAAATCCTAAACCGATAGGGTAGACAGGTAATCTTCTCTTTAAGGCTTTAGATATCAAGCTTTGGTGTAATTCACCAAAGTGCCCTCCTACTAAGCAGCACTCAGGGAAGATTCCTACGCATTTACCACTTTCAGTAAATTCAATAATCGTATCTATATCATCAATTCTCAGTTCGCCATGACGATCCCTTTTTACTGGAACAGCTCCCCATAGCTTTAACCAGTAAGATTTTAATTGATTGGTAAAGATTTTTTCATCAGCTAACCACCTGACAGGTAACAAATGAAAAGGAACAGAAGCTGGAACGATCACTACATCTGAATGCTTGGTGTGAGGCGCTACAGCCAATAATAGAGGTGTATCCGCATTTTTCATACCAGACACATCTATAAGAGTTACGCCTCTTATTTTAAAGTAATAAAAGCGACACAAGGGGTATATGAGTCGCTGTAAAATCCATGCTGTTATAGAGTAGAATGAATGGGTTATCTCTTTATCCATGCAGCCATCTAACCTAAGATTCCCTAAACTATCATATTTGAAATGTACTTTTATAGTTATCATCTACTCATATTATCCACCTCCGCCATGAAGTCACTTTGTTCTCGGTTACTGTGGCATCAGTCATGATAAATACTGAGAATCATTAATTAATACAACATTTCCTCTGACTATACCACACAGATAATCTTAATATAAATCTATAAAATAATTATGCTGCATCTTACGTCGATAACCAAATGATATTATTGTGTCCTTTCCTATTTTTTAAATAATCCTCGATCGGCTTCGGACGAGCAATACTGTAACCTTGACCGAAAAAGATACCAATCCTTTTAAGCTCCTCCTGTATCAAACTATCCTCGACAAACTCAGCTATGGTAACCAACCCCATAGTATCGGCAACTGTCTTAATCGCTTCCACCATGCCCTTATCCACAGGATTCTTATTTATCTCTTTTACGAACATTCCATCGATTTTAACAAAATCGATTGGCAGATTCTT
The DNA here is from genome assembly GCA_001709035.1 of Candidatus Thiodiazotropha endoloripes. Classification (GTDB taxonomy): domain Bacteria; phylum Pseudomonadota; class Gammaproteobacteria; order Chromatiales; family Chromatiaceae; genus Thiodiazotropha; species Thiodiazotropha lotti. Next base: position 982,193 of record LVKA01000008.1, on the reverse strand, counting down.
GAGATAACCAAACGATGAGAGACCAGAGCCAAAATCATCCAATGCAAAGCGGCAACCAAGCTCTTTCAACTCGTTGATAGTATTCAGTGCGCTGGTTAAATTTTGTATCGCTGCTGTCTCTGTTACCTCGAAAACCAACTTTTGTGGGTTTATCGCGTACTTCTCCAGCAACAATTTGAGTTTGTTTGAAAGCTCATTCCGACTTAATGTCATTCCTGAGATATTGATGAAACAGTCAGGGTAATCGGAGCCAGATTGGGTCAGAAGCTGCATAACTTTCTCAACCACAAAGTAGTCGATACGATCTATTAAGTCATACCGTTCTGCGGATGGTAGAAAAGCCCCCGGTGGAATAAGCTCTCCTTCCTGAGATCTCATCCTGACCAATATCTCAATGCCCTTGATCACCAACTCATCGCTCTGTAAGTCTGCAATAGGCTGCGCATAGAGAACCAATCGATCCTGACTTAGCGCATTGTTTATTTGTGAAACCCACTGCATTTGCCCCAACAGCTGCTTAGTGGAACTGCTGTCTCTTTGATAGACAGTGATACAATTTCTGCCAGAATCCTTGGCAGAGTAACAGGCCGCATCCACTGAACTCATCAGCATTCCAATACTCTCGCTGTATTGATCGATCTCTACAATCCCAATACTGATACTGATGCGGAAGTTATGCTCCTGCCAGGTAAAGGTATGCTCCTGAATCTCTTTGCGTAATCCATTTACCCGATCCTGAGCCATGGAAAGAGGACAATCAGTTAAAATCGCACCAAATTCATCCCCACCCACTCGCGCAAGTACATCGCTTCCACGAAAATGACGCCGCATGATTGCTGCAATCTGTCTTAACAGCTCATCTCCGGCCACGTGGCCACAAGTATCATTTACTACCTTAAATTGATCCAAATCCATAAAGCAGAGGATATGTTGATGGCCTCGTTTTCTCGCCGATTCCAGAGATTGTTCCAGATGCGACTCAAAAGCGCTACGATTCAGCAGCTCAGTAAGATTGTCATGGCTGGCCTGTCGGTACAGCTCCTCCTGCAACCGCCTTTCTCTTGTCACATCTCTGATAACAACAACGACACCTGACATCTCCTTATCATTACTGAGAATCCGATTTGCAGTCACATTCACATGCAGGTTGTTGCCATCAACCAATGCCAAACGAGCCAACTGACTCACGACTGCCCCTGTCTTATTCAACTGACACTGCACTAGCAGGTTATCAATTTGAGTATCCCGCTCTTCATCCAACAGGACAAATACCGCCTCAAGGTGTTTCCCAATCACCGAATCGGCATCCTGATCTAGTATTTTCAAAGCAGAATCATTCAAATAGACAACACGACCATTTGCATCTGTTGTCACAACAGCATCTGCAATCGATGACAATGTTGTACGTGCCTGATTTCGCTCATTGATCAAAGCCTGCTCAGCAAGCCTCAACGCAGTTACATCCTGTATATAGACATAGACCTCTTCCACGAGACCAATCCATTGGTAGTGCAGAAGTAGGTGTTTGTAACCAGTATCCACTTCTGCATAGAGTTGATTCTCTCCACTCCCGACTCTCCTGAGAATCTCAGTATGGTCATCCGGTAATAAGATGCTACTATCTTTCGCATGCAATAGACCGATCAATCGTTTGAATGCCGGATTGCAAAATATTTCCTTACCATCCAGGTCAAACGCAGCGATTGGATTAGGATTAGCCTTAGGATATGCAGCCAGTCGTTTATTACGTGATTCTGCATCTCTCAGCTCTTCAACCATAGCGGAAAGAAGACCCGCTTCCTGTCTACGCGAAGCAAAGAGATAGAAAAGCAGTGAAAAGACGAAAGAGATACTCAAACCTGCCAGGATCATTTGAAAAATAAGATCACTGGTCAACTGGTACGCTCCCTCCAGGCTGTAAGCCATCATCAACTTGGCTTTACCCCGATAGGAATAGGTAATTTCCTTATCCGTTACAAATCTTCTATCAGCCGGATTCAGCGGGCCATAACCGGCAATCATAAATCCATTTTTTGAGATCAATTCCACCTCATCCACTTCAACATACTGACTCGCCCACTGCTTGAATAATAGTGCGATAGAGTCGTAGTTCCCTTTTTGCAACTCTTCCTGGGTAATAAAAGAGATGACTTCCATCTGCCCTCTGGCAAGTGCTTTGGTTACCTCCATGTGATGCTCGTGCTGATGCTTGACGAACACCCATATCGTACCGAATAACAGAATCATGAAGAACAGCGTAGAGATACTGACAAGCAGTAGGAATGGCTTGCGATTTACATGCTCTACCACTGGACACCTCTCTGCTCTAGAGTATTTAGAATTCCCCTCAAACCGTCGTAGTCCTGATGATTGGTTTTCACCAGCGCAGTTGCTGTCTGCTTAATAGGTTTCAGAACCGACGCAGTTTGACTGTTTTTGTGGTCGAGTTTTAACAGTGCTGATTTCAAATCATTGAGTAACTGGCTGCCTGTGTTCAGCGCACCGATAAAAAGATGCTCAGAGATTGCATCTGTTGTCTTAATGGCTACGATTCCATGCCTCTTATACTTTTCATAAACCGCTTCTTTCACTGCACCTGCATCGGCATCACCTGCAAGCACCGCCAAAGCGACATTATTATGGTTACTGTAGTGGCGATAGCCGGCTAAATCATCTAAATCGATACCAGCCTCATAGAGCATCTGTCTAGGTACCAAATGGCTCATGGTTGAAGATCTGCTACCAAAGGCAAATTGTCGTTGCTTGAGATCTTCAAGGTCATTAATCTCACTATCATTACTGACGATAATTTTCCCGGTAAATGTCGGTTTACCATTTACCTCCAATCTTGCCAATACCGGAATATCGTTAGTAGAGCGCGTCAAACTAACAAACAACGAAGGCCCGATATAGGCAAAATCAACATCGCCGGCGAGAATCGCGTCATGATGAGACTGGTAGGAATCCCCGATTCTAACCTCGATCTTCTGACCCAACTCCAAACTCAGGTAATTCGCCAACGGCTGAAACATCTCTTTCAGTTCATTGTGTGGGCGGTATGGATGCACCCCCATTACCAGACTTTCAGAAGCATACGCGATCGTAGAGACAAATAACCACACAACCAACCCTGAAAGGGTTCGTCGAAAATCAGGCACTTTGATGCCATCCTGTTTGAAACACCCAATTTGTTTCAGCAACAACATCGATTTCTACAAATCCCCCACGCATCCATCATTTTCAAAACGCCAAGCCATCCACTGCTCAAGATGAAATCTCAATGGAAGGCGATCTCTGTGTGCCCTTAAAGAATTTTTAAGTGGATGATAACAGTTGGCGCACCCTGTATATCGATACTTCATCCCTCGATCCAGCTCAGTTTTTTGTAATAGAGTTCAGATGTTACTTAGTTTCACACTAGACAAACAGAACCCCAATTGATCTGAATCCCCCTTCCGCACTATTGGCAGCTGGTTACAATCCCTATCATCCCGTTCATCACATAAGTTAAGACTAGGTTAAACCATTTTTAAAACAAGCATTTTTACATTCAAAGCAGCATCAAGCGCTTCTGAGTCGTTGCACGCAATAAATTATAATAATTTAATTATGGTTATTAAACTATTCATAATATTTATTTATAATATTACAGGAATCTTCTGCCTATCAATTAGCACCTTTAAATTGTCGTTATCATCTTTGGCGGGTAATCTTTTAGCCTCGTTAACCCACTCATCACCTATCTCAGAACTGAATTTATGAGAGAAGAAATCGATCGGATACGGCCTAAAATTGCGCCCTCTGGAGCGAAGCCTCATTCCAGATAGGCTCTTATTCATACAGTGACTGCAAAGATACGCATCACCTGCCTAACGATCTTGGTGGGTGTACATTGAATACTGATCGTACGAGTTCGATCTATTAGCTTTGACGACATTCTTATAACTGTCTCGAGCTTAGTGCTTCTCCGGCAATCTTAGTGCATTGCACCATGATTAACGAAAAGCCAATCCGGCTGGGCACAGGAACGCGATCACCACTGCAGGTGTTGATTTCTATACCATATCGGCAGCCTTATTAAAGCAACCTTTCATCCCTCAGTCGCTGTATGATGGAACTGTGGCAGATCCCATTGAGTAGACCAACTGATAAAAAATCGTTGATATCTCGGCTATGAGATTCAGCAGCTCAGAAACGATTTAGCTTAGCAGATGAATTAGGGATGGTTATTACGATCGCTATACGAATTGAAAGTCCACTCCTATCCGTTATGGAACGGTGGTGAACGTGGGGAGAGAGCATCAGGATATGAACTGATTTCTGAGCTGAATTGATAGCGGCCTCATTTTTTCCCTTACAACCCGCAACAGTTTTTGGCAACCAATACGCCTTACTATTCTTCGGGCGAACAATACAAGTATTAGTTATTTCGGCCTATCATTTTCGATCATACATCAAAATCTAAACGCTGCAGTACATCTGAAACAGTCGAAAACTCAAAATCCCTTATCAGTTTCAACAATCTGGCTTCAAATTTATCAATATTGTTATAGTGCCTGAACTCAGAGAGTCTACTCGATTTTATCTTTGGCTGTCCTTCGTCAATTTCCCAGGGATGCATGTAGAAAATAAATGGCATCTGATCATTCCGGTTGACACGATTTAATCCTGCCTTCGACAACCAATAGGGAAACAATCTGAAATACCCTCCCCCACTAACCGGCAAGCGCCGCTTGGCAACTCCCACAGTCGAGAGAGGAAACTCGATAATCTCATTACCATTTTCTGTTTTTAACCGGTGAGGCATGGTCTTTGCGCCCGGGATACCATACCGATCGTGCATGATGGGAAATATGCTTGAGTCATAGGAAAAACCACATTCCGTGAGAATATCCAAGGCCCAAAGGGATTTTTCCGTAATCGAGTAACTGGCGGCACGATAGCCTTTAATCGGTTTGCCAACGATATCTTCAATAATTGCCTTGGATTGCTTGGTCTCCTCAAGGAAAGTTTCAGGCGTTTGGTTATAAACCAAATCATGGCTATATCCATGGCAGGCCACTTCGTGTCCAAGTTCTGAAATCTCGTTAATCAGCTTTTTGTTGCGTTCAGCCACCCAGCCCAATATGAAAAATGTGCCTTTAATATTATTATCATCAAATATCTTAAGAATCCTGTGTGTATTGTCATAGACACGTGACTCATAGCCATCCCAGTCAGCTCTTGTTATCTGCTTGTTAAATGCCGAAACCTGATAGTAGTCCTCAACATCAACGGTAATGGCATTAATTTGTCTGTTTTGCGAAGTCATGATGTTCTGTTTGTTCTAGATAATTAGTTGCAATTACGCGAAAAGATGAGATCTCAGTTTTTCTGTGCTGAATAGTGCTTCTCTATCTTATCAGCTACCAAATTAGTGAATCTCTGCATCCCTCTACGTTTCAATTCACTATCACCTGTTTTATCTGTAGAGCTCACTATCCCAGCTGCACCATGACGGCATTTCAGTGTACCAAAAATACCGTACAGTTTGCTCGATGAGACCCTACCTCCTATGTACTACCATCGCCATATAATGCGCACATTTCTCTTACTATCAACGATCTTCTCTTCCAATACCGAGATTATACTCCAGCTGAAAGATTGATCACCCGATTAACACGTCCACTGCTGATCCAGCCATTCCTATTATAAGCCTGACCACGATCGTTGACCGCTTCTTTCCTAGGGCCTGTTAACACTAATCCAATAGGCCCTAGCTTCCGCATAACCGATAGGTGGTATTAACGCTGCATTGATACCGGCACCCTGGTATGCCGCGCATTTTTCAATATCCGCATTGACCCGGGCTGGATTCCAGCTTTCACCTGCCACCACCACTGTGAGTTCTATTCAACTGAAGCTGAAGTCAAAATCATGGTTTCCACGCATTCCATCGCGATTCATAGGAATCACACTATATATCAGACCGGCACTGGCGGATACCAATAACACACTTGCAATAAAGCTTAGTTTATTGTAGTAAAACTTTATTACAGAAACCTTACCTGACTCGACCACAAGACGATTCTGTTCTGCCTTGAGCCTCTTTTCACACCTCAAAGCGGCGTACATAAAAGCTGCTGTGCAGAGTACAAACACAACCCAACCAAGCCAGAACTGATCATTCAGCAGACTGGCTGTCATATCTGTGTAGTTACCTGAAAGCACAACAATGTCGATATGAATACTATTTGAGTTAATCGTGACGCCTGACGCCAGCAACAGATTAAAACTGCATGTCGGCGCGAATAGTGGGAGAGGAGTGAGTGACTCATTGCAAGGGTTACTGCGGTGATCCGACACTCAGACTACCGCAGGCACCCCCACTTCAAACACTCCTTCCGGGATCATCATAAAAGAGGATTATTGAAATCAGGCATGCCCAGTAAAGTGCAACATTCAGTAACAAATACTGTCATTGGTACTTGTAATGGCTGAGGAAGTACAGACCAAACTGAGGGTGCACTGATCAATACCAGGATAGGCAAAACCATTCTTGCTGTACGCTTGATGCCAAACAGGGCTACCGCGCTGGCACTCAGTATCATGATCAGCATCACCTGGGATTCAAACTGGATCTGAGCGTTATCAGACAACAGCCAGACCACCGAATGGATGACAAGCTACAGCAGTAATATCGGCCCGAAGCTTTTCCGCAATTCATGCCGGCGCTTGCGCCACCTACGGTCAAGCAGATAGTACGGTAGGGGGTAATAACATCAACCCATGGGATTACAGGCTGTTTTCAGCAACCCATATACTAAGGTCAAGATCAGTCCACAAGTAAGCAAAACCACTCTGCTAAACAGCTGACCTGGAGATAACTCATTTTAAGTCACTCGTTGCTGCATTTTGGTGTTTCCGTCAGCCGTCCACAACGACCACTGATTACAACTCACTGTTAATGATCTAACCAGGTTGAGTGCAGATTGCTATTTACAATCTTCATAGGCTTCAGAAACACCACTCCCGATCAGCACTCGCCTCTCCCTAGGGCCTGTTTACACTAATCCAATAGGCCCTAGTATTTGAAATAGTGATTTCTTGCCTTTAAAGAGGTCCAGTATCGAGTTCCTATTCCGCACCTCAAATCGAGTTCCCTTGCAAGTATAGATACTGAGCTGATCCTTCTCTAAATCAACAATTTCCAGTAAGCCGCACAGCTTTTGCTCAGTCTCACTCAAGGCCCTTGCCCAATCGCCGGTATCGGCATTGAGTTCAGCCTCGTAGAGGTCAGTGAAAAGGATCGCAATATTGCCATCTTCGGCGGTTGCCTCTGCAAACTCGTCGGGTAGATCACTGACCGGCAAATTGCTCAATCTGGCCAGCCCGGAGAGCAGTGGGTGTGAACCAAACAAGGCGGAATACCTGTTAATTATTTCAGGGCAAACACCAAATCCGGATAGCCAAAGCCCATTCACACAGGCGTCTCCCTGAGACATCCTTTGTTGACTCATCTCCTCCTGATAGAACAGCATCTGTATTTCATTCAGAAGCCCCCGCCAATAAGCGCCATCAGGACCTGCCGGCATGAAATTTTCAATATGCCGCCCTGCAACCGACTCGATATCCGAGGTTGTTATTTCCGGCAGAGCGCTCAGCTTCATACACCACTGCCCCTGAGCCACCTCTACGAGTGAAAGCCCCTCTGATTCGAAATGGGAATTGAATCGTCTGATCAGCCGATGGGCATAATCACTCTCGATGGATTGGGGAGCCAATCTGATCAAAATCAGCCTGTCACGATCTGCCAGCAGATGGACAGGGGTTGCCAAAGCCCAACAATCCCCGTCTGTTCGCCGATCCGGTGTAAATGCTGTGACGGCGCCGGAAGGAAGATCACGATCGGCAACCACAGTAACCCCAAACAGACTGAACAGCGTTGTCGTCAAATCTACGCCGGGCGCAGCGACTAACTTTGCCTTACTGAGCACCCGCTCCAGGTTTTTTGGCTGATAGTCCTGATCATTAAGCTGTTTTAGCGCCGTATCCCAATGAAGGCCCGGCAGTAACAGATCGATCTGTCTCCCCATATTCACGGCATCCGCTCAACAAGGAGGATTACTCGGTCATCAAACCATGTTGTCCAGAATCGAGTGTTTTACCGCTTCCAGCTCGGCATCAATGGTCATTACCGGTGAGGTTGACTGCTGTATCGCGGTATCCGGATCTTTCAGGCCATTCCCGGTCAGGGTACAGACAATACTCGAGCCTTCAGGGATCTTGCCGGATTTGATATCGCGCATAGCACCAGCCAGTGATGTGGCCGAAGCGGGCTCGCAAAATACCCCTTCATTTTCTGCCAACAGCTTTTGTGCCCCCAGAATCTCCTCATCGCTGCACTCGTCAAACCAGCCACCAGACTCCTGCTGGACTTTCCAGGCCTGATTCCAGGACTGAGGATTGCCGATGCGAATCGCCGTAGCTACGGTCTCAGGATCTTTTACCGGTCCACCACGCATGAATGGGGCGGAACCCGAGGCCTGATAGCCGACCATTTTTGGTCGTTTACCGGTAATTGCGCCACCGGCAAATTTACACTGACCACCACAGTAGGCACAGGCATCCGTGACTTTCTCTCCACTGGTGCAACTGTACTCACAGTAGCCTATCCAGTGAGCGGTGATGTTGCCTGCATTGCCTACCGGCAGACAGTGAAAATCGGGCGCATGCCCCAACTCCTCGACAATCTCGAAGGCTGCGGTCTTCTGCCCCTGCAGACGATAGGGATTGATCGAATTAACAATCGTTACCGGAGCATGATTAGCCACATCCTTGACTAGTTGCATACCATCATCAAAGTTGCCCTTGATCTGGATGGTTATGGCGCCGTACATCATCGCCTGAGCCAGCTTTCCCATCGCAATCTTGCCATCGGGGATCAGCACGAAGGCGGTAATTCCGGCTCGTGCCGCGTAGGCTGCCGCGGCCGCGGAGGTGTTGCCGGTGGAGGCACAGATAATCGCTTTACTGCCCTCTTCCACCGCTTTGGTGACCGCCATGGTCATACCCCGGTCCTTGAATGAACCGGTTGGATTCAGACCTTCATACTTTACGTAGATGTCCACATCCTTGCCCAGTTGTGAGGGAATATTGTGCAGGCGTATCAGTGGCGTATTACCCTCTCCCAGACTGATGATCCGGGTATCATCGTGCACAGGCAGTCGGTCACGGTAGCGGTCGATCAATCCAGTATATCGGGGACGGAATGACATGATATTTAAACCTCAAAAAATCTTTTTCTTTATCTCATGGGGCCTGATATTTTCGCAGCCCCCCCTGTCAGAAACTTACTGCTGAATCGATCGACAACTAGCCATCGAGTCGCTCAATCCTGATCCGCATGATCTGTCCTGAGACGCTACCCAGCTGTTCAATGGCAGCCAGGGCATCATTCAGGCGCTTCTCCACGACGGTCTGGGTGATCATCACCAGGGGTACGGTACTGTCACCTTCTGCAGGCTCTTTCTGATGAATCGCTTCAATACTGATCTGGGAATCCGCCAGGATGGTTGCAATTCTGGCGACCACGCCCGGTTTATCCTCAACCTGCATTCTCAGGTAGTAGGCTGTTTCGACCTCTTCGATCGGCAGGATCGGAAGATCGACCAGCTCTCCTGGTTGAAATGCCAGGTGGGGGACCCGGTTCTCTGAGTCGGTAGTCAGTGCCCGCACCACATCCACCACATCGGCCAGCACCGCAGATGCAGTCGGTTCGGATCCCGCTCCAGCGCCGTAATAGAGTGTTGGCCCAACAGCATCTCCATTGACCAATACCGCATTCATCACCCCATCCACATTGGCAATCAAACGCCGGTGGGGAATCATGGTGGGATGGACTCTCATCTCGATACCCTTCTCGGTCTTACGGGTAACCCCAAGATGTTTGATGCGGTAACCAAAGTCGTTGGCATACTCCACATCCTGGGGTTCGATTTTGGTAATGCCTTCGGTATAGGTTTTTTCAAACTGCAAAGGAATGCCGAAAGCGATTGAGCCCAGAATCGTCAGTTTGTGAGCGGCATCGATGCCTTCCACATCGAAGGTGGGGTCCGCTTCCGCATAGCCTAATGCCTGCGCCTCTTTGAGCACGTCGGAGAACTCTCGCCCCTTATCGCGCATTTCGGTAAGAATGAAGTTTCCTGTGCCGTTGATAATACCGGCGATCCATTCGATACGATTCGCCGCCAACCCTTCACGAACCGCTTTGATAATCGGAATACCACCAGCCACAGCGGCTTCAAAGGCCACCATCACCCCATGCTTCTGTGCCGCTGCGAATATTTCATTGCCATGCATGGCGATCAACGCCTTATTCGCGGTAACCACATGTTTACCGTTTTCAATCGCTTTCAATACCAATTCGCGTGCGGGTGAATAGCCGCCAATCAGTTCAATGATGATTTCAATTTCAGGATTGTCCACCACCGCAAAGGCATCATCACTGATCTCAACCTGATCCAGACCGGACAATTTGCTGGGATCATAAGCCTTGGCCGCTGCATGGGTTATCTGGATACCGCGACCAGCACGACGGGCAATCTCATCGGCATTGCGGGTCAGGACATTCAGCGTACCGCCTCCAACCGTGCCAAGGCCCAACAAACCAACTTTAACTGGATTCACAGTAATTACTCCTACAGTAGATTGCTCAAGATTCGATCAGTCCGTCTTTACGGAACATATCGCGAATACCCCGCACCGCCTGGCGGGTTCTGTGTTCATTTTCAATCAAACCAAACCGGACATGATCATCACCATGCTCACCGAATCCGACACCCGGTGACACAGCAACCTTGGCTTCGCTCAACAGCTTCTTGGAAAATTCAAGGGAACCCATGGCACGATAGGGCTCAGGAATCGGCGCCCAGACAAACATGGTTGCTTTCGGTTTTTCTACATGCCAGCCGATATTGTTCAGACCGTCGCACAACACATCCCGACGGCTCTGATACATACTGCAGATCTCCCGTACCACATCCTGGGGACCTTCCAGCGCCGCAATGGCAGCAACCTGAATCGGTGTAAAGGTTCCATAGTCCAGATAGGACTTGATGCGTGCCAGCGCCGCCACAAGAGTCTTGTTTCCTGACATGAAACCGACCCGCCAACCCGGCATGTTGTAGCTTTTCGACAGGGAGAAGAACTCCACCGCGATTTCATCGGCCCCAGGTACCTGCAGAATCGAGGGCGCCACATAGCCATCGAAGACGATATCCGCATAGGCCAGATCATGCACCACCCAGATATTGTACTCCTTGGCGATCTCTACGATCTTCTCGAAGAAGTCCAGCTCGACACATTGGGTGGTCGGATTACCGGGAAAATTCAACACCAGCATTTTCGGTCTTGGCCAGGAGTCCTTGATCGCTCTGACCAGTTCATCGAAGAAATCGACACCGGGCACCATTGGTACATGACGCACATCGGCGCCGGATATGATGAAACCGTAAGGATGTATGGGATAGGCCGGATTGGGGACCAGTACCGAATCCCCCGGTCCCATGCAGGCCAGCGCCAGATGAGCCAGGCCCTCTTTGGAACCGATGGTGGCGATCACCTGAGTCTCGGGATCGAGATCGACCTGGTAGCGACTTTTGTACCAGTTACTCATCGCCCGACGTAGCCGGGGTATGCCTTTCGACATGGAGTAACGGTGAGTATCTTTACGGTTTGCAACCTCGCAAAGCTTATCCACGATATGTTGTGGCGTGGGTTGATCCGGATTCCCCATACCAAAATCGATGATGTCCTCGCCCCGCGCTCGCGCCGCCGCCTTGAGTTCATTCACAATAGCGAACACATAGGGTGGCAACCGCTTGATTCTGCGGAACTCTTCCATCTCTTGCGTGGACACGGATACCTCGACTTTTCTGTTAGGTGAAAAGGTACAAAGTTAACTGACCCATAATAAAAGATCAATTCAGGAAACACTTATCTGGTGTGATCGATGCAATTTTTTGAAATTCTTTCTGTTCCGGTACACAAGCATCCTTTGAAGTCACACGTTTACCCCGGAATTCATGCCTTGAGTGGCGGTTGTCCCATAGCGGTAACAAAGGTCACTTTTTTGCAAACACTGTTTGCGGTAAGGTCGGAGTATGAAATTCATACTTGACGACAGCAACAGCGGTCACGCCATCCAGAATTACGGGGCATTCGAGATAACCATCAGTGGCAAGATATACCGGGAGAGCCTGGTCATCATGCCGGACCGGATCATCCCTGAATGGCGTCCCGCCCGATTCCAGGAGCTCAAGCAGGAGGATTTTGCCCATCTGGCCTCCCTGACCCCGGAGATCATTGTGCTGGGCACCGGCTCAAAACAACATTTTCCCGACCACCAACTGATCCGCCCGCTGTTGGAGCATCAGATTGGTTTGGAAGTGATGGCCACCGATGCTGCCTGCCGGACCTATAACATTCTGATGTCGGAAGGGCGAAGAGTGGCAGCGGCTCTGATGATGATCGGGGAGTAGATCAACCAGCTGGCGGTACTCTTAAGCTGGCGACCAAATAGTTCAGACAGCTTCTTCAATTGGCGGGGGTATCAGTCTCAGCGTCTTCTTCCCTGTCATCCTCCAGGATCACAACATGATCCGGAAAAGGATACTTTTCCACCATCCGCTTGCCGAGTTTACCCTGAGCTGCCTGATGCAAGGCATCGGACTCCATCAGAATCAGGATCAGTACCGTTACCATGATCGGCAGAATGCCGATACCACCGATCATCGCCATGACAGCAACTTTCTGCATACCCATATAGGTGTATCCCAGCCAACCCAGAAAAAACACAGTCAGCACAGCTACCAGCATATAGATAAACAGCCGGCTTCGCTCGGCGGCAATCTGCCAATGGGCATAGACATACCACTCATCGCGATCTTTCGACTTCTTCGCTCGCCAGAGGGTATAGAAAAGCAGCACAAAAGAGACAACAGGCACCAGCGCCAGTGGCTGCCAAAAGGAGCGCACCAGACCCAGTGCAGCGACAAACCATAAAATGTGATTACCAATCAGATTGGTCAGAAAAACATCATGAGGTATCTTGGCTTTTTTTACCAATTCTTCTTGGATCTCAAATTTCATCGAGTTTCTTTATACCTGGTCTGTTACCTTTGAGGTGGCATCTTTGCTTGATGAAATTCAACTCTCCATCGGGCGATACAGCGATTAATGCCAATAAAAACTGGGGTTTAAGTTTAAACCTGTAGGCGGTATAAGCCAATCAGCTCTCACCTTCACTTTCCATGAGTTTGGCCACCAACCATTTTTTCGCCCAAAACAGCAATAAAAACAATAGGATGCCGATTACTAAACCGATCCATGGCTGCTCCTTGAGAATTGTTATAAACCACAATCCACTTCCCATTGTAGAATCCTCCCCTGATGATTCGGTTGCCGGAGTAGGTATAGCCCATGCTTGGCCCTATTCCGGCCAAATTCAGGCAAGACGACTCGAGTACTGATCGGGACATTTCATCAGTTTCATGATTAGACTCTGTGAAACGGACATAAAGCAGGTAAGATGCAGAACTACACCGGTTTTGCCCGACAGATTTATGCAGTACCGGTCGGCAATAATGCCAGAGAACAGGCTTGACGACAAAGTCTGTAGACTGGTTGCACACCCAAGGGTCCGCAGAGCCTAAACCCGTCCAATCATCGATGAAGCGAAAGAAGTAACGACAGCAGGTTAAAGACTAAATGGAAAAGAAGATTATCTTTTGGGTTATCTCCCTCTCGGTGGTGGCAGTCGCCCTCGCCGTTCTACTGCCGGGTGGGCGCAAGGTTGACAGTGACCCAAAGCTGCCCTGGGACATCCAGATAACTGCCAATAATGAAATACAAGTATTTGACCTGACCCTCAACAAAAGCCAGTTGCCGGAGGCGAGGGAGATATTCCAAAACCAGGGCAAGGTCAATCTGTTCATCGGCGCCGATGGACATCCGGCACTTGAGGCCTATTTCGAACGGGTTTTTCTCAGTGGACTGAGGGCTGACTTCATCCTCGCTTTGAAAGCGGATGAGTCGCTATTGAATCAACTGGTTGAGCGGGGCTCCCGGATCAGTCGCACCTCGGACACGACCCACAAAATCGTTCTCGGCAGTGATGATTTACAGATCGCCGAACAACTGCCCATCGAATTGATCAACTACATCCCTGCTGCCAATCTGGACGAGAAGCTGATCAACAGCCGGTTTGGTGAACCGGCAGACAAAATTGTCGAAACGGAAACCGGTGTGACCCATTGGATCTATCCGGACAGGGGCATGACCATCGGACTCAATCCTGAAGGAAAGGAGCTTATTCAGTATATGCCCCTGGAACGTATCCAAGGGCTGGTGGAGCAGATCAAAAGCAGTAATGCGCAATATGAAGAAAAAATGAAGAACAGCTGAATCGCTGGAAAGCAGGTCTAATCCTGATCCTCTGCATCCGGCATCATCTGTTTTGGCAAACCTTTTTTGGGCTTTTTCGCGGGTGCGATATCGTCATCCATCAGGATTCGATGGGCCTCACCCTCCAGGTCATCAAATTGGCCGCTACGGGCAGCCCAGAACAACACCCCCACGGCAGCCAGCCCCAAAAAGATCATGCCTGGAATCAGGCCATAAATGACATCCATTAGATGTACTCCATCAACTATGATTAGTTTACTTTAACACCTTTGAACAGGGTACGGATACGGGCTGAGTTACCGATAACCGCCAGCGAACTCAACGGCATAGAGATGGCGGCTACCAGTGGGGTTACCACAGCGGCCATTGCCAGTGGCACCATAATGATATTGTAGGTTATTGAGATACCGATATTTTGACGTATCGTGAGCAACGCCCTGCGGGATAAGCCGATGGCCAGACGCACCCGCTCCAGTTCACTGCTCATCAACACGATATCGGCACTGGCTATGGAGACATCCGTACCTGAGCCCATGGCAATACCGACATCAGCCCGGACCAGTGCCGGGGCATCGTTAACCCCATCACCGACCATCGCCACACGATGCCCATCTGACTGCAACTGACTGATTACTTGATCTTTTTCCTCGGGAAGCACCTCAGCAATCACCTCCATGCCACCGAGACGCTCAGCAATCGCTTCCGCAGCATACCGGCGATCACCACTGAGCAGCGTCACAGCGATGCCCTCAGCTTTGAGTGAACCGATCAGCGCTTTGGCATCCGGCCTGATACGGTCTTCGACAGCAACCAGTGCCGTTTCTTTGTCATTGATCGCCACCCGGAACCAGCCGATGCCTTGTTCATCGAGCTGACGGGCGTGCTGTTCCAGCCTATCGGACATCTGGCACCGCTGCCGCTCCAGCAGGGTGAGATTGCCGATCGTCAGCTGCCGATCATCGACCAGCCCGGTCACACCAAGCCCGGGAAGGGCCTTGAAATCGCTGCATCGATATCGAGTCTGCAGGTGATTGAATGTCTCATCCCAATTCACAACCGACTCAGCCGTAGGATGCTCTGATTGTCGCTCAACAGCAGCCAGCAGCGCCATTAACTCCACCAGCGAATCCGAGACTCGCTCGTCACTCTCCTGCCACTGCTCACGATCGGTATAAATGCCGACGACAGAGAGCCCTCCCTCTGTCAGGGTACCGGTTTTATCGAACACCACATGGTTAATGGTGGAGAGCGTTTCAAGTACCTCACCATTCTTAACCAGAATGCCGTATTTGGCGCCGAGCCCCGAGGCCACGGCAATTGACATGGGGGTTGCCAGGCCAAAAGCGCAGGGACAGGTAATGATCAACACGGAGGTTGCCGCCAGCAGGGCAATTTCAAAATCGCTGTTGACCCAGTAGAGAAAGGTCAGGGTCGCCAACGCCAACGTCACAGCGACGAACCAGGGGACGATTTGATCGGCCAGACACTGAATCGGCGCCTTAGAACCCTGCGCCTCCTCAACCAGACTGATAATCCGCCCAAGCGCGGTATTCTTCAGCAAGCCGGAAACCTCCACCTGGAGAGCTCCAGCTCCGTTGATGGTTCCGGCAGAGACCGGATCACCAGACTGTTTATCGATGGATTGGGACTCACCAGTGAGCATCGCTTCATCAATCGAGCTCTCGCCCATCTTCACAATACCATCCACCGGCACCCGTTCGCCCGGTTTGACCAATACCAGCTCACCCACTGCGATGGCACGAATCGGCACAACCTCTTCGACACCATCCTGGGATAGACGGGTGGCCACCCTCGGTTGCAGATCGAGAAGGCGCTGGGTGGCCGCCACAGCCTGGCGCTTCGACATCGCTTCCAGGTAGCGACCCACCAGAATGACGAACAGAAAATTCACCACCGTATCGTAATAGACCTCCCCCACGGTACTGCCACTCAGAGTGATATAGAGAGAGTAGAGGTAGGTAATGGTGGCGCCGATGGCAATCGGTAGATCCATTCCCAGATGCATACTACGCAGACCGGACCAGGCACCTTTATAAAACGGATACCCCGAATAGATCAGCACCGGTGTCGCCAAAGCGAAGCCGATCCAATGAAAAAGGCTTCGAAACTCCCCTTCACTCGCCCCGGCGTAGAGGGCGATGGAGATCCACATCAGGTTCATCATACCGAAGGCGGCGAAGGCCATTCGATAGAGCAGATGGCGATTCTGCTTTTTTATCGCCCCCTCAGCCGCTTCGGGGTCGTAGGGAACAGCCGCATAACCGATCTGCCCGAGACGCTGAATGATCTGCGAGAGGGAGATCGCACTGTTGTGCCACCTGACATGAAGTCGCTTGCCTGAGAGATTGACCTGAGCGGAGATAATACCGGGTACGTGATTCAGGGTATTTTCGATCAACCAGACGCAGGCTGCACAATGTATCCCTTCAATCAGCAGATGAATATCCCGCTCTTCACCCAGTTCACCGACAAATTCAGCTTGCACATCATCCAGATCATACAACGCCAGTTCGGTCGGTATATCCGGTGGAGGCGCCAGATTGGTGCCATCAGGGGTACGCTGGTAAAAGCCTTCCAGGCCGGCATCGTAGATCGCTTCGCAGACCGCTTTACAGCCGAGACAGCAGAAACGCTGCTCTTCACCCTCGATCTGACCGATAACTTCATCTTCCTTGGGAATGGGAAGTTGGCAGTGGAAGCAGCCTTCAGAGGCCTCTACATGTGACACGGACTCTCCTGCGAAGAGA
The DNA here is from genome assembly GCA_001709035.1 of Candidatus Thiodiazotropha endoloripes. GTDB lineage: Bacteria > Pseudomonadota > Gammaproteobacteria > Chromatiales > Chromatiaceae > Thiodiazotropha > Thiodiazotropha lotti. The sequence continues at coordinate 964,980 of LVKA01000008.1, read as the reverse complement.
TGATGATCTTTGTCCGGTCAAACCGGCATTAAGCTCTCTGTATTGACAGAAATCCTTGGCACGGCTTTATCCTGAATCAGCTCGATATCACTCAATTTAACTCGATAAGAACCTGCTAAGGCACCCAATCTATACCCACACCGATACGTTTGGGAACCTGGTATTCATCTTCGCCGTTGCGAATGCTGACCAGTAGATCCCAGGCACCCTTCAGGGGGAAACTCACCGTCGCCTCGTAGAGACCAGGGCCGATCCGCTGCATCGGTACCGAAAAATCCTGATCTGCATCAGATGGGCGATAGGCGTGAAAAGTGACTTCATCACGGTCGATCGGGGTGCCTTCGCGGTCTTTTACCGTATACTGGCAAACTACCGGTTGGCCAATCTCGATCTTAGAAGGCAGTTTGATCTTCATCACCCATTTTGGGTCTCTGGCCTGGCGTTTGAGCATGTTTTTCTCATAATCCTGGCCACGGTCATAGAAGTCATCCACAACCAAACCCGGGTTGTTCTGGGTTGCCAGGTAGATCATGATCATGTTCATGGTGAAGAAAACTACTACCATGGCCACCCAACCGATTACCCAGGGACTTCTCCAAGCTGATTTTTTCTCTGTCATGGCTGCAAATTATAACGACTACGCATAAAAAAATGAAAAGGGCGGACATCGCTGCCCGCCCTGAGATTGTCGGCTATTTTACCAAGAGCTAGCGTTTTGGGCCAATAAAAACGCTCGTTCGGCTGTTTTCCAGCACCTCGCCGTCCCGTTCACCCCGAACTTTGAAGATGATCGGCAGACTCTCAGCCGTCAGCTTCTCCTGGGGCACCCGAACAAACACGGTTCGAGGTGTGACCTTGCCACGGCGAGCTGTGGTGACTTGGTCCGCATCGACCAGTATCAGACCATCCAGGCCTTCAGCACTGATGGTGACCGGTAGGTCATTGGTCATTTTGTTGAGGATTTTGACCGTATATTTGTTCTGAATGCTGCCGTCACTCTGCAATACGAAGAGTGGCTGGCGATCATGGATCACCTTGATCTCCAAGGGTGCAAGTGAGGTCAAACCATAGGCAATACCGGCCAGCGCCAGCGTCATAATCGCGGAATAGACCCAGACTCTGGGGCGCTTGTAGAGTGGCACCGGCTTCTTGTTCGCCTCAAGAGACTCAAAGGACTCATAACGAATCAGACCTGTGGGTCGGCCGATCTTCTCCATCACCTCATCACAGGCATCGATACAGAGTGCGCACATGATGCAACCTTCCTGCTGACCATGACGGATATCCACACCAGTCGGGCAGACAGCGATACACTGCTTGCAGTCCACACAATCACCGGTGGTCCGCTCTTCTTCCGATTGCCCCTTCTTGATGCGCCCTCTGGGCTCACCGCGATGAAAATCATAGGAGGGTACGACGGTGGTTTTATCGATCATAACCCCTTGGATTCTGGCATAGGGGCAGAGCCAGAAGCAGGCCTGCTCACGCATATAGCCAGCCAGCACATAGGTCCCTACGGTAAACAGCGCAATGGTGCCAAACGCCACCGAACCGGCCTGCAGGGTGAAAATGTCACGCCAAAGGTCAAACACATCATAAAACCAGGCAACAAAACTGATGCCGGTCAGAACCGAGATCAGCAGCCAGATCAGGTGCTTGGTTACTTTGATTCTGATCTTTCTGGCACTCAGAGTCTCTTTTTCAAGTTTGCGTCTTTTGACCGGATTCCCTTCGAGCTTTTCTTCCAGCCAGGTAAACACATCGGTCCAAACGGTCTGAAAGCAGAAGAAGCCACAATAGACCCGGCCAGCCAGAGCGGTTGCCACCGCCAGCAACAGGGCAAAAAACAGCAGGGTCAGTGAGAGCATCCAGAAATCCTGGGGCAGAATGGTTGCCCCAAGAATATGAAATTGTCTGTTAGGGATATCGAACAGTACCGCCTGACGATCACCCCACTGAAAATAGGGGCCGATAAAGTAGATGAGCCAGAAAGAAGCTGCCAACCATTTCAGGTTTCGCCAGTGACCACCAATACGTTTGGCATGAATCGTCTCTTCACCGGTATTCAGATGCCAATGTGCGGATTCAGCGTAAAGGTCATCCACAACCTGTTGTTTGGATGCAGTCGTATCACTTGCGCTCAATGGCTCAACTCCTCTGAAGCAGTGGGGGTAAATAAGAAAAAGATGATATAGACAGGCTTATTATCAAGCCATGCGATTTATCAATAAGTTAGAAGCAATTAAACAACACTCCATGGTTATTCTACAGAATTCTGCAACGACTCAAAACGATTTCAGAAATTTAGCGAAACTGGAAATAATGAACAGTTTAAATGACTAAGGCACTGTTTTATCTACCTAACTAGTATAGTAAAGCTACCTAATAAAGTGCTCCTCAAGCGCCAAACCCTAAATTAAATAAGTGTTATTTCACCGCACCAGATGCCGAAAGACTGTAGCTTTTCTTACATAAAAAAAGGGGGGGTATAAATACCCCCCCTTTTCAACTTAGCGCCAATCTTGCTCAGCTATTATGCTTTTCCGCATCACTCTTGATGAGTTTGCTGACCTTGAAGCCCAAGTAGATGACAATCACCACGCTAATCACCACGGTGACTATTGAACCCCAAAAAACTGCATCTCCGTTCATAGCAATCCCCTTATCTTGTAACCGTGTGAGTTTCCATGCTCACACGGCCAATGGTGAAAAAAATGCTTTGTCGGCTTTACAAGCCTTATTGTCCGCCACCGAATCTGTGGACATAGACAGCAAGCTTTTTAATGTCATCTTCAGACAGACGACCACCGAAAGCCGGCATAACAGCATCACGAGTCTTAGGCTCAGTTGCGTCATTCACACCATATTTGATGGTGTATTTGATGCTGTCGAGCAGGGTCTCACCTTCAGCAGGCATAAAACGATAGATGCCATCGGTCAGATTGGCTGAACCGAGTACGGCCATACCTTTACCGTCCATGCCATGACAGGCGATACAACCCTTCTGAGTGAAGTTAGGATCAGAAGTGGGGTTACCGGCCATGATGGCTTCAGACATGCTGTCGATCTCTGCATCCGAGAGGATCTTGCCGTGGGCGGTCATGATGCCCTTACGACCCATGGTGACAGTCTGCGAAATGTTGTCGACACTACCACCGTAGAGCCAATCGTCGTCAGCCAGTACAGGATAGCCGGGACCACCCTGACCACCGCCGCCATGACAGGCCGCACAGTTGTCACCAAACAGTACCTTCGCAGAAGCGATGGTGTATTGAGTCAGAGCAGGTGTGGCCAGGATCTCTTTGGCTGACATACCCTTGATCTGGGTTTCGAACTCGGCACGTACCGCTTCAACCTCGTCCACACCCTTTTTGTACTCATCCATCTGACTCCAACCCATGATACCTTGTGTAGGCTCCTGACCTACAGGCCACATGGGATAGAGAACACCATAGGCAATCCACCAGATTACCGAGGCCCAGAAGGCGATCATCCACCACCGTGGAGGAGGGTTACTCAGCTCCCGGATGTTATCGTCCCAAATATGTCCGGTGTTGTTTTCACCCGGAAAAGGATTATTTTCCGCCATTTTTATCTCCGCTATCATTTGCATCATCGTCCATCGGGATAAAGCGATTCTTTTCAAGCTTATCCTTGTTCTTTGGACGTAGCGCGTAGAAATATACGCCTATCATCAGGAAGAAGGTGACCACCGTCATGATCATGCCGATCCAATCGTTGGTGGTCATCGCCTCCCAATTAGTAGAAAAGTACTCTTTCATTACTGACGATAGACTTTGTTTTCGTCCAAAGTAGCCATGGTGCCCAGTACCTGCAGATAGGCCACCATCGCATCTTCTTCAGTCTTGCCAGCCAGTTCGCCATTGGCACTGGCAATGTCTTCATCGGTGTATGGAACACCCAGAAGACGCATGACTTCAAAACGACTTGCCATATCCTTGCCCTCGATCAGGTTGTCTTTCAACCAAGGGTAGTTAGGCATGACGGACTCTGGAACCACGGAGCGTGGCTCACGCAGATGCTTGCGATGCCAGTCGTCTGAATATTTGCCGCCGAGACGGGCAAAGTCAGGACCGGTACGCTTGGAGCCCCACTGGAAGGGATGGTCGTACATGGACTCGGAAGCCAATGAGTAGTGACCATAACGCTCTTTCTCATCACGGAAAGGACGCACCATCTGAGAATGGCAGGTGTAGCAGCCTTCTTTCAGATAGATATCACGTCCAGCCAGCTCAAGCGAAGTATACGGACGCATACCATCACCCGGCTTGTGGTCATGCAGAGTCTGACCTGGCTGACGCTGCCAGAGCAGTTCAGGCGCTGCATTGTGCTCCATGGTGTTCTTCATGGTGAAAAGCGGAACGATTTCGACCAGACCACCTACAGAGAGGGATATAGCCAGAATGATCAGGAGCAGCCAGATGTTTTTTTCCATCTTCTCCTGAAAGCTTACAGATTTATTATCATTCGCCATTTTGCGAACCCCCCTTAAGATTAAGCTGTAGCCGCAGCGGTGCGGGCTTGTTGCAGACTACCTTCGCTTGATGCTTTAGCGACAGTCATAAGGACGTTGATCAGCATCATTACAGCGCCAAGCAGGAAGATCGCACCACCGATCGCGCGCATGGCGTAGTAGGGATGCATTGCTTCAACGGATTCCGCAAAGGTGTAAGCCAGAGTGCCGTACTCATCATAGGCACGCCACATCAGGCCCTGCATGATACCGGAGACCCACATCGCAACGACATAGATAACCGCACCGATGGTTGCTGTCCAGAAGTGAGCATTGATCAGCTTGGTTGACCACATTTCGGTGTGGAAGGTACGCACCATCAGGTGGTAGATCGCACCGATGGCAACCATGGCTACCCAACCCAGAGCACCGGAGTGTACGTGACCTACGGTCCAGTCGGTGTAGTGAGAGAGGGCGTTAACGGTCTTCAGCGACATGACCGGACCTTCAAAGGTGGACATGGCATAAAAGGCCAGAGACATGATCATGAAACGCAGGACGTAGTCGGTGCGCAGTTTGTCCCAGGCACCGGACAGGGTCATCATACCGTTTACAGCACCACCCCATGAAGGAATGATCATTGCCAGAGAGACTGCGGCACCAAGAGAGCCGGTCCAGTCAGGCAGTGCAGTGTACTGCAGATGGTGAGCACCCAGCCATACATAACCGAACATCAGCGCCCAGAAGTGGATGACTGACAGACGATAGGAGTAGACAGGACGACCGGCCTGCTTGGGTACGAAGTAGTACATGATACCGAGGAAGCCAGCAGTCAGGTAGAAACCTACTGCGTTATGTCCCCACCACCACTGGACCATCGCATCCTGAACACCGGAGAAGACAGAGTAGGATCTGAACAGATCAACCGGGATCGCCAGGCTGTTGACCACATGCAGGTAGGTAATCATCACCATCATACCCAGGAAGAACCAATTGGATACATAGATGTGGGATGACTTTCTGGTTGCCAGCGTCATGATGAAGTTGAATGAATAGGCCAACCAGACGACCGCGATCGCCAGATCAATCGGCCACTCCAGCTCTGCATACTCTTTACCAGAGGTAAGGCCAAGAGGCAGGGTAACAACGGCGGATACGATGATCAGGTTCCAACCGATGAAAACAAACCAGGCCAGCTTGTCACTCCAGAGCCTAACGCCACAAGTTCGCTGGACACTGTAATATGATGTCGCCATCAACGCACAGCCACCAAACGCAAAGATAACAGCGTTGGTATGGAGCGGACGAAGCCGTCCAAATGTAATGTATGGTGAATCAAAATTCAGAACCGGCCAGGCTAGCTCGGCGGCGATATACACACCTACTAATGCGCCTACTACTAAGTAGACGACGGCCATGACGGTAAACCAGCGTACAACATCGAAGTTGTATTTTTGCTCGGCTGCGGCGTCCATGTACCCCCCTCTTAAAACAAATAATTGAACAAAACTTTAAAGATTTTTTGTCGAGATCTTCTCAACAGATACAACTGTGTCAAATGACACAATTGCAGCGTGACATATATCACTCTTTATTGGATCAGATGTCAATACGAATTAGCCTATAACCCATCAAAGGGAATATAGCGTAACTTATTGATTTAACTGTTAAATATCTGCAATACTGATTAATTGACTCAGATCAAAGAAATCATAAATAAACAAAATTCTGCTATTACAAGACGAACTCTTTAAAACTGCTACTGACAAACCTGTTTGAAAAACTTTTGCCTGCGGATGGAAAAAGATTAAAAACAAAAAATTGATTGATAATCACTCTCACTAAAAAACGATGTTTTGAAATTTCTGAAAGATCGATCTGAAAGCCACTTATCCAATAATCGATACTAATCCCCTCATAAGTTTATCAATAGGGCGAGCTACGCATGATGAAGTGAAATCGAGGGACGAGAAGAGAAGTTTGGCAAGTCCAAATGAACCATGGGTAACGCAGAGAGGTGTGATTCAGAAGTACTCGTACCGGTTGACGTAACAGAGGGGGGCGTGATCGGTTTTATGTTAAAAGTCCCTAGGCCAAAGTGACTTTTTGCAGGCCTTCTGGATTGACGACTTTCAAAATATGTTTACTGATTCCGATCAATCCGTAATTTTGAAATCTGGTAAGGGTTCGGCTCACCGTCTCGCGCGCCAAGCCAAGGTAGCTGGCAATATCACTCCTGGACATGCTGAGATCAAGTTGGTACTGAGACAACCCACGCATTCCGCATCGGGTTGATAGGTTCAGAATGAAGGCGGCCAATCGCTGCTCTGCGTTCTGCTGTATCAAGGCGCTGGTCACCAGATGGTTGATGCTGACCTCCTGGCCGAGTGTGCAGATCAGAGCTCCCTGCAACCTCTCATTTCCGCGGCCGGATTGAGGCATCTGATCCAGATCCATTCTGCAAATAGAGCTCTCCTCCAGCGCTCTGACCGTGAAGGAGTAGACCTTGTTCGCGATCCCTTCTGCACCAATCAGATCACCCGGCAGGTAGAATCCCACCACCCGCTCTTTGCCGGACAAATCAAGACTGATCGCTTTGAATGATCCGGATTTGACCGCGAACAGAGCGGAAAAAGGCTGTTTTGCGGAAAACAATAATTCACCACGCTGCATCGGCTGGCGGCGCATCAATACCACCTTTGAGTCGGCCAGCTCGCATGCTCCGTAATCTACCACCTGACAGAGCGGATCCAATCCACAATCGCAGCAGGCCACCTCCTGCCGGGACGGATCATTAACCTCTGCTTGTTGGCAACAGGTATGCATCTGAGCCCACTCTATTTAAAGATCGATTCCACTGAGAACCCATCTCGCTCGAGTATATCCCTCAGTCGACGTAACGCATCCATCTGTATCTGTCTCACCCGCTCCCTCGTCACCCCCAGCTCATTCGCGACCTGTTCCAAGGTGGAGTTCTCATAGCCATGTAGACCAAAACGTCGCTCTACCACTTCTCTCTGTTTGTCGTTCAATTTGCTCAACCAACGATCCAGATTGGCATTCAGACCGTCATTCTGAATATCCACCGTCGGATCCTGGTTCTTTTCATCCGCAATGGTATCCAACAGTGGCTTGTCAGCATCCTTGCCAAAAGGTGTATCCACCGAGGTGACACGCTCATTCAGACCGAGCATGCGCTTGACTTCGTCAATCGGGCGATCGAGCAGATCGGCAATCTCTTCGGAACTGGGTTCATGGTCCAGGGTTTGAGCAAGCTTACGGGCCGCCCTGAGATAGACATTGATCTCCTTCACCACATGAATCGGTAAACGGATCGTCCTGGTCTGATTCATGATGGCCCGTTCGATGGTCTGCCGAATCCACCAGGTCGCATAGGTTGAAAAGCGGAACCCACGTTCAGGATCGAATTTCTCCACCGCCCTGATCAGACCGAGATTACCCTCTTCGATCAAATCGAGCAGTGCCAGCCCCCGATTCATATAGCGCCTGGCGATTTTGACCACCAGACGTAAGTTACTCTCAATCATCCGCTGCCTGGCCGACTGGTCTCCTTTCTGAGCCAACCTGGCAAAATGAACCTCTTCCTCTGCTGTCAGCAGTTTGGAGATACCAATCTCATTGAGATAGAGCCGGGTTGCATCCATTTGCGCATCCCCAGCCTCAGCCGCCTTGGGTTTCAGGGCTTCTGTGACTTCGGGTTTTTCCTGTACCGTTTCACTCTCCGCCTGATTTTCGTTCAGACTCAGATCCTGATCTTCCAGATCTTCGAGAACGGCATCGCTATCTGCCTCTGCCGATTCATCAGGATTGTTACTCATCACTCATCTCCATTGGTCGAACCATGCCTAGGCGTTATCGATCTGTCATCTCACTCCCAAATCCGAACGCTAAAGCCAGTCCAGCTATCGTAATTATCTATTTTCTTGGTAACAGCGGCAGGGGATTAATCGGCTTCCCCTGTTTTCTGATCTCAAAATGCAGTACCGGTTGACCACCGCTGTGTGGCGAACCCATATGCGCCACTATATCGCCTTTGGCGAGATTATCACCCTCTTTTACCAGCAGTTTTCGATTGTATCCATAGGCACTCAGGTAATTCTTGTCATGCTTGATGATGACCAGATTGCCATAACCGACCAATCCACCGCCGGCGTAGACCACGCGACCAGCCTCAGCGGCCTTGATTGGCTGGCCGATCTGTCCACCGATCCGCACACCTTTGCGATTCTGATCAGAGGATGAAAAAGTCTGCACCACTCTTCCTTTGGTCGGCCAACGCCAGGCTAACTTAACGCGCTTTTGCTGATTTGTGGCAACACGCTTTTTTACCGCTGCAGATTTAACCGGTGTCGGATTAGGCGGTGGTTTAGCGACAGGCCTGACAACGGGTGTTGTGGGTTGAGCCTTTGTTACTACCTTTTTCACGGGTGTGTTAACAGTGGGTTGCCTGTGCCTGGTTTTCCGTACTTCCGGCGGTTTCAGGCGCAGCCGCTGCCCCGGGTAGATTGAATACCTGGGGGCCTTGATGCCATTCCAGGCTGCCAGAAGTTCATGTTCCAGATAGTGTCGCCAGGCAATCGAGTAGAGCGTATCCCCAGGTTGCACAAGATAGTATGTCCTGGAGGATTTATACCTGTGTGCAGAGGGGCTGACCGGCTTATTGGTCGCAGCGGTGGTTACCCCCTGTTGGGAAGGGCTGACTGGACGGTTGTAAACCGGCGCACTGCCTTTGGTGGAACAGGCACTGATACCGATCAGCAGACAGAACATCATCACGGGGAGCGATAGGGATAGGCCAGTCAGGCTGCCGTGCTCTCTCATAGGCAACCCAGGGACCGATTTGCTCTGCTCACACTCAGCACCCCTCTGTTATTTCAGAAATATGAACAACAATACAAATGCTACCACCATGATCCACCCCAACCGGTCCACATAGCGATGCAATGCCCTTTCCATACGGGCCCCACCCCAAGCCATCAATGCAGCCACCAGGAAAAACCTGGCTCCACGACCGATCAGCGAAGCGACAACAAAAGGGACGAAGGACATCGCCACAACACCCGCTGTGATGGTAAAAATCTTATAGGGAATCGGCGAAAATCCCGCTAAAAAAACCGCCCAGAATCCCCAGCGGCTAAACCAATCCTTAGCGGCGAGATAACCCTCCCAATAGCCCCAGTCCCTGAGAAGCGGTTCGATCAGATCGAAGGCAAACAGACCGATAAAATAACCTAAAATGCCCCCGACGACTGAGGCCACGGTGGTCAAACCGGCATAAAACCAGGCCCTCGAAGGTTCCGCCATACTCATCGGCGCCAGCATCACATCGGGAGGAATCGGAAAAAAAGAGGATTCAGCAAAACTCAGTCCGGCGAGATAGCGAGGCGCATGGGGGTGTCTGGACAATTTCATCGTACGGGCATACAAGGATGAAAAGAGTCTCACTAAATCATCCCTCCGACTAAGGGTACGAAATTCGCAGACTCCAAGGTCTGCTGTTGAAAACCATCTTCGGTCCGGGTAATACGTAACATCACTTGTCCCTGATTACTCTTTACCGGCAGAATCAAACATCCACCCACAGCCAATTGTTGCAGCAGGCTTTGAGGCAGAGCCTCCGCTGCAGCCGTAACGAGTATGCCATCATAGGGAGCATACTCGGGAAGCCCAACGCCACCATCACTATGCTTGAGACGGATATTGCGCAGTCCAAGTTCCCGAAATCTTGCCCGCGCCTGATCGAGCAGTGCTGAGATTCGTTCAACACTGTGAACCCGTCGCACCAGCTGGGCGAGAATGGCACACTGATAGCCTGATCCGGTACCGATTTCCAACACGCTCTCCGGCCTACCGCCTTCCAGCAGCGCCTCGGTCATCCGCGCCACCGTATAGGGTTGTGAAATGGTCTGGCCATGGCCGATTGGCAGTGCCGTCTCCTCATAGGCACGGCTGGCCAGCGCCTCATCGACAAAAATATGGCGTGGCGTATTGCGTAACGCCTCCAATACCGCCAGATTGCGGATTCCCTTACTGCGTAGACGCTCTACCAGCCTTTCCCGGGTTCGCCGGGAGGTCATGCCGATACCTTGATGATCGCCACCGATAATCATTGTTTCAGCCACTCATCAAGGATCGGTAGCGCACTGTGGCGGGTCAGATCCACATGCAAGGGTGTCACCGAGACATATCCCTGCCTGACGGCATGAAAATCCGTGCCGGGTCCCGCATCCTGCTCAGCCCCGGCTGGGCCTACCCAATAGATGGTTTTGCCCCTTGGATCATGGCTTTTGACTACCGGCTCCGCTTTATGCCGATGCCCGAGTCGGGTGGAGACGATACCCTGCAGCTCCGAATAGGGAATATCCGGCACATTCACATTCAGAATGACACTCTCACTCAGCGGCGCTTCGACCAATCTTCGGACCAGAATCTCAGCAACCTGAGCACCCGTCTCGAAATGTTGAGGATTATGGGAGTTCATGGAGATGGCGACCGCAGGCAGACCAAGAAAGCGGCCCTCGGTAGCCGCAGCAACCGTACCCGAGTAGAGCACGTCATCCCCCATATTCGGCCCGGCATTGATACCGGAAACCACCAGGTCCGGCTCCTGCTCGAGTAATCCGGTGATCGCCAGATGGACACAATCCGTCGGTGTGCCATCCACCCGAATGAAGCCATTCTCCATGGTCCGGGCGCGCAACGGATTGACCAGAGTCAGGGAGTTACTGGCGCCACTGCGGTCCTGGTCAGGGGCCACAACCACAATCTTGCCGACTTCAGACAGCTGCTCGGCCAGCATCATCAGCCCAGTGGCCTGATAGCCGTCATCATTACTCAGAAGGATGTTCATAGGGGGCACAATATACTGTAAATAGTGATCAGTCTCACCCTCCAAATCCCCAGCGGGTGAAGCGCGGGATCGAGATTCTTCTCAACCGCTCACGGGGCCTGTTAACATTAAATAACGAGACACAGAACCCTCAGCCTGAAGATGAGCAAAAAGCGAGACAAATCCGATGACGAAGCACTCTTCCACGAGCAACTCGGGGATGCTGTGCCACTCAATGAGTCACGAGCGGAGCCCTATCGCCGCCGTCTGACTCCCAGACCACTGAATCTACCGATTGGGGATGAGGAGGAGTCCTCACAAGACCACTATTCGGATCACGAGATCGAAACCGGTGAGGTACTCTATTTTGCCAGACCCGGCGTTCAAAACCGCCTGATGCACGACCTGCAGCGGGGATATCTGGAGATTGGCGGTGAACTGGACCTGCATGGCTTGACGGTTCGTTATGCCAGGGCTGATCTGGATGGTTTTCTAAAACAGTGTCAGGAGCGACGGATTCGTTGTGTCCGGATCATACACGGCAAGGGTTATGGCTCGGAAGGCAGGCAGCCCATTCTCAAGCATAAACTCAACATCTGGCTGCGCCAAAGAGACGATGTCCTGGCCTTCACTTCGGCACCCCGTCGGGATGGCGGAACGGGTGCAGCCTATGTTTTACTGCGTAATCCGGATAAGAGCAGCCGCCGGTAGCCGCTCAAAAGCAGGCAGATAAGGCGTTTTGAGTGTATATGCTCAACAGGCATTGAAATTCAGCTTAATCCGAGTAAAATACTGGGTTATTACAAAGCAGTACAAGTAACATTACGATCCGATGACGCCTCCCCTCAGACCCGCAACTTGACTGCCGACTCCGGTAAACACCGGACCGATAGAGATCAATAGGAGAATTTGAACTTGGCAATCAGAATCAAGAGTCAATGGCACGATGAGGATGCCGCACGTTCTGCTGATGAGATTGGTGGCGCCATCGCATTTATTGCCTGGCGTATTGCACTGGATAAGGCGATCACCCTGCATGGAGAGAACTTTGTTTATCACAATGATGAACAGCGCCTGGCGGTGATTGCCGAGTATCTGATCTACGAGGTACAGATCGCTGACCGCCTGATCCACCAGATGGGAGACGATGAAAACCGGGTCGCGACCATTACAGCCCTGGTGATGAAGCTGGCCGACCACTATCGGGACAACGCGAACGAGATAATCGGTTCCGGTGACCATGCCAACCATCTGATCGCCCTCTACAATGAGCGATCTGCCGAGTATGCCGAGTTCAACTTCAGCGATCAGGGACCCAGCTACCCTTTCCTGCGCCATCTGGGTTTTGAGATACAACAGGTAATGGCGGGCGATGAACACGATAACCGCTGGGTGATCGATCAGGTCATGGATGTGGATGGGCCGGAGGTCTATAAACAGCTCTCCCGTGCGATCAGAAACCTCTTCGATTAGGAAGTACCTATGCGTCCCATCCAGCTACTCACCATACTTGAGCAAGAGTTCATCAGTACCCGTGCCGGTCACCACACCCCGGTGATGCTCTGGGGTCCACCCGGCGTGGGTAAATCGGACATGGTTCGGGAGGTCGCGCAGCAGCATCAGGCCCCGGTGATCGACATCCGACTCTCCCAGATGGAGCCCAGTGATCTGCGCGGAATACCCTTCCGCTCCAACGGCAGCGTCGATTGGGCGATTCCCTCTCTTTTGCCCGATGAGCAGCGCCATGGCAGCCAGGGCATCCTGTTTCTCGATGAGATCACTTCCGCCCCACCCACGGTTTCAGCCGCAGCCTACCAGCTGATACTGGATCGGCGTCTGGGCGAATATCAGGTACCTGAAGGCTGGGCCATCTTTGCCGCAGGCAACCGTCAGGGTGACCGGGGGGTTACCTACAGCATGCCGGCACCTCTGGCCAACCGCTTCTCCCATTTTGAGGTAGAGACCAATCTGGATGACTGGGTCGCCTGGGCCTACCGTAATCAAATCGATGAACGGATCATCGCCTTTCTGCGTTTCCGTCCTGAACTGCTGTTTGATTTTGATCCGGCGCATAACCCGGTGGCCTTCCCCTCGCCTCGCTCCTGGGAGTTTGCCCATCGGGCGCTGCAGAAATTCTTCGACCACCCTCAGCTGCTTCAAGGTGCCCTGCAAGCCTGTGTTGGACCGGCCGCCGGGGTGGAGCTACATGCCTTCGTCAGCAGCCTGGACAAGATGCCCGATCTGGATGCGATATTACGCGGTGAAGAGGTCTCGATGCCAAATGAGATCGATCTGCAGTATGCGGTTGCCTCCGCGCTGGTGGGGCGTGCAATCCGGGCGAATGAGTCGGGTGACGGAGTTGAGGTGCATGGGCGCATACTCGAATATGCCGGCCGCTTCCCACAACGGGAGATGGGCGTGATGCTGGTTTCCGACATGCACCGGGCGATCGGTGAAACCCTGTTCAGCGTTCCACAGTTCAATGATTGGGCGCAGGCGGTATCCGACGTGATGCTGTATGAGTGAGAAACCCGCTGCGACCGGGCCTGTTAACCAGGAGTACTGATGGATCAAGATGAGATCGAGACCAAACTGGCCGCCGCACGAACCAAGCTGATTCTTGATAAGCCCTTCCTCGGCGCACTGGTGATGCGGCTTCCCATGCAGGAAGCCAATCCAGACTGGTGTCCGACCACAGCCACTGACGCCAAATCCTTCTATTACAACCCCACATACATCGATCAGCTCACCCTCGATGAAACCCAGTTCATGCTGGCCCATGAGGCCCTGCACTGCGCCCTCTCCCATTTCGCCCGACGACAGCATCGAACCAAGCTGCATTGGGATATGGCCTGTGACTATGCGATCAATCCCCTGCTCACCGAAGATGGGCTGAAGCCACCACCGGGATCATTGATGCTACCCCAATTCAGCGGCATGACTGCTGAAGAGATCTACCCCTGTCTGGATGAGAATAACGACGACCAACCGTTGGACAATCATGTCTATGACCAGGACAACACCAAGAGCTCCGGCAGCGGTAAGTCGGAAAAGGATATCGCCAACAGCCAGCAGCAGAAGAATAGCGAGCAAGAGGGTGATGAGCCTGACAATCCCCAGAGCGGTTCAGGCAACGCTGCCTCACAACCACCTCCCCTGTCTCCGGATGAGGCTGAGACCCTGAATATCCAGTGGCAGCAACGAATGGCCGGGGCAGCCCAACAGGCGATGCAGGCGGGCAAACTGGATGGTGCAATCGCCCGAATGGTCGACCATCTGCTGCAACCCCAGCTTCCCTGGCGACTACTGTTGGCGAGGTATATGACCGCTCTGGCAAGGGATGACTTCAGTTATCAAAGACCCTCACGTAGAGAGGGAGAATTCATACTACCGAGTCTGCGCAGCAATCAGTTGGAACTGGTGGTCGCCCTGGATACAAGCGGCTCGATACAGGATGAGGAGATGGGGGAGTTTCTGGCCGAGGTCAATGCACTCAAAGGCCAGATGCGGGCCCGAGTCACCCTGCTCGCCTGTGATTCGGTCATTGCCGAAGAGGCTCCCTGGATCTACGAGTCCTGGGAGGAATTCGACCTGCCTGAAAAAATCACCGGGGGTGGTGGCACCAGTTTCAAACCAGTTTTCGAGTGGATCGCGGAGCAGGACTTGAGCCCGGATCTGGTGGTCTATTTTACCGATGCGGAGGGGGCTTTCCCCCCCCATGCACCCTACTACCCAGTCATCTGGCTGGTCAAAGGCAAGCAGAAGACCCCCTGGGGTCAACGCATCCAACTCAACTGATGTCTGCAGAACAGTGTCGTGCAGCGAACCCGGGGCAATCTCGGTATTTGATTACAGTGCTTTCTTCAGTGTGAAGGCGCCACGTAGATCACCAGGCTTGTAACCACGCGCCTCATCAGCGGGATAGAGCTCATTGAGTTTTGCACTGACCGGCTCGGCAAGTTCAGCACCATGACACTTGGTGCAGACTTCAGCGGTCGGAATGGCCTTCATCATACGGAATACTTTACGGCCGTTTTCTTCAACCACTTCCGCCTTGATCATCTTCATGGGATCTTCACCGTCGATCTTACGGCTTTCAAACTCGTTCAGTACGGCGGTTTCCCAGGCATCGGCACGATTTTCAGGATTCCGCACCTTAAGACTGGTCCGACCCACACTCCAACCACTCATCTGAGAATGGGCTTCAGTGAGACTGGGGGCAACGGTATTACAGGTTGAAATGGTTGATACCGGACCATTCTCTTTCATACCCTTTTGCAGTTCACCTTTCAGGTCACCGAAATAGGCTTTGATCACCCCTTTACCCTCTTTGATATTGGCCTGCATGGCCTGATCTGCCTGAACGCCTCCACTCAGGCAAATGGATGCAAGAAATAAAACTACGCTCTTCTTCATCATGGAACTCCGTTAATTGAAAGCCAATGTAAACCGGTCAGGATCAAGATCCACACGATTCACGGCCGGCCGGTTGGTCGTGGGGCGCTAGATTAAAGCAATTATTTGAAAAGACAACCTCTTCATTCTTAAAGATTTATTGAGTGTTAGGTAAAACCGAACAATCACCCGTAAAGCACCAAAAGAGACCAATAACTCAATCCACCCATAACGTATTAACCAGAAGCCTTAATAGGTTGGATTCAACCGTCCAGCAATCCATGGCCGACTATCACCAGTACAGATATGGCGCTAAGATGGCATCGACTAATTAACCCTTTACAATGGGCGTGCCCCAATCAGGGGCACTCCCCATATGCGTTCTGATTGAGGAACTATTCTGCATTCACAGGTATCAGTTATTGGCATGGCAAGAACACCACTGAAACTCCGAATCACGCTCCTCCTGCTGGCATTGATACTTCCCACAGCCAGTGCTGACACAGAAGAAGAGAGCATCAAACTACCTGAACTGGGTTCCCCATCAGACCAATACCTGACACCCGCGGATGAGATCAGGCTTGGCCGTGAATTCATGCAGAGCGTCAGAAAAACAAGCCCGGTAATGGATGATCCACTGATTGCGGAATACATTCAAAACCTGGGTGAGAAACTGCTCAAGCAGAGTGAAGCCATCGGTCAGGAATTTAACTTTTTTGTCATCGAGCTCCCTGAAGTCAATGCTTTTGCCGGTCCCGGCGGTCATATCGGTATCTACAGTGGACTGATTCTCGCCACCCAGAGCGAGAGTGAGCTGGCCTCGGTGATCGCTCACGAAATCGCTCATGTCACTCAAAAGCATCTGTTGCGGGCCTTTGATGCGGCAAATCAGATGAGTGGAAAGACAGCCGCTCTGCTACTCGCCTCCATCCTGGTCGGCGCCGCCACGTCACCGGATGCCGGGATTGCTCTGGCCACCGGGGTTCAGGCCAGTGCCGTACAGGAGCAGATCAACTTCACCCGAAGCAATGAAGAAGAGGCTGATACGGTGGGTATCAAGATACTGGCCAAATCCAACTTCGATCCCCGCGCCATGCCGGTATTTTTCGAGCGACTGACCCATGCCAGCCGCCTTTATGATTCGGGGATCCCGGAGATTCTACGCACGCACCCGGTTACCACCAATCGCATTGCTGACGCCCTCGGAAGAGCGGAGACCTACCCCTATAAACAGTACCCCGGGGATTTGAGCTACTTTCTCACCCGTGAAACACTTCGAGTCAGGTCCTTCAAGGATCCTAAAGCCGCAGTGAAGCATTTTGCGACCGGACTTGAGGAAGGTCGCCATCTGAACAAGGAGGCGCATCAGTACGGCTACGCATTGGCGCTGAAGGCCGACCATCAGTATGAGAAAGCGGAAGAGGCGATTGATAAACTGCTAAAAAACGCACCGCAGCAGCCGCAGTATGTGTTGCTGTCTGCTGACATCGCCAAGCAACAGGATGAAGCGGAAAAAGCGCTGAAAACACTTGAGACCTACTATCAACTGATGCCTGAAAGCTATCCGATCTCAATCGCATACATTGAGGATCTGACGGATAGCAAGCGCCTTGCAGAGGCCAAATCGGTGGCCCAGCAGACCCTAACGCTCCACGACAGGGATCCGAGACTCTATCGCTTACTCAGCAAGATTGAGCAAAAGGCCGGCCGGAAAGCTGAATCCCACCGCATGCTGGCTGAGTCCTATGTGGCCAGAGGAGAGTTTCACCCGGCCATCCGCCAACTGGAGATTGCGTTGAAAGAGGCGGAACAGACCGATTTCTATCAGACTTCCAGGATCGAATCCCGGTTGCAAAAACTTCGCGATCTGGTCAAAAAAGAGCAGTAAGCCGACCTGGGCCTGATAACACGATTCCAAACCACCCGTGCTGTGGCGCATCGATCGGAATTTCTCCAATTCCAAGCCGGATCCGGCCAGGGCCTGTTAACACGAATCCAATAGGCCCTAAAAGCCGTAGCGGCCTGCCGCTGCCTCAATTCATCGCCTGAACAGGCCGGATTCAGCCGTCAAACCAGGCTTTTGACAATCTTCAGACCAAATCGGCCGGGTTTCAGCCGTCAGCCATGCCATACCCCGCAAAACCCGCGGTTGGGATAGCATATAACTCTAATTCAGGAAAACCCCTATCCGAAGCGGAACAAACCCAAGCCTTTCATAAGGGTGCCATGCTGCTAACATCACAAAGCACTAATATTTCAAAATTTTTTGCTTGATATCGCTCTCTGATTCGGTATTCTTACGATCTACCTGTAAAGGTAATGTTTGCCGGCAAACCCGTTTAAATAAAAAGAAGCCGGTAACAACGCATCCTCAATAACGAAATAAACACTGGAGGACATGGTGCACAGCTGTCGCAACTTTTTACTGTAAAAGTTGTTCTAAGCCACTGACAAACATGAGTGACCGCGAGTGATCCCAATACCGAACCAGTATCAGAGGGTGATCCAGTTGATTGTTTATAGCGGGAACAACATGTCTTGCAAGGCAAAATAATTCAATACGACAGCTTTATTGATGCCAATGACCCGGCAAATGTGATTGCAACGGTACAGGGGTAAATCCCGACCAAAATTGGTCACAAAGAACTGGGCAATGAAATTGACCAACCCATTCAGTTTCATAAAACAAACGTTAATCACTAACCTTTCTCAGTCTGGAGAGAATGAATGAGCAATGAAATGAAACGCAGGATCTTCCTAAAAAGATCACTCGCAGCTGGCTCGGTAGGTGTCGCTGCTGCTACCGGACTTTTGGCTCCTCAGCAGGTTCTGGCTGCCTGGAACAAGGCCGCCTTCGAATCCAAGGAGCTCTCTGGCGCACTGGACGCACTGCTTGGCAGTTCTGACGTGTCAGAATCTGCAGACATTAAAGTCAAAGCACCGGATATCGCAGAAAATGGTGCCGTAGTACCAATCACAGTTGATGCCAGCATTGATGGCGTCGAATCCATCGCAATCATTGCTTCCAATAACCCAGTGCCTCTGGTTGCCAATTTTGTCATGGGACCAGGCGCAACCGGTTTTGTCTCTACCCGTATCAAAATGGGTAAAACTGGCGATGTCGTTGGTGTTGTCAAAGCGGGCGGCAAGCTCTACAGCGCCAAGAAAGAAGTCAAAGTCACCATTGGTGGTTGCGGCGGCTGATCGCAGCCGATTCCGACAAGCACATAACGAATACGAGGTATAGAGCATGGCTAAATCGATCAAGATCCGCGCCAAAGAGAAAGGTGGCGTAACCACTGTTAAGGCCCTGATGACCCATCCAATGGAGACAGGTGGCCGTAAAGACAAAAAGACCGGTAAAACCATTCCGGCTCACTTCATCCAGGAAGTGGTTTGCAAGCACAAAGGCAATACTGTGATGATGGCTGAATGGAGTGGCGGTGTTTCCAAGAACCCCTACATCTCCTTCAAGTTCTCCGGTGCGGCCAAAGGCGATGACATTGAACTCGGCTGGACCGACAACACCGGTAAGAGCGACAGCATGACCAGCA
The DNA here is from genome assembly GCA_001709035.1 of Candidatus Thiodiazotropha endoloripes. Taxonomy (GTDB): domain Bacteria; phylum Pseudomonadota; class Gammaproteobacteria; order Chromatiales; family Chromatiaceae; genus Thiodiazotropha; species Thiodiazotropha lotti. The sequence goes on along the minus strand of LVKA01000008.1, from coordinate 945,707 downwards.
AGATCAAATAACGATCAGCTGCAGCAACTGCTGTTCATATCGAATCGTTACGATTCGATAAAAATAAAAAGGGCGCGTAATGCGCCCTTTTTATTCGCAGGTTTGCCAACCAACAGATAACTACTATAAACCTGTTAACTCTCTTTTTTCTCCTCATCGGAAGATTCCTCTTCCAGCAACTTCGCCCACTCCTCTTCCAGTGAGCCTGGCTCAAATTCCGCTTGTTCCACTTCCGAGCTGTCCATTTCAGGTATTTCGATATCGATGGAGTTCAGATCGTCCACCATGGATTCGCCACTCTGCTCGGCTACCTCACTGTTTTCAACAGCAGCTTCCGTTTCGGCTTCTGATTTTGCGTCGTCGGACGGTTGATCCTCGGCTTCAGCGGTCTCATGCATCATGTCATCAGCAATCTCCATCACTTCATCGATGATCTCTGAAACCTCTTCATCCACATCTGCTGAATCTGCAGCCATTGTATCCACATCCGGTATTTCTACATCTGGCACTTCAACGTCTGGTATTACAATATCGGAGGTAGCTGCATCAGAAGCTTCCACATCTGGAATCTCCACATCCGGCACAACCTCGTCCGGAGTATCGGAGTCAGCTTCGGCTTCGGCCGTTTTTTCAATCTCTGTCTCGATGCTCTCCTCTTCCAGCTCTGATAGAGAGGACTCTGTTAACTCCTCTTCTGTCATATCCGGGATGACCATATCATCATCGCTGTCGGTTTCTGTGCTTGCTGCTGCTTCAGCCGGAGGAGGTTCTGCCGCCTTTTCGGCAGCTACAGGTTGAACCTGATCAGACGCTGCACTGGCTTCCTCACTTACAACCGCTGTCGCTTCTGCTGGAAAGCCGCCATCACCATCGGCAAACATGGTTGAGTATTCATTCAGCATCCGACCCATGGTATCCATGGTCACTCTGAGCTCTTCTGCAAGTCGCTCATTCTCTGCTTTCAGTGCTTCAACCTCGTCACTGCTGACATCGTCTGAACCACCAGCCGCACTGACATTGCCAGCCAGGGCCTGATAGGCCAGCACCAGGTTCTCCACATCCACATCGATCTGTTGCAGATAGACCTGATCATCTTTGAGAAATCCATTCAGCATATTCTGATAGAGCGTCATCTCCGTCTGTACGATGCCATGCAGCGTCTGGTCAAGCTGAGGACTCTGTAACTGATACTGCTCCTCCAAGAGTTTTTTCAACCGCTCGGATCGTTTCTCCTTATCAGTCTGCACCCGCTCTGCAAGATGATTTGCCGCTTTCCGTATCCGTTGTTTGCGAAGCAGTGTAAACAGCAGCAAAAGTCCACTCAGAACCACCAGCCCGAGCATGACCTCGGCAATGATCATTGCGCTCAATGAACTGATTTCGATCATTCTGCTTTCTCCTGCTCAGCCTCTGCTGATGCCTCGGGAGACTTCTCAACCAGGCTGATCTGATTGTTCTGATTTGATCTGCGGATCCACCAGAAGACACCACCACCAACAATGATCAACAGCAGATTGATCGCACCGAACCAGATTGCAGCTCCCAGCCATCCCTGATCCTCTTCTGGCTCTGGCTCTGGCTCAGGTTCTGGTTCCGGCTCTGGCTCCGGTTCCGGCACCGGATCAGCGACAGGCGCAGGTTCAGATAGCGGCGCTGGAGGCGCTGGTACCGGCTCTGGCTCCGGTGGTTTCATTCCTTCGACCTCAGCCGGACTGTCTATATAGTCAACCACGGCACCATCCAGAGTACGGGCTTGGGCTTTCAGGGTAACCTTTCTGGAACCGGAAAATCCCATCAGATCGATCACGCCGACCGCGTCCCCACCAGCCGATGATGACTGCAGAGATAGTGGCAGTTCATTCCCTGATTGATCCTCCAGCCAGGCTTCTACCTGTAACGAACCGGGCTCGATCAATTTTGCATCGGCACTCAATTTCAGATCCAGTGTCTTGCCATCTTCACGGGGTTGCAGATTCATCTCCACCGGAGGCACGACCTGATAGGTAGTGCGCCGTTGCCGGTTGAAGGTTGCTCCCCGGGCATCGATGATCAACTCACCGACACCGCTGTTCAGGGCTTCTCCACCAAAGCTCATCGTGAAATAGCCATCACCTGCCTTGGCATCCGGCACCCGTCCATCATCCGCGAGTGGCCTTGGCTCAGAGTCACCAAGAATATCGCTTCTGCTGGCGGCGATATTCACTTTCTGCAAAAACGCCTGTTTGCTGATGGTCTTGCCGTGATCGGTAAAACTTACCTGGTAGTCCAGACTCGATCCGTGAATGATCCGGTTGGGAAGGTCGGTGGTGACCATTTTCAGATCGGTCACCACCATCACCCGATTGTCTGGATCCGCTTCAGCCCGAATGCGCCATTCACCTGATTTGGGATCGGATATGGTCAACATATCGTAGCCCTCATCCCGATGCCAACTGACATTCGCCGGTGCGTTTTCCGCATTGTATGACTGACCTTCGGGTGGAATGACTTCAGTCGGCTTGGCTCCCGGTTTATGGAAAACCAACAGGGTTGCTTCGGTAATGCTTGGATCAATGGTGAACTTGTTGTCTTTAAGGGGTACAGAATCGGGTTTGCCAACCTTCTCGAAGATTCTCAAAAAGACCTTTTGTAGCTGATCCGCCGTCTCAGTCTGTTCATACCAGCCTCCAGTCTGACCTGCCAACTCCTGCATCAATTCGTGATCTGCATTTTTCGACAGCGCGATGGTATGCACCGTGACCTGATGTTGTTTCAGCCTGGGTAGTATTTTCTTCAGAATTCGCTGCTTGGAGGCGGCATTCTTCTTTTTATCTTTGGAGATATCCACCATACCGTCAGTCAGCAGAATGACACTCCGGCGATAAGGCCCCGGGGGACCACTCCAATCTTCAGTGGATCGTTTCAGCGCACCCTCAATATTCGTGAACTGGCCAGGGGAACCGATCGATTTTGAGCTTTTTCTGGCTTTCTGTTTCCACGCTTTATCCACCTGTCCAAGGGGGATCTGCATATTCACATATTGACCGAATGTCCAGACCCCGGCACGGGTCTCTGATGACAACAGGCCGACCAGCAGACGAAGCGCCGGCCGTCTCAGGTTTTTAGGATCATTTTTCTTCATGCTCCCTGAAACATCGATCAGAATGCGTGCATCGGCCTTGTCAGCCGATGTCTTGGCCACGGCTGCTGGTACCGAGATAACAGCGAATACCAGTGTGGCAATGAGAACTCTTTTAGCAATTCCTTTCATCATTCTGGAGAAACCCCGACTCTATTACCCGCCGTACTGAGGACAATCTGGCTGTTGAGACTCAATTCAGCCCAATCCTTTTAATCTAGCTTTGCCGGATCTTCTGTTTCTGTTGGTTACCGGCTCTTCCCAGGAGATACCGGAGCACTTACCCCGTCAACCCGGCCAAGAGTCAAATACAAAGCCCTATCACTTTAACGGCTAACCAGGGTAGCTCTTTAATTCCTAATCACCCGGTGAGGTGAAATCTCGATCTGATCAAATGAATACTCGGCAGGATGGATGGTTCAGGACTGTTTTTTATAAGGTGAGGGGATCCCGTCAGGCTGTTTGGCAAACCGTTTGTAGGACCATTGATACTGGGTCGGGAACATGTTGATCAGGGTTTCCACACTCTGGTTCAAGGCTCTGGCGGCCCGTAGCGGATCAGCATCCGCAATTCCCTCGGGGGCTGGCAGATAATGGATATCATAGCCTCGCCCACCCGACAGGCGCTCGGCACAGGCAAGGATCACCTTTGCCCCAGTCTTTCTGGCAAGCTTGTTAGTCAGCAACATAGTCAGTGCCGGGTGGCCGAAAAAAGGCGCAAACTCCGCACCCCGGTCAGATTTCGGTTGCTGGTCAGGCAGAATCCCCGTCATGCCACCCGTTTTCAGCACCTGCAGAATACGCTTCACGCCACGATTGTCGGTAGGCACGGTTTCAGCCCCGCCCCGCTCTCTGGCTTGTTTGACCAAATCACCGAAGGACTCCTTTCTCGGTGGACGATATAGGTTGGTCAGCCTGCCCCGACGCTGCAGTTCCACGCCGACGATTTCCCAACAACCGATATGGGGTGCAAGAATGATCAATCCCTGCCCTTCATCCCGTATTAGGTGCTCCTCGCCATGAATCGTGTTGATCATTGCCAACACATCGTCCAGGGGCCGAAACCAGATAGCGCTCATCTCCATCAGGGTACAGCCGATCTGTTGCATGGTCTGGTTGCGCAATTGACGCCGCTCGACCTCATCCATCCCGGGGTAACAGAGACCCAGATTGATTTCAGTTGTGCGCAGTTCCCGATTGGGAATGAGGGTATAGAGTCTGCCCAGCACACGACCCAAAGCATGCAACCAGGAGAGAGGCAGACGATGCAGAGAGTACCAGAATTTGAATAGAATCCGCTCTAACATAACCGTGAATTGTACACAAAATCTCAGGATTAGCTTATCAATATTGACCCGACAACTGAGTGTATCGTGTCGCAACCCGGCAACCGGGAAAACTTCCCATTTCAATCGCCCTGTAAAACACATAGATTGTTTTCATTCCTAAAGCATCTAACATATTGAGAATAAGATATACCACAGAGGAGGCTCTTATGAGCGAGCAAAAACTACAAAATCTGGCGCCACAGCAAGCCTGGCAGATGATACAGGATGACTCCAGGTCCGTACTGGTGGACATTCGATCCACCATGGAGTTTCTGTTTGTCGGACACCCCAAAGGCGCGGTACATGTACCCTGGATCGATGAACCGGAGTGGACCGTCAATCCCCATTTTGTAACCGAGATTCGAAAGTTACTGCTAGGGGGCAGTATCTGCACCATAGATGAGGGCTGCGCACCGGTGATCCTGATCTGCCGTAGCGGCAAGCGCTCCCTGGAAGCGGGAAAAGCGCTGTTAGATGCAGGCTTTGTTCGGGTCTTCCATATCGATGAAGGTTTTGAAGGCGATCTTGATGAGGATCATCGACGCAGCACCTTGGGAGGTTGGCGCTTTCACGGTCTACCCTGGGAACAGTGTTGAGACAATCAATCGGACCCTCTGCATCGGAATGAGCTGAATATCGGGTGCGGAACCACCCAGTGCACAGGCCCCGGGATACTATCAACGGCTACTTTTGTGTGTAACAATCTCCTGGCCAGGTATCAAAACGTATCATGTTGGATACACTGAACATGGATCAGTAACGGCAATTACTGGAATGGTATTTAATCAAAAGACGGGATTTTCCTGCATCGATGTGGTAAATATCACTCTGCTGGATAAACAGTATTGCAACAGGGAAGAGCAAACTGTTCGGTCATCAGGTTTTGGGTAACCTCGTAATAGCTGAGGAAAATTTGTTTAGACAACAGACCACAGATGGAATCAAAAAAGCGATCAAAAAGCTTAGCAAAGAAACACAGGGAGGTTTTCAATGCGACAGATAAAACTCATACAATCTCTATTCTTACTTTCTCTCTTGAGCAGTCTATCCATAGGCAATCAGCTACATGCCATGCAGAGCGAATATGTTGATGCGATTAAAGCTGATTATCACGAGTTCAACAGCGGTACATTTGAACCACCACCGGAATTAACCTGGGTCGGTGCAGTCAGCACAGATACCAGTAACGCCGGTCTCGCCTACGAAAATCTGCAAGACTTTTCCCTGTTTCTAAAGGAAGCCTCTCCAGGCAGCTTCATCTTCTACAACAAATTACCTGACCAATATAAGGATCAGTTGCATCAGCAGTATCTCAAGACGGGCAACCTGGACGAGATCAAAAAGGACATTTTCAAATATTCAAGTGAAATCAAAAAGCAGAATCCCAACTAAGCTTCTGCCCATCAATTTAGCTGTAGCGAAAGTCTATGAACATTCAATTTAAGCCAGGCAAATGGTTAAGCTGCCTTTGCGTATTAACGATCTCTTTTTTTATTACTGCAACAGCCTTTGGAGGCGTCGATAGCACGTTGGAGTTACCAGCAGAAGATGAAATCCCCAGCGCTGAAGAGATCGCCAGACAGGTCTACTTTGCCAATCACTTTTACGCTTTTAAGAACTTCTCCATAGAGCGCCGTGGTCGCACAATGACCGTACTGATCAATCGCTCCTCCAGCGGTAAAGTCACTGCCACCGCATTGGAACGTCATCTGAACAACAAATACCAATCAGCCGAAGACGAAGTGATTCAATCACGAGACCTGGCAATCTTCCATTCCGGCAAATTGCGGGGCACCGGAATGTTGATTACCGAATACAAAGATGAAGAGAAAAACAAAGACTATATGGTCTGGTTACCCGCGCTGAGAAAGATCAGAAGATTCGCACAACCCCAACACGACGATGCCTGGGGAGGCAGTGTCTTCACATTCGGTGATGTCACCCTGAGAAAACCGGATGATGAGGAGCATGAACTGATCGGTAAGAAAAAACTGCGTACCTGCCTGGGCACCATCGATGACCTCGAAGGCAAGCACTATCGCTACGCCGGGGAACTCCCGGAACGTAGCTGCCGTCATATCAACAAAGAGGTTTACGGTTTAAAGAGCACCACCAGGTTTGACTATTGGTGGTACGACTATCGGATCAGTTACATCGACACCACAAGCTTTGCCGACTATCGCACCCTCTATTTCAAGGATGACGAACTGATCAAAGTCATCGACAGGGACTGGGGACTGGTGGACAGTGACAGGGAGGGCGATCCGCGGGCTCTGTTCTGGAAATACTGGTATGGTCTCGACCTGCGAACCGGCCAGGAAAGTTGGGCGGTGATTCCACAAAAAGTGGTCAGTTACAATAAAAAGCGCAGAAATTCATTCTGGTCTGAAAAGACTTTGCGCAAGATCAAGCGTTGAGGTGTTTTGAGTCTGCAAATAAACGCAATCTCAAGTACGGAGTTAAATCACCTCCGGCAGAGCCGGGAGACTTATTTGGTAATGCCCTCAAAGGGCTTGCAAAGCGTCCAAGGTGCTCACATGCCTAAACCAACACTATCGGTCCAACACACCCGAGCTAGGGCCTGTTAACACTAATCCAATAGGCCCTAGAACGAACTCATTGCTTGCGACTTAACATTTTTTAGTCAAATCACACTGCTGCGCACAATAATAACCGCTATCGTTTTTACCACGAAGTGCACGAAGGGACCATACAACTCGTCGCATTAGAAACACCAACCTTCGTGTCCTACGTGGTCATAACGAACAGCCTGAGAAATGCTCAGACTGCTGTCAGGGTAAAACCTATGTTAGTCTCCCGGCACTGCCGGGGGGGTTTACCCATGTCAATCAATTTACCTGGTAAGCTTGTCATTCCTTGATACCTACGCCTCTGGACAATAGCCTCAAGCTGTACCATGTCAGCACGACAATGAAGGCTACGATAATGACCAGCGCGATCCGCACATCGATATCCGATACCCCCAGCAGTCCATAGCGGAAGGTGTTGATCATGTAGAGGACCGGGTTGGCCAGGGAAACCTGCTGCCAGAACTCGGGCAGAAGCTGTATCGAATAGAACACGCCCCCAAGATAGGTCAATGGTGTCAATACAAAAGTGGGGACGATGGCGATATCATCAAAACTCTTGGCGTAGACTGCATTGATGAATCCGGCCAGGGAGAACAGGATTGAAGTCAGTACGAATACCAGTAGGGTCAAGCTGTAACTGTTGATCGTCAAGTCGGTGAAAAACAGTGAGATCCCGGTTACCACCGTGCCCACGATCAACCCCCTGGCCATGCCTCCGGTTACATAACCGGCCAATACAATCCAATTCGGCACCGGTGCGATCAACAGCTCTTCAATGTAGTGCTGAAGCTTGGTACTGAAAAACGAGGAGACCACATTGGCATAGGAGTTCTGTATGACCGACATCAGGATCAGTCCGGGAACGATGAACTCGATATAGCGGTAGCCTTCCATCATTCCGATACGCTCACCAATCAGTTTACCGAAAATAATAAAATAGAGCGTGGTGGTAATGGCCGGCGGCAGAATAGTCTGCACCCAGATCCGGGCAAACCTCAATACCTCTTTGGTGACAATGGTCTGATACGCGATACGCTTTACATGGCCTGAGCTCATGAGCTCTGCTCCTCGCTTTTAGACTGAGCCACCAGATCGATAAACAACTGTTCGAGTCGATTCTGCTTATTGCGCATACTCATGACCGCTATGCCTTGCTGAGTCAGGGATTCGAACAGGCTGTTCATACTCTGCTCACGCTGCACCGTGACTTCAACGGTTTTATCACCGACCAGCTGCAGATTATAGCCCGGCAATTCTGGCGCCATAGTCAGCGGCTTACTGATATCAAGCACGAAATGTTCGGTATTCAGCTGACTGAGCAGATGGGACATACTGGTCTGCTCGACAATCCTGCCGTGATCGATAATGGCAATATTACGACACAGACTTTCCGCCTCTTCCAGGTAGTGGGTGGTGAGGATAATGGTTGTACCCTGACTGTTGATCTGCTTCATGAATTGCCACATGGCACGGCGAATCTCGATATCGACACCGGCCGTGGGCTCATCCAGAATCAGCAGCTTGGGGCGATGCACCAACGCCCTGGCAATCATCAGCCGACGTTTCATACCACCAGACAACCAACGTGCCTGGGTATGCCGTTTATCCCACAGATCGAGTTGACGCAAACTCTCTTCAGCCCGCTGAAAGGCTGCATTTCTGGGAATGCCATAGTAGCCGGCCTGATTCACCAGGATCTCAACCACCGGCTCCCACATATTGAAGTTGAATTCCTGGGGAACCAGCCCAATCATCGATTTGGCTTCGTTCTTCTGCCGATCCAGATCCTTGCCATAGATACTGACCTGTCCGGCGGTTTTGTTAGTCAACGAAGCGATAATACTGATTGCTGTGGATTTACCCGCTCCGTTGGGGCCCAGCAGGGCGAAAAAATCCCCTTCAGCCACATTCAGGCTGATTCCTTTCAATGCCTCAAAACCGTTACGGTAGGTCTTGTGAAGATTTTCGATTACCAGTGCAGACAATGTTTTCGGTCCTACAGACACAGTACGCCAAGCGGAGGAGTATCATACCCCTTTTCGTCCAGCTTTAATGGGGGCAGTCACCGCAAATTGCAACCTTACGGCGCAGAAATAACCATCCAATCTGTCGCATGGATTGATTTGCGCTTTTCAGGGTCGTTTGGATTCGTTTAGCAGGCCCTAGTGAAGACTAGTGGGCCGGCCCGAAGGGAGACCAACTGATCGTTACCTTATTTACCGCGTGGCCCAGCAGCTGCGAAGGTGAGACACAGCTGCCGGCCTAACCCAGCCGACGCTGCATCTCCAGCCACAGGGCCTGATAACAGCTGGCGGCAATGCTTTTCGGTGCGAATGCCTGGACCGGCATGCGGTGGATACCCATTTTTTCCACATCACTGGCATAGGGTATCTGTGCCTTCAACAACTCTCCATGCTCGTCAGGCAGGTTTTTCATCACATCCAGATGCATTCGTTTGCGTCGGTCGACCATGGAGAAGAAAGGCATCAGTTCCAATCCCGTGATCCGATGACCTTCCAGAAAATCGAGCAGTTGCTGGTAGGTGCGCAGCGACAGGGTTGTGGGGATCAAGGGCAACAGCAATCCCTCTGCCGCTCGAAAGATATTCTCTGATACCAGAGAGATACTGGGCGGGCAGTCGAGGAAAACGTAGTCGTAGGCTTGCGACAGTGGTCGCAACAGTTTCAGTAACTGCTTGGTCGGATTCTTCGCCTCTTCCAGCCGCAGATCCATATTCCGATAGGAGAAGTCTGCCGGAAGCATATCCAGATTTTCGAAGTCGGTCGCTTTGACCACTTCATCGAGATCAAGCTTGCCTTTGATCAGACGTTTGTTACTGCCTTTGACTTTGGGTTTGATGCGAAAATAGTAGGTGGCGGCGGCCTGAGGATCCAGGTCCCAGATCAAAGTACGATAGCCTTCAGTGGCGGCCAGATGGGCCAGATTGACTGCGGTGGCCGTCTTGCCCACACCACCTTTGATATTGTAAACACCGAGAATATGCATCAAGCCCCTCCAAACAGTTTTCGAAAGGCCTTTTGATTCCCGTCGCTGCTGAAGGCGGCAAACAGATTGGCAAACTCCTCTCGAGCGTTTGCCTGCCTTTCAAACAGGCGTCCCACCAGTACCCCCATCGCCATCAACGCACTGGCCGGCGCCCCCTCTTTGAGCATTTCGCTGCCAAAATCCTCGAGTGAGTGTGCCTGGACTTCCAGGTCCTGAAACTCTCCCAGATTATCGAGGATCACCTTAAGCGCCTTGATCAACTCCCGAATGGCCGGCTTGGGATAGAGACTCTGAAAAAACTCCATCATATAGCGCAGCTTCTTACAATCCTTGCGCAGATCATGCAACATCTCGGCTGGTGAGTCCGGCGCGATCGCCAAGCCATCCTGCAAGACCCGCGCATAGAGTTTACTGATCCGCTTGTCCGCCAATTTGGCGGTGGCTTTGTTCGCGCTAGGGGCATTCTCCAGATCGACTTTGCTCTCTTCAAGCCACTCCCGCCAGGTTTTGAGCAGTTTGCGGAAATGGGGAGAGTTGAGCTTCCTGACCAGTTTTGCCTGTTCTGTTTTATGGTGATTCAACAGATAGCTGTAGAAAGGATCGAGATCCCCCTGCAGTGCTTCAGGCAGGCTCGCCCGATACTGATCATACTTCAACAGATAGACATCCAGATCACGGGTCGGCCCGGTCACCTGGCCGATCCAGCCGAATCCCCGCTTGAATGGCTCAAGCTGCTGGGGATCAAAAACCCCTTTGATCTGGCTCATCGCAGAGCGGGTACGCCGGGTGGCAACCCGTAGGTCGTGAAGAAACTCACTGTCGAGATCCGCTTTGGTCCCGGCAACGTTGGCCTCCAGGGTATTCAGCAGATCCAACAGGATCTGTCTGGCCGCGCTGTCTGCGCTGGCATAAGGATCCAGTCGATAATTCAACTTGGAGCTGTAGTCTCCCGGCTTGATACCGGCACCCTGCAGTGCATCCTGGTAGAGGCTCTGCCCACAGTTGCGCAGCTTCATCGCCTTCAGGTATTCGACGATCTTCTCGAAATAGCTGAGATAGCCCTTCAGCGGCTTCAACACAATGCGGCCTTCCAACCGACCCGACTGCTTGCCGTCAATGGAGGCATAGCTGTTCTGCTCCAGCACCACTCTCACCACGGTCTTCTCTTCAGAATCGAGCAGCGCCAGTGTCTGCTGCTGCTGTATCACATGGACCTTGGGTTGCAAGACACGCATTTCAAGTACGGATGCCAGCTGATCGGCCAGAGCACCGGCAGGCAGATCTTTGGCAAACCCGGGAGATTGATCGATCACCTGGACGAGTGGTTCCTTACGGCCTTTAATAGAGTGCCAGCAGAGCCGGTTGAGGCTACCCTGCTCCTCGTGTAGCTCACCACCCGCATTCCAGACTCTCCAGTCGAAACTGTCGTAATAAGTCAGTTTCACTTTGGAGGGCACCTCTTCCCGTAAACCATGGGATTCCTTGAAGCTACTCTTCAACTGCTGCAGATCGAAATCGTCCGGTAACAGGTAGGATATCGGGTGTAAGGCCATATTATTGTCTCTATTGCCAAACCATAAAGATTAACTGACCTGCCCTTGTGAAACAAATGTCAAATCAGCTATAGGATTGATCATAGACGAGAAATTCCGGCTTGGTATTGATATTGAGCAATCAAACCGGCTGCTGGAACCCGACTCAACCTGGTTCTATCCGTTCAACAAAACGGAAAATCTGCAGTAATACCGACAGAAGTCCACCGGGTCGATAGCGTCGTAAAGATTGCCTGGAATCAAATGGCTCATAACCGGCTGAGGGGGACTGAGCCCTGCGTCTGCCGGAGCGCCTGAGACTACTCCTCGGCAACACTTTTACTGGCGATCTCAAACACATCCTTAGAGATATCCGTTTGCGCCAATACCCGCTCAAACGCTTTTCGCATCAATTGCTGGCGTGATTCATCATAACGTCGCCAGCGACTCATGATACGCAGCAGGCGGGCAGCGATCTGTGGATTCAGGGTGTCCAAAGTGATCACCTGATCGGTGAGAAACTCATAACCCGAACCATCGGCCGCATGAAAGGCAAAAAGATTGGTCGAGCAGAAAGCACCGATCAGACTGCGTACCTTATTGGGATTGCGGATTGAAAAGGCCGGATGTTCCATCAACGCCTTCACTCCGGAGAGGGTTCCGGGCAGATTGGAGCCGGCCTGAACCGCGAACCACTTATCCATGACCAAGGGATCCTTCCGCCACTTGGCTTCAAAATCGCTCAACGCTCGATCCCGCTCCGGGATATCGCGATTGACCAACCCATGCAGAGCCGCCATCACATCGGTCATGTTATCGGCTGTTTCAAACTGAGCCATGCAGAGTCGGTCGATCTGTGGCGCTTCGAGACTCATCAGATAATTCAGGGCAAGGTTTTTCAGTCGTCTTTGTCCGATCGACGCGGAGGTAATCTCATAAGCATCTGACTGATTCTGTTCATAGACAGCTGCAAAATCATCCCGCAACGCTTCTGCCAGGGCCCGCTTCAGCCATTGGCGGGCCTGATGTACCGCCTCCACATCCACCTGCGTCATCTGATCACCGGTGTTCGATTCCGAAGGCAGACTCAGCAATTCACTCAACAGCGCCTTGTCGGCCTGCTGATCGGTCAGCGCCAGACGATACGCCTCAACGAATCCCCCCGGCAATGCCAGCGGCAGGCCCTGTTGACAGGCTGCAACCAGTTTCAACAAGGTACGTCTGGCCAGCGTCTGTGCGGCATCCCAACGGTTAAAGTCATCCGACTCCCTTGCCATGAGGAACATCAGCTGATCGTCGCTGTAGTCATACTCCAGCTTAACCGGGGCAGAGAAACCCCGTAGGATCGAAGGCACCGGCTGTTGCACAAGATCATGGAAGGCAAAAGTCTGCGTCGCTTCGGTCAGCTCCAACACCTGCTCCCTGGACGCGCCAGTTGCAGCCGCACTGGTCTTTAGCGGCAGCAACTCTCCCTGACTGTCCAACAGCGCCAGTGCGATGGGTATGTGAAAGGGTTGTTTCTGTTTCTGTCCCGGGGTTTCCGGTGTCGTTTGGCTGAATGTAATTTCCAGTATCCCCTGCTGCTCGTCGTAACTTGTCGACACCCTAACCTGAGGTGTACCGGATTGGCTGTACCAGAGACGAAACTGGCTCAGATCCCGCTCGCTCGCATCCTCCATGCATCTGACGAAATCATCGGTTGTCACCGCCTCACCGTCGTGCCTCTCAAAATAGAGATCCGTTGCCTTGCGATAGGTTTCGGCACCCAATAGATTGGCCTGCATCCTGACCACTTCCGCACCTTTTTCATAGACCGTGACGGTATAGAAGTTGTTGATCTCGATGTAGCTCTCCGGGCGCACCGGATGGGCCATCGGCCCGGCATCCTCGGCAAACTGGTGGCTGCGCAGCAGCCGCACATCCTCAATCCGTTTTACCCCACGGGAACCCATGTCGGCGGAAAACTCCTGATCCCGGAAGACGGTCAACCCCTCTTTCAAACTGAGCTGAAACCAATCCCGGCAGGTGATGCGGTTGCCGGTCCAGTTATGAAAATACTCATGGGCGATGACCCCCTCGATATGTTGAAAATCACTGTCTGTGGCCGTATCGGGACGGGCAAGCACGTATTTCGAATTAAAGATATTCAGTCCCTTGTTCTCCATCGCCCCCATGTTGAAATCGTTGACAGCGACGATCATGAAGATATCGAGATCGTACTCCCGGCCATACTGCTCCTCATCCCAGGCCATGGCATGTTTTAACGAAACCATTGCATGGTCGCACTTATCGATGTTTTCCGGTTCCACATAGATACGCAGATCGACCTGACGGCCTGAACCGGTGGTATAGCTGTCCTGCTGAAACCTCAGATCGCCGGCAACCAAGGCAAACAGATAACAGGGTTTTGGAAAGGGATCCTCCCAACGAACCAGATGGCGCCCCTCCGGCAGATCCTGCTGATGGACACAGTTACCGTTGGAGAGGAGTACCGGATAGGCCGCTTTATCGGCCATGATGGTTGTTTCGAAGCTGGCCATCACATCGGGTCGGTCGGGAAAATAGGTGATCCGCCTGAATCCTTCCGCCTCACACTGGGTACAGTACATCTTTCCCGACCGATAGAGCCCTTCCAGTGCGGTATTCTCTTGTGGCCTGATCTCTACCTGGGTCGACAGGGTGAATTGCTGTTTAACGTCAGCAATGGTCAGAGTGCGATCATCAAGCTGATAGGCCGCCTCGTTCAACGCTTGGTCATCAATGGCGAGGCGCAGGAGTTTCAACTTCTCACCATCCAGCACCAGTTCCGGGTTTTGCTCAGTCGAGGCAGGATTGCGTCGCATCTTCAGGTGACTGGTTACCAATGTCCTCTCCTGCTGCAGATCGAACTCCAGGGAGACCTGATCAACCAGAAAGTGTGGTGGCTGATAGTCTTTGAGATAGATGGACTTGGCGTTATCTGTTCGCATTGAAATTCCTGTCTGTTGGTCAACAGCCCGACGGTTGACTATTGATCGTTTATCTTGAGCAGTCTACGGCCGCGAGTTGAAAGCAACAATGGCGTTCCGCAATTATCTCATGCCATTCATTATGTGACAGAGCAAATCCTGCTCGGGGCTTCAAATCAGCCCTTGCTTGAGGCGTGGCTCGCCGGGTCTATTATTTCCAAATAGGGCCTGTTAACACTAACCCAATAGCTTGTTGTGACGAACTCAGCAACCCAGCAGATTTCATGGCATATCAACAGATTCAGGCTATCCTCCGGTAGAAGTGTGATCAGCCTGCTGTTAGGATACTACTCCATTATAAAAAACTATTTTTATCGCTATTACAATCAGTTAGCATGAGGAGTCCGTTAATGCCACAAGTCGTCATGTATTCCACAGCGATCTGTCCCTACTGTGTTCGCGCGAAACATCTGTTGGAGAACAAGGGCGTCACCTATGAGGAGATCAGGATCGATCATGATCGGGAAATCATGCAGGAAATGATGCGTCGCAGCAATCGACATACCGTGCCGCAGATCTTCATCGATGACTTTCATGTGGGTGGGTATGACGATCTGGCGTCGATGGAGATCTCTGGGCAGCTCAACCAGCTGCTGGGAATTACGGATGACGAACTTTGATCTAACAGCAAAGGTGCGGCTCGATAAGTGGCTCTGGGCGGCACGTTTTTTCAAGACCCGACAGATCGCGGCTGAAGCGATCAACGGCGGCAAGGTACACCTCAATGGACAACGTACCAAGCCGGGTAAAGAGGTTAAGGCTGGAAGCCACTTGAGAATTCACAAAGGCTCCCTGGAGTGGGATATCCAGGTGAGTGTACCCGCAGACCGAAGACGACCTGCGACCGAGGCCCGACTATTCTATGAAGAGACCCCGGAGAGTGTCGCCAGGCGGGAGAAGGTAATTGAAGTACAACGGTTGGAACGCGCCAGCATGCCGCAGCCAGCTCATGGCAAGCCCTCCAAACGGAATCGACGTATGATTCACCGCTTCACCAATAAATCGGATTAATCATGGACCAGGACGCTTTCCGTCGTACATATCGGGAGATGAACGAGCGTTTCTGTGCCTATGAGAAAAGCCTGCTCTCCCGTCACTGCAATTGCAGCCAGGCGAAAAAGATCTGCATTGCTGAGAGAGAGGGTGTCCACTGTATCTCTGATGAAGCCAACGCCCAATGTCTCGAACTGTTGAAAAATCTGCGCCACCAGGCCCGCTTTGCACTGAAATCAAACAATGATAATGAGGTGCTGCCCCACGGCAAGGCGATGCGTCTCCAGGTGGGTGGTTTACGTGGGCTCTTCTCCGTACTCTATCCGGGCCAGACAACTCCGGAAGTCATCGAAGATGTGTTTCAGCTAATCAGTCAGGCCAAGGCTGAATTCAACAGTCTGGAGAATCTGCCTTTCCAGACCCTGATCCAGCATGTCTCCGCCTATCAGGGCCGTCGCCGGTTGAGATAGTTCATACCATCGACTCAAAAAATCTTTGAGTGAATGACTTGTCGGGTTGCTGGCCGCGAATGGGCGTCAATTTTCGGCCATTGAGTTTCTGAGTATCCGATGGAGCGATGCCAATGGGCCCGATCGAATAAACTGCTGCTGTAGTTACAGTAACAGTTGCAGTCGCTGCTTTATGGGATCGAATACCGGTGCGAGTTTTTTTCGCATCAGACTACCGATCGCATCCGTTTTGCAAAATACCGGACGTACCACACCGTAACCCATACCGGATAGCAGATAGAGGGTACGCAGCTCCTGCTCCCGGCCATCTGTTTCAGTAATACAGGCATCTAATTGCGGATCAACCAGGATGTCGGACTCTTGCTGTAACTGTTGCAGAGTCAGATCCGGATCCCCTTCCGGACGCAGTGCTGAAAAATAGTCCTGCAGAACATCCAGCAGTAGGGTCACCACATCCTGATTGGCCGGCTTCTCCATCACCTTCAGGACAGTTCTTAGAAAACCCTGACCCTGAGGGCTGTTGATGCGTAACATCAGGTGTGCATAGGCATTGCCATGATCAGCCAGATTCTGCCAGGCTGACCTCTCATCCTCAGCGAGCTCCCTGGGCACCGGTAATTGGGGCAGATCATCTGGGATGCTGGCAAGGAATCCCAGATAGTAGGTGGGCTTTCGAGCGCAGCGCCGCCACAGATCCTGTCGCTCATCCTCACTGATCAATCCGGGCTGCAGCACCAGCCGAAGACTCTCGACGATACTCAGAGGCTCTGTCTCGAAAGGCAGGTATTCAATCAGAAAACGGGCCAGTTCGGGCCCCATCCCCCCGCCAGTAACCAGAGAATTCTGCAGCATCCTTCTGGCATTGTCCGGCTCCTGGGAGGTCCACCAGGCACGTCTGGCGACTTCGTTGGTCAGGCCCTTGGCGGAGGTAATAGCGACTACCGCTTCCGGCTCCCCGAGCAACAACAACTGTTCCAGGTTGTCGTCCCGGGTCTGCCCCATGCGGCTCCAGCGTTTGAGATAGATCGGATAGCCCCCGGGTGAACCCAGAACATGGCCTGACAGAGTCTCCCTCAGCTTGCGAAGATAGAGGTCTTCCCGGCAGTTGGGATTCAGTGAAAGGGAGCTTTCACCTTTTTCCGTCAACGCATGCAGGGTCATGGATGCTTCATCAATGCGGATTGCCAGTGGCTTATTCGCCAACAGAACATTCAGACGCAAGGCATCTTCACTTGAAAGATCCATATCGGCAGATGACAGCGGGTTATGACCTACTGTATTGGCTCATTGGGTGATGAGTAGTTGCTATCCTTGGGATTGATAAAGATAAACTGGCTCTCACCATCATCCAGCTCGGCAAAGTCCATCGTTGTCTCTTCCAACAATGAATAGTACTCAGGCGTCATGATGATACTGACCCCTTCCGAGTCGAACTGAATATCCTCTTCGCTGGCGTCATCGAATCCCATCAGATAATCAAAGCTGCCGTCTTCCTTCTGCTGTGCTGCGAAGCGTAACGCCATACCTTCCGTACCGCCCAGTTTCGCGGCCTGCACTATCTGCTCAGCTGCTCGAGGTGTAATTTTAAACATCGCTCACCTGTTATTTGCTCTCAAACGTTTTTCACTGACGCTACCAGCGCAAGAAAACGCGCCACCCAATTGTTACCGCCTACGCTGCGTCTGTGGGTATAACTTGCCAGCAGATTTTTATAGACGTAACCATCATTTTTACCATCGATACCATAGCCCCGCTCCACCCGGTAGGCGTAATCATCCTGTTGCGCCTTCAATCCAACCAGGGATGAGTAGTGAAACTCATGGGCAAAGATCTCTTTATGCCCTACTCCGAGGTTTGGCCATGGACTCCTGCCGGTTTCACTCAGCCGCACATAGCCTCTGCCCTGGGGCTTTTCATGCATCACCGTATCGGCTGGTATCACCCCTGCCATTCTACATTTTTTCCCTTGCCAGGACAGACTCCGGGTCAAATAGATTAACCCGCCACATTCAGCATATACGGGCCCACCCCGTTCGATAAAACCAACTATGGCCTGTTGCATATCCGGATTGCTCTCGATCTTTTCCATGGTCGTTTCCGGAAAACCACCACCAAGGAATATACCATCCACATCAGGTAGTTCCCGATCTTTCAGGGTGTTGAATTCAAGCAGCTCCGCACCCAATTCCAGGAACCTGTCCAGGTCATCCGGGTAGTAGAAGCCAAACGCCTCATCCCTGGCCAGACCAATTTTAAGCCCCTGATAAGGCCGATCTGATTTCAATGGATTTTGTGTGGATGCACTGCCAATCGACTCAGCACCATTGGCGATTTCGAGAAAACGATCAAGATCCACATTGGTTTTGGCCGTTTCTGCCAACTTGTTGATGAGCTTTTCCGAGCTCAGCTCTTCATTGCTCGGAATCAGGCCCAGATGGCGTTCGACGATCTGCAGTTCAGGATCCGCCTGTACGGCACCCAATACCGGAATATCCGTGTAGTGCTCCACCACCTGAATCAGTTTTGACTGATGGCGACTGCCACCCACCTGATTGAGAATCACCCCGGCGATCCGTATATTCCGGTCGAATGCCCGATAGCCAAGCAACAGCGGGGCAATACCCCGGGTCATACCCCGACAGTTGATGACCAATACGACCGGAGTCCCGAGATGAACAGCCATCGCTGCGTTACTATTGGAACCGGCCACATCAACGCCGTCATATAATCCTTTGTTTCCCTCGATCAGCACCAGATCGCAATCCTGCTGCTGATTGATATAGCGCTCAGTAATCTCATCCCGACTCTGAGTGTAGAAATCCAGGTTATAGCAAGCTCTGCCTGCCGCCGCACTCAACCAGAGGGGATCGATATAGTCAGGTCCCTTTTTGAAGGGTTGGACCTGCAAGCCCCTATCCACCAGAGCGCGCACAAGTCCAATCGAGAGCGTGGTTTTGCCGGAAGATTTATGGGCGGCTGATATGTAGATTGATGGCACGGCTGATGGGAATGGTTTTCAAGTAAGCTGACTACATCCTACGCTGTAAACAAAAAATCCACCACCGCAAAGCGGTGATGGATCTCTATCAATCCTGTTCGATTTTCGAGGATGAAAGATCGATTAGTCTTCCAGAGTCTCGGGAAAGACCTTGAAAACCCTGGCGCCAACCGCAACCATGGTCAGTGCAACTGCGATACCTGCAACACCGAGTGCTGCTTCAGGCAGGGTAGGCACATAACTCATCACCTGTCCGTCGTAGAAACCGCTCTCCACAACCTCTTTACCCGGGAACAGATTCATCGGATAGGCCTGTCCACCGATCACAATCACATAGATCTGGAAGAAACCACCAATCAGCACCGCAATGGATGCCGCTGCAATTGCCCAGCGGGACTTTTCAAATGCCGGTGAGTAGAGCAGAAACAGCGGAATGATACTGCCGATGAAGATCTGACCGATCCAGAACATCTGGGTATAGATACCACCATCGAGCAGGATAAAGCGCTCGATACCATGATGCTGGGTAATGTAGAGATTGGTCAGATTGTACGCCAGGGTGAAATAAAACACTGCACCAACGAAAACCCCCAACAGGTTTTTCAGTTTGGTCAGACGGAAATCACCCAGTTCACGGTCACCCCAGATATAAGCGGCAATCAGGGTGATGATAAAGAAAGCCAGACCATAGCTG
The DNA here is from genome assembly GCA_001709035.1 of Candidatus Thiodiazotropha endoloripes. GTDB lineage: Bacteria > Pseudomonadota > Gammaproteobacteria > Chromatiales > Chromatiaceae > Thiodiazotropha > Thiodiazotropha lotti. Next base: position 925,969 of record LVKA01000008.1, on the reverse strand, counting down.
AACGACATGATAACGAACATCGGTGCCATGATCGCTGCATCGTAGGCTTCCCGGGCGACCAGAAAACCGAAGATGGAACCGGTACCGGTGGTCAGCGCAATACGCCAGAAGAAGGCGGCAAAACCGACGGTGCGATTATACTTATTAACGCTGCGGTCGATCATGGTCCACAGATAGATACCGACGATCGCAAAGAAACCGGTGTAGAGAATGACGTTCCAGGCGAATATTGATTTGAAGTTGTACTCGGTCATGGCAACGATCAGACGGTCGGGACGCCCCAGATCAAGTACCAGCACCATCAGGCCGCCTGCCAGCAGACCGATAGCCAGCAAGCCGGAGTAACGACCCAGAGGCTTATACAGCGGACCACCGAAGACTGAGCCGATGGAAGCCACATTCAGCGCTCCGGAAGCGGCGACAATCAGAAAGATGGCGAATACATGAGGCAGTCCCCAGACAATCTGGTTGGACATGCCGGTAACCCAGTGGCCATTGTGCTCCATGTAGTAGGCGGCGCCCAGACCAATCGCGATGATCACGCCCAACAGGGCCAGCCCGGACCAGTATCTTGCCGGCGTGCCACAATAGAGTTCGCGGTAATACATCTTACTCATTTTGAATCCTAGCTCCCCTCAGATTACAGGTTGAGATAACGCACGCCGGTATTCAACTCGAGGTCGGCCCGGATCTGTACTGAGTTGGTGGATTTAAGTGTCTTGCTGATCTCGCTGTTCGGATCATTCAAGTCACCGAAAAGAATGGCGGCGTGGCCCTCTTCGGCACAGGCTTCCTGGCAGGCCGTCTGCATAACCCCATCATCGACACGATGCACACAGAGCGTGCAGGACTCAACGCAGCCTTTACCACGTGGCGCATTGACCGACTGTTCAGTCAGAGCTTCATGGATGAATGACCTGGCTTTATAGGGACAGGCCATCATGCAGTAACGACAACCGATGCAGCGGTGGCGATCCACCAACACAATGCCATCGACACGTTTGAATGAGGCGTTGGTCGGACAGACATCGACACAGGGTGGATGTTCACAATGCTGACACATCATAACCAGGCGGTTTTCACGGCCGGTCTGCTTGTCTTTCAGTTTTACCGGACGAATCCAGACGGCGTCGGTTGCCGGTCTGCCATGGCCTTTCAGACCATGCTCTGTATTACAGGCGTCGACACAGGCACTACAACCGTCAGCACATTTGTTACTGTCGATCAACATGCCCCAACGATGTTTTGCATCGGCTCCTGAAGAAGCCTCATCACTGACAGAAGCAGCATGCAGAATAACGCCAGGGGCGATGGTCATGGCACCGGTTGCAGCAATGGCGCCGCCAATCATCTTGCGGCGATCCATATTCGGCTGGTCACACTTATTACTCATCTTCAGTCTCTCTGAATCCCAGCTGGCAGTTGAATATCAAGGCCTTCATGCGGATCGGAGTCACCACTATGATGTCCTAATTTGGCAGCTCCGGCCTGTGTGTCGGGCGTTGTTCTGTGGCACTGAAAACAGGCAGGGCTCACCGCAACATACTCGTGACAAGCCTGACAAAACTGACCCTCATCGGTTACAGATACCGCCTGACCTTGTGGGTTCTTCGAAGCATGACAGTCGATGCATTCCGACAGACTGTAATCGATGCCACGAATACCATCCAGTACGGTGTCATCTCTGCCATGCTGCAGGTAGTCCATATGATTCCTGCGCATCTGATCCGTTGGTGCCACGCAACTCTTAAGCGAAGCGGCTTCCGAATTTTCGGTCACAAAGCGACTCTCAGCGAACACCTGCATGGCAGGCGCCAAAAGCGCCGCCAGCAGGATCAAGAGAGACCTGTTGCTGATGAGAGAACTACGCATCTCAGCTCCTATTCACCTAACCCCATTTGGATATAACCAGTTGGGCAGACATCGGTACAAACATGACAACCGATACACTTGTTGTAGTCTGTGTCCACATAGCGTCCCGTGGTGGTCTCATTGCGCTTGACACGGAATACCGCATCCTGAGGACAGAAAACCACACAGTTGTCACACTCGAAACACATGCCGCAGCTCATGCAGCGTTTGGCCTCTTCCTGCACCTGTTCCTGGTTAAGACCATTCATACGCTCTTTGAAGTGGTGTAATACTTCATCAGCGGTAGGAACATCTTCTGAACGCAGCAGACGCGGTGTGAATTCGAAGTGGCCGAGGAACAGATCGTTGGCAGGAATAACCTCCTGACGGGAACGATCCTCATAGTTGTGGACAGCAAATTTCGCAGAGTTGGTACCACGCAGATCACCTTCATTCTTATCGAAGGCTTCGGGCGCCATATCGGCCTCTTTCAGCTTATCCAGCAGGTCGAAGTGGTGTACATCTACCTTGGGACGCTTGGCCATCGTTTTCTTAGTCATATAGGCATCGATGCTTTCGCAGGCAATGGATGCCTGACCAATCGCGGTGGTCAGCAGATGAGGACGAACGATATCACCAGCGACGAAGTGACCCTCTTTACCGGGTACCTGATAGAACTTGTCCGCATCGATCAGGTTACGATCATTGGCCATATCTTCCAGGCCATCCATATCGGCACTCTGGCCAATCGCGGATACGATCAGGTCAGCTTCCAGTACACGTTCGGTACCTTCAGTTGGAACCGGGGTCATACCGTCCATTGTACAATCACAAACCTTCAGTCCGGTCGCACGACCGTCAGCACCGAGAATCACTTCCAGAGGCATCACACCATCCAGAATCTCACAGCCTTCATGCAGTGCATCGTGAATCTCGTGCTGTGCAGCAAACATCTTGTCCTTGGTGAACAGAGAGGTCAATGTGGCGTTGGCAGGTGCTGCCCCATCGGCCAGTGCATCATCCTGATTCATCGTGATATCGAGAACCACATCTTCAGGTTTACCAGCCGCGTCATTGGTGCCGAGACGTCGGGCGACTGAAATTACGTCGATGGAGGTATCACCACCACCGATACAGACCACGTTCTTCGCAGTGACCTTCATGCGACCCTCGTTGAAGGCCTTGAGGAAGGCGACACCTGAGACACAGTTTGGTGTACCGACCCAGCCATCAACCGGCAGATCACGACCATTCTGGCAACCCAGTGCCCAAAGAATGGCATCGTACTCTTTTTCGAGATCAGCAACCGGAACATCGGAACCGATTTTGACGCCGGTACGGGTCTCTACGCCCATATCCAAAATACGCTGAATCTCAGCCTGCAGCTTATCGCGCGGAATACGATAGTTGGGGATGCCGTAACGCATCATACCGCCAAGTTCAGGATCTTTTTCAAATACGGTAACCCCGTGACCCATTTTACGCAGCTGGAAGGCAGCAGCCATACCAGCCGGTCCACCACCGATTACCGCGACTTTTTTACCGGTATCGGCGCCAGGGGTAAATTTGAAACCTTTCTCGATGGCGGTATCACCGATGTACTGCTCAACCGAGTTGATGCCGACGAAGTCTTCAACCTCGTTACGGTTACAGCCATCCTGACAGGGTGCCGGACAGACACGGCCCATCATGGAAGGAAAAGGGTTGGCCTCGACAGCACGCTCGAACGCATACTGTTCCCACTCCATACCTTCGGAAGGTTTTTCCTGCTCACGTACGATCGCCAGCCAGCCACGGATGTCGTGACCAGACGGACAGCCACCCTGACAGGGAGGCGTACGGTTGATATAGGTAGGGCACTTGTAGGATGTATCTTCCTGGAAGATCTTATCACCCCAATCATCCCACTCATTGTCGCCGTCTTCAAAACGACGCCAAGTAACGTCTTCTTTCATCTCTTCGCTAGGAGTTGCCATATTCAGTCTCCTTATAGAACTTATCTTGGTCGTGCCCTACACAGGGTAGGAATCTATGTTGCGCTAGTTAATCGTATCTTTAATCATCATCATCTTCGCCATAGCCCGGAGCTTCCTCGGGCGGCGTTTTTCTGTTCAACACAATGGCATTACTGACCAATTGGTGAACACTGACGACCTGAAACATATCCATACCGTAGTAAGGTAATACCTTGGTGAACTGACTCTTGCAGATGGCGCAAATCGCAGCCAAATGGGTAACACCTTTCTCTTCCATGACATTTTTGAAGGCGCTCATCCGAGGCTTCGCCCCTTTGACGCGCACTTCCATCAAATCATCGGTCAGCAGACCACCACCACCGCCGCAGCAGAAGGTGCGCTCATGGATGGTGTCCCACTCCATGTCGTGGTAGTTGTTGACGACTGCCTTGATGACTTTACGGGGAATCTCAAACTGGCCGCCCGGTGTGTCGCCCATACGGGAAGCACGGGCCACGTTGCATGAATCATGGAAGGTGATCGACATGTCATCATTTTCAGACTTGTCGAACTCCAGGGTACCCTTTTCGATCTCATTCAGGGTGAACTCACAGATATGCTGTGGTACCGGATAGTCCGGATCGAGGAAATCGAAGGGACCCGCCAGGGTGTTGAGGAAACTGTAGGCGATACGCCAGGCGTGACCACACTCACCAAAGACGATGCGTTTAACACCAAGCTCCAAAGCCGCTTCACGGATTCTCAGCGATACCCGGCGCATATTTTCATAGCTGCCGATGAACATGCCGAAGTTACCGGCTTCTGAAGCTTTGGTGCTCAATGTCCAGCTGACACCGGCTTCATGGAAGACCTTTCCGTAACCAATCAAGCCATCCACATGGGGCTCGGCAAAGAAGTCAGCTGAAGGGGTAACCAGAAGAATGTCGGCGCCTTTCACATCAAGCGGATATTTAACGGCGACTTCATCCTCTTCGTAAACATCTTCCTCCAAACCTTCAAGGGTGTCGAGGATAGCAGGTCCGGGCAGGCCCAGGTTGTTACCGATCTTGTGTACCTTACCGATGATCTCGTTACAGTACTTCTGACCGACACCGATGGAATCGAGAATCTCTCTGGCAGCCATGGAGATCTCGGCAGTATCGATGCCATATGGACAGAACACTGAGCAACGTCGGCATTGTGAACACTGGTGAAAATAGCTGTACCAATCGTCGATGATCTCTTCGCTCAAATCGACAGCGCCGACAAGTTTCGGAAAGTACTTTCCGGCGAAGGTGAAGTAGCGACGATAGACTTTACGCAGCAGGTCCTGACGACCCACAGGCATATTCTTGGGATCCTGGGTACCGAGAAAATAGTGGCATTTATCCGTACAGGAACCACATTTCACACAGGCATCCATGAAAACCTGGAATGAGCGATAGCGGCTCAGCAGATCGCCCATCTTGTCGATAGCGACCTCTTTCCAGTTCTCTACTTTCTCACCGGGAAATCCCAAATCTGTCTGATGTTCAGGTTTGGCCACAAAGCAAGTGATATGCTCCATGGTACCTTCGACCAATTCAGGAACTTCGATGTGTTCACTCAGTTCCGGTGTTTCGAATTCAGCTCCAGCCATTAGTAATCCTCATCGGCCAAGCGTGGACTTAAGACTCTTCAAACTTTCTGGCCCACTCGACCAAGTGACGACGCTCACGCGGATTGTCCACTTGATTACGGGTTGGGCTGAAGAAGACCCCGGGGATATGCAGCAGCTTGCTGAATGGCAGCAAGATCATCAGCACAGCAACCAGAGTCAAATGTATCAACAGGATCGGATCCATCGGCAGCTCACCACCGCTTAAGGTCCAGAATCCGATAAAAAATTGCTTCACTGCCACCACATCGGTGTGGATGACAAATGTCATCATGGCGCCGCTCATGCCGATCGTCAGCAGAATCAACAACCAAAGGTAGTCGGATGGCGCTGAGATGTAGCGAACCCGGTCAACGAAAATGCGTCGAACCAGCAGACCCGCCAGACCTGCCACCATGGCAAAGGCAGCATACTTACCGAAGGGCTGTATCAACTGGATAGGCAGCCATACAGGATCGATGAAGTAGCGCACATGTCTCAGCAGGACCAGGAAAAGGCCCATGTGGAACATCCAGGAAAATATCCAGGTCCACTTAGTGCTCTTGAACAGACTTTCAAAGAGTACAACTTCGCGAAACAGTCTGAATACAACCCCGGTCTGAGTCACAGGCGCCGGAGTCGTGGGAATCTTTAGTGGTGCAGGTGTCTTGGCATACTGGACGATTTTTCTCGTCAAGCCAATTACCAGAACGATGGTCGCTACGATAAACAGCAACGCGTAGACAGATGACATGTTCCTGCGTTCCTCTAGTGTTGGTCTGATTCACCGGCGGATGAATGTCGCCATTCACCCGCCTAGTGTATAGGTCTCTTAGATACAGCCAGTAGGCTTAGGCAGACCGGCGAAACGGCAAGCCTGCTTACCAGGACCATATGGGAAAAGGGCATACAGATATTTAGAGTTGCCTTTCTCCTTACCCAGTTTCTTACCAACAGCCTTGGTCAGAACGCGAACGGCAGGAGCAATCTGGTACTCTTCATAGTACTCACGCAGGAAGTTGATGATCTCCCAATGCTCACTGGTCAGCTCGAGGTCATCCTCTGCCGCCATAACTTCAGCAACAGCAGGCTCCCATTCGCCCAAGTTGGTCAGGTAACCCTCTTCATCAGTTTCGAAGGTCTTACCGTTTGCTTCGATAGCCATATTTTCTCTCCAAATTACGTTACAGAGTTGTTCAGTAAACTAATCAGACCCAAGCCTGTACTTTGTCGTTCTCAGCCGCGAGGGCGACAAACTTGGGATAGTCCACGATTTCGATACCATCAACGACCTTGTCTTCAGCGACACCGCGCGCTTTCAGGTCGGGGCCCAGCACATAGAAGCTGACACCGCTTGCCGCAGCAATCTTGTCAGCAATCGCTGTGCCCTTGATCGCACCATAGATACCATCTTCATACATCAGCACGGCGCTGCCCTGTTTGGCGTAGGCCAGACAGCTGTCCATGGAAGACTTCTCGAAGGGTGATTTATTGACTGTGTGTAGCGTGCTCATATTCAATACTCCGGATTAGAAGCTAAACATGACATCTTGTTCTTCCATGATGTCAGCCAGTTCAGCACGACTCACAACTTTGATTGAATCCTTCTCGGCCCAATCATCGTCTTCGTCCTCATAGGTGAGCGGCATCAGATCATCGAGCGTTAAACCACGCTCTTCCAGAGACTCTTTCTCGACGAAAAGCTTGGTCACATCGTAGTCACCCAGTGCCTGATAGGTGGGGGAGAAATTCTTCATATCCACCTCAGCGGTGTCCTGCCCCTTAACCAACTGAAACACACCATCATCCAGGAAAGCCAAACTTACATCCTGGTCAAACGCTGCCCCGATCAACACAACTTCCAGTGACTCCCAGGCGTAGATGGTGCCATAGGGTGCACGGCGGTTGAGGTACATGAATTTTTTTATCTGCTCAGACATGATCAACCTCTATGCTTTAATCACCGAAAACCACCAGTCGTTCGGACTGAATGCCCGCTTCGACCAGTTGCCCGAGACCGGAGATACGAAAATTGTCAGCGATATTTTCAGCGTCCTTTCCGTTACGCTGCATCTCGCCTTCATCAACGATGCCTCGACGCTGGGCTGCTGCCACGCAGACAACCATGTCGAGATCGTATTTTTTCGCCAGTTCCGACCACCGGTTGACGATATTACGATCGTCCTGTGGCGGGGTTGTTAGTTTGGTACCGTTATTCACACCGTCGTGATAGAAAAAGACACGCATCACTTCGTGCCCGCCTTCCAGCGCGGCTTTGGTGAACTGGTACGCTGAGTCCGTAGCCTGATGTTGGTACGGACCTTCGTTTACCTGAATCGCAAATTTCATCAGTATGACCTTCCTGTTAATCGCCTATACAACTGCAACCGTTATTAGAAACGGATGTGAGCAGAGGCATTCAGGTTGCTACGACCACCACGCCAGTTATCGATGTGATACTTGGTGAAAGGCAGACCGGTCTTTTCGAAGAATTTCGGCCAACCGATACGATCAGCCCACTCACCGATGCGCTCCCAATCCTTGGCGTCTTCTTTATAAGCGCTGAGGATCTGCTTGACGACGGTGGAAACCTCCGGCCAACGTGGGGGGTTGTTCGGTACACCGGCAGCAACCAGTTTATGGAAGGTCGGCTTGGAACGGGCATTGGAGTTCTTACCACCCACCCAGATTGCGAACTTGGAGTGCTCTGGATCGTTGATCTGCATCGGCGGACATGGCGGAAAGCAGGCGCCACAGCAGATACATTTCTTTTCGTCGACTTCCAGAGAAGGCTTACCGTTAACCATTGCAGGACGGATCGCAGCAACCGGACAACGAGCAACAACCGAAGGACGCTCACAAACATTGGCCACCTGGCTGTGGTCAATCTTAGGCGGCTTGGTGTGCTGGATGTTGATTGCGATATCGCCCTGGCCACCACAGTTGATCTGGCAGCAAGAGGTGGTGATACGTACACGGTTGGGCATCTCTTCCTTTACGAAATCGTCGTAGAGGTCATCCATCAGTGCTTTAACAGCACCGGATGCGTCGGTACCCGGGATGTCGCAGTGCAACCAACCCTGGGTGTGAGAGATCATGGAGACCGAAGGACCGGTACCACCGATCGGAAAACCTTCCGCATTCAGCTTGTCGATCAGTGGTTGAACCTTGGATTCATCACCGACCATGTACTCGATATTGGAACGGATGGTGAAGCGGACGTAGCCTTCAGCAAACTCATCAGCAATATCCATCAACTTACGAATGGTGTAGAGGTCCATCTGACGCTGAGTACCGGCACGCACTGTCCAGATACTGTCACCACTCTTGGCAACGTGACGAAGGACACCAGGACGCAGGCGCTCATGCCAGGCCCATTCGCCATAGTTCTTCTTCAGGACGGGGTGCAAGTAGGGCTCCATCTCCGGGACGCCACTCTCAATCGGCATACGAGGTTCCGACATACCTACCTCCAAAAAAATAGGGTAATTGATTCGTTTTAAGGGGCATTCGGGCGTACCCGATGCCCCCCTTTCAACCTGCTGTCAATCAGCAGAAGATAGAATTATTGCGCTTTGCGTTCAGCCCACTTGCTCGCTTCTTCATCCCAACCATCCATGCGGACATAAGGATTCATACGCGGACGCTCGATCATGTTCGGATCGATCTCCAGGCCGACGCCTTCGAGGAAGTTGACCAGACCGATACGCTCGATCATCTCACCGGTACGCTCGTGCTCCAGCGCATTCTCTGCGAAGAAATCGAGGATCTCGGTAGCCAGCTCCTCCAGGGTTTCAAAGTCCTCATCAGACTCAAGCTTCATGAAAGGCACGATAACAGTACCCATCAGGTCGCCGATCTTCAGAGTACGTTTACCGCCGCACAGCAGGGTAACGCCTTTGTCGTCGCCGGGAGAGAGCGCTTTGTTCATCACGTTGATACAGTGCATGCAACGGACGCAGGAGGGGTTGTCCACCGCCAGGGTGTCGTCATCATTCAATGACAGTGCCTGGGTTGGGCAACGGGTGATCACATTGTCGATGACATACTTGCGACCTTTCTCAGCGACGAAGCTTTTCACTTCGTCCTGATCGACTTTCATGTCATCGCGCCAGGTACCGATGGTAGCCAGGTCAGCGCGCTGTACAGAGTTCATGCAGTCATTCGGGCAACCGGAGACTTTATATTTGAACTTGTAGGGCAGCGCCGGACGGTGCATATCGTCAAGGGCGTTGTTGACCAGCATGCGCATGGTACGACCCTCGTCGAAGCAGGAGTTTTCGCAACGTGCTGCACCAACACAGGACATACCGGTACGTACCGCAGGACCGGCACCACCGAGATCAAAACCCATTTCGTTGATCTCATCGAATGCAGGCTGAACATTGTCAGTGGAACAACCCTGGAACATGATGTCGCCAGACTGACCATGGAACGCAATCAAACCGGAACCGTACTTTTCCCAGATATCGCAGAATTTGCGAATGGTGTCGGTGTCATAGTGCATGCCTGGAGGAGGCATAACACGCAGGGTGTGGAATTCCGCAGCGGCAGGGAATAGAGCCTGGCCGTCATCACCCTTCAATTCGGTAAAACGGGGAATGATACCACCGCCGTAGCCGATAACGCCCACAGTACCACCTTTCCAGTAGCCTTTGCGGGTTTCGTAAGAAGTCTCCAGCTGACCAAGTAGGTCAACCATCATATCGTTGTCTTTGGCGAGGCGCTTGAGGCCGGTAACGAATGAGGGCCAAGGGCCACTCTCCAGCTGATCAAGCATGGGGGTATCATGCATCTGTTTTGCCATCACTGTTTCTCCCAATGGTCGTTTATCGAGGTCGTCAGCATTTTGCACATCCTAATTATTCTTGGCTGAAAACCAAGTTGTAGAATCTGGCCACCGACCCGCAATCTTAACCTCACAGGCAGGGCCTGCTTCTACTGGGCAGCAAGTTTAGAGTTTCCTAATGCTGACCCATATCCTTCCGATGGGAGAGACAGGGATAGAAACATCTATCCCAAATGGGATATATAATCGCTGTTCAACAGCCATATTTTAAACACTATTACCGGTATAACTACTGCAATCACAGCGAGTTATAAACCATTCCCAATTTACTCAATTAAGTGAATATCCCATTTTTTCTGCAAGGGAGAGATTTGCACGATTTAACTGCAGATAGGACTTGAACCCAGCTTAAGCATATTGTTCAATAGTAATATCCTAGCGTTTTACTAAGTATTTAAACAGGCAAATAAAGTATGCTGTACCTGAGCGAGATCATGATGCAACATCCAGAGGTTGATAATTTTGAGCAACTGCTGAATGTTGTCAAAGAGCGTTCGAAAACGGAGGTATTCTTCCGTATCGACGTCAAACCACCCTTTGCGGATACCCCGGACAATTGGGAAGATCGCCTTGAAGCGGCCTTTACCTAGGCTCCAGGGTAAGCAAAGGCAAAAATAGTAATCAGGGTAGAGATCTGTGAAGTATTTGGAATCAGAAACTTTTCTCGGAGACAGCGAAAGTGCTGAAGATGCTGTCAAATCAAGCAAGCTTCTCGAAGTAAAGCTGCAGGAGCTCCGTCAACAACTGGAGGCGCTCGATACAGACAGCGCCTCTGAGCAGCGCCTCTCAATGGAGATTGAGAGCTGCTATATCCTGCTCGATCTGGACCGCAACGATGAAGCCTGGCAAATCGCCAAGAGCGTGTTTGACAGGGCGCTTGACTCAGAAAGCTGGCTGGCTGCGGTGGAGGCTTGTGATGTGCTTTATCAGGCGGAGAAGGAAGATGGTGCCAAAGCACTGGCTCACGGCATCTGGCTGGGGGTCACTTTTCCCATCGATCCTGAACTCAGTGTCGCCATGCTGCAACATCTGATCGACGAAACGCCGGATAACTCGGATGGTGCTGCGGTGGCAGCGGCAACCGCCTGCTACATCGTCGATCTGCGTGCCGAGGGTCAGGCCCAGGAAGACCTCAGGTTTTTCACCAACCAATTGATGGGCCAGGTTGCCAGACGCCATAGCCAGGTGGAAGAGCAGGAGATTTTCGATTTCTGGGTGGAACGCATGGAACTGGACGATCCCGCCAAATTCCTGCCCCGTTTGGCAACGGTGCTCGAGGTGATCGTTGACGGGGAGTGGTGGTACGACCGGGAAGCGCTGCGCAGCAAAATCCCCGCAGTAGCCTGATCTGGAGTTGAATATGTTCTGGCAAGAAGAGGAAGATGAGGAGCGTTTTGTAGTCCCGGACAATGTGCTGGATCTACTGTTTAAAATCAAATGCGCCACCCTACCCATCGACCACGCCTGGGCCCTGGCACAGGCGATCCAGCAGGCATTGCCCTGGATTGCCGATGAACCCAATACCGGCCTGCATCTGATCTACGGGGCGGATTCAGGTAACGGCTGGGAGCGCCCCTCGGGCAGTGACCAATTACTCTATCTGTCGAGACGTACGCCGCTGATACTACGTCTACCCAACCGTCGAGTTGAGGACGCGGGCGCACTGACCGGCAAGATCCTGGATATCGATGGACACAGTCTGGAAGTGGGAAAAAGTCATACCCGTCTGCTGGGTATGACGACCACCCTCTATTGCCGCCATTTGATCGCTGCGGAGAATCAGTCGGAAGATGAGTTTCTGCACCACTCCGTCGAACAACTGAAAGCACTTAAGTTGAGGTTTAACAAGGTGCTTTGCGGCAAAGGCGAGCAGTTTGAGACGCCGGACGGCGCACTGATGACAAAAAGCCTGATGGTGGCTGGCCTACCCCTGGACGATGCCGTCACACTGCAGGAGGAGGGACTGGGCCCACTGCGTACTCGCGGCTTTGGCTTGTTTAATCCACACAAGACTGTTTAAGATTACAGGCTGCAAATTCACCGGTCAGCAGGGTTTCTATCGAGACACCAACCCTGGAAGATGATCCAGGCGCTGATCGGAACAGAGAATTCCAAAAGCAAAATTTGATTTAACGGGATAGCGTGTCTCGTGATTTAGTTAGGAGAGATCAATGTCATATGAAGTAAACGGTAATACAGTCGAAGCTGATGCGAACGGTTATCTGGTCAATCTGACCGATTGGAGTGAAGATGTGGCCAAGGCCATTGCTGAGCAAGAAGGAGTGAGCCTGTCTGAAAAGGCATGGGAAATCATCAACTTCCTGCGCGATGAATATATTAATAACAGTGGCAATCAGCCTAACGAACGTAATATGGTCAAGCACTTCAAAGGCGTCTGGACCGATGAGGGCAAGGTGGATGCGAAAGCACTCTATATCCACTTCCCCAAAGGTCCGGCAAAGCAGGCAAGTAAAATTGCCGGCCTGCCAGAAACCAAGCGCAAGGGCGGTTATTAAGCCGATCGGCTAAGTTACTGACGCTTACCAGGGTAAGGATCACCCTTACCCTGGTAAGCTAGTCACCCCACAATAATCAAACATCACTCCACATCCGCAGCAGATTGGCATAGGACTTATCCACCAATCCGGTAGTCGACTCTTCAGGACGATTTATCAAGAGATCCTCCCGCGCCTGATCAAGTTCGAAAAGCAGCTCTCGCCGCGCTGGATCGCGCACATAACTCTGTATCCAGGCTAGTGCCACCAACCTTTCACCCCGGGTCACCTCGGCAACATGATGCAGACTTGACGAGGGATAGATCACCGCACTGCCCGCCGCCAGCTTGACCTTCTTTTCGCCGAATGTGGTGCGGATCACCAGCTCGCCCCCTTCGTATGTTTCTGGCTCCCGAAGGAAAATGGTCATCGAGATATCGCTGCGAAATCGCTGACCACTCAACCCCATGATGGGATCATCCACATGATCACCATAGGTCATCCCCGAATGGTATCGGGCGAAGATCGGATCAGCCATCCGGAAAGGGAGAACCGCTGAACGAAAGGTACCATTCTGCCCCATGGCACTGGTCAGAATCCGAATCAACAATTCCATCTGTTTTGGTGAACCTTTCAGTTCCTGGTTGTTTTTGACTTTCTGTGCGGCCATACCGGCCGTCAGCTTGCCATCGACAAACTCCGCATCGGCCAGTATCTGATCGATCTTCTGTAACAGTGCTGAGTCGAGTAGACCTTCAATTTCCAACAACATCAGAAACTCCTATAGTGATTCCAGAGCCGTTTGCATTGCTTGTTCGTCGACCGGAAATGTCAGCACCGCATGCACCGCATAACGGGATTTGACCTCCTCCAGTCGCTGTAAATATTTAGCGTCGATCAGCACAACGATACCAGCTTCGATATCGTAACGTTGCAGGGTTGCCAACAGGGATTCCAGATTACTCATACGATCCCTGAACTGCGGATCGGAATAGAACTCTGCAACAACCACCTGAGGACGATGCTTCTTAAGCCAGGATTGGGCCTTGCGCACCGAGTTGACCATCTCCACCTTGAAGTTCAGACGTTGATAGAGCGGTATGAAATTCGGGTAACCACCCAATTCAACCACGGCGAGTAATTCCTGATCTTCCATACGCTTGATTTTACCTTTCGAAGACCTGATTATAATCCCCTCGGACGAATTGAACGCCGAGGCTCTCTGTTTTGGATCTTAGTATTTTGTAAACCGTCGATCTGTACCATGCAACTAAATCTTATTATCGATGACTGGTCAATGAACCTTGAAATACCTGATGGCTATATTGACGCCATGAATGAGTCTTTCGAAAAAATGGATCAGGATATGAACAAGGGCTGGCAAATTGGCCAGAAGTGGGTAAAAAATCCGGACAATACCCAGCGCTGCCAATTGGTTGCAGGAAAACTGCTCACCGCCCTGGAGACCGACAATGAACAGTTGGCATTGATGATGGGGGCTTATATCGTCTCCCGTATGCAGGGTGTCAGGCAGGTGGTCATCGATAACACCGGGGAGCCGGAAGAGACCTCATTCCAGTAATCCATCAATCTTGCGATCAGGATCAATCACTCGATTGGCCATCGATCCAGTCTCACACCAGATTGACAGCACCAATCGACATAAACTCGGTTACAAAACCGCATGCTATTGAAGTGTAAAATCTGTCAAACCGGTTCGGTCTCTCCCTACGGACTGTCGGATTTGATCAGCGACTGCCTCTTATAAGTAAGAGTGAACGCGTTAACAAACCTGCCCCTTTGCCGAATTTGCTTTCAAATGCCTCAAGTTCAAGTTTGGTATGCGTCCGAAACCTGTGTTTTTTCAGAGAGGAGCGGGCAGCATCTTCCCAGTTTTGAGAAAAGAACATCGCCTTGGCATCCATGAATTGCATTGTGGTACTCCCTGTCGTTGTTCTCAATCTCGATTGACTGGAATTTCAGAGTTGTCAGAGGAAAAACATCAGCTGCTTTTCGCAAGCGATAGAGGCAGAAAATCAACCAATGACACTATCTGAATTCACAGCTTAAGAGCATAGACCAACCAGGCCGAGTACCCCCTGAAATTAAAGACTTTTTACATGATCACTGTTATCTGACCACCTACAAACCATAGCGTTGGCCAGCCTGTCCCGCTTTGTCGGAACGGGCCTGAAAAACCTTGATGGCCGGTTGATTGTTGTTCTTTATCGCCAGATCCTCAGCACGCATGCCACGACTGTTTTTCCTCTCGGTATCGGCTCCATGATGGATCAAGCGATCAACAACAGGCCCATGGTGGTTATACTGAGCAGCGATCATCAGAGCATCTTCACCGTTGTTCACCAGCTGATTGATATCCGCCCCCAGATCGATCAGTTTATCGATCACCGCCGGATTCGAGCTGTAACCCGCCGCACCGGTCAATGGAGTACCTTTGAAAATTGAATCGGCCTCATTGACCTCCGCACCACGCGCCACCAACGCCTCGATGATCTGCGGATCCTCCACAGCCATTGCCGCCCACATCAGCACACCACCATTTTTATTGCCTGGTTCCAAAGCCTCATCGGGCACCTCGGCAACGGACTGAAGCGTTGCATCGGCCCAGTACTCCTGAGTACTGAATTTTCGATGTGGATTGGAAACTTTCAGATAAACCGCAAACAGTATGACTACTGCCAATGCGATCAGTAATTTTGGATTGACCTGACTCATGCTGCTCCCTTTTAACACTATCCTGCTTAATTTAATCAACCTTGGATTGCATCTACCCCGCTATGATCAATACAAAACGATCTGAAATCGATGCAGTCCAGGTAGTAAAGATATATACAATGAAATTCGGAATGACTTGGGAAATTAACACCTCAATCAGCATGACCTGATTCACAAGTTTCATAAAACATGACGACCCAGCTCAACACACAACAGATTCTGCACAGCTGAAGTGTCTATTGCTTATTTCAGAAAATACTCTCTTCCACCATCTGTTTGACCGCTGAGCGGGTATCGACCGGTCGACTCCGGTAACAGTCGAGCAGTCGGGTCGCCAATCCAGACCAGTGGGCCTGTCCATCGGATACCAGCTGATAGAAACGTTGCCAGTCTCTATCCTGATACCAGCCTTCATAGGCTGAGATCAACGCCGGGAAGAGAGATTTACGCATCCCGGTCAACCCGCCGATATAGAAATGCAGAGAGGCTTCATCCTCATCTTCCAGCAATTGAGGCAGTGTCACCTGACAATCGGCCCAATGATCCCTGACTGCACGAACCATCAGCTCGGCAGCGGAATGACCGAGCTCCAGAACCATCTCATTCCACTGATCCCCCAGTATCCGTCCCGCCTGATACTCTCCCTTCTCATGCAGCAAGACGGCCGCCAGCTCTTTTTCCACCATCAGATCAAGGGAGCTTTGAAGCTGATTTTCAAAATCGTAGTGAGAGAAGGCTCGCCCCAGGGCATTATCGGCCTGCTGCCATCGCCAATTCTCAAACTTCTCCCACAGCAGCCGGCGAAAGGACTCCCGTCTGATATAGATGCGTCCCCCCTGATTCATCGCCGCTGGTGCGGATAAATCTCTGGCGAGCTCACGTCCGGCAACCCAGACCGAGATACCCTCCGGCTCTTCACGACGTTCCAGGTGCCCAAGAAAAAACAGCGGTTTGTTTTTCGCACCATAGCCCGCGCTGTAGACCAGCCCCAAGGGTTCAAGTGATTGGTTGATGGCTTCCACATCGAAAGGATCGTAGACTTGGCCATCAATCGGCAGGGAGTCGAAGTTGTCATCCACCAGGGACTCCCAGAGCGCTTCCCGCGCTGTAAGCCAATCGCCGACGGATTCATTGGCCAGAGAGGTCTCGTAGTCGAGTCCGTTCTCCCAGCGGTAGTACTCCCGCATCTTTAAAAGGTAGGTACAGAGACCATAATCGGTGCCATGACGGGCATCAGAGATATGGCAATTACGTTGTACCGTGCAACAGAGTTGCCTGAGTGTACCTTTCATCGAGTCACCTTCTTAGGGCCTGTTAACAATCCTATATTTTAGAATCTCTTTTACCACCCCCGAGTAATCAGGGTAATACAGACTTGCCGAATGACCACAACCACTTGTTTTTTATACTATATTTGAAATTACTCCTGGACGCTCGGAAGTTCGTAGACAAGCAGTTCACGCAACATGGCTGTGGCATAACAACCGGCTGGCAGAAAAAACCTCAGCTCCAGATCCCCCTCCTCAAGAAACTGCCACTCCAAGCCGTTCAGAGCGACTCTCATCGGCCTCCGCTCCTGCTGTAATCCTACATGCTCCAGACCATTTCGCCACAGCTCGAAGGGGGCCAGCACCTGCCCTTCCAAACTCTCTGCCGCCTGTTTGACCAGACTCCGGCCACGCCCCCAGAGCGGACCGGTCGGATGTATATCCAGTGATGCACAGCGGCTGACCAACCGATCGGGCTGCTCTTCATGGTCTGCAAAACCGCCCCGACTACCATCCAGTTGAAAATAGTCACCTGGTATCGGACTGTTCCAGTTTCCCTGTTCGATTCGGGCAGCCAGAATCTGGTTAAACAGCTGCGACCTGGCCGCTGAGATAATCAGCCCGCGTAACGATCGATTGAGTCGCGGCCTGGATGGCGAAAACAGGAGATTCGCCTGATCCAGGTTACTGTAATCATGGCCAAAGCGCTGCTCTCCAAAGTAGTTGGGCATTCCGGCTTCCTGCAGCTGCTGGAGACGCTTTTCAATAGCCTGTTGCAATCCAGTGAGTTGCCGGACTCTGAGTACGAAACGGTTACCCCGCAGGTTTCCCCGACGCAGCTTCTTTCTGTGCCGATGAACCGCCAGCACCTCGATCAGATCGTCATCCAGGGCCTGCCAATCCGGCTCAGGTCGACCCGCCATACCCAGGGAGAACCACTGAGTGGTCACGGCGTGACGGTCTTTCAGACCAGCGAAACCCACATCCCTTCTGTCGATCCCGGCCAGTCGCGCCAGCTGCCCGGCAAGCCACTGGGTATTGGTCTCTCTTTTTCTGATCTGAACCAGCAGGTGTTCCCCCTCATCGTCCGGCAGGAAACCAAGCTCTTCATCCACCTGAAAATCATCTGCGCAGGATCTGATCACACCATCGCCAACGGGACTGCCATGGGCGTAGGGCATCTGCGCCAGGGTTATCCAGGATTGATCGTTCACTGGATCTTTTCCACCAACAATACTGTGGCCAGTGCAGCAATGCCCTCCCCCCGACCGGTAAAACCCATACCCTCGGTGGTGGTGGCCTTGATGTTGACCCGATCGAGATTGGTTTGCAGATCCCCGGCCAGTAGCGACCTCATATCATCGATATAGGGTGCCAGCTTGGGTTTCTGAGCGATAATGGTCATATCCGCATTGGCAAGCTTGAGGCCCAACTCACGCAGCTTCTGCATGACCTGACGAAGCAGTTCCCGACTGTCAATGCCCGCATAGGCTGGATCGTTATCGGGAAAATGCCGCCCGATGTCACCCAGGGCAGCCGCACCAAGGAGAGCATCGCAAAGCGCATGAATCAGCACATCCCCATCGGAATGGGCCTTCAGGCCCTGATCGTGTGGCACCTCGACCCCACCGAGCACCAACGGGGAGCCAGATTCGAAACGGTGAGCATCATAACCCTGTCCTATACGCATAATTTTTTCACCCTGGCCGCTTAAGAGTTATCCGATCGGGTCGATAAATAAACAGCATTGTACGCTTTGTAGCAACATTTAACTTGGTGATTAAAGATATCGGCCAGGAGCAGGCAGGATTCCCACCCTATCGGGTATATTTCGGTTCTGCGGGTAATGCCAATCGCTAGGGATTAAGTTTAAATAGATCGAGCAACCAGTAGATGATTCAACGTGTAACCGCAGTGACTCAAAACAGGGTCAAGAAGATTGAGATCCTCAGACACCTGCCGAAACGGGTGCAAAACTATGTTCTATCTGAAACCCATATTGAACATTGCAATGCGGATACCCGCATCGCTGTAGCCGGAGAGGCGAATGAACAGATCTTCTACCTGATGGCCGGGGAAGTCCGGGTCAGTTTCAATGATGGCAAGCAGATCATCTGTAAAGCGGATCAACCCTGCAGCCTGGTTGCACTAGCGGAAAAAAACCCCAGTGAAGTCTCTATAGGCAGTCTGACTGCAGTTGACCTGTTGAGTATTCCACGAGAGCTTTACGATGCGATCAAACGGCTGCCGCCGATGGTCAATCAACGCTCGAACAACACCATCGAGTTGCAGGACAGTGAAGGGCCGGAAGATGAGCTCTACTGGGAGTTCCATGAAGCCGTGCAGAATAACACCCTGGAACTTCCCAGTATGCCGGATATCACCATGCGCATTGCCAAGGTGATCAATGACAGCAACTCCGACAGCGAAGATATCGCTCATGTGGTACAGGCGGATCCCACAGTGGCTGCCCGGGTGATCAGCGTGGTCAACAGTGCGGCCTACCGGGGTAAGCAGCCCATCGACAACCTACCCGACGCGGTAACCCGGCTGGGACGATCGGTAACCCATAACCTGGTGATCAGTTTTGCCTTGGGGAAACTGTTTCAAAGCCGTTCTAAGATACTTCGGCAACGGATGCTGAGCCTCTGGAAACATGTCAGCTATGTGGCACCGATCTGTCATGAGCTGGCCAATGTCACCCCGGGACTCGCCCCAGACCAGGCGCTGCTCTGTGGACTACTCCACGATATCGGTGCTCTGGCTATCATCGGTGCTGCACGCAGCAAGCCGGAACTTGCCGAAAACCCCGAACTGCTTGATCGGGTGCTGAAAAATCTGAAAGGTGAAGTCGGCGCGATGGTATTGCGGAAATGGGAGTTTCCGGACTACTTTGTCCAGTCCGCACTGCACGCAGAGGACTGGATGGAGGATATCAGTCACGAGCCGGACTATGTGGATCTGGTGGTAATAGCCCAACTGCATGCCTTTATCGGTACTCCGGCGATGGCCAGACTACCCCGTCTCGACCTGGTGCCCGCGTTTCATAAACTGGCGCTGGGCAAACTAACCCCCAGACATTCGATCGGCATCATTGAAAATGCCCGGGATCAGATCCGTGAGCTGCGTGATCTGCTAGCACTGTAAGCGGATCACTCCTTACCTTTGACCAGTTTGAGATAGTGCTCGGCCAGCAGCAGATCGTGTTGATGGGTGATTTTGATGTTTGTACCGTCACCCTCCACCATCAAGGGCCGATGGCCTGACAGCTCCACAGCACTCGCCTCATCAGTAACGGCCGCACCATTTTCAATCGCCTGTTGCAGGCTGCGGTTCAACAGACCAAGCCGAAACATCTGAGGGGTAAAGGCGCGCCAGAGACGCTCCCGTGAGACTGTGGCGTCGATTTGATTGGTATCATCGACCCGTTTCAGGGTGTCAGCGACCGGGATACCGAGCAGCCCTCCGACCGGATGGCTCTGCAATGTCTCGATCAAACGGTCCAGATCGTCGCTAGAGAGACAGGGGCGGGCGGCGTCATGCACCAGCACCCAATCAGCCTCGTCGGCCAATTCGGCGAGACTTGCCAGTGCATTGCGCACTGAGTGGTAGCGCTCTGCCCCACCGGCGGCCCGAATCACATTCGGGTGATTGTGGTGTTCACAGCTTTCCCAATAGCCATCCTCGGCCGACAAGGCCACACAGACCCCGGAGATGCGCGGGTGATTCAACAGCCTCTCCAGGGTGTGATCGATGATCTTGCGACCACACAGATCCAGATACTGTTTTGGCACCGCCCCACCCATCCGTCGACCGACACCGGCGGCCGGTACTACTGCCCAGCATCTATTGCTCATTTGTCTCAGTCCCCGCTGGGGTGACTACCTGATAGAAAGTCTCACCCTCTTTGATCATGCCGAGCTCACTGCGGGCACGCTCCTCGATGGCGGCCTGGCCACTGCGCAAATCTTCCACCTCGGCCTGCAGGGCATGATTTCGTTTGCGCAATCCGATCAACTCCTGCTGCAACGCACCAATTTCATCCTTCAGATTGTTAACCTCGGCAAGACTCCCCTCACCCACCCAGAGGCGATATTGCAGAAACATCAGCAAGGCAACCAAAATGGCAATAATGATGCGCATCGATCAATCAAGAACGTGAAAGTGTATGGATTCAGAGCAGCCCTGAATATTCATCGATTCAGCGTGGCGGAGGACTAGGCCTCCCCGGTCCGGGATCGCTCCAGGCGCCCTGAGCACAACCTATAGCATACCCAGTGACGCCTTGCCCAACCAGGGAGGATAGGATGTGAGTCAGATCATGCGATGGTTACCGGGAAGGCCTCTTTGCCTGCGTAGACAGCCTCATCACCCAGCTGATCCTCAATGCGCATCAACTGGTTGTATTTGGCAACCCGGTCAGAGCGGGAGAGAGATCCGGTCTTGATCTGCCCGGTACCGGTCGCCACCACCAGATCGGCGATGGTGGTATCCTCGGTTTCACCCGAACGATGGGAAATCACCGCACTGTAGCCCGCATCCCGAGCCATTTCGATGGCGGCCATGGTCTCGCTCAAAGTACCGATCTGATTCACTTTGATGAGAATCGAGTTGGCAATACTCTCATCGATACCCCGTTTCAGAATTTTGGTATTGGTGACAAACAGATCATCACCGACCAGCTGTACCCGCTGACCCAGTTTTTCGGTCAGCCGTTTCCAACCGGCCCAATCACCCTCATCCATACCGTCTTCGATGGTAATGATCGGATATTGATCGACCCAGGCAGCAAGGTAATCGGCGAACTCTTCGGCACTGAACTTGCGCCCTTCGGAGGCCAGATTGTAGACCCCATCCTCATAGAATTCGGAACTGGCCACATCAAGCCCCAGGTAGATGTCGCTGCCTGACTTGAAGCCGGCCTTTTCAATCGCCTCCAGAATCACCTCAATGGCGGATTCGTTGGATGGTAGATTGGGTGCGAAGCCCCCTTCGTCACCGACGGCGGTGGCCATGCCCCGGCCTTTGAGTACGCTCTGCAGGGCGTGAAAGACCTCAGCGCCATAACGCACCGCTTCACGAATCGAACCAGCCCCCACCGGCAGGATCATGAACTCCTGCAGATCGACACTGTTGTCCGCATGGGCGCCACCGTTGATGATGTTCATCATTGGCACAGGCAGCCGGTAGGGACCGGATGAGAGCGAGCGGTAGAGTGGTAGTGCACGCTCCTGAGCTGCCCCGTGAGCGGCGGCCAGGGAGACCCCCAGCAGCGCGTTGGCACCCAGTTTGGCTTTGTTCTCGGTGCCATCCAGATCCAGCATGCACTGATCGAGTGCAGCCTGTTCGGTGACTTCCATGCCCATCAATGCCTCTTTGATCGGGCCGTTTATGTGAGCCACAGCCTGCAGCACCCCCTTACCCAGATAGCGCTGTTTGTCGCCATCCCTGAGCTCCAGTGCTTCCCGCGACCCGGTGGAGGCACCGGAGGGGACCATCGCCCGTCCAATCGCACCATCCGCGGTAAAAACATCGGCCTCTATGGTTGGGTTACCCCGTGAGTCGAGAATTTCTCGCCCACGTACATCAACAATTTCAGACATTTCGTCTCCATCTAATTCTGTCGTTTGTTTGTATAAGCGCTATTATCATCGCTGCATTTTACATGAAGATGACTGGGCAGGCTTATAGTTCAAGTTCGATCAGGCCGCTCTGCTTGACCTGCCGGTCAACAGCCACCAGGGTTTCAAGCAGTTGAGCCATTTTCGGTAACGGCCAGGCGTTGGGGCCATCGCTCAGTGCTTTGTCAGGATCGGGATGGGTCTCCATGAACAGCCCTGAGACACCGGCCGCCACGGCCGCTCTGGCAAGCACCGGCACATATTCACGTTGCCCGCCGGAGCTTTTGCCCTGCCCGCCTGGCAGCTGCACCGAATGCGTGGCATCAAACACTACCGGGCAGCCGGTCTCTCGCATCGCCGCCAGTGAGCGCATATCCGAGACCAGGTTGTTGTAGCCGAACGAGACGCCCCGCTCACAGACCATCAGCTGTTGATTGCCGACCGCTTTCGCCTTTTCAACCACATGCACCATATCCCAGGGGGCGAGAAACTGACCCTTTTTGATATTCACCGGTAACCCCTGTCGGGCCACCCGCTGAATGAAGTTGGTCTGACGGCAGAGAAACGCCGGGGTCTGCAACACATCCACACACTCGGACAACTCCTCCAGGGGGGTATCCTCGTGTACATCGGTAAGCACCGGCACAGCCAGCTCCTGCCTTACCTTCTGTAGAATCTGCATACCCTGCTCCATACCGGGACCACGGTAACTCTCAGCCGAGGAACGGTTCGCCTTGTCGAAGGAGGATTTGTAAATAAAGGGTATCTGCAACGCCTCACAGAGCTCCTTCAACGCACCGGCACTGTCCATGGCAAGCTGTTCACTCTCGATCACACAGGGACCGGCAATCAGAAACAGGGGGCGATTCAGCCCGATCTCAAAATCACACAGCTTCACTGCCCACCATCCCTGTGCTTGCGGGCGGCCTCAATGAAACCGGAAAAGAGAGGATGCCCATGGCGCGGTGTGGAGGTGAACTCCGGGTGGAACTGGCAGGCGACAAACCAGGGATGGTCAGGAATTTCAACGATCTCAACCAATCGACCATCCACCGAGCGACCGGATACTTTCATACCGGCTGTGACAATGTCATCCAGGTAGCTGTTATTGAACTCATAGCGATGACGATGACGCTCCACAATCACATCCTTATTGTAGAGTTGATGGGTAAGGCTACCGGACTGCAGGTTGCACTCCTGACCGCCGAGCCGCATGGTGCCGCCCAGGTCGGAGTTTTCGCTGCGCTTTTCCAGTTGCCCGTCGGCGTTCAGCCACTCCACGATCAGGCCAATCACCGGATTGGGTGTCGAGCGATCGAATTCGGTACTATGGGCACCATCCAATCCCGCCACATGACGGGCAAACTCAATCACCGCCACCTGCATCCCAAGGCAGATACCCAGATAGGGGATACGGTTTTCACGAGCATAGCGTACAGCCTCGATCTTGCCCTCTACACCCCGGTTTCCGAAGCCGCCAGGCACCAGAATGGCATCCATACCCTCCAGGCTCTCGGTGCCGCTCTTCTCGATCTGCTCTGAATCCACATAGTGAATCACCACCCGGTTGCCGGTATGCACACCCGCATGCACCAGGGCCTCGGAAAGGGATTTATAGGCTTCGGTAAGGTGAACATATTTACCCACCATGGCCACCTTCACCTCGCCTTCGAGATTATCCAGCCCTTCGAGAAAGGCTTCCCACTCCGAAAGATTGGCAGGGGGAAGATTCAGACCGAATCGCTGGTTTACCAGCTCATCCATACCCTGAGCATGCAGCAGCACCGGAATTCGATAGATGGAGTCGGCATCCACCGCAGAGATGACCGCCTCTTCAGGCACATTGGTGAACAGAGCGATCTTTCTGCGTTCCGGCTCCGGCAGGGGCTGCTCCGAACGGCAGACCAGGATATCCGGCTGAATACCGATCGAGCGCAACTCTTTCACTGAGTGCTGGGTCGGCTTGGTTTTGATCTCACCTGACGCCTTGATATAGGGAACCAGGGTCAAATGCATGAACATGGCCCGCTGATGGCCCATCTCCACACCCATCTGACGAATCGCCTCTAGAAAAGGCAGAGATTCGATATCACCGACGGTGCCACCGATCTCCACCAGACAGATATCCTTATCCCCGGCGCCGAGCAGAACGCTCTCCTTAATCTGATTCGTTATGTGTGGAATTACCTGTACCGTACCACCCAGATACTCGCCCTTGCGCTCCTTGCGGATCACCTGTTCGTAGATCTGGCCGGTGGTGAAGTTGTTATTGCACCCCATGGTGCTGTCGATGAATCTTTCGTAGTGACCGAGATCCAGATCGGTTTCCGATCCGTCCTCCGTTACGAACACTTCACCATGCTGAAAAGGGCTCATGGTGCCGGGATCCACATTGATATAGGGATCCAGCTTGATCATGGTGACATCCAGGCCGCGAGCCTCGAGGAGTGCGGCCAGTGAGGCTGAGGCGATACCTTTACCAAGCGAGGAAACCACACCGCCCGTAATGAAAATAAAACTGGTCATGAAATTCTGCTTACCAGGGTTAGAGTGCAGGGAATGGGATATAGGACGGGGGTAAACAGTACCAGATTGGCCCTCTTCACTCAATCTCGAAGGGCTGGTTGGCCACAGAGCCGTGATAACCCCCAAGGGGGGAAGAATTCGTTTGAATATCACCGCTCAAGGTCTATAATCGATTGGCGTGTTTCGCAAATAACAACTACTGAGGCAAGCAGTACTTTACCCGATCGTCCAGGCCATTTTTTTGGCCGACCTCGTTGTGAAGTCCTCAAGCATCGTATGATGGAGGCTTACGAAGCCACTTTTATACATCACCGATGGTAGTATCAAAACAATCATTTGAGAGGAAGAAAGCATGACTAAATTTGCTAAAGTTCTGAGCATCGCTGCTCTTGTAGCTGCGTCTACCAGCGCTTCTGCCTGGTGGGGCGGTCCTGGCTATGGTAACCGCGGCTGGAACAATGACGGTTGGGGCGATGGTTGGGGTGATGGCTCCGGTGATTTCAGCTTCGGCATGAGTGGTAATGCCCGCGGTTCTGGCTATGGCCGGGGTAACAACTACTACCGTGACTATGGTGGCTATGGACCTTATGGTTACGGCGCTCCATACGGCTATGGTGCTCCTTATGGCGCTCCTTACGGTGCTCCATACGGCTATCCTGCGCCTCCAGCTGCAGCACCTGCACCAGCTGCACCGGCTCAATAAGCCTACCCATGTGCAGAAAAGCCGGCCTTCTGGCCGGCTTTTTTTTGCTCCCAGCCACCCTGGATACAAGTCCTGCAATGATCCAAAGTAATAAAAAAACTAAAACGACTTGATCAACATCAAGAATTTCTGGAAAAATAGGCCGGGTGCTGGTTCACAAAAAATTGAGAGACACGGATGTGGTTGTAGGATGGGGAGACAAGCTATCCGCTCCGACAGGCTGTTTGTCGGGAATAGCGGTATAAGTGGCTCCAGTGGTTTAAACACCAACCTCTGGGAGCTGTAACGCCATTGAGGAAATTGAGGTCATCTCGGAAAGGAAATGATACCCCTTAAGCGTAAACCGTCTTTACCAAGCGTTGATATCAAAGCACCCCGCATGCCGGAGCGATCACTTGACTAGCAGAAAAGTTGTCTCATTTGAAAATATCAAGGTAGCCTGCAAGAACTGCAGTCTGGCCACTCTCTGTCTACCGATGGGATTGACACCGGATGACGTGGAGCGCCTTGACTGCATCATTAAACGGGGGCGGCCCTACCATCGGGGGGACCACCTCTACCGTGGCGGTGACAAGTTCCACAGCCTGCGGGTCATTACCAGCGGCTCGGTAAAAACCTACAGCCCCAACGAAGATGGTGGAGAACAGGTACTGGGCTTCCACCTTCCGGGTGAGCTGATCGGCCTGGATGCCATTCAGGATGATTGCCACACCTGCTCGGCGATCGCCCTTGAGACCACAGCGGTGTGCGAGATCCCCTTCTCCCAGCTGGAGTCCCTGAGCGCCATCATGCCCAGCCTGCAGCACCAGATGTACCGCCTGCTGAGCCGGGAGATCGGCCAGGATACGGAAATGCTGACCCTGCTGGGTAAAAAGAGTGCCGAAGAGCGCCTGGCCACCTTTCTGCTCAGTTTCTCGGAGCGATTCAAGCAACGGGGATTTTCAGCCAGCGACTTCTTTCTGAGTATGTCCCGTCATGAAATCGGTAACTATCTTGGCCTGGCCGTTGAAACAGTCAGCCGGCTGTTTACCCGTTTTCAGGATGAAAATCTGCTGAGAGTGGAGCGCAAGCACGTTCAGTTGCTCGACATCCCCAGACTCTACGACATCGTGCAGGGCTGCGACAGCGCCAAATCGAGTCAATCGAGGGTCTGACGAAGGGTCTGTTAGCCGATACGACTGCTACGGCTGTTTGTGCCAGATACAGGCTTCACCCATCGCTTCAAGCTGCCGCTGATGAGCTTCCAACTCGGACTCAACCGCCTGGATCACCTTCAGAGGTGGACGATCGGTGGCCAAACGACGGATATTGTCGGCCGCGCGCTCCTCACCACCCTGCCGACCCAGCTCATCATCCAACACCAGCGCTGCCTGACCGCCGGTCATCATCAGATAGACATCCGCCAGTATCTCCGCATCGAGTAGCGCTCCATGGAGCTCACGATGAGAGTTGTCGATATCGTAGCGTTTACACAGGGCATCGAGGCTGTTCCTCTGCCCCGGATGCATCTTCTTTGCCATCACCAGGGTATCGGTAACCGCGCAAAGGCTGTCAATACGCTGGGAATCATGCATCAGTTTCAGCTCATTATCGAGGAATCCCACGTCAAACGGGGCGTTGTGGATGATCAGCTCGGCGCCGCGTACATACTCCACAAAATCCTGGGCCACATCGCAAAATTTAGGTTTATCGGCAAGAAACTCGTTGGTGATGCCATGCACCTCGATGGCCCCGGCATCGATCTCCCGATCCGGTTGGAGAAACTGATGAAAATTGTTACCGGTCAGCCGTCTGTCAACCAGCTCGACACAGCCGATCTCAATGATCCTGTGGCCCTGTTCAGGCTCCAGACCTGTGGTTTCCGTATCGAGTACGATCTGACGCATCATCCTACAGCTCCTGGATGCCCTTGTTGGCCAGCTGGTCCGCCAACTCATTGCCGGGATGCCCTGCATGCCCTTTCACCCAGTACCAATCCACCTGGTGCTTGTTAACCTCGCTGTCGAGGATCTGCCACAGATCGGCATTTTTCACCGCCTTCCTGGCAGCCGTCTTCCAGCCATTCTTTTTCCAGTTGTGAATCCATTGGGTAATGCCGTTTTTGACATACTGGGAGTCGGTGGTCACAGCGACACGACTGGACCGTTTCAGCTGCTGCAACCCCTTGATGACCGCCAGCAGCTCCATACGGTTATTGGTGGTGGTGGCCTCCCCCCCATAGAGGTGCTTCTCATGATCGCCATAGCGCAAGACCACGCCCCAGCCGCCAGGCCCGGGGTTTCCCTTGCAGGCGCCGTCCGTAAAGAGTTCTACATGCTGTGTCATCGAATTCTGTTGCAATCCATGGTAGGGGTAATTCAGGCACCGTTTCTGATTGTGGGTTCCGCTGCGGTGGGAATGACCCGCTTCTTCACCGACCATTTCGGCCGGATCGGTGTAATCGTCACCACGCGCTTCACCGCCAGTATGATATACACACCACCAAAATTCGGATAGACCTTGTCACCGATCTGTTCCATAAACTGCAACTTCTGCATCACACCCTGGTGCTGGATCGGAGGCCGGTAGTTCAGATACTGGATCTCCAGCAGATCGAAGCCCAGCAGTGCCAGCCAATCCAGTACCCGCCGACTGCTGAAAAAGTGGCCACACCAGGGTGGATTGGATGAGCGCATGCGCAGCAACCTCACCCCACCCCAAAGACTCCAGGGGTTGAAACCACTCAGTAGCAGCTTTCCCTCGGGTATCAGAATCCGCTCAACTTCGCGCAACACCTGGTGCGGATCGAGGGAAAAATCGAGGGTATGGGGCAACAGCACCCCATCCACACTGTCGGTGGCAAACGGCAGATGGCTTGGATCAGCCTGTAATTCACTCGGTTGACCGGAGTTGCCGATCCCCATCACTAGCCGGTTACGGGCTGGACTGAACTGCAACAGCTCCTCACCCACCCCCTGATGACCGATCTGCACCAGATGGTAGCCGAACATGGCAGAGAGATGGCGCTCAAGCGGGATCCGTTCCTGGGCGATAAGATTCGCTCCAAGATGGGTATCGAACCACTCCTGAATGTGATTCTGTTGGCAAGATCGCAGTTTTAGCCGCCTATATTCTCTCATCTGTCAAGCTATCGGCTTTGCTACCGACACTACTGTCAGGTAATCTGTGTTTCTTTTTGAGCGCCGCTCTTAAACCTACTGTTGTGGCATCCGACTCGATTGTCTATCAGTATGGCACCTCAAAGAGGCGAAGGAGCGGCCCTGGTTTGTGCAGGATTCAGGTGTAGCGTCTCATATTGCTAACCGATGTCCCGGCGGTTGTCATGCACTAGAAGGTTATTGCCTGCGCCTGGATAGAAACATTGGGCCGGCGTACCATCACTAAGCAAATCAAGGATTTGCTGTGCAACCGAGCAGCCCCGCCCAGTGATATGTGATGCCACGCGTAACGAGGCCGTAACGATCACAGATTGCAACAGGCGGCCGTTTGTCAGGAGTTCACACTACATGGAAATCATACACGGCTTTGGTTACATTTTCTTTCAGTATTCGGTATGTCAAAGTCACTTAACAGATCGGCAACACTTCTCAGCAAGCCCTACCTGCTCGCAATGAACCTAATACTCACCTGTCTGTTGGCGGCTTGTCAGTCTCTGCCGAACGGCACCGAGGAGTCGGCCTTGACCGAGGTCCCTCTGGACAGCCTCTCCACCGAAACCGTACAGACCCAACCCCTGGCCGGCAGTGAACAGGTAAAACCTGAGTCGATGCCGGAGGTGGCCGAACAACTCTCCGAAGTGGTTGCCTCTCTGCCCGACCCGACACCGGCCCACGCCTGGGACAGAATGCGGCAGAATTTTGCCCTCACCATCCCCAGCAACAGCCGTATCGGCAAAGAGCTGAGCTGGTATCAGAAACACCCGAAATATCTGCAGCGTATCCAAGAGCGGGCCGCCCCGTTTCTGTTTTTCATTCTTGAAGAGATCGACAGGCGGGACATTCCCGCGGAGATCGCCCTGTTACCGGCCGTTGAGAGCGCTTTTCAGCCGTTTGCCTACTCCCCTGGCCGTGCCGCCGGCATCTGGCAGTTCATCCCCTCCACCGGACGCTATTTCGGCCTGAAACAGAACTGGTGGTACGACGGGCGCCGGGATGTCGTCAGCTCGACCCGCGCTGCACTCGACTATCTGCAGCGCCTCAACAAGCAGTTCGACGGTGACTGGGAGCTGGCCCTGGCCGCCTATAACTCGGGTGCCGGCACCGTACGCAGCGCCATCAAACGCAACCGCAAAAAGGCTAAGCCGACCGACTACTGGTCGCTGAAGCTGCCGGATGAGACCAGCGCCTATGTACCCCGCCTGCTCGCACTGGCAAAGATCTTCAAGGACGCGGAAGCCTACGGCATGCCACTGGACCCAATCGCCGACGAGGCCTATTTTGCCACCGTGGATATCAAATCCCAGCTCGATCTGGCGCTGGCCGCCGAGATGGCGGAGCTACCCATCCAGGAGCTCTATCTGCTGAATGCGGGCTTCAACCGCTGGGCCACCGATCCGGACGGCCCCCATAAGCTGACCCTGCCCCTCGACCGGGTTGAACCGTTCAAACAGAAGCTCGCCGCCCTGCCCCAGGAGAAGCGGCTCACCTGGAAACGCTACAAAATCAAGTCCGGTGACTCACTGAGCGTGATTGCCAGTCGACATGGCACCACCGCAAAGCTCATCAGGCAGGTCAACAAACTGCGAGGCAACAAGATTCGCGCCGGCAAACACCTGCTGATTCCGGTATCGAGCAAAAAGATCGATCACTATGTCTACGCCCAGGACCAGCGCAAAGCGGCGATTCAAAACCGCTCCAGAAAAGGCACCAAGCAACACTACCGGGTTCAATCCGGGGACAGCCTCTGGACCATTGCCAGAGCGCATAATGTGAGTTACAAAAAGCTTGCCGCCTGGAACGGTATGGCCCCCGGCGACCCGCTTAAAACGGGCCAGACCTTAGTCATCTGGACCGCCCGCAACCAGACCAGCGCCTCCCTATTGGATCTGCAACCCACAGGCACCCAGAGCCGATTGCACTACAAGGTCAGACGGGGAGACTCTCTCTCCAGAATCGCCCAGAGGTTCAAAGTGTCGGTTGCGGATCTGAAGCGCTGGAACACCATCAAGGGTAAATATCTACAGCCTGGCCAGCGAATCAAGCTGTATGTGGATGTCACCGAACAGACCTTGTGAGCCGGGCTGAAGCCTATCCAGATTGAAAATACCTTGCCCAAAGTGGCCAGGGGATATTGATTCAGATCAAAGAATCACACTTCTTTTTTGACAGCCTGCCGATCCTGGCTGACCATCCCAGTCTATAAATCCATGTCAGTAAGAGGGTTTTGACCATGAGTGAGGATTGCCGACTGAGAGACGGGGTTGAGCTCAATCTACCCGACGTTGAAAAAATCGCTTTGGCTCTGAAATCCCTATCGGTCTATTCGATGCTGGCCTATGAGCATGACGATGACCCGGAAGAGCTGGATGAGGTGGTGCAGGAGGGATTGGATGCCATCCACCGGTTGTTCAACTGCTAACCAACCCTCTCAATAGATTCACCAGCCTGCCAAACAGACAGAAGAAAACATTCGAGCGTAGCTCGAGTGCCCGATCTTTGTAGAACGCCAGATCAATCGACCCATCTTCGAGGCGCCGAGGTAACCGATATGGATGGCCATTCATGTTTGGGCCGTTATGTGACGGCGTTCGTCCTGTGTTACCCCCCCATACCCCCAGTCGGTTGGCGCCAGTTCTTGAATCACCACATAGCTTGCCTCGACCAGAGGACCAAGACTGGCCTCCAACAGTGAATAGGCCTCACTGATCATCAACCGTTTTTCATCTTCACTGTTTGTGTCGGAAGTGATGTAGATCTCCATCAATGCCGATCGGTGGTAAGTGATGGCATCGCCTCCCACCGACCAGTGTTGATTCGGCAGTGAACTGATCAGAACCGCAGTAACCGGTACCGCTTTTCCCAGCACCCGATTGATCAGCCCGGTCACCTGCCGCTGAAGCATGCTGCAAGTGTCGTTGGATAGTGGCTCACCGCTGTGTTGAATCTTGATAACCGGCATGTTGTTTCTCCTTGGGTCCATTTGCCGGTCAAGATAGCCCGCCTATATTAATAAATAAATTGAATCTTTTTTATATTATTCATTTAAAATGCTAATCTATTTATTATGTTTAAAAACCTCGATATCGACCTGTTGCGAACCTTTGTCGCCATTGCAGACCTGGGCGGCTTTGCAAAAGCCGGACGGCATCTGCACAAAACCCAGTCGGCAATCAGCCTGCAGATGAAACGCCTGGAAGCGCAGAGTGGCTCGAAACTGTTTCGCAAAGCCGGTCGGCGACAGCTGCTCACCGAATCCGGTGAGTTATTACTCAACTATGCCCGGCGGATTCTTTCATTGAACGATGAGGCTGCCGCCGCACTGAAACCGATCCCTCTGCAGGGACAGATCCGATTCGGAGTGACCCAGGATTTTGCCGACCGAGGTCTGGCTGCAGTGCTGGCCCGGTTCGCCGATAGCCACCCGGGGGTACGGCTCGATGTTCGGGTCAATCCGAGCTGTGAACTGAAACAGGAAATCGCCAAGGGTAAACTCGATCTCGCCGTCGCCTTTCAGGAACGTGGCGATAGCGGTGATTCTCTGGGAAAACTCCAACTCTCCTGGATTGTCCCGGAACCGTTCAATGAACCGAATGATCAACCCTTGAAGCTGGTTCTATTCGAACCGCCTTGCGTGTTTCGTGATCGAGTGATCAACGCATTGGAGAAGGCATCAATGAGTTGGAGAATCGTCTACACCAGCCCAAGTCTTCCTGGCCTTCTGGCTGCAGTGGAGGCCGGTCTGGGGGTTACAGCCCGCCTGTCAAACAGAAACAGAAACAGAAACAGAAATCCTGTCGCGAGTCTGCCAGAACTGCAACCGGTGGAACTGGCGGTCTACCGTAATCCTCAAGCCACGCCTGCCCCACTGGACGCCCTTGAGAAGATTACAAGAGCGCATATCCAAAACAACCTTGAGGATCTTGTTTAGAGGTTTTTAACAAACACCACAAGCAGCACAGTTCCAGATGTTAATGCTAAGTTTTTATTATCGAGTCAATAGCTGACAAACCCCTCCGGCGAGGCGCGGCTGATCTGTCGCGTAAAGGTGCTCTGCCAATTCATAGATCTGCCAGAATTTGAAGTTTTGATCCTCATAGGCATAGAGGGTGGTATACCAACCCTGCTGATCCGCTTCGACACTCAACCTGGCGGCGATACAGTTACGCTCAGGTCCAGGTGTGTTGAGGTAGCCACTCAGGGTCTGTATATCTCGAATGTACTCGCCGAACACCCGAAATGGCAACATCGCCTGCAGTGCGGGTAGATCGTATTCCAGCGGAGAGCCGACCATGGCCTGGTTGACTTGTTCCTGCCAGTAGTAAATGGCTTTCGGACTGTCCAGGGGATCCTCCACTTCGAAGGGATGTTCGTCCGGCGTGACAAACACCGAGGTGGTATAGACCTGGGGAATGCCTGCTATGCCCGAATAGGTCAATTCCACCAGATAGGCTGTCCATCCTGTTTCCGGCTTGGCGACGCTGACATGATAATCACCATCATCCATAGCTTCGATGATGCTTTCACGCCACGCCTGATCACCCAGGGTCTCCTGGCGGAAGTCCCTGCCATCGGGATTATTCGCCTGCCAGAGTTTGGCCACCAGCGGTATCTGATCGCTGCTGACGATCAACTCGCCGGTTTTACCCAGCTGCCACTCGATAACCGGTCTTGCAACCCCGTTGAGATGCGTCTGATTCCAGGCGACCAGCCCCTGGATCATCTCCTGCAGTTTGTTCTCAACCGAGTGGTTGGTGTTCGGCATGATACGCTGCAGCGTCTCTCCGGGTATGTCATGGATATAGGCTTCCGAGGCATCCGGTAGAAAGAATTCGTCACCGGTGGCACTGAGCAGCAGATGGGGCATGGTCAGCGCCTGTTTGTAGCTGATCGGATCGACCAGCTGCTGCAGCAGTCTGCCTTCCGGTGAGCGGATATTTTTCATGATGCCGTTCTGTTCATAAGCCGACAGGGTGTCGGAGTAGAAACCGTAGCTGTTGTAGTGACGCTCAAACTGATCGGCCAGACGCAGTACATTGAACACCCCAGGCGCCACAGCAACCACCCGGGGATCGATCGCTGCCGTCAACCAAGCGATGGCACCATATTTGGAAAACCCGTTGACGATGAACTCATCCACCACCAGACCCAGGGATTCGGCAACAAACGCCTGTGTTGTATCCATGGCGCGAACGCTGGCCTTGGTCATCGGCAGAAAGGCCGACCAGGTGGGATCACCGGTCTGCATACTTTTACGCCAGCTGTAGGCAACCAGCGCATCCTCCTCGAGTGGCTGATCCAGCTCCTTGAACTTC
The DNA here is from genome assembly GCA_001709035.1 of Candidatus Thiodiazotropha endoloripes. GTDB lineage: Bacteria > Pseudomonadota > Gammaproteobacteria > Chromatiales > Chromatiaceae > Thiodiazotropha > Thiodiazotropha lotti. The sequence goes on along the minus strand of LVKA01000008.1, from coordinate 891,859 downwards.
AACGGATGGCCAAGTACCTGACTGATGATCACCTGAATACTCCCGGTAGCGGTCGCCAGAGGCATAAGCTGATCGAAGGATTCAACAGAAGGTGGCGAATCGGTCGCCCCACCGCCAAAAATAGTCAGATTCGCTGTGGTGCCGCTCAATTGATGAGGTACGATGACAGTCAGCCAATGATCCCAAAGTGTTGGCGTTACCTCCTGCTCGGTACGCCAACTCTGCGAGACCATCTTCAGAAAATAGATATCATAATCCTGCCCCGGACGCTCTTCGATCAACCGATAGGCGTAAGCCGGATCATCCTGATAGACATAAGCTTTAAGCGGGGCCGACTGCTCGGCATGCAGCAGACCGGCAAACAACAGAACCAGGCCGGTGACCGCAACAGCCCGACGAAAGAGTCCATTCATTTACTACTCCAACAACTAACAGCAGATACAAATAGCCACGACCCTGCCTCGATCAGGGCGGATAAAACAGTGGAAGGTATTCCTTAAACCACACGCATAGCGTCCAACCGAGATGCATCGGTTGTACAAAGGATTCAATCTGAATCCGTGGGCTCAAGGGAAGGTGGCGGATCGATCGAGCGGCCCCTGCCTAATACAACATTCCATTCAAGCGTTACAGCTCAGGGTAAAAGAATAAACAACCTTTATACCCAGGTCCAGTTACCGTTAATTAAACGACAGCTGATAAAGTCGAAACTGTGAACCCGAAACAGGTAAAAACTCAACGTCTGAACAATATCTGTTTTCAGCGGCAGAGAGCTTGTCTGACACGATTGGAATAATCGTGTTGCAATAATCTACAACAACTTTTAAAAACCAAGCATGCAGACGAGCTCACTACGACCTGTTTTTATCGCATCGGATCATTGCTGCCCCACTAACTTTCAGTCTAACGCGCACATATCTTAAAGCCCCTCTCCCTTTACGGGAGAGGGGTTGGGGAGAGGGTGTACGCGAAGCGTTTCATGTGAAAGCTAAAACCGCTTTAACCTTTTGTTTTCATCAGGATGATTCTTGGTTAAATGATACCGTTTATTCTCCCCCTCTCCCCCGGCCCCTCTCCCGCAAGGGGAGAGGGGAGCTATTCTTCCCGCCTATTTGGCACACAGATGAAATTCGACTCTTTCCAGCTTTTATTCCCTGCTGCACGATGCTTTTCATGTTTCAACTCCCAATCTGCAAGAAAAGCTAAAGACAATTCATCCGCAAACGGTATAACCTTCGAAGTTAATGGAACAGTAGTATCGGATAAATGCCGGCCTCGATGACAACACTACTGCCGGGTCAAAGCCTGACAGATGCCCGCCGCCAATAGTTGACGGTCTTCAGCATAGAGACGCTCAGCCAGCTGGTAGGTCTGCCAGAACTTGATATTCCGATCACCAACAGCATAGAGCGTTGTATACCAACCCTGCTGCTCCGCCTCTACATTAAGCCTGGCTGCAGTGCAGCTGCGTTTTGCGCCCCACCGATTGAGGTTTTCAGCGAGGGTTTGCGGATCCCGGATATACTCCCCCAGTACCCGGATCGGCAACATCCCCTGCAGGGCATCCAGATCGTAATCGAGCGGTCTTCCCGCCAATGCCCGGTTGACCTGACGCTGCCAATAGGCAGGTTTCTTTGGGTCACCCAGGGGGTCCTCCACTTCGAACGGCAGTTCATCCGGCGTTACAAAGACTGAGGTGGTATAGGTCTGGGGAATGCCGGTCATTCCCGGATAGGTCAGCTCGACCAGATAGGCACTCCAACCGTTTGCAGGTGGTGGTACCGTGACCCGGTATTTACCGTCAGCATCGGGACCGATAATGCTGTCATTCCAGGCCTGATCACCGAGAATTTCCAGACGAAAATCCCTCGCATCGGGATTGCTGGCCTGCCAGAGCTTGGCAACCAGCGGGGTCTGATCGCTGCTCACCACCAGCTCGCCATTATCCTCCAGTTCCCATTCGATCTCCGGTCTGGCAACACCATAGAGCTGTACCTGATACCAGGCGATCAGGCCCAGCATCGTCTCTTCAAATCCGTTCTCCATGGAGTGATCGGTATTCGGCACGATGCGCTGTAGAGTCTCTCCCGGGAGTTCATCGACATAGAACTCGGAGGCATCCGGCAGAAAAAACTCATCACCGGTGGCGTTGAGCAACAGATGGGGCATGGTCAGCGCCTGCTTGTAACTGATCGGATCGATCAGTTGTTCCAGCACCTCGCCCTCCGGAGAGCGGATCTGTTGTAAAACCCCGTTCTCTTCATAGTCCGACACCGCATCGGAATAGAAACCGTAACTGTTGAAATGGTGCTCAAACTGATCCGCCATATGCAGCACATTGAACACACCGGGCACTACGGCCACCACCCTTGGATCCACAGCAGCGGTCAGCCAGGCGGTAGCGCCACGCTTGGAAAAACCGGTGACGATAAAATCATTCACCACCAGCCCCAGTGAAGCAGCGACGAAATCCTGAGCGGTATCCATGGCACGTACCGCCGCCTTGGTCATCGGCAGATAGGCCGCCCAGGTGGGATCGCCGGTCTCCATGCTTTTACGCCAGCTGTAGGCCACCAGGGCATCCTCCCTGACCGGTGCATCGAGATCGGCAAACTGCAGCTTCTGACCGGGCACCTGACTGATCACCACCTGAATGCTACCGGTGGCTGTTGCCAGCGGCACGAACAGGACCAGATCCTCGGGTTCAGGTGGCGTGGTGGAGAAGCTGCCACCGACGATGGTCAGGTTCGCCGTGGTGGTGGTCAATTGATGGGGCACGATCAGGGTCACCCAGTGATTCCACAGGGTTGGCGTCACCTCCTCCTCGCTGCGCCAGTTCTGGGAATCCATATTGAGAAAATAGGCGTCGTATCCTGCGCCGGGCAGTTGGCCGATCACCCGGTAGGTGTAGGCAGGGTCATCCTGGTAGACATAATCCTTGAGTGGGTTGATCTGTTGGGCGTGGAGCAGTCCGGTAGTTAGCAACAACCAAACGACTGACAACATAGACTTTCTAATCACTCTAATCATTACACTCTCCCTTTAGTAACGGTCGAAGATTATGAGAATCACTCCCTATTCATCTGAGACTTTTTATCTGCAACAGAGCAAACCTGGCAACGCCCAATATAGGTCGAGCCATGAAATAAATGGTGTCGTGACAGATTCTCAGGGGAAGAAGAGGGGTCAAACGGAAAATCCTTTTCTAATTTGCCAATCCGTTGCAAAGAACAGTTGCAGTGAACTCAAGAATATAGTCAGCCTGGGTCCAAGTCCAGCATCGGTTCCATGTTGTGATATTAGCCTGCTGCCAACAGATTAAGAGGATCATTTAATACTGTTCTGATTTTTAAACAGGATTGTTGTGAAAAGGAGGAATTGGCTAATCCGAGCCATGCGAAATGATTTCTGAGTTCTTTTGTGTTAATGTGCACGGCTTGCGCTTGACCGGTTAGCGCTTAACAACGATCAATTAGTCGTTCAGAATACCTAGAGCCGTTCGCTTCTCCCCTTCGGGAACAGAGCCTCCCGCTTAAGATATCAGATACTTTTCCAGCCGACCGGCTCCCGCCAGCATTGCTGTCGCCGGGAAGGAAAACTCCTCTCTGGAATACCTAAATTTATAGAATGTGGCCACTTGACCCACTTGCTTAGCATCTATGGTTCGGTGGTTACGGAGTAGAATTTTTATGTCATTCGATAGTCTCGGTCTGTCGACCGATCTCCTGCGCGCCGTTGGTGAGCAGGGTTATACAGAACCCACCCCAATTCAGCGTAAGGCAATCCCGATTATCCTGTCAGGTAAAGATGTCATGGCCGGCGCACAAACCGGTACGGGAAAAACGGCCGGCTTCACGCTTCCGCTGCTGCAAAGGCTTGCGGATAAACCGACCACCAAAGGCAAACGCCCAGTTCGCGCTCTGGTATTAACCCCCACCCGGGAGCTGGCCGCCCAGGTCGGTGAGAGTGTCGATACCTACGGTCGGCATACATCACTGCGCTCCACGGTCATCTTCGGCGGGGTCAAGATCAATCCCCAGATCGCCAAACTGCGCCAGGGTGTCGACATCCTGATCGCCACACCAGGCAGACTTCTGGATCACGCCTCACAGGGCACGGTTGATCTTTCCCGGGTTGATATACTGGTGCTGGATGAAGCGGACCGGATGCTGGACATGGGCTTCATCCATGACATCCGCAAGGTGCTTTCACTGTTGCCCGCCAATGGCACAAGACAGAACCTGCTCTTCTCCGCAACCTTCTCCAATGAGATCAAGAAGCTGGCCGGACAACTGTTGGATCATCCCGAGCTGATCGAGGTCGCCCGGCGAAATACCACCGCTGAGCGAATCAAACAGGTGATTCACCCCGTCGACAAACGCCGTAAACGGGAGATGCTCAGCCATATGATCGGCTCTGGAAACTGGCAACAGGTACTGGTCTTCACCCGCACCAAGCATGGGGCGAATCGTCTGGCGCAGCAGCTGGAAAGAGACGGCCTTACAGCGGCGGCAATCCATGGCAACAAAAGCCAGGGTGCGCGAACCCGTGCGCTGGCCGGTTTCAAAAACGGTCAGGTCCGGGTGTTGGTGGCAACCGACATTGCGGCCCGCGGCCTGGATATCGATCAGCTTCCCCACGTGGTGAACTACGAGCTACCCAACGTGCCTGAGGATTATGTGCACCGTATCGGTCGTACCGGTCGTGCCGGTAATGAAGGTGAAGCCATCTCCCTGGTCTGTGTCGATGAGCACAAATTGCTGAAGGATATCGAACGTCTTTTGAAAGGCAGGATTCCACAAGTGACGGTTGAAGGCTATGAACCGGATCCGACCATTAAAGCGGAGCCTGTTCAGAAACAGAGAAACAACAATCCTCGCAATAACGATAGAAGAGCAGCTGGCAGCAACAATCGCTCAAGAGACGGTAAAAAAGGATCAACCGGAAAGTCTCAACAATCGGCTAAACGACATGCCGACAAGGATCAGCAAAAAGGCAAGAACCCACGTAAACACAATCGGGCCACTCAGACTGAGGAAGCCGCCAAGCCCCGTCGCCATTCAGCGGTCAAACGAAAAAAAGAGACCGCGGCCTTATTGGGTGGCTGAACAGTTGAAGCGTAACACCCAGGCCGGTTTAACCAGGCCTGGGTGTTTTTTCTGTTTATTTAAGATCGAAACGATCCAGGTTCATGACTTTATTCCAGGCGGAAACGAAATCTTGCACAAACTTTTCAGTTGAATCGTCTGCCGCATAGACTTCCGCCAATGCCCGCAGTTCAGAGTTTGAACCGAAGACCAGATCGACCCGGGTGGCACTCCATTTAACCTCCCCGCTGTCACGGTCCCGACCTTCAAACAGATTGTCCTCCCCGCTGACCGGTTGCCATTCAGTCTGCATATCCAGCAGATTGACAAAGAAGTCATTGGTCAGGGCTTCCGGGCGATCGGTAAACAGACCGTGACTACTCTGTTCGTAGTTGCTGTTGAGAGCCCGCATACCACCGACCAGCACCGTCATCTCAGGTGGTGTCAGGGTCAAAAGCTGGGCTCTATCCAGCAACATCTCTTCAGGCGAAACCGCGTATTCGGCTTTCCGGTAGTTGCGGAAACCATCCGCCTCCGGTTCGAGCACAGCAATCGAGTCCACATCGGTCTGCTCCTGGGAGGCATCCATCCGTCCCGGAGTAAAAGGCACCTGTACATCGTGACCTGCACGCCTGGCCGCCTCTTCTACAGCGGCACATCCGGCAACAACAATCACGTCGGCCATCGACACCGGTTTATCAAACTCATTGCGAACCTGTTCCAGAATCATCAACACCCGGCTCAACTGATCCGGCTGATTGACCGGCCAATCCTTCTGTGGCGCGAGTCGGATCCGCGCACCATTGGCACCACCGCGCATGTCGGAACCACGGAAGGTTGAGGCGGACGCCCAGGCGGTTGCCACCAACTCGGCAACGGAACACTCCGTTTCCAATATCGCGTCCTTAAGCCGGGCGATATCCTGATCGTCAATCAACTCATGGTCGACTGCAGGTATCGGATCCTGCCAGATCAGCTCCTCTGCCGGAACCTCCGCTCCGAGATAACGGCTTCTCGGGCCCATATCCCGGTGGGTCAACTTGAACCAGGCACGGGCGAAGGCATCGGCAAACTCATCGGGATGCTCGTAAAAGCGACGTGAGATCTTCTCGTACTCGGGGTCGAACCTCAGCGCCAGATCCGTGGTTAGCATTTTTGGAACATGACGACGCTCAGGATCATGGGCATCCGGCACCGAGCCCTGCCCCGCACCATGTTTGGGTATCCACTGATGAGCACTGGCCGGACTCTTGCTCAGCTCCCACTCATAGCCGAACAGATTCCAGAAAAAATTGTTACTCCACTGGGTCGGTGTCGAGGTCCAGGTGACTTCAAGACCACTGGTGATGGCATCCCCTGCCTTTCCCGAGCCATGACTGCTCTGCCAACCGAACCCCTGGGCTTCGATCGGGGCCGCTTCCGGCTCCGCTCCCACCAGGGCGGCATCACCCGCACCATGGGTCTTACCAAAGGTGTGTCCACCGGCGATCAGCGCCACGGTCTCTTCATCATTCATCGCCATCCGGGCAAAGGTTTCACGAATATCCTTCGCCGCTGCCAGGGGATCGGGATTACCGTTTGGGCCTTCCGGATTTACATAGATCAATCCCATCTGTACGGCAGCCAAGGGGTTTTCAAGGGCTTCATGGTCACCGGCATAACGCTTGTCCTCCAGCCACGCCTGCTCCATTCCCCAGTAGATATCCTTTTCCGGTTCCCAGATATCCGCTCGACCACCGGCAAAACCGAAGGTCTTGAATCCCATGCTCTCCAGGGCAACATTACCGGCCAGAATCATCAGGTCAGCCCAGGAGATACTGCGTCCATACTTCTGCTTGACCGGCCAGATCAGACGCCGCGCCTTATCCAGGTTGCCGTTGTCGGGCCAGCTGTTGACCGGGGCAAAACGCTGGTTACCGGTACCGCCACCCCCGCGCCCATCACTGGTGCGATAGGTCCCGGCACTGTGCCAGGCCATGCGGATAAAGAGTGGACCGTAGTGACCGAAGTCTGCCGGCCACCAATCCTGAGAGTCGGTCATCAGCTCACGGAGATCCTGTTTCACGGCCTGCAGATCCAGGCTTTTGAAGGCTTCCGCATAATTGAACTCTTCACCCAACGGATCGGACCTGGATGAGTGTTGACGAAGGATCTCCAGGCGCAGTTGATTGGGCCACCAGTCATGATTGGTGGTACCGCCGCCTGCCGTATGGTGAAAGGGGCATCTATTCTCAGACATAGTCATCTCCTTATTCGTTATTCAGGTTTTATCACCCGTAGTGGGATCACCTGTATTAACTCTATGCCTGATCTATTAATTGTTAAAATCGTTTATTACTTTAACAACTATAGTATATGCCTATCATTAATTCCCCAGCTTGGATCGGTTTGAAAAACGCATAAAAAACCAGAAAAACAAGCCACAAACAGTCAAGAGTTGGCGCAATAAGAAATCATTTAAGAATCAGCCTTGGGATAGGCATTTTATAAGAATTCCCTTTGCGACTGTTCGCGTACATGAGCAGCCACAAGACAATCAGCAATCAATCCCTAATCGGCCACGACAGGAAAGGCCACCACATGGTCCACATAGAGGCGTATACCGATCATCTCACCCACATCGTGATCATGGTGACTCTGCACCAGACAGAGCAACTCAGTGCCATCCTCGAGTGCCAGGGTATAGAGATATTCGGCCCCCTGGAATACCTTGTCGACAATCCTCAGCTTGAAATCACTGTCGTCATCATGCACCACATCATCGGGGCGAATCAGTAACTCCACCCGCTCACCGGCAGTGGGTTGTTTGACAAACTCCCCATGGATCTTACCCAGCGCGGACTGAATATCACCATCCTGAGTCACCTTACCGGGGATCATCGCACCCTGACCGATAAAATCGGCAACGAACCGGTCGTTGGGACGATGGTAGAGGGAGTAACCGTTATCCCACTGGCGTAACCGCCCATCACCCAGTACGCCAATAGCATCAGCCAGGGCAAAGGCCTCCAGTTGATCGTGGGTCACCAGAATGGCGGTCACCTCCTCACGCTTCAATATATCCCTGACCTCACGGGCAAGCTGTTCCCGTAACTCCACATCCAATCCGGAGAAGGGCTCGTCCAGCAACAGAATATCGGGTTGGGGCGCCATCGCCCGTACCAGTGCCACCCGCTGCTGCTGACCACCAGATAACTGATGAGGATACTTCTTCTGCGTACCGGACAGACCCACCAGGGCCAACAGGGATTTGACCCGCTCTCTTCGTTGCGCCTGACTCTGTCCACGCAGGCCAAAGGCGATATTGTCTTCAATGTTCAGGTGGGGATAGAGTGCGAAATCCTGAAACACCATGCCAACCCGCCGTTTCTCCGGCGCCATGGTCTCACCAGGACGGGATACACATCGGCCATGCAGCAGTATCTCTCCCTTGGCCAGCGGCTCAAAACCTGCGATTGCCCTGAGCAGACTGGTTTTGCCACAACCGCTGGGCCCCAGCAGACAGCCGATCACCCCGCGTTGCAGTTCGAAACTGACATCATCAACCACAGTCTGACGACCGTATTTGACGCTTGCATGTTTGACGCTAAGTTGGTTCGGCATGACGGGACCGGGTAATCGATCGGCTTAATAAAATTACGGGCAGTATTCCAACAGCCACAATGGTCAGAGAGGCGTAGGAAGCATCCGCCAGCCGTTCATCTGAAGCCAGCTCATAAGCCCTGACCGCGAGGGTGTTGTAGTTGAAGGGCCTTAGTATCAGGGTAGCCGGCAACTCTTTCAATACGTCAACGAAGACCAACAGCAGGGCGGTCATCAAACTGCCTTTCAACATCGGCATATGCACCCGGTGAATGATCTCCTTGGAGCCCACCCCCATGGAGAGGGCGACTTCATCCATGGTCGGCCGGATTTTACCCAGCCCCGCCTCCACGGTCTGTAGCGAGACAGCGAGAAACCGCACCAGATAGGCAAAAATCAGCGCCACCAGGGTACCACTGAGCAGCAGACCCGTGGACCAGCCAAACTGGGTCCGCATCCAATCATCCAGGGCATTGTCGAAGGCGGCAAAGGGGATCATCACACCGATCGCAATCACAGTCCCTGGTATGGCGTAGCCCATACCAGCGGTTCGCACCGCCAGCACCACCGGCCAACTGCCATACTGGCGCTTGCCATAACTGAGAAACAGAGCCAGCAACAGGGCCAGACCCGAAGCCGATGCGGCCAGTAACAGACTGTGGCTGATCAGACTCAGAAAACGCCCATCCAGGCTCTCCTCGGCCGTGGTCAATGCCCACCAGAGCAGCTGACCTGCAGGCAGTAAAAAACCGAAAAACAGGGCGCCGAAGCAGATCATAAAGGCCATAAAAGATTGCAGGCGGGTCAATTGAAAGCGTGTCAATGACTGGTGTCGTTGGGTGGTGTGATGGTAGCGGGCCTGCCTGCGGGAGCCCTTCTCGATCAATATCAAGGTAAATACCACCAGCAGCAACATGGCAGACAACTGGGCTGCTGCTGCTGCATTGTTCAATCCGTACCAGGTACGGAAAATTCCGGTGGTAAAGGTCGAAACGCCAAAGTACTGCACTGTGCCGTAATCGGCCAAAGTCTCCATCAGCGCCAGGGAGAGACCGGCCACGATGGCGGGTCTCGCCAGTGGCAGAGCAACCATGAAAAAGGTCCGCCAGGGACCGTTGCCAAGGGTTCTGCTGACGTCCAACACACAGATCGACTGGCCCATGAAGGCCGCCCTGGAGAGTAGATAGACATAGGGGTAGAGCACCAACGCCAGCATCAGTGCGGCACCCTCTATGGAGCGGATCTCTGGAAACCAGTAGTCTCCGTAGCCCCAGCCGGTGAGCTCCCTGAGCAGGGTCTGTACCGGGCCGGCAAAATCGAAAAGCCCGGTATAGGTATAAGCGATGATATAGGCCGGTATGGCCATTGGCAGCAGCAGCGCCCACTCAAACAACCAACGCCCCGGAAACTGGCACATACTGGTAAGCCAAGCGGTACTGACGCCCAGCAGCAACACACCGATTGCAACACCCACCATCAACAGCAGGGAGTTGATCACATAGTCCTGAAGCACCGTGGCCGCCAGATGCTCCCACACCTCTCCCGCCGGTTCCAACAGATAGCTGAGCACGACCAACACCGGCACCGCCAGCAGTAGGGCGATGCTGATCACTCCCAGGCTCCAGCCATTGGTATGGAACGGGAGACGTGGCAGTAGCCGCTTGTCAGAGACCAATTGCATAACAACCTGCCTCAACAACAGCCAGGGGAAGACCACCGACACAGCCCATCAAGCCGACCGGTGACACCCTGTTGACCTTCTCAACACCCAACCACATACTCCGCAACAAATCAGCCAAAGATCGGCTAATCATGCCAGTTATTTCCAACCGGCGCGATCCATCAATTTAAGCGCTTCAGGATTGAGCTCACCCAGGCGACTCAGGTTGAGGCCATCCATGCTGAACTTTCCCCAGGCCTGCAATGTCTCTCCCGCTGCCACATTACTGCGAACCGGATACTCACCATTGGTCTCTGCGTACCATGCCTGGGCGGATTCACCGAGCAGGAACTCGAGCAGTTTTATCGCTGCCTGTTTGTGTTTGGCGGTCTTGATCAGGGCCGCGCCACTGATATTCACATGGGCTCCGCGTCCAGCCTGATTGGGCCAGAACACACCCATCTTCTCAGCAGCCTGACGTTGCGCTTGATCCTTTGATTTCAACATTCCCGCCAGATAGTAAGTGTTGGCCACCGCGATATCACAGAGGCCGGCTGCTGCCGCCTTGATCTGATCCCGGTCACCACCTTTGGGGGGACGGGCAAACTGTTTGACGAATGATTTGGCCCAGGCCTCGGTCGCTTCAAGACCGTTCGCTTCGATCATCGAGGCCACCAGGGACTGATTATAGATATTGCCTGAGGAACGGATGCAGATCCGGCCCTTCCATTGAGGGTCGGTCAGCGCCTCATAGGACGAGAGCGTGGCTGGGTCCACCTTGCCTTTGACATACAGTATCGGCCTTGCTCGCAAGGAGAGACCGAACCAGTGACCTTGCGGATCCCGATAGTTACTGGGTACGACCTTATTCAGCAATTCAGAATCTACAGTCTGAGTCACGCCGGCCGCTTTGGCCCGGTGCAAACGGCCTGCATCGGTGGTGATCAGCAGATCCGCTGGGGTATTTCGTCCTTCACTCTGCAGCCGCTGCAGCAGAGCGTCCGCCTTCCCGGTCACCAGGTTGACCTCGATACCTGTCTCTTGAGTAAACCTGTCCAATAGTGGTTTGATAAGCTTCTCTTTACGTGCAGAGTAGAGATTAACCTCATCAGCGCTGGCCACCACAGGTAGCAATAGACTCAGCACCAGGGGAGCAAGGATGAGTTTGGAAAAAATTGACACGATAAGGTCTCCTTTGGGAGTATTTTGAATGGTATATGCAAATGATAACGATTTTCATTTGATTTCGCAACATCCCCCCCTCCCAAATTTGCCAACCACCACAGAAACGGCGTTGAGGATCGGTAGATAAGCATGAAACAGCGAGAAAAGCGCAACGGTCTGACCCTGGTTCACACCGGTGACGGAAAAGGTAAATCTTCCAGTGCCTTCGGCATGGTGTTTCGCGCTGCCGGTTGGGACATGAAGGTATTGGTGATTCAGTTCATCAAGGGCAAATGGAAAACCGGGGAACAGCAAGCTGCTTCCCGGTTTGACAATATCGAGTGGCACGCCTTGGGAGACGGCTTTACCTGGGATACCAACAATCCACAACAGGACCAGCAGACGAGCCGGGAGATCTGGTCATTCTGCCAACAGAAAATCCTCTCGGAAGCCTATGACCTGGTGGTCCTGGATGAGATCAACTATTGCTGCAGCTATGGCTGGCTCAGCGGTGAGGAGATTGCCGATTTCATCAAACACTCAAAACCCAAATGGGTGCATCTGGTACTGACCGGACGGCAAGCACCGGAGGAGGTGATTGAGGTTGCTGACACAGTGACGGAGATGGGGCTGGTCAAACACGCCTTCGAGCAAGGAATCAAAGCGGAACAGGGGATCGAGTTTTAGCGGCATTTTGTGGGGCAGGATCCTATTCTGAGCTCTGATAACTCTGACCTGGTGGTGCCGGTTGAGCATTCGGTGGGGCATGGCCCCACCCTACCGGTTAATTCACAGTGTAGGGTGGGGCCATGACCCACCTAAAACTTTACTAACGCTAAGCCACACCCAGGCAAGGTGGACCTATTTGAACCACGGGGGAAGTCATAGCTTGCGCTAAAAGCCTTCTTGAAATCACAGGCTTAGCTAAGATTGCAGCGACACTAATATCAAATCTTAGAACCGGATCGGTGACTCAATCACCATCAAAAACCCGGCCGATTCCACCAAGCACGGATCCTTCACCCTTGTCTGAACCTCCGCCAGAAGGCGCATTGGCCAGGATACGATCCGCCATGCGTGAGAAAGGCAGGCTCTGCAACCAGACTCTGCCATGCCCCTTGAGGGTGGCAAGAAACAGCCCTTCCCCACCGAACACCATTGACTTCAAATTACCAGCACGCTGTATGTCATAGTCGATGCCATCGGTAAATCCCACCAGACACCCGGTATCCACACGCAAGGTCTCACCGTTAAGCTGTTTTTCCACGATGGTTCCCCCGGCCTGGATAAACGCCATGCCGTCACCTTCCAGGGACTGCAGAATGAAACCCTCACCACCAAACAGACCGGTGCCAATCCGACGATTGAAAGCGATATCCACCTTAGTGCCGAGCGCGGCGCAGAGAAATGCATCTTTCTGACAGGTCACCTTCTCACCCAGCTTTGCCATATCCAGGGCGACGATATTGCCTGGATAGGGCGCCGAAAAAGCTACCCGCTGCTTGCCTGATCCACGGTTGGTAAAGTGAGTGGTGAATATGGACTCACCGGTAAACACCCGCTTGCCGGCAGAAAACAGCTTACCCATAAACCCCTCATCCGGATTGGAGCCATCCCCCATTTTGGTTTCGAAATCGACACCCTCCTCCAGATAGGTCATCGCACCTGCTTCGGCTATCACCGTCTCTCCCGGATCGAGTTCCACCTCGACCAGTTGCATCTCCGAACCCAGAATCTCATAGTCAACTTCGTGACAGCGCATTGGCAAAACTCCTGTAATTATTCGCTCGCAAAATCAGTTATCTTCAATGAATCCACCATTTACCAACCTGGTGAATCAATCAAAGCATCCCTATATCATAGTCAGTGTCTTCTTCAACCTGTAATCCTTAAGGAACCTCTGACTAAGTCTGAGCCGAACAGATTGTCGATCAAAACGTGCCGGTTCGAGGTACAGATCGCACCTAGTAGCCGGCTATTGCAAAGATCTGTAACGCAGAAGCGGTGCTTTTTGACCACAAGATGTCGGTTCATGACTTGTTCCGAGGTTCCTTTAAGCCACACTCTATAAAGCATTGTTATGGAACAATGATGAGAAATGTGTGACAAAAGAGAGCGAAGCATTTAAAAAGTTTCCATAGTCATCATGGCAGGGTTAACAGGCCCGAACCGACTGCCGTATACAATGACAAAAATTAACAGATCAGATTCACAAAATATAGAATCCTCAACCATTGAAATCGTTCATAAATCAGAAGCTGTCATGACTCACCATCGTACTCTTAGCTGGCTATTCCTCGCGGCAACCACGCTGACGCTGGAACTCGCGGCACTCTATTTCCAGCATGTCATGTCACTTGAACCCTGTGTGTTATGCATCTATCAGCGTGTCGCTGTAGGCATACTCTTCATCGCTTTCCTGACCGGCGCCATCGCCCCCCATCTTTCAATCGTACGTGGGTTCAGCTATCTCATCTGGTCTGCGGGGGCACTCTGGGGGCTCTATCTGGCACTCAAACAGTCCGGGCTTCAGCTGGGTATCATTCCACCATCCATGAGCTGTGATGTGAACGCCAAATTCCCGGATTGGCTGAAACTTGATGAGTGGTTTCCCACCATCTTTCAAGCGTCGGGTTTCTGCGATGATATACAGTGGCAATTCATCGGCCTCAGCATGGCCCAGTGGTTGATCGTCATCATGGCAGGCTACCTGCTGTTACTCTCGCTTTTTATCTTTTTGGACATACGTGCCAGAGTTACCAGAACAGCATAATCAACAATCTTCCAGCTGTTCACTGCCCAAGTAGGCTTTGTAAAACTGCAGTGCAGCCCGCCCGCTCTTTGAGCCTCCTCTCGCCATGGCAAAATGTTTAGCGGCTTCGTGCAGCCGCTCTCGGTCACCGGTAAAATCCTTGAAATAGTGATCGATAATAGCCAGGTAACCCTGCCAATTGACCGGATAGAAAGAGAGCCATAAGCCGAACCGATCAGAAAGCGCCAGTTTCTCCTCCACAGTATCGCCCAGGTGAAGATCCCGCCCTACCAGCACCGCATCCTGGTTATCCTGCATCGACTCCGGTAGCAAATGGCGGCGATTCGAGGTTGCATAGATCAGTACATTCTCCGGTGGTGCTTCAATTGACCCATCGAGCACGCTCTTCAATGCCCGGTAGGAGGCTTCACCCTGTTCAAATGTCATATCGTCACAAAACACGATGAACTTTTGCGGCAGATCCCTGATCTCATCGACGATTTCCGGTAACTCCACCAAATCGTTTCGATCCACTTGAATCAATCGCAAACCCTGGCGCCAATAGTTGTTCAACAGAGCTTTGATCAACGAAGATTTACCAGTACCACGAGAGCCCCAGAGCAGAGCATTATTGGCTCCATCACCGTTGAGAAACCGTTCGGTATTCTTGATCAACTGGCGTTTCTGCTCATCGATACCAACCAACTGGGAGAGCATGATTGGATCGATGCGCTCAATCCCTCGCAGGTAGCCTTTGCGCGGACGCCAGACAGCGGCATTGATCTTCTGCCAGTCAATCGACATGATTCAGTCACCTTATGTTATGGAAGGGTTGCTTCAACCGATCCTTATTACCAAACCAACGCTCATACCCATCACATGGATCTCCGACTATCCGTGACACAGACCATTGCTCGGAGCTTTCATCAAAGCTTCACATTCCACAGGTTAGAATTCAACTCTAACCGAAGAATTGCGGCAGGTAGAGAGACTTCACCAACCCGTTTGAATGATCATGAAATGGCTCTACCTATCTATTGGCTCACTATCCATCCTGAGTGGCCTGATCACCTTCCTGCTGCCGGTGCCCATCGGGGTGCCACTGCTCTTGATCGGCACGCCGATCATCATGCGTCACTCCCCGACCGGTCGGCGCTGGATCATGCACCTGCTCAGACGATTTCCAGCCTTGCGGAAACGTATCAAGAAACATGAGGCGCGCATTGCCAAACATCTGGGCGATGATCAGTCCTGATGACGCTTAAGCGGGGCTCTGAATAAAAAGTTCAGCTGTTACTGATCCGCTACCACAACACAGTTTCGCCCTTTTGCCTTGGCCTCATAGAGTGCGTAGTCAGTACGTTTCAGACAGTTGTCCAAAACCTCACCGGGCTGGTACAGGGAGACACCGAAACTGGCGGTTACCACCAGCTGTTTATCAATCAGTGTCATCGGATTGCCGGACAGATCATCACACAGACGTTGAGCCAACAGTCTGGCTTCCGCCAGTTGGGTTTCCGGGCAGAGAATCATAAACTCTTCACCACCCCAGCGACCCAGCTCATCCGCCTCACGAATCCGGCTTTTGAGTTGTTTGACGATATATTTCAATACCTGATCGCCGATATCATGACCGTAGCTGTCATTGATCTGCTTGAAATGATCCACATCCAGCAGGATGATGCAGAAGCTCTCTGAACCCCGTTCGGTCTGTGAGACCACCTGATCCAGACGCCGGGTCATGGCGCGGCGGTTCAGAGAGTTGGTCAGATAATCGATGCGTGAAGTCTCTTCAAGCATCTGTTCAACATGCTTTCTTTCTGCGATCTCCCTCAACAGCTTTTGATTCGTTTGCACCAGTTCCATGGTACGGCTCTCGACCCGTTCCTCCAGGTCATCGTGAGCGTTGCGAAGTGCCATCTGGTTGGTCTCGATCTGTTGCTGTTTGACCTCCAGTCTTTGCGACATCAAATCAAAAGCACGCGCCAACTGATCGATTTCATCACCATTGGCCTGATTACCATTTGACTGCTCATCGGGGGCTATCCTGGCAAAACGGGTGGTCAGATCGGTGATCCGACGTGTTAGATTTTGCGATAAAAGCCGGCTGAATATCATCGCCAGGATCACAGACAGAGCCAGTGACAAAAAGCCGGCGAGTCGAATCTGTTCGAACTTCTTCTTCACCTCATCGGCTCGCATATCGATACCGACCAGATAGTCATCATTACCCGCCTGTACCGGAGAGTATCCAGATAGGAACACTCCCCAACGATCTTCTGCCAGCTCCTTGTCGACCGAGGGACGAAGAAATCCTTCCATCAGGGTAGCGATATCAGGCTCATAGATTTCACCCGGGAAGGCCGGTTCCTGCATGTCCGAATCCAGTACAAAGGCCGCCTTGTCATCCACCTTTCTCATCACATAGATAAAGGCGATATCGGGATTGGTTTTCACATAACTGCGGAGTTGATTGACGTAGTGCTGATAGTTGGGTGATGTCATATCCTTCTCTTCCCTGATCTGATCCAACTGTGCATCCTGCAGACTGCTGCTGATCAGGGAAGCACTATTCATTAACCGCGACTGCAGGGCATGCATCAGATTTTCGATGGCGCTATGGTAGAAGTAGCTGCCGACACTTCCGGAAACCAGAATAATGGCAGCAAAGTGGCTTAAAAACAGTTTGGTCTGGATGGTGAATCTCATAGGGAAGCGTTCTAGCTATCTTCTTACAGCGCGGCTAGAGAGGCACTCTAGGAACTGCTGCAATCAGTTGTTGGGTATAGTCGTTTTGAGGATTATTGACGATATCTTCGGTTCTTCCCTGTTCAACAATCTGCCCCTGATACATCACGGCAGTTCGATCACTGACATATTCAACAACGCCGATGTTATGTGTAATGAACAACAGGGTAAGGTTGTGTTGCCGGCGAAGCTCCAACAACATTTTCAGGATCTCAGCCTGTACCGAGACATCCAATGCACTGGTGATCTCGTCACACACAATGAATGAGGGTTCCAGGGATAACGCTCGGGCGATACCGATACGCTGACGCTGGCCACCGGAAAACTCATGGGGATAACGCCAAAGGGTATCCTCCTCCATCTGTACCTGCTGCAGCAAGTTCCTGGCGAGCTCAAGTCGCTCCTCCCGGTTCTCACCAATACCATGCACCTTCATCGGTTCGGTAAGGATTGCGGCAATACTCAAACGCGGATTCAATGAGGAGATCGGATCCTGAAAGATGATCTGCATATTGCGCCGGAATTGCCTTAGCTGAGCCGGTTTCATCTCGGTGATATCGGTGTTGTCAAAGGTGATCTGGCCAGCCGTCGGTTCAGTCAATCTGAGGATGCCACGCCCCAGGGTTGTCTTGCCGCTGCCCGACTCGCCCACCAGTGCGAGTATCTGCCCCCGCGGGATCTCCAGATCGACCCCGTCCACCGCACGTACCTGATCGACGACCCGACGCAACAGGCCCTTTCGTACCGGAAAATGGATCGCCAGATCATTCAATCGAATCAGTGGCGGCTGATCCTGCACGACCTGATGGGTCACTTGACGCGCCAGGTTTTCCGGTAACGCCGCAATCAGTGACTGAGTATAGACATGCTCAGGTTTGTGGATGATCTGATCTGTGGTGCCGGTCTCTACCAGCTTACCCTGCTGCATTACCGCGACCCGGTCTGCGATCTCCGAAACCACACCAAAGTCGTGCGTGATGAAGAGAATCGCCATCCCGGTACGCTGCTGCAGCGCCTTCATCAGACGCAATATTTCACGCTGCACCGTCACATCCAGAGCGGTTGTCGGTTCATCCGCGATCAACAGATCGGGTTCACAGGCCATGGCCATGGCGATCATCACTCGCTGACGCTGACCACCGGAGAGCTGATGGGGATAACTGTTGACCCGGGTTTCGGGATCGGGCAGCTGTACATCAATAAGCGCCTTCATCACCCTCTCCCAAGCCTCGCTTGCCGAAAGTTGCGGAAAATGCAGCTTGACCGCCTCAAGGATCTGCTCACCGATGGTGAATACCGGGTTGAGTGAACTCATCGGCTCCTGGAAGATCATGGCAATCCGGCCACCCCGAATCTCTCGCATCTTCGACTCTTTCAATGCGCTCAGATCAACCGCGTCCCCCTGCCCGCTCTTGAACAGCACCTGACCGTTCTGTTTCTGCAGACCGGACTGGGGCAGTAAACGCATGATGGAGAGTGCGGTGATCGATTTACCGCTACCCGACTCGCCGACCAGACAGAAAGTCTCCCCCCGCTCGATCTCGAAGTCGATTCCATCCACCGCCTTGATCGGATCCGGTTGGTGTTTAAACCAGGTATGCAGGGCTTTGACTGACAACAGCATCAGTTCGACTTGCTCAGGTAGGGATCGATGGCATCTCTCAAGGATTCACCGATCAGGTTATAGGCAAACACCGTGAAGAAGATCGCACCGCCGGGAAAGGCTGCCATCCACCAGTTGAAACGGGAGGACTGTACCGCCTGGTTGAGCATCTCCCCCCAGGAGGGATCATCCACCAGACCCAGTCCGAGAAAACTCAGGGTCGCCTCCGCCAGGATCGCCGAAGCGACGCCGAAACTCGCCGCCACCAGCACGGGCCCCATACCATTGGGCAGCATGTGCCTGAAGAGTATGGAGGACAATGGCAGACCCGCCGCCTCGGCCGCCTGTACGAAATCCTGCTTACGCAGACGCAGAAACTCGGCTCGCACATAGCGGGCAAAACCGGGCCAGCTGGTGATGCCGATAATCACCATCATGATGTAGAGACTGCGACCGAAAAATGCAACAAAGGTGAGCAGCAGAAACAGGGTGGGTACCGCTTCGAAGATCTCCACCAGACGCATCCCCAGAATATCCACGATACCGGAAAAATAGCCCATCAATCCACCGATAATCACACCGATCACCATGGCGATACCGGTGGCGACAAAACCGATGCCGAGGGCGATCCGGGAGGCATGGATCATCCGGCTGAGCACATCCGCGCCATTCTGTTCGGTGCCGAACAAGTGCGAGCGCTCGGCCTGAGATAAGGGTGCTTCAAGCCCGGTATCCCCCAGATCTCGCTGATAGTCCTTGGGTGAATAGGGAACCGGAGCAAAGATAACCCAGTCATAGGCGCCTTCACGCTCGGCGACCCGATACTGCTCATAGATCACGAGCTTGGGCGGATCCACATAGCTGTAAGCCAAGCCACCGCCGATACTTACCATCATTACAAACAGGCCCAGTTTACGGGCTCCGCTGATTCGCCAGGGTAACAGCAACAGCAGGCTGAAAAAGGCGACCAGAAACAGCACATCCTCGGCCTGAAGATAGGTCAGCACCGGACTAATCCACTCACCATTCTGACTGAGCAAGAGTGGAAAACTGCTGGCCAGAAACGGTGCAAAAACACCGATCATCGCCAGCAGGGCAACCCATCCCAGGCCTAACCTGGCCCCCCAGCGGAGGAAGGTCTGACTGAGAATCCGGCGCCAGTAGCTTTGACGATGGGACGGTTGATCAGTCATAGCTCACCCTCGGATCGGCCAGTGCATAGAGCAAATCGGCAAGCAGATAACCCAGCAGGGTCAGCATACCGCCGATCAAAGTAATCGAAAGCACCAGCTCCCGGTCCCGGGTCTGCACCGCCTCGACGGCCAGTTTGCCCATCCCCTCGATACTGAAGATACTCTCCACGATGATCGAACCCGCCAGCAGGCTGGGCAGCAGACTGGCGGCCACCGTGATCAGTGGCAGCAGGCTGTTGCGAAATACATGCCGCCAAAGTACCACCGATTCGGCCAGCCCCTTAGCCCTGGCGGTGCGGGCATAGTCGGAGAGCAGGTTTTCCAGCACTGAGGTACGGGTCAGCTTTGCCAGACCGGCAAATCCGCCGTAAGAGAGACACAATACCGGTAGAGCCAGATGCCAGAGCCGATCGAACAGAAAGCCCCTCAGCCAACTCCCCTGCATGCCATATACGGCCAGCAGCAGTCCGATCAACAGAGCACTGCTGAGAAAACCCAGCTGACGCATCAGCAGATAGTCGGTGCTGGCCAGCCAGCCGGCCATCAGGGCAAACAGCAGCGGCATCAGGATAAACAGGGTGATCGATTGCTGGGTCTGCGGCAGGGCCTCAACCATCATATAGCCCAACACGGCCCAGCAGAGTGCGAGAAAAACGATGCGCAGGGGCTTGGAGCCACTGCGTGCGATCGTCATGAACAGGGCCACTGAGAGCACCAGGCAGATAAACAGCAATCCCACATCCCAGAGACTCGACCAGTGGGGCAGGAACACCTGATCCAGCACCAGGCGGTCGCTCAGACCGGCGGTGGGAAACCAGTGCCAATACTGCTGATTGGCAAAGAAGCCGATCAACAACACCCCGGCCAGCATGGTCGGCACCGACCAGAGGGCCAGCATCACGATACCACTGCTGACATCGAATGAGCGCCCCCGCTCCACCGCCGCCCGCACCCCCACCAGCAGCGCAAACATATAGACCAGGGGAATGCTCAGCACATTCAGTAATACCGTTATCGGCACCCGTTCCGCCAGCAGATCGGTTACCGGGCGACCATAACGAAAACTGCGACCGAAGTCGGCCCCTTTACTGAAGGAGAATCCACTCATCTGATTCTCTTCATCGAACACAAAACCGATCGGGGAGACATTATTCAGCCAGCGCAGATATTGCAGATAGGGGGGATCATCCAGACCGTAGAGCCGATTGTAGTAGGCCTCGATCTCCTGCTTCGCCTCCGGATCCAGGTTCTGCCCCTCCACCAGACTCTGGGCGCTGATCCCGCCGGGTGATGAGGCCATCACCACGAACACCACCAGCGTGATCCCCAACAGGGTGGGCACCATCAGCAGCACTCTTCGGATCAGGTAGGTCAGCATCTAGTGTAGCGTCCTATATAAAAAGCCACTCAAGCCGCGAGTGCAAAGCGCAACCCGCAGGGAATGGCCGCGCCCTTTCCAAGGGGGGCAACATCGCAATCGTGGCTTGAGGGCTTCCCGCAGGGCGAGGTAAGCGATTTAAACGCCAACACATGATAGGCCTCGTCTGAATGTATGATTTGTATCGGACACTACACTTGCATTACTGGTTATAGCGATGTTGATCTGCCGGCACATAGGTCTCAACCGGCAGACTGTTCAGATTCAAACCCAATTTGGTCTGCACAATATTGCGAATCCGCCGGTCGATGAACACCAGGCTTTTACTGCGTTTCAGGAAGGTATAGGGCTGATCGTTGTAGAGTTCCCGCTCCGCAGCCTGCCACAGGGGCATGCGGGTCTCATCATCCACCGTCGCCCTCGCCTCATCGATCAGTTGATCCAGTTTCTCGTTGCGATAGCTGATGAAGTTATTACCGGCATCGGCAATCTGACTGCTGTGAAACATCTGATAGAGATCGGTTTCGAGACCACTGGTCCAGCCCAGGGTGATGGCATCAAAATCCCGCTTTTTCATCAGGTCGATCATCACTGACCACTCTGTTGGTTTAGGTTCCAGAAGTATCCCTGCCCTAGCCAACAGGTCCTTTAGGAACAGCACCATGCGACTTGTATCATCATTTCCTTGAAAATAAACTAATTCGAATTGAAACGGTGCACCTGACTCATCTTCGAGTATCCCGTCTCCATCCCGATCGGAATAGCCCGCCTCTTTAAGCAGTGCCATGGCTTTGCTCTGATCGTAGGGCCTGGGCAGCAAGTCAGGATTGTGTTGTTTACTTGTACTAGTAAAGGGGCTCATTGCCACTTCCGCATAACCGAGAAAGATCTCTTTATTGATCCGCTCTCGATCGATCAGATAGGTCATGGCTTGCCTTACCCTGAGATCAGCAAAGCGTGTGGCTATTTCACCTTTCTGCTGATTCCACCCAATATAACTATATCCAGCAACAGGGCTCATGTACTCCCAGTGTTCTGCTTTCTTCGCCAGATCCTCGTCATCCACCAGTTTCTGAAACTCCAGCGGACGGATGACATATGTATCGATCTCACCATTGCGGAAAGTTGTCATACGGGCACTGTCATTCTCAATGATTCGCCACAACAGGCGATTGTAGGCCGGCTGTACCGGCCCCCAGTAGCGGGGGTTACGCTGCAGTTCGATGATGCCTTTATCCGGTGACCAGTTGCTCGGATCCTCCAGCCGGTAGGGGCCGGATCCCAGTAGCAATCCCTTCGACTGGTTATAGCTGTTCGGCTCTTCCAGATAGGGCTCATAGAAGTGCTTGGGCATCACCGAGATTCCCCCCGCCAGTGCGAGGGCGTTGAAATAGGGTTCGGCAAATTGAAACCGGACGGTCAGCCGGTCCAGCGCCTCAACGGATTCAATCTTGGCGTAGTAGGCCCGCTCCCTGGGGGCTTGAATCGCCGGATTCATGATGAAACTGAAGGTGAACGCCACATCCTCGGCGGTGAGCGGTTTACCGTCTGAAAAGCGTAAACCTTGCCGCAGCTTGAAGACAAAGGTTAATCCGTCATCGCTAACCTGCCACTCCCTGGCCAACAATCCTTCCCACTCCAGGGTATCCGCGTTGCGCACCAGCAGACTTTCCAGAATATAGCCCTGTACGGTGGAGGCATAGGCATCCTCAGAAATAAACGGTGTGAGGGATTTCAGATTGACCCCGAATGCCCTGACCAGCCAGTCCCCTTCGGCAAAATCCTCTTTTTGGCTGGCCTGGTAGGCCCGCTCAAAGGCCGCCGGAACAGACTCGGTTTCATCCGTCTGGGATTGGCTGGAGAGATTGACACCGCTCTCCACACGTCTGCCCAATGTTCTGAGCTGTATGCCAATATTCCGGATATCCGCCGCCTGCTCCCGCATCAACTGCTCCATCTGCGCCATCTTCTGCCACTGCCGGTCGACCATGTACATAGCCAGAATAATGGTGATGAGTACCACGGCGAGACCACCGAAATAGAGGATGTCACGACCGTTCAAACGACGCTGCATGAATGTTCTCCTGTGATCCAGGTTTAACCTATCCGAAACCCAGATCGGCCTATCTTAATTCTTCAAATCGATCCAATCTGCATTGGTAATGGCGTAAGGTTGCCGGGTTAGCCAATTGGAGTCAATGGAGCGGCACTGACCGGACGACAGATTTTATTGAACCGGTAACAACTCAGGCCGGGCTACTCCTGATCTGAGCATGGTTTGATCGGGCTATGGTTAGCTGAGATGTGGCCATAGCCTCAGCATGCTATGCTATTTGCTGGTTGGGTTTTCCGGTAAGTTACACTTTTCTCGACAATAAGACGTCCCAATTAGACAGGGGAATTATCCTACCGCTCCTGTTTATTCACTAAACAACGACGCCAGTAAGGAATTTTCAATGGGTTTTTTACAAGATAAACGCTTTCTCATCGTTGGCATTGCCAGCAACCGCTCCATCGCCTGGGGGGTTGCCGAAGCCATGCACAGGGAGGGCGCAGAACTCGCCCTGACCTACCAGACTGAGAAATTGAAAAAACGGGTTGATGATGCTGCTGAAAAATTCTCGGCTTCGATTGTGGCGCCCCTCGATGTCACCGATGATCAACAGATTGCCGAGCTGTTCGAGACCATTGAGAAAGAGTGGGGATATCTCGACGGTATTATCCATGCGGTGGGTTTTGCACCCAGAGACCACCTGGAGGGAGGCTACCTTGATAACCTGACCCGGGACGGCTTCGCCCTTGCCCACGACATCAGTTCATACAGTTTTTCCGCACTGGCCAAAGCGGGTCGAAAGCTGATGCAGGGACGTAATGCCTCGCTGGTGACGATGAGCTACCTGGGCGCGGTTCGAACAGTGACCAACTACAATGTGATGGGGGTTGCCAAAGCCAGCCTTGAAGCAAGCGTTCGTTATCTGGCCGAGTCACTCGGACCTGAAGGCATACGGGTGAATGGCATATCGGCCGGCCCGATCCGAACACTGGCGGCCTCCGGCATCAAGGATTTCAAAGGCATGCTGGATGAAGCGGAGAAGAAGAATCCTTTGCGCCGCAATGTCAGCATCGCGGAAGTGGGTAATGCCACTGCATTTATCTGTTCCGATCTGGCCTCGGGCATCACCGGCGACATACTCTATGTCGACTCCGGTTACCACATTCTCGGCATGGCCTGACCATCTAGGGCCTGTTAACACGAATCCAATACGCCCTGTTGTGCCTGAAAAAGTGCCAATCAAGGCGCGAGGAGTGTAGTTTGGTTATTCCAAATGAACGACGAGCAACGCCGAGTGGCGCTTTGCAGGCGCAACCCGAAGGGCTGGGCCTGTTTTTGCGCCCAGCGGCGTTATCATTCGCTCATGTAGAATAACTACACGACGCTCATTCTGCCTTGCTGGGCACAAAAACAGACCCAGCAGGGCGTATTGGATTCGTGTTAACAGGCCCTAACAAGATTGATTTGAGAAAAGGTGCGGCTTACCGCCGCGCCTTTTTTTATTGGCTAAGTCCGTAAATAAACACAAATGGTTTAGTAACGTTTATCCACACCGGTTAAGGAAGCTACGGCGACTGATCACACGCAAGTGTAGACAGAAGGAGTATTCACTTTGTTCACCCTTCTGGCCGACTTTCAGTCATTCAATGGAGGTCGTGCTATTGTCCGGCATCCGCCGGAACAACAGCTTTTTTAACAGCAACAAAAAACATTTACTTTTATTCGTGTTTATTTGCGGACTGAAATATTCTTAAAAACTTATTCGCTATCCTGCTTCAACAGAATCTGTACATCGGCACGGGATTCGAGATCTTCGAGTACCCGATCGTAGTAGCTTCTGCCATACAGACGCCGCATGTTTTCAACCTGCTGTCCTTTGCTCTCATCCGAGGCGGATTCACCTTCGGTGACTTGTGAGAGTACGAAGACGGCAAAGTCTCCCTGGGCCAGTTTAACACTGCCTGAGCTGATCTCTCCCGCTTGCGGCTTTGCCGTACGGAACAGTTCGCTCGACAGGGCCGGCGGCAGCTCTCTGCTGTTGCGGGTTACAGTGATGGGTCCGGTTACCGGATAATTTCCAGCCACCTGCATCAACGGATTGCTGCTGGAAATCTCAGCCACACGCTTGCCCGCCTCGGCTCCGGCCTGCTGTTCCGCCTTCTGCTTGGTGAGCAACTCGACGATCCGGCTGCGCACATCATCCAGAGGCTCAACGGAAGCCTCCTGATGATCCACTACCCGAACCACCACCGAACTGGTGGAATCGAGTTCGATCAATTCACTGTTGTTACGCTCTTTCAGAACATCGTCACTGTAGGCTGCACCCAGTACTTTCGGTTTCGCCAATGGGCCGGTCTGCTGATCCCGGGTCATCCAATCACTCTCAGCCACAGTCAGCCCCAGGGCGGAGGCTGAGGATTCCAGGGAGGTAGGATCGTCATAACTCAGGTTGGCCAACTCTTCTGCCATCTCGAAGTAGAGTTTTTCACCCTCTGCCAGGCGGTAGCCTTTCTCCACTTCCGTTTTGGCATCGTCAAATGGTTTTACACTGCCGGCCTTTATGCCGGTGAGTTTAATCAGATGAAAACCGAAGTTACTGCGCACCGGATCACTGACAGCACCCTCTTCGAGGCTGAATACGGCATTCTCGAAAGCCGGATCCATGATGCCCTTGCCAAACATCCCCAGGTCACCCCCTGAGGCCGCTGAGCCGGGATCCTGGGAGTGCTGCTTGGCCAGTTCGGCGAAAGACTCTCCCGCACGAACCTTTTCTGCCAGTTCCTCAATTTTCTGTTTCGCCTCATCAACGGCTGTCTGATCTGCATCGGCGGTGACCTGGATCAGAATATGGCTTGCCTGTCGCTGTTCGGGCAGACCATAGAGATCCTGATTGTCGTCGTAGAAGCCACGCAGCAGCTGATCATCGACGTCGATGGTCTGGCCGATCGCTGCGGCATCCAACAGGATGTATTCGAGCTTAATCT
Source organism: Candidatus Thiodiazotropha endoloripes (assembly GCA_001709035.1). GTDB lineage: Bacteria > Pseudomonadota > Gammaproteobacteria > Chromatiales > Chromatiaceae > Thiodiazotropha > Thiodiazotropha lotti. Next base: position 865,655 of record LVKA01000008.1, on the reverse strand, counting down.
TTTCCGGCGAGATGAAAGCGCTCTCATTGTTCTCGTAGAAGGAGGCCACCTCACTGTCAGTCACAGCATTGTCCACCATGTAATCCGCAGCCGGCACGGTGAAATAGGTGATCTCCCGGGTCTGTTTCTGCAAGCGATCGCTCTCACTGACTTCGCGGGAAGTGATGAAGGTCCCGCTCTCCACGGCCTGGGTCAGCTGCTCAGCCACCAACGCACGCCTGACACGCTCTTCAAAGCCGGCCGGTGAAAGTCCCTGCAGCTGCAGAGAGCGCTCATAGGTCTGTTGATCGAAGCGACCATCCTTGTGAAAGATGGACATGCTCAGAATCGTCGCCTGGATCATGCTGTTACCGGCACGCAATCCCATCTCATGGGAGGCCTGTTGCAGCACTTCATCGTTGACCATACGGTTGAGAACCTCTTTTCTCATCCGCACATCGTCAAACAACTCCGGCCGATAGGCTGAACCCAACTGATCACGCAGTTGCTGACGAAAACGTTGAAACTGGGATTCCAGGCTGCGCTCAGTAATCTCCACACCATTGACGGTGGCAGCCAGAGGTTCTGAACCGATTCCTAGATAGGACTGAATACCCCAAAGTGCAAATGGGATTGAGATGAGGATGACGATTGCCCAAGCGATCCAGCCCTGAGCCTTATCTCTGATTTCCTGAAGCATGATCAGTGACTCGAAATATTATTATTACCAGGATCAAAGATCCGGGTATCTGGTTAAACAAAAACGGGGTATCTGGTTGAGATACCCCGTTAATGATTAATGTTGGCGGAGCGGACGGGACTCGAACCCGCGACCCCCGGCGTGACAGGCCGGTATTCTAACCAACTGAACTACCGCTCCTAAATGGTGGGTGCTGCAGGGATCGAACCTGCGACCCTCGCCTTGTAAGGGCGATGCTCTCCCAGCTGAGCTAAGCACCCCGGTAGAAGGCGCGCTAGTTTATTGCATCCTTCAACGCTTTACCAGCTTTAAATGACGGGATTTTCGATGCTTTGATCTTGATCGTCTCTCCGGTCTGGGGGTTGCGGCCTTCACGGGCAGCGCGTTCTTTCACGGAAAAGGTGCCAAATCCCACCAGAGAGAGCGTATCACCGGCTTTCATCGCGTCAGTCACAGCGTTGACCATACCGTCAAGCGCCCGTCCTGCAGCGGCCTTGGAAATATCCGCGGATTCCGCCATTGCCTCAATTAGTTCGGCCTTATTCATTAATCAGTTTCCCCTATGGTCTGGGCGGATCATTCCGCCTTACGAATTATATGTAGTGGCCCTGCAGGGCCCGAAACGCCAGAGTTTATACCGGCTGCCAGATAGCCTGTCAAGCAATGGCCTATGCGAAAACGCCGCAATAAGCCAAGCTGTGACAGGTCTTCATGTTCTAAATTAACAGTGTACTAATGCTTGGTGGGCACCCTAGTCTTTTTGCCAGCCTCCTGGCTGCGCTTTCTACTCGGTTTTTCAGCCTCTCCCGACTCCTTCTCCTTCTTCGGCTGGGGGGTGTCATTGAGCGCGATTTGTAACACTTCATCGATCCAGCGGACCGGAATGATTTCCAGGTTCTGCTTGATATTCTTTGGGATTTCAACAAGATCTCTCTCGTTTTCTTCCGGGATGATAACCGTAGCGATACCGCCCCGGTGCGCTGCGAGCAACTTCTCCTTGAGTCCGCCGATCGGCAGCACTTCACCACGCAGGGTGATCTCACCGGTCATCGCCACATCCGCTTTCACCGGGATTTTGGTCAAAGCCGAGACCAGGCTGGTACACATGCCGACACCGGCACTGGGGCCGTCTTTCGGCGTGGCCCCCTCCGGCACGTGGATATGCACGTCGTATTTCTGATGGAACTCCTCTTCCAGACCGAGAGATTCGGCACGGCTTCTGACCACTGTCATGGCCGCCTGGATCGACTCCTGCATAACTTCACCCAACTGACCGGTATGGCTCAATCGTCCCTTACCGGGCATCAGAGCCGCCTCGATGCGCAGCAACTCGCCGCCCACCTCGGTCCAGGCCAGACCGGTGACCTGACCCACCTGGTCGTGCTCGTCGGCCCGCCCGTAGCGAAAACGTTTCACACTCAGGTAGTCTTCGAGACGTTTCGGTGTCAAGGTGACCTTGGTCTTGGTTTTCTTCAGCAGAATCTCTTTGACCACCTTGCGACAGATCTTGGCGATCTCCCGCTCCAGGTTTCTCACCCCGGCCTCACGGGTGTAGTAACGGACGATATCCCGAATCGCCGACTCCCTGACGATCAGCTCCTCCGGTTTCAGTCCATTGTTCTCCATCTGCTTGCGCACCAGATAGCGCTCAGCAATGTTGACCTTCTCATCCTCGGTGTAGCCGGAGAGACGGATCACTTCCATACGATCCAGCAGGGCCGCCGGAATATTCAATGTGTTGGCGGTGGCAACGAACATCACCTCAGACAGATCGAAATCGACCTCCAGGTAATGGTCGTTGAAGGTGTGGTTCTGTTCCGGATCCAGCACCTCCAGCAGGGCCGAGGCGGGATCACCCCGGAAGTCCATCGCCATCTTGTCGATTTCATCAAGTAGAAACAGCGGATTACGTGTCTTCACCTTGCTCAGGTTATTGATGATCTTGCCAGGCAGCGCACCGATATAGGTGCGACGATGGCCGCGTATTTCAGCCTCGTCCCTGACCCCGCCCAGGGCCATACGAGTGAATTTACGGTTGGTCGCGCGGGCAATCGACTGACCCAGTGAGGTCTTACCCACACCTGGCGGTCCAACCAGACAGAGGATCGGCCCCTTCAGCTTGCGTACACGCTGCTGTACGGCCAGGTACTCCAAAATACGTTCCTTGACCTTATCCAGACCATAGTGATCCTCATCAAGCACGGTGTTGGCGGCACCGATGTCATTGCGGATCTTGCTGCGTTTCTTCCAGGGCAGGCCGACCAGGGTGTCGATGTAGTTGCGCACCACGGTCGCTTCGGCTGACATCGGCGACATCAGCTTGAGTTTGTTCAATTCATTATTGGCCTTCTCCTTGGCCTCTGAGGTCATCCCTGCATTTTCGATCTTTTTGGTCAGATCCTCGATTTCGTTGGGTGCATCATCCATTTCACCCAGCTCTTTCTGAATGGCCTTCATCTGCTCATTCAGATAGTACTCCCGCTGATTCTTCTCCATCTGGCGCTTGACCCGCCCACGGATCCGTTTCTCCATCTGCAGGATGTCGTTCTCACCCTCCATCAGCCCCATCAAATGTTCCAGACGCTCTCTGACATTGGGCATCTCCAGCACATGCTGCTTCTCCTCAAGTTTGAGGGACATATGGGCGGCGATGGTATCGGCCAGACGACTGGGATCGTCGATACTGGAGAGCGAGGTCAATACCTCCGGCGGTACTTTCTTGTTCAGCTTGACGTACTGGTCGAACAGATTGGTGGCCGAGCGCATCAGCACCTCGGTCTCCCTGCCCGCCAGATCGATATTGTCAGTGAGGGTCTCAAGGCGGGCGCTGAAGAATTCATCATTCTCCACAAATTCGGTGATCCTGGCCCGCTCCCCGCCTTCGACAAGGACTTTGACCGTACCATCGGGAAGTTTCAGCAGCTGCAGGATGTTGGCCAGGGTACCGATGGCGTACATATCATCGATATCCGGATCGTCCACATCGGCGCTTTTCTGCGCTGCCAGCAGAATCTGCTTGTTGCTCTGCATGGCGGAATCGAGCGCGAGGATCGACTTGTCCCGACCGACGAACAAGGGAATAACCATGTGAGGATAGACAACCACGTCACGTAACGGCAATACCGGAACGATGTTGGCCGTTTCTCTTGTCAAACCGGTGTCTTTGTATTCTTGACCCATTCACTTGTCCTCATTAGGCAGCGGCCTGCCTGAAAATACTTCAACTGCAGGTACTACAGTGTCAATACAGGGATTTGCATCTGGCAGGCTCTCGTCGATCCAACCTGCAGCATTTTTCTGATGGTTGATTAATGTATATATGGCCAACAGCCGGATGTTTCAAGTCTATCGTCGGAATCAATCAACGGAAAAAACCAAACAGGAATCGTGCCATATCCACCAGAGATCGCCGGGGTACGGCGAAGTGTCGCCCAGGCAACTCTTTAACTCCGGTAAAATGCTTAGACAGATCAATCAGATGCAGCAATCTGCTTATCGTTGTTTTCGTAGATCATCAATGGATCGGATTCACCGGCGATGACGCCTTCGTCCACAACCACCTTGGTGACTTCATCCATCGAGGGCAAATCATACATGGTGTCGAGTAACACTTGCTCCAAAATGGTACGCAGACCGCGTGCACCGGTCTTCCGCGCCATGGCTTTGCGGGCAATTGCGCGCAAGGCATCGTCCCTCAGCTCCAGCTCACAGCCCTCCATTTCGAACAGACGGGAATACTGTTTACTGAGTGCATTTTTCGGTTCGGTGAGAATTTTGACCAGCGAGTCCTCATCCAGCTCCTGCAGTGTGGCCACGACCGGCAGACGACCGACAAATTCGGGTATCAGACCATATTTGATCAGGTCCTCAGGCTCCACATCGACAATGATGTCACCGACCGAACGGGAGTCGTCTTTACTCTTCACCTCGGCTGAGAAGCCGATTCCACCCTTTTCTGAGCGGTCTTTGATGACCTTTTCAAGCCCGGCGAATGCGCCGCCCACGATAAACAGGATATTTGAGGTATTGACCTGCAGGAACTCCTGCTGAGGATGTTTTCTGCCACCCTGGGGTGGTACCGAGGCGACCGTACCCTCGATCAGTTTCAGCAGCGCCTGCTGCACCCCTTCACCAGACACATCACGGGTGATGGAGGGATTATCCGATTTACGGGAAATCTTATCGATTTCATCGATATAGACAATACCAGTCTGTGCCTTTTCAACATCATAGTCGCATTTCTGCAGCAACTTCTGAATGATATTTTCCACATCCTCACCCACATAACCCGCTTCGGTCAGGGTGGTGGCATCGGCAATGGTGAAGGGCACATTCAACATTCTGGCCAGGGTCTCCGCCAGCAGGGTTTTACCCGAACCGGTGGGGCCGATCAGCAGAATATTCGATTTTGCCAGCTCGACTTCGTTGTCCTTGCCGATGGCATCGAGTCGTTTGTAGTGGTTGTAGACCGCCACAGAGAGCACCTTTTTCGCTCTCTGCTGACCGATAACGTATTGATCCAGCGTCTTTTTTATTTCATGAGGCTTCGGCAGTTTATTGATACTGTCTTCACCCGGCTCCTGCATCTCCTCACGGATGATGTCGTTGCAGAGTTCGACACACTCATCGCAGATAAAAACGGAAGGGCCGGCAATCAGTTTCCGCACCTCATGCTGGCTTTTGCCGCAAAAGGAGCAATACAACAGCTTGCCGTCGTCACCTTTACCGCTTTTGTCACTGCTCATATTTCACTCCTTCAAGCCAAAATCAATCTGCTTTTATTTCAATCATATCTAACTGCACCTAGATGGCAAGGTTAGTGATTAAAAAACACTGACTTGATAACACGCCATCCATTGCCCGTAAAAGCCACATCACAGAAATCGATGTCAACTGGTCTCACTACCACCACGATCGGACAATACCGAGTCGATCAGGCCATAGGCGACCGCATCCTCGCCACCCATGAAGTTATCCCGCTCGGTATCTTGCGCAATTTTTTCCAGGCTCTGACCGGTATGATCGGCCAGAATGGTGTTCAGCCGCTCTCTCAGCAGCAGAATCTCTTTCGCATGGATCTCAATATCCGTTGCCTGCCCCTGGAAACCACCCAAAGGCTGGTGAATCATCATCCGCGAATTCGGCAGACAGTAGCGTTTGTCCTTGGCCCCGCCGGAGAGCAATAGCGCTCCCATACTCGCTGCCTGGCCGATACACATGGTGCTGACATCCGGTTTGACGAACTGCATGGTGTCGTAAATCGACAGTCCTGCTGTGACTGAGCCACCGGGCGAATTGATATAGAGATGGATATCCTTGTCCGGGTTTTCCGACTCGAGAAACAGCAACTGAGCCACGACCAGATTCGCCATGTGGTCTTCAACCGGTCCGACCAGAAAGATCACTCTCTCCTTCAACAACCTGGAATAGATGTCAAAGGAGCGCTCACCCCGGGCGGTCTGCTCGATAACGATCGGCACGAGGCCCAGGCCTTTTGCGTCCGGCATTCCTGACACTGTATCAATCATGGTCTGTGTTTCCCCTCTCCTTTCAACCCTGCTCCGTCAGTTCGGCAAAGGTTGTCTGCTCTTCAGTGATGGTAACCTGTTCCAGCACCCAGTCTACCACCTGATCTTCCATTACGACATTCTGCACGGTGGCCAGCTGCTTTTCGTCGTTGTAGTAGTAGTTGACCACCTCTTCAGGCTTCTCGTAACTGGCGGCAAACTCTTCAATTCTCTTCTTCACACGATCGTTATCGACCTGAATGTCGTTTTGCTTAATGATTTCACCAATAAGCAAGCCCAGAGTAACCCGTTTTTTTGCCTGGTCTTCAAACATCTCCCGGGGCAGCTCAAAGGATCCAGCGCCCTGGGCCATCTGTTGACGGGTCTGATTCTGCAGCGCCTCAATCTCCTGATCGACCATTGCTGTGGGAACATCGATCGGATTCTGCTCTGTCAACAGATCCATCGCCTGGTTCTTAATACGAGCCTCGATCCGCTGTGCAAGTTCACGTGTCATGTTCTCACGCACATCGCTCATCAGCTTGTCGACACCCTCTTCGGCACCGAACTCCTTGGCAAATTCGTCATTGATCTCAGGCAGAACCTCTTCGGCGATGTCGTTGATCTCTACTTCGAACGTTACCGGTTTATCGGCCAGCTCTTCCACCCGGTAATTTTCGGGGAATTTCAGGTCGATCGACGATTTATCACCTTTCGACTTGCCAACCAGGGCCGATTCGAAACCTTCGATCATGCGGCCGGAACCCAGTACCAGATCCACATTCTCGGCGCTGCCGCCCTCAAAGGCCTCCCCATCGATCGTGCCTTTGAAACTGATCTTCACCTGATCACCTTCAGCCGCATCACGCTCCACACTGCTCCAGGTTACACGCTGTTTGCGCAGCTTCAGCAGCATCTCATCCACATCCTGATCGGCGATCTCGGCCACCGGACGCTTGATCTCACCGGAGAGCGGGTTCAGGGTAATCTCAGGCATCACCTCAACGGTCGCCACATAGCGGAACAGACCATCATCTTCACTGGACTCGCCAGGTTCGATTTTAGGCATCCCTGCGGGCTGCAGTTTCTCCTGTTGAATCGCCTCCTGATAACTGGATTCGATCATCTGACCATAGACTTCCTGCAACACCTGTCCACCGTAGTTACGACGCAGCAGCTTCATCGGCACCTTACCGGGACGAAAACCATCCAGTTTGGCGGTTCGGCCAATCTGCTGTAGGCGCTTTGTCACTTCCGCATCGATCTTCTCTGCAGGCAACTCGACGGTAACACGTCGCTCAAGCCCTTCTCCCGATTCCACCGAAACTTGCATGTATCTTCTCCTGACAGCCTTATCTGCCACTAAATATCTGAATTAAGGAAAAACTGGAAATTTCCTGTCGATCGCCATTGGCAACCGCAGTTGAAATGGTGCGAAAGGAGAGACTCGAACTCTCACGGGTTACCCCACAGGAACCTAAATCCAGCGCGTCTACCAATTCCGCCACTTTCGCTGTTTTCGTATGATTCCCAGCCGATTCAAGGGGATGACCTAATAATCCAGCCCAAATATCACAGCTGAGAATCGGCCATTATAACGACCAATGGAGCAACTCTCCAAGTCTAATCTTGATTAGAACGGTGGTTAATCTAACCTGGCCCTCTTCATCTAGTGGATGAACACCCACAAAACACATGGATTCAAGAGGTTATCTTTGCGGCCGGATCACGCCAATTGTGCCGTATTCAGCCGATTACTGAATCTTAATATGAGATTTTCCATGTTGTAGGACTTAGCTGACCTCAACCCGATCGACCCGCTGGAAGCCTCTGGGAAGTTTCGCTCCGCGACGTCCTCGCTCTCCCTGATAACCATCCAGATCGGCCGGTTTCAATACGATATAGCGCTTGCCCGCATGGGCGGTCAGACTGCCACCCTTTGGCACCACGGCAATCGCCACCACGAACTCCTCCCTGGCGGCCACTCGCTTCGGTGCGATTGAGATGATCTTGTTACCCTTGCCCTTCGAGAGCTTGGGTAGCTCGCCGACCGGAAAGACCAGCATCCGCCCCTCATTGGTGATCGTCACCACGCGATCCGCCTCCACATCCGCAATCAGCTCAGGCATCAGAACGTGAGACCCTTTTGGCAGGGTCAGCAGCGCCTTGCCTGATTTGTTTTTCGCCAGCATATCCGCCAGACCGACCCGGAATCCGTAACCTGCGTCCGAAGCCAACAGATACTCCTGCTGACTGTCACCGCCAATCACCGCACGGAAGGTCGCACCGGTTGCCGGAGAGAGCCGTCCGGTCAGAGGTTCACCCTGACTGCGGGCCGATGGCAGGGTATGTGCCGGCAGCGAGTAGCTGCGGCCGTTGGAGTCGAGAAACACCGCCTGTTGATTGCTGCGCAGGCGGGTAGCCGCCAGAAAGCCGTCCCCGGCCCGATAGTTCAGACCGGCCGGGTCGATCTCATGCCCCTTGGCAGTCCGCGCCCACCCCATCTCCGATAGCACCACAGTGACCGCCTCACTGGGGGTCAGATCGGTCTCATCGAGGGCCTCCGCCGCCTCACGCTCAACGATGGGTGAGCGACGGTCATCACCATATTTATCCGCATCCGCCTGTAACTCCTTGCGGATCAGGGTGCGCATACGCTGCTTTGAACCCAGCAGCTTTTCCAGTGACTTCCGCTCTTTCTCCAACTCCTCCTGCTCACCCTTGATCTTCATCTCCTCCAATTTCGCCAGGTTACGCAAGCGAAGGTTGAGGATGGCTTCCGCCTGGATGTCTGAAAGGGAGAAACGTTTAATCAGTTCGGCCTTCGGATCATCCTCGTAGCGGATGATTGCAATAACCTCATCGATGTTCAGAAAGGCGACCAGATAGCCTTCAAGAATGTGCAACCGGTCAAGCACCTCATTGAGGCGATACTGCAGTCTCCGGCGAACGGTTTCGGTACGGAAACTGAGCCACTCCACCAGCAGCGAGCGCAGATCCTTGACCGCCGGACGGCCATCGATACCGATCAGGTTCAGATTGACCCGGTAGCTGCGCTCCAGATCGGTGCTGGCGAACAGATGGGACATCAGCCGCGCCACATCGACCCGGTTGGAACGGGGTACGATCACCAGGCGGGTGGGATTTTCATGATCCGATTCGTCACGCAGATCCTCTACCATCGGCAGCTTTTTGGCCTGCATCTGAGCGGCGATCTGTTCCAGTATCTTCGCCCCTGACACCTGATGCGGCAGGGCCGTGACGATGATATCGCCATTCTCACGGTCGAAACGGGCGCGCATACGAATCGAGCCATGCCCGGTCGCGTAGACCTTGACCAGCTCCGCCGCCGGCGTCACGATCTCCGCCTCGGTGGGGTAGTCCGGCCCGGGGATATAGGTCATCAGATCTTCCAGGGTGGCCTTCGGCGACTCCAGCAGATGGATACAGGCATTGGTGACTTCCCGCAAGTTGTGCGGCGGGATATCGGTAGCCATGCCCACAGCGATACCCGATGAGCCGTTGAGCAGTACATTCGGTAATCTCGCCGGCAGTATCTTGGGTTCCTTCAGGGTGCCGTCAAAATTGGGCGCCCACTCCACAGTCCCCTGCCCCAGCTCCGAAAGCAGAGTCTGGGCATAGACCGTCAGCTTCGATTCCGTGTAACGCATCGCGGCGAACGACTTTGGATCGTCCGGAGAGCCCCAGTTGCCCTGCCCGTCCACCAGCGGATAGCGATAGGAGAAGCTCTGCGCCATCAGCACCATTGCCTCATAGCAGGCGCTGTCGCCATGGGGATGGAATTTACCGAGCACATCACCGACGGTACGGGCCGACTTCTTGAACTTGGCGCCCGCACTCAAACCCAGCTCGGACATGGCATAGACAATCCGCCGCTGTACCGGCTTCAATCCATCACCAATATTCGGCAGGGCACGATCGAGAATTACATACATGGAGTAGTTCAGGTATGCCTTCTCGGTAAACTCATTCAGGGGAACCCTTTCGATTCCCTCTAAGCTGTGATCGATATCGTCAGTCATCTGATCTGTAAGTTACTACTGGCCTGAAAGAGGCCAGATGATACGGAAAGCCGAAGTGATAGGGAATACGTGATCCGTATCTGGCAAAGGAAATGGTGAGAAAGACCAGCTATGGCAACAGAGAACTGACGCCACCCAGCCAAGTCAGCGTCTGGCTCAGCTGAATGCCGGAGTCTGCCGAGCAGGCGAACAGTGCCCCCCAGCAGACAGCCCCGCAGCAGCGACGACGGCAGGTTGAGCAACGGCTATTCCAGGGAAACGACTGGACAGAGCTGTCACTGACAAGCCTCAGGCACCATGACTTACAGCAGTGGGCTTGGGTTGCTCCTGCCCCCTATCCTAAAGATGGGTTATTCCCGTAGAATCCCTCCCATCAGACAACCGATAACAACAGGAAATGACCATGGCCCCTCCCTACACGACCCCCCAAGATGCCGAAGATGCCTACTACGATGCCATCGATGATGGGGACCTGGGCGCCATGATGGCCGTGTGGGAAGAGAGTGACGAAATTCTCTGCCTGCTGCCGATGATGCCGGCCCAACGGGGCAGAGCGGCCATTGAGACCGCCTGGGGCGCCCTGTTGAATGAGGATGTAAAGCTTGATATCGGGATCAAACACCTGACTTGGATCGAGACTGACAACGTTGCCATCCACCTGGTCGAAGAGCTGGTCAAAGCCGACCCGGAAACACCCCCTCACCCGGTCTACGCCACCAACATCTATCGTAAAGGGGATCAGGGCTGGTGCCTGGTGATGCATCAGAACTCACCCACACCACCTCCCGGATTACAGGTCTGATGGAAAACCATAAACTGGTACTACCTCAGCACCTCAATCAGTATGGCTATCTGTTCGGCGGCAACCTGCTGAAATGGGTTGACGAGTATGCCTGGATCGCGGCGGTTCATGACTACCCGGGGCGCCACTTTGTCACCATCGGACTGGACCGGGTCACCTTTCACCGTAGTGTCAGAGAGGGCGCGATACTGCGCTTCAATATCCAGCAGAGCAAACAGGGTGATTCATCGGTGGATTATCGGGTCAAGGTATTTGCCGAAGACTCGGTGACCGGTGAGGAAGAGAGTGTCTTTACCACCACCATCACTTTCGTCTGCCTTGATGAGGCGGGCAATAAAACTTCCATTTAGCACGAATCCAAGCGGCCCCTCAGCTTTCACGTCGCGACCAATAGCCAGCCAGCATGGAACCACTCAGATTGTGCCAGATGGAGAAGATCGCGCCGGGCAGCGCAGCCGCGGCGGAGAAGTACTTAACCGACAGCGCAACCCCCAAGCCGGAATTCTGCATACCCACCTCAATCGCCAGGGTACGGCTGATCCGCCGATCCCAGCCCAATGCTCTGGCTATCCAGTAACCCCCCGCCAAGCCCGCCAGATTGTGCAGTATGACGGCCAATGCCAACAGCATCCCCATAGTGGCGATGTTGCTCTGATTCAGCGCCACCACGATACCGATGATCAGAACGATGGCGAGTATGGAGATCAACGGGAAAAGAGGTTTTATCGGTCTGAGTCTGCGGCCATAGAGGGTATTCACCAGGACCCCCAACGAGACCGGGAACAGAACAATCTTGAAAATCGACCAGAGCATGCTTTCAACCGGCACCGGGACCTTCTGCCCCACATAGAGCCAAGTGAGCAGCGGTGTGGCGATGATCGCCAGCAGGGTTGAAACCGTCGTCATGGTGATGGAGAGGGCCACATCACCGCGTGCCAGATAGCAGACCACATTGGAGGCGGTACCACCGGGACAGGCCCCAACCAATACCAGCCCGGCCATCAGATAGGGCGGCAACGCGAGCAGTTCAGCAATCAGCCAGGCGAGTAAAGGCATCAATGCGAACTGTAACAACACACCGACACCGATGATCTTCGGCCGTTGAAAAACCCGTTTGAAATCTTCCAGGCTCAGGGTCATCCCCATACCGAACATCACCAGACCCAACAAGGGAATGATCGCAGGTTTCAAGCCAACAAAAGCAGAGGGATAGGCATAGGCAAGCGCAGACAAAAGCACAGCCCATAGAGGAAAGAGACGGGTTATCTGGTGAATCATCTGGCCTGCAACACGATAAGAAGTTTCAGCGGCAAGAGTCTCCGGCTTGGCGCTCTGTTCGTCAAGCCGGACTGGGTCTGCCTGCCCCTAGCGGGTCACGCGGTAACTAAGGTGACGATCAGCCGGACCCACGAGTCAGGGGCCGTACAGAAGCCTGATCGAGGGAGCATCAAACTGCCTGTTCCAATTGGTCGTCGGACCAGCATCCCGAGTCGACCATACGTTTCAGATAGACCTGAAAATCGGTGGCCGGTCTTGCCAATGCTTCCTCAACACCCGGTTGCACCTGGCTGTTTCTGCCATCCAGAACCTCAGTGAACAGCTCCTTGAGCAACCATTGCATCGGCTCGGGAACACCCTGCTGTTGAAGTACATCCAGATAGGCATCCACCGCTACCTGAGTATATTTCACCGGTCTCTGTAGCGCTTGCGACAGCTCTGCCATGCAATCCGCAAAGGTCATGGCACGAGGCCCAGTTACTTCATAGAGACGATTGTGGTGTTTTGCATCGGTCAAACTGGCAACCACCACATCGGCAATATCCTCCGCGTCGATGAAAGGTTCCGGGACATCCCCCGCCGGCAGTATCAGTTCGCCCTGCAGAATTCCTTCGATCATGAAACTCTCACTGAAGTTCTGGAAAAACCAACTCGCCCTGACGATATTCCAGCTGATGCCGCTGTTGATGACAATATCCTCCGCCCGCCGGGCGCCGGCTTCACCCCGACCCGAGAGCAGCACGATGCGTTCAACACCAGCCTTTTTCGCCATCGCGGTAAAAGCTTCAATGTCTGCCTGCGCCTGAGGAATGGCCAGATCCGGCTGGTAGGTGACATAGACAGCGGCCACACCTTGCAAAGCCGGCGCCCAGGTATCCCGTTGCTGCCAATCGAATGGCAGAGCCGTTGACCTTGAGACCGCTCGGGTCTGCAGACCCATCGATTGCAGACGCTGCAGCACACGACTACCGGTTTTGCCATGCTTACCAATGATCAGTATCGGTTTGTTGGTCATAATCCACCCTCCTTTACGGGGTTAAGCGTTGTAAAACTCTGGGTTAATGCGTATGAGTTGATCCTAGGTAACAACGCGCAGACCAACCATGGCTGTTTGTCTATATTTATATGCAGCTCGTCCAAATCGAAAACCCCATGACCAGCGAAACCAAATCGACAATTGCTGATGTGTCCGACCCGATCGGGGAAGCACTTCACTTGCTCAAGCTGAACGGCACTTACTACTGCCGTTCAGAGCTGAAAGCACCCTGGGGGGTATCCCTGCCGCCCTTCGAGGGCCACATGATGTTTCATGTGGTGACCCGGGGTGAGTGCTGGTTGGAAGTCAGCGGAGAAAAGCCCTGCCTGCTGAAACAGGGCAGCCTGGCCCTGGTTCCCCATGGTACAGGCCACGAAGTGCGCAGTGATCTGCAGCACCAGACCACGCCCCTGTTCGACATCCCGGTGGAGTCGGTGAGTGAACGATATGAAATCATGCATCACGGCGGCAGTGGTGAGCTGACCCAACTGACCTGTGGGCTGGTGCGCTTTGACCATGTGGCCGGACAGCAGGTGGTGGCCCTGCTGCCGCAGGTATTGAAGATCGATACCTGGAAAGAGGATGAGAGCAGTTGGATCCAAAATACCCTGCAGTTGATCACCCGTGAAGCGAGGGAACTGCGCCCCGGTGGTGAAACGGTAATCACCCGACTGGCTGACATTCTGGTGATCCAGGCAATTCGCTCCTGGCTCGACTCACTCAGCGGCCCCAGACCGGGTTGGCTGAATGCATTGCGTGACAAGCAGATAGGAAGAGCCCTTGCAGCGATTCACCGCAATCCGGAAAGAGAGTGGAACCTGACGTCACTGGCCATGGAGGCGCGAATGTCCCGCTCAGGTTTCTCAGCACGATTTACCGACCTGGTCGGTTACACCGCGATGCGCTATGTGACCCGCTGGCGTATGCTGATGGCCCGCACTCAGTTGCTCGAATCATCGGAGCCTCTGGTGGTGTTCGCGGAACGCTTCGGCTATCAATCCGAAGCGGCATTCTGCAGGGCCTTCAAACGAGAGCTTGGTGTCTCCCCGGGCAGTGTTAGGCAGTAGATTGCACTCTCATCCGAGATCGATTATTTCAGTGATCAAAGCATAAGGTTCACTGAGCAACTCCCGATCGATTGGCGTTCGCTATTCCGGCAGATGACTGGGTATAGGTCATTGACTAAAACATTTTTTAGTCCGCTATTGACCATAAAATAGCTTATAACAACCCACTGAATCCTGGAGCCGGAAATCCACCTTCGTCATCCTGGCGAATGCCCACTGCTGTCCGGAGATAATCAGTGTGTCTGTGTTTATTCGATGATCATAGCGATGCTATGCCTTATTACTAACCTGACCATGTAGTGGCATCGTAAGTGCCAAAGCGCTTCATTGTGCTTACTCAAAGTGTATTTGGTGGGGCATGGCCCCACCCTACCATTGATTTCAGGGTGTAGGGTGGGGCCATGCCCCACCAAATACACTTTGAGTAAGCACCATTCAGGGCGCTTTATTAACCTGGCGACTAATTAGTTCACTTTCAGGGCATATACCCTTCAAAATCAAGTGCTGCATAGCTTTCAGCTAGATGAAACGTATTTATTCCAGACAGAAGTGGACAAATGCCGGGATCCAGATATCACCAGACATGGAGCTCACACTTCGCTCACCCTTTGGGTCGACTGACTGTTTTCAATGCACTTTGCGCTCTAGCCTGCAAAATCCGTAATGAGAAAAATTGCCTACTGCACTGTTAAAAATTACCTTTAAGCAAGTTTGCATAAATCTAGAATCACAACCATGGAGGCGTGAACATGACAAAGCAAAACAGTAAAACCTCATACCTGATATCGGCCATCACCCTGGCAGTGATTCTGTCCGGCTGCTTCGCTACCTATCAGAATTCGGGTTTCAAGTCTGTTTTCACAAGCCTCAGCAACTGTCAGGCCTTCACCGACCGGACGGATCCCAATAGCACGCCCTACAAAGTTTGCCCCGGTGTAGCCGGTTACCAGCTTATCGTGCGTAAAGTGGGGGCTGGTCGAAAATCGATAGAGATCAGGCCTGATTCACAGCAACCATTTCCACTCAGTTATCAGGCGGTGGTAACGAAGGAGATGTTTCATCTTGGTGAACAGGCCGAATGGCGGGTTGCAGAGTTATCCAGCGGAATAAAACCAGTCGCGCTCATTGCAGAGGTTCATGCTCATGAAAATCTCGATGAGCCGGATCAGGTCACCACTACCTTCTTCGCCGTGGCAAAGATCTCGGCGACTGAGATCTGCGTCACCGATGTCATCGAGCAGCAGAAACTATCCAGAGTGCAGTTGCAACAACTGGCTGACAAAGCGCAACAGAGAGTTTGTATCCGTACACCGCCAGACTGATGCGGAACCGATCAAACATCGATCCATCAACCTGGTTATAAAGGAATAGCACCATGCCGACACCTGTAGAATTCATGCAAAGATATCGACGCCTCAGGATCAGGTCTGCAGTTGATGACCATGCCTCAAGAACCTGTCGCGAGACGACCCACAGCGTCACCCTCAGAAACTACCTCATGATGGATTGGGATGAGGGCACGGAGGAGCTGCGCGACTACCGGACTGTGTCAAGAGGTTCGCGCAGCGATATCTGGTTCAACCAAAACAAAAACCGAATCCGCAATGCGGCAATGGGTAAAGGTGCCCCCGGGGATTATGAACTGGCTCTGGAGTGGGCCGTGCGTTCCAATAAGTTACAGACGGTCAATCAACATAACCTGCAGACCTTTTGCGACGACCACCTCGGTATCGACTGTTCAGGTTTTGTCACCAACTATCTGATAGCTTGCGGCAAACGAAACTATACAGACAACACGGTACGAAACACCGGTGCCGCCTCCTATTTCCAGGCAAACCGGGCGGTGAACGATCCGAACACAATTCAGCAGGGAGATCTGTTGGTCTGGATGGACGGTAACTCAGTCCGACGCAGTCCAGGACATGTGGCGGTTGTCGACTCCTATGTAAACCAGTCCGTGACGGGAGGCAACATGCGGGTCGTTGAAGCCACCGGCTCCCGCCATGCCCGTCCCAAACTGTTGAGTTCCATGTATGCGGTCGAACGGATCATCGATCCGGGACGCGGGGTCCCGGCCATGATTCTTGAGGTTCGACGCCACGGTACTTCGGGAAGCCGGGTCGCCGTGATGCGGGTCTGATCGCGCTTAGTGCAGATCCATCAACACCCTGATGTGGGTTTCCACACTGCGTGCCAGGGCATGGGGTTCATAACCCCCTTCCAACACAGAGACAACCCTGCCCTCGCCATAGTCATCGGCAATTTGCAGGATCTGCTCGGTAACCCAGCGGTAGTCCGCTTCGGTCAGGCTGACCCCTGACATATCATCTTCCACATGGGCATCGAATCCAGCCGAGACAAAGATCATCTGCGGCTTAAAGTGATTCAACGCCGGTAGCCAGTGGTCTGTCACCGCCGCTTTGAATTCCGCGCTCTTCGCGGTTGCCTCCAGCGGGGCACAGATAATATGGTCCGGGCTCTCTTCAATCGCCGTGTAGGGATAGAAAGGATGCTGGAAGGTCGAACAGACAATCACCCGTCTGTCATCTCGGAAGATATCTTCACTGCCATTGCCGTGATGCACATCGAAGTCGAGTATCGCCACCCGCTCCAGTCCATACTCCGCCATGGCATGGGCCGCACCCACCGAGGCGTTGCCATAGACGCAGAATCCCATGGTCTTCATGCGCTCCGCATGGTGGCCAGGTGGTCGCACCGCACAGAAGGCATTTTTCAATCCCTCCTGCATGATCAGGTCGACCCCTTTGATCACAGCACCCGCGGCCCGTTTGGCGGCCTGCAGACTCTGCGGACTCACCACCGTGTCCGGATCGAGGTGGGCATGGCCCGATTCCGGCATCAGTTTTTCAACCTGGTTCAGATAAGCTTCGTCGTGACAACGCAATAACTGTTCCCGGGTAACCTCCGGTGCATCATAGTGACGCAGAAAATCGTAGAGCTGTGCCGCCATCAAACGATCATCGATCGCCTGCAGTCTCGAAGCGTTTTCAGGATGTCCCACACCCGTATCATGATTGAGGCAATCAGGGTGGGTAATATAGGCCGTTCTCACAAAATACCCCCAAACTATACGGCCACTTCATTAAGCAGCCTAATACTCACTATAAGATCTTTAAAAACCGTTACTTAAGTAAAGAATTTGTCATCTATTATCGGTAAACTTCCAACCATTCATGCCGATAACCTGAATGCTCATCGACGTCACCTTGGATATGCTTTAATTCAGACTATCACACCGTGCCTCCGTGAGTAACAACGGACATGTACTCTCAATATTTTTCACTAGAAGTTCAATAGGCTGGAACTCATGCAATCACACTATTTAACCCCACTATTCTCACCGAAAAGCGTCGCCATGTTCGGAGCCAGTGAAAGGGAAAACTCGGTTGGCGAAGTGGTATTTCGAAACCTGATCTCTTGCGGATACAAAGGCGCGATCTATCCGATCAATCCAAAGCATGAAGAGATACAGGGAGTCAAAGCCTACAAGACGATCGAAGAGATCGGCAAGCCGGTTGAGCTGGTCGTTGTCGCCACACCGGCCAAGACCATTCCGGCGATTGTCGAGGCCTGCGGTCTGCATGGCGTAAAAACCATGATTATCCTTTCTGCCGGTTTCAGAGAATCGGGACCAGCCGGTCTGCGTCTGGAAGAGCGGATTGTGGAAGTCGCCAAGGAGTTCGGCATCCGCTTTATCGGACCGAACTGTCTCGGCCTGATCCGTCCTGACCAGGGAATCAACATCACCTTCGGCAACAACAACGCCAAGTCGGGCAATCTTGCCCTGGTCTCTCAGTCCGGTGCGATCTGCACCGCGATCCTCGACTGGGCGGAGGTGAACGACATCGGATTCTCCACGGTGATCTCCACCGGTATCTCAGCCGACCTGGACTTCGGTGACTACCTGGACTACCTGGTATCCGATCCTAAAACCGACAGCATTCTGCTGTATGTGGAAGGCATCAAGAATGCCCGCCGGTTCATGAGCGGACTGCGTGCTGCAGCCCGTATCAAACCGGTCATCGTGTTGAAAGTGGGACGCCACGCCGCCGGTGCGGAAGCCTCCATGTCCCATACCGGCGCCCTGGTGGGTAGCGACGAGACTTTCTCTGCCGCCCTGTCACGATCCGGTGTGTTGCGGGTGGAAACCATCTCCCAACTCTTTTCAGCGGCCAAGGCCCTCTCGTCAAGATACCGGGTTTACGGCAACAAACTGGCGATCATCACCAATGGTGGCGGCCCAGGTGTCATGGCGGCGGATCGGGCCTCGGATCTGGGCATCGAACTGGCGTCCTTCAACGACGATACCATCACGGCACTCAATGAAGCCCTGCCCGAGGTCTGGTCTCACGGTAATCCAGTGGACATCATCGGCGAAGCTCCCCCGGAGCGCTATCGGGCTGCGGTGGATATCTGCCTTAACGACCCGGGGGTCGATGGCACCATTGTCATCCTCACCCCACAGGCAATGACCCAACCCGACGCGGTGGCGCAGGAGCTGATCGATCTGGCGGATAAACATAAGAAGCCGATCCTCACTAGTTGGATGGGCGGCAAGCAAATCGAGAATGCGCGCAAGCTGTTCAACAATGCCAAACTGCCCTCCTTCCGTACTCTGGAAAATGCCGTTGATGCTTTCTACTATCTCTCATCCCATCAGGAGAACCAGCGCTTACTGATGCAGACCCCGGCAAAGAGCTCCAGACGTCATGAACAACCTGACGCCGAGGGTGCCCGGTTGATCATCGAAAGCGCCCTCTCGGAGCAGCGCAAAGTTCTCTCCGAACCGGAATCCTTTGCCTTACTGGGCGCCTTCCGAATCAATGCGGTACGTAACGGCATCGCACGATCCGCCAACGAAGCGTTGATCCTGGCGGAATCAATCGGTTTTCCGGTAGCGATGAAGATCTTCTCGCCGGACATCTCGCACAAATCCGATGCAGGCGGTATCCGTCTGAATATCAACAATGCCCAGGCGGTCCGCACCAACTACCGGGATCTGATCGAACAGGTCAAAGAGACCCGTCCGGAGGCGACAATCGAAGGGGTGACCGTTGAACAGATGTACCAAAGTCCGAACGGTCGGGAGCTGCTGATCGGTATCGTCCGGGATCCGGTGTTCGGTCCGGTGATCAGCTTCGGCAGCGGTGGCACCACGGTTGAAGTGATGGGGGATTCGGCCATTGCCCTGCCACCACTCAACCGACGTCTGGCCAGTGATCTGATCGATCGCACTAAAGCGTCGAAGATGCTCAACCAGTTCAGACACATGCCCGCCGCCAACCGGGAAGCCCTGGTGGACGTACTGCTGCGGGTCTCCAGCATGGCCTGCGAGTTGCCATGGATCCAGGAGATGGATATCAATCCGCTGATTCTTGATGATCAGGGCGCTGTGGCGGTGGATGCCAGGATTCGGGTCAACTACCCACGTCCCTCCACCGACCCTTACCACCATCTTGCGATTCATCCCTACCCGGTCAATCTTGTCGCCCGCAATCAGTTGCCCAATGGCATCAACATTGTGATCCGTCCGATCCGGCCGGAAGATGCAGATCTGGAGCAGAACTTCACCCGTCAGCTCTCCAATGAGGCCAAGTATTTCCGCTTCATGAGCTCCATTCAGGAACTGACTCCGGAGATGCTCACCCGCTTTACCCAGATCGACTATCACAACGAAATGGCCCTGATTGCGGTTACCGAGGATGAACATCATGAGGTGGAGCTGGGCGTTGCCCGCTATGTGATCAACCCCGACAAGCGCAGCTGTGAATTCGCCTTGGTGGTGGCCGATGAGTGGCAACGACAGGGGATCGGTCACAAGCTGATGAACCACCTGATGGGGATTGCCAGAGACCGGGGCCTTGAGAGAATGGAGGGTGAGGTGTTGAGCAACAACTTCAAGATGCTCGACCTGATGAAATCCCTCTACTTCCAGGTTACCCCTTATCCGGAAGACAACAGCATCAAGCAGGTTATCATCGACTTGTAATATAACTGAACCGTTTGTGGTTCTTTAAGGGTTAGAGAACAAAACTCTCGACTATTGAAATTATTTGTTCTCTGACCCCACGTTACTCCCTTTTAAGGCGGCTATTTAAATCAGTTATGTTGTATATTTCCAATCTCTTGCCGAATCAGCTTGATTTACGGATATCCTCTTTTACTTCTTTACTATTTTGCACATTAAACTAGAAAACCACCGACTATAACATCATCGAAAAAGCCTGAGACTCATATATATTTGGAAACTACATTTCAATTAAATTTGACCTTATCGAATTTGCTATCCATGGTAATTCCATCTTCAAGCTCTTCGACTCTAACAACAAACCTATTTCCAGCACTATCAATCAACCACCAGCCATTCTCTTCATCAATATTTTCTACCAAAATATTTGATGTGAATTCTCTAGCAATAGATTTTGCCAATTCAAATCCATCAATATCCAACTCTTGATCATCTCTCCATGAAATATTTAGTCCCATACAAAAGCCATCAGAGTAATCTTGCACTTGAAGAAAAAAATCGGCATCGCTTAACGGAAAATCTATAGATTCAACTCCCCTGGACAAATATAAATTCAAATGATTGATTAATTTATCCTCATCCAATCTTTGCTCAACAAAAAATTGTAACGAACTACTCACATCAGTCACCCTTCTTATTCATTAACTCAAGTAGCATCTTTGTCCGGTCATACTGTTCTTGAGAAAAAATCCCTTTATTGGTCATCATATCAAGTGACATTTGTGCTTTTTCTAAACCTTTCTTGCGAGCAGTCACAAGTATATTGTATTCGGAAGATGTTATATCAACCGTTCCTGGGCCACTAACAGGATGAATGGAATCATTATGCACACCATAAACCCGTCCTGAAGAGACTGTGAAATTTTCGCCTGTTCGAATCTCATTCCCTAGCTTATGGATTTCTGATAAATCTGCGACAGCCTCTTTGGGGGATACTATTAGCATCGTATTGCCTGATTTTTTAGGGATAGATACTCGACCTGGGAAATGACGTTCACTTAGCGTTAAATTAGTCCATTTAGCTTCTGCAACGTATAACTCAGCCTGTACCGTACCATTTTCACCAACACTGGAAACACTATCAGTACTTTGCGCTCTACTGAATTTATCATCACTTATCTGATTAGCGCTTCCTTCACCCGCCTTTATCTTAGCATTTCCGGAAACCAGAGAATCGAGTTTCGCTGCTTTCCCCATTCTTGCCATGGCACCAAACACTGCCATATCTCCCAGTCCTGTCATCTGCAGCAGTGGGTCATTTGACATTGCTTTGCCAGATTCGAAATATTCCCCTTTTTCCTTAGCTGTCTTTACCGCCTCATTTGTCGCTTGAACACCTTCCTTAAGCGCATTACCTACATCCTCCCAACTCGGTAGAGTCAACCCAGGTTCTCTGCGCTCCGCTTGGAGCTCATCGATTCCGGCATATTCGAGGTTATCGACATTTTTTAAATCTGGGCTCTCCTTTCCAACCACAACACCTATCTGAACAAGGCCTTTCACCGTATTTTCTGCCAGCCCATAGCCTATGCCGGAGGTCATAGCTGTGTATTGCAATAGACTTGGACGCGGCCCGATTTCCACACCTGCATCACTCACACTCAGTGGATCATCGGATTGTCCACTTGGGCTTTCATTTCGGTTGCCGGTATAGTCGACTGCCGTGCTTCCCTGCTCCTCATGCACCTGACACATCAATCCTCTGCCATCACTTCCAGTATGATCGTACACCACGCTAAGAGCATGTTGGCCATCCGGGGTTGTTGCCAGTTGGCTGATGCCCTCTCGGCCGGCTGAGGAGATGAACTCGTTGGCGAGTTTGTTTCTCTGAGTTTGGTTGCGCTGTTCAAATTGGCGCTTGACCAGAACATCCGGCTGGTGGCTTTGACTGGCCTGCTGAAAGAGGGTCTCGCCCTCTGACTGCTGTGCGCTTTCCATGCCGCTGTTAACTGCCGTGTACGACTGGGCTTGGGTGCTGTTTGTGAAGAGATTCGGCGTGCTCACGGGTCCCTCCGCTGCATTTCATGGTTGTTTTGACCTTATCTCAGTGAACGCTTATCTGACTACTAGGGATAACCCATACGCCAACATAATCAATTGTAAACCTGTATTAATTTAGATATCAGAACAGCTATTTTTCTATGGAGTATCATTAGGAGATGTCATCCTTTCACTTTCACCCTGCAGTCAACAGCTGGTTTGAAAAGCATTTCGGATCTCCTTCCGAAGTTCAGGCGCTGGCCTGGCCGGCGATACAGGCTGAAAAGAACACCTTGATCTCCGCCCCCACCGGATCAGGTAAAACCCTGGCCGCTTTTCTGGCAGCGATCGACCATCTGGTCCAGCAGGGATTGAGTCTACCTCTGGCGGATGAGACCACGGTTCTCTACGTCTCCCCATTGAAGGCCCTCTCCAACGATATCCATAAGAACCTGGAGCTGCCGCTGAACGGCATCCGCGATGCGCTGCTGGAGATGGGCTACCCGGATGTGCCGATCCGCGCCATGGTGCGTACCGGCGACACCAGTCAGTCGGAGCGGGCGATGATGAGACGCTCGCCACCCCATATTCTGGTGACCACCCCGGAATCACTCTACATTCTGCTCACCTCCGACTCCGGACGTGAGATGCTGAAATCGGTACGCAGTGTCATCGTCGATGAGATCCATGCCCTGGCGGGTAACAAACGGGGTGCCCATCTGAGCCTGAGCCTGGAACGACTCAGTGCATTGTGTGACAGAGCCCCGGTAAGGATCGGCATCTCCGCCACTCAGAAGCCGATCGAGGTGATGGCCAGTTTTCTTACAGGAGTGCAGCAGGAGCCCTCCCACAACGCCTGCACAATTGTTGATACCGGCCATGTCCGGCAGCGTGATCTGGCGATCGAGATTACCGGCTCGCCCATGGAGGCGGTGATGGCCAACGAGGCCTGGGACGAGATCTACCGCCACCTGGAACAGATGATCCGACAACATCGCACCACTCTGATATTTGTCAACACCCGCCGACTGGCGGAGCGAGCGGCCGCCGCCCTGGCTGACAAGCTGGGTGATGAAGCAGTAACCTCACACCATGGCAGCCTGGCCAAGGAGCACCGGCTCGATGCGGAACAGCGCCTGAAAGCCGGTTCCCTGCGGGCTCTCGTAGCCACCGCCTCTCTCGAACTCGGCATCGATATCGGCGAGGTGGACCTGGTCTGTCAGATGGGCTCCCCCCATCGCATTGCCACCTTCCTGCAGCGGGCGGGACGCTCGGGTCACCACCTCAGCGGTATCCCCAAAGCCAGGCTGTTTCCGCTCAGTCGTGACGACCTGGTGGAATCGGTGGCGATGCTCGATGCAATCCGCCGGGATGAGCTCGACCGGATTCCGATCCCGGATCAGCCTCTGGATGTGCTGGCACAGCAGATCATCGCCGAAATCTCCGCCCGGGAGTGGCAGGAACAGGAACTCTACCAGAGGTTTAAATCCGCCTACCCCTATCGGCAACTGTCCCAGCATAGCTTTCTGGAAGTGGTGCAGATGCTGGCGGACGGTTTCCATACCCGGCGTGGCCGACGGGGTGCTTACCTGCACCGGGATGGGGTTAACGGCAAGTTGCGCCCGAGACGCAACGCCCGCCTCACCGCCATCACCAATGGTGGCGCTATTCCCGATCAATTCGACTACGACGTGATCCTGCAGCCCGAAGGACTCTTCGTCGGCAGTCTCAATGAGGATTTCGCCTTTGAGAGCATGCCCGGGGACATCTTTCAGCTGGGCAACTTCTCCTACCGAATGCTGAAGATCGAACAGGGCCGGGTATTCGTGGAAGACGCCCACGGCCTCCCCCCCAGCATCCCATTCTGGTTCGGTGAGGCACCAGGGCGCAGTGATGAACTCTCCCTAGCAGTCTCCCGCCTGCGGGAAAAGCTCGACACCCTGTTGGATGATGGGAAACTGGCGGCACTCGACTACCTGCAGCAGGAGTTGGCACTCCAGTCCGGTGCTGCCGAGCAGCTGGTCGACTACCTGGCGGCGACCAAGGCCCTGTTCGGTCTGGTACCAAGTCAGAAGAAGATCGTCTTCGAACGCTTCTTCGACGAAACCGGGGACATGCACTTCGTGATCCACGCCCCCTTCGGCTCCCGCATCAACAAAGCCTGGGGACTCTCGCTACGCAAACGCTTCTGCCGTCGTTTCAACTTTGAGCTGCAGGCGGCGGCCAACGAGGATAACCTGATCCTCTCACTCGGGCCGACCCACAGTTTTCCACTGCAGGAGCCGGCAGGCTACCTGAAGGCGGAGAGTGTCGAACAGGTGTTGATCCAGGCCCTGCTGGCCGCCCCGATGTTCCCCACCCGCTGGCGCTGGGTCACCAACATCACGTTGGCGGTGCCACGGATGCGCAACGGCAAACGGGTACCCGCCCCCTTCCAGCGCAACGACGCGGAAGATCTGGTGGCACTGGTGTTCCCGGATCAGCTCGCCTGCTTTGAGAATATCCAGGGAGAACGGGAGGTACCGGACCACCCACTGGTAAATCAGGTGTTGCAGGACTGTCTGCGGGAACTGATGGACATCGATGGTCTGAAGCGTGTGCTGCAGGGTATCGAATCCGGCGAGATCCAGGTGGTCGCCAAGGATCTGCCCACCCCGTCGCCAATGGCCCATGAGATTCTCAATGCCCGACCCTACGCCTTCCTCGACGACACCCCGGCGGAGGAGCGACGGGCCCTGGCGGTACAGCAGCGACGCATGGATGCGGGTAACGCCACCGAGATGGGTCAACTCGACCCACAGGCCATCGAGCGGGTCAAGCAGGAGGCCTGGCCCCAGCCTCGCAGCGCGGACGAACTGCATGACGCCCTGGTAATTACCGGCTTCATTGTCGAGGATGAGATCTCCCCTGTCGATCTGCCCACCTGGCAAAACTACCTCGGAGCGTTGCAGCAACAACGACGGGCCACCCGCCTGAAGCTCGACAACCAGGTCCTGTGGGTAGCCGCAGAACGGTTACAGGCGTTGAGCATCGTCTGTCCCGATGGTCAGACTAAACCAGCCATTGAGCCGCTTCCAGCCAAGGAGGCGGAGAACTCTGACAGAGCCATGATCGAGATCCTGCGTAGTCGGCTGGAGAGTCTGGGACCGGTCACCGTGGCACAAATGGCTAAACCCCTGGGACTCTCTACCGCCAAGCTTGATCAGGCACTGGCCAGCCTGGAGCAGGAGGGCTATGCCATTCAAGGCCATTTCGAGCCATCCCAATCTGATATTCAGTGGTGTGAGCGGGGCCTGCTGGCCCGTATTCACCGCTATACCCTCAAACAACTGCGTAACGAAATCGCCCCGGTAAGCCCAGGCGAATTCATGGCTTTTCTGTTCAACTGGCAGGGGCTGGATGAGCCTGCCGAAGGGAGCCACGCTCTGCAACGGGTGATCGGCCAGCTGGAAGGGTTCAGCCTGCCCGCAGCAAGCTGGGAGGAGGAGGTGCTGCCCAGTCGGTTACAGCCCTATTTCTCCGGGGAGCTCGACCAGCTGTGCAGTTCAGGCCAACTGGTTTGGCTGCGCCTGCATCAACCGGAAGGTCATCAGAAAGGCCCTAAAAATCCGGCCATCAAGACCACCCCGCTGGCCTTCATCCTGAGAACCAACCTCCCCCACTGGCGTCAGCAGGATGAGCTCTCCATTGAAGGGCTCAGCACAACGGCGGTTAAAATTCTCGAGGTACTGAAGAACTGGGGCGCCAGCTTCTTCGATGAACTCAAGCAGCAGACCGGCCTGCTCAAGACCCAGCTGGAGAACGGTCTGGGTGAGCTGGTGGCCTGGGGTCTGGTGACCTCCGATCAATTCCAGGGATTGCGCAGCATGATCACCCCTCAGAAGGGTCGCCGACCGAGTCGTCGCCGCAACCCGTTACAGGCCCCGCTGGCCTCAGGTGGGCGATGGTCACTGGTACGTCCGACACAGCCCATCGAGGATCGGTTACAGCGCAGCGAGCAATTCGCCCGCATCCTGCTGAACCGCTATGGGGTGGTGTTTCGTAAACTGTTGGAGAGGGAACAGGGCCTACCTCCCTGGCGGGATCTACTCTATGCCCTGCGACGCATGGAGGCACGGGGAGATATCCGGGGTGGCCGTTTCGTGGAAGGTTTTGCCGGAGAACATTTCGCCCTACCCGAAGCGGTTGGCCAACTGAGGGAACTGGCCAGACGACCGGAGCGACGACAGCAGATCACCATCAGCAGTGCCGACCCACTGAATCTCACCGGCATCATCACCCCCGGCAAGCGTATCCCGGCACAACTGGGGCACCGGATTCTCTATCAGGACGGCAAACCGGTGGCGACCAAGCAGGGGAAGACGGTGACCATCGACGACTGCATACCGGAAAACGAACACTGGCAGATCCACAACCTGCTGACCCGCCAGCCCCACCCGGCCGATTATCACAAGTCAGAGCCGGGCCCACCGGTTTGAGGATTCTTTTAGCGGTAGCAGAGCATAAAAAAACCCCGGCCGACAGACCGGGGTTTTTTCTATCCTTTACCACCCTGCCATAAGGCAGAGGGCGGATCTCCAACGTGCCGTGAAAGGCGCGCTTAGATCTTCTCTTTGATACGGGCCGCCTTACCGGTACGACCACGCAGGTAGTAGAGCTTGGCGCGACGCACATCACCACGACGGGTCACTTTCACGGAAGCGACAGTCGGGCTATAGGTCTGGAAGACACGCTCCACACCTTCGCCATGAGAGATCTTACGGACGGTGAAGGCTGAGTTGAGGCCGCGATTGCGCTTGGCGATGACGATACCTTCAAAGGCCTGCAGGCGTTCACGCTCGCCCTCTCTGACCCGAACCTGAACAACAACGGTATCACCTGGACCAAAATCGGGAACCTCACGGCTCATCTGCTCGGCGTCGAGTTCTGCGATGATATTGCTCATGGTCTATTGCTCCTGTGTTTGCTTCGCGTCTCCCGACGCTGCACTGATTTCTGCTAAAAACGTTTTCTCTTCCGCCGTCAGCTGACGATTTTCCAACAGCTCCGGGCGTCGTGCCAGGGTGCGCTTCAGCGCCTGCTGCAATCGCCAACGGCGAATGGCTTCATGGTTGCCGCTCTGTAAAACCGGCGGCACCGACATCGAATCAATCTCTTCCGGGCGGGTGTAATGGGGACAATCCAACAACCCATCCATGAAAGAGTCCTGTACTGCGGAATCCGCATCCCCGAGTACGTCGGGTAACAGACGGATCACCGCATCTATAACCACCATGGCGGCCAGTTCCCCGCCACTCAGAACGTAGTCCCCGATGGACCACTCCTCATCGACATAACGTTCGATGAGCCGTTCATCGATCCCTTCGTATCGACCTGCAAGCAGCAACTGAGGCTGACGACTCTCTGCCAGCCGCTTGGCGCACTGCTGGTCAAACCGCCTGCCTTGTGGGCTCAGATAGACCACATTGGCCGACTCGCTTTCAGCCAGCGCTGCCTCGATGGCCTGCTGCATGGGCTGATATTTCATCACCATACCCGGCCCACCACCGTAAGGCCGATCATCCACAGTCCGGTGTACGTCTGTGGTGTAGTCCCTTGGGTTCCAGAGTTCAACCTGGGCTAACCCTCGGCTGATCGCTCTGCCTACCACACCCTCTCCTTTGAGTGCGTCAAACATATCGGGCATCAGGGTGACCACATCAAAGCGCATGGCTTAGAATACCGGGTCCCAGTCAACCACCATCAAGCCGGCATCCAGGTCGATGCGTTGCACCGCTTCTCCCATGGTATAGGGAATCAATCGCTCCCGATCCCCCTTCACCACCAGCACATCGTTGGCACCGGTTTCGAACAGGTGGGAGACCCGCCCCAGGTCGACCCCTTCCAGGGTCTCTACCCGCAATCCTTCCAGATCGGTCCAGTAGTATTCACCGGCGGGCAAACTCGGCAGTTGATCCTTGCCGACTGCAATTTCACTCTCGATCAGCTCCGCAGCCCGGTCACGATCATCGTAACCTGCGAGCTGGGCGACAATCCCCTTGCCCTGGGGGTGTCCAGCGATAACTTTGAACTCCTGCCAGCCACCCTGGCGCTTAAGATACCACTGCTTGTAACCGAGGATCCCTTCCTTCGGTGCGGTGTAGGAGTAGATCTTGAGCCACCCCCTGACACCAAACAGGCCAGAAACCCGGCCCATTATGATCATCTCTCTATCTGACATTGTCTCTGTCCTGAGCGGCTGTCAGGCCTGGACGAAACAAATCCTGTCAGGCAGCCTGCTGCTTGGCAGCCTGTTTCAGCAGGCTTGCAACGCGCTCGCTGGGCTGCGCGCCCTTGGAGACCCAGTGCTCAATACGATCCTGATCGACACGCAGCTCCTCTTCACCACCGACAGCACCGGGATTGAAGAAGCCCAGGCGCTCGATGTAGCGGCCGTCGCGAGCATTGCGGCTGTCTGTGACAACAATGTGGTAGAACGGACGCTTCTTAGCACCAGTTCGAGATAGGCGTATGGTTACCATGATGTACCCTTGAAAATTTGTTAACACACCGGACCGGCCGGCGGGAAACGGCGTATTATAGCTAAGATTGCCCCAATGTGAAGACCCAAATCGGCATTTTTTAGCGCCTATAGCCTAAACCACCCCTTATATAAATAGCCTATAGGGTGAATGGCGCTTAACTTAAGGCATTTACGCCCCAATTTTACTGGAGATGCAGGACCAGCCTGAAGGTTAACCGCCAATCACCGCGAATGTACCCATTGGAGGCTGTAATTTGAAAGCTATTCGCAGCATTTTACGGTTATTGGCGGTCATTTGCGGCTTATTCGGATAAGTTAACCATTCTCCCACAGGGCCGTTTAGGGCAGTCAGAAGGGGAATCCACCGCCACCACCGGGCATGCCGCCGCCAGGCATACCACCCCCGGGGAATCGGCCGCCCAGTCCGCGCATCATCTTCTTCATGCCGCCACCCTTCATCTTCTTCATCATCTTCTGCATCTGGGTGAACTGTTTCAGCAGCTTGTTCACATCCTGCACCTGGGTGCCTGAACCGGCAGCGATGCGGCGTTTTCTTGAACCCTTGATCACTGCGGGAAAAGCGCGCTCATGGGGGGTCATCGAGTTGATGATCGCGATCAGGCGCCCGACCTGTTTGTCATCCACCTGATTTTTCACATGATCGGGCAGCTCGCCCATACCGGGCAGCTTATCGAGCAGCCCACTCATGCCACCCATTTTGGACATCTGCAGCATCTGCTCCTTGAAGTCCTCCAGATCAAAGCCTTTGCCTTTCTGCAGCTTCTTAGCCAGCTTGGCAGCCTTGTCCTGGTCGACCTTGCGGCTGACCTCCTCCACCAGGGTCAGCACATCGCCCATACCGAGAATCCGCGAGGCGATACGATCCGGATGGAAAGGCTCCAGGGCATCGGTCTTTTCCCCGACACCGATGAACTTGATCGGTTTGCCGGTAATCTGTCGGATCGACAGGGCCGCACCGCCCCGCGCATCACCGTCCGCCTTGGTGAGAATCACACCGGTCAGTGGCAGGGCATCGTTGAAGGCCTTGGCGGTATTCGCCGCATCCTGACCGGTCATGCTGTCGACCACGAACAGGGTCTCAACCGGACTGAGTATCTGATGGAGCTGCTTGATCTCCTCCATCATCTCTCCGTCCACATGCAGACGACCGGCGGTATCGACGATCAGCACCTCGGCAAAATCCCGCTTCGCCGTCTCCATCGCCCGCTTGGCGATTTTAACCGGCTTCTCATCGCCCTGACTGGGGATGAAATTGGCTTCCACCTCTTTGGAGAGCGTCTGCAACTGGTCGATCGCAGCGGGACGATAGACGTCACAGCTGACCACACTGACCTTCTTTTTACCTTCTTGCTGTAACCAGCGGGAGAGCTTGGCGACACTGGTGGTTTTACCGGAACCCTGCAGACCAGCCATCAGGATCACCGCTGGCGGCTGGGCGGTCAGATCGAGAGACTCGTTGGCCTCACCCATCACCTGAACCAGTTCATCGTTGACGATTTTGATCAGGGTCTGGCCCGGGGTGAGGCTCTTCATCACCTCTTCGCCCATCGCCTTCTGCTTCACCTGATCGACAAACTCCCGCACCACCGGCAGCGCTACATCCGCCTCGAGCAGAGCCATGCGCACCTCACGCATGGTCTCCTTGATATTCTCTTCCGTCAGGCGGCCCTGGCCCCGTAAATTGGTCAGAACCTTGCCCAGTCTTTGTGTCAGATTGTCAAACATATCCGTCTCGAGTCCGCTTGAATTTCCACTTCGACACTGAGGATATCGTCTCCTCAATCAACAGCGCCGGGTGCATCGAACCGGTGATTATATACCAGCTCGAGCCATCTGCTCCCGTAAAATCTGCTTTTGCCGCAAAGAAGTTGGCAGGTGTTGAACATCTCCCTTTCACAGCAGCAGTCAAATGTGCGAATATCCGGCCTAAGTTGATTGATTTCAAGAGAAGTTTCACCTTTGACCGCAACACTCGCCATTATCGCCTACCTGGCATCGGGAACCGTCATCGCACTGCGCCTGTTCAACGGCCGCATTGGTTCAGGTTTACCCAGGTCACTGGCCCTGGGTCTGGGCTTTCTGGGTATCCTGCTGCACGCAATCCCCCACTACCAGAATCTGATGGCCGCGTCGGGATTCAATATGGGTATTTTCAATGCCATGTCGTTGATTGCCTGGACCATTGCACTCCTGCTGCTGATCTCAAGTCTGACCAAGCCGGTTGAGAATCTGGGCATTTTCATCATGCCGATTGCCGCCATAGCGATCTTTCTGGAGAACCGCTATCAGACGGTCCATTTTCTCAGTGGCCAGCTCTCTTCCGGACTGACCATACACATCCTGGTCTCGATGCTCGCTTACAGCCTGTTTACCCTGGCCAGTGTTCAGGCGGTGCTGCTGGCGATTCAGGATCACCACTTGCGCCAGCGCCATCCGGGGGGCTTTATCCGCGCCCTGCCGCCACTGCAGACCATGGAGAGCCTGCTGTTCGAAATGATTGCAGTGGGCTTTGTATTGCTCAGTCTGGCCCTGCTCTCCGGATTCGCATTTCTGGAAAACATGTTTCAGCAGCAGCTGGCGCACAAAACCATCCTGTCGATTATCGCCTGGCTGGTATTTGGAACCCTGCTGTGGGGACGTTACCGGTTCGGCTGGCGTGGACAGAAGGCCCTGATCTGGACTCTGAGCGGATTTGTGGTGCTGATGCTGGCCTATTTCGGCACCAAAGTGGTCCTGGAGCTGATCCTCGGCTAGCCCGTCGGCTCAATTCCTAGTCAAAAGAGTTCTTCTTATAGGCCGAGAGCGCCTGCCGGCCGACCTTGAGTGACTTACCCTGCCGGTTCAGTTTGCCTCTGGCATCAGCACAGAACACCAGAGCCTGCTCGTTGAGATCAACAATCTTTCGCAACTGGGGTTCATAGTGATCGGATTTCAGCTGGAAATCCGCATCGCTGAAGATGGATTCGAGAAGGGTAATCCGCTGTCTGTCCGCCTGTTCCATTTCACTCCAGGCAGCCTCCTGTGCCAGCGTGCATATCTTCTGGCTCAGTTCAAGCGCCTGGCTGAGATTTTGCTGAAGCTGAGACACGCAATAGGCCCCCCACAGTCAGATTGGAGAAGGCAAGCCGCTACAGATCTCTAACCACATCCTTGATATTGGACGCATTCTGGATCACTTCCGGCATGGCATCCCAGGCGGTCTTGATCTCTTTCAACAGGGAGATCACTTCATCGAGGGCGTCCACATCCTGTTCAACATTCGCAGTGAAGAGGCGACGGATCATGTAGTCGTAGAGCATATCGAGATTGTTGGCGATCTCGCCACCCTGTTCAAAATCCAGGGCGCCGCGTAAGGCATCGATCACCGAGATCACCCACTTGATTTCATTGTTACGGGCCTCATGCTCCTTGCGGATAATCGAGCCTCTGGCATTCGCCATGCCGTCCAGCGCACCGGTCATAAGCATCTGTACCAACCGAAAAGGGGTAGCATACATCGCCTCGGATGAGGCTGCTTGACGATAACTGTTGATAGCCGGATTCTTTACCATCATTCTACCTTCTTGGTGGTCGATTAAAGTCTAACCCTAAACCAGGCTAGTTGTTACTGTTATTCAATGACGAAAGCTGATTGGTCAGATACTCACTGGTACTGGTCAACACCGCCATGGTCTGATCGAGTGCGGCAAACTGCTCAATGAGCTTGGCCTCAAAAGTCTGCAAACGCAACTCCTGACGTTCGATCTGAGTCTGCACAGAGTCTTTCTGACTGTTCAGGGTCTCATTCTTGCTGTCCAGCAGCCCCCCCACTTGCAATAACGACTCGGTATAGTTGTAGAACCTGGTCGCATAGCCCGTGGTTGCTTCAGAGAGTATCTGTGTCACTCTATTGAAGTCATCGGCCAGGATGGTGGAAAGTTCACTACTATCGACCGATAAAACGCCATCTCTGTCCCGGGTGATGCCGATTTCAAAGAGATAGGCCGTATCACCAGCGATATCCACGGTCTGGTTGATGACATCGACAAAACCCTGCTTGATACGCCGTAGACTGCTGTCATTATAGAGAGAACCCGCTTCCAACTCATCGATCTTGGAGATCAGGGTATTGTAGGCATCGACAAAACCGCTGATTCGCTCTTCGATCTCGGTATTGTCGCGGGTGATATTGATGGTGGATGAACCGGCACCGGTCAGACTCAGGGTCACACCGGAAATGGCGCTGGTTACTGTATTCGAGGCACCCGTGATGCTGAATCCATCAATGGTCAGGATCGCATCCTGGGCGGTATCAATCTGTTCGGCCAGGCCGTCACCGCCCACGCCGATGTGAAACAGCCTGGAGAGGCCGTTGGCATCCGTATTACTGGCATCGTCACCATCCGCCACACTGACTGTGATGGCGCTGGCCAGACCCGACTCTTCACTGGTCAGAATCAGACGACTTCCGGATGTTTCATTAAGAATCGTTGCGGTAACCCCAGGATTGTCGGTGGCGCTGTTGATCGCATTCCGGATATCCGTGAGGGTGTTGTTGGATCCATCCAGCACGAGATCCATGGTATTGCCGTCGACGGTGATCGACAGGGTACCTGTACCGACGGCCGTGATGGCATCCGCATAGGCCGAGGAGGCGATCTTGTCGCGTTCCGCCAACTGGGTGACCACGACATCATAACTGGACGGTACCGCAGAGGAGTCTGCAGAGACGGTGAGCACCGCCTCTTCGGTTGAGGTGGCATTAAACGCAGCAAAACCGGTGGAGCTGGTCAGCTCTTCAACGGTGGAATTGAAGGTATCGATGGCACTTTTGACCAGCCCGAAGTCGCTGATCTTCTCATCGATCTCTTTTTCACGTGATTGCAGGGTGGTCAGGGGCCGACTTTCGATCTGCAACAGCTGGTTGATGATCGAGTTCCAGTCGGACCCTGTACTTATCCCTGAAAAGCCTATAGTCATCTCAGTTATGCCCCTCTTAACAAGTGAGCAGTTTCAATCTTAAAACTTGTCGTCCAACAGTACGCCTTGAAGCATCCCTTCTGTGGCCTTTTGAACTTGAGATATAACATGCAAGATCTGGTCCGAAGGCACCTGACGGATCACCTTTCCAGTCTCGGAATCGATGACTCTCAGTACCTGCTGCCCGGTTTCATCGTCCACGCTGAACTCCAGATCCCTTGAGACGAGCTGATTAAGATTCTCTACCTTACTGGCCAGCTCAGAGGGATCAATCGCAGACTTTTCTTCCAGTGCTTGATCTTGTTTCGGTGAGATTTTTACCGGCTCGGAACTCTTCGGTTGTATCTCAACGCTACTCTTGCCATCAGTACTGGGAACGTCACGTTTATAGGCGTATTGATTGGCCAAATCAGTGATTACGTTTGGCATGGTCATACCCTACTGTATATGTTCCAAGTTTAGCACCCGGGGGCGGCGAGCGCCCCCGGACCCTACCTTACTGCAGCAGGCTCAATGCCAACTGAGGAATCGAGTTGGCCTGGGACAGGGCTGCAACACCTGCCTGCTGGATAACCTGAGCACTGGTGAATTTCGCTGTTTCGCGGGCGAAATCAGCATCCATGATACGTCCGGCAGCGGCATATTGCGCTTCTTCCATACTGGCGGCAACACGGCCGGCCTGTTCCAGACGACTCTGCAGCCCACCAATGTTGGCAAGTGCAGTTGAAACCGCGTTGAGGTCGGCATCAGCCGTTGCGGTATTGGAGATCGCAGCGGTACGGGCTGCCAGGGCGGCAACTGAAATGTCGATGGTTTCAGTTGTGTTTGCACCGACCACGATGGTGCCGCCGCCACCGAATACGGCGGTGCCGTTGAAGGTCGCACGACCCAATGAAGCGGTGATTTCTGCGGTAAGCGCATCAAATTCAACAGACATCAGAGCCTGCTGTGCTGCGGTGTAGAGACCACTACCGTGTTGTACGGAGAGCTCACGTTGACGCTGAATCATGTCACTGACTGACTGCAGGGTTGCATCCGCAACACCCAGGAAGGATGTGCCGTCAGCAATGTTACGCTGTGCTACGGTCAAACCGCGAGCCTGTGCAGTCTGCAACTGGGCGATCGCCAGACCGGCGGCGTCGTCTTTCGCCATGTTGATGCGAAGACCGGAGGAGAGGCGTTGAACGGAAGTTTGAAGATCGGATTGTGTACGATTCAGGTTTTTCTGTGCGGCAAGGGAAAAAACGTTAGTGTTGACTGTGATTGCCATGACTAATTCCTCTATCTATACCGATGATGGCATCTATGATTAAGCGCTCGATCACCGGCGATTTGCATTTAGCGGATATACCATTCAATTGTTGGTATTTACCGCCTCCGCTATTTGTAACGGCCTCAAGGCGGAGAACTTTAACCTGAATTGTCTTTTAAGAAGTAGATGACTTTAACAGCCATACATTTATAACCAATTGTTTTTTTTTGATTTTAAACCCAGCATAGCCCGACCAAAACGAACCGGCAATGATCTTGTGCTTTAACTTCCTGCCGCTTTGCCGGCAATAACTGCCGGCTCACGGGCAAAATAAATCCGCTTTTTTAGGCCCATTAAGACGGATGGATTCAACCGGCCATCAGATCTGCCTCGACAATATTTTTCGCAAATTCATGATAGACACCGCCAATCTGCTTGGCCATGGTATCCGGGAAGGCATGAAACTCGCCCGACTCGATGGCTGCAAGGATGCACTGGGGCACCAGCTCAGCCGGTTCGGCAAGCTCACTCAGGCCGGCACTGTTGGCCATGTCGGTGGCAATCGGTCCGGGGTGTACGCTGACTACCTGAGTACCCTGCTCTTTCAACAGATCACGCAATCCCTGGGTGATGGAGTAGGCAGCCGCCTTGGACGCTGAATAGGTGGCAAAATCGGCAAAGTTCTTCATCGACGCGACTGAATTGAGCTGCACCAGCACCCCGCCCCCACTGGCTTTCAAGATTGGCGCGAAGGCCTGGGCCATGCGCATCAAGCCATAGACATTCACCTCCATCTCATCCTGCAGCGCCACCACGGCATTGCTCGCCAGGGGATTGGCTACGTTCAACATACCCGCATTGTTGACGACAATCTCTACATCAGCAGCAACCGTTGCGGCCTCGATAATGGTCTCCGGCTGATGCAGATCTATCTGTAGGGGTACCAATTGATCGCCATAGATTTCTGATAACGGGCCAAGAGATTCCGTTTTGCGTGCAGCGGCGTAGATTTTCTTTGCGCCGGCTTTGAAAAACTCTTCCACAATGCTCCTGCCGATACCCCGATTGGCTCCGGTCACCAGCACTACCCGATCTTTTACTGAATTCATCGATAGATACCTCGAAATAATAGGGTTATTTTGTACCGATCGGTACATATTGAAAAAATATACCGATCGGTACATAATGTCAAGCATCAACAGCAAGAAGCCAAAGAGCATGCAATGAGTGTTGGCCGGAAGAGATCATTCGATAAGTCAGAAGCGCTGGACAAGGCGATGCGCCTGTTTTGGGAGAACGGCTATTCAGGTACCTCAGTCAGCGATCTGACCGAACAACTGGGCATCAACAAACCGAGCCTCTATGCAGCCTTTGGTAACAAGGAACAGCTCTTTCAGTCGGCATTGGAGCGTTACATGGCCCGCTACGCTGCACCTCTGCTCGAGCAGCTCACCACGCCTGACGAAAAGCCATTGGCTCAGCGCGTACGCCACTATATGAATAACATCATCGAATTGGTCAGCGACACGAGCTCCCCGAAGGGCTGCCTGTATGTAAAAAGTAGCTGTGAAGCAGGTGGGACCGGCATACCTGAGGAGATAACCCAGTCACTGCAAAACATGGGGCTTGCGTCCCAGCAGGTTCTCACCACCCTGTTCGAACAGGAACAGCGTCAGGGACGACTTTCAACCACAGCTGAACCAAAGGTCCTGGCAGACTATCTGATGTCTGTTTTATATGGGATTTCAGTATTGGCCAGGCAAGGCAGACCAAAACAGGAACTCAGCACCATTGTTGAAATGACAATAAAAACCCTGTCTCTGCAATCTGCTGACACGGCTTAGGGCCTGTTAACACTAATCCAATACGCCCTGTTGTGCCTGAAAAAGTGCCAATCAAGGCGCGAGGAGCGTAGTTTGGTTGTTCCAAATGAGCAACGAGCAACGCGGAATGGCGCTTTTTCAGGCGCAACCCGAAGGGCTGGGGCTGTTTTTGCGCCCAGCAGGGAGTATTGGATTAGTATTCACAGACCCTAGTTCCTGTTGCAGGACAATCCGCTTAGGTCTAACCTATAAATTCATCTGTTTACAAACCGGGGCCTGATAGCACTTATCAGCCGATACAAGCCAATCCATGTCATCTGTTCGGAAATTCATTGCTGTCATCATCGTGCTCTCCCTGGGTGGGCTTTCAACCGCCTGGGCCTATGACACACATATCGTGGATCCCATCGATCATCAACATACGCTAGCTCAGACAGACACGGGACTAGCCCATGATGAAGCCGATCATGACGACGATCATTGCTGCCATCTTGGCATTCACCTGATCGGCATCAGGAATGTGTCCCACCCGGTTATAAAAATCACTCAATCCATGCTGCAGACCCGGCTTTCCCCCAACCTTTTTGTCAGTCTGACAACAGCGCCTCCTCTGAGACCTCCTCAATCCTGAGACCGACCAATGGACTGCTGCGCCGGTTTGCGCAGTGATTGTTTGGACAGACTTGATCAGACCTTGCCTAGGTAAATTCAACTCATGGATGTCCAAGTGTGTCTATTGAGTTGTCTGTTCTGCAATCATTCAGCCGCTTGAATCAGGGGCAGTTTTCCGCCCATTCGTTGTCCGCAGGTTCTGCGTGCCATCAAGCACTGCTGGCGTTGATCTTTTACCACCCGGCTGCCGGGTAGATGCAGGCAACTCCCGATCCCAGAAACGGGAGAATTTGTATGAAATCTCTAACCATTTCAGGCCTCCTGGTGATGTGCCTCAGCTATGCTGCCAATCAACCGCAAGGCGCCTGGTTCCTGTCATCGGCCCGCGCGGATGAGCAGCCGGCTATCGATGATCAGCACTCAGATGCAGAGCATCAGCATGAGATTGAGGATCACGACCATCAACACCATGCCTCTGAGCCCGATCATCCACATGATCATGCTGAACAGAATCATGATCACACATCTCAGCACAGCTTTGAAGAAAGCGACCATGGGCAGGGGGGAGAGGATGACCACTCCGAGCATAACCACCCTGATCAAGAGGCGATCCAACTAACGCCGGAGGTGATCAAAGAGTTTGGCATCGAGGTCGGTGTTGCAACCCGTGGCAACATCAGCCGCACATTGCATCTATCGGGAGAGGTCATCTACAACGCCGACCGCATCGCCCATGTCAGCCCGATGGTCGCCGGTAGAGTACAACAGGTAAACGTATCGGTCAGCGACCAGGTGGAGGCGGGTCAGGTGATGGCCGTTCTGACCAGCCGGGAGCTGGCTGCCACACGCAGTGACTACCTGGCCGCAGTAGCCCGTCTTGAACTCGCCCGGGAGAATCATCTGCGCAATAAGCGGCTGCTGTCGGAAAAAGTGGGCACCAAGCGGGATGCCGATGAGTCGCGTCAGCTCTACCGGGAGGCGGTCATTGCCCGCAACCAAGCTGTCAACAGCCTATATGCCCTGGGCTTCACCAAGCAACAGGTCGCAGAGATAGCCGAGCTCGATGTAACCAGCTTCAGTGCCTATCAGTTGACAGCGCCGTTGAGCGGCATCGTCACCGAGCGCCATATCACGATTGGCGAGGTCATCGGACAGGATGGTGCTGATGTACCCTTTGTGGTCGCCGACCTCTCATCCGTCTGGATCAACCTTACAGTCTACCAACGGGACCTGCCCCTGGTGAGGCGCGGACTGCCGGTAACCATCCGTTTCGGCGAACAGATTCCCGACGCACAAGGACAACTCGCTTTTATCAGCCCTGCGCTGGATGAGACCACCCGGACAGCAACCGCCCGGGTGGTCGTGGAGCAGCTGCACGAAGCCTGGCGCCCTGGCTTGTTTGTCTCCGGTGAAATCGAGGTGAGTGGTGATGAGACAGCCCTGCTGGTACCTGCAACCGCCCTCACCGAGATGGATGGCAAGCACTTGATGTTTATCCTAACAGAAGCGGGCTTCGAACCCAGGGAGGTCAAAACTGGCCGCTCGACCCCCCAGGTCGTGGAGATTATCGACGGCCTTGCCGAAGACGAACACTTTGCGTTGAACAATGTATTGGCCTTGAAGACCGAGATTGACCGTGCTGCGCTGGAACATGCCGGCCACACCCATTAGGACTCCCTCATGATTGAAAAGCTGATCGACTTTGCTTTGCATAACCGCTTGCTGGTGGTGGTCATGGTGTTGCTGGTAATGGGGGCAGGCTATCGCTCCTACGACCAACTGCCGGTGGATGCCTTCCCCGACGTCTCACCCAACCTGGTGCAGGTGTTCACCATCACCGAAGGCCTGGCGCCTGAGGAGATCGAACGTTACGTCACCTACCCGGTGGAGGTCTCCATGACCGGACTGCCGGGCATCCGGCAGATACGCAGCATCTCCAACTTCGGGCTGTCTGTGGTGAGCATCTACTTCGAGGATGATATGGATATCTACTTCACCCGCCGCCTGGTGAGCGAGCGTCTACAGGAGGCGCGGGAGGAGATTCCCGAAGGTTTTGGTGAACCGGAGATGGGGCCTATCGCCACGGGTATGGGTCTGATCCTCTATTACTACCTGGAGGACACCTCAGACAGATACAGCCTGGCAGAGTTACGCACCATCCAGGACTGGATCGTCAAATATCAGCTGCAGACAGTACCCGGCGTGACCGAAGTGCTCGGCATCGGCGGCCATGAAAAACAGTTCCAGGTCAATATCGATCCCCAGGCCCTGCTGCGCTACAACCTGTCGCTGCACGACATCATCCTGCGTATCCAGGAGAACAACGTCAATGTGGGCGCCCAGTTTCTGAGCATCAACGCGGAAGAGTTTGTGGTGCGCTCCGAAGGTCTGGCTCATGGTGTGGATGACCTGGCAAACATTGTGGTGAAAACGGATGACGGCCGCCCGGTCTACCTGCGTGATGTCGCCGACATCATGGTGGGTGGCGCGATCCGCCGTGGCCTGCAAACACTCAATGGCGAGAAAGAGGTGGTCGCAGGCATGGTGGTGCAGCTCTACGGCACCAATGCCTCAACGGTTATTGAACGGGTAGAGGCAAAGGTCGAACAGATACAAAAGGCACTGCCCCAGGGAGTCCGAATCGTCCCCTACTACGAACAGAGTGAACTGGTGAGGGCCTCGGTCTCTACGGTGCAAAATGCCCTGTTGCAGGGGATTGTCCTGGTGGCCATTGTACTGCTTGTCTTTATGGGGGGGTTGCGACCCTCTCTGGTGGTGGCCTTGTCGATCCCGTTCTCTGTCTTGTTCGCCACTCTGGCGATGGGCCAGTTCGGTATATCCGCCAATCTGATGTCCCTCGGCGGGCTTGCCATAGCCATTGGCATGATGGTGGATGGAGCCATTGTGATGGCGGAGAACGTGGATCGTCTGCTGCACAAAACCGATCCCAACGAGTCCCGGCATCAAACCGTCGCCCGGGCCTGTCGCGAGGTGGCACGACCCATACTGTTCGCCATCACCATCGTGGTAATCGTTTTCCTACCCCTTTTCACGCTGCAAGGGGTGGAGGGTAAGACTTTCCGTCCACTCGCCTACACCGTGGCATTGGCGATGCTAGGATCACTGATATTCGCCCTGATAGCAGCACCAGTATTTTCCGAACTGTTGATGCGCCGGCGCAAATCCTGGCAGCAACAGCATACGACTCAGGATGACCGCAGACAGAGGGGGGAACCGATTATTGTGCGAACGCTGCTCTACTTCTACCAACCGCTACTACACTTTTTCCTGCGCAACCGCTGGTTCGCTGTAGCGCTCTCCCTGATCCTGCTACTGACCGGAGCACGTGTCTTCACACAACTGGGTATGGAGTTCACCCCCAGGCTGAATGAGGGTGATCTGATCGTCAACCTGACCATGGCGCCATCAATCTCCCTGCAGGAAACCAAACGGCTGACCATGATCGCGGAGCGGCGGATGATGCAGATTCCGGAAGTCGAATCGGTGGTGAGTCGTATCGGCCGCGGCGAAGTGGGTGCCCACGCAGACCCAATCAACACGGTTCATGCACTGGTGGTGCTCAAGCCGATTGAAGCCTGGCGGCCGGATATCGATCAGGCGGCGATTGAAGCAGAACTGCGCCACCGACTGTCGGGGCTGCCCGGCATCCTGGTCAACCTGACCCAACCGATCCAACTCACTGTCGATGAACTGGTGGGTGGGGTGAAGGCTGAGCTGGCCGTCAAACTCTATGGTGATGACCTGCAAATCCTCAAACGGTATGCAGATGAAATTGCTGCTCTACTGCTGACGATTCC
This sequence comes from Candidatus Thiodiazotropha endoloripes, assembly GCA_001709035.1. Classification (GTDB taxonomy): domain Bacteria; phylum Pseudomonadota; class Gammaproteobacteria; order Chromatiales; family Chromatiaceae; genus Thiodiazotropha; species Thiodiazotropha lotti. The sequence continues at coordinate 824,206 of LVKA01000008.1, read as the reverse complement.
CGGTGCCGAAGATGTGCAGACCGAACAGCTCATCGGCTCACCGCAACTGCTGATCCGTCCCAAACGAGAAGCCCTGGCCCGCTACGGTATCAATCTGGTCGATGTCCAGGAGACCATTCGCGCCGCGATTGGAGGCGTCACCGCTGGTCAGGTATTCGATGGGGTTCGCCGCTTCGATATCTATGTTCGTTACCAGGAAGAGCAGCGCCGCACTGTGGAGGATGTCGCCAGGTTGTTGGTGACTGCACCCACAGGTGAAAGGTTGCCACTTGGGCAATTGGCATCCATCAAGACCCTGGTTGGCCCGCGACAGATCACCCGGGAGAACAACCAGCGCTTCGCCACGGTGCAGGCGAATATCGTAGGCCGGGACATCGGCAGCTTTGTCGCACAGGCACAACGCAGAATCGAACAGGATATCCAGCTACCACCCGGTTATCTGATCAGCTGGGGAGGCCAGTTCGAGCTGGCACAGCAGGCCAACCAACGTCTTGCACTGGTCGTGCCTATTACCCTGGGTCTGATCTTTCTGCTGCTCTATATGAGCTTCGGTTCAATCCGCAACTCCCTGCTGATTCTGCTGAATATCCCTCTGGCATTGGTAGGCGGTGTAATCAGCCTCTGGCTGTTGGGTGAAAACCTGTCGGTACCGGCCTCAGTGGGTTTCATCGCTCTGTTTGGTATCGCTCTGACCAACGGCATGGTATTGGTTACCTATTTGAACCAACTGGTACGACAGGGCCTCCCCATTGAAGAGGCCTGCAAGCAGGGTGCTTCACAACGCTTGAGGCCAGTATTGATGACCGCTATAACCACGGCCCTGGGATTGATCCCCCTGCTGCTGGCCAGCAGCACAGGTAGTGAGGTGCAAAGACCCCTGGCTGCCGTAGTAATTGGCGGTTTGCTTACCTCCACGATACTGACACTGCTCGTAGCACCGGCCATGTATCAGTGGTTTGCACTCCGAACCGATAAGCCCCGCAAACTGAAGGGTGAGTGAATGATTCAAAAGCCAGGCATACAATGCCATCTCCTAAAAAAAACCTGACTCTGTAAACTCTGTGGGCAGAGGGTTCTGCCCTAGGGCCTGTTAACACTAATCCAATTGGCCCTAATACTGAGCGACAAGCTGTAAACCGTTTAACAGGCTGGAAACGCCGCAACTTCGCAATGGAATAAACTGGGTATTATTGCGTTTACAGCATCGTTTGACTCTCAGGCAGGCATCGTGGCTGATACAGTTAACCGGACAGAAAACCACATCGGCACCGGTCACTTTTTTATCCAGATTGGCACGGCTATCTTCCACACCACCGTCATGATGGATAAAACTGCCGCAACACCCCTCCACCACAGATCTCAGGTGGGGCGCCAGGGATCGGCGACCGCCAATATAAACCACCTTACGACCGCTCAGATTCGGCACCGTTTTAGTCGGCTGAGGGTTGCCGTTTAAGTGTTGCACCAGTTGAGCAAGATTGTGCTCACTTTGCTTCAACTGCTCGCGGGTTTCCAGCAACAGTTCATTCAGTGCCGAGTGCTGTGCACTCTGTTCATCCAGTGCCTGGCGAGTGGTGGCAAGGTTCTGTGTCAGCCACTCGTTTCGGGATTGCAGACGCTCATGACGTGATTCAAGGGTCTGATTATCCGGTGTAAGTTCGACCTCCCGATTGGTAACGAGATCCTGGCGTAGTTTGGTTACCTGAGATTCCAAGGCTGCTATTCTTTCATCCCGTTCCACCAAGTGCAGATCATGGATTGCCCGTTGCTTTTTCAGGGTGGTGCTTAGCTCATCGTTTTCAGCCTCCAGCAGGGGGATACGGGCCAGGGCTTTGCGATGGGACCTTCCCGACAGGTGTGAAAGCATATGGACTTCACCATAGACCCGATCGGAGAGTGGCTTGCTCATCAGTGGATGTGTGATGACTGCCCAGAGCATGCCGGGGATTTCATCATCTGCCAGAGCCTGTTCCCAGTGTGCTGCAAGCTCCTGCTCGCAGCTTACCCTGGATAGCTTTTTCAGATGCCGCTGATAGCGTTTATCGAGTAATTTTTGCAGATTCCTGGTAACCCGACTCTTCTCCCCCGCCGCATGGGCCAGAGTCACGTGATAATCAAAGTCACTCGACTTCACCTCCATCACAACACCGGCTTGGCGTATCACCCGCTTTAAATCTTCTATCGTCAGGCAAGTACCGATCACCGGACAGTGCAGGCGATCTTCAAGTTCCCAGAGCTTACGGCGTTGCGGCTTAGCAAACTGTTTGAAGATTCGAGGCTTTTGCATCGACGGCGATTGATCTTCATCACTCAGACACATCAGACCATCACCCCTCGACTGCGGCCGGGTTGCCATCCGCAAGTACACGCCACATCTGAAGTGTGCGGCGATAAGCACAGACGATTCCGCCTGACTCAATTGAGTCAGGATGGCTACAGAGCGCTTCAATGTGAGTTACGATGGCACGCGCCATTTTCTTTGAACGGGAGACCTGGTAACGCCAGATCAGAAATCCGATTCGGGATTCGATTAACTCAGGCTCCATCTGTTGAAAAAGCTGGGATATGGTTTCTGATTTCATTAATGCCATGCCAATCTCCTTAAGTTTATTGGAAGGAATCTGGCTGGCTGGTGGGCACAAACAATACCCGCGGCTGGCGTGAACCTTAAAATGCTGTCATTTAGTCAATAGCAACTTACCCTGACGGGTAATACGCAGAATATACTCATCTCCATTGTGCACAATCACCAAACGACTCTGGCCTTGTAGCAGAGACTCACTGCTTAGACGTGGAATAGAGATGGGTGTGTCGGCTTGTTTAGTATCCGGTTTGGGATCAATCTGCTGCATAGGCCTTCTCTCATCTACATAATTACATTCTATGTAAATGATAATCATTATCATTTATATGTCAATCAAAAAACCCAATTTCTGATTGATGAAAAGGCTGGATTTCAGACCTAGTGTACCTCGTCATAGATTCTGTACCATTCAGAGCCACCCCAATACGCCAGATCAAGGTGTGGCTTGCGGCTAGCCCCTTGCCAACTCGCTGAATGGTACAGAATCTATGACGAGGTACACTAGAGCACGAATCGGCAGAAGAAGTTAAACGCAAGGCACAGAATTACCCCGGTACCTTGCTCAGTTCGCAGTGAGAAGCACCCTTTGGCGAAAAAAGCGATCAGAGATAGTTGAACAGCGACAGACTCTGCACCATATTGAAGGATTGCTGCGCCGCCTGAAGCGCCAGCATCTCCTGCTCAAAGCGACTCACCGCCTCGGCCAGATCGATATCCTCGATCTCCGAGAGGGAGCTCTGCATGGTGAAGATGAAATCCTCATTGACCCGGCCCTGATCCTCGATGGAGTTGAGTCTTGCCCCGCCCCGGGCGCGTACAGCGCCGATCTGCTCATGGGCGGCATGGATGTCATCGATAAAGGCCGCATTGGGTGCATCGGCCTCAAGGCCGGCAATAATCCCATGCACCGTCTCGAACAGGTTGCGCTGGCCACCGGCGCTGGTGGTCAGATTCATAAACACATCGTAGCCGTTCTCCCGGTCCTGAATCTGCCGGGTGGCGGAGATCTGGATGGTTCTGACACCCATATCCCCGGAGTAGGCAAACACCCCGTCAGCCGGATTGGTGAAAGGAATCGAATCCGCATTGTAGCCGGCGAAAATAAACTCGCCGTCACTGTCCTGGGTGTTGGCCAGGGCCATCAGCTCATCGTTCAGCTGCCTCAGCTCCTGGGCGATGGCGATTCTCTGTTCCGCAGAGTAGGTATCACTCTGTCCCTGCAGGGTGAGTTCCAGCACTCTGGGCATGATATCTTCCACGCCGGCGAGGGTTGCCTCCTGCAGATCCAGCCGGGCCCTGGCCCGGTCTGCATTGGCCTGATACTGCTCCACCTGGGTAATCGAGGTCTTCAGATTCAGCGCCTGGGCGGCCGCAGGCGGATCATCCCTCGGGCTCAATATGCGTTTGCCGGAGGAGATCTGCAACTGTGCGCGACTCAGAGCGGATTGGCGCTCCAGCATGCTGTTTATGCCGCGACTGAACAGTATGGAAGTTGAGACGCGTTCCATAGATTATCTCCCAACTGCACCCAGCAGTGTGTCAAATAGGGTACTGGCCACTGAAATTACCTGTGCCGACGCCTGGTAGGCCTGTTGATACTGAATCAACTTACCGGCCTCCTCATCCAGATTGACGCCAGAGACCTCGGCCATGGCCTCTTTGGTGCGGGTCAACAGACTCTCCTGGGCGGAGAGATTGAGTTCCGCATGGCGGGTCTTTGAACCCACATCGGAGACCATCGAGACATAACTCTCATCGATGGTGGAGGTGCCACCCAGCAGTACGCTCTGGTTCTGCACACTGACCAGACCCAAGGCATTGCGGTTGTCGCTGGTGCCACTGGTATTGTTGCCAATGATGAAGGTATCGCCATCGTCCGGCACGCCCGAGATGGTAAAACTGATATCACCGTACAAGGGGAAAGTGGCGCCAGGCACCTGAGTACCGGCAACCGTTGCGGTATTCAGATCATCATAGGTGATGAAATCGTCGAATGGATCCACACCAGGAACCGAGCCGGGGTAGTAGACCTCGAAGCCACTGGTCGGGCCACCCTGGTCATCATAGGCCAGCTGGATGGAGCCACTGGCCAGAGGCAGGCCGGTCATGCTGGTATTGGCAGGTTGGGTGATGCCGGCATTACCCGTATTCAGTGGATTGCCGTTGGCATCCACCGCCGGTGCAACTCTGAGTGGCGAGGCGGCAGCCAGACGCTGAACATCATCGAACAGCAGATTGAAACTCTGCGCCGCGTTGCGGGTCGGCTGGATGATGAAGGTATCCCCGGGGGTCGCGCCAACCGCATTGATATCGATATCAACACCATCGACCGTATTCAGTCCGGCGGCCAGCACTTGGGTCGCACCGCTGTTCATATTGCGCAGGGTGAAATCAACCCCGTCATAACTCAACTCATAGCCGTCGCCGGTGAGGCTGCTCACATCATTGATCGTGGCGGTGATGGAACTGCCATTGCCGGGCCGTGGAAAGACGTCAACCGTTCCCATGCCGAACATGGCCGTTCCGGTCAGCCCTTCAAGATCGAGACCCAGTTGATTCTGGTTGTTGATCTCTTCGGCGATACCCAGGGCAACCAGGCCTACCCGGTTCTGAGTCGGATCGAGAATCTCATCGCGGAATCGGAGCATGCCACCGATCTCACCACCACTCATCTGATCGGTAACCACCTGGGTTCCGAAGGTATAGTTGAAGGTGATCTCCAGATGACTTGGATCCATGGTTGAAGGTTGGGTGCCCAAAGTCGCCGCATCGGTATCCATGACCAGGGGCTGCCCCTTTCCGATGAATACATTGAAGGCGCCATCGGTCTGTTCCAGAACCTGAATATCGACCAGCTCCGCCAGTTCATTGACCAGTTGATCCCGCTTGTCCAGCAGATCATTGGGGGTACTGCCATAGGCCATCTTGATATCGGCGTTGATCTCGGCAATCCCTTCGGCTATGCGATTGATCTGACCGATGTTGTAACCGATCTGATTATTGATCTGGTTACGCATGCTGTCGAACTGCTGATCGAAATATTGGAACCGGTCGGCCAGTGCGGCCGCCTCGGTGAGGACCAGCTGACGCGCCGGGATCGAGGCTGGATCATCCGCCATCCCCTGCAGCGCATCGAAATAGTTCTGAATCACCGGCTGCAATCCGGCATCCGCATTGGCCACCAGATCATCCAACTGCTTGGCCCCTTCGAAATAGGCCTGTAGCTCGGAGGCCACCGAGGAGCTGGCGCGCATCTGGCCGGCAATAAAATCATCGTATTGACGACGAACTTCGGAGGCATCGACACCACTGCCGATAAAACCCACGGCACTCTGGCTCGGCAAACGGGTGGCAAAATCGATCCGCTGACGGCTATAGCCATCCGTATTCACATTGGCAATGTTGTGACCGGTGGTATCCAGAGCCAGCCGAGTGGCGACCAAGCCGGAGACACCTATGGACTGTAAACTCACCTTACTCGCCTCCTATTTCGCTATATCGGCTGACTGGCTGAACTCTTGACATGGTCCAGCGCCGCCTGCATTTCCGGCCCCTCCATCACCCGCAGGATCTTCTCCGCGTATTTGGGGTCGGTGGCGTAGCCCGCATCCTGCAGCGCCTGGAAATAGGCAGCCGTATCCTGGGTGCTGTCGAGGGCTTCGCGATATCTTGGATTCTGTTTGAGAAAGGCCACATAGTCCTGGAAACTCGAATCGAAGGAGTCATAGCTGCGGAAATATTCGCGTCGGCGAACCGCCACATCTTCCTGATACTCCAGGGTCTCGTTACGTATCCGCTCCCCATCCCAGCGCTGGTCCGCTTTGATGCCGAACAGATTATGGCTGTTGTTGCCATTGGCAGCAGAGATCATATGACTGCCCCAACCTGTCTCCAGAGCCGCCTGGGCCAGTAGAGCCTCTGTGGGTAGACCCAATTCCGTAGCAGCCGCTTCAGCCGATGACCAGAGGGTTGAGATAAAGCTCTCGGGAGATTCGATCTTCGCTGTTGCCTGCAGGTTTGGCTCAGCCGCGTCAGCCGGCGGCTTATTGGTCACATGCCGGCGGGCCAGAGTGGCCGGGTTGTTCCAGTAGCTGTCCAGGCCGGAGAGCTCTGGTGCCGCTACCTGGGTCTCGCCACCCAGTTGACGGCGCAGCATGGGGGTCATACCCAGCCCCTGTTTCTCCGCCAGATGGACCGCCAGCTGCTGGTCATACATATCCTGGGCAAAACGAGTCTGCTTGCTGTCGAACACCCCGCCGCCAAAGCTGGCCTGACGCATCTGCTTGACCATCATCTGGATGAATACAGACTCGAACTGCCGGGCCGCCTTTTCAGCGGTTGCCCCCTGATCCGCCCGGGCCTGGTGTTTCAGCTCAGCCAGTCCGGAAAAATCGTGATAGAGGGAGGGAGAGACGTTGTTCATCAGATTACCAGCAACTCTGCGCGCAGAGCGCCGGCCTCTTTCAACGCCTCAAGAATAGCCACCAGATCACTGGGAGCGGCGCCCACCTGATTGACGGCACGCACTACCTCATCAAGTGAAGCACCGGGATTGAAGAGAAACATATGGTTCTGCCCCTCTTCGGTCACAGTGATCTGGCTTTGGGGAACCACTTCGGTGTTACCACCGCGGGAGAACGGCGCCGGCTGGGAAACCGCCGGATCCTCGCTGATGCTGACCACCAGGTTGCCATGGGATACCGCTGCGGGATAGACCCGAACCTGATTGTTGATCACCACGGTACCGGTCCTGGAGTTGACAATCACCTTGGCCGAGGCGACACCGGGTTTGACTTCAAGCTCTTCGAGCATGGAGATGAAGGTGACCTTCTGGCCCGGATCGATCGGCGCATTGACCCGGATGGAGGTGGAATCCACCGCCTTGGCGGTACCCGGGCCGATGGTCAGGTTGATCGACTCGGCGACCCGCATTGCGGTGGTAAAGTCACCATCATTCAGATTCAGGGTCAGCAACGGCGCCTTGTTGAAACTGTTGGGGACTTCCCGCTCCACCGTCGCACCGTTCGGTATCCGCCCGGCACTGGGAATATTCACGGTCAGCTTGGAACCGTCCTGACCTTCCGCACTCAGACCACCCACCACCAGGTTACCCTGGGCCAGGGCGTAGTTGTTGCCGTCGGCACCTTTCAATGGAGTCATCAACAGGGTGCCGCCGCGCAGGCTTTTGGCATTACCCAGAGAGGAGACGGTGATATCGAGTTTCTGGCCGACTTTGCTGAATGGGGGCAGATCGCCATGCACGATTACCGCCGCCACATTCTTTGGTTTGATGTTGACCCCTTCAGGGATCTGCACACCCAACTGGGAGAGCAGGTTTTTCAGGCTGTTGATGGTATAGGGTGAATCGGTATCCTTATCGCCGGTCCCGTTCAGCCCCACCACCAGACCGTAGCCGATCAACTGGTTGTTACGTACCCCCTGGATCGACGCCAGATCTTTGATGCGCTCAGCCAACAGGGGTTGTGCAGTCATCATCATGACGGCCAGAACCAGTAAGAAGCGTTTCACAAGAGCTTTCATCTCAGATACCTCAGAAGGGAGAGAGCACACTGTTGAAGAACCGGGAGAGCCAACCCATGGAGTTGGCATCCGCCAACGCACCTTCACCTTTATAGGTAATGGTCGGATCGGCAATACGAGTCGAGACGACGGTATTGGTGGGGGAGATGTCACTGGGCCGCACAATGCCGGAGAGCCGAACATACTCGGTACCCTGATTGATTCCGATACGCTTTTCACCACGCACGTAGAGGTTTCGGTTGGGCAGCACTTCAATCACCGAGACAGTGATACTGCCGCTCAGAGCGTTGCTCTGGGAGGCGCTGCCGTCACCGCTGAAATCATTCTCGGAGGCCAGATCGAATCCCAGGTTGACATCCTTGTTGTTGGCGATGGGCACGAATCCGGGCACATTGAACTCCATCGCCTGACCGAACAACGTCGGGCTGGTCAGGCTGTTGTTTGAACTCTTCGATGTTGAGGTAGAGGCGGATTTATTCGCCTGGGTGCTTTCAACCAGCTGCACGGTCAACAGATCGCCAACCCGACGGGCGCGCTGATCTTCAAACCAGGCATTCTCGTAACCCGACTGATAGATGGAGCCGTTGCCGGTAGGCGCCGGTGGCGGCAGCACTGGACGGATCGGCGCATAGGCGGCATCACGCACAGGGGCGCTGCTCTGGCAACCGACCATCGCCAACATCATCAAACCCAACCAGGAGATTTTGTGTAGTCTGCCCATCACCCCGTTATCCCGTTAAAGTTGCTGATTGACGTAGGAGAGCATCTCGTCCGTAGTGGAGATTGCTTTCGAGTTCATCTCGTAGGCCCGCTGTGTCTCGATCATATTCACCAGCTCTTCAACCACATTCACATTCGAGCTCTCCAACGCCCCCTGAATCAAGGTACCGGTACTGTCATTTCCGGGGATCGCCGTGTTCACCCCACCGCTGGCATTGGTCTCACGGAACAGGTTGTCGCCAATCGGCTCCAGACCCTGGGGATTGACGAAGTAGCCCAGTTCAACCTGACCGATCTGGGTCGGGGTACTGTTACCGGAAACCAGTGCCGAGACCACACCGTCTGAACCGACGGTCAGGCTGGTGGCGTTGCTGGGTACGGTCATCGCCGGCTGCAGTTCATAGCCGTTGGGGGTGACGATATTGCCGTCTGCCGTAAGACTGAAGGTACCGTCACGGGTATAGACGATATTGCCGTCCGGATGCAGTACCTGGAAATAGCCTTTACCCTGAACCGCCACATCGAGGGAGTTGCCGGTCTGTACGATATTGCCCTGGCTGTGCTCTTTCTGAGTCGCCACCACCCGCACACCGGTGCCGACCATCAGACCCGATGGCAGCTCGGTATTCTCAGAGGATTGAGCACCTACCTGGCGCAGGTTCTGGTAGATCAGATCATTGAACACGGCCCTGTCACGCTTGAAGCCGGTGGTATTTACATTGGAGAGATTGTTGGAGATCACAGACATGTTGGTCTGCTGAGCATCCAATCCGGTTTTAGCGATCCACAGTGCCGGGTACATAGTCTCTTCCTCGTTGCGTTACTGTTTAATAGGTATTGTGCAAATTGCCTGCCAACATCAGCTCATATTCATCAGGCTGGCCGATGCCTTATCCATCTCTTCGGCGTTTTTCATCATCTTCACCTGCAGCTCGAATTTGCGCGAAAGCTCAATCATGTTTACGAGAGCGTCAGCCACATTTACGTTGCTGCTCTCGATGCTGCCTGAAACCAGCTGGGTAGCGGCATCCGCGTCCGCCTCACCCCCCTCTTTCATGCGCAACAGACCATCTTCGCCTTTGTAGAGCGCGTCCCGTGGTGGATTGACCATCTTGACCCGGTCAACGATGGCCAGTGCTTCCGGGGTGGCGCCTTCGGGGAGAATCGTGATGGTGCCGTCCGGCGCGATCTCGAGACGCTCCATGGGCGGCAAGGCAAGCGGTCCACCATTGCCGATCACCGGCAAACCTTCGCCGTTCGTCACCAGGCCATTGGCATCCACTTTGAGATCGCCACGGCGAGTATAGGCCTCGGAGCCATCCGGGGCCTGTACAGCAAAATAGCCCTCGCCATTGATCGCCACATCCAGGGGATTGCCGGTGGTCTGCAGGCTGCCCTTGTGGAAATTGATGTCCGGGCGCTCGTCCAGGGCGTAGACCCGGGTGGGGTAACCGGGCCCAAACACAGGCATACTGCGGAACTGGTTGAGATCTTCCATGAATCCCGGGGTGTTCACATTGGCCAGATTGTTGGAGTTGCTCGCCTGTGCCATCAGCGTCTCTTTGGCACCGCTCATCGCGACGTAAAGCATGCGATCCATGGTTTGGCTCCTGTCTTGAAATCTTCACTTGGTCGACTTTGACAAGAAGTCTGCAATTTACGGACCAGTCTGTAAAAACAGCTGCTATGAAGATTGAAGATAGGAGTTAATGAGTATTTCAAGCAGACTTCAGAAAGGAGAAAGGGATTCATTCTGCCTAGGTCATCCCGGCACCAGCCCACTAGGGCCTGTTAACAAGAATCCAATAGGCCCTAGTGTCCGGAATAAATACGTTTCATCTAGCTGAAAGCAATCTAGCACTTAATTTTGCAAGGTATAAGCCAGGGCAGTGACTGACGATCAAAGATTCATAATCTGCACAAGGCCATAAAAAACAACCCTGAATGGTGCTTACTCAGACCCTATTTGGTGGGGCATGGCCCCACCCTACCATGGATTTCAGGGTGTAGGGTGGGGCTATGCCCCACCAAATAGGGTCTGATGAGAATATCTTCTGTTGAATGTCTGTAAAAAAGACCTCCACTCAACTGCTTGAAGATCCAAACCACCTATGAATGCTCTACTGAAAATCTCTGATCAACAACGATTCTCCATCACAACTGTTATCTGTTTTGTCGAAATAGTAGCTGACCGGATAACCATAAGTGGGATCAAATTGAGGATAAGCCCCCAACTCCTCCCTATCATTTATCTTTCCTTACTTAAGCTATACAATGAAATCCGTTCCTACATTGCCATAGATTCTACCTTTAAGGGATTACTGGCCTGTCGTTAACAAGCCCTACAACTTCTCACTGTTCGATATTCCATAACAACTTACTACCGCTGCCTCACCGTTATAAAGCCGGTTTACCGAATCGATAAAAAACTTGACCTAACACAAAATCGTATAACGTCATTTGAGATTCTAAAAAATCCAAAAATTCGCGATAATGTCACGACCATAATCAATTGATAAACACAGATGGCCAAAAGCAAAAACAACCAGACCCCCTCCCAAGAGACTGTAACTGAAGCCATGCAGATCGCCCGCGCCACTCAGCGCCCAGGTCAGACCAAGGAACAAACCAAACTGATCGCTATGGGTATCCAGAAAGGCATAGATCAGTACAAAAAGCAGCACAAGGCCAAGCTCAGGGAGATGGACAAACGCCGCAAGAAGGAACAACGCAGTAAACAGCCCGATGCTGAAACAACCGAGCAACCTAATAACAGCGACGCTCTGCCGCAATCGCCCAATAAGCTGCCCTGGGTACTGCTCACACTCTCCTGGCTGCTGTTTGCCTCCTACCTGGTGGCTTCCCAGCTCTACACAGCCTGATCCGGATTATCAGACAATCGATCCGGCCTAAAGGGAGTCTGCATAGGCGAACAGTGCAGGAATCCCGCCGGTATGCCAAAAAAGGACTTTATCTGTTTTGCTGAATTCACCGCCACGGATCATATCGATCAAACCACCCATCGCCCTGCCTGTATAGACCGGATCGAGCAGAATGGCTTCATTTTCAGCCATCAAAGAGATCGCCTCTCTTTCCAGTTCACCAATTACCCCATATCCCTCTCCGACATAATCCCCGTTGAGGATCAGATCTTGAGTCGTGAAACGGTGGTTACTGTTGATAGAGAGACTGGTTCTGTTTGCCAGATCGATAATGAAATCATCGAAAGGGATCGTGTTGTTTTCACCTTTGTCGATGTTGATGCCGATCAAACGATACGCCTTATGCAACAAAACCCTGCCCAGCATCATACCGGCATGCGTGCCACCGGAGCTCGAAGCAAAAACGATGTGGGTGATTGCCGAAGTATCCAACTGCATCTCCAGTTCCGCCATGGCGTGGACAAAACCATAAGCGCCAATTTCATTCGAGCCACCATAGGGAATCATGTAGGGTTGGCTGCCCTCTCTCTTCAACGCTTCAACAATCTCAGGAATATCCTCACCTTTGCGATGAGCGCCACGCCAATGCACACGGGAACCAAACAGCTTATCCAGCAGAAGATTGCCATCTGCAATATCGGGTGGTTCGCCACCCAGCACCAGATGGCACCCCTTATGCAGTAGAGCGGCAGCAGCGGCTGTTTGTCGGCAGTGGTTTGACTGCGCAGCACCTGCCGTTACCACCGTATCGCAACCCTTGCTTATCGCATCGTAAAACAGATACTCAAGTTTTCTGGTTTTGTTGCCTCCGAGCGCCAAACCGCTCAGGTCATCCCGCTTCATGAATATTTCCGGGCCGTTCAGAAGTGAACTTAGACGACTGAGCTTGGTGATGGGTGTGGGAAAAAGCCCAAGGTTGACTTTGGAGGGGGATGTAATACTCATACAGAGAATATTGTCCGAAATACGGTTTAAAATTATTGTTTATAAACCCCGAATTCCCGGGAGTGGTATTTGAAGTGATCCTTTGGGTTCAGAGTCAATTTCAGCCAGACTCCACCATCGCCTTGACCACATCGTTCCAGGCCAGCGCAAGATTGGTCCGATTGTAGCCTCCCCCACCCAAAGCGATAAAGCGCCCTTGGCAAAACTCATTGGCGAGTCGACTTAAACTGGCTGCTGCATGGGCGTGGGCAGCCGGTGTAAAAGCCATGTGAGTGATGGGATCCCCTTCAACGCTATCCGCACCTGCCTGAAGAATGATCAGTTCAGGTTTGGCCTGTCGAACAAACTCCTCAACCATCGGCCAAACCTTGTGGAACATCTCATCATCCGCCAATGGCGGGAGCGGCAGGTTGAGCTTACACCCTTTCCCCGCCCCTTTGCCTCTCTCCTCAACAGCACCGGTACCAGGATAGAGAAAGCGACCATCCTCATGAATATCGGCAAAGATCAGATCCGGGTCGGACTCGAATGCGTAGAAGACGCCATCGCCATGGTGGGCATCGATATCCACATAGGCGATACGACTGATTCCCTGGGTCAGGCGCAGATTCTCGATCATCACACCCGCATCATTGAAGACACAGAAGCCTGCAGCGGAATCACGCTTGGCATGATGCAGCCCGGCGATCGGTACAAACACCTTGGGGTGATCCCCGGAAAGCATCTGATTCATACCAGCCAATACCGACCCAACCACCGTGGTGGCAGCCTCATATACCCCAGCAAACGCAGGGGTATCACCCTGATCCAGATAGCCTCCACCTGCGGCAGATTGTCGTTTTACAAGATTAATGTAACTCTCTGTATGGAAGGCAAGTAGTGGTGTGTCATCACACTGTTGAGGCGTTGCGATGGTTACCTGCTTATCCAGACCTCGTTTCACTGTCTCCTGCCAGAAAGCCTCGATCCGGTCAGGGCCGAAGGGATGCCCATCGCCAAACCCATACCGACCGAGTGACTCGCCATAATAGATGGTTACCGGGTTTTTGCTCATGGATCACTATCCTCGACCTCTACGTAAACCTAATTTAGCGCATTCTGTGGATAACGTTTGCTCCAGTTTCATCACGCTTGTAGTGGCTGGTTTTAAAAGTGATCGAATACGATACAAAGATAACTGACTTAAATGTATTTTGTGTATGCCGGCTTCCACACACCTGAATATGCATAATCTGGAAATCGTATCGTTAGCAATGGAATAACCCAAAGTTCGAAAATTCTGTGTGACTGATCGATTTCTGATCGTGAGAATGAAATACACAGATCGTAAATTGAGCTATATCGACTGTCAGATCACAGTGGCGCTGGTGGACAGAAACGCAATCAAAGTGGGAGACTCTGATGACGCCAGTTTTTAACCACCTCAATCTATCATTGTTGACACCCTGGCGATCAAACAGAATATACAACCTCAGCACGGCTTCAGATGCCGATCAAACCACAATCGGACTTTGACTCTTCTACCTGATTGTTCGCCGTAATGCGATGTTGATTGGGAGATTTTGTCTATGTCGCCATGCTGGCAGAATAAATCATGTTTAATAACAGTTATTCTGTAGCCGATTTACTGTCATACTTTGCTACAGATCAACAAGCCATTCCGGGTTAGCTTGATAGGAGACATGATGTCCGGACAGCCTGAACACAAGCAGAATCAAGATCAGCTTCAAGATTACTTGAGTCATCACCGGAATTCAGCTGGATCATCATCCACGGCAGATCCCCGTATCACAGAGCCCAGTCAGCCGGCTCGTCGACTTCTGAGGGGTATTCGCGACACTCTGTTAAACCACCTCGACGCTGATTCGCAACACACCCCACTCGGCGGTGTAGGTGTTTTTCACTGCAGACAGGCACAGGCTCTACGCAATGTCCCCATTCACCAGCCCCTCATCGTGTTGGTGGTAAGCGGGCGCAAGATCATTGCCTTGGGTGAACGACGGATTGAGGTCCTACCTGGCGAGCTGTTGCTGCTCCCCGGTGGCGCTAGCGTAGAAGTCGGCAACCACCCCGATCATCAGGGAAGACCCTATCTCGGCCTTGCCATGGCATTTTCCCAGGAGAGCATTGCACAATTCAGGCGCAGTTATGGCTCGGAAATTCCAGCTGATACCCAACCATTATGGAATGTATCAGCACCCATGGACCTGGTAGCCGCCATGGCCCAATGGGTTGAATGGTGTATCCGCCACCCGGTTGATCCTACCCTGGCCAGACACCGTCAGGTCGAGATCCTGATGCTACTGGCACGCACCGGTGTTGCCGGCAATCTCCTGCTCGACCGTGAGGCCAGTTGGCACGCACGGGTTGCCCAACTTATTACGCATGATCCTGCACGGGATTGGAGTGCCGGAGAGGTCTGTCGCCGGCTTGGCATCGGCGAATCAACACTGCGCCGACGTCTCAGCGAAGAAGGGATTGGCTTCCGAGAGGTGCTGGAAGAGAGCCGTATGGTGGCCGCCCTCGCCCTCCTCCAGGAGACCTTCTGGCCAGTGGGTCAGATTGCCGAAGCTGTAGGCTATAGCTCCCACTCCCGTTTCAGTGAACGATTCAAACGTCGCTTCGGCCTCTCTCCCATAGAGCTGAAAAAGACCCGTGTGAGCGATGAAGAGCAGAAATCGAGCGCTTGAGGCGAATCTGCCCGCACAAGATCCCTATCCTGATAGTGTCAGTTAATTTTTTGACGTTACTGGCAGTCGCGTAAGCCGGAAAAAGGCCCACGCATCAATGGATATCAATGTCTGCGATATCCAGTAGCTGTCCGACTGACTGATAATAACTGTTATTTTACGCTTGCAGGAGACCTCCATGCCTTCATACAAACTGCTTATAGCAGCCATGACCTTAACATTATCTCCATTGGCACAGGGTTTTGAGCTCACCAGCACCGACATCGAAGCCGGTAAACCAATGCCCAAAGCTCAGGAATATCAAGGTTTCGGCTGTAATGGTGGAAACACCTCGCCTCAACTAACTTGGCACAACGCACCGAAAGGCACGAAAAGCTTTGCCGTTACGGCCTATGACCCGGACGCCCCTACCGGTAGTGGCTGGTGGCACTGGATCGCCTACAACATACCACTAAAAGTAAAGGAGCTGCCGTCGGGCACAGGCAATCCCAGATCTGAGTACGGTGTGCCCGGCATGGTCCAGCACCGCACCGATTATGGTTCAGCGGGGTTTGGCGGCGCCTGCCCACCAAAGGGTGACAAGGCTCACCGTTACCAATTCAGAGTATTTGCTTTGGATGTGAAACAACTGGAAATTTCACCTGAAAGTTCGGCCGCATTGGTAGGTTACATGCTCAATAGCCACAAACTTGGGGTTGCTGAATTGGAAGCGCTCTACCAGCGTTAAACCTCGTTAGGCATCCTTTCATGAATGTAAATTTGGGTCTGGATGCCCATTTACTGAAAGTGATTGGAGTGGCTGCTGTAATAGAGTGCGCGGACAATCAACATCCAAAAGTCGATCACAGCCATCATGCACAAAAAACAGGCGGTAGCCTTTATTCGTAACGGTAAACAACGTGGACATTTCATTGCGGCGCCACTAACTTTCAGTCTAACCCACACAGATCTTAAAGCCCCTCTCCCTTTACGGGAGAGGGGTTGGGGAGAGGGTGTACGCGAAGCGTTTCATGTGAGTGAAAGACAGCAGCTTTGATCCCCTGCTGCACGAGTTTTTTATGACTCAACGCCCAATCTGCAAGAGAAGCTAAAGACAATTCATCAGTTAACTACATAAGCTTCGAAGTTAACGGGACAGCTGTGTGGACATAGATACCAATACAGCCCTTTACCTTATGACTGATTAAAGAGTTAAGATAGACCTGTTCGCCCGATAGACACTACTTCGGAACAATTTCGTACTTACCGTTTGTATGTATATAAATGAGGCTCTCTTCACCCGCCGTGGTTGAGAGTTGATGTGTCGAAGCTCCCTTGGAGCCGAAATAACTACCTGGAAGCAGGTGTTTTAGCTCAGCTTCACTAACCTGATATTGAGCAACACCCTTTATCACAACGGCGCGAAATAGTGATCCACTGCTTTTTATACTGCCTTCAAATCCAGCTGGTAATTTAACATAAGTACCATTGGCCTGACCCGCTTTCAGGCTACCCCAAAGATAGGCAACCTTAGGTCCGTCAGAGGAGAGCGCACCCCCTTTGGGATCAACCCAAACGATATTCGACGCAACCACATTAATCGGCCTCTCCCCAGCGTCAAATGCCTTCTCAACCGGCAGGACCAGGTAGGGCCCTCTCTCTATTTCAACCAATGCAATATTGGTACTACCCTTGGCTGAGGTGATGTGCACCTCACCTTTTGGCTGAGTCCAGAAGGAACCGGCAGGCATCCACATATCCGCCGCATCAGGATCATCGTTATGGATTGTTCCACTTATGACCACAGCTCTGTAGGTGACGTTATGAATGTGAGGCGGCGACGAGAATCCATCCACAAACTTGGCAAGAAAGCCAGTTGGCACACTCCCTTTCCTGTCTCCCCAGAGTGTTCCCGCTTGAGGGCTTTTGTCACCACGGGCAGGATTTAACTGTTCCCAGTTGATCTCGGACGCCAAAACCACCTGATTGACAGGCTCCGCAACGACCTGTGTGTTAAAGCAGATCGTGATCATAGCGCTTAAAAATGCAGGTAACGAAAAAGATCTCATATCACCTATTCCCCCGAGCCTTTATCTCTCAATATTAGTCATTCATATCTGAATCAACAAATCCTACTAAAATAATCTATTATGTTGTCACTCACTTGGTGGATATCATCTGATTGAAAAAATAAATAGCGATCAACATGAATGACGAGATTCCAGAAAACGGCACTATGAAAGTCATCGACGGGGTGGAGCGAATTTTCTACGACGGCTATTGGATCAAGCGCTACCATGCACCGGTGGACAACCTGTCTGACAAAAAACTGCTGATTCAATCCCTCACCCGCCGTTTATTCAACCATATGGAGCATGGAATCAATATCCCTGGACGCCTGCTTGACAAGGTTCGAACCGATTACGAGATTGAATCAGACCCCAGGAAGAAGCGGGTAAGAGGCGCAATGTTGGCAGGTGCTCTGTTCAATCGCGCAGCGGATATCTTTAAGCAACTGGTCGAACTTGAAGCCTGTGGTGTTCATATAAAACCCGATAATGAGTTGATGCGCACCTGCGGAGAGTGCCTGCAGGAGGCACTGGAGCTCGGCAAGCTGGCCCGCCATCGAAATGGCGATGCAGGAATCGATGAGTTATGGGGTGAACCTTTTAAAGCCTTCGTTATGTCGATCGAGGATTTCTACCAATCCCGCTATGTGAAGATAGCACTCACCATGCAGAATATCGATGAAGTCGCCGAACACATGGTCGGATGCCTGCGGAACAACCACGGACTTCAGGAGATGGAATCGATGATCAGACACTATGCCTGTATGGCGCGAAGAAAGTGTGAGATTCTCAGAACCGATCCCGATATTTTTGACGCTTGGGTAGAGTTCGTCGTAGCCGGAGAAGCAATAACACGCCACACAGCAGAACAAGCAGAATCAAAAACCGGAAATGACATTTTGGATGAATTCGATGCCCGTTACATGCTGGAACAGGGAGTTGAACTGATCGCAGACATCACCCGAGCGAGAACATCGATGCCAAGCAGCACCCAGCAATACTTATCTTTGTGTGAGCAGTTCAAAAGCCGAAAATCCAGAAATGTATTTAATTGATTTAACTTCTTTATTCAGCTTAGCAATCGATTAGAGGGGGAATTCTCGAACTAAGGTTCTTATAAAGCCACAGATAGATAGTCGGCAAGAGATCGTTGTTAAACCTGGTTATGGTATTCTGTAACACTTTTAATTGAGATCCAATTTATCCCTACCATTAGCGATACAATCAGAATACCAAGCCACTCAAATCCACTTATCATCCCAACATCAAGAGTAAGAACAATCTGTGCAACGAACATAGTTACAACTATATACTTCGTCATTTGCACTAGGCTTTTATCAGTTTTTGTCCAAGCTAGTGACAATAAATAAATTGTTATTAATCCATAGCCAAATGCCATTGTAGCGGCAATAAATTGTAGTGTTGGTAACTGTTCAACTTGCAACATCATCAAGCCGTAAAAGACGTATATTCCCGATACGATAAAACTTAAAATACTCCAAAGGATAATTATCGGCTTACTCATATTTCACCACATTTAGAGAAAGTACTTACACCACAAGAACCGCTTCTTATTCTTTTGATGGTTGACACTGAATGTTAGACAGTGTCATTTTCCCGTAAATCAGACTTGAAGAATAGCTCACAGGCTGACTCTCTTGAGTCAGTAGGGCTAGCATCAAACATCCACCCTCCCCATACGTTCTCAGGCTTATCGATAACCTTGTTGGAGATTCCTATCACGGTTTTTTAACAAACTTAAATAATAACTAAAAGATAGTTAACTCTGGGACCAAGTACGCTTAGTCTGTTGTATATCCTTGCCACCGTAGCTTGCAAAAAAAATCCAGCTTCGGGAGAAGCTGGATTTCCAAAACCGTAGCTAAGGAGTTTTGGTTAAGCTTGCTTGCGCCGACGGGATCTGTAGGCCAATCCAGCCAAACCGACACCAAACAGCGCCAAAGTCGAAGGCTCAGGCACTTTTTTCGTCACTGCAACCGCATCGAGGAAATTGCCTACAGTGCCTGCCGTCGGGGTGACTGAGGTAAAGGTCAATGTAATTTCACTACCAGTACCCAAAAAGCTATCCGCAAAGAAGTTCCATTGGCCGGTCACATGGTCATCAACGAGCTGATCCAGGATAGTGCCACTGTCATCTTCCAAAGTGACCCGAAAGGCTTCCGAGCTATTCCGTCTGGCACGATAGGCGAAGCTGATGTCATACACGTCAGACAATACGGAATTGAAAGACTGATAAATACTCCAGGCGGTTCCATCGTAGGCATGGGCATTCAGTTCACCATGCTGGCTGCCTTCGTAAGAATCAACACCCAGAAAGCCGGAGGCCCAGACTTCAATATTGTCACCCTGCCAACCCCCTGTGGGATCCGCTCCGTAGGTCCAGCCACTGGTAATACCGGGTGACTCAAAACCACCGTTCACAATCAAATTACTGTGAGCAAACCCACTAACAGTTAGCAGACAAACTGCAGCAACTATTTGAGATCGATTCATTCTGTGAGTACCTATAATAACGATTGTTCGATACCCAGATACTAGCAAATATGCTGCCACTATTTATAACTCACTGTATTTACAGGCAACACCACATAAAAATAGGAATTTAACTACTATATTATATCGAATTTAAACAAACCATCACTAGAGTGTAAAAAACTCCGACACTAAACGAGTGTTAGCAATCAACACGCTACATTGCATCTTTGCACCCATATTTTGTGAGTTCAGACAAAGTAATTTTTTACTTCGCAATAGGCGAAATCTCGCAAATAACCATCAGTGGAGATAACACTACTATGGCGTCTATCATTCTGATAGCTAACAAAAAATTGTCGGTGAATAGATTTGTATATGTACCATTTCAGTGAATCATTGCAAACCAGCTGGTGGCGCTGGAAACCATCCGGTCAGGCACGCTTCTGAAACCTGTGCATCGGGGTCGACCTCCCAGTCTGACGTCTGCTTCTAAAACGCTTTCGATATTCGCCCATGGTCATGCCGATGCTGCGCTTGAACAGACGTCTGAAGGAACTGACGTCTGTATAACCCACGCTATTGGCTACGCTTTCGTGAGACTTGCCAGTACTCTCAAGCAGCCACTTTGCCCGGTCGATCCTTAGGTTTTGTAAACAGGCATTGGGTCCCTGACCCGTTGCGCTTTTAAATCGCCGGATCAGTGTCCTGTCACTGACATTCAGGTGTGCGGCGAGTTCAGGAACCGGCTGTGGATCACTCAGATTCTTCTGCATCAGTTCATGGGCCTTGGTAACCACCGGGTCATCATATTTACGCACACTGCTGACACGAAAGGCGGCCTGCGAGTGTCGACTGCTGTCGAGCAACAGGTAACGGGCGGTCAAATGGGCAACCCGGCTATGGCTGAAACGCCGAATGACTTCCAGCATCAAGTCCTGATAGGAGGTGGATGCACCAGCACTGAGAATGGAACCCGCGGCCACCAGCAACTCGCTGCTGTCCAGCCGGATATCCGGATATCTGGCCGCAAAAAGGCCTTCCACGGGCCAGCCAGTGGTGGCTTGCTTGTCCTGTAGTAAACCGGCTTCAGCAACGAAAAAACTGCCGGTGCAACTGCTGGTGATCAGGCTCTTCCCGGCGGCGCGCTTGGCCAGCCAATCGATCAGCGGTCGGTTGTTTTCTAGGATGTTGACCAGGCGGGTTTCATCGATGACAGACATTCCGGGAATGTAGACCACATCCACATGGCGTATTCCCTTTAAGCTGCAATCCACCGCCTGCAGCATGCCATTGCCTGTTTTCACCGGCAGGCCTGACACGGAAACCACTTTCCACTCGAAACGGGGCAGTTGCTGTTTACCCATCGCCTCACTGATTCTGTTGGCTGCGTAGAGCATATCGATGGAACCGGCAATGGCCGAGGCCATGCACTCTTCTATCACGACTATGGCAACGGTTACGGCTGTTTTCATGATGGCGAATATAGCATTAAAGATGTCATTTATGACTCTTACTGACACCCTAGTCCAGGGCTATATTTTTTTCAACACCGGCAATCTGCCCTGAGGAGAACGAAGATGCCCCTATCGACCACACAAGCCATATCCGCACCAAGCAAGCGCAAAAACATGCACAAACGCACACCGATTCAGTGCGCCTTCTCCGCCCTGACACGGGTATCTCCCTATCTGGCCGGGCGACTGGCCACATTCTTCTGGTATCGCACCCAGCATCGTTCCGTGACTCTTGATGAGCAACGGGTATTGGCGCGGGCCAGCACTGAAGTCAGAAGATTTGGCACCAAGTCTGTCTGCATCTATCGATGGGGCGAGGGTGCGCCCGTGTTGCTGACACACGGGTGGAACGGCAATGCCGGGCAGATGGCCTCGCTGGTGGAGGCGCTGGTGGGTCAGGGCTTCCAGGTCACTGCATTTGATGCGCCTGGACATGGTCAATCTTCAGGTAACAGTACAGACATCCTTGAAATCAGTGGTGTTATCACTCAACTACTGCAAGAGTCCGGGGAAGATACGGCCGTAGTCGCCCACTCTTTTGGTGGCATGTGCACTCTGCATGCAATCGCAAACGGTGCCCGGGCCAGCTCTGTGGTCTGTATTTCACCACCCAAGGACGTCACTACCCTATTGCAGCAGTTTATTAAAATCCTGGGAATGAATACTGCGGTAGTCAATCAAGTGAAGCGCCGTCTTGAGCAACGATTTGGTGAAGAGATGTGGTCCAGGTTATCCCTACCGGAATGGGTTCGAGCTGCCGAACTTCCAGGCTTGATCATTCATGACTCGCGGGATCGATATATCCCGGTTTCCAATGCTAGAGCGGTACACGCCGCCTGGACGGGCAGTGAACTCCAGATAACCAGGGGGCTCGGTCATATGCGCATCTTGCAGAATACCGAGGTTATCAACAGCGTTGAGCGTTTCTTGCTAAAACCTGGTCAGTAAATCAGGGAGTGGTGATTGCCAGGAACTCAGTGGGACTGCCCAACCCTAGGTGTGATCAGAGTAGGGTACGGAATGCCGCACCCTACGAATCTTGAGAGTCAATCAGAAGTCATGACTATCTGATATTGATGACGGTCTGGGTTACCGCATCCGCTGTGGTGATCACCTGCGCATTCGCCTGGAAGTTACGTTGTGCCGTGATCAGGTTGACCAACTGTTTGGCCAAATCCACATTGGAATTCTCCAGCGCACCGGACTGGATCAGTCCATAACTGCTGGTACCGGCCTCACCAATCTGCACATCACCCGAGGCGAAGGATTCCGCCCAGTTGGTATCGCCGATCTGACGCAGACCCTGGGTGTTGGAAAAACGCGCCAGGGCAATCTTACCCAGAGGCTCTGATTGTCCGTTGGTAAAACGGGCGAATACAATGCCGGAATCATCCACATCCACACCACTCAGTCGGCCTGAGGTGAAACCATCCTGGGAGAGTTCGTTAACGGCAAATCCAGAACCGAATTGTGAGGTGGCACTGTAGTTGAAGGTCATACCACTGATATCGGCCGCACCACCGCCTGGGTTGAAATCGTCGATAACAACATTACCCAGGGCATCCACATCACCGGTGCTGACGGCCAGGGCGCCACTGTTGGTGAACTGGATATCGGCAAAGGTGTTACCACCCACCGTGACATTGTTACCATCGACGAAACTGAAGGCATTCCACTGGTTATCCGCCACTTTGACATAGAACATGGTTGCAGTATGCGCGGTACCCAGTGAGTCGTATATGGTGGTTGCGGTTGAGTGGTTGTAACTCAATGGATCGGGTGGAAAGGTAAAGGTCGCCGCAGTCGGATCCAGGGCGACGGCAGGCGGCTGCTCGGAAGCACTCAGATTCAGGGTTGCGTCGATGCTTGAGGTGGTTTGCGGTGTACCCGAAACCACCGGCAGGTTGAGGTCGACAGTTGAACCGGTGTTGAACAGGCTGCCGGTTGTTCCGATACGCGGAAAGATCTGCAGCCTGGATCCGGCCTGGTCAACCACGTTACCATCACGATCCACGGAGAATGCCCCGGCCCTGGAGTAGGAACGATCACCAGCTGAGTCTTCCATCACGAAGAAGCCTTCACCATTGATTGCCATATCCAGATTGTTGGAGGTGAACTCGGTACTACCCTGGGAGAACTGCTGGGCAACCCGGGTCACCCGCACACCACGACCTGGCACCGAACTGCTCACATCGCTGATCGAGTTGGCATAGATATCTGCAAACTCGGCGCGGGATTGTTTAAAACCAACGGTACTGGCGTTTGCGATATTGTGTCCGGTAACTTCCAGATCGGTGGAAGCTGCATCCAGACCACTCAGTGCGATACGAAATGCCATCTTTTTTCTCCTGTCTATTCACTGAATGGACACCGCCCATCCAATCTAAAAACCTTTTGTTTATTGAATCTGTACCACGTCATTCATGGAGACCTGCCCCAGGCCGTCCAGGTTGAGCTGGATACCGCCTGAACCACCCAGATTGACGCTCTCCACCTGGGCCGATACCAGTACGGTGGGGGCCATCTCGGCATCATCGACGCTGGCAGTGGCGGTAATCTGGTAGAAGCCGTCACCCGCATAGTGACCGGCATCGTCATAGCCGTCCCAGCTGAAGGAGAGGTTACCCGCCTCATGGGTACCAAGCGGCAGCTCACGTACCAGTTCGCCGGTACTGTTGGTAACCCGGAGGGTGATGTTGCTGGCCGAGGCCGGCAGTACCAGACTGCCCTGTACGGTCTCGCCTTCGTTCAATACACCCACATTACTCTCAACCAGCACATCCCGACCGACCAGACTGGCTGCCTGCAAGGCCTGGTTGGAAGTCAATGCGCCACGCAGATCATTAAACGAGTCATTCAGATCCCCAATCCCCGATACGGTGGCAAATTGAGAGACCTGGGTGGCCATCTCGGAGTTCTCCATCGGCTTGAAAGGATCCTGATGGGTCAGCTCGGTGACCAGTAGATTCATGAAGTCTTCCAGGCCGAGTTGTCCCTGTTCGGACTGATTGGTCTCTGGCTCTCTGACCAGGCCGATGTCTTCATATTGGTTGTAGGCGGAAACGATGCCGGTTGTCATAACGGTCTCCTTATTGACCCATGCGCAGGGTGGCAAGCAACAACTGCTTGGCGGAATTCGCCACTTCCACATTGCTCTGATAAGAACGGGAGGCTGAGAGCATGTTGGCCATCTCTTCAACCATATTGACGTTGGAACGGAAGATATAACCCTCTTCGTTGGCCAGCGGATGATCCGGTGCATGCTCCTGAATCAACGGTGCATCACTCTCCACCACACCGGCCATGCGGACACCATGGGCAACCGCATCCGGATTGAACTGATCGAGCATGGTCTGAAACACCGGCTGTCTGGCACGATAGGTCTCATCGAGACTGCTGCTTACCGCATCCGCATTGGCCATGTTGCTGGCCACCAGATTCATGCGCAGTGTCTGGGCGCCCATGCCGGTTGCTGCCGTATCAAATATCTTGAAGATGGACATGACTATTCACCCTTCAGCGCTTTACGAAGACCACTGATCTTGCTGTTGACGAAATTGAGACTGGTCTGATATTCGATGGCATTGGTACCGAAGGCCGCATGCTCACGCTCACTATTCACCGTATTGCCATCCAGTGAAGGCTGACTCGGCACCCGGTAGAGCAGCTGTGCCGGTGGCACGGTTCCTGACTCTGCCTGGATATGGCCGCTGCTGGTGGTGGCCATTCGCATGCCGTCGCCCATCTGCTGTTGCAGCATCGCTTTGAAGTCGATATCCCTCGCCTTGTAACCCGGGGTGTCGGCATTGGCCAGATTGGCGGATAGGATCTCCGCTCTCTGGGAGCGCAGAACCAGGGCCCGCTCATGTATGCCGAAGAGGTTGTCGAAGTCCATCAGATGCTCCACTGGATAAAATGACTCACTGAGCAAGTAGCAGGGAGCATGCCAATTGCTTTAACTGGCTGAAACAGTGGGTGATTGCTGGGTTGAACGAGCGCGCGTACAGCCTACCGACCTGTGCGACGGCAAGCGACTGCCGCAAAACGGCAAGCTTTGCCGTTGGATTGAGGAACCGGATAGGATGAAAACAGCGGACTAGCGTTTGGCAGGAGAGCGTTTGCGAGAGACGCCGATAGACATCGGCCTGTTGAGCCTAGTCTTTCAGTCGGTAGGAGATGCCGCCATGCCCAACTTTCATCTCGAACCGATTGGTCAGCTGATTGATCGATTCGGTGGAACCAAGAAACAGATAGCCGCCGGGGTTGAGGATATCCGCCATCCGTTCAACGATGTCTTTTTTCAGTTCGTTTGAAAAATAGATCAATACATTACGGCAGAAGATCACATCAAAGCGCCCCATGGGGTGGAAGCTGTCGGCCAGATTCATCGGCTTGAAATTGACCCGCCGTTTGATCTCTGGCTTCACTTCCAGGCAATCCCCTTTCGGATTGAAAAAGCGCTGCCGCTGTTCCTGGGTCAACCCCCGTTCAACCGCCAGGCCGCAATAGACCCCCGCCCGGGCTTCATCGAGGATCTTGCTGGAGATGTCGGTGGCTTGAATCTGAACCTGACGGCCCCGTCCTTTCGCCGCCTGGTACTCATCCGCAATCATACTGATGTTGTAGGGTTCCTGGCCGCTGGAACAGGCGGCGGACCAGATTCGGATGGAACCACTCATCTGTTGATTCAGATCCGGTAGGATGGTCTCCTTTAGCAGGATATAGTGGCCGATATCTCGAAACCAGAAGGTCTCATTGGTGGTCATGGCGTCGATGACCTTTACCTTCAGGCGTGAGTGAATGGGTGATTTGATCTGCTTCAGCAGTTCACCAAGGGTGGCAATGCCCGCCTCTTTCATCACACTGTTCAAACGACTCGAGACCAGATACTCCTTGCCGTTTCCCAGCAGAATACCGCAGGCCTGCTGGAGAAAATCCTTAAAAGCATCATAGTCAGCAGACGAAATGGCCGCGTGTCGATTGTACATAGTAGAAATTGTTATTTTATGCCTAGGTGTTTAATTTTTATGAAATTTCTTTCATTCGTTTGGTTACGGTACCAACCAACTCATCGGGCATGAACTTGGCAAGGAACTGATTTGCTCCAACCTTTTTCACCATACTCTCATTAAACACACCACTCAGTGAAGAGTGAAGGATCACATACAGATCGGAAAGCTTGGGATTATCACGAATGGCGCTCACCAGGGAGTATCCATCCATCTTCGGCATTTCGATATCCGAGATAACCATCGCCAGCCAATCACTCACCTTACCCTCTTCAGACCAGGCTTCAAGGTGCGTCAGAGCATCTTTGCCATCTTTCGCCAGAATGGTTTCAAGGCCAATCTCTTCGAGCACCTTTTTGATCTGATTGCGGGCCACCATGGAGTCGTCCACCACCAACACTTTGTAGGCCTCCAGGTCAGCCCCTTCGGTATCGATCGGTTTGGTGATCTCTTCATCGATACCCAGCACTTCACTCAATACCTTCTCAACATCGATGATCTCAACCAGGGTTCCCTCGATCTCGGTAACCGCTGTCATATAGCTGTTGCGGCCCACCCCTTGCGGGGGCGGCAGAATGTCTTCCCAGTGGGTGTTGACGATACGCTCCACACTGCCCACCAGAAATGCCAGCAGACGGCGATTGTATTCCGTAATGATGATGAAATAGTCCGTGGCATTGCCCATTTTGGGTCCGCCGATGGCATGACAGAGATCCATCACCGGGATGTTATTTCCCCTCAGCGAGGCCACACCACGGATATTCTCATGGGCTCTTGGCAATGCGGTCAGGGGAGGACACTGCACAACCTCCTTCACTTTGAACACATTAATGCCAAAAACCTGACGCCCCGCAAGACGAAACAGCAAGAGTTCAAGACGGTTTTGTCCGGCCAGTTTTGTCCTTTGGTCAACACTGTCTAACATTGACGCCATGGTTTGCCACCTTCAAATATGCAGTTTTCGCTGAAGTACAGTAATAAGTATGGCGGCTTGTCAGCGTTGACCTTTAGGCCAGGTTCAATGATCGTTCTTTTCGGCACATTGTTTGCATAATTACAATGGAAGCGCATGGAGAAACCGAATGATCAACCCTTTCACACTTGGCTCTACACTGCTGCTCGGACTGCTACTATCCGGCAGCTTATCGGGCCAGCCACTGGAAAGCGAACACCACGCCCACCAGGCGATCGCGAAGGCTGCCAAAGCGTACCTGGAGACAACACTGGTCCAGGATACGGCAGGGGCGAGTGTAAAAATCACCCCATTGGACCACCGCCTCAAGCTGGCCCGCTGCGAAGCGCCGCTGGAAGCGTTCAGTCCACCAGGCGGGGTCAAACTGGGCCGCACAACCGTGGGGGTCCGCTGTCAGACACCCAGTCCCTGGTCAATCTATATCTCTGCCAATGTCTCCATTGAGGCACCGGTGGTCGTTGCGGTTCGCGACCTGCCCCGGGGACAGGCGATCACCACCAAGGACCTGAAAATCAAAGTCTCTGATACCAGTCACCTGCTGCGAGGCTATTTCGAGACCGTCGAAGAAGTTACCGGTCAGACTTCGAAGCGCACCATTCGCCGGGGCCAGGTGGTCACACCATCCATGCTGGTGGTGAGAAAAACGGTCAAACGTGGCGATCCGGTTACCATTGTGGCCGGTGCCGGTGGCATCCAGGTACGGATGCAGGGGAAAGCCATGAAACAGGGTAATCCTGGTGATCTGATAACCGTTATGAACACCAAATCGAAAAAGCAGGTAGAGGCCAGAGTGGTATCAAAGGGTTTGGTGATGGTCGACTGAGGTATACAATCCAAACAATCAGGTGAAAAAAAACTGAAATCATGATTGGAATATTCCCTGCCCGTGGCAGAATAGTCCAGATCCGGGAAACTGAGGTATCGCGATGCCCATTCAAATCAACAGTCTTTCAAGTCGTAGCCTGAAAGGTACGGGTAAAAGCGGCAAAGCAAAAGGCAGCGGCAAGGCCCAAGGTGGCAAAGCGGCAACCGCCGCTTCAACCACAGGTGGAGGTGACAGCCTGAATATCACGGGGGATGCAGGCAAACTTCAGGAGCTCGAAGGACGCATTGCCAATATGCCGATCGTCGATGCGCAGAAAGTTGAAGCCGTGCAGCAGGCACTGGCCAATGGCAGCTTTACCATCGATCCCCAGACCTGCGCCGACAAAATGTTGGCGATGGAACTTTCACTGCACTAAGGCCTACTCACACTCATCATGATCAATCCACAACAGCAGATGAGCTTCGTCAGAATCGTACAGATAGAAGCCGAACTTTCACAGCAGCTACTCAACCTGCTGCGCCAGGAGTTTGAACTGCTGAAATCCTCACCATCGAAAAAGCTGGAAGAGCTGCTGGGACAAAAGCAACAGCAACTGCAGCAGATTGAACAGAGCGTGTTACAGCACAACCAGCTGCTCGGCTCCCTGGGTTTCACCCCGGACCGTAAAGGAACAGAGGCGTTTATTCAGCAATGTCCTGACAATGCAGCGCTGCAGGAGCAGTGGAATCAACTCACATCCCGGCTTGAGGCGTGCCAGAAGCAGAATGAGATCAATGGCGGAGCCGTTCAGCTCAACCAGCATCAGGTTGCCCACGCCCTGGATGTTCTGAGGGGATTTGCAAACAGCGACAAGACCTATGGGCCAGAGGGGGAATCCAGGCCTACCAGCAGTTCCAAATCCCTGGGAAAGGCCTAGGGCCTGTTAACACTAATCCAATGCGCCTTGTTGCGCTTGAAAAAGCGCCAATCAAGGCGCGAGAAGCGTGGTTTGGTTGTTCCAAATGAGCGACGAGCAACGCTGAGTGGCGCTTTTTCAGGCGCAACCCGAAGGGCTGGGTCTGTTTTTGCGCCCAGCGGCGTTATCATTCGCTCATTTGGAACAACCAAACTACGCTCATTCTGCCTTGCTGGACACAAAAACAGACCCAGCAGGGCGCATTGGATTAGTGTTAACAGGCCCTAAAACATTGCACTGGCCTGGTGTGGCGTATAAAGTGCACTGTGTTGGTAAGTTTTTTATAGGTATCACCAGGGTAAGTTAGGTTGGCCTGGCCGCTTCACCTGAAGTGATTGAACAGTGATGATGACAAAACACAATCTCTATCGCCTGCTCTCTCTTTTCGCCCTTCTGCTGTTCATATCCGATGCCTTTGCCATCGAACTGAGGCACAGCTTCACCTTCACTGGCACCGGCGGTGAAACCGGGAACGGTTCTTTCACCTGGGATGACACGGTTGTCGCCGATGGCAATCCGCTGCCCCTGGGCAACATTATTTCCGGTTCCCTGACCATCACCGGCGGCGCTACCCCTGGCGGATCACAGACTTTCACGCTAGCTGACTGGACCAATGTGATCTTCACCAACACACCCAATTTCGCCGGTGATTTGAACATTGCTGGGAACAATGGTGTTGCCACACTGACAACCCTGATTCCCTATACGGCACTGGCCTCCGATGGCGGCGCCTGGACGACCACCCTGACATTCATTCCGGGGGCGACCACGATGGCCAACCCGATTGCAGTACCGCTCCTGGATCTGCCGGCACTGATCCTTATTGTGTTGCTGATCGCTATGACCGGGCTCTGGCAGATCAAACGTCACCGCGCGGTAAACTGATACGGCTCAGCAGGTTTCCACACCATTCAGTTCAGTGGAATACCCAGAGTCTCGAGTTGCGCCAAATCTTCGGCTCGATCGAGGTCCCAGAGCAATGGCAATTCCCGCCAACGCCACCCCAGCTGTTGCATAGCCTCCCGGGTGGTTTCGGCCACATCGGCCTCCCCCCAGTGATGGTCTTTAAACAGAGCCCGGGGTGTTGATTTCAACCCCAACAGCACATATCCCCCATCCTGAGCTGGCCCCAATACCCCATCGTGTGATTCCAACCAGGCGAAGGCCTGTTGCAGGTGGACCGGAGTCAATGCCGGACAATCGACCCCAATCAGGACGACCTGCCGATAGCTTTGCAAGGCGCTGTGGGCGGCATGCATCATACGTTCACCCAGATCCTCACCCTGCTGTAAAAAGAGACTCAGAGCCGGTGTGTTGACCCACTGTTGGATCAGAGGATGGTCGATTGAAGGTGTAAGCCAAAGTTGGATTGAGTAATCCGTCTCAGCTGTCAGCCAGGCAAGTTGACGATCCAACAGTCGGCAATAGAGTTCGGCTGCCCTCTCGGCACCCAGTTCCGGTATCAGTCTGGTTTTCACCTTGCCCGTTTCGGGTAGCTTGGAGAAGATGAGCACAGCTCTGGATGGCTTGGTCATCGGAGGTCAGTGTCTATGATTGCGATAATAATCCGCCAGTCGTTGCGGACTGACACCCAGCCAATAGGCGAGACGCAATCCCCACATCAACAGGATTGTCGGTAAAATTCCAGCAGACTCCCAGCGACGGCTCGAGGTGATCAGCTGTTGGTGCAAACAGCGGGGTGAAGCATGCCGTTTCAAGCGTTTGCTGATCTCCACATCCTCCATCAGCGGTTGTTGTGGAAATCCACCAATCCTTCGGAAGAGTGCCCGATGGACAAATATACCCTGATCCCCGGTTGCGATACCGCTCATCCTCGATCGCCAGTTCATCATCCGTTCAACCACCCGTAAAAGGGGATGACTGCCACTGAGGCGGATATCGAATCGCCCCCATAGTGACGCATCGACCGGCGGTACGAGCATCGGTTTCTCTGAACCCGGCGTGAGCTGCGTATCTGCATGAAGAAACCAGAGCAGCTCCCCCGTTGCGACCGCTGCACCGCAATTCATCTGTTGTGCCCGACCAGGCTGTGTCACCAGCAGGTGGTCGACCCAGCCCTGTAGGGATTGATCCGACGCCGGCTCACTTCCCCCGTCCACCAGAATCAATTCGTGTCCCTGTTGACGCAGGTACTGCAGCGTCTGCAGCAGATCGATCAGCACCTCTCCCTCATTGAGGCAGGGAATCACTATGCTGAGTTGTGCCGACACGGCTGCTCTATTCTCCTTGAATCTTCAACCATGGGTGGATCTGTCAATCCCCCAATGCCCCTCCGCAACTGCTACCCTGCCCGGCCGTACAGCCATAACAGTGCTCTGCCACCTGGATATCAAAGCCATGGAGATCCAATTCAAACAGATCACGCAAGTGTGGTTTGAAAGAGTTGTCAGTCTTCAGATGGATCTTCAGCATCTGATTGAAGTCGCAGTCGTAGAGATAACCCTGC
The DNA here is from genome assembly GCA_001709035.1 of Candidatus Thiodiazotropha endoloripes. Classification (GTDB taxonomy): domain Bacteria; phylum Pseudomonadota; class Gammaproteobacteria; order Chromatiales; family Chromatiaceae; genus Thiodiazotropha; species Thiodiazotropha lotti. The sequence goes on along the minus strand of LVKA01000008.1, from coordinate 792,496 downwards.
CAGTCGACACTCAACAGGGTTCGGCACATCACACTCTGTAGATTGTCGGCCTGGTAGGCACCGCGCAACAGTGTCATATATTCACCGAACTGCCCTTTCGACTGCAGCAGGCTGCCGAATCGCTGGATCGGCATATTGGTGATAGTGAACAGTTGATTGAAGTGGACGCCAAAGCGTTGTTCCAGCTCCCGTTGGTAATCCGCCTGCAGTGGTTCTTGCGGAGGAGGCAGAGAAGGCCCCTGGGGATTGTAGACCAGGTTCAGGGTCAGCTTGCTGTCACTCAGACCATAGCCCAGGCTGTTGAGTTTCTTCAGCGACTTGATGCTTTGGTCATAACTCCCTTTGCCCCGTTGTTGATCCACATTCTCTTCCAGGTAACAGGGCAGAGAGGCGACCACCTCAACCTGATGTGCTGCAAGAAATTCAGGTAGATCCTGATACCCCTCCTGCTGCATGATCACCAGATTACTTCGGTCGATCACATGCACATCCATCGCCCGCGCCTGCTCTACCAGGTAACGAAAGTGGGGATTCATCTCCGGAGCACCACCGGTCAGGTCGAGACGCTTCAGTCCGTGGCTGCGGAGAAACCTGAGTACATCATCCACTGTCTCCCGACTCATCAACTCGGTACGCTTGGGCCCCGCATTGACATGACAATGCACACAGGAGAGATTGCAGAGAAAGCCCAGATTGACCTGCAGGGTCTCCAGCCTCTCCCGCTGAATATTCGGGAAGGTCGAAGGATGGAGTAGATGGACTGTATCTAACATGTTTAATCACCGCTTTTATATTTCTTTCTCCAATAGACCGCTGGAACGACCATCAGTGCTATCAGTTTTATACGTATCATTTTCCGGTTTGGATGCAATTTTAACGGAAATTCTTGAAATTCCACCCTCAATGTTGCCATGGATTGTCTCTACAGAAGGGTTTACCAGAACCTGCTATCGATCAGCAAGTAGATTAGGCAAGGTTATGTGGAGCGATGGTTTGGCAGTTTAAAAACCGAGCAAAACAGCGTACCATTTTGCCTCCCATACAGGGAAATACTAACCCAGGCCTTATCGATTCTGACAAAGCAACCTGTCAGCAGATTTTGCTAAAATGACGGCTAACCTGTGTAAGACAACTCCTGACATGGGATGGGCTATTGCCTTTGAGCCGCCGAAACACCTGAGCAGCTCTAGTAGCCTAAATATCTGGATACTTAATGCCTGGTTAGCAATCAGCATATGCCCTCGTAGCTCAGCAGGATAGAGCAATCGCCTCCTAAGCGATAGGTCACAGGTTCGACTCCTGTCGAGGGCGCCATAACACCGAGGGACACACTGTTGCAACACTGGCATCAATACGAGTCAATCGAATGAGACATACCCAGCTAATTCAGATTGCGCTTATCTCCGTCTGCCTGATGATCGGCCAAACCAGCCATGCCGCCTCCATCCAAGGACAGGTCACTGGCGTCGACAGTGGCGAACTGATTCAGATTAAAACTTCAGATGGTCGCTATCGACAGGTAAAACTGACCGGTATTCATATTCCCACGCACTCCAGAATCTGGACTGTCAATGCCAAACGGCATTTGGCCATGCTCCTGGCGGGGCGCATCGTCACAGTGGAATACCAAAAGCTTACAGCAAAGGGTGTTATACTCGGATTAGTAAGGCATGGTGGTGCGGATGTCGCATTGCAGATGCTGAAAGCCGGTCTGGCACGTGTATCCATTGGGGACCCACTCAACCCGCAAACGCTCGGGGTTTACCAGGCCTATGAAACCCGGGCCAGAAACAGAGGAATGGGACTCTGGCAATAATGCCGTCTGTCATTAACCCGGCGACTCGGTATGTATTGGGGAAATCAGCTTCAGAGAGGAGGCCAGTCCATGGGGAAAAAATCAAAAAAAACAAAAGACGGTCTTGATGACAAGGTAAAAGAGAAGAAGACCAAGAAGGCAAAAAAAACCAAACGTAGCGAACCACTGCTGGAGAGCAGGCCCAACCCGATCGATCCAAGCTTAAGGTACCAGATGATCGAAACAGCAGCCTATTATATCGCTGAAAAGCACGGCTTCGACCCGCGTAAATCGATTGAGGACTGGGCTCAGGCAGAGCAGGAGATCGATGCCAAGCTGAACGAAGAGGAACAGAACCGTTGAATTTGCCGATTGGTTAAGACTTGTCAGCACTCTTCTTGGACTTGGACTTGGACTTACCCTTCTTCTTCGAAGAAGACTTGGACTCTTTTTTTCGTAGCCTTTTCAAATTCTCACAAAGTGCTGTCTCCAGCGCCTTGTAGACTTTCAATTGAGCGGCCTGATAACGGGTGTCCGGCTCTCCGACCAATTCAAGACGGGCGCCAAAATAGGCCAGATCCGCCTCCAGGGAGATCGGATTAAGATTGACCCTCAGTTTGTTGCTATCTTGGTCTGGCAATCTCTCAGTCTCTGCTCAGTTATCCACTTGAAAGGCTGATACTCTGTACGTTATTCGGCACCCTGAGCACCATACACCATTATCTTTATTAATATAGATCATTGGATCACGCTATTATCATCAGGTTTATTTATAACATTAAGCGTCTGTAAAATCCGAAACCCTATTAATTGGATCCAGCTTAACACAGACTTTTTGTTATCCTGCCAAGCCAGGAAATGGTGCTCCCTATTTTGACACAAGCTTGCTGAATTTTTCACAAAATCTGTTATCAAACAAATAGATTCAGTTAACAGAGGTCAATATAGACAATCATAGATGAAGTTTATTCAGTGCTGGCGATCGAATCCAATGGAGATCACCGATGGCAGTTTTTCAAAACCTGATGTGGTGATAGTGAATGACCAAGCCCCTGTTACTTCGACTCTAAAAAATCTAAATCCAGCCATCTTGGAGCAGTTTGGGCAGGTGGTAACACGCCCCGCCTGTGCTAACATTTACTGATAGCTGCCCAAAAATAAGTTATCTGCAACCAAATGGTTTCAATCACACAATGAGCAAAACTCTGGATGTCCTTAGATCCACCTCTGCCTTTTCCGGAGGCAATGCCTCTTTTGTCGAAGAACTCTACGAATCCTACCTGAAAGACCCGGAGAGCATTCCGCCCGATTGGCGGCATAAATTTGACGAGTTGCCTCAACAGGAGAAGCTCGACACAGCCCATGAACCGATCAGGCAGCGCTTTCTGCATTTGGTCAAAGAGAAGCGTTCAGCCACCGCCTCACCACAGGAGAACCTCTCCCCAGCCGCTGCCGAACAGCAGGCTTCAGTACTACGTTATATCAATGGTTATCGTATGCGTGGCCACCAGAATGCAGACCTTGATCCTCTGAAACTTCGAGATATGGTTTCTGTTGATGATCTCGACCTGGCCTATCACAAGCTGGACATCATCGATCAAAACACGATCTATAACACCGGCTCGCTGTTCGCTCCAGAACGCATGGCATTAAAGGATATCATCGAGCTGGTGAAGAAAAGCTACTGCGGCAGTATCGGCACAGAGTATGGCCATATCACTGATACCAAACAGAAACGCTGGATCCAGGAACGTATCGAACAGCGCCACCTGTTTCAGCAGTTCAGTGTCAAAGAGAAGCGTTGGCTGCTGACCCTGCTGACGGCGGCGGAAGGCATCGAAAAGTATCTGCATACCCGCTATGTCGGTCAGAAGCGTTTTTCGCTGGAAGGTGGGGAGACCCTGATACCGCTGCTTGACGAGTTAATACAACATGCCGGTAAGAATGACATCAATGAAGCGGTCATCGGTATGGCCCACCGGGGAAGAATCAATGTTCTGACCAACATTCTCGGTAAACCGCCACAAGAGATATTTGATGAGTTCGAAGGCCGGGTCACCGTGGATCCCCAGCGCCTGGCCGGCGATGTGAAATACCATATGGGATTCTCCACCGACATCGATACACCAGGGGGCATTGTCCATACTGTACTGGGATTCAACCCCTCCCACCTGGAGATCATCAATCCGGTGATTGAAGGATCGGTGCGTGCCCGACAACGGCGTCGGGGCGATCACGACGGATCAAGGGTATTGCCGATACTGATTCACGGGGACTCAGCCTTTGCCGGTCAAGGGGTGGTGATGGAGACGCTCAATCTCTCCCAGACCCGCGGTTATTCAACCGGTGGCACGGTGCATATCATCACCAACAACCAGATCGGTTTTACCACCAGCAACCCCCTCGACACCCGTTCAACCCTCTACTGCACAGACGTGGCAAAAATGGTCCAGGCGCCGATCTTCCATGTCAACGGGGATGATCCTGAGGCGGTCATGTACATCACTCGGCTGGCACTCGATTTTCGCATGCGCTTCCGTAAGGATGTGGTGATCGATATGATTTGCTACCGCCGGCTGGGACACAATGAGGCGGATGAACCTGCGGTTACCCAACCAGAGATGTACAGCAAGATCCGCAACCATCCAACCATCCGAACCCTGTATGCGGACAAGCTTGTGCAAGAGTCGGCAATCAGCCCTCAGGAAGCCCGGGACCTGGTCAACAATTACCGTGAATCACTTGAAGCCGGCATCGTTGAAGCCCGTCCGGTTACCTGCGCATTGCGCCACCCCTACGCGGTACGTTGGAACAACTTTCGTGGCATCGAGTGGGAACACCCTTGCGACACGGCCATCTCAATTGACGAATTCACCCAGTTGGCAGAGTCATTATTACATGTAGCGGGCGGATTCGAGCTCCATCCCAGAGTGGAAAAAATCTGGACCGAACGACGTCGTATGGCGAGCGGAGACCAACTGATCGATTGGGGTTTCGCTGAGAATATGGCCTACGCATCGTTATTGGCGAAAGGTGTACCGATACGCCTGTCCGGTCAGGATTCAGGTCGAGGCACCTTTTTCCACCGTCATGCGGTACTGCATAATCAAACCAATGGTGAAGCGCTGATACCACTGCAGCATCTGAGTCAGGATCAGGCAGATTTCCTGGTCATCGATTCCCTGCTGTCGGAAGAGGCCGTCCTCGGTTACGAGTATGGTTATGCAACTGCCGATCCTAACTCACTAACCATCTGGGAAGCCCAGTTCGGAGACTTTGCCAATGGAGCTCAGGTGGTGATCGATCAGTTCATCACTTCGGGCGGTGAAAAATGGGGGCTGCTGTGCGGCCTCGTGATGCTGCTGCCTCATGGTTATGAGGGACAGGGTGCGGAACACTCCTCAGCCAGGCCAGAACGTTTTCTACGGCTCTGCGCCAATCATAACATTCAGGTCTGCTGCCCAACCAACGCCTCGCAGATCTTTCATCTGTTACGCCGGCAGCTCGTTCGCCCTTACCGTCACCCACTGGTGGTACTGACACCCAAAAGTCTGTTGCGCCATCGTCTGGCGACCTCATCCAAACAGTCGCTCCTCGAAGGTAGGTTTGAGAATGTCATCGATGAGATCGATGAGATCGACCCGAAGAAGGTGAATCGGGTTGTCCTCTGCACCGGCAAGGTCTATTACGAGCTGCTCGAGACCCGTCGTTCGAGAGGTCTTGAGGATGTTGCGATCATCCGGATCGAACAGCTCTATCCATTCCCGCAAAAGGAATTCGATAAAATCATCAAACAGTATAAAAATGCCGAGATGATTATCTGGTGTCAGGAAGAGCCGCAAAATCAGGGTGCCTGGGATCAGATCAAGCACCGTTTCTACGCGTTAACCAGTAAGAACAGACAACTCCACTACGTGGGGCGCTCCACAGCTGCAGCACCGGCAGTCGGCTATCGCTCCGTTCACATTGCCCAGCAAGAGACCTTGATCGACGAGGCACTCACCGGACGCATTAACCCCAGAATGAACTATAGGAATCAGGCATATCAACAATGAGCATTGAACTACGTGTTCCACAACTTCCCGAGTCTGTCTCCGACGCCACCATACTGAGCTGGCACAAGCAGCCCGGCGAATCGGTGACCCAGGATGAAACACTGGTCGACCTCGAAACCGACAAAGTGGTACTCGAAGTACCGGCGCCTCAGGACGGGGTACTGAAAGAGATCCGATTCAAAGTGGGTGAGACGGTCCAGGCTGAAGACGTATTGGCTTTGATGGAAGCAGGCAAAGCAGCCGCCAGCCCCGCAGCTGCCTCATCCATGCCTGTGGAGAGTGCAGCGGCTGCCGCTGATGAGGCACCGGTGTTATCACCTGCGGTAAGGCGTTTGGTGAAAGAAAGCGGCATCGATCCCGCTACCATCAAAGGCAGCGGTAAAAACGGCCGTATCGTAAAAGCCGATGTGGAAGCGGCGATTGCGGCCCAACCGACTCAGACTGCCGCCCAACCTGCGACTCCAACCGCCCAGGCAGCCTCTGAGGGACGCATCGAAGAGCGGGTTCCGATGACACGTCTGCGCAAGCGTGTGGCTGAACGTCTGGTGGAAGCTCAGCATACCGCAGCCATACTCACCACATTCAATGAAGTCAATCTGCAGGCGGTCTCCAATCTGCGGGTTACCTACCGGGAGAGTTTTGAGAAAAAGCACGATGTGCGTCTCGGCTTCATGTCATTTTTCGTCAAGGCTGCAGTTGAAGCTCTGAAGCAGTTTCCCATCGTCAATGCCACTATGGATGGAGACGACATTCTCTATCATGGCTATTTCGATATCGGCATTGCGGTTTCCTCACCACGGGGGCTGGTGGTACCGATCCTGCGTGATGCGGATCAACTCAGCTTTGCCGCCATCGAACAACGCATCAGGGAGTATGGTGAAAAAGCCAAGCAGGGTACCCTGAGCTACGATGACCTCACCGGAGGCACCTTCTCCATCACCAATGGCGGTGTGTTCGGATCGATGCTCTCAACCCCGATTCTCAATCCGCCCCAGAGCGCCATACTCGGCATGCATTCAATTCAGCAGCGAGCGGTGGTTGAGAAAGGAGAGATCGTCATCCGACCGATGATGTATCTGGCCCTCTCCTATGATCATCGAATCATAGATGGGCGGGATGCGGTACAGTTTCTGGTGACCATAAAGCAACTGCTTGAAGATCCGAGTCGCTTGCTATTGGAGATTTAAACCGACAACAAACTCAATCGAAGCGGTTTTCGAATAGGCGCCAGGACCTGTTAACAGGTTCTGGCACTCACCGGGTTGATAAAATGACCATCAACCAGATGGTCGTTTACTCCAGGCACGCCTTACAGCGATCACCGGTCCATGAAATACTCACAGAACCCCATAGCACGAGTTACAGCAGGGTTGATGAACTCCCCCTATTTTGCTGATTTCATCCAACACTGCACAAGAATTAGGGACTGCTAACACTCATCCAATACGCCCTGTTGTGCCTGAAAAAAGTACCAATCAAGGCGCAAGGAGAGAGGTTTGATTGTTTCAAATGAGCGACAAGCAACGCCTAGCGGGGCTATCATTCGCTTATGTAGAATAACAACACCACACTCATTCTACCTTGCTGGAGACAATAACAGCCCCAGTAGGGCGAATTGGGTGAGTGTTAACAGGTCCTAGAAACAAAACTACAATATTTCTTACCGATAGTCGGTTAAGACAGGATAGACCATGACACAAATTCGCCAGGATGATTTCATCCAAAGCGTTGCAGACGCCATTCAGTTCATCTCTTACTACCACCCTGCCGATTTTCTCAAGGCTATGGGTGAAGCCTGGGAAAAGGAGCAGAGCCCGGCGGCCAAGGACGCCATGGCCCAGATACTGGTCAACTCCCGGATGTGCGCTGAAGGACGTCGGCCGGTCTGTCAGGATACCGGCATGGTGGTGGTGTTTCTGAAAATCGGCATGGATGTCAGCTGGGACAGCAGCATGAGTGTTACTGAGATGGTCAATGAAGGGGTGCGCCACGGCTACGCCCACCCTGACAACGTACTCAGATTTTCCATGGTCAATGACCCTCTCGGTGCACGCAAGAATACCGGTGACAACACGCCTGCCATTGTCCACACTGAATTGGTACGGGGCGATAAAGTGGAGATTAAGATCGCCGCCAAAGGGGGTGGTTCGGAAAACAAATCCCGCTTCAAAGTCCTTAATCCTTCCGGCTCCCTGGTGGACTGGGTGATTGAGGAGCTGCCGAAAATGGGTGCCGGATGGTGTCCCCCGGGCATGCTGGGTATTGGCGTCGGCGGCAGTGCCGAAAAAGCCATGCTGCTGGCCAAAGAGGCCCTGATGGAACCCATCGATATTCATGAGCTGGTTGCCCGAGGGCCGCAGAACCGTAAGGATGAACTGCGCCTGGAGCTGTTCGAGAAAGTCAACGCCCTGGGTATCGGGGCACAGGGGCTTGGCGGACTGACCACTGTTCTGGATGTAAAGATCAGTGATTTTCCAACCCATGCCGCATCGCTGCCGGTGGCAATGATTCCCAACTGCGCCGCAACCCGGCATGTGGAGTTTACCCTCGACGGCAGCGGTCCTGCCCAACTCACCCCACCCCAGGCCAATGACTGGCCAGCGGTTACCTGGGAGGCCTCACCCGAAGCACGACGGGTCAATCTGGATGAGGTCAGCAGAGAGGAAATCGCCAGCTGGAAGCCGGGTGAATTGATCCTGTTGAACGGCAAGCTGCTGACCGGACGCGATGCCGCCCACAAAAGGATTACCGAGCTGCTTGAAAAGGGGGAGGCGCTTCCAAGCAATGTGGACTTCACCAATCGTTTTATCTACTACGTAGGGCCGGTGGATCCGGTGCGTGATGAGGTGGTCGGACCGGCCGGCCCAACCACAGCAACCCGCATGGACAAATTCAGTGAAACCATGCTTGGCCAGGCGGGACTGCTTGGTATGGTCGGCAAAGCTGAACGTGGCCCCACGGCGTTGGAAGCGATTAAAAAACATAAAGCGGTCTATTTGATGGCCGTCGGCGGTGCCGCCTATTTGGTTTCCAAAGCAATCCGCAGTTCAAAGGTGCTTGCCTTCGAAGACCTGGGCATGGAGGCGATCCGGGAGTTTGAAGTGGTGGATTTCCCGGTAACCGTTGCGGTCGACAGCCAAGGGATTTCCGTTCACCAGACAGGCCCTGCCGAGTGGCGGGACAGGATTGGGAAAATACCAGTTGTTACGGAGTAGTCATCATGAACTCATATAGAGCGTTCCGGATAAACTTTAAAAACTCAGAGCACTCTGCCGGTATCGAAGAACTATCACTGGATTCGCCGGAAAAAGGCGAGGTGTTGATCAGAGTACGCTACTCCAGCATCAACTATAAGGATGCCCTGGCAGGCACGGGCAAAGGCAAGATCCTCAGACACTTCCCGCTGACCGGCGGAATCGATGCCGCCGGTGAAGTGGCAGAGAGTAATGACCGGCGATTCAAAGAGGGGGATCAGGTCGTCGTCACCGGTTACGAAATGTCCGCCACTGCAGATGGTGGTTATGCCGAGTATCTCAGAGTACCGGCAGATTGGGTGATCCCTCTGCCGGAAGGCCTCACCCTGGATCAATCGATGGCGTTGGGTACTGCAGGCTTCACGGCCGCTCTGGCACTGCACCGGATGGAGGTCAATGGCCAACAGCCTGACATGGGCCCTATTCTGATCACTGGTGCAACCGGCGGGGTTGGCAGTATTGCAGTGAATATCTTCGACGGTGAGGGCTTTGAAGTTCATGCGGTCACCGGCAAGCAGGAACAACAGGGTTATCTGGAACACCTGGGTGCCCAGGAGGTGCTGGGCCGGGACAAGATCCCCCCCGCCCATCACGCCCTTGAGCGGGCACACTGGGGCGGTGCCGTGGACAATGTCGGAGGCGCCATGCTCTCCAGCATAGCCTGCAAGATCAGACCCTGGGGTAATATTGCCTCGATCGGCCTGGCCGGCGGCCATCAACTGAATACCACGGTGATGCCCTTCATCCTCAGGGGTGTGAGTCTGCTGGGTATCGATTCCGCAGGCTGTCCATACCCGCTCCGCACTGAGATATGGCAGCGCCTGGCGACCGACCTGAAACCCAGACACCTGGATGATATCGTGCAACAGAAAATCAACCTGGAGCAGTTACCCGATACCTTCGAACGAATGCTCTCCGGCGAAATTTTCGGGCGCACACTGGTTGAGGTTTAAGCTTTTTCAGTTCTCCATTGACTGGGAATAAGCGCAAATTGGATCAGTGGATTCACTTATCTGCGGATCGCAACGCGTTGATTGCCCGAGTGTCATCATCCCGGTGCATGTCGGGGCCCGGGCATCGGACAGGCTGTCACCAGCTCAACCGGAACCGCTCAGGTAGCCCGTATGGTATGAATGGCGCGGCAACAATGATTCGTAGATGTCACCATAACATGCAACAAGCAGGTCTATCCTGATCAGAAAATATCAAGACACGTTCTGCCTATAACCGATGATATTTGGCCTAAAATGAGTAGTCTAAGCATAAAACAAGGAGGCAGGAATATGCGTTATACAATGAGCGCCATTCGAGGATTCATTGCCGGACTGTGTCTGATTCTGCTTACCGTATTGTCTGCACAAGCACAGGCCATGGATGCCGATCTGAACCTGGCCACACGCACACTCAAACAGGTTGAACAAGGGCTGGATCGCCTGCGTCCAGGGGATGTGCCAAGCTACAATCGACTCAGTGCCAAGCTCAATAAAGCCGCCAAGCATCTCGAGACCACCCAATCCAAATCCCTGCCCGAGTATACCAATGCCGTGAAACAGTGGGGCACGCTGCAAGCCAGCATGGTTGAAATTGCCAACGATTGGAATGCACAACGGCAACAGGCTGAGGCCGCTCAGACGCCACCTGCAGGTAAATCTCATCCTGCTAATAAATCACCACCTGCGAGCAAACCGCCAACCGTCAGAGCACAACCTGCCCCGGCGGTTGAGCCTGTCGATCTTGATCTCCTGATGACGAAATATCAACGCAACCATCTACCCAAGTTGCCAGATAGCGCCACAGCTGAACAGGCAAGAACTTGGGCCAGGCAGATGAAAGGACTGCAGACCACACAGTTGCAGAGTGACCTGGCAAGCATCGATTCGGCTCTCAAGTCAGGAGCGGCTTCGAAATCTGATGCTGATCGTGTCCGGCGCTGGGTGAGCGAACTCTTCCAGGGCAATATTAAGCAGACCATTTCACAACAGATTCAACGTAATGAGGGCACGATTGAATCCATGCTCTACATGGCGGACATGATCAACGGCGTCAAGCCGGGTGATAAGAATGGTGCCTATCGATTCGCCGGTGATGGGAAGTTGCAGAACAACAGGATGCGGCTTGACGATGCACTGCGTGCCGGATCTGTCCTGATTGTGTTTGATGAGCTGTTTGGTGGAGGCAGCCCGACACGTGCAGATAAACTCAAGCGTATCGAGTCAGCACGTACCAAGCTCGATGAGCTGGCACCCCTCGCGGCGGAGCAGGCGAGGTATTTTGCCCGCGCAGCCAAGAAACGCCCCCCAGTGACCAAAGAGTTTCTGGGGCCCATCGCACAAAAGTACTGGCTCAATGGATCGGTTACCGCTGAGAGTGAAAGCGATGGCAGTATCTGGATCGATGCCTATGATGTGGCGGATATCACCCATAACGGTAAGATCTGGATCGAAAGCAATGAACGTGGATCCATCGAGCCAAACGGTGATGTCTGGTTCGACGGCAACCAGGTCGGCAGCCTGGAATCGAATGGAGAGGTCTGGCGTTCCGGTGACCAGGTGGGGCTGATCGAGCAGAATGGCACGGTCTGGATCAATGGATCACCAGCGGGAGAGATCGTCCCCTTCCAGGGTGAGTGGAAGCGGGCGGCGATACTCTACTATTTTCGGGATTTCTTCCCGCGCTGATGGTGAGTGTCAAAAGTTAAAACCGATAGCCTTTCGGCACCACCACAATGCCTTTATCGGAGATGGAGAAGCGCTCGGCATCCTGACTCTTGTCAAAGCCGATGCGCTCACCCGGTGGAATGACAACCCCCTTGTCGACAATGCAGTTATCCAATTCCGCTCCATCACCAACCTCTACCCCTTCAAACAGGATCGAGTTGTGAATCACCGCTTCATCTCCGATGCGTACATTGGGAAACAGAATCGAGTGCTGCACGCTCCCACCAACAATCAATACCCCATTGGCAACGATCGAATTGATGAAAATCCCTTCGCTGCCGGAGATACCGGGTACCGTACGCGCTGGAGGGTATTGTGAATGGTGGGTTCTGATCGGCCACTCAGGCTGATAGAGATCCAGGGAAGGCTGAGGGTCGAGCAGTTGCATGTTCGCCTCATAGTAGCTGTCCAGGGTACCCACATCGCGCCAATAGCGGTCCCGGCTGACACGTCCCTCCTTGCCGCCGAAGCGATAGGCATAGATCCTACCCTCAGCAAACAGTTTCGGCAGAATATCGAAACCGAAATCGTGCCCAGAGTCCTGCTGCAGATGATCCTCCTCAAGGATCGAAATCAAACGGTCCAAGGAGAATACATAGATCCCCATTGAGACGAGTGCATTGCTATCACCCGGCTTATAGGGTTTAGGGTTTTCAGGCTTCTCTTCGAATGAGGTGACCCTGCCCCGCTCATCCACACCCATCACCCCGAACTGTCCCGCCTCGCTGAGCGGCACTTCCATACTCGCCAGGGTCACACCGGAACTGTGCTCTTCATGAAACGCCAACAGTGGCGCATAGTCCATACGGTAGATATGGTCGCCGGAGAGAATCAGCACCCGTTTAGCCCCGCTTCGTTTCAGCATATAGAGATTCTGATAGACCGCATCCGCAGTTCCGCCATACCAGCTTTCACCGGTTCTCATCTGCGGGGGTACCGCCGTGATGTACTCACTCAGTTCCGGATTGAACAGGGACCACCCATCCCTGAGATGCTTCTGTAAAGAGTGGGATTTATACTGGGTCAATACCAACACCCGTCTAAGACCTGAATGTAGACAGTTCACCAGGGGAAAATCGATGATCCGATATTGACCGCCGAATGGCACCGCCGGTTTGGTTCTCTCCAGGGTCAGTGGTTTCAGTCGGGAACCATGGCCTCCCGCAAGAATGACTGTCAATGTATTCTCAAGCATCAGATCGCTCCGTGTTGTTTTTCGCTATCGTTTAACACTAAAGCAAAAAACAGTCCTACTCTATAATCCATACAACCAAACCGCCCCAAGACCCGGTAGACCGGACGATCATAGTGATTGCGCTCAGCCGGCTGTGGCATCAGAGCCCGCCTGTGGCGATCCTAAAGTAAGATTTTGCGACACCGGACAAACCGGGTGCAACGTAAAATATTGCTGAATAATCTAATTGTTAGAGTCAAACAGAATGGGGCATTGCGATCAAATGGAGCAGACTGGCGCGCAACCTAACTGACGCATGTTGGTTGTGCGCACTATTTTGAATCAGATGAGTCAATTCATTCAGCCTACCGCACCAGGATGGCGCAGCATCTTTTAAGGCCTATAGGACTTCACACGGCAGCCTGCGCAAACAAACCCCCTTCAGACAACCCCAGAGTTGCCTGTTGACGGCACGGTCAGCCAACCTGAAATCCCGGATCATTCCCTCTAATGATGCCGGTAACCCGAATCCAGCCAACACTGAGGCAGAGGTTCACCGGATGGAAACTGCATCTGTGCTTTTATAAACTTCTCGGCGTCCTGCATCTCTTCACCGGCATGGAAACGTCCAACGATTTCGCTGTGGTTGGGGTTGAACAGGTCAGTCAGGCTAAGCACTTCAACCATTCTTTCACTGTTTTTCTGCATTAGAAACATTGACTACCTCCTCTCTCAAAGACGAGAAATATACGCCCTCTACTATAAGTATGGTGTAGTCGAATCGATTTTCAATGCATCTAACCCACGATTCGATCCTGGAATTTAACACCCGCAATTGCGCCCCAAGCACCGCAAAAACAGTGCAAACTACCCGCTTCAAAACCCAGCAATAGAGCTCGTCATCCCGTCAAAAACCGTTATAGGGAGCAGATTGATTTCAACAATCCTATTTGCGCTTATTCGCGTTCATTTGCGAACCTTTCAATCAGAAATCAAAGCTCCCGGGTGGACATGAATTTCACCTCTGGCCAGCGCTCTGTGGCCAGATCCAGATTAATCCGGGTGGGCGCCAGATAGACCAGCTGCTCATCCCCATCCAACGCCAGGTTGTCGTGGTTCTTCTGCTTGAACTGATCGAGCATCTTTTCATCGTCACATTCGATCCATCGGGTGGTGGCCACATTAACCGGCTCGACAATCGCTTCGACCTTGTACTCATGCTTGAGCCGCTCTACCGCCACATCGAACTGCAGCACGCCCACCGCGCCAAGGATCAGGTCGTTGTTTTTCAGCGGACGGAAAACCTGAGTCGCCCCCTCCTCACAGAGTTGCAACACGCCTTTCAGCAGGGCCTTCTGTTTGAGCGGATCCTTCAACACCACCCGACGAAAGAGTTCCGGTGCGAAGTAGGGAATACCTTCATATTTCAGCTCTTCGCCCTCGGTAAAGGTATCGCCGATCTGGATGGTCCCATGGTTATGCAGGCCGATGATATCGCCCGGCCAGGCCTCCTCCACATGGCGCCGCTCATCGGCCTGAAAGGTGATCGCATTACTGATCTGAACACTCTTGCCGAGTCGCACATGACGCATCTTCATACCTTTGCGGTAAGAACCTGAGCAGACCCGCAGAAAGGCAACCCTGTCACGGTGCTGAGGGTCCATATTGGCCTGGATCTTAAACACAAAGCCGCTGAATTTTTTCTCCATCGGTTCAACCAGGCGTTGTTGAGTATTGCGGGACAACGGGCCCGGCGCGTACTCGACAAAAGCCTCAAGCAGCTCTCTGACCCCGAAGTTGTTGATAGCAGAGCCAAAAAACACCGGCGTCAGCTCACCCTTGGCGTAGGCTTCCAGATCGAGCTCATGGCTTGCCCCGCGCACCAGCTCGATCTCTTCACGCAGTTCCTCAGCCTGGTTGCCGATCAGTTCATCCAGCTTGGGACTGTCGATACCCTGAATCACCTCACCAACCTGAATCTTGCCCCCATGGGTGGCACTGAACAGGTGAGTGGTATCCGTACGCAGGTCATAGACCCCCTTCAGACGCTTTCCCATCCCTATCGGCCAGGAGACCGGGGCGCATTTGATCTTCAGTACCTCTTCGATTTCATCGAGAATCTCCAGTGGATCGCGTCCCTCACGGTCGAGTTTGTTGACGAAGGTCAGAATCGGTGTGTCGCGCAGTCGGCAGACCTCCATCAGCTTGATGGTGCGTGCTTCCACGCCTTTCGCCACGTCGATCACCATCAGAGCGGAATCCACCGCAGTCAGGGTGCGATAGGTGTCCTCTGAGAAATCCTCATGACCTGGGGTATCGAGTAGATTGACAATCTCATCACCGAAGGGAAACTGCATCACCGATGAGGTGACCGAGATACCACGCTCTTTCTCCATCTCCATCCAGTCGGAGGTGGCATGGCGGGCAGCCTTGCGGCCTTTTACCGTACCGGCCATCTGAATGGCACCACCGAAAAGCAGCAGTTTTTCAGTTAGCGTGGTCTTACCAGCATCCGGATGCGAAATGATAGCAAACGTACGTCTCTTGTTGATTTCATTGGATAAATTGCTATCAGCCATTGCGATAAATTCCTAACTTTGCAGCTAATTTTCTAGCCGACCGGAGATTTCCCCTAAGGGGAGGGGCGAAAAACGGGCCATTCTACCGAATAATCGATGTGCGATAAATTACTGCTTTAGAATGCTCTCGGGATCAGAGGAAGTGTGCTTTTGCAGTACTTCTCTGAGTGCCCTCTCCACTCTCGATGTGGCATTTACCAGTTCCTGATAGCGGTCTTTTCCGAATTGATCAAACTCCTTTTTAGAGTCGTCATTGGTTTTTTTGGCGATTGAGAAGACTTCATTCGCACCAATGTTTGCAGAAGCCCCCTTGATTGCGTGAGACTCATCGTGATAGCGATCATAATCGTTATCGTCAATCGCTTGTTGTATGTGTTTCAGTGAAGTGTTCAGGTCACCTAGATAACTGTGGATGAATCCTTCAAACACACCCTCTTTTGATCCAAGGCGTTTTAACTTTTCAACTACCTGACTGTTCAATATTCCGTCATCTGATTCATCGAAATAGCGACTATCGCTGTTACCAGTCGAAGTGAAGAACTTGTCAGCAACCTTATCGGCCTCGGCTCCGGTGTACTGGTAAATCACTTTCAGCAGTTCACTTTCGTCAATAGGCTTCTTCATATACGCTGCAGCACCGGCACGCTCACACTCTTTACGGGCATTTGCAGTCACGTTGGCAGTCAGCACAATGAATGGGATCTTATTGAACAAACCGTAAATGGTGTTGTATTCTCTGATCACATCCAACCCGCCGACATTCGGCATCTGCATGTCTACGATAGCCAGATCAAAGTCGTGGTGTTCGAACAAATCGAGCGCTTCATCCCCATCCCCGGCGGAAATCACATTCATTTGGTGAGCTTTCAGCATCTCCTCCAGTATCATTCTGTTGACACGGGAATCTTCGGCTATCAGGACATTGAGTTTTTTGAAGTGCTCCTTTTTGGCTTCGCTGATATCTATGATGCCTGACGGAAACTCCACTTTCCTGTTGACCGCATGAAGTGCATTGAAGAGCTGTCTTGGTGTAGTGAGATCCGTTACGATCGACGTGACCACATCCTCATAGTTAGACCTCTGCTCCTGAAGATCGACCAGCACGATATCCACATCCTGCGATACGCCAAACCTGACATATTTCAGAAATTCCCCAAGCTCACCTTCGACCGATAAGCCATCCACAAGCAGAATTGGCAATCCACTGCTATCACCCTCATTCTCAACCAGTAGCGGACAGATGTTGTGCAAGTCCGATGTGGACAACACATTCATACCCCAACGTGATGTGAAATATTCGATTCGCTTTGTCAGAGATTTGTTTTCCGTATAGATCAAACACTTTATGTCGGAGAACTCCTGATTGACCGGAGTATCCACGACAGGCAGCGGAATATCGAAATAGAAACGGCTACCTTTACCAAAATCACTTTGCACATGAATCTGCCCACTCATCAGCTCAACCAGCTCTTTGGAAATCGTCGTGCCAAGACCGGAGCCACCGTACTGGCGGGTGATGGAATCATCGACCTGATTGAACCGATCAAACACATGAGGCAATGCCTTACTGGGTATGCCAATTCCTGTATCGATGATCTCAAACCTCAGGATAGCTTCCTTTTGATCCACAGAGAGCGCGTTGACTTTGATCTCCACATAGCCATGCTTTGTAAACTTGATCGCATTGCCACAAAGATTGATCAATATCTGTTTCAGCCGGTTGGCATCACCAATCAGATTGACCGGCACATCGGTTGAGATAAATACATGAAAACCGAGCCCCTTGTCCTTGGCCACCGGCATCAAGGTATCACTGACAGTGTGAATCGCTTCATATACGTCGAAGGGTGCTTTGTTTACATGAAGAATTCCCGACTCTATTCTGGAGAAATTGAGGATATCATCGATCAGTTGTAACAGATGGTTGGCGGATTGATTGATCGTCATGACTGACGCACTGGCACTTTTCGGGAGTTTCTCTTTTTGCAGTAAATTTGAGATCCCGATGATGCCTGACAGCGGGGTTCTCATCTCATGACTCATGTTCGCAAGAAAGCGTCCTTTAGCCTCATCAGCCTGTTCCGCTTTTGCCTTTGCGTCCGACAACTGCATTAACAGGCGGGATACGAAGCCTGAAATAATGATATTCGTAACAATCATCCCGTATCCGATAATGGGATGTTGCAACCAGAATTCACTCGTATTGATCAGTATGAACAGCCCCAAAACGGAGAACAGCATTCCCAGGTAGAGGTACTTCATACCGTATCGGGCACCATACCCTACGGTGATCCAGAGTATGACTGTGAATAGCGGCGCACCGGCTTCCCCCGCCCGGAACATGGCCAAACAGGTTGCACCATGATCACCCAGCATGGTGATCGATTTCCTCATTTTCGATTCTTCTTTATAGAAAACAAATGAGAATACGACGCCCACCGAGAACAACAGGTAGATGGCCGCCAGATAGAAAGCCGTATTGAACAACCCAGGTTCAGCGTAGATAAATTTGTGGATCAGGAAGTAGACAACCACGCAGAAGGTGAAGAGCACTCGAATGAGTGCCTGCTCATACTCAAGAAGCGCTTCCTCGGATAAACCTTTGCAGATGAAATCAGGTTTAGGGAGTGAAAATACCTGCTTTCTTGTTATGCCAGCCATATATTATCACTCAAAATTCACATGATTGTTTGACGAACCAGAGTTCCTGAAGTCATTACACAATTTTCCCTAAAAAAAAATCCACTCATAAGCTAACGCACGTCAAAATATCTGAACACCCGCATTGATAACCTCCACCACTGGTTTACGATTAAGTAACAACCTGGGATGAATCACATTCAAAAATCACTATTTACTAAGTTAAGTGTCGTGAAATCCTTGTGTTATTGTTAGTTGCCCACAAGAGTATGGCAGTTATTTCAGTGGACTCACAAGTAAGGAGAATATCATCATGCTTGCACCTACTCAGACAATCGAAATAATTGAACACGGCTATAAAACGCTGAACATTAGCTATCAGGAAGATATTAAAGCTCAACTTTTTGCTATGGATCCAGGCGAAATACCTTGTTTTTCTCAACAACTTCTTAGGGATATCGACTCCTTTCAAAAAAGATTAACCAACCAATTTAGTATGAATAATCGAGCTCATCAGCCAGTAGACTACCTGATCTTTACATCGGATGTACCCGACGTATTCAATCTGGGTGGTGATCTTGCTTTTTTTGTCGACTGTATTAAAAACAACGATCGGGAGACTCTAGCGCAATACGCCCGTCTGAGTATCGATGTACTTTACAGTAACTACAGCAACTTGGGCATGAACAATGTCACTACAATCTCACTGGTGAACGGGACGGCATTGGGTGCCGGTTTCGAGGCTGCGCTCTCCAGTGATTACATCATAGCCGTGGAAGGGAGCGAGTTTAAATTCCCGGAAGTGGTATTCAACATGTTTCCCGGCATGGGAGCCTATTCATTCCTTTCTCGACGGATCGCTCCTGCAGAGGTTGAAAAGATGATCGTCAATGCGGAAGGCTATACCGCAGAGAAGCTCTACGAGATGGGCATCGTCGATATGATTGCCGAAAAGGATAGGCTTGATGAAGCGTTACGACAGTTTATTCGGCGCCTTAAGAGATCGAACATCACCCGTAAAGCGGTTTTGAATATGCGTAATCGGGTTATGCCGCTGGATAAGCAGGAGCTTAACGATATTGCCGATCACTGGGTGGATGCCGCGTTCTCTCTCTCCGATCGGGACATCAATGCCATGTCCAGACTGGTCAGAGCTCAGACCAGGATGATGGCCAGTCAACAACCCTCCGTAAAGGAGAGCCTGTCTGCCTGAGCCACGGTAATCCAACTAGCGCGGGTATCTGCACAATTCAGGGTGCTGAATTGTAAGGACTAACGGTTTATCGTCTTTCGGGGTCCGGTCAGCCGTTGCGATTCGCGGTAAAGCACGCTTCGTAACAACTGACAGATCAAATAAAACATTGTTCACTTAAATAACCGACGAGCAGTTCATTTTTAGGGCCAACACAACAATACAGCTGACTTCCCGCCTCTGGTTGTTGCTTTACGCCAACGCAAACACCTCAGCATCACTCTGTATCGGGTGATCGAGATAACGTGTTGCTTATGCATGCCAGTGAACTATAAATTAAGCATCGTTTGAATAGTGGAGCCGTTTATCCATGATTCTAAGGAATAAACCGCCTAAATTGATGCTGAATTTCAAAAATTGTACAACCGTTTTCATACCGAGCCCCAAACAGTAGATATAATTTAATTGGGTAAATAGATTTAATAAGGTGCTATGGACCTCTCAATCGGCAGAATATCGATGCTTGGCAGCCAATCCCAGCTAACGGGAAGGGTGTCGGTCGAGAGTCGGGAACAGCCCCATATCATGGGATCTGGAGAGACTACTGCCCCGGCGGAAAGCAAACAGAATGAAAGCCAAAGACCGGTCAGGGAGACCAATCAGAGCAGCGAACTGACCCAGGAAGAGCAGGCTCAGGTCAGAGAGCTGCAACAGCGTGACCGGCAGGTGAGGGCTCATGAAGCGGCACATCGCGCCGCAGCAGCCGGCATGGTATCCGGGGGCAGCTTCACCTATCAGACCGGTCCGGATGGCCGAAGTTATGCCGTCGGTGGCGAAGTGTCGATCAGCGCCTCCTACTCCGGCACCCCAGAAGAGCGACTACGCCAGTCAGAGACCCTGCGGCGTGCCGCTTTGGCGCCGGCAGACCCCTCCCCTCAGGACAGAATGGTCGCTGCACAGGCTGCGGCCATGGCATCTCAGGCGCGGGCTGAAATCGGTGCTGCCCGACGGCAGGAGTTGGCACAACAGAATCAATCCAATGGTACGGCAGAAGAGCGGGATCAGGGGCGGCTGATTGAGGCTCCATTCAACAGCCGGGCAATTGCTGCATTCAACGGTGTCTCAAGCAGTGCAACGCTCCACAGCACGCCCTCCACCATCGACGAAATCATTTAGCGCTGAATCTTTCGAGGGAGAGTAGCAGTGCATCCTCCCGGTCGTCGTTGTGATTAGGGTAGTAAGCTTTGCGCATACCGACTTCGACGAAGCCGGTCTTTTCATACAATCGCAGTGCCACCTGATTACTCACTCGAACCTCAAGAAACACGGTCTCTGCGCCATGCTGCTCCGCTACTTTGATCAACCGCCGCAGCAGCTTTTCACCCAGCCCGCGCCTCTGCCACTCCGGTGAAATGCAGATATTCAGAATATGGGCCTCATCGATCACAACTGACATCACGCCATAGCCGATTACCTGATCGTCCATGGTGAGCACCCAGCATGAGTATCCCACCCTGAGGCAGTCGTGGAAGATCCCCTCGGTCCAGGGAAAAGGGTAGACCTCAATCTCTAGTGCGAAGACCTGTGCCAGATCCTCCTCCCGCATTGGACGTATAGCCAACAGAGGATCGGTGACCAGAGCGCTCATGGTCAGGATTGACCCTGGGCCTTACCGACAGGCCCAAGCACCGAGAGAGCCAGTTGCAGATCCTGCCAGGCCTTGCCCTTCTGTTCGGGTGAGCGCAGCAGATAGGCTGGATGATAGGTGACCACCAGAGGGATACCGGTCTCGCCAAAGGTATGCACACGCCCCCTTAACTTACCCACCGCAATATCCGTTTTGAGAAGATTCTGGGCAGAGATTCGACCAACCGAGAGAATCAGTTTTGGCTGAATCAACCCGATCTGTCGCAGCAGGAAGTCCTGACAGGCCAGCGCCTCTTCTGCCGCGGGGTCCCGGTTGTCAGGTGGCCGGCATTTGACAATATTGGCAATAAAAACCGCCTCCCGTTTGAATCCCATGGCCAGCAGCATGGCATTCAGCAGTTGTCCCGCACGGCCGACAAAGGGCTCCCCTTGACGATCCTCATCCGCGCCGGGCGCCTCACCGATTACCAGCAGTTCGGCCTGCTGATTGCCAACGCCAAACACAGTCTGGCTGCAACCGGCGCGTAAGCCACATTGCCGACACGTTGTTACCTGTTCCCGGAGCGTCAGCCAGTCGGACTGATCCACTGCCGCTGGCACAGGATCAGACGATCCAGTCGGATCACTAGCCACAGCAGGCTGCGCCGCCACGCCAACTTCTACTTCAGCTTCCACAGCGGGTTGATGTATCGCTTCATGAGAATCGGTCTGACGCAGTCGCCACTGGGTTACACCCATCATCCGTAGGTAGTCTTGGCGTCTCAGCTCATCCATCGCTCAGGTCTGTATCTGGCTGGTTGCCGTTACACATCACCAGTCTGCGGGTGGGCTTTGGTGATCGGTATCATGATCTTGTTCACCGCATTGATATAGGCCTTGGCCGAAGCGATCACGATATCGGTATCCGCACCCTGACCATTGGCGATACGTCCATCCATCTCCAGCCGGACCGTTACTTCACCCTGGGCGTCCGTGCCGCTGGTGATATTATTCACCGAGTAGAGTTGCAGCTCGGTGCCACTGCTGACGATACTTTCAATCGCTTTGAAGGTGGCGTCCACCGGCCCACCACCGACCGCAGTACCTGGCTCTTCCGCCCCATCCAGACTCAGAGTGACATCCGCCTTGGGGATTTCTCCGGTTTCGGAACAGACCTTCAGAGAGACCAGTTTGATCCGCTCGTTGAAGGACTCGGTCTTGGTGTCGGTCATCAGTGCCTGCAGATCCTCATCGAAGATCTCATGTTTCTTATCGGCCAGATCCTTGAAGCGGGAGAAGGCCGCATTGACCTCTTCCTCAGATTCGAAGCTGATCCCCAGACTCTCCAGACGGGTGCGAAATGCATTTCGTCCTGAATGCTTGCCCAGCACCATGCGATTCTGGCTCCAGCCCACATCTTCGGCAAGCATGATTTCGTAGGTTTCACGGGATTTCAGCACCCCGTCCTGATGAATGCCGGATTCATGGGCAAAGGCATTGGCGCCAACGATGGCCTTGTTCGGCTGAACCGGAAAGCCGGTGATATTCGAGACCAGTTTGGAGCAGCTGAGGATCTGAGTGGTATCCAGCCGGGTTTCACAGGAGAAGACATCCTGACGGGTCTTCACCGCCATCACGATCTCTTCCAGTGAGGCATTGCCGGCCCGTTCGCCGAGACCATTGATGGTACATTCAACCTGGCGTGCGCCATTGCTGACAGCCGAGAGGGAGTTGGCTACCGCCAGTCCTAGGTCATTGTGGCAGTGCACGGAGAAGACGGCCTTATCGGAATTGGGTATGCGCTGCCGCATTTGCCGGATCATTTCACCAAATTGATGGGGCATGGCGTAGCCCACCGTATCCGGCACATTCAGTGTACGCGCCCCCGCATCGATGACCGCCTCGAAGATGCGACAGAGGAAATCGATCTCGGAACGTCCCGCATCTTCGGCTGAGAACTCCACGTTATCGGTATATTTACGGGCCCGTTTGACCGCAAATACCGCCTGCTCTACCACCTGATCCGGATTCATCCGCAGTTTATGCTGCATGTGAATCGGCGAGGTGGCGATGAAAGTATGGATACGTGAGGAGTTGGCATGTTTGAGAGCTTCGCCTGCGCGGTCAATATCCTTATCCAAGGCGCGGGCCAAGCCGCAGATGGTGGAATCTTTGACCACATTGGCTACCGCTGAAACCGCCTCGAAATCACCCGGACTGGCAATCGGGAAGCCCGCTTCGATGACATCCACCTGCAGCTTTTCCAAAGCCTTGCCGATACGGACCTTCTCATCCTTGGTCATGGATGCACCGGGACTCTGTTCACCATCCCGTAACGTGGTATCGAAAATGATCAATTGATCGGCTTGACTCATGCTTCTCTCCGGCAAGCCAGGGGGACCTACTGCCAGGCAGGTCTCAAACCCGGTAGCTTGCTCACAAAATAGTTAACTCAGGGCTTGTTAACACCAGTCCGGCTGGCCCCAGCAAATCCTAGAAAAATCTGTTTTAAGAATAGTATGTTATCCGATCCTGGTCATGCCAGGAACAGAGAATGCAATCGGGCGGCTGAACGCGGCTCGTTATTGACCCGGCGAATATAACCCAGCACCAGGGGATTGCACAGCAGAATCAATCTCTGTTCTGCTCAGCTTCACTATCCTGGTCGGTGGCAACTCGATCCTCCCGGTGTTTACGCAGCTGGGTGAGGGTCAGTACCGGTCCGGAGATGGCATAAACCAGAAACAGGGCAAACAGTACAGTGGGGGGATGGGTCTGGATAATCGCCAATACCACCATCACCACGACCAGCACAATGAAAGGCACCTTGCCGCTGAAGTCGATCTCCTTGAAGCTGTGATAGCGGAAATTACTGACCATCAGCAATCCCACCAGAGTGGTGAGCACAGCAGCCACCCAATCCAGGCTCTGGCCGGAGACCTCATAGTCCACACCGAGCCATACCCCAGCGGCCATAATTGCGGCAGCAGACGGGCTGGGCAGTCCCTGAAAATACTTTTTATCGGCGATGCCGATCTGGGTATTGAATCTGGCCAGACGCAGGGCACTGCTGGCGGTATAGATAAAGGCCGCCAGCCAACCCAGTTTACCCAGATCACTGAGCGCCCAGATATAGACCACCAGAGCGGGCGCCAAACCGAATGAGACCATATCCGAAAGACTGTCATACTCGGCACCAAAAGCGGATTGGGTTTTGGTCAGTCGGGCCACCCGACCATCCAGACCATCCATCAGCATGGCGACAAAGATCGCCACCGAAGCCACTTCGAACTTGCCGTTGACGGCGGCCAGAATCGCATAGAAACCGGCAAACAGTGCGGCCGTAGTAAACAGATTGGGCAGCAGATAGATACCTCTGCTGCGTTTCTTAGGCTTAGCCTCTTCAGTCTCCATTACATCGATCGCCTTTACGTTATATTTGGCAGAACCAGGGCTCTCTCAACACCTGCAATATCGTGCAGTTACCGCGCACCAAAGCCGCATTTCAGGGTACCGTAACTATTAAACTGGCGAACAGGTTAACAGTCGAGCGACTTAGTATATTACTTTCAGCGGGAGTATGCCTACCTTTGTATAATCAATATGTTAGGAATCTGAAGCCGGTGAGACAGATAAGCGAAGCGGGTTATCCGGCCAGCCATCATGCATGGATCCCGACACCCGCCTGGATGAGGCAACATGGCTTGATCAGCAGCAACCCGGACGAATCAAATAACCAATTCCAGCAAACCGGTACAGTGCCTACGGTTCTTTAAGTTGCCCAATAGGATTCCTCCCTGAAAACAGTAGCGAGCCGACAACTACAAAGCTCCTGAGGCTTTGACATCCAGATAGGCATTCACCAGATTGATCGGCAGCTGCTGAGGGCGACTGTCGATCACCAGGCCACCCCGGTACTGCAGTCGCTCATGGCTCTCTCTGCGCTCGCCAAGATAGTCGACCACCGCCTGAAAGCGTAGCGCTCCCGATCGATCCGTGACCGGTCTGTCCAGCACCTGATCCAGGCTTGCCTCATGCAGATCAGCAATCACCACCAAGTGCCGTTTCGCCAGAATCGAAACCGCCTTCTGCAATTCGCTCTGGTCTTCGGTACGACTGTTGGTGAGTATCACCAGAAGCGCCCTGCGGTTTTGCAGTGACATCAATTGGCGGGCCGCCGAGAGATAGTCGGCAGCCTCCAGGGTAGGCTCTATATCGTAACTGCGATCGAGTATCCGTCGCACCAGATCGCCACCTTTAATCGGCGGCTGCCAACGGTCGATGCCGCCGAAACTGAGGAAACCGACCCCATCACCCTGACGCTCAGCCACATAACTCAACAACAACATTGCATTCAGTACATGATCGAGGTGGGCTCCCTGTTCATCCCGGTGACGCATATGGCGTCCGCAATCGAGCAGAAACACCAGCTGTTGATCCCGTTCATCCTGATACTCTTTGGAGATCAACCGGCGATAACGGGAACTGGCTTTCCAATCGATCTGGCGTAACGCATCACCCAGCCGATACTCTCTGAGCTGATGGAAATCACTGCCCTCTCCCCGGCGCTGACGCCGTCTGACCCCCATCTGGCTGAGATGATTGTCCGTCGCCAACAGCGCAAAATGGGCAATCTCTCGAAAATTGGGATAGACCCTTACCTTGGTCTGGTGATCGATAAACCGTTTCAACCGCCACAACTTCAAACTTGAATGGATCACCAGATCAACACCGGCAAACTGTTTATCGCCGCGACTTCTTGGCAGGATCTGATAATTGATGGTCAATTGGCGTTGCGCCGGCAATTCAAGGGTGAGCGGCTGATCCCTGACATCACAATCCGCTGGGTGGTGATCATGTACGGTAACCTTCAGGTTGCGTGAGAAACGACTCTCCAGTTTCAGTTGAACCCGGGTCCAGACACCGACCGGTATCGTCGTATGCAACAGACGCTCCACCCCCGGGCGTGGAATTTGTCGCACCCACCACAGATCAATCGCAGCCAGAAACAGCAGTAAAACCGCACCTGCACCCCAGACATAAGCCCAATCGGGATACCAGACTGCCAGCAGCGCCGGCAGAACCAGCAGCCCCAAGGCAAAGATCAAACGACGTGTGGGTGTCACTTTCTCGGTGCCGGCAGGTTGTCCAGAAGATCCTTCAAGACATCTTCCGGTCGGTAGCCCTCTATTTCCAGATCGGTCGTCAGGCGAACCCGATGGCGCAATACCGGCAGCGCCGCACGCTTGATGTCGTCGGGCGTGACAAAATCCCGCTCGCCGAGAAAGGCCTCCGCCCTGGCGGCCCGCAGCAGGGAGATCGTACCCCGCGGCCCTGGCCCCGCTTCAATACCGTTCCAATCCCTCGCTGCCCTGATCAGCCTCACCGCATAGTTGATGATCTCATCATCCACTTTCAGGCTGGCCACATGGTTCTGTATCTGCGGTATCTCTTCGGCACTCATCAAAGGCCGTATCGTCGAGGTATCGAGCTGGTCTCCGACCCGACCATCGGTGATCTGTTTGACCATCTGTTGCTCATCGTCCTCTGCCGGGTAGTCGATAAACACCTTCAGCAGGAAACGATCCAACTGAGCCTGAGGCAGGGGGTAGGTCCCCTCCTGCTCAATCGGATTCTGGGTGGCCAGCACAAGAAATGGAGCGGTTAAAGGAAAGGTCCTGCCTTCGATGGTCACCTGCTGCTCCTGCA
The DNA here is from genome assembly GCA_001709035.1 of Candidatus Thiodiazotropha endoloripes. GTDB lineage: Bacteria > Pseudomonadota > Gammaproteobacteria > Chromatiales > Chromatiaceae > Thiodiazotropha > Thiodiazotropha lotti. The sequence goes on along the minus strand of LVKA01000008.1, from coordinate 765,755 downwards.
TCGCTTCAAGCAGGGCTGACTGGGTTTTTGCCGGTGAGCGATTGATCTCGTCCGCCAACAGCAGGTTACAGAACACCGGCCCCTTGCGAACCCGGAAATTCTCACTCTTCATATCGAACATGATATGCCCTGAGATATCGCTGGGCATCAGATCTGGGGTAAATTGAATACGGCTGAACTCACCCTGTATTGCCGCCGAGAGGCTTCTCACCAACAGGGTCTTACCCAATCCCGGAACCCCCTCCACCAATACATGACCGGCAGCGAACAGGGCCAACACCACTTCATGGACCACCTGTTGCTGTCCAATCACCGCACGGGCTATCTCACTCTCCAGCTGCCTGGCCCGGTCAAGCCTGTCCTGAGGGGGGGAGGTTTTGTCATGCATGTCTATTTCACTTTCCTGTCTGGGTGTAACGCAGCGAGTAATCGCTGCAGATTGATACTGTTTTTGATCATTTGCACGGTGTCCGGTTTTTCAGGATAGAGGGCCTTGAAAATTACCGTTGCACTCAAACCGGTCCGTTTGGCCAGCCAATCACAACGCGCCTCCTGATCGAGCTGTAGCAGGAGTGGATGTGCGCTCAGCCAGCGCTTTTCAACCTGATGCCGGGCCCCTTCCAGCAATCCGGCCTTGAGATCGTTACGCCAGGCAAATTCAGCACTGGCCTGCAGATGTTCCAACAGATCCCGCCGGTCTGATGTTTTACTCGCCAAGATCGCTCCACTGCGCCGGCTCATCCACCACACCGAAAACAATCCCAGAAGCACCAGGGTCACCACCAGGTGAGGCGCCCAGCGCCAGACCAAACTGAGCAGTGACGGCATCTGCGCACTGTGCAGTAGCCAGACAGGATCACCAACCGGTGCCAGATGGGCCAGCAGACGGGCATGCTCAAATTTACCAATCCGGCTGTTGGTGAAGATACCGCTGTCACTGATCAGAGTGATAAACCCAGCCCCCCAGGGAAACACCAGATAACGAGGATCCTCAACCAGCGGTCTGACGGCTTCGGAGCTTTCGTCCAGTACAAACCGATCTGGCATGTCAACATCGACCAGCAGCCCTTCAACCTGGGCCGAGAGATCGAGCGCAAGCACCTCATCCCCCTCCTCTCTCTCATCCGCATCGACCAGGGAGACACCCAGTTTAGCCAGCAAGCTATGCTTGCCAGCCACCGCCAACTGGGCACTAGGTGCAGCCAGCAGATGGCCACCCTGCTCTATCCATGCGAGGAGGTCGGTCACGGCACTCTCGGTCAATGGAGGCCCCAGATCACGCACCAGCAACAATCCCCGATCTTCAGGTGGCTGGATCAGATACTCTCTTCCCGTTCTACTCTCAACCGACAGACCAAGGCGGCTCAGAAACATTTCGGCAGCCAACATGGGATTGCGCCTGGCTTCGAGGCTCATGGTACTCCTTACCACCTTTTCGCGACGCTCAAAATTTTTCTCAAACCAGAGCCAGCCGAGAGTACCGAGCATAACCAACAGTGCAAGCAGTAGCAGGGCAGTCTTCATATTATCCCGCATCGCGACCACCAAAATGTTCAATCCATGCATGGCAAAGATCAACCAATTGATTCTTCTGTGGCTGATGCTGTGCATAGGCTAGCTTCTGCCAAATAGCGGTCAACTCACTCAAATAGTCAAACAGACCGGGGATCTGCAGAGTACGACTCCTGTCGAGACACTGCCCCTCCGTATCACCCGCTTTGATCGGCAACGCATAGTAATGCACCAAACGGGAAAGGGTGGCTCTGTAGAGCAGTGCCACACCCTCTCTGCAGCGTCCCTGGTCAATCATCTCAAGTGCTTTGACTGAAGGATTGTCAGGCATGGTTTCAGGCCGCAGATCCAGACCGGCCACAATGGTCGGCGTCGCCCGTCTGTCACGCAGCTCAACAACCGAGCCGCCAAGTGTCGATCTGTTATTAAAATACCAGTGGAGCAGATAGAAGAGCAGAGCCATCACCACAATCCAGAGTAGTAACTCGCCCAAAAAGGCGATCGACTCGGCTATCGATGCCAACCAGCGAAAAAATGCGCTATCGGGCTCCTCTGACTGGCTCTCTTCCTCGCCCACGTATTCCCAATAGCTCACCGTTTTCTCTTCGCCGAAGGCATCCTCAGACAACACCTCCTGAATCAGACTCTTGGCTTCCTGATGACTCATCTCCACGGCCTGTGCCGTTTCAGGCAGAGAGACACCGATGAACATAAGTGCAATACAGGCCAGCAGTATATTGCGCATTGTTACAGGTCGAGTTTCGTGTCGCTGCGCCATCCTGCGCAATCCCAGCTCCAGATCCCAGGCCTCCAGTTGGCTGCGTCGCGTCAGGTAGAGTGCAAATCCGGCCGCCACATAGAATGGTGCGATCAGCGACATGGCCGCCAAGGCGGTGAGATGGTGCAACCACTCACTGACAGGATCGGGATCAAACAGATAGCTTTGCCAATCGGTCCACAACAGATCTTCCGGTATCAGGGCCAGGATCAATCCCAACAACCCAAACTGCAGAATCACTTCGAAATGGATCCCGACCACGGTCAGCCAGGAGGCGGCGCCACTGTTTTTGGCGAGTACGTTGATCCGCTTCTTTCGTCGTTCACCCCGCAACCCTTCCAGCACAACCACCGGCATGAAAAAGGAACGGGCCGGCGTGAATCGGCGCCAGCTGAGCATGGCAATCAACTGGGGCAGTACGATTCTTCTCCAATCACTGAACACCCCCCGCAAGCTGATCGTCTCCGAAAACACACGGCGGCTCATCCAGTAAAGCAGAGGTGGCTCATAGACCGGCTTCAGCCACCATAGAATCAAACCCGCCAGCCACAAGGGCAGCGGCAGGACAACCAGCAGCAACATCACCGGCAATGCACTGCACAGCCAGATCAGCCACAGTTTGATGAACCACTGTCTGGCCATGGTGAAACCCAGGTCGATACCTTCCCAGCTCTCCCGCGGGCGCAGCTTGATAGCGATTCTATCCAGATCCATCGTTACGCCCCATAAACACCAGATAGAGAACAACCACCGCCCAGAGTATCGCTGCGACACTGTATTTTGTCGCAACAGCCACAGAACTGGATGACCAGAAAGCCTCGATAAAGGCGGCAAAAAGCAGCATCAAAGCCGCCCCCATCACCAGTGGCAGCGCCTCCAGCGCCCGCATTTTCAGCGCCTGAAGACGTGTCTGTTGGCGCGGCGCCAACAGGGCGTGCCCCAGCATTAGCCCGGCTGCACCGCAGATCACAATCGCAGTCAACTCAAAAGAGCCGTGACCGGAAACAAAGGGCCAGAAGGTATCGTGATAGCCCAGGCGGCTTAAATGGCCAGCCACCCCACCAATGACCAGACCGTTAAACAGAAGAAAAAACAGCGAGCCGATACCGAACACAATCCCGGAAGCAAAAGTACGGAAGCCGATACCGATATTGTTCATGATATAGAAACCGAACATCATGAAATCCGTATCCGAGCTGCGCTCAGTTGACCGACCGGGTCGATCATTCGCCGGGTCATAGTTTTGCTCCATCTCTGCGACGGTGGCCTCGTTCATCACGCTATAGATCAAGTCGTCATTGAGAAAACAGGCCGTTCCCATAATCAAGCCAGGCAACAGGAAGGCCAGCAGGGAGATTAGAAAATAGGTTTTCTGTCGTCTTAATGCCCGGGGGAATCCGCTCAAGATAAATTGCAGGATTCGCCACCCCCACTCCCCCTTGAAGCGGTAGAGCAGCGGATGCCCACGCAACACCAGCGTGTGCAGCTGATCCACCAGGGCCGGACTGAAACCTCGACTGCGAGCCAGTGCATAGTGACTGCAAAGCTTGCGATAGAGGAGTGGAAACTGAAGATGCTGCTGTTTGCTCAACTGTCGATGTTGGCGCTTGCGCTGCAGATCTTCGATAAGGGATTCGATCTCATCCCACAAGGGCTGGTTTTCGAGTTCGAACTGCTGCTGTTTCATCAGCGTCCCTTGAGAATCCAGTTGGCATAGCCATACAGGGCCTGCTCAGCCGCAACACCCTGCAAACCTGTCTGCGCGGAAAGCAACTCTGCCAACTCTTGCCGGCGCTCTTCAGAGAGAGTCTCTCGTCGCTCGGCAAAATTCAGTATCACAAGTTGCTCCTCCTCAGAGAGATCCATCGGCGGTTTGAGGGCTGTGTAAGTTGCCGGATCCATACGCTCAATACTCTGATCACGATAGACCACCAGCGTTCCGGCGGCCAGATCCCCCAACCGCTGGAAGCTGCGATTGCTGAGCATGGTTACCAGCCCGACGCCATAGAGAAACGGCAGAAAATCCACACTGCGCAGCAGATTGCGAATCACCGAGGCAGCCGGGGTGACTGGCGTACCATTCTCCTGAATCACCAGAACACCCATCACCCGTTTGCCGGGTGTGGCACCGTTATGCAGCTCAAATACCACCGGGTAGAACCACTCAATCAAAAAGAATCCGATCAGCATCACCCCTAAACCCAGCCCACCCAGGTAACCCAGTAGCATTGCAAGACAGAGGTAGATTAAGGTTCTGATGAGCGCATCGATCGCCCAGGCACAAGCGCGCACCACCGGACCGGCAACTCGTAGATGAAGTGTTACCCCTTCAGGTATCTCGTATTGCCTGAGGGTATCAAGAGGGGAATCAGGAATCCTTTCCATCATACCTGTGCCACATTTCAGTCGTAGTAGATATCCGTGTAAGCCGAATAGATTGCGCCTATCTGTACTGGGAAAAGGATCAGCAGCCCCAACCCGAAGAGTATGCCTGCAAGCACTACTGATACTGGAGACAAGAGCATAAACAGACCATTCAAAAGAAACAACAGTAGCGCAAGGATACTGTAGAAAGTGAGTGGTAACAGATTTTTAAGACACCCCATGAAGCTCATTTTCATGGCCTGCCAGGCACTCAGATCATCCAGCGCCACCAGTGCCGGCGCAAACAGGTAGGCCATCAGCAGCAGCACGAAAGCAATCATCCCGATTGCGAAACTGGCGATCATCGGTGTCGTGACAGCCATCGCCGATGCGGCATCCATCTCTCCCACCTGGGGAAACACACTCTCCAGGGAGCCGAATACGGTAACCATCATGGTGATGACAATCGCACCGGAGATGATCATATAGAACAGACCAACCATGATCGTCTGCCCCGCATTGTGACTGAAACCGGCAAACAGATGGCTGGGCGAAAACGACTCACCCTCCTCCTGTTCCCGACATCCGATCATGAAACCGGCCACCAATGTGGGCGCCAGCAGGGTTACGGCAATGGCACCGACGACGGGCACCATGGCAACCAGCACATTGACCACACCCCACAGAACCAGCGCAATCATCCAGGCAAAGGGAGACTCTCTGAAAAACGCCCAACCCTCTGCCACCCAACTGAACCCACGCCCGGCGGAAACCGATCTTGGACCGACCATGCCACCTTCACCGGGCTCTTCCAGGTCCGCTTCCGGCGGGGTGTAGGGATCATCCTGACCAACCTCCTCATTAGCAGGTTCTGGTACGTCGCCTCGAGCCTGGGCAGCGAGAAACTTTGCCGCAACAATGCCGCAATCCTGGCAGATCCCCAGCTGCATATTGCCAGAATCGCATTTAGGACAGCGCTCACGATGAATCTGTGACTGATCCAGCACCTCGGTTGTCTCATCATCACCACCGTAGATACCGAGAGAGAGCTCCGAGGGTTCGGCGGTCTGCAAATCGGGATCGGGATCAAGGGTTATTACCATACCCAGTTTTTCAAGTGATTCCCGGAACTTGAGTGCCTTCTCCAGATCAAGGTCCTTCTTAAGGGCGATTGGCCGGCCTCCTTTGATCAGTCGCTGCGCCTTTTCCTGACCCAGTTTGAATTTTTCACTGAAGAGCATGACCAGGCGGGACTCATCTGCATAGGGCTGCAATTTACCGCTATAGATGACTTGATAAACTTCTGACATTCCTAAGATTCTCCAATCTGCCCGGATGGGTGTCCATAATTGTTAGCAGAACAGGTCTCAAGTGAAACCCCGTTTTCTACACCCGAAAAAAACCCGGCATACCTCCGGGTTATTATTCTATTACGGCAAGTAATTGATGTCCTTGAATTTATTTCAACATATGCGCGATTGCACAATTTTTTAGGATTCTGTTTCCTGCCCGGGAGCAGCCTCATACGGACTACCATTTATAACTTATTGTTTTATAAGGATTCTTCTAGAATTGTCTCAAGCAACTCCACAATATCCTCAGACACCTCACCACTATCCCCCATCAGCCTGGGAACAAGGTAAGAGGCATAGACTTTTCCAGGTTCGCTCTTTTTTACATAAACAGCGATGGTGAATGGGCAGATGGCGATATTCTCCGCAGCTGCCTGGGCCATCTTGTGTGAGATCAAAGCACTGCAAAACTCAACCGATTCGGCTTTGCTAAAAATCTCTGAATAGCCAAGATCAGCCGCCGTGCGGTTAAGCATATCACTGACATGCAGGGTTCCACTGACCAGCAAGCCCTGATCGACGATCGCCATTTTTATGTTTTCTACCAGGTCTTCGAATGACTCTTCCGAGGTAAATACACGTACCGGGGCATTTTCCGCCACTTCCGAGGCCAGGCTCAAATTGGTACTGAGCAACATCAAGCCAATCAACATTAGCAACTTCATCTCCACCTCCAACTCTAGGGTCTCACACGCTCTTAGCCTGAGCACACAACCGGAACCGGTACAAGCTCAGATGGCTGGCAACCACCTCCAATCATTATCGAACTCCCATATACAGCGGAGCGATAGACAACCCGGTCAATGAGTATAATAAGTGATTGGGAATCCAGACAGTAAGGGACCAGAAATTACGCAATCGGCAACGCCGGCAATCAGTATACCCAGTGAGCCTGATCTGTACACTCAGGTAGTGTTTCAATGCCGGCACGATAGCATATTGAATCAGGCATTGGCTTGATAGGGACTAAATCCGCTTTTTTTGCAGTGGTATTGGTTTCATCCTGCCCTTGGCCACGCAAACCCGCTAGGCAGCTGGCCACATGGACAACAAGGCTGTCGACACAGAGCTTTTATAGAGACGCTTCGGAACAGCAAATCATGTCAGTCATCAGAAATGTCTTAAAAGAATCGAAAACCCAACTCTACGGTTCCTTATTCAATAACCGTCGTGATATCGGAATGTACCAGGCGACCATCAGCCTCGGTTGTGACGATATTCCCAGCAGTGCAGTGGAGAACGCTATTGCCATCCTGAACCTGCATACCGTCAAGGCAACCTGCCAGGGCCTGTTAACACTAATCCAATAGGCCCGTTTGTGCTTGGAAGGAAACCGATCGAGCGCTCCTCCAACCAATGCGAACTGGTGGACTTCAAGAGCAAGAGGCGGTTATCCCAACACGACAAAACCCCTCTTAGTTCAAGACCCGGCATCAATCAAAAGAGTACCGACCTGTATCTGTTGAGAGCGACCAGCACCTATAACCCCAACTTCAATCGGGCAGCATATCATCAAGCGATCAACAGAACGGTGACGTCCGGCGGGTGGCTGGTCTGCTATACCCATGGTGTGGACGACAACCCAGGAGACTATAACTGCACACCGCAACAGTTAGAGTGGATGCTCGAACAGGCCGTTACGAGCGGATCCCGCTTACTGCATGTTGCCGATGCTTATGATGTTGTCAACGGCAACAAGCAGTAATCATCACGACTTATAAATCGCGTTGATCATCAACGATCGCTACACTCTCTGCCAAGTAACCATCCGTATTGCAACTGCCATCGACACCGACACTCTGCCCGGCTTGAATGGTGCCACCCTGGGTAATTTCACTGACGGTGTCGGTAATCACAACCGTGATAATTGCCACATCCTCTGCAAGGGTGACTTGCAGGTCCGTGGTCGCCACGCCACATACCGTGTCTGTTGTGGGTGCAAGCACAAAACCATCAGCACCTGCCGAGACGACAGTACCAGTGATCTGGCCACTCCGTTCAGAATCCTCATCATCGGATTCCGTATCAACGATGACCAAGGCAGCATTAAGCGTATCTTCTGTTGCGGAGGAATCCACAACACCATCGATCTGAACTTGGCGCGGCACCAGGATATCAAGCGGGGTTAGCCGATCACCCGATTTAGAGACCACCCGGGTACCGTTAATCCCGGATTGACCAATTTGATGCACAACTTCCAGCAAGGTGCCGGCGATAAATCCATCACCTGCAGAAACGGTCATGGCAAATCCTGAGGTATCGGAATCCCGGTTTACACTCCCCTCCAACTGAAAGAACTCGCCCAGTTCAACAACCAGCGCATCGACTTCCATGAGCGGATGATATCGCTCGCCCACAACACCATCATGGTCAACCAACACGGTATCATCTGTCACATCATCTTCCAGCTCTTCACAATCACCAGGAGCTGACTGTAGACCCGGGGGCACACCCTCTTCCCACAGACGACATTCACCTGGAGGTGGCAGATGCCCCGGAGGAATATCCACAGAGGTTGAGGAAGCCACATGGTGGTCCGGCTTCCCGATGACAGTGATCTGTTGACCCACCATGGTTTCAACCAGGAGTTCCGAAAGCGGCCTGGGTGTACCGGTATAGTTCAGGTTATCGAAAAAGGCGCTGTCATCTCCCAGACGCACCTCAACACATTCCATGTTACTCGATCCCTGTACTGGCAGAGCATCGCAGAGTAAAAGAGCGTTCTCTTCCGGCATGACCTCACTGATCTCGCCACTCAAGCGTACCAGTTTGCTCTCGAAACCCTCTTCAAGTACATCGACGAAGACTACCGGCCTGAAGCTATATCCCTGGTTGTTCTCCACAATATGGATTGAATTCCCACCATCCAGGTCGACCTGCACAGTGATCACATTACCTTCATCAACCGTAAAACAACCACGCACTACCAGATCGAGTTTTCCGTTACCGGGCAGATTGGGACGGTGAGTTTCATTGTCCGTCAAATCATCCGGAGTATCGTCAACCAGCACCAGCTCAAGATCGCTGAGTATCAAACGAATCTTGCAGTAAGTGCCAACAGGCACATCATCCCGAAAGGTGAAAGGAATGGATTCATTCCTCAATCTCAGCAGATCAACCGTCTGTGGCGTATCGTCGTAGAGCACCACCGAGCCCTCTCCCTCAGGCCCAAGCAACTCAACCTGCTCAATAGTTGCATTCATGGATAGGAATAGATCCGGGTCTGCCGGCTTGTCTGTCAGCAGAATGCCTACTGTACCGGTGCTTTCAGATGTGGCAGAACTTGTGTCGTCAGATGTTGAGCTGCTGTCACTGCTTCCACCGCCGCCGCAGGAGATCAGTGCAAGTGTCAGTAGTATCGTTAGCACGATAGGGGATAGCAGATTGGAGATACGCTTCATAAAGCTCACCTTTTTTGGGTAATTGGGAAAAATTTACCACTACCTTTATGATTAAGCTGTGATCTTCCTGGCGCTTTTAACACTTCATTGAACAATCGGTTAATTCCTATACTGGCCTTTTTTTAGGAATAATTTTCGCGTATCGATTGTTGTCCCAGGTTCCCTATACATCTCACTGGCACAGTGCAGCAGATATCTTCGATTCAACTAGGGCCTGTTAACACTAATCCAATAGGCCCTAGAGAATGATTACCCAGCTATCTCCTGCTGGAGAAAATCGATCACTACCTGCCAGGCAGCTTTATCTGCGACCTCATCGTAACGGGGACTGGTTGGATTGGTGAATCCGTGAGCTGCATCATAGCTGACAGATTCGGTAAGCTTGCCGGCCTCACTCATCGCCTGCTCAAAGTTATGCTGTTTTTCCGGCCAATTACGCTCCTGCTCTGCGTAGATTGCCAACACCGGCCCCTGCAACTGTGCCAGCTTCACGGGATCTGTCTCCATTCTGCAGTAGGCCATTACCGTAGCATCCACCAGCTCCGGTTTCAGCAAACTGGCCTGCATGGCCTGTTTACCACCAAAAGAGCAGCCGTAGACTGCAATTTTACGGCCTCTCCGGGAGAGGTATTCAATTCCTGCAATAAGCTTACGATCTGCTGCCTGTTGATCGATCTCCCGCATCCACTGAGCGGCCTGTTCAGCATCCTCTGTCACTCGTCCATCATAGAGATCGACTACCAGCGCTTGATACCCGACATTCGCAAACTGGTCTGCCCATTGACGATTATGGGGCTTCACTCCCCACCATTCATGCAGGATCAGGATTCCGCCTATACTCTCATCGCTGCCGGATAGATAAGCCTGGAATCGCTCACCCTGTTCAGTCATCAACTCGATCTCTTGTCCCATGGCACTCACTCTTTTTCTGGTTCTCATTATTCGCCATCTGATACGACCTCCGTTAAAAATAACGGCTTGGTTGATGGCAGGTCATGACAGAAGATTCTGTCGGATCCGGTGGGTGATTTTCAACGTTGAAATCGTCTCCGAATTGTCGGGTTATTTAGTCGCCCACCGATTGGATGATAGCGCCTGTAAGACCATCCCCAAACTCTAATAGGGATAGCAACTCATACCAGCTGACGAGAGTAACGAAAAAATTTACATTAACCCGCGCCCTGGATTCAAACTCTAAATATGGGCATGTTGAACGACATGCTACAGGAAACGATCAAACTGTAGGATGGATTCTGTTGGCTCACATAGACCCAAGATTCAGTCCAGGAAAATTACATACACCCATCACGAGCATTGGGATGGAAAGGATTACCCTCAGGGCCTTAAAGGCAATCAAATTCCCATTACCGGCAGATTGATGGCAATTGCGGATGTCTATGATGCTCTGATCAGTAAGCGCATCTACAAAGAGGCGTTCAGCCACCAACGTGTCGTTGAGATAGTCTCAACCAGTGCAGGCAATCATCTTGATCCTGACATGGTGGAGGCATTTCTGCAGATAGAGGACAAGATGCTCAAGGTCGCGGCCAAGTATAGTGACGGGGAAATAGAGTCTGCGCCAGGGAGCTACCCAGCAATGCCCTTTCTACCAGCTGTGCATAGTTAGCGTATCGAATCCAATTTTATGGCGCTCACCACTGAATACCTCCTGCATGGCTAGCCCCATAGGCTCTGTTTTTTTCTTATCAATAAGAATATGACTGAATCAAGTTGCCGCTGTTTGCTTTAGATTCTGTGCAAACTACCAAAGATCTATTAACCATGCCCCACAGCAAAGTGAGTCTTTTGACGACCATAACTGAATCTACTGGTATGAGTCAGATAAGACACCACTGGTCTATATCCCTTGTTTCCGATCTGAAGTATTACCCAGGCGAACTGGCATCACCGCCATTGTCCTGATCAAATCGGATTAAGCCAAGCCTGTAATAGTAACAGTTACCTGGTTAGGGCCTGTTAACAGGCCCTAAGCCATTCAGTTTGGAAAATCTCGATTGACGTGATTCAGATACAGCACGAAATATCTTTTCTATGTTAGGAATCCAGTAATCCCAACTATGGTCTCCTGGAGCGGGGAAGAAGCGATCCTCAGGCAGAATGCCTCCAAGTATCTCTACATCCCGGTAGAGTCTGTCCTCATCTCCACACATGAGCCATACTCGTTGTAGCTTTGACTCATCTCCGATCCAGTCTTGCGCCATTTGCCAAATCAGACGATCGTAATTGTCACTATGCATATCCTTATCACGTTCCCCGGAATCCCATGACCTGAGGCCGCCTGCCTGTCGTATTGTATCAGTCACATCTCCACTTCCCATATAGGGTGAGATCAATACCAATCCATCCAACTCTCCGGGATGTTTCCATTCATACATCAGAGTGCCCATACCACCCATGGAACCACCTGCGAGCCATATCTCTGAGTAACCCTGCAGGCGAGCCGGGGCCACGATCTCGTCATGCAGGTGCTTGGGAGCCAGACCTTTGCGATAGTATTTAATGGTCAGGTCAGCCATCAGTATATCGGGCTCAGGCCAACCACGATGGATCGCATCGGGTACTCCGCGTTTCCGCATGTCTTCGGCATCACTGAATATGCCAGGTAGAACAATGATCAGTATTTCACTCTTTTGCTGACTGCCTTCAATCAACTCCTGCCCCATACGATCAGGGACTGGGCCGAAAATGCTACAGGCCGATAGTAGGACTGCAGCTAGCAGTAGTGTCAAATATCGATACATTCTGTCAGGTATCTCAAGCGGAAGGGTAATGGTTGAAACACAATTATAGTAAGATTTTAATTCCTTTTCTGCCAGATCCCCAGCTCACTCTGACCAAGAGTATCGTTTCCGAGGTCTGCTCATAGGCGGGCGTGCCGATTGGATCCGCTTCAATTGTATATCCCTCTCATTTCAGTGGAAATGCGTCGATTTCCGCCAAGTCGTCCAACACGCCGTAATGATAGGCACCTTCGAGAACACCGCTCACATAGTACCCATTAAGTCCTTTAAAATTGCCCTTGGAGTGATATATCTCAATGGCGTCATTGTCCTGCTTGGCCTGAGCAACCTGCTTCACCAACTGTTCGTCCGCATTACGCACCATGACCCCGAGGAAACCAGCTGTAAGCGGAAATACGTCATTACCGCTATCACCGCAAAAGACAACATCCTTACCCGCTTTGTAAACTTTGGCGACATACTCCAGAGAGGTCTGTTTTGTAGCACTTGCCGGAAGCACATCCAACAGGCCATTACCATTGTTGGAGTCGAAACTGTAGACCAGTACCTCGTCAAATTTACCGCCAATCATCTTCTCCACTTCTGTCATGATGGATTCATGATTTTGATGATCAACATAGTAACTCTGCTTGAACTCGTTCTGATGCTCAACTTCCTGTTCGCGTAGACCGCTGAACTTTTCTAATACGCCGCGGATTGCCACATTATCCCAGCGGGGACTCATGCGATGCACATGCTCGATCCAACCAAGGTCCATCGACCAGGCATTTTTTTTATAGTGTCGAATGGTGGTACCTACGTCGCCACAAAGGATATCAGGAAAGCGCACGCCAAATTCGCGTATGGCGTTTTCGGTCAGATCAAGGTTACGCCCGGTTACATAGACAACCAGCACACCCTGTTTTGCGGTCCATTCATTAAACAGCTCAATAGCATTTTCATCCACCGGCCAGGAACCGTTGGGTAGCAGGGTACGATCAAGGTCAGTAGCGAGTATTTTCATAGGTCATCTTTCATCAGTGTTTGGTGTAATCATAGAGTTGAGTCCCAGCCTCTTCGGAGCTGTGAGTAATGGTGAAATCATGGTTTTCAAGGTTGGCCTTTAATATCGCCGTATCACCTTCGTGTGACCAGGAGATCTGCAATTCATCTGCTGGAGTATCGATAATTTGCATGCGACCGTTAAAGGCCGCTGCTGTATTTCGAAGGCGCATCATCTCCAATTGATCCAACACCACAACACTTTGTAGTCCCGTTGTTACCATTTCGTTGGTTAATGTGGTCCGATTGATCTCTTTGTGACCAGCCGGTCCACCCCGATCAGCAGCAGCATAGTCGTTCTTACCGGCAAAAAGGTCCAGGTACCAGACTTGGGGAATGCCAGGCATGAAGAGCTGGATGGCGCGTGCCAACCTAAGTTTTTGTTCATCTTCGCCCAAAGCACTGAAGTAAGTGGCATTGACCTGGTAGTAGGCAATCTTTTTGCCGTCAGGCCCAAACAGATTCTTAACCCGGCCACCACGTTCCAACACCCGTTCAATCATGGCTTCTATATCGGCTTTGTCAAGCAGCCCAGCCTGATACCCTGAATCAAGTTCAAAACCATCCAGATCAAGAACAGGAATTCCGTCGTGACAGCCAAGCATATTGATAGTGTTTATACCCTGAGTTTGAATCTCACTGATCCAGCGTAGAAGGTAGATGTTCCGCCCCTGATCCAGAGCATCGAGCAACAGGCCAGGAAGGAAAAAATCGTAGATTGGGTAACCAGCTTCAGCAACAGCGGAATGCAGATGCTTGCCGTACTGGGCATGAATTTCAGGCAATAGAGTCAGTTGGTTCGCTTCGGCAATGGTATTGAGACGATCCAGGTATTCCCAAGTGCCTGGTACGTTAAAAAAATTGGTCAAACCCGGCTTTTTATGCAAATAAGCAAAAGCATCGAGACGTATCAACTTACCGCCATAATCTGCCAAGCGTTTTAGCGTTTCTTCATAAAATTCCCATACCACTTCCGATTCAGCATTCAGATCCATTTGACCCAGATAGCGACGCTTTGACTCAACGATGCTGACCACCTGTTCCAGGTAGTCCTGGTAGGGACCTAAATCGATAGTGTGAAAATCTTTTCCGGCAGTTATTCTTGCATTGAACTTAGCAAGAATAGTTTTGATCCCTTCTGGTGGCAACATCCTAAAGTGATTGATATCATCAGCCTCCAGTGTACGATAGTGTATCTGTTGATAGAAGGTATTCCAGTAAGGCCGCTCGGAGCCATCTGGAAAACGAACCATTAAAATCGGAAGCTCAGGTTTTCTCATAAATAGTTTATTGAGATGAGCTTCATTCGGAATGATGTAACCATCTTCACCCATCTCTCCTTCACCTTCCCAGAACCTGTTCCAGTCAATAAAAAAGTCCCGATAAGATGAATGATAACCTTTTTCCAGTATGTCCAGAAACTGAGGAGAGCGTACTGAAAGGTGATTCAGCACCAGATCAAATTTGAGAACAATGTTCATCTCTTTTAGTGTCTGAAGGTCCTGTTCCGATACCAGCTCGCCATTGAGTTCATAGCGATTGATTGAAAAACCCCGATCCAGATCGCTTTGAAAAAAGGTGGGTAATATATAGAAGAGTGAAAAGGCGTTCTGCAACTCGGGTTGCTTTAGCAGCTTGATAGTATCACTCAGTTTAAATCCAATACTATCAGGGTAAGCATTGAACATGACCCCATTGGGCAAGGTTTTGTCTATCATAATAGCCCTTCTTTTTCTTATAGCTAAGTAAGATTCCAACACGATCCACCGCTATTATAATACATGACTTCAGGTAACGCTCAACGGGGTCTTTGACTCAGATCTGCAAGTTCTACAACTCGCATAGAGTTCACTTGGTATATTAAGTCAGTGGATATCGATTTGAATTCTAAGCCAGGAGTCAGAAACAATGATTCTAGCTTTGACAACCTGTATGTGGCTCGCTCATAAAAGATCTACCTACAATGAATCCCGTGCTAGCTGGTTACACAAAATATTTAAGAGAGGTAGAAATGTTTGATGGTAAATATGTGGATCGGATCGTAGATATAAAAAATGAGTGTTTGGTAGTAAATTAGCTTAACAACAGGGCAAGGAACGGGGCGATTTCACAACATTTCTAACCTCCAGCGGGCCATCTCTCCAGTGTGAGTGGTCGATATCGACTCCCGATTCCAGCATTAGCCCATATACCAATAAACTAATCTGCTTTCTAGATTGATTGAATTGACCTATGTTAACCCATTATCAGCGTTATAAATATTGATATATACCATATTAATAACGCTCAATATTCGGCGTTATTTCAGAAAGATAAAAATACCGAGATTCATGGATATCTGCAGTAATTGAAGTTTTATTGTGACAGATCATTGTCATGGAATGAATATAAGGACATTATCGAACAGTAAAATTCCTTAACCTCTCCTATGGATGGGATTCGACATTGCGAGCAGGTACTCACTATGCGCACTTCGAATTCTCTCTACGCATGCTGCAGTTCCATTCTGCTTTTGCTATTAGCCTCAAACCTCTGGTCAGCTGACCATCAAGTTCTGGTTGTTATGAGTTATGAGCAGGACAACCCTTGGTGCCAGGAAATTAAAGAGGGTATAGATCGCGTGATGGCTGATTCTGCAGAGCTGACCTATTTCTATATGAATACCAAAGTTGATTTGCAGGGTGGTAGAGAAAAGGCCAAAGAAGCATACGAGCTCTATGAAGAGCTAAAACCGGATGGGATTATCACAGTGGATGATAATGCGCAATCCATGTTCGTTGTGCCTTATTTGAAAGACAGGGTTTCCACACCAGTCTTTTTTTGTGGCGTAAACAATAAAGCCTCAGCTTACGGTTATCCTAATCAACATATTTCCGGCACATTAGAGCGTGGTCATATTCGTGAATCAATCGCCTTTTTAAAACAACTTATTCCGGATGTCGAAAATATATGTTTCATTGTTCGATCCAGTCCTTCTGGACATGCCATTAAGAGCCAGGTGGAGAGTGAGCAGTCAACCTATATTGTTCCGATCGAACACTTCCTACTGCTAACAGACTCAAGCCAGATTGAAGAATTCACCAGGACCCGTGGTGCTCAATGTAATGCAATTTATGTTGATAGCCTCGAAGGAACCACTGACATCAATGGCAAACCGATGGATAACCGAGAGGTAATCGATTTTCTAAAAAACAACTACAAAGGACCAGTAATAGGCGGTAACAGTTATCATGTAGAAGATGGCGCAGTCAGTGCGGTAGCAAAAACTGGTCAGGAACAAGGTGAAATTGCTGCCGGTATGCTTCTCAAAGGGCTTAATGGTACACCCATGGAAAAACTACCGGTAACACGTAACTATAAAGGTCGTCGGTATATCAACGTGAACAGCATTAAAGAGCTTGGTATACAACCAAGACCCATTGTACTCAGGGGGGCAACACTGGTTACTACTCCGAAATAAATAGATGTCATTTTAACTGACAACGATTGATCAACATGCATAAACGTATCGGCAAATTAAAAATTATATCAAAAATATGGATTTTTATTGCCTTGTTTATCATCATCACGTCAATTTCCCTAGTTGTTCTTCACAAAACACTACATACAACTTATGAGCTGGTAAAAGCGGTCGCAGATACCCATCTCAGTGAATTAAAAGACAATGCAACAAAAACCAGGCAACTGGCGGCAATCTCATCTAACATCAACCGGCTTACTCGTACATATTCAATTAGAAACAACACACTCTCTGAAGAAGGCAAACAGATATCCGAGTATCTCTCGAATATTACCGAGGGCATAGAGAATCCCACTCTTGTTGAACAGTTGAAACGCTATTCTATTGCATTTAAACGCTTTCTAAACCACTCAAAATACGTAAACCATCTGCAACAAGAGTTAGAGCTGTTGTTCACCGCGTCTCAAAATGAAATCACATTACTGGAGAATTTGATCAGTAAAGGGATGATCGATTCGACATTGAACGGCACAGACAACGACTACTACGATCAACTGTTAAGTCTGGTTACAGGTTATCGCGAAAGTATCTTGATAATAGACAAGAAGACAACAGAACTCATAGCCCCTACTGGACTGAAGAATCTTGAGAGCAACAATTTATATGAGGAACTCTATTCGCTTCACCTGCGTTTACAGACAATCACAGCATCGATGCCTGAAGTCTCTGTTCATGGTCGAAAGCTGGAGTCATATGTAAACCAATACAAGAACCATGTGAAGACCTTGAAATCTGAATTGATTGATCTTAAGAATGCATTACGAGCATTAGCGCATAGTGAATCATCCATACACCAACTAATTGCTCAGACTGAAGAAGAGGCTTCAGTGGCAGCCAGACTAATCAAAGATGAAATTGATATTCTGTTTATTGATGTTTTAACTCGCATGAGCATATTTATGTTGATCATGGTATTTATGATTATCGGCACCATGTATTATATGTTACGAAGACATATCGAGAGACCTCTGAAAACCCTTACAGGTGTAGTATCGGAAATTGGTGCGGATCATTTAGACAAGGCAATCGTTCTCGGCCGGGATGACGAATGGAAAACCATAGAGAGCGCGTTAAACCAAATGAGTAAAAAGCTCGGCAAGTCCTATTCGGAACTTGAAGTCAGCCGCGCCAGTTACCAAGCCCTTGTAAATAACGTTCCAGGGATTGTATATAGCTGTCAACAGGATACAGATTGGACAATGGAGTATCTTAGTGATGGGTTTAGAAGTTTAACAGGTTATGATATCAGCGAAGTGCTTGGTAACAGGGAAATCAGCTACTCGGAAATTATACATCCGCAGGACAGGAATGAGGTCGAAAACGAGGTTAGTAAAGCAGTTGAACAGAGAACACCCTTTACACTTGAATACAGAATCATAAAGAAAGACGGTGAAGTACGCTGGGTTTTCGAACAGGGCCGCGCAATCGATTATCACAACAATTCCGACAAAAAGCTGAATGGAATAATCTTGGATGTCACTCAACAAAAACAATTGATGGATGCTTTGGGTGAAAGTGAGACCAGGTACAGATTACTGCTTGAACATACCACAGAAGGGATTTTTGGCTTCGATGAGCATGGTATAACCACCTTTATCAATCAGGCCGCCTCAGAGATGCTCGGCTATCATGCTGAAGAGGTTGTTGGCTCAAACAACCACAATTTGATTCACCACTCAATGATGGATGGAACACCAATACCAGAAGAGGAGTGCTGCATGATGCGGCCGATCAGGGATGGTAATGAATATCATGTGGAGGATGAGGTGTTATGGAGAAAAGGAGGCATACCCTTTCCAGTTGAATACTGGTCCGCACCGATCTGGGGAGATGGAAATGTAATAGGATCTGTTGTCTCCTTTCACGACATTTCAGAGAGGAAACGTTCCGAAAAGAACATGCAACATCTTGCCTATCATGATCTGATGACGGGCCTACCAAACCGGGTCATGTTCAATATGGAACTTAAACAGGTGTTAGCGCAATTTCGCCGTCGTGACGAGTTGTTTGCAGTACATCTATTGGATCTGGACCATTTCAAGGAGGTGAATGACCGACTTGGTCATCCAATGGGTGACAAGTTACTCAAACAAGTTTCTCTTCGATTACTGCAAGCCATCCGGGAGACTGATATGCTTTCCCGATTGGGTGGTGATGAATTTGCGCTAATCCAACGAAACCTCGATTCAATCTCTGATGCGTCCTATCTGGCGTCAAAGATACTGGATGTAGTCAATGAGGAGTTTATCATTGATGACAATACAATCTATATCGACACCAGTATCGGCATATTTATCCCGGAGACAAAATCAATCAAACAGGAAGATGTTTTGAGCAAGGCAGATCTGGCGTTATATAAAGCAAAAGAGGCCGGCAGAGGAATGTTCACCTTCTTTGGTGATGAGATGTCATTACAAATGCATAATGAGTTGAGCCTTTCCCATGATCTTATCCTAGCGCTCAAGCAAGAAGAGTTCTTCGTTCAGTATCAGCCTCAGTTTGATGCAGTCAATCAACGGATTTCAGGAGTCGAGGCACTTGTAAGATGGAATCATCCAAAACGCGGCGTTCTGATACCAAAAGATTTTATACATATCGCAGAAAAACGGGGGATGATAAAACAGATATCCGATTGGGTTTTGCATAAAGCTTGTAAGCAGGCGAAAACGTGGTCCGACAGGCAGTATCATTTTGGTCGTATCGCAGTAAACCTCTGCGCAAAACAAGTCAATGACACACTGTTTCAACAAAGTATAGAGAATATGCTCTGCATCACTGGCTTACCTGCAAATCTACTCGAACTGGAGTTCACTGAAACAGTTTTCATGGAAGCAACAGACGACACTAAGCAGAGCATTCGTCATCTTTCCAATCTTGGAATACATTTTGCGATTGATGATTTTGGTACAGGTTTTTCCTCCTTGAGCTATCTGCATAGATACAAGGTCGATAAATTAAAGATTGATAAAGAGTTTATCCACGATGTGAATCAACATCGCCACGACGCAGAGATTGCCAAAGCGGCTATTGCGCTGGGAAAATCCCTGGCGCTGACCGTGGTAGCGGAAGGAGTTGAAAATCAGGATCAGGTAGATTTTCTGTTACAACATGAGTGTGATCTACTACAAGGCTTCCTCTATGGACATCCAGTCTCTGCTGAAGAATTTGAAACAAAATATTTAGCTAAATTGGTAGACGCCTAATCCAGGCTTGAATCTATACTGAAATATTTCAACACAGCCGAAATTACTCTCTTTCATGACAAAGGCTTGTTAAATTTGTCTAAGCAACCAGGGATGTTCGTAAATTCGTAAGAAATTTGATGTATTGTTTATCATCGTTTACATCTTCAAATAGGTCACTCCTCAATTTAACAATCCTTTTCGTCGTAATCGATTTTCCAGATTGCGCCATTTCGACTTTCATATTTTCAACTATTGTAAGCAACTGTTTGTGATTTTCATGGTGGTCGATGAAGTCTGGATAATTATGTCGTGCCATGAAATGCTCTTCAAAATCAAAGTGCTTTTCAATTGTGTGTGACAATTGAGTAAAGTTACGTTTTAGATCATTGGTATTTCCAATCTCGCTAAGCTTGATCAGTTCCTGGAAGGCCGTACCTAACTGAATATGCTGTCGATTCACTTCAGCGATATGGCTCTCAATGTGTTGAGTCAGACTCTTATAGACCTCCTGGATGAAGCGTCGTGGATCATAGGGTTTAAGTATGATTGCATTCACACTGGTGACACTTGAGATTTTTAGGATCGAGGTATTGCTGTTTGAGGCTAGAATGACTTTTGGGATGTTGCACCACTGTGCCTGATTGTTCATCATTTCCAGAAGCTGTACGGCTGTAATCTGAATTTCACCCTGTTGTGGAAGATCCGCATCCATGACGACCAAGTCCGGAACATCGTCGGTCAGAATGGTATTCCAAGCCTTTAAACCACACTCGGAAGTTCTTACGCGAAATTTTTCTGGGGTCAACATTAACTGAAGAAGTTGCGAATCAATTCCCGGGGGTTCGATCAAGAGGATAGAGAAGTGCATGAAAAACCTAAATATCTAATTATTGTAATGAAGAACACATGAATCTTTTATTAACATTTCCAATACCAAAGCGCCTTGACATAAAACAAGAAATTTTTCCCGCTTCCTCCAGATTATATTCAATCAGCCTTTTCGTCCATTATGGTGGAATCTGTAGGATTGTTCGGATGTTGAACCAGACCTGTTAGAAATAGAAGCTTCGAATCTCTCCTGTAAATAAGCCGAGCTCATCATTACCAATGGATCATGTGTCTCTTCAGGAACAGATGCACCCGATACACCATAGGCATGGCTATACACTAGAATTCTGAAGCAATCCCCCGTAACTCATTCTCAGGTCTTGAAAAAACAAATCCAACTGATTGCTAGCCAATGATGTTATAACTTTGTTATTTTAGCTGTTGTGTCTATGTACCACTCAGAAACCAAGCAATTGGAATAGTTAGCTAGGGTCTGTTAACACTAATGCGATAAGCCGCACCTAGCCGAGCAAGATGGTCGTAATCACCAAAGCAATACCCCCAAGCACAGCACCATTGATCAAGCCACTCCATACCCGGTTGCTCAATCCCTGTTGCTCAACAGAGCTCATCCTGCAGTAACCAGCAGGTTTCCTAAAGCCCCAGATCATCCCGATAGCAACGGCAACAACTGTTATCATCACGATTTCACTCATCGAATCCTCGCTTTTCAGATCAATCTCAAGAAGGCCCCATTGTCACCACAGAACCATCCATGGTCCAGGGCCTGTTCACAGCTGTTGCTGATCAGCCGGTCTTAGAGCCGTGGATGGCAGACCTTGATCACACCTCTCTTCACCTACTCATCACAGCACTCTTACAAATCAAGGCAACCTCAGTAAATCGGCGACAACGAAGGTGTCGACAAACACTCTTTTCACCCGGGTGTAGAAGCCTTTGATACCCAGCCACGACGGATCGATTCGGTGAAGAATTCCACTGCCGAGCTTTCCGGCAACTGCACCAGCTCGGCGAAACACGCGTCATTTCACGCACCGACTTGGTGCGACCAGTCTAACAGAATGCGGTAAACACCAGGATTAAAAACTAAATATCAATGACTTACTCAGAATTAACCCGACTGGTACAGCTGTTGCAATATTACTATCAACTGAAATTGATATCCGGGAACTTGTCATGAATGTCGTCAATCTGAATAGTGCAAGACGTGGTTTGGCATCACCCTGCGTACACCTTAACCTGAACGTCCGCGGACTGGACACATCGGCCACGCTGGCGATCAATGAAGAGAGCTCTGCCTTGCAGCAGGCCGGGAAAACGATCTATCGACTGGGACTCGGTCAATCACCGTTCCCGGTACCCAGCAGTGTCGTTGCCGCGCTGCAGAGTAACGCACATCAGAAAGATTACCTGCCGGTACGTGGCCTGCAGGCATTGCGCTCGGCCGTGGCGGACTTCCATTCCCGGGTCAACGGCATCGAGCGCACGGCCGAAGATGTACTGATCGGACCCGGCTCGAAGGAGCTGATGTTCATTTTACAGTTGGTATTCTATGGTGACCTGGTGATCCCGGCTCCGAGTTGGGTCTCCTATTCGCCGCAGGCTTCGATCATCGGGCGCCAGATCCGGCGCGTCAATACACTGGCCGAGAACGGTTGGCGCATCCAAGCTGAAGAACTCGAAGCGATTTGTCTCGAGGACCCGGGCCGGCCGCGCCTGTTGATCCTGAACTACCCGAACAATCCCGTCGGGATCACCTACAGTGATGCGGAGTTGAAGGCGATCGCAATGGTCGCAGAGCGCTACGGCATGCTCGTGCTATCGGATGAGATATACAGCGAACTGCACTACGAAGGCGAACATCATTCCATCGCACGTCACTACCCGCAAGGCACCATCATCAGCAGTGGCTTGAGCAAATGGGCTGGCGCCGGTGGCTGGCGCCTCGGTACCTTCCTGTTTCCGGAAGGTCTTCGCTGGCTGCTCGACGCGATGGCCGTGGTCGCAAGCGAAACCTTCACCACGGTGAGTGCACCCATCCAGTATGCAGCGATTCGTGCTTTCGAAGGCGGTTCGGATATCACCGATTATCTAAGTCGCTCACGCCGCATACTCAAAGGCTTGGGGCAGTCTCTGACCGGCCGACTGCGCCAGATGGGCTGCGAGTTGGCAGACCCTGAAGGCGGTTTCTACCTGTTCCCAGACTTCAGCTTTCATCACGAACGCTTTGCCGCATCCGCCATCAAGACCTCCCGCGACCTATGCAAGCAACTGCTCGACGATGCAGGTGTGGCCTGTCTGCCCGGCACCGATTTCGGCAGGCCAGCCACAGAATTCACCGTACGCATGGCCTATGTCGACTTCGACGGTGAACGTGCGCTTGCTGCGGCAGATCCTGAAACAGAGATCGACCAGGCGTTCCTGCGCGAATACTGTCCAAACCTGATCAATGCGATGGACCGGATCGAGACGTGGTTGAACGAATCATAATGCCTGAACAGTAAAATACACACCCTTCTGAAAACAAAAGGGCGTGCTGAGGCAGTACGAACATCCTACCACTCTGCCTGTCAATGAAAATCCAATGGCAAAGGTGATGAGTTTGTATGCAAGCAAAATCCCTTCCCAGGGTAAATAATCAAGGCTGTAGGTCGCTTTTTACATCTAAAGGTAAAGTAAACAGTCATCGGGTGTTCGGCATTTCAGGCTTGGGAGTTGCGAAGTCAACAGCATTCGCCTTTACGGTCCGAACACAACGACAAATACCGCTCCATTCCTGGGTAATCCAGCCAATCCTACACAGTCCACCCAGGGTGCAACACCAAAAGACCTGATTTACAAATCAGCAGTCTGGGTAATCCTTCTGACGTTATCGGTCTGTGCCCACGCAGTTATCAGTTTCGCCACCCCAACGTCAGATGGTGCCAGCTTCGATACTTCCATACCATCGATCATGTCCATTGAATCCAGCCTGAAGGGGAATTACACGGCCGTTACGGTGTCAATAAGCAGCATCTACCATCAATTACCATCTACGCGTGGATTAATCTCACGCGGCAATAGATGCCATGAACGAATGAATAAGCAGATCATTTTTATCCCCGGCCTGTTTGCTCTTGGCGCCCTGACTGGCATCTTCATGACCCCGTCGCAACAGCATGATGAGCCCATCGCGCCGGCGATGGCGGCCACACCTGCACAACCATCCGAACCCGTGAAAACCTCAGCTGTTACCGCAGCACCCGGCGAATCACAGACCAACGACCTTGAATTGTTGCAAAACCGTGTCGATCATTTAATCTCGCGCGTCGAGCAACTCGAGCAGGCATTACAAGAAATGGGTGCATCGAAGCCCTCAGCCACGCTTGAGAATGATGAAACGATATCAGAAAGCTCAGAGATGCCGTCCAGCGACAATGCGTCCACCTTTACCAACAATCTGCTGAATGCTGGCGTTGACCCAGTAGCGGCGGAGGAGTTCGTTCGCCGCAGCAGCGCGCTCGATCTGAAAAGGCTGGAACTGCGCGATACCGCCATCCGCGGTGGCTATCTCGACACGGAACGCTACAGCGATGAGCTCAACGAGCTGCTGGCAGAGGATATCTCAATACGCGATGAATTTGGTGATGACATCTACGACCGCTACCTCTATAACAACGGCGAGTCGAACCGGATTCGCATCGACTCGGTGATGATGAGCTCCGCAGCCGAGCAGGCCGGCTTCAAACAGGGCGACATGATCCTGGCGTACGACGAGCAACGACTGTTCGACTATACCGAGTTGCAGCAGGCGACCACCCAGGGCAACCGCGATGAATATGTCAGTGTCACCGTCAGACGTGACGGCCAGGAGATGATGCTGTGGATACCACGCGGACCGATGGGTGTGCGTTTAACTAACACTCGTATCGATCCGGATCTCTAATTTGTGGAAAACTGGCCGCAACCATCAATACAAATCCGATTACGACTAAAAGCATGGCTGGATGACGCAAGCCGGCCATTGGCGCATACACCTGGGTTGGCTGTGTGCTACGCCAGCCAAATACGATCAGCATCACACCAGTGATAATCAACAATGCGAACAGGTCCAGGTATGGGCCTTCACCGATCCGCTTGACCAGGCCATCTCGTAGCTGCGGTAATAAGGACGGGGACAGGTGGACACTCATCCATAGGATCACCCCATCAATAGCTGCGTCATGTTGATTTCTCCACGTTGACAGCCATCTGAGTTTAAACCAAAGCTAATTGCTGCCCAAGGACGAAGGCAGCAATATATTGATCATACAGCACTACTGAAATAACAATTTTCCTCATACATCCTATGGCAATTTGGTGTCTCTGCGAAACAAGCTATTCGGCATAGAATCTGCTAAGCCATGAACGACTACCTGGTGGTGCCTCGCCTGTCAGGTCGTTGGCAAAAGACGCCTACGATCAGCTTCGCTCGCCTGTCGAACCTGGCCGATTCGAAATCGAAGCTTCGAAATCCTCCGTATATTAAAAACCCGAACGCTTCTGACCGGTTTTTTATGCAGCTTATCCACACATAGCTCACACGAACTTGGAAAAGCTAATCATTGATCTTGATTCACCTCAGAAGGAAGGCAATTTAGGAACCCGTATCTTATTTATTGATTCATTGACACTGGGAAGTTCGAACGTGAAAGAGCCCCCGAATCATAATCAATTTAGTTTCAATCAGACTCTGAAAAATGACTAAAGACGCGGCTTTACTCGCCGATTCTATTAAAGAAGCAGACCTTGATAGGTTTAATTAATAAAAACAAACATTTACCAGGAACAGCAATAGATGAATATAGCAGTCAGTGTTGAAATGGCCGAGCAGATACTGCGTGGCTTCCACATTCCTGCCAAGCCTGAAGTTCTGGATAACCTTCACAAACTCATAAGCACAGGCAAAGCAAGCCCGGAGAATGTAGCCGATACCGTATCGTCTGACGTAGGACTCTCTGCGGCAATCCTGAAGACTATCAACTCGCCATTCTACAGTATGGCGAGACAGATCGCCGACATCCAGCAAGCGGTTGTACTGCTAGGCGTAGACACAGTAACCACACTGATTGCCACATATGAAATTAAGCGGCTCATGTCACAGAAGGCCTGTATTTCACTGGAGCGTTTCTGGGACGAAGCAACCGATGTCGCCAAAACAATGGCCTTCGTCGGACGGAAAATTAAACACAGTGTTCCCATCGAGGATCTTTACGCAGTCGGGCTGTTTCATGACTGTGGCATCCCTGCGCTTGCTATCAAATTCATGAATTACAAAGAGCTTCTGATCGAGTCCAATGAGAACCATGATGTCTCTATCATTGAACTTGAGGAACAGCACTACAATACCAATCATGCTGTTGTCGGTTACTATATCTCGAGTTCTTGGGACCTTCCCAAGAAGATCTGTGATGTTATTTTGAGGCATCACGAGGAAGAGACACTGGTCAGACAGGAGACAGAATACTTTCTCACCTCCCACTCAATCCTTAAGCTGGCAGAAAATATCGTCGAACGTACCAGGAGATTTCACCCCAAACCCGAGTGGAGCGGGATCAAGGATGGGGTGCTTGAGTCCCTGGGACTTACCAATACCGACTACAGCGACCTGGAAGAGGATGCTGGTGATATCTTATTGACCTGATTGCTACACTATCTCTTACAGTTACAAGTGCTTTCCGCAATCATTCCTTTATGGAGAAAAATATGTCGGGTGAACGTGAAATCAAAGTCAGACGATTGATGCAGTCATTTGAACACCAGATTTCAGAAATGAACAGCCAGGCGATAAAGGAGATCGCCGGTGATATCAAGAAATCTGATTTTCTGGAACTGGCGCAATCCATCTCGATATTAAGAGCAAAGTACCTCAAGGATGTGCTCATGATCGCACATGCGGATGAGGAGCATTTAACCAACAAGCTGTGTTATGAGACCAAAGAAGCGAGAGAGGCGTACCTAGAAGCAATAGAGAGTTTTGACCAATTGAAGCATGCTCTTCAGCGTGGATATTTTAATCTGGTGGATGATTAATCAAAGTGCAACTTCTGATCTTGGATCCTTTGATCCTTTGATCAGCTTAAAATCTGGGTCAAAGCGGCTCCTGATCCTTTCGACGCGGAGAATGTGTTAACTATGTCTCCGGAATGCACCTACCGCAAGCTGAATGCCTTGCGGGCGATTTGGGAGACATTTTTCGCCACCAGCGGTTCGACGTTGGAAAGTTTTGGTCAGCCGGTAATGCTGACGGAGTTGAAATAGCACTCGCCCAAATTCGCGACCTTACCCTCGCCGATGCAGAGGCTTTTCATTTGGAGAAGCTTTTTCTGGGTGTTTATGGGTATTGTTTTGAATGATTTCGATTAATTCTTGCTTATATGGGTATTTTTGGGTATTTATATGGGTATGAGCTTGAACACCGACACCCTCAACATTACCCGCGAAATCCTCTCGCTGATTGCCGAGCTGGATGAGTTCAAGGGCGCGTGGCGCGCCCTGGGAACGCTCGCCCCGGAGCGGCTGTCGGCCCTGCGCCATGTTGCGACAATCGAAAGTATTGGCTCGTCAACCCGTATCGAGGGCAGCAAGCTATCCGACCGAGAGGTCGACCGATTACTCAGGAACATCGAGATTAAAAAGTTCGACACCCGCGACGAACAGGAAGTTGTGGGCTATGCCGAAGTCATGGAAACGATCTTCGTCCGCGCCAATGACATTGATATCACAGAAAACCATGTCAAACAGTTGCACCGCGACCTGCTCGTCTACAGCGCCAAGGATGAACGCCACAGGGGTGAATACAAGACCAACCCAAACCATGTGATGGCATTTGACGCCGAGGGCAAAGAAATCGGCGTCGTATTCGAAACCGCCACACCGTTCGATACACCGCGCCTCATGAGAGAACTCATTGACTGGACAAGCGAGGCACTGGAAGAAAAACAGCTTCATCCGCTCCTGGTCATTGCGGTCTTTACTGTTGTTTTCCTAGAAATCCACCCCTTCCAGGACGGCAATGGCCGCCTGTCCCGTGTACTCACTTCGCTGCTGCTTCTGCGAAGCGGCTACGCCTATGTGCCCTATAGCTCACTGGAAAGCGTCATCGAGCAAACCAAGGAAGGCTATTACATGGCGCTGCGCGGAACACAAGGTACGATCCGCACCGCCACCCCCGACTGGCAGCCATGGGTTATGTACTTTCTGCACGCTTTGCAAAAACAAAAAGCGCGCCTGGAAACCAAGATCGCGCGCGAGAAAATCCTGGTCGAGAAACTGCCGGAACTCTCCGTGCAAATCCTGGATATCGCCAAAGAGCACGGGCGACTAACTATCGGTCAGATCGTCAAGATCACAGGGGCCAATCGCAACACGGTGAAAAAGCACCTACAAGCCCTGGTCGTCGCGGGACACCTGAGCCAGCATGGCACCGGCAAAGGAACCTGGTATGGGCGTAGATAATCCGGGCAGAGAGAAGCTCGGCTGTCGAACCTGACTTTTTTAAAGTCGAAGGTTCGAATCTCCCTTGTAGAAATAAAAAAACCCGAACGCGAAAGCTCGGGTTTTTATGGATTTGTGGTGGGCCATGAAGGATTCGAACCTTCGACCAATGGATTAAGAGTCCACTGCTCTACCAGCTGAGCTAATGGCCCGTTCTGAAGATGGGGTGGACGATGGGTTGCTCAGGCCGCTTTTCGCAAGTCCATGATTCCTATTGAATTCAGCAACTTACTCGTCTACCCTGTACTACCTAGCAGTACTACTTCAGGGGCGGTGATCATGTCAGATATGAAATATATGGTCAAGAGGGGCCATACATTCTATTACAAGCGCAAATACCCTGTATTTATGCAGGAGGTCTACGGGACATTCTTCACGAAATCTCTCAAAACCCGTGACATCAACGAAGCCCGCAGGCTCAGGGACATGATGCACACTGAGTTCCATAGGGAAGTGGAGGAAGCTCAAGACGAAGGGCGGGACGTTCCATTAGTGATCCGCATGGCTAAACAGCTCCACAAGCTGAAAGGAAGCGCGGAGGATACACCAGAAGGTAATGCTGAGGCTGGTCTGCTGGATGCCCTTGAGATGTACGTCAACAAGCATGAACAGACAGAAGCAGAGAACATCAAGCAGGCCCTTATGATCGCTAAGGCAAAGAAGGACTCCCCTTCCCTTAGATCATTATTAGCTGAGTATGAAAGTTGGTGTGCTGATGGATTAACTAATGGTGCCGTACGGGACCGGATGAAGATGGTTGACATCTGGGCAGATGAGTTAGGCCGGGATGTGCCTATACATAGCTGCCTGAGTGAGGATGAGGCATGGAATTTCGTTGATAGACATATCATCAATAGCGGAGTGGTACATAAGACCAAGCAAAGAAGATTGAATACTCTCAACCTATTCTTTGACTGGGTACAGTCCAAGCGTATTGTCAATCGAAACCCCTTCGGTAGCATCAAACTAGAAGCAATCAGAGGACGTAGAGCAGAGGTTAAGCCGGAAGATACCGACCGTAAGGCTTGGTCAGACACACAGCTTCAGACGGTCCTCGCTGAGTTCTCAAGGATATCTAAAGAAGAAAAGCAGCAGGTATCCCGTGAGAATGCCAGCAGATGCCACTCAATAACCCTGATAGCCATTCACACAGGCATGAGGCGCGATGAGATTTGTTCATTACAGGTAGAGGATTGTACTGATGGTGCCTTCAAGGTCCGCGAAGGTAAGACTGCATCTGCCGTGAGAGAAGTACCGATCCACAGCGCCATTAAACCACTTATCGGATCATTGATTGATTCCAGGGATACAGGCCCACTGATCAAGGGCCTTGTGCCCGGAGGACCCGATATGCGCCCCAGCTGGAACATCGGCAAGGTATTCGGCAGAGTGAAGAAGTCTCTTGGGTTCGGAAAAGATTACGTTTTCCACGGCCTACGTCATACCTTCATAACAAAGATGGAACAGGCAGACGTTAGCGGGATACTGATTGAACGTATTGTCGGCCACAAGTCCCATGCACTGGCATTCAATACCTACAGCAAAGGCCAGACGATTGAGGCAATGAGAGAGGCGATTGAGAAGGTTCAGTACAACCTGACGACAACGACTAATCCTGCCCTCTCTCAAGAGCACGCTTTGTAAACTCAGTCAAACTGTCATTCTCTATGGTTTTTTCTTCAAGAAATACATCCAATTGAGCATACGCATCATCAAACCGGTCCCAACTAAGTTCAAGTGGCGTAAACTCTTCTCGACCTCTCGCAAAACCAAATAAATTATCAATCATTATTTGAAGCTCCGCGAGTCGATAGTAATAGGTTATTAAGTTGTAAGCATGCGGACCTATATAACGATCATCATTATAATTTGGTATAAAGTCCCCCATACGTGCATCATGGATTTGTAGCTTCACAAGTATTTTTGATAAGTAGTTTTCAATATCTGGTTCTGAGTATTTAATACATTGTGCAAAGATTTCTTTATAGCCATCGGGTAGTCTTCGTGATTTAATTTGTAATTTCCCGGTGCCTTCTAAATCCCAAGCTTCGTTTAATACTGTCGCGCAAGTTTTGAAATAAGTGCTTAACTCACTAAGAGCCTCTGGAAGAAAAGCCTTAGCAGCACGGAAATTCTGACCACGCACCCTCTCCGATGTCAAAAACGATACATTTAAGGCTACCAAACTTGACACAAGAGCTAGCATTCCAACATTTAAAGCTTGCCACCTATCCCAAACATTTTGAACATATTGCCAATCACCGTTCCCCTCGACCCAGGGAACAACGACCATAGAAATAAAATAGACAAAGGCTGCTGGCCATCCGATATAACTCAGCACATTTATAAATGTAACGCGCGTCACACGCTCAACTCGTTTCATCCCTATTCCTACCTATGCGCCTGATCCATGTATTCGAAAAAGTAAATTAACATTAAGATATCAGATAGATAGCACTTATGTAATCGGTAGGATTCATATGACTATCAGCCGAAAGTTTTACCAAAAATTTCCGGCAGGGTATAAATTAAATAGTACAGACCAGTTTCCCCCCCCATAGGGGGCCACCCTCCAGACCTCTATCAGAACCCTTCCCGCTTCCTAAAAGAACCAGCCAGACCACCTGGGGAGGGGGCACATACTTACTTTTCTGTCACCATTCATGTCACTAATTCCGTTAAGTGTTTGATTTAAAACCTAAGGTCAATGGATTGTGTATCCATTGGTACTGCCTGTGGGGTGATCCTTACGCTATCGGGTGGATTACTATAGTGCAACTATTACGCTTATATTCAATAGTTTACGTTGACATGTACTACTTTATGATCTACCTTTGCCCCTGCATTCAATCACAACCAGGAGCATACAATGCTATTCAAACTTCCAGGACATGAAGTATTCGTAGGGTCATTCAAGGGCATCTCAGGTTTCCATGCGATGAGGAACGCTGACAGTGTCGATATCCAGCTAGGGAAGTTGAGTATTGTAATCAGTAAGCATTAATACCAAAGGCCCCTACAGACCCTCATAGACTACCTACAGAACCCCTCCAGACTCAGCACCCAGCTTGTTGGGTCTGGGGGCTCTCACCGCATGCCGTAAGTCGTTGTTTTTTGGTTGGCAGCAACCCCTTCTAAGCCATTGATTCTATTGCATTAGTTTGAAACACCTCCTTATAGAAAGAAGACCCCCCAAAACACAGGCTGATACCTTCCCGAACTCTCTCTGATCCCTCGCGGACTCCCTAGTACCTTTGGCGTCCTAAGGGACTCTTCTGTCACCCGATTTTGGCTCTAGGTTTGAAAGTGCTCCTTATAGAGAGAAGAACCGTTGTTTTGAAAGTCGTGCTTATAGATAGACCAAAACTGTTTTATGGAACACCCTCTCCAGGTTTGAAAGTACGCCTTACAGGGAAAGAGAACCGCTTAGGAAACAATCTTCATATCTTTGAAACCCACCATTACAGAAGCAACCGAACCGTTTTCGGGAATGATAGTCCTGAAGTTTGAAACCGCCCCTTACAGGGACACAAAACTTTCGCGCGTGTCTCTTTGGAGACCAGTTTGTTGGCCAGATGCACCGACATACCTCTACACGCCTCAACACCGCCTAACCAACCAGGAGAATATTTAATGTGAACACATCAAACCAATCCAGCAGTTCCCCAGCAGGACGCCAGCCGAACCTTGTAGGACTCCCGAGGAACACAGACGGGCCAGTCTACAGACTATCCGTTCAGCTTCTCACGGAGTCTGAAGAAAAACTTAAGGCTCTCAGGGCCTCTCACGAAGCACAGACCGGAGAGCGCCTATCACTGAGTGCTTTGGTCAACAGCGCAATTCTAGGGCGCATCGTTAAACGCGAGAAACCTAGAGAAACCCACAGGTGGGGCGGGAAGTAATCCCCCACTCTAATCATCAACACAGGAATAAACACTAATTATGTCAGCAAGAAGTACCAGTAGATCCATCACTCCAGAAGAG
The DNA here is from genome assembly GCA_001709035.1 of Candidatus Thiodiazotropha endoloripes. GTDB lineage: Bacteria > Pseudomonadota > Gammaproteobacteria > Chromatiales > Chromatiaceae > Thiodiazotropha > Thiodiazotropha lotti. The sequence continues at coordinate 733,492 of LVKA01000008.1, read as the reverse complement.
CTACAGGCTATGCAGAAAGACCTTGATAAATCTCTTGGCAAGGATGGCACAGAGATGGATTGGCCTGAGCAGCCCGCACATACCCCCGGTTTTTCGTGCATGGTGATGCCAGATGGTTCCACTGTAGGAACCCTCCCAGGCACTAATATCCCTCTAGAAACCTCGCAGAGAACCGCAGCACTCAACAAGGCTACATCCCGGCCCGCTCAAGGGAGCGTCAAGGCTTATGAATCATATGACCAGATGCTGAGTGATATGAAAGACCCCCGGTACGGTTCGGACGCTGCCTTCACCCATGAGGTAGAAGCTAAGGCTGCTATCTCTAACTTCTAAACAACCTGAACTAAGGAACAAACAAAGCAATGGCAACTACATATACAACCGATGAAAACGGGCATACTGTCGGGGCAACGAACCTCGACATGAAGCTGGAATCAGCAGGCATCAGGAACCTGCCATATCGAAACAAAGTCTACTTTCGTCAATTACAGACCCAGGTCCTTCAGAACACTGGCCGTACACCATCTCTTGACGAAATCCTGGAAGATATCCTCAACGGCACCCATCCGCTCCCCCCTTGGGCTGATACCAGCCGTTACGCTGTTTAAGCAGAGGATAACTAATGCTGTTTACTGACAACAAAGTCACCGGAGCCGGAAACGGCCCAACAATCATTCAAACAACTGTTGACCCTGAGCGTTGGGTACGTGCGGACATCGACCGTCTGCCTGCGACTGTCGTAGATTATATTAAGGAGCTTCAGAGTTCTGTCCTAAAGTCCTCTGGACGTACTCCATCGCGTGCTTGGGTTGTTGCCCGTATCATAGAAGGCGTGCTCCCTCTGCCAGACTGGGCAGACACATCTAAACATACCGACTAAACAAGGTCTCCAGGTCCCGGCAGGACCCTTCCACTAATACTTACGATATTCGTGATTGTTTCTACCCCTGTCGGGACCTTTCTACACACCATGAGAATTACACTAATTATCAGCACTGAGATAGTGAAAGAGATCGAATTCCTTGCAGAGTTCCTATCGACCCGTGAAGGCAAACCAGTAACCACTGATGATGTCATAGACACCCTGATCAAAGGTGACTGTAAGCTTTCTGAAGGACCCCCACTGTACAGCCACAGCAGGCAGTCTACAGGCACCAGAGAGGCAACAAAACGCCGTCTTGAGGTCACCCTATTCCCTGACACATATCAGCGCATTACAGAGCTTCAGAAGAGTCTTAGAGAAACGGCAGAGCGTGTTAATCCCTATGCAGATGTTGACTATTCAATAGGTAATATCATCTATGGACTGATCAATGGCAATTACACATATCCTGTAAGCCCTGAGGACTCCTCACAGGCTCCTGAAGACACTACACGACCAGCAGAAGACCCAACCCCAAGCCGTGAGCTGTGGAAGGCTCCTGGTCGGTTACCTTCCGACTGACACACTATTAATCCAGTAACCCCTTAACGATTCGGGAAGATTCCCGAAGGATCAACCATGCAGAACAATACCAACCAACAGATGAAGCCTATGATTGATAAACTGGCAGCAGTAGAGGCACTTAGACTACTCAATTACAACCCCGAAACAGGGAGTATTACGTGGAAGCAGGACCGTGGTACTAAAACCAAAAAGGGAGACAAGGCCGGAACGATTATCCCTAGGTCAGATAGAACATCTAGCCCATACCGTATCGTAAAGGTTTATGGAGTTGCATACCCTGCCCACCGGGTAGCTTGGCTGTTACACCACGGCGAGTGGCCGCAGTATGACATTCAGCATATCAACGGGAATCGTTTAGATAATCGACTGGTGAACTTAAGGCTTGTTGATCGAGACACCAAGAAGCAACTAAAGCGAGTCCGAAATGACAACAATTCTGGGGTAACCGGGGTTAACCGCAGTAAATCCAGCGGCAAGTGGATCGCCAGTATTATTTCTGATGGGATACATAATCACCTTGGGACCACTGAAGACTTCTTTGAGGCGGTCTGCCGGAGAAAGTCCGCAGAAAACCGGCTTGGGTTCTATACGGTATCACCTCGGTGATGACTGGCATTATTGATTGACAAATCAAGGGAAGGTAGATCAGGAGAGTATCTAAAGTTGTCTTTAGATACTGAAGATAACCTGAAATCTCTTATCCCTGATCTTTTATGTCAATTACTCAGCGTAGCTGATACCAGATTGAACAGTAAGGTAACCAGTAGACATCTTGTAGTTTACCTGTAGCTCTACCTACTGGACTCTTACTGGTCACCTTCCAGATTAATCTAGTTACATTGATTTTGAATAATCAATGATCACATATCTACAGTCCCCTTCCAGTCAATCTTTAAGTCTCTCTATCTAGATATCTCTTTCTTAAGAGCACCGCCCGGAAACCCGCGTGGTTACTGGGTTTCGGCTCGAATTTGGGGAGTTAACGCCCCCATGGTCACCCCTAAATCACCCTAATACTCACTCTGTGAGGACACCGCCAGAACACTCTGGCAAGGAATAACTATGCCCTGTAGTACCCCGAAAATAACCGTTATTGATTCCCTAATGGGACGTGGCAAGTCAACGGCAGCAATCTCTTATATCAATGACCATCCCGACAAGAACTTTGTAGTGGTCCTCCCGACCCGCTCAGAGTGCCTGAGATATGCCGACGCACTCGACAGGACCGCAGTGGTTCCCCACACAGAAGACCAGGCAGGAAAGGAAACCTTACTGTCAGTCTTCAATGAGGCGGTTTCTCAAGGTAAGTCTGTTATCACCACGCACGCCCTGCTGAAACGGTGGGATGATACATCCATAAGAGAACTGCGGGGCAAGGACTACATATTGATCCTTGACGAAGTCCTAGACGTGGTAGAACCTTTCCGAATCACTTCAGACGACTATCACACCCTTGTAGCTGGCGGTTTTGTCAGTGAAGAGGAGGACGAAATCAGTGGTCTAAAGCGTGTTGTCCTCTTGAATAATGACTATACCGGTAAGCATGAGCCCTTTATCCAGCAGGTATCCAGAGGGAACATGGTACGAGTCCAGGACGCCGTCTGTGTGTGGCTGACTGGCCCACAGCGTCTCCTTGCCTTTGATGAAGTGTTTATCCTGACATACAACTTCCAGGGGTCCGTTATGGCTGCGTGGTTGAAGCTAAACAAACTCAACTATGAGATGAGGTCTGTAGAGGATGGAATGTTTATTGACTACAAACCTGAGTATGGGTACTCCTTCAGGCACCTGTTAGATATCGTGCAGGACAACTCCTTGAACTCTATCGGCAGTCGCCGCAATGCGCTATCTGTCAGTGACCTAAGCAAAGCGAAGCCAGAGCGCGTGAAGAAACTGAGAAACTACATGAGAAAGTTCTTTACTCGTAACGACGCAACAGCCCCACACCTGAACATGTGGACGTGCCCTCAGGAGTTCAAGCCGAAACTTCAGTATTCACCCTTTGGGTATATCGGCGGGAGAGTGTCCAAGAACCAACTTAAGAAGATGACCGCAGAGGAGCGGGTTAACCGTGACACACACGTTGCTGTGAACACGAAAGCTACGAATCTCTACAAACACAAGAGATATCTAGCCTATGCGTATAACGTGTTCCCAAACCCAGCCCTCACCAAGCTGTTCTCAGAGTGTGGAGTGTCATTTAACCAGGAGCAATACGCTCTTAATGAACTCGTGCAGTGGGTCTGGAGATCAAGAGTAAGGGCAGGAGAGAAAATCACCTTTTATATCCCCTCGAAACGCATGAGGAACCTTCTTGTTGCCTGGTTGAATACTGAATCACCGACAGGCCTTGCAGATATCAATCAGGCCGCTTAAGCCCTTGCCTGAGTCCCTCACGGTCACGAACTATAGATAAGCCTTGTGGCGTCTTATTGTGCCCGTGAAGGACCTGTCAGACACCCTCAAACAACGAACCCTAGATACCGAAAGGACAGAATATTGGAACCAAAACACGTAACCTATGAAGATGCTGTACACCTTCTGCTTGAGATACTGGAGAACAGTAGGGAGTTCACCTATATCACTGACACCCGGTCTCAGGTAATTAAACTCAAGATTCCAGACTGGCAGGGAGCAGGCTTTGAGGAAGCCGTGACAATGCTGATCGTAGACCTCATGCCCTTTCTATATCTGTCACTTCCTTTTGATTCCAAGCGAATGTCTACTGGAGCCTACTATGCTCTGTGGGATGGCCTGGCAGAACACCTGCTGATGACTGCTGATTGACTGTGCTATTTACGTCATCAGTGTAATAATTCAGAATATGAATGAAACCACACGCTTAATTGGCGGAGTTTTAATCAGGAGCCGAAAAACTGAGTTATTAAACGAAGCAAAGCGTACCTTCTTGAATTCTTTTCGCTCAAATTCTTCAATGTCCCTTGATGTTTTCACATTCTCTCTCAGGCATAGTGCAAGTATCGAAAAGTTGCCAATTGCCTGTAGCTCTTAACGCTAACGTCCGTTGCTACACTCAAAATGGACGCCTGTGCGGATTCCCGATCCAGATGCCGTCATCGTTAAAATATTCGGATCGGGCATATCCAATAGCATTCCACATAGCATCAAAGGCAGGTCTGATAGCTCTATGATAGTCCTGCGTATTCCCATAGCTTTCTATTACACACTCTGGGAGGTACATAACATTATCATTTAACAGAGGCTGCTCATCAGGAAGCGCGTCTTCATAAACAACATATCGTGCCCCCCTTACTCCTTCCAGTGTAATCATAGCAATTAGAGGCAACGGAACATTTAGTCTTTGCAATCCATCCAAATAGTTTTCATATACTTCGAAAAAATGCTTTTCAATACTTCGAGCTCCAATTATTTTAAGGCCGTCTCTTTCTTTAACTAAATTAGCAAGCGTGGCTTCTACGACTCCGTATCGGTAAATCTGTGTGTATCCATGACATAATTCACCACCTCTCTCATTTCTATATCCATGAAAATTAAAACCATTATGGAACATTGGTGAAGCTATAGGCCGAAAGAATTGACGAAGGCGGTGCATTTCTTCGACATCTAAATTTATTAAACGAGAGTATGCAGCTGTTGGAATAATATGAAATATAAACCGCCCGCTCCCCACGAGTCGCCGCCCCCTTTCACCTGCTGATATTTGATTAACTCTATCAGTTCGAAATTTTATGGACTTATCTAATGCTGATTCTGATTGACTAAACATTGCTCTTAGCTCTTCAACACCCGGCTCATGAACTCCGGCAGAGTGTCGTGTATAGAATTTATTCAACCCTTGCGCAGTAACTCTATGGGGTGGATTCCAGCTTCTAGGAACACGTATAACGATAACTCTATTTCCGTTATCTAGATTTATTTGCTTCATTCTAATGCTTGGAATTATTGGCTCAATCGCATTTCTAGCCATTTGCTCATATCGTAGAATTTCTTGATCACAATCGATATTAATTCCTGGCACAGCAATAAGTGAACCTTCATCCTCCTCCGCGCCTATTATCAAATGCCCACCATGCGAGTTAGCAAAAGCGGAAACGTCTTTAAGAAATTCTTTTTTATCTCTATCAGTTCGGCCATATGCAGTTAATTTGTATTCTAATCTCAATCCTTCAGGGACGCGGGCCTCTAAAAGTTCATGCAAATCACCTTCATTAATAGAATCAAAATCTCCTTTTTCAATAGTCATTTTTCACCGGCGTAGTTTGTTAGCACCTTAGTCTTCTGCTTGTTACCTTTAGATAAATAACATAAGCTACTTTATACACAGTCCTCTATTCATCTAAATCGTCTTAACTTTACTTCCCAACCTAACACTTTACAATCAATCACTTTGTTACCTTCATTTTAATCGTGTTAGATACCAACCGGCAAATGGCCAGTATATGTTACAACGAAGAGCGAACATGCATTAAAGCAACTCTTGAGTTCATTTAGTATCCATCTTCCAGATGTACGCTTGTTTTTATTTCCGGTAGGAACATTGACCCTATACGATTCAATAGTTCATAGTACTCGTATTTTGACTCTTCTTCTGAAACACACTCTGGAATAATATAAGAATAGCGAGCATCGTCTTCTTTCATTAGGCATCTATCATAAACTGGACGTACATACTGCTTTATTCCATAGCAGACCTTTGAACTCAGTTCACATATTTTTGTGAAATGATACCCACCAAAATCATCAAACAACCAGTTATCAATATCCTCGAGTATAAGAATTTGATAGCCGACATTCATATCAGCTCCACCTTTCTTATATATTTTTGTCAATTTATCAAGAATCGCGTTAGACCTGAGAAGAGAATGCTTACACCTATTACCAACCAAATAAAGAGCATCTTTTCTTGTTAGATTTATCTTTATGTTGTTTGATATTAACGAGGAGTATATTTCATGCTCAAACTCATGACTTAACCAGACTTGAAATTCTTGAACAGACTTTATTAAATCACCTAAAGTCGTTGACTCTGGGTCTATCCTCGGCGCAGAGGCTATTCTATTCAACAAAGCTAGTAAATTATCGCCGTCTTTTTTTCCTGGGATGATTTCTTTATGCACACCCGCAATTACTTCTAAGAGTAGAATATAGAAATACTTCTTCGCGACATCATCTCTCGGCAGAACACTTTGAACTAGCTTACTACGGTCTTCAGGAAAGCAACAGACATCATTATTAACATAGCTTGCAATCAACCCAACAGCTGTATTTAAAACCCTAATTTCTTGCTGTATATCCATACTCGGACCCTTTAATACGTTTACTTAAACATCACGAGGAGCAGGCCCCGAATCGCCACAGGGAGTATATTTCCTGTGTTTGCTATCGACACACAGTTACTTGATTTGAAAACCCCACACATCGTTGCGTGAGTCTCCAATCACATGAATTTCTTGAAACGAAAGTATTCGAGCCTCCCTGATTAAATCTTCTTTAATCGCTTCCCATCTTTTGCGCGGAAGGATATTTAAGTGTGCCTGAATTAACAGGTAGTGAACCTTCCTGTATTTTTCAGACTGATTCTTTCTTGAAAGACACCTCATGATTCCATGCTTTGTGGCTTCAAGTGCCTGCTCTGTTGTATACATTTCACGGTCCCTAGACATTTTTTTTGTGAACTCAGATTGCGGATCATCATCCTGGAGACCAATAAAACCACGCCCCAAACCTTCTTTATTTAATTCTGTCGCTAGGTGGTAATGTTCGCGCCCCCGCTCAATTGTAACCTCCATACCTCGATTACTGACACTGTTAGACATTAACCAGCAATCTGGCGTGTGGTTATCTAGAGGAAAACGGATTCGATCAGCTTTAACATAGTTCAACTTGAGGAAGCTCGATACCGGCACAACTTCGTCTCTTAATTTTTTCCAGGAATTCCTACCCAGCCGATATTGTTCTATGTCGTGATTTGTACGACTATCAGAAAAAAGTGACTCTAGTGTGTTCTGAAAAGTAGTTATCTGCATACCCTCAGAGCAGGATATGTCTGAGTAGAAATTGTTTAATTCTTTTTCGCCAAACATGATCTCAAATGATGATGCAAGTATTAACCTGTATAACCTTTTACCGGTGCACTTTCGACTCTGGCAGTAACCACAGATAAGTCACAACTTTGTGAAGTCGCGCTCAATACCAATTTCAAACTGGATTCTATGTACGTTTTCCCTTCCACCCTCCTTTGTTGTACTGGCACCACCACCCAACGAAGCTAGAGCAACAACAATACCTGCCTTGTCTTGTTGGTTCTTAACAGCCTTTACTGCGATATCAAACTTTATGCCCGAGATTTTATCATCTCCCTTAGTGTCTCTCAGCGAATATACTTCGTAATCCCCATTATCGTAATCAACCAAGCCCTCATTAGCACCCGCAACGCCCTTAGCAATTTCTTTTAAAGTATCAGAAATAAAGTCACATAAAGTCAATTCAGCCATTATCCCTCCCCTTATCATTGAGCAACTTAGCAATTAGTCCGACGACACTAACGCTTCTAATCATTATATGGAGGCTGAAGCAGAGCAATTATATACTGCTCTGCGAGTCTCCTGAGCCTCTCGTCCTCTATAACGCAAAACTGAGCTTCACACGAAGACCTGAGGTATTCCTTTACCTCTGCAGGAGAATCAAATTTAATCCCCACCAGTTTCCGCTTCAAAGTAGATGTTTTTGGATTACCCATAAAGTGCTTTCGATACAATCTATCCCTAAGATTCCCGCTTAAGCCTGCATAGAGTATTTTGTTTTCACAGTTAGAAACGTCGCAGATACGATACACACCTCCCGCTTCAGGAAGAATGGTCCGCATTGAGCTACTGAAGGGCACCCACTTGCTGTTCAACAAGCACTGAACGGTCTTGTCTAATCGTTCTCTTGAGAATTCGGGATACATGCTATTTACACCACCATCATTCAGGACTCTAGTCCAATAATCCCAATGCCGATCTAACAGAACACGTTACAGATAGTGCAGGGCCAACACAAAAGGCCAGGTAGCGCAAACAGTTCAGTACCGAAAATTAAGGTGGGAATAATAGCTACCCTGGTCCGGCCCCCAATCAAAAAACAAACCCGATGGCTCTGCTTTCATCTTATCTGCCTGTGCTTCTGTAACTTCAAGGGAGACAGTAAACAATAAGGTTGCACTGGAGCTATTCGCTAATTTCGCGAAGACTTTCAGCGTATAGCGGCCAGCTAGAAAGGTAAAACCAGAGCCGTCTGGAGGCACTAGGAAGTGATGATTCAGGACCACGCCCTCGTGTGGAACGTATAATCCGCTCCCTCTATAGAGTTCACCTTTTGAGCGACCATGAACCCAGATGGAGAAGTTCTGCCTTGTTTCACCCCGCTCTAGACAGACGTGCATGCTCTCAACAACCTGCCCCCGCCGAGAACTACTATAAAGCAGTGTCCGCAAGTACACTTTATTGTTGTTTGTATCAAAGAATCCACCATCAGGACCGAAGAAAATCGTGGTGGGCTGCGTCATTTGTAACCGACCCCTTTTAAACAGGGTCAGCCAGGCTGTTACACCAGACACCGACAAGGCAAGCAGAGAGATTCCTATAGTTATCCAGTCCGTCACGCCACTTCCCTAAATAAACAAAGCAGGCATCTGTACTACTTTTGCACTACCAGCATGTGCTACCTGGGGTGTTTAATGGTAGCACAGAATCTCTCTAACTTGTTGTTTTTACTGTTAAAAAGTTAGAGAAAAAAAGAATGGGGTGGACGATGGGTCTCGAACCCACGACCGCCGGAATCACAATCCGGAGCTCTACCAACTGAGCTACGTCCACCATTAACTGTTTTACCTGGCTGCAACGAGTCAGCCACTCCTGCAGACTTGGCACGCCCGGCAGGATTCGAACCTGCTACCCTCGGCTTAGCTTACCAACTACGCCTTTCGACGCCCCCAAGCGGGGTTTGTGGTCTGGACTATCTCTTCACCGTCTCAGGCGTCGCACGTATAGTCTCTACGGATCCCCTAGCGGGTTTCCTCGGGATTGCCATCAGCACTACCTGTTAAGGTTTCCCCGATACAGTGCGATCCACTTTATGGGTTCTTTTTTCCCCATAAAGGCTCCTATTTGGCACATTGATGTGCGCACTTAAAGGCCGATGCTCTATCCAGATGAGCTACGGGCGCAGAAAAATTGGTCGGGGTAGAGAGATTCGAACTCCCGACATCCTGCTCCCAAAGCAGGCGCGCTACCAGACTGCGCTATACCCCGAAATACCGCCCCAGGTGACTACCAGTTCGACCTGGAAAGGCGAAGGGAGGGAATCATACTGTCGTTAACCGCGCAGGTCAATGCCAAACGAGCCGCATTTCACTGTTTTTACTTCTCATCCGTGTACCCTGATACGCTGACAGTTTGTCCCACTTTCGGTATCATGCAGCTCTTTTTAGACCGATGGAATTTCCATGAGTGCAGAGATTTTGGATGGCAAGGCGATTGCTGCTGAATTAAGAGCAAAAATCAAAGCTGGCGTCGAGCGCCGTGTCGCTGCCGGACAGCGTCGACCCGGCCTGGCCGTGGTGCTGGTGGGTGAGAATCCGGCTTCGCAAGTCTATGTACGGAACAAACGCAAATCCTGCGAAGAGGTCGGCTTTCACTCTCAATCCTTTGATTTACCAGGAGATACTTCCCAGGACGATCTATTGAAAGTGATTGACCGGTTGAATCAGGACGAAGCCATCGATGGCATTCTGGTGCAGCTTCCGCTACCGCAACAGATCGACGAGGAGTCGGTCATCGAACGCATCCTGCCGACCAAGGATGTGGATGGCTTCCATCCCTATAATGTCGGGCGTCTGGCCCTGCGGATGCCGATCCTGCGCCCCTGCACCCCGCGGGGCATCATGACCATGTTGGAGCACACCGGCCAGAAACTGGAAGGACTCGATGCGGTCATCATCGGTCAGTCGAATATCGTCGGGCGTCCGATGGCACTCGAACTGTTGGCAGCCCGCTGCACCATCACGGTCTGTCACAGCCGCACCAAAGACCTGGCGGAGAAAGCGCGCAATGCGGATATTCTGGTGGCTGCCGTGGGTCGACCGGAGTTCGTACCCGGTGATTGGGTAAAAGAGCGGGCGATTGTGGTCGACGTGGGCATCAATCGAACCGACGAGGGTAAGCTGGTTGGCGATGTGGCCTTCGATGCCGCCAAGGAACGTGCCTCATGGATCACCCCGGTACCTGGGGGTGTCGGCCCGATGACCATTGCCACGTTGCTCGAGAATACCCTGCAGGCCGCCGAGCTGCACAGCTCTGTATAGTCGGAGTGCTTATCTGAACCTATGTTGGGGCATGGCCCCACCCTACCCACTGTATAGTCGGAGTGCTTATCTAAACCTATGGTGGGGCATGGCCCCACCCTACCAGCGCATTTGATCTGTGAAGTCACCGTAGGGTGGGGCCCTGCCCCACCGATTACTCTCCCGCTGTAACAAGATTGGTTTTTGCAGGAGATGAACCACTCCAATCCGCAGGATATATTCCAGCTCTGACATATTTGTGGAAGCTCGACCACGGCCAATCAACCACTTGCTCAACCAAACCATGTTTGACAGGATTGTAGTGGATATAGTCCACATGATTGCTGTAATCATGCTCATCCCTGATCAGATGCTCCCAGTAGCGTCGTTGCCAAATAGTCCCTTCCCCTTTTTTTAAACGGGAGCCTGAGGTGCTTTCATCAATCAGTGAAAAATCTCTGAACTGTTTTGTGAAGATTCCTTTTATCTGATTCCAGCGTTGGGGATACGCACTATCTTTTTCAGGTAGCCTCCAAATTGTATGGAGGTGGTCTGGCAACAGACAAAGTGCTTCAATTCTGAAATAGTTTCTCTCACGAACATCTTTGATCGCTCGATGTAGAACACGACGCGCCAGTTCACTATTAAAAAGTGGTTTGCGGTTGTAGGTAACAACTGTGAAGAAGTAGGTGCCGCCTGCAAGACAGGCTCTACGATAGTTGGACATGTTGCCTTTCCTTGGCTGAGTTTGATTAATTTTGGGTGGTTTTTTGGTGGGGCATGGCCCCACCCTACCCACTGAGTTTGATTAATTTTGGGTGGTTTTTTTGGTCGGGCATGGCCCCACCCTACCCAATATTTGTGTTCATTCGTGGAGTGAAAACCGTAATGTACCGCTTGCCGCACCGACTAACCTCAGCCCCGGCGCCAGGTTGTCCCTTCAGGCCCATCCTCTAGGATGATCCCCGCTTCCTGAAGCTCGTCCCGAATCCGATCCGCTTCCGCCCACTGCTTGGCGGCTCTGGCATCGATACGGGCCTGGATCATGGCATCGATCTTTTCGTCGGAGAGATCGTCATCAGCGGATGCCCCGCCCTTCAGGTAGCTCTCTGGATCGCTTTGCAACAGACCCAACATACCACCCAGCTCTCTGAGCAGAGCGCCAAGAGAGGCCGCATCCTCATCATTCGTCTCCTTGATGCGGTTGATCTCCCGCGCCAGATCGAACAGCACGGCCAGCGCCTCCGGGGTGTTGAAATCATCGTCCATGGCCTCATGGAAGCGGGTTTTATAGCTCTCCCCGCCAGCAGACTGCCCCTCGGGCAGGCCTCTCAGCGCCGTATAGAAGCGGGTCAACGCTCCACGGGCATTGTCCAGGTGTTCGGTATCGTAGTTGAGCGGAGACCGGTATTGACTGGTGAGGATGAAATAGCGCACCTCTTCCGCCTGGTAACGATCGAGAATCTCCCGAACAGTAAAGAAGTTACCCAGGGATTTGGACATCTTTTCATCATTGATGCGGACAAAGCCGTTGTGCATCCAGTATTTGACGAAGGGATGCCCGGTTGCCCCTTCGGATTGGGCAATCTCATTCTCATGATGAGGAAAGGTCAGGTCTGCACCACCGCCATGGATATCGAAGCTGTCACCCAAAGCATTGGTGGACATGGCCGAGCACTCGATATGCCAGCCGGGGCGACCCCGGCCCCAGGGAGAGTCCCAGGCGGGCTCTTCGGGTTTGGCCGATTTCCAGAGCGCGAAATCCAGCGGGTCTCGCTTGGCGTCCCCAGGCTCCACCCGAGCCCCTGACTGCAGGTCCTCGATCGATTTTCCGGACAGCTTGCCGTAGCTCGGAAAGCTGCGCACATCGTAGTAGACATCGCCATTGTCCGCTGCGTAGGCGTGGCCCTTCTCGATCAGCCGACTGATCATCGCCAGAATCTGCTCCATATGCTGGGTTGCCTTAGGCTCATCGGTGGGTCTCAATACACCTAACGCATCCGCATCCTGGTGCATCGCCCGGATGAACTCTTCAGTCAGCTCGGTAAAGGGGATGCCTCTTTCGTTGGCCCGATTGATGATTTTGTCATCCACATCGGTGATATTGCGGATATAACTGACGTCATAGCCACTCGCCTGGAGATAACGATAGACCACATCGAACACCACCATCACACGGGCATGCCCCAGATGACAAAGGTCGTATACCGTCATGCCGCAAACGTACATACTGACCTTCCCCGCCTGCAGTGGCTGAAAGGTCTCTTTTCGGTTGGTGAGGTCGTTGTAGATTGTCAGCATTGCTCCAGGCCTATCCTACTGAGATGAAACCTGGGCATCTTAACCAAAAGGTCGTTGGCTTCATAGCCAATTGATTGGATGGCGGATCAGAAACCGTGATTTTTATTAAGCTGATATCGAGGGGGCGTCAATCGTGGCCCGGTAATCAGAAACCCGACCGACACGAAGGTGTACGGCCGGGCTTCTTAGCCACCAAGCATTCCTGATTCACCCGGGTTCCCATAATACAGCCGGGTGAAATGTGGAGTTCAGACTTTGAACTGATTGACCATTTTGTCCAGTTTCTGGGAGATCTGCGCCACTTCCTCACTCTCTTTGAGGGTCCTGCAGGTTCCTTCAGCTGTTTGATGGGAGACCTCGTTGATCGCAATGATGTTCTTGTTGATCTCACTGGCCACGCTGGTCTGCTCCTGGGCCGCAGTCGAGATATGAGCATTCATCTCACTGATCATCTCCACCGCACCCGAGATCTGCTGCAGAGCTTCACCGGCACGACTCGAGTCGGCAACGCTTTGATCAGCCTCCTGCTTACTGCTGCCCATAACCTTCACAGCCTGCTCTGAGGAAGAGATCAACTGTTCGATGATTTCCTGGATCTCATGAGTCGCTTCCTGGGTCCGCTGAGCGAGATTCCGCACCTCGTCTGCAACGACTGCGAAACCACGCCCCTGCTCACCGGCCCGGGCAGCCTCAATCGCCGCGTTCAGCGCCAGCAGATTGGTCTGCTCTGCAATCGCCGTAATCGATTCTGAGACTTGACCGATATTCTGGGTTCCCTCCGCCAGGCGTTTGACCACACCGGAAGCATCATCAATCCGTTTCGCCAGACTGACAATCGACTCGGAGACCTGACTGACAACTTTACCACCGGCATTGGCATTGGTCTTCGCTTCAACAGCGGCCTGCTCCGCTCCGGCGGCGTTCTCCGCCACACGTTCGGCTGCCACCGTCAACTCACCAATCGCCACCGTTAACTGCCCGGTCTCTTTCTCCTGCTCATCCACCCCGTCCCGGGTTACTTTAGTAACCTGAGCCAGACGTTCTGCAGAGCTTGCCAAGCCATCCATAGTATTAGCCAGGTCATTGATTGTAGGCTGAAACTGGTCCAGCATACTGTTTACCGCCTGGCCAACCTCTTGGAACTCATCATTGGCATTCGCCGGTACCCTTGGCCGCAGATCGGAATCTGCCCCGACCTGCTCCATCGTCTTCTTCAACCCATACAATGGCTTGATCACGACCTTTCTGACAATCATCGCGATGACAAACAGCCCTGCCAATAGCACCAGAAAGTTGATTCCGGCACTGATCAACAGCTCACGATCGATCGCTTTATCCCGTTCCCCCATGGAGAAGGTCAGCCGTCCGGCACCAAGTACAGTACCTTCAGGGACCTGATGGCAGGTCAGGCAGTTGGTGCCGTTGCGGTCGGAAACCGCCGGAAAAGGTTCGATGATCGTCAGGATCCGTTCACCCTTGACCTCTTTCACCTCGATGATCTGTTCACCGGTCAAAGCCCGACGATCGAGATCATCCAGAGGTTTTTCATCATCAAAGCCGGCGCCGAAGGTCTTATTGACCGTCTCCGCACGCAGCATGCGTACTTCAAGCACGCCCTCCCGCTTTGATATCTTTTCCCGGAGCATCTCCCGGTTACCCATGGTTCCAGTGAACATCATGGCGTTCATGCTGTCGAGATATCCATTCAGCACATCAAATATCTGGTGTTCCGATAACCTTAAGAGCCTGTCCTTTTGCTGCTGTGCTGAATAAACTGTTACGACTGACATTATCAGGATGAAAATCAGTGCCATCGGCGCGATTATCTTCCATTGGACAGAGATATATTTACCCATCGCTCAACTCGGTATTCTAGGAATGGTTAATACTGCTAATGACTATTTCGGCAAACAGCTACATCTCTTGAATATTTATCAAAATTGTCTAAAAAAGAAGCCATTCCGGCGCTGGCGAAAGATGCTCCCTTATAAATAAGAACAGACCGATCTTGCCGCCAAGAATTAACGCCACAAAGTACGAGAAAGGCTAAAGAATCTCTAATTTCTCCCGACAAATAGAGTGTACTTAATGAGACAGGAAGTCTGGTTGGCTATTGTGTTGACCTGCCTCCTAGGCACAT
The DNA here is from genome assembly GCA_001709035.1 of Candidatus Thiodiazotropha endoloripes. GTDB lineage: Bacteria > Pseudomonadota > Gammaproteobacteria > Chromatiales > Chromatiaceae > Thiodiazotropha > Thiodiazotropha lotti. The sequence goes on along the minus strand of LVKA01000008.1, from coordinate 718,300 downwards.
TTCATAAGGAATTGGCCTGACTATTTCATAGATTCGGAGTTATCCAATGGGAAAATTCGCTTCCGCTTTAATGCTAGCCGCCCTATTTTCAGTGCCATCCGCTCAGGCCAGTCAAGCCCTGGCCATGCAGTCCGGGTGTCTTGGCTGTCATAAAACCGATGTAAAGCTGGTTGGCCCGGCATTCAAGGATATTGCAGCCAAATATGCCGGCGATGCAGCCGAAGTCGATCGCCTGACCAATAAGGTGAAATCGGGTAGCAAACCGGGTGAACCATTGGTTTGGGGTAGCGCCATGATGCCAGCCAGCCCAGCAAGCGAAGAGAACATTAAAGGTGTTATCGAGTGGATCATGACATTAAAATAGGAGGAGCAGTTTGATTGGATATCATTTTCCTTGGAGACAGGTTTGCCCATTGGATCAGGGCAAAATCACCTCATGCTATGGTTGGCTAAATTGAGATAGTCAGGCGGGGTGTGTAAAACTTCGCCCAGACGATAAATAAGCATAATTATTCAGGAGCACTCTATGTTCAGGCCTAAAACACTGATTTTATTAACAACCCTTTCAACCGCATTGCTGGCGGGTTGTAGTGCCGGGCCGGCGCCGGTCAGTTATAAATCTGAGATCAAACCGATCATCGACAAATATTGCACAGAGTGCCATTTGGCAGGTGGCACAGGCGCTGAATCCAGTGGCTTCATCACTCAGGATTACGATGCGATCATGAAAGGCACAAAATTCGGTCCTGTGGTGGTTGCAGGAGATCCTTTGTCAAGCTCTTTCTATCGCTTGGTGGCTGGCAAGGTAGATCCATCCATCCGCATGCCACACGGCAAAGAGGCCCTGTCTGAGGCCGAAATCGCAAAAATTGAGCATTGGATAACCCAGGGTGCGAAAAATAACTGAGTCAGTCATCAGATACTGAAACAGACAACCCAAGAAATCCGTATTCCATGGTCACTCATGGTTTACGGATTTTTTATTTTCATCAATAAGTTAGGGTCTGTTAACTCAAATCAACCCGTTCCGGGCCATTGTGCTGAGCAATTCACTGTGGAAGTGGAATCTACCGAATAGCCTCAAATACCCCACCGACCACTTTGTGATGATGGTTTTGAACCGCTATCATGCTCCCTGATTAATCAAACGGAAGCTGACGCAACAGTCTAGTGTACTGTCTCATAACTATTGCCAAGAGGATGATATGAAAAAAATCCATAAATCCCTGTTACTCTCTTTTAGCCTGCTGTTCGCGTTCTCAGCAGACCTTCTGGCCGAACCGGTGAAAGTGCTGATGAAGACCTCGATGGGCGACATCACACTCTCACTCGATCAGGAGAAAGCGCCCAAATCGGTGGAGAACTTTCTGCAATATGTACGGGATGGCTTCTATGACGGGACCATTTATCATCGCGTGATCAAGGACTTCATGATTCAGGGTGGTGGTTTTACAGCCGATATGAACAAAAAACCGACCCGCGAACCGGTTGAGAATGAGGCAAAAAACGGGCTCAAAAACAAAAAAGGCACCATTGCCATGGCTCGTACATCGGCGCCCCATTCCGCCACCGCCCAGTTTTTCATCAACCACAAGGACAACAGCTTCCTCGACTACCCCAGTCGTGACGGTTGGGGATATGCGGTGTTCGGTAAGGTCACCCAGGGGATGGATGTGGTCAACGCCATTGCAGACCAGCCTACCGGGGTCAGTAACGGTATGCGTGACGTACCCCGCAGCACAATTACCATCGACAAGGTCAGCATTGTCGAATAGATCGATGTGCCTCTATTCCAGAGCCTGATAACACGCCATAACAAAAGAAACTGATAGGAAAACTGATGATTACAATGACAACCAACCTAGGCCCCATCCAGATCGAGCTCGATGAGGAGAAAGCCCCGAAAACCTGTGAAAACTTCAAACAATATGTGCAGGATGGCTTCTTCGACGGCACCATCTTTCATCGGGTAATCGATAACTTCATGATTCAGGGTGGCGGTTTTCTGCCGGGCATGATCCAGAAGGATACCAGAGATCCGATTGAGAACGAGGCGAAAAACGGCCTGTCGAATGAAGTGGGCACCATTGCCATGGCCAGAACCATGGAGCCTCATTCGGCTACCGCGCAGTTCTTCATCAACGTGGCAAACAACAAGTTTCTCGACTACCCGGGACAGGATGGCTGGGGTTATTGTGTGTTCGGCAAAGTCGTAGCCGGCATGGATTTGATCAATCAGATCAAAGGAATGGATACAACCACCCAATCCGGACATCAGGATGTACCGGTGGATGACATCATCATCGAGAAGGCTGAAGTCATCGAGTGACCCAACAGCTTTTTATTTCGGACCTGCACCTGTCTGCCGAAGGGGCAGACAGGTTGCAGCTGTTTCTGAACTTTCTGAGATTCCGGGCAACCTCAGCCCACACACTCTACATTCTTGGCGATCTGTTCGATGCCTGGCTGGGTGATGATGACCAGCAATCGATCGCCGTGGAGGTCCGGCAGGCACTGCGGCAGCTCAATGAGAGCGGCACTGAACTGAAGGTCATGCACGGCAACCGGGATTTTCTGATCGGAGAGGATTTCTGCAAAGCCAGCGGCGCGCAACTGATCTCCGATCCCTGTTTGATCGATCTTTATGGTACGCCCACCCTGCTGATGCATGGGGATCTGTTATGTACCGATGACCAGGAGTATCAGGCATTTCGCAAACAGATCCGCTCGGCCGAATTCGCCAGCCATTTTCTCTCACTGACCATCGATCAGCGTATTGCCGCTGCTCAGGAGTACCGGGCGAAAAGCGGTGAGGCGAATGCTCAAAAATCCGACGATATCATGGATGTGAATCAGCAAGCCGTGGAGCACACCCTGCAACAGCATCGGGCGCAAAGGCTGATTCATGGCCATACCCACAGACCGGCAGACCATCGTTTTATGCTCGACAGTCACACAGTCACCCGACATGTGCTGGGTGAGTGGTATGGGGATCATGCCGAGATCCTGTGCGCAACCGAGGATGGAGTCACTCGCGAAACCATCACCCTCTGAGAACTATAAATCTTTCCAGATGGATGTGATTCACCGCATGCCACTCATTGAGGCATGGGTTTCCGGGTATAGGCCTCCGGCAGAGTAAACAGATCCGCATCAACCGTTTCCGATTCGCGATAGTCGGTCAGAGCCTGCTGATTTCCGTTGATATCCCACAACCGCAACGGCAACCCTTTCCCCAGTAGGGCATCCGGGGCATAGACCTGGATTGCATCGGCACATTCATCACGATAAGCCATGGGTATCCCGGACAGGCTGATTTTATGCTGTTCGGCCAGCAGCCCCAGGTACTCCACCTGAGCTGCCACACTCATTGCCATCATCTCCGGTAACACCATCGCCTCCTGACAAGGCTGGCCATTGACCTGCAGTGCCCAGTGTTGTGCTTTACGACCCGCAACCAACGGCGCCTCACCCGCATCCTTTGCCAGAACCTTGATTTCCGGTAACCGGGTATCGGGCTGGTTGACCGGTTTGGGCTTGATCACCAGAACCGTGCGCTCTTCACTATCGACACTGTAGATCACCTGTTCAGCGCGATCGAACAGAATGAAATCGGCCGTGTCACTCCCCTGGTCTATACGCACCATTTGCTCTGTCACCAGCATACGGCTGAGATAGGGGGTCTGGCCCGTCTCCGTGACCTCATAGTGCAACCTTTGGACCTGCAGGGTCTGCGCCAGCAGAGTTCCGCTCTGCAGCAGACAGACCAGGATTAATAGCGGTATTCTCATACCTTTTTGCATAGCGCCTCCAAACGTTCCAGCTCGGACTGACTGAATCCCGCCTCACGCCGAGCCTGATGATGCAGGGGACAACGGATCTCACCATTGAGAAAATTCTCCAACAGATCGAAATAGGTCTCTTCCGGTGACAAACCCCGCTGTTCGCAGAGATAGTTGAACCAGCGACTGCCAAACTGGACATGCCCCACCTCCTCACGCAGGATCACTTCCAGTGCAGCTACCGTCTCAGCATCGTCGATCTCCCGGAAACGCTCCATGATACCCGGTGTCACATCAAGTCCCCGGGCTTCCAGCATGCGCGGCACCAATGCCATGCGCACCAGCGGATCATGGGCTGTGCGTTGCGCCATCTCCCATAGACCGTTGTGGGCCGGATAATCCCCATAGGCCGCTCCGGCCGCACTCAGGCGTGCCTGCAGCAGCTGGAAGTGTTCAACCTCCTCCACCGCCACCTGGATCCAGTCGGTGTAAAAATCAGCGGGCATGCCGGCAAACCGCTGTACCGCATCCCAGGCCAGATTGACCGCATTGAATTCGATGTGGGCAATCGCATGAATCAGTGCCAGACGCCCCGCTTCACTGCCCATCCGACGCCGGGGCAATTTACTCGGATGTACCAGAACCGGCCGTTGCGGATGCCCTGCCCGGGTAATCTCCGCCGCATCGGTCCAGCCCGTGAGAGCCAGCTCGCCTTTGGACCAGGCTTCAGCGATCTCTCCGGTCATCGCCATTTTCTCATCCACCGCATCACTCAGCAGACAGGCTCTGGCGGCTTGGTAGAGGGATTTCTCAGGATTCATATTTCAAGCCAACCACCAGATCCATCACATTGGTGCCGGTTGGGCCGGTGGTGATCAGGTCGCCACTCGCCTCCAGCAACGTACCCGCATCCGCGTCGGTGAGGGATTGCCCGGCACTGAAACCCAACCCATCAACCCGCTTCAGGGTTGCACCATCCACCAGTGCCCCTGCGTCGTCCGTAGGTCCGTCGGTACCATCTGTGCCGGCCGACAGCAGCAGACATCCATCCACCCCTGACAAGACTTCCGCAGCGGCCAACGCCAGGTGCTGGTTACGGCCGCCTCTTCCCGGCTGCGGAGGCAGATTGACCCGGGTCTCACCACCCCAGACGGTAATGCCCGGAGGGCCTTTGATCACCTGATCCGCCAATTTACGTCCGGTGTCTGCCGCCTCCCCATCGAGAAACTCAGGGCGCAAACTGACGGCAAAACCCAAACTTTCAGCCTCTTGGGCCGCAGCGGTTTTAGCCGCTTCGAGATTGGCCACGATCTGCAGCGGTGGAACCTCTTCCTGGGGAACCGTGACAACCCGCTGTTGCGCCCCGGTCGTCAGCTTTTCACTCAGCCAGTGCGGCAGCGTCAGTGTCTCAAGTCGTTGTTGAAGTTGAGGTTCCGGGGTGAGCAGACCGGAACCGATCGCAGCGGGGATATCACCGGGCACATCTGAGATCGCCAACAGGGTGGTCTGCCTGCCATGCAGCCAGTTCAACAAGCCGCCCCCTTTGATTCGGGAGAGGCCCTTGCGTACCCAGTTCATTGAGACGATATCGAGCCCACTGCCCAACAGCCACTCATTGGTCCTTACCAGAAACGCCAGATCCACCCCCTCGATCGGTACTTCGACAAGACTGGAGGCACCACCTGAGATCAATACCAGCAGAGGAGTTGAAACAGGCTCATTGAGCAACGCCAGCACGGCATCCCCGGCTTCTAAACTCGCCGCGTCCGGCACCGGGTGGGCCGATTCCAGTGCGCGCCAACCCTGTTGCCGGCAATAGCGCTGATCCAGGTGACCAGTTTTCGAGATCACCAATCCCTGCTGAATGGCATCGCCCAACTGCTCCCGGGCCCCCATCGCCATCGACTGGGCCGCCTTGCCGATGGCAACCATTCTCACCGCTGTTGTGATGGGATGCTGCTGCAACCAGTCGGCAACGGCGCCCCGTCCTTCCACCCGGCTCAATCCCTTCTGATAGATTTTCAACAGTGCCTCTCGAGCATCCGTTGGCGTTGTGTGTTGCAACATTCAAGCTACCTTGTTTCAAACGGTCCAGGTTTTATCACTGTTCCTGACTGCAATACCATAAATTTGCATAGCAATGTATCAGGATTTATTCCATGAAACACGGCTACTGAGTTACACTGTACGATCTATTCAGTATCACGCCGGGAGTATTGCTTTGGGAAGCATACAGCTACGCCGAAACTTCAGCCGTAACATCCTGATCAGGATGATTCTACTGTTCGCAGTGATCGCAGCACTGATGGTATGGAAATTCGAGTTCATCAATAATGTCTATTTCCGCGACCAGCTCACCAGTACAGGTCTGATCATCAATGGCACCATTGTCGGCCTGTTCACCATCGGCATCCTGCGCATGATCACGATTTTTCTGCACTACGCCTCGGAAGAGAATGCGCTGCTGCGGTTTTTGCGCAATCTGCGCGAGGGCGAGAGCGATCCACTGAAGCGGATCCACAAACGAGCCATCATCGCCAACCGTTTCCGCACCATGCAGGGGTTGCACAAAGCGAACTGCCCGATCAATCACGGCTCTCTTGCCTCGACCCTGGTGGCCAGTGAAAGCACCCGCAACAGCCTGCCCAAGTTCATCAACAACATCCTCATCCTGACCGGCGTTTTCGGCACCATCGTCTCCCTCTCGATCGCTTTGATCGGCGCCTCGGACCTGCTCGAAACCTCGATCAACGTAGGCGGTATGGGGATGGTGGTGCATGGTATGTCCACCGCCCTCTCGACCACCATTACCGCGATTGTCTGCTTCATGTTTTTCGGTTATTTCCATCTCAAGCTGAGCGATGTACAGACCAACCTGATCAGTGGCATTGAACAGGTCACGGTGAATGAGCTGATCCCCAGATTTCAGGTTCAGACCGATAGCGCTCTGTATGAGTTCACCGGTCTGGTCCGCTCACTGCAGAAGCTGGTGAGTCAGATGAGCAACTCCCAGGAGGCGTTTGAGAATATCGAAAAACATCTGCTCGACTCCCTGGAGAATGTGGAGGAGAAAAACGAAGCGCTGCACAATGATCTGTCAGAGATTAAGCATGTTCTGAAGCTAGGCTTCCGCCTGCACGAGGATGATTGATTCGTATGGACGATAGCTTCATCGATCTGCGGCTCAATAACCAGGGCACCCAGGGGGACGACAGCTTCTGGCCCTCGTTCACCGACATCATGACCGTGATCGTGATGATCTTCATGCTTGCGATGGTGATTCTGCTACTGCGCAACATGGAGTTACTCTCCCAACTCCGCGCCACCATGGAAGCGGAGCAGCAGGCGATGGAACTGGTCAGGAGCACCGGTGAAGAGAACGAGACCCTGGAAGAGCGGCTGATCGCGCGGGAGCATGAGCTGACCATGTTGCGCATGCAGATGATGCAGCTGCAGGAGCGATCCGAAGAGCAGGAGGCGGCGATCTCCAGTCAACGGTTCCAGATCAGCCAGCTGAACCGGGAGCGGGATGAGCTCAACAGCCGGGTCAACACCCTCACCAGCGAACGTACCCTGCTCAATACCCAGATCACTCGACTTAGCCAGGAGGGTGAAAGACTGCGCAATCAGATCAGCGAAGCGAATCTCAATATCCAGACCCTCACCGCCGATCTGGACCAGGCAAACAGCCGTCAGGCCGAAACCCTGCAGGATCTGGAGCAGCTGCGCATCACCCTGTCGAGTAAGGACGAAGAGCTGCTGCAAGCCCTAGCTCTCAATCAGGAGCGGGACGAACAGCTGAGCGACCTGAAAGAGGACTATTCCGATCTTAAGATCCAGTACAACAAACTGCTGCGTCCGGCCCGTACCGCCAAGGGTAAAACCCTGGTCGAAGTGCGTTACACCAAAAAGGGCAAACAGACCCGAATCGAGTATAAAGGTCCCCAGGACAGCCGTTTCAAATCCATTTCACGCAGCAAGCTGGAACAGAATCTTGCTAGCCTGAAAAAACAGCATAGCAGTCTCTATGTGAAGGTCATCATCCCGAAAAACAGTGGTCTCTCCTACAATGAAGCCTGGAGCTTCACCAACCATATGCATCGGAAATACGACTACTATTATCAGGAAGAGGCGAAAAAAGAGCGCATCGTGGAATAATCCTCCGTGCGCAGGATAAACAGGTTGCAGGGAATTTACCGAAGACCTGACAGTCCAACAGTTGGGAATTGCATCGGAAGCCTCGGGGAACATGAACAGACAGAGCAGACGTATCCTTCTCATTGTTGTCGGCAGCCTAATCATCAGCAGCTGCGCATCAAAGATACCACTCGCCATCCGCACCCCAGTTGACGGCGACATCCGGGTCGATGAAGTGCAGCAGGACGCCGAACCATTTATCGGCAGCCGCGTACGCTGGGGAGGTGAGATCATCTCGGTGGAAAACCTGGCGGATGAGACCCATATCGAGATTCTCTCCCAGCGCCTGAGCAAATCGGGTAAGCCGTTGGACAGCAAAAAGAGCCGCGGCCGTTTCATCGCCCGCATGGAAGGCTTTCTGGAGCCTGAGGATTTTCCCAAAACGCGTCTGATCACAGTGGTCGGGCGACTTCAAGAGATGGTCGAGAAACCTGTCGGTGAATACCCCTACAGCTACCCCCAGGTGAAGGTGCGGAGCTACCATCTGTGGCCCAAACAGATCGACACGTCCTATCAGCACCGATACTTCTACGACCCTTTCTACGACCCCTTTTACTACCCCTATTGGCGAAGACATCCGATCTACTGGTAGCCTGAGTCATGCATCAAGCACAGAAAGAGAACGCTTTGGTTATCGGCTTGATCACTCTGCTGTTCAGCGTCGCGGGATGCAGCAGCAATCCGGTCATTGAACACGCAGACCGCAGCCTCTCCCCAAAGCAAATTGACACAGACTCAACACTTCCCGAGCAAAAATTGGAGTGGGGTGGGATTGTCATTGCCATCACCAACCTCGCGGAATCGAGCGAAGTGGAAATCCTCGCCTACCCGTTGGATGAGCGGGGAAAGCCGATGACAGAGTCCAGCTCCATCGGGCGCTTTATTGCCACACAGCCGGGCTACCTGGAAGCCGGAGACTACCCATCGGGAAGAATGGTCACGGCGACCGGCCAGATATCAGCGGTTCGTTCAGGCCGGGTCGGTGAGGCGGAATACGTGTTTCCCGTGATGCATTGCGATCAACTTGCCCTCTGGCCGAAACAACAGGAATCCCGGGCCAAACCAAGGATTCGATTCGGCTTCGGCGCCAGCAGTGGCGGCAGCAGCTACGGCAGTATTGGTATCGGCTTTGGTTTTTAAGCGGTATCAGTCCGATCATGAACGCAAATGCAGTGTTACAAGTGCAGGCGCTTCAGTTTGCAACATAGCAAACCTTGGCCGAATGTGGATGACGCTTACTTAAGCACTTTCTGGTGGGGCAGAGCCCCACCCTACTGTAATTTCAGTGTGTAGGGTGGGGCCAGCCCCACCAGGATCCCCAGGGCAATGAGGGTCTTGGCACTTAAGTAATTACTATTCAGGGTAAATACTACAATTTGCGACTCTTATTTGCGTTCATTTGCGGACTTACCTCTTTTTATGTGCCACTTCATTACGCAGATAGACCGGCAACGCCCGTTCGGCAGACACCGCCAGACCGGCTTCGAAATCAACGGCAGCCAGTGTCGCCACATCACGGGCGCTGCAGTAGAGATCCGCTTTGTAACCGAGCAGTGATTCCCCAAGTCGCTCACCCAACTGGGGACCATAGACACCCCAACCTGAGCCAACCCCATACCACTCCTCGTCCAGAGGCAGATGAACCTGTTGCGCATTGGACACCTGTTCATCCATGACCAGACGAACAATCTCGTTACTGTCGACCCGATAACCCGCCCAGTAGAGCTCCCCCATTCTGGCGTCAAAGGCTGTCAGCAGATTCGGCTCGCCCTTTTCCCGATAGGCCCGCTGAGCCAGCGCCGCCAGCGTGGAGACCGGAACCACCGGTAGATCGGCTGCGAAAGCCGCGCCCTGGATCACCCCGGTGGCAATCCGCACACCAGTGAAAGAACCCGGCCCCCGGCCGAACGCCATCGCATCGAGCTGATTGGCGGACAAGCCCGCATCGGCCAGCAACCCATCCATCATGCCGAGGATCAGCTCACTGTGGCCTCTCGGTTTGATCTCATAACGCAACTCGATCTGATCATCGATAAGCAGCGCGGCAGAGCAGGCCTCTGTCGCGGTTTCTATGGCAAGTAGTTTCATAAAGCAGGAAAAGCTGAAATTGCAGTGAGCTGCCTACAATAATCCAATTGGCTTACGCTTAACAGGCCCAGGGTTAATAACTTTCTGAAGAGAGATCCCTGTTCGCTCTGCGTCTGGCTATTCTCTCCTGCAATCCCATTAACAGGTCCCACAGCACCGGAATGATAAACAGGGTCAAAGCCGTGGCTGCGGCAAGTCCGGTAACGAAGGTCGATGCCATGGTGCCCCAGACCAGTGAGTAGCTGGGAAAACCCACGGCCATTGGCAGCAATCCGAGACTGGTGGTCAGGGTGGTAAGCAGAATCGGTCGCAGGCGAATATGAACCCCTTCGGTGATCGCCTCGCGTCGTGTCATACCACTGCGATATCTCTTGTTGATAAAGTCGATCAGCACCAGCGCATCATTGACCACCACACCCGCCACACCGATTACTGCAATAAAACTGTTGACGGTAAACAGGGACTGGGTGATCAGCTTGCCGAACACCACGCCGATCAAGGCGAAAACCACCGCAGAGAGAATGATCAGCGGCTGCAGGTAGGACTGAAACTGGGTCGCCAGAATCACATACATCACCAGTACAGCGATGATGAAGGCATAGGCCAGCGACTGGAAGGAGCGCTGGGTATCCTCATGTTCGCCGCCAAAGGTTACCGTTGCACCGGGATAGCCCTCACGAATGGTTTCATAGTAGCGCCTCACCGCTTCCACAACTGCCGGCGTTGAAGTGGGAGCACCTTCACGGATATCGGCTTTCAAACTGATCGCCCTCTGCCCCTGGTAGCGCTTGATCTCACCACTCTCATTATAGGCTTTGACCTGTACCAGATCGTTTAAATAGACCGGCCGCCCGGCATCCTCGATCACCGGGATATAGAGGGCATTTTCCGGCTCTTTCAAGGCACCGGGATCGAGTCGCAGTTTGATATCCACCTCTTCATCGATGTGCCGGTACTTGCCGAGATATCGACCATCCAGGACACTCGCCGCCAGTTGCGCGACCTGGCTGTTGTCGAGGCCGTACTCAGCCACCAGCTGTTGATCCACCTGCAGACGAAACACCCGTTTGGGCACCCCTCTGTCATCCTTCAGGTCGATCAGGTTTGGTCCGATCTCTTCGGAAGCCTGCATGAATTTCAGCAACTCAGCGGACAACGCCGATACCGCCTCGACATTCGCACCAACCACCCGCACGTTGATATCCTTACCGCTGGGAGGTCCATCATTCTGCGGATGCACATGCAGATGATAACCCTCCTTTTCATAGATCGGTTTAAGCTTGTCCCGCATCCTTTGCAGATGGGCCAGAGGATCATCGAAGGACTGTTGTTTGGTGCTCGGCATGGTGACAATCACAGAACCGTGATTGTTGCCGTAGATCGGCTCGTAATCCTCGTTGAAGTACATCCCGGCCAGCCCGGATGCGGCACTGGCCATCCCCGGACCATCCTCCATCACGGTCTGAGCGATCTGTTTCACCCGACTGTCGATCTCATCAAGGGAGACATTGCTCGGACCGACCACATCCACATAGTAGATTTTGTAGTCATCGGGAAAAAACTGAATCCGTATCAACGGTACCTTGCCACTGGCGGATAGACCGATGATCGCCACCGAAACCACAAACAGTACTGAGACGATGAATACCGACAGCAGCCGGTAGCGCATGGTCAGATTGAGCAGCCAGTCGGTAAAGCGACGGGCGACCCGCATCATGGCGTTATCCCGCTCCAATAACTTGACCGCATTCTGACTGCGCGGACCGAAGTCGAGATAGTGAATCGGCAGGATCAGCAGACACTCGATCAGTGAGGCGACGATGGCAAAGGTGACCGCTTTCGGCACCAGAGCGAAAAACTGTCCGGTTGAACCGGTCATGATCAGCATCGGCAGAAACGCAGCCACCGTGGTCATGGTGGCCGAGATGACCGGCAGCGCCACCTCAGACGTACCATTGATGATCGCATCCCGCAGGGGATTACCCTCCTGCACATGGCGATAGATGTTCTCGGTCACCACAATCGCATCATCCACCACGATTCCGGTCACCAGGACAAACGAGAACAGGGTGATCTCATTCAAGCTGTTACCAGTGAGATACATGATCAGCATGGTGATCATGAAAGCGAAGGGGATGCCGATGGTGACCAGCCCGGCATTCCGAATGCCCATAAAGTACCAGATGATCAACGATACCAGGCTGATACCCACCAGCATGTTCATCCCCAGGGTGCTCAATCCATCCTTGATATAGACGGTCGAATCCTGGGTCAGAACCAGCTCCACCCCTTGCGCTTTGAGGGTTGGACGGAACTCCTCAACAATCGCGACCACCTGATCGCGGATCTTCATCGCATTACCCTTTTCGGACTTGATGATCTTCAATCCCAATGAGGGTTTGCCGTTTACCGAGGCGATGACGATCGGATCCCGGTAGTCCATGCCGATACCGCTGGCCAGATCGGATACCTTGACCAGACTGCCATCCGCATCCCGCCGCACCACGGTGGACTGGACCTGTTCCAGATTGTTGAATCTTTCATCCATCTTGACCAGGAACTCACCACTCTCGTTGGTGTACTTACCGGCCGGGATGGTGTGGTTGGCGCCAATCAGGGCTTTTGCCACCTGATCGAAACTGACACCGAGTTCGCGCAGTTTCTGTGCATCCAGGTAGATATGAAACTCCTGGGTCTGTTTTCCGGAAAACTCCACCTGCTGCACTTCCGGCACTTTGAGGATTCGGGTCTTGATCTCCTCCCCCATCAAAGCCAGCGCCCGATTGTTTTGATCGCCAAGCAGGTTGACCGCAATCACCGGTAACCAGTCCTGAACTTTTGCATTCAGCAGCTGTGGTGGATCGACACCTTGCGGCAACTCACTGATTACATTCAGGACTTCAAACCTGACTTCATTGAAGAGCGTGTCATAATCGGAGTCGTCGATGAATTTGACGCGGATATTGGAGCGGCCACTGAATGAGGTGGAGTTGATCCACTCCACATCATCGACCTGCTCCAGCGCATCTTCGATCTTACGGGTGACCAGGCTCTCCACCTCTACCGGAGAGGCCCCTGGGTAGACTGTGGAGATGATCACTTCACCAAAACCGAAATTGGGGTAGCGTTCGGCAGGCAATGCGAACAGCGTGATAAATCCCACCACGATCAACACCACAAACATCAGGTTGTAGAAAACCCGTTGTTTCAAAGAGAAAGCGACAAGATCACGCATGGTTTGGTTTACTCACCAATCATTTGGAACCGATCCCCCGGCTTGATCTGCGGTGAAGTCACCCTCACCCAATCTCCATCGGTGCCATTCGCCCGCCCGAGATAGACCACAGAAATTTCACTGCCGTCGGGACGCCGCATCCAATACTGTTCATAGCGCTGTTGCAGCGCCTGTTTTGGCACCAGCACAGCACCGGAGCGGGTAGGAATATTCAAACTCAACTCAACTCTCATACCTCCCCGATGAACCGGCAGACCCTCATTCAATTGCAGCTCAAAATAGATTTTTCGTGAACGTTCATCAAAGGCGGGAGAGAGGCGTATCAACTGAGCGGGGAGAACCAGCTGATGATCCGGCAAACTCACCGACAGACCTTGCTGCTGCTGTTTCAGCAGTGCACGGAACTCTGCGACACTGAGCGCGAATGGCACAACCAAGCGGCTGTAGTCTCCGACCTCAACCAGCGGCTCTCCCCCATTCACCCATTGACCAGGTTCAACATATCGTTTGATTATCCGCCATCCCTGGGGTGCAGTAACACAGAGCCTATCTTCTCTTTCCTGTAGAATCTTCTCGGCAATCGATAAGGTTTTGAGTTGATTTCGGGTCTTGTCCAGGTTTCGCTGTGCGCTATCGAGCTGGCTTTCGGAAGAGCTGTTCTTTTTCACCAGTTTGCTGTATCTCACCACCTCCTTGCGGTAGTAGGCCATATCCACCTGCAGCGCCTGCTGCTCGGCCTGATTGGTTCTCAGCTCAAGCTTCAAATAGGTATCATCAAGACAGGCAAATGGGCTATCTGCATCCACCCTGTCCCCCACATCGCCATTGACGCTCTCCACCCGACCGGACTCTTCCGCGGAAAGTGTCACTCTTGAATGAGCACGGGTAAAACCGGATTGGATTTCGTTTTGTACGGCAACCCGGGCTACGACCAGTGCATTCGCCACTACCGGGCTGGAAACCGATAGCAGACCCAGAAGACATATAAGGATAGACAGCAATCTCATGACGACACGGTTCTCTTTAACCTTAAATGGTAGTCAACCCAACAAAAACATAAAGCTGCTGATGAATCCATTCTTATTCCTTAATGTTTCAGTGGTTTTAGCCGAGTACAAGCACCATCTGGCTGGTTACAATAGTTTACACATCCAGACCAGCTGTTTGCATAAACTGTGGCTATTCAACTCAGTCAATTTACGCAACATCTGAGACATCCATGGGAAGACCGATTGGGAACATAGGGATGGATGTGCTGTGTAATGGTATACATTTAGGATCGATACAGAGTTCAAAGCCTCTTGACACTACATACAAACCTATCTTAGGTCGGTTTTCAGTCACCTGTACATCGGTCGATGCCAGCGTTTATTCGACTCTATTCTGACCAGCTGTCTCTCTCTATAATTAAGGATAGATTGAGGAAAGATCGGCATAGGAGAGGCAAATCACATTCAGATCCATGATGACAAACCATAATACAGCGTTTGTTCATTGCACTGACACATTTTTGTGATACCACCCCTCCAAGGATTTTGGAACACTGTTCACCGGAAGAAACTTGTGGATCAGCGATAATTTTTGGAGGCAACCATGTGGATTTTTTATAAACATCTTCCTAAGAATGTAACCCTGAAAGAGATCCAGAACGTCACCCTGAAGGGCGCCCGCAGCAATTGGTCACCCCTATCCGTATTCAAAAAACCACGAATCAAACGTACAAAAATCATCCGTATCCGGGATCTGCAGAAGGACAGTATTGAATATCATGCCATCGTCCAGGTTAATCCAACGTCGGTAACCGATACCATTATTGATAACCTGGATGGCCGTACCGTCAACGGCCTCTATCTGAGACCTCACCGCTATCAAAGAAGATTTGCCAATCGCGACAGACGAAACATGCAAAACTACGATCATCAGTCTGGCGAGCGGCGAAAATCGGACAGGCGTCGCGATAATCTGATCACCAGAGTCATGGCGATCGACTGAAAACGGAATGGATACGATCAGGCTAAGCTCAATGTGACGCCGAGGTACGCAGAACAACGCAAACGGACGCAAAATATTACCGTCACCTGAGATCAGGCAAGTCACTCCTTAACCGCATTATGGTCACGTCCGATGATTTGTGACCAAGCCACGACATATCCACCCGGCGACCAAGCAGTTCAGCTTCTGCCGCCAGGCAGATCGCCACTCAAAGTGATGACAAAATATCGGCCAGCACTTCACCATCAACCGGATGGAGTGAGTGACTGAGCGTCGTGTGCCGACTCTTCACCCGCCCTTTCAGCACCGGGATATTGTTCATATCCTGGCTATAGGCTGGAACGACCTCATCCCCCAGACCCACGGGTCCAGGCCGGATCACTGACACATATTCGATCTCCGGATGTGGTTGACGGTTAAGCCAAAACAGCAGAGTGCCGGGATGCTCAGGGGTCAGGTCGAGCAGTACCCCCCAGGAGTCTCTCACCACATCGTAGATGTCTCCGACAAAGAATGATTTCACCATACTGATCGGAAAAACATCATCCGTCTCATCCAACGCCTGCACGGCACGTCCAGTACCCAAATGGGGTGAGGCGATGGTGACCAGCGCCTTGGCCGGAATCTCGCCCATCACCAGGGTCATGCGCGCAACCACGCCACCGGCCGAGTGACCGACCAAAACCAGCGACTCATCGGGGTGCTTTTGGGCAACCGCATTCAGCATGCCGTTGAGGATCCTTGATTGGCTTGCAATGGGCGCAATCGAAGGCAGTTCCACGGTATAGAACTTATTCTCCGCCTCGGCACCCGGCAGAGGCAGCAAACCTCGAGGCGTTAGGACACCGGCCGCCTGCCAGCCACCCTGGTGCAGCAGATTGGTGACGCCACTGCGCTCCCAGGAAGCGGCACTGCCAAGATAACCATGCACCAGCACCGCCACATCGGCCTTTGCCGACAACGCCGTCAGACTCAACAGTAAAATAGTAAACCATTTCATGATCTAACCCTCCGATTTATTTACCCGGAACCTTAAAAACAGGGCTCTGCATTCAGGCCCTGGAATGCGCTACGCCATACTCTGGTAATAGAGGTTTTGCGGATGTTTGGCCTCAGTAAAAAAGTAGTAGCGCTCGATCACCAAACCGGCATATTGAATCAGAAATGCTGCGATCGGCAATCGTGAGGACTCAAGCAGATAGGCAAGCAATATCAGCAGTACCGGCAAGATGAAAACCATCAGCAGAAAACCGTAGCGCAGCATCTGCAGCAGAGCATCGCTCTTGCCGTGAAAGAACTCCCTGGTGTTGAATGCCCCACCCATAAACCCCTGGGCTTTTTGATGCAGCTTGGCATGGTGCACGCCGATTGCTGACTGCATACTGATCTTGCAACGAAAATCGTTGTTGCGATAGAGAGCTGCACCACGACTGATGGCACCCAGGAGGGTCGCCACAACCGCCCAGGTACCATAGAAAACCACCAGACTGGATGAGAGATAGGCCGACAGGGCAGCCGCCAGCATGAACCCGGAAGCGATACCGAGAAACAGAAAATTGGCCACGGTCAATGGTGAGTGCCAGGCTTTGATGAAACGCAGGCTGGCATAGATCATCGCCGTACAGAGAAACAGCAGAAAGGTGGCCACGGTCCCCAATGCCCCAACGATCAATGTGGCATCCACCGGCAGAGTCTGGGAGATGACAAACAGGGGTTGGGTCCAACCTAAATAGTGGAACAGACCGTAAAGGGCGGTAAACATCATCGCCGCCGGCAAGACGATCACCTCTCGGGACAACCAGGAAGTACGCCACTGGGTGGCGGCACGCCAAGCCCGTTCAGGACGTCCTAGATGAAACACCGAAGCCACCAGCCCAGCGATCAGTAACAGCAACGCAATCAAACTGCCTTGGGCGTAAAACGCATCGGTCTGCGCCGGTAACAGATTGGCCAGCGCATAGAGCTGACCGGTAAACAGGGCCAGGAACAGCCCTTGTCCAACGCCGATCAGCGTAGTCAGAAATATGACTGAAAAGGCTGGATGCATGATAAATTCTCCAAAAACTCAAATAGCCTGAAGCCACTCAACACACGACGACATCACGGCGCTACGGTTGTCGACATTTGCCCTGGGTTGCTTCAGCAACATAATCTCTATGCCCACTGATACCGATCACCAGGCCACATCGTCCAGAGTCTCACCACCCTCAGGCAGCGTGGGCAACTGCTCTTTCTTCAATGGGTTGTCAGCCCGAACCAGTTCATCCTCATGAATCTGAATACGGGTCTTGCGACGTGGCAGATAGTGGTTGGCTGGCTTCGTCCCCCACTCAGGCTGCAGGGCATAGCCGCCCTCCTCACGGATCGCCACGGAGACTTCAGAATCCGAATCATGCACATCACCGAACAGCCGCGCACTTGTCGGACAGGCCAGTACACAGGCCGGTTTACGCTCTGACTCGGGCAGGCTCATATCGGTTATGCGATCGATACACAAAGTGCACTTCTTCATCACCCGTAGCTTTTCATCGATCTCCCGCGCACCGTAGGGGCAGGCCCAGGAACAGTATTTGCAACCGATACACTTGTCATAATCGACCAGTACCACGCCATTATCTTCACGTTTATAGGAAGCGCCGGTCGGACACACCGGTACGCAGGGTGGATCCTCACAATGCAGACAGGACTTGGGAAAGTGATAGGTCTCGGTATGCGGAAAGACACCCGCCTCATAGGTCTGCACCCGATTGAAGAAGGTGCCGGTAGGATCCTCCCCGTAGGGTCGCTGGTCGGTCATCGGACCGGCCCAACCGGAGGTGTTCCACTCTTTGCAACTGGTCACACAGGCGTGACAGCCGACACAGACGTTTAAATCGATGACAAGTGCAAGTTGTGTCATGTTAAAACCACTCGTTAAATCATTCAGTCAAGTTTGTGCTTGCGCCGAAACATTCCGGCGAAGTAGGCCTGCCATCGGCCCCGCTGAGGATCCTGGCCCGGCACTTTTTTCTGCACTTTGAATTGTGGTGATGTGACCTTCGGCTCATCCTCGCCGGCCGGGTAGATCTTTACCCGCACATCGAACCAGGCGGCCTGGCCGGTGACAGGGTCGGAGTTCGACATATGTTCCCCGGCGTCACAGGGTGGCAGCTCCTCGGAGATCAAATGGTTGAGCAGAAAACCCTTTTGCGACTCATTCGCTTTGGCGCTCAAGCCCCAGGCACCGGCCGCCTTGCCGATGGCATTCCAGGTCCACACCGTGGTGGGCTCCACCGCTTCCGAGAGACGCGCCATACAGCGCACTTTATTGGTGGGTGATTCAACCCAGATCCAATCTCCATCACCAAAGCCGTTGGCCTCCGCCAGCTTGGGATTGACGAACAGGTAGTTATGGGTGTGAATCTGGCGCAACCAGGCGTTTTGCGAATCCCAGGAGTGGTACATGGCCATTGGGCGCTGAGTTAACGCACTGATCTGATACTGTCTCGAGTCGATCAGTTTGTGTTCCAGTGGCGCGGTATAGAAAGGCAGAGGATCGAAATGGCTGATGATCCTTTTGCGCAACCGCTCCGGTGGTTGCTTACCTGACGACTTACCCTGCGCCGCAAGACGGAATCGCTGCAGCACTTCGGAATAGAGATGCAGGGTGATCGGCTCCACATAGCGGGTCATGCCATGTGCCCTGGCCCACTCCAGATAGCCCTGGTTCCAGTTGCGCATGTACTGGTAGGATTTCGGCAGTTCATGATGGTAGACGCAACCATTCTTCTGGTACATCTCCCACTGGCGGGGATTGGGCTCGCCTTTGAGAAACTTCTCACCACCCTTGCCCCGCCAGCCGGCGAGAAAACCGATCCCGGATCCGGGGGAACTCTCATAGTTGGTGATAAAGTCTGGGTAGTCCCGAAACTTGCGGCTGCCATCCTGTTTGACGAACGCCGGCAGACCGAGTCGGCTGCCCAGCTCGATCAGCACCTCCTGAAAAGGCTTACACTCCCCTTTTGGAAGCACCACCGGAATACGTACCGAGTCCACCGGCCCGTCAAATTCCGATATCGGCCGGTCGAGCATCGACATCGCATCATGACGCTCCAGATAGGTGGTATCGGGCAGTACCAGATCGGCAAAGGCCACGGTCTCCGACTGAAATGCGTCGGCGACGATGATGAACGGGATCTTATACTCTCCGTTTTCATCCTTATCCTTCAGCATATCCCTGACATTTTCCGTGTTCATGGAGGAGTTCCAGGCCATATTCGCCATGAACAGCAGCAGAGTATCGATCGGATAGGGGTCACCCCGCCAGGCGTTGGTGATCACATTGTGCATCAGTCCATGCACCGACAGGGGGTACTCCCAGGAGAAAGCCTTGTCGATGCGTACCGCCTCACCCTGCTCATCGACGAACAAGTCGTCCGGTTTCGAGGGCCAGCCCAGGGGCATGCCGTCCAGCGGGGTATTGGGCTGTACTCCATCAGGAGAATTGGGTGGCTTGGGGCACGGGGGTATGGGTCTGGGAAAAGGCGCTTTATGGCGAAAACCACCCGGCCGATCGACGGTCCCGAGAATGGTCATCAGAATGCCCAAGGAGCGAATCGCCTGAAAACCGTTGGAGTGTGCCGCCAGTCCGCGCATGGCATGAAACGATACCGGGTTGCCGGTGACACTCTCGTGGTCATTGCCCCAGCTGTCGGTCCATTGGATCGGCAGCTCGATCTTCTGGTCCCTGGCAACCACACCCATTTCATGAGCCAGCCGCTTGATGGTCTCCGCCGGAATCCCGGTAATATCTTCCGCCCATTCGACGGTATACTCCTCGACACGCTCTTTCAGCAACTGAAAGGCCGGTTTTACCTTGGTGCCGTCCTCCAGTATGAAACTGCCGAGCAGTCGAGGGTCGGTGCCAGGCGTGTGGGTCGATATCTCCCGGTCCAGCTCCCGATCCCACCAGAGTTTGTTCTCCGGATCGAAACAGCCCTCTTCCACATGGGTTTCGAAACGACGAAACAGGCCGTGGTCGTCCAATTCAGGATCATCCACCACCAGTTCGGCGGAGTTGGTGTATTTGATCAGGAATTCACGATCGTAGAGCCCTTGCTGGATCAATTCACGAATGATGGCCAGCAACAAGGCACCATCGGTACCCGGTTTGATCGGTACCCACTCATCGGCGATTGCAGAATAACCGGTACGGATCGGATTGATGGAGATAAATCTGCCACCGCGTCGCTTGAAATCCGCCAGGGCGATCTTCATCGGATTGGAGTGGTGATCCTCCGCTGTCCCGATCATGATGAACAGTTTTGAGCGCTCCAGATCCGGTCCACCGAACTCCCAGAAGGAGCCGCCGATGGTATAGATCAGGCCGGCCGCCATGTTGACCGAGCAGAAGCCGCCATGGGCCGCATAGTTAGGGGTACCGAACTGTTTCGCAAACAGGCCGGTCAGGGCCTGCATCTGATCACGCCCGGTGAACAGGGCGAACCGCTTGGGATCATCAGCACGTATCTTTCCCAGCCGCTCTTCGACCAGATCGAAGGCCTTTTCCCAGGAGATCTCCTCAAACTCGGAATCGCCACGCTCGGAACCCGGTTTTCGCAGCAGCGGTTTGGTCAGTCTGGCCGGGGAGTACTGCTTCATGATGCCGGAGGAGCCCTTGGCGCAAATTGCCCCCTTATTCAAAGGGTGATTGGGATTCCCCTCGATATGCCGCACTTCTCCATCACGCAGGGTCACCCGGATGCCGCAACGGCAAGCGCACATGTAACAGGTCGTCTCTTTGGTTTCGACGCGGCCAAGTTCGCTGTCTGACTGTTTTGTAGGGTCCTGCATGGTGGAATGCCCTGGTCAAATTAGAATAAAGTAAGTATTTTCTTATATTAGCTTTTTATTATTTAGCATGCCAGACGATATCCATCACAATCCTTTGGGGAGGCCCTATTTCATTTAATGGGGAGTTTGGTGACAGAGCGTCAGTAGCGAATAGACACAGATCGACAATACAAATTTCCAAGCAACGACTTGAGGCAAAAAAGAGCCTATCCAGGCAGGTTTCTGAAGAAAAAACTGAATAAGTTCTCTGTTTTCAGGGTAACGGAGCTGGGTGAAAAAAAGCCTCAGTTCTCGTAATGTCATCTATAGGTGAGGTTGCGCCTGAAATAGTCTCACTACCCGTTACTCGTCGCTCACTTGGAACAACCAAATTGTGCTCCTCACGCCTTGATTGGCGCTTTTTCAGGCACAACAGGGCCTATTGGATTCGTATTAACAGGCCCTAGTCCCCCCGCACAGCTGGTGGTATTCCCATGGCAATTAATCAGGTAGAAATCCAATCGAGTAGGTGGGCAGCCAAACCCGGCAGCTTGATAGACTCCAGCTCCCGCTATAGCTTGATCAAAACCGAAAATCGAACAACAGGCTGATAGGGAATGACGACACAACCATTTTAGAAAACCGGCACAATACAGCGGCTACAAGCCAACAGTACATTGATCATACGTAAATTTTTTTAATCAGTCAGTTACAGCTAATGCAAATCCGTTCTATCTATACCATTCCAGAGACACTCGAAGCCGCTCAATAGCGGAAACGCTCCATCACTTCATAGCCAAACTCCGGCTTCCAGCCCCAGGAGTAGTTTCGCAGATCGTAGAGTGCCGCCCGTTCAGCTTCCCCTGCGGAGACAGGGCTGAAGCCACAACCGTAGCTGGTTCGTGGCTGGCCTCTCAGGGTGTTGTAGACGGTCTTGACGATCACCACATAGGCATGGGGCAGATCACTGCCGGCTTGAGCGTGTACATCCTGACCCTTTTTGCGATATCCCTGATCGAGCAGTCTTTTTTTCGCCTTCTCCATGGCCGACAACGCACTGTCGGAAAAGGAGGCCTGCCACTCAATCGCCAGGGAGTCCCCTTGGCGCTTGGCGACCACGCAGCTGCCACCTGCCGAAGCAGTCGTCAACAGCGACCACAGCAACAGCATCAGGATTGACCTGAACACCACACCGGACGAGAAAATTCGGCCATATTCAACCCCCTGCTTTGAATGTCTCGAGTTCTTCCCATCGCGCATAGGCCTGCTCCAGGTCATGTTCCACCTCTGTCATCTGCTGTTGCAGCTCAACGACCTGCTCTGCTTCGCCGGTCTGATAGAGATCCGGATCGCTGAGCTGCTCCTGCAAGCCGCTGAGGGATTGCTCCAGCTGCTCAATTTGTTGCGGTAATTGATCCAGTTCCCGCTGATCTTTATAACTCAACTTTGCTGTTCTGTTTTTCGGCTTCTGCCGTTGAGACTTGACCTTTTCCTGAGCGGCATTGTCTCTACTGATAGTTATCTGCTGCTGTTTTTGCTCCCAATCACTGTATCCACCAACAGATTCGATGACACGGCCTTCCCCTTCGAAAATCAGGCAGCTGGTCACAGAGTGGTCGAGAAACTCCCGGTCATGACTGACCAGCAACAGCGTACCCTGGTAACTCACCAACAACTCTTCAAGCAGTTCCAAGGTTTCAATATCCAGATCGTTGGTCGGTTCATCAAGCACCAGCACATTGGCCGGCTTGGTAAACAGTTTGGCCAACAGCAGACGATTTCGTTCTCCACCGGAGAGGGCGTTCACCGGTGCTCTGGCACGTTCAGGAGTGAACAGAAAATCTTGTAGATAGGAGATGATATGTTTACTTTTACCATCGATCTCCACTTTATCGCTGCCACCCCCCACATTTTCCTGAACTGACAGGGATTCGTTTAATTGACTGCGTAGCTGATCGAAATAGGCAACCTGAATCTGTGTACCGAGTTTCACCTGGCCCTGTTCCGGTTGCAGTTGGCCGAGCAACAGATTCAGCAAGGTTGTCTTACCCGAACCGTTGGGTCCGATAATGCCGACCCGGTCACCGCGCATGATGGTGGTTGAGAGTCCACGGATGATCGGTTTTTCTTCCCAGGCGTAGCTGACATCATCGACTTCAACCACCAGTTTCCCCGATCTCTCAGCGGTCTGCAGCTGCATCTTCACCTGCCCCATGCTGCTGCGACGTTTACTTCGCTCATCCCGCATCGATTTCAGCTGTCTGACTCGTCCCTCATTGCGGGTGCGTCTTGCTTTGATGCCCTGGCGTATCCAGATCTCCTCCTGTGCCAGCTTTTTATCGAAACGGGCATTGGCCTGCGCCTCGGCATTCAGCATCTCCTCCTTGCGGCGCAGGAAGTTGTCGTAGTTGCCGGGCCAATCCGTTAGCTCGCCCCGGTCGAGCTCCAGGATCCTGGTCGCCAGACGACGCAGAAAAGCCCGGTCATGGGTAACGAACAACACCGCACCGGAGAATCCCAACAGCAGGTTTTCCATCCAGTCGATGGCCTCGATGTCGAGATGGTTGGTCGGTTCGTCGAGTAACAACAGGTCGGGCTCGGCCACCAGCGCCTGGGCCAGCAGAACCCGTCGTTTCATACCGCCCGAGAGTTCACCGAACTTTGCATCCGCATCCAGGCCGGTTCGGGAGATCGTGGTTTCCACCCGCTGTTCAAGTTGCCAACCGCCAGCGGCTTCGAGATCGTGTTGGGCTTTTGCCAGGCTGTCGAGTAGCGACTGATCCCCCTCCCCCAGACGATGACTGATACGATGATAGGTCTTCAACTTTTCCGCCAGATCACCAATACCGTCCGCCACCAGATCATAGACCGTACCTTCGATATCCTGTGGCACTTCCTGAATCAGTCGTGCGACACTGACCCCATTACTGACTACCCGATCCCCATCATCAGCTTGCTGGGTTCCCATGATCACTTTCATCAGAGTCGATTTGCCCATACCGTTGCGACCCAGCAAGGCAATGCGCTCACCCTTCTCGATGCTCAGCTCGATACCATCCAGCAAAGGAGCGTCACCAAAGCTCAGATGGAGATTGCGCAGGGTAATTAAAGGCATCGATTTTCCTATTGTGAATGCTAGGGCCTGTTAACACGAATCCAATACGCCCTGTTGTGCCTGAAAAAGCGCCATTCAAGGCGCCAGGAGCTAAGTTTGGTTGTTCCAAATGAGCGACGAGCAACGCCGAGTGGCGCTTTTTCAGGCGCAACCCGAAGGGCTGGGACTGTTTTTGCACCCAGTGGCGTTATCATTCGCTCGTGTAGAATGACTACACTACGCTCATTCTGCCTTGCTGGGCACAAAAACAGTCCCAGCAGGGCGTATTGGATTCGTGTTAACAGGCCCGAATGATCTATATCAAGAAAAGTAATTGAGCCGAGTTTTGCTCTGCACCATAATAGGTCACGCTCTGTGCATCAAGCATGCTCAAAGGTGACAGAAAGCCTAAGTGAAAGCAGGTAAGTGCTTTAGCTTAGCGATTGATTGATGAATTGGCACGCCATTTATCTGCTGCAGCAATGCTGCTGAGACGCGGCCGACTCATCTGTCAGCATAGATTATCTAAGATGGCTACCCGGTTGGCCATTTATCTGGAGAGAGAACACCATGAAAACCAAGATTCTGCTTAAAGAAGCAGAAATGCCGACCCATTGGTATAACGTTGTGGCCGACATGCCTAATCCCCCGGCAGCAATCCTTGCTCCTGATGGAAATCCGGTGACGCCGGATGCACTGAGCGCAATATTTCCCGAGGCCATCATCGAACAGGAAGTCAGTGCACAGCGCTGGATACCAATACCGGAAGAGGTACGGGAAGTACTCACGCTTTGGCGGCCATCACCGCTCTATCGTGCCGAACGATTGGAACAGGCGCTGAACACTCCGGCGAAGATCTATTTCAAGAACGAAGCGGTCAGCCCGGCCGGCTCGCACAAACCGAACACTGCGGTCGCTCAAGCCTATTACAACAAACAACAGGGTATCAAACGCCTGACCACCGAAACCGGCGCCGGACAGTGGGGCTGTTCGATTGCTCTGGCGGGGCAGATGTTCGGCCTTGATGTCAGGGTCTATATGGTGAAGGTCAGCTACGGTCAAAAACCCTACCGTCGCTCCATGATGCAGACCTGGGGTGCCGAGGTCTTCGCCAGCCCGACCGATATGACCCAGTCGGGAAGGCATATTCTGGAAAAGCATCCGGACTCCGACGGCTCCCTGGGGATAGCCATCTCAGAAGCGGTGGAAGAGGCGGCAGGCCGTTCCGATACCAACTATGCACTGGGATCCGTACTCAATCATGTCATCCTGCATCAGACTATCATAGGTGAAGAGGCGAAAAAGCAGTTCGAAATGATCGGTGAATACCCTGACATGATCTTTGCCCCCTGTGGTGGTGGCTCCAATTTCGCCGGTGTGGCATTTCCGTTTTTTGCCGATAAGGCGAGCGGCAAAGAGGTGGAGCTGGTTGCGGTGGAACCAACCTCCTGCCCGACGCTGACAAAGGGTGTCTATGCCTATGATTTCGGGGATACCGAAGGCCTTACCCCGTTAACCAAAATGTATACCCTTGGTCACGACTTCATGCCACCGGGAATCCACGCCGGTGGCTTGCGTTACCATGGCGAATCGGCACTGGTCAGCCAACTCTACAATGAGGGGTTGTTGAGTGCGGTGGCGATTCCCCAGCTGGAGACTTTCGAAGCCGGTGTGCTGTTTGCCAAAACCCAGGGCATTATTCCGGCGCCCGAATCGTGCCACGGGGTGGCGGCGACCATTCGTGAAGCCAAACGCTGCGCAGAGACCGGTGAACCCAAAACCCTGCTGTTCAATCTCTCCGGTCATGGCCACTTCGACATGAGCTCATATGATCGTTATTTCAAGGGTGAGCTGGAGGATTATGACTATCCTGATGCGGCGATCCAGGAGTCCCTCGCCAATCTGCCGAAAGTCGGCTGAATGCATCAACGAAAAAAGATAGTTCTGACTTTAGTGTGATCAGACGGCCCTAAGAGAATGAAACCGCTAATGGGCGCCAATCAACACCAAAAGAAGCCGTATCGCAAAGGCGTTTTGTGGCATTTTACGGTGATTCGCGTTCATTGGCGGTTAATCTCAGAAATAATGGCCTGCCGCATAACAAATGATTTGCTGCAGGTGTACGTTATCAAGCAGCATTCCAGTCTGCCTCGTTAAATCGTCTGTTTCGATTCCCAGGCCATTAGCAGGCGACTAACCGTGTCAGCCGCCTCCTCCTTCACCACTTCATAGCCCCTCTCCTGGACAGTTTCAATCAGTTGATGAAGGCCATTGATCAAAGGCTGCAGGCGTTCTCGCTCACCCGATTTATCCAGTAATCTTTGGACATCGGAGATACGTTGGTTAACCACTTCAACCATCAGATTGATATTCTCTTTCCAGCGATGATAGCGGTCATCATCATGGATGGGCATATTTCGCACCAGCAGTGAGACAGATTCCGTATTGATCAGGGTACGATGACCGAAATCGATGATCCGCCCCTTTTCATACATACTCTCCATCATCTCCTGATCCAGCACACCAACCTCGCCTGCATGGGAAAAATAGTGGCCACTGGGAATCATCCGTACAATCACCCGCAAACCGAAACGCTCCAGAGTAACCAGCATCTGTTCGCCCAGGGAACGAATATCATCGCACTCCAGCGTGCGGCCGATAAACTTGGCTATCTCTGCCAATTCCGTGGATAGTGCCAGAGAATCCTCCATCTCTTCCCGGATCAAAACAGAACGTTGTTTCGCATTCTCCAGATCATGCCGATTGTTCAATGCGACTCTGATCTTGAGGAGTAACTCTTTGGCATCGTAGGGTTTGGCGACATAGTCATCGGCACCAGCCCGATAGCCGGCCAGTCGTTCACTCAATCTTGATAGGGCAGAGACGAAGATCACCGGAATGTCCGATGTGGCAGGATTGGCTTTGATGATACGACAGACAGTTAAGCCGTCCATCATCGGCATATCCACATCCAGCAGTATAAGATCCGGCGTTGCAACCGCCAGTTGATCCAGACAGGCCTGACCCGTGGAGGCCAGAGAGACCTGGTAATTGAACTTTAAGATCAGCTGCAGACTGTCCAGATTGGCCTGCTGATCATCCACGACCAGAATATGTTGCGTCGCAGTAATCTGCTCTTGACGACTCATGACCAGTGCCCCCATGGGTCATCGAAAACAACACAGGATTCTGCCGCAGACAGCACGGATGCCTGAACCACCCTATGGATGCAATGCTTCAACCCCACTTTCCCAGTTAAGCGCATGTTTTTTATCCCTGATTTCACTCCGGCTTTTGCTTTGGAAAATTGCTGTTACACAGGTTCAACCATACACCTCAGCCCAAACCGGTTCCACAGTCAGATAAAAATTCACTGCCTTTGAAAGCCGCTTCTGGTATGGTTGACTGTGTGGCTGTGTTTTATGTTGCTTTAAAGAATACAAGTTTACAGAGCTGGGAATATAATTCCCAACCCAAGGTTGCTCAACGCTGCCAAGCTTGACCAACCGGGGAACTAAAACCATATGTTTGAGGACTGTTCTAGTACCTGTTAACAAAGATGTTACTGCTACTAGGGCCTGTTAATACTAATGGTCGCATCTGGCAGATAATGGGTACCGAATGACTATCAACTACAGATTATCATAAGCTTGCAGTTGATCGTGTTTACAGTTGCCTGATGGCCGTTAATTTTATGTGGTAAAAAAATATGGTTAAGATCGTTTCCTTCAAGGAAGCCAGGGATGGGGTTGCGGACTGCCTGAAATGCTCTCTGCGTGAGTCGGTTCTGTTCGCCGACCTCAAAGAGGAGGATTTCGAAAAACTGCACGACCCGATTGATCAATACACCCTTCCGGTTGGATCCACTCTCTATCATTCCGGCGACAAAGGCGATCGCATGTATACCGTTCGCTCCGGCATACTCAAGCTTGTTCAGTACCTGCCGGACGGCAGTCAACGGATCGTACGCCTGATCCGCAGCACCGATATCACCGGCCTGGAGTGCATCCTGGGCGAAGCCTATCAACACGATGCGGTTGTACTGCAGGAGACTGAAGTCTGCGCCCTGCCGGTACGGGTGGTGGATAATCTCAGTAAAGAAAACCCGGCTCTCCACATGGAGCTGCTCAACCGTTGGCAACGGGCACTCAAGGAGGCGGATGCCTGGCTGACCGAGCTCTCCACCGGATCGGCGAAACAGCGGGTCGCACGGCTCCTGTTGAGGTTGGTGAAAGACACCCATGAGAGCCAGTGCAGTCTGTTCGCCAGAGAGGACATGGGAGCCATGTTGGGAATCACCACCGAGACGGCCAGTCGCACCATTGCGGAATTCAAACGACAGAGTCTGCTGATCGAGACAGCACCGAATCAATTCCTGCTGGATACCCCCAATCTCCATCGAATCGCTGAGGATTGATCATTTTCAATGCTTTAGATCGGCCCTGTCAGTACATTTCCAGGACAATAAACTGTTCTGCCATCAAATCCCGATGGTCAATGGAGACGCCACTTGCACCAAGTCGTCAAGGAAATCGAGATTCCGGTATTTTCACTCCAAATCGATCTCGATGAGTGTCGATTTGACTCAATTGAAGAGATTGTTGCCTACTTTGAATCAGAAATTTCGGCCCATAAGGCCGCTGAATTCATTGCCACCTTCGATCACAGGAAGCACACAGCTGAGCTCCCGGAAGGACAGCTGGCAGAGGGTATTGTGGCGGCCTACAATCTGGTGTTCTGTTTCGGCTTCACCCTGCAGACTCCGGATCAACTGGCCAGCCGACCCAGATCGATCGGCATCTGTCAGATGAATGACCAGATCATTGTCTCATTTCTCGAGGCACCCATGCCGGTAGCCAATGCCCTGATGGAAGTGTGGGCCAAATCGCTGCTGATTGAAAATGTCTCAACCGCCCCCCACTTCAAGAGCGTCTCAGCGGAGTAGCTTGCGCATCTTAATACCAGCCCGATGAAGATGATGAAAATTGCCGTAACCAGCCAGAACTTCCGTACCATCACACCCCATGCGGGGAAGTGTCGCCGTTTTCTGATCCTGGGCAGAAATAAACAGGGGGAGCTGATTGAACTCGACAGGTTGGATCTTCCGAAAGAGATGTCCATGCATGAGTTCAAGGGCTTGCGGCACCCGCTTTTTGACTCCGACATCCTGTTGACCGCCAGTGCTGGCCAGGGATTTATCAGACGCCTGCAACAGGAGCAGGTGAAGGTGATCTGTACCAGTGAGACAGATCCCTATCGTGCCGCCGACGCCTTTCTGGAGGGCGAGCCTCTACCGGTGGTAGAAGCCGATGCCCACCACCAGAAGAGTGCTCCGATCATGCCGAAACCTGGTTAGGGTCTGTTAGGCCAAAACACGACGTTTTACATTTCCATCTCCAGATCATCGATCACCTGATCGATTCCCGCCTGGGCACAAGCCTCATCGGTTTCACCGGATGGGGCACCACTCACCCCAACCCCACCGAGCAGTTGGCCACCGGCCTGAACCGGCAATCCGCCGGCGGACATCACCAGCCCGTCCAAACGTCCGATCGGCGTGTCTGCACGGCTCTTCAAAGCTGAGGTGGCGGCATTGAAATTGACGGCGGTGAAGGCTTTCTGGCGACTGATCGGCACGGTGATTTGCGCCGCAATGGTGTCGCGCATGGTCACCTGCACAATACCGTTCCGATCGACCACTGTGACTCCAATCTGGATACCCTGTTTTCTACAGGCCTCGATTGTGGCCAAGGCGATCTGATTGGCTGTCTCCATGGATAGGCGCTTCAGTGTTACCGTTGGTGGAGCTTCATCTTCGGCCTGTACGCCGGGTATTACGCATAGGCTGGTCAGTAGCGCCAGGATTGTCAGGGATCTCTTCATCATCTCCTCCTCAATGGGTGGCTTTATTGTGATTTCAACTCAAGATTTATTCTTCTCCAGACCAGATGCTGATGACGACAGGCTGCAGCTGGTTTCTGGCATCGATTCAAATGCTGTACGGGCTATCGCACCTCGTAGTGACAAGCCCGCTAACGATAATGTTTCTCAACATAGTCATCCACCAGTTGGATAAACTGTTCAGCAATCCGTTCCCCTTTCAGGGTGACCGTTTTTTCTCCATCCACATACACCGGTGCGGAGGGTGACTCCCCGGTGCCCGGCAGACTGATACCGATATTCGCCTGCTTACTCTCCCCCGGACCGTTGACAACACATCCCATCACCGCGACCGACATCTCAGCGACCCCCGGATGCCGCTCCTGCCAGCCTGGCATCCGTTCACGCAAGTGAGTCTGGACCTGTTGGGCCAACTGTTGAAAAAAGGTACTGGTGGTTCGACCGCAGCCGGGACAGGCAACCACCATCGGCGTGAAAGCTCGTATACCCATCGATTGCAGCAACTCCTGGGCTACGATCACTTCCTGGGTCCTTGCCCCACCGGGTTCCGGTGTCAGAGAGATACGAATCGTGTCACCGATCCCCTCCTGCAGCAGCACCGCCAGGGCCGCACTGGAGGCTACGATACCCTTCGATCCCATACCTGCTTCGGTAAGACCGAGGTGCAAGGCATAGTCACATCGACTGGCCAGCTCCCGATAGACCGCAATCAGATCCTGTACCCCGCTCATTTTACAGGAGAGCACGATCTGTGACGGGGAGAGACCCAGCTCAATCGCCTGCTGGGCACTCTCCAGGGCCGAGGTCACCATGATTTCCCGGGTCATCTGATCCGCATCCAGCGGTCTCTCCGCACGGGCATTCTGATCCATCATGCGGGCTACCAGACCCTTATCCAGGCTGCCCCAGTTGACGCCGATTCTAACCGGCTTCTGATGCTCACAGGCGAGCTCGATCATGCGCGCATACTGGGAGTCACGCTTCTCTCCACTGCCCACATTGCCGGGATTGATTCGATACTTGGCCAAGGCCCGGGCGCAGTCGGGATGATCGCTCAGCAGACGATGCCCATTGAAGTGAAAATCCCCCACCAACGGCACATCAAGCCCCTGTTGATCCAAACGCTCACGGATTCGGCTAACCGCTTTCGCAGCCGCTTCATTGTTCACGGTGATCCTCACCATTTCCGAACCGGCGCGGGCCAGAGCCGCCACTTGTTCGCTGGTGGCGTCAACATCCGCCGTGTCTGTGTTGGTCATCGACTGCACGACCACCGGGGCGTCGCTGCCGATCACCACACCACCTACCACGACACTTCGGGTTTGATGTCTTGTGATTGCCATGTATGGGCCTGTTGGCCTGGAGGGCCTGTTAACTGCAAACCAGCGGCTCTGATTGCCGCTGGATAAATTGGCGGAATGTTACTTCAGTTTACCGATACCTAACATCTTGAGAATGTACTTTTCGTAGATCGGTTCCGAAGTTCCCTTTTTCATCTTGCGGATGAAGTATTTTTCAAACGCGATCTTGGCCATATGAACCCATTTACCCTTCTTGAACCAAGCCACATTTCGCGGTGGTATCTGGGGCAATGCAACGAAGGCAGCACCAGTATCCCCCATATCCGCCAGACAGATCGCATTCCAGGTTGCCAGGGTTGTTCCCTCCTTGCCCGCCAGATCAGCCGCAATATTGTGCACAATCGCGGTCACCATGGATTCGATCATATAGCCGGTTTTCGGCGCACCGGTCGGTACCGCGGTTGCTTCCACCGGAGGGATGGCGATACAGACACCCGCTGCATAGATATTGGGGTATTTGGGATTGCGCTGATGATCATCGACAAACACAAAACCTCGTGGATTACACAAGCCTTCCACTTCGGCTACCGCATCCACTCCCTTGAATGCCGGCAGCATCATTGAGTATTCAAACGCCAGTTCATGATCCTTTATCTTGTGGCCGGAATCATCGAACTGCTCCACAAACATCTTGCCATATTCAACCTTGGTCACTTTTGCATTGGTGATCCAGTTGATATGGTGATTGCGAAAATCACTCTCCAGAAAACCTTTCGAATCACCTACGCCGCCAAGCCCCAGATGACCAATATAGGGTTCGGAGGTGACAAAAGTGATCGGTACCTTGTCACGGACTTTGCGCTTACGCAGGTCTGAATCCATGATAAAGGCAAACTCATAGGCCGGTCCGAAACAGCTGGCAAAAGGCATAGCACCGATAATCACATGCCCTGGCTCGTCGAGCAGATCAAGATAGGCCTGATAGGCCTTTTCAGCATGGTCGACGGTACAGATCGATTCGGTAAAACCATCCGGTCCGCTGCCTTCAACCTCTTCAAATGCCAACCTGGGTCCGGTCGCGATCACCAGATAGTCAAATTCCACGCTGTCGCCATTATCCAGCGTGAGCCGATTGGCATCCGGATCGATCTTCTCTACCCGTTGGGCGATGAAGTTGATGCCTTTACGCTCGAGATGGGGGCGGATATCAAAGGTGATATGGGAGCGGTCGCGCCAGCCGACTGCCAGCCATGGATTGGATGGTACGAACTGGAAATACTCCCGTTCATTGATCATCGTGACTTCATGTTCGCGACCAAGCTCCATGCGAAGTTCGTAAGCACATGGCATCCCGCCAGTCCCGGCACCTATAACCACGATATGCGCCATATCGTAAAACCTCCACCCTCCTGATTCTTCTATCTGTTTCACGATGTTGCCAGGAGAGGATACAACACCGTTCATTATCAAGCTTACCAGTCTATATCCAAGCTACTGAAATTCAAAGCTATTGAAGTAATTCAGTATGCTCTAATCTACCTGAATGAAGGCATCTGAAGCGAGCTGGCGATGAGCCTGTTCAGACAAACCCTGTCAGCCCGGGAGAGCTGTCTACACAGGGTCACTAGACACTTAACCAGTCACTGACACAATGCTGCTCAGCCAGACTGATGCGGGCTTCCAGCTCGGGCAGATGGAGGGAAACCATCGATTTAACCAACTCAGGATCGTTGTTCTTCTCACTGATATGGGAGGCCACCAGATGGCTGAACCGTTCCACCGGCACCCGGCTGAGCAACTGTAACGCCTGCTGATTGCTCAAATGGCCATGACTGCCACCTACCCTGGCCTGTAACGACGGCGGATAGGGGCCTTCCGCCAGCATCTGCAGGTCGTGATTGAACTCCAGCACCAGACTGTCGCAGGATTGCAAACGCTCGATGATATGGGGCGTAATATGGCCTACATCGGTGAGCACCCCGAGGCTTTGCTTGCCGGTTGTCAGGACAAACTGACAGGGCTCTCTTGAATCGTGGGGCACTGGATAGGGGTGGATGGCGATATCCTCGATCGTCCAGGGTCCGGTGTGACAGTCGATCAACTCGAGCTGGGGCAGCTCTCCGTAGCTGGCGCTGTGATAGGTGCCCGGAGTCATCCAAACCGGAAGAGCGTAACGCCGCGCCATTGCCCCCACACCCCGAATATGGTCCCCATGTTCATGGGTGATCAGGATCCCGGTCAGGCTGGCCGGGTCCACATCCAGTTGTTTCAACCGACGCTCAATCTCCCGAGCCGCAAAACCGCAATCGAGAAGTATTCTTGCATTGGCTGATTCAATAAGCAGAGCATTACCACGGCTGCCACTGCCAAGGTAGGCGAATCGCAAGGGCATAGGGATCAGCGTATCTGTTCGTGGATCAGACCCAAAATGGTTTTAACAGCCACCTGATCGGCTGCTTCACCCTGCTCATTTCTCACCACCACCCGGGTAGCCTCACCCTCCGCCAGCAGTTTCACCTGATACTGAACCTCAGTATCGATCTTGCTCTCTTCGTCATCCCAGAAAGCCAACAGTGAGAAGAAACCTTTCTCTTCCTGCTCTTCATTCAGCAGGTTGCTGTAGCGAACGAAATAGGTACCACTGGAGCGATCCCGGTCTTCCACGGCAAAACCTACCCGGTCCAGCGCAACCCCAGTCAGACGCCAGGCCCGTGCAAAGGCTTCATCGATCCATAATTCAGGCTGCTCGTCAGTCTCTACCAGACGAGCCCGATCCTGTTTGGAATCCGGCGCGGATATGGCCTGTTGTGCTTTTTCGTTAGCAACGCCCAGATGGACCATCAGACTGCGCAGCATCGAGGCCTCGATATCCGGATCGTTCGGCCTGGGAGACCAGTAAGTGGTATCGGCATCACCACTGATATCCTCTTTCAGCTTCTCTTCCATGCCACGATGGGTCAGATAGAGCTCGGTGGTGCCTGGTTCCAGACCGTTATCAAGACGCACACGAAACTGGTCTCTCGTCGCAGAGCTATAGACACTACCCAGTGCCTGGCGGAAGAATTCAGTGATGTATCCCTGTTTGATATCAGCCCGACTCTCAAGCCAGTCGGTCTTCATCACACCCACCGCCGGATTCTGTTCCACCAGCAGCAAACCGTTCTTACGCCAGAACTCAATCACTTTTGGCCACACCTTTGTGGGTGTCGCTGCGATCACCAGCCAGCGCTTGTCACCATCCCGCTCAACCTGGATGCCTTCAAACGACGGCAGCACCTCTTCGGCTACGATGGTGCCAAAGCTGCGTTTTTCCCTCTGGGTGGCATACTCTTCGTAGGATGCACTTCCGGCACCGGGAATGGTCATCGCATCCTGAATCGCATTGCTTGAAAGATCCGGCGGGATCTCCAGATCGTCCACACTCTCTTTCTGGCTGCGATATTCACGTTCCGAATCGGAGAAATACCCCCCGTCGGAACTACAGCCGGAGATAAACAGAATCAACGAGATCAGAGAGAGAAGAGTTGGGTTTAAATGCATATTATGAAGTTTTGTCAGATTATACTCTGTTGCCTATGACAAGGATTTGTAAATCTAGTTTACCAAGCCTTGCCTGAGACGGGGATTTTGTGAGGCATACATGCCACATCGACTGCGATCACAAAACCCCGGCCTGGCGCATCGCCTCACGAACCTGAGGCTCGGATGAGGCAGTCATCCAGGTCAATGGCAGCCGGATGCCTTTGTTTGCCAATCCAAGTTCGGACATCGCCCACTTGACGGGTATCGGGCTCGATTCCACAAACAGCGCGCTGTGCAGGCCGGCCAGCTGCTGATCGAGAGACTCGGCCTCAGCCCGGTTTCCAGCCAGAGCCGCCGCCACCATCTCATGCATCAATTTCGGCGCGACATTCGCCGTCACAGAGATGACACCATGTCCACCTTGCAACAGAAATTCGCAACCGGTGGCGTCATCACCACTATAGAGCTCAAACTCGGAACCGCACAGATCCCGGATCTGATGCAGCCGATCCAGATCACCTGTCGCCTCTTTGACACCGATGATATTGGCCACGGATGAGAGTCGACCCACTGTCTCAGGCAACATGTCACAGGCTGTACGGCCAGGCACATTGTAGAGGATCTGCGGTATCTCCACCGCCTCTGCCACCGCCTTGTAGTGCTGGTATAACCCTTCCTGGGTGGGTTTGTTGTAATAAGGGGTAACCAACAGGCAAGCATCGGCGCCCGCCTGCTTGGCGCAACGGGTCAGATCAATCGCTTCCCGGGTGGAATTGGCGCCGGTACCGGCAATCACCGGAATCCGCCCAGCCACATACTCAACCACCCGACGAATCACCGCACAATGCTCCTCTTCGTCCAGAGTAGCCGATTCACCGGTGGTACCAACGGCGACAATGGCGTCACTGCCCTGCTCGACGTGAAAATCCACCAAGCCCCGCAAGGCGTTGTCATCCAGGACGCCGTCTTCACTCATCGGAGTGATCATTGCTACCATACTGCCGTGAAACATCAGTCCACACCCCTAACTTTATATCAATCCGCAATGTTAGCCTGTGGCTCGTGACTCTGACAAGTAGTGTATATTTTTAGGCCGAAGCAGTGGGCTACAAAGGCGTGTAGAGCGTAAGGTTCCGGTTTCCGGTGGAAACAAAACTCTGAGGGCCTGTTTAACCCACTGATTCGGAATTAAACCATGAGATGCTCATGAAATATCGCTTGCGGCTCATTCCTGGTGTTACACTCGACACAACCGTGAACAATAACTGGGGTTTAGAGATATCAATGACCACACCGAAAAACTTTCTGGTTATCTCCGCACTTGGCAAAGACCAGCCTGGCATCGTTAAAAATCTTTCCAAAAAAATCCTCGACGAGGGTTGCAACATAACAGACAGCAGGATGACCGTTCTCGGCGGTGAGTTTGCCATACTGCTGTTGATCGAGGGCCCATGGAACACCCTGGCCAAGCTGGAGTCCGCCGTGCCGGAGCTGCAGAAGGATCTTGGTCTGACCATCATCTGCAAACGTACCGAAGGCCGGGTTCAATCCAGCAACCAGCTACCCTATCTGGTGGAGGTGGTCTCCATGGACCATCCGGGTATCGTCAACAAACTGGCAGAATTTTTTTCCGAACGTCAGATCAATATCGAAGATATGACCACCAGCAGCTATTCCGCCGCCCATACCGGCACCCCGATGTTCTCGGTACACCTGAGCGTGGGCATACCCTCGGACAGACAAATCGCCGTGCTCAGAGAGGAGTTCATGGATTACTGTGATGCTCTCAACCTGGACGCTGTCATCGAACCCATTAAAGGCTAGTGTACTGTCTCATACTAACACGTGATACCTGAGGCCCTAAGGAGGAGTCCCCACACATGAGCTCGATCGCCATTGGTAAAACCGTACCTGACATCCCACTGCCGGCTACGGGTGATAAAGAGATAAAATTCAGCGATTTTCGCGGCAAACCCATTGTGCTCTACTTCTATCCCAAGGCCAGCACACCCGGCTGCACTCAGGAGGGCCTGGACTTTACCGCCGCAATCGCCAAGTTTCGCCGTCAGTCGGCGGTCATTCTTGGTGTCTCCCGTGACGGGGTAAAGGCCCAGGAGAACTTCAAATCCAAACAAGGCTTCCCTTTCGAGCTGCTCTCGGACAAGGAAGAGACCCTCTGCAACAGCTTCGATGTCATCAAGATGAAATCGATGTACGGCAAAAAAGTACGCGGCATCGAACGCAGCACATTCCTGATCGACGAAGCTGGAAAACTACGCCATGAGTGGCGCAAAGTGAAAGTCAAAGGCCATGCTGAAGAGGTCCTGGAAACGCTTAAGGCCATGCGATCCGGAAAACTCGCCTGAACCAGCACCAGATATATTTCAATCACCAAGGCACGACGCCATGGCCGTTAATCGCTTGCCTGTAGATGAGACCCAGCATGTCAGAAAACCAAGCTAAGAAACCCCGTCTGTTCGTCCTGGACACCAATGTTCTGATGCACGACCCAACCGCCCTGTTCCGTTTCAAGGAGCACGACATCTATCTGCCGATGGTGGTGCTTGAAGAGCTGGACAAAGGCAAGAAAGGCATGTCCGAGGTGGCGCGCAATGTGCGTCAGACCAGCCGTTTTCTCGATGAGCTGATGGGCCATGTCTCACAAGAGACGATCAGTCAGGGCATCCCGCTGAATACCCTTCAATTCAATGGCTCAACCGATTCAGTCACGGGTCATCTGATGTTTCAGACCAAACCGGTGAGCCAGGATCTACCCTTGAGCCTGCCGGGAAACACCCCGGACAACAACATCCTGGCCACCGCATTGAGCCTGCAGTCAGACTATCCGGAGAAGCGGATCGTGCTGGTCTCCAAGGATATCAATCTGCGCATCAAGGCGACCGTGCTGGGGATACGAGCCGAAGATTACAGTAACGATCAGGTACTTGAAGATGTCAATCTGCTCTACAGCGGACTCGATGAGGTTGCTGCTGATTTCTGGGAGCAACACACCAAGGAGCTGGAGTCCTGGCAGGAGGAAGGAAGGACCTTCTACCGGGTCAGCGGTCCGGATACCCAGTCCTGGTATCCCAGCCAGTGCCTCTACCTGAAGGGCGGTGAGGGTTTCCAGGCGATTGTCAGAGAGAAGCAGGAGGAGAGCGCGGTCATCGAACTGGCGGAGGACTACAGCAATCCAAAACATGCCGTCTGGGGCATCACGGCACGTAACCAGGAACAGAACTACGCACTGAATCTGCTGCTTGATCCAGACCTCGATTTTGTCTCCCTGCTGGGCACCGCCGGTACCGGTAAGACCCTGCTGACCCTGGCTGCGGGATTGGTGCAGACCCTGGATCTCAACCTCTACCGGGAGATCATCATGACCCGGGTCACCGTACCTGTCGGTGAGGACATCGGTTTCCTACCTGGTACGGAGGAGGAGAAAATGACCCCCTGGATGGGGGCGCTGATGGATAACCTGGAAGTACTCACCCAGACCGAAGGAGGCGAATGGGGGCGTGCCGCCACCGAGGATCTGCTACGCAGCCGGATTCGTATCCACTCACTCAATTTCATGCGTGGCCGGACCTTCCTGAACAAGTACATCATTCTCGATGAGGCGCAGAACCTCACCCCCAAACAGATGAAAACCCTGATCACCCGCGCTGGACCGGGTACCAAGATCGTCTGTCTGGGCAACGTGGCACAGATCGACACCCCTTATCTGACAGAGACCACATCCGGCCTCACCTATGCGGTTGATCGATTCAAGAACTGGCCCCACAGCGGACATATCACCTTGCAGCGGGGTGAGCGTTCACGTCTGGCGGATTACGCTTCCGCCAATCTGTAATCGGATGAGCGTTCACACGCCCTAAGTAAAAAATTTGGGTAAACCGGATCCATTGATTTGGAACCCGTGATGCTTTCTTGAGGATTTGAGATGAGGAAGAGCCGCTACCCAGCCGGCTGAGTCAGCTGACCAGAATCAGCCTGTAAATTTGCGTTCATTTGCGGATTGAACAAAACCTAATGAATGCTACCCCGATCAACGATACTCTTGAGTTCGGTGATCGAGCGCCGATAGACCTCGGCTGTTTGATTGTAGCTGGCCACCAGTCCGTTGCTATCCCCTTGGCGACCTTTGAATTCCAGATCCCGGGCCAGGATCGAGAGCTCCATGGCTCCCACATTGGCACTGCTCGATTTCAACGGATGAGCCGATTTGACCAACCCCTCCATATCCCCGGACTTGACCGCATCCCGAATACCGAGCATCAGGCCTGGCGCACTCTTAAGATAACTTTCGAGCACAGAAACAAAATCCTCCTCCATGATTTCATAGAGTTCTTCCAGCACACTGCGGTCTATCATGCCGCTTGATGTCATGCTTGTATCTCCACCAACTTCTAGCAATCCCTCACTTGACATATCAACTTCGGTATCTTCACTAGCCTCACTCTGATCTTCCCTTAGACTAGCATCCTCGCCTGGATATATCATCTCCTCCATAGGCAACCATTGACGCAGCATATTCTCCAATTGCGCCGGCTTCACCGGTTTGGAAAGATAATCATCCATTCCCACCGCCAGACAACGTTCCCGGTCCCCGGCCATGGCGTTGGCGGTCATCGCGATGACCGGAGTACGCATCAATCCCTGGTTCTGTTCCCGCTCCCGAATCGCCTCCGTCGCCTCGTAGCCATCCATCCTCGGCATCTGGCAATCCATTAGCACCACATCAAACTGCTCGGCTTGCAGTGCCTCCATCGCCTCAACTCCGTCATTGGAGGTTACCGGTGACAATCCCGCCTTCTCAAGCATCTTTTTCACCACCGCCTGATTGACCGGATTATCCTCAACCACCAAAACCCGTCCAACCAGTTTGGTATGCTGCTGATCCTGTTTGATATCCTCTGCCCGTTTCGCACCGGGTTCCGGCAA
Organism: Candidatus Thiodiazotropha endoloripes; assembly: GCA_001709035.1. GTDB lineage: Bacteria > Pseudomonadota > Gammaproteobacteria > Chromatiales > Chromatiaceae > Thiodiazotropha > Thiodiazotropha lotti. The sequence continues at coordinate 678,433 of LVKA01000008.1, read as the reverse complement.
TGGTTCATCCTGACTGTCCTGCCAGGCAAGGTGGTCGTCGGGCATGCGCGGCACCGGTATCTCTTCCGGCATGGTCGCCGCCCCAGGCGTCTGCTCAACATCGAAAATTCGATACAGTCGCTGCTTGATCTCTTTCGCGGTGGCATGAGGACTCAGGCACTCGACACCCATCGCTTCGTAGGTGAGTTGATCCTCCTCAGGCAGATTCACGGCAAGTATCTCCACCTCCCGCATATGGGGTACTTCTCTGGCCGAGCCGATGGTCTTACTCAGATTGACACTCGACAGCCCCCCATCAAGCACCATCAGTTCATAGCGCCAACTCGCACCCAGGTTGGCGGAGGACTTGAGCTTGCTGAGTGCGTCGTACTGATCCTCGGACTGCTCGACCAGCATCCCCTCTTCCTTCAGTGCATAGAGCAGCTGCCGGGTCTCTGCAGAGGTCTTGTTGGCAAGCAGCAGGGTACGGAGATCCTGAAGATTGCGTCTTCCGGATGGCATCTCCTGCAGTGATTTGCGCATTGGCAGTATGAACCAGAAGTAGGAGCCTTTTCCCGGTGTGGATTTAACCCCGATCTTCCCCCCCATCAATTCGGTCAGGCGCTTGCAGATCACCAGCCCCAGGCCGGTACCGCCATGCTTGCGGGTTGTTGAGGCATCCGCCTGGGAAAAGGGTTCGAACAGGCGCTCCACCTGCTCCTGGGTCATGCCGATACCGGTATCACGCACGGCAAACATCAGATCCACCTCGGTGCGTGAGGTCTGACGATTGGTCAGCTCAACCGACACCTCCCCATGCTCAGTAAACTTCACCGCATTACTAACCAGGTTGGTGAGTATCTGGCGCAGACGGATCGGATCGCCACGAACCGTTTTCGGTACATCCCGGTCAATACGGTAACCCAGCTTCAAATTGCGCCGATCGGCTGCGTTCTTCATCAACGATGTGACTTGCTCGATGGTGCCTTCCAGATTGAGCTCGATAAACTCAAGATCGAGTTTCCCGGCTTCGATCTTGGAGAAGTCGAGAATGTCGTTGATGATGCTGAGCAACAGCTGAGAGGAGTTCAGGGCGGTGGCGACAAACTGCTTCTGTTCCCCATTCAGCTTGGTCTCCAGGAGCATTTCCAGAATCGGCAGAATGCCATTCAGTGGGGTTCGAATCTCATGACTCATGGTGGCGAGAAACTCTGATTTGGCCAGATTGGCCCCCTCCGCCGCCTCCTTGGCGAGAAACAGCTCCTGTTCCACAGACTGGCGCTGATCATTCTCCTGAATCAGCCGGCTGCGCATTTCACTCAATTCGGTTTCCGATGCCACCATCCGTTCATGCAACAATACCCGGTTGGCGGCGATCAACAGATAGCCTTGTTGATAGACCGTCATCCAGGCAGCCAGAATCAGCAGCGCCAATGCGTAGGCGATCAACCCGGCAATAAACTCCTCACTGACACTCCCCTGCTCACCGTTTAAAACCACCATAACCACCATTGAGGCGGTCAGTACAAAAATGATACTGAAGAAAGTATCGATGGTGAGCAAAAGTGCGGTAAGCAGAAAGACCGTACCGATCAGCACCAGATCGATCACCAGAAACTCAGTCGATTCCGGATTGAAGAGCAGATGGAGCAGAGCCGCCGCCCACAACAGACCGAGTAACAGGACGCCGGGCAACAGGGCATAGCGCCAGAGCTGTAATCTGTCCAGTTCGCTATACCTGGCAGCCAGTGTCAACACGCTCTGACCGATCAGTAGCAGAGCAAACAGCCCGCCCCAGATCACGCCCTGATCAAACTCCCACACCTTGTTGAGATAGAAGAAGATCGCGCCGGCGATAAAATTGGCGATAATCAGGGTTACACCATTGGCATATAACAGGCGTACTCGCTCTTTCTTTATTTTAATCGCTTCTATGTCCGCTTCTGACATGACAGTAATTCGGCGCCTAACATCACAAATATCTAGTAAATTAGCATATCCTGAATACAACTGCCTCATTTACAAGCATTTCAGTTTGAACCCACTATTCACATTGCATTGGATCGCCGCAACAAACTACTATCGGCAACGATCCCCCTGTTCGATCAATAACGTGACAGCAAAAGCTTGAGGTTGACTTGATTTCCGACACCAGCAACATAACCCAAATTACCCGGCAGTTTCAGTTTCTGCAGCAGGCGGAGAGCGACTTTAAACAGAGGTTTTTTGACCGTGCCAGCAAGATCGGCCTGCCAGCCGACCAACCGATCTGTCACCAGGGCACTGAATGTTCCCATTTGGCTCTGGTGATCTCGGGAACCGCCCGGGTTTACAAACTGAGTGAGAACGGCCGGGAGATCACCCTCTATCGGATCGGCCCCGGCGAGAGCTGCATTCTCACCGCCTCCTGCATCATGAATGGAGAGCCTTTTCCAGCCTATGCGGTCTCGGAAGAACCGATCGAAGCAGTGCTGATCAGTACCGCGGATGTGATTCGCTGGACGGACGAGATCCCTGCCTGGCGTAACTATCTTTTCAATTTGATCAGCAGCAGACTCACCGAGGTGATCGGCATTGTGGAAGAGATCGCCTTTCGCCGGGTAGACCGTCGTCTGGCAGGGCACCTGATTCAACTCGGCAAACAGAGTGGCGCAAGAATCGAATCGACCCATCAGATGATCGCCTCTGACCTCGGAACTTCCCGTGAGGTCGTCAGTCGCATTTTAAAAGACCTTGAGCAACAGCAGATGATCTCCACTGCCAGAGGTGTCATCAATATCTGTGATGAACAGCGTCTGATCGAGAAGAGTCGTGAAAACCACTATTAGAGCCTGTTAACACTCATCCGGCACCTGAGCACCACCTGCAGTGTGACTTAGTCACATACATTTGCGTAGTGGAGATCTATCCTCTGATCCACCATTGATCCGATGCGTTAGATAGTCCGCAGGCGCAGGGTCAATTTCAAACCATTGTGGCGAATCAAGCCCTGGTCTGAACAAAAGCGGTTTATGTATTACTCAGGAGAAATAGCATGACTCAAAATGTAGGCAGTATTGAACGTATTCTCAGGATTGTGGGTGGTCTGGCGATTCTTGGATGGGGCTTCCTGCTCAGTGACCCGATCAACTGGCTTGGCGCCATTGGTGCTGTGCCGCTGGTTACCGGGCTGGTCTCCTACTGCCCACTGTGGAGCCTGTTTGGCATCAACACCAAAAAAGCCTGAGACTCCCAGCATTGCTGACAGCCTGCCCGGCACTCCCCATTCCGGGGAGCCGGGCAGGGGTTATTTTACAGCCGCCTCATCCACCAGCTCATTCCGCGGCCAGGCCGCCAGCACAGCCTGCACCAGTGTGGCCAGTGGAATGGCGAAAAACACCCCCCAGAATCCCCAAAAGCCACCGAACACCAGAATCGCCACAATAATGGCAACCGGATGCAGATTGACCACCTCTGAAAAGAGCAATGGCACCAGTACATTGCCATCCAGGGCCTGAATGATGAAATAGATCGCGGCCAACCAGGCGAAGTCTGAGGACCAGCCCCACTGAAACCAGGCGATGAACAGCACTGGAATGGTCACCACAGCAGCACCGATGTAGGGAATGATCACCGACAAACCCACCAATACCGCCAACAGCAGAGCATAATTCAATCCCAGCATCGAAAAGGCGACAAAGCTGCATGACCAGATGATGATGATCTCCCAGAACTTCCCGCGCACGTAGTTGGCGATCTGCACATCCACATCCTTCCAGACTGTTACCGAGAAGCGTCGATGGCGGGGAAGATAAGAGACGAACCAGTCGATGATCAGCTGCTTGTCCTTGAGAAAGAAGAACACCAGCAGGGGCATCAGGATCAGGTAGACCACCAGGGTGATCACCCCGACCACCGAGGCGAGGGACCAGCTGACGGCCTGCTGGGCAAACGAGGCGACCTCGTTACGCAGTTGCTGGATCAGCTGATCCACCTGTGCCTGGGGAATCAGATCCGGATACCGTTCGGGTAGCTGCATCAACGCCTGCTGTCCCATAGCGATCATACTGGGCAGCTGTTGCAGAAAGTCCGTTACCTGGCGGGAGAGCAGCGGTAGCAGTCCAAGCAGGATCAGGGCGACAAACAGCAGAAACAGAATGAACACCAGGACCACCGAGATCAGCCTGGGCCAGGAGCGACGCTCCATTTGTGTCACGATTCCCTCAAGCAGGTAGGCGATCACGATACTCGCCAATACCGGCGCGAGCATATCCCCCATGATGATCACGATACCGAAAAAAAGGATCAGGAAGAGGGTCAAAAAGATGATCTGAGGATCGGAGAAGTAGCGCTTGAACCAGTTGGTAATGACCTGCATTTGAATAACCCGGTACCAAATAGGCGGATGTTAGGGCCTGTTAACACGAATCCAATACGTCCTGCTGGGTCTGTTTTTGTGCCCAGCAAGGCAGAATGAGCGTCGTGTCGTCATTCTACATGAGTGAATGATAACGCCGCTGGGCGCAAAAACAGACCCAGCCCTTCGGGTTGCGCCTGAAAAAGCGCCACTCGGCGTTGCTCGTCGCTCATTTGGAATAACCAAACTACACTCCTCGCGCCTTGATTGGCGCTTTTTCAGGCACAACAGGACGTATTGGATTCGTGTTAACAGGCCCTAGTTAACCCGACGACTCGCTCAGATAGTTTTGATAGTGCTTTTTAAACAGCGCTTCCAAATCATCGATCACTTCCACGGCGGTTCTACCCTGCATGACATGGGAGGTCATCAGGGACGAGGTCTCATCCAGCAACTGATCCCGTTCAAGCATAAAGTAGCTCTCGGAGAGACGCTTGATCGCTTTCACCACGGACTCATCCGCAGGCCGTTCGAGCTGTTTTGGTTCCAGGGGCGAGCTTCGATCAACAGACACGGCCTCCTGAGAGGGTCGTTGTGACAGAAACTCAGCAAACGCCAACAGGGAGTCCCGATCACTCGGCGCAATCCGCTCAAAGAGGTCTAGCAGCCGCTGCTGCTCAGGATCGAGCTTTTGCTGTTTGGGTACAATATGCACCGATACCAACCTCGTTGCAGTTAGAGCCTACAACTGCTCTTCAGCATGATCCTCACAATAGCCACGAGCAAATTCGAGCAGCTCTTCCATGGCCCGCAGGCGAAATTTTTGCTTCTGATGGACAAATGAGAATGGACGCTCCATTGCCGGCGCCAGATTGATCGCCCTCAGGGTATCCAGCTTCAACTCTTTCTGGATGGTCGCCCGGGAGACCACCGAGACACCCATACCCGCTTCCACGGCGCCTTTTACCGCTTCCGGACTACCCAGCTCCATGTAGATATTGAGTGTCGAGTCGGCACAATTATTATCCAGATACTCGTTGATCACTTCACGGGTACCCGAACCCTCTTCCCGGCAGATAAAGGGGTACTCCAGCAACTCCTCTATCGCCACGGTCTCCTGATTCGCCAGGTCATGGTTGGGCGGTACGATGGCCACCAATTGATCATTACGGCAAACTTCAACCACCAGATTCTTGTTACCGACCGGCGCCTCCACGACTCCCAGGTCGATATTGTTGTTCTCCACCATGGAGACAATCCCTTCGGAGTTTGAAACCCGCAGATGGATCGTCACCTCCGGATAACGTGTACCGAAATCGCCCAGTAACGAGGGCAGCATGTACTCTGCGATGGTGGTACTGGCACCAATGGTCAATGCACCACGGATCTCTCCGGTCATCTCCCTGACAGAGTTCTCCATATCCGCATACAGGTCGAAAATGCGATCGGCGTAACTGAATACCCGCTCCCCAGCCTCGGTCAGGCTGATCCGGTTGTGGGTTCTGTCGAACAATCGGGTATTGAAATACTCTTCCAGTTGCCGCACCTGAAAGGTTACTGCCGGCTGGGTCATATGCAAGGTCTCAGCCGCCTTGGTAAAGCTTAAAAGACGCGCAACTGTATGAAAAACCTGTAATCTACGATCCGCCATGTGTCTATGATGTCCGATCAGTTGTTCTTTGTATGGATAAACAACTTTTATACCACAAACAGCTAGCTTTAGGGAGCGCTGAGTCACTTTTCCTTTTTTCCCGCAGACAGGTTATGGTAATTTCTGCTCGGGCCTGTTCGCACATTTAACTGATCTTCAGTTTGACTGAACTTGCCGATGGATGATAAATGGTCTGATCAGGAATAGAATCGCACCAGACTCAACCAGGACCTAAGAATAAATTTAGGAACCTCTGAATAAATCTGAGCCGAACAGATTGTCGGTTCATGACTTGTTCAGAGGTTCCTTAAGCAAGGCCGGTCTGGACATAACAACAGAAAGGTGGAGGATCCGCATGCACCATAAAAATAAGTTTCAAGCCACAACCCTGGCAGTCGCCTGCAGTTCGGCCCTGTTGATGGCCAGCTCTGGGGTACAGGCCTCAGGCTTCGCCATTCCGGAGCTGAGCATCGCAGGCACGGCCACATCCAACGCGCTGGTCGCAAATCACGAAATCCTGGGAGCCATCCCCTATAACCCGGCCGCCATGTCCTTTCACGAAGGCAGTTCCGTCTCTTTGGGAACCAACCTGGTGCTACCCGACCTGAGCGTCGATACCGGATCAGGAACGGTCGACAGCGAAGGCAACGAACTGGTTGCCGTACCGGCCATATCCGCACACGACACCCTCAACGAGGAGTGGTCCCTGGGTATTTCAGTCAATGCCCCCTTCGGTCTGGAGACCGACTGGGAGACGGATACCTACAGTGATCAATATCCGTTGGGTTCATTCATGCCCACACAGACCAAGCTTGAGATCGTCGCCTTCAGCCCCAGCGCCTCCTACAAACTCAACGATCAGGCCGCTCTGGCAATCGGTGTTGACTACTACTGGATGCGGGAAGTGCTGTTCAACAGCGTTCTCAACGATGGCGGCACCTATCCGGGCTTTAATCTGGAAGGTGACGGCCAGGGTGTCGGTTTCAACCTGGGCGGCCTGTTGGTGGTGGATAGCTGGAGTTTCGGTCTGAACTACCACTCCAGTTCGAAGATCAAAGCGGAAGGCACCCTGGATGATGACGTCGGCGTTCTGCCCTCGACCCTCTCAGACGAGGTCACTGCGACCCTTGAGCTGCCTTGGCGACTGCAGGTTGGGGCTCGCTATGAAGCCACTGAAAAGCTGGCGATCGAATTTGACTACACCCGTACCGGCTGGAACAAGTTCGATACCCTGGAAGTCAAAAATGAGCAGTTCGGCTCCAACATTTTTACCAGTGTCAACGACTTCGACAATGCCTCCGCCTACCGTCTAGGCGTGACCTATGACTTCTCCAAGGCGACCCAGTTGAGGATTGGCTACACCTACGACGAAACCCCACAGAAAGAAGACTATTTCAGTCCGCGGGTGCCTGATGCGGATCGTCAGCTGTACAGCCTGGGCGTTGGACACACCATCGATGATGGCTGGACATTCGATGTGGCCTATATGTATGTGGACTTCGACAAACGGACCATCAACAGCGACAAAGCCGCCGTTGTGGGTGAGGAGTTGAACGGCACCACCGCTGTGAACGGCACCTACGACTCCAGTGTGCATCTGTTCGGTCTCGGCGTGACCAAGACCTTCATGTAGAAGATCTGACGATCCATAATTCGGGTGCGGCTGATTGCCGCACCCCTTTTTATCCATTTAAATTCAGTTTTAACTCTGAACAGCCCCGTTCAATACGAGCCAGAGCGGCTACCCGGTCGATACATTTTGTGGATGCTTGCGGTGATTGGCCGGCATTAGCGGCTTGTGAAAGCTTAGCCGCTGGCAACCCCAGTGTGGCTTTTTCAAGCGCAAAAAAAACGCCGCCCTTGTGGGGCGGCGCCGTGACTGCATTTACTCAGGGTTAAATGTAAAGGCAGATATCGCTAGTACCCGCGAATTCGAAGAATCTGGCGGCACCGGCGTATTCGATACCGTCGATGAATTCAGAGGTATTCATCTCGAACAGATCCACTGTCATTTGACAGGCGATCAGCTTGACTTCGGCTTCCTGACAAAGCTCACGCAGCTCAGCCAGGTCGGCAACGCCTTTTGAAGCCATCTTTTTCTTCATCATGCTGGTCATCATGCCCTGCATGCCTGGCAGCGCCAGACCGACCACAGGAAACCACTTGTCCATACCCATCGGCATCGGCATACCGGGATTGCCCAGCGGGGTCACTTCCAGATCCAGATCCTTTTTCAGGAGCTGCAGACCGTAGAAAGTGAAGAAGATCTCGGTTTCGTAACCCAGTGCAGCGGCTGTTGAGGCCAGGATAAATGGCGGATAGGCCCAGTCTAAAGAGCCTTTAGTCGCAATTATCGCTAACTTTTTTTCGTCTGACATTGCTTCGTCTCCAATTAAGTCCCTAATGGGATTGGCAAACTGATCGCTGATCAGGCCTTTTTGATGAGGAATTCAAACTTACCGCCAACTTCCTTGGATTCCATCAGCTCATTACCCGTCTGATTGGCGAAGGCTTCGAAATCCTTAACTGAGCCTGGATCAGTTGCAATGATGTGCAGAACTTTACCGGACTCCATACCATTCAGGGTTTTTTTCGCACGCAGAATCGGCAGGGGACAGTTGAGTCCGCTTGCGTCCAGTTCTTGATCAAAATCTGCCATGGTATGACCTCCAGCTTTTTAAATTGTGTGTGTGTATCGTTTTTGGGTAAAAATCAGACGGACCTTTATATGACAAGCGACTTACAAACGCAAGCTTCTGTCCGCTCCAATCCCCTCCAAAACCGCAGACCCGGAACCAATTCCGGCCTGCCTGTAAATCTTTTCAACCTGATCCGGAACGGTTGGCCTCAGCTGGCCAGCCTGGTCTCCAGACGATAACCCGATCTCGCCCAACCCAGAATGCCGCCGCGTAGATTGACTGCGTTGTCGAAGCCCTGCTGCGCCAGATAGGCACATGCGTGGTAGGAACGCGCTCCACTGTGGCAGTAGAGGATCAGATCCTTGTCTTTTGGCAGCTCGGACATGCGAACAGGAATCAGATGCATCGGAATATGCTCGGCATCCGGTAACACCCCCTGCGCCAGTTCACCGGCACTACGGATGTCCAGTAGCAGAAAATCACCGTCTTTGGCCATGCGGGCCTCAAGATCGGAAGCGTCTATTTCCTTTATCATCACGTTCGGGCAGCCTCAATATCTCTAAAAACAGAGTTAATTAGTATATTAATGTGTTTAAATATTGCAAGTTTGATTAGCCGCCTAAAGCCTGGCTTTTTTAATGTGATTGACTCATGCTAGAGTCTCGCAATGGCAAAACCTTGAACAACAAACACTTATTAACCGGTTGTATTTTATGGAATTTTTCCCAATATTCCTGAACATCAGAAACAAATCATGCCTGGTGGTAGGCGGCGGTGCAGTCGCTGAAAGAAAAATCTCACTACTGCTCAAATCCGCGGCGGATGTGGTTCTGGTCTCCCCTGAATTGACCCACGATCTGATCACTTGGCGGGATATGGGGCGCCTCAATCACCAGGCGAGGGGCTTCCAGGATGAGGATATCAACGACCGTCATCTGGTGATTGCCGCCACCGACGATCCACAACTCAATCGGCATATAGCCGAGCTGGCCCACGCCAAGCGTATTCCCGTCAATGTGGTGGACCAGCCTGAATTGTGCAGTTTCATCGTCCCCTCGATCATCGACCGCTCACCGGTGGTGGCCGCCGTCTCAACCGGTGGAGCATCGCCAGTACTGGCGCGTCTGATCCGCTCCAGACTGGAATCCCTGATCCCTGCCGGTTATGGCCGCCTAGCGAACCTGTGCAACCGCTTTCGCCAACGGGTCAAGGACCATTTCAACAATCCGGAGGACCGGCGCCTGTTTTGGGACCGGGTACTGGAGGGGGGTGTTGCCGAGCGGGTCTTTTCCGGTCACGATGAGGAGGCGGATCAGCTGATGGAGCGTCTTCTGGCGGATCCCCGTCTGGACCAGGAGATGGGTGAGGTCTACCTGGTCGGCGCCGGACCGGGGGATCCGGACCTGCTGACCTTCCGTGCATTGCGTCTGATGCAGCAGGCGGACGTGGTGGTCTACGACCGGCTGGTGGCAAAACCGATTCTCGAGATGACCCGTCACGACGCGGAGCATGTCTATGTGGGCAAAGAGCGCGACAAGCACGCCATGCGCCAGGAAGAGATCAACAAGCTGCTGGCCAGTCTCGCCAAACAGGGAAAGCGGGTATTGCGGCTGAAGGGGGGGGATCCCTTTATATTCGGCCGTGGTGGCGAGGAGATCGATACCCTGGCCGCTGAAGGGGTGCCGTTTCAGGTGATTCCGGGAATCACCGCTGCGGCGGGCTGCGCCACCTACTCCGGAATTCCGCTCACCCATCGGGACTACGCCCAGTCAGTCACCTTCGTCACCGGCCATCTGAAAGACGGCAGCATGAACCTGAACTGGGATATGCTGGCGCAACCGAACCAGACCGTGGTTTTCTACATGGGGCTGGTTGGCCTACCGGTGATCTGTCGGGAACTGCAGGCTCATGGTGTGTCCGGCGACATGCCGATCGCCCTGATCCAGCAGGGCACGACCCATATGCAGCGTGTCTTCACCGGCACCCTGGAGAATATCCTGGAGACAGTGGAACGGGAACGCCCCAAGCCTCCTACACTGATCATTGTCGGCCACGTAGTCGAACTGCATGAGAAGCTGGCCTGGTTCGAGACGCCACCCCATTCCGAGCAGGGCGCCACTTCACCGGTAGATTTTTAAGCCGCAAATGGACGCATAGCCAATTATTTGCCTTAAGTTGTGGTGATTGGTGTGTATTTGCGGTTAATCAACAACTCAGACTCTTAGCCGCACCACAAGCAGTATTTGGTGGGGCAAGGCCCCACCCTACTGTTGATTTCTGGGTATAGGGTGCCCCCACCTTAATCCCCTCCCATTCGCGGTTAAACACAATCTCAGGCCGGTTTGGGACTCAGCTGATCTTCCCGCAGATTGGGGGTGAAGTAGTCATCCGCATCGTCGATGTCCACCGACTCACCCTCGGCGTTCACCAGCGGTTGCTCAAAGTCGTTCCAGCCCCGCAGGCCGGTCTTCAGTGAGACCACGTTTTCGAAACCGAGCATCTTCATGGAGAAGGCGGCCAGCACACTGCGATAGCCGGAGCGGCACACCACAACCACCTCCCGCTGGCGTGCCTTGACCAGTTCGGGAATGGTCTCTTCATAGTCCCACTCACAGGCCGATTCAAGTATCCCGCGGGGCGCAAGAACCGAGTTCTCGATATGCATCGCGTCATACTCATAGGGCTCCCTGACATCCACAATAAGTAACTTAGGATTTGCCTCCAACCGCTCTTCCAGGTCCCAGGGCATGATCTCTTGCACATCCCCCAGACAATCACTGATCAGGTTTAAAAAATTTTTCATTATAAAAAGCCTACCCTCTTGAACAGAGGTTTTGTTCTACGGCAATCACCGCGGCTTCAACCCGTGAATGGACCTCAAGTTTTCTAAGGATCGCTTTAACATGAAGCTTCACGGTACCGTCGGAGATTCCCAGGTTTCGCGCTATCACTTTGTTGCTTTGACCATCCGCGAGGTGACACAGAATCTCCCGCTCCCGGGGAGTCAGATCATCCAGCGAAGAGGTAGGCGCACTGCTGCTGGGTTGCTCCCCCTGTACCGCCTTGGCCAGAATCCCAGTCAACTCGTTGGCGACCACAGTTTGACCTTTGGTGATCTGTTGCAGGGCATCGATCAACTCGTCGGGTTCCATATCTTTCAGCAGATAGCCTTGCGCGCCGTTCTGCAGGGCTTCGATGACATCCGTCTCCTCGCGGCTGGTGGTCAGCATACTGATTGGCATCTGAGGATAGTGTTTGCGCAGCACACTCAGTACTTCGGTACCGGTCATGTCCGGCATCCGCATATCCAACAGCACCACATCCGGTCGTTCATGGGCCACTGTTTCGATGCCTTTAAGACAGTCGCCTATGGCGATCACATCAATACCACGCCGCTCCAGCAGTTCCTGCAGACCAATTCGAAACAGAGCATGGTCATCTATTACCAGTACCCGCATTTTTTCACCTCTGTGGACGCGTACATCTGTTGTTAAGGGCTACTGCCATTCGCGCTGAGATGCGCTTTGCCCTGAACGCTGACAGACCAACCGAACCCGGCAATATCATGGTGTAAGGAGAAGGCGTATCATTTTGCACTACGAATCACCAATTCAACCCGGGTTCCTTCACCAGGCTCGCTCTCAATCGATAACTCACCATCCACCCGTCGAGCACGCTCCTCCATGATTGACAGGCCGATGTGCTCGCCCGGATTACCCTTCGGCGCCGCACCCTCGAAACCGACACCATCATCCTCAACCAGGATAAGATACTGCCCTGGACTTCGACATCGTAACAGCACTCGAACAGTATGGGCATTGGCATGTTTACGGATATTGGCCAAAGATTCCTGGACAATCCGCAATGCCTGCATCTCCTGTGTGGTATCCAGATCGGTCTTCAGGCAGTCCGGCTGAAAGAAGGCGTGGATCGACGTCTCCTGATTGAAACGCTCCACCAATTTACCCAAGGCGGGAATCAGACCTCGCTGATCCATCGGTGCACGAAAACTGTTGATCAACTCACGCAACTCATCATGCGCCTCATCAAGACCGTTGTGGATACGCCTGGCCTCCTGTTCGGCCGTCATCGACACCGACTCATTCTGCAGCGTCTCTTCCAGCATACGTACCTGGAAGCGTAGACTGGCCAGGGTCTGCGCCAGTGAATCGTGCAGTTCATGGGCCAGGGAGGTTCGCTCCTCAACAATCGACAATCGGCGCGCCTCCGAATCGGAGCGCTGCTTGGCTACTGCCATACCCAGATGACTGCCGATGGTATTGAGAATATCCAGCACATCCTCTCGCCCATCATAGATGCCCGGCCTATCCACATAGAGATGATAAAAGCCCAGCACATCACCGTGATACCACATCGGCACAGAGACCCGCTCAACCTCATCCGCGCCGAACATCCGGCGTCCGTTTCGCTGAGTGCAGAGCTTCGGATTCTGATTACAGAGAATATCACCGGGGGAGAGGGTGATACCGCACTGACAGAGCTTGATCGGCAACAACTGCTGCTCATTGTAGAGCCGGCCATCCAGGTCGATGCAACCCACCTGCCTCACCTTGTCATCCGGCAGCACCAGATGGACCGTCGCGGAGCGGGCGTTGACCATGCGTTTGAAGATCCCCATATACTCCAGCAGCAGCTCATCCAGATTCTCCGACTGGTTGATGCCAGCCGCCACATCATAGAGTACCCGCAGATTGGTGGTTTTCTGCGCCAGGCGCAGAGTCTGCCGGGCCACGCGGACCTCCATATCCTCATAGATATCGGTCAGCTCCTCGCTGAGACTGTCGATGTCCCGCGCCATGCCGCTTAACACACCACTCGGTTCAAATGGCTTTTTGCTGGAGACAGGCTCACCCTGGCAGACCTGGTTGACTGTCTGCTCCAGTGAAGAGAGTGGGCGCAACAGCTGACTGCGCAGGCGGATCAGTACCAGCACCAGGGAAAACAGCGCAAAGGCGACACCGAGCAGCAGGACCACCTGTAGCGAAGAGCGCCCACCGGTCTCACCGATCAGAAACAGCACCGCGCCCAGGGATACGGTCAGACTCAATCCCAGGAACAGGATCGGCAGCAGCAGGTTACCGGTAAACAGAATCCGCAGACTTGGCCAGTGCTTGCGATCGATGAAGCTCTCCAGCCAGGTCAACCACCGGTGCAACGAGCCGGAAACCTCCCCGGGACCGGGCAGTGACTCATTGGAGGTTGTTTTCTGTTCCGCTTGCATATTGCGACTCTACCATGAACCCGAAAAGCGGGTCAGTTACCCGTTTAATTTAGCAATCTCTGAACAGCTCCGAACAATCCCGTCTGGCGGCAGGCAGGCGATTCATGAGTTGTTTTGTGGCGGCTTGAGTTGTTGAAGATAGTCGAGCCGCCAGCGACGGATCGCATCCCCCAGGGCTTTGCCCTGCAACTCGGACGCCGCCAGCTGCTCTGGAAGGGGCGCCAACAGCGCCTCTCGGGTGGCAGTCAGGCTGGGCTTCAAGCAGACCATATGCTCTGGCCAAAGTGCCTCTGCCGCCAGTAACAGCCCCTCGAATCTTTGTGGTTGTTGCCTGGGTTTGAGTCGGGTAACCAGATCGAACAGGCGCTCACTGCCCACCTCGTTTGTTTGGACAGAAGATAACTGCAGAAGATCACTGATCAACTGTCCGCTGCGCTTGTCGAGACGGATTTTATCCAGCCAGACGGCCAGATCAGGCTGATTCTGTGCGCTGTAAAACAATGCCACCGCAGCACGAATCAGTGGATCATCACTGACAGGGACAATCCGCTTCAACGCCGACACCATGCCCCCGGTTGTCTGAGCCCCATGCCCTGCGGATTCGCTGCCCATGATTTCAGCCACTTCGGGTATTAGCTTCTGCAGTGCACCGCAGCGCTGTAAAACCTCAAAAAAGCGCCAGGGCTGGGGCTCTCCCATGGCGCGATTCATCTCTTTCAGCACGCGCTCAGCGGACAGGGTCTCCAGCTCGGCAGTCGTTGCCATCTTCTTCATCAAGGCATGGGTGCCATGAGCCACCCGAAATCCCCAGCATCCCAGCTTTGCCGCAAAACGGGCGATACGCAGCAGACGCAGAGGATCCTCGCTGAAGGCTGGTGTGATATGGCGCAACAAACCCTCCTGCAGATCCCTCTGTCCCTCACAGACATCGATCACACCACCCGATTCATCCATCGCCAAGGCATTGATGGTCAGATCGCGACGCAGTAGATCCTGCTCCAGGGTCACCTCGGGTCCATAGCTGAGTTCAAAACCCTTGTACCCGGGTGCCGCCTTCACTTCGGTCCGGGCCAGGGCGTACTCTTCACCGCTCTCGGGATGGAGAAACACCGGAAAATAACGATCAGCACGACGGTACCCCTGGGCCAGCATCTCTTCCGGTGTGGCACCGACCACCACCCAATCCCGTTCGTTATAAGGCAGCTCCAACAACTGATCCCGTACCGCACCGCCGACCAGATAGACTTTCATTACGCCTCCTGATCAGAGCCAAGCTGCTGCTGCTTCTGCTGCAACTGCCACATCTGATGGTAGCGCCCCTGCTGCTGCAGAAGCTGGGGATGGGTCCCCTGCTCCACAATCCGCCCCTGATCCATCACCAGAATACGATCCGCATCGATCACCGTTGAAAGACGATGGGCGATTACCAGTGTGGTGTGATTTCTGGCCACCTCCCTCAGCGTCTCCTGAATCGACTGTTCTGTCTTGGTGTCCAGTGAGGATGTCGCCTCATCGAAGACCAGGATCTGCGGCCGTTTCAACATCGCCCTGGCAATCGCAACCCGCTGTTTCTCACCGCCGGAGAGTTTCAATCCGCGCTCTCCCACCACGGTCTGGTAACCATCAGGCAACTGATCAATGAAATCTGCAATATGTGCGATACGGGCCGCCTCTTCGATCTCCTGTTGAGAGGCGTTGGGATTACCATAAGCCAGGTTGTAGAGAATACTCTCGTTGAACAGCACGGTATCCTGGGGGACGATGCCGATGGCGGCACGAAGCGACTCCCGTGTCAGCTGGCGGATATCCTGACCATCCACAGTGATCACACCGGCGGTCACATCATAGAAGCGGAACAGCAGACGGGAGAGGGTCGACTTGCCGGCGCCACTGTGACCGACCACCGCCAGCTTCTCGCCCGCTTTGAGGGTAAAATTCACATCGTGCAGGATCTGCCGCTCCGGCTGATAGGCAAAATCGACCTGCTCAAAACGCACTTCCCCACCCTGCAGTTTCAACCGTTCGGCATCTTCCGCATCGGTGATCTCCGGCTGTTGTTCCAGCAGTTTGAAGATCAGATCCATGTCCGCCAATGAGTATTTGATCTGCCGATAGACAATACCGAGAAAATTGAGCGGTATGAACAGCTGCAGCATGAACGTGTTCACCAGCACCAGGTCACCGATCGACATGGTGCCTTCGACCACCCCGTCGGCGGCATAGATCATGATGATCGCCACACCCACCGCGATAATGCCCCCCTGGCCGAAATTGAGCAGTGACATGGAGGTCTGGCTCTTCACCGCATTATCTTCCCAATCCGCCAGGGTATCGTCGAAGCGACGCAGCTCAAGCTTCTCATTGCCGAAGTACTTCACCGTCTCGTAATTGATCAGACTGTCGAACGCCTGACTGTTGGCCTCCGAATCGAGACGGTTCATGATGTGGCGATACTCCATCCGCCACTCGGTGATCGCCAGGGTGAATCCCACATAGACGATCACGGTGCCGAAGGTCACCAAAGCAAACTTGATGTCATACTGGGTCAGCAGCACCGCAGCCACCAGGGAGAACTCCACCACCATCGGCAGAATGCTGAAAACCATGTAGTTCAGAATGGTACTGACGGAACGGGTGCCCCGCTCCAAATCCCGGCTGATCGCGCCGGTCTGACGCTCCAGATGAAAACGCAACGACAGATCGTGCAGATGGGTCAGTACCTTGCTGGAAAGATTCCGCATCGCCCGGTAGCGTACCCGGGCAAAGATGGCGTCCCGCAATTCATTGAACAGGGAGCTGGCGAGCCTCAACACCCCGTATCCGATCAACAGGAACAGGGGCAGCACCAGTACCGTATGGACCGACTTTTCGAGACTGTCGACAATCTCCTTGAGCACCAGGGGAATGCCCACATTGGCCATTTTCGCAAACACCAGACAACCCAGGGCAAACAGCGCGCGACCACGATACTCCCAAAGAAAGGGCAACATGCTTTTCAGATTGTGCAGATCCCGCCGATCGGTGTGGACCCGGCTCTGGGATGAAATATGGTGGACCATGCCAGCAACAGTGGTTAGATAAAAACGGCATATTATCGGAATTTACCCAATCGTGCGCGACGTATCACTCGCATGATTTAAAACCATACTCTTTACAAGTCGATCCCATTCATGCGGGGATAAATCACCGATAAACATGGTCTGTGATAAGGATTGAGGCAGGTTAAAAAAATGCACTGACTGGCTGAACGCGATATATTCTGCGGCTCAGCGGGATGACCGACTACTTTGAATCAGCACTATAGTGTGAACACAGATGAGTAAAGATTGCAGTTATAACGAACTCTACCCCCTCCAGGTGCTGGATGACAGCATGGAACCGGAATTCCCGGAAAAGTGCATCATCGTCATCGAGCCGTCCGAAGTCTGTGCCACGGGAGCCTTTGTCGTCGCAGAGACCCAGGGGGATCGTTGGTTCAGACAGTATATTGCCGACAGCGGCACAACCAAGCGACTGGTAGCCCTCAACAGTGACTATCCTGAGATTCAGCTGAAAGAGGGTGAATACAAGATCGTCGGGGTCGTGGTGCAAAGAAATATTGGCCGGGACATCAAGCACTACCACCCCTATGTACCGGGTGGCAAGCCACCAAAAACCATCCCCGCCAACTGATCTGATGCTTCCCCCCTCCTTCCGGCTCTTATCGGTACTGTTCCTGGGGTTACTCCTAACTGCCTGCAGTCAGCAGAAGCCGGCGGGTAAGCCGGCCTCCGACAAAACGAATAAAAAAAGCCCCCATCTGGTTGCCATTGAACAGATATCACTGAAATCCCTGGGGCTCAGTCATCAACGCAACGGGACCTTAAAAGCACGCCAGTCTGTACGCATCTTCAATCAGGAGGAGGGACGTATCACCGCCCTACCCCATTATGAGGGGGACCGGATTGAACAGGGAGAAGCCCTGGTCGGGCTGGAGGATGATCTACTGAAGGCGGAATTGGCAAAGGCCGCCGCCACCAGCCGGCAGATGCAGACCAATCTACAGCGGCTGGAGAAGCTGGCCAAGCGCAATGCGGTTTCAGATGATGAACTGGCCCGCGCCCGTACTGACCTGAATGTGGCGAAAGCCGAACAGAGACTGCTGCAGACCCGCCTGGGCTACACTCGCATCACAGCCCCCTTCAGCGGCGTGGTCAGCCAGCGCCTGGCGGAACCCGGGGATGTGGTACCCCGCCATACCCATCTGATGACCTTAATCGATCCGCAGTCACTGGTAACCCGGATTCTGGTCTCTGATCTGCTGCTACCTCAGCTGGCGCTTAACGATCAGGTTTCAGTACGCATCGACGGACTGGGTAGCGAGGCCTATCCCGGCAAGATTGTACGCATCCACCCGGAACTGGATGAGAATACCCGCATGGGTATAGTCGAAGTGGCGCTGGAGCCGGTTCCTCCAGGCGCCCGTCCTGGGCAGTTCTGCCGGATCACCATCAACAGTGCCAATCAGCCAAGACTGACCATACCGTTCAACGCCTTACAGAGAGACACCAAAGGCGAGTACGTCTTTCTGTTGGAGCAGGATCAGACCACCAGTCGTAGAGCGGTAACCACCGGCGTGAGGATTGCTGGCCGGCTGGAGATTCTCAGCGGCCTCAAACCGGGGGAAGCGATCGTCACACGGGGTTTTCTAGGTTTGAAAACCGGCATCAAGGTCGATCCTGTCAATAATTGAGTCAAACCCCACGCTAACCTCCCAGAAAGAGATCGCTACTGATTTTTTCCCCATTCAGACTATCCTCATAGTGAGGAACGCAAAAAAACAATCTAGCGCCTGTTAACACCAATCCAATTGACCTAGTGGACCACACGGTAAATAAGGTCACGATCGGCCGACCCAATAGTACGGCTGATGGTCAGGGAGGCCGGAACAACCCGCAACTTACAATAACCACCAGAGTTTAAAATCTGTTGTATCAAGGAGAGAAACCATGAATATCGATCTTGCAGACGTCACACTGCATGTAGATGAGACCCTGGACTCCGATGGACTGGCGGATCTGGAAAATGCCTTTCGCAGTCGGGAAGGCGTGGTCTCAGTGCATGTTGATAAAAAACGTCCCCACCTGTTCGTCCTCGAATACAATCCGGAGATGGTCAACAGCAAGGACCTGCTCTCCATCACTCAGTATCAGGGACTGCATGCTGAACTGATCGGTCTTTAAGCCACCACCAAACAGCAACGATCCACCCCATGCATTCTCTATGCCCGGGGTGGATCGAAAATCCCGACTCAAACAGACTGAACATACCTTTTTAATCCGCCAGCTGACTTGGATCTGTTAACACGAATCCAATGCACCCTATTGTGTCTGAATAAGTGCCAATCAAGGCGCGAGAAGCGTAGATTGGTTATTCCAAATGAGTAACGAGCAACGGTTCGCAGCGCTTTTTCAGGCACAACCCCTCCTATGAATAATCTAAAGAGGGGGCTGGGGCTGTTTTTGCGCCCAGCGGCGTTATCATTCGCTCATGTAGAATAACTGCACCACGCTCATTCTGCTTTACTGAGCACAATAAAAGACGCAGCAGTGTGTATTGGATTCGTGTTAACAGGCCCTCGAACAGCAAAACCACCATCTATTGACGTAGCAGGTATGACCCTCTAGTGTACTTTCTCTAAAAACAAGATTCGTACCGGTATCCTCAGATGCTGGAAAAGAGCACAGAACCATCCAGGATTTCTATATTCAAGGGGCGGTAGCTAAGGCCTGTTTACACCCTGTTTGGGGGTTATTTGGCAACCAGCCACCCAGGTGTGCGCAACACCGAAGCAAGATCATTGACGGGGAGTATCGAGATGCAGAAAGTGACGATTGTGGGGAGTGGCTTCGCTGCCCTGACTGCGGTAAAAACCCTACGCGCAAAGAGCAGCTCTGCAGAAATAACCGTTGTCAGTCCAAAAGCGGAGTTTCATTACCTGCCCGGTTCGATATGGATTCCCTCCAGAATTCGTGAACCCAGGGATCTGATCATCCCACTGCAACCTTTTTTCAAACGCATGCGGGTCAATCACGTTGCCGGCACAGCAACCGGGCTGAGTGAAGACGGCCGTCAACTGGAGACCACGGCAGGTCCGATTGAAAATGATGGCCTGATCATCGCGTCAGGCGGCCGGTTTATCAAGAAACTGCCCGGTATCGAAAATGCCATCACTCCATGTGAGGGTATCGATGAGACCTTAAAGATCAGGCATCGACTGAGCGAGATGGATGGCGGCACCATTGCATTCGGCTTCGCCGGTAACCCCAAGGAACCGAGTGCAATGCGGGGTGGCCCGATGTTCGAATTCCTGTTTGGCATCGACCGGCAACTGCGCCTGGAAAAACGTCGTGATCGATTCAAACTGGTCTTTTTCACCCCGGCGGAGAATCCCGGTCAGAGACTGGGCCCGAAAGCGGTCACCGGACTGGTCAGCGAGATGAAAAAACGGGACATCGAGACCCATCTCGGAAATAAGATGGTCAAGTTCACCTCTAGCGGAGTAGAGACTGAAGGGGGGCAGTTCGATGCCGACCTGATTCTTTTCATGCCGGGTATGACCGGAAACCAGTGGTTCGACAACACCAGCCTTCCCCGCTCACCCGGCGGTCTGATCAAAGCCGACGCCCAATGCCGGGTTGAGGGCATGGAGCGGGTTTATGTTGCGGGCGACTCGGGCAGTTTTCCCGGCCCGGACTGGATGCCGAAACAGGCCCATATGGCTGACCTGCAAGCCGAGGCTGCCGCCAAAAACCTCTACGCCGAATGGCAGGGTATGCCCGCAGAAGAGACCTTTAAAGTGGAACTGGTCTGTATCGTCGACAGCCAGAACAGCGGCATGCTGGTCGCACGAACCATGAAAAGAAATATTGTGATGCCGAACATGCGCCTGTTCCATTGGCTGAAAAGACTTTTTGAATGGTGGTATCTGCGCCAATACCGCTGATCGAAATCCAGTCTACTGTCTCATACAATGTGTGGTATCAGAGGCTTTTCGTGTTGTTCCCAAGACAAGTCGCGACGCGCCGGTAATGGCAAGCCCTCATCAAGCGTCGCAACGCAGGATTGGGGCCGCGCAAGCTTCCCTTCAGGCGAGGCGCCAAGCCATCAACGGCCGATCAGCCGGTAGACCATCGGGATCAGTAGCAGGGTGACCAGGGTTGAGAAAATCAGTCCGGAAACCAGGGTCACGGCAAGTGGCTGCAACATCTCGGAGCCTTCACCTAACGCCAGTGCCAGTGGCATCATACCGGCAACCGTGGTTAACGTGGTCATCAGAATAGGACGCAACCTCAACCTGGATGCCTCGATGATGGCCTCATTCTTGGCCAATCCCGCATCCCGCCTCAGGCCGATATACTCCACCAGAACGATCGCATTGTTGACCACTATCCCGGAGAGCATGATCAACCCAAGCCAGACCGGCATGGAGAGTGGCAGGTCAACCAGATTCAAACCGAACGCCACGCCAATCAAAGCGAATGGCACACTCAGCATGATCACCAACGGGTTACGGATCGACTCATACTGCACCGCCATCACAACCAATACCAGAAACAGCGCCAGAGCCAGCAAAATCATGCCCATCTCCCGGCCCTGCTGCACAGCCTGAAAGCCACCCGCTTCGTAGAGGGTATACCCTGCCGGGAGCGCTATCTGATCAATAACTCCGTTAACCTCCTGGATGGCGAGCCCAAGGCTCAATTCCCCCCCCAGAGAGGCACTGATTTCAATCATCCGCTGTTGCTGGTCCCGTTGAATGGTGACCGGTGTGGCAGCCAGCTCCACATCCGCCACCTCCCCGAGACGCAAAGGTACAGGCGGATCGGTGCGACTGAAGATGATGATCGACTCGACATCCGCGGGTGTGGCCAGGTCTTCTCGCTGCAAGCGCAAACGGACGTCGATACTTCGGTCCCCCTCAAGGTAGTCCGTCACCACTTCACCGCCCAGGGCAAGCTTCAACATCTGACCCACATCCTCCACACTGAGGCCGAAACTCGATGCCCGCTGCCGGTCAACCTGCAGTGAAATCTCCTGGGTCAGCTCCTCACCCGTGTATTCGATGTTGTTCAAGCCGGAGACCTCGCCCAACCGCAGCTTGACCTGTTGAGCTATTTCATTAAGCACCTCCAGATCTGGTCCTTTTACCCGAATACTCAGATCATCATCCCCCCGGTTGAGTCTGATACCGCGAATCCCCTGCACCCGAAGATAGACACGTACCCCGGGCAGTCGCGCCTGTCTGATCTGCTGATTCACCCGCTTGATCCAGGCACGGCTGCTGATTCCCCGCTCCTCAAAGGGTTTCAATGTCACTTTGATGCTGGCCCGGTTAACCGATTCATATTGGGTTCTACCGAAAACAAAACCACCAACCTGGGAAAACAGGCTGGCTGTCTCGGGTTGGCTGCTGATGATCCCCTCGATACGGCTGACCAACTCATCCATACCTTGCAGATTGATTCCCCGGTCCGCCGTGATACTGACACTGATACGCCCTTCATCGATCTGCGGCAGAAAGACCTGTTTCTGAGGGATCAATGTGAAAATCACGATCAGCAGCGCCAGAATAAACAGCAGCGGCATCACCCAGGGAACACGCAACAGTTGAGTGATCAACCGGCTATACAGGGACTGCAGTCCGTTGATCAGGCGGTCTATCTGTTGACGAAAAACACCATCCCCATTGACGCTAAGTTTACCGGCCAGAGCAGGCACCAGGGTCAGAGCAACCACCATGGAGGCAAGAATGGCTGCTGATATGGTATAGATCAGCTCTCTAAACAGCAGGCCGACCAGGCCTCCAATAAAGAGAAAGGGCAGTACCGCAGCCAGATTGGTTGAGGTTGAGGCTACAATCGCACTGTTGACTTCGGCAGCGGCCTGTTGTGATACCAGGGCTGAGGGGGTGTTATGCTTAACCTTATGCTGATGTCGATAGATGTTCTCGAGCATCACGATGGTACTGTCGACCAGCATGCCAATACCCAAGGCCAATCCTCCCAGGGTCATGATATTCAGGGTAAGATCAAGACTGGTCATGAGGATAAAAGTTACCAGAATTGAGATCGGTATGGCGCTGCCGATAATCAATGTTCGGCGTAGACTGCCAAGAAAAAGATAGACCACCAGCATCGCCAGCAGCGCACCGGTCAATGCGGAACTGATCGCATTATCCAGTGCTTTGCGAACAAAACGGGCCTGATCATCAACCGCATGAACTTCGATATCCTTCGGCAGTAAACCTTTCCCTCTCAACTCATCCAATCTGTTGAGGACATGATCGACCACTTCAACCGTGTTGGCCGTAGGCTGTTTCTGGATGGTGAGCTTGATTCCCGGCAGATCGTTCAAGCGAATACGCAGACGCTCATCCTCCGCACTATCCGCCACATCAGCAACTTCATAGAGTCGAATCAAGGCCGATGTCGCATCCTTACCTACCTGACGTATAGGCAGTTGGAGAATCTCTTCGACAGAATTGAATCGACCGGCAGTACGCCCACTGAGCTCACCCTGCTGCATCACCAGGCGCCCGCTGGCAGTCTCCACATTGGCAGCTTTCAGGGCATCACGCAGGTCGAGCAGATGCATACCCAATCCCGCCAGCCTCAGCTGGTCAGCCTGTACGGTGATCTCACGTTCAAGCCCACCACCAACCTCTGCAGCGGCAACACCAGGCAGGTTAACGAACCATTTGCTGAATTCGAAGTCGACCCAGCTCCTGAGTGCAACCGGATCACGTAGGGAAGAACTGACCACAAACTCCGCTACCGGTAGCTGAGAAGGATCTCTTTTGAAAATAATCGGTGGATCGATACTCTCTGGAAGAAAGCGTTTGGCACGATCCAAGCGTGTACTGGCATCCTGCAGCGCCTGATCAATGTCGGTACCATAACGGAAGGAGAGATCGACCGCACTTCGCCCTTCCGTGGTTCTCGACTGAATGAATACAGCCCCTTCAGTGATCGCCAGCTGTTCTTCCAACTGGCGGGTAACCTGATCTTCCATAATATTGGCAGGAACACCGGAATCTACCACTCTGACATGGACCTCCGGATAGATTACCTTGGGCAGTAGATCCACGCCGAGTCCGCCCAAAGCAAGCAGACCCAGCACCATCACGGCAAGGGTGAGCATAACCACACCAATAGGATGGTGAATAGACCACGCAGCGAGACCGCCGCCAATTGCCTTTTTCATTTCATACCACTCATTTCAAGAGTGTTTATGATATGACAAATTTAAGACCGGGGTACACTTTGAGTAAGGGTAGTGCGTATAAGATTCCAGATCAGAGTTGATATATCAGTTCGAGACGATCCGCGATCAAATCGTAGCCTCTGAATCTCAACTCAGCAATTTCATGTGCCTGCTCGTAAATCCTATTCAGGGTAACCAGGGTCTGATCCCGTTTATCGGTAAGCAGATCATGGCTTGAAAACGCTTCAATTATAGCGATGTGTATACGATAGGATTCGATATAGCTGTCATCGTCTTTTTCACCGTATTGCAGTAAACCACGCTCGAATTCCTTAAATTTCCGAAGCAAATTTATATGCTGTGCTCTATGATAATAGAGTTCTGCAACCTGCGTGGATTTACAACTGTTGGCGATTGTGAGCAGTTCACCGGTTGAGTAACCAGGTTCTGTCAGAGGGAGAACCAGACAGGCAGGATGTTCTTCGGATAGCGAATATCCAGCATAGAAAAAAAACATACCCAGAACCCAGCGCAACATTGCCCAACTCCGTATTCGACATTTTATTACAGACTCATTACAAATCTATAGCTAAAAACTGAAAAGCTGCAAGTGGTTAAATTCCCACTTGATAACTCTCGAAGTATAGACAAAGGGTCATTTACTCAGATAAACAGGATAGAGGCTAAGCTGCCTGGCGTCTCAATCAGCAGCACAACACGAATGTCCTATATTGTATTTGAGCCTGGTAACACTCATCCAGTTTGCAAAATAGTAGCTGAAGAACCTGATACTCTCTAAATAGGGGATATTGGCTTATCCACACTGAAACATTCTTAGTTTACACACCAAGCCGTATTATTACTTGGCTTAATATTGATTCAGCTGGAGCATCCCCTTATATCGGGTAACTAGGGCCTGTTAACATGAATCCAATACGTCCTGTTGTACCTGAAAGGCTGGGTCTGTGTTTGCGCTCAGCGGCGTCATCTTTCGCTCATGTAGCCGGGCTACACCGCGCTCATTCTGCCTTGCTGGACACAAAAACAGTCCCAGCAGGGCGTATTGGATTCGGGTTAGCAGTCCCTAGACCCTTCATATTCACCTTGTTTGTCTTTCATCCGTATAAATGCTCCCAGTTTTAAATCTACATTCTGTGTATGGTTCATGATCCAGCTGTTTAGAAATTCCAATATCTGCACCATCTCCTCTTTGACTTCACTATTTACACTATCTCTTGCAGACACCACCTTTGCTGAGAAACTTCTGTGTTCTTCAACATGCTGGGTTGCATCTTCAGGACACTCCTCAAAATAACCGTACTCTTTCATCAGATGCTCTTCTGTTTGAAAGTGATAAATTGCATAGCTCAATAGTTCTTTTGTTATCCTTTGAAATACCACCTCACTGAACTCCTCATCCAATCCCTTGTAGGCATCGTTGACCATTTGCAACAGATTCTGGTGCTGGGAATCGATCACATCCACACCAGTGGCCATATCTTCACACCATATGATTGAGTTATTTGTAGTCATTTATTGAAATCCATCTATCCATTCATACCTGGAGGCGCACCAACAAAAGCCGACGTTATCTTTGAGTCGCCAATCCATTTTGTGAATGTTTCCTCTGGTAGCGGATGTGATATCAGGTAGCCCTGAATCTTTGTACAGCCCAGTTTACTGATATCCGACAACTGCTTGGAATTCTCAATCCCCTGTACTATTACAGTTTTACCGGACGATTCCGCCAAGGCCAGAATACTTTTTACGAGCGCAACCTGAGCATCCTTCGTGGCTATGGTTTTCAGTTGGTTTAAATTTATCTTTATCTGCTCGACTGACAATTGAGCCAACTGAATCACAGACAACTCACCTGTGCCTATTCCGCCTAATATACACTCGATTCCCATTCTGTTGCATGCTTTGATAAATTGATTCGCCTTGGTATATGAGGCAACAACATCCGACTCCTGGATCTCAATATTAATCCGATGTCGTTTAGCTGCTTCCAACTGCTGCGTGTTTCTTTTCAAGGCCTCCAGGATTCCTGAATCAAAACACTGTTCAGGGAAAAGATTGAATGAAACCGGAAAGCTGGAACCGTTTGCTTTCTGTTTTGATACATAATTGACTACCTGCTTCAAAACCCAATCAGTGATGGAGAGTTTGATTTCATAGCGATTCAGCAAAGGTAAGAACTCAGCAGGCTTCATCAACCCAAGAATAGGATTATTCCATCTCAACAGAACCTCGCAACTGGTCACACTACCAGTGACGCAATCAACCACTGGCTGATAATAGATTTCCAGTTGATCTTCATTGAGCGCCCTGACCACATCCCCAAGCACCTCCTGTTGTGCAAATATACGGCGTTCCAACTCCTTGCTGTAAAACTGGTATCGATTCTTGCCCATACGCTTGGCAAGATACATGGCCTGATCTGCATGGCGTATCAGGCCATCCGCATCTGATTTATCCACCGGAAAGAGAGTCACACCAATACTAGCGCTAACGTTGGTAACACTGACTTCACCGATAATGTAAGCTTTTGCCACCTGCTCAAGGATACGCCCTAGTATGTTCTGGGTTTCATGCTGATCATTCAAGCCTGCCAGCAGTATAAGAAACTCATCCCCTCCCAGACGCGATACAGTGTCACCATGCCTGATGCAAATTCCCAGCCGATTTGCCGTTTGTTTGAGTAATTCGTCTCCCGCTTCATGGCCGTATGTGTCATTGACCTGTTTGAAGCCATCAAGATCGAGATAGCAGACTGCCATTAACTCACTGGTTCTGTCCGCCCTGGCTATCATCTGTTGGAGGCGATCGATTGATAACATTCTATTTGGCAGTTTGGTTAAATTGTCGTAATGGGCAAGCTGTTCCAGTTTTGCCTCACTGTTCTTTTCATCTGTTATATTGGTAATCACCGAAACAGCGCCGGTAATGGTTGATCTATTGCTATCATAGAGGGCGTGCACAGAGAGACTGATCCAACTTGAATCACCATCTGCAGCTTCATGTTCTATCTGACATTTATCGACAGACTTTCCATCCATCAACAAACCATGCAAATATTCGTTTATGTCAGTAATAAATGGGTAAGCGCTATCAAACGCACTGAGTGTTTTACCGATATAGTCGGAAATCTTAGGCTCGTCTTTATGAGTGATAATCAAGTTAAGAAATTCAGGGTTTGCATAACGCAACCTGCCTTGATAATCCCAAAGAGCTACAGCCTCTGAAACGGTATCTAGAATTGTATTGAGCTGAACTTTACTTTCTTCAATTTTTTCTTTGATAATTTTGCTTTCAGCCAAATCCCAGGTAAGCTCTGCTATCTGCTCGACTTTCTGTAATTCAACCTCACCATATTCACCCAGTTTGCGATTACCAACACCCATAACCGCTACCACGCGGCTATTACTTACTACCGGCACACACAGCTCAGATCGAAGTTCTACACTCCCATGAGCTGTTCTTTTTATCGTATCGATGGAATTGACTTCATTCTGGATTATTGGCTTCATTAGCCTGCAAGCAACTGCCCAAACCTCATCATCCCGCCGATCCATCTGCTGTTCACGACCAACAACACCAGCTTCACCATCCTGCCCTGATGCCCATACCTGTATGGCAACTGAGTTCCTGTCAGGATCAATGAAGTAAAAAAAACCCAACTCGCTGTCCGTTTTTTTACACGCCTCACCAATAGCAAATTTCAGAAATTCCTTTGTTGTATTATTTTGAGCGAAATCGTGTAAATTCACTCTGGCACTCATCAACTCTTCAGTGAACTTTCGCTCACTTATATCAATAAAGGATACAACAACCCCCCTTCTTTCAGAATTCTCAATTAATGGATATGACCAATACTCCACCGGAAAACTTGTCCCATCTTTTCTCCAAAACACCTCATCTTCAACATGAACCTGTTTACCGGTGGTTGTGGATAGATACATAGGACACTCTTCTCTTCCATAAAACTCTCCGGTGTGTCGTGTATGATGCATTACGTCATGCATTACCCTACCCTTAAGTTCATTTTCATCCGTGTAACCCAACTGCTCCAAACAAGCTTTATTAACACTGATACAGACACCGTTTTCATCCAGAACATAAATAGACTCAGCGGTTGAGTTCATAATCAGTTTCAAATACTCTTCACTGGATTTCAACGCGCTCTCTATCTGCTTTTTATCACTAATCTCAGTGATAAATCCTTCAATCAAACCGACTCCGTCTTCATCCTCTATCAGCGCACCTCTCTCCCATACCCAATGAACTCTGTTAGCTTTATCCAAGATCCTGTATTCAATCTCAAAATGGTCATGATCATTCACTGCATCGATAACGACTTTCCTGACAGTTTCCTTATCATCCTTGTGAATAAGTTCGGAATAACTCACCATATGATTCCCTATGATGTCATTTGAAGCGTAGCCGGTGATTACTTCAATACCTTCACTGATAAACTGCATACTCCAATACTCATCATTATTACATCGATATACAGCACCAGGTAGATTATTCAGAAGTGTACTGAGTATTCGCCTGGAACTTCTTAAATCAGCTACAATTTTCTGCCGCCTGATCGCACCTGTCATAAGATCAGCAACTGTTCTCAACATGGACATGTCATCCTTTAACCAGGCATACTCCACAACAGGTTGATCCAGCCCGAGAAATCCGGTTAAACGACCATTGATTCTAATTGGCACGCCTTTAAGCGTGGCGATATCCAACTTTTTCAACTCCTG
Source organism: Candidatus Thiodiazotropha endoloripes (assembly GCA_001709035.1). Taxonomy (GTDB): domain Bacteria; phylum Pseudomonadota; class Gammaproteobacteria; order Chromatiales; family Chromatiaceae; genus Thiodiazotropha; species Thiodiazotropha lotti. Next base: position 649,581 of record LVKA01000008.1, on the reverse strand, counting down.
ATTGCAATCAACCTCTTGATCAGACAACTCATCTATCGAGCCGATAAAATCAACACCACCAACTTGTATGAATTCAAACAGACAGGTAAAAAGTTTTTTTGAATTCTGATCATACAGGCTTTGAAGGGAATGCCGATTCTCGGCATACCATTCATTTGTCACTTCAACATCACTATTCTCATTAGCAACCAAGACCAAGTAGGCTCTTGAGCTACCAGTCAACTGACCCAGTTGCGCCAAAAGATTATCGAAGCTGTCCTGCATCTCAGCGACACCTGCACCAACCAATCTTGATGAGTGCTCCGCAACCATACGCTCATATTCCAATCGATAACTCAGCTCAAGCTCATTCTCCTTTCTTTCTGTTATATCCTCTGCAATACCCGCAATCCGATAACATTCCCCCCGCTCGTTTTTAATAGCGAACGCCTTTGCCTCAACCCAGCTCATAGTGCCATCAGGTCGATACACACGATATTCAGGAAAGGTCAGCTCGACCCAATCCTGTGAATGTTCTTCACCGAGAAATTCTTCCACACACTTTAAATCATCTTCCGGAAGCGCCTCCATCCAATTTAACGCGTTATCATAAAGCGACTCTCTGCTTCTCCCCCAAATCTGTTCATAGCCTGGACTTATATAAAATACCTGCTGCCAATCCGGCGAACCCAGCCAAAATACCTCCTTGATCGAATGAGTCAATTGTTTAAACTTCTCCTCGCTCTCTCTTAATCTACTGCGCTCTTTTCTAAGTACATCGATATCTCTCACCAGCGACAAGATCCCACATACTCGACCCTGGTCATCCCTTATCCTGCTTGTATTCAACGACGTCCACACTTCTTCTCCCTTTCGATTAATAAACTTCACTTCATAAGAATCACTCTCCTCTCCCACCCCTTTTAAAAGACTGCCTACAGCCTCCTCTCTCGATTCCTCCTGTATAAAACCATGCAAGGGCAAGCCGATAATTTCCGACAGTTTGTAACCGAGCATCTCTGCCAACCTGACATTGGCAAATTGAATCTCACCATTCAGGTCGACCTGAAAGATTCCATCATGACTGTTTTCAACAATTTTCCGATAGTTCCCCTCACTTTTCGAAATCTCACTTAAGAGCTTTCTATAGCGTCCAAAAAATATTAAAAAGGCAAACACAGCGATAAAAAGCAGCAATAATCCGCTAATAGCGTAGTAAAAATAGTTTTTATAGTGTGATTCATCTTCCGGTAGATTCACCCAATGAGTTTCGCGCGGAAATTCACTCTCATCCAATCCGTATGAAAGCACCACACGATAGTCAAAATAGGGAACATTAGGACTTGTTCTTATCACTTTTAAGCTTTCAACTGAAACACCTTCCAATATCTGCTTAGCCAAGCGAGCCGCTTGTTTCGCCTGCTCAGAATGATCAATCATAATCCCGCCGAATATTCCACTCTTCAACCCATGCTGCCGAAAGTGAAAAACTGGCACACCAGTCGCATCAACGATCAACTTCAGACTCTCTTCAAAGGATTTACTGATTTTTTCACTATCCCGATAAGCGGATAGCAAAAAAACCAAATCTTTCTCATTGATTGCACTAAGACTTTTTTCCAACTCTGCCCACTTCAAATCAGCCAAGGAGATTTTTTCGATCTCAAGCTCACTGAAAGTCTCAAGTTCTTTTTCAAAGTGTCTTAGATCATGCTGCCCACTGGTCGTACCATCGACAATCACATACGCCTTATTTGCAGCCGGGAACAGCGTCTTGGCAAGCACTAGGTTTTCTTTAAATGAAGGATTCTCTACTACACCTGTATAGCCATCCATTCGCTCCAACTCTAGCGCCAACTCAAAGCTATTTATCCCTAGAAAAACAACCGGTGTATCCTTGAACAAACTTTTGCCATAACCTGATACCATCTCTAATGCATGGTCATTAGCTACAATCACCAAATCGTATGCCGGTCGATAATTCAGCTTATAACTCAGTTGGCGCAGAAAATTTATTTGACTCTGCTCATCATGCAGCCGTTTCGAGTCCATAAACTCGATATCAATCTTTGGCCCATTAAAAGTAAAAATAGAGCGAAGACCGGCAAGAATTTTTGGTGTAGTTGGAAAACCGGGGTGATAGGAATAGATTAGCAGCACTCTCTTGTCATTGAGCGAGGTATCTGCCTTTGATGCACCTCCCAAGAAGAAAAATGCACAGCAGACAAGACAGTTGACAAAGAGCTTATAACTCATATTGCAAGCACCCATAAGCTGAGGGACAGGTTATTGACTGGATCCTTGCTTTATTGACCTTGGAGTTTAATCCAGAAAGTCAATTTATCGATACTGATTCTTCTCCTCAGAAAATTATAGGCCAGAAATTCACATTATTTAAGATTCATGTACATTCAAATCCCATCCTGGTTCTGAGAACCTTTGTTTCATTCAGACTGCAATAGATAGATCGCAAACATTCCTTGATCGTCAACCCAGTATCGCCGTGACTGAAAACCGTTCAAAGCGGCCATGGAAATAAACTCATCCGGTGAATATTTGTATGAGTTTTCCGTATGCAGATACTCTCCCTCCTCAAAATCAAACGCATGACCATCAATCCTTAAGGTATGCTTAAGCTTGCTGATCAAATGCATCTCGATCCGCCCGGCTTGATTGTTGTAAAAGGCACTATGGGAGAAGTTGTTTGGATCCAGATCTGCGTGCAGTTCATTCTGCACCCGATGAAGCAGATTCAGGTTGAATTCAGCCGTCAGACCTGCAGCATCGTTATAGGCAGCATTCAACAGGCCATGGTTTTTCTTGGTGTCGATACCGATCAGTAGCATTCCACCCCTGCCCAGGGTGTTATGCACCAGCCTTAAAAACTCACATGCCTCCTGTTTATTGAAATTACCCAGGCTTGAACCTGGAAAAAACAGAAGTCTCGAACCCTGAGGCACATTCTCCGGTACCGGCAGTGAGTGGGTATAGTCCACGCAGGCTGCGCGTATTGACAGCCATGGATACTCTTCGGCCAGCACCGTGGCACTCGATTTAAGATATTCAAAGGAGATATCCATAGGTACAAAAGCACTCGGCTGTAGCGCATCCAGTAACAGCCTGACTTTGCTTGCGCTTCCCGCACCAGGTTCGATTAAAACTCTGCCACGCCCCGCCAATTCTGCAATCTCTGCGGCATTCTGCTCCAGCATCCGCCGTTCCACTGTCGGCAGATAGTATTCCGGCTGTTGACAGATCTGATCGAATAACTCAGAACCCCTTTTGTCATAGAAGAATTTGGGTGGAATCGACTTCTGTCGCTTGGATAGCCCCTGTACTACTGCGTCATACAAACTCAGTGTGTCGGGTTTGTGATCATGAAAGGTTACATTTTCCATCACATGTCCTCCGCCAGACGCAAGCCTGTAAATGCCCAGCGCTCATCCGGATAGAAAAAGTTGCGATAGCTGGCCCGGGTATGTCCCGGCGGCGTGACACAACTTCCCCCCTTAAGCACAATCTGATTGGACATAAACTTGCCGTTATACTCACCCATACTGCCTGCCAGGGGTTTGAAACCCGGGTAGGCGGCGTATGGAGAGGCTGTCCATGCCCACAGATCGCCAAACCATTGACCATTTTCACCGGCAGGCTCCGGATGGAGTCTCTCCCGATCTGCGAAATGCCCGGTAACCGGGATGTCCGCCAGCATCGATTCCAGTTCCGCTTCTGTCGGCAACCGTTTTCCCGCCCACCTGGCATAGGCATCCGCTTCAAAGTAGTTCAGGTGACAGACGGGCTCATCTGCTTCAAGCGGCCTCAATCCACCCAGCGTAAACTGCACCCACTCTCCGTCCGACTGCCAATAGAGGGGGGCTCGCCAATCCTCACTTTGGATACGCGCCCAACCGTCAGCAAGCCACAATGCCGGCTGCCGATAGGCCCCATCCTCGACAAAAGCCAGATACTCTCCGTTGGTGACAAAGCGGTCTGCCAACAGATGATCACGCAACAACACCTTGTGTCGCGGGGTTTCATTGTCATAGGCAAATCCCTGCTCAGCACTACCGATCTCATAGATCCCGCCGGTTCGTTCAACCCAGGCCACAGCGCGCCCCGGCTTGGTAGTTTCCGACAGATCATCCCGATAGGCCGGCTTGAGGGGATTCACGGAGAAATTGTGCTTGATATCCATGAGCAGCAGTTCCTGATGCTGCTGCTCATGGTTCAGACCAAGAGTCACCCTGAAGGCCAACGCTTCCCACCGGGAGGCGCTGATATCACTCATCAGCCTCTCCATCGCAAGATCCACCGAGTGACGATAGCGATAGATCTGCTCAACAGTCGGTCTCGATAGAAGCCCCCTGTCCGGTCGGGGATGCATCTTTCCATGGGTATAGTAGTAGCTGTTGAAGAGGTAGTCGTAACGTCCATCGAAGCACTCATAGTGATCATCGAAATCAAGCAGCACAAAGGCTTCGAAGAACCAGGTAACATGGGCAATGTGCCACTTTGGCGGACTGCTCTGTGCAATCGACTGAATCTGGTAATCATCCACTGAGAGAGGCGCACAGAGTGTCTCCGTGTACTTTCGAACACGCCGGAATTCCTCGATAAGCTGCTCTCGGTCAGTTTGTCGTGCAATAGCACTATCCATCTGAATGTTCTTCATATTTTTCTTTTTTTAGTGATCCTGTGAATTCCTGCTGGCAGAACCAGAGGCGCTTTCATCGACCCGTTTCAGGCGTGACTGACGAAAACTGGGCAAGCACAGTTAAAGCTATTTTGGCAGAATCAGAAATTATGACAGGCTGACAAACCATAGAGTCTTTGCGGATATCGAGTTCTGTTTAGAACAAACTCGTGTGTGGCGACCCAGGGTCCAGGTCTGCGCCTGCTCAATCCCTGAAAAGCGGACTCTTTGTTACGATTATAAACTTCCTCAAAGAACCCTTTGTGACAACAACAGCAGTCAAAAATTCTCAGCCAATGGTGTGGCAGACGTCTAACTGTCGGCTACTCCCCATTTCAGTGTAGGATCTCCCCATCCCGGTTGCCGACCTCACTGGATTCTGGCAATGTGATATTAATTCCCATACGACCACATCAATGGAAGCGATTCAAACTCTGACAGATATGGGGCAGCTAACACCTCCCTACCCGAATCGTCATGCTGAATCAATTATTAACCCGGCACCTCAATAGGCCGTGTTCAGGGCTTCAAGCCTGCCCTTGATCAAGGCGTGGGTCGCCGAGAAGGGCTGTTCCCTTGTCAACAGCATCACCGCGGAGCGAGGGCATGCTTGAAGCCCCTAGCAATTTGAATTTAACAAGAGGCCGAAGCGTACCTGCCTGCAAACTGTGTTATAAAACTTGCTGTAGGAGTGCCACAGCGGTGTTTTGATGCCTTGCTGCAGGCAGGCTACGGCTGAACATGGACTATTAAGGTACCGGGTTAATGAAAGCAAAACCGGATTTTATCTCGGCCTGGATACGCAACCCGCGCCAAGTCGGCGCACTGCTTCCCAGTAGTGAGTGCCTGGCCCAGGCCATGGCCGCCCAGGTCAGCAGTATGGATGGACTCACCATAGAGCTTGGCGCCGGTACCGGAGCGGTCACCTCTGCACTGCTCGGCCGGGGTATCAATCCTAAATGCCTGGTGGTGGTGGAGAAGGATCAGATACTGGCCGAAAAACTGATCAGCCAATTCCCCAGCCTTTCCATCCTTGCCGGTGACGCCTCCCGACTGCAACAGCTGCTGAAGCAGAACGACCTGGGATTGGCCGAAAATGTGGTTTCCAGCCTGCCTCTGTTGAACATGCGCATGCATACCCGGATCCGTGTGCTAACCACCATATTCAACAGTCTCTCTCATGATGGAAAGCTGATTCAATACACTTACTCACCGGCACCTCCGATCCCCAAACAACTTGCCCGCTCCATGCATGTGGTCGGTTTTCGTATCGATCGCATCCTGTGGAATTTCCCACCGGCCCATGTCTGGGTCTATCGAAGGTTTCGCACACTGCTGAACAATGCTTGAGCTGCCGCACTGGCTTTTCCAACAACCAACCCGCATCTGTTAAGATGAATCCGGCGACAGAATTGCGAGTGAATAAGATCAATGGGCAGCGATGAATTGCGTCAAGTGTTCTATACCAACCTTGCCTCGATTCCAGCCGGCCGTTACTGCAGTTATGGGGATATGGCCTCACTCTGCGGTGTCCATGTACGTCAGGTTCTCGCCTGGTTGAGGACCCTGCCTGCAGACAGTAATCTACCCTGGTATCGATTGATTACAGGCCAGCGGAAAATCGCAGATTACCCCGGCAATCAAAGACAGTATCGGTTACTTTCAGATGAGGGGTTGATTCCTGAAGCCAATGGCAAATATTCAGCCGCCTGCAGATGGCCGGATCAGCCTGTCTGAAGCCTCCAGCTTAGCCAAGCAAGTCGTTAGCGGAGATAGATTCGAACCCGGTTTCCGATAACTGCTCTGGAAAATCCACATCCAGCAGAATTCCAGGATCATCCGCTGGTAGCAACTCCAGGTCGTTGGGGTAATCAATGAGCAACTGTTTGGCCCCACGATCCCCGCTCAAGTCAACCAGCCGCTCGCCCCAACGGATCGCAAAACCAACCGGATGCCCCCGCTCTCCATTATGTATCGGGGCAACGATGGAAGCCCCTTGCTCCAACCGCTCAGCCACTTGTGCAATGGTTTGTGGTCTTATCCAGGGCATATCAGCCAGCGCGACCAGCCAGCCTCCTGCATCAAGCGAAGCACTGACTGCCACGGCCAGACTCTCACCCATACCAGTCTCCAGCTGCGGATTCTCCACCACCCGATAACCCAGCTCAGACAGAGCTGCAGACAACTCGGTATCATCCGGCCGAACAACCGCCACACCTCGGGATACGGCAGCCAATAGATGTCGCGCAGCCATCACACCCATCGGCTCACCATCAGCCATGGGTTGTAACAACTTATTGGCGCCGAAACGGCGGCTACTGCCGGCTGCCAGTAGAACGCCTACGGTCGCTGACATGCTTAACCTCCTGCCATGCTGCCCGCACCAACACGATTGCGCACAGCAGTGATTTGCGCCAGGATCGAGAGGGCGATCTCAGCAGGACGCTTACTACCGATTGCCAACCCAGCCGGCGCGTGAATCCGGTCAATCTGATCGGCACTGTGACCGACCTCTGTCAACCGCGCTCGGCGTTTTTCCGCACTGCGCCGGGAACCCAATGCGCCGATATAGAATAGAGCCCGCTCCAGTGCGGCAGTCAGTCCCAGGTCGTCCTGCCGAGGGTCATGGGCCAGAGTCACTACGGCTGTCCGGTCGACATCCTTCAATCTCCGCACTTCGTCATCCGGCATCCGCTTTGAATAGTGAACACCCACAAGCGGATTTTGATCGATAAACTCGGAGCGCGGATCGCAGATCGTCACCCGATAATCGAGGCTGATCGCCATTTGGGCAAGATGGCGTGCGATCTGACCGTTACCGACCAACAACAGCTGCCAGGCAGGGCCGAGCACCTTGGTTACCGATTCCCGGGTCACCTCGAACTCGACACCGGCCCCACCGGTCTGCAGAGTGACCTCGCCGCTTTCCAATGCCACCCGACGAGCGGCCAGCTGGCCATCTTCCATCCGTTCCAGCAGGGGTTTCAGGCTGTCGACCGAGTTGAGCAATTCAACCATCAGCTCGAGGCGACCGCCGCAGGGCAGCCCCAGTCGCTCCGCCTCGGCATTTGCAACCCCGAAGTCGACCAGGGACGGACGCGCTCCCCCCAGCTCTCCATTACGGTGGCTCGTAACCAGGGTCTCTTCCACACAGCCGCCGGAAACAGAGCCAACGGTATGACCGGACGCATGGATCGCCAACAGGGCGCCCGGAGGTCTTGGTGATGAACCCCAGGTTTTCAACACAGTGACCAGCGCCACCCTTACCCCGTCGTCCAACCACCCGGCGGCTGTACGAATCACCTCCAGGTCGTCGGAGACCAGACCGGGTGTGTCAGGGTAACCCATCAGCCCAGCCGCAGCGGCAGCTGACGCAGTCGCTTCCCGGTTGCCGCATAGACCGCATTCGCCACCGCCGGGGCAATCACCGGCGTTGCCGGCTCACCCACTCCTGTGGGGGCTTCAGCCGATGCAACAATATGCACTTCAACTTCCGGCATCTGATCGATTCGCAATATCCGATAGTCAGTGAAATTGGACTGTTCGATCCGACCCTCTCTGAAGGTCAACTCACTGAATAGGGTTGCTGACAGACCGAATCCCATGCCTCCCTCCATCTGGGCCACAATCACATCCGGGTTGACCGCCACACCGCAATCCACGGCGATCACCACCCGATCCACACTGATCACACTACGACGTACCGAAACCTCGGCCACCTGGGCCACATAGGAGTTGAACGACTCATGCACAGCGATCCCCTGCCCCCGGTTGCGTCCCATGGGTTCGCCCCAACCGGCCTTTTCCGCAGCCAGATTCAATACGCCAAGATGTCGCGGATGGTTACGCAGCAGTTTGCGTCGATAGTCCAGGGGGTCCTGCCCAGCCTTGACCGCCAACTCATCGATAAAACACTCCACCGCAAATGCGGTGTGGGTGGAACCCACAGAGCGCCACCAGAGCACCGGCACAGGCAGTTCCGGTGAGTGCAGATCGACCTGGATATGTTTGATCTCATAGGGCAGATTCGCCGCCCCCTCCACCGAGGTCATATCGACACCATCCTTAACCATCACCGATTCGAATGGCGTGCCTTTTAGGATCGACTGACCCACGATACGCTGATCCCAGACATGGGGCTCCCCCTGATCATTCAGGGCAGCGCGCATTCGGTGCAGATAGAGCGGACGGTAGTAACCCGCATGGGTATCATCCTCCCGGGTCCAGACCATCTTCAGCGGGGTGCCCGGTTTCAGTGCTTTTGCGATATGCACCGTCTCCAGCAGATAGTCCGCTGCCGGATTGGCCCGTCGACCGAAGGAACCTCCCGCATAGAGCATGTTGATATGCACCTGGTGCGGCTCGAGGCCCAACAGACCGGCAATCTGTTGCTGATCACTGGTCTGCATCTGCTCCCCATTCCATACCTCGCAACCTGCTTCGTCGATGCGCACCACACAATTCATCGGCTCCATCGCGGAGTGGGAGAGAAAGGGCACACTGTACTCCGCCTCGACGGCGTCAGCAGTCGAGGCCATCGCTGTTGCCGCACTCCCCTCCGTTCGCGCTACCAGGCCCGGTTTTTCTGCGAGCTGCCGATAGTCGTCCAGAATCTGCGCAGAACTTTTACGAAAGGCTTTCGACTCATCCCAGCTTACAGAGAGCGCATCCCTACCCAGTTTTGCCTGCCAGAAATCATCCGCAACCACTGCCACTCCAGATGGAATCTGGATCACCTCTCTGACACCCTTCACGGCCAGAGCACCCTTACTGTCGATTTTCGACACCGTCGCCCCAAGCCGAGGGGGATGTAACACCACCGCGGTCAGCATGCCGGGCAGTTTCACATCCTGGGTGAAGATCGCCTGGCCATTGATCTTTTCCGGACTGTCCTTACGGGGAATGCGCTGACCGATCAAGCTGAACGATTTGGGATCCTTAAGTGTCACCGACTCGGGTACAGGCTGCTCAGCCGCCAGCTCCGCCAACTCACCGAAAGCGGATTGCCGGCCACTCGGAGCATGGCGGATCACCCCGGACTTGACCGTGATCTCACCCGCTTCCACCTGCCACTGTTTGGCGGCGGCCTGAACCAACATCTGCCTGGCGGCAGCCCCGGCCTTTCTCATCTGCTTCCAGGAGTTGGCGATGGCCGTACTGCCACCGGTACCCTGGGCCTTGCCCCAAAAGAGGTTGTTGTAGCGACCGGCATCCGCAGGCGCGCCTTCCACTCTGACTCTCTCCCAGTCTGCATCCAGCTCTTCCGCCACCAGGGTTGCCATGCCGGTATAGGTTCCCTGCCCCATCTCCAGGTGTTTTGAGATGACGGTGACAATGCCATTACCATCGATACGCAGAAAGGCGTTGGGCGAAAAATCCCCGGCGATCTCTGGCGCCTGCCCGGCGATTCCCGGCCCAGCTTCCCGCTGTTCAGCCGCCACCGTGGGGATAATGCCCAGAGTCAAACCGGCCAGCGACACTGCACTCCCGGCGATAAAACGACGACGACTGAGATTGACGATGCGATCGGTTTTCATGACTGCACCCCGTTAAGCTTATCCGCAGCCACCTTGATTGCCTGACGAATCCGTGCGTAGGTTGCACAGCGGCAGAGGTTACCCTGCATGGCCTGGTCGATATCCGCATCGGTCGGTTTACGGTTTCGTTGCAGTAGCGAGGCGGCGGACATGATCTGTCCAGACTGACAGTAACCACACTGCACCACCTCCAGCTCTCTCCATGCCGCCTGTACCGCCTGACCGGCCGGGCTGGAGAGCCCTTCGATGGTGGTTACCTCTTTGCCCACCGCATCGGAGACCGGTGTGATACAGGCACGAACCGGTGCCCCATCGAGATAGACCGTACAACTGCCGCATTGGGCAATGCCGCAACTGTATTTGGTGCCTGTCAGGCCGACACGATCGCGGATCGCCCAGAGCAGGGGGGTCTGAGGGTCAAGATCCAGAGCGTGACGCTTTCCGTTAATCGACAGATTCAACACATCAACCTCCTCGTGGTAATGCCAGCCGTTGGTCGCAATCAGGCATGACACACTACCGATGTTTAATATTTTTATGAGAACCCTGGCAAACCCGTTATACCGGCATGAGCGTAATGCTGATAAAGAGAATTAATCAGAGATTCACACCTAAAAGGTATAGAGCAACGCAATTTTGAAAGCTACAACCCCTTCGAGTTCCCAGGCCAGGTGAATTCCATCCTGTTCCGCAAATGATAGCCGATTCAGCACCTAGATGAGGTACTGAGAGCGTATAAAGCAGGATTCTAACAAACACATTTATTATCGTTATTGTCTTGTTACAATGGATTGACCTAGGGGTGACAGGTTCAGGGCAGAACAGACATTGAGTTACCTAACGATCGAACCAGACCATTCCGGTAGATCCATTCAACCGGTCTGCCATCTGATCAGCCTGCTGCTGATTTTCCTGCTGTCGGCCTGCACCCGGGACGGCCCCCTATCTACCGATACCCCCATCGATCAACTCAGCAGAACCATAGACCACACCACTCCCGGGCTGATCAAAAAATATCAGATCACAGGACTTTCCATCGGCGTCATACGGGATGGACAGCTCTGTCTGCTGAGATCTTTCGGCCACAGCCATAGATCCCCAGATAAAAAAATGGAGCCAAACACCCTGTTCCGGGCAGCCTCGCTAGGTAAGCCGGTGTTTGCCTATATCGTCGTGGCACTCGCCGAACAGGGTTTACTGGATCTTGACACCCCCCTCTATTCATACTTTGAAGAGCGGGTCATTGATGATGATCCCAGGTCACTACAGATTACTGCCAGAATGATCCTTACCCATACAAGCGGCTTACCCAATCTGGGCATAAATAACGATGCCTTCAAATTCCATTTCACACCCGGCAGCAACTTCAAATATTCCGGACATGGCTATCTCTATCTGCAGAAGGTGATTGAAAAGTTGTCCGGCAAAAGCCTCGAACAACTGGCCAAGGAAACGGTATTCAAACCACTCGGCATGAGCAACAGCAGTTATTTATGGCATACCGAATACAGTCAAAGTCTGGCTCATAGCTATGACTCGAAAGGCAAACAATACCCGGTAAAAAACAGACCACAATCCGCCTTTTCCGCCTGGAGTCTGTTCACCACACTACCTGACTACACCAGGTTTGTTGAACATATGATCAAGTGTTCAAAGGATCCCGACAGCATCGCCTCAAAACTGCTCCAGCCACAGACCGAGGTCGCTAAAGGTGTCGACTGGGGCTTGGGCTGGGGTCTTCAACAAACCCGTCCGCATCGCTCATTCTGGCACTGGGGTAGCATGGCCGGTTACAGACACTTTGTGGTTGCTTACCCTAAAGAGAAGCTTGCGGTTATTGTCATGTCGAATAATGAAAGGGCGTTTAAAATAACCGATGAGATCATGGCCTTGGCCATCGGTGGCAGTTATCCGGCGTATGACTGGTTCTGAGACTGTTCAACAGAAACAACCACCGACGATCCAACAACCGTTATCTCACCAAACAAAGCTCTCCCATCCGGCAGCACGATTCCACACCGATCACTCACGCACTTGTTCTGAATGTGAACAAATCATCTACCTGCTTGGTAATTTTCCACAGCCAATGCCGGTCCGGTTTCTGTAGCTTAACACCCAGTTCGATCAGGGATCGTTCTTCAAGGGAGCATCCAGGTAGTTAACGGATCATCCAGTTCTTTCTCACACGATTTAATTAAAGGATCATACACATGGATATTGTAAAAAAATCCAATAAAGCGGTAACGATCGCATTGTGCTGTTCAGCCATTGGCCTGCAGGGGCATGCATTCGCCAAGGATCTACCGGTCTATCACGCAATCGATAATGGCCTGTCGGAAAATCAAGCCTATCAACTGTCGAAGCTACTTGACGCCAACCCGGATCGCATCGATTTCGAGACGGTACAACGAACCGGTGAACTCAGCTACATCGATTTGAAAAATCACCAGTACATCCCAACCCGGATTGCCGGTCGGGGTGAGGCGGACGAAGAGAAGCGATCAACCACCATTGAACAGATCGATTTTGATGCCCTGTCAATGATCCAGCCGATTGAAGAGGATGTGGTCCTGCATCAGCTGGAAGGCTCATTGGATGAGATCGGTCTGTTGCCACAAGTCTATAAACCGATACTGCGTCACACACAATTCGAGGCGGTGGATATCGATGGCAAACTCCTGGCTGATCAAATGATCGATACCAAGGTGGACCTGCAACTCTACGCCGGCGACATTCCACTGATCGGACCCGGTGCAAAAATCTCCACAACCGTAGGCAGTGAAGGCAACACCACCCAGCTCTATTTTGCCAACCGCTCGCTGCAACAGGGTGAACCGGTGCCAGTCATCGATCACACCGCAGCCAAACTGCAATGTCGTGAGAAGCTTCTGAGTGGCGAACAGAGTAAAGCCTTCGAAAAACTCAACATCACCACCCAACTGGTCTATTTTGCACCCAGCCTGGAAATGACCTCAGTGAAGACCATCCAGCCACACTATGATTGCGGTGGAACGGCCGTCGTGGATGGTGAGATCGTCAATCTTCTGCATCAACTGATCCCCGCAGTTGACAGTAGCGAATATGTTCCGGAAGTGACACTCGACAGCTGGTTTGATGGCAAAACAGTCAATGCAAAGGTCGATATCAATGGCGGAATGCCCCCCTACCAGATCGACTGGAGCGCCACTCGTGCAAAACTTCAGGAGAGGAACGGTTCAACGATCTCTTTTTATCCGCAGCAGCGTGACGGCATCAGCGAAGAGAGCGTCAGTGTCACGGTGACCGATGCTAATGGTATTCAGCGTGTGGTCACTGCCAACCTGCCTGCCAATCTGGTCTCACAACATAACGAGTCCGCGATCAGTCGTTTCTTCACCAATGCCGTCACAGCCATGCTCGAAACATTGATCCCGGCGGTAGAAGCGATAGGTGGCATTACCGATTACGGTACTGAGAATGCGGTGACCAATGAGTTTGGTGATCTTGAGCAGGGCTTTATCGATCGCATGCAGAGTGCGGGTGTCACTGAGCGCTTCAGCTGGTCGGGAACCCTAGCCTGGGAGCAGGACTTCAAAGCCAGTCAAGACAGCAACTGGATCGACAATACCGATATGACCTTCTATGTCGGTCATGGTTATGGTGGTGGATTCACCTTCGAAGATAACAGCCATGACGACGGCACCCTGGATCATGATGACGCCACCGATGATTGGGGCGACAAGGATCTTGAGTGGCTCGCTCTGCTCTCCTGTCAGGTACTCAAGGACGACTGGAGCGGCATGTCGCGCTTCGATCGCTGGAAACAGGAGTTCGATGGGCTTCACCTGCTGCTCGGTTTCCATACCAATGCCTATGCCTGGAACAGCTTCTCCGGGGAGTTCGCGGACAATATGCTGAAAAGCAGCCCGATGACAGTGAAAACCTCCTGGTTCGAAGCAACCGACACCAACCAACCTTCCGGTGTAGTCCCGGTGGTAATGGGTGTGTTGGGTAACAATGGCATGTCGAATATGAACGACTACTTCTGGGGCAAGGGATCCGTCGGCCCGGATATCCGGGATGGGGATATCATCGGCTACTGGAGTATCAAAATCCTGTAAGGCAATTTAGGATCATTTGATAAAGAGAACCCGATTCAGTCATCTGAATCGGGTTTTTCGTTTAACCTAGAATCCGCAGTTGGACAGGGTGAAGTGTGCGCTTGTGGGGGTGCAGGGCAAGGCGCAACGACGCGCAGTAGCCCGCTATTGCAAGGAGTTGCAACGCCGCCATGCGCCGCCACAAGCGTGCAATTCGCCCTGTAGCGTGATTCATCCAGCAGGTGACCATGAGCATCGAAACTATTTCCTTCGACATCAATAACCTGCTGTTAGAATGGAGCGGTCAACTGCGGAATCTAGGTTTAACCAGGGCCTGGCTGCTTGAACCGCCTGACGAAACCAGCAAAAACTGCAAAATCGATTTGCGATCGAAAAACCAAAGCACTCCCAAGCAAGATTTTCCTCCCGGTTAATTGGTATAAACTCTCACCATGAGTGAACGCCTGATTATGCATATCGATCTGGATGCCTTCTTTGCCTCGATTGAGCAACGGGACCATCCGGAGTACCAGGGCCGCCCCCTGGTGGTTGGTGCAAAACCCGGCAGGCGGGGGGTTGTGGCAACCTGCTCCTATGAGGCCAGACGTTACGGCGTACGTTCGGCCATGCCGATCAGCGAGGCTGCCAGGCGCCTGCCGGTGGAAGCTGTCTACCTGCGTCCGGATATCAACCGGTATGGCGCGGTTTCCCAACAGATCATGACTGCCCTGCAGAGCCTTTCACCGGTAGTGGAGAAGGTCTCTGTAGACGAAGCCTTTCTCGATATCACCGGCATGGAGCTTCTGATCGGTAATGCCGAGTCGATCGGCCAGCAGGCAAAACAGCTGATCCACGATCAGGTTGGCTTGACCGCCTCGGTGGGAATCGGACCAAACCGTCTGATTGCAAAACTCGCTTCGGACTATCAGAAACCGGATGGACTGACAGTGGTCACAGCAGATCAGGTCGAAGCGTTTCTCAACCCCCTGCCACTGACGGTACTGCGTGGCCTCGGTAGCAAGAGTGCACCCATCCTGCAGCGTCTGGGGCTACGCACGATTGCCGATGTACGTCGACTCTCCCTGCTGGAGCTGCGCCGTCAGCTGGGTAATCTAGCGGGCACCAATATCTATCAGCAGGCACAGGGCATCGCCTCAGACAGGGTCGATGATCAGTCGACACGCAAGTCGATCTCCAAAGAGACAACCTTTGACCAGGACATCACCGATCCGGCTATCCTGCGGGAGAGCCTCCACTGGTCGGCCCAGGAGGTGGGATATGTGGCCCGCCAGGAGCATCGCAAGGGGAGCCTGGTAACCCTGAAAATCCGTTTTCGTGGATTCGACACCCATACCCGGAGCCGCAGCTTGACGACCCCGACTTCAGCGGATCAGGAGATATTCAAAACCGCCTGGGAGCTTTATCGCAATGAACCCTGGGATGATCAGCCGGTACGGCTGATCGGTCTTGGCATCAGTGGCTGGGATGGCGCCATCGATAAGCTGGAGAGACAGCCGGATCTGTTTGGAGATCCGGCGCCACACACCGAAGTGAGGCAGGACCGGCTCTATCAAACCCTGGATGAGGTGAGTGGAAAATTCGGCAAACACGCCATACGCCTGGGCAGCAAACGGGTCGACTCCAAAACCGAATCAGAGTCTGAGTAACATTCCTAAAGGCGACTATTCACTCAGCGGATTGAGCATGAAATCGAGTTGCGTCGATAGCTTGCCAGTGAACCAGCCACTCCACTTGAACAGGCCATTCATGGATTCTTGATCAACCCCCCCTTCGGGCAAAGGCTGCTGACCGCTCAGCTCGATACGCTCCGCTGGATAACGAACCTCCAGACTGAGTTGCATAGGATAGTAGCCATCCAGAAAGCGGCGCATATAAGGACCATTGCGTAACTGGTAGAGCCCCTCTCCCAGATTGTGCAACGCCCTGCTTTGAGCACTCAGACAGATCTCAGCGGATCGTTTGACATCACTGAGATCCAGCTTGTGCCCGACCACCTCGGCATGGCCGATATTGTTTGATGAGACGATGCGGATGTCACGGATGCGTTGCGGGTGATAGACGATCTCCAGGCGGGGCACCGGATCGAGATGGTGGTGACATTGTGAGAGTTCGACCCAGCCATCCTGCAGGCTAGACCGGGTAATGGTAATCTGATTCTGATGATGGTGAACCGGCTTCTCAGGTGGCTGAGAGAGAAACTCAAGCACCCCTTCATTGACCTCGATCTCTGGCTCCTCCCAAAAATCCTCCTCGTCTGTAAGGGTTTTACCATGGGCGTTAAACACCATCACAAATACCAACAAGCCAGCCATGAAATGGCTAGGTAATACCCTGATTAAACAGTTGCCGTGCATGCTCAGGTCTCCCATGGGTCAGGCTTTTATAATCACCAATGGTCTCATCACATATGATCCACCTGTCGAGTAAAGAGTTTACTCGCAAATACCACGTATCTTGCCATATCTTCCATGATGCCCATCCGTCTGCAGTAACTATAATTCAAATAATTCAGGGTCTGTTAACACCAACAGAGAGGTATCCATGATGGCATACCAGAAACCTAAAACTGATACACAGCCGCCTGATGAATTGGCGGAAAAGATTCTCGATTTCGCAGTACGAATGGCCGGGCAGAACTCATGGGAGTCCATTCGACTCCACCAAGTAGCGGAAGAGATGGGGATCGACCTGCAGACTGTGCAACGTTACTACCGACAGAAAGATGATCTTGTTGAAGCCTGGTACGACCGGGCGGACCGAGCCATGCTGGCCGATGCAGCACAGGAGGATTATCAGTGGCTCACCCCGAGAGAACGTATCCATCGATCGATCTTCTGCTGGCTCACTTCGATGCAGAATCAACGAAAAGTGAGCCGGGAGATGCTTGGCTACAAGTTTGAACTGGGCCATCTCCACCTGCAGGTGCTCGGTCTGTTGAGAATCAGCCGTACCGTCCAATGGTTCCTTGAGGCAGCCCATCGCGACTCGATAGATCTGAAGCGGATCGGTGAAGAGGTGGTTACAACCGGCATCTATCTCAGCACATTCGCGCACTGGCTGTTTGATGATTCCAGCGGTGCGGAGAAGACAGCGAAGCTGCTCGACCGACTACTGAGTAGGGCCGAGTCTTTCAACCTACTGACTGCTGCAGCAGAAGCGGACGCCTATAGGCCCGAGACATCGGATTCGTCAAATCAGCAACAGGAGAACGGTAGCATCGTCCACTGAACTGCGATAGCTGCCAAAGATGGATACCATAACCCATGCCCTGTTCGGCGCGGTCTGCACTGCCGCCCTGCATCGCACACCGTCGGCCGGATCCAACGAGCTCCCCCGGCGCATGGTCATCACCGGCATGGCGGCCGCCTTTCCCGACATCGACTACCTGGGGTTCTGGATAGACCCCTTACTTTTTCTCGCCGACTGGCATCGCAGCGCCACCCACTCTCTGTTGCTGATTCCCCTCTGGGCGGCTCTGTTGACACTCTGCAGCCTCCCCTGGCGGTGGGCGCGAAACCATTGGCGAACGACCTATGCCCTCTGCTGTCTGGGCCTGCTCTCCCACCTCCCGTTGGACCTCTTGACCCCGTTCGGGATTAAACTCTTTTACCCTATCGCAACAACCTCTTATAGCCTGGCGATCAGTTTTTTCATCGATGGCTATTTCACTGCAATTATTGTGGTTACCCTGCTGCTACTGCTCCGCCACCCTCCCCGCAGGGTGGCCCTGAGTGGTCTGCTTATTCTGAGTGGTTATCTGAGTGGTCAGTGGCTGCTTAAATCGGAAGCCCTGCAGGTGGCAGCCAGACAGTTCCCCCAAGCGACGGATCTGCATGCACTGCCACAACCCTTCTCGCCCTTCTACTGGCAACTGATCAATCGCCACCAAAGCCACTACCAGGTCGCCTATCTAAGCCTGACCGCCGAGCACCAGGCAATCTTCAGGGACTACCGGGGGGCACACAACCTGACGTGGAAAACCTATCGGCTACCCACTGACCAGGCCCGACAAACCCCACTGGTTTCAATCGCCTGGCAGCAGGATCAACTGCAGAAGTTCAGGCAGTTCGCCCATTTCCCGATCCTTTATCGATTGGACCAATTCCCGGGTGAAACCTGTATCTGGTTTACCGACCTGCGATACACCCTGCCCTATCTGACACCACCCTTTCGCTACGGCATGTGTCAGCAGCAACAGCAGCCGTGGAAACTCTATCGACTGAAGCGTTTCACCGCGGCAGAACGACAGCCTCTCTAGGCCATTTCATGACCCATTCGAGAATTCCGCTATATTTAGAGAGATATTTTGTCTGGATCAAGCAGACTGTCGATCAGTCAAGCAAGCACAGACCAGGGCCTGTTAACACTAATCCAATACGCCCTGTTGTGCCTGAAAAAGCGCCAATCAAGGCGCGAGGAGAGAAGTTTGGTTATTCCAAGTGAGCGACGAGCAACGCCGAGTGGCGCTTTTTCAGGCACAACCCGGAGGGCTGGGGCTGTTTTTGCACCCAGCGGCGTTATATTTCGCTCATGTAGCCGGGCTACACCACGCTCACTCTGCCTTGCCGGGCACAAAAACAGCCCCAGCAGGGCGCATTGGATTAGTGTTAACAGGCCCTAGTTCAAATTTCATCATCCCGAGCATGATGGATTGATCATGGATGGCTCGGAATCTGTGATCATAAATTATAAAAAACAACTAATTTAGTAATGATTTGGAGGAGATCAGCATGAATCATGCGGTGATACACCACTATGATGACCAGCCGGTAACCATTGCAGAGGTCAAGGAGATCAATTCGGAACAGCCGTGGAAGTGGCTCTCTGCAGGTTGGCAGGACATCAAAACCGCCCCATTTAAAAGTCTTTCCTACGGCCTGGCTCTGACTGCCATCAGCTATCTGCTGATGCTGCTGATCATCACCAATGAGTCCTATTTTCTACTGCCCCAGTTACTGGCCGGCTTTTTCCTGGTAGCTCCCCTGTTGGGCATAGGCCTGTATGCCTTCAGCCGTCAGATCGAATCGGGTAACTCCCCCTCATTCAAACAGGCGGCAGACTCGATCAAAGACAACTATTTCAACATCTTCAGTATGGGACTGATTCTGGTGGTAGCGTTGATCGCCTGGGTAACCCTGGCCCATCTGATCATCGCGCTGACCTTCACCGGCATTACCCCGGCCACTTGGCAGGGCTTTCTGGTCACCCTGTTCGGTACCTGGAATGGCTTTCAGCTTTTGGTTGCCGGAACCGTCAGTGGTGCTGTCATCGCCTTCATGATCTTCAGTATCAGCGCCATCAGTGTACCCATGCTGCTTGACCGCAACTGCAACGCCTTTGATGCCATCCAGACCAGCTGGAGCGCGATGCGTCACAACCGTATGCAACTACTGCTCTGGGGGGGGATTCTGGTTGCCATCATCATTGCCGGATTCCTGACCATGTTCGTCGGCCTGATCATCGGATTTCCACTGGCAGCCCATGCCACATGGCATGCCTACAGTGATCTGGTGGTAAGAGAGACTCCGGCATAGTCGCCTGAAACTCATACACCCGGTGACTCAGGGTCTGTTCCTGCAACAGAGTAGAGCGGTTCATACCCTGATCACCGGTTACCCATGACTGGCAGATATCAGACACCCGTGACTTCAATCAGTTTTCCGCTTGCACAATCATAAAGATAACCATGCACCGGTATATCGTCAGGCACCAAAGGATGGTGCTTGATGCGTTGAACATCTTCGATGACACTCTTTTTGTTATCCGAGATGGTCATCCAATTGATGTAACGTCCCTCGGTTGAGCCCGGACCTTTACCCGTATCATGCCAACCAGTCTCATCAATCGTGGCAGTCTCCAGGCTGCTCGACAGCAGGTCTGACATGATCTCATTGGTGAAGGTTTCCATCCCGCAATCGGTATGGTGAATCACAAACCACTCATGGGTGCCGAGTAACTTGTGAGAGATCACCAGGGAACGGATCGCATCGTCACTGGCCCGTCCACCCGCATTGCGTATCACATGGGCATCACCTTCTGACAAACCGGCAAATTTTGCAGGATCCAGTCTGGCATCCATACAGGTCAATATGGCAAAGCGTCTTCCCGGAGGCATCGGTAGCTTAGCTCTATCTCCAAACTCAGCGGCATAGCCTTTGTTCGCCGCCAGTACTTCATCATTAATCCGACTCATGACTCCCCTCCTCATATTGTTCTTACAATTCAAAAGAGGCAGCACTCCATGCTGGATCAAACAAAGCGTCCTGTAGATTGGACAGTTGTAGAGGAAGAAGATTATCGGCTATTCACTGGTAAGCTGTGGGGGTAAAGCGTATCAATGCAGACACCATGCAAAAAGACCTGTCTCTTGTTGACAGCGCCTCACAATCGACCTCTACCACACTCCCAACAGGCTAAATCCATCGGAGATCAGAAACAGGGCCAACACACACAATAACAGGCCAAGAGAACGGAGCATGGTGAGATAGAGTGAACCACTTAACAACTGCTTCGATCTACCTACAGCAATGGCCAATACGATTTTCGAACCCACCAGAAGCGTATAAAAACTGAACATGAATATGAGTGGTGCAACAATGCCGGAATCCATTGCTTTGACCATGATCGGACCACCGACACTGAACCAGAACAGGTAGGGATGAGGACTCAGCGTGTTGGCCAGGACTCCCTTTAAAAGGGATCTGGCCTCTTTCGGTTGCAGATCCAGCTCGACCCCTTTTGTCAGGATATTTTGATAGCCGAGATAGAAAACAAAGCAGCCCCCGGCCAGTGAGATCAGACCCAGTACCGGCTGCATGGAAGACAGTTCGTTGACGATCAACAACATCACAAGAATGATCGGCAGATCGGTAATCAGCGGGGCAAGCGCAACCCGGATACCTGAGCCGATATTGTGTTGCAAAGTCTCGGAGATCACCAGGGTCAACAACGGCCCTGGCGCCAGTCCGGCGGAAATACCCAGAATCAAACCGGTGGTTAAACTGGTAAGCACGGTTTATTAATCCGTCGACCACTCGATATCGTGAACAACTTCAGACATGCACAAATAACCTGGAAGAGGGTTACATTCATTGGTATCTGTGTGAGCTGTACACTGCACTATTTCATCCTACTGGATAGATGTCTGCCTGTTTGGCGGAGAGGGAGGGATTTGAACCCTCGGACCCCGTGAGGGATCACCTGATTTCGAGTCAGGCCCGTTCGGCCGCTCCGGCACCTCTCCGAAGTGATAAAAATAGCGGTAATAACCCTATTTCGGTAGTTGATTCCGGTAAATTCTACCGATAAATCCAGTTAATTGCCTAAAATCAATGCCAAGACCCAAGAATTGGATTACCAATGGTATCCGATTCAATAGCCGTAGATACTATATTTATACAATACCTACTAAACTAGGGCCTGTTAACAGGCCCTAAGCTAGAGACTATGCCAGAGCCAATATCAAAGATAACAAATGAGCCAATGGATCCTGCGACAATTCTTATTGTCATAACTAAAAGTAATCGATAGATCCTGACATAGATGCAGCTTCCCTCAACGACCAAACTCGCCGCCTGTCTGCTGACAGCCCTCTCGCTGCTGATCGGCAGCTGCAGCATCCCGCCGCCACTGGTTGAACGTATCAAGGCATCCGGAGAGCTGCGCGTGGTCACACGTAACAGCGGTACAACCCTATATGAAGGATCTGAAGGCTTGACCGGACTCGAGTACGATCTGGTGCAGCGGTTTGCCGAGGAACTGGGCGTCAAACCCCATTTCATCATCCCAGAAGGTTTTGACGATCTGTTGCCCACGGTCATCAATGGGGATGCCCATCTGGCCGCAGCAGGATTGACCGTCACCCCGGAGCGGCAATCGATTATCCGTTTCGGTCCCGCCTATCAGGAGATAACCCAGCAGGTCATCTATCGGGGTGGAACCCACCGTCCGCGCAAGATCGAAGACCTGCTGGACAAGGATCTGCATATACTGGCCGGCAGCAGTCATGAGGAAGAGCTATTGCGATTGCAAAAGGACTACCCGGTATTGAGGTGGACCAGCCATGACAATCTGGAGAGCGCCGAACTGATGCAGATGGTGGAGGATAAAACCATCGATTTCACCATTGCCGACTCGAATGAGTTTGCCGTTACCCGACGTTTCATGCCGCATATCAAGGTTGGCTTCAATCTCACTGAACCTCAACCCCTGGCATGGGCCATGGCCCATGCGGAAGATGCCAGCCTTTATCAGGCGATGGAGGTCTTTTTCAACCGCATACGGGAAGACGGCACCCTTCCACAACTCATTGAACGCCACTATGGTCATATCGGGCGGCTCAATTTTGTCGAACTACGCACCTTCCTGCGCCACCTGAAAAACCGTCTACCCAAATACCGTGCCTTGTTTGAACAAGCGGCAGAAATGATCGGAATGGACTGGCGTCTGCTGGCGGCCATCGGCTACCAGGAATCCCATTGGAATCCGAAGGCAAAATCCCCCACCGGCGTTCGGGGCATAATGATGCTGACCCTGGCGACTGCCAAGCATATGAAAATAGAGAGTCGCCTCGATCCACAACAGAGTATTACCGGCGGAGCGAAATATCTGCAGTTCATCAAGCGCCGACTGCCAGAGCGGATTCAGGAGCCAGACCGGTTATGGCTGACACTGGCTGGCTACAACGTGGGATTTGGCCACCTGGAAGATGCCCGGATACTCACAGAACAGCTTGGTGGTGACCCTGACAAATGGGTGGAAGTAAAGAAACACCTCCCCAAGCTGAGCCTGAAGAAATGGTACAAGAACCTGAAAAGAGGCTATGCCCGGGGTAAGGAACCGGTTAACTACGTTGACAACATCAGGGCCTATTATGAATTGCTGAAATGGCAGTTACGCAAGATCGAAGCTACCAGGAAAGCCGAGTCGGAAAACGATGCCAGTCATGTCCTTTCAATAACACCTGACGCCCTGTAGTCCTAGGTCCTGTCAACACTTATCCATCCGCTCGAGCCACTCCCACCAGAGATCGTGCAACTGCGTGGAAACCGCTGCCACCGCCGGTTGTTTTCCCAGGCTAAGGTTGACTTCAGGGGCGGAAAAAGAGCCACCCGCTTCAGCGAATATCAAACGCCCCGCTGCATAATCCCAGAGAGACTGCCCACCATGGTGATAGATTTGCCCACGAGCTGCGGCCATCCAACACCAATCCAGCGCCACAGAGCCGAGACTTCGCTGTGAACGGAAAGGGGGCTCAACCGCCAGGGCTGTGGCCAGGGTTGGAGAGAGCCGCTTGAAATCGACCACCGCGATACACTCCTCAAGCGCGGTTTCAGACGAACTCAACTCTAACCTTGCCCCGTTCAGCCAGGCCCCTTCACCCTGCTCCGCACTAAAACACTCGTCCCGCATGGGGTCATAGACAACCCCCTGGACGACCTGCCCGGATTGCACCAGAGCGAGGGAGACACTGAAGTGAGGAAATCCAGCGGCAAAGTTGGCTGTGCCATCCAGGGGATCAAGCACCCATAGACCGGAGTCGCTATTATCCAATAGCTGATCATGTTGTGCCGGCGTCATCTCTTCACCCAGCAGCGGGATGTCCGGCCACGACTGCTTCAGTGCATCAGTCAACCACTGCTGACAGCCAAGATCAGCCGCCGTGATGAGAGTGCCGTCGAGCTTCTTTCTAGAATCGGTTTGCTGAAATCTCGACCTGACCTCATTGACAGCAGCCTGTTTTACCATTTCGGTCAGTTGTTGAAGTTGAGGAAGTTGCATCAGAGTCGGCTCTGTTTTGGATTGTTGTTGAGCGGCTACGCAAAGCCAATCATAACCAGTCGGTCAACTGCAGGCCGAAGCCCAAACGATGACTCTTGGCATCAAAATCGATCAAGCTCTCGCCATAACCGTTGAAATATTGTAAGTAACCCCGCCAACGGCCGTAAAGCGGAAAACTCCAGTCGAGTTTTATGGTATCCCTGCTCTCACCGTCAAACAGGTTTCTCAGCATCAGGCTGAAAGTCTGCTGGCGCTTTTTGTATAAGCCATGGATCTCATAGCGACCGAGATAATCATCAATATGGGGGTTATCGTCGTTATCTTCCGGAATTCTATACCAGGACTTGAATCCTAACAGGAAATTCCGTTTCTCAAACTTCAAGTCTGCGTAGAGACGATTCCAGCTGCGGGATAGAAAACCACCCTGTCCATTCGATTGATGTACCACTCCAAACTGCATCAGCGCATTGCGCCATCCATCCAGCTGCCATTCGTCCGGCCACATATCCGGTACAACCAAAAACAGTTCTGGCTCATGATTGGTCTCTCGGAAGGGAGATGAGATATCCCGGTTGTAGGCCTGCCAGAAGGAGAGATTGGTATAGGCGGCATAGAGATCCACATCACTGCCAAACAACCCTTCGACCACCGGCATTTTATAACTGAGCTGGAATTTCATCTCCCAGCGGTCAAAATCGGACTCAGGAATGTTGTATACCTGAAAATTCGGTTCCGCATTGTAGGATGCCAATAGCACATAATTCTGTTTGTGTGGGGAGATCACAAATGGATTCTGGCGGGTTGCCTTTTCAGCATCGCGTCGATTGGCAATCATCGAACCACTCTCCGGCTGCTCACTCTGAGCCGCCTCATCCATCGCCCCTTTTGCCGCCGATTGCTCAGCCAATTCCACAGCGCATTGTGCCTTGATATCCGCAACCGTTTGAGTCTCTGCCGCACGATCTAATTGCTGTAGCAGACAGCGCTGATAATCTGTCAGAGGCTGTGCAGACAACGAGACGGAGAGAGATCCTGAGATCAACAGACAAATGAGTTGGACTGGCCTGAGTGAGGCAAAAGAGTGTTCTATCAATTTCATGCTTTTTATTTAATGCGTTTACGCCTGAAAAAGTCCTGCAACAGCTTGGCACTCTGCTCCATCATCAAACCACCTTCCACCTCGACACGGTGATTGAATCGACTATCCGTGGGTAACAGGTCGAAAACACTGCCGGCTGCGCCACCTTTCGGGTCTGCCGCCCCATAGACCACCCGCTTGACCCTGGCATGGACAATCGCACCGGCACACATGGGACAGGGCTCAAGGGTGACATACAAAGTAGTGTCCGGAAGGCGGTAGTTCCGCTCCTTAATCGCAGCATCCCTCAATGCCACGATCTCGGCATGGGCGGTAGGATCATGACCACCGATAGGCTGATTCCAACCCTCACCAATCAATCTGCCTTCTCTGACCACAACAGCCCCAACCGGCACCTCGCCCAACTGCTCAGCCCGCGCCGCTAACATCAGGGCGTGCTGCATGAAAAGCACATCATGCTCGTCTTCTACTGACATGAAACTAAGTCTTTTACTAAATCAGGTTGAAAACCGTGGTAAGAGGGTCCGTTCCGGGTTAGATGCCCTGGTGTTCATCGGTGTCATTCTCGCAAATATTATCACCTTATATATTGTTATCCATCAAATAATACGTGAATTTAATTCGCACTGCTAATGAATCAATAACACCAGGAAATCCATCCACTGTTCTGCTGACATTGCGCTGTCCTGATTTCCATGGCGATCGATAGAAATTTGCACTTCTATTTCGAACACCAAATATTATACTTAACTAACCCGGTGACCAGGGGCTGTTAACGCGAATCCAAACTGTCCTGCTGGGACTGTTTCTATACTCAGCAAGGCTGAATGAGTGTGGTGTGGTTATTCTACATCAGCGAATGATAGTGCTGCTGGGCGCAAAAACAGACCCAACCTCCTCTTCGACATCAATAAGGGGGTTGCGCCTGAAAAAGCACCACGAACCGTTGCTCGTCGCTCATCTGGAACAACCAGCCTACGTTCCTCGCGCCTTGATTGGTACTTTTTCAGGCACAACAGGACGTATTGGATTCGTGTTAACAGGCCCTAGGGCTACTGCTATTAAGGCATCTACCAGCAGCCTTTCATCGAAAGTTGCACTGAACAACCATGCAGGTTGAAATATATAGCCAGTAGGCACGGACTATAGAGTTTTTCAACCCAGGAAAGAAGTAAAACTTTTAATACTGGATTTACTACCTGATGAGAAAAAGCGCCATTATCGTCCTTAGCTTGCTTGTGATTTCGATCCTCTCAGTCTATATCATCAACCGATCGAGCCTCTCACCCGAGCAAGCCCTCCCCAGGAAAGAACTGCTCGTCTACTGTGGCATCACCATGATCAAGCCGGTATCGGAAATTGCAGCGATTCTGGAAGAACAGGAAAATATTAAGATTTCCATTATTAAGGGTGGCTCTGGAAATCTGCTCAGGTCGATCAAGTTCAATCGTCTGGGGGACCTCTATTTACCTGGCTCTGAATCCTACATCCAGCAAGCCATGGAGAACGATCTGATTGAAGCGTCAACCCATATCGGCTACAACAAGGCAGCCATCATGGTCCGTCAAGGCAATCCGAAGAACATCCCAGCTGGAGTGACGACCCTACTGAACCCGGATTTGTACATTGTGATCGGCAATCCGGATACTGGCAGCATCGGCAAAGAGACGAAAAAAATCCTCACGGCTGCGGGAATATTCAATCAAGCGTTGCAAAATGCGAAAGAATTGACAACGGATTCCAAACGTTTGATTGATGTATTGAAGAAGGGTGAAGCTGATCTGGTAATCAACTGGTATGCCACAGCCACATGGCCGGAAAATGCAGAGCTGATTGATGCACTCCCCATCGATGACAAATATGCGGCAAAGAAAAAGCTGGTACTGGGACTGTTAAAAACCTCCAAATATCCTGAACTTGCAAAAAAATTCATGGATTATGCCTCATCTGAAGTAGGCCGAAACATTTTCGAGCGCTACGGCCTCTATACAGTTGACCGGAATATCTAGGAAAGTATGCTACAACTCACCGAACACCCGATCCAAAGACAGATCATTGGCCTGGCCCTATCCATATTGGCTATTGTCGTGGTGTTGGTTGGTATTCATACTGGCTTTAGAAGCAAAGCCAATCAAATAGAAAACCAGCTCGACAACCAAAAAGCACGTCAGGAGATAGGACTGTCGATCTATCAACGTCTGTTTTCCGCAAAGGCCTCTGTTTTTAAACTCAGTACACTGGATAACCGCCTTGAGCTTGAAGTCGTAAAAAAGCGCTTCGACGACAACCTGATGATAATCAAGGAAGGGCTCGCCATACTGCACAACGGCGGTGTTTTCAAAGACGAGATTGCGACCAACATTCCAGGTCAGAACTCCATGAATCTGGTCGCCAATTACTACCTGCCTGAGTCAGAGGGGTATGTTCTTGAAGTACTCGAGTTGGGACCGGCGATTCATAATCTGGAGGAACAAGCACAACTTCTCTACCAATTGATCAAATCGAGAATTGACCTTTTCCCCAACGAACCCGCAGATCTGCAGGTCCGCATCATCAATTTGATCAAGACCATAAATACCATACTGCAAAGAACACAAGAAAATGCCGCCCGAATACTCTATGACAGCCAGGAGAAAATCTCACATCTATCCAACGAATACAAAGAGAGTGAGAGCCTCTATGACAGCTTTCGCATACCCGTGGTGGTCATCGCACTGGGCCTATCCGCCTACCTGCTGCTTGTCACACTCACCAGAGTCGGAAAGGTCATTGAAAACCGCAAACAGGCTGAAGATCAGTTACAGCTACTGCTTGATACGACTGTGGAGGGCATTTTCGGGGTGGATAATCAGGGAATCACCACTTTCGTCAACCCCTCTGCTTCACGCATGCTCGGTTATAGCCCGGAAGAGCTGATCAACCGTGGCAACCATGAATTAATCCACCACACTCGCAGCGATGGTTCACCCTACCCTGCCTCCGAATGCTGCATGCTTGAAGTACTCAAAGGTGGCACGGTTCACACTGTTGATAATGAGCTATTCTGGCGCAAAGATGGTACCTCGTTTCCGGTGGAATACTCCAGCAATCCGATCCACCGTAAGGGCAAAATAGTTGGCGCGGTTATAAATTTCCGTGATATCAGTGATCGTAAACAGGCGGAAAAACGCATTCGAACCCTGCTTCAGGCAATAGAACAGAGCCCCGTTTCGGTTGTCATGACAGATACCAACGGTAACATCGAATATGTCAATAGAGCGTTCGAAATCACCTCCGGATATGAGGCCAACGAGGTGCTGGGTAAGAATCCACGGATTCTTAAATCGGAAAACACCCCAGCAGAGCACTTCAAAGAGCTCTGGCAGGCCATCGTATCAGGGCAACCCTGGCGCGGTGAACTGCAGAACCGCAAAAAGAACGGCGACCTGTACTGGGAACGGGCATACATAGCGCCGGTAGTGGATGAATCAGGTTCAACCAGTCACTACCTGGCTGTCAAAGAGGATATCAGCCTGCAGAAACAGCAGGAAAAAAAGATCCTGCATCAAGCCAATTATGACAGTCTGACAAACCTGCCCAACCGTTTTCTTACGCTTGATCGACTCTCTCAGATCATCAAGGAGGCACAGAGAAATCAGCATATGGCAGCTGTGCTGTTTCTCGACCTGGATGACTTCAAGAAGGTCAATGATTCCATGAGCCACGAAGCAGGCGATAAATTACTGATTCAGGCAGCCAAGCGTTTGAAAGATTCTGTGCGCATTGATGACACGGTCTCTCGACTGGGAGGGGATGAATTCATCATACTGCTGGGCAGTCTACATACAGAAAAGGAAGTACTGCCAATCGCAGAAAAAATACTCAATTGCTTCAAGCCACCTTTTATTCTGGATGGACGAGAACTGATACTCACAGCCAGTATCGGTATCTCAATATATCCCAGCGACGGGGACAACCCGGCAGAACTTCTACGCAACGCTGATACCGCCATGTATCAATCCAAAGAACAGGGACGGAACACTTTTAACTTCTTTACTCACGAGATGAATAAAGGAATATCAAGACGATTGCAGGTTGAAGAGCAGCTGCATGGTGCACTTGAGAGAAATGAGTTTCAACTCTACTATCAGCCGATACTCGACATTGCCAAACACGAAATCATTGGCGCCGAATCCCTGCTAAGATGGCACAATCCGGCATTGGGTGAGGTCAGACCCGATGAGTTCATTCCAATCACTGAACAGACCGGTCAGATCATACCGTTAGGTCAATTTGTGATTAAACAGGCTCTGTGTATGACAGCACAGTGGCAGAATCAATTCGGCAAACCATTTAAAGTTGCCATCAATATCTCACCAAGACAGTTCAGGGATCCCAATCTGGTAAAACAGATAAAAGCGGCATTGGCTCAATGCAGAATCCCCAGAAATACTGTGGTTCTGGAGATCACAGAAGGTGTTTTGATGAGTGGCCACACCTATATCGATGATGCCTTGTCAGAGTTAAACAATCTTGGCGTGACCATTACCATGGATGATTTCGGTACCGGCTACTCTTCCCTGAGCTACCTGCGCAGATACCCATTCGGCAATCTGAAGATCGATCGTAGCTTTATTAATGACATCACTATCGATCCAGCCGACAGAGAGCTTGTAAATGCCACCATTGCCATGGCCCATGGACTGGGAATCACCGTCGTTGCAGAAGGGGTTGAGACAGAAGATCAACTTAACTATCTGCAACAACAGGATTGCGATATGGCCCAAGGATACCTTTTCAGCAAACCCCTACCAGCGGAAGAGATGATGCAGCTGTTACAGAAAAAACAGAAACTGACCACCGCTTGAAGGCAAAAGCAGACAAATTTCACAAAATTCAACCCTGCAAGCTAACTAATCCAGCTATGCTGTTGTAGCTATTAACCAATTTCGGTCATTATATTTCAATCACTGGTGCACTAAACTTAATTAATCTCTTCTATCTTTGCAGCCCAAATAATGTGTGAGCACCGTGATTAAGGAGTCTCAGGCATATGGATTGTGGCATTCACCTACGAAACCAAACAACCAGAGACATTCAATCTGAACGCTAAGCTATCGGAACCGGCAACAGACTGATAACGGAGACCTTACATGGCGGAGAAAAACTGTTCTGGTGTTATAGACACTGTACTGACTTCAAATATTTCTGAGAGCGATCAAACACTGACGGTCGCCTCATCGTCTGGTTTCCCAACCTTGGAAACAGGTGACTGGTTCTGGGCAAGGATCCTTCGACTTGAAGACGGCAGAGATGAAATGGTTAAAGTCACCCAGATCTCAGGCGTCAGCTGGAGCATTGAGCGCGCACCCACGGCCTACGCCTTCAATACAGGTAACACAATCACGCTATGCAAAGGAGACGCGGGTAAGATTGGTGTACTCGGCGCATCTGAGATTGTATTTCCCTGGTTCGATACCTGGTCGGCCCTGGCACAACGTGCATTTGATGCCGAGGGTATTGATGTGGATATACGCCATACAGGATCCGGTGCACTTACCCATTTCACAGCATTGAACAGCATCGACCCGGAGACCGGTAAGAGCTATGTGGAGATCACCAACTCCATGGATCTTGATGTCATCGTGATAGAACTGGGAATTACCGACGCCATACTGAATATTGACGACAGATCGAGCTCACAACTTATCACGGATGCACAAGCCCTCTATGCGGCACTGCGCGCAGGCAGTCCGGATGCCGTCATCATCTATTCCAGGCAGATACCCTATGATGAAATTCAACACGGCAGTAAATCCGAATCCGAAATAAAAAAGAAGTACTGCATTCCCCATCTGCACTCTACAAGTACAATCCCGGGTGAGGCTGGACTGTATACCTCTGAAACCACTGAACTGGAAAAGATCATTGATCCATCTATGCAGGATCGATTAAGCGCGTGGAAAGCATTGGACACTGAGTGCCAGAATCTTGCCGACGTAGTTGTGCACACCAATTATTTCAGACCCGCCCGGCTCGGCTTGCTATCCCATGACCGTCTGCACCTATCCTCACTCGGTCACATTTTCTTCCTCAGCGACATGTGGAAAGTCTTCAAATCAGAGGCGATCCTTGCAACACGCATTCCTCAGCTTGACAACATAAGGAACCTTGGCAACTTCACCGATCTATCCATCACCTGGGAGAGTGCGGTCAAACCTGATGCGCTTGGCGATGGATATCTCATAGACCCTGAATGGCTGGATGGTTTTGAATACCCCATGTGGCTCAATATCAGGGGTCATGGCCGTGTCGCCAGTTATCCGGAATATTGGAGCAACCAACAGCGACCCTCCATATCCATTTCTGACAGAGTAGTACGCAAGAACGGTGAGGTTTTTATGGTCATGGTCAGTAATGTCTGGCCCAGCCAACCTGTATCATCAAAACTCTGGCCCGCTAACAACGATGAACCCACTTTTTTTGATGAATACACACCACCTAAAACCACCTCAGGCACTGGTGACATGCTGGAGGCGTACAGCCCACCATCAGGCATAATTCCGCCCGGCGACTACTTCATTAAATATAAAATCGGTCCTGATGTGTTCGGCCCCTTTCCAATTGCCATCTTCGACAACTACCCCTGGGAATAGGCCCATTGGCAGGATAGGGTTATTCTCAACCCTATCCTGCCGCTGCCGGTAACCAGGATCTTGCTTGGCCGTAGTCTGGCACGTAAGGTGACATAGGATCAATACGAACAGACCCTAAACTTGCCCCTCCATTCCTGCTAATCTTCAGACGTGTAGATGCTTAAAACCCACCTCTGATCTTGAATATCAAGTTCATGCCAGGGCCTGCCAATCGGAAGTACAACAGGACAAAGCACACACAATATTGAGCAATCGTTTGCGATATCGGAGGAGAAACACAATGAACAAAATAGCCAGTCGCCTTCTGCCAGCCATACTGATCGGTATTTTCGCCACCAGTGAAACCTATGCTGCCACCGAGTGGAACGTATCCCTGTGGGGAAAACGTCGAGCGTTTACCGAGAATGTGGAAAAACTGGCTGAATTGGTTGAAGCGAAAACCAAGGGCGCGTTCAAACTGAACATCTCCTACGGCGGCCTCTCAAAATCCCGTGAAAACCTGGATGGTATCTCGATTGGTGCTTTTGAAATGGCCCAATTTTGCTCCTTCTACCACACCGCGAAAAACCCCAGCATTACGGTGACAGAGCTACCCTTTTCCCGCACCCTCTCACTGACCAGAGTTTCCGAAATCTATACGAAAGTCTTCAAACACCCTATCGTGAAAAAGGATCTGGCTCGCTGGAATGCCACACTGCTGATGCCTACCCCACTGCCACAATACAATATCGTCAGTAAGGGGGATGCCATACAGGGGCTGGCGGATCTCAAGGGGCTCAGGGTACGCGGCCCAGGTGGTATCATGGGGGTTCTGGGTAAGTTGGGGGCTGTCAAAACCGGCGTACCCTTCTCTGAAGTGCGACAATCAATGGACTCAGGCGTGATTGATGCAGCCTCCTTCGCTCCCCACGCCCACCTGGCCACCAAATCCTACAAGGTAGGCAAATGGTATACCACCAATCTCAACCTTGGCTCAGCCAACTGCCCGGTAGTCGTCAATACCGACGCACTCAACAGCTTGAAGCCGGCTCATCGTGAAGCACTGCTCGGCTCTGTGGATGAAGCATTGGCCTTCTATGTAAAGAACTATGAAGAAAATACCACTGGCAAATATCAGAAGGCAGTTGAGAATGAAGGACTCACCAAGGTCACCTTTACTCAAGCACAGACCACAGAACTCAACAAATTATCAGAATCGGTGAGAGCGGAATGGATCAAAAAATTCGCCGGCAAATTTGATTCACAGGCACTCTTCGATTTTACCGCTGAGCTGTTTGAGAAATAGTCCAATTAGTGGCAACAGCAACGTCGCCCTGCCTGGTTAGAGGTGGACCATGTCCAATACAGCAACCATTCTGAATGATGAATCGCGATTGAGCTTGGCTGATCGTCTGTTCTTCAGACTGGAATCGTTACTCAATCTGATCGGTGGCATCGCCATCTTCCTATTGGTGATACTCGCTACAATCAACGTGCTCGGCCGATGGCTGTTCTCCATGCCCATTGACGGCTATGTAGACTGGGTTGAACAGGCGATGGCTTTTATCGCCTTTCTTGGCATCGCCTACACCAAACGTCTCGGCGGCCACATCAGAATGGATATCCTGATTGGCCAGTTACATGGACGCCTGCTCTGGTTTGCCGAACTGTTTTCGGTGGTTCTGATGCTGCTGGTCACCCTGATCCTGATCTATGGCTCCTACCTGCATTTCTGGCGGGCCTACGACATTGGCGACTCATCGTTGGATATCAACCTGCCCACCTGGCCAGCTAAGCTGGTAGTGCCCCTGGCACTGAGCGTCTTGGCATTACGTCTGATACTGCAGATCTGGGGGTATGCCAGGGCCTTCAAAGAGGGTGGCGAACAACCGGTTGCCGTACCGTTGATCGAGAACGCAGCCACCGTGGCAGCCAAGGAGGCTGAATCGGTGATGGGAGAGATTGAAGGTAACAGGGATCGCTCATGAGCCTGATCGAAACCATGGCCAGCATGGATTCCATCAGCATCGGTCTATGGGTGACCGGAGCGATGCTGTTATTTGTGGTCATCGGTGTGCGGGTCGCCTTTGCTGCCGCCCTGGCCGGTTTTCTCGGTCTGTTATGGATCTTTAGCGCCAAGCTGGGATTTGAGAAAGGTTTTGGCGTGGCCGTCAAAATGGCAGGAACCATCCCCCACTCCAAAGTCTCCACCCTGGCGCTCTCTCTGATACCCACTTTTATCCTGATCGGTTTTCTGGCCTATCATGCCGGTTTGACCCGGGCGCTGTTCGAAGCGGCAAAACGTTGGCTCGGCTGGTTACCCGGCGGCATGGGAGTGGCAACCGTTTTCTCCACAGCGGGATTTGCCGCGGTCTCCGGCGCATCAGTGGCCACATCGGCGGTATTTGCCCGCATAGCAGTGCCCGAAATGCTAAAGCTAGGCTACGACAAACGCTTCGCTGCTGGGGTGGTCGCTGCCGGCGGCACCCTGGCCTCACTGATACCACCCTCGGCTATCCTGGTGATCTACGCGATCATTGTGGAGCAGGATGTGGGCGCATTGCTGATGGCCGGCTTTCTGCCAGGGGCGGTCTCGGCACTGATTTACGGAGGCCTGGTAATTCTGTTGGCCAAGACCCGTAAAAATTTTGGACCGCCAATCAGCGGCTTTACCTGGAAACAGCGTTTTCAGTCTCTCCCCGGAGCACTGCCGATCTTTTTTGTCATCGCGATTATCGTAATCTGCATCTACGGTGGTGTGGGAACACCCACGGAAGCGGGTGCGTTGGGCGCCTTCGTGATCCTCTGCATGGCACTCTACCGGGGGGCACGCTGGCCGGAAGTGAAAAACTCCCTGATGGAAACCGCCAAGTTGACGGTAATGATATTCACCATCATCTGGGGGGTGTTGCTGTATGTGAGGTTCCTCGGCTTTGCCGATCTTCCGAGCGCCTTTTCAGACTGGATCGTCAGTCTGGAACAGAGTCCGATGCTGACCCTGCTGCTGATTCTCTGCGCCTATGCGGTACTCGGCATGTTCATGGACGCCATCGGCATGCTGCTGTTGACACTGCCTGTGGTCTATCCGGCCGTGATCGCCCTGAACGGCGGAGAGGCGGTCACCGCAGCTGAATCCGCATTCGGCTTATCCGGCGTGGGCTGCTCCATCTGGTTTGGCATTATCGTGGTCAAAATGGCGGAGCTCTGCCTGATCACCCCACCGATCGGATTGAACTGCTTTGTGGTCGCAGGTGTACGACCTGAATGCACGGTTCAGGATGTATTCCGCGGATGTACACCCTTCTTTGTGGCTGATGTGATCACCATAGGCACGCTGATCGCATTCCCTAAAATAGTCATCTGGTTACCCAGCCTGATTGGCTATACATGACCTGTAACCACCTCGACTGCCCGCATCAGATTGACCACTCACTCTTCAGACCGGCCTGGTTACATAGCCTAAAAAGCCGAATCCACGCTACTATCTTGATATCAGCCACAAAAAAGGATGGTTAAGTTTTTCTATCGGTGATGCTCTTCTCAAAATCATGAATGTATCACTGATAACAACACCTTATACTGAAGTCAGTTACCATGAGCATACGCCAAACCTGTTACATGGATATCTCAGCTTTAATTGCAACTGGGAGCAGAATTTTAAGCCGATGACTGCAACACCAGACCGACAAGTAAAGCAGACCAGAATTGAATAACGTCAGCCAACGAGTTACCTGATTGCCTCGATAGATTTTTGGCAGCCGAAGATCTTCGGAGAGTATCGGGAATAGCGACTTTTTAAACAGTCGACAGTTAATTAAAGTCAACATCATGCACTTATCAGCAATGCTTCTAAAACAGATCGTAAAACTATGCACTCAGATAGTGCCGGCTCTCTTAATCTCACTGTCGTTGCAGGCCAGCATCCTTGAACACTTGAATGAACTGGGCCAACAGCACCCAGGACAGAGTGGTGTCTATATTCTGGAAAAAGGTGAGGAGTCACTGCTCACCCGGGCCTGGCTCACCGAATCCGCACAGCAGACCATCGACGTACAATATTTCATCTGGAGTACGGATAATATCGGTACGCTTGCCAGTGAGTCTCTTCTCACCGCGGCTGAACGGGGCGTCAGGGTAAGGGTCATAGTCGATGACCTGTTGATCGACGCCGAACCGGAGACACTGCTCTCTCTGGATGCACACCCCAATATCCAGATCAAAATCTATAACCCGCTGCACTCGGTAGGCAGAGGAACACTGTCACAGCTCTGGCATCTGATCACAGACTTTCGCAGCTCCAATCAACGTATGCATGACAAAGTCGTAATCTACGACCAGACCATTGCGATCACCGGCGGACGCAACATGGCCGATGAGTATTATGATTTCGACCATACCTATAACTTCCGCGACCGGGATGTGATGGTTGCTGGTTCTGTGTTGCCCCGGATACAACACAGCTTCGACAGCTTTTGGCTAAGCCCCCTGTCAGTCTCTCTAAGCAGTCTGCTTGCGGAAGAGAAGCAAGATTTGACCAACGAGCAGATCGAAGGCTATACCGAATGGCTCCACCGATATGCCGGTGATCCACTAAATTTCGCACCAGAGATCCGCATCGCAATCACCAATATGGCGACTCGGGTCGAGCGGATTTTTACGCAACTGCACTGGACAGATGTAACCTACCTCCACGACATACCGGGTAAAAACAATCAGAGCAACAACCTGGGAGGTGGTGGCCAGAGCACAACCTCGCTGATCGAACTGCTTTCCGGGGCCGAGAAAGAGATACTGATAGAGAGTCCCTATCTGATCATGCCGGAAGGCGGTTTTGAATTTTTTTCAGGACTTTTGTCCAAAGGGGTGAAGATTGCCATCGTCACCAACTCTCTTGCCTCAACCGATAATCTGCAGGCCTACTCCGGCTATCATAAACAGAAGCAGAGACTACTGGATCTTGGAATCAGCATCTACGAATTCAAACCCGATCCGGGGATCCACCGTCAACTCATCGATCGATACGAGCAGCTTGGTAAAACCTCTCCCATCTTTGCCTTACACGCCAAATCTTTGGTAATCGACGATCAAATTACCTATATAGGCACCTTCAATTTCGACCCCAGATCGGCAAATCTCAACACCGAAGTGGGTGTTGTGATTGATGATTCGAAAATTGCACATCAGGTAGCTCAGGCCATTCGCAGAGATATGCAGCCGGAAAACAGCTGGGACGCCTCGGTCGACATTGACCAGCAGGAAGTCGGTGTCCTGAAAAGATTGCAAGTCGACTTGTGGAGTCTGTTGCCATTGGACCCTATACTCTAGAAGAACCCAAGATGCAGATGACCTGAGTTATTCTGATCTGTTAATCTAAACGCCACTCACAAACGCATACGACCTGCCAGCTGCAGGAATGAACCACCTCACCCCGAAATGCATTCGGGACAGGTTAACTTGGACATACCGACAACAAGGAGTATCAGGTATGAAGTGGCTGATTCGCTTTTTGCTCCTGTTCACCCTATGCACGCCCGCAATCGTGGTTTCTGCAATCTCAAACAGTGAAATTTCCTCACGACAGCAACTGGACAACAATCTTCAGGTTGTACTCACCCAACGCAAAGGGCTGTCCGACATTGTGGATTACTTGGGATCCTATGGCGGCCTCCTCCAGGACCAGAAATCCACTGAAAACCAGCTGCCGGACAAAGTACAGCGACAGCAAATCCGATCTACCTGGGTAAGCCTGCTCGACAGATTGATGATCCTAGATTCTATCAGTCAGTCCTATGAAGACTATACGCAACAGGATGAGGTAACGCGCAAGAGAGCCTTTCGCATCGCCTACGCCGCCTTCCTCGCCCGCTACCGTTATGTACTTGATTTTTTGCAGATCACCGAACGCCATCCTCAGCTTCATATCCTGCTGAATGAGCGGGTAGCAGAACTTGGGCTCGAATCAGGCACCTACTCAAAGATTAAATTCCACTACCTGAATATTGCGATTGCAACGGAATTCGCCCGCCTCACCCTCAGTTACAGTCTGACCGGTGAACAACCGGGTTTCCCATTGAATCAAGGCATCGAAGAGGATCAAGCCAAGCTCTGGGACTACGCTAAAGGCAAAGGCATAAAACAGACAGTTAAAAATGGCGTACAAATCGTCAAGGACAGCAGTTTCAAGGCCTTTTTTCCGGTACAGAAAGGTGTCTCTGAATGGATGGGGGATGTTCGTGTTCGCAGACCACATCAATCGCTGATCACGCAACAGCAGATCCGCACACTGCTACCCCGCCTCGAACCCGGAGATGTGCTACTCGAACGACGCGAGTGGTATCTCTCAAATATCGGCCTGCCTGGATTCTGGCCCCATGCGGCACTCCATATCGGCACACCTGAACAACGCCGACGCTACTTTGATGATGAGCAGGTCAGCAACTGGCTCAAGCAACAGGGCATCGACAACGGAGAGCTCGATTCACTGCTCAAGCATCGTTACCCAAAAGCCTATGCTGAGAGTCTCTCCACGGATGAGGAGAATCACGCCATACGAATTATCGAAGCAATCAGCGAAGGGGTGGTATTCACCTCTGTTGAGCACTCGGCAGACGCCGACTCGCTGGCCATTCTGCGACCTAAACTGAATAAGCTCGCCAAGGCAAAAGCCATACTGCAGGCCTTCCACTATATCGGCAGACCATACGATTTTAATTTTGATTTTCTCACTGACAGCGAGTTAGTCTGCACAGAGTTGGTATACAAAGCCTATGAAGCCGATCAGGACAAACCGGGACTCAGCTTACCGGTGGTCGAGATCATGGGACGATTGGCAACCCCGGCGAATCAGATCGTAAAACAGTTCGATGAAAAATTCGGCTCACCGGAGCAGCAGTTCGAGCTGGTATTTTTCCTCGATGGCCATGAAAAGAGCAAAACAGCGGTAGAGTCGGATGTTGCCGATTTCCGGCAAAGCTGGAAAAGACCAAAGTGGCATATTTTCGTCCAGAAACCAAATGGTTAGCCAGCATTGAAGCACATTTGTCGGAGTAGAGTGAGAGTCGGTAAGCGGCCCGGCCAATCCTGAGTCAGCTTAATAACCACAGGAAAGCCGTGTGACTTTAAAGCCAATCAAGCTACCCTTAAAAGCCATGGAACCTTAGATATCCCAAGTAATTTCAGATTATGACATAGATCCCCGCAGGTTCAGAACACACCTTAAGGATAATGAAAACAATGAAGCCTTTACCCTATATGCTGCTGCCTCTGTTGTTTACCATACCCCCGATAACACAGGCGCAGGGCCTGAAGTATGTGCCACTGCAGGAAAATGGCACCACCACCGCCTATGTATCAGTACCCGAGAGCTTCAATTGCAATGTCAACATTCCCGACACACCAACAGCATTCTGTGCCGCTGGTGGCTATATCTATCATCTGCATGGCGCTTTCATCTCAAACCCGGTGGATCCCGAGCAATATTTCAACAATCTGTTACAGCAGGTCAGTGCTGAAAACCCCAATGCCAATATTGAGAATCGTTACAGAATATCGACATCTCCCAATATGTGACACAGCGGGACGCTAACCTGCTGTTCCGGTATGGACAGCAGGTAGTCACCTATGGATTCGATTTGGTGGACCAACAGGACAATCAGTAAAGTTCTGCGGCAGTGACCGTCAGTTCACTACCCAACAACGGGGCGCCTGTGACGATCGTACAGCTGTATGGATTTACTGTGCCTCTATCTGAATCCCATGACTATTCACAGATTCAGAATGAGCTGTTGCGGTTTGCCCAATCCTACCAATATGATCAGAACTGGCTGCAGTCAGCGAATACCCAACACCTTCAGTTCCAGAACAACCTGAGCGCAAAAAACCGCGCCTTCCAGCAGAGCCAACAACAGATACACCAATCCAATATGGATGCGCTGGATAGAAGTCATAACAGTTACATGGAGCGTAGCGCGGCATCGGATCGTTCACACAGTGCCTACATTGATTCCATCCATGAAAGACAGCAACTGGTTGATCCCAACACAGGCACAAGATACGAAGCTGACGGTTATTCCGACTACAACTATGTCAATCCGAACGATCCAAGCATCTATTACCGGACCAATGATCCAACGGCCAACCCCAATATTAATAACAATCAGGGGGAAGATTACCAGCTGCTACAGGAAAACAATGCTGGCTGGTAGTAATTATTCATCCGCCCCTAACTCGCGGGGTTAATAGCGACATCACTGCTGGCCCATTAACTTTCAATCTACCCTGCAGTAAGACTGAAAAAGCCCCTCTCCCACAAGGGGAGAGGGGAGTTAACACCATCATGGTCGAAGTTTATGGATCAGCAGTATGGCAACATGAAAAAGAGAAGTGCCAGGGAGTGGCACTCGGATATCGGAGGCTGTCTCCGACTACGTTCAGAACGGCCAAACACCTACGACCCTACCGATCTCCAACCTTCAATTGATTCTGCAACAATGCCTGAACCAGAGCTGAGATCGGCGCCTCTTTTCCCAGTCTGCTGCATCGCTCCACCACTACACCACTGATGGCATCCAGTTCCAATGGCCGCCCCTTCTCACGATCCACCAGCATGGAGGTCTTGATGGCATCGAACTGACAGATCAACTGATACATTTCATCAATGTCACTCCGCTGCAGATCAACACCGTCGGCCTCAGCCGCAAGCGCCACCTCTTCCATCAGCCGATAGACAGTACGAGTCAGTACCGGATGTGCAGTCAAACTGCGGGTGTCCAGCCCGGTCAGGGCACTCAACGGATTGACTCCGTTGTTGATCAGCAGCTTTCGCCAAAGCGCTTTCTGAATGGTTTCACTCAATGTGGTTGGTATGCCAGCCCGATTAAAACAGTCCGCTACACTTGTCAGATATTGCTGTGTTCCAGGGTGGTCCATGGCACACTTCCAGGCACCCATTACGACTTGTGCCACACCGGTGGCTTCGATAACTCCAGGGCGGATAATATGCCCACCTATGCGTACTGCGAGCCCACCAATCGTCCGCTCACTGCCAATATGGGCAGCGATGGTGATCTCATTGTCGACCCCATTTTGCAGTGACAACACTGGCGTGGCTGCCTCGCTCATCCAGCTTTGGAGATTCTGCATCACAGACGCTGTAGCACCAGCCTTGACAGTCACTATCAACAGGTCAAATTCGTCTGCTCGATAGTGATCAAGCAAACCCTGCTGGTCGATAGCATCGACCTTTGCCTCGAAATTGAGATCCGGGTGGTATACCGACAGACCACTGTTTTGAAGTGCTTTCAGATGCTCCCCACGGGCCATGTAGAGAACCTGGTGCCCGGCGGATTGCAGGCGAGCGCCGTAGTAACCACCGATACCGCCTGCGCCGAGGATTAAAAACCGCATCGTATCGGTTTGCTATGGGTTGGCGTCACGCTTGGCTACGGATACCCCACCGATCGCCCAGTGGGATTTCGGCACTTCCTGTATTACCACACGCACCTGCTCCGGTTTTACCTTGAGCGTATCCACCACGACCTGTGTGACGCCCTGATAGAATGCCTCCTTTTGCTCCTGGGAGCGCCCCTCCATGATGGTTGCCTGAATCAATGGCATGAATAGACCTCTCTAGTTGACGGTTGACAAGGCCCCTTTCGCACGCCATTTACGGCATGAAAAATGGACGACAATAAAACACGCTTTCAGATCCAAAGTAAAAATGCATGGGGTACCATTGATGTACCCCATGCCCTGAGAGCCCTGGGCCTGTTAACGTTAATAAAAGCTTACAGCCCCAAACGCTGCAATCCTGCCCTGGCACAGATCTCATCCTGCTCTTCGGAGCCACCGGAGACACCGATCGCACCGATAACCTGGTCATTGCTGACAATCGGCAGGCCACCACCGAAGATCACCAGACGATCCCTGTGCACGATACCTTCACGAAGCTGTGGAATATCACGGATTTCATCCATCCATTTACGAGTGGGGAAACCGAACCCGGCAGCCGTGTAGGCCTTATCGATAGAGATGCCGATGGAGTGTAGAAAGGCACCGTTCATACGCTGAAAGGCGAGTAGATTACCACCCTTGTCCACCACCGCGGCATTGATCTTTATCCCCATCTCCTCAGCCTGCTGCACGGCGGCGGCGACCGCATCGGCAGCCGCTCGCCAGTGGATCTGTGGTTCGTTTACCGCCAGCTCCATCAGGTCAAAACCGTTAGAAAGCGGTCGTTCAGAGCACGCTCATAGTAGAAGATGCCCTTGCCCACATGGTCGAAGTCCCAGCTCCGAACCGGATGGTCGGGATAGGCGGTATAACCACCGGCATAGACCTCGTTGCGGTTACCGGAAGGGTCGAAGAAGTAGATGGTCTGACCGCGGGTGATACCGTGACGGGTCGGTCCGATATCGAGGGAAACGTCATTGATGGAGATGATATCGGCAGCAGCACCCACTTCATTCCAATCCTGCAACAGGAAGGCCACATGGTGCAGTTTGCCTGGCTCCTCATGCTCAACAAAAGCAATATCATGGGCCTTGTTGCTTGCAGTGAGCCAGATGGCAAGGGAGCCATCCCCCTCTGGCAAATCGACCTTCTCGGGCTGATAGAAATCAAGCACCTCACAGAAAAACTCCCGTGCCTTGCCGATGTTGGGACCGTAACAGAGCAGATGATCAAAGCGGCTGGCGCCCATACCTTCGGGACGACGCGGATAGATATCCGGATTGGTGATGCCGGGATGATCATCAGCCATATCGATCTGGTGATAGAGTTCGATACGGTGACCGGTTGGCAGGGTGAAACCGATACGCGGACCGACACCCGGCTGCTCACCGGCAGGAACATGATCCACCTCCAGACCCCAGGCGACGATCTTGGGTTCAATCTCCCGCAGATAGTCGTTGCTGTCGACCTTGAATGCCACATAGTCCAGGCCGGCGCTCTCCGCCTGACGTAATACGACGCTATGGTGATCAAACTCATCCCAGCCTTTCAGATAGACCCGGCCGTCAGCCTCGGTACTAACGATATTGAGTCCAAGAATATTCTGGTAGTGGTTGATGGCTTCGTCCATATTCAGAACGCGAATCTGAATCAGTCCGGGACGGAGTACGCCTTTGAATGCCATGTTTAAATCCTCTCTGTCTGTGTAAATCGTATCGTTATTGAGCCCTTCTGCAGAGCCTCAGCCGACAGCAGCAACACTCACCTCATCTTCAGGCTCGATCTGACACTCCGCTCTCAAGGCTTTTTCCATTTTTCCCACCACGCTGATCGACAGATCACTGGTCGGCGTGCAGCGACAAGCCAGCACGATCCGCTTCGATTCATCCGCTTCGCTGATCACGCTTCGGCTCATCTTTGCCTTTAAAAAGCTTCCCGAGGTCACCTGAACCCTGCAGATACCACATCCACCACCCCGGCAACCGACGGGTATACCCCGCTTGCCAAGCTGCTCCATCCCCTGTAACAGGGTCTGCTGTTCTGAGCAGGGATAGGTCTCGTTACAGTTTTCGATCGTCACCCGGTGTCGCATCGGATCCTCTTGTGTTGAATGTTGTATTGAGTCGACGTTTTCGGACCGGCTCCCTCAGATGAGAAAAAATCGATCCTTGAAGTGGTTAGAGCAGAATGTGTGCCATGAAGGACGCGGGGAGAGAATAACCTCAGCCGGGCGGTCAGCTCAGATCGCCGCCACAATCAGCCAAAACAGGGGGATTGAATGAAAAAATTACTAAATGATCACTTTTTTAAGGGATAACCCTAATATTTTGTCGTTATAACAATTAAAATCGATATTTATATTTTCAATCGTTATTTTTTACTGCTATTTTTAAGTTACACTGTCACAAAGCAGACAAAACTTATTATATGATCACTTTCTGATGATATCGTGATTTTATTTTCTCACCATATCGTCAGCATGAAATTGATACCAGCCTGAGACGACCCTATGGCCATACAGATCGATTTGAGCTCTCAATTCAACCTCCCCTCAGAGCTCAACCTCTCCCTGGAGGAGGGCCGGATATACCTCAGCGACCAACGCATGATCATGCTGCATATCGGCGCCATGGGTTCGCTGCGCAAGGAGCTGATCGAGACCCTGGGCATCGAACGGGCCCGAGGACTGCTGACCAGAATGGGTTACGCCTCCGGGGTCCGGGACGCCAAACTTGCGCGTAAGCTGATGCCCAATGCATCGGATGAAGAGCTGATGCTGATGGGGCCCAAACTCCACATGGTGGAAGGCATCGTCAAGGTCTCACCAATCAAGATCGACGTCGACATCGCCAATGGGCGATATTTCGGCGATCTGATCTGGGAGCACTCCTATGAGGCGGATGTGCACATTGAACAATTTGGTGTGCATACCGAATCAGTCTGCTGGACCCAGATCGGCTATGCCACCGGCTACACCAGTGAAATCGTTGGCCGCTTTATCCTCTACAAGGAACCTGAGTGCTGCGGTATGGGTGACCGCCACTGTCGAAATGTGGGTAAACCGGTCGAGGAGTGGGAAGGCGATGTGGAAGAGGATCTCAAATATTTCAATCCGGACCATATTGCGGATCAACTCCTCAAACTCCAAGAGGAAGTGGCCCATCTTCGCTACTCTCTCGACGAAGAGACCGCACCCGGCGACATGGTTGGCAGCGCACCCCCATTCCTGAAAACCTGCGAAATGCTGAAAAAAGCGGGTGAGAGCAATGTCACCGTACTGTTGCTTGGCGAGACCGGGGTCGGCAAAGAGATGTTCGCACGGGCACTCCACAGCATCAGTTCCCGGGCAGAAAGAAATTTCATCGCCATCAACTGTGCCGCAATTCCTGAATCACTCATCGAATCGGAGCTCTTCGGTGTGGAAAAAGGGGCCTATACGGGCGCACAGCACTCCCGGCCCGGACGTTTTGAACGTGCTCACGGGGGTACGCTTTTCCTCGAT
Source organism: Candidatus Thiodiazotropha endoloripes (assembly GCA_001709035.1). GTDB lineage: Bacteria > Pseudomonadota > Gammaproteobacteria > Chromatiales > Chromatiaceae > Thiodiazotropha > Thiodiazotropha lotti. The sequence continues at coordinate 604,827 of LVKA01000008.1, read as the reverse complement.
GAAGTGGGAGAGCTTTCACCGGCGGCACAGGCCAAGCTGTTAAGAGTATTACAGGAAGGCGAGTTTGAACGAATCGGAGACAGTCGCACCCGCAAGGTCAATGTCAGACTGGTGGCCGCCACCAATGTGGATCTGCAGCAGGCTGTGGATGCGGGCAAATTCCGCGCGGACCTCTATTACCGGCTCAACATCTTTCCAATTCTGATCCCCTCCTTGCGCGAACGGGAGGATGACATACCGGCCCTGGTCGATCGTTTTCTGGAGAAGTACACCGCACTGCATGGTAAACGCACACCCGGCATCACCGAACGGGCACTCAGGGCGCTGAAAAACTACGGCTGGCCGGGCAACATTCGTGAACTGGAGAACATTATCGAACGAGGCGTGATCATCACGGCGAATGACACACACATCGACCTGCCAAACCTTTTTCCTGAACTCAGTGTCGAACCCGCAGCCACAGCACAAACGAAAACCTCCACCCTAGAGGACTCATCCAACCCACAGAGCAGCGGTCTGACATTCGATCGAATGCTTGATCAGATACTGGATCAGAACATACCCCTTGGAACAGTGGAAAACAGGCTCCTCGACAGAGCCGTCGAGCGGGCCAGAGGCAACCTCGCTTCCGCCGGCAGGATGCTGGGTTTAACCAGACCACAGATGGCCTATCGGTTAAAAAAATACAGCACACCTTAGGGCCTGTTAACACTAATCCAATACGCCCTGCTGGGACTGTTTTTGTGCCCAGCAAGGCAGAATGAGCGTGGTGTAGTGATTCTACATGAGCGAATGATAACGCCGCTGGGTGCAAAAACAGACCCAGCCCTTCGGGTTGCGCCTGAAAAAGCGCCACTCGGCGTTGCTCGTCACTCATTTGGAACAACCAAACTACGCTCCTCGCGCCTTGATTGGCGCTTTTTCAGACACAACAGGGCGCATTGGATTAGTGTTAACAGGCCCTAGGACAAACCAACCCCACTTCAGCGAGACGATGCCACTTCGGAGCAAGCGAATCTGAATGTAACAAATGTTGCAGATACAGATAACCGCGTATGGATAATCTGCCTATCGTCGACAATCGGGTCGCACGTAATTAACTAAGCAGGAGTTCATAACCATGTCTGTAGAACGCATCACTTTTTCCATTGTCGGTATTCTGATCATGGCAACGGTAGGCGGTTATCTCGCTACACAGAATATCTTTTTTCTCTATGCCTCGATTTTTGTCGGTTTTATGATTTTCCAGGCACCCTTCACCAAGTTCTGCCCATTGCCTTTGCTGTTGAAAATGATGGGTGTCAAAACGGGTAGCGTTTTTGGCTGACCTGCCAATTGATGAATCAATGGAGTTTCATACATCCATTGATTCATCCTTCCCAACCCATTGGTGAACAAGACCATAAACAGTTCCTCTTCCATTCCATCTGAACCTGGAGAGGACAGATTTATCGACTGAGAGTCATAGTTCAATTATTGAGTTGCGACCCCTGAATTTCTCTACACCAGGAAAAACGATTAAACTTAAGGAACCTCTGAATAAGTCTGAGCCGAACAGATTGTCGATCAAAATGCACCGATTCAAGGCGCAGATCGCACGTAATAGCTCGCTATTGCGAAGATTTGCAACGCAGAAGCGGTACATTTTGGCGACAAGATGTCGGTTCATGACTTGTTCAGAGGTTCCTTAACTATTCGTCTAAACCTGTGTAAGTCAATGATACCCATAATCGACGTGAGCGCACTGCTATGGTTTCTGATCTGCTGGACCGGATATACCCGCTTTGCAGACCTTCGAGCCCGCGACAAATTAACCCTGATGAGCGCCATGCACGGCTACCGAAGGCAGTGGATGCATGAGATGATGCATCGGGATGTTCGCATTGTGGATTCCAACATTGTGTTGATTCTTGCCAGAAGCGCCACTTTTCTCGCCTCCACAACAATCTTCATACTCGCCGGACTGATTGCGGTTATGGGCACCATGGACACCGCCATGGAGGTGGTCGGCGATCTACGCTATGCAGTAAAGAGCAGCCGTGAAGTGTGGGAGTTGAAGATGCTGGGACTGTTACTTGTGTTTATCTATGCCTTCTTCAAATTCACCTGGTCAATGCGCCACTTCAACTACCTCTCCACCATTATCGGCGCCGCACCCATGAGCCATGAGCTGCCGGCATGGAGTGACAGCTTTGCAGAACGGGCCGCCAAGGTCAGCTCCAAGGCCTCCAATACATTCAACCGGGGACTCAGGGCCTACTATTTTGGTCTCGCCTTCCTCAGCTGGTTTCTCCATCCTCTGCTGTTTATTCTCGCTACCACACTGGTGGTTGGCGTACTCTATCGTCGCGAATTCAAATCGGGCATGTTAAAAGAGCTCGGTGATCCGAATGATTTCTCCGGCGGTTAGCTACTGCCGCAACCGTAAAAACAGGCTCCCTTGACCGAACTGGAGCAAAACTAAGGATTAATAACTAACGGCCGATACCTCCTGCGATACAGCAACGGAATCCAGAGCATTGACATGGAAGCAAAATCTCTCCCAAGACAATTGATCGCACTTACCATCAACCTCAGAGCCGGGTTGAGACTAGCCAGCAACCGACAGCTGACACGTAACAACTTCATCTACTCAATAGACCAACTGCTCTGGCTCTTCGCACTGATATTCAGCCTCGAAATCAGTGTCACTTATCTGGCTGTTGATAAACCAGCAACTTTCTCTGCCTATGGACTCAACCACCTGGGTGCTGTCTATCTCTTCGATCTGTTGATTCTTTTGGCGATCTCCAGACTGGTACACGCCAATACGTCTGACACGGGCAAACTGATACTCGCCTATCTCTCATCGATGCCAATCTTCATTATTGTTTTTCAAACCCTGAGCATGCCAACGCACCTCTATTACAACCACCCGCAGAGTGGCGGTCTACTGCTGCTACTGTTAGCCTGGCATCTCTACATCATTCTGAGATTGATGCGAATCGTACTCTCACTATCACTCGGAAAATCGCTTTATCTTGCAACAACCGCTTTCCTGCTCTCCCTGGCAAGTAGCGTGTTTCTTCCATATTCACAACTCTGGTACAGCGATGAACCCCCACAGAGCGACAGCCTCTATGAAAAGCTATACAAACTGAGCATAGAAGACCTCTTCTATGACCAGTATCCGATGGTGGATAAAACACTTAATGGCCTGACTTCACAACGTCCCGGAATCACCGATCTCTATCTGGTCACTGTAGCCGGATATGGCTTGGAAAATGTTTTTCTCAATGAAGTTGAGTATGTACGCGAACTGTTCGATCGTCGTTTCGATACAAGCGGACGATCGATGTCACTGGTGAATAATATCGACACGCTATCTCGATACCCCCTTGCCAACCGTCACAATCTATCCGACAGCCTGTCGGTAATTGGCGAAATCATGGATACAGAAGAGGATATACTGTTTCTGTTCATGACCTCACATGGCAGTAAGGATCCCAAATTTTCAGTGAACTTTGGCCCTGTACCCTTGGACGACATAACACCATTGCAACTACGCCAGGCCCTCGATGAAGCCGGCATTCTTTGGCGGGTCATAGTCGTATCCAGTTGCTATTCAGGCGGCTTCATCGAACCGCTACGCACGCCCAACACTTTGATCATCACAGCAGCTGAAAAGGATCGTCAATCATTCGGTTGCGGCGTAAAAAGCGAGTTTACAGACTTTGGTACCGCCTACTTCAAACACGCCTTGGACAAAGAACCCGATTTCATTGAAGCATTCGACATCGCCGCAAAGTGGATAGAGGAGAAAGAACGCCGCGAACAGCGCAAACGCTCACTGCCACAACGTTTCGTGGGTGATGAGATCCGTGACAAACTAACCCAGCTTGGCGGGATGAGCTATAGCGAGTCCACCACCTATCGATAGATGGCGTCTTGGACCAGGCCAAACCCCAGACGTACAGAACAGCCTGAGGTCTGGCAAGTTCAAACCACACCATCTACCCGGCCAGCTCAACTCTCGCTTAACAATCGGTCGATCTGCAAAGTGTACCAACCCGGCAACTCAATGGAATCAAGCAACAGCAGATACAGTCGAACCACTGGCTTCATGAAGTATCGGTGATCCAAGTTCTGCAAATGAGAAGAGTTTGAAAGTTCGCTCTCCATTGTAATCCAGTACACGCAGATCATCACTCTCATGCAGGTCATTGGCAACCACATTGAAGTGGCCACCATAACGCAGCTTGGCCAGATCATAGGGCACCTCATAGGCAATAAACTTCTCGATACCCTTGATGGCGAGCTTCTCCAGAATCAGCGTATCTTCGATGGATGAGTGAGATGTGAGTATCATCAGCGGACCGCTTCCAGTGATCAGCATAAAGGTTTTCATGGCTACCTCCCTGCCGTGGGATTATGGATTGAAGGTTTGCATCATTACCTCTTTTAATTTTAGCTCAACCAACACCAGCCACTTTCAAATATAAGTGATCCATTCCCGTAGATCTCACCAAGCGACCAGACCAGTACCGAGTAGGGTACTGATTTCCAAAGGGATTTTTAGTGACAGCAGAGATGCTTGAAAAGCGCGTCGGATATGCATTGAGATATTCAATTCTACAATACATTTTTATGTCTTTTCCCAATAGAACAATGATCTCAAATAGAGCTTATAAGCAGACTAAAGGATCGATACAACCCAGCTAAACAGACAACATCGAAGGCGCTCTAGCGAAGCCGTAACAGCGACTCACAAACAAGCTGATTCTTGATTTTAAAACTCATCATCTTTCAGCTCGTCCTTGGACGAATCCTGATGACTGTCACCAGCCAGAAAAAGCGCTGCCACGCCAATTAAAAGCAGAATGACCAACGAAATGGCGATCAGAATATTGCTCATAATCGATACTTCCCCAATTGTGTTAAAATCGTTGTTACGACACTAAAAGCGCTGCCTGATCAATTATACCCATACAAACTGGAAGTGCTGTATAGACCGTCGTCCACACTTATCGATATCCAGCAAAAAGAGTGCAAGAAACACGTAGAACTTTTGCCTGATAATACCGTTTTACTTTTAAAATCAATACTTTTGCCATGTTCATGGATATCAACCATTATTTAGGCTCTGAAGACACCATTTTAACTTAGAACTGAAGAGATACTTTTGTGATTTTCTCGTGACAGGGCGGTGAACTTTGCGATTGATAATCGGCACTAATCTAAAGATTGTTATGAGGGTCACTCGATGAAATCATCCATCTACGGCAGCCTGCTGGCATTAACGATACTTATCTCTGGCTGCTCTCAGCCCATGACCGAGCAAGCGAAATTGTCGGATGAGAACTACCAGGGGCTCTCTGTGGCGACATTTGCCGGCGGCTGTTTCTGGTGTGTCGAAAACGGATTTGAGATGCTGCCGGGTGTCAAAGAGGCAGTGTCCGGCTACAGCGGAGGCATCGAAAAAAATCCAACCTACCGGAAAGTTGCTCTGGGAATGACCGGACATACCGAAGCCGTACAGGTCTATTACGAACCCGAGGTCATCAGTTATACAGGTTTGATACAGGCTCTGTGGCGAATGATGGATCCTACCGATTCCCGAGGTCAGTTCTACGACCGGGGCAGACAATACCGGCCGGCAATCTTTTATCACAACAGTGAGCAGAAACGAATCGCGGAACAACTTCGCGCTGAATTGGATGCTTCCGATCGTTATGAGGATCCGGTGACAATCGAGATTGTACCCTTTTCTGAATTCTACCAAGCAGAAGAGAAACACCAGGATTACTATAAAAAGAACCCGGTCCGATACAATTTTTATACATTCAACTCCGGTCGCTATCAGTTTGTGGATGATGTCTGGGGTGAGGAGCGATATGTGGACTACACTAAATATCGCGACAGACTCACGGATGAAATTTGATGGGACTCCGATTTTCAAGCCGTCAATAAATAACCGGTCGAGGATCTTTTTCGATAGTTTTTTGTTACTGGTAATTCATCAGAAGGAATCAGTCCGATAGAGATCCAGATCCTGCAAGACGCACACTCAATTACGATGAATAACTGAAATGGTTAGAATTCTGACGTAGTGCTTGACAGTCAAGCATATAGAGATAGAAACGACCTAATCCACTTTTTCCGATTTGCGGGATCGGCCGATCAATCTGCAAATCGGGTTTGATGACGTCCTGCATCTTGCCATTCAACAAATAGAAATACTGATAGACCCGGGTTGCACTAAAGGACAGGAATATCTGTTTCAAAGCCCGGTGGGTCCTGGAAGCTGGCGCGTCAACGAAACAGGTTCCGGAAGAAACCAAAAAAACCATAATTTTTTCATGGTCATGCGATCAACACAACAGACCTAACTCGCAGATAAACGGCCTGATACCGCTTTTTCAGTACCGCATGCACTCTACCGGAAGACCCTACTACTCCACACTCTCCGGATCAATCCACATTCTCAAATTCTAAAATACGTCTATATGTGGCTTTTTTTAATCGAGTTGCGCTAGGACATATTTATCTCCCACTATAAATGTTACAGTTTTATGACATATTTATGACAACCTGAAAATACTTCCTATTCAACGACCAATAACAGAAAAAAGTGGAACTCGAAAAAATTGCACAAATAGAACACGCTACCTGGACCAACCGCAAAGGCCGCCATTCCGTTATGGGCAATGATGACAGGCACGATTGGGATTGCAGTCGGTCTGGCTCTGTACGGGCCCAAGCTGATTAAAACCGTGGATCAGAAATCACCAAACTGGATCAGACCAGGGCCTACTGCATTGCTCTGGGCGGCAGCCATTACCGTGATTATCGCCATCCAGCTGGGCCTGCCGGAAAGCTCCACCCATATTGCGGTAGGCGCCATTTTCGGTGTCGGATTCCTGAGAGAGTACCTGAAAGCCAATTCAGCCCGCATCGTTGATGAGATTGAGATGCATCACCAGGGCTCCGACCGGGATGAGGTGGAATCTTTTCTGGAAAAATTCAAAGCCGCCAGTATTGACGATAAAGCTGCAATATTAAACCTGATGAAGGAACACAAGGCCAACGCCGATCTGAGTAAAAAAGAGCGCAAAGGACTCAAGAAGGTCATCGGCACGAGCTGGTCAAACGCTCGGTGCTGTTGAAGATTACTGCGGCCTGGATCATTGCGGTACCAGCTTCTGCACTTTTAGCGGCGATACTGTTCTTCACCATACGCGGCATGATGCTGCCTTGAGACACAATAGTGAACACTATCGTTATCCATTCACTGCTGATGCATAGGACATTCGATGCTACGTAAAATCCTTCTACCCACGATCTTTATAGTATTGGGCTATGGTTTCTGGGTTAGCCCCGACTTCAAGGAGATCGCTGCCGGTGTGGCGATCTTCCTGTTTGGCATGCTCTCCCTGGAAGAGGGGTTCAAAGCCTTTACCGGGGGAATCCTGGAACGTATTCTTCAGCGCACCACCAATCGCCTGTGGAAGAGTCTCAGCTTCGGTATCATCTCCACCACAGTGATGCAATCGAGCTCCCTGGTTTCGGTCATCACCATCTCATTTCTCAGTGCGGGACTGATTGGACTGGCCTCGGGAATCGGTATTATCTTCGGTGCAAACCTGGGTACCACCACCGGCGCCTGGTTGGTGGCCGGTTTCGGCCTGAAGGTTAAGATCTCCGCCTACGCCATGCCGATGCTGGTATTCGGTATCATCCTGGTATTCCAGAAATCGAAATCCCTTAGAGGCGCAGGTTATATCCTGGCCGGCCTGGGGTTTCTGTTTCTCGGCATACACCATATGAAGGAGGGGTTCGAGGCCTTCAAGGACGCCATCGATCTGGCGGCTTACGCCATGCCCGGACTGAAGGGGCTGCTGGTCTACTCACTGTTGGGTGCAGCCGCCACCGTGGTCATGCAGTCCAGCCACGCAACCCTGGTTCTGATCATCACGGCCCTGGCCGCACAGCAGATCAGTTATGAAAATGCGCTGGCTCTGGCAATCGGCGCCAACGTCGGGACCACGATCACGGCGATACTCGGTGCCATGAGCTCGAATGTACAGGGCCGTCGCCTGGCGGGCGCCCATCTGATTTTCAATGTCACAACCGGCCTGGTCGCGATCATTTTCATCCAACAATTCCTGCTGGCTGTTAACGGTATCAGTGACCAACTGGGTATCGCGGAAGATGACTACACCATGAAGTTGGCGGTGTTTCATACCCTTTTCAACCTGGCCGGGATTATCCTCATGCTACCGTTCACCGGAAAGCTGGTAACCCTGCTAGAACACCTGCTGCACAAAAGGGAGCGCCAAGTTGAAGAACCTCTCTATCTCAACGAGGCAGCCATGGAACTGCCCGAATCGGCAATGCAGGCGGTTCGCAATGAGATGGGACACCTGTTCGAAAACGCCTATGAGCTGATCATCTCCGCTCTCAACCTGGATCCGCAAAAACTTCGCACCTCGGAGGATCTCAAGCAGTTAGTGGAGTCGGCGCCTGAGGTGAAAAAAATCGATATCGATGCCATCTACGAGCGTCGCATCAAGACACTCTACAGTGCGATCATCGCCTATATCAGCGAGGTGCAATCGACAGCATCGGAACACTTCGGAGAAGAGCTGTATCAATTACGCCAGGCAAGCCGGAATATTGTCGAGGCAGTAAAAGATACAAAACACCTGCAGAAAAATCTGGTACGGTATACACAATCATCAAATCCACAGATACAGGAACAATATAATAACCTGCGTCTGCAACTTGCCGTCGTGCTGAGTGAACTCACCGATGCAAAGGATGACACGGAAGATGAGACATCCCTACTCTCCCTGGACAGCATCCAACTTGTGCTGGAAGAGAGTGATGTCATTGCTAACGGGGAGTTGGATCGGTTGATCCGAGAGAATGCCATCAGTGCCGAAATGGCGACATCGCTGATGAATGACAGCGCCTATGCCTATGATGTAGCGGGAAACCTCATCGATATGGCCCGGGTACTGTTTGGACCTCTGCAAAAAGAGTTGAGAGAAATTGAGAGCGAGTTGATGTTGAGCGAAGATGAACTGGAGGAACTTATCTCGTCCAGTGAGAATGACAATCAAAACTGAGTAATACCATGACCAGTGATAAACTCATCGAAAAATTTGGTCTGTTGCTTAATATGGAGCGACAACAGCAGAAAGAGAAGCGCGACAAGATTCGCACCTTATTAAAAAAACTCAAAAAACAGAAGGTGGTACTAAGAACCAGGATCGACCAGGAACAGAATCCGCAAAATCGTAAGCGTCTGAAACGAAACCTAAAAGTCATCCAGGCTCAGAGAAAAAAAGGCATCAAGCTGTGTAAAAGCATCAAGTGTAAGTAGTACCAACAGACAAACCGCACAGATTGAGTGTTCGGAGGGGAAACCAATCGGAGTTCAGGTGCGGTTTATTCGCTTAAATAATGGCTTCTCCATAAACCGTTCATTCGACTTCATCATGCAGAGCACTCGTGGGCGCCATACCCTGAGATAGACTGGTTTTTTGGTATGGCGCCGACAAGTCGACTCACCGTTAACGATTCACCCGGCCCGGCAGACTCAAATCGCCAGAGGCCACATCCATGACATCGACAACACAAAGCAAAGGGGCATGTACACTCTGGTGGACACGCAAACCTGCCGTGACACCATCAAAACTGGCAGTTTCAACGACACCAATGTCGGTGAAAGGAACCCGAATCTCAACACGCTCGCCAGTGAAGGTGGGATCCCAGCCGGGACTGTCGAGCAAGATGGGCAAACCAGGCCAGGTGCTGGGTAGTCGTGGATTCGCGCCTTCCGGTATATCGACCACACCAAGCGCACCCTCGCCGCAACGTTCATTGGCTTGCAACACCACCCAGTGACTGTGCCAAACAGCCCCGTCATTCTTCACATCACCATCACCGTTCTCATCGAACAGGGGCGTATCATCGAAATCAGGGTGTGAGGTCACCGCCAACGCCAGAATACCGGCGTTATGTTCAAAACCCACGCTATAGCTATCAATTGAGGTTGGCCAGACGTAGGAAAATACATGACTGCCTGCAAGTTGACCTGTTGCCGTTGGCTTGCTGGAACCCGCTTTCGCAGAAACGGCCATATGGAACAGCGCAGTATTGCCCTCACTGCTGATCTTCGTATGGATGATATCGAAAGGCGCCAGTTTCGCATTACCCTGATCCGCCCTGATGCCACCATGGTGATCCTGATGAGCACAGACCGGCAATGAGAGCGAAATAAGCGTTATTACTGAGATCAATGAGCCACCCTGCATCACGAACCTCCTTTCACATCCGCCAAGGAGGCGCCGAAGTTGATGTGGAAGACCCCCCCGTCAAGCAGTAGCGCCGGAACCGATTGGATACCGACTTGTTCTGCCTCAACAATCCGACTCCGGTCTGCACCAAGATGCACCACCTCCAATTCGTAACGTCCCTTGTCCAACGCATCAAGAACCTGTTGTTCCGCAGCGACACAGACAGGGCAACCCGCATGGTAGAAAATCGCTTTTTTCATCAGTGACTCCTCGTATGATTAAGATTTTTGTATCGACTCGATACCATTATCAAGCTAGCAGAGGATCTCAAGCTTGTCAAACTAGTTTTTAGTCGATACTATAATCCTATGGATTCAAATAGCCTCTATAATCACCTTGAGCGTCTCAGCGAACTTTTGCGTACCGATCTACGCAAAAGCGGTATCGAGCATGGCCTGCAGCCTGTACAGCTCGAGGTGTTACATTACCTGTCTGTTTGCAATCGATATTCGGACACGCCATTGGCTGTGAGCGAATATCTTGGCCAAACAAAGGGCACAGTCTCCCAGACCATTAAAGTGCTCGAGCAAAAAGGGCTGTTGCTAAGGCGCACCGATGCTGAGGACAAACGGGTCTCCCATCTCGCCCTAACACCCCGCGGCAGCAAGCTGCTTGATCGACTGGTACCGCCACCGATGCTGACAAATGCCAGTGATAAGCTGCCGGAAAAGTCCCGCATACAGATCAACCAAGCTCTGCAACAACTGGTATTAGCGCTACTGCAAAGTAACGGTATGAAGAGTTTCGGTGTCTGCCGCACCTGTCGCTATAACGGTCGCTCAAAAGATGGTGGGTACTATTGCAACCTGATTAAGCAAGCTTTGACTGTGGATGATGTGGAACGACTTTGCCGTGAGCATGAAACCGCTGCATGAGTCCACTGCAAACTAGAGGCGCGGAATACGATCATCGGTAAGTTGAAACTCAGATCGAACTGTCAGCGCAATTCGTCGTGTTTCCTGGTTAGCCGATGACGCATTTATATCGAATGCCAAAGCATTGGCGCTGCAGTTCCGTATCAATTCCTGTTTGATCGACCCTGGCCACTCAGCAACATCATGCCTTGATTCTCCTCAGCGCATTGACCATTTGAATATAAAGATATCCACAAGATTACCGAAAACACTCCTTAGGGCAGTTAGAATATGTGTAAACAGACCCGTGTAACGATTGGAGTTTTCGGAGCATGTCTGCATCTTCCCAGAGAATGACACAGCAGTGGCTGAAACAATTGTGCCGTTTAGTCAGCGGTATTCAGTCGGCTATTGTGATTGAAAAATCCACTGAAGATGATGGGCGGATACATGTCGAGCGCTGGCCAGAAGAGGTGCCGCCGCAAAAGCACTTGCTTAAGGCCACGCTCAAGGCACTCGAGAGCGGCAGACAGATGATCGTTCCAACTGGCGATCAAACAGCAAAAGGCTTTGACCATATCGCGATACCGGTAAACTCAAATGAGCCACATAGACTTGCTGTTGGATTAAGCATCAGCAGCCGTTCAGCACAGAAACAGAAGGCGGTGTTGCAGGCACTGCAGTGGAGTCTGCACTGGCTGAAGCTGCTCTTGAAACAGTCCGACGGAAGTCACGCGGCTTCCACTCACTGGATTGAACGATTGACCGAAGGTCAGGTGACCTCGGACAAAGTCGTCGAATTGTTCGCTGAAAGGTTTGAATGCGACAGGGTAACCCTGGCACTGGGCAATCCGCAACAAATCGAGATCTCAGCCATCTATCCCCGTGTTGAAATCAAGCAGCAAACCGGGCTGCTCAGAGCGATCAGGGATGCGATGTTTGAGGCGATGGATCAGCAGGCGCAGCTTCACTACCCCACGGTTGAGACAGAGAGCGATCAGCTGTTGCGTTGCCATAACACCCTGGCAAAAATGGTCGGCCAAATGACACTCTGCACGATCCCGTTGAAAGCTGTTGGAACTCCGGTGGGCGCAATCTTACTTGAGCGTCATCGGGATCAACCTTTCACCCCAAGCGAGCAGTTGGAATCCCTACAGGCGGCCGGATTGACTGGACTTTTACTCCATCAACAGCAACAAATTGAGCGTCCACTCCTGAACCTGTTTGGGGAACGTTTTGGAAACAGAATGAGACGCTTGTTAGGCCCAAAGGGGCTTTGGCTTAAGTTAGGGCTGATTGGCCTGGTCTCTCTACTCACCCTCTCCAGCTTCATCAAGGGTGACTACCGAATAGATGCCCGCGCCAACCTGGAGGGCAGTATACAACGTGTCATCACCTCTCCATTTGACGGCTATTTGCAGAATGTAGCCGTTAAGGCAGGTGATATTGTCAATCAAGGGACACTCCTGTGTCAGCTGGAAGATAGAGATCTCAAACTTGAACAGGCCAAATGGCGTACCGAGCTGGCAAAGCTGGAACGGGAACAGCGTGAGGCATTGGCAACCCATGAGCGCAGCAAGGTAACTTTACTACAGGCTCAAGGTGAGCAGTTGCGGGCCGAACTCGAACTGGTGGAGTTGAAACTCGAGCGGAGTCAGATCAAAGCCCCCCTCTCCGGGATCATTGTCAGCGGAGACCTCAGCCAATCTCTCGGAATCCCCCTCAAGCGGGGAGAGGAGTTGTTCAAGATCGCACCACTCGATAGCTATCGAGTGATGCTGCAAGTGGACGAACGGGCTATCGCCGATGTGCAGGTCGGCCAGACCGGCCATTTACGCCTGGCCGGATATCCCCATCTCGATCACTCACTCAAGGTAAAACGGATACTTCCGCTGACCACAGCATTTGAAGGCAGCTACCGCTTCAGCATCGAAGCGGAACTACTGGAACGAGATGAATACTTACGACCGGGACTCCAGGGCGTGGCTAAAATCGATGCCGGCAAGCGCAGTCTGCTCTGGCTTGCCACACACCGGATTGTCGATTGGCTACAGTTACAGTTGTGGCGCTGGTGGGGCTGATGGAGGCCCTTTGGCAGAAGGTCGCCGGCGCTCGTCCCAGTCTCAATCCACAGATTGTGATCCGCCGACAGCGCTATCTGGGTGAAACCTGGTACCTCCTGCAGGATCCCATCAGCGAACGCCATTTTCGCATCTCACCCGGAGCCTACCACCTGATCAGTCGGTTTGATGGCAAATTGACCCTCGAGGAGATCTGGCATCGGCGAGAGCAAAGGCAGTTAAAGCCGCCGCCGCAGGATGAGTTCATCCAGTTACTGAGTCAGCTACAAAGTAGTGGAGTACTCATGCATAACCGCGACAGTGAAGTATTGCAAATACTCGAACGTCGCAAACAACCACGCCAATGGCTGCAACAACTGCGCAATCCACTCGCGCTGCGCCTGCCCCTATGGGACCCGGACAGGATCCTGAGCTGGTCGATGCCGTTAATTCAACCACTCTTCAGTCGGATCGGTATGGGCCTGTGGCTTTTACTGGTGCTTAGCGGATTGCTACAGGCAGTACTTCATTGGCAGGAGATCAGCCACAACATCACCAGTCAGCTTCTCTCTGCCGACAACCTGTTGTTGATGGGAGCAGTCTATCTATTGATGAAACTCTTCCACGAGGCGGCACACGGATTTGCCACCAAACATTGGGGGGGTGAAGTCCATCAGGTGGGCGTACTGTTTCTGGCTTTTATCCCCATGCCCTACGTGGACGCCTCTGCCGCCAACGGTTTCAGCGAGCGGTGGGCACGGATTTCAGTCGGTGCAGCGGGTATTATGACGGAACTGCTGCTTGCCAGTCTCGGGCTTTGGCTCTGGCTGGTTACCGGGCCTGGCTGGCTGAATGCCGCCGCCTACAACATGATGCTGATCGGTGGCCTCTCCACCCTCTTGGTTAACGGCAATCCATTGCTCAAGTTCGATGGATACTATGTGTTTTCCGATCTGATCGATATCCCGAATCTCTATCAACGCGCCAACCGCTATCTTGGATATCTGTTACAGCACTATCTCTACAACCTGGAAGATGCAAAATCACCGGCTCACAACGACTGGGAACGGAGCTGGTTCCTTTTCTATGGCATCGCTGCATTCTGTTATCGTTGGTTTATTCTGATCACCATCATGCTGTTTGTCGCCGAGGCATATCCGCTGGTTGGGTGGGCAATCGCACTCTGGGCATTGACCGGTATGGTGATCCTCCCCCTGATCAGGCAATTGAGTTTTCTTCTCACAAGTCCACGACTGGCGATACAACGCCGTCGGGCAATCCTGAGTTCGGCAGCGATTTGTGGATCACTGCTGCTGATCCTGTTTGTCCTACCGGCTCCCCACGCAACCCATGCGGAAGGAATCATCCTGCCGCCCGACGGCACTGAGGTCAGGTCTGGCACGACAGGCGAGGTTGTGGAACTGTTGACTGCGGCCGATACACAGGTCAGACAAAACCAGCCCCTGGTGGCGCTGGAGGACCCTTTCATAGAGACTGAAATCAAACGTCTCGCCAGCCGACTGAGAGGTATGCGAGCTGAGTATGAAGCGCTTGTCAGCGAGCGAAAGAGAGTCAAGGCGGAGATACTTTCCGATGAGATTCACCTGGCAGAGACCGAGTTACTGCAGCAACGGCAGCTTGCGGACCGGTTACTGCTCCTAAGCCCCGCCGAGGGAACATTTCTGCTCCAGCAACCAGGAGATCTGCCCGGCCGGTTTATCAACCAGGGTGAATTGATCGGCTATGTGCAGGATAAGCGAATGCCTGAGATCAGGGTGGCGATATCGCAACAGGATATAGGTCTGGTGCGCAGTGCAACCCGAAACATCAAGGCGCGCTATGCCCACAATCCTGAGTCAGAGCTAGCCGTTACCCTGCTCCAGGAGATACCCGAGTCCCGTCAACGGTTGCCCAGTCCCGCATTGAGCAGCCTGGGTGGTGGCGAATTCTCACTGCATCCAGAAGATGTGGATGGCACCCGCCCCTTGACGGCCGTGTTTGAGATGCGACTGCAGTTGAGGCAGCAGGTAGCCCGTTTGGGTGAGCGTGTTATTGTCCGATTTGAGCATCCGTCAGAACCTCTTGGCCGACAATGGTACCGCTCACTACGACAGATGTTTCTCAAGCGCTTTAGTATTTAATCTGCTCAGATCACTGTAATTTCCAAGCAACTGGGACATAACCTCCTAATTTAAGAGGAATTTTAGGAACAGGGATCTTAAATTGTGACATCTGCATAAGAAGTCACGTTTTCAGGTCAAGATTTTCAGGCTCTACCCGAAACAATATTAGCAAGGCACTGATTTAGAACATGATTAAGAATCATTTGCATCACCCCCCTTTATCGTCTTTGCAATGTGTTGGCTACAAAGTGACTTAAATACGGCATGCAAGTTTGGCAGATAGTAATTTGGGGACTGAGTTTCCTCATATCGACAACGACGATTGCGGAGGGACTCGAAACATTTGATGGCGTCATCGAACCCTCGATGTCGGTAGAACTCAGTTCCCGAATCGATGGCATCCTCGAGGCGGTTTCTGTCGATGTGGGGGATCGTATCGAAAAACACCAGGTCGTAGCGAAACTGGAATCCGAGGTTGAGCAGGCCGCCTTGGAGTACGCCCGTGCAAAATCCGCGATCAACAGCGATGTGCGACTGCAGGAGACCAGTCTGGCATACGGACAGCGCCAGTTGAGCCGGATTAAAGAGCTGCACGAAAAGAATCTCACCTCATTTCAGGATTTTGACAAGGTTGACACAGAGACCCGTTTGACGCGTTATCGACTGGCTCAGGCGAAAGAGAGTAAGTTCCTCGCAGGACTCGATCTGAAACAGGCCGAAGCACTCTACAACCGCCACACGATCCGCAGCCCCATCGGGGGTATCGTGGTCGAACGCTACCTTAATCCAGGTGAGTCCGTGGAGGAGCGTCCGATCATCAAAATCGCCAAGATCAATCCATTACGGGTTGAAGTCGTCGCACCGATTGGGATGTTGGGAAAGGTCAAGACCGGACAATTGGCCCAGGTCACTCCTGAATTACCGGTCGGTGGAAATCATCAGGCGGTGGTAAAGATTGTCGACCCGATTCTCGATGCGGCCAGCGGTACCTTCCGCATTCGACTGGAGATACCAAATGACAGTTTCAAGCTGACCAGTGGATTGCGATGCCAGGTTAAATTTCTCGATAAGATGGTGGAGAGAGAACCAGAACCCAAGGTCGAGATTCAGCCGGAAGCGTTAGCCGGTATCATCCCGTCACCCATCGCCGCACACAGTTCCGAGACTGTTGTCGCGGATTCCGAGCCCAGCGACTCACCCACCAAGGGTAGCGAACCGAGAGTAACAAGAAAAAAAGAGCGCTTTTTGGTGGTAACCCAGAGTTCCCTGCTGCCCTTGAAAAAGGCTATTCGCAAAGCGCAGACCTTCAAGCAGAAGGGCGTGGAGGATACCTGGGTGATTGCCAAGGGGGCGTTGAAAGGCCATATCTCCATGGGTTACTTCAGGAACCGTAGGGTAGCCGATATCCACCAGAAAAAACTCACCGGACTGGGTATCGAAACCAAGATCGTCGTGCAATGAAACGTAGACGCTCCAACACTCAAACCAACACCCTGGTCTGTGAAGAGCTGGAACCCCGATTGCTGCTCTCCGCTGACCTGGCGGGCGCTGCGATCGATTTGATAGGGAACGATACCGAGCAACCAGCAAATGAAGCCGATCTTCAAACGATCGAAGCTGCACTGCAGAGCGAAAATCAATTTCATTCCAACCCACCCGAGCCAACACCCCGGGAACTTGTGATCATCGATCCGGCGACACCGGATTATGAATCTATGCTGGACGACTTGCTCAGTCGCAACGACGACGCTCGCCAATTTGAGATTGTTCTCCTCACTTCGGGTGTCGACGGTATCGACCAGATCAGTGAAATCCTGGCTGAATACGATGGGCTCGATGCCATTCACCTGATCAGCCACGGTAGCGAAGGTGAGATTCGACTCGGTGATACGAACCTTGACCTGGAGCTGCTGCAACAATCGGTTGAACAAATTACCACTTGGGGTGAGGCGCTCACCGCAGAAGGTGACTGGCTGATCTATGGTTGTGACATTGCCTCGACCAGCTCCGGTGAGCAATTCATCGAACAATTCGCCGCCCTGACAGGCGCCGATATTGCCGCTTCGGACGATGCCACCGGCCAGACCCGAACAGGCGGCGACTGGCAATTGGAATACAGGGTCGGATCCATCGAGACCGGGATTGCCTTTACCCGACCATTGCAGGAGAACTGGGGTGGCACGCTCGATATTGTCACTGGCCTGGTGGGCCACTACAGCTTCGACGAGGGTGGCGGCGGTACTGCTTTAGATTCCAGTGTCAGCGGTAACCATGGAACCCTTGTTGGTGGTCCTGCCTATACCACCGGTCAGGTTGGCAGCAATGCGTTGAATTTCAATGGCGACTTTGATCGTGTCGAAATCCCTGATAACGCAGCCACAAACTTTGGCATTGGTGACTTTACAGTGGCATTCTGGTTCAACTCAACCCAATCCGGAACAACTGCTCGACTTGCGGGAGACATGGATGGCGGAGACGGTTATGTCTTTTATACAACAGGCGGAGGTGATATCACATTCCAGGTGACATCTGGTATTGATAGTGTAGCGCTGACAACCGGCGGCCTGTTCGATGGTAACTGGCACCACGTGGTGGGCACCGTCAGCGGCTCCGATTGGTTACTCTATGTAGACAACATCTTGGCTGATGCAATCAACAATCCGTTTGTCGGGAATATCGATAACGTCAATACACTGCGCATCGGCGCCTCCAGCGCCAGTCACAACGAATACGATGGCCTGATTGATGAAGTCAGGCTATACGATCGTACCCTCACATCCGGGGATGTTACGGAGCTGTTTCTCGATGCCAACGACGCGCCTGTACTCAATAGCGCCTCCTTGTCGATCAGCGAAGGAGAGACTGTAACACTCAGCGGGACCAACTTCAGTGTAACCGACCCAGAGGAGAACAGCTTCACCTATACCGTGAGTAGTCTATCGGGTGGTTATTTTCAGCTCAGCAGTAACCCAGGTGTTTCGATCACCAGCTTCACTACAGCAAACCTGAATGGCAGTCTGGTGCAATTTGTTGATGATGATAACGAGGTTGCACCCAGTTTCAGCGTTAGCGCGAATGACGGTTTCAATGATTCCAATACACTGGCCGCCTCCGTCACTTATACACCGGTCAATGATGACCCGAATATAACCAATCTGGATGGGGACATCTGCAACTATACGGAAGGTGATGGTGTCATTCTTCTCGAACAAGGTGGCGATATTGCAGTCAGCGATCCAGACTCCGGCAACTTTGCCGGCGGCTCACTCACTGTCGAGGTCGACAGCGGCTTACAGGCGGCGGAAGACGTCTTTTCGATTTTCAATCAGGGGACGGCCGGTGGAGAGATAGGATTCAACGGTAGTGATGTCACCTACAGTGGTACCGTGATCGGTAGCGTTACAGGAGGCACTGGGATCGACCCTCTGACAGTCTCCCTGAACTCAAACTCATCACTCGCCGCCATCAGCGCATTGATCCGCAATTTCACTTATGAAAATAGCAATGGTGATAACCCCACCGGTGGCTCTCGCAGTATCACCATCGACTTATCCGACGGTGACGGCGGCGCCAGTGTTACCCAGAATCTCACCTTGAACGTAAGTTCAGTGAATGATGCGCCGGTTGTCGACTTGAACGGTTCCGATGGTGCGGGTGTGGACTTCGCCGTCACCTTCACAGAAGATGCTGGGGCTGTCAATCTGGTCGATACCGATGCGACGATCAGTGATGCAGAAACAACCCTCTATGAAAATCTGAGCATCAACTTATCCAGTTTCGTGGATGGAAGCAGCGAACAGATTGTGATCGCCGGCTATACATTCAGCTACGGCACGGCGGACATAGTGACTCGATCGGTGGGCGGCACCAGTTTCGTCATCGATTTCGACGGTTCCGGATTTAATGTCACCCTGGATGGCCTCGGTTGGATGCCGGAGACCGATCTGCAAACCCTGTTGCGTGGTGTTACCTATGAAAACACCTCCCAGGATCCCACAGCAGGTGACAGGACGGTCAATATTTTCGCCCAGGACAGTGATCTTCTGAGCGGCCCCACTGTGACATCGACCATCACGGTCAATCCACAGAATGATACTCCCACCGCAACAGACAATACCAATTCCGTATCGGAAAGCGGATTCGTATCGGGCAATGTCATCACGGACGATTCCGGATCCGGTGTGGACAGCGACCCGGAAGGAGATAGCCTTCAGGTGACCCTGGTAGCGGGAGGCGCCTATACCCCTGGACTACCGGTGACCCTGGCTTCCGGAGCCCAAGTCACCTTTCAAGCCAATGGCACCTATTCCTATAACACAAATGGACAGTTTGAAGGCCTGGGAGCGGGAGGCAGCGTCGATGACAGCTTTACCTACCAGATCAGTGACGGCAATGGGGGCTCTGCAACTGCTACGGTCACCATTACAGTCAACGGCAGCAATGATATACCATCGATTACCAATGCGGCTCTCTCCGTAAGTGAGGGCGAGACAGTTACCCTGGGTGACGCCAACTTTGCCATTAGCGATGCGGATAGTGTCGCATTCAGCTACAACCTGAGCGGCATCACAGGTGGTTACTTCCAGTTGAGCACCAATGCCGGCGTCTCCATTACCAATTTTTCCAGTGCTGAGCTGTCTGGTGGCCTGGTACAGTTTGTCGATGACGGTAATGAAATCGCTCCGACGTTCAGTGTTACGGTGAATGACGGATTGGCCGACTCAAATACCCTGGCAGCCCTCATCAGTTATACGCAGACCAACGACGCGCCGGTCAATACCGTGCCTGGGTCAGCATCGACCAGCGAAGATGTGGTTTTCAGTTTTACCGGGGGTAACCAGATCCAGATCAATGATTCAGATCACAATGGGGCCACCCTGCAGGTTCAGCTCAACATCGGGAGTGGTGGTCTGCTGAACCTGGGCGATACAACCGGCCTGGTCTTCTCAGCGGGTGATGGGGCGAACGATGCCAACATGGTATTCACCGGCACCCTGGCCGATATTAATGCCGCCCTGCTGACATTGACCTTCACCCCCGATGCGGATTTCAGTGGCGATGTTAACTTCACCATCACCACCAACGACCAGGGCAACAGCGGTAACGATCCCGGCCTGACCGGTGATGCCGGCAGCGAACAGGATAGCGATAGCCTTACCATCACGGTCAACCCGGTGAATGACAATCCAGTGGCGCACGATGACAGTATCAGCCTGAACGAAGGTGGAACGACCTCAACCCTGGTTGGTGGGTCACCCACGGTACTTAACAACGACACCGAACTCGGTGATACCCCGGTAACGGTCTCCCTGGTCACTGACGTGAACTACGGTACATTGACACTCAACAGTGACGGCACCTTCTCCTATACCCACAACGGCAGCGAGAACTTCACGGACAACTTCACCTATCGGCTGACCGACAACGATGGCCAAACCAGTGATGCCACGGTGAACATCACGATCACACCAGTGAGTGATAGCCTACCGGTCGCCAATGACGATAGTTTGAGTCTTGCTCAAGGCGGCACGGCAACGACACTCACGGGCGGATCCGCCACTGTTCTGAATAACGACACCGGTCTGAGTGATACCCCGGCAACGGTCTCTCTGGTTACCGACGTAACGAACGGCACCCTGATCCTGAATGGGGATGGAACCTTCAGTTATACCCACGACGGCTCGTCGAACTTGCTCGACGCCTTTACCTATCGGGTCACCGACAATGATGGCCAGACCAGTGATGCCTCAGTCTCGATTAGCGTAACCCCAGCTGTCGACGCCATACCAACAGCCAATGCTGACACCATCAGCCTGGCCGAGGGTGGCACAGCCACCACCCTGGTGGGTGGTTCAGCCACAGTACTCAATAACGACACTGGACTCGATGATACTCCGGTGACAGTCTCATTGGTCACTGATGTCAGCTATGGCGCCTTATCACTCAATAGTGACGGCACCTTCACCTATACCCACAATGGCAGCGAGAACTTCACGGACAGCTTCACCTATCGGGTGACCGACAACGATGGGGATATGGCGGATGCCAGCGTGACAATCAATGTTACACCGGTGAGTGATACAACTCCGCTAGCCAATATGGACAGTATCAGTCTGACAGAGGGAGGCACAGCCACCAGCCTGGTGGGTGGTTCAGCCACAGTACTCAATAACGACACCGGACTCGATGATACTCCGGTGACGGTCTCCCTGGTCACTGACGTGAACTACGGTACATTGTCGCTCAACAGTGACGGCACCTTCTCCTATACCCACAACGGCAGCGAGAACTTCACGGACAGCTTCACCTATCGGGTGACCGACAACGATGGGGATATGGCGGATGCCAGCGTGACAATCAATGTTACACCGGTGAGTGATACAACTCCGCTAGCCAATATGGACAGTATCAGTCTGACAGAGGGAGGCACAGCCACCAGCCTGGTGGGTGGTTCAGCCACAGTACTCAATAACGACACCGGACTCGATGATACTCCGGTGACGGTCTCCCTGGTCACTGACGTGAACTACGGTACATTGTCGCTCAACAGTGACGGCACCTTCTCCTATACCCACAACGGCAGCGAGAACTTCACGGACAGCTTCACCTATCGGGTGACCGACAACGATGGGGATATGGCGGATGCCAGCGTGACAATCAATGTTACACCGGTGAGTGATACAACTCCGCTAGCCAATATGGACAGTATCAGTCTGACAGAGGGAGGCACAGCCACCAGCCTGGTCGGCGGTTCAATCACGGTACTCAACAACGACACCGAACTCGGTGATACCCCGGTAACGGTCTCCCTGGTCACTGACGTGAACTACGGTACATTGACACTCAACAGTGACGGCACCTTCTCCTATACCCACAACGGCAGCGAGAACTTCACGGACAACTTCACCTATCGGCTGACCGACAACGATGGCCAAACCAGTGATGCCACGGTGAACATCACGATCACACCAGTGAGTGATAGCCTACCGGTCGCCAATGACGATAGTTTGAGTCTTGCTCAAGGCGGCACGGCAACGACACTCACGGGCGGATCCGCCACTGTTCTGAATAACGACACCGGTCTGAGTGATACCCCGGCAACGGTCTCTCTGGTTACCGACGTAACGAACGGCACCCTGATCCTGAATGGGGATGGAACCTTCAGTTATACCCACGACGGCTCGTCGAACTTGCTCGACGCCTTTACCTATCGGGTCACCGACAATGATGGCCAGACCAGTGATGCCTCAGTCTCGATTAGCGTAACCCCAGCTGTCGACGCCATACCAACGGCCAATGCTGACACCATCAGCCTGGCCGAGGGTGGTACAGCCACCACCCTGGTGGGTGGTTCAGCCACAGTATTGAACAACGACACCGGACTCGATGATACCCCGGTGACGGTCTCCCTGGTCACTGACGTAAATTACGGCACATTGATGCTGAACAGCGACGGCACTTTCAGTTATACCCATGACGGCTCGAACAACCTCACAGACTCTTTTGTTTATCGTGTGACTGATAGTGGTGGTGATGCAAGTGAAACGACTGTGGTTATCAATGTCATCTCAAACAACAGTGCCCCGGTAGCCTCAGATCTCGCAATCACAGTATTGGAGAATGGCATCTACAGCGGCAATCTGCCACCGGCTCTTGATGACGATGGAAACAGGGTTATCTATCAATTGGAGACCATACCCACCCAGGGTAGCGTGACCGTTGAAGATGATGGCCGATTCAACTATAGCCCCGATGCGGATTACCATGGTCCGGACAGTTTTGTCTTCACTGTGCGTGATGCTAGTGGCAATGAGAACAGCTACCTGGTGGAGATTAGTGTAATCTCGGTCAATGATACGCCAGTCATTAGCAGTCATGGTGCCAGCGAACATGCAGTACTTAGCGTGGAGGAAAATTCAACCTTTGTCACCCAGATAACTGCAGACGATCCAGATAACGATACCCTCAGTTTCGCCATCGAAAGCGGGGCTGATCTGGGATTTTTCATGATCGATCCATTAAGTGGAGAGCTTCGATTTAGCGATGCTCCGGATGTAGAGAATCCAGTCGATGCGGATCAAGACAATCTGTATCAGATCAGGGTCTTGGTGTCGGATGGCAATGGCGGTACGGACAGTCAGCTACTTACCATTGAAGTTACCGATGTGGACGAGTTCGATGTTGGCCTGTTGATGGATATTGAACAGACGCCCGATATAATTAATCCAACTGATTCCCTCAGTGCTGGAGTCGGCATCACTGCCTGGGCGGAAGACCCCGACGCCAGTTCAAACAGGATCACATACAGTTTGGACGACAATTCCAATGGCCTATTCACAATCAATCCATCCACCGGTGTTGTGACCTTGGTTTCAGCCGTGGAGGACCTGGATACAACACAATATGAGATTACTGTACGCGCCACCAGCACAGATGGCTCCTACTCCTTGAAGAGTTTCAGCATCACCTTACACAGTTTGATCGAACCACCTCCAGAATCCGAGGAACCCTATCTGGACGATATCATTTACGATCTTGCACCATCAGAAACTACCCCGTCCGACCAGTCCCCACCAGATCACTCCATGGAGCCGACAGAACCGTTACCTGCATCAACCGTAGAAGATGCCCTATCCGATAGCACTCAAGATGTCGCTTTGTCTGATAAATTGATCCTGGTAGCAGATCCGCAACCGAGTGTAAGCGATACCGACAGACAGACCATAGATCGTTTCGATAGAAGTCTCTTTAATTCAGAAGGTCGAAACTCAAACAGCGATGGCTCTATGCGGATACAGGCCACAGCTACTTCTGCTGCTGAACTGCCACAGATTAATACTTTGAATAATGACCTGGTCGAGGTACCAGATACGATCTGGGAACTGCTCGATGCGATGAACCAGGAGATGTCAGACCACCGGACTGAGCAGACATCGAACGACGGCATCGTGCTTAAATCAGCGACTTTCGGCACTCTGACCTTGTCAGCCGGGTATGTCGCCTGGTTACTGCGCGCCGGTGTGTTATCAGCAAGTCTGTTATCGTTTTCACCACTGTGGCGACAGATCGATCCGCTGCCGGTCCTTTCGGCGAATGCCAAGCGGAACAGTGAAAGGCCAGAACATTCAGCGGAGGAGGATCCACAAGATAAAAGAGTGGCAAAGCTCTTTGACCGCAAAAAGACACCCAAATCCGGTCAAGCACCTCAATCCAGGATGGATGTATGAGTTTCAGAATCAGTCCGACGATCAAGATCACTTTTGGGTTAGTGTTGTTGACCTTGAGTATTCTTTTACTCGGACGACTTATCGGCGTCGTACCAGATGAAGACAAAACAGTACTGAAGGCAAGAAAACAGTTCTGTGAATCACTGGCTGTTCAGGTCTCCTCTGCCGCAAGCAAAAATGATTTGGAAATTCTACGTACAACCCTCGAGTCGGTTGTAGGGAGAAACGACGATATTCTCTCAGCCTCATTGAGTAACAACCGGGGTATATCCCTGGTTGTCGGTGATCACGAGAAACATTGGCTGAATGTGCCGCTGGACAAATCAACCTCCACCCATGTGCGGGTGCCAATCATGGCAAATCAGAACCGCTGGGGGACTCTGGAAGTTGCGTTTACCCCGCTGACCAAAGAGAGCGACCTCCCTTTGGGTACCCTGGGCGGCTTGCTACTTTTTGTTGCCCTTACCGGCTTTGTCCTCTATCTAATCTTTATCAAGCGGACTCTGCGCGAGCTTGATCCCAAGGCAGTAATACCTGAACGTGTCCGTTCTGCATTCAACGCGCTCTCTGAGGGGCTGATTATCCTTGATGAGAAAGATCAGATCATACTGGCGAACGACTCCTTTACTGAAAAAATCGAAAAACAGGAAGATGCCTTGATCGGTCTTCGGGCGGATGAATTGGCATGGCGTAAAAGGGAGAAAGGCATCAAGGCGGATGTCTTTCCCTGGCGTACCAGTATGCTGAACATGGAACGCAAGACCGGAATTCCCATGCATCTGCAATTGGACAATAGATCCGAACGGACATTTTCGGTCAATACCGCACCCATCTTTGATGGTAAGGGCAAACCCCGTGGTGTGCTTGCAACCTTCGATGATATGACTGATCTGGAGAAAAAACACCGTGAACTCCAATCGACACTCGAGAAATTACGTACCTCCGAAAAGGCACTCAGAGACAAAACAGTGGAGCTCGAATTGCTGGCTACCAGGGATCCATTGACCGGCTGTTACAATCGACGCGCCTTTTTTGAAAAATACAATATCTTGTATGAGACCACTATAAAAGATAGAACCAGCCTGGTCTTCATGATGATCGATATCGATAATTTCAAACTGATTAACGACCAATATGGACATGCCAATGGCGATAAGGTAATCAAGTTCATTGCGGATACCCTGATAATCAACTCACGCCCAGAGGATGTCGTTGGACGATATGGCGGTGAAGAGTTTTCAATTGTAATGCCTCATGCAGACCGGGAAGAGGCGTTAGTACTGGCAGAGCGTTTGCGTAATGAGATCCAGCAGAAAGGCCACGACCTTTTCACCGACAAACGGACAGTCACCGCAAGTTTCGGTCTGGCGCCTCTGGTAGATAATATGGAAGACCAGTTGCAACTCATCAATCATGCCGACGATGCGCTCTATCTAGCCAAAGAGCAGGGGCGTAATCGGGTCGTTTTCTGGAATGATGATTTAACAATCACAGATCGAAAATCAAAACGGAATGAACAGAATCAGCCCCTTGTGATAACTGATGGTCAATCTGACAAGGTACTTCAGGGTGAGCTGCACAGGCTGGAGGATCTGGTACGAAATCTGGAATCAGAACTCGAATACAGTCGGGAAGAGATTAAACGTCGCGAAGGCAAGGATGAGCTCACAGGCCTACCGAACAAAATCATATTTTCCGATCGTATCCTACAGGTGCTAGCCAGATGTAAGCGCTACGAGACGTCAGCCGCTCTGGTCTCCATCGATATCGATGATTTTAGCAGTATCAATGAGGCTTTCGGTTTTACCATTGGGGATCGAATACTCAAGGTCATCTCATCAAGATTGGTCGATTCTTTAAGGATTACCGACACTGTCGCGGTTGTTGATGAACAGGATGATAAGGAGTCGTCCACGATCTCCCGTGTCAGTAACGATGAATTTGCTCTGATTCTGACTGACGTTACAGATATCGAATCGATCACCTGGGTTGTACGACGCATTCTGACCGGTTTAAAGAAACCAATCGAGATTAATGATCAGGAGTTGTTTGTCTCATTCAGCGTCGGTATTGCGCTCTTCCCACATGATGACGACACACCTGCCGGTTTGATGCAAAAGGCGGGTTCGGCCCGGTTTGCCGCAAAACGCGAGGTTGGCAGCAACAATATTCACTTCTTTTCATCAGATATCAACCGGAACGCCTATCACAAGGTGTGGCTGGAGAGCCAGCTGCATAAGGCGATCGTCCGCTCTCATTTTGAACTGGTCTATCAACCGAAATTCGACATTAAGAGCGGCGAGATAGTCTGTATGGAAGCCCTCGCCAGATGGCCTCATAAAAAGGTCGGATTAATCCCTCCGTCTGAGTTTATTCCAGTTGCCGAAAGTACCGGGCTGATCCATAAGCTGGGACTCTGGGTACTGCGACAAGCGATGCTGGATCTAAAACGTTGGCATGAAGCAGGATTTGATAAGTTAAAGGTTGCTGTCAATCTATCTGCTGTACAATTGCGTAAATCAAAATTAACACCAAAAGTTCTAGAGAGCTGTGAAGCAGTTGGTATGGATCCAAGGCACCTGGAGCTCGAGATAACGGAATCAGCATTGATGGAGAATATCAATAAAACCGCACCAGTACTGCAAGCCATGAGCGATGCTGGCATTCAATTCATACTGGACGACTTCGGCAAGGGTTTTTCGTCTCTGAGTTATCTCAGGACCCTACCGATTGATGCAATTAAGATAGACCACTCTTTTATCGAAGATACCCTACCAAGCGAATACGACCAGACCATCATCAACGGTATCATTTCTCTCGCCAGAGGCTTGCGATTAAAGGTAACCGCCGAAGGTATTGAAACCGAGAGTCAAAAAAAGGTCTTAAGCAGGCTGGGGTGTGATGAAATCCAAGGTGAGCTCTATTGTAAACCGGTGTCACACACCGAAGCCATCAACCTGCTGGAAATTTATAACGGTACAACAGATATGGAATAGCCGTTTGGTTCGATGCCGATGACTTTTTTCAGATCAGCTGAAGCAGACAATTCCTTCTTCGTACAATGCCTTCGACACGCACTTACCCCTGCCTGCAGAAGTGGCAACATGATCATTTTCGTATGACTATTGTTCACCGATTGCATTCTCAATGACGCAATACTATCCCATAAGAAATTGTTAGGTACCTAAGCTAACAGAGCTAATGCTCATCAAAATCAGTCTAGTAATGACAAGCACAACCAGTAACAATCAGATCGGTTCCATCAGCCAAACCATCATCAAGTTCTCTTGACGATACACTGATCGGTTGCTTACTTGATGGCTCTGCAAGCAACAGCAGTGCTATATCATGATCTTCATAGTAGTCAGGATGTATATATATGATTGATATCTCGTATCTCACCATCGCTACGATCAGATAAACTGAGACCTCCGATATAGACTTGAATATTGCCTGCAGATACAGATTCCACATAATGCGCGGCCGTTAGAACCCATTGCGCTCCAATCAAACTACCACCATAAAACTGTTCGTTATCAGTTTTACTTAAACAATGCTGTCATTCACGGATAAGCACTACTCTCTGCTGGGTTTCCGCCAATAATACGAGGATTGATGGAACCTATTCTGCTGCTGTACTCTGCCAATATCTGACTGGAACCGATTAACAACAGTGCAATTGTGAGACATTGAATTTATCGAATCATCTTTGTAAACCCCAAATTGACTATTGGAGTATCTATTGAATTATTTAGCCATGTATCTATCCAACAGCTAACTGTATCTTTATGTATCACTTTCTTCAGCCAAAATGTATAAAATGAATAATTGTAGAATACAGACCTTACACAAACGATACGCTTTCTGATTATTCAACAATCCAAACTTCTCTATGGCTGAGATGTTCTTACAATCAACGAAGTCCGTCTCCAAAACAGCATCACTCCAGAGTTGCTCTACCCCCCACTTCCAACAAATCCATACAGTAAAATACAATCGACGTCCTCAGCCCCTAAATCAGATACCGCTAATAGTACCCTAGCAAAATTAAAGGTTTTTCAACTCCTGACGCTAACCTTCAATCCGGGGAGGGTAATAATTATGACTGTTTCAATCGATTTGCGTCAGGTCGTCTACGCTTTGGCCGACGCACTGGACCTGGTTGGGGTTGACGAGACTGCCCATGGTAAGCGGGTGGGTTACATGGCATTCAAGTGCGCCGAGATGATGGGTAAGGACAAGCAAGGTCGCGAACGCCTATTCCACATCGGCATGCTGCACGACTGCGGTGTCTCTTCCACGGAGGAACATACACACTTGGTTGAAGAGATGGTTTGGGAGGGGGCCGATGCCCACTCCGCGATCGGAGCAACCCTGCTTGAGAGCTTCTCCTATTTCCACGATTACGCCCAGGTCGTGCGTTACCACCATACACCCTGGGAGTCCCTGGTGGAGTGTGATGTCGACCCTGAAATCGCCCGAGACGCCAACCTGATCTTCATGGTGGACCGGGTCGATGCCCTCTCCGCGGTCCACTACGGCAAGGATCTGCTTCAGCAGACCGGGAATATCCGCAAGGCCATTCAGGAGTATGCCGGAACCCTGTTCAGTCCGGATCTGGTCGATCTTTTTGTGCAGGTGTCACACTCCGAGGCATTCTGGATGATGCTGGAACCACCCCACTTGCAGCGCTTTCTCTTCGACATGGAGCGCTTCACAACCCCACAACCGGTCTCATTCGATAAACTGAAACAGCTGGCGCGAATTTTCGCCACCATCGTCGATGCCAAGAGCCACTTCACCTTCGAACACTCTGTCGGAGTTTCACGCCTGGCGCGCCACTTGGCCGAGCGTTCAAGTTTGGCTTCCGATACCTGCGAGCGCATCGAAGTGGCCGGACTGCTCCATGACCTGGGCAAGCTGCGGGTGCCGGATCAGGTTCTGGACAAACCGGGTCCTTTGGACGCCGACGACAAGCTGTTGCTCCACCGACACAGTTTTGAGACCTATCAGGTGCTGCGTGAGATTAAAGGGATCGAGGATATCGCCCTATGGGCCGCCTACCATCATGAGGCGCCGAATGGACAGGGATACCCCTTTCGTCGAACTGGTGAGGAGTTGACCCGGGAGGCCAGGATCATCGCAGTGGCCGATGTCTTTCAGGCACTTGCCCAGGACCGCCCCTATCGGGCCGCGATGGCGCTACAGAAAATTCTTGAGGTGATCGGAGAGATGGCCGAATCGGGCCAATTGGATGCCGATCTGGTCGAACTCGTAAAGGCGGAGCCGGAAGTGTGCTTAAAACTCGCCGTTTCTATATCTGAAGAAATCAGCCCTGAATAACCGGATGTTGGCGCTGAAATCCTCACCTATTATATAGGGTATCTCAAGCGAAAAAGCCGCTTTCCTCAGGCACCCTCAAGCCGCTAAGCATTCAACATCGGCGGCAATAATCATTTAATGTCGGCAACCCTGACCTGACCTCCCAATCAACTAAAAAAGTGGTATATTAGGGGGGTTTGCGCGGTTAGCTCAACTGGATTTTAACCCATCACTGTCATATCATCGCAACGGGTAATCGCCGTAACATTCACTGAGAGACGGGGTCACGACCGTAGGGGAACAGAACCAGAAATCACGCATTAATCTGTCCGGACGCGCGGGTCATTTAAATCACGAACCAACCTAGACCATCGAAATGAGATATTTTAGCTTTATCGCACTGCTGCTTCTGTTCTGGATCTCCTTGTCGGGGCATTTCGAACCCCTGCTGCTGGGATTGGGGGCAGTTTCGATTGCGCTCACGGCATTCCTATCCCACCGTATGAATATCATCGACCACGAGAGCTATCCGCTGCATCTCTCGTTAAAATTCCCTATCTATTACTACTATCTGTTCGGCGAGATCATCAAAGCAAATATCGACGTTATCAAACGGATCCTAAGCTGGGAAAAAACACCGATCAGTCCGCAGGTGATCGAGGTCCCTCAGTCGCAACTGACCGACCTTGGGACTGTGATTTATGCCAATTCCATTACCCTGACCCCTGGTACGGTCACGATCAAGCTATCGGATGAAAGCCTCACTGTGCATGCGCTCAGCAAAGAGGCAGCCGCCGAACTGGCGACCGGCACCATGTCGAAAGAGATTACCAACCGGGTTTTCAAAGAATAATGTATATAGTAGCTTCACTGGCAATCCTGGTCACCATGGGATTGGCCATCGCGCGCGCGCTCGCAGGGCCTACGACCTATGACCGTATTGCTGCGGTCAACATGCATGGCACCAAAACGGTGCTGTTGATTGCGGTTTTTGCTTTTCTATCCGGCAGAACCGATGTACTGGATATTGCGCTGGTCTATGCACTGATCAACTTCATTGGTGTCGTTGCCGCCCTCAAGCTGGTCGCACAGGGTAATTTTCACACCTCGGACAACCTCGATGGTAATGTGAAACAGGGAGAGCCGAAGTGATTATCGATATTCTCAGTTCGATCTTTCTGTTGGTTGGCGCCGGGCTCGGCATCATCGGTGGAATCGGTATTCACCGCTTTCCCGACTTCTATACCCGCCTGCACGCGATCGGAATAACCGATACCCTGAGTGCCTTGATGATTCTGCTAGGTCTTGCACTGCAGGCCGGCTGGAGTATTGCGGCCTTTAAACTGGCCCTGATCTTCGTGTTCCTCTTTTTTTCCAGCCCGACTGCTTCACATGCGCTGGCAAACGCAGCACAGCACAGCGGTCTCAAGCCCAAGCTCGATCAGAAATAGTCCGGGGGGAGTGAAAAATCATGATTGATGTTGTAGTCGATATTATTTTGCTCACCTTTCTGGCGACCACCTCCATTGCGATCATGCGCATCAACAATCTGTTTGCGATCGTGATGCTGTTCGGAATCTTCAGCCTGCTCTCTGCCGGCCTGTTCGTGGTGATGGATGCGCCTGATGTGGCCTTTACTGAAGCTGCTGTGGGTGCGGGTATCTCCACGGTCTTGATGTTGGCGACCCTGGCATTGGTCAAGCGAAAGAAAGAGCCCTACTACGACGAGGCACCTCAGACTCACACCGCATGGCTACCGCTGATCGTCGTGATAGTCACCGGCTCGGCACTGGTTTACGGCACCTGGGATATACCGAGCTTTGGCTCCCCTGATGCCCCGTCACAGACACACGTTGCACGTTTTTATCTTGAAAATTCGATGCTCGACACCGGGGTACCGAATACAGTAACCGCCGTACTGGCAAGTTATCGCGGCTTTGACACCCTGGGCGAAGTCACCGTGATCTTCACCGCCGCGGTGGCGGTACTGCTACTGATCGGCGGCAAGCGCCCGAAACCGGCGCTCAAAGCAAAGGATGAGGAGGGGCAAGATGAAGCCTAATCTGATCCTGCATGTCATAGCAAAGTTCATTATTCCGCTGATTCTCCTGTTTGCACTCTATGTCCAGTTTCATGGGGATTTCGGACCCGGCGGCGGCTTTCAGGCCGGGGTGATATTCAGTGCTGCTATCATCCTCTACAGCCTGGTTTTCGGACTCGAAAACGCGGAGAAGATTATCCCGCATCACTGGTTGCGCATCCTGGCATCACTCGGCGTGGTGATCTATGCCGGAGTGGGAATAGAGTCCCTGTTTTTAGGTGGCAACTATCTCGATTACACATTTCTGGGCAGCAATCAGATTGCCGGCCAGCACCTGGGCATCCTGCTGGTCGAACTGGGTGTCGGCATCACGGTGGCTTCGGCCATGTTGATCCTATTTTTTGCCTTCGCAGGCAGGGGCAGAGAGTAATGGAATTCTTTATTGGCCACTATAATTACTGGGTTGTGATCATCTTGATGATGGTCGGGCTCTACACGGTGATCAGCCGTGGCAATCTGGTGAAAAAAATCATCGGCCTGAACATCTTCCAGGTTTCGGTTTTTTTCCTCTATATCAGCCTGGGCACGGTGGAGGGAGGCGCCGCACCCATTATCGCTGAAGGCGTCAAAGTCTATTCAAACCCGCTACCCCATGTTCTGATCCTCACCGCCATCGTGGTTGGCGTGGCGACGACGGCACTGGCGCTGGCTTTGGTGGTACGTATCAAGGAAACCTACGGCACCATCGAAGAAGATGAAATTCATAATCTGGATCACTCGCTGTAATGGGAAATCATATAAGCCTGCTGCTGGTCATCGTACCGCTGATTGCCGCACCCCTGGTGGCCGTTTTACCCCGTGGCCGGTTGCCCTGGGCGGCCTCTTTTTTCGTTTCCGTCGTGTGTGCCGTGTTTGCCGGAATCCAACTCTGGTCGGTACTTCAAGGTGGGGTCATCAGTTATGAACTGGGTGGCTGGGCACCGCCATGGGGTATTGAGTATCGCATCGATGCAGTCAATGCCTTTGTCGCCCTGATCGTTGCGGTCATCGCTGCACTCACCCTCCCCTATGCACTGCACAGTGTGGAACGGGAGATTCCCGAAGAGAAGATACCGACATTTTACAGTGCCCTGCTACTCTGTCTGACCGGCCTGCTCGGTATCACCCAGACCGGTGACATCTTCAATGTCTTCGTCTTCCTGGAGATCTCATCACTCTCCTCCTATGCACTGATCAGCCTCGGGAAAAGCCGACAGGCGTTCACATCCTCCTATCAATACCTGATCATGGGTACCATCGGCGCCACCTTCTACCTGATCGGGGTGGGCCTGCTCTATTCGCAGACCGGTACACTGAACATGCAGGATATGGCGAATATCCTGCCCTCCGTACTGCACCTTAATACCGTGGAAACCGGCTTTACTTTCATCATGGTCGGTATCGCCCTGAAACTGGCACTGTTCCCCCTGCACCTCTGGCTGCCGAACGCCTACACCTACGCTCCCTCGGTGGTCACCGTTTTTCTTGCCGCAACGGCCACCAAAGTCGCCGTGTATGTGATGCTGCGCATACTGTTCACCGTTTTCCCGCAGACCTTCACCATAGCCACTCCTGCCGATGAGCTATTTATCGTTGCAGGCATGGCCGGCGTGATCATCGCCTCGGTATATGCCATCTACCAGAAAAACATCAAACGACTGTTGGCCTACTCCAGTGTGGCTCAAATCGGTTACATGGTTCTGGGGATCGGATTTGCCACGGCAACCGGTCTGATGGCGACCCTGATTCATCTGTTCAACCATGCCCTGATGAAAGGCGCGCTGTTCATGGCCATTGGCGCCATCATCTACCGCATCGACTCATGCCGTCTTGATCAGATCCACGGCCTTGGCCGGGCAATGCCCTGGACATTCGGCGCGATTGTCCTCGGCGGCCTGAGTCTGATCGGGGTGCCTGGCACTGCCGGGTTTATCAGCAAATGGTACCTGGTGACGGCTGCCCTTGAGCAGTCCGCCTGGCTGCCGGTCGCTGTAATTCTGATCGGCTCCCTACTGGCCGTTGTTTATATGGGCAAATTGATTGAAGCGCTCTATTTCAAACCCGTAACCGATAACCGCAAGGTCGTGACCGAGGCACCGTTAATGTTACTCATGCCGACCTGGTGCCTGGTGCTCGCCAACATCTATTTCGGCCTGGATACAGACCTGACGGTGGGGGTTGCTGAACAAGCCGCTGCAATTCTCGGGGGGATGAAACCATGAGTGCCGAGACATTGTTGCTGACGATCCTGCTGCTGCCACTGGCGGGGGCAGCCGGCATAATCATCACCCGCCACAACCCCGATGTCAGGGAGGGGGTAACCCTGCTCTGTTCGGCATTGATTGCCGTGCTGGTAGTCGTGCTGGCGAACCGCTTCATGGGTGGCGAGACGTTTGCCCTGACCCTGATCGAGCCGATACCCGGCATTGCCATTAGCTTCAAAATCGAGGCGTTAGGCATGCTGTTCGCACTGATTGCCGGCATTCTCTGGCTGGTCACCTCGATCTATGCCATCGGTTATATGCGCGGCCACAACGAACAGAATCAAACCCGGTTCTTCGCAGCCTTCGCAGTCTCTATCGCCGCAACCATGGGTATCGCCTTCTCCGCCAACCTGTTTACCCTGTTCCTATTTTACGAGCTGCTGACCCTCTCGACCTATCCGCTGGTCACCCATGCCGGCACCCCGGAAGCGAAGCAGGGTGGACGGGTCTATCTCGGTATTCTGCTGGGAACATCGATCGCGCTGTTCCTGCTCGGCATACTGGTGACCTGGTCGCTGACCGGCCGCGTCGACTTCGAACCGGGTGGTATTCTCTCCGGCCATATCGATCCCGCCTGGGCCGGTCTGCTCTATGCGCTGTTCCTGTTCGGTATCGGCAAAGCCGCCGTGATGCCTTTTCACCGCTGGTTACCTGCGGCGATGGTGGCACCCACTCCGGTCAGCGCCCTGCTGCATGCGGTCGCTGTGGTCAAGGCCGGTGTCTTCACCATGCTCAAGGTGACGATCTACATCTTTGGCAGTGATTTCATCCTCTCCAATGATGTCACCGGCGGCCTGATCTGGGTAGCCGCCGCCACCATATTGATCGCCTCCATGGTTGCGATGACCAAGGACAACCTGAAGGCGCGGCTGGCCTACTCCACCGTCAGCCAGCTGAGTTACATCGTTCTGGGGGCGATGTTGGCCAGCAAAGCGGGCCTGATCGGCGCCTCGATGCATATTGCGATGCACGCCTTTGCCAAGATCACCCTGTTCTTCGCTGCTGGCGCAATCTTCGTCGCCTGGCATAAAAAGAAGGTCAGCGAACTGAACGGACTGGGACGCGCCATGCCCGTCACCTTTACCGCCTTTTTTATCGGCACCCTGAGTATCATCGGCCTACCGCCTTTCGGTGGCATGTGGAGTAAGTGGTACCTGGCTCTGGGTGCGGTCGAAACCACTCAGCTGTTACTGCTCGCCGTGCTGATGATCAGCTCGCTGCTCAACATCATCTATCTGCTGCCGATCCCGATCCGGGGATTCTTCAGTAAACCGGAAAGCGGCGAACACTACACAGAGATCGCGGAAGCACCGAAGTCGATACTGCTGGCGATGGTGATCACATCGACCGCCTGCATCATCCTCTTCTTCTACCCAGATCCCTTCTATCGACTGGCGAGTTTAGCTGTCGGAGGCTACTGACATGTCAGATGAAAAAGAGAAAATCCATATCTTTGACCGGCAGGAGAATGTTGATCGCCTGCTCAAAGGATTCTATGCCATTTGCATTCTGTTAGTCGTGCTCGACCTGGTCCTGCACCGCCACATCGGCTTTGCCTGGGAGAAACTGCCGGCCTTTTATGCCGTTTACGGTTTTGTCGCCTGCGTTCTGCTGGTCGTGATTGCCAAGAAAATGCGTAATGTCCTGATGCGTGGGGAAGATTATTACGATGAGTGAGCTACCTCCGTTCCTGCTCTTTTTTGCTGCCGCACTGCTGGCTGCATTTACCCGTGGTCTGCCGCGGCAGCTGATACTGCTGGCTACGCCGGTGGTGACCGGGCTCTATCTCTGGCAGGGCATCAACCCCGGCACCGATGTCGCCTACAGCGTGATGGGTTATGAGCTGAGCATCCTGCGCGCAGACAAGCTCAGTCTGCTGTTCGGTTATCTGTTCTGTATCGCCAGTTTCTTTGGCGCCATCTACGCCCTGCATGTGGAGGATACAAAACAGCATATTGCCGGCATGACGTATGCGGGCAGCGCGCTTGGCGCGGTCTTTTCCGGCGACCTGATTACCCTGTTCATTTTCTGGGAGCTGCTGGCCATCAGCTCCGTGTTTCTGATCTGGGCACGAGGCACGGAACGGGCATTGAAGGCCGGCATGCGCTACCTGGTCTACCAGGTTCTGTCAGGGGTACTGCTGCTGGCCGGTGCACTGGTCTACTACCACCAGACAGGTACACTGGAATTCAATCACATCGGCCTGGATGTGGGTGTGGCCGGCTGGTTGATCTTCATCGCCTTCGGCATCAAATGCGCCTTTCCGTTCCTCCACACCTGGCTTACCGATGGCTATCCCGAAGCAACCGTGACCGGCACGGTTTTTCTCTCCGCTTTCACCACCAAGGTCGCCGTCTACTCCCTGGCCAGAGGCTTTGCCGGTGAAGAGATTCTGGTCTATATCGGCGTCACCATGGCCTGCTTCCCGATCTTCTATGCGGTAATCGAAAATGATCTGCGCCGGGTACTGGCCTACAGTCTGATCAACCAGGTCGGCTTCATGGTAACCGGTATCGGAATCGGCACCGCACTGGCACTGAACGGCGCCGTCGCTCACGCATTCAGTGATGTGATCTTTAAAGGTTTGCTGTTCATGAGCATGGGCGCGGTACTCTACCGGGTCGGCAACATCAATGGCTCTGACCTGGGCGGACTCTACAAATCGATGCCCAAAACCACCGCACTCTGTGTGATCGGTGCACTCTCCATCTCCGCATTCCCACTGTTCAGTGGCTTTGTCAGTAAGTCGATGGTGATGACCGCACTGATGCAGGAGAACCATGGTTATTTCTGGCTGCTGATGCTGTTCGCCTCGGCCGGTGTATTCCATCACGCGGGCATCAAGATCCCCTATTTTGCCTTCTTCCACCACGATTCCGGCATACGCACCCAAGAGGCGCCGACGAACATGCTGGTCGCCATGAGCGTGGCCGCATTTCTCTGTCTCTTTATCGGCATGCAACCGCAGTATCTCTATGCGTTGCTACCCTGGGAAGTCGACTACTGGCCCTATGACCTGACCCATGTACTGGCGCAGACACAGTTGCTGTTCTTCTCCGCCCTGGCGTTTGTCTGGCTCAATAAACAGGGGCTCTACCCACCAGAACTGCACTCGGTCAACCTGGATGCGGAGTGGTTCTATCGCAGATTGATTCCTGCCGGCACCCATCGAACCGTGAATTTTCTGCAGCGGGCAAAAGCGTCGATGGTGACAACGGTTACGAATCAAATACAGGGCATGCAAGAGCAGTTCGGCAAATCCCCGCTGGCCAAATATCACCTATCGGAGAGTTGGCCGACCGGCAGCATGGTGTTCTGGATTTCAATCATCCTTGCTTTCCTGTTGCTGGATATCTTCAGCTTGGGTCCGCTGGCCTGAGGCGATTACCGATTCACACGTGGGGGTTGAATGCCAGATTCATCCCCCGCTCGTGTGTGACAAGGTAGGCCGTTCCAGCCAGCGACTCAAAACACCGCCTTTTGTCCATCAAATGATTACCATGGCGCTGCGCAGTCGGGGCGGCCATCTCTGCTGGCGCTGTCCATGCGCTGGCTGACGGCAACTTGTTTGCTCTCAGGCTTACTCAAAATCTGCCAGCACAAGTGGTGATACATCGGCATCGTAGTCCACCTTTGAAACACCAAAGCCGAACAGCTTGAGAAAGTCGGCATTGTAGCCGGCAATGTCCGTCATCGCTTCAACGTTGTCAGTGGTTACCTGCGACCAGACAGTCTCCACCTCGGTCTGCAGTTGCGGGTCCAGCTCTTTTTCATCCATACGCAGACGGTTGGCATCATCCACGCGCGGGGTATCGGAGTAGAGACCTTCGGTGAATAAGCGCTGAGCCTGCTCAATACAGCCTTCATGAGTACCCTGCGCCTTCATCAATTTGAATAGAATCGACATGTAGAGAGGCATCACCGGTATGGCGGAGCTTGCCTGGGTTACCAATGCTTTAAGCACGGCCACTTGAGCTTGCCCCTGGATCGGAGCCAGCTGCTTGTTGAGCTCGTTGGCAGTGCGATCCAAGTCCTCTTTTGCCCGGCCGATCGTGGCATGGCCGTAGATCGGCCAGGTGATCTTATCTCCCAAATAGGTATAAGCGGTGGTTTGCACCCCTTCAGCCAGCAGATCGGCCGCTGCCAGTGCCTGCAGCCACATCGCCCAATCCGCACCACCCATCACTTTGACGGTCGCCTCGATCTCCTCATCGGTGGCTGGATCTATGGTGACCTCTCCCACCTGGAGCGTATCGGTATTCAGGTTTTTCGCGGTATGGGGTTTTCCTATCGTCTTCAGTACGGAGCTATGGAGTTCACCGGTCTTGGGATCGGTTCGCTTGGGCGAGGCCAGGCTGTAAACCACCAGGTCGATTTTCCCCATTTCGGCTTTGATGGTCTCGACCACTCGGTCTTTCATCTCATCCGAGAAAGCATCGCCATTGAAGCTTTTGCTGTAGAGCCCCTCCGCCTTGGCCTTCTCCTCAAACGCAGCCGCATTATAAAAACCTGCCGTGCCGGTGCGCTTCTCACTGCCCGGCTTTTCATAGAACACGCCCAGAGTATTGGCGCCATAGCCAAATGCTGCTGTGATGCGTGTCGCCAGGCCATAGCCGGTTGACGCACCGATAATCAATACATTTTCAGGCCCCCGGCCAGCCGGAATAGCGGAACCTTTGATGTAATCAATCTGTTCCTGGACATTGGCTGCACAGCCAGTTGGGTGGGCATTGGTACAAATGAACCCACGAACTCTGGGTTTGATGATCATAGAATCAACCTTTTGATATTCGAACGCGGCCAGGAGCAGACCCGGCAAAAGCGGCCTATTATAGTCGTGGGGAGCAGGAAGATTAAACGTTATTGACCCGGTGACCAAAGAATTCACATTCAGCCACAGTGAGCCTGCCGAGTTACCGTCCGACGACGTTGATCCCGGATTTCGTCATTAGCACCTGATAGCGATTAGACGGACAATTCAGCCTGCCCTCATCATGTTTCGGTGTCTATCCAGATGGTCAGTGAAATCACTTACCGTCAGCGGTTGGCTGAAGTAGTAACCCTGGGCATAGTCACAGCCGCTGTTGCGCAGGAATTGCCATTGCGCCTCTGTCTCCACCCCCTCAGCCACTACCTTGAGGCCAAGATGATGGGCCATGGCGATAATCGCTTCACACAGGGCGGCATCTTCAGGATCGGTGGTCACATCCCTGACAAATGATCGGTCGATCTTGATCTTGTCCACAGGAAAGCGTTTGAGGTAACTCAGCGATGAGTAGCCGGTGCCGAAATCGTCAATGGAGATACTGATACCCTGTTTACGCAGTTCTCCCAACCGAACACCCGGCTCCCGATGTTCGTTCAGAAAGACGCTCTCGGTAATCTCAAGAAAGAGCCTGGAGGTAAGATGTTGATTGTCTTTCAGAAGATCGGCCATTTTTCCGAGAAATCCCTCGTACTGGAACTGCACCGTGGAGACGTTGACCGAGAGCAGATCCATCTTCAGTCCCGCCTGATCCCATAGTTTGAGATCCAATGTGGCTTGCTGCAGCACCCAATCCCCTATGGGCACAATCAACCCGCTCTCCTCCGCCACCGGGATGAACTCATCCGGCCGCACACGCCCACGCTCAGGTGAATCCCATCGAATCAATGCCTCAGCACCCACAATCTGGCCATCTGCGATATCCACAATAGGCTGGTAGTGCAGCAGGAACTCATCATTCCGAATTGCATTTCGCAGAGCCGCCCCCATTGAAATTCGACCCTCCGCTTCACGATTCATCTCCCAGGTAAAGAAGCGGTAGGTATTGCGTCCATCCTCCTTGGCCTGGTACATGGCGGTGTCAGCATTCTGTAGTAACATGCCCGTGTCACTGCCGTCCTGCGGATAGATCGTAATACCGATACTGGCGGAGACATGGGTTTCCTGGGCCGCCAGATCGAATGGTCGTGACAACTCATTCAGTATCGAGGCGGCCACTCTGGCAACCGATTGCCCCTCACTGATGGCGGGCAGAATGACGGTAAACTCATCCCCCCCCAGCCGGGATACCGTATCCATCTCTCTGACGCACAACCGCAGCCTGCGTGCCGCCTCCTGCAGCAGTTGATCGCCTGTGGCATGCCCCAAGGCATCGTTGACATACTTGAAACGATCCAGATCGATAAACAGCAGGGCAACCATGGTTTGTTGCCGCTGTGCATAGGCCAGCGCATGATCCAACCTGTCGAGGAAGAGATTACGGTTCGAAAGACCGGTCAGCGAGTCGAAATTGGCCTGCTGCCAGATCTGATCCTCATAATCCTTGCGCTCCTCGAGGCGTTGGTAGCTGCGCCTGGCATAAAAACCGATGGCACTGAGACCCGCCAGCCAGATCAACCCCAGACCCATTGAGATCTCCCGCTTTTGCACGGCAGCCGTGGCGAAATAGTCCTTCATCGGCACAGATATTCCCACACCACCGCGGACATCCCCCACCTGGTAGCCCTGTTTAAGGTGACACTTGAGGCAACCCTTCTGGGTCTGCATGGGACGAATCAGGCGCAAGTATGGCTCACCGTCAATATCAGTAAGCTCGAACTGCTCTTTTTCACCTCGTTCGAAAGACTTCAAGGCCGCCCATTCCCAGTCGTCCGGAGCATTGTCCGGATTGAGCGGTTTGATGCTGGTGATTCTCCCTCTGACACCATAGAGGTCAGCGTAATCGTCCATCATCTGACGCAGCATGAAGGCCGGATTCATCAAGGTCAGTTGACGACCGGAAGGTGTCACCAGATCGCGTTCAGGAATGTGCCTCAGGTGGGGACTTGGCTGGGTACGCTCTGTTACGGGTACGTAGACACCCCCATGGGTGGTTGCCCAGACCCGGAACGCCTGATCCTTGTTGAAATTGTCGATCGCCTCCTGGCGCGCCAGCTCCTGCATTTCCGCATCCTCATTGTTCAACGCCCAGAGGAGCAGCAACAGCACCATCAGTGTCCAACCGAAAAAGACCAGCCAAAGCTGTACCCTTAACCTGGCTTTATCGCTGTGAACATGTGGAAATGTTTGAATCATAGAGCTTCCCAATCCATTTGGATCAACTCGGATTTAGATTATGAATATTACTAGCCACTGAATATAGCGGCAGGTATCGTATTATTCTTAAATTGATCGTTTAATTGTACGGCCTAGGAAACAGAGGTAAGAAATAGGAATTTAACACCCTGCGGCACCTAATAACCCGGCAGCTAAATTTGACGGCACTCTGCAGAAACCCATGCTCAACGGCAATGGATGCATCCACCAGTTCCAGGTGAATTGATATGAACCCCTGATTGTGCCCCTGTATCGTATCGCTGGGAATGATGTAACCCCGATCTCACCGGCCAGCCCTGACGACTTTTTGAAAATCGGACAGGCCAAAATGCGAATGAGTCTCCTTCTAAGACTCACTCTTGATCTGGGTCATTCTACTTATCGATGCAATCAAGAGTTTTAACTCGCGGCCGATTGTATTCTATGTGCACCCAATCACCAGGCTTGCACCAAGCCCCGATATGTTCAACAGCGACGTCAAACTTTCCCTACTCGTCCGTTTCCTGCGGCTGCGGAATCCCCGAAGAGAACCTGACACGGGTATTCGAGCCTTTCTTCACCACCAAGGATGTTGGCAAAGGTACCGGCCAGGGCCTTGCTTTGGCTTATCGCGCCATCGTGGAACAACATAAAGGTAAGCTTGAAGTCGACAGCCAGCTGCAACGGGGCACGATATTTACGATTCGCCTACCCAGGTAGGCCACAAAGTCTAAGCTCAACAGCATCGGCAGCTAAGACGCTGGACCTTCAACCCGGAAGCAGACTCAATCTGCCGATTTACCCCTCGCTGTAAATATGAGATGGCACAGGCGCTACCGCCATAGTCCGGCCACTTGATGAGTTCTATCGGCAGATAATACAGCTGGCTTCAACAAACCCATTGCTTGAAGCATCAGGGATGGTGTGGCTATGCACTATCCCTCCTTTGCAGTAACTACTATCGATAAGATAACCACAGGTCACCGATATGTTACTCAACCAGGTAAAAATGGATGGAA
Source organism: Candidatus Thiodiazotropha endoloripes (assembly GCA_001709035.1). Taxonomy (GTDB): domain Bacteria; phylum Pseudomonadota; class Gammaproteobacteria; order Chromatiales; family Chromatiaceae; genus Thiodiazotropha; species Thiodiazotropha lotti. Next base: position 562,475 of record LVKA01000008.1, on the reverse strand, counting down.
AGCGCTTTCTTGTCACCCTGAGGGAGGCAATCAAGTTCTCAGCACTACCGCTGAACTCATGATTGCTCCATGATTCATCGGCTCGGAAGTATCAGTGATGCGGATGAGAATATCGATCGCTCTCAGCTCCACCTTGTTAGGGCCTGTTAACACTAATACAGTGTGTCCTCGTATTGTCGTTACTGGCAAATGGGAGCCGTCTACTCAATCCTTGCGGATAGCCAGTCTTACTGACAATAAACCAACGCATTTCCAAGTTCCATCTTATGTTACAGCATAGGCTTGAAGCATAAGCCTTTAAACCTATCACTCAGGTTCTTTGATAGTTTGCCCTGCAGGGAATTACATTTCGAATTCCTCCGCTGGGGTTTTCTACATCCCCTTTGTAGCGCGGTAGAATAATGACATGTAAATGGTCTATGCTTCTTCCCGCTTCTCGTCCGTCGTTATTACCGATCGTGTAGGCATTCGGCTTGTCTAATAAGAAGGGCAATCGTAAAACAGTTTCAATATGATCCTTAGGGCGATTTTGCAGATAACGTCGGTTAAGCATATTTTGATAAAGATCTATCATATCAGTTGTTTCAACAACATGTTTCACGCCTTTAATCGCATCGAAATAATCCTCCTGCTCGGAATCATTTAGATGAAAAATAGATGCGATATGCCTGCGTGGGATCACCAGGGCATGACCGGGATTGACTGGATTTGTATCAAAGATACCAACAAAAGATCTGTTCTCGAAAATAAAAGGGTCGGCTGTCTGATTAGTTACCTTACAAAAGTAACAGTTTTGTTCTGCTGAAAGGGTCATAGTGGAATCTTTTATAATAATTTGATGATTGGTTTTTACAGAATTCAAAGCAATCGCGCCAATTCAGCGGAAGATAATTTGAAACCTGTCAGTAATTCAGAATGCAATCTTATTTGATATCAATATAAACTGTAAATACTTCGCCCATCCACAACCCCATGTTCTTCGACTGAAACAACACTATACCACTCTCTATTCAGCCAATTACACTCTATCAAGCCACAGACAGTAAAATTGGATGCAAATACAATTGTTGCACTGAACAAAATCAGGTTAGGCGGCCTATCGCCTTCCCAGAGTACGGCGTCACAGCCTACCTGATAAACCCCAAAGAACGATTCAATAGTAACTACAAATACAAAGCTACCATCAATTTTGATGGATACACATACAATGTGTTGCACTGACACTGCATAAATAACCTTTATTCTTCCATTAAAATAAAAAACGAATTCCATGGTCGAATTAATCCATGATCAAAGCTTATTCGCAACGCCTTATGCCTCCTTACTCGGGATTGGTGCAGATCGTCGAGTCCGAAACTGCCAGGGCGCTGACGCTCGACGTCCGCAGCTGGGAGATCCACTTTCTCTACGATGCCGAAGTCAATTTGAATAAAGCCGGACAAACCGGGCGAAGGCGATTTATTCGGGTTCAAACTCTGGAGCATGAGGCACTGCGCACGATCGCAGAAACAGGATCCTTGCATGGCACAGCCATAGACGACAGGATCGTTCAATTGGCTGAGTTCCTTGTTAATGCGGACTACCCGTTTCCTTCTGACGATCTGTATGAATACTGGATTCTTGACCCGAAAGACGATTCACCCTTAGCACTGGTTTTCAGCTGCAACAACCCTGACAATTTCAGTAACTTTCCAACCAAAACAGATTGGAGAGCACTACCTGCCGCCGTGATGCCAATCGAGTATACGGAATCTGAGAAACAGAATAAGAATCCGCCAGTAAACTACAGAGTTGAACAGATGGTAACCAAAAGAGCCGGTTACTCTCCAAAAGCAAAGTGGTTTAAACGGGGCAACGGCGAAGTGGACTACTTCCCACCTGTGATGATCAGAGAGGATTGGGGAGATGAGCAGAAAAACAGCCTCTGCCAACGCTATATACAAAGGTTGGCACCGCGTTTACTCATGTTGCACGGGTTAGGGTTCGAGTGCCGTAAACAGTTGGAAACATCCGCCGGTATGCACGCTCTAGAAGTAGAAAGATTCCATAGAGTCTATCCTGAAATTGCGGATAAAAAGAGGCTGAACACAATCCTAGTGGAAGCTCGAATCCGCAGATCCACGAATGGGGATTTGCCTCTAAGGCAGCGGTGAGACGGTGACCTGTACATTTCGCTGCCAGATTTTCAACCTGCCAACCCAATAGACAACTTTTCACCGCTGTGTGCCCACCAACCAGACAAACAACGAATGGTCACCATCAAGCATCCAAGGCGCTGTACAGGGAAATAACGCTGCTAAAACTGAATCAAAACACCACCTTTTGACTCAGTTGGAGAACAAGGGCTAGAGATAACTTCCTATCAGGTACCGCTCTTGCCTGGTTATAAGCGGTTCCTCCATCATTCAGAACTAGCTGAAATTCTCAAACCTCTCCTATGTATCCAGCAGAAGGTCATATACGGCTTCATTCCTCATAAATACTTGCTACTTGATTTTACTATACGATCGTACTATTCTGACTTATCAAGTTTACTCAATCAGAAAAGGAAAACGCCCATGCGAATTCTGATAACCGGCGCTACCGGCTTCGTTGGAAGTCACTGCATCGAAGCCCTGGCCAAGCACCGGGATGTGATAACCATCGCTGCCTGTCGTGACCCTTCCAGATTACCGAGTGGATTCAAGGGGGAGTCCCGTATCGGAGATTTACGCGACGTCAACTACCTCGAGAAACTGATGCATGGGATCGATACGGTGGTCCATGCCGCTGCCTGGACTTCACTCTGGGATCATCGCGAGCAATCCGATGAGTTGTTTCTCAAGCCATCACTGGCATTGATCGACTTGGCCCGTCGTCAGGGGGTCAAGCGGTTTATCTTTATCAGTACCGTAAGTGCCGCAGCGTCAGGGGATGCATATGACCCTATGAGCCCTGGTATCAAGCGCAACTACTGGCCCCACGAGACGAATGTGGTGCGAATCGAGGATCGATTACGCGAGGTCTCCAGCGATCGTTTCTGTGCAATCAATCTGCGCCTCGGTCTGTTCGCCGGTACCCGATATGCGCTCGGCTTGTTGCCGATCCTGGTTCCACGTCTGAAAACCCACCTGGTGCCCTGGGTAAACGGCGGCAAAACCGGCATGACCATCACCGACGGTCGTGATATTGGCCACGCCATCGAACTCGCCTCCACTACCCCGGAGCTGAGCGGCTATCAATCCTTCAATATTCTCGGCCCGGAGGTTCCCCCGGTACGGGAAGTGATCGACTATCTGTATCAGCAATATGGACTGCCAAGACCTCATTTCAGCGTCCCTTTCCCAGTCGCCTTTGCCTTTGCCTGGCTGATGGAAAAGCTGAATCCGCTGTTGCCCTGGGAACCGCTCGTGACCCGCAGCATCATCCATCTGTTAGAGGAAACCAATGCCGATAATGAGCGCGCATCAAGACTGCTTGGATACCAGCCAAAGCACCAATGGCGCGAAGCCATTGATATTCAGATGGCCGAGATGGCCAAACACCAGAGCAAGGCGATGTCGATGGCCCGGCCTCTTCCCAGAGGGAGTGGCCATTGAAACAGACCCAACTCAAACCCAGTGGGAGTGCTCCGGCTTTCGAGACCCATGACTGGCAAGGCAACCCGATTGAGCCTTTCGGTTCACATCCAGGTATGACTCTGCTCAGTTTTTATCGCTACGCATCCTGCCCACTGTGCAATCTGCGGGTCAGGGAGCTGATCACCAAGCATCAGCAGTTTCTCAACAAAGGCATCCGTATCCTGGCGGTATTCCAGTCACCATTGGAACGCGTCGCACACTATGTGGGCACCCAATCTCCACCCTTTCCACTGATACCCGATCCAGATCTGAAGCTCTACCGTCTGTATGGGGTGGAGAGTTCCTGGCGTGGATTCGCCCGTGCCTGGACTCTGGGAATACCTCAGGTTTACCGGGCGGTGGTGGCAAACGGATTCCTCCCCGGCACCATGGAAAACGACATACATCGCCTCCCCGCCGATTTTCTCATCGATCGGAATGGTCGCTTGATCGATGTCTACTACGGGCGGGATATTGGAGATCATATGCCGCTGGAGCAACTGTTTTCACATTCGTAGAATCCAGGTTTGAAATGGAGCGTATGAGTAACCAATTAGAAGCATCGGCTTGGGATTTTATTGTACCCACAGGTTGAGATGAAGATAACCCGAATGACGCACCGAAACTGAAAAACATGTCCAAACGAAGTATCACATGGAGTAATCAACAATGAAAAAAAGGGTAAACAGCCTGTCTATACTGGTTTTAGTCACATCACTCTTCTGGCTACCGGCGTGCTTATCACAACAGCCCGGTCCGCAGGAGGTCTACCGTCAATACCGTATGATCCTATCATCAAGTAACAATTTTGACGCTATTTCCAACCTGCTCTCAAGTCGCACACTGAAGGCGAGTCATCACTATATCGAAAAACTCAAATCCAGGGGTATCTCCGAGGCAGAAGCCAAGTCCAATTTGTTCAGAGGCCGGAAACGGGCATTTAAATATGAAAGAAGCAGAAAACAGACCGGTATCCACCAATCGGGTGACAAAGCGGTGATCACCTTTGAAGTTGAAGATGAAGAACTACCTGACCACTTCAAGAACAAACCCTCTGTGGATTCTGTCGTCACCATCGAGAAGACCATTCAAGAGGTTCACCTAGTCAATGAGAAGGGCTGGAAATTGGATCATACTGTGATAAAGCCTGGAAAATCCAAATGACACCAAAACCTCCCGGCATGCTATTTAACAACAGCAATGGCAGTATAATCCGGCAGACGGACCATAAAGGGTCAAGAATGAGTCTGACTCTATTGGCTTGCCTGCTTTCGTTCTTGGTCGCCATACCGGCTCAGGCAGCTAACGACTACAATTACTTTTCTGAGGTACTGCAATTGGAGAAGCGATGGGCTAGGCTTTCTGCTAGAACCATACAAAGATACTTGGTCTATCTTGAAAAAAAGGGTTTGTACAAAAACCTGGCTGCCAAGACACAGGACCGGTTCAGAGGTGAAGTAGAGACTCTACTCATGAGCCGACTAACCTGGGACAAGGTAGGCGAGCGGGTGGCGACAAAGGTAATATCGGGTTGCAGCGATGAAACTCTGAGAAACTTCGCCGAAGCCTACCAAAAACGAGGAACCGAAGCAGGAGTGGCAGCAGCCTCTGAATACCTGGCGTGTGCAACGGAAGGAGTCAGCCGTGCTATGGTCATCATTCAGGCGGAGTTTAAAAAAGCCGCTCCCTCGCTTAACCGTCTAGCAGAACAATATCGCGACCAATAATCTGTCATCCTGGAGCGAGCCATGAAAACAGAACGCAAGCAATCGGTAAGAAAACCCACCCGCCAGGGTATTATTGATGCTGCACGGAGCCATATCTACCACAAAGGATTTGGCGCCACCTCCTACGCTAACATCGCACAGGAGACAAATCTTCGTAAAGGCAATATCCAGTATCACTTCAAATCCAAGGACGAATTGCTGCAAGCGGTGATCGATCAGCAGATTACCGCGATTAGGCAGCAACTCGAAAGCTGGTCACTGGAGTGCGGTACAACCTACGACTGCGTCGAGCGGTTCATCGCCATGGTTGATGCCAATGCCGACAACCTCTCCCGCTATGGTTGCCCCATGGGCACCCTGAACAGTGAACTCAGCAAGGACCACCGTGAGCAACAACTACAGGCCAAGCTCATGTTTGACCTCTATCTGCGCTGGCTGGAGGCTCGCTTCAGCGCCATACTGCCACGAGAGAGCGCACGAGCACGAGCAGAGCAACTGATGGTAATGGCCCAAGGCGCAAGCCTCATGGCGCATGTACTTGAAGACCCTGAAATCGTTCATCGCCAATCAGCAATGATGCTTGAATGGCTGGCCGATATTTGCGCTGCAAGTCATTAATTCTGTAGGTGTTACGCTAGGGCCATTTGACACGAATCCAGTGCGCGAAGCGCGTAGTTTGGCTATTCCAAATGAGCGACGAGCAACACCGAGTGACACTTTTCAGTCGCAACCCCTCCTATGATTTATTTATAGGGGGCTGGATCTGTTTTTGTACCCAGCGGCGTCATTTTTCGCGCATGCAGAATAACTACACTACGCGCTCTATGCCGGAGGTCACTTTGGCACCCTTCCAGAACGCTATTTACGATCGGAGTACCGTTCATGCAATCTGGGATTGCGGCTACCATCTCAAGCAAAGTACTTTGGCAGTTCAACGGGATGGAAACGCCTTGAGGTCACAGCCCCCCTTCCTCACTTTGATAAAACGCTGGCTTTTTATGAACAGGAAGGCTTGGTAGTTACCGGCGGACGAAAGTTAAAAATTGAGCTTTAAAGTTCCGCTTGGAGAATCACCATTTTACATCACCGTAGGAACAAAATCGGCAGCCTTGTTTGATGCCTACTCACTGGCAGTTTTGAGTTGCGCATGGATAACAACCACAACAGTAAATCTTTCGTTGTGAGGTATTGACCTGTACTGATGTCAGACTTGGAACTGCTTAACCGATGTATTCAGCTCCTGGGCCAACTGTGACACCACCTCACCCTGCTTGGTGGTCTGCTCTGCTCTGGTCGCGGTCTGTTCAGCAACCTGATTGATCGTATTTATCCCCTCGTTGACATCGGCTGTAACACTACGCTGATCAACCGTCGATGCGGTAATCTTCGAGTTTACCGATGATATTTCATTGATCGCCCGGGTAATCGACTCCAGCGAGACACCGGCCTGCTGAGCCTGCTCTGCGGTTTCATGACCGCGGGCACGTCCTGAATTCATGGCATTGACTGCCTGTTCCGCTCCCGTTTGCAGGCGAATGATAATCTCCTGTATCTCCTCAGTGGACTCCTGTGTCCGTGTCGCAAGCGTTCTGACTTCATCTGCCACAACAGCAAATCCTCTACCCTGCTCCCCGGCACGCGCAGCCTCGATGGCCGCATTCAACGCCAACAGATTCGTCTGTTCAGCGATGCCTTTAATGACACCCAGGACACCACCAATATCTTCACTGTCCTTTTTAAAGCCATTGATGATATTTGCAGCGGTATCGATCTCTTGCGCCAGTGTGGTAATGCTGTTTATGGTCATACGCAGATCCTCCTTTCCCTTGGCTGACTCTGTCTCAGCTGAATCGGTCGCCTTATCCGCTGCAGACGCATTATTTGCAACATCCTCTACAGTTGACGATAGATTCTGCATCGCATGCACCATCTCCTCAGTCTGTTTCTTTTGGTGCAGCACGCCCGCACTCGACTGCTCTGTCATCTGCAACATCTGGAACGCGGCGCCATTCATTTTTCCGCTGGATTCCTTAACATTTTCAACCAATACCTGGAGCTTATCCATGAACACATTAAACCAGTGGGAGAGTTCACCCAGTTCATTATTTGCATCTTCATTAAGTCGCTTGGTCAGATCACCCTCTCCTTGTGCTATGTCCTTGATCCTTTCACTCATCAAATTGATCGGGCGGTTAATCACCAGGTTTGTATTGAACGAGGTAATAAAGACGAATATGACAGATACAATTATGATCAAGATCAGCAGCTGAACACTCTTTTCAGCACTTAGCACAGAGGCTGCCGAATCCTGCTCGATAACTTTGGATGCACTCGCCGCCTCAACAGATTTTTCCTTAAACGTCTCGGCGAGTCGTTGCAGATCTTTTGCCACATTTGCTTGAAGCGTACCCTCTTGTGCCGCCTTTTCGAATTCCACGACGATACTTCTTACGCGTGGCAGAGACTCCCGTCTGACCTGCTCATAGATATCCTCGATCTCAAGCATCAGCATGGTCGAATCCTCTTCCCCGCTCTCGATCAACGCATTGAGGTTTTTCACCATTTTTTCGAATGTGGATTGAATCTGCCCCATATCCGACACATTGGTTTTGAGCATGCTCAACAGCTTACTGTTCATATCGTCGCTTAGCTTGGAAGCTGAGGAGGAAGCCACGATGGATCCCTCCTCCACCTCTGCAACAATCACCCTGATATCGGCGGCCTGTTCAGCGGCTTTGGTAAGATTATCGGTAGTACGTCCTAACTGATATAGGGCAAACAGTGTTGAAAACAGCATAAGCAGGATAAAAAACGTCATTCCCATGAATACCAGCGTTCGAATCTTGAAACGTTCAAACAGAAGGTTGACGGCAGCGATATACCAGGATGAGATTGACATAATTCGTCTCCGCATTCAGGGAGGGGTAACAGCTACTGCTCAAGCTGCTCATACATTTTTACTGCTTTGTTCATCTCTTTCAGCAGTGGCAAATTGAGTTTCGACATTTTGACAAGATCCTCTTTTGATACCCCCTTGCTGTCGATACTGCTTGCCCGTTCCACCAGGGGCTTGAAACCCTTCCACAAATCGGCAACCACCGTCAGTTGAGCGCGAATCGCCTGATCCTTTGTACCCGGGAGCTCAAGATCATTATCGCCATCGAGAAGCCCCTTCAGCGTACGATCAAACAACGATGCCGTACTGCGCAGATTGGTTTTGTTGTTCGCAGTGTCATGATTCAAGGCCACAAGAGACATCTCTTTTGACATCTTCTGGGTTAACATACGTTGCTTACCAGCGAGATTGATCACCACACCGGCACTTTTTCCCGTAACCTTCTTAGCCTCCTTCTCATACAGCCGTACCGCTGTATTCATATTTTTCAATAGGGGAAGATTGAGCTCTGCCACCTTGGCTATATCTACCGAACCACCCTTCACGACCTCCGTTACAACCGCACTGAACTCAGTCCAGAGTTTGTTAATCTTAGCCAACTGCTTGAGAGTCACTTTACCCTCGGTCGGTGGAAGCCCCATTTCTGTATTTCCATCGCGCAAGCCTGCCAATGTGCTATCAAACAGCTTGGCTGTCTTTTCCAGGTTGGAGCGGTTAGCTTCTGCATCGACATTGTTTGCAATTAGCAGCATCTCCTTGGACATTTTCTGTGTCAGCATCCTCTGCCTTCCAGAGAGATTGATCACCACGGCATATTCACTGGCAGTGATGGCTAACAGGTCTCCGGCAGAGATAACAAAAAGCAGAAAAATGGATAATGGGAGAGAGATTTTTTGCATGACTGTACCCCTTCGCAATGAAGTAGATGGTTTGTTTTCACCCTCAGTATGGAATCGGCACTTTTTGTAATTTACTTTATTTGTTATAGACTACTGAAGATAAAATGCAGTAAATAAAACCTATAGAGTCCGTCTGAACATCAGATTGTTCGTATAAAACCCGCCTATCCCGCCTATCCCGCCTATCCCGAAGTGAGTATAGGATCTATCAACAATGGGTAGGTCTTTCCTAAGGATCAGCAAACAAGCTCTGCAGGAGGGAGTTTTGAGACGGCATGCAGCACAATCTTTGTGCTTCGGCAGTGAGCCTGGTCCATGACAAAGATGATAAAAATCGTATCCAGCCTATCGGCTTGCCACTGACCCATCCTATTCGAGACATTGCCTTGCTCGCGCCTGAGCAAAAATTCGAGGATTTAGCTGAATGGAAAAACTTGCCCATGAGCCGTCCGTGGAAAATCTAATGCACTAATTCATGATCTGCAGGATAATTCAGATCAGCCATATTGCTCACTCCGTGGCCGGCCTGCTCCAATACTCTAGCTACTCAAGACAACTACTTGCGTCTGGCATTTTATGAACGAAAGGCTTCGCTAAGACTGGAGGACAAAAAATTAAAATAGACCTGTGAACTTGAAAGACAAGATCTTGGGATCTGCTCAGAGTCGGCACCGGGATATCGACCAGATCATTATCCCAACTGAGGCCAGCAAACTGGGCCAGATTGTCCCGATCATCGGGTGCCAGGTTTTCCAATTCACCAGGCAGCCTAAGCCTCGAGCCGAAGCGTGATAAATCCGCAAAGCTCATTCAAATCAAGTTGAACAGATATTGTTCTCGCAATATCGTTCAACATCGGCCGCTGTAATTGCACTCATATTGAAGATCCCGCGCGCGGTGACCGAAGGAATCACGATGTGGGCTGGCTTGCTGATGCCATTCAGGAACGGTCCAACCAATAGTGCATCGGTCAGCGAGCGGATCAAACCAAGTGCGATATTCGCCGCATCGAGGTTCGGCATGATCAACAAGTTGGCCGCCCCCGTCAGATTGGCACCCGGCAAGATACGTTTGCGGAGCTCCTCATTCATCGCTGTCAACGCATGCATTTCACCATCGACTTCGACATCCGGATGTTTTTGCCTCAGAATTTTGGCCGCCTCGCGCATCTTGTGCGCTGAACCACTGCGTGACGATCCAAAATTGGAATGTGACAGTAACGCCACCTTCGGTTCAATACCGAAATGACGCACAAATTCAATCCCGGATTCTGTAATGGACACAAGCTCTTCAGCATCGGGATCAAGATTGAGGAAGGCATCGGCCAGGAACAGCGGACCGCTGGGCAGCAGCAGTGCGCATACGGTGGAAGCGCGCCGGTTTTTGCTGTCGGTGCCTAACACCTTGTGAATCGTTTTGAAATGACTATCAAAGCGACGGACTTTGCCGCAAATCATGCCCTCTGCTTCACCCATCGACACCATTACCGAGGCCAATGCAGTTGGGTTGTTACGTACCTCGTTGCGTGCCGCCTCCACGTCCACACCATTTCGCCCGACTCGGTCATGATAATGCTGCCAATAACGATCATGCTGATCGCAATCATTGGGATTGAACACCATCACATCCTCACCGAGAGTAAAGCGTAAGCCGAGACGATCCATCTTCTGCTTCACGATATCGGGGCGAGCAATCAGGATTGGCGTAGCAACACCCTCATCGACGATGGCCTGCATCGACATCAACACATCATCGTTTTCTCCTTCCGCATAGACCAGTCGACGCTTGGGTCCCTTTTTGGCAGCTTCGATCATGGGCTGCATGAATAAGCCGGAGGCATTCACAAACTCATGCAACGACTTGCGATAGGCATCCAAATCCTCGATCGGCCGGGTCGCTACACCGCTCTCCATGGCGGCACGAACCACGGCAACCGGCACTTCTTCAATCAACCGGGGATCGAAAGGTTTGGGAATAAGATAATCCGGACCGAACTTGAGCTCTTCTCCTAAGTAGGCCTCGGCAACCACGTCAGTTGCCTCCTTCATTGCCAGGTCGGCTATCGACTTAACACAAGCCTGCTTCATCTCCTCGTTGATCGTTTTTGCACCACAATCCAGCGCACCACGGAAAATAAAAGGAAAACAAAGCACATTGTTGACCTGGTTAGGGTAGTCCGATCGACCGGTGGCCAGGATCGCATCAGGGCGAACTTCCTTCGCCAGTTCCGGCCTGATCTCGGGTTCCGGGTTGGCCATCGCCAGAATCAATGGCCGTTCGGCCATTTTCTTTACCATCTCCTGAGTCAGTACTCCCGGTCCGGAAAGCCCCATGAACAGATCAGCGCCATTGATGGCATCATCCAGCGTACGCATCTCTGTCTCACGGGCATACTTCTCTTTCCAGGGGTTCATGCCAGACTCCCTCCCCTGGTAAATGACTCCACTGCGATCGATCAAGGTGACGTTATCTTTCTGCATACCCATGCTGACCAGCAGATCGACACAGGCAATACTGGCCGCGCCACTTCCAGAGACCACCAGTTTTATCTCTTCGATCTTTTTGTCTACCAGTCGTAAACCGTTGTATACCGCCGCCGCCGCAACAATCGCTGTACCATGCTGATCATCATGAAAAACCGGGATACTCATCCGCTCACGTAACTTTTGCTCCACCAGGAAGCACTCGGGCGCCTTGATATCCTCAAGGTTTATACCGCCAAAGGTTGGCTCTAGGGCCGCAACGATATCGACCAGACGGTCAACATCACTCTCATTGACCTCGATGTCGAATACATCGATATTGGCAAACTTCTTGAACAGTACCGCCTTACCTTCCATCACCGGTTTTGAGGCCAACGGACCGATATTGCCCAAGCCCAGCACTGCGGTACCGTTGGATACAACACCCACCAGGTTTCCACGCGCGGTCATCCTCGCAGCCTGACTCTCATCCTCGACAATCGCCTCACAGGCATAGGCCACGCCCGGTGAATAGGCTCTTGAGAGATCACGCTTGTTGGAAAGCGGTTTGGTCGCTTGTATTGCCAGCTTTCCAGGTACCGGACTAACGTGGTATCTCAGCGCACTTTCTTTAAAGTTTTCAGACATTCGGATGTTTCCTGATGAAATGGATGTTCAGATTTCGAAGTAGTATAACGGCCCGGACGCTCGTTGTATCGTCGAATAGAATCTAGCGATCAGACTCCAGAAGCAGATTCGGTTTGGTTATGCCAATGACAGAGTTTTGCGAACGTCTGCAGAGCCCAAATCACCCCACAAAGACAGTGCAATCTTATTGCTTCTGGTAAGCGTTAAGACAATAGATCTTTGGTGCTCCAAGGCGAATTGGGTAACACTCCTGCCCTTAGGTGCTTCAAGGGAGAAGGGTGCTAGGCACATTGCATCAGGAAGTGCTGATATGAATAATATAGGTAAATGAGGATATATCTTGAGGACGGGTACTGTAGGGATATCGCAGCGTTCATGGTGGGTGGCTGTTTCAATCTTGCGTACATTTCTCCAATGCGACTATCGCTCAGCCCGTCGTCCGACATGGATATCTCTATATGGTGCCAGCGAAAATTGCTGCACAGACGCACCGGCACGGATCAGATCCACAAGCAGATCGGCATCTGCACGTCCAGCCGACTACCTATTGAGTCGAGAACCAAATCTGCTCGTCACTGCAAAAAGATAGGATTTGGCTCCCCGTGCAAACAGCATGAGGTGCAGATTTGAAACCTCATCCCTACCCGAGCGCAGTAGTTTCAAGTAGGTAGATGCCGAACAAACCCTCTTCCGCCAACCAGTGTCTTACCGTAACCATACCCGCCTTTGATGCCAGGTCCAGGAACTCCTCCGGTTCGTATTTATAGGAATTCTCCGTATGCAGCGACTCACCCTGCTCAAATTCAAAGCAAAATCCGTTCAGGTGTAATAATTGATCCCGTTTGCTGACAAGATGCATCTCGATACGTCCGGCTGCGGCGTTATAAAAAGCATGATGATCGAATGATCTGGGATCGACCTCGATTTTGAGTTCATCGCGCATGCGATGCAACAGGTTTTTATTGAATTCGGCAGTCACACCAGCCGCGTCGTTATAAGCCGCATTCAACACGTACTCAGGTTTCTTGGTATCCAAGCCGATCAGAAGCATGCCCTCTTCGCCCAGTACTTCACGCACCAGTTTGAGAAATGCTTCCGCTTCCGTCATATCAAAATTACCCAGGCTCGAGCCCGGAAAGAACACCAACCTCGGGCTGTCCGGCGCCTCATCCGGCAGCGGCAGGGAATGAGAAAAATCCACGCAGGCGGCATGCACCGGCAGCCATGGGTATTCAGCCGCCAGTTGAGTGGCCATGGTTTTGAGATAATCAAAAGAGATATCCATGGGCACAAAAGCCGATGGCTTCAGGTCATCCAGTAACAGGCGCACTTTGGCGCCGCTGCCCACTCCCGGTTCGATCAGCAGACGATTCTGACCGGTCAATGACGCGATCTCGGCGGACAATTCGCACAGCATCTTGCGCTCAACCGATGGCGGATAGTACTCGGGTTGTTCACAGATCCGGTCAAAAAGCTCGGAACCGCGCTCATCATAAAAAAACTTCGGCGGTATGCTCTTATTCTCCTGCGACAGACCTTCGACGACAGCATCCAGGAAACTCAAAGCCTGCTGCTTGTGATCATGAAAGGTGACGTTTCGCATCAGACATCCTCCGCCAGACGCAGGCCGGTAAAGGCCCAGCGTTCATTCGGGTAAAAGAAATTACGGTAAGTCGCACGGGTGTGCCCGGCGGGTGTCGCGGCGCTGCCGCCGCGCAGCACCATCTGGTTGGACATGAACTTGCCGCTGTACTCACCCATAGAGCCTTCCAGGGGTTTAAAACCTGGATACGCCATGTAAGGTGACGAGGTCCAGGCCCAAAGGTCGCCGAACCACTGGCCTTGCTTTGATGCAGGTACGGGGTGTAAAAAATCAGAGTCGGTAAAATTACCTGTAACGGGCATCATCGACAGCGCCTGCTCCAGTTCCGCTTCGAGCGGAAGGCGTTTGCCCGCCCAGCGCGCATAAGCGTCGGCTTCAAAATAGGACAGGTGACAAACCGGTTCATGCTCATTGAGCTCACGCGAGCCACCCAAAGTGAACTGTCGCCAGCCGTCGTCACCTAGTTGCCAGTATAGGGGGTGTGCCCAGTTTTCCTTATTGATCAGGGCCCAGCCGTCTGACAGCCACAATGCCACATCGTCATATCCCCCATCCCTGATAAACTCAAGGTATTCACCATTGGTAACAAAGCGGTCGGCCAGGCGATAGTCCCGCAGCAAGACCTGGTGGCGCGGTGTCTCGTTATCATAGGCGAAACCCTCACCGGCAAAACCGATTTCATGAATGCCGCCGGCCTGCTCCAGCCATCGCACTGATCGGCTCTGACCCTGTGGTATTTTCAGATCGTCCCGGTAAGCCGGCTTGATCGGATTGACCGAGAAATTGTGTTTGACATCCATGAGCAGCAATTCCTGGTGCTGTTGTTCATGGTTTAAGCCAAGGATCACTCGAAAAGCCAGCTCCTCAAAGCGGGAGTCATCAATGTTATGCATCAACTGCAGCATTTGTTCATTGACATAGGCGCGGTAGTCATAAATCTCAGCCACGGTCGGCCTTGACAGCAGTCCGCGGTTCGGACGCGGATGCATCTGACCGTGCGTGTAATAATAGCTGTTGAACAGAAAATCCATGACCGGGTTAAAGGGTGTGTAAGCCGTATCAAAATGCGGCAAAACAAAAGCCTCAAAAAACCAGGTGACATGGGCAATATGCCACTTGGGCGGACTGGTCTGCACAATCGACTGGATCTGATGATCATCCGTCTGCAACGGACGACACAACGTTTCGGTGTTTGTCCGCACTTCGAGGAAGCGGTTGATCAACTTCTCACGAGCAGGGATTTTTGGGTCTACTGCCACTTGCATGTCAACTCCTTGAACACAAACTTACTTCATCAACGCTGCGCCATGGTTCTGCACCTGCTGCAGGAACTCAAGCAGCATGGCCTGCGGATCGTTCACCTCCAACAACCTGGCATACGGCAGAATCGCTCCGACCCAGCCTTCGGTATGCCAATATGCCCCTTGTGGCAATACCAGGCCAGACCAGTTTTCGGGCATGGGATAAGCCGTGATATAAAAATAAGCTTCATCAATTGAAGCGTCACCATTGACAAAACCAAAGTTCATCTGCTCATCCGCATTTTCCTCGTTGGCCGGGTCCACGCCAGGCACCAGCCTGCCGGAAAACCAGTTCATCGAAATGTCGAGGTGATGCGGAAACAACTGCACCGGACTGGTTTCCTGACGCAAGCCGCCTTTGAAAGTCCTGAACACCACATCAATCCAACTGAGGGCACGGCGAAAATCATCCGCGGCATCCGCATCATAAGCCTGTACGCTTTCATCCTCAAAAGCGCTCAGCAGCTGCTCATCCAGATCGACGCCCTGAGTGGCAAGCAGTTGTGTGATCTGCTGACACATCCCGGCGGCACTGCTTCCCTTGAAAGGGATACCGCAACTCCACCCTGTATCGCTAAAAATCGATAACTGATGTGAAATTAGATCAAGTTGCATTTCCAGGTTCCGGCCTTTTACAGGAAAAGGCGTCGTTGTCAGGCCATGTGCATTCACCGTCAGGGTGATATGCCACCAGTGTTTTGCCTTGGACATGTAAAATCCGCGTATCTTGCCTATGATGCGGGCGTATTGATGTATGGCATCACGGGTTTCAAACCAGTCGGCGAGATTTAAAGTGGGAAGCGTTACTGACACGGTAATATCCTTTTTTAAAAATTATGATCGGGTAATTTTTTTCCGCAATGCGGACAAAAATTAAGTGGCGACTGCAGCGCCTCAATGCTACTGGCGATAATAGAGCGGGCCTCCGCTCGGCTGATGAACAGTTCCTGGCGGCGTTGTTCCACTTGCATCTCATCAACAGCCCCCCGTTTCTCGATTTGTTTTTCAACAAACATGCGGAAAAGATCCTGCTGGCGGTGCATGACCTGGGAAAAACGTGACGCCAGCATGCCGGCCGGCAAGGCCACCATACCCACGCCGAGAATCATGATCACGGCACCCAGCATCCGACCAAACCCTGTTTGTGGAACGGCATCGCCGTAACCGACGGTGGATAAAGTCACCACCACCCACCATAGAGCCGAGGGCAAATCACCAAAGGTGTCCGGCTGGTTCTCTCGTTCAAGCAGGTAAATACCACCTGCGGCAATCAGCATCAGGATCACAATCACCGTCAGAGCCGATAGCATAGGACGGTATTCCTGGCGAATCACATTGCTTAGCAACGCCAGGCTGCGGAAATAGGGACTGAAACGGAACACGCGGAACAGACGCAGCAGTCGCAACAGACGCAGATCGGCATTCAATATAAAACCGAAATAAAAGGGTGCAATTGCGAGGATATCAATTAGGGTGTAGGGGCTGGCCCAGAATTTAAAACGGAAAGATTTTTCCCCTTCAGCACCGGCCATATCCGCCACCCAATAGCGCAATAACAGCTCCAGCGTGAACACAGCCACTGAAAAAATCTCGAACCAAAGAATCAAACGTTCATATTCGACAGCAAAACTGTTGACGGTCGACACAATCACCGCCAATACATTAGCCAGGATCAACAGTGATAAAAACAGATCAAAAATACGCTGAGCACGACTGTGGCGGGGTACAGCTTCCAGTAACGCATAGAGTTTTGACTTGAATCCTGACATAGCAGTAATCAGTCTCCTTACAGCGCCTCAACAGGATTCAATCACATCGATCATGACCTATCCTCCATCTCCTTGAAGGTGGAAGAGAGTCGCAATGGCATAGCCTCGACACTGGCCTGTTCCGATGAAATGTCATCACCACGACGCTGGCAGGCTTTCAATACCCTGGCATACAGGCTCACCCCGGGCAATGCCGACAGGCCATGCAGCATGATGCTAAGAAATACCGTGACAATCACCGTATCGAACACCAACGTCTGATTCAGCAGTTGAGCATGCTCAAGCACCAACAAGACAAACAGAATCGACGCCAGGCCTCGCGGCCCGAACCAGCCCAAAAAAAGTCCGGTTTCCCAGCGCAGCTGTTTACCCAGTAACGAGATAAACACCGGCAGCATACGGATCACCGTCAGGCTTAACAGGGCATAAACCACCATTTCGCCACTGATGCGCAGCCAGACCTGCGGCAATAGAGCCACACCGAACAGGAAAAAAATCACTAGGTTCAATAACTGGCCTTCGGATTCGGCAAACTCGTAAATCTCCTCATTGACATGCTTGAGCGTATTGCCGGTTACCACACCGGCGACAAAGGCGGCGATAAAACCATTGCCGCCGACCAGGTCGGCCGCCAGGTAGGCAATAAACGTCATGCTCAACAAATAAATATTGCAAAATTCATGTGTGAGAAAGCGATTATCAATCGCCATATTGATGGCTTTGGAACCCGACCAGCCAATAAGCGCGCCAACCAGCGGCCCCAGCGTGAGTTGCAGCAACACGAAGTTCAGCCAGTCGGTATTTTGTTCACCGCCATGACTGCCGGCGGCAAACGAAATCACAAACAGCAGAGCTGGCAAGGCAATACCGTCGTTGAGCCCGCTTTCCACATTAAGCGACTGACGTATGCGTTCCGGCACTTTGGGACTACTGACTACAGCCTGCCCCAAGGCCGCATCGGTCGGCGCCAGGATGACAGCCAGCACCAGCGCCTCAAGCAGCAGCAGTTGCGGCATCACGGCCAGCGCCAGCGCCGTACCCAGACCGATGGTCAGCGGCATCCCGACCAGCAGCAGGCGCATCGGCACATCATGGTCCGACCACAGGCTCTTGAGTTTGATGCGCGCCGCATCGGTAAACAAAACCAGAATCAGAGTGATCTCTGCAATGGCATGAATCACCGCATTGTCCAGTCCGAGATTGATCCAACCCAGCGCAATTGGACTGAGCAGCAGACCCAGGGCAGTAAAGGTCATTGGCGGCGTCAGGCTTCCGCGGCTGATCGGCCCGGAAAACAGTGCGAACAAAGCAATGCCGGCCAACACCAGTAACAGACTGGCTTCATTCATGACTCAAACCAGTTCCGCATCAGTCAACACTTCCACCAGGGCTGGCCCCGGGTGGGCCAGTGCTTCATTGAATGCGCCTTCCAGATCGGCGGCATCGGTCACGCGTAGGCCTTTGGCTCCACAAAGTTGCGCATACTCGGCAAAGTTGGGGTTGTGCAGGCTGGTCTGCCAGACCTCCCAGTTGCCGGCGCGCTGTTCCTTGCTGATCTTGCCCAGTTCACCGTTATTCATGAGCACATGAGTGATGTTCATGCCATATTTGACTGCGGTGTTGATCTCGGCCAGATACTGACCAAAACCACCATCGCCAGAGACCGAAATAACCTGACGGCCTTTGAAGCGCGGGTCATCTTCCTGGGTCGCGGCCCAGGCGCCCATGGCTGCCGGGAAGGAGAAACCGATGGAGCCGAGATAACCCGACATCAGCACTGAATGCTCTTCACATTCAAAATAACGACCGAACGCGTAAGTGTTGTTGCCAACATCCACGGCAATGATGGCATCTTTGTCGGCGCTGCTGGCGAGCTTATCAAACAGGATGGCCGAGTTGATGCCTCTGCCACGGTCATCCAGGGTGCGGCGCTGTTTTTCTTCACGCCAGATGGCCCAGCGTGTGGCGACATCATCTGTCTGGTCCTCGCTATCGCTGTAACCGGCCAAAGCCTCAGACAACAGTCTGGCAGTCACACCAACCTCACCCCATACCGGCACATCAATGGCATGGAACTTGGCCAGCGTCATGAGATCGTAGTCCACCTGGATGGTCGGACGTTTTTGTGTGATGCCGGTATGGTTGGAAAAACTCGCACCAAACACCAACAGGCTGTCGGATTCATTCATCAGCCAGCTCGCAATCGGTGTACCACTGCGACCCAGCACGCCACCGGCTAGCGGATGACTGTCGGCGATCTGACCCTTGCCTTTGAAGGTGGTGATGACCGGCGCCTTAAGCTGTTCGGCCAGGGCAATCACGGCATCCATCTGGAAACGCGCGCCATGCCCAACCACAATGACCGGCCTTTTGCTGTTGGACAACAGCTCCACCGCAGCCTGCAGGGCATCGGCCGGCGGTGAGATTTCGCGCGACGGCAAACGACCTTCGGGTGTGCCGGCCGGTGGCGGGTTGTCCAGTTCACGCTTGGGCACTTCATCGGGGAAAATCAGGTGCGACGCGCCGCTGTTGAGAATGGCGCTTTTGCAGGCCAGGTTCATCAGTTCAGTATGTTTGCTGTCATGCATAACGGTTTGTGACCACTGCGCGACGCTGCCGAATGCCCCCACCTGGTCAATCTCCTGGAACGCGCCCGGACCCAGCACCTGGGTCTCGACCTGGCCGGTCAATGCCAGTGCCGGAGCACGATCCACATTGGCATCCCATAATCCGGTCAGCAAATTGGTGGCCCCGGGACCGGCGATCGCCAGACAGGCGGCCGGACGGCCGGTCAGTTTGCCATAACTCGAGCACGCAAATGCGGCGGCGCCTTCGTGACGGATACCGTAATAACTCAGGCGGCCAGCCTTCTCCTGGATGCGCAGGGCATCGGCCACGCCCAGATTGGAATGGCCCACCATACCGAACACCTGCTTGACGCCCCAGTTGGTCATGGTTTCCATCATGAGATCGCCGACGGTACCGATGTGGGTCTCTTCCGGCGGTAAGCCGACATAGATGCCGTCGTCGCGAATTTCCACCGGAAAGGTTTCAACACCGTCGTCAAAACCCGGTGCCTTGCCTGTGAGGGGATGATAATCCCAGCCATGCCAGGGACAACGCAGCAGGCCGTTTTCGATACTACCCTCGCCCAGCGGGCCGCCCTGGTGCGGACATTTGTTGTCGAGCGCGCCGTATTGCCCCTGATGGTGACTCATGCACAGGTTTTTTTTCTTACAGGTAACCGAAGTGACCCGACCTTCCGGCAATTCGTCTTTGCTCAAGACCTTGTGCCAAACGAGATCTTTGTCTGCCATCTGTTTTGCTCCCATGCTTTGGTTTTCTAAAGTCAGCCCAACTTAACACCCGCGTATTCAATACCGGTCAGATGCGCCATGTCCCGGTCAAATGTACTCAGATCATCAATGCAGAACTTATTGATATGATCATAGCCGCAGGCGCGCGCCATGACCTGCATGAGCTCGGTTGAAGCCCTAAAAAAATTATTCAGCTGATTGGCCCCTTTTTCGATTTTGAGGCGTTTGCGCAACTCCGGTTTCTGCGTGGCGATACCGACCGGACAGTTGTTGGTATGACAGGCACGCATGCCCAGACAGCCAATCGCCTGAATCGCCGAATTGGACACGGCAATGGCGTCCGCCCCCAAAGCCATGGCCTTGATGAAGTCTGCCGGCAGGCGCAGCCCGCCGGTAATCACCAGTGACACATCGTTACGCCCTTTTTTGTCAAGATAACGTCGCGCACGCGCCAGAGCAGGAATGGTTGGCACGGAAATATTGTCACGGAAAATCAATGGCGCAGCCCCTGTGCCACCACCGCGCCCATCCAGAATGATATAGTCCACACCGATCTGCAGTGCCGCTTCGATATCACGTTCAATGTGCTGTGCCGACAGTTTTACGCCGATGGGAATGCCGCCGGTGGTTTCACGCACTTCCGCAGCGAAGCGACGATACTCGTCGATGTTGTCCCAGTCGGGGAAACGCGCGGGCGAAATCGCAGACTCACCTTCGTTGAGACCACGCACTTCGGCAATCTTGCCCTTGACCTTGCTACCAGGCAGATGACCGCCAGTGCCGGTTTTGGCGCCCTGGCCGCATTTGAAATGGAAGGCCTGACATTGTTTGACCTTCTCCATGGAGTAACCGAAACGTGCCGAGGCCAGTTCATACAGATAATGGCTGTTGGCCTGTTGCTCGTCGGGCAGCATACCGCCTTCTCCGGAACAGATGCCGGTGCCAGCCATTTCAGCCCCCGTCGCCAA
The DNA here is from genome assembly GCA_001709035.1 of Candidatus Thiodiazotropha endoloripes. Lineage (GTDB taxonomy): Bacteria > Pseudomonadota > Gammaproteobacteria > Chromatiales > Chromatiaceae > Thiodiazotropha > Thiodiazotropha lotti. The sequence goes on along the minus strand of LVKA01000008.1, from coordinate 541,286 downwards.
AGCCACCTTGGCTTCTTCCGACAGGGCACCGAAACTCATGTCCGACACAAACAAGGGCCGATCCAGTTTCAGCGGTTTTTCGGCATTGGGACCGATGACGACTTCAGTACCGACCGGATCGTCATCGAGCATCGGCACCTTGTGCAGTTGTGCGGTGAGGATCTGGATCTGCTCCCACTTGGGCAACAGGTCACGCGGAACGCCCATGGCACCAACACGGCCGTGATGACCAACCTTGGACAGGCCGTGTTCGGCCAGATGCTGGATGTATTTGTTATGCGGTTCTTCTGGTGCGCCGTGAATGTCCTGATACAGTCCCTGGTAGGCTTCGCGGTTGTATGGTTGCGGATTGTTTTGCGTCCATTCGCGAATTTCGTCTTCATCCACCCAGACCTGGCCAGCTTCGATCCAGGCATTGAAACGGTGCAGCTTTTCCGATGACTTGTAAGAACTTATCCCGGTTTTGTATTCGTAGTCCCAGTCATGCAGGCCGCAGACAATATTGTTTCCCTCGATTCGGCCGTCCGACATCAGTGCGCCGCGGTGCGCGCAACGGCCGTAGAGCACTGAGATCTGCTCGTCATCAGGCCAGCGCACGATCACCAGATCCACATCGGCCACCAAAGCATAAGCAGGTTTTTCCGGCGCTAGTTCAGACCACTGGGCAATTGGGATTTTATTCATGTAATGGTCCTCTTTTTTTGAATTATTAATGCAGATACAACGTAATCTGTAATAGGCGCGGAAACGTAATTTTTATTCTTGATTTTGTTTGAAACCATCAACTAATTATTGCGCATAGGATCTTAAGTTGGCTTTATATGATATATTTTCAGTGATGATTTCTACAGATAATTTCGATACCCATCGTCCACTTTATTTAACCAAACGTACATTTAATCAATATGGAAATGCATGACCCCAATAACGACATCAAAGATGATGCATTAACCCATTTTCTGACCAGGACACACCTGCAGGCACGAATTTTCATGCACCGCAGCTATTGCGAAGAATGGGCCATCGATATTGCAGGCACCGGACAGGTTCCTTTCTACCTAGTCGACAATGGTCAGGCATGGATACATATGGACGGCATGCAACCCAGGTTAATCCAGGCTGGTGACCTGGTCATGTTTCCGCATGATTCTCACCATGTACTTGCCAACAGTCAGAAACCGCAGGACAGGAAAAACATCAACCAACCAAAAGACTGTGTAAAACAGGAAAGTTTAACCAGCGTATTATGCGGCTTTTATGAATTTGAATCGGTTGCTGCACAGTTACTGTTAAATGACATGCCCGACATCGTTCTGCTGACTGATGCACGCAACAACCCAACGACTGACGGCATCGCCCATGTCCTAGACACAATCCTTATCGAATTGAAGAATAACAACCCTGGGCGTAATATCGCGCTTCGTGACCTGGCGCGCCTGCTGTTGCTGCACCTGCTGCGCAATTGTTTTTCCGCCAACCTGTCACAGGGTTACCTCAAGGCATTGATCACTCCGCAAATTGGCCACGCCCTGCAATTGATCCATACTCGATTCAATGAGGAGTGGACCCTGGAAGAGCTAGCCCGCACAATTGGCATGAGCCGTACAGCCTTCGCCCAAAAATTTCATGAATACGTGGGAATGCCGCCAGTCAAATACCTGACCTCATGGCGCATGCAGGAAGCCACCAACCTGCTGACAAACACCACGCTCAGTATCGAGAAAATCGCCGGGAAATGTGGGTACCAATCAGCAGCCTCTTTCAGAAAATCCTATAAAAGTTTCACAGGGAATACACCCAGGCAACTTCGCAACAAAAGCCGGGATTCGTTTATCAGTCGTGCCCGACGGAGAATCCTGAGATCCGAAGACCCTCCATTGAATCAATAAGGGTATTTCAGTCAGGCTGCATGAACAGCAAGGTACGTCCGTGAGGATCACAGATCAAGACATCCCGAACGAAACCACAGCCATGCTGGCCAGCTCTTGCGGCATCGGTGGCGACGTATAGCTTTGCGGATTTTCGAAGGGTGGCGAGGGGGCGTGTCGCCAGCTGAGCGGTGAGGAACGCCAGTGGTAGTCCGGCAATCAGGGCCAGCAGCCCACAACAGGGCGACAGCTGCCCGCTGAGGTGCTCTCCCTCAAAAACGGGGAAACATAGGCGTGGACCCAAAAGAAGTCACCGTTCTTGCGGCGATTATTTACCACCCTGATCCAGGGTTTGCCCGCTTTCAGCGTCTGCAAGAAGTTTTCGAATGCCAGCGGAGGCAGATCGGGATGGCATATGATGTTGTGACTGGAGCCGATAAGGTCTTCGCGGTTGAAGCCGCTGATGCGCGCAAACACGTCGTTGACAGAAATGATGATGCCCTTGAGGTCGGTGGTCGATATGGTTCGCTCATCCTGCCCGTAAGTGACGTCTCTATCGGTGACCGGGAGGTTGGTTTTAGGTTTTAAGGTTGAAAAATCCTCGTTGGTTCTCCCCGGCGAATTGGGTAACACGCCTGTCCTTTGGGGGCTGCAAGAAAGACGTAGGCCAGGTATAGTACATTAGCAAATACTGAAATAAACTGTATCGATTGAAGAAGACTAAACAATATTGATTTCACTCAGGAGAACGTCTGTTAATAAATTGAAGATTCAAACAGTGTCAGGAGGTCTGCTATTATTTAATAACCACATTATTTAAAAGCTTTTCAGTCTTTTCAAAACCCCCAGGCTGAGTCCAGCAGTAACCGGAAATACCGGAACGATTGAAAACATTATTGTTTATTCAGAAACAAAAATGCTATTTTCCCCAAAAAATTTCATGCCAGCTTCTATTTTAGCGACCACTCTTCTATTTTTTTGCCCGATCCTGGCGATAGCAGCGGATGCCAGCCGAATACTTATCATACATTCGTATAGCCAGGAATACCCCTGGACCAAAGGCCAGCATGAAGGTTTTATCGATGGACTGCAACAAGAGCAGCCAGCACAAACCATCGTCAAAACTGAATATCTGGATAGCAAACGCACCGACTACAACAACAGCTATGCCGACTGGTTCGAGCAGTATCTTCAGATTAAATACCAAGACTTCAGGCCGGATATCATTTATGTCACCGATGACAACAGCCTGGATTTCGGTTTGACACACCTGGTGAATTTATTTCCGGAAACGCCCTTGGTTTTTTCCGGGGTCAACGACTATTCGATACAGGAAAGACTCGACCCTGCATTACAGACAGGCGTATTCGAAAAAAAGGAAATCGGTCCCAACCTGGAACTGGTGCAACAGCTGTTCGGCCAGCCTGATCAGATTTTCATCGTTGGGGACAACTCCAACACCTACCAGGCGATCGAGCGTGAACTGCGAAAAAAACTGTCAACAGCACAATTCCCGAAAACGATTTTTTTAGCCGACAACAACATCGATAACATCACCAAACCTCTCAGCTCGGTAGAAAAACCACTGGTGTTACTAACCACGCTCGGTGCCATGCGGGATAGCAGGGGATCAACCCTGAAACTCAACGACACGATAAAAAAGATCGTTACCTCCGGATCAGAGATTGTCATCAGCATGGAAGATGCCTACCTGTTTGATGGCGTACTCGGAGGTTATGTCACCAGCGGAAAGGCTCAGGGAATGGCAGCAGCTTCCCTGGTAAAAGCTTTTATAAACGGGGTAGAGATCACAGAACTGCCGCCAATTACAAAAAGTCCAAACGAATATATTTTTTCCGACCCCACTCTGCAGGCACTTAATCTTAAATTACCCGCAACCATCGCTAACAATGTAACCATACTAAATCCACGAACCGGTTTTTATGGACGTTACAAACAAGTCATTATATCGACCATTGTTATTCTGTTCCTGTCACTGATTGCCAGCCTTACCCTGTATACCTGGCTTACCTCAAAGAAAAACAAAAAATTGCAACAGCAATCAGAATTGCTCAGATTGAAAAAAGAGCAGTTAAGCCAAAGTGAGGAAAAATACCGCTTGTTGTTCGAACGCCCCGAAGAACCCATGCTGGTTATTCGTAAAAACACCTTTGTCATCGCCAATGATTCTGCCGCACGTCTTCTAGGCTACGAAAGCTCACTGGCACTGCAGCAAATACACCCGTCCGTTTTGTCGCCCGAAAAGCAGCCTGACGGCCAGCCATCAGTCGACAAAGCCAATAACATGATGGAACAGGCTTATAAAACCGGCTACCACAGATTTGAATGGCAACATTTAAAGAAAGATGGCACCCCGCTATTGATCGAGGTATCACTGACGCGCATTCCCTTTGAGGATGACTCTGCCCTGTTTTGTATATGGCGCGACATTACTGAATGGCGTAATGCAGAAAATGGGTTGCGTGAAAAAACCACTTACCTCAACAGCGTACTCAGCGCTTCGGTCAATATTGGTTTAATTGCCACAGACACCAGCCTAATGATCAATTATTTCAACGAATCAGCCGCCCGTATTTTCGGAATGGAGCCCAACCAGCTGAAAGATCATAGCATCCACATATTTCATACAGGACACGGCCCTGAAAGCAAACAACGCTTTAAAGCAGCCATGCAGATAGCACAGGAAAAGGGAGAATATCGTTTTCAACTGAACCTGCCAATCAAGGGTGAAACACGAAACCTGGACGCCAGGATATCGCCAATCAGGGAGGATAATCAGGAACTGCAAGGTTATATCCTGATGATAGAAGATGTGACTCGTCAGCGTGAGGCGGAAAGACTGATCAAATTCCAGGCGTCTTATGATCACCTGACCAACCTGCCGAACCGACGTACACTGCTGACTCGCCTACAACAGACCATCTCTCGTTGCAAACGTCACAATCACCTAGGTGCAATACTTTTCGTCGACCTGGATAATTTCAAACAGGTCAATGACTCGCTTGGTCATTCTGTTGGAGATTCACTGCTGCAGGAAGTTGCTCAGCGAATGCTTAAATATGTCCGTGATGAAGACACTGTAGCACGGCTTGGAGGCGATGAATTTGTGGTATTACTATCCGAATCAGGCAACACGCTGGAAAAAGCAATAGCCGATATCAAACAGGTTGCGGATAAAGTTAATGAGAATATCGCTCAGCCCTATCTAATTGACGGACATGAGATTCGTACAACCACCAGTATCGGTATAAGTGTCTTTCCTACGTCGGATGAAACAGCCGATGACATCTTACGCCAGGCTGATACCGCCATGTACCAAGCCAAGGAAGCCGGACGAAATACATTCAGATTCTTCTCGCTAAGCATGCAGAAAAATATTGAGGCACGCATGTACCTGCTTGATGAACTGCATCATGCTATTAAAGAAGACCAGTTCAAGGTTTATTTCCAACCTCAGTTTGACAGCTCCATGCAATTAGTCGGCGTGGAATCTTTGGTACGTTGGAAAAATGCAGACGACAAAATCATACAGCCGGGAGATTTTATACCCCTGGCCGAGGAAAGCGGTTTAATCCAGCCTATCAACAACTTTGTCCTGCGCCAGTCTTTGCTCAAGCAGTTGGAATGGAAAAAAACCTATGCCGAGAAAGAAGTTCAACGCATCTCGGTCAATATCAGTGCCGTTCAATTCAACCAGAATGATTTTGTGCAAAATATCCTGGATATCATCAGCCAAACAGGCACTGACCCGTCTGTCCTGACACTTGAGGTTACTGAAAGCATGTTATTGCATGATATCAATGCAACGGCATTAAAAATGAAAGAGCTGAAAACGTCCGGTGTACGTTTTTCCATTGACGATTTTGGCACTGGTTATTCATCCCTGGCCTACCTGAAGCGTCTGCCCATCAGTGAAATCAAGATCGATCGCTCATTTATTCATGACATGCTTGATGATCCCAATGATACTGCGGTGGTTGAGACCATCATCAAGCTAGCCACCCAACTCGGCATGGAAACCGTGGCTGAAGGTGTTGAAAACAAGGATGTCCTTGAGCAATTGATCGATTTTGGCTGCCAAACATTCCAGGGGTTTTATTTCAGCCAGCCTGTGGCTGCTAAGGAATTCGAAGAGCGTTTCCTGAATAAGAGTACAAACTGGTCCACCAACCAGAGCACACGTCTTTGGAATGAATTAAAGCCATAAAAATGGCTGGTCAGCGGTATAAATGTTTGTATTGCATTTACCCCGAAAAACCAGCCCGCCAAGGTCGAGTGTTTTTTCTGGAAACTGCTTTCCAAGTTAACCGATCAACACCACAATTTACCGGGGCAGCGGGGCAATTTATCCAAATGTCTTTGTCAGGGCCTTCTACATCACCCTGGTATATCAATTGAACTGATAGGTTTGATCGTATCGTGCAGTTCCTTTTGTGGCGCTTCAATCTTCAAGAAATCAGGCAAATGCTCCAGTTCAGAAACAACCACTGTGTCATACCATTTGCCGAATCTGCATGCATGGTGTGAAAACGCCACTTTTTCATCCAGTGAGACACATCGGTAAAATCAACAATTCTGCAACCATATCTTCAGCGACCACGCTCTGCTAATCATGGGAAGAGCTCATTCTCTGTCTGCGTGCACAGGCTATAGCCCTGGATCACCCTGCCATCCTGCAACTGCACCAGGCACCGGCAAGTCAGTTTTTTACAAGATTCGGTTATACTTGCAGGAAATTTGCAGTTTGGGGATACAGCCATGCACATTCAACGTCAGGGACAGTGGGTCTTCGCGATCGGGCTGGTCGTAGTGTTGACCAGCGTGCTCGCGGGAAACTTCATCCAGGACGAACTTGTCAGCCTGGGAGACCGGGCCTTCCTGGCCAAACACAGCGCGACAGGCTGGCTGGCCTTTATGTCTTTCGCCTTCGGTTTTCCGCTAGGCATGGCGGTCTGTGCCACCGGCATGTTCATGGCGAGTGAACCCGCAGTCGGAAAACGCCTGCTGTTTGCGCTCACCGCACTGCTTGTCGCCCTGTCGGCCATACTGGTGCCGGGAATCGCCGGGCGGGCACCCAGCCCCTATTTTTTCGGCACCGGCGGCTATATTATTCTGGTGCTGGTGCTGGCAACCCTCTGGTTTTGGGGCAGGCATCGGGCCAGCCTGCCACCCGAGGCGCGCCTAGGCGCGGACCTGCAGGGCGCCGGCTATCTCTGCTTCGCCATTGTCGCCTGGAACCTATGCGGCGTTGGCGGCATGCCGTCCTTTGCCCTGGATCCGGAAAAAATGCTGGCCACGGGCAGCCGTGGCTTTGCCATCGGGCAGATGAAAGCGATCATGGCGGCGCTGGTGGCCGGCTGGATACTCACAGCAGCCGGTTATCGCATATCGCTTAAGACCTCGCAATAACCCCGCTCGGAGCAGGTGATATGCAGTACAATCCGTTGCGTATCGGCAACAGCAGCAGACCGGGCCAGCTGTTGCGAATTTTACAAGCACTCCTGCTGGCGCTGCTACTGTCGGCCTGCAGTCGTATCCAGCTGGCTTACAACAACCTCGACTGGCTGTTGCCGCATTACCTCAGCTCTTACATGCCCCTGTCCGATAACCAGGACAGCCTGCTGGAAGCGGGCGTCGAGAATTTCCTCCACTGGCATTGCAGCACCCAGGTCACCAACTATGCGCATCTGTTGCGCGAAGTCGATAGACGCTTCCGAAGCGACGATCTGATCCGAACCGAACTGATAACCTTCAACGATCGTGTCCAACAGGCCTGGACGGGCATCCTGCAGCAGGGCAGCCCGGCACTGGGTGTTATCCTGCTCACCGCGGATGAAACCCAGATCAGGGAACTCTTCAAAGGCTTTGAGGAACGCAATAGCGAGTGGCTGGAGGAGTTCGAAGCCACCAGTGACGAGGAGTTGCGCGATGACTACCGGGAACGCATGAGCAAGGAGTTGCAGCGCTGGTTCGGCGAACTGGACGAACGGCAGGAACAGCTACTGGTCGTCTGGAGCAGGCGGTTCCAGCCACTGGGCCTGCAGGGATTGGAAGTGCGGCGGCGCTGGCAGTCACGCCTGCAGGAGATCATGAACGCCCGCAATGATCCCGAGGCTTTCCAGCGCGAATTCGCTGAACTGCTGACCAACCCGGGCACACTGCGCACCCCGGTTTACCAACAGCGCCTGGATCATAATCGCGACGTGACGATCGACATGCTCTATACCATTGTCCAACAACTCAGCGATGCGCAAAAGCACCACCTGAAACGGCAGGTCAAAGCCGTGGCAGGCGATTTTGACGGCCTGGCATGCAGTGCTGAACCGGTAGCGTCTTGAATAGATAACTGTGCTATCAGCCGGGCGCTGAATCTCTTGAGCAGCACGAACCTCCGGTTTGGTTGGCCAACTCCTGTATTTGGGCCTGTGTGATGGCGGATCTGCATAGGCGCTGCGGAGCTGAGTGCGCGCCGACCGCTATCGGGAGATGGCACTCAAACTGGCGCCGACCGTGGCAGTTAGTAAGCTGCTACAGCATTGTTTCTTTCATCGGAACCACTGACCGGCACTGCGGGCGAAGTCGTTGACTCTCTGTCCGCAAGTGCGTTTGATTAACCCTAATTCAGCAAAGATTGCATTGTATACGGATCAATTTGACATTGTTGATATTAATGCTAGTTCCGTTCAAGGTGCCGTGACCTCCGCTGGCATAGTCGATAAAATCCGGCGGATCTGGAAAGGTCATATCATTGGTGGTCAGGATATCACTATTACCAAAGCTGAAACTGCCGTCACTGCTTCTGAACTCGTAACCTTCATTGTGATATTCACCCGGAGTATGCTGCTGAAATTTTAGTACTCCCTCCATTCCTGTAAAGGTTTGACCTAAGCAGTGTATGGTGAATAGACAAACGGGATAGGAGATAAACTCATCGGATTGTGAATCGGCGGTTTTGTTAACGCAGACCGTACCGTAGAGTTCAGAAACACCATCGTCACTCCCTGACTCTCTGACATTTGCAGTTATCGCATAGATATACTGCGGTTCAATAACAAACTTCAATCTATTTTCAAGCGGTGTTGTATTAGGCATGAGAAACTCCTTTGCTCATGATTATTCAAATAAAATATAGAAACTGGGCAGCCCCAGATCAACCTTAGTCAGTGCGCCTATATGTATAAGGAGAATAACCCCTATCACCCATGAATATCAAGGCTGAAACTGGAGCCTGGGTATACTTGAAATATCCGCCTATCTGACATCAATCTATTCACCTCCCTGGATTTCCGCCTGAACCACCCGCTTCCACTGCCTACTTAGACTTCCGGTTTAGTTCAGGCAAAAGGCCACCAAGCAATGCATCCTAATGTTGTATCAGTGTATCAATAGCCGGAATCCTGTTGAGAGCGCCCAAAATCGACCCGAATCAGGAGAGGTCCGTGCTAGCGGAAAAATAAAGTGAAAAAATAAATGAAAAATAAACAAGAAATAAAGAAATAAAGGACACCCTAAAAAATAAAAAAATAAATAAAGGACACCCCAACAAATATTGAAAAATCACAGTAAGTGATATAGGGTTTATCGAAAGAAACAAATCAACAAGGAGGTTGATATGACAAGAGCACGTAAAGCGCTTGTGAGCCTGGAATCCACGCCTTACTACCACTGCATCTCCCGCTGTGTTCGTCGAGCATGGTTATGTGGTGAAGATCCCTATACCGGTCAGAACTTTGAGCATCGTCGACAATGGGTGTTGGATCGATTGCGGGAACTATCTGAACTATTTGCAATTGATATCTGTGCCTATGCGATTCTATCGAATCATTATCATGTTGTAGTACATGTAGATAGTAAAAAGGCCAAATCCTGGTCAGAGCGAGAGGTCATTCTAAATTGGACACAACTCTATAAGGGTCACTTATTGGCTGATCGTTATCTATCAGGTGATGCAATGACTACAGCTGAAAGAGTTGCTCTGTCTGAATTGATCGAAGAGTGGCGACTTCGCTTATATGATATCAGTTGGTTCATGCGTTGCTTGAATGAGCACTTAGCGCACAAAGCGAATGAAGAAGATAAGTGTAAGGGCAGGTTTTTCGAAGGTCGCTTCAAGAGTCAGGCCTTACTTGATGAGGGTGCAGTTCTGACTTGTATGAGTTATGTAGATCTCAATCCAATTCGGGCGTCAATGGCTGAAACACCCGAAGAATCAGATTTTACGTCCATACAAGAGCGTATCAAGGTCTATATTGAGAAACAGCGATCAGATAACGTAAGCCAGCCTCGTACGAAGCTGTATCCATTTGCAAAAACAAAAGGAAATGAACCACTCAATGGAATCGATTTTGCTGAAGAGGACTACTTTCGGCTGCTGGACTGGACAGGTAGAGCGATACGAAATGATAAGAGAGGTTCGATTCCAGAAGATTTAGCACCAATTCTTGAACGGTTGAATTTAAAACCTGACGTCTGGTTGAAAAGCATCAATAACTATAACAAAGACTATTTCACTGCGGTGGGTTCATTTGAACATATCAAGAGTTATGCTATTGCACTCAAAAAACACTGGTTCCAGGGGCAAAATGCAGCGAAAAACAATTATTGTCTCGCATAGGATTTGTAGGGCGGAATATTTCTACGGTTTCTATATACAGTAGATAAGAGCTAATGCAAAGTTGGGGTGTCCTTGATTTTGTCGATGCAAAGTTGGGGTGTCCTTGATTTTGTTGTTGATTTTGTCGGATTTTGTTTGATCAGAGCCACAATGAGCAATATGATGATCGATACAATCTGCACTTGCTTGCGCGACCTGGTCACAATCACTTCTCCTTTCCACTGAGCGAGATAGCACATGGGCCGAAATATCGCTCAATGGACATGGGGGATATCTCGAATGTATTGCTATTTTCAACCCACGAGAATCGAGGTGCAGGATTTTGTCTCATGTCGATGGAGCTACGTTGAATATAGCCTGGTTCAGGTATAGCTATGCATGTTTCGTATACTGAGCTCTCCTTTTAAGTGCAACCTCGTTGCGCAGGCAGACGGCCCGTCATCGGCCGTACGGTGGCGTTATTACGAATCCCCCACCCCCCTGATGCCCCCTGCCAACCGGTGCAACCCATCTACGGTCAATTGATCGAGTTCCCGGGGAATGTCACATTCATACATGCCGCATGTCCGATTCATTAAGGGTGATAAAGAGGTTTCATTGAGCCTAGACTGGCCGGTAACAGGTGTATAGCACACATTTGTGTTGCCACATTTGCATAAGGTACCAGGAGAATCACCGCCCCGCTATCGAACTAGACTGAAAACCGCTACCTGAATATATCTGAAACACACGTCTAACTGACCCGAATCCATTCAATCCGCTGGCCCTTGATGCGGTCGATCACCTTGGCTTCACCGCTACACTAACGATATCAACTTAGATCCGTTGCGGATCGAGAACTTGTGAATGCAGCTCTCGGCGTTGCCCATGGCTTGGGGCTTACAGAAGTTGGCGGGTTAACAACATCAAGGACAGGCTGTCTGGTGAACTGTTGCCCGAATAAAATCAGAAGGCCAGGGAGGCCTTGCGGATCTCTGCCCAGGTTGTCATAAAAAAATCGGGAAAAATGCTACGGAAACGGTGAATACTAAGAAGTCGGACCGCGATTGACACCCGTCCTTTTCCGGTTGGCACCGAATGGGGGAAGCCTGGTAATTACCCAGAGCGCAACCAGGTAATAGATCAGGTATTTGACCCAAATCATCTAAAGAGCAATAAACCACAAATCCGCCCGTGAAACATATGTTCCACAGGCGTATGCTGTAACAAATCAGTAACAAAACTGCAACATACCAGGATGGTGGGCAGACGGAATCCGGGTTCAATCAAAGCGTGGCAGAGTCCACCGATCGGCGAGCCAAGACCCGGAGAGCCCCAACCAAGGGCTTCATGCGTAGATGAATATTAGTAATCTCGCATATACATATAATAAAACTGGAGAAAAACGTCCCACCCCTACTATGCAGGGAAAAAAGGACGCCCAACGAGTAATGACCAACGACCTACAGTCCAATCTGTTTCATCTAGAGGGGAGTATACCCACCACCCCCTTACTCGCTCCTCCCAGTGGCGATACCCCTGATGTTGAGAAAAACGAAACGGTAGAGATAGCCTCACCGAAGACGCTGGTCGCCGAAATACAAGCGCTGAAGGAAGAGATCAGCAGATCGGAAAATGATGATCAACCCGCTATCCGGCGTTATCGAAACGAACGGGAACTAAAACCCTACCAGGCCGAGCTAATCAAGATGCAGAAGTGCCTGGAAGATCACAACAAGCGCGTGGTTATCCTTTTCGAAGGCCGCAGTGCCGCAGGCAAGGGCGGCGCCATCCGGCGAATCACCCGCTACATGAACGAAAAACACTATCGCACCGTCGCTCTCGGTAAGCCGAGTGATGAAGAACGCAGCCAATGGTATTTTCAACGCTATATCAGTCAACTTCCCCGTGCCGGAGAGGTCGTGCTGTTCGACACGAGTTGGTATAGCAGAGCCATGGTGGAACCGGTGCTTGGTTTCTGCACTGCCAAGGAGTACCGAGACTTCATCAAGGGCGTGAGCGGATTCGAAAACGACCTGGTACGACAGGATACTATCCTGGTGAAGCTCTACTTCAGCATCAGTCGCAAGGAGCAGCAGAAGCGTTTCGATCGACGCAGGATCGATCCATTACGCCAGTGGAAGCTGGACGAGGCCGACATACAGATCCAGGAAAAACGCGACGAATTCACCAAAATGAAATATCGAATGTTGCGCCGGACCCATACGCATCATGCCCCCTGGACGATCATCCGCTCGGACAAAAAGCACCTGGCCAGGCTCAATGCCATCAAGGCCATCCTCAACGCGGTGCCCTACGAGCGCGTAGACACCAAGCTGGACCTGACAACCGACCCATCGGTGGTGATATCTGGTGCCCGGGAGCAGGAAATCATGCAGGCGCAACTGCTGAGAAACGGCCGCTTGGAGATCTGAACTATCGATTAAAGATACGCACAATCAAAGCTGTACCCAACGCAACAAACTGCCGTAACGGGGGAGCTTACAACTGGTTTTTTTGCAGGAAGAAGCTAAGGTCTAAGTGTGCTTTGAGTGACTTCCTGAGCTTACTTTGGTGGTTATACCCCAGCAGTCACCACCGGGAACTGGATTTTTTGTCCACATGGGTTAACCACTGGTTACACCACTTACCAATACTTCGGAGGTTTTATGCGATCAACCAACCCCATCGCATCGCTACTCGGGCACTCCCCTTTCAAGCCTATGCAGGAGCACATGCGAATAACGAAAGAGTGTGTCGCTGAGGTTCCAGCTCTATTTGACGCCCTGATCGCCAAGGACCAGGAGAAACTGCTGAGCCAGAAAGACAAGATCTTTGCCAAGGAGCAGGAAGCCGACGACCTGAAAAACAACCTTCGGGCGCACCTGCCAAAGAGCCTGTTCATGCCGGTGGATCGGCGCGACTTGCTGGAACTACTGAACCGGCAGGACAGCATCGCCAATACCTCTCAGGACATTGCCGGACTCATGATGCAGCGGGACATGGCTGTCCCCGCAGGAATGGAAGAGCCTCTGGCCGCCATGGTGCAGCGCTGCGTGGAGACCTGTTACCAGGCCGCCACCATTGTCGAAGAACTTGACGAGCTGATCGAGACCGGCTTCCGCGGAAAAGAGGCAACCCGGGTAGAAGAGATGGTTGCCAAGCTTGGCGAAGCCGAAAATGAAACCGATCAGATGGGCATTGCGCTCACCCGAATGCTGTTCGATAAAGAGGATGAGATAAGTCCAGTATCGGTCATGTTCTGGTACCAGATGATTCAGTGGATCGGCAACCTAGCTGACTCTGCAGAGCAGGTTGGCAACCGAATGAGCCTGCTGATCGCCCGTTAAAGAGCAATCATCTCACGCGGTTCGCCGAATTCCAGGCACATTCCGCATAACTTGATATTTCGAGTTCCAGTGCATTTTATGCGCTTTGGCAGCTCTCGCATGAATAAGGAGTCCGCAATGGACATTATCTCCGAATGGGGTTTCATCTTTCTGATCATGGCCATCATTTTTGGCTTTTACATGACTTGGGGTATTGGCGCCAATGACGTGGCCAATGCCATGGGCACCTCGGTGGGTTCAGGCGCCATCACCGTCAAACAGGCCATCGTCATCGCAGCGGTTTTTGAGTTCGCCGGTGCCTTCATTGCCGGCGGTGCAGTCACCAAGACCATCCGCAAGGGCATCATTGATCCCAGCTCTATCGTGGGGTCACCCGAGCTATTGGTCTACGGGATGCTGGCAGCACTGCTAGCGGCCGCCATCTGGCTGATGATCGCCTCCTCCCGAGGCTGGCCCGTTTCGACCACCCACACCATAGTGGGTGCCATCGTGGGCTTCGCCGCTGTCGGCATCGGCATTGATGCGGTCAACTGGGTCAAGATCGGTGGAATCGTCGCCAGCTGGATCGTATCCCCGCTGGTCGGCGGCTTCTTCGCCCTGCTGCTGATGATCAGTATTCGCAAGCTCATTCTGAACACAGAGAATCCATTCCGGGCAGCACAGAGATGGGCTCCTGTATACGTATTCCTTGTGGGCTGGATCGTCTCACTGGTCACGATGTTCAAAGGATTAAAGCACCTCAAACTGGAGTTGAGCGTAATCGAGAGCCTCATCGCCGCAACCGTAGTTGGCCTGATTGTGGCAGCCATTGGCAAGATGCTGGTCAACAAGGTCAAGGTGGATGACGAAGCAGACAAGGACTACCACTATGCCAGCGTGGAGAAAGTATTTACCCCGCTGATGATATTCACCGCCTGTGCCATGGCCTTTGCCCACGGCTCCAATGACGTGGCCAACGGTATTGGCCCGCTGGCTGCCGTCGTCTCCATCGTGCAGAGTGGTGGTGAGGTGGCACAGAAGGCAACGCTGCCCCTGTGGATTCTGTTCCTTGGTGGTGCCGGCATCGTGGTCGGTCTGGCCACCATGGGCTATAAGGTGATGCAAACCATCGGCACCAAGATCACAGAGCTGACCCCCACCCGAGGCTACGCAGCCACCCTGGCCGCAGCCATCACCGTGGTCGTTGCCTCCAAGACCGGCCTACCCGTATCCACCACCCAGATTGCCGTTGGGTGTGTCATGGGTGTTGGTTTGGCTCGCGGCGTCGGTGCTCTGGACCTTCGGGTCGTGGGGAACATCGTGGTCTCCTGGCTCATCACCCTGCCGGCAGGCGCCTTTCTTGCTGCAGCCTTCTTCTTCCTCTTCAAGGCTATCTTCAGCTAACCGGGATGATACCCCCCGCTATCACGGGGGGTATCCATTCAACAGGATTTGTCCGGCACAACTCCAGGGATAAGATATCGGAATGTTCTTCTTAAAGACCGAGCCAATAACGGAACTCAAGCTGATCAAGGAGGTTCCTTTCCCCTCCGATGTCACCTTTCGCCAATTGCTGATATCCGGACCACCGGGGGCAGGCAAGAGCACTCTGGTAAGAAAGATTAGCGGCTGGTCCGAAGAGGGCTATGTGGACCTGGCGGTAAACAAGTGGTGGACAGCCCAATGTCTATCTCTCCGCCCCCGGGAGATACATCTCGGGCTCCCGTTCGAGGGCTTCAAACAATCTCTTGCCATCTTCGAAGCGGAGTGGACAGAGGCGGATCCACCGCTAAGACTGGATTTGGATCGCATCCGCATACCCCCCGTCAAACGCCACTTCTGGTCCGTCAACTGGCACAAACGCTATGTGTTTGAATTCATACTTCCTCCCGTGGATACGCTCTACCGACAACGAATGGAGAGGGGCAAACGCGGTACGCACCCGGTGGACAAGGGCGTCACTGAAGAACTGGTGAGAAGGCAGATAATCACCTACAGCACAATCGCACACCACTTACAACAATCAGGGCTCAATGTTTACGTACGTGAAGGCACAGATCAGCCTCCATTGCGGATCGTCGGCCTGGAGAACGACTAAATGGCGATGCAGACCAGTAAACCGAAGAAGAGTTTTCTGAAGCAGATACGGGAGAGCCTTGAGGATCTCGAAGCATGTCAGGACGTGGATCTGAAAGAGTCTTATCGCCTGCCGGAAAAAAAGAAAGTTCGCGTCTCTATCAAGCAATATCCGATTCAGCTTAGTCTCAGGCCTGACGGCAGAGCTCTGCACCTCTATCCGGAAAATCCACTCAACGCAAACCATCACGACGATGATCCGGCCAGCTACATCCTTTTCGATCCGGAACAGTTTTACGACGGCATCAGTGGTTTCCTTCGACTGGAAGGGGGGGACAAAATCACTATCGGACCGAAGGAAGCGTCCCATCTCGCCCAATTGGGCATAGACCCGCCATCTGAACGATTACTTAGCATCACCAACCGGGATGGGCAACTTGTTTTCAAGAATCACTCCGGAAAGGTAGGCTCCTGCATATCACCGCTGACCAGTGGCAAAAAAATCAACCGCATCAATAAGTGGCGCTACGATAAGCTGAAGCGCATCCGGGCGATTTTCGGTGGGCCGATAGAGTTGCTGCCTCAAAAAGAGGCACTGGCACTCATCAAGTCCGTAAATGAGCGAAATACAAAGGAAGCCTATCGAGCAAAAGACAAGAAGGGCAGACTCGGCGGCGTGCTCGCCTTACCCAAAAAGCTCAACCCCATATTGGTGGGCGACCTGCATGCCAAGCCTGACAACCTTCTGAGCCTGCTCACCCAGAACAGCTTCCTTGAATCCCTTGAAGACGGCAGTGCCAGCCTGATCATTCTCGGCGATGCGGTACACCGAGAAGACAAGGGGCATTACGAGGAGATGGAGAGTTCTCTGCTGATTATGGATCTGATCTTCAAGATCAAACTCCGCTTCCCGGATCAGGTCTTCTACATCTGCGGAAACCACGACAGTTTTTCCAACGAGATCGGCAAGGCAGGAATCCCGCAAGGGCTGCTATGGAAAAAGGCGATTATCAAGACTCGGGGCAAGGAATATTTCAAAGAGATGGAAAATTTCTATGGACAACTGCCCCTGGTTGCCTATTCAAAACACTTCATCGCCTGCCACGCCGCGCCCCCAGTCTCCGAGATTGACATCGATGACCTGGTGAACGGCATAGGCAACAACAAGCTACACACGGAACTCACCAGCAATCGCTTACGTGCACCACATCGACCAGGCGGCTACGCAAAGGGGGATATCAAGCGGTTACGTAAATGCCTGGACGTTTCCCCGGACACCCCCGTGGTGGTCGGTCATACCCCGCTATCCCTGGATCAAAGCC
Organism: Candidatus Thiodiazotropha endoloripes; assembly: GCA_001709035.1. Classification (GTDB taxonomy): domain Bacteria; phylum Pseudomonadota; class Gammaproteobacteria; order Chromatiales; family Chromatiaceae; genus Thiodiazotropha; species Thiodiazotropha lotti. The sequence goes on along the minus strand of LVKA01000008.1, from coordinate 524,077 downwards.
TGTGGGAGAGAGTTGGCGACATCGAGAATCATTATATCGTATACGGAAGCCACGATGATTGGATCAGCACGCTGACCATGGTAGCCGGCAGACTACGGCCGCTGCTGTACATGGTGGAGCCACTGACCCCTCTGATCAACTCACTCAAAGACTAATCTATCAGTTGTTTAGAGGAGCTACACCCTTACCTCGATAACTGAGCGGGTAGCCGTCTCCATAACCGTGAGGCGATGACCCTCCCCGGTCATGGCATCACCTTCGATTGGAATGTACCGAAAACGATAGACGATCAAACCAGCGAGGGTATTCGACACCTATACCGGGTAGAGTCGCTCGATGATCTGGTAAAGAAGTGTCCGTTCCGGGTGGTGCCAATATGAGTTATGCAACAGCCATGGCTTATCAGACAAATCTGTTGGTCATGCGTGCAGGAAACTATAAATTTTGGGATTTTATGCGGGTTGGTTTGCCGCTCATTCTGATTATGTGGCTTACTTATAGTTGGATTTTACCGGCACTCTATTATTCTTAGAGCTTCAGAATCAGGTTAATAGTGACTGAATTCCCATTAGATGCTTGATCAATCACGTGATTCTCTGCCAACAAGTGAGAACAGTGTCGGCCGAGCCAGGAAGGTCATTGAATATCAATGGACATAGTGTGAAATGGCTTCTATTCTTCACCGATTGGATGGGTTGGGTGTAATATCGCGCTGTAAGTGTTACACCTGACTTTTGATTTACTGAGGATATTCGATAGGGGTTGGAATTTCATGGGAGAACATAAGACAAAACCGGATGTAGAGTGGCTGGCTTGGTCAAAACAGAGAGATAGCCTCAAGACTCGGTGGGTCATTGTCGTGGTTGCTTTTTGGGTGACAGGAATAATTGCTGTTGTCATGTACCTCATTAATAAGGAACTGGATTTCATTCTGACATCCATTGCAATCGGAATGATGGTATTAGGTGTCTGGCTGAAATCACGTTATCAAATCCATATCAGCCAGGAACCTGAAGGAAAACAGATAGACAATACCAAGGATTAACGCTTACATATGTCAAACCTTATCAACCTGGGCTGTGATGTCTCAGACATTCACCGCCGTTATGCAGAAATACACGGCGCACTATTTGGTATTACATCCTATCGTATGGTTCTCTATGCCCTGAAAGGGGAATCACGCTCAATGTATAGCGATTATGAGCGTAGATTAAAGGGTCTCCAGGAAGAGTTGGGCGCGCATATCAGTAGTATCAGGAAAACGGATCTTCCACTAAAGAACTCGGCTGACCTTCACAACTCTTTGATTGAGTATACGCACATATTGAGTCAGGTAATCAGTGCACTCGAATCAATGTGCAGCCAGCTCAAGGATGATGAGGATGAGTATCGCTCCAGTATCAACAATGGCCAGTCCAGATTTCTACAGGATAAGGTCAATTACGACTATTCAATACGGGAACTGGAGCGTATTGGAACCAGACTCAATAAGTTATTCTCAACTTACTAGCATTTGACTATCCAGCGAATCAGTCAATATCAGCTGTTCTGCTTTGCGGCAGATAGTGATAATGCGCGGTAATCTGATGGTGAAATAACATATCTTCAACCACGGGTTCCGAACCAATATTGTGAACGATAAGAGGAAGGCCTGTCTGGGTACTGAGTTTATCAGTGACTATGCCTAAATGTGGGAGATTACCAGGTAACAGCCAAGTTACGATATCACCGGATTTATAGTCACCACCATCGTGACTGACGGATAGCTGTATGGCGTTACGTTCGAAAAAATCCCTGTAGATTGGGAACACGTCGATGATCGATATTGGAATCAGGTCTTGTAAGACCCCATAATCTCTGCGATGGATAGGCTTTGAAGTTCGCAACCATATCCTCATGATTCACTGTTGCAGGTCCGTACCCAATGCTCTGTAAGTACGGATAATCGCATCCGTACTTACACCTATATGATCTGGAACATCACCACCAGGATAGGCAATCGATATATAAGCACCATCGTAGCGAACAGTGTGTTGTGTACGCTCTAACGCGGCAGCTATCAGATCCTTCTCAAATGTTGTAGATATACAGGTTGTAGACGTCGCCAACAGTATCAGTGATAGGGTGAATCTCAGCATGATTTGCCCACGGCCGTTGAACACGCGGTACGGCATAACCTGTTGGAATACTCGGAACTGATACTCTTCCTGTTGGTTTCGATGACCTACATTAATGCAATGAATGAACGGCGAGTATTCGAGGCACTGCGTGTCTGATTGGTACGGAGCGGCTTCGGTTTTCGCTCCCTGTTCTGGATTACCGGTACCCTGGCATTTTTCATATTCCCAATCGCAGACAATCTTAACACTGCACTAATAATGTGTGCCGTGGTGCTGGCCGTAGGTGGTGATAACAGCCGTTTTGTCACTCTCTCATGCATCAATATTGTAGTCGGAGCCAATGCTTGAGGCGCTTTCTCACCTTTTGGTGATATAACAACAATGATGGTCTGGCAAAAAGGAATCGTTGAGTTTTGGACTTTTTTCGCTCTGTTCATCCCGGCAGTTGTTATTTTCCTGGTCCCTGCCGTCATCATGCATTTCGCTGTTCCTGCTGTTAAACCTGATGCATCCGGAGAACAGGTCCTGATGCAGCGTGGAGCAAAACGCATCATCTCCCTGACAAATTCATGTCAGTTGGGGGCTCGCAGGGACCCAAACTACGGACAATTATCTCGATAATGCATGAATATCCGGTCCTCAAGGACTGTCTCAATGCTGGATGTGGTAAAATCACTTTCAGTTTGGAGTATCCTAGCGACCACATTGGCTTTGAAAATGAAACAAAAGGTTACTGCTGACAAAGGTTTTTTTAGCCGACTCAAATCGGTTTTCGGCAATCCCGAACAATGCCCGGAAATTGCCCTGACAGAAGCGTTCCATCTAAGCAAGGAAAGCGCGAAGATTCCGCTGGAAAAATGTATCTCCGGAATCACACTGGACTACGGAGGAAGGACCCTGAGTCTCGTCCGGGAGCAGTTTGTGGGCGACGCACACGGTGGTGACGGGTCCGCATTTCTATTATTGAACCCGAAAAAGTTTCAAACCCGGATCAGTGGCTTTGTGCGGGTTTCTGCAGGCGATCATCTGATTGTGGGGCTCGAAGATGAACACCAACAGGCGATGTTGGATCTTCCCGCTTCTGGGGCGCAAAGGCTCTTTTCCATTGCACACGAAGGTGATGTACTAATATTCAAGGATCTGACCGGAGATCCAGGTACCATCCTGACGCCGATCGACGAAGACGAACTGAATATCACTGCAAGGCGTATAGCGAATCTAAGAGAGATCTACAGAATTTACGGCGGCCCTATCCAGCCGCTGCCGTCAGAACAGGCATTAAAGGACCTCAACAAGGTCAATGACCTGCTCGAGAGAGAACCGCTGCGGCCCAGGGATACCCGGGGGAGACCGGGCGGTGTGGTAAGTCTGCCAAAGAAAATGGTGCCCATTATTGTTGGCGATCTGCACGCCCAGGTAGACAATCTACTCACCCTGCTTACCCAAAATCAGTTTCTCGAAGCGATGTCACAAGGCAAGGCCACTATGGTGATTCTGGGCGATGCCGTCCACTCCGAAATGGATGGACACATGGAAGAGATGGAATCCTCTCTTCTCATAATGGACCTGATTCTACGTCTGAAACTTTGGTTTCCGCAGCAGGTATTCTACGTGCGTGGAAACCATGACAGCTTTGCAGAAGAGATCGGCAAAGAGGGGATTCCACAGGGACTACTGTGGGCCAGGGCATTGCGTGAGGCACGAGGGGATGCTTATAAAAAGGCCATGGACCGCTTTTACGAGTTGTTGCCTTTCGTTGTTTTGTCTAAGAGCTATGTGGCATGTCATGCCGCACCCCCGAGAGGGAAAGTCGATATGGATATGTTGATCAATATACACAAGTATCCGGGTTTGATCCGGGAGGTTACCTGCAATCGGCTTAGCCGGCCGAATCGACCGGCCGGTTACACCAAAGGCGACGTGAAACGCTTTCGACGTACTTTGAAACTGAGTGGTAAGGCGGAGTTGTTCGTTGGTCATACCCCCCTCACACGACATGACACCCTTTGGTCGAATGTAGGCGGTATTGAGCATCACGATGTGGTGTTCAGTGGAAATATTCCATGGATCGGTGTTTATACGAGCGCCAACGGTGAGATGATACCGCTGCGGTATCGTTCCGAAACCCTGTTGCCGATCATCAATGGCATGAGCGACGTGGCCTTATACGACGAACTAGGGCCTGTTGACACGAATCCAATCGGCCCTGTTGTGCCTGAAAAAGCGCCAATCAAGGCGCGAGGAGAGAGGTTTGGTGATTCCAAATGAACGACGAGCAACGCCGAGTGGCGCTTTTTCAGGCGCAACCCGGAGGGCTGGGGCTATTTTTCCGCCCAGCGGCGTTATCATTCGCTCATGTAGAATAACTACACAGCGCTCATTCTGCCTTGCTGGACGAAAAAATAGCCCCAGCAGGGCCGATTGGATTCGTGTTAACAGGCCCTAGAACGTTAGCCGTAAAGTGAAAGAAAATATCTCATATTTTGCAAAAGGCAGGTCGCTCAAAGATGGTCCGGTTATCTGTCAGTCCGAGGACTTTCTGCTAGAAGACAACAGGGAAAAAAAGGATCTTACCCTGGCCGAACTCAATCATGTCTTCAAGATGTACCTGCAGGAATGCGGTATCCGAAAAAAAGATATATCCATCGTGGGCCAGTTCTCTTTGTTGTTCAATGACCCCAAGTTTTCTGAATGGCACACATTGAGCAAGTCTGAGCAAAGTGATTCACTCTCTGATCAGGTGATATTTCCGCAAGTCTATGATGAACTGATCATGCCTCTTGGTGTAACGGCCGGTGATGCAGAAATTATAAAGGGTGTGGTGAAGGACGCTATTCAGAATGCAATAGATAGTTTTTCACATGCAGCGTTTTTACAGAAAAAGTTCATCAGTCGTTTTCCTGGAGTAAAAATCATCCTGTTGATGGACCAGGCCAACAAGCGGATGATTCTGGCTGTGGTGGATAACGGCTTTGGGGCGAAAATCACAAAACCCAAGAAGTCACACATGGGTGAGGAATATGGCGACGATATCGCCTCCAGATTCGTTGACTGGGTGATACGGCGCTTTGTCGAAAAGGAAGAAGGCGAAATCAGGCATGATATCGCCTATACGGGTGGTCAGGGGATGGCATTCAAGAAGCTCAAGATTGAACTGCGACTGGATGTGGATATTCATTTCCTGGCCTCGGGAGCGGTATTTGAACTTAGATTGAAGACCTTTTTTTGACCGCAGCTGCCCAGGGGTAGCTCCATGCGTTTATAAATAGGTGTGGAGAACCGGGACAGTCATTATTTGTAATATATCAAGCAAAGAAATCAATGCTATATCTGAAAGTGTTATCAATGAACTCATACTGGCGCTCAAACGTGGCGTCAAGCGTAAACGGCACGTGAATGTCCTTCATCACATCAATGGATACCTGAAGCGTGAAATCGACAGTAACGACAACCCGAAGCTGAACGACAGACAGTATCGAGACGAGACGCCGTTGGTGGTTCCGGTCAGCCAGCAGCATCACTACTTTCGGCGCCAACCCGATCCCTACATGGCGAAGCAGGTCTACCTGCAACCCCACTCGGACAAACTGGGTCTACGTAACCACATCTGAGCTGCAGAGTCACACCACCCATGCAATCCATCGTCACCGCCCTACTGCCCATCCTGACGCTGATCCTTTTAGGACTGGCGCTCAAGCAGGTACGCTTTATCCCGGATGAGGCCTGGATGGGGATGGAGCGGCTCACCTACTTCCTGCTCTTTCCCGCCCTCTTGATCCATACCCTGAGTCGCCAGCAGACCGACGGCCTGCCCTGGCTGGCCATACTCGGCGTGGTGGTGGGAGTGCTGCTGTTGAGCGCGCTTCTGCTTGTGATCGGCTATCGCCTACTGCCAAAGGTCTCGGGCCCCACCTTTACCTCAATCTTTCAAGGGGGCGTGCGCTTCAATACCTATATCGCCCTGGCGCTGGCCCAATCCCTGTTCGGGGCCACCGGGCTCGCCCTGGGTGTGGTGGCAGCCGGTTTCATGATCCTGCTGATCAACTTCCTCTGCATCATGGCCCTGTCGATTTGGGGGGAGAGGCACCAGCGACCCAAGGGTGGCCTGGCACGGGATATCCTCGGCAACCCCCTGATCATCGCCTGTCTCATCGGCTGGGCATTGAGCCTGAGCGGCATCGGTCTGCCTGGCCCCAGTGAGGAGATCCTGGAGATCATCGGTCGGGCCGCCCTCCCCTTCGGTCTGCTGGCGGTGGGCGCCGCCCTGCGGCCCAGGGCATTGCACGGTCACCTGGGACCGACCCTGGCTTCTTCCCTGGTGCAGTTTCTGGTCAAACCCCTGGCCGCAGCAGGTTTGGTCCTGCTTACCGGCCTCACCGGGGCCGCCGCCGGCGCGCTGGTGATCGCCTTCATGACACCAACCGCCCCGTCCGCCTACATCCTGGCCCGACAGCTGGGGGGCGATACCGAGACCATGGCCTCGATCATTACCTTGCAAACCCTGCTCGCCTTCGCGGTGATACCGCTGATCGTCTATCTCATGTTGAGCTGGGGCGTTCTGACCCACGTCCTGTAACTACAACTGTTGCCCCGCTATGAGGCCATCCTCTCCGGACAGCTTCGGCCTGATCGCCATTGGCAATGAGATCCTGTTCGATCAAAATTAAAGGGCTCTGACTTTAATCCATATCAGCAGAAACAGGGGCTGGTGCCTGATGGTATTGCTAGTGAATATTTTTTGCTGCATCTTCAGAAATAGATAGATTATCAAAAAGGACTTTGGGTAAATCCAAAGCCCTTTTTGATTTAGTCAGAAAAGAAACTATCGGTTTTGTGAGACCCTTTATAAAGGGTTAACGAACTGGAGTGGTGGTTTAATCTTCATCATCATCTTCGGTGATATTCATAACAACCGAAACCGGGAAATGATTGCTGTAAGTTTCGCGCCATTCAGCAAACGAATCTGGAGCATTCTCTGGCAGCCAGAGAAATGCCCGATTGCCAAATAGATGCCTTTGAGCTGCTTGACTGACAAGCACGTGATCGACAATGCTGTTCAGGTCGGTGTCCATACGCGTGCTTTTAAAGTCTGCTGGCACGTAATCCATATAACCTTTAAAGGCCATGTGGTAATACATGGCTGGAGAGTATTTCAGAGTGCCTGTTTCGGATACTTTTTGAGGGTTGTCATTAAAGTCACCCAAAATAATCCGGTCCTTCTCATTAATATTCATGGCTGTGAGCGCATCATCCAGACGATATTCAATCAATGTCATGGCTATGAGGTGATTTTCATCATTGTGCTGGCCTGGTGCCAGGTTGACGTTTACCAGGGCAAAGTCATTCAGTTCACTTTCTTCGTCTTTGTCTTTCGCTTCGAAATAACCGATGACTGGAGTACGGGAAAAAAGCGCTGCACCGGCAAGTGATACCTGGGGAACCCTCATGGGAGCGATTGCAATTGCCTTTACTTTCTCTGTGTTCCACAGGTAACCCACATACATGGAATCAGGCGTATGATTGTATGGAACTGGGGGCAAGTAATACTTCCAGCTTGATCCAAGCTTTTTAACGATGGCATCAAGTTGCGTATTCCGAGAAACAGGGCCATAGGCATGGCTAATACCGATTTCCTGCAAGGCAATTACATCAGAACCAAGGTCATCACGGATAAAATCGGCAATATCGTTCAGCTGCTCCTTGGTGCGGAGGGGAAGATCAGCTTCACCATGACCGCCATCAGATCCCCTGCCGTAAGTCCCCAGGTTTTCAATATTCCAGGTCGCGATTCTTAGTTGATCAGCAGAAACGGATGCACTGATGATCAGTGTGAAAAGAGCAAAAAATAAACGCATACCTCCTCCATCAAAAAATTAAGACAGTTATCTATAGAAAAAAGCAAATCATCGTTACTGAAGCTTATAAATTCATAAAGTTTCATGAAACATCGCATGTTTCATTGATCGGGGATGGGTTAAAGGAGTATAGGAAATATTAACACCCTTTTCGCCCTGCCACTGGTATAGCCGAGGGCCAATCCCACCGGCACTGAACCGTCCTCCATCCCGGTAAACCGCCGCGAAACCGCACAAATCACCCGTCTGGCGGGTCGAATCAACCCGTTACTCAGGTACCCGGCAATTACCTGCCCTGCGCTGCCATAAGCGCAGCGAATGCGGAAAAATACTCGTCAACGATCTGATAGAGAAGGGTTTGCTCGGGCCGGTGACGCTGGTGACCACCCGCATCCACGTCCCGGCCGGCCATCGTGGCCGCCACATGAGGTAGGCAATCGATATATAAGCACCATCGTAGCGAACACTGTGTTGTGTGCACTCTAATTTCACCACAACTTGGGCAAAACCCACGTCGTTTGCAACTGAAGGCGACAAGTTGTTCGTGGTGACGAGGCGTGCATTGCCCCCTTATGAATCCGTGTTCGAGGCAGCCACATTTCAGGTAATCGGCGAACTCCTGCTGCACATGCAAGGGCAAGGACTTGCCCTTCATAGCCATAACGTCCCTAAACTCCGGGTATTATCGTTCAATGATCTGGTATACGAGTGTATGTTCCGGCCGGTGCCGTTTAAAGGTAGGGCTTTGTCGCGACCGGTCCGTGATCGCAACTTGAGGCATATCGTTCTCCATTCCATGGAGTGCACGATGTTCACATATTGTTCTCTTTCCGTATAGATAAATGCTTGATGCCTGCTGTTGCCAGTCAGTGCCTGTCACTCCCACTCGCTTGTAAACAAGCCTTTTATCTTTTATATACAATGGCTTATCTTCTTGGCAAATGGTAACACCATGAAAATACCATGCTCAGAAATTGCTGTATGTGCTCATAAAATCACAAGGATTATTAACCAGTTGCCTTTCATTTTACCCTGACTTATATTCATATTTATTAATTATGAATACTTGGAGGCCAATATGGCAACCACAAGTCTTAGCCTGGGTGAGCACTGGGAAGTTTATATCAAGAATGAAATTGCCAGCGGGCGCTACGGTTCCGCCAGTGAAGTCGTGCGTGACGCTCTCCGCGCGATGGAAGAGCGTAAAAGCAAACTCGATGCTTTACGAAGTCATTTGGCACAGGGTGCTAAACAGGCCACATCCGGCGAATTCGCTGATAACTTCACCATGGATGCGCTGATCAATGATCTGGATAACGAAGCCTGATGTCTGGATACAGAGTCACCCCGAGAGCACTGGAGGACTTGAAAAATATCGGTCGATATACTGAACAGCAATGGAGTAAACACCAACGTAATACCTACCTGAAAGCACTCGAGAAACGCATTGGCTGGTTGGCGGAAAATCCGCAATTGGGCAAACACCGCACGGATGTGGGTCAAGGCTATTACAGTTTCCCCCAAGGCGAACATGTTGTCTTCTACATGATTGGAGAGGAAGGCATAGATATTATCGGCATCCCGCATAAGGAGATGGATATCATCACATATTTTCTCCCTGATTGAACAAGAAGGGAGAAGGTGGAATGCCTGCTGATGCCAACCAGTGCCAGATATTGCCTGCCAGTTCCGGTCACTCCCACTCAATGGTCGCCGGCGGCTTACTGGAGATATCGTATGCCACGCGGGAGATACCCGACACTTCATTGATGATCCTGCGCGAGACCTCTTCCAGAAAATCAAACGGCAGATGAGCAAACTTGGCGGTCATGAAATCGACTGTCTTCACCGCTCTCAGCGTGACCACATATTCATAGCGCCGTGCATCGCCCACAACACCCACTGATTTGACCGGTAAGAACACAGTAAACGCCTGGCTCACCTCATCGTAGAGATTGTGTTTGTGCAGCTCGTTTGATAGTCCATCTATTGTAAATATTCATGTTAAGAACGGAGTTTTAACATCTTGGCCAGTGACACGCTACCGGAAAAGATACGGCTATGAATTATTGCTCAAGACCTGGGGAAGAAGCATCCGACCATCACGCGCTAGCATCGCTATAATTTCACAAACATCTGTGGTTGTGAGTTTCCGCTGTGCCCAGTTTTAACTTGTGAAATATAGCTTGCTGTAGCTGATACGATCAGGCATGAGGATCTGTTTAGAGCACCGCCTGGTCTGGAGGTCAGGCGGCAATCGAGGCAACGGATTCACGCTTAATCACGATGCTTGTTACGAGTGGTGCCCGGGGCCGGCGTCGAACTTATGCATTAACTATTTGATATATATAGTATTTAAAAGAAAAGTCATAGACGCTTACCCCCATACATACCCCTAAAAAATGTCGATGGAAGCCGCATCTCTAATTTCATGCATGTCATTAATACGTCGGCAATACCCTGAATACAACAACTATAGTAGGGATATTTGAGTTTTGCTGGCTAAGTATAAGGAGAATAACCGCTATCACCCATGTATAGCGTTGGCTCCGACTGCCTCCGCCTGTTCAATCATACGGTCCACGGCTTCGGTGCGGGACTCCTGAAGCAGCTCCGTATAGCCTTTCAGTTCACCACCAAAAATGTTTTTAAGACCCGCCATAATATCCCGCCCGACATGTTTGGCGCGAACTGAGCTACCCTGAACTAGCCCCAGGTGTTCCACAATTCGCTTGTCGGGAAGAATCTCAATATTTGTAACAATCATAACCATTCCTTTATTGTCGATAGAGCATGGTGCTCAATGTAACTCAATAGTGTGACTGGTATCCTTCGTAAAAAATCAAAGTCAGAATATCTAAAAGCTAAGATGTTTTGCCGCAGAGTATGCAGGGAAAAATATCAGTTCAACTGATCTATCTTTTTTCTTTTCTATCAAACCCTAGCGAAAAATGATATTAAAAAAACACCGTGGTGAAGGGGCATGCTTCATGACCACGGTGTTTAATACTAAACTGATAGGACGGTAAGGTGCCGGGTTAATAATTACCATCATAGCGCTGTAAGCGATTGTAATTTTCACCCTGGTTGAGATTCATGTTGGGATTGTCCATGGGATCATTGGTTTGGTAGTACATGGTTGAATCATTAGGGTTTACGTAGTTGTTATCATAGTATCCTTCTGTCTCGTACCTGGCGCCTGTAGACGTATCAATCATCTGTTCCCTTTCATGAATGGAATCAATATAGGAACTATGAGAACGATCGGATGCCGCACTGTTATTCATGTAGTTGCTATGGGCGCGATCAGACGCCGCGCTTCTTTCCATGTAGCTGTTGTGGCTTCGATCGAGCGCATCCATATTGGATTGGTGTATCCGCTGTTGATTAGCCATGAAGGCATTTTGTTTTACAGTCTGATTATTGAGAAATTGCTGGTGCTGTGAATTGGCAGACTGAACCCAACCGCGATCAAATTGGTAGGTGCGAGCGAAACGGATCATCTCTCGGCGCACACCAGTAAAGTCACGTGAGCCGGACATAGGTGCAGTAAAGCCAATGATATCCACATTCGTTACTGGAGCGCCATTATTGGGTAGGGAGCTGATCACAATTGCCGCTGAACTTTTTTCATTGCTCTGGGCGTCCAGGATATCAAAAGCATAAGTAACAACTTGCTGTCCATTTTTATAGATCAGTTGAGAATCACGTTGCATCATGTGCTGAGTGATCTCCGGGACTCTGTATTGATTGATGATCTCCGATTCAGGGTTCTCAGCGGTGAGTTGCTGTAATATTGAGTTAAAATACTGCTGAGGGTTGACCGGGTTTTGCAGGAAAGTGCCTGTAAGGTGATAGATACGGTTTCCACTACCGGCACAGAAAGCCGTTGGAACATCTGGAATCTTCACGTTGCAACGAACATCAGCAGGTACTGATACATAAGCTGTAGTTATACCGTTTTCCTGGATCGGTATTGATTTAAGGTTCTGGGCGTGACTGGTATGAGTCAAAATCAAGAGTATAGGTAATAGTGCGGCTGTCAGGCGTTTCATGGCAAGAGTATCCTGTGGTTAGATTTTTTATAACGTTCGTGTTCAGTTTTGTTCAGTAGTTGCTCAAAGCCCGCAATGTCGATTGTATTAAGGTACCGGGTTAATAACTGGATCGTGGCTGTATGATAAGGATAGTTTAAGTTAGATGAAAACAGTTATTTACCTCAATAAGAGTGCAGGTAGTCGAGAAACTGTTGCGCTGTACACTGAGTGATATGCGCCAGCTGCTGGGGCAAAATCCGCGCCGCTTACAGCTGAATGCTACCAGGTGTTCATGATGACATTCGGTGCATTGCACCCGCAGGAATCGGTGTTCCAACCTTCCGCATTTGAGGTAATCCGCAAATTCCTGTTGCACATGCAGGGGCAAGGACTTGCCCTGCATGGCCATCACATCCCTGAACTCCGGATAATGCCGCTCGATGATTTGATAGAGAAGTGTCTGTTCCGGTCGATGACGTTTATAGGGTGGGCTTTGTAGCGACCGATCCGTGATCGCGGCTTGAGGCATAGCGTTCTCCATTCCATGGAGCGCTCAATGTTCTCATATTGTTCTCTATCTGCACAGATGAAGCTTGTTGCCTGCTTTTGCCAGTCAGTTCCAGACATTGCCTGCCAGTTCCGGTCACTCCCACTCAATGGTCGCCGGCGGCTTACTGGAGATATCGTATGCCACGCGGGAGATACCCGACACTTCATTGATGATCCTGCGCGAGACCTCTTCCAGAAAATCAAACGGCAGATGGGCAAACTTGGCAGTCATGAAATCGACTGTCTTCACCGCTCTCAGGGTCACCACATACTCATAGCGCCGAGCATCCCCAACCACGCCTACCGACTTGACTGGCAGGAACACGGTAAATGCCTGGCTCACTTCATCATAAAGATTGTGCTTATGCAGCTCTTCGATATAGATGTGGTCGGCCTCGCGTAACACGTCTGCATACTCTTTCTTGACCTCGCCAAGTATCCGCACACCGAGCCCAGGTCCAGGAAAGGGGTGGCGGTAGATCATCTCATAGGGCAGCCCCAGTTCGATGCCGATCTTACGCACCTCATCCTTGAACAGCTCACGCAGAGGCTCAACCAGGGCCAGTTTCATGTACTCCGGCAGACCACCCACATTGTGGTGCGACTTGATCACATGCGCCTTACCCGACTTGGCGCCGGCAGACTCGATCACATCCGGATAGATGGTACCCTGAGCAAGAAAGGAGACATCCTCCAGCTTGCTCGCCTCTTCTTCGAAGATATCGATGAACAGATTACCGATGATCTTGCGTTTCTGTTCAGGATCCGTGACACCACGCAGCGCTTTGAGGAAGCGGTCTTCCGCATCGACACGGATCACTTTCACACCCATGTGCTCTGCAAAGGTGGCCATCACCTGGTCCCCTTCATGCAAACGCAGCAGTCCGTTGTCGACAAACACACAGGTCAGCTGATCGCCGATCGAACGATGCAACAACGCAGCCACCACCGATGAATCAACCCCGCCGGAGAGCCCCAGCACTACCTGTTGATCACCCACCAGCTCACGCACATGGTGAATACTGTCCTCGATGATCTGACCGGGCGTCCAGAGCACTTCACAGCCACAGATATCAAACAGAAAACGTTCAATGATACGCTTGCCCTGACGGGTATGAGTCACCTCAGGGTGGAACTGCAGGCCGTAATAGCTGCGTGATTCATCCGCAATACCCGCTACCGGCGCATTCTCGGTTTCACAGATCACCTTAAAACCTTCGGGCAGGGACTCGACACGATCCCCATGGCTCATCCACACATCCAGCAGGCCATAGCCTTCCGGGCTGGTATGATCCTCGATATCCTTGAGCAGGCGGGAGTGCCCTCTGGCACGTACCTGGGCATAGCCATACTCATGCTTGTCGGAAGACGCCACTTCACCACCAAGTTGTGCGGCCATGGTCTGCATGCCGTAGCAGATACCCAACAGCGGCACCCCAAGCTCAAACACAGTTTGTGGTGCAGCGGGCGCCTCATCGGCGGTGACAGTCTCCGGACCACCGGAGAGAATGATGCCGGCAGGCTTGCTACCGGAGAGCCCTTCATCCGCATTGTCGTAGGGATAGATCTCACAATAGACACCGGCTTCACGCACCCGACGTGCAATCAGTTGTGTGTATTGAGATCCAAAGTCCAGAATCAGGATTCGATGGGCATGAATATCAGTTGTCATTACTAGGGCCTGCTAAGACTTAACCTGGAAAGTGGATCACAAACAATCAATCACGCCGATAGTTGGGCGCTTCCTTGGTGATCGTTACATCGTGCACGTGGGATTCGGTCACACCCGCATTGGTGATCCTTACAAACTCCGGTTTGGTGCGCATCTCGTCGATGTTGGCACAACCGGTATAGCCCATGCTGGATCGAATGCCACCGATCACCTGGTAGATGATCGCCACCACCGGACCTTTGTAAGGCACCCGTCCTTCAATACCTTCCGGCACCAGCTTGTCTTTCTCATTGGACTCCTGGAAGTAACGATCACTGGAACCATCCTTGCCGGACATGGCGCCAAGGGATCCCATACCCCGGTAAGACTTATAAGAACGCCCCTGATAGATCTCCACTTCACCCGGTGCTTCATCGGTTCCGGCAAACATACCGCCAATCATCACTGAGTAGCCGCCGGCGGCGAGTATCTTTGAGATATCCCCGGAATAGCGCAGACCACCATCAGCAATCAATGGCACACCGGTGCCTTCCAGCGCCTTGGCCACATTGGAAACCGCCGTTACCTGGGGCACACCGACGCCCGCAACAACCCTTGTGGTGCAGATCGAACCAGGCCCGATACCCACTTTCACCGCATCGGCACCGGCTTTGACCAGATCGCGAGCGGCATCACCGGTGGCGATGTTGCCGCCGATAACCTGTACTTGAGGGTAGGTCTTCTTTACCCAGGCCACCCGGTCCAATACACCTTGTGAGTGACCGTGGGCAGTATCCACAACCACCACATCGACACCGGCCTGGACCAATGCATCCACACGCTCTTCGGTACCTTCACCCACACCGACCGCCGCCCCAACCCGCAGTCGCTCCTGATCATCCCGGCAGGCGTTGGGATTGTCTTTCGCCTTCTGGATATCCTTGGCGGTGATCATTCCCTGCAATTCAAAGTTGTCATCGACCACCAGAACCTTTTCGATACGGTGCTTATGCAGCAGGCTCATCACCTCATCACGGCTGGCTCCCTCTTTGACCGTCACCAGGTTTTCCTTGCGAGTCATGATATTGCGTACCGGATCATCCATCTTGCGTTCAAACCGCAGATCCCGACCTGTGACAATGCCAACCAACTCTTTACCATCCACCACTGGTACACCGGAGATGTTCCTGGAACGGGTGAGTTCAACCACTTCGCCAATGCTGACGTAGGGACCAACGGTAATCGGATCCCGTATCACCCCGCTCTCATACTTTTTGACCTTCTCCACCTCCTGGGCCTGAGTGACGGCATCCATATTCTTATGGATGATGCCGATACCCCCTTCCAGTGCCAGTGCAATGGCGAATCTGGATTCGGTAACCGTGTCCATGGCAGCAGAAACCAACGGGATATTGAGATCGATCTCGCGGGTCAGTTTGGTCCTTAAATCGACGTCCTTTGGCAGTACCTGTGAGTGGGCGGGTACCAGGAGTACATCGTCAAATGTGAGGGCTTCCTCGATTACACGCATAGCTTTTTTTCCGGCTGGAGGGATGAAGTAGCCGGGCATTATAGAAGTTGCAGTCTAACCGGTAAACCTGCAACAGGCTCAGCACAACGCCGAGCACCCCCTGAGGAGCGGCCAATCTGCAGCCAACCACATGAGCCCCGAAGGCATATTCATTGATATTTCAATATGTTAAAAAAACCGTGCCAAGTCATCATGGCCACAAAACTGGCTTAATTTTCGGCCATTTCCAGATCCACCTGACAGCCAGGCAAGCGGTTCGGCAGGCCATATCGATTGATCACTGGCTCTAAAACCCATTTCACATCGTATTTCACGATACTGCGAGTCGACCGGCAGTCGTTTCATTCACCTTTGTGATACAGCCGCTCATCGGTTTGAATGCTTGATGATTCCGCCTCTTACCAATCCTCGCAGCAACCTGCATTGCAGGAGTTCTGGCGCTATGCTAAGGGTTAGGAACTCGGACAATGAAGTCAGGAAGTGCAAATGCACAAATATGTGTTTAATAGGAGTTTTTTCCTCCTTTTTACCATTGGCCTGCTGATCAACTGGGGTGTTGCACTGGGCAATACCCCCATGACCCTGAGAGTGGGCGTCTACAAAAACCCACCCTTGGTCGATACTGATTCAATGGGCCGGCCGGGGGGGCTTTTCATCGACATCCTTGAGCAAATCGCCCATCAGGAAGGCTGGAAGGTGCGCTATGTGGTCGGCACTTGGAGTGACCAGCTCTACCGACTCTCTGCCGGAAAGATCGACCTGCTGCCCGCGATTGCGGTCAATGAGTCACGGGAAAAACGCTTCCTCTTCTCAGATCAGACCATCATTGCCAATTGGGGGCAGATTTACGTTCCTGAAAAATCGGATATACAGGCCATTGACGACCTTCATGACAAAAACATCGCCGTATTGGCCGATGACGTCTACCTGACCTCAAAAAATGGACTGCAGGAGATCTGCAAGTCGTTGAGGATTGAGTGTCGTACCCAGAAATACGCCACCTATGACATGGTGATGAGGGCGATTGCCAGCGGCCGGGCGGATGCCGGCCTGGTCAGTCGTCTGTACGGCTTGAGCCACGGTCATTTCTATAGTCCGGTGGCCAGTCCGATCATTCTGATCCCCCTGGATATCCGCTTTGCCATATCCCAGCAGAGCCCCAAAGCGCACACCATCAAGCAGCGACTCGATTTTCATCTGGCCAACCAGAAGAGCGATGAACTCTCGATCTACCATCAGCGGCTCAAGACACTGTTCGAAATCCACACACCTCCACAGCCACAACCTCCCCTGCTCTACCAGATCATCTTTGCGATTGGCATCCTGGTGGCGGCTCTGGTGTTGATTGCACAAATCCTCAGATGGCGGGTCAGAGTCAAGACCCAGCAACTCGCCGAAACCGAGGCCCAGTACCATAACTTCTTCGATGGGGTCGCCACCGCGTTATGTGAGGGTGACAGCTCAAAAGCGCTGGTCAAACTGGATCAACTGCTGGACTCGGGTGTGGAAGACCTCAGAACCTATTTCGACAACCATCCAGATCAACTGCGTGAGATGCTGTTCCTGATCCGGGTGGTCAACGCCAATCCGGCCACCTTCAGATTATTCGGAGTGAAGAGCCTGAAGACCCTGCAGCACTGGTTGCCGAAAAGCATCACCCCGGAAGTGTTCACCGCCTTCAAAGAGTTTCTGATCGCATCCAGTGAAAAACAGACGGTATTCACATGTGAAGTACCGCTGCTGACTGCAAAGGGCCAACTGATCCAGGTGATGATCAGCTTTCCCCTGTCGGACACCGCCGAAGAGGTACAGCATATGCCGGTAACCCTGGTGGACGTCTCCCACCTGCGAGAAACCGAAAAGCAGCTCTCGCTGGTGGTCAAAGGCGCCTCTCTGGGGTTTTGGGACTGGAACCTGATCACAGATCAATTCACCGTCAATCAACGTTGGCTGGATCAGCTTGGTCTGGAACCATCCGCCATGAAACATAGCATTGATGATTGGCGGGACCGCCTCCATCCCAAGGATAGGGAACGGATCATGCCGATCATCAATCAGCGGATTGAAGAGGGCAAGACCTATAAAGTCGAATTCCGCATGAAACACGCAAATGGCCTATGGGTCTGGATAGAAGGTTCAGGTGGAGCGGTCGAATTCGATCCGATCACCCAACGGCCGACCCGGGCCTGCGGTACCCATCAGGAAATCTCTGAGCGTAAGCGTGCGGCAGAGACCCTCAACACCTTGATGGAGAGTATGGTCGGCATCACCGGTGAGGGTTTCTTTGAACATGTAGCCAGAGAGCTGTGTCGTTGGTTCGGTGCGGATGGGGCGAACATCGGCGAACTGGTGGGCAGGAATCAGATCAAATCCCTGGCCAACATCATCGATGGCCGGGTGATCGAGGATTTCTCCTACCATATCAGCGAAACACCCTGTGACAAGGTCATCCGGCAGGGTGCCTGTCTTTTTCCCCAGGGTGTTCAAGACCTCTTTCCAAAGGATGAGGATCTGGTATTGCTCGATGTCCAGGGCTACGCCGGCTCACCGATTCGGGATCGCAACAATGTAGTCATCGGCATTGTCTGGGTGGTCTCCCGCAAGCCCCTCTTCATGCCGCCCGACTGGGCCGATGTGATGGATATCATCGCAGCCCGGATCAGCGCTGAAATCGAGCGCATGAGAGCCATGGAGCGGCTGGCCTATCAAGCCACCTACGACGCCCTCACCGCCCTGCCCAACCGGCGTTTGCTGATCGATCGTCTGGGACAAGCTCAATCCCGCTGCCGCCGGCATAACCACCGCGGTGCCGTCCTGTTCATGGATCTGGACCATTTCAAAACCATCAATGACTCACTGGGCCACAATATCGGCGATATATTGCTACAGCAGGTTGCCGAACGTCTGACCCGTGAGATCAGGGATGAGGACACCGCATCAAGACTCGGAGGGGATGAGTTCATCGTGCTGTTTACCGAACTCGACGGCAATCCACAGATAGCGGCTCAACAAGCCCGCCAAGGTGCTGAAAAGATTCAGTCGACCCTGTCGAAACCCTACAACATCAGTGACAATGAACTGCATATCACACCCAGTATCGGCATCGTCATCTTTCCCATGGATGATGCCAGTGCCGACGATATACTCAAATATGCGGATACTGCCATGTATCGTGCCAAGGAGGAGGGCCGCAATACCATCCGCTTCTTCCTGCCCGGCATGCAGGACGCCGCAGAACAACAACTCAGGTTGCAAAACGATCTGCGTAACGCCCAGATCAATGATGAGCTGTCGCTCAACTATCAACCCCAGGTCGACCTGGATGGCAACCTGATCAGCGTTGAAGCCCTGTTGCGCTGGTACCACCCCAACCATGGACAGGTTGAACCCCGCCGATTCATAACCGTTGCTGAAGAGTCAGGGCAGATCCTGCAGATCAGTGAGTGGGTGCTCAGTCAGGCGCTGCAGAAGATCAAATACTGGTCTGAACAGCTGCAGGAGCCGCTCAACCTGGCAATCAACATCAGTGCAGTTCATTTCCATCAAGCCAGTTTTGCAGACCAGATTGAAGAGCTGGTAACCAATACCGGGGTCGATCCCAGACGCCTGACCCTGGAGATTCATGAGGGCACCCTGGTGGAGAACTTTGAGGAGGCCACGGAAAAGGTTCTGAAACTGAAAAAACTGGGGGTGAGATTCTCCATCGACTGTTTTGGCATCGGCTACGCCTCGATCGCCTATATACGCCGCTTACCTGTGGATCAGTTGAAAATCGACCGAAGCTTCATTCGCGACATCTCCAGCGATCCGAAAGACGCACAGTTGGTACAGACCATCATCACCATGGCTCAGAACATGGATATCGAAGTGGTCGCCATCGGTGTGGAGACTGATGCTCAATTGAAATTTCTGCGTGACAAAGGGTGTAAGATATTCCAAGGTTACTACTTCAGCCATCCACTGCCGGTGGATCAATTTGAAATCTATCTGAGTAAAGAGACCGCTTGAATCAGCAACCCCCTGCCAATAACAGTGCCAGAGAGATCTTCTCCGTTTCCCGACTGGTACGGGAGACCCGTGCAATACTGGAAGCCAGTTTCCCGCTCCTCTGGGTCAGTGGAGAGATCTCCAACCTGGCCCAACCCGCCTCCGGTCATATCTACTTCAGCCTCAAGGATGAAGCGGCCCAGGTGCGTTGCGCCATGTTCCGTATGAAACGGCAACGACTGCGCTTTCGACCTGAAAACGGGCAGCAGGTGTTGATCCGCGCCAAGGTCAGCCTGTATGAGGCGCGGGGCGAGTTTCAGTTGATTGCCGAGCATATGGAGCCGGCCGGTGAAGGGGCGTTGCGTTTCGCCTTCGAACAATTGAAACAGAAGCTGGCAGCGGAAGGTCTGTTCGACACTGAGCGAAAAAAACCAATCCCCGTACCACCCAAACAGCTTGGCCTGATCACCTCACCGACCGGCGCTGCCGTGAGGGATCTGCTGTCCGTGCTGAAGCGTCGTTTTCCCGCCCTGCCGGTGATTATCTATCCGGTCCAGGTACAGGGTGAGGATGCAGCAAGACAGATTGTTCAGATGCTGAAGCTGGCTGAGCAGCGCCAGGAGTGCGACCTGTTGATCTTAAGCCGGGGTGGCGGCTCCCTGGAGGATCTGCAGGCGTTTAATGAAGAGCAGGTTGCCAGGGCCATCCATGAGGCCGGCATCCCGGTGGTAACCGGCATCGGCCACGAAATCGATTTCACCATCGCCGACTTTGTAGCGGACCGACGGGCTGCCACACCCTCGGCGGCGGCCGAGCTGGTCACCCCGGATCAATTGGAGTGGCAACAGCGTCTGCATGCTGTCACCAGACGCTTGCAGCAAAACCAGCAGCAACGGCTGCAACGGCTACAACAGCACTTCTCTGCGCTGGTCAAACGTCTGCAAATCCAACACCCGAAAAGACGTTTGCAACAACAGGCTCAGCGCTTGGATGAACTATCCGACCGTCTGTCACGTCAGTTTCATTTCAATCTGTTGCAAAAGCACCAGCGTGTCGATCGGCTTGACACCCGCCTGGCCAGGCAGACGCCGGAACAGCGACTCAAGCGGCTGATTCAACAAACCACAAATCTGGAACAACGACTGCATCGGGCCGTGACGCTGCGCCTGACCCGGGAACAGACCCGCTTCACACAGCTTGGCCGGGATCTGCACAATCTGAGTCCGCTGAACACCCTCGGACGGGGTTATGCGATTGTCAGCAATCCGACGACCCATGCCATCATCACCGATGCCGCTCAAGTTGAGCTTGGGGATGAATTGCAGGCCAGACTGCATAAAGGAAGTCTTGTCTGTCAGGTGGTGAAGAAAAATCAGTAACACAGACAGCCATTGGCCATAAATGGACTCCAGCCATCGTTAGTACCAAACAGGGTCTGATGGTATTACCTTTGTCATCCCGGCGAATGCGGATCAATCCACGAAGTGTGCTTATGAAAGAGCCTCGTTTGAGGAATGAGTGAAACCAAGCGGATGGCATACTCACTTCCTCACGCTACGGACCGATACTCACTGCAACCACGGATCAGAATCGGGCCTGTTAACAGTAACAGCCTAATCCTGTTTTCGCTTACGTAAAATAAAGACTGTTAACGCGAATGCCCCAAACAATGCATAGTAAACGGCCTCGTTTCTATCAACCCCGAAAAACAGCGCACCATAGCCACCAAGCGCCGCACCGATGCCGCCAAACGCCAAACCGCGCATAACCCGGCAGAGGGTGCAGTTGCTGAAGTTCTGCTGTGTACTCATGATTCGATCAGACGTTTGACACAATCAAAATAGGCCTGTTCGTCCGGCATTCTATTCTCAACCTGGGCTTCCCAGAGAATACGCCCCAGACACTCCATCAGTTGGTGTTCGGCTTCATGGGCATCCCCTTTGCGCTGACAGAACCTTTGATATAAACCACTGATACCGGGCGGACGATCCGTGGAGACCTGTTCGATCAAGGTGAGATGCATGGCCATGTGCAGAAAGGGGTTGGTCTCACCACCCTCCGGCAGATAGTCCCGGTCGAGTCCCTGCTCCCGATCGTTCAGCAATCCGTGGTACTCCGGATGTTGCCGGATCACCGTCGCGACCATCTCTTCCAGAGGTTGCAGGGCATCCCCTGCAGAGTACTTTCGCCAGGCCTCGAAAAAGACCTGGCGCAGCTGGTTGCGATCGTTACTAAACATCAGATTTCTAGGGTTGAGTGGCTTTCTTGGCAAACTTCTGCAAGGCGCCGGTGACTTTCCTTCTAACCTTTTCCCGGTCGTTGATGGCGAACCGGTCAAACAGTTTGTCAGGATGGTTGTAACCCAGCCAGACCTTGGCTTGATCGTCCTCCCACACCAGCGCCTTCATCGGCAGATCGATACCGGCCCGCTGATCGCTGGTCATCAGGGCCGTACCCACTTTTGGGCTGCCAAAGATGATCAACAGGGTGGGACGCAGGGATTGACCAACCTTTTCCGCCCCAGCACTATGATCGATTTTGCTGAACACCTTCAGTCCAGCCCCCTCCACAGCGGCCACAAAACGATTGACCGTCTCCTCGAAGATGAACTGACTGGGCAGGGTCACCAAACCGCCATCCGCCCGGGCCAGACCAGAAGTAAAAAACAGACTTACCAGCAGGATCGTTAGGGTTTTCATTTTAGGCTCCTTTGTTGGTCGACTGACCAATCTCTATTCCGTCTTCTCTTTATATTCACACAGATCTTCAATCACACAGCTTCCACATCTCGGCTTACGCGCCACACAGGTATAACGCCCGTGTAGAATCAGCCAGTGGTGCGCATCCTGTAAAAAAACCTCAGGTGTAAAGCGCAGCAGTTTCTTCTCCACCTCCAGCGGTGTCTTGCCAGGGGCAATCCGGGTTCGGTTCGATACCCTGAATATATGGGTATCCACCGCCATGGTCGGATGACCGAACGCCGTGTTAAGAACCACATTGGCGGTCTTCCTTCCCACACCGGGCAGCGCTTCGAGCGCCTTACGCTGTTGCGGCACCTCTCCCCCATGGGTCTCCATCAGGATACGACAGGTCTCGATAATATTCTTCGCTTTGTTGTTGAACAAACCAATGGTCTTGATGTACTGCTTCAATCCCTCGAGCCCAAGATCGTAGATTTTCTGTGGGGTATTGGCCACCGGAAACAGCTTATCGGTCGCCTTGTTCACCCCCTTGTCGGTCGCTTGCGCCGAGAGGATGACCGCCACTAAGAGTTCGAAAGGGGATTGGTAATTGAGTTCCGTAGTGGGATTGGGATCGGCCGCTTGAAGTCGTTCAAAGATGGCCTGGCGTTTTTGTTTATTCATGAAGCAGGTTAGGCGGCTGGTGGACCCGCGCCATTCTAGATCAAATCGGGGCCATTATTAACCCGGCGACTGAATCGGACGGTTTCGGGGCATGCTTGATGCCCGGTAAGGGGCAGAATGCTGAAATGAAACACCCAAAGACCCTGAAATTTCGCTCCCTGTCAACCGACATCCAACCAAGCCGGAACCTTCGATAACCGAAATAATCAAATCCTATAAATTATATTTATACGTGGATAGCGGATTTCTTGTTGGTTTCCTATACTGGAAAACCTGCTTCATCACCCGATGCAGATCCACCCCCTGTCTGTATCGCAATAAGGCCAAAAGCCTGGACAGTTAACGACTCGTAAACACACGAAAATCTGTGTTGGACAATCACCATGACCAGAAAACATGATGGCGCTTCGCGCACAAGCAATCAAAAACTATTAAATTGGGTTGATGAGATCGCCCAGCTCTGTAATCCGGACCAGATCTACTGGTGTGACGGCTCACAGGAAGAGTACGACCGATTGTGCGATGAGATGGTGAAAGGCGGTACTTTTATCCGCCTCAATCCTGAAAAGCGACCCAACAGTTATCTGGCCCGCTCCCATCCAAGCGATGTGGCCCGCGTTGAGGAACGCACCTATATCTGCTCAGAGAAAGAAGAGGATGCCGGTCCGACCAATAACTGGATGGGTCCGAAAAAGATGAAAAAGATCCTCAAGGGATTGTTCAAGGATTGCATGCGGGGCCGGACCCTGTATGTGATCCCATTCAGCATGGGGCCACTCGGTTCCCATATCGCCCACATCGGCGTCGAAATCTCCGACTCACCCTATGTGGCAGTAAGTCAGCGCATCATGACCCGGATGGGGCAAGCGGTACTCGATGTACTCGGGGACGATGGTGCATTCGTACCCTGCGTACATTCGGTCGGTGCCCCGCTGGCGCCGGGTGAAGTGGATGTCCCCTGGCCCTGCGCGGGGAATATCGAGGACAAGTACATTACCCATTTCCCCGAATCGCGGGAGATCTGGTCCTTCGGCAGCGGCTATGGCGGTAACGCCCTGTTGGGCAAGAAGTGTTTTGCCCTGCGCATCGCTTCGGTGATGGGCCGGGATGAGGGCTGGCTTGCCGAGCATATGCTGATCATGGGTGTGGAGACACCCGAGAAGAAGAAGTTCTTTGTGGCCGCCGCCTTCCCCAGCGCCTGCGGTAAAACCAACTTCGCCATGCTCAAGTCGCCCAAAGGCTTTGAGGATTGGAAGGTCACTACCATCGGTGACGACATTGCCTGGATAAAGCCCAACCCTGAAGATGGTAAGTTTTACGCCATCAATCCTGAATACGGTCTGTTCGGCGTCGCCCCGGGAACCAATCAATCATCCAACCCCAATGCGCTCGCCGCCTTGCAGGAGAACTGCATCTTCACCAACTGTGCCCTGACCGATGATGGCGACATCTGGTGGGAGGGATTGACCGAGAATCCCCCGGAACACATGATCGACTGGCGCGGTGATGATTGGGTGATCGGTTGCGGTCGCCCAGCGGCTCACCCGAACGCACGCTTTACCGCACCAGCCTCAGCCTGTCCATCGATCGATCCTGAATGGGAGAATCCGGACGGTGTACCGATCACCGCGTTTCTGTTTGGCGGTCGAGTCAGCCACAACTTTCCATTGGTGTTTCAGAGCTACAACTGGGAACACGGGGTCTATATGGCGGCTACCATGGGCTCGGAGGCTACCGCCGCCTCGATCAATCAGGCCTCGATGCGACGCGATCCGATGGCGATGCTGCCGTTCTGCGGCTACAACATGGCGGAATACCTCAAGCACTGGCTGCGAATCGGTCGAAAGAATGTTGCCACACCACCCGCCATCTTCCGCGTGAACTGGTTTCGCAAGGATGAACAAGGTCGTTTCATCTGGCCGGGATTCAGTGAAAACATGCGTGTGCTGAAGTGGGTGGTGGATCGCTGCAACGGCATCGGCCATGCGGTGGAGAGTCCACTCGGCTGGGTTCCCTCCCATGCAGCGATCAACTGGGAAGGGCTCGATTTCAATAAGGCCGACTTTTTTGAAATCATGAATATCGACCGGGAGATCGCGCGCCACGAGACCGTTGACCAGGAAGAGCTGTTCACCCGTTTTGGCGACCACCTGCCCAGGGAGATGGAGCTGGAGCGGGAGCTGCAACTGGCACGCTTGTACCACTCGCCAAAATACTGGGACCTCTCCGCCAGCTGCGATTAAACCGATAAGCATCGATCAGGGATGCATGGGGCTTACTCACAGTCACCGGCGCCACACCATTTCTGATGCGGTAGGCTACGATCGCGAGAATAGCCGCGAATGGCACTAACTTAACCCGTATTTGGTGGGGCATGGCCCCACCCTACACTCTGAATTCAACCGTAGGGTGGGGCCATGCCCCACCAAAACCCTTTGATCTATTAGATGCGATGCGTGTCTTGGCACGTAAGATAAGTGCCATTCGACCCAGCCGCCTCTTTTGTATCGTTGTGGGGGATTGCGCCTGAATAAGTGCCACGAACTGTTACTCGTCACTCATTTGCAATAACCAAACTACGCTCCTCGTACCTTAATTGTCGCTTTTTCTGGCGCAACAAGGCGCATTGGATTCGTGTTAACCGGACCTAGGGCAAAGGTGATTTGCGGCATTTTGCGGTGATTGGCGTTTATTGGCGGTTAACCTGCTGATAGGCTGTAGTGATGCAAGAGGTTCAGAACAACGCATTCAGTATCCGGCGACTCAACCCGTTTAATGGTTTACTGCAGGTCTTCCAGCTTGATGCCGCTCGTGCGCTCAGCGCCAACGGCCAGGTTTGGGAGATCCAGGTACTCAGCGATTCCCCCCAGGGACTGTGGGCCAACACTCCGCTGGGCGCCCAGCAATATTTCACCTTTGGGCTCTGGTCCGAAACCAGCGGTCTCCAACAGGTGCCCGTCAATCCCTTGTTCGACATCCGCACCATGATCGCCGCCAGCGACAGGCTCATCGAATCTCTGCAACCCGTACTGGGCCAGCTGCCATTCCCGATGGCTGACCGCTATGAACAGTGGCTGCTGGATGAAACCGATCAGCAACCGCTGGCACTGCTGCAGAGCTGTCGCACAGAAAACGAAATGGCACTCAACGACCGACCAGCCAAATGGATCGCGACAGAACCCGACGATTTCAGTTTCATCTCGTCTCATTTGAATCAACGGGATCGGCCCAACCATGACGGTGACAACCCCAGGGTACACGCCTCGATACTTGAGGCTGAGGTTCGGCACAGAGCCGGATCCGAATCCTGCACAGCCTGGTACTATCGGAACGAGGAGAACGAGATGATGCCGTATCAGGAAAGTCAGCCGCGGCATCTCGAATTTCCCGCTCTACTGCTTGCCGAAGCGGGCTATGATGCGGATACCGCCCCATTGATCGAAGATTACATCACCTGGAAGGCGCCACAGCTACTGATGCTCTCTTATATAAGTGGCGGCTGTCGCGAAAGGCTGGAACAATTGGCGGTGAAACAACCGGTAAAGATGGACCGCTTCTGGCCCCTCTATCCGGAAATACACAATAAAGACCTGTTGAAACGGGCACGGGTTGAAGCAAGAATTCGCTCAGCCAACCGGAACTGACCCTGAACACCATGAAATACCTGAATCAAAAACAACAACTCTCGATGCCGGATGGCGGACTGGCTATTCTACTGATCAACTTAGGCACAGCGGACGCCCCGACCACCAGCGCGGTACGACGCTATCTGGCGGAGTTCCTCAGCGATCCGAGGATTGTATCGATTCCGAAACTGATCTGGCGGATCATTCTCCACGGCATCATCCTGCGGGTCAGACCCAAGCGCTCTGCCAAGGCCTATGCCTCGATCTGGACCGACGAGGGATCGCCGCTGCTGGTGATTTCAAAACAGCAGCGGGATGCCATCGAGCAAGCGATCGATCACAGATTTACCGGCCAGGTGAGTGTCGCTCTGGCGATGCGTTATGGCAATCCATCAATCGCCGACACCCTGAAACAGTTGCGTGAGCAGAATATTCAGCGGCTGCTGGTATTGCCCCTCTATCCCCAATACTCGGCAACCACCACCGCCTCGATCTTCGATGCGGTCACCGCCGAACTGCAACAGTGGCGCTGGATACCCGAGGTCAGATTCATTCAACGCTATCACCACGAGTCGGACTATATCGATGCCCTGAGCAGCCAGATCGCCGACTACCGGATGACCCACGGAGGCGCGGACAAACTGCTGTTCTCTTTCCATGGCATTCCTAAAGACTACTATGAGGCAGGGGATCCCTATCCGGATCAATGCCGGGCCACGGCTCAGGCCGTGGTCGACAGGTTGGGACTGAACGAGGAGCAATGGCTGCTCGCCTTCCAATCCCGCTTCGGTGCTCAGGAGTGGGTCAAACCCTACACCGATGAGACCCTCAAACAGTGGGCGGCCGAGGGGATCAAAAGCGTGCAGGTCGTCTGCCCCGCTTTTGCCACCGACTGCCTGGAAACCCTGGAGGAGATCGGAGTGGAGAACCGGGACTATTTTCTTCAAGGTGGCGGTGCGGAATACCGCTATATCCCGGCCCTGAATGATGATCCGAAACATATCGAAATGTTCGCCAATCTGATCCACCGTCACGCCTTGGGCTGGCCGGAGGCCAATCCACTTCCCCCGGTATCAACCAGCAGTGACTGAGTGTTCAGCGGGATGCAGACAAATCCTTGAAACTATCTGTCGGTGACGATCTCAAAACAATCGATAGCACTCCGCACACAAGACGCTCTCCCAGGAATCAGAGCGGTCGAAAGAGCGATTGCAGTCAAAAACATACAACTCAGGATCTTATATCAACATGAGTTCTAAACCCCGTCCGGTGGATATCAAAGTCCATCAACAGAGCCGCTTTCTCGATATCGCCTTCGATGACGGCGCCCACTTTGCCCTGCCCTGTGAATACCTGCGGGTCTATTCCCCTTCGGCAGAGACCCGGGGGCATAGCCCGGCCACAGCAAAACTGGAGAAAGGCAAAGAGCTGGTCACCATCACCCAGATCGAGCCGATCGGACAATATGCGGTAAAAATCCACTTCGATGACGGCCACAATTCAGGCCTTTACGACTGGCAGTATCTCTACAATCTGGGCAAGCACCAGGATGAGCTGTGGCAGGCCTACCTGGAAAAGCTCGAAGCGGTGGGCCATCAGCGACAGGAACCTGAACTGATTCCCCGAGATGGTGGAGCCTGACAAGAGAGATGCCAGCCGACAACCCAGACTTCAGCCTCGACCCAAGACTGGCGGCAGATTGTCATCTGCTTGCAGAAATGGAATTGAGCCAGCTGCTGCTGATGAACAATGCTCTATTACCCTGGTACATCCTGGTCCCCAGGGTCGATTGTGATGAGTTACACCAACTCAGTCACGAGCAGCAAAAGCAGCTATTTGAAGAGATCAACCAGGTCTCCCTTTTCATCAAAACCGACCAGAGCATCGATAAACTCAATACCGCAGCGATCGGCAATATCGTGCGTCAGATGCATATCCATATCATGGGGCGCAAGACCAGTGATCCCTGGTGGCCCGGTACAGTCTGGGGTACCACACAACGGCGGGCATACAAGCAAACCGAACTGGATGAAATCAAACGCAGGTTGAGTCTGGAACTGCCCAAGACAACAAACATCCTACAGGCTACCGCCAAGGCTTGATCAATCCGGCCATATCTTCAACCGCAACAGCGGTTAATCGTCTGAATTTCCACATACTGACAACAGTTTTCAGATCCGCAAAAAGAAATTCAATGATTAAATCCAAATAGAACAACTCTGAACGACTGTGCCGCAATCCATCGGTTAAGGTTAGAAACACCAAACATCGAAATAGCACAGACAGTGAAAGAGTAGCTCCCCTCTCCCCTCGCGGGAGAGGGGCCGGGGGAGAGGGGGAAGGCGGCCGAGACAACGATCACCACAACGAATTTACCAGCCGACACTCACCAATCGTGCCAACAGAAAACACCATCAGATCCCCCCTCCGGGCAAACAACAAAATCCATAGGGTTCATGATCTAGCTCAACCAAGCCATGACGATATTAGTCCACATGGAACGGTCAAATTGACTACACTATCTATGTGCTTCGGAGACACCCAAAAATGTCTCCCTCACACAACCTCTGAAAACAATTTGCAGTCAAAACAAACCATGGGGGCATAGGGGTTAATGGAAGAGTCACTGCAGCGCTTACTCGAAGCCGAAAACCGGGCACAACAGATCCACAACAAGGCCGAAGAGCAGCGGGAGCGCATCATTCAGGAAGCGTTGCAGGAGGCCAAGACCAAAGAGCAACATTTCGAAGCCCGCATCCCCGAGCTTCACAACAGTTTCATGGAAAAGGCGGAGAGTCGCGCCGAACAGACCATTGCCGAACTGAAAAAACGCTTCGATGAGCGCCACGCCCAATTGCGTGAATACGCCGAGGCGCGGGAAGAGGATGCACTGGACGCCGCCTTTGCCGTCATAATCGACGCCAATGCCGACGAGGACTAAGCCTAACCGATGAACTCACAACGGGATCAGGCCTACCTCAAGACCCGGGTCGGTATCTACGCCTCCAGACTGCTCTCCGCTGAGGATATCCGGATACTGAAGCAGATGTCACTGCATCAACTTGGTGAGCGTTTCGATCTGCTGCCGATCTTCGAACAGGAGATCGAAACCCGCCAGAAGAGCGGCCTGATTGAGCACCAGCTGCTGCAGCAGCTGATGAATGAACTGAAGGTTCTGCTTCGACCTCTGAGCGGTCGCTCACGGGGACTGATCCTCTACTGGCCACGCAAGTATGAGCTCTACAATCTGAAGACCCTGATCCAGGGCAAGTGGAACAACCTGGGCATCCAGGAGATACGCCACAATCTCTACGCCCTGCCGGAGAACATCCGGCTGCCCCATGAAGCCCTGCTGCAGGCGGAAAACGTCCAGGAAATGTTGCGCCAGCTGGAACGGGGGCCCTACTCCCAGATTGCCAGCCAGGCCCGCAACATCTATGAAGAACAGCATGAAAACTTCTCCTTGGGCGCCGCCATCGATCGGCTCTACTACACCGGCATGCTGGCCCAGGCCAACATCACCGACTGCAGCGACAAGCGCGGCTTGAAAAAGGCCATCGGCTGCATGGTGGACCGGCAGAACATTCTCTGGCTGATGCGCTATCGCCTGGTCTATCAGTTCGCACCCAGTGAGGTCTACTACCTGTTGATCCCGTACGGCGGACAGATACAGCGGGATAAACTGATGGAGCTGGCCAATGTGGAGGGGCTGGATACCATTGTCGAGCAGCTGCCCGACCCCTTTCACAGCCTGCTCACCGGCAGCGCCAACATCACCGATGCCAGACAGCGACTCGACTTCTGGGTCTCCGATGAGTTACGCAAACTGATGCTGGGCAGTCGGGACGGGGTGGTCGCTGCGCTCTGCTATCTGATCAGCCGGGACACGGACATCTGGCGTCTCTACGCCATCATCCAGGGCAAGCTGCTGGGTATGACGAACGAGCTGCTGGATGAAGCCGTTTCTGGCATCAAAGGCTCCTCATCCTCTGAGGAGGCGGCGTGATCATCCAGCCGTTAATAAGATATTACCCGCTTCAAGCCGATCGAGGGACCGCTGATGTTTAGCCCCCTGCCGATGAAACAGATCAGCATCAAGGTACTCAACGAGGACCTGCCCGGCGCATCGGTGATCCTGGCCGGTCTCAACAACTTCAGCCCGGACAACCGTCCCTATGCGGAAAACGCCCTGACCGAGATTCCTGGACAGCACTTTCGCGAGCAGTTCAACCAGGCGAAGAGCCGGCTGGACAAGATCAGCGCTCTGGTGAGCTACACCCCGGCCCCCTTCGATGGCGAAGTGACCACCATTACCGAAGCTGAACTGGAGCAGGCCAATCAGTGGCTGGGCGAGGCCTGGGAGACCTGTTCCGACTTTGAAGAACGGCAACGCCGCCTCACCGAAGAGTCACGCAATATCAGCCAGCTCGAGACCAGTCTGGCGAATTTCAGCAATCTGGATGTGGACCTGGGTCAACTGCAGCAGGATCAACCCTTCCTGGAATCCAGTATCGGCATGGTATCCAGCAACCGGGTGGAACAACTCAAGGATGCCATCGGCCTCGACGGCTATCTGCTGTTCCCCTTTCTGCAGAGTGAGAAAGAGAGCCATGTGTTGATCATCGGCGCCAAGCGGACAGAGCATTCAAAGCTGAAATCGGTCCTCGATACCGCCGGCTTTCGGCCACTGGATATCCCACCGGAGCTGCACACCGAGCCGGAGACTGCCAAGAGCCGACTGGCTGAGCGCCACGCAGCGGTCGATGAAAACTCACAACAGCTCAACCTGGAGATCGTTGCCTGGCGAGCCAATGCGCTGGATGGACTGGAGCAAGCTGCCCAGACCCTGCACCTGGCCGCCCCTTATGTAGCACTTGGCGAAGCGGCTCGTAAAAGCGGCAAACTGGCACGCCTGCAGGGCTGGGTACCTGCCGAGGATATGGCTCAGGTGGAAGAGGCTCTACTGCAGAAACTGCCCAATGCCTTCGTCCTGGAGAGCCGTGATCCACTCTCCGAAGAGCGTGCCATCGTACCCTCGGTGATGCGCCACAGCCGCCTCTTCAAACCCTTCTCATCCCTGGTGATGCAGTATGGGGTACCCCGTTACGGCGAGGTCAATCCGACCCATCTGTTCGCCCTCACCTATATCCTGATGTTCGGCATGATGTTCGGTGACGTGGGGCATGGTGCGGTGATCCTCGGTGCTGCGCTGATCTGGCGTCGCAAGTTGGGCAGCTTCACTCCGTTCGGGGTGGCCGCGGGGATCTCCTCAATGGTCTTTGGCGTCCTCTATGGCAGCATCTTCGGCTTCGAACATCTGTTTCACGCCTGGTGGATCGCCCCGCTCAGCGACCCCCTCTACATGCTCACCGTGGCCCTGTTGTGGGGGATCGGTTTCATCGTCATCTCCTCCCTGCTGAACATCATCAACCACCTGGTGCAGGGAGATCGGCTGGGCGCCCTGTTCGGCGACAACGGCCTGCTCTCGCTGCTGCTCTACACCGGTATGCTGGGCACCGGCTATTCTCTCTACGCGGAGGGATCGGTAGGTGGTTTCTGGGCCACCCTGGCGATCCTCACCCTGATCGGCATCTTTGCCCACAAGCTGATCGAGCAGGAGGCCTCCATCGGCGAACGCATTCTGGTCGCCTTCATCGAGACCTTCGAGACCATCACCGGCTACGCCTCCAACACCCTCTCTTTCCTGCGTGTCGCGGCGTTCAGCCTGAACCATGTGGCGCTGGCGATCGCGGTGTTCACCCTGGCCGGCATGATGGGGGATACCGGCCACTGGATCACGGTGATATTGGGCAATGTATTCATTCTGGTGCTGGAGGGGCTGATTGTCGCCATCCAGGTGCTGCGTTTGGAATTTTACGAAGGCTTCTCCCGTTTCTATGCGGGCGACGGCAAGGCCTTCAAACCCCTGACACTCTCCTGAAACCGTGGCTTCGGGAGCGCATGATGATTGAACTGAAAAACAGCAAGAGGAGCACACTATGTACTGGCTTATCGTGGTAATGACACTCGGCATCGTTGGCCTGATCGCCACCGGCATCGTCATGGAGATGCAGCCGGCCAAAGTTACCAAACCCTGGTTCAAGCCCACCATCGCCATGAACCTGGTGATCTTTGTGTGTGCCCAGGCGGCACTGATTTTCATCGGTGCCCAGGATGTCATGGCCGCCGTGGAACCGGCGGTGGAAGCCAGCGGAGAGATCTCCATCGGCCTCGGCCTGGGGATCATCGGTGTGGGTATCCCCACCGCCCTGAGTACCATCGGCGCCGGCATTGCGGTGGGGCCGATCGGCGCCGCCTCGCTGGCGGTACTGGCGGAAAAACCGGAGATCTTCGGCCGAACCCTGATCTATCTGGGGCTGGCTGAAGGTATCGCCATCTACGGCCTGGTGATGAGTATCCTGCTGCTCGACAAAATCTGAAACCATGACAGAGACCAGCAGCCACAGCGTCCGTAACATCTTCGTCGGCAGCCATACCCTAGGCGACGGCTTTCGTCTGATCGGATTCGAGACCCTGACCGAGCCCGACACGGCAACACTGGATGAGCTCCTCTCCGGTCTGTTGCAACAGAAGCAGCGGGCGCTGCTGATCATTGAGCAGTCAGTCAACCGGCTGGAGTCGAAACTGCTGCAGCAGATCCGCAACGAAGGGGGACGCATCGTACTCTCGGAAGTGCCTTCACTGCATGACTCGGACAATTTTCAGTCCGAGCTCGACGAAACCTTGAAACAACTCACCGGCGGTTAACCAGGAGATCACGAGTGAACCAGGTCGAAGCCCTTGAAAAAGCAATCATCGATCGCGCCGAACAGATGGCCAGCGAGTGCCACAGCCGCGCCGATGCGGGACGTAAAAACATCCTCAGGGAAGCCAGCGACAAACTCCAACTGCGGGAAGAGAAGGAGACCCTGCTGGCTAAATCCCAGGCCGACCGGGCCTATCTGCGTAAGGTCCAGGCGGATGAGCTGAAGCTGCACAGCAAGATGGATCACATGCGCTGGAACCTGGTGCAGGTGGTGGTGGATCGGCTGAAACAGCAGATGGCTGAATACTGCAAAGATGAGAAACAATATTTCGAACTGCTGCAGGCACTGCTGAAACAGGCGGCGGCGCAGATCGACGACGATCAATTGCTGGTGAAGGTCAACCCGGAGGATCTGCACCGGCTCAAGCCCGAATGGCAAAAACTGACCGACAACCTGGTGGCCGGTAAACAATTTCAATTGCTGGAGGAGACGCTCAACACCGTTGGCGGATGCCTGGTGACCACCGCGGATCAGCGGGTGCAGATCGACCACACCTTCGAGGGTCGGCTTACCCGTCTGGAGCGTAAAGTGCATCAGGCACTGGTCGAACGGCTGCTGCCCCCAGTTGGTGACGGACAGGCACTCTAATCATGAACACGATATCCAATAAAAAAGGCAAAATCAAAGACATCAACGGCCCGATTGTCACCATTGAGCTGCCCGGTGTGCAGAACGGCGAACAGGTCCGCATCGGCAGTCTCGGACTCTATGGCGAGGTGATCTCGCTGGAGGGGAACGAAGCTCTGGCGCAGATCTATGAGTCCACCGAGATGGTACGCCCCGGTGAGCCGGTGGAAGGCCTTGGCCATCCCCTCTCCGTGGAGCTGGGCCCAGGCCTGATCGGCGGTATCTTCGACGGTGTGCAGCGCCCGCTGGAGGCGATGTTTCTCAAGGCCGGCGATCAGATTCCCAGAGGACTCAGCCCGCTGCCGCTGGATCGGGACAAGACCTGGCACTTCGTACCCTCTGAAAACCTGGAACCGAACATGCCGATCATCAACGGCGCGGTACTCGGCAAGGTCCAGGAGACCGAGACCGTCGAACACCGAATCCTGGTGCCGCCCAACATTTCCGGGGAGCTGATCGAACTCGCTCCGGAAGGCGACTACCACTTGGAGGAGAGCATCGGCCAGGTACGGGACCAACAGGGCGAAATACACCACCTGAAACTCTACCACCGCTGGCCGGTAAGACGACCCCGCCCCTACCAGAGCCGGGACAACGGTATCGAACCCCTGATCACCGGACAGCGTATTCTCGACACATTCTTCCCCTTGTTGAAGGGAAGCAAGTGTGCCGTACCGGGCCCCTTCGGCGCCGGCAAGACAGTGGTTCAGCACCAGGTCGCCCGCTGGGCCAATGCGGACATCGTCATCTATGTGGGCTGCGGTGAGCGCGGCAACGAGCTGGTGGATGTACTCGACAGTTTTCCAAAACTGAAAGACCCCTACACCGGCCGTCCGCTGATGGACAGAACGCTGCTCATTGCCAACACCTCCAACATGCCGGTGGTGGCTCGCGAGGCCTCTATCTACGTGGGCATCACCATCGCCGAATACTACCGAGACCAGGGCTACGACGTGGTCATGCTGGCCGACTCCACCAGCCGCTGGGCGGAAGCGCTGCGCGAGGTCTCCGGCCGTCTCGGCCAGATGCCCGTGGAAGAGGGTTATCCCGCTTACCTGGCCTCCCGGCTTGCGGCCTTCTATGAGCGGGCCGGACGGGTCGACACCATGGACAGCGGCAAGGGATCGGTTACTCTGATCGGTGCGGTATCGCCTCCAGGCGGTGACTTCTCCGAACCGGTGACCAGCCACACCAAAGAGATCATCCAGACCTTCTGGGCGCTCTCCAAGGAGCTGGCGGACGCCCGTCACTACCCGGCGATCGACTGGGTCGACAGCTTCTCCGCGGATGTCAGCACCGCCGCCGAGTGGTGGCACGAGAACATCGACCGTGGTTGGGAGAAAAGACGCTCCCAGGCATTGGGCATGCTGGCCCGGGATGCGGAGCTCTCGCGCATCGTCAACCTGGTGGGTCCGGAAGCCCTCTCCTCCGCCCAACGCTGGGTGTTGGAGGGTGCGGCATTGATCAAGGAGGGTGTACTGCAACAAAGCGCCCTCGATCCGGTGGACACCTTCTCCTCACCGGAGAAGCAGTTCATGCTGCTGGATCTGATCCTCTCGGTCTACGATGCGGGGGCCGACCTGATTGAGCTTGGGGTTCCTGTACAGGAGCTCTCAGAGATGTCGGTCCTGGCCCGCCTGAGGCGTTGCAAGGAGCTCTACGACTCCAACCAGATCGAGCAACTTAAAGCCTTCCGGGAAGAAGCCCTGAACGACTTCAAGGAGATCCATTCCGAATACGCGCAACGAGGAGAACAGCCAGCATGAGCGCCAAGGAGTATCGAACCGCCTCCTCCGCCCGCGGCGGCCTGCTGACCGTGGCCAACGTACCCAACATCGCCTTCGGCGACCGGGTGCATATCCGCGATCAACAGGGTAACACCCGTAACGGCCAGGTCATCCGCAGCTCTGATGAAGAGGTACTGATCCAGGTCTTCGAGGGCACTTCCGAACTCGATCTTGAGAGT
The DNA here is from genome assembly GCA_001709035.1 of Candidatus Thiodiazotropha endoloripes. Lineage (GTDB taxonomy): Bacteria > Pseudomonadota > Gammaproteobacteria > Chromatiales > Chromatiaceae > Thiodiazotropha > Thiodiazotropha lotti. The sequence goes on along the minus strand of LVKA01000008.1, from coordinate 487,936 downwards.
ACCTGGGTACGCTTTCTCGACGAGCCGGTGGAGATCGCCCTCTCACCGGAGATCCTCGGCCGCATCTTCAACGGCCTTGGAGAGCCTCGGGACTACCGTCCCCCCATCGTCTCAAGCCTGCGTCGCAGCATCAGCGCCGCCGCCTTCAACCCGGCGGCCCGCACCTACCCGAAAGAGTTCATCCAGACCGGCATCTCCACCATTGACGGACTCAACTCCCTGGTCCGGGGACAGAAACTGCCGATCTTCTCCGCCTCCGGCCTGCCCCACAACCGCCTCGCCGCTCAGATCGTCCGCCAGGCCAAACTGCCCGACGACGACAGCCGCTTCTCGGTGGTGTTTGCCGCGATGGGTGTCTCCTATGCGGATGCCCGCTTCTTCCAGGAGGAGTTCGCCTCCTCCGGGGTGCTGGGCAATGTGGTGATGTTCGTCAACATGGCCGATGATCCCCCGGTGGAGCGACTCACCCTGCCGCGCATGGCGCTCACCGCCGCCGAGTACCTGGCCTTCGATCTCGACCGCCATGTATTGGTAGTGATGACCGACATGACCCACTATGCGGAAGCCCTGCGTGAGGTGGCCACCGCCAAGGGTGACGTCCCCGCAAGAAAGGGCTACCCCGGTTATCTCTACTCCGATTTGGCCGAGATCTATGAGCGCTCCGGACGTATCAAGGACCGCCATGGGTCGATCACCCTGGTGCCGGTATTGAGCATGCCTAGTGATGACATTACCCACCCGATCCCCGATCTGACCGGTTACATCACCGAGGGGCAGATTGTGCTCAGTCGGGAGCTGCACAATCAGGGCATCTATCCACCGGTACACATCTCACCGTCGCTCTCACGACTGATGAAAGACGGTATCGGCAAGGACTTCACCCGGGAAGACCACCCCCACGTATCGAACCAGCTCTACGCCCTCTATGCCAGAGCCCTGGAGACCCGAAACCTGGCCTCCATCATCGGTGCGGATGAGCTCTCAACCCGGGACCGTCGCTACCTGGAGTTCGCCGACGCCTTTGAAAACCGTTTCGTACGACAGAGTGAGGATGAGGATCGCAGTATCGAAGAGACCCTCAACCTGTCCTGGGATCTGCTCTCCACCTTCCCGTCCCAGGCACTCACCCGGGTCAACGAAACCGAAATCGCAAAATACCATCGGCAGAGCGTATGACCGGAAAACGCATCAAGGCGGCACCGACCAAAAACACCCTGTTGCAGCTGAAGCGACAGCTCAACTTTCTGCAGCAGGGTCATAGCCTGCTGGAGCGCAAACGGGAGTTATTGACCCGCCTGGTCTATCAGCGGATCGGTGAATACCGGGAGATCCGCGACCAGGCCCATCAGGCGGTCAAACTCGCCTACCACTGGCTGAGCCTGCTGCAGATGCGCATGGGCAGCCGGGCAATCAACCAGACGGTGCTGGGCGTACAACAGGTGCTTGAGTTAAAGGTACTCCCGCGCAGAAACCTGGGTGTGGAGTTTCCCTCGGTGAGCGGTGAAGTGAAGCCCCTCAACCCGGTTGGCCTGCTGGGTACCGATCCCAGCTTTGATGACACCCGCCGACACTTCGGCGAAGCCTCCCTGCTGCTGGCGAAAATGGGCGAGGTCTCAATGAGTCTCAACCGACTGATCGCGGAACAGCGGAAAGCCCAGAAGCGGGTTAACGCGTTACGCTACAACATCATCCCCCAATACAAAGAGACCATAAAGTTCATCGAAAACGCACTGGAGGAGGAAGAGCGCAACGCTCTGTTTCAGGTGAAGGTATTGCGGGATCAGAACAGGATTTAGTCATCCAGTCATGCTGGTTTTGTGAAACTGGCATATTTATTCAGTCCGCAAATAATACGGATAATTAAAATCGGTTAGAGAAGAGCAAATATTGCAATCACCCCACAAGCATTCGATTTCAGTCTATCTTCTATTCTATCGGTAGAGAATAAAATCCAATTTGCGTTCATTTGCGGACTAAAAATATAAAAAGGGGAGAAGGATGATCGAACATGCACTCGTCGCAGATGCGAAGATCCGCTGGCAGAAGCCCAACACCGTGGCGCAACAGCAAAATGGCGCCATCGTACAGAGCGTCAGCGCCGCCAGTACCATGCGCTATATCGGCAGCAACCAGCAGCCACGGCGAGGGCTGTTCAGACGCCCGGCAAGGGTCTATCAAATGCCCCTCAACTCACCAATTCCCCACAATTGGCTCGACTACATTCCTGGACGTACAGCCTATGTCGCCCAGGGTACCGATGTATTGACCGGTTTCATGAGCGGCTGCCTAATCGCCCGGGGAACCTACCAGGGTGGTATGCGGGTCTTTCACATGGGTACCGTTGAAAACCAAGTTGTCAACAATCAGGTAAAGACCACCTTCCGCGCCGCATTGCCAAACGACGCAAGCGGCTTCTATCCCGCTGATGCCTGGACTGTGGCCGAACGAGCCGCGACTAATAAGGCGACGGACATCATCGCCCTGGTCACCTCCGGAGGCGCCTTCTTTTCGATTCTTCTCTGCCATGATGGTGCTGGGTTGTATTTCGTTGGGGGGATCAAGAAAGTGCCGCCGATTCATCGTCCGGCGCTTCTGGCTCGGTTAGCCTAGGTACCTTATCAGTATCTCATTAAATCAATTGAGCGAACACAAGCGGCCATAGAGCCAAACTGTTATTACGTCGTTATCACCCATTTTCTAGTGTTTTGACAAAACACCACCCAGAGGACTGGGAACCGCAAAGCCACCACGATTGATCACATGAGTGTATATTTGTGTTGTGCGTACGTCCTTATGGCCGAGCTGTTCCTGAACCGTGCGTATATCCTGCCCACGTTCCAATAGATGGGTGGCGAAAGAGTGACGTAACGTATGGCAGCTAGCCTTTTATTGATCCCCGAAGTGCGCACCGCATATTTAACCGCCTTTCTAACACTGCTTTCATCAAGGTGATGTCGCCGTGTAACCCCTGAGCGAGGATCGACACTTCTTTGGGTAGCCGGAAACAGGTATTGCCACTTCCACTCCTTGGCGGCATTGGGATATTTTCTGGACAAGGCAATAGGCAGATAAACCGCCCCCTCTGCTAGATCTCGTTCATGCAGGGTACGCACCCTCTCTAGGGCCTGTTAACACTAATCCAATACGCCCTGTTGGGACTGTTTTTGCGTCCAGCAAGGCAAAATGAGCGTAGTGTATTTATTCTACACGAGCGATTGATAACGCCGCTGGGCGCAAAAACAGACCGAGCCCTCCGGGTTGCGCCTGAAAAAGCGCCACTCGGCGTTGCTCGACACTCATTTGGAGTAACCAAACTACGCTCCTCGCGCCTTGATTGGCTCATTTTCAGGCGCAACAGGACGTATTGGATTAGTGAGATTTGACGCCCGTATTTTGTTCTTATTTCAATTATAGTATTTTAGATCCTACCCCCAATGTCAATTAGTCAGCGTTTGGAGATATGAGGCATCATTTACGAATTGTTTACCGAAATATATTCTTGTTTTGATGACCTCATACATTCAGTACTGGCAAATCTATGATAATTAGTATAGAAAGTGTATATACAAGGAGGTAAAACCACACCTTTATAACCTCCCTGTTTTTTTAAGATATAAGGAATAATGCCCGTTTTTTCCTGTGCAAACAGCCTGCTATCCTGCGAATATTGCAGGATATAAGGAAGTGTGCACATTGAATTAAGTAATTTATCGTACTTGAAGGCAATGTGCCTTTGAATACATGTTATGGCTAATAAAGATATGGCAACAATGCATATAAAAACTGGTCAAAGGATCGAGCCTGGGTAAGTGATGGAAGCTGGTCTTTTAAGGCTTACTGCGAACGAATCCAAATGTGCACAAACTTGAATGGTACAGAGCTAAATAGAATTGCATGCTAATTATTTATCAAAACTGAATAAACTGGAAATCAATAATAAAGAAAAAGCAGAAGCGTTAAGACATACTTTGGAGTCATCTGGAGTAGAAGTTGAAATCAAATTCAACCATACAAGTACAGTCAGTAGGAAAAACCTACGCTACGCTGCAGTTTTCCTCTGCTGTAGGCATTAGGCTAAAAGAGAACAAAAGTGGATATAAGTCTTTACTCAATATTTCTCGTCACTACGGTGATGTTAATTTTGGTGCCGGGCCCGGCCGCTATCACAATCGCAGCACAGGGGGCGTCGCATAATTCTCAGCGAGCATTCTTTGGCGTGCTCGGGGTGGCAAGCGCCGATGTCCTATTTTTTACTTTATCGGCTACGGGTATCGCCTCGCTAATACTTGCTTCCAACCTAATGTTCTCAGTAATTAAATGGTTCGGTGTAGCCTATTTGCTCTATCTTGGCATCTCGGCCCTATTCAGCAAAACGGGAATAATTAAGCTTTCGACAGAAAAAAAAGAAAGTAATCGAAAAAAACTCTTCTCACAAGGATTAGTAGTCCAGCTAGCTAACCCGAAAGCACTTATGTATTTCACAGCGTTACTTCCGCAGTTCATTGATCCGTCGAAGCCTGTACTTTTTCAAATGCTACTTATGGGCGCGTCTTGCTTATTAGCTGATATTATCGTGTACAGCGTATTCAGTCGGTTGGGCGATCGCATAGCAAAGCAACAACTGAAATCATGGGTCACAACACTTATCAATAAAGCCGCAGGTATCACACTGATATCAACTGGCATCAGAATGGCTTCATTGGAATATGGAAAATAGACTAACAAATAGCTCTAAATAAAAAATAATTGGGGACATCCATTATTTAGTACATATAGAAATCAATACCAAGATTTCCATTAAGGGAATAATAAACGAGGACACCTATTATTTAAGACTACCATGTAAGTGTTTAAATCAATAACATAATGTCTTTAGAAAATGGTGGGTGTATTAGATTTTAGGGACACTCCGCTTTGTTAGATGCGGGGTTGAGGACGCCCCCTTTTTTGAAGGATTGCCTTGTGTTTTGATGAGTTATAAATAAGTCGAATATCCAAGTTGAATATTTTTAAATTTTTTTCGTGGGGAATTGCCTGAAAACAAGATGAAAAGTGCTGCATCCCCTTTATTCTTTACGGGTGGTTTTTATGAAACTTAGTTGGAGCCGCATTCGTGCAGTAGGTGAACTAAAAATTATGACCCGCGCCTCATATCTTGCATTGATATTTGTCCCGATAATCGCAGGATTGTGGCCATCAGCCAGGGCTGTAATTATACATCATAACCAGTTGGCTTTGGAGGCTACTGGCATTTTCGACAAAGCGGAAACGAATCTACAGCGAGAGATTTTTCAAATTGAGAGCATTTATAAAAGAATACAGGAATCTGGTTTGCTAGTAAACGAAGAGCTCGCCGAATCGTCAAAACGCATGAGCATGGAATCTAGGTATTTTGCTGAGAAAGTACAAGGCTTTCTGCACAAATATGATAGCAACAATTTATCAATAGGATCATTGCCGTTGGTGTGGTTCGTTGCATATATTGGATCATTACTTGTAGTGATAGGGAATGCGATTTACCAAGCAAATGCACCCGATATTGTGCAGAAATACAGAAAATTTGAGTTTGTGCAGAAATCCCGGGAAGAGGCGATACGGTATGGAATTAGCGATAAGCATGAGCTCAAAATGATTGCCGAACAGGCTGACTCTACATATGAGGCAGCATCAGATTATGGAGCTCCGTATTTTACTCAACCATCCGATTATTTTCGGTTGTTCAAGCTTCCTATATTTTATTCCTCATTTTTTTATTTAGTTGCACTAGCTTGTATTGCTGTTGTAATTCTGATCCAGTTTATCGCTGTTGTTAATGCAGTCTTTTTTTGAATATTAAGGGGAAATTCTATGCCGTGGGGTCATTGGGGGTGGAACGAAAAGAAACCATTTCTTGGGGATCTGACAAAGTTTCTAGACTATGAATATTTGTTCGTAGAGCGTGATAAATTGATCGAAAGGGCATACGAACAGATACAGTTATCATTCGATACTAAAGATGATGGGATCATATTGGTAGCAGGCCTGCCCGGTGTTGGAAAGTCGACTATGCTCGAATTCTTGATAAAAAGAAAATTCCCGGAGTTTGGTAAAAGGATAGGGATGATTGGCGTTTCGCACGATGCATTATCAGGTAATGCGGAGCTTGAAACGTATCAAATGTTGGATATTGTTTCTAGAATTAACGATCATATCCATGTTATGTTGAAATCTATTGGTGAGCAGGTTAAATCACCAAATTTGAAAGACGAATACAAAAAGCACTCATCGAACAACAAAAAGCAAGATGATTTTACGCTAATCAGCGAGCTAGTCGCTTCTGAGATAGTTCCTAAAGCAAAGTTGCTACAGAAGAATCATGGTAGGGCTCCACAGGGTGTGATTGCGATTGATGATGTCGACTATCTAAACCCATACGCACAGATACAGATTCTTACACTGCTGTGTGCGATAAACGATCATACTACAAATCCTATATTTTTATATACAGCACGTCCTATTGCTGCGGGCATTGCTAAACACAGTGTCGCAAGCAGACTCGGCCACAGTACTAGTGAACCAATCAGAGTGAATGCGATAGATCCGAATATGGTCATTCATTCTAGGATGACCGACGGATATAGATCGGAGTATATAGATCCGTTTGCGAAGAAGGAGGTTCAAGAGTTTTTTAGGGTTATGACTAACGGGAATCTAAGGACGGCAATAAACTTTGTCAAGAAAGCAACCAGGGAAGGGAAGGTGTGTATTTCAAGGTCTAATCCAGAATTCGAGCAAGATTGTCTATTAAGAGCGTTATTTGGAAAGAAGGTGGAAAGCAAGGAGGGTCTGAGAAAGGATATGGATCGAATGAGCAGTATTCCAAATATATTCTCCACTCAGTTTGATATCGATTATCTTCCTGTTATTTATATTACATTATTAACCGTGGATGCACTTGGTTCTGCAAAAATCGACCAGCAATTCTTAGAAAAGTTCAACGAATACTGTGCGTACATAAATCCCAAAGGAACGGGGCAGAAAAGATTTGATTACGGCTTTATTGAAAATTGTTTGTGGTATTGTCATAAGGCTCATTTGATTTTCAGGACGGCGTTTGATGGAATTGAAGATTACATTAGTTATAGAAGTACGCATCACAAAGGTAGAAGAAATACCTTGATGCATACCATTTTTGAATTAACAGATAGGGGAAAGGAGCTTTTGCTGATGGCGAGAGAGCCTCTATATCAGGAACTAGCGGGGCTTGCGTTTTATAGGCAGGAAGTTCAAAACAAAGTAGATGGAATGAATTACAAACTCGATTCGTTGGCGGACTCTCGATACATTGTAGATGATTGGAAAATCTAATTAGATAGACATAGAACACGTACACCCAATGATTGGCAGACATATAAAAACACCAGATATAAATTTAAAAAGTACTGAGTAACCGATATAGTTTGTCGTCCAGGACATTTATTGAACAGACGTTAATTGTTCAGCCAAATCATATTGATTCATTTGTTACATCGAGACACAAATGATGGGTGTCCCTATTCAGGCGCTTGACTTGATAGGCCTATCGAAAACGCTGCATCACTGATACCTATGCATTGGCATTACCGATCTAGGCGTGAGATTGGAAGAACGACTGAAAATCTTCTGCTAAAAGGAATTTAATTCCTTCGCAGTCTCCGGATTGAAAGGGTATAATTATAATCGTTTAAGGAAAGAATAACGCAAAATCATAACAATACCCAGCTGCAGAGCAACTCTGCGCTGGCGACAGAGAGTGGAAATGTCGCGGCCTTCATTTTTACGATCAGCGGTTGCCACGTTCACGGCCATTGTGTCGTTGGTCTACCTTGTCTCTCTTCATGCAGCACAACCTTCGCAGCGATCCACTGATCTTGATCTGACGACTGAGGAAACTGCCTGGCTGGAGACCCATCCCATCGTAGATATTGGGGTGGATGGCAGTTGGCCGCCTATCGATTTTATGCTGGACGATGAGCACCGAGGCATTGCTGCCGATTACTTGAGTCTGATCTCAGAGCGGCTTGGGATTGAATTCAGAATACACCCCGGACCGACATTTAAAGAGATGCTGCAGAAGGTGCGCGAGGGTGAATTGCCGTTGGCGGCCTCGGTGGTGAAGAACGAACAGCGTGAGAGGGACCTCTACTTTACAGAGCCTTTTTTTCAAACGCATAAGGCTATCGTCACGCGTTCCAGCCGTCAGGGTCTATCCGATATCGAATCTCTGAGAGACAAGGTGGTTGCCGTTGAGGATGGGTTTTCTACCATGCGTCAGCTGCAGGAGTTACATCCAGAGATAAATCTGTTGCCGGTACTCAATACCCAGGAGGCGCTGCAAGCTGTTTCCTGGAAAAAAGCAGATGCCTACATCGGTACCCGGGCAGTGGCACAATGGGTCATCCAAGATCAGCAACTGGTTAACCTTCACTTCAGTGGTGATGCGGGAATAGGATCATCTTACCAACGTTTCGCGATTAACCGCGATGTACCCTTGAAGCCTCTCGTCTCTGCCATGAACAAGGCATTGTGGTCTATCACTGACGCAGAGCGACAGGAGATTCTAGATCGCTGGATATCAATACCCAAGTCACCTTTAGCCGATAAGAAGTTGCTAAAACTTACCGTAGAGCAGAGAGAGTGGCTGAAGCAAATCGGTAAACTACGCGTTGGGATTGATACAGCCTGGGATCCAATCGAGTTTGTTGATGAAAATGGAGTATACCAAGGCCTTTCGTCAGACTATGTCAGTTACTTCTCCAGAGTTTTAAATTTACAAACTGAAGTAAAAAAAGATCTGACTTGGCAAGAAGTCATGGACGCGGCAAGAAATCATCAACTGGACCTGCTGCCGGCCTTAGTGGATACGCCAGAGAGACGAGAGTTTCTCAATTTCACCCAGCCCTATCTTGACTTTCCGTTTGTTATATTTGTGGGCGATAAGCAACCCTTTGTGAATGGTCTGGAGGACTTCATTGGCCGCAAGATCGGTGTTGTTAAAGGCTATGTCGCGGAAGAATACCTCAAACAGGATTATCCGGGTATTGAGTTGATATTGGTGCCTAGTGCATTGGACGGCTTGAAGCGACTGGCGCTTAGTGAGATTGATGGGTATGTAGGCAACCTGACTGTGGGAAGTCACCTGATCCGTAAAAATGGACTGACAAACATCAAGGTCGGAGCGCCGACTCCCTATCATTATCAACTATCAGTCGGAGTACGTAAGGATTGGCCGATTCTGGTTGAAATTCTGGATCAAGCCATCCGCAGCATGACGGAAAAGCAAAAAAACGAAATACAACAGAGATGGATGTCGATACGTTACGATGTGACCGTGGACTACACGACTGTCTGGCGTGTTATTGGTGTGGCGTTGTCTGTAGTATTGGTGTTTGTAATCTGGCTGTTGCGGCTACGTAGAAAACACCAACTGGCAAAACAGAATGAAGCGCAACTTAACTTGATTATAAATACTGTACCTGTAGCGATAGTGGTCAGTGATACGAAAGGCGTTATTAGAATATCCAATGAACAATCACTTTTAGAGATTGAGGCAGGGGATTCATCAATCATCGGAATGAATATGGCTGGTTTTTATGCTGATCCCGCAGACCGTGAACGCGTATTGACTGCCTTAAAAACAAAAAGAGAAGTACGGAACATGCGTATTGGCATAAGGACCCTGAAAGGCAACCTGATTGAGGGTCTGCTATCAGCCATCCCCATTCGCATGCAGGATGAGATGATGCATCTCGGAGTTCTGGTCAACTTAACAGAACGAATACGGGTAGAAAAAGAGATAAAAAAAGCGATGAAGCTGCAACGCCAAGCGAATCGCTTCAAGAGTGACTTTCTGGCAAACATGAGCCATGAAATCCGCACACCGATGAACGCAATCATCGGCATGACTCATTTGGCACTGGATACTGACCTTACAGAAAAGCAGTTTGACTACCTCAGTAAGATCAAACTGTCATCAATCAATCTGCTGGGCATTCTGAATGATATCCTCGATTTTTCAAAGATTGAAGCGGGCAAGCTACAGATCGAACAGAGCGAATTCAAACTGGATTCAATTCTGCAAAACCTATCCAGCTTGATTTCAATCAAAGCTGAGCAGAAAGGACTTGAGTTCATCTTTAAGCAGGACCTGAGTATTCCACAGAAACTCATTGGCGATCCGTTGAGAATCGGCCAGGTACTCATCAACCTTGCGCAGAATGCGATTAAATTCACCGCTGAGGGAGAAATTCTCTTATCGGTCGAGCTGGAAGAGCAAAGCGACTCGGATATCAGAGTGAGATTCTCTGTAAAAGATAGTGGCATTGGTATAGAGCCGGAAAAAGTTGAGCGTCTGTTTGAGGCCTTCGTACAGGCAGATGCATCAACCACACGCCGCCATGGAGGCACTGGCCTGGGACTCAGTATCAGCAACAATCTTGTAAGGCTGATGGCTGGAGAGATCAGTGTAAAAAGCACGCCTGGTCAAGGCAGTGAGTTCAGTTTTGCCATTCCTTTGAAGGTAGCCAGGAAACAAAAGGCGAGCGAGTTTGTTTTCAAGGATTTTATGCGTGGTATGAAGGTATTGGTTGTCGAAGACAACGACACCACACGTGAAGTGATAACCAAGACGCTTGAATCATTCTCTTTCTCGGTAACAGCGGTATCTTCTGCCAAAGAGGCCTACGCGGCATTACAAGCAATGAATGATATCCGCTTGTTGATCATGGATTGGCGGATGCCTGAAATCGATGGTGTGCAGGCTGTTGAACATATTCGCAAAGATCTCGATGCATCACATTCAATACCAATCATTATGATTACAGCGTACGATCATCAGGATCTCCTGATGCATACTGACCGTCTGGGCGTGGAAAGTGTACTGATAAAACCGATCAGTCCATCAACCTTATTTGACACGATAAGTGAAGTACTCTTTGGCCAAACCAAACAAACGCAAAAGCGCGATATCAAGTCCCGTCGCTTCAAGGGACAGGTGCTGCTGGTTGAAGACAATGTAATCAATCAGCAGGTTGCTCAAGAACTGCTGGAAAAGCTTGGTTTACTGGTTGTTATCGTCAGCAGCGGTGAAGAGGCTCTCAAGAAAATCAAAGAGGTCAATTTTGATCTGGTGTTTATGGATCTACAGATGCCAGGTCTCGACGGCCTCGAAACAACCCGACGGGTCCGAAACGAACTTAAAAATACCTACGTTCGGATCATTGCGATGACTGCTCATGCAATGCGAGGTGACCGGGAGCGCTGCCTGGCGGCAGGCATGGATGACTACCTCTCCAAGCCGATCGATCCGGACAGGCTGTCGAGTACATTACTGGCTTGGCTCCCCATAGACGATCGTCCACTATCCGATATACAGCCTGTCTTAGGCCAAGTTCATGCTTACGATCTGCCCGATACGGTAGAGGGTATAGATCTGAAGTGGGGGACTAATCGGGTTGGAGGAAATCAGCGCCTCTACGTAAAACTCCTACTGGAATTTCAACAGCGGTATCAAGATAGCGCGATTCAGGTGTCGGACCTGCTTCGCTCAAACGAACGGGACACGCTCAAGCGCCTCCTACATACCTTACAAGGCGTTTCCGGTAGTATTGGCGCTAATCGCCTACAGGAGGCGACACGCACACTATTGGATGCCATACTTGATCCATCTGATGAACATCAGATCACAAACTTAATAGAGACATTCGAAAAGCAGGTAAGTATCGTTTTTGATAGTATTCAAATACTCCAAAATAAGATCGATGAAGCTCAGATTAGGGATGGTGCCATTGAAGGAGCAAGTACAGAGGATGTTCAACAATTACTTGAGCGGACAGACACCGCTCTTAAACAAGGCGATGTAACATCATCAGGGTTGCTCGAAAAGCTCACCCCAATGGTTCTGGCTCAGGATTCAAGCCTCACGGATTCGGTTAACGAATTGAAAACTCATGTTGATAATTATGACTTTGATAAAGCAGTAACTACCTTACTAGCTATTAAAAGACGGTTGCCGGCGGTGACAGATGACAAACAAGAATGAACAAAAAGCGCGTATTCTATTGGTCGATGATGAGAAATTCTATATTGATGTGCTCGTTGAAATATTGAATCAAAATTATCAGGTCATCGTCGCTAAAGATGGTGAGACAGCCCTCCAGCGTGCTAGCCATGAGGACCTTATCCCTGATTTGATCTTACTCGATATATTGATGCCGGATATAGACGGCTACGAGGTCTGTCAGAGGCTCAAACAAAATCCATCGACACGTGATATTCCTGTCATATTCCTGACAGTAAAGAGCGAGGTTGACGATGAACTTCTTGGTTTCTCGCTAGGAGCCGTTGACTATATCACCAAGCCAATCAGTCCCCCCATCGTAGAGAGTCGGGTTGCGAATCACCTGGCATTGGCGAGAGGGAAGCGGATATTAAGTGACGAGAACAGCCTGCTGGAGCTACGTGTTCAAGAGCGAACCAAAGAGATCAGACGCACTCAGGATGTGGCCATACGTTGCATGGCATCACTGGCAGAGACGCGTGACAACGAGACAGGCAATCATATCAAGCGAACCCAATACTACATACGCTTGCTTTGTGAAAAGCTGAAAGACCATTCGGATTACAAAGACTATCTTACTGAAGATACGGTCGACAGATTATTTCGTTCAGCACCCCTGCACGATATTGGTAAGGTGGGCATACCCGACCAAATTCTAATGAAGCCTGGAAAACTGACAGCCGACGAATGGGTAGTTATGCGCACCCACTCCCAACTCGGCTATGATGCCTTGGTGAAAGCTGAAAGTGATTTTGGCACAACAGAATTTCTGGCAATGGCAAAAGAGGTCACACTCACGCACCATGAAAAATGGGACGGCAGTGGTTACCCCCAAGGCCTTAAAGGGCCAAAGATACCCATCTCCGGCAGACTGATGGCCCTGGCGGATGTGTATGATGCTTTGGTGAATGAACGTGTCTACAAAAAAGCCCACAGCCATGAAACCTCGGTTCAGATTATTCTAGAAAGCTCAGGGAGTCACTTTGATCCCGTCATAGTGGAGGCATTCAAAGCGCTGGAAGGTGAGTTTAATAACATTGCACTCAAGTTCGCTGACAGCTAGAAACCCTTGTTTGATGCGATAAAAACCGGCGCAATCATACCAACAAGCCCCGTTCAGGATCTAAATAATAGTGAACTTACAGAGACTTATACCAATGCTGAATGTCAGCAACATTAAAAGTAGCCTTAGTTTCTACGAAGACGCTTTAAGTTTCAAACTGGTCAGTGACCCTAACGCAGTCGAAGCGTGGCGATGGGCAACGATACAATCGGGTAATACTGAGTTGATGCTCTCCGAAACGGAGACGGATATCGGTTTAGAGCGCCCTATAGACCCCCAACAGAGCACACAATGGCCAACAATTTTCTATTTTTATCCTGACAACGTCAACGAGCTGTACGATCATGTTGTAAAGCGTGGGTACAAACCGACACCCTTGATTAACACAATCTACGGTATGAGAGAGTTCAGCGTTCAGGATCCTGACGGCCATATGCTCAGTTTTGGAGAGGACGCAAAGGAGCCGTGAAGGACTTCTTAAACCACCGTCAAAAGACATAAATTACAATAGCTCTTGAATCATGCAGAAAGCAATCCTGGACACCCACTGCATAGCGTTTCTATAAATCCCGATAGATCAACAACATAGCTTTCTTATAAGTAAAGGATATCCTTCATTTCTGATTAGGATCTCTCTCTGATGAACACCAGGAACTTCTTATACAGGATAAGGTGTCAAATCAACGAGAGAATACACTATGCATAGAGCCTGGATTTCATACGTCACTTAGGGCCTGTTAACACGAACCCAATAGGCCCTAGTTCGTGGATTTTGATCTTTACTCGAGGTTTGGATGAGCACCAACCAGTTGCAAGAGTTTAATTGGAAGCACGCTGTACTTATGTTTCTGTTGCTCTTCCCTCTCGTCTTGCTACTGCTGATTGAACCGATCCCTCAAAAAGAGGCCTATCACCGTTTTACTGATACTGCCCCTTTCCTTGGGATCCCGAATTTTTTCGATGTGATATCTAACCTGGCCTTCCTGCTCGTCGGTACCATTGGCATCGCATTTTGCCTGAAAAATCATACAGGTCCCGGTCATAGCGCGTGGCTTGTACTGTTTGCGGGTGTAAGCCTGGTGGGTCTTGGTTCGATATACTATCACTGGAGTCCAAGTAATCAGACCCTTGTCTGGGATCGGTTACCGATGAGTGTTGGATTTATGGCGTTTCTCACAGCACTCCTGAGTGAATATGTCAATCGCCGCTTCTCCCGTCTACTGATCCCGCTCATCATTGTTGGTATCAGTAGTGTTCTCTATGGCTACTTCTTCGATGACCTACGCCTCTACGTGTGGGTGCAGTTCATCCCGCTGCTGACGTTGCCCTTCTTCATGGTGTTATTCAACAGTGGCTTTACACACCAGGGCCTGCTCTTCGTTGCCCTTGTGTTATACGCCTTGGCTAAAGGTGCAGAGGCATACGATACGGCCGTGTTTCAGATGACAGGAGAGATCGTGAGTGGACACACAGTGAAACATCTACTGGCGGCTGCCGGTTGCTACTCCATTTTAATTATGCTTAAAAGGCGAAAACTTATCGCATAAGAGTCTAGGTGATGCGCAACCGACTGCACAAGGATGTCTCCCACTCACGGTATACTCCCCTCTCCCCTTGCGGGAGAGGGGCCGGGGGAGAGGGGGAGAATTAGAACCTTACTCTTTAAGAGAAATCAATCCGACAAAATTGAATGGTTAGTTTGATTTTTGTCTTTTGCCCAGGTGAAACGCTTCGCGTACACCCTCTCCCGTCAAGGGAGAGGGGCTTTTTAGTCTTGTTGCTGAGCTTTATTGAGTGGGCATCTTTCAGAGTCCTAAAACCGTTTCTTGATTGGTCATCTGAATAGAAAGTCAGTATATATATTAATGTAAGACATGAGGCTGCTTCCCCACCTGATTTAAAAGTACCTGCTAAGATTGAATTGATAAATTAGCTATTACATCCGGAAGGCCCACTCTGCTTTACCGCTCCTCCGGTTCGGTTGACGTAAAACATCAGGAGGCAGTTGTGGAATATCGAGTCAGAGCAAAGTTCGTTCTCAATAAGCTGTCAGCCTTTTACGAGGTTTTAGCGGACGGAACAGTTGCGAACCAGAAACCGGATGGTGCTGAGATCGTATCTTCGATGAAGCAGGCCAAGATCGTCGCCCCCAACACAATCGAATGGGTTCAAACCTGTTACTGTCCCTCCCCCTTAAAACACGAGCGAGAGACGGTCTATGATAAATACCTGGTCAATATTGAAACGGTTCTCATAAAAAAACGGGTTGAAATTGAAGGTCATTCATTCTGGTCTTACTTGAAAAATCACAGCAAGACTCAGTTTAATAAGTAAAAATGGAGTAATTGTGTATGGATCCGGTCACTCAGATATTGCTCGGTGCGGCCGTTGGCCACGCAGCGCTAGGTGCGCGCGTCGGCCGTAAAGCGCTTATCTGGGGGGCCGTATTCGGCGGAATGCCTGATCTCGATGTTTTCCTGCCCCACGCGGACGACGTTGCAGCTGTGACCAATCACCGGGGCTTCAGCCACTCCCTTGTCACTCACACCATCGTCGCACCGGTCCTGGGTGCGGGTCTTGCACGCCTGCATGCGAGAGACGGTGCATCGATCACACGCTGGTCCCTGCTCGTTTGGCTCGCACTCGCGACCCACGCCTTGCTTGATGCGATCACCATCTACGGTACACAGCTCTTCTGGCCAAGCAACGGACCGCCGATCGGGCTTGGCAGCATCTTTATTATCGACCCCCTGTATACACTACTACTGCTGGTCGGTGTGCTTTGGGCTGCTTTCAGCAAACGCAAGCTAACTACCGGACGACGCGCGAACAGGATTGGACTTGGCCTGAGCACGCTCTATCTCGCAATTGCCATCTCCATACAGGCACAGGTACGTGACATCGCCGAGAGTGAACTGGCCCGCCAAGGCGTTGAGTACAATCGGCTGATAGCGACACCGACGCCATTCAATCTGCTGCTCTGGCGCATTGTCGCGATGGAACCGAATG
Source organism: Candidatus Thiodiazotropha endoloripes (assembly GCA_001709035.1). Classification (GTDB taxonomy): domain Bacteria; phylum Pseudomonadota; class Gammaproteobacteria; order Chromatiales; family Chromatiaceae; genus Thiodiazotropha; species Thiodiazotropha lotti. The sequence goes on along the minus strand of LVKA01000008.1, from coordinate 471,788 downwards.
GCTATCGGGAGGGCTACTATTCACTGCTCGACCCACTACCCGAGATTGGACTCGAACAGTATTCAAGCAACGATAGCCTGCTCTCCCCGGTTAGCGATGCACCCGCCGTGATGCGGCTGCGCTGGTTCACCAAGGGCTTCTATCGCGTACGGGAGATCAATGGTCGTTTGGCGATTACCGATTTGCGCATGGGATTCGAACCACGCTACATATTCTCCTTTGTTGTCGGTCAACGAGAGGAAGGCGTCATGCGCCCATTGATCCCGCCCGAACGCATCCCCGCCGAACGACCCGACGTCGAGGCATTGCGATGGGTGTGGCAGCGGATGTTTGGCGAAGAGCATTGAATAATGTAATGAAAAATGAGAAAAGAACAGAGACATCCAGTGTTTAATGAGCCAAGGGTAGTCTAATGCATCTCGATACAGGCCATATAAACAGATGACATACCCTTTCAAATCGAGTAGATGCGTAGAAAAGCAAAACTGACGACCTAAGCATGACAAATCATACAACCCACGATCATTCAGACTACAAAAGCCCATTCAGCCTGAAAAGGGAAATGGGTTACACACATGATGAGTTTTTTAACCTGCTGCCGCATGCGCTATCTGATTATCGGCATGAGATTAAAGATGGTGTTGTAACCATTGAACTGGAGAAAGGATCAGTACTTTTGAAAATAGGCGATGAGCGAGAACGCCGCTTTACAGATAACGTCTATTTTCCAATCCTCCCTGTTTCAATCAGTTTTATAGATGCTGACAAGACAGACCAATCCAGGTTTTTACATAAGTTTGACGCTTCCTATATGAAAGGATTAGCTTAAGTTAACTACTTCCCTACTCTGTAAAATACTTGCTTTTGACCTACAACAGTCATACTTTATGATTTAAAAAAAGACCTTAAGTAAATTCTCTTAGATCAGCATAATGGCAAGATCACTGATGTTTTCAAATATTCAGCATCCCCTAATCAGACAGGGCAAGACCAACCGGTAACAAACCACTTAATTAATGTACAAGCCATCCAATTCATCAAGTCAGAACAATTTTATCGGCAGCCTGTGGATGACCATTTCCATGGGATGTTTCGCCATTGAGGATACTTTTCTTAAAACAGTCACTCAGACAATGTCCATCGGACAGTTGCTCATCGTTTTTGGTTTAGGTGGCGCTCTGATCTTTACGGGCATGGCACACTTTGGTGGTCAACGCATTTTCACAAAAGAGTGTTTCTCAAGACCGATGCTGACACGCATCCTATTCGAGATTATTGGTCGGTTGTTTTATGTACTTGCCTTGGCATACACCACGTTATCCGCCACTACCGTTATCCTTCAGGCTGCACCGATATTCGTCGTCTTGGGAGCTGCTCTGTTGTTTGATGAAAAAGTGGGATGGCAGAGGTGGACAGCGATCTTTATTGGCCTGCTGGGTGTGGTTGTCATTATCCGTCCAGGCTCTGAGAGTTTTTCCATCCTCTCCCTGTTCGCGGTTGCCGGAATGCTTGGGTTCGCTGGTCGCGATCTGGCCAGTCGGGCAGCTCCGCCAACGCTCGGCATTTCCATACTGGGCTTTTATGGCTTTGTATCGATCGTGATTGCCGGTTTGCTGTTCTCTGCCTGGCAGAACACGCCGTTTATCACTCCTGACTTCTCAACATCACTCTATCTACTGGGAGCCATCTTATTCGGGGTTATTGCCTATTCAGGATTAATGAAAGCAATGCGCACTGGTGACGTTTCGGCGGTAACCCCATTCAGATACACCAGACTGCTGTTTGGTGTCTCTCTGGGCGTGCTGCTTTTTGGAGAACCACTTGGCACTCCGGTGGTTGTGGGTTGCTGCCTTATCGTCATCTCGGGAATGGTGATTCTCTGGAGTGACAAAAGCCAGCGATCAGTTGCCTGATTCCAGTTAAACTGATTGAATTAACGCCAATCGGCAGATCAACTGTATTTGATGTATTTGAAACGGGGATCATCGGGGGTACCTTCGAGGGCCCCCTCCGCAAGTCCAGGCTGCCACATCACCACTTCCTCGATTTTGCCTGCCAGTTCAAAATCCTTGTTGGTGACGCCTTTCGCGGAGTGGGTCACCAGTTTGACGATAACGAACACATAGGAGATGGTGAGATCCGGGTGATGGAACGCGGCCTCCGCCAGGTGTCCTACCGTATTTACCACCATCAGGGTAGCTTTCCAGCCACTGGTTTTATATCTACGTTGGATCCAGCCCTTCTCCAGATACCAATTCGGAAGCGCCTCTTTCAGCCTTGCCTCGATCTCTTCGTCACTGCAGGTCTCATCTTGTTTGCCTGCCATGACAGCCTCCTGTCATCTCTATCAGCACTGTTCCTAAGACTGTAGATGATAGGGAGTCAGGACTAACACTGAGATTAATATGGGTTGTTTTCACTCTATATCGAGCGAGCTTTTGCGTTCATTGGTGGCGATTAGATTTGTAACCTTGTCAATTAAGGAATGATTCAACAATTCACTTATTTACAAATCAGTGCCAACCGCAGTGATTGAATGGTGGCATAGAAAACTCTGGTTTTATCTCAATCCCGTTCGCCAAGCAAAAGCCCGGCAATCAATCTTTCTACCGGGGCATAGTCATCGGTAAGCACCGGCAGCTCATCCAGCGGTTTTCCCAACTCCATCAACTTTTCAGTAACTCGAAACCAGGTTCGTTCAAAACCGAATCGGGCCTGAACGATCTCCGGCGGTCGTTCACTGTTTGTGGCACTCAGCACGAAGGTAACCCGATCGGCACCGGGTACACCCTCCATCCACAGATCGACGTGGGTGAACACCTCACTCAGGGTTTTGGTGATGGCACGTACCAGACGCGGATCGGGAAAGGCGTCGACGATATTCATGAGATAGATACCATCAGGTCTCAACCGTTGGCGGACGATTTCAGCAAACTCCAGCGTGACCATATGCTCGGGAATCGCAACATCGTGAAAGACATCGCCGACGATAACATCGAACTTGCCGGTTTCTGCCGTCAGGGCCCGACGTCCATCTTCATGCAGGATATGCATCGCTTCCGGCTCCAGGTAGAGCTTCTCCACCGCGGTCAAGGTCACCATCGGATCGAGCTCGGCCACGGTGACAGAGGATTCCGGACTCAACGCCTGAACGGCTCGGGGGTGGGTATAGCTGCCTCCCCCGAGAAAGAACCAGTCAAGTCCAGCGTCATAACGTTGATTGAAGTGCTCATAGACAAGCTCATCGATGGCATGCACATAGGGGGCAATGATAATCCTCGGATCGGTGTCGTGGTTGATGCCGTGGAGCAGATGGTCAAGCACCATCCCGCGGGCCTGGCCAAACGGGGCGTCACTACTGCGATCGACTACCCGGATGCAGAAGTACTGACTCTCCCGGTCACAGGAGCCACGCAGCCCCTGTTGAGAGAGGCTGAGAATGCCAGAGGCGAGCGTGATCAGGATCAATACCACCAATACCGGTGGACGTAACCGCAGCAGGAAGGGTACTGCGAGCAGGATCAGTCCCACACCGGTACCGAACAGAATGGCCCGGGAGCCGAACGACTGAACCAGCCAGTACCCGGCAGCGAAGGTGCCGACGATGCTACCGATGGCCGCCAGTGCATGCATCCTGCCAACCACATGTCCTGCCCGGGGATCCAGGTCGAGGGCGCGGGTTGTCAGCAAGGGGGTAACAACACCGATTGCTACAGCAGGTGGTGCAAACAGCGTAAAGGCAAAGATGAAACTCGATCCGAGCAGACCGACCTGTTGCGTAGCCAGCAAGCTGCCCAGCCCATCCATCAGCGGCAGCGCGAGCATGGCATAGATGCCCGCCAGCGCCATGGCAACGCCGGCCACCCGTCCGTCGGCTCCCCGGTCCGCCCAAATCCCACCCAGCCAATTACCGAGTGAAAGACCGGCAAGAATGACACCGATGATCGACGTCCAGGTGTAGAGGGACACCCCGATATGGGGCGCCAACAACCGACCGGCCAGGATCTCAAGCACCAGCAGCGCGGCTGAGGAGAGGAATACAGTCAGTGAGAAACCCAATAGACGCAGTCGATTAGAGACAGTTGCTGCAGATTGATTACCCATAAAAAACGCTCGATCCGATGTGGTATCCGAAAACCAGCTATGACACGGGAAAATACATCAACTCATTACTACAGGGATTAATAACCGGATCAGGACCGCCTATCAATACACTAAGGTGCGTAGGGCCTGTTAGCACTAATCCAATATGCCCTATTGTGCCGTTACCTCAAAATTAGCCAAGGAGATGCGTCAAAGCCCCTCTCCCTTAATGGGAGAGGATTGGGGAGAGGGTGTACGCGAAGCGTTCGATTTGGCTAAAAGATAAAAGACTCGTTGATCATTCATTATTATTGCGTTGATTTCTTATTCAGACAGAGGTGCCCAGTCTTCCCCCTCTCCCCCGGCCCCTCTCCCGCAAGGGGAGAGGGGAGCTACTCTCTCCATCTGATTGGCACACTGATCATTGCGTGCTTATTCTAACCTTCGTCTTCTGCTTGGTTATCTCTTTTCATTCCACAACCCCCGATAGGCTAGGGTCTGTTATCACAACAATTCAGTATATCGCTTTTGAACACAAAGTGATGGCTTACAACTTGCCTGTGAATCGGATAATCTCATAAGAAAAAGGAGGTTATTCTAAGATCCGTTGGAACCTCGATAACCACCCACCGCTCAAACAACCAACAATAAAACCGGACCAAGTAAAAAGGATAGATCTATGGCAAATGCTTACCTCATTGGACATATCACGGTAAAAGAGAACGAAAAGTGGCAGGAGTATCGCAACAAGGTAGCCGTCACCCTTGAGCCCTGGCAGGGCTCCCTGATCTTCCGGGGCAGATTATCGGCTGTTCTATCCGGCAGCCATCAGCATAGTGACACGGTTGTCATCGAGTTTCCCGATATGCAGGCCTTGAACGACTGGTACACCTCTGCTCAGTATCAAGCGTTGATTCCACTTCGCCAGGAGGCGGCAGAGATGGATCTGCTAAGCTATGAAACGTGATCGTCAGACTGCGTGAAGAACCCAATGCTCTATTTCGCTTATGGCTCGAACATGTCATCCAGGCGCCTCATCAAGCGAGTGCCTTCGGCGCGATTCAGATTTACCGCCACGCTGGAGGCTCACGACCTGCGCTTTCATAAAATAAGTCGGGACGGTTCTGCCAAATGCGACGCACTGGAGACCCGCGATCCGGAACAGCGGATAATCGGTGTTGTGTTTGAAATTGCTCAAGCTGAAAAGGCGGAGCTTGATCGGCACGAAGGCCTGGGGAACGGCTATGAGGAGAAACAGGTTACCCTGGTAACCGGATCTGGCGACAGCATATCCGCCTTTACCTACTACGCCACCCACATCGATTCTCTCTTGAAACCTTACAGTTGGTATAAACACCATGTGTTGAGCGGCGCCAGGGAACACCGGTTTTCCACGACCTACATCGACAGAATCGAGCGTATCGAATCGATCATCGATCCGAACAGTGAAAGGCATGCCTTGGAAATGGCCATCCATATCGACGGATTGAGATAGGCGGATTTGAGACTTATTACGCGCCCTCCCCCGAAGGGGAGGGCATCAAGGGTTTGATCGAAAATCAAAGCAGTTTGACGACAACCATCCTGCTGGTGAGCACGCCGCTCTGATCCACATAGTCGCCACTGGCAAGTAACCCTTTCACCAGACTGCCCGCCTCGATTCGTGACGCCAGATCTTCAGCAAAGTTGGCAAAATCTGTATGCAGCTGCCGGGTCTCCCCCTCCTGGATCCAGAAACTACCATCTCCATCGTCATGGGGTACGATCACCGGTTCCACACCCAGCTCAGTCAGGTCGATTACAATACCGGCCCGGCCCAGGTGATGGAATAGCTCCGCATCGGTCAGATCGAGGGTCAGACCCTCTGCCGAGATGGCACTGAACGCATTGGCACTGCCGCTGCCGTAACCCAGAGTCAATACCGCCGCAACCTCGGTCAGGTCAACCAGGCTTTGGGCTGTGAAATCCGCCGGTGCCGTGGCGAATGGGGTAACAAAGCCAATTACCCGCAATGGCACACCCGCACTTAATTGCGAGATATCCAACGCACCATGATCCACTTCGTAGTTTTGTGGATCGGCATCGGTCGTCGCGCTACTGCCGGTACCACTGAAATCGAAAAGTGAAACCGGCCGGCCATCGATCTTCTGCAGATCGACCACCAGAGCACTCTCATCATCGACCCGAGTACTGCTGAGCACAGTCACCAGCATCCGCAGATGATCCGCACTGAGACTCGACTCAGCCGTATCCAGGTTACCGAACACCAGTACCCGCTGACCAACGGAAATCTCACCGGTGTTGTGTTCCTCGGTCGATAGCTGTTTTTTGACGACGGTCTCCCCATCCAACTGTACGTCGATGGTATCCCGAAAGATCACCGAGCCATCCGCCCGCATCAGCGTCGCCCCTCTGACGGTTAACTGATCACCACTGCGGGCGATCACATTGCCTCTCACCACATCGAGATCGCCGCCAGGCACACTGGAACCGGCATAGACTTCCATTGCCTGATAGGTGAACCGGTTGTTGGTCCGCTGCAACTCACCGACCGCCAGGGTCGCTGTGAATGTCGGTACCTCATCCAAGGCGGCCAGTCCACGCTCCCCCTGATAGGTCTCACCATCGATCTCATAATAGGTCTCATCGGAAACACTCACCGTCAACTCGCCAAAGCGGTTCTGACGATTGAAACGGTGACGGAACGGGCGGATGCTGATCTCAAACTCACTGTTCTCACTATCCACATCCATTAGAGGTCCACGCAGACGATGGGGCTTGGGACGATCGAGCTCAACATCCGCCAGCAGGATCGGTTGTACGGTCAATACCGGTTCCACCCCATCAAGATCCACCTGATTCGAGGTATTGAGATCGAAATCGAGGGTAAGATGGGCGGGTATGCCCGGAGCGATCAGCAGAGTCTGTCGGCCTTCAATATGCACCGACAGTTCAAGCTGGCTCAATGTCTCCCCGGCTTCATTGAGAATGTTGGCCGGTGGCACTTCCACCAACTCACCGCTCTCATCTTCCACCCAGATCTCGGCATTGCTGTAGTCCACCACCATTTCCGCTTTCACATAGCGTCCTGACGGCACTGTCACGGCCGTGACGAACTCGGTCATATCCGTGTACTGGGCAAAATCGATGCGAGTATTGAGCGGCAGGGTATCGACCACCGCACCGTTCTGTTTGGTCAGGGTCAGTGAGATCACATCCACGGTATAGCTGCTGAAGTCACCGGGCGCATCGGTCACACCGATCACCAATCTCCCGCTCTCCTCAGTTCCGGTCTCCCCTGTGGAATCGGAACTGCCGCCACCGCCGCACCCTGTCAGCAGAAACATCAGACTGAGCAAGCCGGGAAGAAACCAGTTGTCTAAAAAACCTTTCATTACCATTTCCTCTTTATTGATTGAATAGTCCTAATCAGACGATTTGATCCGTCCTCTAAAGGGATTAACGCAATCAATGCGAACTGGTTGACAGGAAATTTTCTAAAACGTTTTTTATTTGACAGCGGGCGCGGATTTACCAGAAGAGGGTCAGCCCAAGATTGGAGAAGAGGATCTTATCCTCGGCGTAATCCACATCCTGTACGCCACCCATGAGATTCAAACTGATTTGATCATTGATGGGGATATCGAATGAGAGACTGGTCAGGCTGGCATAGTTGCCATCCACGGCGGAACGACTGCGACTCCAATCCAGGTCGACACTGATTTCCCCGAGCAGCTTGCCGATGCCGATCGAGTAGCGGTAGTCATCCAGGCCGCTGGCCAGATCAAGGGTATCGAGGGGAAATATAGAGATGACTCGATAGTCCTCATCGAGACGACTGATGTTTTCCGAGTAGTCATAGTTGAAATAACTGCCACTGAAGACCCAGCCGTCAGCGGTAAAGTAACTCAGAATCAGACCGATATCCCGGCTCTCCAGATCCACATGGTCGGCGCGAGGTCGATACCAGTCGGTTACCTGCAGCCGGATGTCCCGCTGCTGAGGCATCAGGGTTGCCGAAAAGTCACCGAGGTTGAAGGTGAAACCGAGCCACAGGGTTTCAATAGTCAGTGCCGCTTCATCCCCCCACTCCTCAAATCCGACCGAAATGCTGACTGCCGCCAGAGGATCGGTAGTAACACCCAGTGAGTAGTAGTCGGTCTCCAGTTCTGCCTGATCCGACTCCACATGGCTTTCACCATAGGAGAAATCAAATCGGGAATAGAGCGGTCCGGCCAGACTGAGATCGAAGCGGCGGCTCCAGCCATCCGCATCGTCAAGGCCGAGATTCACACCCAGGCTGGATTGGAGCGGCGGTCCGATCTCATCCAACCACTCCCACTCAAGCGGTGTCCCCCGGGCATCTGCAATGAGACAGCAGATCAGCAGGGCCGATGCGATATAACGATCCATGTCTACTGTTTCAACTTTCTCATTAGTCGTTGTCTCTGTTGCGGTGTCAGGCGGCGCAATATCTTCGACCTTTTAAGTGCCCGTTGCCGCTGTTGCGGCGACATGCTCTGCCAGCGTTTGCGCAGCGCCTTGCGTTCATCCAGTGAGAGGTTCTGAAAGCGCTGATATCGATCGAGCAACAGTTGTCGTTGTTGCGGCTCAAGTGCGACAAACTCCCGAAACCGCTCCCGCACCAGCTGCTTTTGATCCGAGCTCAGATCACGCCAGGTCTCGAGACGTGATTTTGCCCGATCCTGCTGCTCCGGCGTCATCTGTGACCAACGATCCGCCCCTTTGAGGAGTCGCTGGCGTCGGGATTCGGGCAGACTCTCCCACTGTTCAGCCAATGGCGCCAGCAGCTTCTGCTGGCTATCGTTCATCCCAGCCCAGGAGAGATCCTCCGCCATCAATGGAGATACCATAAGCAGCAGGCCTATCGTTAACCAGCACCTAATCATTTTCCTGTACCACGTCATCTTGCTGAGCTTGCCGGTCATCCACCAGCAGAAGAGGATCCAGCCAATCCCCTTCCGGGGTTTCGAAGCCACCCAGAAATTCCAGCAGTTCCATACTGGGAGGCTCTTCAGTTCCGGACTGTGCCTCACCGGCCAACACCGCAGAGGTTGTCAGAAACAGCAACAGACTCCACTCAGCCTGAATCCTGTTCATCCGTCACCCATAGGTAGAAATCCAGCTCCTGATAAAACTCCAACTCCTGCGCAGCACCCAGAAGCTCCATATCCTCCAACAGGGTGATCGACTGCATTTGCTGCTCTACAGGCGTATTGGTTGTCTTCAGCAGAACAGCGGAGGCGATCAACAACAACCCGGCCAGTATCAGGATCGCCATCCCACCACGGCCCAAGGACAGCACATCACCAAAGCGATAAACAGCCGGTCGACTCCCGACCTCCACGGCACGTCGGCGGGCCGCGCCAAGTTTGGCGAGGGTCAGTTCATCCAGCGCATCGCTACTCTGCTGCAGCTGCTGTTTGACCTCACTGAGAAACTCTTCGTCCGATCTCATGGCCAGTGGTCCTCCAGCTTCTCTCTCAAAGCGGATACGGCTCGGGAGTAGTGGGTTTTTACGCTCCCCTGGGAGCACCCCATGACCTTTGCCGTCTCCTCCACACTCAATCCTTCCCACAATCTCAACATAAATGCCTGCTGTTGTCTCAGGGAGAGGTTATGGATTTCCTGCTCCAGACGGGCAATCGCATCCTGCTGCTGAAGTCTCTCCACCGATTCCGTCTGCCGGCTGTCCGGATAGCCCTGCAGTGGATCTACCGCATCCGCTCCCTCTCCGCCGCGAATAAAGCGGTGCCATCGGTTCTTCACCCAGGAGCGGCGGTGCCAGTCCCTGATGCTGTTCTGCAAAATACGCTGAAAAAGGGGTCCCCACTGATCCTCTGAACGTTCAGCGTATCGACTTGCCAGCTTCATCATTGCATCCTGAACCAGATCCAGCGCATCGTCCGGATTGCCGACCGAAACGGTCGCCATGCGCAGTGCCCGGCGTTCGACACCCGCGAGAAAACGATTCAGCGCCTGGTTGCTGTCCAGCCCATCCCCCTGCAAAGCAAACTCCTGCATAACAGCAATGGAATCAATAGGTTGCTTCAGCATCGGCTGCACCCATGGATCCCACTGCGGCTTAATTTTCTCAAGCAAAGCTGCGGCCATGATACACCGTTAAGTATGGAAGAGATCAATTTCAGTGGTTTCAATCGGCTACCCTGTTTGTGTAACATCACTCTCCATATAACGCAGTCGTGGCGCATCGGTTGACAGACAAACAGCAGACCTGCAATCTGCTGATGGTTGATAAACTCAGGATCGGGTTGAGCCAGAAAGATGGAATCTCAAAAACCTGTGAAAACTTTAAGCCGAACATTGATCACAGCGAGCCTCTTACTGTTGGCAATCGCCGGATACTATGGTTGGGAGTTGCAGGCCGCCTACCGATATACCATTGACAGGGTCATACCACAGGAATCAGCCGCCCCCTACCCCCTGACAGTCTCATCACTCACAGCGAACCAACAGGCGGCACTGCTGAAAATTGAAGACCCGAACTTCTATCACCACTCAGGCATAGATCTCAAGACCCCTGGTGCAGGCATTACCACCATTACCCAGGCCCTGGTGAAAAAGATCTATTTCGAACGCTTTACCCCCGGCATCGCCAAAATCAAGCAGACCCTACTCGCCCGTTTTGTTCTCGACCCTTTGATGTCAAAGGAGAAGCAACTCAGACGATTCATCAATACGGTCTACCTGGGGCCAAATGCGAAGGACTTCGAACAGGCGGCACACCACTATTTCAACCGATCATTCGATGAGATCAGCGATGATCAGTTTCTCGCTTTGGTGGCGATGATCATTGCACCCGAGACTTTCAATATCAACAAACATCCAGCACGTAACAAGCTACGTGTCGCCCGATTGAAACATGTTATCAATGGCGATTACGAACCTAAAGGACTCTTCGATCTCTACTACGGTAGAGTGGATCGTGAGACCCTGCAAAACCTGCCGCCACTCTCATACTTCGAATCGTATTACCAGTAACCAAGTGTTACTGAAAGATGCAAACTCATCCAATCATTATATTTCAATGTTCAATTATTTTACGCTGTTTGATTCATCAATCTACGCTGCCTGATGGAAACGATTCTCCATGACGATCAAGTATCTATAAATAAAAAATGAGACTCTGTTCATTTTTGTAAATCAACCCCTACTATAAGATTGGCACCGTTTGTATTAGCAATACGCAGTTAAAAACAAACAATTATATATAAATGATTTTTGACAGTGGCCCAATCCTTCCCGGTTAGTGAATTTAGAAACACAAACCCCATCCATCCAAAGTCAGCTGTCGTCATAATTGCAAGGAGAGAGTTATGAAACTTATCAAGACTATTGCATTGATCACCTCTTTTTTATCTGTTCCCTTATCCACTGACATCCTGGCTGATGGTAACCGCTACTTCAAAGACCGCCTCTACCATTCCGAAATCAGTGCCGCCGAGGCTTACCAGGCACTCAAGTCCCGAGGAAATTTTTTCGCCCGACATCGGGGTCGTAGCGGCAGAGCCCTGCTGGTCGATGTTCGCACCATGGAAGAGTTCGCAGCAGGTCATCCGAAACGCAGTTTCAATATTCCCTATCCCCGCGTCTGTACAGGTTGTGATACCCAGACTGAAGAGAACTTCTATTGGGAAGTCTACGAACTGGCCAATGGGGATACAGAGCGCCTGATCATGACACTCTGCAGAACCGGATCGCGGAGCGTCGGGGCAGGCAACGTACTGGCCAATCCTTCCGATTATGGTATCGATGGACCCGCCTTTACCAATGTAAGAAACATCTGGGAGGGTTTTGTCGGACAGTATAAATACGCCTATGATGGCGGCACCATCCTTCTCGATACAGATGGCTCACCTGTTGCGCTTGACCTGAACAACAATGGTGAAATGGACAGTGACAGTGCCGATGTCTATGTCGAGAGAAACGACATGAATCCAGACAAAGATGGGTGGCGGAATTTCCAGCAGCTGCCCTGGACCACCAAGATCAATTATCGTAACGCCTACCAGAACGATCCGGATCAGTATGAGGCACTTACACTGACTCCTGTCGACTGATCACAACTCATTAGTCAATTGAGTCCTTTACCACCCTGCTATTTAGCAGGGTGGTTTTATTTTAGTCCGCAAATAGATCCAAATTGAATTCATGCCTGGGATTGGATTGAACCCTTACAGAGGCAAAGCCTGTCACCGCTTTGCCGTTAAACTCAAAATCAGCCAAGGTGATGCATAAATGCCCCTCTCCCTTGATGGGAGAGGGGTTGGGGAGAGGGTGAGCATCAAGTATTTGATGCAATTGAAGTGAAAACTCCGCTCACTCATCAATTCTTGTATCGGGGACTCTTTGTGTTTGATGGGTGTTGATGGATACTTTCCCCCTCTACCCCTCTCCCCCGGCCCCTCTCCCGCGAGGGGAGAGGGGAGCTACTCTCTACATCTGTTTTGTTTTCTATTATCATGTCGCTAGGCTAGAGAAACGAAATTGACCCATTTGCTTTATTTCGATCAATGTAAATAGGACAGCAGTGATTGGCGTTCATTTGTGGACTTTTTTCTTATCCAGTCGTTGCCAATCAATTTGAGACTTCCATAACACTAGGCCCCCTAACGTTTCCAGGAGGATTGCGGATTGTCATATCCATCTCCGTCCGCTCTGGTAGGATTCCCGCCCTTTTTCAAAATTTATATTCACAACAGGGGTTGTCACATGCTCAGCAGTAACGAGTCGACTTTCAATCCGCACTATTTCCTCGCCGCACTCGGCGCCGGGGGACTGGCCATCTCATTTTTTCTCTATCCAATGTTTATGGTGCCTCATCCACAGACACCTATGGTGGCGTTCGAATCGCTGCACCCGGTGCTGCTTGGGGATAACCCCATCGCCACTATGCTACTCAGCTTGGACCTGATGGCTGTTTTGGCCTTTTCCATCATCCATTTTCATCTACTCATCAAAAACCTGGTTGGATTCTGCCATTTCCGCAAAACAGAGGCCTACCAAGAACTGCGCAACAGTAACCGGGAAGTCTCATTGATGGCGATACCCTTAACGCTCAGTATGAGTGTCAACATTGTGTTTGTCCTCGGCTCTCTGTTTGTTCCCGGTCTATGGCAGATTGTCGAGAGGTTGTTTCCTTTTGCTTTACTGGCTTATCTGTCAATCGGTCTGTTTGCACTGCGCATCTATGGCGCCTACTTCACTCGGCTGCTGATCAAGGGTGATTTTGATTTCAACCAAAACAACAATCTCAGCCAACTGATGGCCATCTTTGCATTTGCCATGATCGCTACAGGATTTGCAGGTCCCGGCGCGATGAGCCAGACCCAGGCAATCAACGCAATCGGCATTTTCGGCTCACTGTTTTTTCTTTCGCTTGCTCTGCTTTTAACCGTGATCAAACTGGTGCTCGGATTAAAATCGATACTGCGTCAAGGCATTGCAAAGGAGTCCAGTTACACACTGTGGATTCTGATCCCCATAGTCACGCTGATTGGCATCAGCGGCGTCCGCATCATCATGGGACTTCACCATGGATTTGCAGAGCCTCTCTCCAAACCCGGTTTGTTTGTATTCACCTCGGTGATTTTGTCGATCCAGATTCTGGCCGGTGTGCTTGGTTACAAGGTCATGAAAAAGGTTGGTTATTTTCAGGACTATCTGCAGGGAGAGAAACGGGACGCAGGCAGTTTCGCGTTGATCTGCCCCGGTGTTGCGATGTTTGTTTTCGGCTTCTTCTTTATCGTCTTCGGATTGATGAAGAATGATCTGATCGCACCCTATTCCATCGCCTATTTTGTGATTCTGGCGCCTTTCATCCTGATTCAGATCAAAACCATTGTGGTCTATTTGAAACTGAATTGCCAGGTATTGGGATACGGACTTTGCCGGGTTTGATTAAACTTCTGTCTGTTCTAAATCATGCAGTAGATGATTGATCTTGTTATGACAGTTTAAAGATAAGTCATTTCGGCGAATGCTGGAAAAAATCAGATGATTTAGTTGTTCGTCATCAACCTGATGGGGAACTGTTTAAGAAAAGCCACTTTAAACAGCCCCCACAGGTTGACTTCTATGATGCCTCTTCAGCCCCGTCTTTCATCACCCCGGCCAAAGCTGTGTAGGTAACAACCCAAGCATCTTTAACCTCATCGGTGAAGGCGTCACCCAAGCCTTCTCCCAGGGTCCAGAGTAATGCATCGGCCACTTTATCGTAATCCACCGCCTGCACACCATATTCAGCATGTCGTTTGCCCGATTCGCGGATAACCGGTAGCAGCGGCTCCAGGTTGTCAAGACTGCCGACTGCGGTGCCAATCATGGTCATCAACTTTTTACCCTGAGCCTCCATATCACCCTTGAAGTAAGGTTTGACTTCTGGATATACCTCAAACAAACGACCATAAAAAAGGGCCGCTGCCTGATCGGCAATCGGTACCACTTTGGACCAACTCGATTTCACGTGAGTGATCTGTTCAGGTGTCATAACTATCTCCTTTTCCTTTTAAAAAAAACTTTTTCAGGGTTTCCTTAAGCTGTTTGAACCTGTCTCTCTTTGATTAAACGATTGATCTCTGACAGACAGGAACCGCAGTTGGTTCCCGCCTTGAGCTTCTCACCAATTGCCTGGGCACTCTGAAGCCCCTGATCCTCAATCGCGCTGACCAAGGTGTTCAAACCCACCCCGTAACAGGCACAGACTGTCTTACCCGCATCCTCCTGGGCATTCATCGGTGCACCGGCCAGGAGTCGCAATCGTTCCTGCCGCGAGAGGTGGTTTTTGCCAAACAGTCGAACCAACCAGTCCCGCTTCGGCAGATCGTGATCAGGACCGATGAAAAGGCAGCTCTGCAGCTGGCCGTCATTGACACTGACACCCCGGTATTGACCACCGGCACTGTCCATCATTTCGGCCCATTGACCGGTATTACTGGCCGAGCTGAGCAGATTGCGGGCCAGCGCAGACCAATCCTTCGCAGCGGTCTCCCCGGCCAACTCGAAATGCCAAAGGCCATCCCGTTTGGACTTGGCCCAGTAAGTCGCATGCTCCAGCATGACCCTTTCACGAGTCAGCAGAAAACCGTACCAGATGGGTTTATAGGCTTCAATCGCCACCGGTGTATGTTTGAACTCCGGTTGCCCGGAGATCGGGTCGAGCGCCGGGTTAACCAGGCTATCGATGGTTGCGTTGCTGGCAAACTGATCGTTCCAGTGCATCGGCACAAAGATCTGCCCGACCTGCTGACGCTCACTGAGACGGGCTCGAACCACCACTTCCCCCCAATCACTGCTAACCCTGACCAGACCACCCTCAACCACCTGGTTGTTGTGCGCATCAAGTGGATGGATTTCGGCAAAGGGTTCATTGTCGTGACCGGACAAGCGAGGGGATTTACCGGTTCGGGTCATGGTGTGCCACTGATCCCTGACCCGTCCCGTGTTGAGTACCAGGGGATAGGTATCTGAGGGATAGTTGCCCGGCGGTTGTGGGGTCACAGCAACAAACTGCGCTCGTCCCGATGGGGTATAAAACCGCCCATCGCTGAAGAGCCTGGGCGTACCCTCGGCCTGCCCATTCACGACCGGCCACTGCACTGGCTTCAACCGATCATAGGATTCTGCATCAAGCCCGGCCAGCGCAGAAATATCGAAATCACGCCGGCCACCATTCTCAAAACCGGAAAGTTCAGCATACTCGCTGAAGATCTGCTGCGCGGTGCGATAGTCAAAACCCTGATAGCCCATCCGTTGCGCCACCTGACTGAGAATCCACCAGTCGGGTTTGGCCTCTCCCGCCGACGCCAGAAAACCATGCTGACGACTGATGGTTCGTTCCGAACTGGTCACCGTCCCAGACTTCTCCCCCCACCCCTGTGCCGGCAGCAGTACATCCGCATAACGGGCGGTATCGGTCTCAGCCATACAGTCCGAGACCACCAGAAACTCACACTTATCGAGTGCCCGTCTGACCTGATTGGCATCCGGCATACTGACCGCCGGATTGGTGGCCATCACCCAAAGCGCCTTGATCTCTCCTGTCTCTACAGCCCGATAGAGATCCACCGCCTTGAGGCCTGGCTTCTCAGTTACTGAATCGCTTTGCCAAAAACGCCCCACCAGGGAGCGGTGATCCCGGTTTTCGATATCCATGTGGCAGGCCAGCTGATTGCTCAATGCACCCACTTCCCGGCCTCCCATGGCGTTGGGCTGCCCGGTAATGGAGAATGGCCCCATACCCGGCTGACCGATCCGTCCGGTGTAGAGATGGCAGTTGATGATCGCGTTGACCTTGTCGGTACCGCTGGAGGTCTGATTGATGCCCTGGGAGTAGAGGGTAACCACCCGTTGTTTGACTCGAAACCAGTGAAACAGTGTCAGCAGATCATCCAGTGGCAGACCGCAATGCTCTGCGGTTGTCCGCGGTGTGGGGGCATACCAGCGAGCACGCTTCAATGCCTCTTCCAGACCTTCGGTATGAGACGTGACAAAGTCGTGCTCTTTGGCATCGTGGCTCTCCAGAAAGCTGAGCAGACCATTGAACAGCAGGCTGTCGGTGCCCGATTTGAGGGGCAGATGCAGATCGGCGATCTCACAGGTGGCGGTCTCCCGGGGATCGATCACAACGACCTTCAGGGCCGGATTGTTCTCCTTCGCCTTGACGATGCGCCGATAGAGCACCGGGTGACACCAGGCGGTATTGGAACCGGTCAGAACAATCAGTTCCGCCTGTTCGAAATCCTCATAACAGCCCGGCACCGTGTCTGAACCAAAGGCCCGTTTATGACCGGCCACCGATGAGGACATGCAGAGCCTGGAGTTGGTATCGATATTGCCCGAACCGATGAACCCCTTCATCAGCTTGTTCGCCACATAGTAGTCTTCGGTCAACAGCTGGCCGGAGACATAGAAGGCCACCGCATCTGGGCCATGTTCATCGATCACCTGACGAAAGCGACCGGCAACCTGTTCGATCGCCAGATCCCAATCCACCTGCTTGCCATCGACCATCGGTGACAGCAGACGGCCATCCAGGTCCAGAGTTTCGTTGAGCGCGGTTCCCTTTGAACAGAGCCGCCCCTGATTTGAGGGGTGGTCAGGATCCCCCTGAATCCGCCATCCCCCATCCACGTCAGGTTCGACCAGCAGGCCGCAACCGACCCCACAATAAGGACAGGTGGTGTTGATCATCTCAGGCATGGGTAGGGATCCGCTTCATCGATAGCACTGCGTCATCAATATTATGTCGTCGCCGGATCATTTAGAACACCAGTCAATTCAAAGGGTAAACAGCCGCTTAAGCAGCAGACTCCAGGGAGGCGATATCGAGATAGACCACCCCATCCTCGATCCGTACAGCAAAGCTGCTCACACAACCCTGGTCTGGCCCCTGCACCTCGCCACTCTGCAGATCGATCTTCCAATTGTGCAGCGGGCAGGTCACAGCCTCGCCATGAACTATGCCTTGTGACAGCGGGCCACCCCGATGGGGACAGCGGTCCCGCAGAGCGAAGACCTCATCGCTGCCGGTACGGAACAGTGCGATATCCAGATCCCCCGCCTGCAGTTTGCGGGCACCCAGCCTGGGGATCTCTTCAAGCTTGGTCACAGGAATCCAGTCGTTCATGATGCGGCCCTCATACGGTCGATGCTCAAAGGTGTGAATTCATGGATCTCAGCGCCCTCGGCACGCGCCTTCCAGGGATCGACCTGGGCGTACTGCTGACTCAGCTTGAAGCGCTCATAGAGGGCCTTTCTACCCATCTTGTCTTCCACGATACGTTGCTTTACATAGTTCAGACTGACCCGTTCCACCCAGGGCGCGGTACGCTCCAGATACTGGGCCTCCTCCCGGTAGCACTGAACGAAGGCACCGGTGTACTCCAGCACCTCCTGTTCGCTCTCCACCTTGCAGAGCAGATCGGTGACCCGCACCTTGATTCCCCCATTGCCGCCGATGTGCAGCTCATAGCCGGAATCGACACAGACCACACCCAGATCCTTGATGGTCGCTTCGGCGCAGTTACGGGGGCAGCCGGAGACGGCCAGCTTGAACTTGTGGGGCATCCAGGACCCCCAGGTAAGTTCTTCCAGCTTCACCCCGAGCCCGGTGGAGTCCTGAGTGCCGAAGCGGCACCAGTTTTTACCGACACAGGTTTTTACCGTGCGCAGGGCCTTGCCATAGGCGTGACCGGAGACAAAACCGGCATCGGAAAGATCCTTCCAGACCGCCGGTAACTGCTCCTTCTTCACGCCGAACAGGTCGATCCGCTGACCGCCGGTGACCTTGATCTCCGGCACCTCGAATTTGTCCGCCACATCGGCGATGGCGCGCAGATCATCGGCGCTGCAGAGACCGCCGAACATACGCGGCACCACGGAGTAGCTGCCATCTTTCTGGATATTGCCGTGAGCCCGCTCATTGATGAAGCGGGATTGGGCATCGTCCTGATACTCGGCCGGCCAGGCGGCCAGCAAATAGTAGTTGAGGGCAGGCCGGCAACCGGGGCAACCGTCCGGCGTCCCCCAGTCGAGTCTGTCAAACAGCTCAGGCATCGATTTCAATTCAAGTTCGCTGATCGCCTTGCGCACTTCATCATGGCTGTAGCTGGTGCAGCCACAGACCGCCTTCTTGCTCGGCGTGGCTGCATATCCCTCACCGACCGTGGAAGCCAACAGCGCCTCCACCATGCCGGTGCAGGAACCGCAGGAAGCGGAGGCCTTGGTGTGGGCTCTCACCTCATCCAGGGTAAACAGTCCCTGTGTGCTAATGGCGTTGACGATGTCCCCTTTACAGACCCCGTTACAACCACAGATCTCAGCCTCATCGGAGAGCATACCGACCCGGGTCTCCTCCCCATGTCCTGCATCGCCCAGATCGTGCTGACCGAACAGAATGGTGTTGCGGAAACTGGAGATGTCCGTGGCTTCCCGCAACAGCTGGAAATACCAGCTGCCATCCATGGTGTCGCCATACATCACGGCGCCTTTGATGCGGTTGTCCCGAATCACCAGCTTCTTGTAGACCCCTTGAGCGGGATCCTGCAGCACCAGGGTTTCATCCCCCTCGGTCTCATTGAATTCACCGGCGGAGAAGAGATCGATACCGGTCACCTTCAGTTTGGTGGAGGTGACCGATCCCTGATAACGGCCGTAGCCAAGCTGGGCCAGATGGTTGGCGCAGACCTTGGCCTGTTCGAACAGCGGCGCCACCAGTCCATAGGTATTGTTTCGGTGCTGCACACACTCACCCACCGCGTAGATGCGGGGATCGAAGGTCTGCAGGGTATCGTTGACCACGATGCCCCGTTCGCAATGGAGTCCTGCGGCATCGGCCAGGGCCATGTTGGGGCGGATACCCACCGCCATCACCACCAAGTCGGTGTCGAGCTCACTGCCGTCCTTGAAGCGCAGCCCGGTAACCCGCTGATCACCAAGAATTGCCTCGGTCTGCGCCGCCATCAGAAATTTCAGTCCGCTCTCCTCCAGTGAGGCCTTCAACAGAGCAGCGGCGGGTTTGTCCAGTTGACGCTCCATGAGAATATCCATCAGATGGACCACCGTCACATCCATACCGTTCTTTTTGAGCCCGTTGGCCGCCTCCAGACCCAGCAGCCCGCCACCGATCACCACCGCCTTTTTGTATTGGCGGGCAGAGTCCAGCATGGTCTCAACATCCTGTATGTCACGGAATCCCACCACCCCGGGCAGATCGTGTCCGGGTATGGGAATCATGAAGGGATTGGAACCGGTAGCCAGTAACAGCCGATCGTATGAGGCTTGCATTCCCGATGCCGTGGTGATCTGCCTGGCCTGACGATCGATGGCTGTCACCGGATCGCCGGTATGCAGGGTAATACCGTTTTCCGCATACCACTCACGACTGTTGAGCACGATCTCATCCACCTGCTTTTCACCGGCCAATACCGGTGAGAGCATGATGCGGTTGTAGTTGGGATGGGGCTCAGCACCAAACACGGTGATGTCGTATAACTCGGGTTCCAGTTTGAGCAGCTCTTCCAGGGTGCGAACCCCGGCCATGCCGTTGCCGATCAGGATCAGTTTCTGTTTTTTCATTGGCTTGCCTCTTCAGTCAAACGCTCGGTATCCGGTGATAGGGATCGCTTGGATGGATTGGCTTGCAGCAGGGCTTCAATGGAACAGCCCAGGTTACTGACCGGTTGTGCTTTGAGATAGTCGATGGGTTTTTCAGGATCGAAGGCATTGCCATCGAAAAAGAGATCCGAGCCCATCGCCAGGCTGTGTTGCTCACCGGCAAGCTGCCAGGCTTCCCCATGGATTCCTTCCGGCTTGATGTCAGCCTGTGGTAGATCAATGGCGAGGGAAGCGGCTGCCTTGCGGTAGATCTCCGGCTGATAGACCAGCTTGGCGATACGCTGCAGATCGAACGGATCCCGTAACTGTCCCCAGCGAACCATCTGGGTTAAAAACCAGATCGCATGGGAACGCCAGGGGAAATTGGCGCTGTAACGATTGAAGACATTGAAGTCGGCCCGTTCCACAGCCGCTTCGTCACGGGAGAACTGAAATGTACCAAGCATCGACTTCTCCAGTATCTCCTGAGGTGCATTGACGTAGCGTCCCTGACTCAGCAGTTCGCAAACCTCTTTGCGGTTTTCCGCCTGATCGATCCACTCACAGGCCTTGATCAAGGCGGTAATTACCGCCTGATGGGTATTGGGATTGGCGGCCGCCCAACTGCTGGCCACTCCGAACACCTTCTCCGGATGGTTGTTCCAGATGTCGTAACTGGCCGCCAGGGTGTGACCCAGACCGTTGCACACCGCCAAGGTGTTCCAGGGCTCACCGACACAAAAGCCCGAGATCACCCCGGCTTGCAGATAGTTGACCATCTGCGGTGGCGGCACCACCGTCAGCTGGATGTCGTTGTCCGGATCGATACCGGACGCGGCCAACCAGTAGCGCAGCAGATAGTTATGGGATGAGTAGGGAAACACCGTGGCGAACATCAGCGGCTTGCCGCCTGCTGCCCGATTCTCCTCGATCACTTTTTTCAACGCCCGGCCACTGCCGGCGAGGCTATCGAGATCGCGTTCACCGGTGGCCACCATGCGCTGATGGATATCCTTGGAAACGGTGATGCCGTTACCGTTGAGGTCGAGACTCATGGCGGTGATCATCGGCACCGAACCGCTCACGCCCAGGGCACTGGCCAAGGGCATGGCTGCCAGCATCTGTGCCCCATCGAGCATACCGATACCCACCTTGTCGCGGATGTTGGCCCAGGAGTTCTCCCGTGACAGCTCCACGTTCAATCCCTGCTGGTGAAAGAAACCCTTCTCTTTCGCCACCACCAGCGGGGCACAGTCGGTGAGCGGGATAAAGCCCAGGGTGAGCTGATCCTTTTCCAGAGTTTTTCCAGTAGCCGACTGGCTCGATTTCAACCAGGCCGAAAGATCGACCACGGTATCGCTTTCAGCCTCAGCCTCCGGCTGGCTTTTCTCCTCTTCCGGCTGCTGATGACGCTCATGAAGAAAGCGCACCACTTCCGCCCGGTAGTGGTTGTAGACCGGGTTCTCCGCCAGGGCCAGGCGGTTGCGTGGCTTGGGCAGATCGATGTTGAGAATCTCACCAATGGTAGCGGAAGGACCATTGGTCATCATGATGATCCGATCAGAGAGCAGCACCGCCTCATCCACATCATGGGTGATCATGATCACCGTATTGTTGAGCCGCGCCTGGATCTCCATCAGGGAGTCCTGCATGTGGGTTCGAGTCAACGAGTCGAGCGCACCAAAGGGTTCATCCATCAACAGCACTTTGGGCTCCATCGCCAATGCGCGAGCGATACCGACACGCTGTTTCATTCCGCCCGATATCTCATCCGGCTTGCGATCGAGGGCATGGGACATATGCACCAGTTCCAGGTTGTGCAGGGTCCAGCGATGGCGCTCCTCTTTCGACTTGCTCTTTTTAAAAACCTGATCCACCGCCAGGCGCACATTGTCATAGACGGTCAACCAGGGCAGTAGCGAATGGTTCTGAAACACCACCGCCCGATCCGGCCCGGGTTCGGTAACCTCTTTCTCTTCGAGTATCACCCCACCCTCGGTGGCATTGAGCAATCCGGCCACAATATTCAGCACGGTGGATTTACCACAGCCCGAGTGACCGATGAGAGAGATGAACTCCCCCTGAGTGACTTTCAGGTCCACATCGTTGAGCACATTCAACGGACCGTTGTCGGTCGGGAAGGTGATACTGACATGGTCGATATTCAGATAGTTATTCATACTGTTTATCCAATCAATTCATGACACGTCTGAAACACTTAACGCAGTACTGCGTTCTTGTCCCAGCTGAAGCTCCGCTGCAGCATCAACATGCCGCGATCGAGCAGGAAACCGATGAAACCGATCACCAGCACCGCCACCATGATTCTCGCCAGCGAGTCGGAGCTGCCGTTCTGAAACTCGTCCCAGACAAACTTGCCCAGGCCGGGATTCTGCGCCAGCATCTCGGCGGCAATCAGCACCATCCAGCCGATACCCAGTGACAGGCGCAGACCGGTAAAGATCATTGGAATCGCTGAAGGCAGTACGATCTTCACCGTCTTGGTGAAGGCGTTGAGTCGCAATACCCGGCTGACATTGATCAGGTCCTTATCCACTCCGGAGACACCCACCGTGGTGTTGATGATGGTGGGCCAGAGACAACAGAGGGTGACGGTAATCGCCGAGTTGAGAAAAGATTTGGAGAAGAGTGGGTCATCGGTCACATAGAGCGCCGAGACCACCATCGTCACCAGCGGCAACCAGGCGAGTGGCGACACCGGTTTGAAGATCTGGATCAATGGATTGATCGCGGTATAGAGGGTGGCACTCATGCCGCAGACGATACCGATCGGAATGGCAATCAATGAGGCAACCAGAAAGCCTGCCATCACGGTCAGCAGGCTGGTCAGAATCTGATCGAAAAAGGTCTCTTTGCCGGTATATTTTCTCGCTCGCATCCGCTCGATGCGCTCTTCCGGCTGGCCTGCGGCCACGGCCTTGTCGATACGTCCTTGCACACGCTCGTAGAAAGCATCCGCTTTCGCCCGTTCCGCATTATGCTCTTGGTACAATGACTGAGTCTGCTCCCAGACTTTAGCCGGACCGGGCAAAATACCCAGTGAGGTCTCCACATGTTTGGCACCGACACTCCAGAGTCCGAGAAATATCACCAGGGCAATCAGTGGTACCAGCAGCTGTTTGATCAGCTGGGTGAAAGATTGACCGAACTGGTCACTGGCCAGGCGATTCAGTATTGACTCGAACCACGGCAGATTGAAGGTCTTTGATGAGATTGAAGTTGCCATCTTAGTTTTCCTGTTGATAGGCCGGTACTTCTCTGAACCGATTAAGAGCGTCCCTGCTCGACCATGAAAGCTCTACCCGGATCCGGGTGCGGCTCAGCCGCACCCTGTGCCGGTTTAAACCTGTTCGTCCCCCTTCAGTCCGATGCTGAAACTATCGATGTACTCATTGGGTTTGGTGCCATCGAATGTCACCTCATCGATGAATTCGGTCTGAGGTTTGCGATAACCGGTTTCTGTTTTGAAATCGGGGAATTCGTCCGCCTTCAACTTGCCTTCGGCAATCAGGGATTCAGCCGCTTTCTGATAGATGTCCGGGCGATAGACACTCTTCGCCACTTTGTCATACCAGCTGTCGGGTTTCTTTTCCGAGATCTGTCCCCAGCGACGCATCTGGGTCAGGTACCAGACCGCATCCGAGTAGTAGGGATAGGTGGCGTTGTAGCGGAAAAAGACATTGAAGTCGGGAACCGAACGCTTATCACCCTTTTCATACTCGAAGGTGCCGGTCATGGAGTTGGCGATCACTTCATAATCGGCCCCCACATAGTTGGACTGGGAGAGAATCTTCACCGCTTCGGGACGGTTGGCATTGTCGTTCTCATCGAGCCATTTACCGGCACGAATCAATGCTTTCACAACCCGGATGGTGGTATTCGGATACTTCTCGGTGAATGCCTTGGTCATACCGAAAACCTTCTCCGGGTTATCCTTCCAGATCTCATAGTCGGTAATCACCGGCACACCGATCCCTTTGAATACCGCCTGCTGGTTCCACGGTTCACCAACGCAGTAACCGTAAATGGTCCCCGCCTCAAGTGTCGCCGGCATCTGAGGTGGTGGCGTTACTGACAACAGCGCATCGGCCTTCAACTGCCCGGTGATATCCCCTTTGTGAGGCGCGTAATAACCTGGATTGATTCCCCCGGCTGCTAGCCAGTAACGCAACTCATAGTTGTGGGTGGATACCGGAAAGACCATCCCCATCTTGAAGGGCTTGCCATCCTTCTTGTATTGATCGACCACCGGCTTCAGGGCATCCGCCTTGATCGGATGAACCGGTTTGCCATCGGCTTGTTTCGGTACATGGGGTTTCATCTGTTCCCACACCGTATTGGAAACGGTGATGCCGTTACCATTCAGATCCATACTGAACGGGGTGACGATATGCGCCTTGGTACCGAAACCGATGGTCGCAGCCAACGGTTGACCAGCCAGCATATGGGCCCCATCCAGCTGCCCATCGATAACCCCATCGAGCAACACCTTCCAGTTGGCCTGGGCCTCCAGGGTCACATACAGACCCTCGTCCTCGAAGTAACCCTTTTCGTAGGCGATAGCCAACGGCGCCATATCAGTCAATTTAATGAAGCCGAACTTCAGGTCCTCCTTTTCGGGATAACCAATCTCTGCCGACGCCGTACCGCTCGCCAAACCGAGACCGGCGGACAAAGCGGCAGCCAACGCCGCCCGTTTCAGGAAACCCCTGCGACTGCTGTTCTTGATGAAACTGCTTGAACTCATGAAAAACACCTCTGGTAAATGTCAAAAAAACTCTATTGGTCCGCAGGCAAAAAAAAAGCGCCCACTCCCAGCCACGATCGAAGATCGTGTGGGAATGGACGCCTTTGTCCTGATCGGCCTGCGTTGACCTGAATTCGTAAACCGGTTGGATACCCGCCATTGGGCTGGTCCGCCATTGGACCAAATTCAACCTTTGCAAACTTATTGCAATCCACATGCCAGATTTCCAGCAGCAGACAGCAGGCGCAGTCACCACAAGTAACTTAGCTGTTGTTTTTTATAAGAGTTAATTGAGTAAAGAGAGAGAGAGGCTGGGCCAATCCAATCACAGAACGATTTATCCAGAGCAAACAATCGAGATGACACGCACTAAAAAAAGTCACCAAGTTTGTGCGAGCGCACAATTTTGGCCCATCGGAGTGCACGCCACAGAATCAACCTGAGAGGATACTGGCTGCCTCGATGATATTCTGCGCCACCTCGGCAATCTTACGATTGGTGTCCATCGCCAGTTTGCGCATCGCCTGATAGGCCTGCTCCTCATTCAGTCCACGCTGTTTCATGATGATCCCCTTGGCCTTATCGATCACCTTACGGTCATTCAGCTGCTGATGGGCTTTTTGCAACTCCGACTCAAGATGGTTGAAATGCTGGAAGCGAGCAACAGCCGCATCGATGATCGGGCGAACCCGGTTGCCCTGCAGACCATCCACCACATAGGCGCTTACCCCGGCCTGTGTGGCGCGGCGGATCGTCCGGTTATTGTCATCCTGGGAGAACATCACCATTGGGCGGGGCACCGTACTCTGTACCGATTCAAGACTCTCCAGTGTATCCCTGCCCGGCGCCTCGATATCGATCAGAATCACATCGGGATTGCACTGCTGCACCGCTGACAACAGATCCCCGTCACCGGAGACACAAGCCACCAGTGCACACTCGATATCGCGCAGTGCAAAATCGATCATCTCCCGCCGGTCGGACTTATCGTCCACCAGCATGACACGCAGCGGTTTGTTTGGTTTCGAATGAGACATGGAGTTCGTGACAGACAATATTCATGCCAGAATACCCTCAAATTTTTGCGGCTATGGCAGGATTTGTCCTGTCAGCTCATTGAACCCGCTAGATCATTCTGCTAATTTACAGACAGTTAACCAATCCAAGCCGGAGGGTATGAATGAGTGTAATCGACACCCCCCGGGCAGTTAGCTGACCACCAGCTAGTCTCTGCCCGGTTTTATAACCGGGGCCCACGCCCCATCGTGTTATTGTCATCAGAACGATGCGTTTTATGCATCGGGGGTACTCATGTCTAACCATAAATCATTGCACCAACTGGGTTGGTCACCCTCTTTCCAACAACAACTCGCTCTGGAAGAGCTAGAAACATTCACCATCGGACGGGTAATCGCCCAGCATCGCTCCAGACTGGAAGTCGAAACCGAAGCGGGAATTACCCCTCTGTCCATTACCCATTCAATGCCCGCCATGACTGTTGGCGACTGGCTGCTGCTGGAGCGGGAAAACCATTTTCACAGAATGCTGGACCGACTCACTCTGTTCGCCCGCAAGGCGGCCGGCAGTAAGGTCGAGACCCAGCTGATCGCGGCCAATGTGGATACCCTGTTCATCGTCAGCTCACTCAATGAAGAGTTCAATCTGAACCGTATCGAGCGTTATCTCGCAATCGCTGCAGAGGCTGGGGTGGAGCCTGTGGTGGTACTCAGCAAGGCGGACCTTTGCCAGGATCCAGAATCCTATGTTCAACAGATACAGGCGGTTGATCCAATGTTGAGCGTGGTCCCTGTTAACGGGCAACAGAGCGACAGCGTGATCAAGCTGAATCTCTGGTGCACGACCGGTAGAACCGTTGCCCTGCTGGGATCCTCCGGGGTGGGAAAATCGACTCTGGTGAATACACTCCTGGGTGACAACCATCAGGCCACACAGGGGATCCGGCTGGATGACAGCAAGGGACGCCACACCACCACCGGCCGATCGCTGCACTTTATCCCTTCCGGAGGCATCCTGATCGATACCCCGGGGATGAGGGAGTTACAGCTGTATGATTGCGAGCAGGGTATCGAAGAGAGCTTCTCCGATATCACCAGCCTTGCACAGCAATGCCGCTTCAGCGATTGCGCTCACCAGGGTGAGCCAGGTTGTGCTGTTGTGTCAGCCATTGAACAAGGGGAGCTGGATCAACGACGTCTGGTCAACTATCGGAAGCTGATGCGGGAACAGCAGCAGAACAGTGCAACCATCGCACAGAAGCGGGCCAGGGATCGTGCACTCGGACGCTTCTACCGTAGCACATTAAAGGCCTCACAAAAGCTGAAGAAGGGGGCCGATTGATCCGTTTGTCTTCTTAACCCTGAATCGATTGCCCCGGGGCAGAGACTCTCTGCCCCGGGGCATTTGATCAACTGTTGAGCCCGTAAATACCAGCAGCAAAGTGGTGATATTTTCGTGATCTTTACGTGAGGATTCACACATGTTCAATCACTTAAACTGTAGATAGTTCCACTCAAGCAACATTCGTTACAGGCCGAGTTATGAAAAACCGTTCCAATACGCTTCTGATCCTGGCACTGCTGGTTTTGGCTCCCTTTCAAGTCACCCAGGCCAACAGCCAGCAAGATCATCTCGAGAGTATCGTTCTGGGAATGGGCTGCTTCTGGGGTGCGGAGAAGAGAATGTCGGCTCTGCCGGGGGTTGTCGATGTGGAGAGTGGTTATGCGAATGGTGAAATCGAGGCAAGCTACCGCAAAATACTCAGTCACGAATCCCTGCGTAAGCTGGGGCTGACCGATAAGCGCAACCATACCGAGGTGGTAAAAATCACTTTTGATACCAACAGAACCAGTCTGGAAGCGGTATTGATCGGTTTTTGGCAAAACCATGATCCGACCCAGGGTGACCGACAGGGGAACGATGTGGGTTCTAACTATCGTAGTGCGATCTATACCCACAACGATGAACAGACCACCACGGCGGTTAAAACCCGCGATATCTACCAACAGGCCCTGCTGGCAAAGAAGTTTGGCAGGATAACCACTGAGATCGCCCCGCTCACCAGCTATACTGCGGCAGAAACCTACCACCAGGATTACCTTGTCAAGAATCCTAATGGTTATTGTGGCCTGGGTGGTACAGGTGTCATCTATCCGGACAGTCAGGACAGCCATCTGCAACGACCATCAACGACCGCCACGCTGGATGGTGCAAAACTTGATCCACAACAACAGCTGGTGGTTTTCGAAGCGGAAGAGTGCATCTACTGCCAACAGTTCAAGGCTGACATTCTTGACCACTGGCAGGCCGAGGTGGAAATTGCCAGCACCCTGTCGAGACAACCACCTGCTGGCTGGAAAATGCAGAAGAGTCTGATCGCCACCCCCACCATTGTGCTGTTTGAGCAGGGCAATGAGGTCTCCCGGTTTATCGGCTACAACGGCAACATGAACGAGTTCTGGCAATGGTTTGACAGCCAACGCATGCGACCGGAAGCTTCAAATATCGTCAGTTCGATGGAGGCTGGGAGCGCTCAAAACTCACTCTTTTAATTCCCCCTTGAGGGTCAGTAGGGGGGCTTTCAACAATGCTCTACAAGTGCCCAGTCGACCGAACAAATCCAAATTTATAACCTTATTTATCAATCTGTTACAGCAACCTCTCCACCCTGAAGCCAGCCGGAATGTTAGTGGATTCGCTTAACTCACCAGTCGTTGATCAGACTAAAGATTTGGCCATAAAGGCCGCTACAGGAAAGTGAATCCCAACTGTGAATTTCAGGAGTTGAGTTATGGACATTGCCGGTGTCAGCACTTCCGCAGTCAGCATGGTTGCTAATGCAGGAACAGAGACTAGTGTGGCCATGCAGAAGAAAGTCATGGAGATGCAGGAACAGATTGCCGTGCAGATGGTTCAGTCTGTGGAGCAGAGTGCACCGAAAGCCAACCCATCTTCCTCCCTTGGAAATAACATCGATGTAAAAGTCTAGCTACGCAGCAGTATCGTCGAAAGCTGGACCCACAGAATCAGCTCCTCAGATGTACCAGGAGCTGATTTTTTTGTGCAGAATAAAATCCAAGCTCTTTTATATGCCGCTATGGACGCCAAACACCCTAACAAATCATTAACAGCATGATTGGCAAATCAGTTACGACTGTAAGGTGGTCAGTCTG
Organism: Candidatus Thiodiazotropha endoloripes; assembly: GCA_001709035.1. Lineage (GTDB taxonomy): Bacteria > Pseudomonadota > Gammaproteobacteria > Chromatiales > Chromatiaceae > Thiodiazotropha > Thiodiazotropha lotti. The sequence continues at coordinate 442,610 of LVKA01000008.1, read as the reverse complement.
GCCTGTTGGCCGTTGTTCTCTGCGAATTCGATAAACTGTTTACCGTTCATTGGCTTGGAGAACAGAAAACCCTGACCTTCATCACAACCTTCCTTGCGAAGAAAATCCTGTTGATCGGAATACTCGATCCCTTCGGCAATTACGACCTTGCTGAGGGTACGACCCAGAGCAATAATGGTTCTCGAGATCTCCGCACTCTGTTCATCCTGGCAAATCGTGGTGACAAAACTACGATCAATTTTCAATTTATCAACCGGCAGGGTGGCCAGTTGAGCCAACGATGAATAGCCGGTACCGAAATCATCAATCGCGATATTGACCCCCATGCTTTGCAGCTCGACAAGCGAGTTGATCGACTTTTCGCTGTCACGCATCAATATGTTTTCCGTAACCTCAAGCTCCAACAGATCCGTAGGCAGACCGGTTTTCAGCAGAATACGCTTCACGGTTTCCAGAAAGTCATCACTTTGCAATTGAATGCCTGAAAGGTTGACGGCCATTCTGCCAATATCAAGACCTTGAGACCGCCAATCCTGTGCCGTGTTACAAGCCTGCAACAACACCCACTCACCAATCCCTCTGATCTGCCCCGTCTCTTCCGCTATGGGTATGAATTCTTCCGGAGGTATCTCTCCCAGTTGTGGGTGCCTCCAGCGCACCAGTGCTTCAGCGCCTTTAATCGACCCGGATGAGAGATCGATCTTGGGTTGATACAGAACCGAAAACTGCTGCTTGCTGAGGGCCTGACGAAGGCCAGAATCAATGGTGTAGTGTTGTAACGCCTTTTCACTCAACTCTTCGGTATAAAACTGAAAACCACCTCGATCGATGTTCTTCGCTTTATACATAGCTGCATCAGCATTTTTCAGCAGACTGGCCGCGTCTCCCCCATCGTTTGGATAGACCGAAATACCGATACTGCTACTGATATAGAAATCGTGACCACCGACCACAAAACTTTTTTCGAAACTGCTTTTGATCTTACCCGCCATCAGCGCCGCATGATGAGAATGGTGAACATTCTCCACCAATACGGCGAACTCATCACCACCCAGTCTCGCCAGCGTGTCATCCTCCCTGACAACCATTTTCAATCGCTCCGCAATCATTTTCAATACATGATCACCTGCCGGATGACCAAAACTGTCATTGATATTTTTAAACCGGTCCAGGTCCAAAAAAAGAATACATAATTTCAGGCCGGTATGTTTGGATTGGGAGATTGCATGACTGATTCTGTCATTGAACAGTATACGGTTGGGCAGTTTGGTCAGCCTGTCGTAGTAGGCCAGCTTCTTTATTTTGTTTTCCGCTTTGACCCGCTCTGTGATATCGATATGCACACCGGTCAGGCGAATCAACTTACCTTGCTCATCAAGCGTCGGTGTCGCTCTTGCCAGAATACCCCGGTAACCGCCACTTTTATTGAGTAAACGGAATTCCGCTTCCCAATGTCCTCTGGGGTGAGTCAGATAGGTATCAAACTTTTCCAAAATCACATTTCGGTCATCGGGATGCAGCAGTTTTTTCCAGGTATCCAGTTCACTCTTTAATTCGTGATCCTTATAACCCAACTGTGCCTTCCAACGCGGAGAGAGATAGAGATCATCTTTCTGCAGATCCAACTCCCAGTAACCATCCAGAGAGGTCTCCAGAACATTGTCAAACTGCTGTTCAGCATTCTTTAAGGCATGCTCCATACTTTCCAAATGCTGAGTTCCATTCAACAACTCCTTCTGTAGAAACTGGTGTTCAAACGACAGATGGATACTTTCAATGTACTGGGTATAAAAGCGTCTTGCGACAAACAGCATGCCGATGGCAAACAACAGCAGCAGTACAGCAAGTACCGAGGTGAAGATTTCCCCACTGGAAACCAGATCCAGCTCCAGGGGAAGCAGCAAGGGAATAAGAAACACCACATAGACTTCAAGCACTGCGGCATAAGCCGTAATACTGAAGGCTGCCAAACCGGTCAGCAGCATCACCAGCATCACTTGGTGAGAAGTTGCCCAGTTCGGATCATAGGCGAGACTCAGCAAGCCCCAGATCAGACCGCTGAAAAATGTAAGAATAAGATGCCTACGCAGCCAGATACTGAGAATTGCCTGAGCTTTGTTAATCCGTTTGAAACGGTGAAGCAGATAGAGCCTGGCAAGGTTCACTCCAACCAGTGACACACCCCAGAACATCAGCCAGGGAGTTTCGATCACAAATGAAAAATATATCCAGGCAAATATGCCAACGGCTATTCCTGAGGCCACCACAGTGCCACTGTAGGAAAAGAGCAGATCGATCTGCTTGTCTAAAACCGCTTGCTTTATCGATTTCATATTCCGTTTAGACTGTTCTCAGACTCTCCCGTCAATCCCCGGTATTGTACACACCGGTGTATAAAAAACTAATTCCGAAAATAATAGTGATAAGTATTAGGGCCGGTTAACACTAATCCAATGCGCCCTCCGGGTTGCGCCTGAAAAAGCGCCACTCGGCGCATTGGATTAGTGTTAACAGGCCCTAACCCGATTCCGGAGAAAACCCCTTACGCAGGCTGTTTTCAGTAATATTTTTTGCCTGTAGAAACTGCAGTAAATAGTCAGGACCACCCGCTTTAAAGCCTGTACCACTCAATCTGAAGCCACCAAAGGGTTGGCGATACACGTTGGCTCTGGTTATCTTTCGATTCAGGTAGAGATTGCCGACAGCGAATTTCTGTTTCGCCAATCTCAGGTTTTCAGGTGACCGACTGTATACCCCGCCGGTCAGTCCATAGTCACTGTCATTGGCAATATCTATCGCCTCAATAAAGTTCTTAGCCTTTAATACAGCCACCACCGGAGCAAACAGCTCTTGCTGCGCCAGCGGCGAATCCTCCAGAACATCACTGAATATCATTGGTGGCAAATAGTGACCCCTCAGAGAGGTGGGCAGCTCAACCTTGGAGACACATGAGGCAGTCAATTCACACTCAGCCAGCTTCTCAACAATTCGCCGCCTGGCAGCTTCAGAGATCACCGGACCCATTGTCACTCCAGGCCACGCCGGATCACCGATCCGGAGACTCTCGACCGCATCGACCAATCTTGCAACAAGCAGATCGTGAATACCCTCAACACAAATCACCCGTGAACAGGCACTGCATTTCTGTCCCTGGTAACCAAAGGCCGATTCGATCACCCCTTTTACCGCCTCATCCAGATCCGCATCCTGATCTATGATGATGGCATTTTTTCCACCCATTTCAGCGATCACTTTTTTAATCTGACGCTGGGACTCTGAAAGCCCGGTCACAACGTTTAACAAGTGCAGTCCGACCTCTTTGGAACCGGTAAAGGCGACAAAATTGGTTCTTGGATCACGCACCATGGCCTCGCCAATCACGGCGCCACTACCTGGAAGATAGTTCACAACACCTTCAGGCATACCAATCTCTTGCAAAAGTTTACAGAAATGCCACGCCACAATTGGCGTCTCTGAAGCGGGTTTCAAGACTACACTGTTGCCGCATACGATTGCTGCAGCAACCATTCCAACGGGGATGGCCAATGGAAAATTCCACGGCGGAAGGATGACTCCGACCCCCAGTGGTAGATATTCGTGAGTATTGATCTCACCTGGCATATTGGGCTGTTCGATGGTGTCGAAACGACGGGAGGTTTTTGCGTAGTAGTTAAGAAAATCGATCGCTTCTGCGACATCCGCATTGGCCTCCTGCCACCCTTTACCCACCTCTTTGACCTCCCAGGCGGCAAATTCATCCTGATGTTCGATCAACTTCGATGCCGCCGCCTGAAGCAGATCGGCCCTGTGACTGAAAGTTTTCAGTCCCCATTCACGCTGCGCTTCGACCGCTCTCTGCAGCGCCACTTCCGCATCATCCTCACCAGCCCGAACCACACGTCCGACCAGCTCATCCGGTTTCGCGGGATTGGTGGATTCAAGAAAAACTTCTTCGATCGCCAAATGGCCAGTCAGTAACAGTGGATAGGTCTTACCCAGCTTCTGTTCAACCGTTGCCAATGCAGCGGAAAAGTTTTCACGCTCTGACTGTTGAGTAAATCTGTGCAGTGGATGATTGGTGAACTCCGCCTCAAACGCTGAGCGCCGATTCTCACCAATCACCGGAGGAGCGAGGACTCTCTCAACATCCGCACTCTCCAACACCGGCAGTATCGATTGGTCCGATGTGTTTTCGAGCAGCCGACGAACCAGATAGGCAATACCCGGTAGCAGTTCACCATAAGGCATGTAGAGTCTCAGTTTCAGGCCGCGCTCTGTAACCAGACCCTCGAGCTCATCAGACATACCGTACAACATCTGAAACTCATAACTGTCCGGCGAACGCTGCGTCTGATCGGCCAATACAACGGCACAGGCAAGGCTGCGGATATTATGGGTTGCTACCGCAGGATAGATCAGTGGCGATGCAAAAAGCCGTTTTAAACAACGTTCATAGCAAGCATCCGTTTCAGCTTTCGTCTGCCACACCGGCACACTCCAGCCCTGCTGCCGTGCCATCACGGTCTCCATATCCCAATAGGCGCCGCGAACCAGTCTGACAGAGACGGGCGTACCACGTTGCTTGACCCATTCGAGCAGTTCGGTCAAATCCTCGTCACTCTCTTTGAGATACGCCTGCAAGACAACACCAAACCCCTGCCACTCCCGATAGGATGGCTGCATCGCGAGATGCTTGAACACTCTGAGTATTATCGCTTTGTAGTCATACTGCTCCATATCGAGGCAAAGGCTTATCCCAGCACCCATTGCCGCATCACAGATTGGTTTCAACCGCTCTGACAGAATCGTAACGGCGCCATCCGTATCGACCGGTGTGATTTGTGAATAGAGGGATGAGAGTTTGAGTGAAAGATTCAGATCATCAAACCCATGACTGGAGAACTGTTGGATCAGATCAAGGTAGGCCTGCTGATAGGCAAACGCCTCTTTTTCACTGACGCTCTCCTCTCCGAGAAGATCAAGACTGGTATAGATGCCCCGGCGCTGTAGCCCGGATATGGAATCAATGATCTCAGCTGCGGTTTCACCGCCGATGAATCGATGCGCAACACCTTTCACAGCGGCCCTGATCACCGGCGCTATGAAACCTGGTATGGAATGGAGGGAGATCCGTTTGATTCCCCAACTGATCAGCGCGGGGAGACTATCCGGGTCCACTTCACCAAAATATGCCTTGAAATGTCTGACCAGGGTTTTGTCATCATTCAGCATCGGCACGGCATCGATAAATCTCAATGCCTGGGTGCGCAAATGATGATCGGCAATCAACTGGGGAAGTAATCGATCGATCCAGCCGGTTCGATTCGCCCCTTCCTTGAGCTGACGCTGTTGCCACATCTGACGGCCAACCTGTTGAATCTCGTCATCAAACGACTTACTCACCATCAACTCCTGTCACCTAAATCGTTAGTTCGAAACGGCTATGAGACGCACCTTTACACCAATCCCAATAGATCACGGGTTGACGCAGCTGATACTCAATCTTCAGGGCTTGTCGTTACAAATCCAAACTGTCTTAACCAAGCGGGGGTTCTCTCAGTTAATTATCAAATGGCAAAAGATTCAGATATCGAACTCTCTTTATAGTTTTATTGTAAACCCTGGATCAGAAGAGGCGATGATGGCAGTGAGGGAGACCGCTCAATAAACAACCGAAGCGATAGAAATAACTCGATTCTGATTTATTGATCCATGGCATATCAATCGTCTGTATTCAGTCTAAAATTGCATTAGATATTAGTAATAGCTTAATTAACCAAGTAACTAGGAGCTTGACTATCATGAAGATCCGCAGACTGGTTGCCTTCACATTGCTTACGTTAACCGCCGGTACGGCAATGGCCCACCACGACACACCTTCAGTGGCGCATCTTCTTGAGCACCTGATGCTTGTGTTAGCGATCGGATTACCACTTTTTTTTGGTATCAAACACCTCCTGAAATCAAAAAAAAGTAAATAGACGAATAAACAGTCAAAGTTCACGATCTGTTGAAATTATTGTTACAGCCTATCAACAGAAAAATTACATAGATTCAATTTATCCATACAGGAATGGGGTACTGTTCTTAGTACCCCCCAATCTTTAGTTACCACTCAATTGTGAGACCTGTCTCTGCCCGGATTGTGTTGTGAAATCGACGCTTTGTGGACACATCCCGACAATAATTCACTGCACTGCAGTTCTGCCTTACAGAAGTTTTATAACAGATTGCAGTGCATCAACCCTCTGCGAGCAGATAACGGATCGCTTCAAGAATCATCACCGAGGGAGTTTGGTGGGGCAGCAGGAAGCGCAACTCACCCTGTGGTGAAATCAGATAGGTCGTCGCTGAGTGGTCAACCGCATAGGCGAATGCTGAGGCCTCCAGTTTCACTTCCACATATTGTGCACCATAGAGCTTGGCCACATTGGCGATCTCACTTTCACTGCCGGTGATACCGATCAGATTGGGGTGGAAATAGCTGACATACTCATCCAGGGCCTGAAAAGTGTCGCGCTTGGGATCGACACTGATAAATACTCCCTGGACCTGCTGCAACTCCTCATCGCTGAGCTCATTCAATGCCTGGGATAACAGCGCCAGGGAGGAGGGACAGACATCCGGACACTTGGTGTAACCAAAAAACAGCAGAACCACCTTGCCTCTCAGCTGCTGCAAAGAGAACTCACCCTGGCTCGATTGCAGGGTGAAATCACCACCCAGCTGATCACCATGCAGATCAAGCACCCGGTCCTGCTCGACCCGCTTAGCCGACCAGGTCGATGAAACCGACATAATCAGTGCTAACAGAATCAGGAATTTCCGAAACATAGCTCCCCGTGGTCCAATTGATATTGATTCATGAACTGCCCCTGCCGAGCTCTTTCTGAAGCAAGACATAGTCCTTCATCGTCCAGCATGCAAGCCAGCCTATGACCCTCCTTCCTGTAGCATCTCTGTTTTGAGCTGAAGATCAAATTCAAAACAATTTTCAGGTCAAATCGGGAAATTAATTCCTTATACAACGTACAATTAATTTTTTTTGACTACTCTTTACCCTACCAAAATACCCTGTCATTCGAAGGAAGCTTATGATAGTGACCCTTAAACCGAGAAGAGGCCCGTTTTGCGTAATAAAATCATTAGCTTATTGATACTAACCCTACTCTATGTCCCGGCACAGGCGGTGGAACTCTCCTGGGTCGGCTGCGGTATCACCCGGAATGCCTTCATGGCCGATCTGGCAAATGCCTACTATGAGAAGACCGGCGTCAATATCAATATCTCCGGTGGCGGCGCCACCAAAGGGATCCGTGCCATCACCAGCAAACAGGCCGATATCGGGGGCGCCTGTCGCTTCACCCTGGACATGTCCCGGGAAGAGGCGGCAGCCACCATGGTCCCGGTTGCCTGGGACGCGCTGGTGGTTGTGGTACACAAATCCAATCCCATCGAGTCGATCAGCCTCTCTCAGCTGCGCAGTCTCTACCAGGGCAAGATCACCAACTGGTCTCAACTCGGTGGCAAAAAACAGCCATTGGAGCTGCTGATCCGCCAGGGAAAAATCTCCGGTGTTGGCTACACCCTGCGCAAGCACCTGTTCGAGGACCCGAAAGCGGTGTTTATCGGCCACCAGGAGTTCCCCTCTTCAGGACCACTGGAGAAGAACGTCGAAGTGAATCCCAATGCGATTGCAGTCACCGGTGTCGCCAGTGCCTACAAACGGGATTTCAAGATCCTCAAACTCGAAGACCGGGATCCAAGCTTTGAAAACATCCGCACCGGCGACTACCTGCTCTATCGCCCGCTCTACCTGGTACTCAGTAAAAGCTCCCCCAACAGCAAGGAATCGGACCGTTTTATCCAATTCGCTCTGGGCCCCAAGGGCCGTGAGATTATTCGCAACAACCAGGTGGTGCCCTATTTTGATGGCATGCTGCTGTTGCAGAAGCGATTCGATGACTGGAAGCGGTTTATCCGCGAGTCTCTGGCGCAAAACTGACTCAGTGTGGGTGCACCGCTTTGATCTGCTTGGAAGAGACTCGACATTGGTCGAGTCGAGGTTGTCGCATACTCAACAAAGCCCGCTTGAAGACGAAACCACAACCAGCTTAGTCTTTGTAATCATTAACAATTCCAAATCATGATCTGATTGGCACCAAGATTGCTCACTGGCATTAACCACAATTTAATTGGAGTTAAACCATGCCACTGCAGCAATTCAAAGAAGAGGGCCTGCTCTTCAATAGCAACTTCCTGGATCAGACTTCCACCTCAGGGCTCTACGCCTATCGCGGCGAACTGGTGCTGGTCGAAGGGGAGATTGCCGATGAAAAAGGTCACACAAAACCCCCTGTCGAAGTGATGCGTGGCGCTGTCCTGCTCGGTGACGAGAAATTGAAACTGCTGGTCGGCGCCATCGACGACGTCACTTCGATCAACACCCTAATCGAAAAATATCAGGATCTCTTTTCACCGGAGATGAAGGCGCTGCTCTATGTGGTGAATATCGAATCACCGGCCCAGGTGGAGATCGAGGGCATCACCTTTGTGCTGATTCCTCTGGTTCAGGGCGTACCCTGGAACGAGGTTATCGATGAGCTGGCCCTGGAAAAGAGCGACTTCAAGGGGCAGTCATCCGCCGACAAGCTGGTTACCCTGCTGGATGAGTTGAAGCGCTACAAACCGAAATATCCCGCCGCACCACTTGATGATGTCATCGCAGGCGCCACAGATGTAAAGAGAGAGGGCTGGGGCGCCGTTTAAACCAAATCCCGCGTTCGCCTGGTGGGGCTCAGCCCCACCTCCCCCCTTTCAGTTACACAAAATCACATTTGTCTTTTAGCCCTTTTTACTCGAAAATTCTCAGAACTTAGTCGCTCCCCCTGGCCTTGAGCCACCACTAACTAGCATCAACTGAACTGATTCCGTGCCTGACCGAAAACTCTCCATCGCCCCCATGCTGGACTGGACCGATCGATACTGCCGCTATTTTTTGCGTTTGATCTCCAGCCATGTGCTTCTCTATACGGAGATGGTGACCACCGGCGCCATACTGCACGGCAATCGCACCCGTTTTCTCGACTTCGACAACAGCGAACATCCGCTGGCACTGCAGCTGGGTGGCAGTGATCCCGAGGCGCTGGCCCAGTGCGCCAAGCTGGCAGAACAGTGGGGATACGATGAGATCAATCTGAATGTGGGCTGCCCCTCCGACCGGGTCCAGTCAGGCCGCTTCGGCGCCTGTCTGATGCTGACCCCGGAGTTGGTCGCGGATTGCGTCAAGGCGATGCGCGATCAGGTCGCGGTCGATGTCACGATAAAACACCGCATCGGCGTGGACGACCAGGACAGCTACCAGGCGCTTTGTGAGTTTGTCGGCAAGGTCTCAGAAGCCGGCTGCCACACTTTTATCGTGCATGCGCGCAAAGCCTGGTTGCAGGGATTAAGTCCTAAGGAGAACCGAGAGATCCCTCCTCTGCACTATGAGACAGTGCATCAGCTAAAGCAGGATTTCCCTGCTCTGGAGATCATCATCAATGGCGGCATCACCACCCTGGAACAGGTCGAGCAGAACCTTGAGCATGTGGATGGAGTGATGATCGGCCGGGAGGCTTACCATAATCCGTGGATCCTCTCTCAGGCGGACAGTCTGATTTATGGTTCTGAGGGAAGCCCATCAAGCCGTCACCAGATCATTGAGTCGATGATCCCCTATATCGATCAGGAGCTCTCAGCGGGCACTCCGATCAACCGGATCACCCGCCATATCCTGGGACTGTTTCAAGGCCTGCCAGGGGCTAAGAAGTGGCGCCGGATGCTCAGCGAAGAGGCGCATAAAGCCGGTGCCGACAGCAGCCTGATCCTGCGTGCCGCCGCTCAGGTTATTGAGTAGATGCGTTTTTTGTGTACTTGGTGGGGCATGGCCCCGCCCTACACCCTGAACTCAATGGTAGTTTTTAGACCGCAAATGGAACTGTTGCGACTACCGGCTTAACGGTTTGATGGTATTGCCGAGCCCCGGTGTGAGGCCCTGATGCGCAATTCAAAAACAATGCCTTGAAGTAAGGAGCAGCATAACTCCACCTTGGCTCGAATATATGGGGTGAGACACTGAGTTTGATTTTTCAGGATCCCGGTATGCGCCCACTGCTGTCCGGAAAAAATCAGTGCGACTGTATTTAATCCAAGCGTATTTGGTGGGGCATGGCCCCACCCTACCATTAATTTCAGGGTGTAGGGTGGGGCCATGCCCCACCAAGCAGGGTTTGAGTAAGCACCATTCAGGTCTGTTCCATATGGCCTTTAGGCTTATCTCTTATAGGCGTTCATTTGCGGACTAAAAATACCTTCAATCTTCTTTACTGGCGGCAACTCTCAGTCGCAGCGCGTTGAGCTTGATGAAGCCCTCCGCATCCTGCTGGTTGTAGGCGCCCGCATCGTCTTCAAAGGTGGCGATCGACTCGTCGAACAGGCTGTTGGTTTCAGACTTGCGACCGACGATGCCGACATTGCCTTTGTAGAGTTTGAGCCGTACCACACCGTTCACCACGGACTGGGTCTTGTCGATGGCGGCCTGCAGCATCTCCCGCTCCGGGGCGAACCAGTAACCGTTGTAGATCAGTTTGGCATAGCGGGGCATCAGCTCATCTTTCATGTGGGCCGCTTCCCGATCCAGGGTCAGGGACTCCATCGCCCGATGGGCCTTCAGCAGAATGGTGCCGCCGGGGGTCTCATAGCAGCCCCGTGACTTCATGCCCACATAGCGGTTCTCCACGATGTCCGCCCGGCCGATGCCGTTGGCGCCACCCAGCTGATTCAGCTTGAGCAGCAGTGCTGCGGGTGAGAGACGCTCACCGTCGATGGAGATCGGGTCACCCTGTTCAAAACCGATCTCGATGGTGGTTGCCTGATCCGGCGCCTCCTCGGGTGAGACCGACCAGCGCCACATCTCATTGCCCGGCTCGGTCCAGGGATCTTCCAGATCGTAGCCCTCGTAGGAGATGTGCAGCAGATTGGCGTCCATTGAGTAAGGGGACTTTTTGCCCTCGCGCTTCATTTCGATGGAGATGCCGTGATCCTCCGCATAGGCCAGCAGTTTTTCACGGGAATTGAGATCCCACTCCCGCCAGGGAGCGATGATCTTGATATCCGGGCGCAGCGCATAGGCCCCAAGTTCGAAACGGACCTGATCGTTACCTTTACCTGTGGCTCCATGGGAGATGGCGTCTGCGCCGGTCTCATTGGCGATTTCGATCAGCCGCTTGGCGATCAGCGGGCGGGCAATGGAGGTGCCGAGCAGATACTCACCCTCATAGATCGCATTGGCGCGAAACATGGGGAAGACGTAGTCACGCACGAACTCTTCGGTCAGATCCTCGATATAGATCTCTTTGATACCGGCGGCTTCGGCCTTGGCGCGAACCGGCTCGACCTCTTCACCCTGACCAACATCGGCGGTGAAGGTCACCACCTCACACTGATACTCATCCTGCAGCCATTTGACGATGATCGAGGTATCAAGACCGCCTGAGTAGGCCAGTACGACCTTTTTAACATCCGCTTTGGACATCCGGAATCTCCCACAAAAGAAGCTTGGAAAACCCGCCATTATAGACGATTCTGCCCCAGATCAAATCCATTCCGGCCAGGTTTTATTGGACTAACAGGATAATGAGTGACTGGATGGCGTCTCTGCAGCAGGCGGGGAGTCAGACTGGCCCGGCTCAAAGATAACCGGGCCAGAATCAGCAAGGATCAGTTTTTCGACTTGTCGACGATCTTTTTGATCCAAGGCATCATGCCGCGCAGACGCTCACCGACCTGCTCGATCGGGTGCTCTTCATTGAGTCGACGATAGGCGGTCATTGAGGGGTAACCCAAGGCGCCTTCAGAGACGAAGTTTTTGGCATATTCACCGGTCTGGATGTTGTGCAACGCCTCTCTCATCGCCCAGCGGCTCTCGTCGTTGATCACCTTGGGGCCAGTTACGTACTCACCATACTCCGCATTGTTGGAGATGGAGTAGTTCATGTTGGCGATACCGCCTTCGTACATCAGGTCGACGATCAGCTTCAGCTCGTGCAGACATTCGAAGTAGGCCATTTCCGGGGCGTAACCCGCCTCGGTCAGGGTTTCGAAGCCGGCCTTCACCAACTCAACCGCACCACCGCAGAGTACTGCCTGCTCACCGAACAGATCGGTTTCGGTCTCATCCTTGAATGTGGTCTCGATAATACCGGTACGGCCACCGCCGATGGCGGAAGCGTAGGAGAGAGCGGTATCCATCGCGGTGCCGGTGGCATCCTGATAGACAGCGACCAGATCCGGAATACCGCCGCCTTTGACGTACTCACTGCGAACGGTGTGTCCTGGCGCTTTCGGCGCGATCATGATCACATCCAGATCCTCACGGGGCACGACCTGGTTATAGTGGATGGCAAAGCCATGGGCAAAGGCCAGGGCAGCGGAATCCTTGATGTTGGGCTCGATCTGGTTGCGATAGAGGTCAGCCTGAAACTCATCGGGTGCCAGGATCATCACGATATCCGCAGCCTTCACCGCCTCTTCGATCGATTTTACGGTCAGCCCGGCGTTACCGGCCTTGATCGCCGAAGGAGAGCCTTCACGCAGACCAACGATGACATTGACACCGGAATCCTGCAGATTGTTGGCATGGGCATGCCCCTGAGAACCGTAACCGATGATGGAGACTGTTTTTCCCTTGATGATGTTGAGATCACAGTCTTTGTCGTAATAAACATTGATAGCCATGTTGTTTCCTTCGGAAAATTTCAAATTAATTGGGTTAGGTTTTTAACGGGCCGATTGTGCCAGAGTCCATCATTCACCGGTAGGCTGCCGGTCGATCATCCCGGACCAGCAACAGTTTCCCCCGGCGCAGATCGATCCGTTTACAGACTCAAGCCTTTTGGACCGCGACCGATGCCGGAAGGGCCGGTTCGCACCACTTCGATGATCAGCTCTTCGTTCACCGCCTCGATGAAGGCGTTAAGTTTACTGGCCGCACCGGTCAGTTCAACGGTGTAGCTGGTGTCGGTGACATCGATGATCTTGCCGCGGAAGATATCGACCAGTCGTTTGATCTCCTCCCGCTGGGTGCGCTCAGCACGCAGTTTGATCATCATCATCTCCCGCTCGAGATGACCGCCTTCGGTGAGATCAACCAACTTCACCACATCCACCAGCTTGTTCAGCTGTTTGGTGATCTGCTCGATGATCTCATCACTGCCACTGGTGACCAGGGTCATGCGGGACAGACTCAGATCCTCAGTCGGCGCCACGGTGAGGGACTCGATATTGTAGCCCCGGGCGGTAAACAGATTGGCCACCCGCGCCAGTGCACCGGACTCGTTCTCCATCAGAATAGATATGATATGCCTCATCAGACCAACTCACTCCCAGGTGACAGATACATCTCGTGATGCCCCTTGCCCGCCGCAATCATCGGGTAGACATTTTCAGACGGGTCGACCACCACATCCAGGAACACCAGACGGTCTTTATGGGAGAAGGCCTCTTTCATGGCCCCTTCCAGATCCTCCGACTTCTCGACACGCATGCCGATATGTCCATAGGACTCGGTCAGCTTGACGAAATCCGGTGTCACGCTCATCCCCGACTGGGAGTAGCGACTGTCGTAGAAGAACTCCTGCCACTGACGAACCATACCCATGTAACCATTGTTCAACAAAATGATCTTGATCGGCAGATCGTACTGCAGACAGGTGGCAAGCTCCTGGATGCACATCTGAATACTCGACTCACCAGTGACCACCGCCACTTCCGCCTTGGGATGGGCCATCTGTACACCGATCGCCGCCGGCAGACCGAAGCCCATGGTGCCCAGACCACCGGAGTTGATCCAGCGACGGGGTTTGTCGAAGCGATAGAACTGAGCGGCGAACATCTGGTGCTGCCCCACATCGGAGGTCACATAGGCATCGCCCTTGGTCACCTTGTGCAGCATCTCAACCGCCTGCTGGGGTTTGATCAGCTCGCTCTTTTTGTCGTACTTCATGCAGTCCATGGCGCGCCATTTGTCGATCTGCTTCCACCACTTTTTCAGCGCCTGCTGTTTCGGCTTCTTGTCACCCTCATTGACCACCTTGAGCATATCCTTCAGCACCTGCTTGACCGGTCCGACAATCGGCACATCGACCCGCACATTCTTGGATATGGAGGATGGATCTATATCCACATGGATGATCGTCGCATCGGGACAGAACTGCTTGACGTGGCCGGTGACCCGGTCATCGAAGCGAGCGCCGACCGCGATCAACACATCGGTCTCATGCATCGCCATGTTGGCCTCATAGGTACCATGCATCCCCAGCATGCCGAGAAAGTTCTTGCCGCTGCCTGGGTAGGCGCCCAGTCCCATCAGGGTCTGGGTAATCGGGAAACCGAGGGTATCCACCAGGTCGGTGAGCGGCTTGGCCGCATCGTCCAGCACCACACCGCCACCGGTATAGAAGACCGGGCGTTCCGCTTCCATCAGAATCTTGACCGCCTTCTTGATCTGCCCCAGATGCCCCTTCACCACCGGATTGTAGGAACGCATCTTCACTTTGTTCGGATAGTGGTAGGGGATCTTGATGCCGGGGTCGGTAATGTCCTTGGGGATATCGATGACCACGGGACCAGGTCGCCCGGTGGTCGCGATATAGAACGCCTTTTTAATGGTATCCGCAAGATCCTCCAGCCGCTTGACCAGAAAATTGTGCTTCACACAGGGGCGTGTGATACCAACCGTATCAACCTCCTGAAAGGCATCACTGCCGATCACCGGTGTCGGCACCTGTCCGGTCAACACCACCATTGGAATGGAATCCATAAAGGCAGTGGCAACGCCGGTGACTACATTGGTCGCGCCCGGTCCTGAGGTTACCAGTACCACACCGGGCTTGCCGGTGGCACGGGCATAGCCGTCCGCGGCATGTCCGGCAGCCTGTTCATGACGTACCAGAATATGCTTCAGCTCTTTCTGTTTGAAGAATGCATCATAGATATGCAGAACGGCCCCGCCTGGGTAACCGAAAACATGCTCTACGCCTTCATCTTTCAAACATTGAACGATGATCTCGCCACCGCTTAGTTCCACGTGATGCCTCCAGTTGCGCCGATTTGACCGTCGAGCGCAAAAACAATATCGAAACAGTGCAAAATACTAATACTCCACTAACAGGTCAAGCGGATATACCCCTGTCATGTTGTGATTTCACTGATTGTGGCTTGCCATCAGCCACCCATGCCCCATAATATCAATCAATCTTGCAACCGGATTGATAGGGAACCTGCAGTGCAATCAAGAATCCTCCTCATGCTTCTGTTACTGATTTCTACCGCAATATCCGCAGAAACCTACCGCTGGGTAAACGAGGATGGTGTCGTCACCTACTCTCAAACGCCCCCTCCGGAGGGTAAAGCCGATGTGGTCAAGACCTACAGCGCCCCCTCCAGCGATGCGGCGGCGGCCAAACAGCGTTTACAGAAGTTACGCCAGGATCTGGCAGACCGGGAAGAGGACAGAGCCCTGAAAAAGGCTGAACAGAAGGAGAGTCAGGAGAGCCGGAAGCTGCGCGAAGAGAACTGCAAGGCGGCCAGGTCAAATCTACAGACCCTGAAGAGCCTGGGTAACCGTCTCTATAAAGCCGGCGACGAGTATCTGCGACTCTCGGATGAGCAGAAGCAGGAGCGGATTGAGAAAGCGCAACAACAGATCGAAGAGTATTGTAAATAGACCGATATGCCACTACTCAGAATCACCACCAATCGAACCGTCGATGATGAGCAACTGAAAGAGGTGCTGAAAATCGCCTCGGCAACAGTCGCCGAGATGCTGGGAAAGCCGGAGCGTTATGTGATGATCGACTTCGTCCACAATCCTCACATGATATTCAGCGGTAACAGCGCCAGCACTGCCTACCTGGAACTGAAAAGCATCGGACTTCCCGGGGATCGCACCGGGGATTTCTCCAAGCTGCTCTGCCTACTGATGCAACAGCAGCTGCACATCCCGGAAGACAGAGTCTATATCGAATTCAGCTCCGCAGAGCGCCATCTGTGGGGATGGGATTCAGCAACATTCTAATGGGCCACCGATAGACCCACCATTCGAGCGAACGAGCATTGCTCTGTGGCAGGCGTAACTTCGATTCGCGGCGAATGAACGCGAAGCACCACGAACCCTCGTCAATCAGAACGCAGGTCTCGATAATTTCGACCCAAGCCATCCGGCACAGAGTGGCTCCAGCATTGAGAAATCTGCCAGATCAGGCTCAGCTCACAGGCAACTCACCCTTTGCGTCTATTCGCGTTCATTTGTGGACTGCATTTTAAATAGAGATCTGCCAGGAACTACAACGGATAGGGTATCGCGCACAAATACGCCCAGTTTTTATTTTTATCAATAACAACAAACGCTTACAGTTCATGTAGTTTTTGCGGACCATCCATGACCACAGCCCTGTTTGCTCCCTATCGTGCTTGCTCTACAGCATTCATCATCTCACTCTGCGGAGACTTGAATGCTGTTCATACTGACTGGGCCAAGACCCTCTGATTGTGATCCACCATTCGGTTAGAGAGCAGATCACACAACCCATGGGGGTGAGGCCCAGTCAGCATCTCAGTCAGTTTTTAAACAAAACCTGTTGTGCTTACACCCAAACAGCTGAGTGAATGGAGCAGAGATTGCTGAAGTTGACTGAGGCTGAGCTCATTCAATTAGCAGGAGGCATCGCATGCTGGACCCGATGATGAAAGAGCTGTCACGCTGGTAGTTCGCACTCACCGCGCGCTACCACTTTCTACTCGTACCCCTGACAATCGGCATGACCTGGAAACTTGGCGTGCTGCTGGCACAGGCATTGGGAATTATCAATGTCATGGGGTAGGAAGCCGAGTACGCTCAGCCCGACAGGGACAAAACATCCCATTAATTGAGCACCTGAATCTAAGCCTTCAGGTAGGAATAAACAGGACCGGGCCGAAGCTGTTTATGTGTCGCGGTCACAACCGTCATCACGGAATCAAGATGCATAAACAACACTTACTGGCTGCCAAGTCCAGTATCAGAGCTGGCGTGTGCGCCCTGATGCTACTCCTGCCCCACACCACCCAGGCTGCCGAAGATCACAGCAGTCAAGCGGTGGACAGTGATATGAATTTTCGCATCGTCGAGGATACCGGACCGAGTATCCGGGACGATGGGGAGTCGACCGCAGACCATAGTAAATTCGAGATCCTGCAGAAGAATTTCAACAACGGTCCGGAAGTGACGGAAGCCTGCCTTTCATGTCACACCGAAGCGGGTCGTCACTTCATGCAGTCGATTCACTGGACCTGGGAGTACGATCATCCAAGCAGCGGCCAGAAGCTGGGTAAGAAGACCCTGATCAACACCTTCTGCACCAACGCAAAAGGCAATGAGGGGATGTGCGCTCAATGTCATGCCGGCTATGGCTGGAAGGATGAGAATTTTGATTTCTCCAAACAGGAGAATATCGACTGCCTGGTGTGTCACGACCGAACCGGCAGCTACTACAAAACCCCCAACTCAACCGGTAACAAAGCCTGCTCAATCATGTTTGAGGGCAAAAAGCCGATCGATTGGAGCAAGGTGGCCCAGAGTGTGGGAAAACCTGGGCGGGAAAACTGCGGCTCCTGCCACTTCTATGGCGGTGGCGGTGATGGGGTCAAACATGGCGACCTGGATTCATCCCTGAAGCGACCCAGCCGGGAATTGGATGTGCATATGGACGCCGAAGGTCTCAACTTCGCCTGTACAACCTGCCATGTTACCCGACAGCATATCTGGGCTGGCAGCCGCTATAACGTGATCGCACATGATACCGAGGGATTGGGTCTGCCCGGTGAGCGTCGGGATGTGGCCACATGCGAATCCTGCCATAGTGAAGCGCCTCACAACTACAGCTCACTGGTCGGCATTAAGCTAAACGGTCATACCGATAAAATCGCCTGTCAGACCTGTCATATCCCAACCATCGCCCGCGGTGGCGTTGCCACCATGGTGGACTGGGACTGGCGTACTGCGGGTAAAACCAAGGATGGCGCCGGCTTCAAGGAGAAAAACTACACCCAGGCCAATGGTGCCCATCGGGCCACCTATAAATCGATCAAGGGCAGCTTTGAATACGCGGAAAACCTGGCACCCCATTACGATTGGTTTGACGGCCAGATGAACTACACCACCATCGAAACCAAATTCGATCCCAGCCAGGGACCGGTTGAGATCAACGGCTATCAGGGTAGCCACAACGACGGCAAATCCCGCATCTGGCCGTTCAAACGCATGCATACCATCCAGCCCTATGACAAAGGCAACAACACCATGGTCTATATGCACCTGTGGGGTGAAGACGATGACGCCTATTGGGGCAACTACGATTTCGGCCGGGCCATCAAGGTGGGGATGAAAAAGAACAATGTACCCTACAGCGGTGAGTTCGATTTCGTCGAGACCTACTCATTCTGGCCAATCACCCACATGGTGGCCCCTAAAGAGGACGCCATGGGATGTGCCGACTGCCATAGCAGGGAGGGACGGCTGGCGGATCTGAACGGTTTTTACATGCCTGGGCGGGACAGCTTCGGCTGGCTCGATATTCTGGGTTATCTCGCACTCGGCGGTGCCTTGCTTGGGGTACTGCTGCATGCCCTGTTGCGCAAGATCTTCAGCAAGAAACTATCACAGGGAGGTGCACAATGAGCAGTCAAACCAACAACTCAAGCCACAACACCAAGATTAAGACACGGGGTGAAAAACACTATGTCATGATCTACACCCGTTACGAGCGCTTCTGGCACTGGTCTCAGGCGATACTGATTTTCACCCTGTTCTACACCGGACTGGGCCTGCACGGCACCCATAGCCTGCTCGATTTTCAGACCGCTGTGGTGATCCATACCTACGGTGCATTGGCGTTGATCGTGCTCTGGATCTTCACCACCTTCTGGAATTTCACCACCGGCCAATGGCGGCAATATCTGTTCAAAGAAGGTGTACTGAAGGTAATCCGATTTTATGCCTACGGCATTCTTGCCGGTGAACCTCACCCTTACAAGAAAGGACTGCAAAGGAAACAGAATGCCCTCCAGTCGATGGCCTATATGGCGTTCATGGTGCTGATCGGTCCCGCCCTCTGGGCCTCCGGCATCATCTACCTGGTGTACGACCTGTGGAGCGGCCATAGCTGGTCGGCTGATGGCTTGACTCTGATCGCCTTCATCCATACCGCGGCGGCATTCCTGATGGGTACCTTTGTGATCATCCATATCTACATGACTACAACCGGCAAGACACCCACCCACTACATCAAGACCATGATGACCGGTTACGACAACATCGAGTTGACCGAAGCCGAGATCGCCTACATTGAAGAGACTCATGCAATTGCCATGAAGGATGAACCATAGCCTGACGGGCCGTAGAACGGCCAGTGGCTGAGGCCAAGGAGGGCAGAGTGCTTCAGGCTGCAGAGCCAGACACTCATTGACGGCTGTCGGCCTAAGGGTTGAGCGGGTCACTTGCCCTGCGCAATCAATCGACTCGAGAGGACAGAGTGCCTTTGTTGCCGCCAGTCGGGTCAAGCAGCGTCTGCAGGGTCAGATAGCCACTATGCCCGGATGCTGGAATACCATCGAAGCTTACCGGCCGATCACCGACCGACAAGCCAAAAAAGTCTCCCTTTCAACACCCGCAACAGAGTCTAATGGTGACCCGCCAGACAATGCGGGATAGAATCACGCTTTTTTCACACTTAAGGCTGAATGCTACTCATGCGTACTTCCCAGTTTCCACTCCACACCGTCAAGGAGACCCCGGCGGATGCCGAAACCGCCAGCCACCAGTTGATGCTGCGTGCCGGTCTGATCAGAAAACTGGCATCCGGACTCTACACTTGGCTGCCCCTGGGCTTACGGGTGCTGCGTAAAGTTGAACGGATCGTTCGCCAGGAGATGAACCGGGCGGGCGCCCTCGAGGTGTTGATGCCGACGATTCAACCTGCAGAGCTGTGGCAGGAGTCGGGCCGTTGGGAACAGTATGGCCCGGAGTTACTGCGTCTTCATGATCGCCATCAGCGGGATTTCTGCTATGGCCCCACCCATGAAGAGATCATTACCGACCTGGCGCGCAATGAACTGCGCAGCTATAAACAGCTACCGGTCAACTTCTATCAGATCCAGACCAAATTTCGCGATGAGGTCCGTCCCAGGTTCGGTGTCATGCGTGCCCGGGAATTTCTCATGAAGGATGCCTACTCCTTCCATCTCGATCAGTCGTCACTGCAACAGACCTACGATCAGATGCATCAGGCCTACAGCCGTATCTTCTCCCGCTGCGGACTCGATTTCCGTCCGGTGGCCGCTGACACCGGCAGCATCGGTGGCAACGCCTCCCACGAGTTTCATGTACTGGCCGAGTCCGGAGAGGATGCGATCGCATTTTCCAGTGGCAGTGACTATGCGGCAAATATTGAGCTGGCGGAAGCGGTCGCGGTGGCGCAGGCAAACAGCGACGGGGATCAGCCGATGTCTCTGGTGGATACGCCAGATGCGAAAACCATTCAAGAGCTGGTGGAGCAGTTCGACCAAGCGATCGACCACACGGTGAAAACCCTGGTCGTCAAAGCGGCCGAGGAGAGTGATTCGAGCTTGATCGCCCTGCTGGTCAGAGGAGACCACGAACTGAATGAGATCAAGGCGGAAAAGCTTGAAGAGGTCGCCACACCCCTCTGTTTCGCCACCGAGGAGGAGATCCGCGAAAGCCTGGGAGCCGGCCCCGGATCACTGGGTCCGGTCAATCTGCCGATACCCATCATTGTGGATCGCAGTGTGGCACAGATGAAAGACTTCAGCGCCGGCGCCAATCAGGATGGCAAACATCTGTTTCACATCCAGTGGGGACGGGACCTCGAACAACCTGCCAGGGTTGCCGACCTGCGTAATGTCCAGGCAGGGGATCCGAGTCCGGATGGTCAGGGCACACTGACCATTGCCCGGGGAATCGAGGTCGGCCATATCTTCCAGCTCGGGGACAAATACAGCCAGGCGCTGAATGCCACAGTGCTGGACGAGAACGGCAAGGCCGTGGTGATGACCATGGGGTGTTACGGTATCGGCGTCACCCGGGTGGTGGCCGCCGCGATCGAACAGCATCATGACGACCGGGGTATAAGCTGGCCGACCTCACTGGCCCCGTTTCAGGTGGCGCTCTGCCCAATGAAAATGAGTAAGTCTGAACGGGTCAAGAAGACGGTGGAAAAACTCTATGAGCAGCTGAATGCTGTCGGCATTGAGGTGTTGCTGGATGATCGTGACGTCAGACCCGGCTTTATGTTTGCCGATATGGAACTGATCGGCATACCCCATCGAATCGTGGTTGGCGACAAATCCCTCGACCAGGGCCAGGTGGAATATCGGGGGCGCGGTGATTCGGAAAACCAGTTCATTCCTGTGACGGACATCGTCAATCACATAAGCTCAGTGTTAATGAATAGATAATTTGAACAACAATTACATCAGAGCGATTGACACAACCCTATCCGAACTAGGACACTACGGGGTTTTTCCGCCCCGGCCGGGTGGATCGCTAAATTGAGAGGCATGAGCAGAATGACCAAACAGAGTTCTTTTAACCGCGATGAGTTGTTGAGTTGCGGCAGCGGCGATATGTTTGGCCCGGGCAATGCACAACTGCCTACCCCGAATATGCTGATGATGGATCGCGTCACCAAGATTGCAGATCAGGGTGGTGAGTTCGGCAAGGGGGAGATCCAGGCGGAGCTGGATATCAATCCCGATTTATGGTTTTTTGATTGCCATTTCCCCGGAGACCCGGTAATGCCTGGCTGTCTGGGCCTGGATGCCATGTGGCAGCTGGTCGGTTTCTTTCTTGCCTGGATCGGCAATCCGGGCCACGGTCGGGCATTGGGCGTAGGCGAGGTTAAGTTTACCGGTCAGGTATTGCCCTCAGCCAAGTCAGTCACCTACCAGATCGACGTCAAACGGGTCATTACCCGGAAGCTGGTACTTGGTGTGGCCGACGGTGTCATGAAGGTCGATGGCCGGGAGATCTATACCGCCAAGGATCTGCGGGTCGGGCTGTTCACCTCGACCGACAATTTTTAGTGTTAGCCACCTCTTCCCAGCTAAAATTCCACGGCATAAGGTGTAACGATCCGTCAGAGTATCAAACACGCCTCGAAGCCTAGTGCGGTGTAACATATAAACTGTACCAATCAGCGAGAGGCGCGATGAAGAGCCAATGGAACCCAACTGAAGCGGCGGCCTGCGAAAATGAGTTGTCGCTACGGGTCTACACCTCCCGCTTACTCGGTTCAGATCCCACGCTGGTACTTCACGGTGGCGGTAACACCTCCGTCAAGATCGTGGAGCCGGACCTGTTCGGAGAGGATCAGCAGATCCTCTACGTCAAAGGCAGTGGCTGGGATCTGGCCAGCATCGAAGCGCCTGGGTTCACCCCGGTGCGTATGGATCACCTGTTACGCCTTGCTCAGCTTGAGTCCCTCAGTGACAGTGAGATGGTCAACCAGCTGAAGACCCATCAGACCCTGGCGAGCGCACCTACCCCCTCGGTTGAAGCCATTCTGCATGCCGTGTTGCCTTACAAATATGTGGATCACACCCATGCGGATGCAATCATCACCCTGACCAATACCCCTCAGGGCGAGCAGCGCATCAGAGAGCTCTATCAGCAACGGGTCGTCGTCATCCCCTATGTGATGCCGGGCTTTGATCTGGCGCGTACGGTGGCCGAGCAATTTTCCCAGCAGGCGAACGATCAGACCCTGGGTATGGTGTTGATGAATCATGGCATTTTCAGCTTTGGCGATGACGCCAGACAATCCTATGAAAGGATGATCCAGCTGGTCGACGAAGCAGAACAATACCTGCAAAAAAACAGTGCCTGGGAGATCTCCCCACAGCTGCAGCAGAGCGAAGTCCAGCCGCAACGCCTGGCCCGCTTGCGCAAGGAGATCTCCGATGTCGCCGGCACCCCGATGATCCTGCAGAGCCACCGCACAGAGCAGGTGCTCAGCTTCTGCCAGCGCGCCGACCTTGAGCAGATCGCCAGCCGTGGGCCGGCCACTCCGGATCATGTGCTGCGCACCAAACAACTGCCGATGATCGGCTGTGAAGTGATCGACTATGTTGGCAACTATCAACGCTATTTCGAACAACATGCACCACTTGCCCGCACCCCGGTGGAGATGCTCGATCCGGCGCCGAGGGTGGTGCTTGATCCCGATCTAGGCATGCTCAGCGTTGGAAAAAACAGTGCTCAGGCAAGCATCGTGGCTGATATCTATCGGCATACCATGAGCATCATTCAACGGGCGGAGATGTTGGATCAATGGCAAGCCCTGTCGAGCCAGGACATTTTTGATGTGGAGTACTGGGAACTGGAGCAGGCCAAGCTGCGCAAGGCCGGTAGTGCGCCCGCTTTCCAGGGTGAAGTGGCACTGATCACCGGTGCTGCATCCGGCATCGGCAAAGCCTGCGCAGCCTCCATGTTACAACGGGGTGCTGCGGTGGTGGGACTCGACCGGAATCCGGCGATCACTCAGCTGTTTTCCGAGCAGGCCTTTCTCGGCATTCAATGCGATGTTACCGATACCCTGGCACTGCAACAGGCACTTTCAGACACCTGCTTGAAATTCGGCGGCCTCGACATGCTGGTGCTGAATGCGGGTATCTTCCCGTCCGGCTGTGATATTGCCGAACTTGAAGATGCCAACTGGCGTCAGGTAATGCAGGTCAACCTGGATGCCAATCTGGCCCTGTTGCGGGAGTCACACCCCTATCTCAAATCCGCCGCCAGGCAGGGACGGGTGGTGGTCATTGGCTCAAAGAATGTTCCTGCGCCCGGACAAGGTGCGGCAGCCTACTCCGCCTCCAAGGCAGCACTCAACCAGCTGGCCAGAATCATTGCCATGGAGTGGGCCAGGGACAATATCCGAATCAACAGCCTGCATCCTGATGCGGTCTTCGACACCGGTATCTGGACACCTGAGGTACTGGAGATCCGAGCCAAACACTATGACCTGTCGGTGGAAGCGTATAAAAAACGCAATCTGCTGGGGTGTGAGATAACCAGCCATGATGTGGCTGAGTTGGTAGCGGAACTCTGTGATCTGCGATTCAGTAAAACCACTGGCGCCCAGATTCCCATCGACGGAGGAAATGACCGGGTCATCTGAGTTTGTTTTTGATCGCTCAGTCAGTGGCCGGGTGGTGAGGACTCAGCCGACAGCCAACTCCACGGTCGGCTCTCCCTCCACCAGAGTGACCCCATTCAGATCACTGGCCCTGATCGATTTCCCCAGCAGTTCAACAGCCCGGGGTCTGGGAAAGCTCTTGCGCCAGGCCATGGCGATACAGCGTTTGGGCGATTCCTGAGTCAATGGACGGGTAGTCAACAGATCCCAGCGCAGCGACTCCCCGCCAATGGCGGAATCGGGCAGGATCGAGATCCCGATGCCGCTGGCCACCATGTAACGGATGGTCTCCAGCGATCCGCCTTCAAGACTCTTCTGCAGACTGACTTCTCCGTTGGTGTGTTGCAGACATCCGGGACAGATCGCTTTCACCTGCTCCCGGAAGCAGTGGCCTTCACCGAGAATCAATACCGACTCCTGCTCCAACTGGTCCACTGAGATGGTTTCGTGTGCGGCCAGCGGATGATTGACCCGCATCAGCACAGAGAAGGACTCCTCATAGAGTGGTCTGGTGACGATCCCGGGCTCCTCATAGGGTAGCGAGATCACCACCACATCGAGCTCTCCCTGCTTCAGCTGCTCAGTTAGATTCGCAGTAAAATTCTCTTTGATAATCAGGCTCATATGCCCTGCACGGGAATTCAGAACAGGTATCAGTTTGGGAAACAGATAGGGGCCGACGGTGTAGATGGCGCCGACCCGCAGGGGGCCATCCAGCTGATCCACGCTCTGGCTGGCGAGTTGCCGGATGGTTCCGGCCTCTTCCAATACCCGCTGGGCCTGGGCCACAATGCGCTCTCCCGCTGCCGTCAGTGAGACCTCACCCTGCCCCCGTTCAAACAGCCCGACTCCCAACTCCTCTTCCAGCTTCTTAACTGCTACGCTGAGTGTAGGCTGGCTGACGTAACAAGCCTCGGCCGCGTGGCCAAAGTGTCGTTTCTGGGCCACAGCAACGATGTATCGTAGTTCATTAAGCGTCATAATCTATATTGTAGACGAGGCAATAGAAAAAATTAATTGGCGTAAAACTGTTAACCTATCAACAGAATTCGACGCAGAATGTGGAACAATTCCTAAGTTTAGGACATTGAAGCAAAATATCAGTTTTAGATTTGATGATTCCTGATCTAATATTATGACAATATAATAATGATCATCCTGCTGGGGCCTGGAGAATCAAATTGCTCGTCAGCTTGAAAAACATAAAGATGAAACGCTCTATGAGTAGCCATCCCGACAACAAGCCAGAAATATTCCGGCAAATGCCTGCTGATGGATTGAACGTACTTCAGATCACGGATTGTCATCTCTATGCGGACCCTTCACGCTGTCTGCTGGGTATCAATACCCTTGAAACATTCGACCAGATCCTGGAACAGGCATTGCGGGAGGCGGGCAGACCCGACCTGATCATGGCCACCGGCGACCTGGTGCATGACGCCTCCGACAGTGGCTACAAAAGGTTGCTCGGCAGATTCAAACTGACCGAAATCCCAACCTACTGTCTGCCCGGTAATCATGACCAGCCAGGAAAAATGACTCAGCTGCTGAACCAGGACAATGTTCACTGTATCCCCAGTGTGCAGTCCAAAGGCTGGTCGCTGGTGTTTCTCGATTCCACCATTCCGGGCAGTGACGGCGGCCGCATCGATAAGAAGCAGATGGCCCTGCTGAAACAACTTCTCGAACAACACCCGGACAAACACACCCTGATCTCCATGCACCACCACCCACTGCCAGTGGGCAGCCGCTGGATGGATACCATGGTATTGGAGCAACCTCAGGCCTTCTTTGATTTGCTGCAGAAGCACCCCCAGGTGAAGGGTATACTCTGCGGTCATATCCATCAGAATTTTGAAACCACCTACCAGGGTCTGAAAATTCTCGGCAGCCCCTCGACCTGCGTACAATTCACCGCCGGTGAAGATGACTTTGCCATCGATCCGGCTCCCCCCGGGTATCGCTGGTTGAGTCTGCAGGCTGATGGTGAAGTCGTCAGCGGTCTGAATGCCCTCCCGGAGATCCCCTCGGGACTCGATCTGGCTTCCATGGGTTACTGAAACCACTTCAATCCAGCCTGATAGGCACCTCACCTGTAACCTTCATCGCCTCATCGCTATGGCCAATACGTAGCGCCATCAGCTCCACCCCAGACTTTTGCACCACCTGCCGCAACAACTGACCATACTCCGGATCAATATGGTCCGCCGGTTTGAAACAGTCACCTTCAGGGCGATTCAGTGCATAGATCATCACACCCCGCTGTCCCGCATCGCATAACTGGGCCAGTTGCTGCAGATGTTTGCGTCCGCGGGTTGTCACCGCATCAGGAAAACAGAGGCAATCCTGCTCCCATAAGGTGACGTTTTTCACTTCAATCCAGACATCCTGCCTCTCTCCTCCCGGCAGCATAAAATCAAATCTGGAGCGTACTCCCTGACTCTGATGAGCGACTTCACGTCTGACCTCGGGATAATCAGAGAACGGCGCCAACGCCCCAGACCGAAGCGCCTCCTCGATGACCGGATTGGTTCGACCGGTATGGACCCCGATCCAACCCTGCCCCATATCCACCCGTTCCAGGGTCCAGGGGAGTTTTCGGCGAGGGTTGTCGCTGTGACTGATCTGTACCGCTGCCCCCGGTTCCCAACATCCCGACATACTGCCGGTATTTGGGCAGTGCACGGTAATCACCTCACCACCCGAGAGTTCCACATCGGCCAGAAATCGTTTGTATCGTTTGATGATATGGCCATCGGTCAAAGGCGGCAGGCGCATTTCTCAATCTCCAGGGTAAATAATTCGGACTATGCCGGGTTTATCGCCAATCCGCTTGGTGTATTATCATGTAGGAATAAGATGTGGTAGTAATATCGTAAAAAACAATAAGTACCACATGCCGATAAAACGACCACCCCACCAGAGGTATCACAACATGAGACGTTTGAAATGGCTTTCACTTTGCACACTGATCATCCTGGGATCTACGGATCTTCATGCTGAAGGGGATACCCGGCAGTTCAATGTCAATCCAGGCAACATGATGGGTGGCATGATGAACCCGATGCGCAACATGTTCGGTGGCTATGACAGAAACCAGGGAGGTTATTACGACAACTACGACGCACCCTACTATGCCCCCCAGGCCTATCCCTACTACCCCCAGGGATATGGCGCCTATCCGGGCACAAGCTACCCTCAGGCTCCGGCTGGTTATGCAGCGCCATCAACCCAGTATCCAGCCAACCCCGCTTATCAGCAGCCCAGCCAACCAGCACCGCAGACTCCCGCCTACCAGCAGCAGGCCGCTCCCGTCTATCAACAGCCACAACCGGCGATGCCACAGGCAACCCCCTACGCCAACGCGCCCCAGGAGCAGTTCCAGTTCCGACCCATGGATCAACCATCGACGATGCAGAGTTTGGCTCAGCCAACCACCCCCACCTATGCTCAACCTCAGATTGCCGAACCTCAAGGTGGCTCAGCTTACTACGGCAACCCTGCACCATCTGCCGCCCAGGGATACCAGCAACAAACCCAGGTTCCCGTTGATCCAACCATGAAGTTCAGACCCCTGGACCAACCCGGTTACTCTCAATAGTGGCTACCGGTCAGCTGGAAAAAACTGACCCAACGAAGCTAACGGCCGGCCGAATCACGCGGCATCACAGCCTGCCATCAATGAGCGCTGGCAGGGATCAAGGCGCAACTTTGAATTCCTATTGATCCGGAAGCTTGTCTGCTGGCCTTAGTGTCCATTTAGGAGACGCTAGGACCTGTTAGCACAAATTAACCTATGGTGAAGTCACCATAGTTATGCTGATCGAGCACCTCACAGGAGACTCCGGAAACGCTGGCGCCTGAAGGCCCCTTACGCAGCCAATCCTTGAGTTCATCCAAGGCATCAGCACGGCCACAGGCAACGACTTCCACACGCCCGTCACTCAGGTTCTTGGCAAACCCGGTAATCCCCAATCGCTGGGCTTCATGCCTGGCGGAAGCCCGATAGAAGACTCCCTGCACCCGACCACCAACAAAACACCGCACACAGATCTCTCCGGTGCTGTTTCGATCACTCATCTGCTATCCTCAATACAGCCTTCTCACCAGCCCGGATCACCACCGACTCGGGCGGTTGAAAAGTCGCTTCAAGCCGATATCGGGCACCATTCGCATCTTCAGCTACCGGCTTCAGACCCACTCTGGAAATCTCACCGTTCAACCATTGACCTCGCACGCCGATCTGCACGCTAATGCCCGGCTTCAGGGCATCAGCCTGCTGAACAGTGACATCAGTAGTGACCTTCATTCGCCCGGTGTGACAAAGATTGAGCAGCGACTGTGCCTGCTGGCGGTTTACTACCGCCTGGCCGGGCTGGACGTGGATCTCCTCTACAATACCATCAAACGGCGCGGTGATACGGCTGTAATCGATATGCAATCGAACCTTGGCCAGTTGCGCATCCGCCTCCCGAAAAGCCGCATCAGACTCTGCCGCTTCGATCTCAGCCTGCTTACGCTCATGGTCGGACAGCAGTGTTCGATCGTAGAGTTCAAGCGAGCGATCCAACTCTCTTTTAGCCTCCGCATTCTGCTGCGTAGCCGCCTCCAGTCTCGACTCGGCGGCTGCCAGGCGGCTTGTATAGACCCGCTGGTCCAGTTCGATCAGTATGGTTCCGCGACTGACCTTCTCGCCCACCCCGACATTCACACGACTGACCATGCCATCCACTGTAGTACTCAGCTCAACCTGCTGATACCAGTTGGTCACCGCTTCCAGATCCAGGGCCACAGACTGTCCACTGAACAACAGACAGATTATCATCAGCACCCTCATGACTACCCCCCCTTACACTTATTAGATTTTATCCACTTACCCAGCCAGGCCACCACTCGTCAGCCACGACAAACTTACTGGGATAACAGAATCTCTGTTGCGGCTGAAAAAACCACTCAACTGTGGCAAGTCAATGGTTGACTAAACTGCCGTCCTGTTCAAGGCCGGTACAGGCCTTTACGCTCAGGCCCTAAGGCTTCCCGGTACCGGTTTGCTGTTCCAGCAAGCCACCCGTCAATGCCTTGAGGTGGGCCAACGCCAACTGTATTTGATAAGTATTCTTCGCCTGCTGGAACTGGATATCGGCAATCTGGGTCATCGAGTCACCCAAATCTGAAGAGAGATCGAGCTCATACAGGGTGCGACTGCGATCCAGGTAGAGATCCCTGTAATCCCCGGTGACACTGATCTCCTCTCCGGCCACGCGCAGTTGATTGAGTTCCATCCAATAGTCCAGAACCTGCTGTCGAAGGGCAAGCTCATAAGCCGCCAGCTCAGCCTGCTTCTGTTGCACTCTGGCCCGCTGTCTGGCGGTATCCGCGTCCACACGACTACCCTGATAGAGAGGCACTTCAAACACCAGCGCTGCGGTCAGCGGATTCCGTCCACCAAGTTTCCGCTCATAGGCCGCCGCCTCCAGCTGGGCACGAATCACTGGATTGCTTTCCGATTCACTCGCCTGCAGCTGCTTTTGTGCCGCCTGAAGCTCCGCTCTCAGTTTCTGCATCCCCGGATTACCGGTCAACGCCAAGGCCACCAATTCATCAACATCCCCTACTTCGTCCTGCGCTTCGAAATTGGGCATTTCCAGCTCAGCGGGAAGATCGAGGGGACGGTTCAGACTGATTGCCAACTGGGAGCGGGTGATACGCTGACGGTTACCGCTCAACGTCACCTTTCTTCTGCTTTGCTGGTAGCGGCTTTCAAGCTCAAGCATCTCCACGTCGGAGACCCTGCCGAGCTCATTTTTGGTTCTAGCCCGATCGAAGCGGATGTAGTCGATCGACAGAGCCTCGGTGTCGCGGGCATTCTCCAGATCGGCCAGCAGCACATTGAAGTAGCGGGCCATAACATCGAGCCTGCGCTGCTGACGTACCGCCATAAGCTGCCAGCGACGGGACTCCAGATCCGCATCCGCAGCTTCCAGGGCGTGCGCGGTGCGTCCAAAATCGTACAGCTGTTTACTGATTTTGAGCCTTGCCAGGCTGTCGTTGTGGGTCTGATAGACGGCGATTTCCGAGGGCTCGATGGCACGCAGTTCGGCACTCAGGTCGACACGCAGATCATCTTGTGAATCGGCCAGGTGTCTGGCGGCTTCAGCCTGGGCCAGGTCTGCATCAGCCAGTGTGCGATCCGGATGTTCCGCATCGGCCAGACTCAGGGCATACTCCAGCGTCAGCGGGGAAGGCAGGGGCTCCACCGCCATTGCCCAGCCGCAAATCGTGCTCAGCAGAAACAGCAGCAATCGCCTGCAACAGGCTCTGTTCGACAACCTAACCACTACTTGCGCATTTCCTTTTTCTTGGCTCTTTTGTACCGGGAAAAGTTGGTCGACTTGTAGTGGCCGTCCACAACGAACTCACCCAGCCACATAAACTCATCGGCGCTATTGGTCGCGCCAGTAAAACGGGTCAGCAATTTGCCATCGAGATCAAAAAATGCGAACACCGGAGTTGCTCTTACCTTGAAGTGTCTGAAGGCAAAATCCTTCTCTTTAATCGGATTTCCTTTGAAGTCGGAAATCTCCACATCACCTTCGATATCCACGGTATAGATCTGGAAATGCTGCTGAAAGTAGTCCTGTACCGCCACCTGGTTGAGCACACGGCTCTTCATACGGTGACAAAAGGGACACTCATCCATTTCAAACATGATCAATACACCCTTTTTCCCCTCCTCCCTGGCGACCATCAGCTCTTCACTGAAATCCCCTAGAGATTGATTGAAAAAGTGCTCCCCCGGATCCCGGGTTGCAGCAGATGCCTCGGCAAGCGTCAGGCAGAACAAAACCAGCATCAGGATGGTTCGTATCATCTATCGCTCCTTAGGGCTTGCAAATCACTTGTCCCTAGTTGGTCTCTTCATTTATGAAAGTCTCCAGATCCTCCAGGGTGACCGGTCCAACCTGACGGGCAACCAACTCACCTTGAGGATTAACCAGAAATGAGGTTGGCAGACCGGGTACCCGCCCCAGCTCGGTACGTGCCGCCGGCTTGGTCAACAGGATCGGATAGCTGAGAAACTGTTCGTCGACGAAGGTCTTCAAGCGGTGCGGATCGATACGCTCCATGGCCACACCCAATACCACCGCATCCTTATCTTTGTGATTGTTGTGGAACACCTCCAGTTCCGGCAGCTCCTCGCGACACGGAGGACACCAGGTAGCCCAGTAGTTGACCAGGACCCATTTCCCGCGATAGTCGGAAAGGCGGTAATTTTTGCCATCCAGGCCCGGCAGTTCAAAATCCACCGGCTCGGCCACGACCGGTTGGATAAACAGCCACAATCCACAGATCAACAGGATACGGCTCAGGGGATTGTTGCAATGCATAGATCTCTCCAGTGGATCGGTATTCGTCTAGGGCCTGTTGTCACTCATTCAATCAGCCCTGGTTTGGACGATCTTTCAGACCGCCATTTTCATGCTTAATTCCGATAAGTTCAATTGAGGTAAACCATAATCGACAACCTGAAACGGATCAGAGCTTGAGCAAAGCGCGGGAGGATCCCAGGCTATCCATGGCAGATGTCAATACAGGTACATTCAAGAATTAACCTACTAAAATACAATAACTTTGTCTAAAAAACAGGGGCCTTTCAGAGGGCGCATGAATTATACTTCATCTGTACTACGATCAAATAAACCACTGACAAAAAGACCTATTGCGGGACAATGCTGCGTTGATGATTAATCATCCCTGCAGCAGCCAATAATGATATAGTTTCCGCCAGGGCCTGTTAACAGGCCCTAGTCACCCGCATAAAGGAAACGGACCGACACCACACCATGTTTGATTTTTTCAGCCAGCGGACCCCTGTACCAAAGCAACCTCAGTTCTTTGTGCCCAAGGCCGACCCATTTGAAAATCCGTTGGTTGAGACCGATCCGCACCAATTAGCCCAGTGGGCAACCGCGCTTCCCTTCGCCAACCCTCAGCAGCTAGCTGAAAACGTGATCACCAGCCTGAGCCGCCTGAACCGCTATCCCGGCCAGGTAAAAAAACGCGATGAGCTGATGCAGATCTATGTCACCCCGGCCATACGGCTGGCACACGGCATGTCCCAGCGCAAACAACAGGCACCGATCAGCCTGGTGCGACGGGTTATGCTGGAGATGGCTTATGGGTATTGCCATATCGTCAATCAGAGCATCAGCGGTAAGCAGAATAAAAAAACAGCGCAGCGACTCGGGCAGGCAATCTACGACGCAAACAAATATTTCGTTCTCGAATACCTGTTGGCCTGTGAGGATTTTGATTGCCGTTGCGTCTCCCCCTATCAGCATACCTCAAGGTTGATGACCTACGCCTGGGAACAGAATCTGCATCTGCTGGAGATGGAGGATCATGACCTGAGCGAACCCCATCAGGCGACGATATCCCATCAGTACAGCCGTTTTCTCCTGCTGCTGCTGTTGGACCCTTGCCATCTGCAGGAGGGGGAACCCAGAATCTGCTTTGACTATCTGAACGAACTCGCCGATGAAGCCAACGTCATCGCACCGGATAAGGATGAGGATGCTACCGGTCGCTACGTAATCGATCGGCTGGGTGAGGTGCCACCCTACCTCTACCATCCAGACTGCCTGGAAAACCTGCCGCTGCCCAGGTTTACCCTGTTCGACCTGAGTCCCGTCAGTAAAGTGCTGCACCAACAGCTACGCCGGATGGAACAGTCGGAACAGAGCAAACCGGCCTGCATGAATCGACTAACCACCAAAGAGGCCAACAATCTATTGGCCCGGATGCTCAAATCCTGGCACATACGACTCAAGCGAGACAGTGAAAGACATAACACCTCTGGCCAGATCATGGTATGGATCGGGGTACAGAACGCCTATCAATATCTGCTCGGACAGACCGCCAATAAAGAGCCTGGTGATGAGGAGATCACCATGACTCAACCGGTTGGCATGCGAGATTCGGCCGACAGCATCGGCAGCAACAGAATTCTCGCACTGCGCAGCAATCAAAGTCGTTCCGGCGTCGCTTTGCGCATACCGCGACAGGCTGTATCGAATGAACTGATCGGACAATTGATTCTGATCTCAACCCATGAGACCAAACAGGGCAGTGATTGGAAACTGGGTGTCGTCAAACGGGCCATGAACTGTGGCGACAGCCTGCTGGAAGTCGGTGTACAGTTTGTCGCAGGTAAGTTGGAACCCATTACCCTACGACTCGCCAATAAACAGACTGAAGAAGACTCAAATCCAGATCACGGCGGGATATTCATCGATCAGGGCCACAACAACCGCAGCTCACTCATCGTGCCCAAACATTTCTTCGTCATCGGTCAGGAGTATCGGATCGAGGAGATGATCCCCTCCCCGAGTATCAGCCCACTGCAACAACTTGAAACCACAGCTCATTTCGAGCGCTTTCGAATCAAGAGTGTGTAACGATTTGGTCACCCGGTTGAATTTAATCCGCTGACCCGTGCTGCTCGTCCAGTAACGCCTCCAACGGACGGTCCATGGTCTGCTCAAGGGTCAGGTTCAAGCTCTCAAGCAGCTCCTCGAGGGCCATGGGTATGTCGGCCAGCTCATCCCTGTCGGGGATCACATAGGCGGCCGACTGGTAGAGATCCTTCAGCATCACCTGCCTCAGGTCTCGGGCCAAAGCCCAGCCTTTCTCATCCGCTTTGAGTACCAGGTGGGCATTGTAGAGACTGCTCAGTGACGCTTCGATGCGCTCTTCCGTAGTACCAGCGATGCGGCTCTGAAGCTGACGGGTGGTCATGGAGAGACCCTGCCGCTGAGCATCCCTTAATTGGCCAAGCAGTCGCAGCGCCAACAGAAAGGGACCGCCCCGCTGCTGTGCATGCTCCTGCCAATTCTCACGATAGATACCCAGACAGTAAGTGAACTCAGCCCCAAGCAGGGTTACCAGCCAGGAGAGATAGATCCAGATGAGAAAGATCGGTACCACGGCAAGTGCGCCGTAGATCGCTTCATAGGTTGGAAAGGTGGTCACATAGAGAGCAAATCCCCGCTTTGACAGCTCAAACAGCAGGGCTGCCAGCAGGCCACCCAGCAAGGCGTGGCGCATGGGAACAGATCGATTGGGTACCAGCGCATAGAGCAGACTGAAAGCCAGAGCGGAAATCAGTACCGGCATCATACTGAACAGCTTCGATCTTACCATCACCACGGCCTGGGCCTGTTCGAGTAACGGTATGGAGACCAGGTAGGAGGTGACACCGACGCTGACCACGATCAGGATTGGTCCGAGCGAGAGGATTGCCCAGTAGACGGTGAACTTTGCCAGGGGTGGACGCGGCTTCCTGACATGCCAGATGGTATTGAAGGCCTTATCGATATTACTCATCAACAACAGGGCGACAAGCACCAGAAAGACAAACCCCACACCGGTCAGCTTGGCCGCTTTCTGACTGAAATTCCTCAGATGCTCCTGCACAGCCTCACCGGCTGCCGGGACAAAATTCTGAAACAGAAAATTCTCGATCTGCTCCGACATTCGCTCGGAGGCCGGAAAAACCGAAAACAGGGCCAGCACCACCGTCATCAGCGGCACCAGAGAGAGCAGCGTGGTATAGGTCAGCGCGGCAACATGCTGTATCCCCCCATCGGTCGCGAAATGGTGGAACACCAGGCGCAGAAAGGCGCGAACATGCCGTAGGCTCGAAGAGAGGGTCTGTTTGGCGTCCTGTAGATTCATTACTGGTTTCCTTCTCGCGTCATGGTTGGCGCTTATTCAGGGCAACAGGGCCGTTTGGATTCGCGTGATAAACCGGCTGATTCGGTATCCCGCATTTACAACAGACCCTGCTCACTATTAAACCATGAAGGGGATAAAGATCACGAAAGATTGCCAGCCCAGGCATTTCCCGGCAGGACAATAACACCATCCAATGCAGGTTTATGGCCACTAGTGGGCCACATGCGATTAAGCCGCCATTTTGATAGGGATGGATCGCTTGCTCGCTGGATTATTATGGAGCGACCATCACCATCCGGATACAATGAACATCAAACAACATAAAACAGGAAATCAGAATGACCACAGAGATCTATCACAATCCGCGCTGCAGCAAGTCGAGACAGACCCTGCAGTTGCTGGAGGACCAGGGCGTGGAACCAGAGATTGTTGAATACCTGAAAACCCCGCCGGACAGTAAGACCCTGGAGACAATTCTCGACATGCTCGGCCTGGAACCACGCGAACTGATGCGTCGCAAAGAGCCGGAGTACAAACAGAATCAGCTCGACAATCCTGAGTTGACCCGCAAGCAGTTGATCGAGGCGATGGTCGCTCATCCCAAGCTGATCGAACGACCGATTGTCATCAAAAACGGCAAGGCGGCCATCGGTCGACCACCGGAAAAGGTTCTGGAGATCCTCTGATCCCGGGCAGGCCATAGGGCCTGTTAGCACTAACACATATGGAAGCAAATCCTATGGCGCAAGTCCTAATCTTATACTACAGCCGACACGGTGCCACCGCAGAAATGGCACGTCTGATAGCCCGTGGGGTTGAGGAGATCGCCGGCGTGGAGGCCAAATTACGTACTGTCCCGGAAGTCTCTACGGTGTGTGAAGCCACTGAAGACACCATTCCTGAGCAGGGCGCCCCTTATGTTGCCGAGTCCGATTTCAGGGATTGCGGTGGTCTGATTCTCGGCAGCCCGACCCGCTTCGGCAACATGGCCGCAGCGATGAAGTACAGTCTCGACTCCACCAGCTCGCTGTGGATGAGTGGCGCCATGATCGGCAAACCCGCCTCGGTCTTCACCTCCACCTCCAGCCTGCATGGTGGGCAGGAGAGTACCCTGCTATCGATGATGCTACCGCTGATGCACCATGGCATGCTGCTGATGGGCATCCCCTACAGCGAGACCGCCCTGCTGAGCACTCAGAGTGGCGGCACCCCCTATGGGGCCAGCCATACGGCGGGGAGTGACAGCAAGCTACCCATCACCGACGAGGAGAGACGCATCTGCATCACCCAGGGCAGACGCATGGCGGAAACCGTTTTGCGGCTGGAAAAACGGACCTGATCCCATGCCCATCCAGCTGCCTCTCGGCCTGAGCATCAGACCGCGGATCGATTTCGCCCATTTCGTGATCGGCAGAAACGGTGAAGCGGTCTCCCGCCTGCGTGGCGAACAGGATCCCTATATCTACCTCTGGGGAGACTCGGGTTCAGGCAAAAGCCACCTGTTGCAGGCAGCCTGTCAGCACTCCCAGTCCAACGGAGAGCAGCCGGCCTATCTGCCATTCAAATCGGAACACGGCCTGCAACCGGAGATGCTGGAAGGACTGGATGGTTTCTCCCTGGTCTGTCTGGATGATCTTCAGGTACTCGCCGGGGAGCGGGCCTGGGAATTGGCAATCTTCAATCTCTACAACCTACTGCAGGAGCGTGGCGCCAAACTGATCGTCGCCTGCGACCGCCCGCCTGGGCAACTCTCCCTGCATCTGGCCGATCTGGCCTCCAGGCTGACCTGGGGACCCTGTTACCATCTGTTTCCACTGAATGATGAGGAGCGACTCGAGCTGCTGATGAGTAATGCAGAACTGCGGGGGCTGTCGATGAGCGTTGAAACCGCTCAATTTCTGTTACAGAGAACCCCCAGAGATATCCACTTCCTGACCATTCTGCTGGATCGACTCGACCAGGCTTCACTTGCAGCCCAGCGTAAACTCACTATACCCTTTGTCCGGGAAGCGCTGAAACTATGACATAGAACCCTGATCCAAGGGTATGTAAATACTCAAACTAGGTAGTGATATGACAACCACACAAAAGATCATCGAAAAAAAGCTGCAGGAATCCTTCAAGCCGCTCCACCTGGAAGTGATCGATGAGAGCCATAATCATAGTGTACCGGATGGGGCAGAATCCCATTTTAAGGTGGTACTGGTCAGTGAGGCTTTTGCAGGGGAGAAGCTGATCCAACGCCACCGTAGGGTCAACAAGGTTTTGGCGGAAGAGTTGAGCGAGGGAGGTGTTCACGCCCTGGCACTGCATACCCTGACGCCGGAGGATTGGTTCAACCATGGCGGCACCGTACCCGCTTCACCTGAGTGTCTGGGTGGTTCAAAACAGAGCTAGCGAATGATGTTGCACTGGCTCACCAGTCTCATCTCCAAACCACTGCAGCGCGATCCGGCGCGCCAGCGACAGGTTGATCAAGAGACCAGTCGCTTGGCACTCTACCACTTCCCCCTCTGCCCATTCTGCATCAAAGTCAACCGAGTCATACGCAAGTTAAACCTGAAGATCGAACAACGGAATGCAGCCAGCGATTCGAACTGGGCTGGCGAGCTGCAGCACTTTGGTGGAAAGTTGCAAACACCCTGCTTGAAAATTCAGCAACAGGATGGTGACCGCTGGCTCTATGAATCGGATGACATCATCCGCTATCTCAGACAGAATTTTGCAACCCCGGATGACGTTGTGAAAGATCACACCGCTTGAATCAACCAGGAGCGCAATCGATCCTCAGCAGCAACCATGGTTAACAACAATCCTGTTCCCGAGTGAGCCACCCAAGCAGAACAGGGGCCGTGTTGCAGCGTTGTCGGTGCAGACAATGAGAGGCTCCCCCGCAATGGGGGAGCCGGATGAAACTCCAACAACCGCCTACTTCAATGAATTCTGCTCAAAATATTCCCGAGTCAATTTGAAAACCACCGGACTGAGCATCAGCAGCGCAACTAGATTCGGAATGGCCATCAGGGCATTCAGCGTATCCGCCACCAGCCAGACAAAGTTAAGATAGTCCTGCGCCAGCGCGCCAACCGGGATCATGATGATCCAAAGTACGCGAAATGGAACAATCGCCTTAATACCCGCAAGGTACTCAACGCAACGTTCACTGTAGACACTCCAGCCCAGAATGGTAGTGAAGGCAAACACCGCCAGACCCACACTGACAACCAGACCGCCAACACCAGGCAGCGCCATCTCAAAAGCGGCAGAAGAGAGTGCCGCCCCGGTCTCGCCCGTGGTCCAGACCCCGGTGACAACGATCGCCAGGCCGGTGACCGAACAGACGATCAGGGTATCGATAAAGGTTCCCAGCATCGCAACCGTGCCCTGACGCACCGGACTGTCGGTTGCCGCAGCGGCGTGTGCGATTGGCGCACTACCAAGTCCAGCCTCATTGGAGAAGACCCCCCTGGCCACACCAAAGCGAATTGCAGCCCAAACCGCAGCACCGGCAAATCCACCCGTGGCGGCAACCGGGGTAAAGGCATACTCTATGATCTGACCGATAGCCGCCGGAATCTCGGAAATATTGAGAATGATGATCACACCCCCGGCCAACAGATAGGCGATTGCCATCAGGGGCACCAGTTTACCGGCCACTTCCGCGATCCGACGGATACCGCCGATCAGCACCAGCGCGGCCAGCACCGCCATCACCCCACCGGTAACGGCCGGATCGATACCGAGACTCTCATTTTTCAGCAGTGCCTGAGCAACCGAATTGGCCTGTACGGTATTACCGATACCAAACCCGGCCAATGCACCGAAGACGGCAAACAGGGTACCCAGCCAGGCCCACTTGCTGCCCAGTCCATTCTTGATGTAGTACATGGGACCACCGACGTGGTTGCCGTTCTCATCCACTTCCCGGTAACGGACAGCCAGTACCGCTTCCGCGTACTTGGTGGCCATACCGACCAGCGCGGTACACCACATCCAGAACAGAGCCCCAGGGCCACCCAGAGCGATGGCGGTGGCAACCCCGGCGATATTACCCGTGCCGATGGTTGCGGAGAGCGAGGTCATCAGGGCATTGAACGGGGTGATCTCCCCTTCCCCACGGCCTTCGCGGCCTCCCCAGAGCATTTGAAATCCATATTTGAGCCGTGCCAATGGCATCAGCTTCAAGCCGATCATCAGGAAAAGCCCGGTACCCAGAATCAGCACCAGCATGACAGGTCCCCAGACAATGCTGTTCAGCCCGCCGATCAGTTCTTTGATTAGTTCCACTGCATACCCCCTTATATGTTTTTATGTTGCATGGCAGGTAATTAGGACATTTTCGAAGTGAATCGCCATGCACCTTGCGGGATCTCACACGATACTTCCGCAACCTACTATACACACTCACAAGTTTGCGGTAAAAATCCCAAATCACCCATTTTGCTTGAGATTATTGTCGTTGAAGACTAACCTGATACTGATTGCATCCAAATAAATTTGGTGAATGAATCCATGTCTGTCTGTAAAAGTCTTAAGGGATACTCCCGAAAACATGAGCGTGTAGCAGATCTGTTTTCTTTATTGGCGGTTGCACTGCTGTTCGGTACGCTCTATCTGGTGGTCAGCAACCATTCCGAAGTCATCAGCTGGATGAAAACCGATGCGGTGATCCATGTTCCTGTGGTGGTTGGGGCACTGATTCTGGATCTGTTCCTGATCTTTCTGTTCCTCAACATTGGCGCGGCCCGATTTGAAGAGGAGGAGGAGGGATGCTTCCATACTTTCAAAGGGCGCAGATCGGGTAGCGGCTCTGTCGGCAACCTGTTCACAAGCTGGCTGCATCACATGGAACAGGTCGGCAGAAAACATCGCTGAAATCTGTCACAATCGGCGGATGACCAAGAACCGTCGTCGCCTTATCACTGTCTCACTGCTCTGCGCAGCCGCACTACTCCTGGATAGCGGCTGCAGCTCACTGTCAACCAGTCGCCTGGCAACCAACCTCTCCAATGCCATGCTCAATCAAACGGATCCTGAGCTGGTGCGGCATGGTGCACCGGCCTATCTGCTGCTGCTCGACTCATTCATTGCGGAGAGCCCGAACGATCGTGATCTGCTCTACGCCGGTGCCAGGCTCTACGGTGCTTACGCAGGTGGACTGGTCAAAGATCCAGAGCGGCAGAAAAACCTCAGCCAAAAAGCAATGGACTACGCCACCACAGGATTCTGTGAAGCTGAACCGGAAATCTGCCGTGACAGCAGCAAGCCATATGAGCAGTTTGCCGCCACCCTGGCCAGGACTGAAGCGCCCGAGCTGGAGGACCTCTATCTCTATGGCGCTACCTGGGCAGGCTGGATTCAGGCACACAGCGATGACTGGAATGCGGTTGCCGATCTGGCCAAAGCCGAGTCCCTGCTGCTACGGGTGGTCGAACAGGAACCGGGCTATGAACAGGGTCGCGCCCAGCTCTATCTGGGCGTTATACGCAGTCAGATTCCTCCTGCGCTGGGCGGCAAACCGGAACTTGGCAAGCAACATTTTGAGTCGGCTTTGAACTACTCCGAAGGCCAGGACCTGATGGTGAAACTGGAATACGCTCGACACTATGCCCGTTTGGTTTTTGATAAAACTCTACATGACAGGCTACTTAATGAGGTGTTGCAGGCCGACCCGGTGATAAACGGCCTGACATTAAGTAACATCATGGCGCAGCAACAAGCCAAGTCATTGATTAAAGAAGATTATTTTTAGAATCCATAAAGTGCAACATCTTGTAAACAGTGAGCATCTATACTACGGTAGTTGGATCAACTGAGTGCACCGCAAAGTGGATAGCGCCTTGGGGTAAATGAGCATTAACCCCAAAAATCCCAATGACATACAACCTGGATGAGTCCAATCGGATCAGTCTCACGTATCAACTACAGAGCTTTAATACCAACTTCACTCGTTCACCTTTGAGGATTACACACATGCTCCGCCTTCTGGCCATACTCATCATGACACTTATACTGGTCCCAGTCAGTCATGCCACGACCACTTTGAAAATCGCCACTCTGGCGCCGGATGGCACCAGCTGGATGAAACAGATGCGGGCGGCGGCGAAAGAGATTCATGCAAAGAGTGAAGGACGGGTGAAAATCCGCTTCTACCCCGGCGGGGTGATGGGGAACGACAACAGCGTGCTGCGCAAAATCCGTATCGGCCAGCTGCAGGGTGGCGCCATCACCGGTGGTGGCTTGAGCAGCATCTACTCAGACGCACAGATCTACACACTGCCGTTCCAGTTCCGCAACCTTGAAGAGGTGGATGCGGTACGTGAGGTGATGGATAAACGGATCATCGATGGCTTGCAAAAGAAGGGCTTCATCAGCTTCGGCCTGAGTGAAGGAGGATTCGCCTACCTGCTCTCCAACTCCCCGGTTAAGACCACCGATAACATGAAAGGCCTCAAGATCTGGATACCGGAAGGCGACACGGTGAACGCGGAGATCTTCAGTAAACTGGGTATTTCGCCGATCCCCCTGCCGTTGACCGATGTACTGACCGGCCTTCAAACCGGCTTGATCGATACCATCGCCAGTGCCCCCATCGGTGCGATAGCACTGCAGTGGCATACCCGGGTCAACTATCTGACTCAGGTTCCGCTCGCCTATCTCTATGCCACGTTGGTGATCAAGGAGAAGGCGTTCAACAAACTCACTGAAGCTGACCGGGAGCTGGTGAAACAGACTCTCCAATCCACCTTCATCAAACTCAACCAACAGAATCGTAAAGACAATATCGCCGCCCTCTCTGCCCTCAAAAAACAGGGCATAGAGTTCATCAGCCCGACTGAACAACAGCAACAGGCTTGGGAGCAGCATGCCAACGTAACGCTGAAGAGCTTGCGCAATGATGGTGTCGTCTCAATCGAACTATTGGAAGAGATGCAGAATCTGATCAGGCAGCAGCGCGATTCGAATCCAGTCACAAAACAGACTGAAGACATAATGATCAATCGTCGCGATACCGCACTCAAATCGAGTTTAAATGAGACCCACTCACTTTAGTAAGAGGCGGGACTGGCACCGGCGGTAGCCCAACCTGACCAACATCGAGCACATTATCGACAAACTGTCTGGTATTTCACTCAAGGTGAGGCTTGCAGTGGATAACCGATGCAGCGAGAATGTCACTCTCCCTGCAACTGAGTATCGTTGCAAAGGATATCCAACTGAGGACCGATGGATTTGATCATCGGTAGATAACAGCCGATATCCTTAAACCAATCACTCACACTGCAGGTATCGCAAGCCATGCCGGAAATGAATCTGTTTAAACCAGATAGGGCTGATGGAGAGAAGGAGGCTCTGGAAACACTGCTGAGCAGGAAAAACGTCACGATCGAGCGTATCCTGAGTCCGCCGAATAGTGTTACTGAGATTCTGCAGCAGCCACATGACGAGTGGATCAGCATTCTGCAGGGTAGCGCAAAATTGGAAATGGATGACACACAACACAATCTTCATCGTGGGGATTGTGTCATGATCCCAGCCAACACGCCCCATCGTGTGCTGACAACCAGCCACCAACCTCACTGTATCTGGCTTACGGTGCATATACGTTAATCCCATTTCCGCTCTGCCGGAATGCATCATTCCCGATTGCTGAAAAACAGCGCGTGGAATCGACATCGATCGCAAACGGTCACACCTAGAATGACTGGGCGTAAAGACATAGATGCCGGTTACACATCCTGTGTGATGCATCTGTTACAAACCGGAATAACTATCTCTCTTGATATGCCGCTATAATCGATCCCCATGACAAAATTGCTCCAGACCATTCGCCAGATCATTCATCGGTTTGAAGAGCTGCTCACGGCAATACTGCTGGGTGGCATGATACTGTTGGCAGGCAGTCAGATCGTACTGCGTAATCTGTTTGATTCCGGTCTGATCTGGGCAGACCCCAGCTTACGTATCATGGTTTTGTGGGTCGCCCTGCTGGGCGCCATTGCAGCCACCAGAGAGA
Organism: Candidatus Thiodiazotropha endoloripes; assembly: GCA_001709035.1. Classification (GTDB taxonomy): domain Bacteria; phylum Pseudomonadota; class Gammaproteobacteria; order Chromatiales; family Chromatiaceae; genus Thiodiazotropha; species Thiodiazotropha lotti. The sequence goes on along the minus strand of LVKA01000008.1, from coordinate 399,566 downwards.
ATCGCCATATACGTATTGACCTGCTATCCCATGTACTCCCAAAACACGGTCAATCCCTGTTGAGCGTGGTGCATGATCTGTTCAGTGCCCTGGTCTGCGGCTTGATCGCCTGGCACTCAGCCCGCTTTGTCTACTTCGAGTGGCAGGACGGCACCCAGCTGTTCTCCATACTGCCGGCCTGGATCGGAGAGATCATCATACCGATCGGCTTTGCCATCATGACCATCCGTTTCATCGTCAACATCCCGCTGCATCTGATGGAAAGGGAAACCGCATCATGATCGTTACCATCGGCCTGATCCTGCTGGCACTGAGTGGTGCACCGCTGTTTGCGGTGATTGGTGCAGGCGCCCTCTGGGGTTTCTATCAATCTGAAATCGACCTGTCCGTAGTCGGCATCGAGTTTTTCAGACTGGCGGAGACCCCCGTTCTGCTCGCCATCCCCCTGTTCACTTTTGCAGGTTATCTGTTGAGTGAAGGTAATGCCCCCAGTCGCCTGGTCAGACTGACCCAATCCCTGCTCGGCTGGATGCCGGGGGGAATGGCCTTTGTCGCCCTGATCGCCTGCGCCCTGTTTACCGCCTTCACCGGTGCTTCCGGTGTGACCATCGTGGCGCTGGGTGCTCTGCTCTATCCGGCATTGAAAGAGGCCGGCTACAACAAGAATTTCAGCCTCGGTCTGGTAACAACCTCAGGCAGCCTGGGTCTGCTGTTCGCACCGGCACTGCCATTGATTTTGTATGCTGTGGTAGCCCAACAGCTGGGTATTGGTGGATCGATTACAGTGGACGATATGTTTCTCGCCGGCATTCTGCCCGGACTGCTGATGCTGTTCATCCTCATGGCTTGGGGACTCTACTCCGGTCGCCACCTGCAACTCACCACGTTCTCCTTGGTGGAAGCCCGCGGCGCAATAAAGGATGCGGCCTGGGAGCTACCCTTGCCGGTAATCCTGCTTGGCGGTATCTATAGCGGATATTTCGCCATCTCTGAGGCAGCCGCAGTCACTGCACTCTATGTACTGTTTGTCGAGCTGGTGGTCCACAGAGACATCTCGCTGAATCAGATGCCCCGCATCATGCATGAGGCCATGCTATTGGTCGGCGGCATATTGGTCATACTCGGCCTCTCCCTGGCATCCACCAACTATATGATCGATAGCGATGTACCTGGGATGCTATTCAATTGGCTGCATGAGAGGGTCCACGACCCACTCACCTTTCTGATCCTGCTGAATATCTTTCTGCTGATACTCGGCACCATGCTGGATATCTTTTCCGCTTTGGTGTTGATGGTACCACTGCTGCTACCGGTTGCGGTGGAGTATGGTATCGACCCAATCCACTTGGGCATCATTTTTCTGGCCAATATGCAGATCGGATATTTCACACCCCCAGTGGGTATGAATCTGTTCATCGCCAGTTACCGGTTCGGCAAACCGATCGCCGAGATATACCGCGCCACCCTTCCCTGGTTTCTGCTCCTTTTCGGCGCGGTATTGGTGATCACCTACTGGCCCTCACTCTCTCTTGCCCTGCTGAACCGGAATTGAGGCAAGCCTCTACCCCAAAACTCAAATAGCGCCAATCCCAGCAGGATCAACCCGGTACCCAACCAGACCCGCTGATCAATCTGTTCACCGTTAAGCCACTGCCCGGCCAGCAGGGCGAACAGCGGAGTGATCAGCGTGATCAGTGCAACCTTGGTGGTCTCCACATTCTTCAAAATATAGAAGTAGAGGGCAAACCCAAGCACTGAGCCGATGATCCCGAGATAGATGATCGATGCCAGGGCCCGCTCTCCAATCACCTGGGGCCAACTCTCCCCCTGTATGAACCAACTCAGCAGAAACAGGGGTACTGCGACCAGTAAACCGCCCGCTGTCACCACCAGTCCATGCAGTTGAGCATCGATCCGTTTTACCCAGACGGCACTGGCGGAGTGGGTTATCACCGAGACCAGCATGCCACACAGGCCCAGCGCAAATTCAGGACCCGCTTTGATGCCGACACTGAAGATGGCGACCAGACCGGACAGTGAGATCAATACGGCCACCAGTCTCGAAGCGTCGATGCCTCTTTCGTTCAACCAATAGCGGGCCATCAGACCGGTAATGATTGGCGACAGACCAAAGATCACCGATATCCAGCCGGAAGGGATGTACTGTGCAGACCAGTAGACTGAGGTCATGGCGATGAAGATACCCAGACCAGCCGCCATATAGGTGTGTCGCGCTGTCTTATGCCATGCCAGTCGCAGTCCGATCAGACGCAACAGGGACAAGGCCAGTACTACACCGATTACCATACGCCCCGTTACTCCAAACAGATAGCCAACGCCCTGACCACTCCATTGAATGGCCAGGGGCGTAGTACCCCAAATCAGCAATACCCCGACATAGGCTGCTGGCACAGACATGTTAGGACCTCCTAAGACTAATCGAATCGGCCCGGCTGGATCTATTTTTTTGTCCAGCAAGGCAGAATGGGCGTCGTGTAGTAAATCTACATGAGCGAATGATAACGCCGCTGGGCGGAAAAATAGCTCCAGCCCTTTGGGTTACCCCTGAAAAAGCGCCACTCAGCGTTGCTCGTCGTTCATTTGGAATCACCAAACTTCTCTCCTCGCGCCTTGATTGGCGCATTTTCAGGGGTAACAGGGCCGATTCGATTAGTCTTAGGAGGCCCTATACCCTCCATAACGAAAAAGGCCGCAGATGTTTCCATCTGCGGCCTTATTAAAAATCCTAAGATTTAAACTGTCGTTTAACCGGATCTTCTGACCACAGACGGATCACCCACTGCCCAGAGGAACAGTCGGCGCATAATCACCATCTTGTTGGTCGGTTTGATCTGATTCATGGGTTGAGCATTGCATGGATGGAAGCTTGAGGTCAAGCCGTTATCGATCAATCGAGTGGGACATGCAGTAAATTCTGTAACACACAGCCCGATATGCAGGGATAAACGCATCCAGCTGTTACAATCCAGTTTTTAAGTACCGATTCACCGTGATGAAGATTGAACTTGCCGAGCTGTTTCCATCCTGCGCCATACTGGTCAAGGCCGACCAGGCCATGTGGACTACCCCGCTGTGCGAGGAAGAGGAGAAACTGATCGAAACCGCTGTGCAGAAGCGTCAACAGGAGTTTCGAGCAGGACGCCATGCTGCCCACCTGGCCCTGGAAAAGTTGAGCGCCCCCTGGGAACCGCTGTTACGCGATGAAAAACGTCAGCCTTTATGGCCCACAGGTTTTCGCGGCAGTATCAGTCACTGCCGTGGCGAATGCGTGGCGGTGTGCGCAAAAACCACTGAACTGGCCAGCCTGGGCATCGATGTGGAACCACTCGAACCGCTGCCTAAGGGGGTCGACCAATACATCCACACACCTCAAGACCAGGCAACCATGACAACAGACAGCTCACTGCCGGAGCGTTTGATTTTCAGCGCCAAGGAGAGCATCTATAAGTGCTACTACCCGCTGATCGGGGAACATATGGGATTTCAATCCGTATCTCTGAGTATTAATGCGGATAGTATGAGCTTTGAATTCATCCCGTCAGCAGAAAACACCATCCCTTTCCCGGCAGAACTGAAATTCCACGGACGCTTCATGATGAGTGAGAGCCATCTTTATACAGGGTGCTATCTGACGAGCGACTGAGGGATCTGGGCTGATTCAACCCATGAGTACGGATACCGCGGTAGCCGTCCACCGTTCACCGCCAACTGTCGGCTTACCGCTGCCATTCCACAGATCGGCGGTCTGTTCCGGGGAGATGCAATTGATCTGCAACTCAACCGCTTCACGATTCAAGGCGGCGATATAGCGATCCTTGCCAACCACGTCGATCAGATCGTAGTAGTTCATATCCTTACCGAATTCGCTATTGATGATATCGATTGCATCATCCACATGATAGCTGTCTATCAACTCTGTGAGGCGCGTTTCAACCGCACTCTTTTCCGCCAGCACCTTCTGATAGGCTTCCCAGATCAGCTCTCCCCGTCGGAACATATCCTCGTTCCAGTTCTCCAGGGCATGACGTACCGGCTGGGTGGTCAGATGGGGATACTCCTTGGACAGCTTCTTCAGCTGTTGAACAGCTTCTCTGGCAGCATCCAAAAACTCGCAATTTTCAATATCACTCATGGGAATATGCTAGTTACAGGCCTGATACTACTAACGGCATGCACGGAAATTCCTTTACCACCTCCTGCCGGCACACCAACGGCTTCAAGCTGGCGAAGCTAACCACCACCCCGTATACTTGCCGACTGTTTTTACTCATCTGACCCAGACAATGTATACGGTTACCAAAGAGATCCACTTCTGCTACGGCCATAGGCTATTGAACCACAAGGGAAAATGCCGCCATCTACACGGCCATAACGCAACGGCAGTGATCCGCCTGGAGTCCGCACAGCTCGATGAGCTGGGGATGGTCTGCGATTTCTCGGAGATTGGCGATTACGTCAAAAAATGGATCAATCAGAACCTGGATCACAATATGCTGCTGCACAGTGATGATCCGGTATTACCCCTGCTGAAGGAAGCCGGCGAGTCGGTCTATGTGATGTCCAGCAACCCGACCGCGGAAAATATTGCACGACTGATTTTTGACTATGTCGAAGCTGGCGGCTATCCGGTGGTGGAAGTATCGCTGCATGAAACCGACAGCGCATTGGCGAGTTATCGAAAGCCTTGATTCGGCGGCTGATGGCCATACCCGCAACGGGTATTAATGGATGCAGCACGCGATGACGCATTCATCAAATATCGGTGATCAACTGATTTCGTTGTAACCGCGCTCTTGGTGCAGAACGATACCCAGGCCTTCAATCTCCTCTTCCTTGTTGATCCGAAGACCGATCAACGCATCCACCAGCATGAAAATGCCCAGGGTCACCATGGCGGTAAAGGCGATGGTGACAACACCCCGATGAACTGTACCCAGTTGACCGCTCATGGAGGTTATGCGATCCGCAAAGCCGCATCCGGAAAAGATGCCCAGTGAGGTGGAGGAGAAGATCCCCACCAGCAGATCGATCACCAGGACGCCCGCCGGTCAGACGAAACCAGAGACTGGAGTGATCTCCCCCATACCTGAATCAATGACCCACTAGAGCAGAGGCTTGCATATCAAGAACAAAAGATCTGACCGAGACTGGATGGCAATACCAGTGCTACGACTGTCTTGGTCATCTCCACTGACAGGGTTAAACTGACTTATGAATCACAGCGAGTTTCTTACTCTGCAAGGCATCTCTGGTTCCAGTCCGTAGATCGATTCAACGTGGGCGAGAGAGCGTAAAAGCGGCACATCAATGATCTCGATTTCGCTGCCTTTTAGCTTTAAAATATTCTTTGATGAGAGATTTTGCAGAATCCGTGAAAATGTCTCCGGCTTCATTGATAACCTGGCGGCCAACACTCCTTTGGCAGCCGGTAGGGCGAATCTGGACATTCCAACTTCATCCATGCGTCTTAGCAACATGGCGCACATCCTTGTCGTGGCGCTTTGCAGCGTCAGATCATCGATCTCTTTAATCAGGCCGCGCAAGCGCTGACTCATCGTACCCATAATTCTAAAGCAGACCTCAATCGATTCACTCAGTATATGAAGGAAGCGTTTGCTGTCGAACGAGATTATACGTGCAGGTCCTAATGCCTCGGCGCTGACTGGGTAGATCGGATGTTCCATAAACATCAGAGCTTCAGCGAATGTGTTACCGGGCTGGATGATATCGATGATTTTCTGATCACCATTAGATGAGACTCGAAAGAGCTTAATCTGACCGCCAATCACGAGAAAAAAACGATTTGCATCGTCACCAGTCTCAAACAGGGATTCGCCATCTATCAGTGTGCTGATATGGCTGCTTTCAAGCACTTGCGTGACCTGATGATCATTCAATGATGAAAACAGATGTGCAGATCTGATATCGATGTTCATATCTTGCTATTCCGGGTATAGGCATTAGCAAAGCCTGGGCTTTTCTCACATCACACCTCAATTCAGTCACATCCCGCGCCTTGTCTTGGAGCTAACGCCATGGGTATGGCTATCTGTGGGCAATATTGTCCTAATTGGAGTAAAAGTCGTTTGACCTTAGTCAAGGAGGGCACGAGCGGGAGACTTAAAGTGTCAACAAGAAAGAAGCAAGGCATTACTCAGGACAAGACCTTCACAGAGGGTGCTTGATCAAACGAGAGAGGTGAGTTCGCCAAGCCAGGCGAATTCTGATTCCCCAGCGAGGCGGGCCAAATATGAAACCAAAAGGGGTTGTTTATCTGGTTGGCGCGGGACCCGGTGATCCTGACCTGCTGACCGTAAAGGCGCTGAGACTGATGCAGTCAGCCGATGTGGTGGTCTATGATCGGCTCGTCTCGACCGAGATCATGGATCTCATACCCCCGGGTATATCACGAATCGCCGTGGGTAAGGCACCCGGTCTGCACTGTGTACCGCAACAGGAGATCAATGAGTTACTGGCCAGCCTGGCGCGGAAATCCAGAAATATTGTTCGCCTTAAGGGTGGTGATCCTTTCGTCTTCGGTCGCGGCAGCGAGGAGGCGCTCCATCTCGAAGCGCGGGGCATCCCATTCGAAGTTGTTCCGGGAATCACAGCGGCATCGGCTGTCAGCACCTACGCTGGCATTCCTTTGACACATCGCTCAATGTGCCGTGGCGTCAGGTTGATAACCGGCCACTTACAGGAGGGCGATAGCCTGGAACTCGACTGGCAGAAGCTTGCCGATCCCAGCGCAACACTGGTGATCTACATGGGGCTCTCCAACCTGGCTAAGATCTCACAAAGCCTGATCGCAGCAGGGCGTGAAGCATCAACGCCCGCAGCAGCGATTCAGGATGGAACCACTCCCCGCCAGCGTAGAGTGATCGCTTCGTTGGGGACGTTGGAGAAGGCAGTCAAGGAAGAAGGGCTCCGCTCTCCTGTCATCATTATTGTCGGTGAGACCGTATCGCTTGCAGATCGACTCGACTGGTTCGTGACGGAGGAGGGCCGCAATGAAGCGCACTGCCTTGATCGCCTTTAGTCTGATCTCTAGTGCACAAGTTGCACAGGCTTCCGATATCTCTTCGGCGCGGGAATCAGAGCTTTTAAATCTACTCAAACACGATTGTGGTTCTTGTCATGGTTTGTCCCTGAAGGGGGGCTTGGGCCCTGCGCTGACTCCAGATGTATTACGGCAAAAGCCGATCGAATATATCACCGCCACCATTCTCTACGGGCGCAGCGGAACACCGATGCCTCCATGGCGTCCATTCCTGTCCGAAGGTGAAGCAAACTGGCTTGCCCAACGTATCAAGGAGGGGGTGCAATGAGCCGCTGGCTGATATTCCCGCTGTTAATGTTGTTTTCTGCTATTCCGATAGAGGCCGGCGAGTTGCGCGGCACCGGTGATTTGGGTGTGGTGGTCGAGCGCGCCAAAGGCAGTCTGCAGGTGATCGAGACCAGCGGGAATAGCGTGCTGGGGAGAATCGACGGCCTGGGTGATTTATCGCACGCCTCCGTGGTCTTCTCCAGAGACGAGCGCTACGCCTATGTATTCGGCAGAGATGGAGGGCTGACCAAGGTCGATGTGCTCGAACGTCGAGTTGTTGCCCGAGTCATACAGTCTGGCAACAGCATCGGTGGCGCCATCTCCCAAGACGGCCGCCTGATTGCGGTATCCAACTATGAACCGGGTGGGGTCCGTATCTTTGACGCTGAGACGCTGGACCCTGTAGCGGACATCCCTGCGGATTACGCAGAGGGCCAACGATCGAAGGTCGTCGGTCTGGTGGATGCTCCCGGTAACCGATTCATCTTCAGTCTATGGGATGCCGGTGAAATCTGGAGTGTGGGGATGAGCGATCCAGAGAACCCGGCCATTACCAAATACCCTAACGTGGGTAAGAATCCCTACGATGCCTTGATCACACCTGACGGTCGCTACTACATCGCGGGTCTCTATGGTGAGGACGGACTCGCGTTACTCGATCTCTGGTATCCGGAACGCGGGGTTAAGCGGATTCTGAACGACTACGGAAAGGGGGAGCAGAAGCTACCTGTCTACAAGATGCCGCACCTGGAGGGTTGGGCAAAGGCCGGGCGCCATCTATTCATACCAGCCGTGGGACAGCATCAGGTGTTGGTGGTCGATACCGACAACTGGCAGGAGATCGGCAGGCTCGACGTGCACGGACAACCCGTCTTTGTCATAGCGAGGCCCGATGGACGTCAGGTTTGGGTCAACTTCGCATTCCCGAATAACGACACCATACAGGTCATCGATACCCGCGACCTGAAACTGGTCGAGACATTGAAACCAGGTAAAGGCGTGTTGCACATGGAGTTCGAGCCCAGGGGTGGCGAAGTCTGGATCTCAGTGCGTGATATCGACCGGCTGCAGGTTTACGACACATCCGATTTCAACATGCTGGCCGATCGACCGGCGGAAAAACCATCCGGGATCTTCCTGAGCGCCCGAGCACATCGTACAGGTCTCTGAGATGGCACAGAAAGAGTCTATTCTTGATCGCCCTTTGAATGAGCTTGAGCGCAGGCTGCTTAACGATTTCCAGGAGGGTTTCCCACTCACCTCGCGCCCCTTCCACACCATTGCGGAACGCGTGGGTTGTACGGAGGATGAAGCCATGTGCACCCTGCAACAGTTGCAGTCACATCAGTTGATTAGCCGTGTTGGGCCGGTATTTCGCCCCAATCGGGTCGGTGCCAGCACCCTGGCGGCGATGGAAGTCCCGCTTGATCGTCTGCAGGCGGTTGCCGATATCGTCAATGGATACGGCGAAGTCAACCACAACTACGAGCGCGAACACCGGCTGAATCTGTGGTTCGTCGTCACCGCGGCCAACCGGGACATGCTTGAGAGTGTTCTGCAAGAAATCGAGCATATAACCGGACTGGAAGTGATCGACCTGCCCATGATAGAGGACTTCCACATCAATCTCGGGTTTCCCCTGCAATGGGTATGATCGGTAACACTGAAAGCCTGGTCAGTGATCCCCTGGATCGGGAGCTTGTACAGGCTGTTCAGGGCGGACTTCCTCTCGTGGTCAATCCCTATGCAGCGATCGCCGAGCAGCTCGGTACGAGCGAAACTGAAGTAATTCGACGGCTGGAGCGGTTGCTCGAGATTGGCGACATTCGCCGTTTCGGAGTCGTGGTCAGACATCGGGAGTTAGGCTATCGCGCCAATGCCATGGTGGTCTGGGATGTAAATGACAAGCGAGTATCGAAAATTGGTCGGCTGATCGGCCGTCAATCATGCGTAACCCTCTGTTACCGTCGACCACGTCGCCCTGGACGTTGGCGCTACAACCTTTTCTGCATGATCCACGGCCGCAGCCGCGAAGGCGTACTGAATAACCTCCAGGCGCTGATCAAAAAATGTGGTCTCGAGACAATAGAACACGAGGTACTTTTCAGCCGGCGGCGCTTCAAGCAGTGTGGCGCGCGTTATGTGACGGAAAAGGAGAGTCGAGACCCTGTCCCCTGCCAAACCTCATTGACTGTGGAGTGACACCATGTCCAGCCTGTCATTGCTCGATCGCCAACTGATCAACCGTTTCCAGGGCGGTGTCGACCTGTCCGACAGACCCTTCCAGCAGATGGCCAGGCTAGTCGACTCGGATGAATCCGAGGTGATGGAGGCGGTGCAACGTCTGCTGGACGACGGCTGGCTTTCACGATTCGGCCCCCTCTATAACGCTGAACGCCTGGGGGGAAGCCTGGCCCTTGCCGCCATGGCTGTCCCTGAAGCGGTGTTTGACGATGTGGTGGAGCAGGTGAATGCTCTGCCGGAGGTGGCTCACAACTATCGACGTGACCACTGGCTGAATATGTGGTTTGTACTGGCCACTGATTCCAACGAGAGCATGGCCAGCATTATCAGCCACATCGAAGGGATAACCAGTCTGCGGGTATACGCCTTTCCCAAACAGGAGGAGTTTTATCTCGGCCTTTGGTTCGAAATTGGGGAGGATGGCGGATTCACTACTCGCTCCATCCCCGCTGGTACATCCTGTGGCAGTCACCACCTTGATCAGCTTGACCGCCGTATTATCGCTGAAACCCAGGCCGGTCTTCCGGTGAGTCACGATCCCTGCGAACAGGTGGCTGAACGCGTCGGTTGCTGGCCCAGCGAGGTGATCGAGCGTATGAACGGTATGCAGGAAAAGGGGGTCATACGCCGAACCGGGTTGGTGCCCAACCACTACCGCCTTGGCTTTCGCGGCAATGGCATGACCGTCTGGAACATCCCGGATGAACAGCTACGCGAAGCGGGACTGCGACTAGGTTCACTCGACTATGTCAGCCACTGCTACTCCCGGCCTCGCCATCTACCCGACTGGCCCTACAACCTGTTCGCCATGGTGCATGGTCGGGACCGGGACGATGTGAAGGAAAAACTGATTGAGATGGGCCAGGTCCTGAAACCCTACCATCAGGGTCACGAGGTCCTGTTCAGTTCGGCGGTGCTGAAGAAGACCGGCATGCGATTGAATCTCTAGGAGATAGCCATGTTCCGAATCAGTCGCTATCTGCATGCATTGCACAAATCACCGGGTGACGGTAAGCCGCAACGGCCAGCCAAACCAACCGGCCCGGTGGTGATCTGGAATCTGGTACGCCGCTGCAATCTGACCTGTAAACACTGTTACGCCACTTCCGCCGACAAGGACTTCCCGGGGGAGTTGGACACGCAACAGGTCTTCGATGTGATGGATGATCTGAAGGGGTTCGATGTTCCGGTACTGATTCTCTCCGGTGGCGAACCGCTGATGCGTCCGGATATTTACGACATCTCGAGACGCGCCAAATCACAGGGTTTCTATGTCGGTCTCTCCACCAACGGCACGCTAATCGATGAGGACTCCATCGGCAGGATTGCGGATATAGGATACGACTATGTAGGCATCAGCATCGACGGCTTGCGCGAGACCCATGACCAATTCCGGCGTAAACAGGGTGCCTTCGATGAGGCACTCCGAGGCATAAAGCTCTGCACAGAGGCCGGCCTCAAGGTGGGCTTGCGGTTTACGCTCACACAAGACAATGCGGCCGAGCTGCCTGGCCTGCTGAATTTGATGGAGCGAGAGCGGGTCGAAAAGTTTTATCTTTCTCATCTTAACTACGCCGGGCGCGGTTACAAGAACCGTCGTGATGATGTCCACCATCAAATGACGCGAGAGGCGATGGATTTACTCTTTACCACCTGTTGGCAGGATGTGGAGCAGGGAAGGCAGCGTGAATTTGTTACCGGCAACAACGATGCCGATGGCGTCTACCTTCTTCATTGGGTGGCCAGGCAACTGCCGCAACACTATGAGCGCCTGCTGGAGATGCTGAATCGTTGGGGCGGTAACGCGAGCGGTGTCAATATCGCCAACATCGACAACGAGGGTCGCGTACACCCGGACACTATGTGGTGGGACTACACCCTCGGTAGTGTCAAGGAGAGACCTTTCTCCGAGATCTGGCAGGACCTCTCAGATCCGCTGATGGCAGGACTGAAGCAACCACAAAGGCCCCTTGAGGGACGTTGTGCAGGCTGCGGTCGGCAGTCCATCTGCGGTGGTAACAGCCGGACCCGGGCCTGGAGAATGACCGGTAACCCCTGGTCAGAGGATCCCGGTTGCTATCTAACCGATGAGGAGATCGATCTGAAATCCGAACCCAACACACTGGCTGCCTGTTGAGCCCATTGTGCTTAGCTGGAGTATGCAACGCTTAACTTGCTGTATTGTCGCCTTGCTACTCCTGGTTGTATCAGGTGGACTGGTTTACAGATTCATACTGCAAGGAGATGTCACACCGGACCCATTGGCGGTTCGATCAGATGGCGTTGGACGCGGGACAGATGGATGACATGCAGTTGAGTCTCCAACAGTTAACCCAGGTACTGGACAACTGTGTCAGTTGTCATGCGGCTTACCGTATCGATCGCGTGGCGGAGTGATTCAATGTCGGCGAAAGCAAGTAACATCATACTGACCGTCAGAAAGACCTCGTATCTGATGCCGCTACTCCTTGCCATCGCTGTTACCGATGCCAGTGCTGGGCTGCCTGAAGTGTCAGTCGATGAACTCTATCGCACGCACTGTGCTGAATGCCACGGCACGGACAGGCTGGGGGGAACGGGCCCCGCCCTACTGCCCGAGAACCTTCGCAGGCTGCGCCCAAAAAAAGCCTTGAAAACCATTGCAGAGGGACGTGCCGCGACCCAGATGCCTCCCTTCAATACACGCCTGAGTACCGATCAGATCCAGGCGCTGGTGGACTATGTCTATACCCCGCTCAAGCATATCCCTGAGTGGGAAATGCAACAGATTGCCGCCAGCCGAATCGAGCACCATGCTCATGGCAGCCTGCCGGACAAGCCGCTCTACGAGGCCGATATCGATAATCTTTTCGTGGTGGTGGAACTGGGAGATCATCACGCGACCCTGTTGAATGGTGACACCTTTACCCCGATTCACCGCTTTCAGACCCGTTTCGCCCTTCATGGCGGCCCCAAGTATGCAGAGGGAGGGCGCTATGTCTACTTTGCCTCCCGTGATGGCTGGATCAGCAAGTTCGACACCTTCAACCTCACCTACACGGCAGAGGTAAGAGCGGGCATAAATACACGCAATCTGGCCGTTTCACATGACGGTCGATTTGTCATGGTGGCCAACTATCTGCCCCACACTCTGGTGGTGTTGGATACAAGGGATCTAACACCGTTGAAGGTGATCCCTGTGGAAGATGAAAAGGGCAAGAGTTCCAGAGTCAGCGCAGTTTATACCGCAGACCCCCGCTCATCCTTCGTTGCCGCGTTGAAGGATATTCCTCAGGTTTGGGAGATCAGTTATGAGATTCCTCCGCCGAAAGGATTCGGCCAATGGATTCATGACTATCGGGCGGATTCGGGGGAAACGGGAGTGACCGAGCCTTTTCCGGTTCGGCGAATCAGGACCCGGGACTATCTCGACGATTTTTTTATCAATCAGGATTACACGCAAATTGCCGGCACCGCACGCGATGGCAAGGGACAGGTGGTGGATCTCGATCTGGGACGCGCCGTCGGGGCCTTGGACCTTCCCGGTATGCCCCATCTCAGTTCAGGCATCACCTGGCGTATCGGTGAACGCCGTGTGATGGCCACTCCCAATATCAAGGCCGGCAAGGTGACTGTGCTCGATACCGACAGTTGGGAGGTGATTAAGGAGATTCCAACCCTCGGGCCGGGTTTCTTCATGCGCAGTCACGAGAAGAGCCCCTACGCCTGGGTGGATGTCTTCTTCGGTGAGCACAAGGATGCCATGCACGTGATCGATAAGCAGAGCCTGGAAGTGGTCAAGACGCTCTATCCGGCACCGGGAAAGACCTCGGCGCATGTGGAATTCACCAAGGATGGACGTTACGCGCTGGTCAGTGTCTGGGACCAGGACGGAGCCTTGGTGATCTATGACGCCCGCACCCTCGAGGAGGTCAAGCGACTGCCGATGAAGAAGCCGTCCGGCAAGTACAACGTACACAACAAGTTGACCCGCTCTTCAGGGACCAGCCATTGAACAAGGTGAATATGAGATGAAATTGAAACCCCTTGCCAGACTCATTGCAGTCGGCCTCCTATTTTTGGTCACGAAAAGTTGGGCAGAGCCGCTGATGATTTCAGTTGACGCCATCCAGGTAGAGGATGGTGATACGCTTAAGATCACAGTGGCAGACCAGGTCAAGCGGCTACAATTGATCGGTATCGACGCGCCGGAGGATATTGAGAACCCAAAATTCGCTGTTGATAGTAAGCGCACCGGCCTCTCTCAGGAGACGTTACTCTCACTAGGCATCATTGCTACCGGACACCTGAAGAAACTTATCACCGCAGGGTACAGCTATGAGCTCAGATGGGAATCGGAGAAGCCCGACAAGTATGGACGGCAGCCAGGGGAACTGTTCACACAGTCCGGCGTCTCGATTAACGCCCGAATGGTGGGAGAGGGCTACGCCATTGCATTGCCAGGGGCGTCGTCAACACTTCAATCGCTGCAACGACAGGCCGAGAGCGAGCGCAGAGGGCTTTGGGGAGTGCTGGCGAAACCAACTCGCCTTTGGGCAGGGGCTGGCGGTTCAGACTGAACTTTCGCAAGCTAATTTGAGCGAATTACCGCCCTTTGAGGGCAGTGAATCAAGGTTTCTATTAACCCGTCAACCAAATAGATTACTGACTCACGGCGGCTGTGCTTTCAAAGTCCTTACCAGTCAACGCATGAAGAAAGGCGGTGATAGCCTCGGCGTCCTGAGCTTTAAGTTCGGTATCAAGCTGAATTCTTGCCATGATTTTTACTACCTCGGAGAGTTCCTTTCCCGAGCCATCATGAAACCAGGGACCGGTGATCGCCACATTACGAAGAGAGGCTACTTTGAAAACCATGCGGTCGGCCTCTTCACCGGTCACCCGAAAACGCCCGAGGTCTTCCGTATTATGAAATTCGGCGTTCACCCCGAGTTTCTCTAGTAGGGTACCGCCGATCATGGGGCCATCATGGCAGCGTACGCAGTTATGGCGGATAAAAAGCGTCAGCCCTGACTGTTCCTGAACGTTCAAAGCCGTTTTATCTCCGCGCATGAAATCATCGAAGCGGGATTCACTGCGCAGTGTGCGCTCAAAAGCTGCGATGGCCTCTGCCATATTGTCATAGGAGAGGGGTGAGGCGTCCTCCGGAAAGGCCTTTTCGAAGGCGTCCATATAGTCGGGAATGGCGCTGAGTTTGTTCACCACGCTCGCTTCATCCGGCATACCCATCTCTATCGGGTTCAGTATCGGTTGACGTGCCTGATCCGCCAGGTCCTTGGCACGACCGTCCCAAAACTGGGAACGCTGCCATCCGGCATTGAGTACCGTCGGGGTATTGCGGTCTCCGAATTCACCGCGGGCTCCCGGTGATGTTGGACGGCTATCCATACCGCCCCTGCCGTTTCCTAGCGGATGACAGCTGGCACAGGATTGGCTGTCATTGATAGAGAGGCGGGGGTCGAAATAGAGTTCTCTCCCCAATTCGACACGTTCCGGTGTGTCATTCTCACTGCCGGGCATGATCTGAGGCAGTGGAGTAAAATAGCGGTTGGCTTTTTTGATCAAGCGATCGGTTTTATCTGCCTGCACGCCGGGTGTGAACAGGCACACCATCAAGACAAAGACGAGACAGAGCTTGGGTTTCATTTTTGGCTCCCAGGGCTGGAGATTTGCCTATTCACAGCCCTAACTTCAATCAAACAGAAAGGATCGGGTATCGCTCAACGATCGGTGTACGCCGTGACACCTGGCGCAGATGACGACAGCGGCTTCGCCCAGTTTTCTGCCGGCCATTTTGGGCTGCTGTTGAGTCAATGCCTCATCCAGTTCATCGAGTGTTTTTACGCTTGCATCGCCGAGAATCCGTTGACGGGGCAGTTCGTCTTTATGACAGGAGTCGCAACTCTCCGCCAGCCGATGAAGTTGCCCGCGGAGCTGCTGAACAGCTTTCTGTGCGTGGCTCCATCGATTGTCCACACTGGCTATCTTGATGCGGTTGACCGTTTGGGAGAGGGTCTCCATGTGATCGCCATATTCCTGCGGTTGGCCCAGGTCGTCATCAATCTCGATCTTGCTAAAATCCGGTGAGCGATATCGGAGCGCGGTTAGCGCCCGGTACTCCCGATGACAGTTTCGGCAGTTGCGTTGCAGCCGTGAAACGGCGCTGGCCACACGCTTGAAATCCCCTGTTTGGGCTGCCGCTTCAAGTTGTTCGGTCTCTTCCAGCTCGACCTCATCCTGCCACTCGGGCACCATTTCCGGGAGTTTACGATAGTGTACGGCGAACTTATTGGTCCACTTGCGGGTTAATTCCAGGTCTCCTTCAGCGGCATACTCATCTACGGCCTGTAGTTCCCGCCGAAGCGCAAACATGGTGTGAAGCCAGACCTGTCTCTTGCTCTCTGGCTTGTACCACTGTGAAAGTGAATCGGGTAGTAGTGTGAAACTGCGCTCCTGTTCGGCAACGGAGTGACAGCTCAGAGATGCCAGCAGAAGGGCAGTAACACCGACAAGCCAGAACTGTTTTTTATGGATCATGTTATCTTCGTTATCCCAACTGGGCGGAGGCGTTTAGTCGACAACCTTTTGCGGTCCAAGCTGAGAAGTTGCTTGCAACCAATCAGAACTCAACAGCAGCCTACTCTACAACGTGCACCACACCTTTCATCTGGTGGCTCTCTTGGTGAGGCTCGCAGACATAGTGGTAAGTACCTGCCTTTTCGAAGGTGCGTTCCCTGATATCCCCAGGAAAGAAGTAGTCGCCGGGCTCTTCGCCGAGGACTTCAAACCAGGCACTGTGATACTGGCGCTTTTCGTGGTTCTCCCAGCGTACGGTGGCACCCACTTTGACGGTAATCTCTTCAGGTTGGAATTTGTAGTCCTTAGCAATGACTGTGACTACTTCGTCACCGCCGGCAACTGCCTGTTGTGCGCCAAACAGCCACACCAGCAGAATTATGCTAGATCGAAACATAATGGTTCTCTCCGATTCATGGTGGCCACTGACGATCCCTTGGTCTGGAGTAAAGAGCAGTTACTGTGATATTGCGTTGATCTCCGCCTCTGGATTGTCCAGGCCTAATTTGTAGCCGAGTGAGACATGATGAAAGCGGCTGTTGGTGTAATCATCGTGGATCGCAAATCCGAAATTGTAGACGGTGCCTTTTTCGATCTCCACATCACCGGATAATTCAGATTTTAGCTTGCGCTTGAAGGTGGCGGTCCAGTAGCCGGCTTCCTCTTTAATACTACCCTGTAGCGCTTCGCCGCCTTTCATAACGCGTTGCTCAAGGATGTATCCATTCTCCACACTGCCGCTGCCGCTGCTTATCCGCACCAGATCCATGATTTCATGGGCGTCAATTTTCGCCTGCAGGGCAGCGTTGTCTTTGAGCTTGTCCCAGCCACCCAGTTTTTTACCACGCCGGCCCTTCTCCTCGACCTTGGTGCGTGACTCCTTAATGTACTTGGTTACGCCCTGGCTGAAATCGAGTGGAAGCCCAGACGCAGCCGGATCTTCAGGGTGGCCAGGCATGGTTCGCAGATCTTCGTGACAGGTACCCCAACAACCGGCCTGGGAGGCGTACTCCAACTCATCGGTTGCCAACATGAAGGCCAGCTTCACCTGATTGTCGGGATCCATTTTCCCGCCATCCACGAAGGAAATAGGCACATGCTCCGTACCTTCCCACTGAAATCGCAGATAGAGATGCTCATTGTCGTGAGTCGCCTGCACCGTCACCGGAATGGCGGCTCTTTTGCCTTCAGGGGGTGTCGGTTCCGCCTTCTGTCCGGTCACCATCTTCTTGCCCATATCGGCGAGCTCCTTCTCGTGGCAGACCGTGCAGCGGTCACCGGCGCGGAAGGGTCGAGCACCGCCGTGAAATTTACCCACCAGGGTCCATTCCATGGAGGTTTGGCCGGGATAGAAGAGGGTGATCTGACGCTCTCCAGCCTTCGACCAGTCAACGTTGTTGCCCACGTCCCCTCCGGCTGGCGAGGCGGCCTTTTGTGGTGCCGCTACTGTGGTAGCGGCAGCGGCTGTAACCTCGGCCTTTACTGCATTGATTTCGGCCTGGTCGTTATCCAACGCCAGTTTATAGCCGAGCGAGACATGGTGAAAACGGGCATTGGTGTAGTCATCATGGATGGCGAAACCGACATTATAGACAGTGCCCGGATCTATCGCGATATTACCCGTGCCTGAAGATTTCAAGGGACGTCTCACTTCCACAGTCCAGAGTCCCGCTTCCAGCCAACCCTGAGCATCCACCTTGCCACCATCGTCCATGATGCGCTGTTCGAGTACATAGCCGCTTTCCGTTTTACCGCTGCTGTTCCAACGGATCAGGTCCATGACCTTGTGTGCATCAAGCTCTGCCTTGATGGCGGCATCGTCTTTCAGTTTATCCCATCCGCCAAGCTTCTTGCCGCGCCGACCCTTCTCCTCAACCTTGGTTCGCGACTCCTTGATATATTTGGTCACGCCGTTGGAGAGATCCAGGTTGAGACCCGCTGCGGCAGCATCATCAGGATGACCGGGCATGGTTCTCAGATCTTCATGACAGGTGCCCCAGCAACCAGCCTGGGAGGCGTACTCCAGCTCATCGGTGGCCAGCATCAGGGCCAGTTTCACCTGATTGGCGGGATCCATCTTTCCGCCGTCCACGAAGGGGACGGGGACATGTTCCGTATCCTCCCACTGGAAACGCAGATAGAGGTGCTCATCATCATGGGCGGCCTGGACTGTTACCGGGATGGCCGCGCGTTTGCCTTCGGGCGGTGTCGGTTCCGCCTTCTGGCCGGTCACCATCTTTTTGCCCATATCGGCGAGTTCCTTCTCGTGGCAGACCGTGCAGCGGTCGCCGGCGCGGAAAGGCCGGGCGCCGCCGTGATATTTACCCACCAGGGTCCACTCCATGGAGGTCTGACCGGGATAGAAAAGGGTAATCAGGCGTTCAGGCGATCCGCTCCAGTCGACACCAAAGCCATGGGCGATCGCAGCAGGTGCGGCAACGGCTCCAGCGTCTTTTGAATTTGCCGCGGCGAGGGCCTGGGCCACAGCGGCGTCAATTTTCTCCTGTACAGCCAATGCCTGCGCCTGGCGGCGTTCACGCTCTTTTCGT
Organism: Candidatus Thiodiazotropha endoloripes; assembly: GCA_001709035.1. Taxonomy (GTDB): domain Bacteria; phylum Pseudomonadota; class Gammaproteobacteria; order Chromatiales; family Chromatiaceae; genus Thiodiazotropha; species Thiodiazotropha lotti. The sequence goes on along the minus strand of LVKA01000008.1, from coordinate 380,852 downwards.
GACTCTTCCTGACGTGCCGCCTCTTCAGCTGCTTCCGCAGCTTCAGCTTTGGCCAGTCCCTGTTTGAAGGATACAGGTATCTCGGTCTTATAGTCCTCAATGGGTTTGGCCCACTCCTCCAGCTCCTCCTCACTGATCTCCTTATGTACGGGTTTGTGCGCAATGCCTTTGTGGCAATCGATACAGGTGTTGCCATTCTCCATGGCGAAGACGTGCTGATTGCGTGCGCGCGGTTTCTGCCTTTCGGGATTCATGGTGTCCCAATCGTGGCAGTTGCGGCACTCTCTCGAATCGGTCTCCTTCATGGCCTTCCATACCCGGCGGGCCATGGTGAGACGGTGTTGTTCAAATTTCTCTGGGGTATCTACGGTCCCCAACATTTTGTGCCAGAGTTCGTTACTGGCTTTGATCTTTCTGACAATCTTGTGCACCCAGGGCCGGGGAACGTGGCAGTCCGGGCAGCTTGCGCCAACACCGCTTCGATTACCGTCGTGAGCAGTGCCTTTGAACTCCTGATAGACATTCTCTTCCATCTCGTGACAGGAAATGCAGAATTCCATGGTGTTGGTGGCTTCCATCACGGTATTGAAGCCGCCCCAGAGTATGACGCCGATGACCATGAATAGGACAGCACCACCCAGTGTCGCACCAAAGGCGACTTTGCGTGAAAGTAGGCTTTTGAATAAAGACTGCTGATACATCGCTTTCCCCGTTCAGGTCACAATGGTCTGCTTAATCACCACACAGGTGAGTCGGGTGGTGTAGAAGTTGGCGAACGAGGCGAACATGAGGCTTGGCCTCATGTCCACCTTGTTTCAACTACGTGCGTGAGACCTCGCGGTCATCAGGTGACGTGATTGATCCGATTGTGCACATTGAACTTGCCAGTCGGTGCGAACAGACCCTTGACACGCGCCTTCTCTTCGAGAGTTTTTGCATCAAAGATGATGATCTCACCGTTTGGCTCCTTCGAGTCCTTACGGTTCCAGACAGAGGTCCAGACCTCAGTACCATCTGCGTTGAACTCCATATGGACCGCGGCATAGCCGGGCTTATCGGTCAAACGGATGGTCTTGATGATCTCGCGGGTCTTCTTATCGATGACCTGGACCGACTGCTGAACTTCAGGTTCAGGATGCTTGGTCTGATCAGCCCAGACGTAATCGCTCTTGGGATGAGTCCGGATGAATACACCTGGGCCATCGGTCTCGGTCTCGTAGCAGACTTTCCATGCCTGATCGGGATGACCCTTGGGATCGTTACCCCAGGCAGTGACCTTGCCGACGCCAAGATGCACGGTGCCACCGACCGGACCACACTTAGGATCGATCCAGTTGGCGCCCGGGCCGGGATGCGGCAGCTTGTCTACGTCAATAAGCTTGGTGAGCTTCTGGGTTTCGGTGTCCACAACAACCATCTTGTTGGAGGCATTGGCAGCAATCTGGAAATAACGACCAGTCGGATCGTAGAAGCCGTCATGCAGGAACTTGGCGGTATCCATCTTGGTGATCTTCAGATTGTCGATGTCGCTGTAGTCGACCTGCCACATCTGCCCCAGCTCCTTCATCGAGACCAGCCAACTGGGGTGGTTAGGTGTGTCGTAGATAGCCGCCACACGTGACTCGTTGACGTAATTGCCATCCACATTAACACCACGGGCGGAGACCACTTTCAACGGCTCCATAGTATGGGCGTCGGCAATGACGAAGTGGGGTGGCCAGTAACCGCCGCCCACCACATACTTGCCGTCACCGGAGACGGCTACGTCTCGAGCGTCATAGGCGATCTGCACCTCGGCAACCTTCATCTTGTCAGGAGTCTGCCAGAGATCGATCTTGGTCAGCTTGCCGTCACGCCCCTGGGTATACCAGAAACGGCCGGCGTCCTTGGCATGCAGGCTCTTATGATGCTCAGCAGCTTTTAGAACATGCACCGCATAGCCGGTTGGTACGTGGGCAACAACCTCTTTTTTGTCGCCGTCGATAATAGCCACTTTACCCACGTCACGCTCGATGACCAGGAAGAAGTTCTTCCAGTTACGGCCATGCAGAGGCTTGGAGGGATAATCTTTCGGGTCGACGAAGACCTTGTGGCGCTCTTTCATCAAGGCCAGTGACATTTCAGGCGGAATCGGGGGTTCCATCTGAATGTAGGTGGCCATCTTCTTGATCTCATCCGCGGTCATGATATCGTCGAAGTTGTTCATACCGCCTTCGGTACCGAACTTGATGATCTTTTCTAAACGCTCCTGTCCCAGTTTCTGCGTTTCCTTCGGTTCCAGACTCTTACCTGTCGCGCCTTTACGCAGGGTGCCATGGCAACCCGCACAACGCTGAAAATAGATGGTCTTGGAAGCCTCAAAGTCCGCTTCGCTGAGTGTGGGTGTTGCGGCTTGGGCAGCAATGCCTGCACCGCCAATAGTCAAGCTGATTGCCAAAGAGAGCGTACTGACGCTGATACCGGTCCTCACGCTTGGCCTAGAACTTCTAATCATTGGAGTAATCCTCGCTCATGTGTCGATAGTCGCACTACGAATTAAGCTCCCCGCTCAAGTCATCAACCTTGACAAATGTCAAATCAAAAAATGTGGTTTTACCCGATAGTCAATCCAGACAAGGTATTTGATCCGAGTCCGGTTTGGGTTTATTGCGAGATTGAAATGACCCAATCCGTATCCGGTCTTCCTTTTGTTATTGATTTACAACAGTTTCGGGATGCTCGTCATGCGCAAGAGCTTACAGACTTTCGGACTCTCCCTGTTTATCGTACTGGCCTTCCTGGTTATCGGTATCGGTTTTCTGTTTGGTATTGATAATCCGGTTCCGTGGATCATGATAGCGATACTCATTGCATTACCCGTGATCCATAAGAAAATGACATCACGGAAGTTTATTGCCTGGGACGACAACCTGAGTGTAGGAATAGAGGTCATCGATGAGGATCACAAAAAACTACTCTCATTGATCAATAATTTACAGACAGCCATACTCTATCCGACCGGCGAGGCATTCGAACGTCAAGCGTTAAGTGAATTAGTGGATTACACCAAATATCACTTTGCAAGAGAAGAAAAGCTGATGCAGGACAACGGCTATCCGGATTTTGAGCCGCACAAGGAACAGCACGAAATAATGATCATGCAAGTAAGCAATTACATGGATGCTTATGAAAAGGACCGTGAAGCGACGATTGACGAATTGACCAGTTTTCTTAAGACTTGGTTAATCAACCATATCGCAGGCACAGATCAAAACTATAGCCAGTTTTTACGTGACAAAGGGATCCGCTGAATCCATTTGAAATCGACCAATCAGCGTATGAGTTGAATCAACTACCTGTATTGCAGCTCAAAAATCGCGGACGATAGGGATATTTGTTCTGCGTGTGTTGTGCTGTGCCACTTTGCAGAAGCCCGGTTTCAGTTAATATTGCTTTGTCTTCGGAAGTTTAACGCGCCAGAGTTGAACTCTGGGCGCACTGGCCTCTGCCGATGGGTATCGCTACTTAGTGATGTCTCATTGACAAAAACAGTTGCACTCCCATGGCCGCTACTCGCCGTGGCCCACTAGAAATGCACTTGTATTGCTCGCTGATAAGCCATATAGGCCTTAGCAATATTACTTGACAGATAGATCGCTGACCCTGTGAAGACAATACCAGGAAGAGCTGGGAAAGGTTGCGTTATAAAGTCGCCTGCTAACAGCAGGATAATCGCGGATGTATGAACGATATAATGCCGCCTGGCTGAGCGCTCAGGTATAAAATGCTTCATGGAGGGAATTTGAGCGTTAAAACGGCCTCTTTTAAGCACAACCGCCTGCAGATGGTACCAGCATAGAAAAGGCAAAACCCTGTAGATAATGCCAATTGGGATGGTCAAGCCAACGCCGATTAGAAGCAGAATACCTATAACAACATCCCGCTCCGATACTATCCATATCGCCGCCGCCAGTAAAAGGCACCCGATACCGGTTCCTATGAACAAAAGGGTTGAATCGATAATCGGCCGTTTTCTTTGAATAATAATCACAAGAATTCCTACTGCCATGAGGCATAAGAGAAACAGAACCGCTGTAATACTTGATTTAAAAACTGAATCTTCAATAAAGATAGATAGTGTAAAGAACGTCAATAGAATGACTATGGATGGCGCATAAATCTGTTGCAACAGCAGCGGAATTTCGCGAGTGACATAGAAGATTGGCACGAGCTTGAACAGTACAGAAAAAAGCACGATCCCCAACCACCCCATCAACCCCCAGGAAAGATGGATGGTAATCACATGTTGCATGTCATTCAGTGCCACCTTACCTGCTAAGGCGAGCACTAGGAGTATGCCAAGCAATGCAGTTGGGATCACTGAAAACCAACCCAGCCCCAGTTGTAAAGTGATCTTGATGGGTACGGACTTTCCTTTTATTGTGAGACTTGCGGCCACAAGAAAAACAGAGAATCCAACGCTAATCAAAACTGCCCCAAGCATTAACAGTTCGTGATTGAAAAAGAGAAATCCACTACTCAGTGAGATTGCACCCAGTGCTAGACAAAGGTTTACGATGCTGCTCACTAGCATCACAGAAGGCAGTGGCGTACCGACCACTACCGGCAGTAACTGAAACATTGCCCCGGTCATGACCTGTGCGAGAAAACCCACTGTAACGAGATGTGTCAATGTCAGCGCCAACGGACTCCAGCGCGAACTGTAGAGATCCTGACCATTGAAGATCAGAAGCAGACCTATCGCCACAGAAAAAAGTGCTGCACTAAAGAAGAACTTGAAAGGAACAAACAATGGCGGCGCTTGTTCCAGGGAAAGTCCCGATGTATTGATCACCTGACTAGGGCCTGCTAACACGAAACCAATACGCCCTGCTGGGACTGTTTTTGTATCCAGCAAAGCAGAATGAGCGTGGTGTAGCCCGGCTATATGAGCGAATGATAACGCTGATGGGCACAAAAACGGTCCCTGCCCTGCGGGTTGCGCCTGAAAAAGCACCACTCGGCGTTGCTCGTCGCTCATTTGGAACAACCAAACTACACTCCTCGCGCCTTGATTGGCGCTTTTTCAGACGCAACAGGGCCTATTGGATTAGTCTTAACAGGCCCTAGCCCGAATCGGTAACCGGAGGGTGCCCTGTGTGCCAGATGCGAATAAAACACTCACCATTCGACCATCGGCTATCCCATGAAAAATCCATCTGCCTCAGAAGAGAATAGAGCGGAAAGGGCTCTCGATTGTGGCGCACACAAAGCCAATCCTCCTTGGACAAGGTGTCAAGCATATCGAGGATGCGTTCGAGAGGAACCGGCGGCTCTAGCTCACGTACATCCAGCTTGCATTCCATCATAATGCCCCTAAGATCCGCCTCGACACCTCCTCCTCTAGCGTCTGTACGGTTCTGTCTGCCATCGGATAGAGCACATTCTCTTCCTTCGAATTATGCTGCTGTATCATCATCAGGAGTGTCTCCGATGCACTAAGTCCATTATCCCGTGACCGCTCGGTTATAGCAGTTCGCAGAACGTTAACGAGGTATCGTATCTGATCATGCTCCATGGTCATGACTCTGACTGGGCCGCTGGCAGATGCAGTCGCATCCTCAATAGCAGGAAAAAGGACATCTTCTTCGATAGAAAAATGACGCTCCATCATCTCATCGAATGAATCAGCGATTGTCCAGGCATTTTCCCATTCAGACTTGGTAATCGCCTTTTCTATCTCGACAAAAACCTGGTCAATACATCGATGATCTTCGGTCATGGTTTGAGATATCTTAATCATAGAAATGCTCCCGCTGCCGTTACATTGATTCTCGGTGCATTTCGATCTCTGGCCTTGACATGTGTCAATCGTACTATTTAACAATATTAGATAGTTGTTATTAACCCGGTGATTAAGAAAATTTGGCGTATTCACCTTCATGGAAGAGAAAAGAGACGCAAGAAAATTACTGCGAGTTTTTAATCAGGAGAAACGCCGACAGGCTCAACAACTACGTAAATGCGGGATGACACGAGCGTAGATTGACGATTACGTCAAAAAATGGATTAATCAGAATATGCTGCTGCATCCTGATGATCCGGTATTGCCACTGCTGCAGGAAGTGGTTGAGTCGGTCTCCCTGATGTCCACCAACCCAACCGCGGAAAATATTGCACGGCTGATTTTTGACTATGTCGAAGCCGGCAGCTTTCCGCTGGTGGAAGTAGCGCCGCATGAAACCGACAGCGCATTGGCGAGTTATCGAAAGCCTTGATTCAGCGGCGCATGGCCATACCCGCACCGGGTATCGATGGATGCGCCATGACAAGACGCACCCATCAAATACCGGCGATCAACTGATTTCGTTGTAACCGCGCTCTTCGTGCAGAACGATATCCAGACCTTCAATCTCCTCTTCCTTGTTGACCCGAAGACCGATCAACGCATCCACCAGCTTGAGAATGCCCAGGGTCACCACGGCGGTAAAGACGATGGTGACAACAACCCCGATAAACTGCACCCAGAGCTGGCCGCCCATGGAGGTTATGCCATCCGCAAAACCGTACCCGGAAAAGATCCCCAGTGAGGTGGAGGAGAAGATACCGGCCAGCAAAGTACCCAAAATCCCGCCAACCCCATGGACCGGAAAGACATCGAGCGAGTCATCAATTTTAAGCACCTGTTTCAGATAGTTGGTGGCTGAAAAACAGATTATCCCGGCCAGCAGACCAATCACCAGGGCGCCCGCCGGTCCGACGAAGCCGGAGGCTGGGGTGATCGTACCCAAGCCGGCAACCATACCGGTAACCGCACCCAACGCACTGGGTTTACCGAACTTGATCCACTCCCGAACCAGCCAGGTCATCGCACCGGTGGCCGCGGAGATATGGGTAACCAGCATTGCCATCGCGGCACTGCCATCGGCCGCCAGGGCGCTGCCTCCATTGAATCCGAACCAGCCGACCCAGAGCATGCCGGCACCGGCAATGGTCATGGTCATATTGTGAGGCATCATGGATGCTGTACCGAAGCCACGCCTCGGGCCCATCACCATGGCAGCGACCAGAGCGGCCACGCCAGCGGTGATATGAACCACCGTGCCACCGGCAAAGTCGTACAATCCCATACTGCCAAGCCAGCCACCGCCCCAAACCCAGTGGGTAACCGGCACATAGACCAGCATCAGCCAGATGGCACTGAACAGCAGCATGGCTGAGAAGCGCATACGTTCGGCAAAACCACCGACAATCAGAGCCGGCGTAATGATGGCGAATGTCATCTGAAAAAGCATGAACAGGGATTCCGGGATATCGCCAGAAAGAGTCTCCTTACCGACACCAGCCATGAGAATCCGACTGAAATCGCCGATCCAGGCGTTTCCTTCACCGAAGGCCAGACTATAGCCGGCAATCAACCATAGGATTGACACCAGACCGGCAATGGCAAAACACTGCATCAGTACGGAGAGAACATTCTTGGTTCTCACCAGGCCGCCGTAAAACATCGCCAGCCCCGGCAACGTCATAAACAACACCAGGGCGGTTGACGCCATGATCCAAGCCGTATTTGCACTATTCATGAATACCCCTTCTAGTCATTACTCCCCCCTCTCCCAAGATCAGGAATAAGCACACAATTTACTGTTTTTTTACAAATTAATGCTTTAACTCAATATTCATTAAGTTAAAGTCACAAAATGGCAGATCGGAACTAAAGTTACCACCAATTTAGCCGTTACGCCTCACGTGGGTTCGCGGATGAACAATACCATAGAGTGGATTGTCCAAAAATACTTGACTATATAAGCAATTATTAATACAGTATCCCGTGAAGCAGTGTTTTACTACTTACGGCCCGACTGGAACAATGGATATCAGGACATACACACAGACTCAAGCTGTCTCAAATGGGGTAACCCCTTTTAGAATCAGCAGCATAGAGCAGTTACCAACACTTGCTCAGGATGAGTCGTGTCATATTATCAAGCAGTATTTCGACTATCTTGAGCGCACCCTGTCGAATCAGGAGGCCATAGTCGACGTCGAGCAACTGCGTGATATGCTCAACGAAGTCTCCGGCTTCATCCGTTCCAATAAAAGCCAGCTCAGGGCTGACGGCTACAGCCGCATGCTGAAGCGTTTGAACAGTATCTACGCTCAGGGCCTGCGCAATACCAATGACCGGGCCTTCACCCGCACTGCAGTCAACTTTGCCGACATATTGAACACAGTGAGTCAGAGCTTTCCGAGCTACGACTACAGTGAATCAGTTGGACTGCTGCTGCACTACATGCACAAAATGTTCAACTATCGGGAAGAGGGATGGATCGAGGTGTTCGAACACCTGATCTCAATGTCCGACTCGCTCGAGATCATGCAGCTGATCAAAACTCAACACCTTCAGGAGATCCAAAACTGGGTTGAAGAGGGCGTGGACAATCTGTTCGCCCTGATGGATGAACAACTGGAAGTCATCGACAACATCGATGCTGATATCCTGTTGCTTGACCAGGAACTGCTGCAGCGCCGCAAGGCTTTCTCCAAACAAACCCGAGCCACTCAATCTGAACTGGTGATTCCTATCTCCAGAGCCCGTGATAAGCAGTTGATCCAGGACCTTTTTGATCGGCGAGCCCAGCTGATCACTGAACGGATCGGCAAACTGGAACTGGCGGACCTGCTGGATGAGAACATCGAGGAATTTACCGATCGTCTGATTGAGATACGGCGCAGTGCAATGATCCAGCTCGTGTGGAGCAATCCTGCCAGTCACTAAACCATCTCCAGCAGTCAAGCGAACATGAAATAAAATGGCCTGATCATCTCAGGCCATTTTTTTGGTACGGGAAAGCTCACCGCCCCAGTGAATTCGTGAATGTCAGCCTGATTAGGGCCTGCTGCCACGAACCGTTGCTCGTCGCTCATTTGGTACAACCAAACTACACGCCTCGCGCCTTGATTGGCGCTTTTTCAGGCACAACAGGACGTATTGGATTCGTGTTAACAGGCCCTAAGAGACCTTAAACCGATCCATCTCTTCAGTCAGGACTCTGGAGAGCCCTTTCAGGTCCCGTACAACGCTGCTTGTGTTGTTGGATTGGGCTGAAGTCTCATCTGCACTTTTGGAGATTCTCTGAATATTCTGGTTCATCTCCTCCGTGGTGGCACGCTGCTGATCAGCTGCCGCAGACACCTGGGAACCGAGCTGATTGATCAGTCCAATCTTCTGCTGTACGGAATCCAGGGTATCCCCAATGGTGGTTGCCTGCTGAGATGACTCTTCGGCATGGCTGACACTGACCGCCATAACATCAACCGCCTCATTGACCCCCGCCTGCAACGCGGAGATGATCTGCTCGATCTCTTTGGTCGAGTCCTGGGTTCTACCAGCCAGGGTTCTCACCTCATCTGCCACCACCGCAAAACCTCTTCCCTGCTCACCGGCACGCGCCGCCTCAATCGCCGCATTCAGTGCCAATAGATTGGTCTGTTCAGCAATGCTCTTGATCACCTCGAGTACCACACCGATCTGCTGGCTTTCTTCAACCAGAGTCTGGATGACATCACTGCCCTTACGGATCTTTTCAGTCAAGGTACCGATGCTCTGTACCGACTGTTTGACGATCCGGTTGCCCTCTTCTGTCGCGGTCATCGAATCTGTCGCGGAGCTTGCCAGATGATTGATATTCTCAGAGACATGGGTTGCACTGGCGGTCATTTCACTCAACGAAGTCGCCAACAGATCCAGTTCCTGTTTCTGGTGCGTCACGGCAAGGTTGGTTTTTTCAGATGAGTTGTTTACCTCATCAATCGTCATAACCAGACTCTCGGAGGTATTGGCCACCTTACCCACCAATCCGCTCAGGTCATAGTTCATTTTCTGCATCGCACCGAGTAATCGTTTGAATTCATCGTTACGATTGCAGGTAATCTCCTGTGAAAGGTCGCCGGAGGCGATTCGTTCCATATGCTGGACGCCCATATCGAGTGGCTTCAATGCAATCTTCATATAAAGCATCACCCCGAGCATGAGCAAGCCAAGCATCACCACAGCAATGGTATAACTGATGATGATCAGTCTCTGCTGGGATTTGGCATTTTCAGTGATATCTTCGATCGACACCATTCTGCCAACCAGCTTGCCATCCGTGCTGAGCAAGGGCAAAGAGCCAACTCCCAGAATACTCTCCTGCCAACTGACCTCATGGTAACTCTGCTGATCACCCTGATGATTTTCCAGATCGGGATAGGTATCTGTAGTCGTGGCAGCCACTTTGCCGCTATCTGTCTTGAAAATAATCTCCCTGCCATTTGCCGCTTTGATTTTTTCTGCGACGGCATCGAGCCCTTTTTCATAGACACCGACACCAACCAGATCGGAGCGATCATAGATTGGGAAAGCCACCAGATTTACCAGACGCCCATCAGCTGTCAGCTCAAATCCATCCGCCGATTTGCCTGTGGCGATGGCTTGATTCGCCACTTCCGGGCTCTGACTGACGCCATCCAGGGAGCTGAAGCCGATTCGACCATCCTTGGCAAGGATCATCACATTGTCTGCAATCCCCATTGCCTGCAATCGGGTTGCGGTTGGTCCTACGGCATCTCTAACACCCTCTTTACTAAACCGATAGAGTGACGCACTGAGTTTGCGATTCCGGGTTAGCGAGGTGAAATTTGCCGCCATGGTTGAACGTTCGTTTTCACCGATGGCGCGCCAGAGATCTTCGAGTCCGGCCAGGTAGGACATCTGATAATCACTGTTTTTCCTATCGTAGAGATGCTGTCCCAAAGAGAACAGCACGATGGTGAAAACCAGCGTCGCCAGACCAATCACAAGACTGAGCCTGAGCTTAAGCGAGAGTCGATTTAGCAATGTCATCAGAGATCTCCGACGGGAGCTTCAACCAAGTGGTTTGCCGTTATCATGGCACGCCGGGATACACTCCCAGCGCACCGCTTCGGCATTACTCAACCGGATAACCTGCCGTTGTCCAGCCTGGAAACCCATCTCTGAAATAATAGACTTTGCTCCAGCCCCACTCCACAGCCAAAGCAGCGCCCCAACTGGAGCGATCACAGCCCTCTGCATTGCAGTAGAAGACAACCGCCTCATCTTTGGGAACTTCCGCAGCCAGCGAGTCTGCTGTCAGTTGTTGATTCGGAGTACCCGGGTCATACTCAATATTCAAAGCACCTGGGATACGGCCGGCTTCATACTGCTCCGGCTTACGGGGATCGATAAACCAGGCTCTGGCTTTCCAAAGCTCGTGGGCTTTGGCGCTGTCGACGGTGGTGGCGCCGGTAACGGTTGCTGGGGAGACATAACTTTTATCCGTTTTGACTGGCAGATCGACAGCAAATGCAGAACCGGAAAATAAAAGACAAAGCGATACTAAGGTACTTTTGGCCACAGATTTCATCGAATAATCTCCTTGGTGAATTATATTTAACACTGTTCATTCGATACTTATTGAGGGTGTATCAGAATTCAGTTTTTATAAGTCGAATCCATCGATCAGTTTTCACGTGAGATTCGAGCTTGATTTGTAATCTCCATTTCTTACTCGACTGTTATTTGTAAAACTTTAATTGAGTTATTGTTTTAACAGACCAACCTCGTATTTCGCCCATCGCTCTATTAGGGCCTGTCAACACCGATCCAATCGGCCCTACTGTATAGACGCTTAATTGAATACCATTAAAATCCCAAGCCAGTGTCATTTTCAATGCCAGTAATTCAGTATTTGATTATTTAAACCAATACCTCACACAATCCGCTCTTAAGATAACTGGGATATGTTGTAACACTTGTTTTTTCTATCGTAGAGATTGGCAATAGAAATATGGCCTGATCCGTCAATAGTTAAAAAAATCATTGCTAGCAGTAAAGACAGACAGCACTGACGATTGGTTTAGGGTGCAATCCGCAACCGCGGACCAATCATGTTAGACAACATAGCAGAATAAAACAGATGGATACTGTCCGTATGCCCATAGCCATAACCGGTATTCCTGAGCAGGAACATTAGCGTCAAACCACCACTCAGCCATCTAATATTTATTGTTGTAGGTTCCTACTTCTCAACTTCCATCCTGAGTGCAAACAACCTTTCTATAGCGCTGCACACGATCCATATAACCAAGCCACACCGGAGACCAACTCAAAGGTTATCAGTCAGACAGATTCAAGACAGGACTACTGGCACTTGCCGGTTCAACAGGCAAAGAAATAAAGGCATGATCGTTCTTACCGTGGCAGGTCATGCAGGCCTGATTCAGCTTAACAAATGCTGGTTTGAAGAACTTCCAGTTTCTGGATGCTACCCCATCACTGATTGCCGGAATTCCTGTCTCAATGAACTCCTGTGCTGTTTCAGCCCGTTTAGGTCTGGCCAACTGAACAACCTTGATCAGTTTCTCAATCTCTTCCACCTGATACTGAGCAAACTCCCAACGACCCTGTTTAGCTGCCCAGTAGAGATTCTTGTAGCGCTCACCAATTTCAAACATCCAGTGGGAAGTTCCGGGCACCAGCTTAACCAGGTTAGCCAGTTGCTCTGACGGCTCACTCTTTTCGCGCCAATCAGCTTGTGAGGTAAAAACAGAAAACAGCAGGAACAACAGAACAACGATCAAGGTCTTCATATAACATCCGCATAGTTAAACAGCCATACCTTTTCCAACAATACCTACATCGGTGTGATAACAGCCTGTCATCGGAGGAAGTCATCTCAAGGTGTTGATTCAGGTCCCAGCACAAGACCCGGCAGATCAGTAATGGCCAATCAAATCGGCTCAGTGATTATATATTCTGAGCCATCATTAAGGAGGGGGAAGTCTATTATTTTACGCAGGCACAAAAAACCCGGCGATGCCGGGTTTTTTGTAACATACTAAAATATGGTAGCAAGGGGCAGATTCGAACTGCCGACCCCAGCATTATGAGTGCTGTCACCCCCCTATTACCCTCGCTTACACAACCCTTACTTAAGTTTACTAAAGTATTGTTATTATTGACATTTATATTTACTTTTTAGTACTGTGGTCAAACTAAAATTTACCCATTTTTACTCTCTCCTGCTTACATAGTGCTGACACAGGATCCCGTGTCAGCAAAAAAACCGGGATAATTTCCATGGAAAAATTAACCAAAACCTTAGTCGATAGATCAATTTCTAAATCGAGGCGATATTACGTCTGGGATGTCGAAATCAAGGGATTTGGCCTTTTGGTCCTGCCGTCGGGAGTTAAAACCTTCATCTATCAATTTCGGAATCGCTCCGGAAGGACCCGAAGAGCCACAATAGGCAAATTCTCCACCACCATGACTGCCGACTTAGCGAGAAAACACGCAAAAAAAATGCGGCGAGCTGTTGAAGATGGTCGGGATCCTTTAGAAGAGGCGAAAGCCGAAAAAGAAGCCATCACGGTACAAGAATTACTTGAAAAATACCTCGAGTCCGCAAAGTTCGCCGAAAAGGCAGAAACTACACAGTCCGTAGATCGTGGTCGAGTCGCAAGGCACCTGATCCCTACCCTCGGTCGAAAAATCGCTAAAAAACTGAAACCTGACGATATCCGGAGGGCCTACGCATCAATTCGGGATGGTAAAACGGCCTGTAACGTTAAAACTGGCGTTCGTGGACGAGCCCGGGTTACCGGTGGTGAAGGAGCAGCCCGAATGGCGATCCGTGTCCTTCGAGCAATTCTTAATTGGGCGATCGATGAGGGATACATTTCATCAAATCCCGCAGTCGGTGTGAAAATCGGTGCAGATGGTAACCGTTCCACAATTCTGGAATCTACCGAACATTACAAATCGCTGTTTGAAACTCTTGATCGATTGGAAACAGAGCTCCGGTTACGCCAACCGGTAGCCGATGCAATCCGGGTAATCGCTCTGACCGGCGCCCGACGGAATGAAATCGCTGCACTTCGGTGGTCGCATGTTGACTTACGGGCAGGAGTACTCACTCTCCCTCTCAATGCCCACAAAACCGGCAAGTCGACGGGTAAACCCCGTATTATCGGTCTTCCTGCGGCCGCACAAGCAATTCTGGCTCGCCAAACGAACGGAGAGGACGACGACTACGTTTTTCCACCTGCTCGCGGTGTTGGCCCCGTCAATCTGTCTAAGCCATGGCGGAAAATACGTGTGGAGGCAAAACTGCCAGAAGGAATCGGGTTACACGGTCTCCGGCATTCGCTCGCTAGTCACATGGCCATGCAAGGTGCACAGGCAGCAGAGATCATGACAACACTTGGTCACCAACAATTGTCGACCGCGCAGCGATATGTTCACTGGGCGCGAGACGAAAGAGCGAAACTTGCTGAAAAGGCTGCGTCGCATATCAGCAAGGTATTGAAGGTACCTTGTGAGCAACCAGGTCTCAAGGTTGTGAAATGACGCGCCGGTTAAAGGGGGAAACAAATGCTAGCCGCCGAAAAAGGGCGAATTTTCTCAAAATAGTACGCAAACTTTTGAAAGAAAGGCTCGGTTCGGATGAAATCCGGTGTGTAAATAAAATTGCACGCCAGGCTTGGGCATTTAGTCTTCAGGCAACAGGTGCTCGCCTTTCCGATCGCCTAACAGAAGTGGCAACGATATACCGCGACCGAAAGCAGAAACTCGCAAAAAAACACAGTCAGTTCATTCAGGCACTTGATGACATGGATGGCTCGTGGTTTGATGCTGAGATTAACAGTGCTTTGGAAGATGCGGGCATTTCAGTTGATACCGCAAACAGCGTTTTTGCTGCACTCGACAAGGCAATATATTCACAAGAACTAACCTCATATTCAAAGAAAAATCAACGCCCTAAACACGATGATTATCACTTCAACGTCCCACTCGGCAGCCTGTTAATGGACTCCGGTCTAAATCGAAAATCAGCATCGAAAATGATCGCTCTAATTCGATTGGAGACTGGCCTCATGACATCAGAAAATCACGACATTAATCGACTATCGAAACGAATCGAAGATCAGCTATCGTACGAAAATCGCAAGTTATCTAACGATCAAAACGCCCCGCATAACCTTATGGACGAATTTAACCGGGCCATTCGGAAACCTTCAAAAAACGAGTAACTAAGCCAAAAATAATCCTCATATTCTCGTTTTGCTAGCTGTTACTTATCCTTCCCTCCGTATGCATTTAACGGAGATTACAGATGAATGAATCCTTTTTGACTCGCAGTAAAGCGGCGGAGTACTTAAACAACCAAGGAATTCCATACTCCCCAAAAACCCTCCAGAAACTTGCCTCGCTCGGGGGCGGTCCACGTTACGTCCTTTTTGGAAATAAGGCGCTGTACACCAAAGAAGACTTGGATGGTTGGGTCGCAGATAAACTAGTTGAACCAGGCACTGCTGCGTAAGGGTCAAACCGTGTCCCGACGACCTGGACCCCCACTCCCACCCGCTCCAGTTGCCAAGTTTCCTGGCCCAGAGCCCGGCACAGCCGCGTGGCGGCGTGCGCGCGGACTCATGACATGGCGCGACTACTCTGAACCAACCGATTGGAATTGCGGTGACCTTGTATCTCCCCCACAAAGGGCTCGCAAAACCCGCAAAAATTCTATAAAGGGGGGCTCGTGAGCCCAATTGAGCGCCTGAATTGGCTATTTGACCTTAGTAAAATGTCGGAGTTAAAGCCCGCGATGTTCAAGGTTGCAGTCGTCCTAGCCTACAGACTGAACTCGACGACTGGGCAACTCAATCCATCAAGGAGTCGACTAGCGAAAGATACAGCTCTTCACCCTCGCTCAATTAATCGAGCAATAAATGACCTCGAAAAATTGGGTGTAATTTCGGCGGTCCGAAGTCAGGGTGGTGCATCTAAATTTACTAACAACTATGTCTTAATCCCCCTGACCGAGGAGTCACCCCTGACCGAGGAGTCACCCCTGACCGAGGAGTCACCCCTGACTCGTGAGCCACCCCTGACCATAGAGCCCCATACCCCTGACCTACGTGTCCTCCTACCCTTGACCGACGAGTCACCCGAACAAGGTATTGAACAAGGCAAGAACAAGTTAACCGCATCTAGCGATGCTGTTCTGTCTGATGAGCGGATGAAAGAGTCCTACAGCACAAAGCGCGGAAGAAAACTCAAAGGTCAACAACTTGAATGGTTCAATCAGTTCTGGGAAACATTTGACTACAAAAAAGGTAAGGCTGAAGCAGCGGATGCCTGGATTGATTCAAAAGTGACCAAAGACCTATTTTCGAAAATTATATCCGCGGCCAAACACGAGGTACAAACTAGAACAAAGCAAGGAGAAAAAGGTCCGGCAGTTAAATGGGCGCAGGGATGGCTTTCCGGAAGACGTTGGGAAGACGAACTAGTTAAGAGATCCGGTACTCTGGATTTGCAGAACTCCAAGCACGTAAAGACAGTTGATGAAATCATCGCTGGCCAGTCGCTATGAACAAGAAACAAACCCTTAAAATTGAACACCGAGTTATTGGTGGAATGCTGATTGATTCTACATTCATTAGCACTATTCCTTTAAAACCTGACGACTTTGAATTAATGACCCTTCGTGAAACTCATGCCGCTATGCTGGAGATGGTTGCGCAGGGAAAAACAGTCGACTTGGTGACAGTTGCCGAACACCTCGAGAAAAAGACTGGTAAAGGTTACCTCTCTGTATTGGAACGCGCCTATGAGTCTGCTGTGATTGGCGTCTCGAATACCCCCGCACTCG
Organism: Candidatus Thiodiazotropha endoloripes; assembly: GCA_001709035.1. Taxonomy (GTDB): domain Bacteria; phylum Pseudomonadota; class Gammaproteobacteria; order Chromatiales; family Chromatiaceae; genus Thiodiazotropha; species Thiodiazotropha lotti. The sequence goes on along the minus strand of LVKA01000008.1, from coordinate 364,155 downwards.
GTGATGCTCTACGGATCCATTCGAAACAACGCACGGCCCGCGATATCGGCCAGCAGCTCGCAGAGTCCGGCGACATCGATTCGGCGATGCGTGCATTGATGGGTATTGGGCCTGAATCCCATCAGTACAGTTACACTTTGGGGGAGGCTACAAGGAATTTTTATGAGGAAGTGGAATGTGGGGACCGTGGCATAACTACCGGGTTGAGTGACCTTGATCGATTGCTCGGAGGATTTCGCAATGGTGACCTTTACATCTTCGGCGCACGGCCTTCAATGGGCAAAACTGCATTGGCGATTAACCTCAGCTTGAAAGCCGACGTACCTTGTGGGTTTATTTCCTCTGAACAGAGTCATGTACAAATCGCTGGTAGGGCCGCGGCTATCCTGAGTCAGACGAATGCCTGGGGTCTGCGAAACCGAGTACTAAGTGAACGAAGCTGGTCACGTATCGCGGAAGCGACCAGCAGACTCAACGAGATGAGTTATTACATATTCGACCAAGCAGCACCATCGATCATAGACATTGTTCGACGTGCCCGTGCGTGGAAACATAAACACGACATTAGGATCCTGTATGTCGATTATATTCAGCGGTTACGGGCCTCCTCTAAAGTGATCCCGCGTCACGAACAAGTCGCGGAAGTTGTCATGGGTCTGAAGGAGTTAGCCAGAGACTTAGATATCCCGGTTGTCGCCCTGGCCCAAGTGAATCGAAGTGTTGAGCACAAAGATGACAAACGGCCCAGTATGGGTGACCTCAAAGACAGCGGTTCGATTGAACAGGAGGCTGATGTCATCACAATGCTGTACCGGGACGAGGTCTACAACGCAAATACCCAGGACATAGGGATTGCTGAATTGAACGTTGAAAAGAACCGTCATGGGCCAACTGGTCGAGTCCAAGTAGCTTGGATCGCAGAGTCGATGCGTTTCGAAGACATTCAATCGCCTTATGAATGTAAAGATGAACGAGATACAGCCTGACAATCCAGATGCATAAGGGGGAGGGGGGGGTCGGATCTCTGGCAGGATTCGTTCCTAGTACCGTCTGCCTAGGTATTTTTTTACATCCCCAAAATGGGGGGTCGAATTTTTGATATCAAGATGATTCAAAATGGCTAGACCGAGAACACTGGCAAAAGTCCTCTAAATTAATCAATTGGAGTCAAATAATGAACGAAATACATATGCGAAAAGCTTACGAAATTTTCAAGAAAGGTGCTGAACAGATGATCGACGCCGGCGTCGACCCAGCGGACGTATCCGCAGCCCTGGTCGGTATCGGCACAGCTCTAAGCCTTGACCACGAGGGAACGGAACCGACCCAAAAATGGCTTGCCGATATCTCTGCAAAGATCGCTGAAGGACGTCCACCGGTCACGATCAATTGATGAGTTAAGTTTCCTTAATGTTCGCATTAATCCGGAGAAAGTTTATAATTGAAGCGTGCCACCTGCGCGACGCCGGTTGGCCAAATCAGCAACCTCCTGCGCGATGCTGTGACGGCCTGATTCACAACCGACCAATTATGTACGTTGACCAGGAAGCATAAAATGCCAACCCAAATTAATGAAGTTATCCACGACCTTGGACACAGTTTCGAGGAATTCAAAACCAATCAACACGACAAACTCCGCTCGATCAATGATCGTATCGAGACTCTTGAAAATCGCTCCAGTCGCAGCACTATAGGCGGAGGCCTTTCTTTCTATAGCGGTGAATCTTCTGCACAGAGAGAACATCGGGCTGCTTTCCGTAATTGGATCGTCCGAGGAAGGGACGAAGACGGGTTAATCGATCTTCAACAGAAGGCGATGTCCATCGGTGTCAATGCCGATGGCGGTTTTGCCTTACCCACAGAGATCGATGGTGAAATTGAAAAATTACTCCGTGACCGGTCACCTATCCGCCAGATTGCACGAGTCATAGCGGTCGGAACCAGTGACTATAAAAAACTGGTCAATATCGGCGGATTGACTTCAGGATGGGTCGGAGAAACTGATGCCAGACCTGAAACCAATACACCGCAATTCGCGGAGGTAGTTCCGCCGATTGGTGAAATTTACTGTAACCCGTCAATCACACAACACGCATTAGACGATGTGTTTTTCAATGCCGAGAACTGGATTGCGGAAGAGATTGCCGAAGAAGTGGCAATTCAGGAAGGTAATGCCTTCATCCTCGGTGATGGGACCAACAAGCCGAAAGGGTTCTTGACCTATACCACTGCATCAACGGCCGACACTGTTCGAGCCTTCGGAACCCTACAGCACATTCCGACTGGAGTTGCTAGCAATTGGCCCGCAGCAGACGGAGACACAGCAGACCTACTTATTGATGTTGTCCACTCACTACGCCCGGCATACCGCCAGGGCGCCGTATGGGTCATGAACAGTTCCACACTGGCGACGATCCGTAAGTTAAAAGACGCCAACGGGCAATTCATCTGGCAAAACTCTGTGGTAGAAGGTCAGCCCGGCATGTTGCTCGGGTACCCAGTGATCGAGGCCGAAGATATGCCGGACATTGCGGCGGACAGTCTGTCTGTCGCTTTCGGTAACTTTGATCGTGGATATACAATCGTAGACCGTATGGGAACCCGCGTATTACGCGACCCATTCACCAATAAACCGTTTGTCCACTTTTACACGACAAAACGTACTGGTGGCGCTGTGGTGAACTCCGAAGCTATTAAATTGGTTAAGTTTTCTCTAACTTAAAGGTTTGGACCTGGGCATGTCCAAAAACTGCCCTATTTCATTTCTAGAGCCCCGTAAGGGGACCGGGATAAGTCGGTGAGTGCCCGGCTCATAGTAAAACCCCGACAGCCGGCGGTTCGCAACTCCCATTAAAATCAGTTATTTAACGTCATAACTGGTTTTCATGACCGAACGCGGCCGGCAATTTACAACCTGCTAATAAATAATTGCAACAATTTCTTCAGTCTTTATACTTGAAAGTGGCCCTATGCCAGGCCCCGCATCAAAGCCCCCCGTCCAAAGGAGGTGGCGGTGTGGTTTACAGGATGCTGCAAATAGTAATTCAACCGAGTAACACCATCCTCATAATCCCTCTTTAGAAAAGTAATCCATAGATCGCTGACTGATCTTCTTTACTCCCCTATAAGTTTAAGCAAACTGAAAAGTAGACAATCAGTACACTTAAATTCTTTTCGTTATGATGCTGATATAGTACTTTTTAGGAGATCGGCAGTGGATAACGACGACACGAACGACAGCAATATCATCGAGCTCAATCCGAATGGCGATCTATCTATAATCGCCGAGAAAAGAAGCCGGATACGGCGTCAGGCGAAACGTGATCGAGATGTAGCTGCTTACTTGCCGGCAGACGAGATTCTGTTGATGATTTCTGATTCGTTCGAAGATTGGGCAGAGCACTTGGAGAATCTTAACAAGGAAGATTTAGTCGAATATGAGGATATTACGCTAGTTATCGAATATATGAGATATATGAAAAAAAATTTCCGAGAATGGTTATGCGATTAGACAGATCATTGCAAGTAATACTTTAGTTCTAGACAATAAGAGTTCATGTAAGTGCGTATCAGATAAAATCTAATTTATGCATTTCTTCCATCATCTCTCGCTAGAAAACGGACTAAACATATATGAAATAGCATCCACGAATAATAATCCAATCTAGCCTCAAGACTTACAATATCAAATACACTTTTATCGATAATTACTGGCCTAAGAAAATCTGCTATATAATTTTGCCCACTTTGGTTACGATCCCATGGAGGCACATAGAACAGCCTATTGTAGTCATACTTTTTCAGTGTTGTTTTAAACTCATCATCTAATTCTTGATCATTTCCAAGATACTCTAGAGGAACAATTTGAGACCAATTTACTTCCTTTACATCTCTAGCTATATCACAAGTATTACCAATTACCATCCAATAGAAATAGTCATCAGTAATATCAATTTCACCATCTCCTGATATAGATGGGACAGGCGAAGTTAATCGAATAATATCTCCCTGACAGTAACGCAAATTAGGATCGCGGTAATCAGTATAAAATTTCGAAATTAACCTATCCTTAGTTAATAGTTCCTTTAGCGTATTAGCCAAGTCCTTTGCATCGTAAGTAGGCGGCCAACGCTCCGTTGTCGGATCTATCAGCATTTCATTTATATTTTCTGTCGTAGAATGCCTTCTTATCTAGTGTCCGCTTCGCATTATTATTAGTAATCTTTGATACGGTTTCACTTACTAAACGATCATGCTCTTCATTTACTTCAAGAAAACTCATATCTTGAATGTAATAAAGTGCCTTTTCAAACACATTATTTGCTACATCTTTGGAAGCACCAAATGTAACAGTATTCGTGTTAAATAACTGGCTTATCGCATACACTCTAGGCTCTTCTATACAAACATATGAAGGTTTGCCGTCATGCTGCGCCAAATCATACACATTCAATTCATCAATAAAATCAACAGTTGCAGCTTGTGTTAGGAAAAACATTTCACCATTCCTCGACCAATGTTTTCAGAACATCTTCTTTGAATAGCTTGAAAAAAGCTACTTTCTCGTATTTGTGAGCAGAATCTAACCACTCAACTGTATTTTCAATATTTTTTAAACTTAATTTATCTGTAGAGCTAACATCAATATCGACAACCAGTGAAGTATCTGCAGGCAACTCACCGCTCATAAAGTTAGTAGTTGCGACTTTAGTTAGTGTCTTATGAGTGTCATCTGAAATTTCTAGATAGTTTAAGTTAAACAACTCTGATATTTCTTTATCACCTGACTGTATTTTAATATTTAAATCATTTACATTTTTTATATCATGAAGCTTAGAATTAAACGCGTTAATGTAACGGAACCCGATACGTTCAATTGAAACTTTATCAACTTTCTCAAAAACACATGTTGTCAGCTCTTTAAGTTTTTTTGAGAATTCATTCCAACCACAGTAAGGTTTAACGACATGGAGGGATATTACATTACCACCTACACGTATTCTCTGATTCCCGCCAATCTCCAGAAGCTCCAGAGAAGGCTGGTAGCGCAATCCCGGATCTTGCATACGAATACTTTCAGGAACATTTGATATAGGCAGGCGATTTATACGAAAACCATTCCATGACTCACAGTCCGTGAGTCGCCCTAAAACAATTTCAGCGGGGATCGGACTAGAAAATCGGATTTCGCATAACGCTTCTAAAATGCAATCATCCTTGAGCTTTCGAGGTATTTTGATTCTCATTTTAAAACGAATTCTGGAGACAGAACCTTATCCATTTATTCGTGTCATTCTGGCTTAATATGAAAATATAGTCCAATTGTTTTGGATATATTCTTAAATCCTTATTTTGGTCCCCATCAGGACTGCTAAAGTTCCTCGCGATTGAAATTATTTTTGACACGGATATCAGGATCAAATAGCGCTTACATGATGCTTACACAAAAAATCCGGCAGAGCCGGATTAATTGTAAGTTATTGATTTTATGGTAGCAAGGGGCAGATTCGAACTGCCGACCCCAGCATTATGAGGGGTAGGCTCGGATCTGGGCCCTTTAAATTCAACAACTTAGGCGGGTGTCCGCAATAATTCCCGCATAAATTACTATTAAACCCTATTGAGCGCCCCGCTTTTACCATGCACCCAGAGACGCTGCCTCGACTCTCCAAGATTTTCAGCTTGATGGCGCTAGCAAAGATTTCAGGTCATCGTGATTTGTGGACCCTACATACATTTATTATGCACCTGAGACCAATAAACTGGCGGACAAATTAAAGTAAAACTAAATTAATTAGTCTTTTAATTCAGTCAGTTAATAAATAAGTGGCAGTTATCTGCCGCGTGTATATAATGCACCACAAGCAAGCTGTAAACTACAAAAATGGGACCAGCGCCTCACTTTTGCTTTTTCGGTAGCAACTAAATATTAGGCGGACATTTGTTGTTACCCGGTTGTTTTCGGATCCTAGAGACAGAATAACCTATAGATAAATCAACGGTTTAAATCAAGCTAATATGAGGCTCAAGTGGTAATTTTGCTCAAACTTCATATAATTAGGGACATATGCTGAAGACAATTTTTGGAACGGTTGCCTCGTTTTTCGGCATCATGACAGGGTTAGAGTGGGCATGGAATACATTTGATGTGCAGTCACCGCCTAAAATTTGGGCTATGACAGCCGCTACACTATTTCTGATCGTTTTCTTGGCAATGAACTATTGTACATATCGTCATCAAAGTTTAAGAACGCGACTGCAAGGGTGCGCGGAAGCAAAAGCGCGCCTCGAAAAAGTACTTTTAAGAAACCGCATATCTTCAATCAGGTGAAATATGGAAATTAACGATTATTTATTACATGCAACACTTTTTAGTATTGCTGTGATCTATATCTATAGCCGTTACGTAGCCGCCCAGCGAGAAAACGCGTCATTTAAAATGTACGAGGCGCGAGATAAATTTATTTACTTAGTGGCATCTGGAGTAGTGACCGAAACTGATCCAGTTTTCACATATTACTATAAACGCATCAACCGTATTTTATCGATGGCACCAGATATCGGCATCGACAATATACTTCAAGCTATGCTCAATAATAAAAACCGAGATCTTGACAAAGAGTTAGAAAGAGTAAAAAAAGAAGTTGACAAAATACTAGAAAGCAAGTCAGCAAAGAAGGATGAAGTGAAGGATGCTATAGAAAATTACTATATAGGCATTCAGTTCATGTTGTTATCTCATAGCAGCATTCTAAAGATAGCTTTTATTATCACTAGATACCTTAACCCCGTGACAATACTATTTCAGTTTGTCCCGAAAAACGCATCAATTCGGGGTGCCTATAAAGTAACCGAATATGCCGAAAAGGAAGTTTGTGAATTACACGGTGGGCATTGCGCTTAGTTGTATCTGCGCAACTGCCGCGACCCAAACCACCAGGTTACTGATGTAGTAGATAGCAGTATTACAGCCCGCACAATTTCCAACCACAGCGCCGGCATTTCAGGAATCACACCATCTACTGCTTGATACAGCAGCCAGGCAATTGCGGTTAACAATCCCAGTGAGTAAAGCGTTATCAAGGGCCGCATCAAACCACGAACCACATCGACAAAAGCCAGGAAGAAACCAGCGAGGTTTTTCCAGAATCCTGTCAGGCGCTGCACAGATTCCAGGCTATATGACGCCCTGTCAGCCTCATAGCTGGCGGTCATGACCTCACCAGCTACACGCTCCTCCATGATAGCCAGATCGCCCGCTGACTGCTCCCGGATCTTTTCAAGATCGATTTCAGCCTGTTGCATGGCTAACTGGCGCTCGACCTCGATCTCACGGATATCCAACTCCCTTAATGCGATCTGAGTCTTTCGCTCCTCCCGAACCTCAAAATATTTCAGTAGCGCCTGGATACCGGTGCCAGCCAATCCCAACAAACCACCACTTGCCGCAGACCCAACAATCCCAACAATTTCAGAAATCACCCGATCACCTCCAATTCAAAATCCTCACGCCCAACAGCGCCATGCAATCGGCCTAGACCCGCCCTACTGGCCAACCCAGCACGCTGATATTGATCTTTACCCGATTTGAGATACCCGACACGCAACGCCGGCAGAATGCAGCCCCAGGAATGGGACCGATAACCTAACTCACGATCCCCAGCAAAGTTGCCGGCATGGATCAGAATGCCTGAGCGATCAGAAACACCCTCGACATAATAGACATCCCGATACTTCCCACTAGCTGACTTGGCAAGGTATCGAACCTGGTAGATCCCGGAAGGGATACAGCTTTTCGATCTGGTGTTATCGCGCCATGGCAGTTCAGTTGTTCTAATCTCAGCCCCGCCAGGCAATATCAGCCGCCCAAAGGTTCCCTGTGGAGACGATCCACTGCGACGCAAAACTAACCGGTTCATCAGTAGTCCCGGTATTCCGCATGACCAGCAGCAACGATCAGATCATTAACGTTTTGTCGATTCAGCCAGATCTCAGCCAAGTACCGTCCATACTTACCCTTTCGATCTTTGATTGTCTGAATAATGACCGTTTTCCCCAGAACCTTTTCACGCAACCAATCGCGTGACTCCAAGCCGGCCGGACGCTCAGCGCCTCTTACTTCAGGCGCGTCGATGCGATGCAGGCGTAACTTTTCACCATGCACCCACGTACTCAGCCCTAAATCGATATCAGCGGTCACCGTGTCACCATCATAGACACCGGTAATGGTCGCCCTATAGGTGTAGCCTGGTGCATCCATGGTTATTTCCTCATCTCCAATGAAACAGTTGTTGTTAAGGTGTCAGTCAACGAGTGCTCAACCCGTGACGCAACCCAGTCACCATCAACCCCACTCATAAAACCGGATAGACTGACGACGCCCTCAGCAGCTAAACGCGGGTTTCCTGATAGAGTGATTGAGCCCACACCCTCGCCGCGCTGCAGTGATGCCAATTTGGCCGCTGCCGCCGCCTGAGCAGATGCCTGATCTGGGTAGCTGCCCCGGAGTGTATAAGCCGGACTCCCTGCCCCCGCGCTGACTGGCTCGCGCTCACCGGATGCCGTGTTGTGCCAATGCGCAACCACTGACTGGTACTTGCCTCGATCTGCAAACGTGAACCGATAACTACTCACCTGATTTTCTTTGATCGTGACAGCCGGGATCAGTTGACCGCTCACTGATTTCGCCTGCCCCCGCTTTACAAATAACAGGAAACCATTAGCAGGCTTAGAAACAGCGCCATAGTCAGCAGCGAGACGGGTTAATAGATGGATATCTGACTCATTGGTCTGATCGACTTGAGCCACGGCAATTGATGCAAGGTCATCACTAACCTTGGGTGTCATGCTGTTATCAGCCGCTACAGTAGCAACCAGATCACCCAGTGTTGTATCTGAGAATGACCGGGTTTTGCGTTCCTTTAGGCCTGCCCGCATATTGGCGGCCTTCCCAGCAATCGTCATCCTCAACGGTGTACCTGATACAGAAACCTCATCAACGGTGTAGCGTCCTGTAAATAAAACGCCCTCACCACGATAACCCAGACTGACCTTTAACTCCGCGCCCTTTGATGGCATAGCTACACGCTGATCCCTGTTATCCAATAAGATGGATACGGTGTCTGACTTAAAGCCCGCCTCATCACTAACCAACAAAGAGATCAACCGGTCACTTAAACGGCTGGTGATATCCTCACCACCCACAATAACCTTAAAGACAGGCTTCATCAGTCCCAGAGCCTCACCACATCAATATCCGCCTCAGAATCCGGCAGCTTAGGCAGTTCAATCTCAACACCAGCAGGTAATACAGCACCAACAGCAGACAAGCCTGGATTTGCATCAAGCACAGCCTCAACGGTTCCGACGTGCCCATAATGGCGCAAACAAACCTGATCGAGCACATCCCCATCAACTGATCGATAAATCATGCTGCATCCTCGCCATAACGCACCAACTCAAGGGTAAAATCGATCTTCTCTGGCACACCATCCGGCATCAGTGTTGATTGCGTTTCATCGATTCGGGTCACCGCCCACTTACCCCAGATCCGCCCTAAACCATCCACCAAGATATGCGGTTCTCCCTGTCCCGCTTCGGTCCGCATTTGATCGAGTTGACCGAGCCCGCCTTTATAAAAGGGATAGATTCGACCCGAGAGTGAGATAGTTTCCTGACCGATCCCGGAAAACTGCTGTGCAGGTCGGCGACCAATCCGGTCTTGACCCTGCCAGCGATACTGCGTGGATCGCCTCAGCTGCTCATAGGCGGCCGTCTCAACGCCAAACCGATAATCACCTAACTGCATCATTACCCGGTTCATGGTGACACCCCATCAAACAATGCGGCCCGCATCTGTTCACCCTGCAAACGCTCTAGCTCTTCTGCTATCGCGCGAGGATCTGCACCGGGTGGCGGATTGACCGTGATGTGAGTGGTTTGATTGATGGCGGCGGCATTCTTTTCATTCAACGCCAATGCGTTTTTGGCTTCATCGCTCCCCAGAAACGCCAGGACTCGGGTCACCCCTTCACCGATAGCATCACCAAACTTTGTGCCAGATATAAGATGATCATTAACCAGCGTGCCGACACCATAACCAGCCGCACCGGCAGCACCCACAAAGCCGGCGCGGCCCGCAGCTTTACCAATAAGCCCCTTGTTTTTGACCAGGGTCTTACCCAGAGATCCCAGCAAACCACGCCCTTTCTTCATAGTGGCGATATCTTTCGCTTTCCCGAAATCACCACCCAGAACCGCCTTACCAATGGACAAAGCTCGGAAAGCGCTATAACCCGTAACCAAACCGGCAAGCGCCATTGTGACGCCAGGCATTTTGTCAACCACATCACCCAGCCAGCCGGCCATGCTCGCCAGACCACTTACAACAGGCGTGATCACTGGAAGCAATGCGGTAGAGATTGAAGTCCCCAGGGTCCGGACATTCGCAGTCAAGCGATCCCACTGGCCCTGTGCGTCATCAATAAAAGCCTGGTGACTGGCATCGACCAGCCCCGAGGAATCACCAACAGCCTTTTGAGATTGCCTCAGGGTTTTAAGGCGCTTACCCAGCAGGGTAATACCCCGGATTCCTTCCTCACCAAAGATCTGCTGTAGCTCATCGATGGTGTCTTGATCCATGTTCTCAAAACCACCAATCGCCGCTGAGAGATTTTCCAGTGAGGAGATGAAATCAAAAGAGCCATCAGCCGAACGAACAAGATCAAAACCCAGATCCTCGGATGCCTTGGACATTTTCCGGAAGGTTGCAGCCAGAGCCGTACCCGCCATGGAACCTTGCAAACCTGACGAATTGAGTTCACCGATCAACGCCAAGCCCTGTTCCAGCTCCACGTTGTATTGAGCCAGGCTGGGTGTAGCGTATTTCAGCGACTCGCCAAGCTGCCCAAAGTTACGGATCTGAAACTTAAACTGAGTTTTCGTCAGGAGGTCGCCGATACGCTCCATGCGCTCCTGTGTAGTGCCGGTCAGGCGATCACCCAGGTTATTGAAAGTGGTCGCCATGACCTCGCCAACCTGCTCAGCGACACCCCCGGTAACCTTTGACATCTTGGTCACGACCATTGCGCCAACGCGGGAGGCATCCACATTCAAGCCGGCTGAGTTCAGCGCGTATTCGCTGTTCAGTACATCCAGTTCACTTTCACCGGTGCGGCGCGAAAACGCCAACGCCTGACGCTTTGATTGCGACAGGGCAGCGCCGGGAGCGCCAGTATTCACCACCGTACCAAGGCGAGTCCCGGCACGCTCAAAGGTCTGAGCATTCCCTACCGTCCGCGCACCCACATAAGCCGCGCCGGCATAAGCAGCCGCCCTGGTGCCGACCTCATCCCATGCCTTACGCAAGCGGCGGGACTGACCAACACGCTTGAGCTGTCGCTCTGTTTTTGAAATCGACCGCGTGAGTTTAGCTTGGCGCTCTGCGGCATTCTTAACATTAATGCCATACTGATTGGCGGCTCGCTGGGCCTGGTTGTAGCGACGGGTCAGCTTGGCAATTTGCCGGTCCAGCTCAGGTGTAGAGCGACCAAGCTTCTTTTGCTTGTCCTTGAGATTATCGAGCGTTTTCCCTAATCTTATGAGTGAGGCGGCGCTTTTCTTCTGATCGGTTAGCCCTTTCAGGTTTTTACGCGCTAGCTTCGCCTTCTCATCCAGGGTTTTGAATGGTTTATTGAACGTTTTGCTGAGAGCAGCACCAACAAGTACACCGATAGCGAGAGATTTTGACATGACAGGGAACGCCCCAAAAAAAGATTGGTTCTGGTATTTATGGGTTTGCGTGTGGATTGGTATTGTGATTTTGCTGGTAGTTCTACCGCATAGAGCCGATCCAGATTCAGTTTCTTTAACCTGGAATAACTGGCCAGGCTTCTTGCTGTTGGGGGCGCTCTACTCAATCCCGGTCGCCTGGGTTATGAAAAAGATCTACCCGTCAGTTCGAAAACTACTCTTTCAAGATGGCGAACCAATCGACTAATTCATCGATTGGCATTTCACGCAGATCCCCCAGCGCACCACCAACCCGCGCCCCAAGCAACATCACCAGTCGCTTGAGTTCGCGGGTGTCTAGGCTAAAAAACCCTCATAACGCTCCTGAAGCTTGGCATAATCTTTCATATCCAGCTCTTCGATTACCTCAGGCGACACGTCACAGAGATTCGCAAAGAGCACCGTTTCCCTTTCGGCTTGAGTGACGCCGCCCCTTTCTGCCACCAATTGATCCTTAACCTTCGGCCGGCGCATCTTCAGTGTTTTATACTCGGCAGCTTTTACAGTTACCGGGTAATCCAGTTCAAGACGTGTCGCCTTTGGATCGTTATTGTCTGTCATGCTTTCCTCACATCAATTTCAATCGTATCGTCCCACACATAACCCGCCGGCTTAGCTGCTGTGTAGAACACCAGAGCGCAGGTATAGACATCCAGCGGCATATCAGCCGGGAGCAGTTTGCCGGGATTGATGACCTGCAGGCGTGCCCCATCCCAGATGACATCCTGCTCATGGCCTTGGGAGTCAATGATCACATTTTCGCTGAACACCAATTGAACCCGCGACACGCCCCAGGTCACCAGGTTGAACGGGTAAGGCGGTTTCCCTGCAGTTACCAACCAATCGATCAGACCGTCACGGTCCAAGTAAATTTTGTCCCTTATCATCTCACCTGATCATCCCATGCTTGAGCACGCACCAACCCCGGTTCAGGGATCAAACTGACCAAACCGGGGTTGAGTACATACTCCTGTTCATCATCAATGAATTGAGGCCCGGTTGTTTCTTGAGAAACAACCAGGTCAATCGGCGGCTGGTTATTCGGGGTCACGATCAGACCCCGATATTTGAGCGGTAGGTCTCCAGCTGGTCCACACCACCAACACGGCGAACATGGTTCACCGCGTCGATCTCGACCAGCTCCTCACCGGCAACCTCCAGGCGGTAATAACGCAGACTGACGGTGACCTCATTATTGATAGCCCCCTCGCCGCGCTTCCACTCTTGACCTGACAACTGGTAGATCAGACCGCGCATCTGCACCAGCACCGGCACTTCATCACCGTTTGGCCGACGAATTGAGCCGCGCGCAGTGAGTGGCGTCATGGTGTCACCCTCAGCGCCGAACTGTTTCAGCACGTCAAGCGGGTATGACTCGAACATCAGTGCGGCATCCATTTCATCCATACCGCCGGCCTGAATCTTAAAGTCAGCCGCCCCGCCTGGAGCGGTCTCTGTTTTCAACGATAACGCCGGCAGCGTGATATCTGCCTCACCCACATAACCGCGCCCATCAACAGACACGGAAAAGCCGACCAGCTTTTCAATATTCACTAGCAATACTCCTCAAAGAGATTTTTTAACCGCGCCCCAGATCGGGCGCTCAATAGGTACCGGTGATTATGCCGCCGGTAAGACCTCGACTAGATAGTCATTGGTGAGTTGTGACCGGAACACAATATGCTCGGCTGGATACGGCGGAGTGAAATCAAAATCGATGTACACGATACCCTGAGCGATCTGATCCGGCGTGTTGAGTTCCGGGTCAGCCCACGCCTTACCGTTGATGATGGCCCCCTGAGCTTTCAGGTGGTGCATGTAGGCGTTAACGCCTTCAACCACATCCTCCAGGTAGGTTTTTGTGATATTGCGATCCACCGCCCACATGTGGGCTACCTGCAGGGATTCATTGATCATATCAGCGGTGCGGCGCACACTGAGAAACGCCCACTTTGGATCGCTGCTGCAAGTCCGGTTACCCCACAGCCGGTAACCATCTTTATGAATGATTGTGGCAACCTCGTTTTCATTCAGATAGTTTGCCCGTGCATTCACATCGCCCAGCGAGAAATCAACCGGCCTGTGTGTCCCAACAATACCGTAGATCTCCTGATTGGATGGAGACCACCAGAAACCACGCTCAGCGTCGGATCGAGCGATCAAGCCGGCCACACGCGCCGAGGCGACTTGTGAGACCTCAGCGTCAGCGACGGTATCCCATACCTTGACTTGTGGGTCCACCACGTAGACGCGGGGTGACCCGAAGCCGTCACGGTAGGCAATCGCATCGGCATCATTGGTATTGGGGCCATCAGCAATAATGACCGCACGCAACCGATCCGCAATCGCCAGCATCTCTGTGACAACCGCTGCCTGATCGGTAAAACCAGGTGCAATCAAGATCCTTGGGATCGCATGGACCGCGCCCTCAGAGGCCAGTAGCGCATGCACGCCGGTGTATTCACCAGTGCCGGCATCAACGCCTCCGATCACATTGGATTGCGTTTCTGCAGCATCCACGCCCTCATCAACGCGAATCACAACCACCATCGCGCCTGCCTGATCAAAGATGCCATCGAGCATATCAGGCAAGGTGCCCGCCCCGTCGCCTACCGTATCCAGGCCAGCGGCCTCAAGCCGACTACCTGTTACCAATACAGGCGTATTCAGCGGGAATTTTGCGGCATCGGCATCAGGGGCCGTGCCCACAATACCAATGATTGAACTTTTAACCGTTCTGATAGGACGGTCACCTGTCTGGATCTCCTGTACCTCGACCCCGTGCAAATAAGCTAAAGGCATTTATTTCCCCCTTACTGGCTTGTGACTTGTTCGATCAGGTTACCTGCCTGATCAACTAGATCATGATAGGTTTGGACGACTTCCGGCAGCGTTACAGCTGATTCGACCTGGCGGAACGCTTGCGATTCAAAGCCGTCGATGAGCGCCCGCGCAACACGCAATTCACTGGCGCGCTGCAGCTGTAACGCAGCCAATTCCTCGGGCGTCTCAGACAACCCGCGTGAGGTCGCCTCAAGGCGCACAACCTCGACATCAGCATCACTTGCCGTGCCAGCAATTACACGCTCAGCAACAGCCGCCTTATCTGTCCAACCCGCCACCTTGGCCGCGTCGGCAGATTCGGTGATCTCATCGCGCACAAACTGACAGATCGCCGTGACCAAAGAGCGCGCATAGGACTGCATTCTGTCAGCGTCACCGATTGGCGGATTACCAAGCTGCTGCTGAATATTACGGATTGGCGCCAGGCGCTGAGCGTTGATTTCATCCTCAATCGTCAGACCTGCAATCACGCCGGCCAAGACCTCATCATCCATACCAGGAATGACGGCCTCACCGCGAAGACCTTTGTAAACTGGCGCTCGGTGTTGGTTTGTTGCCGCCCACTCACGCAGCGCCGAAAATTGTTCAAGAGTTACTTTTGCCATGTTTGCCCCTACGCTTTATTTCTTCAGTTCAACCTGCATCCATTGCAGGCCGGGATAGGTGTCCCACGAGGTTGTGCTTGTATAAAGCTGGATCGCAAGTCGGTCGCCCTCCATCACAGGAATCCAGGGAGACATTACGCTCTCTTGCGGATAACCAGGTTGGTTATAAAGCGCAGTAGCACCTGCACCTGCCAGCTCATGATTCACGTCGTCATTGATACTGCTATTAATCGCCATCGCATAGGTGGCTGTGCTGGTACGGTCAATTACTGTCGCGCCACTGACGCGCGCTGAGCTGTAACCTGCAGGGACTACGATCTCATCATAGTTTCCACCGCCCGGTATCGTTTCCGTGTCGTCACGCACAATCGTGGTGAATTCCAGGTTTTGGTAGGCGGCAACTGGTAGATCCTGGATGCCGTTGTGACGCAGGATAATGACATCCCCTTCAGCGTTTCCGCCTGCAATGGCTTCATGGAGCCACTTGATCGCATCAGCCAACTCCTTGGCGGTCTTGTTCGCCGGGCCATCCAGACCGCCAAGCACCTCATCCGTGATTTCGAGTAGATTGAATTGTTCGCGCCATGTGGGAACAGGTGCGTATGGTAGTGCCATGGTTTAACCTCTTTTCAGTGCGCCGTTAAATTGTGCCGTACCGTCATAGATCGGCGTGCATGTTGGGTTTCGGTGGCCGTATGTCTTCAGGCCGTTTGCAATGATCTGCCCATCAAAAAGCCCCGCCGGAATTTCAGCACCGGCCTGATAGAGCACATCCAAAACTTGAACGATTGAGCCGTCATAGTTGCTCGATCCGTCATAGACATGCGTTGTGCGCGTCACACGACGAAGACAGGCCCGCACCGGCTTGACTCGATTAATTGCAGCGACGATGCGTGTCACCCGATCAGCATCAGGCGATTCAGGTGCGTTCAGTGACACCTCAAAGCAGTACCAATCCGCCGCCTGCTCAACACCGCCATCAAAGCGCGCATCGCCGTTATAGAATGATTTTCTGTGTTCCGTGATCGTGGCATCCCCATAACCTGCAAGAGATAACACGCGCTTAATCGCCGCCGGCGTGCCCTTGATCGCATGAACCGCATGCGCATCAGCAACCACAGCCCTTTGTGTTGGCTCATCCCAATCCGGATCCCACTCATCAACCCCGAGCGCCCAGGCCAGATATGGGAGCAAATCCAGGCGACAGGTAGCCGGGTTCCAAAGACTGGTCAGATCGTCAACATGACCAGGCGCAGCGGCCAGCAGATCGAACGCCGCATCTGCCATAGTTTTCTGCAGCTCAGTGACGTTATAAGGTAATAGCTCCGCACTCATGCGAGATTCACCTCAATCGACTGACAGCGGCCCACCTGATAGCGCTCAAGCAGCAGATCGGCTGCCGGCTCGGCCAGAACAACACGCCTGACCTCTGGCTGATGCAGCGCGGCAAAGATGCCCCCGCGTGTAATGGGATGTCCCAGCTGAAATGATTCGGTAACGGTTGTATTGACCGCCTCAATCGCAGCTGTGCGGATTAGCTCCGGATCAGGCCCCGCATCAATGGTCAGATTGGCTTTGATGGCATACTCCAACACCGCCGGCCCTTGAACGATCACTGTCTCAGTCAATGGGCGCACGGACTCATCATTCAAAGCCGCTCTCACCGTATCAAGCAGCGCCTCATCCGGGATGCCATCACCAACAGCAGAGAGTACGGTCACCACGACAGCCCCAAGGCCGGGACTGTAGGTGTCCACATCCAAGACGTTGGGATCTGCAGAGAGCGCGTGATAAAGGTAGCTTCCATGACTGCCCGCTGTGGTGATCCCTTCTAGCGCCATTTGGGTACGCATCCGCAAACGATCATCCGACTCATCGGCTTGCCGCTCGGTGGATACCAAGGCCGCCAGGTTATCAAGATCCGCACCCTTGGCCGTGTTCAGCATCACCGCGCGGGCGGCCTCATTGATCCGCTGGTAGATCAACAGCGCTTGATAGGCTGTTGCTTCACCATCAATCGATAGCGGGTCAGACTCCAGCGCCAACACATCCGCAAGCGCGGGATCTGCATTGATCAGGTAGTCTTTCCATTGCGTGACCAAGCTCTCATAGTCGATGCCCTGCACAACCTCAGGCGGCGGCAGTTTGGATAGATCAACACCAGTGAACGGCATCGATCAGAACTCCCAGACCAACTGATAGACATCGACAACCGGCATGCGAATATATCGCAAGCCAACCCCAGCAAACGTGCCCGTCAATGAAAAATAGTCGACCGGCTCAGTATCAGAAGCATGCCGACCAGCCGCACCCCAATGAACCATTCGATGAAACCCACCCCTTAGCCCTAGCTGAGGAGGGACAGGTAAGAATTCATCGATTTTAACCCCACCGCCTAACTCAACATACCCAGCATGGGATTCATGTGAATCCACAAACATGCCGGCACCGGTGTTGAGGTAAAACCGATCACCAAACAATCGATGCAGACCAACACCCAAGGGGACTTCATTACAGCCGCCACAATCTGAATGATGAATCGATCTCAGATTAAGGCGCATCTCATCCTGGGCGGTTATATCAGCCGCCTCAAGCAAGAAGCTGGAACAAAGCGCGATCAGAAATATCACTATGCGTATCACGGTATAACCTCCAAGATGGGTTTACTCTTCATGGCGCGGACCATCGCGGCGGGCGAAGGAATGCGCGGAAACTTTGGCGGCGGCTGCCAGCCCGCATGCCGATAGATTCGGGCATTGAATGACGAACAGACCAAGCCGCCCTCATCGGCCGACGGCTTGAGACGAAACAAGTTAAATAGCCCGATCCGGAACAGATCCAGCCAGTCATAACGGATTCGCTTTGCTGCAAACTCGAACGCAGCACCCCTGACTGTTTCTTGAGAAACAGGACAACGAAACACATCGAAGGGGTGGCGATAACTCAACAGCGGCACTATGCGCGGACCTGACCAGTGCAACTCAACCACAAACGCGCCCGTCCCAATACGCACCGCAATGGCCGTGTGAGTGTAAGGGGAGTTAGTCACCCAACTCACCAACCGCCAAAACCATGTATCAGCCCGCTTGAGCGCCACCAAGTCACCATCACCAATCTGATGCTTGGCTTGTTCATACTTCATAGATAAATGCCCGGTAGCGTAATCTCTCGCCCTTCTGGTATGTAGGTCCCCACCAGATCCAGGACAACGCCCCCGGCTTCGCCACTCGACACACTCACGTGACTCAAGTTGAATCTTGGCTCCCAACGATCCAAAGCTTCAGCGGTGGCGGCGATCAAGGACACTTGTGTCTGACCGTCCAGCGGCGAATCAATCAGTTCAAAAATCCGCGACCCAAAATCCCGGCGCATCACTCGGGTGCCGAGCGGGGTTGTCAGGATGTTCCTGATCGACTGGCGCAAGTGATCCACACCAGACAGCGGTGATCCGTCGGTTTGATTAAGTCCAAGCATGTGAGTATTGAGTAACCCGTTGAGGCGGGCTCTTGTTAAGTGACGTTTAAGATCTCTTTCACTTCTGGCGGCGCTGTGCGCTCAATGATCGTTTTCAAACATGGGTCAGCGGCAGCCGTCACCATGGCAACGGCCTCAGCCAAACGGTTTTCAAACTCCCGAAGCTCGGCAATATGATCGGCGATCCACACAAGACGATCTGCCAGATCGGCTGTTATCTGATCAATCAGGTCAAACACTGACTGAAGGATTTCCGTTCCCTGATCAACGGCAAGCGTCAGCATGGATAGTGCTTCTGCAATGCGCGCGGTAAGCACATCACCCGCACCCAGAAGATCATCAAAAAAAGCCATGTGGTCAGAACACCCATCAGGCTCTTCAATAAATTCCGCCATGGCATGGAAGACCGCCTTAGCCTCCACCAGCCGGCTCGGAGTGGCCAGCTCTTTAAGCTGCGCATCCCAAGCCGCTAACTTGTCTGAAAAATCGGCCAGACTATTCGCAAACGGCACGTTAACCGTGATGGCTATGTGAGTTTTTAGCGGCTCTATCTCAGCTTGAAATTCAACAATTTGGTCAGCAAACGGATGAACACTTACCGGACCGCTGACCTGTAATAGCTGGGAAATTTCTGTTTTCATCATGGGTGCGAGTGATGGTTTGTGTTACCGCCGCCGTCGATCAAAATGCCGCCAACGAAGATAGAGCCGCCGACCGTTACATCCCCCTCGATTGTCACACCACCCGTTGCGATCAGCTCAACCGATGCCCCAGCGGGTAACGTGGCGCTGAGCACATGCTTTTTGCGGTCATAGCTAATTGTCGCGCCATCCGAATATTCTGATACATCAACATCCGGATCCGCAGAGGGCGCAGGGTGCGCATCCTGATAAACACCCACCAACACAATCGACTGTGCCGGATCGCCATTGACTGACAACAAGACGACCTGCTCACCAACCTCAGGCGGATGCCAATGACTATCCGCGCCAGCCCGTAGCGCCAACCATGGCCGCCAGGTAGTCAGCAGTTCACCCGCTTTCACTTTAACGCGGGCCGCCTCATGATCTACCTCAGCGACCTTTCCCAGCATCACCAGATTTGCCAGACGGCGGCTCAGCTCTGCAACCTCAAAACTCATTCGGTTACCTGCTCATAATCATCTGCGTGGCCCACGCCCACATCAGGAGACCAGCCAAGCTTTACGGTGTGCGGTACAATACCGCCCTCCCACATGGATTCGCCGAGATAGACATTCTGCTCCCAATTGACATACCAGGATTCATACCCCTCAGCACCCGGCTTGAATTCACCAGGCCCCGCCGTAATCGCTTCCGGATCACCGGCCAACTCTCCCAAGCCAAAACGAGCACCTTTAACCAAGCGGAATACCACAGCGGCAAAGTTTCGGACTTCAATTTCAACACCATCGGTTAAGTTGCTAAGGATGCAATGAGCCGTAAAACTACAACGCAAAGCGTCGCGACCATCCCCCGCATCATGCCCTTCGCTGATCAGTTCCAGCTCTAACAGCAATGCCGGCGTGTTTATGACTTTATCATGCGCATCAGATCGATAGGCGTCGACAGTCTCAACTCGCGACTCAAGGTGTGATTTAAAAAACCTCACCTGTGCATCATGAACCGTTTTAAGATCACCGGCGTTCATGTTCTAGGGCGTACTCCAATTCATGGGCCAGGTTCTTACGGAACCGATCCCGTGCAAACTGTTCAATGCGGACGTCAAGCTTATCCGCACTGTCTTCTAGTGGCGCACCCAGCAGCTCCACCGGGAAGCGGCCACGGTTTAACGATCCAGGCGCTGCTTTATAGCGTCGGCGCTTTGGGTGATACCCTGGGTGACCCTCTTGTCGGTTACGTGATGAACGTATCCAGACTTTAGGCTGTGAACCATAGACCGACCGGTAAAACGATCCGGCATAGGTCTTGCCCCGGACGCGCGCACCGCTGCGCTTTCGGCTCCAGCTGACGCGACCGGTTTCATGAAGCGGGACAGGATTCAGTCCAACCCACAATAAACCATCGTTGTCACGCAACGAGATATGAACCCGTTGATAGTGCCTCAGCTTCTTTTGACTCATACCGCTATCACGGCTGACCTGACGCAAAACAAATGTGCGTAAGGCGTTGAGCGTTTTTCTCACCGCCCGTTTGATCGCTAACTTGACCGCTCGGGAGTTTCGATCCAACCCTAAGGTCAAGCCGTCGGTAATCAGATCGAAATCAAGATCAATCATTGTTTCTTAAGAAACTATCGCCAGGCTGAGTTAGCGGATGGCGGCGGAGACGGTGGTCCCAAAAACAACCAGGTAAGCCCGTTATCCATGGGGCTTGTGTCAACCAGCGCCCAGTCAGCGCCCTCCACGGTCAAAGGGTCACCCTTGTTGAGCAATGCCGCATCACAAGACCGAACAAGCAGCTCAGGGCCGTCCACGCCAACAGGCATACCCTTTCCGGCCCGATCAGTTCGGTCCAGCGTCTGGCGGTCGCCGCTGCGATTGATTGCGAACAGCTCCCCGAAAGGAGCTGTTACAGAGACCGCAAACTCATCGGGATCCAGCAGGTCCGCCAGATCGTCATCATCGATGATCATTATTCGCCGGTTGACTCGCTACCGGCACCGCCTTGATCATCATCAGCGGTTTTTTTGGTGGCGCGCTTCTTACGCAATACCGCCTGCTTGTTCCCAAGCAGGATTTTGGAATCCCGCGCCTCGCAGTGGAAATGTTTGTTTTTCTTTACGACCTCACCCTCTACACGGACATCCTGCAGGGCGGTCATTTCAACTCGATTAGCCATGGTTTTTTAACTCCAAATCAGCTCAAAAAGAAAACGGGCATCAGGGATGCCCGCCGTGTTAACTCAAAGGAGAGAGCCTCCCCGCTCAGGCGGGGATTGTTTTATTGTGCGATAGAGAACGCCTGAGGGTTGCGGTTTTGGAAATCCACATCCTGGAAGACGCGAATCACCAGGCCATCACTGGCCGCCTTGGCGGCTTGATCAACCTGGAGATCCATCACACCCCAAAAGCCGAAGATGAGTTGAGAAAAATCACCGTGCAACCAGGTGGCAGCAGGCACGTTGTTGGAAACCTCGGCGCGGTAGCCGTTAACCTCGCCATCTTCCCAGATGAACTTAGCCGTACCGGCAGCCTTCTCCTCGACCTTCATTGCGCCGCGTTCGGTTGCACTCGTGAGGTAGGCCATGGAACTCACATCCGCATTATGATTGGCTACAGCGCTCTCCATGGCGACCACGGTGGCCCAGTCCATACCACCAACCGGGCGAACAACTGCATTCACGCCGGTCATGTTCAGTAGGCCAATCGGTGTATTGAGGGTGCCATCGGCAACAATCGCCGCATGGTCGATGGCTACCCCAATACCCTCTACCAGATCCTTGGTGATGAAGTTCTCAACACCCAGACTGGACTGCTTACGCATGCGGCGGGTCACCGGCACAGCGCCTGCGATGGTCTTGGGTGTCAGCGGCAGTGTGGTGAGGTCGAAATCAGAGGTATCCACATCCTCATCCTCGCCCAACCAGTAGAAGTTCGCGCCAGCGGTCTTTTTCGGGATATCCGCATCACCCACCAAGCCGGTCAACATCTGTGCGCCCAGTTTACCGACCAGCGCTTTATTGCGCAGCACATCAATAAACTCCTCTTCCATCAGATCGGTTGCCACCAGCTCAGCACCCTTGCCGGTTGCCTTCTCCATCAGACCCAGACGCATGGCAAGATAGGCATGGGGTACATAAATACCCCGCGACTCCTTGCCCACCAGATCCGCCATGGCCAAACTGATTTCACGCTCCAGACCGGCCTTCTTCCAGTTGCCAGTCGCCACGGCATTGATGGCGCGCATCAGACTAAAGCCTTTCAAGTCGCGCATGGTGATGCCCGCATCACCGATGCCGGCCAAGCCGTCACGGGAGTCAGTGTCTGCCGGCGCGCTAGGGGTAGCAGCCGGGTTGATGGTCTCCATGATCGCCTTGCGGGTCTGGTCAACGGTCCAGTCTTCCGTGATCGCCCGCGACGCAATGTCACTCTGACCAAACTGATTACCCATCGCAGTGATCTCGGCAATGCGGGTCTGCTCTTGAGCGCGAATTGCAGCGGCGTCAACAGCAGTAGTTTCATTTGGGTTTTCGGTGCCGCGCTGATCGTCGGCGACTTGTGGGTCTTTCTTAGCCACGTTGTTTCCTCCAGAAGGATTGTCAAATTTACGGCCTACGCCGACAGTTGGGTCAGCTGGCACGGACACCATGCTGATTTCATAGGGTTCCCAATCCAGTACGCGGTAAACCTCCATATCTTCCGTGCGGGACTCAAGAACAATGTCATGGATGATGTAACCGATGGAGACGTGAGAACGAACGCTGTCGGCAATATCCTGCAGGATCTCCTCACCCATCGAACCACGCGAAAACTTCAGCTTTGCACGGGTGCGCTTGTCACCATCCAACCAAAAGCGCATCACCACACCGACCTGTGATCGGTGACCATGTGAATCCAGTACAGGCGCGCCGTTTTTCATCCGCTTCATGCGGATCGCGCCCTTGGTGTGGTCCAGGATCTCATCGCCGTACCAACGGCGGACGGGGTACTCACTGGATGCCGCAACCTCAACGGTACGTTTTTTTACATCCAGCGTTTCAAGATCAACCGAGAAATCACGGGTCTGTTGATCGTCATTCAGCTCCCGGACCAAGTCCCGGACATCGTCAGGAATCACTCTTTGCGTCATCTGACTCACTGGCGTTGTCGTCATCGTCTGTGTGCTCGTTGTCATCGTCTGTGCTCTGCTCTTGGTTCAGTAAACCCTTTTCATCCAAAACCGATTCTTCCCAGGCGATCTCATCAAAGACCTCCTCAGGATCTTCACCCCGGCTGCGAATCACACTTGAACGGGAGTCTGTACGGTTCTTGATGCTCTTCTCGTTGGCAACCGCCTCATCTTTCGGGCTGACCCACTGCCAACCTCGGGCCTGAAAATGAGGTTTATTGATACGGTCGAAATCCGAAAACGGCAGTTGAATTGCACCACTTAAAAGTGACATCCTCAGCCAGTTGGTTCTGAGGCGATCCATCAGCTCATCAGTGAACATGCCCTGAAGCAGTCGGTAAAAATCTCGATCATCCAGCTCAGTATCGCGGAGTGATGACCAGCTCATATCAGCGCCATCATTGGCCAATCTCGGATAAGAGATCCCGGCACCACTGGAGACGCCCCGCAGGCTATTGCGAATGAAATCACCAAAATTCGCATTAGGATGATTGGTTAAGCCTTCTACCCACTTAACACCCCAGGGCAACAGTTGCGCTGTACCCGCTTCGATCTCTTCAACCAGTTCGCCTTCGTCGGTCTTTGGCTCTTCGATGGCGTCAGGGTTTTGCTCATAAAACCCGATATTCTTCGCGCCAAACTCTGCCGCGATCATTTCAGATTCACGGTACTCACCCACGTGATGCAGATCGACCATCGACGCATGCAGCCATGGAAACCCGCGCGCCTGGTGTGGGCGCATCGGATCCAATGTATGGATCAGCTCTTCAGCTGGAACCCTTTCATAGTCCTTACCATGGACTTGTTGATATCGGTCCCCTGGATGCTGTACAAGCAAGTAATAGGCTACTGGGCGTTCCCACTGATTAAGCTCAACCCCCATGCGGATTGTGTTTCCATTGGTCAGCTCAGCGTTGAGTTTTCGGTCCAGGCGATCCGCTTCGATGATCTGGATTGCATAACCAAACTTGTTTTCGAACCCGAAAACCTCACGGACCAACACCTCACCATCTCTAGCTAAAGTCTCCATCCAGAGATGCAGAAAACGGATCAGGGAGTAACGCCCAGTCACATCACAAACACCGACTTTTGACCAGTCTTTCCAACCTTCCTCAATTAAGGTATTGGTAATCTTGTCCGGTTTGCCATCAGACAGCTTTGCGCGGTTCTGATGACGCGGCCCCCGAGGGCCGATCACCTTGGTTTTCAGTAACGTATAAAACCGTTTTGCATAGGGATTGTTGATCCCCTGCTCACGGGCGCGCTGCACCAGTGTCGGCAGATCACGAAAGATCAACTCATTGGCGCTCAAAGCATGAGCGCGGGCCTGCCAAGCCAGTTTCAGACGGTCTTTCTCGGCCGCCTTGAATCCAGCGGAACGGCGCAAATAGCCCAGCGCCAGGCGCTGCAAGAGCCCCGGTTTCTTTTTCTGTTTTGGCATGATTTACCGAAAATTGAATTTAACTGATTTAGGCGAGCGAGGTTTTAAACCGGCTTCGACTTGCTCGTTGTCATAGAGGCGCGCATAACGATCACGCAACTTGATCAACATATCCAAGGGCATGTATTTGATTCGATACCCCTCAACCTCATACTCTTCCTGAATCTTGGTGGCCCGCCTTTCAATCATGGCCTGCAAGGCATCCAGGGTGCGCTTAACATGAGAGCGTTGATCCCCGGTAGCCGCTACCAAGTCAGGCAGGATCTGAATCATGCCTGACCCCAAGGTCACCCGTTCGCCGGCGTCACTCTCCACATAAACAACAGCGGTATAGTCACCGGCCACATAAACCGAAGTGTCAGCACTAGCCAGGTTAACCGTGTGCAAAGTACCGTTACCCACTGCATCTATATTGATCTCTGACGGACCACGCAAGGCATAACGCAAGGTCCACCCATCGTCAGCGGAATAGGCCAGCTCTTCACGCTCCCAGGTCGCACTGTCACCCGCCCTGATGTGTGTAGGTTCTGTCATCGATTACGCCGCCGCTTGATTTTAAAACGCCCACTTTGCTTTTCTGCCGGGGCCTCATGTTCGTTTGTTTCTTGAGAAACAGTGTCACTAGTATCCTCTGCCGGAAACAGTTCGACTTGCTTGATCGACTGCTCCAGTGCGTCCCATTGATCGGGGCGCATCAAGTGAATCCGTCGCGCTCGGGCACTGTGCAAGGTATAGACCTCGCAGTCTGTCGCCTCATTGCGCCGACCGCTTTTAAGCTGCCAGATTTTACGGTTGCGGATACGCCGGTGAGGCGCTTTGGTTTCCGCCGTGACCTGGTCAAAATAATCCGGCCGCACATCGGCATACATGTGCATATGCTCAGGCCCAGCCCCCGCTTTACCCAAACGGGGTGAAATCCAATCCTTGGCCTTGTTTGTGCCGACGATATAGACCTTGACGCCGTACTTATCGGCCTTCGTCTGTTTCTTCGGGTTCTTGTGATCAACGCCGCGCACCTTAGGCGTGGTGAAGATCTCCGGGTCTGTCTGTTCTGACGACCCTTTAACCGCCATGATCAATGTGTCACGGTGTTTTTTGCTGCGAGTCCGCACCCAGTGATAGACAGCATCAGAGCTATTACCATCAGATGAATCGATTGATACAGCCGACAGCTTGACCCGGCCACCCTGTGCCATCTCAAAACCATTGAACAGCAACTCATCCAATGCGTCATAAACGGGATCGTTTTTCAGTCGCGTATCTTCCGCCGGCAACTCGCCCCAGTAGATTCCCCAGGACTCCTCACCACGCCCCCAGGCTCGAATAATTACCGCTAGACGATTATGTTGAACATCAACCCCTGCCGTCACCAGCAATCCACCGGGCGGGACAATCAATTCAGGGTAGTCTAGGGCTAACTCGCGGAGCGTTTCCGCGTCGGCCTCTTCGCCCTTAAACTCATAGGGGCGGCCCAGTTTGGAGTTAACGAAAACAATCTTGGCGTTTTCATCGCCTTGCGCGGCACGATACTCTGCCTTGAGATGATCACGCACCAAATCAACAACGCCCGCGCCTGGTAGGCACGAATACAGTTCACTCAACTCCATAAACCCCGCTACCCCGTTATAGGGTGCGGTTGGGGTCCAGCCACAAAAGGGGTCGCCATCTTCAACGGCTTGGCGAACCGTTTCACGGATGTTTTCTTTTCGCTGGTAATCGTCCCATGGTGTGCCGCAGTGCGGGCACACATAGACAGCAGTCTCCGGCAGCGCTGAGCCATAGACTGGGTGTTCAGGGCCAGATTCAGCCGATGACCAGACAACGTTTTCAAAATTTAAAACATGCCGATCACCGCAGCTATGACAGACAACCGGTAACACCCGTTTGTCTGATTGCTCAATGTGTTCCTCAACACGGGACAACCCAGCAATCGACGGGGTGCCACCCATCACGCGCTTACCTTGGCGAGCCCGCTTGACGCGCTCCCATAGCAGCAGGATGGCGTCCCCCTGCTCCTTAACATTTTCTTTCGCGTCGTCAGGCTCTTCAACAACCACCAGCTTTGCCGGTGTTGATTTCACTTTGTGAATCGAGCCTGAGCCACCCAGCTTTAAAAAACCGCCGGGGAATTTCTTAAACAGAGATCGGTTGCCCGATTTCCGTGATGTTGATACATCGATCCGGTTTGCAAGCCTGGGTGATGCGCTCACCGATGGCGAGAATTTTTCGTCAACAAATTCACGGGCTGCCTCATCCGCTGCAAACAGCATGACGATAGCACCCGGATCCAGGTCTATACGCTTTCCCAGGTAACCAACCAGACCAAAGGTCCATCCCACTTGAGCCGCTTTCATGGCGACCACTTCAGGAATCCCTGGATCATCCAAGGCCGCATAAACACCGTGAAAGTAAGGCGAATAATCCAGACTGTACAAGCCCGGTAGATCTGCCCCCTCTTCAGGGAGATAAAAGTATTTCTCGACCCACTCAGCCGATGGGATCAGCTTTGGTGGTACATACTCAAGCGCCACCCTCATCAACATCGCTTTCAATACCCGTCGGGTAATCTGCGATAGTTTTGAGGGCAGACCTAAGCGGTCCGCTGATGAGGTCACCATCAATGTTTAAACCGTGTTTTGACTCCAAGCCCTCGATGATCTTGGCTTCTGCAGCCTGAACAGCTGATCGACTACGGGCCGCCCATGAGATGAGCAGTGGTTCAATTGCGGCCACCTCCACCAGTGATTCAGCCTGTTTGTGAAAATTAAGCTCTTTCAGTGCTGCACTTGCGTCAGCTTCTCTTATCCGCGCTGAGGTTAAGCGTGCTTCCTCTTCCCGACCGCTTGCGGTTGCGCGCAGTGCCTTGGTATAGGCCAGCAACCATTCACGGTATGAGCCGGTTTTTGGGATGAGGCCCTTGGTTACCAGTTTTGAGACAGCCTGCTGTGAGATGCCAACCAGCACACCAAAGCCTGATTGGGTTGCCGTTCTGTCTAACTGGTCAAACTGATCTGACAACCACAACCCCCCATAGCTTTTCAAATCTGCAGGAATTTCGCGGCTTCCGCCTCCGTACTACGCGAACCCCTGGAAGGACCCAAACTTTGATCACTTGAGCAAGTAGACACCCACGCCGATAACCAGCCCAAAGGCTGACGATATCACCAACCGGATTACCCATTCATTGGTTGATGTCTTGTTGCGTTCAGCCGCCCCTGAGATCTCCAGGTTTCTGATTCGCTCTTCATGATCATCAAGCCGATGGTGAGCACGTTTGATGCCTGACCCTTGGCTGGCCAGCCGCTCCTCGACTCGCTCAATCACACGTAGAGCGGCAACGGCCTCATCTAACTTTCTCTCGATGCGTTGTCGCCAACTCATCTCGGATAACTCAGGTGGATTGTCACTCACATGTAAAACCTAGGTATAAAAAAACCCGCAACCGTTGCCGGTGCGGGTTTTGTTTGAAGTCACTTTTTCGAAGTTAGCCGAAATTTAGTAGAAAGCTGTTAACAGGTCAAGTGTTAATTTTTAGTTTTTTTTCTTCATGGATCATGGCGGCGACCATCGCCTCACCTGAAATCCTGATCTCCCGACATTTTAAACGAGGCTTTTGTAATGCTTTTCCAATCGAGCCATCTGAGTGCTTTGTCCAGTAGTACATCGATAAAACCCTGTATGCCTCAAAGTTAATCTCCTGCACTTTACACATCAACCGGTCCATCATTTCCGCAACCTCATCATCCGGCATGGCCGATCCTTCACCCGGTGTGCTCAAGTGCGAAGCCCTGGAGCTGTAACCAAGCTTGTCGCTCTTAATGGCCCTGAGGTATTCACCCCAACGGTCCAGCTTCTCCCGCGTTGGCGCTAACCATTCATCACTATGCTGCGTCATCGTTGCTTTGTCTCCAGTGTTCCTCACATTGCTGCTTTGCTGATTCGGTATCGTCAAATGTTCCTAACCATTCCCGCTTAGCCGGTTGGGGCTCACCACGTTGATATCTGACTTTAACGCCAGCTGCAGGCGGTGGGTTTGATTGCTTGCCCATAATCCAGCCTCGATACTCACGCCACCATTCAGCGGTTGGTCCGTGAGCTGTAAATTTCCAGCGGTCATTCACCTTGGCCGCCGAGATCACATAATCCATATTTGACCTCAGGTAATAGCGATCTGGCCTATCCCACTCCATTTGCCAACCTTGCCAACCTATGTTTTTGAGGTTGGCAATACATAAGTCTTTGAATCTCTTATTACTTGCCAACCTTGCCAACGTTGCCAACGGGGTAATACACACATACACGCGCGCGTGCGCGTACACGTGAGGGGGTTGGCAAGGTTGGCAACGTTGGCAATGGCCTTGTGTGGCGCGGGTTTCGGGCTTGCCAACCTACCTTGAAGAGGTTGGCAACGTTGGCAAATATCCACACCAATCATGGCTCTATTCCCTGAAATGGATCATCTTGATCCATCTCAACGGGGCGCACATAGACCCGCTGCTGAGTCTTTTTGCTCGGGTTCAGTGGATCCGGTAGTAGCTTCCTTTCCCTATTCCAGCCGATTGCTTTCAGGATCGGCGCGATTCGGTTTTGATGTGCCCGCTGAATGTGCGGCGCATCCATGCCGATTGCATCTGTCAGCAATTGGTAAGCCGAGTAGTATTGCCCTGTGTTACTGGATAAAAACTCAACTAATCGCTCTTCCCATGGGTCACGCTGCAACCGATGATCTTGTTGATCCTCGATCAAGACCCGGTCGGCTTCATTGGATACCCACCAGTTTTCACCGGACTGATAAAGCGTGAATGCCTCAGACCACAGTTGATCCCTGTTGTCTCTTAGCCACTGTGTGTCTACCTTTCGGCACCTCACCGGCCAGTAACGACGGTTACCGGAATAATCTTTGAGGTATTCATCCTGGTTCGTTGTGCCCAGACAAACGGTTTGCCTTGGAAAGTTCTGAGCGTTCTGCCCATAACTCGGCCGGTATCGATCTTTGGTCTGTGAAAAAAACGCTTTCGCAGCGGTGGTCTCAGCTTTGTTAAAGCTATCCAATTCAGCCAGCTCCAACCCCCACACGCCCTGAATCACCTGATAAGCATCTTTTTCACCAATCGGTATCGGCGCATCCGAAAACCAATCACCGAACAATATCGCTGCAGCGGTAGACTTACCCTTTCCCTGCTCCCCCTCAAGGATGAGCACCGTGTCCATCTTGCAGCCAGGCCGCATGACTCTAGCAACCGCCCCAATCAAGAACTTTTTACCCACCGGCGATAAATACTCGTTAGGCTCAGAGGGATTAAACACACACCTTAACCACTGCTCGACCCTTGGCTTGCCATCCCAGCGAAGCTTTTGCAGATACTCGCACACAGGGTGAAAGCGATGCCGTTGAGATGCGATCAAAATCGCGTCACCGATCTCTGTCTTTGCTGGTGGCGGCATTTTATAACTGCGATGAAACCAAGCCCTTAACCGGGCCGCATCGCCGTCAGTCCACTCCCCAGGGATCCCCGCGATAGGCGGTGTTTTTCTCATCATGATGCGATAAGAAAAATCACAATAGGCCAACACGCCATCCCAACGATGATCATTCAGCAGAATAGTCTCAAGATTTGCCAGATGCGGCTTGATCATGCCGCCATCTGTCCTATCTAGCGACCGATACCAAAGCTGATCAATGATTGCGTCACCTTGATTATCATCATAAACATCAAGCGGGGGTTGGTCATCTGGTGGCGCTTCATAATCTATTTGATGTTCCTCAAGAAACATTTCAGAGTCAGTTTGACCCTGACCCCCTTCTACCCCTTGAAAACTGCGTTGCGCTTGATTTACAGCGACCTCAATTTGTTTTTTAACCGCATCAAGACCGGCAAGGACATGCAAATCATTAAAGTCTGTCGGGGCCTTGTCGCTCATTCAGCAGTCTCCTGTATCGATGAAAAGTTTGGGAAGACTGTCACGCCATTAATTCGCTTTGCAGCCGCTTCAGCCTTCTCCCGGCCTGCATTGCTTTGATTTTTCTGGTCATCATCTCCGCATAAGATCATGTTTGAATCTGGATATACCCCTCTAAAAGCTGCCGCGACCGTCGGCATATTGCCGGCATCAAATGTGATGACAACAGGTAACCCGGTGGCCTGCAGGATGGATGCGGCGGTTGCGTAACCTTCCGCAAAACAAATGTCTGACGCATCAGAAGTGATAAGGTGTCCGGCTATCGCCGGACGTTGTTTTGATACAGCGCTGTCAGCTTTTTCGCAGATATGAAAAAGCCCGTACTTTCTCCCGAACTTCGGAAAGGTCTTCTTTCCGGTAGCAAAGATAAACTGAACATTTACCAGTTTACCGTCAATATCACGCATTGGGATCGCTATTGTGCCGCGCTTCAAATAGATGAATGAAACACTCTCATGGTTAATCTCTCCACGCTTGTTTTTCTCAAAGAAGCGGTTGATTTCATTTCGGGCCGTAATGATCTCGATTGTTTCCTTATCGATGTGAGTCACCCATAGAAAAGCGCGAGGCACGAAATACACACCATAGGCACGTACTTTTTTGTTTTGCAGATAAGGTGACGTGCCGGAAATATCGAGAAAACCATCCTCGATCAATTGGTTTACCGCTTTAGAGACCCGGTTATTCCAGGATAACAATGCCTGCTCATCACGCTCGATCTCTTCAGCTCGCTGCTTGCGCCTGAGTTCAGCTTCTTTTTTGCGCTGGCGCTTTTCTTCCTTGGTCAGCTCACCGGTCTTGAATTCATGACCATTGCGGCGCGCCTCATTGATCAAAGTCCCGATACTGACACCGCCGCGCCTGAATGATTTCCAAACCGTCTTCGCCTCTTTGGCTTTATACTTGTCTGACTGACTGCTCCAGTCATCCCACTCAGAAAATCCCATCTCTCCAAATTCTGATTTAATCGCCATGCCCATTTGAACCCAGGTCTCACGGTCATTTGGATCAATCACAGCCAGTGCGTTGGCTAGATCATCTAGCGATAGGTCCAGGCCCTTAGTCATCGCTCATCAAACCCCTTACACCAGTTCTTGCCGGGTGTTAATCTCAATAAACAAGGGTCTGTTTGGCGCGTAGTATCCCAATTAATACAGCCCAAACATCGTTTATCCCGATACACATCAAATCGCTGCTGACGCTCAAGCACGTTAGCGGGGTCACCATAAAAATACTTTGGTAGTGCACTACCCATGCACATCAGCCCTCGCGCCTATTAAGCGCTCGATACGAAACGCGATCTGTGCACCAAAGAGCGATCCGGACACGGTCCCGATAATGTAGGGCACAAACAAAAGCCAACTCATATCCGCCAAAATGAGTTCACGGAATGTCAGGAAAAAAATCCCGTTTGAGAAAATAGCTGTAATGGTGTGATAGGTAAGATTGTCACGGTTTCGTGACCGCGATGTCAGAGTAAACGCAACGTTTTGTATGAAGGCCAGCGCGGCGATAGTAACCATATCCATCAAGTCACTAACCTCATATCGAGATCCTGTGGGCTGTCTATCCCAGACACTCGCCCGTCAGGTCGCCACGCCTCTGCTCTCCACCATCCATCGCTTCCCAACCAAGCGCCAATAATATACTGTTCTGTTCGGCCCCATATGTGAGCCTGCTGCCCGCTTTGGGTTTGCGCTACTTCAGGCTGAGTTATGCTCAAGACTGCTGATCCCGAGCGGCTGTAATCGCGACCTTGTAGGTGAAAGCAGCGCCAATCAGATCATCAAGTTCCTTTTGCGCGCGCTGTAGCTGCTCAGGCGCATCATTGCGATCAATAACACCATCACCGAGCAGTTCGCCCACCGCCTCGACCGCCTCAGCAAACTCCCGAGCAAAGCGCCCAAGGTCTTGCGCGGCCCCCTGGGTTGTAACAGCCGGAATCTTTACCGCCAATAACCCAACACGTGCTAGTAATAACCGATAGAGCGTCATGCGCTCTTGATCAGGCAGCGCCTCAACCATAGCCTCTTCGATATCCGACTCAAATTTGATCTCGCCGCGCAGACGACGCATGACAATCTGCCGGTTTTCACGTAGATCACTGTGGGCATCGCCGGACGTTTTGAACTTTATCCGACGATCAGCAGGATCTGGATAGTGGGAGTAGTAAATTTCTCTGACTTTATCGGCATACGCTGACTGTTTTTCGATGGTCCCATTGAGCCAGTTTTCAATATATCGGCCAATCAAGCGAGATCTGGGCTCTCTATGACCATGCCATGTATTACCCAATTCCATTGCCATTCCCCTTAAACGAGTTTTTTGAAACCCGCGCTTCATATACAGATTTCAGATACACCGCTAACCTATTAACGTAAGAAGGAGAACCCATCGTGCTACACTCCAAATCGCCAAACCCGAAACGCAACAACAACGGATTCCCCTATGAGAGAAAATTTAGATTTAGAAGTAGCGGAGACCATAATTGCCTTGGATATGGCCATGTCCGTACTACTTGCCTCCATCAACAAGGCCGACCCAGCCACCGGCGGCAGACTGCTCGAAGCTTTCCTAAAGCTTGCCGAAGACATCCCGCCAGACATGCCCGGAGTTGCAAGCAAGGTTCGCAGTTGGAGCGACTCGCTGAGAGGCGGCGATGCCAGTCATTGAGTAGTTTGCGTGACGGATCCAGCCAGGCGTCATCTTTGGCCATGATCAAACTGAACCCCTGCACCTTGAATCTACAGACGCATAAAGGTCCGGCCTTAGTTCTGCGGCAGAGATCTTCCCGTTAGAAGCCATTTCTATTGACTTACTCAAAATCTTACTTGGCCGCCTGAAACCTGATGCAATCTGTTTGAAATACACCACTTTTGATCCGACTTTGTCGGCTAGGTTTTGAACTTCGCTATCACTATGGGCAGCTATGTATGTCTTCATGTCCATGCGCAAATAATAGCAATGCTGTTTTTATTGTCAACAGCAATGCTGTTTGTTAATA
Source organism: Candidatus Thiodiazotropha endoloripes (assembly GCA_001709035.1). Taxonomy (GTDB): domain Bacteria; phylum Pseudomonadota; class Gammaproteobacteria; order Chromatiales; family Chromatiaceae; genus Thiodiazotropha; species Thiodiazotropha lotti. The sequence goes on along the minus strand of LVKA01000008.1, from coordinate 330,229 downwards.
CTAGCAGTGCTAGTTAACTTTACAAAATGAAAAAGAGACGCGACTTAACATCAGACGAAAAAGCTGCCGCTGCTCGACTAAAGGCTATTTTTAATGGGAAAAAGAAAGAGCTAGGCTTTACCCAGGAAACAATTTCATATGCTGCCGGGTGGAAATCACCATCTGCATTCGGCCAGTATGCAAATGGCATCATCCCAATTAATTTAAATTCACTAACTCTGCTTTCTAAGTTACTGCAGGTCGACCCATCAGAAATTTTCCCTCAATTAGCAGAACGTCTAGTACTACGTGATGCAGACAAAGATAATGTTATTGCAGGGCCCGAGGTAAGAGGACTTGTGCCCTTGATATCATGGATTCAAGCAGGCCATTGGCGTGAAGCCGAGGATCTATATGAGCCTGGTGACGCTGAACTTATATTACCCTGCCCCGCTTCTCATGGAATCCACACCTATGCCTTACGAGTAGAAGGTGATTCCATGACCTCTCCTCACGGTAAAAGCTATCCTGAAGGTTGTATTATTTTCGTGGACCCAGACCAGAGAGGGGGCGTGGTTAGTGGTGATAGAGTAATCGCCAAACTCGTAGGTGACAACGCAGTCACATTCAAAGTATATATCGAGGACGCAGGAAGGCAGTTCTTACGACCCCTTAACACCCAATACCCTCCCATCACTGAAGAATTCAGGCTTCTGGGAAAAGTCATTGGGAAATGGGAACCAGAATAAAACCCGCCTAATGGCTTTCAGCACAATTACATTCTAGCCCCCCCATAGGCCAACATTCTCACTTCCGCAAAAATATACAGCATTGCTATTGATTTAATAATACAGCAGTGCTATTTTTTTATAGCGTTGTTGTTATTGCTGTAACGAGCGTTTTCAAGGAGCCAAATGAGAATGAATATGCAAATTGATCTACTCGAACTACATAAAGTGCCGGGGATTTCTTTCTCGGTCCTCCCACAGCTCGCCTGTAATCTCCAGCTGTGCGTTGATATGGCCGCTATCGAAGATGCCGCCGGCAGAATCATTGCCGCTGGCTTACTTTCTGCTCACGACAGCTCGCGTTATCCCTTCAACGTCAATGATTTAGAACTGCTGAGCGATAAAGCAGCAGAGGCAATATTGGATGTTTTCCTGCTTAAGCGCCGAGGCGCTGAAATCCAACGGCTGATTGTGGATGGCTCTGATTTTCTGATCGCTCTCAGCTGTCGATTGTTTCCAGAGAAACAAGTCATCCCAAGCCACACCGTCTCTCTGCATCCAGAGATTACCCACCGGCAATTGCTCGTCATGCTGAATGCCATCGACTGCGAAATGACGCGAACCGATGGCAATCACTATGTGATCGCCCCCCGAGCCGTACACACAAACGCAAACGTCGTGAAATTCCCTCATCGTCGCGGCCAGTTTGGTGCGACACACCCAGCAACTCCGGAGTGAGCCATGGATAACAAGAGACTTTTTATTGATGCCTGGAAACGCGGAATCCTTGCGAGCGGCGTTCCCGGTCTTTTCTACAGCGGCGACATGGTGGACAAAACCAGCAGCCTGGAGCGTTTGGCTCCCAAAGTCCGGGATATCGGCAAACGGATTCACGTCTATCCAAAAAAGCAGGCCACTTTCCTTGCGGCTATGGTCAGCTTTTACAACCCTGAAGAAGGCGCAAAACTCGCTAAGAAAGTGGGCTGCAATGGATTGGGTGATATCGCCAATAACATTACTTTAGAGCAGAGACTCATTATTTCAGATCTGCTTGTCAATCACACAGGATGGTAACCATGAGCAGTCAAAACCTTGTCACTCAGGCAATTGAGATTGTCGGTATATCAAAACTGACCAAGGCTTGCGGCCTTGCCTCACGAAACGCAATTAAGACCTGGGAGAAATCCGGACGAATCCCCATCGATGCGGAAACCGACTACCCCAGCATCATCGAGCATGAGACCAACGGTCAAATCACCCGGGTTGATATCTGGCGGGGACAGATCGACACCCTCAAGCCCGGCATTGTTTACCGTATCCCCGTCTCTCTCCTGAATCGCGACCAAAACCAACCGCGTCGGGTGTTTGATACCTACCGCCTTCAAGATCTGGCGCTGTCGCTCGGTAAAGATGGACAGGAAACACCGATCAAATTTGTTGTGGTTGATGGTCAGTTGATTATCAAACATGGCGAAAGGCGGTGGCGTGCTGCCTGCATCGGCAAAATTGAAGCCCTTGAGGGGGTGCTTGATGTAAAGGAGGCCGAAACACCGCATGAGCGTATTTTCCGTCAGATCGCTGATAACACAGGGGAGCCCTTAAAACCCTGGGATTGGGTTGAGACATTCCGGCAGTTTCATGATGACGGCATGACCGACCAGGCCATTGCTGATGAACTGGCATCCAGAGGGATCAATGGGTTTTCGCGCTCTGTAATAACAAATTACAGGCGATTGTGGAAACTGCCACCAGAAATCCAGGTAATGATCAAACATGAATTTCTTACCCCTTCGCATGGCAAAGAAATACTTGTTCATGCCAAGCATAAAATCATTCTGGACAATTTAACCGAGGCGTTAAAAAAGACCAGGGATGATGATAAAAGTGCTCCGCCATCTGGCTGTATGGCTACCGAGATCCTCGATCTTTATGAGCAGGTTTTTCCTTATGTGGATGGTAACTTAAATGGTGAACTTGATGACGAAAAGTTCCCTTATTCATGCCCTTTCGATTATGAATCAGAGTGCAAAGACTGCAAAAGCGTTCATACCTCTAGATTGAGTAATGGATATGAGTGTAAGTTTTGTACTAAGACGGCCTGTTACTTGGAGAAGTGCGAAGCGACAAAGGTAGATATTAAAAGCACAGAGGCCGATCAGGACCCTGATCAGAACAGCGATCCAGTACCGCCTAATTCTTCAACAGCTACCACATCAACCAATCCTAAACCAGTCGGTGAAGATCCGGGATTAAGCGAGCAGGAAACCAAAAACTGGCTCGATGAACAAGCCCAACAAAAACGTTACAAAGAACGAGTTTCTGAGGCCGTAAAATCTGCCACCCCCGATCAGATCGACTCGATACTGGTTTACAGCTATTCGTTGGACTCTGATGAAAAAATTGACGGTGAAGAGCCGACAATTCAGGCCATCTCTATGCGCATCCAGGTTGACGCTGACGGCATGAAGCGCATAGCAGCGAGCAATGCCATTGGGTATTTGCTCCATAACGATGTTGAAGCAATCGGTAAATATTTAGGCGTTGCAACTGGCGAAACAACAACGCGCCCATCAGACGAAAATCTTGAGCTTGAGGTTTAGGGATGACAAAGGCCGTAAAAAAGAAATCGGTTTTGGTGGAAGTATTCCTAATAACGGAATTTTTAATGAACCTCACTAAATGGAAGCAGACGATACAGCGAAATAGCTCCCTGCTTGGACGGGAGGTTGGTGTGGACGTTCTTCGTATTTGGGAGCGCCCCCCATACGGGAAGCACATAGCTTTTCCCTTGGCAATTGACAAGCTGGATCATCCAATACCGGAAAGAAAGTTTCCGACAGCGGAACAGCAATCGACATGATTAAAATCGTTCTAGTAGTTTTTGATGTGGAATTACTCATAAAGAGTAATTTAACACTACTACCCAGACAAAGTGAATGCCACACAAGGCAGGCAGGAAATCAGGATAGCTGATGCAACCACGCCTACTCACAAAAGCTGACGCAGCATCCTACTGTGGGATGTCAGAGCGGATATTCGATGAAGAAATCCTGCCATTTATTCGCAAACGATTGATTAAGAAAGGGAAAAAACGGGACATGGTACGCTATGATACCCGCCATCTTGACGAGTTCATCAGTTCTTTGCCTACAATAGCCCCTGCGGACGCCCGCCGGGAGGAAGACACACCATGCAGAAACCGGCAGGACTTAAGAAAAGGGGCGAAATCTGGCACATCGACAAAATCGTCAAAATCGGTGGAATCAGAAAGCCTATTCGACAATCTACTGGATGCCGAGAAATCAGCGATGCAAAACTGATTCTTGAGCAGAAAATAGCTGAAGCAAAGGAGGAAATACTATATGGACCAAGGCGTCACGAGCACACTTTCAGAGAGGCCGCGGTTAAATATGTTTTATCGATTGAGCGTCGCGGAAAAGATCCAGAGAGGGCGAAACAGGATCTCCGGTTGATAGACCCTTATATTGGTGGCTTACCGATATCCCATGTTCACCAGGGTGCTTTTAGTGAGTTTGAAGATTCTCAGTATGGCGTGAGGCGGTCTAGCACCATAGCAAGAGTGTACAGAACGACAGTAGCCGTTTTGAATTTCGCTGCTAGGGTTCTACGTGATGGAAACCAGCCATGGTTGGCAAACGCAGTCCCTAAGATAGTGGCACCTGATTGGAACGACACACTCCCCCCGTACCAGCTTGACTGGGAGGAACAGGACAAGCTGATAGCTAAGATGGACAAGAAGACAGCTAGGCACCTGATCGCACCAACCTTATTTGGTATTAATTCAGGGGCACGGGAACAGGAGATCTGTTCATTGGCGTGGGAATATGAGGTATTGGCTCCAGGGCTGCCTAAAGGATCGATCTGGTGGATTCCGCCAGAGATCCGAAAGGGCAACTCAAGGAAACGGGCCTCTGACCAATCAGGCCGGTATTTGATCTGTAATGCAACTGCAAGATCAATTATCGATAGCCAAAGGGAGAATGATGATCACCTGGTTTTCCCAGGCCCAAAAGGAAAGATGGGAAGGATGAATAACAGTGGGTGGCGTACGGCTTGGAAGAAAGCCGACTTGCCTATTGAAGGCATCAAAAAGGGTGTTCACAACCTTCGGCACACTTTCGGGGTACGCATGGAAGCTGCGGGTATACCATGGGAATATAGAAAGGTGTTACTAGGTCATGAGATCCAGGACGTAACAGCGCACTACAGCCCTCCAGGTCTGGCAAGACTACTGGAGGAGGCTGAAAAAGTGCATAGATCAACTACTGTGACCTTGAGGTCAGTCGCACAATCACCGCACAGAGAGGAAAAATGGCGCGGCTTCAAAGCTGCTAACTGATTGATTTAAATGGTAGCAAGGGGCAGATTCGAACTGCCGACCCCAGCATTATGAGTGCTGTGCTCTAACCAACTGAGCTACCTTGCCATATACGCATGAAGGGCGTGAAATATACTGATGCTGCAGCCAAGTGTCAAATCAGACATTGAAACGAAAATGGATCACATCCCCGTCACTCACCACGTACTCCTTCCCTTCCGAGCGTAACTTTCCCGCTTCCCTGGCACCCTGCTCCCCTTTACAGGCGACGAAATCGTCATAAGCAATTACCTCAGCACGGATGAATCCCCGCTCGAAGTCGGTGTGGATAACCCCGGCAGCCTGGGGTGCGGTGGCTTCGGCGGGAATCGTCCAGGCCCGCACCTCTTTCTCACCAGCGGTAAAGTAGGTATCCAGACCCAGTAGCTGGTATCCGGCACGGACAACCCGATTCAGTCCTGGCTCTTCCAGACCCATGTCAGCCAGAAACTCGCCCCTTTCTTCCTCATCCAGCTCCACAATTTCAGCCTCAATGGCGGCACAGACCGCTACCACTTCGGCACCCTCTTCAGCAGCCAGGGCTTGAAGCGTCTGCAGATGAGGATTGTCGGTAAACCCCTCCTCATCAACATTGGCGATATAGAGCACAGGTTTGACGGTCAGCAGAAACAGATCCCGCAGTTCGATCAGCTGCTCCTCACTCAATGCCATACTGCGTACTGGATTACCCTCATTCAGGTGGTCACGAACCAACTCCAGCAGCTCTTTACGGGCAAGAACCTTTTTATCTCCGGTTTTCGCCTGTCGCGCGGTTTTGTCGAGTCCCTTCTCCACCGACTCCAGGTCGGCCAGGGCCAATTCCGTATTGATGACTTCCACATCACCGGCCGGATCGACCCGACCCGCCACATGCACAACATCGTCATTCTCAAAACAGCGCACCACCTGGGCAATGGCATCGGTTTCACGAATATTGGCGAGAAACTTGTTACCCAGCCCCTCTCCCTTGGAGGCACCCGCCACCAGGCCGGCGATATCGACAAACTGCATACTGGTGGGGATGACCGCCTGAGGATTGACGATCGATGCGATCACATCGAGCCGGTGATCGGGCAGGGGTACCACCCCGACATTGGGATCAATGGTGCAAAAGGGGTAGTTTTCCGCTGCAATCGTCGCCTTGGTCAAGGCGTTGAAAAGAGTGGATTTGCCCACATTCGGCAAACCGACGATACCGCATTTGAAACCCATGAATGCTGCCCCTGAGAAAAAAAGGAGCCAGCATACCGGAAACGGCGCTGATTGGCACCACTACTGAATTGTGAACAGCTTACCGAAGTTGGCGATCTGCAGAATTTCCAGCACGGCGTCGTTGCCGTTGATCAACATCACATTGTTCTCCTGAACCGCGCTGTGCTCACGCAGCTGCAGCAACATGCCCATCGCAGAACTGTCCAGATAATCTGTCTCTGCCAGATCAACGACAAACAGCTTCTCACCCTTTGGGTAGGTCTTATAGGCCTGCATGAAGTCCTGATGAGTTGAAAAATCAAAACGGCCGGCGATTTTCAGTGTCACGGTCTTTTCGTCATCAGATAGTGCAGAGGATATGGACATGGCTGGCCTCGTTGTTTGTAGAAGTTGCTATCACTCATTATCGTCACAGCCGTCCATTGCTTAAATCGAATTGATTGTCTCACCATCGCACCTTGCGGCGCTATTCAGATGCAACAGGTGCTGATTTCATCAACAGCTCTGCCAGGGCTTTAAACTCTTTTGCCGACTGACTGTTGGGTTTGTATTCAAATATTGTACGCCCCGCCCCAGGGCACTCGGCAATGGCAGCCGCCTCGCGTATCGTAATCTCCAACAACTGATCCGGAAAGTGTTTTTGTAATTTCTCAGCGATATCCTTCGACAGTTTTCTGCGTGGAAAAAAGCGATTCAAGGCGATCCATTGAGTTAAGGGCTTGGACAGATAGGGTTCGAATTTCTTTAATGTTTTCAGCATCATGACCAATCCATTCAAGGACATATGATCGGCACAGAGCGGAATCAGGGCCTCGTCTGCGGCAAAAATCGCGTTCGCCACCAACAGTCCGGCTGAGGGAGGGCAATCGAACAGCACAAAATCCTGGTCTGCTGACATACCCTGCAAACCCTGCTGCAACAACCGGGCACGGGTTGCCCCGCCATCCTGGAGATACTCGATCTCCTGCAGTTTTTCACCAGCCGGAATCAGGGTCAGCAGGTCACGGATACCCTGTCTGACATCAGTGATCCCCTGCTGCTGCAACAGAACCTGATCGATTCCCTTTGTGGGTGCACGGAACAGACCATAGCTCGAAGCCAATTGCCCCTGGGGATCCAGATCGATCACCGTGACCCGCTGACCAGCCAGTGCCAGGGCATGCCCCAGGTTGGTGGTTAGGGTGGTTTTACCCACACCACCTTTCTGATTAATCAGTGCAATTCGCCTCATGCGGTTTCCTGTTCGATGATCTTGATAACTTTGCCACCCCTCAGGGGTAGATCAGCACTCACTCCGTCTGCCATATTGATACTGAGGTCTTTGATATAAAAGATAAATAGTGTCACTATTTTAGTTTGGCTCCCAATTCAACAGATGCTTACAAGACCCGGATACCATCTGCTGCAAGGATCAAAACCAATGCCTGGAAATTCCCTTGCCCCGTCGCAATGGACTCACAGATGATGGCAAAAGAGTCCCAAATGGCGTTAACGGGTAATTACCTGCAATCCCCAGGTAATTATTGATAGGTAAAAAATTTCAATCAACACAAGACCCTACAGTGACTATCGACCCTGAAACCCGATTCTTTAAGACCACTCGAGAGGAAACCGTGCTGAATACTGTCTTGCATAAGTGTCTGATATATCTCAGCAGACCCCTCATGATCTGAGGTAAACTCACCAATATAGGTTTGTTGTTATTCTGATTGACATGTATCACAAGCAATTTTACACACTACTCTGGTTGTCATTGATGAGCTGCTCGCTCATGGCAGTCACTTTTGACCTGCCTGAAGCGGGTGACGATCTGGTGGGACGATCCTTTCGATACACCACACACTATGAGGAGACATTCTCCGACATCGCGCGGATCTATGACATAGGCTATCGGCAGATGGTTGCCGCCAATCCCGAGGTGGATCCCTGGCTGCCTGGAGAAGGCAGTGAGATTGTCATCCCGCAACAGTACATTCTCCCCCCTGGCCCCCGAGAAGGCATCGTTATCAATCTCGCAGAACTGCGTCTCTACTACTACCCCAAGAACAGACCTGTGGTGGTCACCTATCCAATCGGCATTGGAAGGGAGGGTTGGAGTACCCCGACGGGCAAAACCTCCGTAATCGGCAAAAAGAAGGATCCCAGCTGGACAGTACCGGAATCGATACTCAAGGAGCACGAAGAGCAGGGTGATCCGCTACCGGATGTAGTTCCTCCCGGACCGGATAATCCGCTTGGCAGCCATGCCATCTATCTGGGTATGAGTGGCTATCTGCTGCACGGCACCAACAAACCCTATGGGGTGGGCATGCGGGTCAGTCACGGCTGCATTCGTCTCTATCCTGAGAACATCTCAAAATTTTTCAACGAAGTGGATACCGGCATTCCGGTGCGCATTATCGACAAACCCTACAAAGCCGGTTGGCTCGATGGGGAGTTGTATGTCCAGGTCCATCCACCGCTGGCTGAATATGTCGAAGAGCGAGGCCACAACCAGACTGAGCTGGTGAATGCGGTGATCAGCAAACTGATGGAAGACAAACGAAGACCCGACTGGACTCAGCTGCAGAACTATGCAGAGCAGGAAACCGGCCTACCGATGCCGCTCTACCTACTGCAGGGAGACGAGGTGGCTGACAACCACTGAATCAGAGTCTGATCCAATCAGCCGCTCCCCTGCCTCATGGCCATATAAAACAGAAAACCCCCGCAGAAAAAATCTGACGGGGGTTTCCCATAACACTCAAATCTCCGGCTGATGCCGCAGACTGGAGGTATTGGCACTTATTTGGCCATTGCTTTCTCAGACATACGTCCACAACGCTCATTACAGGCTTCAGCAGAATCCTTGGCAGCGTTCGCAGCTTTCATAGCAGCATCGGCAGTACCCTGAGCGGTAGCAGCTTCCAGTTGAGCCTCTTTCGCAGCTTTCATAGCAGCATCGGCAGCGGCCTGAGCGTTTGCGACATCAGCTTCCAGGCTGCTGTTGGTAGCACAACCTGCGAACAGACCAAGACTGAGAATCATTGCGGCGGTTTTGATGGTAGTTTTCATATTTACTCTCGATCTCTCTTATGAGTTTTTACAATATGTGGCAGACGCCCCGTACCTTTGCACCCGTGGTTTAGCGATACAGAGTTTCCCAAATAGACCCTCTCCAGGTATCTCTCGCGAATCAACCCCAATCCCGGGGTTAAGGGCTCTTTGATCTCATTTGCTCAGGTGTGGTGGCTGAAATGGATTTCAAACCCTCCACCTGTTGCCGATTCAATCAGTAGCACCAACAACTTTCAACGGTCTATTTGGGACGCTCCCAAAGTATCAGGTCATACCCTGTTTCGCTCGACTTGCCCCCTATTGGTTAACAGGGTGCTGTATCGGGTAGAACATTGTAAGACCTGCTCTTCACCGTTAAACACGTATCTAAAAACTTCAGGCTGTAAAGAGCGGTAACATCTGGCACGGAAGCTTGATCCAAAAGTTAAACAAATTCAATGGCAAGATTCCAACTTTTAGAACTTTTTTGCAAATAATCACCCCTGACAGCTCAATAAACAGGGTTAATCGGGCCTGTGAACAGTTCCCTAGGCTATCTCAATCGATTTTTGCCATCCCCACACCCCGTGGATCACTGGCCGCATCAATCTGACCTGTGGATTTATCCCAGACTACAGCCTGCATATTGCCGTATCGGTTCTTCAGGGGTTTGAAATTGTGCCCCATCTCGGTCAACTGCCCAATCAGCGTCTCACTGAGGGCGTCAGTTTCCATCTGTATCACGTCGGGCAGATACTGATGGTGGAAACGGGGACGGCTGACCCAGGCCTGAGGTCCACGCCCCTCGGCCATCTCCAGGATACCGAGCAACACCATGGTGATGATCCGACTCCCACCAGGGGTACCGAGAATGGCGATACGCTGGGAATCCTCAACAAAGGTGGGGGTCATGCTCGACAGCATACGTTTCCCCCCCTCAATGGCGTTTGCCTCCCCACCCACAAGTCCGTAAACATTCGGTACTCCCGGGCTTGCGGAGAAGTCATCCATCTCATCATTCAGCAGAACCCCGGTGCCGGGAACCACAACACCGGCGCCAAAGGGGTAGTTGATACTCAGCGTGGCCGCAACCCGGTTACCCTCCCGGTCGAGGATGGAGAAATGGGTGGTATCCTGCCCCTCGGCAGTGGATATTTCGGTCTGCTTCGGGCTGGGGGTCGCCCGTTGCATATCGATACTCCGGGCCAGACCCGCCCCGTAGAGGGGATGAATCAGTTTCTCCACCGGCACCTGAACATAGTCCGGGTCGCCTAGGTATTCTGCCCGGTCACGATAGGCCCGACGCATCGCCTCGACCAGCAGATGGGTTTTCTGCGGCTCGGGCAATTCCGCATAGTTATTCTCTTGCAAGATATTGAGAATGGTGAGGATTGCAATCCCCCCGGATGAGGGAGGCGCAGCACTGGTGATGCGCATCCCCTGATAGTGACCGCTAATTGGGCGTCGCTCCACAACCCGATAGTCGTGCAGATCCTGCATCGTCCAGATGCCGCCTGCCGATTGAACGCCATCGACCAGCCGCTGCGCCAATTCACCCCGATAAAAGCCATCAGCGCCCTGCTCTGCCAAGACCCTCAAGGTGGCTGCCAGATCGGGTTGTTTGATCAGATGCCCAGCAGGAGGCACCTCCCCCTGCAGCAGAAACTGCCCAGCGGAGGCGTCATGGGACTGCAGCACCGGCAGGCGCCATGTGGCCATGCGCCGATAGTAGTCATCGACGGCAAACCCCATGTCGGCAACCTCAATGGCTGGCTTCAGCAGATCAACGAGGGGCAGTCTCCCATAGTTTTCTGTCAAGTGGGCCAGTGCTGCCGGAACACCGGGTATGCCGGCCGCCAGGGCACCATCAATCGACTTGTCTGCCACCACGTCACCCTGCGCATCCAGATAGAGATCCCGATGTGCGGCCAAGGGCGCCCGTTCACGGCCATCCAGCATGGTCTGGAAGCCGTCACTGGCCCGATGCAGCAACCAGAACCCACCACCGCCCAGTCCGGAACTGTAGGGTTCGACGACCGCCAGAACCGCAGTCACCGCCACCGCCGCGTCGAAGGCGTTACCCCCCTTTCTGAGGATTTCATGGCCCGCTTGAGTAGCCAGGGGATGGGCGGAAGCGATAGCCGCCTTGGCGGGCTTTTGCGCAGCCCAGAGCTGGCTGTAACAGCCAAGCAAAATAATAAGGCTCCACAGGGGAGCCTTATACAATCTCATGACTCGCGTCATCATCTAGTCGGATTCACCGGTAATCTTCAGATACTTGCTGTAGAGCTGTTCGTAACTCTCTTCATGCTCCGGATCTTTCGGAATACAATCAACCGGGCAGACTTCGACGCACTGGGAGGTTTCGTAGTGCCCAACACATTCCGTACAGAGGTCTGCTTCAATTTCATAGATTTCATCACCCTGTGTGATTGCCCCATTGGGACATTCGGGTTCACATACATCACAATTGATGCATTCATCGGTGATCAATAAAGCCATGCGGTTCTCTCCTACTTGTTCGGATGATTGTCTGTTGCTGGGGCTGACGATCGATCAACCCACCCTGATTAATAAGCGCCACCTCTGTAATGGCGCGGGAATTTTAGGCTAGCCATAGCGTTGACTCAATGCATTTTGTACAGCCGGATGGGTAAATTCAGATACATCCCCGCCCAATGCGGCGATTTCTCTGACCAAACCGGAGGATATGAAGGCAAATTGCTCAGCGGGTGTGAGAAACAGAGTTTCAATTTCCGGGGAGAGCCGCCGATTCATACCTGCCAACTGAAATTCATACTCAAAGTCGGAAACCGCGCGCAAGCCGCGCAGAATCACATTCGCCCCACACTCCTTCACGAAGTCCACCAACAGCGTATCAAAAGCGAGAATCTCGACATTCTCGATACCCCCCAGCACGGTATGAGCCAGGGAGAGACGCTGGTCTAGGTCAAACGCAGGATTTTTACCCGGGTTTTTCGCAATCGCCAAAATCACGTGATCGAAGAGTTCGGAGGCCCTTCTGACCAGATCGCTATGGCCATTGGTGATTGGATCAAATGTTCCGGGGTATACGGCTCTAATCATATGTTGCTATCAATTGAACAAGATAATCATAATATCAGACTTGAAAGTTATGAATGATAATTCTCACCCCAGTCTTTAACGGGTTTAAACCCACCCTCAACTAACGGTAACAGCAGAGTTTAGCAAGCTTTAGGCCATCGCTCATCCCGGAAGGGGAGCACAAGCCAAACCGTAGCGCACCTGTCCGGCACATTTATCCTTAAGCAACTGCCACCCCTCGGGTAGCACCGGCAGCGGCCTCGATACCTCATCCTCCATGTAGATACGAGCATTGTCCGCCAACCAGCCCTGGTTCAGTTTGTGACAGAGTGGCCCAAGTAGATCAGCAGAGAACGGCGGGTCGAGAAAGACCACATCGAAGGGTACAGGCGACTGCTCAAGCCACTGCAGGGCGTCGGCCCTGATCACGGACACCTGGTCCAGGTTCAGCTGCTTGCGATTCTCTTCCAGTTGCCGAACCACCGGGTTGGCGGTATCAAGCATCACCACCTGACCCGCACCTCGGGAGGCCGCCTCGATACCCAACGAGCCACTTCCGGCAAACAGGTCCAGGCAGCGTGCCCCACTTATCCAGGGCTGCAACCAGTTGAAGAGGGTTTCCCGGATACGGTCACCGGTGGGCCTGAGCCCTGGAAGCTCGGCAAATGGCAGCTTCCTGCCCCTGTGCTCACCGCCGATAATGCGGACTTGGCATGCTGAGTGATTGGCCATTGGTCGGTCTCTGATTCGTTATTCTGTTGTGCTCTGGTCCTATTCAGCGGCTTCTACCCGCTTAACCTGAGCCACAGGCGAGCTGAATCTTCCCACCTGAACTCTGACCAGGCGATCTGAATCGACCCGGCGTCGGAAAGCATCACGGATCTGCTCCTTACTGACCGCCTTGATCCTGTCGACAAACCGATCGAGATAATCGAGAGGCAGATCATAGAAGCCAATGACCGCAAGATATTCAACTATCTTGCCGTTGGATGCGATCCGTAGCGGAAACCCACCGGTGATGTTCTGTTTCGCCGCCTGCAGCTCCTCATCAGTCGGTCCCTCAGTGATGTAACGCTGAAGGGTATCCTTGACCACCTTTAGCGCCTCATCCGCCTGTTCGTTTTTGGTCTGCAAACCAACCTGAAAGAGGCCCAGCTGGCGCATCGGAATGAAGAAACTGTAGACGCTGTAACTCAAGCCACGCTTCTCTCGCACCTCCTCACTCAACAGTGAAACCAGTCCACTGCCACCAAGTATATGATTCCCCACATAGAGCGGAAAATAGTCCTCATCACCCCGTTTCAGACCAGGTTGCCCAAGATAGAGGTGGGATTGGGTCGATGGAAAGGGAATCTGCTTGATCACCCCTTTTTCAAGGGACGGTACCGGCGGCAGAGAAGGCATTGCTTCCCCTGACGGCAGACCGCCCACAGCCTCTTCGGCGATAATCGCGGCAAGATTCTCATCGACCGCACCGACAATCGCAACCACCGCATTTTTTGCCACATAGAGTCGCTGGTGGGTCTTTACAATCTCTTCACGGGTGATCGACTCAACAGACTCACGACTTCCCGAAGGGTCCGAAGCGTAGGGATGAGTGCCGTAGACCAGCTCATAGAGTTGTTTTTTACCGACACTGCCGGGAGACTGCTCATCCTGCAACAGGCCGGCCAGTATGGATTGACGCTCCCGCTCGATATCCTCCTGGGTGAAGCTGGGACTCGCCAGGATTGCCGAGAGGGTTTCCAGAGATGTATCCAGGACCTCAGGCTCGGTCAGGGACCGGACGGCAACCCAGGCCATATCCCTTAAAGAGCCCGATTCCAGCTGTGATCCAACCCCTTCGATCCGTTGCGCGATCTGATTGGCATCCCATTTCCCGGCACCTTCGGTCAACAGACTGTTGGTGAAGGAGGTTATGCCGGCTTTATCCCCATCTCTGGCACTGCCGGCATCGAACACGACCCGCACATCGACCATCGGGATTTCCGGCGCATGGACATACAGCACCTTGGCCCCATTGCCGGTTTGCCAGGTCTCGATTTTGGGTGAGGCCTGCAGAAGGCCCGCAAAGCCGATTATCACAACTAGGAGCAGCATACGCAGACTGTTATTGGCCATGACGACCTCCTGCAGCGGAGTGACGTGTGACGTTATCCTCCATCGGTAGGGGCTCCAATACGGCAACCGTAAGGTTGTCATCGACCAGATATTTCTCAGCCACCTGCTTGACCTGCTCGGCGGTAACGGCATTCAGCTTGTCCACAAACTCGTCACCAAGACGCCAATCGAGGCCAACGGTCTCCAGCTGCCCGATCAGCATCGCCTGGTAAAACACAGAGTCCTTTTCGAATACCTTTGAAGCGGTAATCTGTTTGCGTACCCGCTGCATCTCTTCATCGGTCACCAGCTCTGTTTTGAAGCGGCCCAGCTCTTTCAGGATGGCTTTTTCCACGATCTCAATCGGGGTGCCCGGCCTGGGCACTGCATCGAGCACCAGCATACCCGGCAGACGGGAGAAAGCGTTGTAACTGGTATCCACCGAGACCGCCAATTCGCTGCCGCGAATCAGGTTACTGGCGAGGCGGGCACTGGCGCCGCCATCGAGAATGTATGCCAGCATCTCCAGTGCATAGGGTTCCCAATCCTGATCTGTCTTACCGATCACCGGGGTTTTGAATCCCATCACCATATAGGGCTGGCGCGCCGGCACCTTCAGTGCCATCCGTTTGACGCCTCTCTGCTGAGGCTCCTCTCTCGGCTTGTTGATCGCCACCGGTTCCGGTTTGAGGACACCGAAGTAGCGCTCTGCCAGACGAATCACCTGATCCGGTTCGACATCCCCGACAACCACCAGTGTGGCGTTGTTGGGGGCATACCACTTGCGGTACCAGACCTGAAGGTCCTCCACCTGCAGCGAGTCCAGGTCGGACATCCAGCCAATCACCGGTATCCGGTATGGTGAAGCCTGGTAGGCACCGGTGAGAAACAGCTCGTAGGTCAGGGATTGGGGCTTGTCTTCTGTGCGCATTCGCCGCTCCTCCTTGACCACCTCAACCTCTTTTTTGAACTCCGCTTCCGGCAGCTGAAGATTTCTCATTCTGTCTGCCTCCAGCTCGAAAGAGACCTCCAGACGGTCACTCGCCAGGGTCTGATAGTAGGCGGTATAGTCACGGCCGGTAAATGCGTTCTCATTGCCCCCGTTGGCGGCAATGATCCGGGAAAACTCACCAGGGGCATGGTTATCGGTACCTTTGAACATCATGTGCTCAAGCACATGGGAGACACCGGTAATCCCGCCATGTTCGTAACTGGAGCCGACCTTGTACCAGACCTGGGATACCGCAATCGGTGCCCGCTTGTCCTGTTTCACGATCACCTTCATCCCATTCTTCAGCTGGTGTTCCACCACATTGGCCTGTGCGTGAGCCATGGCCATCAGCATCAGCATCAGCATGAAAGTCGTCATCAATCTTCGCATTAAGGTGTTCCTTATCATCATTAATCAGTCTTTTAATGCCTCAAGTAAGGCCGAGCGGTAGAGCATCCACACCCCCAAGCAGACGACGGCACTTTAACATTGCCCTGGAGGACCTGTAGAATAGCGCCGGCTACAGCCCGCAGGCATTGTTTCAGAGGCCCGAAGGATTGTCCAAAATGGCTCCAGGCACAACAGGGCCTATTGGATTCGTATTAACAGGCCCTAGTTAAGAACCTGCGATCAGTTTAGAGTTCCAATCACCCCATTGGTGTTACCCAATATGTTCGGATTCGGTAAACGTAAAAAGTCAGCAACAGAGGAAGTCGACAAACAGCCGGCGGCGGAAGAGAGCACAGGCCTCTTCTCCCGCCTGCAACAGCGGCTGTCACGCACCCGGCACAATCTGACCGATGGCCTGGCCAACCTGGTGATGGGACGTAAAACCATCGATGAGGATCTGCTGGAGGAGCTGGAGACCCTGCTGCTTACCGCCGATGTGGGCGTCGATGCCACCAGCCGTATCATCGACGACTTGACGGAACGGGTGAAACGCAAATCCCTCAACGACCCGGAAGCCCTGACCCAGGCGCTGAAACAGCATCTGCTTGAGATTCTTCAGGGCTGCGACAAGCCGGTCGAGAACAGAGAGGACGGCAAACCGATGGTGATGGTGATGGTCGGCATCAACGGCGCCGGCAAGACCACAACCATCGGTAAACTGGCGAGAAAGTTCCAAATCGACGGTGAATCCGTCATGCTTGCCGCCGGTGACACTTTTCGCGCCGCTGCGGTGGAACAGTTGCAGACCTGGGGTGAGCGAAACCAGATTCCGGTGATTGCCCAACATACCGGAGCAGACGCCGCCTCCGTGGTGTTTGATGCACTTCAAGCGGCCACCTCCCGGCAGGTGGATGTTCTGATTGCAGATACAGCCGGCCGGCTACATACTAAAACCAATCTCATGGAAGAGCTGGCCAAGATCACCCGGGTGATGAAGAAAATCGACCCGCAAGCGCCCCATGAGGTGTTGCTGGTGGTGGATGCGGGAACCGGCCAGAATGCGGTCAACCAGGCCCTGCAGTTCAACGAGTCTGTCGGCCTGACCGGCCTGGTGGTCACCAAGCTGGATGGCACCGCCAAAGGTGGTGTGGTGTTCGCCATAGCGGATAAGGTCAAGGTGCCGATCAGATTCATCGGCGTCGGTGAATCGATTGAAGACCTGCGTGAATTTGATCCCAAGGAGTTTGTCGAGGCACTGTTTGAAACTGATACGACGGATTAAGACATTTGATTCACTTTGACAATGTCAGCAAGCGCTATCCGGGTGGACATACCGGACTGAGTAACATCAATCTGCGCATCGACGCGGAAGAGATGGTCTTTCTCACCGGCCATTCGGGAGCCGGCAAAAGTACCCTGCTGAAACTGATTGGACTGCTGGAGCGCTCCAGTGGCGGACAGGTGCATGTCAATGGCCGCAACCTGACCCGGCTGAAGAACCGTCAGATCCCCTACCACCGCCGAGAGGTGGGTATGATTTTCCAAGACCATCGCCTGCTGCACGACCGCACCGTATTCGACAATGTGGCCCTACCCCTGGTGGTCTCCGGATTGGGTCATAAAGAGATCGGCAGAAGGGTCCGGGCCGCCCTCGACAAAGTTGGTCTGCTGCATAAGGAGAAGAGTGCCCCGATCACTCTCTCGGGTGGTGAACAGCAACGTGTCGGTATTGCCCGGGCGGTGGTCAGCAAACCGCCACTGGTGTTGGCAGATGAGCCCACCGGCAACCTGGATCCGGAACTGTCGAAAGAGATCATGGAGCTCTTCTCTCAGTTCAACAAGGTCGGGGTAACCCTGCTCATTGCCACCCATGACCTGGCCCTGGTCAGCAGTATGAATCGACGCATCCTGACACTGGCCAACGGCGCATTGAGTCATGACACCAAGACGGAGTACCGGGATGTCACTTAAGTCTCGACTCCTTTCAATGCCGGGAATCTGGTTACAGAGACATGCCCAGGTCGCCCTCTCCAGCCTCGGCAGACTGGTGGGGAATCGCCTCTCCTCCCTGATGACCTGTGCGGTTATCGGCATCGCCCTGGCGCTGCCGGTCGGATTGCATGTGATGCTGAGCAACCTCAACACGATCAGTGGCGGATGGGAGAGCGGCGCCAGTATCTCTCTGTTTCTTGATCAGAATATCAGCAACGATAAAGCCCGCTCCCTGGCTGAGACACTACGTCAGCACACACGTATTGAAACCGTCGAGCTGATCAATCGTGAAACGGCACTCGAAGAGTTTCAACGTCTCAGCGGCTATGCGGACGCACTCCAGGCCCTCGATAGCAACCCGCTGCCCAATCTGCTGGTAATTCAGCCGAAAGTTGAATACACCACAGCGGAGACAGCAGAGAAGCTCGCCCAGGAGTTACGACTGCTGCCGGAGGCGGATATTGTTCAACTCGATCTGCAATGGGTCAGACGCCTGCAGGCCATCACCGTGATCGCACAGCGGGCCGTGGTGGTTCTGGCGGCCCTACTCAGCATGGCGGTTTTATTGATCGTGGGAAACACCATCCGGCTGGAGATCCAGAACCGCCGCACCGAGATCGAGATCACCAAGCTGATCGGTGCCACCAACGCTTTCATCCGCAGACCCTTTCTCTATACCGGATTCTGGTATGGCCTGTTCGGCGGGCTGATCGCCTGGTTTCTGGTTGCCCTGTCGCTGATTCTGCTCAGCGGTCCCATCGCCAAGCTGGCCCAGCTCTACCAGAGCTCATTCGATTTAAGCTCACTCGACCCAATCACAGTCCTGGTACTGCTATCCGGTAGCGCCCTGTTGGGCCTGACCGGCTCCTGGCTTGCAGTCGGCCGCCACTTGAGCGCGATTGAACCAAGCTAGCGCACTAACTAATTGAATAGTCGAACATAAAACCACACATACCCTATTGAACTTTCTACCCCATAACCGGTCAGAATGGTCAGTTATTGGCACTCCTGCATAGAGAGTGCTAATATTCTACATCAAGCAAACTGGGGTAACCTGCATGAGTAAAGAGATCGCACTGGCCACCTTGCCCACGGGTAACATGGATAGCTACATCAGCGCAGCTTTTCAGCTGCCTATGCTGAGTGCCGAAGAGGAGCACTCATTGGCGGTTCGCCTGCGTGATCAGAAAGACCTTCAGGCGGCCCAGGCCCTGATCACATCCCACATCCGTTTCGTTGTCCGTATCGCCAGAAACTACAGTGGTTACGGACTGGCCCTGCCCGACCTGATCCAGGAGGGTACCGTCGGCCTGATGAAAGCGGTCAAGCGTTTTGACCCGGACATGGGGGTCCGACTGGTCTCCTTTGCCGTGCATTGGATCAAGGCCGAAATTCATGAGTTCATTCTTAAGAACTGGCGCATCGTCAAGGTGGCAACCACCAAGGCGCAACGCAAACTGTTCTTCAACCTTCGCAGCTCCAAAAAACGCCTCGGCTGGTTCTCCAAGGAAGAGGTCGATCGCGTCGCCCAGGACCTGGGCGTGAAACCTGAAACCGTACTGGAAATGGAGTCCAGGCTTTCCGGTCAGGATATCGCGTTTGACGGTCCGAGCCAGGAGAGCGATGAGCAGGTAACACCGACACCCGCCGGCTATCTCAGCGACATGCGCATGGAGCCCGCCTCGATACTCGAAGCGGTGGACAGCGAGAGCCAGATGAAACAGAAGCTGATGAGCGCCATTCAGGATCTGGATGAGAGAAGTCGGCAGATACTGGAAGCACGCTGGCTGAGTGATAAGAAAACCACCCTGCATGAGTTGGCAGACAGATTTAAGGTTTCAGCAGAACGCATCCGCCAGATTGAGCAGGGAGCGATGAAAAAACTGAAGTCCCAGCTTGCCCTATAGGCCCTATAACCCAGCATCGGTAAACCCTGCCATCCGCCGAACTAACAAGATTGGCGGATGTTTATAGCGCCCTGGTAACCACTACCACGCTCTAAAGCTATCCAAGCCCCGGCCGATTATCACTAGAAGGGAATCATCTTTAGATTGGATTTATAGAGGATCATCCTTTAATTCCCAACAGATCCGGATGAATGGGTCAGAAAAGCGTTTGCCGGGCATCATGGAAGAGAGCCGGGAAATGAGTTCCTGGGCCTTGGCCTAGTGAGGGTATAATGGCAGATAGAGATTTTACATTTGAAAGAAGCTTTATAGATCAGCCTAAGGTAACCTTCTGTTTCGAGTACTAAGCTGCTTACCGAAACTGATGCATTAAGATTTCAGAGCATGGATTAGCTTAAACCCTATGCCCGAACACTCCCATCTCCCCGCCAAGGTTTTCATCGCAGTGTTGATGTTATGCCTGATGCTGCTGACGATTGCAGAAATGTCCGGTTTTTTTCCAGCAGCGGAAACCCAACCAGGCAAGAGGCTACAGGCTTATTCCGAAAACCTGGCTGATCAGCTCCATCCGTTGATCACTACCTATAACCAATCGGCACAACTGGCGGTGCTGACCAAAGGTGTCTCCGACCATCCCGCCATAACCTCACTCGTGATAGAAACCATTGAAGGGGAGATGCAGAGAGCGGTCGCACCTCACTCCGACAGTTCTCTACAGACAGACCTGATTCAGGTGCCCATTGGCGCCGGTAGCGATACTGTTGGCACCTTGTCGGTGAGTCATATGGTAATCAACACGGAGTCTGACTGGACCGCCATCGAGATCACGATCGTATGCCTCTGGACACTGCTTGCCAGTGTGATCCTCTATCTGCTTTTCAGCGATAAGTACAGCCTCGGCCTGAACTCATCCAGCGTCATTCCGGAACGGGTCAGAGCCGCATTCAATGCCCTGTCTGAGGGGTTGCTGATTCTCGATCACCGGCACCGAATCATTCTGGCGAACGACTCCTTCTGCCACAAGATTGGTGAAAGCTTCAAAAACCTGCTGGACAGCAATGCCGATGCCCTGCCATGGAAACACAGGGAAGACACGGACAAGATCGAGAAGCTCCCCTGGCATATCAGTCTCAACAATTGTGAGCAGGTCACCGGGGTGCCGATTCGACTGTCCCTGAAAGAGAGCAGCGAAAAAGCCTTTTCAGTCAACAGTGCGCCGATCTTCGATAACAACGGTCAGATCCGTGGGGTGTTGGCAACCTTCGATGATATGACTGAACTTGAAAAGCAGTATCGACAACTCAAGTCAGCACTACTGAAACTACGCAACTCCGAAAAAGCGTTGCGGAATAAAACCGTTGAGCTGGAATTTCTGGCAACCCGGGACTCATTGACCGGCTGCCTGAACCGCCGAGCATTCTTTAAAAAGTTTGACCAACTGTTCAAAGAGGCAAAGACCCTGAACCGGTCGCTGGTCTTCATCATGGTGGATATCGATCGTTTCAAATTCATCAATGACCACTATGGACATGCCAATGGCGACAAGGTCATTAAGTATGTCTCCGAAATACTCAGCAGCAATTCAAGGCCGGAAGACGTGGTCGGTCGATATGGTGGGGATGAGTTTGCCATCGTACTGCCCAATGCCACGATGGATGAAGCCAGGTCGATCGCCGAACGCTTGCGCATGGATATCCAACAGAAGTGCCACTCCCTGTTCACCAATCCGCAAACTGTCACAACCAGTATCGGCATGGCTGCCCTGGAGACCGAGGTCGAGGATTCCATGCTGCTGATAAACAACGCAGACTGCGCCCTCTACGAAGCCAAACAGCAGGGACGTAACTGTATCATTAACTGGACGCCGCAATTGAGGCATAAGACGGGCAAAGAGACGACTACTGGCAGCCATCTGTTGACCGATTCCGACTGGAAAGAGATGACAGAGGCTGAACGTCATCTGCATTCAGAAATAATGCGACTTGAGGATGTCGTCGGACATCTTGAGTCGGAGCTCGAGTTTAACCGCCAGGAGATGATCAGACGGCAGGGCAAAGATGAACTGACCGGTCTGCCAAACCGCTATATCTTCAATGATCGTATCAGTCAGGAGCTGGCGCGCTGCGAACGTAACAACAAACTAACCGCAATCATCTCGGTCGACATTGACAGCTTTTCCCGGATCAATGAGGCTTTGGGAGTTGCAACCGGCGACCAAATTCTCAAGCTGACTGCGGAACGTCTCATCGAATCCCTGCGCAAGACCGATACCATTGCTGTTGTGGATGAGCATATCGAATACGACTCACCCAACATCTCACGCATCAACAAGGATGAATTCGCCCTGATCCTCTCAGATCTCGAGGAGGTCAAATCGGTGACCTGGGTTGCTCACCGGATTCTCAGTCATCTCAAAAAACCCATGTACATTGATGACCAGGAGCTGTTCATCACATTCAGCATGGGTGTTGCGATCTATCCCCATGATGATGAAACGCCAAATGAGTTGCTGCAAAAGGCTGCCACCGCCAGACGCTCGGCGAAAGACGAACCGGGCAGCAACCACATACGGTTCTTTTCCAGGGAGATCAACCGCAAGGCATTCCACAGCATTTGGCTGGAGACCCAACTTACCAAAGCGATTTACCATCAACAGTTCGAGCTTGTCTATCAACCCAAGTTCAGTCTGTATGACGGTAACATCGTTGGCCTTGAGGCACTCGCCCGTTGGCCCCATCCAAAGGTCGGCTATATCCCCCCGGATGAGTTCATCCCGATTGCGGAACATACCGGCCTGATCAACAAGCTGGGCTTTTGGGTATTCAAAAAAGCCTGCGCTGATATGCGACGTTTACACAAAAAGGGATTCCCGGATTTGATGCTGGGGGTAAACCTGTCTGCGGTGCAATTGAGAGACAGCACTTTGGCAGATAAATTTCTCAGCGTCTGCTCAAAACGAAAAATACCGCCATCACTGATTGAACTGGAGATCACCGAAAGCACGCTGATCAAAAACTTCGAACACAGTAAGGATGTGATGAATAAAATGCATACGGCTGGAATCAACTTTGCCCTGGACGACTTTGGCAAGGGCTTCTCGTCCCTGAACTATCTTCAGAAACTGCCGATCAACAGCATCAAACTGGACCGGGAGTTCCTCAACAACACGCTACCCAATAATCAGACGCAAACCATCGTATCAGCCATCATCTCGCTGGCCAAAAGTCTGGATTTGAAGATCGTTGCCGAAGGAGTGGAAACCGAAGCTCAACGACAGTTTCTCGAACAATATGATTGCAACGAGATACAGGGCACCCTGTTCAGCCCACCGGTGAACGCAGACGATGCGCTGGATTTGCTTAGAAAGTTCAATAGCAAGTGGTGATCAAGCCGGCCACTGAAGATCGCTTTTAAGGAGCTCAACCCTGTCTACAGTGGCCAACGGACAGACCGGCCAGATCGCACAACAGATCACTCAGATATCCTGCAGTCACCTCAGGTTTCGGCTCTTCGAGATAGGGAATCTCACCAAGGCAGGGGGCGGGCAGCCAGGTTCTCAAGGTAGCCAGATTCTCCTCTCTAGCCGCCATTTCCGGTTCCACTTGATTGGCTACCCAGCCGGCAAACGAGACCCCTGCATTGAGCATGCATTCAGTGGTCATGAGGGCATGATTCAGACAACCCAGACGCAGTCCGACAACCATCACCACGGGCAGCTCCAATGCACGCACCAGGTCAGCAAGCGTATCCTGTTCGCCAAGCGGCACATGCCATCCGCCAACCCCTTCCACCAGAACATGCTCAGCCCCCTCGGCAAGGTTTTGATAGCCATCTACGATGTCAGCGATGTCGATCGATTCACCAGTCTGAAGAGCGGCCAGATGCGGTGCGATCGCTGGCCGATAAACGAATCGATTGACCTGTTGATAGGGTAGCTCAAGACTGGCCTGCGCCTGGATGCGCAATGCATCCTCATTACGCAGTCCTTGATCGGTATCCGCTGCTCCCGAGGCGATGGGTTTCATCCCCACGACCTGCTCACCCTGTTGTTGAAGCTTGTGCATCAAACCGAGGGTCACCTCTGTCTTGCCGCACCCGGTATCCGTACCTGTTATGAATAGACCAGCCATCTTTCTTACTACCTGCCCCGGGGATCCAATTGATGCAGTGGAACACGACACGCCGCAGCGACTCCGGTTTCTGCCGGAGCCCAGGCATGGCCGTAGACCACTTCGTAACTGGCCGGTAGTTTATCATCAACCCTAAACTGCTCGTAGGCCTGAATCATGGCGCGCATCCGCCCTTTTCCGGTCAACCCTTTTGCTCTTTGCGCGGTGACGTTATGCGCACCCAGGGTCTTCAGATCGCGCATCAGGGAGGGCACGTCATCGTAACTGAGCGAGATTCGATCCACATCCACAACCGGCTCGGCCAGCCCGGCATGTAACATCGCATCCCCGACATCGTGCATATCGGCAAACGGTGAAACATGGCTGTAACCATCCACCGCTGACCAACTGGTGCGCAATTCTTTCAAAGTGTCGGGACCAAAGGTTGAGAACAGCAACATGCCATTGGGTCGCAGCACTCTCAGGAACTCCCGCATGGTTCCCGCCAGGTCGTTACACCACTGCAGCGCCACATTGGAAAAGATCATATCCACAGAGTGATCTGCCAGGGGAAGCTGTTCCGCATCGCCGCAGATACAGGGAGCCCGTTTAAACCAGCCCCCCTGTTTGCGCACTTGCTGCAACATCGGCAGCGCGAAGTCGAGCGCTATGATCCGGGATTTCGCATAGTGTTTATCCAGCGCACGGGTGGCATCCCCGGTTCCGGCACCAACATCCAGCACCACCTCGGGTTGATGGCGGATATAGGCGAGACGTTCGATCATCCGCTTGGCGATCTCTCGCTGCAGCTCGGCCACCTCATCATAATGGGGAGCCGCACGTGAGAAGGCGGCACGTGCCTGACGCTTGTCGATCGTCGTCGTGGCGGTTTCGACACTCATAGCATCGCCTCCAGGCTCTCCAACACCAATTTTTCAGTCTCCAGAGGATGGGAGAGGAAGGGGGTATGGGCGGCCCGCGCTATGGTATGGGTACTGGCGTCAGGCAACCATTGCTGGAGTATCTCCGATGCACCACTCGGCGCCAGGGTGTCCCGACCGCCATAGATCCAGCTGGTAGGACAGGAGATCCCCTTCAGCCGCTCGCGCAGATCACAATGCTTGAGTAACTCGAGCCCCGCCTGCAATGCCTCAGGATCGGGATCGGGACGCTCCTGCAGCCTGGTTTTAAGACCCCGTATCACCTCCACCGCCAGATCGCTGCCCAGCATCTGCAAGGCCAGAAACCGCTCCAACGCCCGGCTCATATCATCACCCAGTAGATCGATAAACTGCTCCAGGGTTTTCAATTTCATGGCATACGGCCAATCTTCAGCGCTAACGAATCTTGGCATACCGGCAATCACCAATACCCCATTGACCCGCTTCGGCGCCTGCAGCACCGCTTCCAGCGTCACCATCGAACCGAGTGACCAACCGAGCCAGATCGCCTGCTGCGGCGCCACTTCCAGGCAGGATTCCGCCCAGCTCTGGAGCCGCTCTTGTCCGGCGTAGGGACTGTGCCCATGACCGGGCAGGTCGATCAGCGTGACCCGGTAGTGTCTGGCCAGCAGTTGGGCGAAGTCGACCCAGACCGACGAGTTCATCCCCCAGCCATGCAACATCACCAGCTCTCTGCCCTGGCCAAGCGTCTCCACACCCAATTTCATGTCTGCTCCGGGGATAGACTCTGCAGCGCGTCCAACAATCTGTCGAGCTGTCGTTCAGTATGATTTGCACTGAAGGTGATACGCAATCGGGCCTGACCTTCGGGGACTGTCGGTGGTCGGATGGCAGTCACCAGGATACCTTTCGCCTCCAGATGCCCGCTCCACTGCAGAGCCTGCTCGGCGCTGCCGGTGAGCAGGGGCTGAATCGGCGTAGCCGATGGCATCAAGGGTAAGCCCATCGCTTCACCAGCCTGGCGGAAACGGCCGATCAGCTGAGCCAGCCTTTCCCGACGCCAGCTCTCCTGCTGAGCGATGCGCAGACTGACCCGGGTCGCCTCAGCCACCGCTGAAGGCATGGCGGTGGTATAGACATAGCTGCGGGATTTCTGAATCAGGGTCTCGATCAACGCCTCGCTGCCGGCGACAAAGGCGCCAAAGGTGCCAAAGCCTTTACCCAGGGTTCCCATGAGGATCGGAACCTGCTCGACACCCAAACCGAAATGGGCCAGACTTCCACCGCCTGCATCACCCAACACACCCAGACCATGTGCGTCGTCCACCATCAGCCAGGCATCCCGTTCGCGGGCGATTGCCTGGTACTCATCAAGTGGCGCAAGATCCCCATCCATGCTGAACACACCATCGGTCGCAATCAGCTTCTGCCCGCTCGTACAGCATTCAAGCTGTCGCCTGAGGCTCTCTGGATCGTTATGTTGGAAACGTTTCACCCCGGCTGAACTGAGTGCCCCTGCATCTACCAGGGAGGCGTGATTCAGGCGATCCTCAAACAGCCAGTCGTGACGTCCCAACAGTGCACTGGCGACACCGATATTGGCCATGTATCCGGTCGAGTAGAGCAGTGCCCTCGGACGCCTGGTGAATTCAGCCAGCTCCTCTTCGAGCGCGTGATGCGCCGTGCTGTGGCCATTGATCAAATGGGCGGCACCACTGCCAACCCCATAGGCGTTCGCCGCCTGTTGCAGAGCCTCGATCACCTCCGGATGGTTTGCCAGCCCCAGATAGTCATTGCTGCAAAAGGTCAGCATTGGCCGTCCATCGACAACCATCTCTGTCTGCTGTGGCGATGAGACAACCCGGCGCCTGCGATAGAGCCCCGCCTCACGCTGACGCCTCAATTGTTCCGCCAATCCGTTCATATTACGTGCTTCAAATCCCGCCACCGGCGAGAACGGACGCTCAAACGGCCTGTGCTTTCTGGCAGGGGGTTTTGGCCGCTTTGACCTCAGTCTCGACCAGCGCCTCGGTTTTCATACCCAGACGTTGTAGTAGTTCTCTGTCCCGGTCCGCTTCAGGGTTGTCCGTGGTAAGTAAACGCTCACCATAGAAAATCGAGTTCGCCCCGGCGAGAAAACAGAGCGCCTGCATCTCGTCACGCATCTCCCCCCGCCCGGCCGAAAGCCTGACGTAGGAGTTGGGCATCAGAATTCGCGCCACAGCGATGGTACGTACGAACTCCAGGGGATCCAGATCCTCAACCCGGGAGAGCGGTGTGCCTTCGATCTTGACCAGCATGTTGATCGGTACCGACTCGGGATGCTTCGGCAGATTGACCAGCTCCCGCAGCATGCTGGCCCGGTCCCGTCTCGACTCACCCATCCCGAGAATGCCTCCGGAACAGACATTGATCCCGGCATCACGTACATGGGAGAGGGTCTGCAATCGATCATCAAAGGTTCGGGTGGTGATCACCTCACCGTAGAACTCCGGAGAGGTATCCAGATTGTGGTTGTAGTAATCCAGGCCCGCCTCACGCAGGCGTTCCGCCTGTTGCTCGGTAAGCATACCCAAGGTCAGGCAGGTCTCCATGCCCATGCCGTTGACCGCTTCAACCATCTCAATCACCCGCTGCAGGTTCTTATCGGTTGGATTGCGCCAGGCTGCCCCCATGCAGAAGCGGCTGGCGCCTTTCTGCTTTGCCGCTTCTGCGGCTTTGACCACATCTTCCAACGGCATCAACTTCTCGGCTTCCAGCCCCGAGTCATATTTGGCGCTCTGGGAGCAGTAGCCACAATCCTCGGCGCAGGCGCCGGTCTTGATGCTCAGCAGGCTGCTCATCTGGATCTGATTGGGGTCAAAACGCTCCCGATGCAGGCTCTGGGCACGAAACATCAAGTCGTTGAAAGGCAGATCGAGCAGGGCCTCGATCTCGTCCAGAGTCCAGTCATGGCGTAGCGGGCTGTCGGTCATGATATCCACCAGGTTGTACAAATTCAGTCTGCATTAGGGAGCGGGGAGTCTATGGTAAACATTGACCGCCAACAGTCAACCAGGATTACATTGCTTAGTTTACTTCTGTATAATTCTTATACATTCCAGCCTATTTTCAGATTCCACCGCCAACAGAACATCGACATCTGTCGATTACCTATACTGGGCAGACCGCAACGGTTAGACTGAAAAGCGACTCAAAGGGATCACTGAGCGCCCCGATCAACCACCGATATCCATGGATGGAGCGATGAAGTCCAATTGGCTGGATCTACTGCTAAAACATATCTACCCACAGAACTGTCTGCTCTGCGGTGCAGATGCCGATCATAGACGCCGTTTTTGCGACCCCTGTTATCAATCGCTGCCGTTCAATCGCCACGCCTGTCCCCGCTGCGCTCTGCCACTTCCCCCCGACGCAGCCGCTGAAACCCGCTGTGGCGCCTGCCTTAACAGTGAGCTGCCCTATGCTTCATGCCAAACCGCCCTGCGTTACGAAGCACCATCCAACCATCTGATCGCACAGCTTAAATTCCGTCACCAGCTGCATCTCACCATACCGCTCGCCCGACTGATCATCGACCGCCTGGGTGAGTTGCAAAATCCACCGGATCTACTGCTGCCAATGCCTCTTCATCAACAGCGCATGAGACAACGGGGATTCAACCAGGCACAAGAGTTGGCTCGGGTTGTAGCCAAGCACTACCGGATCCCCCTGGAAGACCGCCTGGTGAAACGCACCCGCAATACCAAAGCCCAATCCGACCTCAACGAACGGTTGAGGCGAAACAATCTTCGCCATGCGTTTCGTGTCTATGGCAGCCTGCGGGGTAGCCGGGTGGCGATCTTGGACGATGTGATTACCACCGGATCGACGATCAACGAAATGAGTAAGGCGTTGAAACGATGCGGCGCGGCTGAAATCACTGTCTGGGCTGTCGCCAGAGCGACGATGGAACGATGATTCCAGAGAAGTGGAATAGAAGAAACTTTTTCTGTTTCAGGCGGACCAATTTGAACCATTGTTGGTATAATGGGTTCGACGCCTCAGGAGAAATACAGCTGGCGTCAAATTTTCATGACTGAACAGATCCTTCTGATTCTACCCACAGGAACCGAGGTTGAGCACTATCTGTTCACGAGGTACCTATGTCGACACTGTGGGAAAAAATCACCCGGGACTGCAAGCTCATCACCTTGCCTGATGTCTATATCCGGCTAAAGGATATCATCGACACGCCGGAATATCGCCTGGACGATGTCGCCGATACCATCCGCAGCGACCCGGCCCTGACCACCCGCGTTCTGAAACTGATCAACAGCCCCTACTTTGGCCTGGCGAGTAAGATCGAAACCGTATTTCGCGCAGTCTCCCTGCTCGGGACACAACAGATTCATGATCTTACCCTGGCCACCTGCATCTCAGAATCGCTACATGAGCCGGATAACATCGAGTTTGACATGCAGGATTACTGGCGACGCAGTATCTTCTGTGGCCTGGTTGCCCAAGGCATTGCCAGACGCATGGGCCTGATAGACAGTGAACGACTGTTTGTCTGCGGCCTGCTGTTCGACCTGGGTCACCTGATCATGCATCAGAGCATACCAGAAGAGACCCGGCAGGCGTTCCAGCAATCTCGACAACACTCCCAACCGCTGGTGGAAGTGGAACGAGAGCTGATCGGTCTGGATTATGCACGGGTCGGCGCCACGCTGATGCGCCAATGGAGCTTCCCCCTCTGTCTCATCGAGACCACAGAATTTCATACCGAGCCACTACGCGCCAAACACCACCCGACGGAGACCGCAATGGTTCATATCGCGGTGATGATAAGCGAGGCCCTGATGGGGAATGGCAAGCTAGGTGAAGGTCTGAACACGCCTCACCCAGCGGCGCTGGAGAAAACCGGTCTGGATCTGGCGACCTGTCACTCAATCGCAGAAGAGGTTCGACCCGGGATTGAGCATATCCTGAATACGATCTATCCACTGAAAAAAGCTTCCTAGGGCCCGTTAACAAGAACCCACTAGGCTTTCGTCAACGCTTAAGCGGGCAGGTACTCCGGGTATTCGGTCGTTTGCTGATTGTTTTAACCACACGCTTTTTTCGTGGCTTGGACTTCGGCTTGCGCGTTTTCTTCGGGGTGAGAGAGACTTTTGGCGCTTTGCGCATCTCCATGGTGGAGAAAGTGCTGGTATCGATGGGTGCCCGCTGACTGCCCTTCGGCGGTGGAGATTGGCTGTAGTGCACCTTGCCGTTCTCGTCAACCCATTTGTAGATCACAGCCTGGGCATTGAGCGGTAACAGTAGCAGCAACAGATAAGCTGCTGTCATACCTATGTTTCGTTCCTTCATCCTGCGTTCCTTGGGCCTAGCCATAAAACGATTCAGTGAAACACCAATATA
Source organism: Candidatus Thiodiazotropha endoloripes (assembly GCA_001709035.1). Taxonomy (GTDB): domain Bacteria; phylum Pseudomonadota; class Gammaproteobacteria; order Chromatiales; family Chromatiaceae; genus Thiodiazotropha; species Thiodiazotropha lotti. The sequence goes on along the minus strand of LVKA01000008.1, from coordinate 300,036 downwards.
CCCTAAACACCGAACAACAGGCCACACCACAGCCCCTGGCTCATCGGCCCGACTCTACCGTCTGTCCGGAGAAGCGCTGATTTCCCGCATCGCAGGCCCTGGTTAGAGATTTCCCAGGGGGAAAATAAACCGTTCCCCCATATGTTCCATAATCACCCCTTCGGGCAGTATCTCGATCAATAAAGGACCTTCTGCCAGATAGTCTCCCTCCCGGTACTTCTCCATGTTGACCAGCACATAGCGTTTCAGCGGGCGAGGATCGTAACTGTGAATATCAATATTCATCTCCGGCAGGTTGGATACAAATCCACCCGGCATATCGTGCAGTGGTATGGCCCTCGGCGGCGGTGGTTTCGGCGCTGGCGGCGGCGGGGCCTGGACCGGTTTTGCCGTCACCACGGGCTGGGGAGTCGGTTGCCTGGGCATATCGACAGTTTGAGCCGCTTGGGTCATCGGGTCTACAGGCGGTGCCTGTGTCTCCACTGGCGCCGCCTCGGGTTGCGGCTGTACGGTGGTTGCACCCTGACCGGCGCTTACCGGCCTGACAGTAAGCTCCCCCGGAGGACGCATTGGCTCGGTGACCGGAGCGGCTTTAGCGGCCGACTCGGGTGTCGCCTTGGCCTGAGGTTGGGGATCCGGCTGGGATCTGTTCTGGATACCACCCAGGTAGAGACCGATCGCCAAAATGGCCAGCCCCAACAGCGACAGCAGCCCCCACCTCAGACGGCTGCCACCCGGACTCTGCTGCTCCGAGGCTTGCGCTGAAATACCCGGCACCTTGCCCAGTTTATGCTGCCGTTCCGCCTTTTTCAGGGCTTCTAGAATCAGCGACATATCAACGCGCCCCGCTAACCGGATTGGCGGCAAGGGTCGGGGTGCTCGCGGGTAACTGCAGATTATTCAGATAGACCTGGGTCTGTTGGCCCGCCACACCATCTGCATCGAGACCGTTTTGACGTTGAAATGCCTCCAGCCGGGACTTGAGAGCCGTGTCAAAGCGATCCAGCCCTTCTACCAGGGCCAGCTCTCCGCCATCCACAAGACTGAGACGACTCCGTAACCAGGTGACCGCCTCTCCCGTGGAGCCCTGACCGATCAATGCCAGCCCGGCATGGGGTTTCCATAGCATGACAAACCCTCCCCGCCAGAAACGCTTGAGTTGATCCAGCTTGACCACACCCTGGGACTCACCGGTATCGACCAACAACCACTCACCATCCACATGGGTAAGGAACAACAGGCGCTCCTGACCATCCTGTTTCAGGCGAATCAGCAGGGGACGATTCAAGCGCAGTAGAGTTTTCCAGTCGGCAAACTCACTCAAGCAGCGTAATCCATACTCCGGAGCCTGTTGGCAGGGATGGGATGCGGTATTCAGATTGATCGAGGCATCCCACACCTGAAACAGCTTCTGGTAACTGCTGAAGCTGTTCTGTGGCTGTTTGAAGAGCCTCCCCAACTCGATCTCTCTGGGTGGACTTGAACGCTTATCTTCGATATCCGGGCTGGCGGCAATCTCAGCCTTTCCCTCATCAGTTTCAGGGCCTCCGATCTCCGGCGGCTCTGCCAGAGGGGGCTGGGGCAACACTTCTGGCTGCTCGACTGATGGCGGTTGTAACAGCTCAGCGGGCTGGTCCACCAGACTGGATTGGGAGTCGTCAACCGGTGTCTCGGATTGTTGTGGTGGCTCGACCTCAGCCTGAGGAGTCAAGTCTCGGCTTTGGGGCGATTTACCGATCTCTTCCGCGGGTCGCTCCTCAACCGCTTTCGGTGTTTGAGGCTCTGATTTTACGCTCACATCCACACTGCGGCTCAGCTGGCTATCGAACCAGTACCAACCACCCCCAACGGCCAATAGCAACAGCAGACCGGCCGCTATACCGAGCTTCAGGCCATGATTGCGTTTCGCCTTGCGCCCCTTGACCTCTTTAGCGGACCGCCAGACCATGCGGGCGTCGATTCGTTGTTTGCCGCTGGTATAGATCGCCAGCAGCGCCCGCTCGCAGATGGTATTGATCAGCCGGGGTATGCCTCGCGAGTAGTGATGCAACAGCCATAGAGCGGTTGGAGTGAACAGGTCCTCCCGCTCACCGGCGACCGCCAGGCGGTGACTGATATAGGCCCGGGTCTCCGCCTGGTTCAAGGGTGATAGATGATAACGGGCCGTGATCCGCTGATCGACCTGCCTCAACTCTTTGCGGTCGAGGATCTGCAACAGTTCCGGCTGGCCAACCAGAATGATGCGCAACAGCTTATGTTGGGATGTCTCCAGATTGGTCAGCAAGCGAACCTGCTCAAGTACTCGCGGGCTCAGGTTTTGTGCTTCATCCACCACCAGCACGGTGTGTTTACCGGCACTGTGGATTTCCAGCAGATGCTTGGCCAGCCGATCGCTGAGATGTTTCAGAGAGTATGGGGGCCCTTCGTATGAGATACCGAGTTCATCGCAGATGGTTGCCAAAAACTCTCTTCTCGATAAACGGGGATTGAGAATCAGGGCAACTTCCACATCTTCAAGTTGCTGGGCCAGCAGGCTTCTCAGCAGCAGGGTTTTGCCGGTACCGACCTCTCCCGTCAGCAATACGAATCCACCATTCGGACCGGCACCATAGATCAAATGGGCAAGACTCTCCTCATGCCCCCGACTCAGGTAGAGATAACGGGGATCCGGGGTGATGGCAAACGGGTTTTCCTTGAATCCAAAATCGCTGAATTTCATGGTCTTGTAAGCGGATCAATCACAGCCGTCTTCCGCTTCATCCTCATTCTCCTCGGCTATCTTGGTCGCCAGTTCCAGCCACTTAATGGCCTCGGTCTCACTGCGTTCCACCCATTGACCGGCAAGATAGATCTGACCCAGTTCATTGGCAGCCAGATAGTAGTAGCCATCCTCTGCAGCCTGTTTCAGCCATTTGACGCCCTGCTGGGTATTCTGCTCTACCCCCTGACCATGCAGATAGAGCATGCCGAGCTGGAACTGGGCTTCCACATGGTCCCGCTTTGCCAGCCGTTTGAATGTCCGGTAGGCGGCAGTGTAATCGGCACTTGTCAGTGCAGTCATCCCATCAGCGTAGTCATCCGCAGTCACTCCGGCAGAGAGCAACAACATCGACCAGGCCAAGAGCAGCTTAATTATCGTACTTTTCATGATCACACTATTCTGACACAGGGCCCCGTGATTACCAGAGGGGCAGAATGTTTTTTCGCAATCGGTTTGGCGTCAGAATGCGGCCTTGAATACAAACTTTGTATGAAACCAACCCGTCAATCAACCAAATCAAGCTAGCGGGTTGATTGCGAGAATTATTCAACATAACAGGCTGACTGATCATGATACAGGGAGTAAAAAGCTGCGGACGCAACTTTATCCGAGGAAACCGATCACATTATTATTGACCCGGCGACTCTGCATGTCGCGTTAAACAATCTCTATACACTAAAGCGGAGATCAGGCAAGCCTTATGGTGTAATCTCCTGCCGATAACCAACACCATAGTGAAAACTCGATATCAAGGTGCCCTATGTACAGATTTGCTTTCATCCTGATTCTTCTCATTAACACCCTCCCCCTCTCGGCCCAACCGCTGGTATCGGTCGAGTGGCTGGAACAGAATAAAAGTAGCGCCGACCTGGTGCTGCTCGATCTGCAGAGCAACCAGAACTACCTACGGTTTCATATCCCGGGATCCGTAAACACCGAGTACGGTGATTGGCGGACGGAAAAAAAGGGGCAGCCGAAGCTACTGCCACCGGTTCCCATCATGGAGAAGCTGATCGGCTCCCTGGGAATTAACAACAAAACCCATGTGGTGCTTATCCCGCTCGGCGCCAGCGCCGGCGACATGGCGGTGGCATCCCGGGTCTACTGGAGTTTCAAGGTCCTGGGACACGATAAGGTCTCAATCCTCGATGGCGGCCTGATCGCCTATGCGGAGACCCGAAAATACCCCCTGGAGAAAGGCAATCATCAGCTCAAGCCTGCCACTTTCAAGGCAAATTACCGAGCGGAGATGAATCCGGATGCCAAGGCGGTTAAACAGGCCATCAACTCCGGCGCCTTGGCGGTGGATAACCGCACCCGCGCGGAATACCTCGGCATTTACAAGGGTGGCGCCAAGGAGCGTCCCGGCAGTCTGCCCGGCGCGGTCAATCTCAACTACGACTGGCTGACCGTCAACGGCAGCGGCAAGCTGCACAGCTTGGAAAACCTGAAGCAGATCTACAATGCCGGTAACGTGCCCCTGCAAGGTGCACAGATCAACTATTGCCATACCGGCAATCGCGCTGCACTGGCTTGGTTCGTCTCCCATGAACTGCTCGGCAACAGCCAGGCCAGACTTTATGACGGCTCCACCCAGGAGTGGGCGGCAGATTCAGGTCTGCCGATGGATCGACAGGTCCACCTGAACTTCTGAACCTGACTGAAATAGAGACCGTACAGCTGCAAGGGTGAGAGCTGCCGATGCCAAGAGTTCTATTGATTGTTATCAGCCTGCTGGTTCTGCAACCGGCAGGCCATGCGGATGAGACCCTACATCTGGAGAGATCCGAGTCTATGGCAGAGAAACTCTATCAGGCCTATCTGGACAAAGGCATTGGCTACCGCCCCCGCACCGAGCATTTCAATGCGGATGGCACCCCCAGCTACATCAATCGGCTGATCCTGGAGGATTCTCCCTATCTGCTGCAGCATGCGCATAACCCGGTCGACTGGCACCCCTGGTCCGAGGCGGCCTTTAAAAAGGCCAGACAGGAGAACAAGCCGATCTTTCTCTCCATCGGCTATTCAACCTGTCACTGGTGCCATGTGATGGAACGGGAGAGTTTCGAAAGCCTGCCGATCGCCGCCCTGCTGAACCGGGACTACATCGCCATCAAGGTGGACCGGGAGAGCCACCCCGATGTGGATGAGGTCTATATGACTGCCGTGATGCTGATGACCGGTCACGGGGGCTGGCCCATGTCCAGCTTCCTCACCCCCGAGGGAAAACCTTTCTATGGCGGTACCTACTACACCCCAGAACAGTTCACCTCGCTGCTTGAGCAGGTGAATAAGCTCTGGAAAGCTCAGCCTGACGATGTGATTGCTCAGGCAGAAAAAGTGGCGGATGCAGTCGCCGAGAGCAACCGCCTGAGAGGCGAGGCAAAGGCACTTGATGAGGGGGTCATAACCCAAGCAGTAAAGAGCATCCAAAACACCTTCGACGAGATCCAGGGTGGCTTCGGACAGGCACCGAAATTTCCCAGAGAGCCCTGGCTCTATCTGTTACTCGACCAAGCACAACGCCATCGGGATCAAGCGGCCCTGCAGATGTTGACAGTGACTTTGGACCATATGGGACGTGGCGGCATCTACGACCAGGTGGCGGGCGGTTTCCATCGCTACTCCACCGACTATGAGTGGCTGGTGCCCCACTTCGAAAAGATGCTCTACAACCAGGCCCATCTCAGCCGTATCTACCTGGGCGCCTGGCGCATCACCGGCAGAGAGGAGTTTCGCCGGATCGCCACCCAGACCCTCGACTATGTATTGCGTGAGATGACGGCACCGGACGGGGGATTCTACTCCGCAACCGATGCTGACAGCGAAGGTGAAGAGGGTCTGTTTTTCACCTGGACCCAGGATGAACTGAACACCGCTCTCAGCAAGCAGCAGGCGGGCCTGGCAATCGCCCTCTACGGAGTTACCCCGTCCGGTAACTTCGAAGGTCGCAATATCCTCCACCTGCCGCAAACGCTTGCCGAGTTTGCCAATGAGAAAAAACTCTCATTGACCGATCTGCTCACGCAACTGGAAAACATCAACCAAATACTGCTGGAAACCCGCAACAAACGCATCCCACCCTTGAGAGATGACAAGATAGTCACCTCATGGAACGGCATGATGATCACCGCTTTTGCCCAGGCTGCTGATCTGCTGGATAACAGCCGCTATCGGGATGCCGCCCTTAAGGCTGCCGAGTTTCTCTGGCAGCAGAACCGCTACAAAGCCGGCCACCTGTGGCGGGTTCATCTGAATGGCCAGTCCTCCATCCCGGCTACCCAGGAGGACTACGCCTATCTTTCAGAGAGCTTTCTCTACCTCTATGACCTGACCGGCAAGCAACACTGGCTGGAGCGCGCCAAAGAGCTTGCCGGAGCCATGACCGGGCGCTTTCTCGATCAGCAGCAGGGTGGCTTCTTCATGAATGAGGCCGACAGCAGCATCACCGGCATGGGGCGCCCCAAGGATGAGGGCTCAGACAACGCCATCCCGTCAGGCAGTTCTGTCGCCATACACAGCCTGCAGCGACTCTGGCAACGTAGCGGTGAACTGGAATACCGCAACCAGACCGATGCCCTGATATCCCGCTTTGCCCCGGCCCTAGAAGCGACTCCGATCAGCTATGGATACCTGTTGAGTGCCGTGGCCGATCACCGGCATGGGGAACTCGGCTCGAGGGCCTATGCCGGACAGGGTGGTATCCGCATTCAAGCCAACACCAGCCAGGCGGCAGAGCAAACCCTGCTGAACCTGAAGATCCACATTCCGGACGGCTGGCACATCAACTCCAATCAACCCACCGGCAAGGATCTGATTGCGACCCGCATGACCTTGGCAGAGCAGGTCAAAGGCTGGCAGATGGGGCCGGTAACCTACCCCAAGGGAACGCAAGAGAAACTTGCGTTCCAGCAACAGCCACTGTCTGTCTACGGGGGAAACATCAGCTTACAAACTCTGCTGAAACAGCTCGATAAATATCAGCCCGATCCAACAACACTACCGGTTGAGTTACAGCTTCAGGCGTGTAACGACCAGGTCTGCCTGCCACCGGAAACCGTGACACTCTGGGTGGACCTTAACCAGTAAGCCGAACGATTGTCTGGCGCTAACAGGCCTAGGGTAATCCCCAGTGCCCAAGCCAGGGTGGAGCTCATAGAATAGAACTTCTGTAAATCAAGGAACTGAGATACTGGAGTTATCCATGAACGGATCAGCAACCACATTTGGCACCAGTCAGTCACGCTCACCAAACCCTCTGTTCGGGGCGCCCCATACTCTACTCAGCTCACCGGTTCGAAGTAACCAGGCTGTAGCGCAGGAGGTTGCCAATCTGTTCAGGCAGGGCAGACAGGGAGAAGCGGTTGCCCTTTTAAACAACCAGAAACAGGGCCAACCTCCCGCTGTTCAGCAGGCACTCGACCGGATGGTCAGCGCGGAGCTCCAGTACTCGATTTCACCAAACAGTGCACACAACAGCCTGGACCTGTTGGCCAGCCCTGCAGAGATCGGCACTGCCATCAGACAGATCAATGAAGCCGGCAACCAGCCACCCGAGATGCCGGACACATCAACACTCTCTGATCAGCAGAAGTTTGATGTCTACGCCAGTATTGTGCAGACCCGCGGCGATCAGGCCGCACAGGATGACCTGGCCAACGGCAACTCTGTCATCGTCGGCTTACGCACTGAGACCGGCACCTTGGAAAACAGTGGCCAGGGTGTTTACGATGACCGTATCGCCGTCATCTCCAGAGAGGCCAATGGCGCCGTTCATGTAGCGGAGTTCAATCAGGTTTCAACCGAGCCCACGGCACAATACGATGCCAATCTGGCCAATCATCCTGACAATCGGTTCAGACGTTCGGTCGGAGAGGATGTCACCGGTGACGGTATCCGTGACCAGGGCAGACTGGCCACACCACAGACCATTCAGATGTATGAAGATACCCACCGCAATCCAGCCTCGGCCGGCGGCAGTGACTTTGCACTGAGACCAACACAGGAGGCGGTAAACCGGGGACAAGGCGGGGTTGAGCGTTTCACCGCCGCAACCGGTTATGTGGACAACAGCAACCCGGCCGCCACCGATGACCTGAACCGTACATTCAAGATACACTCTGGCAGCCGATCCAATACCGATTCGGCTGGCTGTACAACCGTGCACCCCAACGATTATGTTCGCTTTGAAGAGAGCATCAGAACCAATCCGGGGCAGACCACCTGGAATTATCTGCTCACCGAGGTCTCACCATAATTAACAACAGACCATTCAGTAGAACCACTGTCCTGCTCTTCTGCCTCGCTCTCGCTTCATTGAGTTCTGCACAAGAGGTCTGGGTGCCCACCACTGAAACCGAGTGCCGGATTGAGGGCTGGTCGAAGGAGACCGATCAGCATGGCCTGCAAGTACACGCATCCGCTGAATTAGATGCCCAGGTGGTCGGCACACTGCCCGCCTATGTGATCAATTTCGATAGCCACAACTTTGGCATCGAGTTCCAGATCATCGGCTCACAGCAGGGCTGGCTGAAGATCCGTGGTGCGAAAGATGATCCGAACCGCAGCAAGCTGCCGTTGAGAGCCACTTATCCGGGCATCGGCTGGATACCCGGCAAGCAGGTGGCATTCATGGTGCAATCCGGTAGCGGTCATCAGCGCCCTGATGCCGGAAGTCCTAAGCTGCTCGACCTGAAAGGCGACTGGCTGACCTCCATGGGCCGAGTCGAGCAAGTGATCGCCTGCTCTGGTGAATGGGCCCTGCTGGACTACTCACTTGGCAAACAGCGCAATCCGCAGACCCTGGCACTGAAAAGACTGACTGAGACGGAGCGACAAACCACACAGGGGCGCGCCTGGTTTCGGGGCATTTGCGCAAACCAGGAAACCACCTGTGAATTCAGCTGGCCGCAATAATAAAAAACTGATTGCCTCTGATATGCCTAAAAATAGTAACCCAGATTGATATTCAGTCGCTGTTCCGACTCTCCACTGTCAGTACCCATACTGCCACCTATAAAAGGCTGATTTTCAGCTGTAACGAAATCGATATAGGTATAGAGTCCACCAGCGGAAACCGCTACACCGAGCACATTCATCCAAGTATCATCCAGGCCTGCTGATTTATTGGTGATCAGAGAAAAATCATTATAGAAAGTCAGATTGGTGATTGCCCCCCATGCAACAGGGAGACTGTACGCCAGATTTGCTGTATAGCTATCCGCTTCGGCAGGGATAGTGTCAAAAAAACTGTAGGCTCCTACCGCCATCAGGTCGGCGCCGCCATCAACATCGTATTCATATGAAGTGGCCTGCAATTGCAGATTCCAGGGTCCGTAGTCTCCAACAAGATGCACGGCATAAGCGCTATGATTACCCGCTTTGTCGTTACCATCGTGCAACAGGCCATACTGTCCTGAAACTCCAACTTCGAGATCCACCCCTTCCAATGGACTCAGCTGATAAGCGACGCGGGCATTCAAGGTATTGTTTTCAGCGACGGCATTGACCGGCTCAGCATAGGTTCCTTCACCGGGTGTGCGAAAACCCACCACATCATAGGAGTAGCGATCCTCACGGTTATCGACAAAGCCGTCGACACCACCCTGCTCGTCGTTGAAGTAGAAGCCGAAGCGGAGATCCCAAGGTCCCTCCTGATGCAGGTACTTAACACCGGCATCATAGTCATCTTCAAGACCGACATAGTAGTTGGAACTGAAGAAAAAGTTATGTGAGTTATAGGGTAAAACACCAAACGGCACTTTTTGGATGCCGGCCTGCGCCTGCGCATCCTCATCAACCTGATAACCTACCCAGGCGTGATGTACTGCATTCATGTATTGAAACCATCGCCACTCCGCCGACAGCAATACGCCACCCATCTGACCGTCCAAATTCAACCTGAAGATATCAAAGTCGAAATCACCACCTCGATCCCGATTACCTTCCCTGTATCGTTCATTGCTGTACTGCAGTCGTACGGCACCGCCAACCTTGATGCCCTCATTTACCGAGGTTTGTGAAGCTTCAGCCTCCTCCGCTTCATCCATCTGCGCTTCAACTGTCGATTCATCAGCTTCTGTTGCTACCTGATCGCTTTGAATTTGTTGCTCAAGTTGCTCGATACGCTGCTGCATCTGACGGATCTCTTTCAGCAGCAGTTCACTCTCCTTCTCATCGGCGTAAAGAGCGCTAGGACCGCACAGTAAAACAACGGCGGATAAAAGGGAGCGGAAGGGAGTCGCCTGGGTAATCAGCATCGGCATTTCCTTAGTGTTCTTACTATTAATTATGGAATTCAGACTGATCTGAGCTTATACGAAAAGCGCATACAAAATAATTAGTCACTGAGAAATTGCCAATATCATAACGCTTGCAATCACCCAGTTAAACGAGCATATTATTTAGTACACTAAACTTAGTATACTCATTATGTCAAACTCCCCGATAAACGACACCTACACCACGGATTACGAGGTCGGCCAGGACAATCTGAAAATGTTCGGCATGGACATGCATAATCCGGTGTTCTTCATCAGCGCCGTCCTGATTCTGCTGTTTGTGATCGGCACACTGGTATTTCCCGCCGAAGCGAAATCGATGCTTGATGGGACCAAAGCCTGGTCTATCCATGCTTTTGACTGGCTGTTCATCTGGGGCGCCAATTTTTTTGTGCTGTTCTGTCTTTTTCTGGTATTTCTTCCGGTCGGTAAAATCAGAATAGGCGGCGAAACCGCTACCCCAGACTACTCAACACTCTCCTGGTTTGCCATGCTGTTTGCGGCCGGTATGGGGATAGGATTGATGTTCTGGAGTGTTGCCGAACCGGTGGCCTACTACACCAACTGGTATGGCACACCGCTCAATGTTGCCGCCAACACCCCTGAGGCTGCCCGAACTGCGATGGGCGCCACCATGTTCCACTGGGGACTCCACCCCTGGGCCATCTATGCGGTTGTTGCCCTGTCACTGGCTTTTTTCGCCTACAACAAAGGCATGCCGCTGACCATCCGTTCAGCGTTCTACCCTATCCTGGGCGAATCCTGCTGGGGCTGGCCTGGACACATTATCGATCTGCTGGCGGTATTGGCCACCATTTTCGGCCTGGCCACCTCGTTAGGCCTGGGGGCACAGCAAGCCGCCGGTGGACTCAACCATTTGTTCGATATTCCGAATGCGATCAATACCCAGATCGCCATCATCATCGGCGTGACCAGCATTGCCATATTTTCCGTCGTGAGAGGCATCGATGGGGGCGTAAAACTGTTGAGTAATGTGAATATGGCGCTGGCCGCATTCCTGTTGCTGTTTGTCCTCATACTGGGCCAGGGATTTGGATTCTTTGGCCAGATAGCATCAACCGCATCAGCCTACTTTGAAAACCTGCTGCCCCTCAGTAACTCCTTCGGACGGGAAGACAGTGACTGGTTTCACGGCTGGACGGTCTTCTATTGGGCCTGGTGGATCTCCTGGTCACCCTTTGTCGGCATGTTTATCGCCCGCATCTCCAGAGGACGCACGGTCAGGGAGTTCATCATCGCGGTGTTACTGGTCCCTACCCTGGTGACCCTGATCTGGATGACCGCCTTCGGTGGCACCGGCCTGAATCAGGCAATCAACGGTGTTGGCCAACTGGCGAACGGCATTTCCGATGTCTCCCTGGCCATGTTCCATATGCTGGAAAACCTGCCGATGTCATCGATCACCTCATTCCTTGGTATTACCCTGGTATTGATCTTCTTCGTCACCTCGTCAGACTCCGGATCTCTGGTAATCGACAGCATCACTTCAGGCGGCAAGGTGGATGCTCCGGTACCTCAGCGGATATTCTGGGCCACGCTGGAGGGCGTGATTGCCGGCACACTCCTGTATGGTGGCGGCGCAGAAGCGTTGAAGGCCTTGCAGGCTGGCGCAATCAGCGTCGGTCTACCATTCACCCTGGTGCTGCTGCTGATGTGCGTCAGCCTCTATAAGGGTCTGGCTGAAGAACAGAGGCGCTGAGCTCGACCACTCCAATCCCATTTTTCTTGAGGAGCCAGCCAGGCACCTCAAACCCTACATGGAGGCCTCAACACGCCAGCCAAGCTGCTCTGCCTTGGCTTTGGCCTGTGCCGGTACATCAGTTGCCACAAAGTGACGATGCAGCACCTGCACGCCAAGCATATGGTTGATGATCGCATCCAGCTTGTTCTGGGTGGCCGCCGTTAACTGCTTGTCGTCATGCAGATCGAACAGCGCTTTTACCCCTTCCGCTGACAACAGGCCCGCATCGGCAATGGCAGTCGGATTCAGATACTCATCCGCCAATCCCCGCATCGCGGCCCACTTCTTCGGATCGGTGTGGGCAGGCGGCGCCATGAAGGCAAACTTCTCCCGCTTGTAAAGCACCTCGGGCAACAACCCTTTCATCGCTTCGCGCAATACATACTTTTCCGTCTTGCCCTTGATGCGCAGGGAGGGAGGTAGCTGTGCCGCCAATTCCGCCAGATGATGATCGAGAAAGGCGGGACGGGCCTCCATGGAGTTGGCCATATCGACCCGGTCTCCACCCCAGGTGAGGATCTGCCCTTCAAGCATGGTCTTGATCCAGACATACTGAGCCTTATCCAGGGGATGGCGTCCCGCGAGACTCTCGCCATCCAGCTGTTGTGCAATGGCCTGCCCCGGATCGTAGTCGGTCAGTTGAGCGTTCAGCTCTGTAGAGAGCAGTCCCGGCACCCGGGTAGCGGAAGCCAGCCAGGGCTGCAGACAGCTCGGGGTGAATCCGACCTTCTCCTCCAGCGCCTGATGACGAACTTCATCTTCTGCCAGCATTGCCCCCTTAAAAAGCTTGTTCTGCTCCGCCAGCAGCTTCTCCCACTCGGCACGCTCCTCGGCGGAGAGATGATCCAGACCGTGCAGAAACATATCCCGGCGGAAGGCGGGATAGCCACCGAACAACTCATCGGAACCCTCGCCGGTCAGCACCACCTTGTAGTCGACGCTCTGCACATGCCGGCTCATCAACAGTTTTGCCACCCCCAGGGTGTTGTAGATGGTCCGCTCGGTGTGCCACAGAGTCTCGACAAAATTATCATAAAGATGAGAGGCATCCAGCATCATCACATCCTGATCCGCACCGGTGCTTTCGGCCATCTCCCGGGCGATCGGGGATTCGTCATAGTCCTTGTTGTCAAAACCGATGGTGAAGGCCTTCACCGGGCTCTGCCTGGCTGCTGCAGCCAATCCGAGAATCGAACAGGAGTCGATACCACCGGAGAGATAACAGCCCACCGGCACGTCCGCCTCCAGACGCAGCTGCACCGCTTCCAGCAGCTTGGCGCGAACCGCTTCGATCCACTCACCCTCATCATACTCCGAGGGTCTTTCACCCTCTTCAGGAAAGGGCATATCCCAATATTTCCGCTGGGAAATATGCAGGCGCCCATCCTTTCGCTCAACCACCAACTGATGCCCAGGGGATACCTGATGAATGTTCTTGAAGGCGGTGGAACCTGGCACGATGGTCTGCATCAATTGATGGTAGACACCGGCCGGATCAAACTTTCGCTGTACTTCGGGATGGGCGAACAGCACTTTCAGTTCCGACCCGAACACCAGCACCCCGTCCGCTTCAGCCCAGTAGAGCGGCTTGATACCAAAGCGATCGCGCACCAACATCAGTCGATCGGCCGGTTTATCGTAGAGAGCGAAGGCGAACTCACCCCGCAGATGGGGCAGCATCCCCTCCAGCCCGAGACGTGGATAGAGATGCATGATCATCTCTGAATCGCTTTTGGTCTGAAACCGGTCCCCTCGGGCAGTGAGATCTGCGCGGATGCGTTGGTAATCGTAGAGCTCACCATTCTTGGTCAGCATCAGCCGCCCATCGGCACTCTCGAACGGCTGCCGCCCGCGACTCTCATCCAGGTCCACAATGGAGAGCCTGGCATGACTGAATCCCACTCCCGGCATGCGTCTTACGCCGAAGCCATCCGGGCCTCGATGGTGTTGAATGGCCGCCATCGCCACCAGGGTTTCAGGGTCGACAGGTCGATCCCGGTCCGCATAGATAAATCCTGCAATACCACACATATCTTTTTTACTTCAGCTATAACTTTTCAACAACACGGAGAGCAGCGCCATGCGCACGAAAACCGCACCACGAGCCTGGGCGAAATACCAATTGTAGGGGGTGTCATCCAGACTGCGATCAAGCTCCTCCCCCCGGGCCAGAGGATGCATCACAACAGCACCGGGCTTGAACGGCGAGTCGGCATCGAGTCGATAGATCCGGCCATGCTCCTCATAACCATCCGATACCCAGGCGATGGCATTCAGATAGACCACATCCAGCTGCGGCAGCACCTCGTTCAAATCAGGTGTAATACGAATATTCAGCCCCGCCCCGCTCAACTCCTGATACTGCCCCTCGGAGAAGGGATCCTTATCTTCACTGACAATCACCAGCTCATCGATGCCTTCTGAAAACAGCGAAAGGAACAGCAACAGGCTACGGATGGTACGCATCCTACCCGGCACACCAATAATGCCGATACGGACTTTTTCAGAGGTCTTCATGCGAGTCGGGTCAACCAGCTGAGGCACCGCTTTAAGCATCGTGTAGACATCCGCCATCGCCTGGGTCGGATGCTCATCAGTACCATTACCGCCATTGACAATCGGAATACGCAACGCCTCAAGCATCTCATAGACGGCCCGCTCGTCACTGTCCCGCAGCACCACCATATCCCCATAGTGGTTGAGCATCTCCCCCACATCATAGAGTGACTCACCTTTAGCAATACCGGTGGTTGCCGGGTCGGTGATCGACATGATGTCCCCACCCAGACGATGCCAGGCACTCTCAAACGAGAGCCGGGTGCGGGTACTCGGCTCATAGAAGGCAGAGATCAGAATCTTGCCGGTCAGGGGACGGGTGATACGTTGGGGCTCGGTCTCATATTTTGCAGCCAGACGGCAGAGTTGCACGAGCTGATCACGGCTAAACTGACGGGCTGAGATCACGGGCCGATGGGCCAGTTCAAGCAAAGGCACCAGATCTTCCACCAGCCGGTCCATCAGGAATCTGGGCCGCTCAAAACCCTGTACATCCAGCGCCGGCTCCTCCAGCGGCTTGGTCAATTGAGCATCAATATCGTTCACCACAGGGTTCCTCCTTTTTTATCCCGGAACCAGAGCAACAACAGAATGACCGGTGCGGCGGCCACCATCGCTGTTGCAGATATAATCAGCAGATTGAGTATTTCAGGAGGGATAATCATCGCTCGTACACTAGGCCTCCCTGGCAGGTGTCGGTGTTGGATCGAGCATCTGCCAATCAAAGCTACGTGGCGCCAGCCAGGTAGTTAGCAACACCAGGGTCATGGAAACTGCAGCTGCCACCAGAGCCGCCACATAGAAACCGATCATGAAATAACTCAGCAGCCCGACCAGGGTACCCAGCGCCATCGCCAGGGTGGCGCCCATCGGGTTGATGCTGCGCCAGTAAAGACCGGCGGCCACCGGCCAGATGGTGCTGGCGACAAAGGCACCGGTGAAATAGAGCAGCTCGGCCAGCGTGGTGATACGTGGCCAACAGAGCAGCCAGGTCACCAGACCCAGACCGAGGGTTATCCAGCGGGCTGCCTTGACCAACTCCTCTTCCCCGGCCTGAGGCCGCAGATGCCCTCTATAGAGATCGGTCAATACCAGGTCAGAAGTGGCCGCCAGTAGTGAGTCAAGACTTGAGGCCAGGGCGGAAAAGACCACGATGAAGACCAGCACCGCGCCACCGGCACCCAGTAACTCGCCAGCCACCAGGGGGCCGACCATGTCCGCCGTCGGAACATTGATATTCAGGGCAGGCACGGTCAGGGCGAGGAACCCGGCTACGATCGGCACCGGCGTCCAGAACAGACCGGCGATCAGGTAGGCTTTGAAACCGACGCCCTCACGAAAGGCAAATGCCCGGCTCCACCAGACGTTGGAGTGAAATATCTCGCCGACACCAAATAGAAGATTGTTGAACAGGAACATGATGGCGGCAGGAAACAGCAGATTGAGCAGCTCCGGCCGTTCCATCAACACCTGCTCATGCATGGTATCCACCCCGACCTTGGAAATCGCCAGCACCGCCAGAATGACAATACCGGTCAGGATAATCAGCGACTGCAGAAAATCGGTACCGATAACCGCACGCAAACCACCCAACAGGGTATAGCTGACGCACACCGCGACAATCACTGACATACCGATGTGGTAGTCGATACCGGTGAGGGCGTTGATCAAGACCCCACCAGCCATTCCCAGGCTGATCAACCAACCGAAGGCATAGAAGAGGGAGATCACCAGGAACACCCGCCAGGCCAGATTGCCATAGCGCAGCCGGATGAAATCACCACTGGTGAAACCCTGAGGCATCAGCTCCCGAATCCGTTTCGCCAACGGCGCAAACAGAATCAGACCAATTGAGCCCAATGAGTATCCGACCATACCCCAGATCCCCATCTGAAAGGCAAGCTGGGGAGCCGCCATGGTGGTGTTACTGGTCACCCAGGTGGCCATGGCAGTCGCGGTTCCCAGGGCCAGACCGACCTTGCGGCCAGCCAGCATAAATCCATCCAACCCCTGGGCGCGCCGACCCAGCCACCAGCCCAGCCAGATCCAGACGACACTGAACAGAGCCAGTATCAGCCAGCCAAGATCCGCACTGAGTACCGGATCAGAGTTCAAAGGAATACCCCTTCAATCTCCGAGAGAGCCTCTTCGGTATTCATCAACCGGGCATAGCGGTCCTTCATGGTGGTGTCCGTGGCCTGTTGCAGCTCAGGGGTCACCGTGGCGATGCCATCGGAGATCAGGGTGACATAAAATCCGAGATCGCAGGCGTCTCTCACCGCGGTACTGACGCACTCGTTGGAGTAAACACCGACAACGAACAATCCGGTAATACCCAGATTGCGCAGTACATATTCCAGGTTGGTCGAGGTAAAAACCCCGGATGCGGTCTTATCGATGATGATCTCATCCCCATGAGGTGCAATCATCGGCAGAAACTCCGCCTCTTTGGAGCCTGGTGGCGCATGCAGATTGAGGCGCTTGTGTCCTGGCCCCCGATCCCGCCCATCCTGGGTCAGTGACTGGATTCTGGTATGCACCACCTCCAGGCGGTTGGCGCGAAAGGCATCCTGCAGACGCCGTACATTGGGCAACACCAGACTTTCCAGACGATCGAAATAGTAGGCCTGGGATTCCGGTGGCAGACCGGATGAGTCTGCATCGGCGAAGACGCCATATCCGGGCGCGGCATCAAGATACTGCATATCGATGCACAACAGCGCGGTGTTGTGTCTTTGCAGCGAGTGGGTACGACCCGCCGCTTCAGCGATCTTTTCCCGGTAAGTATCCCGAAGCGGATCGACATTCATATAAGGATCTGGTTGTTTTTCTTCTTGATCACTCATGGTGACTCCTCATTGGCAAGTTCATAGAGTGTGTTCAGCAGCACATTGGCGCCGGCTTGGATGTCGTTCCACGAGGTCCACTCCGCCGCTGAATGGCTGCGCCCATCCTTACTTGGTACAAAAATCATGCCGGTTCTGGTGATCCGCGCCAGCTGCTGGGTGTCATGGGCAGCGCCACTGGGGAGTTGATGGTGGCTGTAGGCAAAGGCCTGAGCCGTGGATTCAATCAGTGCCCGGATACGTGGATCACAGCTAACCGGCGCCAGCTCACTTACCACCTTGAAGTCGAACATCAGGCCACGACGCCGGGCGATGGCTGACAAAGTACGCCGAAACGCATCGCTCAGGTCATACAGGATCGACTCTTCCAGGTCGCGAAATTCGAGGGCAAAACGGACCTCACCAGGCACCACGTTAGCCGCCCCGGGCAACAGCTCGACACGACCGATGGTGGCGACACTCTGGGGACCACCATGCTCCTCCAGAATCCGGTCGATCTCCACGGAGAATTCCGCCAGCCCCTGAAAGGCATCACTGCGCATCAGCATCGGCGTGGTACCTGCATGATTGGCGACTCCGGTCAGACGCACATCCCAGCGCTTCAGGCCGCAGATACCTTCTACCACACCGATCGAACTACCCAATTCATCGAGTACCGGCCCCTGTTCGATATGCAGCTCAACAAAGGCGTGCAGGCTCTCCGGTGATCTGGCGGCGGAAAGTGCCTCACTGGCATCCAGCCCCTGAGCGGCCATCGCCTCGGCCAAACCCACCCCTGAAAGATCCCGGGCAGCATGAATCCACTGAGGGGAGATATCACCACACAGGGCCTGGGAACCGAACATGCCACTGAAACGCCCCTCCTCGTCGGAAAAAGCCACCAGCTCCAAGGGCCGTTTCAGGCTGACCCCCTGCTCTTTCATCGATCGCAACGCTTCCAGACCACAAAGCACCCCGAGGGCACCATCCAGATGTCCGGCTCCGGGCACCGTATCGATGTGCGAACCGACCATCACGCTGGGCTTTTCAGGATCCCACGCCAGACGACCAAACAGGTTCGCCGCCCCATCCTGATGCAACTCGAGCCCAGCCTGAACGATACGCTCCCGCAACCAGCTCCGGGCCTGCATATCACCATCGGAAAAGGCCATCCGGTAGATGCCCTGATCATCCGCCCGACCGATGGCAGCCAGCGCCTCCACATCGGATTTAAGGCGTGGAAAATCGATTTGCAGCGGCTTGGGTTCCATGAGTCTATTGCTGTCGCCTTGCACCGAGGATGATCAACCAGAGGGTCGCCACAAACACCAGCGCGCCCACAGCAAAGAAACCCACTGCCTTGGCAAGGGTATGGTGCTCCACAAGCAGGCTTGCCGGCTCGCTCCAGGGTGAAATTGCACCATCTTGATGCACGATGCGGGCACGGAAGTGATAAGATCCATCACTCAATCCGGTCAATACAGTCGACCGGTCACTGCCCTGATAGAGAGGGGTTACATTGACAAAGCTGTTATCCAGGCTTGATTCAAGTTCAACGCGGGCGCCTTGCGGAATATCCCAGCTCAGTGTGGCCTTGCCGTCGGTACTCTGTACCGGTGCTAGGGAGAGGCTCGGCGCACCGATTGCCGATAGAGAAAAATGGCAGAGAAACAGACAGATAAGGATCTGTCCGGAGAGATATCTTCCTGCATTACACATAGAACTGGATGCCCGCACAACCACTTCTCGTGTCAGGCGTAAGATCCTTATATTCAGCTAACTATGATTAGTATTCTAAACATTTTAACCATAAAAATCCCGTTATTATCTGTAAACCCTGCAAAAACACAGGTAACAAATACTTAACATTATTTAGGGAACGTAATTTCATGATCCACGCGGACATCACTGAAGACATCCTGATCGCCCTAAGACGAGTCATTCGTGCAATTGATCAGCATTCAAGAAACCTTGTTCAAAGTCATGGCCTTACCGGCCCCCAGGCGCTGCTGTTGACGGAGATCGTGCGCAGCGAAAAGATCACCGGCAGCGAGCTGGCGAAACGGGTCAGTCTAAGCCAGGCAACCGTCACCGATGTAGTGAAGCGTCTTGAAAGCAGAGAGCTGCTGGAGCGGAGTCGTGACACCGGTGACAAACGCAAAGTGATACTGATGGCCACTAAACAGGGAGAGGTTCTGGTGAAGCAATCCGTGCCCCTGCTACAGGAGCGCTTTCAGCAACGCCTGAGCGAGCTCAAGGATTGGGAACAGAACCAACTGCTCTCGTCACTTCAGCGGATCGCAGAGATGATGAATGCGGAAGACCTGGACGCCTCGCCGATGTTGACCAGCGGTGCGATTACCGCATCGCCGGAAGCAATACAGGATGTAGTCACACCGACAGGTAATCCACCGGGAGCAGAAGAAGTATAAGGCAGATAGAAATACACCCCCTAGACCCCAACAAAAAAAAGATGACATGATACTGACCCCATTCAGTCAAGCCTGAATCGATTCCAGACCGTCAGCATCGATCAGGCAGTGGTCTTTCCTTTTGGGTACTGACTCTGTAATAAACTGCTCACAGGCAACTTCCAAGAGAGCGCCGCATCAGCAACATCAATCTTTCTCGCCAGCACACCAATACTCTGATGAACCGGTATCAAATGCACCTTGGATGTGGTTCGGTCACGGGACAAGGAGAGGATTCTGGCCGGTGTTCCCTCTACGGATTCCAATATTTCGAAGCCGGTTCTTTGATTCAGCAGCACTTTGAATGTTTCGCTGGAATATCGCCAGAAGTCCCATGGCAGCTCATGAGGTGGAATCACTGGATGAGTGGCGATAAACAGCAAACCACCAGGCTTCATCAACCGGTTGATTTCGATCACGGCCTGCCAGGGCATCGCCAAATGCTCGAACACAGAGATTGAAAAAACCGCATCATAGTGGTTCTGCGGGAGGTGGGATGAGAGCTCATGAACATCAGCCACCACATCCACGTTCTCCCCAGCATGGATATCCACGCCGGTATAGTCCACCGTGGATTGAAATAGGTCACGCTTCACCACACCGGTTACATTTCTTGAACCGATCTCAAGCAGGGCTGCCTGGGGCATTTCATTAACGGTTGCCGTAAATCGATTAAAAACGTGGTAGAAGGGATCTTTGTCTGTCTTCTTCTTGATTGGTGTCAACAGCAGGCTGAAAAAAGATAATAATGGAATCGTCAGGATGTAGACGAACAAGTTGTCTTTGCCGTGGTTTCGTATAAATCGAGGGACCTTCCTGATCAGCCTTACAAATTTAATATCCATATCAATCCTAACCATGAATCCAACGATGTTATCCCTGATGCTACATGCTGTAAAACACACTCATCTCATAAGTCTCGTCGAGTCTACAGTGCCTGACAACGTAGCGACCCCATCATCTCAACCAGACTCTGTCACTCCTTCATCCAGAAGCAGCAAAATCTGCTTATATCCAGCGCCTGACCCGCTCTTGGTAGGCTTGATAGTCAGAGCCAAAGCGGCGTAGAAGATAGGCCTCCTCCCGCGCTACAACATAGTAGCGCACAATCACCACCACAGGCAGTAGCAGCAGCACCATCCAGCCATTAAGAAAAACAAGAGCAAGCCCCAATTGCAACAGGATCAGAGAGAGGTAGAGGGGGTTTCTGGTGAATCGATATGGCCCGGAAACCATCAATCGATTGACCGGCCGGATCGGAGCAACCGGATTACGCGACGCATGGAACTCACGCATACCCCACAGAGTAATGGCGATCGCTGTGACACCCAGCAGTACACCAATCCATTGCAGGATACTCCAATGCGGCAGAGACATGGAATAATAGTTGCTGATCACACCCCCCAAGCCGATGCTGACTATGTGGATCACCGGTGGGGGTATAATCACATCAGCATGATCTTTTTTTGGACGATCACTTGCCACTTTCTCTCCCTCTACCCATCCCGCTTCAATTGTCGGAAAACACTGAAATCCCATGTCCTGAATACCTGCATCAAGCTGGTGCCCTGTCGCTGGGAACGGGGCAATGAACCATCCTCTTCAGCCCGCCGGTAACACTCCACCGACACCCGCTTCAACTGCCGTAACATGCTCAACTTCGAGTTCTCAGACAAGTATCCGTTGGCACAGATCAGCATCGCTTCCTCTCGCAGAAATTTCGCATTGAGATACTCATAAAAACCCCTGAATCGGCCCGTTGGTACGCCAAGTAATGGTTTTTTATTCACCACCAGCTTAAACCGATTGAGCGGTAAAAGCTCAATGATCCTCAACCGGTCCAGCTTGGCCAGTAACTGGTCAGCTCCGTCACAGTAGAGCGGTACTCCGCCAGAATCTGTTCAAACTGTCAGTGGTTAAAGATAGAGATCGGAGATTTCCAACAGCCGGTTGCTTGACTCATCCCTTTTATCCGCCAAATAGTATCAATAAATAGTACTTTTCGTTTCCAATAATAGTGCTTTTTAGTATTTGGTTTATTTAACTGCAACCTACCGCTACGGTGTCCTTAACTCCGATGTGGAGCCCCCCTTTTTATAAATATGGAGTTTTCGAAATGACCACTCTAACTAAACAACTTAAATATCTGCTCTTTGGCCTCACCTTTTTCGCTGCGCAGAGCGCCACATCTGCGGGTCTGATGACGCCGAAATCGGCTAACCTGCCAGAATTGGAGATCAAACAGCACCATGTCGACGTCACCATCGAGGACGGTTATGCGGTCACCTCAGTCGAGCAGGTCATTTTCAATCCCAACGATCGTGAACTTGAGGCCATCTACTCATTTCCGGTTCCGGAAAAAGCCTCCGTCGGAGAGTTTACCTACTGGATCGATGGCCAACCGGTAACCGGTGAGGTATTGGAGAAACAGCGCGCCAGGGAGGTCTACCAGCAAGAACGCAATGCCGGCCGGGAAACCGCCCTGACCGAGCAGGACAGTTACCGCACCTTCGACAGCCATGTCTATCCGGTAAAACCTCAGCAGGATGTAAAAATCCGCCTTGTCTATATTCAGCCCGCCCATGTGGATAGTGGTATTGGACGCTATGTCTACCCGCTGGAAGAGGGTGGTGTGGATGAGGAGAAGCTGGCTTTCTGGAGCTATAACGACGTGGTGACAGAGGCGTTCAGCTTCAACCTGAAACTACGCTCCTCCTACCCGATCGACACCATGCGATTGCCACAACACCCCCAGGCATCCGCAACCGCCAACTCCCCACAGGAGTGGCTGGTCGCACTGCGAAACGGCCAGGCCAAAACAGCAGAAGGCGAGTCACAAGCCACCCCCGCAATCATCCAGAAACTGGATAGAGATATTGTGGTCTATTGGCGACACCAACAGGGCTTACAGGGCAGTGTCGACATGGTCACCCATAAGGAGCCAGGTAAGGATAGAGGAACCTTTATGCTGACCGTCACACCGGGGGATGATCTGGCTTCCATCCATGAAGGCCGGGACTGGGTTTTCGTGCTTGACCTGTCAGGCTCGATGAAGAGTAAGTATCAGAGCCTGGTTGAAGGGGTGAAAAAAGGCTTAGGACAACTTTCAGAGAAAGATCGTTTCAGGATCGTGCTCTTCAACGACCGCGCCAGGGAGCTCACTTCAGGTTATATCAACGCAAACAGAGACAACGCACAACGCTATATCGATAAGCTTGAAAATATCGCACCCAATGGCAGTACCAATCTTTATGCCGGTGTCGAACGAGGTATAAAGGGTTTGGATTCCGATCGTTCGAGCGCCATCATCCTGGTAACCGATGGCGTTGCCAATGTCGGCACTACGGAAAAGAGAGCATTTCTCAAGCTGCTTGAAAAATATGATGTGCGGTTATTCAGTTTTGTCATGGGTAACAGCGCCAATCGCCCGCTACTGGAAGGCATGACAAAAATTTCCAATGGCTTTTCGATCAATATCTCAAACAGTGACGATATTGTCGGCCAATTGATGTTGGTAACGGATAAGTTAACCCATGAGGCAATGCACGATATCGATGTGAGCATTCGAGGAGTCAAAGTCAAGGATCTGACGCCGAATCGAATCGGGTCCCTCTACCGGGGTCGTCAAATGATCCTGTTCGGCCACTACTGGGGCGACGGTATGGCTGATGTCACCATTCGCAGTAAGATTTCAGGACAAAAGCGGGATTATTCGAGCCAATTCGAATTTCCCAGCCAGAGTAACCGCAACCCCGAGATTGAACGGTTATGGGCTTATGCCACTATTGAATCTTTGCAAAACCAGATCGACTATCTGGGTGAGGATGCTGACACGCGACAAGCCATTGTGGATGTCGCTAAAGAGTATGGATTGGTGACAGACTACACCTCAATGGTGGTTGTCAGAGAAGAGCAGTTCCAGCAGCATGGCATCGATCGTCACAATCAGGCGCGTGTTGCTAAGGAACGGGCTGCACGACAACAACGGGCCGCTGTACCGGTGACCGACAATCGAGTCGATAATCAGCAGCCGATGTTCAACAAACCCCGCGCCTACCCGACATCGGGTGGTGGCGCTCTCGGCCCCTGGCTGCTCCTGCTACTGATCCCGTTATTGAAAGCAAGACGTCAACGTCGTAATTAATAACACTTACTCAGGCTGGAGTTCATCCAGCCTGAGTTTTTTTGACTCAATCCCAAAACCATCCTGGTTTCGTTGTGAATGGCGAAATACAAACCAGGCAAGTCAGAGCCTCAGCTGACCTTCAGGACAAAAACAGCAACAATTTCATTGCCACGCATGATGGCATAACCTTCAAGCCCAGCGAGTCTTTTCCAGGCCTTTTCAGGGGTTGTAAAGTAAACTAAACAGTCACCATCTTGGAATTTCTTTTTGAAGGCCACCCATTTTTCGTGCCGATAGCCAAATGGCATTTGTGGCACATCTGGATTAAGAGATATCTTCTTCATAGAGCCCGCTTCGATCACTGAAAAATCATTGGCCTTGCTAACGATAATCTCCCTTTCTGTCGACTCTTTAAGTTGTTCTAAATTACAGGATGACGATTCACACCCAGAAGACCCAAACAATAAACAGGCAGCGAGTAGATAACCTAGAAATCTGTAACTATTCACAATATCGCTAGTGCCAGTTAGGATCTCTGGCCGGCTCTTTAAAATGATTCCACATAAATTCATTAGTTTGTTTTATTACTGGCTCTTCGAACTGGCTAGGATTCAGGTCATAGAGTAATTGATAATCAGGTTGCAAAGCATGATGTGCTTCATGGACTAACTGGCGCTCAAAGGAAAATGGATAACTCTCTGGGTAGTTATCCATAAACTCCCAGTACTCCTTTTCGGGTAGCTCAACTAAAGAGTTTTCAATACTTTCGTTCATCACTGTTTTATATGGAGCAGCCTTAACATAGTCTGGATTGATGATTATTTCGTTCTCATCCGCGTTATATCCAGTTATTTGGGAATAATCTATGGTGATCTTAAATCTACCAACCTTGTCTTCTATCGCTTTGATTTCTGGATAGCTTCTCAGCTTTTCCCAAGTCTCTTCAACTTGTTTAATTTCATCGGTTCGTATAGCCGATGTTTCTACTGCGCCAGTCAATTTTTCAGAAGTACTCGGTGTGCTAGTCAGTCGGTCTTCAGTGGTTAGACTGCCGGCTATTCGTTCACCTGTCGTTTTAAGGTCTGAACTGGACATTTGACTGCTGTTAGACGCTCTCGAGTCGAGACCATCAAGTGAGCTGGGTGATAAAACAGATCCATCTGTTACATTGCCATGTCGGCTTAAGGTGTTGTCCATAACACGCTCCTAAATGTACTAATACAGGTGATTGATTATCGGTCTATTCACGATGCTGCATCAACTAGTAATTACCCTCACAGGGTTCGATTGCACTTACACAGAACACTTCAATACATTTAAATACTGTTTTAAGTGGCTTAACAATATCCTTTGCCAGCAGATCCAGTGGATGGCGATTCCCATTTGCTAAGAGTTAGTTAATTCCCTTTATCCCTAGCGATTGAGATGGCACTTGATATTAAATTGCTAAGGAGAGATTTTGCTACTTCTCATGTTTACACACAGGAAGTATCGCAGGTTGCCGCTTCAGAATGTCGCCATAATTGGCTTGATGGTCCGCTTGGCAACAATCCATTTTCACTTCACTTCCAAGCTTCTGGCAAATTGATACTGAATAATTGAATATCGAATCAAGTATGGGTCTAAACAGCGTAATCAAGCACCAGCCCGCCAAACACCACCAGGCCAAACCGGTTATTGTTGAGAAAGGCCTCGAAACAGGCCTTGGGATTGCGATCCCGGGTCAACCACTGCTGATAGAGGAACAACATCGCCGCCGCGGCAATCCCCAGAAAATAGAGCAGGCCACGATCACTCATCAGACCGATCAATATCAATAGTCCGATCATCACCCCTTGCAGCAGACCGACAATCAGGTTGTCATGACGGCCAAACAGGATCGCTGTGGATTTCACGCCGATTTTCAGATCATCCTCTCGATCCACCATGGCGTACTGGGTATCGTAGATCAGCGCCCAGATCAGGGTGGAGAGAAAAATCACCCAGGTGATCAGCGGCAGACTCTCGGTCAGCGCCATGAAGACCATCGGCACCGCCCAGCCAAAGGCAGCGCCCAATACCACTTGAGGTAAATAGGTATAGCGCTTCATGAAGGGATAGAGTGCGGTCAGCCCCAGGGCCACCAGAGAGAGATAACGGGTCGGCCAGTTCAAAAAGATCAGCAGCGTGGCCGCGATCAGGGAGAGCACCAGAAACACACCAATTGCCTCTCTGGGCTGCACCAACCCACTGGCAATGGGACGATCCTCGGTACGTGCCACATGGCCGTCAAAATCCCGGTCCGCATAGTCATTGATGGCACACCCGGCAGAGCGCATGATCGCCACCCCCAAGGTAAAGACCAATACCATGCCCCAGGGAGGCACCCCGTCAGCAGCGATCCACAACGACCAGAGGGTCGGCCAGAGCAGCAGCAGTATACCGATCGGACGATGCAGCCTGACCAGCAGCGCATAGCGCCGCAGTCTCTCTCCCCAGCCCACAGACTGGACCGGCGGCAGTCCCATGTTCGCCTCACCACTCATCGATCATCACTCATCCGCATTGGCAACTGCGGCAGAAACAGCTCATTCACCAGAATCGGTCTCTGCGCCACATAGAACAGGGTGCGCCTGCCCCAAAGCAACTCCGGTTGATTCTGAAGATGTTCACAGGCTGCATCGAACAGGGCATGCCCCGGGCTGAGTCTGGCAAACATGGTAGCGCCCCGAATCACCTTCGGATCGGAAAAAAGCACGGCTCCCAGAGGTTTCTCCCCAAGCAGCATCAGTCGTCGTGCCGGCCCTTTCAGGGTGGAGGCAGGAATCAGGGTGCGGGCGAAAACCCAGGGAGTGTCATCGCAAAGCAACACCACATCGCGCACCAGCGCCAATAGACCCTGACGCATCTGCAACGATTGCCGTTCACTGGTCAGCGGCCGCCCCCACCCCTGCTGTTGCAGCGAGACCCGGAACTGTCCTGATCCACAACACTGGATCACCCGCCGGGTGAGGGAACCGGTATCGCGCAGCCACTCCTGAGCCTCTGGTGGAACCCCGCTGTAGCGGCGTTGCGACCAATCGCTCCAATGGGGTTCCAGTAGTGACCTCTTACTGCTTCGCTGACTCAAGCTTTGTTCCTTGAAAAAGATCGATTATGGCACAGCAGACAAGCAGTTGACGAACATCCGTGATGCCGGACAATCGTTCGGCAACGCTCGCTCAGGGATGCACAATGGGATCAGCGCTCAAACCCGCCCATAGTCGACCCGGTCACCCAGCCAGCGCTTGACCAGGGCAGTTGCAGCAGCCGGATCCTGTTTAAGCACCATGGCCGCCCCATCACGAACATCATCCAGCATCTCCTGATCGCGGATCAGATCGGCGATCCGCAGCTGCATCTCACCGGTCTGACGGGTGCCGAGCACCTCGCCAGGACCACGCATTTCCAGATCTTTCTGGGCGATCACAAAACCATCTCCTGTCTCGCGAAGGATCGCCAGACGCTGCTTCGCCTGTTGCGAGAGGGGGGATTGGTACATCAACAGACAGTGGCTCTCCGCGCTGCCTCGCCCTACCCGGCCTCGCAGCTGATGCAACTGAGCCAATCCCAGGCGCTCTGGATTCTCAATAATCATCAGGCTGGCGTTGGGTACATCCACGCCCACTTCGATCACTGTGGTGGCCACCAGCAGACCCAGGGAGCCGGATTTGAACTGCCCCATCACCCGCTCTTTTTCATCCTGCTTGATGCGTCCATGAACCAGACCGATGTTAAGCTCGGGAAGCGCCTCGGCCAACAGCCGAGCGGTCTCTTCCGCTGCCTGGCACTGCAATACCTCCGACTCCTCAATCAACGTACAGACCCAATAGGCCTGACGCCCTTCGGCACAGGCCGCCCTGACCCGGGCGACCACCTCATCACGACGGTTGCTGGAGAGTACGGCCGTGGTGACCGGTTTACGCCCCGGCGGCAGACCATCGATCACCGACAGATCGAGATCGGCATAAGCGGTCATCGCCAGGGTGCGTGGAATCGGTGTGGCGGTCATGATCAACTGATGGGGTGTACGATTCTGCTGTTGCCCTTTTTCCCGCAAGGCAAGGCGCTGATGCACACCGAAACGGTGCTGTTCATCGATCACTACCAATCCCAAATCGCTAAACGACACATCATCCTGAAACAGCGCCTGGGTACCCACCACCATCTGTACCTCAGCCGACTCAATCCGCTGCAGCACCTGCTCCCGCGCCCGACCCTTGAGCCGTCCGGTCAGCCAGGCGATCTCAACCCCCAGGGGGGTCAGCCACTGACTGAAGTTGTTCAGATGCTGCTCCGCCAGCAGCTCGGTCGGCGCCATCAGCGCCACCTGACTGCCGGCACCGATCGCCTGCAGTGCCGCCAAGGCGCTGACCACGGTTTTACCCGAACCCACATCCCCCTGCACCAGCCGTTGCATCGGCTTGGAGTGGGCCAGATCATCTTCGATTTCGCTGACCACCCGATGCTGGGCCTCGGTCAGACTGAAGGGCAAAGCCTCGAGCAGCTCCTGCTTGAGTCGATTCTGTTTGGTGTAGGCGGTGCTTTTGATGCGCCGGTGTTCCGCCCGTACAGTCAACAGACTGATCTGATGGGCCAGCAACTCCTCGAAGGCAAGCCGCTGCTGGGCGGGATGCTCACCGGAGAGCAGCAAACGCTGATCCACATCCGGTGGAGGACGATGCAGAAAACTGACCGCCTCCAGCAGACTGGAGAGCTGGAAGCGCTGTAACAGATTCTCGGGCAGCAGCTCCCGCAGGGCAGAAGGGGATCGATCAAGCAACTCAAGGGTCTGGCCGATCAACCCTCTCAGGGTCAACTGATGCACTCCCTCAGTGGTCGGATAGACCGGGGTCAAACTATCTTCAACCATCAACGGCTCATCGTCCGAGAGCCGCTGATATTCGGGATGCACCATCTCCAGACTGTTGGGACCGCTACGAACTTCGCCGAAGCAGCGTAGCCGCACCCCTCTACTGAGATTCTGTCGCTGTGCATTACTGAAATAGAAAAAACGCAGAAACAGACTGCCGGTACCATCGGAGAGATGGACCATCAGTGAGCGTCGCCGGCCGAATTTGATCTCAGCCAAGTCGACCTCCCCTTCAATGACCACCTGATCGCCCCGCCGCAAACCGCCAATAGGATGAACCCGGGTTCTGTCCTGATAGCGCAACGGCAGATGGAACAGCACATCCTGCAGGGTGGCGATACCCAGTTTTGCAAGCTTTTCAGCACTCCTTGCCCCAACCCCCTTCAGCAGGGTGACAGATTGGTCTGCCAGACTTTTCAGTTCAATATCCTTTTTCAATGTCACTCGCTTTCATACGGTTTGAAGGTAAACTGTTGGCGTGTTCCCATGGCTTCATGGTTGAACTCGGTCTTCCATGTGGAGACAACATTTTCTAGATCATGAACCCTGAGTAAAGTGGAAATGGTGGCACAGGAAACATTCAGTATTCAAACCCGCGGCAGAGAGACGGTCAACATCACCCATCAGATAACCTCACTGGTGGATCAGTCCGACATCCAAACCGGCATCTGCCAACTCTTCCTGCGCCACACCAGTGCCTCTCTGATCCTCTGCGAAAATGCCGATCCTGATGTCCGGTCTGACCTGGAGCGCTACCTCTCCAGACTGGTCAAGGATGGTGACCCGATCTTTCAACACACCATGGAAGGTCCGGACGATATGTCGGCGCATATCCGCACAATCCTTACCCACAGTGATCTCAGCCTGCCGATCAGTAACGGACGACTGGCATTGGGCACCTGGCAGGGAATCTATTTGTGGGAACACAGAACCCACCCCCACAATCGTCAAGTGATGGTAACTCTAATCGGAGAATAAGGGGACGAGAGCGGCAACAGGGACGATACTGGGGCTTGTTATAGAGCGAATTCAACAGAACTCACTTATCGAGTTTCACCTTTCCGCCAAACAGTCGACCAACCAGACTGTTTTTTGTTTTTGCCATCCACTCTTGCCGCTCACTGAGCAGCATCTTGGAGAGATTGACCAGGGACTGGAGGGTTTTGGTGCTGGCGATCTGCATCCTGATTTCAGTCTGCTCGGTGGCGCTGCTCCAAGGCCCGCCATTATGTTTGCGGATAAAACCGACGACCTGATGGTGTAGCGCATTGCGTAAATTGGCCACCAGATCCTCTTCCGCCTTCTTCGGGTCCCTGCCGACCAGTTCGTGGACGTGTTTTTTAGCCTGTTTGGGAGTCACCAGTTTCAGGGTGACACAGTCATTCAGCAGCAGATGCTCCATCTCTGAGCGCCGGTCCTTGAGACGCTCACCCATCGATTTCGCTTCCGGTACATAGCCGGTGGCTTTTTTGTTCTGCTGATGAGCCGTAACCGGCTTGGCCGGTTCCTGTTGCTCTGCAACCGCCTCTTCCAGCGACGCCTCCTGAACCCCATCAGACTCACCCGATTCCGTCGGATCGGTTAACTGACCGACCTCCCGTTCCAGCCACTTCGCCTTTTCGTTCAGTGCCTCATGAAAATCGGCAACCGAACTCTCAGGGCTCAGCATCCCCATAGTCGCCTCTTCCAGGATCTGCACATAGTAGCCCATGATGCTGGGGTCGGTGATACCGTGGGACTGGCAGATGACAAAGGCGCGTCCTTTGATATTCACCTGCATCATCTGCTTGAGTTGGTCGCTCATATCAAAATAAAAACCAGTTATAAGGGCCTGATAACACGAGCGTCTACTGCTAATCCGCTATGAGTCAATCTCCATAATAGCATCCATTTCCACCCCTGCATCTTTCGGCAGAGCCGCCACCCCGATTGCCGCTCTTGCTGGATAGGGTTCAGCAAAGTAATCAGCCATCACCTGATTGACCACAGGAAAGTGAACCAGGTCGGTGAGAAACACATTCAGTTTGACCACATCGGCGAGGTTTCCGCCGGCCGCTCTCGCCACCGCGTGCAAGTTGTCGAACACGCGTCTGATCTGTTGTTCGATATCACCTTCAACCATCTCCATGGTTTCCGGAACCAGTGGGATCTGCCCTGACAGATAGACAGTCTGCCCCACCTTCACCGCCTGGGAATAGGTACCTATGGCCTGTGGCGCCTGGTCAGTGCGGATAATTTCACGACTCATGTTGTTACTCCTCTGGATGTTATCGGGCCTGTCCGGGCCACTTTGATGATGAATGGTTTATCTGTTGTCTGCAGCAGAATCCGCACCGATCGAACAACCCCTATCGAGGGTTGCTGCTGATGCTATTTGAGACGACTGATGCGCATCACGGAAGGAAGTGAACGGACCTGGCGCATGATTCTCGCCAGGTGCAGACGACTCTTCACGGTGATCACAAACACCAATGTCGATGAAAGCCCATCTCGCTCCTCTGATCCCACATGTTCGATGTTCGACTCCTGCTGGGAGATCACCGAAGCGACAGAGGCCAGAACCCCACGCTGATTGCCGGACTCGACCTTGATCTTGGTTGCGAACTCGCCCTGAACATCGGACTCCCATTCGGCCTCAATCCATTTGTGCCCATGCTTCTTGTAATCCCCAAGATTGGGACAGCCCTGACGATGAATGACGATACCCTTGCCTGGATTGAAGACACCGACAATGGCGTCATCGGGTATCGGCCAGCAACATTTGGCGAAATTGACCACCATCCCCTCGGTACCGCGAATCGCCAGCACTCCGGATGGTTCTGCCTCCTGAGCGCCAGTCTCGCTACCAGCCGGCACCATCTCCTCACCAGCCAGGCGGCGGGCAACCAGCAGTGGCATGTGATTACCCAGGGCGATACCCGCCAAAAGGGAGTCCAGACTCTCCAGACGAAACTCTTCCAGCACCTGATCTATCTGCGACGGATCAATCTCCTCAAGTTTCAGGCTCAGTAGATTCAGCTCCCGCTCCAGCAGGCGCCGTCCCAGGTTGACCGCCTCCTGGTCCTGCAGATTCTTCAGATAGGATCTGATGTTGGCCCTGGCCTTGCCTGTGACCACAAAATTGAGCCAGGCGGGACTTGGCCCAGCTGTTTCCGAGTTGATGATCTCCACCGTCTGACCGTTATGCAGCCTGGTGCGTAACGGCACAAGCCGGCGATCGACCCGGGCCGCCACACAGGTATTCCCCACATCGGTATGCACACTGTAGGCAAAATCGACCACCGTCGCTCCCTTGGGCAACACCATGATGCGCCCCCTTGGGGTGAAGACATAGACCTCATCGGGAAACAGATCCACCTTCACATGTTCGAGAAACTCCATCGAGTCGCCAACACCCTGCTGCATCTCCAACAGGTTTTGCAGCCAGTCGGAAGCGCGGGATTTCACCCACTGACCACTGGCTTCCCCGGTCTTGTACATCCAGTGAGCCGCAATGCCCGATTCCGCCAGCTTATCCATCTCTTCGGTGCGGACCTGGATCTCGATCGGAATACCCTGGGGACCGAACAGCACCGTATGCAGAGACTGGTACCCATTCGCCTTCGGAATTGCAATATAGTCCTTGAACCGGCCGGGCATCGGCTTGTAGAGATTGTGCACCACCCCGAGCACCCGATAGCAGGTATCCACCCGGTCGACGACGATACGGAAGGCAAATACATCGACCACTTCGGAGAAGCTGAGCTTCTTCTCAACCATCTTTTTATAGATGCTGTAGAGATGCTTCTGTCGCCCGTAGACCTCGCCCTCAAAGTCCTCCTGTTCAAGACGGGTACTGAGCGCCTTTTCGACATTTTCAATCAGCTCCCGATGGTGACCACGGGCATCCGCAACCGCTCGCTTCAGCGCCCGGTAGCGCATCGGCCAGTAGGCAGCAAAACCCAACTCTTCCAGCTCGAGCCGCATGCTGTTGATGCCCAGCCGGTTGGCGATGGGAGCAAAGATATCCAGGGTCTCCTTGGCGATCCGTCGCGATTTATCGGGTCGCATCACACCGAGGGTACGCATGTTATGTAAGCGGTCTGACAGCTTGATGAGAATGACCCGGATATCTTTGGTCATTGCCAGCAGCATCTTGCGCAGACTCGCAGCCTGAGCCTCCGCCTGGGAGTTGAAATCGATCTTGGAGAGTTTACTGACCCCATCCACCAATTCGGCGATCTCCGCGTCGAAGGTATCGGCCAACTGCTCCTTGGCGGTGGGAGTATCCTCAATTACATCATGCAGAATTGCAGCCATCAGGCATTTGTAATCCATGCGCATGGTGGCGAGGATGCGTGCCACAGCAACCGGATGATAGATGTAGGGCTCACCGGTTTTTCGATGTTGGCCGACATGAGCCTCTGCACCAAACAGATAGGCACGATAGACTTCGCGGATATGATCCGAACTGAGATACTCTTCCAGATAGGCACACAGATCACTGATCAGAAAACGGGGCGTATCCTGATCTTTCTCTATGATGCCTAAAGGGTTGCTCATTCGGGCACTCCAAAAACACAACTAATGGAGAATTCTGTGCCGATTCAACCCTGAGTTGCAAGTCATTAGACAGGAAAAACTGTATGTTGCGGCGATAAACGCCGCAAGCGGGGAGGAAATCTTATTGGTTTGGTTCCATCGGCGCGATGTCAACATCCATGATCGCCTCATCAAGCACGGCCTCTTCCTCAGCGAGCTGCGCATCCACATCCTGATGGGAGATCAGGCCCTCGGCGATCTCACGCAGCGCCATAACGGTGGGCTTGTCGTTTTCCCAAGGCAGCAGAGGCTCGACGCCATTGACCAGTTGACGGGCCCTTTTGGTGGCAAGCAAGACCAGATCAAAACGGTTATCCACAAAATCCATGCAATCTTCAACTGTCACACGTGCCATCGTTTTTCCCCACCGGAATGAATTTCAAAGGGCCTCAGGGCCGCAAAAAAGAGAGGAATCATAAACCAAGTTACCGCCAAAGCCAATTTCCCAGTCAAAATAAGAGGGAAAACACCTTAACGCTGATCTGAAAAAAACCGTGCCGGGGGTACCCCCAGGTTTTCACGAAACATCGCAATGAATGCACTGGGGCTGCCATAACCCAGCTCATAGGCGACCTCCGTCACGGAGGCACCATTGCCTAATCGGTCGATCGACTCCAGCAACCTCAAGCGACGACGCCAGGCACCAAAACTCATCCCGAGATGACGGATAAAGAGTCGACCCAAGGTCCGTTCACTGGCGCCGATATCTAAAGCCCACCCAGCCAGTGTGCGGTTGTCCGCAGGATTGGCGATCATACTATCGGTAACCCGGCGGATCCTCGGTTCAGAGGAAAAAGGCAGATAGAGGGGGAAGCGCTCGATTTTTTTCAATTGATCCAGGATCACCAGCATCAATCGCGCCCCGGCCGTCTCAGGCTGATAGTCATTGCCGATCGCTGCCGCCTCCAGAATCAGTGCCTTAAGTAGAGCCGACACCCTCACCACACAACACTCGTCAGGCAACTCCTCGACATAATTCGGATCGATATAGACCGATCTCAATGAGACCGCCTCGGCCATCTCGACCTCATGCATCACCCCAGGGGGTATCCACAGCGCCTGAGAGGGAGGAACCAACCAGGCCCCATCATCGGTGGTCGCCTTCATGGCGCCACGGATGGCAAACAGCAGCTGCCCTCTCAAGTGGGAGTGTTTCGAGACCAGTTCCGAGGCCTTGCGCTCACTTGTCAGAGTCAAAACAGGCCGATCCGCATCCACCACATATCCCACGTGAACCTGGGGGTCTATTGTCCGTTTCTCAATATTCATTGTCAGATTATAGCTATTAAGACAATTCAATTCCCCTTCATAATAGTCACATGATGAAGATTCCGACACAGTTCAGAGAGCGACCTGAACTTCTGCTGATGTTGATGGCGATTGCCGTACCGCTCAGTTTTGCCGCCTGGCAGACTCTGTTGAACAACTTCGCCATCGAAAGAGTGGCCTTTACCGGCCAGGAGATGGGCATTCTGCAGAGCCTGAGAGAGATCCCCGGGTTTCTTGCCTTCGGTGTGGTTTTTCTGCTGTTACTGGTGAGGGAACAGAAGCTCGCCTACATCTCGCTGGCTCTGCTCGGGCTGGGTACCGCCCTGACCGGTTTCTTTCCCTCGATCATCGGCCTCTACATCACCACGGTCATCATGTCGGTTGGATTTCACTACTACGAAACCCTGCAGACCTCCCTGGCACTGCAATGGACCGACACATCCAACTCCGCCGAAGTACTCGGCAAACTGATCGCAGCCGGCTCATTTGCCTCGATCCTGACCTTTGGTCTGATCTGGCTTGGGGATAACCTGCTGCAACTCGACTACCAGTGGATCTACCTGGTGATGGGAGGACTTACCCTGCTGATCGCCCTGATCTCCTGGTTGAGCTTTCCCCTCTTTCCGCAGAAGACAGAACAGCACAAACACATGGTGCTGCGTAAGCGGTACTGGCTCTTCTATCTGCTGACATTCATGTCCGGCGCCCGCCGTCAGATCTTCGTGGTGTTCGCCGGTTTTCTGATGGTGGAGAAGTTTGGTTACAGCGTTTCACAGATCGCCATGCTGTTTTTGATCAATGCGACCCTCAATGTCTTCCTTGCCCCACGCATCGGTCGCCTGATTGGCCAGATCGGGGAGCGGCGCGCCCTGCTGATCGAATACAGCGGACTGATCCTGGTATTCGTTGGCTATGCCCTGGTGGAAAACGCCACCATAGCCGCCGGACTCTATATCATCGATCACCTCTTTTTCGCCCTGGCAATCGCCCTCAAAACCTATTTCCAGAAAATTGCCGATCAAGAGGATATCGCTTCGACCGCCGGGGTCAGCTTCTCCATCAACCATATTGCCGCCGTGGCGATTCCTGCTGCGTTCGGGATCATCTGGATGAGCTCACCCGCACTGGTGTTCTACGCCGGCGCCGCGATGGCCGCCATCTCCTTGATTCTTTCGCTGCTGGTGCCGGAAGCTCCCACCCCAGGCCGGGTCAGCCGTCTGGCCTATTCCAGCACCGGCGGTAATTAAGGCCCCGCTGAACCGTTCGCGTCTCATACTGCCGGGTGGCCTGGATCAACAGACTGAACAGGACTTCAAAAAATCTGCGGCTGCAGACTTATTGGAAGGATAGGAAATACCTTGATCCAGCTCGAACGGCTGCTGCAATGATTGATACTTTTCTGCGGTAATGCACAAAGCGGCGACGATGCATGCCACAGACCATTGACGACAACAACGATCCGAGCAACTCAGCCATCAACAGCAGAGACCATAACCCTGGATGAATCTCTGAATTTAGTAAAGATACTCAATCTCATCGTTGACGAAGGTATAGCGAGGCTGCTTATACCAACCATACAAAAGAGACCAACGGGGCTCTTTATGAACCTTCGATTGATAGATCTTTAACTGACCGGTTTTGTCATTCATCCAGAAATCGAGGTCATAGAGCTTATCCGGCTCACCAACCACATGAAAATCTGTACAGGCAAAGTAGATATCACTGCCAATCTGTCTGACCGGATCATGAATACGCACGAACTTCAGCGTCAGGACTTCTCCGGTTTTATCGTCACGTAGACGAAAAACACCATTCTCATCCACCACATCCTCGATGTGCTGCATCATGGTTGACTTAATGTCTTCGACATAATACTTGCGGCTATCAGTGGGTGTGTCACCTGACTCATCAGCCATACATAGAGTTGTCGCCAATCCCGCCAAGCCAATCAGCAGCAGATATCTGATCATCACTTGAATCCTATTGGGCTGCCGGTTTACCTGCATGTTCCGCAGGTTTGCCGCCATGCTCCATCTTCTTCATCGCCTTACCGCCATGTTCGCTGACTTTCTTCGTCTCATCCTCCATGGCCTCCATGGCCTTTCCGCCATGCTCTGCAGCCTTGCCGGCATGTTCTGATGCCTGCTGTTTTGCCTTCATTGCCTTGCCGCCATGTTCAGCAGCCTTGCCTGCGTGTTCCGCTGAAAATACCGCCAACGGAAACAGTAACACTAGGCCAAGTATCTTTTTCACAACATCTCTCCTCACAATTTTTTTAGGTTATAGAATCTCTACAGGAATCCGGTCTGAGTAGTCTTAATGGAGAACACCATCCAAACTGGACCAACTTATCATTTGGTATATTTAGTCGCCGCACCTCAGTCAGCCAACCCCATATTTCTCCGACTGAATGGCTCTATCAACCAGGCCTTGAAGGAGAACGCCGTCTCCCGGGCCTGAGGTAAGCCGATCAGGCCTCCGCTATCCGCAACTTTTTCCTCTCTGGGCATCTGATTATAGCTGCCGAACAGCGGATCCCAGAAACTGAATATGGTGGAGAAATTTGCGTCACCATAGCTCCGTTCAACCCGATGATGGGAGGTATGAAACCTGGGAGTTACAATCACTCTGCACAGAACCCGCTCTATTGGCTCAGGCAGATCAATATTGCTGTGATGAAACTGGGCGCACAGACTGATCAATCCTTCAAATACAAACCAGGCAATCGCGGTGGGTCCCCAGACCAGCACCCATAGTGCTTTAGCGAAGGATGAGAGAAAAAGTTCACCCGGATGGAAACGCAGTGCGGTGGTCACATCCATCTCGGTATCCGCATGATGGGCTTTATGAAAACGCCACAGCAGAGGAAAACGGTGATTCGCTCTGTGCCAGAAATAATCAAACAGATCGAGCATAATCAGTGACACCACAATTTCCAACCAGCCATTCAAACCCAACCAGCGGGAAATACCCCAGCCCTGCTGCTCGACATAGACAATCCACAGCAGAAAGGGCACATAGATCAATACCCTGACAATCACTGTGTTCAGCGCCGCTACAGCGGCATGAAACATGAAGCGGTTGATTCGTTTCCCCTGCCAGACACGGGCGGGAAAGATGGTTTCAAGGAGGATAAAAAAACTCAATCCACCCAAAAACAGAATCAAGCGACCACCATCCAGGTCCAATTCCATAATCAATCAGCTCTCAGTTAAATTCTAATGGTCTATCCAAACGGTTCTACTGGGCCCTAACCAGGACGATCATCTTAGCCATATTGAGCGGATAAAATTCAACAATATTAGCCAGGAATTTCCACCGGCCTCCATATTATTGAACTTTCCGACTGTTCGGAGGCAACGCTCGT
Organism: Candidatus Thiodiazotropha endoloripes; assembly: GCA_001709035.1. GTDB lineage: Bacteria > Pseudomonadota > Gammaproteobacteria > Chromatiales > Chromatiaceae > Thiodiazotropha > Thiodiazotropha lotti. The sequence continues at coordinate 262,147 of LVKA01000008.1, read as the reverse complement.
GTTAAGCAACCTCTGAATAAGTCTGAACCGAACAGCTTGTCGATCAAAATTTGCCGATTCAAGGCGTAGATCGCACGTAATAGCCCGCTATTGCGAAGATCTGCAACGCAGCAGCGGTGCATTTTGGCGACAAGATGTCGGTTCATGACTTGTTCGGAGGTTCCTTAACTTGTAGGTTATCAATCTGAGTGCTTCACACACCACTGGAAAACCGAACACGAGATCCAATGTACTACAGAATAGCCCTATTGTTTACCTTGATTTATACCCTTCCGGCTTACGCAGAACAGACGCCAGTCTTAAAAAAATCGGATGACCGTCATATGTCGAACCTGACTCAGCTGACCTTCAAGGGGGACAATGGTGAGGCTTATTTCAGTTTCGACGGGCAACAATTGATCTACCAGTCGAACCGGGAGGGTTTTGAGTGCGACAAGATCTGGACCATGAATATTGATGGATCCAACAAAACCATGGTCAGCCCAAATCATGGCGCACACACCTGCGCATTCTTCCAACCCGGGGAACAACAGATCGTTTTTGCATCCACAAGCCACCTTCAGGGAAGCTGTCCAAGCAAACCCGAATGGCCCCCACACATACGTTATGCCTGGCCGCTGCACCCTTACGACATCTATCGGGCCAATGCAGACGGTTCTGGCCTGACACCGTTAACCGACAACCCCAAATATGACGCCGAACCGATTGTCTCCGCAGACGGGAAGTCGATCGTTTTCGGTTCACAGCGCAAGGGGGATTTCGACATCTACCGGATGGATGTGGATGGCGGCAATGTTCAACGCCTGACTGATACTGAAGGCTATGATGGTGGACCGTGGTTTTCTCCAGACAGCACAAAGATTGTCTGGCGCGCATGGCATCCCTCCACCGCCGCTGAAAAGTCCCAGTGGAAGGAAAACATGGAGAAGGATTACATCCAATCCACACCTCTGGATATTTGGGTAATGGATGCAGATGGCAGTAACAAAATACGCCTTACAGACAATGGTGCCACCAACTGGGCCCCATCCTGGCATCCTGACGGTAAGCGCATCGTCTTTTCAAGCAACATGGATGACTGGCGGGATGATTACAAAACATATGGTCACAACTTTGAACTCTACCTGATAAACAGCGATGGATCGGGACTTGAGAGGATCACCTATAACCAGGTTTTCGACAGCTTCCCCATGTTCTCACCCAACGGCAAAAAGATTGTGTTTGGTTCCAACCGCAATCCGGACAAACCTCGTGCAACGGATATTTTCATTGCTGACTGGACTGAATAGATGAATAGAGGCCTCCTGTTTCTACTCTGGTTGATTTGCACACCACTGCTGGCGGTCGAGAGCCACCCACCCATCCACCATCAACTTGATGTCAAGCTTGAACCGCAACAGCAGACGCTTAACGTCACTGATCGTATCTCATTCACACAACCTCTATCTAATCTCAAGCTGATCCTGCACGCCAACCTAAAACCTCGTTTTTCTACAGACCAGGGCAAGGTTCAGGTCAGACTTGACCATCAGGATAATTATGCCGAGCGTTATGATATCAGCCTGCCCAAAGGAGCAAACCACTTAACGGTGGAATACACTGGCCGCATACACCATAAATTAACTTCCAGCCGCAAAGAACGATCAAGGGGATTTAGAAGCAGCGCCGGACTTATCGATAAAAAGGGGATTTTTCTAGCCGCTGGCAGCTTGTGGTATCCACAAATCGAAGGCTATCCCTATCTCACTTTCAACATGCAGGTCACCCTGCCAGCTGGCTGGTCCTCGGTCACTCAGGGTCACCGGGAAAAACCTAACAACAACAGCGAACAGAACATAGATCGTTGGCAAATCGACAAACCACAGGATGAGATCTATCTGATCGCAGCAGAGTTCACTGAATATCAGAAGATCACACAACTCCAGGGGAAACCGGTATCGGCTCAGGTATTTCTTCGTAGCGCAGATCAGAAACTGGCAGAGCGATACCTGCAGGCAACGGTCAAATACCTGAAGATGTACGAACAGTTGATCGGAGCCTATCCCTACAGCAAATTCGCATTGGTAGAAAACTTCTGGGAAACCGGATTCGGCATGCCTTCATTCACTCTGCTTGGCTCCAGAGTGATTCGTCTTCCTTTCATCCTCAACACATCTTATCCCCATGAGATACTGCACAACTGGTGGGGCAATGGGGTTTATGTGGATTTTGATAGCGGTAACTGGAGTGAGGGATTAACCGCCTATCTGGCAGACCATCTGATCAAGGAACAGCAGAGCCAGGGTATCAACTATCGTCAGCAGAGCCTGCAAAAGTACCGTGACTATGCAGCCAAGCACAGGGACTTCCCCCTCACAGCATTCAAAAGCAGGCACAGTTCAGCTACTGAAGCCGTCGGTTATGGTAAAACCCTGATGATGTTTCATATGCTGCGCAAGCAACTAGGTGATCAACTTTTCACTAAGGCGCTTCGACAGTTCTACCGGCAATACGAGTTTAAGATCGCCTCCTTTGCAGACCTTCAGCAAACTTTTGAAGCGGTCAGTGGAAAATCATTAACAAGCTTCTTCACTCAATGGGTTGAATACACAGGGGCGCCTGAACTTCGACTCATTTCAAGCAGAATCGACAAGCAAACGGATAAAGTTCGCTTGCAGTTTACTCTGCAACAGCTTCAACCGGACCCTGTATACAAGTTAAATATCCCAGTGGCGGTTGCACTGGCCAATCAAACTGAAGCGAAACAGTCGGTCATCACCATGGTGAAGCGAAAGCAGACTTTTGAAATGGATCTGCCTTCAATCCCGACCCGACTCGACATTGATCCGCAATTCGATCTATTCAGAAAACTGGCACTGGAAGAGACCCCGCCAGCTTTCACACAAATCTTCGGCACAGCCAAACTGCTCGTAATCTATCCCAGCAGTGCAACACGCGAGATGAAAAAAGCCTGGCAGGCCTTCGCTGATGAGATCTCCCATATGGGGCCGGAACAAGTCACCATCATTGCAGATGATGAGATAGAAAGACTGCCTGAAAACAGTGCAGCAGTGGTACTCGGCTGGAACAATCGTTTCACCAAACAGGTTCAACAACAGTTGCAACAACATCCATTGACATTCACTCCCAATATTGTCCGTGTGGGAGCAGAACAGATCGGCCGACAAAACAGTGCGTTTGCATGGGTTACAAGAATCAGAAATCAGAACGAACAACCCTACCCACTGGCACTGATCACTGCAGACCTGCCCAGCGCACTGCCAGGACTGGGGCGCAAAATACCCCACTACCATAAATACAGCTACCTGGCCTTCAGCGGCACAGAACCCAAAAACAGCCTAAAGGGACGCTGGCCGGTTGCAAATTCACCGATGACCAGACTCTTCACACCGGGTGCAGCAAGAGCAAAATTAGAGCCTACCTTACCACTGGTCGAACCGGTGCTTGAATACAATCCGCAACAAATGATGCAAACCGTAAGCTATCTGAGCGATCGGCAGCTGCAGGGCCGAGGACTGGGATCGAAAGGTCTGGATCTGGCAGCAGACTACATAGCTGCCGCGTTTAAAAAAGCGGGTTTGACGCCCGGTGGCGAGCAACAGGGATATTTTCAATACTTCTTTGCCAATGATGAAGAAGGTAAATCGCAGCGGCTGAAAAATATCATAGGCGTTATTCCAGGCAGACACCCGCAACGCTCAAAACAAAACCTCGTGATTGGCGCACACTATGATCACTTAGGACTTGGCTGGCCCGATGTCCGCGAAAACAACCAGGGCAAAATCCACTTTGGTGCAGATGACAATGCCAGCGGTATTGCCGTCATGCTTGAATTGGCACGCATACTGGCCAAAAACCACAAACCCGACCGTACGATTGTATTTGTTGCTTTCAGTGGTGAGGAAGCGGGTCGCCTGGGTTCAAAACACTATGTAAAGCATCAACAAAGGCATCCGGTATCCAACACGATCGGCATGCTCAATCTCGACTCAGTCGGCCGTCTGTTCGATAACAAGCTGATTGTGCTCGGTGCAGAGAGCGCTTCAGAGTGGCCCCATATTTTCAGAGGCATAGGTTTCGTTACCGGCATAGAGTCTGCAATGGTCAATGAACCCCTCGACACCAGTGATCAGATCAGTTTCCATGAAGCCGGAGTTCCGGCTGCACAGCTCTTCACCGGTGCTCACACGGACTACCACAGACCAGGGGATACCGCTGATAAGATCGACATTGACGGTATGATCAAGGTAGCCGAAGTCAGTAAACAGGTTGTGGAATATCTAGCGGCTCGTGAAGAACCGATGACAATTCGATTGGCCGGTGCCCAACAATCCCAGAAGACTTCCAAACAACGCAAAGTCTCTCTCGGCACTATCCCTGATTTCACTTATCAAGGTCATGGCTACCGTCTGCATGGCGTGGTACCCAACTCTCCGGCTGACAAGGCGGGTCTTAAAAAGATGGATATCATTGTCCATATTGATCAGACTCCCATAAAAGGTCTGCGAGATCTGTCCAAAACTCTCAAATCCCTGAAACAAGGTCAGACGATTCGAATAGAATACTTGAGGGATGGCGCTACAAATCAGACTAGCGCACAACTGATAAACAGATAATCTACCCGACACACATGAAAAGAGAGCGACTCTTTAACTGGCCTTTACCTGCAGAAGAAGAAGCAGCTGAAAGTCGCTTTCAATCCCTTCCCAAGCTCTACTCAATAATTTCTCCCAATAGATTCAAATGCACCAATACAGTGCACACAAATAGTGCATGCGCTTCATTTCAGTGCGAACCCAAGACATCTCACACTCAAGAATATTGCTATCTAACTGTTTAACAGACGAAAACAGAAAGTGGCATGGATGATGCTGCTCTGAGATCGCGCTAGCTGTGATCGACGGCGTATTCAGGCACATTGCTCAATTTGGAACAAGCCGCACTCCACGCTTAATCCGATTGGTGCATCCAGAGAGGCCTGATCATGACCATGTTGTCCGCCGGAAATCCTGTACGACTTACCGTCATTGATTTCTATCGCATTACACCAATAGGTAATTCTGATCTTTCGTTTGGAGATATATAAAGTATGAAAAGTAAGCTGGAATATATATGGCTCGACGGCTACAAGCCGACCCAGAGTCTGCGAAGTAAAACCATGGTCCGCTCCGATTTCAGCGGTAAACTGGAAGACTGCCCGATGTGGTCGTTTGACGGTAGCTCGACCGAACAGGCTGAGGGTAGCGCATCTGACTGCCTGCTGAAGCCAGTCGCGGTAATTCCTGATCCGGCGCGTAAAAATTCTTACCTGGTGATGACCGAAGTTCTCAACGCCGATGGCACCCCACACCCCTCCAACGGTCGGGCCACCATTGAAGATGACGATGATGATTTCTGGTTTGGGTTTGAGCAGGAGTACTTCCTCTGGGATCCTGTTACCAATCTGCCACCAGGCTTCCCGGCTGGCGGTTACCCACCTCCCCAGGGCCCTTACTACTGTTCTGTCGGTGCGCGCAATGCCTATAACCGCGAACTGATCGAAGAGCACCTGGATATGTGCTTGGAAGCCGGCCTGAACGTTGAGGGTATCAACGCCGAGGTGGCAGCTGGTCAGTGGGAATTCCAGATCTTTGCCAAAAGCGCCAAAACCGCTGGTGATGAAATCTGGCTGGCCCGTTACCTGCTGGAGCGCACTGCTGAGAAATTTGACCTGGCAGTCGACTGGCACCCCAAACCGCTTGGTGATACTGACTGGAATGGCTCAGGCATGCACGCCAACTTCTCGAATGGCCCGATGCGTGAATCCGGCGATGAAGAGATTTTCACCAAGATCTGTGATGAGTTCGGTAAAAATGTTGGCCCCTGTATCGCCGTCTACGGTGCACACAATGATCAGCGCCTGACAGGTCAGCATGAGACCCAGTCCATCGACCAGTTCAGCTACGGTGTTTCCGACCGTGGTGCGTCGATTCGTATTCCGGTTGGTACGGTTGAGGATGGCTGGAAAGGTCGCCTGGAAGATCGTCGTCCGGCATCCAATGCGGATCCCTATAAGGTTGCCGCAATCATCGTCAAGATCACCAAAGAGGCGCTTGGCTGATCCGACTCTGATTGAGTGCGATCCACAACCGGAGCGGCTTAGCCGCTCCGGTTTTTTTATCTTTACTTCAGGGAACGGGTAACAGAAGTTCCTGAACCCTCACTTCACGCTTGCCCACTCATGTTCCAGAGTGCGTATCACCTCACTCATCGACTCCGGTCTTGCAGCGGGCTCCTTGGCCAGACATCTCATACAGAGAGCTTCGAGAATTTTTGGCACCGGATATTTACTCACTTCCGAAGGTCTACTTGGCTGGCGGTTTTCCACCATGTCAAGGATTTCATAGGTCTTGTCACTGTCGAACGGGGTCTGCCCTGTCAGCAGCTCATAGAGGACTGATCCCAGGCTGTAGATATCGGTGCTGAAGCTGATATCCGGATCACGCCGGATCTGCTCCGGGGACATATAACAGAGGGTACCCTGCAGCTTGCCATAGCCGGTTATCGATTTATCGCCGTCAACCACCGTTTTGCTTTCCTGCGGCTCCTCCAGGGTGCTGCCATCCTTTCTCCAGACCTTGGCCAACCCCCAATCCATCAACAACACTTCATTGTAAGGGCCGACCAGTATGTTCTCGGGTTTTATGTCACGATGCGCGACACCATGTACATGGGCGTAGCCCAAGGCATGCGCAATCTGCACAACAACCTCAACCAGCTGAGTCAGGTCATAACGTTCACGGTAGTTGAGGATTTCCCGCAGCGTATAACCATGCACCAGCTTCATGGTGAAATAGTAGTGCCCCCGATTGTCCCGACCAATCTCATAGATGGGCACCGTGTTTGGGTGTTGAAGCATGGCAGAAACCCGTGCCTCGCGAAGCAGACGTATATTCTCTATCTCATCATCGATAAATTCAGATCTAAGGGTCTTATAAGCAACCACCCGGTTCAGATGCATATCCTTGCAGGTCTTGATCAAGGACTTGCCACCCTTGGCGATGGTACTCAGGAACATGTAACGGGTGTTAGGATTGAGAACCTTCGGCAGCGGTTTGTCAGTGTCTTCCAGAAAGACATCGTTGTATTCTTTTGGTGGCTCCTGAAACTTGAGCATAATGAGTCACTTCATCTTCTCTGTGTCAACCAAGTGTAGCACTCTTCCTGGCCTGGTTTATGAATATTTCTTTGAATCAAGACACAACAGGACAACGTCCCGACAACCTGTAAATCAGCACATAATTCACAGGGACAATCAGCCCATTACACATACTGCACCACACCGGTGCATGTTATTTCGATCAGCTATTTACGGTCTCTGCCAAAGTCTGTTTAAACGATTGAACCAGACACTTTGCAGACCCCATTCAGCCACACTGAAACCAGGATTCATCGGCTTCAGGATCTATACTTTTCTCCCGAAAGTTTCAACTTGTCAGTTTGGCATAGAGTCGCGGCAGTTCACGGGGCAGCTCCGACGGCTTACGAATCACCACATACCCGGTCGAACCGAACAGATGGGGAAGATAGTCATTGGCCTTGCTATCGATGGTGACACAGAACGGCTCCAACCCCTCTGCACGAGCTTCACGAACAGCCTCACGAGTATCCTCGATACCGTACCGTCCCTCATACTTATCCAGATCATTCGGCTTACCATCAGTGAGTATCATCAACAGACGGCGCTCTGATTGCTGCTGTTTGAGAATCGAGGTGCTGTGACGGATTGCCGCGCCCATGCGGGTGTAATAACCGGGTTTAATGGCCTGTATGCGTCCACGAATGGCGCCGTTGTAGTGTTCATCAAACCGCTTGATCTGATGGAAACGGACAGGATCCCGTTTACGCGAAGAGAAGCCGTAGATGGCAAAGGCATCTCCGGTAGCGGATAGACTTTCAGAAAACAGGAACAGACTGTCACGGATCACATCGATCACCCGGGCATGGTTGCCCACCCAGGTATCAGTGGAGAGTGAAAGGTCCGCCAGCAGCAGGCAGGCCAGATCACGGGATCCCGCTTTCAACAGGCGATAGAGACCGTTGTCCGTGGAGGCGTGACCGGCAATGCGATCGGTGGCAAAGCGCAAGTAAGCATCCAGGTCGATCTCACTGCCATCCTGTTGGCCCTTGTACCACTTCCGTGAAGGCGCCAAATATTGGAATTGAGCCCGCAGCTTTTTTGCTGTGCGGTAGAGATGAGGAGGCAAGGTACAACTAGCGGCGTCGGCCGCCAGCATCGGCACCACTCGACACAGGTCGGGAATCAGTTGGCGTTTCTTGAAGTCCCATTCCGGCAGCAGGATACCCTCATGCAGTACCAGATCGTCCTCCGCTGCGGCCGGCAGATCGAGATCAAAACGCACCTTTCCAGCAGCGCCTCTGGCGTCACGGCTGATACTGATAAGATCCATATCCTGAGCTGCATCGGCGGCGCTCTCCAAATCCTCGTTCTCTTCCGCATCCCGGTCCAGTTTAAGAAAGCCGCCCCAGGTAAAGATGTTTTCCATGCGAATGGTGACCAAGCCCCGCCCCTTGGTCTCTTTCTTATCAGTCTCCTCAGCCAGTCGCTTAGTCTCAGATTCCAGGGCTTTACTACCACCGCCACCGCTGCTCTCACGGTTATCCCGGTTTTGCTGTCGACTCATGCTGACGGGTGGGCAGGGATGAAGCCAGAGTGGCACGGGGTGCGGTGGCCGGGGTGCCTGAGGCAGATGTTCAATGCTGCCGGGTTCAAGCAGTGCCTGGCGTATAGCGGACTCCTGAGCCAATTCCAATGGCTGATGGGATGGGGGCTGCAGACGCAGTGCCAGGTGAGCCGACACCAACCGCTGATAGAGCGGCCGGATACTGGGGTAGCGTTCCAGCACCTCACAGGTCAGACGCTGATTGCGACTGAACCAAGGTTCATCTTTCAGCTGTTCACCCACGGCAAGAACCACCAGCCAGCGGTAGAGATCCCGATTAAGCTGGGTGGTTGAAAAACAGTCGATCACAGCAGGCAGTCGAAGATACTGCTCATCACGCCAGGCCAGTTCGACCTTCTTGTTATCTCCGGCAATACGATGCAACAAGCTGCGTCGTGCGGTATGTTCCGTGGCATGGGCGGCTTCAACCTGTAAACCACCATCGCCCCCCAGTGCTCGAAACAGAATACTGACACGGGTACTCACCTGCTGCAGAGTGACCGCCGCTTCTGGATAGCGGCTCTGCGCAGCACGTGTGATCAGCCGATGCCAGAGCTCACCAACCCGTTCTTCCATCAGCCACCACCATTGAGCGGTATCGTTCTATCAGCAGACTTACTGCCCTCCTCTTCTGCAGGCCGGCCGGTTGCCACTGCAACGGCCTCGGCTTCACTGACCCATTTGAGGAGTGATTTCTGTTCGAGTGATCCCTGAACCTGCTCACAGGCTGTGATGCATTGAGCACACTCGGTACAGGTAAACATGCGTCGCTTGATCGAGCGCGGCTTCAAGCGCATTGGGCAGATATTGTCACAGGCACTGTTGCAGTTTGAACAATGCCTTGCCCGGTTTCGATCGAATCCCACGACCAGGCCCCGATCGTTGGCCATCCAGGCGAGACTTTGAAACAAACCCACCGCACAGCCAAATCGGCAGAAAAGATGCCGGGCAAATGTAAATTCTATAAACAGCAGCAGCGTGCCAACACCAATGAAGCGAGCCTGGTTTGGGGTTAACGATGCATGCAGCAGGTTGTGGTAGATCTCCTCCGGAGGCAACAGATAGGTGAGCAGCACCACCGCCCAGAGCAGTGCAAAAAATGCAGCGGACAATAGGGTGAGTGGCCAGTAGCGCCAGTCGAACTTCACCATCGTTCCATCCGCCTGGCGTCGGGGCAGTGGCTGACGCTCCCACAGGCTCTGCCTGCCACTGGCATAAAACATCAGTCGATTGATCATCTCCACCACCGAGAAGTGGGGACAGAGCCAACCACAATAGAATCGTCCGAAACGCCAGGCGACCCAGATCAATCCACCGATCACCAACAACAGGGGCAGAAAACCACGCAAGATGATATTGAGACTGCCCTGCAGCGAGCTGATGTCTCCCCCGATCAGAGCATCCAGGCCAAGCGTCCAGTGGCTGCCAAACAGAATAAAGTGATTGAGGTTCAGATCGAAACGAAACAGATCGAGAGGTGGCGCCAGGATAAACAAACAAAAGAAAGCCGCCTGAAAGAGAGAGCGTCGACGCTGCAGGGTTGAACTGCGCTTAAACATCAACCCGCCCGATCAAGGGAAAACGATAGGTCTGCCCCGACATGGCTTTGATAAGGCCAAGCAGACCCGGAATCAGTAACAGGGGAACACAGATAATGTAGTAGAGCTCAAAGATGACCAAAGCATGCAGAGAACGGTACCCCCCCAGAAAAATGATCAACAGATTCGCCATGGTAAAAAGCAGAGTCGCGATAACGGCACCGACGAACGCCTGACGCAGGTGATTGAAAAGCAATCTACCCGCACTACCCCGGTGACGCAGCCAAAGCCAGGCCAGCGCAATCAGTGGCAACAGGGGAAACAACAGATTCAGCAGATAGAGACCTTCACTGATCACAGCCAGCGTTTTACCCTCGACGCCCTCAACCTGTCGTTCCGGTTCAACCACCGAAGGTAACCTCGACAACATCCATCAGCGCAGCAACGGTCTCTTCATCATCACTCAGAGGCTCAACCAGGGCAGCACGACACGCCTCCAGTGGTGCGTATCCACCCTCAATCAAAGTGGCGGTATAGACCAGCAGGCGGGTTGAAGCCGCCTCTTCCAGGTCATGATCCTTGAGCGCACGAAGGGCATTGGCCAGGTTTACCAGGCGCTTGGCAAGGAGCGCGTCGATGCCTGTTTCGCTGATCAAAACCTGTTGTTCCAGCTCGCTTTCCGGAAAGTCGAAGCGGGTCGCCAGAAAGCGTTGACGGGTACTCGGTTTCAAGCCTTTGAGTAGATTCTGGTAGCCGGGATTATATGAAACGATGAGCATAAACTCCGGCGGTGCATGCAGAATCTCACCAGTACGTTCGATCGGTAGAATGCGTCGATCGTCGGTAAGCGGATGGAGCACAACCGTGGTGTCCTTACGCGCTTCCACCACTTCGTCCAGATAGCAGATCGCCCCCTCCCTTACCGCCCGGGTCAATGGCCCATCACTCCAGAAGGTCTCCCCTTCACCGATCAGATGACGTCCCACCAGATCGACTGCCGTAAGGTCATCGTGGCAAGATACGGTATATACAGGTCGCCCCAGGCGGGCTGCCATGTGGTTTACAAAGCGGGTCTTGCCACACCCGGTAGGCCCCTTGATCAACAGCGGCAGTTGATGACGATAGGCATGCTCGAACAGCTCGATCTCATTTCCCTGGGGTTTGTAGAAGGGTAACTCGTTCAAACCGGACACCTCACGGATAAGATAGATAGAAGGCCATTCCGATCAGGATACCCGGAATGAACAACCAGATAAAAACCGGCCAGCGCCATATACCACGGACACGGCCGAGACCCATAAAATAGCTTCCCACCAACTGTCCTTTGATCAACGCCAGAAACAACACCATCAGGGACAATCCAAGACCACTGAATCCCATTTTAGCAACCAGAAAGGTGGTCAGACTGAAAGAGATCAGCAACAGATAGATCAGAGTGCAGGGACGAATACCAAGAAGTTCACTTAGTCGTTTCATGGGCCGATCACCGCATCACATAGACAAGAGGAAACAGAATCAACCAGACCAAATCGACCATGTGCCAGTATGAGGCACCGCTCTCGATTCCGGTATGCTCCTGGCGACTGTATTTACCCCTCGCTGCCATCACTGCGATTGCCGCAAGAATGACCATCCCCATGATAACATGCATGAAATGGAAAAAAGTCAGGGAGAGATAAAACATATAAAAAGTATTACTGCTGAGATTGATTCCCTCACTGTAATGGTGGACATATTCGAAAGTTTTGACAATCAGAAACAGCAGCCCCATGGAGATCGCTGCCAGCAGCCAGTGGACACAGCGCCTGCGATCGTCCACCTTAATGGCACTCACCGCACGAACCACAAAATAGGAGCTGGTGATCAACGCCAGAGTATTGATCAATGCCGCCTCCCGGTCCAATGTCAGCTGGTACTCATTGAACAACTCCACGTGCTGCAGGCGGGTAAATGCATAGGCGGCAAAGAAGACGGCAAATACCGTCAGCTCCGCCAGGATGAAGATCCATATCGCCAAATCACCCGGCGGGTAGTTACTCTGTAAAACTGATCGATCTGCCGTCATGGCCACTCAAAGACCTGTCAAAAAAAGGCCGGCACTTCAGTGCCGGCCGCAGGAATGAAGGAATCAATCCTTCAGAGGGTATTGTCAATTTGCTGTGGTGGCCTCCGGATCGTTCTGACCCACAAAGAAACTGGCGATGTAAACCACCAGGCCGATCAAAAAGATCACACCGGCAATCTCACGCAGCCAGTAGAAGAGGGAGATGTGCTCCTGCACTACCATAAAGGGCTGTGGATTCTCCCCCATCCGCTGCAGATAGGCTTGCAGAATGCCGGCACCGGTGAGGAACAGGGTAATGAAAACCATGGAAATGGTCATCAACCAGAAAGACCACATCTCCCAAATCTGGGACTTCGCCGAATTGGCAGCATTACGGCCGCGCAACAGGGGCATGGCGTAGGAGATAATCGTAATGTTGATCATTACATAGGCGCCATAAAAGGCCATATGACCGTGCGCTGCAGTGATCTGTGAGCCATGGGTGTAGTAGTTGACCGGTGAAAGGGTATGCAGGAAGCCCCACACGCCGGCACCGAGGAACGCCATCACGGCGGTACCCAGAGCCCACAGCATGGCCGGTTTATTGGGATGGTCGCGACGACGCTTATTCACGACATTGAAGGCGAAAACCGTCATCATGAAAAATGGAATCGGCTCCATGGCGGAGAAGATCGAACCCCACCATTGCCAGTATTCCGGCGTACCGATCCAATAGTAGTGGTGTCCGGTACCCACGATCCCGGTGATCAGGGTCATGGCGATAATCACATACAACCACTTCTCGATCACCTCCCGATCGACACCGGTGGTCTTCACCAGGACAAAAGCCAGAATCGCGCCGAGGATCAATTCCCATACACCCTCAACCCAGAGGTGAACCACCCACCACCAGAAGTACTTGTCCAGCACCAGGTTTACAGGATTGTAAAAGGCGAAAAGAAAGAACACGGCGAGCCCGGTCAACCCCAGCAACAACACCAGATTAATGACTGTCTTACGTCCCCTGAGAATCGTCATGCCGACATTGAACAGAAACGCCAAAGCGACAATAACGATACCGATCTTGGTAATGGTCGGTTGCTCGAGAAACTCTCGACCCATAGTTGGCAAGAGTTTATTCATTGTAATTTCCGCCAAGGTGGAATAGGAGAGCAACAGATAACCTGCCACCGTCAGTGCAGCGGCGACCAGAAACACCCAGAACATCAGTGTGGCCAGTGCTGGTGAATAGAGTTCGGTCTCCGCCTCTTCCGGCACCAGATAGTAGGAGGCCCCCATAAAAGCCATCAGCAGCCAGACGATCAAGGCGTTGGTATGGACCATACGGGCCACATTGAAGGGGATCTCCGGAAAGAGAAAATCCCCGACCACATACTGCAGGCCCATGATCAGACCAAACAGAACCTGCGCCACAAACAGGGCGATAGCGGCGATGAAATACGGTTTGGCAACCGCTTGTGATTGATATTGCATATTCTTTTCCTCGCTTAACCCTGGATGTTCGGTGGCCAATTAGCGGTGTTGATTTCTGACACATACTTCAGAAATTCAGCAATCGCTGTGAGCTCTTCGTCACTGAAATTAAACTGCGGCATGCTGCGTCGGCCGGGTATACCTTCTGCCGGGCGACTGGCGATAAAGCCCTTGATGGCATCGGTTGAATTGCCATAACGCGTGTAGACATTCCCCAGCTCCGGAGCAAAGTAGGCGCCTTCACCCAGCAGGGTATGACAACCGATGCAGTTGTTCTCCTCCCAGATCAGTTTGCCTTGGGCGATAACCGGCCCCAGCTCCCCGGAGAGCGCAGCACGGTTATCCCGTTGTGGCAGCTGACCCATGGTATCGAAGGTGAGGGCAAGAAATAGCAGAAAGAAAAAAGCTGTACCACCATAAAAGATGTTACGCGCCATTATTTTTGTAAACGGCTGGGCCATCGGAATATCTCCTGAATACTGTCGTGAGTTAGATTGATATCAACAGGTGCAGATTGTGGCTTTGACCTTGGTCAATTTGCATTTTGTCGCAGGGTGTCCGGACTAACGTGGCAGCCAGTAAATAAAAAAACCACAGAAGACAACCAAGCCGATGAAAAATATGATGAATTTTTTTCTTGCCCCAGAACGGAAACCACGTTTCTGGTAGTGTGAAACGGCACCGCAGTGGGGACATTCGGCTTGATCATCGGCGATCTTTTTACCGCAATAGAGACACCTCACCTCAGCCATACATCGCCCCCTTACTCAAGATCCTTGTGTGAAATACAGGGATGATGGGGTGTCACCGCAGAACCATCGGGCTCAAGGCCGACAATAGCCTCAGTATGGGCCTGCTGTTTGAGCTGCTCAACATCCAATACCGAGACCTCATTGCTGGTCACCTTGATGATCTGTTTACTGCTCAGGTTATGTAGAATTCTGGAAAAGGTCTCCGGCTTCATGGAGAGGCGCGCCGCCAGCACACCCTTGGCGGCCGGCAGTTTGAACACCTCACTCCCAGCCTCCTCCATATAGCGCAACAGGGTGGCACAGAGCCGGGTGGTGGCGCTCTGCAGCGTCAACTCATCGATCTGTCGGATCAGGCCGCGCAGCCGTTGACTCATGGTCCCCATGATCCTGAAGCTGGTCTCATTGGAATGACTCAGAATATCCAGAAAGCGCTTGTTGTCGAAAGACATCACCCGGGCCGGGCCCAGTGCCTGAGCACTGACCGGATAGACCGGATTGTTCATGAACATGACTGCTTCGGCAAAGGTATTGCCGGGTTGAACGATGTCGATAATCTTCTCATCGCCACTGGGCGAGCCCCGAAACAGCTTGATCTGACCACCAATCACGAGATAGAACCGTTCGGCTTTGTCACCACTCTCAAACAGGGATTCGCCATCCAGCAGCTTCAATGTATTGCTATTCTCCAGTATCTGTTTCACCTGCTCATCATTGAGGGCGGAGAAGAGATTGGCTAATCGTATGTTGGCAGTCATTTTTCTAATCACGATTGAAATGATTTGCGGTGACTTATGGTTTCAACAGATCACCATTTCGATTCTGGACAATAGCACGACCGAAACGTCAGAAACGCTGCGGCAGATCATTGACCCTTTACAGCAGTCTAGTGCCAACTGAAATATTCTGTCTATACCAGACGCATGATAGAGACAAGAGAGATTAATCCGGCAGCCGCAGGCAGACTACCCGATCACCGGGTAGAAAAAAAGCGGCACGGATTGTTCTTACCTGAAAATGATGAGTTCCTGACCAAAGTACATGCAAGATTGAAAACCACTTGGTGCCACCATTCATAATTCAGAACCAAATAGGGACATGACAGCACAGGCTTAAGACCTAACCAGGCTAGGGCCTATTGGATTAGTGTTAACAGGCCCCAGCTGCAATCCCGGAAAAAGGATTAATCTGAAACCTTCCTCAATCTATTTTCCTCAACTATTCAACAGGTTACGAAGTTGATTATTTGACACTCCACGACTGTAGACGTGGTTATCAGATTAAAGGTAAAACTCGGAAGTGGAGATAACATGGTCAGCAAATGAAAACTGCAAAGCTTCCGAATCCGACCTGATTCAAGATCTCATCGGATAGATATGGCGTCGTCATCGATGCAGTAAGAGCTAAAGTCAGATTCAATCAACGCCATGTTGAGCCTTAATGCACTATATTTAACGAAAAAATAATAAATTACCGGGGTTTTCTGCCGTTAATTGAATAAAGCAGTATTAAAAAAAATGAGCTCAGAATCGATAAGGGAGATACCAATGAATATTCCAAAGTGTTTGATCGCACTTTTGCTCTTTGCCCTACCGGGATTGGTAATGGCAGCTGGTGATGGCATCCAGCTTCAGGACTTCACCTCTCATTGGGCAGGCATAGCCTGTGTCATTATCTTCGTTATGGCCTATTCACTTGTCATTGCTGAAGAAGCTCTGCATCTACGTAAGTCAAAGCCTGTAATGGTGGCTGCCGGTGTCATCTGGATGATTGTGGCCATTGTCTATGTCAATTCAGGGGATACGCATACGGCAGAAGCAGCTGTTCGGCATAACCTGCTGGAGTTTGCTGAACTCTTCCTCTTCCTGTTAGCAGCCATGACCTATATCAACACCATGGAAGAACGGGGGGTTTTCGATCTGTTGCGTATTTGGCTTGTTTCCCGTGGATTTTCACTAAAAACTATCTACTGGCTAACCGGTGTTCTGGCCTTTGTCATATCACCAATTGCCGATAATCTGACAACTGCCCTGCTGATGGCAACCGTCGCAATGGCCGTAGGTGGCGCCAATACAACCTTTGTTGCCATTGCATGTATCAATATTGTGGTCGCAGCGAATGCCGGAGGAGCATTTTCTCCATTCGGCGATATCACCACACTGATGGTCTGGCAAAAAGGTATTGTTCAGTTTCAGGAGTTCTTTGTTTTGTTTTTCCCCTCCCTGGTCAACTGGCTGGTACCTGCTGTCATCATGTCAATGGCTGTATCCAATGAGAAACCGGAACCGGTTGAGTCCGGTGAATTCAGATTGCGACATGGTGCATGGATCGTTGTCGGGCTGTTTATTCTGACCATCATCATGGCAGTTTCAGCACACAACTTTTTGCACCTGCCTCCAGTTGTCGGCATGATGACAGGTCTGGGCCTGCTTAAGTTCTATGGATACTATTTGAAGCGCCGGGATGCCACTAATACTGCAGCGAAAAATGAAGCGGTGGCCGATGACAACCTCAACCTTGGCGAACACCAGTTGGCATTGGAGGATAATGCCACACAACAGCGTGGTGCTCAGGATGACCATGGCCATGGCAGCAACCATTACAATATCTTCAAATCACTGGAACGCGCCGAATGGGATACGTTAATGTTCTTCTACGGCATTATCCTCTGTGTTGGCGGCCTGGGAACTCTCGGTTACCTCTCGTTGGTTTCTCAAATGATGTATGTCGATCTGGGCACAACCAATGCCAACATCCTGGTTGGTTTTCTCTCTGCGATCATTGATAACATTCCGGTTATGTTTGCTGTACTTGCCATGATGCCTGATATGTCTCATGGCCAGTGGCTGCTGGTTACCTTGACAGCCGGTGTTGGCGGCTCAATGCTTGCGATTGGTTCAGCCGCAGGCGTGGCAGTCATGGGTACCGCCCGCGGTGTCTACACTTTCATGGCCCACCTGAAGTGGAGCTGGGCGATTGCACTCGGCTATGCGGCCAGTATCTGGGTACACTTCCTGGTCAACGCTTCCGCATTCAGTGTACCTGCCGGAGCGGCTGCAAAAGCTGTTGGCGCCCATTAAGAACCTTGTTTTTATGATCTAGCCGGGCAATGCCCGGCTTTTCTTATGGGAAGGAATGCGAAAATTATCACTTCTTAGTGAAGACGCAAGCATGATAGCTGATTTGAAATCAGACAAACCTGGCAGGCCGGTTAAACACAACAACCTTAATCGCCGATTTAATAGATACTCAATTCGCTCTCGTTCTATGGCATCACGTTTGTATTTACAGTCACCTGGATAAAAACCCCGAAATCACAGAGACATAGATCTTACATTTGCATCCTATACAGCCTAACCGGTTGTTTTTAATAGATATATAATGTTTTTATTATATAGAATCTTTTTTACCTCTAAAAATCACCTCAACTGAGGTTATAAATTCCTTTCTTTTTATAAGTAGAAAGAAAGACGATTTAAAAGCGGTAGCGTTTGGCACACGGGTCTTGGGTGAGCCAATTTCCTGTGTTATCTCTGTTATTGTTTGAAATCGTTTGACCTATCCATAGATTCTTATATAAATTAATGAGATGCGTGCGGAGTTGATCACAGTATGCCTTGCTGTCAGTGGTCGAAGATTCAAAGTGTCACTATTCAGCAGTCGACATATACACTGCTGTGATCTGTTATTCTGCTTTATATAACTTGTTTCAACGGATCTTATCCTACCCTATGGAGTAGATCGGTAGTTGGCGCTTTCGGATTGTTAATTAACAGAGCTTAGTCAAGTGAGATTCTTCGCATTTTTGTTATTTTGGATTGTTTCAGTCGCATCCGCCAGTGATAAGCCCTATGTACCGGAAAGTCTGCCGGGAGCGACCATCGTCAGCGCTGAGGAGACGATTGAGTTAATTCTTAACAATTCAGATCTTGTTGTGATTGATGCAAGAAAAAAATCAGAATATGTCAAGGGCCATATCGAGGGAGCCCACAATATCCTTAACACCACTCTCACGCCCGCACTTCTTATGGCGATCACTCCTGACAAATCAACATCACTGCTTTTCTACTGTAATGGCATTCGCTGTCAAAGGAGTTCCGATGCCATTTCGAAGGCGATCGATTGGGGCTATTCGACGATCTATTGGTTTAGGGGTGGATGGAAGGAGTGGCAGGAAAAACGGTTACCGGCAGTCACTGAATAGTGCAAGAGATAACAAACTATAAACGGCCATTAGAATGCGTATAGAACGCTTATCCATCAAGACGCTAACAGTCTCCATCTATGCAATGGTCGGCATCTCGTCTGTACTGCTCTCGTTATTGGCAGGGTACTATTTCAAACAGTCAGCACTGGATGCTCAGATCAAGAGTCTGTCACGCGTGATGGAAGTGGCCGCACAGGAGGTGATCAGAGAGATCAGTGAGCACAATTTTGAATTGGGCATGAAGCTGGGTCATAACACCCACTTGATCAATGTGCTGAAACAGCCACATGACAAAGAGCTGCTACCAAGAATCGTCGAGATTCTGAATGACCCGTTTATAAATGGATTTCCTGGATTCGCAGAAATCGATCTGGTTAAGTTAAGACTCTACACTCCAGATTTGGAACTCCTGGTGCAAAGTGAATCGGGTGAGAAACAGCTGGAGAATCATCTCCCATCCTATTTGGCGGCTAAAATCGCGCAGCGAAAGAAAATCGATCGGCTTAAGGCCATTGATGCGCTTTGGCATTCACCCACTGGCTCTCTTTATTCAACCCTGGTGCCGGTAGGAGGACTGCATGCCGTGGGATATCTCGAAGTTGTCGTCGATCCATCGTTTAACCTTCCTGACATCAGCCGTATCACAAAAACACCTGTGAAGATATTCACTATCACCGGTAGTCACCTCGACACAGAGATGACTGTGGAGGACGAAATTCACCTTCCTGTGACCTATACACTTCATACATCAGCAGGAAGACCTGTATTCAGGATAGTCGGTTATGAGGATGTCAGTGTGCTGCTTGAGGAGATGGAGTTTACGCAGATGGTAACCACTGGTGGATACATTCTGATTACGCTGAGCATCCTGTCGCTAGCACTCTGGTTGTTCTATCGATTTCTATTTATACCAATGGACAGACTCGTGGATGGAATGCAACAGATGACTGACTGGAATCAGGATTTTCATGTCAACAAGCGGGGATTGCGAGAATTCGCAACTCTCGCGAATGGCTTCGAAAAAATGGCAGGACAGATTCGGGTCCGTAACAGCGAGCTGGAGCGTCTTCTAGATCTTGATGAGAGCGCTATCCTCTGTTTTGGCGAGGATGGTGAAGCCATCTACTTCAATAGAGCGGCATTAAAACTCTTTCACTATTCACAGGAAGAAATCGGCCAGCTCGATCTAGACGACCTCTTTCCAGGTGCTGAGACGATCAGTGATCTGACTCAGCACGCATTACCAGACCAGGTGCAACATCAACAGTTGGAGTGTCTGGCAAAGAATGGGCGTCAATTTGTCGCTGATGCCGCCATCAACCCAGTGAAATTATCCGATGGCATCAGGCAGACGATCGTCATGCAGCCGATATCCGGAGATGAGGATGAAAAGCTAACGGAATTGCTTGTAAACAGTATGGAGCAGAATGAGCAACGTCTGCAGGCAGTAGAGGCGTCACTGGAATCAATTCTAGAAATTGCACGTGTCAGCCCAAGCCAACTAGCGGGAAGTGATAGCGATGCGTCCTTGAACAACGGATCTGATCGCGAGACTGAGAAACAGTTACTGAAAGAGAGGGTTGTATTGGTGATGCACGCAGCCCTCACATGCTGGGAACACGACCTTGGAAAAAACAAATTAGCGTTGGCTGAAGAGAGTGGGATCTGGCCTGTCTATATCGATAAATCCACACCCACAACTCGTACGCTGGATAGATACCTCCACATAGAGAGCTGCCCTAACAACCCTCGAAGCAACAGGGTTATTGCGACAGCCGAATTTGTACTTCAGTGCGTGAATCGAAAAGTCACTCCCCAACGCACACAGCTGCAACAAGCGTTGGAGGAGCTCCGACTCTTGCTCTCTGGCCTGAACGATAAGCGATAATAACCCCACACTCTTGTCTATCCCGCCTATCTGCAGGAAACCACTTCGCACCCTATTCCAAAATCACGTTAGATTTCGTTGATACGCAGTGACTGCGCTTTGTAAGTGATTGAATATATGGGACTAAGCCAGTAGAAAAAAACGTACGAAATCGTACGAAAAAACCCTTTGTCCAGCCATATTAATACCGGTAGCTTGTGTATCTGCCTGGGGAGGCAACATCCACTGATCCACTCGTAAGGGCGGTTCGCTTATCGCGCTAACAGTGGGTGACAAGTTTTGGCGTCCAGCCATTCAAAAATACTAATAAATGCTGATGACTGGGCAGAAGCCTCAAGGGTTTCTGAAATCAATGATGGGAGGAGTAATGAAGTTATCTATGAAGAAACTGGCGTGTGCATCGACGGCAGTACTGGGACTCTGTGTGAATTCGGCCATGGCGGTGAGTATCTCGTCAGATGGCAAAGACCTCGGGAATCTCGATGTCTTGATCAAGGGTATGTCCATCCTTTACGCAGAGGATAACGGCTATGACCCAAATAATGGCACCTCTTACCTGCTCAAGCTGAAGTATGAGAGTCAGGCATGGAACAATCTGAAAGCGGGTGCCGGTTTCTATGCCAATGGCGATATCTTCGGTATCACCGATTTTGAGACCGAACGAGTAGCCCGAGGCATGTTTGTGACCGACGACGGCTCCACAAAATCACAGCTGGGTGAACTCTACCTTAAATATAACGCAGAAAAATTTACGCTCCACGGCGGTAATCAGCGCTATGCAACCCCATTGACCACCATCGCCTATAGCAATATGCCGAATTTCTACAGGGCCTATGGCGCATCGACGACTGCGATTGATGGTCTTAAGCTGGGTGCGGCACAAATTACCGAGATGTCATTCGGCGCCCGTGCCATGACTGACTTTGGACTGATTGGCGAAGCGACAAAAACTGCCGGTGCCGCGATCAATTCCAGCTTAATCGGACAGGCGGAATTTCACGAGATCAGCACAGCCACATTCGGCTCTGGAGCAGCTGAAACTAATGGCATCACGGTGGCGAATGCGACTTATACAGGTTTGGAGAATACCACTATCGGTCTCTGGGACTACTATGTGGATGACATCGCCAACAACGTCTATCTGCATGCCGACACCATGATTCCCCTCGAAGGGATGAAACTGAAATTGTCGGGGCAATACCTGAATCAGCAGGAGACGGGGGATCATTTGGGCGGCACCCTTGACTTCGACCTGTTTGGACTCAAGGCTGCTTTAGGCAGCAAAAAGTGGTCAGTCTATGCCGCAGTAAACAGCTCTGGTGGTGATACAGCCATGCTCAACGCCTGGGGTGGCGATCCCGCCTACACAAGCTCCATCTTCTCCCGTAATGAGTACCGTAAGAATGTCGACGCCTACAAGATCGGTGCCTCTTACAAGATCATGAAAAACCTGATAATCAAGGTGAGCTACGCCAATTACGGCAAGTCGGATACCTCAGCGCCGCGCAAGGTGCTGGGCCTGAGCGGCCCGGGCATGGTGGCACCGCAGACGGATGCCTACGAGGCGGATATCGTGCTCGTCTACAAGCCAAAGAAGAATGTCATGTTGAAAACGTTCCTGGCAAACCGGGGTAGCGAGTACGACGGTATCGAGGGTAAGGATCTGACCCAGAATCACTTCAGAGTGATCGCATCGTACAAGTACTGACAAACAGTTGAGCTAATCGAGCAGACAAAGAGCTGTAATGGAGTAAAAAAGACTGATGGGTTATTTCGCGTTGTTTAACAGGCTACGCACAGACCCCACAAATGCCCAGCATTTGTGGGGTTTTTTTTAGGTATTAACTGGAATCACGGCCAGTGAAACCGCGAATGAGAAAGACATTCACACATTTCCTTGTATCGCTGGAAAAGATAGTAGAGCCCGGGGACTGTTAAACAAAATGTCGAAAAAGAAAGACCTAGAAGTCAGATCACTAACATTCAAAGCAACACAAATCGTATAATAAATCAAAGAAAAAGACCTTAAACTAACTATTTTTTATAATGCAAACAGATTTCATTCAAGTTTGGGATATGTCAGTCAAATGGATTATGCAAAACAGCGTGAGTGGAGGCATCAACTTTTAATAGCGAAGTTCTGATCGCATTACTGTAATCAATTCTGCCGACCTGCCTGGTTCATAGTCCATCCATGGATTACTCAACAATAATGGTGTGATCACGAATGTTGCAATCAAAGCAAGCAACATTACCATGGCGCTTAAAAGACCAAACAAGGCAATAGGTGGAAAACTCGATAATGCCAATGTGGTGAAGCCCATTGCCAGAGCTATTGCAGTAGAAACAATTGGCACTGATTCGCTTCTAATCACTTGCATGATTGATTTTACGTGTGGCGCCCCCTCATTAATCAGGCGTTGATATCGAACAATAAAATGCATGGTATGATCAACCCCAATACCCAGTGCAATTGCAGCTACCATTATTGTTCCTGTATCCAGCGCAATATGAAAGTAACCCATCACACCAAACAAAATTGTAATAGGGAAGATATTTACCATGACAGCAACCAAGCCAACTCTCACATTTATCAACATCAATGTGATGATTATAAAAATGAAAACCAGCATGAGCAGCAAAGAGCGTAACTGGCCGTCGGCCATATAGTCCACAGCCTGGCTATTAAGATAACTTTCTCCAGTAACCTCAATATTAAGTCGCGGGTCAATAGTGTTACTGGCAAAACTGCGGATATTCTCTATTGCCTGATTCAATTGTTTAGATGAGCTGATAGAGTGTCTGACAAGAATTCTGGCACGACTATAATCTAGCGAGACAAACGATTTTGCACTTGCATGACCTAGCAATGCCATGTAGCTACTGATCTGCTCATCAACTGCAGGCAGATAGGTTTGACCTGATTGCCCTCCATCGATACCTCCATGCACAACACCCATATAATCGGCAAAGGAAAAACTTTTATCAAACTGCCTTGCCTCTTCAATGTAACCCTGTAGCTTTTTTAACTCCAATAAGTTGTGCGTTTTCAGAAATGCTTCCTTTTCGCCGCTTACTACAATAGAAAGCGTATGAACACCAGATAGTTTGTTTTGCAACATCTTGGCATGATAGGGTGTTTTATCTGAAGCTTCGAAATACCCCATAGTATCGTTGTTGATTTCAATCTTTGTTGCCCAGAAACTGCTGAATGCCATAATCATAATGACAGCGAATATAAACAGCCTTGGATTCATCGATATGTGATCAAATATGTGCAATGCAAGCCTGTCGAAACCTGCACTTTTCAGTGTCACGACTGTTTGCCCCTGTTGAGTGATCAACCGAAGGCAAGCAGGAACCAGAGTGACAGTAATGATGAAATTGAGTGTTAACCCTATGGCCGCAACCAATCCAAACTGTTGTAATAAATCGATCTGATTAAGTGAAATAGAAAGAAATCCCAGGCAGGTGGTAATAAATGTCAGCAGAACAGCCATCCCCATATGTTGAGCCATGAAGTGATTGGCTTCTAGAGCCCCCAATCCGTCTGATAGACCAGCCTGATACTCAGATATGAGATGGATATCTTCTGTAGAGCCTGCAATTATGAGTATTGCAGGTATGATTGACGTTGTGATATTTATCGGTATTTCCAGTACTGCCATGACACTTAATACCCAGATAACACTTAGACTGGCAGTCAAGAACGGTATAAAAGCAGCTGTCAGGTGTCTAAGCATCAACCCAAGCGTTAAGATCAGAACCAGCAGTGCCAATGGCAGAATCATTTTCTGATCTTTTCGGATTTGCTCAGAAATACCGGCGCGAATAGATGGCCCCCCAATGTGGAAAACGGTACGAAAGCGCTTCTTCAGTGGCAGTAAGGCTGCATCCAACTTGCTTACCATCTGTTCATCAAATCCTGTTTTATACTCTGGCACATCGAAATAGAGATTGAGTGCCATCACAGTACCATCCCTGGAGATAAGATTTCTCTCGACCAGCGGATTCGCTAGTGCAGCTTTGGCAATGGAAATTGCTGAAGACTCAGTTTCAGGTATCGATTTAAAATATGGATCAGTAAAGATATAACCATTTTTGGTTCGTAGATACCTTAAAGAAAACAGACTGGTGATATGGGACACCTGAGGGATGCGTTCTATTTCTTTTACAATTTTTTGTATCGCGGCCAAGTTATCAGGTTTTACAAGATCTTTATCCTCAAGATAAATTACAGTGGCATTCTCACTGCCAAAGATTTCTACAGTAGAGTCGTATAAGGTCATTGCCTTGGAATCATTGACCATCATCCCTTCTGCAGCTATCTCAATATTAAGATCAGGCAGCCGTGTCAGTGCAACAAGTGTTATAACACTTAGGACAGCAATAACAACCCATGGATAATGCGCTGCATAGATGATAATACGTTTCATGAGCACCTCCCTCCTTGATTGTTATTCCTTCTATTGAGGTGCTATTAGTGTCACATAAGCAGAATTATCTTCCTATGCCATTATTTACTGAAATAATGTGACATATTCACAGCCCTGAGAAACATGAGCTTTGAACAAAACCGAGCTATTTTACAGTCTGATAAAAAATATTTGGGTCTGTTGTACCGCCACCTTATGACTGCGGGTTGGCCTATAGAGTTTTGGTTCAATTATCATCAACATATTCTGCAATTCTGACTTACCGACGTTACCGGTAATAACTAGAGCAAATGCAGCATAGCGCTTCTCTGTCACTAACGGGCCGTCATCATAATCAGTACCACGAAGTAAGTCACAGCGCATGAAGGGGCCACCCAGTAGCGGTAAAAACGTTTTGAGAGTGACATCAGTAATTGACTGCCACTGTAAAGCTTATTTGATGTGTAGGCTATACGATCAGTAGCGGCAATTTTTTAGCACAACCCCATGGAAATAATCGTATTGCTTTCTAACAGAGCCGATCGTACCGGCATGAAAAGCATATCTGTGTTCTCAAGATTCAGTTTAGGCGGTAATGGCCAGCCGACCGATTTGGTGAAACATTCAACGGTATTGCAGCCCGTACGGGCAGGTGATACTTTGACTATCTCACTTTAATTCGGAAAGATGAATGGCACGATACGCAATTGTCCAGCAATGCACCAAGCTGAGAAAGGGAGTGCCCAGCATCACCCAACTGTTCAGCATCAAGCGCCAGCTCATCAAATCTCCGGTGTGTATCTGAACCAAGCTTCTTAAACGAAACAGGAAGTTTTTTATGGAGTGTGTGCGGCATATGGGCACCTGCTCCTCTTCCAGACTTTCTGGCACTTGCGGTCACCATTTCCATGTCTTCAGCTGAGAGGCCTTTGACGATACCCGCCGTGCTTTTAACGAACCCACGCATCTCCGAAAGTACTGCTTCTCGCTCGACAGCTGTCAAATAGATAGTAGTCCCTTTGAAATTCCCATTATTCATATTCAGAACGCTGTCCTGGCTGAAAACCTGAGAAGGGCTAAAGTTTAATAGAGCGCATAAAGCAATAGAGATCGTTTTGAGTTGCATAGTTCACCTGGTTTCCTACTTGATTCGTCGTGTTCGCGTAAGAGTACCATAGCCCTGTGTCACGTAAGACACAAATCAGTCAATTTTACCCATTCTGGTATTTCGACTGGCAAGTCGTTTACTGGTGGGTTGTTTACTACGAAGGTTAAAGAGCGATTCACGGCTCTAGGCATTCCCATCCACTTAAACTGAAGTGTCCGTCCTTCACAAGAAGAGGATTAAGCTGAGGGGATATAACTGTCTGACCCATATTATCCAGCACAGAGTTTCCTCTCTGAAGTGGACGAAAAGTGTCCTCAAGAAACCCTCTATTCATGAACTCGGTAAATACGAAATGGAAAGATTTATCATTCTTGAAAAGACTCAGTCGGTTAGATTACGATTCCAGTGCCCATCCTCGCGTAGCAGCTTTTCTATGGCCGCAGCACCCACCGGTCGACTGAAAAAGAACCCCTGCCCCTGCTGACACCCGTTACGCACGAGACATTGCCATTGCTCTCTGTTCTCAATACCTTCTGCCAATGCCCGTTTATTGAGATTCTTGGCCAACTCGATGGTGGTGAGTACAATCTGTTCATCATCCCGGTCTGTCACTACACCGTTTACGAAAGATTTATCGATCTTCAACGTATCCACCGGTAGATTCTTAAGGCGACTGAGAGAGGAGTAGCCAGTACCGAAATCATCAAGACTCAATCCGATGCCCTGCTTATGCAGCCGTTCCAGCCGCTCGATGACGATAGGAGAGGCATGCAGTGTGGCACCTTCAGTGATCTCCAGAATCAGCTTCGAAGCAGGAACCTGTGCGCCTTCCAAGGCCTGGAGTACGGTTGTTTCCAAATCTTCCCGCTGAAGCTGAAGCGTCGACAAATTAACGGCCATTTTCAGATCCAAGCCCGAGCCATACCATTCTGCCATCTGCCGGCAGGCAGTCTGCAGTACCCAGCGGTCGATGGGTAGTATCAGGCCGCACTCCTCCGCCACTGGGATGAACTCTACGGGCGAGACTTTACCAAGTGTTGCCGAGTCCAGTCTCAGAAGAGCTTCCACTGCTAATATTCTGCCGTCATTCAGGTCCACGATGGGTTGGTATACCAGGTGAAACTCCTCTTTTATCATTGCCTGGTTGAGCCCTGTCTCCAACATGTGGCGGTGTTGGATCCGCTGGGCTAGATCACCAGCGTACAGCGCATAGGTGTCGCGTCCCTCTCCTTTAGCGGTGTACATCGCGGCATCGGCGTTCTTCAAAAATTCAACTCTATCCTTGGCGTCCTCCGGATACAGACTGATGCCGATACTGGCTTTGATATAGTAACTTTTCCCGTCCAACAGGAAGGGTTCGTGCATCGTATCCAGGATGCGTTGAGCAAGGGTTGTGGCTTTTAGAGCCAGATGCCCAGCAGCATCCCCCATCTGCTCCTCTTTTCCATCAGGCATCATCAGAATGAGGAATTCGTCACCACCTTGACGGGCTACAAAGTCAGGCTGGCGAATCTCAGGACGCAAGCGTTTTGCCACCTGGCTCAATAGTTCGTCACCGGTTGTATGCCCGGCGCTGTCATTGATCACGCCGAAGTTATCCAGGTCTAAAAACAGCAGGGCAAGGCCGTGGTCGTAGCGATTGGCATGGGCCAGCGCATTATCCACCGCCACCAGAAATGCGGCCCGATTGGGAAGGCCTGTAAGGCTGTCGTGATGGGCCAGGTATTCAATACGCTGCAGGTTCTGTTTTTGCTCGGTAATGTCCTGAAAGGCCACCACGCCACCTACTGTTTGATTTTGGTCGAAGAGGGGTGTAGTGATGTAGGAGATGGGTATGGCCTCACGCTCCCGATTCATGAACTGGTCATCTCGACTGGTGTGTGATTCACCACTCTGTAGCACACCCAACATGGGACACTCATCCTCACCGCAGGTTGATCCGTCCGTTTTCAAGTAGTGGATAAAACCGTGTATCGATTTACCTAGAAGTTCGCTTTCTTTCCAACCCAACAGTTGTTCCGCTGCTGGATTGAGGAAGGTCAGGCGTCCCTTGTCATCGAACCCGAGCAATCCTTCTCCCAGTGCGCCGATGACGGACCGGTTGTAATTATTGGCACGGGCCAGCGAGTGTATGGCATTCTGGCGATCTTCAAGATGACGGCGAGCCTGCCGTGTGTAAAAGCCGATACCCAACAGTCCGCAGAGCCAGATTCCCCCATGGGTGGTGCCGATCAGCAGCAACTGTTCACTGCTGTCCTTTCGATAGGGGGCCATAGGAATAGCGATGGAGACTCCACCACGGATGTCGCCGACTTTATATCCGTGCCGGTCATGACACTTCAAGCAGCGTCGTTTTGCGACCATCGGGCGCATCATCCGCAATGTGGGTTGACCACGAAAATCAACAATTTTCGCTACCTCGTCCAACTCCCCCTCAAAGGTCTCAAGCACCCCACGCTCCCACTCATCCGGCTCATTCTCCTCGTGCAGCGGTTTCAGGCTGGTAATGTGGATATAATCATTATGCATCCGGCTGAAACGTTCGTTGATCTTGCGAATCATATAAGCCGGGTTCATCAGGGTGAGCTGTTGCTCCGCATCGGTGGTGACATCCCGATGTGGCAGGTCCGCCAGATGGGGGTTAGGCTGTGTCTGTTC
Organism: Candidatus Thiodiazotropha endoloripes; assembly: GCA_001709035.1. Taxonomy (GTDB): domain Bacteria; phylum Pseudomonadota; class Gammaproteobacteria; order Chromatiales; family Chromatiaceae; genus Thiodiazotropha; species Thiodiazotropha lotti. The sequence goes on along the minus strand of LVKA01000008.1, from coordinate 233,323 downwards.
TGTGATCTTTACATAGACACCACCCTGAGCCGCAATCCACTGGCGCACTGCCTGATCTTTTTGGAAGTAGGCGCGAGCGACGCTGAGTGCGGTGGCAAACTCGCGATTACCCTGGTCATGTACTGTCCAGGCAAAGACGCCTGTGATCAGCAACGTCCAAGTTATCGCGGCAACCAGAGTATACTTTCGCAAAGATCCCAGTGCTGAGGTGAAACCGATTTGGAGATCGTTGCTGACTTCGGATGTGGTCGGGTTCACCTCTGATTCTCCGAGATTAACTAGGGTTACGGTTTGGGTGATACTCCATTACTCTTTATTTATTATTGTTACTTTAGCGACTGTTGAAGAAAAAGGTTTAGTCTAAGAGTGAAGAATAAGCCGATTTGGCTTTGCATAGTTGAATTCAATCCGTTGATTTGAACAGAGAAGCTCTTTTCAAAAACAGCGTCTTACCAAGTGTTAGAACATCAAATATCTATTTTCGACAAGAGTTGATTTAGAAATGGTTTAAAAATTACTTCTAAGGCAGAAATTATTTGTCGAGCTTAGAAAACTTTATGATTACAGTTAGTTATGAGAGATTGCGGTTTTTTCACGGGTGACACCAAATCGGCCCGTTGTTCCAAATAACAGGCACTTTTGACAATAATCTTTCGTGAAGCAGGTAGAAAAAACTCTCCATTCGAGTTTGCTCAGAGCCAAGGACTGCGATTCTGAAGCCTTTGCCACGCATGGCATACGTCGCATCGATACGGCATTTGCTGTTAGCTGGAAAAACTTCGTAGAACCGTATCAAGTCCACCCTTGACCTGGAAATTTCAATGTTTTCATTGTGCGCAAGTGTGGCGCTTGACTCAAATCACAATCGTGATTTTCGATGCGACTCAATACCTCACAACTGATATCATAAGCGTCTGGTTTTAGTGGATAAACTCAATCCATTAATCCCTATCAACTTGTTAACACTAATTTCAATATGGGCAATCCTACACCACACAGAGCCAGAAAGAGGTTTGGTCAGAATTTTCTGCATGATCCGGGCATCATCCAGCGTATCGTCCATGCCATCACTCCGCAAACCGATGACAATTTGGTGGAAATCGGTCCTGGACAGGGAGCAATCACAACAGAACTCCTGCCTCGGGTCAGCCAGATGCATGCCATTGAACTTGACCGGGATTTAATCGAGCCATTGGCACACCGCTGCGCAACGCTCGGCAATCTGCAAATCCATAACATCGATGCGCTTAAATTCGACTTCTCCATGCTGGCTGTACCGGAGAGACCCCTACGGGTAGTCGGCAACCTGCCTTACAACATCTCCACACCTTTGCTGTTTCACCTGCTGGATCAGTCAGCCTGCATCAAAGATATGCATTTCATGTTGCAAAAGGAGGTGGTAGAGCGGATGGGCGCCGATCCTGGATCAAAAAGCTACGGCCGTCTGTCGGTAATGCTGCAGTCCAGAGCGGAGGTGACTCCCCTGTTCAGTATCGGTCCCGGGGCCTTCAATCCCCCCCCGAAAGTCGATTCAGCCTTCGTCCGTTTAGTACCGCATGACAGCCTGCCTTACCAGATCGACAATTGGGATAACTTCAGCCAGGTGGTTGCCGATGCCTTTTCACAACGTCGAAAAACGCTGCGTAACTGCCTGAAGAAAACACTCACCACAGAAGCGATCGAGTCTGTTGGAATCGACCCCGGTATCCGCGCCGAATCACTTGCCATTGAAGAGTTTGCCAAGCTGGCAAAACTGTTGAGCAATCCGCAATCCAACTGAAGTATCTCTGCGGATAGCCGTTTTGCTCGATACAGTTCAGATCAGATCCCAAAGAGTATGAGTTACCGACCCTGCTGAATGCGAGAATCGTCAGGACCGCATTAAAAAACCCCTCTGGATGGTTCCTTTCAATCTTTGAATATCAAATATTTTTATTTATTGAATACCACATCTTCCAGAATAACCGGATAGAAGTACCCATAACCGAAATCCTTATTGGTAAACAATTGGCCTTTCGCAACAACTTCATCTCCGACACGGATTCCGGCTTGAGTCGTACGCAGAATGATCTTGTGATTTTTCGTCTGTTTGCTACCGGTTCCATCTTCCAGATGCACCCAATCCCGGCCCATGATCTGGCTGGAGACTTTTGATACTTTGCCTTTCACTTCAATCACACTGCCACTCAATTCCTGCTTTTTCTCAAAGATCTGCTCTACCGTAAAGCGCCCTACCGGGTCACCCAGCTCGACGGGTGGCTGTGGCGCCGCGATCGGTTTTGGCGGCTGTTTGTTTTTTGACGGCTGAGCATGGGCTTTGGTCGGAAGTGATTCGCCTTTGCTGATCGCCTCGACAAACAGGATCCTGTCAAAGGTTCTGTTCAATGTCTTACTGGTGAAATTCTCCATCAACATCTGTTCGTAAAAACTGATCTTTTCACCAACCTCAACCTGAGTCTCCGGTACAGCAATCCAGTAAACGCTGCTTGCCTCCTCCACCCGGAGATAGGTGTAACCGGCCGTGGAAATTGCCTCCAATACACTGCCCGTATGGGGAATTGCGTCACGATTCGGTGCCGCTCCGGTTTTGCCATAAGCACAGACTTGTCCACTGCCAAGTAGAAGCAACATCGATGCAATCCAGGAAACTACTCTCGTTCTATTCATAACAGTTTTCTCTATTTTGTCGACCTTCGAAACATTCTCTGAAAGTCCATTCTGATCACCTTACCAGATAACTGCGTCAAGTATGGCAGCGTCGTGTCACAATGTTGCACCCGTTAACAGACAACGGCATGAATCACAACAGAACCAGCCAGACTCCACCTGAACACCACATCATGAACCAAATACACGGCATCACCGGGAAAACCCCAATATCACTAGGTATTAATAATCTCTCTCGCAGCATACAAAGCATGAAAGATCGGCACAAGCCATATATATTGTTGTTTACAGGCCAGGGACAATAGTTCGGCACAAACAAACTGAAACACCACTTTCAGGCTCACATTAAATATTCAGTTTCCGGAGGCTACCCGGTAAACCGATCCAGATCGATCAACAGGAAGGCTGTCATTCACTATACCGATCTGTTGAGTGTGGCTGAGAAAATCCCTAGAGGTTGGCTGAACCCGAGTTAAAGATGGCGCAATACCCCTTTCCCTGTCGCTACCACCTGATTCGCAGGTTGGGCATTGCCGGCTGTCTAGTCTGCCTGATGGCTCTGTTCAGCCACTCAGCCTTGGCAGACAGGGGCTTTGAGGATCCCAACGATCCCACTCTGTTCATGCCTGCTGACAAACAACACAGCAGCTGGCTAGAGTCCATTGGCCCAGGACAGGGGCCGGTAAGACGCAACTCCGTCAACGCGGATGCTCATGAAAATGTAAAATCCTTTTACCACGCCCGCTACTGTCTCAGCTGCCACGAAGGGCAGCAGAAAAATCTGCACTATGCCCGTACCGAACTGGTCTGCCGGGACTGCCACATCTCGAAACCTGTGGCCGGCATAAACAACCCAAACGCGGCGGCCTTTGCGGAACACCGTTACGAGAAGGTCTGCGCCAAATGTCACGAAAACGCCGGCCCCGGCATGGGCAGCTATCTAATCCATGAGAAGCCCCCCTGGTCGAGACAGACCCGGGAAGGATTCCCCGCCCTCTATTGGTCAACCATGGCGATTCTCGCTTTGGCGTTTGGGGTGTTTCTGTTCTTCATGCCCTACACCTCAGTCTGGGCCTGGCGTGAAATCAGACAACACTGGATACAGCGGGGGGAAACCACTCAAGCCGATAGCCAGAGTCTTCTGATAGAACGATTTTCCCCGGGTGAACGTTGGCTGCACACAGGCCTTATCGTCTGTTTCATGCTGCTCTCTCTGACCGGTGTGGCATGGATGACCATCGAAACCGAATTCGGCAAGTTGCTGGCACTTCCATTCGCCGGTGCCGAAGGTGCGGTATGGGTTCACCGACTTTTCGGTCTGATGCTGCTGGGAATATTCAGCGCACATATCATCTACCTGATTCGCTCTGCGGTGATCGGCAAACCTGGCTTTCTCAGAGGACCGGACAGCCTGGTCTGGACCTGGAATGATTTCAAGGCGATTCATCAGCATATGGCCTGGCTGTTTGGTCGAAGAGAGCATCCGGTATTCGACCGTTGGTCCTGGTGGCAGAAGTTCGACTACTGGGCGGTTTGGTGGGGACTGGTGATCGTTGGCACAACCGGTCTGGTGATGTTTGATTCAGTGCTCACCACATCAGTATTGCCTGGATGGATGATGAATGTGGCCCGCTGGATCCACAAGGTGGAGGCCATCTTGGCGATGGCTCACATTTTTGTGGTGCACTTTTTTATCGAGAGTTATCGCCCCAGCGCCTTCCCGTTGAATGCACATATTTTCCATGGCGCAGCCGAACTTCAGGCATTGGAGCAGGAGCATCCCGCCTGGATCGAACGCATGCAGAACGAAGGCAATCTACAACAACGCATCATTACCCAGCCACCCCGCGCGGTACAGATCGCTTTCTTTGGATTTGGTTTGAGTATGGTTGCCCTGGGTCTGCTGCTGCTACTGGGCATGCTGCTGTTTGCAGTGGATTTGAGTTTCTAAGGCAGTGACTGCCTACACCAGGCACTCACCACTTGGGACAACGGGTAAAGATGAATTGATAGGTTTTATCTTTCCAGGCCCCACCCCAGATCCGGGTAAGATGCATCTCCTCACCTTCCAGGCGCAGAATTTCAGTCACCGGTGTCCCCCAACCACGAATGGTCTGGGCCTCGCACTCGGTATAGTCGTCATTGCAGTTGAGATCGGCCCTGTGGGTCCGTCCGCTTCGACCGCCACGGATAAATAGACTTCCCTGCTTGACCGCATAGTGGGTGATCATGCGCTTCTTCTCCCGACACCAGTCCCCGATCAGACCAACAGGCTGTTGGGTCGCATCAGTCTGAGCCGCTTCCGCGAGCAAATCCTTACCCGAGAGGAGTACAAAAAGTGTCAGTAACGCCGCCAACCAGCGTCTCTGAAATCGTGTTTGATGAAACAGCTTCACACCTTGCCTCCCGATGAATAATCAGCAGCCCGGAGCCCCATTACCGGTACTTCCTCAAGCTGCTGGGATAATACGATGTCTGTTCCGAAGGGTAAACCTAGTGATCCAGGAACTGTCTCTTTAACTGCTGACTTCGGAATCTCTGGAACGGTCTGTTCATATCCATGTTTTTCGATTGAACGATTCGTTCAATTTCACAGCCTTTACAGGCAATCAACAAGCCAAGGATCAACTGTAAACGATCTCGGAAGGATTCAGACTGGAGACGCCTTAGGCCGATGATTCCCCAACTTTCAAACATATATCGGCCCCTTACCGTTACCGGTCAATTCCTGCAAAGGGAAACCGACAAAACCCACTTCGACTGGCATGGATATTGCGACATACTCAAGTTAGCAAAACCCATGCTGTATTAAACACATACGCGGAACTCTCTCAGTAGAAACTTCTGTTTCTACTTCAGCAGGTTTCCAGTTTTTAGGAGTTTTTTGATGAAGAAGTTTGCTCTGATTGCCCTGGCTATTGTCATTGCCCTACCGCTGGCCAGCGTTGAAGTGATGGCGATGGATGATGCCAAAAAGATTAAAAAGATGGTGAAAAAGGGGAAGAAAGTCGCCATTAAGCAGTGCTTTGCCTGCCATGACATCACGGCAGAAAAACAAAACAGGGTTGGCCCACCACTCTGGGGGGTGTATGGAAAATCTGCCGGTTCAGTGGAAGGCTATGAATACTCTGCTGCACATCTCAGCAAAGCGGATTCCATCGTCTGGGATGAAGCAACGCTCGACGCCTATCTGCAGGATCCCAAAGCGCTCATCCCGGACAATAAAATGGCGTTTCCTGTTGTCGGCGTGAAACCGATGTCGGATAAGCAACGCAAGAACGTAATCGAGTTCTTGAAGTCGTTAAAGTAATCGTCCGTATTTTTAAGATCCAGCAGTCAGGAGATCATTAATCATGAGCCGTTTACTAAGGGGTATTACCCTACTCCCATTGTTAACCCTGTTAATGATTACCCCACTACTGGCAGCCGATGGTGATCTGGTAAAAATCGAAGCCAAGGCCTCTGCCAACGAGATCGTGGAAAGCTTGAAAAAGCAGCTCGCAGAACAGCGTTTCAAAGTCTTTTCTGTCTACGACCACGGTGATGCAAACTCTGTGAAAAAGGTGATCGCATTCGGCAAATCAAACCAGAATGCGCGCATCATGTGGCACGATCCCGCCGCCGGATTGGAGTTACCGCTTAAAATTGCAGTATTCCAGGATGATGTGGGCACCCGGGTGATCTACCGCAAACCCAGCTCTCTGCGCAGCACCTACAGCCTGGAGGATTGCCGCCTGCTGGATGACCTGGACCAGGTATTCGCGCAGCTGGCACAGCAAGCCGTCCAGTGACTTATTTCAAACCTCGCAGCACTCAGCTGCTCCTGCTTGGACTTATCCTCATCTCGGGGCCTGTGGCAGCAGAGCCGCAGGCTCCGCAAGGATGCCAAAGCCAGGCATTCGGAAGCGGTCATTTCCGTGCTTATGCCGACCCTAAACCGGTTTCCAGAAACGCGTTTTATAACAGCGAAGGGCAAAAGGTCCCTCTTGATACGCTCCCAGGCCCACGTGCGTTACTGGTCAATTTCTGGACTACCTGGTGTACCCCTTGCCGAGAGGAGATGCCATCCATGGATCGGCTTCAGGCTCGCATCTCACCGGACCAATTGATGATCCTCCCTCTGGTCCGGGACGGGAAGGGTGTCTCGGAAGCAAACCGATTCTATCGAACCCATGAAATCACCCATCTGCCGGTTGCAGCTGACCGGTTTGGTAAAATCTCCTACGACCACAGGATCGGCGCCCTGCCCCAGACCCTGTTTGTCGATCAGCAGGGTATGGTAAAAGGGATGCTGATCGGTGCGGTGGATTGGGAAAGCAAGCCAGTCCTGCAGTTGCTGAGCAACTGCCTCGATGTGAGTTTAAACGAAGCTAGTTTGCGTTAGGGCCTGTTAACCCTAATCCAACAGCCCCTAGTACTGATCCAATTGATTACTGCACTTAACCAGTAAGAGGAAACATGAAACTTCTTGCCAGTCTCAGTTTGATTTTAATGCTGCTGCCAGCCACCGCCACCACGGATGACAGTGTGGAGGAGATCTATCACTATCGCTCAAGAATCATGGAAAATGCCTCCAATCATCTGAAAGCTCTGCAAGGTTATGTAAAGGGTGAACTGTCGATCGAAAACCACATCCCAACCCATGTGGATGCATTGTTGAACCTCAATGATATCTACCAGGATCTATTCCCGGCCGGGGATCAACACCCGGAGTCAGAGGCACTGGCCCTGATCTGGAGCGATCCACGAGGGTTTCAAAGCGCCATACAGCACAATCGCCGTAAGATCATGGCGCTTAAAACGGTCGACCCAAGTGATATGAAAACAATGAAACGAGCTGTCAACGATGTGCGCATGAGTTGTGGTGACTGTCACTACTATTTCAGAGAGCGATGAACACTGATGGCGCCAATAGACAACAATCAACAATTAGACAGATGATTCCAATCCCTGTCATACCTGAATATATGAAACGTAATGATTGACTACCTTATGAGTGAGTAATCCTTCACTATTTTTATGAAGAAATTTTCGCCTACTCCTGGGCTACGGTTCTATCGCCACACTTCAACAACACTGACATTTCGCGCTTTTCCAGTTTGTTGGCAAAATCGCAGGCATCCACAACGTCCTTCTCCATTTTCAGATAGTCTGGCGCGATCATCGTCTGTTTCACATCAGCACCATACTCGAGCAGCTGCTTGACCAACTCCTGATTGCCTGTATTGATGGCATACATGAGCGGTGTCAGATCCTCTTCACTGACCCGATAGTTGACGTCCACGCCATTCTCCAGCAATAACTTGACCGCTTCCCCCTTCTCCTCACTGACAGCCTCTTGCAGAAGCGTCCTGCTGAACATGGTTGTCACATTCAGATCCAATCCCTGTTGGATCGCCTTTTTCAGTTGTGCACCCCGATCCACAATGCCAGGTTCATACAGCACCAATTGAAGCAGCTCCCCCTTCTCAACAGCCCCTTTATAGGCCTCACATCCGGACTCGGAACCATAGTCACAGGCAAGCTTGGTATATTTGTAGGCTTCAACGATATCTTTTGTTTCAATACCGAACTTGATCTCACCTTCAAAATAGGCAGAGGCCAGAACCAGGCAAAGCTCACCACTTTTCTCATCCACACAGTAGCTTTTCAACTTCTCTCCTGCCTCTTTGTACTGCAGCTGAGAAACAAGCGCAGTAACCTCTCTCTGCCAACCGAAAGGCGTCCCTTCCGCGATTGCCAGGAGAGGCAGAACAAGCAGGCCCAAGAGTGGGAGAATCATTTGTTTGATGTTTTTTCCATTCAAGCTGTAATCCTGTTGCATTTTGATTACCTACAGATCTGAATTGAGTTAAAAAACTTAACCGATTGGGCCACCCATATCATCGGTACTGTCATGCATCTCGCCACCCCAGTCTATCCACTCCACCAGGGAGCCATCATAGAGCCGGGCATTCGGGTTTTGCAGAATCTGGTGCAGCACAAACCAACCCAATGCGGCCCAGACACCGGTATCGCTGAATGCGGCAACTGACCCTGTTGTCTGGATGTCATAACGCTGAAACTCCTGCTGCAGTCTCTCCACTGGTAGGAACCGCCCGGTATTCTTATCCAGCAGACGCACAGGCGGTATCCCCACACCATCGTAAATCGTGCCCCCTTCAGCTACCTGCGGATCACGCTTGTAGCCATCAAAATAGAGGCTTGGACGGAAATCAATTACCGGTCTGTTGTTGTCCAGCAGATCCTCCACCCGATTGCTGTCGGCCAAAAGATCAGGCTGCCAATTGATGGTGCACCGCTTCGCCTCAATGGATGAGATACCCTGTTGCAGATCATCACTGGAGAGAGACTCAATACCTCCATCCAACAGCGCCACCTGCTGAAAACCAGCCATCATCAGGCTCCAGACAACACGCGATGCCTCTGCAATCTGCCTGGGACCTCTGGCGGATCCGACGACAATCACAGACTCCTGCCCCGCCAATCCGAGACTGCCCAATAGAGCTGCCAGTCCATTCTCACCGGGCAGGTACCCGGGCAGTCCGTAACGCTCAACCTGCCAATCGAGCTCATTGAAACCGGCCCAGCGGGATTGCGGCCAATGACCTGCCATGAATTCGGCACGGGATCTGACATCAAGCACAACAACCTCATGTCGGTTCTCGGAGAGCCAGGCTCCATTCACCAGTACCGGTAACGAGGCAGACAAAAGATCCAGTGGCCCGAGACATCCCAGCAGCGCCAGGATGCGTAACAGCGAATCCATCAGGAGCGGATCACACAATCATTCAGTTTGGAGGCCAGATTGCCAAACCACTGAAAGTAGCCACCCGTGGTTTTCGGCATCTGTTGACCGGCGGGATCCAAAACCACCCGGTTCAAACCGGCCTGATCCAGCACCGACATAAGATGCTGATCAAAAGGTTCTGCCGCCACCACACACTTAGCCCCTCTGGCCTTGGCTTTATCGACGATATCCTGGGCCGTTCCACCGGCAGGGACCGTATGCAGCTTATAGCGCTGTTCAAGGTATTGAAACTCATCCTGCAGGACCACAAACGGCTGACTGCTGGCTTCATGCAGAAGCTTGTTAACCCGGATATCCAACTCCCACAGGGCCTGAATAATCTGATCCGAGTTACCTTGATAAGCCCAGTGGTTGCGTTGATCCAATCCCTGATAGACCATGGTGATCGCTTCCAGGGCCGCCATCGCGTTTAATGGATCGAGCCAGTACATGGTGTCGATCATGCCTTCCGGCCGAATCGTCTGCACCATGCCATAGCCCTTGCCCAGAGACTCCATGTGCGGATCTTCATCTTCATTCGGACCCTTCCAGTCTGCCGGGGTCCGCTTGGCCAGCTGATGCACACCTGCCGCATCGATCAGCGAGACAGCCGCCTGACCGGATTCACTCAACTGTCTACCAAGTTCGGGCTCGAGTGTCGCACCACTCCAGAAGAGTACGGTAAGACCGGTGGGGATCTTCCAATCCCCACTCTGGTCCCGCTCCACCAACACAACCTCCACCGGACTGCCCCAGGCCAGGGCAGATGCCAGTGTAAACATGGGCGGTTGGGTAACCCCCACGCGAAAACTCTTTTGTGAAGTCTGTTCGCCGTTCATTTCACCGGCAACCAGCGGCGTCATTACGCCCAGGCAGAGTGCAATGACTGTTACGAAGAATTTAGCCATAACGCCTCCTCTCCCATCCATGCCTATTCAGCACTCGCTGACTGACTGTTTTTGGCCAATTGACCTTTCACTTTGCTCAACAACGCTTGATAGGGTCCCAACTCAGCCAGGGTGAGATGGCGCACGCCACTGTGAGAGTTGAAGGTCACCACGATCTTGTGTCCCTGCTCCATCTCCTTGAGGATTTTCGCAGCGATATCGGGAGAGATCATCAGATTGTTGCCTTTCGGTGCCGTGATCTTATGCCGACTCTGTTTATCGATACCGATGGTAACCGTTGTTCCGGCCTTGAAACCCTGATAGGTGGCAACCACAAAACCAACCGAATCGGGCGTCCATGCAGGCCCCAGCTGGATAAAATTCTTCGCTTTCCACTCACCGAACTGCTCGATATGAAACATACGGCAGTAGACCTTGCTCTGCTCCATCTCATCGCAAGTCGCCTTCCAGGTTCCCGCCCGCTCTTCGAACAGGTGATCCCGTTTCATCGGCGTCTGCTGCGCCTGCATGCCGGGCTCATCGGCCGCTTTGGCCAACGCAGGAGCAACTCCGAATCCAATCATCGAGAGTAACAGAGCCGTTGCAACAGGCTTGTTCATCAATCTGCCTCCGAATCGTTACGTGCGCCACGCAGCACCCAATTACTGACCAATTGTAACTGCTCCTGGCTCAACTTGGTGTAACGGCGCATCTCCTTCAGGTTATTGCGCCAATCAAACATGATCCACTTATCCCGCGGATAGGTTTTATGGCACAAGTTGCAGTCCAGCTCATGGAGATCGGTCACATACTCCCAGTAGCGCTCCTCGCTTGGTCCAATCGCACTACGGGGCACCCATCCGGTGAGTTTGATCCGGTTCCACGTCAACTCATACTCAGGCTCCAGCTTGCTCTCGATTTTCTCTACCCGATCCATGCCGTCAAAACTCATCTTAGCCAGAGCGACAGCCCGATTGAAGTCGATGAAGATCTGGCTACCCTCTTCCCTGTCCCAACCTTCGCTTGATACCTGAACCCAATCCCCCTCCTGTTTAACAACCACCAATGGCGTACCGCCATATAACGTTGCCAGAGGATCGTCGCCACCCGGGGTTGCGGTCAATGCCACTTCATGGGGTACTACCACGGCTTGATCAGCCAGTTGAGCACTGTGCGCCTCAGCCAGATATTCGGCCTCCATATCCCCGTAGAGCTTCTCCATGTTCGGCAGTTTGTGAGCAATGCCTTTATGACAGTTGATACAGGTCTGCTCACCGCTCAGCAGCTTTTTGTGCATCTTTTGCGCCAGTGAAGTCTGCTTTTCAGTCAGCATGGTTTCATTGGTATGACAGTTGCGGCACTCACGGGAGTCACTCTGTTCCATGGTCGACCAGACATTCTGTGCCAGCTGCAGACGGTATACTTCAAACTTCTCCGGAGTATCGATGGTACCCAGCGCCCAATGGTAGAGCTCTTTCGTCGCCTGGATTTTACGCACCAGTTTGGCACCCCAGGGTTTTGGTACATGACAGTCTGAACAGATTGCCGGAACCCCTGAGGGATTATGGGCATGAGCCGACTGCTCATACTCTCCCTGCACAACATTCATTTCGTGGCAGGAAGTACAGAATTCATAACTATTTGTATATTCCATGAAGGTGTTGAAACCACCCCATAGAACTATGCCGGCGATGATACCGACACTCAGCGTCAACCAACTGAAAGCTTTCATTTTCATCACATTCCTACCAATTAGTTCCGCCAATCAACACGAGAATTGTCATTCACTTTGTCATCAAGACCTCTTGTCGGCCAAAGGCTGGACGCTGTAAAGCATGCAGCCTCTCTGATCAACACCGGCATCGATGATGATCATAGCGCTCAAATCGAGGGGGAAGGAAAAAGTGGAGCCAGTCCAGAGGACTGGCTCCATCCATTCAGGTGGTAATCACCTGTTTACTACACCGCCCTTACTTCTTCTGGGCAGCAATCGCTTTCAGCGCTTTCTTCATGAACTGCTGGTGCTCGAAGCTATCCATAACGCCAGGTTCGGATACCTTCTGCCAGAAGTCAGGATTGAAGCGCTCTTCGTGACAACCGAGGCAGACACCGGTCTTCTCGATGGCGTCACGCTTCTCGTCAGGCAGCGGACCAGTCAGCGGCCAGTGAGAACCTACGGAACTCAGCTGTTCGCCATCCTCAGTAACAATCGCAGACCAATCGTAGGTCAGACCGGGGATACCGGGGATCTGGACCTGGGTCTTCTGAGGAATGATCTTGCCCGTGGCGGAGTCCTTCAGATCCAGGACGAAGTCCTTATCGGCACCCAACAGGAAGCGACCGCCTTCTACACCGTAGCCCAATGCCTTTGGATTGTCGTGACAGGACTCACAGCTACGGGCACTACGGCCAGCGGTGTGAGGCTGTACAGCGGCGGTATCGATACCGGGACCTTCAGGTGTTTCCCAGATCTTGTTGTTGACCAGGGTCTTGCCATCTTTGTCGATAACCGTCGTGGTTACCTGACAACCAGGCATCATCGGGCTGACGCGACCTTCACCATTGATACCGAGTACCGGAGTCTCCCAACGCAGGTAGGAGCGGGTCTCCATGACTTTACCAGGGCTCTTCATGCCGTTGGTGCCAGGAGGCGCATCCGGAGTCAGACCGGTCTTGGGATCACGATTACTGGCGTTGACCAGCCAGTCGGTACCCTCATTGCCTTTCGAGTAGTCGACGGTGACGTGACAACCGTAACATTGTGGTACCCAGTCAGCGTGACAGGCGTAGCACTCCATGTTGTTCTGATGTTGAGGGATCAGGAACATGGAAACTTTCGCCAGGGTCGACTTGAAGGTGCCTTCGTCTCCGATCTGTTTCAGCAGAGGTACTCTGAAGTCCAGACCGTTGGCGGAGTGGACGATAACGTCCTTACCCTTCTTCACCACATTACCCAGCGGGTTACCGCGAGCAGTCAGCAGGTAGCCATCTTGAGGTTCATACTGAGTGGCGTCTTTCATGTACTCAGGCCATTTCTTGCCGAGACCGCGAGGCTTGGTGTAGGCGGTCGGTAGACCGTCTTTCATCTCACCAAACTCTTCGCCACGACCCAACGGCAGATCCCAAGGCAGTTTGTTGAAGGTGCCGTGGCAGTCTTCACACTCGACCTCGACCTGAGCCAGGGTGGTACCCGGGATATTGCCATCACCATGCAGATCGATGGTGGTATGACAGTCCTGACAGAGCATGCCACCCTGAGGATTACCGGCAATCGAGTTCATCTCATGGTGCAGATCTTCCTTGATGAACAGGTAACGTTTGGTGTGCATCTTAGGCTGCTTCTTACCCTTTTCATTGAAAGGAGAACCGTAAGGCGCTTCCATGATGCCCTGATAACTCACGCCGACACGCTTACCGCGGTTATGACAGGAGACACAGGTTTCAACCGGAATACCGGAGAACTCAACATCACCAACCTTAACCTTGGTCTTACGGGTGCCCTGCATGCGGTGAGTCAGGATATGGCCCGCTTCATCCTTCTTGATGGTTGGATCGCCACCTTCATAGTAGCCATCATTGGAGTAAGGCACGTGACAGGCGGAACAGCCGGAACCACGGTAGTCACCACGCTTATCGCGACCGGTCACACCAACATGACAACGCTGACAATCATGACGGGAGTAGGTCAGACCCGCATGGTTGGGATTGTCGGTCAGTTTCTCCAGATCAACCTGTGGCAGCTGTTTCAGACGCTTCGGCATCTGATCCGGATGCTTCTTGACGAAGTCCTTCATGTACTTCTTGTAGGCCTTGGTACCAACCAGAGGTACAGGACCATCGTCGTCCATCACATCATAGTTGCCCCAGACAACCTTCATGTCTTTCTGGTAACCCCATGACCACATGTTACCCTGCAGTTTACCTGCCTCAGTATTCATCAGGGATTTATTCAGACGGTCATAGTATCCAGAGTGGCACTGGCCACAGGCTTGGTCGTTAACTGGCATGGCGCCAGGATCGGGCAGGAAGTTTTTAGGTCCACCCTTTTTCGCTAGTCCGGCGGGGGAGCCCATATGGGCTTTCATTTTATCTTTTTCTTCTTTCGGGTTACCACCATGACAGACCACACAGCCGGCCGGGTCTCCCAATTCTGCACCCATCTTTTCAATGTCTTCCTGCATCACACCATCACTAAAGCGTTCTATGCCGTCGTGACATGCCAAACAGGCTTTGCCTTGGGCCTCAGCTACAGGGGTCAGCGTATTGCCTCCGCTTCCCCAAGCAACCAACGCCACTACTGCAAGTAGTGCTAGGCGTTTCATTATCAGACTCCCAATATAATGGTTAAAAAATGCATCCGACCAGCGGAAGCGACGAACACGGGCAACTGCCCCATCAATTTTTCTTCCTCAGCATCGCTCTCCCCTGCAATGCAAATGCGCATAACGCACACAACAGAAGCGCAAGATCTGTACCAAGGCCGCCGGATATGATTCAGAGTGAGATAAAAGCCCGTTCAAGCTGTGGATTATTTTTGAGTGACAGGCAGATAAACCGGGGCTTTCAAAGGGTTATAGATGACTACCTATTTGTAGCTATTTTGGGCTACTCACAAATGGAATGGGGGACCTGGGGCACAGTGAGGTAGCAACCTATTGAACGAATCGTTCAATCACCTTCCCTTCAGGTGAATAAACCGTTCCAACCAAACAAAAAACCAAGAGAAACGGTAAGTTATAAATGATCGGTTTCGTTTGCAGAGAAAAACCGGTTCAGTAAATAAACAGCAATCGACTAATCGCTGTGTTGCCATCCACGGCAAGCGAAGCGGTCTTAAACCAACATCCAAGATCTCAGCGGTTCGTAAGCTGGCGCTTGAATGATCAACTCCCGGCAGTAACCGGCTCCAGACTCCCCAGGAAACCACTGTCTGTATCCAGTCTGACCCGAGGGACTTGCAACTGAGGCAACCGTCCCCATATCTCACTGACCACCGGCAGACTCTGAGAGATAATCTCTGTGGTGATCAACAGTCAGCTGAGACATTGTCCGATTGTTAATGCAAAATGGTGGAAAATGATCCGATAAACTGAGCATAAACAAACCACCGAGAGCCGCACCGAATAAGTCTCTGTTACGATTTTTTCAGGTCAGACCAATCACGCAGAGCAACTGCAAACTGAAGGTAGCAAGATGTCAGAAGAAGAATACACCCAAGACGAAAACGTCGAAGTCATCAGCGGCAATACCCTGGCACGCCCCAATGAGGTGTTACCGGGCCTGATCCACCTCCTGCCTGTCTCCGCACGTCCCTTCTTTCCCGGCCAGGCGGTGCCACTGCTGATGGAACAGGAGCATTGGGATGCAACCATGGAAGAGGTGGCCAACTCCACACACATGCTGCTTGGTGTGGTCCTCTCTTCATCGGAAAGCGCTGAGTCTGCAACGCCACAGAGTTTCAAACAGATCGGAACCGTCTGCCGGGTTCATCGCATTCAACGATCAGAAGGCAGACTGCAGGTTCTGGTTGAGTGCCTGCAGCGGTTTCGCATCAAAAAGGTGGTCCATGGGAATACCCCATTTACCGCCAGTGTCGAGTATCTTCCGGAGCCCGCCAGTGACAGCAAAGAGATCAAACCCTATGCGGTGGCGATCATCAACACCATCAAGGAGCTGCTGCCGCTGAATCCTCTCTATGCCGAGGAGCTGCGCATGTTCCTCGACCGGTTCGGCCCGGATGACCCTTCCCATCTAACCGATTTCGCCGCCAGCCTGACCACTTCAGACAAATTTCAGCTGCAGGCGGTGCTGGAAACCGTCGAGCTGCTGCCACGGATGGAGAAAGTCCTCGAACTGCTGCATCGTGAGCTTGAGGTGGTCAAGGCCCAGGCCTCAATCCGTAAGACCGTCGAAGAGCGGATGGAAAAACAGCAGCGTGATTTTCTGTTGAGGGAGCAGCTGAAGGCGATCCAGCAGGAACTGGGGATTGAAAAGGATGACCGTACCGCGGAACTGGACAAGTTCAAAGAGCGCCTGGAAAAACTGACACTCTCCGAACAGGCTCAGGCGAGGGTCGATGAGGAGATGGGCAAACTGGCGGTGCTCGAACCGGGCTCACCCGAATATTCCGTCACCAGAAACTATCTGGATTGGATCACCCTGCTCCCCTGGGGGATCGATTCAGAAGACAAACTCGATCTGCAGTTTGCCCGCAAAACCCTGGATAAGGATCACTACGGACTGGAGGATGTGAAAGAGCGCATTCTGGAGTTTCTCGCGCTCGGTATCATGAAAGGCCAGATTGCCGGATCGATCATCCTGCTGGTTGGCCCTCCCGGTGTCGGAAAAACCTCCATCGGCCACTCCATCGCCGAAGCCCTGGGCCGAAAATTCTATCGCTTCTCTGTCGGCGGTATTCGTGATGAAGCCGAGATCAAGGGTCATCGGCGCACCTACATCGGCGCAATGCCCGGGAAATTCATCCAGGCAATGAAAGATGCCGGTACCGAAAACCCGGTGATCATGCTCGATGAGATCGATAAGATCGGCGCCTCCTACCATGGCGATCCAGCCTCGGCCCTGCTCGAGGTACTCGACCCGGAACAGAACAGTGACTTTCTCGATCACTATCTCGACCTGCGCTTCGATCTCTCGAAAGTGCTGTTCATCTGTACGGCCAATCAACTCGATACCATTCCACGCCCGCTGCTCGACCGCATGGAGACCATCTCCCTGTCGGGCTATATTGCCAGTGAGAAGTTACAGATTGCACGTAAATACCTGGTGCCGCGCCAACTTGAAAGGGCCGGCCTGAAACGTCGGGATATTAAACTCAACAGTCCGCTGCTGCGGGCCATTATCGAAGGTTATGCCCGGGATGCGGGGGTCCGCAGACTGGAAAAACAGATTGGCAAGATTGTCCGCAAGGCGGTGGTAAAAATACTCGAGGGGGCAAAAAAGCCTATCGACGTAACCCTAGACAATCTCAAGGACTATCTGGGTGGTCCACTGTTCAAAGATGAGCGAAACCTGAGTGGCGCCGGTGTTGTGACCGGGCTTGCCTGGACCGCCATGGGTGGTGCGACGCTGAACATCGAGGCGGTTGCCACACATGAATTCAACCGGGGTTTCAAACTGACCGGACAGCTTGGCGACGTGATGCGTGAATCGGCTGAGATCGCCTATGGCTACGTCGTCAGCCAAGCCGAACATTTCGAGGTGGATCAAAGCTTCTTTCAAAAAGCCTTTATTCATCTTCATGTGCCAGCCGGCGCCACCCCAAAGGATGGCCCCTCTGCCGGTATCACCATGGCTTCTGCCCTGCTCTCTCTGGCGAGAAGCAAACCGGTGCGCAACATTGCCATGACCGGTGAACTCACCCTCACAGGACAGGTCTTCCCGGTCGGCGGAATACGCGAAAAGGTGATTGCCGCCAGGCGCGCCGGGATCAGGGAGCTGATCCTACCGGAGGATAATCGCAGCGACTATGAAGAGGTACCGGATCATATCCGGAAAGGACTCAAGGTCCACTTCGCTTCAGTATTTGAAGACGTGGTGCCGCTGCTGTTTCGTTGAAGCCAGTATCGAGAATAGGATTCCGCTGACCGAACAGCCCAGGCTCAAGACAGCAGGCTGCGGCAATCCGCTTCACTGCAAAACGACTCGATGCGGGGAATTTTAACCCAGCTTTTCAATCGGCAGGCGAGGCAGCGCCCCAGCTCATTGATCAGGCTGATCATCATCCCGGTTACAATCAGAGACCAGAATACGATATCGATCCAGGCATAGTGAATCAGGCCTTCGAGGCCATAGACCATAAATGAGAACAGGCCGAACAGCATGGCCATAATCAATCCAACGAATATCGGTAACATGACTGACTCCTTGGTTGCTTAATATAAGTATATAATAATTTACTTAAATATACACTATTTTGGATCCCCGACTCATACACAAGTTCACAGAAATCGAGCATCTATCAGGAATTCAGCCACATAATGCCCTCATCCCGATAAGCAAAAGTGTATTGAAATAGCAAATTGCTATTAAATCCACAGGTCGTGCGTCGCAATCAGCCGGTGTAACGGACTGGGCACGATCATCCGAGCACCATACCAGCTCAGAAATGGTCGTTCATAACTGGCTGTAACCATTGATGATGGATGACATCCAACTTAGGGTGAAACCGGAGTTTGACCTGCTCGTTATCTAGGGCCTGTTAACACAAATTCGATACGTCCAGCTTCTCCTCCATTGCAATCCAAAGCAACGCGATCCTGATCGAAGTCATGGTGTAATTCGTTAATATCAAAGCTGTGCAATATTTCCTATCTCATCTTTGACTCCGCTTATAGATTGGCTCAACAGATAACCCGATTGGATTACCTATAGAAGTGAACCTTCATGGAGAAGACTATGAACAAGGCCAAGCTAACTCTCATCAATTTACTCTTTATCGCACTTGTGCTTCCGCTTTCTGCAAAGGCGCAAAACGGATTGATTGAACTCACCATTGAATATGCTGACGGCACCATTCAGCGTTCGTTAATCGATGGATTCAGCGTCGGTCTTGAAGGTGAGGAACCCAAAGCTGCCTTGCTATTACCCGCCGTACAGGCAGCCAGAGAGGCTGCCCGCAGAATGGAGAACAGTGTCTCGAAAAGTGAGCTGATTCCCAATATTCTGATACAGACCAATAGTGAAAAAACCTACTACAAATGGAAACTGACAAACGTCATGATCAAGAGCTACTCCATGCACGGCAGCAACAGTGATAACTCTGTCCCCATAGAGACACTTACCCTGAGCTATGAGAGAGTGGAGTTCTCCTTCAACGGTATGTCAAACGCGTTCGATTGCACCTCAAACAGCTGCAAGCTTGAGACCGACTCATTCAGCAGAACGAGCTATTGATCTCTCTTTCCGATCCGTTCACCCATGACGATGTGCATTGTTAGCCCTCATTGCCGGATCATAATCAGCCGCAAGCTGGCATCATCAATTTGCTATGATCCGGCCTGGCATAGCCGGAAATATCACCGAGCCATCCCACTCCAGCTTTGATGTACATCAAGGCTTGCCGATAACAGCAGCTCTAGGGTAATCCTCTTTACCCATTTGAGGGGACGACTTTGAGCATCATTCCATTGGGTGACCCTCGCACCCCTGACGCTTCACCCAAGGGTTATGCCTTGTTTGCTCTTGGTTTTCGTCCGTTTTTCCTGCTCGCAGCAATCTCCGGGCTGACACTGATGCTGCTCTGGCTCTGGTTCTGGCTCAGCCCGATACAATTTAGCCACTACTCACTGGTCGGCTGGCACAGCCATGAGATGCTGTTCGGATTCAGCCTGGCGATCATTGCCGGGTTCCTGCTTACCGCCGTACGTAACTGGACCGGTATCGATACCCCGACCGGTACGCCGTTGGCCCTGCTGGCCGGACTCTGGTTTGCCGGCCGTTTATTGCCATTCATGCCGAGCGCACTGGTGGGGATGTTTGTGCTGATCGATCTGCTTTTCCTACCCGCACTGATTGCGGCCCTTACCCGACCCCTGGTGAAAGCGGAGAATCGAATCAACCGACTCTTCATACCTCTGCTGGTGGTGATGGCCATCGCCAATCTTCTCTACCACCTTGAGGCCGTGGGCCTTCTGGCGACAAGCAGAAGCGGCATCTCACTGATGACCAACTCGATCCTGTTACTGTTGATATTCGTCGGCGGCAGGGTACTCCCCTTTTTCACCGACAAGGCGGTTGAAGACTCCGCGCCCCGTTTCAGCAAACAGCGGGAGCAGGCCGTTTACGCCCTGTTTCTTCTCTGGGCGTTAAGCGACCTGCTGCTGCCGAACAGCTGGCCAGGTATGGTGTTTGCACTCGGAGGCGCCATCACTCAGGCCTGGCGTCTCTACGACTGGCACCACCCCCAAATATGGAAAAAACCCATTCTATGGATCCTTTACGCCGGGCTGGCCTGGCTGGTGATCGGCTTTCTGCTGAAAGCCATGGCCCAGATTGGACTCTTTGCAGATAACCTGGCCACCCATGCACTCACCGCCGGCGCCATCGGTGTGACTACCCTGGGCATGATGGCCAGGGTGGCTCTGGGTCATACCGGCCGGGAGATCGGTGCCAATCGAACTATGGCCCTGGCATTCATATTGATCAACATCGCCGTAGTGATGCGGGTCTTCGTTCCGATCACCGGACTGCTCAGCTATCAGACCTGTATAATGCTCTCAGCAGTTGCCTGGTCCATCTGCTATCTGCTGTTCTCAATGATCTATCTACCGATACTGATTCGCCCCCGCATCGACGGCCGACCAGGATAGCTTCAGACACCACCCATAGAGCATAACTATAAAAATTGAACGCTCAATAGATAAATAGTCTTTGATTATTTTAGTAATTACTAATATTCTTTCGCTCCATGAGTAACGCAGTACTTACTCGTTCACTTTCTAACACTTAAAAATTTGAGGAATATCTCATGTCCAAAATCGTTAAAATCGCAGCCGCTGCTGCTCTGATCGCCGCTTCTGCTTCCGCTTCTGCATGGTGGGGCAACCCTTGGAACAACGGCTGGGGCAACGGCAATGACTTCATGGGCGACGGCTTCGGCGACGGTGACTTCTCTTTCAACATGAGCGGTAACGCTCGTGGCGCCGGCAACGGTTATGGTCGTGGTTACAACAACTACTACAACCGTCCTTACTACGGTTACGCTCCTTACGGCGCTCCTTATGGTGCTCCTTACGGCGCTCCTGTAGCTCCTTACGGCGCTCCTGCTGCTCCTCAGGCTCAGGCTCCTGCTGCCAAGTAATCATCTTTGATGACACTTGGAAACTTGCCCAGGCAAGTTTCAGCCTAAAAAAGGCGGGCCTTGGGCCCGCCTTTTTTTATCCCTCAAACAAATCAGAAGAACAGCAGCTTGATGATAAAAGCTGATAACGCCAGGTAGAGCACCCGGCGAATCAGCGCCTCCCCATGAGTGATGGTGGTATGGGCGCCCAACCAGCCTCCAATTGAATTGCCGATGGCCAGGCTGATTCCGACCCACCACATAAGCTCCAGATTCGAAGCGAAGATCCCCAGCGCGAGAATGGTATAGACCAGCACAATCAGGACCTTGTGCATATTCACCCGAACCAGATCGAGCCCCAGCACCTTGTGCAGTATCGGCATCAGTATGAAACCGACACCAATCTGAATGAAGCCCCCCCAGAATCCGGCAGCAACCATCAACAGATGCCCGGCAAACAGATTCTTAGGCTTGCTATCGCCCCCTGTCGGTTTGATTTTATCGTGACCGGTGGCCATCAATAGCATCACACCCACCATCACCAGTGCCAAAACCCGGTCGAACCATACTCCGTCGAGTTTCACCCCAACCATTGCGCCACCAATCGCCCCCAGGGAAGCCATCGCCGCAAGACTGAAACCCAGCTTGAAATCGGAGTAGCCACGACGCCTGAATGCGGTCACAGCGGTGATGTTCTGAGCCAGTATGGCGATCCGATTGGTACCGTTAGCCACCGGTCCCGGGATCCCCATGAACAGCATCACCGGTATGGTCAGTAACGACCCCCCTCCAGCCATCACATTCAGCCAGCCGGCAGCAACACCAACCATGGCAAGCAGCAGAATCTGCCAGATTTCCACAAAACCACCCCTGCGTATCTTTTTTATCCGCCTATCAGACTAACAGACTTGATCCAGATCAGTGCATACAGTGTTAAAAAAGAGCTTGTACTGCCGACATATAATTAAATAGACGGTAATATCGGCTTTGATCCCTCTGTCCAAAATTTTGCAGTAATCCGGACAGTCACTGTCCGACTGCAACCAACAGAGTCAATGAACAACAAAAAGCCTACATTCATAGCAGTTGTATTTGTTCTTGCTCTGTCCATATCATCCGGCCAGAGAGGGTGGAATCTTGAAGCTGAAAACGAGCTTCAGGAGTCGCAGCCATCCCATCTGATTGCGGCTGTCCCCCGCGCCTTCCCCCCCCAGTATGCTGTCAATGCACAGGGCAGACCCTATGGATTTGCCATCGATGTGATGAACGCCTTGGCCGAACAGGCGGGATTGACCGTGGAGTACCAGATCCATGAGACCTGGCAGGGTGTCCATCAGGCCATAAAATCAGGACAGGCTGTACTGATCCCCAATATGGGGATAACGGCTGATCGACAGGCTTATGCGGATTTCACCGCACCGCTTGAGACCTTCTCCGTATCACTGTTCGTGCGGGCAGAGACTGAGACGATTAGCTCGTTAGAAGATCTGGTTGGCCACCATGTCGGGGTGATCAAAGGTAATGTGGCCATCAAGCTGCTTGTAGACAAAGCACTGAGACTCGAACATTTTGATCAGTTATCCGAGGCCCTGCTTGCGCTGTTGAGTGGTCAGATCGACGCCCTCGCCTACCCGGACCCGGTTGTCTGGCGCTATACCCAGCAACTTGGCCTGGATGACCATATCCGCAAGCTCAGCCCTTCGCTGGTAGAGATCAAACGCGCCATTGCTGTACGCAAAGGTGAGCCTCAGCTTGTGAAACAGTTGAATCAAGCCGTCGATACCTTCATCCAGAGTGATAGATTCAAGGATATCTACTCCCGCTGGTATGCCACACCCGCCCCGTACTGGAATACCCAAAGAACACTGCTCGTAATGTCGCTGCTGTTGATGCTGGTCGCTACCGGCATGTTGGTCTGGCGCTTTCGCAGTCTGCAACAACTCAACCGGCGCCTAACCGCTGAAACCGAGATGCGTCGCGACGCTGAGAGCCAACTGCAGCTGCTCAACGCCGACCTCGAGGAGACTGTGCGCCGCCAGACGGAGGGGCTGGCCGAGGCGCAACGCATGAGCAAGATGGGCAGCTGGGTGCTCAACCTGCAGCTGGACTCTCTGGAGTGGTCTGATGAGACTTTCCGCATCTTTGAGATTGACCCGAAGCGCTTTGCCGCCACCTATGAAAAATTTCTCGAGACCGTTCACCCTGACGACCGGGAAAGAGTTAATAACGCTTACCTAAGCTCATTGGAAGAGCAGCAAGATTATGAGATAGAGCACCGCCTGCTGTTTGCCGACGGCAGAATAAAATGGGTGAAAGAGCAGTGTGAAACCCAGTTTGACAGTCATGGGCTACCGATCATCTCCCGTGGCACAGTTCAGGACATTACGGAGCACAAAGCGGCCGAGCGCCAGCTGGCCTTGACCCAGCATGCTCTGGACCATATCTCAGAAGCGGCCTATCTGATCATGCCCGATGGCCACTTCAGGTACGTCAATCCTGCCGCTTGTGAAACGTTGGGTTACACAAAAGAGGAGCTATTGAAAAAATCGGTGATGGATATCGATCCCACTTACTCAACCGAGCGGTTTCTGGAGGTTGACAGGAAACTCGAAGAAACCGGATCACTACGCTTCGAAACCACCCACCAACATCGCGACGGCCATACGATTCCGGTGGAGATCGTAGCCAACCACATCACGTTCGAGGATGAAGAACTCTCCTTTGCCATCGCCCGTGACATCAGTGAGATCAAATCAGCGCAGCAGGAGATCGAGCGCCAACACGCTCTGTTGCAGCAAGTCATCGACGGGGTCAGTGACCCTATCCTTATGATCGACTCAGACTACACCGTACAACTGATGAACCATGCCGCGCGGACAGCCGCCCCGGCCAAGGCACTGGCGTCTGCCCAGCCGAAATGCTATGCCATTTCACACCACATCGACCAGCCCTGTCAGGGAGAAGATCACCCATGCCCGCTGGAACAGGTTCTAAAGAGAGAAAAAACCGTTAAAGTGGTTCACAACCACCCGCTACAGGATGGCACGACACGTACCTTCGAACTGCTGGCCAACCCCCTGTTTGACAAGCAAGGCAAAGTTACCGGCATCATCGAATCGGGTAGAGATATTACCGACTACCTGAGCGTCGTTGATCAACTCAGAAAAAATCAGCACCGTCTCGACCACATCGCCCATCACGATCCGTTGACCGGCATGCCCAATCGGCTGCTGTTTGTGGATCGCCTGCAACAAGCCATCTTTAAAGCCAAGCGCAATGAAAGCATGGTCGCCCTGTTGTTCATCGATCTGGATCGCTTCAAACAGATCAATGACAGCTTCGGCCACCCGACCGGGGATCTGATCCTGAAAGAGGCGGCAATCCGTCTCAAAGCGATGATCCGGGAAGTCGACACCATCGCCCGAATCGGTGGTGATGAGTTCACCGTTATCCTCGATCAGATCGAGCAGACTCAGGACATCGTAAAGATTGCTGAGAAGCTGCTCGGTGCTTTTACCCAGGGTTTCAAGATCCTGGATAAGGAGCTGTTCCTCTCCAGCAGCATCGGCATCAGTATCTACCCCCAGGACAGTGACGACCCGAACACCCTGATACGTAATGCGGACTCCGCCATGTACAAGGCCAAGGAGCTGGGTAGAAACGCCTACAGTTTCTATACAGCAGAGATGACAACATTGGCGTTTGAGAGACTGATGATGGAGAACAGTCTGCGTAAAGCCCTGACCATGAATGAGCTGGTTCTCCACTACCAGCCGCAGATCGATATCCGCAGTGGCCGAGTAATCGGTGTCGAAGCCCTGGTCCGTTGGCAACATCCGGAGCTGGGTCTGCTGCCACCTGCCAAGTTCATTCCACTCGCCGAGGAGTCAGGGCTGATCCGTCCCATTGGCGAATGGATTCTTCGCCAGGCCTGTCAGCAGGCAAGCAAGTGGCGCGATCAGGGTTTCAGCCCGGAGCGCATCTCAGTCAACTGCAATCTGTCTGCGGGTCAGTTGAACAGCGATAACTTTATTAGCGGTATTCAGACTATTCTTGCAGAGGCCGGGATCAACGCCGATCTGCTGGAACTCGAGATTACGGAAACCACCATCATGAACGATCCCGTGCACATGTCGGAAATTCTCAACCGTCTGCGGGATATCGGCATCAGACTGGCGATTGACGACTTCGGTACCGGCTACTCATCCCTCTCCTATCTGAAAGCCCTGCCGATCTCCAAACTGAAGATCGACCAATCCTTTGTACGGGATATTCCCTCCGATGCGGATGACATGGCGATTACCCGGGCCATCATCGCCCTGGGTGAGAGTCTGCAGATGCAGGTGATCGCCGAAGGGGTGGAGACCGAGGCCCAGGCTGACTTCCTGAAACATGAAGGCTGTTACCTGGCGCAGGGATTTCTCTATGCCAAACCGATGAATTCTGAGGATCTGGACCGATACATGACTTCGGTTCAGGTAGATTCCTGAGCCAGGTAAAAACTGAAAAAGCCCCAGAAATGGGGCTTTCAGGATGAATTTCTGTATAAACCTTGGTGCTCTTCAGAACGGAATATCGTCGTCGAAATCGTTGTCAGGCATGGAACTTGGAGCAGGCGCCGGTGCCGACTGTGGCCGCGACACCCCCTGGGACTGGGGTGCGTCGAAGGAGGCGCTGCCGCCACGACTGTCGAGCATCTGCATCTCGCTGGCGACGATCTCCGTAGTGTAGCGATCCTGGCCATCCTGTCCCTGCCACTTGCGGGTACGCAGGCTTCCCTCCACGTAGACCTTGGAACCCTTCTTCAGATACTCACCGGCAATCTCACCCAGACGATTGAAAAACACCACCCGGTGCCACTCGGTCCGCTCCTGCTGCTCGCCGCTGTTCTTGTCCTTCCAGCTCTCGGAGGTGGCCAGGGTGACATTGGTGACCGCACCACCGCTCGGCATATAGCGGGTCTCCGGATCCTTGCCCAGGTTACCGATGAGTATTACTTTGTTGATTCCTCGTGCCATTTAATTATCTCCACAGCAGGTTACAGCTCCTTCCGCTGGAGCCAAATCCGGCTAGTGTACCTCACCCACCGCATAGTCATCCAGAACCTGCTGGTCGACCACCTGCAGATCGACTTTCAGATAGGCGACCTCATCCTCGGCGATGATTACCGCATCATCGACCCCGTCGATGGCCATCAATTTGGCCGCCAGGCTGGCAACCTCCGACTCATCCAGCTTGCCCACCGGTATCAGGTAGTTACTCAGGTAGCTCGGATTGGGCATGCCGCGGGCGATCAGCAACCAGACCAGCGCCATCGCACCGCACAGCAGAAACACCCCCTCGTTACCGTAGTGGGTATGTATCCAGCCCCCCAGGGCGCCACCGAGAAAGGCACCGATGAACTGGGAGCTGGAGTAGACTCCCATGGCGGTGCCTTTGCGCTCACCCGGTGCTGCTTTGGCAATCAGCGAGGGCAGGGTCGCTTCAAGCAGATTGAAGGCGGTGAAAAAGATGAACAGACCGACAACCAGCACCAGCAACTGATGACTGAAGCCGTAGAGCAGCACCGCAGCCAGGGCCAAGGCGGCAATACCGCCAAGAAACACCGGGCGCATCCGCCGGCGACTCTCGGCAATGATCACGAAGGGCACCATCATCACCATCGACAGCAGCATCACCGGCAGATAGATCTGCCAATGGGATTCACTGGCCATCCCCAGATCCCGCAACGACAGCGGGTAGGCGAGAAACATGGCGGTAAGGGTCATATGCAGGGTCAGAATACCCAGATCGAGACGCAGCAGTTCCGGGTCGGCCAACACCTTGCCGAACTGACTCGGCACCGCTTCCGCATCCCGATGGAAATGACTCTCGCTTGGTGTCGGCACCACGAACAGCACAATGGCGATACCGCCCAATGCCAGAACCGCTGTCAGCCAGAAGATACCGGGCACACCGATCCAGCTATTGAGGATCGGCCCAAGAATCAGCGCAACCGCGAAAGCGAACCCGATACTGATACCAATGATTGCCATCATACGCAGGCGTCGCTGCTCACGACTGAGATCCGCTGCCAGCGCCATGATCACTGCCGCGATCGCACCACTGCCCTGTAGGGCGCGCCCGAGAATGATGCCGTAGATGGTTTCCGAGGTGGCGGCAACCACACTACCCAGAGCAAACACCAGTAGACCACCGACCAGAACCGGTTTGCGGCCGATCCGATCGGAAAGCATACCGAAGGGGATCTGCAACAGCGCCTGGGTGAGTCCATAGATGCCGATGGCGATGCCGACCAACAGAGGCGTCACATCCGGCAGCCCCTCCGCATACAGGGCGAAAACAGGCAAGATGAGAAACAACCCCAGCATTCGCAGGGAAAAGAGACCGGAGAGGGAGTAGGCGGCTCGTCGTTCAATTGCATTCAGGCCTGAGCCATTCCCCCGCTTGTTACTCATCGCTAAGTCACTTTGCCAGTCAATAAAAAGAGCGCGTATAGTATCAGGTTCGCTCAATTCAATGCAGTACTACCACGACAAGATTATGGACACCATCAGTATTCGCGGCGCCCGCACCCACAACTTACAAAATATCGACCTGGATCTGCCACGAGACAAATTGATCGTGTTCACCGGACTCTCCGGTTCCGGTAAATCCTCGCTGGCTTTCGACACCATCTACGCCGAAGGTCAACGTCGCTATGTGGAATCCCTCTCCGCCTACGCCAGACAGTTTCTCTCATTGATGGAGAAACCGGATGTGGACCATATCGAGGGACTCTCCCCGGCCATCTCCATCGAACAGAAGACCACCTCACACAACCCCCGCTCCACGGTGGGAACGATCACCGAGATCTACGACTATCTGCGGCTGCTGTTCGCCCGTGTCGGTACACCCAGATGCCCCGAGCACGACACCACCCTGGAGGCCCAGAGCATCAGCCAGATGGTCGACCAGGTGGTGGCCCTGCCCGAGGGGGAGCGGTTGATGTTGCTGGCGCCGGTGATCCAGGAACGCAAGGGTGAGCACCACAAACTGCTGCAGGAGCTGCACACCCAGGGATTCATCCGCGCCCGTATCGACGGCGAGGTGTTCGAACTCGACGATGCCCCAACCCTGGAGCTGCATAAGAAACACACCATCGAGGTGGTGGTGGACCGCTTCAAGGTGCGGCCGGATCTGAAAACCCGCCTGGCCGAGTCCTTTGAGACCGCACTCAACCTGGCGGACGGTCTGGTGCGGGTCGCCTGGATGAACGGCAGCCAGCCGGAATTGGTGTTCTCCTCCCGGTTCGCCTGCCCCCACTGCGGCTACAGCCTGACCGAACTGGAACCCAGATTATTCTCGTTCAACAATCCGGTTGGTGCCTGTCCAACCTGCGACGGTCTGGGCATCGAACAGTTCTTCGATCCGGAAAAGGTGGTCGCTCATCCGGAACTCTCCCTGGCGGGTGGCGCGGTACGCAGCTGGGACAGACGAAACGCCTACTACTTCCAGATGATCTCCTCACTGGGCCGGCATCTGAAATTCGATCCGGAAACCCCCTGGAAAAAGCTGCCCAAACGGATTCAGAAAGTCATCCTCCACGGCAGCGGCAGCGAGGCGATCGAATTCAGCTACCACAACGAGCGGGGGCGGTCGGTCAAGAAGCGTCACCCCTTCGAGGGCATCATACCCAACATGCAGCGCCGCTATCGGGAGACCGAATCGAATGCGGTGCGCGAGGAGCTGACCCGCTATATCTCTAGCCAGCCCTGCCCCGATTGCGAAGGTACCCGGCTGAATCAGGCGGCACGGCATGTCTTCATCAAGGCGCATACCCTGCCGGAACTCACGCGGATGCCGATCGGCCAGGTGAAAAAGAGCTTCGCAACGCTCAAGCTGCCGGGCAAGCGGGGCAAGATCGCCGCCAAGATTCTCAAGGAGATCGACCAACGTCTCCACTTTCTGGTCAATGTGGGGCTGGACTATCTGACCCTCGACCGTAGCGCCGAAACCCTCTCCGGGGGTGAGGCCCAGCGGATCCGTCTGGCCAGCCAGATCGGCGCCGGACTGGTCGGAGTCATGTACGTGCTGGACGAACCCTCGATCGGCCTCCACCAACGGGACAACCAGCGCCTGCTCGACACCCTGACCTATCTGAGGGACCTGGGTAACACCGTGATCGTGGTCGAGCATGACGAGGAGGCGATCCGCAGTGCGGATCATGTAGTGGATATCGGCCCCGGCGCCGGGGTCCATGGCGGCAAGATCATTGCCCAGGGTACGGCCAATCAAATTGCAAAAAGTAAGGGTTCACTCACCGGTGAGTATCTGAGCGGCAAACGTTGCATCGAGATTCCGGAACGCACCACTGAGATCGATGAGCTGCGCACCCTGGAACTCCTGGGCGCCACCGGCAACAACCTCAAATCGGTGGATCTGGTGATTCCTGTGGGCAGTTTCTGCTGCATCACCGGAGTATCCGGCTCCGGCAAATCGACCCTGATCAACGACACCCTCTACCCGATCTCCGCCGCTGCCCTGAATAAAGCCAATACCAGCCCCTCCCCCTACAAAACCATCAACGGCCTGGAGCACTACGACAAGGTGGTGGATATCGATCAGAGCCCGATCGGGCGCACGCCCAGATCCAATCCAGCCACCTATACCGGTCTCTTCACACCGATCCGGGAGCTGTTTGCCGGCACCCCGGAAGCCCGCTCCCGTGGCTATACCCCGGGTCGATTCAGTTTCAATGTGAAGGGTGGACGTTGCGAGTCATGCAGCGGCGATGGGGTGATTAAAGTAGAGATGCACTTTCTCCCCGACATCTATGTGCAGTGCGATGTGTGTAAAGGCAAACGCTATAACCGGGAGACCCTGGAGATCCACTACAAGGGCAAGACCATCGACGAAGTGCTCAACATGACCGTGGAAGAGGCGCTGGACTTTTTCGATGCGGTGCCGGCGATCAAACGCAAACTGCAGACCCTGATGGATGTGGGACTCTCCTACATCTCCCTGGGACAGAACGCCACCACCCTCTCCGGCGGTGAGGCCCAGCGGGTGAAACTCTCCCGGGAGCTCTCCAAGCGGGATACCGGCAACACCCTCTACATCCTCGACGAACCGACCACCGGCCTGCACTTCCATGACGTCAACCACCTGCTTGAGGTGCTGCACCGTCTGCGCAACCATGGCAATACGGTGGTGGTGATCGAACACAACCTGGATGTCATCAAGACAGCGGACTGGATCATTGACCTGGGGCCCGAAGGAGGCGACAAAGGTGGTGAGATCGTAGCCCAGGGCACACCTCAACAGCTGGCCAAAACACGGGGCTCCCACACAGGAAAGTTTCTCAAAAAGCTGCTGGCCAAGTAGTCCGGTCAAGGCGTCTCATAGGCGCCGAGGTCGGGGGTTGCATCCCGTGGATTACCCAGCATGTCTGTCGTGGGGACAGAGAGGGTCGTACCCCTGTCCCTGGCCGCAGAGTCACTTTCGAGACGCAGATCGTCAGGCGCATCGAGAAAGCCGGGATCAGCACTTGAAGCCATGCCATCCAGACCGCTGGTTCCACTGTCGAAGCTTGCACCGAAACAGAGATTGCTGTTGACCAGCTGATAGGCATCGGCATTCAGATCGAAATCGTAGCAGCTGTCCCCTGATTGTGGGTTGGCGAAGTAACCGATGTTGTTGGTCACCACATAATCCCCACCCCGCTCACCAACATAGTAGGCTCGTCCACTCGCTGCACCGCCGAAGTAGACACTGTTGTTACGCACCACTGTACCGCTGACATCCAGATCAGGCGCCGCAGTCGACCGGTTGGGTGAGGCAATACCGGTCGCACCGCCAATCAGGGTCTGAACCACAATATTGTTTTCGATGATGCAGTCGACACAGCTGGCGACACCGATCGCGAGATTGCCCACATTGCGCACCAGATTGCCACGGATGACTGCCCTCTGATGGCTTTCCGTGGTTGATCCCGCTGCGTCCACCGTCAACCCCCAACACCCTGGCGAGGGATTACGCTCCTCGATCAGATTGTTTTCGATCAGCAGATCAACCGTGTTGTCATTGTGTGCCACCAGACTGGTACCGACACACTGATCATTCATATCCAGTGCCGAATCACTCAACCAGTTACCCCGCACGATCCCATCGCTTTTCATTTGACTGAGATAGACGTTGTGTTGCAGTGCACTGGCATTCAACCAGCCGTTGTTATGAAAACGGTTGCGCTCCAGCCGGGTACGATGGGTACCACCCAACCAGCCCATTACCCCATTGTCATGAATATACGAGTCACTGAGAGTGATATCACCACTCTCCAGGTCGTTGCTGTTGAGATAGACACCAATGCCAAAGCCATCCACTTCCAGACACTGCATCACAACCTGGTTGAGATTACGAAACAGAAACAATCCGAACCCCTCGCCATCCCGGCTCTGTTTGGATAATTGAAGGTTATGGATCTGGATACCTTGCCAACTGAGCTGATCATCGCTCGGATCGAAAACCATACCATTGACGTTTCCCGCCTGAGCAATCCTGATCGTTGGTCTGGCCTGGACCGAATCGCCATAGTCCTGCAGCGTGCAGGGTGTATCACTGCGGCAGCCTGAAGCACTCAACTGCAGAGCCGTGTCACTATGCCAGACGCCACCACGACAGAAGGCCAGATCACGTCCGGCATTGAAGGCGGCTATCGCTGCCGTGATGGAACGCTTGGGTGATAAGGCACTGCCGAGATTGGCATCATCTCCGGGCGTGCAATCCGTACCAGCGCCACTCTGGCAATCACAGAGATGAATCACCCTATCGCCCCTATCACTGACAGTAGCCGGACAGAGATCAAGGTCCGGCCCGTAATCCGGAAGTGCTGCGAGCTGCTGAGGATTGACCGTAATGATCACGCGATCACTCACCATCACCCCTGCATCGTCGGTAATCGTTAGAGAGAACTCCAGGTTTTCAAAGCTCAATACTGATGGGGCTGTAAAGCTGGCCACCGCCTGATCAGCATTGGTCAGGTCTATGGCCGATCCACTGTGTTGTATCCATTGGTAGTCAATTACTGTGCCGTCACTATCGCTGCCGCTACCGGCAAGTGTGACGCTTTGACCTGCAGTAACCGTCTGATCTGAACCTGCATCAACCTCAGGTGGTGAATTGATCACCGGCGTGGGTTCATCAGTTCCTTCACCCCCACCTGCGTCACTGTCACTCTCTCCACCACCACCGCCACATGCCGACATCAATGAGAACGACAACAGGATGATCATCTGCCTTGCCCGGCTCATTGAGTATCTCCTGATCCGACCTGAGTCACCAACAACTTCAACATCCGTAACCCCTTAAACAAACACCTCATCTCTCTATAGATTAAGTGGCGAGAGGCAAAATGGCATCCCCAGGAAGCACCACTGATCAGCAAATCGATACCGTCAAACTCAAAACTTGAATTGAGTTGAGAAATTAGAATCCAGATTCCCAGACGAATGAATGAAGCAACATTTCAAAGCAGAGAAAACAGCGTACAACGATCACAGAACCTAGTGTTTACAATCGTTGTCAATGTAGCCCTTTTTCCCAGCGGACAAACTTGTAAACTGCTGAAACCGGTCAGTCAGCGAACCTTTTCACGGCCGTTTCACTCCCTGTAATCATGTTAAGGAGACCATCATGGATTTGACCTCCCTTTTAATTTTTCTGGCAATTGGCGCAGTCGCCGGCTGGCTCGCCGGCACCCTGATGAAAGGTGGCGGGTTTGGCCTGCTGGGCAACATCATTGTCGGTGTGATTGGTGCCTTTATCGGCGGCTTTGTTTTCAATATTGTGGGAATCTCAGCAAGTGGTCTACTCGGCTCACTGATCACGGCGGTTGCCGGCGCTGCCATTCTGTTGTTTGTTGTCGGCCTGATAAAAAAATAGAGGCTTCATTCTCAAACTGTTTTAGCGCAGTTTCAATTTCGCTATATACAAAGGGTATCCAACCATCTTTTCGGGCTTGATATCCTTCAATCAATTTCACAGCTGTGCCGTTATCAAAATTAACCAAGAAGATAGATAATAGCCCCTCTCCCTTGATGGGAGAGGGGTTGGGGAGAGGGTGTACGCGAAGCGTTTCACCTGACTAAAAGATAAAAACTCATTGAGACTTCATTCTTTTCACGTTGATTTGTTATAAAGACTGAGTGCCAATTCTCCCCCTCTCCCCCGGCCCCTCTCCCGCAAGGGGAGAGGGGAGCTACTCTCTCACTATAGTTCGCACATTGATGATTGGTACCTTTTCTAACCCTCAACTTCTGTTTGATTATCTCTTTTCTTGTCACAATTCTCGATAGGCCAGGCCCTGTTAACACTAACCCCATACGTCCTGCTTACCTCATCGCATCAGCTTACACTAAGAAGCCTGTGTTATCGGATCATCCTCAACGGATTCAGCTTGTGGCACTTTCATCGTTACCAACTCCTCGGCACTGACCGGATGTATCGGGATGGTGTTATCCAGATCGGCCTTGGTCGCGCCCATCTTCACCGCCACCGCAAAACCCTGCATCATCTCATCCACATGATCGCCAATCAGATGGATACCGACCACTCGCTCCTGATCACCACTACAGATCAACTTCATTGCTGTTGTCGTATCCCTCGATGAGAGGGCGTGACGCATCGGTGTGAACTCAGTCTGATAGACCCTGACCTTCTCATGCCAGGCCCGCGCCTGAGTTTCAGTCAGACCGACCGTGGCTACCGGCGGATGCGAAAACACCACACTGGGTATATTGTCGAAATCAACCCGACTGTTCGTTTGATGATCGAACAGACGATCCGCCAGTCGACGCCCGGCAGCAATCGCAACCGGAGTCAAAGGCGTCCGGCCAGTGATATCGCCAATGGCATAGATACCGGGAATATTGGTGTTCTGGTAATCGTCTGTCACCACAATACCGTTATTGAGCATCTCAACACCGATTTCAGCAAGATTCAGTTTTGCCGTATTGGGTTTGCGTCCAACCGCCCAGATCACTTTGTCGAAACCGCATAACTGCTCACCCTGGCTTCCCTGAAGGGTAATGCCATCCTCACCTTCAATTAGAGCACTGACCTGAAAAGAGAGCTTTTGCGCCACACCCTGCTTGGCCATTTCGCTCATCAATACCTGGCTGAGCATAGGATCGAACATTTCAAGCAGACGTGATTCAAGAGCGACCAGAGTCACCTGGGAGCCCAGGGCCGAAAGTACCCCGGCAAGTTCAACACCGATATAGCCACCACCGATAACCGCCACTTTTTCAGGCTGCTCCTGCAGGGCAAAAAAACCGTCAGAGGTGATCCCGAGCTCAGCACCGGGCAGTGGCGGCACGATCGGTTGTCCACCGGTTGCAATCACAATATGATCCGCGGCATAGATCTCCCCATCGACCTCGATTTCTCCAGGACCGATCAGGCGGGCATAACCCGGCAGATGGGTCACACCAAGCTGTTCAACATAGTCATCCCAATAGCGATTGATACGCTCAACATAACTTTGTCTACCCGCGACCAGTTTCGCCCAGTTGGTTCGACCCCGCTGGGCCGTCACGCCGTAGCCTGCAGCATCATCAACCGCATGCGCCAGTTCAGCCGCCGTCCACATGACTTTTTTCGGCACACAACCGTTGTTCACGCAGGTACCACCCAACTTACCCGGGTCGACCACGGCCACACTTCTGCCATGCTGCACCGCCCGTTCAGCCACGGCCAAGCCACCACTGCCACCACCGATAGTAATCAAATCGAAATGTCTGTTCATACTGCTCACCAATATCCTGCTTAGAGAATCCATCCAGCCGGAATGGCTGGATGTTGTGAATGAGACCTACTGCACCACTAGGCTGCCGATCTCTGCCGCGCTGCCAGAAACTGCTCCAGATCGTCCGAACCGCCGATGCGTTCGCCATTGATGAATATCTGGGGCACCATCGAGATACCGGCCACCGCACGCAGACTGCTTTCACTGTAGTTCCTGTTCAGTACCAGCTCTTCAAACTCAATGCCCGCATCCCGCATCAGTCCCTTGGCCCGGACACAGAAAGGACAACCCTCGCGGGTGAACAGGGTGGCATCCATTGGCTGCTGTTCATTGGGCGCAATGTAGGCCAGCATGTGATCCGCATCCGAAACCTCAAAAGGGTCTCCAGGCAGATCCGGCTCGATGAACATCTTCTCGATGACGCCATCCTTCACCAGCATCGAGTAGCGCCAGGAGCGCTCGCCAAAACCAAGCTCCTGTTTCGACACCAACATCCCCATGCCCCGGGTGAAATCACCATTACCATCAGGCAGAAAACGGATTCGGTCGGCCTGCTGTTCCAGTTTCCATTCGTTCATCACGAAGGCGTCGTTGACTGAGATACAGACCACCTCGTCAACGCCATGACGCTTGAGCAGGGGCGTCAGCTGGTTGTAACGAGGGACGTGAGTGGATGAACAGGTGGGGGTGAATGCACCGGGCAGGGCAAATACCACGACGGTTTTGCCTTTGAAAATTTCATCACTGCTGACATCCACCCACTCATGCTCACGACGGGTACGGAAAGTAACCTGAGGGACGCTCTGATTTTCACGGTTCTCTAACATCTTTATCTCCAGAAAAGTGTGGTTCGAATAAGCTTGAAGCGCACTCTACGGAAAAACCGTAAATTGATAAAATCGTATATTACAATCTATATGATAAGTTTTTCCTATCTTTAGTTTTCCCCAACTTACAACCACCCGCCTGACTGCAGGCGATCCCTATTCAAGCCGATTACAGCCAGACCAATGGACAGGGAACCGACCTGTCAGACTCTCTTGTGGGCCTGTCCAAATTGTAACAATCAGGCACTTTGACCATTTAAATCTGTCCTATGCCTGCACAAGCGCTCTATCATAGTGCGAACAGATCCATGGCCCGTAACCGAGGTAGAACAATGCGAAAAAAATATGACCTGATCGCCATCGGAGCCGGTAGTGGCGGTCTCTCAGTCGCGGAACGCGCCGCCAAATATGGTGCAAAATGCGCGGTTATCGAAGCCAAGCGAATCGGAGGCACCTGTGTGAACCTGGGGTGTGTGCCGAAAAAGGTCATGTGGTACGGAGCCGGTATCGCCCATACCCTTCACGACGCTTCAGATTACGGTTTTGAGATTGCTGTCAATGGTTTCTCCTGGGAAACCCTGAAGCGACATCGGGATGAGTATGTGGCCGGGATCAACAGCTGGTATCACACCTATCTGAAAGATTCTGAAATCGATGAGATTACCGGTTACGCCCGCTTTGTCGATCCGCACACCCTGGAGGTGAACGGAGAACAGTTGCAGGCCGAGCACATTGTCATCGCCCCGGGCGCCTATCCGGTCGTGCCTTCGATACCGGGTGCGGAACACGGCATTACCTCAGATGGCTTTTTTGAGCTGGAAACATTGCCCCGCCGGGTAGCCGTGGTAGGCAGTGGCTATATTGCCGTGGAGATCGCCGGCCTGCTCAATGCCCTGGGCAGCGATGTCACACTGCTGTTGAGAAGAGAGCACCTGCTCAGACCCTTCGACGCCATGTTGCGGGAGTGTCTGATGGAGGAGATGGTGGACGCCGGCGTCAACATCATCACCTCTTCCCGCATCGGTGAAGTGATCAAACAGGAGGATGGGGAGCTTGAACTGATTTGTGCCGATACCGGACATCAGCTGGGCCGATTCGATCAGCTGCTGTGGGCCATCGGAAGGGCACCGGCTTCCGCCGAGATGAAACTGGAGAAGGCCGGTATTGCGACGGATGAGCAGGGCTACATCCCTACCGATGAATGGCAGAACACCAATCTGCCCGGTGTCTATGCGATCGGTGATGTCACCGGCCGGGCTCAACTGACACCGGTGGCCATCGCAGCAGGGCGACGCCTTGGTGATCGGCTGTTTGGCGGCATGCATGAGCGAAAACTCGACTATGACCTGATCCCGACCGTTGTCTTCAGTCACCCGCCAATTGCCACCGTTGGCCTGACCGAAAGTGAAGCCCGTGAGATTCATGGGGATGCCGTGAAGATCTACCAATCCAGATTTACACCGATGTATCACGCCTTCACCAAACATCAGAGCAAAATGGCGATGAAACTGGTTACGGTTGGCGCCCGAGAGAAAGTGGTCGGCTGTCATGTGATCGGTATCGGTGCCGATGAGATGCTGCAGGGCTTCGCGGTGGCTATGCGCATGGGTGCAACAAAGAAGGATTTCGACGACACCATTGCGATTCACCCAAGCGCTGCTGAAGAGTTGGTCACCATGCGCTAGGGCAACCCGGCGACTCAGGGAAGATTCAATGAGCAGAACATTCGCATCAGCACTCATCCTATCGGTTGCGATGCATTTTCTGCTGACCTGGTATCTGGGTGACAGATTGTGGCGTTACCTGTCAGAGCCGCCCTCACACGACCGACCATCCCTTATTCGGATCACCATTGAGTCACCTGTCAGGACCAGCAAGCCACACGACAACCATCAACGGGGCTTGATGCCGAAACAGCAGTGGACTCCAACTCCGACAGCGGAATCTGAACACCATAACAATACGCCACCACTCAACCAACAGCAGAACTCAGCATTAGAATCGAAAGCGTCGAAAATCACCTCTGCCAGGATTCTCTCATCATCCAAAGCGATCAGCCGCGATATAGCCATTGACGAGGAACAAGCGGAAACCATTGAGAATAAAAACTCAGTATCGGCAATCCTCGATCAGGCGTTAAATCCAAAAAGGGAAGCACCGAATATTTCCACATTGGCCGATGGCACAACCAGAGTGGTCACTGAACAGGGTTATACCTATTGCATCAAGCCTCTGGATGACTGGAGGATCGTTGATCCACAGGATGACATGCGGGTATCGGCATTCTGCAAATAGGCCAGCGGCACATCGATCAATCGGCAAACTCATCAAACTGAAGCACATCTCCCGGATTGGTTTCCCAAGATGCTTTACTCCCCATGAATACGTGTTTCTCCACCCTTACCCCCGGCTCTCCATCGACACATCCCAGGGTAACCCAGCCGATCGCACCCTGATAGGTTCCAGCCAATGGGGAACCACATCTGCTACAGAAAAAGCTCCCCATGTCTTCGGAAGATTGATAGTGAGTCAGCAGCTCTTCGCCGCTCAGCCACGACAGCTTACCCGGTTCAATCAGTGCAAATGCGGAGGACTGGGCGCCGTTGGCCTTCCTGCACATGGAACAGTGACAGGAAGCCGCATCATGCAAGCCACCATCAACCTCATAGGTCACTTCACCACAGGCACATGAACCTCTGATTACCATCTCTATCTCCTTTTATCACTTGCCATGAACAGACTGTTCATGATGCTTTTTATGTTTGGGCCTGTTAACTTTCAATCTACCCAGCAGCTAGACTGAAAGCCCCTCTCCCTTGATGGGAGAGGGGTTGGGGAGAGGGTGTACGCGAAGCGTTTCACCTGAAGATAAGATAAAAAACTCATTGGACCTTCATCTTTATCACTTTGAATTCTTATGAAGACTAAGGCGCTCATTCTCTCCCTCTCCCCCAGCCCCTCTCCCACAAGAGGAGAGGGGAGCGAATATCCCTGCCCTTTTGATTTTCCGAGATAATACCAGCTCAGCAACAATCATCTTTGAAGGCCAGCAGGCTGGGATAACAGGCTACTGCCCTGCTGTCATCAACTCCACCCACAAGCACGCAATCCACTCCAGCAGCGCTTGCACCCCCAAGATCACGCCGGATCGAATCACCGATAACCAGGCAATCCTGTTCACGACAACCCATTGCTTTCACAATGCGCCTGAAGGGCTTTGGTGAGGGTTTCACCATGCCATGATCCGATGAAAAAGAGATCGCCTTGAACAGGTCGTCAATCCCCCTGTCACTAAAGGTTCTTAGCCACCTCTCCTTCGGCGCCCAGATATCGATCACTGCGGCAAGCGTGAACTTGCCTGCAAGCGCCAGCAGCGCCTCAACATACTGATCCGGTATATGACCATGCTCATGAAATGAGAATGTGCTGATGATTCTGTCGACCTCCGAACGGGACAGGTAAGAATCAGCCACCGCAGAAATGGCCTCTTTTACGGTTGGAAAGTTATCCCTGTAACGTTCATCAGAATAGCGCACATCCAAATAGGCATAGATCGTTGCAATCAGACGATTGATCGAATGCTTCTCCAGTTTGCCACCGATTTCGTGGTAGTACTCTGAATAGTCTTCGTTATTACCGAACCGGTCTTCACCAAACATGAAGGTACCGTTCATATCCAGCAGAATCGCCTTTTTCGATTCGAACACCATGTTCCCCCTTCTCCCTTGGGCGGGACTGTCATCGAGTTACCGCTGACTACTCCCGATGCTCAACCTAAAACTCTATTTACAGTTCACTGCTTATCGAAAAGGGTAAGCTGTACATCATCCAACCAGGCCGTACCCGCATCATTCAATACCGCGGTAATCTGTAAATGAGCCGCCTTGGCCGGGACAACCGCGGTAACTTCAATCCGTTGCCACTCATGGCTGCCTGTTACAATCTCTGAAGAGATTTCGCTAATGAATTTCTTATTGGCTTTACGAAACACCAGGCTAATGTCGAATCCTTTCGCGCCCAGCGCTTCGCTTTTGATCATGGCGCTCAGCTTGACCGATTTACCCACCGCACTATCCAGCGGCAACCATTGATTGATCATTCCCCAGGCCTGAACCAGCTTGCGTTCGATACGGTAGCTGTGTTTACCATCGGTACTGTCGGAGGTGTCGATGGATACCTCATAGGCTGGCTCACCCGCATGCTGGGAGAAGCCCCAGCCTTTCACGAATTGGTCCGACTGTTCGAAACTCGGATTTTTCAATGGCAGTGATATGGATTGCGCTGATTGGCTTTGCTGTTGCGGCGGCGGGCCCTGTTCGGCCAGCTGATTCTCACCACTGCAGGCGCTAAGCATCAGCGATACAGTGACCATCAAAAATAGGTAAAACATACTGTTCTTCATGAAGATTAACCAAATAAAGATCTATCGCAAATAAACGCCAATCACCGCGAACAACTTTCACATTGCGCACACGATTTGCGTAGACTCAAGGTGATCGGCGCTAATTTGCGGTTAATTCTCTTAGGGCCTGTTAACACCAATTACCATTTCCGTTTGATTCAATAGAGCTTGAATCTCTCAGTTGTCTGATACCAGGCCGTTTCATCCACCGTCGCCAGAGCATCAAGATCTTCAACCGATGCATCGGGATTATCAACCCACTCCCGTAACAGACCGGAACCATTGATCAGATCGATGGCAAGCCGATCGAACTCGTACTCATAGGCGAAATCACGCCATAGGGGATAATCGGGCTGCAACTGGCGCAACGCCTTGAAGACCAGCGCCTGGAGACGCCAGGGTTTGAATTCGCCATGACGGTAGTACGCTTCACTGTCCACATGGATCTGAATGCCCTGACAGAGCTGATGGGCATGCTTGTGGAAGGTTGGCTCGAACCAGCAGGGACGCAACCGACATCCTCCAAGCCAACCGGGACTCAACTCATACAAGGTTTTTATCAACTCTGGTGCATCGATATCCGGCGCACCGCACAGCTCCAAGGGTCTGGTGGTACCGCGCCCTTCTGACAGGGTTGTGCCTTCCAGCATCACTGTCCCCGCATAACATCTGGCCATCGACAGGTTGGGCGCATTGGGACTGGGGTTGATCCATGTCCGCTCCACCAGTGGCCAGCCGTAACCCGGTGCTGATTCCGGTTGCCAGCCGCTCATGCGGATCACCTCACACTCAACATCGATCTTGAAGTGGTCGATGAACCACAGGGCCATCTCACCCAGAGTGAGACCATGCCGCATCGGCATCGGACCGGCACCAACAAAGCTCTCCCAACCATCACGCAGCATCAAACCTTCAA
This sequence comes from Candidatus Thiodiazotropha endoloripes, assembly GCA_001709035.1. Classification (GTDB taxonomy): domain Bacteria; phylum Pseudomonadota; class Gammaproteobacteria; order Chromatiales; family Chromatiaceae; genus Thiodiazotropha; species Thiodiazotropha lotti. The sequence continues at coordinate 192,250 of LVKA01000008.1, read as the reverse complement.
CCGGTCGGCCAGCAGGATTGGGGCGATCAAGCAGCCAGACCGCTTTGCCATGATCCGCGGCTGCTTCCAGCATATAACGCAGGGTGGTGATGAAGGTATAGATGCGACAGCCAAGATCCTGCAGGTCCACCAGCAGCAGATCGAAGCTATCCATCATCTCTGCCGTAGGACGGCGCACTTCCCCATACAGACTGAATACCGGAATACCGAGACGGGCGTCATACTCATCACCGCTCTCAACCATGTTGTCCTGCTTGTCGCCACGCAGACCATGTTGAGGACCGAACGCAGCCGTCAACTCAAACTCCGGCAGCGCTGCCAGAGCATCCAGGCTATGGGTCAGATCAGCAGTGGTTGAGGCTGGATGAGCGAGCAAAGCGATACGCTTCCCAGCCAAAGGACGCCGCAGTGCAGCTTCCTCGATCAGACGGTCAATTCCGAACTTCATTCCGGGACGATCCTCACTCAGCGAAATAAGAGGCTTGACCTGCTAGGGCCTGTTAACACTACTCCAATCGATTTCAGTCGCGTTTCTTCGCCAGCACCAGGGCATCGTACAACATAATCCCCACACCGAGGGTGATGGCTGAGTCGGCGATATTGAATGCGGGCCAATAGTGCTGTTGATAGTGAAAGTGCAGAAAGTCGATCACATGACCAAACAGGATACGGTCGATCACATTGCCAATCGCACCACCGATGATCAGCGAGAGGGAGACGGCCACCCACTTCTCCTGCTGCTTCAAACGCCACAGCCAGATGGTCAATACGGTGGTCACCACGATGGCGAGCACGGTAAAAAACCAGCGCTGCCAGCCCCCCTGATCGCTGAGAAAGCTGAACGCCGCACCCTTGTTGTAGAGCAGGGTCAGATCAAATATCGGCCACACATAGACCGGCTCGTAAAGCGTCAGCATTCTGTCGGCCATCTGCTTGGTCAACTGATCCAGCAAGATCACAACAAAGGAGAGCCACAACCAGTTGATCATTTCGATATCCCTTTGAAAATGTCTCAGGCAAAGCGCCGGGTTTCACCAGCTCCGCTGACATTCTCCACACAACGACCACAGAGCTCCGGATGCTCCGCATGACTCCCCACATCTTCCCTGTGGTGCCAACAACGAACACACTTGGCATGCGGCGAGGTGGTGACCTGAACGCCCACACCCAGGGTCTCATCCAGTTCGACATGATCCGGCTTTTGCGCCATCGGCAACGCCTTGGCATCCGAGGTGATCAATACGAAGCGCAGTTCATCCTCCAACTTCGCCAGCGCGTCGATCAACTCATCGTCAGCATAGATGGTGACATCCGCATCCAGCGAGGAGTTACCTTCTGCTCGAAATGACTCCATCGCCTTGCTTGCCGCTTCCCGCAGGTTGATGATCTGCTGCCAATAATCCGCATTGAAGGGATCATTGGGATCCAGGCCAAACAGACCTTGATACCACTGCTCCAGAAACACACTCTCACTGCGCTCACCCGGCATGGACTTCCAGATCTCATCGGCGGTGAAACTGAGGATAGGTGCCAACCAGCGCACCATCGCCTCGATGATATGGTACATCGCCGTCTGACAGGAACGACGGGGCAGGCTGTCCGCCTGGGTGGTGTATTGACGATCCTTGATCACATCCAGGTAGAAACCACCCATTTCATTGACACAGAAGTTGTGAATCTTCTGGTAGATGACATGAAATTGATAGTCCGCGTAGGCCTCAATGATCTCCTGCTGCAGTTGCAGGGTTCGATCCACCGCCCAACGGTCCAACTCGATCATCTCTTCTGGCTCGACCCGATTCTGTTGCGGATCGAAACCGTTCAGATTGGAAAGCAGAAAGCGGGCTGTATTGCGAATCCTGCGATAGGCATCCGCAGTACGCTTGAGAATCTCGTCGGAGACGGTCATCTCATTGCGATAGTCCGTGGCGGCAACCCACAGACGAATGATATCCGCCCCCAGGGTCTTCAGCACCTTCTGCGGCGCTACCACGTTGCCCAGGGACTTGGACATCTTGCGCCCTTGAGCATCCACGGTGAAACCATGGGTCAGTACCGCCTTGTAGGGGGCACAGCCGTTCATCGCCACCGAGGTCATCAGCGAGGATTGAAACCAGCCGCGATGCTGGTCAGAACCTTCCAGATAGAGGTCGGCGGGAAAGGCCAGGTTATCTCTGGCATCCAGCACACAGTGGTGAGAGACACCGGAATCGAACCAGACATCCAGGGTATCGGTCACCTGCTCATAGTCGGCCGTCGCCTCACCGAGGAACTGATCCAGTTCGAGATTGAACCAGGCTTCAAAACCCTGCCCCTCAACCAGCTGAGCGACCTTTTCAATCAATGCGGGCGTGTCTGGGTGAAGCTCTCCACTCTGCTTATGGATGAACAGGGTGATCGGCACCCCCCAGGTACGTTGACGGGAGATACACCAGTCGGGGCGATTCTCCACCATTCCCTGGATACGGGCCTTGCCCCAATCGGGCATCCAGCGGACCTTCTCGATCTCCTGCAGGGCCCGTTCCCGCAATCCACTCTGATCCATGCTGACAAACCACTGCGGAGTGGCACGAAAGATGATCGGGGTTTTATGGCGCCAGCAGTGTGGGTAGCTGTGCCGCAGCCGCTCTTCGTGCATCAGTGCACCCCGCGACTGCAGTACCTCGATCACCTGTTCGTTGGCGGAGAGCACATGCAGTCCGTCAAACAGTTCGGTACCCTCGACGAAGCAGCCATTACCGCCCACCGGGTTATCCACCGGCAGGTTGTAGCGCATACCTACAAAATAGTCATCCAGGCCGTGGCCTGGGGCCGTGTGCACGGCACCGGTACCCGCCTCCAGAGTGACATGCTCGCCCAGAATCACCGGCACCTGGCGATCGTAAAAGGGATGCTGCAGCATCAGGCCTTCAAAGGCCTCCCCTTTGGCATAGGCCACCACATGGTAGTGTTCGATCCCGAAACGATCCATTACATCCTTGAGCATGTCGTCGGCAATCACCAGACGCCGTTTGCCCTGCTCGCCCTCATACTCAACCATCGCGTACTCGTATGAGGGATTCAGCGCCACCGCCTGGTTGGCAGGCAGGGTCCAGGGAGTGGTGGTCCAGATGACAAATGAGATCGGCCCCTCGCCACCCCCTTCGGGCACATGGTGGCAGCGCTCCAGCAACGCAGACTCATCCACCAGGGAGAAAGCGACATCGATCGCGAAAGAGTCCTTGTCCTGATACTCAACCTCGGCCTCGGCCAGGGCGGAGCCACAATCGGTACACCAATGGACCGGCTTATAGCCCTTCTGAATGTGGTCATTGGCAACGATCTTACCCAGCGAGCGAATGATATCCGCCTCGAACTGGTGATCCATGGTGAGATAGGGGTGATCCCAGTCACCCAGCACCCCGAGACGGATGAAATCCTCCCGCTGACCGTTCACCTGCTTGCTGGCATACTCGCGGCACGCTTTACGAAACTGAGCGGTGGTGATTTTCTTGCCCGGCTTACCGATCTTCTTCTCGACCTGCAGTTCGATCGGCAGACCATGACAGTCCCACCCCGGCACATAGGGGGCGTCGAAGCCGTCCAGGGTACGACTCTTAACAATAATATCCTTGAGGATCTTATTAACCGCATGACCAATGTGAATATCGCCGTTGGCATAGGGAGGCCCATCATGCAGGTGAAAAGCCGGCCGGCCCGACGAGGCCTCGCGGATCTTTTGGTAGAGCTCACGCTGCTGCCATTTTTTCAACATTTCAGGCTCGCGCTGAGCCAGATTCCCCCGCATTGGAAAATCGGTTTTTGGAAGATTAAGGGTCTGCTTGTAGTCGCTCACTAAGTGCTACCTGTCAGGGGTGCAAAAAATAGGATATTGAAACTTAAAAACGCCTCTGGCGCAAAGTTTCCGCTGAGAAATGTCAAACATACGCTATCACAGCCGGGAAAGCCGCCGATCCCCGCCTTTCATGCCATGACAGCCTCGCTGAGAGTCGGTCAGGATGTAACTCGAAAACAAGTGGCGATGAAGTTATGGATCAGCCCGCACCGGCCAATACGGCTCTGGCCTGGTCCACATCCAGCAGGATCTGTTCACGCAGCGCCTCGAATGACTCAAAGTTCCCCTGATCCCTGAGCTTCTCCACAAACTCCACCGAGACATGCTCACCATAGACCGAGCGGTTAAATTCGAACAGAAAGACCTCAAGCAGGTAGCGGGTATCCCCAGCCACCATGGGACGCACACCGATGTTCGCCACACCGGGCAAAGGCTGCTCTTCAAGCCCGCCTACCTTCACCGCGAACACACCATCGAGTGGACTGACCCGCCGGTGCAGATCAATATTCATAGTTGGGAAACCAATGGTTCTGCCCTTCTTGGCGCCATGCCCAACCCGGCCACAGATCCGGTAGGGTCTACCCAGACAGAGCGACGCTCCCTGCAGATCCCCCTGCGTCAGCAGCTCGCGGATTCTGGTGCTGCTGACACGATCTGCATCCAGGCGATAGGTATTCATGTTCTCAACTTCAAAACCATGTTGCCTGCCGGCTGTTTTGAGCACCTCGAAGTCCCCTTCCCGGCCATGGCCAAAACGGAAATCGTCACCAACCGATAGAAAGCGCACCCCCAGCCCCTTGACTAACAGCTCTTCGACAAATGCATCGGCCGACATGGAAGCCAGGCGTCGGTTAAACTCCAACACCACCACCCGCTCGACCCCGGTATCCTCGATTGCCTGCAATTTCTCCCGCAGACGGGTCAGGCGGGCCGGGGCGTTTTCCCCCTGAAAGAATTCACGGGGTTGAGGCTCAAAGGTCACCACGGTGGTTGGCAGACCCAGTAATTCGCCCTTTTCCAGCAGATGACTGAAGACCGACTGATGCCCCAGATGTACCCCGTCAAAATTGCCAATAGTGGCAACACAGCCGTGATGATCAGCTCTGAGATTGTGTAGACCGCGAACCAGTTGCATAGGGAAACCACTCTGAACGAAGCGGTCAATTATAGGCCCTGCGGCACGATTGAGCATCCCTATCTCTAAAGATTATGGGGTTAATCCGGATCCTGAGGGAAAAAGGTCTGCCCTGGACAGTAAAAACACCACTATCCAGGCAGACAACACGCAGCTATACGAAAATCACTGTCGCTATTGAGAATACGCCTGCCCGGCTGGAATGGATTCAGTTTTTCAGGGAGCGAAAGTGGGCTAACCGGCCACCGAGCAGAAAAAAGCTTGAAAAATAGAGCAGCATGGCGATCACAATCAATCCGGCAAGACGCCAGATCCGATCCCAACTACCCACTTCCAGCCAGCCATCCACCGCCCCGGCACCCCACCAAAGCATCAACCCCATGGCCAGGGCGGAGAGGGTGATGCGTACCAGCAGCATCAGCCAACCGGACTCGGGCCGATAGATCCCCTGCTTGATCAGTGCACGATAGAGAAGGTAGGCATTCAGCCAGGAAGAGAGGGTTGTGGCCAAGGCCAAACCGGCATGCGCCAGAGGGAAGACCAACATAAGGTTGAGAACCATGTTGGCAACCATCGCAATGATACCGATTCTGACCGGGGTCTTGGTGTCCTGGCGGGCATAAAAACCCGGCGCCAGTATCTTGATCAACATAATCGCCATCAGACCGGGTGTATAGGCCATCAGACTCAGCGTCGCCATATCCACATCATGGCGATTGAAGGCGTCGGAAAAAAACAGGGTTGCCAGCATCGGACCGGCCAGCAGAAACAGACCAACCGCAGCCGGCACCCCCAGAATCAGGTTGAGACGCAGCGCCCAATCCAGCGTACGGGAAAACTCCGTGGCGGATGCCTCGGCGTGTTTTCGGGAGAGGTTGGGCAGAATCACCGTACCCAGCGCCACCCCCAATACCCCGACAGGAAACTCCATCAATCGATCGGAATAGTAGAGCCAGGAGATACTGCCACTAACCAGAAAGGAGGCGATCAGGGTATCGAGCAGCAGATTGAGCTGACTGACGGAGACGCCAAACAGTGCCGGAATCATCAGCCGCATCACCCGCTTCACCCCCGGATCCTTGAAAGCCACCCTGGGTCTCGGCAACAATCTAATCCGCCTAAGAAAGGGCAACTGAAAGAGGAACTGAACAATCCCTGCAATCAACACACCCCAGGCCAGCCCTTTGACCGGCTCATCCAGCATCGGCGATAGCCATACAGCACAACCGATCAGCGAGAGATTGAGCAGCACCGGGGTGAACGCCGGTACGGAAAAGCGGTTGTGGGCGTTCAGGATGCTGCCGGCAAATGCGGTCAGGGTAATGAAGAACAGATAAGGGAAGGTGAGAGTGAGCATCTCTACCGTCAGCTCATATTTCCCCTCGGCCTCATTCCAGAAACCCGGCGCAAAGATCATCACCAGTACCGGCGCGGCAATCACACCGACCAGAGAGACCAGCAGCACGATCAGCCCCAGGGTCCCCGCCATATTGTCGACAAACCCGCGCAGCTCACCCTCAGGGCGCTGTGTACGGTATTCACTGAGTACCGGCACAAAGGCTACGGAGAAGGCCCCTTCAGCAAACAATCGGCGCAGAAAGTTGGGGATCTTGAAGGCGACAAAGAAGGCGTCGGTGGCCGCATTTGCACCGAACATCCGGGCAAGCACCAGATCCCGCACAAATCCCAGGATACGCGAGAGCATGGTGTAGCTGCCGACAGCAGCGAATGAGCGAAAAAAAGAGGCCAGGATCTGTTCCTTACATCAATCTGGTTGTTAAATCGCCAGTTCTAGTGATCCCGCGACAATACCAGTAGAAACCGGACAGATCAAAGCTGTTGACAGGGGAGCTTTTTTTGGAGAGAATTCGCCCCCTTTGAAAAGCTAGTATCGTCCAGGAGAGAACCTTGGCCAATTCAGCCCAAGCTCGCAAACGCGCGCGCCAAGCCAACAATCGCCACAGCCGTAATCAGGCCCAGCGTAGTGAAATGCGTACCCACATCAAGAATGTCGCCAAAGCCATTGCGTCCGGATCTAAGGAAGCCGCTACGGAAGCCTACAAGCTGGCCGTTCCGGTGATCGACAGCACAGTCAGCAAAGGTCTGGTCCACAAGAACAAGGCAGCTCGTCATAAGAGCCGTCTGAATGTGCAGATCAAAGCGCTGTAACAGGCTTTAGAGAATCTGATAAAAAACCGGCCCTTGGCCGGTTTTTTTCTGCCTTCTAAGGGCAGACAGGTCAGTTTCACAGGGTTTCCGGCGCGACCGGCACACCGAAAACCACCGCTCAACAGGCAACCCTATCTGATCACCACCGATCAGACAGACGCTTCCTGCCGACGCCCAACCCAGACCATACCAAGCAGACCGGAGCCCAACAGCCAGAAAGCCGCAGGCAGTGGTACAGGGGCTGGCTCTTCAATAGAGTCGCCATAGGCAAAGTGCTGGGTCCAATAGGTGTAGAGGGGATGTTCGAAAATTTCGCCATCCAACTGAATGGGAGGGATATCAGCACCATCCCAGACATACCCCACACCCAGGTCATCAAATACGCCATTCAGAATCGTGTTTCGATGACCGGCACTCCCCATCCAGCCTCCGGAGCCTCCTGTCTGGTCATACCAGGCGTCCCAATGGCCGCCGTTTAGCCCATTTCCAAGCGTCTCCCAGCCCGATGCCCTGATATCGAATTGTGACGTGAAGAAATCATTGATCTGTTCGAAATCCTCTGTGCCGTACATCACATCGCGAGCTGCATCGATGGCCGCTGAAGGGGTGTTATAGCTCGGCGCTTCCCGCCCCTGACCGGCGGCGATGTTTTCGCCCCAACCGTTGTAGTCATACCCCCCGTCACTGATGCGGTCAGCCGGAGTTGAGCCACTGTTGGGACCGGCCAGAGTGGTATGGCTGAAAAAATTGTAGCCCGCCATCGATTGGGAGTGTGCCAGTGCGGAATCGTGCAGACGATCGTCCCGCTGCACCGGGTCGAGATTATGAAAACTCCGCTGCAGGTTGACCAGATTCAGAACCGCCAGCTCCTCAGGTAACCAGACGGCGGCCTGCAGTGCCATTGGAGCCACCAGTACGGTGCTCAGCAACAGCCCCAGGCTCAATTTAGGATCGAATGAGAAACGATTCTTCTGTTTATTTTTGTCATGACTGACCATGATCTGCTTGCTCCTTGCAGTAATGCAATTCCAAAATTTTTATTGTTACCTACAGCCTAATGCGATGGTATAGAGTCTGGCATGCCGGGTATCAGGCAATAAAGATCTATGCGCACAGTTTACGTGACCAGGCACGCAATTCACGGTTTACACGTTCACGCCGTTTATTTAAGCGGCTCCACACCACATAAGTTTTATCGTGATCAAAATACAACCATCATGCCATGAGTAATCGGATCAGCTGAGCAAGATGCAGAGCGGGTCTGCCAGTCTGCGTCTCGATCTGATGCCGGCAAGAGAAGCCGTTCGCCACAATCAGCGCCTCTGGCCGGGCATCCAAAGCAGGCAGTAATGCCTGCTCCGCCATCGCCTTCGCGGTTTCGTAATGCTCTGCCTCCAATCCAAAACTACCTGCCATGCCACAACACGAAGCCTCTATCATCTCGAAATTGACTCCGGGAATCTGTTTCAATACTTTGCGCATCGACTTCATCGCCCCAACCGCCTTTTGGTGGCAATGGCCATGCACCATTACCGGCTGCTGTACGGCTATGGCCTGTTCAGACCATGAGAGATTGAGTCTACCCCCCTTGATCCCCTTGGCCAGAAACTCTTCAAACAGAACTGCCTTACCGGCCACAAGATCAGTCATCATGCCCAGACCCAGAGCCCGGTATTCATCCCTCAGGGTGAGCAGACAGGACGGTTCAAGCCCGATCAATGGGATCCCTCTTTGGGCGTAAGGCGCAAGCTTCTTTAAAAGTTTTTCAGCCTGTTGCCTCGCTTCTTCGATCCGGCCCTGAGACAGATAGGTACGACCACAACAGTAGCGCTCCTTCTCATCCAGCGCACCAATCAGACTGACCTGACAGCCTACAGCCTGCAGCACCTCAACCGCGGCAGTCAGGATATCGGGGGAATAGTGTTTGCAAAACGTATCGGCAAAAAGCACCACAGGCTGACCACCCTCAATCTCCCTCAGGGTATATTGCCGGGGCGCTTCAACCGGTTCCGGCAGAGGTGATTTTGCACTGATGCCGAGCAGGCGCTCAGCCAGGGTGGCGATCCAGGGGCGACGATTTCTGATGGCGATCAGTTTGATCAGCCAGTGCCGTTTCGCCAGCAGCTCCGGCAGCTCCGAAAACAGCCTGGCTCTGAGAGACAATCCCTTGCTGGCATTCAGTTGGGCCAGATACTCGATCTTGATGCGCGACATATCCACATTGTTTTCGCACTCACGCTGGCAGCCCTTACAACTGACACAGAGATCCATGGCTTCAACCAACTCGGAGGTAATCATACCACCATTCCGCAGTTCACCATTGAGAGCCGCTTTCAGCAAACGAACACGGGCTCCGGTCGACAGGCTGGGATTTGCATCCAATCTGAAACTGGGACACATCACCCCTTTTGCAAGGCTTTCACAACGACGGCTGTTGATACAGACCGCTACAGCCTTGGCAAAGTCCCCACCTATTTTGGGTATATCCGCATAGGCATCTCCCATGCCGGCATCCCGATATTCCGACCAATCCAGATAGCTCTTCATAATCAATCACTCAAAAAAACAATTGAAGAGTTGAAGATGCAAAAGAGATACCACTGCCTGTAGAAACAGCTAGGTACTACCGCCTGTCAGGGTTGTTTAACACTTGCTGAGTAGTACAACCAATCGAGAAAAAGGTACTGAACCCAACACCCTGAATAGATGAAAAAGCACACCCAATTGATCCTAACGGTCAGTACTGCAATGCCAATTCCTGTTCGATAGCCACACAAGCCATTCTAACGATTGTAGGATTCACGACAATATCGAACATGAAGTACGACAAATTTCCAGTCACTTTAAAGCCTTGTGAGTTTCCCGCCAGCATTCACTTTTCCAATAACATCTCACAAAACAACGGGGCCACTTGAAGTGACCCCGGTTGCATTAATAGCTATCCATAGCAACTGTTACCGGTCATCCGGATCAGTCATCCTTTTTCTTTACTTTGAAACCGGTGATCAGCACGATGTCATCTGTTGCATAGTCGTCATAGTCAGACATCATCTCATCACTGGAGTGCTGAATGGCGACTACCGCCACCTTACCATTACCAAAGAACTCAAAACCGGTAGGCTCGGCCGATTGATCTTTGACAGACAGTACACGCACGCAACCATCGGTTTTGATATCCCGATCGGCGCCATCCGGCAGACAGGCAAACACATCACCGTTTGAGTGATCTTCAATAACGTAAAGATTGCCGGTATGAGGCTGGAACGCCAGATTATCCAGTGAATTGAAGTCAGCATCCCCTTCAACAAAGCGATTCACAACAACGCTTGCGATTGTCTCGTCGGCAAGCATCGGATCTGAGTCGATACCACAGATCACTTCACCATAGTTCTGCGCAGCTTCACGGCCTGTATTGGCCCAGCAGAAACGGACACCGGGACCAGCGTATGTTGGATCTTTGTGGAGATCTTCAGGACGATAGTATCCGGTTGCACCATTGTTGTTGGCATCACGACGGGCATCAACGGCACTGACGCTGATCCAGGAACCGTTTCCAATTTCACAACCCTGACCATAGTTCACCGTAAAGCTGCTGGAGGTACCTTCCCTGCAGGAGGCACGAAAGGCATACACCGAACCGGAAACCAGCGGGGAGTCCTCAAGCTTATCGATCACTCCATCCCTATGGGCAACATCAGGAACGAATTTAAATATTGCACCACCGTCCACATCAGAATCATCTCCACCATCGCCAGCCAGATCCCAATCACCCGGACGCAACTCGTCGCCACCGATAACCACACCGTTATCCAGTACGGTCAGCCCTTCCCAGGCCATCGTAGGCAAGGCATCGCGCTTGACCACATTCATCGAGACTTCATTGTCTACAGTAACAATAGTGCCCGAAGCGCGGTCTGTTACTGTGTGATTTACTGTATTCAGCGGATTGATGATCTCATAGGCCTGACCGGTACTTGTCTCTTCAGTAGCCAACACTGAGCCCCAGGCAGTGGTGCGAATACCATCACAACGGTTCATGCCACGCAGAATGGTAGAGACACTACCATCCTCCAGGTCAATCGACTGTACAGATGGATTCATCTTTTCCAGACCGCTGTCGAGAGTTCCGATTACCTCGTCACCACCCTCGATACAGAAGATCAAGTGACTCGGATCGTTCTCATTTGGCCAGAAGCTGAACATATCGGCCTTGTTACCTGCATTGCGAGTCAGTATCTTCGCTTTCAGTCCGTTTGCCAGTTCAATCAGATCATAGGCATTCTGTCCAGGTATGCGAGCAACGTTGCCCTCAGCCGAGTTCATCAGAGGCTTTTTGATTCCAAACAATTTCTTTGATTTGTCGTACATTTTTTTCTGAACGTACAGACCAAAATCCATCTGATCATCATCAGCCTGCACGCTAACCGGTACCAGCAGACTGGCGGCAACCAGCGCAGCGCAGCTCTTAAGTTGAAATTTCATCGTCGCTCCTCTTAGATTCAAAATATTCTATGTATAAAATGAACCATTGAGTTTGAACTTGAAAACTTAAGGCTGTTTAACAACACCTTGACAAAGCGGTGATACTTTCATGAACTGATGGTAACAATCGAGAACTGATATCATGTTCTCAGAGAATTAACAAAAACATAATACAATCTTAAAATAACTTCCAGATCGGCTTCAGATTCCATCCATGCTTTTTAAATCACAACTTATAACTGATTCAGCTATTCTGCAGAATCCCCACAGAATCCATGTAACTCCACATAGGCTTCACCACCAACTTCACCAGCAACCGAAGCAGCACCTTCCCAGTAGGTAGGAGTCAACCAGGCACCTGCTTTTGGCCTGACCTCCTGATCTTTTAGGTAGGGTTCTATGATCAGCGTTTGATCTTCCACTTCGAGCTGCCATTTACTTGGGTACTTACAACCCGTTTCATGGCTCTGCCAATAGTCCAATACCTTTAAATCAAACTTATCCAATGTATAGCTTTTTGTATTGCCTTCTGCATCATACTTGACCAGGAGGGTTTCTCTAATCGCTTTCGCCTCTTCAAAATAGAACAGCACCATTTGTGTATTGTCTGATAATCTTATTGAAAACCATTGCCATCCCGTGTCGATAATCTCTTCAAGATCACCATACTGGCGATCAAACCAAGCCTCACCCGTTACTTCCAGTTTTTCCCCTTCGACTACAATATGACCGTCAACATCCATTTTCGGTCTGGAGTAGTAATAGGTATATCCTCCTATTTCATATTCATGAGACCTTCCACCATAGTGAAGCAGTGGAGGCTTTGACGCCTTGAGAAATAAATCATAACTGAATACCCCTAGTTCAGCCGTTAATCTATCGACCCCATCTCCTCCTTTTGCCATCATTGGTTTGATAGATCCAACATTCAGATAAAAACTCTGAGTATACTTTTTTGGGATCATTAGCCTGGTCACAGTTTCGTACTGAAATGTTTGATTCGTTATGTCAGTAAGCGATCCGTGAGCCATCATCAGATTAGGCTGCACTGAAAAAAAGACCATCTGAAAACCGAACCTCCGGCCATTCCCAGCCGTAAGATTGCCATTCCAATACCACCACTGAATATACTCACCGTCGATAAAGGCATCGTCCTCAGGCAGCTCAACGGTTCGAATTGGGTTCAATGTCTTTGTTGCACAGGAGATCAGTGACATCAACAGCAACAGCATAACTACTCCTGAGAGAAACCTCACAGCTGCTCCTTGACACAATCCTGAACTGAATCCTTTGGGCTTGTTGCAATGATCAATGAGGGCAAAAGCACCAAATCAGCCAGCAGAGCCATGATGAGCGCCATACATGAGAGATACCCCATCCTGACGATAACCTCCGTAGAGCTGGTTAACATGGATACGAAACCCGCTAACAAAATCAGGGTTGTCACCAGTAGCACAGGCGCGATAGCTTGAAGTGTACGGTGGACTGCGAGAGTGACACTCTTGACCTGCTGAAACTCTTTTTGATACCTCACAATCATATGGATTCCGTCATCCACAATAATTCCAAGACAGATTGTAAACACCATGATCGTTGCATACTGTAGCGGCTGATCATTGATAACCAGAAGCGCCGCAACACTTGCTAATGGCAGTATATTCGGCAGAAAACTAATCAACCCCAGTTTGATTGACTTAAGAAACAGGGAGAGTACAAAAAATATAATGGCAACAGCGCTCAATATACTGATCAGCAGGTCCTGAATCATATCGACACTGCCTTTGGCGGCTGCCAGTGAAATCCCCTGCAAGTCGAGACTAAATTGATCACTAGCAGCGTTTAACTGAGCCAACTTCTTTTCCAGTTGCTGTATTTTTTCCAGTTGCTGATTCGAGCTATTATCTGGCAGACGCACCAATATCACGGCCTCTCCTGATGGCTCATGATAAAACCGCCTCACCAGTTTTTCCGGCAAATAGACCAGCCTTGAAAACTGTAGGGAGAGATCTTCAGACGCACCGGGCAATACCCTTAACAGATCAACCACTGAAATGGAGTTTTTCAATCCAAACTGTTCTGCGAGATCTGCTTGAACTCTCTGTATCAATTCAACAGCCTGCGGAGACTCCATTACTCCTTCATTTTTTGACTGAATGACAATATTCAGTGGCTGAATCCCATTTAAATGTTGATCCGCCAGCCTCATTGCTTCAGAGACTTCGTGATCTTGAGGCAGATTTTCCCGAAACTGAAAATCTGTCGTTAATTGTTGAGCTTGGTAGACCACAATAGCCGTAAGAATAACACCGACACTTACCACAACGGCGGCATTGTCCCCGATCACAAGCAGTACTTTTTTTAATACCCGATTATCAGCTAGCGTGATATCCAATCGGCGAGAATTAACGACAACATCATCCTCTAAAAAAACTGCAGATGCCGGGATGAAAATAACAACTGCTATAAAAGTCAGCAGAACCCCTATCGAGGCATGTAGGGCTAACTCATGAATAACGGTTGAATCTGTGGTGATCAACACCGCAAATCCAATCGCCGTCGTTATTGACGTAAGCATACAGGCCAATCCAACATCCTTCACTGCCCCAATAGAAGCTCCGACCCTGGAAAACCCCTGAATACGACGACGCTGGACAGCAAACATAAGATGAATGGCATCGGTAAAACCGATAACCATCACTAGCGGAGAGATCATCTGATTAATTACATTCAGCTTGCTCCCCATAAAGCCCATGAAGCCTAAAGTCCAGATCACTCCGAGCAACGGACCAGCGGTAATAATCATCGAAAGCCTTAGGGAGCGAAATAGAAACAGAGTAATCGAAAAGGCCAAAAAACCACCAATCGAATTCAGCAAGATCTGATCACGGGTCGATTGACTCTTTAATGCAACTCTGATTGCCGCATTACCAGTAACAAATACCGCCAATCCCGCCCCGCCATCAGCCTGAGCAGTGATCGTATGAATATGATCAATTACCTGACTAATCTGATCATGACGGTCATAACCCTCCTCCAATATTCCGATAGCTAGGGTTAAGCTGCCATCTTCAGATAGCAGCTTGTTTTTCACCATCGGATGGACACCAATGGCCGCCAGGCTCGCTTCAAGATTCTCTTCCATGGAATCCACTGACAACAGGGGCTCAATTTTTCGAATTGATGAATTCTGTTTAGGAATGGAGAATATGGAAAACAGAGACTCTATTGCTGGACTGTTTTCTATCTTTTCTACAACAGAATGTAATTGATGAATGGTCGGCTCAGTTAGAATCTTGTCTGATCTGAACAGAATCACCAGCTCCTGATCATCAGCAGGAAACGTATTCAGAAACTCTTCAAGCGCTTGATACTCTATCCGGTCTGTTTTAAAAAGACTTTTATAGTCATCATTGAATTGAAGCTTAGCTACACCCAACAACATTACCAGG
Organism: Candidatus Thiodiazotropha endoloripes; assembly: GCA_001709035.1. Taxonomy (GTDB): domain Bacteria; phylum Pseudomonadota; class Gammaproteobacteria; order Chromatiales; family Chromatiaceae; genus Thiodiazotropha; species Thiodiazotropha lotti. The sequence continues at coordinate 177,180 of LVKA01000008.1, read as the reverse complement.
GTTATAACTGCCAATCCCACCAGCAACAGTCTGCATTGCCGGACTGTCGAAAAGAATTCTTGTAGTGAGTTACCAATCACCAATACTTTCCCTGCAGCGGCTACTGCTTCTACTTATCACTGAACGAATCTAAATGAATTTTTATCAATCGATCCAAAACCTTGTTAAACAAAACGGCATTTTCCAAAAAGATGAAGTGCTCACTCCAACCAACCGACTCAACCACTACTTTAGAATTGATACTCTTTAAGCGATCCACTCTTGGCTGGTTATATTCCGTATTAAGAATAACGAGATCCCCTTCGAAAGCTGCCAACTCCAATGACATGTCCATATTCATGAAATCATTCAGCAATCCCAATGAAAGCTCAGCATCAGTTGTCGCCACCGAATCAGCCACCCAATTAATCATTTCCTGATCTGTTTCCACTGAAAACAAATCACGGGTCATCTGTCTCGCGGTATCTTTAAAGTTTCTCTGCAAACTTTTCAGTACCCGCCGATACTGTTTTTTCGGCATAGAGACTTTTGTATCAACCATCGACTCTACAGCAAAGATAGCTTTTATTTTTTCTCTACCGATTTCGGAAACAGCCAGGGAGAGCGCGATATAACCGCCGATATCATGCCCAATCACAACGACATGATCCGCATCAATTTGATTCACAAAATTCTCTAAGCCCTCAGCCATCGTGGATATGGAAGGCTCAGCTTTACCCTTTTCAGAATCACCATGCCCGGGTAGATCCAGAGCGTAGACAGAATAATCATTAGAAAAATAGTCGAGCTGACTTGCCCAGAACAACGCTCTACCTCCCCATCCATGGATAAACACAAGCGCGACATTGCCTGCTTCTTCCTGGCATACAAATAGTTGTTGAGAAGAGCAACTGTAAGACTCCTGTTTCATCAACTCGTCAGCGGAGAGACTGGCAACATCAATTAGGGTCAGAAGAAAACAGATCCACTTCAAACAGTTGGCCATTGTGGTCCCGATAGACATGCTTATGATTTAACCAGCACCTGAAAAACGGCTTTCACAACATTTACATGAATTGACCCTTGAGTGAATAGACTCATACGTTTACAGCAGAGATCCGCAAGCGCATCAACACTCAATACACCACGCTGCAATCGATGGCAGTTCAACAGCGCCTCTCTGTGTACATTGGTAAGAACTTTAAAAACTATCCGAGAAAAAAAACCACTCCTGAGAAGATAGCTTACCAGTCGAATGCTAACTCCTCCCTTAACCAGGCCACGGCGCCTCATGCTACCGAAAGTCGACTCGATATTTCGCCCGATTACAGGTAACTCCTCTACCAGTAACTTACTAATCTCAAGATAAGTCCGTTTGTGATCTGCATTCGACCAGTCATAAAGGGGGCTACCTGAGGACGTTGTTTCCGACAAAACAAGTGGCAGGTCATAACAGGAGTGCGCTATCAATCCCAAAAGCATTCCATGCAGAGGAGACTGCTTAGCCACGGAATCAGAGTTCAACGCCAGCGCCCACGGATTCGGGACTCGCTTCTTCCCAGACGACAACACAGCCTCATAGGCGGAGAAATAGTAGTAGCTGAAATAGCTTGCGATGGATTCAATCAGCCGATCATCAAGATCTGCACAGAGTGCGTGTTCAGGATGATCACTGTTGCGTATCGCTTCAATCAGATATTCACATCGCTTCATGCTGACGATGTAACATGAAAGAAAATAGGCGTGGCTATCGCCTGTAAGGCTGTGCTGAGTTTCCAGATACTCCAATTGCTGCCTTAACTGGCTCAGCGATAGTGTACTTGACCAATTGAGGTTGGACTGAATCGGTTGCGATGAATCTGCATAGCGCCCGTCTTTGACAAGAGAAAGGTCTGGAGCCTCGCAAATATTCATTGTAATACAACTACTTATTTGACTATAAGCGCTTCAGCTACATCCATAGGCTCACCGCTTACTACAGGGTTATGCAGACAGAACCTCTGCTGCATTAAGAAGCGAATCACTCCTTGATGGGCACTACCATCCCAGCAAGCAATTACTGAACAAGTTCAGCCATATCGACTTGGGCAATTCCATTCTCACCAAGCCGATCTATGCTGTCAATAAATTGCTGAACATTCGAGCCGGATCAGATCTAAATGCCTACTTAACCAACTGCCATTCTCAGTTAAGAGTTCTCATCATCCTGGAGCAGAGCTTATTGGCATACCCACAATTGCATGTCAGAGAGGAAAAGGAATCAGGCTTAAAAAATGGTTGGCTGATGCCGGTCAGACTTTCAGAATTGGACGATCAAAGAGATCAGAGCAGGACAAGGTTATCCCGATGAATCAATTCATCTTCATCAACATATCCAAGCACCTCCTCGATCTGACTGCTTGGTTTACCCATCAGACGCATGGTCTCCTGGGCATCATAGTTGACCAGACCGCGGGCTACTTCAGTACCCTGTTTATCGAGACAGACGACCACTTCACCCCGGGCGAAAGCACCCTTCACACCGCTCACGCCGACCGCCAGTAAACTGCTGCCCTGCTCGCGCAACACGCGTACCGCTCCATCATCGATGGTCAGACTACCCCTGGGTTGCAGTTGACCGGCCAACCAGCGCTTTCTGGCTGCCTGGGGCTCCTGTACCGGTACCATCAGGGTACCCACATCATCGCCACGATAAATCGCATCAACAACCTGTTTCTGTCTACCCGCCGCAATCACAGTACCGGTACCTGAGCGGGCCGCCAACCGTGCTGCCCTCACCTTGGTCACCATCCCACCCAAACCAAGACCACCGCCGCTACCGCCAGCGACCTGATCAAGCTGGGGATTATCCACGCGAGTTTGGGAGATCAGTTTTGCCTGAGGATTGAATCGGGGATCCGCATCGAACAAACCCTCCTGATCTGTCAGCAAGACCAGCAGATCCGCCTCGATGAGATTGGCGACCAGTGCGGCCAGGGTGTCATTATCGCCAAATCGCAACTCATCGTTGGTTACTGTGTCGTTTTCATTGACCACGGGCACCACTCCCAATTCAAGCAGCGTACGTAGGGTACTTCTGGCATTCAGGTATCGGGATCTGTCTTCAAGGTCGTCGCGGGTCAGCAGCACCTGGGCAGTATGCAAGTCAAACTTCTGGAATCCGGCCTCCCAGGCCTGTACCAATCCCATCTGGCCGATCGCAGCGGCGGCCTGAAGCTCATTCAGATTATGCGGTCGGGTCTGCCAGCCCATGCGGCTCATGCCTTCCGCCACTGCTCCGGAGGAAACCAGTACCACTTGATGCCCGGTATGCCTCAGGGAGGCGATCTGCTCAACCCAGGAGCCGAGCAGTTCAGCGGACAAACCTTTACCGTCGGCGGTAAGCAGTGCGCTGCCGATCTTTATAACCCAACGCTTGGATCTGGCGATCTTTTCCCGGGAAATCATTTGCTACCTGACATACTGAATACAATTAGACAACTATCTCATGAGACTTTGAAGCAAGCCAGAAACCAGTCTGACTTACTGCAAAGGATCCCACGCTTCATCATCATCCTGCTCCTCCGGCTCCCGCTCTGACTGCCACAACTGCTCCAGGCGCAGCATCAGATCCGAGATCAGCTGTTTGGTGCCTTCACCTGATACGGCAGAGATACCATAAACAGGCCCACTCCAGCCCAGGCTGTCGCAAAGAGCCTGACTGCGCTCCTGGAACTCATCGTCCAGCAGCAGATCCTTTTTGTTCAATACCAGCCAGCGCTCTTTACCGGCCAGCTCTTCTGAATAGCGGGACAGCTCCTGCTCAATCTGGCGTACCTCACTGGCACTCTCCACCGACTCATCCAGCGGTGCGATATCCACCATATGCAACAACAGACGAGTCCGGGAGAGGTGTTTAAGAAACTGCAGTCCAAGTCCTGCACCATCAGCCGCCCCTTCAATCACACCCGGGATATCCGCCACCACGAAACTGTGGTCCTGAGCAAGACTGACCACACCGAGATTGGGGTAGAGGGTGGTAAAAGGGTAGTCCGCCACTCGTGGGCGGGCACTGGAAATTTTACTGATCAGACTCGATTTTCCTGCGTTGGGCATACCCAGCAGACCGACATCCGCCAGCAGGATCAGCTCCAGACGCAATTCACGCCGATCGCCTTCGGTACCAAGGGTAAACTGGCGCGGGGTACGGTTGGTACTGCTCTTGAAATGCACATTGCCGATACCGTGCTCACCACCCTGGGCCACCAACAGGGTCTGCTGGTGTTCCAGCAGTTCGCCCAGCAGCTCACCGGTCTCCTCATCGAAGATACGGGTACCCACAGGAATCCGCACCTGCAGATCCTGCCCTTTTCGCCCGGTACGTTCGCGCCCCATGCCATTCTGGCCACGCTCGGCCTTATGGGTTCGCTGGGTGCGGAAATCCACCAGAGTGTTCAGACCGCTGTCGGCAATCAGGTAGACACTGCCACCATCACCGCCATCGCCCCCGTCTGGGCCGCCTTTCGGGATATACTTCTCCCGGCGAAAACTGGCGCAACCGTTACCCCCGTCTCCGGCAATTACTTTGATTTTGGCTTCGTCTACAAATTTCATAGGCCAGAACGCAAAAAGCCTCGTCAGCGGACGAGGCTTTTGAGCGTCAACTCCGTAATTTGATTACTCGGCGACAACGCTCACATATCTGCGGTTACGCGGGCCTTTGACTTCAAACTTGACCGTACCGTCCGCTTTGGCGAACAGGGTGTGGTCTTTGCCAATGCCTACATTGACGCCGTTATGGAACTGGGTGCCACGCTGACGAACGATGATATTGCCGGCTTTCACAGCCTGATCACCGTAGATCTTGACACCAAGACGTTTGGATTCCGAATCGCGGCCGTTACGTGTACTACCGCCTGCCTTTTTATGAGCCATCTCTCTCTCCTCAGCCGCTAATGCCAGTGACTTGCAACTCAGTGAACCACTGACGATGCCCCTGACGCTTCATGTGGTGCTTGCGGCGACGAAACTTGATAATTTTCACTTTCTTGCCACGACCGTGGGATTTCACGGTAGCCGTAACTTTGCCGCCATCGACATAAGGTGTACCGACCTTGACGTCATCACCATTGGTGATCATCAGAACCTTGTCCAGCTCGACGGAGGCGCCTTCATCAGCTGTCAACATCTCGACTTTGATGGTGTCGCCTTCAGAAACCCGGTACTGTTTGCCGCCGGTTTGAATTACCGCATACATTGCATTAATCCCCGAAATATCCCGTTATCTCCTCAGCCAGACATCTGGCGAGGTAAAGAGCCGGAATTCTACCCGTACCGACACGGCGGGTCAACCTGTAGTGAGACTGATCCAACGGCCACCTGAAAAGTCATCGTGTATCGAGCTCAGCACGGCCAGGAGGGCAGACCTATCTAGCTAGGTAACTCTTTGTTTGGAATCAATAATTCTATTTTTGAGTCGCCAGTATGTCATCATATTGCATTTCCAGCTGAGCGGCCGCCAAGGCCAGTTTAGACCCTATCCTATCCAATCTAACCCTACCCACAACGACCGGCTAATGACCGGAGCAAGCCCTGGCTGAACCAGTGATTTCTATCGTGACGCTTACTGTGGCAGGTTGATTCCAATAATCGGCTAGCGATTGATCTGTTTCGATTCCTCACGGTCAAGAATTGCTGACAGCTCCGATGCGGGTACAGGATGACTGTAGTAGTAACCTTGCAAACCATCACACCCATATTGCTGCAGATGATCCGCCTGAGCCTCCGTCTCTACACCCTCTGCGATAACCTTGAGCTTGAGACGTTTTGCCATCTCAATAATCGTCAATGTGATCTCTTTGACATTCTCATTCTGCTGAAACTCCCGGGTAAAGGATTGATCGATCTTGATCCGATCCAACGGAAAGTGCTGTAGATTGCTCAACGATGAGTAACCGGTGCCAAAATCATCAATGGCCAGCTTTACGCCTTGCTCTTTCAACAAGCGCATGGCATTCGTCGCTTCAGCCAAGTTCTGCATGACAGCGCTTTCTGTGATCTCCAATTCCAGATACTCGGGCTCCAACCCACTATCAACAAGACAACGCCGAACCTCATCAACCAGATTTTTATCACTAAACTGTAACGGTGAAAGATTGACTGCCAACTGTATTGGCCCCAGGCCCAGGCTGTTCCACTGCTGAACCTGATGACAGGCTGTGCGCAACACCCATAGCCCTATCGTCCGTATCAGCCCGGTATGTTCAGCCACAGGAATGAAGGCACTGGGGTAGACCAGACCGAGCTCAGGGTTATGCCAGCGCAATAGCGCCTCAACACCGAAGATCCGTCCTGTTTCGGTAATCACCTGAGGCTGATAGTAGACTTCAAATTCGTTACGTTCCAAAGCAAAGATCAGTGCCCGCTCCAATTGCGAACCCTGCTCAACTTCTTTGGCCATCTGCGGTGAGTAGAGACAAACTGATTCAAGACCCTGCATACGCGCTTTAAAAACCGCGATCTTCGCATCACGCAATAACGCTTCACCATCTTCACTCTCATCCGGCCACAAACTCATACCTATGCATGGCGCGAGAAACATCGAGGTCGCTTCAAAGGCAATGGGTTGCTGCATAATTCTAAGCAGATTCTGTGCAACCACATCAGCCGATTCAATATCAGTCAACCCTTGCACCAATACCCCAAAGTCATCACCACCAAGATGACTGACGATGTCATCACTACGCACCACATCGCGTAACAGCTGAGCAATCGCTTGCAGAAGCTGGTTACCGGCTGAACGACCGATGATGCTGCCGGTCGATTTCAACCACTTCACATGAATGATAATCAATGCGGTAATATTGGCTTGTTCCGCATCAGAAACTGTCAGCTTGCGCAGATACTCTTCCAGCGCGTACTGGTTGGGCAGACCGGTCACAGCATGATGGGTCGCCTGATCACGCATCCGAACACTCAATTGACGATTGACACTTTTTTCGCGCCAATGCAGCCAAACCCCCCATAAGGGTATTCCGATCAACAGAGGCACCATCGAAGCGGCAGGGGCAAACCAGACTTGTGTAACGGAAAGCGTCAAACCGGCACTAACCGGGATACCGATCACCGCCACGAGAAATAGAACAACCGAAACAGGGAAGCGGGTCGATGAGAGTAAAAACGTTACCAAACCCGTAATCAACAGAGTCAAATAGAGATGTGCATATTGATCCATCTCTTTCAGCAGATTCCCCCCCAGTAATCCACTCAATACATGAGCATTCAACCGAACTCCCGGCATCCGTTGGTGATTTTGCGACACCGGTGTTGAAATAACATCACCCAAACCGGTTGCCGTTGATCCAACCAACACATAGCGCCCTGCAACCTTGGCTGCCGCCTCATCATCGTGGAGAAGCTGATAGGCGGATATCGTTTCAATTCCACCCGGGTGCGCATCGTACGGAATAAGATAACGTCCGGATCTCAGCCAACTGATCGACTCCCTTTTGACTGTTCTGATATCACGACTGAGTGGAACTGGATCACCCGCCACATTGGCCATCGCCAAGGTAAAGGTTGGCCAGCGTGCATCATCCATTCCCGCATAGAGATAGAAACTGCGACAAAGCCCATCACTATCGATCTCAAAATCCACATGCCCCAATGCAGCGGCCGACTCTGCCAGTATGGGAAGAGGCAGTACCTCACCGATCTGTTTTCCTGGCAATGGATTTGTCGGTGCAACGGCAAGCACGGTTACGCCACTGCGGGCAATCGCATCTGCAAAAAACTTGTCTGCCAGCGAATCTGTCGTCTCCGTTTCGGAAAACAATACATCGAATCCGACAACACGGGCCTTCAAATCCGTCAAACGATCAAGCAGTTGCGCGTGGACTTTTCTCGACCAGGGCCAACGCCCCATCGCCTGCAGACTTGTATCATCGATGGCTACCACCACCAGCTCTTGGCTAATCTGGTTATCAAGCAGATTGAGGAAATAGTCGTATAGAAGAAAATCCAGACGCTCTATCGCGGCATGTTTGACCAGAACAAAAGAGCAGGCAACCAGAATGGCTGATAAAACAATCTGACTGATTCTGTTCTTTATCAAAAGTCTGCCTTAATCAACTACAAAAACAGCAAACCCATAATTGTGCTTATCGGTACAATCCAAACGCTCTTACCCAGCAGGGGATCAACCTTATGTACTGAACTCCAAGGCCCATGATAGTCATCCTCATCCACGGCACATACTCTTAAGTATCTAAGTTGGCTGTAGATGTGATCGAAGGTTTGCTCATTGGCAGTGATGATCTGGTCAAATTCAAGCTGTTTGAAATCAGCATCATGAGCCAACTGTACATGGTAGCGGTAGTTTGGATTCAATGGCTGCCAGTGACTGGCAACATGAGCTTCTTTGGCCGTAACAATAACATTTGGGGATTCCATATCAGCTCTTAGCCGCCATGACCGGATGGCCCCTGACGGACCCACCTCCCCATCCTCGGCTATCGCTGAGACGCGCCAAAAGTAGCGTCCAGGCTGCTTCAGTTCGGTCACTTCAAACTGGCCTTTGTCATCGGTTTCCTTCTTATAGAGGATATTTTCAAAGGTCTGGTCGTCGGCAACCTCCAACAGATACCCCCTGACATCGCTGATCTGTTGCCACTTCAGTTCCACCCCACCAACATCCAGCATCTCACCATCTGCGGGACTCAGCGATGTTGGCGGCTGGGGATGGCGATCCAGGAGCAAAGGCTGAACCGCGCTCTGACCCTCAAGCCCAATCTCATCGATACCACGCACTCTGAACCAGTAGTCACCGTCAGCAAGATCCGGCAGCTTCACGAGAGGTTTATCAACCACTGATTCCCACTGTAGAACAGCAAAATGGCGACTTGAGCTGATCTCCGCACGATAGCTTTTCGCACCATCAAGCGCTTGCCAACTGAGCTGCCACTGCAACGCTCTCAATGGTTGAGGCATCTCATCCATAGCCGGAGGCGGCAGCAGTTTTCGGGGTTTTGCAGGGGCTTTGCCAAGGGCTACCTGAGTACCGAATCCTGCTGATACCAGGGTGTCCTGCTCAGCACCGCTGACCACCACATCCCCCTCAAGCACCTCGAAACTTGAAGAGTCACCGCTCGGACTGATGGCAGCACGATAGGCAGTTCCTCTGACCGCCGTGATGGCGGAAGGGGTATGGATTTCGAATCGGGATCCGGGACCAGCGGTCGGTTTTACCTTGGTCTCCATACGCCCCTGCCCCAGATGCACCCTGGAGTCCACCATGCCGGTCTCTCCATAGGCACTTAGGTGATCAAAGCGCATCTCAGTATCACTGTACAAGGTCAAACTGGAGTTATCGGCAAAGATGATTGAAGCACTGCTGTTCTGCCCGGTATTCAGGGTGTCCCCCAAATGGATCAGAACACCGGACTCAAGCTTGTTCTCAGCCGATCCATCGGCGCGGACGATTCGAACCTTGCCCTCAAGTAGACCGACCCGGGCAGGAATCGCATTGCTGCGTATCCACTTCATGGGTACGCGCAGCCAGCTACCCGGCTGTAAACGTTTTGGATTTTTGATGTTATTCAGCTTCCTAAGCTGCTCATAGCGCATCACGCTATCCAGATGCTTGGCGCTGAAATCCCAGAGGTTATCCCCGTCTACTACCGTGTATACCCAATCGGATGCCTGCACAGGCAGGGAAAAAAGCAGAATAAGGAACGTGTTTCTCAGGAAAAAAATTCGTTTCAACAATGGACTTCTCCCCGACCTTGTCCCTTTTGTAGTTAGTTGAAGCGTCCAGTCTGAATCACATTGAATAACTGACTCTAAATTCATACTACATGATTGGCTTGGACTATCGCAGCTCTTAGTCTAGAGCAATTCCATAAGTATGGATTTAGCTTAAGATTAAAAGCGGCAAAAAGATAGCTCGGCGAACAGACAGGCTGTAAATACACTATCGCTACAAGGACTTCGCATAGCTCGGTTAGAGAACCGAATCCGTAGCCCATACCTGCCGCCGAATAATCAGAACCGAAGCCGCCAGCAATTCGGTTAGCGGCGTCAATGTCCCCCGGGGTTGTGACTGATGATGTCCTGCCGGTTTAATAATGTATAACAACAAATACTAGCCCGTAAATTCAAGGAGTTGAATCGGCAATAAACGATTTACAGCTGTTGCCTACCGGCATTGCTAGCACGTGCTCGCCTTGATCTGCCGGGATGATGTGTTTACCCTCCTCACCCTCATGTATCGCAACATACCCACCAACCTAATCATTGGATTCCTCGGTACCGGTAAGACCACCACCATCCTGCATCTTCTGTCTCAGGCGCCCGCAGGGCAGCGTTGGGCTGTGCTGGTGAATGAATTCGGGCATATCGGTGTGGATGGTGACCTGATACAGACCGAGGCAGGTGATCATGCCGAGGTATTCGTTGAAGAGGTCGCCGGTGGCTGTCTCTGTTGTGTTGGCAGCACGGGCATGCAGGTGGGGCTGAATCGCCTGATCCACAGCGCAAAACCCGACCGCATTCTTATCGAACCCACCGGTCTCGGACACCCGGCTCAACTCATCCAGCAACTCACCGGCCCCATGTATGGCGAAGTCATTGATCTCCGAGCGACCATTGGCCTGGTTGATGCTCGCATGCTGAGTGATTCCCGCTATACGTCTCACCCTAACTTCCAGGACCAGCTCCATTTGGCCGATGTGCTCATTGGCAACAAACTGGACGGCTACTCTGATGCCGACAGAGATGCGTTCTACAGTCTGGTTGAAGCTCAGAACTCATCCAAAAAAGCTGCCGTTATGGTAGCTCATGGCGGCCTTAAACAGGCCTATCTTGATGCGCCTAGACTCGAGCGCACGGCCTTATTTCCCGAGGCGCATGCGTTCAAAGCGAATACCCAGCATCACGATCACCATCAAGAACACAAGCCTTCCTGTGGTGATTGGAATCGTATTGAAGGTGCTGCCGATGGTTTCTACACAGCAAGTTGGACACTGCCTGCGGATGCCTTATTCGATCCGGGTTGCATGCGACAGATAATGGTCATGTCAAGTGTAGTGAGAATGAAAGGTTACCTGCCCTCATCTCATGGTCAGTTGAGAATCAACGCAACCCCGGGGGAGTGGTCCGAAGAGGCTCTGGAGCAACAGGTTAAACCACGAATCGAGATGATCAGTACGGATCCCTTGGATTGGCGTGTAATTGAACGGAAGTTAAGGGATTGTGTAGAGAACGCTTGCTAGGGCCTGTTAACACTAACCCAATACGCCCTGCACGCTAACAAGCCAGCTGCCACACGAAATGCTCACTCAAGTCTGTTTCACCGCCACCTAATGCTGACGCAGCAAACATCCATAAAAAAGATGCTCCATACTTATGTTATGATATAACATTACATTACTAATTATCAATTATTCACTTGTCATGCATCGAATCGCGACCGACTCTGAGCTGGGCCCTCCTGCCTCAACACACGCGGTGGACAACCAGCCCGATTTGAGGAGACATAACCCATGAATGATGATAAAGAACGCTACACCGAGGCGTTGTTCCCAAGCAACTATGCGGGCTGGCGCCAGTGCATCGAGGACAAATGCAGACAGGTGCTAACGCCCGATTTTGTAAAGCGCGCATTACCATTCTTGGTAATCCCCAGCATGAGGAATCACGGCGTTTCGCGAACTTGTATGGCGAACCCTGGCGGGAGCAGGTGCTGGTGTGGTTTCAACGTGCGGCGGCAGAGGTATGATAATAAGTTTTACCTTGCGCCGTCACGATCCGGCTACCGCAGCCACATCCGCTGCGGCCTCAGAATTCTACAGAGCGACACAGTGATATGGCCAAGAAAAACAGCGAATTGAAACAGCAGCAACAGCCCCTAGGCTCCACTGACAGTGGTCCCCCCATCGACGACGACTACATGGGGCCAAGCCAGCTGACCTATTTCAAGCAGAAGCTCCTGAACTGGCGATCAGAGCTACTCGATGAGGTAGACGCGACGCTCGCGGAGCTACGTCACGACAGCCACCATGAGGTCGGCGATGAAGCAGACCGAGCCACCCGTGAAGCGGCCCAGACGCTGGAGTTGCGCACACGAGACCGCTACCGAAAACTGCTGGGTAAGATCGACGCCGCCCTCGACCGCATTGATGATGGAACCTACGGTTGGTGCGAAGACACCGGCGAGCCAATCGGCTTGGCACGGCTTGAGGCACGTCCCGTTACGACGCTTTGTGTGGAAGCTCAGGAGCAACGCGAACTACGCGAGCGGTTAACCGGAGTGGATCTCGGCAGAAAATAAGTCCGGCCTCTTACCAATGAGAGCACAGAATTCCTACAGACGGGGCAATAACGGATTAATGCTGGGTGTGGATTTTAAAAAATCAGGATGGCACGGGGCCGCCTTGCCAATCCATGGATGCACCCAAATGTGTATGGAGCCGGCGAGAGGATTCGAACCCCCGACCAGCTGATTACAAATCAGCTGCTCTACCAACTGAGCTACGCCGGCTAAGGAGTGCGAATTCTAAGCGTTTCTGTGCCTCCTGGCAAACTATTGGCACTCAATCTCATTTCTGACCAGTTCCGGAAAATCCTTGACCAGCCCCGCCCAGTCACGATCACTTAACACAGCACCATTGCCCGTTTTATAACTCAGCCAGTAGTTGGTCTTTTCCCGGTACCTGGGCTGGATCACTGAATTGAAACCCAGTGCATCGATTTCACGCTTCCGGTCACCCGCCCGAATCTCATCTCTGAAAAGCCCCAGGGAGATGGCATGGACCAGCTTACCACTGGTAAACCGCCAAAGATCAGAAACTCCTGATTCTTCGAGCTTTTTCGCTATATTTACCGCTTTACGTCGGGATGACTGCTGAGGGATGAGTACCCAATAGCCCGCCTGCTCGTTTCTCGATTCCGCTTGCAGCTCAGGCTTAAACCCCAGCGCTCTCATCCTGACTGAAATCTTTTCAGCGGCCGAGCGTGAATCCACATACCCCAACATAGCGCATCGGACCGCTACTTCCTCCGGGAGCTCCACCACGGGGGGAGGGGTTGGTGTTTCAGCGACTGTCTCCTCGGCTGGCGCTTCTTCGGGCAATGCTGTTTGTTGAGTTTGCTGCTGCTCTACAGGTGTATCTTTGAGCGGTTTCTCAAGCTCTGGATCGGCCGTCTTGACAGCATCCGCCACCAGTTCGTCCGGTTCGACAGGCCCAGGTTCATCTGTCACAGTTGCGGATTCGTGCTCACTGGCCAGCTTCAGCTCTCCAACATCGGCTAACAGTGAGGATCGCTCACTACCCTGTTGCTGTGGATAGATCAGCATAAACAGGCCTAGATTAATCAGCAATAGTGTTAAAAATAGCCATTTCATAAGTTATTCTGCTTGAGCTGATTGTAACGCCAATCCCTGAAGAACAAGATCCGGTATGACCTGGTGAGTCGCTGACAGATGGGCTGACAAGCTGTCGGCGTTCCCACCAGTAATAATACACTCTGCAGTTTTCCCACATCGCTGTTCTAATTCCTGAAGTGACCTTTCTACCACGCAGAGATGTGTCAGCATAGCGCCAGATTGAATCCCTGCTGCGGTATCAGTCGCAAAACCGTTTAATTCAAATCCACTCTCACCAAATGAGAGATCGGTATTCAGCTCCAGGCACTTGCCGATGAGCTGCAGACCCGGCAGAATCAGCCCGCCAAGGTGGCGGCCCAATCCATCCACACCATCGACTGTGGTGGCTGAACCGCAATCTACAACAAGTTTGGGGCCACCACCAATATGGTGGGCTGCCAACAGGGCCAACCAGCGGTCAACCCCCAGTTGGGATGGTGAGGTATACCCTGTGGTTACCCCCAACTCCTGTTGTGATGCTTTCGAAAAGCGAGCCTTGACCTGCCAGTGTTGAGCGATCCAATGAGTCAGGCGATCCGTAATCTGTGAGGTTCTGACAGAGGCGATATGTACCTCAGATGGCGCTACCATATCGAGCCAGGCCCGATCGATTGATTCCGGGATCTGACGGGAACTTGCTCTGTGCACTACCTTTGACTGCAGCTCACGCTCATTCGCCCACTTGATTGCCGTATTGCCAATATCTACAAAGAGTTTCATAGCCTAGGATCTGCTGACATCGTTCTGATTTCCCCTAAGACTCACTTCACCTGCGTGAAAGGTGCGAATCTCCCCTTCCGTCTCTATCCTGATGCCGCCGCTTTCATCGATCCCCATGTGTATGCCTGTGTGCAAGTTACTGGCACTGCTTATCACTACCTGCTTGCCAAGATAGAGGTCATACTTATGCCACTCATCGGTAAAACCTGCGAGGCCTTGCTGCAGATACTGTTCGGCAACATCCCTTAAATGCGCTGTCAGCCTGGCTGCCAGTTCATTGCGACGATAAGGTTTAACATGCGGAATCTGACTTAAATCGGCCCAAGGCTGATCGATCGCTTCACCATACCGCCCCATGCCCAGGTTGAGCCCGACACCAATCACAACCTGGGATGGACCACCTGTTTCACCCGATACCTGCAACAGAAGTCCTGCCAGTTTTCTGCCCTGCCAAAGTACATCATTCGGCCACTTAAGTCCGGCTTGGTGGCAATTCATCTGACGCAACAGACGCAGTACTGCAATAGCGGAAGTCAGGCTCAATCCGGCAACCTGGGCTGGCGCAAGATCGAATCGCAATAACATTGAGTAGTAGAGGTTTCTGCCAAACGGGGAGACCCAGTGTCTGCCATGGCGGCCCTTTCCACCCGATTGCTGTTCTGCAAGACAAACAGTACCGGTCTTGATACCCAATGCAGCCCGCTGCATCAACCAGGCATTGGTGGAATCAATGGTTGTATGGACTTCCACGGAGGGCGATTCTATACCAAGCTCAGTCAACACCTTTTCGATTGAATTCTTGTTGAGTAGATCCAATGACTCCTGCAATCGATAGCCACGGCCTTTGACGGCATCAACCTGAAGACCATACTTATCTTTGATCTTCTGGAGTTTTTTCCAGACACCGGCACGGCTGATGCCAAGCATCTCGCCCAGCTCTTGACCAGAATGAAACCGGCCATCAGCCATTTTGTTGATCAGCAGGATCTCTTCAGCCATTTCCCATCAACCAGTCTGACAGACGCTGCTTGACTGCTTCATCGGAAGGTTCAGTCAGGTCGAAGTAACAGGTATCGAATGCTGCGAGCTGCGGTTGCAGTAGCAGACTCATCAATTGATCGCGGCGAAACAGATGCACCTCGATATCATCACCCGCATCGGTGTCGACAATGTAGTTTTCAAACTGCTTTGCAGTCATTCTGAGCCCATCCACGGCGACAATCTCATCACCGGCAGAGATGCCCGCTCTCTGCGCAGCACCGTCATCAAATACCTGCTGCACTTTGATGCCGCCGTTTTTATTGGTCCACTTTGCACCAATGCCTGTATACGATTTTTGCTCGCGCTCCTTGTCACGGATTACACCACCCCGGTCATCAAAGGACTTAGCTGGCAGCAATTTCATTTCAACACCAAACGCCGACAGACACTCAGTGAGGGGAAGTTCGTCTGTTGAACGCAGGCCTAGATCAAAGAGTGATTGAAGATCGAGTGAAGTGACCTCAGCCACAATCGTTTCGATACCGTTTTCCGGTACGCCTTTACCCTGTTTACCATAGCGCAACCACATTTCACGCATAACCTGATCCAGTGACGATCTACCATTACTTTGAAGGCGTATGGTCAAATCCAGCAGCAGCGCAAACAGGGCACCCTTCGCATAGTAGCTGACAATGGCATTGGGTGCGTTTTCATCCTGTTTGTAGAATTTCGTCCAGACATCAAAGCTCGATTCTTCGAGTGTCTGTTTAAGCCGCCCACTACCTCTCATCACCCGGGTGACTGTTTCGGCGAGCATTTCGAAATAGTCCTGTTTACTGATCACACCGCTACGTACAAGCATTAACTCGTCATAGTATGAAGTAATGCCTTCGAAAACCCATAGCTGCCGGGTATACACTTCCTGCTGGGTATTCTTTTCAAGAAAAACTTTTGGGGTGATGCGTTTCACATTCCATAAGTGAAAATACTCATGGCTGCATAACGCCAACAGCCTCCGATATCCTGATGTAATCTTATGATCGTGTTTTGCCGGCAAATCGTCCCGAGGAAAGATCAGACTGGTAGAGTTTTTATGCTCAAGTCCACCATAACCATCATCAACCACACGCAGCAGAAAAAGGTAATCCTGAACCGGCAATTCACCAAACATCTCAACCTGTTTTTCACAAATTTGCGACAAATGTAAACTTAACTTCTCATGATCAAATCTTTTAACGCCACTTACCACAAATCGGTGGTTGCATCCAGCCACTTCAAAACGGCTCTCGGTGTAGTCACCGATTTCACCCGGGTGATCGATTAAAGTCTCGTAGTCATCAGCCTGGTAAGTACCGAAGCCCCGATCATCGATCTTTTCCGGCTTCATTGAAAAGGCAACCCACCATTCTTTCTGCGGTTTGAATTGTGGTGCCACGACTTCCAACCTGCACGGCATCAGCTCCTGACCACGCACTGCGAGAAACAGTGCCGGCCCATTGAAATAGGCGTGGGTATTATCGAAATGGGCCGATCTGACGGTAAGCTCCCAGGCATAAACCTGATAGTTGATTGTGAGCGGTTGCTTTACCGATTCGATCTGCCAACTCTGTTTATCCAGTTTATTGAGGGTGAGTTGCTGCCCATTGGCATTGGCCTCGATCGACACGATATGTCTGGCGTAATCACGTATCAGATAACTGCCTCTTATCCAGGCCGGTAGATAGACGACCTGTCCATCCGGATCAGGATTCTGAATAGTCAATTCAACTTCAAAGATATGTCTTTGTGGCGATAGCAGTTTTAGTCTGTAGTCGATCATTCTCATTTCCAGTTATTGACTGCACTACGCCCCTGGTTGTTTAACGGTCTGGCAATCAGACCAGAGTGGGTTGCACTGACAAGGTAGCGGGCACCTGACCGCATCGGCATGTAGACCGAACTGCCATACATGGTATCCAGAATACCGAATTTATGCGTAAGATATGAGAACAGTTCATCTGTGTTTATGGAAGTATCAGACAACTGGTAGATCTGATTTTCCGCTGTAAACTTCCGGTTATTTCGCCCACTGATGGTTTCAAGCCTGACAATCGGCTCCTTACCGAACAGGGTGAACCAGGGTTTCCACTTGATGAACCTGGCATCCAGTCGCCACTCATCCGCAGCAATCAGGTGAGTTGATGTCCTGCCATCGTAGGATAGCTTCAACTCAGCGCCAGATTCAGAAACATCTGTAACCTCTACCTCTACCAGGTCAATCTCCCTGGTGAGCTGCACATAGGTCTGAACATTCATCAGCAAGAGTGTGAAGATTGTAGCGACAAGCAGGGTAAATGTTCCGAATGCTCCACTGAATGTGGCACTGAGCAATTTCCTTTTGAAAAGGAGCTGTCGCAAAGAGAGCGCTATCAGTATCAAGCCTGTTATCAGCAGTGCAATGGAAATAAACATCTAAAGGGGCCTGTTAACACAAATCCAGACTTCGAAGAGAAACTTAAAATGAAGATTCTACGCGTTTGGACAAAAAAAAACCCCGTATCGTTTCCGATACGGGGTTTTCGCGTAAAAACCTGGCAGTGTCCTACTTTAACATGGGGAAACCCCACACTATCATCGGCGCTATGTCGTTTCACTTCCGAGTTCGAGATGGGATCGGGTGGTACCAACACGCTATAGCCGCCAGGCAAACTGTTGGAGTTGCTCAAGTTGAACAACTCTGCATTCGGTTAGATCGCTCGAGTATTGGGTGTGCGTTTGTTTGAACCAAACCCAAAATGTTTGGGTGTTATATGGTCAAGTCTCACGGGCAATTAGTACTGGTTAGCTTCATGCATTACTGCACTTCCACACCCAGCCTATCAACGTTGTAGTCTTCAACGGCCCTTCAGTGTCTTCAAGAGACAAGTGAGATCTAATCTTGGGAGGGGCTTCCCGCTTAGATGCTTTCAGCGGTTATCCTGTCCGTATATAGCTACCCGGCAGTGCCACTGGCGTGACAACCGGAACACCAGAGATACGTCCACTCCGGTCCTCTCGTACTAGGAGCAGCTTCCCTCAAATCTCAAACGCCCACGGCAGATAGGGACCGAACTGTCTCACGACGTTCTAAACCCAGCTCGCGTACCACTTTAAATGGCGAACAGCCATACCCTTGGGACCGACTTCAGCCCCAGGATGTGATGAGCCGACATCGAGGTGCCAAACACCGCCGTCGATATGAACTCTTGGGCGGTATCAGCCTGTTATCCCCGGAGTACCTTTTATCCGTTGAGCGATGGCCCTTCCATACAGAACCACCGGATCACTAAGACCTACTTTCGTACCTGCTCGACTTGTCTGTCTCGCAGTCAAGCACCCTTATGCCTTTGCACTCGTTGCGCGATGTCCGACCGCGCTGAGGGTACCTTCGTGCTCCTCCGTTACTCTTTGGGAGGAGACCGCCCCAGTCAAACTACCCACCATACACTGTCCCTAACCCGGATAACGGGTCGAGGTTAGAACTCCAAATATGTCAGGGTGGTATTTCAAGGTTGGCTCCACGTAAACTGGCGTCTACGTTTCAAAGCCTCCCACCTATCCTACACAAACATATTCAAAGTCCAGTGCAAAGCTGTAGTAAAGGTTCACGGGGTCTTTCCGTCTAGCCGCGGGTACACTGCATCTTAACAGCGATTTCAATTTCACTGAGTCTCTGGTGGAGACAGCGTGGCCATCGTTACGCCATTCGTGCAGGTCGGAACTTACCCGACAAGGAATTTCGCTACCTTAGGACCGTTATAGTTACGGCCGCCGTTTACCGGGGCTTCGATCAAGAGCTTCGTCCGAGGACTAACCCCATCAATTAACCTTCCGGCACCGGGCAGGCGTCACACCCTATACTTCCTCTTTCGAGTTTGCAGAGTGCTATGTTTTTAATAAACAGTCGCAGCCACCTGGTCACTGCAACCCTCTTCTGCTAGGAGAGCAAGTCTCTTCACATACCAAGGGCGTACCTTCTCCCGAAGTTACGGTACTATTTTGCCTAGTTCCTTCACCAGAGTTCTCTCAAGCGCCTTGGGATTCTCACCCTACCCACCTGTGTCGGTTTAGAGTACGGTTACTTATTACCTGAAGCTTAGAGGTTTTTCCTGGAAGTATGGCATCAATCACTTCGCTTCACATGGAAGCTCGTCATCACGTCTCAGAATTGTCCGTCCGGATTTGCCTAAACAGACTCCCTACACGCTTAAACCGGGTAAACCAACACCCGGATGATCTAGCCTTCTCCGTCACCCCATCGCAGTAATAAGTAGTTCCGGAATATTAACCGGATTCCCATCGACTACGCATTTCTGCCTCGCCTTAGGGGCCGACTAACCCTGCGCCGATTAGCGTTGCGCAGGAAACCTTGGGTTTTCGGCGAGGGGGCCTCTCACCCCCTTTATCGTTACTCATGTCAGCATTCGCACTTCTGATACCTCCAGCATGCTTTACAACACACCTTCGCAGGCTTACAGAACGCTCCTCTACCATACGTGTAAACACGTATCCGCAGCTTCGGTACATGGCTTAAGCCCCGTTAAATCTTCCGCGCAGGCCGACTCGACTAGTGAGCTATTACGCTTTCTTTAAAGGATGGCTGCTTCTAAGCCAACCTCCTAGCTGTCTATGCCTTCCCACATCGTTTCCCACTGAGCCATGATTTTGGGACCTTAGCTGGCGGTCTGGGTTGTTTCCCTTTCCACGACGGACGTTAGCACCCGCCGTGTGTCTCCCGCGATTGCACTTCCAAGTATTCGGAGTTTGCATCGGTTTGGTAAGCCGGGATGGCCCCCTAGCCGAAACAGTGCTCTACCCCCTGGAGTGAGACGCGAGGCGCTACCTAAATAGCTTTCGAGGAGAACCAGCTATCTCCGGGCTTGATTAGCCTTTCACTCCTAGCCACAGCTCATCCCCCCATTTTTCAACATAGGTGGGTTCGGGCCTCCAGCGCGTGTTACCGCACCTTCACCCTGGCCATGGCTAGATCGCCCGGTTTCGGGTCTACTCCCAGCGACTGGTCGCCCTATTAAGACTCGGTTTCCCTACGCCTCCCCTATACGGTTAAGCTTGCCACTGAGAAGTAAGTCGCTGACCCATTATACAAAAGGTACGCAGTCACCCCCGAAGGGGCTCCCACTGCTTGTACGCATACGGTTTCAGGTTCTATTTCACTCCCCTCTACGGGGTTCTTTTCGCCTTTCCCTCACGGTACTGGTTCACTATCGGTCGGTAGAGAGTATTTAGCCTTGGAGGATGGTCCCCCCATCTTCAGTCAGAATATCACGTGTTCCGACCTACTTAATACGTCAATCATTCATTTCGTGTACGGGGCTATCACCCTGTATCGCTGGACTTTCCAGACCATTTCACTATGAATTTCATGTTCGGCTGGTCCCCGTTCGCTCGCCGCTACTGAGGGAATCTCAATTGATTTCTTTTCCTCCGGGTACTTAGATGTTTCAGTTCCCCGGGTTTGCCTCTTACACCTATGAATTCAGTGCAAGATACCTGTCTTACGACAGGTGGGTTTTCCCATTCGGAAATCTCCGGATCAAAGCCTGTTTGCTGGCTCCCCGAAGCTTATCGCAAGCTACAACGTCCTTCATCGCCTTCTACCGCCTAGGCATCCACCGTATGCGCTTAATCACTTGACCATATAACCCCAAAAATTCTGGAGTCTGGTCGCTCGTACAAATGCAACATACCCAAATAACTAAGTTTTTGAGAACTTAGATACTCATTTAGATATTATGGATGTCTCACGACATCCGCCTATCTGCGATCTAACCTAATTTTTAAAGAGCAGTACTTCGAAAATACGAAGTGGCTAGCGTTTGCTTCGCTAGACACTTAACACTTTCACCAGTTTGGTGGAGCCAGGGAGGATCGAACTCCCGACCTCCTGCGTGCAAGGCAGGCGCTCTCCCAGCTGAGCTATGGCCCCTGAAGAGTCATTGTTTCTGAACATTTGGTGGGTCTGGGAGGATTTGAACCTCCGACCTCACCCTTATCAGGGGTGCGCTCTAACCAACTGAGCTACAGACCCAAGTACTCAGTGCAGTACAGCTGTTTAGCTGTTTGACAGGTCTGTATCTGCTTCAATATCGGTTAGGTAACTTGTGTGGATGCTCCGAAGATCCGGGCAACTTTTTTAAAGGAGGTGATCCAGCCGCAGGTTCCCCTACGGCTACCTTGTTACGACTTCACCCCAGTCATGAATCACAAAGTGGTGAGCGCCCTCCCGAAGGTTAAGCTACCCACTTCTTTTGCAACCCACTCCCATGGTGTGACGGGCGGTGTGTACAAGGCCCGGGAACGTATTCACCGCAGCATTCTGATCTGCGATTACTAGCGATTCCGACTTCATGGAGTCGAGTTGCAGACTCCAATCCGGACTACGACCGGTTTTCTGAGATTTGCTTCCCCTCGCGGGTTCGCGGCTCTCTGTACCGGCCATTGTAGCACGTGTGTAGCCCAGCCCATAAGGGCCATGATGACTTGACGTCATCCCCACCTTCCTCCGGTTTGTCACCGGCAGTCTCCCTAGAGTTCCCACCATTATGTGCTGGCAACTAGGGACAAGGGTTGCGCTCGTTACGGGACTTAACCCAACATCTCACGACACGAGCTGACGACAGCCATGCAGCACCTGTCACTGGATTCCCGAAGGCACCAAACTATCTCTAGTAAGTTTCCAGGATGTCAAGGGCTGGTAAGGTTCTTCGCGTTGCATCGAATTAAACCACATGCTCCACCGCTTGTGCGGGCCCCCGTCAATTCCTTTGAGTTTTAACCTTGCGGCCGTACTCCCCAGGCGGTCAACTTATCGCGTTAGCTGCGCCACTAAACCCTTAAATGAGTCCAACGGCTAGTTGACATCGTTTACGGCGTGGACTACCAGGGTATCTAATCCTGTTTGCTACCCACGCTTTCGCACCTCAGTGTCAGTATTGGTCCAGGAAGCCGCCTTCGCCACTGATGTTCCTCCGGATATCTACGCATTTCACCGCTACACCCGGAATTCCGCTTCCCTCTACCATACTCTAGCCAAGCAGTTTCAAATGCAGTTCCCAGGTTGAGCCCAGGGCTTTCACATCTGACTTACTTAACCACCTACGCGCGCTTTACGCCCAGTAATTCCGATTAACGCTTGCACCCTCCGTATTACCGCGGCTGCTGGCACGGAGTTAGCCGGTGCTTCTTCTAAAGTTAACGTCAAGACCCAAGGTTATTAACCCTAGGCTTTTCTTCACAATTGAAAGTGCTTTACAACCCGCAGGCCTTCTTCACACACGCGGTATTGCTGGATCAGGGTTGCCCCCATTGTCCAATATTCCCCACTGCTGCCTCCCGTAGGAGTCTGGGCCGTGTCTCAGTCCCAGTGTGGCTGATCGTCCTCTCAGACCAGCTATGGATCGTCGCCTTGGTAGGCCATTACCCTACCAACAAGCTAATCCAACGCAGGCTCATCTAATAGCGCGAGGTCCGAAGATCCCCCGCTTTCCCCCGTAGGGCGTATGCGGTATTAGCTCGAGTTTCCCCGAGTTGTCCCCCACTACTAGGCAGATTCCTACGCGTTACTCACCCGTCCGCCACTCGTCAGCCGAGAGCAAGCTCTCGCTGTTACCGTTCGACTTGCATGTGTTAAGCATACCGCCAGCGTTCAATCTGAGCCAGGATCAAACTCTTCAGTTTAAGTTTGATAGCTGCTTATGGCAGCCAATCTTTTTGACTCGAGATTCATCGGATAGAATTACTATCTTTTTGAATGCTCTTTGTCGATCTTTGGTTACCCAAAATCAACGGAGCACCCACACAAATTACCTAACCTAATTGTTAAAGAGCTTCTCAAAATTTTCGTTTGAGAAAGACCGCCTATTTTACAGTGCCGGTTGCTTGTGTCAAGAAAAATCTTAACTTTTTTCAAGCTGGTCGGTCATGTCCGGCCTGTTTGAGAGCGCGTATTCTACAGCCCGAAAAGTCATTGTCAACAACTATTTGAACTATTTTCACACCGCTCTTTCTATCGTATTTCCGTTGCCGGCAATGCCGATAGAGGAGGCGCATTATACGTCGATCTTTCCATTCGTCAACTAAAATTCGAAAGGAATTTTAACGACCTAATTTTACCTCTCCTCAGCCCCTGAACCAGCCGTTTTTCGGCGGCCATCAAGCTAAGGAGTGGCGCATTATAAGGGCCAATTTTGCTAGGTCAAGAATATTTTTCAGGCTCATCCGATATCGGCCCGTTCACTCTATATATATGGATAGAGGTTTTCCCGATCCTCCCTACAGGAGCCTGTTCAGCAGTCGGGGCATCAACCAGGCGGCGAACCCGGGGCCGCCCGGTGAATTCAGTAACTCTCAGCCGGACCGCTAACTCACGGAGATTCTGGCGAAGCGCCGCTTACCCACCTGAAATACCCCTGTTGTGCCTACCTCGATCGTCAGGGATGTCTGCTCCACCCGGTCCCCATCGATCCGCACAGCACCCTGTTTTATCATTCGCATCGCCTCAGAGGTACTCTTCACCAGTCCACCATCTTTCAGCAGATTGGCAATCGGGTAGCTGCCAGATTCCGCCTTCAGCTCACACTCAGGCATCTCGTCGGGAATCTGACCTTTCTGAAATCTGGCAATGAAAGCCTGATGGGCTTTCTCCGCCATCTCTTTCGAGTGAAAACGCGCCACCAACTCTTCCGCCAGGCGTACCTTAATATCCCTGGGATTGGCTCCCCCATCGACCTCCGCCTTCCAGGCTTCGATCTCATCCATCGGTCTGAAGCTGAGTAACTCATAGTAGCGCCACATCAGATCATCGGAGATCGACATCACTTTACCGAACATCTCCTCCGGCTGATCGGTAATACCGATATAGTTGTTCAGTGACTTGGACATCTTCTGCACGCCGTCCAGCCCCTCGAGAATCGGCAGGGTAATCACCACCTGCGGCTCTTGCTGATGAGCCTCCTGCAACTGCCTGCCGACCAACAGATTGAACTTCTGATCGGTGCCGCCGAGCTCCACATCGGCTTTCAGGGCCACCGAATCGTAGCCTTGCACCAGCGGATAGAGGAATTCATGAATGGCGATGGGCTGACCGCTGGTGTAACGTTTGTTGAAGTCATCCCGCTCCAGCATCCTGGCAACCGTGTGCTTCGCCGCCAGCTGAATCAGATCGACGGCCGACATCTCGCCCATCCAGCTTGAGTTGAACAGTACCGTGGTCTTGGTTGGATCGAGGATCTTGAAGATCTGATGCTCGTAGGTCCTGGCATTTTCCAGCACCTCTTCCCGCGTCAGCGGAGGACGGGTGGCGCTTTTCCCCGTGGGATCACCGATCATGCCGGTGAAGTCACCGATCAGAAAAATCACCTCATGACCTAACTCCTGGAATTGCCTGAGTTTATTGATCAAAACAGTGTGCCCGAGATGCAAATCGGGGGCTGTAGGATCAAATCCCGCCTTGATTTTCAGAGGCTCACCCCTTTTGAGCTTCTTTATTAGCAGCTCTTCTGGTAAAACCTCTTCAGTACCACGTTTAATTAAATCTAGGGATCCTGTGACATCGATCATTTATCAAATCTCAAAAATTAAGACAATGGTTGCACACTCTACTAGAAGCATCTGATAAAATTAACCATTGGGTGTTGTGATTCTTGACTTCTATCCTAAGATTCATAACTGGGTACCATCTACACAGGGAACAGGCCGCTACCTTTGACCGCTACGGGCACCATGCAAGATTTTAAATCGTATACATTGGACAGAAGACCTGCCAGAGGCCAGCTTATTAAACGCCTGGTGTTCTCTGTCATTTTCCTCTTAATCCTTGCAGCCGGCTTTCTGTTCCTGATTTCCAAGCCAACGGAAGAGTCCCAACCAGCCAACAGCCCAACCCCGGACGCCGAATCGCAACCGGAACAGCAGAGAAAGCTGATTTTACCCCTCTCCCTTCCCGGCCAGTCTCAACAGCGCGATGAAAATCCAGCGCCGATAAAACAGAATTCAAACGGGTTTCTCAGTCAGGCGTTTGCTGCAGAAGCCGTTGAAACCGCCAAAGCTGAAATTGCGCCTGGGGTTGCCCCGGCTCCTAAAGCTGCGCCACAACCGGCAATTGCAGAGGAGAGTCGAAAAACCGTCTACGAAATTCGCAGCGGTGACTCGATGGCTTCCATCTTCAAGAAAAACAAATTAAGCCCTTCGCTGCTCCATCAGATTGTAAATTCAAGCAAAACAGCTAAGCAGCTGACCGACATCCGTCCGGGAGAGACACTCCATATGGCGTTTGACTCGGATGACAATCTCCTCAGCCTGCGCCTGGAGCATAGCAAGGTCGACAGCCTTGAGATTCTGGCTACTGCTGAAGGCTTCGCGGCCACGGAAAAAAGCAGAGCGGTGGATACGAGAAACACCCATTTGAGCGGTGTCATCGAAAACTCGCTCTATGTGTCAGCCAAAAAGTCCGGCCTCTCCGATCAGTTGATCATGCAACTGGCCGATATTTTTGGCTGGGATATCGACTTTGCCCTGGAGATACGATCCGGTGATCGTTTCACCGTGATTTTTGAAGAGGACTATCTGGACGGTGAAAAATTGAGGGATGGCCCTATTCTCGCCGCAGAGTTCATCAATCAGGGAAAGACCTATAAAGCCCTCCGCTATGTAGATGATACGGGTCGTGCAGACTACTACACACCGGAAGGCCGAAGCATGCGTAAAGCCTTCCTTAGAGCACCGGTAGATTTCAGACGCATCTCTTCCAGGTTCACCCGTGAGCGTTACCATCCGGTACTGGGTAAAAAACGTCCACACCGTGGCGTGGATTATGCCGCCAAGACCGGTACCCCGATCAAAGCCTCAGGTGACGGTAAGGTGATCTTCCGTGGCAAAAAAGGCGGCTATGGCAAGACAGTTATCATTCAACATGGCCAGACCTACACAACGCTTTACGCCCACCTCTCACGCTATAACAAGAAATCCAGGAAGGGTACGCGGGTCAAACAAGGGCAGGTGATTGGCTATGTGGGCAAAACCGGCCTGGCTACCGGGCCTCATCTGCACTATGAATTCCGCGTCAATGGCGTCTACCGCAATCCCTTGACCGTCAAGCTGCCCGCAGCCAAGCCAATTGCGAAGAAGTATCGGGATGATTTCATGATCAAGATACAGCCACTCATTTCCAAGCTGGAACTGATCAATCGCACCCTGGTTGCCGACGCCCAATAAACCGATCATCGATCGCAGCGTGACAAGGCCGACGAGCATAAGCTGTTCGTTCCAAAGCTTGGGTCGACCAACTCCATTACACAGCAACAGGCAAGATCATTTTGCCATCCGTAGGGTGATCGAGCTCTAGCCAGAATAAGCTCGCTATCCCTTTCGCCTGACCCTTACAATGCTGAATGTTGTTATCGATACTGTTCTGAGCAGGCCTCTGCCGCGTGAGAACCCACCGGATCAAAATTCAGCTTGCTCTGCAAAATCATCCAGCACCAGTAGGAATTTTCTTCTTAACCATCCGCTTTTTTCAGGTTCTGCTTAGAAAACTGAATTTTCACTGCCCTGGGTCAGTGCGGCAGATAATCATAATAAAATAATATTGTTATAGTAAGAAATCCCGGCTGAGCTGATTGATGAAAGCCTCTATCCACGATACTCATTTTGTGTTCCGCCGTTTACACTCATTACTGGGTTTGCTCCCGGTAGGTGGCTTCCTGATCTTTCATCTTTGGGAAAACTCCCAATCCAGATTCGGTCAGGCGCACTACAATGATCAGGTCGTAGGCTGGCTTCAACAGCTCAACTATCTCACCCTGCTGGAGATATTCCTGATCGCTTTGCCACTGCTGTTTCATGGGCTATACGGCCTGGTGATTCTCTATAGCGGCAAAGGCAATCTTTCCATCTACCCATGGCAAGGCAACATTCGCTATACCCTACAGCGCTTCTCCGGCATCGCCATTCTGTTGTTTCTGCTGTTGCATGTGGGATGGACACGTATCTGGGCGATCTGGGAACCTGCCATTAAGGCTGATCTATTTGCTCATATGCAAGGTTTACTCATCCAGCCCTCGGTTTTTCTACTCTATTTGGCCGGCTTGCTGCTTTCAGTTTTTCACTTGACCAACGGTCTCTGGAGCATGGCAATCAGTTGGGGGCTGACCACCTCACCCCGGGCACAATCCATCTGGTTGGGGGTTTGTGGATTTCTCGCCGTCCTGCTTTCCGCCATGGGAGTACATGGCATGTTGGGATTTCTACCATGAGCAGACCCAGAAAGGTGATTGTGGTTGGTGGTGGCCTGGGGGGCCTATGGGCTGCTTTACGGCTAGCCGAGGCCGGTTTTCAAGTCCAGATCTTCTCACTCTTTGAAGTCAAACGCTCCCATTCGGTCTGCGCCCAGGGAGGCATCAATGCCTGCTTTGACAGCAAGGGGGAGCGGGACACGATCTGGCAACACATCGTCGACACCCTCAAAGGCGGCGCCTACCTGGCCAATCAGCCGCCGGTAAAATCGATGTGTGAAGACGCTCCCGGATTGATTCAGACCTTTGAACGGATGGGGGTTACCTTCTCCAGAACCGCTGAGGGTCTGCTCGACCTGCGCCTGTTCGGTGGGGTAAAACACCGCCGTACTCTGTTCGCCGGGGCCAGTACAGGCCAGCAACTGCTGTATGGCGTTGACCAGGAGGTACGTCGACAGGAGTCTCTGGGGCGACTGCAGAAGTTCGAATGGTGGGAATTTCTCTCCCTGGGCTTGAATCAACAGGGAGCCTGCCAGGGCATCATCGCCATGAACCTGCGCACCATGGAGATCAAGGCCTTTCCCAGCGACGCTGTGATTCTTGCCAGTGGTGGTATGGGGCAGGTGTATGGACACCGCTCAACCAACTCAACCAATTCTACCGGAGCGGCCGCCTGCCGGGTCTACCAGCAGGGTGCCTGGCTCGCCAATACAGAGTTTTTCCAGTTTCACCCTACGGCCATGCTGGGTGACGATAAAACCCGCCTGATGAGCGAGGCGGCACGCGGCGAAGGGGGCAGGATATGGGTGCCCAGCGACGCGAATGACCGACGTCGACCCAGCCAGATTCCAGAGCCGGATCGATTCTATTTTCTTGAGGAGTGGTACCCAAGCTATGGAAATACCGTCCCCCGCGACTTGGCCTCCCGCGCCATCTGGGAAGTCGTGCATAAGCTTGGCCTTGGGGTGGGTGGTGAAGCCAAGGTCTACCTGGATCTGACCCATCTCAACCCAGGTTTCATCGAACAGCGACTGCATGCGATCCTCGATATCTACCGCAAATTTCATGGCACCGATCCAGTCCATGAACCGATGGAGATCTACCCGTCGGCGCACTATGCGATGGGTGGACTCTGGGTCGATTTTGAACGAGACGATACGACAGGTGGTATCAAGCATGGCAGCCCACGTAACCATGCCACCAATATCCCCGGCCTGTATGCCTGTGGTGAGTGTGATTACGGCTATCACGGCGCCAATCGACTGGGCGCCAACTCGCTGCTATCCGCCTCCTACAGCGGTCGGGTCGCCGGTGAATCGGTAGCCAACTATCTACAAGGGCTGCAACAGGGACACCCCGGTTCTGAAGATCCCATCTACAGCAACGAAATCAAACATCAGCAGGAGCTCAATCACCAGCTGATCAACAATCAGGGTGAGGAGAATCCTTACCAACTTCACCGTGAACTGGGTGAACTGATGTCCAGCCAGGTCGGTGTGGTCCGGGATAACCAAACCTTGAATAATGCCATTGAATCACTGCGCACACTCCAGCAACGCAGTCGCAATATCAATCTGCAGGAGCACAACAGCTGGAGCAATCAGGGTCTGGCTTATGCCCGCCAGTTGCAGGAGATGATACGACTTGGCGAGGTTATTGCGGCCAGTGCGTTACACAGAGATGAGTGCCGGGGTGCCCACTATAAACCTGAGTTTGAATTGAAGCTGCCGGAAAATGCCTCAGCGGGAGATCCGGCCTACGAAACCTATCGCAGCCAATGGAAAGCACAGAATCAAAACTGGCTTAAAACCACCATCGCCAAACACACCGATTGGGGTCCGCAGGTTGACTACCAGGCTGTGGACCTGAGTGTTCTGGCGCCTGAAGAGCCACGCGATTATCGCTGAGGATTCAACCATGTCAGATAAGATTAAATTCCGCATTCGCCGACAGGATACCCCCTACAGCCCGACCTATTGGCAGACCTTCCAGGTGCCCTTTCGCGAGGGACTCAATGTGGTATCCGCACTGATGATGATTCGACAAAACCCGATCACGGCCGATGGCCTGAAGGTCGATCCGGTTGCCTGGGAGTTCAACTGCATGGAAGAGGTGTGCGGCGCCTGCACCATGCTGATTAATCATCGCCCCATGCAGGCCTGCTCAACCCTTGTGAATACTCTGCAACAGCCGATCACACTGGAGCCTCTGAGCAAGTTTCCGGTGATCCGGGATCTGATGGTGGACCGCAGTCGTCTGTTTGCCGATCTGAAGAGAGTCCGCGCCTGGATCGAGATCGATGGCGCCTGGGATATTCACCAGGGAGCACCACGCATCTCTCCGGAACACTGGCAGGACAACTATCTCTACAGCCGCTGTATGAGTTGCGGAAGCTGCCTGGAGGCCTGCCCCCAATACGCTCAGGATCTACCCTTCGTCGGTGCCGCCGCCCTGGCAGCGGTCAGACTGATGAACAACCACCCCACCGGCAAATATCAGCGCAAGCAGCGACTCCATGCAATCATGGGCGAGGGGGGGTTGAGTGACTGTGGCAATGCACAGAATTGTGTGCAGGTTTGCCCTAAAGAGATCCCCCTTACCACAGCCATCGGTGAGCTCGGCAGACAGACCACCAAGCAGCTGCTGAAAGACCTCTTAGGGTCGGGTTAGTACGCCTTCAATTAACAATGTGTCACAGTATGCTGCTTCAGGCAGGTTTAAGATGAACTCTTGATACCCGTTCCCTTTCCAAGCATTCAGACAATAACCCTGCTTAGATATCCGAGGTAGACTCAATGACCAATAAAATCGTGATCAGCTGCTTGCTGGCTGCACTCATCATACTCCAGGCCTGTACCACAGTTGATCCCTACTCCAAAGAGGAGAAAACCGCCAACGCCACTACCGGCGCAGTGATCGGTGCCGTGGCCGGTGCGGTAATCGGAATTGCCACATCCAAGGACAAGAAAAAACGCAAGGAACGGGCACTCAAGGGTGCCGGCATCGGTGCCATCGCCGGAGGGGGTGTCGGCTACTACATGGATGTTCAGGAAGCCAAATTGAGACAGCGACTGGCGAATACCGGCGTCAGCGTCACCCGGGAAGGGGACAATATCATCCTCAACCTACCCGGCAACATTACCTTCGAGGTGGACAAAACCGATGTAAAAGCGGATTTCGTGGAGATCCTCGATTCGGTTGCCCTGGTACTCAACGAGTACAAATCAACCATGATCGAGGTTGCAGGCCATACCGACAGTACCGGATCGGAATCCTATAATCAGCTGCTCTCCCAACAGCGGGCCCAATCGGTGTCGAAACTTCTCAATCGCAATGGGGTCGCCGGGGTTCGGATCGATACCGTGGGTTACGGGGAGAGTCGCCCCATCGCCAACAACAACAGTCCATCTGGCCGACAGCAGAACCGTCGGGTGGAACTGACCCTGTTACCCTATGTGGAAAGTTAGAAAATATCCCACAGTGGCACTCCTGTGCCTCTGTGGGTGTCTTTTGTGAGATCAGACAGAAAAAGAAGATCCGCAACCACAGGTGGTGGTTGCATTTGGATTTCGAATCACAAACTGTGCACCCTGCAGGCCTTCGGTGTAATCAACCTCCGCACCCATCAGATACTGCATGCTCATCGGATCCACCAGTAGTGTGACGCCACTGGTAACCACTTTGGTGTCACCCTCGGTTTCGTTCTCGTCAAAGGTGAAGCCGTACTGAAAGCCGGAACAGCCACCACCCTGAATGTAGACACGCAACATCAGTTCCGGATTACCCTCTTCCTCAATCAGGGAGGCCACTTTGTTGGCCGCTGCTTCAGTAAAAAGGATGGAATCGCTGGTTGTTTCTAAGCCGCTCATGGTTAAATCCTGCTCAATTCAGCCTATCTAAAGGAGGCCAGGGTCGTTTGATTATCTTGTAGTATGCAATTACCGAGGAAAACAGTCAAGTATTACTCAATCGCCAATCCTGGGGTTATTGCTTTGCGGGCTCGGATGGTACCGTCTCAACCGGCTCTTCACCACTCTCCTTTTTCCCATCATAAGCGAGCTGCAGGGGATCCTGCTCGGTGGCATGGATCAGTTTGCCATTCACCTCAGCCCCCATCGCCATCTCCAGCATGGCATAGGTCAAGGTCCCAGTAATACGGGCTTTGGGTGCCAATTCAACCCGATTCGCCGCAACCACATCGCCAACCACCGTACCGTTCAGCATCACATTACCGACTTTGACATTACCGTCGATGGTACCCTGCTCACTGAGCGTCAGGGTGGCCGCATTATCATCCGCTTCCGAGAAAACGTTACCCTTGATGACACCATCCACATGTAATCCATTCTTGAAGGTGATATCCCCTTCAATCTCAGTGCCCGATCCGATCACTGTTGTGATTCTGGGAGATCGGAATTTTTTCTTACTGTTACCAAACATGGTTTTTTTCCTAATCTAAACTTCAGGAGACCGGCGACCATTCAAAAGCCGCGTCCACGGGTGCCAGTTTAGAACCTGTAGGCTTGACTTCAATCTTGACTTTGGCCGGTTGAAAATCGGTTGGGATGCGCAGCTTTCCTTCAACGTTCTGAAAATAACGGAAGCGCATTTTGTGGCTCTCAAGTTTCTCCTCGGAGAGTTGCTTCAATTGCAGATTGACCGTCCGTTCGCCTTTTAATCCGGTGACGGTCATTTCGATCTTTCCCTTCACCACGGAGCCGCTGTTGATCACCTGGCTAACGGTATATTTATAGACGTATTGTTGCGCTTCAAGGCCCTTCTCCAACTTAAAATTCTGAATCCGTAAAACCTGTTTTTTCGAAGATGTGGAGACGATACCCCGGAGAAATGCCAGCTCCTCTTCCATCTTGAGCCGTTCGCTCTGCATGGTTTTGACCTGATCCTTGATCGCCAGCAGGGCTTCCCGGTCCACCTCGGCCGCCTGTCTGACCATCTCCAGCTCCCGCTTCAGCTCGTTTCGCTCCTGCTCGATACGGGTCACCCTGTCCTTGCCGCCGGACTGCAGGCGGGCCAGCCCCTCCGCGATCCCATTACCACCCTGCTGGTAGGCCAGACCGGCCACCCCGCCAAGAACCAGTAGCAACAGACCGACTCGCAGCCACACCGGCGTTCGCTGGTGGGCAGCAACAATCTTTGGGACACGATATTTTTTATCGATACTCATGGTTTAGGGCAGCAGGGCGACCTGTTCCAATCCACAATTTTCCGCCAAACCGAACATCAGGTTCATATTCTGTATGGCTTGTCCGGCGGCGCCCTTGACCAGATTATCAATCACCGAGCTGACCACCACCATCTCCCCACCCAGCGGACGATGAATGGCGATTCGACAGTGATTCGAACCACGTACGCTGCGGGTCTCCGGGTGGGATCCAGCCTGCAGTACATCCACGAACGGCTCTTCGGCATAACGACTTTCGTAGAGTGCCTGCAGATCGGTATCCGCCACTTTGAGGCGTGCATAGAGGGTGGCTTCGATACCCCGGATCATTGGTATCAAGTGGGGCACAAAGGTGAATTGAACGGGCTTGTCAGCCAGTTGGTTCAGCGTCTGACTGATTTCGGGCTGATGCCGATGACCGGGAATCGCGTACGCTTTGAAGCTCTCCCCGACCTCTCCCATCAGGGTGCCTACATTGGCTGTACGGCCGGCACCGCTCACGCCGGATTTGGCATCAGCGATCAGATGATCGAACTCCACCAAACCATTCTCAATCAGAGGCAGAAAACCGAGTAGCACAGCGGTCGGATAGCATCCCGGATTGGCTACCAGTGAGGCGGATCTAATCGCCTCCCGGTGCAACTCAGGCAGTCCATATACCGCCGTTTCCAGCTGCTCCGGGCAGGCATGGGACATCCCGTACCAGTGCTCCCATGTCGGCTGATCCTTGATTCGAAAGTCAGCGGCCAGATCGACTATCCGGATTCCCCGTTGCAACAGCTCAGGCACCTGTTTCATGGCCACCCCGTTAGGGGTTGCGAAAAACACCAGATCGCACTCATCAAAATAGGCCGGATCCGGCTCCACATAGGCCAGTTCGGTATGACCGCGCAGATTGGGAAACAGGTCGGCGACCGCACGTCCCGCTTCCGAACGGGAGGTTATAACTTTCAGTTCTGCCTCTGGATGGGCGCTCAGCAGCCTGAGCAGCTCCACGCCGGTATAACCTGTTCCGCCAATTATTCCTACTTTAATCATACCCTTACCTAAAAACCGGAACGATCCGGCCAACAATGGAATCAGTTGAATGCCATTATCCTGACTCAACAGGATAATGGCTTACCAGAAGCGCAATCATAAGCTCTGAGTAATCAAAGAAAAAGCAAAGCAGAGCAAAATCCTAAACATTTGTGAACTTCAGGTGAAATCGATGTACAAAACGCCCTCCGGGTATGGAAAATCACACCATTAGGTATCACATTATAACTAGGGCCTGTTAACACTCATCCAATTGGCCCTGCTGGGACTATTGGATGAGTGTTAACAGGCCCTAGTACACAACGACCGAGATTACCGAGTTATGGAAACCATCGATACCCTGGCACTCGTGCTTGGCGCCAGCTGGGCAGCCGGCATCAACCTGTATGCCGCCATCCTTGTCCTGGGCTACCTCAGCCTGACTGGGCATGTTGTGCTGCCTCCCGGACTGGAAGCTCTCAGCGACCCCCTGGTTCTGGGTGTGGCGGGGATGATGTATTTCATTGAGTTTTTTGCCGACAAGACCCCTGGTGTAGACAGTGGCTGGGATGCCATCCATACCTTTATCCGCATCCCTGCCGGCGCCCTGCTGGCAGCCGGTGCTGCCAGTGGCATCGATGTCAGCCAGAGCGCGGAGCTGGCGGCTGCTCTGGTGGGTGGAACCGTTGCCGCAGGCAGTCATTTCACCAAATCCGGATCAAGGCTGCTGATCAATACCTCACCTGAACCGGTCACCAACTGGACGGCTTCGATTGCTGAGGACCTGGCAGTGATCGGTGCGCTCTGGGCGGCACTCAACTATCCGCTGGTATTCCTGGCGATGTTCATTGTTTTCGTTGCCCTGTTCATCTGGCTGATGCCGAAGTTGTGGCGAGCCTTGAAAAGCCTCTACCAACGCATCAGCGCTTTCTTCAATGGTGCAGAGAAAAGCACTCAGACGAATATGGACGAAGGTCGCTCAGAAACTCTGAAATCCCTGTTCCATGCGGCCAGCAGTGCCGAGAACGGCAGTCACAAGTAGGCTCAGCCTCAATAGTTTTTGCAGAGTCTCTGACACTCGTCATTCGAGCGGATCAAGGTGTCTTCAATCGACACACCACTAAACCAGTTTCCGGTCAAAGCAAGGGTTGTCCCTTTCAGTTGCTGATCAATCAAACCGATTCGCTCGTAATGACCCAACCTAAGTGCCGGCAGGCGATTGCGGTAGCTGGCACTCTCTATGATGTCAGCCGGCTCAATTCCCAGCACTCGGGTAATACACCCATGACGCCCCACCTCATCCAGAACATCGGGTTTGAAATGAAAAGTGAAGGCGCGATGGTTGTCATCCGGGACCGGATCCCTGGAAACTGCTGAGTAGAAATCATCCTGTTGGGCAATGATCCCGGCCAGCGGTTCGAGCTCAACTGAGTCGGACCTGATCAGCACCGCCTGACTGTCGATCTCCGCCATCTCTATCTCGGCCAGGTGGCAGGCAAGCTCGGGCATCAGTGTGGCCAATAAACCGGAGGCGATGTCCGGTGCGACAGCCAATGCCAGCCGGTCGGCCTGCACCGGCTCACCACCCGCCACCTCGACCAGATAGCGATCACTCATTCTTTCGATCCGGGTGACAGGGGTTTGGGTGCGAATCTCGAGTCCTGATGATATGGCATCGATAAAGGACTGTAAGCCACTGCCCCCCGTATAACTACGCATAACCTCTTTTCGTCTGGGTTTTTTACGAAACAGGGATTCTGCCGGAAAATCGCTGGATGGCTGACAGACCACCGCATCCAGTGCCGGACCAAGCACCTGGCGATAGTTACGACTCCCGATGATGCCCCCGAAATAGCCCTTTACGGAGTTACCGGCCTTGTTACTTTTCCACAGACGAGGCAGAACCCCAAGCAGCTCAAAGAAATTGAGCTGAGAGGGAATCGAATGAAGCACATCCCCCACCAGCATGCGGTAGGGCAGTTTAAGCTTTGGCACCAGACTGTCCAACTGCCCTGCCTCTTCCAGCAGCTGAAGCAGATTGCCGTAGCTGTTGTAGCAGGTGTGTCCACCCAGCTCTGCCCAGTAGTCGCCACCCTCGGTTTGGAAATGATGCGAGTTTATCGCCCCGCCAATATGGCTGCCGGCTTCCAGAACCAAGGATTTCATGCCAAATCGTCTGGCCATCTGCGCCAGACCCAAACCACCAATACCGGCCCCAATGATCAACAGATCAACTGCTCCAGGTTTCATGACTCCACACTTACCTCGGTTATGCCACCCGGCTCCTCATTAACCCGGCGATCAAATGTTTATTTTCAGCCATACAAGGCCTGTCTTTATATAATTCAGATTGTTATGGGCTTCAAGCCTACCCTCGACCGATGTTGCGAACCTTGAGAAGGCAATACCCTTCACTGCACCTTAGCCCTGATCATGGGCTGGTGGGTCACAGTATTAACCATAACTGGATCAGGCAAAAAGCCCTTGGACAACCAATGACTCATTGATTTAATTGAACAATACGCAATTGCCCGCTGCCTCAATGCTGCTGAATTACACCATTAAAAACGCAGCAAGCATACCAGCGGGGCTGGAAATGGGGCAAAAAAATACCGCGCCTGGACACTCATCCGGGCGCGGTATTTTCATAAAATTCAGTGCTGTTTAGCCGCAGCCACCGCCACTTGATGAACCACAGGTGCCACAACCGCCGCCAACCGGTTGCAGGTTGTTGAATACGAAGCTGGCGTTGCCATCACCCTGGTCGATAAAATCGATCTCAACACCTTTCAGGTACTGCATGGTTCCGTCATCGACGATGACTTTGAAACCATCACAATCCAATACCGCGTCATTGTCGTTGATCTCATCGCTGAAAGTCATGCCGAAGCTGATCCCGCTGCAGCCACCCGGGGTCGCAAACACGCGCACTCCCTGAATGTTGTCGTCAACCTGTTGAAACAGCTCACCCATTTTGCTCTGAGCTGTACCAGTCAGGGTTAAATCACTCTCGGTCAGGGCATTTGAATTCATGCCATATCTCCTGGAAATTCGGTCTGAATAGGGAGCATATTACCAAGAAAACCGGCTCCATTGCCAATTAACTTAGAATATAAGTTGGTTTTTACCAAGCTGGCGCAGATCTACATCGCGAGCTGGTTTCTTGCATTCAGCTCAAACAGATGACGCTCCGCGTCCAACAGGTGCTGTCCCCAGTGCAGGTGAAAACCCTTATGCCAACCCTCAACCGCCTGTTCCGGCTCGCCATCGAGCAGATTCAATCCACTTTTGAGTTCACAGTAGATATCGGTCAGATCATCAGCCAGACTGCCACTCATACTCTGCCCGTCACCGGCCACGTCAAACTCCATCCAATAACCGTCTCTCTCTCCCAACAGGGTCCTCAGGAATGTGTAGAGTTCAAACCGGGCATCCAGATCAGCAGCCGTATAGTGGGTGTTTCGGGGT
Organism: Candidatus Thiodiazotropha endoloripes; assembly: GCA_001709035.1. Taxonomy (GTDB): domain Bacteria; phylum Pseudomonadota; class Gammaproteobacteria; order Chromatiales; family Chromatiaceae; genus Thiodiazotropha; species Thiodiazotropha lotti. The sequence continues at coordinate 140,162 of LVKA01000008.1, read as the reverse complement.
GTCGGCAAATTCAACGCGTTCACCGCCTCATGCAGACGGGGCAACAGACCGGCTACCTCCTGTAACCATTCAGTATTGCCGTCATTCAACGATTCGACCAACTCACAATATCGCCTAGCCAACGTTTCGAGTTTTTGTACATTTGGACTCATAGTCTCTTCCTCACAGCTATTCTTGCTACTTCTTCCTTGTTTGTACCAGGAGATCTTTTCCTGATCTCTTTGAGACAGCTGCATGGTACTTTGGTATGTCGCACATACCAGATTCTAGCAGTGATCACGATCAATCCTAGGAAAAACCCTTAATCTCCCTGGGCAGTTTGATAAATAAAATATATAGGCTGCCTTTCAGCAAAACTGCCAAACCGGACTCAGAATTACTGGATTTACAGAAAACCCGGCGCAATCTACCTGGCCGGCAGAGAAATGGCAATGCGATCTGTCGAGTGACTGTTTGAGGCCAAATCGGGATACAATGGACGAATGCACAACGAGAATGAACATCGTCCGGTGGTACTGGCCATCGGTGGACACGACCCAGGTGGCGGTGCCGGCATTCAAGCGGATATTGAAGCGATTGGCGCCAATGGCTGCCATCCGACAACCGCTTTGACCTGCCTGACCGTGCAGGACAGCTGCAATGTCAGCCAGTTGATTCCATTAGCCGTAGAGCACCTCACAGCTCAGTGCGAGGCGGTACTGGAGGATTGTACGGTCACAGCCATCAAAATCGGCCTGCTCGGCAGCTGCCAGGCCATTGATGGGGTGACCAGACTGCTCAAGACCTCACCTCAGATCCCTGTGATCCTCGATCCGGTGTTGGCCGCAGGCGGCGGTAGTGAGCTCTCCAGTGAACAGCTACTGGATAAAATCCGTGAGGAGTTGCTGCCTCTATGCATGCTGATCACTCCCAACACGGTGGAAGCGGCCCGCCTCTCCCGTGACAGCAGTTCGGCCAGCCTGGATCGGCACGCGCAGATACTGCTGCAACTGGGTTGCCGATCGGTATTGATTACCGGAACCCATGATGAGAATGAGCCGAACCGGGTCATCAATCGACTTTATCGAGCCGACAAGCAGACCCTGATCAGGCAACATCCCCGCCTGCCGGGTGAGTATCATGGATCCGGCTGCACTCTGGCGGCCGCGCTGGCAGCCAGGATCGGTCGAGGTGAGTCCCTTGAAAATGCCACTCGGAACGCGCTCGACTACAGCTGGAACTGCCTGCAGCAGGGCTATCGCACCGGCCGATGTCAGTCCATACCAAACCGCTGGTTTGAAGCCCTATCAAACAACAACCGATGACCGACACAGACAGATACCGCGGACTCTATGCCATCACCGATAGCAGGCTCTGCCCGCCAGAACGAATTGTTCAACAGGTGGAAGCGGCGCTGACCGGTGGGGCGCGGATCATCCAGTACCGTGACAAACGCCAGGAGCGAGCCGGCTCTACAGAACAGGTTCGCGAAATTCTCATGTTGTGCGAACGAGCCAATGCCCTGTTGATCATCAACGATGACATTGAGCTGGCGCTGGCCAGCAAAGCCCATGGGGTCCATCTCGGACGCGAGGATACCACCCTGTCAGAAGCCAGAGAGCGCCTTGGACCGACAGCGGTGATCGGTGTCTCATGCTACAACCGTCTGGAGCTGGCCAGCGAAGCGGCGGAAAACGGTGCCGATTACGTCGCCTTCGGACGCTTCTTCCCATCCCGGACAAAACCCGATGCCGTATCGGCGGAACCCGAGCTGTTGGTATCCGCCAGACAGACAATTCGTAAACCACTGGTTGCCATCGGCGGCATTAGCCATGAGAATGGCGCCCAACTGATCGCCGCAGGCGCCGATATGCTGGCCGTCATCGAGGCTGTCTTCGGACAACCGGATGTCGAGGCAGCAAGTCGTCGCCTGAGTGCCCTATTTTCGCCGCAGGAGAATAATAATGAGTCGTTCTGAGGAACTCTTTGGTCGTGCAAAACAACATATCCCGGGAGGCGTGAACTCCCCGGTCAGAGCCTTTAACGGGGTTGGTGGAGACCCGGTATTCGTCGACTGTGCAGCAGGCCCCTATCTCTACGATCCGGACGGCAAGCGCTACATCGACTATGTGGGATCCTGGGGGCCGATGATTCTGGGCCACTCCCACCACGAGGTGATTGAAGCGGTCTCCTCAGTGATCAACAAGGGGCTCAGCTTCGGCGCTCCAACCGAGCTGGAAACAGAGATGGCCGACCGGGTCTGCGAACTGGTCCCCAGCATGGAACTGGTGCGTATGGTCAGCTCAGGCACCGAAGCCACCATGTCCGCCATACGCCTGGCCAGAGGATTTACCGGTCGCGACAAAATCGTCAAATTCGAGGGTTGCTACCACGGCCACTCCGATTCCCTGCTGGTCAAGGCAGGCTCCGGCATGCTGACCCTGGGTGAGCCCTCATCACCTGGCGTCCCCGCCAGTCTGGCGGAGCACACCCTTACCCTGAGCTATAACAACAGTGAACAGGTGAGGGACGCCTTCAAGCAGTATGGCGAGCAGATTGCGGCAATCATTGTGGAACCGGTGGCCGGCAATATGAACTGCATCCCGCCGCAAGCCGGCTTCCTGCAAACCCTGCGGGAGGTGTGTGACCAATATGGCGCAGTGTTGATCTTCGATGAGGTGATGACCGGCTTTCGGGTAGCCCTCGGTGGTGCACAGACGGTATACGGCATCAAACCGGATCTGACCACCCTCGGCAAGGTCATTGGCGGCGGTATGCCGGTCGGGGCCTTTGGCGGCAGACTCGATATCATGCAACAGATTGCACCGCTGGGTCCGGTCTATCAGGCTGGCACCCTGTCCGGCAATCCGGTAGCCATGACCGCCGGCCTGAAAACCCTGGAACTGATCTCCGAGCCGGGATTTTATGATCGACTCTCCGGCAAGGTTGAAAATCTGGTATCCGGCATCATGGCTGAGGCCAAATCCGCCGGTATCCCACTGGCGGAAAACCATGTGGGCGGGATGTTCGGTCTGTTTTTCACCGACCAGGAAACGGTCAACGACTTCCAGGGCGCCATGGCCTGTGACCAGAACCGTTTCAAAGCCTTTTATCATGCCATGCTCGATCGGAGCATCTACCTGGCGCCATCCGCATTCGAGGCCGGCTTCGTCTCCGAGGCCCATTCTGATGAGGATCTGAAGGCCACCATCGAGGCGGCCACTGGCGCTTTCCAGAACCTCGCCGGTTAACCATGGTCCGCCTGCTGCTCGCATTGATCCTGATTCAGCTCGGCGGCTGCTCCACGGAGCGCGCCAAACTGGTGACTTACGAGGCGCTGGAATCCCATCGCCATCGACAGTGTATGGAGCAGCAGGACAGTCGGGCCTGTGACGAGCAAAAGCAGAGTTACCAGGAGTATCAAAAGGAGCGTGAACAGCATCTGCAGACTGACTAGCCACCGATCAAACCACCAACCGGACCTGCCGACCGATGGGTGAGCTGTTCGGCGCCCTGCTGACCTGGATCGGTGAAAACCCCATTTGGGCCGGCCTGTCGGTGTTTTTAGTGGCATTTTCGGAATCTGTGGCCATCATCGGCCTGCTGGTCCCCGGCGTGATCGCCATGTTCGGCTTCGGTGCACTCATCGCAACCGGCACGCTGCAGTTCTGGCCTGTTTTCTGGTGGGCGGTGGCGGGTGCGGTAGCCGGTGACAGTCTCAGTTTCTGGCTCGGCCGACACTACCAGGATGGCCTGCGGCAGATATGGCCGTTCAGCCGATACCCCGAAACCCTCCACCGAGGCATCAGATTCTTCGAGAAGTATGGCGGCAAGAGCGTTGCCATCGGGCGCTTCTTCGGACCGGTAAGAGCGATCATTCCGCTGGTGGCGGGGATGATGGGCATGACACCGATGCGCTTTCTGCTCGCCAATCTCAGCTCGGCACTGGTCTGGGCGCCAGCCTATCTGCTACCCGGGATTGTTTTCGGCGCCTCCCTTGAACTCGCCTCCGAGGTCACCTTCAGGCTGGTGATTCTGCTGTTGCTGTTGCTGGTGTTGGCCTGGGGGTTGTTCAAGCTGGCTCACACCCTGTTCCGCCTGCTGCAGCCTCATGCCAGGGATATCGTCCAATGGGGATTCGACTGGGGACAGCGACACCGGGGATTCCGCTCCATTTCTGCAGCACTGGCGGATCCCAATCACCCCGAAGCCAGAGGCCTCGCCTTTCTCGCGACTTTGCTGCTGCTGGCCACACTGCTGTTCATGTTACTGCTCGGCGCGATGGTCGGCGGCACACTGATGCAATCCGCCAATGAGATCATCCACAATGGTCTGCAGAGCCTGCGTACCCCCTGGGGCGACCAGTTCATCTACCTGCTGACCAGCCTTGGAGATCTCTCCACCATCATCATCGTTGGTGTTGTGTCAGCCATCTTGCTGATCCTGCAAGGGCACTACCGGACGCTCAATTATCTGCTTGCCGCCATCGGCTTCGGCATTCTTGCGCCGTTGCTGTTGAAGTACGGGTTACAGATCCCCCGCCCGGAATCCGCCCCATCAACCCTGGGCCCCTGGTCGTTTCCCAGCGCCCATGTGTTACGCAGCGTCACCCTGTATGGCTTTCTATCGATCATGGTTGCCAGGGGACTGAGTCACGACTGGCGCTGGCTGCCCTACAGCATCGCTGCCGCCCTGGTCGGTGCGGTCGCCCTGTCGAGACTCTATCTGGGGGTTCACTGGTTAACCGACATCTTCGGCAGCATAACCCTGGGGCTGGCCTGGATCGCCCTGCTTGGTATCGCCTATGCCCGCCATGTGAGCGCGGAATCCCGCCATCTCGCCATCGTTGTCGCCAGTTTGACAACACTGGCCCTCTACCTCACCTTCCAGTCATGGCAGCTGCCGGAAATCCTGAAACCCTATCAGCAACAAACCACAACGAATCAGATCGTATCTCAGCAGGCATGGCGGTCAGGCCAGCTGGATATCCCGACCCACCGACACGACATACGGGGTGAAGGCAACCACCCGTTGAATCTGCAATTTGCCGGTGATCTGCAGATCATACAGCGCCAGCTTCAGCGTCAAGGCTGGCAATCCGCTGAAATGCTCGACTGGAGCAACGCGTTGAAGCTTCTCTCCCCCAGCACTCCGCTGACCGGACTGCCGCTGCTGCCCCATGTACACGATGCCAGACATGAGGCGTTGGTGATGGTAAAAAACCTCACCACCGACAAACGCTTAGTGGTGCGCCTATGGCGAACCGCCGTTTCGATCGACGCCCCTGACAAGCCGCTGTATGTGGGAAATGTATCGAGCCAACAGGCCGAACTATCTTTCGGTATACTGGTGGTCCCCAGAACAGACGTGGATTTCCATCTGGCGAGAACCCAGTTTCTGGATGATCAGATGTCAGTTGACGGAATCAGTCACCATTCAGCATCGGGAAAAATCTTGCTTTTTGCCGATTAGCACGCTTCTGATCATCTTGGGGTAGATTATGCTCTTTTACCTCAACCTTCTGAAATTATAGAATTTCAAAAACTGAAACCAAGAAAACTCCGGCATCCTGGCGATTAAAGCTGGCTCTACCGCTGCCGATTACACCAGAGAGGCCGGAAGAATTATAATACCGATTAGAGATATATTGAGCGTAGGCAATAGCGTGATCCCTGCTTTATCCACAACCAAACCAGCCATGGCGATCAGGTCACTCTGCCTACTGTTTTGCCTGCTGATCATCAGCTCCAACGCGTGGGCTGATGCTGACGAAGTACACATCGGGGTGCTGGCGAAACGCGGATTTGAAATAAGCCATCAACGCTGGGATGCAACCGCTGCCTACCTGTCGGAACAGTTGCCCGAGTATAAATTCACCATCATACCAATGAGTTTTGACGATATTCCGATTATCGTTAAAAACCGACTGGTTGATTTTGTCATCGTCAACTCCGGGATCTACGTCGATCTGTCAGTCAGATATGGCGCACGACGCATACTCACACTGGTCAATGAACTCTCATCCGAGTATGGCAGCTCCAAATTCGGCAGCGTGATTTTCACCCTGGCCGACAATACTGAGATCAAGGAGTTGAGCGACCTGAAAAACCATCGGGTTGCCGCGGTACATCCCACCTCGTTAGGTGGCTGGAATATGGCACAACGTGAACTGCTGTCCGCTGACCTGGACCGCTGGGACTTTGCCTCCCTGATGTTTCTGAATACCCATGATGCGGTGGTCAACGCAATCCAGCAGCGTAAAGCCGATGCGGGTATTGTCAGGACGGATACCCTTGAGAGGATGTCCAATGAGGAGCTGTTGAAAATCAGCAACCTTCGCGTACTGTCACCCAAGAAATACAAACAGTTTCCCCATCAGGTCAGTACGCCCCTATACCCGGAGTGGCCCCTGGCCATGCTGTCGCACACACCTCTGGAACTGGCCCGTAATGTCGCCATTACACTGCTGAGCATGCCGACAAACCATCCGGCGGCATCCGATGCCCGCATCCACGGCTGGACAATCCCGGAGAACTATCAGCCGGTCGACGACCTGCTCAGACTGCTTGCACTGCCACCCTATGACATGCAGATCGATGAAAAATTCTTCGCAAGTTTGAGTCAACATTGGCATTGGTATCTGCTGACTTTGATCGTACTGCTATCCATCGCCACGCTCAGCTTCAGGATCATCCGCCTCAATCGCAGCTTATCCGAACACAAAACAACCCTGGAACTCAGCCGCGAAGCCCAGTTAGCCACATTTGAAAAAGCGGCGGTTGGATTAGCTCATGTCACAACATCCGGGCATTTTTTGCAGATGAATCAGAAACTCTGCGATATCATTTCGCTCGACAGGCAACTGCTGCAGGATATCAATCTGAAAGACATCCTCGTCAGTAGCGATCTTCCGACCTGCATCAAAGCAATCGACCAGCTCTGCAAAAACAAGCTCTCCAGCACGTCGTTACAACTGCGTATCAACTGCGCCAATGGGCAAAAAAAATGGATCCAGCTCTCCCTCTCCACAAAACCGGATGCGAATAACCAAGTCGATTATCTGGTAGCCGTAATCGATGACATCGATAAATACAAAAAGCTCGAAGCACAAAGTCTTCTCGCTCAACAGCAGAAAGAGCTGATTCTCAATATCGCTGGCGATGGCATCATCGGCCTTGATAGTAAAGCCAGGTATACATTTGTCAATCCGGCGGCGGCGGAACTGTTGGGATACAAAGTCGAAGAGATGATCGGCGAAGAGAGTCGCAGCCTGGGCAACCACAGCAGTGACGACAACACAGACAAAACGACCGACCAATCACCAATTCTGGATGTATTGAAGAGTGGGGAGACCCGTCATGGAGAACGGAACACCATTTGGAGCAAGGAAGGCAATCCACTGCAGATTGAATTTACCAGCACACCGATCATGAAGGGTGATGAGGTAGACGGGGCCGTTATCGTTCTTCATGCATTGACCTCTGATCAGCCACCATCCGAGTCGCCACAAACGGCCCCATGAACACCGGCAGATTCCTCCGCTACTATCTCCTGTTTCTCATCCCATTGGTCGTGTTGACCAGTCTGACCTTCTGGATGATCCACAATCAGACCAGGGACCGGGTAACAAGTGAGTTAAAACTTGAATCGAATATTCTCGCCGGCCAGGTGAGAGACCAGCTCAACCTGTCATTTTCAGAAATCCACTCAGACCTGAAACTGCTGACCGAGCAATACAAACTGCATCAACTGGACAGCCTCATCAAACCCAGAAATGTGATCAATGAGCTGCAGCAATTATGGATATCCGTGGCGGAACAGAGAGCGCGTTACGATCAGATTCGTTTTCTCGACGACCAGGGGCAAGAGACCATAAGGATCAACTACAGCAATCAAAAGGCGGCTGCCACACCCGAACAGAAATTGCAGTCGAAACGCCATCGCTACTATTTCATCGAGGCCATCAACACCCCCAGCGGAGATATCTGGAACTCACTTCTCGATCTGAATATTGAACGGAAACAGATCGAGCTGCCTTTGAAACCGACGATCCGCTTCAGCACCCGGATCAACCGACACGATGGCCAGCCTGACGGGGTGATCATCGTCAACTATCTAGCAAAAAATCTGCTGGATAAATTTCGCAGTGTAACCGCCAGCTATTCGGGGCATTCGATGTTACTTAACTGGCAGGGGTATAGCCTGGTCAGCCCTAATGCGGCCAATGACTGGGGTTTCATGTTTCCTGACAGTCCGCAGTCAAGAATCACCCTTGAACACGAAGTAGCCTGGCAGGCCACCCTGAACAACAGACAGGGCCAACTGCTCAATCAACTGGGTCTTTATACATATAATCAGATCGATCCATCCGGTAGGAACCAACTGGCATCAAACTGCAACAGCTGCTTGTGGCTGATGTTGCATGTTCCCAAACAACTGATCGAGGTAAAACTCTGGAGAGAGCTCTCCAAAACCATTCCGCTGTTGCTGCTGAGCTTCTTCCTGTTTGCAATCATATTGGGTGTGGCGTTGTGGCACAGGGAAAAACGGCAGACTCATGAACAGCAGATTCAGGACTTGAATCGCAAGATATCCTATGAGCATGAACTCTTTCTGAGCAGTCCGGGCATCATCGCCAAGTTACGTAATGAAATTGGCTGGCCGATCGAGTTTATCTCGTCCAATATCGAAGAGTTACTCGATTACGGTGCCGATCACTTCGCCTCAGGTAAGGTCACTTACTCCAGCATGATCGACAGTCGCTACCTGGAAAAATACACTCAGGAGACACTGGAGGCCGAAAACAAAGGATTGAACACATTCAGCCATGATCCCTATCTGATTGTCGGGCGCGACAAGCGAACCCGGTGGATACAGGAAACAGCCCATGTAATTCGCGACAAACTGGGAAAATTGACCGGTTTCTATGTCCATATCAATGATGTCACCCCACTGAAAGAGGCAGAGGAACGCCTTACCCAATCCCGGGACTACATCCAGAAAGTGGTTGACACCATCCCCGACCCGACCATGGTCATCGACATTGAAAGCTACGAACTGAAGCTAATCAATCAGTCGGCACTCGACCTTTATAACAAGGGTCAAACCATTGATCCCGAGATAACCTGTTATCGTCTTTCGCACAAACGCAGCAATCCCTGCAAAGGCCAGCTGGATCCCTGCCCGATCAAGCAGATCCTGGAGAAGAGAACTGCCGTATCGGTGGTCCACAAACACTATGACCATCAGGGCAACATCATCCACGTGGATGTCCGGGCTACCCCCATATTCGATGATAGTGGAGAAAACATCATTCAGATCATCGAGTCGCATCGGGATATCACCGAGACTGTGGAGATGGAAAAGCAACTGCAGCACATTGCTGAAACAGACCGGCTGACCCAGATCTACAATCGAATGAAATTCGATGAAGAGCTGAAAAACCAGATCGCCTGGGCCAGCCTGACCAATAACCGTTTCGGCTTGATCATGCTCGATCTGGATCACTTCAAAAAGATCAATGACACATACGGCCACGACATGGGGGATAAGGTACTAATAAACACCGTTGATCTTTTGAACAATAGAATTCGTAAATCCGATGTTCTGGCCCGTTGGGGTGGTGAAGAGTTTATGATCATCGCACCGCTAATCGATACCAAGGAGCTGAGATCCCTGGTTGAATCCCTGCGCAATGCCATTCAACAGTATGAACATGAAGAGGTCGGCTGTATCACGGCCAGCTTTGGCGCCAGCGTGGTCAGGCCCTCAGACAACATTCACTCGTTGCTGAAAAGGGTTGACAGCGCCCTCTACGAATCCAAACAGAAGGGACGCAACCGCAGCACGGTCTTCTGATCCTGAACAACATAAACGTCTCTTTCAGTCGTCGAAACACTCTACATGAGATGACAAAGCTGTCCGGAAAAATCAGTGCGTCTGCGCTTATTCGATGAGCATGGCGATGCTTCACCTGATTACTAACCCGACCATCAACATTAAAACGGATCGTGGCTCAGTAAGCACCAAGGCGCTTCATTGTGTTTATTCAAAGCGTATTTGGTGGGGCATGGCCCCACCCTACCAATGATTTCAGGGTGTAGGGTGGGGCCATGCCCCACCAATGACTGATCCTGCACAACATAACGTCTCTTTCAGTCGTCGAAGCACTCTACTGGGATGACAAAATTGTAACCAATGCGAAATGTTTGACCCTATTCACTGAATCCTTAAACCACTCGCCCCTGAAGCAGCCCCAGCCTATCCCTGGCAGTTAAAAAAAAGTACTATCTGTGCCGTCGGCTGCTTACACAAACTTATAAACAGTCGGGTTAATAATAATTTAATGGCTCAGCCAAACATGAATGCAGCAGAACAGCGCTTATTTGATTCAGAGGTTTCAAGATGAAGAAAACGACTTACCTGTCAGGTGTCAGCCTACTGGCCCTGTCGCTCACCGGATGCAGTGATTCGAACGATTTCAAACCCATCACCGGGATGGATGGTATGGATATCTATGCCAACGCCTGTGCAAGCTGCCATGGTGAGAATGGTCAGGGCAAATTCGGGCTACTCAAACTCGCGGGCAGTGAGGCCAGCCCGGAAGAGATCTCTGCAAAGATCATCAATGGCGGCCATCTGATGCCCGCATTCCCCAACATCAGTCAACCGCAGGCTGAACAGGTTGCCGCTTACCTGAAAGCTATGTAAACCTCCGCTACTCTCCCCATCTTGGGGAGAGGCGGTTCTCCACACCCAGCTGATCGAGAATGCGTGACACCATGAAGTCAACGATATCCTCAACACGTTGCGGATTATGGTAGAAGCCCGGATTGGCCGGCATGATCACCGCCCCCATACGACTCAGTTTCAACATATTTTCCAGATGGATCTCTGAAAAGGGGGTCTCCCTGACCACCAGGATCAGTTTGCGTCGCTCTTTCAGCACCACATCGGCTGCCCGCTCCATCAGATCGTTGCTGGCGCCACAGGCAATCGCGGAGAGGGCTCCCACCGTACAGGGGCAGACCACCATCGCCCTGGGTGGATTGGAGCCGCTGGCTACCGGCGCCATCCACTGCTGTCGACCAAACACCTGCAACTGTTCCGCTGTGGCATTGAATCGTTCACAGAGTATCTTCTGAATCTCACCGGGCTGGGAGGGCAACTCCAGACCGGATTCCATGCGCAGCACCACTTGCGCAGCCTGACTGATCATCAGATAGAGCGGCTCCCCCGCCTGGAGAAGAGATTCGATAAGGCGCAGCGCATAGGCACTGCCGGACGCCCCGGTAATCGCCACGGCAATAGGATTGGTCTCGATACTCATAGACACTATTGTAAGGCATCCAGCAGGCGTTGATGAATCGCCTCGAATCCACCGTTACTCATCACCAGGACATGGTCACCCGGCTCAGCCATCGCCTTGACCCGCTCAATCATCCCCTGAGTTGTTTGAAATACCTCTGCCCGATCACCCAGCGGGGCCATCACGGAAACGGCATCCCACTGAAGATCCTCCGGGGCAAACAGCAGAATTCGGTCAGCCGCTTCAAGCGAACCACTCAAACGCCCGGTATGAATATCCTGTTTCATGGTGTTTGAGCGGGGTTCAAGCAGCGCAATGATGCGTGCCTCACCAACCCGTTTACGCAAACCGTCAAGGGTGGTCTCGATAGCGGTAGGGTGGTGAGCGAAGTCATCATAGACCCTGATACCGGCCACCTCTCCACGCAGCTCCATGCGCCGTTTCACATTCCTGAAACTCGACAGCGCTGCTATCGAGACGCCGGGAGGAACTCCGGCATGACGGGCCGCGGCAATCGCAGTCAGGGCATTGGCCAGATTATGCTGGCCCAACAGATCCCATTCGACACGACCCTGTGGCTGGTTCTTGCAAACCACATCGAAAGCCTGTCCATCCGGCGTCGCATTGGCCCCATGCCAGTCTGTCTCTTCGGTCGGATCAAAGCGTTCAATCGGTGTCCAGGCGCCCATCCCAATCACCTCGGCAAGCGCTTGATCACGACTCGGGCAGATTATCAGACCCTGAGTGGGGACAGTCCTCACCAGATGGTGAAACTGACGTTGAATCATAGCCAGATCATCGAAGATATCGGCATGATCGAACTCCAGGTTGTTCAACACCAGAGTTCTGGGTCTGTAGTGGACGAACTTCGAGCGTTTATCGAAGAAGGCGGTATCGTACTCATCCGCCTCGACCACAAAGAAGGGGGTCTTCCCCAGGCGTGCAGAGACGCCGAAATTCTCCGGTACGCCGCCAATCAGAAAACCGGGTTCCAGTCCTGCCTCCTGCAGAATCCAGGCGAGCAGACTGGAGGTACTGGTTTTTCCATGAGTGCCCGCAACAGCCAGCACCCAGCGATCCTGCAGCACATGTTCAGCCAGCCACTGGGGCCCGGAGGTATAGACCAGGCCCTGATCGAGCATGTACTCCACCGCCGGATTTCCTCGTGACATGGCATTGCCCACGACCACCACGTCCGGCGCCGGTTGCAGCTGTTCCGCTTCGAAACCCTCCATCAGTTTGATGCCAGCCTGTTCCAGCTGGGTGCTCATCGGCGGATAGACATTGGCATCGGAACCACTGACCTGATGGCCAAGCGCCCTCGCCAGTAGTGCGATGCCCCCCATGAAGGTCCCGCAGATTCCAAGGATATGTAGATGCATCAGCCAGTTACCGGAAAGATCAGAGCCACCAGAGTACCGGCAAGCAGGGTATAGAGCAACGCGATGGCGATCCCCACATTGAGAGAAAACTCAAAGGTGTGTCTGAGGATATGACCGATCACAACCACACCCCAGCCAAATACCAGCAGGAACAGAATACCGGCTTCTGCCGACTGGTTCTGTTTACCCCAGGCAATCAGAGGCAGCGCCAGCATACCCAGCAGAAAGCCACACAGCATCAACGCGGTTGCCGCCTGGATGAATCGCTCCAGACGCCCATTCAGCAGCAGAGCGGCATACAGGGCACTCACCATCAGGGCCAATTCGAACAGGGTCTGTCCTATCGCCTTTAACGGATTCGAATCGGCATCCATCAACATCAATACGCCGGCCAGCATATTCAGCATGGCGGTGAACCACAACAGAACGGAGGAAGCCGGAATATCCTGAGGACTCCGCCGCAACAGGCAGAGATCGATTGCTGCGCTGATCAGTGCCTTCAAAGATCCTTACCCAGAGTTCGGTCCACTGCAAAAGGACTCCACGCCTGACAAACGGGCATCACTTCCAGGGCATTGATATTGACATGAGGCGGCAGGGCCGTGACCCAATAGACGATTTCAGCGATATCCGGCCCGGTCAGGGGCTGAGTACCCTGATAGACATCGGCGGCCTGTTGCGCATCACCTTTCATACGCACCAGGGAAAACTCAGTCTCTGCCAGCCCTGGCTCGATATTGGTTACCCGCAGTGGGGTACCGACCAGATCCGCCTTCAGACCACGACTGAACTGCTGCACAAACGCCTTGGTCGCCCCATAGGCATTGCCACCCGGATAGGGCCAGCTGCCGGCCACCGAACCGATATTGATAATGTGCCCCCGGCGCCGCTGCACCATGCCTGGCAGGATCAGCCGGGTCATGTGCATCAAGCCCTTGATGTTGGTATCCACCATCGTCTGCCAATCCTGCAGGTCAGCTTCGTGTGCGGGCTGCAAGCCCAGTGCCAGACCCGCGTTATTGACCAGCACGTCGATTTCCCGGCTCGCTTCCGGCAGCGCCTCGAGGAAACCCTCCACCGCCTGTGGATCGGTCACATCCAGGGTTTGAATCAACACTTCAGACTGGCCAGAGAGTTCGTCACCCAAGGCCTGCAGTCGATCCATTCGCCTGGCGCAAAGCACCAGATCATCACCGGCCTCAGAGAAGCGGCGAGCACAAGCCTCACCAAAGCCGGATGAAGCACCGGTAATCAAAACACGTTTTTTCATGTGGCAATCAGGGGGCTGGTCAGTTGGCTGGTCATCGGTTCAATCTCCCTTTGAAACACATTCAATCACAATAGATTGCGCATTTGAACCTCCACCAACCGGAGGTAATTCTCATATTCAATCGATCAGGTACGACGCTTCTTAACAAGCTGTGCCAAGGCCGGTATCAGGCTCATCAGCAATAACAGCAGAATGGCTGGATTGCCACTCCAAGCATAGGGGGTTTGGCCGCTCAACGGCACAATCTCCCCCTGCAGAACATCCTCTTCGAGCAGCGGCGAGACTGCGGCAAGCTTGCCATTCGGCGCAATGATCGCCGAGACACCGGTATTGGTCGATCGCAACAAGTAGCGGCTGCTCTCCAGGGCGCGCATGCGGGCGATCTGCAGATGCTGATGGGGGGCCAGGGAGTTACCGAACCAGGCATCATTGCTGACATTGATCAGATAGTCCGCCTCAGGCAGTGCCAGGATCATTTCGCTACCGAAGGCATCCTCGTAACAGATCGACATACCCACGGTATGATCACCTACCTGCATCAACGGCTTCGGTGCCTGCCGCGCTGAGAAATCCGACATCGGAATGGTGAACAGATCCACCAGTGGCCAGAGCAGGACTTTGAATGGCAGATACTCGGTAAATGGCACCAGGTGACCTTTGTAGTAGTGGTCACGCTCCTCATTACCCAGGGAGACCAGCGCGTTGTAGTAGTTATCCCGCTGCCGGTCCATCTGCACCACACCGAACACCAGGTTGGTACCGGACTCCCTGATAAGCCTCTCCAGCGGTACGATAAAAGCCTCTTCCACCTGAAACTGAAAGGCTGAAACCGCCGTCTCCGGCCAGATGATCAGATCCCTGTCCAGATTCTCCTTGGTCAGGTTGGCATACAGCACCAGACTTGGCGACAACTGCTCCGGCAGCCACTTTTGCGCTTGTGGGATGTTGCCCTGGATCAGCGCCACCGACAGGGGGTCACCGGCAGGCCGGCTCCACTCGATATTCGTGGACCACCAGCCACCCAGCCAGATCAGCGCCAGCGCAGTAACCCGCCACAGCCGACCGCTTTTACCGATCAGCAGACAGCTGAGCAGTCCCGCGCTGAGCATGACCATCCAGCTCACCCCCAACACACCCAGCAGCGGGGCATATCCGGCCAGCGGCGAATCGAGTTGCGAGTAGCCGGGCTGCAACCAGGGAAAGCCGGTTAAAAACCAGCCCCGGAACCACTCCATCAACACCCACAGAGCCGGATAGATCAGAGCCAGCTTCTGGCCTGCGCCGAAACCGTCGAATCGCCCGGCCAGCCAGCCGAGCAGACCGTAGTAGAGGGAGATTAAAAGAATGAATCCGAGGGTAATGATGAGTGGAAACAGCCACCCCAGATCACCGAACTGGGCAATGCTGACATAGAGCCAGGAGACCCCGGTACCAAGCAATCCGAAGCCGTAGAAAAAACCGCTCTTGAAGGAGGGGCCAGGCGTCTTCTGCCAGATCAGAAACAGCAGCATCGGACCCAGTACCGCCATGATCCAGAGATCGAACGGTGCAAACGCCAGGGTGGTCAATGCACCGGCTAGGGCCGCAAAAACAGCAGGTGCGCGTAACAGCAAACGAGTCATACCACGATCATTCATGCTCTACCTGCTGACTGGTCCTATCTATTTATCATTTATCCAAGCAATTCCTGTAAGGACCCAGAATCAACATGGCTCCGACGGAAGGCGTAAAGGCGCACTATTGTAGCAGCAAGCGGTGGACTCATCCCGTGTTCACGGACTCATTGAGCGGCAGCCCAAGCGTCTCAGGGGGAAACGGAAAAGCAGCTCGACTCTGAGACGATCTGATATAACGCCCCAATCGGGTATCGGCCTGGGTGGTGTGCAACGCAAACCATTCAAAAAGAAACTCGACTATGGTGGCCAAATCCATCACCTCATTTCGATACTGGTGTATTTTATCGTCCAGTTGCGCAAGCAGTATCTGGTGCTCATTTTTTTGACTTTCCAAGCCTGGATAGTCGATATCGAGCATGATGTTCTCTTCACTGATAAAGTGAAACAGCGCGTAATGCTTGATCTCCTCAAGGTGTCGAAGGATTCGCTGGTGATCCAAACCAAGCTCCAACGCCACTGAGGCATCGCAGATCAAACCCAAAAAGATCCTGTGTTCGAAATCGATTCGCTCATAGCCAACTTCAAACTCCTGGCGCCACTCAACCTTGATCATGGTAAGTCCCTCTGAGTAGAAATCCATTGTAATCCCTGAACAAGCCACGCAACGGCATCAAGACACCGAAGTGCCGATCATCAAGCTTGCGGAACGCCGCCAATGCACTCAGTCACGCGCAATCAAAGCCTTCATTCGCGGCGGATTGATCGGCATACTCATTCAGCGGATATTTTATATCATAGCCTTATTCAGCCACCTCTTTGGCTAGGGCCTGTTAACACGAATCCAATACGTCCTGCTGCGACTGTTTTTATGCCCTGCAAGGCAGAATGAGTGTAGTGTAGCTCGGCTACATGAGCGAATGATAACGCCGCTGGGCGCAAAAACAGTCCCAGCCCCTCTTTTTATTTCAATATGGGGGGGTTGTGCCCGAAAAAGCGCCACTCGGCGTTGCTCGTCGCTCATTTGGAACAATCAAACTTCTCTCCTCGCGCCTTGATTGGCGCTTTTTCAGGCACAACAGGACGTATTGTTTTAGGGTTAACAGGCCCTTGTACAACGCCATCCATCTCTTCCTCTGGAATATCGTGCTCATCCTCGATCTCACCAACGATCTGTTCAAGCAGATCCTCCAGGGTCACCACACCGGCCGTGGAACCATATTCGTCGACAACCACGGCCATGTGATTACGGCTCTTTTTCAGGTTCTTTAAAAGTTGATTGAGACGCATCGCTTCAGGCACGAACAACGCTTCACGCATCACATCATGGATATCGAAGCGATCCCGCTGCTGTTTCTGAAAGAACGGCAACAGATCCTTGGACAATAGCATTCCCAGCACCTCATCCACGTCCTCACCGACCACCGGCATCCGCGAGTGGGCCGAATCGATAGCTACCCTCAGTACCTCGTCCAGGTCATCGACAGCCCGCACCACTTCCAACTTGGCCCTTGGGGTCATCACATCCCTGGCCCGTCGCTCGGAAACCAGCATCGCCCCTTCCATCATGCTCAGGGCGTCATTATCGAGCAACTCCCGCTCACTCGCCTCCTTCAGCAGATTGTAGATCTCTTCCTTGTCCTGCGGTTCGCTGCCAAACATTCGGCTGATGCGTTCCAGCCAACGGTTGGAGGAACCGTTACTTGATCGGTCTTCGCTGTTCATTACTTCTCGTCTGTGTATGGATCGGAAAAATTGAGCGCCTGAAGGATCTGCCGTTCCTTATCTTCCATCAGCTGCGCCTGTTGATCATCCTGGTGGTCATAACCCTGCAGGTGAAGGGTGCCGTGGACCACCATATGCGCCCAGTGGGCTTCAAGGGTTTTGTTCTGCTGACGCGCCTCTGTCGAGACCACAGGGGCACAAATCACCAGATCGCCAAGCAGTGGAAGCGCGACTTCCGGCGGCGATTCAAATGGAAATGAGAGGACATTGGTCGGCTTGTCCTTGCCCCGGTAGTCCCGGTTCAGCTGCCGGCTCTCCGGCTCATCGACGATCCGGATCACCATCTCAACCTGCTCTCCGGAATCTGCCAAGGCGGCCTCGGCCCAGGCCGTCAGCTGCCGATCCGAGGGGCTACCCTCGGATGCCTCGGCAATCCGTTGTATCTCCAACTTCAAGTTGCTCATGGGGGTTGTCAGTTACGCTGATCGAACTCGTCGTAGGCGCGCACGACCCGCTGCACCACCGGATGGCGCACCACATCACGTGCATTGAAAAAGGTAAAGCTGATCCCCTCGACATGGGCCAGAACCTCGGTCACCTGGCGTAATCCCGACTGCTGACCTCTGGGCAGATCGATCTGGGTCACATCCCCGGTGATCACAGCGGTGGAGCCGAAACCGATCCGGGTCAGAAACATTTTCATCTGTTCGGGGGTAGTGTTTTGCGCCTCATCCAGAATCACAAAGGACTCATTGAGGGTACGCCCCCGCATGTAGGCTAATGGGGCAATCTCGATGATGTTACGCTCCACCAGCTTGGCGACCTTTTCAAAACCGAGCATTTCGTAGAGCGCATCGTAGAGCGGACGCAGATAGGGATCGATTTTCTGTGACAGATCGCCCGGCAGAAAGCCCAACCGCTCTCCAGCCTCCACCGCCGGCCTGACCAGCAGGATACGTCTCACCTGATCCCGCTCCAGGGCATCCACCGCACTGGCTACCGCCAGATAGGTTTTACCGGTACCGGCCGGGCCGACACCGAAATTGATATCGTGGGTCAGCACCTTGTGCAGGTACTCTTTCTGATTCGCTCCCCGGGGACGCACCAAACCCCGACGGGTCTTGATCACCGTCTCCGGCAGATCGTTGCCCCGATTCTGATCCAGCAGCTCATCCACCCCCGCCTCCTGCAGGAAGAGATGGACCCGCTGCGGTTCGAGCTGCTCACTTGAGGCGGCGCGATAGAGATCATTCAGCACCTGCTCAGCGGCCTGAATGGCGTGCTTCTCACCGATCAGACGAAACTGATTGCCACGATTATTGATCTCGATACCGAGGCGCCGTTCGATCAGCCGCAGATGCTCATCCAGTTGACCACAGACATTGGCCAATCGGGTGTTGTCGGCCGGCTCCAGAGCCAGATCCAGGGATTCAGGGTGTTCAGCCAACAGCGCTTTCCTTGAGCTGTCCCAGCCACTCCCCACGCAGGGAGTTGGGCAGTGCCTCGGTAATCCGCACCTCGACAAACTGGCCGATCAGTTCAGCGGGTGCAGTGAAGTTGACCACCCGGTTGTTCTCAGTACGACCCGCCAGTTGCGCTGGATCCTTTTTCGCCGGGCGCTCCACCAGAATCCTCTGGGTGGTACCCACCATCTGGCGGCTGATGCTTTGTGCCTGAGTATTGATCAGCTGCTGCAGACGCTCCAGCCGCTGTTGCTTGATCTCCAACGACACGTCATCGGGCAGATCCGCTGCCGGGGTGCCCGGCCGACGACTGTAGATGAAGCTGTAGGAGTGATCGAAGCCGACCTCCTCGATCAGCTTCAGAGTCTGCTCGAAGTCTGCCTCGGTCTCGCCGGGAAAACCGACAATGAAATCGGATGAGATGGTGATATCGGGACGCACTTTGCGCAACCGGGCAATCTTGGCCTTGTACTCCACCGCCATATGGCCCCGCTTCATCATCGCCAGCACCCGATCGGAACCGGACTGCACCGGCAGATGGAGAAAGCTCACCAGCTCAGGGACCTGACCATAGACATCGATCAGACTGTCGGAAAACTCAACCGGGTGGGAGGTGGTGAAGCGAATACGCTCGACACCCTCGATGGCAGCCACGTATTCGATCAGCAGCGCCAGGTCGGCCTCGCCCCCCTCATGCATCTCCCCCCGATAGGCATTCACATTCTGCCCGAGCAAATGGATCTCCCTCACCCCCTGCTCGGCCAGACCGGCCACCTCGGTGATCACATCGTCGAACGGACGACTGATCTCCTCACCGCGGGTAAAGGGCACCACGCAGTAGGTGCAGTATTTGGAACACCCCTCCATCACCGAGACATAGGCAGTCGGACCCTCGGCCCTGGGCTCCGGCAGGCGATCAAATTTCTCGATCTCCGGGAAGCTGACATCCACAAGCGGGGCATGCTCTCGGCGTACCTGCTGCACCATATCCGGCAGTCTATGCAGAGTTTGGGGCCCGAAAACCAGATCCACATAGGGCGCACGCTGACGAATCGCATCACCCTCCTGGCTGGCCACGCAACCACCCACCCCGATGATCAGTGCGGGATTGCGCTCCTTCCACGGGCGCCAGCGCCCGAGCTGGGAGAAGACCTTCTCCTGCGCCTTTTCCCGGATCGAACACGTATTCAGCAGCAACACATCCGCCGCTTCCGGATCCTCCGTCAGCTCCAGTCCGGCAGCCACGCGCAGGCCATCCGCCATGCGCGATGAATCGTATTCATTCATCTGGCAACCGAAGGTTTTGATGTAGAGTTTTCCGGCCATTGTCAGTCCCGGTTCAAAATAAGGGTCGCTATAGTATAGCTTGTGGGGTCGAGATCCAATCCTTGAAGCTGTTAAACCGTGAGCAGGGCAGTAATCTGCTCACTGTGACGCTCGGACTGGGCCACCAGTCTCAAGCGTTGGGCGGTGACGATTGCCGCCAATTCCGCCAGTGCCGTGTCGAAATCGTCGTTGATTACCAGGTAGTCAAACTCAGCATAGTGAGACATTTCACTTACCGCCTGTTGCATCCGACCCTGAATCACCGCTTCGCTGTCCTGCCCTCTGGCGCTCAACCGCTCGTAGAGCACCTCAGGGCCAGGTGGCAGAATAAAGATCGAGACCGCTTCCGGAAAGCGCTTTCTCACCTGCCGGGCCCCCTGCCAATCGATCTCCAATACCGTATCCCGGCCCGCGTCCAGCTGGGATCTGACTGCGAACTCCGATGTCCCATAGAAGTTACCGAACACCTCCGCATGCTCGAGAAACGCCGCAGCACCAATCATCTGCTGGAACGCTTCCTGACCGATGAAGTGGTAGTCCTTGCCATCCTCTTCACCGGGACGCATCGGCCGGGTGGTATGGGAGATGGAGACCTGCAAGGCCCCATCCTGTTGATGCAGAGATTTCAATAGGCTGGTTTTACCGGCACCGGATGGTGCCGAAAGGATGTACAACGTGCCTGTGGCCATATTGGGTCCTGAGGTGCTAAAGGCTATGGATTGATGCTGCCGATTCGTGTCCGGGTTACTGATAATCGAAACTGGGACGCTCACCTGGCGCATTGAAATAGGGCATCATTTTATCCGCAAGCTTGCCCAGTGTCTCGGCACGATTGGCCGGACTCGGGTGGGTGCTGAGAAATTCCGGGGTCCGCCCACCGGAGACCTCCCCCATCTTTTTCCACAGGGTAACCGCTGCGCGAGGGTCATAACCGGCCTTGGCCGCCAGCTCGATGCCGATTCTGTCCGCCTCCTCCTCTGCCGTACGACTATTGGGAAGATCGATCGCCAGCTTGGCCGCCATCAGCGAACCGGCCACCACCGCCTTGTTGTCGGTTGATGCCGCAACGGCAGCGATACCCAGTTGGCTGGCCATTGCCACAGACATCTTCTCCGCGGTGTGTTTCGCCAGTGCATGAGAAATCTCGTGAGCGAGTACCTGCGCCAGCTCATCGTCCGTCGGCTTGATCTTCTCCACCAGCCCGGTATAGAGCGCCATCTTACCCCCGGCCATCGCCCAGGCATTGACCGTCTCCGGATCATCGAGCAGCTTCATGCTCCAGGCCCACTTTTCGGTCTCCGGACGCAACTTCACCGCCTGTGCAATCAACCGACCTGTTATGCGCGCCACCCTCGCCTTGAGCAGCGGATCGTTGTCCAGCTTTCCCTCTTCCTGGTAGGGTTTCAGCATCTCGGTATAGGCCGTTTTCGAGGAGTTGATCGCCATCTCCTCACTGACGATCATCAGCTGCTTACGTCCCGTGGGGCTGGTGGCGCAGGCAACCAGGGTCAACAGGATCAGGATTAAGGTGAGGCAGTTACAGACTTTCATGTTATTGAGACAGATCCACAGCTCGCCAGGTTGAGTTTCGTTGATGAGGCCCATTCACAGGCCCCAGGTTTCTGACATTAAAACTGACCACTATTCTGCGCTTTAGATCCCTCCATTGCCAACTTTGAAAAAACCGGGGTGTGGTTGTTATGGATCCAGACAAATGGCTCATAAAGAACATTATTTAACAATTCACCCAGTCACTAATTGGTCCATTGACTAAAGCCAAACACACACTCTGCCGATAACCCTATAGCTTATTTAGGGATCAACAACAGCCAATCCATAACCCCTAGATTCACTAAGGATTAAATGGACTTAACCAGATAGGACAACAACTTTGAAAGACCAAAGGAATCGCAGACGCCACCCACGCTTGAAAATTGATATTCCGGTGGTAATCGAATATCAATCCGAGAGCTTTGATGACTGCCGGATGCTCAACTTTTCCCGTGGCGGCGTCTATCTGTGCTGCAGTGATACCCGTCTCAATGAAGCCCTACCCCACGGCTACATCTCGGAAGTCGATCGAGAAGAGATTCTTCTCATAGTCCCGCAGGAATCACAACAGGTACCTGCACGGGTTGTCTACTTCGACCATGGCGGCATGGGGCTCTCTTTCGCCAACGGCAGCGGCACCAGGCTGTTTGAGTCACTCTATCCTCACCACCAGGCATCCAGCGCTGACTCGGAGAGCCGGGTTGCCGACAATCATCACGACCCAAAACAGCAGCAGGATCTGCTGAATCAGATTCAGGCACTCACAAAACCTTATCTGGAGCACGGTTTAAGCGATTTTTTCACGGTTGCTCAAAAGGAGCTGCAAAAGGTCATCGTTGATTCCGTCGATCCCCAGGAGCAGTCCAGTCTCTTTTTCGCACTTAACAGCCTGGAAAAAGACCAGCACAAACTCAATCAGCAATTCATAGAGCAATTTGAGCACGGGTTTAGCGACCTGATAGAAGGCAAGACAAGCGAAACCGCCCCAAGCTCGGACAACGACCTTGAATTGTCCCTGGTAGAAACCCAGGAGATAGAAACCTGGATCCTGGTCAATGATGTAGCCCGTCGGGCTGAATCTGAGGTCTCCCGTCCGCTTTACCATATTGAGACAGCCCTCAGTCACCTCTGTCACAGCAACGTACACAACGAACTCAATCCAATCGCCCCGATTAGCCTGCTGACCATCTTTAAAAACCTGCTGGATAGCTATCAGTTCGATGCCAAAATCATACGCATTTTACTGATTGCCTTTCGCAGCACCCTGCTAAATGGATTGAATCGCTTCTACGAAAATCTGTTAAAACAGATAAACAAAGCCCACATCGATGGCCTTGAAAGTCCATCCCAATCTGCGTGGACAATCATCAAAAGCAGTGACGCGCATACGATCCACGACACCCCGATCGGCCATCTGAGCAAACTCAGTAACCTCCACCCGGACAGTGACGCCCAGGAACCGACCCAAGGCATGTCGGACGATGAACGCAAGGAGGTTATGACCAGCCTGGCCTCTCTCTCCAGACTCCAGGCCGCCACCCTGCAGCAGCAGATCGAAAACCTGATTCAGGAGGAGAGTTCAAAGCCGGTCCAACTTTCCGCTGAAGCCCGGGCGGCAATCGGCGCCGGTGAGGAGCTGGTCGCCACCCTGAGCGAAGACCCATTGATCACCGAGCAGATACGGGAGCTGATGGGCAGTCTTAAATTTCTCATCATCGAAGCGGTGCTGCAGGATACCAGTCTGCTGGAGAACAGCGACCACCCGGTAAGACGGCTACTCGATACAATCGAATGCCTGAAACCCTATGTCAATCGTGAAAACCAACGTTCGCTACTGCGTGACAGGGATACGCAGCAGCTGACGCAGATTACCGAAGCGGTGGAGAGCGGCAAGTTCAATCATGTGGATGAAGTCAATAGTGAACTGGAGCAGCTGTTGAGCGAGCAACGCAGCCGTTTCGAGGCCAACCGAAAACTCTCCATCTCACGCTGCCTCAAGGATGAAAAGCTCCGGCGGGCGCAGTTGACCACTTACCAGGCGCTCTCAAAGACCCTCCTCAACCAGACCATCTCACCAATCGTCGACAAGCTGTTTCGCTTCGGCTGGGTCAATCTGATGGTACAGACCGCAGTCCTGGAAAAAGCGGACGAGACAGGTTGGCAAGGTTATCTACAGATCGTTGAGCTGCTACACCGAATCTTTTCAGATCCACCAGGAAAACATCAGCTGACCGCCAAGCAGCAACAGGCGATGATGACGATGATTCATAAAGGCTTCACGGACTATCCAATCTACGCCGAACAAGCCAAGTCATTTGAACAGGAATTACAACGAATTCTCGAGATCGGCGCGGAAGGTGACCAGTTCCCCGACCTGCGGATCGAAGTGAACGAAGCCTACCTTCATCACTATTTTCAAGGCATGGACATTGACCATGCCGGCAATGGCGATACTACAGCAGGCGATCAGTGGCGCCACACGGTTAACAAGATCGAGCTGGATACCTGGCTGGTCAAGCAGGATGAGAAAGGCCAGCTCAATGTCCTCAGTCTGGCCTGGAAAAACCCGCAGACAGACCGCTATCTGCTGGTCGACGGGGATGGCTTCAAGGCACTCGATGAAACCCTGGACAATCTGGCAAACCGCTTCGCCGATCAGCAGATCAGCGTGATGGAGTCTTCCGCCAAACCGATCGTCGAGCGCACCATCGAAACCATGCTTGCCAACAGTTACAGTGACTTCAAGCAGGAATCCGAGATCGATTCGCTGACCGGACTCTACAACCGTCGGGCATTCGAAGCCGAACTAAGCAAATACCTCAATCAGACAGAGAAAGATAGCGGCATCCTGCTGCAGATCGACCTGGACAGATTTCAGGTGGTGAATGACCTGTGCGGATTCGAAGGTGGCGACAAGCTGTTACAGATCGTCACTGACATCCTGCTCAGCTATCTGCCGGAAGGTGGCGCTTTGGGCCGAATTGGTGACGATGAATTCTCCCTGCTATTGGCACAAGAGAATCTGGAGGCCGGGTATCAGGCCGCTGAGATGCTGCGTCAGACGATTGATGAGACCACGTTTGAGTGGCAAGGGCGTATGATTCCGACCACCGCCAGTGTCGGTATCGTCGAAATCGATAGCAGCGACGAAAAAGCGGATAAGCTGATGCAAGCTGCATTAGCTGCCTGCAACATGGCCAAGCAGGGCGGCGGTAACTGCACCCGCATCTATCTGAAGAGCGATTCGGTCTATCAGCAACGTCAACAGCTGGTGGAATCGCTACCCGGCATCAAAGAGGCGTTGGCCAAAGGGCGCATGGAACTGTTTGTCCAGCCCATCGTCCCCCTGCAATCGAACCAGCTGACGTCTCACCACCATGAGATCCTGCTGCGGGTGCGCAATGAGAATGGTGAACTTGAGTCGCCTCAGGCTTTCATCGAGGCCGCGGAAACCTATGATCTGATGCGGGATGTGGACCGCTGGGTAGTGGAAGCCTTCTTCAAACAGCTGGAACCCTATGCCCACCAGCTCCCCGATGGACAGAGTTTCTCCATCAACCTCTCCGGCAAATCCCTTGGGGACATGGACTTCAAGCGAATGCTGATCGAGCGCATCAAAGGCACCTCTCTTGAGACCAAACATTTTGGTTTTGAGATCACCGAAACCGCCCTGGTGGGGGATATCAGTGATACAGCAGCCACCATCAATGAGATCCGCGAACTCGGCTGCGCTTTCTCCCTGGACGACTTCGGTTCCGGATACGCCTCCTTCTCCTACCTGAAGGATTTCCCGGTGGATTACGTCAAAATCGATGGCATCTTTGTGCGCGAGATTCTCAACAAACCGGCGGATTATGCGATGATCAGCTCGATCACCG
The DNA here is from genome assembly GCA_001709035.1 of Candidatus Thiodiazotropha endoloripes. Classification (GTDB taxonomy): domain Bacteria; phylum Pseudomonadota; class Gammaproteobacteria; order Chromatiales; family Chromatiaceae; genus Thiodiazotropha; species Thiodiazotropha lotti. Next base: position 114,667 of record LVKA01000008.1, on the reverse strand, counting down.
AAATCGCCCATTTCATGGAAAAACGGGTAATCGCCGAATTTGTCTCGGATGAGACGACCGCCATGGCGCTGAAACATATGGGTGTGGATTACGGGCAGGGTTACCACTTCGGTAAACCTACGCCATTGGTGGACGTCCTGAGTGAAATCATCAAACCTGACACATCAGCCGTTCACTGATCCGGATCCGCCAGCCTCATTCCACAGGTCGCGCATTGCAAACTGAATCCGTGTTCACATCGAAAACCGAATCAACTTATTGTCAGCCCCAATTCCAAGTTAGAATAGTGTCAGTAGTTTGTACAAAGGACACACCATGCCCCGTATTCCACTCGCCATCCTGACCCTCAGCCTGACCTTAAGCGGATGTGATTTTGTCCCGGCCCCATCAAACGTCAAGGTCAGTAAACAGCCTGCGGAAGGATTGACTCAAAACTCCTTCGGCCAGGGCTTTCTGCAACAAATGGTGGATGAAGTCATTGAGGGTGCCGAGCAGAGCCTCAGCCAAGCGTACGAGCGTAACAACATCCCGCCGGCGGAACGTATCAGCAAACCCCAGGCAGTGGGACGCTATGAGTGGATTGGTGATAGGCAACTGGCGGTTATCGACCTCAGCTACAGCCACAACCCAATGCGGGTGATGCGGGTCGTCGGCATCGAAGCCGACCAGATGGTTAGCATCAACTGCATATCACCGAGCGGTATCCCGTTGAAAATGACGGCGCCGGAAGATGCGTGCAGTGAAGCAATCACAGAAGCGTTCAAACTGAAGTAGTTGCTATCGGTGTTTAACTGTATTGGCGTTTCTCTGTTAGCTGCACAGGTTCACAGCGAGTCATCTCCGTATTCTGCCTAGTGGGCAGCCGTACCCAGATAGCCAATCAGGAAAATAGCGAACACAATGGTTATCGGTGAAACGGCAAACAGCCAGCTGACGACCTGCCCGAAGGTAACGCCTGATCGGAAGACAGAGAGGGTTGCCAGAGCACCGGCCGCCAGGCCAAACGCTGCAGAGATAAAGTAGTAGTTACTGACACAATCTGTTTGACAGGTTCGGGTGTCTAAATGCCCTGAGAGCAGATTCACAAATGTCATGATCAGAAAACCCCAGGAGACCAATGCTGACAACAGGGCGACCGGTGTGATGAAACTCATGGCTCTCTCCAAGCTTGTTATAATCCATTATATTGATCAATCGGCGCCTGTTTTCAACGCTGGAGAGCCTGGGGTTATTCGGTTGTTGAGATACTCATCGGCAATCAGCGCTACCTATTTAAAAAGAATCGATACCTTATCCGAAACCAGTCGGGCTAGCGCTGACCATGCAGACAGTTCGGATCTAATTGCATTGACCAATAGAACCTTCGGCACAAATCCTTCCATCCGTCCAGATGGCATGATCAAATTTCGCCTTGATCAGAATAGCCCCCTGCAGATTCGCTCCACGCAGATCGGCGCCACTGAGGTCCGCATCGAACAGACTGGCACCGGTCAGATTGGCCAGCATCAGATTGGCATTCTGCAGATTGACACCATGCATATGAGCATATTCCAGATTGCTTAACATCAGATTGGTATCCTTGAGATTCGCCAACTGAAAGATTGAGCGGGAAAAGTTTGCGCGTTCGAAGTTGGAGCGATCGAGACGGGCGGAGGCCAGAGAGGATTCATGCATATCAACACCCGGTGCCTTGGTATCAATCAGGATAGCCCAGGAACATTGGGCTTCCGGCTCCAGTTTGCAGATCGAATTAACATAAGCGGTTTCAGTGATGTTATCGGTCCAGGCCATGACCTGTGAGACCCAGAACATAGAGACTGTTAAAATGACTAAACAGATGATATTAGTACAGTTAAGTTTTCTCATGGATTCGCTCCCTGGTGTAAAATTAGATATCGCGTATCTACTGCAGGGTCGCGATAGAAATGGCCTAATATGCCGCTGGATAGGTCAATTATGACTCAGATCTCTATATTGTTACTAAACTGGATTTTTGCTTTGATCTACAACAATTAGTATTTGCTTCTATAGCAACAATAAGAGCACGAGCGAAAAGTCTACCAACTATAAACTTCCAGCTTACTTCGCTAACACCCTAATACTTATTGGCACAGTAATGATTCGACCGCTGGAGCGCCTTGAAAGTTTTTTTTGGTGTTTATAACAAGTTCAACTCTTTGACAGCCAAACTCATCATTACCAAGGCGTCTACAGTCCAAAGTACCGCGAGAACATAGGCGGTAATCAGCGCCGAACGAGTTCCAATCTTTAACCCACGCTTTCCCAGCACAATTCTGGTTATGCTGAAACAGCCAGGTATGTACAAATAAACGGCTCCCCCAACGAGTGCAAGCACAGGCCACCACTCATTGCCAATAATCATCAAATATCCTGATAGCGGAAGAATCCACATGAGCAAAAAATCCATGATACCCATGCTGAATCTTTCGAAAGCAAGCATCGTAGGGTCCATTACTTCTTCAGTTTCGGAAAGCCCGAGCTTAGTGGCCAATTCATTATTAAAGACTGCCAATGTTTGCCCTACCCAGCCAATGAGACCTAAGATGATTGTTATTATACCTATCGTAAAAATCATTGGTGCCTCCTTTTCTAGAGAAAACAAGGTTAAAGCTGTGCTAAACAAATGAAACGCAGCGTAATACGCGTCCAGGCGAGAGAGTTGTTATGTGTATTTTGATTTAAGGCTATTTGCTTGGATGATATTTACCAGCGTAGTAGTAGCTATAAGCCATAAAGATGATCAGTGCAATTGCAAAAAGAAGCAGAACAATACTAAACTCAATAGCTCCATCCTGCGAAAATAGAGTTCGTGTGATAGCTAACAATGCAACGACAAGAATCGTTGGCAACAATATCCACCTTCTTTCCAAAGGTTTTCTATCGGCCAACAATAAGAGTACGGCCCATGAGAAGATTACTGCAGATGCGAGCCCCATTGGATAGACTGTTTCAGTTACCCCCATCCTTTCAGGCATCCACACTAATATCGCGACTGCAAAGTCCGCAATTGCAGCTAACCAATAACTCATTCGTAATAACAAAACTTGCTTTATCATTGGTCACCGTTATTAGATGCGTGAAAATATAAAGTATTTTAATAACTTACTGGAATAAAGTAGATAATATTTTTTAGTTTACAGTTTGATAGATTGTTAGTGCTGACAACCCTTGTGGAGCGAATTGTTATGTATTTACTTGGTTCAGGTTAGTAAAATTGGAGTTCCCACGGTACGGTAGACACTTCCGAGCTATGATTGGAGTTCCCGCTGTATTGTTTTGTTAGAAGTGGCTACGCACATTCAAACCACTCCAATGGAGCCGGCAATACCATGGCAGAATATTCTATGTGAATGATCCTTCTGTGGTATGGGTGGCTTGCCTTTCTAGATGAATGGAATAGTAGTGGGTTCACTAGCAAAACATCACCAGGATCAGCGCAACACTCAACCACAGTGGAGTTCTCAACTATTTTTAATATTTCACTAGATTTGACTCTTCCATCTCTGTGTGTCCCTGGTACTACACGCAGTGCCCCTGTTTCAGTATTTGCTTTATCAAGATGAATTCTTAATGTTAAAGTACTGGCTAAATATTCAGCTGGCGGCTCAGCATGGACCACACCTTGTTTTTCGCTCCAAGGGCCAAAACCATTGATTTCATGTTTGGTTTTTAGTGCTATGGATGTATCTTGATGCCAAGCTACATTCCAGTTAGCTAATTCATTTTTATCAAAGAACACCGACCTTACTGGACGCACATTATTTCCTAATATTTCTCTTGCAATATCAATTAATGGAGAAGATGATGCCATCCTTTTTATGTATGGTGCCTTATTCATCAAATCTCTTATCCCAAAGTTATTTGGCTTTCCTCCAAAATTAGACAGTTCATTCCGCAGGGTAGTTACGTTTTCATCACTAAAAGCACCCTGAATTAAATAGTATCCGTCTCTACTATATTCTTGCTTCATACTTCTTCTCTTTTGCTTCTAACGCCAGCAATAACCGGCATTTTGTAGCGGTGTTTGAGCTGTGCTAGGCTCTTTTTAGCACAGCTCAAACACTGCGGAAAAATCTCCGTGTTGATTGCCATTGTTAGGCATTTGTCTGCCTACGCTTGTTAGGCATTTGTCTGCCTACGCTCATTGAATATTCACTATTGGCAATACCTTAGGCTCCATTCCTTCTATGAGCTGAGGCTTATAAAATACTAATCCTGTGACTTTACCACCAAGCAGTTCTAACCAGTCTACTAACTCATGATTACAGTTATGAAACCCCCAATAAGGCTTAGCATATTTTACGAAATGCACATCTTCTTTCGAGTTATACACCTCCGTTATAGAATTGGACTCATAGCTATTTTTTAGAAATTCACCTAAATTTTCCGCCTTGTCCTGTGGGGCATCAAACATAACAACGACTTCACAACCTGCAAATTTGTCGCAAATTGAGTCGCCAGGGTTTAGCCGTACGGACTTTCGACCAAGAGCTCCTTGTGAAGAGATAGTCATATTTTTCCACGCAGTCCAACCATCGCGCTTATTCAAGGCGAATAATTCCCAATCACCATAAGTATATTCAGTCAATATGCCGTCTCTGTAGAAAGCCAATGAATGGTGCCCCCAAGTAGAGTACTTTAACAAATATACTTTCTCCATTTTTTGCTCCATTGGAGGCAGCACGAACCTAGTTGAACATGCACTAGTTACGCAGGTAAGGAACATGACCACAAAAACTAATCCTATTTTTTTAGATCCTTTGAATTTTAAACTCATTCCAATCAATATTTTCGTCAAATTTTTCAATGCTTAACGTCCAGCTCAGCGGGCAATTGGAGCGTAGCGTAAATTGATCCGCTACAGCTGCTTGTTATAAGTAATTTACTCTGTACTTAATTTGAATGAAATCATTTGCAAAAGCTTTTGCCTCGGAATTCACTAGTCTAATTTGGTTGTCGAGCTTGCCAAAAAGAGGGATGCCTTCACCTAACAGCACTGGCGCTCTAGTTATTATCATTTCATCAATAAGTCTATGATTAAGAAATGAGGTAATTGTGGAGCCGCCATCTATATAGGCGTGCTTAAATCCTTTGCTTTCTAGCGTCTTTACCAAATCGGTAATTTTACCAGAGAACATTTCCACCTTGCCTTTTAGATTTTCGGGTGGTGTTCTCACCGTGTTACTCAAAACAGCGATGTGAATATCACCATAAGGCCATTGCTCAAGAGATAGATTCATACTAGAAATCATATCCATGCATTTACGCCCCATGACCATGCAATCAACAGATTCAATAAATGAGCCGAAACCCATATCCAGATCATCTCCCATATCAGTTTCCAGGTTGCCAGCGCTATGTAGCCAATCGACCGCACCTTCCGGAGTAGCGATATAACCATCCACGCTAGTTGCAATATAGACGGAGCATTTCATATCTAATTCCTATTCGTGATGCTGAGATTTCTTATAACTGTTGATTATGTGGACGGCTCATAAAATGTATTATGCAGATGGCATATATAATACGTTATGACGTCAACAGTACTACAAATGTTCTCATTTGACTGCCTAATTAATACTTCAAGATCAATCTTACTCAAGCCCCTCACTAACCATCTGTTTTTATTAAAGAACATTTTTAATCGTTCTTGTACATTCCCCTTAGCGTCAAACATTACACTATTCAGTATTAGGCACAGGAAGTAAGCATTTTTTATAAGAGGTTGCTTCTAGGGAATGGCGAACGAGAGGATGAAGTGCTGCTAACACCCTACGGGAAAAAGATTCTCAGACGAGACTTTGATCGATCAACTGAATTCTGAATCGTTTGAAGAGAGGGTAAGCACAGATTACTGCTGGCTGCCGATGAGACCCGTTACGTCTCTGCCATGATGCCTTGTGGTCTCTCCGTCTATGGCAAGCAGGATGGTACGGTTGTTATCTCACGCATGAACTTTGAGATGATGAGCACCATGCTGGAACCCAAGGTTGCAAAAGTGATGACGAAATCGATCGCCAAACTCAACAAGACCGTTGAGAGTGCGATGGCCAAAATGGCTGACAATTGATTCCTGACTGTCGATTCTGACACTCCCGGGAATGGAATCCGGGGATTCCGGCCCACACCATTTTCGCTGAAATGCGTCTTCCCCAACTGCTTTTTTTATTACAAATCTTTTAGCTAACCGCCAACCGGCTTTCTCGGTTGCAATCTCAGTTTATGCCAGAAACTCTGACCGCAGGTAGGGGTCTCGCTTGAAACTGCCGCCAAGCGCTTTGGTTCTGGTGTGTGAACTGCTGTCCATCACTCCTCTGGCCTTTACACAGTAATGGGTAGCTTCGATGGAGACAGCCACATCCTCGGTATCCAGCAACGTCTGCAGGGCAACCAGTATCTGCCGGGTGAGGCGCTCCTGCACCTGGGGCCGCTGGGCAAAAAAGCGCACGATCCGGTTGATCTTCGACAGACCGATCAGGCTTGCTGAGGGTAGATAGGCCACCTTCACTTTGCCGTCGATGGTGATGAAGTGATGTTCGCAGGTACTGGTCAGGTCGATCTCCTCGACCGAGATCATCTCATCCGAACCCATCTTGTTATCGATCAGGGTGATCTTTGGGAAGTGACTGTAGTCGAGACCGGAAAAGATCTCGTGGATATACATTTTGGCAATTCTGTGGGGTGTCTCGTTCAGGCTGTCGTCTGACAGATCGAGACCGAGTGTCTGCATCACATCACTCATCAGATCACGGATTCGATCATACTTCTGATCCTGGCTCAGGCCATTATCGAACATTGGGGTTTCGAGGCCATGCTCGATCAATGCATCACGCACCAAGGCTGCTTCGTCACTTATTTTTGGTTGTTTGGTAAGACGTACAGGTTTGTTGAGCATGGCTGTGGTCACTCCGTCGGCATGATCTCTGAGTTAATCGGTCAATGGAGTCCAACCCAAGAGTAAACATAACCGTTTGTACAAATTGGTCTGCTGGTGGGATTGAATGCGATCTGGTCAGTTCATCAATCAAGCTGATGTGAACTTCGATTCACACACCGACGCCAGATAACAAATCGATTAAAACTTAACTGTTAGAAAGATAATAGGCAGTTGATGTAACAAAGAAAACACGCAATTCCTAAAGGAAATATCTCGCTCCCAGCCAATCCCTTTTCACACTGGCTTGGCATAAGCGGATGTGGCTGACAACTCCGCACGCTCTGCCAACCAATTGACCTCTGTTAGGAGCTGGGATCCATTGAAAAAACCGTCCAGATAGATCTTAGGTTAACCTTCCAAGGGCTTTGTAGCTGTGAGCAACTGAAGCAAATAGCACGTTCATGCTGGCAAACCAGGCACAGAAAAAAGCCGGTTACAAACCGGGTTACTCTAAATTCTGCACCTGCTCGCGCATCTGTTCGATCAGCACCTTCATCTCCACCGCCGAACGGGTCACCTCGACACTATTCGATTTGGAGGTAAGGGTGTTGGCTTCCCGGTTGAGTTCCTGCATCAGAAAATCGAGACGTCGTCCGATCGGCTCATCGGATTCCAGCACCCTTCTCACCTCTTCGATATGGGTTTCGAGGCGATCCAGCTCTTCATCCACATCGAGGCGTTGGGCCAACAGCACCATCTCCTGCTCGACCCGGGCTTCATCCAGCTCTTCCATCACTTCATTGAGGCGGTCTTTGATCCGGTTGCGTACCGACTCCAGCACATCCGGCATCAAGCCCCTCACCCGACCCACTTCCGAGGCCAGGGCATCGCAGCGCAAGCCGATGATCTCACCCAACCGCTGCCCTTCCCGCAACCGGTTGTCGATCAGGCTGTCGAGGGCGGTCTCCAAAAGTTGCATCGCCTGGGTCTTAACCGGCGTGAAGTCCCGCTCTTCTTCTTCCAGCACACCAGGCCAGCGCAGCAGATCGCCGGAGCGCATGCTGGGATCCAATTCGATCAGATCGGCCAGCTGTTGATCCGCATCGATCAGCTGCGCGACCAGGCGCTGGTTGATGCACAGTGAGGCATCGTCACTCGTGCCCGCCTTATATTTCAGACTGACATCGAGTTTTCCCCGCCCGAGGCGATGGTTGAGACGCTCCCTGATGTTCGGCTCCAGGGCCCTGAGCTCTTCAGGCAAACGCAGAAAAGCCTCCAGGTAGCGGTGATTGACTGAGCGGATCTCCCAGCTCATATTGCCCAGTTCACCTCGATACTCTTCCCTTGCGAAGGCGGTCATACTGCTGATCATATTGGTCTGCCTGATCTTTCTGGTTGATACGGCTGGTGGCCTGGCCCGGATCCTGCCGGATCGGATTGGATGGATCCAGTGGCTTTAATTGGCACCCGGCCAAGTGGTTGTAACTCATCTATCATAAGCGATCTGCTGTGATTTGGGTTAAAAAAATCGCCTTTCGACGGCAAAAGATTTCAGATTTCAGCGATTGGGCCGCTATCTGGAACTGGACACTATTGCTGGTGCTGTCTGTCTCCCCCGGCATAAGAATTTTTTGATGAAAATCACTTTTTCACCGACCGGCAGGGCACAAATCCGGTGAGAATGGGAGTAATTCTATTAAAAGGCCTTATAATCAGTGAGATGACGGATAGCAAACCAGCCGAGACAAACCTGAATGGATAAGCTTCGAGACAGCATGCCGGAAGGCACTGAAATTGACTGTTATGTGATCATGAAAGTGGTCGCCAGCGGTGGCTTCAGTCTGATCTATCTTGCTGAGGATGAAGATACCCAGGATGAGGTGATCATCAAGGAGTTCCTGCCGAAAAAGCTTGCCCGCCGCGCCAGCAACGGCAAGGTGGTGCCCCTTGAAGAGAAACAGGTCGACAACTTCAACCGCAGTCTGCGCCTGTTCTATCAGGAGGCGAAGGTACTGGCCTCGCTGCGTCATCCCAATATCGTCCAGGTGAGAGGCTTCTTCCTGGCCAACAACACCGGCTACCTGGTAATGGACCACGAACGGGGTAAAAACCTGGCCAGCTACATCAAAAAGCGCAGCGGCAGTCTGAGTACCCGCTTTATCATGACGGTGTTTCCGCCGATCCTCGATGCGCTGAGTCAGATCCATTCACGCAATCTGCTGCACCTCGACATCAAGCCGAGCAATATCCATCTGCGCACCGGGGGCAACCCGCTGCTGCTCGATTTCGGCGCGGTCCATGAAGTGCGCAATGAGGGTACCCGTACAGGCCGGGTGGTGACCACCGGCTTCTCACCAGTCGAGCAGTATTACCAATCCGGCAATGTCGGCCCCTGGAGTGATGTCTATGCCATCGGAGCCAGCATGCGCGCCTGTCTCGACGGCAAGGCGCCACCCTCGGCCATCGAACGACACGCCAAAGAGAAATTGAAGCCCGCCGCACGTATCTATCGCCGACGCTACCCGGCCGCGATGCTGGAAGCGATCGACTGGGCGATGGAGATCGGTTACGAGAAGCGCCCGCAAAATGCCAAGGAACTGCTGGAGGCACTGCAGAGCAATAATCCGATCGAATCGGAAAGTTCGCTCTCCGAGCTGTTCGATGAGAAGAGGGCGATCTCGTGAAGTATGAAACCGCTCAATGCAGCCTGATCGGCAATCGCTCCATGAACCAGGACCGCTGTCTGATCATGGAGGCCCCGGATGCCATTCTGCTGGCCCTGGCCGACGGTATGGGCGGCCATCCCAAAGGGGAGATGGCGGCGCAAATCCTCATGGATAACGCCCGCAAGGCCTTCCTCACCAGCCGCAAACCGATCTCCAATCCACGCTTTTTTCTCTCCGGATTGATGGAGATGAGCCACCAGCAGATCACCGCCTTCGGCGATCGCCAGGAGCCCCCCATCGAACCCCGCACAACCGGCGTGCTCTGCCTGGTACAGGAAGACACCGCCTACTGGGCGCACATCGGCGACAGCCGTCTCTACATCATGCGTGACGGCGTGATCCATCTGCGCACCGATGACCACTCCTATGTGGAACATCTGCGCCAGCAGGGATTGATCTCCGCAGCTCAGGTGCATACCCACAAATTTCGCAACTACGTCACCCGCTGCCTGGGTGGTAACAGCAACCGGCCGGTTGCCGAACTCAGCGGCCCCCATGATCTGAAACAGGGTGATGTGGTGTTGCTCTGCAGCGATGGTTTCTGGGGCCCCCTGCCGGAACGGCCGATGGTGGACAACCTCTATAAAAACAGCGCGCCACTGCTGAACAATATCAGTGATCTTGCCAAACAGGCCGAGACAAAAAGCAACCCAGAGAGCGATAACGTCACAGTGGTTGCTCTGCGCTGGCGGGCGAGTGAGGCCAAGCTGACGCCTGCCGATTTCAGTATGTCACTGGCGAAAAAGAACCGGGGCATCCTGGATCACCCCGAAGAGAGTGTCGATGTCAGTCAGGCGATCCAGGATCTGCGCAAGATGGTCGACGACCTGGATGAGGAGTGAGCTGAAATCTTCAGCTCAAGCCGGTCGTCGGATCACTCTTCCCCGGTCGATCCCTCAGCCGACTCACCCCCCGACTGCTTGACCAGCCGATAAGCAAAAAGAATCAGGAAGGCGCCTGCCGTCGCGCTGAGGATATTGCTGAGACTCAATCCACCTGGGTTGCCAATCCCCAGAAATTCACCGATGTAACCGCCTACCAGAGCGCCGGCGATACCCAGCAGCATGGTAACGAAAATGCCACCGCCATCCTTGCCCGGCATCAGCCACTTGGCCAGTGCACCGGCAATCAGCCCCAGAATCACCCAAGAAATTATCCCCATTTCATCTACTCCTCATCGACTCGCGAGCATTCAGTCACAACTGGTTTGCGGCAAAGGTGTCGCACTTTTTCAGGTCACCGTTCTTAAAGCCCACCTGAAACCACTTCACACGTTGGGCTGAACTCCCATGGGTAAAGGAGTCCGGGCTGACATACCCCTTAGACTGTTTCTGCAATCGATCATCACCGATGGCACTGGCGGCGGTCAGCCCCTCTTCGATATCCCCGGACTCAAGTAACTGACGGGATCGATCGGCATTGAAGGCCCAGATCCCGGCAAAACAGTCCGCCTGCAACTCCTGACGAACCGACAGCTTGTTGCCCGCCACTTCACTCAGTGACGCCTTGGCCTTATGCACCTTTTGCGAGATCCCCAACAGGGTTTGCACATGGTGACCCACTTCATGGGCAATCACATAGGCCTGGGCAAAATCACCCGGTGCCTTGAAACGTTTTTTCAGATCATCAAAGAAGCTGAGGTCGATATAGACTTTCTGGTCACCCGGACAGTAGAAAGGACCCATCGCCGCCTGGCCGAAGCCACAGGCTGTCTTGGTGGCGCCACGGAACAGTACCAGATCGGGCTCCTTGTATGTGGAGCCCATCTTGCGGAACAGCTGATGCCAGGTATCCTCCGTGTCGGCCAGCACCACAGAGACGAACTGCACCAGCTCCTGCTCTTGCGCACTCTGCTTGACCGGCTGACCACCACCGGTGGAGAGATTCTCACCACCGGAGCCGCCACCCAGCATGCTGCCCAGATTACCGCTCAGCAGACCATAGGCGCCGATTGCCAGAACCGCGACGATACCGCCTTTAACACCAAACAGTTTGAATACCATTGGCAGCAGATTGAGCAGTCCGCCACCGCCGCCCCCCAAGCCCAGGGGTGAAGAGGAACGCATTCCCCGGCGATCTTCCACATTGCTGCTTTGTCGTTGTCCGCGCCAGCGCATGAGCTGTCCCTCAATCCCCTTGCAGAACCTTGGCTACCAGACCGGATAGCCCGTCGCCACCTTGTGATTGCAGAAATGAGAGTACGATGGGAACGAACTTGCCGATCATCCCCGCATCCAGGTCGAGTTTGGAAAAACCGCTCGCCAGCGATGCCATATTACCCAGCTGCTCACCACCGATTGCAGAGGCCACGCCACCAAGCAAGCCACCCAGACCACCGGAGTCTTCACTGGGGGCAGCATCGATCAGAGACTCGATCCCGGGGACCGCATTCGTGACCTGACTGAAGTCTCCGGAAGAGAGCTGATCTTTCACCAGACCGAACAGCAGTCCGGCGCCACCCTCAGCCTGCTCTTGACTGACACCGGCGCCCGAAATCAATTGTTGAACCAATTCCATCATTGTTATATCCCCCGCGAACCACAAGGTTGTCGTTGTTGAGCCATAAAAGAAATCACAATCCCGCTTGATCAATGAATTGTCATCAGCGTATAAGTATAGCGATTATCAAAGGCGGTATGCTTCACAGAGTCTACCCCAAACCCGAAGATAGACCAGTACTGAAGGTAAATCTTTGTCAACTATCTCAGGACCAGCAACATGACCAACAATAACATTCTGCTCGGTGGTAATGGTGATCGACAGATACTGCTCAACGCCGGGATGGCGAACCGTCACGGTCTGATCACCGGGGCCACTGGAACCGGTAAAACCGTAACCCTGCAGGTCTTGGCGGAATCCTTCTCCCGCCTCGGCGTACCGGTATTTACCGCGGATGTAAAAGGCGATCTCTCCGGTCTTGCCGGCGCCGGCAAGGCTCACCCAAAGATCACTGAACGGCTCGACTATATCAAGATTGAAGCGCACAACTTCGAGCCCTGCCCGGTGCTCTTCTGGGATGTGTTCGGCAAACAGGGACATTCGGTTCGGACGACGGTCTCGGAAATGGGCCCGACTCTGCTGGCCAATCTGCTGGAACTCAACGAGACCCAGGAGGGCGTACTGCAGATCGCATTCAGCCTGGCGGACGATGAAGGGCTGCTGCTGCTCGATCTGAAGGATCTGCGTGCCATGCTCAACTGGGTTGCGGACAACGCCAAGGATCTCGAACGGGAATATGGCCGGGTCTCCCGGCAGAGCGTCACGGCCATTCTGCGACGCTTGCTGACCCTGGAGGAGGCGGGCGGTGAGATCTTCTTTGGCGAACCGGCACTGCACATCGAGGATCTGATGCAGAACGACTTCTCCGGCCGGGGAGTGGTGAGTATTCTCGATGCAACCACCCTCTATCATTCACCCCGCATCTACGCCACCTTTCTGCTTTGGCTGCTCTCCGAACTGATGGAAGAGCTGCCGGAACGGGGTGATGCGGACCTGCCGAAACTGGTGTTCTTTTTCGACGAAGCCCACCTGCTGTTCAGCCATGCGCCGAAGGCGCTGCTGGAGAAGATCACCCAGGTGGTGCGACTGATTCGCTCCAAGGGGGTCGGGGTGTTTTTTGTCACCCAGTATCCCAACGATGTGCCGGATCAGGTCATCGGTCAGTTGGGTAACCGCATTCAGCACGCCCTGCGGGCCTTCACCCCGAAGGACAGAAAAGCGGTCAAAGCGGCGGCCGAGACCTTCCGTGAGAACCCGGCCTTCGACACCGAGGAGATGATCAGTAACCTGGGGGTCGGTGAAGCGTTGATCTCCACCTTGGACGAAAAGGGTGTGCCGAGCATAGTGGAGAAGACCCTGATGTCCCCACCCTGCTCCCAGTTCGGTCCGGTCAGTGAAGCGGAACGTAAAAAGATCATCGGTCGCTCGCCGGTGAAATCCAAATATGGCGAGACGGTCGATCGGGAGTCCGCCTATGAACTGCTGAAAAAACGGGAAGAGGAGCTGATCAAGCGTCGCGAGGAGCAGGCCAGATCCGAGGAGCAGGAGAAGCAGGCCAAAAGCAGCAAGCGTCGCAGCGGCGGTTCAAGAAAACAAGGAGTTGGTGAGGCGTTTGCCAAATCGATCGCCCGGGCGATCGGTTCCAGGCTGGGCAAGCAGATCATTCGCGGCATACTCGGATCGATCATGGGGAAAGGCTAGGGCCTGTTAACCCTAATCCAGGATTTCACTGTGTGCGGCAGATTCTACCTCGATGTAAAGATGGATGAGCTTGAAGGCTACTTCTCCCTGGAAGCCACAGCCATCGAGCTCAAGCCCAGATACAATATCGCACCTTCCCAGGATATCCTCGCGGTGGCGGCACCGAACGGAGAGCGAGTGCTGGGCGGTTTTCATTGGGGGCTGATCCCCTTCTGGGCCAAGGATGAAAAGATCGGCTACAAAACGATCAACGCCCGGGCCGAGACGGTGGACAACAAACCGGCCTACCGGGCCGCCTTCAAATACCGACGCTGCCTGATTCCCTGCAGCGGCTTTTTCGAGTGGAAAAAGGAGAACAACATCAAGCAGCCCTACTGCTTCCGCCCGACCAGCCAACCCCTGTTTGCCCTGGCCGGTCTTTATGAACACTGGCAGGATAAATCCGGCCGGGAGATCGACTCCTGCACCATCCTGGTCGGCGAAGCCAATCAGGATGTGGCGCCGATTCACGACCGCATGCCGATCATTCTCAAACCTGAGGATTTCGACTGCTGGCTGGATCCCCAGGTACAGACCAAGGAGCAACTGCTGCCCCTGCTGAGACCGGCACCGCCCGGTGAGGTTGATCACTACCCGGTCAGCCGTGCCGTGAACAGCCCGGGCAACGATCACGCTGACCTGATCAAGAATATTTCAAACTCGGATCAATTCAGACTGACTTAAAACTTAATCTTCCTCATCTCCGGGCTTCGACTAAAACCATTCACATAGAGTAAACCATTTGATTGCCTGACCAATAGCAACTAGGCTGACATCTCCAAACCATTCAACCATAATAGCGCACCCGACAATCACAATTGCCTTCAATTCCTTAAGGAGCGACATGAGACCTTCCGGACGCCAACCCGATCAGCTGAGAGAGATCAGCATTACCCGTAACTTCACCAAGCATGCTGAAGGATCCGTTCTGGTCTGCTTTGGCGACACCCAGGTACTCTGTACCGCCAGTGTCGATGAATCCGTACCCAGGTTTCTCAAAGGCGCCGGTCAAGGCTGGATCACCGCCGAGTATGGCATGCTGCCCAGGTCGACCACCGATCGCATGGGTCGTGAAGCTGCCCGGGGCAAGCAGAGCGGCAGAACCCAGGAGATACAGCGACTGATCGGACGCTCGCTGCGTGCCGCCGTGGACCTGAAAGCGTTGGGTGAAAGAACCATCACCCTGGACTGCGATGTCATCCAGGCCGATGGCGGCACCCGAACCGCCTCCATCACCGGAGCCTGTGTCGCGCTGGTCGATGCCATTGAGCATACCCGTGCTGCCGGACTGCTGGAGCAGAGCCCGCTGCTGAACATGGTGGCCTCAGTCTCGGTGGGCATATACCAGGGCACCCCCGTACTGGATCTGGACTACGCGGAAGACTCCAACGCCGAGACCGACATGAATGTTGTGATGAATGAAAAGCAGGGATTCATCGAGGTGCAGGGAACTGCAGAAGGCGATACCTACAGCCGCGATGAACTGAACGCCATGCTGGATCTGGCAGACCAGGGCATTCAACAGATCTGCCAGATACAGAAGCAAGCGTTGGGTGGTTAAAGCTTGCGGATGAGCAACGCTTCCCTGAGTCTGTAATGCCTCTTGCTGTTAAGTTGTCATTAAAAGTTGTGAGCTAAGATTCAGGACTCATGGATGGCGTTTACCAGAGTGACTCAAAACACTCCCAACGCTACAACACTCAGAGCTCAGTCAAACCAGAGAAACAGGTAGAGTGAAATGACAGGACATCATTCAGGTGAACGGATCGTACTGGCCAGTAACAATGCGGGCAAGGTCAGAGAGATCAATCAGCTGTTGGCCAGCGAACAGATCACCGTTGTGCCACAAAAGGATTTCAATATTCCCGACGCCATAGAAGATGGTCTCAGTTTTGTTGAAAACGCCATCAAGAAGGCCCGCCATGCATCGAGCCTGAGTGGCCTGCCGGCCATCGCAGACGACTCGGGTATCGAGGTCGACGCACTGAGTGGCGCACCCGGCATCTACTCAGCCCGCTTTGCAGGGGCGGGGGCCTCTGATGAAGAGAATCTGCAGAAACTGCTGAGCTGTATCGAAGATATACCGGAAGAGAAACGTACAGCCCGCTTCCAATGCCTGATGGTCTACATGCGTCACGCAGAGGATCCGACCCCTATCATCTGCCAGGGCAGCTGGGAGGGCCGAATTCTTTTTGAACCGCAAGGCGAGAACGGATTTGGCTACGACCCCATATTTTATGTCCCCACCCATGACTGCAGTTCGGCACAACTGGAGCCGCTGACCAAGAACAGCCTGAGCCATCGCGGGCAGGCACTGAAGGCCCTGTTGCAGGCACTCTCGGTTTAATTATCTTAAGTCCACAAATGAATGCGAATATCAATCGCGTAACTTCTTGAGCATCAGGTTTTTGATTGAGCGCGAATGGATGCCAATCGCGAAGATAAGCCCCTCTCCCTTGATGGGAGAGGGGTTGGGGAGAGGGTGTACGCGAAGCGTTTCACCTGGCTAAAACCTGAATCCCTGGTTTCAGATGTAAAGATAAAAACGCGTTGATCCCTCGTCTTTATCCTGTTGAGTTCTTATGAAGGTTAAGGTGCCGATTCTCCCCCTCTCCCGCAAGGGGAGAGGGGAGTTCATGTCCCCATCTATTTGCGCTTATTTATGGGCTCAATCAAAACAAACAACGCATCATATTCCACAAATAGATTCCGGGACTGGTAATCGTGTAACTTCCTGAGCTTCAGGTTTTTGATATAACGCTTGGACGCCAATCGCGAAGATAAGCCCCTCTCCCTTGATGGGAGAGGGGTTGGGGAGAGGGTGTACGCGAAGCGTTTCACCTGGCTAACAAAATGAATCCGTGGATTCAGGTAAAAAAATGCATTGAGTTCTTATGAAGGTTAAGGTGCCGATTCTCCCCCTCTCCCGCAAGGGGAGAGGGGAGTTCATGTCCCCATCTATTTGCGCTTATTTATGGGCTCAATCAAAACAAACAACGCATCATATTCCACAAATAGATTCCGGGACTGGTAATCGTGTAACTTCCTGAGCTTCAGGTTTTTGATATAACGCTTGGACGCCAATCGCGAAGATAAGCCCCTCTCCCTTGATGGGAGAGGGGTTGGGGAGAGGGTGTACGCGAAGCGTTTCACCTGGCTAAAACCTGAATCCCTGGTTTCAGATGTAGGGGTAAAAACGCGTTGATCCCTCGTCTTTATCCTGTTGAGTTCTTATGAAGATTAAGGAGCTTATTCTCCCCCTCTCCCCCGGCCCCTCTCCCGCAAGGGGAGAGGGGAGTTAATATACCCACCCATTTGTGTTTATTTGCGGACTTAATCAAACAATCAACGCATCATATTCCACATATAGTTTCCGGGGCTGGTAAAGGAGTCGACACCCCGGTTCATATCGCTGCCCATGCGATTCATGGTTGGCCCCATGGTGGCAACCGATGGCGTCATCAGCTGCATACTCTGGCGCATGGCGTCCAGATCATCCGCCATCAGTTTGTACATATCCGACATATGCTGATCCACTTCGACAAACTCATGACTCATGATTTTCATATCCTTGGACATCAGGGATATCTTCTCCCCCATGCCATTCATACTGACCTTCATTTCTCGCATATCATGAGACATATCCCCCATGTGACCACGCATGGCCCGCATGGATAGCATCATGTCATACATCACCAACAACATGATCATTGCACCGAGCCAGGAACCGATCACCACACTGACCACACCCCAGTTGATCTTTTTGTCCTTGATATTCATTTTTGAACTGGCCTCTTTGCATTAAGAAGAAGGATCCCCTGACGTTTGAATCAGGAGCCCATGATGGGAGTCAATCAGTAGTCTCAGGATCTAGAGAGATAATTGTAACATCGGTTTATGAGATTACCGTCAATCCGGCATGCAGCGAATCCCATCTGATTGATCCATGGATCCCAGCCTTCGCAGGGAAGACAATTCAATTGGTATCGATGCTATTTTGTACCCATTATTATTGACGAACATTCGCGTTTATTAGCGGATAATAAAATCCAGTAACGACTGCTCACCGTCATTCCAGCACAGGCTGGATCAGAAGCACGAAACAAGGAATCCATATAATCCTCAGAGTGATTCACCAAGCATCCATTCAGTGCATGAGTCTAACGTGATTCTTAAGGAAACTCTGATTATTTATCACACAGTGATCAATAAATACGCAGCGGACCGGACGATCGGTTCACGCATCCGTCTCATGCAGGGCAATCACCGTTTTACTGTTGATCGCACCATCCAGATGACGCTGCTTGATTGCCAGGTAGTCGGGCCGCTCAAAGAACGCTTCCATCGCCTCTCGATTCGGAAAATCGATGGTGAAGACCCGATTGATCGGTTGATCGGTTTTTGATCGTAACACTTCAGCAATCTTGAAATCATAACCGAAGGCAGCACCGGTCGAGTTCAATATCGGCTCCATTTCCTCACGATATTTTTGATACGCTTCATCATCCGTGACGTTAAGTCCCATGATTCTTTCAAAACCCATAATCACGCCTCACAAGTTTTTAATTCAGCAATTCAACACGATACTTTGATGATCTGTTCTACCTCAGCCGTAGACTACGTCCGGCAGCCAGGTGGCCAGTTGCGGCCAGTAGGCCAGTAGGCCGAGCATCAGAAGTTGAATAACAATGAACGGCGCAACGCCGCGATAGATGGCCGCGGTGGAGATCTGTTTCGGCGCCACACCACGCAGATAGAACAGGGCGAAACCGAAAGGCGGGGTGAGAAACGAGGTCTGCAGATTGATCGCAATCATCACCCCAAGCCAGACCGGATCCAGCCCCATCGCCAACAGGATCGGCCCGACGATCGGCACCACCACAAAGGTGATCTCGATGAAGTCGAGAATAAAGCCCAGCAGAAACATCACCAGCATCACCACGACCATCGCACCGACCACCCCACCCGGCAGATCGGTCAGCAACTCGGTTACCACTTCATCGCCACCGAAGCCGCGGAACACCAATGAGAAGAGAGAGGCACCGATGAAGATCATGAACACCATGCTGGTGACTTTGGTTGTACCGGTAACCACCTCTTTGAGGGTTTTCAGATTCAGCTGCTTTTGACTGAAGGCCAGCAGCATGGCGCCGATCGCACCCACTGAAGCGGCTTCGGTTGGCGTCGCCAGACCGCCAAGAATCGAACCGAGCACGGCAACGATCAACAGCAACGGCGGCAGCAGGACTTTCAATGTCTTGGCCAGCAGGGCGCCCTTCTCCAGCTTCTCATCGACCGGCATCGCCGGCACCGATGCCGGTTTCACCACGGCGACGAAAACAATGTAGAGCAGGTAGAGCAGCACCAGCATCAGCCCTGGCAACAGTGCGCCGACAAACAGATCGCCGACAGAGACCGTGTCCGGTGAAAAGATCCCCATGTCGAGCTGGGCCTGCTGATAAGCCGCCGAGAGCACATCCCCAAGCAGCACCAGAATGATCGAAGGGGGAATGATCTGACCGAGGGTGCCGGCGGCGCAAATCACCCCACAGGAGATGGCCGGATCATAGTTGCGCTTAAGCATGGTCGGCAGTGACAGCAATCCCATGGTCACCACCGTTGCGCCGACGATACCGGTACTGGCGGCCAGCAGCATACCGACGATGGTTACCGAGATACCGAGACCACCACGCAGTTTACCGAACAGACTGGCCATGGTATCGAGAAGATTTTCCGCCACCCTGGAACGCTCCAGCATCACCCCCATGAAGACGAACAGGGGCACCGCGATCAAAGTCTCATTGGTCATGATGCCGTAGAGCCTGTTGGGAAGCGCCTGCAGAAAGGCATCATCGAAGTGACCGGTATAGGTCCCCAACCAGGCAAACGCCAGCGAGGTGCCGCCGAGAGAAAAAGCTACCGGGTAGCCGAACAGCAAAACCAGACAGACCAGCAGGAACAGAACCAGGGGAAGATACTCAGCCATCACCCATCACCTTCGGCAGACACTTCCCCCTGACCCAGGAGCTGACTCAGACTGCGTATCGCCAGGGAGATCCCCTGCAGCACCAGCAACACCGCCATCACCAGAATCAGACTCTTCAGCAGAAACACGCCATCCAGCCCGCCGACTTCCCTGGAGCCTTCATAGAGCGCCCAGGATTTGGCCACGTAGTCCCAGCTGATGAAGAAGATGAACAGACAGACCGGCAGCAGCAGGGTCAGGGTACCGATCAGATCGACCCAGGCCCGGCCTCGCTCGGAGAACTTGCGATAGATGATATCGACCCGCACATGACCTTCGTGCTTAAGGGTGTAGGCGGCCCCTACCAGAAACAGGGCCGCATGCATGAAAGTGACCGACTCCTGCAGCCAGATCCAGCCGAGCTGAAAAACGTAGCGCAGCACCACCACGGCCACCGTGACCAGCACCATCAACAGGCTCAACCAGGAAATCGCCTGCCCCAGTCGTTCATTGATCTGGTCGAACCCCCGGGCAAATTTTTCGATAGTTGCTAGAAAATGACTCATCAAACCCCGATCACCAGCGCAACAGTATCCATTGGGGTACGGAAATATTGGTTGGGTCGTTGGAGCGGGAATCGAACTCCCCATCCCCATCCCGGTCGCTCATGTAGTAAGCCGGCCCGTTGTCCGGCTGAATCTTCACCATATAGAGCTGGCCGTTGACCCGGTATTCGGTAATCGTACCCTCATCCCGCTTGATGATGGTGATATCGGGTTCGATCACCTCACCGTCGACAATCACCTCGGGCAGGGGCAGCTCCGGCGGCTCAGGTACAGCCTGATCCTCAGCGAGGAGCGGCAGACCGCTGAGCAGAGCGACACTCAGCAGGGCTTTGGCCAGGAGATTCAGCTTGTTCATCATGTCCTCCCTCCATGGGAGATGTTTACAGCTCAAGCAGTATCTCCTGCTCCGCAGGAGAGGGCTCGAAGCGTCGTGTTTCGTAGTGGTTGAAGATGGCGTCCACAACCTGTTGCGGCTGTTCGCAGACCTGCACCAGATCCAGGTCTTCCTGATCGATGGTCCCGGCGGGGCAGAGCGTATTGCGAAACCAATCCAGCAGCCCACCCCAGAACTTGCCATCCACCAGGATGATCGGGATCTTACGGGTTTTGCCGGTCTGCACAAGGGTCAGGATCTCAGCCATCTCATCCAGGGTTCCAAACCCACCCGGCAGCACCACATAGGCGGAGGCGTGCTTGACGAACATCACCTTACGGGCAAAAAAGTGGCGGAAATTGAGCGAGATATCCTGATAGGCGTTACCGGACTGCTCCATCGGCAGCTGTATGTTCAACCCGATACTGGTGGACTTGCCCTCAAAGGCCCCTTTGTTGGCGGCCTCCATAATGCCGGGCCCACCACCGCTGACCACTGAGAATCCGCTGTCGGAGAGCAGCCGGGCGATCTCTTCCGCCAGGGCATAATGGGGATGATCCCGTGGTGTTCTTGCCGAGCCGAAAAAACTCACCGAAGGGCTGATCTGAGCCAACTGCTCGAAACCCTCGACAAATTCGGCCATGATCTGAAATACACGCCAGGATTCACGGGTCAGCTGACCCTCTGCGCCACCCCGGGGACTGCGGCGTCTGTCTTGTGTTATTGCCATGAAATCTCTTCTTTTTTCTGGACGCTTACAGGGCCGCTCAATGCTGCTTGCCGAAACCTACCCTACCCTACCCATCATATCAGGCATTGACGCCAGTGTTGAAATCGATAACGCCACTGCGTACCCTTGCGCCTCTGTCCAGCAGCCGTAAAGACCACCCCTCAATGTCCGACCTCAACCCTAGACAACAGCAAGCGGTCAACTACATCGACACACCGCTCCTGGTGCTGGCGGGGGCCGGGAGCGGAAAAACCCGGGTCATCACCGCAAAGATCAGCTACCTGATCAAGCGCTGCGGACTCAACCCCCAGCAGATCACCGCAGTCACCTTCACCAACAAGGCGGCGCGGGAGATGAAAGAGCGGGTTGGCAAAACCCTGGGCGATCAACAGCAGCAGCTTCCACGAATCTCCACCTTTCACAATCTGGGATTGAACATCGTCCGCCAGGAGCTGAAGACACTGGGCTATCGATCGGGCTTTTCGATCTTTGATCAGCAGGACAGTGCCGGATTGCTTAAGGATCTGCTGCGCAAGCAGAATCTGGGGGACGACTCGGTGGTGAACGCCGCCCAGTGGACCATATCCGCCTGGAAAAATGACCTGATCACCCCGGAACAGGCCCTGCAGCAGGCGGAGAACGATCTGCAACAAGGGCAGGCACTGCTCTATGCGGCCTATCAGCGCAGCCTGAAGGCCTTTAACGCGGTCGATTTCGACGATCTGATCCTATTGCCGGTAAGCCTGTTTCGCAACCACCCCCAGATACTCGATCAGTGGCAGGACAGGATCCGCTATCTGCTGGTGGATGAGTACCAGGACACCAATCAGGCCCAGTATGAGCTGGTCAAACAACTGGCCGGGGTAAGGGCCGCATTCACCGTGGTGGGGGATGACGATCAGTCGATCTATGCCTGGCGAGGCGCCCGGCCGGAAAACCTGGCCCGTCTGCAGGCCGATTTCCCAACCCTGAAGCTGATCAAGCTGGAGCAGAACTATCGCTCCAGCGGCCGTATCCTCAGATCCGCCAACCACCTGATCAGCAAGAACCCCCATGTGTTTGAAAAGAAGCTCTGGAGTGAACTGGGCCTTGGCCCGGAGTTACGTGTCCTGGTCTGCCCCAATGAGGTCCAGGAGGCGGAACGGGTGGTATCGGAAATCATCCACCTGAAGTTCACCGCCAAGGCCAACAACCGGGATTGCGCCATCCTCTACCGGGGCAATCACCAGGCGAAACTGTTTGAGAAGGCCCTGCGCAGCCATAACATTGCCTATTTTCTCAGTGGCGGCACCTCTTTTTTCTCCCGCACCGAAGTCAAAGACGGCATGGCCTATCTGCGACTGCTGGCCAATCCCACCGACGACAGCGCCTTTTTGCGTATCGTCAACACCCCGCGCCGTGAGATCGGTCCGACCACCCTGGAGAAACTCGCCGACTATGCCCAGCAGCGTGGCAGCGCCCTGCTGCCCGCTTGCGAAGAGATGGGCCTGAAGAACCTGCTCAGCAGTCGCCCTTATGAGCGCCTGCAGCACTTTTCCAGACTGATCCAACACCATGCGCAAAAGGCCGACTCGGATCCGGCGGCAGCCTTCCGCGCCCTGATGGAAGAGATCGACTACCTGGGCTGGCTGAAAGAGAACGCCAGCAGCGACGGCATCGCCGAGGCGCGGATGGAGAATGTCACCGACCTGATTGACTGGTTGAAAGCCCTACAGCATGGTGAGCTTCAAGAGAAGACCCTGGCGGAGATGGTCAACCATCTGACCCTGATGGACATGCTGCAGCGTCAGGAGGATGAAGCCGAACAGGACCAGGTCCACCTGATGACCCTGCACGCAGCCAAAGGACTGGAGTTCCCCCATGTTTTCCTGGTCGGTATGGAGGAGGAGCTGTTGCCCCATCGCAGCAGCATTGAAGAGGACAACATCGAAGAGGAGCGCAGGCTGGCCTACGTGGGCATCACCCGGGCGCAGCGCACCCTGACCATGAGCTATGCCAGTAAACGCAAACGTTTCGGTGAAATGGTTCCCGGAGAGCCAAGCCGCTTTCTGCAGGAGCTACCGGAAGAGGATCTGATTTGGGAGGGCCGAGGCAACAAGCTCAGCAAGGAGGAGCAGCAGGCGCGGGGATCGGCCCATCTGGCCAATTTGAAATCGATGCTCAGCTGAACCGCCCGACAACCACACAAAAGGGTTGCCGGACGCTTTCATTACATACTCAGGATCCACTCCACAACGACGCGGATGTTCTCATCCGAGACATGGGCGTTGGGCGGCATGGGAATCTGTCCCCAGGTACCGACACCACCGGCCTTGACTTTCGCGACCAGCGTATCAACCGCTCCAGCGTCACCTTTGTATTTAGCGGCTACCTCTTTATAGGCTGGACCGACCACCTTGGTCTCGACCTGGTGACAGGCCATGCAACCGGATGTGGTGGCGACTGCCAGCGCATCACCAGTCGGTGCAGCTGGAGCAGCAGCCGGTGCCGCTTCAGCCGGGGCAGCCTCGGCGGCCGGCGCGGCCGCTGTTTCAGTGGCGGCAGGCGCACTCTCGGCAGCCGCTGCAGGCGCAGCCTCAGCAGGCTTTGCGGCGCCTTCAACAGCCACCTTGCCGATCGGGGCAATTCGTTCCAGAACCTCTGGACGCTCTTCTGCGAAAAGCTGGGTAGAAACCAGCAGAGATGCGACAGCCACACCTGTCAACACACCAGACTTAGTTACAACATGGATACTCACGGGCATAATCCTCCGTATTTCAATCGATTGCGCCCCACGCCTTGTTCATGGGCTGACTTCAAGCCCTGAGCATGGCCTATTAGGGCCTGTTAACAACAGGCATTCCGAAAAACCCGGCGATTATACCCGTGGATGAAAAAAAG
Source organism: Candidatus Thiodiazotropha endoloripes (assembly GCA_001709035.1). Lineage (GTDB taxonomy): Bacteria > Pseudomonadota > Gammaproteobacteria > Chromatiales > Chromatiaceae > Thiodiazotropha > Thiodiazotropha lotti. The sequence goes on along the minus strand of LVKA01000008.1, from coordinate 90,290 downwards.
AGCGAACAGGGTTGGACGGCACCCCCCGGGAGGGCTAAACTACGCATCGCTGTAATCACCGCGCTGCGGAGAGTTGCAGCACCTCAGCGCCCGTAGCTCAGCTGGATAGAGTACCGCCCTCCGAAGGCGGGGGTCACAGGTTCAAATCCTGTCGGGCGCGCCATCTCATTCCGGTATGTACCCGCAACACGCCACATCAGGCGTGGGCCATATGAGAGCCGGTCGCTGTACTGACCATGGCCAGCCGTCTCCATCGATAATCTATTAAAAAACCTGCAATGGGGGAAGAACTGGTACTGCAGTGACATTGCCATCACTGACCGCCGAAACAGGCAACTCATCTGCATCAACTCTGGTTGTGCACCCTGAATACCCGGATGAAATTGCAGCAAGCAGACCATCTGACCGTTTCCGGCAACAGTGGTTTCTGGCCAGTAACCTCAGGATTGCAGATTGTGGAAGGGGTTGTAATTGTTGGAGGTCGGATTGGACTCGGCAGGACCCTGCCCAGCCTCAGTCACAATCGTTTGATAAGTGAGCTTGTTCGAGGAAGCAACCTGTAACCAGCTAATATCCAGCACTGTATCGTAGATCAGTCCACCGAAAATCGCATCCGGTAGTCGATCAACGGTCGACTACCGGAAGCATGGCTCTACGGCGTATGTCCAGCTCAGGATTGATCAGATCGATAAGCCGTTACAGTTGGTGGTGTAGATCGCGGTTATCCGGTCCTTGGTAACCCGGAGATTTTCTACCGCCAACCGATAGGTTTCGGGGATACCCACCTCAGAACGCTCGGCCGGATAGGGCTGATTGTTCTTACCCATCACGAAGACCCGCTGAGCCAACACGGCCTGCAGGGAGTGAAAGTTGCCTTTCGATTTGATTCCACGAGCATTCAGGTCATGCACCACCTGATTGACATTATCCAGTCGATAGATTCGACCTTCCTCTTCCTGATAAAGCGTATGAGCCTGCCCATCAGCATCGATAGCGATCACTTTTTCAACCATAACCAGGGTATCAGGCGCATGGGAGACACCTGCAGTCTGTTGGGAATCCAGAGTCTCCGCAGAGAGAAAAGAGACTTGAGTCATGCCGAATACCAGAACCAAAATGCTCTGAATCATAGTCATGAAATGTTTCATAATTACCTCCTGAGACCGCATCAACGGGCTCAACATTAATTGCCAGAATGGCGTTTGTGCACCAGGTCGTTTTCATCCTTTAACCTTAAGCTAGCCCCTGAAACTTAAACGAAACTTAATCCCAAGCACTCTTTTTTCAAAGTGTGAACAGTAACTTAAGTGTTAATTAAGGGTTAAGAAACCAACCCAGAAAGGAAGCATGGACTGCCAAGCGGACAGACATGCTATATACTCATCGCGGTGACCGGAGGGAGTTGCGGCAAGTGAGAAACCACCGCCATACGCAACAAACAGTCACCAACAATAACCAGAACAGAGACACAGAGACCGATTGGATTTCCCTATGCCGAAGCAAACATTGACCCGCTTGGCAGCACCGATGCTGCTGATCACACAACTTTCGGCCTGCACCGGAATTGGTGGGGTATCCGGAGAGATGCCGTTGCGCATCGAAACTCAACCGAGTGGTGCAACGGTCTACATCATGGACGAAGCCCTGGGCGTCACCCCTCTGGAAATCACCCAGAATCAACTCTATCCCGCCGCCTACGATGCGGGTAAAGCCGAACTGTACGGCAAAATCGTGATCCGCAAACCGGCCTGCGAGGCATTCAGCCAGCGGGTCAAATACCAGGATTTCCCCAAAGGCTTGCAGGTCACACTGAACTGTAGTGATAGTGCGGAGCAGAGCCAAAGCTCAGCAACAGCTGAAACCGCCCCGGCGCCACAGAAAAACAGGCAGCCCGTTGCTGCACAACCGCCTGAACAGCGGCTCAAACCGGTGGAATCCACTGCTGTTGTAACCCAGCCAGCCAATTCCAGCATCAAGGCACGCCTGCAGAGACTGGACAATCTGCGAAACGAAGCCGTAATCAGTGAAGAGGAGTATCGGGCGGCAAGAAAAAGGATACTCAACGAGCTCTGAGCGCGTTAGATTCTCGCCTCGATTGGCTGGAATTTGGAATTGAAGGAAGAAAACCGGCAACCTGCATACCGATGCAGGTTGCCGGTGAGTTCAGATTAATGCGGATTACTTGGCCAGCAGGCGGACGTAGCTGAGCACACCAGCTATCTCCTCTTCTGAAAGTATGCCTTTCCAACCAGGCATCAGGGAGTCGCCTGGGCTTCCATTGGTAATCACATTTATTAGCTCACTGTTCGGATGCTTGTTCAGCTCACTGGCATCGGTGAGATTCTGAGCATTCATGGTCAGCAGTTCTGTCAACGGACCATCTCCCATGCCACCACGACCGTGGCAGGCAACACAGCGCGACATATAGACATCGCGACCCAATTGCGGATCCCCTGGCAGAGTGTGCTTGCTGTTCTGCAGAAAACGGATGTAGGTCATCAGTGAACGGATCTGATTCTCCGGCATCGCCAGACCCCACTTGGGCATCGCACTTTTCTCTGAGCCATGTGCGATGGTGCCTTTGATCAGACCGAACAAGCGTTCATCGTCTGTCTTGCCATCGCTGGTGAGATCCGATGGTGACATATCCAGTTTGCCGGCCAGCGGGCCATCCCCTTTGCCGCTGGTGCCATGGCACAGGAAACAGGTTTGATTGAACAGGGAATATCCTTCATAGGCACTCCCTGCGTAAGCCGCGGGCAGGGTCAGACAAAACAGGCTGAACACTGCGGCAATCTTGACCACTCTGGTAACAATTCTACTCATGAGTCTTTCCTCAATTGGTTCTCTCACGCCACCTGTATGGTGGCGTTGTCTGGGTATGGATTCTGCGACCGATACAGCGTCAGCCGATTAATAACCGGCAAACAGTTGAAACATCCACTTGCTGTCACGCTCATCGGGACGCGAATCGATACCGCTGCCACTCTCTTTGACATAGTAGAGCTCGAAGCGGATGTTTTGCGAAAACATATAGTTGCCGCCAACGGTTGTGGCGTTGAACTTGTTGTCGTTATCCGAGCCGTCATCCAAAGTCCGATAGGCGAGAAACACATTGGCCTTGTTCGGCAGCAGTCCCAATTGTCCAAGGATGGCAAATGAATCCGCATCATCCGCACCATTACAAAATCCGCTGTCAGCAAAATGAGTCAAGCCGCTATTGGCGGCATCGGTGCCCTCACATTGACCATAGCTGCCATAAACACCCAGAGGCATATTCCCCAGATTGCCCTGCATCTGCGCATCGATGACCCAGCCATCGGTCGGGATGACGGTATCCTCACCGTGATTCCTGGTTTCCGCATCCCCGGTCCAGATCTGAACACCGAAACCGGTATCCCAGCTACCGATGAACGGCGTATAGGCCGCCCGGATATAGTGGGCCAGACCGGAAGGTTTCACGGTGGTGTTGTTCTCTTCCCAACCCGGTGTCCAGGGAGTGTAGTTGACGAAATAGTTGTGTCCGGATGCGACCAGGGCGATACCGGTCGCTTCACCGCTTCCCAATCCCAGAGCCTGAGCGGCGCTGAAGCCTTTACGCTCCTCGATTGGACGCTGCGAACGTTGTGCGCCTGTATTGAGCAGCTCGAAACCGTAACCCGAGCCCAGTCCGTCAGTAGAGAAAGGAATCACACTCAACTGGGTCGCACCGGCTTTGGCCACATTGAAATGAACCTTGGTGGAGAGGAATGAGTTGGCGTCTGTCAACCCGAGTTCCATCAGGAAGCCCGCATCCTTGGCCAGCTTACCACCGACCAGCAGTGCCGCCTCATCCGGCCATTCGATCTGACCATGATCGGTTCCCTCATCCGTGTTGCCGTTGGTCTTCTGATATCTGAGCTTGGTGATCACAGAGGCATTGAGCATCAAAGGCAGGGAGATATCGTCCCCTTCAATCATCCCCTGCCCACCGGTCAGGGTATAACCTCCGGATCTGAATGAACGACCGAACGAGTTAAGCGCTGGAAATTGCTGAAAATGGCAGGCTGTGCATGGCATACTCGTCTGACGGGCAAAGGCCGGTACCGCCTCGGCTTGATTGCTGACTGAAAATCCCCCCATCAGCAGCAACAGGCACATCGCATAACGATGCAGGTTCACAAGATTCTGACTCATTGAATTCTCCCATTAGAAGGCTAAACGACCAGGCCTGATCTGTTGAGTACCATTGAAAATACCCTTCAGGTAACAAAGATCAGCAACACGCCAAAAACAACCCGGAATTCACCAGCGACGAAATACCTGGTGCAGAGGTAATCGCTGCGGTCTGTATCGGATGGGGAGGTGGGTGTCTTCTGGCAAAGACAAACACGGCATAAACATGCCTGGTATTAAGATTGCAGCCAGGTCAATTTGGTCGGGTACGTTGAGGTTGTACCAAACAGTTCATGCTGCAGGAGATGCCAGGGGAATTATCCGTGATCGACATACAGACTGCCTAAGAGTATGTCGATCACGCCAATCCCTTCTTATTGTTGTCTGTACGACACAGATCACCCCATCCATCCTCACTTGTCTCACCGCTTTCCCCCGGAATCCCAGCGAGCAATTCACTACCCATCGGACCCCAAAGCGACATTGTTACTTTCTGTGAAACAGTAACAAAACCCTAACAAGGCTCATGTTTTTTTATTATGGGGTGATACCCTACTTTTAGAGGGTAGTAATACCCCTACACACAAACCGCAAATAACAAACGACCTCGGCCTATAGAGCGTGAATCAGGGCCTGTTAACACTGATCCAATAGGCCCTAAGAAAGGAGAACTCGACACTTCCACTCATCCGTTAGAGTATGGAAGCTGGATGTGGAACAGACTGCCTTAAAGTCAAACTCGCCAAACAATTTCGGGTAACGCCTATGCACTCGGTGCCAATCATTGCTGCCATTCTCAAGTTTGCGGACCGGCTGCGTTTCCGCCAGCTGTTTCTGCTGACCGGCTCACTGTTTCTACTCGATCTTGTGATCCCCGATATGATCCCTTTTGCCGATGAACTGATACTCGGCCTGCTCACCCTGCTGTTTGCCGCCTGGCGTAAACCGAAGCAGGAACAAAACGCCATCGAGGACAAAAGCAGTCACTGAGCGCAGCGCTTGATCTCTTGCTGTAGCCAGACGAACTGAGGCTGAAGGGGGTCCATCACGTCATCGGCAAATCCTTTGCTGAGCTATACTTCCATGACATGGAGTAAGTCGTGTCTGATTCAGGTCCCAGCGCAATCCCGGAAATCACCCTGCAAGGTCAGGGGCTGACCAAGGTCTATCACACAGGCAGTGTTGATGTACACGCCCTGCGTGGGGTCGATCTTGAGTTGAGAGAGGGGGAGCTGGTGGTACTGCTGGGCCCTTCCGGCAGCGGTAAATCCACCCTGCTCAACATCCTCGGCGGTCTGGACAGCCCCAGTAGCGGCGAAGTGACCTTTCGCGACATGCGGATCAGTGCCGATGACGAATCCACCCTAACCCGTTACCGTCGTGACCATGTGGGCTTTGTGTTTCAGTTCTATAACCTGATTCCCAGTCTCACCGCACGAGAAAATGTCTCCCTGGTTACCGAGATCGCCAACCGTTCCATGGATCCTGCCGAAGCCCTCGCTCTGGTCGGCCTGGCGGAACGGCTCGACCACTTTCCGGCCCAACTCTCCGGTGGTGAACAACAGCGGGTGGCAATCGCCCGGGCGATCGCCAAACGACCGGACATCCTGCTCTGCGACGAACCCACCGGCGCGCTCGACAGCCAGACCGGCATCCTGGTGTTGGAGGCAATTGAACGGGTCAACCAGGAGATGGGAACCACCACTGCGGTGATCACCCACAACAGTGTCATCGGTGAGATGGCGGACCGGGTTCTGCACTTTGCCGATGGACATGTTGCGAATTATCAGCAAAACAGCCTCCGAAAAGCGGCGCATGAATTGAGCTGGTGACAGAATCATGCGTGCTCTGAATCTAAAACTGATACGCAACCTGTGGAAGCTGAAGGGACAGGTATTGGCAATTGCGGTGGTGATCGCTTCCGGTGTGGCGGTTCTGGTAATGTCCCTGTCATCATTGCAGGCACTCCAACAGACCGCCACCGCCTACTACGAGAGGCAGCGTTTTGCCGATGTCTTTGCCACGGTTAAGCGCGCCCCGCGCCGACTGGTCAATCAGATCAGCACACTCCCCGGGGTCCGCTCGGTGGAAGACAGAATCAAACAGATGGCCACCCTCTCTATCGATGGATTTGAGGAGCCGGTGATCGGTCAACTGGTCTCCATTCCCGAACAGGGGGAGCCGCTGCTCAACAATCTGGTACTGAGATCGGGCCGGCTGGTCAGCCTGGATCATCCGGATGAAGTGGTGCTGAACGAACCGTTTGCCGAGGCCCACGATCTGCAGCCAGGCGATCAGCTCAAAGCCCTGATGAACGGCCACCAGCGCAGCCTCACCGTGGTGGGCATCGCCCTCTCCCCTGAATTCATCTATACCATGGGCCCAGGCGCCTTGATGCCGGACGACAAACGATTCGGTGTGATGTGGATGGGTCGGGAAGCCCTGGCTGCCGCTTATGATCTGGAGGGGGCTTTCAACGAAGTCAGTCTGGGATTGCTGCATGACAGCAGTCCGGAGCAGATCATCGTCAAACTTGACCGACTCCTAGAGACATACGGAAGCCATGGTGCGATCGCCCGCAAAAACCAGATTTCAAACTGGTTTCTGATGAATGAGATTGAACAGCTGAAAACCATGTCGACCATTCTACCCACCATCTTCCTGGCGGTTGCCGCGTTTCTCGGCAATATGGTGATGAGCCGACTGATCGCTACCGACCGGAGCGAAATCGGTCTGATGAAGGCCTTCGGTTACAGCAACTGGCAGGTCGCCTGGCACTACACCAAGATGGTGATGGCGATGTGTGGCGTCGGTATTGTTCTGGGGTGGCTGCTGGGCGCTTGGCTGGGTCGGGTCAACACCGAAATCTATGCCGACCTGTTTCGCTTCCCATTACTGATCTTCCGTCCCGACCCGGGGGTCTTCGCCATCGGCGCGGCGGTCAGTCTGATTGCCGCCCTGGCAGGCTCACTTGGTGCCGTCAGACATGCGGCAACTCTGCCACCGGCCGAGGCGATGAGCCCACCGGCGCCCCCCATGTATCGCAGCAGCCGCTTCTATCAAAGCCGTTTCGGTTTATGGCTCGATCAACCGACCCGGATCATACTGAGGCAGATCATGCGCTCCCCGTGGAGGTCGCTGCTAACCAGTATCGGCATCGCCCTGTCAGTCTCCGTGATGGTGATGGCACTGCAATGGATCGATGCCATCGAACAGATCATCGAGGTTCAGTTTCACCAGACACAGCGTCAGGACATGACTGTCGGACTGGTCGAAAGCCAGTCGGATCAAACACTGCGTGAGATCCGCCGCCTGCCCGGGGTATTGGCAGCCGAACCGATGAGAAGCAAGAGCGCCGATCTGAAGGCGGGACACCTCAGCCACCGGGGCGGTATCGAGGGGGTCACCGACAACCCACAACTGCAGCGGATCTATGATGCTCGGGGAGAAGTTGTCAGCATACCTCCGGAAGGCTTGATCCTCTCTACCAGGCTGGCCGAGAAGCTGGACGTTCAGATCGGCGATTCCGTCTGGGTTGAAGTGCTGGAAGGGAAACAGCCCAAGGCATTGATACCGGTGGTCAGTCTGTTCGAGACCTATATGGGGATGCCTGCCTACATGCATATCCACGCCTTCAACAGACTGATGGGAGAGCGTGCCAGTCTCGAGGCGATCAACCTGCTGGTGGATAAGAACCAACTGACCCAGCTCTACCGCAGTTTGAAATCGCTACCCAAAGTCTCCGCGGTGACCCTCAAGGATGCAGCGGTTGAGGAGTTCAACGACACCATGGCAGAAATGCTGATGGTCTATATCTCCTTTTTCGCCGCCTTTGCCTGCGCACTGGGATTCGGCGTGGTTTACAACAGCACCCGGATTGCCCTATCGGAACGGGGCAGGGAACTGGCCACCCTGCGGGTGTTGGGATTCCACTCCGGTGAAATCTCCTACATTCTGTTGGGTGAGGCGGCGTTGCTGATTCTGGTCGGACTGCCACTGGGCTGCCTGATGGGTCATGGTCTCGGATGGCTGATGACCAACGCGATGAATACTGAACTGTTTCGAATACCACTGGTCATCAAGGCCGCAACGGATGCGACCGCCGTGCTGGTTACACTGGGTGCAACCGCTTTCTCCGCAGCTGTGGTCAGAAGGCGACTTGACCATCTCGATTTGATTGCCGTATTAAAAACTCGTGAGTGATTATGAGCGCACACTGGAAACGTATCTTGATTTGGGGCGTAGTGAGTCTGGTTGTTCTGGCATCACTGGTCTGGGCCTTCCAACCGAAACCGATTGCGGTTGACCTGATGACCCTGCAACCGGGGGAGCTTGTCGTGACGATCGATGAGGAGGGAGAGACCCGGGTCAGGGATGTGTTTACCCTCTCCGCACCGATCAGCGGCCGGGCGATGCGCATCGAGGCCGAAGTCGGCGATAAGGTGATTGCCAATGAGACCCTGCTGGCCGAGATCGAACCCATCGATCCAACCCTGCTCGATCCACGCAGTGAGGCCCAGGCCAGGGCCGACATCCGCGCTGCGGAAGCCAACCGTATTCTGGCGGAAGCGGCGGTAAAGGAGGCTCGGGTTGAGCTCGATTTCGCACTCAGTGAACGCAACCGATCCCGTCGACTGCATAAGGAAGCGGTGATCTCAGCGAGAGAGCTGGAATCCGTGCAACGGACCTATCAAACCCGCCAGGCAGCGCTGGAGACTGCCGTCGCCAATCGTCAGGCGAGACAGGCGGAACTTGACCGCGCCAATGCCCAACTGATCTCTCCCACGGCACCTCGTAGCAATGCAGAGGCGTGCCAATGTGTACCGATTCGTGCCCCCGTCAACGGCCGGATCCTGAAAATTCAGCATAAGAGCGAAGGAGTGGTCAGTGCCGGTGAGCCCCTGTTGGAGATTGGCGACCCGGACAAACTGGAGATTGTGGCTGATCTACTCTCCTCCGATGCAATCAAGGTGGAACCGGGGCAACAGGTCTATATCGAAAACTGGGGGGGTGATCAAACCCTCAACGGTGTGGTAAGGCGGGTTGAACCTTTCGGCTTCACAAAGGTTTCGGCCCTTGGCATTGAAGAGCAGCGGGTCAATGTGATCATCGATTTCACCTCACCGCATGCACAGTGGAATCGTATCGCTCACGGCTATCAGGTGGATGTAAGGATAGTGCTATGGCGTGACAAGCAGGTACTGAAATTGCCGCTCACCGCACTGTTTCGTGACGGCAAGCATTGGGCAGTCTTCATCGAACAACAGGGTACGGCAGTACAGCGCCGGATCACCACCGGCTATCGTACCGGATTTGAAGCGGAGGTGACTGAAGGGCTAAGCCCGGGTGAACGGATCATTGTCCACCCGAGCGATAAAATCAAACAAGGTATACTGCTTGAAGGCAGAGACTAGTCTCATTCATTGACTGCGTGGGGCTGAATCCCGTCAGCCCAAAGCATGGCTTTGCCATCGACACCGATGGATCGGGCACGGCCACTCGTCTTGGCGGAATACATACGATGATCGGCCAGTTCAATCTGCGCCTTCCAATCACTGACGTTGTCTTCCTGAACTTCAGCCACACCGATACTGGCCGTCACCGGCCCTCCTTCAGGACGTTCCCCAACACCTGCCGTCATGATTCGACTCACAACCTCATTCGCTTCCCTGGGATCAGCGGTAGGCAATACCACAACAAACTCCTCACCACCCCAGCGAATCACACTGTCCCCTTTACGCACACAGTTACAGATCTGTTCTGATGCGGTCTTAAGCACCTTGTCACCGGTATCATGTCCATAGGTATCGTTTACCGCTTTGAAGTTATCCAGATCGAAGTAGAGAATCGACATCGACCCGCCCCCCATGGAAGCCAGTCGAAACTGCAGATCAAGAACTTCTATGCCGGCACGCCGGGTAAGCATACCGGTGAGCACATCGTAACTGGCACGACTGACCTGTGAGAGCATGTAACGCAGCTGGGTCAAGGAGGAGAAGAGCGCCACCCCGAGGATCAGGATCAGCAGCCACAGGGTGGATACCGCCTGGGGTATTTCAGCTTCACTACCCGGAAACGCAGAAACCAATGTAACCAGAAACAAGGGTACGGCATAGGCGAGGAACTCAATCAGTGTCAATGGAAAGAGCGTTAATCCAGCCACCATCACAAACGGCAGCAAGCCGTAAAGCCCGGCAATGATCTGCTCCTGACTGGTAAGCGGATAACCCTCAATCCAATAACCTGAAGCGAGATAGAAAAGCGGGGTAACCGCGAGCATACCGGCCAATAGCAGGCGCGCCAGCTTCATGGTCGGTTGCCGACGGGACAACCAGGCCAGGATGGCGAAAACAATACCGGATACGGCTCTGATCGTCAGCAGACCGCCCCACAGGGCACTGGGCAGAAAGAGCAGGTCGATGATCGACCAGGCCGGCACCAGTACCGCGAAAACAAAACAAAAGAAAAACACCCGGCTCTGGATAATCGTAGCCCGGTGTCCGGAGATTGGCAGACCATGTTCCTTGGTAGTGAACAACTCGTAGAGTTGATCTTTGGTATAGATCCCTAATGATTCACTGATCGTAATATACATTTTCTCAAAACTGATCATTCCGTTCGATCCCACAACATCGTGGCCGTCACTATAGCGCCTGTCACCTGAACTACTTGATCGTTAAACAAGCAATCAGTGATCCAGATCAACAGCCCCATCCATAGTATCCACACAAACACGGTCGATAGGTTCCACCGACCGGGAGTACTCGATCATTAACCGCAGAACCACGACAAATTAAGCCAGCTATTCTACATGGTTTTACCTCTACTTCAGCGAAGAATTCCGTAAATTGTTCTATATTTATTGTGCTAGATCAGTTAAATCGATTGACTGAGTCGTTTCATCGGATGTTCGTTTAAGTCAAATGCTCAAAGCGGCAATAGAATATTAGAATGAAAGAATAATTGATTATGCATCAGGTTGATGTATCAGCAGACTCTTAAACGCCACATCCCTACCCCATTGATCCCATGCCGATCAGGGGTCAACGACCAACAGGATCGGTCGTCGGTAGATTGAGCGACAGAGCACAGACCAGGAAAGCTATGGAGAGAGACATGGAGAGGCTGGCGCAAAATTTCTTTCAATTTTTCAATCCGCGCTACGCCGCATCCCGACACCAAAAGCGTTTCAGTTACAGTATTCGCTACAAAGTCTATGCAGAAGAGTTAGGCTGGGAGCCATCCAGCAGCAGCCGACTTGAAACAGATCACTGCGATGCGTATTCCCACCACTGTCTGCTTGAACATATCCGTAGTGGCGATATTGCAGGTTGCGTCAGGTTGGTGGTCCCGTCTGCGGGCAGACCTGATAATTACCTGCCCTATCAGTTACACCAGATTCCCAATGTAAAGAGCGAACGCCTGTTGCAAATCCCACCCACGGATATCGGCGAAATATCCCGGCTGGCTGTACCACTCCATTTTCGGCGCAGGGCCAACGAAACCGGCAAACCGTTTATCCTGGACAGTCACAACACAAATACAATGTATACCGAAGAGGAGCGTCGCAATTTTCCCAACATTGCCATCGGTCTCTATTTATCATCCATCGCTCTGGTCGATCTGTGCCGGCTAAAATTGGTGTTGGTGGTCATGGAACCCAGACTGCAACGCCACTTGAGCCGATTCGGACTCCAGTTCCACAAAATCAGTGACGATTTTGAACTGCATGGCAAACGTGCGCTGTTTGAGCTGCCGAGCAGTGAGCTAACCAGCAACATGCCTGACGACATCAGGCGGCTCTACGATCTGATCAAACAGAATCTTGCACAACAACCCTGGCAAATCCCCGGCAACAATCTGCAATTGCACTCGAATGAAAAATTTTGATTATCAGCTGGCGTTTTCAAGGAACATCGGCTGGGTTACCGAATCAGAGCAGCAACAACTGGGTAAAGCCCGAGTCGCCATTGCAGGCCTGGGGGGTGTGGGCGGCAGCCACCTGCTTACCCTGACCCGACTTGGAATAGGTCAATTCAATCTGGCCGATTTCGACAGTTTTGCGGTCGAAAACTTCAATCGTCAATCAGGTGCAAATCTCGACACGGTCGGCAAGCCTAAGCTCGACACCATGATTGATGCGGCCCTGGCAATCAATCCGCAGCTGGATATCAAGCCTTTTCCCCAGGGGGTGAAAGCGGATCAGGCAGAAGCGTTTTTACAGGATTGTGACATCTACCTGGATGGCCTCGATTTCTTTGCCATGACGGCAAGGCGGGCAGTGTTTGCCGCCTGTTATGAGATGGGACTGCCTGCGGTAACGGCAGCGCCATTGGGAATGGGTTCGGCACTGCTCTGCTTCTTGCCGGGCGAGATGAGTTTCGAATCCTACTTTCAGCTTCAGGGTGTCGACGAGTATCAGCAATATCTGAGATTCCTGGTCGGCCTGGCCCCAGCGAGACTGCACCAGGCTTATCTGGTAGAACCGCAGCGGATCGATCTGCTGGCGAAGCGCGGCCCCTCAACCGCCATGGGCTGCGAGATCTGCGCTGGGTTCGCCGCCAGTCAGGTTTTGAAACTGCTGCTCGGACGAGGAGCAGTTACAGCGGCCCCTTGGGGGTTGCAATTCGATGCCTATGAAAACCGACTCGCCAAAACCTGGAGACCTGGCGGAAATCGTCATCCTTTGCAGCGTCTGGCAATCTGGTTCGGCAGCCGCCAGTTGGCTGCTTCCGCAGAAACAGTCTAGAGGCATCGCCAACCCTCTCCAGACCCGGCAACGGCAGATCACAGGAACCCGTACACTGTTTGGCGATCAACTATAGATCTGTTATCCGGCCTGCCGCGATATTAGGGCCTGTTAACAGAGCTCAAGAATAGACATCCCCCGGAGGAGCCATGCGCCATACAGGTCTTTATCTAAATTCGTGTCTGACCCTGATCGCTACAGTGATCTCAGTTACCCCCCTCCACGCTGAGGAGCCAGCTCGTCAATATGATCTGGTGCAGCTCAATGCCTACGCCACAATGGAGGTGGATAACGACACCCAAATTGCCACCCTGTACGCTCAGCGGGAGGGTACCGACCTCAAGCTGCTGACCGATCAGGTCAACAGCCTGATCGCAGAAGCGGTGAAAACGGCGAAACAAAGGAGTGATATCAAGGTCAGCACACTGGGCTACCGAACCTCCCCACGTTATCATCAACAACAGCTTATTGGCTGGAGGGTTCGGCAATCGATTCGACTGGAGAGCAAAACAAGCCCCGCCATGAGTAGCTTGCTGGGTAGTTTGCAATCCAAATTGGCATTGGACTCCCTGAGCTACACGATCTCAACGAAAAAACGCCAGACTGCCGAGGAGTCTCTTACCACCCAGGCGATCAGCGCTTTTCGCAAACGAGCCGAGCAAGTCACTGAACAGATGGGACGCAGCCATTATCGTCTGGTTGAAATGCATCTGCAGACCATTGATCACTCCCCGGCGCCCTACCCGATGCGCGCCAACATGATGGCCATTGAGGGGCGGGCTTCAGCCCCCACCCTTGAGGCTGGCAGCCAGACCTTGAGAGTGGATGCGAACGGAAAGATCGAGTTGCAGCTTGAATAGTTGTCAATTGAGCAGAAGACAAGAGGTGTACGGACTTTTACGCCTTGCGCCAGGCAGTTTCAACCCCACTTACCTAAACAATTAGGAACGACAATCACAGACAACAGCCGGTCCGGTAAAAAATCTCACCCTCAAGTCGATAGACTGTTTAGCGGCACAGCAAAGATATGTTCAACCTGCCTTATCAGCAGTGGTGAGCGTAAGATAAGGCTCGTTCCTGTCAATAAGGGGTCTCCTTGAACCATTTGCCGGCTGCATTTGAATGACAGACACAAACTGAGTGAGACAACCACAGCATTGAGCTGTTGAAAAGCTTATGGGTAGCCTATCCAAGGCAAGGATGCTGTCATTACTGCTGACTTTGTTCTTAACCAGTCAATCTACTGCGGGGATTGCGGCCGAGGTTCCAAGCTACACGATCGGTGTATTGGCGAAACGGGGAGCGTCGATCACCCTGCAACGCTGGTCTGAAACCGCAGACTATCTGACACAACAGATCATGGATGCCCAATTTCGCATCGTTCCTTTGCCGTTCGAAGCGATCGAACCGGCAATCCATACCAGGCAGATCGATTTTTTACTCGCCAATTCCGGAATCTATATCAAGGCAGAGCATGACTTCCGAGCCTTCCGTATCGCCACCCTGATCAACAAGGTCAGCGATCACGGCGCAAACCGTTTTGGTGGCGTCATCTTCACTCGCAAAGATAACTCAGCTCTACAGCGATTGAGTGACCTGAAAGGCATAAGATTCGGCGCAGTAAATCCGACCTCGCTTGGTGGTTTCCTGATGGCCAGGCGGGAACTGCACTCCCATGACATAGACGTGGAAAGGGAGACAACGCTGCATTTCTTCAACACCCATGATGCTGTGGTTGATGCCGTTATCAGCGGTGAGGTAGACGCCGGAACGGTTCGAACTGATACGTTGGAACAGATGTCCGCCAGCGGCCTGGTTAAATTGCATGAGATCAAGGTACTCAACTTACAGACCAATCAGGGCTTTCCCTATCTGCTCAGTACCCAACTCTACCCGGAGTGGCCATTGGCTGCGCTACCACACACCCCCAAATCGCTTGGTGAAAAGGTCTCCATTGCCCTGTTAAAAATGCCTCAAGATCATCCTGCAGCTGTGAGCAGCCGGATTTTGGGCTGGACGGTACCGGCAAACTATGAACCTGTCCATGAGCTCTACCGAAGCTTGAACATTCCACCGCATAAGCGTCTTCCACCCACTTTGATTGAGTGGACCGAGCACCACCCCATCGCCACAATCATGACGCTTGTCTCCATGCTGCTGATCATAATCTCACTGATACTCCTCAGCGAGAACAATCGCCGCTTGCGTAACACCCAACAGAGATTGTCGCAAGCGATTGGCAAGCTGAAGTCCACTGAATCGAAACTGAAAGACAACCTTTCTCAGCTGCAAGAGAGTGAAAACAAGTTTACCCAGCTGGCTGAATCCGCATTGGACGCAATCATCATGCTCGACCCACAGGGCAATATCGAATTCTGGAACCCTGCAGCGAGTAAGATATTTGGTTACACATCCGAGCAGGCAGCAAATCTGCTCATCGACCAATGGCTGCCAACTGACCGACAGGAGAACCCGATCCTCAACTATATCGGCAATTGCGACAGCCCTCTCAGCGGCACACTGCTGGAGCTTGAAGCCATACGAAAATCCGGTGAGCGGTTTCCGGTCGAAGCCGCCATCTCATCGGTCACCCTGGATCGGGGCTGGCATGTGATCTGTCTGATCCGGGACATTACCCAAAGAAAGATCATCGAAACCGAGCGGGAGCAGCTGGCACTGCAACGCACTCAGCACCATAAAATGACGGCATTGGCTCAACTGGCGGATGGCATCGCCCATGAGATCAACACTCCCATACAGACCATCAACAACAATTTGAATTTCATTGAGGAGGCTCATCAGGATAGCCACGATCTGATTTCGACCTACCTGACGCTGACAGCGGCGATCGAAAGCAATTCCGATCTCTCGGCGACGCTGGAGGCGTGTAATGAGAAGCGGGATGAGATCGATCTCGACTACCTCAAAGATGAGGTCACAACCACCATCCGACAGTGTCACCAGGGTACCGAGCAGGTCTCCAGAATTGTTCGCTCAATGCGTATTTTCACCTCCGACAACGCCCTCCATGAGCCTACAGACCTGAATAAGCTGATCAGGGATATCGTGGCTATCAGCCGCTATCAGTGGGAACAGATTGCCGAACTCGAAACAGACCTGGATGAGACCCTGCCGCTGGTGAGCTGTTCACCCAGCGAAATGCATCAGGCCCTGATCAATATCCTGATGAATGCGGTCCAGGCATTGCAGGAGAGCTCAAAACAGCACACTGGGAAGATCACCATTACCAGCCAACAGCGCGGCCAGTATGTACAACTTGCCATCTCGGATAATGGTGACGGCATTCCGGAATCAGCCCAGGATCAGATCTTCAACCCATTCTTTACGACCAGGGATGTGGGAGAAGGTACTGGACAGGGGCTCACACTAAGCCACGATATCCTGGTACGAAAACACAGTGGAAAGTTAGACTTCGACACAGAAGCCGGTGTCGGCACGACTTTCCGCCTTCAATTGCCTTTGAATCAAGCCGCTTAGTCCATCAACAACCACTGAAATACCTGACTTAATTCAAGGGTTACCTGCATAACCAAGTGTTCGACTCCGTAAAAACTCAGGTTTATAAGTATTTCGTCATATGGCTTAAAAAATAGTAACTCCCGCCGATACTCTATTTACCTTTAATCAATAACTCCTGCAGATCTCTGCGAGGATCAAACTATGTTTGGCTTAAGTAATAAAAAGACCCTCACCCTTCAAGCAGAACAGATCACTCAGCAGGATGCTAGGATTCAGGCACTGGAACAGGAACTGGCTGCTGCAAAAGGGGACAATGACACACTCCGGCAGGAAACGGAGAGTCTGCAGAGTGAAAAACAA
Source organism: Candidatus Thiodiazotropha endoloripes (assembly GCA_001709035.1). GTDB lineage: Bacteria > Pseudomonadota > Gammaproteobacteria > Chromatiales > Chromatiaceae > Thiodiazotropha > Thiodiazotropha lotti. The sequence goes on along the minus strand of LVKA01000008.1, from coordinate 73,546 downwards.
CTCTATCAACAACTGTTTGCGAATTTTTCCAGCTTAGGTGAGTCGTTCAGCCAACTGCAACACTCCCTGAGCCATACGGCAAACTCAATGAAGGAAGAGAAGCAGAGCGCCATTAAAGGCTCAGAGATCTCCTCGCAGGCCATCTCCGGGGTTGAGGTGATGAGCAGCGAGATCGATAACGTAACCACCATCTCCCGGGAAAGCTCCGACAGTGTGGTGAAACTCAGCACCATTGCAGACAGCATCAGCAACTTTGTCAGTATCATTCAGGGGATTTCTGAGCAGACCAATCTGTTGGCACTCAACGCTGCGATTGAAGCGGCCAGAGCCGGCGAGATGGGCCGGGGTTTTGCGGTGGTTGCCGATGAGGTGCGTAATCTGGCAGGCCGAACCCGTGAGGCGACCACAGAAATTGCCGCCCTGGTAGATACCATCACCCAGGAGACAAAAAAATCTGTCGAGACCATGTCATCGGTGATGGATGTCACGGACAATTTCCAGAGTCAGGTTAGCGGATCCATACAGATGATCAAAAAGCAGTTTGAGCTATCCAAGGAGATGGAGAGCGCCATTGCCTCAACTTCACTGCGAACCTTCGTTGAGCTGGCCAAACTCGACCATCTGATCTTTAAGTTCGGCATCTATAAGGCCTTCATGGGACTCACAGAAGCGGATCCCTCGAATCTACCGGACCACAGAAACTGTCGTCTGGGTAACTGGTATTACACAGGGGAAGGTCAGGATTGCTTCTCCCAGCTCAACGGCTACCACGAGATCGAAGCGCCCCACCTTGATGTGCACAAAAATGGTAAACTGGCGATGGAATGCGCCAAAGCCGGTGACCACAAAAACGGCATCAGCGCGATATCCAAGATGGAAGAGGCCAGCCTACTGGTACTTTCAAGTCTGGAAGATCTGGCCCGCGCCGGTGAGAGCAATTCCGACATCCTCTGTAGCAGCGACCATTAACCACCTCAGCGACTGACGATTCTCAGCAGAACCGTCTGCACAAACGATAACCCGCTGACCTGAGAGGTCAGTGGGTCGAACTCGATCGCAGCAGATCAGTGCTGACCATCAACCAAAGCTGTGGCGCGTTCAACCATTTTATCGACGATGGCGTAGATTCCCACATGCCTGCTGGGACTGAGATGCTCTTCCAGCCGTAAACGTTTGAACAGACTGTCCACATCCATATTTCTGATCTCCTGCAGACTGCGATAGGAGAGCAGATCGATCAGCACAGCCAGTACACCTTTGATGATGGCGGTATCACAGTCTCCCTGAAAACGGATCAAGCCTGACTGACGGGGATCCAGCTGAGCCGCCACATGCACAGTACTCATACAGGGCTTAACCCAGTTCGCCTCAGTTTTAAGGGCATCCGGCATCGGTGGGAGGTTCTCACCCAACTCGATCAGATATTGATATCGGGTATCCCAATCATCAAGAAACTCGAAAGTTTCGACGATCTGCTCAATGCTTTCAGCTTCAGACAGGATGGTCATATCAGCTTGTTCCCATGCACAATATCCAGCCGACGCCCAAATCGGTTACCTGCAGATTTTCAACCATACTGTTGATCAAGGCGGAGCTGCCAGAGTTGAAGATTTCACACGCTGAATGATTCACCACAGCCACAACTCTGTTTCACATTGGGATTGATAAACTCAAATCCCTCGTTGAGCATATTCTCTTTGACAAAATCGATGGTCATACCATCCAGCATGGGCAGACTCTGGTGATTCACCACAATCTTCACCCCGTGGCTTTCAAATACAAGGTCATCCGCATCGACCTGCTCCGCATAATCCACCACATAGGCAAAACCGGAACAGCCACTCTTTTTCGTTGCCAGGCGCAGCCCGATACCCGAGCCGTGACCGGATAACATCCTGCTGACATGTTCAGCCGCTCTGTCAGTCAACTGTATGGACATCTCGACACCTCTACTATCCTGAAAAGAGCCTCATGAACAACCATGATGCCCGCCAGGACTCACATCATTACAAACACTACAGCAATCCCAACTTCATCTGCGCCTCTTCACTCATCCGCTCCTTGCTCCAGGGTGGACTCCAGACCAGATGAACAACCGTATCCTCAACACCAGGTACCGCATCGATCACACGCCCCACTTCTCGGGGCAGGGTTCCCGCTACAGGACAGGCCGGTGCGGTCAAAGTCATATCGATCTCCACCTGCCCCTGATCATCAACCTCCAGCCGATAGATCAAACCCAGATCATAAATGTTGACCGGAATCTCCGGGTCATAAACCGTGCGCAGGGCTTCGATCAATTGATCCTGACTCGGTACACTGCTCTTCGCCTGACCGGGCAGAAGTGACTTTACAGCTTCAACCAAGCGACTCATGATTCGTCTCCGGTTCTGTCAAACCGACAAAGTTCATGCGTCTGTTAAGCAGCTCGATCAAGGCCTGGTGTTCAAATTTCTCGATGATTTCCGCCAGGAATCCCTGACACAACAAAGCCCGGGCCCGCTGTTCATCAAGCCCCCGGGAGCGCAGATAGAAAATCGCCTGATCATCCAGCTGCCCAACCGATGTGCCATGACTGCAGATCACATCATCGGCCAGAATCGTCAACTGGGGTTTGGTATCCACTTCAGCCTGTCTCGACAACATCAGATTGGCATTATGCAGATGGGCCTCACTTTTTTGCGCCCCCTTACCAACCTGTATCAGGCCATCGAAAACCGCTTTGCCGGCACCACGCAAGATCCCTTTGAAGTTCTCCCGGCTACTGCAATTGGCCAACTGGTGATCAATATCGAGATGAAAATCAGTCAGCTGCCCATCATCCACGAGATAGAGACCATCCAGTTCACAATGGGCATCGGGTTGTTGAAAACGATTTGAGATAAAGGTGCGTGACCAGCAGCCTCCAATCGCTGCCATTACCCCGTAGTAGGCTGCCTTGCTCTGCAGTGCGATATGCAGATCGCTCAGATGATAGGCCTGACGACTCTCCATCTGAATGCGCTTGTGACTCAGAGTGGCCTGCTCAGCCAGGCTGATCTCGACCACCTGATGGTTGAAATAGCTACTCTGTTGATCCTCTGAGATGAAGCGTTCAATCAATTCAGCCTGACTGCCACGCTCCAGCAGAATCAGGTGACGGGTAGGCAGTTTGTGCCCTTCTACCCTGTCCGTGCTCAAGTGAAGCAACTCCATTGGCCCATCCAGCCTGACATCCGGGGCGATCCGTATCACTGCCCCATCTTGAAAACCGGCCAGATTCAACGCCGCAAATCCATCGTCACCCAAGCCTGACAGACTACCCACCGCCTCCAAAACCTGGCGATCCCCTGTTGCCATGGCCGTTTTAAGACTGGTTACCCTGACGCCTTCCGAGGGATAAACTGAGTGCTCTTCGATGAACTGACCGTCGATAAACACCAGGCGTCCCAGCGTGGCAATTTCCAACAGATGGTTCTGAATCCCGTCATCCCGATCCCTTTGCGAACTCTTGGCTGGAGCAGTAAAGCCCTGCTTAAGCAAGCCCTCCACACTGGTGTAACGCCAGGCTTCCGAACGTCGATCGGGAAAACCCAGCGTTTCAAACCTTTCCAGAGCAGCCAGGCGCCGGTCAATCATCCAATCACCGGAACTCATGGGCAGAGATTCGATACCCTGCAGTGTGCCACGCTTGTAGTCACTCGGGGAGAGGATCATGCCGCTGCCTCCTCGAGCAACCAGCCATAACCTCTGGCTTCAAGCTCTAATGCCAGTTCCTTACCACCACTGCGTACAATCCGACCATCTGCCAACACATGCACCTTGTCCGGCTGAATATAGTCGAGCAGCCGTTGATAGTGGGTCACCACAAGCATGCCCCGTTCCGCTGTACGCAACCGATTGACTCCGTCCGCCACTGTCCGTAAGGCATCGATATCGAGCCCTGAGTCGGTCTCGTCGAGGATCGCCAGTTTCGGTTCAAGCATCGCCATCTGCAGAATTTCGTTGCGTTTCTTCTCCCCTCCGGAGAAGCCCGCATTGACAGATCGTTTCAACAGCTTCTCATCGAGTTTTACCTGTCTGGCCTTCTCTTTTACTTGCTTCATGAAACTGAGGGTATCGATCTCAGGTTCACCCCGGGCTCTGCGCAATGCATTCATCGATTCGCGCAGGAAACTCATATTATTCACCCCGGGCAACTCCACCGGATATTGCATTGCCAGAAACAGGCCCTGCCGGGCCCGCTCTTCCACTTCCAGCTGCAACAGGTCTTCACCCAGATAGCGAACCTCACCACCGGTTACGGAATAACCGTCACGACCCGCCAGAATGTGTGCCAGAGTACTCTTGCCTGAACCGTTCGGTCCCATGATGGCATGCAACTCTCCAGCCTCAACCTGAAGATCCACGCCTTTCAGGATCTCTTTTCCATCCACACTGGCTGTTAAATTCTTAATGGCTAACATCTCTTTACCTCATTAATACTGCAGAGAATCGCATCATCCACAGCTCTGATGACTCCGTTACAAACCTATCCGACCGCCCCTTCGAGACTCACAGCGAGCAGTTTCTGAGCCTCGACTGCAAACTCCATCGGCAGCTCCTGGAAGACCTCTTTACAGAACCCATTGATGATCATCGACACCGCATCCTCTTCCGTCAGCCCTCTTTGTCGACAATAGAAGAGCTGATCCTCACTGACCTTCGAAGTAGTGGCTTCATGCTCCACCTTGGCAGTTGGATTCTTCACCTCGATATAGGGAAAGGTGTGGGCGGCACAACGGTCACCGATCAACAGGGAATCGCAACGGGTGTGGTTACGCGCGTTTTCCGCCTTGCCGGCAATCCTCACCAGGCCTCGATAGGCGTTACTGCCCTGCATTGCGGAAATACCCTTGGAGACAATCGTGCTGCGACTGTTTTCACCGATATGGATCATCTTGGTGCCGGTATCGGCCTGTTGAAAACCCTTGGTTACAGCAACCGAGTAGAACTCACCGACGCTGTCCCTACCGCGCAGAATACAGCTGGGATATTTCCAGGTGACTGCGGATCCGGTCTCCACCTGAGTCCATGAGATGTGGGAGCGATCCCCTCGACAGTCACCCCGCTTGGTGACAAAGTTGTAGATACCCCCCTTGCCCTCAAGATCACCCGGATACCAGTTCTGCACGGTTGAATACTTGATCTTTGCATCCTCCATCGCCACCAGTTCAACCACCGCGGCATGGAGTTGGTTTTCATCCCGCATCGGCGCGGTACAGCCCTCCAGATAGCTCACCTCACTGCCCGCCTCTGCAATGATCAGGGTACGTTCAAACTGACCGGTTTTCGCTTCATTGATGCGAAAATAGGTGGAGAGCTCCATCGGGCATTTGACACCTTCTGGTATATAGACAAAGGTTCCATCACTGAACACGGCACTGTTGAGCGCGGCAAAAAAATTATCCTTATGGGGCACCACAGAGGCCATGTATTGACGCACCAGCTCCGGATAATCCCGCAACGCTTCAGAGATGGCGCAGAAGATCACACCAGCTTCAGCGAGCGTCTCTCGAAAGGTGGTGGCCACGGAGACACTGTCGAAGACCGCATCAACCGCAACCCCGGACAGCGCCTTTTGCTCCTCGATGGAGATACCGAGCTTTTCATAGGTGGCAAGAATTTCCGGATCGACCTGATCCAGACTCTCAAGCTTCGGTGACTGCTTCGGCGAGGAGTAGTAGGAGATCTGCTGAAAATCGATAGGCGGATGGTTGATTACCGCCCAATCGGGTTGATCCATTGTCAACCAGTGGCGGTAGGCTTCGAGACGTTTTTGCAGCATCCATTCCGGCTCTCCCTTGCGCTCCGAGATAGCGCGCACCACCGCTTCGTCCAAACCGGGAGGAAAGGTATCGGAGTCGATCCGGGTGATGAAACCCTGGGCATATTCAGCCGCAATCAACGCCTCCATTTCACTGTTTGTCTGACCCATATCGTGACTCCGTTTAATGCTGATCGGGAAGTGACCGCTTGTTACACACAGCGCCACAACGACTGCTTCCGAGATAGAGACAGGAGAGCATTGCAACGCTACCGGCCATCATGAAAACCACAGCCAGCTCAGTCGCGGAGAGCACCAGAAACAGCAGACCAACAGCGATACTGATCAGGGTTAAAAAGCCCACGGGACCACCACAACAGCGTACCGAAAAGAGTTGAAAAAGTGTAACCATCAAAACACATCCCAGCCTTTAAAAAATCAAGGCGACCAAGTAATAACTTAGTAATATAGTCAGGTATTATGGTTTGCAAGAGCTAAACACAATCCAATTTAAGGGGAATAGTGGGAGAGGCATTTTCCAAACCTATTTAATTATTTAATAATCAATAGGATAGAAAGAATACAAACAACTGGAACAGTCCCTATACCCTAATAGGACAAGGGTTACGCAGTGAACCGAACCCAGGCACAAACCGTAGATTGGCTGAAGGTCTTTTACGACTAATCGTCAAGAATCGACTTGACACCCTTTGAGATCAGACGCTCATAGAGAAACTTCTTTTTGCCGTCCATTTCGACCCCGAGCCCATCGAGCATGGTAAACAGATCGTCAATGATGATTTCGGAGATATGCTGACCATCACGCAGTGACTCCTCAAGATCATTGTTCATTGCCAGCATACAGGCCAGTGCGCCGATCAGATTCAACTCATCCAGCGTACTCTCAGACGAATCCAGGGGCTGGCTGTCAGAGGATGGCGCCAGCAATTGACTGTCAGGGGTTGGCGTCGTCAGTTGACTGTCAGGGGAGGGATCGACCGGAACACCTGGTTTGATGCCGATCCTGTCGCACATCTGGTACAGATCTTCATGATAAAAACTGATATCCGAGGGGTAGTTATAGGCACTGTTACCTTTCTCGACAGAGAGACCGATGAGCAATTCATCGTCGAACACCAAAAATTTCTGAAACAGCTCTTCTCTGACGACGCCGTTGATACTCATGTGGTGATCGATCAGTGCACTGTTACAGGTCACCGATAGGCCCCGTTTCAGTTCACTGACATCCGCCGGATAGAGCCTGAGATAGCCATCCACGTAGACCCGCTCGTAGGAGCGCTCCTGCACCTCGACTGAAGCAAACCCGGCAAAATGGAGATAGAGCTCCTCCATCTCACGCAGAATCTTTTCGTCGCCAACAAAACGGCAGGCATGATCCCAAGATAGAAAACTCTCGTCATCGTTGGCAATGGTCATGGCGCATCCTTCTCCTCTCCAACTGCAGGCCCGACAGCAGTGCCACTGATTCTAATCGCTTATCAGAAGCAAGCAAATCAGATTTGTGTAGCCCGATGAGGCAATCGTCCATTTCATCCGGACCAAGCCTAGCTGCAACAGACAGCTCCAGACTCTCAAAGCGGTCCGCTTAGGGCCTGTTAACACTCTACCAGGTTCACCGCCAGACCGCCCCGTGATGTCTCTTTGTATTTTGTCTGCATATCGGCACCCGTCTCCTGCATGGTCTTGATCACCTTGTCGAGAGAGACGAAGTGGGAACCATCCCCTCTCAAGGCCATACGGGCCGCATTGATCGCCTTCACCGCCCCCATGGCATTGCGTTCGATACACGGCACCTGCACCAATCCACCCACCGGGTCACAGGTCAGGCCCAGATTGTGCTCCATACCGATCTCGGCCGCATTCTCAACCTGTTGTGGCGTGCCTCCCAGTACCTCGGTCAGAGCTCCGGCCGCCATGGAACAGGCCGAACCGACTTCCCCCTGGCAACCCACCTCGGCACCGGATATGGAGGCATTCTCCTTGTAGAGAATACCGATCGCACCGGCACACAACAGAAAACGCACCACGCCCTCTTCATTGGCGCCCGGGGAGTATCGCCAGTAGTAGTGAAGTACGGACGGAATGATCCCCGCCGCCCCATTGGTCGGCGCTGTAACAACCCGGCCACCGGCAGCATTCTCCTCATTCACCGCCAGGGCAAACAGGTTGACCCAGTCCATGGTCCCCAGGGGTACGGTACTCAGCTCGGCATCATTGCTCAGTTGCCGGAAAAGTCTTGGTGCTCTGCGCTTAACCTTGAGACCGCCCGGTAATAGACCCTCCGTTTCACAGCCCTTCTCGACACACTGCTGCATCACATGCCAGATTCCCAACAGCTGCTGGCTGATCTCGGCTTTATCCCGCCAGGCCAGCTCGTTTTCCAGCATCAATTGACTAATAGAGAGACCATTGGCCTCGCACTGATCGAGTAACTCCCGACCGCTGTGGAATGGATATTTCAGTTCAGTCTGCTGCTCGACAATCTGCGGCTCACCCTGATCATCGGTCTGCACCACAAATCCGCCCCCAACCGAGTAGAACTCACCACGCTTTACAGGCTCTCCCGCCTCATCCAATGCCGTGAACAACATGCCGTTGGGATGCAGACCCAGCTGTTTGCGTCGATAGAAGACCAGATCTCGATCGGGGTCCAGCCCGATCACCTGTCCTCCATGGAGCTCGATCTGCCGCTCCACCCGCACCCGATCCATGCGCAGCGGAATCGCGTCCACTTCAACCTCTTCCGGTGTCTCACCCTGCAACCCGAGGATCACCGCCTTATCCGTACCATGCCCCTTACCGGTTGCACCGAGTGAACCGTAGAGCTCGATCTTCAGCCTGCTTGTGCCGGCCAACTGACCGGCCTCATCGAGCTGCTCGATAAAGCGTTTTGCGGCCAGCATCGGTCCTACCGTATGGGAACTCGATGGTCCGATGCCGATTTTGAAAAGATCGAACACACTGACCGACATGATCATTCTCCTTTCACTTCCAGAGTCGATAAGATCTCACAACCAGCACCGACAATATACCTACACTGTACGCAGTTTGGCACACTCCCCCACTAGCCATGAGTTACCAGCGACAGGCTTTTAAACCTCTTCAATCTGACAATCAGTAAGTCTTGGAGTGACTATTCAATCACCGACAGATTCGGCACAATCCATTTTTTCCATCATCGCTTGTAGGTAAAATAGACCACTGGCCGAAGATCCTTCACAATTGTGCGCCCTGAAAATGAAATCCACCTACAAAGCAATCCTGTTTGACCTGTTCGGCACACTGCTGAGCGTTTCCAAGGCGGCAAAGGGGCAAGGGCAATATACCGCAGACATACTCGGGTTGGATCGCAAAGCCTGGAATCAGGCCTGTTTCGGTAAGCACCATGACATTGTCACTCGAACCGATCATCTGGAGACCGTCAGGCGCATTGCCCACAGTCTCGATCCATCAATCCCGTTCCACAAAGTCCGACAGGCTGCCGATGCGCGACAGTTGCGTTTCAATACTGCCTTGCTCGAAATCGAACCCGGCATCCTGACGATTCTGCAGTACCTAAAGCAGCAGGGATTCATCCTGGGGCTGATCTCAAACGCCTCCACCGGTGAGGTCGACGCCTGGCCTGACTCACCACTTGCTCCTCTGTTCACCTCAGTACACTTCAGCTGGCAACGTGGTGTACAGAAACCGGATCCGGCCATCTATCGAATGGCACTGGACGAACTGGCCATCGCCCCCCGGGCGGCTCTGTTCATCGGCGACGGCAGCAGCGAGGAGCACATGGGGGCCGAAACCTGTGGCATCGACAGCCTGCTGGTGACCTATTTTCTCGATGGCTGCAATGAGCAGGAGCTCAAGCGAAGGGGCGAGGGATCGAAAGGACGCATTAAACATATTCGGGAACTGTTGAAAAGGGTATCCCCCGAAGGCTGATAGAAAAGCACCCAGCCGCTGAAGCTACATGAAGCCAGTTTAGGTTGCAGAAGTGGACCCTCTACAATCGTTACAACCTCATGACCTGCATCGAATTCACATCAGAGGAGCTGATTTTGTTGTCTTGCTTGTCCGCACTTTTATTGTGGTATATGCCGGACTGAAGCGTCATTAAAAATCCCCAGGACTATACTAACTTAAAGGTTCATGAACATACTCCTAAGCAGTGAGGCGTAACCAAAAGAGTATTTCTTAATGAGGTAAATCGATCCACTCAGCTTGACCGTGGATATTGACCTGCCGACGGACTCGGGAGCTCTCCTCATGACGAAAGTCATCTTGTCTGCTGCACGCTATCCAGCCTGGGTGATGGCGGCACTTTTCAGCATCACGCTGCTTGCCCTCAGCCATCTGCCCGAGCTGCGCGTGGAGATCACGGCGGAAGGGATGATGATCAACAATCCCCCTGCTCTCACCGACTATCAGCGCACCATGGATACCTTCGGTAGTGAGAACGTCACCATTGTCTACCTGGAAGATCCGAAGCTGTTTGCAGCTGAAAACCTCAAAGCGATCCAGCTGGCCTTGACAGAGATTGAGAAGATTCCCCAGGTGTCGCGTATGGTCAGCCTGTTCTCAGTACGCTATCTGCGTACCGTCGATGGCTATATTCATACCGCCCCCTACTTAAAACCCATACCGGAAAGCCGAAAGGTCCTGCAATCCCGGATTGAGGCTGCACTACTCAACCCGCTGATCGAAAGAAACCTGCTCTCGCACAACGGGCATGTCATGGCGATCAATCTCTTTTTCGATCTGGAGAATTACCATCGCGGCTTCGATGAGCAGGTTTCACTGGCCCTGGATGAGGCAATTGAGCCTCTACAGAAACGTTTTCGCAGGGCTTTTCACCTGGGAGACCCTTCGATTCGTTCAGCCATATCAGAGCAGATCCGCACCGATCAGTTGTTGATACTACCGCTTGCCCTGGCAGTTCTGATTGTCACCCTGTCGATCACCCTGGGTAACTGGAAAGCCCCACTGATACCACTGCTCACGGCAGGTATGAGCGTGTTATGGACGCTGGGCTTGATGGCAGCCATCGGTATACCGGTAAACGTGATGACCTCGATCGTACCGGCTCTGCTGATCATCGTGGGTTCAACAGAGGATATTCATCTACTCTCCGAGTATCAGGCTGCAGTACGCAAAGGCAAAAGCAACCAACTGGCACTCAGCCTGATGGCAAAGTTCATGGGTATGGCCATTCTCCTGACCTTCGCAACAACCGCATTGGGATTTCTTTCAATCTCGATCAATCGCATTGACCTGTTGCAACAGTTTGGCCTGATCTGCGCCATCGGTCTGGCAATGAATTTTCTGATCACCAGCACCCTGGTTCCCGCTTCTCTGCAGTTGGCAAGACACTATCGCTTCACCATTCTGTCAGCCACTCAACGCCCATACGCACAATTTTCCGCCCACCTCTATCAACAACTCTCCCACTACCCCAAAACCATCATCGGTTCGATTCTGTTGCTGATGTCACTCTGTCTGATCTGGGCAACCCAGATCAACATCAACAACAATGTGATGGACTACTTCGATCAATCATCGGAATTACCAGAACAGGCCGAATTGTTGCAACAGAATCTCTCGGGTATGCAGGCCCTCTCGATTGTATTGAGCGGTACCCAGGGTACCTTTCTCCAAGTACCTTATCTTGAGGAACTGCACAGACTGCAGGACTATCTGGAGGAGACAGGACGGTTTGACAAAAGCTTCTCCTTTGCCGACTTTATTGCCGTGGTGCACAGTGGCATCGACAATGAGTGGCCCGGCACCATCTATCTACCGGCCCGTAACGAAGTGGTCAAGGAGTACATGTCCCTGCTAGACCACGTGAGCGCCGAGAGCTTTGTCTCCTCCGACTACAGCCAGGCACGCATTCTTGTGCGGCATGCTATCAGCTCTTCCCATGAACTTAATCAGGTGGTTGAGGAGATCAAGACCTACACAGAAACCTGGTTGGATCCCACCCTCAAAGTCATGATCACCGGGGGCAGTTATCTTAACAGCCAGGCCGTAGATTACATGGCCGATGGGCAGGCAAAATCACTGCTTCTGATGCTATTGGTGATCTTTTTACTGGTAGCCCTGCTGTTCATGAATCTGAAAGCAGGCTTGATTGCCGTCGTCGCCAATGCATTTCCTATCGTGGTGTTATTTGGCGTGATGGGCATGGCCGGCATCGCCCTGGATACCGGTACAACCATGGTTGGCGCCATCGCCCTGGGTATCTGTGTCGACCACACCATGCATTTCATGGTGAGATACCAGCGCCTGGCAAGTAACTTCCGTTCTGAATCGGATGCCCTGCTGCAAGTCATTCAACAGGAGTCGACACCGATCATTGCCACAGCACTCGCTCTGGCCGCCGGCTTTCTTACTTTGACCTTTTCCAACTTCCCGCCGGTATCTCTATTTGGGTTGCTGAGTGCCTTGGTCATGTGCCTGGCCCTGGTTGGAACCTTTGTTCTGATTCCTTTGATGCTGCGTAATACGCGTCTGATTTCAGTGTGGAGCGTACTTTCACTTCACTTAAGGCGCGATGTACTCGACAAGTGTCCACTGTTCAAAGATATGCGGCCCTGGCAGGTGAGACAACTGGTGGCCCTGAGCCGCATCAGAGAGTACCAGGCGGATGAAGCAATTCTGTTGCAAGGTATGAAATACGACACCATGCTGGTTCTGCTCAAGGGGCAGGCGGAAGCCTGGCATACCCGTTCAGACGGCTCCACCTTTCAGGTCACCACCTATCAGCCCGGTGGCGTATTCGGGGTAACGTCACTGGTTTCCAATCGGCAGCGTCAGGCTGATGTGGTGGCTGTCGGTCAGGTACAGGCCCTGTCATTCAGGTGGGACGGTATTCACCGGATTGCCCGACTGTTTCCCCGTATCGCTTCGCGCTTTCATGAAAACCTCTCCACAACCATTGCCCATCGGCTGCTGCATGAACCATACGACCCATCCTACCAGGATGACATGTCCGGCCTCTACGGTGCTACCTTCATTGAAAAACTACTGGACTTCACAGCTGAAAAAGCGCATCGGTATGAGGAGCCACTCTGTCTGATCATCCTTAAAATCGAAGGTGAGGATTTCATCATTGAAAACCATGGAAGACAGCTACTGAGATGGCTGCTTCATGAGTTCACTCATGCAATCAATCAGGTGCTAAGAAAAGTTGATCTGCTCTCCCGTTGGGGAACAGGAGAGTTCATCATCGTTTTACCACGAACGGATCACACCACGCTGAATGAGATAGCCTGGCGCTTGAAGCAGAGTCTTAATGAGATAGATTTCGGTGTTATCGAAGATGTTACCATTGAGGCCAGGTGTACTCACCTTATGCGAGGTGATACAGCGGAATCACTAATCGAACGAGCTAAATCGAGTCAACCCATCTGGCAATTGACCCAACTGGAGAACAAGGAAAAGCGCGCTTGACGAATCCAGACAGATCCGTTGCCGGTGCATGCCAGCTTCAGCTCCCAGGGCCGGTTAAGAGATCCTAACAGCCATAAAAAAGGCAGCCCACAGGCTGCCTTCTCAAGAACCAACTTCGAGATTTACTTGGCAGCCACCATGGTGGTCAGCTGACTCCACTGTGCATCGTCGAGAATTTCCATCATCCGATCACGGCAACGGGTTTTTCCGGCAACGATCTGCAGACGGGTTTTTTGTACCGCTTCGGCCATACTGTTGATCTCATCCGCACTGACCCCATCCAGCGATGCCTGGGCCAACTTCTTTTCGCCCTCGATGACTGAGATCACCATTTCATGCATCTTTGAACGGTTTTGCTTGTTCCACTCCATGACCTGCGCCATCTGAGCATCACTAATTTTCAGTTGCTGGGAATTTTTCCGAATAAATGCGACATAGTTCGGCACGGGATTGACATGTGCCATATATTTCATGAATTGACCTTTACCACCCATGTTTTCAGCCGTTACGCCAGAGACTGTAAAAAGCAGAACGACCAGTAACAAAACAGTAATTTTTTTCATTGATTCCCTCTCATAAACAAAACAGAAGTAAAGCTATCGCCTATCAACACTATCCTCTAAAAACCTCTTGAGCATTGTTATTTATCAATCAAACTCCAATCCAATTCATGACAGCAAAACCGGAGCTTGCCTTTATGAAACCAATGGCTGGCAATCAAAGGTCAAAAATATAGCAAAAAATAGATTAACAATGCCCCAACCATCAAGACAGCAAGCCACCACGGCTTCGACTGAAAACCTGTCGACTACGTGGTCTTAACGATATCGACGGTTTGGCGATGCCCGTGGACCGGGTGGATTATCCCAATTGGTACCTGGCCCACCTCTGGGCCCGGGAGGATTGTTGTCACGATCGTAACGATAGCGGGGATAGGCACGTTTGTAGTACCAGTTGGATCCGGGGCCGCCTATCGGTCCAGGTGGGTTCGATCGATAAGGGTAACGGCGATCAGGAGAGGCACCCGGCCCACCCTCTGGACCCGGAGGATTCTCCCAGTTGGTGCCTGGCCCACCAACCGGGCCAGGGGGATTATTATCCAAATCCTTTGCCAAACCCGAGGAGGCTGAAAAGACAAACACAACCGCCACTGCAAACATTTTGTCATACCTGATCACTCTACATCCCCTATCCTTAAATAACTTTTCCAAGTCTAAGCATAGACGATAGATTCTCAGGCACCCGTGTTCACTCAGGTACGCCCTGCCACAACATCTCATAACCCACTTCATAGGTATCGTCACAAAAATCAGCCAGGGCAGAGAATTTCTCTTTGAACAATTGATCAGCATGGGAGCGTTCGTGCTGTTCGAAAGATTGCCAGAAAGTGACAATCACAATATCACCCATGTTCTGGTTGACCCGCTTGTTCTTATGGCTGTCATCCGAACCGACACTACCCTCTTCCGAAACAAAGCCGGCATTGCGGTAGACCTGACCACCAATGAAGCCACCATTATCGTCACCGTAATTGTTCTTCACCACATTGCACATCTCCCCAAGCAACAGTTCCACATCCTCAACACTGACACCGGGCTTGAGATCAACCACATTAAATAACATCACACAACCAAATGGAATTTCTATTGGATGAAACATCTCTACTCCTCTCTCTGCAAACGCTTTGGAACAGGCAGCATAAGCGACTCTTCTTCGATAATTAACACCGCTCTGGGTAAGTTAACTAAGTTTCACTTTGTCAATTTTGATAGACCGCTTCCTTGGTGACTTAAAAAACCACCCATAAAATAATGTTACTGCAAACACAGCAGCCCCCTTCTATACTTTCGAAATATCCCTATTTGTTGCGGCGGAGAGACAGATGGAACCCACACTGAAAAGGCTGATCAAGTATGGCTCGAGGGGCGATGATGTGGTGCAGGTTCAGCAAAGCCTGAATCGTGCCGTTTCAACCAAGCCGGAATTGATCCCTGATGGAATCTTTGGCGCCAAATCGACCGCCAGAGCCGAACAATTCCAACGTAGCAATCAACTGGCTGCTGACGGCATTATCGGTCCAAAAACCTGGGAAAAGCTGATTGCCTTCCTGAAAAACATCGTCGATACACCGCCAACCGGTAAAGACAAGCACAAGGAGATTCGCATAAGGGTCCTGATGGAAGCGGGAAAACTTGTCGGCACGGTCGACTTCGCACAGCTTATTGGTGGCAGACCGAAAGGTATCGATATTGTCAAAACCATCTTTAAGGAAGCCGCGAATGTCACCCTGCAGGATGACAACTTCAAAGATCCTTTCACTAAGGCATGGAGTCCACAGCCTTTTATCAGTGGTCAGAAAAAGAGCTGGTGTGGGATTTTCTGTGTCTACTGCTATCGAAAAGCGGGCATAACAAGCGTCAGGTGGAACCTGAATATCGGCGCCCCTGTCGGCAACATTGGTTTGAACAGCTGGAGCACACAGTTCGTCCAGGCGATCAAACTGGCAGACATCGGCGCCGTCGCCACCCGCCAGCACCATTTCCTCATCGAAAAGGTCGACCCTGGCAGCCCATTCACCCCACGGCTGAATACCATAGATGGTAATCTTCTGGCGGGAAAGATCCAGCGACGCAGCGGCTATCATCAGGTAGGCAAGGACAATTTCAATTACTACTCATTGAAGTAGTAATAGAGTCCAGAAAATCAGGATCAATAAAGTACAACCAGCAGTAAGAGACTGGTCACCACCGCTTTAACAACATTCAAACTCTACACGACAGGCCTGAATGGCGCCCAGTCATTCTGGGTGTCGATTATTACAACAGTGTCGAAATAATTTACAGACCTTTTGTAATTTTACCTTGCCATTTCAACTCAAAATGCATAACCGATTGTTATTCCTAAACAAACAATTTTCTGGCACCAATCATGCACCCATCAAACCCGTACAGGAGTTGGTCCTGAAACACTTAGTTTTAAAGCGCTTATTTAACAACTATCCATAAGGATATACCAATGAAGAAATCACTCTTTTTTCTGGCTTGTTTAGTGATGCTTCTGCCCTTGAATAGTCAGGCAAATGTGATCAGAACCACTGGCTCTATCACGGATGGGGGACCTGGTTCGGTCTCTTATGTACTATTCGATCAGGATGCCGCTGCAAGAACCAGAATTGCAGTAAGTTCGAATGATTTTGATACAGAGATCTTTCTCTTCGAGAATGATGGCAGATTAAACAGAAATGACCGTATTGCCCATAATGACGATCGTAACTTTCCGATTAATCTGAATTCATTGATCAACCGGGTATTACAGGCAGGGAGCTATATCGTAGCCATATCCGCTTTCGACCTGACACGAGGTGAAGCTGTCAGAGGAGTAAACAGGGGTAACGATCAATCCGGATATGGCGACTATCGCATCAGGATAGCATCGAATGCCAATGTCAGATTCAGCAATGTCCCTGAACCTGCCACTCTTTCGTTGCTTGGCCTTGGATTGGTAGGTATGGGTTTTGCCAGACGCGCAAAACAAAAATCCTGAAAGCTGTGCCATTTGAATAACACCAGGGGATAGATATTCCCTTGGTGTTTTTTTATCACTGCCCCCCGGCCTGGGCTTCATCATAAAACCGATCAGGTAATCATTTCTTTTCAAGTGATACCAATCACGCCAATATCACACCACCTTGTGAGACATACTCCCCGCCACAGATATGAAAGCCTGCTGATAACTCAACTGCTGATCCTCTGTTCGATAGGCAGCATAGAGTTTGCGCTGCATGCCCTGGCGCCCCAAGCGCAAACTCTTCAATGGCAATGAGTCACAGGCCCTTTCTATCAACCAGTCCGGAATCACGGTTACCCCACGCGACAGAGCCACCAGTTGCAGCATGATCTCGATTGATTCGATCTGTTTGTGCTGTTGTGACCTGACTCCGGCAGGCCAGAGAAAACCGTTAAGCACATCCAGTCTCTCTTCATCGACCGGGAAGGTGATCAATACTTCCTTAGCCAGCTGCTCCGGGGTTACCCAATCCTTTTCAGCCAGTGGATGGGTCTGAGGTACCAGCAACTTCAGTTCATACTCAAACAGCGCCTCATAACTCAATCCTGGATGATCGACACGGTCGGGGGTTATCAGCATATCGATATGAAAGTTCAACACACCCTCAAAACCGCTGAAGCGGAATCGCTGAAAGATATCCACATCCACTTGCGGATTGGACTTAAGATAAGCAGCCATGACCCCGGTCAACCACTCATAACAGGGATAACACTCCACCCCGAGACGCAAAACACCCTTTTGACCATCCGCATAGGCCTTCAGAGTACGTTGACTCTGCTGCACTAAGGGTAGAACCTTTTCCGCAGTCTCCAACAACAGGTTACCCGCTCGGGTCAGACGCAGTCTGCGCCCCTCTTTCACCCAGATCTCAACACCCAGTTTCTGTTCCAGATAGCGTATCTGATGAGAGAGCGCCGACTGACTCAGACAGAGTGCATTGGCCGCCTTGGTCAGGGTGCCATGTTGTTGTAACGCGGCTACGATCCGCAGATGGGTCAGCTCGATCATCTATGTAATTTACTCATATATTTAATTATAAATATCATTATATCTTCATAATACAAAATTCTAAAATCCTGCCTTCAGATTCACAGGAAAAAGGTTAGGGATCATGGTCACCACTCACAATCTCGGTCTGCCGCGCATCGGCGCCAGACGTCAACTCAAATTCAACCTGGAAGCCTATTGGCGAGGTGAAATCGATGCCCATCAACTGATGGCTGCAAGCGCGCAGATTCGCGCGCAAAACCACCAGCAGCAACAGCTTCTGGATTGGATCAGCGTCGGGGACTTCTCCCTCTACGATCATGTTCTCGATACCAGCATCCTGTTGGGAAATCTACCGCGCCGCTTCGCACAGCAACAACTCAACCCCTTGGACCGCTACTTCCAGGTTGCCCGTGGACGTTCGACAGAAACCAGCACACCCATGGCGGCGGCTGAAATGACCAAGTGGTTCGATACCAACTACCACTATCTGGTGCCTGAATTCGACCGGGACACCCGCTTCGAGCTGAACCCAGAGCAGCTGTTGAGTCAGATCGAAGAGTGCCAGTCGAAAAACATCAAGCCGGTAATCATCGGCCCTGTCACTTACCTCTGGCTTGGCAAAAGCAAAGACGAAAGCAATCCGCTTGATCTGCTGGAACAGCTGCTGCCGGTCTATCAGCAACTGCTGCAACAACTGGCTGAAGCGGGAATCGAGTGGCTGCAGGTCGATGAACCCATCCTGGTGACGGAGCTGGATCAGAGCTGGCGCCACGCCTTGAGAAACGCCTACTTCCGTCTGCAGACAAAAGCCATCAAGCTGCTGCTGACAACCTACTTCGGCAGTCTGAAAGAGAACCTGCAACTGGCCTGCGAACTGCCGGTTGCCGGCCTGCATATCGATGCCACCCGGGCCAGGGATGAAATCGAACGGATCATCGACTGGCTGCCGCAGCATAAGATCCTCTCGCTTGGGGTTATCGACGGACGGAATATCTGGAAGTGCGATCTCAACGCTCAACTGGATTGGCTGGAACCGATCCATCAGCGACTTGGTGAGAGGCTCTGGTTGGCACCCTCCTGCTCCCTGCTTCACGTGCCGGTGGATCTCGAGAACGAAACCGAACTCGATGGGGAGCTCAAATCCTGGCTCAGTTTTGCACTTCAGAAACTGTCAGAACTTGAGACGTTGGCCTGTGCGCTCAACAAGGGACGAGCGTCGGTAGCCCGGCAATTGAACGACAACGCCCAAGCCATCCGGCGGCGCTTGAAATCACAACAGATTCACATCCCGAGCGTCATTCAACGGACGGCCGGAATCACCGCAGAGATGGGGCAGCGCCAGAACAGTTACGCAATCCGTCGAGCCATTCAGCAGCAGAGCTTGAATCTGCCCCTCTATCCGACCACGACCATCGGCTCGTTTCCGCAAACCAAGACCATACGACAGAACAGAAAAGCCTACCGGCAAGGCCAGCTCGACAGAGACGACTATCTTGCCGTGATGGAGAAGGAGATCGCCCACGCGATCCGGCAGCAGGAGGATATCGGCCTGGATGTACTGGTACACGGGGAGGCGGAGCGCAATGACATGGTTGAGTACTTTGCTGAATTTCTCACCGGCTTTGCCTTTACCCGTTTCGGCTGGGTTCAATCTTATGGCTCGCGCTGCGTCAAACCACCAATCATCTATGGTGACGTCCAGCGGCAATCCGACATTACCACCCACTGGACCGGCTATGCCCAGTCGCTCACCGACAAACCGGTGAAAGGCATGTTGACCGGCCCGGTCACCATGCTCAACTGGTCATTTGTACGCGATGACCAACCTCTCGCACTAACCTGCAATCAGCTGGCGCTCGCCCTGCGTGACGAGGTACTTGCCCTGGAACGGGCGGGAACGGCCATTATCCAGATCGACGAGGCCGCGCTGCGCGAAGGTCTGCCGCTTCGACGCAAACAGTGGCCCGACTATCTCGACTGGGCACTCAACGCCTTCCGCCTGACCGCCAACGGTGTACGGGACGATACCCAGATCCATACCCACATGTGTTATTCCGAGTTCAACGACATCATCGAATCGATCGCCACCATGGATGCGGATGTCATCACCATCGAGACCTCCCGGTCTGACATGGAGCTGCTCGATGTGTTCGAGTCCTACGAATACCCCAATGAGATCGGCCCAGGTGTGTATGACATCCACTCCCCCAACATCCCGAGCATAGAGAGTATGGTTAAACTGATTGAGCTGGCCCAATTGCGCATACCCGCTGAGCGACTGTGGATCAATCCGGATTGCGGCCTGAAGACCCGCCAATGGCAGGAGGTCATTCCGGCCCTGAAGAACATGCAGCAGGCGGCACGGCAGCTACGTGAGACAGTGCAACTCGACAGTCATCGAACCTCAACCACCGGATAGGATCCACCTGACGGATGAAATCAGACCGGCTCTGGCGCCTTGCCATAACTCAAACCGTGAGATGACAAATACAAACTATAGATAAATTCATACTTAAATTACCCTGGCAAGCCATAGTTCACCCAGATGCTATCCGCTAGAATGAAGGATTTACCCGCCCACGAGGAATCTGACGTGTTTCGCAAAGAACTCAAAGTCTTGGACTGCACCATTCGCGATGGTGGATTGATCAACAATTACCATTTCACCGACGATTTCGTGAAGTCGGTCTACCGGGCGGCGTGTGAATCCGGGGTGGATGTCATCGAACTGGGTAAGAGGCTGATGGTTAGTGAAGAGTATACCCGCGAGGCCTACGGCAAATGGAATTTCTGTGATGACGATGATCTGAATATGATCATCGACTCCCATGAGTGTGAGCATCGGCCACTGGTGGCAGTGATGTTCGATATCGGCCGGGTCGACATCAACAGTCTGCAGCCACGGGATCAAAGCCCCTTCGACATGGCCCGGGTTGCCTGCTACGTACCGGACATCGACAAGGGCCTGGATCTGGTAAAGCGCTCCAAGGATCTGGGTTATGAAACCACCATCAACATCATGGCCTGCTCCGCCGCCATTCGCACCGATCTGATCGAGGCCCTCAATCAGGTCGAAGAGACTGCGGAACTCGACTACCTCTACCTGGTGGACAGCTACGGCGCCTTCTATTCGGAGCAGGTAACCGACTATCTTGAGCTCTACAAGAAGCATGCACCGAGCAAGGAACTGGGCTTCCATGCTCACAACAATCAGCAGCTTGCCTTTGCCAATACCCAGCAGGCGATCATCGACGGCGTCAATCTGCTCGACGCCACCATCAACGGCATCGGCCGGGGTGCCGGCAATTGCAATCTGGAGCTGTTACTCAACTTCCTGAAAAACCCCAAGTTCGATGTTCGCCCCATCTATAAGGTAATTCAGGAGCAATTCGTACCACTGCGTGAAGAGATCGAGTGGGGCTTCAACGATATCTACGGTATCAGCGGCCATCTGAATCAGCACCCCCGCGCCGCCATGAAGTGCCGTTCGGAAAAAGAGATTCGAGACCTCTGTTACGACTTCCTCATCGAACAGAGCAAACTCAATGCTTAAAACGTCTTTGCCAACAGGGCCTCTTGCTGGCCCTATTGGCTGACAATCCAGCTCATGAATGACTGGCGGGTATCTTGATCCGCCTTGAGCCACCAGTAGCGCAGCTGCTCACCCGCATCCTTCGGCAACTTGTCCGTGTGCACTTGTGCATTGACGGCCAGTGACTCCTTTCGGGATGTCGTGTCGACTGCAGCAGTCTCAACAGACTTTGGCGAGGGCTCCAGCTCACTGCGGATCGTGACCTGGGGATTTTTTGCAAATGCCTGTTTATCTTTAAACGCGGCAGGCTCCGGAGTGAGTCGATAGTGGACACCGGATTTCGCATTCAGGTTGATCACAAAGGGGCTTGAATTGATGACTGCTTCGTAGCCCAGATCCGGATCGATGATCACATCCTTATATCGAAGTGTGATTTCATGCTCACCTTCCGGCAACTCAAGCTGCGCTTGATGTGAGAGCAGGGAACCGCTCACTGCCTGACCATCCAAGGCCAGAAACTCGAAACTGTCGGGAATGGTAATTCGTGCCGCCTGTACAGTGCAGCCGGCCAGACTCAGCCAGGCCAGCAACACTCCGCCGATCAACAGCTTTGCATAGAACTTCGCCATCTCATCACCTCCTGTCAGAGCCAATTGAAACTCAATCGACCCGTTACACAAAAACAGACCTTGCAGGGTCAACTGCAAGGTCTGTCATTTGAGTGAAGCTTCTGATCAGAAGGCGTATTTGGCGGCAAATTGCAGCCGGTCCAGCTCACCCTCGTCACCGCTCTCTTTCTCCAGCTGGCCATGCAGAAGCATGACACCGAGGGTAACCGGTTTGATCGGGTTGTACATCAGGTTGACCTGGATGCTGTTGGCGCTCTCATTGAGACTGCCCGGAGCGAAGGAGGGGTTATCCACCTCAACCAGACTCAGAATTACGTTCGAACGCCACTTGCTGTTCCACATATGCCGATAGGCGACAAAGCCGGCGAGGGATTCCACCGCCTCAAGACTGCCATCACCCGGATCGATCACCGCATCCCTGACCACACCCAGACTGGTGTAGCGGCCCATGCCGTCGCCATAGTTGACTGCGAAGCGAATATCATCCGTTTCGAGGATTTTAATCTTGCCACTGACACCAAGACCCCAGCCGGTGGTGGTCTCTTCCGAGCCGCCATCCTCAACTTTCAGTTGACGCAGTAGACCGTTGACCCGCACATGTCCCCAGCCCATCTTCATGCTGTAGTTCGCCGCCAGATCAGGCAGCGCATTATCGTCACTGATGCCAGCATCGGAAAAAGTTTCCGGATTCTCCAAAGCCAGCTGGACATTACCCAGGCTATAGCGAATCATCGGCTGTCTGACAAACACCGTACCTTCCGGCGCACCCAGAAAGTCCAAGGCATCGGGCAGCGCACCGGTATCCATGAAGGTCGACCAGGTTTGGCCGAACAACCAGTTGTCGAAGGTGAAGAGGTAGTGTCTCAGGCGTGGGGAGTAGCTGTTGCTCACCGCCTCATTTCCGAATCCGGTGGTCAGGAAGTCCATCTCCATCACCACACCAAGCGAGTGATCACCAGCTTTTGTCTTGGCCTTGAAATTGATGCGGGACTCACGGGCAGTCATGTCATACACCGCATCACCGTCATCACCACCTGTCGGGATGGAAGAGGGCAGATAGAAAGTCCTGCCCGCACCGCCGGCACCGCCAGCGATGGTTCCGCTGTCGGTATCGGTCCACATGGCGCTCAATTTTGCATAGCCACCGATGCTGACATCCACGTCACCACCGAAAACCTGACTGAAGTTGTAGGCCGATGCAGTTGCTGGCAACATCATGCAGGCACCGATTAGAGCAATCCCTGGCAGCTTCTGTTTCATTTGATTCATCGTGTGATTCTCCACAGTATCAATTGAATTCAGCTGTTATGGTTTTTTAGTGCTGAGTTGTTTTATTGCCGATATGGCGACTGCCCTACGTGAATATTTTTTTGCTTTATATCCTCACTAACGACTGCTGAGGATGGATCGCCGGACTGAATCGACTATTTCTGATTCGACGAAAGCCCAGGATCGGAAAATCGGGGATACGGATTTTTATTACATATTTATGAACCTAATCCTAGGTTGCAGATACTACACCATTATCCGGAGAAAGAAACCGTTCCCGTTCAACCCGGGTGACGAAACATCTTGGATCGACAGATCCTCTGGTAGCGAACAATTCGCCTCACCGGTTCATACAATAGATACGCACCACAGTGCAGATGGATTCAGTCACCATACAATAAAAAAACTGACCCAGGCCGGTTGAGTGTGGATGGAAACAGAATGGCCCAGGTGAGTTCCAGATCAAGGATTGGCTGGAGTCATTCAATCAATGGGGCGGCCTACCTGGATGACTATCACCAACCCTCAACAGTTTCCAATTAGTGTTAACAGGCCCTAGAAGCCGAGGCCATCCGAAGAAAATACCCTCCCTTCTTCAGGATGTTCCTTGTTATTTGGACGAATCCGCTCTCCCCTGCTATGCGGGATCTTTTTGGGCAATACCGCACCACCAGATAAAGAACAAGAGTCCTATATGTTGCTGAATTTCCTAAATGTTTAAAGTCACAGCCCATCTGTCCGATAACACTATAAATTTTATGGTTATACACTTTTTCACTGCTTGACGGTCTTCGAGGTAGCGGTTTTGCCGAGAGTTTTATTGATTGAGCACTCCCCGACCATCCGCCATATTCAGAGAAATCTCTTGATCAAGGCTGGTTATGAGGTCGAGATTGAAAGCGACCACAAATCTGCGATTCCACGCATTCGCGCCAGCGCTGACGACGGTGTGAACTTTGATGCGGTTATGCTGGGCTGGCCCGCTGATACCTCAATCGATACCTCGTCGTTCTGCAAGATGCTGGAGAGACAGGCCTATGCCTCCCAGGTGATCGTGGTGTTTGCCCATGAAGAGAAGAACACGATCGCTGACTGGGCCAAAACAAGGCCCAATACAAGGTTCCTGCTTTGGGCAGACTACAAACGGAGTGCCGATCTGCTTTCGCACATGTTGGCAGATACCAATAAGAGGACAGCAAACCAGGCCGAGAACCATTCATCGGTTCAACCGATACGGGTACTGTTTGTTGATGACTCCAGAACTGTCAGGGTTAAGTATAAGCGCCTCTTGAATGCCAATGGCTATGCAACTGAGATTGCCGGCAATGTTGGCGAAGGCTTTGAAAAGGCCCTGGCCTCGCCCTACGACATTGCCATCATCGATTACTTCATGCCGGATGCCACCGGCGACGTGTTGTGTCAGAAACTGCGCGAAAACGAGACCACCGCATCAATAACCTCTGCCATCATTACCGGCTCCTACCTCGACAAGGCGATCAAGGAGTCCCTTGAAGCCGGTGCCGTCGAGTGTATGTTCAAGAACGAAAGTGATGACCTTTTTCTCACCCGTATCGATGCGATGAGTCGCCACATTCGAGCCCATCAGGCGATCGAGAAGGAGCGCAAAAGGCTTGGCGGGATTCTCAGGTCGGTGGGGGATGGTGTCTACGGGGTCGATCCCAATGGCCATATCTCATTCGTCAATCCAGCCTGTCGCCAGATATTGGGCTATGACTCCGATGCGCGATTGATCGGTAAGTCGGCACATCAACTCTTCCACTTCGCAGATGAAGAGGGCGATCACGTTTTACAGGAAGCCTGCTTTCTGCAGGAGAGCTATGCCAATGGCGACAAGGTCCAGGCCAGGGAGACCATCTTCTGGCACAGATCGGGCAAGCCCATCCCGGTGGAGTGCACTGTCTACCCACTCACCATTGAGGATAAGCGAGAGGGTTCGGTTGTCGCATTTCGTGACATCTCTGAGCACAAACTGCTTGAAGCAGAGCTACGTTGGCAGGCAGGCCATGACGCATTGACCAAGCTGCACAACCGGCGCTATTTCGAAGAGCAGTTGAACCTGGAGGTTGATCGGCTGAAGCGCAGCAATGAGATCAGTGCACTGCTCTACCTCGATCTCGACCGATTTAAGTACATCAACGACACGGCAGGGCATGCCGCAGGAGACCGTCTGCTGGTGGAGATCGCTCTGCAGATGAACCAGCGTCTGCGCAAATCGGACTTGCTCGCCCGCCTGGGTGGCGACGAGTTCGCAGTCATTCTGAGGAACGTTACCAAGAAGAGCGTTGTGCACGTCGCTGAAGACTATCGTGAAATGCTCGACCACTACATGTTTGTCTATAAGGACAAACAGTACAAGATCAACGGCACCATTGGCATTGCCCTAATCGACAAAGCATCGGTATCTTCCAGTGAAGTGTTGGCGAATGCGGATATCGCCTGTCATATCGCGAAAGGTGAGGGGCGCAATCGCACTCACCTGTTCGTCCAGGAGAACGATAACAAACTGGCGATGGACAAAGATCTTGGCTGGTCGTCGCGGCTGCACAATGCGCTGGAGTCAGACCACCTGATCCTCCACTACCAGCCGATTATTCCAGTTGAATATATCCCGACCTCACTGATGTCCGGCAGTGACGGGCCGATCTTCAAGCAACTGCTTCCGATGGTGCCTGAGTCATCGATGATCAACGAGGTATTACTGCGCTTGGATGATCCCTCCTGGGGCATGGTGCTTCCCGGCGCCTTTCTGCCAACCGCAGAACGCTTCAATATGATGGACAAGATCGATGGTTGGGTAGTGAACGCCGCCCTCAGACAACTCGCCCAGTTGCAGCAGCAGGGATATACCGGCACATTCACCATCAATCTGTCGGGACAGACAATTACCAATATGGCGCTGATCGAGACCATCGAGGAGCTGGTGATCTCCCTGGGGATCGACCCCAGCAAAATGATTCTTGAGATTACCGAGACCTCGGCCGTCTCCAATCTCATCTCCGCCAATCAACTGATTACCAGACTCAGCGCTCTGGGCTGTCGCTTTGCGCTGGATGATTTCGGCAGCGGCTTCTCCTCCTTCTCCCATTTAAAGAATCTACCGGTGGATTACGTCAAGATCGACGGCCTGTTTGTCAGAGGCGTTGCCGCGGATACAGGGGACAGGGCCATCGTCCAGTCGATTAACGATATCGCCCATTCGCTGGGTAAGATGACGGTGGCTGAGTATGTGGAGGATGCTGAGATACTCCGTTTTCTGCACCAGATTGGTGTGGATTATGTGCAGGGGCACTACCTGGCCCATGCCATGGATATCTCCGACCTGCCACTGGGTGACAACGCCAACCGGGCCAACAATCCGTCACAATCGCAAGCCTAGCGGGCGATGGGGCAAACCGGGTAGTGACCAGCCGGAACACCAGACGAAGCTGTTTTCTGTCAGCCCTATCATGGCGCAGCAAAGGTTAGACGACCAGCAACACGCACCATTTTGGAGCATTACCTGCCGCTGAGAGAAAATCACCCCGACCGGGTGTCGCTGGATCCAAGTGTGAGATCCGCTCTTTACCTCAAACTCCGTCGACTCTATCAACCCTGACCCGATTGGTCCTGGCAAACCGAACCGGATGCCCAGCCTGCAGAGCGCTTCAACCTTGCCAACAACCTGGATTTGGCACAGAACCTGCTCTTGAATTGCAACGTTTACAGAGCATGCCGGATCTATGGTGTCATGAAAAAAACAGACCTTTTCAGGAGAGGCAGATCAAATCCCGAACATCGACAACCGCTGTTGTCCACGCCATGAGCGGAAATTCAACTTGCAAAATCATGATACGACCTGTCTCAGATCATTCTGATTTGACCCTGCAGCGCTATGCTGAGCCATCAGACCAATAGAGCTGGAATATCAAGTGTCGATCATACCCATATCAGGCCATAAAAGAGCACAGAGTCCAATCGACGGATGGCTGGTCTTCACCGATCTCGACGGTACCCTACTCGATCACCACAGCTACGATTTCAGTCCGGCGCTGCCTGCCCTCAGGTTATTGAAAGAGAATCGGATCCCGGTGATCCCGGTCTCAAGCAAAACCCATGCAGAGTTGAACGTCCATAAAGCGCAGCTTGAGCTGGATGGACCGATGGTGGCGGAGAACGGCAGCGTCATCATCTACCCGAATGAGGAACCCCAGATTGCCCCGCCCGGCTATCTGATGATGCGCGACTTTTTAGTCGAATGCCGCACCGACCCTGACTTTGACTTCATCGGTTTCGGTGACATGAGCGACCAGCAGGTGATGGATGAAACCGGCCTGGATCGAGACTCTGCGCATCTGGCTCGACAACGACTGGCAACGGAACCTCTGCTCTGGCGCGGCGATCGGGAGAGCCTGAAACGCTTTCAACGCAAGGCTGAATCTGCCGGCATGAAACTTCTGCAGGGTGGACGTTTTCTTCATCTGTTGAGCGATACCGACAAAGGCCAGGCAGTCACCCATATCGTCAACCATCTGCGCAGCCGAGGTCAGCAGATCAACCGAACCATCGCCTTGGGTGACAGTGATAACGATCGAGCAATGTTATTGGCGGCAGACACCCCAATCATTGTGCGCAAGCATGATGGCAGCCATATGACGCTGCCGGAACGACCCGATACCAAAGTGACCGAAGAACCGGGACCCGCCGGATGGAACCAGGCGCTTCTGGACCTGATACAACAATTTGAGGAGCGATAATGGCCGACTTTTTCCAGCATGGGGATATCACAACGCTACACAAACTCACCGAGCGCCCCCTCGAAGAGATGGAGCAGGAGCTCTCCAGCTTTGCCAGTAAGAAACCGATCGGACTGATTCTTCCCAGTCTCTATTCGGAACTCACCGGCCCCGCTCTCAGCCATATCATCGATGAGCTGCAGCATGCCAGCTACATCTCCCACATCATCATCGGACTCGACCGGGCCACTGAAAGTGAATTCAAACAGGCCCAGGATTTTTTTGCCCGGCTACCCCAACGTACCCACCTGCTGTGGCAGGATGGGCCAAGACTGAGAAGCCTGGATGCAGAACTTCAGGAGCGGGATCTCTCTCCCCCAGAGCCGGGTAAGGGGCGCAATGTCTGGTTCTGTATGGGCTACGCCCTGGCGATTGAAGAGCTGCAGGCAATCGGACTGCACGATTGCGATATCGTCACCTACTCCAGGGAGCTGCCGGCCCGACTGCTCTATCCCCTGGCCCACCCCAACTTCAGTTTTGAATATGCCAAGGGCTACTACGCCCGGGTCAATGAGAACAAACTCAGTGGACGGGTCACCCGCCTGTTTGTCACACCGATGTTGAGGGCGCTGAGACTGATGGTCGGTCCACTCGACTATCTGGAGTATATGGACAGTTTTCGTTATCCCCTCTCTGGTGAGTTCGCCATGAGTCGGGATCTCGCTTCCCAGGTTCGAATACCCAGCGATTGGGGATTGGAAGTGGGCCTGTTATCGGAGGTCTACCGCAATATCTCCCACCATCAGATCTGCCAGGTCGATATCGCCGACCATTATGACCACAAGCATCAGGATCTCTCCGCCGAGGATCGTACCGGCGGATTGGCGAAGATGAGCCGTGACATCGCCAAATCTTTCTACCGCAAACTCGCCACCGAAGGCATTCAGATGAATCAGGCCTTCTTCCGCAGCCTGAAGGCCGCCTATCTGCGTAAAGCTCTGGATATGGTGGAGATGTACTACCACGATGCGAAGCTCAATGCCCTGGCCTTCAACCGCCACGCGGAAGAGGAAGCGATTGAGGTGTTTCAGCAAAGCATCGTCGAAGCGGGCCAGGCGTTTCTCGACAACCCGCTGGAGGCCCCGTTCATCCCCAACTGGAAGCGGGTACTCTCGGCGATGCCCGACTTCACCGACCGGCTTTCCCAGGCCGTGGCTGAGGATAACCGTTGAAAAAAGATACGTCGTGAATAGACCCGTTTAAGGCTAAGACTGATAACGCCACAATGTCACCGCGAAAAGGCTAGGGCCTGTTAACACGAATCCAATAGGCCCCAGAGAAGCGGTGAGTATCACCCCTTGGCCATCAGCCAGACAGTCTGATAGGGTCGAAACCGCACCCCGTCACCATCCATGTCCGGCACCACCTGATGCAGGGCATCGAACCAGCGCTGGTTCGTTCCGCCCAGTGCGGATATATCCACCGATCTCAAGTCACCGGTCATGTTATGGATGGCGTAGACGCGCTGTTCCCCATCCAGACTGATCCGCTCCAGACCGAGGACCCCGTCCGGCAACTCCAGCACCCGCTGGGGCGCATCAGGATGAAACGCCTTGATCCCGCTGCGGATGCGCAGCCGACGAATGTATTCTGGGAATACCTGCCCCGCATCGGTCAACGGCAGATCGATCAACCGTTCGAGCTCGGCACCGTCCCACTTGCGCCGATTGATACTGCGGGTCATGCCGGTACGCTCCACCCCTAGTGGATCATTCGGCGTTGCTCCCAGGGCGTTGATGTAGACCGCTGGAATACCCCGAAACGAGAGCGGCAGGGTCTGGGAGAGCATGTAGCGGGCGATGTGCCAGGGATCCACATCATCATCCTCGGCCGCAAAGGCATCGAAATAGCTGATATTCAATTCGTAGGGCCGGTCCCGGCCTTCGGTAGTGGCGCGCATCGAGACATAGCCGCCCCGCCGGCGCATCATATCAAGCAACACATCCAGATCTTCATCCGGCACCAGGCCCTCAAGCGGACGCAGCCCCACCCCATCGTGAGAGGCAGTGAAATTCAGATAGGTACAGTCTTCAGGCAACTTCTCCTGCTCCAGAGAGCGGGCCCAGGGCACCAGGAACTCGGTGGTCTGACACATGATGGCATGCAGAATCAACGGCGGCAGACTGAACTGATAGACCATATTGGCCTCATCGCCCTGATCGAAGTAGCTGATATTCTCCTGATGGGGAACATTGGTCTCCGTCAACAGAATCGCCCCGGGTTCAAGCACATCAAGCAGTGTCCTGAAGAGCTTGATCACTTCATGGGTCTGCGGCAGATGGATACAGCTGCTACCGATCTCCTTCCACAGAAAGGCAACGGCATCCAGTCGCACTGCCCGTGCACCACGCCGGATATAGTCGAGCAGGATGTCGATGAACTCGAGCAACACTTGCGGATTGGCGTAGTTGAGGTCGATCTGATCATTGCTGAATGTCGCCCAGACATCGAGCATTCCGCGGGGCGTACGAACCCGGCTCAACAGGGGCGTACTGCGAGGCCGCACCACCATGGAGAGATTCTCATCCGGCGACACCTGGATCACATAGTCGCGCCCGGGCTCCTCGTCATGCACAAAGTTGACGAACCAGAGATGCTCCCGGGACATGTGGTTGAGCACCAGGTCGAA
Source organism: Candidatus Thiodiazotropha endoloripes (assembly GCA_001709035.1). Lineage (GTDB taxonomy): Bacteria > Pseudomonadota > Gammaproteobacteria > Chromatiales > Chromatiaceae > Thiodiazotropha > Thiodiazotropha lotti. The sequence continues at coordinate 42,888 of LVKA01000008.1, read as the reverse complement.
CAGCAGGGAGAAGTTCTCACCCAGCTCACGGATATCCCGCCAATCCCCGAGCTGGGGATTGACGGCACGGAAGTCGGAGACCGAAAAGCCGTCATCTGAACTGTAGGGGAAGAAGGGCAGGAGATGCACCATGCTGAAGACGCCATTCAGGCGTCTGTCCAAAAACTGTTTCAAGGAGGCCAGTGGGGTCATCCCCGGATACTGAATGCTGTCCCCATAGCTGATCAGCACGCTGTCCTTCTCATCCCAACGGGGGATATCGAGGCGCTTGCCCTGCCGCTCCTCGATATGCCGACCGATCAACTCATGCAGTTTCGGCAACAGCGTTGCAGCCTGCTGCTCACCATACAACAGACCCAAATGACTCAGAAGTCTGGTATCTAATTCATCGACGCTCATGAAAAAAAACTCTCACCAGTGACTCCAGGGGCAAATTATTTAGCCAAATTGATCTGTTTGTGTTGATAAAATATGACTATATTCAATATCTCTTAAGTATAAAAGAGTTGATCCAGATCAACCGATACGCGAAACCATAAATTATCTACTGCTATTGTTTAGTAAGCAGTACCTAAAAACCCGAATCCATGGGTTTATGACGGCGCAGACCGCAAGCTATTGCTTCCCCGGCGGTTAGAATTATGTCCGCTCACCCCATGGGCGAAGCTGAGATTTGTTTATTCCACTGGATAACCAATAGCTTACGCTTTGCGAACGCCACCAACCCGCGGATTCAGGTTAAAACAGATTAAAACTACCTGCATGCACCAAAGGAGATCCACTATGAGGTTAGAACACTCAGCATCCCGCACCTCTCCTGAAAACCTGAAAGCAAGCCGTCCTATTGAAGTGGAAGGACGTATGATCGCAGTCGATGAGAATGGCTATCTGCTGACGCTGGATGACTGGACCCCGGCCGTTGCCGAAGCACTTGCAGATGCCGATGGCGTGACCCTGACAGAAGAACACTGGTTGCTGATCGATTTTCTGCATCGTTTCTATGCAGAGTATGGCATTGCTCCGGAAATGCCTATCCTGGCAAGAAATCTGTGCAAGGATAAAGATGATTGCCACTGGACCAAGCGTTATATCGAAACCCTGTTTCCGGGTGGCGCCAAGATGGCCTGCCGCTATGCCGGACTCAGCGCACCGGTAGGACGCAGTTGCCTGTAAGGGGTATAACAACTCACTAAGAGCTCGATTTGATGGGGTATCTACCACGTGCCTATCCTATGATCCCGGTAGGCACGTCACTTTTTTCAACCTTCTCCCTTCCCAACGTTCAGCAAGCTAAAAAATCCTGACATTGTAAGCTGCCCGTCAGTCCTAAATGCCTCAGACTGATAAACACTGTTTGCGTCCATCTGCGTACCGGGTAGTAAAATCATCCAAACAGTCTGCTGAAAAATGCGTATCATAACGACAGCCGAAAACCGGAACGGTTGTGGTCGAAAAACGTCGGCTGGTAGTCAATTGATCAGTAACAGCACCATGAACTCGAAAACACTATGGACTTTAGGTTTGATTCTGTTGTGCCTGACTTCCCTACAGGCAGAACAGCTGGGTGAGGTCAGCACCAAATTCCGAATGCTCGGCCCGAATGACAAGGTGGTCATCGAAGCCTTTGACGATCCGGCGGTTGCGGGCGTCACCTGTTATCTGAGTCGGGCCAAGACCGGCGGTATGGGCGGTGCCATGGGGATTGCCGAGGACACCTCCGATGCCTCGATCGCCTGCCGGCAGACCGGACTGGTGAACCTGCCCGGCGACATTCTGAATCAGTCGAGGGATGGGGAAGAGGTCTTTAAACAACGCACCTCGATTCTGTTCAAGACCATGCAGGTCGTGCGCTTCTACGATGCCAAACGCAACACCCTGGTGTATATGACCTACAGCGACAAGCTGGTGGATGGTTCACCGAAAAACAGCATCACAGCGGTACCTCTGTTCCGTCCCCAGAGCCCACAACTTCCCGGCCCCAAAGAGCAATGAGCCAACGGCTGCATACCGGTCGGCTGGTGCTGACACCCCAGGACCCCTATTTAGTGCCGGAAGATCCCGCCAGCCTGTTTGATACATTGAGGGATATCGGCCTGATCGCGTCACCCCGAGAAGCGGAACAAGGCTTTCTGCTGGGTGAGACGTTCATGCAGCTGATAACCTTCATGGGCTGCTCGCCCTTCATCAAACTTGAACCGGATGAGAGTGGTGAACCCTTTTGCCATCTGCGGGTGGATGGGCCACATCCGGCGCCCCGGCTGTTGACCGGCAAAAATAGCCTCCCTCCCCGCTGTGACACCTGTCGAAAGCGCATCAGTGACTGGCAAAGGGAGCCTCAACAACTGGCTGAATGTCCCCACTGCGGGCACCGGCAGGATCCAGCCAGCTACGACTTCAAACAGAGCGCAGGCTTTGGCCGGTTTCTGCTGAAGATCGAGAACATTTTTCCTCAGGAGGCGATCCCCTCGCCACGCCTGCTCGAGATCCTGCAACAGGCCAGTAACGGCGCGATCTGGCACTATTTCTATCAACAGGATTGATCGGGATTGCGGTGCGAGCAGACTGATCTCGTAGTTAAGTCCGCAAATGAACACAAATGGCGCTGTGTGGCCGAATTACACCCTATCCTGCCCAGACTGGAGTGGTCTTACTTAAGCAGTATTTGGTGGGGCGTGGCCCCACCCTACGCCCTGAATTTTAAGGTACTGGGGCATGGCCCCACACTACGCCCTGAATTATAAGGTAGGGTGGGGCCATGCCCCACCAAGACATTACGTCTTGTAGCAAATGGATTGCATCCCATCAGAATATGTGGATTCAGTTACGACTGCCGGACCAATCCACAGAATTTGCGTCTATTCGCGTTTATTTGCGGACTTTTAAAAAACGGGCCGGACGTCAGACCAGTTCGCAGCAATTCTTGCCTTTGCGCTTTGCCTGATAGAGAGCTTTGTCCGCGCGTGAGAACACCTGGTCCACCCCATCCCCCTTACGGAAGCTGGTCAGGCCGCAGGAGATGGTGACAATCACCGGTTTGCCATGTGAATGGAACCCGTTGCTCTCGACTGATTGACGCATCTCTTCTGCCACACTCAGGGCCTCTTCATCTTCGGCCCCGCAGAGCAGACAGACAAACTCTTCACCACCGAAGCGGGCGATGAAATCAGTTTCCCTTAAACGTGCCTTGAGACTCTGAGCAATCACCCTGAGCGCCTTGTCACCGGCCTGGTGTCCATAGCGATCATTGATCTTCTTGAAGTCGTCCACATCCCAGACCAACATGGTCAGCGGACTGTCAAAGCGCTTCCAACGAGCCACCTCCTGCTCAATACGCTCCTCGTAGGCCAACCGGTTGGGCAGGCCAGTGACCGCATCCAGCAGCGCCATATGGTGCGCCTCGACCATACGGGACCTCAGTTCTGTGGACTCCTGTTCCAGTTGGGTGAGGCGTTCACGCAGGGCCTGCTCCCCTTCCTCGGCCTGCTGATGAAAGCTTTGCTCCTCTTCCAGATAGCTGTCGATACTCTGTTGCACCAGGGTGATCCGCTGGCTGACAGCATCTTTCAACTGCTGCAGATCGGTGGCTTGGGCAACGTGAGTACCGATATCCCCGACCTGACCGTGTACCTGTTCACTCAGGGTGCGCCCATGCTGAACCATCTTATCCCGCCCTTCGTGGGCCGTCTGCAGGTGCAGGCCCAGGTCCTGCAGGCGCTGGGTCAGCTCTTCAAGAAAATCCTCGGCCTCCTGTATCTCTGACTGGATCTCACCAAATGACTTGGCGGACAAGGCGAGCAGGTCATCCAGCACGCCGACCCAGGCATCATCCGCCGCATCCTTCAGCAGACGATGCTTGAAACTACTGATCGGTTCGCCCCAGTGACCAGGCCAGGAGGCCTGTTCGAGCAGATTCAACAGGATCTGATTCGGCTTGGGTCCCGACTCTTCAGTATGCCCCAGCAGCCTGCTGAACAGACCTGCGGATTTTTTTTCGCCGGCAGCCTGGTTACCTTGCCCTAGCAGACGTACCAGCCGGGCGAAGGATTTCTCCTTCATCTCAGCCGGATCACTGACCAATTGCTCAAGCAGCTCTGTGGTTTCGGCCAGGGCCTTCTTGGAGAGATTGAATGGAGTGAGCAGCTTTTGATAGACCTCACCCTCATCTGCAGCCGCACTGTCCTGCTGTTCGGCAAAATGGAGCAGCCCATCGGTGATCTCATTCAGTTTATCCTGGGAAATCGAACCGCTCCCACCCCGGACCGCATTGCGCACCGACTTCAGATGGGGTTCAAGCCGGTTATCCAGGCCACTGGCGGCGATGGTCAAACGGATGACGGTCCGCGTCAGCAACTCCTCCAGAGCCTTGTTTGCCTTGTCTTCACTTTCGGATTGGCGCAGCAGGTCGTCATAACGTTTTTTCCAGTCGGTATCGTTCATAGGTCACGTCTCGGATCGACAGCCGAACTATCAGGCGGCAGCAGGAAAAACCACATTTTCAGGCAACTCAATCTCCAGGCTGATCGGCAGGTGATCAGAGTGGGCATAGTTGAGGACCTCCGATTTTGACACTTTCAGACTGGGCGAGGCCAGAATATGGTCCAGTTTCTTGCTGGGGCGCCAACTGGGAAAGGTCATCATGTCACAGGCGCTGCCCTGCAGGTTGGTATTCTCCATCAGATACTGGAATTCTGTGGAGCTGCAGCCGCAATTGAAATCCCCCATCAGTACCAGGTGGGAGTAGTGGGAGACCAGTTCGCTGACATAGGAGAACTGACGCAGCCTGGCACGCCGGCCCAAGGCAAGATGCATTATGCAGATACCGAGGGGTTTCTCATTGGTCTGAAACTCCATCAGCACCGCACCCCGGCCCGGCAGGCCAGGCAGCCGATGTTCGGCAATCATGCTCGGTTGTACCCGACTCAGCACCCCATTGCTGTACTGGGCCAGCTTCCCCAACTTACGATTGACCTGGCGATACCAGAAGGGAAATCCTGCCAATTCCGCGAGATAGGCGGTCTGATCGATGAAACCGCTGCGAAAGCTGCCAGAGTCGACCTCCTGAAGCCCCACCACATCGAAGTCCTTCAACAGATGGGAGATACGATTCAAATTGTGCCGTTTGTCTTTGTGGGGAAGAACCTGTTTCCAGCCACGGGTCACATACTCCCGGTAACGACGGGTGTCCGCACCGGCCTGAATGTTGTAGCTGAGCAGGCGCAACCGGTGGGTATCATCCAGCGTGGCTTGATTCTCTATGATTTGCTTATTCATTCGTTCTGCGACGCTTTTTTCTTTTCTGATATCACTTTCTATGGCGGATAAATACAAAAAAACTTAAGTTACAACCGTCACTTTAGACAAAAAGCAAAAACTGTTCAGGAACCAGGTTCAATCTCGCAATAATAGTGTGACCTGACTACTGTTTCCAGGCCCCGAGCCCACTGCCGACCGGGCCGACCTGGCTGCAGGCCCTCAAAGACATGATGGCAGCCCGAAAAAAAAGGCGGTACGCCAGGTACCGCCTTTTTCGATCGGAACAGCCGGGCTGCTTAACGACTGAGCCCCTGTATGTACTGGGCCACCTCGGCCATCTCTTGATCGGTCATTCTCTCGACCACACCCTGCATCATCTTGCTGGCGTCATTGGTGCGGGTGCCGGCACGGAAATCCTTCAGTGCCTTTTCCACATAGGTGGCATGCTGACCGGCGATGGCTGGGAAGTTGGCTTGGGGGTTACCCGCACCGGATGGTCCGTGACAGGCCATACAGGCGGCCACACCGGTATCGGCATTTCCGGCCCGATAGAGACGCTCACCCGCTTCAACCTTGTCCGCAGCAGCCACACCGGTTTTGATGGTCTGACTGGAGTAGAAGGCAGCAAGATCGGCGATATCCTGGTCGCTCAGAGGAGCGGCCATTGGCGACATCATCGGATCACTGCGCTTGTTCGCCTTAAAATCCTTGATCTGCTTTTCAATATACGCCGGATGCTGTCCGGCGATTTTTGGCCAGACTGGGTTGAGAGGGCTGTTGCCTTCAGCGCCATGACAACCGGCACAGACAGCGGATTTGTTTTTACCGTCTTCTGCATTGCCTGCAGCCTGCACAAGGCCGACACTGAAAGAGAGGGCTAGGGTTGCGGTTACGAACCATTTATTCATGATCAATCCTGCTCTGAATTATGCTGGATATGTTAAAAATCCCGGACCTTCCGGTGGCAGCCAGAGCGTTGTCAGCCCACCCAAAGACCGTAAAAAAGCTGCGAAACTATACCAGAATTTTCTAATAAAGGTCAAAATCCATCGCTTCAGCAGTGGCCGGACGACTCCGAAAACTCGGCCTGGTCTGTAACATGCCGGAGAGGATCAGCCAGCCGGATGGCATGCCACTCACCAGCCTTCGATCACCATCCAAGCCCAGGGTTCGAGAGCATCACCATTCCGCCAATCCGGAATTGCCATCAGCGACCACTCCGGCAGCGAACAGCCGGCCCGTTTGTCTGCAAACCGGGTTACCGATAAACTCCAGGTTCCTATCCGCTCAGGCCCATCAAGATGCAGAAAGATCCGGACCAATCGATCGTACGCACCAGCTATGCGGTCATCTACACCCCCAGCCGACGTCGGGATCGATTTCCGGAAAACTGTGTCACCCTCGCCTCATCGGCGGAAGAGGCGATCCAAAAGGCCACCGAACAGGAGAACCTCCACGCGGCACAGGTCAACGGTCCTTCCCGCTCATCGGAGGGGTTTCGTCTCTACTACCTGGTCCACTGGCTGACCTGAGCCGACAGATTCCGGTCGCAGCTTGACCAGTTCCCGGGTGATTGCATCGGCATCCAGGGTGTCGAAATCCGACCGGCTGAAGGTCGTGAATCCCCCAGCCAACTCATACCAGGCAAATCCTCTGGTCCAGGGCTGATGCTCATAACTGCCCTGACGTTTCCTGGGAATGCAGTAGAGCCTGCCTGGCTGGTAGACCAGATTGTAGCTGACCTCCGAGCGGTGCAGTGACTCAATCCGCTGCCAAGCCTCAGCCGCCGATTCATAGATTTCGCAATTCAGCGGGTAATCCCGCTCTCCGCCATTGTGCCGCCAATGATCGCGCATCAGCGGTAGCGGCTTTGGCCTGATGAAAAGCTGAAAGTGAAGATGATTGACCGAGGCAAAGGCGGCAAAACTGTTGTAGGCGATACCGACACCAGGCAGGCCGCTACACAACCGGTCAACCAGCTCCCAGACATAGTCGTGGTATTTGCGGGTCAACAGTTGGGGGAGGCGCTGGGTGCGATCGGGAACCAGCAGGCAGTGCATCGGTACAAAGGGAAACTTGTTATACATAAGCTCCACTTCCACACCGTGCAGATCGCCTGCCCAGAAGGCCTCCCTGCGCAGAAAGGGTTTGTTGAAATGAAACCCGTTCGGATCGAATGGACGGCTGATACCGAGGGCAGGCTCACTGGTCATTCGCGAGGGACGAAATGCGCGGATATGGTTGAATTGCAACTCCCAATCCGCCTCATCGCGGAATTCAGCCGCATGCACACCATCGAAGCCGATGGCCATCAATTTCAGAAACACCAGATTGTCATCGGCAGCGCCAACCAACTCCCGTCCCTCACTCAGGGTCAGGCGGCAATACTCCGCCTGTTGATCAAAGCGACGAGCAAGCTGGCTTTTCAGGGATCGATAGATCTCAGCATCGAAACTGGCATTGGCGTGTACCAGGATATAGCTGCCGAGCCCCGGCTGCAGCAGCAGGCGTTCGAGACCGGAAGCAAATGCCTGCTGCATGGCAGCGTGTGACTCTATGAGGGACTGTTTCATGCAAACAATCCCCGGCCGAATGCCATCGAGACTGTGCAACCATGTGGAGACCGGGGCCACATGGCTACACCCTGGTTAGCGACATTCGTGCTCACTTGAGGATAAAAAACCCGCATAAACCTCTAGCCAGACCAGCCCAATCCAGCTCAGTGGTTGTGGCTACCGTGGTCGGATTGTTTCATCTTCATACGCAGCTTGCGCACCGGAGCATCCAATTTGAGCTCCGATCCATCGTCGAAGCTGAGGGTCAGGCCGATCTTCTCACCCGGCACCAGTTTCTGCTTCAAGCCGATCAGCATGACATGCAGCCCACCCGGCTTCAGGCTGATTTTCTGTTCCGCAGGCAGGTCGATCTTTTCCACTTTACGCATCCGCATCATGCCATCTTCCATGGTGTGGGTATGCAGCTCGACAACTTCAGCGGCACTGCTGCTGGCGCTAACCAGAGCGAGATCCTTTTTACCCATGTTATGCAGGGTCATGAATGAGGCGGAATTCGGCTGGCCGGGGGGTACAGCGCGGACATAGGGATCGTCGGCCATCACGGCAGAACCGGCCATCAGCTGTTGACCCATGAAAAACAGGCAAAAGCCAAGGATTGGAAGCAAACGTTGCAAGCTCATCTCTTTCTCCAGTGAACACAGTTTTTTATCAGGGAGGCTGACAGCCAGATTGCTGACAGGGTCAACCACCGAATTATTCAACAAGATTATATTCCCGTGGCCCGGGAGCATGGCATTAAAGAGATTATAAAGGCAATCCCGCGCAATCAATCCACATGAAAAATTGAAAAAAAGTGTGTCAAATGACTCATTCAGGGCATATGACCCTGCTACCGGGGCCAGCTGAAGGGTCAATTGAGCCGAACAACAGGCAAAAAAAGCGCCGGCATCTGCCATGCGCTTTTTCTCTTGACGGCCGGGAGGGCCGTTAAGCAGCTCGAATCAGAGGCTCATGACCCACTCTACGGTGACATCACTGGCAGACCGGGCGACACCTCGACGATCTTGGCATTGCCGTTGAACTCCCGGGCGATGGCCTGCAGGGGCTCGCGCACCGCCAGGGCGATCTGGTGGCTCTTGCGGCTCCGGTACTGCTTTTCACCAGGTTGACCTGGATATCACCCAGGTGAGCATCCTCTCTCAGATAGTACTGGCGAACCAGGCCGTTGGAACCGATGGGCGAAGCGGTGCCGGAGTGGACCTGGTAGTCAGTCACCTCGGGCACGGTGCCCAGGTAGTCTCTCATGGCGTCGAGAACCTTGGTGGTCTGCTCAAGACTGGTCCCCTCCGGCATGTCGAGTACTACCTGGAATTTCGACTTGTTGTCGAAAGACAGGAGCAAGAGTAACAGCCTGCTACAGCAACTGCATCAGCCCGAGGTCATGACCGCGAACATGCTGAGCATAAAGGGCCCTATGGATTGCGCCAATCGTTAAAACTGGGCCAGAGAATTAACGCCCCAACCACCAGAAACCATCTCTCTCTGGCCTGGCCCTACCCCATCCTAACTAGCCTGAAACAACGCAGTTTCGTCCAGACTCCTTAGCCTGGTACAGCAGCTTATCTACTCTTGATAGAAGATCTGAAAAGCGCTCTCCATCCAAACTTTCTGTCACCCCGAAACTTGCGGTTAAATAAACAGATTGATTTCGATCGCGGGCAACCGGTTCATCCGCTATAGCGCTTCGAATAGCCTCCGCCTTTGCTGACGCTTCTTCAAGCGTGCAATTTGGCAGCACAATGATAAATTCCTCGCCACCCCAACGTGCCACCATATCCTCTTTTCTGAAAAAACGCTGAAGAGCCTTGGAGAAGACTTCAAGGGCTTTGTCGCCGATCTCATGCCCGAATTTATCATTCACGGCCTTAAAAAGATCAATGTCTGTCATGATCAAGGCATAAGCCCGTCTATCAAGCCGTCCTCCGCGTTCGTAACTACTTATATGTTCGATCACAAAGCGTCTGTTATACAGACCAGTCAGCTCATCCCTGTCAGCCTGCGCTGATAACATCTCGCTTTGCCTATCAACATGCATCCGTGCACCGATGATGCCTACAATAAACGCGCTACCTGCAATAATGGTATTCAACCGCAGCATCATATCAAGCGTTTCCGCGGCTATGGGCACATCGGCCGCCTGCCCCCAATAGGTTCTACCCCACATCCACAATATGATGCTGGCTGAACCGGCGATCAGAGCAAACATTTTCTTGATGTTGGGGTTATATGCCAGCCATCCTGCTAACGGCCATAGATAGAGATCGAACCCTGAATCCAATCCCAGTATTGACATAGCAATCACAGCATGAAGCAGCACCTCGGCAGTGCCGATATAGACTGAGCGGGCGACGTACCCTCGCACCACTTCTGCAATCGCCCAAGCCCACAACAGACTGCTAAAGATATTGAAATAGGAGAGTGAGGGAATTGCCCAATAATCAAACAGGAATATGAAGGATAAGTGCGCCAGAAAGCCAATCAGGCAGATACTCAGGCTAATCGGATAGGCATTCAAAACGTCAGATCGCACCCTAAGAAACCTTTTAATCACCTGCTGAAACTTTGGCAATGATCTTTCCCGGTCAGTTGAATGCCAAACCTACTTTCTAGAATAGTTCAGAACACTCTCCCGTAACACCAAGCACCGTGAATTTAAGATCAAGGCATTGGCTCATCGACGCAGAGCCAGCGTAGCAATCTAGCCTAGAGTTGCGGGCAGTACGTATAGAAGCTGCATCCCATAGAATAGGCAAGCGTATCCGGGCTATAGATACATAGCCCGGATACGATTACGCATGGCCGCATAGTAGACCACCGGTATCACCGCCAGGGTAAGCACGGTGGAAACGAAGAGACCGAAGATCAGCGAGACGGTGAGACCGATGAAAATCGGGTTGTCGAGGATATAAAAACACCCGCCATCGCAGCCACGGCGGTCAGCGCAATGGGTTTGGCTCGTACCGCTGCCGAGTTGACCACCGCTTTCTCCAGATCCATGCCCTCGCGCACTTGCTGGTTGACGAAGTCCACCAGCAGGATCGAATGGCATGAAAGAGATTATAAAGGTAATCCCGTACAATCAATCCACATGAAAAATTGAAAAAAGCGTTTCAAATGACTCATTCAGGGCAATTCACACGGCTGTCACGGCCAGCTGAAGAGTCAATCGGGGCGAACAACAGGCAAAAAAAAAGCGCCGGCATCTGCCTGGCGCTTTTTCTCTTAACGGCCGAAAGGCCGCTAAACAACCCGAATCAGAGGGTCATGACCCACTCTACGATGACTTTGATGTCTTCGTCGCTGACATGGGCGTTAGGTGGCATAGGTACTGGACCCCAGACACCGGAACCGCCGGCTTTGACTTTGGCAGAGAGTGCCGCTACAGCATCAGCCTGGCCTTTGTACTTTGCAGCCACTTCTTTGTAGGCAGGACCCACAACCTTGGTCTCAATCTGATGGCATGCCATGCAGCCACGCTGGGTTGCCAGGGCAACGGGATCGGCGGACGCAGTCGCTACAGCACCAAGAGCAAGGACAGAAGCGCTGGTAGCCAGCAAGTATGATTTCATCTTATTCATCAGGAGTTTATCCTCAATAGTTCGGTTAGATAAATACAGCTGCGGGGTTGATTTTACAGAGTCCGTTCCCACAAAAATGCTGGATTATACGTTAAACATAAGTAAATTGCCTATAAAGGATAATTATCAATTAAACAATTTCACAATTAATCGCCTGTTGGGCGCTCAAACGTTCACCAGCAAGCACCGCAAACGCCTTCCAATCGGGTTTGACCGCAGAAATAAAGAGGTGACTCCCGCAATCGCAGTCAGATGAACCGAATCCACCGATCGGTTGGCCCAATCCGAGCGGTTCGCCGAGCAGGGCTGCCCATTGATGTTCCCGGCGCCGGGGGTCATTGCTATACCAGATCTGGCGCAGATTGGTGGCGGCGCGTAAATAGTCGATATGCCAGCGGGGGCGCAGACTGATCCGCCGATGGTGAGCGCAACGCGCAGCCACCCCACCGGGGCCGAAGGCGCTGCCGACGTAGAGATACCAACCGCGGACGAAATCGCACAGCCCCAGACGACCTACCTGGATCTGTTGGCGCCTGGGATTGTGCAACAGCAACACATAGGTTCCGGGGAACTTTGCCTGGGCAAGTCCCGAGCGTGAGACCCTGCCAGTCGGCTTGGGGGAGATCCCGATGACCGCTCTCAGCCGTGAGATCGCTCAATGACCACTCTTATCCGCCATGTGGGACAGATAGAGAGCAAGCCCGAGCAGTGCAATTCCGCCGGCAAATTGCAGCAGGTCCAGCGGCGTCGAGAACTCCATACTGAGGGCGAACTCGAAATATCGCACCACCAGGATCATCATCACCACCTTGGCAAGGCGGCTCTTCAGGTCATCCAGGCTGGTGATCATCAGGACGTTTGAAGCACTGTCAGAACCCTCGGCTTGATCGATCTTGCTGATGAACAGCTCATACAGGCCAAGTGAAAAGATCAGCAGCACCGTCGCCAACAGATAGCCATCGACAATCTCCACCACATGGGTCACCGTGGTTGAACGCAGCGCCACCCGCTCCTCACCCGTCAGGGCCGGCGAGGCATAGTGACCTAAATGGCTGATCATATAGAAGGCATCCACAGAGGCCATATAGAACATGGCAACGGCTGCCGCCAGGCTGGCAACCACAGCGGCGAGGACAATCAGCCGGCTGTTCCAGAGTAGTTTTTCAAATATCGCTTCCACAACATCTATTCTCGTTATTCAAGGTGAGGCAATCATATCAGAGAAGACCAAACTGAGACCTGACAACCGGGTTACCGTTGACGCCAGGGTGTTAAAGCGTACCGATAGCCATTATCATCAGCCCCTTTTTTGCAGGACCATGACTATGCCATCTTTTCTGCCGGGTCAACGCTGGATCAGTGACACGGAATCGGAACTCGGTCTGGGGGTGATTACCGGCTGTGAAGGCCGCCGGGTCACCATCCACTTCCCGGCCATCGACGAGAGCCGGGTCTACGCCATCGAGGGAGCCCCTCTGACCCGGGTGGCGTTCACCGCCGGTGACCAGATCGAGAGTCGTGAAGGCTGGCAGATGAGTGTCCGTCAGACCCTGCTCAATGACGGCCTGATCACCTACCTGGGTGATCGGTCCGATGGCAGTCAGGTGCGCCTTGAAGAGCTGGAGTTGAGTGACACCCTGCGCATCGACCAACCCAAACAACGGCTGCTCACCGGTCAGATTGATCCCCCCCACTGGTTCAACCTGCGTCAGCTGACCCTCAGCCACCTGGGGAAACAGCAGCATTCCTCTCTGCTCGGCCTGACCGGCCCGCGCATCGATCTGATCCCTCATCAGCTCTATATCGCCCATGAAGTGGCCGGACGACCCGCGCCCAGGGTGCTGCTGGCTGACGAAGTGGGCCTGGGAAAAACCATCGAGGCCTGCCTGATCCTCCACCAGCAACTGCTGACCGGACGGGCCAGCCGGGTATTAATCCTGGTGCCGGATCCACTGGTCCATCAGTGGCTGGTTGAGCTGTTGCGACGCTTCAATCTGAAATTCCGCATCCTCGATGAAGAGACCTGCCAGGCCATTCAGGACTCGGGGCAGGCGGACAACCCGTTCCATGCGGAACAGCTGGTGCTCTGCAGTCTGAATCTTTTTCACCACAATCCAGCCCGCCTCAGCCAGGCACTGGATGGGGAGTGGGATCTGCTGATTGTCGATGAGGCACACCATCTGACCTGGTCGGAAGAGGACCCCAGTGCGGAGTATCTGCTGGTCGAAGCCCTCTCATTGCGCACTCCCGGGGTACTGCTGCTGACCGCCACCCCGGAACAGCTCGGTCAGGCCGGCCATTTTGCCCGCTTGCGCCTGCTCGACCCGGATCGCTACTACGATCTGCAGAGTTTCCTCCAGGAAGAGCAGCACTATCAGCCGGTCGCGGAAGCCGTGGAGCATCTGTTGCGGGAGGAGCCGCTACCCGAGAAAGCCACTCAGGCGCTGCTGAACAAACTGGATGAGTCCGAAAGCGCTCCGCTGCTGAGTCTGCTCAATGATCCGACCCGGGATCCGGCTGAACGAAACGATGCGCGAGAGAACCTGATCAACAACCTGCTCGATCGACATGGGACCGGACGGGTACTGTTCCGCAACACCCGCGCTCGTATCAGCGGCTTTCCAGCCAGAGCGTTGATCGCCTACCCGCTGCCAATGCCGGAGGGCTATGGGGACGCACTGCAGCAGAGCGGTATCCCTTCAGCCAACCTGCGACTTACCCCGGAACGACTCTACAGTGAGCAGGGCCACCCTGAGTGGTGGCAGGTGGACCCCAGGGTTTCCTGGCTGATCGAGCTGCTGCGCAAGCAGGCCGACGACAAGTTTCTGTTGATCTGCAGCCACGATAAGACCGCCGTGGAGTTGCAGCAGGCGGTTCGCAACCTGTCCGGCATCTCCGCCGGGGTATTCCATCAGGACATGACGATTGTGGAGCGAGACCGGGCAGCCGCCTGGTTTGCCGATCCACAAGGAGCCCGCCTCCTGATCTGTTCGGAAATCGGCAGTGAAGGACGCAATTTTCAGTTTGCCCACCACCTGATTCTGTTCGATCTGCCGGCAGATCCCGATCTGCTGGAACAGCGCATCGGCCGTCTCGACCGAATCGGCCAGCAACAGACCGTCACCATCCATCAGCCCTATATGGACCCTGGCCCCCAGTCGGTGATGCTGCACTGGTATCGGGATGGCCTGGACGCCTTTCGCCAGCATGTGCCCGGCGCTCAACAGATCAGCGAGCAACTTGGTGGCGAACTCTGGCAACTGATCGAAGAGGAGCAGGAGCCAGCCGTTCTGGCGGATCTGATTGAACGTACCCGTGAGTTGAAACAGCAGATACAGCTGCGCCTGCAGCAGGGGCGGGACCACCTGCTTGAGCTTGGCGCCTGTCGGCAGCCCATTGCCAGCCAGCTGGTAGAACAGCTGGCAGAACAGGACGACTCGCAACAGCTGCCAGACTATCTCCAACAGCTGTTTGACTGTTACAACATCGAAACGGAAGAGCTGGGCGAGGCGGGTCTGATCCTGCGTCCCGGCGAACAAGTGATCGCCGGTTCACTACCCGGTCTGCCGGCCGATGGCCTGACCGCCACCTACAGTCGGCGTGACGCCCTGAGCCACGAAGAGCGACACTTTCTTACCTGGGAACACCCACTGGTGCGTAACGCCATGGATCAGGTAATTGGTATCCAGACCGGTAACAGCACGGCAATGGCCTGCAAGCACCCGAAACTCAGCAAAGGACAGCTGCTGCTGGAGTGCCTGTTTGTGGTGGAGTGTCCGGCGCCCAGAAAACTCCAGGTAGGCCGCTTTCTGCCAACCACCTTAAGCCGCATCCTGATCGACGCCAAAGGCCGGCGACTCGACCACCTGGCGGACTGCGACTCGCTGCTCGAGCATGCCGAGGAGCTGGATCGCAAAGCCCTACTACCGGTGATCAACAGTTATCGGTCACAGTTGCGTTCGCTGGTCGCAGCAGCGGAAGAGGCCGCAGCCAATCTGGTGGATGAGCAGGTTAAACAGTCAGCGGCGAAAATGATGAAATACTACACAACCGAGATTCAGCGCATGCAGGCCCTGAAAAAACACAACCCTGCGGTGCGTAGTGAAGAGATCGAAATGCTTCAGCAGCAGGGGATGGCGCTACACCAGCAGCTGCAATCCACCCGTCTGCGCCTGGACGCCGTTCGACTGGTGGTTACGCTCTAGGGCCTGTTAACACTGATCCAATACGCCCTGTTGTGCTTGAAAGTGAACTATTCGGCGGCCGGAGTGGCATCCAGCAGGCGTTTGATCGGGAAGGGCCGGCAAACCCCATACCCCTGCACATAGTCGACCCCGATCGCCTCGAGTCGCTGCAGAATCTCCTCGGTTTCGACAAACTCGGCGATGGTCTCCAGCCCCATGATGTGGCCGATGCGATTGATCGCCTCGACCATCGATTCGTCGATCGCATTCTCAAGCATGTCATGAACGAACGCGCCGTCGATTTTCAGATACTCCACCGGCAGATGTTTGAGATAGCCGAAGGAGGAGAGGCCACTGCCAAAATCGTCCAGGGCGAATTCACAACCATAGCGCTGCAGGGTGCGCATGAAATGCTCAGCCGAGGTGAGATTGGAGATGGCGGCAGTCTCGGTGACTTCGAAACAGAGCATGCCTGCAGGGATATCCCGCTCCCTGATGGTCAGCAGTATCCACTGCAGAAACTCATCATCAACGACTGAATGGCCGGAGAGATTGACGAAAAAGCGTCGTCCTGCATTCAGACAGGAGTCCCGATTATGGGTAATGAAACGGGCCACCTGGTCCACGACCCAGTGATCCACGGCCGGCATCAGACCAAACCGTTCCGCAGCCGGAATGAAGGCGCCAGGCGGGATCAGGTTTTCATCCTCATCGAGCAAGCGGATCAGCACCTCCACATGCTCTTGCACCCCATCTTCATCATTGAGGGATGTAATCGGTTGCACAAAGAGTGTAAAGCGGTCCTCTTCCAGGGCGGTTCGAATGCGGGTCACCCACTGGGTCTCACCATGACGCTTGGCTGCGGAGCTGTCCACCGAATCGTAGATGTGGATTTTGTTTCGCCCCTCCTCTTTTGCCGTGAGGCAGGCAATATCCGCGTGTCCAAGAATCTGCTCCACGCTCTCGCTATGTCTGTCGATCGGCACCATGCCGATGCTGAGACTCTGGGAGAAGGTCTTGCCCTCCCAGGCAAAGCGGAACGCCTGGACCTCCTGGCGGATCGTCTCGGCAATGCGTTCCGCCACTTCCAGTGTGCACTGACTGAGCAGAATCCCGAACTCATCCCCACCCAGGCGGGCAATCAAATCGCTGGTGCGAATTGAACGTTTGATCAAGGCGGCGAGCTGCCTCAACAATTCATCACCTGCCGCGTAACCGCAGTTGTCGTTGACGATGATAAAGCGGTCGATATCCAGAAAGAGCAGACAGTGCTGCTCATCTTCAAATTGGGTCTCATCCAGCAGCAGTGAGAGTCGACGGTCGAACTCAACCCGATTGTAGAGTCGGGTGACCGGATCATGGGTCGACTGCCAATTCAGTTGGGCCGCCAACTTGCGGGACTGGCTGGTATCCTTGAAAACCAGCACAAACCCTTCCAGTTGACCATCATCCCCCTTCAGGCGGGTGATCGTCTGTTGGATGGGGATCGTCAATCCCTCACGATGAACCAGTACCAGCTGCCGACTGTCATCGGCAAGAATCTGCTCGAGGGTCAACAGCGGAGCCGACTGAGTCATCTCATCATAGACCTGATAGACCTCAGCCAGAGGACGGCCGGATATACGTTGACTCTGGAAACCGGTCATACTCTCAGCGGCCAGATTGACAAACTCCACCATTCCTTCGGCATTAACCAGAATGACGGCATCCTCTACCGAGGAGAGTATCGCCCGGGTGCGATGTTCAGTGAGTCCAAGACCTGACAAGCTGGGCGCTTTCTGTTCGGCTGCCAGCTCATTGATCTGCACCAGACAGAATCCCGGATGCATCACCATGGGCCGCACACTGACCCTTAAAAATTGACCGTTCTCGAGACTGAAAAGATGACGCGACAGTTGCGTCTGTTTTTTGCTGGCCTCCACTCCCTGCTTTTGCGACAGGGCGATTGCCAGATGGACCATGCTATCGAATCTCGGTCCCGCCAGCGCCGGAATCAGGGATTCGATGGTTGCGTGTTCTGAGAACTGCGGCAGGTTGCCCAGATAATCGGCCAGCCAGGGATTCCAGATCAGCGCCCGCTTATTGCGGTCAACCAGACAGAGCCCCACATCGCAGGCATCGATCACTTCCCGCAGATGCAATATTTCATCTTCGGTAAGCCCGGACCATGGATCAGTCGCCGCTGAGACCTTTCCCCGCACAATAAATACCCTAAAATTGCCCCAAGATAGTGATTATGAGCATCCCGGCCATTCAATGGTCTGTCTGCTGAACACCCAATCCTTTCTTCCATGATGACAGCTGTAATGAGCCGCTCATCCACCTTGGATAACATTAGGTCTACAAATAGTTTTAGTGCATGTGCGATCCAGCTTGCTCAGCACCGACATTACCCTGGCGACAGAAGAGCTACCACTCAGACACAAGCAAACTGCCTGTCGGCAATCCAACTGCGGAAATTTAATAAATATCCTAGCGGCCAGGTAGATAATAGTTCGGCGATCTGCGAAAGAACTTTAGCAATCCGTCTGATTTAACGGAATTTTACAAACAAGTCACGCTAGAAGAGCGTTTCAAAAACTGTCGATCTCGTTCTGGGTTAGCACTCTGTAATCTCCAGCTGAGAGACACTCGTCCAGAGTCAGGGGGCCGATGGCTTGACGATGCAGTCCAACCACCCGATTACCCACGGCGGCAAACATCCTTTTGACCTGGTGATAGCGACCTTCGGTGATGGTCAGCGTCAACTGGGTTTCGCCCAACTGATGCAGTTCCGCAGGACGGGTCGGCTTGTTCTCATTACGCAGTGAAACCCCTTGGCGAAGGGTTGCTGCCTGAGCTTCCTGCAACGGATACTTCAACGTCACCAGATAGGTTTTGCCGCAGCTTCTGCCCGGAGAAGTAATACGGTGTGACCACTGACCGTCATCAGTGACCAACACCAGTCCGGTGGCATCGATATCGAGTCGTCCCGCGATATGCAGCGTCTTCGGTCGGCTCAGACCCAACAGCTCAAGAATGGTTCGATGGCTGGGGTCCCGTGTGGCACAGACCACACCTGCCGGTTTGTTGACCATGTAGTAGCGGGGCATAGGTCTGTCCAGCAGTCGCTCATCCAAGTGGATCTGCGCACGGCTGTCGACCTGATGGGCCGGCTGGGCGATCGCTAAGCCATCGACACTCACCCGCCCGGCACGGATCATTTGGCGTGATTCCGAGCGACTCAGTTCAGTGACCTGACTGAGATACCGGTCCAGCCTCATAATGCTTTGTAGAGCTTACTCCCCTGCTTTTTGAACTCCACGGCTTTCTCTTCCATGCCTTGTTGCAACGCATCGCCGTCACTCATCCCGTGGGTCTTGGCATACTCCCGCACATCCTGGGTGATCTTCATGGAGCAGAAGTGGGGCCCGCACATGGAACAGAAATGGGCGACTTTGTGGGCCTGATGAGGCAGCGTCTCATCGTGGAACTCGATCGCCCGCTGGGGATCGAGACTGAGCGCGAACTGATCCTCCCAACGGAATTCGAAGCGCGCCTTGGACATGGCATTGTCCTGCAACTGGGCGCCAGGAAATCCTTTCGCCAGATCGGCGGCATGAGCGGCAACCTTATAGGTAATGATGCCTTCACGAACATCCTCTTTATTCGGCAGGCCAAGGTGCTCCTTGGGGGTTACATAACAGAGCATGGCCGTGCCGTACCAACCGATCTGCGCCGCGCCAATACCGGAACTGAAGTGGTCATAGCCCGGGGAGATATCGGTCACCAACGGGCCCAGGGTGTAGAAAGGCGCCTCGAAACAGTCCTCCAGCTCCTTCTCCATATTCTCTTTGATCATCTGCATCGGCACATGACCCGGCCCTTCGATCATCACCTGAACGTCGTGTTCCCAGGCCACCTTGGTCAATTCACCCAGGGTCTCCAACTCACTGAACTGGGCCGCATCGTTGGCATCCGCCAGCGATCCGGGACGTAAGCCGTCACCCAGAGAGAAGGCCACATCGTAGGCCTTCATGATCTCGCAGATCTCCTCGAAATGGGTGTAGAGGAAGTTCTCCTGATGGTGCGCCAGACACCACTTCGCAAGAATGGAGCCGCCACGGGAGACGATGCCGGTAACCCGCTCCGCCGTCAGAGGCACATAGCGCAACAGCACACCGGCATGGATGGTGAAATAGTCCACCCCCTGCTCGGCCTGTTCGATCAGGGTGTCGCGCATGATCTCCCAGCTGAGCTCCTCCGCCTTGCCATCGACCTTTTCCAGGGCCTGGTAGATGGGCACGGTACCGATCGGCATCGGCGCATTGCGCAGGATCCACTCCCGGGTCTCATGGATATTGTTGCCGGTCGAGAGATCCATTAGGGTATCGCCACCCCAGCGGGCGGACCAGGCCATCTTCTCCACCTCCTCACCGATCGAAGAGGTGATCGCACTGTTGCCGATGTTGGTGTTGATCTTGACCCTGAAATTCCGCCCGATGATCATCGGTTCCAATTCCGGATGGTTGATATTGGCTGGGATGATCGCCCGGCCGGCGGCCAGCTCGGAGCGAACAAACTCCGCGCTGATCTCATCGGGTATGTTGGCGCCAAAACCCTCACCGGCATGCTGGCGCAGCAGCTTGGCGTAGCGGGGATCCTCGCGCAGCTCCTGCAGACGGCAGTTTTCCCGGATCGCCACAAACTCCATCTCCGGGGTGATGATGCCCTGGCGGGCATAGTGCATCTGGGTCACATTAGCGCCTGCTTTGGCGCGACGTGGCGCACGGATATGTTCGAAGCGCAATTGGGCAAGCTCCGGGTCGTTCTGACGGCTCTGGCCATATTCGGATGTTGGACCATCGAGCCGTTGCGTATCCGCCCGCGCCTCGATCCAGGGGGTACGCAGATCGGGCATCCCCTGCATCAAATCGATTGTTTGCTGAGGATCGGTAAACGGGCCAGAGGTATCATAGATCGGGATCGGCGGATTCTCTTCGGCGCCGAAGCTGGCCGAGGTGGCCTCCTGCTCGACCTCCCGCATAGGCACCCGGATATCCGGCGTCAAACCCTCCACATAGATCTTGCGTGAATTGTAAAAGGGACGGGTAACCTCCTCTGAAAGCGTGGCGGTCTTTTTGATGAAATCTTCTGGAATGGCGCTCATGGTGGAAACCTCGTTTTGGCAGAGAGCGCGAACACCCCAGTGGGCTTCACAGCTTCCCTCCGCCGGTATGATCCGGATCAGGTATTTAAGGGTCTATCTCAGCCCGTGAACACACCACAGGACACCCCTAGCCTTTGATTCGCAGGAGTATAACCTGAAACGGTCCGCTTCGCGCGACTGCACAAGCTGATTCAATCTGAGGATTGGAGTGGCTTCGGCCTGGCGATCGCTTCCTGCATAAAAAGAGAAAATCACCAAAAACCTTTCTGCACAACCACTTAGGCCTATTTAAATACTAATTTAAGGGATTATTGAGAATAACCCAGACCCATAAAATTCAAGGATTTATTTCCATAAACCGTTGATTAGGCAGGGTCACCCACGCAACAAGCTACCCAGCTGGAAATCTTGCCCAAGCGGTTTAAAAAACGTAGGCTAATGCCTCTGCCAGACTAAACCATAAAAAAATTCAGGATATTTCGCATGATGGCAAGCCAGTTTGAAAAAGCCCGATTCAACATGGTGGAACAGCAGGTTCGCCCATGGGACGTGATCGATCCAAGAGTCTTGAGACTCATGGAGACTCTGCCGAGGGAGGCCTTTGTTCCGGACACCTACCAGGATCTCGCCTATGCGGATATCGAGATTCCCATCGGCCAGGGACAGAGCATGATGTTCCCACGAATCGAAGGCCGGCTGATGCAGGCACTCGACCTGCAACCCGAGGATAAAGTCCTGGAGGTAGGCACCGGTAGTGGCTACCTGACAGCCTGCCTGGCAAACCTGGCAAAAAAGGTGGTCAGTATCGATATCCATCCTGAGTTCACAGATGCCGCAACGGCCAAGCTTGAACAACAGGGTCTGCACAACGTGACATTGCTGAGAGGCGATGCACTGGCGAACCCAACCCAGGGAAGCCCATTCAATGCGATTGCGGTAACCGGATCCCTACCCACCAGCCAGCAGGCGGAGATATTTCGCCAACAGCTGGCCATAGGTGGACGGATGTTCGTCATCATTGGCCAGGCCCCGGTAATGACCTGCCAACTGATCACACGACACGATGAGAAGATATTCCAGGAAGAGAGCATTTTCGAAACCGAGGTCTCTCCACTGGAGAACGCACCGGCACCGGTTGAGTTCAATTTCTAGGCCACCGCTGTTGCGGCACTATCCTGGGCTTGCAGCAACACGATAAGGATAAAAAACGACTGATTGAAGTTTGCTTTCCGGGCCAGATATGACCCGGCACCATAGATAAAAATAGTAATTCAGCTGCAGATGGATGTACTGCAGTGACAACAACGCCGATTGGAATCGGCCATAGATTATTATGAAGAGCAGAGGGAGATCATGAGTATTAACAAAAGCACACTACCGCTGACCCACGCAGCAACCAGTCAATTATTGATCGTCAATGCCCAGGAGAGGCTGACCAAAGCGATGCCGGAACAGGACCTGCAAAAGATGGTCCCAAGCGTCATCCAATTGAGTAAGGCCGCCAGTCTACTGGACATTCCGATCACCCTGTCAGAGCACTATGGACAGGGCTTGGGCAATACCCTGTCAGAAATCACCGAACACCTGCCCCCCCACACCAAAGCCAAGGACAAGCTGACCTTCTCCTGTTGCACCGCACCGGGGTTTGAAGAAGAGTTGGCCGAACACGGTTCGCGAAAGCAGATTGTGATGGTCGGCCTGGAAGCCCACATCTGCATTCTGCAGACTGCCGCCGGGCTGCAACAATGGGGATATCAGGTATTTGTGGTGGAAGACGCCATCGCCTCCCGCAAAGCCATGCACCGGGAAAACTCACTCATGCGGATGCGTCGCGGCGGCATCAATATCACCAACATGGAGTCTGTCATCTTTGAGTGGATGGGCGATGCCAGCCACCCGAAATTCAAAGAGATTTCCCAGCTGATCCGCTGAAACAATCAACCCGGGTGATCTGCAAATTCAAAAGTCCAAGTGGTAGTTATTCCCACCCAACACTTTGGGAATAACTACCCTGGTCTCAAAATCCTCCGGAAAACTGCTCTCCCACCCGTAAACACACCATATTCAATCACCCAATCGGAGATGAGCATGCAAAAGACATGCGATATGAATAAAGCAAATTAAAGGGATTTAACTAAACGTCGATATATTCAATTGCAGTATTCCAGCCCTTCCAGGCTGACTCCCGCTCTGGAAAACGGATTTTGATCACTAGCCGGATATGAGCTTCAGCAGAGCAATCTAATTGCTTCTTTTATTACAAAACTCGCTGGGGTCAGAATAATGTCATTCCTGAATAATCTCTCGATCAAATTACGTCTCTCACTCCTGGTTGGTATTTTACTGCTTAATACCATATTCATCGGCCTGCTTGGACTGCGTGGCATGCAGCAGGCTGACCATGCCATCGACGAGCTTTATAACGTTGAGATGGCCCATATGGTTGGTCTCTCGACGGTGATTGAGAAGCTGGAAGACAGCCGGGCGCAGATACTGCTGGCGCTTCAGCACGATCCAGGCTCAGCCTTTGCTGCAATGCATGACCATAAACTGGATAAGCATATCCATCAGATCGAAGAGAACATCAAGATCATCGACAGCCGCTGGGAGGAGTTCACCAAATCCCAACTGGACAGTGAGGAGCAGCGACTGGTCGAGATATTCAGCAAAGACCTCAAACATTTGGAACATGATGGATTGATTCCAGTCGACAAGTTGCTGGTGGATGGTCAATTCTATGAGGCTAACCAACTGTTGCTCACTCTCATCAATCCGGTACTGCAGAAGATCCAGGAGACCACCGCCGAGCTGCTGAAGATCCAAGAGAACAAGGCCGCCCATGCCTTCGAGGAGACCCACGCCGCCTATAAAAGCATGCTCTCCCTTGTGATCGGCAGCCTGGTGGTTGGGGCTCTGTTCGGTATCCTGCTGGCCTATCTGATCATCAGTGAAATCAGCAAAGGTGTCAGCCAGATTGAAAACACCGCCCATCAGCTCGCAGACGGCCAACTGCTCACCCGGGTCGACTACAACAGTAAGGACGAAATCGGTCATATCGCCTCGGCCTTCAATCGTATGGCGCAACAGTTTCACGATGCAATAAACCAGGTCAAAGACTCTGTGGTCCAACTCGCCTCGGCCGCAGAAGAGACTTCAGTGGTCACCCACCAGACCACCGCCGGTATCAATCAGCAATTGAACGAGACCAGCCAGGTAGCTACGGCAATGAATCAGATGAGCACCACGGTTCAGGAAGTGGCCAGAAATGCCGTCGATGCCGCTAACGCAGCCCGGGAAGCGGATACCACATTCATCGAGGGTAAGCGGGTCATCGATCAGGTCATCGAGGGGATCAACGGCCTGGCCAATGAAGTGGAGCAGGCTGCAGCGGTCATCCAGGAGCTTGAAACTGAGAGCCGCAATATCGGCTCGGTTCTGGATGTAATCAAAAGCATTGCGGAACAGACCAATCTGCTGGCCCTGAATGCCGCAATCGAGGCGGCCCGCGCCGGTGAGCAGGGTCGTGGATTCGCAGTGGTTGCCGATGAAGTTCGTACCCTGGCTGGACGTACCCAGGATTCGACCCAGGAGATCGAGGAGATGATCAGCAAACTTCAGGAGGGTACCGACAATGCGGTAAAGGTGATGGCGCGGGGCAATGAGATGACCCGATCCGGGGTTGAGCAGGCCGCCACAGCCGGCCAGGCTCTGGAGAAGATCAACACCGCCATGAGCGAAATTACCGAGATGAATACTCAGATCGCCAATGCAGCGGAAGAGCAGAGCTCGGTTACCGAAGAGATCAATCGCAGTATTGTCAGTATCAATGAAGTCTCGGAACAGTCCGCCACCGGGGCTCAACAGACCACACAGGCCAGTGCGGATGTAGCAAAACTGGCAGAACAACTGAAATCCCTTGTGGAGCGCTTCAAAGTCTAGCGCCAATCTGAAATCTGGCCGGTTCTACACCGGTCAGATTGCCACCCCCGGCAATCCCACCTAAAAACCCTTCCCAGATGGGCTGTAGCCACTAAACTCGGTTGACCACCCGCAGCCTCCGACAGGCCGCAATCAATGCGGCGCAATCCGGTAAAATCAGAAAAAAATAACAAAGTGTCGACATATTTGAATTTATTGTCTATAAAATAGGGACGATAAAGCTATTATTACTAAAATATGTCGACACATAATCGGCAACTAGCAACCAGAGGAACCAGAGAAATGTCCAAATATGCTGAGATCTACAACCACTCCTTGGATGACCCACAGGCCTTTTGGGGCGATGTTGCGCAGGGACTGCATTGGGACAAACCCTGGGATCAGGTCTTGGATGAATCCGCCCAACCCTCGCCACGCTGGTTCGTCGGCGGGCAGCTCAACACCTGCTTCAATGCTCTGGATCGACACATCGAGGCCGGTAACGGGGATCGCCTGGCGCTGATCTACGACAGCCCGGTAACCGACAGCAAACGAAGCTACACCTATACGGAACTGCGGGATGAGGTCGCCGGACTTGCCGGAGCGCTGACCGCCCAGGGCGTCACCAAAGGTGACCGGGTGATCGTCTACATGCCGATGATTCCTGAAGCGGCCATCTCGATGCTGGCCTGCGCCCGAATCGGCGCAATCCACTCGGTGGTTTTCGGCGGTTTCGCCGCAAAAGAGCTGGCAACCCGGATCGATGACTCAAAACCGAAGATGGTGCTCTCCGCCTCCTGTGGCATCGAACCGAGCCGGGTCGTGGCCTACAAGCCTCTGCTGGATGAGGCGATCGAACTCTCCACCCACAAACCCCAGAGCTGCATCATCAAACAGCGCCCCCAGCTGGCAGCAGAGATGATCGACGGCCGGGATCTGGACTGGGATCAGGCGATGAACGAATCAGCCGCAGCCGACTGTGTTCCGGTGGAGGCGACCGATCCCCTCTACATTCTTTATACATCCGGCACCACCGGCCAACCGAAAGGGGTGGTCAGGGACAATGGCGGCCATGCCGCGGCACTGCTCTGGTCGATGAAAAACATCTACAACGTGGAGCCGGGGGATGTCTATTGGGCCGCCTCCGATGTCGGCTGGGTGGTGGGCCACAGCTACATCGTCTACGGCCCGCTGCTGGCCGGCTGCACGACGGTGATCTATGAAGGCAAACCGGTCGGCACACCCGATCCAGGCGCCTTCTGGCGGGTGATCAGCGAATATCAGGTGAAAGTCCTGTTTACCGCCCCGACTGCCTTTCGCGCGATCAAGAAAGAGGATCCCCAGGGCGCCTACATGTCCAAGTATGACCTCAGTTGCATGGAGACCCTCTATCTGGCCGGTGAGCGCTGCGACCCCGACACCCTCCACTGGGCGGAGACGATGCTCGAAAAACCGGTCATCGACCATTGGTGGCAGACCGAGACCGGCTGGGCCATCGCGGCCAATCCAATGGGTATTGAGCCGATGCCGGTGAAGGCCGGTTCACCAACCGTCGCCATGGTTGGCTATGACGTTAGAATCCTCGACGAGCAGGGTAACGAAAAACCGCATGGCGAGATGGGTGACATCGTCATCAAACAGCCTCTGCCCCCCGCCTGCCTGCCCACCCTGTGGAACAACGAGACACGTTTTGTCGACTCCTATCTGCGCGCCTACTCCGGCTACTACCTGACCGGGGATGCAGGCTACAAGGACGAAGATGGCTATCTGTGGATCATGAGCCGTACCGACGATGTGATCAATGTCGCTGGCCACCGCCTCTCCACCGGTCAGATGGAAGAGGTCCTGGCTGGTCATGCGGATGTGGCCGAGTGTGCCGTGATCGGTGTTGCCGATGCCCTCAAGGGGCAGTTGCCACTGGGTCTGGTGGTGCTTAAAAGCGGTGTCGACCGTCCTGCCGAAGAGCTTGGTGCGGAGCTGGTCAAACTGGTGCGCAACCAGATCGGACCGGTTGCCGCCTTCAAACACATCTCGATCGTCAAACGGCTGCCGAAGACCCGCTCCGGCAAGATCCTGCGCGGCACCATGGTGAAGATCGCCGATGGAACTGAATGGAACATGCCGGCCACCATCGACGACCCGGCCATTCTCGATGAAATATCCACCTCCCTGCAGCAAATGGGATACGGCAAATAGTCCGGGCGGGAACTGTGAAAGCGGAGCCTTTCCAGTTCCCAACAAGGAATTTAATGACTATTTTCCACAAAAGTGTCGACACTTTAAGAAATTTAGGCTATAAAATAACCCATACATCACGGATAAAGACTAATTATGTCGACAGATCAGGATCCAGACATGCAAAACCAATCAACGGCAACTCCCCTTGGCACTGCCAATATCCCACTTACAGAGCGCCTCTTTGATGCTCTGCAGCGGGCTATCGTCGAGGGAGAGATTCCCCAGGGTAGCAAGATCAGTGAACCGGAACTGGCCCGTCAACACGGGGTGAGCCGAGGCTCCCTGCGGGAGGCGATGGCCCGCTTGGAGGCGCGCAAACTGGTCGAGCGAAAACCGAATCTGGGGGCCCGAGTGGTCACCCTCTCCTACGAGCAGCTGATCGAGATTTTTCAACTGCGTGAGGCGCTGGAGGGAATGGCGGCCAGACTGGCGGCGCAGAACATGTCCGAGATGGAGATCGAAGAGCTGCAAAGTCTGCTGAATCAGCATGGCGAGCAGATTGCCGAACAGCACGGCCAGGCCTACTTCCAGAAGCAGGGCGATCTCGATTTCCACTATCGCATAGTTCAGGGCAGCAAGAACAATCAGTTGATCGAACTGCTGTGCAACGACCTCTATCATCTGCTGCGCATGTACCGCTATCAGTTCGGCATGCGCAGCAAAAGATCCCAGCAGGCCTATGAGGAGCATCAGTACCTGATCAACGCCATCTCCGCACGGGATCCAGAGATGGCTGAACTGCTGATGCGACAGCACATCCGTTCCTCCCGCAGGAATGTGGAGGCGGTGTTTCTGGAGAAGCTATGAAAGCGAGCTTTGAGGTTTGAATCGATGTTTTTTGAGCCCCCTCTCCCTGGCCCTCTCCCTCAAGGGGAGAGGGGATTCATTAAACAGGTGCAGGCGTGAACTGGCAGTCTGATTACCACCCGACTAACTGTCATGGATGCATGCAATTGAGAATATCCCCTCGCGGAAGAGGGAATGCATCGAGCAAGATCAGGAGTGTGAGAGAGTCTGTCGACTGCCCAACAAGCAGTCATCGATGCTCTCAGTTAAGAGCACCCCCTCTGCCCTCGCGGAAGAGGGTATGCATCGAGCATGATTAGGAGTGTGAGAGAGTCTGTCGACTGCCCAACAAGCAGTTATCGATGCTCTCAATTAAGAGCGTCCCCTCTGCCCTCGCGGAAGTGGGAATGCATCGAGCAAGATTAGGAGTGTGAGAGAGTCTGTCGACTGCCCAACAAGCAGTTATCGATGCTCTCAATTAAGAGCGTCCCCTCTGCCCTCGCGGAAGTGGGAATGCATCGAGCAAGATTAGGAGTGTGAGAGAGTCTGTCGACTGCCCAACAAGCAGTTATCGATGCTCTCAATTAAGAGCGTCCCCTCTGCCCTCGCGGAAGTGGGAATGCATCGAGCAAGATTAGGAGTGTGAGAGAGTCTGTCGACTGCCCAACAAGCAGTTATCGATGCTCTCAATTAAGAGCGTCCCCTCTGCCCTCGCGGAAGTGGGAATGCATCGAGCAAGATTAGGAGTGTGAGAGAGTCTGTCGACTGCCCAACAAGCAGTTATCGATGCTCTCAATTAAGAGCGTCCCCTCTGCCCTCGCGGGAGAGGGAATGCATCGAGCAAGATCAGGAGTGTGAGAGAGTCTGTCGACTGCCCAACAAGCAGTTATCGATGCTCTCAATCAAGAACGTCCCCTCTCCCCTCGCGGGAGAGGGACAGGGAGAGGGGGAATAAAACGGCCTGCGCAAAGCGCACACCGAAACTCATAACCGAGTCTAATTTTTTAGAGGAAATGAAATGACCGACAACCAAACCCCTGGCGCCCGCTTCCGGGCCGCCATCGAACAGGAGAAACCGCTGCAGTGTGTCGGCGCCATCAACGCCTACCACGCACGCCTTGCGGAGGCTTCCGGTTACCGCTCCCTCTACATCTCCGGTGGTGGTGTCGCAGCCGGATCCTGTGGCATTCCCGATCTGGGCATCACCACGCTGGAGGACGTACTGACCGACCTGCGACGCATCACCGACGTCACTGAACTGCCGGTGCTGGTGGATATCGACACCGGCTGGGGCGGCGCCTTCAATATCGCCCGCACCATCCGCAACATGAACAAATCCGGCGCCGCCGCGGTACATCTGGAGGATCAGGTTCAGCAGAAGCGCTGCGGCCACCGTCCCAACAAGGCGATCGTCTCGCAGACCGAAATGGTCGACCGCATCAAAGCCGCGGTGGATGCCAAACTGGATGACGACTTCGTGATCATGGCCCGCACCGACGCGCTGGCCGTGGAAGGCATGCAGTCTGCCATCGATCGGGCCTGCGCCTGTGTCGAAGCGGGCGCCGACATGATCTTTCCCGAGGCGATGACCGAGCTCGACCAATACCGGGAGTTTGTCAAAGCGGTGAAGGTGCCGGTACTGGCCAACATCACCGAATTCGGTTCCACACCTCTGTTTACGGTAGATGAGCTGGCGAGCGCCGGAGTGAGCATCGCCCTCTACCCACTGAGCGCCTTCCGTGCAGCCAACGCCGCCGCCCTGAACGTCTACCAGAGCTTACGCAAGGAAGGCACCCAGCAGAACGTGGTCGACACCATGCAGAGCCGCATGGATCTCTACGACTACCTGGGCTACCACGATTTCGAACAGAAACTGGACTCGCTGTTCGCTACTGAGGAGCGGGTTGAAAGTTGAAGAATTTTACCGCGAATGAACACCAATCACCGCAAAATGACGCAAATGAAATGACTTCGTTTTTAATTTCATTTGCCCTAATTGGCGGTGATTCGAGTCCATTTGTGGCTGAGACACAAAACAGTCAAACGACGCAGTACCAAATTACACACATCGCATCAGAGGAGGTTTCCCCATGAGCGACCCCAATCAAATCCTGCCCAAGGCGAAGAAGTCTGTCGCCCTCTCCGGTACCGCTGCCGGTAACACCGCGATCTGCACCGTCGGCCGCACCGGTAACGACCTGCACTACCGCGGCTACGACATCCTCGACTTTGCAGAGAAGGCGGAGTTCGAAGAGATTGCCTATCTGCTGATTCACGGCACCCTGCCCACCCCCTCGGAGCTGGCCGCCTACAAGTCCAAGCTGAAGTCGATGCGCGGTCTGCCCCTGGCGGTAAAACAGGCGCTGGAGGCGATCCCCGCCTCCGCCCATCCGATGGATGTGATGCGTACCGCCTGTTCGGTGATGGGCAGCTGTGTACCGGAGAAAGAGAGCCACCCGGCCGCCGAGGCGCGTCAGATCATCGACCGGTTGATGGCCAGCTTCGGCTCCGCCCTGCTCTACTGGTATCACTACGCCTTCAACGGCAAACGCATCGATGTGGAGACCGACGACGACTCCATCGGTGGTCACTTCCTCCATCTGCTGCACGGCGAGAAACCGTCAGAGTCCTGGGTGCGGGCAATGCACACCTCCCTGGTGCTCTATGCCGAGCATGAGTTCAACGCCTCCACCTTCACCGCACGGGTCGTGGCGGGCACCAACTCCGATATGTACTCCGCCATCACAGCGGCCATCGGCGCCCTGCGCGGCCCCAAACACGGCGGCGCCAACGAAGAGGCCTTCCGCATCCAGAGCCGCTACCACAGCGCCGATGAAGCGGAAGCGGATATCCGCGAGCGGGTCGGACGTAAGGAGATCGTGATCGGTTTCGGCCATCCGGTCTATACCGTGGGCGACCCACGCAACGAAGTGATCAAACGGGTCGCCAAGGATCTCTCGGAAGAGGCGGGCAACATGACCATGTTCAGTGTCGCCGATCGCCTGGAAGCGGTGATGTGGGAGATCAAGAAGATGTTCCCCAACCTGGACTGGTTCTCTGCGGTCTCCTACAACCAGATGGGTGTGCCCACCGACATGTTCACTCCGCTGTTTGTCATCTCCCGGGTCAGCGGCTGGGGCGCGCATGTGATCGAGCAGCGTGAAGACGGCAAAATCATCCGGCCTTCGGCCAACTACACCGGACCGGAAAACCGGGCCTGGGTGCCGATCGAAGAGCGAAGCTGATTTTCAGGTTTTGAGTTATGGGCGTGGTTTGCGGGGCCTTTTGATCCCCCTCTCCCTGGCCCTCTCCCGCGAGGGGAGAGGGGACGTTCTTAATAGAGAACACCCATAACTGTTTATCGGTTAGTGGAACAAACTGTCTGCTAACCCCTGCTCCTGCTCAATGCATCCCCTCTCCCCTCGCGGGAGAGGGCCAGGGAGAGGGGGGTCGCAAAGCGACAACAACACGACCAAGCCCCAGTAAAACTCATATCAGCTATCCAACTTGCCAATTCAGCGAACGAGAACGCCATGAATACCCAATTCAGAAAACGACTGCCCGAGACCGACCTGGACTATTTCGACACCCGCGAGGCAGTCGAGGCGATCCAACCCAGTGCCTACAGCAAACTCCCCTATACCTCCCGTGTGCTGGCGGAGCAGCTGGTGCGCCGCTGTGATCCCGAGCTGCTGACCGATGCCTTGAAACAGCTGATCGAACGCAAACGGGATCTGGATTTCCCCTGGTATCCGGCACGGGTGGTCTGTCACGACATCCTGGGGCAGACCGCACTGGTCGATCTGGCGGGTCTGCGCGATGCAATTGCCGACAAGGGTGGCGATCCGGCCAAGGTCAATCCGGTGGTGCCGACCCAGCTGATCGTCGACCACTCCCTGGCCGTGGAACATGCCGGCTTCGATCCGGAGGCGTTCGAAAAGAACCGGGCCATCGAAGACCGTCGCAACGAGGATCGCTTCCACTTCATCGAGTGGTGTAAGACCGCCTTCGACAATGTGGATGTGATACCCGCCGGCAACGGCATCATGCACCAGATCAATCTGGAGAAGATGTCCCCGGTGATCCAGGCCCGCGATGGCATCGCCTATCCGGACACCTGTGTCGGTACCGACAGTCATACCCCCCATGTGGATGCCCTCGGCGTGATCGCCATCGGCGTCGGTGGTCTTGAAGCGGAGAACGTGATGCTGGGGCGCGCCTCGATGATGCGTCTGCCGGAGATCGTCGGCGTCAAACTCACCGGACAGAGACAACCCGGCATCACCGCCACCGACATCGTGCTGGCATTGACCGAATTTCTGCGTCAGCAGCGGGTGGTCTCCGCCTATCTGGAGTTCTTCGGCGAAGGAGCCGAGAGCCTGACCATCGGTGACCGGGCCACCATCTCCAACATGACCCCGGAGTTCGGCGCCTCGGCCGGACTCTTCTACATCGATCAACAGACCATCGACTACCTGAAACTGACCGGCCGGGAGCCTGAGCAGGTCGCCCTGGTCGAGAACTATGCCAAGCAGACTGGCCTGTGGGCGGACGACCTGGTGGCTGCGGAGTATGAGCGGCTGCTCGAGTTCGACCTCTCCAGCGTGGAGCGCAACATGGCCGGCCCCTCCAACCCCCACCGCAGACTGCCCACCTCCGCTCTGGCGGAACGGGGTATTGCCGGCGCCTGGGAAGAGAAGCCGGGTGAGATGCCCGACGGGGCGGTGATCATCGCCGCCATCACCAGCTGCACCAACACCTCCAATCCCCGCAACGTGGTGGCCGCAGGACTGCTGGCGCGCAAAGCCAACCAGCTGGGACTGATCCGCAAACCCTGGGTCAAATCCTCTTTTGCCCCCGGCTCCAAGGTAGCCAAACTCTATCTGCAGGAAGCGGGCCTGCTGGACGAACTTGAGCAGCTCGGTTTCGGCATCGTCGCCTATGCCTGCACCACCTGTAACGGCATGAGCGGCGCTCTGGATCCAAAGATCCAGCAGGAGATCATCGAGCGGGATCTCTACGCCACCGCCGTGCTCTCGGGCAATCGCAATTTCGACGGCCGCATCCACCCCTATGCCAAGCAGGCGTTTCTCGCCTCGCCGCCGCTGGTGGTGGCCTATGCCATCGCCGGTACGGTTCGCTTCGATATCGAACAGGATCCCCTCGGCCATGACCAGGATGGCAACCCGATCACCCTCAACGATGTCTGGCCCAGCGACGAGGAGATCGACGCCATCGTCAAGCAGTCGGTGAAGCCGGAGCAGTTCCAGCAGATCTACCAGCCCATGTTCGACCTGGGTGAGCGGGTAGCGGCAGAGAGCCCACTCTACGACTGGCGTGGAAAAAGCACCTACATCCGTCGTCCACCTTACTGGGAAGGCGCACTGGCCGGTGAGCGCAGCCTGCAGGGGATGCGTCCCCTGGCGGTTCTCGGTGACAACATCACCACCGATCACCTCTCCCCCTCCAACGCCATCCTCGCCAGCAGCGCTGCCGGTGAGTACCTGGCGAAGATGGGCCTGCCGGAGGAGGACTTCAACTCCTACGCTACCCACCGGGGGGACCATCTGACGGCCCAGCGGGCCACTTTTGCCAATCCCAAGCTGCTCAACGAAATGTGCCGGGATCAGGCAGGTGAGATCATTCAGGGCTCCCTGGCCAGACTGGAGCCGGAAGGTGAGCAGATGCGCATGTGGGAAGCAATCGAAACCTATATGCAGCGCAATCAGCCGCTGATCATCGTGGCCGGTGCGGACTACGGACAGGGCTCCTCCCGGGACTGGGCCGCCAAGGGTGTGCGCCTGGCCGGGGTGGAGGCGATTCTGGCCGAGGGCTTTGAACGCATCCACCGCACCAATCTGGTAGGCATGGGTGTACTGCCGCTGGAGTTCATGCCCGGAGAGAACCGGCAGAGCTACGACATCGACGGCACCGAGACCTTCGACGTGACCGGCCAACCCACCCCCAGAGCGGAGCTGACGGTGGTGATGCACCGTCGCAACGGGGAGTCGGTGGAGATCCCGGTCACCTGCCGGCTCGATACCGCGGAAGAGGTCTCCGTATATGGCGCCGGTGGGGTATTGCAGCGCTTTGCCAATGACTTTTTGGAGGCTGAAGCGGGTTGATGACACCATCCGCCTCTCTAGCGGGGTTCACCCCCTCTCCCCCGGCCCCTCTCCCACGAGGGGAGAGGGGAGCTTTTGCATCAAGGAGGATGCTTATGAACAAACGGATTTTCGCAAAACGATTGCGTCAGAACATGACCGACGCGGAGAGCGTGTTATGGAAGCAATTAAGGGCCCATCGGCTGTCAGGTCAGAAGTTTCGACGACAACAGCCCATAGGACCTTATATCGTGGATTTCATCCACTTTGGTGAAAAGCTGATCATCGAGTGCGATGGCGGTCAGCACAATGAAAACAGAGCTGATCGCAAACGGGATGCCTGGCTCAATCAACAAGGCTTCAAAGTTCTGCGCTTCTGGAACCACGACATCCTCAACAACACCGAATCTGTCCTGACTGAAATCCTAGCCCTCTTACCCCCCTCTCCCCTCGCGGGAGAGGGGTCGGGGGAGAGGGGGAATCAAAAGGAACAGGAGTAACGCCCCATGCCATTTACCGAATCAATCCCCGCCAAAGGCAGCATGAACGAAACCAACAGAGGTGTTCATCCAAAGATGACCAACCCATCAAACAAGGTCACTACAGCCTAAACAAAACAGATTCAATCCTGACTGCCACCCCACCCTTTTACCCCCCTCTCCCCTCGCGGGAGAGGGGCCGGGGGAGAGGGGGAATCAACAGGAAAAGGAGTAACACCCATGCCATATACCGAATTAATCCCCGTCAAAGGCAGTGCTGACGAAAACAACAGAGGCGTTCATCCAAAGATGACTAATCGATCAAACAAGGTCACTACAGCCTAAACAAAACAGATTCATTCCTGACTGGCACCCACCCTCTTACCCCCCCTCTCCCCTCGCGGGAGAGGGGCCGGGGGAGAGGGGGAATCAACAGGAAAAGGAGTAACACCCATGCCATATACCGAATTAATCCCCGTCAAAGGCAGTGCTGACGAAAACAACAGAGGCGTTCATCCAAAGATGACTAATCGATCAAACAAGGTCACTACAGCCTAAACAAAACAGATTCATTCCTGACTGGCACCCACCCTCTTACCCCCCCTCTCCCCTCGCGGGAGAGGGGCCGGGGGAGAGGGGGAATCAACAGGAAAAGGAGTAACACCCATGCCATATACCGAATTAATCCCCGTCAAAGGCAGTGCTGACGAAAACAACAGAGGCGTTCATCCAAAGATGACTAATCGATCAAACAAGGTCACTACAGCCTAAACAAAACAGATTCATTCCTGACTGGCACCCACCCTCTTACCCCCCTCTCCCCTCGCGGGAGAGGGGCCGGGGGAGAGGGGGGAAATCAGCGGGAATAAGGAGCAAAAACCCCATGCCCCACAAACCCCAAATCAAAATCCCCGCCACCTACATGCGCGGCGGCACCAGCAAAGGCGTCTTCTTCAACCTGACCGACCTGCCCGAAGCCGCCCAGCAACCAGGTGAAGCCCGCGACCAGCTGCTGCTCAGAGTAATCGGCAGCCCCGACCCCTACGGCAAACAGACCGACGGCATGGGCGGCGCCACCTCCAGCACCAGCAAAACGGTGATCCTGGTGAAAAGCGATCAGCCGGATCACGATGTGGACTATCTGTTCGGCCAGGTCGCCATCGACAAGGCCTTCGTCGACTGGAGCGGCAACTGCGGCAACCTCACCGCCGCCGTAGGGTCCTTCGCCATCGCCAGCGGCCTGGTGGCCCCTGAGCGAGTCCCTGACAACGGCATCGCCGTGGTACGCATCTGGCAAAAGAACATCCAAAAGACCATCATCGCCCATGTTCCGATCACCAATGGCGAGGTCCAGGAGACCGGCGACTTCGAACTCGACGGGGTCACCTTCCCTGCGGCTGAAGTGAAGATCGAGTTCATGAGCCCGGTGGATCCTTCGGAAGCGATGTTTCCCACCGGTAACCTGGTGGACGATCTGGAAGTACCCGGCATCGGCACCTTCAAAGCCACCATGATCAACGCCGGCATCCCCACCATCTTTCTCAATGCGGATGAGATCGGCTATACCGGTATGGAACTTCAGGAAGCGATCAACGGCGACCCGGCAGCACTGGAGCGCTTCGAGACCATCCGCGCCCATGGGGCAATCCGCATGGGTCTGATCAATGATGTGGCAGAGGCAGCAGCCCGGCAACACACACCGAAAGTCGCTTTCGTTGCACCGGCTGCCGGCTATACCGCTTCAAGCGGGAAAGCGATTGCAGCCGAAGAGATCGATCTGAATGTACGAGCCCTGTCGATGGGTAAGCTCCACCATGCCATGATGGGCACCGCCGCCGTGGCGATCGGAACTGCCGCAGCCATCCCAGGCACCCTGGTCAACCTGGCTGCCGGTGGCGGAGACCGGGAGTCAGTTACCTTCGGACATCCCTCAGGCACCCTGAAAGTGGGCGCTGCCGCAACCCAACAGCAGGGTAACTGGGTTGTGGAGAAGGTGGTGATGAGCCGAAGTGCCCGCATCCTGATGGAGGGCTGGGTCAGAATACCCGGTTAGGTTATCGACCAGTCCGGCGAATAAGCATTCTATTCTAGTAGCTGCTCACACACCGCCTTATCAAAAGGCGGTGTCTCCCTGAAAACCTCTCGACAGGACAATCGGAAGCCCCCCCAACAAGTATCAACCTGCAGCAATATAACCACATCTTTTGAACTGAAATGTTGGACACACTATACTTTTGAAATCCTTAGCGATTCGCCAATACCACTGAGAGCGTGGAGTTGGCGAGCCGGTATGCCAGGGTATGGCGAGATACGCAGTAACCACCGGCGGTTGAAACCCATACCGATAACAATCAAGGCATACTCAGACGCGTACCATGACGAGGCGACCCAATTATCCGCTGATCAGAGATTCGAGGCTCGATCCTGCCCACCTATTGTCCTGCTGTACCCGCACAATATCCCGTTCAACATCACCTCTCAATCGATGGTTGGTTTTATTCATGTTGATGCTGATCAGCCTGAACCTATCGCCGGCACAAGCCTACGGCCTGGCCTCCGTACGGGAAATCGCCATCTTTCCCTATCTTTCACCGCAAAAGCTGGTACAGCTCTATGCGCCCCTGTCGAAAGCCCTGACATCTCAGCTGGGTCATCCGGTGCGGGTAGTCAGTGCACCGGACTACACCAGCTTCATGGAGCGGCTGCGACAGGGAGAGTACACACTGGTGATCAATGCCGCGCATATGGCCCGAGTCGCACAACTCGACTACGGCTATCTGCCGCTTTTACGCCCACAAACCGATCTTGAGGCGGTACTGCTGGTTTCATCGCAAGCCCCTTATACTGAGATCTCCCAACTGCGTGGCGCCACGGCGGGTGTACCGTCACGCACGGCCCTGATAACACAAATGGCCTCACAGATGTTCCAGGAGTCGGGACTTGAACCAGGTATTGATATCAAGCTGATCCACCATCCAACCCACAGCTCTGCCGCCATGGATGTCATTCAGGGCAACACCCAGGCTGCCGTGATCTCTTCCAGAGCACTGGATCAGTTGCAGGACAGACTGGCTGGCAAACTGCGTAAACTGACCGGCTCAAGTCAAATATCCGGTACCCTGCCCGGGCGTACTGCACCGATCATCTATCAGGTGAGTCCGGAGCTGGACAAAACTTCAAGCGCCAGACTGGCGGAGATCATCCTCGACTTTGCCAACAACAGTGAGGCTGGGCGGAAGTTCATCGATCAGTTCGGCTACCAGGGCTTACGACCAACAAACCATGACGACATGCAGTCACTGGACCCTTTTCTTCCCGCACTGCGCCGACAGCAGGGCGAGGTCAGACATTGAAACTCTCAAGCCTGCCCTTCACCCTGAAAATAAGCGGCCTGCTGTTGCTATTGGAACTGAGCCTGATCAGCAGCATTCTCTATATCGGTATCGCCACCCACGAGCGCCATCTGAATAACGACCTGAAAAGGGACAAAGAGCTGGTCAGCTCCCTGCTCGAAACCTCTCTGGGGCCAACCCTGGTAACCCGTGACCTGGCCCAGGCACAGCTCTTTCTCGAACAGATGCAGAAAGAACAGAAACTCCTCTATCTGCTCCTGGAAGATGAGCAGGGACGAAACATCGCCAGCGTCAGTATCAATTCAGAAAAACCCTTACCGACGATAGACACGCTGCCGGATCTCTGGCTCGACGATGGCGTCTACGATTTTGCCTCATCGATCTATCTCTCCGATGTCATCTACGGCAGAATCCGGGTCGGCATCAACCTCTCTTCCTATCAGGAGCTGATGGTCAAGTGGCTGAACCGTTCACTGCTGGCCGCCTCACTGATCATTCTCATCAGTCTCGGCTCCTTCATGTGGTTCGGCCACTATTTCAGTCGCCCGCTCAACCAGCTGACCAGGGCCAGTAAACAGCTGGCCAACGGTAACCTGGAGAGCCGGGTTAACCTGAAAAGCCAGGATGAGCTGGGGCAGCTGACCATGGCATTCAATAGCATGGCGGACCGACTGGCGCAGCAGGTCAACGAACTGAAGACGAGCGAACAGGCGCTTGATCAGGAGCGTACCTTTCTGCAGCGGATCATCGACGGAGTCAACGATCCAATCCTGGTAGTGGATCTCGATCTGCGGGTATTGCTGGAGAATCGCGCCTCACAGGAGAAATATGGGCAGCGCCTCAACAGCCGCTACTGTTACAACCTGATCCACGACCTGGATAAGCCCTGCAGTAATCAGGAAGTCACCTGCCCGGTAGAATTGGTGAAGAAAACCCTGAAGCCCCAACTGCTGATCCATAACCTTGCCGATAGCAGCGGCAATCAGCGTACCATCGAAATACTCGGCTCTCCCATGCTGGATGCCAACGGTGAGCTGACCGGTGTGATCGAGAGCCATCGTGACATCACCGACCGGCAGACCCTGGAACTCAAACTCTTGGAAAAAAATGCCACCATTCAGCATCTGGTCAACCACGACCAACTGACCGGCCTGGCCAACCGGATACTGTTCAACGACCGCTTGGAACAATCCCTGAAAATTCTCGAGCACAGTGGCGGTATGATCGGTGTCTTGATGCTCGACATCGACCGCTTCAAGACGTTTAACGAAAGTCTTGGTCAATCCCAGGGCGACCGGTTACTGATCCAGATTGCGGAGAGACTGAAAAGCGCTACCCGCAGCAACGATTCGGTGGCGCGGGTCGGCAGCGACGAGTTTGCCATCCTACTTGACCCCTTCAAGCAGTTGGAAGGCATATTAAACGCCATCAACAAGCTCAATGCGTTGATTGGCAAACCGATCATGTTCAATGACCAGGAGTATGTCTTCAGCGCCAGTATCGGAGTTGCCGTCGCACCGGTGGACAGCCGCCAGACACTGGAGCTGACCAACTGCGCCGAAATAGCCCTGCATCGGGCGAAAGAGCATAAAGCGGGAGGCTACATACAGTTCTATACCCCTGAACTGAACCAGCAGATCCACGAACAGCTCGATATGGAAATCCTGCTGCGTAAAGCGGTGACCCGGAATGAATTACGCCTGCACTACCAACCGGTGGTCGATCTGGCGAATGGTGATCTGCTGGGTTTTGAGGCGCTGGTGCGCTGGCAACATCCAAAAAAAGGACTCCTGAGCCCGGACCGGTTCATCCCCTTTGCCGAGCGTACCGGTCATATCTTTGAAATTGGTCAGTGGGTACTCCTGGAGTCCTGCCGTCAACTCAAGCAGTGGGAGAGTGCCGGTGCAAACCGGTTGCAGATATCGGTCAATCTGTCGGCCCAACAGTTCCTAGACAACAGCTTTGTGGAGAAGGTAGAACAGGTTCTTCAGGTGACCCACATAGAGCCGGCCAAGCTGGAACTCGAAATCACCGAAAGCATGATCATGGGGGATGTGGATACCGCTATCCAGATCATGCAGAAGCTCAGCACCCTCGGGGTCAGACTGGCAATCGACGACTTCGGCACTGGCTACTCATCCCTGAGCTATCTGAAGCGTTTCCCCATCTCCACCCTGAAGATCGATCGCTCCTTCATCCAGGACATCGCCCAGGATCCCAATGACGCCATCATCTCCGCGTCGATCGTCTCCCTGGCCCACCACATGGATCTAAGGGTGATTGCCGAGGGGGTGGAAAACGAGACTCAGGCCAATATCCTACGAGACTACCAATGCGATCAGGCACAAGGTTATCTCTATGCACCACCAATGCCACCGGGCGAGGCTCTCGCCTTCATCCTCGGCGATACTCAGCCTGGAGCCTTGATGAGTTGAGCCAGCCTCGACTGACCGCATCGCCACAATTCCACAAGCACCATTCTTACTTCAACCCGCATCGAACACTATTTTCCATTGATGAGCATCTGTTCATTATTCAGCCACCACTGGCGTAAGCGACGAAATAAGTTGATCTGTTGCTCTCTAAATTTGTTGTAGTTCCTACGTACAATAGAACCCATCAAACTTAAACCCTAAGGAGACAAAATTGTTTTTGCTCGTTTAGCAAGTGTATTCTTATCATTAATATATGAATGTACAACTACATTTGCAGATATCAGCATTAACAGAACGCACATTGAAAGGCGCTTAACCACTACTATTGTTCTGAATTAACTCAATCACTGAGCTGCCCATTCGATTACTCATTCCCCGCTATCACAGTCACAGACTATTTCGTACCACCAAACTCTTAAACTTAACCGATGCTAGATAACCAATTCCTGAATGCAACGATAAGACGTGCAAATGTCATAACTACAAATCTTTAGACATTCTAATGAACACTGTTGGGAGAAATCGTGAATTTGGCCATGCCGAAGACGCGACCATTCCAAGCCGCTTGTACAATCTCCTTGCACCATCATTTTTTGCTGAAACATCCAAACTCAGCCTGTTTGAGCCGCTTGCTTTGGCCCGATTCTCAATGTCCTTCATGAGAAGTGAGCCAATACCTACTCCTCTGAATTCCGGTTCGATAGCGAGTCCCTGTACGTAGAAATCACCCTCAGGGATAGTCTCAAGGATACGCCATATTGGCGCAAAAAGGATCCGCATAAGTTTCAGTCGAATAACGTTTCTTTTTGCAGCACTTTGTAGTGGCTCTTCAGAAAACATACGCTGTTGTTTTTCAGTAAATGATGAACTCATACCGACTATTTTTGTATCAACTTCGGCAAAAATCACATGCTCATAGGAGAGTGAATGCCCTCCATCAATGTATGCTGTAGCGATAATGCTTTCTGATTCTCGGCCCAGCATAATTCGGAAAAACCCTTCTGCAGCCTGATCGAGGTAATGAGCGAATTGCAAACCCTCTTCAAATTCCGGTTTTGCCGGCCTAAGTAATATTGTTTTTTCTTTTATATCCATCTTCAATGCGATTTGATGAACTGGTTATTTGCTGCCAAACGTTGGGGTAAGAGGCACGGAGCAGCATAGCTGCGGAGAGTCCTAGCGAGTGCAACGAGCGGCTTGACCCCCTTGTTATGCCTGACTATAGTACCAAATATTGGTATCAACCTTAGGCTAAGCAGATGAGCAAGAACACGAGCATTACCCTTAATGAACACTTTAACTCTTTTATTGATAACCAATTGAAAAACGGAAGATTTTCTTCTACCAGTGAGGTTGTGCGTGCAGGTTTGAGGTTGCTTGAGGAAGAGGAGACAAAACTTGTTGCACTTCGAAAAATGCTGGATGAAGGCGAATCTAGCGATTTTGTAGAGTATTCCCTCGACGGGCTGATTTCTGAACTTGATGACGATTCTCATTGATGCCCACCTTCAAGCTTAAAGCCAGAGCGAAAGATGATTTGAAGGCGATTGCCGTTTTTACCCAAAAGCGATGGGGTAGAAATCAGCGCAACAAATACTTGCATCAATTTGACGATTCCTTTCATCAGTTGGCAGACAACCCAAACCTCGGAAGTGCTTGTGACTATATAAGACCTGGATATAGAAAATTCCCAGTGATCAGCCACGTAATCTATTACAGGATCTCTGGTACCGAATGCGTAGAGATAATTCGAATTCTTCATAAACACATGGATGTCTCTTCCAAGTTCTTTGAGGCATAACGCTTACCTCACAGGGAAACAAAAGCAGAGCGCAGCGGCGATTTTGTTTTTCCTGTGGAGGTACTTGTTAAGAATCTTCTTCATATAATTTAATAACTGCTTCCCAAACGTCACTCACGGAATTCTCTACCAGGTCGTAGTGTTCTCCTTCGACTGGATACCACAGTACACCCTTGTTAATTCTATGATCGTATCCGATATTACCGCCTACACCATCTATACCAACAACAACCAATTCCTTAAGATTATCAGGAAGCCATTCTTCAGACTGTAAAAACTTATTGAACTTAATAATATCTAACGAGGGGTCTTCATTGTAGCTAAAGAGCAATTGAATATTTGTCGGACCTAAAAATCCATTTGTCTCTAGGTATTTATTTCGTACATCAATTGGCAAGTTTAGTCCGATTTCGGATTCAATGTGATCAATAACTTCAGCCGATAATTGCACATGCTCTCCTTGGATTCTTAACGCCCAGCTCAGCGGGAGGAGCGTTGCGACGGTCCGCTGCAGCTGCTGGTTATGTGTTTACTCTTCTTCATATTCAAAGCCAGAAGCTATCCAGCTGCTAAAACTAGAATATACAAATTCTTTCAATGCCGGGTCCATACTACCATGCCCCACAATTGATACTTCTGGGTCATCTTTTCCAAGCTCGATAATGAAGGCTTCTCCACCGCCATTATTCCCTATATTGATGTAACCTTTTGCGTATGTTTTGGTTTCATAGCAATCATTTCGTTCGATCAGATCTTTGAGTAGATATAAATATACATCACCTTCCATTTCTTTCTCATGATTTGAAAGAAACTCTTTGTATGAGCGTGGTATAGCTTGCCCAAAATATGATTCGATATCTGCGATGTTCATGATGCTAAGGACACATAACGTCGCAATTCACCGGAGGCAAAAAGCATAGAGAGGAACGAACGGCGCTTTTTGACTTCCGTGTGAAATTGCCTTGTATGGTTGAATTTGAGTACTGATAGCCGATCCCTGCCTCTAAATGGAGAGTTGATAAAATGAAGCCCGT
>LVKA01000006.1 GCA_001709035.1 Candidatus Thiodiazotropha endoloripes | reverse complement strand
GACTAATAAAAAGATCAATAAGCCCAAGTAACTTGATCTCTTACCATGGCATTCAACATAGTAATAAACTTTCGCATGCAGGCCGTTAATGCAACTTTTTTATGTTTACCCTGCGCCACCAGCTGTCTGTAGAAAGCGCGGATTATTGGATTGCATTGGGTAGCGCTCAAGGTGGCCATATAAAGTGTTGTGCGAACACCCGCTCGACCACCTTTGATTCGCCGCTTGCCTCGTGATTTACCACTATCTCGATTGATCGGTGCCACGCCAACTAGGGCGGCTACCTGCTTGTTGCTCATTGATCCCATCTCTGGTAAATCGGCTAGCAGAGTATAGGCCAGCGTTTCACCGACACCTGGGGCTGACATTAA
>LVKA01000005.1 GCA_001709035.1 Candidatus Thiodiazotropha endoloripes | reverse complement strand
TAACGGTCTTATAGACCTGTGCATCATCGGGCTACTGAACCGGTAACTTGCTGCTACAAGTTACGGGCTTCATTTTAACAACTCTCCATTTAGAGGCAGGGATCGGCTATCAGTACTCAAATTCAACCATACAAGGCCATCAAATTCGCTCCCTACGGTCGCCGGACGCTCGCAAGCTCGCGCCGTTTATGGCAGCGTTATGTGTAAATAATCAAAAAAGAATGAACTTATCACCCTCATATGTTTTATTGCAGTAGTAGGTATCATTTATTACATGTATTACAAAAATAAACACAGTCCCATATGGAAATCTCTATCTAATAACTTTCCTCATTCAAGTATAGAGAACTTAGGGCGTAGAAGTTTAGAAATGGTCTTTTTCTGGGAAGACTCCGATCCAGAAAATATTGATTATTTTAATAGCATGTATGTAAGCGCTTCTAATGAAGGAGTTAGCATTCAGCCAACAATTAATAATATTGGCGCAGGTAGTATATTCATCCCATGGCACGAAGTTACCCATACTGGATCAAAATGGTTATTTTTACGGAAGCGTGC
This sequence comes from Candidatus Thiodiazotropha endoloripes, assembly GCA_001709035.1. Lineage (GTDB taxonomy): Bacteria > Pseudomonadota > Gammaproteobacteria > Chromatiales > Chromatiaceae > Thiodiazotropha > Thiodiazotropha lotti. The sequence goes on along the minus strand of LVKA01000005.1, from coordinate 1,437 downwards.
TCTATTTCATCTCGAAGGCCAAGGTATTACTATAGCCATAATGAATAAGTGGCTAAAAACACATAAAAATGAATAACGAGACACGGGGTCTCGTTAATAAAGCTGTTAACTGCGTAAAGATGAAAAAAAAGGAAATCGCTAAACTTCTTGGTAACGGCAAACTTGTAAGTGAAAAATCGAATGGTACTGCTTATGAAGTACTGATACAGGGAGGAAGTTTCGACTTAGTAATAACCATTCCATTCGAAGTCCATGAAATATATTACGAAGCAAAAGATAAAGAAGGGAACTCTTTACTAAAGGACTGGCGTGACCATTATGGTGAAACTGAAATCGAGGATTACAAAGAGAGTTTAATAGAAGTGGTGAAAACTATGAAATCGCCACTATTTAGAATGGCAAATGAAGGGAAAACAGTGGAAGTAAAAAGCGATGAGTGGTTTTACTTATTTGGTCGGTTTGGCAGTTAACCAGCGGCTACAGTGGATGCTCGCTATCGCTCGCCCCACTGAGCCTGATCGTTATGCGAAGAAAGGAACATAGATGAGCCCTAAAATTTATTCTTCTCTAGGTAAAAAATGTAATCCTAAAAAGTTAAATCTGTGGCTTATTACAATCGTGTGTGTTCTTATTGTAAGAACAACAACTATATTTGCTGAAAAAATAAATATAATAATTCCATATCAAGTGCCATTCGGAATTGCTTTACTAACATTAATTATGGCATGGGGAATTCTTTTAGCTGTTTATTGGTATGGTCCTGAAGGGAAGCTTGAACCGATGAAAATATCATCGTATGAGGGAGTTAAACGAATATTTGGCGGTTTTATGTCATGGTATGGTTCAATATTCCTTACACTATGGTTCCTCTCAGGAATTACCGTTTTGCCTTGGTTCCTTATAGTGCAGGCGCAAAATTGAAGGTCATCGCGCATAAAAATGAATAACGAGACACGGGGTCTCGTTAATAAAGCTGTTAAGGTGCAACACGCATGCATATGGAAGTAGACAAATTGCAAACCTTTGAGAAAGTGCATATGTGGCTTTTTGGCATAGCATTGTCCGCACTTTCATTTTTCTATGGGGTTTACGCACTAATTCAGGGGAGCATCACTCTTTTAGGTCGTGGTAACCCTCCAATTGGAACCTTTGTCTCCTTTCAAGGTATCGAAGCAAGATTTCTTAGCACCATATTTGTCGGCGCAGGCATTTGGCTGTTCGCCGCGTTCTTTTTGGGGAAGCGCAATAAACCAAATACAGCATTGTCTTGGCTTGGCGCTTCAACATTACTATTCGGCATGTGCTCTTTGGTGGTAATTCTATGTTTGCCATTTTTCCAACAATAAGCACCTTAAATAATAGTAACGTATATGGACTCCTCCAGTTAAGCAACTGCAGTGATGCAGAAAAACAAATAGTTTAGTTTACGTATATCCG
>LVKA01000004.1 GCA_001709035.1 Candidatus Thiodiazotropha endoloripes | reverse complement strand
TAACGGTCTTATAGACCTGTGCATCATCGGGCTACTGAACCGGTAACTTGCTGCTACAAGTTACGGGCTTCATTTTAACAACTCTCCATTTAGAGGCAGGGATCGGCTATCAGTACTCAAATTCAACCATACAATCACATCAAGTTCGCTCACTATCGTTCGCTGGGACGCTCCGCTTCGCTGCGCGCCCCTTATGTGTGGCGTTATGGCTTAAAAGCATGTGTCGAACCTTACTACTATTAATCGCTATCCCGATGGCTTGCTTAGGAGCAGAAGAAATGGATTGGCCTTTCGATCAAGAAAAAAATGTTGCTACAGTGACTACGAAGCAAGTCATGGAAGAAAACTATCCCGTATTAATGGTGGTTCACTATGAAGATGACCACTCATGGGCTTTCACATGCGGAACCACAAATAAATCGGAAGATTTGATGCTCGTTAGCATGGAGGAGGCAACAATTAACGATCCTAGCCTTCGGGAAATCGCAGATTTGCCACCAGGCTGGCTTGCTGTTCGTACAGAAGTAGGTGGGGCATGGGAACGCTCGAAGTCAGAATAGCCATAACAAGTAGCTCTAGTCGTTCGTCACTCTGTTCCTCACTGGGACGCTCCGCTTCGCTGCGCGCCCCTAAGCATGAGCGTTATGGCTCAAGACTAAAATCTTAGATAATATCGAATTATGAACCCACCTAGAGTTTTCATCTCCTACTCACATGACTCTGCTATCCACAAAGGTTGGGTGCTAGATTTCGCAACTACCCTTCGAAACAGAGGAATCGACGCTGTTCTAGATCAATGGGACCTCACGCCAGGGGACGACCTGCCTCATTTTATGGAAACCGAATTGGCGCAATGTGACTACGTGATTATGGTTTGCTCAGAAATCTACGTAGAGAAAGCCAATGCTGGGGAAGGTGGAGTTGGGTATGAAAAAATGATCATTACTTCCTCACTCATGAAAAATATCGACGGCAATAAAATTATACCGGTAATCCGTCAGGAGGCAGGCCCAGAGTTGCCGACCTTTTTAAAAACCAAACTATACATCGATTTTTCTAACGATTCGGATGTGGAGTATTCTTTAGACGAACTATTAAGAACTCTACTTAAGGCGCCTTTATTTGAAAAGCCTGAAATTGGCACCAATCCGTTTAAACCACTAGAAGGTGCCAAGCCCGATCGGTCTGTAGACGGTATTAAAGGCGCAATGTCCGCAATTGCCGCGGCATTTGAAGTTCAGCCAGACAATGCTTTGGGAATAGCGGATCTAATGAACTACTCGGACATGCATCGATTGAAACTAGAAAACTATCTGAATAGAGCCGTAAATGGAGGGCTTCTAGAAATCAATATATTAAATCAATACTCGGTGACCGAAGCGGGGTTCGAGTATCTGGTAAACCATGGAATTATTGAGCCATAACAATGGCGTGCAGTCGGACAAAATGCCCGCTACGCGGTCATTTTGCCGCTGACGCCAGGCGTTATGCGTGAAAATAATGAAGCATAAAGCTACTCTATTCTCAATAATTTTAAGCATTTCCCCATGCTATAGCATTGAAATGCCGGAATATTTCAATATTCAAATGGCTAAAGATATGAGCAAGCTATACTGCACTGACATTAAATTCTCTCAATGTCTAGGGACCAATGAGCAGAACTGTTCTGTCCGCATGGAAAAATCAGTGGCTAAGTGTGATTACTCACCTCTTTGGCAGGAATTCAACCGTAAGGAAGAAGCAGGAGACGATTACGTTATTGACAGAAAAATACAAAATAAGATAGGTGAGTGTGTAAATAGTGAGTTTCGAAAACATTTTAATGTTTCAGATTCTCAATATGACCAATGCTTAGTTGAGAAATCTTTGCGGTTTAAAGAAAAAATAAGGGCTCAGCGAGCAGAACTGGAAGAATGAAATCGCATAACAAGCACATTATGTCGTTCGCTGTCGCTCACTGGGACGCTCCACTTCGCTGCGCGCCCCATATGTAAACGTTATGCACTATGAAACGATTCGTTCCACTTATCATGATTGTGCTAAGCGGCTGTGCGTCAGTCAGCATTATGCCGA
>LVKA01000003.1 GCA_001709035.1 Candidatus Thiodiazotropha endoloripes | reverse complement strand
ATGCCATGGTAAGAGATCAAGTTACTTGGGCTTATTGATCTTTTTATTAGTCGGGTTGACGCCACAGTCGCTTGTTATGGGATAGTGCTTGAATCATTGCTAAATACCTAAGGCTTCTTTGACTTTTAATATTATTTTTGCAATCGCCAAATCGTGCTCTTTCGCTGATGACAATCCCATGTTTTCAGTTGTAACAACGCCAAGATACTCAGCAATTGGCTCAGGCTTTTCATACTCTAATGCCATACTAAATACCCTTGGCAAATATGACTGATACTCATCCCTTGCCCAACCTCCACCAGATATTCCGATGGGGTCCCATTTGTAAAAGAGTATTTCATCTATTCTCTTATATAGTTCCATCTGTTGTGGCGGCAATTTCTTTCCCATTATTTACCCATAACGCCGCATTCAGCGGCTTGTGATCTTTCCCCGATAAATCGGACACATGATTAAGCCGCTCTGTTTTCATATTCGATAGGATTGGTATATCCGATCCCTGAATGCAATCGAGAACGATTGTAAAAGCCATCGATGTACGATGACAATGCTGATCTGAGATCTTGCTTACGATTAAATATTCTACCGCGTATCAACTCGCCTTTAAGGCTGTGATAAAACGATTCCATATGCGCATTGTCAGTACAATGCCCCAAACGGTTGTAGCTACGCTTCAGTCCATGCCTGGCAAGTTCCTCCTGGAGTGTATATGCCATGAACTCTATGCCTCTGTCCGTATGGAAGATCAGTCCCGGGTCGGGACGGCGTTTCCGGATCACACGCCTCAGTAACGCTAAGACATCAGCCGCTGTTCGGCTTTGACACAGTGACCAGCCTAGAATACGTCTCGAATAAACATCCATGATCGTGATCAGGTACTGATATTGGGAACCGACTTTGACATAGGTGAGATCCGCTACCCACTGTTTGTCTTTTGCCTTTGGAAATGAGGACTGAAGCCGGAGGTTCTCTCCATCCTGCTGGAATTGCCGCAGCCCTGGCGCTCGCCGTGTTACCGTCACCACCCGGCCCTGTATCCCATTCTCGCGCATGATTCGGGCGACCCGGTTCTTACCCACTGTAATACCCGATGCCTTGAGACTACGGTAGACACGTGGACTGCCATATGCTTGACGACTGACTTGGTGGATACTGCGTATTCGCTCCAACAACATAATTTCTTCCTTGGCCCTTTTACTGAGATCGCGCTTAAGCCAGTCATAATAGCCACTGCGCGACACACCCAACCATTGACACAGGTATCTGACGCCTATTTCTCGTCCATATCTCTGGATGAATCCAAATCGCTCTGATGTTGTTCCGCCAGATACCGTTGCCACTTTTTTAGCAGGTCATTCTCCTGCTTTAACCGAGCCACTTCTTTTTCCAGGGCTTTGACTCGATCCAGCTCCTTTTTCTCGTTCCGGATGCTGGTGACCTTGTGTCTTTTATCTGCCACGATCTTTCCTTCCCGGTATTCTTTGCGCCATCGTGACAGCATGAATGGATGAATGCCCAGTGTTTCCGCTACCTTCTTGATCTGTACACCATCCAAATACGTTAACTGAACCGCCTTCGCTTTAAACTCATTTGTATACCGCCAGGTCTTCCTCGGATTGCTAGTTTTCGGCATGTGACACCTCTTTCTTTGTTAGAAAAAAGTGTCCGTTTTATTAGGGGAAGTTCATTGTCCGCTGAAATGACTGGTTATGTTTCAAGCCGTTCATTTATACGCACCAAATAGTAAATGCCTACTGAAATAAGCCCAAAGAACAAGCCGAAAGCGGTCCACGTGAGTTTACTGCTGTGATACTTTACTGAAAGTGAATATAGCCATAACGCTGCTGCTATATTTTGCAAACTGACAATTATCAAAGTAACAAAAACCCATTGTTGCTCGATAAAGTATGGAGCGCCTTCAGCCCCATATATTCTTGCAAGGTATAAATCTCTAATAAACGGAGACGCACTTGCAATTAGTGATAGTGCAATTGCCAGCCAGATAAATTTATTTAGTTCCTTCATCTCTTTTCTAAAACATAACGACTGGGCTCAGCCGCCGGTTTTGAGCAACAGCGAAAAACCGGTCGGATGGAGCCCCTGGTTAGGTTGCACATAACTAGTCTACCTCCAAGATACATTGAATGCGTTTCTTTTTCTTGATTATCATACCGGCAATAAATTCATCAAACGATTCTTTTGGGTAGTGTGGATTTTCTTCTTGAGAGAACATAGATTCAAATGCCATCATAGCACTTGAACTTAGCCCTATAGACAAACCCATGTTTTTATATTTTTGAGTACTAGAGTAAAGCGTTTTTAATTGCTCCAAATGTTCTTCAAGCTCTAAGACATTACTTGAGGAAAAGCCTGTTTCAATTCGTTCATTGATCAGCTTTTGTACTTCATCATGAGTTGCCTCGGTAGAGCTAGTGCCTCTCCGAATATAAACAACGTTGTCTTTCAAGCCATCGCCAGATTTTTTACACAGATAAGGTATTCGCTTTGAGTCGTGCTCAATCAACATGACTTGGAATGATCTCCCAACCAGATCGGCATACTCGGAAGCAGAATAACTAAAATCTAGAACTTCATATTTTATTCCGTTAGGCAAATATGGGGTTAATGATTTTTCTATATCCGCTTTATCATTCAACTCTGCTAAACCAACAGAAGTTAGTTCTCCCTCGTTTTCGGCTACGCCAACCACAAGAACGCCACCACCTGAATTGCTAAATGATAGAACATGCTTGGCTAGTTTGTATTTTGATGGCCATATCTCTTTGAAATCCAGGAGATCAATTTCACCAACATTTGACTCAAGCAGGGCTCTTAAATGCTCGCGTGTTGGCTCCTCAAAGAATTTAGAAAAACCTTCAAATAATTTCTTTTCAATAGCCATCACAATCCTTTAAATTTTTCACAACCTAACAGCTTTATTAACGAGACCTCGCGTCTCGTCATACATTTTTAGGGTTTACTTTTACTAGTGGATTCAATTTTATTACTTTCACTATAATAGCTGTTACTGCTAGCGTGAGAATTATTAGTTGATAAAGCAGACTGCATGTATGCGCCTAAAAGCGCGCCAACAAGAACACCTATGAAGCCTACTGATATAGCTAATTTGGTTAGCTTTGATTGTTTATCTAGAATAATTAGATTTAGGTCATGCTGACTTTTCAATAAGGCTTGATCTAGTTGATGTTGTTTTTCCCTTGCTCTATTAGCCCATTCTATTTCGGCAAGAATATATTTGTCAGTAGATGGCTTCCATCCCGCTTGCCATTGGGCTAACTCTTGGTCTGATTTGTTTTTTAGATCATCCATTTCTATTGGGACCCTAACGCTTACATATGCGGCGCGCGTCAGCGCGTCCGAGTGAGCGAAGCGAATGGCATGATGTTCTTGTTATGAGATTTCTGAACATATACTTTTCTAACTACATCTTAGCTACAATGATAGAACTGATTACAAAGGCAAATAATATTGAAATCAGTGATGCTATATAGCCCACTACAGAGCCACCCATTTTACCAAAGATAAGGACCATTACATGAGCTGTTAACGGCAATATTAAAAAGAATAAACTTACTGAAAAAAACAAAAACAAGACACCTTTAAATAAGATGCTTAAAAAAGAACCAGAATTATTATTCTTAGGCTCTTCCTTTTGCTTATTTTCACTACTCTTAGAAAACTCTATATCTGCTGCTTTCAAAGCATAGTAATAGCTATCAAATGCAGAGTCTCCTACATAATACGATCCATTTTTATATTTGATTCCTAGGTAGTTCATTAATTGATAATCACTTACCTGATATTTGTTTTTAAGTGATCGAATTATTTCATCTTCCGAGCTTTCCATGCTGCTCCTTAGTTAACTCTCATAACGTTGAAGCTGTGCGGCGCAAACGAAGCGCAGCGTAGTTTGCGTCCGAACGAGCGACTTGTTATGTGTTCCATGAGAATTGCATAATTTATGAGTTACGTAGTTCATTGTTTATATCAATCACTTTATAAATACAGTTGGCAAATTCCATGTCGTGCGGCTCAAACTCTCGAACTGCAAACAACCCTATTTTACTGTTTTTTTCCATTTCTGACGTTGCTTTAATTTCACCTGTTGCGACAGATAATATAGAGCTGATTACTTCTTTTATAATACGTAGCGGTTGATTTTTATTGTCTTTTTGTAGCCTAGTCTCGCATTGCTCTAAGCAATTACGGAGGATAAGTATTTTTTCGTCGGTTTCGATCATTTGTTTTTACACATAACGACCTGGGTATGGGGCGCGCAGCGAAGCGAAGTGTCCCAGTGAGCGACAGCGAACGAACATGACCCGCTTGTTAGCGATACCTAGCAGTATCTTAAGTGGCATAATAATAGCCCCACTGCAAAAGCAAGCCCATATTGAGCAGTAACAACAGCCCAACCAAATACACTAAACCAATGAGCCCTCTTGTTTTCAAAAAGTAGTACGGCATATATGTTAACCAAAACATTAGAATGAGAAAGCCAAAATCATATGGTTTATAAATATTTGTTTTTGATCTCCCATCTTCAACAACCCACATTACAAGTAAAAACAAAAAAATCGTTGAGCTAATTTTTAATAAGTATTCGTTTGGGTATATTTCAATTATATATGCGATGAACTCATATAAAGCCATAAGAATTGATATGGCTACCAAACCGATTGTTAAACCCCCTCTCTTGGACATTTTTGTTCGCTAACGTTGCCATAAGCCGCGCGAGGTACGAGCGTCGGTTTTGATGGCCTGGTTATGCCATATCTGTGTCATATTTATACCAATGCTTTTCGTATGCTTGTGAAGCACAAAAGGAATCAACATATTCTTCACCTGCGACTAAAACCATAAATTTTAGAAACTTAGCAAATGTTTCATAATGTTGGTGATTAAAATATTCATCAATATCCGTTTGAGCAAAGACTGGATTATTAAACAATGCATAAATAGGCGAATCGATACTCGCTGAATTGCTAGATTCATAATTCATTACTGCATACTTCATAAAAGCAGGCAAAAGAAATCTCATTCCTTCGGCATCTACAAAACATAGGGCAGAGTGGGAAACTTCGATGACTTCAACGGGTACATCTGTCCATTTTTTCCATGAATCCCTATCGTTCAATCTGGCTTGAAGCATCTTTTTGTCATTTGCATAGTTGTCTATTGCTTCCGTTTCGTACAGGCCTATACCATTTCCGAGCAATACCCCCTTAAATGCGTCCTCGATTTTTGCTACTAGTTTTGCTCTTTCCATTCTATTTGGCATAACAGTGGATTATGTGGACGGCTCACAAAATGTATTATGTGGACGGCACATGTATTGAATAATGACGCCAATTGTACTATAAATGTTCTCATTCATGGAATGAATAAATAATAATGAGAGCATATACTCATGGAACACAATCCGGCTATAAGTCCTAAAATCGCCAAGTTTTGGCAGAATTACACTGCGATGCTGAAACGTTTTCGCATTCCAGCTAAATCCATACCCTGGTATCGACGCCATGTTGAAGCATTCATGGCTGATCACCCCAATACCAGACTCAGATCTCATTCGGCCAAAAGTATCATCGACTGGCTTGAGCGCATTGGAAGAGAGCCCCAGATCAATGCCTGGCAATATCGTCAGAAGGTCGATGCACTGAGAATTCTGTACGGCCACTGTTTACGCCAACCCTGGTGTAGTGAGTTCGATTGGGATAGGTGGTTGAATGGTGCGAGAGCTTTGGAAAGTGACCATGTAACGGTAGCCCGCACAGTCGAAATGATCGAAAAATCGGTCGAGGATCCTAAAAACCACCTGGCCAGGACTTTTCCCGATCTCTACCGGCGCTTTTTGGTTGCTATGAGGCTTCCTGACTATTCCATCAATACGGAAAAGAGCTATCTCAACTGGATTAACCGTTTCCTTCGCTTCCATAATAACAGGCATCCCTGTGACTGCACTGAATCAGACGTTGCCTCCTTTCTAGAACATTTGGCGCTCCAACGCAAGGTTGCCAACGCAACTCAGTCGCTGGCGCTGAATGCCATTGTTTTTCTCTATGCCCGTGTTTTAGAAAGACCTTTGGGAAATATCGGTCCATTCTCATACTCAAAAAAACCAAAACGCATACCAACTGTGTTGAGCATTAAGGAAATAAATTCTCTACTAATGCAAACGAAAGGAGTCAATCAACTGATTCTGCAACTCATGTATGGTACCGGCATGCGGGTTATGGAGTGTGTACGCCTTCGCTTGCTTGATCTCGATTTCGACTACCGCAATATCATTGTGCGCGCCGGTAAAGGTAAGAAAGATCGCACTGTGCCTATGCCGGATCTGCTGATACCTTCCCTACAAGCTCAGGTCGAACAGGTACAAGCGCAGCACAAAAATGATCTGAAGGCTGGTTTCGGTTCGGTTTTCCTGCCAGACGCGCTCTCTCGCAAATACCCGAATGCCGATAAGGAGTTACGTTGGCAATATCTGTTTCCCGCCAGTCGCATTGCGCAGGATCCTCGAACCGGCGTCTTGCGTCGCCAACATTTACATCAGTCTGCTGTTCAAAAAATGGTAAAACGTGCGGCTACAGCAACCGCCATCCGCAAGCGGGTAACCAGTCATACTTTACGCCACTCCTTTGCCACTCATCTGCTTGAGGCGGGTTCAGATATCCGCACTGTTCAACAGTTGCTTGGTCATGCTGATGTCTCAACCACGATGATCTACACCCATGTTATCGGCCGTGGCGGACAGGGGGCCAGGAGCCCACTTGATCGACTTGCAGGCCAGACTCACGGCCATACCGGTATTTAACTCTGGAATCCATCCTTGTGGTGGCTCCTGAATCCCAGCCTGCACCGGAATCACCATGATGAAATACGTATCAGAGAGAGAGTGCACTGTTTGCGTTTTTCGCTTTCATTTGCGGACTGATCCCTCTTCGCCATTCATGGCTGAATCAACCTCAACTGACAACTTCTTCCCGGGACGGATTCACCGGAGGAAATCGCTCATCCAACGCTACCGAAGGACCATCTGCAGTGACAATTCTGGCGTGCTGACGACGTAGGTCCCGTGCCGACTTCACCCCACAGGAGTGGGCGATGACTCCAACCTCATGCACCAGGTTATTGACGTAGCTGGCTACCCGGTCCGCCTTCACATCGGGCACCAGCCCCTTCTGCAGCTTGGGATCATGGGTGGTAATGCCGGTTGGGCAGCTGTTCTTGTTGCACTGCAGCGCCTGGATACAACCCAGCGCAAACATGAAACCCCGTGCGGAGGTGATAAAATCGGCCCCGACACAGAGCGCCCAGGCCACATCCGCCGGGGTGATCAGCTTACCTGAGGCAACCACCTTGACCCGATCCCGAAGACCATGGGCATTGAGCCGGTCGACCAGGATATAGAGACTCTCTCTGAGTGAAAGCCCCACTGCATCGATCAACGGCATGGGCGCCGCTCCGGTTCCCCCATCACTGCCGTCGAGGGTGATGAAGTCGGGGGCGGAGGATGCCCCCCTTTTATTGATTTCATCGAACAGGCTGTCGAGCCACTGGGGCCCGCCAATCACCGTCTTGAAACCCACCGGCTTACCGGTTACACGGCGCACCCGCTCGATCATATCCAACAGATCGCTGCTGCTGCGAATATCCGGGTGACGATTCGGGCTGATCGCATCCTTGCCCTGCGGAATGCCACGAATCCCGGCGATCTCTTCGGTCACCTTCTTTGCCGGCAGAATCCCCCCTTTACCCGGCTTCGCCCCCTGGCTCAGTTTGATCTCAAACATCTTCACCTGAGGCAGTGCGGCCGCTTCCTTCAATTTGTCATCATTCAGATTGCCGGACAGATCCCGCACCCCGTTCTTGGCGGTGCCGATCTGAAATACGATGTCGGCGCCCCCTTCCAGATGGTAGGGAGAGACGGCCCCCTCGCCGGTATTCATCCAGCAGCCGGCCCGCTTGGCACCCATGGAGAGGGCCAGCACGGCGGGCTTGGAGAGTGCCCCGTAGCTCATCCCGGAGATGTTGAACAGGGAAGCCGTGGTGTAGGGGTGTTGGCAATCCTCACCAATGGTCACCGGGCCTGGCGGCACCGCATCCTCACCCAGGGTCGGAAAGGGGCAGTTGACGAACAGGATCGAACCGGGGCGTCGGATATCCCGGGTGGAGCCGAAGGCCACCGTGTTGGGCAGATTCTTTCCGGCCCGATAGACCCAGCTGCGCTGGGCCCGGTTGAACGGCAGCTCCTCCCGGTCCATGGCAAAGAAGTATTGGCGGAAGAACTCACCAAGATGTTCAAAGAAGTAACGAAAATGACCGATGACCGGATAATTTCTTCGAATCGCTGTCTTGGTCTGGGTGATATCGAAGATGTAGGTGACGATCACCGCCACCAGAATCAGGGTCAACACCACCAACAGTATGACGGAGAAGATCTCCAGGGTAGCCAGCAGAAAATTCTGGATCGACGATTCTGAACCACTCATTTCAACCTCCTCAGATGCAAAGCGGATGCGACAAATCATCACAACCAATGATCAGCATTGGATGAAACTACAACCTACGGGGGTCTGGTGATGCACCCTCCTGGAAAATGGCGTGGTGCGATTTGGATCGGTTCGTACCGACTGGGCTTACAGCTCCTGCTCGGACTGACCCGAAGTTTCATAGTTTTTATCGGCCTGAAGATTAGGAACTTGATTCCAGCGAGTCTGGAAACGATTGTATTTGAAGCCATTGCCAATCCCTTCCCCCCTGCCCGGTCACTTTACCGCTCACTGGAGGTACCGGATTTATTGCATGAAAAGATCCATGATCCGCTATACACATTGGGTTAAACTAGCGCCCAGGATCAACCTCAACCTCTCTTCAAGACCATGTGTTTTAAAAATAACCCAAGCCTGTTTCTTGTCCTGCTGCTGACTCTGTTATTACCACCTGTCTGGGCAGAAGAGGCGACCAAGGCCGACGCTGAATCGGACCAATCCGAAGTAAAACCGGCCGCGGTCCCGCAAACCCTCAAATCCCCCCGCGCCACCATGGAGACCTTTCTCCATGCCATGAACGACATCAAGCGGGGCGCTCCGGAACGCATCGATGCGGCGATCACCACTCTGGATCTGTCGGACATCAATTCGTTGGTGAGAAAGGAGCAAGGGAGTGACCTGGCCTGGATGTTGATCGAGGTGATGGATCGAACCCGGGTGGTCGATCTGAAAAAGGTTCCGAACCAAAGCGATGGCCCCACCTACCTGTTTCACAGCTATGAACACGGCGACATCCGTATTGCCCGGACCGAGTCCGGTGCCTGGCTGTTCGACCAGAACACCATCAGCCAGCTGCCGGCGATTATGGATGAGGTGGCCGAGATCCAAAGGGTCGACGGCAAACAGGCGGAGTCGAGCAAAATACCCTGGCATATCCGCTTTCGTCAGCAGATACCCGCCTCCTTCAAGGCGGCCACCTTTCTGCTGCCCAACTGGCAATGGCTGGGCCTGCTGTTCACCATCCTGTTGGGTGTGGTGGCCGACAAGCTGCTCTCCTTTTTCCTGCGCAGCGGGGTACGCCGCTGGCGCAATCAGACCAATCACCAGGAGTTCAAAGAGATCTCCGACGATATCCTGCGCCCGCTTGGACTGATGGCCATGGCGCTGATCTGGTGGAGCGGTATCAACCTGATGGGGCTGACGGAAAACGTCATGCTGATCCTGCTGGTGGCGGTGAAGTTTCTCGCCAGCATCTCCGGGGTGTGGGCAGCCTATCGCCTGGTGGATCTGGTCTCGGCGTTTCTGCATAAACGGGCCCAGCTCACCGAAAACAAACTGGATGACGCCCTGGTACCGCTGATCCCCCGCACCTTGAAAATCTTCGTCACGGTGATCGGCTTTGTCTTCATCGCCGACAACCTCAACGTGGATATCTCCAGCCTGCTGGCGGGTCTCGGCCTTGGCGGTCTGGCCTTCGCCTTGGCGGCCAAGGATATGGTGCAGAATCTGTTCGGCTCGGTCACCGTGCTGATGGATCGCACCTTCTCCGTAGGGGACTGGATCATCGTCGACGGGGCGGAGGGAAGCGTCGAACGCATCGGTTTTCGCAGTACCCGGATACGCACCTTCTACAACTCGGTGGTAACGGTACCCAACTCCAAGTTCATCACCGCCACGGTGGATAACATGGGTGAGCGACGCTATCGCCGGCTCTCCTGCAAACTCTCTCTCACCTACGACACCCCGCCGGATCGTATCGAGGCCTTCTGCGAAGGGGTTCGGGAGCTGGTTCGCCAGCACCCTTACATGCGCAAGGACTACTACCATGTCTACCTGAATGAGTTCGCCGCCTCCTCCCTGGATGTGCTGCTGTATGTCTTCTGGGAGACGCCGGAGTGGAATACCGAACTGCGCGAACGGCACCGTTTCATGCTCGACATCCTGCGCCTCGCCCAGGGGCTGGAGGTCGAGTTCGCCTTCCCCACCCAGACCCTCTATATGAAGCAGGAAGAGGGGGATGGGGGCGCGGCCGACGAGATGAGTCACTCCAAAGCTCAACAGATGGGTCAGTCCCTGGCGCAGCAGATCGTTGCGGATACCACCGGCACCGGGGTAAAGCCGCCACCGGTCACCTTTCCGTAGCACGGATCACGGCAGCGGGGACAGTAAGGGTTAGATGAGGATTTTCACAGTCTCAGACATCCATATCGACTTTGCGGTGAATGAGCAGTGGATCGTCAATCTCTCCAACTTGGACTATCTCGATGACTGCCTGATTCTGGCCGGCGACATTTCGGACTCGGAGGCCCTTATCGCCCGCTGCTTCGATCAGCTGAAAAGGAAATTCAAAGCGGTTTTCTACGTTCCCGGCAACCACGATATCTGGGTTCGCAAAGACTCCCCCGCCGACTCGATTGAGAAATTCTTCAAGCTGCTTGAGTTGGCGCAGCAGCATCAGGTCATCACCGAACCCAAGCGTCTCAACGGCACCAGCATCGTTCCGCTCTTCTCCTGGTACGACCTCAGTTTCGGCACCATGAGCGATACCCTGTTGGGCAAGTGGATGGATTTCATCCACTGCAAATGGCCCGAGGCCCTGGAGACTCCGGAGGCGCAAAATCGGTTCTTCCTGGATAAAAACAAGCTCCAGGTGGCTGACTCGTCCGAGCGGGTGATCACCTTCTCACACTTTCTGCCCCGCATCGACGTGATGCCGGATTTCATTCCACGCCGGTTTCGCGACATCTACCCGGTGCTGGGCAGCCCACAGCTCGATCAGCAGATTCGCGTGCTCAAATCAGACATCCATATCTACGGCCACAGTCATGTCAATCGGTCCGTCAAGATTCAAGGCGTTCGCTACATCAACAACGCCTTCGGCTACCCTTCAGAGACCCGCATCGCGGCGAAGAGTCTGATGGAGATCGATAATTAAATGGGGTTCCCGTTTTGGTTGTCTTTTTTGATTTCAGCAATTGGCCGCGAATGGACGCCAATCACCGCAAACGTTCGCAAATAACTGCATAATAGCCCCTCTCCCTTGATGGGAGAGGGGTTGGGGAGAGGGTGCGCATCAAACATATGATGCAATTGAAGTTTAACTGCACTCACCCATCACTCTTTGTCTTGGGGAGTATTTAAATTGATGGGGGTGCTGATGGATACATTCCCCCTCTCCCCCAGCCCCTCTCCCGCAAGGGGAGAGGGGAGCTACTCTTTCATTTTAATTTACATGCTGTTGGCTATGGATTGATGCATCAGACACTGAATAGCGCTTTAGCGAACATTGGTGCTGATCAGCGTCCATTCGTGGCTTTCCCCGATAACTGGCAATCAAAGGTTCTCAGGCTCAAATCCCACAGTTCAAATCCTATCCGTGAGAGTTAGGCAACGGATTTCCCGGCCCAGGTTTTACGCTTCGATTCATCGCTCATCAGGTGATGCTCGATGAGCAGTTTATAGGCCAGCTTCACATCCTTGCTGGAAAGGGCCTCGAAGGTGGTGATCGATTCCGGCCATGAGCGTGTCCAGCGAAGTGTCTCCTGGCCTTGCGGGGTAAAGGTTGCGTTTGCGATCACCCGCGAGGCACTGTGCAGATTTTCCGCACCAAGCCAATTGACCAATGGAAACTCCAGACGTCTGGGGTCGTTCTCGATGACAGCCGCATCGACCAGCGTCGCCAGCTCAGGATAGCGGGCCGCCAGCATACGAAACATATACTGGATCAGAGCAATGGTGAAGATCTTCATCTGCACCTGTCGCTGGCGACTGGATCTCAGGCGTTGAATCACTTTATAGGCATGTAGGACTGGGCGTAGATCCTTGGCGAGAAAACGCTTCAGAAAAGTGGGGTCCATCACCGCTTCACTCTCGAAATCGAGATAGCTGGTCTCCATACCCTCTCTGGAGAACATCTGCTCAGCCAGCAGAACCGGGTCACTGACATAGAGCAGAGTGTGGCATTTCAACTCCCTTACCAGGGCTTCCGTGGCGAGTAGAGCGTGGCTCTCCTTGAGAATCAGCGTGGGATCCGGGTCAGACGGCTTATCCTCTGCCATCAGATCAAATTTTTTCTCCGCCTGCGCTCTTTCAGCGTATATCCGATAGACCCGACTCATGGGGTTGTCTGCCGTCAGAACCTTCTGATAGGGCATCGCCAGCCTCTCCCCATGATTGGAGAGGGTGAGCTTGGGCTCGAACTTCACCAAAGGATGGTGAATGTAGTGATTCTCCGGCAGGGCCTGGGAGAGCAGCTGGACGAAATGGCTGATACCGGCACCCTCGACCCCCAGCACCAGATGGATATCTCCACCATTTCCCATATAACCCGCATGGGGCAACTGTTGTTTATCGAGGCGTTTTTTCCAGAGTAACTGACTGAGAAGCAAGCGCTTGTTTGGTTTGTGGAGCTTTTTCATTCAGGGATCTCATAGGTTCGCGTCGTCCCTGAAGACTCGAGAGAGAGGCATACTATTCAGTTATTAGTGGAAGTATAAGACAACATATGTGAAGCCGGTCGCGGTTTGATACCGCCAAAAAGGAACAGCCGGCCTGGTTCTCAACAGTGTGAAAAGGTTCATGTGAATTGAATCGCACAGACTCTTTCAATGACCTGCGTATTGTTTATGGCGATTAGCATCAATTTGTAGCGATATATCGCAAACACACAAAATAAAGCCCCGATAAGAAGCGATCTAGTGCAGGGCTGATAATAACCAATTATAGGAATAAAAAGATTATTTCAAGATTTTGTTCGTTCGAACTGTTTATCAACAATAACCTTGATAAGCACAGTCACAGAAATAAGGTGGGTTAATAATCATCCAACAACTGCTCAATCAAACGGGTCAATCGATCCAGGGCGCCACGATTTTTGTCCACCAGCTCCCGCCCCGCTTCACCGATACGGCTGCGCTCACTGGCATCGCTTAACCACTGAGTGATCTGTTCTGCCAGGGCTTCGGCTGAGGCAACTTCAACGGCAGCCTGCTGCTGGGTGAACAGCTCTTTGATCTCATTGAAATTGAACATATGAGGGCCGAACACCACTGCAACCCCCTGGGCTGCAGCCTCAAGGATATTATGTCCTCCATGGGGTACCAGACTGCCACCGATAAAGGCCGCATCGGAGGCACCGATAAAAAGCGTCAGTTCTCCCATGGTATCGCCCAGGAAGACCCCGGTCTCTTCATCGCAGGGAATCTGCTGGCTCCGCCTGACCAGAGAAAAACCGGATTCCTCAACCAGCTGAGCCACCCGCTCAAAGCGCTCAGGATGGCGTGGCACCAGCACCAACAGGGCATCGCCAACATGCCGGCGAACTTCCATATGAGCCTGCAACAGCAGCTCATCCTCCCCCTCGTGGGTGCTGGCGGCAATCCAGACCGGCCGGGCGGCGCCCCACTCTCTGCGCAGCACATCAGCCAGCTCCAGCAGACTGCCTGGAAGGTGGATGTCGTATTTGATACTGCCGATCACCTCCAGCTGCTCGGGCCGGGCACCCAGGGTGTGGAAGCGCTCCGCATCCGCCTCCGCATGGGGAGCGATCAGGGTCAGATTCCGCAGCGCCTGTCGGGTCAGCCCGGCCAGTTTGTGATAACCCCGCGCCGAACGGACCGACATGCGGGCATTCGCCAGCAGGGTTGGAATCTTTTCCCGTTTGGCGTGATAGATCAGATTGGGCCAGATCTCGGTCTCAACCAGGATCAACAGCCTGGGTCGGTAGGCCTGCAGGTAGCGCTGCACCACCCAGGGCAGATCGACCGGCGCGTAGCGATGGGCCACATCGTTACCGAACAGGGCGTTGACACGGTCGGCTCCGGTTGGGGTGGTGGTGGTGATCAGCAGGGGATGATCCGGATAGCGGTCGAGCAAACGGCCCACCAGGGGCGCAATCGCCTGTACCTCACCCACCGATACCGCATGGATCCAGATCCCCTCCTGGCCCTCCGGGGGATCAAAAACACCGAATCGCTCCAGCCAACGCTCCCGGTAGGCGGGGGCCTTGCGCGCCCGCCAGAACAACCGCAACGGATAGAGCGGCGTCAGCAGCATCAGCAGTAGAGTATAAAGATATCGCATAACGACCAGCGCTTAAGCGGCAACGGCTATCCTTCATCCCCGGTATCAAAGTGTTCACTGAACTGGTGTCGACAGAGCTGATAGTAGGCTCCCTGCTGCTCGATCAGCTGCTGGTGCCTGCCCTGCTCGATCAGCTCTCCATCATGTACCACCAGAATCGTATCGGCATGCTGGATGGTGGAGAGGCGATGGGCGATCACCAGCGTGGTTCGCTCCCTGGTCAGGGCCTGCAGGGCTGCCTGTACATGCCTTTCCGACTCGGTATCCAGTGCCGAGGTAGCCTCGTCCAGCAACAGAATCGGTGCATCCTTGATCAGTGCCCTGGCGATGGCCAGTCGTTGACGCTGCCCACCGGAGAGGCGCACACCATCCTCACCGATACGGGTATCGAAACCTTCCGGCAGGCGCTCGATGAACTCCAGGGCATGGGCGCTTTTGGCCGCTTCCCTGATCTGTTCCATGGTGGGTTCACCCTGAGCCCCATAGGCGATATTGGCCGCCACCGTATCGTCGAACAGCACCGACTCCTGCCCCACATAGGAGAGCTGCCGACGCAGACTCAACAGGCTGAGATCCTGGGTATCGACCTCATCGATCAGAATGCGCCCGCCGCTTGGATTGTAGAAGCGGGGAATCAGGTTGGCGATGGTGGTCTTGCCGCCGCCTGAGTGCCCCACCAGAGCCACCGTGCTGCCCGGGGCAATCTCGAAATTGATCGGTTTGAGGGCATCCTTATCCATATTCGGATAGCGGAAGGAGACGGACTCGAAGGTCACCCGACCGGCAACCCGCTGCAGCTCCGACTTGCCGTCGTCGGCCTCCGCGGGCTCATCGATCAGGCCGAATACCGTCTCGGCCGCAGCCAGCCCCTTCTGCAGCGGCTGGTTGATCCCGGTGAGTCTTTTCAAGGGTGAGAAGAGTAGCCCGATGGCCGCCATCAGCGAGACGAAACCACCAATGGTCAGCTCCCCCAATACCGTGTCATGGGTACTCACATAGACCAGTGCCGCAATCATCGTCGCGCCGACGATCTCCACCAGGGGCATGTGGGCGGATCCGGCCACCTTGCTCTTCATGTTGTAGCGGCGCACCCAGTTGGCCCGCTCCAGAAAGCGCTTCTGCTCATAGGGCCGACCCTCGAAGATCTTGATCACCTTGTGGCCCCGCACCGACTCCTCCAGCACCTGGGTCATCACCCCCATGGTGCTCTGCAGAGAGCGGTTGACCCGGCGCAGCCGCACCGCCAGCAGTCGCACGGTAATCACGATCACCGGCAGCGCCAGAAAGATCACCATGGTCAGCATCCAGTTCAGATAGAGCATGTAGGCCATCAGGCCGATCACCACGATGGTGTCTTTGACGATGGTGGTCAGCACCTTGGTCGCCGCCATGGTCACCTGGTTGACGTTATAGGTCACCTTGGAGATCAGGGTGCCGGTGGCATTGCTGTCGAAATAGGGGGTCCCCATGGTGAGAATCCGCTCGATCATCGAGCGGCGCAGATCCAGCACAACCTTGCCGGCAACCCACTCGAACGCCACACTGGTGACGAAGTTCATCACCCCGCGCACGGTGAACAACAGAATCAGCAGGATCGGCGACCAGAAGATATAGTCCGGATCCTTCGCCACGAAGCTGCCGTCGAGCATCGGCTTCATCAGAATCGGGATCAGCGGTTCGGTCATCGCCAGAATGATCATCGCCGAGAGGGCGCCGCCAAACTGCTTCCAGTAGGGTTTTACCCGCTGCAGCAGCCGGAAATAGAGCTCCTTGCCCGACATACCGGAACCATCTGGTGTCTCACTGGCCATCGCGCATCGCCTCGACGATTCGACTGGTGGATCGGCCGGGCAGAAAATCGAGTACCCGCACCTCCCCGCCGTTGTTGACCACACACTCATACCCGGCGATCTGCTCCGGTTTGTAGTCGCCTCCCTTCACCAGCAGATCGGGTTTGACCGCACAGATCAGGGACTCCGGGGTATCCTCACTGAACGGCACCACCCAGTCCACCGAGGCGAGACCGGCCAGCACCGCCATCCGCTGCTCAAGCGGATTGATGGGTCGATCCTCACCTTTCAGGCGGCGCACAGAGTCATCGTCGTTGACCGCCACCACCAGCCGGTCGCCCAGCTGCTTGGCCTGCTGCAGATAGCGCACATGCCCCTCGTGGAGGATGTCGAAACAGCCGTTGGTCATGACAATCCGCTCCCCCAGCTGGCGCGCCGTTTCGCTCGCCTCGCAGAGGCTCTCCCGGGTCTGGATGGTGTGAAAGTCGAAATCCCCCTGACGGCTCAGCGCCCCCTTCAGCTCGCCCAGGGTGACACTGCCGGCACCCAGCTTGCCCACCATCAGGCCGGCCGCCACATTCGCCAGACTGGCCGCCTCATGGATCGGCATGCCGGCCGCCATCCCCGCCCCCAGGACACCGATCACCGTATCGCCGGCACCGGTCACATCGTAGACTTCACGGGCCCGGGTGGGCAGATGCAGCGGCGGGGCATCTTTCTGAATCAGCAGCATACCCCGTTCACTCAGGGTCACCAGCAGGGCATCCAGATTCAATGACTCGCGTAGCGCCATGCCCCGCTCATTCAGCACCTGATCGGTCTCACAGTGACCGACCACCGCTTCGAACTCTTTCAGGTTGGGTGTCAGCAGGCTGGCATCCCGATATTTCTCAAAATCACTCCCCTTCGGATCCACCAGCACCGGCACAGCGGCCCCCCTGGCAGCGGCAATCAGCTCCTGGGGCTGTTGCAGTGTCCCCTTGGCGTAGTCGGAGAGAATCACCAGGTCGCTGTCGGCCAGCTGCTTTTGATAGTGGGTCCCCATTTCCGCCAGATCCACCTGCCACATGGGCTGTTCGAAATCGAGTCGCAACAGCTGTTGATGCTGGCTGATCACCCGCAGTTTGGTGATAGTGGGTACTGACTCACTGGCTTGAAGCAGACATTCGACACCCGACTCGGCCAACCGTTCTGTCAGTCGCTCGCCGGCCTCATCCCGGCCGATCAGCCCACACAGTGCCACCCCAACCCCGAGACTGGTCATATTCAATGCCACATTGGCACCACCCCCGGGCCGTTCTTCGGTATCATGCACATGCACCACCGGTACCGGGGCTTCGGGTGAAATTTTAGCGGCCGCACCCTGCCAGTAGCGATCGAGCATCAGATCGCCCACCACCAGAACACGCGCCTTACTGAAGTCAGGAAGTTGAAATTGCATCAAACAGTTAACATAGGTTGGGACAAACCCTGTAGTTTAGGGGTGGCGACAGGTAGTAACAAGTTCTAAGCATGGCAAAAAGGCGTAAACACTCACTCTACTCCCCGATAAACTGGCCTGCCTGGGTGGGACTCGGCCTGCTGTGGCTGACCAGTCAGTGGCTGCCCTACCGCATGGCCCTGCCCCTGGGTCGGGGCATCGGCAGCGTGATCTATCGCCTCTCTGCCAAACGCCGGCATATCGCCAGGGTCAATCTGCAGATCTGCTTTGCCGACAAATCGGCCGATGAAATTGAGCACCTGCTGAAGCAGCATTTCGCCTCCCTGGGTGTCGGTATGCTGATGATCGGTTTTGCCTGGTGGGCGAAAGACAGCAAGCTGCAACCGCTGGTGGAGATCGAAGGGCTGGAACATCTGCAACGCAGCCTGGAACAGGGCAGAGGGGTGATTCTGCTCTCTGCCCACTTCACCGACCTGGAGATCACCGGGCGGCTGCTGAGCCTGTTTCAGCCCATCGCCGTGATGTATCGCCCGCATGAAAACCCGGTCATCGAGTGGGCCTTCACCCGTAACCGGCAACAGCGCTTCGAGGCGGCCATCCCGCGAAACGAGATCCGTCAGGTGGTGCGCACCCTGAAAAAGAACCTGCCGGTCTGGTACGCCCCGGACCAGAGCTTCAAAGGCCCCAACAGCACCCTGGCCCCCTTTTTCGGCGAACCGGCGGGCACCAATACCGCCACCTCCCGGCTGGCCAGGATCAGCAAGGCCGACACCATCCTCTTCTCCGGCTATCGCAAGGCGGACGACAGCGGCTACAAGCTGATCATCCACCCGCCCCTGGAGGCCTTCCCCACAGAGGACCTGCCAGCGGATGCAGCCCGCATCAATGGCCTGATCGAGCAGGCTGTGGGCTATGCCCCGGAGCAGTATCTGTGGATCCACCGACGCTTCAAGAAACGCAAGGTTATTCCAGATCCCTACTAGGGCCTGCTACCACTTCATCATGGGCAGTGGATCAAAGGGGTGTTTCAAAAACCATCGACCGGCCCGCCTCGCCAGTGCTGCATGAAAACCCGCATTGGGAAAAACCGCTTTGACCTCCTCTACCTGCGCCTTTGTAAGGCCGAAGCGGAACAGACCCATTGAAAAATCGACCAGATCCCCCTGCCTGAAGCACTCCACCAGAAGCTGCGCCTGATCGTTATAGGGGCGGAGTTTATGGTGCTCGGTGATCATCAGGCTGATCTCTTCCGACCAGGCCTCAAGCCCACAGCTTTGCAGATACTCCAACATGGGTGGCAGCGATGGGGGAATATAGTCCACCGTATCCTCGATCCAGATCCCCAGATCGTGGAACGCCCCGGCAATCAGAATCTTCTGCCGGGCCGCTTCATCCCCATCGCTCAGCATCTGACAGAAGTGGACCATCCTGTAGACGTGATTTCGATAGCCCTGATACTCCTCGCCGATCAGTGATTGCCATTCGGCGAAGATATCCTCCAGCAACGCGATCTCTGTCTCAATCTTCACGCTTGGACTCCGGTGTTCTGTCGATAGCGTCCTGCCCCAGTATCTCATCCAGTTGATAACTATCCTCAAGCTCCATCAACAGCCTGGCCTTCTCAACCTTTGCTATCTCGGACCAATGCCTCTCCTCCAACGCGCCCACCATGGCGTAAAGAAAATTCAGGCTCGGCTTCTCTCCGCCGGCGTGCATCAGCCTTTTGTAGGCACCAACCGCACCGACGTCCTCCAACTCACGCCTGGTACTGATACCCACCTCGTTGAGAGCCTTTTCTGACTTAGGGCCAAGCCCTTTGAGTCTGCTCAATTCCCCCATCGGTTTACCTTGGAACTGCTAACACCAATCCAATACGTCCTGCTGGGTCTGTTTTTGTGTCCAGCAAGGCAGAATGTGTGTGGTGTAGTGATTCTACAGGAGTGAATGATAATGCCGCTGGGCGCAAATCATGCCCTAACAGGTTACTCAGCAGATTCAAGCTGCTGATAATTTTCAGGCAGAAACCGGGGAGTGCAGATAGCATAAAAGATCAGATCCTCCGAGCTGGTATTGGTGATCCTCTGAGGGGTCATCGGCGGGATAGTGACCAGATCACCTGGTTTGACCGTTGCAGCGGGTAACTCACCGACTTCCACACACCCCTCTCCACTGAGGATAAGGTATCGCTCCGCCGTCTCCGACAGACGGTGCCAGCAAGTTGTAACACCCGGCTCAACCCTTGCCCTGGCGATAGAGCAGTCAGGATCATCAGCGCTATTGCAGAGTTCGATGATATGGCACCGTTCCTCAATATAGAACTCCCGGCCTGAATCCAGATGCCTGATTTGTTGCTTCATCTCAAGTACTCAGTATGGATCGATTACACATAGGGCGACAACACTTTTGCCACAGCCAGGGAGATGATCACCACCAGCCAGAAAATGGGAGCCAAAACCACCAACCTCGCCAGTTTGTGCTGAACACTCTCTAAAAAGACCAAACCGGAAACCAGACCTATGCCCATAAACGCCAGGCAAGCATAATTCAATGGCGGATTGACATAAAAGATCAGAATGGAAAACAGAAGCCCGACGGCAAACAGAAGTTGCAGAATCCATTGATAGCGCGTTGTTGAGAGCGCACTCATCATACATCCTTGTTTAATTCGCCCAGCCCAACGGATATCCCTTTATCCGGTTCTCAGCATCTCCCCGATGATTGCCCAGTGCGATATTCATACATACAGGCCTGACCACCTTTGGTGGCATATTCATGCAGAGGTGAATCAAAATCCGCAATCAATTCAAACCCCAGTTTTTCATAGAAACCACTGGCCCCCATCCGGTTGGTCTCCACAATGATCTCCCGCACACTGCCGGACTTGCAGAACGATTCAAACCCGCACCACAGACTGCTGCCGACACCCACTCCCTGATAGTCTTCGGCCACCACAAACAAGACAATTTCACTTCTGCCCTGCCCGACAATGGCCGCCCTGTTCTTCTGGTGCTCTTGAATTGCCTGAAACAGGCTTTTCTTATCCTCCGGCCTGTCCCCCCTGACCGTCAGAAGTCGCCACAATATTTGCAGCGTGAACAACAGCTTGCCTTTTGGCTTACCGACAAATTCATTATAGCCGAAAATGAATCCGACCAAACGGCCGTCATCTTCGACAACCCTTCGATAATTACTGCTGACCAGAGAGCCCTTGGTATAGATAATCTTCGCCAGGGCCGACAGATCAGCGGGTTCAAAAATCTCATCGAAGCCCCAGGCCTGATTAACCAGCGCTTCACAAAATTCATAATCCGATGGCTTGTAAGGTCTTATGATCATGTCCTTTATTTGACCTGAACTGTTGTATTGAGGACGCCACTCAGCTGCACTCAGGATTCCATTTTGGTCTCTCCTGCCCAAATCCGGGCAGAGACGTTACTATGAGAATTCAGGCAAGCCCGACCACACTCATAAGCTTAAGAAAATCTCTGACGGGTTACTGTAACCAATTGTATGAATGGTTAGCTGATTTGTAACAGTAGACTGACAGAAAAGCCCATGATCAATGGCCTTTCGCTTCGGAGATTGCGTGATGAACCACCGATGCAAGATCATCGAGGGGCAGAGGATCCTTATCCTTGAAATTGATACAACCCTTACCTGTCTTGATTTGCGGATATTTTGTTTTGAAGGCGTCGATGTGCGTGGCACTGCAGGTATAGAGAGAGATATAGTTTTTCTGATTGGCCAGCGCAACCCAACCTTCACCCAGTCGATAGGTTGGCATCTTATAGTGCATGTCAACGATCAGATCCGGATACTTATTCACTATCATCTGATGAAGAAGCATAAAACGTTGTTTACGCTCCTCAGGCAGATCGGCAATGTAACGATCGACAGTTTTGACCATCTTGTAACAGAAGTTCTTGAAAGAGTAAGTTTAAAACACCCAGGCTATCAGTAACCAGTTCAGTACAAAAAACAGAAAAAATCCAGGAATCATAAACTGGAGTTCCCCAATCAGACCGTCACCGGAAAAGAGTGCGAACAGCACCAGCAGAACAACTGAGACAAAAAAGGAGATCAGGGCAGAGTCCTTGACTCCCAAACCCGGACTCAGATGCATCCTGGCAAGCTCTGTGAGTTCAGGCAGCATCAGTACCAGGATAACCCCAAGGACTAACAACATGGCAATCAGGACAATCGCGATGGTTCTCGACTCCCGTTTATCCTTTTTGTCAGTTTCACCGATCATTGATCATCTTTCCTGGGACGGATAATCTCACTGATCCTATTTGGATCAGGCAGGCCTTTCGCCACGATTTCCGGGCTATCGCCGGCCGTATAGATCTCAATCGAACCAACACCGAAAATACGATCGAAAAAGGATTGTTTCACCTTGGTGGTTCTGACACTGCTGATACTGATCTCCGAGCGCTCTTTACTCAGAAGTCCCTTTTCATAGAGTATTTCAGTGTCGTTGATGGTTAACTTGGAGGCTTTGTTTTGCAGATGCCAGACAAGCAGTATCACCAAGCCAACACCAAATACCGGTATCAGGATGATGGAAACAATAAATCCGATCGGATTGTTTTTGAACATGACAGGATGCTCTGAGTACAGCTCACTCATGACACAGCTCCTAGAACTTTAAAAATTACAGACTGACCAACCTGTTTGTCGGCCCCGGCATTGTAATACACCGCCGGAAAAACCAACAGGTCCCGGATCAGGATTGAAGCTGTGACTATCTGACTGATGAGTCAAACCGTGGAAATGAATCACTCCAAAACATCGACCAATATTGAAAACCACGCTTGATCGGCCTGTTTTCTCAATGGATTGTTATTTTTTGTCAACAAGCGGTAACAGTTTCTCATGGATTGAGGCGTGATCGAACTCACGGCCGCCAACCACTCATCATCTTCACCCACATCACAGACAGGACCTCAACTCCATGGGCCTGTATGCATTGATAGAGCCGCTCCAATGAGCCATATCACAGCGGCAGGAAGGAGAGCAGGTTACCCAAAAATAACGATTACAACTTTACCTGTAGAAATCTAGACTAGATCTGGCATATATTATGATCAGTTCCGATGCCACCTGACAGCGGAGAGAGGCTGCCCAGGTTTAACTAACTCAATGCAGACCGAATACAAAGCCTGCTGCATCGGCAGAGAACGGCCAATAGCGGAAGTTCATTTTAGGAAGAAATCTGATATTCAACTCACCTGATAGCAGACACCTTGAATAGGCTTGCATGAGCATCGATCGGCCCATCAAATAAGGGCCGATCGAGAGGATTGCCGGTTATCGAGGACCCTTTATCTGATCAAGCGGACTACTCACATTTTTATGATCAGGTGTAATGTGCGTATATATCATAGTGGTTTCAACGTTTTTGTGCCCAAGAAGTGTCTGAATCGTTCTGATATCCGTACCTGCTGCCAACAAGTGACTGGCAAAACTGTGTCTAAACGTATGCGGTCCTACGTGTTTATAGATCTTTGCTTGGTTGACGGCCCGTTTAAAGGCCCTCCTCAGCGTACTCGGAGACGCATGCCAACGTGCCATATGACCCGTATCAAGCCAGGGGCGAACCAGTGATGATGGGAAGACATACTGCCAGCCCAGTGATTTTGAGGCGGATGGGTACTTTTTGTACAAAGCATTTGGCATCGTGACATAGCCGTTCCCGCGGAGTATGTCAGATTGGTGTAATTGAGCCACTTTGGTGAGATGACTTCGCAAATCCGGAATCAGTGCTTCAGGCAGGACTGTTGCTCTATCCTTGTTACCCTTAGCTGCTCGCACCGTAATTGAGCGAAGATCGAAATCGATATCTTTGATACGCAAAGTCATGCATTCATTGATTCTCATTCCAGTTCCGTATATCAGTTCTGCCATCAGCCGAGTCGTCCCGCACATCCGAGAAAGTGTCGCTTCCACCTCTTGCTTCGACATGACAACAGGTATGGATTTGTAGTGCTTGATACGCCTCAGGTTATCCAGGTCCGGTAAATCTTTATTCAAAACAACGCGATACAGAAAGACGATGGCATTCAGGGCGCCAGACTGAGTGCTGGCTGAGACCCGGCGTTTAGTTGCCAGGTGATTGAGGTAGGCTTCTATTTCCTTCTTACCCATCTCTTTTGGATGGCGTTTGTCATTAAAAAATATGAACTGACGGATCCAATAGACGTAGGCCTTCTCCGTTTTGGGACTGAAATGCTTTTGGCGACAGGCGGTTCGGACCTGTTCGAGTAGGCGTGGCTGTCGCTGTTCAGTAGGATTACCCCATGACTTTCCTCCAAAATTCACAGTTTGCCTCTGTCACGACTTTCTGAAAAGACATAACGAGACAGCAAGTTGCTAACCTATTGAATTTGTGTCTATTTTGGTGTTATATAGAGGTCTTGCTATAAAAAAATAACGAGACAGGGGGTCTCGTTAACGTCACTGTTATGCACTATGAAACGATTCGTTCCACTTATCATGATTGTGCTAAGCGGCTGTGCGTCAGTCAGCATTATGCCGA
>LVKA01000002.1 GCA_001709035.1 Candidatus Thiodiazotropha endoloripes | reverse complement strand
AGGAGCTGCTTTCTTTGCCATACCCCATTATATCAATTTCAATAATTAGTTTGTGAACTTTCCGCATGACCCACTAGGGACTTCAAGCCTGCTGCGCTTGCACCGCAACATCCACCTGCATTCTCGCGTATCGGTAAAGCAACCACGATACTGCCGCATGTCATGGCTAATAATTGACAACAGAGATCTACCGGCAGCAGCTGTCCTCCTGAACAGCAGTGACGTAAAATAACCAGCTATTCCGTAACTTGCACCAACCGTTCATACCCTAACCAGGAAACAGGGTCTGCAACGGCAGCAGGCGATCCACATTTCCTGGGAATCTGAACTCCCATGGAATTCCTGACTATCCAATTGAATGCCCATCTGTATCCGTTCCCATCCTCTAAGGGCAGTCTCATTGCTTTTAAATTCCGGTGACCAATGCTGAGTCTCTATTTAAGTTGCAAGCTTATCTTCCTGCACCATCGGAGCTTGGAAAATCACGAATCAGCGATGCCACGACCGACGGTTTGTCGATCTGCACAAAATGCCCTGCACCTTCGATTAAATGGATCTCAGAGTTGGGCAACAGCTGATGAAAGTCTTTCGCCACACCGGCATTCAGGTCCGTATCGTCATTACCGAATATGATCCGCACCGGGGTCTGCAGTCTCTGTAATGCCGGAATCTTCTCCTGACGTTTTTCGATCTCCTCATTCAATACCCGGTTCAGGCTGAAAAAGGCGGGACGGATCTGCAGTGATTGATAACCGAGTATCTTTTGAAACGGTTCCCGTAAGGCGTCTGTGCTGATGAACTTGGCAATCTGTTGATTGTAGCCTTGCATCCAGAGGCTATCGAAGTGGCTCGTTGCCCAGACCGATAGGTCTCGATAGAGACCTGGTGTTGAAAAACGTTTGATTGCCTCAGGCGCCTTTAACGTGGGTGAAGATGCGTAATAGGTGTTAAGCAATACCAGGCCTGAAGATTTGAGTGGATTGTCCAAAGCCCAGTCTATTCCGGGTTGACCGGACGCATCGTGCATGACAAGAACTACCTGGTTCAGGCTGAAATGATCAATCACTGCCTCCAGGTCCCGGCGCAGACTGGCTACGTCATATCGATGCTGCTCAGGCTTGTCTGAATCGCCCCAGCCTAAAAAATCGAAAGTGATGATATGACGGTGTTTAGCAAGCAGCGGCACCAGTCTGTCATAGAGATGCATACTGTCCGGAAAGCCATGCATCATAACCAGGGTCGGTTTATGACTCTCGACTCCGTATTCACGGGCATGAATCTTAAAACCGTCCCGGGGTAATTGGTGGAGTCGGTAATCGGTTTCGGCCCGGTAACGCTCTTCGTAAGCTTGAAAGTAGCCACTATGATCCACGGTTGCGCAGCCATTCAACAACAGAATGAAAAAAACCATTTTACCGAACGCCATCAACTTATAGACCCGTAATTCCATTTTCATTGCCTCACATTGTCACTTGCATTTTTAAAGTTACTTCAGTCTAGACAACTTACTTGTTAATTGCAAGTTACTCGATAGCGTGCTAACTTGAAATCATGGCAAAGCAGACTGAAAGCAGCGAAAAGTTCAAAAGATCATCATGCCCGGTGGCATCCACACTCGACATCATCGGTGATAAATGGACCCTGCTTGTTGTCAGGGATCTGTTTGCCGGCAAGCGAACCTATAGTGAATTTCAGGGATCTCCCGAGAAAATTCCGACCAATATTCTGGCAGAAAGGCTAAAACGGCTGGCTGAGTATGAGATCGTTGTGAAAAAACCATACCAACATCATCCTGTGCGCTATGAATATCTACTCACAGCAAAAGGCAAGGATTTGGGCCCTGTTTTAATGACGATGGTTCAGTGGGGTGAAAAGCATCTACCCGGCACAAAAGCTCAGATAATACCGGCGAAAGAGGCGAAACCATAAGAGTTGCTGGCTTCATGACCATTAACTCTGGCGTTGCCTGAAAGTGATTGAGTGATGAATGAGTTTCAAGCTTTATCGAGTGTATTGAAATGTTGTTTCAAATCCTCAGCGAAACCTTTGCCGGCCTCTGTATAGATATTGAAAACAAAATTTACCCCTAGCTTCTTCAGCGAGGCAATTTCATCATGAAACTTGGATGTTGAAGCGATATGCCCTTCAAATCCAATCTCACGCAAGCGCTCAGCAGCGGCCAGGTTCGCCGGGTGTCTGGGTAATGCTAGAATTACCCATTTCAACTTTGCGGCCAGATCTGGCGCACGTGACCAGAAATCGGGGTTGGTAGCATCTCCCTTGACAACCTGCTGACCCTGGGCCAGATGTCTCTCGACCTGGAAATCATCCATGTCGATCCCTAGCACTTTGCCAGGAAAGTCTACGGCAAGTGAATCGTAGACTGAACTACCAACACGCCCCATTCCAAACACCAGCACCTGGACATCA
Source organism: Candidatus Thiodiazotropha endoloripes (assembly GCA_001709035.1). Classification (GTDB taxonomy): domain Bacteria; phylum Pseudomonadota; class Gammaproteobacteria; order Chromatiales; family Chromatiaceae; genus Thiodiazotropha; species Thiodiazotropha lotti. Next base: position 65,718 of record LVKA01000002.1, on the reverse strand, counting down.
CCTATCTGTATATCTTCCTCTCCAGAGAGACGCTGTTTACGCTCCATGCGTTTGAATCGTGGTCGCCACAGCGTATACAGACGCTCACCGTTATCTATGATCGGTGCAGCACCGATAAAAGAGAGCGACAGCAGAATGGCGAATACCGCCATCCATTCAGCTGGAAGCCAACCGGCTGCGACCGATACCGACCCGACAATCAAGCCAAACTCGCTGTAGTTGGCCAATACAAGGGAAGAACGCCAGGATGTACTTGCTCGCAATTTAAAGGCAGCAAACAGGCCGAAATACAACGCGGTCTTGATGGGTAGCACGAGAAGGAAGAGGCAGGCCAACAGAATCGCATTCCAACTTGGTGGCACGGCCATACCGACACTGAGAAAAAAACCCACTAAAAACAACTCTTTGAAACCAAGTAGATTTTTTGCCATTTCATTAGCCTTGGGATGACCAGCCAGCAGCATCCCAACCACCAGCGCCCCCAAGTCTCCCTTGAGATTAACCAGCTCGAACAGGTCGGCACCACCCAGTGCCAATACAAAACCGTAGAGCACCAATAATTCGCCGTGACCGGTTCGCGACAGAACTGCAAACAGCAAGTAACGCAGCGGAATGAGCGCCAATAACCCAAATGCCCATAGCGATGGCAGTTTACCCGCAGATACGGCAAGAAACGCCACTGCAGCTATATCCTGTATGATCAGCACGCCAATGGCGATTAAGCCATAAAACGAACCACTCCCTCCGGCCTGATCAAGGCTTTTAACCGCAAATACCGTACTGGAAAATGTCAGGGCAAAACCGATGATCAACGCTGTTTGTAACTCAACCCCCGAGACCAGTGGCAAACCAAATGAGGAGAGAAAAAGCACAAACATCGTCATCAAACCAACCACCAGAGCCATATGTAAAATGGCCACACCCCAGACATGGGGTGGCAGCAATACTTTTAGGCGCAGCTTCAAACCAATGGTAAACAGCAAAAGCGTAACACCCAGGTCAGCGGTGATACGAAGAAAATCACCACCTTCGGCACCTGCAGCATTGAGCATAAAACCGGCCAGTAAAAAGCCAACCAATGGTGGTAAACCAATGTGACTTACCAGTAACCCACAGGCAAATGCAAACCCAATCCACAACGGTTCACGTGGATCTATTGATAGCAGGAGGGAGTCCATACGTAAGGTTAACTTAATTCAGGGGATTAAGGAAAAAACACCGGCTTTCAAACCAATGATATCTGCAATCATAAACTACTGAAAAAAACGGTATAAACATGATGCTTAAGGTTTGCAATGAACCAACGGTTTCTGATTTGTTATTAACCTTCATTTATTTGGGTCCGCAGTCAAGGTCTCCCCTGCTGCGGCAGGAGTGACTTTCCTTGCAGATTTGACGGGTTTATCGTCATAAGCCAAAAGCAAACTGGTGTCAGTCTACCCAATCTTTGGGTTTTAAGAAATGCTCATACAATCGAGCCTCTTCCGAACCTGCCTGCGGAGTCCAGCTATACTGCCAACGTACCAGTGGAGGCAGGGACATCAGAATCGATTCCGTACGCCCGCCGGATTGCAGACCAAACAGCGTACCCCGATCATAGACCAGGTTAAACTCCACGTAGCGTCCGCGACGATAGAGTTGAAAATCCCGCTCCCGCTCGCCGTAGGGCGTATCCCGTCGACGCTGCACAATCGGCAGATAGGCGTCCAGATAGTGGTCACCAACACTTTGCATGAAATCGAAGGACTTACTGAACCCCCACTCATTCAGATCGTCAAAAAAGAGACCTCCGATTCCTCGTGGTTCCTGCCGGTGCTTAAGATAGAAGTATTCGTCACACCACTTTTTATATCGGCTGTAGACATCCTCGCCGAACGGCAGGCAGGCCTTTTTAGCAACCTGGTGCCAGGCTCTGCAATCTTCATCGAAGCCATAATAGGGAGTCAGGTCAAAACCACCGCCAAACCACCAGACCGGAGCTTCCCCGGCTTTTTCGGCGATAAAAAAGCGGACGTTGGCGTGTGAGGTCGGTACATAGGGATTGTTTGGATGTATCACCAGGGATAGGCCCATGGCTTCGAACGCCCGCCCCGCCAACTCCGGTCGATGCGCGGTCGCCGAACCGGGTAACTGACTGCCACTGACATGGGAGAAGTTGACCCCGGCCTGCTCAAACACGTCACCAGCCTGAAGCACAGCACTGATCCCGCCACCCCCCAATCGCTCCCCCGCTTCCCGCTGCCAGCTATCCTGTAGAAAGCCGGTGTGACCATCCTCCTGTTCAAGGGCAGAACAAATAGTCTGTTGCAGATTCAACAGGTACTCCTTCACCTGGGATTTGTTTGGTTCTTCATTCAAGGTCGTCATATCTCTTGTTGTTTTAGGTATTCATGGCACAGCCGATCCCAATAACCCGCTATTGGCAAGCTGCCGGGTTAATAACTTGTTCGCAGACTACTCCAGTCTTTTCAGAAAGACACGCATCTCCTTGGCCGCCTGTATATCCCCTTTTGTCTCGGCAACCTCTATCCCCTTCTGATAACTCTCCACCGCCTCTTCGATACGCTCCATCCCCGTCAATGCCTTACCCAGATGTTTCCAGCTGGCTGAGTGCTGAGGATCGAGTGTCACCGCTTGAGTGAGATGCTCAACGGCCTGAGCATAGGCTTTTTGTTTGAGAAACAGGCTGCCAAGGGTATAGCGCAACAGTGCATTGTCTGTTCCCTGCTCCAACATCTTTTCCAGATTGACCTGGTCCATCATATGACCTCATTGTGATTGCGGGCGGAATCGGATCATGGCCATTTAACCGAATCCTTAGGGTCTGTGACTTTCCTGATACTATCAGATGCGGGTCAGAATTCAGCCATACAACCAGAGACAATACATGGATATCGTACCCGTCAACTCTTAAGGAGCCTCTGAACAAGTCATGAACCGACATCTTGTCGCCAAAATGCACCGCTTCTGCGCTGCAAATCTTCGCAATAGCGGGCTATTACGTGCGATTTGCGCCTTGAATCGGTGCATTTTGATCGACAATCTGTTCGGCTCAGACTTATTCAGAGGTTCCTTAAAAATTGTGATTATGCGATTCTGTATATTGTGTCTGTAACAATCCCATCTGACTGAAAACCAAATGACGTTCGAGAAGGGAGCTTGATCTGGCTGAGACCTGTGACCTGGCTCCGGTTACCGACTTTACCCATCGGCTCCATTCAGATCTACCAGTCAGGTTCGGCAGCTTCAGCCTGGTTACTTTTGCGCCACTAACATGGCCACATCCCGACTGCCGAAAGAGAGATCACCCAATCGCCCCTCCTCCCGGTAGAGACGCACTTTCAAATCCCTGATCAGTTGCAGCAACTCCTGATCCGCCAGGCGAAAAGCCGGATTCTGGGGTCCTTCCGAGGAGACGGCCAGCTGGGTAAAGGTCTGGTAGAAGATTAATCCGCCCGGTTTCAGAGCCTGGATCAAGGCGGGTATCAAAGCCCGCTCCAGGAAGTAACTGACCACGATCACATCAAACTGCTCTGTTGAGGGTGGTTGGTTTTCCACATCACGCACCCGAGCATGAAGATTGTTCAGTTTCTGTTGCCGGGCACTCTGCTCCAATCGCTGGATGGCAACCGCAGACAGATCCCAGGCTTCAACCACGAACCCCCGGCTCGCCAGAAACAGTGCGTTTCCACCCAGGCCACAGGCTAGATCCAACGCGCTGCCCTGTTTCGGCAGCAGGTGAGCATTGTTCAGCAGTACCTCAGCCGGACGGGCGACCTTCTCCTCATCGGCGTAGCGTTGATCCCACTTGATACGCAGCTGTTGTGAGGGATCATTCGTTTGCCGGTTCAAAGACAATCCAGTCCCCGGGAGAGATCCCGTTGAATATCCTCGATGTTCTCCAGGCCGACAGCAATCCGCACCAGTCCATTGCCGATACCCACCTGGCTCCGCTCTTCCGGGCTCAGACGTCCATGTGTGGTGGTGGCAGGATGGGTGATGGTGGTCTTGGTATCCCCCAGGTTGGCGGTGATCGAGAGCAGCCGGGTGGCATCGATCAGGGTCCAGGCAGCAGTCTGCCCCCCTTTGACATCGAAAGCGACAATACCGCCAGGGGCACTCTGTTGCGCCCTCGCCAGATCGTGTTGCGGATGACTGCTCAGACCCGGGTAATAGACTCGCTCGACCTTTGGGTGGCTCTCCAGCCACTCAGCCAGCTGTTGGGCATTTTTGCAATGGGCCTGCATACGGATATCGAGGGTTTCCAGCCCTTTCAGAAACACCCAGGCATTAAAGGGACTGAGTGTAGGACCTGCCGTTCTCAAAACACCGAACACAGCTTCACCAACGATTTCGTGGCTGCCGACCACGGCGCCGCCGACACATCGTCCCTGGCCATCCAGGTATTTGGTCGCAGAGTGAATCACGACATCAGCTCCAAGACTCAGCGGACGCTGCAGTGCCGGGGTGCAAAAACAGTTGTCGACCACCAGCAGAGCGTCCTCGGCATGGGCGAGTGCACTCAGTTTCTGGATGTCGGCCACCTCGGTGAGCGGATTGGAGGGGGTTTCGAGAAACAGCATTTTGGTCTGCGGGCGAATCGCGGATTGCCAGGCAGCCAGATCATCCAAGGGTACGAATGTGGTATCAATGCCGAACTTCTTCAGATATTTCTCAAACAGGATCGCGGTGGTGCCGAACAGACTGCGGGATGAGACGATATGGTCGCCGGACTCCAGCAAACCCATGCAGGTGGCCAATACGGCGGACATACCGGAGGCCGTGGCCACACAGCAATCCCCACCCTCAAGAGCCGCCAGCCGTTGCTCAAAATTCCTCACTGTCGGATTGGTGAACCTGGAATAGATGTTACCCGGTTCATCACCGCTGAAGCGGGCCGCGGCTTCAGCGGCACTGCTGAAGACAAAACTGGATGTGGGGAAAATCGGCTCACCATGCTCACCTTCGGGCGTGCGATGATGTCCGCTGCGAATGGCTAGGGTCGAAAACCCCAGGCCTGATTCATGCTGCTCCTCCATCTTTATTCCTCATCTTTGTTTGCCCGGCACTCTACAAACCATTTGCCAGGCTGCTCTCTTCCAAGCATTTTTTTAGATTATCATTTTGCAGAGACACTTTTAGTGCCGCTCATATCCCCGGTCTCTCTGTTCAATTGCTGGGCAAAGTAGTCTTCCAGAAACTGATCGAAACTCAGTGTATCAGAGGCCTCGATCTCCCGCTGCCTTCGCCAGGAATCTGCCGCCTCCTGGCTCAGCAGCTTCTGTTCCTCTGACGAACCCTGCTGCTGCATGAAATCGTGTCGATGCTGTTTCGACATACGTTGTGCAAAATGGAAGAAACCCTCGCCCTTCTCTCTCATCTCCCGCAACATGCGGGCGGATGGGGTCAATTCAGGATCCTGCAAACGACTCTTCTGCAGTTGCAGGCTCTTGCTGTAGGGTTGTCCGGGCAACCCGGTTTCCAGGATCTCACAAATCGGCAGCAGTGCCTCACAGATCTCAAGCCCCCACTCCCGCAGACTGACCATCGACTCCTTTCTCTGCAACTCAAGCCCCGGTTTTCTACCCTGATGGGCAGCAGCCAGCTCATTCCAATCGATGCTCTTCTGTTCGGCAACATTGATCGACGGACTCTCATGCAGCAGACAATACAGCATCAGCGCTTCGATAAAGTAGACCTGCTCATCGGCGATTCCCAATGGATGGAAGGCATTCACATCCAGTGATCGCAACTCCACATAGCGGACGCCCCGTCTCTGTAACGCATGGATCGGTTTCTCCATCATCTCCGGGATCTGCTTGGGTCGGACGGTACTGTAGTACTCGTTCTCTATCTGCAGAATGTTGGCGTTGAGCTGTTCATAACGCCCATCGATTTTAACCCCCATCGCCTGATAGATCGGGCATGGCGTCTCAATGGCACGGGAGAGGGTCTCAACATAGGCATCGAGACAGTCGTAACAGGCTTTGATGCCTGTCCCCTGCTCCTTACTGTTCTGATAACCGATATCCCCCATTCTCAATGAGGTGGCATAGGGTGAGAAATAGGTATATTCGTCAAACGACTCCAGGGATGAGGGACGTCCTCCGAGAAATGATTTACAGACTGCTGGAGAGGCGCCGAACAGATAGGGAACCAACCAACCCAGCCGTTGTAAATTTCTCAGCATGCCGAAATAGGCGTCTGAAATGAATCCCTGGGTATCCGATTTGTCCCCTTCGAGCTGCTGGTAGACCCACCAGAAATCCTGCGGCAGCGAATAGTTGAAATGCACCCCGGCAATCACCTGCATGACCCGACCATAACGATGCCCCAGGCCCCGTCTGTAGACCGTCTTCATCATGCCGGCATTTGAGTTCCCATAGTTGGCAATCGGGATGCGTTCATCATCCTCGACCACACAGGGCATGCTGGTGGACCAGAGAATCTCATCCCCCAGGTGCTCATACACATAGCGATGGGCTTCAAACAGAAATTTCAGCGGCTCATGACGATCCGTGGAAGGCGGTGTGATAATCTCAGTCAACGCCTCGGAGTAGTCGGTGGTGATGTAACGATTGGTCAGGGGGGAACCCAAAGCCTCCGGATGGGGCAGGCTCGATATACAACCTTGCGGAGAGACTCTCAAGGCCTCTTTTTCCAGTCCGATCAAGCCCCCGCGCAACAGCTCGAGCTGACCGGCCTGGTGTAAGCGTTTCAATCGATTTTCGAGTGTTGTATACAAACCGGATCAATCCCTACGGGGGTGTGGATAGTATTAGGGCCTGTTAACACGAATCCAATACGCCCTGCTGGGTCTGTTTTTGTGCCCAGCAAGGCAGAATGAGCGTCGTGTAGTTATTCTACATGAGCGAATGATAACGCCGCTGGGCGCAAAAACAGGCCCAGCCCTTCGGGTTGCGCCTGCAAAGCGCCACTCGGCGTTGCTCGTCGTTCATTTGGAATAACCAAACTACACTCCTCGCGCCTTGATTGGCACTTTTTCAGGCACAACAGGGCGTATTGGATTCGTGTTAACAGGCCCTAGGCAACTGGCGTAAAAACCGGGGATTATACCCTGCCATCAAGCGCTATAGTAGCGCTTCGGAGAATGGCTGGATCCACGGCCTGGAGCGAGAATATCAGTTCAGATAGAGACCAATCCCCGGGTCAGTGAAGCGGGATTCGTTAGGGAATTGGTCAGTTTGCCTGAGTGTACGGTTTAACGCATCACCGCCATCGGTTGTGCGACTTTGATCGAGTCCATCAGAATCCTTGCGGCTTCATTCAGCTCGATGCGACTGGTCGCTTCGTTTTCCTTCTCATCAGGCTCATCATCAAGATCAACTTCATCGGTGGATTTGACCACCTTCAGCCCCTGGGAGGCGCGGAAGCGGTTTTTATGCAGTAGCCGTTCATGCTCCCGCTCCTGCCACTCTGTCCGCCGCTGTTTCTCCAGCAGGCTGACTTCAGAGCGCTTATCCAGTTCCAGGAAGCGTTTCTCCTGATCGACCAGCATCTCAAATCCTGCATCCGTTTTGATGCGTGACAGATGGCTGTCCATCAGCTCAGGCACGGTGAACTGCCCCTTGGTAATAAAGTTGGCTGGTCTTATCTGAGCCCATGGCAGCGCATTTTCCAGGGAACGCTCGCCATACTCATCCGAGTATCTGGCTGTCGGAAACTGGATATCCGGCACCACACCGCGATGCTGGGTACTGCCGCCATTGATGCGGAAGAATTGCGCCATGGTCAAGCGCAGACGACCCAGATCCTTTTTGCGTCCCGGAACGAAGCGCCCCAGATCGACCAGGGTCTGCACCGTGCCCTTGCCGAATGTGGGCTCACCAATCACGATACCCCGTTTGTAATCCTGGATCGCACCGGCAAAAATTTCTGACGCGGAAGCACTGTTGCGATCCACCAGCACCGCCAGAGGCCCCTCATAGGCGATCGACTGGTCAGGATCCTGCTCAACCTCGATCTTGCCAAAGGCATCCTTGATCTGTACCACCGGACCGGAGTCGATGAACAGGCCAGTCAGCTCGGTGGCTTCCGAGAGGGAACCGCCACCATTCTCCCGCAGGTCGATAACGATTCCGTCAACATGCTGCTTTTTCAGATCAACCAGCAGATCACGCACATCCCGGGTGGTACTCCTGAAATCTTCATCACCACGGGCCTCAGCCGCAAAATCCCTGTAAAAGGTAGGGACTTCAACGACGCCGATGCGATATTTACCCATACCATCCAGTTTCTCGATGACATGGCTCTTTGCCGCCTGCTCTTCCAGTTTGATCTTGTTGCGTACCAGGGTAATGGTTTTACGGTTCGATCCTTCTCCTTTCGCCAATACTTCCAGCTGTACCACAGAGCCTTTCGGACCACGAATCTGTTCAACCACATCCTGCAGCCGCCAGCCGACAATATCGATCATCTCCCCTTCCAGGCCCTGGCCCACACCGACAATCTTGTCACCGGCATGCAGCAGATCACTCTGTTCCGCCGGACCGCCGATGATGGTTTTCTGTACCACGGTGTAGCCTTCCTCATCTTTCAGAACCGCGCCAATGCCCTCCAGAGAGAGCCTCATACTGATATCAAAATTCTCAGATGTACTGGGTGACATGTAGCTGGTGTGGGGCTCCAGACTCAACGTGTAGGCATTGATGAAGGTCTGAAACACATCATTGCTGTCAAACTGCTCGACCCTGGAGAGCAGTCTCTCGTAGCGCTCTTTCAGGGTCTTTTTGATCTCAGCATCTTCCTTATCCATCAGACGCTGATTCAAAAAGTCATTTTTCACCCGCTTGCGCCAGACATCGTTCAGCGCAGTACGCGTCTGCGCCCAGGGTTGATCCTCGCGATCGTAGATATAGACCTCATCGATGGTGAAGTCGAACTCCCCATCCACCAGTTTCAAGGCATGGCTGACCGCCTCGCTGACACGCTGGCGATAGAGGCGATAGATCTCGAATGCCGGCTCAATCCGGGCATTTTTCAGATAGTCATCCAGCTTGTCCCGATAACCTGAGAAGTGAACCACATCACCGGCCAGGAAGAATGAGCGGTTTGGATCCAGGGTGTCGTAGTAGCGCTGTAGGATCATTTGAGACATCGAATCATCCAAAGCGACGTCTTTATAATGATATTTGGCAATGACCTTGACGATGACACTGGCCGTCTGCTGTTGTTCTGCGGTCGGCCGCAAATCCTGTATCGGGACAGTTTGTCGATTGGCCCAAACTGGTGCTGACACTACAATAAGAATCAACCACCAAAACCGTTTCACATTAAGATATTTCATTCATCCTACCTGGTCTTTGCGGGAAACTGGGAAAGCTCCCTGATAGCCCCCAAGGGACAATTAACACGAGTCCAATCGGCCTTGATTGGCATTTTTTCAGGTTTACCAGGCCCTGGAATTCGAACTGACAGGCCCTGACTACAATTTGAATATGCTTTGGACTGGATTTCCAGTCACCGGGTTCCGCACACTCTGGAAAAGCGAACCGGTCCCCTCGAATCTACCACCTTTATTCACAATTTCTCGTGCAGCCCGTTGATTAATTTGAGATATCCCGGTGTTTCAGGATTTATAATCCCATGCCGCACCAGAAAGTCAATCACCACCAGATTGCAGTTAGGCTTGAAATCGTCACTGTTGGCGACCCGCTCGGCCACCTCCTCGATCGGCAACAACATGAATTCCGCCACTTCACCATCTGAATTATAGGGGACAAAATCTGAGGGAAGTTCAAGATCATAACAATAGAGAGTATCGGGCTTTAGACCGACCGGCGTTTCCGTGCAGTAGGTGATCGCACCGATCGGTACCGCCTGAGCCACGAGGTGGGATGGCACACTCGCCTCTTCCTGACACTCTTTGTGCAGATTATCCGCCAGTGAGATGTCATGTGGCAGCCCACCGGCCACCATATTGTCCAGATGATCAGGAAAAACCCGTCGGTCGGCTGAGCGCCTGGCAATCCAGAGCAACAGCTCAGATCCATCACGAACATAGCCATTCAAATGCTGCCCATAGGCACGCAGTCCGAAATAGGCAGCGGCCGCACGGTCGATGGTCGCCAGAGCAGAGTCCCTGTCGGCGTGGGTGACCGGATATCGTTCACCATGTCGATGGGTCATCACAGAGGATTCCACCAATCCATCCACTACCTCATCGAGAATCTCACTCCTCTGCTCGAAACTGTTGAATTGTGGATTTAAGCTGACCCCTCTCTCATTCACTGAGAAAAGGTCGGATCTGCTTTTCAAAAAAGAACATACCGGCTGCTTAAGATACCCTACAAGATGAGAATCGAAGTAAAGGGGTTTGAAGTTATCCCGATTCCATTCATTTAACCTATCTATATGTCGTTGATATCCTTGTAATTTCATCTTTTATTGCAGTTCCGCGTTCGGATAGACCCCAATTATATGGCATGGTGACAGCCTAAGCTCACTTTGATGGGGGTAAAACAGACCTTTTTCAAGGTGCAGTTAGATATCCGGGAGTTCCAATGGGTATGAATCTAAAAACAGTTGGAATGCCTGCAATCTGCAGAGCGTGAGAATTTAGATACCAGGTTAATAACTGGTAAAGTTGATTCCACTGAACACGGAACAGATAACGCTATGAATAACAATAAGACATCCGATGATGAGCTCAGCAATGCTGATACAGATTCTCAGCTTGCGGTGAAACGTTTCTGCGATGGCTACAACTGTGCTCAGGCGGTGCTCACCAGCTTTGCCAATCGTTATCAAGTTGATACGGAGTTGGCGATGCGGATCAGCTCCGGTCTTGGCGGCGGCGTAGGCCGGATGGGGGATATTTGTGGTACCCTCTCCGGCGCTGCCCTGGTTCTGGGTCTGCAGATGGGGCCGAAAACCTCTGATGACGCCAGCGCAAAAGAGGCGACCTATAACGCTACCCGACTGCTCCAGGAGCGATTCATGGCGCGCCATGGCAGCAATCGCTGTAAGGAACTGCTGCAAAAAGATTTGAGCATCCCCGCTGAATATCAAGAGGCGAAATCTCTCGGATTATTCAAAACCCAATGTCCGGATTATGTCGGGACAGTGGTCACGCTGCTCAACCAGATACTAGAAGAAAGTGAAGTTAAAGAATGAAAGATAAGATCCTCAACATGCTTGAGCTGCAGGATGCGATGAACTGCAAAGTCAACGATGACTGGCGCGATGCCGGCTATCCCTGGTATCGGGCCATCTGGACCGAGTGTGCAGAAATGCTCGATCACTATGGCTGGAAATGGTGGAAGCATCAGAAACCCGACATGGAACAGGTTCACCTGGAGATCATAGACATCTGGCACTTCGCTCTGAGCGATTTAATCCTGCACAACGCCACCCTGGAAGGCGCCGCAGAACAGGCACTCGAGGGTTTGAATCAGGCAACCGACGGGGTCGACCTACGCAGTTCCATTGAACAGTTGGCGATGTTCAGCATCAAGACGGAGTCGGCCGACATCGGCCACTTTGCCACCATGATGCAGGCGGCAGAACTCAGCTTCGATGATCTCTACAAGACCTATATCGGCAAGAACGTACTCAACTTCTTCCGTCAGGATCACGGCTACAAGGAGGGCAGCTATATCAAGGTCTGGGATGGTCGGGAGGACAATGAGTACCTGTCGGAGATCCTTGCCAAACTCGATCCGGACAACGCTGACTTCAGTGACCAGGTATATCAACAGTTGCAGCACTACTACCCTGCTGAAACGACTGACAACAACTAGGGCCTGTTAAGAACGGTGCTTACTTAAGCACTGAAACGCTTTACATCGAGTGTTATCAAGGGTTTTGGTGGGGCATGGCCCCACCCTACTGTTGAATTCATGGTGTAGGGTGGGGCCATGCCCCACCAATTCGTGTTTATGTAACTACCATTCAGGCCTGTAAACACTAACCAGGGGGTAAAGGTCGCTGCCGCTGATGCCTTCTGACTTTGACCATCAGGTCATAGGGAAGCAGCAGAGTGTCCGCAACGAAACAGAATGGCACATCCATCGCCCTCACAAACTGCTCGCCATACAGATAGAAATCAGAAAAACTCCTGATAAAGATATTTACCGCTGTCTTGGTTCCCAGGTAGGGATGCAAGATATCGTGATCGTCGAGATGGACTTTGACGGTCGAGCAACCCAACGATAAGCTAATAATGGATGCCACCAATACGGCTCTGTAGAATGATTGAAAGCAGCCTTTTAGGTTTTTTTTCGCTCTGAATCCTGCCAACCCCATCCTCATAACCTCCGTTGTTATTGATTGGTTCTATGACGCTCATCCGCTAGCGCTTCCCTCATCATAGAGAGTAAAAATGATTAAGACAATTTTGTGCAGTGATTACCAATAGACCATTTCACCGGCATCAAATACCTGACCCGACCTGGCAAGGCGGCAGTTGATGAACAGATTATTGATAGGAACCTGGGTATGCCTGGACAGACTCTCAGCCACCGCTTTGATGTACTCGGCAATCGCTTCGCTGCTGTTGAAATCGGGCAGTAACAGTTCAACCAGCAGAGGATGGCCACTCTCAGGTTGAAAGTCAGCCACCTCGCCCGCCACCGCGTAGTGTCCAGCTGAAAGGATATCCCAGGTAACGGTAATATGCTGCTTGTCGATACCACTTACGGTCGAAAAATCCTCAGTGACCCGTTGCAGAATTCTGCTGATGTTCCGTTGCTGCTCGAAAGGCAGTGATTTGATGTGAATGAATGGCATGAGTATCAGGAGAGTATCTGTTCCAGCTGTAGCTCGGTATAGCCCGCCTCCTCACCAAACTTCTCAACCAGATCCTCTCCTGCATGTTGTCTTGCCACCGTTTTCTCCTCGTTCTGCTCCAGATAGTACTCATAACGACTGCGCAGATAACCATGCCGCCGCCAGGCATCCCGTTGATTCAAACCAACCCGTGATGAGCGCTGCGACCTGAGCAGTTTTGCGGCACCACCAGGAGACTTCTGCTTGCCACGCTTTTTCTCTTTACGGCTTTCAGACTCATCCAGCTTGGTTTTCAGTTTGGCTATGGTTCGCTCACGTTTTTCAACCACTGCCTCGAGCATCTTGATTCGGCTCTTCAGTTCAGAGGCTTTTGTGCTCTTCTGCTTGACCTGTTTGCCGATGGTTTTATTCTTTTTGCTGAGCTTCTCCTTGCCCCTCTTCTTCAGTTTTTTTTCTTTCTTCGTCATACCCCAGCCTCACTTGATCGGCTCCGGCTGTTTTAAACAACCAACCTACAGATTTCTTAGATTCTGGCCTGACAGCAGACCTAAGAGTTAATACCTGAATCCTCGGGTTCAGGTTAATAGTAAAAATAGTCTAGACTGTTTTTCGCCAAATGCCGGGAATCGCGCTCAAGGCCACCGTCCGTCAACCCATTGCAAATAGAGGATAACCATCTGGGACCGGCTCTCTCTCAAGGTAAATAATTCTCAGCCGGGTGAATCCAAACCCCAATCTCAAGAGTAGAGTGATATAGATACTCAACTGCAGTAGCCGACGCTGCGCCGGACTGTTCGAGGCGAACGGTCCTCAATCCATTGAGATTCCAATCAGGAGAAACTTCATGGGTAAGCGAAACCTGTCACGTAGAGATTTCATCACCAATACGCCCCTGGCTCCACTGGCGTTGCTGCCGCTGGGCTACACCCCTCAGGTGTTGGGCAACGACGACAACAGATATGGCATCAAAGGCAGACAGGCGCCACCACTGCAGGTGGGTTACTGGATTGATGCACAGGGTCGGCCCAGCGACTTCAAGCAGCAGCAGTTATCCGGCAAGTGGGTCTATCTGAAGTGTTTTCAGAGTTGGTGCCCAGGCTGTCATGAGTACGGTTTCCCGGCCCTGAAGCGGGTTGCCGACACTTTCGCTGAGAATCCGCAGGTTGAGGTAATCGCCATTCAGACCGTTTTCGAAGGCTACAGCAGTAATACCAAAGAAGATCTGCGGAAGCTGCAGCTGCGTTATGAATTACCGATCATGATGGGGCACGATCCGGGTGATCCGCAAACAAACACCTATCCCCGAACCATGCGGGACTACCGTACCGGGGGTACGCCGTGGGTGGTGATCATCGATCCCTCGGGCAAGGTGGCTTTCAACCATTTCCATATTGAACCCGATGAGTTCATTCCACAGCTGAAAAAAATACTGAGTTGAGCGTTAGCGCTGTGCGAGGTTGAGCAACCCGGTACGGTTGCGCACTGACGAATCGTGGTTTTGATAATATTCAATGCCCGTTGAGCTGCACTCTGCTGGAATGCGCCTCTTTTTGTACAGGAGGCGCTATGTACGAGTTTAATACGGAGATCGATCTCTCCTTCAACCAGGCTGTCGCCCGGGTTCGTGATATTTTGATGGAAGAGCACCTTGGCGTGGTCAGTGATGTGGATGTGCAGGCGATCTTAAAAAACAAACTGGACAAAGATATTCCCCCCTATCACATCTTCGGCGCCTGTAATCCGGCACTGGCTGACCGGGTAATACAGCAGGAACCCAACGCGGGCACACTACTGCCCTGTAATTTCATCATCCGTGAACGGCAGAGCGGCAAGGTGGTTGTCAGTTTTATGGATCCGGAAGCGATCCTCGGATTGTGCTCGACCGAAGAACCCAAACGGGTGGCTGCGGAAGCCAAGGCCAAACTGCTGCGGGTCGTCGAAAAACTGACCAGGTAAAACGTTTAGATACCTGGGAGATTATCTGATAGACCGACCGCTGATCAGATAGCGGATAGCTTTGCGATTGGTCCATGAGCTGGCCATTCGCAAGGCCTGGTCTGAGGAGACCCAGCGGTATTCACTGTGTTCGTTCGCTTGCAGTATTGGGATCCGGCGGCTGGGGAGCTGCAGACTAAACCAGTGCTCTTTGTTGCTATGGGCTGCCGCGGCATAGCGGGTACGCCAAGCGGGAAGAATGGGGAAGCTGACCTGTTGGCGCAGATCGATCAATCGATCGCCGGCCATGATACCGGTCTCCTCATAAAGTTCCCGTCGGGCCGCCTGTGCGGCTGACTCTCCCCACTCCAGACTGCCGGTGACCGATTGCCAGAAGTGCTTCGGCCGAACCCGGCGCATCATCAACACCTGACCGGCCTGGGTATAGACCACCACCAGCACAGACTCTGGTCGCTTGTAGTCTCTGCCAGACATCTCTCTGCCTGATCAGCTCGCGTTCATGGCAGCTGGCAGCGGCAACTAAGCCCCCTCTTCGGTTGCTGGTTTACGCACCCGTATGGAGAGCTCCTGCAACTGATCTGGCGCCACTTCCGATGGCGCTGAGGTGAGCATGCAGGCAGCGGTCTGGGTCTTTGGAAAGGCCATTACCTCGCGAATTGAGGATGAACCGGTCAGCAGCATCACCAGACGATCCAGACCGAAAGCCAATCCCCCATGAGGTGGACAGCCAAATTTCAATGCGCTGAGCAGAAAACCGAACTTCTCCTCGGCCTCCTCATCGCTGATCTCCAGCAGTTGGAAGATCTTCTGCTGTACTTCCTGCTGGTGAATACGAATCGAACCACCACCCAGCTCAACACCATTCATCACCATGTCGTAGGCACGGGATTTACAGGCGCCTGGGTCACTCTCGAGCAGCTCCAGCTGATCCAGCTTGGGAGAGGTGAAAGGATGGTGTAGCGGTGTCCAGCGATCGTGGTTTTCATCCCATTCGAACATCGGGAAATCGACGACCCACAAGGGACGCCAGTCGCCCTGCATCAGCTCCATATCCTGACCGACCTTGACACGCAAAGCTCCAAGAGCCTCATTGACCACATGAGCCTTGTCGGCACCGAAGAAGATCAGATCCCCATCCTTGGCAGCGGTACGCTCAAGGATCGCATTCACCACCTCATCCGGGAGGAATTTGAGAATCGGTGACTGCAGGCCTTCAATGCCCTTGGCCAGCTCATTGACTTTAATATAGGCCAGCCCTTTGGCGCCATAGATCGCCACATACTTGGTATATTCATCGATCTGTTTGCGGCTCAGTGCACTGCCACCGGGAACCATCATGGCCGCCACCCGACCTTTGGCATCCTTGGCGGGACCGGAAAAGACCTTGAACTCCACCGACTGCATCAGATCACCCAGATCGACAAGCTCCAGAGGAACTCGCAAATCAGGACGGTCAGAGCCGAAACGGGAGACTGCCTCATCGTAGGTCATGCGTGGGAATGGATTCGGCAGGTCGACGTCCAGAATCTCTTTATAGAGCTGACGAATCATCTCCTCATTGAGTTGCAGGATCTCATCCTCACTCATGAAAGAGGTCTCGATATCGAGCTGAGTGAATTCAGGTTGCCGGTCGGCACGCAGATCCTCATCGCGGAAACAGCGCACAATCTGGTAGTAGCGGTCCATACCGGACATCATCAGCAGCTGTTTGAACAGTTGTGGTGATTGAGGCAGGGCAAAAAACTCACCCGGATGGGTGCGGCTCGGTACCAGGTAATCCCGCGCCCCTTCCGGGGTAGCCTTGGTCAGCATCGGTGTCTCGATGTCCATGAAACCCTGATCTTCGAGGAAACGACGCAGGGATTTGGTCACCTGAGCACGGACACGGATCTTCTCCAACATTTCCGGACGACGCAGATCGATGTAGCGATAGCGCAGACGGATCTCTTCCGAAGCCTTCTCATGTTCATCGAGTTGAAATGGCGGTGTATCCGAACGGTTCAGCACTTCCAGCTCAAGACCGAGAATCTCGATCTCACCTGTGGGCAGATCCTTGTTGACGGTACCCTCGGGTCGAGCCCTGACCCGCCCTTTCACACGCAGTACAAACTCATTACGTACCTGCTCAGCGATTGAGAAAATCTCCGGCAGATCCGGATCATAAACCACCTGCACCAGGCCCTCACGATCTCGCAGGTCGATGAAAATCACCCCACCATGATCACGACGGCGATGCACCCATCCACAAATTTCAACTTCCTGGTCGATATGGGAGCTATTGATTTGTCCACAATAATGACTGCGCATGGGTATTATCCTGTGAGATTTCGCTGCAACGGCTAAAAGGCGGGAATGTTACGGCTTGGCTTGCGCCTCTGCAAGCCCGGAGGTTGAGTTTACCGCTCCCATTGAGAGCAACATTTTCAATCCGTCATCCACACTCATCTCCAACTCCCGTACTTCCTCCTTGGGCATAAGCACGAAATAGCCCCCTGTGGGGTTGGGTGTGGTGGGAATGTAGACACTGACCAGTTCGCGCCCGAGCGCCTCCTGGATCGGACCACTCTCCTCATTGGTGAGGAAGGCCAGGGTCCAGAGTCCCCGTCGTGGAAACTCCACCAGCACAACTTTGCGAAACGACCTGCCGTTGTCGGCAAACATCGTCTCCACCAGCTGTTTGACTGCGGAATAGACGGATCTGACCAGAGGAATGCGGGATACCAGTGCCTCCCACAACTTCACCAGGCGACGGCCAAACAGATTTGCCGCCACCAGGCCGGTGATGAACAGGATCACCAGGGAGAGCAGCACCCCCAAACCTGGGATGTGAAAGCCCAGCAGTGTTTCCGGGCGATAGGCTTGCGGCAGCAGGAGTAGACTGCGATCCATCCAGTCCACCAGCAGACTGACTACCAGATAGCTCGCCCCTAAAGGTAACCAGACCAGCAGACCGGCTACTAGGTAACGACGTAAGTATGTCATTCAGAGATCCACGAAGCGTCTCAGCGGCCGCAGGAGCCGCTAGCGCAACCTTTTGATTTCCCTTCTGATTTTCCGCTATCGTGGACATTCTTCTTGTTGCTGCCCTTGAAATCTGTCTCATACCAGCCACTGCCCTTAAGACGGAAGCCGGCGGCTGAGATCAGCTTTTTGAGACTATCCTGCTTGCATTCAGGACATTCGGTCAGGGGGTCATCGCTCATCTTCTGCATTGCCTCCAACTCATGGTCACAGGCCTGGCAACGATACTCATAAATCGGCATTTTCGTGCTTCCTCAATATTCGGTTTCGGCGACAGAATCAGGCTCAGTCACCTGGAATTGCTGAATCCTACCATATTGGGAACGACAGACTAATAATCAAGGCTATTTAAATCCTAAGCCTGACCATGGAAATTCGAAGAGAGTGTTTGCCGCAATTAGACGCCAAACACCGAAAAATGCCACTGAACTGATGGATCAGAGTCTGGTTTGTATGTCGTTGAGTGCTTTTAAGTCGGAAAAAGATTGGAATTAATGTTGGATCAAATTCGCGCGAATTTGCGGTAATTCGCGCTGAAATACCCTTCAGGTACCGTCCTCGTCCAGCTCTTTCATCTCGCGGCGGTGCCTCAGCATCTCACCCTGTCGACGGGTTATGTGTCTGATCAGCGCATCCTGATCCGAACCCCGAATCATGGTGAAATTGATCCGTGCATGGTAGGGGAAGCCCTCATGCTCTCCACCAGACGGCTCAATTCCAACCACTTCTCCATACGCCAGCAGGCCGGAAAATGAGGGCAGCAACAGCATCTTGACTTCCACTTTGGACCCGACTTCAACCGCTTCGGTAATATCCATTGCCAATCCACCGGCACTCAGATTGACCTGCTGTGAGGGCTGATCGAGCAACTCCCGGGCTTCTGTCAGGAAACTGCGACCCAGCAGATTGATCTTTTCATCCAACGCTTTCAGGTAGTCGGCGATATCGGTATCCCGCTGTTCGATACGATGCATTGAGGCGGAGAGGTGCTGACTGATCTCCTGCAGGCGGGTCATGACAGTAAACCGCTCCCCTGCTCTCAGCTGCTCGTCAATGCTGGTCGGTATATCAGCCGCCGGGATCACCCGGTAACTCACTCGGATCGAATCGTCTATACGGAAAAACTCCCTGCGTTCATCCTGGGTTTTTTCCTGATCATCGATAGACATCGGTCTGGCTCCTATTTATTCCTCAGGGATTTCGGTCGGTTCAGGATCGGGTTCAACATCCTCACCACGCCTGATCACCAGCTCAACCCGTCTGTTCTGAGCCCGATTCTCAGCGGTGTCATTGTCCACCAGTGGCTGGGAATCTGCATAGCCCTGGATTAGAAAACGCTCCTCTTCAATGGAGGCATTGCTCAACATGGCGTGCACCACCGTCACGGCGCGGGCTGATGACAGCTCCCAGTTGGAGCGGAACCGCCTGGTAGAGATCGGAATATTGTCGGTATGCCCGGCGACAATGATCTTACCCGGTGTTGTGGCGATCACTTCAGTGATTTTTGAGATGACTTCAAAGAATTCCGGATTCAGGTTGGCTCTGCCTGAGGGGAATGAACCCTTCTCCTGAATACGGATGATGATGTTGGTCGACTCTGTCTCCACATCGATCAGGCCGTCACTGATCTCGGACTCAAGCATCTCCTGCAGCTCTTCGGCCTGAGCCTGCACCTCTCGCTCCAGCTCGGCCTGCATCGCCGCCTTGGCTTCATCCACATCGGTAGCATCCTTCGATTCCCGGTCTAGAAACTCCTGTTCCAGATCACTGGTAATCTGTCGAATGTCTTCGATCGGTGAGGGTTCCGGTTTACCGGGACTGAACTCCTGCATGATCACGCTGGTGCCCTTGACGATCTCCACGGCAGGAATCTCCCGCTGTACACCAAAGGCATCCTTCATCGATTCCGCCATCTTCTTGAAGCGTTGCGCATCCACCTCGGCAAATGAGAGCAGCAGCACGAAGAAGCACATCAGCAGTGACATCAGATCGGCAAATGTCGCCAGCCATGGGGGTAGCCCTTCAGGACATTTGGGACACTCGTCAGCCATCCTCAGGCTTCCTGTACAGGACGCTTACCGGTGGGCAGATAGGTACTCAGAAGCTGCTCCAGTACCCGTGGATTCATACCCTCCTGAATACCTGCGATGGTTTCAATAATCAACGACTTATTGGTCTTCTCCATGGAGCTGGCTCTGGCCAGTTTTTCCGACATGGGTGTCGCGAAGGCATTCGCGATTACTGCGCCATACAGGGTAGTCAACAGTGCCACCGCCATAGCAGGACCGATACTCGCCGGATCAGACATGTTCGCCAACATCTGCACCAAACCCACCAGTGTTCCGATCATGCCCATGGCCGGTGCCATGGTAGCCATGTTTTTGAACATGGTCTGACCCACCTCATGGCGCTGAATGGTCAGATCAATATCCTTGGTGAGCAACTTGTTGACCAGCACAGGGTCGTGGCCATCCACACAGAGTCCGATGCCTTGTTTAAGGAAACCGTTGGATATCTCCTGCCCCTCCAGGGCCAGTAGACCGTTCTTTCTGGCGATGTCCGCCAGTTCAACCGCTTCCTCGATGAGTTTTTTGGGATCATCGGTTTTGTAGAAAAAGGCCTTCATGCCGATGCTGAATGATCCCAGGAAGTCACCGAGTGACACCTGCATGAGTGTCACCATGAAGGTGCCGCCAACAACGATCAGTAGCGAGGGAACATTGACAAACAGCATGACATCGCCACCGGAAGCGATCGCCCCGATGATAATGCCGAAACCACCTAATAGACCAACCAGTGTCGCAATGTCCACCTAGTTTTCTCCGAAACTCCGTTGCCGTTTTTGTGTTCATTGAGAACAAATTTCAAGCTCGGTTGTTGAGATTTGCCTCTGAACATTTAATCTGTTTGGTTTAGCGGTCAGATTGAGACAAACTTTAATTCCTGATTGAGTCTGACAGGCGTATATTTACACGCTTAATTAACCATAAATAACGGTCGGTCATAACAATGACAGATAACAAAAGCATACTGATTACCGGCTGCTCCAGCGGCATCGGTCTGTGTGTCGCCAGAGGCTTGAAGGAGCGTGGCTACGAGGTCTATACCAGCGCACGCAAGGCGGAAGACGTCAGCATGCTGCGACAACAGGGATTCAAGTCATACAGACTTGATCTGACGGAAAGTGAGAGTATCGCGAATACGTTGGAACAGGTGCTGGAAGAAACCGGTGGAACACTCTATGCGCTGTTTAATAACGGTGCCTACGGCCAGGTTGGTGCGGTGGAGGACCTGAGCGTTGCGGTATTGCGTGAACAGTTCGAGACCAACTTCTTTGGCTGGCACGACCTGACCTGCCGGGTAATTCCGGTGATGAGAGCACAGCAGA
Source organism: Candidatus Thiodiazotropha endoloripes (assembly GCA_001709035.1). GTDB lineage: Bacteria > Pseudomonadota > Gammaproteobacteria > Chromatiales > Chromatiaceae > Thiodiazotropha > Thiodiazotropha lotti. Next base: position 44,603 of record LVKA01000002.1, on the reverse strand, counting down.
CAGGACGCATCATTCAAAACAGCTCGATTCTCGGTTTCATGACCTTGCCATACCGGGGCGCCTATGTGGCCAGCAAATATGCCCTGGAGGGACTGACAGACACCCTGCGCCTGGAGTTAGCGGAGTCCGGCATCAAAGTCTCACTCATTGAACCGGGCCCCATTGAGAGCCGGTTCCGCGACAATGCCCTGGCGATGTGGCAGAAAAACATCGACCCGGAGAGATCGGCACACAAGGTTTATTACCAATCGATGCTGCAGCGACTTCGCAAACAGGGAGCGGCGACCCCATTCACTCTGCCGGCTGAGGCTGTTTTGAAAAAAGTCATACATGCCCTTGAAAGCCCAACACCCAAGGTCCGCTATCCGGTCACCTTCCCGACCTACCTGTTCGGTATGCTGCGACGTGTCCTCACCAGCCGGGGCATGGACCGGGTACTGCTGAAGCTATCCGCCAGCGGCAAACGGTGAGACAGCGGTTTCTGGCCGAAGTTGACCCTGTTGTTTTGGTGCCGGATTAATACTTGCCAGGGGCAAGTTGAAGCAGCAAACCATTGTGTGACATGATCCCTGACCCTTGATCAATCCCCGGGCGGATATTTATGACAACTGAGTGCCCGATACCTGTCAAAATCAACTTGCACCGCAAGACACGATTGCTGGCGCTGCACTTCTCCGACGGCAGCAATTTCGAACTCCCATGTGAATATCTGCGGGTTTTTTCCACCGCGGCAGAGGTCAAGGCGAGCGACATCCCGATCACGGGCAAGGAGTGTGTCAATATCGAAAAAATCGAGCCCCAGGGTCAATATGCCGTCCGACTGGTGTTCGACGATGGACATGACACCGGGATCTACTCCTGGCAGACCCTCTATCAGCTCGGCAGCGAGTATCAGAAAAACTGGCAGAACTACCTGACAAAGCTCGATACGCTGGGCTATCAACGCCAACAGAGTGAACAGCAGGATCGATCGGTAAAACTCTTCTACTTCGCCTGGCTGGCTGACAAAACCGGTAAGGAGTCCGAGGAGATAGAGCTGCCTCAGTCAGTCACTACCATTGCCGAATTGCTGAAGCTGTTGAGAATGCGTCGACCTGAAATTGCGCCCGTATTTGACCAGGCCTTGCTGCGCCCCATTGTGAATAAACAGTTCGCCGAGCTGTTCACTCACCTGGATCATGGTGACGAAGTGGCCCTGGTGCCCAACCAGCCTACACCACCGGCGACACCTGACATCTGACTGTTACGCAAGCGGTTAGAACGAAGACCAGATCACTCAGACACAAATAGGCACGAATCAGTCTCAATTGTCGCTATTTGGATCAATCACATTTGCTGGCGGCGATTGGCGTCCAGATGAATCGAAAAAACTAATTGAGATCGAAACTCAAGGTACGGCTTTGACCGTTACGGATGATATCCACTTGGAGGTTCGAGGCATCTTTCAGCTGATCCATCAGTTTCATGGCCTCTTTGTCATTGGTCAATGGCACCCCATTGACTGCGGTAACCAGGTCCGATGGTCTCACACCGAGCTGGTTGTAGAGCTCCCGATTCTTCTGTGGCAGGATTCGATAGCCTTTCATGCCGTCACGGGATTTCACCGGCACAAACCTGACATACTCAAATACCTTCAATGGCTCCTGCTTCAACATATCCCGATATTTACTGAGATTGGAGTTACGGGATACCGGACCTGGACCAAAATTGTCTTTGGTCTTGACCGTTCGTTTTGCGGATTTCCCGGACCTTCGTTTACTCGGAGCGCTGTTGTTTTTCAGCTTGGGGAAACGCAGTACTTCAGATTGTCCCTTTCTCAACAGCACTACCCGGTCTGTATAGACCGCCTGTAGAGTGACACCGGACATAATTGCACTGCCCACTTTGTGATATTTCTGGTCTGAGCCCTTGGCGATGATTGCTGCACCGTTTTCCGGCAGATCTGCAACAAAAACCCCATGCAAGGTCAGATTCAGGCGGGTTTCCGGGGCTTTTTTATCGACTTTCTTCGCCTTTTTAACCGCTCCGGCTTTACCGAACAGATGCAGATCCGAGACCTTTGAGAGTCGGGTGTCACTGCTTGCCGATGAATCGACCGAGGCGGTTTGCTGGGTTTCTGTAGGAGCACGGTGATAGGGCACATCCGGTACGGGTATCAGTCCCCAGGTGAGATCAGCCGCACGCCAGCTGATCAGCAGGATCAAGAGTATGGCAACAAGTATCGGCAACTGATTGCTGACGAAGCCCTCCAACCATTTGGGGGTACTCTTCTCACCTACCCATCCATCCAGATAGGATTGTGCACGTGTTGCAAAATTCATCTCAGTTATCCATTCGAGCCTGTTATCGCTAATCCAATCAGCCTCCCTTATTCAGGGTAGCGCATCAGTTTCGGATTCAGTTTAAATTCTCTCTTAATCTTAGCAAGCATCTTTTCAGCAAGTCTGTGATCCACCTCAGGACCTACTCTGACACGATAGTGTGGCTTTCCGTTCAATTTAACCGGCGCCATTTGTGCGGGGAGCTCCGCTTTGCGTAATCGTTGCACCAGTTTTTTCGCATTGTTTTCATTTGTCAGACTGGCCACTTGGATTATCCAGGCCGTGGGAGAAGGACGCGGTTTAGCTTGCTTCCCACTCTGCTTTGGCTCACTCTTTTCGACCGGTTTTTTACTGAGAATCGGTTTTGGCTTCGGCTCGGGCTTGGGTTTTGAGACTGGTTCAGCCGCCGCTTTCGGTGCCGCTGGCTTCACCACCATTTTCTGCTCTGGTTTATCAGGAGTTTGACTGGCAACCGGTTGATGTTGCTGGGATTGAGGTTTGATCGGTATGGCATGGGTGGATTTATCCCTTTGCTCAACCGGCTCATCGATCAACATCGGCACAAAAATGACCACCAGCGCAACCAGCACTGCGCCACCCAGCATCCGCTGTTTCAGTCTCTCCTCCAGTGCCATATCTCTTTATCCCTCTAGGGCCTGTTAACACTCATAACATGGTTTTAAACTTAGAACCGGTATCCGATCAGACATAATTCGGTCGCCATTTGATATAGGCTTCAACATCCATCGTTATGCAAGTATATCAGTTCCCTTAAGCGACCTCATGCCGGGTTGATGCGCTTTTTGTCAGAGCAGGTCAAGCGGGCTATTCTGTATTTGGATCAATAACATCCAGGGCATCGCCGACAACCAGGAAGGAGCCGAAAATCACGATCAGATCTTCTGCTTTGGCGCTGGCCTTAACGGATTCGAAGGCACTGGAAAAGTCCGAAAAACAGTGCACAGGCATCTTCTCCCCATGCGGCCGGACCACCCTGGCCAACAGCTCGGCCGATTGTCCCCTCGCCCCGGGCAGATCAACCAGATACCAAGCGGATATGGCGGAATGGAGGCACTCTACAATGGCTTCGGTATCCTTGTCCTTCAGCAAGCCGAACAGAGCATACACCTCAGCCGGCCAATCCAGATGATCGAGATAGCTCCTCAATGAGGCCACGGCCTGGGCGTTGTGTGCCACATCCAGCAACAGACTGGGCTGCCCCTCGATCAACTGTGTACGCCCCTTCAGTGAGACCTGTCTGAGACCCTGAGAGAGTTGATCCTGATCCAGCGGCAGTTTCGATTCAAGCAGGCTGCTGACCATCACCACGGCACTGGTATTATGTAACTGTGCCTGACCGGTCAAGCGAGCCAAAGGCAGTGTCTGCGGCTCACCCCCTGATCTCTGCCATAGGAAGCGATCGTCTGACTGGCTGACATTGAAATCCCGGCCGGCCAGGTAGAGCTTGGCACCAATTTGCTTTGCGTATCCCAGCACACTCTCCGGTATCCCGTTATCGCCGACGACAACCGGTTGTTTCGGACGCATGATACCGGCCTTCTCCAGACCAATCTCCTCGCGGCTGTTGCCAAGCCAATCGGTATGGTCCAGATCCACTGTGGTGATCAGCGCCAGATCGGCATCAATAATATTCACCGCATCCAGCCTGCCCCCCAGGCCGACCTCAAGTATCACCAGATCCAGATCTTGTTCGGCAAAGATCATCAGCGCAGCCAGGGTGGCAAATTCGAAGTAGGTCAAAACCGTCTCACCACGAGCCTGATCGACCTGCTCAAAAGCCAGGCAGAGCGCATCGTCGCTCACCTCCCGACCGTCAATTCGGATTCGTTCGTTGTATCGCACCAGGTGGGGTGAGGTGTAGGCCCCTACACGGTAGCCCCCCTGACGGTAGATACTCTCCAGCATGGCCACACTGGAGCCCTTGCCGTTAGTGCCCGCGATGGTCACCACCAGTGACTGCAGGCCCGCAGGTTTGAGACGCCGCCAGACACTGGCCACCCGATCCAAGCCGAGTTCTATCTCCTTGGGGTGCAGGGTTGTTTGCCAGTCGAGCCACTGCTCGAGGGAGTTGAAGCGCATTTCTGATTATCGCAAGTGGATCAGAGCAGTACCGACAGATCCAATCTGCCACTGCAGATCGGTGGCAAACCTGCCGCTCAGGCCCGGGGTTTGCTCATCAGAATGCTGATCAGGTCTGAGATACGATCACGCATATCCCGTCGATCGATAATCATATCGATGGCGCCGTGTTCGAGTAGAAACTCACTGCGCTGAAAGCCTTCCGGCAACTTCTCACGCACCGTCTGCTCGATGACTCTGGGCCCGGCGAAACCGATCAGTGCATTGGGCTCCGCTACATTGATATCGCCCAGCATCGCCAGACTGGCCGAAACACCACCCATGGTCGGATCGGTCATCACTGAGATGAAGGGCAAACCACGCTTCTGCAGACGCTCCAGTGCTGCACTGGTCTTGGCCATCTGCATCAGAGAGAACAGGGACTCCTGCATGCGTGCTCCACCGGATGCGGAGAAACAGACAAGCGGGGTATGCCGCTCCAACGCCATGTTGACGGCCCGAACAAATCGTTCACCGACCACCGATCCCATGGAGCCGCCCATGAAACTGAATTCGAAGGAGGCGACCATGATATCCATCCCTTTCAGTTGACCCCGCATCGCGACCAGAGCATCCTTCTCACCCGATCCTTTCTGCGCCTGGGTCAGGCGTTCTTTATATTTCTTACTGTCTTTGAATTTCAACGGATCGACAGACTCGAGATTAGCGGCGATCTCCTCCTGAGGTTCTGGATCGAGAAAGGTCTCAATCCGCCGCCTGGCGCTGATTCGGTTGTGGTAGTGACACTTCGGACAAACATCCAGATTTCTTTCCATCTCCGCCCGGTAGAGAATTGCACTGCAACCGGGGCACTTGGCCCACAATCCCTCAGGGACTGCTCGTTTGTGGCCGGCATCCGTGCGGATCCGGCTTGGCATCAATTTTTCGAACCAACTCATAGATGTAGTTAACCTTTATCGTTATTTATGTACAGCGTTGTCCATGGCCTGCCTCATATTTGAGAGCAGTTCCCGCAACGCGGCACCAATCTTTTCCGGTTGATCGGCCAGTGCCTCAACCCGGGATACCAGAGCACTCCCCACCACCACAGCGTCAGCCACCTGGGAGACCGCCGCAGCCGTCTCAGCATCCTTGATTCCGAAACCAACGCCTACCGGCAGATCGGTATTTTCACGAATCTGCTTAAGTTTTTCATCCAAACTCTTTATATCGAGATGGCTGGCACCGGTAACCCCTTTCACTGAGACATAGTAGACGAAGCCTCCGGAGAGTTCACAAATCCGTTCAATACGAGCCGCTGTACTGGTGGGCGCCACCAGGTAGATCTGATCCAGGCCATGCTGTTGCAGTGTCTGTTGGAACTCCTGACCCTCTTCGGGTGGCAGATCGACCACCAACACGCCATCCACACCCGCTTCAGCCGCCTGTTCGGCAAAAATCTGGTAGCCCATGATCTCGATCGGATTCAGATAACCCATCAGAACCACCGGTGTCTCACGATCCATCTGCCTGAAACGACTGACCATTTCAAGCACATCTCTGAGACTGACATGATACTCCAGTGCCCGTTCACTTGCCCGCTGAATTACTGGGCCATCGGCCATCGGATCGGAAAAAGGGATGCCCAATTCAATCATGTCTGCACCCCCGGCAACCAGGTCCTGCATCAGATCGACGGTGATCTCAGGCAGTGGATCACCGGCGGTGATAAAGGGGACCAGTGCGGTTTTCTGCTGCTGCCGAAGCTGAGCAAACTTCTCCTTGAGCATGCTCATATCTTCAGTCCCTCTTGTGCTGCTACGGTGTGCATGTCTTTGTCCCCACGCCCTGAGAGGTTCACCAGTACGATCTGGTCACGACGCATGGTCTGGGCCAACTTAGCGGCATAGGCCAGTGCGTGGCTCGATTCGAGGGCCGGAATAATCCCTTCGATACGGGTCAAATCGTGAAATGCGGCTAACGCCTCCTGGTCGGTTACCGCCACATAGTTCGCTCGACCGGTATCCTTCAGCCAGGCGTGCTCTGGGCCGACACCCGGGTAGTCCAGACCGGCAGAGATTGAGTGGGTTTCAATGATCTGGCCATCCTTGTCCTCCATCAGATAGGTTCGGTTACCGTGCAGCACACCGGGCTTGCCGGCGCACAGCGGGGCGGCATGCTGACCGCTATCCAGACCGCTGCCTGCCGCCTCGACGCCGTAGATCGCAACCTCCCGGTCATCCAAATAGGGATAGAACAGACCGATCGCATTCGATCCACCGCCAACGCAGGCAACCAGGGCATCCGGCTGTCTTCCCGCCTGCTCCGGCATCTGTCGACGCGCTTCCCGCCCGATCACCGCCTGAAAATCCCTCACCATCGCTGGATAGGGGTGAGGGCCGGCCACGGTACCGATGATATAGAAGGTGTTATCCACATTGGTTACCCAGTCCCGCATCGCTTCGTTGAGGGCATCCTTGAGGGTTTTGGAACCGGATTCCACCGATCTGACTTCTGCACCCAGCAGGCGCATCCGATAGACGTTCGCCTCCTGCCTGGCGATGTCCACCGCCCCCATGTAGACCACACACTCCAGGCCGAGACGAGCTGCGACCGTGGCCGATGCGACACCGTGCTGCCCCGCTCCGGTTTCAGCGATAATCCGGGTCTTGCCCATATGCCGGGCCAGCAGAGCCTGACCTACCGTGTTGTTGACCTTGTGTGCCCCGGTGTGATTCAGATCTTCCCGTTTGAGGTAGATCTGAGCCCCATTCAACTCTTCACTCCAGCGCTTGGCGTGGTAGATTGGCGAGGGTCGTCCCACATAGTGTTTCAGATCCTCGTCCAGCTCCTTGAGAAAGGCCTCATCCTGCATGAAGCGCTGATAGGCCTTACGCAGTTCTTCCAGGGGGTCCATCAGAGTTTCGGAGACAAACAGTCCACCGTAGGGTCCGAAATGTCCCCGCTCGTCAGGATAGTTCCCAATCATCTTTTCAGTCGTTGTCACCACGCATCACTCCTGCAATGAAGGCCTCTATCTTTGCCTCATCTTTGATTCCCTTCGCCGCTTCCACACCACCGCTGACATCAACCGCATAGGGATGCAGCGACTCAACGGCCTTTGTCACATTTTCACTATTCAATCCCCCCGCCAAAACAATTCTGCCTGCCAGGGACTGAGGTACCAGATCCCAGTCAAACGTCTTGCCGGTTCCGCCAGGCACACCGGCCTGATAGGTATCCAGGAGCAGTCCCGATGCGTCAGCATATTGCTGTTTCAGGGAGAGCAGGTCGGTCTCCTGACGCATCCGGATCGCTTTGATCCACGGCCTACCGAAGCCTCTACAATCCTCTGCGGATTCATCACCGTGAAACTGCAACAGATCGAGAGGAACCTGTTTCAGGATCTGTTCGATAACCGCCCTATCCTCATTCACGAACAATCCAACAACTGTAACAAAAGGTGGCAGGCTTTTCACAATCCGCTGCGCCTGTTCCGGGCTGACCGAGCGGGGGCTGGGAGGATAAAACACCAACCCTATGGCATCCGCACCCAGGCGGGTTGCCGCCAGAGCATCCTCAGTCCGGGTGATTCCACATATTTTGATTCTGGTTCTCATAGGTTGCAGAAAGATACAGCAAGCGATTAGCCGATGCTATGGCCGAAAGCGGTTTTCCACGCGATACCCATAGCAACGACAAGGCCATCAGCCCAATGCAAACTCCTCGGGATAATCCACCTGTGTAAGACAGAGCCCTTGAGGTGGTGCTGTCACCCCACCCAGGGTGCGATCACGAAGGGCCAGGATCTCATCAGCCCAGCTCTCCGACTGCTCCCCCTTGCCGATAGCAATCAGCACACCGGCAATATTTCTCACCATATGATGCAGAAACGCATTGGCATGGACATCGATGCTCAACATCTCCCCCTGACGGGTGACCGATAGACTGTGCACCGTCCTGACCGGGTGTTTTGCCTGACATCCGAGTGCCCGATAGGATGAAAAATCGTGGGTACCGACCAGCTTCTGAGCGGCCCGGTGCATCGCCTGTTCATCCAGTGGCTTATGAATCCACACGGCCCGGTCACGCCACAATGCGGAGCGGTAGCTCCGATTGAGTATCCGATAGCGGTAGTGCCTTCCGATTGCGCTGAAGCGGGCATGGAATTTCTCGGGCATCAGTTGTGCCCAACAGATGCTGACGTCCGCAGGCAGGTTTACATTTGTGCCTAACACCCAAGAGCGTTCTGATCTTACCGATGGAGTATCGAAGTGCACGATCTGTCCTGTTGCGTGAACGCCGGTGTCTGTCCGTCCGGCACAGTGTACCGTCACTTCATGATCAGCAACTTGTGAGAGCGCGATCTGGAGTGACTCCTGGACACTGCGCACGTCACCCTGGAACTGCCAGCCATGAAAAGCCGTACCGTCATACTCAACCCCCAGAGCCACTCTCATTGAAGTTTCTGCCTTCTGCTATCGGATTCGGCTCTCCCTCTGCCAAATCTGATCAGGCTGCCGGTGAATCGCCCCGGCAGCACTGTTATGGCTAATGGAAAAATAGAACAAGTATTGCGTGGATACATATTCGGATTGAAAGCTCCTAAAACACAAAGGGCGCACACTGTGCGCCCCTCATATGATGCGGACAGAATCTGTCCGAAATGGATTACAATCAGCTGGTAAGATTGCTCAACAGATCCTGAGCCTCTTTCTGCTGATTCTCACTTCCCTCACCGACAACCTCTTCAAGGATGCTCTTGGCCCCTTCGTTGTCGCCCATATCGATATAAGCCCGGGCCAGGTCAAGCTTGGTTGTGATCTCATCCGTGGAATCCAGATCGAGATTTTCACTGTGACTCTGAAGCAGGCTCAGCTCATCGGCGTCATTGGATTCCTCATTATCCAGATCGGTTGAGATGCCTTCCAACTCACGCTCGATACTCTCGAGATCGAGATTGTCCAATACCTCTGAATCCTCCATTTCAACCTGGTCTTCAATCCCTTCGATGACTTCGCTGTCATCGACGTCGGAGAGATCGAAAGGCAGTGGTTCCTCATTCGCCTCCTCGGCGACAGGTGCGGAATCTATTCCGGCAGGCACAGACTCGACTTCAAGATCGCTCAGGTCGATATCCAGCGCATCGGAATCCTCCATCGCTGGTGTAGACTCGGAACCATCCATTTTGTTCAGAAATTCCGAATCCAGAGAGAGATCGGCTTCAAGGGTTTCGGAATCCATCTCATCCAGGTTCTCAAGACCACTCAGGTCCATGGAATCCAGCTCATCAGAGACATCTTCCGCTGGTGCTTCCGCCACAGCTTCCTCAGCAGCCGGTGTTGATATATCCGCTTCTGACAGCTGGCCCAGATCCAGACCCAGGTCATCCATATCATCCGCCATATCCGCTGCGGCAAGTCCAGCAGCGCCGGCAAACAGCGCATGACCGGGATTGAGCTCTTTACCCATAGTTGTGATCTTCGACCAGGCATCGGGCTGTTGCTCTTCCAGGCCATTATCATGCAACTGCTGAGCAAGGTTGCTATAGGCATCCGATTTCTTGGCTGAGAAGTAGATCTCAAGCAGTTTGTGCTTCAACTCTTCCCGTTCAGGATACTTCTCGATCGCCTGATTGATCAGCTCTTCCGCCTGCTGATAGCGCCCATAGGCGATATAAACATCGGCCTCGGAGAGAGGATCAACTTCCCCCGTCTCATCCTGCAAGGCATCGATATCACTGGGTGAGAAGTCACTCATGAAAGAGGTTTCATCAGTCGGAGAAGTCAGCGAGCTGCTGTCGTCCACACCGGAAGGTGCAATATCACTATCCGGCGAAACCAGAATGCTCTCGGCAAATTCAGCTTCGGCCTCTTTTCGACGGCGCATAATCATCGCCAACAAACCAAGCAACAGTACGCCGGCACCACCGATGATGGCCACCATCGTGCTGTTCTCTTTCAAACCATCGAAATAGCTGACTTTCTTCTCAGGCAGTTTGGCTACCGGAGGTTTTGCCAACTCGGGCTCCGCCATCGCCGGTTTGCTCTCCTGCGATTCCGCAACGGGCGGGGGCTCAGACACTGCCGGTGGCTCCACAGCCGGAGGGGCCATCTGTTCCTTGGCCTGCTGCTCAGCAATCGCCGCCTCGATATCGACCTCTTCGATGACCGTGCCTTCAGGCACTGGAATGACCGGTTCCGCCACTTTCTCCATTGGCGCTGCCGGCTCGGCTTCTGTCACAGCCACCGGCTCTTCAGGCGCCATCTCTTCAGCCGGTACCGCAGCTTCAGCTGGCGCTTCCGCCATTGGAGCTTCCGCTGCAGGTTCCATCTCCTGCATCTTTTCGGCCGCCATACTTTGTGCGGCCTGTACCTCGGCAAGCTGATCACTTTTGAGGGTCAGCAACCTTTGGATATCATTGATCTGATTTTCCAGCTCCTGAACTCGGGATTTCAGCGCGCTGTTTTCCTGCAGAGCCCCTTCATTGGACTCGCGGACAAGCATAATCTCTTGTTGCAGCTGCTCAATCTCAGCGAATTCAGCCTGACCTTCCCGCTCGGCCGATTCACCCTCGCCTGGCTTGGGAGAGACCAGCTTCAGACGATCCTCGGGAGTCGGTGCCGCAGATGGTGCAGGCGCCTCAGCAGCTTTCTCCTGGCGACTCGGAGCCGCCGCTCTTGTTCCGGCTTTCCACTCTCTGGTCTGGGCAAGAAACTCCTCACGGGCGGCCCGCTTGGACAGCCCAGTGACCTCCGCATCCTCGGGCAGACGCAGTATCTTGCCAACCTTCAGGTTGTTCACGTTGTTGTTGATGAAGGCAGATGGATTGTGATCCAGCAATGCCATCATCACCTGTTCGATGGACTCATTGCTTTCCTGCATCTGCTTGGCGATGTTCCAAAGATTGTCATTCGGCTGTACCGGTCCGTACTCCCTGCCGCCTGCAGAACTCATGCTGGTCTCAGACATGGGGGCAGCGGCTGCCGGTGCACTGCGACTGGGCATGACTTTGCTCACCACCGGCTGGCTTCTTACAACCGGAGCAGCAACCGGGGCTGGCTTACGACTCAGGGTCACCGGAGGATCGAGCAGTACGGTGAACTCCCGTACCAGCCGTCCTTTGGGCCAATTGACTTCCACCAGAAAATTCAGGAAGGGCTCGCGGATCGCATCTCTACTGGTAATCGTAATTACCGGTTTTCCCGATGCGGTCAGCTGCGGAGCAAATTTCAAACCAGTCAGGTGGAATGGCCTGTCCATGCCCGCCTTTTTAAAGGCCTCATGTGAAGCCAGCGAGACACGTACATCTTGCAACTCTTCCTGGGAAACGGAAAGCAGATCGATATCGGCCTTAAAGGTTTGATTGAGTGCCGATTGAGGGTGGATTTCACCCAGTCCGAGGGCTAATGCGCCCATTGGTGATAAGGCTGTTGCAACAGCCACTGCCAATGACAGCTTACGAATCATGCTTCCTCCTTGCCAGAAAACATATCCACCAGTCAATAAAGTCACCTTGACACAGTGGGTCAGAGGCCCGCCGTACAGCCCCGATCGGTTTTAGAATAAACTTAATAATCAGTCGCTAACTATAGCTTATGAATGATCTTTTTACCAAAAGTTAAAGGATCATCACACGAAATATTGCAATACTGTACATGTTGATGGCGATAACCGCTAAAAGTGAGAAATCGGTCTTACTTTTCACAATCGGTCAGACCGGTCTCAGAGGGACGGTTCAACCTCCCTCTGGCCGATTCAGAACAGCCACAATGACACAGTCAGGGACAGCTGCCGGCTTTTTTCGTTACCCTTCCAGCAAAATCCTCAACATACGCCGCAATGGCTCAGCAGCTCCCCATAACAACTGATCACCCACAGTGAAGGCATTTAGATACTCTTCACCCAGATTCATTTTACGTAAACGCCCGACAGGTACAGTCAGCGTGCCGGTTACCTTGGCGGGATTCAGCCCATCGACTGTCAGTTCACGCTCATTGGGAACAACTTTTACCCAACTGTTGGCGCCATCCAGTATTGACTCCACCTCGTCTATCGGCACATCTTTACGTAACTTTATGGTCAACGCCTGACTGTGGCAGCGCATTGCACCAATTCGCACACAAGTTCCATCGATTGGTACCGGGTTCTCACTTCGCCCCAGAATCTTGTTGGTCTCAACAAATCCCTTCCACTCCTCTTTACTTTGGCCGTTTTCCAGCGGCACATCGATCCAGGGAATCAGGCTTCCGGCAAGGGCAGCCCCGAAGTTATCTGTTGGGAATCCGTCATCGCGCATGGTATCGGCCACTTTGCGATCGATATCCAGAATTGCAGAAGCGGGATCGACCAATTGATCATGCACCGCCGCCTCCAGAGCGCCCATCTGGCTGATCAGTTCACGCATGTTACGCGCTCCCGCACCGGAAGCCGCCTGATAGGTCATGGAAGTGGTCCACTCGACCAGGTCCTCACGAAAAAGACCGCCAAGCGCCATCAGCATCAGACTGACGGTACAGTTGCCACCGATAAAATCACGCCGGCCATCAGCCAGACCGTTACGGATCACCGACTCATTCACCGGATCAAGCACGATCAGGGTGTGATCCTTCATGCGCAGGCTGGATGCCGCATCGATCCAGTAACCCTGCCAGCCGGCGGCGCGCAACTGATCATAGACCTGATTGGTGTAGCTACCGCCCTGACAGGTAACGATAGCCTCCATCGCCATCAGTTCATCGATATCCGTTGCATCCTTCAATGACGGAATCGGTTTACCGATATCCGGGCCCGCCTGCCCAACCTGGGAGGTGGTGAAAAAGACCGGCTCATCGATCAGGGAGAAATCCCCCTCATCCCGCATCCGGCCCATCAGTACCGAACCCACCATGCCACGCCAACCTACGAAACCGACTCTTTTCATCTTCAATAAACCTGTTTAAAAACTAATCGTCAGGACGCTCCCTGACTGTTGAACACCTTATATCAATATAGGTGAGGCCCAGGACCTACTCGCCTCGCCTATACCAGGCCTTAATACCACCACACTCAATCCAATGCGGCAACAAATGCATCACCCATGGTTTCACAGTTTACCTCAGTCATTCCCTCAGCAAAGATATCGGGGGTGCGCAGACCCTGGTCCAATACCTTGTCGACAGCGGCTTCCACCCGATCAGCCATCTCCGGCTCATTCAGACTGTAGCGCAGCATCATCGCCACCGAGAGTATGGTAGCCAGAGGATTGGCAACGCCCTGCCCTGCGATATCGGGCGCTGAACCATGAATCGGCTCATACATACCCTTACCCTGCTCATCCAATGAGGCCGATGGCAGCATGCCGATGGAACCGGTCAGCATGGCGGCGCAATCGGAGAGAATATCGCCAAACATGTTGGTGGTGACCATCACGTCGAACTGTTTTGGCCATTTCACCAACTGCATGGCGGCATTGTCCACATACATGTGGCTCAATTCGACGCCGGCATACTCTTCACCAACCCGGCTAACCACTTCCCGCCAGAGCTCGGTACACTCGAGTACATTGGCCTTATCCACCGAGCAGACGCGACTGTCCCGTTTTCTGGCGATATCAAAGGCCACCCGGGCGATGCGGTCGACTTCAGACTCCTGGTAGACCAGGGTATTGAATCCCTGTTTTTCGCCGCCTTCCAGTTCCCTGATACCTCGGGGCTGCCCAAAATAGATTCCACCGGTCAGTTCACGCACGATCATAATATCGAGTCCGGACACAATCTCGGCTTTCAGACTGGAAGCATCCGCCAGCTGTGGGTAGAGAATCGCCGGGCGCAGATTGGCGAACAGATTGAGTGCGGAACGCAGTCCCAGCAATCCCTTCTCCGGACGGATGGAGATGTCGAGCTGCTCCCACTTGGGACCGCCAACCGCACCGAGCAGTATGGCATCCGCCTCTTTGGCCAGATCCAGTGTCGCATCCGGCAAGGGTCCACCGGTAGCGTCGATGGCAGCACCACCGACCAACGCCTCATCCATCTCCACATCGAAGCCAAACCGATCGCGCAGTGCCGCCAGCACTTTTACCGCTTCAGTCACAATCTCAGGCCCGATACCGTCACCAGGCAGGATTAAAATTTGTTTGCTCATCGATAAATTACCTCAAGAAAAGAGCCAGGGCGCTTCATCGGCACGACGCGCTTCATAGGCTTTGATCAGATCCACATGTTGCAGAGTCAGGCCGATATCATCCAGCCCGTTGAGCAAACAGTGCTTACGAAAAGGATCCACTTCAAATGGAATAGGCTCGGCATCGCCGACCACCAGTTGCTGTTGCTGCAGATCCACAGTCAGGGAGAGTGCTTGCTCACGGGTTGCCTGAGCAAAGAGTTCATCCACAATTTTTTCATCAAGAACAACAGGTAATATGCCATTCTTGAAACAGTTATTAAAGAAAATATCGGCATAACTTGGGGCTATAACGACGCGAAATCCGTAATCGTCCAATGCCCAGGGGGCATGCTCCCGGGATGAACCGCAACCGAAATTTTCCCGAGCCAACAGCACCTGAGCCCCCTGATAACGGGGATCGTTGAGTACAAAATCCGGATTCAGCGGGCGCTTGCTGTTGTCCATCCCCGGCTCACCGTGATCCAGATAGCGCCACTCATCGAACAGATTGGGCCCGAAACCGGATCGTTTGATCGATTTCAGAAACTGCTTCGGAATGATCGCATCGGTATCCACATTGGATCGATCCAAGGGGCAGACGGTGCCGGTAAAGGTCTCGAATTTTTCCATTAGCTATTCCTCAATTTCAGTATATGTTTAATAATTTCCGTTTATTACAACAAATACCTAATGTTAATTCTTTGATTAGATCTCAACAAAGTGACCATGGATAGCCGCAGCCGCAGCCATCGCAGGGCTGACCAGATGGGTACGTCCACCCTGCCCCTGACGCCCCTCAAAATTCCGGTTGGAGGTGGATGCGCATCGTTCACCCGGTTCCAGGCGGTCTGCGTTCATGGCCAGACACATGGAACAACCGGGCTCACGCCACTCAAATCCCGCCTCGACAAAGATCCGGTCAAGCCCCTCCTTTTCGGCCTGCGCCTTGACCAGACCGGATCCCGCTACGATCAGGGCTAGCTTGATGTTGGATGCCACCTGTTGTCCTTTTGCCACTTCAGCCGCCGAGCGTAAATCCTCGATACGGGAGTTGGTGCAGGAACCGATGAAAACCTTATCCACCGTAATATCACGGATTGGAGTACCCGCCTCCAGCCCCATGTACTCAAGCGCCCGGCGCATACCGTCCGCCTTCACCTTATCCGTTTCAGCCGCTGGATCGGGCACCGCTTGGTCGACGCCAACCACCATCTCCGGTGAGGTGCCCCAGGTGACCTGAGGCTTGATGGCAGCCCCATCAAGGGTCACAACATTGTCGAACTCGGCGCCGGGATCCGTGTGCAGAGTCTGCCAGTAGGCCACCGCCTTATTCCAATCCTCGCCTTTCGGGGCGTAGGGTCGACCTTTGACATAGTCGATGGTCTTCTGATCCACCGCCACGAAACCCGCTCTGGCTCCCGCCTCGATGGCCATATTACAGAGTGTCAGACGCCCCTCGATGGAGAGTGCCTCGATGGCATCCCCGGCGAACTCGATCGCGTATCCGGTGCCACCTGCAGTGCCGATTTTAGCGATGATCGCCAGCACGATATCTTTTGCCGTAACCCCGGGAGCGACCTGACCATCAACCCGTACCTGCATCGATTTGGATTTTTTCTGAATCAGGCACTGGGTTGCCAGTACGTGCTCAACCTCTGAGGTGCCGATACCGAAAGCCAGAGCACCCATAGCGCCATGGGTTGAGGTATGGGAATCACCACATACCACGGTCATCCCCGGCAGGGTGGCCCCCTGCTCCGGACCGATCACATGCACGATTCCCTGTCTGGGATCGAGCATCTCAAACTCGGTGATGGCGAAATCCCGGCAGTTCTGATCCAGGGTCTCGACCTGCAGTCGGGAGACCGGATCGGCAATAGTCGACACCCCGCCCGAACGTTCGGTGGTCGGTACATTGTGATCCGGCGTGGCCAGATTGGCATTGGTACGCCAGGGTTTACGCCCGGCCAGACGCAGACCTTCAAAGGCCTGGGGCGAGGTCACTTCATGCACCAGATGGCGATCGATATAGATCAGCGCCGTACCATCCTCATCGGTACGCACCAGATGGGATTCCCAAAGTTTGTCGTAAAGCGTCTTGGCACTCATTGTTGCTCCTTTTGCTGGTCTGCCGAACAGCGCCTGTCACGGCGGGTAGTCAAAACATAGGGGAGTGTGCTACATAATACAAATTCATATTTTTCATTTTTTCCATTCTTTATAGGAATAGATATGGAGTTCTCATCACTACGCGCTTTTGTCCAGGTTGCCAGGGAGGGATCATTCTCCAATGCAGCCCAGACCCTTTATCTGACACAACCCGCCGTCAGCAAGCGGGTTGCGGCACTTGAACAGGAGTTGACAGTGCGCCTCTTCGACCGGGTGGGAAGACAGGTCTTCCTCACCGAGGCGGGTCGGCAACTGTTACCCCGGGCCGAGCAGATCCTGCAGGATATGGCCGATATCCGACGGGGGCTCTCCAATCTCTCCGGAGAGATCTCGGGTCGTCTGGTGATGGGCACCAGTCACCATATCGGTCTGCATCGTCTCCCTTCTGTACTGAGAAACTTTTCAGACAGCTACCCCAGAGCGGAACTGGACATCCGCTTCATGGAGTCGGAAAAGGCCTGCCTGGCGGTGGAACATGGCGAGCTGGAGATGGCTGTGGTTACCCTGCCTCTCAATCCCATCAAGGCACTCGATGCGTTGAAGATCTGGCATGATCCGCTCTGTTTTGCGGTTGGCCCTGATCATCAATTGGCCCAACAGTCATCAACCAGCTTGAAACAGCTGGTAAACCACCCGGCGGTACTACCCACCAAAGGAACCTACACCCGAACACTGTTGGAACTGTCGATCAACGACCGGCAGCTGACAGTGAACTGCACCTTGGCAACCGACTATCTGGAGACACTGAAAATGATGACCAGTATCGGCCTGGGCTGGAGCCTGCTGCCTGAAATACTGCTCGAGGAGGGTCAGATTCTTAAACTGGAAGTGGCGGAACTGCGGCTGAGTCGCTCACTGGGCATTGTGACGCACCGTAAACGAACCCTCTCCAATGTAGCAAATGCCATGCGCCAGCAGCTGCTGGCGCAGAGCAATCTTCAGGTCTCTTAGCGGGTTCGCTCGCAGATCCCTTGCGGAAAGAAAAATTCTATCTCTACCTTGGCGGTATCGGGACCATCGGAACCATGCACAGCATTCTCATCAACCGTCTCGGCGAAATCGGCGCGAATGGTGCCTGATGCAGCCTCTTGAGGGTTGGTGGCGCCCATGATCTCACGGTTGCGGCTGATGGCATTCTCACCTTCCAGCACCTGCACCATGACGGGGCCGGAGGTCATGAAATCGAGCAGATCCTTATAGAAGGGACGCTCTTTATGTACGGCATAGAACTCCCCGGCCTGCTCACGGCTGAGGTGCAGCATCTTTGAAGCAACGATCTTCAGACCCGCGTCTTCAAAACGTGCATAGATTTTACCGATCAGGTTTTTGGCTACCGCATCGGGTTTGACGATGGAAAAAGTGCGTTCAATGGCCATTGTTTAGGGCTCCGCAGAGTCAGGGTTGAGAAAAAGTGGCTGCACGCTGGAAACTCATGCTGCAGCGCAGCAGATGCGCAAAATACTCATCTGTCCGATTGGTGTCAAGCTTGGGTTAGCCGCGACAGAGGTAATTCACCGCCAATTGATGTCATTACCATTAAACAACGAATTAAAGTGATTATTGATGCCCATCGGAAGCAGATAGCGGATAGAACCAATTTGCGACGCTAGGCGTCCATTTGCGGCTCGATCTACTGTACCTGTTTAGCCACCTGCCCAGAAGATGTATCACGATAACCAAGCCAGCGCATCGCGATGATCACCGCAATCAACGCATAACCGGCAGCCACCCAATAAGGTGCCTCCGGCCCCATGCCGCTCCACAGATAGCCACTCAACAGGCTGCCAAAGGCACCGCCAGCCCCAAAACTGATGCTGCTGTAGAGTGCCTGCCCCCGTCCCTGGTGCTTGCCGACAAAATAGTGGTGCACCATATGTATCGCTGCTGCATGGAAGGTACCGAAAGTCGCTGCGTGCATCACCTGTGCCAGCAGTACCATCGGCATCTGATCTGAAGTGGTCGCCACCAGAACCCAGCGGATCACCGCGATCGCCAGACTGACAATCAATACCGTTCGGGCACCCCAGCGATGCAACAGATGGTGCATCACCAGAAACACCAGCACCTCAACCACCACACCCAAAGCCCACAGCTGCCCGATCAGGCTGCTGCTGTAGCCGATCTCCTCCATATAGATGGAATAGAAGGCGTAGTAGGCACTGTGGCTCGCCTGCATCAGAAAGCAGACCAGCAAAAAGGCGATGATCTCTTTACGTTTCAGTACATCTAGAATCGAACCCTGGGCATGCTGGACCACACCGGCCCTCTTTTCGGGCACCAGCAGGCTGTAGAGAAAGATTCCCAGATAGAGCACCAGTACCACTTTCGGTACCAGCCCTACCCCCCACTCCTCGAGCATGAAGCCCAGCGCCAGTACCGCCAGAATAAAACCGATCGAACCCCACAGACGGATCCGGCTGTAGTGCTGAATCCGTTCATGCAGATAACTCATGGTGACCGCCTCGAACTGAGGCAAGGAGGCATTCCAGAAGAAGCTGAACAGCATCATCACCAGGGCCAGTGCCCAGTAGCCTTCAACATAGAAGACCCCGATGAAACAGATCACTGAGAAGAAGGAAGCGAGACGCACTATGGGCATGCGTTGACCGGTATGATCGGCTATCCAGCCCCAGATATTCGGCGCGATCAACTTGGTGACCATGATCACCGCCATCAATTCACCGATCTGTACTGGGGAGTAACCCCGGTCCTGAAGATAGAGACCCCAAAACGGCAGCAGTGCCCCAAGGGAAGCGAAATAGAAAAAGTAGAAACCAGAGAGGCGCCAGTAAGGCATCCTTCTATCTAACCACCAAGATCTGCAAGGCCAGACTCCACATCCATGTTCTGTCCACGATGACGCAACAGATGATCCATAATCACAATCGCCATCATCGCCTCGGCAATCGGCGTGGCGCGGATGCCCACACAGGGATCATGGCGCCCTGTGGTGACCACCTCCACCGGTTCACCCGAGCGGTTTACCGTCTGGCCAGGCAGTCGCAGGCTGGAAGTGGGTTTCAGCGCAATTGCGGCCACCAGATCCTGACCACTGGAAATCCCACCCAATACGCCACCGGCGTGATTGGTGAGAAAACCGTCCGGGGTCATCTCATCACGATGCTCAGTACCCTTCTGCTCCACGCAGAGAAAACCGTCCCCGATCTCCACCCCTTTGACCGCATTGATACTCATCAGGGCGTGGGCCAGATCTGCATCGAGCCTGTCGAAGATCGGCTCGCCGAGTCCGGCGATCATGCCGCTGGCGACCACGTTGATCCGTGCACCGATGGAGTTGCCTTCTTTACGCAGCTCATCCATGTAGGCTTCCATCTCGGGCACTTTGGAAGCATCCGGGCAGAAGAATGGATTCTGTTCAACCTGATCCCAATCGAACTGCTCCGCCCGGATCGGTCCAATCTGTGAAAGATAACCGCGCACCTGGATGCCGTAACGCTGCTGCAGATATTTCTTCGCGATACCGCCGGCGGCCACCCGCATCGCGGTCTCCCGTGCGGATGAGCGACCGCCCCCCCGATAGTCACGGAAACCGTACTTCTGGTTATAGGTATAGTCCGCATGACCCGGCCGGAAACGGTCCATGATGTCGGAGTAGTCTTTGGATCGCTGATCCGTATTGCGGATCATCAGACCGATCGGCGTGCCGGTGGTCTTGCCTTCGAATACTCCGGATAGAATCTCCACCTCATCGGCTTCACGACGCTGGGTGGTGTGACGGGAAGTGCCAGGCTTGCGACGATCCAGGTCATGCTGAAGGTCCGCCTCGCTAAGCGCCAGCCCGGGTGGACAACCATCCACGATACAGCCGATGGCGGGGCCATGGGACTCACCGAATGAGGTCACCGTAAAAAGTTTGCCGATACTATTACCTGACACAGAAACCTACCTCTTGGGAATCACTTTTCCAACCAGCCGTTGACCGTCTCCAGATCACTCTCACTGAGCGTACCGGCAGCGGATTTTAAGGCCAGACCATTGAGGATATAGCCATAACGGGAGTTCAGATAGTCACGCTGGGATGAGAAGAGGTTGCGCTGCACATTCAACACATCCACGATGGTACGGGTACCTACTTCATAACCGGCTTGGGTCGACTCCAGAGCACTCTGGGCGGAAACCGTGGCCGCTTTTAGAGCTTCCACCTGACTGATGGTGGAGAGTACGCCGCGAAAGGCATCACGAACCTGACGGTTAACCGCCCTGCGGGTCTGATCGAGACTCTGCTGGGCGGCACGATAGTTGGCCTGGGATTGACGGGTTGAGGCACTCACTGCCCCACCGGTATAGATCGGCACTTCGAGAGAGAGCCCGATCTTTGCGGTATCTGCTTCGGTTGCCCGATCACTGTCACTGCGGTTGAGGGAATAGCCACCCACCAGGTCAAGGGTCGGGTAGTGTCCCGATTTGCTGACATCGATCTCCTGCTCCAGCACCTTGAGACTGGAACGGGCGGCGATGATGCTGTAGTTCTGCTGCTGTGCGGTATCCGACCAATCCGTGAGACTGTTGGGGACCGGTGGATTGAGTAACAATCCGTCCCCCAGCTTGGCGAGCTCGCTCTTCGCTTTGGTGCCGATGATTTCGAACAGGGCCTCCCAGGCATTGTCGAGGCTGTTTTCAGCAGCGATTTCCGATGCCCGTGCTGCATCGTAGGCCGCCTTGGCTTCATGCACATCGGTGATAGCGATCAAGCCCACATCAAAACGCTGCTGGGCCTGTTCGAGCTGTCGACCGGTCGCCTCACGCTCCGCATTGGCCACCCGCAGGTCATCCTCAGCGGAGAGAATGTCGAAATAGGCAGTGGTGCTGCGGACCATCAGATCGATCTCTGAAGAGGCAAAATCCGCCTCCGCCTGGGCGATGGTGCTGTCTGACTGTTCCAGCTGCACCAGCCGGTCCCGTCGATAGATCGGCTGGGTCAGATTCAAACCCAAACCACTCTCCCGGTAGGTGCTGGTATCATCTACCGAGGTGCCCTGCAGGGTTTTCAGATCACTGCGCACCGCATCATAGGTGGCGCCCAGACCGATCGTGGGCAGCAACTGGGAACGGGCCAGACTCTTCGACTCACGGGCGGAATTCAACTGTTCTTTAGCGGCATGAAGCTGAGGATCATTTTCCAGGGCAAGCCGATAGACCGACATCAAGTCATCCGCTTGAGAAAGGGGCATCCATAGAAACAGGAAAAGTATCGCCAATTGCTTCGTGGGTCTCATTGTTTTTCCATTTAATAACGTGAAACTAACCAATTTCGGAATGTCGGGCACTTTACCATATTACTAACCGGACCATCAGTATCAATACTCACGAGGCCCTGTAAACACTAAGATAAGTGCCGGTTGCTCCTATTCGGGCATTGGCGGGACCAGCAGTTGCGGATCGATACGAGCGGCTCTGAGATTCATACGCCAGTCGAGATGGGGACCGGTCACCCGACCGGTGGCGCCGATCTCGGCGATCGGCTCACCCTGCTTTACCACCTGCCCCTCCTGCACCAGGATTTTATGCAGATGCAGAAACGAGGATGACAGTTGCAGACCGTGATCGATGATCAAGGTTCCCCCGGAGTAGAACATATCCGCATGGGCCAGGGTCACTACACCATCTGCAGGCGCCACCACCAGGGTACCGACCGGCGCAGCCACATCCACGCCATAGTGGGGCCGCTTTGGCTTGCCGTTGAGAATACGCTGGCTGCCGAAGACACCGGATATCACACCCTTTGAGGGCCAGATGAAACCGTTGAGAAAGTCGGTTCGATCCTCATTCAGTCGGCGTGCCTGCTTGACCTGCGCAACATCCTTTTTGATTCTCTCCCAATCCCGTTTTGGCGGAGTCACCTTACTCGGCGGCAATCCGTCGATGCGCTGTATCTGATATTCGCGGGCCTTGATGGTGAATTGGCGGGTCTGCCTGGGTTCACCATCCCGGTTCACCACCAACTTGTATTGTAACGGGGCGTCCCGATCAAAACCGATCAGAAACTCCCCGGTTTTGGAAACCTTTACCGATTCACCGTTGACCGATACCTGACTGCCCGGCTCAACCTGACCGATCAACATCCCACCTTGAACATAATCCCCTTCCAGGGTCATCGCCACGGCTGGCCGCAGAACCATCAGCAGTAGCACAAGTAACCACTTGATGGATGATGAGCCATTGATGTTGGGTGAGTAGGTCATAAGCGGGTCCATTTGATTAGGTTTAATTGTTCCGGGCCGGGATTGCCAGGCCACTGTGGCGAGCCTACAACATAACGAATCCAAACCAAAGATTGACAGACACCGAAACTGCTTGTAGAGTTCGCGGTCTCCAGCCGATCTGCATCGGCAAACCACATCATGCCGAGGTGGTGAAATTGGTAGACACGCTAGCTTCAGGTGCTAGTGGGGGCAACCCCGTGGAGGTTCAAGTCCTCTCCTCGGCACCATTCATATCCCTTTGATTACCAATCAATTTTTCAAAGCCCGGGCGTTGGTACAGCAGACGCCTAACGAGCAGTGGTTCTATTTCTAATGGACCACCATGCGTATCCCTTCTTATATTCAAGGCGACAACTACGGAGCCTTTTTACTTCTGACGCGCAAGTCCTACACCCCTACAAGCTGAGAGCAGCAAGCCCGAAATCATTAATTCTCTAGATACCTAAAATTCCAAAGAAGAAATTGAAGCGGCAAGGCTCAACACAATCATCATTATCAGTGTTCTGATGAGCTTTGCATGGTTAAGAAGAAAAATGAGAGGCACCTGTTTGGAAATCATCACACCATTTCCACTTCAAAATCAGACGAAACATAAATGTGAGTTCACACCAATAGAAATCGTAGCAATGCAGGTTGCCTGCTTTAAACCGAAGACATGACTAATTTACGGATTTCACCACACCAACTGTCACCCTCTGAACAGTTTTCACCTATCGCAACCCCCGATCAACCTGAAGTGGCACAGTAACCGTTGGTTACACATTTTGTTTTATATCGGGAGAGTGAGTGTGAGGGAAGGAAAAATTGCCAAGACACGATTGACTGCACTACTCAGGCACCGTTACCTCGGATCGAAACAGAGCGGCTGAAAAGCCACCTCTGCCCCCTTTCGTGATTGCAGACATTCTTCCGAAACCATAAACACCTGCCACTTTGTATTCGTCTTCACCTGGACAAATCAGTACGGTTTTCTTTTCAGAATTGACAATCTCTCTTGTGATGGGATGAAGAAGACCAGTGGTACAAGGAACCATTAGGAATAGTGTTCTAGCAGTTAAGATTGAGTAGTTCACAACTGAAATTATTCTGATACACTAACAGCGTTCATATGGAATAAAGGAGAATACAGTGAAGTATTTATTGATACTGATATCACTACTTACCGGAAGTGCATTTGCCGCTGACTACAATTATACCGATCAATGGAATGATGATGAGTCACCCGATGGATTACTGACCATTCAAATTCCACTCAGAGTTTATGATGTAACCAATACAGAGCTCATTGGTGCAGCAGTGGATGTAACGATTCGTAATAACTGGAAGATTGAAGCTTACTCAAAAGATACTATTGTCGCCTCATACAAAAAATCCAGAATCGAAATCTCTGCCGATAAACAGTATCTCACGATAAAAGAGGTTCCTCTTTATACTCAACCCAAGAAAAAATGGCTACTCTCTCTACGCAAGCATATTGAAAATAGAATTAAGTACCATCACTACATGCGCAAGATAGCAAAAGAGAGCTGATATGCTGGCCCTGATTCACTTAGTGCTTGCATGGCAGCAGACACTGATTAGTTATTTTTTTTATAAAACGCATGAATGATCACAAACTCAGTCACAGGGATATGACTGAGTCTGCTCTACCCTAATAATTTCATCATTCACTCTCATTACCTAATTATCTCTTCCACCCAATACCATCACACCCTCCAGGTAAGCAGTATTAGCCCTGTTTTTCTGTCTGTCGTTGTCCACTATAAATGGTGCGTACCGTTTGATCAGTTCTGACTCAGAAGGCGCCCCCTAAACCAGATCTGCTTGAAATCGCCATCCAAAGTAAAAGTTGGCAGATGGCGTACATCACCACTTTGATACTTCAGAACCAAGCTATAACCATCGAATTCATAGTGTCCGGTATCATCCTCACCTGCCAGTTGTTTTGAGCGTTTCCTGTTGCTTTCAAGCATACGACCATTGACTTTGATCAACTCACTATTCTGATTCGTAAAACGCCCATCCCGGCTAAATTGATCTCCCCAGGCCGTTGTCGACACGAAATCCTCACCGTCATAGGTGGTAGAGGCAATCCACTCGCCCTCTAGCCGGGTTCCCGCTGGAATCGGTTGGGTTTTGACCTGTCTGCCCCTCGGGACCACATAATGGGATCGATCTATACTCCAGGCGAAACTGTAGCGCTCTCCGTCGTGTTTCCACCATCCCCAGCGATCGGGCTCCCGATTTTGCGACTTAGCCACATCGAGCTGATTGGGCGCCACAGGGAGGCCATCCATCACCCGACCTTTTTTAGTTAGCAGGTAGATCTCTTCATGTAGTGGACTGTTTCCCTGAGTTTTGGATTCCTCATAGACATAGAGGATGGTTTCGATCTCATCCAGTGACAGACCGTCCCCCGGATTGGTGGTATAGGCGTAGCCTTTTTCCTGTTTCTGCTTTTCGAGTTTTTTACGCTGACTAGGTGAAAGCCTGTCAACCTCCCCAACCCAGTTCAGCCGATACTCGGCAGGTGAGTCGTAGGCATAGATAACCGGTTTGCCGGTTTTTGTACTGGTGCCATAGACACAATAGTCTTTGTATGTTTCCATGCTACTGGTAAAAGGGTCTCGCATATAGAGTTTGCCAAAACGCTCGGAATAGGTGTAATAGCCGGATTTTTTCTTTTTGAAATTTGGAAATTCGTACTCACCGGTTTCATAGAGGATGACGGTATAATCCCCACGCGCCTCTCCACTCACGGTTTTTTGTCCGACATAACGTCCTGCTCTGATTGAACCACCTTTCTTTACACCACGGACCTTCGGAGTACCTGTCTCCAGATCCAGTCCACGCCACTCCGCCTTGGCGTTGGCTATCTCATCCTGATCCATCGCTTTCAAAATGGTGTATCCCTGATCCTTCAGGACCTCAGACACATTCTCATCTATCATGATCATGGCGAGTCGTACATAGAGCAGATCTGCGCTGAAGGCCACCGCACCCAACATCCCAATTGAGCCATCACTACGACGAAACTTGCGAAAACCGAACGAGCGGTTAAAACTCTCCCGGGTAAATCGAGTCAATTCACCAAGCCACTCGCCCTGGGGCGCCCGACTGGTCTCCAGTTTATTGGTCAGCCAGGATTTAACGCTTTCACCTTCGAGCAACTGCTTCGGATAGTACTTGACCATGATGTCCGCATTCTGGTTCACCGGTTTGAAGAGTATGGTTTTCATTGCATGGTCGTCATACCGGTTCCACCCGGCTGGTATTTCAATCGCTGAAACCACTCCGCTTATGAGTAACGCTGTAAAGAGTAATATCATCCTGACCATAAGCTCGATCCCTGAAGCTGTATACCAAACCTGTAAATCATAGGTAGCGTCTATTTACATGATTCAGCTATTTTTTGGATAGGTAACCACCTTCGAACCAGATACCTGAGAACCGCTCATTGAGTGCGAATGTGGGCAGGTATTTAACAACACCACTATCATATTTCAAAACCAGGGTGTAACCGTCGAATTCGTAGCTGCCTATGCGGTTTTTGTTGGGGGGCCGTCGAGTGCTGGATCCACCACCTACGGTATTGCCAATTATGTTTACTGCGGAGAACTCATCTGCGCTATGCGCTGTTACCAGAGGCCCCACACCCATCGATCCACCGGCCTGTTTTGTATTTCTGCGGTAGCGTTTGAATCGCCCGTTATCATCCAGATAGACGCCCCAGAAAGAGACATCGGAGAAGTCCAGGCTGACAAAGCTTGAGGAGCTTCCCCAATCCCCACTCAGGCGCGTACCGGCCGGTATCGGCAGTGACCTGATCTGTCTTCCGCTTGGTGCTTTAAAGTGCTTTTGCTCGATATTCCAGGAGAATCGATAACCATCATCATCCTTTTTCCACCAGCCCCACCGGCCAGGCTCCCGACTTCTGGATTTAGCCACATCCAGCCTGGCCGGAGCGACAGGTAATCCATCCCTGACCCGCCCATCTTTCATCAATAGATAGATGGCTTCCTCGGTTTTGTATCCGCCATAGTTATAGACATCCTCATAGGTATAGAGAATGGTCTCGATCTGATCGTTACTCACACCCTGACCAGGTTCAGTGACATATTGATAGCCTGGATCATCTGCGCGTTTCAGACTTTTGAGCTGTTTACGCTGCCGGGGTGAGAGACGGTCGACCGGCCCAGCCCATCTCAAGCGGTACCGATGATTGCCATCTCTGGCGTAGATCATCGGTAGTTCGAGACTCTGATTGAAGCCATAGACACAGAAATTCTCATCAGCCCGATAACTGCTGTTGTAAAAATCATCCACCAAGTTGAGCCGGCCATTCGCCTGCGAATAGACAAAGTGTCCCGATTCGTCATAACCCCCGGTAAATTCATACTCACCGGATTCGTAGAGCACAACCTCATACAAACTCCTGACCTCATCGTCCCAGGTTTTTGATCCCACATACCGTCCTGCTTTGATCCGCCCCCCCAGTTTCATACCCTTGATCTTTGGCGGATTGGTTTCAAGTTCCTTTTTGCGACCCTCGTTTACAGCGGCGTTTTTTTCGACATTATAAATATTGGTCAGAATCTGAAAGCCCTGCTTGATCAGGTTCTTATTCGGATCGTTTTGAGCTTTGATCATGATCGCGAGACGGACCTGATCGCGGTCAGCGGTTACTGCAACCGCATGAAGCTCTCTCAGCTCACCGTCATGACGCTTGAATCGACGTAGTGCATGGGCGTAGTTGGCGGTATCCCTTACCACTTCCGCATCCCCCTGCCATTCACCATTTGGTGCTTTTCGACTGGAAACCCTGATCCCCAGCCAGTCACTGATATCGGAAGTGTCCATGGATTCTTTTGGATAGTATTTAATTAAAATATCTGCATTGGGATCCTGCGGTCGAAAGACCTGAGCATGCTTTGCACTATCGTATTGTTGCTGCCAACCAGAAGGCAGGTCAGCAGCCAGACTGTTGGACAGAAGAAAATAAGAAAAGAGTATTGCAGCCAGCCATTTACCGACTAACGCATACAGAGTGATTAACAACGGTGAGCGAATCCTTTCCACCTGAAATATCCTTTTAGCACTACTTTGCTAATCGTGAGGAGCTGGAATTATATTTCCATCCTGCATCAAGTACAAACGTCATCAAACATAATCAAGCATAATCAAACAATGTTCTACAGATGCGATTATGCAAATTCTTTTGACATTCAGTCTCCGGTTTGATCAAGCGTAAGACCCATGAATTCCTGCCAGACATCATTTGGCTGCCAGCTTGGCAACATCACTTTTACCGCTTCTTCATGTGACAAACCGTGCACCAGTTTTTGATAGTGATAGAGAAAAGCCGACACGCGTTTGTTGACAACACAATGTATCCAGACTTTTTTGTCCTGAACCCCCTCCATGATTCCAACAAAGGTTTTTAAGTGTTCGGCATCGGGGGCATCAAAGGGCACGGGAATGTGCACATAGCTCATCTTTCTTGCCGTGACGATATAACCTTCTTCGGGAATCGCATGATCCGAATTCGGCATGGCAAGATTGATCACAACCTTAAAGCCGGCTTGTGCGATCGCTTTAAACTGCGCCTCATCCGGTTGCCCGGAAGAGGCGATCCGGTCAGATATCCTTAGGTAGTTTATGATGTTCTCAATAGCCATTCTATATTCTACTGCTGTAACCGTTTCAATGATTCCAATACTGCGCGATGAACACACTCAAGACGCTGGATCATTCATCTGCTATGGCCACTGAACTCAGCCAGTTGTTCATGTGACCAAGCTACAGAGATTCACAATTTTTTTATCGTCGTATTTCATCCCGTCAATCAACTGCAGCTCCTGAATATCTCATATCAATCGATTGTTGAACACGATCCCAAACTGGCATAGGGAATATCACTTCAGAGTACCTGTTTTGATTTATTTCAGTCGCTTGATTCAGCTCAAGTCCTGTTCCCATCTTATCAATCGGCATTGATCTTTCGCCGTCTGTTGGTCAATACTTGCCAATTTTCATGAAATTACTCTAAAATAGACCAGTAATTCATTGATTTAATTTTGAATATCTAAATTAGCAAGTCATGTTTTCAAAGCATTACACCATTCTGGCGGCTCTTCTACTCTCACTCATGATGTCGCTTCCTGCCGTGGCAGCCCAGGGTTACGATATCTCCTATGTCTGGTCGCGCAATCTAAGCAGCGTTCAGGATTACCGGGTCCAAGTCGCCCATATTCTAGGCCCCAGAGTCGCCAAGCATCTGAAAGTCGTCACCAAAGGTGACCTGTATGGCCTGGTCTACAGGCGTAACGGCAATAACGAATCCACGTCACGGGTGGTTAAATCCCATTCGAAACTGTTGCGCGCCCGGGGGCTGGATGCTGTAAGCCCGATCAAGGCACGCAACTGGCAACTCGCAGGCACTGCGGCCCTGCCCCAGAAAATCGAGCCTACCAGCAAGCCGGTCAAGATGGTCAAGACGGTTTCACAACGCAAGCAGATCCAGGATCTGGAAACGGCCGTGGAAGCCTATATTAGTGAGTTGCGTCGTAGCGGCAAGATCGCCAGAGACGAACGTACCGGTTGGTCCGTATTCGACTTCACCACAGGTAAGAAGCTGGTCACCATCAACGAGGATACCCAGTTCCAGGCTGCCAGTCTGGTCAAGCCTTTTATCGCAGCCGCATTTTTCCATAAAGTGAAGCAGGGAAAACTTGTGTATGGGCCGAAAAGCCGTCGCCACATGCAACGCATGATCCAGCACTCCAACAATCCCTCAACCAATTGGGTGATGCGACAGGTAGGAGGCCCGAAAAGTGTGCAAAGGATTCTTGAGAAGCACTATCCGGCGATCTTTCAGGATACTCGGCTGATTGAGTATATTCCCGCAAACGGACGAACCTATAAAAACAGGGCGTCGGTACATGACTACAGTCGATTCCTGTATGCCGTCTGGAACAAAAAGATCGCCGGCGCCCGGGAGATCAAGCGTCTGATGGCCCTGTCCAGCTCCGACCGCATCTATACCGGGGTGCCTGAAGTCCCCAAGGGAACCCGTGTCTACAATAAAACCGGCAGCACCGCGCGAGTCTGCGGCGATATGGGGATTTTAAGTGTCAAAGGTGCAAATGGTAAGCGCTATCCCTACATTCTGATCGGCATCATTGAAAAGCAACGCA
This sequence comes from Candidatus Thiodiazotropha endoloripes, assembly GCA_001709035.1. Taxonomy (GTDB): domain Bacteria; phylum Pseudomonadota; class Gammaproteobacteria; order Chromatiales; family Chromatiaceae; genus Thiodiazotropha; species Thiodiazotropha lotti. The sequence continues at coordinate 14,468 of LVKA01000002.1, read as the reverse complement.
GTGCCCAGAACTATACTAGTTGGATACGTTCACGCAGCGAGATCATTCGAAATGTCTCCGCGATTGTTTACAAGGGAGTCATAGCCCAACATAACGGAGCTTAAGACTTTTCAACTACCGCTCTCGCTTGTATGGCAGATTATTGAGGAATCCTGGTAATCAGTTTTTTAATTTGGCGCGATAGCCTGTTCAGCTAATCGCCAGTGTAATTAGAGTGTGTTCGCCTGACGCTCAAGTGAGATTCAGCCGATGGTTCTTTTTAATCACCTCTGACAGCTTCTTAGGCACCCCTGCCTTTGCTGCATAGCGGGGCCAATCGGCCACCGTGTCGGTGATCTGCTGGATGATCCTTTTCGCCTCTGGCCTGAAGCGCTCTGCCGGTTGTAACAGATCAGCCAAAGAGAAGTCATCCCGCTTGCCATTCAGTGTCAACTGATGACTGTTGACCCACTTCGAGTCCGCTCTGTAGCTGTAGGCGAGATCGAAAGCCGGCGCCAGAGTCCAACTGCCATCGCGCTGCATCAGAAAACCAAAGTTCTTGGTGTGATCATCCTGATTGCGCGCCACGATATTGAAAACCATCCGCCGGTAGAGTTCCAGCGCTGTCGGACGATTGAAACGTAAACTGCGCAATACACCGAATAGCGCTTCATAGCTGTAGTGGCCAGGCTGCCTGTAATCCGCATGATCCATGGCACAAAGCGATTGGTAGTGAAGCTTTCGATTACCGTCCCGATCAAATCGTCTGGTGAGAAAATGCGCCCGATCCCCTTCCTGCAGTAACTCACACTCAGAGATATCAATACCGACCGCCCTGGCCATCAAATAGTAGGCATATTCCATCCGGCCATATCCCTGAGGATCCCCGAATGTCTGCTGGGATCGGCTTGACTCTACAATCCCATCGAACTTAAGCAAATAGTGCTCATATCCATCTTCCAGCGCCACCTGACCACTGCGAATTCTACGCCGAGCCTTGTCTACGGCAACAACCGCCTTTGCACGGGCTCCACCGGCTGAAGTCCCGACCTGAAACAGGGTCTCGAGACCATTTGTGTCCGCATCCAGCTGCAGATTGGCACGACCATCAATCACCTTCTGCGCCATCTCTGCCAGACTCTCAAGATTGAGCTCCCCATCTTTTCTGGGCCGATCACCCGGTTGCGGAAAATACTCCAACGCGCCCATGCCACGCTGCCCCATATACTGCAGCCGCTCAACCGGGGTGAAGGAGCCCGGATCCCTCCCCTGACGCGCCAACCAGGCATCAATCACGGCGTTACCGAAATCATCCGGCAATGAATCGGCAAAGGCGGCCGGTAAGCCTTTGTAGGTAGCCCGGTTCAACTCGGGAAACTGGAATTTTCGATCACTGAGCGGCAGATGCAGTGGTGATAGCTGCAACCCACTCTCGCGCCACGATTTGGTGTATTCAAATGTGCCCAATCCATTCTGCTCATCAAATGCCAGCGCACCAACCAGTTCGCCCCACAGCTTCACTTGAGCTATCTGGATCTTATCTACCATCCCAGATCATCCTTTACATCCTCCATCCGAACGGCCTCTTCTTTTGCGGGTGCAGCCCGCTTCCGCTTACGTCCCTTGAGCTCCATCAGCATCAGTGGACTTAACGGGGTCTCAGGCACAAAAGCCTCCACCAGTTCCAGCTTACCCAATACCCGCAAAATCCCGATCATGGTCTCGAACTTGCCATGCCCCTGGATCGTCGAGCGGTAGGTTTTTGCTGTTATACCCAACTGATCCGCAATCGTCTTCTGGGTTATATTGGCTTCAAGACGCAACTGTTCGATGCGCTCCCCCACTTCCGATGCCAGCGCTCGATCACTCATCCTATAAAGGTTTCTAGAGGTCATTTTTTTCCTTTTATAGAGACTTCATACATATTAAAGATATATTATTACCCAAGATTAGCCATAAGCAAACGTAATTTCAATGCAAAATGGGTACTTTTTTACCTATTTTATAGTAATATGACGTTTATGGGTATATTATTTCCCTTTTCTTCCATTATAAAGTCTGCAATTTGTTGAATTGGCAGCAATTTTACGCTTGGTGCGGGCTTACAAAACCATCACCCATACCCCATCATCTCCCTGTTGCCAAAACCACAAATAGAGTAATTTTCAACTCAGGACGACTCGCTTTAAGCCTCTGGCTTTTCCTCTTCAGTTGGCCATATCCCGGATTTGGAGATGACGCTGCAATATCCAGTGGAATTCAGCCGATTGTCTCAGCCCGGTCCCAGGCGGAAGCGGTTACTGACTGACTGTTTTCGGTGTATTCGACGACAAAGTACGATTATCATCAGCAGATTGAGCCAATAACCCAGAGCACTTTTTACAACACCATGAAACCTTTCAACCCTTCTGTTTCGCAACTTTGCACTGGATCTATTCTCATAACCTTGTTTTTATTTTCAACACCTGTTTTATCTGATGCCTTCCAGACCGCACTGGTAACAGCCGCATTGGAACGTACCCAACACAGGGTGCGATATGATGGCTCCTACTATTCGATTCCCTACCCCGGTGGGGATGTACCCTCCAACATCGGAGTCTGCAGCGATGTAGTAATTCGCAGCTATCGTGCTTTAGACCTGGATCTGCAACAGCTTGTGCATGAGGATATTGCCAAACATTTCAGTGAATACCCTTCACAAAGAATCTGGGGATTGACCCGGCCCGATCCGAATATCGATCATCGACGGGTTCCGATTTTACAAACCTTCTTTAGCCGACACGGCATCGCATTGCCCGTGACTCAAAATGCCGCAGACTATCAGGCCGGGGACCTGGTGACCTGGATGTTACCGGGGAACCTCCCGCATATCGGCATTGTCAGTAATCAACTCGATCAGGGTAGTCGCACCCCTCTCATTGTGCATAACATTGGTGCCGGTCCAGTTGTCGAGGATATTTTGTTCCACTATCAGATTACCGGGCACTATCGCTACTGGCCTGATCGCTAGCCTGGACCAGAGAGTTCTCGGATTGGTTGATTGATCCATTCAACTCCCCGACATTCGTCGGGATGTCGATAGAAAATCTTGCAGTTTCGTCTAGGCTTGGGCCTGTAAACTCTATCTGACGTAAGTTTTGGCATCCTCTGTGAAGTCGGATACATCGGTAGAGGTCTGACCATGAAAGATCTCGACTTTCAGACGCCCCTCCTCTAACAGCTGAACCAGTACTACTGCATCGATAAACGTGTAGTTATCCATCTCCAGCCCCTGAGTGAAGCTGGATCTGTCCCAGGGAATGCCATTGTCGTAGTAGTCGTAGCTGACCAGGTCATACTTGACCAGACCACTTGAGATTGAGACCTCTGCCGGATCCGGAGTGTTTCCAAGCACCCCGAACTGTTTTTGCTCACCCGCATAGTCGCCGAAAGAGGCGATGATGTGGCTTGGAACGATATAGTCGTAGGCAAAAGAGAGATGCCCCAGCCAGTAGTTGTTTTGGTCCAGGCCGGCATAGCCGTTGGTATTCTCTTCGAACCAGTTACCCACGAGTCGACCACTGATATCATGATCGATCTTTCCACCGATGGGTTCTACCGTACGCAGGGACTTGGCCATCAGGGCCGCACGGATGGTGTCGTTAAAGTAGTCAAATGGGTCCGGTGTGTGAATCTTCCAGGGCTCTGCATTGTAACTACCGGGATTGATGAATCCCGTCAGGGTCATGTTGTAATCCACCAGATTGTAATCCACAGAACCGGAATAGCTGCCCAGAACCTCCCCTGCAACGACAGTGATGCTGGTGTTTACGTATTGACCATCTGTCGGCGCGAATGGAGTCAATTTGTCAGAAAGATTATCCACATGGATGTAGATCGATTGCAGATTGTTTGCGTGATCGACAACAAACCTGTAGTCATCGTTATGGAAATTCCCCATGTGCTGAATGCTGGTCACTGTACCATCAGCCGGAGCATAGACATCGATCACCACGGCTTCATTCTCACCGAAGTCCGGGGCCACATAGTATTGGTGATCGATTGGTGTGACATGATTACCGATCATTCCACCGAGCGGGAGTATGAACTCAACCTTCGACAGGTCCAGTGGTGGGAAATTGAAGCTTGTTGACTGATCGTCTGTATCCGGTGTTGTCTCATCCACTGTGTCGGTATCAGTCTGGGTATCGCTGTCACTACTGTCGCCACTTCCACCACCACCTCCACAACCGATCGTCAATAAAAGAAGCACGCCCAGTAACCAAACAAATTTTCTTTTAGCGTTCTGAATTACGCTCTTGGAGGTGGGCATGGCGTACTCCCCTTATGCAGTTCTGCTAACCCTAATGGAAGTATAGACCTACCTTTTTTATGGTTTTTGAGTATCAGACAGCAGATCATTTCTCCCCATTAACCCACCCTCGGAAGATCAGTTGAATCTGACCTAACCACTGGCTATGGCCACTTTTCCATCACTCCCGACGAACAACTTATAAGCGTTTATTACTGTGCGACAGCGACAATCAACCCGGGTTGCTCGGTCAAAATCGAGACCCGCCAAATTGGCATATTAATTTTCTTTAAATAACAGACATTTACCAAACACCCCATAGTTTGGCACGACAATTTGTCATGTTATTGGTTTGCGTTGGCTTTCTACCGTTTAATTTTTTTCCATAGTAGACAAAGGGATATCTGCACCATTCCATATCTGGCATAAGGATTGCTGTTTTCACATGAATCAGTTCGCACGTTTGCCATAAAAACCAACATAACAGCGTGTTGTGCCATTCGGGCTTGCTTACTGCCAACAGTGAATCGATGCCGACTGGCATCGTGTCCTGTTACGAAATCAAGTGATAACTGACACAGGCCATGGGGAGACCTAGATGATTAAACAGTGGCTCAATCGAATAGAGCAGTGGTTGTTCGGCGATTATAAGAATCAGCAGAAGTCTGACCTGAAAAGCTCTGATGAGCCCAATCCAGTCCGCAGACGACTCTTCAGGCAGGCAGCCATCGGTGCAGTGGGTGTCACCGGAACCGCAGGCTTGGCGAAGAGCGTTGTCGATGCTGTTCCAGAGCCTGACTTGAAACAGAAATACCATCGAGATGCCACACAAGGAGAGACAGAACTCAGTCAGAGAGAATATGTGGTAATGACCAACCAGGAGAAGGAGGCAATGCTGCAATCGTTCATTGACAACTATAACAATAAAACCTGAGCAGCATGAGCTGGTTCACGCCTATTTGATAGCCACTCGATCAGAGGACAACCATGCCGAAACAAGATTCGAGCAAAACAAAAGATAACAAACTCACCAGCCGCCGGGATTTCCTGCGCAGTGCGGGAAATTATACGGTGGCCTCACTCTCCGGTGCAGCAATGCTGCTCTCCGATCCGAAACCGGCAAAAGCCAATGTGACATGGGAGGAGCACTTCCAGAAGAACTATCGACTGATGACGGACGAGGAGAAACAGCAGGCCATCGAACGACTCGAGACCCGCTATTCCGAAGAGTACGGTAAGCAGGTAACGGTCGATGGCACGCCCTCCATTGAGGGAGTTCTGTTCGGATATGCACTGAATATCCAGAAGTGTATCGGTTGTCGTCGATGCGTGAAGGCCTGCGTGGCCGAGAATAATCAGTCTCGCGGAGATGAGCAGCAGATCGAGTGGATCCGGGTATTACGCATGGAAAAGGGAAAGTTTTCAGAAACGGACAGGGATCAACATGGTTATCCGGAATCGTTTGGCGTTCAGGTGGGCGGTAATGCCTACAAACCAGCCGGTGTTGTACTGGAAGGCCAACACTACTATGAACCGGAACAGGTTCCGGAAAAGGACGCCTTCTATTTCCCCATGCAGTGTATGCAGTGTGAGAAGCCGCCCTGCGTCAAGGTCTGCCCGGTACGAACAACCTACCGGGACCCGGATGGTATTGTCGTCATCGACTACAACTGGTGCATTGGCTGCCGCATGTGCATTGGCGCCTGCCCCTACTGGGCAAGACGTTTCAATTGGGGTGAACCCAATCTACCCAAGGAGGAGATGAATCCTGTCACTCACTATCTTGGTAATCGTCCACGTATGAAAGGGGTTGTCGAGAAGTGCAGCTTCTGTGTGCAACGTACCCGCAAGGGCCGCTGGACAGCCTGTGTCGAGGTCTGCCCGGTTGGAGCCCGCAAATTCGGCAATCTGCTGGATCCGAACAGTGAAATCCGCAAGGTTCTGGCCAAGAAGAAGGTGTTCCGTCTGCGAGCAGACCTCAACACCTATCCAAAGTTTTTCTACTACATGGATTAATAGGAGACCCCATAATGCGCTTTCTTCAGTTTGTGGTCGATTACCTCAAGGCAGGATTTACCGGCGGTCTCCTATTCTGGGCCTGGATGCTGTTCCTGCTGTTTTTCATCATGCTCTGGGGTTATGGCGAGTATGTACAGATCGCCAATGGCATGATTGTCACCAATCTTAACGATCAAGTCAGTTGGGGATTCTATCTGGCCAATTTTGTCTTCATGGTGGGTGTGGCAGCGGCTGCAGTGACCGTGGTTTTTCCCGCCTATGTCTATAAACACAAAGAGCTTCATCGGATCGTGGTGCTGGGTGAAATGATCGCCATTGCGGCGGTAGTTATGTGCCTGCTGTTTGTGATTGCACATATGGGAAGACCCGACCGACTCTGGCATTTACTGCCGGTTATCGGCATTTTCAACTTTCCGCATGCCATGCTGACATGGGATGTGATCGTGCTGAATGGTTATCTGTTGTTGAATATTATTGGAGGCTATTACTACCTCTATAAGAAATATAGTGGCGGTGAAATCAATAAATCCTTCTATCTGCCGGTCGTCTATATTGCCATTGTCTGGGCATTGAGTATCCACACAGTGACTGCATTCCTGATCAATACCATGCCGGCACGACCCATGTGGTTCCATTCAATGATGCCGATCAAGTTCATCACCACCGCTTTTGCTGCCGGACCATCACTCATCATTGTTGTGTTTTTACTGGTACGCCGTTTCACCCCCATGAAAATCGCTGACGAAGCCTTCCATCTACTCTCCCAGATTGTGGTTTGGTGTCTTGGTATTGCACTGTTTCTGACCATGTCTGAGATTGTGACTGAACTCTATCCCGCGACCGAACACTCACTGGGACTGCAATATCTGATGTTCGGACACAATGGTTTGAATAGTCTGGTGCCCTTTTTCTGGACTGCACTCTCCCTGATGGTGGGATCCTTCATCCTGCTGCTGATCCCCAGGATAAGAAAAAACCTAACGCTGCTGCCGTTCATCTGTATTGCCGCATTCATCGGCATTTGGGTCGAAAAAGGTATGGGATTGATGCTGCCTGGCGTGATTCCAACCCCGGTTGGCGAGTTCGCTGAGTATACCCCAAGCCATATTGAATTGATGGTGGTGGGTGGTATCTGGGCAATTGGTTTCTTCCTGCTTACCTTCATGCTGAAAGGTGCGGTGGCGGTACTTCAGGGAGAGGTTCGTTACAGAACCGAATCCAGCAAACAGGCCGTTTCAGAGCAGCAGGCAGAAGCGGCAACCTGAGTGAATGAAGCTTGGAATGAACAGGCATACTCGATTTGGAGAAAAACATGACATGCTATCGAAATCATCAGACACTCTTTGGTTTATGTCTGCTGCTTTTTCTATTCACCAGCCCTCTGCTGGCCACAGAAAATCAGACTGACCAGGAGTGTTTCGAGAGCCGGGACGGTATGTCACAGGTCAGGGTTCGTGAAATCAGCCCTGGGCTGGTGAATGTCAAGTGCTCATCAACCACCGGAGGGGTTCTCTGGTGGGGTGATCCGTTCGCAGGCACTATTCCCATGGGAGATATGGATATCGAGGCAGACTACTCCAATGAAGAGGCGGTGGTGAAACCCCGTGAGCCAGAACTCGATAAAAATAAAATGCTGACCATCTGCAGCATGGCCTGTCATGACGGCAATTATGTGCCGATTCCCCATAGCAAGACTCCACGCCCACTTAAAATGCATCTGGACACGGTACCGGATGCCATGAATCTCAAGCATGGTAAGGGAAACATCTGGTGTCTGGATTGTCACCATCTGGTGGAACGTACCAAACTGATTGACAATTTCGGATACTCAATCAGTTTCAACCAGCCCCAGAAGCTGTGTGGAAAATGCCATGGACAGGTCTATCGGGCCTGGCGGGATGGTCTTCATGGCAAGCGTATCGGCATGTGGGACAAAGGAGGAAAGAAACGCTGGTGGGTCTGTACTGAATGCCATAATCCACACGATGTTGAACAGAAGGAGAGAAACTCAGGCTTTGCTCAGCTACGCCCGGAACCGGCGCCTAACCTGCCCAAGGGAATGGTCAATGCGAATCACGAACGGATGCATCATGGTTCACACCCGGACGAAACAGGTCATGAGTGATGCCACAGGCTGAATCTATGCATTCACATAACATACGATGAATCCAGTGTTTATAGAGCAAGGCTCGTTTACCCCATACTCAGATCCTATCCAGTTTATACACGGAAAATTGTCATGATAAGTCAACCCAGAATGATCAGCGCAACTCTATTTATCGTCCTTTTTATATTACCGGTCTATGCACTGGCTATGGATGCAGCGGCGCTCTATCACGAACGAACCTGTATTGCCTGCCATGGTGCCGATGGTAAGCAGCCGGTGATGGACGAATATCCAAAATTAGCCGGCCAAGCTGAGGCCTATCTATTGACACAAATGAAGGATATTAAGAGCGGCTACAGAACAAATGCACATTCTGTCGCGATGAAGAATGTTATGCACCTGGTGAGTGACGAAGAGATTGCCGTGTTGGCAAAATGGCTTGCGTCACTGTCTGAATGATTTTTAGATCCAAACAGCACCAATTGGTTGAATCATCTGCATCAATCAGTCCAGACGTCATCAACCAAAGCAGCAACCTGTTGATAGTAGGTATCGCGGTCCAACCCGAGGATGGTTGCACCGAAAATTTCTGCATCGTTGGCCGTAGCGAGATCGCCATAGTTGACCAGTACCAATTGATAGAGGATGAGCATAGGAAGATCGTCATGTCGATTTTCAAAAGAGTTATGCAGCATGATGGTGTAACCATCTTCGGGATTCTCCGAGACTGGTTCAGTTCTGGCAAACATACCGGGCTCGATACCCTCGGAGACAAATCTGAGCTCTACCGGGTAGCGGACGGATTTTCGATCCTCAAGCATCTCAAGTACAGTCTGGTAGTCAATTACCCGATCATAGCGTCCGCGTATCTCTTCCGCTTTTTCCCGGGCGTGCAGCGAGACAGCACTGTGGACGACTTTCCCCGCTCGTTTTTTGACCTTGGGCTTATGATCTGTCATGACAATCTCTCATTAGTTTTTCCAACAAGGATAACCTATGCCTGAATACACTCTGAAGTTTAGCGAAGATCCTGTAGAAGAATCCAGACTTCGCACCATGGATGAGATAAATCAGTTCATTCGCATGATGGATGGAAAACCATTGGCCGTGGTTACCCTTGATGATATGCAAAGTGATCTGTGGGACACAGAGGGTGATGTGGACTATCAGGATCAGTACGGAGAGCAAATCATCAGCCAGATATCGGATGATGACACTGAAACGTTACTTATCAGAAACAGTAACGGACTCCCCCTGGCATTGGGAGTGAAAAATCATACCCATGGCTGGCAAGGCCTTGGCATTGAAAAACGGCTTCGTTTTGAAGTCGCCAGAATGTTTCAAAGCGATGAGACAGAGTTCGATTGAGTACAGAAATTATACAGATTTTTGTTAGCCTCAGAGGTTGATATGAAAAAATCAAAATACATTGGTAGATCCAGTTTTCTTCTGATCGCCACAATAGCGATTTCCAGCGCTTATGCAGAGAATTCAGATGGCAATATTGCCAGTCTCTATCTGGCGAAAGCGTGTGCCGGTTGCCATGGAGTGGATGGCAGAACGCCAACAACACCTTATTACCCAATCATAGCTGGGCAAAACGAAGGGTACCTTTACAATCAGATGAGGGATTTCAAGAACGGCAGTCGGTCAAACAGTATGTCAAGTGTGATGAAGGGCATCATGAGCGCAGTCAGTGAGCAGGAGATACGTTTCATTTCAGTTTGGCTAGCCAAACAGTAGCTATCTCGATCAGCTTGCTTTGTAACTATTTTCATCTAACTCGTAGCGTTTGATCATACGATAGATACTTCGCTCACTGATACCCATGACTTCGGCTACTTTGCCCCGACGCCCGGAGTATTTCTTTAACTGATAGGATAAGTAGTGTGCTTCCAGTTCCTCCATGGAAGGATCGTGATCAAAACTCAGAGTGACAACTCCTTCACTCTTGCCAAGTATACGGCTAAATGAAAAATGCTCAGGCTTAATGATCTGTCGGTCACCAGAGAGAATAATTGCCCTTTCGATCACATTCTTCAGTTCTCTGATGTTACCTGGCCAGTCATAGGAGACCAACGAACGAATCGCGGATGAAGAGAGGTTTTTGATAACGCGTGTCGAGAAATTGTGATTACTTACAAAGTGCGCAGCCAACTCCGGTATATCGTCACGCCGGTCCCGCAATGGCGGTATAATTATATTGAATGCATTGAGCCTGAAAAACAGATCGGAACGAAAGTTACCTTCAGCCGACATGGTTTCCAGATCCCGATTCGTAGCAGCGACAATTCTGACATTTGCGGTCAGATCCTTGGTACTCCCCAATCTCCGGTATTGCCCGGTTTCGAGTACACGCAAAAGTTTGGCCTGACCACTACTGTTGATTTCACCAATTTCGTCAAGAAACAGCGTGCCGCCCTCTGCCCCTTCGATCAGGCCCTTCTTCTGCTTGTCAGCGCCGGTAAATGCGCCTTTTTCATGGCCAAACAATTCTGATTCAAACAGGTTTTCCTGGAGCGTACAGCAGTCAACGGCAACATAGTTGTGTTTTTTTCTATGGCTGTGCGCATGGATGGCCCGTGCCACCAATTCCTTACCTGAACCACTCTCGCCCTGTATCAATACAGTAATATCGTTAGGCGCTACAGCACCGATCATCTGTTTCAGTTCAGCCATTGCAGCACTGTTTCCAACCAGGGAGGAGTTGCGCTGAATACTCTGCTCCAACTGCCTTTTGCAGAACATATGGTCTCTACGCAAGGCGGCATTATCGAGTGCCCTCTCAACGGTTATTGTCAATGTATCGAGACTGACCGGCTTTAATATATAATCCACCGCGCCGGCTTTTATGGCGCTTACGGCATCGCGCACCGATCCAAATGCAGTCAAAACAATAACTGGATAGTTGACCGATATATTTTCAATATACTCAAGACTATTGGCATCTGGCAGACGGGCATCAGTAATAATCAACGATGGCTCATACTTTTCCAGGTAGTCCATTACACTGTGCCAACGACTCAGCCCTTCCACCTCATAGTCCAAATTAGACAGATGCTGTATCATCAGAGTCCTGAGTGTATCGTCATCCTCTACTACTACGAGTTTGGATTTCATCTATCCCCCTCCAGTTCGTTCTGAGCATTCGGCAGTACCACAGTAAACACACTGCCAACAGATACTTCACTGGTCACATTTATGGTTCCACCATATTTTTCTATTATCGCCAAACTGATTGAAAGACCTAAACCCGTACCTCTGACATCGTCGGCACGACGAGAGAAAAATGGATCAAAAATATAGGGCAAATCTTTCGGCCGGATTCCAGCACCGGTATCAGAGAAAACCATCTGAACCTTATCCTCAACCACCGAGCAGGAAACCGTTAAAATGCCACCACTCGGCATGGCATGAAAGGCATTCTGCGTGAGATTGAGAGCTACCATCCTGATTTCACTGTCAGAGGCCAGGACCCTGAGGGTCTCATTCTCATACTTCTCTTCAATTGTGATGTTCGCCTCATCTGCCTGCCATCTGATCAGCGCAAGTGTGTCATTGATAGCAGCTGCAACATCAACCAGCTCCAGGTTTTCCTGTGGCAAGGCACCCAGCTTCAACAACTTGCCGGTAATCTCAATACAGGTATTGATCTGATCATCAATCAGTTCAAAATTTTGTTTGATGTCATCCGTGAAGTTGTTTCTGACGACAATCTCGTTCTTGGTGGCATCCATTGCCAACTTAAGTGATGCCAGAGGATTATGAATCTCATGAGCCACACCTGTGGCTAGACGCCCTAATTCTGAGAGTTTCTGTTCCTGGGAATATTTAACCGCTTTTTCAAGATCACGAATTGATTCAACAATCAGGGTCTTCTCCTTCCCACCTTGCCGAATCGTCATCGGCGCCGCAAAAATCTCCACCTCAAAGGTTGTAAGATCCAAACGGTGGTGTTGATGCACCACTTTGATCGGCGTTTTGCTCAGCGACATTTCATGAATCGGGCAGTTGATCAGCGTCGGCGGACAGGGTTTGTTACCGTTGTGCGTGACACCGTAACAGGTTGCACCGACTTCCAATCTATCCTCAAGCCTGTGTTGTTCACAATAGGCTTTATTGACGAGCACAACTTTGAAGTTTTCATCAATAATCCTGATCCCGTCCGGGATGGCATCAACCAGTGCCTGCAGGAATCCCCGCTGCTCCTCCAACTCAAGCATTTTCTCATGCAACCGCTCCGCCATCAGATCGAAGGTAGAGCCGAGTCGGCTGAGTTCATCTGATCCCTGCATGTCGACCCGGGTTTGTAAATTCCCACCCGTCAACTCCTGACTTGCACTCGTGAGCTGATTGACCGGTCTGAGAACATGACTGTGTATGAACCACCAGCCACCGACCAGGTTGAGAATCACAATCAGGGATCCTGCACTCATCAGCATCAGGGTGGTAGTACTTACCTTGTGTCTGATTGGGCTGGCGTCGTAGTCGACATAGAGTATACCGTTGATCGGATTCTGCTCAGCTGGACCATGACACTCTTTACAGGCTGGTTTGTTGTGTACGGGATTGATGCTGCGCAGCAACTCCTGCTGTGACTCATTCTGTATGAAGCGGGTTGATTGAAGACTCGCCAGGTAGGGGGATTCCAGTTTTTTACCAAAATCCCCTTCACGACTGCTGAAGCGGATCTCACCGGCCGGATTGGTAATGAAAACCCTGACGATACCCTTTTGCTCCCCGAGTTTATTAACCATCTCACTCAACCCGGGCAAGTCTCGCTTGAGCATGGCATTCTCCAAGGAAACCTGCAGCAATTTGTTGACTTGGTTGGCGGTATCCGCTCTCGCCCCTTCCAGTTCCGATTGATAGATCGGTATGTAGAGCAATAGAAATACCAGGGTACTTATGACGAGACCTGATGTGGTACCGAGTATGAATTTTCTATTCAGGCTATCGCTTATCCAGTTCATCACTTGTAACAACTCAGTTGCTCAGGATCAGATGTTCTGATTGTAATATTAAAAAAAACCCGTTTTTCTGACAATTTGTCATGTTTCCAGGGAGAATCCAACGATTCTTTTATCCTTGAAGCCTCAAATCTAGGTCTTTGGCTTGTGTTTTGCTCATAAATTGGGAATCTGAACGCCATACCCTATCTGAAGGAGGAGCAAAAATGAGAAAAAAAAATACAATTTCCGATTTCCACATCACAATCCAGCTGTTGTGGGTCTTTTTATGGTTACCAATTACGGGCTTAGCGGAACCGGCCAAGAACCTAAGTGAGTCGCTACGTGAATCCCTGCAGCAGCAGGGATGGCAGGAGTACACCGCTGCGGATGGCAGTGTTATCTATCATCAACCGAAAAAAGAGATTACCACTGACATTCCGTCAGGAAACAGAGAAACAGCTGAGATACGTAAGTTTGGAGAAGCGTTGCAGAACCATGGATGGCAGGTTGAATGGGATTCTGATAACACATTGACTTTGATCCCTGCAACGACCACTTCTCCCTCCGCTAAGAGCCCGGATCCAACACCACAGATATCCACAGCTCCGTCTGAGGCTATGAGAAGCAATCTGCCAAGTGACTTGTCAGGTTTTAAATACTGGAATATCGAGCGGGATCAGCGAGGAGCACTGCTTTTTCACCCAGTGGATATTTCTGCATTGAAAGAGCAAACCGAAGCAGCTACAAATATTCAACAAACAGAGTGCCGCATTGATCAATTCCAACTTGCCAGTGGGTCATTACCGGTTGATCAATGGTCTGAAGCACAGGATGTTGCAAAACAGTGGCTCAATACAGTGGGAGCAACGGGGCTTCAGGTGGGCCGTATCCGTAAAATAAATCGCATCTATCTGGTCAGTATTGTTGGAGAATCAGCACCCTATCCACTGAAACACCAATTGGCAATTCGTGCTTCTGATGCTTCTGTCGTCCTAATTGAGTAGTGAGAGAGATAGAATGCCTTAAATATAATCCCTCTCTATCTAGTGGGCCATGCGGTTAATTCGACGACGCATTTTTAGCGCGATTTACTGAAGCAATTATTTTCTCGGCACTTTTT
>LVKA01000001.1 GCA_001709035.1 Candidatus Thiodiazotropha endoloripes | reverse complement strand
ATGATTTGGCTAAGCGCATAACGAATTATACACTCAATCATCATTAGTTACATTACTTTCCGCATGACCCACTAGGGTTATCTCTTATACACGCATTGTTGTGACTGGATGTACCATTCGAGCTAACAGATTTCATTCGGCAAATAAAGGATGGTTTGCAATGACTGATTCGGCTGGTGGGGTCGGGGGATCTGCAAATGGTGGAATGGGTGGAGGATCAGCGGATGGTGATTCTTCAATTGGAGGTGGTTCCCCGGGAAGTGAAAATAGTCTCGGCTCGCCAACAAACGGGGCTGGATTAGCCGATTCGCCAACGACAGCTGAGACATTGAGCCGCTCTCCTACAACGGCAGATCAACTGAGCTGTTCACTCACAACGGCTGAACAACTCGCAGCTTCAGCAGGCACTTTGGGTCAGGCATTGGATCTGTCCAAGGATGCCAGTCTGGATGTTAGTATCTGTTCAACTCAAGACAAGAGCGTCAATATCGGTCATGTGGAAGCAGAGTATTCAGCGCCGGATGCTGATCTCAATACCGAAAAAGCCAAAGCCCATGCATCGGTTGGTATATCCGGAGAGATCAATATTGCTGATGCTGAAACTGAGATCGGTTTGGGCCGCCTGGGGCAGCTCGATGCTAAAGTAACGGCAGGAACCATCAATGCGCATGGAAAGATCGAAGCAAAAGCAGAGATAAAGGGGCTTACCGATACAAGTGCCAGCTTAAAAGCCAGTGCCGGAGCTGAAGCGATGGCGATTGACGGTCATGCAGGATTTGAGGTGAGTATTACGCCGAAAACAGTCGGGGATACCCTGGGTGGGCTCTATAACAGTTATGTTGATCCGGTAGTCGATTCTGTTGCAGGTCGAGATGTTCCTGAGATTCCGGAAGTGCCGGACAATTTTGATCACGGTATCGTGATCGGTGGGCATATTGATGGGGGCTACGGCGCCTCACTCAAAGGGAGTGCGGGTATTGAAATTGGTGATGGCAAAGGTGTCAAAGTCAGTGGCAGCTTTAAAGCAGGTCTTGGGCCGGTGGTCGGTGCAGGTGCTACATTCGGTGCGAAATAGACTGGATGCAGTGCCCGCATGTGCAATTAATCAGAACGTCAACTTTAAGATATTCTCTCCTTGACCACATCAGATAACAGCCAGACTGATTTGTTCAGAGTTCATAGGAAGGTCATAGACGGTCTGTGGCATGCGCGTTGGTGGTTGTTATTGGTAGCCTGTCTATTGGCGATCATCACTGTCTATACGATTCCGATAAGTAACCAGGAAATCGATGTGCCTGCCATGGCGGATCATTGGCTTAGGCTAAAGCTAGCACTTCTTTTCGCACTCTTGGCTTTGCAACTCACGGCATGGTTCATCTCTATTCTGAAGGCACTTTCCATGCATCAGATGAGATGGGTTGTATTGCTTCTGATCATTCCTCCGGCAGCATTTGCCTATCTGATCCGTTACCACTGATCGTATGAACAGCCTCAGACCATGATCAGTTTATGCGAGCAGGGCGACACTCTTCACCTGGGCATAAAGCATCATCCCTTCATGTATCCCCATGCCCATGGCTGAGCGACGGGTAATGCGCGACAGCAGTGTCTGACCATCCTCCAGTTCCAGGCGCACCAGCATCTGGGTCGGGTTGATATCGTGGGTATCGATCACCCGGGCCGGGAGGATGTTTAATATGCTTGTGTCCGAATGGGCACGTATCGCCAGGCTCACGTCCCTGGCCTGGATCTGAACCCGGGCGTGACGTCCGACGGGTAGATCCTCCCTCGGCACTGCCACCCGGTTGCCCTGCAGGGAGATCCAGGTGAGATGGTAGCTGTTGTCATGGGAGCTTACCGTGCCTTCCAGAAACGCCGAGGCATCTCCATAGCCTGAGAGGGGGAGATCGAGGCGGGTCAGCAGGTTGGCCGCATCACCGGATGCAATCACCTTGCCCTGATCCAGCAGTACCATTCTGTCGGCCAGTCTGGCGACCTCGTTGGGGTCATGGGAGACATAGATCGAGGGTATGCCGAACTCGTCGTGCAGGCTCTCCAGGTAGGGGAGAATGAGCTGTTTGGCGCCATGGTCCAGGGCCGACAGGGGCTCATCCATCAATAACAGCTTCGGACTGGTCAGCAAGGCGCGGGCAATCGCCACCCGCTGACGCTCTCCGCCGGAGAGCTTGTGGGTCTCCCGTTTGAGTAGTCCGGCGATGCCGAGTAGCTCCACCACATCGTGAAAGGCAATCAGACGCTGCTTCTCCGCAACCCGGCGCATGCCATACTCCAGATTGCGCCGAACCGAGAGATGGGGAAACAGACTCGCCTCCTGAAACACGTATCCCAGGGCTCGGCGGTGAGGCGGCAGAAAGCGGCGATGATCCTGCCACACCTCCTCGCTGATACGAACCAGCCCCTGTGGAGGGCGCTCCAGCCCGGCAATCGTCCTCAACACACTGGTCTTACCCGAGCCGGAAGAGCCGAACAGGGCGGTGACCCCCACGGCCGGTACGGAGAAGGCCACATCCAGATCGAAATCACCCAGCTGATTGGATATTTGGACCTCGATTTCGCTCATGGACGGTGGCTCCTGGTGTAACGGCCATTGACCAGGTAGAGGGTCATCAGCACCAGGAATGAGAAGGCGAGCATGCCGGCGGCGAGCAGGTGGGCCTGACCATATTCGAGGGACTCCACATGGTCGTAGATCGCCACCGAGAGCACCTTGGTCTCACCGGGGATGTTGCCGCCGATCATCAGAACCACACCGAACTCCCCGATGGTGTGGGCAAAGCAGAGTACCGCAGCGGTAAGGAATCCGGGGCGGGCCAGGGGGATCACGACGGTGAGAAAGCGGTCCCAGGGGGAGGCGCGCAGGGTTGAGGCGACCTCCATCGGCCGGGGTCCGAGGGCTTCGAAGGCATTCTGCAGAGGTTGTACCGCAAATGGCAGGGAGTAGAGGACCGAGGCAAACACCAGACCTTCGAAGGTAAAGGGCAGGGTGCCGATACCCATTGCCTGGGTGAGCTGTCCCACCGGGCCGTCCGGGGCAAGCATGATCAATAGATAGAAACCGAGCACCGTGGGTGGCAGCACCAGGGGCAGGGCCACCACGGCTGCCAGGGCCTGTTTGTACCAGACATGGGTTCTGGCCAGCCACCAGGCGATCGGGGTGCCGATGATCAGCAGCAGCACGGTGGTGGTGCCGGCCAGTTTCAGGGTCAGCCAGACAGGCTGCCAGTCAAAGTCCATAGTCCGCTCCAACAGACGCTGATTGTGATTTATGGTGGATCACCATACCTCGACTCGTGCTGTCTACTCCACCCCGTAGCCATAGGTCTGAATCACCTGTTTTGCCTCGCCGCTCTTGAGAAAATCCAGAAAGGCGTAGGCAGCAGGGTTGTCCCGGCCCTTGTTCAACAAAACCGCTGCCTGATCGATCGGTGCATAGTAGCTCTCCGGGATCTCCCATAAGCTACCGTTTTCCCCCGGCCATGCCTTGATCTGGGCCAAAGCGACAAATCCCGCCTCCGCATTGCCGGTTGCCACGAACTGAAAGGTTTGTGCGATCGAATCGCCTCTCACCAGTCTGGGTCGGGTCCGCTCCAGTATACCGAGATGCTGCATCACCTGTTGTGCCGCCAGGCCATAGGGAGCGGTTTTCGGATTGGCAAGTGCCAGATGGTGGAAATCACCCTCATTGAGATAGCGCTCACCCTGTTCAAACAGGGACTCTTTGAGACTCCAGAGAACCAGTTTTCCCCGGGCGTAGACAAATCCGCTGCCGGTTACCGCGAGGCCTTCCTTTTCCGCCTTTTGCGGCCTTGCGCGATCGGCGGCAAGAAAGACCTCAAACGGTGCCCCATGCTCGATCTGTGAATAGAGTTTGCCAGTGGATCCGTAACTGATTCTGGTGGCATGACCTGTCTGCTGCTCGAAGCGTTTGGCGAGGATGCGGGCCACATCGGTGAAATTGGCGGCGATCGCGATTGTGACCTCTTCAGCCGCCGCGTTGGTGACAGAGAGAAGAATAGTCAGCAGGATGATGGTTAACGGTTTCACAGATCTTCCAGGTCATGATTCGGTACTACATTGGGACCACGATTCGAATCTGTCATTCAGCCGCTGCTGGCGATCGGTAGGGAGCATTCGGTAAGTGGTTCAATCCAACCCTATCGTATTTTGCAATCCAGGTGCCAATATTTTTTTATATTAATTACAATGGGATAGGCTGATGCTTGTCATTTGATGCCTGTCGATAATACGACAATTGTCGGATTTATCTCAGCCGATGAACCGGCTCCAGCTCATCCCGGCCGATTGTCGCTCGGCCTAGAGATCCTCATGCTCGGCTTTAACCTGGCTGTGTCTGAAGCGAAGCACCAGAATCGCGAAGGTCAACATCAGAATCGCGCCGGTGACGGTGAGAATGGTCTCATTGGGCATCTGTTTGATATCGATGGTCAGCAGGCGGGTCAGCGCGGTGATCGCGATGTAGATCAGAAACTGCACCGGCAGTCTGCGGGTCTTGAAATAGATGCCGACCATGGCGCCCAGTTCCAGATAGATGAAAAGCAGCAGGATGTCTTTCAGGGTTGCGTGGCCGTGGCTGACCATCTCCATGTAGGCCACCACGCCGGACCAGACCACCGTGGCTCCGATCACGAACAGGCCGACGATATGGAAGGTCTCTACCAGGATATCCCCCATTTTCTCGATGATCTGGAAGCTCTTTGGTTCACTCATTACTACGGCCCCTTTTTTCTTTTTTTAATTCATCCCCAGAGGGAATCTCGCTTTGTTCTTCTTTCAGTGGAAAGTTACACTGCCTATTATAGGAGACAACTGCTGATTACCAGATGAAGAGCCATAAAGAGACCCCTGAGTTCGCACTGATTAACCAATATTTCAAACAGCTCACCACCCCTCGCCAGGATGTGGTTCTGGGGGTTGGCGACGATGCTGCGTTGCTACAGGTGTCGGAAGAGCGCTTGTTGGTTGTGAGTGTCGATACGATGGTTTCAGGGGTACACTTTTTTGAGGATGTGGCCGCCGATGCCCTGGGGCATAAGGCACTGGCGGTCAATCTGAGTGACATGGCCGCGATGGGCGCCGAACCCAGCTGGGCCACCCTGGCACTGACCCTGCCGGAGGTGGATGAACAATGGATCGTTGGGTTTTGTCGCGGATTTGCCGGGTTGGCGAATCGATACAACGTCTCTTTGGTGGGAGGCGATACCACCAGAGGTCCACTCAGTGTTACCGTGCAGATCCATGGGATGGTGCCAAAACATCAGGTTATGCGTCGGGATGGTGCGCAGGTCGGGGACGACATCTATGTCACCGGATCCCTGGGGGATGCGGCAATGGGACTGAAATTCCACGAATCCTCAAAAGCTTTGACGGCTGGCCAACAGACCCTGGTAGACCGATTGGAGCGGCCGCAACCGAGAGTGGAGGCGGGCGTTGCACTACGCCACCTGGCCCATAGCGCCATCGACCTCTCCGACGGTCTGCTCGCCGATCTGGGACACATCCTGACACAGAGTGGTGTCGGGGCCAGTCTGCAGCTTGAGCGGTTACCTCTTTCAGCCGAACTGCGTGCGGCCATGGGAGATGATATGGATTGGTCCCGGGTGGTCTCAGCGGGTGATGACTACGAACTCTGCCTGACCCTGCCTGTGGCTTGTCGTGAGGCGGTGGCGGCCGTTGCCCGTCAGCTGTCACTGCCGATCAGCCGCGTTGGATGCGTTGAAGCGGAACTGGGGTTGCGTTGTTTCGATAAGCAAGGCAAATCATGGCATCCACCACAATTGGGTTTTGATCACTTCAGTGCCGGCTAACACGATGCCTGTCGAACACGAGGTGTTGGCAAATTGACGATGGATGCCTGATTTACCTATACTGTTTTTTCAGTATCAATCATATGGATAGTGATGGTCAGGCATTGCAATAACCTGAGTTACAGGATTAACGGACTGGTCCAAGTCGAATATCGTGCGTCCGATACAATCAGTTTGACAGCAATCGAAACGACTCATTCGAACCTGCTTTACCCAGCACTCCATTCTCAGACCTTTGGCAAACCTCTCCGTGAACCACTGGTTGGCGTAACCGCACTAATCGATCTTAAACCTGTTGGGCTGATTCTCTGTGAGCTTGATGATAGCGGAACGGCGAGAATCTTCTGTTGGAATGTTCTGCCTCAGTACCGTAAGAAAGGCGTCGGCCACAGGTTGTTGTCACGCCTGGAACAGATGTTCCTGGCGAATGGAATACGAATGCTAAGCCTCTCCATCCGCAGTGATCTAGCCTCATTTCAAGCTGTAAAAGCGATCCTGATCCCGCAAGGGTGGTCTTGTAGTGAGATATTGAGGCTCTATAAAGTTACCAAAAGCAGTTACCGTAAACCACTATGGTTTGACCGTGTGCCTCTTCGGAATGGGTATTCGCTGTTTCCGTGGCATGAGCTCCGGCCGACAGAAAAAGCACAAATCGTTGCAAGACAACAAGTCGACAACTGGTTTCCCAGCGAGCTGAACCCGTTTCAGGAGGAATCCACCATAGAGTGGTCAAACAGCCTCGGGTTACGATATCAGGATGAGGTCATTGGCTGGATGATTACCCATAGAGTGGCAGCCGGTGTTACTCAATATACCGTTCTGTTTGTGGCGGCAGAACATAGACCCCGGGCAACAGGTATTGCCTTGATTGCTGAGTCTGTTAGACGACATTTGGCTGCTGGTGGAAGTCGTGCAATCTTTCAGGTGCGTTCAGATAATCAGCTTTTTTTAAGGTTTGTTGAGCGCCGCTTCAACTCAATACTCTCATCAACAGCGAAACGCATGCAATTTAATAAGGAACTTTGATCAGATGATGGACAGACAAAACAGGGACGCAAAAGCACAGACAAAAGAGACATCAGTGCGCCAGGAAACTGCTGAGTATCAACCAACCTCTCTGTTCGATTCTTTTGTCTCATTAAGAAGGTTGAGCCTTGGTATGGTGTTGGTCATCCTGTTTGGCTGTAATGGCGGCTCCTCAAACAGTGGAGTGGACAATGGATCTGGGGATGAAGACCCCATCGATGAGGATCCAGTCGGGGACGATCCTGTAGAAGACGAACCGGAGCCAATCGAGGTTGTCGGTATCTCTTTGGGAGAGGTTAGTGGCCTTGTTAAAGCTGTGATGGCAATGGATGCGGATATGGATGGTGACCTGGATATCATCGCCACCTCAACAAATCGAGCCTTTATCTACGAGAATGTTTCACTGACACCTACCCCTGAATTTTCCGGGCCGGTACGTTGTGCTGTGTTTTCCCAGAATAGCAACTACCGCATCATGGTCGATATGAACCGTGATGGTGACCTCGATGCGATTACAACGGTTGCCGGAAATTATTCAACTAATCCTGAAGTGGTCTATGAAGCCAATCTCGGCAGCAATGAATATCCGGAATTCAAAACCAGTGATCTATTGTCGAAAAACGAATGTTCCGGTGACTGGATTCGATCAGATATGTCCGATGATGCTGTCTATACAGCACTGGCGGATATCGATGCCGATGGGGATCTGGATCTGTTTATCGGGCAAAAGGGTGGCGATATGGTTACTGCTCATATTGGCTATTGTGAGAATACCGGAACTGCTAGCTCACCCTCATTTGCAAAAGCAACCAGGCCGAATCCTTTCGGTTTATGGGCCTCATCTCATAGTTCAAACTTTTTAACTTTCGGCGATATGGATAACGATGGCGACCTGGATGCCTGGGTGAATTATGATGGCGCATCAGTAAGCTATCAGGGAAACTACACGATTTATGAAAATACCGGTACAGCTCAATCCGCTTCCTTTCATCGTGTTGCGACCGAAACGGAAGGGAGACATGGATTCCCGGTACAGGGCTGTCAACACCCGGCTTTTGCCGATTTCAACGGGGATGGCGATCTCGAAGGGATATGCGCCGATGGTATGGATGTAAAGTATTTCAATAATAGTCAGTAACACCAATTCCGGGTTTGTCTGTTAGGGCCTATTGGATTCGTGTTAACAGGCCCTAGTGCGATATATCAAGCTTGGATCAAACGCACTACCCATTCGTCATCTCAAACGATTTGCGAATAAAAGCCAGGGTTTTAGCCTGTTCAAAGTAGTTGGTATGAATGACCTTGCTCTGGGTACCGTAGTCGAGAATTTGTGAGCTTGGGATGATCAATTCGTCAGTCATATCGGTCATGGATAGGGTGTCGACAACCAGATCGTTTTTACCTTCGAACAGCATGTCCGTACCGATATCGGCAAGCTTCATCTTCAGCTTTCCTTTGCGAAATACTTTCCAGAATTTCCAACCGACTTTCTCACTTTCAAAATCGGACACAATAAAAAAATAGTCTCGATCGGCGCGGGGGTTGGCGTAACTTCGCAAGCTCAGCAGTTCATAGTTGTTGCCGACCCGGGATTGTCCGGCGAGTCCGGGAACGATGGCCACAACCGCATCGGCCAAGGGTGTTTTGCCGGCGACGCGCAATATCGAGGTTATGATCTGAAACATACCGGTGGCAAACATCATCAGCGGTACCGCAGCACTGACCTTGGTGAGTACATTGCCGATGTTGTAGGCCATATCGAGAGCACCGCGGATGTTTGCCGGGGAGGCCAGCCCGGTTCCGGCCAACGGTGATCCGGCAAATGCCACCCGCCTTTTACCACGCCCCCGGTCCAAGGCTTCGACCCACCAGCGTGTTACCACACCGCCCCGGCTGTGGCTGATGACATCCACATCGGCGCTTGTATTGCCCATCGCCAGTGCGAGACTGTGGGCGTTCACAAAAGGGCTCTTCGATAAAGTGGCATGGTCGAAGGTGAGTATCTGGTCATATTGTCGGCTTGCCCAGCGCAGAAATTCATCACCGGCCTTGAAGCCTCTTCTGTCGATCTGGTCAAAGTAGGTATCCGACTTGCTGAAGGTACCGTGTACGAACAGCAATATTTTTTTGCCTTTGCCCAGGGGTTTGATGTCTGTTCCGTCTCCGACGATTTTGCCGTTCCGCCATTCGCGCAAACCGCGATCGGGGGTTAATTTATCGTCGAGCAGGGCCACTGCCTGGGTGACCTGGTTATAGGGCAAGAGTGACATCGGGCGTTCCAGTTTGACCTGCTCTCTGCCGGTTACTTTACGTGGGCGTCCCCGTCGTTTGGGTGAAACCGGGGTCAGTGGATGCTCTTCAAGGCTCAGGGCTTCACCACCGACATCCAGCACACGCATTTTGGTCATTTGTAAGGCCGCCTTTTTCGCACCGGCACGGCGAGGGCCCGGCCGCCCGAGTGAGTCGGCTGCTTTCAGAGTGTCGGGATCCGGCGAGAGATTCAATTCCTCGAGCGCTCGATCCAGATGCTTGCTGTTTACACGAATTTCATCTGTCATGACATTTGATTATTAATGGGTAGTGGGGTGGCGCCTTGGGGATCGCTTCTGGCACGGCGCACATCGATCAGAAATTGGAACCGGCCGGGATCGCTGAGTGACTCGATGCCTGCATCGCAAGCGGCAAAAAAACCGCTATTGGATGTCAACAGGGTACTTTCGAGGGGTACCAGGTGCCCAGCGGAGACAAAGGCGTAAATACGCTCCAGGTGGGCTTTGGAATACATCCAGGACGGTGTGCCCATATCCTCAGTCAACTCGTCAGCATCTGTCTCACCGTCCGGGTAATCACCTTGAACAAAGTAATCCGCCTGCTGCGGACTGCGCCAGTAGCCTGGAAAAGCGTGACCTTCGATCAGGAACAGTACCGGATGGATTTCAATGTACTCCAGGCAGGCGGCCAGCAACAAAGTCAGATCAATGCAGGTACCATGAGAGCGTCGCAGTACCTCCGATGGACTGCGTACCCTTTGTGCCTTGGCATAGTAGGATGGCGGTGGATTGATGTATTGCAGACGGTGGTCGAGGACAAGTGCTGTCCAGATTGTTCTCACCTGGGTATCCACCGGACCGTAGGGATCATCCGCGTAGAGGCCGTAGCTCTGGTAGCCATCAAAACCGGCATTGGGGTCATCGCTTAATGCGCTCAGATAACGTCGTGCACCGGCCACCGCGTCGATTACTGCAACATCTCTGGGTAAAACAAAGGATGGTAACCAGATGCGATCTTCGTTTGTATCACTCCACTCCTCGAGCGGCGCCACATCCACCTGATAAGTCTTCTCTTCGATGACATTATCATGAGCGGTAATTCGTACATATACTGTGGTTCGCAAAGTTTCCGAGAGCGTACGCAGGTAGTCCCAGGAGAGTGGAATTCGAATGTACTTACCGATATCTTCTGGCTTACCCACCTCGCCGGTACTGTGGGATCCCCGGTAGGGGTACTCCTCCGCACCAACACGGGCGACCACTTCCACGTGCACCTTGTCCGCAGAGTTCCGTGAAGTGCGCGTCACGTTGAACTGTTTGAACAGGTGGCCGCGATTGTGCAGAATCGCGTAGTTGAGACGTTGATAGGGTGTGATATCGAGTAACAGGTCACCAACACCATCCCCGGTACCTGTGGATGGCAGCTCAGTCAATGGTAAGGTCTGCTCACGCCCGCTGATTTGATACAACAGGGAGGTGTTGGACCAGAGAACGATACCGCTGCCCTGCATACGATACTCATCGGGCAGTTTACGGGTCTCTTCAAAGGCCGCCTGAAAGGCGGGTAAAATGTAAGTGTCAGGATCGTTGTGCCAAGCACGATAGAGACTGGCAAAAAATATCTCGGCCAGATGGTCATCGATCTCATCCTGAAATCCCACCGCAACCTTGGCGCCATGGGCGACAGCCAAGGCACAAAGGCGGGCGGCGGAGTTGTAGACATTGACCGATACGAGGGCCGGTTTCAGTGCGCCGGCATTGACGATTTCGGCCAGTTCTTCAGGTTTCAGGGCTACCGCCACACCTTGCGGATCGGCGATGATAAAACCATCCTCATGCCGGCCTACCCCGTCGGTGATCTGCGGTGGAAGATAGCGTAGCGCCTGGTGCAGATCGAAACCGGCCAGATGCACGAGACCGGGAGACTGGGCAGCGATGCGATCTTTCAGCACAGCACTGTTGGGGTTGGGAAGAACGAAATCCCAGTCTTTCAGGTCCAGGTTGATCCGCATCAGTTCCACTTCAGAGCGGAAGCTGTAGAGCGCCTCCAAAGGTTCCGGGGCGCATTGCACCATCAGTATGTTGTCGTCCGCAATGGTTGCGTAATCATTGCCGGACTGCTCCAGCGGCAATACCCGGGTGATCAGAAAAGGCAGAGCCGGTTGCTGTGCCTTACGGGTCTCACGGGTCAGTGTGGATAGAAAGTACTCCCAGGGAAAAATTCTCAGTGCCCAATCCTTACCCTCACTTTCAAAGGGCGGCAGGGTCACTTCGACGATACCGCCGTTTGCCAGGCGGGTAATGATCTCCTGATGTTTTTTCGGGCTCTTCAGCTCAATAAAGATTTCAGCTGCTTGTTCGACAGCCTGGAGACGGCGTTCAATGATGGCATCACTGGTCAGCCAGCGGCGGCGATTGCGCAGGGAGCGACTCCAGCGAATGGCTGCGGCCTGAAATTTGGCCCAATCGCAGGTCAGAGTGACTTCATTTCCATACAGAGGACGCAGAGTAACGCTACGGTGCTCATCATGCTTGGAATTCATAAGCTGTTGATCCTCTTTGTATTTATTCTTCCAACAAAGCGGCTTATTCTATTTCCGGCAGATCCCTATTTAATATTAGGAAGCATAGACCCACTTTCGAAATATTTCCTATAGGTAAATAGAAAGTGCCAACCGAATGGTAGCTTGCGAATCAATCAAGTCAGAGTCTGAAAATCTATTGATCTTGCTGTTTTGTGCGTTT
Source organism: Candidatus Thiodiazotropha endoloripes (assembly GCA_001709035.1). Taxonomy (GTDB): domain Bacteria; phylum Pseudomonadota; class Gammaproteobacteria; order Chromatiales; family Chromatiaceae; genus Thiodiazotropha; species Thiodiazotropha lotti. The sequence continues at coordinate 61,995 of LVKA01000001.1, read as the reverse complement.
TGAATACAGCTCTGTTTCTGCACGTTTTACCCATAAGTGGGCAGTGGAATGCTGAGATCACACCGGCTCTCAGATTTTATTCGGATCAGTGCGGAACCTTTCCGTTGAAGTTTGTAAACCATTCACTTGATAGTCTGTATACTGAATCAACATGGGTGTCGGCAGATGGTAATTGAGGCTATCCAGCTACGCAGTAAATCTAACTTGGTAGCTATGATTCATCCTCATCTGTGCACAGGATATGAGCGTTGGATTCCCCAGAGTGTGCCAATCGCTCAAGATTTGCGATTACCTGCATGCTGGCTTCTTCCATCAAAGCGATGTTGTCGATACTGGCCTCTTTATCATCCTTTTCCAGATGGACCAGGGCCTGTTTGCCATACTTATGTACAAGCTGATGAGGTTTCTCTATTTCACGATAACCGGAAAGTGTTGAAAAACACGAAACTCCCTCACCACTGTAATACCACTGCCCTAGGCGGCAGTTTCTGTGGTCTGAGAGAGAGTCGGCAGGTAGTTCGGCCAGTCCAAGAAATGCTTTGTAGATACCAAACTTAAAGATCATATGGTCAAACTTCGCCAGTTCAACAAAGGTTCTAAGCGCAGTAGAAGATATCACCATTTCCATTGATTTCGATAATTCAAACTGCTGTTTGATCGTATCGACAGATTGTGCGACTTTGTCTTGAAAAGCTGTAGTCACATCTCGCATCGATGACATTGTTTGTTTAGATTTCTGAGTTTCCTGGGTGATTGTTTCCACAAGAGATGCAATTTCTGTTGTGGCATCACGCGTATGTCCGGCTAAAGTTCGGACTTCATCCGCCACCACAGCAAAACCACGACCCATATCTCCTGCACGAGCGGCCTCGATTGCTGCATTTAATGCCAGTAAATTAGTTTGCTCTGATATCCCTTGGATGATGGTAACGAAATTACTGATATTGCCTGCCAGTGTGGCCAACTTATCAACACTCTCTGAGCTCTCTCTGGAGATAAGACTGACATTGTCAATTTCATCGGTCATGACGCCGATACTGGAAATTGCCTGAGTTGAAATCTCTGAACTGCGAATTGCATTCGACTTTTCTTCTTTCATGTTTACAGCAGCATGCATCATTGATTGCTGAAGTTCACTGAATGAGTCGCTCAGTGTATTGAAATTTATCAGTAACTGCTGCTGTAAGCGAAGCTCATTCAACGCATCTTGAGCCTTTTCTGATAATTCATCATTACTTTCTTTGATCAATCTGATCTGATTGGTTTTTTCTTCCAACTCTATTTTTACTTGGGATAACTCTTGCCTGAGGTCTGAAATTTCTTTTTTGTTAAATAATCCAATCATGTAGTGCCACACCATTGCCAAGCCATTTCACATATTTTTGTATCGGTAATACAAGCATACAATGTAGGGTTATTGGCTTTAAAAATACTGGAAAAATGTTAATTTTTGTAAAATGCATGTGATTGAACTGCCTTTACAATGGATAACTGACAGATTGTCAGATTATTGAATGACAATCTGTCAGGAGAGAAAAATCTTTACCTAAATTGATTCGTCATCATCAGAATGAAACTAGGTATTACGGATACGATGGTAACTGCGATCATTCAGTTGGCCGGCTGTCTTCTCTGGAAGAGAAGTGAATTGAATTGCAACTGCAACCCGGCAGGCTATTGTGTTTGATGCCTTAGATTAAGAGATCAATACCAGTGAATCTATAAAGCCGATTCAGTGACAAACAGGGCTTGTGTATTGATGTCCAAGCTTTCATTGCATTTATCGTTAAACCGAGACAATCGCACTTTGACATCCTGTTACCGCTACTTCGTTTGTCGAGATTCACTCTCTTGATTGTTGATCCTGTGTATTCCGGATTGCCTGTTAATGGTAAAAACCGACAGAAAGACTTTTTCGGGAGATAACATCAGGCTTTCATTGTCAAAGAGTAAAAGCCTTATGGTGCATCGAAATGCGTCTACTAACGATAAATCATATTCGTGACCTCATGCGGCAAACTGGCCTGCAGGCCTTTCTCCGGGATCTGACTACACGTATCAAAAGTGATTTTTCCCGCTGGGATGAGTTCTCAAAATCGGAACGTCATGCTACGCACTTTGAGCATGGCGTACTGGAGCTGATGCCCTGTTCCGATCAAGCACACTACAGCTTCAAGTTCGTCAATGGTCACCCAGGGAATATACCAAAAGGACTGCCGAGCATTCTTTCACTTGGCGTGCTCGCCGAGGTGGAGACCGGCATGCCGATACTGGTTGCAGAAACGGGAATCATGACCGCGCTAAGAACAGCGGCAGTCACCGCTCTGGGAGCGCGCTATCTGGCGCGTCGTGACAGCCGACGGGTCGGTATCATCGGTTGTGGTGCACAAGCGGAGTTTCAACTGCTTGCACTGGCTAATGAGTTCCCGATCGAGCAGGTAAACTATCTGGATATCGATCCCCAAGCAGCAGAGAAGTTTGCACGAAATCTCTCTGGTCAGGCATGGCAGATGCATCACAAGCAAAACCCAGAGAGCTTGCTGGAAGGGATCGATATCCTTGTGACCGCGACAGCCGCACGCAAGAAGGCGGTTTTATTCCATGCTGACCAGATCACTCCTGGTATGCATATCCATGCCCTTGGTGGGGATTGTCCCGGTAAAACGGAGTTGCCACCGCAACTGATCGACAGAGCAACCGTTGTCGTGGAGTATCTGCCCCAAACCCGGGTTGAGGGTGAGATTCAGAATCGGCAAGGTACTACAGCTCCTGTGGAGCTACAATCGCTGGTTCGCCAGAATCATCCTGGCCGCCAACATGACAGTGAGATCACGCTGTTTGATGCCGTCGGTTTTGCACTCGAGGATTTCAGCGCCCTGATGCTGCTAGAGGAATTGGCGGTAGCTCATGATATCGGTGAGTCGATCCAACTGCTCGCGATCCCACCCGATCCGAAAAACCTCTACGGCTATTTGATCGATTGAAGACTGCCTGGGTAATCAACGAAATCGAACGCATTGTCTTTAGGTTTCGATCAGCACACGGATTGTACTCCGATAGCTCGATAGCTGCGGGCGTGGGCATGAAGGCGAGTGCTTGCAGCAACTCCTGTAAGCGTATTCCGTGTGCTACAGGCACTGTGACCCCAGGTGCGTCTCTGGGATCGATTGCGTCCAGATCGATACTGATGCCGACTAGATCGCAATGCAGTAACAGCTTTTGCCAACAGCGATGGAGTATCGTTCGCAGCCCCAGCTGACGAACCCTGCTCATCATGTAGTATTCGACACCCAAACCGTCCAGGTGTCTTTTCTCGATCGATTCATAACTGTGGACGCCAACAAGCACGATCTGTTCCGGCTTGATGGTTGGCTGACCATCTCCAATCCGCTTCAATATGGGATCATGCATACCCAGCAAGCCGGCAACCGGCATGCCGTGAGGATTGCCTGATGGACTTGATCTTGTGGTATGAGCATCCATGTGAGCATCGATCCAAATCAGACCAAGCTGTCGGTCGGTTTTTGCCAGTGCACGCATGACGCCCCCCCAAATACCAATCGCTGTGCTGTGGTCTCCGCTTAGAAATATGAAACACCGTCCCTGCAATAGCAGAGATTCCGTGCAAAGGCGCACATCCCGGTTGAGTGCGATCAAGGAGTCTATTCGCTCACGAGTTGAGGTTGTGATAGGCCGCATCCAGTTCACACTGGCTGTTCTGTCGTATTGGCGTAAAACCGATGGGCCTAAATGATACGCACAGGGTCGACTTCCATGCGAGGACGCTGTACTGAGGCCCACAATCGCTCTTTTGAATTCTCCTGCCATTCCGAGAACCAATTCAAGTTAGCATTCTGATGATTCAAATGCACTTACCCTACAGGGCAAACACAAACCTTGAGATCAAATTTCTCAATGCGATGAAGTTGCTGATCTGTCTTAAGATACAAGGGCCTATTGGGTTAGTGTTAACAGGCCCTAGTCTGTTAGACAAGAAATCGGAGCAAATGTTATGGCGTTGTAAGCAGCAGATATCTTTACACAATACCGCCAACTTCCGGGCTGTTGACTGCATCACAGGCGCTACCGAGAAGCTATTCTGGTCCACAGGTTTCAGTTCGACCAAGAGCGCCTGATTTCATGAATACGGTCGAATATTAAAACTATACTATTGACTGAATCCAAAGATAACCGTTTATTGAAGCGGTAATGGCATCCAATGCGGGAGAGAGGCTTATGGGTGGAGAGATTCTGGTGGTAGACGACGAACCCAATATCGTTCTTTCATTGGAGTTTCTAATGAAGAAGGCGGGATATAACGTAACGACGGCCAACAATGGCGTCGATGCCCTGAGCACCATTAAGCAGCTGCGGCCGGATCTTGTGCTGCTCGATGTGATGATGCCGCGAATGGATGGTTACGAGGTTTGTCAGGCAGTGCGGGGTGATCCTGAGTTGAGTTCAGTGCGTATTATCATGTTGACGGCCAGGGGGCGGGACGTGGAGCGCGATAAGGGTATGGCGCTCGGGGCAGATGACTATGTCACTAAACCCTTTGCTACCCAAGAGTTGGTGGAAAAGGTGAAATCCCTCTTGGATCATTCTTCGAGTTAACCATCAGTAACGAATCGGTCAGTTTATATTCACAGTGCGACTCTGCGCTTCAATCCGACACTCTCCATACAGATGGATTGATCAGTCTATTTGCGGATAGACGTCACGCTCTTTGCGCAATGCAATCAGTTTCTTGCGGATTCCTGTTATCCCGGTTGTTCGGAGTTGTCGACACTTTTGATTCGACCAGGTAAAGGGTCAAGATTTTTCTTAAATCGTGCAATTGACCTGAAGTTTATTAAACTTCAAAGAATACGACCTCATTATTCACCTTGGCGTGGATGGGTGGGGCACCGGGAACGGAGTCTGTATCTCGACAATTGGTTGATCATCAGTGAGTTGGATAAAGACTATGACAAACGGGCGAAATCATGAGCGTCTCATCGTTCTTTTTCTGTTGGGAGTGATCCTGCTCAACTATCCGCTGTTGCATCTGTTCGGTGCGGGATCCTTATGGTTGGGTATTCCTGTACTCTATCTCTATCTGTTTATCGCCTGGTTACTGATTATCGTTTTCCTGGCGCTGCTGATGGAGACACGCCGGAGCGGTGAAAGAGAGAGCCTGCGTCGCGAACGCAAAGGCGGTTGAACAGATGCTCTCCGGCTGGTTGATGTTACTCATTGCCTTTGCCTATCTGGGGCTACTGTTCGCAATTGCCTTTTATGCGGACATGCGTTCGGATGCAGGGCGATCGATCATCAGTAATCCCTATATCTATACGCTATCGATCGCTGTCTACTGTACCGCTTGGACATTCTACGGCAGTGTCGGCCGGGCCGCCGGTTCCGGTGTCGGGTTTTTACCCATCTATCTGGGGCCTACTCTGATGGCCTGCCTCTGGTGGTTTGTGTTACGCAAGATCGTTCGTATCAGCAAGGTGCATCGAATTACTTCGATTGCCGACTTTATCGGCTCCCGCTATGGAAAAAGCGCTCTGGTGGGGGGGGTGGTGACCGTGATTGCGGTAGTAGGCATCATGCCCTACATCTCCCTGCAATTGAAGGCCATCGCCGTCAGTTCCAATGTGCTGCTAACCTATCCGCAAATTGCCGACAATGCAGCAACCCGGGCTATTTATGCCGATACCGCACTCTATGTCGCACTCGCCCTGGCAGCGTTCACCATCCTCTTCGGTACCCGGCATATCGATACCACCGAGCGTCATGAAGGGATGGTCGCTGCGATCGCATTCGAATCCCTGATCAAGTTGATCGCATTTCTGACAGTCGGACTGTTTGTGGTATTTGTGCTGTTTTCCGGGCCGGGGGATCTGTTTGCCAAAGCAGCCACTGTGCCGGAGGTGGCCCTTCTATTCAGCTTTGATGCCATGCCCGGTAGCTACGCGAGTTGGTTGTCCCTGACCTTTCTTGCCATGATGGCAATTATGTTTCTGCCGCGTCAGTTTCAGGTTCTGGTGGTTGAAAATGTCAATGAAGCGCATATTCGTAAAGCGAGCTGGTTGTTTCCTCTCTACCTTTTGTTGATCAATCTGTTTGTGCTGCCAATTGCTATAGCCGGTTTGATTCTGTTTCCTCAAGGCACCATTGATCCGGACACTTTCGTGTTGACGCTGCCGATGACAGAGAGTGCGGAATTTTTGGCACTTTTCGCCTTTATCGGTGGACTCTCGGCCGCAACCGGTATGGTGATTGTAGCAACCATCGCGATATCCACTATGGTATGCAACGACCTGGTGATTCCGTTTTTGCTGCGTATGCGTCTGTTGCATCGTGAGGATATGAGTGGCTTGTTACTGGCGATTCGACGCGGCGCCATCATCGCCATCTTACTGCTGGGGTATCTCTACTTCCAACTCATTGGAGAGTCCTATGCACTGGTCACCATCGGCTTGGTCTCTTTTGCTGCAGCCGCCCAGTTTGCTCCACCGATATTGATCGGTATCTATTGGAAGGGTGCCAGCCGTGCAGGTGCGGTGGCCGGTCTGCTTGGGGGCTTTTTGGTATGGGCCTACACGCTGGTGATACCCGGTTTCGCCCTTTCGGGTTGGCTCCCTCAAACGTTTCTTGAAGAGGGACTGTTTGGTTGGTCCTGGTTGCGGCCTTACCAGTTGCTGGGTCTCGATCTGTTCGATCCGATAACCCATGCCGTATTCTGGAGTATGTTGGTGAATGTGGGACTGCTGGTGGGGGTCTCACTGTTTGCCAACCAAAGTGCAATTGAACGTATCCAGGCGACCCTGTTTGTTGATGTATTCAGGCAAGGTTCGCAAACCCGGGATTCGCGTATCTGGGAGAGCACATCATCGGTCGCTGAAATACGGGAAATTCTCGCTCGATTCATCGGGGTGGAGCAAGCGGCCAAGGCGTTTGAAGAGTTTGCCCTGGCAGAGGGTCAGTCACTGAACGATGAAGCACCCGCCGAAAGCGGATTGGTTGAGTATGCCGAGCGCCAGCTGGCCGGCGCGATTGGCGCCGCGTCGGCACGCGTGATGATGGGCACGGTAGTGAAGGGCGAGGAGCTGAGTATCGAAGGGGTGATGAAAATTCTCGATGAGACTTCCCAGGTGCTCGAGTACAGCCGTCAACTCGAACAGAAGTCCCAGGAGCTGGAAGCCGCAACGGGCAAACTCAAAGCGGCCAACGAGCGTCTCAAGGAGTTGGATCGGTTAAAGGATGATTTCGTCTCGACAGTCAGCCACGAGTTACGTACGCCGCTCACGTCGATACGGGCGTTTTCGGAAATCCTGCGGGACAGCCCTGAGATGCCCGCCACGCAACGCCAAGAGTTTTTGGACATTATCGTCAAGGAGAATGAGCGCCTGACACGTCTGATCAACGAAGTCTTGGATCTGGCGAAAATTGAATCCGACAGTGTTGAATGGGAAATGCAATCCACGGATCTGCGTGAGGCGATCGAGGAGGCGCTCGTGGCCACGCAGCAGCTGGTGGCTGAGAGTGGCACAGCCTTACACAAGGATATGACCAATCAGGCGGTTCAGGTCACTGTGGATAAGGACAGGTTGATCCAGGTGGTGATCAATCTGATCTCCAATGCAGTCAAGTTTTGTGATGGAGAACGTGGGCGGATCCGTGTCAGGGTCTATGCACGTAATGGCATGGCCAATGTGGAAGTATCCGATAACGGTTGTGGTATCGCCGCTGGTGAACAGGAGCGGATCTTTGAGAAGTTTCATCAGGTTAGTGATGTCCAGGAGGGGAAGCCCCGGGGGTCGGGGCTGGGTTTGCCGATTTGCCGAAAAATTGTCGAGCATCATGCTGGTCGGATCTGGGTTGAGAGCGAACTGGAAAAAGGTTCGATATTCAAGTTTGTCCTTCCCCTGGAGGGACAGGCTTGAGCGACGGAGGCCCTGGAAAGACGTCGTTGCGATGGCGCCGGGTGAGGTGGCTTAAACATGATAGAAAAGTGGAGTCTGCGTTTTAGGGTATTCCTTTTCTTTGCCCTGATTGCATTGATGGTGCCAGCACTGTTGGGCTCGGCACTCTGGTTTGCGGCCGGCAGGATCGGGCCGGAATCGGTGCCGCATCTGGTGTTGTGGGGTGGCGCTGCCGGGTTCGCTCTGATCGGTCTGGTGCTTTGGGTATGGCTGAAGTTCGACGATCATGTGGTCGCCCCCATCAACACCCTTACCAGCGACCTGCAGACACTCACGCATACCAATGCCGAGCATGGTATTGAGACCGAACCGGGCAGGTATCTTGGATTACTGGCCCCGGCTGCACGGGAAATGGCGATAGCTTTGGAGTCAGCCCAAAAAAAACTCAATCAAGAGATCGAAGAGGCTACTCGCAAGGTTGAGCTGCAGCGGACGCGTCTGGAAACCACACTGAGGGATCTGAATGAAGGCGTGCTGGTCTGCAATATGAACCACAAGATCCTTTTGTATAACCGGCGCGCACTGAATATTCTCCACTATACCGGTGAGATCGGCCTGAATCGTTCGGTCTCGAATCTGCTCAGTACCCCCTCTATCGCACACAGCCTGGAATATCTCACCGGCCAGTTGGAAATCGATCAATCGGAGCCGGAGTTTTCGGCCCATGTGGTCTGCTCCACCAGTGATGGACGCCACATCATCGAAGGTCAACTGAGCTTGATACTCGACAGTGATGAGCGCACCGCAACCGGGTATGTCGTGACCTTCGACGATGTTACCGAGAAGCTGGCCGAGTTGGCAAAACGGGATCGAATTCTGCGTGATGCTGTCGAGGGCTTGCGGGCTCCGGTAGCAAACTTGCGTGCCGCCACGGAGATGTTGATCGATAACGAGAACATGGACGATGAAGGCCGCCGGCAGTTTGAAAACGTTCTGAGTGAGGAGAGTGATCATCTATCAAAACGTTTACAGGAACTCAGTCAAGACTATCGTGAGATCGTTACCGGTCACTGGCCGATGAGTGATGTCTACTCATCCACCTTGCTGAATTGTGTGGTACGTCGATTTAAAGCGGAGGATACAATTCAATGCCTGATCAACGGTGATCCGCTCTGGATGCATTGTGACAGTCTCTCGATCGTGGAACTGACAGAGCGGATTATCCGTAAAATCGCCGAGGAAACCTCCGCAACAACCTTTGAGCTGGAACCCAGATCCGAAAAGGATAAGGTGTTTATCGATATCTGCTGGGCCGGGGAGTTGGTCCGTAGCGGAATGCTCGATAGCTGGTTGAGTGAGTCATTCGATGAGTGTCTCAAGGGAATGACCGGTCACGACATACTGGAGAACCACAAAGCGGTCATCTGGAGTGAAGCGCAGGCTGATGGCATGGCCTACTTGCGTCTGCCGTTACCCTTGGCCAAGGAGGATCATAGGCCACTCAGTTTCGATCTGCATGGAACGGGGGGGCGCCCGGAGTTTTATGATTTTGATTTACTGAAAAATCTTGATAACAACCAGTTCAGCGAACGGGATCTGCGAGAGTTGACCTATGTGGTCTTCGATACGGAAACCACCGGACTGGAACCGTCGGACGGGGATGAAATCATACAACTGGCAGGTGTCAGGATCGTCAACGGCCGAATTCTGTCGGGGGAGTATTTCAATCAGTTGGTCAATCCGGGGTGCACGATTCCAGCGAGCTCAACCGATATACACCATATCACCGAAGCGATGGTCAGCGATCAACCACCGATTACTGATGTGTTGCCTCGTTTTCATGACTATGTCGGCGATGCTGTCATGGTTGCTCATAACGCCGCATTCGATATGAAATTTCTACAAATGAAAGAAGCGGTCTGCGGGGTGACTTTCGATAACCCGGTGTTGGATACGGTACTGCTCTCGGCCTATATTCACGATCACTCCAAGCAACACACCCTGGATGTCCTAGCGGAGCGCTTTGGGGTTGAGATCGAAGCACAGTACCGTCATACCGCACTCGGTGATTCCATTGCTACCGCCGAGGTCTTTTTGCGCATGATCGACCTCATGAAGGCGAAGGGGATCCACACCTTCGCCGATGCCGTCGCGGTTTCGGAAAAGATGGTGGAATTCAGAAGTCAGCAGGCCCGATATTAAACTGCCGCTTGATTGACAGTGTTCGAATGCCTGGGTAATGCAGATTTGAGAAAGCTGCTACCTTTATCTATATCTGAATAAAAAAAGGACGTTTTTAACTATAACGCGTCGGAGAACCTCATGTCGAAGAAAATCCTGATTGTCGATGACGAGCCGAATATCGTCTTCTCCGTCGAATTTCTGATGAAACGTAGTGGTTATGAGGTGGTGAGCGCAGCGGACGGTGAACAGGCGATGCAGTTACTCGCTGATGAAGTTCCTGATTTAATGATTCTGGATGTGATGATGCCGCGTAAGAACGGTTTCGAGGTGTGTGCCGAGGTGCGTAACGATCAGCGATTGTCGGACCTTCCCATTTTAATGCTGAGCGCCAAGGGACGGGATGCGGAGATAAAGAAGGGCTTGTCACTCGGTGCCGACGCCTACATCACCAAGCCGTTTTCAACCCATGAGCTGGTCGAGAAAGTCAACCAATTACTGCAACGAAGAAGTGAGGAGGAGTAGTCATATGATGCCTGCAACCAAACCTTCCACACCTCCGAAACCGCCAAAGCCGCTGGACGAGTTGCGTGCCATGCATAGCACCATGGGTATCGGTGAGATACGTCTTCGTGATCTGGTCAGACAGCAGCTGTTGATATTCAGTCCCGACGCTACCCTGCGCAATGCCATGTTTGAGCTGAATCGGGTTGGCGCACATGCCGGTGTGGTGGCTGAGCAGGGCGACATGCCGCTTGGTATCGTCACCTTACACGATCTGATCGATGCAATTACCTTCTCGGGCGCAAATCTTGACGATCCTGTGTTCGCCTTCATGACTGCCGCTCCGGTAACCCTGCCTGTCGATTCGGCCGCGCACCGGGCAAAAGTCGCATTGACCCGCGGACGCTTGAATCACCTGGTGCTGGTGGAGGCGGATGGTCAGATTTTCAATCTGTTGTCACCGGCCGACCTACCAGGATTTCGCGAGGGGGGTGCCGAAACCCTGATTCAAAGCATCGAATTAGCGAACAACGTGGATAGTATGGCCAAGGCCACGATTGCAGTACGGCAACGGGGCAGTGAGCTTTTTTCCAATGGCATGGGGGTGGAAGCCCTGTGTCAATGGATGTCAGGTCTGAATGACTTAATCTGTATGCGGGTGATTGAACTGGTTGCTGATGAGTTCGATCTGCCGCCGGTCTCCTGGTGCTGGATGGCCTTCGGCTCGGAAGGGCGCTTGGAGCAGACCTTCGCAACAGATCAGGACAACGGCTTGATCTTTCAGCCGGAGAACGAGTCGGATACGCCCAGAATCCGAGCCGCCTTGTTGGCGTTTGCCAAGGCGGTCAACAAAGCCTTAGATCACTGCGGGTTTGCACTCTGCCGCGGGGGTATTATGGCCGGTAATCCGAGCTGGTGTTTGTCAGTTGAGGAGTGGCAGCAGCGCTATCTGGGCTGGATGTCGACTCCCGACCCCAAGGCGTTGCTGTACGCCACCATTTTCTTCGATTTCCGACCGCTCTACGGACAGGACGAGCTGGTTGATGATCTACACCAATGGCTCCTGCCTCAACCGGCTGAGCACCCACGGTTTTTGTATGCGATGGCGGATGAAGCCCTGACCTGTGTCCCTTCGCTGGGATGGTTGGGGGGCTTTTCCTATGACGGTGGCAACCGCTATCCCCATACCATTGATTTGAAGAAGCGTGGAAGCCGTCCGTTTGTGGATTCAGCACGTATCTGGACTTTGAAGCATGGCATCTGGTCCACCAATACGACAGAGCGTTTGCGCCGTGCAGGTGAGGCAATGGAGCGTGCCACGACCGATACCATTGCCTCAATCGAGGCGTTTGATGTTATTCAACGTCTGCGCATTCAGAGACAGTTGGCCGGTGGTGATTACGATGAGGTCAATCGGATCGATCCGAAACAGCTCAGCATAACCCAGCGCCAGATGTTGAAAGAGGCCTTCAGACAGGCCAAATCGCTACAGCTGAGGTTAAGGCAAGAGTTTCTGGGCTGAGTCGCTCACGACTACTGCCAACCTGGTAGCAACAAGTTCTGATTACCGTGGTGGCAGACCCGAGAGTTACGGGATCGTGAAATCGTGAACCGCAGATTTCGTGTTTGTGCGCAGAGCGCGTCTATGGTCTGTTGCCGGCAACTCCCTGGCAGATCGATTTTTAGTGTAGTTCAAAAGGTCAATATGACGTTCCGTCTTGTTAGGGCCTGTTAACAGGCCCTAGCAACCCCTTGCCGATTATCTGAATTATCACCGGTCGAGATGTCATGCACCGGCTAAAAAATTCACTCAGAAACCGTTTTGAATCCAACCCAGTTTACCCTGCGTATAGGTAACTGAACGCAGCAATTTCTGCGAATCCAAACGAAATAACAGAGGAATAACACCATGAAAAAAATCGTACTCACAGCAGCCATGATACTTTCAACCAACCTGTACGCCGGTGCATTTGATGTAACGGGTCAAAACCCCGATCTGTATGCGGGAACTGCAGAATCGACTCAACTCGCAACAGCTGTACAGCCGGGTATTGGCGACTCTTACGGTAGCTCCATCCTCCACACCGGCGGCTATGCGGATACCCGTCATGTTGTACAAAATGGACTGGATGAAGGCTATGGCAGCATCCTGATCGATGTCGGCACGCCGGTTAATTGGTAAGCCAGCCGAAGAGCTAGGGCCTGTTAACAGGCCCTAGTGGGCCGCACTAATCAAAATGACGAATGACTAACGTCAGCCCATCAGGTATAAAAAAACCCTCTCCCCCGGCTCTTCTCCCGCAAGGGGCCATACTGTCCGGAATAGATACCTTTCATCTGGCTGAAAGCCATGCAGCACTTGATTTTGAAGGGTATAAGCCATGGTAGTGACGCGCAATCAAAGATTCATAATCTGCACAAGGCCATATTAAACAGGCCTGAATGGTGCTTACTCACACGCTATTTGGTGGGGCATGGCCCCACCCTACACCCTGAAATCAATGGTAGGGTGGGGCCATGCCCCACCAAATGCGCTTTGATTAAACACAATGAAGCACCTTGGCACTTACTGAGCTACCATCAGCCATAATACTGGTGGTCAGGTTAGCAATAAGGCGAAGCATCGCCATGATCATCGAATAATCACAGATGCACTGATTGCCTAATTATAATAGCTCTATAAAATGAGAAAGGATTGAGAATCGACTCATGGAACATGAAACTTCTACAATATCCAGAGTTACAAAGCTGAGCCGGTTTGAAAAACTCTGGCAGACCTTCTGTCGATGGGTGGTCAAGATCTTTTATCGCCAATTTGAGGTCTCGGGGTTGGAAAATCTGCCAGAGGACCAAGGTATCGTGCTTTGTGCAAATCATGTCAATGCCTTGGCAGATCCGGTGGTGATACAGGCAGCAACACAAAAGGCCATTCGACCTTTGACACGCAGCGGATTATTCGAGAACCCCTTGCTAAGGCCGGTCCTGCAACGCATTGGTGCCGTACCAATCTACCGGCGAGCTGATCCGGGGGTTGATGTCAGTAAAAACACGGACACTTTTGAAAAATGTTACGGACTGCTAGCAAAAGGGGAAACCCTGATTATCTTTCCCGAAGGACAAAGTCACGATGACTCTAAGTTAAGCCTGTTAAAGACAGGAGCGGCACGACTGGCTTTAGGAACGATTAAAGTGACCGGTGTCGAACCTGCTGTGATTCCCGTAGGCCTGACATTTCCGCAAAAGGGTCAATTCAGAAGTGCCGTATTAGTGCAGTTCGGCAAGCCGATCGAGCTGACATTTCCTGCAAGCCATACCGATGAGCTGAAAGCTATCGAACTTACCGAAAGAATCAGACAGGGTCTGACATCACTCACACTGAATGCAGAGAGCTGGGAGGAGATTCATCTCGTCAACCGGGTAGAGCGATTTTTCGCCTTACGTCACGGAAGATATCATCGGCGAAATCTGCAACAACGGTTTCGTGCCCAGCAACGCATCATCGATGCACAAAAGCTGCTTAGAAATCATGAGCCTGACCGGGTGAGGGCACTGATTGTCCAACTCAGACATTTCGAACGGATCTGCCACTATTGCGGTGTCAAAGATTATCAACTTTCATTGGATTACAGGCCTACTTTGATCGTACTCTATGTTTTACGAATGACAGGGATGCTGATGGTCGTGTTCCCTATTGCGCTTTGGGGTATTGCCAATAGCTATATCCCGTATCAAATCACTAAGCACTTAACTCGTCATTTCGCCCGGGGAACCAATCAATACGATACCGCCCAAATGGTATTGGGGCTGGTCGCTTTTTCATCCGTGTGGAGCCTGCAGATTTATCTGATATTTCAATCTTTCGGTTGGCAATGGACGTTGACCTATATCGCGACACTGTTAATCAGTATTCCAGTACTGTTGATGGTGCGCGGAGAAAAGCAGAGGATTGTCGAAAATATCCGGGTATTTGTTCTGTTCCTGAGAAAACGCGATCTAAAGAGCTACCTACGGAAAAAACGGCAGGCACTGGAAAAGGAGTTGGCCAAAATGGTCAGGATCGCCAATCGACTCTCAAACCACTGAATCAAACCGATGTCGATCAAATGAAAAGAAAGATACTTTTTGTCGTGGCTCTACTGTTGCTAATACCTACATTCACACCGGCAGACACAGGTGTGGGCGATTGCGCCATTCTTCTGCACGGCATGGGCCGCACCTCCCAGTCGATGGGCTTAATCGAGGACGCTTTAATAGCCCAGGGATATACGGTATGGAATGAAGATTACCCGAGTCTGACCCAGAGTCTGGAGGTATTCACCATACCGATGATGGAGTCGGCAATAAGATACTGTCGCGACAACCAGGCTGCATCTATCCACTTCGTCACACACTCCCTCGGTGGAATTATCGTAAGGTATTACCTGCAGAATCATCAGATTGGCGACCTGGGCCGCATCGTGATGTTGGCGCCACCCAACAAAGGCAGCGAAGTGGCAGACGAGATGAAAGATGGATTTCTCTATCAAACAATCATGGGGCCCAACGCCCAGGTGCTGGGAACGGATCAGAACAGCCTGCCTAACCGCCTTAAACCAATAGAAGGTGAAATTGGGATAATCGCAGGAGAGGCAGATGGCGAGCCCTGGTTTCTACCTGAAATACCCGGTGCCGATGACGGCAAAGTCGCGGTTGAACGTACCAAGCTCCCAGAAATGAAGGATTTTCTCAGGGTGAAATCAGGGCATACATTTATCATGCGGGACGATATGGTGATTTATCAGATCGTGTTTTTTTTAAAATATGGCTATTTTGATCACAAGACTTGAGTCTAGTGGGGCGGCCCGAAGGGAGGCCGGCTGATCGTTTCCTTATTTACCACCTGGCCCACGAGTGTAAGTAATGATCAGACGGGCATGTAGAAGAATCAGGTGCCAATGCGATAACCCAAAGTAACCAAGTTGCCGCCATGGAGCTTCGATAATCTTTGTTGACTCAGAGGATTCCTCGATTTTCCATCAATTCGGGAGAATCCGTTAGCCCTTTTATCAAATGACCGGGCCTATTTTCTGCTCAGCTGCGTTATCATTCGCTCATTCTGCCTCGCTGGACACAAAAACAGCCCCAGTTAGGCGTACTGGTTTCGTGTTAACAGGCCCTAGCTGAAAATGAGTAGCGAACAACAATACAATCTGCCCAGCATGGCTAATCCTGTGCATCTGCTGGCGTTCGGTTTTGGCTTCGGGCTGGCCCCGAAAGCACCGGGCACTTTCGGCACCCTGGTCGGAATACCGTTCTTTTTGCTCATGCAACCTCTGCCGCTGGTCTACTATCTAATCATTACAGCTGTGGCGTTTCTGCTTGGTATCTGGATCTGTCAGCAGACTTCCCGTGACCTGGGTGTGCATGATCACGGGGGTATCGTCTGGGATGAGATCGTCGGCTATCTGGTGACCATGACATTTGCCCCCAGCGGTTGGATCTGGCTGATGATCGGTTTCATTCTGTTCCGCTTTTTCGATATTGTGAAACCCTGGCCGATCCGTTGGGTCGATCAACGGGTGGAAGGCGGATTCGGCATTATGGTGGATGATCTGATCGCCGGAGTTTTTGCGGCTATCTGCCTGGCGTTACTGAATCAATGGGAGTGGTTCTGAATGACAAACCGATGTCTGCTGATCTGCCTGCTCTGGCTCTCTCTTACTGCCTCACCGGCTATTGGGGTAGAGCGGATTGTGGTGGAGGCGCTGTTTGCCGATAAGGCGATGGTCAGCATCGACGGTGTCAGAAGGTTGCTGAAAATCAACAAACCTTCGCCGGAAGGGGTGTTGCTGATCTCCGCTTCCAGTAAGCAGGCCGTGATCGAAGTGGATGGCAGGCGTGATACCTATCGGCTGGGTGGGCATATATCCAGTCATTTCAGTAAGCCGGAACAGGTAACGGCGAAAGTCTGGCGTGATCTGGCCGGCGCCTACTCCACCGTGGGCACCATCAACGGCTTGACTGTGAATTTTCTGGTCGATACCGGCGCCACAGCGGTGGCGATGAATACCGGTCAGGCAAAGCGTCTGGGCGTCCAGTACCGCTATAAAGGCAAGCCGATCCTGGTGAATACCGCCAACGGGGTCACCAAGGGCTACGAGGTGACCCTGGATCGGGTTCAAGTGGGGGATATCACACTGCGCCGGGTCAGAGGCTTCGTCATCGAAGGCTCCGGGCCTGGTCGGGTATTGCTCGGTATGAGTTTTCTCAACCGGGTCAAGATGGAGGACCAGGGGGATGTGCTGGTGCTTGAGAAGCGTTTCTAAACGCTCTCAATAAACAGCCTGTCAGACTGGGTCGGTGGTCTTATCCCGTTCAATCAGGGCATAGGCTGAGTGGTTGTGAATCGACTCGAAGTTTTCCGATTCAATCACATAGGCACTGATCCGATCCTCCCGGTTAAACTGAACCGCGATGTCCCGAACTATGTCTTCGACAAACTTCGGATTGTCATAGGCGGTTTCAGTGACAAACTTCTCGTCTGGGCGTTTCAGTAGGCCGAACAGCTCGCAGGAGGCCTGTTTCTCAACAATGTCGATGATCTCTTCAATCCAGATGAAACCGTTGGTTCTGGCCTGTACGGTGACATGAGATCGTTGGTTGTGTGCCCCCCGGTCTGAGATCTTTTTCGAACAGGGGCAGAGGCTGGTTACCGGTACCACAACCTTGATTTCGATGATCGGTTTGCCGTCATGGATCTCACCAATCAGGGTGACATCGTAGTCAAGCAGACTCTTAACCCCGGAGATTGGCGCGGTTTTATTGATGAAGAAGGGGAAATTCATCTCGATATGGCCGGATTCCGCCTCCAGGCGTTCGGTCATCTCCGCCAGCATGTCCTTGAAGGACTCGACGGTGATTTCGGTTTCGTGGCTGTTGAGGATCTCCACGAAACGGGACATGTGAGTGCCCTTGAAGTTGTGGGGCAGGTTGACGTACATGTTGAAGTTGGCAATGGTGTGTTGCTCGACTTCACTCCTGTCCCTGATTCGCATTGGGTGGCTTATGTCTTTGATACCTACTTTGTTAATGGCAATCTGACGTGTATCGGCGCTGTTCTGGACATCGGCAATCTGTGAACCATTAACTGGTGTTTTATCGAGCATTTCGGTGTTTCCTGTCCAGCCATATATTGGGTGTGGACCGCTAGTCTAATCGTATTGTTCCGAGGTTATCCCCGCTGCCGGGTAGGGACAACAGGGAGAACGTCAGGTATTTATTACCTTGGTATCAGACGGTTATCGGGGCCGGTGCAACCACCTCGGAGCCCAATGCCGCCGTGTCGAACAGCAAATTATCTCCAGAATCAAGGGTTCGAGTCAATTCTCGGAGGGTAGGATTCGGTCAGTAGGTTCGGTCGATAATGTAGTTTGCGATCCAGCGCAGGGGATCTGCTTCATCAGAAAAAATCTCAAGATTCTTCAAGGCTTCCTCGATCAATCCCGAGGCTTTCTCTTTGGCGTCTTTCAGACCCATGATCGAGGGATAGGTGGGTTTTTCCTGGGCCAGATCCTTGCCTTTGGTCTTACCCAGGGTTTTCGGATCTCCCTCCACATCCAGAATATCGTCCTGGATCTGGAATGCCAGACCGATGCATTTGGCATATCGGTCCAGGTGGGATACCTGAGTTTTACTGGCTTTGGGGCTCAGTTGAGCGCCCATGCGAACCGCCGCACGAATCAGTGCGCCGGTTTTATGAATGTGCAGATTCTCCAGCTCAGCAAGATTGAGCTCCTGGCCTACGGCCTGCAGGTCGATGGCCTGACCGCCAGCCATGCCTCGGGATCCACTGGCCCTGGCCAGGGTCTCCACCATCGCCAAGCGGGTCTGTGCATCGGCGGGGATCTTCGGGTCGCAGCAGAGCACTTGAAAGGCGAGGGTCTGCAAGGCATCCCCTACCAGAATGGCGGTCGCCTCATCAAACGCCTTGTGGCAGGTGGGACGGTTGCGCCGCAAATCGTCATCATCCATAGCCGGCAGGTCATCGTGGACCAGGGAGTAGACATGCACCAGCTCGATGGCACAGGCTGGCCCGTCGAGCGACTCCAGTGGCAGACCCAGTGCTTGACCAGTGGCGTAGACCAACAGGGGACGCACCCGCTTACCGCCATTGAGGCAGCTGTAGCGCATCGCCTGATGCAGGTGGGCGGGCAGGGTGGATTCAGCAGGCAGGCGTTGATCGAGTGTTGCCTCAACCCGCTGTTTGCACTGTTTGATGTAGGCTTCCAGTGGGTTATTCACTGTCATTTGAGAAAGATTCCAGTTCGGATGTCTGTTGCTCTC
Source organism: Candidatus Thiodiazotropha endoloripes (assembly GCA_001709035.1). Lineage (GTDB taxonomy): Bacteria > Pseudomonadota > Gammaproteobacteria > Chromatiales > Chromatiaceae > Thiodiazotropha > Thiodiazotropha lotti. Next base: position 43,078 of record LVKA01000001.1, on the reverse strand, counting down.
CACTGAGAATCTGAACTTTCTGCTCAGCTTCCTTAAGGGCCTCCTGACAGAGTCGGGTCAATGAGACGCCCCGTTCAAATGATTTCAGGGACTCCTCGAGGGATTGATCGCCCTGTTCCAGGGTTTCAACCAGGCTCTCAAGCTCTTTCAAGGCTTCTTCAAAGGTCGGTGTTTTCGGTTTTCTGGGCACGGTAACTAGGGTCGGCTGATGCAGTGCAGATCGTTTATTTTAAGATTACAGTCTGTAAAACTAACCCACCCCAGATAGGGGGGTCAATGATAATCTGGAACTCATTCAGATGGATAGCACGAAAGAGTCTGATCAGGTCGGGTGGATTTTCGCTCTCAAGGGCGTCGATGGACTCGCCAGCCAAAGCCCAGATGTGTAAACTCCCCGCGGTGTCAACAGTTTGTAATAGGATTGATAACCCAATATGAGTGGCAGTTACGACGCTTCTGATATCGAAGTACTCAGTGGTCTTGAGCCGGTTCGCAAAAGACCGGGGATGTACACTGACACCTCCCGCCCGAACCATCTGGCGCAGGAGGTGATCGACAACAGTGTTGATGAGGCCGTAGCCGGATTTGCCAAGACGATCGAGGTCACCCTGTTTGAGGATGGATCCCTGCAAGTGGTCGATGACGGTCGCGGCATGCCGGTTGATGTGCATCCACAACAGGGGGTGCCCGGTGTGGAGGTTATTTTGACCAAGCTCCATGCGGGCGGCAAATTCTCCAACAAGAGTTACCAGTTTTCCGGCGGCCTGCACGGTGTCGGTGTCTCTGTCGTCAATGCCCTGTCGAAACACCTTGAGGTGTGGGTAAAGCGCGGTTCCAAGGAGTACAACATCGCCTTTGCCGGTGGCGAGAAGATCTCGGATCTGGAAGAGGTCGGCAAGGTCGGGCGCAGCAATACCGGTACACGGGTACGCTTCTGGCCGGATGAGCAGTATTTCGACAGTGTTAGATTTTCCATTCGTCAATTGCGTCATGTGCTGCGGGCCAAGGCGGTGCTCTGTCCCGGTCTTAAAGTCACCTTCCACGACGAAAAGAGTGGTGACAAGGAGACCTGGCTCTATGAGGATGGATTAAGGGACTATCTTCTGGATGCCCTTGAAGAGGCCGAGCGGATTCCCGATGACGCCTTCATCGGTGAAATGGCGGGCAACCGGGAGGCGGCGGCCTGGGCGCTTGTCTGGCTGCCTGAAACCGGCGAACCGGTGACCGAAAGTTATGTCAATCTGATTCCCACCGCCCAGGGGGGAACCCACGTGAATGGCCTGAGAACCGGCCTCACCGATGCGGTGAGGGAGTTCTGCGAATTCCGTAATCTACTCCCCCGGGGTGTGAAATTAACGCCTGAAGATGTCTGGAACAAGGTCTCATATGTGCTCTCTGTCAAACTCCAGGACCCGCAATTTTCCGGTCAAACCAAAGAGCGTCTATCCTCCAGGGAGTGCGCGGCATTCGTATCCGGTGTGGTCAAAGACTCATTCAGTCTATGGCTGAACCAGCATACCGAGGCTGGCGAGCGCATCGCCGAGCTGGCGATCACCTCGGCTCAGGGACGGATGCGGGCCGGTCGCAAGGTGGCCAGGAAGAAGGTGACCCAGGGGCCGGCGCTGCCGGGTAAGCTGGCAGACTGCAGTGCGGTGGATCCAACCCGCAGCGAGCTGTTTCTGGTGGAGGGTGACTCGGCCGGCGGTTCCGCCAAACAGGCACGGGACCGTGAATACCAGGCGATCATGCCGTTGCGGGGTAAGATTCTCAACACCTGGGAAGTGGATCCGGCCGATGTGCTGGCCTCCCAGGAGGTACATGACATCTCTGTGGCAATCGGTGTGGAGCCGGGCAGCAGTGATCTGTCCGGATTAAGGTTCGGCAAAGTCTGTATTTTGGCCGATGCGGACTCAGATGGACTGCACATTGCAACCCTGCTGTGTGCCTTGTTTCTGAAACATTTCAGGCAACTGGTTGAGCAGGGACATGTCTATATCGCTATGCCGCCACTCTACCGAATCGATGTGGGCAAGCGGGTTTTTTACGCCCTGGATGACTCCGAGAAAGAGGGGGTTCTGGATCGGATCGAGGCGGAAAAACTGAAGGGCAAGGTCAATGTGCAGCGCTTTAAAGGCCTGGGTGAAATGAACCCGATGCAGCTCCGTGAGACCACCATCCATCCGGATACCCGGAGGTTGATCCAACTGACGGTAGAGACCGGTGACAGCACCAATAAAGTCATGGATATGATGTTAGCCAAAAAACGGGCATCTGATCGGAAAAAATGGTTGGAGAAAAAGGGCGATCTTGTAGAAATCTAGATTTTGAGTTTTCGATACCGATGAATATTTATACCTGCAAATCCAAACACCACCGATCTGCTTCATTGCAGTCGGTTTCAATAACGCTACTGCTACTCATCTTCTCGCTGGTATCGACTGTGCAAGCGGCTGAGTTTCAACAGCTGGTTGATTCGAATGTCGAGCAATTGCAAGCCAAGCTTGATGAGATGAAAGCCCTGGCCCCTCAATTGAGAGTTCAGCTCAGGAAGGTGCGTTCGCGAGTCGAGTTTGACGTTCGACAGATACATGCCATCGAACGCAGCATCAGCCATTCGGAGCGTGACCTGGAGCGATTGATCATCATGCATCGAGGCGATCGTTTCAATGAGATGAGAGCCCATTTTCTTGCGGATAGTCTGCGCCGTAAAACCAGAAATCTACATGCCGGTGAAAACTATGTCATGGCAATGATCGAGCGGGAGCAGGAAAATCCTGAGTTGGGCAGGCGTGAGTTATTGGAGGAATACAATCAGCTGCAGCTGCACCTGGGTAGCTACAATCAGCTGATGGATGAGTGTCTGGCGATTTTGAATGTTCAGAATGAAGTTCAGTGATGCAAAGACCGGTACTCATCGTAGTTAGTTTGACACTTGCAATTGCCTTGGTTTGGATGTTGCTGTTCTGGCAGCCTCAGGCTGAAAAGCACGCGGCCATTCCGCTACAGGCCACACCCCAGGGTGGTGATTTTAGTTTTGACTCCTATCGGGGTGAAGTAAGCCTCAAGGATTTTCGTGGCAGTGTGGTGCTGCTCTATTTCGGTTACACCTGGTGCCCAGATATCTGCCCGACCAACCTCTCCATGATCAGTGCTATTTTGGACGAGATCCCGGCGGCAGAACGGGCCCGAGTACAGCCGATATTCATCAGTGTGGATCCTGCCAGGGACAGTGTGCAGAGACTGAAGGAGTATGTGGAGTATTTTCATCCCGGTCTGCTTGGGCTGACCGGTGATGCAACTACGCTGGCTGAAGTTGCAGAGCAGTATGGTGCAGCTTACAAGATCCATGCAAAACAGAGCGATGACAACTATGTTGTCGATCACACCGCAGATACCTATCTGATCGATACGGATGGGAAGCTGGCAAAGATCCTCCCTCATGACACCAGTCTGGAGGCGCTGATGGGCGCTGTTCGAGAGCTGCTGTGATTGCGATGCTCTGCCAGGTTAGGCTTTTAGGGCCTATTGGATTAGTGCTAACAGGCCCTAGGAAAATCTGAGTAAAAATCCGGCAGCGTCCAGATAGTTCGCCTCTTGTTCCAGCTCTGCCCGTGTCAGCGGGTGGTGTTCGATCCAATCCTCTGGAAATACCAGTGAGATGCGGTTGTCTTCCGCCTCGATTCTGGGGGTTGGTTTGGCAACTGCGGAGCGGGCTCGGTGACTCAATACGGCAAGCCGGAGCAGAATGCAGAGATGTTTGGTACAGGTGACAACCTCACTGGGCAGCTGTTCGAACACCGAGCTGGGGAATTTTCTTCGATGGCCTCGCACCATGGCCGACAGGACCCGTTGCTCCTGGCGGGAGAATCCGGACAGGTCGGAGTTTTCAATCAGATAAGCACCATGTTTCTGGAATTGGCTGTGGGCGACAGTCAAACCGATTTCGTGGACTTTTGCAGCCCATGTCAACATGGCTGAATATTTGGGGACTTCCAGTTGCCAGCTTCGTTTGACCTGGTCCAGCAGGTTGAGGGCGGTCTCTTCGATACGTTTTGATTGATCCTGATCCACGTTGTAGCGCTTGATCAGGGTTTTCAGGGTTCTTTCTCGGGCATCCTCATCCTGGCTTCTGCCGATCATGTCATAGATCAGGCCCTCTCGGAGTGCTTCGGATGAGACCTCCATGTGATCGATACCGATATGTTCGAAGACCGCGGATAACACCGCCACGCCACCGGCGAAAACCGGTTTTCGCTCCTCAGACAGACCTTTCAGGGAAAGGGCCTCCACCGAGCCAACCTCGACCAGATGATCGGTGAGTTTCTGCAGGGAACTGCGGGTGATGCCGGATTCACTCCAGCCTTGCGCAATGACCACGTCGCGGATCGATTTGATACTCCCCGAGCTACCGATGGCGCGACTCCAGTCGCCATCCCGAAACTCATTTCTGACCGGTCGTATCTCAATCGCACAGGCCAGCATCACGGCGCGCATCGATTGACTGGTGATCTTACCGTCAGAAAAGTAGCGCCGACTCATGCTGACACAGCCCATGTGCAGACTCTCCCGCTCTAACGGCTGATAGCCCTGACCGATGATAAGTTCGGTACTGCCACCGCCGATATCCACCACCAGGCGATTGTCGTTATCGGCTGCCAGACCATGAGCTACGCCGAGATAGACCAATCTGGCCTCTTCACGGCCGGCGATAATCTCGATCGGGTGGCGCAGGGCCTTTTCAGCGAGGCTGTGGAAATTATCGGCCGGGTGGATTTGACGCATGGTGTTGGTGCCCACAACCCGGACATTTTCGGGGGGGAGTGGTCGTAAACGCTGGGAAAAGCGGTTGAGACAGCTGAGTGCCCGCTCAGCAACTACAGGATCCAGACGCTTGTCTGCGGTCAGGCCTTCACCCAATCTGACCATCTCTTTCATCTTGTCGATGATCTGCAGTTGCCCGTCAATCACCCGGGCTACAATCAGGTGAAAACTGTTGGAACCCAGGTCTATGGCGGCGATGGTTTCCTCCAGGTCCGCCTCTGGAAGCTGTTGCGTCATACTTCTATTATCTCGCTGTAATTCAAAGCGGGGCATCATATCAAGAAAATGCAGCATTCAATAACCCGAAAAGGATTGGTCACTTGTAGTCGGACTCTGGATCACTGCCTGGCAGGAGTTGTCGGATAACAGACAAACCCTCTGAAAAGCGTGGCTTTTAAGGTGCCGCTGGATATGTGTTCAGGTTTGCGGTTACTTCAATCTATGAGTGACAATAGGCAACACAAGATCTATAACCCGGCGACTTAGTCGCCGGGTTAATGATAGCCAATCGGTCTCAGCGGAGTGGGTGATGAATTTTTGCAGTCAATGTGGTGCGAAGGTTGAAGTTAAGGTTCCTGATGGGGATAACCGCCCGAGGCATGTCTGTGAATCATGCAGTACCATTCACTACCAGAACCCAAAAATCGTCGTCGGTTGCATCCCGGTCTGGGAAGAACAGATCCTGTTGTGTCGGCGGGCGATAGAGCCCAGGTATGGTCTATGGACCCTGCCGGCAGGGTTTATGGAAAATGGTGAGACCAGCCAGCAGGGCGCTGCCAGGGAGACCCTGGAAGAGGCAACCGCAAGGGTTGATGTGGAAGGGCTCTATGGTTTGTACAATCTACCCCATATTAATCAGGTCTATTTGATCTTCCGTAGCCGTCTGCTCGATCTGGAGTTTGCCGCTGGTAGTGAGAGTCTGGAAGTCGCCTTGTTCAAAGAATCGGAGATTCCCTGGCAGGAGATGGCCTTCCCGGTGATTCGGGAGTCTTTGAAAATCTTTTTCGAAGACCGGCAGATGGGGGCGTTTCCGCTGCGTGGCGGTACCATCATACGCAGCCAACAGAATCCGCGAGGTTATCAGATGATCATGGATCAACCCGGTTTTCCGAGCCAATCAGACTGAGCACGCTTAACGCGAATGGTGGAAGCCTTCAACGAAGGCTTCCACCGTGATTCGATGGTGACCGGTCAGTTACAGACCGTTGCCACCAAAACTGGGTACCAGACGGACGTTGTTCGCCACAAGACCATCATCCTTGTCGCTCTCCTCGATATAGAATTCCAGAATCGAGTCACGATTCATCATCACATCATCCGTCACCTCATCGGCCAACTCATTGGCATGACAGAAGACACTTTCGTAAGGGGAATCCTCTAAACGGGGATCGATGATCCAGAGGTTCGGGTCGATTCGTTTGATGAAACGCAGAAATCCATAGCCTTTTTCCGGAAACCATTTGGAGCAGACGCCGCGGACGCAGGAGCCGGGAGCGCCCCACTCATTTCTCGGTTCATAGGAGATCGGCAGTAGATCCGGAATCAGGAAACCGGAGTAGTAGTCATCAACCAGGCGTCTCAACTCTTGTGAAACATTGCGAAAACCAAGCAGTTCCACCCGGCAACCCCGATCCTGCAGCGCCGTAACGACCTGCAGAAAGTCACCATCACCGGTCACCATCAATAGCAGGTCAAGTTTCTCTGCCTGAAGCATGGCATCGACGGCCATATCCAGGTCGGCATTGGCCTTGGTGGTTACGTTGCCTTCATCATCCGTATAGCGGCGTACATTCTTGACAATAACTTTCCAACCGTATTCCCTCACCATCTGCTGGTATGTCAATGCGCGTCTTTTGTACTCTGGGTCCTCTTTCGCACGCTCCTGATCGAATGCGATGTAGGTATTGAGTCTTACCAGAGAGCCTCCATATCGCCCGGCAAACATTCTTAGGATGTCATAACGGAGCTGGTAGCCGCCGTTGTAACGTACGTTTTCGGCATCAACAAAAACGCCAACTTTAAGTATTTGCTGCAATGTGATTTACCCGAAAGATAATTGAATTGAGGGAAATGGAATTTAATCAATCAGGGGATTGATGTTATTAAAGTGATATCGATAACAATAAATGACTCTACAGGCAGCTTGAATGTAAGGTCTGTAGATAAGCGAATATAAAGTCGTCATTACGAATTCAATCAAACAGGGATTGTAGTTGAAAGACCCTGTTTTTTGCTGCAGCTCAGGCTAAAAAATCACTATTTGCAAGAGCTGTTTCTGGTTCAGCGCATTCTTAAGGCCCTGAATGCACCATTTACTGTGATTAATTTGAATCAGTCGTTTTGTATCATGAGCCCAATCGGGCCGTTGAACTGTCATGGTATTGCAAAAGATCTTCGACATCCAGATCATTCTACATTGAATTAGAAAAAAATTTTAATACCAATATCGGGGTAATATTATTTGTCTAAGTTTTTTATATTGTATTGCTTTGCAGGGGTGAACTGCAGTTCCTCGAAAAATCCGTCAACTTAATTGGCTCAGATTGAAGCTGTTCGCAAACCCCTAACAATTTGATTTTAAAAAGGTCAGCGACACTTCGGCTAAAATTAGCCTGTTTATCCACTGTAATAATAGATCTGCAATATTTAATTCGTTGTGAGTTGGATATACCGAGTACCAATCGCGTAAAAATAATAATTTGATCAATATGTCCCAAAAAAGTGATATTGATAATCTAAAAAGCGATTTTAGACCTAAATTTAATTCGGTGGGAATATTCTTCCTAAAATATTGTGACAAACCTGACAGTCTTTAAATGGCCGGTCCCAACATTTTCGACTGAAATGTGCAAATCACAGATAGTGCTGTTTGAGAACAAGAGCATATTTCTGATTAAGTTGTCACTCTAGCCGTCTGATTTGAAGCCATTCTGGTTGTTTTTTGCGAAACCAATCTTGAAGTCCTGAATGTGACCTAATATGGTTAAGTGGAATGGCGTCTCGAAGACGCTGATTTCTGTAGATCTTAAGCATAATAAAAACGCATACAGGAACCAATTGCGATGTTATCTGATTTTCCCGCCCACCAAGGTTTGAAGGCGAGTGAGCTGTTTTTGCAGGCTGATCGCCTGGAACCCTGCCTGTTAGTGATCTTTGGCGCTGCGGGGGACCTCACCCGGCGCAAACTGATGCCGGCCCTCTATAATCTGGTCCGGGAAAAGGCATTGGATGATCGGTTCGCCGTGATTGGCTATAGTCGCTCAAAGAAAAGTGACGATGATTACCGGCAATTGCTGTTGCAGGCTGTCCAGCGCCACTCCCGTTCCCAGCCGATCGACGAGACGGTATGGCATGAGTTCAGTCAACGGATCGCCTACGTGGAAGGGGATTTTGAAGATCCGGAAGGTTACCACAAGCTGCGTGATGCCCTGGAGAAATATGAGCAACAGATTGGTAGTGAAGGTAACCGGCTGTTCTACTTTGCCACCCCCCCTTCGGCGGCCACAATCATTCTTCACCGCTTGGATGAGGCGGGTCTGCTGGGTAAGCAGGGTGACCGTGTTCCCTGGACCCGGGTGATCATGGAAAAGCCCTATGGCCGGGATCTCGAATCGGCAATCGAACTGAATCGTGTGGTGGGAGAAGTCCTGCAAGAGGACCAGGTCTACCGGATTGATCACTATCTGGGCAAAGAGACGGTTCAGAATATTCTGGTTGCACGCTTGGGCAACACCATTTTCGAACCCCTCTGGAACCGTAAATATATCGATCATGTTCAAATCACCGCAGCAGAATCGATCGGTGTCGAGGGGCGTGGCCGGTTTTATGACAATACCGGGGTATTGCGTGACATGGTGCAAAGCCATCTGTTACAGGTGCTCTCCCTGTGTGCCATGGAGCCACCGGTCTCATTCGCTGCGGATGATATTCGCGACAAGCGTGTTGAGGTATTGCGTGGCCTGCGGAGTCTGCAGAATCGTGAAGTCTTCAAGCATGTGGTGTTTGGACAATACCGGGGTTATCGGGATGAGGAGAACGTTGACCCCAAATCACGCACTCCCACCTATGCGGCGATCAAGTGTTATATCGACAACTGGCGCTGGCAGGGTGTGCCTTTCTTTCTCCGGGTCGGCAAACACCTCTCCCATAGAATGACTGAAGTCTCTGTTTTCTTCCGTCCGGTACCCCTATGTCTGTTTGGGCGGGATGATGTGTGCCAGGACCTTGAGCCCAATGTACTGACAATCCGCATCCAGCCCGATGCGGGTATGGCACTGAAGATAAGCAGTAAAAAACCGGGGGACGATCTCGAAGTCAGCTCCGTTGAAATGGATTTCAACTACTCAGAAACCTACGAACATCCGATCAAAGACGCCTATGAACGGCTGTTGTTGGATGCGGTTAAAGGGGATGCAACCCTGTTTGCCCGCCGGGATGAAGTTGAATTTGCCTGGCGATTTGTTGCCCCGATCCTGCAGAGCTGGCAGGCGGAAAGCAAAAAGCAACCAAGATTCTATGCCGAGGGCAGCGAAGGCCCTGAAGAGGCGAACGATCTGATGGACCGCTACAGCCGTCAATGGCGGGAGATTAAACAGTGACTGGCAAACGCATGGTTGTCGATCGGAGTGAGTTCAACACCCGCGCCGTTGAGTGGATTGTCTCAACCATAAAGCAGGTACTTGAAAATGCCGACCACTGTCACCTGATGCTGGCTGGTGGATCCACCCCGTTACCCATTTATCAGCAGCTCACAGAGGAGCACGATCTCCCCTGGTCCCGCCTCATTCTCTATTTTGGTGATGAACGCTGTGTACCGGATGATACACCGGAAAACAATGGCTTCAGTGTACTTGGGGCGCTGTTTCCCTCCGGTCTTCCGGAAGGGGTTACCATCCATCGGATGTGTGGTGAGGATCAACCGGATGAAGCGGCGCAGGCCTATGAATCGATACTCCCGAAGCATATCGATGTGCTGCTGCTTGGTATGGGCGCGGACGGTCACACCGCATCCCTGTTTCCAGGCTCTGCCGCGATGGATGAAGTCAGCCGAAGGGTGATGCCGGTGATCGGCAATAGACCTCCGATGCAGCGTCTTACCGTTACGCCACCTGTGATTCAACAGGCAAACCATCTGCTGCTTATGGCACAGGGGGATGATAAAGCCGATGCGGTACGCTGGGCCTTGCAGGATGGCAGTGTGCCCGCTGCCCTGGCAAAAGATGGGGACTGGTTATTGGACAGTCTGGCTGGACGTTCCATTTTAAACGCCCCAGCAGAATAGTTTTTTAAATCGAAATTGGAGATACAGGAAGCCTCAATGTCTGATTCACAACAGTTTCATATCGGTCTTATCGGATTGGGAGTGATGGGAAAAAATCTGGCCCTCAACATGGAAGAGAAGGGGTTTCCTGTCGCCGTCTGGAACAGGCGCAGCAGCAGCTTGAATGAGTTTCTGCAAGAGAATCAGGGCAAACGGTTTGGTGGTCATTCGGAGTTGAGCGGTTTTGTCGCCATGCTCGAACGTCCCAGGCGTATCCTGTTGATGATCAAGGCTGGCGATCCGGTTGATCAAGTGATCGAACAACTACTGCCTCTGCTGGAGCCGGGGGATATCATCATGGATGGAGGAAACTCCTGGTTTGAGGATACGCAACGGCGTGAAGCCCGTTTGAGGGAGTTGGGCCTGCACTACGTGGGTGTAGGGATCTCCGGTGGAGAAGAGGGCGCCCGGCACGGTCCTTCAATGATGCCGGGAGGCTCTGCAGACTCCTATACCGAGGTTAAATCGGTATTTGAAGCGATCACGGCACAAACCGAAGCCGGTCCATGTGTCACCCATGTAGGACCGGATGGCGCCGGCCACTTTGTCAAGATGGTGCACAATGGCATCGAGTATGCCGACATGCAGTTATTGGCGGAAGCCTATGATCTGATGGCACGCGGGCTCGGTTTGCAGGAGCAGGACATCGCTGAGGTGTTTGATCAGTGGAACCAGGGACCGATGGAGTCTTTTCTGGTCGAGCTTTCCGCCCAGGTGATGAAAGTCATGGATCATGAGACCGGAAAGCCGTTGGTCAGCCTGGTGATGGACAAGGCGGGACAAAAAGGCACCGGACGTTGGACCGTTCAGGCCGCCCTGGAGCAGGGGGTTGCGGTCCCTGGCATCTCGGCTGCTGTCGATGCCAGAGTGCTCTCATCGATGAAGCAGCAGCGGGTCGCTGCAGCCGATTTGTTGAAGGGACCCGGTGCTTCAGCAGGTGTGGATCATAAGGCCATACTGGCCGATCTGCATGGCGCGATCTATGCCTCGAGAATCACTGCCTATGCCCAGGGTATGGCATTGATCCGCAGCGCCTCTGATCGCTATCAATGGTCGGTGGACCTGGCGGAAACGGCAAGGATCTGGAAAGGGGGGTGTATTATCAGAGCGCGCCTGCTCGATCCGATCAGAGTCGCCTTTTCCAACGATCCTGAACCGGTCAACCTGATGATTGATTCTGAGATGAGCCATCAACTGCAAGGGCTCCAGGGCGCCTGGCGCCGGGTGACCGGTTTTGCGCTGACAGCGGGTATTCCGCTACCGGTGATGGGAGCCTGTCTCAGTTATTTCGACAGTTACCGTACTGAACGTCTGCCACAAAACCTGATACAGGCGCAACGGGATGCTTTTGGCGCGCACACCTACGAACGTATCGATCAACCGGAATTTGGTTTTGTTCACTCTGAGTGGTTGGACGAGTGAATGCCTGATTAATATAGGTTATTGGCCCGGCCCCAAGTCAGATAGCCGGTTGTTTTGCAGGCACAATGTTAGTATCAGTTTTCGTTGTCATTTGTGCGTAGCAGGAGCGGATTCTTACTGTCTCCGACAAAAAATAATTCATAAATTGAATTAATCAGATTGCCTTGATGCCCGCTGACCGTGATGTTAGAGGATCAGTTATTCGTTTTATTGCCATAGGTCAGTGAAATAGCTTTAAAGCTGATTGGTCAATCAATTTCTCAGGTAATTTGCCGCTCTGAATATATAGGGTTTTTAGGCAGGTGGCAGAGATTGGTAGTTAAAGGATTAAATTGATGCTAATTAAAAAAAATGCTCAACTTTTTCTTTTGCTTTGTGTTCTTTGTGTGAACGGAATTCCTGATCTGTATGGAGAGGAGGCTTTTCTTGTAGGCTTTGCACAGGATACGCTGGCAAATGACTGGCGCCTGGCCCAGGTCATGGAGGTAAAGAGGGAGTTTGAACGACACCCAAACATAAAGTTTATCTATACCGATGGAAAAGGTGATACCGCACTGCAGGTCCTGCATATCGAGGAATTGGTGAGCCGTGGAGTGGATTTGTTGATGGTAAGTCCACGAGAGAAGAGTGCTCTCACGGATATCATTACAAAAGTCTATAGCAAGAACATACCTGTGGTGCTGCTCGATCGGGGAATTGATGGGGACGGATTTACCACGTTCATACATCCGGATAATAGAAGAATTGCCAGAGCTGCTGCCGAATATCTGCTTAAAGTTCTAAATAATCGTGGTCATATCCTTATGTTGGTTGGCGTTCCCGGCGCCACGCCAACAATACACAGAAGTGACAGTTTTACCGAGATTATGGCGCAACACCCGGCTATCACCATTACCCCCATTGTGGGTAACTACCTGCGAGCGGATACCATGCTCGCTTTGGAGCAATTACTCGAAAAGGGCCTCTCTTTTGATGCCATCTATGCACAAAGTGACAGCATGGCCGCAGGTGCAAGAATGGTGTTGCGAAAGCACGGTATCGAGCCCAGTTCCATACCGATTATCGGTATTGACTATATTCGGGAAGCTCAGCAGGCCATTCGGGATGGGGATCAGTCGATCAGCTTTACCTATCCAACGGGAGGTAAGGAGGGAGCCTATATTGCCAATCAAATACTGAGTGGTAAGGAAGTACCGAAGGAAATAATCCTGGAGTCCATAAAAGTGACTCGTGAAAATGCTGATATGGTGCCGCCTATCTTTTAATTATGATTCTCTCAATTAGTGTCAAGCAGCTACTGTTCACCTTATTGATAACCGCTCTGTCGCTGGTTACGGCGGGTTTTTTTATAAATAAAAGTCTGCATGAGTATCACAGGGATTCCGCCCTTAAGGAAACAGATATTCATGTGCAGAATATCAAGAAGTCTATTGAAAGAATTGAGCGTAAACTGATATTGGAGGCAGATGCGATCGCAGTAGAAGAGCAGATCATCGCGTCTGTACACCTTGTCAATAATTATCAAGATATACTCAACTACAATGCTGTGCTTTTTGATCAGGAAAAGAAGCAGGTTGGTGTGCGTATTTTAGCTGCGGTCAAGTCAGGGGAAGCTGATGAGGTTTATGTATATGACCGTGATGGGGATCTGGTTACCTACGTGTCATTTGGTAATGAGCGATATACTATGGGTATTCAGAGCTATAAGGCCGGTAAGGCATCGCTGAATATCATCAGGACTGACGAGTTTCAAGGAAAACAGGAGCCGATCTATGGAGACTCTCTGGATGTTCAGATAAAACAGAATAGGCCGACGCTTGATGGTATTGCTTACCATCGCGACAAAAATGGATTGACGGTCCAATATACTCAACCGATAACAAAAAACAGAGGTAATGGACTACCTGAAAGAATAGGCACTGTGGTACTGGCAACCAGATTGGGTCAGGAGTTTGTGCGTTCTACAGTACACCCACCAATGAGGTTCGATATCTTCGATGCAAATTATCAACTAGTTGTATCAAGTCATAGTGAAAGGTTGATAACCAGTGATTCATTGCGGAAGGTATTGCTGCATGAAGGTCTGGTGGGTGATCAGTTATATGAAAATGAATATGTTTTTTTCAGTCTTGCTAAATTGCAGCTGCCTGATAACAACTCGGTCTATTTGATCTCGAGTTATCCGGTCAGTGCCTATCAGATAGCGGCTGAAAAAACTCGCGATGCGGTGATCATGGCTATGTTGATTACTGCGCTGTTCGCAATTCCATTGAGTTTGCTGTCGCTGAACAAATTTATCCGTCGGCCAATGGCTCGATTGATGGATGGTGTTGAGCAACTACGTAGAGGAGACTACAGCACGCGACTTGAAATTGATACCCATGATGAGTTGGGTGATCTCGCCGCAGCCATGAATCTGATGATCAGAGACATCAAGTCTCGTGAAGATGAATTGAATACGATTATCGACCAACTACCACTGATGCTGTTTGTGAAGGATGCAAAGACACTCAAATTTACCAATATGAACAGTGCTGGTGTCAAGCTGTTAGGTTTACCAAAAGAGGCATTTATAGGAAAGAGTGATCATGATTTCTTTCCTGCCCAACAGGCGGATCATTTTGTCAAAAATGACAGAGAGGTACTAGCGGACAGAACGATTCTTGAAATACCGGAAGAGAGTATCAATACACCTATTGGAGAACGGATTCTACATACCCGCAAGGTTCCGATCTACAGCGATAGTGGCGAGGCGATGTTCCTACTTGGTGTGTCAGAGGATATCACAGAGCGTAAAAAGACAGATATCCGACTGAGGCAATGGGCTAAGGCGTTCGATAGTACCAATGACGGGGTGATGATTACTGATCTCGAGGGTGAGATTCTCGATGTCAATCAGGCGTTTCTGGGGATTAATGGATATCAGAAAAATGACGTCATCGGCCAGAACCCGCGCCTGTTTAAATCTGGGCTGCACAATGATGATTTTTACAAAGAAATGTGGCATTCAATCCGAAAAGAAGGCAGTTGGTGTGGCGAGATCTTTAACAGGCGAAGGAGCGGTGAGGTATACCCAGCATGGGAGACGATCAGTACAGTCTATGATGACAATCGAGACGCTAGCCATTTCGTGGCAGTTTTGTCAGACATATCACCGATCAAAAAGACCCAGGAAAAACTCGATTATCTTGCGCATCATGATCCATTGACAGGGTTACCAAATCGCATTTTACTGAATGACAGGATGCAACATGCGATCGACAGAGCAAGCCGGGATGGCATTATGGCAGCTGTCATGTTTCTTGATTTGGATCGATTTAAGAATATAAACGATTCATTAGGCCATCCTGTCGGTGATGAACTTTTACTTTCAGTATCCAATCGGCTTCAGGCGAATCTTCGTGAAATAGATACCATCTCAAGACAGGGGGGGGATGAGTTTGTTCTGATATTTGAAGATATAAAGGAGATGGATAACCTGGTCGATATGGCGGGTAAGGTTCTTGATACATTCAAACTGCCATTTGAAGTAAGTGGTCGTGAGATGATTGTGACGGCAAGTCTTGGTATCAGTCTCTATCCAAATGATGCGCAAGATGTCACAACTCTGATCAGGAATGCAGATGCGGCGATGTACAGAGCAAAAGAGCATGGCAGAAACCGTTTTTGGTTCTATACCGAGGATATAACAAAACAAGCAGCGCAAAGGATAGATATAGAACAAGCATTACACGATACAGTTAATCATGGTGAGCTGTTACTGCATTACCAACCACAACTCTCACTGCGTGATCAGCGTATTGTCGGTGTTGAGGCGTTGATCCGTTGGGATCGGCCAGGATATGGGATAGTAATGCCTGATAAGTTCATACCTTTGGCGGAAGAGACGGGTGATATCAATACAATTGGTGAATGGGTGATTTACAGTGCCTGTCGACAAATGATCCATTGGCAGAAAAACGGGTACTTTCTTGAACATATGGCGATCAATATTTCACCAGTACAGATTAGACATACAGATCTTGCGCTTATCGTTGAAGAGGCTTTGAAAAAGACTGGATTAGAACCCTGTAGATTGGAATTAGAGGTAACTGAGGCTATCTTCCTTCAGGATACGGAACATGTTGGAAAAACCCTGAAGGCGTTGGATGAACTTGGGGTCCGCCTGGCGCTGGATGATTTTGGAACAGGGTTTTCATCATTAAGCTATTTAAAGGATTTTCGCTTCGATCGCCTAAAGATCGATCGATCTTTTATTCGGAATATAACCAAAGAGAGCAATGAGCAGAGTATTGCTAATTCAGTGATCGCCTTGGGGCATAGCCTAAATATGTCGGTATTGGCCGAAGGTATCGAAGAGCAGGGACAGCTTGACTGGTTGATCGAAAAGGGATGCGAGGTCGGTCAAGGTTACTTTTTCAGTAAGCCGGTAGAAGAGTATAAAGTAGAAAAACTGCTTGAAACTGCCGGTATCAAAAAGGTTAAAAAGAGCTGAAATCAGTCAATGTATTAAAGGTCCTGCCAGTCGGTCAATAAGAGCCCAGAAAGAACTCCAGCAGATCCTCCGCCTATAATCCCACCAACCATAGCATCGGGTAGCTTTAACTGGATGGTTGTCAATGCCTCGATCAAAGGCCCTGCCATTTCGCTGTCAATGGAGCTTATCATAATGAAAAAGCTTAGCGTCACGAAACCTGAAACACCTACTCCAACCATCAGGCCGTCACCAATCGGGGGTAGAAGGTTATCGTATAGTTTGATAAATCCAGGAACCAGGAAGACATAGATTATCCCGGTCAGCGGGCACATCAAGGCGATAATGATAGCAATAGGGAGTGTCGACAGAAAACCTGAGAACAGAAGATAGACAATCGATACCAACCAACCGGAACTGAAACCAGCCAGGGTTTTAGCATCAGCCCGGTTGACTCTTGATCCCATAGAAAAAAGCCCGTACAAAGCACCGATTATGCCACCTAAAACTGCAGTGAGTATCATAATGATCATGAGATTGACAGGTTTTTCAGCCAATATGAAAAAAAAGATACAGACAGGTGAAATGATGACGGTCATCAGTACTGCAAGCCGCATACTGCTGTAAATCAATGCGCCAAGGGTTGCGGAGAGAACACCGGCAAAGAGATAGGAATTAATCGGGAACTCCCAGAACTCGGCGAAAGCTGAAAAGACGACGAAAAGCATCGCATAAAGGAGACCGATAAAAGCCCAGATTGCACCCCGTATCAAAGCCTCTTTTAGACGGATAACAGAAATCATGGATGATCAATCAAATTGTGTAAAGTTGGTTTAGAAGAATACCTGTGTAAGGCAGTCAGACCTATGTTTTATTTACCCATTAACTGTTCAGGTATAGCGCTTTCTCATCTTGCAGACTCAACCAGCCCTTGGCTATGCGGTAGATCAACCATACCGCATTTATAAACAGAATCGCATAACCAACCAAAATTATGGTTGTCATAAATCCGATGACTGACCATAACAGTACGAACCAGAAGGTTCTGATCTGCCAGCGGAAATGGGATTCCAGCCAGGTGCCTTTGACGTCATCGCGCTTAACATAGTTGATAATCACACCCACCAGGAGCGTGATCACAAACAGAAACGAGGCAGCCTGGAGGGCATAGACTCCAACGGTAAGTGTTACCTCGCGCTCAAGATTCTTAGTTTGGTCAGTTGCGGGGTTGTTCATGCTTAAAGAATATCTTCACGGTTATAGATTCCACCGGGCTTGTTAAGCAGATCCAATTTGCCCTGTTACGCCTGAAAAAACGCCAGATCTTCGACACCATTGTACACCATATCAAATCGATATTCGTTATGTAGCATTTGCTACTGAAGCTGCATAACGGCTGCTGTAGTTTAATTCCTGACTACAACAGAGGTAATTACTATGAAAATGATGAAGTTCTTTATCGATACCCACAGCCAAGAGCATGAAACCTTTCCCGCAGGACTGACAAAGGAGCAATTTGAGCTGTTTTATACACGATACGAACAAGCGTGTATGGAGGAAGATGTTGTACCGTTGAGAATTCATCTCAATTACGAAGATGCCCGGGCATTCTGCTTCACCATGGCTGAGGATGCAGAAGCCGTTCAAAGAGCCCATGAAAGGGTTGGGTTGTCATTTGACAGCATCACTGAGGTCACAACGGTAACCCCGGGTGACACCTTTTTTCAACGGTGTGATACCTAGGTTCTGTTAACACCAATCCAACACGCACAGATGAGACCGGTTCTGTCTCTAGCAAAGCAGAATGAGCGTGGTGTTGCCTGGCGATAGGGGTGAATCATAACCCCGCCGGGCAAATCAGAACTTTGGATAGATCTCCAATCAACCCACAACCGGCAGGAACCCGGCTGTGGGAGATAGCCAATAGCCGAGGATGAACTGATGTTGAATCTCACAATTATGAATTTTTTAAGTGTGGCGCTGGTTGCCTTGGTGGTTGGGCTCGCGGTGCTGTTCACCATGGTCCGCTACGATCTTGGGCCTAAAGGTCGGCTGGCAAAGAGTGGGCAGTGGTTTCTGGCGACCGCATTGGGTACAGGGATTCTGTCGCTGGCCGTCAAATTGATGATAATTCTCACGGTTACCAATTTCCCCGGTGCTGTGATCGAGCCTTTCATTGAACAGCCCGATGTGGAGCCAGTCATCTCTGAGTATGATCCACTGCTCGGGATACCGGCCTCAAAACGATTTCTCTGGCAATCGCTGGATTCGGATCCAGTAGCGGGTAATCAGGTAGCGAGGAGCTCGTCCCCCTATGTCTGGCAGACCCTGCCGGATCAGGCGCCGGCACCGGAAAACAATCCAATGACCACTGAGAAAATCGTGTTGGGTAAAAGACTCTTCTTCGATAAGAATCTCTCCCGGGACAGGACACTCTCATGCAGCTCCTGTCATGATGTGATCGGTGGCAGCGGGGATGACGGACTGCCGACATCGTTGGGCATCAACAACCAACTCGGTGGGCGTAATGCGCCAACTGTCTGGAATGCCGCGTTTCAATCGGTGCTGTTCTGGGATGGCCGCGCCGCTTCCCTGGAGGAGCAGGCGAAAGGTCCACTGATCAACCCGATTGAGATGGGTATGCCCTCCTGGGATGAGGTCGTACAACGGGTACTGGACGACAAAACCTATATACCCCTGTTTGCCGATGCCTTCGGTGCTGATACAGTGATCGATATCGAGCGGATCGCAGAGGCAATCGCCAGCTATGAAAGGACTTTGATCACACCGGATACCCCTTATGATCGTTTTGTACGGGGTGACCTGGATGCGCTCTCGGCAAAACAGTTACGTGGGATGGCATCATTTCAGAGCCTGGGTTGCGTCAACTGCCACTTTGGCCCCAACTTCAGTGGCGCCAGTCTGTTTGATCCACGGGCCCCGCTGCGGATATTTCCAATCTATCCAACCCCTTTTGAGCAGCAGTATGAGTTGACCCGGGATACAGGCGCCGCAATGGCAGGAACTGGTCGTGGTAGCTGGCGGGTACCATCGCTGCGTAATGTCGCCTTGACCGGCCCCTGGCTGCATAACGGTTCAGTGAGTGAGCTCAAAGAGGTGGTGCGAATCATGTCCAGTGTTCAGTTGGGACATACCGGCCGCTATCTGGTCTGGTCGGATGATCACAAAGTCATGACCAAGCTTGATCGTCCGGCTTTGAACGATGAAGAAATTGAGGAACTTGTCGCTTTTCTGCAATCGCTCAGCAGCGATACACTCCTCGAGCGGATCAAACTTGCCAAAGGAAGCAGAGATGAAGCTATAGTGTCCCAATGATCAATTTCCCAAGATGATGCGTGGTGCACTGGAAACGGATGGCCGGTAGATGAGTTAGGCCGTAGTGGTCATAAAACCGTCTGTTCATCTGACTAAATCCGTTCATTACCTGAAAGAAATCGTTGCTTTTTGCCCACCCCTTACGCATGGGTTAACATTTGCTACCGCCGGTCTGTCGATGCAGGCTGGCGGTTTTGTGTTCTCAGAAGTAAAGGAGCAGATGTGGCTGAAACATTTCTCGAGCTCACGCCATCCGGTCAGGAATTGTTTGAAAACGGTGTCGTGCGAAAATGTTTTTCAAAACCTACCGCGGTGATTCACAAAGGGCAGGTGGTATCCGGCGCCTATCTGGTTACCCAGGGCCGATTGAGGGTCTTTACTTACACCCCCCAGGGGAGTGAGGCGACACTCTATTTTCTTGACCCTGGAGAGACTTGTGTGTTGGCACTGAACTGCCTGTTCAATGATCTGCGTTATCCGGCCTGGGTCGAGACCGATGGGGATACCCATGTGGATGTGATTCCGGGTGCACTCTATCGCAAGCTGTTCGAAGCTGAATCAACTGTACAGAATCTGACGGTGAAGGCGCTCTCCTCTCTGGTATTCCGCCTGATGGAGGAGTTGGAGCAGGTACATGCCTGCAACCTGGATCAGCGTCTGGCCAACTTCATTCTCAGTAACGCCTCGGAAGAGGGTATATTACGCATGACCCAGCAGGCACTGGGAGGACATCTGGGGACCACCCGTGAGGTCATCGCCCGTCTGATGCAGGGCTTTGTCGCTGAAGGGGCTGTGGAGACCCGCCGTGGTGCCGTGGTCATTACCGACGCCGCCAAGCTGGCGCAGCTGATCGAACCGGCAAAACTCTAGTGGGTCCGGCTGATCGTTGCCTTATTTACCGCGTGGCCCACTAGGCCTTCAGGGACACATTTATCGTCAACTGGTTTATTATTCACTTATGTGATGCAAAGGAAGTTCACTCCCTTGGCCCTGTCGGACATGAACTTACTCCGACAGCGCACCTCGATTTTAAACCAATAGGCCTCAATTCCAGTGGATGATCAGTTGACCAGCTACACCAAGATTCGGGTTACCCGCTCAATTACCATTCCCGACCCGATCAAGATCAGTCGCTGTCAACGGTTACCGGAACTGGGCCCCAGAGTGCTCTTTTTCAGTGGCGGTACCGCTCTGAACAGCGTAAGCCGGATACTCAAAAACTACACCCATAACTCAATTCATCTGGTAACCCCTTTTGATTCCGGGGGAAGTTCTGCAAAGTTGCGCCAGGCTTTCAATATGCCCTCGATCGGCGATCTACGCAGTCGCTTGATGGCCTTGGCGGATGAAAGTGTGACCGGTCATCCCGAGATCTACAAGCTCTTTACCTATCGTTTCCCAAACGATTCCAAACGAGCTGAGCTGATTAAGCAGCTGGAGATGATGATCCGGGGCCGCCATCCGATGATCGAGTTGGTGCCGAATCCCATGCGACGCATCATTCGTAACCTGCTGAGCTGCTTCTATGATGCCATGCCGGTGGATTTCAATCTCAAAGGAGCAAGTATCGGTAACCTGATTCTGACCGGCGGATATCTGAATAATCATGAGCATCTCGATCCGGTCATTTTTCTGTTTGAGAAGCTGGTCGGTGTGCAGGGTACCGTGCGTGCCATCGTCAATGCGGACTACCATCTGGCGGCTGATTTGGCGGATGGTCGTCAGGTGATCGGGCAGCATCTGCTGACCGGGAAAGAGGTGGATCCGCTGGTCTCGAATGTCACCGATCTGTTCCTGTCGAAATCGCTGCATGACTATCAGCCGGTGAAGGTCAAGCTGCGCAAAAAGAATCAACGGCTTATCGAGCAGGCTGAGTTGATCTGCTATCCTCCGGGCAGTTTTTACTCGAGCCTGATAGCCAATCTGCTGCCACAGGGGGTTGGTGCCTCGATCGCAGCCAACGACTGCCCGAAAGTGTTTGTGCCCAATCAGGGGGACGATCCTGAACAGATTAATATGAACCTCAATCAGAGCCTGCAGCAACTGATGCGCTACCTCCGGTCCGGCACCTCTCAGACAGTCGCCTCCGAACGACTCCTGAATTTTGTCTTACTCGATAGCAGGCACGGCACAGTGAGTGCGGATCAACAACATGAGTTGTGGAAAAAATGGGGTATTCAGCTGATCGATGTACCCCTGATCACCCAACAGAGTGCCCCCAACTATGATGCCAATCTTCTGGTTTCCGCCTTGCTCTCATTGGCCTAGGATGATGAATCGTCTCTCGTCTGTCACTCAGCATTTAATTGGAACAGAGGCCATTTTATAAGCTATAAAGTGTAAAGGGTCGGTGCTGGAATTGGCCCAGGGGGATTTTTATCGACCTGCTGACTGGCTGATCAATCGCTGACACGCTTGGTCATGGGGTTAGGGTCGGCTTGCATTTGTAGGTACTTATTCAATGATTTTCAATGGGTTGTTCGATCTATCTCTACTTGAAGTTATTCTTCTGACCTTGGGGCTTACCCACATCACAATTGTTTCGGTTACGGTGTTTCTGCACCGTCATCAGGCCCACAAAGCCCTGACGCTGAATCCAGTGATCAGCCATTTTTTCCGCTTCTGGCTCTGGTTGACCACCGGTATGGTGACCCGGGAGTGGGTGGCCATACATCGCAAACACCATGCAAAGTGCGAAACCGAGAGTGACCCGCACAGCCCTCAGACCCGGGGGCTGGGCACCGTGTTATGGCGGGGGGCTGAGCTCTATAAGGCGGAAGCGGGCAATCAGGAGACCTTGGAGCGTTACGGGAAAGGGACTCCAGATGACTGGATCGAACGGAAACTCTACCAACCCCATAACTTTTTAGGTATCAGTCTGTTGTTGGTGGTGGAGTTTATCCTACTGGGGCCGGCCGGAATCACCGTCTGGGCGATACAGATGATCTGGATTCCATTCTGGGCGGCTGGGGTGATCAACGGCATTGGCCACTTCTGGGGCTACCGAAACTTTGAGATCCCCAACACATCAACCAATATTGTTCCCTGGGGCATTCTGATTGGCGGTGAAGAGCTGCATAACAATCACCATGCGTTTGGCAGTTCCGCCAAGTTGTCCAATCGCTGGTTCGAGTTCGATCTGGGCTGGTTCTATATCAAGCTCTTCTCCTATCTGCGTTTGGCAAAGGTACTCAAGGTGGCTCCCAAGCGCGCCTTCGTTGCGGAGCGGCCTCAACTTGACCTGGATGCGATCAAAGCCTTGACCGTGAATCGGTTGCAGCTTTTCAGTGACTATCGCCGTCGGGTTCTGAAACCGGTATTTCGTGCCGAGATTCGTCAGGCGGACAAGCCCTTGCGACGGCTCTACCGTAATGCACAGCGTCTGGTTCGTCGGGATGCGATGTTGTTGACTGACAATGATCGCCAGCAACTGCGGGATATTCTTGATCACAACAGTGCGCTGGACAATGTCTATCAGTTTAAACTGCGACTGCAGAAGATCTGGGAGCAGCAGGCATCGAGCCATGAGAAGCGTCTCGAAGCACTCAGTCAATGGTGTGCCCAGGCAGAGACCAGCGGGGTGGAGGCACTGCAGGAGTTCGCAGCTTTTCTGCGTCGCTATAGTATGACGCCGGTGCGGTGAGTGATCGATTCGCCGCTAAAAACCTGCTATTGGAAAAGACAATTTAGGCCGCAGTTGAAAGCAAATAAGAGTCGCAAAATAAAATAGTGTTTGCGGCCATTAGCGGTGATTTGCGTTCATTCGCGGCCTAAAAGTCTTACTCGCAGACTACAACTGCTGAATCTTCTCCAACTGAGCCTGCAGGCTTTCCAACGCTTTGCGGCTTTCCGCCAGTTTGTCTCGCTCTTTCTGAACAACTGCTTCAGGCGCCTTGTCGACAAAGTTGGGGTTGGAGAGTTTTTTGTCAGTACGCTCCGCATCAGATTGCAGGCGGTTGATCTCTTTTTCCAGTCGCTTGATTTCAGCGGCCTTGTCGATCAGGCCGGCGAGGGGGATCAGCACTTTCATCTCACCCACCAGGGCAGTAGCGGATTCCGGTTCCTTATCCTCCGGGGCCAGGATCTCAATCGATTCGGTCTTCGCCAGAAAATCGAGAAACGGGCGATGCCGTTCCGCATACTGCTTGTCACTCTCGCTGGTATTGGCCAGCAGCACAGGCACCGGCTTGCCGGGGGCAATATTCATCTCACCTTTGATCTTTCGAATGCCAAGGATGAACTGCATCACCCAGGCCATCTCACTTTCAGCCGCTTCATCGATCAGAGACTGACGTGCTTTAGGGTAGGGTTGATTCATGATCGTTGCGCTGGATTCCGCTGGCATGTCTCCCGCAGTGGCCGCAACGACACCGGCTATGGGGGCAACACGCTGCCAGATCTCTTCGGTGATGAAAGGCATCACCGGATGGGTGAGTCGCAACAGATTTTCCAGTACCCGCACCAGGGTACGTCGGGTACCCCGTTTCGCCTCGTCACTGGCCTGCTCGTTGTTGAGCACCGGTTTACAGAGTTCCAGATACCAGTCGCAATACTCGTTCCAGGTGAACTCATAGATCGCCTGGGCGGCATGATCGAAACGGTAGCCGTCGATGGCATCGGCCACTGCCTGCTTGGTCTTCTGCAGGCGCGACAGGATCCAACGGTCAGCCAGGGAGCGCTGCAGCCTGCTGGCTGCGGCTGAGTGTCCGGTCTTGATTTCGCCGATTGCGCAATCCTGGCCTTCCACGTTCATCATCACATAACGGGCGGCGTTCCAGAGCTTGTTGCAGAAGTTGCGATAGCCCTCGATACGTCCCATATCGAGCTTGATGTCACGGCCGGTGGCGGCCAGTGCGGCAAAGGTGAAACGCATCGCGTCAGTGCCGAAGGCGGGGATGCCGTCCGGCAGACTTCGGCGGGTCATCTTTTCGATCTTTTGCGCCAGATGGGGCTGCATCATGCCACTGGTGCGCTTGCTGACCAGGGACTCCAGGTCGATGCCGTCGATGACATCAATGGGATCGAGCACATTACCTTTGGACTTGGACATTTTATTGCCTTCGCCATCCCTCACCAGGCCATGCACATAGACCTCCTTGAAGGGCACATCGTCCATGAACTTCAGACCCATCATGATCATCCGGGCCACCCAGAAGAAGATGATATCGAAACCGGTGACCAGCACATTGGTTGGGTAGAAATCTTTCAGACGCTCGGTCTGCTCCGGCCATCCCAGGGTAGAGAAGGGCCACAGGGCGGAGCTGAACCAGGTATCGAGCACATCCTCGTCCTGTCGCAACAGATAGTCATCCGCAAGATTGTGCTTGCTTCTCACCTCCGCTTCGGAGCGACCCACATAGACATTGCCCTCATCGTCATACCAGGCGGGTATCCGGTGTCCCCACCA
Organism: Candidatus Thiodiazotropha endoloripes; assembly: GCA_001709035.1. Taxonomy (GTDB): domain Bacteria; phylum Pseudomonadota; class Gammaproteobacteria; order Chromatiales; family Chromatiaceae; genus Thiodiazotropha; species Thiodiazotropha lotti. The sequence continues at coordinate 18,298 of LVKA01000001.1, read as the reverse complement.
GATCTGACGACTGATGCACCAGTCCTGGATATTGCGCATCCACTCGTAGTAGGTGTTTTTCCAGTTGTCCGGGACAAAACGGATTTTACCGCTCTCTACCGCCTCAATGGCCGGTTTGGCCAGGGGGGCGATCTTCACATACCACTGATCGGTAAGGAATGGTTCAATGACCGCGCCGGAACGGTCCCCCCGGGGAACCATCAGTTTGTGATCCTCGATCTTCTCCAGCAATCCCTGCTCCTGCAGGTCGGCCACCATCAGTTTTCTCGCTTCATAGCGGTCCAGGCCCACATATTTCTGGGGCAGCAGGCTACCTTCTTCCGTCTCATTGTCGCGGATCGCCGCATCGATGGTGAAGATGTTGATTAGACCGCCGTGGATCTGTTCACTGATATTGATCTCATCCCGGTGACGCTGCCAGACCGCATAGTCGTTGAAGTCGTGGGCCGGTGTGATCTTCACGCAGCCGGTACCGAATTCAGGGTCGACATGCTCCTCGTCGGCGATGATCGGGATCCGGCGGCCGGTCAGCGGCAGCTCCAGCAACTCACCGATCATATGCTTGTAGCGTTCGTCGCTCGGATTCACCGCAACCGCGCAGTCACCCAGCATGGTCTCCGGGCGGGTTGTGGCGACAATCAGATGGCCCTGGCCGTTGGTCAGAGGGTAGCGCATATGCCACATGTAGCCATTCTCCTCTTCGGAGAGTACCTCCAGATCGGAGACCGCGGTGTGCAGTTTGGGATCCCAGTTGACCAGGCGCTTACCCCGATAGATCAGTCCCTCCTCGTAGAGTCGGACAAATACCTCTTTGACCGCATCGGAGAGCCCGTCATCCATGGTGAAGCGTTCGTGTTGCCAGTCGAGGGAGGAGCCCAGCCGGCGCAATTGCCGGGTGATGTTGCCGCCGGACTCCTGTTTCCACTCCCAGATCCTTTCGATGAACTTCTCCCGTCCCAGGTCGTGGCGCTTTTTCTGTTCCGCCTCAAGCTGGCGCTCCACCACCATCTGGGTGGCGATACCGGCATGGTCGGTACCGGGCTGCCAGAGTGTCTGGTCACCTTTCATCCGGTGATAGCGGATCAGTGTGTCCATGATGGTGTTATTGAACCCATGTCCCATGTGCAGGTTGCCGGTGACATTGGGTGGGGGAATCATGATGCAGTAACTGTCACCGTCTGTTTTGGTTGGTGCGAAATAACCGCGCTCCTCCCAAGTCTGATACCAGCTTTGCTCAATGGCGTGTGGGTTGTAGGTTTTTTCCATGGATCTATTAATGGTCTAGCAACAAAAAAGGAGTATTATAACCTGCTTGAACACGGGTCTGTTAACACTATTCCAAACTGTTTGTGTTGTCCCGGATAAATAGGCCAACAGCACCGATTGGATCAGCGATAACAGCCCCCACGGCAGATATTGCAATCTTGCTGTGAAGACAAGGACTGGGGAGGGTGGTCTTTTTCTTCGCGCTGATCATAGCTTCACAACAGACCTGAACACTATTGGGCGACTATAAAAACCAAGGGAGAAGCGACACCATGAGTAATTCACGACATGTCTTTGCATTCGATAAGGGTGACGGAAAAAACAAGAAACTGCTCGGAGGCAAAGGTGCAAACCTTTGTGAAATGACCCAGTTCGGCTTGAATGTGCCACCGGGTTTCGTCATCAGTACGGAAGCCTGTCTCGACTATCTGGCAAACGAAAACAAAGTGTTGCCCACCGAATTGATGGAAGATGTGCGTACTCACATGCAGCAGGTAGAGGCGTCCACCGGCAAGGGTTTCGGTGATCCGGCCAATCCGCTGCTGGTCTCGGTGCGTTCCGGATCCGCCATGTCGATGCCCGGAATGATGGATACCATCCTCAATCTTGGACTCAACAGTAAAACCCTGCAGGGGGTCATCGAACAGACCGGCGACCCTCGCTTTGGTTACGATGCCTATCGTCGCTTCATCCAGCTGTTTGGCAAGGTCGCCCTGGGGGTTCCTGATGAGGCCTTCGATGAGGAGTTCGAAGCGGTCAAGCAGAATGCCCATGTGAACGAGGATGTAGGGCTCTCCGCTGAAGATCTTCAGGAGATCAGTGAGCGTTTTCTGACCGTGTTCGAACAGCAGACCGGGCGTCCCTTTCCGGAAGATCCCTATGAGCAGTTGGAGATCGCCATCAAGGCGGTTTTCGGCTCCTGGATGGGCAAACGGGCGGTGGACTATCGCCGCCAGTTCAACATCACGCCCGATATGGCTAACGGCACGGCCGTCAATGTCTGCACCATGGTGTTCGGCAACCGGGGTAACGATTCAGCTACCGGTGTCGCCTTCACCCGTAATCCGGGTACCGGTGAGAACAAACTGTTCGGTGAATATCTGGTCAACGCCCAGGGAGAGGATGTGGTGGCCGGTATCCGCACACCCAAGCCGATTGCCCGCCTGACAGATGAGATGCCGGAGATGGCCACTCAACTGGAGACTCTGCGGCAGAAGCTTGAGGCGCACTACAAGGAGATACAGGATTTCGAATTCACCATCGAACAGGGCACGCTCTACTGTCTGCAGACCCGCAACGGCAAGATGAATGCCATGGCAATGGTGCGCACCTCAGTGGAGATGGTGGAAGAGGAGCTGATCAGCCGCGAACAAGCCCTGTTACGCATTGATCCTGCCTATCTGGAACAGATGCTCTATCCCCGTTTAAACAATGTGGTGAAAGCCGAGCCGATCGCCCAGGGGCTGCCCGCATCGCCGGGTGCTGCCAGTGGTGTGGCGGTATTCGACGCGGATCGGGCCGAGATGATGGGTAAGGATCAGGGGCGGCAGGTGATCCTGTTGAGAGAGGAGACCAAGCCGGAAGATATCCATGGCTTTTTTGCCTCAGAGGGTATTCTCACCAGTCGTGGTGGCAAGACCTCCCATGCCGCAGTTGTCGCCCGGGGTATGGGTAAGCCCTGTGTGGCGGGTGCCGAAGGCATCAGTGTGGATGTGCAGCGGCGGGAGGCGATTGCCAAAGGCACGGTGATTCGGGAAGGTGACATGATCACCATCGACGGCAGCAGCGGTAATGTCTATCTGGGCAAGCTTCCCATGGTGGAACCCGATTTTACCGAGGAGTTGAATCGCCTGTTACGCTGGGCCGATGAGGTTGCCTACCTGCGGGTGATGACCAATGCGGATACCCCAACCGATGCCAAGCGGGCGCTCAAATATGGCGCCATGGGGATCGGACTCTGTCGTACCGAGCGCATGTTCAATGCAGTGGACAGACTGCCGGTGGTGATCGAGATGATCGTCGCGGAGTCTCCGGAACAGCGCCAGGCGGCCCTGGATAAACTGCTACCCATGCAGCGGGGTGATTTCAAGTCGATCCTCGAGGTGATGTCACCCATGCCGGTGACCATCCGTCTGCTGGACCCACCCATTCATGAGTTTCTGCCGACAGAGCAGCAGTTGCTGCTCGATCTGGAGGAGTTGCAGCATCTGCGAAACTCCGTGCGGGGAATGAATGTACTGGCCGGCAGCATGATGTTGCTGCAGGATCCGGAGAATGCCAAGCAGGAGGCTGACTCACTGCGTCATTTGGTGGATGAGAGTCTGGTTGAGCAGGCGATCGAGAAAAAGGAGACCATGCTGCGTAAGGTCAGAACCCTGACCGAGACCAACCCGATGCTTGGGCATCGAGGGGTGAGGCTGGGTATTACCTTTCCTGAGATCTATTCCATGCAGATCCGCGCCATTCTGGAAGCGGCTGCCGAGTGTGCCGCCAAGGATCTGGAAGTACATCCGCAAATGATGGTGCCCCAGGTGTGTACCGTTGAAGAGTTGAAGAAGGTGCGAGAGATGGTGGATGAGATTCGCGCCGATGTGGAGGAGAAATCCGGACATAAGATCAACTTCCGTTTCGGCACCATGATCGAGGTGGTGCGGGCCTGTATGCGGGCCGACTCACTGGCGGAAGAGGCGGAGTTTTTCTCATTTGGCACCAACGACCTGACCCAGGCCACCTTCTCATTCTCCAGGGAGGATGCGGAGAACAAATTTCTGCCCATGTATAACCAGAATGACATTCTGAAGGACAACCCATTTGAGGTGCTGGATGAGAAAGGTGTCGGCAAACTGATGCATCTGGCTGTGGAGTGGGGGCGTCAACACAAAAAGGAACTCAGTGTGGGTATCTGCGGTGAACATGGCGGACATCCCAGCTCCATCGAATTTTGTCATCGGGCCGGTCTGAACTATGTCTCCTGTTCGGCGCCCCGTGTGCCGGTAGCCAGGCTGGCTGCCGCTCACGCCAGTCTGTTGAATGGTTCAGGCAATACAAAACAAAACTGACGGCGCCAGTAAAATTTCTGTGTTCCGGAGATTGCCTACTGCTGTGCGGAAAAAATCAGTGCGTTTGTGTTTATTCGATGATCATGGTGATGCTTCACCTGATTACTAGCCTGAGCATCAGCGTATTCGGTGGGGCATGGCCCCACCCTACATCCTGAAATCGGTGGTGGGGTGGGGCCATGCCCCACCAAATCGGGTTTGAGTAAGCACCATTCAAGTCTGTTTTGTATTGCCTTGTGCAGAATATGAATCTTTGATTGTGAGTCATTGCTATGGCTTATACCCATCAAAATCAAGTGCTGCATAGCTTTCAGCCAGATGAAACGTATCTATTCCCGACATAGCGGGCGAATGCCGGGATCCAGAAAGTGCTGCAGCCCGTTGAGTAATGTATTTCACAAATGAATGCTAAGCACCGCAAGACGTGCGCAACAGATTTTGTGATCATGTCCCGGCTAAAATCAGTCTGACCAGTTAGCAAGCCATCATCCACGGTGGGTCTGAACACTGTGATTGTCTTCTTTCAGTTAGGGTCTGAATCCATCTGCTAGGATAGAGCGTAGTTCAATAACAAAAAACAAATTTGATAAGGAATTTATTCCATGAACTCACGCAAGCTTGTTCTTCTGTCGGTTATCGCGATTGCCATCATACTGTTTTTCGTATTCGACCTAGACCAATACCTGACCCTCGAATACTTAAAATCCCAGCGGGATGCGATTATCGCCTGGAAGGATGCACAGCCACTTCTGGCCAGTGTCAGCTTCTTTGTCGTCTATGTTGCGGTTACCGCACTGTCACTGCCTGGCGCTGCGATCATGACCCTGGCCGTCGGTGCGGTATTCGGTTTTGTCTGGGGACTGATACTGGTCTCCTTTGCCTCCACCATCGGCGCTACCCTGGCATTTCTGATTGCCCGGTTCCTGCTACGGGATACGGTTCAATCCAGATATGGCGATCGTCTCAAAGCGATCAATGAAGGGGTCGAGAAGGATGGTGCGTTCTATCTGTTTACCCTGCGCCTGGTGCCCATATTTCCATTTTTCGTGATCAATCTGCTGATGGCCTTGACGCCACTCGGTACCTGGACATTTTACTGGGTCAGTCAGCTCGGAATGTTGGCCGGTACCATTGTTTATGTGAATGCAGGCACCCAGTTGGCTTCTCTGGAGAGTGCTTCCGGCATACTCTCTCCGGCACTGATCGGCTCGTTTGTGCTACTTGGTCTGTTTCCACTGCTGGCGAAAAAAGCGGTTGCCATGATCAAACAGAGAAAAGCCCTGAAAGGGTGGCAGCGACCCTCGGATTTCGACCGTAATCTGGTTGTTATCGGTGGCGGATCGGCGGGTCTGGTCTCGGCCTATATCGCAGCCGCCGTGAAGTCCAAGGTTACCCTGATCGAGAAGCATAAGATGGGTGGGGATTGTCTCAATACGGGCTGTGTGCCCTCGAAGGCGCTGATTCGCAGCTCCCGTATACTTAATCAATCCCGACGTGCACAGGAGTGGGGGTTCGATGCAATCGACGTGAAATATGAATTCAGTGAGATCATGCAACGGGTGCAGCGGGTGGTCAAACAGGTGGAGCCGCATGACTCGGTGGATCGCTATACCGGTCTGGGTGTGGATGTAGTCGAGGGTGATGCAAAGATCACCTCCCCCTACAGTGTCGAAGTGAACGGTATCGAATTCAGAACTCAGAATATCATCGTTGCCACCGGCGCCAGACCCTTTGTGCCACCGATCAAAGGAATCGACAGGACAGACTATCTGACTTCCGACAATCTTTGGCAGTTGCGGGAGAAGCCGGAACGCCTGTTGGTTTTGGGCGGTGGTCCGATTGGTTGCGAACTGTCGCAGGCGTTTGCCAGATTCGGCAGTCAGGTGACCATTGTCGAGATGATGCCGAGATTGATGATCAGGGAGGATGAGGATGTGGCCGAATTGGTGGCAGAACGCTTTCGGGAAGAGGGGATTAAGCTGTTGGTCGGTCATAAGGCGGTGGAGTTTTTCCAGGAGGATGGGGGGCAGGTGTTGATCTGTGAACATAATGGGGAGCAAGTGGAAGTGACTTTCGATCAGGTGTTGGTTGCAGTAGGACGAAAACCCAACACAACCGGGTTTGGCCTGGAGGAGCTGGGAGTTGCTCTCAACCCCAATGGAACCCTGGCAACCGATGAGTATCTGCAAACCTCGATTCCCACCATCTACGCTTGTGGTGACGTGGCTGGTCCCTATCAGTTCACCCATACCGCAGCACATCAGGCCTGGTATGCCGCAGTGAACAGCCTGTTCGGTTTGTTTCGCCGCTTCAAAGTGGACTATTCGGTGATCCCGTTTGCCACCTTTACCGATCCGGAGGTTGCCAGGGTGGGGCTGAATGAGTTGGAGGCTCAGCAACAGGGCATCGACTACGAAGTGACCCGCTTCGATCTTGCTGAACTGGATCGTGCGATTGCTGAAGGAGAGGCCCGCGGTATGGTCAAGGTCTTGACACCGCCGGGAAAAGACCGGGTGCTGGGTGCCACCATCGTGGGGGAGAATGCGGGTGAATTGATCGGTGAATTCACCGCAGCCATGAAGCATGGTTTCGGCTTGAACAAGATACTTGGCACCATACATATCTATCCAACCCTGTTCGAAGCCAACAAGTATGTGGCAGGATCATGGAAGCGTGCTCACAAACCGGAGGGGCTGCTGGCCTGGGTGGAGCGCTTTCATGACTGGCGGAGAGGTTGAAAAGGTACTCTCTGACGTCGTATGAACTGTGATATTCTGTCGGCTCCCGATTCGTCGACAGAACCCTGATGAGGTGAAACCATGCTGTTGCGTCGCATGATCAGAACAGTTCTTTTGATAACACGGCACCAGACAGAGACAGAGAACCGGCCTGAAGCGAGATCTCGCCGGGTAAATGGCCACTATGCACCGCAGCGCTTGTTAGCCCTGGTTGGGCTGCTCTTTTTTGCCAGCGAGGGATTCGCGGATAGTCATGCCTGGCAAGGTGCTCTGCAGGATGGCAGTCAAATAGCGATCGATCCCAACACCAATAAGGTCACCCGTACCGCTGAAGGGATCAGCTCGCCGCTCTGGGACGGCGTGCACAGCCTGGACAATGGTGCGGTGATCATCGTACGTAACGGGGTTGTGATCAAAGATGTGGCAATCATCGAAGCACAGCGTGAACAGGAGCGCGACCGGCTCAACGCGGCCTGTATGCAGCTGGTGAGAAAGGTCTGTGGTGAACATAATGAGTGCAGTGATCAACCCGCTTGTAATCCCGCCCGCCAACTGTTAGCCATGGAACGGGAAGAGCTGAACGAGAGCTGGGCGGGTATGGTGCTGGAATCCTCCACACACTGCCTGGAGGGACTCGGCAACGAGGAGTTTTTTAAAACCTGTAAGCGATCCTCCGGGGAAAAGACACCCTGTGAAACGTTGCAACTCAAGGTTTGTGGTAAACAGAATCAATGCGCTGAGCGAGAATCATGCGGCGCTGCCAATCAGCTGGTAACCATGGAAAAACAGGATAAGTTCTCGGTTCCAGGCGGCTTTACCTATGCGACAGCCCAGTGTCGGGATGTCTTGGCGAAGCAGAACGACTTTTTCGAATTGTGTGAGTAGTCCGCTGCTTGGGCCAATAAACACGAATCCAATGCGTCCTGTTGTGCCTCAAGGGGTGGGTCTGTTGTAGCCGGGCTACACCAAGCTCATTCTGCCATGCTGGGCACAAAAAAACAGACCCATCAAGACGTAATGGACTCGTGTCTACAGGCCCTAAAGTGTCGGAATTCTTAACAATTTGTTCAGGTGTTCAGGCTGAGTTTATTCAACCACCTAGACAACTTTTGTTGAATATTACCGAAATGGTGTGCTTTTTTGGCGTTTTCGGCGTCGAATTTATTTACACCTGTCATGAATTGTGAATTGTTCAGTTTGCTTTGTTGATATAAATCAAACGGTTATTTCTTGTGGCACCGATATTGCGAGTATAGAAGTAAGAAAACCAATCGGAGAGACAAGATGTTAAGCAGTACTCAACAATTTAACGTATGGCCCGAGGACCCGGCATGGCCAGATCCTTTTGGTGATGACCCCTACGACATCAGCCTCTAACGGATCAGCCCGATATCCCTATCTGGAATTTTTGTACGTGGCTAACTACCGGCTATAAACCTGCCTCAACACCCAAGTTGTAAGCCCTCTTCGGGTTATCTTCGTCTCTCCCTTACGACCAGCAATGACAGTTTTGCCCATGAGGGTGAGCGGGTGTGCCCCATTTAAACGGCAAAAAAAACCCGGCAGGGGATGCCGGGTAGAAAAAATCACTTTCGAGGGAGAAGTGATGATTAGTGAATAAACAGTCCACCGTTGACGGGCAGATTGGCGCCGGTCACATAGGTGCTGGCATCGTCCGCAAGAAAGGCAACAGCCTGGGCGATCTCTTCCGGCTGACCCATACGGCGCATTGGAATGCCGCCAATGATGGCCTCGCGAACATCGTCACGCATCGCCGCAGTCATCGCGGTTTCGATGTACCCGGGTGAAACGGTGTTGACGGTAACGCCTTTGGCTGCACCTTCGTAGGCCAGAGCCATGGTGAAGCCATGCATGCCGGCTTTCGCGGCTGAGTAGTTGGTCTGTCCAAACTGGCCGCGCTGACCGTTGACCGAGGAGATATTGATAACCCGACCAAAACCCTGCTCAACCATACCGGTCCAGACTGGGCGGGTGACATAGAATACGCTGTTGAGGTTTGTGTCGATCACCGCATCCCATTGATCAGAAGTCATCTTCTTCATGGTGGTGTCACGGGTGATACCGGCACAATTGACCAGAATATCGACCTGACCAAATTTTTCGACAATCTCACTCATCAGGCTCTCACCACCTTCAGGTGTGGAAACATCGCCTGCAACAACTTCGACCTGAGCGCCTTGCTCCTGTTGGGCCTTTTTCCAGGCATCAACTTGATCGGCTTCGGCAGGATGACAAGTAGCAACAACCTTGGCACCTTCTTCGGCGAGACGCAGGCAGACAGCGGTACCGATACCACCCAGACCACCTGTGACAACAGCGAGTTTGTCTTTACAGCTCATTATTCTATGTCCTCATCTTTAAGAAATTTCGGATTTCATCTTAATGACGATTTTCGGTAATCCCTACCACTTGTTTCTGCTGTTCCAGGATGACTTTTTGAGTCGAAACACCGCGTGATGGGCGCGAGCAGAACATTGGGAATCGTCATTCAGCCTGCCTTTTATGAAAAAACCGGCGCACGAGGCGCCGGTTTTCACGGCAGCTGGTCAGCTTGCGATTAAGCGGCTTTCTCAGCGACTTTGCTGATCTGCTCGTTGGCAGTAGCCAGGTTGCTCTCGTACCAGCTACGGACTTCCTCACCGGTCTTCTGGCTCATTTCAACAGCCTCACGGGTTTTGGTCATCAGCTCTTCACCCAGCTTGCGGGTCAGGTCCATCTGGCCACGAACGGCTTCATGGTAGTCTTTCGCTTCAGAAACCAGTTTCAGCTGTTCCATGCTGGTGTTCATCAGGGAACTGACCGTGTTGATCTGAGCTTCCATCACCTGGTTCCAGGTTTTCAGGCTGATGTCGGTCAGCTGACGGAAACTGTCGTAACCGGTCGTGTTGAACTCATTGATCATCTCGATACTCTCTTTTGCGTTTGCCATGGTATGTGCTCCTAGTTGGTTGTGCGTTGCAGCATTGTTGCGGTGCAGCATAAGGCAGATTCGAGGGCGTGTCAAGAAAAAAATTGTGCGGCGCACAAAATATTTGCTGTCGTAGCGCACAAGCCGCTGTGCACTCAGATGGATGATCAGAAAAGAAAGAAAATTATCTAATAAAAACAGATGATTATCTGTTTTCGTTTATTGCTGAAAATGGAGGGGAATTGTTACTTCTCCTCCTTCTTGGGGCTGGAAAAACCGGCTGCGGAAAAAAAATCTTTCTGCATATCGGTCCACAATTTCATATTGTTTTGAGCCAGATTTGTCATCGCGGTAAAGGGGTCTTCACCCATGTTCTTGCGGATCTGCTCCTGTTGGGTGGTGAACATCCCCAGGCTCTGCTCAAGATAGTTACCAAAGATACCCTGCAGAGTGCCGCCGTAAAAGCGAATGATCTGTGAGAGCATGTTGGCCGTAAACAGAGGGTTACCACCGGACTCGCTCTCCAGAATGATCTGCAGCAGAATGGTGCGGGTGATGTCGTCTTCCGTGGTTGAGTCGATGACTTTGATGAGTTCACCGCCGACGATCAGCTGGCGCAGCTGTGAAAGGGTGATGTATTTACTCTGCTCAGTATCGTATAACCGGCGATTGGGATACTTTTTGATAAGACGATCTGACATATTCCTGACGCTGTTGCTTAATCAATTGCACCAGTTTACAACAATCAGGCCATTGAACCTAGAAACCGTAGGTGATCTGGATTATCTGCCGTAACAGATCGATTCGTGAATTTCATCTCCACCTTTTGGCTGTTCTTATTGGTGCAGCGTGGATTTGTGGTTTTTTCCGGTGAAACCGGCAGGATCGACAGGCGTAGTGTTGAGAGTGAATGATCGCAGAGAAAATGCTCATGCCGGCCGGCAATGAGCACCCCCAGAGGGCAGAGAAGCGCCTCTGGGGGTGGTATCAACCCACTGCCCTGGTTGGGGTGGGCGGCTTTTAGGCTTTTTCCACGGCCATGGCGACACCCTGTCCACCACCGATACAGAGGGTTGCCAAGCCTTTCTGACTGTTGCTTCGCTGCATCTCATGCAGCAGGGTTACCAACACCCGACAACCGGAAGCACCGATCGGATGACCGAGGGCGATCGCACCGCCGTGTACATTGACCTTGTCCGTATCCCAGCCCATCTCCTTGTTGACGCACATCGCCTGAGCGGCGAATGCCTCGTTGGCTTCGATGCGGTCCAGATCGTCGGCTTTCCAGCCGGCCTTTTCCAGACACTTGGTCGATGCCGGGATTGGGCCTGTACCCATGATTGCCGGATCCACGCCGGCCGATGAGAAGGCAACGATTTTGGCCATAGGCGTGAGACCAAGCTCCTTGGCACGGCTTTCAGACATCACCAGAACAACAGCGGCACCGTCATTCAGGCCCGATGCATTACCGGCAGTTACCGAGCCCTCTTTTGAAAAAGCGGGGCGCAGCTTGCCGAGGGATTCTGCGGTTGTGCCGGCACGGGGGAATTCATCCCGATCGAAAACCACAGGGTCACCTCTGCGCTGGGGAATTTCGATCGGCACGATTTCGTCACTGAACATCTGATCGTTCAGCGCAGCCTCGGCTTTCTGTTGGGAAGCGGCGGCAAACTGATCCTGAGCCTCACGGGTAAAACCAAATTTCTGCGCAATATTTTCAGCAGTGGTTCCCATGTGATAGTTATTGAAGGCATCCCACAAGCCATCCTTGATCATGGTATCGATCATTTTCCAATCGCCCATTTTACTGCCATTACGGGAGTTGGGCAGGACATGGGGCGCCAGGCTCATGTTCTCCTGCCCGCCGGCGACGACGATTTCCGCATCGCCACAGGCAACAGCCTGCATCGCCAGGTGTACGGCTTTCAGTCCACTGCCGCAGACCTTGTTGATGGTCAGAGCCGGGGTTTCGACTGGCAGGCCGGCAGCGAGACTGGCCTGACGAGCTGGATTCTGGCCGGTACCGGCGGTTAGTACTTGACCGAGAATCACTTCATCAACCTGGTCGGGTTGGACGCCAGCACGCTCCAACAGGCCCTTGATGACAGTCGCGCCAAGCTCATGTCCAGGAATTTTCGCCAGACTGCCGCCAAAGGTGCCGATGGCACTGCGGGCCGCCCCTACGATGACTATGTTTTCGCTCACGTTGGTTAATCCTCACATTATATTGTTTATTGAGATCTGTCTGTTTGAAAGATCGATGTTGGTGGCTGAAACACTCGAACTGCACTATGAATTGGCCAACCTTGGTGTATGTTTTAACAAAAAATGTTGCAGCGCACAAATTTTATTGCTAGCTTATTGGACATGAGTGTTCTCTGCTGGGTTTTATAGTCTTTTGTCTTTAGTACGACAACCATGCCTGGATTAATGCAGTTCAACCCTGACGAAACACCTAAAGAACTATTGAGACATAAACAAGAGACCATACCATGAGTGAATCAGCTTTTTGGAACGAAGACTGGATGAAAATCCAGCAGAGTTATTGGGAGAACTGGAACAATATGAGCCGTAAGGCGATGGGCATGGAGCCTCCCAAATCCCCACTGGAGAGTGCCATGGACCATTGGTGGCAGGCCGTTTCTCCGTCAGCCAGTGATATGTCACGTGATTTCATGGGCAAGATGATGGAGCAGAGCAAGAGCTACTTTCGTCTGGCTGAGGGGTATTTCGGTAATGCCCAGGACAGTAATAACTGGCTGGATGCGGCCAACCGCACTGTGAGTGACATGCAGAGCATGTTTTCCAACAGTCTGGAGGGTGTTTACAACGGTACAGAATCAGCCGGTGACGACGCCGTGCACAAGATGATGGCGTTCTGGGAGATGCCCATGGACAACTGGCAACGCATGGTCTCCTCACTCTCTCTGATGCCTGGTGACCTGTTGCGCAATATGCCGCACCAGGATGGGTTGGAGCGATTCCTGAGTGCTCCTGGACTGGGCTACATGCGTGAGGAAGAGGGGCAGTATAAAAAACTGACCCATGCAACGGTCAATTACCAGCGCAACCTGGGTGAGTACATGAAGTTCTTCTCCAACCTGGGTCTGCTCGCTGCGAATCGCATGAAAGACAAGATCCAGGATGTCGCTGAAAGCGGCAAGCAGATTGACAGTGCCCGCGGGCTCTACGATCTCTGGGTCAGCAGCAGTGAAGAGGTTTACGGCGAGCAGGTGATGACCCCTGAATACGCCAAGATCCATGGATCGCTGGTCAACAGCCTGATGAATTTGAAGCAGCGTCTGGGCCATGTAGTTGACGAAGCGCTGGGTGGTCTGAATATGCCTACCCGTCGCGAGCTGCGCACCTTGCAGGACCGTCTGCAGGAGTCCCGTCGTGAGTCTAAAGCGATGAAAGCCGAGATTGAACTGCTGAAAGAGCAGATGATCGAGATGCGCTCATTGGCCACTAGCCAGCCGAAGGCGGTTGCGGCAGAAACCGCTGCCAAGCCGAAAGCGACGGTGAAGAAGAAAGCCAGCGCAAAAAAGAAGGCCGCAACCAAGAAAGCACAGCCAAAGGCTGATGCATCCTAAGGTTATCCCTGTACACATCAAGTGATAGGAATTGAGGAGAACAGACGTGCAACCATTTAACATGCGGCCCGATCAATTGGCCGAAGAGATGCTCGACTACAGCCGCAAGCTGGGCAAAGGTGTTGAAAACCTGCTGAATGCAGACAAGATTGACGCAGGTGTAACGCCGAAAGTGGAGGTCTACAGTGAAGACAAACTGCGCCTCTATCGTTATGAGTCCCCGGCGGATGTGGTGCAGAGCTCAGTCCCCACGCTGATCGTCTATGCGTTGGTCAACCGTCCCTATATGACCGACCTGCAGGAGAATCGCTCAACCGTCAGGAATCTTCTGGCCGCTGGTCAGGATGTCTATCTGGTGGATTGGGGATATCCGGATGAGGCGGATCGCGCCTTGACCATGGATGACTATATCAATGGTTATCTGGATCGCTGTGTCGATGTGATTCGCAAGCGTCACAAGCTGGATAAAATCAACATCCTGGGTATCTGCCAGGGTGGTGCATTCAGCCTTTGCTATGCATCAATGCACCCCGATAAAGTGAAAAACCTGGTCACCATGGTGACCCCGGTCGATTTCAAAACCCCCGACAACATGCTCTCTGCCTGGGTACAGCATATGGATGTCGATCTGCTCATCGACACCCTGGGCAATGTGCCTGGCGAGCTGCTCAACTGGACATTTCTCTCGCTGAAACCCTTCAGTCTCACAGGTCAGAAATACCTGAGTATGGTCGACGTCCTGGAAGATGAAGACAAACTGAAGAATTTCCTGCGGATGGAAAAATGGATCTTCGACAGCCCGGATCAGGCCGGCGAGACTTTCCGTCAGTTCACAAAGGATTTCTACCAGCAGAATGGTTTTCTCGAAGGCGGCGTGAAGATCGGTGATCGTCAGGTCGACCTGAAGAATATCACCTGTCCAGTACTGAACATCTATGCGGAACAAGATCATCTGGTGCCACCGGATGCTTCCAGAGCGCTTCGTGGCCTGACCAGCAGTAAGGACTACACCGAGCTCTCTTTCCCAGGCGGCCATATTGGTATCTATGTCAGCGGAAAGGCACAGAAAGAGGTTCCGCCTTCAATCGGTAAGTGGCTGGATGAGCGCACAAAATAGTTTCATTCAAATGATCCTCCGCCGGTAGTCTCTACCGGTTTCTTTCGGGGTGCCGTTAGGCACCCTTTTTTTTGCCTCATTTACAAGTCAGATAAATTACCTGGATATTCACAGAAGTGTGGCTGGTAAGGTTGCGCTGTGTGGATCTGATTCTCTGAATATGATGTCCCCTGATTTTTACATGGCATTCTCAGTTGGATTTTCACCCCTGGAGAGCTAATCTATTAATTGTACATAAAGTACAAGATAAAGATTTAAAAGTTGTACAAATAAGAGGGCTCGTAGACTCCGTGTCTATCTGACTGGTTCTAGGAACTCTGTTTTTTTATGACCGTCAGATGGATGCTATCGAAGTTATTAGCCTTGAAATACTGACTTCAGTGTAACCAGAGCGTCAACTGCATGAAATTTTCCATGGGTCCCTGGATGAACATATCGACGAGTGTTGACAGGCATCCAAGTCAGGCTGAGTAAAGTGGTTACAGGGTGAAATGGTGAACTGTTATGAAGCGTGCATTTCAGAATTGGTACAAACTGATCGCAGCTGGACTGGTGTTGGGTCTTTTCGCGGCTTTCGGGGTCTCAATGGTGACTCTGGTGCATGAAAAGACCGCCCAGCAGATTATCGATAACCGGCTTCAGGAGACCTATCGGGCTTTCGATCGGGTGCTGCGGGGAGAGGCTTACGATAATCGACCTCTCGATCATCCCACCCAGCTGGCCGCGGTGGATTGGCTCAATGGTGGAGAGCCGATCACCATCTATACGGCTAAAAGAGACGGACAACCCGTTGCAACTCTCCTCAGTATCGACGCTCAGAAGGGCTATAACGGTAGTATCACCCTGATGTTGGGGATACTTGCCAACGGAACCCTGTCGGGTGTGGAAGTTGTAAGCCATCGCGAGACGCCTGGTTTAGGAGACAAAATCGAATCACGACGTTCAGATTGGCTGGAGCAGTTTGAAGGGCGTTCATTGAATTCACCCGCTGAGGATCAGTGGGGTGTCAAGCGGGATGGTGGTTTGTTTGATCAGATAACTGGCGCCACAGTGACTTCCCGCAGTGTGGTGATGTCACTCAAACAAGCGCTGAGCTACCTGCAACAGTTGCGTCCCGAGTTGTTCGAAAGGGTAGAGCCTTCCGCGCTGCTCAAGACCAACAAGCCTCTACTAAAGTACCCTGACTGGATCACTCTGCAGCAGGGTTTTGCCCATACCAGGCAGGGTTTGCTGATATGATCAGGATACTTTTTATCGGTCTGATGGTACTTGCTGCACAGGTTTCAGCACAAAGCAACTGCCCGGAGACACTGAATTTCAACAAACGGCAGCTCGCTGGTGAAAAGCGGATAAATCTTTGTGAGGCCTATCTTGGTCAGGTGGTTCTGATCGTTAACAGTGCAAGTAAATGCGGATATACGCCCCAATATGAGGGATTGGAAAAGCTCTACAGGGAGTATCAGGAGCAGGGGCTGGTTGTGTTGGGTTTTCCAAGCAACGATTTCGGTGCACAGGAACCTGGTAGTGAAAAACAGATTCAATCCTTCTGCCGTAACACCTACAGTATCGAATTTCCCATGTTTGAAAAGACCAGGGTACGTAAGGGCAATGCTGATCCCTTATATGAGGTGCTTGCTCGAAAGGCTGGTGAGTATCCTGCCTGGAATTTTCATAAATACCTGCTTAACCGTGAAGGCGAGTTGGTGGGTAGTTTCCCAAGTCGAATAAAGCCGCAAAGCCAGGAACTGGTCAACGCAATAAAAGATCTCCTTTGAGGGTTTGATCGGCAAATGCTTCCTAACACGGATTCGGCCACTGGATATTGCATGCCCGTGGTTCGAAAAAAGCATTGATCCGGAATTTGCTTTTAACCAGATGAGTGCCCTGTTTGATGAAATCGTAGTGGCTTGCAAGGGTATTGAGACCGGTGGCTGAAACTTTAATTGGCTCATTACCAATCCCATCAAATTCTCCTACTATTTCATCGTCTAGTTGTATACCGGTTTAATGGATGTCACCAGCCTAGATTTTGTCCATAATGGGCAGAGTAATTACTTATTCGCGAAGTCAACCGATTCAATACATTAGAGAATCTCAGGTTAAAAAAAGGCTTTCGGGTATTGAATGAAATTGGGTATTCCTGACAATCTCCGTGGAGACCGTCTGGGCATTCATGTCTGAGAATAGTATTGAGATCAGCTGTGATGGGGTTTTTGCTATTTGATGCTGCTTGGATTTCACTGGAATCGCGGTGAATCCAAGGCTTTGGCCACAAGAGATACATTTGAAATACAAAACGATGAAAAATAAATATATATACGCGGATGATTTTTCCAAGTGGATTCAGGATTTTATGCGTCAGGATTCTGCCAGTGGCATTATTCTGATATTCGCTGCACTACTTGCATTACTGATGGTGAACTCTCCGCTGAGCTGGGTCTATGACGGACTTCTCAGTACACCTGTAGAGATACGCATTGGTGGGCTGCAACTGGCTAAGCCGTTACTGTTGTGGATCAATGATGGCTTGATGGCTGTTTTTTTTATGCTGATCGGCTTGGAGGTCAAACGGGAATTCCTTGAAGGGGAGTTGTCCAGAGCTGATCAGATCGTCCTCCCTGGTTTAGGTGCGATCGGTGGTATGTTGGTACCGGCTGCTATCTACTATGCGTTGAATGCTGATGATCCGCTGGCACTGAATGGTTGGGCTATCCCGGCTGCTACCGATATCGCCTTTGCGCTAGGCATTCTCAGCCTGGCGGGTAGTCGGGTGCCGGTCTCTTTGCGCGTCTTTTTAATGGCGTTGGCTATTTTTGATGATCTGGGTGCGATCATCATCATCGCAATCTTTTACACGGCGGATCTCTCTTTTTACAGTCTGGTGTTGGCGTTCACAATGATTGCCACACTTGTAATCCTCAATGTCATGCATGTAACACGCCTGTCTGCCTACGTGATTGTCGGGATCATACTTTGGATTGCCGTGTTGAAGTCTGGCGTACATGCCACCCTGGCCGGTGTGGTTCTGGGATTGATGATTCCGATCAGTGATCCGAAAGATGAGACTCGATCCCCTTTGCGGGAAGTGGAGCATGGCTTGCATCAATGGGTCGCATTTCTGATCCTGCCGATTTTTGCCTTTGCCAATGCAGGTGTATCACTGTCCGGCCTGAGTATCGGAGATCTGATGGATCCAGTCCCCCTGGGCATTGCCGCAGGTCTGTTTATTGGTAAGCCACTCGGTATTATGCTGTTTTGCGGCGGTGCAATTCTGTTGGGTTTTGCAAAACTGCCTACAAGAGCCAACTGGTTTGGTTTGTTCGCGACTTCCGTTCTCTGCGGTATTGGTTTTACCATGAGTCTGTTTATCGCTTCCCTGGCATTTGAACAGACTGGGGAGGATGCCCTGATCATTGGGGACAGGCTTGGTATTCTGTTGGGGTCGGGGTTGTCCGCGGTCGTTGGGCTTTTGCTTCTCAAATGGTTTAACCCATCAACTGATAAGAATATTAAGGCCCACTAGTGGGTCATGCGGAAAGTTCACAAACTAATTATTGAAATTGATATAATGGGGTATGGCAAAGAAAGCAGCTCCT